>NZ_JAUSYF010000001.1:0-4634173 GCF_030816735.1 Arthrobacter sp. B2I5 | reverse complement strand
CGATCCCCAACCCCGAAGCAAATCCATCATTCAGGATTCTTTTCGGCGGAAGATCGTTCCCCACCCGTTTCCAGCGCCCTAAAGAGCAACCAGATTTTGGCTTTGATTTTGGGGGTTTTGGCCCCGCGGAGATCAGTTCTTCACTGTCTCCCCCGCGGCGACTTAGAAAACAATACACGCACTCTTGGCCCACCGCAAACCGGCCGTCCACCGGGTTCCAGACCGCGGAATCACGGGGCGGATGGGGACATGAACGCACCCAGGCCGCCTCCCGCCGTCGTCATTCCCTTATGTGTGCTGCCGCACAGCCTGCGGTACCTGCGTACAGACAGCAAAAGGGCCGGCAACCCTACGGTTGCCGGCCCTTCTCAAGCAGCTGGATTCAGCGGTGCTGGATTACCAGGAAGACTTGGTGATGCCCGGGAGTTCGCCCTTGTGGGCCATGTCGCGGAAGCGGACACGGGAGATACCGAACTTCTGGAAGGTACCGCGGGGGCGGCCGTCGATGATGTCGCGGTTACGCAGACGGATCGGGGACGCGTTGCGGGGCAGCTTCTGCAGGCCCAGGCGGGCTGCTTCGCGTGCTTCGTCGGTTGCGTTTTCGTCAACCAGGGTCTTCTTCAGCTCGAGGCGCTTTGCAGCGTAACGCTCAACGATGACCTTGCGCTGCTCGTTGCGAGCAATCTTGGACTTCTTAGCCATGTTTAGCGCTCCTCTCGGAATTCGACGTGCTGGCGGATCTTGGGGTCGTACTTCTTCAGGACCATGCGGTCCGGGTCGTTACGACGGTTCTTGCGGGTTACGTAGGTGTAGCCCGTGCCCGCGGTCGACTTGAGCTTGATGATCGGACGTACGTCCTTGTCCTTAGCCACTAGAGCTTCACCCCACGAGCAAGAATGTCGGCGACGACTGCGTCGATGCCGCGCACGTCGATGGTCTTGATGCCACGGGCAGAAACCTGCAGCGTGACGTTACGGCGCAGGGACGGAACCCAGTAGCGCTTCTTCTGAATGTTCGGATCGAACCGACGCTTGTTGCGGCGGTGCGAGTGCGAAATGCTGTGCCCAAAGCCCGGCTCGGCCCCGGTCACTTGGCAGTGTGCTGCCATGACTTCTCCTCAAGAATTGAAAGTAATGATCCGCATATCTGCTGCTGGACCATGCTGCCAAGTGCGACCCAAAGTAAGTGAGGGCAACGGTTAGTCACGCAACTTGAGCCCCTAACTACCGGCCGCCCTGGAGAAAATTACCGGGCAACCGGAGCAATTGCGCACGCTCCGCGCACTTAGCGCCTACCAAGTCTACGAGTTGGCGCAATTAAAGACCAATCGGGCGGCAAAGGGTGTATAAGGGTCGCGAAAACGTCACAGCCAGGGCTGGCCCTTTTTCACAGCAGGATCATAGTTTCCGCGCGCATCGTGGAGGCATGAAGACGCAGCTCCTGCCGGCATCACCGGCCGCAAGCAGCTCCGGCCGCCCGGAGCTTTCACTGCCAGCACCGAAGAATCCCTCCCGCGGCTGGTTCGCCCGCCAGTACCGGCAGCGCATGCTGCGGACGGATCTCCTGACGGTCATTGCCTGGACTTCCGTTGCCGCTGCGATTGCCCTTTGGCTTGCCGACGGCGGGGCCACCAGCATCACCTCACCCGCCGCTGCATTCACTGCAGCGGGCATTGTGGCCGGATTGGTGGGCATGGACCTGGTCCTGCTCATGCTTCTCCTGGCCGCGAGGATCCCTTTCATTGACCGCACCATCGGCCACGACCGGGCCCTGGAGTTCCACGGGAAGCTGGGAAAGCCCTCCCTGTACCTGCTCCTGGCTCACGGCCTCCTGCTCGTTATTGGGTATGGCATGGCCGAGGGGCTGGATCCGGTCACCGAGTCCATCAATCTATGGGTCCAGGTGCCCGACATGTGGCTGGCATTCGTCTCCACGGCGCTGTTCATCGCCGTCGTGGTGACGTCTGTGGTGGCGGTCCGGCGTCGGTTCCCCTACGAGTTCTGGTACGTGGTGCACCTCCTTACCTATACCGCGGTGGCAACGTCATTGCCCCACCAGTTCAGCGTGGGCGGCCTCTTTGCGGCCGGCACCTGGCAGCGCTGGTACTGGCTGGCCATCTGCATCTACACGGGCACGGCCCTGGTGTACTTCCGGGTGTTGGAGCCGGCGCTGGCCACGGCACGGCACCGGCTGACCGTGGCCCGCGTGGATGCCGTGGCGCCGGGCGTGGTGAACATCGTCATGAGCGGCCGGAAGCTGGACCAGCTGGCAGGCACGGGCGGACGCTTCTTCATCTGGCGCTTCCTGGCCCCGGGTATGTGGTGGCATCCGCACCCGTTCAGTCTGTCCGCCGAGCCTGTCCTGCGCGGCCCTGATGGACAGGGGACGCTGCGGGTCACCGTGCGGAACCTCGGCAACGGCTCGGCCCAGCTCCTCCGGCTGCGGAAGGGAACCAAGGTGGCCCTGGAGGGCCCTTACGGGTTACTCAGCACGGCTGCAAGGACCCGGAACAAGGTGGTGATGATCGGTGCGGGCATCGGCATCACGCCCCTGCGCGCACTGCTGGAGACCACGCCGTTCGCACCCGGCCAGGCGACCATCCTGCTTCGCGGCCACACAGACCAGGAGCTGTACCTGGGCCGCGAGATCCTTGACCTCTGCCAGGCCCGGGGAGTCCGGCTCTTCCACCTCACTGGGCCACGGGCCCACGGCCGCTCCTCCTGGCTTCCGGAGGACGCCGTGCGGACCGGCTACAGCCTCGCCTCCTATGTGCCTGACATCGCGGAAGCGGACGTCTATGTCTGCGGTCCGGCGGCCTGGGCGGCCAATGTCATAGCGGATGCCGGGAAGGCCGGCGTCCGTGAAGAACAGATCCATCACGAAAGGTTTGACTGGTGAAAATACGCGGAACAATCGCAGCGGGGCTGGCCTCCGCCGGGATTCTCGTGGCTGGATGGCAGGCGGGCACGCAGGTGGGCGGCATCAGTACCGTCGCTTCAAGTGCGACGGCGACAGGGACCACGGGTTCAACGGGCACCGGGTCGACGGGGACGGGTTCGTCCGGGTCGGGTGGATCGACCGGCACGGGTGCGTCCGGATCAGATGCGTCCGGCACGACTGGCTCAACCGGTTCGACCGGTTCGTCCGGCTCGTCCAGCTCAACCGGCTCATCAGCCTCCGGCACCTATAAGGGCACGGCCGTGCAGACCCGCTTCGGTCCCGTGCAGGTCCAGATCACGGTGGCCAACGGAAAAATCACGGACGTCACCGCACTCCAACTGACCAACACCGACGGCAAGTCCATCCAGATCAGCAACCGCGCGGCACCCCTGCTCCGCAGCAAAGTCCTCGCGGCGCAGTCGGCCGATGTCCAGACCGTCAGCGGCGCCACCATCACCAGTGACGCCTACCTGACCTCAGTCCAGGCGGCCATCGATGCAGCCAACCTCTAACCCCGTGGGCGCAGCAACCGGTGGTCCCATCCTGAAGGCCCGCACCTTTGAATGCATGGGTACGGTCATCGGCTTGACGCTGCCCATCGGCTCCCCCACGGAAGGGCAACCAGGGCTTGACGAGCTCACCGCCGCCACCACCGTCGTCGAACGCCTTTTCCGGGACCTGGACGAAAAATTCAGCCTGTACCGCCCGGATTCGGAAGCGGCCAGGCTGGCCCGCGGCGAATTGACGCTGCGCCGCGCCTCGGAGCAGATGCGCCAGCGGTATGCGGAGGCGCATGAATGGCGGCTGCGCACGGACGCCGCCTTCACCCCTGAACGGCCCGACGGGGTGCTGGACCTTTCCGGAATTATTAAAGGTCATACAATCCGCGAGGCAGGTACCTCGCTCCTGGCCCTGGGCTGGCAGGATTGGTGCCTCAATGCCGGCGGCGACTGCCTGGTCAGCGGCTCGCCCCGTCCCGGCAGCAACGAGCCTTGGAAAGCAGGCATCGTGGACCCGGCAGACCGCCGGACCCTGGTCACGGGCTACGCACTGGGTGGCAGCAGCCGGCACACAGCGATTGCCACCTCCGGCTCCGCCGAGCGCGGCGAGCACATTTGGCGGGTGGGACGCGGAAATGAGTTTGTCCAGGTCACCGTGGCCGCGGCCGATATTGTCACGGCCGATGTCCTGGCCACGGCAATCGTTGCCGGCGGAAGCACCATGCTGAACCGTGCCACAGACCGCTGGGATGTTGCCGTGCTGGCAATCCGCGCGGACGGCTCCATGCTGGCGACACCCGCGTTCCACCCCGCCTGAGCCACGGCCGGGGCGCGCCCTACAGCCGGGTGAACGTGGGGTACTTCGGCCGCAGGTTGTCCCCGGACGACTTGCCGGTCACCCGCCGGACCACCCACGGAGCCGCATACTCGCGGAACCACTGGGCGTTGGCACGCAGGGCATCGGCACCGCTCAACTCCGGGACCGGGGACATCGGCGGGATGTCGATGGAGTGGTCGTATTTGAGGACCTCGAGGACCCGCTTGGCCATGTTGGCGTGCCCGGCAGCGGACATGTGCATCCGGTCGTGCGCCCACATGCCCCAGTCGTAGTACTCGCTGAAGCGCCAGTAATCCACCAGCAGCGCGCCGTGGTCGCCCGCGATGCCCCGGACCAGCTCATTGTAGATGGCGGTGCGGCCCCGCATGGTGCCAAAGACCTTCGAACCCCGGGCATCGAATCCGGTGAACATGACCACGGTGGCACCGGTGGCCGCCAGCTTCCCGACCGCGTCGTTGTACTCCACCAGGAGGTCATCGATGTCCACGCGCGGACGAAGGATGTCGTTGGCACCGGCATAGATGGTCACCAGCGTGGGATTAAGTTCGACGGCGGCGTCCACCTGCTCGGCCAGGATCTGGCGGAGCTTCCGCCCACGGATGGCCAGGTTGGCGTAGCCGAAGTCAGGATCGGCGGTGCAGAGCTGCTCTGCCACCCGGTCCGCCCAGCCCCGGACACCATTGGGGCGTGTTGGGTCGTCGTCTCCGACGCCTTCGGTGAATGAGTCGCCAAGGGCCACGAACCGGGAAGAAAAATCCATGCGGCTAGTTTGCCATCCGTTGCCGGGAGCAACCAATCAGTCGGTTATATGGCCGAGTCAGCCTGCGTCTCACGCAGGATCCAGTGGTCCTTGTCCAGGCGTCCCACCACTTTTTCGCCGATCCGGGCCAGGTCCAACACATCCTGCTCCGTCAGGGCGTCGAGGAACAGGTCGCGCACGTCCTCCACGTGGCCCGGGGCCAGCCCGACGATGGTGGCCATGCCCTCCTCGGTGAGGTGTGCTGTGGTCACCCTTGCATCGTGGGGGTGGGGACGCCGTTCCACCCAGCCGCGCTTCTGCAGCTTGGTGACCACGTGCGACAGGCGGGACAGTGAAGCGCTGCTGCGCGCAGCGAGTTCGCTCATGGGCAGGAACCGGTCCTCGGCCTCGGACAACATGGCCAGGACCGTGTAGTCGAAGAGGGACAGCTTCCCCGCTGCATGCAGCCTGGTGTCGAGCGCCGCGGGCAGCAGCGTATTGATGCTCACCAGCGCCAACCAGGCGCGGCGTTCGTCAGCGTTGAGCCAGCGGGGTTCGGTCATGGGCTCCATTCTACGATTGATCTTTCAAGTAGCTTGGTGCAGCACCGGTAGGCTTGGCCTCATGTATGTTGTCTCCCTCACCTACCGCGTGCCGCAGGAGATCGTGGACTTCCACAACGACGCCCACATCGCCTGGTTGCAGAAGGCGTTCGACGACGGCGTCTTCATTGCGGCCGGCCGCAAGATCCCCCGCACCGGAGGACTGCTGCTTTCGCAATCGGAACGGGAAACCCTGGACGCGAGCCTGGCGCAGGACCCGTTCTACGTCAACGGCGTGGCCGACTTTGAGGTGTTGGAATTCCACGCCGGCCGGGTGGCCCCGGGGTTCGAAAACCTGTTGGACACCCCGCCCGCACAAACCAGCTAGGGTGGGCTGCCGCCGTCGGGCAATTCCGCGGCGACCTTCTTCAGCCCGCCTTTCCGCGGGACCTTCACCGGCCCGGGCCAGCGCGGGCTGAGCGTATCCCCCAGCGTTACGCCGCGGAGCTTGCGGCCAAAGAGCGGCAGCACCCAGTCGTGGACCCAGCGCCGCTGGCGGCGCTCCCACTCGCGCAGGCCCAGCCGGGGCGGCGGCTCCCAGTCCCTGGGCTTGATCTTGTGCGGCACACCCAGCTGGTCCAGCACCTGCCCGGCCAGGTATTTGTGCCCCGCCTTGGACATGTGGAGCCGGTCCGAGTCCCACATGCGCCGGTCGTGGAAGGCGTCCAGGCACCAGTAGTCCACCAGCACCGCGCCGTACTGGTCCGCGATGTCCCGCACCCGCTGGTTGTAATAGGTGTTGCGTTTCTTCAACGGCTCCAGGAGCGCGGAGACCTTGACGTCGAACCCGGTGAAGAGGACCACCGTGGCACCGGTGCCGGCGAGCCGGGCAACAAACTGTTCGTAGTCCGCCATGAGTGCTGCCATGTCCGTCTTCAGGTCCAGGATGTCGTTTCCGCCGGCGTAGAGGGTGACCAGGGTTGGCCGCATCTGCAGTGCCGGTTCCAGTTGCTCGTCGATAATGTGCCGCAGCCGTTTGCTTCGGACGGCCAGGTTGGCGTACTTCCACCCCGGCTGTGCTTTGGCGAGTTTCTCGGCCACCCGGTCGGCCCACCCCCGCACGCCATTGGGCAGCCGCTCATCCCGGTCCCCCACCCCTTCGGTGAAGGAGTCGCCAAGGGCAACAAAGACCCGCCGCCCGGAGTCAGGAAGCAAGGAATCACGCGCCACCGCCCCAACCTAACGGCACAAAGAAAAGCAAGGACGACGCCGGGATGAACAGTAAGTGCGCGGGCGTCGAGGTGAGGCGGCCAAAAGTGAGCGGGCGTCGAAGGAAGACCTGCAGGATCTGATGGGGCGTTGCAGGATGGGCGGTCCCGCCGACTCAGAGCGGTGGAGGGCGGGTTACCCTTCGGCTTTGCCCTTCCGCCAGTAACCCATGAAGGCCACCTGTTTCCGGTCCATCCCCACATCGCGGACCAGGTAGCGCCGCAGGTCCTTGATGACGCCTGCTTCCCCGGCGATCCAGGCGTAGAAGGGCATGGCGCCGGCGGGCATCCCGGGGTTCTTGGTGGCGCTGATGTCCGCTGTCTCCAGGCGGGTGGGCGTCTCCCAAAGGATGTCCGTGTCCACGTTGACGTCCTCGGGCTCGGGCCCTGCGCCGCCGTCGTCCGTTCTGATGCCCACCCAGCCCGGCTCGGGGACGGCTTTGCGCACGGCCTCCTGCAGGAGGCGGCCGTGGGGCCGGGAGCGGCCGATTGCGGCGCCGCGGGCCAGCCAGGTGATTTCAATGTCGGCCGGGGATTGGAGCTCCAGGAAGTCGCCGGCCTGCGGAACCTCAAGGAAGGCGTGCCCGCTCATGTACGGCGGGAGCGTTTCGAGGATGGCGGAGATGGCCGGGACGGCGGTCTCGTCGCCGGCAAGCAGGATGCGCTGGGCCAGGCCGGGACGCCATTCGATGCCGGAGTAGGTCTCCGCGGTGACGCAATGGGCGGCGCGGTTGTTGGGGCCGACGATGGTGATGGCGTCACCCGGCTTCGCATTGAGGGCCCAGTTGGCTGCCGGTCCCCCGTGCCCTTTGTCGTCGAAGTGCATCACGAAGTCCACGTCGATCTCCGGGTACACGGTGTCCAGCCGGGCGTTGCGGACGGTGTAGGTGCGCATGGAGCCGCGCACGGCAGGGTCCATGGCCAGCCACTCGCGGTACCAGCCGGCCTCGGCCATATTGAAGACCGGAAGGGGCAGCGGTGTGCCGTCCGCCGCGAGGGAGGGAATCATGAGCTTGATCCGCAGGTCCAGCGTGTCGCCGTGCACGCCGAAGTCCCGCAGCGCGTATCCGCCGAACGTGATCCGCCTGAAATTGGGGCTGAGTTCCTGCACCGATGTCACGGTGACGTCGAACGCCAGGGTCATGGGCTCAGTGTTCATCGTTTTTGTGGAAACGTTGTTGCGGGTCTTCATGGGACGAGCTCCAGTTCGTTGGCTGGGGTGTGGTGGCGGCCAATGGGAATGATCAGCGGGGTGGCCGAGACGGGGTCCGGGATGACGCGGCTCTCCAGGCCGAAGACGTCGCGGACCAGCTCTTCCGTCACCACTTCGCGCGGGCACCCCACTGCCGCCACGGCACCGTCCTTCATGGCGATGACGTTGTCGGCGTAGCGCGCGGCGAGGTTCAGATCGTGCAGGACGATGGCCACGGTGGTGCCGTGCCTGCGGTTCAGGTCCGTCAGCAGGTCCAGGACCTCCACCTGGTGGGCCATGTCGAGGTAGGTGGTGGGTTCGTCCAGCAGCAGGACGTCGGTTTCCTGGGCCAGGGCCATCGCAATCCAGGCCCGCTGCCGCTGGCCGCCGGACAGTTCATCCACGTCGCGCCCGGCCAGGTCCAGCGTTCCGGTGGCTTCCAGCGCACGCTGCACGGCGGCGTCGTCCTTTTCACTCCAGCTCCGGAAGAAGCCCTGGTGCGGATAGCGCCCGCGTCCCACCAGGTCGCGGACGGTGATGCCGTCCGGTGCGGTGGGGTGCTGGGGAAGCAGGCCGAGGGTCCGGGCCAGTTCGCGGGCGGGCCGGGTATGGATGTCCCTGCCGTCGAGGGTCACGGCGCCGCCGGAGGGCTTCAGGAGCCGGGACAGTCCGCGGAGCAGGGTGGACTTTCCGCAGGCGTTTGCCCCCACGATCATGGTCACCTTGCCCGCGGGAATCTGGACACTGAGCCCGTCCACCACACAGCGCTGGCCGTAGGTGAGCGTCAGGTCCTGGGCTTCGAGAACTGCCACGTCAGGCATCCTTTCGACTGGCCGTGGCCAGGAGCCACAGCAGGAACGGGGCGCCGAGCGCGCCGGTAACCACACCCACCGGCAGGACTGTGCCGTCCAGGAACAGCGGGGCGAGGTTGGCGGCGGCATAGTCCGCCGCCAACACAATCAGGGCACCCACCAGGGCCGACGCCGGCAGGCTGGCTTTGCCGGCGAAGCGGCGGGCGATGGGACCGGCGAGGAAGGCGACGAATGAGACCGGCCCGGCAGCCGCCGTCGCCACGGCCGCGAGCGCCACCGCAATGAGCACCAATGCCAGGCGGGCCGCATTGACGCGGACCCCCAATCCGGCCGCGGCATCGTGGCCCAGTTCCAGGATGCGCAGCGGACCGGCGATGACCGCGGCGGCAGGAACCAGCACCACGAGCGCCAGGAACAGGACTCCGGCGCGGTCCCAGTTGGCGGAGTTCAGGGATCCGTTGAGCCAGACCAGGACGTCGGCGGCGGTGCGGATGTCGGCGCGGGTCATCAGGAAACTGACCACGGCGTGCAGGGCGGCCGCGATCCCGATACCGGCCAGGACCAAACGGTTTCCCGCGGCATTCCCCCGCCCGGTCCCGCGGGAAGCCCCGCCGCTGGAGATCCCATAGATGAGGGCGGCCACGGCCAGCGCGCCCACCAGCGCCGCCGCGGAAACCACAGCACCGGAGGCGCCGAAAATGACAATCGCGGTCACGGCGGCTGCGCTGGCGCCGGAACTGATGCCGATGACGTCGGGGCTGGCGAGCGGGTTCCGCAGCATGGTCTGGAACAGTGCGCCGGCCAGCCCGAAGGCGATTCCGATCATGGTGCCGGTGACGGCCCGCGGAAGCTTGTTCTCCATCACGATGAAGCTTGCGCCCGGAATCTTCGCACCGCCGCCCAGATGGTTGACCACGATGGTGAAGAAGTCCGGGATGGTCACCGTGTAGCTGCCCAGCAGCACGGACGCGAAGAACAGGAGCACCACGGCGGCGGCCAGGAGGGCGGTCCGGTTCACCGCGCGAGATGGCAGATAACCCCAGTGTTTGGGCGGAGGATTGCCGTCAAGTGCCACTTCGCGGGGTTTGAGGAGTGTCACAGCCCGGCCCCCTTTCCGCGGCGGATCAGCCATACGAACACCGGCGCACCCACCAGGGCGGTCATGATGCCGGCCGGGACTTCGCCCGGAAGCAGGACCACCCGCCCAAGGATGTCGGCACCCAGGAGCAGGACAGGGGCCAGCACCAGGGAAAAGGGCAGGATCCATCGGTAGTCGGGGCCGGTCAGGAAGCGCACGGCATGCGGTACCACCAGGCCCACGAAGCCGATGGGCCCCGCCAGCGCGGTGGCCGTACCGCACAGCAGGACGATGCCAAGGGCCACCACGGCGCGGGACAGCCCTACCCGCTGGCCAAGCCCGCGGGCGACGTCGTCCCCCAGGGCCAGGCCGTTGAGGGTCCGGCCGGCCAGCAGCACGAGGAAGGCACCGGCGGCCAGGAACGGCAGTCCGGGCAGGAGCACGGTCCAGTCACGGCCCGCGATGCCGCCCACCTGCCAGAAGCGGAACCTGTCCAGGGTGTCCTGGCTGGAGACCAGGATGACATTCATGAGCGAGGACAGTCCGGCGCTGAGCGCGGCTCCCGCCAGCGCGAGTTTCACCGGAGTGGCACCATCCCTGCCCAGCGAGGCGATGAGGTACACCACGACGGCGGCAGCGGCGGCCCCGAGAAAGGCGAACCAGACGTAGCCGGAGAAGCTGGTCACGCCGAAGACGTAGATTCCGGTGACCACGGCCAGGGCAGCTCCGGCATTGACGCCAATGATGCCGGGATCGGCCAGCGGATTGCGGGCGACTCCCTGCATCGCGGCACCCGCCAGGCCCAGGGCGCCCCCGGCCAGCAGGCCCAGGACCGTGCGCGGGATGCGGGCCTGGACCACGGCGTGGTCACCGTTCGTGGGATCGAACGTGGCGAGGGCCTGCCATACGGTGCCAAGGGGAACATCCCGCGCCCCCACGGCCAGCGATGCCCCGGCCACCAGCACCAGCACGACGACGGCGGCCGCCAGCCAGGCGGTGCGCTTCGTTCCCGAAGCATCACCGCGGCGGGGGGCAGCGGCTGCCTTGGCCGGCACCTCGGTGCCGGTGTCCGCGACCGGACGTGCCGTCGTCGTACTCATGAAGGGGTGCCTACTTCACTGCATCGGCGGCGCTGGCCAGCTGCGGCAGGAACGTGTCCAGGGACCACGGCAGGCTCAGCGGCGACGAGGCCGAGATGGACAGGGTCAGGGTGTTGTCCGAATCGGCCACCAGCGCGCCGTTCTTGATGGCCGGGATCTGCCCGAGCAGCGGATCGGCCTTGATGGCGTCCGCGGTGGAGGCATCGGGAACCCAGGTGACGAAGATGTCCGACTGCAGCTCGTTCGCCTTCTCCGCGGACCAGGGCAGGTAGAACTCCTTGGAGCCCTTGGAGTTGTCCGCGACCACCGGGGCGAGGGCCATGCCGATTTCGGTCAGGAAGCGCGGACGGTTGTCGTTGGCGGTGTAGACGTTGACGCCGTCACCCTTGGCCGGCTCCAGGTTGCCGTAGATGAAGCTCTTGCCCTGGATCTGCGGGTACTGGGAAACCTTGTCCTTGAGGGTTGCCTCGGTATCGGAGACGAGCTTGGCGGCGTCCGTTTCCTTGCCCAGGGCCTTGCCGATGATGGCGGTGGAGTCCTGCCAGGAGGTTCCGTAGGCCACCTCCGGGTGGGCCACCACGGGGGCGATCTCGCTGAGCTTCTTGTAGTCCTCCTCGCTGAGGCCTGAGTAGGCGGCGAGGATGACGTCCGGGCTGAGCTTGGCGATTTCGGTGAAGTTGATGCCGTCCGCCTCCGAGTACTGGACGGGGGCCTTGGCCGAACCAAATCCGGCCCCCAGCTTTTCGAGCGCCGCGTCCTTCCAGGGGGTGGAGCCCTTGTCATTGCCGCCCCACTCGTTCTTGGGAACCCCCACGGGCACCACGCCGAGGGCGATGGCGACGTCGTCGTTCACCCATGAAATCGTCGCCACCCGCGTGGGCTGCTTCTCGATGGTGGTCTTGCCGTACACGTGCTCGATGGTGACCGGGAACTGGGCGCTGCTGCTGGGGCTGCCCGCGTCGGCGACGGACGACGCCGGGCCCGTGCTGCAGGCGGAGAGGGTCAGGGCTGCCGCTGCCAGCACCGACGCCGCCTTGCCGGCAGAAGAGAAAAGTGTCCGGCGGGTGGAGACAGGGCCGGGAAAGAGGGGGGACGTCACGGGGCTCCTTGGATCAGACTGATGAAAACTTAAGTAAGGCTAACCTATGTAAAACATGATTACGCAACGCTTTTGTCACCTAATCCTTTCAACGTGACGAAGAGCACATTCGCCGGCAGCTTCTTGGACAGCAGCCGCCCCATTTGGCAGGATGGCCTTGCCGGTCCGGCGGCAGCTTCACCGGAAGCGCTGAACTGGCGCGCTGAACAGGAACAGGACAACGGGAACAATGCGCATGCAAAAGGCCGCACCGGCCGCCGCTGCCATGGAGAGCGGGGTGGCCGCTTTGGCCTGCTCCGCGAAGACTGACTGACTCTCCGTTACCTGGCCCGGCTTTGGGCCGCCCACCCTTTCACGAAAGTTCAGCCATGCAATCAGTCACGCCCCAACAAATCCGCTCATCCTTCATTAACGCCAGCCGCTCGGAAGCAGCCAAGCTCACACTGCCCAGGAAGTTCGACTCCCTCGACTGGGACAGCCTGGAGTTCCTGGGCTGGCGCGATGAAAAGATGCCGCTGCGCGGTTACCTGGTGGTTCCGGGATCCAAAGGCCTCACGGGGATCATGCTCCGGGCGCCCGAAGGGGGAGCCCGGAAGAACCGCTCCGTCCTGTGCGAACTGTGCCGCGACGTGTTCTCAAAGGAGGACGTGCTCCTCTGGGTTGCCAGGCGGGCAGGCCAGTCAGGACGCGACGGAAACACGGTGGGGACCCTGATCTGCGCCGACTTCCTGTGCTGCGGCAATGTCCGTAAGGAACCACCGGCCAACGAGATCAACCCGGACCCCGCCGTCGTCGTGCAGCGCCAAATCCGGGGCCTGCAGGACCGCACGGCGCAGTTCCTGGCCCGCGTCCAGGGCAAGTAGGCGGGCAGCAGGAAGCCCTCCCCCACCGCAGTGGAGGAGGGCTTCCAGCCGGCGGTCAGCGGTAGGAGAAGCTCATCAGCAATGCTTTCAGGGTGCGGCCTTCATCACCCCAGTACCAATCTTTTGCCGCCTGGTCGTTAGCGAATGAGGGACCGGTGAACAGCACGTCCGCGGTCAGGATGCGGTCCCCGAGCATCACAAGCCCGTATTGCACCTGCCCGTCGGGCGAGATCGGGGATCCCGCGGTCAGCCCCATGTGGTAGGTGGCAGTACCAAAAGCGTGGTCCACAAAGAACGACGAGCTGGGTGTGGGAACCGCAGCCCCGATCAATCCCGGCACCGGGTCCGTCTCAAGGATGAACCTGGAGACGTTGCCGGCCGTGGCGTCGCCAACCTGGCTGTAGTAGATGGCCACCTGCTCCTTGCCGCCGGCATCGTAGACTGTCGCAGTCTCCACCGCAGGGGACGCGGAAACCTGTTCATGCTCCACGCGCCACCCCTCGGGGTGGGCAAAGGACAGGCGGCCGTCTGCAAACGTGAAGGTCACCGGCCCGGCAGGAGCGGGAGAAGACGTGGCGACGGGAATGATTGCTGCAGGCGGGCTCGCCGCCGTCGTCCGGGCGGCAGGAGCCGTAGAGGAACCGCCGTCCGCGGCCGGGCCCTCAGCGCAGCCCGCGAGGGACAGCGCCGCGGCGGCGCTCGCTGCGAGGAGGAATGAAATGCGTTGCGATGGGCGCATGGCCATGCCTTTCAAGAGGACGCCATCGTTCTCTCGGGGAACAGTGCGGACCCAGCATCCTGCAGTACCTATGCGATTTACTCAGGCGAGGTGAGTTGGTAAAGCCCAGAGTGGCATAGCCGAATTACCGGACACCATGGCCGGAGCAATAAATCCATCAATTTGTTATATAGCAGGATTCCGTTCAGCGCAGGACGATGTCCACCGGGTTCGCCTCGGACCGCCAGGCACCTTCTTCGCCCGGCCGCGGCCGGATCACGGGCGCTGTGAGGACACCGGAGCGGTTGGTGCGGCGATCGCGGAGGATCTCGGTGACGGAGCCCAGGTGCCGGGACAGGTCGATCACGTTTTCCGGCGCAGCGAGCAGCAGCTGGAAGCCGAATTCGTGCAGCGCCTTGATGCCGGCACCGGCGAACTCCTCTGAGGCAAGCACAAAGGCCTCGTCCATCATCACCGTGCCGTACGTCGTGAAGCCCTGCTCGGCGATGCCCAGCTGGTAGCTCAGGGCCGCAGCCATGATGAACGCGGTGAACCGCTGCCGCTCGCCGCCGGACATGGAGCCGGTGTCCGCGTGCATGAACACCTCGGTCTTTTTGGCGCCGCCCTTCTTTTTTCCTCCAGCCGGGGCGGTGACTTCCCGGTGCTCCTTGCACTGGATGAACAGGTGGCCGCGGACGTCCAGCACTTCCGCGCGCCACCGCCGGTCTTCCGGCGCCTGCGATCCAAGCCTCTTGACCAGGGTTTCCAGGGACTTGTAGCGGGCGGTGAGCTCGGCGTCGTCGTTGTCCGGCCCCTCCCCCTTGGGTGCGTCCGTCCTGCCAGGCCGCGTGTGGCGCGCCTTCAAAGCGTTCTGGATGGCGTCCTTGAACTGCTTTGCGGTGGGCGGCAGCGTCTGCTTGATGTCCAGTTCCAGGTAGCTGCCTTCGTGGAAGTTCACCTGGGAGAGGATGCCGTTGAGGGGCAGGATGCGGCTGGTGATGGAGCGGCGCTCCTCGTCCAGCAGGTGCAGCAGCGTGCTGAAGGATTCGTGGGTGCGCTGGTTGAAGAACAGCCGGAACTCCGCCTCCTGGGCCGGCAGGCCGTCATTCACGATGGCGTGGTAGCGGGCCTCGAATTCGCTGGCCGCGCCGATGCTGGTGCCGTGGTCCGCCGAGATGGCGCTGCCCCACTCCCGCACGAAGCCTTCGAAGATGCGGGTGAGCCGCTCCGCCGTGGCCTGCCCCCGGGATTCAGCGGTGTGGAGTTCGCCCAGCAGGGCGGTACGGACCCGGTTGGCAAGGTTGTCCAGCTCGTGCATCTCGGTCACGTCGCCAAACTCCATGAAGTAAGGTTCCAGCGCCGTCGCGGTGGCGTCCGACGGCGGCGCCTGGGCCAGGCGGTCACGCGCGGCTTCCAGCAGCGAATCCGCAGCTGTGAGCTGCCGGTCCAGGGCCTTGTATTCGCTTTGCAGGACCGCGGCGGATTCGGTGCTGGACTGGTGCTTTTGCCGGATCTCCTCGATGGTGGCCCGCAGCGGCTCCAGGTCTGCCTGCGCGGCGAGGGCGTCCTTGAGCCGCTGGTCGATCCGGGTCAGCTCGTCCGCCGCCACGGCAGCAGACACCTGTTCCCAGGGTCGGTCGTCTTCCGCAATCCGCCGCAGCGCGTCGAGCTGGCGGCTCATGCCCTGGTGTGAATCCTCGCGGCTTTGCGCCAGTTCCGCGGCCTTGGCCACTTCCTGCCGGAGGTCCTCCACCTGGCCGGCCACGAGTTCCAGTTTGGCGGCATTGTCGAAGCCCAGGACATAGTCCTGCCGGCTGGTAAACCGGTCGTCCTTCTCCACGGTGTGCCGGTTACGCTTGACCACGCCGCCCAGGCTCAGGCCCTTGTCCAGCGCTGCCAGCTCGTCGGGGTCCTCCACGCACTGATAGGCGAAGTCCAGGGCGATCCGCTCGCGGACCCATTCACCGGCTTCGGCTGCCGCACCTGAGGCGAGGATGTCCAGCTTGGTGAGCAGGTCGCCGTCGCGCACGTCCTCCAGGGCGAGCGCACCGCCGGCGAGAGGCTTGGAGACGTCCACCGCCCGCAGCGCGCCCCGGATGCTGTGGTCGTTGAGGTAGCGGGTGACGGCGTCGAAGTGCTCACCGGGCACCAGCAGGGTGGTGGCCAGGCTGCGGAGCGCGCGTTCGGCGGCGGGGCGCCACCGTTCCTCGCCTTCGGCAAGGTCCATGAGTTCGCCGGCGAAGGGCATGCGGTCTTCCGGGACGCCGGTTGCGGCGGCGATGGCGGCGCGGTTTTCAATGCTCGACGGCGGCAGCAGGGACTTGCGCGTCTTCAACGAGACGAGCTCCTGCTCGGCAGCCGCCAGCTCCCGTTTGCGGCCGGCGTGGGCGTCGAAGGCCTCGAACCGCAGCTCCTGCAGGGCCTGCGAATCATCCTTCAGCTCGGCCGACCGTGCTGCCGCCTGCTCGTGGGCCTGCTCCCAGCCGGCGGCGCTCCACTCAAGCTGCAGTCCGGCGTCGGCCAGTGCCTGCTGGGCCGCCTCCTCAACCTGCCGCCGCAGCTTGAGGCCAACGCGGGCGTTCTCCAGCGACTGCTCAATCGCCGAAATCGCGTTGCCGCCCTGGTTGTTGTAGTCGGTTTCAAGCTGCCGCAGTTCCTTGGCCAGGTTGTCGCGGACGGCACGCTCGGCCCCGAGTTCCTTGGCCTTCGCCTGCGCCAGCTCCCGGAAACGGGCCAGCGTCTTTTGGTGGACCGTAACGGCGAGCTGCTGGCGGTACGCCTCGAACTCCTCGCCGACCAATTCCCGCAGCCGGTTCGCATCCAGCAGGGACTGCGCATACTCCCGGTTCAGTCCCGGAACAGGCGCCAACTGGTCGCGCTGCTGCCGGACATCCTCCAGCCGCTGCCGGATGGACATGAGGTTGCTGAATTCCTCCACCACGTCATCGGCGGCGGCCAGGGTTGCCGGAGCGTCCAGCACCTGGTCCCGGAAGAAGGTGTTGACGCTGCCGCCCAGCCCCTTGCCGGCCTGGATCACGCGCAGCAGGGGCAGTGCCTGGTCCGAGCTGATCCCCAGCAGCCGGCGGAACCGTTCGGCGAAGGCCTTGTGCACGTCGAAGACCTGGGCGTGAGGGAAGGTGGCCTCCAGGGCACCCTTGGTGAAGCGTTTGTCGGCGATGCCCTCCACTGCTTCGAGGTCCAGGGGCACAGTGTCGATCAGGTAGAACCGGCCCACGCTCGACTCCGTGCCGTTCTTGGGCAGGTCGAACAAGGCCGAGACCGTCACCCGCGTGCCCGCGGCGTTGTCGAACGTCAGCGCGACGGCGGACCACGTGGCACCCGGGCGCTGGAACGCACTCGCCGAGCCCTCCCCCACCGCTTTGTCTCCCACCTTGCCGCGCATGTAGGTGAACGTGGTCCGCTTGTCCTCCACGGCACCGCCAGAACGCTGGGCAGCCGCCTCATTGGACCGCGGCCGGGCATCGAAGACCCGCAGCATCGCGTCAAACAGCGTGGACTTGCCCACGCCCGAGTTGCCCGTCAGCAGGGTTCCGTTCCGGTCCACATGCATGGTGTGCGCGCCGTGGAACGTCCCCCAGTTGACCACCTGCACCAACGCAAGCCGCATCTGTCCCGGGTTCGTCACGTCACCCAAGGGGAGCATGCTCGCGATAGTCATTTGGTTACCTCAGTCGTGGTTCCGTTCGCGCCGCCACCGGACACATGCTCGGCGTGCTCGCTCGTTCCTCGCTTAGACGCACGCTGCCGCATGTCCCCGGTGTCACCGCTTGGGCCGGCAAGTTCCGCGCCCAAGGGAGACGACGCCGATGCCGCCCAGGGAGTGGCATCGGGCCTACCGGAGCCGGGCGCATCGTCCGCAGGACGAATGCTGCCCGGCGAAGGGGCGGGGGCGGCATCGGCGTCGTCGTCGTCCTCTTCCCGCGAGGCACCGTCGAGGTCGATCAGAGCCTCGGTACCGGTGGGATCGGTGCTTGCCGCCACCAGGGCTTCGATGTGGGCCGGGATGTCGCCGATGTTTTCGAACGGCAGGGCCAGGGGCAGGGCGTTGGAGATGGTGTAGACGTCGTCCAGTCCGGTGGGGAGCAGGAGTTGGCGGGCCAGGAGCTTGGTGATGGCCCGGGTCACCACGTCCGAGTCGCGGAGGGCGTCCTGCTGGCCGGCGGGCTGGTAGTGCGCCACGAGGTCGGTGATTTCCTCGCGGGTGATGGTGGGATCGGTCTGGGCCGTGACGTGGCGGTCCAGCAGCAGGCGGAGCCGGAGCAGCACGATGGTTTCCACCCGGCTGAGGGCGCGCTGCTGGCGCAGGATGCTGGACCGGGCGCTTCCCCCGATGACGTCCGGATCCACGGGGCGGAGGACCGCGATCTTGCGCTCGTGGTCCAGCTGGAGGGTTAGGAACAGCTCGGACAGGCGGCTGCGCAGGATCACCTGGTTGTCCAGCAGGGTGGTCCAGAGCTTCTCGTCCCGGCCGCCGTCGATGTACGGCCCCTTGAGGAGCTTCACCAGGGCCTGCCGCACCTTCATGGACAGCACGCCGGTATCGCCGGGGAAGAGGGCGGCGCCGTCGACGAACGTGTCGCGGGGTGACACCGTGAAGGGGTGCTCAACGGCCGTCGTCGTGATTTCCTCAGTCATCTGAATCCTTTGCGAGCGTAACCACGGGCAGGTAGGCCCTGCGGGTGGAGCCGTCGATCTGTTCGAAGTCCAGGCCATCCCAGGCGCCGCGGTCGAAGTCGGCCCCGGCGTGCAGGGCCTCCGACAGGAGCGCGCGGATGGTGTTGATGTGCTGCTCTTCCGGCGGCAGCTGCTGCCAGGCGTCGGCAAGGGTGGCAGCCCCTGCCATGGCGGACCGGACCACGTCCGGCCTGGCTTTGCCGGTCCTCGGCGAGCGCACCCGGTCCGAGTCGGTGAAGGCGATGGGATCGGCCAGCCGGGGTGGCGCCGCGAACTCGTCCGGGTCAAAGAGCTTCACCATGGACAGCGACTCGAACCCGGCGTTGTACAGGACAGGGCCGGGAACCAGCCCGGGGCGTTCGCGCTCGTAGGGAAGGGAACGGATGGCCTGCTCAGCCTCGCGCAGGACCTGCCGCAGCCGGACCGACTGCCGGAAGTCGTCGCTCTGGACGTAGGTGTTGAGGCTCTCGCTGAGCTTGCCGTAAATGCGCTGGATCTGGCTGTGCTGCTGGCGGAGTTCGGCCACCAGGTTCTTGAGCGTCTCACGGTCGTCCGGCGAGAGATCGTCGGCGAACTGGCGGCTCAGGACCTCCCCGATGGCCGACCGGAACCTCACCTGCTGCTGCGGGTCCTCCAGGAAGGCGGTAAAGGACCGGAACGTCCTGCCCTCGGGGCTTTGGCGGAGCCGCTTGTCCGCTTCCAGGACCTGGGCCATGGTGGCGCCCTTGGTCAGCGACTCCTCGATGATCTGGTTGCGCAGCTCGCCCACCAGTTCCTCGATCCGGTCACGCATCTTCTTATAGTCGGCGGGGAGGCTGGCGGCCAGGTCCAGGATGTTCCCGGCGGCCTCCACGGCTTCGTCGTCATCGAGCAGGCCGTCGAACTCCCCCGTGCTGATGTCCTGGATCAGCTGCTGCCGCTCTTCGATTTCCTCTTCCAGGGCTTCGAGCCGGGCGCTCTGGTCCGGGTTGGTCTCGTTGGCGAGCTTTTCCACGTCCCCCAGCAGCGTGCCCAGCCGTGAACCGTTCAGAGTTGACCGCTCGCTGGAGAGGCTGTCCAGGAAGGCGAGCACACGCGCCGCAGGCTCCGTGGCCTCGTAGACAATCCGGCCTGACTGGTTCCGCCGGGTCAGGAACTGCCGCCGGGTCCACTCGTCACCAAAGGCCTTTCCGTTGGCTCCTCCTCCCAGCCCGGGATCCTGGCGCCGGAGCTCCTCAAGGAAGGAGTCGACGTCGGCATGGAATTCCTCGAGCGGAACCTGTGGCCGGGTACGGGTAAAGGAAGCCTGGAGCACGGCAATCACCCAGGGCGCCGAACGCGTCAGGGCCCACGCGGGTCCCTTGGTGAGGAGTTCGAGGTCCCGGAGCCGGGCGCTGATGGCGTCAGCGGATGACCTGGCGGAGCGGGGCACGCACTCTCCTTGGCTGTTGGGCAGGGGCTTGGCAGGGCGGCACGCGAGGGACCGGCCGGAAAACTGCCAACTACAAGGTTAACGCAGGCCGCCGCGACCACTCCGTGACCTACCTGCCGGTAGTGTTTCAATCCCGTATCAAGAGTCACTTCTGCCCCATCCTGCTCTGGCTGGCTGTGCGGCTGTCCCCCTACGCTTCTGCTACTGGTCTTCGCCACAGCAGTCTTATGCAAAGCAACGTCGCAGCAGGGGGATTCATGCAGTTCGATCTAAGCTCAGTGGAAACAGCCACCTTGGTCTTCATCGGGACACTGGTATTCGGCGCCATCCTGGCCGCCTTCGTGCTCACCGCCGGGCTTATTGCCCTGGCCGTGCTGGGGGCAGGGAAGTTCACCTGGGTGGTGGTGTCCACTACGCTCCTGGCCGTGGTCCACGGCATCAACGCAGGCTGGGACAGGCTGGTCCATCGCGCCTCCGCAGTGGACCTGCCCGGCGATTTCCAGGGCCAGCCCGCCCCTAGCACCGGAACCTACCCGCGGGTAATCTTGAGGGACAGCTGAAGGGTTCTCCAACCCGGCGGATCCATGGCTACACCGGCCAATCCGGCCTAGGAGATAACCCATGACCTCCGCAACTGACAGCCAGGCCAAAGACGCCCCGGCTGAAGAAACCCCCGTCCCCGCCGGCAACATCGGCGCCGGCGCAACCGCTGAAGATGCACGCGCCGTTGCCGAGGCAGCCCGCGAATCCGGCTGGGACCGCCCCAGCTTCGCCAAGGGCCTGTACCTGGGCAGTTTCGATCTTGGCCTGGTCCATCCCTGGCCGGCCCCGGACCCCGCCTCCGTGGAAAAGGGCAAGGAGTTCATGGCCCGCCTCACGGAGTTCGCCAAAACCATGTCCGGGCAGGTCATTGAACGGGATGCCAAAATCCCCGACGAATACATCAACGACCTCGCGGAGCTGGGCGTCTTCGGAATGAAGATCCCGGAGGAATACGGGGGGCTGGGGCTCTCCCTGGTCTATTACGGCCGCGCCCTGGCCCTGCTGGGCAGCGTGCACCCCAGCCTGGGCGCCCTGATCTCGGCACATCAGTCCATCGGCGTGCCTGAACCCGTCAAGGTCTTCGGCACGCCCGAGCAAAAGCGGGAGTACCTGCCCCGGTGCGCCGCCGGCGCCGTCACCGCCTTCCTCCTCACCGAACCGGACGTGGGCAGCGACCCCGCCCGGATGGGCAGCACGGCCACGCCCACGGACGACGGCGACGCGTACCTTCTGGACGGCGTGAAACTTTGGACCACCAACGGGGTGATCGCCGAACTGGTGGTGGTCATGGCCGTTGTCCCCGCGCACACCGATCCGGATGGCACAAGGCACAAGGGCGGCATCAGCGCGTTTGTGGTGGAAATGGACTCGCCGGGCATCACCGTGGAAAACCGCAACGCCTTCATGGGCCTGCGCGGCATCGAGAACGGGGTCACCCGCTTCCATCAGGTGCGGGTGCCGGCCGCCAACCGGCTGGGCCGGGAGGGCCAGGGCCTGAAGATCGCCCTGACCACACTCAACACCGGCCGTCTGGCGCTGCCGGCGCTGTGTGTGGCGTCGGGCCGCTGGAGCCTGAAGATTGCCCGCGAATGGTCCAACGCCCGCACCCAATGGGGCAGGCCGGTGGGCGAACACGAGGCTGTGGGCAAGAAAATCGCCTTCATCGCGGCGTCGGCTTTTGCGCTGGACGCCGTGTTCGAACTCTCCGCGGAACTTGCCGACGCCGGGCAGAAGGATGTCCGGATCGAGGCCGCGCTCGCCAAGCTCTGGGCCACGGAAATCAGCTGCCGCATAGCTGACGAGCTGGTCCAGATCCGGGGCGGACGCGGGTTTGAGACGGCTGAGTCGCTGGCCGCGCGAGGTGAACGTGCGGTGCCGGCGGAGCAGCAGCTGCGGGACCTGCGGATCAACCGGATCTTCGAGGGGTCCTCCGAGATCATGCGACTGCTGATCGCCCGGGAAGCCGTGGATGCGCACCTGGCCGCCGCGGGCGACCTCGCGTCCCTGGATGCAAGCCTGGCCGACAAAGCCAAGGCCGCCGTCGGGGCCTCCGGCTTTTATGCCAAATGGCTGCCCAAGCTGGTGGCCGGCGCCGGGATGGACCCCCGCTCCTATGCGGAGTTCGGCAGGCTGGCCAAGCATCTCCGGTTCGTTGAGCGCTCGTCCCGCCGGCTGGCCCGCCAGACCTTCTACGGGATGGGCCGCTGGCAGGCCAAGCTGGAGCGGAAACAGGCATTCCTGGGCCGCGTGGTGGACATCGGTGCCGAGCTCTTCGCCATGACCGCCTGCTGCTCCCGCGCGGAGATGTTGCTGAAGACCTCCCCCGAAAAGGCCGCCGGCGCCTACGAGCTCGCCGATGCCTACTGCGAACAGGCAAGGGTGCGGGTGGACGAGTACTTCGACCAGCTGTGGCGGAACACCGACGACGCCGACCAGGCACTTACGCGCAAGGTCCTCGCCGGCGACTACACCTGGCTGGAGGCCGGGGTCCTGGACCCGTCCGAAGGCACCGGCCCGTGGATTGCCGATGCCTCGCCGGGGCCGTCCAAAAAGGAGGACCTGCACCGGAAATACCGGTAAAACCGCAGGTCACGAAATAGTAAGCACGCTTGCTATCGTCGGGGGCGGGTGGTTGAGTTGAACCATGAGCAGCTCAACGGACCCAGAGAACCTGCCTCCCCGCCGCGCCCGGGAGGACGAAACCACCCGAAGCGGAAGCTACCGGGACGCAGCCGCGGACGATGCCGCCACGCGCTCAATGGACCAAGCGCCCACACGCCCACGGGAAAGGGACTATTCCACTGCACCCTCGGCGGAGCGGGAATACCAGCATTCCCCCACCCGGGCCACGCCGGTGGTGGGGCCGGCGTCAGACCCCACGCTGGCGAACCGGGAAACCGCGGTGGCGCGCCAGAAGGAGCGGTTTGGCGGCATCAAGGTGGGCTCGGCGTTCTTTGGCTGGTTGACCGCCACCGGGATGGCCGTGCTGCTGACGGCGCTCGTGGCAGCTGCCGGGACCGCGGTAGGGCTTGCCAGCAACACCGACGTCAACGAGGCCGTGAACCAGGCCGCCCAAAACACCGGCACCGTGGGGCTGGTGGGCATCATCGTGCTCCTGGTGATCCTGTTCCTCTCCTATTACTGCGGCGGCTACGTGGCCGGCAGGATGGCCCGTTTCAACGGCGCCAAGCAGGGGCTCATGGTGTGGATCTGGGCGCTGATCGCGGCCGTCGTGGTGGCCATCCTGGGAGTTGTGGCTGGCCAGCAGTTCAATGTCCTGGCCAACCTGAACAGCTTCCCGCGCATCCCCATCAATGAAGGCCAGCTGACCACCACCAGCATCATCGCCGCAATCGTGGTGGCAGCCGTGGCCCTGGTTGGCGCGGTGCTCGGCGGCCTGGCGGGCATGCGGTTCCACCGGAAGGTTGACCGCGCCGGTTTCACCCCGGACAGCGAGTTTTACGACGACGAGCAATAGTCAGGCGAGGATGTCGCCGTCGACGTAAAGCCACCGGCCGTGCTCCCGGACGAACCTGCTGTTCTCGTGCAGGACCCCCCGCTCCCTGCCGTGCCGGTAGTACGCCTTGAACTCCACCGTGCCGGCGGTATCGAAAGGTCCGCCTCCGCTGGTGGCCAGGATGTCCAGGCGGCGCCACTGCATCGCCGGGTCCAGGTCAAGGCCGGCCGGTGCGGTGGATGGATGGTGGGTCCGCAACAGGTAGTCCTCATCCAGCAGCACGAACGCGCTGTACCGGGACCGCATCAGCTGTTCTGCCGTGGCAGCGAGCGCCCGGCCGGAATGGAACCTTCCGCAGCATTCGGCGTAGGGCTCCCCGGACAGGCACACACAGTTTGCGGACTCATTCAGTTCGGTCACCCGGTGATGCTGTCATATCGGGTAACAGCTTCGCTACAACCTCGGACCCGACCCGGGCCGCGGCGGCATGGCCGAACAAAAATCCGTATGGTGGAGAAGGAGCTTGCCCCCGGCACCGGATGCCCGGAGCGGACCCAGGATGCTGGCTGGAGAGGAGAGAAGACGTGGAGAACCCGGACACTCTCGTCCTCAACCTGACCTTCCTGGGCACTGTTGGCGTGGCCCTCATGATGTTCGGCGTCCTCTTCCTGCTCGGCGTCATCACCCTGGTCCTCGCGGGCATGGGGCGCCTTGCCGCCATTATTCTGATGGCCTTGTTCGGGCGGGTCCCCCGGAAGGGGAAACTGGCCCGGTTTGCCGGTCCATCCGCACAGCCGGCCCAGGCCCGCAAGCCGCTGGCGGCAAAGGCCGCAGCGCTGAAGCCGGACAAACTGAAAGAGTCGCTGCGCACCGCCGTCGTACGCCATCCAAAGCTTGCCGCCGCCCGGCCCGAGCCGCCGGTCCTCGCTGAAGACTGGGCCTCCGCCGTCGCCGAGGCCGACAAGCGCGCCCAGGCCAGGGCACGGGCCGCCGCGCCCGAAATCAAACTGTCGGTGCGGGACCTTCCGGACCCGGCCGTGCCCGCCGACAAGGTGGCCGAGGTGGCCCCGCTGGTGGAATCCGCCCTGCACAACCACCGGCCGCCGCATGAGCTGCCGCGATCCTTCAAGAAGCCCCAGCCGCCCCATCCGGTGCCGCCGCTGGATACCGGATCCCTGGTTTCCCTGACGGGCAAGCAGCAGGTGCTCAGGGAACAGGCGCAGGACGCGCACCCCCAGCCGTAAGGGAGAACGGCAGAGCCCTTACCCTGAGCAACCATCTGGGTTAGCGTGAAACCCATGGAATTCAGATACCTCGGAAACAGCGGCTTCAAAGTCTCGGAAATTACGTTCGGCAACTGGCTGACGCACGGCTCGCAGGTGGAAAACGACGTTGCCACCCAATGCGTTCGGGCTGCCCTCGACGCCGGCATCAGCACCTTTGACACTGCGGACGTCTACGCCAACACCGCCGCGGAAACCGTCCTGGGCCAGGCCCTGAAGGATGAGCGGCGCGAGTCCCTGGAAATCTTCACCAAAGTCTTCGGCCCCACCGGGCCCAAGGGCAAGAACGATCTTGGCCTGTCCCGCAAGCACATCATGGAGTCCATCAATGGCTCTCTGCGGCGGCTGCAGACGGACTACGTGGACCTGTACCAGGCCCACCGCTACGACTTCGAAACGCCGCTGGAAGAGACCATGCAGGCGTTCGCGGACATCGTCCGGCAGGGCAAGGCGCTGTACATCGGTGTCAGCGAGTGGACCGCGGACCAGCTCCGCGAGGGGCACAAGCTGTCAAAGGAACTGGGCTTCCAGCTCATCTCCAACCAGCCGCAGTACTCCATGCTGTGGCGGGTGATCGAGGCCGAGGTGGTCCCGGCGTCGGAAGAACTGGGTGTGTCCCAGATCGTCTGGTCGCCCATGGCCCAGGGCGTCCTCAGCGGCAAGTACCTGCCCGGCCAGCCCGCCCCGGAAGGCAGCCGCGCCACGGATGAAAAGGGCGGCGCCAAGATGATCCAGCGCTGGATGCGCGACGACGTCCTGGCCGCCGTGCAGGAACTCAAGCCGATTGCCGAGGAAGCCGGCCTGTCCATGCCGCAGCTTGCCGTTGCCTGGGTCCTGCAGAACCCCAACGTTGCCTCCGCCATTGTCGGCGCCTCCCGGCCCGAGCAGATCGCCGACAGCGTGGCTGCCGCCGGCGTGAAGCTCGAAGCGGAGGTGCTGAAGAAGATCGACGACGCCGTCGGCGGCCTTGCTGAGCGGGATCCTGCCCAGACCAAGTCGCCGGCCACGCGGGAAGCGTAAGTGGCGTCCCCGTCGGAACTGCCGAAGCTCGCGGTCACCGGGTCCACGGGAGGCCTGGGCGGAATGCTGTCGCGGCAGCTTGCCACGTCCGGTTTCGCCCAGCGCCTGCTGGTGCGCGACGCCGCGCGGGCACCGCAACTGGATGACGCCCATCCGGTGGTGTGTTCCTACGGGGACGGCGCCGCGTCCCGGCAGGCCCTGGACGGCGCCGAAATCCTGTTCATGGTGTCCGCAGCGGAGGCCGAAGACAGGCTGCAGCAGCATTATGCGTTTGTTGATGCCGCTGCGGATGCCGGGGTGCAGCACGTGGTGTACACGTCCTTCTACCGGGCCGCGCCGGACGCCACCTTCACCCTGGCCAGGGACCATTTCGCCACGGAGGAGCGGATCAAGGCGTCCGGGATGGACTACACCTTCCTGCGGGACAACTTCTACCTGGACTTCCTGCCGTTGCTGGCCGGCGGGGACGGCGTGATCCGCGGCCCTGCCGGTGACGGGGTGTTCTCGGGCGTGGCACGGGAGGATGTTGCCCGCTGCGCCCACGCAGTGCTGCGGGATCCAGCCATCCACAAGGGCAAGACCTACGACCTGACCGGCCCGGAGGAACTGACCATGGCGCAGGCGGCCGAGGTGTTGAGCACCGGGACCGGGCGCAGCATCAGCTACCACCCGGAGACGGTGGAGGAAGCCTACGCCTCACGGGCGTCCTACGGTGCTCCGCAGTGGCAGCTGGACGCGTGGGTCAGCACTTATACGGCGATGGCAGCGGGCGAGATGGCGGGGCTGTCGCCGGACGTCCACGGGCTGACCGGCCAGGACCCCATCAGCCTTGCCGGGTTCCTGACCCGGCCGGTGCTGTAGCTGGTTTAATTTCGTTGACGCGCGGGTGGTCCCGGCGTAGACCTGTTGGCGGGGGCGTCCCTCAAACTCCGCTACCAGAATCGCGTCGCCATGAACTACAGCAACCAGCAGCCCACCCGGGAACCGTCGGCGGAACAGGCAACTGCTGGAGCGCCCGGCGCGCAGCCCACATCGGATCCACTCACCCGCGAGGAGCTGCAGCTCGCAGCCCGCAACCACTCCCTGCCGCTCGAGATGCTCCGCCGCGAAGTGACACCGCCCGGGCTTCACTATGTGCTGACGCACTTCGACATTCCGGATCTCGATGCGTCCTCCTGGCACCTGCGGATTGGGGGTGCAGTGGAGCGCGCCCTGGAGCTGGGCATGGCGGCGCTGCGGAGGGATCCGGCCATCACCGTGCCCGTCACCCTCGAATGCGCTGGCAACGGCCGCTCGCTCCTGGAGCCGCGGCCCGTGAGCCAACCCTGGGTGCTGGAGGCTGTGGGTACGGCGTACTGGACCGGCGTGCCGCTGGCCTATCTCCTTGGCAAGGCGGGCGTGCTGCCGGATGCGGTGGAGGTGGTCTTCACCGGGGCCGATGCGGGGGTTCAGGGCGGCGTCCCGCAGCAGTACGCGCGGAGCCTGCCGATCCGCGAAGCGCTGCGTCCCGACGTCGTTCTCGCCTACAAGATGAACGGCGCCGACCTGCCGCCGCAGCATGGCTACCCGCTGCGGCTGGTGGTGCCGGGCTGGTACGGCATGGCCAGCGTGAAGTGGCTGCAGTCCATCGACGTGGTCCGGGCGCCGTTTACCGGGTTCCAGCAGCAGCCTGCCTACCGCTACCAGAGCACCGCGGACGACGTCGGCACGCCGGTTACGCGGATCAGGGTGCGTTCGTTGATGGTCCCGCCGGGCGTTCCGGACTTCTTCACGCGGCGGCGGTTCCTTCGCCCGGGACCGGTGATGCTGGAAGGCAGGGCGTGGTCAGGGGAGGGTGCCCTGACCGCCGTCGAGGTGGGCATTGACGGCACCTGGCTGCCGGCCCACCTGGACAAGCCCCTTGGCGGGTTCGCGTGGCGGAGGTGGAGCCTGCCCTGGGTGGCCGACCCGGGCGAGCACGTCCTGGCGTGCAGTGCCACGGACATCACGGGCGCTACCCAACCACTTGAGCAGAACTGGAACTACCAGGGAATGGGCAACAACGTGGTGCAGCGGGTCAGCGTGACGGTGGAGTGACCGGCCCCGGGGCTATACTCGGTGCCAATCATGACCAGTCTCCCTGCCTCCCCCGCCAGTGTCCGGATCGATGCCTGGCTGTGGGCCATCCGCGCCTATAAAACGCGATCGGCCGCCACTGCAGCCTGCCGGGCAGGGCATGTCCGCCTGAACGGAAGCCCGTCGAAGGCGTCGGCGACCCTGGTTACAGGCGACACCGTCACCGTCCGCATGTCCGGGTACGAGCGCATCCTGGAGGTCCGGCGGCTGATCGCCAAACGCGTTGGGGCCGAGGCGGCCTCGCACTGCTTTACCGACCACACTCCCCCGCGTCCTGTCCTGCCGGCGCTCGGCCTGCCGCAACGGGACCGGGGCGCGGGCCGGCCCACCAAAAAGGACCGCCGCGAGATGGAGCGTTTACGCGGCCCGGCGTGAAAGGCGTGCCGGAGGCATCAAGCGCCGGACCTGGCGCGCGCCTGCACGAGGTTGGCGAACGGCAACCGGCCGAACTCCGCCACGAACGCTGAATGGTAGGCCGCTTCAGCGCTGTTCAGCTGTTCCGCCGGGAGTTCTTTCCACGCAACGGCCAGTGATCCGGCGCCGGCAAGCTGCCAGATGGCGCGGCCGTCCCAATGCCCGGGCGGCTTTCCCTGCCCGAAATCCACAAACTCCTGGATCTGACGCCGGAGCCCCCGGTTCCCTTTGCTTCCGGGCCCGGCTTTTCCGACGTAGAGAACCACCACGCCGTCCAACCACTCGGCAGCCAGAGCGGCTGCAGGCAGGGACGGTTCCTTCTTCTTGAACACGCCCGCCGTGCTTTTCGTGAGGAAGCGCGGCTGGAAACCTTCGGGAGCCACCACGGCGAAGAGGCCTGTTCCTTGCGGGATCCTCATGGTTTCGAGGTCCTGGATCGGCCGGAAGCCGGCGAAGCCTTCGGCCTTCAGGCCCTTCCTGGTGAACTGCATAATCCATTGAACAGCATGTCCCCGGGCCGTTGCTGCCGCCCGGACTAAACTCGGTGTGCCCACCCTTCCCCGCAAAAGCGTAGAGTGACATAGGACGCCTGATTCTGGACGCCTCGCTGCCAAGGAGAAATCGTGACGATTGATTGGGACGAAAAAAAGGCCCTGCTACAGGAACCGAACATCGCGAAGGTAACCCAGCTATGCGATGAACTCATGGAAAAGAAGCCCGGTTCCACAGTCCCCTACATCGACCCCGTCCACGACGAAGATGAATGCAGGATCATCAGCCTCCAGGCCAGCCCCGGCAAGGGGACCGAATCCGGGTTTGTCTCACACAACAACGATGACGAAGCGGCCCGCCGCGCCACCCAGATCTACGAACTCGCTGAACTGGACCCGCGCTACGTCATGCCGTGGAACGCCTACCCTTGGGTCCGTGAGAGCGGCAGCCCATCGGCCCTGAGCGTCCAGGAGAAGACCGACGGCCTGCGTCCTTTCCGGCAGTTCCTCAAAATCAATTCCCGGGTTTCGGCGATCATTGCCCACGGCACTGACGCGTCCACGTTCCTCACCCTGTTCGAGAAGACCTACCATTCATCGCTGAAGAGCGCCGGCATCAAAATTTACAAGGCCTCCGCCCTTGGCGGGAGGGCCTTTGCTGTTTCCGAAGCCAAGCAGGAAGAGCTGCTGGCCAAGAGCGTGGACACCTACCGTGACGCCATGCAGCGGGCAGGCATCCAACACCTGTAGACCCAGTCCTGCTGCAAGCCCACAAAACTGCGCGCACCTTGATCCAACCTTGATCAATCCTTGCTTCTTCATCTTGAGCATTAGTGGAGTAAACACTCAGGATTCTCCGAGGTAGCGCATTAGAACGGCCTCGTTTCCTGCTGCATTTGGGGGAACTTGGCATGAAGAAACTAATCATTGCGTCACTGGCGGCCACTGGCCTGGTGGCAGGATCGTTCGCTGCGGGCGCGGCTGCCAACGCTGGTACTGGCACGGTAATGCGAGTGGTCGACGGGGACACGCTGGTGGTTTCCATCAACAATGGGGACCACACCATCCGGCTTCTGAACATCGACACTCCCGAAACCAAGGATCCAAACCAGCCAGTCGAGTGCCTCGGGCCGGAGGCCTCAAAGTACCTTGAGGATCTGCTCCCAAAGGGGACCCCGGTCAGGCTCGAGTTCGATGCCGAGCGTCACGACAAGTACGGCAGGACTCTCGCGGGAGTCTTCACTGCCGACGGGACCCTGGTCAACGCCAAGATTGCGCAGCAAGGACTGGGAATTCCAGTCGAGTACGGTGGCAACAGAAAGTTTCTCCCGCCTGTAGCAGCAGCATACGAAGAAGCCAGAACGTCCAAGACCGGGCTCTTCTCCGAGAGTATCGACTGCACACTTCCGGCTCAGTTAACTGAGACAACGAAGGGGCTGGAAACCGCCACCGCTGCTTCACCGGCGACAACCTCTGCTGCGGCAGGTACGGCGGCAAGCGTCATCGCGGCCAAAGTGGCAGCAGCGAAGGCACTGCGCAAAGTCCTTAACGGGGACAAAGCAACGGAGCGGGCCCTTTTGTGGGCAGGACTTTCTACTGCCACCCTGGCCAAACACGTATCGAACCTGGATAAGAAGATCACTGCCGCAGAAACGAAAGCGGAAGATACGAAGGCCCTGAAAGCCACCTTGGCAGCGGCGGAGAAAAAGGCCGAGGAGGAGCGTGTAGCGGCGCAGGCCAGGGCCGCTGCCGAACGCAAAGCAGCAGAGGAGCGGGTTGCGGCGGAGAAGAAGGCCGCAGACGAGGCCGCGGCTGCGGCTGCGGCAGCCGCAGCAAAAGCTGCAGCAGATGAAGCTGCCCGGAAAGCCGCTGCTGAGGCTGAGCGTTTACGCAATCTGCCGGTGCCGGCACCAGCCCCGGCGCCCTATGTCGCGCCAGCACCCCAGCCGTATGTTCCGCCTGCGCCCTCCACCAAATACACCGGACCGCGCTGCTACGCGCCCGGCGGCAAAACCTGGCGGCCGTGCTGACCTGGATTCCGCCCAGGTTCCCGGAACGGCCGAAGAGGCGCCGGAGGACCGACAGCGTCGCGGCCGGCACGCTTTCATAGGTTCAGTCGTCTGCCTCGACCTTCCGCCTCTCCTCAATACTCCGGGCCACGTGCAGGATTCCGTCCTCCACTCCCCCTGCGATCGCTTTAGGTGCTGCAGCCACTCCCCCGGCCACGACACTCACTGCGCCCGCCACCGAGGCTCCTGCCGCTTGTCCCAGCTCCATGACCGACTCGTGCCACTCCCGTCGCTGAAACTCAACGTTCAAGGGCATGTCATAGGCGTCAGAAAATGCTTTTAGAAGCCTGTTGATCTCGGCAACCGAGTCGTACAGCTTGGGCATTTCCAGGGGATTCATTACGCGGGACATCATGTCGACTTTGGCCGCCGCAGCAGCAGCTTCAGCAAGCCTTTGCAGTTTGGCCTTCGTGGCGTCGCGCCTGCGCACGCGGGAGCGCTCAACATGCTCAGCGTGGGGACCTGCGTTTCCTTCGGCAGCTCCGCGAATAATCTCGAGCGAATCCATACGCACCATGTTGGTCAATGCAACTGCGGTGATGATGAGCCAATGTTTGAGTTCTCCAGATGCAGCGAATTTGGCTGCATCCAGCCGTTTCCCAAATCCTCTGGCCTCAAGCCCTTCGCTTATCCCGTCAATATGGTTCAGCGCCACCGCCTGCATCTGGGCGAGCACTGCTGCCTGGCCAGCCACTTGGTCCCACAGCGTGTCGCTCAGCACGCCTGTGTCTTCAAAGTAGCCAAAAGCCTTGCCAAGGATGTGGCTGGTCCCCTGGATGTTGCCGAGAGCTTCATTGCGGGTGTCTCTGAGGACGGTATCCAGCTTGGCGTCGATCGATGCGAGTTGCACCTCCAGGCTGTGGATGGCTGTCCGGATGGCAAGCGTTGCTGCCAAGACATAGATGTTCCCCATAGCAGCAGGATTGACGGGAGTAGAACCGACCAGCTCAACCACTGTGTCGATGGTTCCGTCAGGCTGCCTCAGGACACCACTGACTATGCCGAACTTTTCCTTGGTCGAACCCGCCAATTGCAGGTAGCGGGCATATGACTCTGGTGTCATCTGGAAAGAGTTTCCGCTAATGCCGGCATTTGAAACTGCTCCTGCGACGCCCGCAGCCAGGGCAAGCATGTCCGTTAGCGCACTCCCTAACTTCGAAGACGCTTCTGGAGGAACATCCAGTTTTCGAAACAGTTCCGTGATGGCTTCGGGCGTACCTGCAACCAGGGCTGAGTCGCCGTCGACGTAGAGGGCAAGATTCGGGTCTGCATCATCCATAAGGCAAATCTTCACACACCCGTCCGACAGCTGGGGTCTTTGCCCGCCGCTGTCGTCCCATGACACTAAACTCGCATGGGTGATCACAGGTGAAATTAAGTCCCAGGTAGACAAGGTTTGGAATACGTTCTGGAGCGGCGGTATCTCCAACCCCTTGGAAGTCATCGAACAGATTACCTATCTGCTGTTCCTCAAGCGACTCGACGAGAACCAGACTCGCGAGGAGAAGCGCGCCAACCTGCTGGGGCAGCCGCTACAGAACGCCATCTTTCCTGAAGGTTTGGATCCGCAGGGACGTCCGTACTCAGATCTTCGATGGTCCAAGTTCAAGGACTTCTCCCAGTCCGAAATGTTTACGGTCTTTTCCCAGAGCATCTTCCCGTTCCTGCGCAATGAACTTCCCAAGCTGGCCAACGGCGAGGACTCTACCTACAGCCACCACATGAAGGACGCGCAGTTCAAGATCCCGAACGCGGGCGTCCTGAAGCAGGTTCTCGACGTCCTCGACAGCATCAACATGGACGGCAAGGACACCAAGGGGGACCTCTACGAATACATGCTCTCCAAGCTTGCCTCGGCTGGCACCAACGGCCAGTTCAGGACGCCCCGCCACATCATCGATCTCATGGTAGCCATGACGTCCCCGAAGCCGCTGGAGGCGATCTGCGACCCCGCCTCCGGCACCTGTGGGTTCCTGGTGCAGGCGGTCCAGTACCTCCGGGACAACAATCCGAGCCTGCTCACCAACGCGGAGACCGGCAAGTTCTTCCACCACCAGCAGTTCCATGGATATGACTTTGACTCAACAATGCTGCGTATCGGCTCCATGAACATGTTGCTGCACGGCGTCGAAAACCCGGATATCTCCTACCGTGATTCCTTGGCGGACCTCCATGCTGAAGAGGAAGAGAAGTACGACCTCATCCTGGCTAACCCGCCGTTCGCCGGGAGCCTGGATTACGACAACGTGGCCAAAGACCTCTTGAAGGTCGTCAAGACAAAGAAGACCGAACTCCTCTTCCTGGCACTCTTCATCAAGCTGCTCAAGCCCGGAGGCAGGGCGGCTGTCATCGTTCCCGACGGCGTGCTGTTCGGCTCCACCGGCGCCCACAAGTCACTGCGCAAGACGCTCGTAGAGGGCCATAAGCTCGACGCCGTGGTGAAACTTCCCTCCGGTGTCTTCAAGCCGTACGCAGGTGTATCAACGGCCATCCTGTTCTTCACCAAGACCAACTCCGGCGGCACGGACAACGTCTGGTTCTACGACGTAAAGTCCGACGGCTTCAGCCTCGACGACAAGCGCACCCCGCTCGGCTCCTCCGACCTCCCCGACGTCCTCACCCGCTGGAATGAACGTACGACGACGGAACTTGAGCGGGCGCGCACGGACCAGTCGTTCTGTGTGCCGCTCGCAGAGATCGCCGCGAACGACTACGACCTGTCGCTGAACCGCTACAAGGAGATCGAGCACGAAAACATCGAGCACGCCGAGCCGGAGGATATTCTCGCGTCACTCGACAGCCTCGAAGCCGAGATTTCTGAAGACATGGCGGAGCTGCGGGAGCTGTTGAAGTGAATGTCGTTTCGCTTGGGGACATTGCCACGATTGACCGCAGAACGGTTAAGCCGGAAGACATAGTTAGCGGGACAACGTACGTCGGCCTAGAAAACATCATTTCCGGCGGCGAATTCACATCCGTTGGAACGGTCAACAACGGCGAACTTGCCAGCGGAAAATTCACGTTCGACGATCGACATATCCTCTACGGCAAGTTGCGCCCGTACCTAGCGAAGATTGCAGTGCCTTCCTTCAGCGGTATCTGCAGTACAGACATCCTGCCAATTAGAGTGGGGTCTACTGCGGATAAGATGTTCGTAGCTCACTTTCTTCGGCAGGCTCATATTGTTGACCAAGTCAACGGATTAGCGGCAGGGGCCAACCTCCCTCGCATCAGCCCAACTGCTCTCGCCACGATTCAATTGCCGCTACCGCCACTCGACGAGCAGCGGCGAATTGCGGCGATCCTGGAAAAGGCCGACGAGCTCCGCGCCAAGCGCCGCGAAGCCCTCGCCCACCTCGACACCCTCACCCAGTCGATGTTCCACTTCATGTTCGGCGATCCCACAACCGCACCTCACCAGCAACCCTTGGGTCAATTATTGGCGTCGATCGACAGCGGTTCGAGCCCGGTTTCCGCGGACCGTCCAGCAGACACCGACGAATGGGGAATTCTCAAGCTCAGCGCCATCACAAGCCAGACTTACCTGGAGACGGAAAACAAGGCTCTACTCACAACGGCCCCTGACGCTCGCTATGAAGTCCGGACGGGTGACGTACTGTTTACCCGAAAAAACACGCCGAACTTGGTGGCAGCAGTGGTAATTGTGAGACAGACTCGCCCAAAGCTCCTGCTTCCAGATCTGATTTTCCGACTGAATATTGCCGACCGGCAAAGCCTTGAGAGCGAGTACCTCCAGGCAGTGATGTCCTACCCCACCAAGCGAGCGTCGATCCAACGTTTGGCTGGCGGAGCGGCGGCGTCGATGTCAAACATTTCCAAGGCCAAGCTGCTGACCGTGTCGATTCCCGTCCCTTCAATCGAACTCCAGCAGACCTTCGCGATCCGGATTGCCGCCGTTGAGCGCTTGAAGGAAGCACACCGCAAGCACTTGGCCGAGTTGGACGCACTGTTCGCTTCGCTTCAACACCGCGCCTTCAAGGGAGAACTCTAATGTCTGAAACGGCGACGGAAATGGTGGCAACGGAAGTTCCGATTTGGCCTGCACTGATCGTCCCGGTCCTGCAGGCGCTCGAGGACGGCAGGACGCTGCACCGCAAGGACCTGTTTCATCAGGCCGCTGACAATGCAGGCCTTTCAGAGTCGGCACGCCTTGAAACTCTGAATTCTGGCGGGCTTCGGTACGAACAGCGCATGGGCTGGGTCCTCAGTCACGTCACCCGGGCAAAGTGGATCGACCGTCCTTCTAAGGGCCATTACTGCATCATGGATGAGGGTAGGCGGTGGCTTAAGGAGAATCCTCAGGGCATCAACTACAGCCAGGCTCACGAGATTTTCGCGAAGTACTGGCCCAAGTCCGAAAAGGCCGCCGGTTTCCCGGAGGCAGTTGCCACGGAACCTATCGTGTCCGAAGAACTCGAGCCTGTGGAGCAGATCGAGGATGGCATTAACCGCATCCATGCAGAAGTAGGAGTTTCCCTGCTCGCTCGGCTACGCGAAGGCCACCCGGATTTCTTCGAGGAAGCTGTAGTCAAGCTTCTCCTCAAAATGGGTTACGGCGGCGCGGAACAGCGCGGCCGGCGCATCGGTGGATCGGGCGACGGCGGCGTTGACGGGGTAATAGATCAGGATGCCCTGGGGCTCGACCGGATATACGTCCAGGCCAAACGCTAAGCTGACGGCAACACGGTCGGCCGGGAAACTATCCAGGCTTTCGTGGGCGCGCTGCACGGCGTCGGAGCGTCCCGGGGCGTCTTCATTACCACCAGTGCCTTCACGTCCGGAGCACGGCAATATGCGGAGAACGTCCCCTCCCGGATCATCCTGATCGATTCCGCCCGCCTGGTTGGCCTGATGATCAAGTACCGGGTGGGCGTCCAGGTGAAGCAAAGCTACGACGTTGTGGAGTTGGACGAGGACTTCTTCGAATAGCGCGGAACTCTGAGGCGACCATCTTGTCGCACCTGCGCCATAGGTTGGAGCCGTCATCCAACCAAGGGCAGGGGCCACATGATCTCCGACATTATTTCCGGGCTCGACAAGAAGTTTGAAGGACGAATCAATGCGTTCTATACGTTCACGGCGTCCGCGTTAGCGATTGTCGCCATAATAAGCGTTGGAAAACCACCGCTCACCGTCTTGTCGACCGTGAGCAGCGGGTACTTAGGAGCTTCCATCCCTTGGTTTGAAGCCGGGCAGGCTTGGGTCAGTGCCAGGGACTGGCTAACACCGGGAATTTGCACAGCACTGGTCGTGCTTGCCGCCGTGGCTGTTGTGCTGCAGGGGAGGAAAGCGCTTCAAAGCCGCTCATCGGCGACACTTTGGCTTATTGCCGCTCTGGCCGTCTCCCGCGGAACTGACATGCTCGTCATAACTCTTGCCATTTCGGTAGTTCTCACTTGCGGCGGACTCATCAGGCAGCGCATTGATGAGTCCGGTCTTGTGCCTGCCACCGCAGCGACACTTGGTTTGATCGCTGCCCCTGTCAGATTGGTCGAATGGCTCTGCGGCCTCATTCTCAACGAAGATGAAGTCCAGGAGGTCCGAACGGCCGAGCTGGAAAAGCCGCTGCCGTCCGGCGCGCGAATTGTCCGTTGAGTCCTGGCCGAGCTGCTTTACTGATTGCGCCGCACGCCGTGATTGACTAGTGCCAAACATCGCATCGCGGGATCGGAGAAAGCTGCATGGGGGCAGCGGCAGGCAACAGCAACTTTGGGTTCATGCTGGAGGACTGGCCGGAGCTGGCACAGCAGGCACGCCGCTCAGAACAGTTTGCCCTGATCGATCCACGCGCCTCCGTTTTCTACGCCCGCTACACCATCGAACGGCTCGTCGAGTGGCTATACAAGGTAGAGCCAGCACTCGTTCTTCCCTACAAGGACGACCTCAACGCCCTGCTCAGCGAGCCCGCGTTCAAGAACCTTGTTGGCAGCGCCATCGGCAATAAGCTCACTATCATCCGCAAAGCCGGAAACAACGCTGTCCACAACGCCGTCTCCCCCACGCTGCAGGGCGCGGAACTTGTCCTGCGGGAACTGCACCACGTCTGCTACTGGCTCGCCCGAAACTACGCAAAGAACGGTAGCCAGCTGCCGCCGTCGTTGGCATTCGACGCCGCACACCTTGCCCCGGCGCCCAGGGCTGCTCCCCCACAGCAATCACCCGAGCAGCTGCAAGCGCTGGAAGCGAAACTGAAGGCACAGGACGACGCGCTGGCCCAGGCCGCCACTGAGTCCGCAAGCCTTGCTGCCCAGCTGGCGCAGCTCCAGGCCGAGGTAGCCAAGGCCAAGAAGCAAAACCAGGCCGTCCCGGACCAGCACGACTACGACGAAGCGCTGACGCGCCGGCACCTGATCGACCTTGACCTGCACGAGGCCGGCTGGCCGCTGGACAACGTGGAAGACCGCGAGTTCAAGGTGGACACGATGCCCACCGCCGGCGGAACGCTGACTGGCATCGGCTACGTGGACTACGTCCTGTGGGGCGCCGACGGCCTGCCGCTCGCTGTGGTTGAGGCGAAGCGCACCACCAAGGATCCGCATGTCGGCAAACAGCAGGCCAAGCTCTACGCGGACTGCCTGGAACGGCGGTACGGCCGGCGCCCCATCATCTACTACACCTCCGGCTACGAAACCTGGATCTGGGACGACGCCATGTACCCGGAGCGGCCGCTCCAGGGCTTCCACACACGCGACCAGCTGCAGCTGTTCATCAACCGCCGGCAGACACGGAAGCCGTTGGCCGGGCAGCAGATCGACGACGCCATCGTTGAGCGTCCGTACCAGCACAACGCCATCCGCGCCGTCACGGAGACCTACGAGAAGAACTGGGAGCGCAAGGCCCTGGTGGTCATGGCCACGGGCACCGGAAAGACGCGTACCGTCGTCGCGCTGGCAAAGCTCCTGCAGGAGGCGAACTGGGCCAAGCGCGTCCTGTTCCTGGCTGACCGGGTTGCCTTGGTGAAACAGGCCGCCAACGCGTTCAAGACCCATCTGCCCGGCTCCGGCCCAGTTATCCTGGGCGCCGGCGAGGACGCGGACAGCAGGATCCATGTGGCGACGTACCCGACGATGATGAACCTCATCAACGAGACCGAGGGAAAGCTGGGCAAGCGGAGGTTCGGCATCGGGCACTACGACCTCATTGTGGTGGACGAGGCGCACCGCTCCGTGTACCAGAAGTACCGGGCCATCTTCAGCTACTTTGATTCACTTCTGGTCGGTCTCACTGCGACGCCACAGTCAGAGGTGGACCGCAACACCTACAGCCTCTTCGGCATCGAGGACAACGTTCCCACCTTTGCGTACGAACTCAATGAAGCCATCGATGCGGGGTATCTCGTTCCGCCGCGGGTGGTTCCGGTTCCGCTGAAGTTCCCCTATGAGGGCATCTCCTATGACGACCTTCCTGAAGCTGAAAAGGAGCATTGGGACGAGCTTGAATGGGATGAAGAGGGCGAAATTCCCGAGTCCGTAGACGCCAACGCCCTGAACTCCTGGCTCTTCAACACGGACACCGTGGACAAGGCGCTGGAAGTCCTTATGACGCACGGCCACAAGGTCGCCGGCGGGGACCGCCTGGGAAAGACCATCATCTTTGCCAAGAACAACCTCCACGCACAGTTCATCGAAGAACGCTTCGACAAGAACTACCCACACCTAAAAGGCCACTTCGCCCGCGTCATCACCCACCAGGTGAACTACGCCCAGAACCTGATCGACGACTTCTCACAGCCGGACACCAATCCGCACATCGCGATCTCCGTGGACATGCTGGACACCGGCATCGACGTCCCAGAGGCCGTCAACCTCGTCTTCTTCAAAATGGTCCGGTCCAAGACCAAGTTCTGGCAGATGGTGGGCCGCGGTACCCGGCTTTGCCCCAACCTCTACGGCCCGGGCGAAGACAAGGAAGACTTCTTCATCTTCGACCTGTGCCGCAACGCGGAGTTCTTCAACGCAGGCATGGCGGGCAACGAGGGGTCAATGGGCAAGTCCCTCGCCGAAAATACCTTCGCCACTCGAGTCCAGCTGCTGCGCACGACGGCGGACCTCACCTGGGACGCGAACGTCCCCTTCGTGATGGACCTGAGAAATTCCCTGCAGCACACCGTTGACCGGCTCCCCCGCGACAACTTCCTGGTGAAGCCGGCCCGCAAATGGGTGGACAGGTTTGCGGAACCAGCAGCATGGGACGCACTGGACGTCGAAGACTTCGAGGCGCTGGAAACCCGCGTGGCCAGGCTCGCATCCATTGGCGCCCTGCCGGACACCGAAGAGGCCAAGCGGTTCGACTTCCTCATATTGCAGACCGAGCTGGCGTCACTGCAGGGCAAATCCTTGGGACTGTTCCGGACCAAAGTGCAGGCAGTGGCCGCGGCGCTGCAGGACCAGCCAAACGTTCCCGCCATCGCAGCGCAGCTCCAGCTGATTGACGGAATCCTCGACGACGAAGAGTGGAACTCCGTTTCGGTGGAGTGGCTGGAAGAGATCCGGCTCAAGTTGCGGGAGCTGGTGCATCTGATCGAGAAGCGCCGGCGCAACGTCGTCTATACCAACTTCCAGGACGAACTGGGGGAGCTGGAAGAGATCGAGCTCACCGGTGCCAGCAATGGCCACGTGGACCTGGCCCGATACCGGGACAAGATCCGCCAATACCTGGACCAGTACCAGGAGCACGCCTCTATCCAGCGCCTCCGCCGCAACAAGCAACTGACCGCGTTGGACCTCTCCGAACTCGAACGGATTCTGCTCGAGAGCGGGCTGGGTACCCCGGAGGACCTCACCCGTGCAGCCGCCGATGGACTGGGTCTCTACGTACGGTCCCTTGTGGGCCTGGACCGTGAAGCAGTGCAGGAAGCCCTTGCGGACTTTGTTGCCGGGTCCACCCTCACCTCGCAGCAGCTCGACTTCCTGCAGGTCCTGACCAACCACCTGGTAGACAACGGCAGGGTTCCGCCCTCCGCGCTCTTCGATTCGCCCTACAACGAACTGGCACCATCCGGGCCTGATGTCCTGTTTGGGGACGAAAAGGTCGTCCAGCTATTCAGCATCCTCCGCGACATTGAAGGGCGGGCACGAGCGGTTCAGGCGGGATAATTTTTCAATTCAGCTCACAGGCTTCTTTCAGCCACGCGGGCGCATACTCGTAGGTACCCTAACCGGCGAAAGAACCAGGCTGAACCGTGACGCGCTACCCCAACCCTTCCCGTGAGGCGGCATCCCGAGCGGAGGCTGCAGCCGTACGGATGGCCGCCCTCCCCCAGCTGCGCCACTGGATCGCCGTACCCGTCCTCGCGGCAGTCCTGATCATTGCCGGCGGGCTTGCGCTGAGGTTCATCCCCGCACTGACAACAGCGGATATGTCGGTGGACGCCGAGCTGAGCCATGACCACACGCCGCCGCTGACGGCCGTGGCAATGGTCATCAACGTGATGTTCAGCCCGGCAGGCGGCGTGCTGATGATCGCCGCCCTGTGCCTCTACCTCCTGCTGGTGCGCCGCAGCCCCGTCAACGCCGTCGCAACAGGGCTGGTTGCTGCCGGCGGCTGGGTGAGCAGCGAACTGTTCAAGGTGCTGGTGGCACGCCACCGCCCGGACTCCACGGCCCTGTACAACCCGCTAATTCCAGAGCCGGGAACGGACAGCTTCCCCAGCGGCCATGTGGCCCTGGCTTCCGCGCTGGCCATCGCCATCTTTCTGCTGGCCCGCGGCACCAGGTGGCAGCGGCCGGCGGCCGTCCTCGGCATCACCGTCGCCATGGCCGTGGCGTTTTCCCGCGTCTATCTCGGCGTGCACTATCCCACCGACGTCACAGCGTCCTTCCTCACTGCAGCCACCGGAGCGGCGTTCCTGACCGGCCTGTGGAACCGGTTCGGGCTACTGCTGCTGGCCCGGATGCCGTTCCTGGCAAAACTCGGCCCCGTCCCGGCGCCTCGAGGCTGACGCACTGCCATGACGGACTTCATCGACGGCCTCCTGAACGTCAGTCCGATCGTGGCGTATATCGCCGTCTTCTGCCTGGTGTTTGCCGAGGACGCATTGTTCGTCGGCTTCGTCATCCCAGGCGAAACAGCAGCCGTCCTCGGGGGCGTGGTGGCCAGCCGGGGCGAGGTGCAGCTGGGCACCATGATGGCCCTGGTGGTGGGTGCCGCCATCATTGGCGACAGCGCCGGCTACGAGGTGGGCAAGCATCTGGGCTCCCGCATCCTGGACGCAAAAGCACTCCGCCGCCATGCAGGGAGGCTGGAGAATGCGCAGGATTTCCTCCGCCGGAAAGGCGGTTCCGCCGTCTTCCTTGGCCGGTTCACAGCCTTCTTCCGGGCTGTCATGCCCGCCCTCGCCGGCACTTCCCGGATGCCCTACGGCCGGTTCCTCGCCTGGAACGCGGCGGGCGGCATCGTCTGGGGCATCGGCTTCGTCCTGCTGGGCTTCCTCGCAGGCAACTCCTACGAGGCCGTCGCCCAGGCAGTGGGCCGGGATCTCGCCGTCGTCATCGCTGCCGTGGCCGTGGCGGCGCTCATCGTTTGGCACGTGCGTTCACGACGGCGGCGGCAGCGGCGGCGTGCCGCGAACCAGCGGCAGGTCTAGGGAGAGCTTGACAGCAACTGTGACCAGTGCCATATTTGAGGACGTGAACCTGTCAGACAGCCGGACAGCAGGACAGCCTGCGCACCGTCCCCTTGCCCGGCTGAGCGCTGCCGAGGCGGTGTTCAACGCCATCCGAGGGGACATCGAATCCGGCGCCCTTCCGGTGGGAAGCAAGCTCAGTTCAGAGTCCACCCTCTCGCAGCAGTACGGAGTCAGCCGCTCGGTCATCCGGGAAGCCCTCCGCTCCTGCACAGCCCTGGGCCTCACGGTCACCAGGACCGGCAAGGGCACTTTCGTCGTTGCCAGCAAGGTGGCGAACGACCTCACGCTGGGGCAATACTCGGCGCGGGACCTGACCGAAGCGCGTCCCCATATTGAGGTTCCGGCCGCAGGCCTGGCCGCGGAGCGGCGCACTTCGGAGGAACTGGACATCCTCCGCGGCATCGTGGCCGCCATGGCCACGGAAACGGATCCGGAATCCTGGGTGGCGCTCGATTCCAGTTTCCATGCCACCATTGCGCGGGCCAGTGGCAACAAAGTGTTCGCGAGCGTTGTGGCTGACATCCGCGACGCATTGGCCCACCAGTCCGAGACACTGAACATGGTGGCCGACCGCCAGCACGCCTCCGATATTGAGCACCAGCAGATCCTTGCCGCCATCGAGGCCGGCTCCGCGGAAAATGCCCGCGCAGCCATGGCCCACCACCTGGAAGCCGTGGGCGCAGCCCTGGAATCCATCCTTAACAGCTAGCCGAACCCAACCAACCCTCCCAAGGACTCCATGCCATCCCCCGTGTTTTCTGCTGCCCACACCGCTGCCCCGGATCAGCTGGCCCTGCCACAGCACATCCCGCTGGTAGCCGCCCTCCGTGACGGCCTGGTGGAAAGTGTTCACTATGGTTCCGGGATTGCCCTTGGGGCTGACGGTTCAGTGGCGGCAGCCGCAGGTGACCCGCTGACTCCGTTCTATCCCCGCTCCGCGCTCAAGCCCCTCCAGGCCGTGGCCATGGTCCGCGCCGGCCTGGAACTCCCCGCGGATCTCCTGGCGTTGGCCGCCGCAAGCCATTCGGGCGCGGCAGTGCACCGGGACGGTGCCCTGCGCATCCTGGAACTGCACGGGCTCGCCCCCACGGACCTGGCAAACAGCACGGACCTCCCCTACGGCACCACTGAGCGCGAGGACTGGCTGCGCAACGGCGGCAGCGCCACCCGGATCACGCAGAACTGCTCCGGTAAGCACGCCGCCATGGCCGCGACCTGCGCCATCAACGGCTGGCCCGTCCAGGGCTACCTGGATCCCTCCCACCCGCTCCAGCAGCTCGTCGCACGGACCGTTATTGACCTGACCGGCGAGGAGCCGGCCGGCGTGAGCACCGATGGCTGCGGGACCCCTTTGTTCGCCCTGACCCTCTGCGGCATGGCGCGCGCCTTTGGCCGGATCGCCCAGGCGGCCGCACGGCACGACCGCGATACCTTCGATTCGACGAATGCGGAAGCCGCCGTCGGGCTCGCCATGCAGCGGCACCCGCACATGGTGGCCGGGGAAGGCCGCGACGTCACCGAACTGATGCGCCTGCTGCCCGGCGCCGTGGCCAAGGACGGCTTTGAGGGCGTCCAGCTGGTGGGCCTGGCTGACGGCAGTGCCGTGGCCGTGAAGATTTCCGACGGCGGCGACCGCGCCCGGATGCCCGCCACCGTCCGTCTGCTGGAGGCGCTGGGCATGGACACCGAACCCCTCGGTGGGATCGCCACCGCACCTGTGCTGGGCGGCGGCCACCAGGTGGGCCTGCTGCTGGCCACTGACTTTCTGAACACCACCCAGTCCACGCCCGACAACGAAGCCCTGTGAGGACCTCCATGACCATGATCGACACCGCTGCGGACGCCACCGCCGCCCCCACCACCAGGTCCGAGCACGACCTACTGGGCGACCGGGACGTGCCCGCCCAGGCGTACTGGGGCGTGCACACCCTCCGCGCCGTGGAGAACTTCCCCATCACGGGACAGAAGCTGTCCTCCAACATGCACCTGGTCCGGGGCCTGGCCGCCGTGAAGCTGGCCGCCGCCCGCACCAACCGCGAGCTCGGCCTGCTGGACGCCGAACGCGCCGATGCCATCGAGCAGGCCTGCCAGGACGTCCTGGACGGACAGCTTGCCGACCAGTTCGTGGTGGACGTGGTCCAGGGCGGCGCCGGGACGTCGTCGAACATGAACGCCAACGAGGTCATCGCCAACCGGGCCCTGGAAATCCTTGGCCACCCCAAGGGGGACTACGCGAGGCTGCACCCGAACGACCACGTCAACCTCAGCCAGTCCACCAACGACGTGTACCCCACGGCCGTCAAGCTGGGCACCATCTTCGCCGCCAGGGAGCTGCTCGCAGCACTCGAGGAACTCGAGGATGCCTGCGCTGCCAAGGCCATGGAATTCCGCACCGTGGTGAAAATGGGCCGCACCCAGCTCCAGGACGCTGTCCCCATGACCCTGGGGCAGGAGTTCGGCAGCTACGCCGTCACCATCGGCGAGGACCGGCTGCGCCTGGCAGAGGCTGAACTGCTGATCCACGAGATCAACCTCGGCGCCACCGCCATCGGTACGGGCCTGAACGCGCCGCACGGGTACGCCGAAACCGCCTGCCGGCACCTGGCTGAGGTCACGGGCCTGCCGCTGGTCACCGCCGTCGACCTCATCGAAGCCACGCAGGACGTGGGAGCCTTTGTGCACCTGTCCGGCGTACTGAAGCGCGTGGCGGTCAAACTGTCCAAGATCTGCAACGATCTCCGCCTGCTCTCCTCGGGCCCCCGCGCCGGCTTTGGCGAGATCAACCTCCCGGCCGTCCAGTCCGGATCCTCCATCATGCCCGGCAAGATCAACCCGGTGATCCCGGAAGTGGTCTCCCAGGTGGCCTACGAGGTGATCGGCAACGACGTCACCATCACCATGGCCGCCGAAGCCGGACAGCTGCAGCTCAACGCCTTCGAACCCATCATCGTTCACAGCCTCCACAAGAGCATTTCCCACCTGGAAGCCGCATGCCGCACCCTTACGGCCCGCTGCATCCGTGGGATCACCGCCAACACCGAACACCTGCGCCGCACCGTGGAGCAGTCCATCGGGCTGGTCACCGCATTGAATCCCCACCTCGGCTACGCCACCGCCACTGCCATTGCGCAGGAAGCACTTGCCACCGGCAAGGGTGTGGCTGAACTGGTCCTCGAACACGGACTCCTCACCGATGCCCAGCTCCAGGAACTCCTGAGCCCCGAACGCCTGGCCAACCTCAGCAAGTAGTCCCCACCCCCCAAAAGGACACTCCCATGACAAATACCCCACTTCCTGACCACGTTATTGATGGTGGTCACGCGCATGCGTCCGAGACCTCCCTGCACGCGGAGGACAAGGGTTACCACAAGAACCTCAAGCCCCGGCAGATCCAGATGATCGCGATCGGCGGTGCGATCGGTACCGGCCTGTTCCTGGGCGCCGGTGGACGTTTGAACGCCGCGGGCCCGTCCCTGGTCATCGCGTACGCGGTCTGCGGGTTCTTCGCGTTCCTGATCCTGCGCGCCCTGGGCGAACTGGTCCTGCACCGGCCCTCCTCCGGCTCGTTCGTCTCCTACGCCCGGGAATTCTTCGGCGAAAAAGCCGCGTTCGTCTCCGGCTGGTTCTACTGGATCAACTGGGCCACCACCACCATCGTGGACATCACCGCCGCCGCCCTCTACATGCACTTCTTCGGCAACTACATCCCCTGGATGGCCGACGTCCCGCAGTGGGCCTGGGCACTGACCGCCCTCATCGTCGTCCTCGCCCTGAACCTGGTCTCCGTGAAGGTCTTCGGCGAAATGGAATTCTGGTTCGCCCTGATCAAGGTCGCCGCCCTCGTCGCGTTCCTCATCATCGGCACCTACTTCGTCATCTTCGGCACCCCCGTGGACGGCCAACAGGTCGGCCTCAACCTCCTCAGTGACAACGGCGGGATCTTCCCCAACGGCCTGCTGCCCATGATCATCCTCATGCAGGGCGTCCTGTTCGCCTACGCCTCCATCGAACTCGTCGGCACCGCCGCGGGCGAAACCGAAAACCCCGAAAAAATCATGCCCAAGGCCATCAACTCCGTGGTCTTCCGCATCGCCGTGTTCTACGTCGGCTCCGTCATCCTCCTGGCCCTGCTGCTGCCCTTTACCTCCTACCAAAAAGGCGTCAGCCCCTTCGTGACCTTCTTCGGCTCCATCGGCGTCCAGGGCGTGGACGTCATCATGAACCTCGTGGTCCTCACCGCCGCCCTGTCCTCCCTCAACGCCGGGCTCTACTCCACCGGCCGGATCCTGCGCTCCATGTCCGTCAACGGCTCCGCCCCGCGCTTCGCCTCCCGCATGAACAAAGCAGGCGTCCCCTACGGTGGCATCGCCATCACCGCCGTCGTCTCCCTCCTCGGCGTCCCCCTGAACTACCTCGTCCCCGCCGAAGCCTTCGAAATCGTCCTGAACATCGCCTCCGTCGGCATCATCATGACCTGGGCCACCATCGTGCTCTGCCAGATCCAACTCAAACGCTGGGCCGACAAAGGCTGGGTCACCCGCCCCTCCTTCCGCATGTTCGGCGCCCCCTACACCGGCTACCTCTCCCTCCTCTTCCTCATCAGCGTCCTCATCATGGTCTTCATCGACTCACCCCTGACCATGCTCGTCACCGCCATCGCCTCCATCCTCATGGTCATCGGCTGGTACGCCTGCCGCCAACGCATCCGCGACATCGCCGAAACCCGCGACGGCTACACCGGCACCTCACCGGTGGTAGCTAATGCCCCCGCTGAAACCTTCAAGAAGTAGCTGCCGCCACGCGCATTAACTGCTGAAACGCCCGACGGCGGCACCCAGGTTCCGAAAATCCGGAACCCGGGTGCCGCCGTCGTGGTGTTTAACGCAGCGGTTGTCCTACTTTGACGGCTTGACCACCATGGCCGAGCCGCCGCCGCGCCTGACCGGCTCGGCGGCCGCGAGGGTCCTGCCGTCCTTCAGGAATTCGATGGCGGTGGCCGCCCCGATCTCGGAGGCGGACGAGAACGAGTCGCCGGACGGGGCCAGGATGTGGCCAAACCGGCTGGTCAATTCCGCACCGTACTTGGCAATGAAAGCCGGCTCAGCGCTGACTTTTTCCGTGTTCCGCTGTGCCGCACGGGGAGCCGCAATGGCATCCGGGGTGCTCATGCCCAGGTCGATCCGGTTCACCAGGGTCTGCAGGACGGTGGTGATGATGGTGGATCCGCCGGGGGAGCCCAGGGCCAGGAACGGCTTGTCGTCCTTCAGCACGATGGTGGGCGACATGGACGAACGCGGCCGCTTGCCCGGCTCGATTCGGTTGGGGTCAGCCGCGTCATAGACGGTGGAGAAGTCGGTGAGTTCGTTGTTGAGCAGGAATCCGCGGCCGGGAACCACCATGCCGGAGCCGCCGGTCTGCTCGATGGTCAGCGTGTACTCCACCACGTTGCCCCACTTGTCCGAGACCGTCATGTTGGTGGTGGAGATGTTTTCCGTGTCCTTCTCATCGGCGGCAGCGGCGGGTTTGACCGGGCAGGTGCCGTCGTAGTTGGTGACATCGCCCGCAGTCTCCAGCGGCTTCGTGGCTGCCTTCATCGGGTCAAGCTCGCAGGCGCGCTCCTTGCCGAAAATGGGATCGGTCAGGGCCTTGGTGGGCACCTGCACGAAGGCGGGGTCGCCCACGTACTTGGCGCGGTCCGCGAAGGCCAGGGCGCTGGCTTCCAGGTAGTGGTGCAGCACGGAGGGCTGGTCAGCCTTCAGGGCCGGCAGGTCGAACACGTCCAGGATGTTGAGGGACTCCCCTACCGTGGTGCCGCCGCTGCTGGAGGGCGCCATACCGTAAACGTCATAGCCCCTGTAGTCCACGTGGGTTGGGTCCTGGTCCACAACCTTATAGTTCTCCAGGTCCTTCTCGGACATGGAACCTTTGGGGACCGGCAGCGTGGTGTCCTTTGACTTGGGCGGGTTCTGCACAGTCTTGGCGATCTCCTTGGCCAGCGGGCCGTCGTAGAACGCGTCCATGCCCTTATTTGCCAACAGCCGGTACGTGTCTGCGAGGTCGGGGTTCCTGAAGACCGACCCCACTTCCGGGAGCTTCCCGTCGTGCAGATACAGGTCTTTTGTGGAGGTGAAGGCTTCAAACCGGAGCTGGTTGTCCGCCGTCTGCTGGCGGAACGTCTCATCAACGACAAAGCCGTCTTCTGCAACGTCAATAGCCGGCTCAAGTGCATCCCCCAGACTGATGCTGCCCCAACGCTCCAGCGCGCGCTCCCACGTCGCAGGTGTGCCGGGAACCCCCACCGAGACGCCACTGGTCACCAGATCGGGCGTGAATTTGTAGGGCTGCTTCGTCTTCGGATCTATAAAGGCATCACTTTTGATTTTTGCCGGCGCTGTTTCCCGGCCGTCGATGGTGCTGACTTCCTTGCTCTTGGCGTCGTAGTAAACGAAGTAGCCGCCGCCGCCAATGCCTGCACTGTATGGCTCGGTCACTCCGAGCGTGGCTGCTGCGGCGACGGCTGCGTCCACCGCATTTCCGCCCCCGCGGAGGACTTCGATGGCCGCGGCTGATGCCTCAGGGTCAACGGTGCTGACCGCCCCGCCGTAGCCGGTGGCTACGGGGTCCTTGTGAGTGTGCCGCTCATCGTCGTGCTGATTGGTGGCAAAGGCAGGGCTGATGGCCCCGGTGGTAACGCTCATGGCCAGCGCTGCAGTAACAGCTGCGAGCCGGCGTCCAAAATGTGGCATGGTGGCTCCTACGTGGGGGTTCGAGTGATGTGGGCCACGCTACTCTTCGGGTAGGACACACTCAACGGCCCCGGAAAGGGAGAGTGCACCATGGCAGGATCCAAGCTCGCAGTGGTGGGCGCCGGGAGTGTGGGAACATCGCTGGCATACGCCGCGCTGATCCGCGGCTCGGCCAGCAACATCGCGTTGTACGACGTCAACACCCCCAAAGCGGAGGCCGAAGCCCTGGACCTTGCCCACGGCAGCCAGTTCGCCGCGGCGTCGGCCACCGTCACCGGTGGCGGGGATATCGCCGTGACGGAAGGGGCCGACGTCGTGGTCATCACGGCAGGTGCCAAACAGAATCCTGGCCAGAGCCGCCTGGACCTTGCCGGCACCAATGTGCGGATCCTCGAACAGCTGATGCCGCCGCTGCTTGAACGTGCGCCGGACGCCGTCTACGTGCTGGTGACCAACCCCTGCGACGTCCTGACGGTGGCTGCCCAGCGCATCTCGGGGCTGCCCGCGGAGCGGATCTTCTCCTCCGGCACGGTACTGGACACCTCCCGGCTGCGTTGGCTGCTGGCCCGCGAGGCCGGGGTTTCCGTCACCAGCGTCCACGCCAGCATGGTGGGAGAGCACGGGGACACGGAGTTCCCGTTGTGGTCCGGCGCCACGATCGGCCCCGTCCCCATCCGGGACTGGACGGCCGGCGGGAAACGGATCTTCACGCCCGAATACCTCGACAACACCGCACGGGAAGTAGTGCAGGCCGCCTACAAGGTCATCGCAGGCAAGGGGGCCACGAACTACGCAATCGGCCTGTCCGGCGCCCGCATTGTGGAGGCACTGCTCCGCGACGACAACGCCGTCCTTCCGGTTTCCACCGTGCTGTCAGGACTGTACGGGATTTCCGGGGTGGCGCTGTCCCTCCCCAGCGTGGTGGGCAGGGGCGGGGTGCACCGCGTCCTGGAGACCCCCATGGACGACGCCGAGCTGGCTGCCCTGCAGCGTTCCGCTGACACACTGCGGAACACCATGGACAGGCTGGGGGTCTGAAAGGGCGTCATGCAACGCCACTGCAACCCCGCCCGGCAGCTGCTTCACATATGCTCACCTGAGCATGTCCACGCTGGCTCAACCACGACTGGCTCAATGACGAACCAACAGGAGTAACGCATGACCAACTGGCGGATCAGGGATTTCCACTCGGCGGACCTGGACGGGATCCTGCACCTGTGGGAGACACTGAAGGCACACAATGTGGAACCCGTGTACGCCCTGTCCGAGGTCCTCGCGTCCTGCGAAAAAGACCATGCGGTGGTTGCCGTGCAGGGCGAGCAGGTGGTGGGCGCCGCCGTCGGCCGGGCCGCGCACGACCAGGGGTGGATCGTCTTCCTTGCCACCCTCCCCGAGTACCGGGGCAGGGGTATCGGCACCTCGCTGCTGGCCGCCGTCGAAAACCGGATGGCCCCGCACGGCCTGAACAAGCTTTCCGCCCTGATGCCTGAGTCCGAAACCCGCGTGGAGGCCTTCCTGGGCCGCGGCTTCGCGCTGAAGAAAAACCTGCGCTACTTTGAGCGGACCATCCCTGTCCAGCGCCAGGAACTCGGAGCGCTGGGGCAGCTGGGCGGCCGCGTCCTGGCCCGCGACCTCTGGGAAAACGTGGCGGGCATGCGCAGGGAAAAGGAACTGCTGGAACGGCGCCTGGTGCTGCCGCTCGCGGAGGCGGACCTCGCCGATGAATTCGGCGTGGTGCCGCCGCGCGCCGTCGTCCTTTTCGGCCCTCCCGGCACCGGCAAGACCACCTTCGCCAAGGCCATCGCCTCCCGCCTGGAGTGGCCGTTCGTGGAGGTGTTCCCGTCCCGCCTGGCCGGCGACCCGCAGGGCCTGGCCGGCGCACTGCGTGAGACCTTCCTGGAAATCGCCGAACTGGAGCACGCCGTGGTGTTCATTGACGAGGTGGAGGAGATCGCCTCGCAGCGCTCCGGCGAGCCGCCATCGCCGCTGCAGGGCGTGACCAACGAGCTGCTGAAGATCATCCCCGCGTTCCGTGAACAGCCGGGCCGGCTCCTGGTGTGCGCCACTAACTTCATCCGGGCCCTGGACTCGGCCTTCCTGCGCCACGGGCGGTTCGACTACGTCATCCCCATCGGGCTGCCGGACCGGCAGGCGCGCGAGGCCATGTGGCAGCGCTTCATCCCCGCGGCCGTGGTGGACGCCGTGGACGTGGAGCTCCTGGTGGAACGCACCGAAGGCTTTTCCCCGGCGGACATCGAGTATGCCGCCCGCAGCGCCTCCCAGCGGGCGTTGGAAAAGGCAGTGTACGACGACGGCGGGCTGGCCTCCGGGGGCGACGTTTCCGTCCGTACGGCAGTCAGAAAGGGGCCGTCCACACAGGACTACCTGGACGCCATCGGTGATACCCGCACCACCGTGAGCGCGGAGGTGCAGGCGGACTTCCTCGAGGACATCGAGGCGCTGGGTCGGGTTTAGCCGGCGGCTTTCCATCGGAGGTTTGCAGGGACTTTTGCCCCTTTGCCTGGTTCCTGCGGGACGCCAGAGTGGTGGTCATGGCAAAGATCCTGATCCCCTACGGAACCTCCGAGGGCCAAACGGCCCGCATCGCCGACTACATCTCCGATCTGCTGCAGGCCCACGGCCACCAGGCCGACACGTTGGACCTCAAACACGCGGAGCACGACCTGCCTGACGGCTACGATGCCGTCATTGTGGGCGCCTCCGTCCATGCCGGGAAGCACGAAGGGTTCGTGGCCGACTTTGTCCGCCGCAACCGGTCCAGGCTGGAGAGCCTGCCGACCGCCCTGTTCTCGGTCAGCCTTGCCGCCCACGGCGATCCGGAGGATGCGGAAAAGTACGTTAAGGAGTTTGAGGACAGCACCGGCTGGCAGCCTGACAAAGTGGCCATGTTCGGCGGCGCTCTCCTTTATACCCAGTACGGATTCCTGAAGCGCATGATGATGAAGAAGATCGTCAGCAGCCAGGGCAGCGAGGACACCGATACCGGCCGCGACTACATCTACACCGAATGGGACGGGGTGCGGCGGTTCGCGGAGGAGTTCCTGGTCTACGTCGACAGAAACCCCGGGCCGTCGTCGTAACGGAGGTTCTCGTAGTCAGTGTCGTCGGCCTCGTCCAACTGCGCGTCGAATTCCTCCAGCAGCCAGGGGTTGACCCGCGCCAGGATCTTCCGGACTTCATCCTCCTCCACGGCGGCGTAAAGAACGGGCCGGGCATCCCGGTACTTGGTGACCGGGGGCTTGTCCGGCCATTTCTCCGCCAGCGCCTGGACCCGCTCGGGCAGCGAGTTGTGCGCGTTGTCCGCGATCTTGACCAGGGCGGCGTCATGGTCCCCGGCAATCTCACGGATGCCGGACTGGTAATCGTCCGGGTTGCTGTGCAGCCGGTTAGTGACGCGTTCGATGATGTCCACGGAGCGCTCCGGGACCCCCATGTCCAGCAGGGCCTGCCGGGTCATCGGCGTATCCTCGGCAATGTCGTGAAGGTAGCCCGCGATCCGGATTTCGTCGTCGAAGTCCGCCAGGGCGTCGCCGACCGCGAGGACATGGTCCCGGTAGGGCCGCTTCAGCTTGTCCTTCTGCCGGTTGTGGGCCACCTCGGCCAGGACCTTGGCGGTCTCCACCGTAAACGTGGGCGTGCGGACCTGGTCCGGCATGTGCTCGTCTGACATATCCACAAGCTTAGCCAGCGGACAGGCGCTCCGCTCCGGGCCATACCCAAGGTTGGCGCGGCAGCCGTGCGGGGTCAAGTGCCGGCAGTGCCTGCTCCAGCGTTCCGGCGGGCAGTCCCAGGGACTCCAGCAGCAGGTCCCGGACGTCATGTGCGCCAACGCCGGCCTGGGCGAGGTCTGCCAGAGTGACTGCGCCGTCACGCTTTGCCAGCCTCACGCCGTCGTGGTTCACCACCAACGGAACGTGCACATATTCCGGAACAGGAATATTGAGGAGCGAGGCGAGGTAGGCCTGCCGCGGCGTGGAGAGGAGCAGGTCGTCCCCGCGGACCACCTGGTCTATGCCCTGCGCGGCATCATCCACCACCACGGCAAGGTTGTAGGCAGTGACCCCGTCATTCCGGCGAAGCACGAAGTCATCCACCGCCCCCGTGAATGCGCCATGGAGGACATCCTGCACCGTGTATTCCCGCACGTCCGCCCGCAGCCGTATGGCGGCCGGACGGGTGGCCCGCTTGTACTCCAGTTCCGCGGGCTCCAGGTCGCGGCATGTGCCGGGATACGCTCCCAGCGGGGCATGCGGGGCGGATGGCGCCTCCTGGATCTCCCGTCGGGTACAGAAACACTCATAGGTCAGGCCGGCCTTTCCGAGCCGGCTGATCGCGTCGGCGTAGAGGGCCCCGCGGTCCGTTTGCCGGACCACGTGGCCGTCCCAGGCGACGCCCACTGCCGCGAGGTCGCGCAGCTGCACCGCCTCCGCTCCTGCGCGGGCACGGTCCAGGTCCTCGACACGCAGCAGGAAGCGGCGTCCGGTGGAGCGGGCGAAAAGCCAGGCAAGGATTGCAGTCCGGAGGTTGCCTACATGCAGCTCACCGGAGGGGCTGGGGGCAAAACGGCCGGCGGAGGTCATGGATCAACCCTAGACGGAAGCACACAAGAGCCCCTCAGCTACCGATGACTCCGCCGAATGCGGGCGTCGGTAGCTCAGGGGCTCTTGCCGTGTTTACAGAATGAGCGTGGTGTGAACAAGCGTCAATCAGCGGCGGCCTCCTTGCGGGAAGCGGTGTCCAGGTGCCGGGTGGTGTGCCGGGGAAACTGTAGCCTGCGCGGACCAGCGGTAGCTTTTGTCCTTGTTGCCACTATTCCAGCAGAGAACATACAGTTGGGACAAACGGCTGAACTTCGATTGGTCAGTCTGACTAATCACCCGAGTTCAGAGCGACAGGAAGTGATCAGATTGCAGGAACTGGACGCCACGGACCGGCGGATCCTGAATGCGCTGGACCAGGATCCCCGCGTCCCCATCATGGTGCTCGCGCAGCGCTTGGGCCTGGCCCGCGGGACCGTCCAAAGCCGGCTGGAGCGGATGACGGCGTCGGGAGCCCTCCGGCCCAACAGCAGCCGGGTAATTCCGGCAGCCCTAGGACGCGGGGTGGCTGCTGCGGTCAGCGCCGAGCTGGACCAGAGCCACCTGAACGAGGCCATCGCTGCCCTGCGTACGATCCCCGAGGTCCTGGAATGCCATGCGCCGGCCGGCGATACTGACCTCCTCATCCGGGTAGTGGCCAAAAGCCCGGACGACCTCTACCGGGTGTCGGAGGAAATCCGGCTTTGCCCCGGCATTGTCCGCACGTCCACCAGCATGTTCCTCCGCGAGGTCATTCCGTACCGGACCACAGGGCTCCTGCAGGACCAGGCGGAGTAACCGGCGGCACCAGGGGCAGCTCTCCCCATCGCCGCAGGAAAGATGCCCGGCTAGGCTGGCACGCGGGAGATCCAACAGCGGGGGACCAACAGGGGGACAACATGGTGGGGAACTTTTACGGCGGCGATGTGGCGCAGCTGCGGCAACTGGCCAAAGACCTTTCCGCCGGCGCCAACCGCCTCAACGCCTTGGGGCAGCAGCTCAGCAGCAGCGTTGGTTCCGGCCTCTGGAAAGGGCGCGACGGCGACAGGTTCCGGAGCGAGTGGACGTCATCGCACGCAAAGCTGCTCCGTTCTGCAACGGCAGGGCTGGAGTCGGCCGCCAAGGCAGTCCTGGCCAACGCGGATGAACAGGAGAAGGCCAGCACCACCGGATCGGGCGGCGGCGGTGGTGGTTCCGGAGCAGGCGGGCCTGGCGGCAGCGGTACCGCCCTTGAACTGACAGACACACTGAACGGCATGACCCCCGCGGAGCGGCGCGCCTACCTGCAGAGCGACGAATTCCGCCGGTGGGCCGAGGCGAACCCCGATGCTGCAAAATCCGCCATGGATGCCGCCGCGGACTCGGGCCTGATCAGCAAGAACTCCAAGGGGTACCAGGACTTCCTCAATTCCTACTGGAACGGCCAGGCGATGCTGGAGATGGGCATTGATCCTGCCGACTGGGACACGTCAAAGGGTACGGAATACAACTGGGAGACCATCGCCAAGGTCTATGACTTCTACGGCCAGGCCTACCTTGCCAATCCGGACCTGCAGTGGGCAGGGATGGCCAACATGATCGGCCCATCCTTCGCCGGCGGATTCCGGGATATGGCCATGCTGCGGGACCTGGCCCAACAGATCACCGACAACCCGGCCTCCGACATTCCCCTTCCGGTCCTGGACCAGCTGGAGCAGCTCGCAGGGATGACGGATGGTGAAATCCGGTTCTATGAGACCAGCATGCTGGACATGAACAAGGAAATTTTCCTGGACCAGGCCCGCCAGCACCAGGCGTACCTGAACGGCGGCCTCGATGAGATCAACCGCCTTCGCGACTCCGGCGCCATAGACCACGCCACCGCAAACGCCTGGGCGCAGATCGATTCGGGAGATCCCGGCCAGGTCCGGGAGGGCAACACGGCACTCCTGTACCGCGAGCAAAACGAAATCATCGCCGACGACTACGACACCATGCGCAGCCACGCCGGCGGCGAAGCGGTGACCTACATGGTGACGCTTGCCGGTGAACCCTCCATCCCCGGCGCCAGGAGCTACCCTGAGGTGTTCCCGTACAGCTTCAGCGTGGAGAGCCCAGGCCCGGAGAACATCCCTTTCACCAGCTGGGACAACCCCGCGCAGTTCCGCACCGATTTCACCACCGGGTTTCCGGACGGCAACATCGCCGATGCGGACCAGCGCTGGAACCTCATCAGGCAGGACACCCTCCCCGCTTACCAACACCTCCTGGCCACCGACCCGGACCGCGCCGCTCAGATCATCGGCTCCGACTTCGACGGCCGCGTGGACCAGTACCGTCCCACCAACAACATTCCAGGCATCATGGACCGGTTCCTTGACGGGTTTGACGCGGAGGTCCACCAGTGAGTGCGCCACGCCGGGCCGCCGCACCCGGCGGAGGTGCCGCCGTCGTCATTGCCCTCCTCCCAATCCTTGTCCTGACCGGCTGCCAGGCCCCCACGCCGGCCCCCGCTGATCCGACTGCCGCCACTTCACCTTCTGCAGGGAGCACGATGAAAACCTCCTCTTTCTCCACCCTTGACGCCGCCGGCGTGGAAAACATCCGCGCCACCAGGACTGCCCGGCTGGATATGAGCTCGGGACGCCTGGAGAAGGACGCGGTCCGCGTCACCAAGAACAGTTACGGGCCCGAGATCAACACCCGCGACTCGGGCAGGATCAGCCTCAGCATCCTGGCGCCCAACGGCGAAATCACCGCCGAAACAGACCGGATCCGCTTCAACACCACGGACACCCGCACGGACTTCAGCGAGGTCACCTACTTCCTCACGGCCAGCTCCGCAGAGGAGTACTTTGAGCTGATCAGGGACGGCGTCCAGCGGTACGGGATATCGGCGGAATCGGCTGAAGAGTGGATCAGCAGCACACAGGCGGACCCTGCGGCCAGGAGCGATTTCTCCATCACACCCGGAACAGACACCGGGCTGACGGTGAACTACGACCTTCGCTACGACGGCAGCAAGGACACCCAGGTGATCATCGTCCACATCCTGCCTGCAGCCTGACCGGCCGGGTCAGGTTGCTAGACCGGCGGGCCCGCGTTGGACTTCAGGTTCTTCATCACCAGGGTGGAGGTCAGCCGTTCCACGCCTGGCAGGGACGTCAGCTCGGTGTCGTAGAAGCGCTGGTAGGCGGGCAGGTCCTCGGCGATCACCTTCAGCAGGTAGTCCGGTGAACCAAACAGCCGCTGCGCCTCGACGATGTTCGGGTTGTCGGCGACCCGGTTCTCGAAGATCTCCATGGTGGGCCGGTCCACCTGGCGGAGCGTGACGAACACGATTGCTTCGAACCCCAGGCCCACGGCGGCCGGGTCGACGTCCGCCTTGTATCCGCGGATTACCCCGGACTGCTCCAGATCGCGCAATCGCCGGTGGCACGGTGCCACCGTCAGGCCCACCTTCGCAGCGAGCGCGGTGGCAGTCATGCGCCCATCCTCCTGGAGGTGACGCAAAATATTCCTGTCGATACTGTCAATCACGCAATAAACATACAGTCTCTGCCGCGGGGCGGGCGAAAACAGGACAGCACTTTTGGCGGAATTCTCCCTATGGTTGCTCCTGAGAGCCGTCGACAGGAGAAACCCCATGAATCCGCAGCTGTTCCTGGCCTTCCTGGTGGTGGCTGCAGCCCTGGCCTGCACGCCCGGAGTGGACTGGGCCTACACCATCGCGGCGGGCCTGCGGCAGCGCAGTTTCGTCCCGGCCGTTGCCGGGCTCTGCGGCGGCTATATCCTGCATACTGTCCTGCTGGTGGCCGGGTTGGCCGCTGTGCTGGCCGGCATGCCCGGCGTCCTGGGCTGGATTACCCTGGCCGGCGCGGGTTATCTGCTGTGGCTCGGAGTGGGGACCCTTCGTTCCTGGCGCGGCGCCAGCTTCAGCGCCCACGCGGCCGGTGCCGCCGGAACCCAGCTGCGCACCTTCCTGCAGGGGATGGGCACCAGCGGGATCAACCCCAAGGGACTGCTCTTCTACGTGGCCCTCATACCGCAGTTCGTCAGTTCCGAGGCCGCCCTTCCCGTGCCGGTGCAGTCCGGGCTGCTGGGCATGACGTTCGTGGCGCTGGCGGGCCTGGTCTACACGGTGGTGGCCCTGCTCTCGCGCACCCTGCTGCAGAGCAGGCCTGGCGCCGCGCGGGCAGTAACCCTTGCCAGCGGCATCATCATGGTGGCACTGGGAGCCGTGCTGCTGGGCGAGCAACTGCTGCCGTTCGCAGCCAGCCACATCCAATAGCCGGCCGGGTTCTTAGTCCCCGCTGAGTTCCTTCCAGTCCTGCTCCCAGATCCGCCGCATTTCTTCGTCCTTGCGAATGGGCGCCGGAGCCTCCAGCTCGCGCTGCGGTTCCGGGTCCTCGCGCCGTTTTCCCCAGTCACGGGGGTTCAAGGACCGCCGGCCCGATTCGAGCATGAGCAACGCCCGGTCTGTCAGGGCGTCGTTGCGGAGCGCAAGGTGTGTCTTGCGGCGGCGCAGGACTTCGGCGATCGCCTGGTGCGCAGCATCGAGGCGGCCTTCCCTCCGCAGGGCGCGGGCGCGGACCAGCAGCAGGGCGGCGGAGAGGTCGTCCGCGTTCAGCAGCCCCTCCGTCCAGTCGATGACGGTGCGGCTTCGTCCCAAAGTAAGGGCCAGGGAGCAGCGGGCCAGTGCCATGGGGAGCGACGGCGGCAGCCCGGTCAGCGCGTCGAGCGCGGCTTCGGTGCGGCCGGTCTCGCGCAGTGAATGGGACAGGGCAAGGAACACGGATTCTTCGCTGAACAGGACCGGGATCTCCACCCGCTCAGCCAGTTCAATCCGGGTGACGATCCGGGTGAGGTAGGTCGATGAGTAGCGGTTGGCTTCATCGTCATTCCGGGTGGTGAGGCCGCGTTGCAGGAGCTCGGAAGCACGCAGGTAGCCGCCGTGCTTGTACACCAGGAGCCCGCCCATGAGGTAGCAGAGGCCGGCCCATCCGGGATAGGCGCGGGCAAGGGTAATCAGGCGCTCCGGTTCGCGGCTGGTGAAGACGGCTTCGTGGACCACCTTGGCGGGCTTGGGCAGCAGCCGCTTGAGCCGCGGCACCTCGCCGTCGATGGACAGCAGGGCAGGGTTGCGGCCGCCCAGGACGCCGGTCAGCAGGCCACCCACTCCCCCCGCCAGGTCGTGGACCGGGGTGCGCAGCTGCGCCTGCCCGAAAGGGGTGAGGTCGCGGCTGTCCCAGTAGATCGGTGCGGTGTCCCCGGCGCTCATCTTTCCATGCTAACCGGCAAAGGTTCAGGGCCCGGCGCGCCCAATCCGGCCGGTAGTCACGCCTGGGCCTTGTCCCCTGCGTCATTATCGGGAAAGGTTGTAAGCCCCCTTAGTAATGAACCGACGCAAGGAGAATGCCATGCAGATCGACAAGAACCAGATCCTTGAACTCCTCCGGTCGCAGGGAGACCAGGACAAAGCCTCGCAGGCGGAATCGGAGCTGCCGGACCAGGTGGACACCGAACAGCATGCAGGCCTGCTGTCCAGGCTCGGCATCAACCCGGCCGAGTTGCTTTCCAGGCTTCCCGGTGGGCTGGGAGACAAGCTTCCGGGCGGACTGGGCGACAAGCTCGGTGGTCTGGGGCTCTGAGCCCTCAGCTCCTCGCCATGAACCATTCGGTAAAGGAGCTGGCGCGGCCGGATCCGTCGAACGTGATGACCCACAGGTTGTCGTACGTGGGGCGGCCACCCGAGTAGGTGGTGACGCCTTGGACAAAGGCGGTGGGCCCATCGCAGCCCAGCAGTTCCCAGGTGAACGTCCAGTCCGCGGGCTCGTCACGTGCTGCAAGCCAGCCTTGGACGATCCCGTCCTGGCCCCGCCAGGGTTCTGAATCGTGGGGACGCGTCTCGTAGATCGCATCCGGGGTGAAGAGGGCGCGGATGTCCTCCGGGCCGTTACTGGTCCAGGCAGCCTGGTATTTTTCCATCCAGGAGCCGATGAAGTCTCTGGCTGAAGCCGGTTGGGTCATTATCCGGTTGTACCCGCGGAACATCCCGCGCGCAACAACCGGTTCAGCCGTTGGCGGCGGCGATCCACACGCCGATCACCCAGGTGCTGGCGGCAAGGCAGGCCAGCCCGAATTCTGCCAGCATTCCCAGCCCGGTGGCCTTCAGGGCAGCCCAGCTGGACCTTGCCGCCGTCGAAAAATTCCGTGTCCGGGTGAACTCGCTGACCAGCAGCCCGGCCGCGAAGCCAACGAAGAGGCCCACCACCGGGATGATGAACATCCCGGCCACGCCCGCCACGAGGGCCACCACGATGCTGCGGCTGGGAATGGCGTGCTGCTTGAGCTTCCTGCCCGTGAGGACGGCGCCGGCTGTCATTCCCGCGGCGACAAAGACCATGGCCACCGCGAACACCACCCACCCCGCCGTCCCGGCACCGCCCCAGATAGCCCACGCCAGAAGGCTTAGGCCGATGAGGACGCTGCCGGGCAGGACGGGAATGATGGTGCCGGCCACCCCCACCAGGATTGCCAGGCCGCACAGGATGGTCACTACGGTCTCGGAGCTCATGGACCCCAGTCTAGGGGCCGGTCCTTAATGCCCGACGGCGGTGCCTCCTTTGGGAAAGGAGGCACCGCCGTCGTGGTTTCTGCCGGAAGGCGCTACTCCGCTTCGACTGCCGCTGCCACGGCGGCGGTGACCGCGGGTGCCACCCGCGGGTCCAGCGGGCTGGGGACGATGTAGTCGGCCGAGAGGTCTTCGGCGGCGAGCCCGGCGATGGCGCGTGCTGCTGCGAGCTTCATGGCGGGCGTGATCCGGCGGGCACCGGCGTCGAGGGCACCGCGGAAGATGCCGGGGAACGCCAGGACGTTGTTGATCTGGTTGGGGAAGTCGCTGCGGCCGGTGGCCACCACGGCGGCGTACTTGACGGCCACCTCGGGAAGGACTTCGGGGTCCGGGTTGGACAGGGCGAACACGATGGCGTCCTGGTTCATCGATGCCAGGTGTGCCTCGTCCAGCTTGGAGGAGGAGACGCCGATGAAGACGTCGGCGCCAGCCAGCGCCTCAGCGGGTCCGCCGGTGACGCCGCGGGGGTTGCTGCGGCCGGCAATGTCGGCCTTCTTGCTCGCCGGGTCCGCGGCAAGGTCCTTGCGGCTGCTGTTGATGACGCCGCGGGAGTCGAGCAGGACGACGTCGGTGATTCCGGCTGCGAGCAGGATTTCGGCGACGGCGATCCCCGCCGCACCGGCGCCGGACACCACGACCTTCAGGCCCTCGAGGCCCCGGCCGGTCACCTTGGCGGCATTGGTCAGCGCGGCAAGGGCCACGACGGCGGTCCCGTGCTGGTCGTCATGCATCACCGGGCAGTCAAGGGCTTCGATCAGCTTTTCCTCAAGCTCAAAGCACCGCGGTGCCGAGATGTCCTCGAGGTTGACGGCGCCGAAGCTGGGGCGCAGGCGGACCAGCGTTTCAACGATTTCGTCCACGTCGGTGGTGTTGAGGACCAAGGGGATGGAGTCGAGGTCGCCGAAGGTCTTGAAGAGGGCGGACTTGCCTTCCATGACGGGAAGCGAGGCGCTGGCCCCGATGTTGCCCAGGCCCAGGACGGCAGTGCCGTCGCTGACCACCACTACCAGGCGTTCGGCCCAGGTCAGGGTGCGGGCCAGTTCGGGCTTCGCGTGGATGGCCCGGCTGACCTCGGCCACTCCGGGGGTGTACGCGATGGACAGGTCCCGCTTGTTGGAGAGCGGAACAGTGCTGGTGACGGACAGCTTTCCGCCCTGGTGGGCACCGAAGATTTCGTCTGCGGTCAGGGCCGTGGCTGCGGAACTGTCGGTGGCTGTGAATGCGTCAATGGACACGTCGTTGTCTCCTGGTGCTCGCCGTGGGCGCACGGCACATGGGGCTGGAGCCCGGCCGGGCCCAAGCGGGAAAGTAGTGCGGCAGCAAACCCAGGGGTGGCGGGTCTGTGGGAACGCCGGGGATGTTTCCGCCCTGCCGCTCCTGTGCCCCCATGGTAGGCAGCCCGGGAGGGCCGCTTTCGTCCTCCTTGACAAGGGTCGGCCGGGGCAAAACGTTTAACCAGGCCTTTTAGTGGTCTACATCACGGCATTATGGCGTATTTAATACCTTTTTGGTCTAGACCAGTTACGCAGACTTGGCCACTGTGAAGCCCGCCTCTGCCGCAGGGGACAGCCTTCCGCACGCCTTTTTCAGGTCCTCCTCGGCTTCGAAGAGGGACAACCGCCGGTTGCGCACGGACTGGACCAGACCAGTGACCGTCAGGAGGAGGACCCTCGCCCCCACGGCATCACCGCAGGCACCGGCGACGAGCTTTTCACTCAGCGCATCAATCTCGCGCAGGAGTTCCGTGGTGTCCTTTTCCGGGTGGTACACGCCCCTGCTGAGGCATTGCTCCACAGCGGGCTGCATGACGCGCATGTGGAAGATCTCCATCAGCAGCCCGGACAGTGCACGGCCGCGGAAGCGTGGGGACGAGCCCCTGGTCCCGGCTTGCAGCTCGTCCAGCTGCTGGCGGTACAGCGCCAGCATCAGGTGTGTGGGGGACGGAAAGTACCGGTAGAGGGTGCCCAGCGGGACGTCTGCTTTTTCTGCCACCTGGGAGAGTTCCACGGCATCAAGCCCCGTCCGGGCGAACCCGGCGGCCGTGTCCAGGATCCGGGTGTAGCGGAGGCGCTGGCGTGGAGCGGAAGGCCGGGCGGCCATGGGCGGATGGTCTGAAAAAGTCTCGGGCATCAGCATTCCGGGGTTGTGTTTTAGGGACTGCGGCCAGGAGCGCCCCCACTTCCGTACCGCCCTGCAGCCCTGTTCAACTATACGGCACAGCATTGTGCCCTAATTAGTCAGCGGCCTTAGTTTTGGGGCACGGACCGGTCAGTCGACGCCCTTGATTTTCACTACGAAAACCGCGCCCAGCAGTCCGACGGCAGCGGCCGTAAGGAACAGCGTCCGGTAGCCGCCGCCGTAGGTCACTGCCAGCAGCGCCAGGGCCGGAGCAACCACCTGCGGCAGGGAATTGGCCACATTGATAACCCCCATGTCCTTGCCCCGGCTCGCTGCGAACGGCAGGACCTGGGTCAGCAGCGCAAAGTCCACGGCCAGGTAGGCACCGAACCCGATGCCCAGGACCGCGGCGCCGGCGAGCGCGCCAGGCCAGACCGGGAAGAACGCCATGATGGCGCCGGCCATGGCTATGGTGGCGGAGGAACCGATGACGAAGGGCTTCCGCCTGCCCACCCGGTCACTCCACGGTCCGGCCAGCACCGCAGTGATCATCACCATCACCGCGTAGATACCGGTCAGGACCAGCACCCCTGTGGCGGGATCTTTATGCCCGATGACGTCCCGCAGGAAGAAGAGCAGATAGACGATGGTCAGCTGGTTTCCCACGTTGACCAGGAAGCGCGTGAGCCAGGCCCAGGCGAAGTCCGGGTAGACGAACGGACTGATGTAGAAGCCGCGGACAAAAGTGCGCGGCCGGAACGCCTCAAGTTCTTTCCGGGGCAGGGCGGGATCGTTCGGGTGGAACAGGTACGGCAGCACGGACAGCAGCAGGGCGCCCGCACACAGCCAGTAGCCCACCAGGAAGTTCCCTGACACCACCGCGCCGAAGACAGCCCCCGCAAGGATGCCAAGGGTCTGGCCCATGGCCGCGAGGCCGCCCACTCCCCCGCGCTGGATGAGGGGCACCCGGTCCGGGACGGCCGCGGTGATGGCTGCATAGGCGGCGTTTGCGCCCAACTGCACCAGGCACCAGAAAAGGACCATCAGGGACACCGCAGCGGAGAAGGACATGGCCAGAAGCGCCGCCGTGGCCAGGACTGCCCCGGCCAGCACCCACGGGGAGCGCCTGCCGAACCGGAAGGTGGTCCGGTCCGAGAGAGCACCGAAGAGCGGGTTGGCCACCAGCGAAACCGCCGCGCCGCAGGCGGTGACCAGCGAGAGGATGGCTTCCTTGGACGGTGCATCGATACTGATGGCCTGCTGGCCGATGAACACGTTGATGGGCCCGAAAAAGGCGGCGTTGATGCCCACGTTCACCAGCACCAGCCCGGTCACCCAGCGGGCGGTGACCTTCTGCACCGGCTCGGCGAGCGCCGCCGGGGCTTTTCCTGCCGGTGTGCCGTCCAGCGGCGCAGGCGTGTTGAACGGACTCATTGGCTTGGCTCCCCCTGGTGCGGCCGGCTGGCTGTGGAATCAGACTATCGTGGGCGGTACCCTGCCCGGGCACCCGGGGCCAGGCCACCCCGGCATCATGCTGCCGGGACCATGTAACTGAGAAACAAGGAGAACCAGATGGGCGCATCCACCCCGGCCGAAGGCACAGCGGTGAATACCGCGGACCTCTACGACGAGCGCGGCGACCAGCTGGCGTCCGTCTCCCTGCAGTTCCAGTCCATCGGCGGCCGCTCGCACTTCAGCGGTCCGGTCCGGACTATCCGCTGCTTCCAGGACAACGCCCTGGTGAAGTCCACGCTCGGTTCACCCGGCAACGGGGCGGTACTGGTGGTGGACGGCGGGGGGTCGCTGGGCACGGCCCTGATGGGGGACATGATCGCCGAAAGCGCCGTGGCGAACGGCTGGGCCGGCGTCGTCATCAACGGCGCCGTCCGCGACCGGCTGGCCATCGCGGACCTGGACCTCGGCGTCAAGGCCCTGGGCAGCAACCCGAAGAAGAGCCAAAAGGCAGGCGCGGGTGAGGTTGACGTCGATGTGGTGATCGACGGCGTGACTTTCCGTCCCGGCGCCACCGTCTGGTGCGACCCTGACGGCATCCTTGTGGAGATTTTCCAATAGGCTCTTCTCCCTCGGCGGCGGCCGATATGGGCGTTCCCTCAAGCTGACGCGGTCACGGTACGGTCAGGGCCGAGGCAACTGCCTTGCCCAGTCCCTCGGTAGTGGCATTTCCGCCCATGTCGGGTGTGAGGGCTTCGGGTCCGCGGGCCAGCACGGTTTCCATGGCAGCGGTGATGGCTGACGCCGCTTCAGGTTCTGCCAAGTGGTCGAGCATCATTGCGGCGCACCAGATTTGGCCGACGGGGTTGGCGACGCCTTTCCCGGCGATGTCAGGGGCGGAGCCGTGGACCGGTTCAAAGAGACTGGGGAACTTCCGCTCTGGGTTGATGTTGGCGCTGGGTGCAATGCCGATGGTTCCGGTGCAGGCGGGTCCGAGGTCGGAGAGGATGTCACCGAAGAGGTTGCTGGCAACGACGACGTCGAACCAGTCCGGGTGCATGACGAAGTTCGCCGCAAGGATATCGATGTGGTACTTGTCCACGCTGATTTCCGGGTAGGCCGCGGACATGGCCTGCACGCGCTCGTCCCAGTAGGGCATGGTGATGGAGATGCCGTTGCTCTTGGTGGCTGAAGTCAGGTGCTTCCTGGGCCTGCTTTGGGCCAGATCGAAGGCGTACTTGAGGATCCGGTCCACGCCGGTGCGGGTCATGACTGTTTCCTGGACGACGGTCTCGCGGTCGGTGCCTTCGAAGATCTTCCCGCCAATGCTGGAGTACTCACCTTCGGTGTTTTCGCGCACCACGTAAAAGTCCACGTCTCCCGGGACGCGGCCGGTCAGAGGGCTGGGTACCCCTGGCAAAAGCTTGACGGGGCGGAGGCTGACGTACTGGTCGAAGTGACGGCGGAACTGCAGGAGGCTGCCCCACAGCGAGATGTGGTCGGGGACGACGTCGGGCCATCCGACCGCGCCAAAGAAGATGGCATCAAACTGGTTCAGTTCCTCGAACCATCCGTCGGGCAGCATCTTCCCGTGCCGGGTGTAGTAGTTGGCGGACGCGTAGTCGAAGTGCTCGTATTCGAGGTTGAGCTCAAAGGCTGAGGCCGCGGCATCAAGCACGCGCAGCCCCTCCGGCACAACTTCGGTGCCGATCCCGTCGCCGGGAATGACTGCGATGCGGTGGGATTTCGTCATCAGGGATCCTTCGTTGCTCGATGAGGGGTCGGATTAGCGGTCAACAGGGTGTGCCGGTTCCCGGTTTTCGAGGACATCAATGACGGCGTGCGCGGCGGACAGCGCTGCACGGGTGCGTGCTTCAGCTGTCTGACCGGCGAGGTGGGACGTCATGAGGACATTGTCCAGGTCCCGGAGCGGGCTGTCCGCGGGCAAGGGTTCGTTCTGGAGCACGTCCAGGGCTGCGGCGGCGATGGTGCCGTCGTGGAGCGCTTTGGCCAGGGCCTCTTCGTCCACGAGCGAGCCGCGGGCCGTATTGATGAGGACTGCCGTAGGTTTCATCGCTTGCAGCCGCGACGCATCGATGAGCGGGCCGGTTTGCTGGCCTGCCCGCGTGTGCAGGGAGAGGTAGTCACTGGCGCGGATGACGGTGTCAAGGTCGGTGAACTGGAGCGCCTTGTTGTTGGGCTCAGGATGGCTCGTGCTGACCAGGACCTTCATGCCGAGGGCAGCGCCCAGGTCAGCGGTGGCCCGGCCGCTGGGGCCGTAGCCGATGATTCCGAGGGTGGAGCCACGCAGTTCATGGCCGGCTTCGCGTGGCCAACGTCCTTGGCGCACAGCGGTTGTGACCTCGGAGAGGCGGCGTGCGGTCATGATGATCAGCCCGATGGTTAGCTCGGCGACGGAATGGTGGTTGGTTCCGGGAGCATTGCATACCCTGATTCCGTGCGCGGCCGCCGCGTGGAGGTCGATCGAGTCGTAGCCCACGCCGCTGCGCGCGATGACTTTCAGCGAGGAAGCAGCAGCGAACATGCCGGCGGTGACCGGCTCGCTGGCGAGGATCGCGCCGAAGATACCGTCGAAGAGCGCGCGGCGTTCCTCAAGGGGACGTGGACCTTGGAATGGTGAGTAGACGGGTTCCAGCCCGTGGTCGCGCAGGAGCTGGTCCACGGTATCTCCTTCGTGGAGGTAGTCGGTGGTGATCAGGATGCGTGGGGGCATGGCGCTGGCGGGTTTCCTCGTGGGCGGTGTAAAGGCGGCGGCTGCTGGTTCACCCCGGTCAGGGCCGCCGCGAAGTGCGTGGCGGCCCTGCGGGTGGTTCCGGTGTTAGTGGACGTCGGCAGTTTCGGCTTCCACTGGCTCAGGCGTTGTCGCCTGGAGCTCGTTCTTGTTCTTCTGGCTTGAGGCGTGCAGGGCCTTTCGGGCCTGCTCCGGGTCGAAGTCCTTTTCCCATTTGCCGATGACGACGGCGGCCATTGCGTTGCCGAGGACGTTGATAAACACCCGGCCTTCATTCAGGAGGCGGTCGATGCCGACGATGAGGGCGAGGGCTGCCAGCGGGATGCCGCCGACGGAGCTCAGGGTGCTGGCCAGGACGATGAACGCGCCGCCGGCGATGCCTGCGGTGCCCTTGCTGGTGAGCATCATGACGCCGACCATGACCAGTTGCTGTTCCCACGAGAGGTCCATGCCGACGGCCTGGGCCAGGAACACTGAGGCCATGGTGAGGTAGACGGCGGATCCGTCGAGGTTGAAGGAGAACCCGGATGGGATCACGATGCCGACGGTGGACTTGCCGACGCCCATGTTTTCGAGTTTCTTGATCAGCTGGGGCAGGACCGCCTCGCTGGAGCAGGTGCTCAGGGCGATCAGGAGTTCGGCCTTGAAGTAGCGCATGACGGTGAAGATGTTCATGCCGCAGGCCCGGGCGATCGTGCCGAGGATGACGAGGACGTAGACGATGCACGTGGCGGTGAACAGCAGGACGAGGATGCCCAGTTGCTGGAGGCTTTGGGTGCCATAGTTTGCCACGACGGCGGCCAGGGCACCGAAGGTGCCGATCGGGGCGAGGCGCATGACCCAACCGACGATCTTGAAGATCACGACGGAGAGGGCCTGGATGCCCTTGGTGAGGAACTTACCGGATTCTCCGGCGACGTTCATCGCGGCGCCGAACAGGATGGAGACCATGAGGGCGGCGATGATCGTGTGGCCGGTCAGGGCGCCGAACAGTGATTCGGGGATGATGTTGTTGACGAATTCGAGTCCGTCGAAACCCTTGCCGGCTGCTGCGGGGACCTTGCTGGCATCCAGTTTGTCCGGGTCGATGTTCATGCCTGCGCCGGGCTTGAAGACGTTGGCGACGACCAGGCCGATGAGCATGGACACCAGTGACAGGACAATGAAGTAGCCCAGCGCCTTTACGCCGATGCGGCCGGCCTTGCGCAGGCTGTCCATCGAGGCAATGCCGAGGGAAACGACGCAAAAGACCACCGGGATGACGATCATTTTCACCAGGGCAATGAACCAGTCACTGAGGGGTGTGAGCTGCTTGCCGACCGAGGGCAGGAAGAAGCCGACGGCGATGCCCAGGACGGCGCCCAGGACGACTTGGAACCAGAGTTCACGCAGCAGGCGCCCGAAGCGGGACCGCTGGCGGGGCGGGGAGGAATGCTGCGCGTTCTTAAAAGTGTGGGACGACATCCAGGGTGCTCCTTTGCACGTCAGGCTTGGTGTGGGAAGAGAGGTGGGGTCCCGGGCAGTGGTGCTGCCCGGGACCGGGCACGAACAGCTGGCTTTACTCGTGCAGGCCGCGCAGGACCTTGTAGAACTCGGCCTTGCCTTCCAGGCCGATGCCGGGAAGGTCGCCGGGGGCTACGCGGCTGTTGACGATGACAGCGTCGTCGGTGAAGCCGCCGGTGGGCTGGAACTCGCCAGGGTAGGACTCGTTGCCGCCGAGTTTAAGGGCAGCGGCGATGTGCAGGGAGAACTGGTGTCCGCCGTGCGGGATACAGCGGCGTGAGGACCAGCCGTGCTGGGCGAGCATGTCCTGTATCCGGCGGTATTCGGTCAGGCCGTAGCTAAGGGCTGGGTCGACCTGGATGAAGTCGCGGTCCGGGCGCATCCCGCCGTAGCGGATCAGGTTCCGGGCGTCCTGGAGGGAGAACAGGTTCTCGCCCGTGGCGATCGGGTTCCTGTAGTGCTCGGAGAGGGTGGCGTTCAGGGCGTAGTCCAGCGGGTCGCCGACTTCCTCGTACCAGAACAGCCCGTACTGGTCAATGGCCTTGCCGTATCCAAGTGCTGTTTCCAGGTCGAACTTGCCGTTGACGTCGACCATGAGGCGGGAGCCGTCGCCGTCGAGGACCTCGAGGACAGCTTCGATGCGGCGGAGGTCTTCGGCGAGGTCGGCACCGCCGATCTTCATCTTGACTACGTCATAGCCCTTGGCCAGGAAGCCGCGCATTTCGTTCTGCAGGTCTTCGAGGGTTTTACCCGGCGCGTAGTAGCCACCGGCCGCGTAAACGAAGACGTCCTTGTCCGGGTTGCCGTCGCCGTAGTGGTCCGAAATCCAGCGGTACAGCGGCACCCCGGCGATTTTGGCGGCGAGGTCGTGCAATGCCATGTCCGCGACGCCGACGGCGACAGATCGTTCACCGTGCCCGCCGGGCTTTTCGTTGGACATCATCAGGTCCCATGCCTTCTCAGGCGAGAGCCCGCCGTCCTCGTCAAGAAGGTCCTCCGAGGGGGCGTCGAGCAGGCGGGGGAGAATGCGCTCCTCCAGGATTGCGGTTGCGTTGTAGCGGCCGTTGGAGTTGAAGCCATAGCCCACCAGGGGCTTGCCGTCGACAAAGACATCGCTGACCAAAGCAATGATCGTGCAGTCCATCTTGGTGAAGTCGATGAAGGCGTTGCGGATCGACGAGCTGATGGGGATGGTACCAACGTGGGCGGAAACAATCTTCATCTTTGAATTTCTCCTATCAGGGTCTTATTTCTTATAAGTTGTCTTTGCGGTGAGCTGGAGGAGCATGGTCCGGCAGTACCTGTAGAAAAATATCTTATAAGACTTGCTTCAAGGCTAGCCCGAGGTGACGGGGGGCACAAGCCTTTGGTCGAAATTCTTATAAGATGTTTTCAAGCGGAAGCACGGCAGTCTCATTCAGTAGAAGATTCGGAGCGGCATGAGCACCACGAACGTCTTTTCCAGCAAGGGCAGTCTGGCCTATAGCGAACTCCGCCAGCTGATCCTCTCCGGCAGCCTCGCCCCAGGATCGCGCGTCTCGCAGTACGAACTCGCGGACAAGATGCAGATGAGCATCACACCCCTTCGTGAAGCGATCCGCAGGCTCTCCAGCGAGGGCTTGATCATCATGGATACCCACCGCGACTCCCGTGTGGCTGACGTAAGCGCTGCAGAGGCCCGCGAGCTGCTTGAAGTCCGCCTCTCACTTGAGCCATCAGCGACCGAACTGGCGGCACACCGCCGGACTGAAGCTGACATCGCCGCCATGCGGACTGCAGCGGAGAAACTGCTGCCGGTCACCCGTGTCTGGGGTGAGGATGCCATCACGGCACACCGCGACTTCCACCGGGCTGTTTACGCCGCCTCACACAATGCCAGCATGATCAAGCTCCTGGACGACCTCTGGGACAAGTCCGACCGCTATCGCCGCCTCGGCCTGGAACTTCCATCCGGAGATGAACCCCGGACCATCGACCTGAACCAGCACCACCAGATTCTTGAACTCGTAGCCTCCGGTGATGGTCCAGGCGCAGCCGAACTTGCACGAACCCATATCGCCAACAGCCTCACAGCTTCGGTCACCGGAGCCCTGGAGGAACGCGAGAACGTCCAAGGGACGCCTTTGGTGAAGACCGCCTAGTCTCGTCACGGGCACACATATGGTGGCAGGCCTTTGCATCCTGGCCCGGTCAGCAACGACCCGGACGGCATCCTCGTGGAGCCGTAGCAGGAAAACCGGCAGGGCGGGGAATAGAAACAACGAGTAAGATAGTTACTGAAAGCAACTATCGCTGCTTATATCCCTTCCTTTCCCTTGGAGCACCCATGTCCAAAGCCACTGCCGCGCCCCGCGCCGGAGAAGTCCTGACGCAACGCCAGATCGTCACCGTCATGGTGGGCCTGATGCTGGGCATGTTCCTGGCATCCCTTGACCAGACCATCGTCTCCACCTCCATCTACACCATCGCCAATGACCTGGACGGGCTCTCCCTGCAGGCGTGGGCCACCACGGCGTACCTGATCACCTCCACCGTCAGCACGCCGCTGTACGGCAAGCTGAGCGACATCTTCGGACGCCGCCCGCTGTACCTGACCGCGATCGTCGTCTTCCTGGTGGGCTCGCTCTATGCCGGCTCGGTCCACTCGATGACCGAACTCGCGGTTGCCCGCGGCATCCAGGGCCTGGGTGCCGGCGGCCTGCTGGCCCTGGCGCTGACCATCATCGGCGACATTGTCTCGCTCAAGGACCGCGCCAAATTCCAGGGCTACTTCATGTCCGTGTTCGGCATCTCCTCGGTCCTGGGCCCGGTGGTGGGCGGCGCGTTCGCCGGTTCCTCGAACATCCTGGGCTTCGATGGCTGGCGCTGGGTCTTCTTCATCAACATCCCCATTGGCCTCGCCGCCCTGACGGTGGTGTTCCTGTTCCTGCACCTGCCGGCGAAGCACCTGAAGCAAAAGATCGACTACTGGGGCGCCGCCGCCATCACCGTGGCCATTGTTCCGCTCCTCCTGGTGGCTGAGCAGGGCCGCACCTGGGGCTGGACCTCGGTGAACTCCTTCCTCTGCTACGGCCTGGGCGTGGTGGGCATTGCCTGGTTCCTGCTGGCTGAAAGGCGTGCCGGAGACTACGCCCTGATTCCCCTGCGGCTCTTCCATAACGTCACGTTCGGGCTGTCCTCGCTGCTGAACTTCATCATCGGCATCGGCATGTTCGGCGCCATCGCGATGCTCCCGATGTACCTCCAGCTGGTCAAGGGACTCACCCCCACCGAGGCCGGCCTGATGATGATCACCTTCACCGTGGGCATCCTGTTCGGCTCCATCACGGCAGGCCGCACCATCTCGGCCTCCGGCACGTTCCGCATCTTCCCCATCATGGGCACCGGCATCCTGACCGCGGCCGCCCTGGTGATGGGCTTCTCCCTGGCAGTGGACACCGAACTCTGGGTTCCCGGCCTGATCGCCGTGTTCTTCGGCGTGGGCCTGGGCTTCTGCATGCAGCCGCTCACCCTGGCCATGCAGACCTCGGTGCCGCCGCGGGACATGGGCGTGGGGACCTCCTCCGCAGCCTTCTTCCGCTCCATGGGCGGCGCCGTGGGCACTGCCGTCTTCATCTCCATGCTCTTCAGCCTGGCTGCCAGCCGGATCGCCGACGGCATGAAGACCGCCGCCACCGATCCCGCCTTTCTGGCCGTCCTCAAGGACCCTGCCGTCGCGTCGGACCCCGCCAACGCCAAGCTGTACGAGTTCTTCAAGAATGGGGCGTCCAACGATTCCCTGAACGACACGAGCTGGCTGCACACCGCCAACAGCACGCTGACCAGGCCCATCACCGAGGGCTTCGCCACGTCCATCGACACCGTGATGCTGACGGCGGCGGCGCTCACCGGCCTGGCGTTCCTCATCAGCTTTGCCCTTCCCCGCAAGAAGCTGACCGACCAGAAGGCATCCCCGCAGGACAGGGACAGCATGGAGATTCCGGCGCACTGACCCGGGAGCGCAGGGAACGGACGACGACGGCGGCACGGCCCGCCGTCGTCGTCCTGCGTTTAAGGGGCAACAGGCGCCAAGTGGAACCTCGGGCGGTGACGTGCCACACTGTTTAGCGCGTGTGCGCCGGCCCCTCTGGCCGGTACCGCAGCCGACGACGTCCGCACCGCATCCATAAACCCCCAAACCCAGGGAGAACCATGCCCACTGCACAGGAGCAGACCACAACCGGGATACCGCGGCGGGTGATCTGGCTGGCGCTCGCGGGGGCGGTGGGCGGATTCCTCTTCGGCTTCGACTCATCAGTGGTCAACGGAGCCGTGGACGCCCTGAAGGAGGAGTTTGCGCTCTCCGAGGCCGTCACGGGCTTCGCCGTGGCCATCGCCCTGCTGGGCTGCGCAGCCGGCGCCTTCCTGGCCGGTAAGGTGGCAGACCGCTACGGCCGCATCCCGGCCATGAAGCTGGGCGCGCTGCTCTTCCTGGTCAGCGCCGTGGGCACTGGCTTTTGCTTCGGAGTGTGGGACCTGATCTTCTGGCGCCTGGTGGGCGGCCTGGGCATCGGGTTGGCCTCCGTCATCGCCCCTGCCTACATCTCCGAAATTTCGCCGCGGAAGGTGCGCGGACGCCTGGCGTCGCTGCAGCAGCTGGCCATCACCACGGGTATCTTCGCCGCGCTGCTGTCCGACGCGCTCCTGGCCACCAGTGCCGGCGGCGCGGACCAGGCCTTCTGGCTGGGCATTGAATCATGGCGCTGGATGTTCCTGGCCGCCGCCGTTCCGGCCGTCGTTTACGGCTGGGTTGCCTTCACCCTGCCCGAGTCCCCGCGGTTCCTGGTGTTCCAGGGCAAGGAGGACCAGGCCCGGAAGGTCTTCGAGTCCATCGCGCCCTCGGAGGATGCCGACCGCCACATCCGGGACATCCGCGAAGCCATCGAGGAAGACAAGCTGGCCGGCCAGAAGGGGTCCCTCCGCGGCAGGACGTTCGGCCTCCAGGCTGTGGTCTGGGTGGGCATCACGCTGTCGGTCCTGCAGCAGTTCGTGGGGATCAACGTGATCTTCTACTACTCCACCACCCTGTGGAAGGCCGTAGGGTTCCAGGAGAAGGACTCCCTGGCCATCTCGGTGGCAACCTCCATCACCAACATCCTGGTCACCCTGGTAGCCATCGCCCTGGTGGACCGGGTGGGCCGCCGGCCCATCCTGCTGGCCGGATCCGTGGGCATGGCCGTGTCCCTGGGCGCCATGGCCCTGGCCTTTTCCTCTGCAACGGGCAGCGGCGAGGACATCAGCCTGCCGGGTGCGTGGGGTCCCGTGGCCCTGGTGGCCGCGAACATCTTCGTGGTCAGCTTTGGCGCGTCCTGGGGGCCGCTGGTGTGGGTCCTCCTGGGCGAGATCTTCCCGTCCAGGATCCGCGCCCGGGCGCTGGGCCTTGCCGCCGCGGCGCAGTGGGTGGCCAACTTCGCGATCACCCTCAGCTTCCCGGTCATGGCCGCGGCTTCACTGCCACTGACCTATGCCATGTACGCCCTGTTCGCTGCGGCGTCCTTCTTCTTCGTCATGTTCAAGGTCCCGGAGACCAACGGCATGTCCCTGGAGCAGGCGGAGACCCTGTTCGTGCCCAAGGGTTCAGCCAAGTAACGCCCCATCACTTTTGGCGGCCTCCCCCGGGACGCCCCATCAGCTTTCGCAGGAAAACAACAAACCCTCCATCATTTGACGTGATGGAGGGTTTGCTGTTTTGCGGCTGCTTACACGACGTGCGGCTCGTGCGAGGACAGGTAGGCGCGGCCGCCGAATGCCACCAGGATGGCGATGGCCATGGCCACCGCCCCGGCAAAGAACGGAACCTGGGGGCCAAAGTGCTCACCGAGCTGTGCCGCCGCGAACGGGGCGAGGGCGCCGCCCATCCAGCGGACAAAGTTGTAGCCGGAGGAAGCCACCGGCCGCGGCGAATCAGAGACGCCCATGGCCAGTTCCGTGTAAATGGTGTTGTTGATGCCCAGCAGCGCACCGGCAGCAATGACCAGGACGACGACGGCCGGCACCGAGTGCCCCGCCGCGAGTCCCAGCCCGGCCAGGTCCAGCATGAGGACGAACAGCGTACCGGTCAGTACCTTGACGGCGCCGAAGCGGCTCTGCAGGACCGGCGCAACGAAGACGGAGAAGACGGCCACGGCCACACCCCAGCCGAAGAAGACGCCGCCGATGCCGTAGGCGTCCATGCCCAGGATGAACGGGGTGAAAGCCAGGATGGTGAAGAAGCCGTAGTTGTAGAACAAGCCGCTTGCCGCCGTCGTCCGCAGTCCCTTGTGGCCCAGCGCCAGCAGGGGGTCCCGCAAGCGAACCTTGCGCTCTGGCAGGGGCGTTTTGGGCAGGAGCGCGATCAGGGCAATGAAGGCGGCGGCCATCAGGACCGCGGTGCCGAAGAACGGTGCGCGCCACTGCCAGCCGCCCAGGAGGGCGCCGAGCAGCGGGCCGAGCGAGATGCCCAGGCCCAATGCGGCTTCGTAGAGGATGATGGCGGTGCCGGCGCCGCCGCTGGCCACGCCCACGATCACGGCGAGCGCGGTGGCGACGAACAGGGCGTTGCCCAGCCCCCAGCCAGCGCGGAAGCCCACGAGTTCACTGACGCTGCCGGACAGGCCGGACAGCGAGGAGAAGACGACAATCACGGCCAGTCCGATCAGCAGCGTCCGCTTGCCGCCGATCCTGGAGGAGACGAACCCGGTGATCAGCATGGCCAGCGCGGTGACCAGGAAGTAACTGGTGAAGAGCAGGGATACCTGGCTGGGGCTGGCGTCCAGGTTGATGGCGATGGCGGGGAGGATGGGGTCCACTAGCCCGATGCCCATGAAAGCGAACACTGCGGCGAGGGCGGTGGCCCAGACCGCCTTTGGCTGCTTGAGGAACGAGGCCTTTTCGGCCTTCAAGGTTGTTTCTGGTGCTTGCAGGGTTTCTGCGAGCTGGCCGTCCATGGAGGGTTCTCCTAAGTTCGTGGCTGGTTCAGTTCAGTTCTGGAGGGAGGCGTTGATTTTGTCGATGACCGGCAGGGCCGCAGCCAGGGCTTTGCGGTCCTGGTCGGTGAGCGTGCCCAGGATCCCGGCCATCACCTGGTTGCGGCGCCGGTTCGCGGAGTCGACGGCGGCGCGGCCTTCGTCAGTCAGGATCACCCGGACAGCGCGGGAGTCCGCCGGGTCCGGCTCGCGGCGGGCCAGGCCCGCGCGCTCGAGCTTGATGATCTGTTCCGTGGCACTGGGCACGCGGACTCCGAGGTTCCGGGCAATCTCGCCGACGCGCTGGCCCTCGCCGAGCATCATCTTGAGGGTGCTGAGCTGGGACGCACTGAGTTCGCCGTCCCCGTCGAGGCGGCGGACCAGGTAGACGCTGTGGCGCAGGGCTTCTCGGAAGCCGCTGGCGAGTTCCTGCAGTTGGGAGTCGTCGTCATTCATCGTTAGGTAGCCTAACATTTAGGGTACCTAACATGCAAGGGGTTAGAGCGCCAGTTTCATGCCGACATGGCTGGCGTCAAAGCCCAGCTGCTCATAGAACCGATGGGCCGCGGTGCGGCTCTTGTGGGTAGTCAGCTGCATCAGGTTGCAGCCGCGCTTCCGGGACTCCTGGACGGCCCATCCCACCATCAGCTTGCCGATGCCCTGCCCGCGAAGGGACGATGCCACCCGGACGCCCTCCAGCTGCGAGCGCCACGCCCCCTGCCTGGAGATTCCGGGGAGGAAACTCAGCTGGAACGTCGCAACCACCGGCCCGGCTTCTTCGCCGGGAGCCACCAGTTCGCCCACCAACAGCAGGTGGGACGGATCGGCGTCGATCGCTGTGAAGGCCCGCTCGTAGGGCTCCATGTCCATGGCTGCTTCGCGGCCGGCGCCCAGGGCATCATCCGCCAGCAGGCGCACCATGGCGGGCAGGTCGGCCTGGTTGGCATGGCGGAGCCGGAAGGTCCCGCCGTCCACATCGGCGGTGAGCAAAGCGGCATCCGTATTCTGGTTCACCCGCCCAGCTTTGCACAGGATCTGCGCGGGGGTTCGGGAAAAACGCTTCAAAGGTGAGCGGGCGTTGGATGAGGCGCGGCAAAAAGGGCGACGCCGGCACTCGGCTGAGTGCCGGCGTCGCCCTCTCTGCAGTACGTCGATTGGTTCGGAAGGCGGACCCGGTCAGGCGGGGGTGTCGGCCATTTCCGCCTGCCGCTCCTCCACAAGGGTGGCAACGGCGGCGAACAGCGGGTGGCCAGGCGCCAGCCCTGTGATCCTTTCGGTGGCATCGGCGGGGCTGGTCGATGCCAGGATGCCGGCAAGCTCGGTGGCCTCGGCATCAGCGGGGTCATTGAACCGGAGGGCTGCCGCGATGGCACCGAGCAGGGCTTCCGGCACCACGCCGCGTTCTGCCAGTTCGGCGGCCGGGCCGATGAAGCGCTCGTTCCGGCTCAGCTTCCGCAGTGGAGCCCGCCCTACGCGGTTGACGGTGTCCGGCAGGTACGGGTTGGAGAACCTGACCAGGATCTTCTGGACATAGGCTTCCTGCTCGTCGTTGCTGAACCCGTGCTTGGCCACCAGGAGCTGCTTGGTTTCCTCCAGCACGGCCCGGACGTCCTCGGCCACGTCCTGGTCCGCCATGGCGTCGGAGATCTTTTCCAGGCCCGCCTCGAACCCGAAGTATGCCGCCGACGCGTGGCCGGTGTTCACGGTGAACAGCTTCCGCTCGATATAGGGCGAGAGGTCGTCCACGAACGTTGCGCCGGGGATCGCGGGAGCGGAGTCACCGAAGGCAGTGCGGTCGATGACCCATTCGTAAAAGGTCTCCACGGTGACGTCCAGGCCTTGGCCGGCTTCCTGGTTGGGCACGATCCGGTCCACCGCGGTGTTGGCAAAGACGGCTTTGTCGTCCAGGACTGCGGCGGTGGCTCCCGGCTGGGCCGCCACTTCCTTGGCCAGGATGTCCGTGGCATTGATCGCGTTCTCGCAGGCCATCACCTGCAGGGGCGCCCGGCCGGGCTCCCGCGCAACGATGCCCTTGGCGATCACGGGCGCCACGAACTTCAGGATGTGCGGACCCACCGCGGTGGTGACGATGTCCGCCGTCGCGATCTCTGAGACCAGTTCCGCTTCCTGGGCGTTGGAGTTCAGCGCCCGGAAGTTGTCCACGGTGCGCACGGCGGGGTTCTCCCCCACCTCGTGCACGGCGTAGCTGTCCGCTTCCTTGAGCCGGTTGATCAGGTCCTCGGCCACGTCCGCGAACACCACTTCGTAGCCGGCGTCATGCAGGAGCAGCCCCACGAAGCCGCGGCCGATGTTGCCGGCCCCAAAATGTACTGCCTTCACTATGCGTTGACCTTCCCGAAGAGTTCCAGGACTTCATCCTCGGACGTGGCGGCCTCGAGCCGGGCGACCTGTTCCTTGTTGGTGAAGACCTTGGCGATGGAGGACAGGATGTGCAGGTGCTCGTTGTTGATGCCGGCAACGCCCACCACGAACTTGACCTGCTTGCCGTTCCAGTCAATGCCTTCCGGGTAGCGGATCACGGACACGGCTGACTTGCGGATGTGGTCCTTGGCGGCGTTGGTGCCGTGCGGGATGGCCAGGAAGCTGCCCATGTAGGTGGACACGGATTCTTCCCGCTCGTGCATGGCGGCGATGTAGCCCTCATCCACAGCTCCGCGGGCCAGCAGCAGCCGGCCGGCCTCGTCAATTGCAGCGTCGCGGCTGGTGGCCGAACCGCGCATGACCACGCTCTCGCGGGCCAGGATGTCGGAGCTTCCGTTCGTGGAGGCTGCGGCGGCACCTGCTCCGGCAGGGGCTGCGTCCACCGGGGCATCGGCGGCGTGGGCGCCATGGGTGGTGCCGGCGTCGGACGTTCCACCCTCGGTGTTGCTCTCGCGGACCAGGTCCACGATCTCCTCATAGCGCGGGCTGCTCATGAAGTTGTCCACGGAGTAGTGGACGGCGCTGGAGGTGGCGGGCTTGGCCCGTTCGGTCAGGTCCTGGTGGGTGACCACGACGTCGTACGTGTCGCTCAGGTTCGCGATGGAGGCGTTGGTGACCTTGACGTCCGGGAAGCCGGCCGCCTTGATCTTGTTCCGCAGCACTGAGGCGCCCATGGCGCTGGAGCCCATGCCGGCGTCGCAGGCGAACACGATGTTGCGGACGGGGCCGGCCAGGACGCCCACTCCGCCGCGGCCTGAGGCGGCACCGGCGGAAGCCCCTGCACCGGTGAGGGTGGAGGACACTGAGCTCTTCTTGCCCTTCATGGCCTCCATGCGGGCGGTGGCGTCGCCCAGGTCGGCTTCGTCGCTGTGCTTGGTGGTCTTCATGATCACGGAGGCCACCAGGAAGGATGCCGTGGTGGCGAGCAGCACCGACAGGATCACGCCGAGGTAGCTGTCACGGGACGTCTGGGCCAGCACCGCGAGGATGGATCCCGGGGCGGCAGGGGCAACGAGGCCTGCGCCGGTGACGGCCAGGGTGGCGATGCCGGTCATGCCGCCGGCGATGGCCGCCAGGATCAGCAGCGGGCGCATCAGCACGTACGGGAAGTAGATTTCGTGGATGCCGCCCAGGAAGTGGATGATCGCAGCACCGGGGGCCGACGCCTTGGCGGCACCGCGGCCGAAGAACATGTAGGCCAGCAGGATGCCCAGGCCGGGACCCGGGTTGGCCTCGAGCAGGAACAGGATGGACTTGCCCTGGTCCAGGGACTGCTGGACGCCCAGCGGGGTGAGCACACCGTGGTTGATGGCATTGTTCAGGAACAGCACCTTGGCAGGTTCGATGAAGATGCTGGTCAGCGGCAGGAGGCCGTTGTTGACCAGGAACTGCACCACGTTTCCGGCGGCGGTGCTGAACGCCGTCACCAGTGGCGAGATCCCGAAGAAGCCCAGCATGGCGAGCAATGCGCCCCAGATGCCGGCGGAGAAGTTGTTGACCAGCATCTCGAAGCCGGGGCGGATCTTGCCGTCCCACAGCATGTCGATCTTCTTCATGGTCCAGCCGCCCAGCGGGCCCATGATCATGGCACCGATGAACATGGGGATGCCGGCGCCGACGATCACGCCCATGGTGCCGATGGCTCCCACCACGCCGCCGCGGACGTCATAGACGTTCTTGCCGCCGGTGTAGCCGATCAGGAGCGGCAGGAGGTAGGTGATCATGGGCCCTACCAGGCCGATGTTGGGCTTGCCGCCTGTCTCACCGAACCCACCCAACTGCGGAACGGGCAGCCAGCCCTTCTCGATGAAGAGGGCGGTGATAAGGCCCCAGGCGATGAACGCCCCGATGTTGGGCATGATCATGCCGGACAGGAATGTCCCGAACTTCTGGACGTGCACGCGCGCGCTGGTGCGGGGTTTTGCAACTGTCTCTGTTGCCATGTGATTTCCTAACCTTATTCCTGCTGCTCCGCAGGAGTGGTCCGATGATTACGACGACGTACTGCTGGGTACTACGGGGGTTGCGGGGCTAACCGGCGGGGCTGGTGGAGATCCGGTGCAGCCATTCGAGGAAGAGCTTGAGTTCCGAGCTGGAAAGCTGGTCAGAGTGCGAAGCCTGAAGTGCGGCGTTCAGGGCGATCGCTGCCACCACCACCGAGGACTTTCCGGTGCCGCCCGGGGCCGGGCCGCTGGCGGGCTCGGCGGACACCGCGAAGATCATGGCGTCCCGGGTCATGGTGGACAGTTCAAGGTTGCGTTCGGAAGCGGGCTCCGCAATCAGCATCAGCGTCACGCCCACATTGGCCGCCAGGATGGACCTGGCTGCCTCCCTGGGCTGGACGTTCAGCTGGCCCGCCGCCGCTGCCTTGTTCAGCATCTCCTCCATGAGCGCCTCGGCGTCTGCCACGATGGCAGGCCGGCTCTCCGGACGGATGTTGCCGAACATCACCAGGTACAGCTCGGGCTGGTTCAGCCCGAACTGGACGTGGTTGTCCCACATTCTCCGGATGTCCTCGATCGGCTGCCCGGAGGGGGCGAAATCCCTTTCGCCCGCGACATATTCTTCAAACCCTGCGGCGACGACGGCGTCGAACAGACCTTCCTTGTCACCGAAGTGGTGGTACAGGGTGGGCGCCGAAACCCCCGCCAGCTGGGTGATCTGGCGGGTGGACACCGGAGCCCCCGCGGATTTTGCCAGCAGTTCCGCGGCAGCACGGAGCAGCCGCATTTTGGGGGGAAGCTGGCCATCCAAACTCATAACCGCTACCCTAGCACCTATAGCGTTGCTATATGAACTGAATCACATACAATTTTTTCAGGCACGTTTCCCGCCCTGGACGTAGCAGTCCCCGGGCGGACCCGGCACGGCGCCGGAGAACTTGGCGGGCCTGTCTACCGGCAGAGAATGAGGACCTTCAGTGCAGAACTTCCCAGGAGTAGGCGTCAGCCCAGGCCGCGTCATCGGCACCGTCCGGCAGATGCCCAAACCGATCAGTGAGCCTCCCGCCGGTGAACAGCTGGCCCCGGGCACCACTGCCGAGGAAGCCACCGCGGCACTGAAGGCAGCCTCACAGGCCGTGCACGACGAACTGAAGGACCGCGCCGCCCATGCCACCGGCGACGGCAAGGCGGTCCTGGAGGCCACCGCGCTGATGGCCAAGGACACCATGCTGATCAAGGGGGCAGCCAAACTGGTGGCCCGGGGCACCTCCGCCGAACGCGCCATCTGGGAATCCGGTTCCTCCGTATCCGAGATGCTGCACAACCTGGGCGGCTACATGGCCGAACGCGCCACCGATGTCCTGGACGTGCGTGCCCGGATCGTGGCCGAACTCCGGGGGGTTCCAGCACCCGGCATTCCCGCCTCCAACACTCCGTTCGTCCTGGTGGCAGAGGACCTGGCCCCCGCGGACACCGCGACCCTCGACCCGAACAAGGTCTTGGCGCTGGTCACCGCAGGCGGCGGCCCCCAGTCGCATACGGCCATCATCGCCCGGTCCCTCGGCCTGCCCGCAGTGGTCGCCGCCGTGGGCGTGGACGAGCTCCCGGACGGCACCGAGGTGTACGTGGACGGCGCGGCCGGCCTCATCACCTCCGGGCCCGACGAATCCCTGCGGGCAACAGCGGAAGCATGGGCTGCCACGGCGTCGCTGCTGGCAGAGTTCACCGGCACGGGCGCGACGGCGGACGGCCACGAGGTGCCGCTGCTTGCGAACGTGGGCGGCGGCAAGGACGCCGAAGCGGCCGCCAAGCTGGGGGCCCAGGGCGTGGGCCTCTTCCGCACTGAGTTCTGCTTCCTTGAACGCGATACCGAACCCAGCGTCGAAGAGCAGGCCGCTGCCTACAAGAGTGTCTTTGATGCCTTCCCGGGCAAGAAGGTGGTCCTGCGCACCCTGGATGCCGGCGCGGATAAGCCGCTGCCGTTCCTGACGGATTCCACCGAGCCCAACCCGGCCCTCGGCGTCCGCGGCTACCGCACGGACTTCACCACTCCGGGCGTGCTGGACCGGCAGCTGGAAGCCATCGCGCTGGCCGAGAAGCAGTCCCAGGCCGATGTCTGGGTCATGGCCCCGATGATCTCCACGGCGGAAGAAGCGGCCCGGTTCGCTTCCATGTGCGCCGATGCCGGCATCAAAACCCCCGGCGTGATGGTGGAGGTCCCGTCGGCAGCCCTGACCGCCGAGTCCATCCTCCGCGAGGTCGGTTTTGCCAGCCTTGGCACCAACGACCTCACCCAGTACGCCATGGCCGCAGACCGCCAGCTTGGCCCGCTGGCCAACCTGAACACCCCGTGGCAGCCTGCCGTCCTGCGCCTCGTCGGCCTCACGGTTGAAGGATCCCGCGCGGAGGGCCACAACAAGCCCGTGGGGGTCTGCGGCGAGGCTGCCGCCGATCCCGCCCTCGCCGTCGTCCTTACCGGCCTTGGCGTCAGCACCCTGTCCATGACGGCACGCTCCCTCGCCGCGGTGGCAGCAGTCCTGAAGACGGTGACCCTGTCCGAAGCCCAGGACCTGGCCAAGCTCGCCCTGTCCGCGCCGAGCGCCACCGAGGCGCGGGCGTGGGTCCGGGAAAAGCTGCCGGTACTGGAGGAGCTGGGACTCTGACGCGTCCGCGGCCAGGCCGGCCGCGGCCGGGATAGGCTACGTCCATGGCACTGATAGCCCCCCGCGTCACGGCCGGCCTGCCTGCCGGCGACGCCCGCAGCCTTGCGCGCGCCCTGGCGGACAGCAATGACATCACCGTTTTCGTGGACGGCACGGTCCACCGCCTGCCCGGGCAGGCCCGGGACGCCGTCGTGGATCTTCTCGCCCGGCTCAGCCGGGGCGAAACGGTGACCGTGAGCAGCGTGGAGGAAATGCTGACCACGTCCCAGGCGGCCGAGCTTGCAGGCATCTCGCACACCTACCTGCGGAACATGACGGACCGCGGTGAGATCCCGGTGGAGTACCGCGGCTCGCACCGGCGGATCCGGACAGCTGACATCATGGCCTGGCTCGAGGCCCAGAAACTCGCAGAACAAAAACGCCGGCATGACAAGACCGCCGGGGCCGACGCCGCCGGCACGGGCGAGTAGTGCGCATCGCCTTGCCCCGGGCCCGGAAGGAGCCGCTGAGGTCAGCCGACGTGGAAGCCGACGGGCTCCAGGGCCGCATCCTCTGGGCTGACGGTACTCCTGCGCCGGGAATGGAGAGCGCCGGCAGCCAAGCCGCGCCCGCCTACATCCTTATCCACGGCATCGGAGTTTCCCACCGCTACCTGCGGCGCCTGCACAACGAGCTCGCCGCCGTTGCCCCCACCTATTCGCTGGACCTGCCGGGTTTTGCCGGCACCCCCAAGCCCGGGCGGCAGCTGTCCGTGGAGGACTACGGCGCGTTCATCGCGCAGGCATTGAAGGCCTGCGGCATTGGCCCGTACGTCCTGGTGGGACATTCGATGGGAGTCCAGTTCGCCATCGAAGCCGCGCTCTACGCCCCGGAGCAGGCGCGCCGGCTGGTGCTGATGGGTCCGGTCGTGGACTCGGAGCACCGCAGCGTCCGGCGGCAGGGCCTGGCGCTGTTCCTGGACTCGCTCCTGAGGGAAAGCGCCTCCTCCAACTGGCTGGTCTTCTCGGACTATTTCCGCTGCGGCCCGCGCTGGTACTTCACTGAGCTGCCCGTCATGATGGCCTACCCCACCGAACTGCGGCTGGCGGGCATCAACGTGCCCGTGCTGGTCCTGCGGGGTGATCACGACCCCGTGGCGGGCGCCGACTGGTCGCTCCGGCTCTCGCAGGTTGTGCAGCAGGGAAGCCTCGTTGAGATTGGCCGGGCAGGACACGTGGCCCAGCACCTGCGGCCCCGGCAGGTTGCGGACGCCATCAGGTCTTTCGCCGAAGCTTCCGCCTAGCGCCGGATTGCGGGCCTCAAATCCTGGGCCTCCCCGCCCAGCGCCGCATCTTGAGGGCGGCGTGCAGTTCCAGGCGCAGCATGCCCTTCAGCGGGTCCACCCCCAGCAGCTGCCGGATGCGGCCCAGCCTGTTGTAGATGCTGCTCCGGTGCAGGTGGAGCCTGCGGGCCACGTCCTGCACTGAGCCGTCGTTGTCATACAAGAGTTCAAGGACCGGGATGAGTTCGTCGTTGCGGTCGTGGTCCTCAAGCATGCGGAAGTAGACCGAACCGGAGTCCGCCCAGGCCCCGACACCTCCCCCGGCCGACGCGAGAAGCTGGTAGACGCCCGTTGCGCGGCAGTCCACCAGCTCGCCCAACTGCGGGTCCACCGCCGCTGCCTGCGCCGCCACCCGGGACTGCCGGTATGCCTCCGACAGCTGGCGGGTCTTCGAGAAGCCCTCGCTGATGCCCAGGATGATCCGGTGGACCGGGCGGCCGGACCGCTTAGCAAGCTCCAGCTGGTAGTGGACCAGGACCTGCGCGTGGTTGGCCCGGCCCGTGGACTCGCGGAACAGCACCACGGAATGCGTCTCCGTTCCGGCGCTGAAAAGGGCGGCGTCCACGCCAACGGTTGCCTGCAGCGCGGTGGAGCGGTGGATCAGGGTGGACGCGATGGGGTCCGGTCCGCTGGCCCAGCCGTCCGCATCGAGCACCGTAACCATCTGCCACGGGCCCCGGCCCTGGACTTCCTTCCAGCCGGCCACGGCGGCCACGGCGTTGGGTTCCCCGGCACAGGCGGCGAGGAACTCCCGCTCGCGGCCCCGCCGGAATTCGGATTCGGCTGTGTTCGAGTCGAGCAGGAGGCCCGAGAGCAGCTCAAGCTCGTGGTTCACGCCCGGCAGCTGGGTGAGAATCGCCGTCGGGCTTTCCTCCGCGGAGTCCTGCTGCACCCAGAGGTAGCCCACGCGGAACCCGCGCACCATGAGCGGAACGCAAACCCGGCCCAGCATGCCCAGGTCGGGGTTGGCGGGAACCACAACGGGCCGCACGGCGGTGGCGATGCCGTGGGAGAGCTGCCAGGCGCTTACGTCCGCCGGGACCTTCTTGCTCAGGAGGAAGTTCACCCGCACCCGGTCCGCGTGGGACTGGTTGGAGCTGTAGGCGAGCAGCAGGCCGTCCAGGTCCTCGAGGGAAAGGCCGCGTCCCAGCTTCTGTGCCACCTGTTCCACGAGCTGTTCCACACCCTGCTGCTGCATGGGCCCACACTACTGCTCCGGAAGCCCGGTGGACGAACGGACACGAGGCGACACCTGACGCTTCGCGGTTCGACAGATGTCTAGCCGGCGGCGGCAAAAACCGCGGAATTCCGCGGCTTCTGGTGCGGAGCTTCGGGCTCACGCATGTCACGTGGCTCACAGGCGGATTTATCGTTGAAACACGAAATCCTTCCGTTTTACGGCCCACCGGCCTCACACCCTGGAGCAGACGATGATCATCGGCGTCCCCAAAGAAATCAAGAACAACGAGTTCCGCGTGGCCATCACCGCGGCCGGCGTCCACGAGTTCCTTACTCACGGGCACACCGTCCTGGTGGAGCGCGGGGCCGGCCTGGGCTCGGGCATTACCGACGAGGAATACTCGATCGCCGGTGCCGAAATCGTCAACGAGGCCGATGACGTCTGGGCCCGCGCGGACATGGTCATGAAGGTCAAGGAACCCATCAAGGCCGAGTACCACCGCTTCCGGAAGGGCCTGATCCTCTTCACCTACCTGCATCTGGCCGCCGAGCCGGAACTGACCAGGGAGCTCATCAACTCCGGCGTCACCGCCATCGCCTATGAAACAGTGCAGGAGGGCCGGTCGCTGCCGCTGCTCGCCCCGATGTCCGAGGTTGCAGGCCGCCTGTCCGTCCAGGTGGGTGCCACCTCCCTGATGGCTCCGGCCGGCGGCAAGGGCGTCCTGCTGGGCGGCGTGCCCGGCGTGCGCCCCGCCAAGGTGGTTGTCCTCGGCGCCGGCGTGGCCGGCACCAACGCCGCCGCCATGGCCCTTGGCCTGGGTGCCGACGTCACCATCCTGGACATCAACATCAACCGCCTGCGCGAACTGGACGCCCAGTACCAGGGACGGCTGAAGACGGTCGCTTCCAACAAGTACGAGATCGAAAAGTCCGTGGTGGACGCAGACCTGGTCATCGGTTCCGTCCTGATCCCAGGCGCCAAGGCCCCCAAGCTGGTCACCAACGACCTCGTGGCCCGGATGAAGCCCGGCTCTGTCCTGGTGGACATCGCCGTGGACCAGGGCGGCTGCTTCGAGGACACGCACCCCACCACGCACCAGGAACCCACGTACAAGGTGCACAACACCATCTTCTACTGCGTGGCCAACATGCCCGGCGCCGTGCCCAACACCTCCACCTACGCGCTGACCAACGTCACCCTGCGCTACGCGGTGTCCCTCGCCAACCTGGGCGTCAAGGCCGCCTTCGACCGCGACCCCGCCCTCGCCGCCGGCCTGAACATTGCCGCCGGCCACGTGGCACACCACTCCGTATCCGAGGCCCACGACCTGCCCCTCGTTGCCGACTGGCACGAGCTGGTTTCGGCCTAGTCCACTCCATCGATTGCTCCGTACTTGTCGTTTTGAACCTCCAGAACGACACTTATGGAGCAATCGATGAGTCTTTTAAGCAAGTTCCCGGGCGGCCTCGATGATTTTGAGAACCTCGACGGCGTCTTCCGGGTTTACTGGGAGCGGCTGGGGTGATGCCGGGCCGCCGTCGAGGATCTTCTCCGCAAGGAGCCGATAGAACTCCGGGTAGGCGCCGCGTTCGGTGGGGAGGCGGTCCAGGTGGCCGTCGCGGCCCAGGAGGCCTGCCCATTCCGGCGCTTCCTGGCCGTAGGCGGGGTCCAGGGGACTGCCGCCGGCTGCGATGTAGGGCTCCTGCGGATCCACGCCGTTCTTGGTGAAGCCGCCGATTGAGCCCAGCACCCGGAAGCGCGGACCCTGCTGAGCGCACAGCATGTTCATGGTCAGATGGCTGGTCACACCGGAATCATGCCGGAGGACCAGGAAGACGTCGTCGTCCGCCCGCTCGTCGGACCGCCGGGCCTTCAGCTCCGCATGCATGACGGTGGCCGGGCCAAACAACTGCAGCGCCTGGTCGATCAGGTGGCTGCCGAGATCGAACAGGGTCCCTCCCCCGTCGGCGGCCGTGGCCCGCGCCTTCCAGGCTTTGGCGATGGCCGGGGACCAACGCTCGAAGCGGGACTCGAACCGGGTCACGTTTCCAAGGGCCTGGGCGGCCAGGAGCTTCCGCAATGTGAGGAAGTCGCCGTCCCACCGGCGGTTGTGGAACACCGTGAGCACCCGGCCCCGCTGCCGCGCCAGCTCGATCAGTTCCTGCCCCTGGCTGCTGGTGACCGCGAAGGGCTTGTCCACCACCACGTCCAGCCCCGCCTCCAGCGCCGCCCTTGCCAGCGGATAGTGCGTCGCGGGCGGCGTCGCCAGGACCACCAGGTCGAGGTCGGCTGCCCGCCCCAGGACGGCATCGGCGTCGCGCACCACTGCCGCGCCCGGAAGCCGGGATGCGGCAGCCGCGCTCCGGCCGGCGTCGGACGTGGCGACGCAGTCCAGCGAGTAATCGCTGTTGGCCGCCAGCAACGGCACGTGGAACACGCTGCCGGCAAGCCCGTAGCCGACGACTGCGGTACGGATGGTGCGGGGGTTGCCTTCAGTTCCGGTCATGAAGGCTACGCTACCCCCGGGCCCGGCACCGTTGGACAGGAACCGTTAAACGCCGAAGCCGGCACCCCTGGTCACCAGGGATGCCGGCTTCGGTTAAGCGGCTACAACCGGAGGGGTTACTTCTTTTCCCAGCCGATGGTGGTCCAGTCCGGAACCTGCGAGGTGCTCTGGAACAGGGACGGGCCATAGTTGGCCAGGCCGGTGCGGACGAAGGAGATCTGCGGGCCGTTCATGACCACGCCCATGGAGAAGTACTTCGCCATGTGCTCCTTCTCCACGTCCATTGCGGCCTTGTTGCGGGCTGCGTTGTCCTCGATGGAGGCAAGGTCCGCGATCTTCTTGTCCAGCTCCGCGTCGCCCAGCTTGTTCTCGTTGGTCTTGGAGTCGTAGTACTGCTTGACGGCGTCGGTGGCGTCCGCGCCCACGGTGTAGCCGGAGACGCTCATGTCGAACTCGCGGGAACCGAGAACCTTGCCGAAGTCGGCGGAGGCGCGCTGGTCGATGCCCACGTCCATGCCACCTGCCTGGAGCTGCTTCTGCAGGGTCTGGGTGAAGGCGAGGGTGGTGGGATCGTCACCGAAGTTGCTGATCTTGAAGGCCGCGGGCTTGCCGTCCTTCTCCATGATGCCGTTGGCGTTGGCCGTGTAGCCGGCGTCGGTGAGGACCTTCTTGGCAGCGTCCGGGCCGGTTTCCTTGACCGGGTAGTTGTCCTGGTAGTACTCGGAGAAGGGCAGCAGCATCATGGAACCGGAGCTGGGCTCTTCCCAGTTCAGGCCGTTGAAGCGCACCTTGCGCAGGGCTTCGCGGTCCACGGCGGCGAAGATGGCCTTGCGGACGTTGACGTCGGTAATGCGCTGGGCGTTGAGATTCATGCCGCCTGCGAAGAGACGCTGGCCGCGGCGGACTTCTGAATTCTTGCTGCCGTCGAGCTGCTTGTAGAGGGAGATGGTGTTGGCGGACATGGCGTCGATCTCGCCGTTCTTGAAGGCCGCGATCTGCGCGCTGGTTTCAAGCTGGCGGAAGGTCACGTTGGCCAGTACCGGCTTGGTGCCCCACCACTTGTCGTTGGGCACCAGGGTGACCGTCTTGGCGGCGGTGTCGTACTGGTCGAGCTTGAAGGGACCTGCCATCCACTCGGGGTGCATGTTGCCGTTGAAGCCCTCGTTGAAGACCTCCGGGGTGTTGACGGCAGGGTGGATGAGACCGAAGAAGAGCGAATCCACCGGGAAGACCGGGCGGCTCGTCTTGACGATGACTTCCTTGTCGCTGCTGCCTGCCTCGACGGAGTCAACGAATTCGTAGGCGCCCGAGCTGACGATGTCGTAGCCTGCGTCCGGGCTCTTGAGGATGTTCCAGGTGTTCTTGAAGGCCTTCACGTCGATGGGCGTGCCGTCGTTGTACGTTGCCTTGGGGTTCACCTTGATGGTGATGGTCTGCTTGCCGTCCTTGACCTCGCTGTCCACCGACTCACAGAAGTCGGTGTTGGGCGTGACCTTGCCCTTGAAGTCCACTTTCCAGCACCCGCCGACGCCGCCGCTGTTCATGGCAACCGGGTTCATGGGGACCTGCAGGGCCGAGTTGTCCGCGCTGTTGCCGTTGTTGGAGAACCCGTTGAAGTCGGGCCCGATGTTGCCCAGCGGCAGGGTGACCTTGCCGCCCTGCTGAAGGTCCGCCGCAGGCTTCTCGTTGATGCTGATCAGCTTGGACAGGTCGCTGCCTGCCTCCTGCCCCTTGGCTGTTTCGGGCCCGCTGGCACCGCCGCCACCGCCGCAGGCCGTCAGCGCCAGGGCCGCAGCAACGGCTGCAGCTCCGCCGATCCTGTTCAGTTTCCTCATGGTTTTCCCTTCATTGGTGCGAGTGGTGGTGCGTGTGGGTCGATAAGTTTCAGGGGGCATGGTGGTCCGCCGTCTCGTGGACCACCAGCATGTCTTCATCCAGTTCGCCGTCCGGGAAGAAGCAGGCGAACTGCTGGTCCGTGGCGGACGCCGCTGCTTCCAGGGGCGGTTCCAGGGTCAGGCATTTCTCCTGCTTGGCCGGCGGCAGCGCCGCGAAGACCGGACAACGGGTGGCGAAGTTGCAGCCCTTGGGCGCCTGCAGCGGTGAGGGCAGGTCGCCCTGCAGGATGATGCGTTCACGGGTGCGTTCCAGCTGGGGGTCCGGCACGGGGATGGCGGACAGGAGGGCCCGTGTGTAGGGGTGGCGGGGGTTGTCGAACACCCGGTCCACAGCGCCAATCTCCACGATCTTGCCCAGGTACATCACTGCCACCCGGTTGGAAATGTGGCGCACCACCGAGAGGTCATGCGCCACGAGCAGGTAGCTCAGGCCCAGTTCGGCGCGCAGGTGGTCCAGCAGGTTGATCACGCCGGCCTGGACTGAGACGTCTAGGGCCGAGACGGGTTCGTCCAGCACCACCAGCTTGGGGTTAACGGCCAGTGCGCGGGCGATGCCGATGCGTTGGCGCTGTCCACCGGAGAACTGGTTGGGGAAGCGGTTCACGTGGTCCGGCTGCAGGCCCACGAGCTTCATCAGCTCCATGATCCGCTTCCTGATGACAGCACGGTCCATGCCCGCGTTCTGCAGCGGTTCGGCAAGGACTTCATACACCGTGAACCGCGGATCCAGGGCGCCGGTGGGGTCCTGGAACACCATCTGCAGCTCGCGCCGCATTTTCGCTTTGGTCTTCGAATCGGCCGCCTGCTTGTTGCTGAGGCCGCCGATCACCACCTCGCCATCCTGGTCCGCGTGGAACTCCATGATTTCCAGGAGCGTGGTGGTCTTTCCGGACCCGGACTCGCCCACGATCGAGAAGCATTCTCCCTCGCGGATATCGAAGCTCAGGCCGTCCACCGCCTTGACGGTGCCGATCCGGCGCTTGATCAGGGCACCCCTGGTGAGCGGGAAATGCTTCCGCACATCCTTGAGCTGCAGGACAGTGGACCGCTCTGCCCGGGGAACTGCGTCGAAGCGGGACACCGGCACCGGCGGGGCGGCGAACACGTCGTGGACGTCCACGTCCCCGCCCAGGGCCTCGGACTTGATGCAGGCCGCCCGGTGCAGCGCCCCGCCGTCGACGGGTGCCAGGGCGGGTTCGCCGTCAAGGCAGGCTTCCGAGGCAAGGGGGCAGCGGGGAGCGAACGAGCACCCGGTGGGGGGGTGGAGCAGGTTGGGCGGCATCCCCTCGATGGGAACGAGCGAGGACTTCTCCGCCACGTCAACCCGGGGCACGGCGCCGAGCAGGCCCATGGTGTACGGCATCCGCGGGTTGTAGTAGATGTCATCCACTGCACCGGTTTCCACCGGCTTGCCCGCATACATGACCATGATGTCGTCAGCCATGCCGGCCACCACGCCGAGGTCGTGCGTGATCATCACCACTGCGGCACCGGTCTCCTCCTGCGCCGTGTGGAGCACCTCAAGGACCTGGGCCTGGATGGTGACGTCCAGGGCCGTCGTCGGCTCATCCGCGATCAGGACGCGGGGGTTGTTGGCGATGGCGATGGCAATCATGACACGCTGCCGCATGCCCCCGGAGAACTCGTGCGGGAAGGCCTTCAGCCGTTCCCTGGGGCTGGGGATTCCCACCATGGCCAGAAGCTCGACGGCGCGGGCTTCCTTTGCTTTCCTGCTCATGGAGGGGTGGTGGATGGTCAGCGCTTCGATGATCTGGGTGCCCACCGTGAACACGGGTGTGAGGGAGGAGAGCGGGTCCTGGAAGACCATGGCGAGCTCGTTCCCGCGGTATTCGCACATGGCCTTGTCGCTCAGCCCCAGCAGCTCCCTGCCCTTGAGCCGGACGGAACCGGAGACCTGGGCCGTGGGCGGAAGGAGGCCCATGATGGCCAGCGAGGTCACTGATTTTCCGGAGCCTGATTCACCGACGATTCCCAGGGTTTTGCCGGGCATCAGGTCGAAGTCGACGCCCCTGACGGCGTGGACCACGCCGTTCTCCGAACTGAACCGGACGTTCAGGTCACGGACGGAGAGCACGGCGTCGGTTGGGGCGTGCAGACCCGCCACGTGCAGGCGCTCCACGTCTGACCGCGCGGGTTCCATGGCTCCGGTGGTGGTTTCGCTGCTCATGCCGTCTTCTTTTCCGCGCGGATGGTCCGCGCCTTGGCCTTCTTGGCTTTGCCGGTGGAACTGGAGCTGGGGTCGAACGCGTCCCGCAGGCCGTCGTTCATCATGGCCAGCGAGCCGGTCAGCAGGAACATGACGGCCAGCGGCACCCAGAACATCCAGGGGAAGGTCTGCACCTGGGACGTCGCGCCGCCGATAAGCACGCCGAGGCTCACGTCCGGGACCTTGATCCCGATGCCAATGAAGGAAAAGGCCACCTCCGCGAGGATGGCTGCGGTGACGCCGCGGGTGATGTCCAGGATCAGCAGCGAGCCGATGTTCGGCACCAGGTGCCGCCAGACGATCCGGCGCGGCGGGACACCCATGTACTGGGCTGCCTTGACGAAGTCCCGCTGCATGAGGGACATGGACATGGAGCGGATCAGCCGGGCGGTGCCCATCCAGCTGAACACCAGCAGGACAATGATGAGCAGCAGCCAGGAGGGAAGGTCGCGTTTGAGGCCGGCGCCGCCGCCGCTGGTGGCCACGGCCACCACCAGGAGCGCCGGCATCATGATCAGCGCCTCCAGGATGAACAGCATGACCTTGTCCACCTTGCCTCCGAAGTAGGCCATGCTGCAGCCGTAGACGGCCGCAATCAGGACCGACACCAGGCCCACCACCAGGCCGATCAGGATGGAGATCCTGGTGCCTTCGACCGTCATGGCGTACAGGTCGATGCCCGCCTGCGACGTGCCGAGGAAGTGGTCGGCCGACGGTGGCATCCCGATGTTGAAGGGGTCGATGGTTTCCTTGTCCCACGGGGTGAAGAACCCCCCGATGAACGAGAACACCGTGAGGGCCACGAAGATGGCCAGGCCCGCCACAGCGGTCTTGTTCCGCAGGAAGCGGCGGAAAATGATGGTGTTCTTGCCAATGACGACGTCGGCGCTCTCCAGGTGCGCGTCCTGCGCCACGGCTGCCGGGTCAACGGCGTTCAGGTTGGTCATGGCTACTGCACCCGCACTCTCGGGTCGACAAGCGTGGTGGCGAAGTCCGCCAGGATGGCGCCGAGGGCGAAGATCACGGAGCCGTAGGCCAGGGTGGCAGTAGCGGCGTTGACGTCCTGCAGCGAGATGGCGTCGATGCTCCACGACCCGACACCCGGCCAGGCGAAGATCTTTTCGGCGAAGAAGCCGCCGGCGAAGATGGCAGGGATGGTGAACGCGATGCTCTGGGCCACCGGAATGAAGGAGACGCGGAGCGCGTGCCGTGCGATCGCCTGGTTGCGGCTCAGGCCCTTGGCCCGGGCGGTCCGGACGAAGTCGGCGTTGACGTTGTCCAGCAGGTACTGCCGCTGCGCAATCTGGTAGGCACCCCAGCCCACGAGCGTGATGGCCACCGTGGGCACCACGTAGTGCGCCGCCAGGTCAAGGAACTGGGGCCAGCCGGGCGCTACGCCCGGAGTGGAGATGCCGGTGACGAAGAAGATCCGGTCCCCTACGGATTCATTGACGTTAATGGCTCCCAGCTGAACCAGGAAGTAGGCAATGGGCGCGGGCACGATGTAGGCAAGGTAGCTGTAGGAGGTGATGACGCGGTCCTGGAACTTGTACTGCCGCGCCGCCGAATAGACGCCGAGCGCGACGCCGATAACCAGGGTCAGGATGATGGACGCCAGGAAGAGGCGGGTGGAGATCCAGACCCGGTCGCCGAACTCGGCGTTGATATAGGCGCCGTTGGGGCTCCGGCCCCAGTCCCAGCGGGTGACGACCCCGGTGAGCCAGTCAACGTAGCGCTCCCATGGGCTGAGGTCCGGGTCCAGGCCCTTGAGCCGCATTGAGTTGGCAACCTGTTCGGGGGTGGGCCGGGGAATGCGTTCCTGCTCCAGCAGCGCCGGCTTGAGGGAGCTCACGGCCAGGAAATAACCGGCGGAGGTGGTAAGGAAGATCATCACCACATAGGTGAGGCCGCGCTTGGCAAGGTACTTGAGCATGGGGTGCTATTTCTTCGGCAGCGCCGCCGGATGCTGGACGGAGGAACACTCCGGTGTCCGCTGGCGTGCCGTGCTGCTGGCCAAATCAACCATCACTGCTGGATCCTTCCGTCGTCCCCGGACAAGCACGGGTTGTGCCGCCTCACCGGGTTCTGCACCAGCGGGTAGCTGGCCTCCCGCAGCCCCAAGGGCAGGTCCTGGTGGACTATGTCGCGGGTCACATTCCAGAGGAAACTATCACAAGCCGTCACCGGAAAAGTGCCGCAATCCCGGGAAATCAGGCGCGCCGTATCAGATCGTTATGAATAGTTCTGTGAAGTTGGTTTGACTGGACGCAAAGGCGTTCCACCGCGTAATCTACGCGCCGCCCGCCACCCGTGTGACAAGATCGCGCCAGGAAGTTGCCAGCCGGCCGGTGGTGACCCCATGCCCGCGGACGAGGTGGAGGAGCCGTTCAGCGTCCAGGGTGGCATTGAGGGATCCCGCCATCAGCCATGGTTCAGGGGAATCGACGCCGGCTTCGCGCAGGAGCAGCTCCACGTGCTGGTTCCAGAGCGCGGCGGCCGGGACGTCAAACCTATCGCGGGAGGCGTGGCCGGCGGCGAGGACCAGGTCCCCGTATTCCAGCACGTAGGCGATCCGCTCGGCGCCGAAGGCGATGAGCCGGTCAAGCGGCGCGGCGCCTGGCCCCAGGGGCGGGGGGCCGAACAGAACGCGGGCCTGGAAGGCGGCCTCCGAGTCATCCAGCAGCGTCAGCATCAATCCCGCCCGGCTGCCGAAGCGGCGGAAGACGGTGCCCTTGCCAACGCCGGCGTGTTCCGCCAGGCGGTCCATGGTGAGTGCCGCCACCCCGCCCTGCCCAATCAATTCCCGGGCAGCCAGCAGGAGCCGTTCCCGATTCCGGGCAGCATCGCTGCGTTCCGCGGCCGTTACCGGTGTCATTCCCGGCCGCACTGGGATGGAACTCACAAAGACAGTGTAGCCACCGGGAATAGAACCGGACTACGGTCCGTTTAGTCCAGTGAAGGCTTCCTAGCCTCCTTTCCTAACCGCACGCGGTCCCCGCCGCGACCCTAGCCAGGAGTTTCCATGACCAAGAGCACCGTCCTTACCCTTGTGGGCAGCCTCCGCGCCGAGTCCACCAACCAGAAGCTGGCCGAAGCCATCCAGCTCAATGCCCCTGAGCAGGTGGACGTCGTGATTCACGAGAGCCTGGGCAACATCCCGTTCTACAACGAGGACATCGACGTGGAGGGCCAGGTGCCCGCTGCCGCCGCCGCACTGCGCGCCGCCGCCGAAGAGGCCGACACCCTCCTGCTGGTCACGCCCGAACACAACGGCACCGTTCCCGCCGCCCTGAAGAACGCCGTCGACTGGCTGTCCCGCCCCTTCGGCGCCGGCGCCCTGGCAGGCAAGCCCACCGCCGTCGTCGGTACCGCGTTTGGCCAGTACGGCGGAGTGTGGGCCCAGGACGAGGCACGCAAGGCCGCCGGCATTGCCGGCGCGCAGATCCTGGATGACGTCAAGCTCGCCGTCCCCGGCTCGATGGTGCGTTTCGCCGAAGTCCACCCCAAGGACGACGCCGAGGTAGTGGAGCAGATCAAGGGCATCTTCGACGTCCTGGCCGCAGCACCGGCAGCCTAGGCTCCCGCGCAACCTGCGCCCGGCACGCAACTCCGCGTGCCGGGCGCGGTGCGTTAAAGGGCACTTCCAGGGCCGTGACCAACTCTTGTCCCAACCGGTACCTTCCGGACATCCGGGCAGGCAGGGGCAGCCGTAGCGTTAATCCACTGGACCTACCGGATCGGATTGCGGTGCCCCATGGCAAAAAGACGGAGTTGGGGCGGCGGCCCCGGCAGCCTGGCGGCGGCAGCGGGCTGCCTTGCGCTGCTGCTGTCCGCCTGCAGTGCCCCGCTCCCCCAGCTCGAAGGATCTTCCCTGCCCGCGCCCGGCGGAACTGCCACAACCAGCGCCGCCCCGCTGGCCCTCCTGCCGGCCACGGTGGGCGGCAGTACCCCCGGCGCGCAGTACGGACGGGCGGCAGAAGAGCCGGAAAACCTCCCGCAAGGAACGGCAGTGTCCACGCCTGGCAGGAGTGCTGCCGCGGCCCCGCCGGTAACGGCGTACTTGGTGATGGTGGACGACGGCGGCAGGCACGGCGTGCGCTTTGGCTGCAACGACAGCCTGGTTGGCCTCGCCCCGGCAGGCGGCGCCGGGGATGCCGGGCTCAAGGCGGCAATCGGAGCCCTGCTGGACGGCGAACAGCACCAAGGTGGGCTGTTCAACGCGGTGGGCGGCTCCCGGCTGAAGTTCCTGTCCGGCAGTTTTGACGGCACCACGGTCACGGTCTACCTGGCAGGCACCCTGAAGCCCGGCGGGACTGCGACATTCCCCGCATAGAGGCCCAGCTCACCCAGACGGCCCTTCAGGCAGTGGGAGCCATCAGGGCCGACATCTACATCAATGGCGAGGCCCTCGCCGATTTCCTGAAATTAAAGTAGGCCGCTCGGTCAATCGTTGATAAACAAGTGTTGCTTTGCAAGCAACAAGTAGCTGTATCCTGACTCTGTGACCCACGAAACACTTGACGCTTCAGCAGGTACGCTGCCCGCGGAGGCCATTGACGCGATCGAGCGTGCCGCCACATCCGCACACCGGCATGAGGAGCTCTTTTCCGAGCGCGCGGCAAACATCCGGCAGTCGGCAGTCAGGGACGTCTTCGACATCTCCCTGCGGCCGGGCCTGGTGTCCCTGGCGGGGGGAAGTCCCTACCTGCAGTCGCTGCCCCTGGACCGGCTGGCAGCAACGGCAGCCAAAATCATCGCGGAGGACGGCCTGACCGCCCTCCAGTACGGGGCCGGGCAGGGAACGGCGGAGCTCCGCGCGCAGATCTGCGAGGTCATGGCGGCGGAAGGAATTTTGGATGCCCGGCCGGAGAACGTGGTGATCACCGCAGGTTCCCAGTCGGCCCAGGACGTGGCCACCAAACTCTTCTGCAATCCAGGTGACGTGGTGCTGGTGGAGGACCCCACCTACGTGGGTGCGCTCAACACGTTCGAGTCCTACCAGGTCCAGGTGGAGACCGTGGAGATGGACCAGTACGGGCTGGTTCCGGAGCTGCTGGAGGCCCGGATCGCCGCCCTGCAGCTTGCCGGGAAAAGCGTCAAATTCCTGTACACCATTCCCAACTTCAACAATCCGTCCGGCATCACCCTGGCCAGGGAGCGCAGGCAACAGGTGGTGGATATATGCCGGCGCGCGAATATCCTGGTGCTGGAGGACAACCCGTATGGCCTGCTCCGGTTTGAAGGGGAGCCGCTGGCTCCCCTGCGGGCGGCAAACCCTGACGACGTGATCTACCTGGGGTCCTTCTCCAAGATTTTCGCGCCGGGACTGCGCATCGGCTGGGCGCTTGTGCCGGAGCACCTCCAGCGACGCTACTACCTGGCGGCGGAGTCGGTAACGCTTTGCCCGCCTGCCCTGAACCAGATGCTGGTCTCGGCGTACCTGCGCGGGTACGACTGGAAAGGTCAGATCAAAACCTACCGCGGGCTGTACGCCGAGCGCTGCCGTGCCATGCTGGCCGCCCTCAAGGAATACATGCCCGCGGGGACCACCTGGACCAGCCCGCAGGGCGGCTTCTTCGTCTGGGTGACGCTGCCTGAGGGCGTTGATACCTACCCGCTGCTGCACAAGGCGATCGATGCGGGCGTCGTGTTTATCCCCGGCGCCGCCTTCACGCCGTCGGACGATCCGTCCAACAAGCTGCGGCTCGCGTTCAGCGCCGTACCTCCCGAAGCCATCGCCGAGGGAGTGCGCCGGTTGGCGCCGGTGCTGCAGGAAGCCATTGCCGCGCTGTAGCGTAAGCCACACGAGTGCCGAAAACCGAGCAAAGGAGCATGCATATGGCTGGAATCATTGTTGTAGGGGTTGACGGCAGCGAGACCGCGAAGAGGGCGGCGCAGTCAGCCAAGGACCTGGCGGCAGCCCTGGGCGCGTCCCTGCACGTCGTGTCCGCCTTCGACAGCGACAAGACCGAAGTGTTCGGCAGCGGCAGCGACCGCTGGATCGTCTCTGACGCCGACGCCGCGGAGCAGGTTGCCAGGACGGTGGCGGAATCGCTGGGCCGCGACATCACGGTGACGTATTCTGCGGCACGGGGACGCCCGGCCGACGCCCTCATCAAGGAAGCCCTGCGGATGGATGCACGGATCATCGTGGTGGGAAACCGGCGCATGCAGGGCATCGGGCGCGTCCTTGGCAGCGTGGCCAACAGCGTGGCCCACAACGCGCCCTGCGACGTGTACATCGCCAACACCTACGACACCGACTAATCCCTCAGGACTGGCTGCTGGCGTAACGGCGGACACGCCCCGTGGTGGCGGATATCGCTGCGGGGGGTGTCCGTTCTCACCGCCATATCACCGTTTCGGCTGCTGGCGCAAAGATAAAATTGGAGGAGGCCCCAAAGGCGTGGACACTGACGAATCCACCCCCAGCGAAGGGCTCCCCTTGATCACCTTGCAGCGCCGCCAGCTCGTTGGCCACGACATCCTCCTGGCCCGCCACGGCAACCACATCTCCTCCATGCGGGTGGACCGCAGCAACGGCAGGGTTGTTGCACTCCTCGATGACGGCACCCTGGACAGCGCCCCCAACCTGATCGCGCCGGGGCTTGAGCTTCCCCAGACCGTGCGGAGCGTCCTGCGTGAGGACTGGAAGCTCCTGGGCGCGTGGGCCGGCATGGCGGCCGTGATGGGCGGCTTGATGACCGCAGCCGCGGTGGTTTTGGGAACCACGGCTGATCCTGCCCTGCTTGAGGCACTCACCGCCTACTCCGCGTACTAGGACGGGCGCCTCCCGGCACGGATGCCTTCAGGCCACCAGCAAGCCCTGCAGCAGCCACCAGGTTCCGGCCATCACCATCCCGCCATAGAGCGAACCGGCCACCACCTGCGCCGGAGTATGAGCCCGCAGGACCACGCGTGACCAGCTGACCGCGGGAACCAGGAGCAGCAGCGGCGCCCAGGCGGGGCCGAGCATCAGCACCAAGACGACGGCGGCGCAGGACACGGCAGCGGCGTGGCCGCTCATTTTCCAGAACGGACTGACGGCCGCCAGGACCGCTACTCCGCCCACCACCGCCAGGACCATCGCGGTCACACTCCGGGGCGCGTCCACGGCGTTCAGCACCAGCAAACCCACAGCAATGCAGCCCAGCGCCATCAGGAGCACAGGGGCGCGCTGCTTCCGGTCGCTCACGTGGTGGTCGGTGACCTTTCCCAGCCGGACCAGCACCAGCAACACCAGGAGCGGAACCACACACACAAAGAGTGCCGCCAGTGCCCCGTAACCGATGGTTTCTGGGAATCCGGCCTCCGGCAGGGGGCTGACCAGCAGTTGGATGCTGACCACCACCGGCGGCTGGAAGACCTCCGTCAGCCACTTGGCGGCGTGGTTCCTGACCCGGATGGAGCCGCTGCTTACCGTCACTTCCTTGTCCAAGATCTGGCCCAAGGGCCCTAGTCCAGGAGGAGCGCCGGCTCTTCCAGGATGGCCGCGACGTCGGCCATGAACCGGGCCGACAGATCACCATCCACCACGCGGTGGTCGAAGGATCCTCCCAGCGTGGTGATCCAGCGGGGAATTACCTCACCGTCCAGGACCCAGGGCTTTTGCTTGATGGTTCCGAAGGCGACGATGGCCACCTCGCCCGGGTTGATGATGGGCGTGCCGGTGTCGATGCCCAGGGCGCCGATGTTGGTGATGGTGAGCGTGCCGCCCTGCATCTCGGCCGGCTGGGTCTTCCCGGCCCTGGCAGTGGTGGCCAGGTTGTTCAGCGCGAGGGCCAGCTCCTTCAGGGACAGGTCCTGGGCGTTCTTGATGTTGGGGACCATCAGTCCGCGCGGGGTTGCAGCGGCAATGCCCAGGTTCATGAAGTGCTTGACATGAATTTCAGCCGTGTCGGAGCCTTCGTTGTCCACCCATGAGGCGTTCACGCTGGGGTTCCGGGCGGCCGCCCAGATGACGGCCTTGGCCAGGATGAGGAGCGGCGAGACCTTGATCCCCTCGAAGTCCCGGGAGGCCTTGAGCCGCTTGACGAATTCCATGGTGCGGCTGGCATCGACGTCCACGAAGATGCTGACATGCGGCGCGGCGAAGGCGGATTCCACCATCGCCTTTGCCGTGGCCTTGCGGACGCCCTTGACCGGGATGCGCTCCACGCGCTGGTCCTGCGGTTTTCCGGCCTTGCCCCAGAAGCCGTCTGCCTTGTCCAGTTCGGCGTCGCGCTGCGCCTGGTAGCTGACCAGGTCCTCCCGCGTCACCTCGCCCCGTGAACCGGTGGCAACAACATCCGCGAGGTCGATGCCCAGGTCCCGGGCGATTTTGCGGACCGGCGGCTTGGCCAGCACCCGATTGACCAGGCCCGTAATGGTGCCGCCAAGGGTGGGCCGGTTGTCGACGGCGGCGGGTTCGGTGGCGGTCACAGCAGCGGGCGTGTGCGGCTGGACGGGCTCGACCTGCGGGGCGTTGACGGTCACGGCGGCGGCCGGCGTGGTCTTCCGCGGGCGCCGCTTGACGGCATCGGCTTTGGGGCCGGAACCCACCAGCGGACCGGCGGCCGGGGCACTTTCCCCAGTGCCGCCGTCGGCCGCTGCCTCCTCTGCAGCGTCCTCCGGGAGCTTGCCGTAAAGCGGCTGCACCGGCGTTTCGTGGGCAACGGGCGCCTCCGGTGCGCGGACGTCTGCCGGCGTAGGATCGCCGGAGACGTCGTCGCTGACGCTGATGATGGCGGTGCCGACGTCCACGGTCACCCCTTCGTCCACCAGCAGTTCGCTGACCGTTCCGGCGAACGGGGACGGCAGTTCCACGATGGACTTGGCGGTTTCAATCTCGCAAAGGACGTCATTGATGGCCACGGCGTCGCCCGGCTTGACCTTCCAGGAGACGATTTCCGCCTCGGTGAGGCCCTCGCCGACATCAGGCAGGTTGAACTTGTTCAGGGTCATGGTGTCCTCAGTAGGAGAGGGCGCGGTCCAGCGCCTCCAGGATGCGGTCGATGTCCGGAAGGTAGTCTTCCTCCACCTTGGCAACGGGATAGGGCATGTGGAATCCGCCGACGCGGATCACCGGGGCCTCGAGCGAGTGGAACGCACGTTCACTGATGCGGGCGGCGATTTCACCGCCGATTCCACCGAACGTCGGTGCCTCGTGCGCCACGATCAACCGGCCGGTCTTTTGGACGGACGCGGTGACGGTGTCGAAGTCGATCGGCGAGATGGACCGCAGGTCGATGACTTCCACACTCCTGCCGTCCTCGGCCGCGGCGTTGGCGGCGGCAAGCGCCACGGGAACCAGGGGACCGTAGGCAACCACCGTGGCATCGGTGCCTTCACGCAGCACGTGGGCCTTGAACGGGTCTTCCGACGGGCCCGGGGCCTGGACGTCGACGTCGCCCTTGAGCCAGTAACGGCGCTTGGGCTCGAAGATGATCACCGGGTCCTGGCACTCCACGGCCTGCTGGATCATCCAGTAGGCGTCATGCGGGTTGGAGGGGGTGATGATGCGCAGGCCCGCCGTGTGGGCGAACAATGCCTCGGGGGATTCGGAGTGGTGCTCCACGGAACCGATGCCGCCACCGTACGGGATCCGGATGACGACGGGAACCGTGAGGTTGCCGTGGCTGCGGGCGTGCATCTTGGCCAGCTGCGTGGTGATCTGGTTGAAGCCGGGGAAGACGAACCCGTCGAACTGGATTTCGCAGACCGGGCTGTACCCGCGCAGGGCCAGGCCGATCGCGGTGCCGATGATGCCGGATTCGGCCAGCGGCGTGTCCACCACCCGGTCCGGGCCGAACTCGCCGATCAGGCCGTCCGTCACCCGGTAGACGCCGCCCAGGGGACCGATGTCCTCGCCCATGAGCAGGGACTTGGGGTTGGCGGCCAAGGCGGCCCGCAGACCCTCGTTAATGGCCTTGGCGATGGTCATGGTGGTCATCAGTGGCCTGCCTTTGCTGCCTGCCCGGCGGACTCTTCCTCGCCGGCGAATCCTGCACTGTACTCCTCGAACCACGCCAGTTCCTCGGCCACCAGCGGGTGCGCCTGGGCATAGACGTTGGCGAAGGCCTGCCGGATGTCCGGGTCTTCAAGGTCATGGGCGGTGCGCCGGACATACGCGGCCAGCTCATCGCCGTCGGCTTTGACCTTGGCGAAGAAGGCATCGTCCGCAAGATCCTGGGCACGCAGGTACTTCTCGAGCCTTGCCAGCGGATCCTTGGCACGCCAGGCGTCTTCCTCCGTCGACGGGCGGTACTTGGTGGGGTCGTCGGCGGTGGTGTGGGCGCCCACGCGGTAGGTGAACGCCTCAATGAGGACGGGACCGTTGCCCTGGCGCGCATGCTCCAGCGCCCACTCCGTGACTGCGTGTACGGCGATCACGTCATTGCCGTCCACCCGGATCCCGGGGAAACCGTAGCCCTTGGCGCGGTTGGAGAGCGGCACCCGGGTCTGGACGTTGGTGGGTACCGAAATGGCCCAATGGTTGTTCTGGCAGAAGAACACCACCGGCGCCTTGTAGGAGGAGGCGAACACCATGGACTCGTGTACGTCGCCTTCAGAGCTGGCGCCGTCGCCGAAGTAGGCGATGACCGCTGCATCCGGCTGCTCTTTGGCTCCGTCCGTTGCGGCGGCGAGCTTCTGGTCGCGCTGGATCCCCATGGCGTAGCCCACGGCGTGGAGGGTCTGGGCAGCCAGGACCAGGGTGTAGAGGTGGAAGTTGGTGTCCTTGGGGTTCCAGCCGCCATTGGAGACTCCCCGGAACTGGCGCAGGAGTTCGGCCAGATCCACGTTGCGGGTAAGCGCGACGCCATGCTCCCGGTAGGTGGGGAAGATGTAGTCCTGAGGCTGGCTGGCCCTGCCCGAGCCGATCTGCGCTGCTTCCTGTCCCGTCAACGGTACCCACAGTGCCAGTTGGCCCTGGCGCTGAAGAGCCGTTGCTTCAACGTCGAACCGGCGGATGGCGGCCATGTCCGCGTACAGCCCGCGCAGGTCCTCCTGGGTCAGTTTGTCCGCGTAGGCGCTGAAGACCGGATCGGTGCCCAGCTTCCCGTCCGGGCCGAGCAGCTGCACCATCTGGGCCGCGGGCTCGCCCATAACGGCCTCAGCATCGGCTTCCCGCTGGTCGTCTACCGCTGTTCCGTCGAACTCGGTGGAAGGCAGATGAGTGCCCATACCGTCTCCTTGCTTGCCGCATCCGGATGCAATGCAAATGTCGCTGGGATATATGCCTCATAAGGAATAGATTCCCTTCACGGCATATACATTGGCTTACTGATCCTAACTTTATCTTCGGTAGGTAGCGGGCGGGCTACTTGTTAAGTGCTAGGAAGTTGCCGGCGCCTTTGTATAGTCGGCACACAACTGGAGGAACCGGGTGTTCGCCTCCGGTTCCCCGATGCTGACTCTCACACCCTCCCCGGGAAAGGCCCGCACGGAGAGCGCGCGGGTCCCTGCCAGCTCCGCGAAAGCGGCACTTTCAGCACCAAGTGCAAGCCATACGAAGTTGCCCTGGGCGTCCGGAATATCCCATCCGAGCTCCCGGAGACCCGCCGTGACCCGCGCCCGTTCATCCACCAGTTTTTGTACCCTTTCCACAACCTGGGCGTGATTCCCAAGGGAAACAATTGCGGCTTTTTCGGCTATTTGGGACACGGCGAACGGGGTTGCCGCAACCCTCAGGTACTGCGTCAATTCCGGATGGGAGACGCTGTACCCAACACGCAGGCCGGCCAGGCCGTGTGCTTTGGAAAAGGTCCGAAGCACCACCACGTTCGGGTATTTGCGGTAGAGGTCGATCCCGTCGACAGCGTCAGCGGCCCTGACAAATTCCTGGTAGGCCTCGTCAATGACCACCACGACGTCGGCCGGCACGGACCGGATGAACGCTTCCGTTTCATCCGCGGCAAGTGCCGGCCCGGTGGGGTTGTTCGGTGTGCAGAGGAGAATGACTTTGGTGCGGGCGGTTACGGCGGCCGCCATCGCTTCCAGGTCATGCCGCCCGTCCGCGCTCACGGGGATGCGAACGCTTTCGGCACCCGCAAGGCCCACGCTGATGGGGTACGCCTCAAAGGAGCGCCAGGCATAGATGACTTCATCCGCCTTGCCGTCCTCGTTCTGGCCGGCAAACGCGGCAAGGATCTGGTTCAGGGCGCCCAGGCTTCCAGCCCCGGTGACGATGTCTTCGGCGGGCACGCCAAGGAATTCCGCCAGGGCTGCCCGGAGCTTGCTGCTGAGCGGATCGGGGTACCTGTTGAAGTCCGTCTGGTTGGCGATCGCCTCGAGCACGGCTGGAATCGGCGGCAGCGGGTTTTCGTTGGATGACAGCTTGTAGCTGGCCAGTCCATTGACGGTGGCCGGCGGCTTTCCTGCGGCGTAACGGGGCAACCGGTCCAGCACAGGGCGGGGTGCGATGCCGCCGGCCCTGGTCTCAGGTGAAGTCATGGCTTCTAGCCTACTTCCAGGGTCCCAGGGGGATCAGGGAGCAACCCAATGAAATTGAGGGCATGCTGCCGGCCGCTCACCAGGACCGATATGGAACCATGGTGCCATGGGTTCACTTATCCTCCGGGTCATCGTCAATGCCGCAGCTCTTTGGGTGGCCAGCTGGATCCTGCCCGGCATGGACATCTCAAGCACGGCGGCATCGGATGCGGTGGCCAGGACGGGCATTTCACAGGACACCGACACCATTGGGATTGTCCTGGCCTACCTCTTTATCGGCCTCATCTTCGGTGTGGTTAACGCCCTCGTGCGGCCACTGGTCAGGCTCCTGGCACTTCCCATCACCATCCTGACCCTCGGCCTGTTCGCGATCGTGATCAACGCCGCCATGCTGTACCTGACAGCCTGGATCAGCAGTTACACGCCCGTGCACCTCATCATCGATTCCTTCTTCTGGACTGCTGTCCTTGCCGCGATCATCATCTCCCTGGTCTCACTGGTGGCGGGCTTGCTGCCGGGCGGCAGGCGCTGAGTCCGGGCGGGGATTGGAACCCGAGTAGGCGGGCAGGCGGAAACAGGTACCGACTAGTGCCGTCCCCGTAGGCAATTCCCAAAACTTCAGTACCCGCCACCCATGACCCCCAAGGCACGGGCCGCTTAGGCTGCCAATCGGGCCCCTCCAGAGGCCTGCTTCCTGCCAGTTTCGAAACACGGGGGCCCACGAATGAAGCCCATCAAAATCCTGCTTGCCGCCTGCCTGCTTTTGGCTTGGCAGGTGGGCCCTGCACAGGCGGACGCCGAAGCCGGGCCGGTACAGGAGGCCGCCGCCGCGCTGGGAAATGACATTTCGTGGCCGCAGTGCGGGAGCGATCTCCCGGCGCCCCCGGCGTTCGCGGTGGTGGGTGTCAACGGCGGGAGGCCGGATACGGTCAACCCCTGCCTGGCGGCCCAACTGGCCTGGGCGGACCAAACGTCAGATGCAGCCGGGGGAACTCCCGCGGCGGTATATGTGAACACCGCCGCAACAGGACCTGTGGATTCACTATGGTGGCCGGCAGCCAACACTTACCGCGGCATGGACATCATTAATCCCTATGGGGGGTGTGATGGCAGTGAAACACCTGCCTGCGCCTACGTTCACGGTTACGCCATGGCCTTCAATGACGTGGAGATCCTGAAGGGTTCGGGCGATGCCGCGGTGCGGCGCGTGTGGTGGCTGGACGTGGAAACCGGCAACAGCTGGCTTTGGGACAAGGCCGTCAATGCTGCCGAACTGGAGGGCATGACCGCGTATCTGACGAGCACCGGTGTGGAAGTGGGGATCTATTCCACCGAGTACCAGTTCGGCGAAATTGTGGGCGAGGTGGGTCCGGGCAGCAACCTCTACCGGCTGCGGAATTGGCTGGCGGGCGCGGAATCCACTTCCTCTGCCCGGGAATACTGCACAGCTTCCCCGCTCACGTCCGGCGGCACCGTGGCGCTGACCCAGTTCACTGAAGGCGACCTCGACTACAACTATCGTTGCCCCCGCGCTCCGGTAACGGCTCAGCACCCCGACCCGCAGCCGGCTCCGCAACCGGAGAAGGCGCGCAGCAGAGCGTACGCGGAACTGCACGCCGCTCAGATCTCTTGAACCCTGCTGATCTGGATGGCGGCAGGGTTCTGCCTGGCAGCCGTTCCCAAAAGGCACATTCCTACCTGGCACCCGGCTGCGGCCGGCCTGAAAAGGGGTCCCTGCGTTCCCGGGGAAGGGCAGGCGGTGGCGGCTTGGCCAGGGAAAACCTGGTGGCAGTAGCAGCACCGCCCGCGCCAAGGACACCGCCCAGCACGGCCGTCGACTGCATCAGGGAAGGGTCCTTGCTGGCGGCCACCAGCCGGGCTGCCTCCTGGTACCCGCCGAGATTGTGGCCCGGTCCCAGTCCGGCCTTCTCTCCACCGCGGACATAAAGGTCATTGGTCACTGTCACCGTGACTTGGTTCCGGGCGTCCCGGTTGTCCATGCCGTCGCTGCCCGGAACCCAGTCCGTGCGGTGCTCCAGGTGGAGGGTGCTGACGTCGGGGGGAGGCGTGATGCGTGAAATGGGCGACCCTGCAGTCAGGACGTACTTCATGTCGTACTCCTTCAGGAACTCCCGGTCTGCCGCCAAGTTCATGGCGTGGATGCCGCCCTGGCTGTAACCCACTGCCACCACGTCCGCCCCCGGCTGGGCACCGGCCGCCCGGAGCGCCTGGAGGACAGCGGCATTCACCTGCCGGGAACTGCTGCCCAGGGCATCGGCAATCCCGGCAAGATCGAAAGGATTGGTGCCTTCGTCTTCGTCATTCACCTGGGTTCCCGGTACCACCACCACGTATGCCTTCGCACCCCTGTTGTCCACCTCGATGACTTCGATGTAGCCGCTGCCGCGCTCCTCCACCAGCCTGACCCGTTCAAGCAGGCCGGCGGGAGTGGAGTCCAGGTAGATGGGCACACGTTCCTGCTGCCGGGCCGTAACCGCGCCCGGGCGCAGCGCGGGGTTGATTCCCTCAACCAAAGACTTCAGCAGCGGCAGGTTGGTGACCGCATTCGCCACCAGCATCTCCATGGCATCTCCATTGAGGAATCCCGTCCGCCAGAAGTCCACATGCTTCTGGAGTTCAACATCCGGATCCGACAGGCCCAGCATCCACTGCGTGTGGGCGGCCGATTCGGCCATGTCGTAGTCCCGCCTGCAGCTGCGCACCTGGCTGCTGATCCGCTGCAGCTCCAGCCGGACCAGGAGGACCGCGTCCCGCGCCTCCCCCACGGCAATGAGCGCGGCAGTCCCCGTGGTTCGCGGCTGGTTCTGGTAGGAACCAAGCTCCTGCCACGTCCCGGAAAGTTCCGCCTCGATCGAGGCGAGGCGGGCGGCGAGTCTGTCGAGCTTTCCGGCCCCCACATCCAATTCCTCCAACTGGACGGTGATGCCGCCCACGCCACCTGAAATTGTCAGGATGCCGTCCGGGGGCGGGGGTGAGACGTGGATGGGTCCTCCTGAGCCGGCGGGTGTTGCCTCGGCCATCAGAAACGGTTGCCAGGCGAACAATCGGCGGTCAATGCGGCACGCGCGTGGGCGGCCACTGCGGCAGAGGCTTCCCGCAGCCGGTCCAGCGCCCTCCGGACCGCCACCGCCTGCAGGCTTACCGAATCGCGGTACGCCTGCCCGGCGGGTGACTCCCAGTTCGTTAGTTGAATCTCGTGGAATCCGGCAAGTACCTCTTCCGTCCTGTCGGAGCACTGCGCCACCCTTCGGCCCAGTTCCTGGACTTCAAGGCTGACGCCCAGCCCCTGGCCCCATATTCCGTCCGTCAGATCGTTCCCCATGCCAGCTTCCCGTCGCCGCCTCGCGGGCGCATGATTCGCCCTGACCTTGCTGTTTCCAACGCTAGGGATGGTCTCTTCCCGGGGTAAGCACCGCCGCAGGCTATGTGGATAAGTAACGTGGATACCGGGCTTAAGGCCGCGCGGGACTTCATGAAAGAATCAGCACATGCCTGAAACTGCCGCCACAGCTGATACCCGTACGCCCTCAGGACGCCTGGCCCTCGCCGCGTCATCGGAAAAAATCGCGCTCGGACCCCTGGACGGCCGCTACCAGTCCGCCGTCGCGCCCCTCGTTGACTACCTGTCCGAGGCAGCCCTGAACCGTGACCGCGTTGCCGTGGAAGTCGAATGGCTCATCCACCTGACCAGCAACAATGTGCTGCCGGGCGCCGGGCCCCTGAGCCGGGAGCAGCAGGACCAGCTCCGCGCCGTCGTCACCGAATTTGACGCCGCCTCCGTGGCCGAACTCGCAGAGATCGAGGCCGTCACAGTCCACGATGTCAAGGCCGTGGAGTACTACATCGGCCGCCGCCTGCCCGCGATCGGCATCGAAAACCTGACCGCCATGGTGCACTTCGGCTGCACCTCCGAGGACATCAACAACCTGTCCTACGCGCTCGGGATCAAGGGTGCCGTGGAGGACGTGTGGCTTCCTGCAGCAAGTGCCCTGGTGGCCCAGATCAGCAAGATGGCGGAGGACAACCGGGCCGTCCCCATGCTGTCCCGGACCCACGGGCAGCCGGCCACCCCCACCACGCTGGGCAAGGAGCTGGCTGTCATCGCGCACCGGTTGACCCGCCAGCTGGACCGGGTGGCAAAGACGGAGTATCTGGGCAAAATCAACGGCGCCACCGGCACTTACGCCGCCCACGTTGCGTCCGTACCGGGCGCCGACTGGCAGCACGTCTCCAAGTCCTTCGTTGAAGGGCTCGGGCTGACCTGGAACCCGCTCACCACGCAGATCGAGAGCCACGACTGGCAGGCAGAACTGTATGCCGACGTCGCGCGTTTTAACCGCATCCTGCACAACGTCTGCACGGACATCTGGAGCTACATCTCCATCGGTTACTTCGCGCAGATTCCTGTTGCCGGCGCCACGGGTTCGTCCACGATGCCGCACAAGGTCAATCCCATCCGCTTCGAGAACGCAGAAGCGAACCTGGAGATCTCCAACGGCCTGCTGGACACCCTGGGCGCAACCTTGGTCACGTCCCGCTGGCAGCGGGACCTCACAGACTCCTCCAGCCAGCGAAACATCGGCGTGGCCTTTGGCCACTCGCTGCTCGCCATTTCGAACGTGGCCAAGGGCCTGGAGCGCCTGGACGTCGCTGAGGACGTGCTGGCCGGAGACCTCGATACCAACTGGGAAGTCCTGGGCGAGGCCATCCAGATGGTCATGCGTGCCGAGGCGATCGCCGGCGTCGAAGGCATGGAAAACCCCTACGAGCGGCTCAAGGACCTCACCCGGGGCCAGCGCGTCGACGCAGCACGCATGCGTGAGTTTGTGCAGGGTCTGGGCCTTTCCCCGGACGCCGAGGCACGCCTCCTGGACCTCACGCCGGGCAAGTACACGGGCATCGCTGACCAGTTGGTGGACCACCTGAAGTAAGCCCCGCAGCAGGGCAGGAACGTACGACGGCGGCGCCGGGCTCCCAAGGGGGCCCGGCGCTTTTCTGCGCCCCGGCGGCGTGACGACCCTTTCCGCCGTGCGTCGGCCACCTTCCGGGGTGCGAAACTGGAACCATGAAGTTGCTCCTGATCCGCCATGGCGAAACCCCCGGCAACGTGCTGGGCCAGTTGGATACCGACCACCCCGGCCCCGGACTGACCGAACTGGGCGAACGCCAGGCGGAGGCGATGGCGCGCTCCCTTGCCAACGAACGCATCAGCGCCCTGTATGCCTCCACACTGATCAGGACCCAGATCACCGCTGCACCGCTGGCGCGGCTGCACACCCTTGATATCGAGGTACTGGACGGGCTGCACGAAATCGAGGCGGGGTCGCTGGAAAAACTCACCGACCACGAATCCCACAAGCGGTACATGGGGACGGTTATCTCCTGGGCGGCCGGGGACCTGGATCTCCGGATGCCTGCAGGTCCGGACGGCCACGCCTTTTTTGAACGGTTTGACGCCGCCATAGCCGAAGTGGCCCAGCGGGCCGAAAGACAACAGCATGGCACCGTTGCCGTGGTGAGCCATGGTGCCGCGATCCGCACCTGGGCCGGACTCCGGGCGGACGGCGCCGACCACGAATTCGCCGCCCGCCACGTCCTGGCCAACACCGGGATCGTGGCCTTGGAGGGCGACCTGCGTGCGGGCTGGAACCTGATCCACTGGGACGGGAGCCCGGTGGGAGGCCTTGCCCTCGCAGACCCCACCGCCGAGGACCCTACGGGGCGGGACGTGTCCGCTCCCTAAACCCGCTGCCGGTGGCGCCGGGGCGAAAATATGCGCATTGCCCTGCACGGGACTGCGTCCGCCTGCACCCGCTGGGGGCTGTAGCTGCGCTGGCCGTCCCGGCTTCCTTCTCCGGGCACTGGCACCACGGGAATCAGGCGGGCGGCCATCGCCGCGGCGCCTGCCGCCGTCGGCCGTTCCCTGGGATCCATGGCGGTGAGGGCACGCAGCAGGACGGACCATTCGCCTAGCTGGTCCGGAACGTCCGGGGACCGAAGGGTCCGCGCCACGAGGGATTCGATGGCGGTGCCCGGAAACGCCTTGGAGCCGGTGAGAAGCTCCAGCAGGACCAGGCCCATCGAGTACACATCCCAGGAGGGTTCCACTGCGCCGCCGGATGCCTGCTCGGGGCTCATGTAGTGCACCGTGCCGAAGGAAATTCCGGGTTCGGGCGCAGACCCCGCCGCGGCGGCGATGCCAAAATCAATGATCCTGACGGGACTTCTGCGCAGGCCGCTCAGCATCAGGTTGGCCGGTTTGATGTCCCGGTGAACAAGTCCGTTGGAGTGAACATGCGCCAGCGCGCCGAAAAAATTCCGTGCCCAAAGCGCAACATCGGCCGGACCGGGGTGCTGTCCCCGGATGGTTTCGGCCAGGCTCGTGCCGAAAGCCAGTTCCTCCACCAGAAAGGGGCGCCCGGAGTAGAGCCCGCCCCCAGGCATGACGCCCTGGGCGAGAAGCCGCGCAATGGAGGGGTGGTTGAGCTTGGCCAGCACGTCAGCCTCATTGCGGAGCCGCTGGTGCTGCTTGCGGCCATTGGCTGACGCGATCTTCACTGCTGCATCAGGACCACCCTCCAGGTCAACCGCGCGAAAGACCTCGGCAGCGGCACCCCGGCCCAGGCGTTCCCTGAGCTGGTAGCGCCCGGCAATAAGACCGCCGGCCCCGGGTTTCATCGGGTCAAGCGGAAGTGCCGGCGCTGCTGGCGCCGCAATGCTCATGCGGAAAGGGTGACGGAGGCGCGCGGTGCGCGGAGATCAGCTGCAGGCCAGGCGTCCAGCTGGAACCCGCAGGCGCAGCGCCATACTGGCGGAAGCTCAACGCCTCCCGTATCGGCTGGCCCGAACGTGTAGCTGGCACCTTCCCATCCCACGGCCGGCGTCACCAACTGCATGGCGGCACCGCAGTGGACCGCCGGCTCTCCCTGCGGCGCAATGGTGCCGTCCAGGGGAACTTGCAGCAGCCCGCTCGTCACGTACGGCGCGGCAGCGCCGGGACGGGGCGGTGAAACTTCGGTGAAAGAAACCAACACACTCACGACTCCGTTGGGAAGCAACTTTGGGACGATCGTAAGCTTACATATAACTAGCTCATCTAGCTAGTCCAGCTAGTGAATTTTGCTGTTTCCGGCTTCAGGAGCGTGAAGGGCGTCGGTCATCCGCTGGAGGAAATCGACCACCACGCGCGCCTCCTCAGCGGTCAGCCCTTCAGCTACCTGCATCATCCGGCGATGCATGGCACCAAGCGTTTCGCGGACTTCCTTGTCCGATTCGACCGTGGGGATGACAACCACCGAGCGGCGGTCGGTGGGGTGCGGCTCGCGGCGAACATGTCCGCTGGCCACCAGCCTGTCAATCAGGGAGGTAGTGGAAGCGCTAGTAATGTTGAGGAAATGGCTCAGGTCCTTGGGGACCACCTGCTTGCCGGAGGCCTGCACGCGCAGCAGGTACCGGAGTGCAAGAATGTCGGTTTCCCCCATGCCCATGGAATCCCTGGTGGAGCGGCGGACTTCCGTCTCCGCTGCCCGATAGTCCCGGAGTGACTTCAATACCGCAGCACTGTAGTCCAGCTGCCCGTCAGGTCCGTACCAGTAACCGGATCCCTCGTTGCCCATAGAAACCATGCAATTATTTTAGAGCAACTGGTAACTAGACTGCCAAGCAACCCTCGAATGCGTTCCAACTGCTCGTTATCCAGGTGCTAACCGCCAGGAAACACCTCCGTAACTCCTCCCGCCTAGCCTTATCAGGCATACCCCTCCGGCGAATCGAGGCAGATATGCAGACCAATCCAAGGCTGAACATCCGGCAGGTCTCCTGGTCCCACCCTGTTGGCGCCGACCTCCGCCGGGCCCAGCAGGCCGAACTTGACGCCCGCTTTGGCCGGCCTGACCACGAACCCGGCCAGCCGCCGTCGGGCGCCGACTGCGCAGTCTTCCTGGTGGCATACGACAAGGGCTCCGGGCAGCCCGTGGGCTGCGGGGGACTACGGCTCCTCGATTCATCAACGGCCGAAATCAAGCGTCTCTACGTCTTGCCCTACACCCGCGGGTCCGGCGTAGCCAGCTCCATCCTGGCAGCCCTCGAAGCGGAGGCACACAAGCAGGGGATCACCCGCATCAAGGCGGAGGCAGGGTCAGCGCAACCGGACGGCCGGAACTTCTACGAGAATTCGGGGTTTGAGGCCATCCCGAACTTTGGCCCCTACCTGGGGGTGGAACACTCCTACTGCTACGCCAAAAGCATCAATGCCCGCAGCGCGGCCCACACCGCCATGGCCTAGAACCGGAGCCCTGGCACCGCGCGTCCTGCAGGCGTCACCCGGCACCGTCACACTGGGAGTGCACGCGGTCCTGTCAGCTAATCTCAGCCTATGGAAACAGCGGACATCACTTTCCGGACCCGCAAGTGGGTCCGGCCCGAGGACCTCAACGCCAACGGCACGCTCTTCGGTGGCAGCCTGCTGAAGTGGATTGACGAAGAAGCCGCCATCTACGCCATTCTCCAGCTGGGAAACGGCCGCGCCGTCACCAAATACATCTCGGAGATCAACTTCGTCAGCTCCGCCGTCCAGGGCGACCTCATCGAGATGGGCCTCACGGCCACCCGGTTCGGACGGACCTCCCTGACCATGCGGGCCGAGGTCCGCAACATGATCACCCGGCAAAGCATCCTCACCATCGAGGAGATCGTCTTCGTGAACCTGAACCAGGACGGCAAGCCCGAACCGCACGGCTACACGGAGATCACCTACGACCGGGACCGGATCCCCACCCATCACCTGACCGGTACCGTCGCTAAGGACTAACGTTCGCCCCTGGTTCACACCCAGGGCCCCCACCGTTTTCCCAACTGGGCCAACGTGGGCAGCCGGGCTGTTTATCGAATCGATAGCTATAACAGCCCGGTTTTTGTCATGCCCGGCTATAGGCTGTGCGGACATGCTCCGATTCCAGTCCAGAAATGAGTCCTGATCGTGCGTAAATTGCAGACTTTGGTTGCCGCCGCCGTCGCCGTCACCCTCCTCGCCGGATGCGGTGGTGGTTCCACTCCGCCGACGTCATCGGGGGAAGCGACCGGCGCTCCGGCAGGTGGTTCCGGGGACACTTTGGTTGTCTATACCAACTCCAACGGAGAGGGCCGGGGCGATTGGCTGGCCGGCAAGGCGGCAGAGGCCGGGTTCAAGATTGAGATCGTGGGGGCCGGCGGTGCCGATGCCACCAACAAACTCATTGCCGAGAAGAACAATCCCATTGCGGACGTCGCCTTCGGCCTGAACAACATGTACTTCTCGCAAATCAAGAACGAGGGCGCATTGGAGGCCTACCAGCCTGCCTGGGCCGGTGATGTGGACAAGGGACTCGGCGATGGGGAGACGTACTGGCCCCTGGTGAAGCAGGCCATCCTCCTCGGCTACAACTCGGACAAGATCAGCAAGGACGCCGCGCCAAAGGACTGGACGGACCTGTGGACGAAGGACGAGTTCAAGAGCCGCTACGAGCGGGTCACCGGCCTGGGCACGGCCACGGCGCAGCTGGTCTTCGCCGGCATCCTCTCCCGGTACCGGGACGACTCCGGGGATCTGGGTATCTCGGACGACGGATGGAAGCAGGTTGAGCAGTACTTCAAGAATGGCAGTCCCGCCGTTGCAAAAACTGACCTGTTTGCCCGCATCGCCTCCGGCGAAGTGGACATGGGCCAGATGCCGTCCTCGATCATCGCCGAGCGCGAAAAGTCCTTCAAGGTGAACGTCGACACGGTCATCCCTACCGTTGGCGTCCCGCTGGCGGTGGAGCAGATCGCACTGGTGAAGGGCACCAAGAAGAAGGAGCAGGCGCAGAAATTCATCGACTGGTTCGGCAGCGCCGAGGTTCAGGGCGAGTTCGCCCAAAAGTTCAATTCCATGCCCGTCAACAAGGCTGCCCAGGCAAAGGCAAACCCCGACGTCGTGGGCTTCTTTGCCGATCTTAAGCAGCAGGACATCGACTGGGGCTTCGTCCAGAAGAACATGGGTGCCTGGGTGGAGAAGATCGAGCTCGAATACATGACGTAACCTGCCCTGCCAGCCGCCGTTCCCGCGTTCCATCAGACAGGTATGCCATGATTCGTTTGGAAGACATTGAAGTTACCTTTGGCGGGTTCACCGCCATTCCTAACCTGGACCTGCATGTCCGGCCCGGCGAGTTCTTCACCCTCCTGGGACCCTCCGGTTGCGGAAAGACGACGGCGCTGCGCACCCTGGCCGGATTCATCCAGCCGTCCAGGGGTACGGTCCGTGTCGATGGCAAGGATGTGACCCGCCTTCCCAGTGATAAGCGGCAGGTGGGCATGGTGTTCCAGAACTATGCCCTGTTCCCGAGCATGAGTGTTTGGGAAAACATCGCCTTCGGACTCCGGGTCCGGAAGGAAAAACCGGCAGACAGCGACGGTCTTGTGCGGGACATCGCACGGCGCGTCGAGCTCAGCGATGAACAGCTGGCGAAGAACGTGGCGGAGCTGTCCGGCGGCCAGCAGCAGCGGGTTGCCGTAGCGCGGGCCCTGGTGCTGCGGCCAAAAATCCTGCTGCTGGACGAGCCACTGTCCAATCTTGACGCCAAGCTCCGCCACCAGCTGCGCCAGCAGCTCAAGGACCTGCAAAGCGAGTTTGGCATCACTACCGTCTATGTCACCCACGACCAGGACGAGGCACTTGCCATGAGTGACCGCGTCGCGGTCTTCAACAAGGGCGTCATAGAGCAAGTGGGTACGCCGCAGGACATTTACGACCATGCGGCTACTGAGTTTGTCTGCAATTTCATCGGCGACAGTTCCGCGCTTACACCTGAATTTGTCTCGGAGGTCAACAGGCTCTCAGGCGCCGGCCTCAGCGCCGACGCCAGATCCTACCTGCGTGTGGAAAAGGCCTCCCTTGACCGCCCCGCTGACGGAGGCACCGCCGTCGGACTTCCCGCCACCGTTGTTTCCCGCACCTACCACGGCCTGCACAGCCGCTATGTGGTGCGCAGCCACGGCGCGGACATCCGTCTCCTGGTCAGGGAGGACGGAAGCACCCACCCGGAGTCCGGCACGAACACAACCGTCTACGTCCAGCCTGAGCACATCCTCCAGTACCATCCAGGCAGTGGTGCCGCACTACGCCAGGACCAGGCGGTTGCCCTGCCATGAGCACCAACGCCACAGTGCGCAGCATGGGCCGATCACCCTTCGTCCTGGTGGTGGGCGTTGTCCTCACCTGGTTCATTGCCGCGTTCCTGGTATGGCCCAACGTCAACATCCTGATTGCCACCTTCTTTCCTGACAGGAGCTTTTCGGGCCGCGCCGCGGAGAAACTGTTTTCCTCGCAGCGGGCCATGAAGGCATTGGGCAACAGCTTCCTCCTGGCCGTGGCTCTGTCTGTCACCGTCAACCTGGTGGGCGTCTTCATTGTCCTGGTCACCCACTACTTCCGGATCAGGGGCTCGCGCATCCTCTTCCTGGGCTACGCCTCCACCTTCATCTACGGCGGCATCGTGCTGGCCGCGGGGTACAAATTCATCTATGGCGACAAAGGAATAGTCACCACACTGCTGGTCAAGCTGATCCCCGGAATGGACCCGGCGTGGTTTTCCGGATTTTTCGCCGTCCTGGTAGTCATGACCTTTGCCACCACCACCAACCACATGCTGTTCGTCGCGAACGCGCTCAAGTGCATTGACTACCAGACCATCGAGGCCGCGCGGAATCTTGGCGCCTCAACCTGGACCATCCTGCGGCGCATCGTCCTCCCAATGCTCAAGCCCACGCTGTTCGCCGTCACCATCCTGTCGTTCCTCACCGGCCTTGGCGCCTTGAGTGCCCCGCAGGTGCTGGGCGGCCGCGATTTCCAGACCATCACGCCGATGATCCTGACGTTCACCAACAGCCCCACATCGCGGGACCTGGCGGCGCTGCTGGCCGTGATCCTGGGCCTGGCCACCATGCTGATGCTCGCCGTCATGTCCCGGCTGGAGAAGGGCGGCACCTATTTCTCGGTGTCCAAGGTGTCCTCGGAGCTGCAGAAGCAGGACATCATCAATCCCGCAGTAAATGTGGCCGTGCATGGCGTGGCATATGTCCTGTTTGCCGTCTATACGCTCCCGGTGGTGTTGATCGTGCTTTACTCGTTTGCCGACGGCGCAGCCATTCAGACGGGGCAGCTGTCGCTGGCGAACCTGACGCTGGACAACTACGTCCGCGTCCTCACCCAGCAGTCCGGGCTCCGTCCGTTCATCGTCAGTGTTGTGTACAGCGCCCTGGCCGCCGTCATCGCCGTCGGCGGACTGCTCTTCGTGGCCCGGCTGCTGCAGAAATACAAAAACTGGTTGGCCTCAGCCTTCGAGTACCTGTTGCACATCCCGTGGATCCTGCCGTCCGCGCTGCTGGCCCTGGGCCTTATCGTCAGCTACGACCATCCAAACCCCTTGGTGGGCGGAGCCGTGCTCACCGGAACAACCGTGATCCTGCTCATCGCCTTCGTCACTGTGAAGATTCCATTCACCCTCCGGATGCTCAAAGCGTCCTTTGCCTCTGTGAACTCTTCGCTGGAGGAGGCTGCTGCCATCATGGGCGCCAAGACTATGTACGTCTTTCGGCGTATCCTCCTGCCGCTGGTGCTCCCGGCCGCAGCAGCCATTACGGCCCTGAACTTCAACAGCCTCCTGGACGACTACGACACCGCCATCTTCCTGGCCCATCCGCTGGTACAGCCGCTCGGCCTGGTGATCAAGGCCAACACCGACGGGGCTGAAGGCACTGAGGGCGTCGCGAACACGTTCGTGTATACGGTGCTCCTCATGGTCATCACCGGGGTGACGATGTACCTGGTGTACGGCAGGTCCGGGCGGCGCAGGGCCAGAAAGCAACTGCCCACGGACTCTCCCGGCCGGCAGGCCTCCGGCCCGGTACTTCCCGGCACCCAGGCCCCGGACGAGGACGACGTTACACGCCCGGCCGCTGCCGTCCGCTGACTACCTTCCCGCACCGCTGCCGACGGCGGCCCGCTTGTTCCGCCGTCGGGCCAGGTTGAGCAGGCGGTCGCGGAGCGGCTGGCCACGGTCAGCGAGGGCTACCCGTCCGAGTGCCGAGGAGGCGAGGCTCACGGCGCGCGTCCGAAGCCGCCGCCTGATGTCAAAGGCACGGAGTGCCTGGTTTTCGGGCAAGGTGTTGAGCAGGTCTGCGAGTGTTACGGCGTCCACCAATGATTCGCAGGCGCCGCGGCCAAGGGTGGGCATCATTGCGTGTGCCGCATCCCCGATGAGCACTGCCCGGCCCCGGACGTAGGAGTGCAGATGCGGCACTGTCCACAGGCGCTGGACCAGGCATGCCTCCGGAGTGGCTGTGGCCAGCGCGCGCCGGATGGAAGGCGCATGGCCGGCGTAACGCTCCCGGGCCTGTTCCAGCACTAACGGCACATCGATTCCGTACGGGCCAAGTCCGGACCGGTAACTGGCGTACCAGAAGGACCCGCCCCGGGCGGCTGCCATGCCGAACAAGTCGCCGCGGCCCCAGTACTCGCCCACCTCGTCCGGGGCGACGGGAGTCGGGAGGGTCCCCCGGAGGGCAAGGTAGGGCGTCAGGCGGGCATCTGTTCCGGGGCCCCACGCCTTGCTGCGGACCACACTGTGTACGCCGTCAGCGCCCACCACCAGTGCCCCGTCCGTGGGCAGTTCGCGTATTTGGCCGGTGATTCGATGGACGCTTGCAGGGACGGCGGCGTCGAGGAGCTGCAGCAGGTCGGCCCGGGAGATGCCGAACATGTCCCCGGCATCGACGGTGATCCACGGTTCGCCCTGGGCGTTACGGACCGATCCGCTGCCGAGGACCGGGCTCACCACCCGCGCCTGGTCCAGTATCCCCAGCCGGGCCAGGGCGCGCTGGGCATTGGGCCACATCCCCAACGCGTTGCCCACTCCGGGCAGCTCCGGCCGCTTTTCGTACACGGTCACGTCGAAGCGGCCGGCGTCCAGGGCTGCCGCAAGGGCAAGCCCGGCGATGCCGCCACCCACGATCGTGATGGTCTCCATGCCCGCAATTTTACTACTTTTGTAGTGACTTGGAAGGGGTCGCATTACACTGGGCAAATGCCGGACAGACGCATCCAACTGCTTGACGCTGCCCTGGCCGTGGTGGCTGACAAGGGCATGAAGGGACTCACCCACCGCGCCGTGGACGGCGCCGCGGGCCTCTCCCAGGGCACCACGTCCAACTACTACCGCAGCCGCACAGCCTTGGTTGAGGCCGTCCTGGACCGGCTGCTGGAGCTGGACTCAGCCCTCCTGGCCAATCAGGCGCCGGCAGGCCCACCGCGGGATATTGGGGAGCTGGCACGACAGTTGGCGGCCCTGGTGCTGGCACTGGCCGGACAGCATGCCGGCTTGACCCGCGCCAGGCTGACACTCTCACTGGACAGGCCCGAGTCTGTGACCGCCGGCCACTTCCAGCTGGTGGGCGGCCTGGAACAGGCCCTTGCCGGGCTGGGAGTGCCGGACGCTCGAGCCCGGGCAAGGGATGTTGCCGACTATGGCGACGGGGTGCTGTTGCACCTCCTTACCGTAAGACGGGACGAAGAGCCCGACGCTGCCGCCATCGCGGCGGCAGTCCGGCGGCTGCTGGGTTCCTAGGCGCCGGCAGGCCAGCCCGTATACGCCTCAGCCAGGTAGGCCCTTCCATGGCGGGAGGAGACCACGGAGTTCAGTTCACCGAGCTGCCGCGCGCGGGAGAAGTCATCGGCGTCGGCGGGAGTGTGCAGCATGGTGGTCATCCAGTAGGAGAACTGCTGCGCCTTCCACACCCGGTCCAGGGCGCGGTCGCTGTAGGTCTCCAGCAGCCGGTCGGAGCCGGAGTTGTAGTGGCTGTCCAGCCCCTCGAAGAGAACCTTGACGTCGTTGATGGCCAGGTTGAGGCCCTTGGCGCCGGTGGGCGGCACGGTGTGCGCGGCGTCGCCGGCCAGGAAGAGGTTGCCATGGCGCATGGGAGTGTGGACGAAACTGCGGAAGGGGAGGACCATCTTCTCGATGACCGGCCCTTCCTTGAGTTCAAAGCCGTTGCCGTTGACCCGGCTGCGGAACTCTGCCCAGATCCTGTCGTCATCCCACTCGGCCACGTTCTCCTTGGGGTCGCACTGGAAATACATCCGCTGTACATTTTCCGTGCGCTGGCTGATCAGGGCGAAGCCGTTGGCGGAGTTGGCGTAGATCAGCTCGTCGGAGCTGCGCGGCGCTTCGGCCAGGATGCCGAACCAGGCGAAGGGGTATTCGTGGAAGTACCACTTGCGGTGCGCCTCCGGAATCTGGAAGCGGCAGTGGCTGCGCGATCCGTCGGCGCCCACCAGGAAGTCGGCCTGGATCTCGAAGTCAACGCCTTCGGAATCGGTGAACCAGACTTTCGGACTGCCCTCCAGATCATGGACGGACGTGTCCGTGACGCTGTAGCGGACGTCGCCGCCGTCGTCCTTCCTGCGTGCGGCAAGGTCCAGGAAAACGTCCGTTTGCGGGTACAGCCATACGGACTCCCCCACAAGGTCCTTGAAGTCGATGCGGTGGCTCTCGCCGTTGAAGCGCAGCTCGATACCGTCGTGCCGATCCCCGTCGCGCAGCACCCGGTCCGAGACCCCGCTGTCCACCAGCAGGTTGACGGTGCCATGCTCCAGGATGCCGGCGCGCACCGTGTGGGAAATTCCTTCATGGCTGCGGACCTCGATCACCGTGGATTCGATGCCTGCCTTTGCCAGGAGATGGGAGAGCATCAGTCCCGCCGGGCCGCCTCCCATGATGGCCACCTGGGTGGTGATGACTTTTCGTGCCATGGCTGCGTCTCGCTTCGTTGCGGGCCCGGGAAAGGGCCGGAATGGTTGCCTGGCTTCAGTGTGCGGGAAGGAGGGTGACACGCGTTACAACGGTTCCGTTCAACGGAAGCCAAAACAGATGCCTGGCCGAACCCCGGAACAGTCAGGCCCCGGCCAAGCCCCTGGCGATGCCGCGGGCGGCCGTTTGCAGTGCCGGCACCAGGGCCTGCAGGCGCATCTCCTGCAGCGGCACCACGACGCCCAGCGACGCAACGGCCCGCTTGCGGCGATCCAGCACGGGCACCGCGATCCCCCAGGTGCCGGCGTCCACCACGCCTTTGAGCTGCGCGAAGCCCTGGCGGGAGGTTTCGGCCAGCAGCCCCCGGACGTCCGCCGCAACCAGCTTCCCGTCGGGGTCGGCGAACTGGTCCAGGTACTCCTGCTGCAGCGCCTTGTCCTGGTGGGCCATGAGGGCCAATCCGGCGGATGAAATATGGACGGGCATCCGGCCCGCCACCTGGGCCCGGTTGGCCACCGAGCCCCGGCGGGACAGCCGCTCCACGAAGAGCGCTTCCCAGCCGTCCAGCACCGCGAGGTTCACATTCTGGTTCAGGACCTGCTGGATGTCCTCCATGAAGGGCATGGCCGCCTGCCGAAGCGCCAATGCCGGCGAGGCGCGGTTCACCAGCTCCCACAGCCGGAGTCCGGGCCGCACCATGCCGCCGGGAGCGGTCTCCAGCAGCCCATGGCCGGCGAGCTGCTGCACCAGACGGTGGGTGGTGGTCAGCGGAAGGCCTGCCCGGTCAGCCAGGTCGGACAATCGCAGGGCACCGACGTCCTGGGGGAAGGCGGAGATCAGCCGCACGATCCGGTCCACCACCGAATCCCCCGAGTTTGAGTTCGCCACGGCCGCATCCCTTCCGTTCAATGGGACGTCTAGCGTACCGCGCACGCCGCAAACGCAAACGCAGGTTGGAAACCCGGGCCGGAAAGGCGGTCAGGCCGCCGTCGTCCGCTCCGTGATCCTGCGCCGCTGCCTGATGCGGCGCCACGCGCCGGGAGCCAGCACCACGGCGATGCCGACGGCGGCGCCGATCACGGTCTCGATGATGCGGTCCCGCAGCAGGATGGAGGGTGAGGCCGGGACCACCAGCAGTGTTGAGACCAGGGCGAGGGGTGTCACGAACACCTGGGCCAGCAGGTACTGGCGGATGATGAACATTTCGGCGCCGAACTGGCACAGCGCCATCACCAGCACGGTCTGCCACGGCTGCAGGCCCACCAGCAGCACGGCAGCCAGGACCAGCAGGCCCAGGACGGTGCCGATGATCCTTTGGATGCCGCGCCGCACCCGGTGCCGGGTGGTGTGGCCCACCAGCGGCACCACGGCAGCCACCATGGCCCAGTAGTTGTGCCCGAACCCCAGGCGCTCCCCGGCCCAGGTGGCCAGCCCGCCGGCAAGGCCGGCGGCCACCAGGTACCCGAGCCCCTCAAGCCAGGCCGCGCGCTTCTCCGCGGGCGTGCGCCGGATGCGGGGAGGCCGGGTCCAGGGAGTGCGGTGGCTGCGCAGGATCCGGGACGAGAAGCCCACCAGCAGGGCGAACGCCGTGGTGAGGACGGCCACCAGCATGCCCTGCCACAGCGGCGGCTGGTTGGGAATGGAGGCGATGGCGGCGAAGGCAAAGATATGGAACAACGAGCCCGCCGGGCGCAGTCGAAGCCAGGAAATGGCAACGGAACAGGCGCCGGCCACCAGCGTGGTGGCCAGGACCAGCAGCCAGGTGTGGGCGGCGGCGTCCAGGCCCCAGGCCGGACCCATCCGGGCCGCGAGCGCTGCCAGGAGCATGACCAGCAGCATCAGCAGCCCGGCCCGCAGCTGCAGCACAAACCGGACAGCGTGGGGTTCACCGCGGCCGTAGATCCCGGTGAAGGCGCCGAAGGACGCGAAGATTGCCAGGTCCAGCCTGCCGAGCAGCACCAGCGTGATCAGTGGAACGAAGACGCCCACGGCACACCTCAAGGCGGGGTGGTGGTCCTTGTTGCCGGGGCCAATGCTGAACATTTCAGCAAGCATCTTCACGGGCAGCGCCTTCCTGCGGTTCCTGGGTGGATTTTCACGGGCGGCCGCGCTGACGTTCCTGGTAAATCCTACGGGGCGGGCCCTGGAAGTGCCCGGGCGCGTTCCCCTGAATGGAATCAGGAGGCAACGCAGCGGAAACAGCGCAGGACGATGCTGGTGTCATGAAGCGCCCTGCAAACCACACGCCCGCTGCCGAACTGCGCTGCGAGGTCTGCGGCCTGATGCCCGACCCGCCCAAGGCGCGGCTGACCCTGGCCAACATCGCAGTGATGCTGCCCATAGAGCTGCTGGTCCACGCCCTGATAGTGGAAACCCACCTTCCCTATGTGGCCAAGGTCCTGGTGCTGACCCTGACCGCGACAGTCCTGGTGATCTGGGTGGCCGAGCCTTCAGCGGCCCGGATGCTGCTGCGCTGGCTGCACGCCCCGGCCCTCCGGCACCGGCGGCAGCTGGCGTCGGCGCCGTCCCTTTGGCGGGCGCGCACGCTGCTCAGGGACCAGCCGGGGTCACTGCAGCGGATCACGGCGGCATTGGCCCGGCTGGACACCAACATCCTGAGCATCCACGTCCACCCGGTAGCGGACGGGGTCCTGGATGAGTTTGTCCTCTCGGTCCCCGGCGAGGTGGGCGAGCACGAGCTGCTGGCGGCATTGCACGACGGCGGCGGCAGCAGTCCGCACGCCTGGCCCACTACTGCGCTGGCCATGGCTGACGGGCAGACCAGGGCGCTCAGCCTGGCAGCGAGGATCGCTGCCGCCCCCGACGAACTGCCCCTGGCGGTGGCCGAGCTTTTGCACGCACGGATTGTGCCGTCGTCGGACGCCGGCTTAAAAGTGTCCGACGACGGGACGCACCTTAAGATCCCCACCGCCTGGCACGGCCCCATCACCTTCGCCCGGCCGGGAGAGCCGTTCACTCCCGCGGAGTCGGCGCGGGCCCACCGGCTGGCGGAACTGGCCGAGATCATGTCCTACCGGCCGGCCGGGTCCCCAGCAGCGCGTTGAGGCCCCACCCCACGACAGCCACCAGGACAATGGCGCCGGCCATGGACGCCAGCTGCACCGGGGTGGACAGGATGCCAAGGCTGACAATCAGCGTGGTGGCGCCCGCAGGAGGATGCGGCAGGCCAAGCCAGGTCAGGACCAGGGTGGTCAGCCCAACCGACAACACGCCGCTGAGGACATGCAGCGGCGTCAGCCCGCCCACGGCCGCGGAGGGCTGGTCCTGCAGGCCCAGCCCATACAGGCAGAGCGCCCCCGCGGCCAGCCCCACGCCGTGGCCTACCAGGGTGTTGATCGGCCGTGAAGCCTTCTGTTCGGGCGACTCGAAGAACAGCATCACCGTGGGGCCGAGGCTTGGGAACAGCCAGGGAAGGTGTAACAGGAGGCCCACCAGGCCACTGACGGCGAGGACCACGATACTCAGGACACCGGCGTAGATGGCGGCGCCCAGCTTGTCCCAGCGTTGCTTTGCGCGGTCCAGGAGTGCGGTTGTCATGGCTGTTCCTCTCTGCGGGTGCGACTGGCGGCCGGGGAGTTTTCCATGCCGCCCTCACCCGGGCCTTACCCCTTGCGCGGCGGTCACAATCCGTCAGGAAGTCCCTGCGGGCTTCCCGGGAGCAAAAACCCTTGACAGTGGTCCGAGTCACTCCTACCGTTGTTTTTGGGATCCCAAGTCGGGATCCCAAAAACGCACTTCCCGCTCTACGCTCCGGATCGTCCAGCGGGCCTTTTCCCCACCGGCAGGCCACCGCCCTGCCAGGCAAAGTACTCCACATCCATTCGCATCCTCCCCATCCGTAAACTTCCCCGTGAAGGAGAAGCTGTGTCCATCCCAAACACTGAAACAACGGCCACGTCTGACGAGGCCACGCCCGGCACTACCGAAACGCGCGGAAAGGACGGAACGCAACGGCGCACTTCCGTCCGCTGGAAAATGTTCCTGCTCCTGCTCGTCCTGGTTGCCGTCAACTACATCGACCGCGGCTCCATTTCAGTCGCGCTCCCTATCATCCAAAAGGAATTCAATCTCGCCCCGGAGCTTGTGGGCCTGCTGCTCTCTGCCTTCTTCTGGACCTACGCCCTCATGCAGATCCCTGTAGGCCTGCTCATCGACAAGTTCGGTCCCCGCAAGGTGATGACCGCCTCCTGTGTGGGCTGGGGCGCCGCAACTGCCGCATCAGGGATGGCCGGAGGCTTCCTGAGCATGTTTATCGCCCGCCTCGGCATCGGCGTGACCGAAGCAGGTGTCATGCCGGCCGGCGGCAAGCTCAACGCCATCTGGATGCACAAGTCGGAGCGCGGCCGCGGAGCCACCATTTTGGATGCCGGCGCCCCGCTGGGAGCAGGCCTTGGCGGCATCCTCATCGCCGGCCTCATCGCCGCAACGGGCAGTTGGCGCAGTTCGTTCGTGATCGCCGGCGCCGCAACAGTCCTGATGGGCCTGGCCGTCTGGTGGTATGTCCGCGACAATCCGCGGCAGCACCGCGGTGTCAATGCCGCCGAAGCCGATTACATCGAAGCGTCGCACGCTGCCGAGGATGCCGAAGCCGAGCTCGACGGCAGCCGGGGCAAGCGCGCACTGCTCCCCTACCTTAAGTTCCGTTCCTTCTGGGCCATGTGCTTCGGCTGGCTCGGCTTCAATGGAGTGTTCTATGGCCTGCTGACCTGGGGCCCGCTCTACCTCGCCCAGGCCAAGGGCTTCGACTTGAAGACCATCGGCTGGTCCACCTTCGTCATCTTCGGCGCCGGCTTCGTGGGTGAAATCCTGGGCGGCACCATTGCTGACAAGTGGCGGGCGTCCGGCGCCTCAGCCAACCGGGTGATGCGCACCCTCCTGGGCATCTCCAGCGCCGTGGTGATCGGCGGCCTGGTGGGCGTCACCGTGGTCCCGGACCCCACCACCGCGGTGGTGCTGCTCTCCCTCGTCATGTTCTTCCTGCGCTGGGTGGGCCTGTTCTGGAGCATCCCCTCCATCCTTGGCGGCCGCACCAACGCGGGCGTTCTGGGAGGCGCCATGAACTTCAGCGGCAACATCTCCGGGTTCGTCACTCCGATCGCCGTCGGCCTGATCGTAGGGGCAACGGGTTCCTACACCTGGGCGCTGCTGTACTTCGTCGCTTCCGCGGTGATCATGGGCGCCTCAGTGCTCACCCTGAACTACAACAAGCGGCTTCCTGTCTAAGCTGACCCTCGCAGGGAAACTTGCAAACAACGCCCCCGCAGCCGGGAGCAGTGCCACACGAAAATCCGAATGGAGCATCATGCTGACCGCCGAAGAGACCCAGGACAAGGACCGCCCCCTCCGCGAAACCGTCCGGGACACCCTCCGCACCAGGATTTTTGAAGGACACTACGCTCCCGGCACGCGGCTGGTGGAGCGCGACCTGGCAGCCGAATTCTCCGTTTCCCGGCTGCCGGTCCGGGAGGCCCTGCGCATGCTCCGCCAGGAAGGCCTGATCAGCGACCGCGGCGCACGCGGGGCCGAAGTGAGCAGCCTCAGCCCCAAGGACGTGGAGGACCTCTTCGACGTCCGCCAGTCCCTGGAAGTCCTGGCCTGCCGGCTCGCCGCCAGGCGGGCCACCAGGGAGGACCTCGCCTATTTGAAGGGGCTGCTGGACAACGCGGAGGCCTTCCTGGCCAAGGGTTCCGTGATGGAGGCGCACCGCTCCAACAGCGAATTCCACGACGCCATCACCGCCATCGCGGACAACAACTTCCTCAAATCCGCCCTGGAACCCCTCCAGGGCCGGATGCACTGGCTGTTCCGGCACGTCAGCGACCTGCCCGAACTCATCCGCGAACACCGCGACCTGTACGCCGCCATTGCCAGCGGCGATCCGGACAAGGCAGCCGCCCAGTCCGCATCCCACATCGGAAAGTACCGGGACCAGTTCCCCGAGGACTTCCAGAAGACCGAACCAGAATTCCACCGGAAGAGAAAATGAAACTCCTGGTCATCAACCCCAACATCAGCGCCGACGTCACGGCCCTGATCGAATCCGAGGCCCTCCGATCCGCCTCCCCCGGCACCGAACTGCTGGTCCGGACTGCCGGCCACGGCGTGGAATACATCGAGACCCGCTTCGAATCCCTGATTGCCGCCGGCGCCGTGGCGGAGCTCATCGCCGAACACACCCGCCCCGGCGCAGACCCGGTGGATGCCGTGGTGGTGGCAGCCTTTGGCGACCCCGGCATGCCCGCCCTCAAGGAACTGGCCGACGTGCCGGTCATCGGCATCACCGAGGCCGCATTGTGCGCAGCCGCACTGCAGGGCCACCGGTTCTCCATCATCGCCATCTCGGACCGGATCAGGCCCTGGTACCGGGAATGCGTGGAGCAGTTCGGACTCGCCGGGCGGCTGGCCTCCATCCGTTCCATCAATGACTCCCTGAACAGCATCGCCTCCGTGCAGCAGGACTTCAGGGAAACCCTGCTGGCACTCAGCCGGCAGGCAGTGGCTGAGGACGGCGCCGACGTCGTCATCCTTGCCGGCGCCCCGCTGGCCGGCCTTGCCCGCGAACTCAAGGGGCAGATCCCCGTCCCTGTGGTGGACGGCATCTCCGCCGGCGTCCGCATGGCCGAGGCCGTCGCCGCACTCCAGTCCGGTCCGCACCGGGCCGGCGCCTTCGCCCCGCCCCCGGCCAAGGACCGCATGGGACTGTCAGGCAACCTGGACGCGGCCCTCGCCGCCCGCCAGGAACATGCCGGCACTCCCCAGCCCACCGCCTAGCCACAGCCCACCAACTTCAGGAGGACACCGATGTCCCGCCAGCCTCAACTTGTCATTGCCAACGCCACCGTGGTGAACAGCCACGGCCGCCAGGAAGCGCACGTCGTGGTGCAGGACGGACGGATTGCCCGGCTTGTCGACACCGCCCAGCCCGTGCCCGCGGCGGACCACACCATCGACGCCACAGGCAAGCTGCTGATCCCCGGCGGCGTGGACGGACACTGCCACGTTGCCCAGGTGACCGGGCGCTTCCGCACCCTGGACGACTACCGGACCACCTCCACCGCAGCGCTGTGGGGCGGGACCACCACCATCATCGATTTCGGCATTCCCCGCGACGCCCAGGAAACCCCGCTCGCCGCCGCCCTGCACAAGAAGGAACTCGCCACGCAGTCCCGCTGCGATGTTGCCCTCCACGGTTCCGTGGTCAGCTGGGACGAAACAGTCCCGTGGCAGCTTGAGCAGCTGGCAGCGGAAGGCATCAGGTCGGTGAAGATGTACACCACCAACCGGGGCAGCACGATGGCAGACGGCGACACCATCCTGAAGGTCATGCGGGAAATGGTGCGGCTGGACGGGTTGACCTACATCCACGCCGAGCACGATCCGATCATTGCCGACTGCACGGGGCAGCACGCCCAGGATGGCCGGATCGGCATCGAACACCTGCACCGGACCCGGCCGGAGCTGGCCGAGGAGATCTCGGTCAAGGAGACCCTGGCCATGGCCGAATACACGGCCGCCCCGGTCTACTTCGTCCACCAGTCCACCCCCGGCGCCGTGGACCTGGTGAGCCAGGCACGGGACCGCGGGCTGGAGGCGTACTCCGAGACCTGCCCGCATTACGTGACGCTGGACGACTCCGTGTACGGCTCGAGATTCCCCGAGTGGTTCGCGTGCTGCCCACCCATGCGCAACGCGGAAACCGTGGCCGCCCTCAAGGAACGGCTGGTCTCCGGAGCCATCCACACCATGTCCTCCGACCACTCCTGTTACGACCTGTCCCAGAAACGCGAGCGCACCGATGACGTGCGCGCCATGCCGCACGGCCTGCCCGGCGTGGAGACGCGGATGCCGGTCACGTTCACCGCGATGACATCCGCCGGGGCAACCGTGGAGCAGTTCGTGGAGGCCTTCGCCGCCGCGCCTGCCCGCATCAACGCCGTGCCCGGCAAAGGCCGCATCGCCGAAGGGTTCGACGCCGACCTGGTGCTTTTCGACCCCGCCGAGGAACGCACGGTGGACGGCTCAGCCCTGCACATGGGAACGGACTTCTCACCCTTCGACGGGAAGGCACTCAGGGGCTGGCCCGCCGTCGTTGTTTCCAACGGGCGGGTGGTCCTGGACGCGGACGGCTTCCATGACCCCGGGGCCGTGGGCCGCTTCATCAACCGCAACGGCTTCCGCGAGCACCGGTCCGGCGCCCCCGAAGCCTCCCAGATCACCGCCGCCCTCTAGGAGCCACCATGCCCGCAAGCACACGCCCACGCAGGATCGGCATGATCGTGCCGTCCTCCAACACCTGCCTGGAACCCCAGACCTACCGCATCCTGGGCAGCCGCGCCGACGTCACCGTGCACTTCACCCGGATCCCCGTCACCCGCATCGCCCTCGACGATTCCTCCGACCGCCAGTTCGACCCGACAGTCATGCAGGAGGCAGCCGGGCTGCTGGCGACGGCCGATGTGGACGTGATTGCCTGGAACGGCACGTCGGGCTCTTGGCTGGGCTCGGCGCACGACCGGGAGCTGGCGGCCGGGATCACAGGCGCCACCGGCATCCCCGCCACCACCTCCACCCTGGCCTACCTCGAGGCCTTCCGGAGCTTCGGCACGGAGCGGATCGGCTTGTTCACCCCGTACACGGAGGACGTGAACCACCAGGTCATCGCGTCCTACGAGCGCGAAGGCATCAAGACCGTGGACCACCGGGCGCTGGGCCTCAGTGACAACGAGTCCTTTGCCCGGGTCACCGACGACGAAATGCGCCCAGGCTCCCTGGAGCTCGCTGCCGCCGCCCCCGACGCCCTGGTATACCTGTGCACCAACCTTTACGGGGCCAACATCACCGCGGACATCGAGGACGCCACCGGGGTTCCGGTGCTGGACTCCGTGGCCGTCACCCTCTGGCATGCCCTGAAACTGGCAGGCGCGCCGCTGCTCGAGCCCCGGTGGGGGCGGCTGCTGGCATAGCCGGCCTTCACATGCGCAGGGCCGTTACATCCGCACGGCCGTTACATCCGCAGGGTCAGGGCACCGGGCTCCATGGTCATGAGCACGTGCTTGCCCTGGCCCTCGTGGTCCCCGTCCAACTGGTAGTCGTCCTTGTGTTCCAGCGTGATCTCAACGGTGGTTCCCTGGAAGTACTCCACGGCAGTGTCCTTGCCGCGGCCCTTGCCGATCATTCCCGCCACCACCGAGAGCCACCCCAGCTTCCCGTGGTGCGGTGCCAGGACCGCGATATCCAGCAGACCGTCGTCCACTTTGGCATCAGGGAAGATCTCAAGGCCGCCCTGGACCTTGCCGCAGTTGCCCACCATCACGCTGCGGACGCCACGGTGGACAGCCCTCTTGCCGTCAATCACCACGGTTGCCTTAACCGGTTTTCCGGGCAGGTTCCGTATACCGGCGTCCACGTAGGCCAGCCAGCCCACCTTGTGCTTCAGTTCCTGGTTGGTGTCCGCCATGATGGTGGCGTCATAGCCCATGCCGGCCATGACCAGGAACATTTGCTCCTTGTCCGGATCGCTGCGGCGGGCGCGGACCACGTCGATCTTCCTTTCCGTGCCCACCAGGGCTCCGGACAGGGCGCCGTCATAATCAGTGACGTCGATGCCCAGGTTGCGCGCCAGCAGGTTGCCCGTTCCCAGCGGCAGCAAGCCCATCGGAATGTCCCCGCCGGCCAGGACCTCGGCCACGCAGCGGACTGTCCCGTCGCCGCCGGCCGCGATCACCAGGTCAGCGCCCTGGGCCAGGGCTTCCTTCGCCTGCCCGACGCCGGGGTCCTCCTCCGTGGTCTCGAACCAAAGCGTCTCACCCCAGCCGTTCTCGTCAGCGTGCTTGGCCATGAGCTCCCGCACGTCGATGTCCACCGTCTTTGCGGGGTTGATGACGACGGCGGCACGCTTGGGGGAAGGGGAATGGTGTTCAGTCATGGCGTCCTCTGATGGCGGATGGAAAGCAAGCTCCTGAAAGAAGGGTAACCCGCGCCTGGTGCCTTTCCATGCCTACAGCGCCTTCACTGCACCGAGCACCTGGGCCAGGGAGTCCTTGGCGTCGCCGAACAGCAGTGACGTCTGCGGCTGGTACAGAAGGTCATTCTCGATGCCGGCGAACCCCGGGCGCATGGACCGCTTGAGGAACACCACCTGCCGTGCCTCCGCCACCTCCAGGATGGGCATCCCGTAAATCGGCGAGCCGGACGAGGTCTTGGCCGCCGGGTTCACCACATCGTTGGCGCCCACCACCAGGGCCACGTCCGTCGTCTTGAACTCCGGGTTGATCTCGCCCATCTCCTTCAGCGACTCGTACGGGACGTTGGCCTCGGCCAGGAGCACGTTCATGTGGCCCGGCATGCGGCCGGCCACCGGGTGGATCGCGAAGTCCACCTCGATGCCGCGGGCCTCCAGGGCCAGTGCCAGTTCGGCGGCCGTGTGCTGCCCCTGGGCCACGGCCAGGCCGTAACCGGGGACGATGATCACCCGCTGGGCGTACCCCAAAAGAACAGCCACGTCCTCGGGCGAGGACGAACGGACGGGACGCTCGCTGACGGCCGTTGAGCCCGCCGTCGAACCTCCCCTGAAAGCCCCGAACAGGATGCCCGCCACGCTCCGGCCCATGGCGGCCGCCATGGCCCGGGTGAGGATGGTGCCCGAAGCCCCCACCAGGGTCCCTGCCACCACCAGCAGCACGTTGCCCAGCACCAGGCCGGACGCCGCGACGGCCAGGCCGGTGAAGGCGTTCAGCAGCGAGATGACGATGGGAACGTCCGCGCCGCCCACGGGCAGCACCAGCAGGACGCCGGCGGCGAGGCCCAGGGCCAGCAGCAGGACCGCAAGGGGCAGCGAACCAGTGACGACCACGGCCACGCCGGCGGCCACCGCGGCGAGCAGGACCGCGGACATCACCACCGGCAGGCCCGGGAACACCACGGGACGGGTGGTCATCAGTTCCTGCAGCTTGGCGAACGTCAAGCCCGAGCCGGCGAAGGAAACGGCACCCACCAGGAGCGTGAACACGATGGCCACCCGCACCCAGGGATTGTCCGAATGGGCCAGTTCCAAGAGCGCCACCAGGGCAGCCGCGCCGCCGCCCACCCCGTTGAAAAGGGCAACCAGTTGCGGCATCTGCGTCATCTTCACGCGCCGGGCCACCGGCGCCGCCACGGCCGAGCCTATGGCGATTGCCGCCAAGATCCAGGGAATGTTGTCCAGCCGGGCGGACAGGAACACCGTGATGACGGCGATCAGCGCCCCGAGTGCGCCCACCAGGTTTCCCCGCCGGGCCGTTCGCGGGGAGCTGAGGCCCCGCAGGGCCAGGATGAAGCAGACCGCCGCGGCGAGGTAAAGCAGGGAGGTCCAGACGGGGTCGAGGAGGCTCATTTGCCGCCTCCCTTGGGCTCGACGGCGCGCGCCTTGGCCGTGTCCTTCTTCGCGTGGAACATATGCAGCATCCGGTCCGTCACCACGAACCCGCCCACCAGGTTGGCGGTGGCAAGGACGACGGCGAGCAGCGCCACCGCCAGGACCCAGGGGTCTGCTGCCTGGCCGGCCACGATGATGGCACCGACCAGGATGATGCCGTGGATGGCGTTGGCGCCGGACATGAGCGGGGTGTGCAGGGTGCTGGAGACCTTGGACACCACTTCGAAGCCGACGAACACCGCCAGTACCGTGATGGTCAGCAGCGCTGTTCCGTCCATCAGAGCGCCCCTTCCTGCCGGGCCGCAGCCGTGGCGGGCTCCGCGGAAGCACGTGCCCGGGCCCTCAGCAGCTCCGCCGTGGGCTGGTGTCGTACCACGCCGTCGTGGGTGAGGCAGGCGCCGGCCACCACTTCATCGTCGAAATCCAGGTGCAGGGTGCCGGGGCCGTCATCGGCGCGGACCAGCAGGGCCAGCAGGTTGGCCACGTTCTTGGCGTAGAGGCGGGAGGCGTCCGAGGCCATGGCCGAAGCCGGGTCCTTCAGGCCCACCAGGGTGATGTGCCCCATTCCGTCGGCGGTGGGGATCGGGATGTCCTGGCCCGGAACGGATCCCTCCACGTTGCCGCCGGATTCGGCCGCCAGATCCACGACCACCGATCCCGGCCGCATGCCCTGGACCATCTCGCGCGTCACCAAAAGGGGCGCTGGCCGCCCGGGGACCGCCGCCGTCGTAATCAATACGTCCGATTGCGCCACGTGCGGCGCCAGCAACTGCCGCTGCCGGGTGCCGGCGTCGGAGCTCAACTGCCGGGCGTAGCCGCCGGCCGCCTCCGCCGTCTCAAGGTCCAGGCGGATGAAGGTGCCGCCCATGGAGGCGACCTCGTCCGCGGAGGCGGGGCGGATATCGTTCGCGAAAACCCGGGCGCCCAGGCGCTTGGCGGTGCCGATGGCCTGCAGCCCCGCCACCCCGGCGCCGAGCACCAGCACCCGGGCGGGCGGGACGGTGCCGGCGGCCGTCATGTACAGCGGGAAGAAGCGGGGCAGCCGGATGGCCGCCTCCAGCACGCAGCGGTACCCGGCCACCAGCGCCTGGGAAGTCAGGGCGTCCATGGACTGGGCGCGGGAAATGCGCGGCACCAGTTCCAGGGCGAAGGACGTCACCTCGTTGTCCGCGAGCGCCTGCACGGCCGGCAGTTCGGACGACGGCGACGCGAGCCCCACGGTGACGGTTCCCCCTTTTCAAGGATGCGGCGGTCTCCGGGTCAAGGGGGCGGACGTGGGCAAGGATGTCGAGGGCGCCAACGTCCAGCTCCGGGACGATGGCCGCACCGGCGTTTTGGTATTCCTGATCCGCGTGCCCGGCACCGTCCCCTGCTCCGGTTTCCACGAGGACCTCCAGCCCCAAACCGGCCAGCTGCCGGACGGTGTCCGGAGTGGCGGCAACACGCCGCTCACCCTCCCGGCGTTCCCGCGGTATGCCCAGTTTCACCCGGTGACTCCTCTTCCCGACAAGCAGTGCAGCGGCTCCGCTGCACGCAGTTGGCTTGAGTCTAGGGCCACTGCAGCGGCGACGGGAGTGGGATGGCAAGCTTGGGTGGCAAACAGTTACCTCGCGCCGCGTGCCGATGTGCGCAGCGAAGGTCCGGTTCGCTGGGCAGGGACAGTCACTGCGCAGCGTGACCGGAGGTGGCTGCGCAGTGCGGAGGTCCTAACCGCGGGCCGTGAGGTCTGCCGAGATGAGCTTCGCGGTGGCCACGATCTCCTGCGCCACGGATGCCAGGTAGGCGTCCCGGTCCGGCTTCGCATCGACGGACTGGGCCTGCAGGGACACGTTCACCGCGGCCACCACCTTGGATCCGTCGTAAACAGGAGCGGCTACGGACATCAGGCCCAGCTCCAGTTCCTGGTCCAGCAGGCACCAACCTTGCGCGCGGATGGTCTCCAGCACGGCCAGAAGGTCCTGGACAGATCCGAGCGCACGCGGTGTCAGCGGTTTGATGTCGGCAGCAGCAAGGTATGCCTTGAGGTCTGCCGGCGGCAGGTATGCGAGCAGCACCCGGCCCATCGAGGTGGCGTAGGCCGGGAAGCGGGTGCCCACCGTGATCCCGATGGTCATGATGCGCCGCGTGGTCACGCGGCCGATGTAGGCGATGTCCGTGCCGTCCAGCACGGCGGCGGAGGTGGACTCCCCCAGCTTGAGCGAGAGCTCCTCCAGGTGCGGCTGCGCCAGCTGCGGCAGGGACAGCCCCGAAAGGTACGCGTACCCCAGCTGGAGGACCTTGGCCGTCAGCGCGAACGTCTTGCCGTCGGTACGGACATAGCCCAGCTCCACCAGGGTGTGCAGGAACCGGCGTGCGGTGGCACGGGTCAGGCCGGTGCGGCCTGCCACCTCGGTGAGCGTCATGACCGGACGGTCGGCGTCGAAGGCGCGGATCACGGCCAGGCCCCGCGCCAGCGACTGGACGTACTGGTCGCTGGCCTGCGGGGCGGGCTGGATATCGGTACCTGCGGCGTCGGTCATGGTTACCAATCCTAGGGCTGTCCTCAGGCGGCAGCCTTGAGGGGAACGGGAACGAGTTCCTGGAGTTCCTCGAGGGTGCAGCCGAAGGTTTCGCGGACGGTGACGCCGTCCGGGCCGATGAGGAAGACGGCTTTGTCGGTGTAGACGCGGGTGACGCAGCCGACGCCGGTGATCGGGTAGGTGCAGGCGTCCACGATTTTCGAGGCGCCTTCACGGGTGAGGAGGGTCATCATGACGAAGACGTCCTTGGCCCCGGTGGCCAGGTCCATGGCACCGCCGACGGCGGGAATCGCCCCGGGTGCCCCGGTGTGCCAGTTGGCCAGGTCACCGGTGGCGGATACCTGGAAGGCGCCCAGGACGCAGATGTCCAGGTGCCCGCCGCGCATGATCGCGAAGGAATCGGCGTGGTGGAAGTAGGACGCGCCCGGGAGTTCGGTAACGGGGATTTTGCCGGCGTTGATGAGGTCCCCGTCGATCTGGTCACCTTCCGCCACCGGTCCCATGCCCAGCATGCCGTTCTCGGTGTGGAGGGTGATGTTCTGGTCCTCTGTGAGGTAGTTGGAGACCAGGGTGGGCTGGCCGATGCCCAGGTTCACGAAGGAGCCCGGGGCGATGTCCCTAGCCACCAGCCGGGCCAGATCGTCCCTGCCCAGCGGCGTGGTGGAGGTCTGGAGGGTTGTTGCGGTGCTCATTTCAGGCCACCTTTCCTGCTGTGTTGGAGGTGCCTTGGCCGCTGCCGGCAACCTTGACGATGCTGTTGACGTAAATGCCGGGCGTGACCACGTTCTCCGGGTCCAGCCCGCCGGTGGGGACTATCTCCGAGACCTGGACGATGGTCTGCCTGGCGGCGGCGGCCATAATGGGGCCGAAGTTCCGGGCGGTCTTGCGATAGACCAGGTTGCCCTTGCCATCGGCCTTGAGCGCCTTGATCAGGGCGACGTCGGCGTGGATGGGGGTTTCGAAGACCTGGCCGCGGCCGTCAATGATGCGGGTTTCCTTGCCCTCGGCCAGCGTGGTGCCGTAGCCGGTGGGGGTGAAGAACCCGCCGATCCCGGCGCCCGCGGCGCGGATGCGTTCGGCCAGGTTGCCCTGTGGCACCAGTTCCAGCTCGATCTCGCCGGCCTTGTACTTGGCATCGAAGTGCCAGGAGTCGGACTGCCGCGGGAAGGAGCAGATCATCTTCTTCACCCGGCCTTCCTTGATCAGCAGCGCCAGGCCCTGGTCGCCCTGCCCCGCATTGTTGTTCACCACGGTCAGGTCCGTGGCGCCGCATTCGAGCAGCGCGTCGATCAGTTCGAACGGCTGGCCGGCGTTGCCGAACCCGCCGATCATCACGGTGGAGCCGTCCTTGATGCCGGCCACGGCCTCCTGGACCGAATCTACGAAGTTCAGCATTACTGGTCCTTTCCAGCGGTGACGTTTTCGAGCACGACGGCCAGGCCCTGGCCGACGCCGATGCAGATCGCAGCGACGCCCCAGCGTTCGCCGGAGGCCTGCAGGCTCCTGGCGAGGGTGCCCAGAATCCGGGTTCCGGAAGCGCCGAGCGGGTGGCCCATGGCGATCGCGCCGCCGTGCCGGTTCACCATCGAGGGATCGATGCCCCAGGCGTTGATGCAGGCCAGCGACTGCGCGGCAAAGGCTTCGTTAAGTTCGACGGCGCCCACTTGGTCCCAGCCGATACCCGCCTTCGCCAGGGCCTTGTTCGCCGCCTCAACGGGTGCGTAGCCGAAGTACTGCGGATCGTTCGCGTGCGCCCCGCGACCGGCAATGCGGGCCAGCGGGTCCAGCCCCAGCAGCCCGGCGGCAGCTTCGGAACCGATCCAGGCCGCGGAGGCGCCGTCGGACAATGGCGAAGCGTTGCCGGCAGTGACTGTGCCGCCCACCTCAGCGCCCTCGGGTTCCTTACGGAACACGGTCTTCAGCGCCGCCAGCTTCTCGGCGGTGGACCCCGGGCGGATGCCCTCGTCCCGCACCAGGTGAGTTCCCGGCACCGGAGCCACGAGACTGTCATAGAACCCCTCGTCCCAGGCGGCGGCGGAGAGGTTGTGGGAGTTGGCGGCGAACTCGTCCTGCGCCTGGCGGGTCACGCCGTACTTCTCCCGCAAACGTTCGGTGGCCTCGCCCAGGGAGATGGTCCATTCCTTGGGCATGGCCTTGTTCACCAGGCGCCAGCCCAGCGTGGTGGAGGCCAGCGTCATGTCGCCGGCCGGGTAGGGCTTCTCGGTCTTGGGCAGCACCCAGGGCGCACGGGACATGGATTCGGCGCCGCCCACCAGCATCAGGTCCGCGTCGCCGGCGTTGATCTGGCGTGAGGCGATGATCGCGGCATCCAGGGACGAGCCGCACAGCCGGTTGACCGTGGTCCCCGGAATCGACACCGGAAGGCCCGCCAAAAGCGTTCCCATCCGGGCAATATTCCGGTTCTCCTCACCGGCGCCGTTGGCGTTGCCGAACACCACCTCGTCAATCCGCTCGGGATCAAGGCCGGGGGCACGCTTCACGGACTCCTTGATCACGTGCGCGGCAAGGTCATCCGGACGGACTGCTGCGAGGCCGGAGCCGAACTTGCCGAACGGGGTGCGCACGGCGTCGTACACAAAAGCCTGGTTCATTACTTGTTCCTCTGGTTTGCGTCTGGGATTCCCAGCTAGGTAGCAGTTAATGTCGTTTTGGAGCCCCATAACGACATCTGCTGCTACCTAGTTGGGCTGGGGTTCTTCGCTGTGGGTTGCGTCCAGCTCGCGGAAGACCTGCTGTGCCGTCTTGAAGGCGGTATTGGCGGATGGGACGCCGCAGTAGATGGCGGTCTGCAGCAGGATTTCCTTGATCTCGTCCCTGCTGAGGCCGTTCCGGAGGGCGGCGCGGATGTGCATGGCCAGCTCTTCCCAGTGCCCGTGGGCCACCATGGCGGTGATGGTCACGGCGGAGCGCATCTGGCGCGGAAGCCCGGGCCGGGTCCAGATTCCACCCCAGGCGATGCGGGTGATCATGTCCTGGAAGTCCTCGGTGAATTCGTCCTTGTTGGCGTTGGCCCGGTCCACGTGCGCGTCCCCAAGGACTTCGCGCCGGACCTTCATGCCGCCGTCGTAAATCTCCTGGCTGGTGGCGCCGGGCTGGACCACCCCGTGCCGCTCGTTGCCGCTCATTTGGCTGCTCCCTGTGATTCGGCCCAACTGATCAGGCTGCGCATCAGGTCTGCCACGTGTGCCGGTGCCTCGGCGGGTGCCAGATGCGCCACGCCCGCAAGCGTGACCGCGGTGGCGGTGCCGCCCCCTGCGGTGATTCCTGCCGCGACTTCTTCAGCCATTTCCGGTGTGGCCACGGCGTCCAGCGCCCCGGCGATGACCTGGGTAGGAACGCGGATGCTGCCCAGCTCGCTGCGGACATCGAAGGAGGCCAGGGCCTCGCAACAGAAGGCGTAGCTGAACCGGTCGGCGTCCCGCAGGGCGTGCAGGAGCCGGCTGCTGAACTCGGGTTCCCGGTCCATAAAGCCCGGTGCGAACCAGCGCTGGGCGGACCCCTGGATCATCACGGGCGTGCCCTGGCTGCGGACGGTTTCCGCGCGCTCCAGCCAACCCTCCGGCGTGCCGATTTTGGCACCGCTGTTCTGCACGGACAGGCTCTTCAGCCGTTCCCCGTGCTTGATGCCGAGCTGCAGGCCCACGGCGCCGCCCAGGGAGACACCGGCGTAGTGGAAAGCCTCACCGGGGGCGATCGAATCGACCAGGTCCACCACGGCGTCCGCGAGGGCCGCGACGTCGAAGGTTTCGGTGGCGGCGGGCGATACACCGTGGCCGGGGAGGTCCCAGGCCACGATGTCGACGTCAGTGCCGAGCAGGGTGGCCACGCGGTTCCACAGGATGGAGGAGGTGCCCAGGGAGGGGCCGGCCACCAGCAGGGGGTGATCGCCCAGGGGTCGCTGGGGTGACAGCAGCGCTGCCTTGAGGGCCGGTTTAGCCACGGGAAGCTCCGTTCGCGTCGGTGGTCAGGGATACAAAGTCGGGGAAGGCCGCCAGGATGCGGCGGGATATTTCGGTAGCCTGGCCAAGGTAGTTGCCGGGGTCCAGGAGTTCTTCCAGCCGCTGGTCCGGGACGACGGCGGCGGGGACGGCGTCGCGGAGCAGCCTGCGGTAGGCGGCGGCTTGCTCCGTCGGGGGCGCCTGGAGGGTCCGGTCCACCACGTCCTGCAGCTGCTGCTTGCCGCTGCGGCCGTCCTTCCCGTCCAGCAGCGGTGCCACCGCGGCGTTGATGCCCTCGGCCAGCAGCAGCGGGCCGGCAAGATCCAGGTTGCGGCGCATGGCGTCGGGGAACACCTGCAGCCCTTCGGCCAGTTCGCGGATATGTCCGGCGGCGCCGAGGGTGAACGCCAGCAGCTGGCGCAGCGCCGGCCACTCGCTGTGCCAGGCGCCGTCCGGGCGTTCGTCATTGAAGGTGGCGGCAGCCAGGTGCAGCTGGGCAGCCAGCCCGGGTGCCTGCAGTGCCGCACTGCGGACCAGGACAGACAGGACGGGGTTTTGCTTCTGCGGCATGGCGGAGGACACCCCGCGTCCGGCAGCGCGCGGCTCGGCCAGCTCGGCCACCTCCGGGCGGCTCAGGAACAGGACGTCCGCGGCGATCTTGCCGAACGCGTCCAGGACCGACACCAGCGCATGCCCAAGGGATGTCACGGGCAGGCGGTTGGTGTGCCAGGGAGCCGCTGCGGGGGCCAGGCCCAACTGGGCTGCCAGGGCACCGGCCAGGGTGAACGGTGTGGCGGAGGATCCTTCCGTCAGTACGGTTCCGGCCGCGAGCGTTCCCGCAGCCCCGCCGAACTGGACCGGGAACTCCAGGCCCTCCAGCTGCCGGCCGGCTGCGGCCACACCCTGGAACCACTGCGCAGCCCGCAACCCGAAGGTATAGGGAAGCGAATGCTGGGTCAGGCTCCTGCCCACGCACAGTGTGCCTTCATGCTGCCCGGCCAAAGCGGCCAGCGCCGTGGTGGTGGCTTTCAGATCTGCGAGTACGGCGTTCACGGTGTTGCGGGCCACCAGCATCAGGGCAGTGTCCAGGACGTCCTGGCTGGTGAGGGAGGCGTGGACAGCCTTTCCCGCGCCGACACCGGCGCTGTCCAACGCGGCCACGTTCTTCCGGAGATCGGCCAGCAGCGGGATCACCGGGTTGCCGCCGCCCTGGGCACGGAGGGCAATATCGGCCAGGTCGTAGCGGCCCGCTTCGGCAGCGGAAGCCACGACGGCGGCCGAACCGGCAGGTGCCAGGCCGGCCCGTTGCAGCACGGCTGCCCAGCCGGATTCGACGGCGAGGATCGCCGCCAGCACTGCCCGGTCCCCTGTCAGTGCCGCCACGAGGGGTGACGCTGATACGGGACTGAGCAGGCCGGCGTCGGCCTCCTCCGCGAAGGCGCGCAGGTCTCCCAAGGCGGCAGCGTGGGTCACTGGAAGTCCAGGAAGACCGTCTCGCCCTCACCCTGCAGGCGGATGTCCCAGGTGAGACCGCCATCAGGGTCGCGGCGGGCGATGAGCGTCCGGCGGCGTTCCGGGTCCAGCGAGCTGAGTAGCGGGTCGTTGGCCAGCGCCTCGGTGTCCTCCGGCAGGTAGATCCGGGTGAACAGGCGGTTGGTGAGGCCGCGGGCGAAGAGCGCCACGGAGATGAATGGCGCCGCCCCCGGCTTGGTGGGGCCTGGGTTGACGGTGGTGAAGGTGAAGACACCGGAGTTGCCCACGGCGCCGCGGCCCCACCCGGTGAAGGTGTAGCCGTCGCGGACCAGGGAGCCGGTGCGCTGGACAACCTTGCCGTCGGCGTCCGGCTGCCAGATTTCCAGGATGGCGTCCGGGATGGTGTGACCGGCGCCGTCGTAGACGGTGCCCTGCAGGCGGATGGAGCCCGGGAAGCCGGGAGGCAGCAGCTCGTTGTCCTTTTCGAACGGAAGCGCGTAGCCGTAGAAGGGGCCTACGGTCTGGCCGGGGGTGGGTACCAGTTTGGTGCTCATCGTCTACTCCTCGTCACCTTCTGCGCCCAGCGCCTCGTTTTCGGTCCAGGTCCGCTTGGGACCGGTCAGGACGATGTCCCAGTTGTACCCCAACGCCCACTCGGGCTCGGTGAGGCTGTGGTCGTACGTGGCCACCAGCCGGTCGCGGGCGTCCTGGTCCACGATGGTCTGGTAGATGGGGTCCAGCGGGAAAAGCTGGTCGCCCGGGAAGTACATCTGGGTGATGATGCGCTGGGTGAACTCGGTGCCGAAGAGCGAGAAGTGGATGTGAGCGGGGCGCCACGCGTTCAGGTGGTTCTTCCAGGGGTAGGCGCCGGGCTTGATGGTGGTGAACCGGTAGGAGCCGTCCGGGCCGGTGATGCAGCGGCCGATGCCCGTGAAGTTGGGGTCGATGGGAGCCGGGTGCTGGTCGCGCTTGTGGATGTAGCGGCCGGAGGAATTGGCCTGCCAAATCTCCACCAGCTGGCCCGCCACCGGGCGGCCATCGCCGTCCAGGACCTTGCCCGAAACAATGATCCGTTCACCCAGCGGCTCGCCGTTGTGCTGGATGGTCAGATCGGACTCCAGCGCGTGCACATCCTGGTGCCCGAACGCCGGCGAGTACAGCTCGATGGTTTCGGGGTCTGCGTGCTGCAGGCTCTTGGTGGGGTGGCGCAGGATGCTGCTGCGGTACGGCGCGTAGTCCAGGCGCGGCTGGGTCTCCGGACGGGCACCGTCCTTGAGCGCCCGCTGGTAGGCGTCACCGATGGCGTTGATCTCTGCGCTGAGGTCCGCCTGCGACTCGATGGCCTTGTCCAGGGGCTGGTGGGCAGCCTTCGGTTCAGCCGGGGGCACGAGTTCCTCCGACTCCAGCTCCGCGGTGATGTCTTCCGGCATTGCTGGCTCCTTTCCGGTTGGTTGTTCTCTTAATGGTCTGGCGTGGATGGTTCAGGTGCGGTGCAGGGAGTCGTACTGGACTGCGTGGCGCACCGGGGCATTGGGGGCCCCGTAGCCGTCGTAGTTGCCGCGGCGTTCCACCATTTCGAAGAACACGCTGCCCACGGTGGCGGTATAGAAGTGCAGGAACTCGCCGTCGGCGTCCCGGTCGAACAGGAGGTTGAGCTCCTGCAGGGTGGCCAGGAAACCGGGTTCAAGGTCGAACCGGGCGTCCAGGTCCTCGTAGTAATTGGCCGGGATCTGCAGGAATTCCAGGCCCCGGTCCCGGGCGGCCCTGGCGGTGGCCACGAGGTCGTCCACGGCGAACGCGATGTGTTCCTGGTAGGTCTTGCGGGCTTCGTTCTGCGCCTGCTGCACCGGTGCCAGGTTCAGCACCAGGCGCACGTCGCCGTTCGAGGCCTGCATGACCTGCGAGCGCACCAGCCCGCTGGGGCTGGGCACCTCCGCGAACGGCTGCGGCTCCAGGGCGAGCGCGCTGGTGTAGAAGAGGACTGCTTCATCGAAGTGCTGCCACGGCTGGGCCAGGTTGACGTGGTCGATCACCGCGCTGGCTCCGGCGGAAGGGTGTTCCAGGCCTTCCCCGAACTCATGGGTCCATGCCGCGGTGCCGTCAGGGCTGCCCTGGCAGAGGAAGATCTCGGTGGAGTCCGGCGCGGAGATGCCCTGGAACACTTCCTCGTCCGCCTGCACCTTGCGGGCCACCACGGGGGCCTTGAGCTGCTGGGCCCGGGCGGAGGCAATCACGGGGGAATCGACGTCGAACCCCAGCGCGGCGATGGCCGGTTCAGCGTGCTGCGCCGCCTGTTCGTTGATGATCACCCGTGCCTGGCCCATGGTCCACAGCTGGACGTCCTTGGTGCGGTGCCTGCCTTCGAACGTGAAGCCGAGCTGGCCCAGGAGCCGCTCGAGCTGCGCGGTGTCATCCGCCTTGACCTCGGCGAAGTTGAAGTTGGCAGGTTCGTTCACCTTGGGCAGTGTGGCCAGTTCCATGGGATAACGACGGCGGAGCGCGGCGCCGTTGTTTGGCGCCCCTTCAGCGTCCGCGAGCCATTTGGCGCTTTGCTCTTCAAGCCAGATCAGCGAACGCATGGCGTCCACGGCCGTTCGCTCCACATCGGACTGGCGGAAAACGTCGTTGAAGACCTCCAGCGAAACAGGTCCGGTGTAGCCCGCACGGACCACGTGGCCCATGAACTTGGCCAGTTCAAACTGCCCCTCGCCCGGGAAGACCCGGTAGTGCCGGCTCCAGGACAGCACGTCCATGGAGAGCTTTGGGGCGTCGGCCACCTGCACGAAGAAGATCTTGTCCGGGTTGAACGCCTCGATGTGGGAGGTCTCCCAGTCCCTGGAGAGGATGTGGAAGGAGTCCAGGCAGGTCCCCAGGTTGGGGTGGTCCACCGTTTCCACCAGCCGGTAGGCGTGCTCGTAGTCGTTGACGTATTTGCCCCAGGCCAGCGCTTCATAGGCCACCTTGACGCCGTGGTCCCCGGCCAGGTTGGCAAGCTGTGCCAGCTGTTCGGCGCGGAGGCCGTCGTCGTCGATGCTGGCGGTGGCCACGTTGGAGCAGACCAGGATGGTGTCCATGCCCAGCCGGGCCATGAGCTTGAACTTGGCCTCAGCCCTGCGGAGGTTGGCCTTGAGCAGGTCCGGGGTGACGCCGTCGAAGTCGCGGAACGGCTGGTACAGGTCCAGGCCAAGGCCCAGGTCCGCGGCCATCTTCCGCACGTCCTCGGGACTGAGCGGTGAGGTGACTAGGTCCTGTTCGAAGATTTCGATGCCGTCGAAGCCGGCGATGGCGCACGCCTGCATTTTCTCTTTGAGGGTGCCGGACAGGCAGACGGTGGCGATTCCGGTGCGCATCAGGCGTTCACCTCCTCGGCGGCCACAAGCTCCAGGAAGTGGCTGCGCATGCGGTCCGGATCAGCGTCCAGGCCCGTGAAGATCCGGAACGCATCCGCAGCCTGGCCCACGGCCATCCGCCCGCCGTCCAGGACGTCACAGCCCTTGGCCCGGGCAGCCCGGACCAGTTCGGTGTCGATGGGGCGGTAGACGATGTCCGCCACCCAGTGCCGGGACTCCAGCAGGTCCAGGTCCAGCGGCACACCGGGGTGGGCGGCCATGCCCACGGGGGTGCAGTGCACCAGGCCGTCGGCCCCGCGCATCAGCTGCGGCAGCTCCGCCGTCGTGCCTGCCGTCACGGTGCTGTCCGGGAAAAAGCCTGCCAGCTCGGCAGCCCGGGCCTCGGCCCGCATCGGGTCCATATCCACCAGGTGCAGCGTGCGGACGCCGGCCGTCAGCAGGGCGTAGGCGACGGCGGATCCGGCACCGCCGGCGCCCAGCTGCACCACACGGTCCAGCCGGGCTCCGGGGAGGCCGGACGACAAGGCGGCGGCGAAGCCGGAGAAGTCAGTGTTGTGGCCGATGAAGCGGCCGTCGCGGATCACCACGGTGTTCACGGCGCCCAGCCGGCGGGCGTCCGGGCTCACCTCATCCAGATGCTGCAGGACCAGCTGTTTGCAGGGGTGGGTGATGTTCAGGCCGTTGAAGCCAAGGGTCCTGGCGCTGTGCAGGATGGCGCCCACCGACTCTCCGGTCAGGCCCAGCTCCAGCAGGTCGATGGGGCGGTACAGGTAGCGCAGGCCCTGCACGTCACCTTCCCGTTCGTGCATGGGCGGCGTGAGCGATGGCGTGACGCCATCACCAACCAGTCCCACCAGGTAGGACTCAGTTCGATTGCTCATGCGTGCAGCTCCTTTGGTACGGCACCTGGCAGGTCGCGGAAGTTGGGCCGCGCTGCGGGGTGACAGGGATTACGGTACATCAATTGTTCACTTATCGCACTCTTGTTCTAGATGCGAACAATCGCACTCCAAAAACACGGTGATTTCTTTGGCTGCTAGCGCTGCGGTAGCCTGGCGGCCAGCTCCGCGGCAGCTTCCTGCAGCAGTGGAACGTGGGCCTTCAACTCCTCAAGGCCCAAGCGGAAGACCGGCACCGCGGTTGCCAGCGATGCAAAGGCATGCCCCTGGCTGTTGAGCAGCGGGACGGCCACGGCGCGCATGCCGGCCTCATTTTCCTCATCCATGACGGCGTAGCCCTGCCGGCGCACCTGCTCGATTTCGGCGCGGAATGCATCCCGGTCCGTGATGGACTTGTCGGTGAGCGCTTCCAGCGGCAACTCCGCCAGGAGCCTTTCCCGCTCCGCATCCTCGGCGAAGGCCACCAGGGCTTTTCCGACGGCGGTGGTGGACAGGGAGCCCAGGTGGCCGGGGTCGCTGGTCACCCGGAACATCTGGGGACCGTCCACTTTGCTGACCGTCAGGTGATGGTGGCCGTCGCGGACGCTGAGGATGGTTGCCTCGCCGGTCTCGGCGGTGACCCGGCGCAGGACCGGGGTAGCAGTGCCGGCGAAGCCATGATGGTTGGACACACGCTGGCCCAGCTGGAAGATGCGCAGACCCAGATGGTAGCGGCGGCCGTCCGGCTCGTAGTCCACAAAGCCGTCACGGGTCAGGGATCCCAGGAGCCGGTAGGTGGTACTGAACGGCAGTTCCGCCCGACGGGAAATCTCCGCGGCGCTGGCCCCGCGCGGCTCGTCCCCCAGCAGGACCAGCAGGCCCAGGGCTTTGCCCACCATGTCCGTACGGTCCGCAGGACGGGCGCCGACCTTGGCTTCCGGGGGCATGGCGTTCACAGGCTCTTCGGCAGCAGCGGATTCTTCATTGACCGCTGTGGTTTGGTTCACACTCATGGATCGATGTTCCCACAATGTGAGAGCTATTTCTAGATGGTGAGTATTTTCTTGACAGGTGACTGCCCTCACAGTCATAGTTTCTATATCGCACAAGTAGCTCCCACCATGTGGCTACAAATGCTTGGGTCTTTTCCGGACTCCAGCCGCATCGCGCCCCGCCCGCACCAAGGCAGCGGCGGCTGCGACCCCCAGATCCACATCCGCGACAATGTCGTCACACCAAAGGAACACCATGAGCCAGACACTTCCGTCCGCCGGGGCGGGTGCCCTCACCTCCGCCGGGACGCCCAAGAAGGCCGCCCTCGCCAGCTTCCTGGGCAGCGCCGTCGAATACTATGACTTCTTCATCTTCGGATCCGCTGCGGCGCTGATCTTCCCCAAGGTCTTTTTCCCCGATGCAGACACCAACGCTGCCATCATGTCCTTCGCCACCTTCGGGTTCGCCTATGTGGCCCGTCCCGTGGGCGCCATCATCCTGGGCCACTTCGGTGACCGGGTGGGCCGCCGGAAGGTCCTGATGTTCACCCTGCTGCTCATGGGCGCATCGACGTTCGTGATCGGCTGCCTCCCCGACTTCCGGACTGTCGGCTGGTGGGCTCCGGCCCTCCTGGTGATCGCCCGCCTCTGCCAGGGCCTCTCTGCCGCCGGTGAACAGGCCGGCGCCTCCTCAATGACCCTCGAGCACGCCCCGGACAACCAGCGGTCCTTCTTTACCTCCTGGACCCTCACCGGCACGCAGGGCGGCCAGATCCTCGCCGCCCTGGTCTTCATCCCCGTCCTGGCCCTGCCTGATGAGGTCAAGTACGGCATCGGCTGGCGCATCCCGTTCTGGCTCAGCGCCGTGGTGGTCATCGTTGCCTTCTTCATCCGCCGCACGCTGCACGAACCGCCGGCCTTCGAGGAAGCCCAGAAGAACGCCCAGATCTCCAAGCTCCCCGTCGCCGACCTCCTCAAGGGCCACTGGCGCGACGTCCTGCGTGTTGTCGCCTGCGCCTTCATCGCCGCCGTCTCCACCGTGTTCGGCACGCTGGCCATCAGCTACGCCAAGACCGTCGCCGGAGTGGACGGCACCACCACCCTCTGGCTCGTCGTCGGCGCCAACCTGGTGGCCCTGGGCACCCAGCCGCTCTTCGGGAAGCTCGCGGACAGGATCGGCCGCAAGCCCGTCTTCATCTACGGCGCCGTGGCCAGCGCAATCCTGACCCCGCTGTTCCTGCTCAGCCTGGAATCCGGCAGCATTCCACTGATGTTCGTTGCCGCCATCGGTTTCTTCTCCTTCGGCTACGCCGCCTCCAACGCCGTCTGGCCGTCCTTCTACGCCGAGATGTTCAGCACCAAGGTCCGCTTCTCGGGCCTGGCCATCGGCACCCAGCTGGGCTTCCTGATGGCAGGCTTCGCTCCGGCCATCGTGGCTGCCATGGGCGGCATCAAGCCCGGCGGATGGGTGCAGATCAGCATCTTCACCGCCATCATCTGCACCATTGCCGCAGTATCCGCCCTGACCGCCAAGGAGTCCTTCCGGACGCCCACCAAACTGCTGGGCCTGAAGTAGGCGCTTAGAGCGTACACACTGGCCCGGTTTTGAAGCCGGAAAGCCCGCCATTCCCCCAAATGGCGGGCTTTCCCCTGTTAAAACTGGGCTGGTTTGGCAGAGAGCGGGTGCAGACGCTATCCCCGGCCGGTCTCCAGCACCGAGGCCAGGTCAAAGTTGACCGGTTCCTCCAGCTGTTCGTACGTGCAGGATTCGGGGTCCCGGTCCGGCCGCCAGCGGTTGAACTGGGCAGTGTGCCGGAACCTCTCACCCTCCATGTGGTCGTAGCGGACCTCCACCACCAGTTCGGGCCGCAGCGGAACGAAGGACAGGTCCTTCCCGGCGCTCCACCTGCTGCCTTCGGCGTTCCGTGGGGTCCGTTCCCCCTCCTCCTGCTTGGCCCACGCCCAGGGGTGGTTGTCGAAATCCGTCACCAGCGGCTGGAGCTGGTCAAACAATTCCTTCCGGCGCTTCATGGGAAAGGCGCCGATCACGCCCACGCTGGCCAGGCCGCCGTCGTCCTTGTACAGCCCCAGCAGCAGGGACCCGATGGCGTCCGGCCCGCTCTTGTGGAGCCGGTAGCCCGCCACCACGCAGTCCGCGGTGCGCTCGTGCTTGACCTTGAACATCACCCGCTTGTCCGGTTCGTACCGGCCGTCCAGCCGCTTGGCCACGATGCCGTCCAGCCCGGCCCCCTCGAACTGCTCGAACCACTGGGCAGCGGTGTCCTTGTCCGTAGTGGCCGCGGTCAGGTGGACCGGCGCGTCGCTGGCCGCGAGCGCCTTCTCAAGCGCCGCCCGCCGCTCGGAAAAGGGCCTGCCGGTGTAGTCGTCACCGTCCAGTGCCAGCAGGTCGAACGCCACGAAACTTGCCGGCGTTTGCTGGGCCAGCAGCTTCACCCGGCTGGCGGCGGGGTGGATGCGCTGCTGCAGGGCGTCGAAATCCAGCCGGTCGCCGGCGGCGCCCACCAGGATGATCTCGCCGTCCACCACGCAGCGCTGCGGCAGGTTTTCCTTCAGCGCGGCCACGAGCTCCGGGAAGTAGCGGGTCATGGGCTTTTCGTTGCGGCTGCCGATCTCAAGGTCATCACCGTCACGGAAGATGATGGACCGGAAGCCGTCCCATTTGGGCTCGTAGCTAAGGTCCCCGCTTCCTGGAATGCCGTCAATACCGCTGACGGCCTTGGCGAGCATGGGCGGGACGGGCGGCATCACGGGAAGTTCCATAGTGCCCATTCTTGCCCGGCCCGTGCCCTGGACGGTAGGGCGGCACGGCGCCGGGAGGGATTTCAGCCCGCCAGCAGCCAGACCACCAGGACCAACACGGGCGCCGCGGCGGCCGTGGAGAGCAGGATGGTTTCCCGGGCCACCGCCACGCCCTTCCCGTACTTGCTGGCAAACAGGAACACATTCTGGGCGGAGGGAAGCGCCGCCATGAGCACTACGCCCAGCAGCATGCGGTGGTCCAGGTCAAAGAGGAAGCGGCCGACGACGAACGCCACCGCCGGCATCACCGCGGACTTGAGTGCCGTGGCAGTGAGGATTTCGGCGGTATGCCCGCCGCTTCGAAGCATTTTGGTTCCGTGCAGCGACATTCCGAATGCCAGCAGCACCACAGGGACCGCCGCGCCGCCCAGGAGCGTCAGCGGTGCCATCACCGGGGCCGGGGGCTGCACGTGGAACGCGGCCAGGACCACGCCCAGGAGTGAGGCGATGATCATGGGGTTCCGGAAGGGCTGGGTCAGCATGAGCCGGGGTGAGAACCGGCCGGCTTCGGAGAGGTCCAGCAGGGTCAGGACCAGGGGGGCGAACAGGAGCAGCTGGACCAGCAGGACCGGAGCCACGGGGGTGGCGTCCCCCAGGGCATACAGGGTGATCGGGATGCCGATGTTGTTGGCGTTGACGTAGGAACCTGCCATCGCGCCCACGGCCGTCTCGGCCAGCGGCCTTCGGAACCAGATCCTGCTGGCGGCCACATAAAGAAGCGCCGTGACGGCCGCCGTGATCAGCGCGAGCGGAACGTAGGCGGAGAAGACCACGGATAGGTCCGATTTCAGCACCACCGTGAAGAGCAGCAGCGGGTTGGTGATGAAGAAGGCGGTACGGGTCAGTGCCGAGATGGTGGGTTCGTCACCCAGTCCGCACCGCGCAGCGATATAGCCCACGGCGATGACCACGCCGATCACCGCCAGTCCAATGAGCACACCGCCCACGTGGGGTACTTCCTTCCGGTTCCGCCGCACCCTGCGCCCCGGAAGGGCACAGTATTACAAGTGTTAAACTTATCGGACAAGTGCCCCTGCTTTCGGTACCTGTCCATCCCACAGCCCAGGTACCCCTCGACAGGCCGCCGCCGGGACGGTACAGCTTAACGATGGTTACCGTCGGCTTCCACGCATCCCACGAACAGATCAGTCCCGGCCAGTTGCTCAAGGACGTCCAGCACGCCGAACGCGCCGGCTTTGACGCGGCGATGTGCTCCGACCACATCGAGCCGTGGTCCGCCCGGCAGGGGCACTCCGGCTTCGCATGGTCCTGGCTGGGTGCGGCCATGGCCACCACCAGCCTGCGGTTCGGCGTGGTGACCGCACCCGGGCAGCGCTACCACCCCGCCATCATCGCCCACGCCTCCGCAACCCTGGCCTGCATGTTCCCCGGCAGGTTCTGGTTCGCCCCCGGCAGCGGCGAAAACATGAACGAGCACATCACCGGCGACGCCTGGCCGGCCAAAGACATCCGCCAACGCCGGCTCGAAGAGTCCGTGGACGTAATCCGCCGCCTGCACCGCGGGGAGGAGGTCAGCCACCGCGGGCTGGTCACCGTGGAGCAGGCGCGGATCTGGGATGTCCCCGAATCCCCGCCCCCACTCATCGCCCCTGCCATCAGCGTGGACACGGCCCGCCGCGCGGCAGCCTGGGCGGACGGCCTGGTCACCGTCAACCAGCCGGCGGCGAAGCTGCGGGACATGCTCGCCGCCTACCGCGACAGCGGGGGCAAGGGCAAGGCGGTGCTGCAGGTGCACCTGTCCTGGGCCGGCAGCGAGCAGGAAGCGGCGGCCGTCGCCCTTGACCAGTGGCGGACCAACACGTTCGCACCGCCCATTCCCTGGGACCTGCCCTCCGCGGGCCATTTCGACGGCGTGGGCGAGCACGTGGGCGAGGAACAGGTCCGCGGTGCGGTCAATGTTTCCGCCAGCCTTAGCGCGCACGCAGACTGGCTGTCTGAATACGTGGAACTGGGCTTCGATGAGCTGTACCTGCACTTCGTGGGGCAGCGGCAGGATGCCTTCATCGATGCCTTCGCCGCCGAGGTGCTCCCGCAGGTCCGCACCCCTGACCCGGCCGGCACGGAACCGCAGCTTGCGGCGGCAACCGCCAGCCCGGCGTCGGACGCTCCGGCATGAGGATCGCCGAGACCTCGGACCTGTGGTGGAAGAACGCGGTGATCTACTGCCTGGACGTGGAGACGTTCTTCGACGACGACGGCGACGGCACCGGCGATTTCTCCGGCCTTACCCAGCGGGTGGACTACCTCGCTGCGCTGGGCGTGACCTGCATCTGGCTGATGCCGTTCTACCCGTCCCCGGACCGCGACGACGGCTACGACGTCACGGACTTCTTCGGCGTGGACCGCCGCCTTGGCACGTTGGGCGACCTGGTGGAATTCATCCGCGCCGCGAAGGACCGGGGCATGCGGGTCATCGCCGACTTCGTGGTGAACCACACGTCGGACCAGCACCCCTGGTTCGTGGAAGCCCGGAAATCCACTGACAACGCGTTCCGCGACTTTTATGTGTGGCGAAAGGACACTCCCCCGGACACGTCCTCGGAGGTGGTGTTTCCCGGGGAGGAGAACTCGCTGTGGACCCTTGATGAGGCCACCGGCGAGTGGTACCTGCACATGTTTGCCAAGTACCAGCCGGACCTCAACGTCACCAATGCCGGCGTACGGGACCAGATCGCCAAGGCCATGGGACTGTGGCTGGAGCTGGGGCTGGACGGTTTCAGGCTGGACGCCGTGCCGTTCTTCCTGGAGACGCGGGGCCAGCCCAAGGACGAGGCCGCCAATATCGACCCGCACGGCTACCTCTGTGCGCTGCGCAGCTTCGTGAACCGGCGCAACGGCAGCGCCGTGCTGCTGGGGGAGGTGAACCTGCCCTACAAGGAGCAGCTGGAATACTACGGCGGCCCCGAGGGCAACGAACTGAACATGCAGTTCGACTTCCTGGCCATGCAGCACATCTATTTGTCCCTTGCCAGGCAGGATGCGCGCCCGCTGGCCGAGACGCTCAAGAGCAGGCCGCCGATCAACCCGGACAACCAATGGGCCATGTTCGTGCGCAACCATGACGAACTGACCCTGGACAAGCTCAGCGACGGCGAGCGGCAGGAAGTCTTCGCCGCGTTCGGGCCGGAGAAGAACATGCAGATCTACGGCCGCGGCCTCCGGCGGCGGCTGCCTCCGATGCTCGGTGGAGACCAGGAGCGGATCCGCATGGTGTATTCCCTGATGTTCTCGCTGCCCGGTACCCCGGTGCTGTTCTACGGCGAGGAGATCGGCATGGGTGAGGACCTGCGGCAGAAGAGCCGCGCCGCCGTGCGCACTCCCATGCAGTGGAACACTGAGAAGAACGGCGGGTTCTCCAATGCCAAGGCATCGGAGCTGGTGGCCCCGCTGGTGCGCGGCGACTATGGGCCGGAGAACGTCAACGCCGCTGCGGCCAAAAGGGACCCGGAATCGCTGTTCAACTTCATGGCAACGCTGATCGCACGCTACCGGGAGGCACCGGAGCTGGGGTGGGGCTCGTTCGCGATCATCGACCAGCCGGAACCTGCCGTCCTTGCCCACACCTGCAGTTCCGACGGCGGCACGCTGGTGCTGCTGCACAACTTCGGCGAAGAGCAGGTGACGGTCAGCGGACGGGTGGGACCGGAGGATGGCCCGCGCCAGGCGTACCGGGACGCCATGCTGCTGGACCTGTTCGACGGCGGCAACGCCCCCTTGGAGCCCGACGGCAGCTTCGCGGTGGAACTGGGACGCTACGGCTGCCGCTGGTTCCGCGTGCACCGCAAAGGCGACCGGCTGGCACCGTAACCCGCCGCCCGCCGTCGTGCTTTGTGAAAAGATCAACCATGCACGCAATGCAGCACTCCAGCAAGCTTGAAAACGTCCGGTACGAACTCCGGGGCCCGGTCCTGCAGGCTGCCAAAAACATGGAGGCTGAGGGGCACCGGATCCTCAAGATGAACCTCGGGGACACGGCACCGTTCGGCCTCGAGGCGCCGGAATCCGTGGTGGTGGACATGATCCACCACCTCCGCGGCGCCCAGGGTTACAGCGATTCGAAGGGCATCTTCACGGCGCGGACCGCCATCTCGCAGTATTACCAGACGCGTGGCCTGATGAACATCGGGGTCGAGGACATCGTGATCGGCAACGGCGTCAGCGAACTGATCTCCATGAGCCTTCAGGCATTCATGGAAAACGGCGACCAAATCCTGGTCCCGGCCCCCGACTATCCCTTGTGGACCGCCGCCGTGACCCTGACCGGCGGCAAGCCGGTGCACTACCTCTGCGACGAGGCGGAGAACTGGTGGCCGGACATGGCCGACGTGGAAGCGAAGATCACCAGCCGCACCAAGGGCATCGTGATCATCAACCCGAACAACCCCACCGGCGCCGTCTACCCACGCCACATCCTGGAACAGTTCGCAGCGCTGGCCCGGAAGCACAACCTGGTCCTGTTCTCTGACGAGATCTACGAGAAGGTGCTCTACGAGGACGCCACGCATATCCACACCGCCTCCGTGGCCGAGGACGTGTGCTGCCTGACCTTCAGCGGCCTGTCCAAGGCCTACCGGATGCCGGGCTACCGGGCGGGATGGGTGGCCATCACGGGGCCGCTTGCCGCTACCGCCGCGTACCGTGAAGGCCTTGAGCTGCTGGCCTCGCTGCGCCTGTGCGCCAACGTTCCTGCCCAGCACGCCATCCAAACCTGCCTGGGCGGCTACCAGAGCATCGAGGCCCTGGTGCAGCCCGGCGGCCGGCTGCGCGAGCAGCGGGACCTTGCCCACCAGCTCCTTACTGCCATCCCCGGCGTAACGTGCGTGCCGGCGTCGGGCGCCATGTATCTGTTCCCCCGCCTGGACCCGGAACTCTATCCAATCGCCAACGACGAGAAATTCGTCCTGGACCTGCTCCGGGACCAAAAGATCCTGATCTCCCACGGCTCGGCCTTCAACTGGCCCGCGCCGGACCACTTCCGATTCGTCATCCTTCCCTCGGTACTGGACATTGAGGAAGCTGTCCGGAGGATTTCCACCTTCCTTGCCGCCTACCGCAACGGCAGCGACGCCTGAAAGCGACAGACTTGAAACCGATGCGGCGCGAAGAACTAACCGCACGCTAACCGCGGGGAAACCGGTGCGCAACATTCGCGGCCCACACTGGGTAGTGCAGGCAAGAGCCGGCACCAGCTCCAGCCAGGAGGCCCCCGATGTTGAAGAAAGCGACCACGCATGTAACCAGAATCCGCGCGCTGGACCAGCTCCACCGCGGTGACGAAATCGAAGCCCGCCTTTCCGTGGGACCTTCCTACGACGACGTGGTGATCCGCCGCGGCAGCGTGCAGGAAACGGCGCCCGGCATCGGAGTGGTGTGGATCCTGGACCGGATCACGGGGGTCCGGAAGGCCATCAATACGGACGAGTGCAGCGTTTGGCGCGTGGCATAGCGAACTGGACGTGGGGCTGCGGGCGTAGCCAGTAAGGGCTGCCCGCCGCCTTGCCCGCTTCCCTCTCAGCCGCCCGCGACAGACTGGATCACCAGGACCTCCTGGCCCGGCGCCACCTCGGTATCCAGGCCCTGCAACCGCCGCACCTCGTCACCGTTGACGTAGATGTTGACGAACCGCCGCAGCGCGCCGGTTTCATCACGAAGCCGCCGGCCCAGCACCGCATAGTCGGAGGCCACCGCATCGAGCAGGCTTCTCACCGTCACCGGCCCTTCCGCGGGCGCAGTCAGTACCGGCTGCCCGCCGGCCAGGGGCTGCAGGACACTGGGCAGCAGCAGCGAAATCTCAGCCACCTGCCACCACGGCCGCCCTGACACACAGCACATCCGGCAGGTGGGACGCCACCTCCCTGAAGGTCTCCCCTTCATCCGCACTCGCATAGACCGTCCCGCCGCGCGTACCGAAGTACACCCCGGCGGGATCCGCGGTGTCCACGGCCGCCGCGTCCCTGAGCACGCTGTTGTATTCGTGCTCCGGAAGCCCGGTATTGAGCCGCTTCCAGGTGTTCCCCGCGTCATCCGTGCGGTGCACGGCGAGCTTTCCGTCGGGAGGGATGCGTTCGCCGTCGGCCTTCAACGGAATGACCCAGGCGGTGCCGTCCCGGCGCGGATGGGTGAGCATGACGAAGCCGAAGTCGGCAGGCAAGCCCTCTGCAATGGAGTTCCAGTTGTCTGCATTGTCGTCCGTCCGGTAGACGCCGTGGTGGTTCTGGGCGTACAGGCGCCCTTCCACGGCGGCGTCCGCGGCGATCTTGTGCACGCACTGGCCGAACTCCGGGTTGGGGTCCGGCATGAAGTAGGCCGAGATGCCCTTGTTGCGTGCTTCCCAGGAGGTGCCGCCGTCGAGCGACCGGTACACGCCACCGGTACTCATGGCAACGTGCACGGTCTCCCCGGCCGGCTGGACCACGATCGAATGCGCCGCCGCCCCGCCGTAGCCTGCTCCCCATTCACTGCGGTGCGGGTGGTCCCACAGGCCGCGGTTCAGCTCGAAGTGCTCCCCGCCGTCGGTTGATTTCCAGACGGAAATCGGTTCGGCTCCCGCCCACACAACTCCGGGACGGGACTCGGCGTCCGGGTAAATCTGCCAGACCCGCTCGAGTGCTGCCCCCGTGTCCTCGGGGAACTTGATGGCGCCCTGCTCCGGCTCGGACCAGGTGGCACCAAGGTCATCCGAGTGGGCCACCGTCGGTCCCCAATGCGGGCTGCGGACGCCCACCAGGATGCGGGTGCGGCCTTCCCTGGTGTCGATCCCGATGCTGGGGATCTCCGACATGAGGAAGTGCGGGCCCGTGAAGGACCACTCCTGCCGGTCCCGGCTCGTGGCCAGCCAGAGACCTTTCTTGGTGCCGATTGCCAGGACGAATGATTCTGCCGCCTTTGCCATGGGCTCCATGCAACCACCGCACGGGTCCGCCCGCAATGGTTTTCACACCTGCGGTGCCCCCATCCGATCCGGCAGGGGCCTCAGTCGACGAACTCGGACTGCGTTTCGATGAAGTCCCAGTCAGCAGCAGTCAGCACGGCCGCGGGATTGCCCGGATGGGGGCCGCCGGCCTCGGCGATGCCCTGGAGGACCGGGAGCGGCAGTTCCTCGGCGCGCAGGTTCCCGCGCAGCCACTCCTTGCTGTCGAGGTCCAGGTCCAGCCACCACATGAAGATTTCCACGATTCCCCCTTTCCCGGGTTGGTTTAAACGTTAGGCGCGGCCTCCGCGGCGGACAAGGTGCTGCACCGGAAGCAGGTGTGACCGGCAGGGTTTCGGGTACTGGCAAGTAACCTGCCCGCCTGCCGCCGGAAAAAGACGAGTATCCCCTACTGGCGATTGTTCCGCGCGGCGCCCCTAGCCTGAAATCTCAAAGCAAGCTGACCGTGCTGCTGGGGCATATGGCGTCACCGCTGGCCTTTCCTCACCATGGTCCGTTTCACACATATATGGGGAGACAACATGAAACGCACCTTTGCCACACTGGGGGTGGTGGGGCTTGGCCTCATAACCCTCACCGCACCCGCCATGGCCGCGGGGGAAAAAGTCACCGTCTGCCACAGCGACGGCAGCACCTGGGCACCGTTGGAATTCAATGTCAATGGGCTGGGCGGCCACGACCAGCATCCGCTGGACATCATTCCGCCGACGTCGCAATCGGCGGGCAAGAACTGGACCGCCGCCGGAAAGGCTCTCTACGTCGCGCAGTGCGCGCCGCTGCCGCCCGGCGAGGTACTCGATCCGGTGGTTCCACCCGTCGTCGTCGATCCTCCCGTCACGCCCGTGGAGACGCCTCCAGCAGAGGAGCCGGTCGTCGTCGTCGAGCCCGTGACGGAGCAGCCGGTTGTGCAAACCCCGGCAGAAACGCCGGCAGCGCAGACCCCCGCCGCCGTCGAAACGCCCGCAGCCGTAACCCCCGCAGCCGCACCCGCCCAGCAGACAACTGCCAAGCAGCCTGCCGCCGCACCAAAGACAGCACCCAAGGCCGCCCCGGCCGCAGCCCCCGTCAGCGTCGGTACTAACCAGGGCTACAACGCGCAGACCTCGGTGGGGGCATCCGACGCCGGCCCCGGTTGGCTTGCAGGAGTGGGAGCACTGGCTGCGGCAGCGGCAGCGGTGGCCGTACGCCGCCGGAGCCGTCCGCAGCACGTGGCCGGCTAGCCGGCACCGCCACTACCAGTGGCCCCTTGACAAGGAAGGCGTCCTGCCAGTGCCCGGCAGGTCGCCTTCCTTCCAATCCCGCCAAACCCGTCAGGAGTGCCATGCGCCAGGACCGAAGCCGGCATGCGGCGCCAATGCGGCGCGGCATCCTCCGCTGGAACCGGGGCGATGCGGCCATCCTGCTGTGCGGGTTCCTCGCGTTCCTGTCCTTCACCCTCGGCGCTCCCCTGTTCCAAGCGTCGCCGTTCCATACGGCACCAACGCGGGCGCACGGGGATGCCAGCGCCTCAGCAGCCCTGGTTCCGGGCGGCAATGCTTCCGGAAGCGTTGACGCCGGAAGAGGGGCGGCTCCCATAGCGGAAACCGGCCTGCAGGATGCGGCAGCGGCGCAGGACCCGGCCCTGGCAGCCCAGGCGCCCGGCGGAACGGAAGTGCAGGCGGCGGCGGGACCCGAACTTCCGCCGGCCGCCCAGCCGGTCCGCGTCCGTTACCCGTCCGCGGCCGTCGACGTGGCCATCCATCCGCTGGACCTGGACGGCGAAGCCCGGTCCAGCCGGACCATAGAACCTCCAGCCACCAAGGACGGCTACTGGCTCACGCCGTTTGGCGTTCCGGGCAGCGGCTCCGGCAATACCACCTACATCATCGGCCACAGCTGGGAGGGCGCGGACGCACCCTTCAACCACCTCAGTTCAGCGGCGGCCGTGGGCGACCGGCTGGAAGTGGAAACAGCGGCCGGAACCATCAGCTACCAGGTGGACAGCATCACCACATACCTGAAGGCCGGCCTCAAAGACAGTCCCGTCTGGGACATGGTGCCCAACCGGCTGGTCCTCATCAGCTGCTACACCGAGGATCCGTGGGGCAAGAACGTGGTGGTCACCGCATACCCGGCAATGTCCTGAGTCCTTCCTTGCCACGCCCCCGGGCGCGCGGGGAGTTGCGGGCCCAACGTACCTGTTCACACCGAGCAGGCGGGCAGACAATTGTCAGCATGACATGGGAAAACTTCGACGCCGCCCCGCTGGTGGTGGGAATCATGCCCAAACAGCACCCGGAGGTGCTCCGGACTGCGGCCACGCTTGCCGCCCGGCTCTCCGCACCGCTGGTCTGTGCCTACGTGGACGAAGCAAGCTACCTGGTGGAATGGGATCCTGCCCGCTCCGCCCACCGGCTTTCCCTGCACCCGGACAAAGATGACGACATGCTGGCGCTGGCAACGGAGTTGAAGGAACAGGTCCAGGCAGCAGTGGACAAGCAGCCGTCCGACGGCGGATCCATTCAATGGTCCTTCCGCACCCTTACGGGGGACCCTGCCCGGGCCCTGGCCCAGCTGGCCGCCGAAGTGGATGCCCCAATGATCATCGTGGGCACCTCCGAACGCGGATTCACGCACCGGCTCTCGGAGGCGCTCAACGGCTCTGTGGGGCAGTGGCTGAGCCACCACCAGAGCCGGCCGGTGCTGGTGGTTCCCTACCGGATGCCCGCCCATGAGGACCGGCCCTGAGCGGGCGGATTCCGGCAAAAGACCCACGTTGGAGGCCCGCTTAAAGTAAAGCGAAAGTAGTTATTCGCGGTGCTGGCGCAGGGCCGGTACCAGCCAGTAAGCTGATTCAAGCAAGGCCGGTCCACACCGTGGAAACCGGAATTGCCCAAGAGCTGCTCCGGAGTGCGTATCCCCCAATAACGCACTCCGGAGCTTTTTTGTGCCCTGGAACCTGCCGCTTGGGACTGGTACGGATACCCCACCGGGGTACTTGCATGGATACCCCCTTGGGGTATATCTTTGCTGCATGAACGCTATCGAAGAAGCCGTCGCGGCCTTGGAAGCTGAAGCTCCGGCCACGGAGGCCGGCGGTGCAGCCCACCACGGTTACACGGGAAACAAGGATGCATACCTTCGCCGGCTGAAGCGCATTGAAGGGCAGGTCCGGGGCATCGCCCGGATGGTGGATGAGGACAAATACTGCATCGACATCCTCACCCAGGTTGCCGCCGTCACCAAGGCCCTGCACGCAGTCAGCCTCGGGCTGGTGGAGGAACACATCGGCCACTGCGTGGTGGGTGCGGCCTCAGAACCGGACCCGGAGGCACGCGCTGAAGCCATCGATGCCAAGGTCAAGGAAGCCGCCGACGCCATCGGCCGCCTCCTGCGCTGACACCACGACCCACCCACACCCCGGCCACCGCCGGCCCCCACAAAGGAGCAAGCATGAGCACCACCTCCCCCACCACCACGACCATCAGCGTCTCCGGCATGACCTGCGGGCACTGCGTGTCGGCCGTCAGTGAAGAACTCGAGGCGTTGGAAGGCGTCGAAGCAGTGAACGTCGATCTGAACGCCGGCGGCATTTCCACCGTGACCATCACCTCCAGCAAGGAACTCCCGCCCTCCGACATCGGGGAAGCCGTCGCGGAAGCGGGCTATCTGGTCGTCGCCGCCGAAGCCTAGAAACTCCAACACCCCGGAAAGCTGACATGAGCCACCAAGAACTGCTGCACCAACCCGGCACCCGGATCGTCGAACTGGACATCGAGGGGATGACCTGCGCGTCCTGCGTCAACCGGGTGGAGAAGAAGCTCGGGAAGCTCGACGGCGTGTCGGCAACGGTCAACCTCCCGCTGGAATCCGCCTACGTCACGGTCCCCGAGGGGATCACCGACGAACAACTCACGTCAACGGTGGAAGCAGCAGGCTACAAGGCACACATCCGCCAGCAGCGTACTGAAGCGCAACCAGCAGACCAGAGCGCAGCAATCCCCGCATCGAGCCTCCGCCCGCGCCTCATCCTCGCCGCGGTTCTGACGATCCCGGTGTTCCTGGTCAGCATGGTCCCGGCGTTCCAGTTTCCGAATTGGGGCTGGGCGGCGGCGGTGCTGGCGTTGCCGGTGGTCACGTGGGCGGCCTGGCCCTTCCACCGGGCAGCGGCTGTCAATGCCCGCCACCTGGCCTCCACGATGGATACCCTGGTGTCGCTCGGGGTGGCGGCCGCCTACCTGTTTTCGGCGTGGCAGCTGCTGGCAGACCCGCGCATGACCGAGCACCCCGGCATGGAGGGCACGTCCGGCGGCCTGTACTTCGAGGTGGCGTCAGTGGTCACCACCTTCCTGCTCCTGGGCCGGTACCTGGAAGCCAATGCCAAGCAAAAGGCAGGCGACGCGCTCCAGGCCCTGCTGAACCTGGGCGCCAAGGACGCCACCGTCCTGCGTGGCGGCGTGGAAGAGAAAATCCCTGCGGACCGGCTGCAGGTGGGCGATGTCCTGGTGGTCCGGCCGGGCGAGAAGATCGCCACCGACGGCGTGGTGGTGGACGGCGCCTCCGCCGTGGATGCCTCCCTGGTCACGGGTGAGTCCGTACCGGTCGAGGTGGGGCCGGACAGCCGCGTCACGGGTGCAACCATCAACACCTCCGGCCGCCTGCTGGTGAGGGCAACAAGGGTTGGCTCGGAAACCACGCTGGCGCAGATGGCGCGCCTGGTATCGCAGGCGCAGACCGGCAAGGCCCCCATCGCGCGGCTCGCCGACCGCATCAGCGCCGTCTTTGTCCCGGTGGTCCTGGCCATTGCCGCCCTGACCTTCGTCCTCTGGCTCGTCCTGGCCGGCCCGGGAGCCGACGGCAGCACCCTTCGGGAGGCATTCACGGCCGCCGTCGCGGTCCTGGTGATCGCCTGCCCATGCGCACTGGGCCTGGCCACCCCGGTTGGCCTGCTGACGGGCACCGGCCGGGGTGCACAGCTGGGCATCCTGATCAAGGGGCCCCAGGTACTCGAGGACACCCGCACCGTGGACACCATCCTGCTGGACAAGACGGGGACCGTCACCACCGGCGTCCTCGCCGTGGACGCCACGGCGGCGTTCCCCGGCTTCCAGGAAGGGGACGTCCTCCGGCTCGCCGGAGCCGTTGAGGCCGCCAGCGAGCACCCGGTGGCCCGCGCCATTGCGGCAGCAGCAGCTTCGGCCGCATCTTTGGCCCATGCAGCGCACGACGGCGGCGCGTCGCCTTCCGCGCATTTGCCGGCAGCTCACCTGCCGGCAGTCCAGGGGTTCAGTTCCGCCGCGGGCGGCGGCGTATTCGGGACCGTCGAGGGCAGGCACGTGATGGCTGGACGGAGCGGCTGGCTGGAGCAGAACGGCATTGCCCTGGACGCCGGCCAGCAGGCACAGTTGGCAGCCGCCGAGGATGGCGGCGCCACCGCCATCTGCGTCGCAGTGGCTGGCACGCCGGCCGGCATCATCAGCCTCAGGGACACCGTCAAGGAAGGCTCCGCCGCCGCCGTCGCCCGGCTGAAGGCGTTGGGCCTGCGGCCCATCCTGCTGACCGGGGACAACGCCGCCGTCGCCGCCCGGGTGGCAGCCGCCGTCGGCATCGCTCCGGACGATGTCCATGCCGGCATCCTGCCGGAAGGGAAGGTGGAGGCAGTTCGCAAGCTCCAGGCAGGCGGAGCCACGGTGGCCATGGCCGGGGACGGCGTCAACGATGCCGCGGCGCTTGCCCAGGCGGACCTCGGAATTGCGATGGGCTCCGGGACTGATGTGGCCATCGAAGCCGCCGACCTGACGGTGATGGGCAACGACCTCGCCCAGGTGGCCCAGGCCATCGAACTGTCCCGGAAGACGCTGGGCACCATCAAGACCAACCTGTTCTGGGCGTTCTTCTACAACGCGGTGGGCATCCCGGTGGCCGCCCTGGGCCTGCTCAACCCCATGATCGCCGGCGGGGCCATGGCGGCCAGCTCGGTCCTGGTGGTGGCCAACTCGCTGCGGCTGCGCAGCTTCGGGAAGCCCCGGCGCTGAACTTTGTTGGACCCCGGGGCAACCGGTCAGGCGGCGCCGTAACGTTCCGCGGCGCGCGCCCTGGCCTTGGCCGCTTCGGCCTCCCGGTCCTTCGGGGGCGCCTGCGTCACCAGTGAATCCAGCAGGTGTTGTGTGATGTGCGCTATCTGGTGCACGGCCTCGTCAAAGGCCTCCTGGTTGGCCTTGGACGGCTTGGTACTGCCACTGACCTTGCGGACGTACTGCAGCGCTGCCGCGTGCACTTCCTCGGACGTGGCGTGCGGCTCAAAGTTGTGGAGGGTTCGGATATTCCGGCACATAACGCCATGCTAGGCTCTTCCAACGCCTGGGATCGACCCCTTTTTCATGGTCTTCAGCCGGCGTCGATGGGGAGCCCGGCATGGGCAGGGCTGCCCATCGACACTGTTTGGGGGCCGGGATAGGTTTTAGGCAATGGATCTTCCGGATGAGCCGGGGGGCCGCTGGGGATGCCGATCTGGTTCGGATCCACTACCTAACAAGGAGAAACTGATGGCTATTTGGGGTGCAGACGTTGAGCAGCTTCGCCAGCTCGGCAGCAAGCTTCAGGCAGGGGCGTCCGAGATCGAGACGCAGAAGTCCACTCTCACCAAGGTCCTGAGCGGCACCGACTGGAAGGGCCCGGACGCTGACAAGTTCCGCCAGGAGTGGTCCGGAACCCACACCACCATGCTGACCAAGGTTGCCGAGGCACTGAAGGAAGCCGGCAGCCAGGCCAAGCGGAACGCCGAGCAGCAGAGCCAGGCCTCCAACTAGGCTTACCGCCAGCTTTTGGCGGGCAGGGACACCGAAAGGTGTCCCTGCCCTTTTATATTGGCGTCCGACGACGGCGCCGGGCCCGGTGGATCTTCGCGTCTAAGGGACGGGCTCGACGTCGTTCGCATGGTCCAGCGGGGACGCCGGCACCCGGGCGCTCTTGCCGCCGTCGTTGGAGGCACCGGCGGGCGAACGCAGCTCATCGAGCCGGACCAGGATGACCCCGCCCACGATCAACAAGCCGCCCAGGAGCTGGATGGCACCGGGAAGTTCCCCCAGCAGCAGCCACGCCCAGACCACGGCGAACAGCACCTCGGTGAGTGATACAAACGACGCCACCTTGGAACCGAGGGCGCGGGCCGCCATGACGCCCGAAACGTACGCCAGCACGGTGGCCAGCACCACCAGCCCGGCAAGCGAAACCCACCATGGCACGGTCCATGGGCCGAGGGCTGTGTCCGCAGTGCCGAAGGCCATGGGCAGCAGTCCCGTGGCGGCAGCGAGCCACATGACGGCGGCACCCACCATGAGGCCGCCGGAGGCCAGCACGATGGGCGGCAAGGTGTCATTTTCCTTTGCCGTGATGAAGAAGTAGATGGCCAGGCAGACCGCCGCCGCCATCCCCCACAGCACACCCACCAGGTCAACCTTGACGGCCCCGGTCAGGTCAAGGACCAGCACCAGCCCGGCCAGGGACAGCAGCGTCCCGCCCGCAGTCAAAACGCGCGGGCGCCGGCGGCTTGCGGCCCAGAGCCACAGGACGATGATCACCGGAGCCAGGTACTCCAGCAGGAGCGCGACGCCCACGGAGAGCCGGGCCACAGCGTTGAAGTAGAACAACTGGCATGACGCCACCCCAATGAGCCCGAACAGCACGATGGTGAGCCAGTTGTCCTTCAACTGGCTCCCGCGGCCCTTCAGTGCCCACGCGGCGGGCAGCGCAAGGATCAGGGCAGCTCCCGTCAGGCGGGCCGTCACCGCAGCCCCCGGGGTCCAGCCGGTTTCCAGAAGCGACTTTGCGAAGGATCCGGACAGGCCAAAAACGGCGGAGGAGAACAGCGCGATGCCGAGCCCGGAAGCCTGGAACCCGGCATGCCCGATGGGCAGTTCCCGGGCGGGGGTGTGATTTTGGGCGGCAGGCACCGTCTCCTCCTGTCAGGAGTAAAGTGGGGTAACGCCCATGACACTACGCTTGGGTGCTGTAAGGAGTCAACATGGTTTTCGCCCCTGACACTGAAGTGGCGCTCCGGACGGTGGTGAACCTCATCAACACATCCGCAAACGGCAGGGAAGGGTTGGCCTCCGTTGCGGACCTGGACAGCTTCCTGGCCGCGGAGGATTTTTCCGGTTCCCGCAGCCGGGATGCGGGCGAACTGGAAAGCGTGCGGCAGTTGCGGCGGGAACTGTGGGCACTGTGGACAGCGGATGAGGACGCGGCCGTGGATACGGTCAACCGGTTGCTCCGGGATGCCAACGCGCTGCCGCAGCTGATGAAGCACGACGGATGGGACTGGCACCTTCACGCCACGGCGCCGGAAGCACCCCTTGCCGACCGGATGAGCACTGAGGCGGCCATGGCCCTGGCAGATGTGATCCGCAGCAAGGAGATGGACAGGCTGCGGGTGTGCGGGTCAGAGGACTGCGATGCGGCCGTGCTGGACCTGAGCCGCAACCGGTCCAAGCGGTACTGCGATACCGGCAACTGCGCCAACAGGGCGCATGTTGCGGCCTACCGGGCCCGGCAGGCGGCCGCGGGATAGCGCGGCTCCTGCGCGTTGACCTGCCAGGTGGCAGGAGCCGGTGAAATCGGGACAGCCGCAGCTAGCGCTGGGGCGTGCCGTCCGTGTCGTCGCCGGGCACCGGCGGATTCTGGCTGCCGGGAGCACCGAATCCGTGGCCAGGCGCTGCCTGGGATGGCCTCTTAGGTGCCGAGCTCAGGTTCACCCCTGATCCCTTGCCCAGGTGTTCGGCGTTCTCCTTGTAGCTCATCGACAGCATTGCGGCGACTACCAGGGTGGCAATGAAGGCGATGCCGGCGGCGGTGAAGGCAAGGTCGAACCGGGGTGCGCGGGCGCTTCCCCCGGAGGCGAAAATCAGCACTGCAACGAAGGCGACGACGGCCCAGAATGCCGAAAACATCAGCGGCCCCTTCACCGAGGTCCGCAGCTTGCGCGGTTTTCCTTGATGCTGGTCAGCCACAGTGGTTCCTCCCTGCAGGCGGCGCACGGCCGGCCTGGTTTACGAATTGCGGTGTCGCACCGGATTTTCTACAGAAAGTAGAAGGGCGCTCCTCCTAGTTTACGGCTTCCCCGCGCCGGCACGGGCATCGTGCCGAAGCGTGAGTCCGGAAAGTACCCACAGGACACCGGAAATAATGGCGCCTCCACCGGCAACGCCCAGCAGTGCATGGGCGCCGAGGTTGATGAAGAAGGGCAAGAGCACTGCGGTTCCAATCCCGATCACGCCGGACGCAATCCAGTCGCGGGCAAGAACATGGCGGCCCCTGTACTGCAGGCCGCAGGCAAGCTCGAGAATGCCGGCCACGCCCAGGCCCAGGGCTGCGATCACCCCGAACAGCAGGTCGCTGTGCACGAGGAGCACGGCGAAACCGGCACCTGCCAGGACCGCTCCGCCGGCGGACAGCAGCTTGCCGGGCGCCGAGTTCTGCGCAAATCCGGCTGCGGGGACGGTCCGCAGGCTAACCACGCCGGACGCCAGGAGGTAGAGTCCTCCGGCCCAGCCCATGACCTCCACAGACGGTGACGTCCAGAAGACGGTTACCGCACCAAACACCAAGGCAGCGGCCGCGCGGAGCAGGACCGGCTTCCAGAGGTGGTTACGGGGCGTGGTTCCGGGAGCTGCGCCCGCGGGGGTGGATGGTTGCGTCACCGGTCCAGTTTAGTGGCGGCAGCTGGAAGACCTAACCGGCTGCTGCCCGGCCGGCTTGTCATGCTGCGCCCCGGCCTTAGGCAGGACCTCACTGTCAGGCAGAGCCCAGCACCATCCAGCGGTCCGACCGGGCACGCAGGCCAAGGGTCACGGCACGCGCCGCCATGTACCCCAGCGCGAAGGCCACCCAAAGCCACCCGAGCCCGGCGCTGCCGGCAGCACCTGACAGCGCAACCCCCGCCAGGAGCGGCAGGTAGACCACAAGGTTCACCAGCCCCGCCAGGGCGAGGTACCGGGCGTCCCCCGCACCGATCAGTACACCATCCAGGACAAATACGTGGCCGGCGATCGGCTGCCCGGCCGCCAGGATCCAGAGGGCAACGGTGAGCACCTGCTGCACCTCGGGATCTGTCGTGAACAGCAATCCGGCCCACGGGGCGGCCGCTGCCAGCAGCAGGCCCGTCACCACGCCGCAGCCCGCACCCCAGCGGACCATGGTCCGGGTCAGCAGCCGGGCCCTGTCCGCATTGGACGCACCAAGTTCCTTCCCGATGAGCGCCTGCGCAGCGATCGCCAGGGCATCCAGGGCGAACGCCAGGAAGGAAAAGATGGTCATGGCTAACTGGTGGGCGGCAAGGTTGACTTCGCCCTGGGCCGTCACCACCAGCACCGTGGCCAGGATGGCGGCGCGCAGGCTGAGCGTGCGCAGCATCAGCCAGGATCCCACCCGCGTCATGCTGCGGATGCCCCGCCAGCTGGGAAGCAGGCTGACGCCATGCCGGACGGCGCTGCGCCGCACCATCACCAGGTAGACAGCCGCCATGGCCCACTGCGCCAGGCTGGTACCCACCGCCGAACCCACCACAGACATTCCCAGGCCGTAAACAAGCCACAGGTTCAGGAGGATATTGGCACCGAATCCTGCCGTGGCCACCACCAGCGGTGTGCGGGTGTCCTGCAGTCCGCGGAGCACGCCGGTGCCGGCAAAGATCAGGAGCATTGCCACCAGGCCGGGCATGGACCAGCGGAAGTAGTCGATGGCAAAGGTCCGGACGCTTCCCTCGGCGCCCATCAGATCGATCAGCGGCTCTGCCGCCGCGAAGCCTGCGACGGCGAGGAGTGCACCGAGGAGCAATGCCAGCCAGACGCCGTCGCGCCCCGCCGCCAGGGCCTTGCCCAGCTGCCCGTCACCAATGGCGCGGGCTACGGCGGGCGTGGTGGAGTAGGCCAGGAAGACCATGAGTCCGACGGCGGTCTGCAGCACCGCTGAGGCCAGTCCCACCCCTGCTAGCTGCGCAACACCCAGATGCCCCACGATGGCGGAGTCCGCCAGCAGGAAGAGGGGCTCGGCCACCAGGGCGCCGAAGGCCGGGACGGCAAGGCGGAGAATCTCGCGGGCATGGCCCTGGGTGCCGGTCATGGCGGGGAGGGCGGGTTGTTGGCGCACGCTGCCAGCTTAATGGTGACCGCAGACAGTGAGCCGCCGCGCATGAGAAAGGCCACAGTCCGTCATAATTAGTTGACACTTCAACTAATTGCTTGGGAGAGTGGTATCCATGAACCAGTCACGACTCACCACCACCGCCCTCGCCGCCCTGCGCATCATCCTCGGCTTCCTCTTTGCAGCCCACGGATGGCAGAAGTTCAACGAATGGACCATCGCCGGCACGCAGGCATCCTTCGCCAAAATGGGCGTACCGGCAGCCGAGTTCATGGCACCCGCCGTCGCCGTACTGGAACTCGCGGGAGGCCTTGCCCTCATCCTGGGGATCCTCACCCGCGTGGTGGCCGCCCTCCTCGCCCTGGACATGCTGGGCGCCCTCTTCCTGGTGCATGCTCCCGCCGGCGTCTTTGCCGCCAACGGCGGCTACGAACTCGTCCTGCTCCTGGCGGCGGCCGCATTCGCCCTGGCACTCACCGGAGCCGGCCGGCTTTCCCTGGACCGCGCCCTGTTCGGCCGCGGCAATTCCCGGCTGGCCGTCCTGGCCTAGGAACACCCGCTACAACGCGCGCGACGGCGGCCGGCCACCCAAGGTGCCCGGCCGCCGTCGGGCGTTTAAGGGCGCTGCCCCAAGGCCCTCCGGACGCATCGGCCCATCTGCGACAGAACATTCGGGACCGGGTTGGGAAAGTTGGGAAAACGCTTGCCACATGACTGCGGCGGCTGGTAAACCAGAAGTTGTTGCAGTGAAAGCTGCACCACCCGCACCCAGGTCTCAGTTATCCACAACGGGTATTTCCCGGAACGCCATTCCCCGCGCCCATGATCCAGATGGAACGCCGCGGCACTTTGAATCGTTCCAATACCGCTCCCTGGGAACCGCTTTGCCGCTCATCGAAGGAGATGTCAGTGAACCAACCCCCGCAAGCGATCCCCCGGCCCCCGGAAGGGCCACCATCCCGCAGGCGCCCTGCCATGGCTGCCGTGCGTGCGCTGACGGCGACAGCAGCGTCCGCCGCACTCGCCTTCACCGGCCTGCCTGCCGTCCACGCCGAGACGGCACTGCCTCCCGTGGGAAGTGGATTCAAGTTCGACTTTGGCCCCGGCGCAACCGCCGAGGGTTACACGGCCGTGAATGCCGGCACGCAGTATTCGGCCGGAGCAAAATTCGGCTTCACGGACACCACCGTCACCTCCGGCGTCGACCGCGGGACGGGAGATGCCCTCCGGTCCGACTTCGTCCAGGCCCAGGGAAGTACCTTCCTGGTTGACTTGCCCAACGGGGACTACACGGTAAAGCTCATCGCGGGCGACGCCACGGAAGCGACAAACATCGCCATTACCGCGGAGAACATGGCCAAAGTCCAGGCTACGGACAAGCCTGCGGGGCAATACCTGGAGATGGAGTTCCCCATCTCCCTGGTGGACGGCCAGCTCAACCTCGACATCAGCGGCACTGCCGCCAAGATCAACTCCCTGGTCATCGCAGCCCGGGCCCCGCGCACGGCCACCACCGATCCAGGCGTCTACCTTGCCGGCGACTCCACTGTCCAGACCTACGACGCCGGGTACGTTCCGCAGGCGGGCTGGGGACAAATGATCGACCGCTACTTCGACAGTGCGGTGACGTTCCGGAACCACGCAATCGGCGGGCGGAGCTCCAAGAACTTCATCAGCCAGGGCAGGCTGGACGAGATCCTTCGCGTCATCAACCCCGGGGATTACCTGATGGTGCAGTTCGGCCACAACGACGCCACCATCGGCGTTGACGACCGCTACGCCTCCCCCGCCGACTACAAGGAATACCTGCGGACCTACGTCCACGGGGCGCGCCAGCGCGGCGCAGTCCCCATCCTGGTCACCCCTGTGGGCCGGCGCGATTACGACGAGGCCACCGGCAAGTTCAACGTCAGCTTCCCGGAATACGTCGCAAAGATGCAGGAGCTGGCAGCCGAAGAGAACGTGGCCCTGGTGGACCTCTCCGCTTCCAGCCGTGCCTACTACGACGCCATTGGGCCCGAGGACACCAAATCGGTGTTCCTTCATGTGGACGCCGGGATCTACCCCAACCGGCCCACCGGAACCGTGGACAACACGCACTTCCAGGAGTACGGCGCCATCCAGATCGCACGCCTGGTGGCCAACGGGGTGAAGCAGCTCAACCTTCCGCTGGCAGCCCGCGTCAAGGAGATCGCGCCGCCGTCGTCCGTTCCCGCACAGCCGCAGGGCCTGGTGGCGGGCAGCATCTCCAACGCCGGCGCGCTCTTGAAGTGGCAGCCGGTTGACGGCGCGGACATCTACAAGGTGTACCGGAAGCTGGCAGCCGAACCGGACAGCGAATACAAACTGACCACGACGGCCACCGTGGCCACAGCCAACCTCGCAGGCCTTGCTGAGGGCACGGCGTACAGCATCCGGGTGGCGGCCATGAACGGCAAGGGCCTCTCCGAGCCCAGTTCACCGCTGGCGGTCACCACAAAGCTGGCCAAGTACAAGTTCGACTTCGGCCCGGCGGGAGCGCCGGTGGAGCCCGGCTACACCGAGGTCAACCGGACCATGCCCTACACACCCGGACGTGGATTCGGCTTCAAGGACATCTCCGTCCTCAGCGACCGCGACCGGGGCGCCGTCACCAGCAACCTCCTGCGCGACTTCGTGCTCAGCGGGTCCAGCTTCGAATTCCAGCTTGACGTGCCCAACGGCACCTACGCGCTCAAGACCTACCACAGCGACTGGATCGGCTCCACCAGGACCGATGTTGCCGCCGAGGGCACCCCGTTCGGACAGGTGTCCTCCAGCAAGGCTTCCTCCGCCACCAAGATCATCAACCAGGTCCTGGTCACCGATGGCCAGCTGAACCTCACCATCAGCGGTTCCGGCCAGCGGTTGAACGGACTGGAGGTGACCCCGCTGCTGGTGGGGCCGACCAGCCTGCACACTACCGCTGTCAATGCCGCAGCCGAACCGCCCACGGTGGACCTGGCCTGGGACGCCGTGCCTGACGTGGGTTCCTACAAGGTCTTCCGGCAGGCATCCTTCGAGCCCGAGCCGCAGGTCATCGCGTCCGGCGTGAAGGACGCGGCGTACCGGGACACCACAGCATTTGCAGGGCTGAACTACAAGTACTTCGTCACCGCCGTCGACAACACCGGCCTGGAATCGGTTCCCTCGAACACGCTGGAAACCGCCCTGGTAGATCCCGCCACGCCGGCGCCCGCAGCCCCGGGCAAGGTGGATGTCAAAGCCGTGGAAAAGACGAGCGTCACCCTGAAATGGCAAAAGATCAAGGATGCTGCGGCCTACCAGGTGTACCGCTCCACTTCCCCGGACGGCCCCTTTGAATACGCAGGCCGCGCCACTGAGGTGAATTTCACGGACTTCACCGTCCTCACCACCATCCGCTATTACTACCGCGTCACGGCAGTGAACAAGGGCGGCGAATCTGCGCCCTCCCCCGTGGTGGGCACGGAGAAGGTCACCGTGGTGAACCGGCAGATGGAGAACCTGGACCGTGCACCGGTGGCCCTGCTCACCGGCGACGGCGTGCGGGTGGGCTGGCGCATGCTGGGCCTGGACCCGGAGCAGGTGGGCTTCCACGTCATCCGCGACGGCGTCCAGCTCACCGACGAGCCGATCCGGGACAGCACCACCTTCCTGGACAAGGCAGGAACGGCTTCCTCCGAGTACGTCATCAAGGCCGTGGGCAACGGCGGGGACCAGCTGACCGCAGAGTTCCAGCCAATGTCCCGGAACTACCTGGCCGTTAAGCTCGACAAACCGGCGGACGACTACACCAAGGACGGACAGCCCTACACCTACTCTGCCGGGGACGCCAGCGTGGCGGACCTGGACGGCGACGGGACCTACGAGATCCTCCAGATGTGGTCCCCGTCCAATTCCAAGGACAACTCGCAGTCCGGCTACACCGGAACCGTGTACGTCGACGCCTACAGGATGGACGGCACCAAACTCTGGCGCATCAACATGGGCCCCAACATCCGGGCCGGTGCCCACTACACCCAGCTGCTCGCTTACGACTTCGACGGCGACGGCAAGGCCGAAGTGGCCATGAAGACCGCGGACGGCACGCGTGACGCAGCCGGAACCGTGATCGGAAACGCCGGCGCTGACTACCGCAACAGCAGTGGCTACGTGCTCACGGGACCCGAGTTCCTCACGGTCTTCCATGGAGCCACGGGCACCATCATGGACACTGTGCCTTACGATCCTCCCCGCGGAGACGTGGGCGCGTGGGGCGATACGTACGGAAACCGGGTGGACCGGTTCCTGGGTGCCGTGGCCTACCTTGACGGCGAGCACCCGTCCATGATGTTCAGCCGCGGCTACTACACCCGGACCGTGCTGGCCACCTATGACCTGGTGGGCGGCAGGATCAGCAAGCGCTGGACCTTCGATTCGGATGTTGCCGGTACCCAGTACCGCGGCCAGGGCAACCACAACATGTCCGTCCTGGACGTGGATGCTGACGGCAAGGATGAATTCGTCTTTGGTTCAATGACCATCGACGACAACGGCAAGCCGCTCTACAGCACCGGCCTGGGCCACGGGGACGCCATCCACACGAGCGACTTCGATCCGTCCCGCCCCGGGCTGGAGACCTTTGCCGTGCACGAGGAAATGGGCGCCAGCGGAAACCTGGGCGCAACGTTCCGGGATTCGAGGACGGGCGAGGTGCTGTGGAGCATCCCCGCTGTCAAGGACACCGGCCGCGGCGCCATGGGAGACGTGGATCCCCGCTATCCCGGCGCCGAGGGCTGGGCCATCGGCGGTGACGCTGCCTGGAATTCCCCCACGGGCCAGCTGCGTTCCGTCAAGGGTGAGCTGATTTCGGAAAAGATCCCGGCAGCCAACTTCCTGGCGTGGTGGGACGGTGACCTGCTGCGCGAAATTGTCGACCACGACTGGGATGCAGCAGCCGGCAGCGGAACACCCAGCATCGCCAAGTGGAACTGGGAAACCCAGTCCAGCGACCGGCTGCTCACCGCAACGGGGGCCAAGTCCAACAACGGCACCAAGGGAACGCCTGCCATCCAGGCCGATCTCCTTGGCGACTGGCGGGAGGAAATTGCCTGGCCCTCCGCGGACAGCACCGAGCTGCGCATCTACACCACCACGGCCACCACGGACATCCGGCTCCGGACCCTGATGCACGATCCCGTGTACCGCCAGTCGGTGGCCCGCGAAAACGTGGCCTACAACCAGCCCCCGCACCCGGGCTTCTTCATCGGAGTGGGGATGGAGCTGCCGGCCCAGCCGGACATCGTTTACACCCGCCGCTAGGCATTGCACCCACAGCTGCCCCGTCCGCCGTTTCGGCGGGCGGGGCAGTTTGTTTCGGGCACAACCGGCCGGTAACCGGGGCCCTCAGTAAGATCGCAGCATGACTGAGACCGGCCGCCCCAATTCCGTGACCCTCCGCTTCCTCGCCGCACCCACCGATGTGGGGCACAGCGGCTCGGTGGACGCGGGGACGGTGCTCGAATGGGTGGACAAGGCCGCCTATGCTGCGGCGGTGGGATGGGCCAAGTCCTACTGCGTCACCGCGTACGTGGGAAACATCCACTTCGCCGATCCCGTCAACAGCGGCGACATGGTGGAGGTGGAAGCCACCATCGTCTACACCGGCCGGTCCTCCATGCATATCCACACCGTGGTTTCCTCCGGCGACCCGAAGGGCGGCCCTGCCACCATGCGCAGCCAGTGCATGGTGATTTTCGTGGCCGTCGGCGAGGACGGCAAGCCCATCCCGGTTCAGCAATTCGAACCCGGCACGCCCGCTGAGATCGAACAACGGGACCACGCACTGGCCAGGATCAAGGTCCGGGAACAGATCGTTGAAGCCATGAACCGGCAGGAATATACCGACGCCGGCACTGCCGAACGCGTGACGTTGAGGTTCATGGCTGCCCCCACCGACGTGAACTGGGGCGGCAAGGTGCATGGCGGCATTGTCATGAAATGGATCGACGAGGCCGCGTACGTGTGTGCCTCACGCTACTGCGGGATGGATACCGTGGCGGTCTTCTCCGGCGGCGTGCGCTTCTACCGCCCGCTGCTGATTGGCCACGTGGTGGAAGTGGAGGCCCGGCTGGTTTACACCGGGACCAAGGGGATGCACATCGCCGTCCACGTCCGCTCGGGCGACCCGAAAGGCCGTGAACTGGCCCTCACCACGTACTGCCTCACCGTGATGGTGGCGCGCGACGACGAGGGCAACTCCGTGCCTGTTCCGGCCTGGGTCCCAGTCAGTGATGAAGACAAGCGGCTGCACGCCCACGCGCGCGAACTCCTGGAGATCCGGGGAACGGCGCCAGGCAACCGCCTGCCGAACCACCTGCTCACGCAGGGCTGACCTAGAAGCCTCCACCGCCGGTGTCGCCGGCCATATTGGCGAAGCGGGAATAGTGGCCCTGGAAGGCCACCACAATGTCCTTGGTGGGACCGTTACGGTGCTTGGCCACCAGGATGTCCGCTTCCCCGGCACGGGGTGATTCCTTGTCATAAACGTCCTCGCGGTGGAGCAGGATGACCATGTCGGCGTCCTGCTCGATGGAGCCGGACTCGCGGAGGTCAGAGACCATGGGCCGCTTGTCCTGCCGCTGTTCGGATCCACGGTTCAGCTGGGACAGGGCGATCACGGGGACCTGGAGTTCCTTGGCCAGCAGTTTGAGGGCACGCGAAAACTCGGAGACTTCCTGCTGGCGGGACTCCACCTTTTTTCCCGAGCTCATGAGCTGCAGGTAATCCAGGATGACCAGCTTGAGGTCGTGCTGCTGCTTCAGGCGGCGGCACTTGGCGCGGATTTCCATCAGGGACATATTGGGGCTGTCGTCAATGAACAAGGGGGCATCATTCATGCGGCCCATGGTGGTGGCGATCTTGGACCACTGCTCATCCTTGATGGTTCCCTTGCGGAGGTCCTGGAGGCCGATGGTGGCCTCGGCGGACAGCAGGCGCATGGCGATCTCGTTCCGGCCCATTTCCAGGGAGAACATCACGGTGGAGAGATTGTTCTTAATGGCCGCGGAGCGGGCAAAGTCCAGGGCGAACGTCGACTTACCGACGGCCGGGCGGGCTGCGATAACGATCATCTGGCCAGGGTGGAGCCCGTGGGTGAGCTCGTCCAGCTCGTAGAAGCCGGTGGGCACGCCCGTCATGCCCTCTCCGCGGTGGCCGGACGCCTCGATTTCGTCCACGGTGGACTCCATGACGTCCTTCAGCACCACGTAGTCCTCGGCAGTGCGGCGCTCGGCGACGGCGTAGACCTCCGCCTGCGCCTGGTTGACCAGGTCCTCCACCTCGCCGTCCGAGCCGTAGCCCAGCTGGACGATCTTGGTTCCGGCGTTTACCAGCCGGCGAAGGACTGCCCGTTCGGCCACGATCTCGGCGTAATAGCCGGCGTTGGCTGCAGTGGGGACGGTCTGGATCAGTTCGTGAAGGTAGGCAGGGCCGCCGATCCTGTTGATCTCCGCGCGCTTGGTGAGCTCATCGGACACGGTGACCGCGTCAGCGGGCTCCCCCCGGCCGTAGAGGTCGATGATGGCCTCATAGATGGTCTCGTGCGCCGGACGGTAGAAATCCTGCCCGCGGAGGATCTCAACGACGTCAGCAATGGCATCCTTGGACAGCATCATGCCGCCCAGGACCGATTGTTCGGCAGCAATATCCTGCGGGGGCTTCCGGCTTGCGTCCGATTCACGGGTTGTCTCGACAGGGTCCAGATGCGCGATTGACAAAGCTGCCGTCCTCCATTTGTGCCGGGCCTGGCGGCCTGGCGATCCATCCTGTTCGCGGCAGCCGACAACCGGCTCCGCCACCCGTCCAGGTCTACCCGCAGGCCCTGACAATCAAGCGCCGGGGTCCGGACGCCGGGCTCCGGCCGGAGTTATCCCCACTATCCACAGCTTTTCCACAGAGACGCGCAGGAGGCGGTCCGCCGGGGTCCAAACCATGGCAGGAACGCCCTTTTTGGGCTGGGGAGAACAGGTACCCCGCTACGCTAACCGCCGTGGCCCCAGCCGCAAAGCCAGCAGTCTGCACAAGCTGTGGATAACCTGTGCAGTACGGGGAATACCTTGTGCACAGCCTGTGGGGAACCTTGTGGATATTAAACTTTTTTCCTCCGACATACGGTGCTGACCTGCGGAAACGCTCACGCCAGCATGTGGAGTAAATATTTCTTCCAAGGAATTTCATCCACAGGTCCTGGTGGAGGTTGCCTTGGGGAAACGGGGCGGAAGGAGCGGGGCGGGAATGTTTTGCCGGGGACGCGTCGGTCCTCATATTCCCGGCCGGACGTTTGACGTGCCGCCATGGGGGCTGTATGCGAAGCAGTGAATATTGCTGTGGATAACTGCGATCTGGAATAAGCTCTACATATGGGCGATCTACTGCTGGTGCTGTTGCCGGCGATAGTTTTGGTGGCGCTTATGTGGGGCATTGCCACCGCCCTGCGGCCGCGCGATGCCGGGACGTCGGAGGCCGAAAAGTACCAGCGCGAACTCGCCGAGCGTTCTGCCCGGCACTATGCAGCCCAGGTCGAGGCGGCCACCGCGGCACGCGCACGGCTGGAGGCGGCCACCCGCCCAAGCCAAAACAGGCAGCAGTACATCCAACAGCAGGAACATGGCTGGGCGAATGGCCAGCCAGGCAACAACACCTGGCGAGGGCCAGGAAGTACATAGAACGGCTCATGAAATGGAATCGCTTGTGGTCCCGGTCCTTATCCTGCTCGCCGTGGTTGCGGGAGTCACGCTCGCTTACCGTGCCGCCCGCAGGCGTAAAGCAGTCCACGCCTCCTCCCAGACCCAGCCTGTTGCCACGCCGCAGGAACTGGCCCGGACCGCGGCGGCCCGGCTGTCCGAAGACGAACACCGGCGGCTGTATGCCTTGATCGCGCAGGGCCAGGCCATGGCCGCCATCAAGCTCTACTACGAGGTCACCGGAGAGGGGCTGAGGGCCTCGCGGGACGCCGTAGGAGCCCTGGCGGCGCACCCGCAGCCCTACCGGAGCCCGGAGCCGGCGCAGGCGCCCGAGGAGGACGACGACGAGCCACAGCGGTTTCCGTACCGCTACCGCGCGATCGCCAGCAAGGGGGACGTAATCCGCGAAGTGAGCAGCAACATGCTTAACGACGAGATCTACGGCAGGATCCGCACCCTGGCCCGCAGCGGTGACACCGAAGCGGCTGCCACTGCATTGACCAGGCACTCTGACATTTCCCTGAAGCAGGCCCGGGAGTTCATCGCGCTGCTGGACGACTAGTGACTCGCGGAAATGCCTGCCAGCAGCTGCTCAAACGGGAGGGACTCCAGCGGGGCGGGCTTCCGGCCGGGCTGCGGCCCGTCGAGCAACCGGGCGAGCTCACCGGCGGCCCGCTCGACCCGGTCGGCGAGTGACGCCCCGCCCTCTTCGGCGGTTCCCCAGTCCTGCGGTCCGGCAAAGACGCCGGTTGCAGCGATGCGCGTGCGGAGGTAGCTGAACAGCGGCCGCAGTGCGTAGTCCAGGACCATCTGGTGCCGGTCGGTGCCGCCTGTTGCACCCAGCAGTACCGCCTTGCCGTCCAGTGACTTCGGGTCAAGGACGTCCATGAAGGATTTGAAGAGGCCACTGTAGGAGGCGCTGAAGACCGGCGTTACGGCAATAATGCCTTCCGAGGCCTCCACCCCGGCAATGACCTCCGCCAGGCGTGGCGCAGCGTAGCCGGTGACAAAGTTGTTGGCGATGTCCACGGCCAGGTCCCGGAGTTCGACGACGTCCACGGCCACTTCGTAGCCACTTGCCCTGAGCTGCTGCTCGGCAGCTGACGAGAGCTGGTCAGCCAGCAACCGGCTGGATGATGGTACGCCCAGCCCTGCGGAAAGGACGGTGATACGGCGGGTTTCCATGGCGTTCTCCTGGTTCTCGTTCACTCAGCATATATGCATATGCATCTATACTGCTGAACTGCGGCAGGCATGGAAGTATTCCCGGACGCCAACTCGAGGCCACGGGATCAGATCAAAGCAGGACAGTTCCCCGGATGCAGGTGGTGGAATCACCACCCACCCAGATGTCCCCACCCTCAGCACTGACGTGGATGCGGCCGGAGCGGCCCAGGACGGTCCCCTGCGAGGCTACGTATTCCTCCGGTCCCCGCCGCTTCCAATGAGCCATTGGGCGGCACCAGCGTTGAAGCTGCCGGTGACCGGATCTTCCGCCATGGCATCACCGGGCAGGAAGGTGCGGACCTCGAAGTCGGCACCGGCGCCGGGCCCGTGGGGCCCGATGACACCGACCTTCAGGTCACCCATCGCCGCCGGATCCGGCTCAAGAGCCAGCACCTGAGCCGCTGACTCCAGCAGGACACCGATCCATTCGGGACCATTCACCAGCCAGGACGCGTCAACAATGGCGGAAACAGGCAGCCGCAGTGCCGCGGCCAGCTGCCCGCGCACAGCCGCATCCACCGGGCCGAAACGTGTCAGCGGCGGCGCCGCGAAAGCCAGCCTCCCGCCGTCGCGCTTTATCCGGACCAACCCGGCGGCGCACTCCTGCACCACGTGATCGTCGGATTGGGATACTCCCCCGGCCTGCAGCCAGGCATAGGCCGATCCCAGCGTGGGATGGCCTGCGAATGGGAACTCCTCGGTGCCGGTGAAAATTCGGACCCGGTAATCCGCGCGGGGATCCTCGGGGGGCAGGAGAAAACTGGTCTCCGAAAGGTTGGTCCAGTTGGCGAAATGCTGCATCGTTGCCGTATCCAGCCCCTGGGCATCGAGCACGACGGCGAGGGGGTTGCCGCGGTAGGCCTGGCTGGCAAAAACATCTACTTGGTGGAAGGGGCGGCTGCGCGGGGTCGGTTTCACCGGAGCAGGCTACCATCGGACAACGAAAGACCCCCGCCGCCGGAACCGGCAACGGGGGTCTTCTGATGCAGTTGAGGACTACTTTCCTGCAACCACGTCGAGTTCGATCACGGCAGCAACGTCAGCGTGGAGGCGGACGTTGGCCTGGTAGGAACCAACCGACTTGATGTGGGCCGGCAGTTCAACCTTGCGCTTGTCGATCTTGCCGAGGCCAGCGGCCTCAACAGCGTCGGCAACGTCGCCCTGCTTGACGGTGCCGAACAGGCGGCCGGACTCGCCGGCCTTGACGACCAGCTTGACCGGCTTTGCGGACAGTGCAGCGGCCTGCTTCTGAGCATCTTCCAGGGAAGCGTGCTCGCGGGCGGCGCGGGCAGCCTTGATGGATTCAACCTGCTTCTCGCCACCCTTCGACCAGGTCAGGGCGAAGTTGCGGGGCAGCAGGTAGTTACGTGCGTAACCATCCTTGACCTCGACAACATCGCCAGCAGCACCGAGACCGGTTACTTCGTGGGTCAGAATGAGCTTTGCCATGTTAGTTAATCCCTTCCTTAGCCGCGGCCAGCGCCGGAGTAAGGCAGCAGAGCAACTTCGCGGGCGTTCTTGATTGCCTGGGCGATCTTGCGCTGTTCCTGCACCGTGACGCCAGTGACGCGACGGGCGCGGATCTTTCCGCGGTCGGAGATGAACTTGCGCAGCAATGCTACGTCCTTGTAGTCGATGACAGTGATGTCAGCGGCCTTCAAGGGGTTGGACTTTGGTTTGGGCTTACGGAGTTCAGCCTTAGCCATCGTGGAGCTCCTATTCTAGGGAGCCCGTGGATATTGATCCACGGGATGGTGGTGGTCCGACGACGGCAGTACCTTGGGTGCCTTTCGGCACCCCGGCAGCCCCGCGCCGGGCCGTTGTTTGGGTTTTAGAAGGGAGGTTCGGAATCGGGGCCGTTGCCCCAGCCACCTGCATTGGAGACTCCGGGCGTAGCCCAGGGATCGTCCTGTGCAGCCTGCTGGTTGCCGCCACCCCAGCCTCCGCCGGCGTTGCCGCCCTGGTTTCCACCAGAGTTGCCGCCGCCGAAGCCACCGCCGCTGTTGCCGCCGCCGAAGCCGCCCCCACCCTGTCCGCCGGAGCGCTGGGTGCGGTTGACCTTGGCGTTGGCGTAGCGCAGGCTGGGGCCGATCTCGTCGACCTCAAGCTCGATAACGGTGCGCTTTTCGCCTTCTTTTGTTTCGTAGGAACGGCTCTTCAGGCGGCCGGTAACGATGACGCGCATGCCCTTGGTCAGGGATTCGGCAACGTTCTCGGCTGCTTCACGCCACACAGCGGCGCGGAGGAACAGGGTCTCCCCGTCCTTCCACTCGTTCGACTGGCGATCAAAGGTGCGGGGGGTGGAAGCGATGGTGAAGTTCGCTACTGCTGAACCGGACGGTGTGAACCGCAATTCCGGGTCATTGGTGAGGTTACCGATGACCGTAATGGTGGTCTCGCCTGCCATCTACTGCCTCCTTGTTCGATCCTGGGTGAAGAGTGCGTTTCCTGCGGGGTAAAGAATGAAGCCAGGTGCTGAATTACTCAGCAACAACCTTCTGCTCTTCGGGGCGGGTGATCTTGGTGCGCATGATGGTCTCGTTAAGAGACAGCTGGCGGTCAAGTTCCTTGGCGGTTTCCGGCTTGGCGGTGAAGTTCACCACGGCGTAGATGCCTTCGGACTTCTTCTTGATGTCGTAGGCCAGACGGCGACGGCCCCAGATGTCAACCTTTTCGATGGTTCCACCATCGTTGGTGATGACGTTCAGGAACTTCTGAAGCGACGGCTCAACGGTACGCTCTTCGACCTCGGGGTCGATGATTACCATCAATTCGTAAGGACGCATATGTGAACCCACCTCCTTTGGGCTAAGCGGTTACGGCATTTCCGTAACAGGAGGTTCATTTGCGATTCCGTGCAATGCCTTGCCCCGGAACGGTGGCAGGACGCAGCACAGACTTCAATATCCTAGTGCATTTGGACCCGATAGGCGATTCGCGCTTGACTCAAGGCTAGTGGCGTGGTGCAGCGCGCGCAGTCCGGGCCATGGGCTATGTGGAAAACTCGCGGCCCCTGTCCGACCGGGTGCACATGATTTGCGCGACCAACTCCCGCAACTCCCTAGCCGTTCCGGCCCCCAAAGACCCTATTGCCCCACCCGGAGACCGGGGACTACGTTGTCCCTAAATCTCGACATTTGCCTGAAAATGTCCGGCACAAGCTGGGGATGCCAAGGGAAGACTTCATAAACCTGTGCCCGAAGGACCTTAACATGCCCAGAGCTAAAACACCTGCCCTCCTTGCTCAATCACTCGCCCTGGCAGTCGCCTTGTTACTAAGCCTCGTCGCTGGAATCAACAGCGCCCGGGCCGCGGAGAATTACGGCTTTCAGAGCATCAGTTATTCAGGGGTGGTCAACCCCCCCACCTCCGACAAACCGCAAAGCAAGCTGTGGTGGAATGACGGTTCCTGGTGGGCGGATATGTGGGTCACAGGAAGCGGTTGGCATATTTTTAAACTCGACCGGACCTCCAAGACCTGGGTTGACACTGGAATCCTCAATGACAGCCGCAGCAATACCCTTGCGGACAGTCTGTGGGACGGGAGCAAGTTGTACATCGCCTCACATGTTGTGACGGTTTCTGGAGACTCAAGTACCAAGCCTTCGCTGGCCGGGCAGCCAGCCAAGCTGTACAGGTACAGCTATTCGGCTGGCAAGTACACCTTGGACGCGGGTTTCCCCACCACCATCACAAGTAACAGCAGCGAATCGATGACCATCGCCAAGGATTCAACCGGGGCCATCTGGGCTTCCTGGACCCAGGTTTCCGGCAGCTCTACGACCGGCTACACCAGCAGCGTCTACGCCAATGCCTCCGCTCCTGGAGGGACGAGTTGGGGAACACCCTTTGTCCTTCCCGTAGCAGATCCTAGTCCGGCACCTGATGACATCTCCGCTGTGGTGGCATACGGAACCAATAAGATCGGCGTGATGTGGAGCGACCACAATTCGAATGCCGTCTACTGGGCAACACGCACCGACGGCACCTCACCCACCGCTGCCTCCTCCTGGAACTTCCAACCAGCAGTCCAAGGCAAGGGACAGGCCGATGACCACCTCAACATCAAGTCCCTACAGGCGGACCCTACTGGGCGGGTCTATGCGGCCGTCAAGACGAGCCTGAATGACACCTCATCCGACAAGACCCTCCCGGAGCTGCAGTTGTTGGTGTTCCGGCCGGGCACGGGTTCTTTTACCCGATCAACCATCGCCACTATCGCAGACTGTGTCACCCGTCCCCAGATTCTGCTGGACACGGCCAACAGCCTTGTCAGGGCCTTTTATACGGGCCCATCCACCTCCGTATCGGGGTGCGCGTATTCAGGCATTCCCGGGAGTATTTATGAAAAGACTGCCTCTATGGATAGTCCCGTCTTCGCAAGCGGCCGTGGAACGCCGGTTATCCAGGACGGGGCGTCTCCCAACATGAACGATGTCACCACCACCAAACAAAGCGTCAACGCGACGACGGGTGTGGTGGTCATGGCCAGCAACAATGTCACGAAACGGTACTGGTACTCGGACCGACCCCTCGGAACTGCCCCATCGCCGAGCCCGAGCCCGACGCCCACACCCACGCCCACACCCACACCCACACCCACACCCACAGGAAGTATCACAGTGGTGGGAACAGCCAGCAGCTACTCCGGCACGGCATCCACCATTACGCTGCCCAAACCCTCGGGCACAGCAGCAGGCGACGTCCTGATCGCATCGTTTACTGCAGACCTGAACCCCGCGATCAGCTCAGTGCCCGCCGGATGGACACCAATTGTGAACGGACTTAGGGTCTGGACCGGTGCTCAGGTGTTCGCTTACTACCACGTTGTGGGTTCGAGCGATGGCACCTCCTACTCCTGGACCACCAACCCGGCAGTGAAGTGGGGCGGGGGAATCACCGCCTATCGAGGGGTCAGCACGACCAGTCCACTGGACAGTAACGTAGCCACCCAGGTGTCCGCCGGCACCAGCATCACAGTGCCGAGCGTTACCACAACCAGCAGTGGCGCCCTCCTCATCGGAGGAGTCGGATATGACAGTTCAACGCCCGCAGTCGAACCTCCTGCAGGTTGGGCCGAACGTTGGGAGGCCGCAGGCGGCCAAATCACCGAAGAGGCTGACGAACTCCAGTCCTCGGCGGGCCCCAGCGGCGCCAGCACCTGGACCTTCTCGGCCAGCAAGTCCGCAGGGGCCTGGCAGGCTGCACTGAAGCCGGCGGCCTAACCAGGCATACCGGCGAAGAGGGTGTGCCTGGCGGTGACCAGGCACACCCTGCAGGTACCCGCAGTATCCACATTTGTGACCCCAGGCGTCCACAGCCACTCTGGTCATATCAACCACCGTAGCTACAGCCGTCATAGCGTTGCTTCACGCCATTTCGTCAAGCAGCGACACCAGGCAACCGCCGGAAAAGGGGCATTCATGGCAGCAGAAGTGGTCACAAGCAAAGACCCGGCCGTTTCAGGCGCCGTTGCCGAAGCTGCCTATCCGGCGCTTCAACCGACAGGAGGGATCGAAGTCTTGAGTATTCAGGAGATAGGCGGCAGCGATGAAAAGGCTGCCGGCATGGGATTGAGGGACTACGTACGGGTAGCCCGCACGTACTGGAAGTCCATCACCGCCATAACCCTTGCCGTCGGACTCGCTGTCATGGCGTGGAGTGCGCTGCAGCCTAGGGTGTACGCCGCGGAGGCTTCGGCAGTTGTACTTGCCGTCGGGACCGACAACGTCAGCACTCTGTTGCAGGGCGACACCTTGTCGAAGGCAAGGGCCAAGAACTACAAGTCATTGGCCGAATCCCGCTTGGTGGCCGACAATGTCCGCAATTCCCTGGCATTGACCCAGACAAGTGATGACCTCCTCAAGGCCGTTGCCGTGACGGTTCCGCTCGAGTCGGCTGAAATCTTCATCAAGGCCGAGTCGTCCGACCCCCTCACTGCCCAGAAAGTTGCGGATGCGTGGGTCGCTGAGCTGTCCAAGCAAGTCAGGGACAGGGAGGCTACGGCGGCGTCAGGACAGCCAACCTCCCCCGCCATTCCCCGTCTTTCCCTGATTCCGCTGGACGCAGCTGCTGTTCCCACCCAGCCAGTCTCGCCCGGGGTGACGTTGACCACCATCTTCGGACTGGCCGGGGGACTTCTTCTGGGGTATGCCTCCGCACTCCTCCGCAACCACTTGGACCGCCGGCTGCGCACCGCTGACGACGTCGAACGCCTCTCGTCCCTACCCGTGATCGCGGCCCTTCCTGTTGAAAGCAACCTCAAAGCAGAGAACAAGGTCAACGGAGGAACTTCAGCGTTGCCGGGTGGATCCGGTCAAAGTCCCGCCTTCGCTGAATCGCTCCGCGAGCTCCGCACTAACCTCACGTTCCTGGACGTTGACAACCCTCCTCGGATCATCGTGATTTCGAGCTCAGTGAGCGGGGAAGGGAAGTCGACGGTTGCAGCGAATTTAGCCGCCACCATGGCCGCAGCAGGGGAAAAAGTAGTGGTTGTCGATGGAGACTTGAGGCATCCAAGCCTGGCCAAGATCTACCATGTAGTTCCTGGTGTTGGGGTTACGGATATTTTGACTGGGAGAGCTGAACTGGATGATGTCCTTCAGCAGCGCGGTGACTTGCCGAATCTCTCGATTCTTGGCGCAGGCCGTATCCCGCCAAACCCAAGCGAACTACTGAGCTCACAGGCCATGAAGCATTTGATTAAGTCGCTGGCGGAAAGAGGCACCGTCATTATCGATGCGCCTCCCCTGCTGCCTGTGACCGACGCCGTACTTCTTAGCCACATCGCCGATGGCGCAATCGTCGTTGTCCGCGCCGGCCGGACCACCACGGACCAGCTGCGAAAGGCGCTTGGGAATCTTCGGAAGGTCAATGCAAGTGTCCTGGGAACACTTATCAATGGTCTTCCAGCAAAGGAGTTTGACGGATATTCGTACTACACTCCGGAACCGGAGCCCAGCCGCACCCCTGTACATCGTGACCCCATAAAAGCTCCCACTGAAGCCAGAACAGCCCAACGCCCGGCTGCCAGCCCGCTGGCAAGCAATGGAAAAGCACGGAGAAGCGTCCCCTCATCGTAGGCGCTACTCCCGTTCCCACCCGTATGGCTGCTTTCCCGCCCGGCCCGCGCTGAGCGTGCGGGCACTGGTTTTATGCTCTTAGAGGAGAACGAATGTCCAAGTCTGTGGTTGTCATTGGCACACGCGGCTACCCAAGTTACTACGGCGGTTTTGAGACTGCGGTTAGGCACCTTGCTCCGTTCCTCGCCGACAACGGCTGGGATGTGAACGTCTACTGCCGGGCAGGTCAAACGAAGGACGACGACGAGGCACGCGACTGTCGGGTGAGGACCACAAGAACGTGGGGGCTTGAGAGTAAGTCCCTGAGCACTCTCTCATTTGGGTTAACCTCGGTTCTACATTCGCTGGTGCATAAACCCAAGGTTGCCTTGGTGATGAACGTCGCGAACGGTTTCTTCCTCCCGCTGCTGAGGCTGCGCGGAATACCGAGTGTTGTGAACGTTGACGGCATCGAATGGGAACGTGCCAAGTGGAACCGCACCGCCAAATTCGTCTTCAAACTTGGGGCCCGGTTGACAGCCCGGTACGGCACAATCCTGGTAAGTGACTCCCTTGAGATCCAGCGACGGTGGAGGGAAGAATTCGGCCGCGACAGTGTTTTCATTCCCTATGGCGGACGCATACCCGCTCCGAGTGAAGTGGTGCCAGGGTATCAGCATGATGGTTATGTGCTCATGGTCGCCCGGTTCGTTCCCGAAAACACGATTTCTGAATTCTTTGAAGCGGCGGAGCTCATTGCCGAGCAGCACAGGGTAGTGATCGTGGGATCCACGGGGTATGGCGGCGAACTTGATGATGCTGCCCGCAGGCTAAGTGAGCATCCAAATGTGGACTGGCTCGGCCACCTCAGCGACGACAAAAAGCTCCTGTCACTATGGCAGCATGCCGGCGCTTACTTCCATGGTCACAGTGTTGGAGGAACAAATCCTGCCTTGGTTCAGGCAATGGCGTGCGGTGCGCCGGTTGTAGCTCGCAACACCCCCTACAACGCCGAAGTCCTCGGGTCAGACGAGTATCTGGTGCCCCCGGAACCATTGGCGATCAAAAGGGCGCTGGAACGAATGCTGAAGGACGACGACGAGCGGGCAAAGGTGAGGGAGGCCAACAGGAAAAGGGCAGCCTCCCAGTACGACTGGACGGACGTATGCACTCGGTACGAACTCGCCCTGCAGGAGGCTATCGGCGAAGAAAAGACAACAGAGGGGCAGGGGGCGGACACGCATGACATCCACGGTGCGGGCAATTTCCGGGCAACCCTTCACTAGCGGCCGCGCGCGGATCGTCGTAGTCAACCCACTTGGCGTGGCTCTTGACCATTACACTGCAGCCCTTTGCGGTCACCTGCAGGACGCCGGCGTGGAGACGGAATTGATTTCTATAGTAGAACCGTCGCAATCAGGAAAGGGACGGCTACGCTGGCTTCTTTCCTATTCCCAGGCGCTCCTTTCGGCGCGGCGCCTGGCGCGCGGAAGCTCTGGGCCCAGTGGAGTCCTTCTAACCTGGCCTGTACTCGGCTTCCTGGACTTCCTTACTGTCAAACTCACCTGCGGCAACTCCGGGAGCATCGTTTACCATGATCCGCGACCGCTCGTGCGATCCATTGGCAGCAACACCATGACCGCGAGGCTGTCAGGACTCCTCAGGAGGCGGCCGCCCGCTCTGGTGCACAGCAAGGAGGCAGCAGAGGCCATGAGCGAGTTGGGCTTGGCTTCCGGTTTGACCTTGTTGCCACATCCAATGCTTCCAGTGGTTGATGCCGTACAAGAGCAGGCCGGGGGCAACGGCGGCGGAAGAAGGCCGAATATTCGTGTGCTCGGTCAATATAAGCCGGACCGGGACGTGGCGCTGCTTGAGGAATTAGCCTCCAGGTTGAGGTCTAACTGCAACCTTGAAATCGTCGGTCGGGGCTGGCCGAACGTCAAAGGTTGGACGGTTGATGCCCGTTTCGTCTCTGAAGACGAGCTTGATGGCCTGATTTCAAGGAGTGACGCCATTATCATCCCCTATAAGCGCTTCTACCAGAGCGGCATCGCTATCCGAGCCCTGGAACAGGCCGTACCCATTGTTGGTCGCGCAGGCACCAGCCTCCGCGACCTATACGGACCGGATTCCAGGCTCCTGGTCACGGAATCAGGCGAACAGCGCGACACCCCAATTGACGGCTGGCTGAGCGCCATTGATTATGCGCTCCGCCAGGGAAGAACCGAAGCAGCCCTCGCCGGCAAACTCTTCCATGAGGATGCGTCCAAGGGCTGGGCTGATCTGTGCCGGAATTGGCTTTCTCCAAGCAACAGAAAATAGGCCGCTATACCAGTAGGAGCCCACCTGGCTTTTGGCCGCGCTCTGGGCTTGGCATCCTCAATGCGGGTCTCTTGATGACATCCGGGCGGCTTGCTTTCATTCAGGCGGGCCTACATGCTGCGCGCGGTGTGCACGGGTGGACCCCGGCCCAGGAGGCGGTGTCCGCCGCCATCGGGATATGCCCGGGCTTCTCGATGTCCACGTGAACGAGGTCTCCGGCGTTGTGGTGTTCATAGCGGTGCGCACCGGTGTGCGGTTCGGGCTCAGCCGTGGCCGTGAGGAAAGATCAGCCATACCGTCTTCACCATAGGCGCGGTGCCGGTCTACCCACTTCTTACCCGTGGCGGGCGAGCACTGGAAACGCTGTGCGGCACGGTGCAACGTCCAGCCCTAGCCCTGCTCAATGACCAAACGGGGCGAGCTTTCCCCTGGCCTGGGAATACACCTGGCGAGGCCCTGCATACATTTCGCCTTAGTCCCGTTTGTCACCAGGCTGAAATAAGGTCTGGTGGGACAACACCGCTGGCATCGCCCTAAGACTACGCTGCAGGTGCCTCCAACGTGTGGGGTCCTGATCCAGCCACTCTTGCCAAGGAATCAGCGGCTGGCCGTTCAGCGGCACTTGTGTTGTGCAGGCGCTGACCGGCAGTGATCGCCAAGGCGACCAAGAGCCACGTTATCGGGAAGAAAACCGCATTCGAAAAAAGACTGCTGATCAGGCAGAAAGTCAGTAGCTGCCCCGGGATTGTCCGGAGCCGAATCAGTGCAAGCGCGATCAGGAATGTAATGAGTGGGATCGCGAACCAGGCGCCGTCAACCCACATGCCCAGTATCCAGTTACTGGCGACGTTGTTTTGTGAGTCGCCGACCGCATCGATTTGTCCCCACGCACCTACCCGCCCAGCTGCACTGATGCCATGTCCGTATACCGGTACAGAATCGGCCAAAGTCATCAATGAATCGTTTTGCCTGATCCGTGCCTGGCCCGATATGTCGTCCTCCTGAACGGTGCCTATCATGGTCGAAATCCGCCTGACCAGGTCCTCCTGGAGTTGCGGAACTGCCGTGAGCGCGATCATTGATGCCAGGACTGCAGCGCTAACAGCGGCCAGGCGTCCTTTCCGGGGACCCTTCAGCCTGGGGGCACGCGCATGTGTTCCCCTGTGGACGACCGCGGCGCACAAGACCAATAGAAGGGTTCCCACCATGGCAACCCATGACGCACGGGCCATTGCCAACACCAGCACCATGAAATTTGTCAGACTGAAAAGTACCTTCGCCGCCCTTGGAAGCGACAAGCGCCAACTCAGGATGACTCCGACGCCGGCGTACATGCCCAACCAGTCAGGCTCCGGGTAGATGCCGGTGGGACGACCGACAGCGCTGATCTGTAAGTGCCAAAGATCACTGGGCACCAGCTTAAAGACCTGCAACAAGCCCACAGCACTGCCGATGGTTGAAACGACGAGAAGGCCCCACAGCATGGCCTTTGCATCCTCCCGGCTGGATCGCAACACCACAATGGCGGCGGACCCAACAAGACCAAGTAATTGCAGTGCGAGGGTTGGACTGTTGACGAGATCTCCGAGGAGCGCTGTGGACGCGAACAAAACCGCGGCGATGCCAAGCGGTGCCAGGAACTTTGCAGAATTCCTGTTGCCAGCGCCCTGGGGAACGCACAGCCAGATCACCGCAAGGATTGTGAAAGCGTGGATGCGGAAGATCTGCACCCCGACCAGCCCGGCAGAAGCGCCGAGCAGGAATGAAAGTGCAGACCGGCGGTCAGGGTGCGTTAGGACTGCCACCAGGGAAAGTATGGCTGCGGCACTACCAAGTCCGAGATAAAGGTTCTCCACGCGCAGATCATCTCCGGCTGCTAAGGCAAGTAGCTTCTTGCTTGTTTTCCACGTTATTCCGACTTTCCGAGGGTCTATAGGTCTCCGTCAGGAGTATGTGGATAGCCGCAGTAAGAACAGGGGACGACGGTGTTTCCACCTGGGGCGGCAGCACAGCGCCGAGGCTAACGTTTCTGCTGGGCCACATTGATGGCATCCCGCCAGAACGAGACGAAAGGTACGGCGGCCTGCCGGACTGACTGCTCCTTTTGGAGCTCCCCAATCTCGCTTTCGAGGCGTTCAAGTTCCGACTGGTCCCTGATGACGCGGTAAGCCGCATGCGCCAGCGCGTGGACGTCGTTGGGAACTGCGACAAGTCCGCCCGCTGTGGATGCTTCACCCAAGGTTTCGGAATTGAAACCCAGCACGGGGGTGCCATATGCGAAAGCCCGCGAGACCACACCGGACGCCGGCAGCATTTTTCCATAGAACCGGCTCGTCTTGTCGTATGGCAACAGGATCGCCCTCACCGACTCGAAGAAGGCATCTTCTTCACGGTCCTCAACGGCGCCGAGAATGGTAACTCCGGGGACCGCCGAAAGTTTCTCGGTTCCACGTCCCGCAACGACTACACCCACCTCTGGCGGAAGTGCCCGGCGGAGTTCCACAAGTCGTTCGAATCCTTTGCCTTTGGCTGCGTGGCCATACAGTCCAACTGCGAGCGGCCGGTCAAAAGCTGGTTTTAGAGCGGCGCGGGACGGGATAAAGTGGCGGGCACGAAGTGCGGGGCAGGCCGGGAATGCCTCCCGCAGGGCCTGCACGCCGACTTCTGTAAGTGCGAGCAAAGTGGCCTTCCTTAGCGCCCATCGCTCGAGGCGCTTGCTTAGTGGGCGAAGCGGAAGGTGGATCCCGTGGTGGAGCCACTTTCTCATTGCCACGAAGTTGACCCGGAAGGGCCACCAAACCGCCCAGGGGGGGTCATGAACGGTTGCTGAAATAATCACCTGACGAGTGCAGCCGGCCAGCAGCCAAAAGGGGGCAAGCGATGCTGCGGACAACTCGAAGTGGACAACAACCGGTCCCCGGCGTACTGCTTCCCTTATTGCCGTTGCCAACTGTGCCCGGTGACCAAGCAGCTCAAAGACACCCACGTCCCCAGGGCCGCCAGTCCTGATCTCACGGAAGGAAGAAAAGGAAGGTACTATCGCGGCAAATAGCTCTTGTGTGTAGTCTCCGACACCGCCCGAATTTACACTTGGCGCGACAAGTATGAGGGATGCCCGAACCAGCAGGGAATCTGCTGTGGCCTTTTCTTCTGATTTACTCATGTCGCTCCATGCTCCAGATTGAAGTTGCTGCGGGGGAGTGCTGCTGCCTTTACTCCACGTTCATGCGGATTGATGCCTCTTCCGGCGAAGCAGGACCAGCAGCTCGTCGTGCAATGACGTAAAGCAGAACCGCAGAATGAAGTACACCGCGGCGACAGCGGTTGCCACCACCAGTCCGGCAGTTGGCAGGCCGCCGAGATAGGGGAGGAGGAAGATGCCCATTCCCGTAATTGCCACAATGAGGCTGCAGGCCAGTGCAGGGAAAATTGCCTGCAGCAAAGCTTTTGGGGCTATCCCCAGCACTTTCGCAGCCACCGCCTGCATGCCGAAGGCGAAAAGGACTGCCGTCGCCATTTGGGCAACAGCAACGCCGATGATTCCCCACTGTGAACCAAATAGCAGGACGGGCACCAGCACAGCCAGCCGAATGCTTGAAAAAGCAATTGAAATGCCAGGCCTGCCAATCGCTTTATACACGTCGTTTGCTCCGGCTCCCAGCGAACGCGCCGCAGCATACAGCGACAGGAAGACGAGCGGAACAACCGAATCACTCCACTTCGATCCGAAAACCAACGGGACGACCACAGGCGCCAGTACAGCCAATCCAACACCCGCTGTCATTCCATAGAGAGCCTGAATCCGAACGCCCCTCAGGTAACCATCACGCAGTCGTCCGCGCTGGTCTTGAACCTGCGTGTAAAGGGGAAACAAGACGGTGGAAAGGACGAAAAAAACGTTGATGATGAGTGCCTCTGGGAGCCGGAATGCCAGCGTGTAGTAACCGAGAGCCTGTGCCCCGAGAACCACTGCAATGATGAGATAGTCCACATCAAAGATCAGTCGTGCGAGCAAGTTGCTGCCGGCTACTGGAACTCCGAACTTGAGGGTAGCTCGAATGGCATCCTGGGCCACGCGCCAAATCTGCCAAGGCGCTGATTGGCGGACGAGGAACCAGCAAGCGATGGCGTATGCGACCGATCCGGATGCCGTTCCCGCTGCCAGGGAGAAGGCTCCATAACCAGCAAAGGCAAGAACGAGGCTGACGGTACCGGTGGTTAAAGCACGCAGTACCGGCGCGACGGCCAACTTCTTGAACTGAAGGTCACGCCTCAGCAGTGCTTCCGGCACCGCACCGAGGGCCGTGGCGAGCAGTGCAATGGCGAGGACCCTGACCAAGGGTGCAACCTCGGGCAACTGGAACAGTTCTCCGATCCACGGCGCTGCCAGGATGGCCAAACCGGTAAGCAATGCGCCGAGGACCACTGAGACCAGGAGCGCCGAGCGGGCTGTTATTGGGGAAGCAGGGAGATATACCAGGGCCTGCGCCACACCAGCATCTGCAATAGTCTCAATGTAGGCCATAAGGACCAGCGCTGCCGCCACCAGGCCGTATTCTTCGGGCGACAGGAGACGCGCAAGCACGATTGTTGTGATGAGCACTATCCCCTTGCCGGAGACAAGCGCAATACCTTGCCAAACGGCCCCCCTGAAGCCAACCCTGGCCAGTCCATCAGCAACATTGGTCATGTCCTAAGAACCCTTCCTGTGGCTGCCATTACAGGCCCTGCGGCGTCCAGTCGGTGACCGTATGCCGCCACAACCAAAAATCGCGGTCAGAAGTGACTGCCGCCTGCAAGTGTCCGGATTTCCCTGCATTTGTTTCCTGGCCTGCCAGCCTGTATGCCATTGTGGCCGTGGATCTCGCCCAGGTCGCAATGACCAGATAAGGGAGCAATTCCGGGTTGACGTCGCGCCGCCGCAGGTGCTTCATGACGGGAGCAACTGCCCAGCCATTTGGACAGAATGCGTTGTCAAAGGCGCGAACTTGAAGCTGGCGGGACGACAGCGCCTTTTCCTGGGACTGACCGATGTATTGAAGATAGAAAACCAGGTCGTGGGCCGGCAGGCCGTCCATTCGCGAGCGCTCCCAGTCAACCACCTGCAGCCGGCCATTCCGATGTAGGAAAAGGTTCTGGTAGCTGAGGTCTCCGTGTTCAACAACCGCCGGAAGCTCCTCCTCACGCAGCGGTGCGAGCGCCTGATGAGTTCGGTCAATGAGCTCCGCAACTCCGGTGTCTGCCGGCACCAGCAAGGCGAGGTCCTCCAAGGGACGGGCGATTGTCCGCTCATACCAGTCCCGGTTCTCTGCAACCTGCTTCGTGCAGGGCAGGGCAGCCACGAATTCCTCACCCGCATGAAGGGCCCGGGCAAAGTTTTCCACGACAAGGTGCGGTTCCAACAGACTGCCCTTCACTGCTGTTTCAATCAGCACTGTTTGCTCGGCGACGTCAAGTACTCCAACGACCTCCGGCGCCCCTTGTTCGGAACCGACACCCAGCTCTTTGAGTTGGAGCAACACGTGGGCTTCCCTGCGCAGGCTGGCATTGTCTCCCGGCTGGCGGGGAATCTTCACCACCAGGCTGGGTTCCTTGGCACCCTCGGCAAAGACCAGCGCTACCACGTGCCGGGACGTGACAAACTGCGGCGTAAGCAACAGAGTGCTCCAGCCGGGTTGAATACCAAAGGACCCAAGTTCCAATTCACGGAAGTGGTCGCGGAGGATATGGTCTATATATTTCACTTGGTCTCTTCCCCGCCGGTTTCTCCCGTTCGCCGCCCGACCACCATTCCTGCAGGGGCGACAGTATTGAACAGACCCAGTCGCAGCGCCAGTCTCGCAACAGGGGCTTTTGCTCTACCAAACCGTGCACCCGAATAGTGGGAAATAGTGTCTTTGACAGCAGCTTCAGAATCAGTAGGAACAACCCGCTCTGGATGTTCGAGTGTAGGAACGAGCCAATAGACGGCCACATCATCGAAGCCGCAGCGCTCCAAGACCCTTTTCCAACCACGGAGGGTACGCGGGCCAGACCTTACGAAGATTTGCGGGTGTATCTGTAGGCACATCCAGCCGCCGGCACGGAGGGACCCAACACCCTTCTCGAGTAGTTGCCGGTTTGGCAGCGAGAGCAGGACCAGGTCAAATTCAGCCTGCTGGCCGGTCCGTCCATCCATCGCTATGTGGCTCGCGCTGGGGTCCAGCAGGCCAATAGCCTTGGCGGCGTCCGGGCTCATGCTGCCTCCATAGCCCACCCTGCCCGGCTGTGCGACGGGAAGCAGGAACCGCCAGTCGAGCAACGTCCACAAATGCAGCGCGAGTGGACCTGAATCCCCGGGCACCTCCGTCTGATCCGCTGCGGCCATGCGCCACAATAACCGTGAAGCATCGCGCCGGACCTGAATAACTGGCTGGCTGGCATCAACAATGCAGGCCGACGGGAGTTCGGCTGCGAGTCTAAGATAGGCGGCCCGCCACTCTTCCAATTTCTGCGGACTGTGTTCTCCCTTCCGGCGGAACATCAGTTCCCCTGGCGCGTCGAGGACAAGCACAAGATTGGGCGTGGGCTGCAGTTTCAGGGCGAATGCATCTGTCAATGCACCCAAACGGCTTTTGCTCCGCGCGTCAGCCAGCAAGGTGTCTTCGGCAAGTCTGTCCATGAGCACCACGCGGCCGCGCAGGGACGCGTACCGGGCGGTAAGTCCCCCGCGGAGTATGCGGAAGACCTTCCTGACCAGCACAGCGCCGGGAATTCTTTGGATCAAGGGATCATGTGGGCTTCCCGCCCATAAGCCCATATAGACGTAAGCCGAGGGCAGTGGACAGTGCGTGCGCAGACTATCGAGCAAAGTGGTTTTGCCGGCTCCATCCGGAGCGAGGACTCCGATCACCGGTCCCCGCCCCGTGAGGCGCGGTCCTATGCGTCGAAGGACCCGGTTGGTTAGCGAAATTATCCTGGGCGACGATGTGTACTTTTCCCAGTTCCGCGACAAGGCAGTTGCCGCCCCCGGCACCTGATGGAAACTTCCGGAACGCAACATGTCCAAAAGGCTTTCCGCTTTCCCCTGGCCGAACTTGCGGTCCAGGAAAGTAGCCACCGGATCGGACGCTGTGGCCACGGCACCTGCGGCACGGGCGGCGGCTATTCTCTGCGATGCAATTTGTCTCTTATCCAGCACCAAATGCAAAATCTGCAACCACGCCTGGTCGTGAGGTTCCGGTAGCCAGAGTGGCCCATGGGCTACCCGGCGTCTCAAGCAGCCGGCAGCAAGGCCCGTCCGCATCTCCTGGAATTGCCCAAAAGCGATATCCGAAACAATGTCCAGCTTTATCCAAAGATCTTCATCAGCAATGTAGCGGAAATAAAAACGGTGGCTGCCATGCCCATGTGCCGTTACCCGCAGGAATCCGGCAGCTTCAAGAATTTGGTCCAATCGTGGCAGTAACCTTCGGGACACAAGCAGGTCCACATCACCGGCCGGACGCAGCAGATCACTTTCGCCTCTCAGCAGGAGCCACGGATAACCCGTATTCTCCAAAACATAGAATGCAGATGCCAGTTCTGGGTTTATTCTTGATTCACGCTCCCGGCCATCACCGAGCCCGCCTGCCACGCTTGAATAGGCATTCGAATCGGGAAGCTGAGGAATAATCGACAATTCACTTACCCCTTAATGACAAGTCGTTTCAGCGTCGCGGTTTGCACCAGAAAGGGAGTGCATACTCCCGGTTTGGTGGTCAACACCAGCACCGCACCAGCGGCTTTCTGGCGGTCAGGCGAGCTTACGCCGCGGTAGCGACGGCATCACGAGTAGTGAGTACTCGCTTTTATGCCCCCCGGACCCTCGGGCTACGTAAGTATGGGGGTAAGCCAGGCCGCGTCCACGGTTAGGTAGGGGATGATGGTTCAGCGCCCGTTAGGTAGGTAGGGAGCGAGCCGACCATCTTGATGAAAACAAGGGGCGATCTTGATGAAATCTAAACGAATGTTCTATGGCGTTGCCCTCGGAAACACGGCTATATTCGCCTTTACGGCTGGGTACCGCGCCGAAGGTGATAAGCCGCCGGCAAACCGCCTCCAACGATTATTCACATATTCGGAGGAGGCGCAGTAAGTTCTGTAACTACTAACAGCGAAAGAATGCGGGTCTCCTTCTTCGAGAATTGGGGACCTATGTCACTGGCAGGACGAAACAGAGAGTTGGACAGGCTCCTTTCCGTGATCAGAGGGCCCAAAGATACCGCCCTTGCCCTTGTCGGAGTCCATGGAATTGGCAAGTCAGCACTGCTTTCCGAAATTCCACAGCTTTCTGACCACAGGACCATCTACCTCAGTGCCAGCGCCTTCGAGTCCTCCTGGTCCATGTCCGGACTTACAGCCCTCCTCAATGCCATGGATGACCCTGTCCTCAACGGAATTGCGGATGAGCTACTCCGCGATACGGCTGGAGCCCTGGACGTGCCGGCAATTTCCGCCATGTTTCTCCATGGGCTCCATCAGCGCTCCTCTTCCAGGACGGTCATCGTCATAGACGATGCTGACCAATTGGATCCGAGCAGTCAGGCAGTGATTGGCTTTCTTGCACGGCGCCTCGCGGGGACCGATATCGCATTGTTTGTTGGCCTGCGGGAGGAAACCACTGACAGCCCGTTTTCCGGCCTGCCTGCCCTGAGTCTTCAACCGCTCAGCTTCAGCGATACTGTGAAGATGCTCGAGGCGTTCCCTGCCGGCCAGGGTACGCCCGCTGCTGCCCATGCTGTTGCCGCAGCCAGCCGTGGAAACCCACTCGCCGCCGTCGAACTTTACAAGCAACTCCTGGAGCGCCAGTCGGAGGGCAAGTTAGCCCTCCCCGTTCCCTTCCCCTGCAGGGGCAGCTTCGAGGCTGAATTCGCTTTGGCTGTTGGAGGGCTCACAGCAGCTGCCCGCAACGTCCTGGATCTCTTGTCCCTTTCATTTCGAAGCGACATATCAACGATTGAGAAATTGAATGCCGATGTTTGGTCGGCATTGGAGGAACTGCTGAGCCGCGGGATAGTGCGAAGGACCGGTCCTCACATCAGCATTCGCGACCAACTGCTTCGCGGGTACATCTTCGGAGCCATGACGCCTGCCATCCGCACCGCCAGTCATCGGGCCCTCGCGGAAGCTTCGGAATCAACAGACCCTTACTCCCGCAGGTGGCATCTCAGCTTTACCGCATTGGAACGGCAAACACCCTTCGGATTGCTTCGCCACGCGGTAGACCTGATCAGGTTGGGGGAGGTTCCCTTCGCTATCGAATACGTTGAACGTGCATTGAGCATCAACCCATGGGAGGGGGAAACTGCTGCCCGCCTTGCCACCGTGGCCGAGCTTCTGATTAACCGCGGCGAGTTCGTTTTTGCCAAGCGCTACCTGGAGTGGGCTCAGCGGGTAACCCGAAATCCCGCCCTCATCCTGCGTTTAACGGGACTCTTATTCGAAATCGGCTTCATCCAGGGTGCAGCCATCCGCTCGGTCATGGTCTTGCGCCTCGTGAAGGAGTTTGGCCAGCATGATCCTTCCTTTGCGGCCACTTTGCTCGCCATCGCTGCCACCTACTATGCGGAGCGCTGGGAGCTGGCGGACGCCAGGGACGTTCTGGGCCGCGTACAGGAATTCAAGGACTCTGCTTCCGCTGAATGCCTTGAAATTACCCAACGGGCAAAGCTCCTGACGGAGTGCATTGGCGGAGAGTCGGAGCCTCTTGGCCGCAAGCTTAGCCCGGACGGAGACAACACCATTGCGGGTCTGCTGATTCAGGGCCGCGCCCTCAGCTACGCCGAACGGCACAGCGAAGCGCATGAGATCTTCGCGAGGGTGCGGTCTGCCGCTGCGGGCGCAAGCTGTAATTGGGGTGAAACAGCCCTGTTCCTCTCGGCAGACAACGAAATCAGGGCTGGCAACGTGAGGACAGCCGTCAAGCTGATTGACGAACTCGAAGTGCGCGAACCCGCGGTTAACTACCATCGCGGGATGCGCCATGTCCTGCGCGCCTGGCGGGCCCACGCACTCGGGGATGAGCAACTGGCTCAAGCCTCCGCGAAAGAAGCGCAGCGCCACGCCGGTGTTGAAAGCCATGCTGCCATAACTGCACAGCTTGCCGCCTGGCAAGGCCATTTTGCGTTACTCAGGGGGGACCTTGCTGAAGCGTTGGCCCAACTCTCCCGGGCAGCGGAAATAGGCTTGCGCTTCAATAATCCGGCCCTGCTCCGGTGCGACACGGATCTTGTTGAGGTCCTCATTCGACTGGGCCGGCATCGCGAGGCTACCCAAGCCCTTGCAAACCTGGAAAGCCGGTCCGTGGGGCTTCGCTCCCCGTGGTTGATGGCGGCGGTGGCGCGCAGCCGGGCGATGCTGGCGGACGGTGAGCAATCCCTGCAGTTATTCGCCCTGGCACTTGAGAACCGAAATCGGCAGGAGTCTCTGCTTGAGCGCGGCAGGACAATGCTGTGCTACGCGGAAAGGCTGAAGGCACTGGGCAGGTTGCGCGATGCCCGGGACGAGATGATGCGTGCGAAGGTCGTTTTCGACGAAATTGGGGCCAACGCATGGCTGCAGCAAGTGGATGCCCTACTTCTTGACGAGAGGGTAGAGACACCCGGCGAAATGGGCAACGCTGCCCTACTTCTGCTTGCCGATCATGAACGCGTCCTGGCCAACATGGTTGCCAGGGGAATGCGCAACAAGGAAATTGCGGCAACGCTGTTCGTTTCAGTCCGAACTGTGGAAGTGCGCCTTACCGGCATCTATCGCAAGCTCGGAGTCGAGTCGAGGGCCCAGCTGACCGCACTTGCAGCGGGGAAAACCAAATCGGTCTCGGAGCCTTACGTCCTGCCGGTTCTGTAGGGTTCTCCGGTTCCTTTGCAGTTCCCCGCATTTTCCACAACATCACTTGGCAGGACCCACAAGGAACCTGCCAAAACCCGACGCCTGCTGCTCTCCCCAGCTAGTTTTGCGTCACAATCACAACACCGGTGAACATACCGTTAGGGGCCACGATGGCAGAAGTACCTATTACCCGGGATCGGCACCCAATCACCTACACGAGGGCCGGGCGAACGCTATACGCCGGCAACGTTGCAACCGACTACCCTGCCCCGGGAATTTCGGCAGGCTCAGCGAAGCCTGTCAGCGTGGCCGAACCAGCCACGGGACGGAAAGCATCTGCCGATTGGATCGCAACGCATATCAACCTCTTAAGAATCACTGACTCCCTCTGGGTGGCGGCTTCCGTGCTCCTGGGCTCGGAGCTGGCCAACCGCGGGTTGTTCCGTGACGGCTCCAAAGCTGGGGCCGTTGCCACCGCAGCAGTGGCAGTGATATGGATTGCCGCGCTGGAAATTCACCGCACCCGCGATCCGAAGGTTTTGGGAGTGGGGGCTGATGAGTACAAACGTGTAGCTGCAGCCAGCTTCCGTGTGTTTGGCTTTCTTGCCCTTGTCGCAGTGGTGCTCTCGATACACGGTGGCACCGCCCTGGTCACCATATCCCTGCCCGCGGGAATCTTAGGGCTCACTGCCAACCGGTGGGCGTTTCGAAGGCGGTTGGCGGCGGAAAAGGCGAAGGGGCGCCACCTGTCACGTGCCATCGTCGTCGGCGAACCCGAAGATGTCCGGTATGTTGTCCATCAAATCGAGAAAAAATCCGGCCCAGTGTACGAAATCCTGGGTGTCTGCCTGCCCGGTTCGCGGCGGGGGGCCAGGCTTCGGGTGGACAATCGTCTGGTCCCGGTCCTTTCCTCCACGGATGACATTCCACGGACAGCGAGGCTCGCTGCGGCGGATGCGGTAATCATCGCCGGACCACTTCCCGGCGGCAACAGATTCATCCGGGAACTGGGATGGAAGCTTGAGGAGTGTTCCGCGGAGATGGTGCTGGCAGCCACCCTGACAAATGTGGCCGGGCCCCGTATCCATTGGCGCCCGGTGGAAGGGTTGCCGCTCATGCACGTTGATATCCCCCAGTACTCCGGCGGAAGACATATCCTCAAGCGCGTGGTGGATGTGGCACTCGCCGGCAGCGCCCTTCTCGTCTTGTCACCGCTTCTGCTCTTACTCGCCGCCATAGTCAGGAAGGACAGCGTCGGCCCGGTCCTGTTCCGGCAAGAGCGAATTGGAAAGGACGGACGTACGTTCGGAATGTACAAGTTCCGGTCCATGGTTGTGGACGCCGAGGAGCGTTTGGCAAATTTGGCCGTGAACAATGAGGGCGCAGGGGTCTTGTTCAAGATGCACAACGATCCGCGGGTTACCGGGTGCGGACGCTGGATGCGCAAGTATTCACTGGATGAACTGCCGCAACTGTGGAACGTACTTGTTGGCGACATGAGTCTTGTGGGCCCCCGGCCTCCGCTTGCAAGCGAAGTCAGCGCATATGAACGATACACCCACCGGCGTCTCCTCATTAAGCCCGGCCTCACCGGCCTTTGGCAGATCAATGGGCGCTCGGATCTTTCGTGGGATGAAGCTGTCCGACTGGACCTGTACTACGTCGAAAACTGGTCGATCGCCGGAGATCTGCTGATTTTGTGGCGGACGTTCCGAGCCGTTGTCCAACCTTCCGGCGCCTACTGAGAACTATCAGGAAGAGGACGAAATGAATGCTGTGGCACATGACTATGGCGTGGGCAAGGAACCCGTGGCCAGGTTGAGAATGGCCGTAGTAGGTGCAGGGTCCCGGGGGGCCAGCCTAGCCAGAGCCTTCCACGCCTGCCCAGAGTGGGAACTGACGGCGGTATGCGATGTGGAAATAGATCGGGCCGGCAAGCTGGCGGCGCAACTCGGGGATGTCCCCTGGTTCGAGACGATAGATGAACTTCTGGACAGCGTTGAGGTGGATACTGCCGCCATTGCCACACCACTAGGTGCCCTGCACGGAACCACCATGACCGCTCTTCGGGCGGGGAAGCATGTCCTGGCGGAAGAGCCACTGGCAGACAGCTTGGTACGAGGGCACGAAATGGTGTCCGAAGCACAGGCGAATGGCCTTGTCCTGATGACGGACCATCCCCATTCCTTTGAGCCGGCAATCCAAAAGATCCAAAAGCTGATGGATAGTGGTTCGTTGGGTGAAATCCTCTTTGTCGAAGCCCTTCTGTCCGAACCCAACCTCTTGAAGACAGAACGGGATGTCTTCTGGGACCTGGCTCCGGGCAACTTTGCCATCCTGGACCAGGTTCTCCCGGAAGGCCTGGCGCCGCTGGAGGTTTCAGCTTTCGGGGGCGATCCTCTCGGAACCGGGCGTGATTGTGTTGGCCACATCAATTTCAGGCTGTCCAACGACGCTCCTGTCCACGTGCACGTCAACAGGCTAAGCCGGGCCAAAACGCACCAACTGTTGATAGCCGGCACCCGGCTCACGATGGTGTGGGACGGCGGTCTCCACAAGGAGCGGCTGCAGGTACTCGATCCCTGCTTACCCAACCAGCAAAAACACTTTTCACCATATTGCCCTGAACCCGAAATTCCACAGCTTCTGGACGAAGACGGCCCTCAGTTGATCCTCGAGCAGCAAACGCTGGGGCGTATGGCCGCTGAGTTGGCAAAGCGCATTCAGCGCCAAAGGGGCGGGTTTCCGCCGCACCTGCCAGGCCTGAGGGTGCTGGCGATGTTGGAAGCGATCGCCCGCAGCAGGAGCATTGACGGCCAGGCATCCCGGGTGATGGCACCGTTTCCGGAAGACTCTGATCCGGACATAGCCGGGAACTGGTCCCAGAGCATCCTGTGGTCAAAGTAGAAGGCGCCTTTGGTCTTTGTCTTGCTCCTCCAAGGAAAGTTGGTGTCTTGTGTCTACGGAGTCAGTAGTTGCCAGGATAGAAGTCATGAAGCCATGGCTCGGGCAAGAAGAAACCGAGGCTTTGGCTGACGTGGTCCGTTCCGGTTGCCTGACCCAGGGTAGAAAAGTCAGGGAGTTTGAGAGCACTTTCGCAGCCGCGCAGGGGGTACGCTTTGCCGTCGCCACCTCCAGTTGTACTACGGCCCTGCATCTCGCGCTGGTCGTAGCCGGAATCGGGCCGGGCGACGAGGTAGTGGTTCCGTCACTGTCCGCCATAGCCACAGCGAATGCAGTGACGTACGTTGGTGCGCGGCCAGTCTTTTGCGATATTGACCCTGCCACCGGAAACGTGACTGCAGAAACCGTTCATGCCGCGCTTACTTTGGACACGCGTGCTGTGATTGTTGTGGATCAAGCGGGCGTACCGGTCGATTTGGACTCCATCCGGGATCTCTGCAACCGCCATGAGATCACTGTGATCGAAGATGCAGCATGTGCGGCGGGGTCACTCTACCGAGGCAGGCCAGTCGGGGTTGGAGCAGACGTTGCAGTCTGGTCATTCCATCCTGATCACATTCTTACCACCGGTGAAGGCGGCATGCTCACCACCAGGCGGGCCGACTGGGCTGCCCGCGCACGGGCCTTGCGCGGGCACTCCAGCAATCTGGCGCTTGTCGACAAGGACCTGTCCGTTCCTCCCCGGGAGGTATGCCTGGAAGTGGGGTTCGATTACCAGATGACGGACCTACAGGCAGCAATCGGGATCTGCCAGTTGCGGCGTCTTCCGGAGATGGTGGAACGTCGGCGGCGTATCGCCGGCATCTACGCAGGCGCGCTGTCAGGACTGAAAGGATTGCGCTTTGTAACAGATCCACCATACGGCACCACCAATTTCCAGTCCTTGTGGGTGGAGGTCCTCCCCGACTTCCCGGCTACGCGCGAAGCACTGCTGGGCGAGTTGGCAGAGGCAGGAGTAACTGCCCGTCGGGGCCCATACGCGGTGCATCGCCAGCCAGCATACAGGTGGCGGGATACCGGCAATGCGCGGCTTCAGTACAGTGAGCGTCTCAGTGACCGAACTTTGGTCCTGCCGGTATTCCATGAACTGGATACTGCCAGCATAAACCGCGTCATTAATGCCATCCGGAATACGGCACACCGGGTGGGAATGTGAGTGAACTAATCCTCGTTGGAGCCACAGGCCTTGCCCGCGAAGTCCTGGCCATGGTCCGCAGCAGCGGCCAGTACGACGTGGTTGGGCTGCTCGACGATGACAAGGAGATGGCCGGAGTCAGCGTGGACGGCGCCCCAGTCCTTGGCAGCATTGACGATGCCGTGAACTACACGCACGCCTTCCTCCTGGTGTGCATGGCCGCGAGCAGGGAACGCGAGGCGGTGGTGTCGCACCTGGCTTCCCTCGGCATCGGCGAGTCGAGGTACGGGACTGCGGTGGACCCTTCAGTCCAGTACCCGGAGGGCTGCCGGGTGGGCCGCGGCAGCATCCTCCTGCGCAACGTCACCCTGACTGCCGCCGTCACTTTGGGTTCCCATGTGGTGGCCATGCCATCCGTCACGTTCTCTTACGACGTGGATGTATCCGGCTTTGCGACGTTTGCCGCCGGCGTTTCACTTGGGGGTGGCGTCAGGATTGGCAAAGGCGCCTATCTCGGACTGAATTCGAGCGTCCGGGAACGAACGTCGGTGGGAGACTATGCAACGATCGGCGTGGGCGCGGGGGTGCTCAGCAATGTTCCAGACGGCGAAACCTGGGTTGGGGTGCCGGCCCACGAGATTGACCACGGAATGTACAGCTACGGCAGGATCCGTTAGCGCTGCGCCGCAGTCCGAAAGAACAGTTCCGTCACAGCGGCCAGGCGGCGTGGATCCTCCACCCCGCACAGCTCCCGGGCTGAGTGCATGGACAGCAGGGGCACACCGACGTCGACGGTCCGGATTCCCAGCCTGGTAGCGGTGAGCGGGCCAATAGTGGAACCGCAGGGCACCACGTTGTTGGACACGAATTCCTGGTACGGAACGCCTGCTTCGCCGCAGAGCCGCGCCCAGAAGGCTGCCCCGAACGCGTCGGTGGCATAGCGCTGGTTGGCGTTGATCTTCAGCAGCGGACCCCCGTTCAGCACGGGGTGGTTGGCGGGGTCGTGCCGCTCCGGATAGTTGGGATGCACCGCGTGCCCGGCATCGGCGGAGAGGCAGAACGACGCCGACAGGGCCTGCCGCCGCTGGCTCACCGTTGCGCCCAGGCCGTCAGAGATGCGCACCAGCACGTCCTCGAGGATGGGCCCGCATGCACCGGAGCGGGAGTTGGAGCCGATTTCCTCGTGGTCGAACGCGGCAAGGACCGCAATCGGTCCGCCCTCAGCTGCAGTGCCCGCATGCGCGGCCAGCGCCGCCAGGCCGGCGTGGGTGGCTGAAAGGTTGTCCAGCCGCCCTGACGCGAAGAACTCCCCCTTGCCCCCGAAAACCGCCGGTGCCTGCGCGTCCGCCATGACGACGTCGTACCCGCCAACCTGGCCCGGATCAACGGATGCGCCGGCAACGGACGCTGCCAGCACACCCAGCAGGTCGGAGTCCGTGGGATTCCCCAGACCCCACACCGGGTTCATGTGGCGCTGCTTGTCCAGGGTCAGCCCCTCGTTGACAGCGCGGTCCAGGTGGATGGCCAGCTGCGGGAAGCGGAGCAGCGGCCCCGTGGCCGTGAGGTGCTCGGTGCCGTCAAGCAGCACCAGCCGGCCCGCGAGCCGCAGCTCGCGGTCCAGCCAGGAGTTCAACAGGGGGCCGCCGTAGATCTCCACCCCCGCCTGGAGCCAGCCGTGGGCACCGGTGGTGGGCTTGGGTTTGAGCTTGAACGACGGCGAATCGGTGTGCGCGCCCAGGATGTTGAACCCGGTGGATGGTCCCGCACCTTCGGGGACCACCCACGCGATCAGGGCGCCGTCGCGGATGATGAAGAAGGAACCGGGCCCGCCCTCCCACGGCTGCAGCTCATCCAGGCGGGTGAACCCGGCCTCCTCCAGCCGCCGGCCCCCCCTCATGCGCCGCGTGGAAGCTCGACGGCGATGCGCTGACATAGGCGCCAAGGTCCTGGATGTGGTCTGCGACAGAGGAAGGCAAAGGCATGGTCCCGAGTCTAGCGCCGGGCCTACTCGGCAGGTGCCGGCGCAGCCTCCACTGCCTCGGCCGGCTGTCCGGCGGTGGCCGGGCCCTTCCCGCGGTAGCGCAGGACGCCCACCGCCACCACGATGGCGGCCAGTGCAAGCGAGAGCAGCAGGGACTCGCGGGTCGACTCCACGATCACCATGCCGATCAGCAGCGCCACGATGCTGATGATCGCAGCCCAGGTGAGGTACGGGAAAAGCCACATCTTCAGCTGCAGGTCCTTCGCTGCCGCTCCCATGCGCCGGCGGAGGACCAGCTGCGAGGCGGAGATGACCAGCCACACGAACAGTGCGATGGCACCGGAGGTGTTGACCAGGAAGAGGAACACCGTGTCCGGGGCAATGTAGTTCAGGCCCACCGTCACGAAGCCGACCACGGTGGAGGCGAGGACGGCGGCAGCGGGGACGCCCCGGCGGGAGATGCGGGTCCACGCACGCGGCGCGTCACCCCGGGTGGAGAGGGAGAACAGCATGCGGCTGGCGGTGTAGAGGCCGGAGTTCAGGCAGGAGAGCACCGAGGTCAGCACCACCACGTCCATGATGGTTCCGGCGCCCGGGATGCCGAACAGTTCGATGACCGCCACGTAGGGGCTCTTGGCCACGGAGGCCGAGTTCCACGGAAGCAGGGTGACCACCACGGCGATGGAACCGATGTAGAAGACCAGGATGCGCCACACGGTGGACTTCACGGCCTTCTTGACGGCGTCCACGGGGTTTTCGGATTCGCCGGCGGCAATGGTGGCGATCTCGGCACCGAAGAAGGAGAAGACCACCACGAGGATTCCGGCCAGGACAGCGCCCGGACCGTTGGGCATGAAGCCGCCGTTGTTGATCAGGTTGCTCAGGCCGGGGGCCGGGACGCCGGGGATCAGGCCCAGGATGGCGGCGGCGCCGAAGACCAGGAAGAGGACGATCGCTGCCACCTTGATGGAGGCGAACCAGAACTCGAACTCGCCGTAGGACTTCACCGAACCGAGGTTGGTGAGCGTCAGCAGGACCATGAGGACCAGGGCCCAGACCCACTGGTCAATGCCCGGCACCCAACGGTGCATGATGGCTGCACCTGCGGTGGCCTCGATGCCCAGGACGATGATCCAGAACCACGCGTAGAGCCAGCCGATGCTGAACCCTGCCCAGCGGCCCAGTGCCTTGTCCGCGTACGTGGAGAAGGAGCCGGTCTCCGGGTTTGCGGCGGCCATCTCCCCCAGCATGCGCATGACCAGGATGACCACCAGGCCGGCGGCGGCGTACGCGACGAGGATGCCGGGGCCCGCCTGCTGGATCGCGGCGCCCGAGCCGACGAAGAGGCCTGCCCCGATGACGCCGGCGATGGCGATCATGGACAGGTGCCTGGGTTTCAGGGACTTTGAAAGTTGCTGGTCAGCATGCATGGAAGCGCCGTCCTGTTGGGGAAATAGCATGGGTTGGGCGAGGTGCCGTGGCGGACCACCGGGGACCGTGTGATGCACCACATCGTCGTTTCACCCTAGGTCCGCCATTATGCGCCTTGCTTTGTGCACTCCAACAGACCTGGTTGTGCCCAACAGGACGTGACTCCAAGCAGGAACCATCAGCGGCAAATAAAGTTTCCTCTTAGGCACTTTTGTAATGTGCCGGAAACCACGCGGCGTTCGTTCCCCGAGCCGTTCGTTCCCCGCGGGACGGATGCCGCGGTTCCCCCTAGACGTCCCGGCGTTTCAGCAGTACGGCGGCGAGCAGGACGGGGATGACCACCCAGCCGCCGAGGACCAGCGCCGCCTGCCAGACTTCCAGTGTGTCGGGAACGTGCTGGGCGGCCGTCAGCGGCTCAACCGTGTTGCCCGGCAGGTACTTCCGGGCTTCCTTGAAGAAGTCCCCGGGGATGAGCTGGAAGGCGATGGGCGCCACAAAGAAGATGCCCACCAGGCTCATGATGCCGCCGGCGGAATTCCTGATCAGCGTGCCGAGCGCCATGCCGATTGCGGCGACGGCTGCCACGTAGATGCTGTTGACGAACAGGAGCTTCAGGGACTGCGAACTGCCAAGATCCAGAGTGAGCCCATAGTTGTCCAGGATGGGCACGGCCACCAGTCCGGCCACCCAGGTGGACACAGCGGTGACCACGAACGATGTCAGCATGACCACCACGAGCTTTGCCGCGAACGCGGGCAGCCGCCTGGGCACGGCGGCGAAAGTGGACCGCGCCATCCCGGTGGTGAACTCCGAACTCATGAGCAGCACGCCGAGGGACCCCAGGATCAGCTGGGCGAAGGCGATGCCGGAGGTGGGCACGCTGACGGCAAGGTCGCCACCCTGGGCAGCCATCCGGGCCGCGGCCTGCGGATCCCGCGTGGCGGCATCGGCGAACTGGCCGGTCCCCCATGCGGACAGGGCACCGAAGCCGACCATGACCACCGCGGTGGAAGCCAGCAGGATCAGCGTGGAAAGGAGGCTGCGGAACTTGATGATTTCCGAGTTCAGCACCCGGAGGAATGTGGGGCCGGGCAGGGAGCGCCCGCCGTTGCGGACGTTGCGGCTCCCGGCGGATGCTGCAGGTTCGGGCGAGGACGTGGATTCAGTGGCCATTGCGCTCATTACTTGCTGACCTCCGCAGCGGGAAGGGAGTGATATTCGACGTCGTCCTTTGTCAGTTCCATGTAGGCCTCCTCGAGGCTTGCGACGAGCGGCGTGAGTTCGTAGACCATGACCTGGTTTTCCAGGGCGGCCGCCGCGATTGTTCTGGGCTCCAGGCCCGTAACTTCAAGCATTTCCCGTTCGGGGACCTCAATGGATGCCCCCCGTGCGGCAAGAAGCTGGTGGAGCCGGCCAGGTTCGTCCGTGCGGACGCGGACCCGGGATTGGCCCTTGCCGGTGATGATGTCGTTGATGGGTGCGTCGGCAATCACGCGGCCTCGTCCAATGACGATCAGGTGGTCCGCGGTCTGCGCCATCTCGCTCATCAGGTGGCTGGAAAGGAACACCGTGCGTCCCTGCCCCGCGAGGTAGCGGACCAGGTTCCGCACCCAGACCACGCCTTCCGGGTCCAGGCCATTGACGGGTTCGTCGAGGATGAGGGTCTGCGGGTCCCCCAGCAGGGCCGCGGCAATGCCCAGCCGCTGGCCCATTCCCAGGGAGAAGCCGCCGGCCTTCTTGCGTGCCACGGCGTCCAGTCCGGTCATCTCAATGACCTCGTGCACCCGTGACTTGGGGATGCTGTGTGTGGCGGCCATGGCCAGCAGGTGGTTGTAGGCACTACGGCTGGTGTGCACGGCCTTGGCGTCCAGCAGTGCGCCCACTTCGCGCAGGGGTGCCTTGTGCCGGACGTAAGGGAGGCCATTGACGGTGACAGATCCCGACGTCGGCCGGTCCAGTCCCATGATCATCCGCATGGTGGTGGACTTTCCTGCGCCGTTGGGGCCCAGGAAGCCTGTCACTTGCCCTGCCCTGACGGTAAAGCTGACACCGGCCACGGCGGTTTTGGCGCCGTAGACCTTGGTCAGTCCGTTTGCCTCGATCATGGAGAATCCTTTGCACGGCAGCGCGGGGCTGCGGACGGTGTTTGGTGGGTGTTCATGCCCTACGCTACCGACGCCCGGGCAGGTTTTCCCCGGAATCAGGGATGATTCAGGGGAGAATCAGGGTCCGCCTCCTGCCGCCGCCACCGGTCAGCGGCGCGGCGAGTAGTACGTCAGGGCCCTCGGCTGGATCCGGTAGGCCACGCTGCGGACTCCGGCCAGCGCTTCTCCATCCACTGCCAGCGCCATGGGCGCACCCCCGGCGTCAATCCTGACTTCCGTGGCCTCCCGCAGATGGGTGATGCTGGAACTTGCCACCGTGCCTGTCAGGACGGACCACAGCAGCCGCACGCGCGCGAAGGATTCATCAGCGGGTAATCATCCGCACATCCAGGACCCCGTCATCCATCACCGGCCGGAAAAGCGGCGCATGGTCCCGGGGGTAGAACCGGCCCCGGCCCAGATAGGCGATCCACACTTTGTGCACCACTCCGTCCACGGACAGCGTGATGGGGGTGCCCGCGGCAAAGGTCCTGAACATCGCCACGACGCCGGCCAACGGCTTCCCCAGCGCCGGCTGCAGGTGCTCCCGCCGCCGCACGAAGTTCGGGTACAGGCCGATGCTTGAAGTGTTGAGCATGACCAGTTCGGATACCTCTGGGCTTCCCGCCAGGCCACGTTCCGCGATTACGACGCCGATGTCAGCCAGGGCCGCATCACCCCTGCCTGCCGCTTCCACAGCATCCTTCAGGCTTCCTGTCCCCGCGTCGCGGGCAAAGTGGTTCAGGGTTCCCCCCGGCAGGACCAGCAGGGGAATGGAACGTTCGACGGCGGCAGCGGCTGCCGCTCCCACGGTTCCGTCACCGCCCCACACGCCCAGGGCGCGGGTACCGGGGAAGTCAGCGGTGGCGGCAATCCGCTGCAGCAGGTCCTCATCTGGCTGCACCGTTTTTATATGCGCCTTGGGAAATACTTCTTTGAGCGCTGACGCGGTTTCCTCCTTGAACGACCCGCCCAGAGTGTTCACGACGATGCTCAAGCCCTCGCCATCCGGCAGTTCAGGTGCACTGGTCCAGGCCCTGGTGGTTTGCGGTATCGGCGGACGGACCGGCCACCAGTGCCGTGTCACCAGGGCGGCGCCGGCACCAAGCGCTGAACCGAAGAGGACGTCCGAGGGCCAGTGGGCGCCGGTGTGCACCCTTGAATAGGCAACTCCCAGGGCGGCGGGAGCCAGGGCGGCACCTACGGCGGGGCGAACAAGGCCGGCGCCGACAGCAAACGCTATGGCAGACGCTGAATGCCCCGACGGCATGGAGGAGCTCGTGGGCTGTGGATGCACGAAGCGGAAGACCGGCAGGTGCTCCGGGAGCGGGCGGGTCCGGGGGAGCAGGGTTTTGAACACCACGTTGGTCACGGCTGAGGCCACCCCTTGGGCGAGCAGGCCATGCAGTGCGGCCCTCCGCGTCTTGCCGGGAAAGAGCGCCAGGAGCGCCGCCGCCCCCATCCACAGTTTGCCCTTGTTGGCTGAGGCTGAGAGCCGGCGGAAGAACACGTCATGGTTGCCGCCCGGCAGGTTGGATACATGCTTGAGAAGGTATCTATCGAGGCGGCTGATCCAGCTTCGTCCCCGCGGCCTTGCGCTTTGCATGTGATCACCCTAACCCCAAGTGCTACTCCCGCTCAGCGGCTCGCTCCCCGCTCCGCAGGGGCCTTGCGGCTCCGGCCAGAAGCAGGGCCACCAGGATGGGCGCCATGATCGCCAGCAGGGCAGTGTGGATACCGGTGAGGTCACCCAGGTAACCCAGCAGCGGGGGTCCTGCGAGGAAGGATATATACCCGAGCGTGGATACAACCGAAACGCGGGCAGCGGAGTGCTGTGGGTCATCGGAGGCAGCGGACATGCCCATTGGGAAGGCCAAGGCGGCACCAACGCCCCAAAGGGCCGCGCCGATGGCGGCGAGCCAGATGTTGGGGGCCAGCACAAAGAGACCCAGTCCGGCAGCTGCCGCGGCCATGCTGGCCCGCAACACGGTGACCCGTCCGTACCTGTCGATAACGCGGCCGCCGAGGAACCGCATGGCCGTCATGGCAAGGACGAAGAGGGCGAACATGAGCGCCCCCGTTGACTCGGAGGCCGCGAGTCCGTCCACCGACGCCTTGGCAATCCAGTCGTTGCCAGCGCCTTCAGTGAGCGTGGCGCCAAGGACTACTACGCCGATCAGCAGAGTCCTGCTGTCCCGCCAGGCGGAAGGTCCCTTGGTCGGCTTCGGTTCCCCTTCGGCGGGGGCCGTTGAGATGTGGGGAAGGAAATAGCGCGGAACCACCAGGGCCACGAGCACCACCACCGCGGCAATCACCAGGAGATGCAGCGGGAGGTCGATGCCCAGGGTGGAAAGCCCTGCACCCACGAGGGCTCCCACGAATGCGCCGCCGCTGAAGGCCGCGTGGAACTGGGGCATGATGGTGCGGCGGAGCTTATGCTCCACATCGGCGCCTTCGATGTTTTGTGCCACGTCCCAGAGCCCGATGCCAATGCCGAAGAAGAACAGCGACACGGCCGTTCCGGGAATGGACGTGGCCGAGAGTGACAGGGCAATGCCCACGCCTGCCGCCGCCGCCAGCAGGCCGGCAAAGCGGACCGTGTTGGCGGTGCCAATCCTGCCGACCACCAGGCCGGCGGTGGGCAGTGCCAGCAACGAGCCCACAGCCGTGCACAGCAGCAGCGTGCCCATTTGGCCGGACGTGATGTGCAGCGTTTGCGTGACGGCAGGGATCCTGGCCGCCCAACTGGCGAAGACCAGTCCGTTGATGCCGAAGACCACGAACGTGGCCGCGGCGGCTGCCCTCAGGCCGGCCTGCTGTTCGGTGCCGGTGTTGGTGCTCATACGCTCACTACTTCCACAGAGTATTTTTCGAGTTCGGCTTTGTCCCGGGCGCTGAGTTGCCGGTCCGTCACGATCACATCCACCCGGTCCAGGCCGGCGACGAGTACCCGGGCATTGGCGTGCCACTTCGCTGCTGAGGCGGCCACCACCACGCGAGCCGCCGATTCCAGGCCGGCTTTCTTTACCGCTGCATCCTCCAGGTCGTGGGCCAGCAGGCCGTCGTGGAAATCCACGGCGCAGGGCGTGACCACCGCGGTGTCAAAGCGCAGCGACCTGATGTTGGACTCGGCCAGGGGCCCGCGGAAACAGAGTTCGCCGGGCACCACGCTTCCGCCGGGCAGCAGCAGAGCGGGGCGGGAGCCCCCGGCATTGTCCCCGCCTGTGGCTGCATTGAGGGCCTGCAGGGACATGGGCATCAGGGTCAGTTCCCGGCCAAGCGCTGCCCGTGCCACCTCCGTTGCCGTACTGCCGCTGTCAAGCCAGACATGTTCACCCTGGACCAGCAGTCCCGCCACGGCAGCAGCGATGCGCTTCTTCGCGTCCCGGTCCTCCAGCTCGCGCTGTCCATAGCCGGGGTTCTGTCCGTGGCCGATCAGGCTCCGTGCACCGCCGTGGACCCTTCGGAGGACGCCATGGCCTGCCAGTACTTCAAGGTCCCGGCGGATGGTTGCGCCGGAGGCGGCACAGGCCTGCATCAGGTCCTCGACGCTTACCTCGGGCTGCCGCCGGAGGATTTCGGCAATGGCCCGGTGCCGCTCATCGGTCTTCATGAGCATATGCTAACACTCAATGATCATTTGCTCAGTAAGAAAGAGAGATAACTGCTTGCTCCATCAGTTACAGCTGCTAATCCATCGGCTGGTTCAAGGGGTCGTTGCAACACCTGAGTGATTGGGGTGTTGTCATGGGTTTTGGTCGGCCTGAGGTGTTGCGTGAGGTGGTTCGGGTTTTCTGGGAGGCGAGGTCTTCTGGAGCGTCTGATGAGTTGGCCGCGGAGGCTGCCGGTCTTTCTCCGTCAGCGGCCCGGGTGATCGTCCGTCAGCATGGTGGGGTGAATCCTGCAATTAGGCCTGCCTGCCGGCGGTACTTGTCCTTCCGTGAACGCGAGCTGATTGCGGTCTGGCGGGCGGCCGGGTGTGGGGTGCGTGAGATCGGCCGGCGTTTGGGCCGGAGCCCCTCGTCGATCAGCAGGGAACTGGGCCGCAACATCCGCAACGGTGGCCAACGCCCTTATCTGGCGTCCTCGGCGCAGAATCGGGCGCAGAAGCTGGCACGCAGGCCCAAGACCCGGAAGCTGGCCGTTAACGAGGCCTTGGCACTCTACGTTGCCGGGATGCTGACGGCCCGGGAACGGTTATCCCCCGAACAGATCAGCGCCCGGCTGCGGATCGATTTCCCCGATGATGAAAGCATGCGCATCAGCCCCGAGACGATCTATCAGTGCATCTATATCCAAGGCCGCGGCGGGCTGAAGGCCGAGCTCACCGCTGCCCTGCGGACGGGCCGGGCCGTGCGCCAACCGAACCGGCGGGCCGGGAACCGAAAGCCCCGGGTCCCGAAAGAGTTACTGATCAGCGAACGCCCCGCGGAGGCCGATGACCGGGCTGTTCCCGGACACTGGGAGGGCGATCTGATCATCGGTACCCCCGGCACCGGGGCGATCGGAACACTCGTGGAACGCAGCAGCCGCTTCGTGATGCTCCTGCACCTGCCCAACGGGCACACCGGCGAGCAGGTACTGGCCGCTATCGAGGAAACCCTGCCTACGCTGCCGGCTCAGCTGCGCCGGTCCCTGACCTGGGACCAGGGCGCGGAGATGGTCGGCATTCATGAACGCGTCAGGATCGCCACCGGAGCGGACGTCTACTTCTGCGACCCCCACTCACCCTGGCAACGCGGCACGAATGAGAACACCAACGGACTCCTGCGCCAGTACTTCCCCAAAGGCATGGACCTCACCAAAGTCACGCCCGAAGACCTCGACTACGCCGCCGCCGGACTCAACGGCCGCCTACGCAAAACCCTCGGCTGGAAGACACCCGCACAAGTCCTCCAGCAAATTCTGGAAGAATCAGCCGCATAGGACGTGTTGCGACCACCACTTGAATCCGCCATCGGTATAACAGCCATATCTGATAGGGCAACCTGTCAGCGGACGCGGTCAACCCTTTGTTCGTCCCATACCGGCCCAGCGGACTCGTACACCTTTCCGTCGGAGCCGAACACCAGGAACCTGTCGAACGTCCGCGCGAACCAGCGGTCGTGGGTGACAGCCAGGACGGTTCCCTCGAAGTGGTCAATGGCCCGTTCCAGTGCTTCGGCGGAATGCAGGTCCAGGTTGTCCGTGGGTTCGTCGAGCAGCAGCAGGGTGGCACCGCTGAGCTGCAGCAGGAGGATCTGGAACCGTGCCTGCTGCCCGCCGGAGAGGGACTCATACTTCTGTTCCGACTGTCCTGCAAGCCCGTAACCGTCCAGGGCACCGGCGGCTGCCTCCCGGCCAAGGCCGGAACGGTGTTCATCGCCGCGGTGCAGGATTTCCAGCAGTGTCTTGCCCAACAGGTCGGGGCGGACATGGGTCTGGGCGAAGAATCCGGGCCGGATCCTGGCGCCCAGTTTCACGGTGCCTTCGTGCGGTACCTCTGCGATCTCCACGTCCGAAACCGGCAGGTGCTCGCGTTCGGGGTCGGTGCCGCCGGTGGCCAGCAGCCGAAGGAAGTGTGACTTGCCGGAGCCGTTGGAGCCCAGCACGCCCACGCGGTCGCCGAACCAGACCTCTGTGGAGAAGGGCTTCATCAGCCCGGTCAGTTCCAGCTGCTCCGCCACGATGGCACGCTTCGCGGTCCGCCCGCCCTTGAGCCGCATCTGCACGTTCTGTTCGATGGGCAGTGCCTCCGGCGGCCCCACTTCAAGGAACTTGGCCAGCCGGGTCTGGGCGGCGTGGTAGCGGTTGGCCATATCGGAGCGGAAAGCGGCCTTGTTCTTGTACATGTTGACGAGTTCCTTGAGCTTGATGTGCTCCTCATCCCAGCGTTTCCGCAATTCCTCGAACCGTGCGTTCCGGTCCGCACGGGCCTCCACATAGGACTCGAAGCCGCCGCCATGGATCCACGCGGCGGCCCCGTTGATGCCGGGCTCGAGGGTGACAATGCGGCCGGCGGCGTTGTTCAGCAGTTCCCGGTCGTGGCTGATGAAGAAGACGGTCTTCCTGGACTCATTCAGCTTCTCCTCCAGCCACCGTTTGCCGGGCACGTCAAGGTAGTTGTCCGGCTCGTCCAGAAGGAGGAGATCGTCCGGGCCGGCGAACAGTGCCTCCAGCACCAGCCGCTTTTGCTCGCCGCCGGAAAGGGTCGACGCCGGGCGGTGCTGTGCGCGGTCAAACGGCAGTCCCAGCGCGGCCATGCAGACCTCATCCCAGACGGTCTCGACGTCGTAGCCGCCGGCGTCCCCCCAGTCCACGATGGCCTGGGCGTAGCGCATCTGGGTAGGTTCGTCGTCGTGCTCCATCATGGCCAGTTCGGCGTCATCAACCTCGCGGGCGGCGGAAGCCAGCGCCGGGGGAGCGGCGGACACCAGGAGGTCCCGGACGGTGGAGCCGTCCCGCACCTGCCCCACGAACTGGCGCATGATGCCCATGTTTCCGGAGCGTCCAATGACACCCTCGTCGGGGACCAGGTCTCCGGCGATGATCCGGAACAGCGTGGTCTTGCCTGTGCCGTTGGGTCCGATCAGGGCGGTCTTGGTGCCGTCCGGAACCTTGAAGGTCACCCCGTTCAGGAGCTGGGTGCCGTCGGAGAGGAAGTAGCCGATGCCGGAAACGTCAATATGGGCCACACCGTCAATCCTCCCATGGCCGTCCCTAGCCGGCGGCGGTGAGGAACTGCTTCAGCAGCGGGCCGGAGGTGGTGGCGCCCAGGCCGCCGTCCTCCACGAAGACGGCCACGGCCAGGTCGCCGTGGACGGCCACGATCCAGGCGTGGGTCTTCGGCGGATTCTCGTTGCCGAACTCGGCGGTTCCGGTCTTCGCCCCGACAGGCGCCCCGGGAACGCTCGAAAGGAAGCCTGCGTGGCCCGACGTAACCACCGCACGCATCATGTCTGCCAGTGACGCAGCCTCCGCGGCCGTGATCGGCTTGTCGGAGGCCGTGGATGGTGCCTCGGCCGTCGCCGTCGCGGAAGGTGCGGCGGCGGGAGCAGTGGAGCCCGCCGTCGTTCCCGCAGCCGGAGCCCCCGCATCGGGGTTGAGTACCAGTTGCGCGGAGACGGGGGCGCCCTTGGCCACCGAGCCTGCCATGATGGCCGCCGCCAAGGGGGAGAGCAGTACCTTGCCCTGGCCGATCATGGACGCTGCGTGCTCGGTGCCCTGGGCCTGCCCGGGAACCGAACCGAGGAAGGCTTCAGCACCAAGTTTCGGCGCTTCGACCGCCACCCCCATGGACGTAGCGGCGGCTTCAAGCTGGCCCTGCGACACCGCGTCCCGCTGGGAAATGAAGGCGGTATTGCAGGAGTGCGCAAAGGCGTCCCGCAGGGTCACTGCACCCAGGGAGGTCTCCGGGTACCCTTCGGAGTTCTTGAAGGTCCGCCCGTCCACGGTGAGCGTGGGGGTGCACTGGACGGTGGAGTCCGGCGTCATTCCGTTGCGGAACATGGCCAGCGAGTCCACCATCTTGAAGATGGAACCCGGGGCGTACTGCCCCAGCATGGCTGTGTTGTAGCCGTTGCTGCCCGGCCCCGATGCGGCTGCCAGCACGGCACCGGTGGAAGGCCGAAGGGCCACGATGGCTGACGCCGGCCCCACTCCCTCCAGGGTGCTCTCGGCCAGGGTCTGCAGCCGGGGGTCAAGGGTAGTCTTCAGCGGCGTCCCCGGCTTGGGCTCCACCTGGAAGAGGACGCGCCGGGGGTCGGTGCCGGCGGATTGGATTTGTTCGCGCGTAAGGTCGGCGCGTTGGGCACGGATGACCACGGCGTCAGATCCGCGGAGCTGTTCGTCGTATTGCTGCTGGAGCCCGCCGATGCCCGTGACATCTCCGGGAGCCAGGGCACCATCGGACGCTTCGATCTGTTCGGCTGTGGCTTCCCCCACCGAACCGAGCACGGCACGGGCAAAGGTCCTGCTCGGAGCCAGGGGGATCGATGCCGGAATGCCGCGGGCGCCCGGGATGGCCCGGATCTGCTCATCGGAGATGGTCCTGCCCTCTTCCCGCAGGGTGATGGCCCGAACGAAGGCCTGCGCACCGGCTGCCTTGACCTGCTGCACGTAGGCGGCAGGATCCACCCCTACAAGGGCCGCCAGTTTGCCGGCGGAATCGGCAGGGTCCGCGCTGCCCAGCTGGGGCTTGTCGATGCCCACGTTCACAACGGGACGGTAAGTCACCAACGGGACGTCTCCGGCGCCAAGGATGTCGGCACGCTGAGGGGACTGGGATCCCTTGGTCACAATTTCGCTCTCCCCGAGGCCGGGCGCCAGGAGGCCCGGATTCCAGACGGTGAGCCATTTGTCGCCGGACTTCCTGAAGTTCGCCGGGATGGTGTACTTCCACTCCGCATCGCCGAACTTCCAGGTGTAGTTCAACGGGGCGGAGGCCTTATCGCCGTCCAGCGTGAGTCCGCCCGCCTGGACCTCGGGCTTTTGCGGATCCAGGGCCGCAAAGACCTGGTGCAGCTGGTCATTTGCCGCGGCGGCGTCCTTGCCGTCAAATGCCACCGATCCCACGTCCAGGGCCGAGACTGCCGTGGCCAGCTGTTGTGCCGCGGCTTCGGCGCCGGACTTTCCGTCGTCGCAGGCCACCAGCGAGGTTCCCAGGATGAGCGCAGCTACGGCAAGCGAAAGTTTTGTTGATTTCCCCATGGCGCCATTATCCCCCGGGCCGGCCACCAAGGACGCCACCGGCGTCCTCTGCACCTGCCACTTCGGAACCTAGAGACCCAGGTCCGGCACCGGCAGTTTGAAGACATCCTTCAAAGCGTGCTTCGCGGCGTGCATCCCGGGCATGCCCGTGACCCCGGGACCCGGCGGTGTCGACGACGAACACAGGTAGACGCCCAGCAGCGGCGTCCGCCACGGGACCGGCGACACCACCGGCTTCTGGACAAGGCCACGGACGTCCATGATGCCGGCGCTGAAATCGCCGCCAATGTAGTTCCGGTTGTACTCGGCCAACTCCGCTGCGGTGATGGCGTGTGATTCCACCACCAGGTCGCGGAAGCCCGGGGCGAACCGTTCCAGCTGGGCCGCAACCTGGCTGGTCATGTCCTTTGTGGAGCCGGAAGGAACATGGCAGTACGTCCACAGTGTGTGCCGGCCTGCCGGGGCGCGGCCGGGGTCGAAGCGGGACGGTTGGGCCACGAGCACATAGGGCCGTTCAGGGTGCCGTCCGGCACTGACCTCGTTCTCCGAGCGTGCCAGCTCGGCCCGCGTACCGCCCACGTGCACGGTGCCGGCGTCGGAAAGTCCACTGGCCTGCCATGGCACGGGGCCGGACAGGATGAAGTCAACCTTGCAGGAGCCATTGCCGTAGCGGAAGCCCTCCAGGGCCCTCCGGTAGCGTCCGGGAAGTGAGGGCCCTGCCATGTCCAGCAACCCCTTTGGTGCCACGTCCAGCAAGGTGGCACGGGTGGCAGGAAGCTGCTCCAGCCGGTCTATGGGGGTTCCGGTGTGGATGACACCCCCGTGGGCGCGGATGTCGTCCGCTAGTGCTGCCGCGATGGAGGCGGAACCGCCGCGCGGGATGGGCCATCCGCCGGCGTGCCCCAGGGCGCCGAGCATCAGCCCGGCTCCCGAGGCTGCCAGGGACGGCAAATGGGAGACGGCGTGGGCGGCTACCCCGCTCAGGAGTGCGGGCGCCAGTTCCTCCCGGAACCGAAGGTTCCACAGCCCGGTCCCCTGTTCCAGGGTCCGCAGTCCGTAGACGCCGGCCACCAGCGGGTTCCGGGGGATCCGGAGGAGCTGGTTTTGGGTGAAGTCCATGACGTCGTCAATATGGCGGACCAACGGTTCCATGAGCCGCCGGTACGCGGGCCCGTCCTGGCCCAGTCCCTCGACCGTCCGGTCCATCGATTTGTAGGCCAGGGCTGCCCGGCCACCTTCCAGCGGTGAACCGAAGGACACGTCCGGGGTGATGAGGTCCACCCTGCGGGGCAGCTCGAATGCCCGGAAGAACGGGGAGGCCAGGGCCATTGGATGCACTGCGGAGCAGACATCGTGGAAATGCCCGGGCTGCATCAACTCCGTGGTCCGCGTTCCGCCGCCAATCTTTGCTGCGGCCTCAAAGACCTCCACAGAAAGTCCGGCCCGTGCCATGACCGCAGCTGCCGAGAGTCCGTTCGGGCCCGAGCCCACTACCGCCACGTCAGGCACGGGCCCCCTCCTTCGAAGTGTGGAATGAGGCCGGGCGCAGTAGCTTAAGCCGGATCCGGTCCGGTGCGTTGGCGAACGGCCCCCCGTGCGGATCGTCGAGATGGTGCCGGCGGATGGGATCGTAGGTGGGGTCGTAGATATCCCACACGACGCGTGCCATCAGGTACGCCACCGCGGCCATGTGCGCGGCGACGGCCAGGACGTAGTAGGGCATGTCCAGGTTGTGCTGGGAGGAACCTGCGCTGGTCACCTGTCCAAGGTACATCCAGATCGCAGCCCAATGCAGGGCTTCGATACCCTGCCAGACCAGGAAGTCGCGCCACCGCGGCCTTGCCAGGGCCAGCAGCGGAATGAGCCACACCACATATTGGGGCGAATAGACCTTGCCGGTGAGGATGAAGGCCGCGACGATCAGGAACACCAGCTGCGCCAGGCGGGGGCGGCGGCGGGCGGTCAGGGCAACAGCGGCGATGCCCGCACAGGCCACAGCAAACAACGTGGCGGACAGGACGTTAACCCCGACGGCGCCAATCCCCGACCAGCCCAGTCGGTCCGCCACCAGGTTGTAGGCAAACCAGGCTGAACTGTAGCCGGCGCCCCGGTCTGCGCTGTACTGGAAGAAATAGGCCCACCCGGCAGGATTGGCGGCGGCAAAGGGGAGATTGACCAGGACCCACGCGGCGGCTGCGCTGCCCCCGGTCACCAGCAACGGGCGCCACCGTCCGGTGCGCACGGCAAGCAGCAGAATGGCGCCCAGCACCAGGAGCGGATACAGCTTGGTGGCGGTTGCGAGGCCGATCATGACCCCGGCGGGAACAAGCTGCTGCCGGGCGAAAAAGTACATTCCAAGTGCCAGCAGGAACGCAGCCCACAGATCCCAGTTGATGGTTCCGGCCAGGATGATCCCCGGCGCCACGGCCACCATGGCGGCATCCCAGGGCCTGCGGCCGGGCATGCGGGCAATCACCAGCACGGTGGCCATGGCCACCGCCGCGAGCAGCACGGCGTTGATGTCGAAGTAGGCCAGGGCCCGCGCACTTGCCTCGCCGCCGGGCACCAGCCACGCCGTCACCCCCGCTATCAAGCCGAGGAGCACCGGGTATTCGAACTGGCTGCCGGTGCCCAGGATGGGAAAGACTCCCGCCGCCATGCCGCGGTTCCGGAACAGTTCGGGGAAATCCGAGTAGCAGGTGGCATAGAACTGCGTGGGAGTTTCCCAGCCGTTGACCCTGCAATACCCTTTCAGCAGGATCCCCGCCAGGGCTGCCAGCGCCGTGAGGACAATGAGAACACGTTCCACCGAATAGATGACGGGGGAGACCACGCCGGGATCCGACCTGGTCCCCAGCGGGCCGCCGATCACCTCGGTGAATTTTTGCAGCAGGGCATCACTGCGGCTGGGCACCACGATTCGGGGCCGTCGTTTACCGTCCGGCGCCTGGGTCTCGTGCATGGCATCGAGCTTACAGCCGGCCCCGTCCCGCGGGATCGGGGCCGGCAGTCAGCGCAGGCCGCCCATCTGCTGGTGCATGAGCACGAAAACGTCGTTCCTGTGCTGCTCCAGCAGGGCAGTGTTCAGGGAACTGCGGCGCTGCAGGGGACGGGACAGGAGCCCCATGATTATTCGCATCAAGGGAGCCACCTCCTTTCTTCGGAAATAGGGCGCAAAAGCGCATGGGAAATTAGCGCCGTATTTCTGCGCGCAAAAGCGGCGCGAATTAGGGCGCAAAAAATCAATTGGAGGGGATTAGCGGGAATTGCGCGCAAAGAGCACAATTTCGGCACTGAGCACCGTGAGCCAAGCGCGGAGCACGGCCCCGGGAAAGAGTTCCGACGAACGCGGGATTATGCGGCTGCGCAGCGGGTGCCGGGGCAGCAGCATCCGGAAAGCCAGCCGGAAACTCAGCTTGGAAGCCGCGCGGCCCTTCCAGGGCACATTCCCGGCCTGGGCCGTGCGGAGCGGGTGTCCGGGAAGCCGGCGCCTGTTAGCGGCGCCGCAGCAGGCCCGGGAGGGCCGCCGCCCGGCGGTAGCCGGAGTTGACCGAAGCCACGCATGCGTCATCAGCAAAGGCCGGGAATGCATTGATGGGGGCATTCCATTCGCCAGTCAAAGTCATCATTATCCCAACCTCCTTTTCTGCTGTCCGCTGCGTGGGGTGCAATGCGGTCAAGGACCCGGGGAGATCACCCGTGGGGTCAGGAATAAAGGTACCGCAGGATTCCATGGAAGACCAGCAATTCCGGGGAAAAGGCGGAAACTTTTTGAATAAAGAGGTTTAAAGGCCCCAGCGCACAATAGCGGGGGTCTTTTTATCCCAGCCAAGCGTGCAGACTTTCGCCGTGCCAAGAATGAAATGCCGGCCCTCCGTCGGCGGCAATTCCAGCCAGCGCGCCGTGAGGATACGGGAGAAGTGTCCATGCGCCACGATCAGCACGTTGTCCATCCCGGATTCCAGGATCCGGCCGATGATCTTGTCCGCCCTGGCGGCCACCTCGTCGAGTGTCTCCCCGTTGGGCACGCCATGCGTCCAGATCAGGTAGTCGGGATTGTCCTTGCGGATGAGGTCTGAACTGATCCCCTCGTAGTCTCCGTAGTTCCATTCAACGGCGAGTGGTTCATGCCGGGCATCGGGGAAGCCGGCGAGTTCGGCCGTCCGCCGAGCGCGCCGAAGTGGGGATGTGAGCACCAGGTCAAAGTCGACGCCGTCCAGTACCTTGCGGGCCTCCACGGCCTGCTGCTCGCCTTCCACCGTCAGCGGGAGGTCCGTGAGGCCCGTGTACTGCCCGCTCTTGGACCATTCGGTTTCGCCGTGGCGGAGGATCCAGAGCTGGGGGCGCGGGGCAAAGGCGGGGTTGGTCACTTGGACTCCTCAACGGGTGAAGGTTCGACGACGGCGGGAGGGGCTTCGGCCCCGGATGCGGCAGGTGCGGATTCAGGCTGTTCGTCCCACCACCGGAGGAGGCGCGCCTCAGCTTCTTCGGTGGGCAGTGGTCCGTGTTCCATCCGTTCATTCAGGAGGAACTTGTAGGCGCGGCCCACCACAGGCCCCGGTTTGATGTCCAGCAGGGCCATGATCCGGGCTCCGTCGAGGTCCGGGCGCACCGCGTCCAGGGACTCCTGTTCGCGGAGGGCTGCAATCCTGGCCTCGAGGTCGTCATAGGCGAAGGCCAAACGCTCGGCTTTGCGCTGGTTCCGCGTGGTGACGTCGGAGCGGGTCAGGCGGTGCAGCCGCTCCAGCAGCGGGCCGGCGTCGGTCACATACCGGCGGACGGCGGAATCGCTCCAGCCCGCATCGCCGTAGCCGTAGAAGCGCATATGGAGCTCCACCAGCCGTGCAACGGCCTTAATGGTGTCATTGTCGAACCGCAGCGCCTTCATCCTCTTGCTGGTGAGCTTGGCACCCACCATGTCGTGGTGGCGGAAGCTCACCGCGCCGCCCGCTTCGAAGCGGCGCGTCGCCGGCTTTCCGACGTCGTGCATCAATGCTGCGAAACGCAGCACGAAGTCCGGGCCGGGCACGGGCCCCTCCGCGTCGGTTTCAAGCTCTGCTGCCTGTTCCAGTACCTGGAGGGAGTGCTGGTAGACGTCCTTGTGCCGGTGGTGCTCATCGGATTCGAGCCGGAGGGCGGAGACCTCGGGCAGCACATGCTCGGCCAGTCCGGTGTCCACCAGGAGGTCAATCCCCACGCGTGGCCGGGCTCCGCAGACCAGTTTGACCAGTTCGTCCCGGACGCGCTCGGCGGAAATGATTTTGATCCGGTCCGCCATGCCCGTCATGGCCTCCCGGACGTCGCCGGAGACCGAAACTCCCAGCTGCGCGGCGAACCGGGCGGCCCGCATCATCCGGAGGGGGTCATCGGAGAAGGACGCTTCGGGCGCGCCGGGAGTGTTCAGCACGGAGGCGTGGAGGTCGCGGACGCCGCCGAAGGGGTCCACCAGTTCCATGGAGGGCAGCTTCAAGGCCATGGCGTTAATGGTGAAGTCGCGGCGCAGCAGGTCGTCGGTCAAGGAGGAGCCGAACGCCACCACGGGCTTGCGGGAGTCGGGATCGTACGCCTCGGCCCGGTACGTGGTGATCTCGATCTGGAAGCCGGCCTTGCGCATGCCGATGGTGCCGAAGGCGCGACCGATCTCCCAGAAGTTGTCTGCCCACTTCTTGATCAGCGCCACGGTCTGGTCCGGGGTGGCGTCGGTGGTGAAGTCCAGGTCGGGGGAGGTCCGGCCAAGGAACAGGTCGCGCACGGGACCGCCCACCAGGGACAACTCGTGGCCGGCGTCCACGAAGCGCTGCCCGAGCTCCAGGACCACCGGGTCCACCTTGAAGTCGACAGTGTGGGAATCAATCTTGTGATGTGCGTGCGACATAGTTCCTTAAGCTTGGCAGAAACCAGCGCCGCGGCAGTCCAAAAAAGCGTCACGATCCGCGCGGATTGAGGTTCCCTGCCGGAAAGTGCGTCATATCCCGTCCATGTTGGTGTCATGTTCCGGTCATCACCGGAGGGCAACAGTCGTTAGAGTGGACTCCATGGCCCATCCAGTACCGAGCGCTCCCGGCAGGAGGACGAACGCACCATTGCCGTCGGCAATCGGGGCGCACGTTGCCCCTGCCCAGCAATCGGCACCGGCGTCCCTGCCCACGGTGGAGGAAGTCTCGGCCGGCGGCGTTGTGGTGGATACCTCCGACGCCGAATTGAGGGTTGCGATCATCGCCCGCCTTAACAGGGGTGGCCGCCTGGAGTGGTGCCTGCCCAAGGGGCATCCGGAGGGCAAGGAAAACAACGAAGAGGCCGCAGTCCGGGAAATCGCCGAGGAAACCGGCATCGAGGGCATGATCCTGGCGCCGCTTGGCAGCATCGACTACTGGTTCACCGTCAGCGGCCACCGGGTCCACAAGACCGTGCACCATTACCTCCTGCGTGCCACCGGCGGCGAACTCACCATCGAGAACGATCCCGACCAGGAAGCCGTGGATGTGGCGTGGGTGCCCATCCAGGAACTTGCGCGGAAGCTGTCCTTCCCCAACGAACGCCGCATCGCCGACCTCGCCCGCGAGGTCCTGCCCGGGCACCTCTAAGCCCGGACGCCGCCGTCGCCATTGCGGTGTTAAGTGCCGGTGGGTGAGACGATGAAGTCGATGTCAGCTACCAACTTTCCTTCAGACCGGTCCGGCCGGCCCGATGACGCCGCACCCGACGGAGTGCCCCCGGAGCCGGCGGCTCCGGACATAGCCCAGCCTGCAGCTGGCGGCGCCAGTGAGACCCGTTCCAGCGCCATCATGGCGGCCGGCACCCTCGTCTCGCGTTTCCTGGGCTTCGGCAAGACCTGGATGCTCGGTACCGCCCTGGGCCTGGGCTCAACGGTCAATGACACGTTCATCAACGCCAACAACCTGCCCAACCTGATCTTCCTCCTGGTGGCCGGCGGCGTGTTCAACGCCGTACTGGTCCCGCAGATCATCAAGGCCAGCAAAGCCCCGGACAGGGGAGCGGACTACATCAGCCGGCTGCTGACGCTGGCGGTCCTGCTCCTGCTCGGCCTGACGGCCCTGGTCACCCTGGCAGCGCCGGGCGTGATCGAGCTGACCACGCAGGGCTATTCACCTCAGCAAAAAGCGCTGGCCGTGGCCTTTGCGTTCTGGTGCCTGCCGCAGATCTTCTTCTACGGCCTCTATGCCCTGCTCACCCAGGTCCTGAACGCCAACGGCGCCTTTGGGCCCGCCATGTGGGCCCCCATCCTGAACAACCTGGTGGCCATCGCCGGCCTGGGCATGTTCATCTGGATCTTCGGCACCAACGAAATCAACCCCCACACGCTGGACAACTGGGGCCCCACCCAAACGCTCCTGGTGGCCGGGTTCTCCACCATCGGCGTACTCTCCCAGACCGCCATCCTGCTGGTCCCGGTCTTCCGGCTCAAGCTCGGCCTCCGCCCCCGCTTCGGGTGGCGGGGCGTGGGACTGGGCCACGCAGCCAGGCTGAGCGTATGGACGCTGCTGACGGCCGCCGTCGGGCAGCTTGCCTTCCTGTACGTCATGCGCATCGCCACCATCCCCGGCGCCGAACGCATCCGGCTGCAGCAGGCGGGGGCCCCCTCCGCCGAGACCCTTCCCGGCAACGCAGTCCTTGAAGTGGCCAGCCAGCTGTACCTGCTGCCGCATTCGATCATCGCGCTGTCCCTGGCCACGGTGCTCTTCAACCGCATGACCAGGGCGTCCCAGGACGGCAACCGCGCGGAACTGCGCGATGCCCTCTCGCACGGCCTGCGGACCATGGCCGTGGCCACCGTCTTCGGCGCCCTGGCGCTGTTTGCCCTGGCCGGCCCGCTGGGCATGTTCTTCTCCGGTGGCTCGCGGCAGGACGGCGTCATGCTGGCCCAGACGCTCACCATCCTGGCCCTCAGCACCCCGTTCATGAGTGCCAACTTCATGATGTCCCGCGTGTTCTACGCCAACGAGGACGCCCGCACACCGTTCTACGTCCAGCTGCTGCTCGCGGTGGTGTACGTGGCCGGCGCTTTTGCCATCCAGTTCCTGCCGGTGGGCCAGATCATCTATGCCATCGCCGTCCTCTACATGGTGGGCAACATCCTCTCCGTGGTCATCAGCGCGTTCTTCCTGCGGCGCATGCTGGGGCACCTGGACGGCCCGCGGATCGCCAACTCATACATCCGGATGGGGTACGCGGCCCTTGGCTCGGCCATCGCCGGCGCCGGCGCCCTGTGGCTCATGGGCAGCTACAACCCGGACGGTTTCGCGTGGCAGAACCGGCTCACCGCGCTGGTCACCGTTGTTGTGGTGGGTCCGGTCATGCTGGTGGTGTATTTCTTCCTGCTCAAGCTGTTCCGGGTCTCGGAGCTCAGCGACATGCTCCGGCCGCTGCTGGGCAGGTTTGGCCGCGGAGGCCAGGCCGCTGCTCCGGAAGCAGGGGACACGCCCTCGCCCGCTCCCGTTGAACGTGCGGAGGAGGGGGAGCGCAGCCACCGCCCCGAGCGCGCCACCACGTCCGTTGATACCGGCCTTATCCCACGGATTTCAGGCGAGTTCGACGCCGTCTCCTTCCGCGCCGGCCCGGATCCGGAGCGCGGTGCCCGGCGGCAGGAAACGTACGACGACGGCGCGCGGCAAGGTGCCGAAGAGGCCTACCTGCCGGGTGAGGACCAGCCGGGCACTGCCCGGGGCGGCCTGCTCAGGGAGCAGATCCCGCTTCCGGGCCGCCGCACGTACCAGGGCAAGGCCGGCGAGAACCCGTATTTCAAGACCCGGCGCAAGCGGAAAAAGTGAGTCCCATCCGGTCCCGCGGACGTCTTCTCCACGGCTGTTTGGGGCGGATCGGCTAGGATCGAACAGGTACAGGGGTAGTTGCATTCGCGGTTTTGCCCTGCGCGGCACCCGAACTGCGGTGGCGTCATCAGGCCGGCAATCCCGGACAGTCTAGGAGGAACACGTGTCCAACCCGATCGATGTCGGATCAGTACTGGGCGGCCGCTACAAGGTCACCGCCACAGTGTTGGCCTCGCACGACCACGATCTGGTGCTGGACGGTGTGGACCAGGTCCTCAACCGCCCCGTCAGTATCCTGGTGGCCGGACCGGAGAACACCGAACAGGTTGCGCAGAGTGCCCGCGAAGTCGCCACGGGCGAACGTCCCGGCACCGTGCAGGTGCTGGACCTTGGCGTCACCGAGGACGCCACCTACCTCATCACCAACCACACGTCCGCCGCAGACCTGCTGGACCTGGCGGTAACGCCCAACCCGCCCTATGTGGAACCGTTCTTCACGGACACCCTGGGCAGTGAAATCTTTGGCCAGCCTCGGTCGCACGAGCCCGAGCCGTACGACGAGGAAGACCACGTCGACGCCGGATACATCAACTACGCCGATACGCACCCCAGCCAGGTTGATCCTTACCGGTCCGCTCCGGCCGTACCGCCCAGGCCTGCTGCCCGTCCCGCCGCCCAGCAGCCCGCCGCGCCCGGCCGGACCGGCGCAGCTGGTGCAGGTGCTGGTTTCGGTTCTGGTGCTGCAGGTGCGGCCGCTGGTGCTGCCGCTGCTGGTGCGGCGGCGAAAGCCGGAGGCGGAGCCTCCCGGATCGATCCGGACGCCACTGCCGCGCAGCCTGTCGCCCCTCATGACGCATCACTGCAGGCGCGCACTGGTTCCGCGGATGCAGATACGGGCCCCAATGATACGGCTGCCGCAAGCACACCCCAGCCGCGGGTCCAGCCCTCCCAGGACCGCGCGCATAAGGTTTCCCTGTGGTCTGATGACGACTACGCGCAGGCAGGGGACAAGGAACACTACGACGACACCCACGAAGACCCTCAGGAACAGCGTCCGGCGACGGGCAAGCCAGCCCTCTTCGCGCGTGCGGCGGCACCCGCTGCCGCCGGTGTGGCCTTCGCTGACCGTGCTGATGACGACGATGACCGTGATGAGCACGAAAACCAGCCCCGTTCCATGCGCTGGTTGGTTGGCGGCCTCCTGGCCGTCGTACTGATCGCCGGACTGATCTTCGCCGTGACCAACCTCGGCAGTCTCTTCAGCTCACCGCAGGCCAAGCCGACGGCCGCCCCGGCAACCACCAACTCCCAGGCGTCAGCACCTGCAACCCAGGCAGCACCGTCTGCCCCGCCCGCGGTTCCACCGGCCATTGAGAGTGTCAGCCGACAGGGAAACTTCGACTTCGCCGCAACCTTCGATCGCGATCTGATCAAGGCCTACGACGGTAACGCCGCCAGCTACTGGTCCGACATGGAGTTTGCGACCGAAAACTGGGGTGGCCTGGCGCCGCAGGGCGTTCCCCTTGTGGTGAAGCTCAAGGGCACCGCGACTGTCTCTTCCATCACGCTCTCGCAGCTTGGAGGGTCCGGCGGCAACATCACCGTTTATACCAATGACCAGCCCTCCATGGACGGAGCCAAGGCAGTGGGGACCAACAGCTTCACGTCCACAGACCTGAATATGCCGCTCCCGGAACCGGTCCAGGCACAGTACGTGATTGTCTCCATCAATTCACTCCCCAAGCTGGCAGCTCCCAAGACCCGGTATGGCTACGGTCTCCGGTTGGCTGAAATCAAGGTCCAGTAGCACACGTCCCACGAGCAAGGGGCCGGAGTACGCGTCGTTACCGCCCTGCATATTACTGCCGCTATTACTGCTGCCGCCCGGGCAGTCGCGGAGGGAATGTAGTCTGGAAAAAGCGCCCTGCGACGGCTGGTCTCCCTTCTTCCCGGATGGTTTACCTTGCCCGGGCGATGGAATATTCAGCACGCGCGCACAGTTGTGCCATGTGGCCGGCCTCCACCGGGAGGCGAGTCGAACAAGGAAGAGGTTCACGCTCCAGTGACCATCGAAGAGAAGACGGCGTCCGACGTTCGCGACGTCATCATTGTGGGCTCAGGCCCGGCAGGTTATACGGCAGCCGTCTATACAGCCAGGGCGAACCTCAAGCCTCTGCTGCTGGCAGGATCTGTGACGGCCGGCGGCGAGTTGATGAACACCACTGACGTGGAAAACTATCCGGGCTTTCCCGACGGGATCATGGGGCCGGACCTCATGGAGAACTTCGAGAAGCAGGCAGCGCGCTTCGGGACCGAGATCCAGTTTGAGGACGTCACGGCTTTGGAGCTCGAGGGTCCCGTCAAGACGGTGACCATCGCCACGGGGGAGACCTTCAAGGCTAAAGCGGTCATTCTCTCCACCGGTTCTGCCTACAGGGAGCTGGGTCTCCCCAACGAGAAGCGCCTGTCAGGACACGGCGTCAGCTGGTGCGCAACCTGCGATGGTTTCTTTTTCAAGGACCAGGACATCGCTGTCATCGGCGGCGGTGATTCGGCAATGGAGGAGGCCTTGTTCCTCACCAAGTTCGCGAAATCGATAACGGTTGCTCATCGCCGTGATTCACTGAAGGCCTCCAAGATTATGGCGGACCGTGCACTCGCCCACGAGAAGATCAAGTTCGTATGGAACAGCACCGTGGATGACGTGCTGGGAACCGCCAAAGTGAGTGGTCTTCGGTTGAAGAACCTGTTGGACGGTTCCTTGTCGGAGCTTGAAGTCACCGGTGTCTTCGTCGCTATCGGCAATGATCCTCGTACCGACCTCGTCAAAGATGTCCTCGAGTTGACCCCCGAGGGAACCATCGCCGTGGACGGTCGCAGCTCCAGGACCAGTGTCCCCGGCGTATTCGCTGCCGGCGATGTTGTGGACCCCACGTACCGCCAGGCCATCACCGCCTCCGGTTCCGGCTGCGTGGCGGCAATCGACGTCGAACACTACCTCGCAGACCTGCCGGCATAATCTGCGCCCATTGATATCCGAAGAGAAAGATAAGGTTATGAGCAACGCTAAAGATGTAACTGACGCAAGTTTCGGCACCGACGTCCTGTCCGCAGAGAAGCCGGTAATCGTGGATTTCTGGGCTGAGTGGTGCGGCCCCTGCCGCAAGCTCGGCCCCATCCTGGACGAAATCTCAGTCGAGTACAGCGAAAAGGTTGACGTCGTCAAGGTCAATGTTGATGACAACCCTGCCATTGCCGCCGAATATGGAATCACGTCCATCCCTGCCGTGTACCTGTTCCAGGGCGGCGAAGTGAAGAGCACTGTCATCGGCGCCAAGCCGAAGCAGTTCTTTGAGAAGGAATTCTCTGACGTTCTTTCATAACTGCCTGTTTCACTCAAACTTAGGGAGTTACCCGTAGGAGAATGGCCACCGCCTAACAGCGGTGGCCATTTTCGTGGGTGCATCTCGACTGCTGGTCTTGCTCCATGTTTCACGTGAAACTCTGCGTGGAACTACCTCCCTATCCTTTCGGCCATTCGGCTTCCCAGGTCGGAAACGATACGCAGACAGTTGGCCACCTAATCTCAGCGCCCGCACTGTTCCCGATGCATCAATTGAACGGTGCTGGCGGCGGCAGCTCACGCGCGGCACTCAGAACCGAGCAAAGGACAAGGGTACCTCCAATTCCTGGGCTGGATCCCCAATGCACCCTTGCAACTTGCGCACCGACAGATACTTCGCCCCGCCGGCAGTGAAAATAGGCCTCTCGTCCTACTCGGGGAACACCTTCATTTCTGACCGTGGTTTCACGTGAAACATCGGCATGCAGCGCGGATCCCGTTCACGTGGCCAGTGTGGAACATATCCAGTTAGCTCGCGCTGCTCAGTGCGGCCAATCAAAAGCCCCGCGGTTGGGAGCGTTCACTCAATCGAGATCGACGTTCGATCACGCCGCTTCGTGGGATCTACGAGTGTCGCCATTTGCACGCAAGGAGTGGAACGATAGGGACGATTTCGACACCGAGCGGGGTACGCTGTACTCCACCCGGCCGGAAACCTTACGGATGAGGATGAGTCGCACCAGTGCAGCTCGTGCGCTCCTCCGCCAAGGGCCCTGGTAGACACTGTGTCCTTCACATAACGATCCCTTCGAGTTGCAAGGCAAGCATTGGCGCCAAATGTACCGAAGGGCAGGGGTACACCTAGTAGGCAAGCCAATTTGTACTGATGGCCCTCTATCAAGGCTTCATCGCCACCGCACGTTCACCACGTCAGCATGGGGACGGGTGTACGCAACTGGTCGACCAGACGCCAGCGTGTGGACGGCCGAACTTGGCTGGTCGATCAAAACATCAGCGCGTGGGCGGCTGGACCTAGCTGGCCGATCACAGCACCAGCGCGTGGATGGCTGGACCTAGCTGGCCGATCACAGCACCGGCGCGTGGATGGCTGGACGTAGCATGTCCACTGCTGGCGACGTGAACATACTGGCCATCGGTTCTCATGATTGAACTGGATGCTGACCCAGGAGTGATTTCCGACCGGTACCAACTCCCAAGGGGCCTTGGCGCGCAGGCTTTATCGCAGACGAGGCTGGGAGGGGGGGAGGCTAAACCAGCGGGAGCCCCAATGGAGACCAGCATCCATAGGGAGGACAAGCTTGGCTCGGACCATCTGCGCCCGTCGGCACATGCGCGCGGCGACACGCGATTATGGACCTGTTTCACGTGAAACATCTGTGGTGTCAACGTGGGTCACAAAGACTCGCGACACGAGCTATGCAAGCGCCGGCCATTTTGTGCCCCACCCTCTAGCAGCATTCCACCGGGGTCTCGGTGACGACAGTTCCTAGCTGCTTACTCTAGGGAAGGAAAGATTGACCTCTGCGGAACTGGATGTGCGGCTGCCAAACGCATGCCTCGGCCTCACAATGACGGAAGGGCTTCAGTCTTCGGCTCCTAAGGACCAACTGGGAGAAGCGAGTAAGAGATGTGCGACGGACTGAGAACGATGATGCGGGCCCCTGCCTGGTCAGGTGTTTACGCCTCAGAGCCCACGGGGGAGAGCAAACCGCGGGCCGCGCCACGCATCTGAAAGGATGGTGAAGTCCCTATCGGGATTGCTTGGTCTGTAGGGGCGCCCAGTTCCTGTCCGTTCAAGCTAGGTTCACACTCCTCCAGGTAACGACAAGAGCGTCGCCGCATGGGACAGGGCGGAAACACGTCTCTGCTGTGAGCCTGCTGACCAGTCCCTAGAACATGGGCCGTCCAAGACACAGCGGCTTTGTCCACATCGTTATCCACAGACGCGATCAACGTTATCCACATCGTTTTCCACAGCGTCTGAGGCGTCCTGCAGTTGGCCCCAGCGCCTACGGCGCGTTCAGGGGTCGCGGCGCATCCGCCGTTGGACCCCGTGGAACCAAGCGGGTTGAGCGAATAGCCCAATCAGGGCGCCCATTTCCCGGGGCGCGCGTCCGCAAGACAACCTTGAGCGGGCACTTTCCAAGGCTTAGACAGTTGGTGCGACGGGTGTAGCTGTTTCACGTGAAACGGTCGACAAGGGCTGGCACATAGGTCCCTGCGCGAGCGAGGCGGAAGTGCTCGAGGCAGCGCAGGTGCAGGGGCGCTGGGAGGGGGATCGGGCCGACTACGCGCGCCATTGTCCACAGAGATATCCACAGGGATATCCACTGATGAGATTAGACACAGATACCGCCCTTGGTGCTCGACCGCCGATCAGCGTGACGCATTTGCTAAGCCCCCGAGGCGTACCAGCGGGACGACCGCATCGAACCTAGGAGCACCAGCCGACACCAAGCGAGGCTCTGGGGTCAAGGCGTCGAGCAGCCCAGCCGCGCTCATCGAACGGCAACGCAAGCCGACTGGCTCTCCGTCTGCATGGATAGCCCGCTCACTGCATAGAATCGAACTCCGCTGACCTCCATGCGCGGCGAGGCTGCACAGTGGGCTGGCAGCCGGAATGGGCAACAATAGGGCGGGCCATCCCGGCGCCCGAATGCCTGGCAATCGTCGCTGCGCGGGAAGTTCATAAGGACCAACAGCACGACCGGACTCCTTGATGGACTACCTGGGTGGTCAGCGACTGCACGATCTTCGAAACCAGCAAGCCGTTGGATGCCGTTTCACGTGAAACGCTAACCGTAATTTCGACGATGTCGATGTCCACCGCTGGGTCGATGGCACGGTGAGAAACCCTGTCGAGGGCTCAGGACACAGCGGAACTGGTAGTCCCAGTTTTGAGCCTGTCACTTTCCGCATTCAGGGATAGATCAAGTACAAGCTCGCCTCCCGGCCGCAGTTTCACGTGAAACATTGATGGATCCTTCAGTTCGCTAGTGCGCGCACAGGTCGACGATCATCGCCAGCCAAAAGACGGCACCCTTGATTTCGACAATGTGCGGAAGCGTTTGTTGGGGCCAGAGCCAGAGTCAGAACAATATCAGCATCGAATCCTGCCGTTCAACAATCGAGGCAGAAAAGCCAGGGGACTACTTGTAGCCCCGAGATGGCTGGATCATAGAGAGCTGTGTCGTCTGCTAATCAGGTGGGATGGTGTGGACCGAAACTCATTCGTCCTTACCCTATGGAGGGCTGCTCGATGCCAATAGAAGAAGCCATCCCCGGGGCCGACCCGATGCACGGACGCTATCCGCATAGACACTCCACAGAGCCTTCCTGCACGTGCGTTCTCGGGCGACAACCTCATGAGCCGCTACTTGCGGCTACGGTTAGTAGACAGATCGTAGGAGCATCTAGACGCCACGGATGCGACATGCAGGCTCACAAGCAGCAGCTGCCGGACAGGCCGAAGCTGACGAATCCACAAAGCACACTGGCCACATAGACAACATACTGTTCTCGCCGGCCAGTACACCCGGTCACGTGGAAAGCCAATCCATTCTCGCTACCATTTGCATATTGAGGCCAATTGGCCCCGCACACTGATGGCCTGGCTGGTTTCACGTGAAACACCGATTCCCAGTCCGCGATGCATTGGCACGCGGCAACAAGTGTCGAAGGGCGCCTGCTGGCAGCAGGAGTGCCGCAGGAGGCCGCACAAGCAGCCTTCTTGCCCGGAAGAACAGCGCGGGGACTGAAAGTAGAGGATTGTTAGGACAAAAAAGGCCCGATTCGCGGCGAATCGGGCCTTCTCGCAGCTGAATCAGTTCGTCGAACCAGGGGCAAGTACATCCATGATTCGGTTCAAATCCTCAACGCTGGCAAACTCAATGCTGACTTTGCCCTTCCTGACACCAAGGGAAATCTTGACGTTGGTATCAAGGCGGTCGGAGAGCGACGATGCGAGATAGTCCAGACGCTCATGCCGTGCACCGGGCCGCGGAATGTTGCTCTTCGCTGGCTTGGCAGGATCCTGATAAAGAGTCACTGCCTCCTCCGTGGCGCGGACAGACATTCCTTCGGCAACGATCTTCTGCGCAAGACGCTCCATGGCGGCAGCATCGGGAAGGGACAACAGAGCCCGGGCGTGGCCTGCGGACAGCACACCGGCAGCAACACGCCGCTGCACCAGCGGGGGGAGCTTCAACAGTCGAAGCGTGTTCGACACCTGGGGACGGGAACGCCCGATGCGGTCCGCCAACTGCTCGTGGGTGGTCCCGAAGTCCTCCAGGAGCTGCTGGTAAGCAGCAGCCTCTTCGAGGGGATTCAGCTGGCTGCGGTGGAGGTTCTCGAGCAGTGCATCCCGGAGGAGATCGTCATCCGTCGTGTCGCGGATAATGGCAGGGATGGTGTCCAGCCCCGCTGCCTGCACGGCGCGCCACCGGCGTTCACCCATGACAAGCTCGTACGGCTCACTATCGTTTTCGGTTGATGTCCGAACAACAATTGGCTGGAGGACACCGATCTCACGCACAGAGTGGACGAGCTCAGCCATGTCGTCTTCATCAAAGACATTCCGGGGCTGTTTGCGGTTCGGATGGATGTCGGACACCGGGATCTCCGCGAACCGCGCACCGGGAACTTCCACCAGCTCAACACCGGAGTCCGCCCGTGTGTCCACAGTGGCGGTCCTGGCCGGCTCTATGCTGTCCACGGCAGTACCCTCCGTCACCTCGGGGGCAGCCGCTGCTTCCACGACAGGGGAGGGTTCAGGCTTCTCATTCGAGCCCGCAGAAGCCTTCCTGGCAGGAGTCTTCTTCGTCGGAGTCTCATCAGCTGCACGAGCGGACTTCCTAGCGTTACTACTCTTGTCAGGATCCGTCTTGGCAGAAGTTGCCTTGGCAGCAGACGGCCGCGCCCCAAGGGTAGCGGCGTCCTTGTCACCTACCGTGGCGTTGTCAGCTGCAGGTTGTTCCAAAGGCTCGGTCTTCTTCCGGCCCTCCGGAAAGAACAGATCCACAGGTCGGGAAACCGCGCCACCGTTGCCGGCCCCATTGGTTGCGGCGGAACTCGGAATCAGCGCGCCAAGACCGCGGCCTAGGCCCCGTCGCTTCTCGCTCATGGGTAAATCCCTCCAGTGGTAGAGCCCCGGACCCGCCAGGCTCCGTGCGTTGCGGTATTGAAGATTTTAGCGTTCGGCTATTTCGGCAGCGGCTTCCAGGTAGGACAGTGCACCACTCGAGGACGGATCGTAGGTCATGACCGTTTGCTGGTAGCTGGGGGCCTCTGAAATGCGCACCGACCGCGGCACCACAGCCGAGAGAACCTGATCGGGGAAGTGTTGCCGTACCTCCGCTGCGACTTGTGCCGCAAGGTTGGTGCGGCCGTCATACATCGTCAGAAGGATGGTGGAAACAACGAGGTCCGCATTGAGGTGCTTCTGGATCATCTCGATGTTCTTGAGGAGCTGGCTCAGGCCTTCCAAGGCGTAGTACTCGCACTGGATGGGGATCAGTACTTCACTGGCTGCGCAGAAAGCATTGACTGTCAGCAGACCCAGGCTGGGCGGGCAGTCAATGAACACGTAGTCCAGGCGCTCTTCACCGTTCTTCTCGCGGGTCTTCGCGTAGACATCAATGGCGCGGCGCAACCGCTGTTCCCGGGCCACGAGCGACACCAGTTCGATCTCGGCACCTGCAAGGTGGATGGTGGCCGGGGCGCAGATGAGCTTGCCGATGTCCGGGCAGGGGGCAACAACATCGGCCAGCGGTACGTCATTGATCAAAACATCGTAGATGCTGTCCACATCGGCATGGTGTTCGATGCCCAACGCGGTGGAAGCGTTGCCCTGCGGGTCGATATCGATAACCAGGACGTTCAGTCCAGCCGCCGCCAAAGCCGCGGCAATGTTCACGGTAGTGGTGGTCTTGCCGACGCCACCCTTTTGATTTGAAACAGTGAAGATCCGGGTCTTTTCGGGCCGGGGCAGTTGGCGGCCCATCAGTCGTTCACGGCGTTTCGTTTCGTGGGCAAGCTCGCGCGCGATGGGACTTGAGTCATCAATGGCATCAATAACGTTCGAACGTCCACCCGAGGTTGTTTCACGTGAAACTGCACCGCTCGAAGGCGCTGAACCAACCGCCTTAGGGTGATTTCCACCCCGAGCGGGAGCCATAGCGGTGCCCGCCAACCCCGACCCAGCGACAGAACGTGCCGACCCCAAAGACACAAACGGTGGGATCCGTTGTGCGGAGGCTTCACTACTGGTCACTGGGGCACACTCACTCTCGTTCAGCCAATTTTGCTGCCGTTGTCTAGCCTAACCGCTCCGGCCTGCTGACAGCCGTCAGCAGGCCCGCATTAGGACTTCTTTTGGGACTTGTTCACCACGATGCGGACCACCGTGGTGGGCTCCTCCAGGAGATGGTCGCCGACGGTCAGCACGGAGGTCTCGACACCACCCAGTTTGCGGATGGTCTTGGCCGCCTTTTCGATCTCCTCGCCCGCACTCCGGCCCTTGATAGCCACCACTTCACCGTGGCCCCCAAGAAGCGGGATGGTCAGGCCGGCAAGGTTGGTCAACGCGGATACGGCCCGGGCCGTCACCACGTCGGCCTCCACCTGCCCTACCGCCAGCTCAGCCCGCGTGCGCATCACCGTGACATTGTCCAGGCCGAGGTCATCGACCACTTCCTGGAGCCAGATCACGCGGCGCTCCAACGGTTCAATGAGCGTGAGCTCAAGGTCGGGACGGGCGATGGCAAGGCAAAGCCCCGGCAGTCCGGCGCCGCTTCCGACGTCGGCAACGTGGCTTCCCTGGGCAATCTCGCTTTCGATGACAGCACAATTGAGCACGTGGCGGCTCCACAGGCGTGGAACCTCGCGCGGCCCAATCAGGCCGCGCTCCGTCCCGGACGTGGCCAGGTGCTCCACGTAGCGCTTGGCCAGTTCCAGGCGGTCGCCGAAGATCTTCTCAGCAGCGCGAAGCTCTGCTGCCGTGATGTCAACCATGGTTATCGGGTCAGCATTCTCTAGTCTGCGGAAACAACAATGTGGCGTCCGGCGCCTTCGCCCTCGGACTCACTCACGAGGCCGAGGTCGGCCACGGCGTCGTGCACGATCTTGCGTTCGTAAGCGCTCATCGGTTCCAGCGCCACAGACTTGCCGGTTTCCTTGACAGACGCTGCCGCATCTTCGGCGATCTTCTGCAAATGGCCGGTGCGTTCCTGCCGATAGCCATTAATGTCCAGGACAAGCCGGGAACGGTTCTCCGTGGCGGACAGGACAGCCAGCCGGGTGAGCTCCTGGAGGGCCTCGAGGACCTCACCGTCTTCGCCAACCAGGCCTTCAAGCCCTTCGGATTCCTCTTCGGCAACAATGGAGATGTACGTCCGGCCGTTGCGGACCTCAATGTCGATGTCGCCATCGATGTCGGCGATGTCCAGCAGTTCCTCCAGGTAGTCTGCGGCCACGTCCCCCTCTTCCTCGAGGCGGCTGGCGGCAGAGCCCTTGGGGGACGAAGCATCCTGGTTCACGGACTCGTCCTGATCTTCGATCTCTTCAGAGAAGGCGTGCTCGGTGCTTTCGGCTGACATTACTTCTTCTTCCTGTTCTTGCGCTGGGGCTGGACGCGCTGTCCCTTGATCTCAACTGCGGAGGAGCCGGCGGCGTCGACTGCATCATCCCGCTTGCCGGTGAGGACGGACAAGGCCGGCAGGCCCTTGGCGGCACGGCGCTCGGCGAGGGCCTTGGCTGCGGGGGATCCCGGCGTCGGCATGCGGCGGATCACGAAGAACTGCTGGCCCATGGTCCAGAGGTTGGTGGTGGTCCAGTAGATGAGGACACCGATGGGGAAGTTGATGCCGCCCACGCCAAAGACAAGCGGCAGGATATACAGCATCATTTTCTGCTGGCGCATGAACGGGCTGGCCATGGCCTCTTCAGACATGTTCTTGGCCATGATCTGCTTCTGCGTGATGAACTGCGAGGCGGTCATAGCCAGGATCATCACGATCGAAAGGATCCACACAGCAACCTGGTTGCCGCCGCCGCCATGCAACAGGGATGCTGAGAGTGGGGCGCCGAAAATGCTGGATTCATCGAACTGCACCACCTGCTCGTGGCTCATGGCACCGATGCCTGCACCAGTCTGGCGCGCTGCAGTGATGCCTGACAACACCTGGAACAGGGCGAAGAAGAACGGCATCTGGATCAGCATGGGAAGGCAGGCCGAGAACGGGTTGGTCCCGTGCTTCTTGTACATGGCCATCTGTTCCTGGGCCATGGCCTGTCGGGACAGCTGGTCGGTCTTGCCCTTGTACTTGTCCTGGAGCTTCTTCAGGTCGGGCTGCAGGAGCTGCATGCCGCGCTGCGCCTTGATCTGCTTCACGAATACCGGAATCAGGGCTGCACGGATCACCAGCACCAGTCCGATGATGGACAAAGTCCAGGTCCAGCCGTTCGCAGCAGGCATCCCGATGGCGCTCAGGCCATCGTGGAATCCGATCATGATGATGGAAACCAGCCACTTGAACGGGGCCATGATTGTTCCAAAGAAGTCCATACTTATCCCTATTCGTCAGGCCGCACTGCGGCCTTCTTCATCAGTCAGAGCAACCAGGTACCGGTCCGGATTGTTCAGCACAACAATTGTGGGGGTCTGGCCTGCTGGCCATTCCCTGCGGCCGGCGGGGACGTGGTCCACTCCGCCGGCGTTCCATGGATGGCAGTGGCCAAGGCGCCGGGCCGCGAGCCAGCTCCCCTTGCCGGCGCCATGGACGGTGACCGCTTCAAGGGCATAGGCCGAGCATGAAGGGAAGAACCGACAGACCTGCCCGTACAAGGGAGAAACCACCTTGCGGTAGGCCATCAGCAGAACGATGAGAATGTTCCGGGGCAGGTTCCAGAGGAAGCTGCCGACGGCGGCGGCCAGGCTGCGGAAAAGGGCGACGACGGCGGTGGCGTTAGGCACGCGTTGTCCCCTCCTGTGTTGTACCGGCCGAACTTGTCGCGGCAGCCCGTGGAGGGCGGCCAGCCAGCCGGTTCAGCGTAGATTCCAGTGCAGCGTTGTAGTCCGACAGCAGCTGGTCCCAACTGGCCGACGCGGACGCCGGAAGCGCCCGAACCACGATAGCCAGTCCCGTACGGTGCTCGCGCAACGAGGCAGCAGCTGCTTCTCTCAGTCTCCTCTTAACGAGGTTCCTGACCACAGCGTTCCCTACACTCTTGGAAACAATGAACCCGATCCGGCTAGGTTCGTCGGCAGCAATGGCTGCCGCATATAACACTACGTTCCGGCGCCCATTGCGGACACCGGAACGTACAGTTGTTAAAAAATCGGTTGAGGTCCTCAAGCGGTTGCGGGCGGCCAGCACCTTAAACTCGCAAAGGGATGTCTACCGACAAGCCAGTTATTTAGGCCGACAGTTCGGTGCGGCCCTTGCCACGACGGGCTGCCAGGATGGCACGGCCGGCACGGGTACGCATACGAAGGCGGAAGCCGTGCTTCTTGGCTCGACGGCGGTTATTCGGCTGAAAAGTCCGCTTGCTCACGTTAGTTACTCCAGTGGATCAAAGGTGCGCCCACCCGATCAGTATGGGGAAGAACTGGCCGACGCTAAGTTTTGTATATGCACGCTTCCCCCGGCTGCCCTGACGCACTGCGCCTGGGGAGTTCAGATGGGGCCGAAAAGCGGACACAAAGGACTTCACAACGTTAGGGCAATTTGCGGCTCCGAGTCAAACCGGAAGGGTCCTCCCCAGCTGTCCCCAGCTGTGCCTAAGTATCCCCAACAGCCTGTGGATGAAGTGGCTCATAGGGGCGTTTGAAGAACCACACCAGTGTAATTATCCACAGCCGGATCCCCAGCTATCTTCTAGGCTTTTCATCCCCTAGAGTGTCCCAGTAGCCGATTATCCACGCACTGTGCATAACCCTGTGGATTAAATGGGGCCAGCACCCTGGTTCCGGACTTGGGCTGCAGGCAATGCAGGCAAAGCAAGTTTTGAGGGAACCGATTGATGACAGTAGACGAAGCCAACCACGCCAATACTGTCGGAAGTTCCTGGCGCCGGGTTGTCAGCCTGCTGGAACAGGACCACCGCGTATCACCACGCCAGAGGGGCTTTGTCATCCTCGCCCAGGCACAGGGTCTCATTGGTTCCACCCTCCTGGTTGCCGTCCCCAACGAACTCACCAGGGAAGTGCTGCAGACCCAGGTCAAGGACGCCCTTGACGATGCCCTGCACAACGTCTTCTCCGAGGACATCCGCTGCGCCATCGACGTCGATACCGATCTGGTGCCCATCCACGAAGAGCCCGAGCCCGTCGTCGAACCGGCTTACGCACCCGACCAGCTGATCGAGCAGAAGCCGCAGCCAATGCTGCCCAGCACTTCGCACGAATTCGGCCGGCTGAACCCCAAGTACGTCTTCGATACCTTCGTGATCGGTTCCTCGAACCGCTTTGCGCACGCCGCCGCGGTCGCGGTAGCCGAAGCGCCGGCCAAGGCCTACAACCCGCTGTTCATCTACGGTGACTCGGGACTGGGCAAGACCCACCTCCTGCACGCGATCGGCCACTACGCCCGGCGGCTCTACAGCGGAATCCGTGTCCGCTACGTCAACTCCGAAGAATTCACCAACGACTTCATCAACTCCATCCGGGACGACGAGGGCGCCAGCTTCAAGACCACGTACCGGAATGTGGACGTGCTGCTCATTGATGACATTCAGTTCCTGGCCGGCAAGGACCGGACGCTGGAGGAGTTCTTCCACACGTTCAACTCGCTGCACAACAACAACAAACAGGTGGTCATCACCTCGGACCAGCCGCCCAAGCTGCTGGCAGGGTTCGAGGACCGCATGAAGTCCCGGTTCGAGTGGGGCCTGCTGACGGACATCCAGCCGCCGGAACTCGAAACCCGTATCGCCATCCTCCGCAAGAAGGCACTGAGCGAGGGCCTGTCGGCGCCGGATGATGCCCTGGAGTACATCGCTTCCAAGATTTCCAGCAACATCCGGGAGCTTGAAGGCGCATTGATCCGGGTGACGGCCTTCGCAAGCCTGAACCGCCAACCCGTGGATGTAGCCCTTGCGGAAATGGTCCTGAAGGACCTGATCACCGACGACGGCGCGCAGGAGATCACGTCCGCCCAGATCCTCCAGCAGACGGCCGACTACTTCAAGCTCAGCATGGAAGAACTGTGCAGCAAGTCCCGGACCCGGACGCTGGTTACGGCACGGCAGATCGCCATGTACCTCTGCCGGGAACTGACTGACATGTCGCTTCCCAAGATCGGACAGGAACTTGGCGGCCGCGACCACACCACGGTGATCCACGCTGACCGCAAGATCCGCGAACTGATGGCCGAGCGCCGTGTGATCTACAACCAGGTGACAGAGCTGACCAACCGGATCAAGCAGCAACAACGCGACTCCTGAATCCACATCGAGCCCGCTGCTCTATACCTTATTAACAGGGGCATGTGGATAAGCCTGTGGATAGTTAAGGGGACAAGCGCGGTTAATGGGCTTAAAACCCTTAAGGCGTCTGTGGATCGTTAAAAACAGGCCTTGGCGTTGTCCCCATCCACACCCTGTTTAAAACCCAGTTAACGCACACTCCGTGAACAGGGCTTAACCGCGGAACGGCGGGGCAGGACCAGGTTATCCACAGTTTCCACAGCAGTTATTAACACTACGAATCCCAAAAAATTGAATTCCCTCAAACAACAAGATCGATGCGGGTGTCCGACGAGGGGGCCTTCCGGCCCCAAAGCGGGCCGGACCGGATCATGGGGGATGGGTTAATCCCGGATCTTCCGGCTAAGCTGTCAGCAGCGCTCCCATCCCTGGGTTTTTGTGTGGTTTCGGTCCGAACGGACCATGCACCAGCCAGGGTGCGCCCAACTTCTTCCGGAGTTTCCCCTCGAAATTCCCTGGTTTACATGGCAGCAGCAATGAAAGGCGGCACCCTTCCGTGAAGTTCAGAGTCGATCGGGACGTCCTGGCAGAAGCCGTCACCTGGACAGCCCGTTCGTTGTCTCCGCGGCCGCCAGTGCCTGTCCTCTCCGGCCTGCTTTTGAAGGCCGAAGCAGGCACAGTCAGCCTGTCCAGCTTTGACTATGAGACCTCCGCAAGGCTTGAAATCACGGCCGACATCAGGGACGAAGGAACCATCCTGGTTTCGGGCCGGCTGCTCGCCGATATCTGCCGCAGCCTGCCGTCAGCACCTGTCGACGTCGAAACGGACGGCAACAAAGTCACGCTCACCTGCCGCCGAAGCAGCTTCCACCTGGCGACGATGCCGGAAGCCGAATACCCCCCGCTCCCTGCCCTGCCGGCCATCAGCGGAACTGTTCCGGGCGATGCTTTTGCGCAGGCCGTTTCTCAGGTCATCATCGCGGCCAGCAAGGACGACACCCTTCCCATCCTCACGGGTGTGCGGATGGAGATCGAAGACGACCTGATCACGCTTCTGGCCACTGACCGCTACCGGCTCGCCATGCGGGAAGTACCCTGGAAGCCGGTGACCCCCGGCATCTCCACCAGTGCCCTGGTCAAGGCAAAAACCCTCAACGAGGTTGCCAAGACACTGGGCAACAGCGGTGACATCAACCTGGCCCTGTCCGACGACGACAGCCGGCTGATCGGGTTCGAAAGCGGTGGCCGCACCACCACGTCGCTGCTGGTGGACGGCGACTACCCGAAGATCCGTTCGTTGTTCCCGGAGTCCACCCCCATCCACGCCACCGTCCAGACGCAGGAACTGGTGGAAGCCGTCCGCCGTGTCTCGCTCGTTGCCGAACGCAACACCCCGGTCCGGCTCGCCTTCACCGCGGGCCTCCTGAACCTGGATGCCGGCACCGGCGAAGACGCGCAGGCGTCCGAAGAGCTTGAAGCACAGCTTTCCGGTGAGGACATCACGGTCGCGTTCAACCCGCATTACCTGATCGAGGGCCTCAGCGTCATCGAGACCAAGTTCGTCCGTTTCTCCTTCACCACGGCACCCAAGCCTGCCATGATCACGGCGCAGGCGGATGCTGACGGTGAGGACCAGGATGACTACCGCTACCTGGTGATGCCGGTCCGCCTTCCCAACTAAGTAGCAGCAGATGTCGTTTTGGACGGCCATAATGACATCTGCTGCTACCCAGTTGGGCTGCCCACGAATCGTTCACGTTCCCTAGCGCAGAAAGAGATCCACCATGCACATTGGACTGATCGGCCTCGGCAAAATGGGATTCAACATGCGCGAACGTCTGCGCAAGGGTGGCGTGGAGGTGACCGGCTACGACCGGAACCCCGACGTCACTGACGCCGCCAGCGTCGATGACCTGATAGCCGCTGTCCCGGCACCAAGGATTATCTGGGTCATGGTCCCGTCAGGGGCCATCACGGACGCGGTTATTACCGAACTCAGCGAAAAACTGGAGCCGGGCGACCTGGTCATCGACGGCGGAAACTCCCGGTTCACGGAAGACCAGAAGCACGGCGAAGTGCTTGCCGCCAAGGGGATACGTTTTGCGGACTGCGGTGTTTCGGGCGGCGTATGGGGTCTCCAGAACGGCTATGGCCTGATGGCCGGCGGCGATGCCGCCGACATCGAACGCGCCCTGCCGGTCTTTGATGCGCTGCGCCCCGAAGGTGAACGCGCGGACAGCTTTGTGCACGTAGGCGGCATCGGCGCAGGCCACTACGCCAAGATGGTCCACAACGGCATCGAGTACGGCCTGATGCAGGCCTATGCCGAGGGTTACGAACTGCTGGCTGCCAAGGACATCGTCACCGACCTTCCCGGGACGTTCCGGGCCTGGCAGAAGGGAACCGTGGTCCGCTCGTGGCTGCTGGACCTCATGGTCAAGGCTCTTGACGAGGATCCGGGATTGTCCTCGATCGACGATTACGTGGAGGATTCGGGCGAGGGCCGCTGGACGGTGGAGGAGGCCATTGCCAACGCCGTCCCCGCTCCGGCAATTACCGCCGCGCTGTTCGCCCGGTTCGCCTCCCGGGAAGACACCTCTCCTGCCATGAAGATGGTTTCCGCGCTGCGCCACCAGTTTGGCGGCCACGCAACCCGTCCCGCCAAGTAGCACCCACCGGGAACCAACAGCGTTCCCAGAATTGCCGAAAACCGAGTGTATCTGGAACACCTTTCTCTGACCGACTTCCGCAGTTACGCCCAGGTTGACCTCGCGCTGGGCCCTGGCGTTACCGTCCTGGTGGGATACAACGGCATCGGCAAGACCAACCTGATGGAAGCGATTGGCTACCTGGCCACGCTCAGCTCGCACAGGGTGAGCTCAGATGCGCCGCTGCTAAGGTTCGGCACCGAGCGCGCCCTGGTGCGTGCCCGGCTGGTCCGCGGCACACAGGTCACTGTGCTGGAGCTGGAAATCAACGCCGGCCGGGCCAACCGTGGCCGCATCAACCGCAGCAACCCGGTGCGGGCCCGGGACCTGCTCGGCATCTGCCAGACCGTTCTTTTTGCGCCGGAGGACCTGGCCTTGGTCAAGGGCGATCCGGCCAACCGCCGCCGGTTCCTGGACGAGCTGCTGGCAAGCCTTATCCCGCACCATGCCGCCACCCGCAGTGACTACGACCGTGTCCTGAAACAGCGCAATGCCCTCCTGAAGTCGGCTCGGGCCGGAAAGTTCACCGCCGCGCATGAATCGACCCTTGACGTCTGGGACCAGCACATGGCGCGGGCCGGAGCGGAGCTGTTGCACGCCCGGCTTGAGCTGGTGGAACGCCTCCGTCCGCACCTTGCCCGGGCCTACGCCGAGCTCACGGACGCAACCAAGCCCGCTGACGCCACCTACCGGTCAACACTCCAGAACCAGATGGACGACGACGGCGTCCCGGCCGGAGGCATTCAGGGTGCCCCAGCGGGAACTACTTCGGGCGGCCCGGATGACCTGCGCCTTCTGTCGGTGGATCAACTCACGGAACAGTATGTCCAGGCCTTTGCGGAGTCACGGAAAAAGGAACTGGAACGGGGCATATCGCTCGTCGGCCCGCACCGTGACGAACTGGAGCTGATGCTGGGCCAGGCGCCGGCCAAGGGGTATGCCTCGCACGGGGAAACATGGTCCATGTGCCTGTCCCTCCGCCTGGCCTCGTACTATGTGATGCTGGACGACGCCCGGACCGGCGGTTCGGCTCCCATCCTCATCCTGGACGACGTTTTTGCTGAACTGGATGTCCAGCGGCGGCGTAAACTTGCGGCAATAGTCTCCGGCGCGGAACAGGTCCTGGTGACCGCCGCCGTCGACGCCGACATTCCGGAAGAGCTGTCCGGGCGGCGGGTGAAGGTCATCACGGGAGGTATCGATGAGCAGTGACCAGGGCGGCGGGCCCCAGCCCGGCCGCGAGCCTGACAACATTGATGCCCCCCAGGCCGCGCTGAACAGGATGCGCGAAGCCGCCGCTGCTCGCGGCGAAGTGCGCCGCAAGGTGGCACGGCCGGGTTCCCAAAAGGCCAAGGGCAGCATCCGTGACACCCGCGGTTTCAGCCAGTTCCACGCCACGGGCCGCGATCCCCTGGGCCTGGGAAAGGTTGTTGGCCGGCTGGTAGCCGAGCGCGGCTGGACGTCACCGGTGGCCGTCGGTTCCGTCATGGCGGAGTGGGCCACGCTGGTGGGACCGGAAATCTCAGCCCACTGCACGCCCGAAAGCTTTACCGACACCACGCTCCACGTCCGGTGTGATTCCACGGCCTGGGCCACCCAACTTCGGCTTTTGAGCAGCAGCCTCCTCGAGAAGTTCCGGCGGGAACTGGGCGACGGCGTGGTGACCAGCATCCAGGTGCTTGGCCCCTCAGCGCCCAGCTGGCGCAAGGGTGGACGCAGCGTCAATGGCCGTGGGCCGCGGGACACCTACGGATAGCCGGGACGGCAGCTCTTGAAACTGCGCCCGAGGGCGTGTAGGGCCCTGTAAGGACCGAAGCGTGTATAGGCACCCGAAGGGGGTACCGCTGGGCCGCCCTAGGCGGGGCCAAGTGCCTTGCAGAGCCATATTCCGCCACCGGCGAAGGCCCTGGAATGCGGGGATATGGGCGTGTTCGCGGTAGAATTGGGGCAGATAACTGGGCGCGGATGAAACGTTGACATCAGTCCGTTCTCCGCGCGCTTTCCGCGTGCGGAGCGTGGATCTCCAACCGTCAGCAAGTCACCGGCGCCATACGTTTGTGCCTGTTGGCGGGTGGCTTTTCCCTGGGGAAGAGAAACCGGCCGGCCATCATCGAGAACAGAGGAGTCGCAGCGCCTGTGGCTAACGACAATACAGATATTCTGGCAGCAGATACCGCAGTCGAGGATGGCCGCACCCCTGACACCCCGGCCGCGCCAAGCACCCAGAGGGAATACGGCGCCAGCGACATCACTGTGCTGGAAGGCCTGGAAGCTGTCCGCAAGCGTCCCGGCATGTACATCGGTTCCACGGGCCCCCGCGGCCTTCACCACCTGGTCTATGAAGTGGTGGACAACTCGGTGGATGAGGCACTGGCCGGCTACTGCAGCCACATCGAGGTAGTCCTGCAGGCTGACGGCGGAGTGAAGGTCGTGGATGACGGCCGCGGCATTCCGGTGGACATGCACCCTACCGAGCACAAGCCCACCGTCGAGGTGGTTATGACCATCCTGCACGCCGGCGGTAAGTTCGGCGGCGGCGGATACGCAGTCTCCGGTGGCCTGCACGGTGTGGGCATCTCCGTTGTCAACGCCCTCTCCAGCCGGGTGGACACCGAAGTGCGGCGCCAGGGGCACGTTTGGCGGATGTCGTTTGCCGACGGCGGCAAGCCCCAGGGCAGCCTGGTCAAGGGTGAAGAGACGGACGCCACCGGCACCACGCAGACCTTTTACCCCGATCCGGCGATCTTTGAGAGCACGGAATTCGATTTCGAGACACTGCGCGCCCGTTTCCAGCAGATGGCCTTCCTGAACAAGGGCCTGCGGATCACGCTGACGGATGAGCGCGACGCGGCCACCGACGAGGCAGACGCCGATCTCGACCTCGACGAGCTTGTTACCGAGGGTGAGGTCAAGGCTGAGCACCGCACTGTGGTGTACCAGTACAACGAAGGCCTGCTGGATTACGTCAAGCACCTGAACTCGGGCAAGAAGGTTGAGGTTGTCCACGAGGACGTCATCGCCTTCGAAACCGAGGACACCGAACGCCGCATCGCCCTGGAAATGGCCATGCAGTGGACCAGCGCGTACTCCGAGAGCGTGCACACTTACGCCAACACCATCAACACCCATGAGGGCGGCACCCACGAAGAAGGTTTCCGGGCTGCCCTGACGTCCCTCATCAACCGGTATGCCCGGGAAAAGGGCATCATCAAGGAGAAGGACGACAACCTCACCGGTGATGACATCCGCGAGGGCCTCACGGCTGTCATCTCCGTTAAGCTTGCAGAGCCCCAGTTTGAAGGCCAGACCAAGACCAAGTTGGGCAACTCCGAGGTCAAGGGCTTCGTCCAGCGGGTGGTCACCGACGGACTTGGCGACTGGCTGGAGCGCAATCCAGGCCCGGCCCGCGATGTTATCCGCAAAGCCATTTCCGCCGCCCAGGCCCGGATGGCGGCACGGAAGGCCCGGGACAACGCCCGGCGCAAGAGCCCGCTGGAATCCTTCGGCATGCCGGGCAAGCTTTCCGACTGCTCCTCCAAGGACCCGGAAAAGTGCGAGGTCTACATTGTGGAGGGCGACTCCGCCGGTGGTTCCGCCAAGCGCGGCCGCAACCCCGAAACCCAGGCCATCCTGCCACTGCGCGGCAAGATCCTGAACGTGGAGCGTGCCCGCCTGGACAAAGCCCTGGGCAACGCTGAAGTCCAGTCGATGATCACGGCCTTCGGCACCGGCATTGGCGAGGACTTTGACCTCGCCAAGCTGCGCTATCACAAGATTGTCCTCATGGCGGACGCCGACGTGGATGGCCAGCACATCACCACCCTGCTGATGACCCTGCTGTTCCGTTACATGCGGCCCCTGATCGAGCACGGCTACGTGTACTTGGCACAGCCCCCGCTGTACCGGATCAAATGGTCCAACGCCCCCCATGACTACGTCTACAGCGACCGTGAACGCGACGCCAAGCTGGTGGCGGGACAGGCTGCCGGGCGCCGCATCCCCAAGGACAACGGCATCCAGCGCTACAAGGGCCTGGGCGAGATGGACTACACCGAACTGTGGGATACCACTATGGATCCTGATCACCGCACGCTGCTGCAGGTGACCATGGACGATGCCCTTGCCGCCGACCAGATCTTCTCCGTCCTCATGGGTGAAGACGTGGAATCACGCCGCAACTTCATCCAGCAGAACGCCAAGGACGTCAGGTTCCTGGACATCTAAGGACCCGCTCCAAAGTATTCGGAACCAGACATATACCTGAAACGGACATTAAAGAATGAGCGACGAAACCCCCGAGCTTCCCGCCCCCGAGGCCGGAACTCCGGACACCGTTCTTGAAGGCGACGTGCTGATCGACCGCGTGGAACAGGTGGACCTGCAGACGGAAATGCAGCGTTCCTACCTGGATTACGCCATGGCCGTCATCGTGGGCCGTGCCCTTCCGGACGTCCGTGACGGCCTTAAGCCCGTGCACCGCCGGGTGCTGTACGCGATGTTCGACGGCGGCTACCGGCCCGACCGGTCCTTCAACAAATGCGCCCGCGTGGTGGGCGAGGTCATGGGCCAGTACCACCCGCATGGTGACACCGCCATCTACGACGCCCTGGTGCGTCTTATCCAGGACTGGACCATGCGTTACCCGCTGGCGCTGGGCCAGGGCAACTTCGGCTCGCCCGGCAATGACGGCGCAGCGGCACCCCGGTATACCGAAACCAAGATGGCCCCGCTGGCCATGGAAATGGTCCGGGACATCGACGAGGAAACGGTCGATTTCCAGGACAACTACGACGGCAAGAACCAGGAACCCACCATCCTGCCGGCCAGGTTCCCCAACCTGCTGGTGAACGGTTCCTCCGGCATCGCCGTCGGCATGGCCACCAACATTCCGCCGCACAACCTCCGCGAAGTAGCCGACGGCGTGCAGTGGTACCTGGCCAACCCCGGCGCCACCCGCGAGGAACTCCTCGAGGAACTGCTGGTGCGGGTCAAGGGTCCCGATTTCCCCACCGGTGCCACCATCCTGGGCCACAAGGGAATCGAGGACGCCTACCGGACCGGCCGTGGTTCGGTCACCATGCGGGCAGTGGTTGCCGTGGAGGAACTGCAGGGCCGCACCTGCCTGGTGGTCACGGAGCTTCCGTACCAGGCCAACCCGGACAACCTTGCCATCAAGATCGCCGAACTGGTCAAGGACGGCAAAATCTCGGGCATCGCCGACCTCCGCGACGAGACGTCCGGACGTACCGGCCAGCGGCTGGTCATTGTGCTGAAGCGTGACGCAGTGCCCAAGGTGGTGCTGAACAACCTCTACAAGCACACCGAACTGCAGAGCAACTTCTCCGCCAACATGCTGGCCATCGTTGACGGTGTGCCGCGGACCCTGAGTCTCGATGCGTTCATCCGCCACTGGGTGACGCACCAGATGGACGTCATTGCGCGCCGCACCCGGTACCGCCTGCGCAAAGCGGAGGAAGAAGCCCATATCCTCCGTGCCCTCCTGAAGGCACTGGATATGCTCGACGAGGTCATCGCCCTCATCCGCGCGTCCAACACCACCGAAGCTGCCCGCGACGGGCTGATGGAACTGCTGGACATTGATGAGCTGCAGGCCCGGGCCATCCTGGACATGCAGCTGCGCCGCCTGGCCGCACTGGAACGCCAGAAGATCCAGGACCGGCATTCCGAACTCGAGGCCCTGATCGAGGAGTACAACGCGATCCTGGGTTCCGAGCAGCGACAGCGCGAGATCATCAGCGTCGAGCTCGGCGAAATCGTGGACAAGCACGGCGATGACCGGCGGACCAAGATCCTCATGGGCTACGACGGTGACATGTCCATGGAGGACCTGATCCCCGAAGAGGAGATGGTGGTCACCATCACACGTGGCGGCTACGTGAAGCGCACCCGCAGCGACAACTACCGGTCGCAGCAACGCGGCGGCAAGGGCATCAAGGGCGCCCAGCTCCGCGGTGACGACGTGGTGGAACACTTCTTCGTAACCACCACCCACCACTGGCTGCTGTTCTTCACCAACCTTGGCCGCGTTTACCGTGCCAAGGCATACGAGCTCATGGAAGCAGGCCGGGACGCCAAGGGCCAGCACGTGGCCAACCTGTTGGCGTTCCAGCCGGATGAGCACATTGCCCAGGTCCTGGACCTGAAGGACTACCAGCAGGCGCCATACCTGGTGCTGGCCACCAAGAGGGGCCTGGTGAAAAAGACCAGGCTGGAGGACTACGACACCAATCGTTCGGCCGGCGTGATCGCGATCAACCTGCGCGACGGTGATGAACTGGTCTCCGCCCAGCTTGTTTCGGAAACCGACGACCTCTTCCTGGTGTCCCGCAAGGGCCAGTCGATCCGCTTCACCGCCACCGATGACGCGCTGCGCCCCATGGGACGCGCCACATCGGGTGTTACCGGCATGAAGTTCCGCGAGGACGACGAACTGCTGGCCGCCGACGTTGTCACCGACGGTTCCTTCGTGTTCATCGTGACCGAGGGCGGCTATGCCAAGCGCACGGCTGTGGAGGAATACCGCCTGCAGGGCAGGGGCGGCCTGGGCATCAAGGTGGGCAAGTACCAGGAAGAACGCGGGCACCTGGTAGGGGCACTCATTGTCCAGGAGGAGGATGAAGTCCTGGTGGTCATGGAGGGCGGCAAGGTTGTCCGGTCCTCGGTTGCCGGTGTTCCTGCCAAGGGCCGTGACACCATGGGCGTCATCTTCGCCAAGCCGGACAAGAATGACCGGATCATTGAGGTGGCGCGCAACAGTGAACGGGGTCTTGAGGACGAGGAATCTTCCGGAGATGACGTAACGTTGGCTGAAGATGGCGGGACCGCTGGGGAATCCGCCGCGCCAGCAATGGCAGAAGAATCACCGGCCGTTGAGTCAGAGGACGCCTCGGGCGACGCTGAGCCGAACGAAGACAACACGGAGGTAACGAGTGAGTAATTCCGACTCATTTCCCAAGCCGAACAGTACTGTTCCCGACGGGAACCGGCCTTCCGGGGCACCCCGGGTAAACGCCCCCGTACGTCCGCAGCAGCGGCCGGCAGCTCCTGCCGGGGCTCCAGGCCAGCACCCCGCTGCGCCGGGCCAGCGCCCGCAGCAGGGCGACCGCCCCGCCCAGCCCGGCCAGCGTCCCTTCCAGGGCCAGCAGGGACAGCAGGGCCAGCGCCCGGCACCGGCGGGACAACGTCCCGGGCAGGGGGCTCCGGGCCAGGGAACGCCCGGCCTGGTGAAGCCGGCGCCCAAGGCGAAGGTCCGGCGCGCCCGGCTGCTGATCAGCAAGGTGGACCCGTGGTCTGTCCTGAAGATGGCATTCCTGCTCTCCGTGGCCTTGGGAATCGTCACGGTGGTTGCCGCCATTGTCCTCTGGACTGTCCTGGACCTGACCGGGATCTTCGACCAGGTGGACAGCCTGCTTGGTACGCTCGCCGGCTCCGAAAGCGGCGGCTTCGAACTGAAGAAGGTGGCCTCGCTGGGACAGGTGGCCTCGTTCGCCACCATCATTGCCGTGGTCAACGTTGTCCTGCTGACGGCGCTGTCCATGCTGTCTGCCGTCCTTTACAACATTTCCGCCACCCTCGTGGGCGGCATAGGCGTTACCCTCACCGACGATTAGGAAACCATTTCCGCCGGCCGCAAACCGGTGGAAAGGCCCGATTTGAGATCGGGCCGGGATGTGCTGTAAAGTCATGTCTCGGCCCGATGAGGCATCGGGGCGTATAGCTCAGGCGGTTAGAGCGCTTCGCTGATAACGAAGAGGTCCCAGGTTCAAGTCCTGGTACGCCCACGGAACCTGTGCAGGTTTCAAACAAAGGCTTGGTCCGGATTTATCCGGAACTTGGCTGGAACGGGGAGCATGTGAAGAAGTTGCTTGTACTGGCAGCCGCAATCGCAGGCGTCCTGGTCTACCGGAAAGCACAGGAATCCGAAGCCCGGAAAACGGTCTGGAGCAAGTCAACCGATACGGTGGACTAGCACGGACACCCACTCCGGGAGCCTGTCAGGGGCTCCGCGGTTCTAGGGTATGATGGACGGGTTGCTTCTTATGGGGGCATGGCGCAATTGGTAGCGCACCTGCTTTGCAAGCAGGGGGTTCGGGGTTCGAGTCCCCGTGCCTCCACCATGAGGAAGTCCCGGTCAGCGGAAACGCCGGCCGGGACTTTTCGCTTTCCATCTCCGTTAAGGACGAGCTTCAGGGGTGCGCCATGAACTTCTTCTTCGCTGCCCTGGGCGTCCTGGGTGTCGCCTCGTCCGGCCCTTTGATTGCAGCCACGCTCGGTGCCACCAGCGTCAGTGCCCTGGCCATTGCCTTTTGGCGCAACGCCATCGGAGCAGCCGTCATGGCCACCCCCACCCTTGTTCGTGAACCCCGCCAGTTCGGCCGGATAACCCGCCGTGAATTCCGCTGGTCGTCCCTGGCCGCCGTCGCCCTTGCCCTGCACTTTGCCTGCTTCATCACCTCCCTGCAGCTCACCTCCGTAGCCGCCGCCACAGCCCTGGTTTGCCTTCAGTCAGCCTGGATCGCGGTCTTCCAGCTCTTCCGCGGCACCCGCCACCGCTGGCAGGTCCTGGCCGGGCTGGGCATCGCCTTTGGCGGCGTCGTTGCCATCACCGGCTTTGACCTGGGCACCTCACCGCAGGCCCTCACGGGAGACCTGCTGGCGGTGGCCGGCGGTGCGCTGGCGGGCCTCTATACCTTGGCCGGGGGCAAGGCGCGGCAGAGCATGACCACGGGGACCTACACCACGCTCTGCTATGGGATGTGCGCCGCCCTGGTTGCCGTACTGGCCCTGTTCGCCGGCCAGCCGCTGGCCGGGTTCGAGCCCACAGGATGGCTGGGCATCGCTGCCATTACCGTCTGCGCGCAACTGGTGGGGCATACCGCGTTCAACCATCTGTTGGCCACCATGAGCCCGCTCGTGGTCTCCATGATCATCCTCCTGGAGATCCCCGGGGCTGCGCTGCTGGCGGCCGTGTTCCTGCACGAGACCCTGCCTGGCGGCACCTACGCCGGGCTCGGCCTGATCCTGGCCGGGCTCGCCGTCGTGGTCCTTGGCCAGCGGAACGCCGGCAGGCGCGGAAGGGCACCAAAGGATGAGCCGCCGTCGGAACGCCTCGCCGAGCTCGGGGCCGACTAAGGCTATTGCCCGCCGCGGCGCATGGGCTGGGCTGTGTTGACCGTGTGGATGGCCCTGAGGAGCTTGGCCGGGAAATACACCGAGAAGAAGACCACCATGGGGGCCTTCAAGGCCATCTTCCTAACATTGTGGGCCTTATAGGTGCGGTCAAAACGGGTGACGTAGTAGCGGTAGTCGCGGGGAGAGTCCTCCAACCGCCGCGCGGACATCCCCGACACCATTTGAGGCCAGTAGCGCACAGGAAGCTCATGGTCGGCCAGATGCAGGGACAAATCGATGTCCTCGTGCATCTCGTCCTTCTCATCCCGGCACGTTTCGGAGCGAATGGTCTCCCAGGCAGTGGCGCGCAGGGCCATATTGGAGCCGAACAGGAAGTGGTACTGGTGCTTGGCCAGCTTGAGCATCAGCTGGCGCATTTTGTCGTCGGCCTTGAGCCCAAAGCGGCGCATGGGCATGTCGTAGTAGACCACAGGGCCGGTGGCCGCCTGGACGGACGGGTCCGCGAAGGCCTTCTGCACCTGCTCCACCCAGTCGGGCTCCACGATGGAGTCCGCGTCGATACGCCCCAGGATGTCCCCCGTGGCACTGTCCAGTCCGAAGTTGCGGGTGGGGATGAGTCCCTGCTCCCGGTCCTGGCTGAGCAGGATGATGGGGCTTTCCGGATACTCAAGCTGCATCTGGCGGACGATGTCAGCGGTCCGGTCCTTGGAAAGGTTGTCCACCACAATGATCTCGTGGGCCGGAACAGACTGGTAGATGGCTGCGATGAGGCACTGCCTGATCACGCTCTCCTCGTTGTATGCCGGGATGACGATGGACACGCGGAGCTGTACGGCTGCGTCGTTCACGGCATCCCCAGAGGATTGATTGGCTGGCATCACTACAAATCTAGCATCCGGGCTCTGGCCTGCCCCCAACAGAGGCTCGCTGCCGCGCTGCGCTCCGGAGAATGTGGACGGCCCGGCAGGAGGGTTTGCGGCAAGGCGTGAGCGGTACGCAAAAGGGGCCCCGTCGTGAAACGGAGCCCCTTGGAGTGCTGGCGAAAACTAGGCCTGGCTGCTGCCCTTGTCGCCCCCCGCGTCCGTCTTGGCGTCGTTGGCGGCGCTCTTTGCACCCTCCGCCGTATCTGCGGCCACGTGCTTGGCCTTTTCAGCGGCCTCCGCTGTCTTTTCCTTGACCGTATCGGTTACGTCGCCGGCTTTGTCCGCGGCGGCAGCCGTGGCAGATCCGGTGGCAGAAGCAGCGCTGCCGGTGCTGTCCGCGTTGCTTTCCTTGACATCGCTGACGGTGGTGGCGGGAACCGGAGCAGGAGTGGGCGTCACCGGCGAGGGCGTCTTCCAGGGATCCTCGACCGGCTTGGATGCCTTCCATGCGGCAACACCCGCGGCTACGGCAGCAGCAACAACTCCGAAGACCAGCCAGCCGCGCTTTTTGGGCTTCTCGGGCTGGGCGAGCTGAACGTCTACTGCCCGGCTGGCGCCTGCCGCGGCTGCCTTCAGCTGCGTACCGGTTGCCTGGGCCTGTTCCTGGATAGCGTGAATGATTCCCACGTCGCCCAGCTTCTGGGCCACGGCATCCACCCGTGCCGGGGTGTTTTCCAGCGTGCGGTGAACTGCGCCGGAGGCCACGCCGATCTGGTCCGACAGCTTGGGCAGGTATTCCACCACCACGCGGTCGCGGGCATTCAGGACAACAGGTGTGGCCTTGTCCAAAGCCTCGTGCAGCCTGGGCGAAGCACCGTCGACAACGTCATTGATCCTGGGGGCCAACTGGGCCAGACCGTCCTGGATCCGGGGAGTCACGGTGGCAACACCGTCAGCCAGGCTGTGCGCGGCCGTCTTCAGGCCCTCCTGGATCTTGGGAGATGCGGTATCCAGGCCATGCTGGAGGCGCGGAACAGCCCAATCCACGGCAGCTTCCACCCGGGGGGCCGCCCAATCCTTGGCGTTTTCCACCGCACTGGTGACCGACTGCTCAAGGTCACGGGCAATACGATCCGATTTCTTCACAACTACCTCCCGATTAATGTGACGGTTCTGTCGCTAGCCTACGTGCCCAGATCACCACGGGCTATTCACTCTGCGGATTTTAGGGCGATTTCACCGAGCGCGGAACTGTGCCCGCAGCCGTGGCCGCCCATAACCGGCGTGGAAGAATGGGGCCTATGACTGCCATCGCAACTGCAAAAGCAACCATCCACACCAGCCTCGGCGACATCGTGGTTAACCTCTTCGGCAACCACGCGCCCAAGACTGTCAAGAACTTCGTTGGCCTTGCCACCGGCGAGCAGGCCTGGACCCACCCGGAAACCGGCGAGGACAAGACCGGCACCCCGCTCTACAACGGAACCATCTTCCACCGCATCATCAAGGACTTCATGATCCAGGCGGGCGATCCCCTGGGCCGCGGAACCGGCGGCCCCGGCTACCGCTTCGACGACGAAATCCACCCGGAACTGAGCTTCAACCAGCCCTACAAGCTGGCCATGGCCAACGCGGGCATCCAGATGGGGAAGGGCACCAACGGTTCACAGTTCTTCATCACCACCATCCCCACCGACTGGCTCCAGGGCAAGCACACCATCTTCGGTGAAGTGGCCGACGACGAATCCAAGAAGGTTATCGACGCCATCGAGGGCGTACGCACGGGTATGGGAGACCGCCCGGTTGAAGACGTGACCATCAACAGCATCGACATCGAACAGCTGTAACGCTCCACCATGAGTTACGGAATTCCGTCGGCCGAGCCGTCCGCCCAGGTTCCGGTCTGCCCCCGGCATCCGGACCGGCCGTCCTACGTGCGCTGCCAGCGCTGCGGGCGCCCGGCCTGCCCCGACTGCCAGCGGGCGGCCGCCGTCGGATTCCAATGCGTTGACTGCGTCAACGAAACAAAACGTACGACGCCGGAGGTGCGGACCGTCTATGGCGGTGCCGTTGCCACCGGCAGGCCATTGGTAACGTTCGGCATCATCGCAGCGTGCGCGGTGCTGTACGTGCTGCAGTGGCTGGTTCCCAATGACCTGATCTACCAGAGCCTCGGCTTTGCCAACGTATACGCGGAGCCCCGCTGGGGTGAGTTCGAACCCTGGCGGATGGTCACTTCCGCCTTCCTGCACTCGCAGGGCTTCATCCTGCACATCGCCCTGAACATGTACATGCTCTGGGTGTTCGGACAGGCCCTGGAACCGCTTCTGGGACGCCTACGCTTCCTGGTGCTCTACCTTGTTTCGGCATTGGGCGGCTCTGTGGGCTATTTGCTCCTGACACCCCTGTATCTGCCCGGTCAGCCGTTATATGGCGTGGTCGGCGCCTCGGGAGCAATCTTCGGACTCTTTGGCGCGATGCTTCTCATTCAGCGCCACCGCGGCGGGGACACGCGCCAGCTGTGGGTGCTGATCGCCATCAACGGTGTCATCGGCTTCCTGATCCCCCAGATTGCCTGGCAGGCCCACCTGGGCGGCCTCGTGGCCGGCGGCCTGTGTGCTGCGGTTTTCGCTTACACCCCTCGTGGCCGCCGGCAGGGTCTGATCCAGGTTCTTGGTGTAGCAGCAGTGCTGGCGCTGCTCATAGCGGTGAGCTGGGTCCGCGTGACGCTATAGCCTGCCGGCGCCTGTAGTTACCGATGCCCCCGACGCCTTGCGGTGTCGGGGGCATCGTCGTTTTCCACAGCGTTTATCCACAGTGTTGGTAACTTACACGGCTGTAGTTCAGCGCATCGTCCCGCCATTCCCGGTCCCCAGCGGGCCTTCGGCTGGAAGCTGGCCCTCGTTCTCCACATCTGTGGATAACCTGTGGGGATATCGATGTGTGTAAGTGGATAAGCAGGAGGTTTTCCCGCTTTTTGTGGATACGGGTATGCAAAACAACGTCCAACGGCTGGTTTCCCGCTCCCACCGGCATGTTATCGACACCCTTATACACAATGTTAATAACTGACAGATGTGTAGTTCGGGCGCTGGAAATCCCACAGGAGTAGGCTGCAGCGGCGGCAAAAGGACGATTTCCACGGCTTTACCCACAGTTGTGGATAACTTGTGGGTATTGCGATGTTGGTAAGTGGATAAGTTGGCCCGCCGCCCGTTCGACTCCTGCCTATGATGGTTGCCTGCCAAGCCTTCCAAGCGACAAGGATCCCCGTGGGCGTCACCGAGCACCTGTACCTGGACAAACAGCATCCGGCCCTTTGGAAGGCGATCAGCGGCCTGGGCCTCAAGGTGCAGGAAGCAGCAGAGGAAGCCGGAATCGGACCCGGCCTGTTGGAACTCCTCAACGTCCGGATTTCGCAGCTTAACGGCTGCGCCTACTGCCTGGACCTCCACGTGCGAAAGGCCGTTGAGGCCGGGGAAAGCGCGCAGCGGCTGGCGGTCCTGCCGGCATGGCGGGACACCCCACTCTTCACGGGCAGGGAGCGCGCAGCTCTGGCACTGGTGGAGAGCATCACGGAGCTCCCGGACCAGGAGTCACGCGAGCATGCCGAGGCCGCCGCGCGGGAGTGCCTGACGGCAGAGGAGTTTTCAGCGGTGAGTTGGGTTGCGGTGACCATGAACGCGTTCAACCGGGTCTCCATCACCAGCCACCACCCCGTAAAGCGGGACCGCTGACAGCGTCCCAGGTCGCGGGCAGGAAGTTCACGCAGTCCGTCGTGATGTTTATCCACAGGTATTCCACACTGTTAATAACGGCATCTGCCCGACCGTTTAACTGGATCGGCATCGCCCGGCCGGTCAAACGCTCCGTTTTAAGCCCCCTGGGGAGCTTTTCCACACTGTGGATAACTTTCCCAACAGCTGGGGATAACCGCATTAATACCGGGAACGTACTATCCGGGCCAGATGCCGGACGACCCACGCCGGTGGCTGTCCACAAGGTGGGTATCCACCATCCCAACAGCCTCCATCAAGGCAAACATGGTGGTGGGTCCCACAAAGGAGAACCCGCGCTTCCGCAGTGCCTTGGACAAGGCAACCGACTCCGCGGACTGGGTGGGGATTTCGGCGGCTACCCGCGGCTGCGGGGTGCTGTCCGGGGCGAAACCCCACACAAAGTCCACCAATCCACCGTCGTTCCTAAGCTCCAGCGTGGCCTGGGCATTCCTGATCGTGGCAAGGATCTTCAGCCGGTTCCTGACGATGCCCGGATCCTGCATCAGCCGCTCCACGTCCCTGCTGCCAAAGAGCGCCACAGCTTCCGGATCGAACGCTGCGAAGGCGGCACGGAACGCGGGACGCTTCCGCAGGATGGTGGCCCATGAGAGTCCTGCCTGGAAGCCCTCCAGGCAGATGCGCTCGTACAGGCCCTGCTCATCAGTGACGGGCAGGCCCCATTCCTGGTCGTAGTAGTTCCGCATGAGCGGATCCGAGGCAGCCCACGCCGGGCGGGCCAGGCCGTCCTCGCCAATAATTACGCCGGCGGAATCGGGAGCCAGTGCAGTACTCCTTGGAACGGTCCGCGGCGCCGCTAGGAGCGCCAGCGGGTGGTCATCAGGAATCCCACGATCGCAATGCCAAAGCCGGCTACGATGTTCCACGATTCCCAGGCCTGCACCGGGAAGCGGCCCTCACTGATGTAAAAAGTGATGATCCAGAAGAGGCCAATAATCATGAGGCCAAACATGACCGGCTTGAACCACACGGGGTTGGGCTTGTAGGCCTGGGGGGAAGCCGGTTGGGCGGTGCTGGCGGTCTTCTTGCGAGGCTTTGACTCGGGCACTGGCTCTCCTTGGCAGGCTGGGCAAGTTCGGCGGTCCGGGCTTGGTATCCTGCAAGAAGGAAATTGCCAGCGGTCTGCGCGATCTTGGTCAAATCTGGATTCTTACTAGCAGCCAATTCTAGCCGCAGTTGATGGGCAGCCTGTGCCCAGGGCAGACGCCCGGAGGAGAACGCGTGGTATTGCAGGAGAAGGCGGGGCCCGCCACTGCGCCCGCGTCGCGCCGTGCCCTGCTGCCTGGCATCATCCAGGTGCTGGGTGAGCTGTTGATAACCGCCGGCGTCATTCTCCTCCTCTTCGTCGCGTGGCAGCTGTGGTGGACCAACGTCGAGTCCGACGCCAAGCAGAGCCAGGTCATCAAGGAATTTGCCCAGGACCTCAGCAGCGCCGCTCCCGCGCCAGCAGCCCCCTCCGCACCGCCGGCCGCAGCTGAAGATTTCGGCAAACCCGTGGTGGGTACCGCCCCCGGCCATGCGGGAACGATCGGCATCATGTACATCCCCCGGTTCGGCCCCGGCTACACCCGCCCCATTGTCCAGGGGACCAGCCAGGACGTCCTGGACACCCTGGGCCTTGGCCACTACAGCAACACGGCCATGCCCGGGGCCGTGGGCAACTTTGCCGTCGCGGGGCACCGGCAGACGCACGGCGCGGTGCTGGACAACATCCACACACTGGTGCCCGGTGACAAAATCTACGTCCAGACCAAGGACGGCTATTACGTCTACGTTTTCCGGAACAACCAGATTGTGATGCCCTCCCGCACGGATGTCCTGGAGCCGGTCCCAACCAAGCCCGGCGCCACGCCCACCGAAAGCTACCTCACCATGACCAGCTGCAATCCCCGCTTCGGCGCGGAAGAACGCATCATCGCCTACGCCCTCCTGGACAGCTGGCGTCCCACTGCTGCCGGGCCGCCGGCCGAGATCGCGGCGCAGGTTGCAGCAGCCACCGGAAGGAGCTGACCGTGTACGCCTGGATTTTCCGCCACCTTCCCGGACCGCTCTGGCTCAGGATCATCATCTCGCTGGCACTGGTCTTCGCTGCCCTGGTATTGATGGTCCAGTTCCTGTTCCCCTGGATGTCCCATTTCACCCAATTCACCGACTCGACGATTGGTTCCACAGACCAGCCATGACCACAACCAAGATCCTTGTAGTGGATAACTACGACAGCTTTGTCTACACCCTGGTGGGCTACCTCCAGGAGCTCGGCGCCGAAACCACGGTTGTCCGCAACGACGACGTTACGCTGGCGGAGGCAATTGAACTTGCCGGTACCCGCGACGGCGTCCTCATCTCACCGGGCCCGGGAAATCCTGCCGAGGCCGGCATCTGCATCGAGCTGATTAAGTGGTGCGGTGAAAACAGCGTGCCGATGTTCGGCGTATGCCTGGGCCACCAGGCACTGGCCGAGGCCTTCGGCGGCAAGGTGACCCACGCCCCTGAACTCATGCACGGCAAGACGTCCCAGGTGGAGCACATTGGCACCAGCGTTTTCGCCGGGCTCCCCTCCCCCGTCACGGCCACCCGCTACCACTCACTGGCCGCGGTCCGGGAATCCATTCCCGATGTCCTGGAAGTCACCGCGCAAACCGCGTCCGGTGTGGTCATGGGCCTGCAGCACCGGACGGCGCCGCTCTGCGGTGTGCAGTTCCATCCCGAATCGGTCCTGACCGAAGGCGGGTACCAGATGCTGGGCAACTGGCTGGAATCGCTGGGCATGAAGGGCGCAGCAGCGCGGGCGGCGAAACTGAGCCCCCTCATCCAGCACTAGACGTCAGTAAGGCTGCCGGCGGCGCCTCAGCCGACCAGGAGGACGTCAGCCCTTCTTGGTGGGCGTCGGCGTCGGCTTCGGTGTCGCCGTGGGGGTTGGGGTTTCCGTGGGAGACGGCGGCGGTGGTGGCGGCGGCGCCTTGGCCACAACGATGGTGATGGTCTTTCCCTGGACGACGGCGGTGTTGGCGGGGTCGCTCTGGTCGGTGACCCTGCCTGGCTCCACCTGCGAGTTTTCCGCCTCGACCACCGAAGGCACCAGGCCAAGCTCCTTCAGGGCCGCCTCCGCCTCTTCACGGGCCAGGCTCCGCAATTCCGGGACCACCACCTTGCCGGTGGAAACGATGAGCTCCACGCTGGTGCCCACGCCAACGCTCTGGCCCGGTGCCGGGTTGGAGGTGATGACGATCCCGGCCGGGACGGTGGCGCTGTTGGCCGTGCTGGTGGTCGGCGCACCAGCAAGTCCCGCCTGGCGCAGGATGTCCCGCGCGGCAGCTTCAGTCTTGCCGGGAAGGCTGTCCGGGACTTTCACCGAACTGGGGCCCTCGGAGATGTTGAGGATGACGTCCGCCCCCGAATCGAGCGAACCGCCCGCCGCGGGATCAGTCCCGATGGCGGTTCCCTTGGGCACCGTATCGTTTGCCGCCCGCGCAATCCTGGGGCGCAGTCCGGCGTCGTACAGTACCTGAAGCGCCGCGCTCTCCGTCATGGATGCGACGGCGGGTATTGAGACCTTGGGTGCAGCGGGGGCCGGCCGGTTGACCGTTTGGTAAAGCCACAGGCCCCCGCCGGCGAGTACCAGCAGGGTGAAGATCACCAGGGTGGCGATCCAGGCACGACGGCGGGACTTCTGCCGCGTGCTCGGCTCACGTTCCGGAGGGAAGCCAAGCGGGAGCGGCGCAGCCGCGCTGTACCCGTTCGGCCTGTATTCCTCCGGCCCGTCCTCACCCGCAAGTTCCAGCGGAACGCCGGGTCCGCCGTCGCCGTGGACCGTGGTTGCTGCCAGGCGGCCGGTGGGTGCGTCATCAAGGAAGCTTGCCCCTGTTGCGGCGAAGGCCTCGGTGGGCGGGGCCGCTTGGGGAACATGGTCGTTGGGATCGGTGGGCGCCTCGGACGCCGGCACGGCAGGGACAGGCACACCGGCCTTCGCAGCCCTTAGGGCACGGCGGAAGGCTGCTGCATCCTGGAACCTGTCATCCCGGTTCTTCTGCAGCGCTTTGGCGAGGACGGAGTCCAGGGCCGGCGAAACCTTCGGGTTCAGGCTGCTGGCAGGCTCCGGAATTTCGCGCACGTGCTGGTAGGCGACTGACACGGGGCTGTCTCCGACGAACGGAGGACGCGCCGTCAGCATTTCATAGAGCAGGCAGGCGGCGGAGTAAAGGTCACTCCGGGCATCGACGGATTCGCCGCGCGCCTGCTCGGGTGACAGGTATTGCGCCGTTCCCACCACTGCCTGGGTCTGGGTCATGGTGGCCGAGGAATCGGCGATGGCGCGCGCGATGCCAAAGTCCATCACCTTCACCGAATTGGTGCCCGGGCAGTACATCACGTTGGCCGGCTTGATGTCCCGGTGGACGATTCCGGCCTTATGGCTGTACTCGAGCGCGCCCAGGACACCCAGGCAGTAATCGATGGCCTGGTCGATGCCGACCTCATTGGCGCGGATCAGCTCGCGGAGGGTCCTGCCCTCGACGTATTCCATCACGATGTAGGGCACCCGGACGTCTTCGCCAGTGCCTTCATGGACCAGGTGTTCACCGGTATCGAAGATGGCCACGATGGAAGGATGGTTCAGGGCGGCGACGGCCTGGGCCTCCCGCTTGAACCGTGCCTGGAACTGCGGGTCCCGGGCCATGTCCGGCCGGAGCAGCTTGACGGCAACTGTCCTGCCCAGGCGGGTATCGGTTCCGCGGTAGACATCCGCCATGCCACCGCGGCCAATGAGGCTGCCCAGCTCGTAGCGGCCGCTCAGGACACGCCGGTTATCCACCGGCAGGCTGTCCTCCCGGTGCAACGGTGTGCGTGGTGACTCATTCACTGGTTGTCCCGACGGTTATGGCACGCAGGTTGCGGGCGTTCCGGCCGTTTGGCCGGCCGCGCAGGTGGCCAGGGGCGAGATGGGGGTGGGACCCGCAACGGGCGACGACGTGGTGGGGGTAGGCGTCGGCTTCGGTGCCGTGGTTGTGGTGGGGGCCGGCGATGGAGCGGTCGCGTAGATCACAGTGATGAGGGTGCCTTTGGGCACGGCCCCGGTGGGGTTCAGTTCCACCACTGTTCCGGGCGCATCCGTAGCGCTCTCCTGAGGAAGGACTGTCACCTGGAGCCCCAGGTTCGCAAGGGCAGTCTGGACCTGGCGGTAATCCTTGCCAAGGTAGGCGGCAGGTATCACGTTCACCGTGTCCTGCGTGGGCTCCGGGGTGGGTGTGGGCGTCGGTGTGCTGCGTGTCTGCGTGGGCGTGGCCGACGGGGTCCGCGTGGGTGTCGCCGATGAGGGGGCCGCGCTGCTGGTGGTGGTGCCCGACGTCGGGTTGCCGGACGGCGAGAACAGGCCCATCTGGTTCAGCAGGAAACCCACCAGCGCAAACAGGAGCAGCAGGATCAGGGCCACCAGGGGCCATGTCCATGGACTGCGTCCCTTGCGCCGGGGCTCATCGGAGGGCCCGTCGTCGTACGTTTCCTCCTCCTGGTCCCAGTTCCGTTCGGCGGCCAGCGCGTTGGCGCGGGCCAGCGGGCCCTTGGGCGCGTCCCCTTCGGCGGCGGCGCCTGCGGCCATGCCGGCGGCAGCACCGGCCGCCCCGGCACCGATTACCGGGAGGGCGGACGTGGCTGTGGGGGTGGAATCATGCTGGGTGCCAATGACGCCGGTGGGGGCAGTGGCGGTGTCAACGGGTGCCGTGATGGGCCCGGTGTCGGCGTCGAAAAGAAGCATGCCGGGCACAGCGGCGCGTGCTGCGCTGATGTCACCGTTGCGGATCGCCTCCGCTGCTTCGGCCAGCTTGATGGCGTTCGCCGGGCGGTCCTTGGGGTCCTTGGCCAGCATGGACATCAGGAGGGCCCGCACGGGGGCCGGCAGGCTTTCCGAAAGGGGAGGCGGAGCATCGTTCACCTGTGCCAGGGCGATGGCGATCTGGGATTCACCGGAGAACGGACGGTGCCCGCTGAGGCACTCGTAGCCGATGACACCGAGCGAGTAGATGTCCGAGGATCCCGTGGCGGTCTGGCCGGTGGCCTGCTCGGGTGCCAGGTACTGCGCGGTTCCCATGACCTGGCCGGTCTGGGTGAGGGGCACCTGGTCGGCGAGGCGCGCGATACCGAAGTCCGTGACCTTGACCCGGCCGTCAGGGGTGATCAGGAGGTTGCCTGGCTTGACGTCGCGGTGGACCAGGCCCTGGGCGTGGGCAACGGCCAGCGCGCGGGCGGTCTGCGCGATGATCGACAGCGTACGGTCCGGTGACAGCACTTGTTCGTGCTCGATGATGCTGCTCAGCGGCTGGCCGGGGACCAGTTCCATGACCAGGTACGCTGAGCCTTCCTCTTCGCCGTAGTCGAAGACGTTGGCGATGCCCACGTGGTTCAGCAGGGCGGTGTGGCGGGCCTCCGCACGGAAGCGCTGGAGGAATCCGGGGTCCCCCGTGTATTCCTCCTTCAGCACCTTGATGGCGACGATGCGGCCCAGGACGAGGTCTTTGGCTTTCCAGACTTCCCCCATGCCGCCGATCGCAATCCGCGTGGTCAGCTGGAATCTGCCGCCGAGGGTGATTCCGGTTGTAGGCCTCACTTATTCAACACCGCCTCAAAAATCTTCTTCGCGTTAGGACTGGTCAGCTGTGCGCCGGTGGTGATGTTCACGCCTTCCATGACGATCGTGACACTCACCTGCGGGTTGTTTGCGGGGGCGAAGCCGGTGAACCAGGAGTTGTTGGTTCCGTTCCCCAGCTCCGCGGTTCCTGTCTTGCCGGCCACCTGGACGCCGGGGACTGCTGCGCCCTTGGCAATGCCCTCGCTGACGGCGCTTGCCATCCACTCCGTAATCTGGCTGGCGATCTGCGGGGTGGTGGAGGTGCGCAGCTGCTGCGGCTGCGGTTCGTCGATGACCCGAAGGTCCGGGGAGCGCAAAGTCTTGATGAGGTTGGGCTGCATCTGCTTTCCGCCGTTGGCGATGGCGGAGGTCATCATATTGATCTGCAGCGGCGTGGCGCGGACATCCTTCTGGCCGATTGCCGACTGCGCCAGGCCGGGTCCGTCCAGGTTCTCGGGGAACCCGTTGCCCAGCGCGTGGCCCAGCTTCAGCTGGTCCCCGACGTCCTCGCCGAAGCCGAACTTCCTGGCCTGCTCGGCGATGGCATCGCGGCCAAGATCCAGCGCGATGCTGGCGAAGGGGGTGTTGCAGGACTGCTGGAGCGCGAAGGCGAAGCTGGCAGTGTCCCTGGTGTAGCAGTTGCCGCCCGCGTAGTTGGGCAGCTTGTACTGGATGCCCGGGAAGGGCATTTCGGCAGGGTTGGGGAGTTGGCTGTCCTTGTTGTACTTCCCCGAAGCAAGCGCGGCGGCCGTGTCCACGAGCTTGAAGACGGAGCCCGGTGCCAGCAGTTCCCCTGTGGGACCGCTGACGTTCTGGTTCAGGTTAATGCCTGGAATCTTGACCAGTTCGTTGATGTTGGACCGTTCGGCGGCAGCGTCCTGCGTGGCCACTGAGTTGGGGTTGTAGGAAGGCTTGGACGCCATGGCCAGGATGGCACCGGTTTTGGGATTGGTCACCACAATGGAGCCGCGCTGGCCGTCCGGAATCAGGCTGTAGGCCAGCTGCTGGATCTGGGGATCGATGGTGAGCTCCACTGACGCGCCCTTGGGCTGGTTGCCAAGGAAGAGCTGGCCCACCCGGTCCAGGAAGAGCTGGTCGGAGTTGCCCGCGAGTTCGGCGCCCATGGTTTGCTCCAGCCCGGTGGCACCGTAGTTCTTGGAGAAGTAGCCGGTGAGGCCGGCATAGAGCTCGGGCTGGGTATAGGTGCGCTGGAACTTGCAGGTCTCCGAACCGGTTTCCACCGACTCGGCGATGGGGGTGCCGCCAACGATGATGGCCCCGCGGTCGTTGCAGTAGTTCTGCAGGATCGCGCGCTGGTTCAGGGGGTTGGTCTTGAGGTCGTCGGCGCCCACCACCTGCACATAACTGATGGCACCGAACAGCAGTGCAAACATGGCCACGGCGGCCACCCATGAGTGCCGGATTGCCTGGTTCATGCCTGCTTCACCGCCTCGGTAGGAGTGTCAATGCCAGTTGCTGCTGCCGCGCCGGCCGGCGGGAGCGGGGTGGTGTCCACCGGGCCGCGGGCTGCATGGGAAATCATCAGGAGCAGCCCCACGATGATCCAGTTCGCCAGGAGGGAAGATCCGCCTGCTGCGAGGAACGGCGTGGTGAGCCCTGTCAAAGGAATGAGCCGGGTGACACCGCCAATGACCACGAAGCACTGAAGGGCCACCGCAAAGGACAGGCCACAGGCGAGCAGCTTGCCGAACGCATCGCGGGTACCCAGTGCGGCGCGGAATCCGCGGGTGACCAGCAGCAGGTACAGCAGGACGACGGCGAACAGGCCGATCAGTCCCAGTTCCTCGCCCAGGGACGCGATGATCATGTCGCTGTTGGCGAAGGGGACCAGGTCCGGGCGTCCCTGGCCAAGGCCGGTGCCCACCAGGCCGCCGTTGGCCATGCCGAAGAGGCCTTCGATGACCTGCCGGCTGCCGTTTTCATAGACGTCGGGGGAGAAGGCGTTGAGCCAGCCGTAGACGCGCTGCTGGACGTGGGAGAACACCTGGGCTGCCACGAAACCGCCGCCGAGAATCAGGGCCAGGCCGATGACCACCCAGCTGATCCTGCTGGTGGCCACGTAGATCATGACGATGAACAGCCCGAAGAACAGCAGGGAGGAACCAAGGTCGCGCTGGAAGATCAGGACACCGATGCTGACCAGCCAGGCCGTGATCATGGGGCCCATGTCCTTGAACCGGGGAAACTGCAGGGGGCCGATCTTGCGGCCGGCGAGCAGGATGAGGTCGCGGTTGGAGGAAAGATACCCGGCGAAGAATATGGCGAGGGTAATCTTGGCTACTTCGCCCGGCTGGAACGTCATGGGGCCGAACCTGATCCACACCCGTGCGCCCAGGATTTCCCCGGCGCTGATCCCCGGCACAAGGGGCAGGATCAGGAGCAGGGCCGACGCAGCCAGCGAAATGAAGGTGAACCGGCGCAGGATGCGGTGGTCCTTGAGGAAGAACACGACGGCGATGGCCACAGCCATGGCGATCAGGGTCCACCGGAGCTGGTTGTTGCCAGTATCCTCGCCGGGAGCATCGAGGCGGTGGATCATCGCCAGGCCCAGGCCGTTCAGGGCAACCACGATCGGAAGAATTACCGGATCGGCATATTTGGCACGGAAGCGCAGGACACCGTGGAACACCAGGGCGGCCACCGCCAACAGGCTGGACTGGAACCAGAAGTCGGAATCGAAGGCCTTCTCCTGGTCCACGCCCACCAGCATGTTGGCGCCGATGCCGACGGCAAGTGCCAGCAGCAGGAGCGCAAGTTCAACGTTCCGGCGGGGCTTGGGCAAAGTGCTTACCTGGCTCATTTCGCCGCCTCGCAGGTGATAGTCGGAGTGGGGGAAGGAGAAGCTCCCGATGGTGCAGGTGAAGGCGCTGGCGCCGGGGCGTCCGATGCGGGCGCCGGCGGAGCGGCTTCGCTGGCCGGTGGTGCTGCACTTGCTGAGGGTGCTGTGCTTCCTGAGGGGCTGGCCGACGGCTTGGGGCATTCGTCCTCGGGCGAGGTGGTTCCTGTGAGCTCCAGGTTCTTGACGATCCGCTGGGCGTCGTAGAGATCGTTGGCAGGGACGGTCTGGCGCACCCGCTGCTGCGAGAACGGCGGTAGCGAGTCCATGCGGATCTCCGTCACGGTTTCCAGCGAGGACAGCTGGATGGGGCCCAGTCTCTGGGACACCCCGTTGTAGATGGCAACACGGGAATCGAACTCGCCCACGTAGTAGCGGGTCTGGGTCCAGGCGTACCCGAGCCAAAGGCCAACGGCCACGACAACCAGGACGGCGGCTGCGACGGACCAGGCCACCCAGCGGCGGGGACGCAGCGCCGGCAGGGTGTCCTCCGGCTCGCCGGCCGGTTCCGCCTTGTGCGTGAGGAGGGTGGCTGCCCGCCGTGCGACGGTACGCCCTGCCACGGTTGGAATGGAGCCGAATTCGGCGGCGGCGGCAGCGGCACCCACGAGTTCATGCGGGCGGGAGGCGAGTTCTTCGCGGAGGACTTCCGCCGAAAGATGCTCACCGAGGTGGGGGTCGGTGCTGCCGGGATCAGGAGAACCGGTTTCCCCCTCCTTGGCGCCGCCGTCAACCGGTTCCTTTTCCGGGCCCGGGTGTTGCCCGGCATCTTCCGGGTCGGAACCGGCTTTGGCGGCTTCCTTCCCGTCCCCGGGGATGGAGGATGCGGCTGTGGCGGGGCCGGCGGCACCTGCTGCCGCGGCAGCGGGCTTGCTGCCCTGCACCGGCGGAACGATTTCGACGGCGGCGGTACTGACGTCGTCGGGCGTTTCCTCCACGATGTCCACCATGACCACGGTGACGTTGTCCGGGGAACCGGCCTCAAGGGTCAGCTGGACAAGGGTTTCGGCGCACTCGTGCAGGTTGTGGGTTTCCCGGACCGTCCGCTCCACGGCGTGGGCGGCAACATAGTTCAGCCCGTCCGAACACAGCAGCCAGCGGTCGCCGGGCCGGGCGTCGAGGGTGTCCAGATCGAGTTCGGGGCTGGCATCGACGTCCCCCAGGACACGCATGAGGACATTCTTGTGGGGGTGCGTTTCCGCTTCCTCCGGCCGGAGCCGGCCTTCGTCGATAAGCCGCTGGACGAAGGTGTGGTCCACGCTGACCTGCTTGAATTCGCCATCGCGGAGCCGGTAGGCGCGTGAATCGCCGATGTGCGCGAAGTGCAGCTTGCCGTCAGCGAGCAGGAGCGCCGTCACGGTGGTGCCCATGCCCGCCAGCTTGGGATTGATGTGCACCAGTTCGGAGAGCAGTGAGTTGGCGGTCTGGATTTCATCGGCGAGGATCGTCCCGGCTTCGTCGCCGTGGTCCGGACTGTCGAGGTGGATCATGTCCAGGACGGTTGCGGCTGAGGCAACGTCGCCACCCGCGTGCCCTCCCATGCCGTCCGCGACGACGGCGAGGTGGCGTCCGGCGTAGGCGGAATCGTCGTTCTTGGAGCGGATCCGGCCGACGTCGGACCGCGCCGCAAAGCGCATGATGAGGGGCCGCTGCGCCGGGCTGGAGCCGGTTGCGGAGTTTTCAGGCTCGGCCACGGTTACGGCCTCAATTCAATGACCGTCTTGCCGATTCTCACGGGTACCCCTGGCTCGACGGGCAGGGCACGGGTAAGTTGCTGGTCTCCCAGGTAGGTTCCGTTGGTGGAGCCAAGATCCTCGATGAACCAGCGGCTGCCCTGGGGGAAGAGCCTGGCGTGGCGGCCGGAGGCGTAGTCGTCCTCCAGCACCAGGGTGGCTTCCTGGGCGCGTCCCAGCAGGATGGGGCTGGCTGCCAGCGGCAGGGTCCTGCCCTTGAGCGGTCCTTCGACCACTACCAGTTGCCGGGCTTGCTGCTTGACGGGCTGCTGGTTCTCTGCGAGTTCCGGGTTCCGGCGGACCTGGCGGGCGGTTGGGACGCCCGAGGCGGCTTTCCGGCCCAGCATGAGGTCCCGGCGCATGGCGGAGACGATGCTGAAGATGAGCACCCAGAGGAGCAGCAGGAAGCCGAACCGCAGCGCGGTGATGGTCAGGTCGCTCATGCGTGGCCACCCGGGTTGGCAGGAAGCAGGCGGAAGATGATCTTTGTCCGTCCCATCGTGATGGTGGATCCGTCTGTGAGTTCGGTGCTGCCGGAGACCTTTTGGCCGTTGACGTAGCTGCCGTTGGTGGACCCCAGGTCCACGGCGCTGGTTACGCCGTTGGCGGTGCGGATTTCCAGGTGGCGCCGCGATACGCCGGTGTCCTCGACGTGGATATCGGCCTCGGATGACCGGCCCAGGACGATGGACGGGGCGTTCAGCGAATAGCGCTGGCCCTCAATGTCCAGGACGGGCTGCAGCCGCACGGGCGCACGGCTCGGTGCTGCCGGAACGTTCGGCCTGGGCTGGTTCGCGCCGGAGCCCTGGGATTTCTCGGTGGAGGAGGCAATTTCGAAATCGCCGGGGCGAAGTGCAGTCTCGCGGCGGAAGGAAATCCGGACGGGCCCCTGGAGGATGTAGCCCTGGCTCCGGACGTGGTTGATGACCACATCGCAGAGTTCTTCGGCCAGCGGCGTGCCCCACTCCTGGGCGCGTCCGAAGTCGTCGTCACTGAGCTGGACGTCGAAGACGTTGGGGACCAAAGTCCGTCCGGCCGCAACGGTGATCGCTTTGTGGTCCACCTCGCGGCGGAGCCTGCTGGCGATCTCCACAGGTTCGACCTGGGCTTTGGAACCGGTGGAGAAGACACCGCGGACGGCCTTTTCAATGCCACGTTCAACCTTGTCCAGCAGACCCATGGTTCTTCTCCTTTCCCCCCGGTTCCGGGGCAGTAGTTGTTGCTGGCCAGCTCCTGCAGGGCGGTCCGGCACTGCGCGTCGTGCCCGCCGGCAGCGGCCACTCCTACACCCGATACTACTGGCCACCCCTGCGAATGACCTTAATCCACAACGGCCGGGCGCCGGCAAAAGTTCAGATGCAGCCCTGCCCGCCGCACACTTGCCTGGGCTCCGGGGGTCAGTTTTGGGCTGGTAATCCGGCTCCTTTGAGCCGCTGTTCGGGGCACGTGGAAGGGGCAAAGTGGGCCAATTGGTAATTTGCGGCATCTGTCCGTTATGCTTGATCTCGCTGCTTTTACGAGGCGCGGAACGGGAAACCGGACCGGTCGAGTGGAAGAAGTTGCGCGCGAGTGGCGGAACGGCAGACGCGCTGGCTTCAGGTGCCAGTGTCCGAAAGGGCGTGGGGGTTCAAATCCCCCCTCGCGCACGCAATTGGAAGAGCCCCGGTCTTAGGATCGGGGCTCTTCTGTTTAATCTCTGACCGCTGGTCCTGGGCTTGTTCGCGAATCCTGGCCTTGAAGGTTCGGATCCGCGAACAAGCTTAGGTTTTTGCCTTGCTGCTCCGGCACGAGGGTTACGGGCGCGCCGAAGCCTTGAACCGGCGTCGTGAGTTGGCCAGGTGGCTGCGCATCGCGGCCGCCGCGGCAGCCTGGTCACCGTCCGCGATCGCGTCCCGGATGGAGCGGTGCTCCAGCACCACCTGCTCGAAGTGGTCGCGGGCATAGTGTTCGGCTCCGGTCATCAGCCGGGTGCGCGGCATGGAGATCATGGTCTGCCCCAGTGCAGCAAGGCAGTCGGAGTAGTAGGGGTTGCCGGACGCCGCCGCCACTGCCCGGTGGAACTCAAAATCCGACTTCATGGCATGGGCGGGATGGTCCGCACTGTCGCTGAAGGCGTCCAGCGCCGCGCTGACGGCCCGCAACTGCCGGTCGGTGCGGTTCTGCGCGGCCAGTGCGGCAGCTTCCGTTTCCACTCCCATCCGGAATGCCAGCAGGTGCAGCCTGTCTTCGGTGCTGGCCACCGGACGGCCGCCCGCCACCGCAGGAGGCCCGTCCGTGGGGGGAGTGAGGGCGAAGCTGCCGCGCCCGCGCTCGGTCTCGACAAGCCCCTCAGCCTGGAGCCGGGTGAGGGCGGCGCGGACCACCGTACGGCTGACGCCAAAATCGCTGATGAGCGTGTTCTCGCTGGGCAGCTTCTCGCCCGGCTGGATCACGCCGTCGACGATGCGGTTGCGAAGGTCAGCGGCAAGGTCCGCGGTGAGGTTCCGGCTCATGGCTCAAGATTACGCGCCGAACTCCACGCTCTCGGTGGTCCAGGCGCGGGCCTGCTCGCTGAGCGTGACGCCGAGTCCGGGGCGGTCCGGGACGATCATGCGGCCGTCCTTGGTCTCCAGCCGCTCGTTGAACAAGGGATCCAGCCAGTCGAAGTGCTCCACCCAGGGTTCGCGGGGGTAAGCCGCCGCGAGGTGGAGGTGGATCTCCATGGCGAAATGCGGTGCCAGGCCCAGCCCGCGTTCGTCCGCGAGGGCGGCCAGGCGCAGGAATTGGGTGATGCCGCCCACCCGCGGGGCATCCGGCTGGATGATGTCGCAGCCGTTGGCGTTCATGAGGCCCTTGTGCTCAGCGACGGAGGCGAGCATCTCGCCGGTGGCAATGGGCGTGTCCAGGACCTGAGCCAGGTGGGCATGGCCTTCGAAGTCGTAGGCGTCCAGCGGCTCCTCGATCCAGACCAGGTCGAATTCCTCGAGCCGGCGTCCCATCCGCAGGGCGGTGGCGCGGTCCCACTGCTGGTTGGCGTCCACCATGAGCGGAACGTCCCAGCCGATGTGTTCGCGGATCCCGGCTACGCGTCGCAGGTCCTCTTTGCTGTCCGGGAGGCCCACCTTGATCTTGATGCCTCCGATGCCTTCCTGGATCGACTGGGTGGCCCGTGCCTTTACCTCGTCGAGGGTGGCGTTCAGGAACCCGCCGGACGTGTTGTACGTCCGCACCGAGTCGCGGTAGGAGCCAAGGAACTTCGCCAGCGGCAGCCCGGCGCGCTTGGCCTTGAGGTCGTACAAAGCAATGTCGACGGCGGCGAGGGCCTGGGTGGCGACACCGGAGCGGCCCACCGAGGCGCCCGCCCAGAGCAGCTTGGTGTAAATCTTCGCGATGTCATTGGGGTCCTCGCCAATGAGGCCGGCGGCGACCTCCTTGGCATGGGCGTACTGGGCGGGGCCGCCTGCACGCTTGGAGTAGCTGAAACCGATGCCGGAGTGCCCCAGCTCCGTGGTGATTTCCGCGAACAGGAAGACCACCTCGGTCATCGGCTTCTGCCGGCCCGTGAAGACCTTGGCGTCGCTGATGGGAACGGCCAGGGGAAGGCGGGCGGTGGACAGCTTGACGTGCCGGATCAGATCGACGGTGCTCATGAGTACTCCTGGAAGCGGGGGACTGGGCTCCTTCGCCCACGCTCTTAGGATATAAGTGCGGTACTTGTATTACAAGTGCGTACAGGCGGTGTGATGCTTAACTCCTGGAAGGAGAACTGGAATAGCCGCGTCCTGTTGCGCCGTTGTCGAAGGCATGAAGGCAATTACCTACAGTGAATACGGAAGCCCGGACGTCCTCGAATTGACCGATGTGCCCCTGCCCAAGGTGGGGCCGGGCATGGTCCTGGTCAAAGTGAAGGCGGCCGCTGTCAATCCGGTGGACTGGAAGATCATGGCCGGCTACCTGGACGCGGCCATGGACCTGCAGTTTCCCGCGATTCCCGGATGGGATGTGGCGGGGGTTGTCGAGTCCGTGGGTATCGACGCCCGGCAGTTCCAGCCCGGCGACGAGGTCATTGCCTACGGCCGCAAGGACTATGTCCATGGCGGAAGTTTTGCCGAGTACATCGCCTTGCCGGAAAGACTGCTGGCCCGCAAGCCCGCCTCGCTTGGCTGGAACGAATCAGCGGGGCTTCCGTTGGCCGGGCTGACGGCGTACCAGGTCCTGAACCGCCTGGGCCTCACGTCCGGTGAGACTGTCCTTATCCACGGCGGCGCCGGCGGGGTGGGGTCGCTGGGAATCCAGATCGCGGTGGCACGGGGTGCGAAGGTTATTGCTACGGCCTCTGAGAAGAACCATGAATTCCTCCGCTCCCTGGGCGCCGAGCCGGTTGCCTATGGGGGCGGCCTTGCTGACCGCGTACGCGCGCTGCGTCCCGGCGGTGTGGAAGTGGTTGCCGATTTCGCCGGGGGCAATCTCGACGCGACCCTGGCGGCACTGGCCGAAGGTGGAAGGCACGCATCCATCGCCGACAGCGAGGTGGAGGAGCATGGCGGCACCTGGATGTGGGTCAGTCCGATCGGAGCTGATCTCCAGGAACTCGCCGAACTGGTGGACCACCGGAGCATTCGGGTGGAGGTTGCCAAGGTTCTCCCGTTGGCCCAGTCCGCGGAGGCTTTCCGCCTGAACATGGAGGGGCATACCCGGGGCAAAATTGTGGTGGCAGTGGACGCCTGATTCGGGCCTTCCGGTCTCCTACGTCCGCAGCGCGCCCAAGCCGGCGATCAGGGCATCAAGCCCCAGGCTGAAGGCGGTATCGGCAGGCCGGCCACGCTCCTGGCCGGCCGCCGAACTGCGGACCGCGGCGGAGAAGTTGGGGGTGGACCCGGCCATGGAGCCGGAATCGAAGATGTCCTCCGGGGCGGTGACGTCGTACGCCGACCCAAAGATAAAGGACTCCAGTGCCACGATGGCGGGGATGATGCGTTCCTGGGGGAACCCGGCGTCGAGGAACCCCTTGCTGACGGTTTCGTACATGGCAAGGGTCTGCGGCGCGTCCGTCACTGGCAGGACGGCGATCACGGGGATCAGTGGAGTGTGCTCGGCGAAGACATCCCGGTAGCTCCATGCCCAGGCCCGGACGGCGTCCTCCCAGCTCCCGCTGCCGAAACCCGAGAGGTCCACCAGGGACATCAGGTGGTCCTCGACCAGGAGCAGCACGTCCTGCTTTGAGGCCACGTGGTTGTAAAGGGCGGAAGGCGCCACCTCCAGCACCTTTGCCAGCGCGGCCATGGTCAACCCGTCGTAGCCCTTGCGGCTGATCAGTTCCAGCGCGGCTGCCGTAATTCCGGCCTTGTCCAGTACCGCCGCAGACGGTCGGCCTGCCCGCCTCCTCTGTGCTCCGCCGTTGCTGGTGGAGCGTCCCTGTGCGGCTGATACTGCCGGCATTGCTGCCCTTTCGTCGGTGTCCCCTGCATTATTCCATCCGGCTCTTCCGCTCCCGGCAGGCACCGGCTATAGTTCTAATAAATGAATAGCATTCATTTAGTGGTCCCCGTCACTGAGGGACGCAGAGAGGACATCATGCTGAACCTGAACCGAGACGTCGTGGTCGTCGGAGCCGGGCCGTCCGGACTCACCGCCGCCCGTGAACTGCAGAAAGCCGGCCTCACCGTCGCCGTGCTGGAGGCCCGCGACCGCGTAGGCGGCCGCACGTGGACCGACACCGTGGACGGCGCCATGCTCGAAATCGGGGGCCAGTGGGTTTCCCCGGACCAGACCGCCCTCCTGGACCTGCTCCAGGAGCTGAAGCTGGAAACGTACCCGCGCTACCGCGACGGTGAGTCCATCTACATCGGCGCGGACGGCGCACCGGTGCGCTACACCGGCGACACCTTCCCCGTGGACCCGGACACCGCCGTCGAAATGGACCGCCTGGTGGCCCTGCTGGACGGCCTGGCCGCGGAGATCGGTCCGACTGAGCCATGGGCGCATCCCAAGGCGCGGGAGCTGGACACCATTTCCTTCCACCACTGGCTGCGGCAGAACTCGGCGAACGAGGAAGCCTGCAGGAACATCGGACTCTTCATTGCCGGTGGCATGCTCACCAAACCCGCCCATGCCTTCTCCGCCCTGCAGGCGGTCCTGATGGCGGCATCCGCGGGTTCGTTCACCCACCTGACGGACGAGGACTTCATCCTGGACCGCCGCGTGGTGGGCGGGATGCAGCAGGTCTCGCTGCTGCAGGCGCAGGAGCTGGGCGACGACGTAACCCTTAACTCCCCGGTGCGCACCATCAACTGGGAACCTGAATCGGACGGCGGCCACCGCGTCTCCGTTATTTCGGACCGCGCCACTGTCAACGCCCGCTTTGTGATCATGGCTGTCCCGCCGAACCTCTACTCCCGGGTCTCCTTCAACCCGCCGCTGCCGCGCCGCCAGCACCAGATGCACCAGCACCAGTCCCTGGGCCTGGTCATCAAGGTGCACGCCGTCTACAGCACGCCCTTCTGGCGGGACAAGGGACTCTCCGGCACCTGCTTCGGCGCTGACGCCCTGGTCCAGGAGGTCTACGACAACACCAACCACGGCGACCCGCGCGGCACCCTGGTGGGCTTCGTGTCGGACGAGAAGGCGGACGCCGTCTTCGAGCTCAGCGCCGAAGAACGCAAAAAGGCCATCCTGGAATCGATTGCCGGCTATCTCGGTGAGGAGGCCCTGGCCCCGGAGGTGTACTACGAGTCCGACTGGGGCTCCGAGGAATGGACCCGCGGCGCCTACGCTTCCAGCTACGATTTGGGCGGGCTGCACCGCTACGGCAAGGACCAGCACACGCCGGTGGGCCCCATCTACTGGTCATCCTCCGACCTTGCCGCCGAAGGGTACCAGCACGTGGACGGCGCCATCCGGATGGGCCGCATCACCGCTGCCCGCATCGCCGAGGTCGCGAAGGTGCCGGTAACCGCCGGCTGGTAAATAAGCATGCTTACTAATAGGCTGGCGGCGGGGAGCGTCCCCGACTTTCGACGAACGAGGTGAGGCATGACTGACGCCCAGAGCATCAGCAAGGTTACTGACATCATCAACGATTCCAAGATCGGGATGGTCACCACCATCAACGAAGAAGGCGCCCTCGTCAGCCGGCCGCTGGCCGTCCAGGAAGTTAAGGACGACGGCGACATGTGGTTCTTCACGGGCCTTGGCACGTCCCAGGTTGCGCATGTCCGGGCTGATCCGCGTGTCAACGTCGCCTTTGGCAAGAACACCGAATGGGTGTCCGTGGCCGGAACCGCCGAGGTGGTCACGGACCGGGCCAAGATCCATGAACTGTGGAACCAGGCGGTTGAAGCCTGGTTCCCCGACGGCCCGGAGACCCCCGGGGTGTGCCTGCTGCGCATCGATTCGGACTCTGCCGAGTACTGGACCAGCCCGGGCGGCACGGCCGCCACGGTACTGCAGTGGGTGAAGGCAAAGGTCACCAACAGCCGGATGAGTGTTGGCGAAAGCGGCACCGTGGAGTTGTAAGGCCGGATATCGAACGGGGCGGGGCAGCTACGGCTGCTCCGCCCCTTTCAGTGCCGCGAGCACTGCCGGTAGCAGTACGTCATTGCGCCCCCACACCGGATCAAGGATTTCCACATACCAGGAGTCCGCGAGCAGGAGGGCCAGGGCATCGTTGGTCTCATCCGCCCAGTCCCGGATCTGATCCTCCTCCACCGGGTTTTCACTGGAGCCGAGCACCGTGGTGATCTCCGGTCCGGCGAGCGTCACGGGAATGGCAGCGCTGCTTGCTTCGCCGGGTGCATGGGCCACGGTCACCAGTTCTGTGCGGGTGGACAGCGCCAGTAAGCTGCCTGCCGTGCCGGCGCTGCAGAAGCCGGTCACGTACTGCCGCTGTGCAGCATCGCCCGTCCGGATTCCCGGCTGGGATTCCTTGGTGAACAGTCCATTCCGGTTCAGTTCCGCCAGGGCCGCGGCGATCGGCTTGGTCTCGTCGTCGGAGCCGGCGGCAAAATGGCCCGGCTGGTACGAACTCCCGCCCTCCAGCCAGCGGGCCGTCAGTTCGCCGGCGGCCTCCAGGGTGGTGGCCTGGCGCCAGACTCCGCGGTCCTCCAGCAGCCGGCCGTACTGATCGTGGACAGGCACGTCTTCAGGCTTCATCCTCGGATGCTATCGCCGGGCCTCCGTGCCGAACCAACGCCCGCGACACAGCAGTTAACGTCAGCGCGCCGGTTCAGCGGGCACTCCGGCGGGAATCCCGGCTGCCCGTTCCGCCGCAGCCAGGGATGCTGCCAGGCTTCCGACGGCGTCCGGGTAACCCTTGTGCGTGGCAGTCCGCAGCTGCTCCGCGGTCCGCATGGCCTTTATTGAGGGCCGACGTTTCCGGCAGCCGGACGTCGGTCAGTGCCGGGTAGTCGATGCTGCACGCCGGGTCCAGTTCGTAGCCCCGCCACCGGCGCAGAAGTTCGTCGTGCCGGACCCCGGCAGCTTCGTGGGCAGAAAGCCGCTGCCGCTCTTCGTTGCGGGCGGCGCGCCAGGCCAGGAACCTGGGGCTGCCGCGGTAGGCCGCGACGCCCGACGCAGCAGCCGCCCCGGCCAGGACCAGTCCCGCCCACGGCGATACCAGGGCGGGGATCAACAACGCAGGAAGGGCAACGCAGGAACCCAGGAAGAGATCCCAGAACAGCTGGTCCCCGCCGTCCGGTGCGCTGCCTGTGGGCGCGCTGCCTCTGGCAGCCAGGGCCCGGCGTCGTACAACAAAAACGGTGGCGGCCACGCTGGCCACCAGCACGGGGCCGCACAGCAGGACCGCCCACGCACCCTGGAGCAGTCCGTGCATCAAGGACTCCACCACGACTGACATCCTGCGCCTCCAGCATCCAATGGAAGGACCAGATCCGGCCGGCGAGCCCGGGCTGGTCCTTCCATTGGACCGTCTTCCGGGCGGAGCGTCAATGGGGGCCAAAAGGGGGAAGCAGGCAATGCCACGAAGCCGCGGCGGGCGGTAGCGTGAAGGCATGCGACTGAAAATGTGCAGCATCCACGTCCAGGACCCCGCCGCGGCCCACGCCTTTTACACTGGAACCCTCGGCTTTGACACGCTCATGGCCATGCCGGAGTACAACCTCTACATCATCAAGGACCCGGGAGCGGACGACAGCAGCTCAGCAGGTCTTCTCCTTGAACCCAGCGACAACCCGATCGGGGCGGACTACATGAACGCTGTGCGTGAGGCGGGACTTCCCGCGATTGTCTTCGGTGTTCCCGATGTCCAGGCCGAGTACGACCGGCTCGTGGCCGCCGGAGTCAGTTTCAAGACTCCACCCACCACGGACCCGTTCGGGACCAGTGCGGTGTTTGAAGACGGCTGCGGCAACTACATCCAGATCCATCAGGACTGACTGCTATTTAGCCTGGGCACGGTCCTTCTTGGCCTGCTTCTTCGCGGCCTCTTCCTTGACCCGTTGTGCCTCGGCGCGGACGGCCGCGTGCGTGGCGCGTTCGGTGACCAGCCACTGCGGCGGAGCCTGCAGCAGCGCGGTGATTTCCGCCGTCGTGAGCGCTTCCTCCACGCCGCCGCGGGCCAGGCCGCTGATGGACACGTTCAGCTTCTGAGCCACCACGGGGCGGGGGTGCGGGCCGTTGCGGCGGAGCTCCGCCAGCCATTCCGGTGGGTTGGCCTGAAGTTCGGCGAACTCCTCGCGGCTGATGGTTGAATCCTGGAACTCCTGCGGCGTGGCCGGGAGATAGATGCCAAGTTTCTTGGCAACGGTGGCCGGCTTCATGGACTGGGAGTTTGCAGAGGTCATGCTTCAAGGGTATCCGGGCGGCGGGTACTGTGAAGACGTGCCCGCCGACAATGCCCCCACGCCTGACGCCCCCGCCACCCCTGACGAGGCGGCCCCACGGGTGCTTCGCATCGCGTATGTAGCCGGGGTCACCCCGGGTAAATGGATCCGTCGCTGGGAAGAGCGGATGCCCCATATTCCCCTTGAAGCATTTATGGTCGACGACGGCGCGCAGCTTGGGACGCTCCGGGATGGGCAGGCGGACATGGCGTTCGTCCGCCTGCCCATCGAGCGGGACGGCCTCAGCGCCATACCCCTCTATGAGGAGCAGCCCGTAGTCGCGGCACCGAAGGGCCACGAGATTTCCGTATTCGAGGAAGTGGCCCTCGCCGACCTGGAGCAGGAAGCGTTCCTCGACGTTGCCGCCCTGGGCGGGCCCGAGGCGGCGCTCCAGGTGGTTGCCGCCGGCGCGGGCCTGGTGATCCTGCCCATGTCGGTGGTCCGCCACTTCAACGTCAAAGACACGGTGGCGCGCAGGCTCAGCGGGGCGGACGGAACCGAAATCGCGCTGGCATGGCCCACCGAGGCAACGGATGAGGTGCTGGAGGAATTCATCGGCATCGTACGTGGCCGCACCGCCCAGAGCTCGCGCCAGCCGTCAGCGCAGCCTGAAAAGGTGAAGAAGGAACCCAAGCCTGACCGCCGGGGCACCGGTGCAAAGAAGGCGCCCAAGGTGGCCCAGCGCTATGCGCCCAACCCTGACAAGGGCCGCGGCCGCGGCTCACGCAAGAAGGGCAAACGCTAGCCGGGGCTGGCTGGCGGCCACTTCAGGCCTGACAGCAGCAAAGCCGGTCCGCAGGGTGCGGATCCGGCTTTGCCATGGTGCGTGGTTACCCACGCGGTTTAGGTGTTTTGGACGTTGTCTTTGGCGTCGGTGGCGCGGTCTTTGACGTCGGCGGCGGCCGTTTGGCCTTCGGCTTTGACGTTTTGGGCGGCGTCGGTGGCGGTTGCCTTGACGTTTTCCATGGCTTCCTGGGCTGGTTCCTTCAGGTCCTGGGCCATGTTCTTGGCGGCGTCGGTGACCTGGGTGGCCAGGGGCTGGGCCGCGGTTTTGAGTTGGTCCGCGGCTTCGCGTTCCCTCTGGCTTGCCGGGATCAGTGAGGAGACCAGCATGCCGGCGCCGAACGCGATCAGCCCGGCGGCCAGGGGGTTGCCGGCGGTTTTGGCTTTGACCTGGTCCGGGGCTGCGGAGACGGCCTGGCCGGCGTCGCTGAGCTTGGCCGAGACGGTGTCCTGTGCCTGGTGCAGGCTGTCGCCGGCGGAGTGCATGGCGTTGGTGGTGTGCCCGGCGCCGGTGGAGGTGGTGTCGTGGACCTTGGTGGTGGCGGTGTCTGCTGCTCCCATGATTTTCTCCTTCACCCCGGTCACGGCGTCTTTTACTTTGTCGGTTTGGCGGTGGACGATGTTGGACGGGGTGACTTTGTCCGCTACGGCGTCCACGTTGGTGCCCAGCCGTGCCCGGGTGGCTTCTATGTCTGCGCGGATGACGTCAGGGTTTTCGCTCATCGGTTTACCTCACCTGGTTTTAGGGTTGGGGGAATTTCTGAGAGGGTTTCCCCGGTTTGGGGCATGCCCTTGATCTGCTTGAGTTCCTTGCGGCCGATGGAGGCCAGGACCGCGGCGATGATGGCCCAGAGGACGGCGACGATCAGCGCGGACCAGCCCAGGGGCATGATGGCCCCGAGGGCCCACATCAGGGCCAGGGAGAGGAAGAGCAGGACGAAGTGGCCGCCCACGCCGGCGCCGGCGAGCATGCCGGCGCCTTTCCCTGCCCGGGTGGCTGACTGCTTCGCTTCGGCCTTGGCCAGTTCCACTTCCTGACGCATCAGGGTGGACAGGTCCCGGGTCACGTCCCCCAGCAACTCACCCAGGGACGCGTTGTCGGCTTTCATATGCGCCTCACTCGGCGGCATCTCCGGAATCTGGCTACTCATCACAGACCACCCGTTCCGCGGCGGCCGGTGCCGGAGGTGCCTTCGCTGCCGAACGGCTCGTCGTCGTTGTAGACGCCGTTTTCGGCCCGGTAGGGGTCGTCATCAAACCGAAGCGGGGTCTCCTCGGCGGTACCCGAGGGCAGGGCGCTGGTGGAAACCGGGGCACCGCTGGCTACAGTCGGCTCAGCGAAGAGGTCATCAGTTCCGGCTGCGTACACAGTCTCCGGGTGCAGGGGCGCTACCGGCGGTGACTGCACGGCGCGGTGCTGGCCTAAGCCCTGCTGGCCTGAAGCCCCGACCTGCCCCTGTGATTCGGGGGCGCCTGCGGTGAGGCCGCGGGTGAGGCGTCCTGCCAGGACGCCGGCGCCGGCGGCGAGGAGCAGGAAAGTTCCGGGCCGGTTGCGGGCAAACCGCTGGACCTCGTTCAGGAGGTCACCGGGCTCCCGGTTCTCCAGCCAGGAGGCCATGGAGGACGTGCGCTCGGCTGCCTGCCGGATGAGGTCGCTGGCCATGCCCTGCTGGTCCGGTGCGCTGGCCATGCTGTGCAGCTGGCTGGAAATGTTCCGGATGCCCTCGGCGGCCTTCTGCTGCTGCGTGCCGGCCTGGCTGGTCAGGCCCGACTTTGCCTGGTGGAGCAGGTCCTGGGCGTTGGCCTTGGCCTCGTGTGCCACGTTCGCGGCCTCGCCCTTGGCCGTCTGGGCTACTCCCTGGGCGGCAGATGCAGCTTCACCGGCAACGTTGGAAGCCTCTTCCTTTGCCGCCTGGGTCTTGGAGGTGTCGGCTGAGGTCCCCGTGTAGGAGGCCTGGCCTGGTGCTGCCTCGGTTGCGCCGTAAGGATCGACGACGACCGGGTCAGCGGTGGTGCGCGGAGTCTGGGGCCATTGGTTCTCTGTCATCATCACTCTCTTTCAGAAAGGGCTAGCTGGCGAACAAGAACCAGCAGTGCTGGCAACTTAGTAAGCAAGGTTACTAATTAGATACTAAGCACACTTCTCATTTCGATTGCAAGAGGTAGTGCCCTGCTGTTTGAAGTTGGTGGCGCCTGATGCGGGGCCGGCGGGGCGGATGGATAGTAAGCCTACTTGCGAATAGGTTGCTAAGCATGCTTATTGTAGGAGTGTAGCGACGCAGGGTGACCAGCACTTCGCCACCTACAGGAAGGCCGCGGCCGATGACCAGCAATCTCGATCCGGACGCCCGGAGCAGCTACCGCCTTATCACTTTGGCGGCGCGGCTGATCCAGCGGCGCCAGGACGATGCACTGGCCCCCCTTGGCCTCACCCGTGCCGCTGTTATTGCACTGGAAGGCCTGATGGGGGGCCCACTGAACCAGGAACAGCTCGCCGACGCGATCCGGGTCCAAAGCCAGACGCTGGGCCGGGTCCTCACGAGGCTTGAAGCCACCGGACTCATCACCAGGATGCGCCACGCTTCGGACCGAAGGCAGCTGAAGGTGGAGCTCACCGATGCCGGCGTTGCCGCCGTTGAAGCCGCACGGAAGGCAGAGGTCAACGCTTATCCGGATGACCCGGAGATTGCCTGGAATGTACTCCGGGAGGAGCTGACGAAGTTTGTCCGCGCAGTACCACCGGGCCGCGATACCGGCGTTGTCCCGTTTGCCCCGCCCGAACACCGGGCCGGGCACGGGCACGCGCACCGGCCGCAGGCCGGGCGGGCAGGCGGCGCGCGGAGCTGGGACCAGCCCCGCCAGAACTGAACTCCTTGCCGGACCCGGCGGTCCGGCCGGAATCATCAGCAGGAAAAAACAGTGGCCGGACCTTTCGGACCGGCCACTGCTTCTACTCAACTCTTGTCTTCCTGCTCTTCCTCCAGCAGCCCCCGCTGCGCCAGGTCGGCGGCATCGGCTGCCTCCGGGGGCAAGGGATCCGTTGCCGGGGGAACGTCGTCCGGCGCATAATCAGCCAGGCCCGCCGCAACCCGCTCCTGTTCGACGGCCCGCTGGTAATCGTCGTCGTCCACGTCCTCCGGCATCTTGCCGTGGCCGGTGCGGGTGGGGTTCGGAAGCGCATCCTCCTCCGGGACTATCACGGTGTCGAGGACATCATCACGGTTTTCATCTGCAGTGCTCATGGTCACCTTCCACTCGTTGGGTTCTTCCAGGAACGGGGCCGTATGGCCTATTACGACGACGGGACGTCCGGTCCCGAGGACCAGCGCAGCAGTGCCGCCACGTCGACGCCCTTCGGCAGGACCGGCCCGGGAACCAGGAGAACACGGGCGTCAGTGAGGGCTGCTGCCCGCAACAGGGCGGCAGGGGCCGGAACTTCACCAAGGATTCCCGCCGCCAGGGCTTCCTCCTTGGCGGTGGCAATCCACGGTTCGGCATCCAGTGCCAGCATGGTCCGCTGGGACAAGGCGGCGTCATCGAGGATCAGGACATCCACCTGTGCCTGCTGGAGTGCGTGGACCACGGCTCCAACACCATGGGCCGCCTCCGGATTCGCCTGGCCCTCCTGGACCGCAAGCCTGTCCATCACCGACTGCTGCTCCTCAGCCCAGACCTCGGCCACCCGCTGGCTGACCTGGTCCTCCAGGTTGCTGCTGTCCGCCCCGGCGGTGTGGGTGTGGGAATCGACGATGGACACCAGTGCCTGGGCAGCTTTGGAAAGTTGCTCCTGCACCAGCCCGCGGGCATGGATGTCGCCGGCGAGAACAATCAGCCGCGCACCGCTGTTGTCCGCCAGCCGGTCGATTTCGCCTGCCACTTCATCTGCGTTCCGGCGCCAGACGTCCTCCGTATGGTGCTGGAAGCGCAGGTGGGACCAGCCACCGCCCTGGAACTTCTTTATGTGCTCGGACTCACCCTCCACTTCCTGAACGCTGGTGGGTGCACCGGCGCCGGCGCGGTACAGCCGGATTTCCCCATGCTCGCGGCTGACTTCAGCCACGATGTAGGCAAACTCCTCGGGCTGGTGCTTCAGCAGCGGGAGCAGGTCCGGGACGGGGTCCACTGCCAGCCGCTCCGGGAGGACGAGTTCGCCGGGAAGCACCTCATTGAGTTCAGTTTTTCCGCCATGGACCAGGACGAACCTGGACACGGGGGATGGCACTCCGGTTGCAGGTTTCAGGGCCTGTTCCATGGCGTCGACGTCAGCCGGCGCTGCACCCTGTGCTTCAAGCTGGGCCCGGGTGTTTCCGGGGCGGACATCGCCGGCTTCCAGGCTGTCCACCGTTCCGGTTCCGGCGTCCACGTAGGCGGTGCACCAGGGGCCGGGGAGGCGGTACAGGTCTGCGTATTTTTGCAGGCTGGTGGTCACTGTTCCCCCTCCTCGTCGTCGAGAGGGTCTGGTGCCGCCACAGGATTCAAGGCTTCCTGCACCTCCGCGGGATCCGTGTCATCGGGGAAGGGCTCTGTTTCGCGCCATTCCTCCGCATGGGGCGGTTGGTTTCCGTGCACCACCCCCTGCGTTTCATGCTTCATCTGGTCATCCAGATTCTGGCCATGGGTGGTGTTGCCGCGTTCTGCCATGACGATCTCCTTCGCGCGTGAATTAGTATCACAGGCTTACTAGTTCGTCACTTCACCGTAGCACCAAGACGGTGCCGGCTAAAGGGGTAAAACGAGGCTTCCCCGTCAGGCCTGGCAGGCATCCTTGAGGGCCCGGACGGACTCTGTTGGCACTTGGTCGCCGGACTCCGCGATCTGGCCCAACGGCGTCGTAATTTCCGCCGGAACCCCTGCTGTCCGTGCTGCCGAGACGAGGCCTCCCAGCACCTGGCGGTCCTCCACGCTGACCAGGCCGTCCTGTACCACCGCGCAGATTTGCCGGTTGACCTCCTGGGCGGCGGCCGAGGCAACCTTGGAGGCGGCGTCACTGGCCGCGTTGCCGGCGGCCTCCTCCACGGCACCACATCCGGTCAGCAGCAACAGGGCGGTGGACAGGGAAGCGGCGGTAACGACGGCGGCGCGGAAAGTCATGCCTCCAGCGTACCGGCGGTGGCTAGCGGCGGGCTGGGACGCCCAGGATGCCGTCCAGGAGTGCGTTCCGGAATTTACCGTCCGGATCATGGCCGGCGGCAAAGGAACGGAAGTCGGCGAAGCGCGGGTACAGCGTCTCCCAGTCGTGTCCTTCCGGGGTGAACAGCTTGCCCCAGTGCGGGCGGGCCCCGAAAGGCCGGAGGGCCTCTTCCAGGACCGGGAGGAAGGCTTCCACTTCCGGCTGCAGCGGTTTCCAGGTGAAATGCAGGGCCACGCTCTGCTGCCGGTAGAACGGGCTAAGCCAGAACTCATCTGCCGCGCCCGTGCGGATTTCCGAGACGAAGAGCAGTGGTGCCAGTTGTCCGGCCAGGCTGCGGACCGCCTGGAGGGCGGCGGGGGCGTGCTCCAGGGGAAGGATGAACTCGCTTTGCAGTTCGTCGCCGTTGCTGGGTGTGAATTCGTGCCGGAAGTGCGGCAGCCGGTCCAGCCACAGCCCCGGTTCATCCAGCTGTGCCGTGCAGTTCTCGGCCGACATGTCCGGCAGCGGGTGCCGCGGGTTGAGGGCGGCGGTGGCGCCGAACAGGTTGGCGAGCGGCTGCTCTTCATCAAGTGCCTTGAGCCAGACCTGGTTGATCCTGTCGCCGGCGTAGTCCGTAAACAGGCTCACGCTGTAGGCGCTGGACACGATGGTGCTGAAATCCGCCAGGGCGTTGTCCCACGGAAGATCCTCCAGGACGCGCTGGCGCATCCTGAAACTGGGACGCACGGCCAGCTCCAGTCCGGTGACAATGCCCAGGGAGCCGATGCCCACCACGCTGGCAAGGAACTCGTCCCCGTCCGCCCGGGTGAGCGTGACCTGCTCGCCGGAGGCCCGGACCAGGTCGATGGACTCCACGGCGCCGGCAAGTGAAGGGTTGTCCACCCCGGAGCCGTGCGTGCCGGTCTGCACCGCACCGGCCACCGAGATGTGCGGCAGCGAGGCCAGGTTGTGGATGGCAACCCCGGACTCCTCCAACGTCCGGCACAACGCCCCGTAGCTCACCCCGCCACTGACGCGCACGGTGCCCTTGTTTGCGTCCAGTTCCACCTGCTGCGGCAGGGCATCGAGGAGGACGTGCAGGCCGTCGGTATCACCTACCCGGTTGAAGGAGTGCCGGGAACCCAGGGCCTTGACCCGGGGGGCGGCCGCCACGATGTCCGCCAGTTCCGCTACGGATTCCGGCCGCCGGACGTCCGCGGAGGAGTATTCGAGGTTTCCTGCCCAGTTCTTCATTGATGGCTTTCGCTTGGGGTCGGTTTCCTCCAACTGTCAGCGCTAACAATCTCCGCTGTCAAGAAGCTTCCATGGTGCGGGCGGGGATGCACTGCCCGCACCCAGCCAGTGGCCGGGCCGCTCAAGACCGGCGGGCAGACGGGTGGAAGCGCTGCCGCGGGCGGCGGTAATTTGTGCCTGGGTGAGGAAGAGCGTGTCGGTGAGGTCGGCGTCGTCGAACCTCGCATCCCGCAGGTCGGCCCCCAGCAGGTCCGTCGCGGCAAGGTCCGCGCCCCGGAAATCCGCGGCAATCAGGCACGCGCCGCGAAGGTTGGCGCCGCAGAGCGCCACGCCGCGTAGGTCTGCTCCCGCCAGATCCGCACCAGGCTGCAGGCAGCCCAGGCACGGGCCGTCGTCGAAGTAGCCCGCGCGGACCTCCTCGCTGACCCCGCGCAGTGCGTCGCCTACCTGAATGTGCAGGGATCCGATGTCGGCGGCCAGGACGACATCGATGGGACCCTCTGCAACTTCCCGGACCATGGCCTGCAGGTGGCGCACATCCCCGGCAGTATCCGGGCCGTAGGCCTTCGCTTCCGCCTGGCCAAGGAGCCATCGCATTTCGTGCAGCTGGCGCAGGACTTTGAAGGCCGCGAACATATCCGGCGCCAATGCGGGGTCCTCCCGCCAGCTGGTGCCGCCGAACAGCCGCTGGCTGACGGCCTGGCCGGCGCCGAAGCAGTCAAAGACCGTGCAGCCAACAAAACCGCGGGGCCTGAGCCGGTCATGGATGGTGCAGGAAAAGTCCGCTGCCAGGTTGGGGCATGGCGTGGCCGGCGGTTTGTCGATGGCGAAGTCCGCGGACCGGGTGAACCCGAAGGCCGTGCAGCACAATGCAAAACACTGTGAACAGTCAGGCCGAAGGGCGGCTTGGCCGGGGGAGGTGGCAGCGGAAGGAGGGGTGGTGGGTTTCAAGATGGCTCCCGAGGGTGGTTCCGGTAGGGGTGCGGGACGGAGGGGAACCCATGGCTGGGTTCCCCTCCGGGACACGCGGAATCACCGTTCCTGCTTGGAATGACGGGAACTGCGGACTGCTGGACATCAAAGGCAATGGATGAGAATCACTGCGTCCAGAGTATCCGCTGCTGCGGGGATCGGTCAGTCGTTTTTGGTATCTCCTGCGGGCGTGGTGCGCGGCGGCGCAACGCGACGGCTTCCGGTGGCCTCAAAGGCCGCCGCCAACCGGAGCAGTTGGGTGTCGCTGTAGGCCCTGCCGGCAATGGTGAGGCCCACGGGCATCCCGAGGTCGGAAGCGATGCCCATGGGAACCGTGACCGTGGGGATGCCGAGGTGGCGCGGAACCAGGTTTCCGTTGGCAACCCAAACGCCGTTGCGCCAGGCGATGTCTGCAGAGCCTTCATTGACATCCGCGTCCGCTGGCGCCACGTCGGCGGCTGCCGGGAACACCACTGCATCCAGGCCCAGCCGGTCCATCCACTCCTCCAGGTCCACCCTGCGGGTCTCCTCGAGTCCCGCCAGGCCTTGGGGCAGGTGCGGAATATCGGCCAGGACGGGAACCCCGTTGTCTCGGATCCAGGCAGGGTAGTCCGCGATGTCGTCGTCGAACCCGTCATACCGGTCCGGCAGCGCGCCCTCGGGGGTTGGGAAGATGGCGGAACTGTCGACGTCGGCAAGCCGGTTCAGGCCCGGGTCGCCGTTGGCCTCGAGGAAGTCATTCCACGCCCACGCGGACAGGTCCACGATCTCCCTCCGCAGGTATTCGGGTGGCACCAGTCCTCGCGTGGCAATGGTGGGCGCACCGGGCCGGTCGCCCTCATAGTTGGACACCACAGGGAAATCCACCTCCACAACGTCCGCGCCTGCGGCTTCCAGGTCACGGCGCGCCGCTTTCCACAGCTCCAGGATGGACGGGCGTGTTTCGATCCGCTGGCCTGTGGGGCCGCCGATGCCCGGCGCCTCCGACGTCCCGGCCTCCGGATCCGCGTTGATGTACATGCGGGGGATACCGAAGCATTTACCCGCCAGCGCGCCTACGGCCTCGGAAGCGTCCCGCACCGCGAGGTCAAGGTACGACGACGGGCGGACAGCGGATGCCTTGGGTACGGGAATCCAGGGCTGGACGCGCCAGAAATCCCCACGGGTCTCGGCATCGTCCGCCACCACCACGTCCAGGACTTCCAACAGGTCCGCCATGGTGCGCGTGTGCGGAACCACCACGTCCATGGTGGGGACAAGGGGCCAGTTGCCGCGGACGGAAATGACGCCGCGTGATGGGGTGTACGCGCAGAGCGCATTGTTCGACGCCGGTGCCCGCCCTGAGGACCAGGTTTCCTCTGCGAGTCCGAAAGCGGCGAAACTCGCGGCCGTGGCGGTACCGGAGCCATTGGATGACCCGGAGGCGAAGGCCGCAGTGAGGTAATCCTCGTTGTAGGGGCTTTCCGCCCGCCCATATACTCCACGCTGCATACCTCCGTTGGCCATGGGCGGCATGTTGGTGAGTCCGATCAGGACCGCCCCGCCGGCCCGCAGCTGTTCGATGGTGAAGGCGTCCTGTTGGGCCACCAGGTCCTTGAAGGCCGGTGAGCCGGCGGCGACGGTGAGACCCTGCACCTGGTAGCTGTCTTTCGCGGTGTAGGGGATGCCGTCGAGGGGGCTGAGCGTGAAGCCGGCAGCGCGGCGCCGGTCTGACGCCTGTGCATCGGCGATGACTTCCGGGTTCATCACCACCAGCGCGTTCAGGCGTATGCCCGAAGAGTCATACTTCTCGATGCGCGCAAGGTATAGCCGGACCAGCTCTTCGCTGGTCACCTGGCCGGAGTCAAGGGCGGCACGCAACTGCGCAATGCCGGCCTCCACAACCTCGAATGGTTCGCTGCGTGGCAGCGGAGCCTGCTTTTCGGCCAGCTTCACAGTGAGCCCCCGTCCATGGCTGCCGGCTGCTGCTGGGTAATGCAGTGGATGCCGCCGCCGAAGGCGAAGATGTCCCTGGCATCCACCAGCTCCACGGTCCTGCCAGGATAGGCGCGTTCCAGGATCCCGGCCGCAATGGCATCGTTGGGATCGTCGAAGCCGCAAAGCACCACCACGTCGTTGGCCACGTAGTGGTTGATGTAGGACCAGTCCACCCAGCCTTCCTCGTCGCGAAGGACTGTGGGTGCCGGAACGTCAATGATGCGCAGCGGGCGGCCCTGTGCGTCCAGTTGGCCGGCGAGGACGGTTTTCAGCTGCAGGTACACGGCGTGGTCGGGGTGGGCGGGATCGTCCTGGCGGTGCAGCAGGATGGTGCCGGGGCCGGCGAAGGCTGCCACGATGTCCACGTGGCCCCGGGTGCCGAACTCGTCGTAGTCCCGGGTCAATCCGCGGGGAAGCCAGATGGCTTTGGTGGTGCCCAGGGCGGCGTGCACTTCTGCTTCCACTGAATCTTTGGTGGCGCCCGGATTGCGGCCCGGATCCAGCTGGACTGTCTCGGTCAACAGGACGGTGCCTTCACCGTCCACATGGAACCCGCCGCCTTCATTCACCAGGGGGCTTGGCCGGACGGGCACGCCGGCTCCCGCGGCCGCGGCCTGGGCCATGGCCTGGTCCTTGGTCCAGGCCGCCCACTCCTGCGCGCCCCAGCCATTGAAGATCCAGTCAACGGCAGCCAGTGAACCGTCCGGCTGATGCACGAACGTGGGGCCGCTGTCCCTCAGCCAGGCGTCATCGAGCGGAACGGCCATGACGTCGATGCCGCCGCCCAGCCATTCCCTTGCAGCTGTGGCGTCCCTTGGGTCAGCCACCACCGTAACGGGCTCGTACCGAGCGATGGTCTGGGCCACCCGGGTCCAGGCTGCACGTGCGCGGTCAAGGGTGGGGCTGCCTGCGGGGCCAAAGGTGTCATTTGGTGGGGGGAACGCCATCCAGGTGCGCTGGTGGGCCTCCCACTCTGCGGGCATGTGGGCAGCGGTGCCGGTGGAAACGTGGTCAAGGGCGGCGTTGTCCCCGACTGTGGAATAAATGAATGCCATTCATTTATTATGGGTTCCGGGCTGGCACGGCGCAAGAGTATTTCGTTCAGGGCGTGCCCGTCCGGTCCACCGCCGCCAGGATGGTATGCGCCAATTGGTCCGGTTTGGTGAACTGCGGCCAGTGCCCTGTTGGCAGGTCGACGAATTCCACCTCCCGTACCTTTGCCAGTTCCGCCACGAACGGATGGCCGGCCGCGATCCACTCCCGGAGCATGGCGGACGGGAATTCGCAGGCGATCACCGTGGCGGGCACGTTGTAGCGCCGCTCGTCATGCAGGTGCTGAATGCCGTATGCCACGCCCCGGGGCTCGGGAACAGCCCGGCCCCGGAAGTCCTGCCGCAGCCCGTCGTTGAGATCCACCAGGTCGGCGTCGTCAAAACTCTCCCAAGGAGGCAGCGGCACATCGTCCCCCTCCGCCGGCAGCTCATCGTTGATGACGCCGCCTTCCCCCAGCGGTCCGCTGTCGACGTAGATGGCGCGTTCCACCTTGCCCGGACGCGCATCCACCACCCCGTGAATGATGGCACCGCCGCCGGAGTGGCCCACCAGGACGGCCTTGGCCGGCAAGCCATCCAGGACCCGCACCACGGCGTCGACATGGTCCTGCAGGCTGATACCCGCGCGACTGGCCTCCGCCGATTCCTTGCCGGGAAGGGTAAGGGGGCGGGGGCGGTGCCCGGCTGCTTCCAGGGCAGGTGTCACCTCATCCCACGATGAGGCGTCCAACCAGAAACCGGGTACCAGGATGATGTCCATGACCGAACCCTACTCCCCGCCCCCGACACGGAAGCGTCTTGTCCTATCGCCTCCGCTTCCGGTCCTTGCCTCCCGTCCGGCTGCCGTGTTCGGATGCCTCGCGCTCTGCCCAGCGTTGTGATTTGCCCGCCGCAACCACTTTCTGCTGCCATTCCCGGTGGTAGGCGCGCTGGGCGGCGACGTCGGATCGGCGTGCCAGTGCCGCAAGTTCCCGCTGCATCTTCAGATAGGAGTTCCAGCGGCGTTCGGCCAAGGCGCCGCTGTCGATCGCTTCGCGGACCGCGCAGCCGGGCTCACTACCGTGCGCGCAGTCAGCGAACCGGCAACCGGCGGCCAGTTCCTCGACGTCGCCGAACATCCCGTCCAGCCCTTCGCCGGCGTCGAACAGCCCAAACCCGCGCACGCCGGGCGTGTCCATCAGCACCGTCCCGTTGGACAGCGGCACCAGCTCCCTGGCAGTGGTGGTGTGCTTGCCCTTGAAATCTCCGGACCGCACCTCCCCGGTTTCCTGGACCTGGCGGCCCACCAACGCATTGATCAACGTGGATTTGCCGACGCCGGAAGGCCCCAGGAGCACTATGGTCCCGCCAGGCGGAATCTGCCCCATCAGTTCGTCGATCCCGTCCCCGCTTTCCGCCGACGTGGTGACCACCTCCACACCTGCCGCCTGCAGAATGACTTTCCCGACGACATCGTCCGCCACCTCCGCCAGGTCTGCCTTGGTGATGATCACCAGGGGAGTGGCGCCGGAATCCCATGCGGCGACGAGGGTCCGTTCCAGCCGGTTGTGCGTGAGGGGCCGGTCCACGGGCACCACCACGCCCACCGTGTCCATGTTGGCGGCCAGGACCTGGGCGGCGGAGGAGTCCTCGAAGGCCCGTTTGCGGCTAAGTTCGGAGCGGCGCGGGAGGACGGCCAGGATTTGCCGGTCGCCCGCCCGGTTGGGGCCGATCCAGACCCAGTCACCGGTGACGGCCTGCGCGCCGGACAGGGGGTATGGCAGGTGCAGGAGCCCGTCGTCGACGGCAACGAGCAGCAGGGTGCGGTCCACGCGCACCACCCGTCCGGGTGCAGTTGCCCCCGGGCAGGGGTGCTGATGGAAATAGCGTGCGACGGCGGGCGTGTAGCCGTAAGCGGACAGGCCTCCGCCTTGCTTGGGAGCGCTGTTTGCGGTGCTGACTGCGTCTACGTCTGGGTTGTTGGTGGCGTCCAGGGGGTTGCCTGAAGAAGTATGCACTGTGGTTTCCTTGGATATCCCCGGTGCACTGGCAGGTGGACGCGCAGCGTCAGGAAACGCGAGTGCAGCCGGGCAGGATGGTTGATGTGGTGGATGCGGGGCGCTCAGGGCGCGCGGCAACAGCAGTCATCAAAACCACCCCCATTCCCTCGTGCGGGTTCCCGTCCTCCTGCCGGGAAGCGGCAGGGCGGTACCGCGTCCCACTCTAGCGGCCGCCGGCGGCGTGGGCTAGAGGTGGAAGTTTTCCGTTATCACCGGGCGGCGGTTCGCGCGGCAACGCCGGCGGGGGCAGGTCCGCCTATTCCTCGAAATGCGTGAGCAACGATGCGTTGGGCGACACGGACTCCACCACTCCGGCCGCAACGTCCCGGAGCTTGGCATTGCGTGAGCTTGAGGCTTTCCTCAGCACGGTCAGGGCAGCCTCCTGGCTGCACCGGTTCTGTGCCATGATGACGCCAACGGCTACATCGATTGCCGTGCGGCCCTTCATTGCTGCTTCCAGGTTGTCCCGCGCCTCCTGCAGCCGGGCCAGCCGCAGCCCCAACCGCAGGGTCTTGGACGACTGCTCCGCGAACAGTTCAGCCCTGGCGATATCACTGCCCGCAAAACCATGGATCCGCGAGGCGTAAATGTTCAGCGCCGCGGTGGAATCGCCCTCGAGCTGCAAAGGCACAGCGAGGATTGAACCCACGGCATGGTCTGCTACAGCGCGGATGTACTGGGGCCAGCGATCTTCACGGGACACATCCGGGACGTGGACGCTGGTCCCGGTCCGCATTGCCGACAGGCACGGGCCGTCGCCGAAGGCGTACTGCAGTTCGTCCATGGTCCGGGCCCTGGCGGTGCTGCAGGCCACGGTGACAGGTTTCTTGTGGCGGACCACGCTGAGATTGCAGAAGATTTGGGCGCCCCTGGGGGACAGGAGGGAAGCGGAAAAGATTGCCAGCTCCTGGAAGAACTCTTCGGCATCAGAGGTTTCCAGCACCAAATCCTGCAGCCGCGAGGCGACGCTGTCCTGCAATTCCAGGGGGATGGAGAAAGCGTCCACGGCACGTCCTTAGGCGGTTCTTCAGCAACTTCCAGGTTGCGTGTGAAGACGCCCACTTCCAAACGTTCGATTCCACCCTACCTTGCCCACCAACTTCTACCGCCGAAGCTCCAGCGCCCGCTTCTGCCGGGCGGTGATGGACGAGACATAGCCGCAGTTGCTGCAGGTAATCCGGAATTTCCGCGACACCGTGAGCACTGGAATGAAGAACAGGGTGAACCTGGTGGCCTGCTCCTCCAGGAGATGGTAGACGAAGGCCCCGCAGTTACTGCAGGTTGCCGCCCTCCCGGGGAGTGCCTTGTGGACGGTCTTGAAACCGAAAAGAAGGAGCATGGCATGCCTTTCGTGGTGCCCGTTGTTACCTGCCAGCCTAGGTGGGTTTGAGGAGTGCCGGCGGGGGTACGAGGTCTTCTGCACCATGTTGGTGGATGCAATACTTGCGTGAGCAACATCGGGGCTTTGGGGGGCTACTGGCAGATGGTTCTGGATACGGCGACCCTGCGCATCGCTTTTGGCCTCATGGCCCTTGTCCTGGTGGTCCTCTTCTACTTTTCCGCTTACCGGTTGACGCGCTCGCCCTACAGCGCTTGGTGGTGTGGAGCCCTGCTGTTCTTCCTGTCCGGGTCAGGCTGCTTCCTCCTGGACGGCACACCCCACCAGGTGTGGGCCAACCCGGTGGGGAACACCCTGCTGGTACATGGTGGTGTTGCCGTGTGGGCCGGGGCGCGCTCCCTGCGGACCGTGCGGCCGCCCAAGTGGGCCTTCACAGGCATTCCGCTGGTTACCCTGGTGGCCTCCCTGCTGGATCATCCGGCCACCAACACTTGGTCCGGCGGCCCCGTGTTCCTCGCCGCCATGAGCCTGACCATCGGCCTGGCGTCACGTGAGCTCTGGCGCCTTGAGCCCGGTTATTCACGGGTCCGGATTCCCATGGCCGTTGCTGCCGGAGGGCTCAGCGTTTTCTACCTCTTCCGATGGCTGGCATTCCTGGTGGTGGGCCCCAAGGCGCCACTCTTCGACGCCGTGTTTGGATCCGCCGTCACCACCCTGGTAACCATGGTGCTGCTGGTGGTGGTCTCCTTCAGCATGGCGGCGCTGAGCACCGAACAACAGACGCGCGCCCTGCGCGTGGTGGCCAGCCGGGACGATCTCACGGGGCTCCTGAACCGCAAGGCCTTCCTGGACCTGGCCGGGGAGCAACTGGCGGACCGTTCCATTACCGGCGGCTCAGGAGCCCTGATCCTGGCCGACCTTGACCACTTCAAGACCGTCAACGACACCTACGGCCATGCCGCCGGAGACCTCGCATTGCAGGCGTTCGCTGACGCCTGCGCTGCCACCGTGCGCTCCACTGACCTGACCGGGAGGTATGGCGGGGAGGAGTTCGTCATCCTGGTGCCGGGGGCAAGTGCAGAACGGGCCGAGACGATTGCCGGGGAAATCAGCAGGCGCATGGCCGGGGCGGCTGCGCCGGAGGGAATGGAAATGCCCACCGCGAGTTACGGCATTTCCACCTATGACGGCCGGACCTCGGATGTTGATGAGCTCATCGCCTCAGCGGATGCCGCCCTGTACCGAGCCAAATCCCTGGGCCGGAACCGCGCCGCCCGCAGCGATGGAGTGCACTAGCTCCAATGCGACGGGCGGCGCGGTTCCCGATGGCTACTTGGCCTGAAGGGCGTCCGCCTGCTCGGCCAGGACGGTCAGCGCCACACTTTCCGGCCGCTCAACCGTGCTCTGGATGCTCACCGTCATGCCGCTGTGTGCGGCCTTCAGGACAGATTCCATGACCTCCAGGGCATGGTAGGCCAGTGCCCCGCCCGCCCTGGGTTCCTTGCCCTCGGGGGTGGCGGCCAGGTCCGCGATGCCGAACCCGCGTCCGGAATCGACGTACCCTGCCGAAACGGGAAGGGTTTCCCAATCCTCGGCGCCCAGGGAGAACAGCTGGACGTCACCGTCAAAGTGGTTGGGGTCCGGCACCACCAGGGATCCGCGCTCGCCGTGGATCTCGATGTTGGGAGACTTGGACTTCACGGCGTCGAAGCTCATGAAAAGGGTGGAGAGCGCGCCGGAGGCGTGGACCAGGATGCCCGTGACGTGGGAGTCGATGGTGACGGGTACCTTCTCCCCCTGTCTTGGCCCGGATCCGATGGTCCGCTCATTGCGGGTGTGGCTGGCCGCGCCCAGCACCGACACAACGGGACCCAGCAGCGTCACCAGGGCGGTGACGTAGTAGGGGCCCATGTCCAAAAGGGGACCGCCGCCCGGCTGGTAGTAAAAGTCCGGGTTTGGGTGCCAGCGCTCGTGGCCGGGGGTCACCATGGTGGCAGACGCCGAGATGGGGGCCCCGATCAGGCCATCATCGATGGCTTTGCGGGCGGTCTGTATGCCGGTGCCCAGTACAGTGTCCGGAGCACAGCCGACGACGACGCCTGCCTGGCGTGCCGCGTCCAGCACCTGGCGTGCCTCCGCAGTTGTGGCGGCCAGGGGCTTCTCACCATAGACGCTCTTTCCGGCGGCGATCGCTTTCAGCGCCACGTCCGCATGCGCTGCCGGGATGGTCAGGTTCAGGACCAGGTCCACGTCATCTGCGGCGAGCAGTTCCTCCACGGACAGGGCGCGGACGCCGTCGTAATCGTCCGCCACTGCCTGGGCGCGGGCCGGATCGAGGTCCGCCACGGCTACCAGCCGGACCTGGTCCAGCCGGCGGAAATTGGTGAGGTACTGGGCGATGATGGCTCCGCAGCCAATGATTCCGATTTTCAACGGCTTGCCCACAGCAGGCCCCTTTCAATGATGGTGCGTACGTTCGGGTCCTGGAGGATTTCCACGCGGTGGCCTGGGGTGGCCACGAAGATGCGGCCCTTGCCCCATTGGCGGGTCCAGATGGCGGGGGATGTTACTTCCCGGTGCCAGGGGTCCCACTCACGGACTTTCTGGGTGGTGGTGGCAAGGACATCGATGTAGTCGTCGGAGAGGACCCAGTATTGCTCGGTTACCAGGTCGAAGTCCTTGATGCCCTGGGTGATGGGGTGTTCGGCGGCGGCGGGCAGCATGTTGACCGTGTAGGGAACGTAGTTGTCCGACTGCTCGCCGATGCACTCGTCCGGGTGCTTGCCGGGATGGCAGGCGAACTGGCCGCCGATCAGGTGCAGGTAGTCGGAGGTGTTCCGGTAGGAATCGGCGATCCCACCGTGCCAGCCCGCCAGGCCGGTGCCGTTCGCCACGGCTGTCCGCAGTCCGGCGAACTCGTCTTTCTCAATGGTGGACATGGTCATGCACTGCATGATCAGGTCCACGCCGGCCATGTAGGCGGCGTCGGCGTAGACCTTGGGGGATTCCTCCACCCGGACGTCATAGCCGTTGTCGTTGAGATACGGGATGAAGAGCTCGGTGGCCTCATACGGCTGGTGGCCGTCCCAGCCGCCGCGGACCACCAGGGCGTTCTTGCGTTCTGTCATTGAAGTTTCCTTTGTTTGGCTGCCGGCCCTGCGGGCCGGAAAGTAGAGGTCAGCGGCTGGCGAAGGCGGCGTCGAAGGCAGCTGCCGGCGGGGCGATCCGGGCCAGTTCCTGGACCATGGCCAACGCCTGGGGGGCGCCGATGAGGCGGTCCATGCCGGCATCTTCCCACTCGATGCTGGCGGGGCCGTCGTAGCCGATGGCATTCAGGGTCCGGAAGATTCGGTTCCACTGCACGTCCCCGTGTCCTGCCGTGACGAAGTCCCAGCCGCGGCGGGGATCCGCCCAAACAAGGTGCGAGCCCAGGCGGCCGTTGCGGCCATCGAGCTGCCGGACGGATTCCTTGACGTGCACGTGGAAGATCTTGTCCGCGAAGTCCTGCAGGAACATCACGGGATCCAGGTCCTGCCAGATGAAGTGGGAGGGGTCGAAGTTGAGGCCGAAGTTCTCCCGGTGGCCGATCGCCTCGAGGGTCCGTTTCGCCGTCCAGTAGTCATAGGCGATTTCGGATGGGTGGACCTCCAGTGCGAACCGGACACCCTCCTCGTCGAAGACGTCCAGGATAGGGTTCCACCGGTCCGCGAAGTCCTGGTAGCCGGCGTCGATCATTGCCTGGGAAGCCGGCGGGAACATGGCGACGGCTTTCCAGATGGAGGAACCGGTGAACCCCGTCACGGTCTTGACGCCAAGCCGGGCGGCTGCCCGGGCGGTGTCCTTCATGGCTTCCGCCGCCCTGCGGCGTACGCCTTCCGGTTCGCCGTTGCCCCAGACTTCCGCGGACAGGATGCCCTGGTGGCGTTCATCGATGGGGTCATCGCAGACAGCCTGGCCGTTCAGGTGGTTGGCGATGGCGAAGACTTTGAGGTTGTTCTTCTCAAGGATGTCCAGCCGGCCCTGGAGGTAGTTGTCGTCCTCGGCAGCGCGGCGGGGGTCCAGGTGGTCGCCCCAGCAGGCGATCTCCAGCCCGTCAAAGCCCCACTCGCCGGCAAGCCGCGCCACTTCCTCAAAGGGCAGGTCGGCCCACTGGCCGGTGAACAGCGTAATTGGTCGTGTCATGTGTGTTCCTTGGTTCCTTGGAGCTCGGTGCCGCTCAGACTTTTTGCCACTGGCTGGAATTTCCGGCGCTGGACTCCACTGCGGCGAGGACCCGCTGCACCTGCAGGGCGTCGGCGAAGGACGGTTCCGGCTGGCGGCCCTCGCCGATGGCGGTGACGAGGTCCACCACCTGGTGCGTGAAGCCGTGCTCATACCCGAGCCCGTGGCCCGTGGGCCACCAGTTCCCGACGTATGGGTGCTCGGGCTCGGTGACGAAGATCCGTCGGAATCCGGCGTCCGGCGACTCTGCCGCGTCATAGAAGGACAGGACGTTCATTTCTTCGAAGTCAAAGGCGAGGGAACCTTTGGTGCCGTTCACCTCCAGCCGCATGGCGTTTTTCCTGCCCAGGGCGTACCGCGTGGCCTCAAAGACGCCGATGGCCCCCGCGGAGGCGCCGCCGTCGAACTTTGCGCTGAAGATGGCCGCGTCATCAACGGTGACCGTCCCACGTGGGGCGTCGCTGCTGAGGTCGCCGTGGCCGCCAAGGCCCACCAGGTCGCCGGCCAGCGGACGCTCCCGCACGAAGGTTTCCAGCATTGCCGACACCCCGCTGATGTTCTGGCCCGTGACCCACTGTGCGGCGTCGATGCTGTGGGCGCCGATGTCGCCCAGGGAGCCGGAGCCGGACTTGCTCTTGTCCAGCCGCCAGGTCATGGGGGCGGTTGCGTCCGAGAGCCAATCCTGCAGGTACTGGGCCCGGACGTGCCGGATCTCGCCGAGCCTGCCCTGTTCCACGAACCGCTTGGCCAGGGCCAGGGCCGGGGTGCGGCGGTAGCTGAAGCCGCACATGGAGAAGACACCGTGCTTCGCGGCTGTCTCCGCCGCGAGCGTCATCCGTTCGGCCTCCTCCACGGAGTTGGCCAGCGGCTTTTCGCACAGCACATGCTTGCCGGCTTCCAAGGCTGCGATGGCAATTTCCCCATGTGTGTTGCCGGGGGTGCAGATGTCGATGAGGTCGATGTCGTCGCGCTCGATCAGGCGCCGCCAGTCGGTCTCAACCGAGTCCCAGCCGAGCTTGTCTGCCGCCGCGCGGACGCCGTCGGCATTCCTGCCGGCGACCGCGGTGAGCTGCGGCTGAAGCGGCAGGTCGAAGAACCGCGGTGCGGTACGCCAGGCGTGGGAGTGGGCGGCACCCATGAAGGCGTAGCCCACCATGCCGACCCGCAGGGGCTTTGCGGTGGTCATGGAGAGATCCTTTCTACTTGCTGAAGCCGGCGGTCAGGCCTGCCAGCAGCTGGCGGCGGCCGATGACGTAAAGCACCAGGATTGGCAGCGTGCTGAGCACCACCGATGCGAGCACGGCCGGGATATTGACGCTGAACTCACCCTGGAAGGTCCACAGGCCCAGGGGCAGGACCCTCAGGCCCGGGCTCTGGGTGAGGATCAGGGGAAGCAGGAACCCGTTCCAGACATGCAGGCCGTTGTAGATGGCAACGGTCACGATGGCAGGGCGGGTGAGGGGCAGGGCGAGCCGCCACATGGTCTGCCATTCGCTGCAGCCGTCCAGCCGCATGGACTCGAACAGCTCGTTCGGGACGTCGCGGATGAAGTTGGACAGGATCAGCACCGTCAGCGGGATGGCAAAGGCGATGGACGGCAGCATCAATGCCAGCAGGCTGTCGTACAGGTTGAGCCGGATGATCATCAGGTAAACCGGAATGATCGTGGCCTGCAGCGGGATGGCAAGACCCATGAGGAACATGCCGTTGACCAGCTTCAGGAACCGCCCGCTGCCGCGGACGATCGCGAATGAGGCCATGAAGGAAACCAGCACGGTGGGAATCACCGAACCGAGCGTGACGATGGCGCTGTTCATGAAGTACGTGGCGAAGTCCGCCTCGAGGACCAGCTGGTAATTCTCCAGCGTAGGAGAGGTGGGGAGGGCCAGGGGATTCTGGCCGAAGTACCCCGCCTGCGTCTTAAGGCTGGTGATTACCACGTAGTAGACCGGCAGGATGATGATGGCCAGCCAGATCCACCCGCCGAGGCCGCCGGGGATGTTCAACCGCCGCAGTCTTGTGCCGAGCCCCCGCTTGGGGGCCGCGGAGCCGCCCATGCTTCCGGTCCGGGCCTCCTGCGTATTGCTTTTCAGGACGGTACTCACCCTACAAACCTTCCAATTGGCTGCCCTGCTTGTCCTTGCCGCCAAGACGCTGGAGGAACAAGGCAAGACCGAGGCCGATGATGACGAGAATGACGGCGACGACGCTTGCCGGGCCCATGAGGTTGGCCCGGAAGCCCCGCAGGTACATGTCCAGCGCCAGGATGCGGGGTGGAGTTTCCGGGGCCGCCGCCGGTGAGGACGAAGATCAGGTCGAAGTAGGTCAGCGAACCCACCACCATGAGGGTGGACGAGGTGATGATGGTGTACTTCAACTGGGGCAGGGTGATGTGGAAGAACTGCTTGATGGTCCCGGCCCCATCGATCTGGGCTGCCTCATACAGGGACTTCGGGATCTGCCGCACCCCGCCCTGGTAGATAAGGGTGTGGAACGGCACGAACTGCCAGGCGATGACGAAGATCACCAGGCCGAGGGCCAGTTGCGGGACACCCAGCCAGTCCTGCGCCAGGAATGGCAGCCCCAGGCCGGTTGCCAGGCCGAAGTTGGGATCCAGCAGGGCCTTGAAGGCAATGGCGACGGCGGCGGAGGACAGGAGCAGGGGCAGGAAGTACAGCACGGCCAATGCGGCACGGTACCGCTGGCTTCCCGCCGTGAAGACTCCCAGCAGGAGGCTGATGGGGGTCTGGACCAGCCACGAGACGATCATGATCAGGAAGGTCAGGCCCAGGGCGTTGTACAGTTCCGGGTCCGCCAGCACGGAGAACCAGTTGTCCATGCCCGCCGCCCCGATGGCACCGATTCCGTCCCATTTGGCGAAGCTCAGGATGAGCACACCGGCCAGCGGGATGATGGCGAACACCAGGAAGAAGAACAGTGCCGGCAGTGTCAGCCACGCCAGGGCGGCCTTGCGCTTTTCGGTTTGCCTGGAATCCTTGATGCCGACGGCGGGCCCTCGGGCGGTGGAGATAGCGTTACTCATTTGCCCAGGGTGGCGTTCATGTTCTCGGCGAACTGCTGCGGCGTGATCGACTTCAGGAACAGCTGGTCGATGTTGTTCAGCAGGGCCTCCGCGGCGGTGGGGCTCAGCGCCTGGTCCCAGGACTGCTGGAAGCTCGGCGCGTTCTTGGCCACGTCGTAGACGTAGTTGAGGAACTCCTTGTCAGGGGACGTGTTCAGCTTGTCCTCAATGCCGTTGACAATGGGCACCGAGCCGGAGTTGATGTAGGCGTCAATGACGGTGTCGGTCAGGATCCCGTCCTTGAAGAACTTCTTGGCGGACTCCTTTTCCTTGTCGCTGGCCTTGGAGGAAATGGACATGTACTGGGCCGGGTTGCCGACGCCGTTCTTCGGATCACCCTTGCCGCCGGCAACGGCGGGGAACGGGACAAAGCCGAGCTTTCCGTCCTGGACGAAGTTCTGGCCCGCCTTCTTCATGGCGCCGTAGGTCCAGGAGCCGTGCAGCATCATGGCCGCCTTGCCGGAGAACAGCAGGGCCTGGTCTGCCTGGGAGTCCGCGGTGATGGAGGAGAAGCCCTTGATGAAGCCGTCCGCGGAGACCAGCTCCTGGATCTTGGTGCCGGTCTCGATCACGGCGGGGTCCATCCAGGCATTGGGCTTGCCCTCAAAGATCGCCTTGAATACCTCGGGGCCGCCGATGCGGTCCAGCAGGTATTCAAGCCACATCATGGAGGTCCAGCGTGACTGGCCGCCCAGGGAGAACGGTGCAACACCCATGCCATTGAAGGTCTTCACCAGCGACATGATGTCGTCCCAGGTCTTGGGTGGCTGGACGCCTGCCTTCTGGAAGAGTTCCTTGTTGTAGAACAGTACGATCGGTGCGACGTACTGGTTGGGCAGGGCATAGATCTTGCCGTTGACGGTAGCTGCGCCAAACACGGACGGGAAGAACTTCTTCTTCAGGTCCGGGTTCTGGTCAAACCAGCTGGTCAGGTCCTCCACCTGGTTGGCCTCGGCGTAGGTTTTCAGGCCACCGCCGCCCCACCCGTAGATGATGGTGGGCGCCTGGTTGGCACCGATCGCGGTCTTGATCTTGGTCTTGTATGCGTCGTTCTGGAAATAGGTGACCGTGATCTTGTCGGCGGAGTTTGCCGAATTGAAGGCATCCACGGCTTTCTGCATGGTGGTCTGGTTTGGCTCGCCGGTCAGGTACCACATGCTGGCGCCCCCGCCGCCGCTGGAGGCGCCCGGGCCGGACGTCCCGCAGGCACTGGTTGCGGCAACGGCAAAGGGAGTAAGGGCAGCGAGGGCGAGGAAAGAGCGCCGGGAGGTCTGGGGTTGCTTCATTGCTTCTCCATAGTGATTTTGCAGTCGGATCCCGGGCGTCATCTTCGACGTTCGATCGAAATATTTCGACCCGGTGATATAAGTCACGGTCTAAACTAAAGCGTGAAAAAGCCGTGTGGTCAAGGGATCGTAGAGGATCTTTTTGGCGCGGCATCCCCGTTCCCGATAAGCCTTGACCGAGGAAGGGCGTGTTCTGCACAATGAAAACGTTTCCCCACCTTCGAAAGATTGCGAACCCATGACGACCAAATTGCCTGAGCGGACCAAACCCACGCTCGCCACAGTGGCGAGGCAGGCAGGGGTTTCGGCGCCCACAGTGTCAAAGGTGGTGAACGGCCGCGACGACGTTGCCCCCGAAACCAGGGCCAGGATTCTTGCCGCACTGGAACAGGCCGGGTATCAGTCCCCACTGCAGCGACGGGCGGCTGCGGAGAGCGGGACCGTAATTGAAGTGGTCATCGACGTGCTCGACTCCGCTTACACCATCCAGGTCCTGAACGGCATTCTTCAGTCCGCGGCCGGCGCCGACGTCGAAATCCTGGTCAGCGTGACCGGTCAATCCACCCCTGGCCGCCACACTCCGGAGCGCCGGGCGCAGAGGATGCTGGAAGAGGGCCGGGCCGGGATGATCGTGGTGACCTCTGCCTTCAGTGAAGCGCAACTGCATGCGTTCAGGCGCCGCCAGATTCCCGTCGTCGTCATCGACCCCCTCAACCCGCCCTCAGCCGACGTTGTCAGCGTTGGGGCCACCAACTGGGCGGGCGGCAAAGCCGCCACTGAGCACCTGTTGGGACTGGGACACCGCCGTATCGCATACATCGGCGGCATAGAGGGCGCTGAATGCAACCAGGCGCGGCTGCACGGCTACATGGCCGCCCTCATGGCACAGGGCATCAAGGTGGACTCCAGCTACATTGTGTCCGGCGGCCGGTTCCGGACCGAGAGCGGGGTCAGCGGGTTGAAGGAGTTGCTGAAGCTTGACGCCCTCCCCACGGCCATCTTTGCCGCCAGTGACGCCATTGCCCTGGGTGTCCTGAGCGAAGCGCGGCACCATGGGATCAAGGTTCCCGAAGACATCAGCCTCATCGGTTTCGACGGCACCAACCAGGGTGAGCAGTCGGTGCCATCGTTGAGCTCGGTGGCCCAGCCGCTTGAGGAAATGGGCCGGGCCGCCCTGAGGTCACTCCTGCGCCAGGTGCGCGGCGAAGTCCTGGACTCCCACCGGGTGGAACTGGCCACCCAGGTGATCGTCCGCGAATCCACGGCCCCTCCGGCCGGCTGAAAGAGGTGACATGAAAATAACCAACCTCGATACCGTGGTGGTGGACTTCTACCGGACCAACCTCATCTTCGTCCGGCTCACCACCGATGAAGGCCTCACCGGTATCGCTGAGGCCACCCTTGAAGGGCAGGAACATGCAGTCCGCGGCGCGGTGGCCGTCCTGGCCGATGCCGTCCGGGGCAAGGACCCCACGCGGATCACGCAGACCATTTATGAGGTGAACCGGGACGCCTATTGGCGTGGCGGTCCGGTGTCCATGACGGCACTCAGCGCCCTTGAAATGGCCATGTGGGATGTTACGGCCCGCGCCCTTGGGGTCCCGGTCCACCGGATGCTGGGTGGGCAGGTCCGTGACAGGGTCCGGGCCTACGCCAACGGCTGGTTCTCCGGAGCCAAAACGCCTGAAGAATTTGCCGAGGCAGCCGTGCAAACAGTTGCCCAGGGTTTCCGTGGACTGAAGTGGGACCCGTTCGAGGCAGCGGACCTGATCCTCGGGCCAGGGGACCTGCGGCGCATGCTTGAGCCCGTTGCCGCGGTGCGGGAGGCGGTGGGCGATGACGTTGAGCTTTTCATAGAAGGACACGGCAGGTTCGACGTCCCCACGGCTATCCGGGTGGCGCGTGAGCTGGAACAGTTCCAGCCCGTGTTTTTCGAGGAACCGTGCCCTCCCGACGGACTCGACGCACTCATCGAGGTTCGCAGCAAGTCCCCGGTTGCCATTGCCGCGGGTGAGCGGTGGATGGGTCGGAACGTTTTCATCCCCGCCCTGGCACGCAAGGCTGTGGACTATATCCAGCCGGACGCCACGCACGCCGGGGGTCTGCTGGAACTGTCCTTCATTTCAACGCTGGCGGCAGCCCACTATGTACCATTCGCACCCCATAATCCGAGCGGGCCCCTCAGTACTGCGGCAACGCTGCAGCTTGGCGCGGCGCTGCCGAATTTCCGGTACCTGGAGATCATGGCCACGGATGTGCCGTGGCGCAGCGACATTTCGAATGAACGCCTCCGTCTGACGGAGGATGGCGATGTCATGATCCCCGAAGGCGTTGGGCTTGGCATCGACCTGGACTTCGACGCGATCGCGGAGCACCCATTCGCACCGCATCCCATGCGGATTTTCAGCGACGTGGTGGCTGATATCCGGCCACCGGACGCCCGGTCCTACTTCAACCTGGCACCTGCAACGCCAAGCGCGTTCGACGCATGACGGGGCTACAACCCCCGATCTTCGAGCTAACAGTGGACGCTGCTGCCGGTCAGTAGCATGAACTGGAAGGCGGCCTGGAACATGTTGTTCCAGGCCGCCGTTGGCTGTTCGGGAAATCGCTACTGCTGGTAGGCGGGGTGGCGGGCGTCGCGCTGCTCTCCGCCCGGGTTTGCCTTCAGGAGGGTGGACTGCAGCGCGTAGTACGAAGGCTTGCGGGTGTAGTCCTCCCACATCACGGTGGCCTCGCCCTGGCCGCTGAAGAAGACGGGAACCCACGAGTACTTGTCATTGAAGCCCCAGATGGTGAAGGACTTGCAGTCCTCGACGTTCAGGCATGCTTCCAGGGCCTGCTGGTAGTAGCTGGCCTGCTTGGCCAGCTGCGCTTCAGTCGGCTTGGTCCCTGCAGCGATGTTCATGCGGACATCGATCTCGGTCACTGCAGTTTCCAGGCCGAGGTCATCGAAGCGCTGGAGGTTCGCCTTCAGGTCGCCCGGGAAGCCGTACTGGGTGCTGAGATGGCCCTGTACGGCGAAACCGTCCACCGGGACGCCTTCGGCGAGGAGCTTCGAAATGAGGCCTACGTACGCGGTGCTCTTGGAGTTGATGCTTTCCACGCCGTAGTCATTGAAGAAGAGCTTGGCGGCAGGATCGGCTTCGTGGGCCCACCGGAAGGCGTCGGCGATGATCTCCGGACCAAGTTCACGGATCCAGATGTTGTCCGCAGTCCGGAGGGTCCCGTCACCGTTCAGGATCTCATTGGCGACGTCCCACTGCTGGATCTTGCCTGCGTAGCGTCCCACAACTGTGGTGATGTGGTCCTTCAGGATGGAACGCAGTTCGTCCTTGCTGAAGTTGCCCTGCTCCAGCCAGGCCGGGTTCTGGCTGTGCCAGAACAGCGTGTGGCCGCGGACCACTTGGCCGTTCTGCTGCGCGAATTCAACGATCGCATCCATTTCGGCGAAGCGGTACTGGTCCCGCTGCGGGTGGATGAACTCCCACTTTGCCTGGTTCTCAGGGGAGACGGAACTGAACTCCGAGGCCAGCACGTTGCGGTACTGCTGGTCAAAGGTGAACGGGTTGGGGTACGGCATGGTCTCATGGTGCCCGCCGCCGGCAACTGCGGTGCCGATCCGGACGTCCTTCGGCGCAGCCCAGCGCAGCGTGTCCTGCTTGGCCAGACCCGGTGCCTGCGGCTTGTCATTCTCGCCAGCGACTGCGGGCAGTGCGCTGGGGAGGACAAACGCCGACGCAAGAATGGCGACGGCTACAGTTTTGGCAACCTTCATCAAGAGCTCTCCTTTGAGGTGCGAATAATCGATGCGCCAATGCGCACCGATACTTCCGGAAGTTTCCGGAAATGGGTGGTTGTAGACTAGAAACCTTCCGGAGGGCGCGTCAAGGGTTTCGATAAAAGTTTCGCGCCGGGGCCAGCGTGCGAGAACCTATAGAGGCAGCTAAACCAGGAGGAATGCGTGCACGAGACCCAGCGCCCGGCAGTCACAATCTCCGCTATTGCGGCCGAGGCCGGTGTGTCCGTCCCCACGGTGTCCCGGGTGCTCAACGGCCGCAGTGACGTGTCCCCGCGTACCAGGGAAAGGGTGGAAGCGCTGCTGCGCGAGCACGGCTACCAGCGGCGGGGCAGCCGGCCAGCTGTACGCTCAGGTCTCATCGACCTCGTTTTCAACGACTTGGACAGCCCCTGGGCAGTTGAAATCATCCGCGGAGTGGAGGAGGCGGCCAACGAGGCCGGCGCGTCCACGGTGGTCTCAGCGATCCACCGCAGCGCAAGCCCCACTTCAACCCGGCAGTGGCTGGACAATGTCAGCGCCAGGGCCAGCGACGGCGCAATCCTGGTTACTACGGATCTGGACTCATCCTTACGGGCTGAACTCCAGCGGCTTGATGTCCCCGCGGTGGTAATAGACCCTGCAGGGGTACCTGATCTGGACGTGCCTACCATCGGAGCCACAAACTGGACCGGGGCCGTGGGCGCAACTGAACACCTGACCGGCCTTGGCCACCAGCGAATTGGATTTGTTGCAGGGGTGCCGGGCTTGTGGTGCAGCCGTGCCCGCCTGGACGGCTACCGGGCAGGCCTTGATGCTGCCGGTATAGCCTTTGACCCCGCATTGGTGGTGGAGGGTGACTTTGATTATGAGTCCGGATTCCGGGCGGGACGGACCCTGCTGGAGTTGGCCAGCCCACCGACGGCGGTCTTCGCTGCCAGTGACCAAATGGCCCTCGGCGTATACGAGGCAGTACGCAAGAAAGGCCTGAGGGTGCCCGAAGATGTCAGTGTTCTGGGCTTCGACGATCTTCCCGAAGCCCGCTGGGCCTCTCCTCCGCTCACTACAGTGCGGCAGCCGCTTGCCGACATGGGCAAGCTGGCCGCGCGCACGGTGCTCCGGATGGTGCACGGCGAAGCCGTCGACAGTCCCCGGGTGGAACTGGCCACCAGGCTTGTAACCAGGGAGAGCACCGCGGCGCCCCGCAGGAACTGATTGCGTCTTTGCCGGTTCGGCTGCTTTGCACCCTTGACGGAGCCCTAGCTCGATACCTAGGCTGAGCACATTTCCGGAAACTTCCGGAAAGTTACAGTTTCTCCGAAGAGGTAGCGATGAAGATGCCACGCCCACGCCCCTACGCCTTGCCCAAGGCAGTCCTGCCCCTGGCTGCCCTCGCCTTGGCCGCGGCCGCCACTGTTCCCGCAGGCCTTGCCGGCGCAGCTCCCGCCCTTGCTGACCAGGCCACGCCGGCCATCGTCGATTCGACCCGGCACGAGGGCAAATACCTCAGCCTGACGTTTGACGACGGCCCAGACCCCGTCAACACCCCCAAGCTGCTCGCTGTGCTCGAAAAGCACCATGTCAAGGCGACCTTTTGCCTCTGGGGCGACCACGTGAAACAGCACCCTGAAATCGTCCGCCAGATAGCTGACGCCGGGCATGCGCTCTGCAACCACACCATGCATCACGACAACATGTCTGCCTGGAGTGCCGAGGCGATCAGGGCGGACCTGGAAAAAACCAGCACCCTCATCCGTCAGGCAGCTCCGGATGCCCCCATCAACTATTTCCGGGCACCTTACGGCAGCTGGGGGCTGACGCCGCAGGTGGCCGCCGACATGGGAATGCAGCCTCTTGGTTGGCGCCTTGCGATTGGTGACTGGGAGCCGCCGGGAACGGCGGAGCTGGTCCGGCGTCTTGAGGAGGGCATCACTCCGGGTGCCGTCATCCTCATGCATGACGGCGGTGGGGACCGCAGCCAAACGGTGGAGGCCGTCGACCAGATCATTCCAAAACTGCGGTCAGAGGGTTGGCGTTTCGACAAGCCCGGCCGCCGCGGATAGCGGCGGCCCGGACGAAGCCCCTGGGATGAAACCAGGACTTAAGCGCAGCTGCCACCCGTGGCCGGGATGACCAGGGTGGCAGCCGCGGCTGTAGGCGCAGGCTCTACCGCTTGACGGCTTCGAGCTTGAGCATTTTGGCGATGACGCCGTCGAGTTCGGAGTCGTCGAAGATCTTCTTCCAGTCGTCCTTGATGATGGTGTCCTTGCCGTACTGGATGGCGATTTCGCAGGCCTCGGAGAACGGGTTGGAACCGCGCAGGGCGTTGGTGAGGGCGATCTGGACGTGGCCGAACAGCATGGCCTTGGCGGCTTCTTCGGGGACACCGGCGGTGTGGACGGTCTCGTGCAGGGCCTCGTTGAGCAGGGTGCCGATCATGCAGGCAACGGTTTCCACCAGGGTGGGTTCCAGGATGGCGAGCTGCTTGACGGTGACCCAGTGGACGTCGATGACGGGGGCGTAGATGGTGCGGATGACGGCTTCAGCCGAATCGCGGGTGGCCGCCGGGGCGTCCTCGTCGATCGCGGCCACCACGTTCTGCGGGGCTCCCTCGCCGCCGAAGGTGTCGGCCCATTCTTCCTTGGTGGTGCGTTCCAGGAACACCGACGGGTGGCAGGGGTGCGCAACTGCCTGGACAACGTCCTCGCGCTTTGCCAGCAGGCCGGCGTAAGCGGCGGCGGGGTCCAGGGTGAGGAGGATGGCGCCGGACTTCATCTGCGGCACCACGCCTTCGGACACGACGCCCAGGACGGTGTCGGGGACGGCGAGGATCACCACGTCGGCGCCCTTGACGGCGTCGTCGGTAGCCGTGAGCCCGCGGCCTTCAGCCTTGATGCGCTCTTGGCCGGCGGGGGAGTTCTCGCTGTAGAAGACGGTGTGGCCGGACTTCTGGAGGTTGCGGGAAACGCGCATCCCCATCTTGCCTCCGGCTCCGATGACGGCGACGGTCAAAGTTTCTGCTGACATTTCACTTGCTCCTTAGGAATTCGATGCTTTGCCGGGTCCACTGGTTTTCGAGGCGGATGGTTTCCGCCTCGGAGTCCTGCCAGGGCAGCCAGTGTTCGACGATCTGGTTGATGTTTCTTTCGTGCGGCCGGATTTTTTCGGCCATGTACCCGTAGTCGAGCAGTCCTTCGCCGAGCGGCGCGCCGGAGTAGGTGAAGCCCACCCACCCGTCCCTGCGGCTGAAGGCAAAGTCCTTGATGTGCATGTTCAGGACATGGGGCGCGACGGCGTCAATCACCTCACGCGGCATCTCCAGCGCCGCGACGGTGTTGGCGGGGTCGCTGCAGATCCCCAGGTGCGGGCTGTCCACCCCGCGGACCACGTCCAGGACGCGGGAGGTGGGCACCTGTTCGTAGGTTTCCACCGCGATCTTCACCCCGGCGGCCTCGAACTCGGGCAGTACCTCCTTGAAAATGGCCACCGCTTCCTCGGTGGTGGGAGTATGCCCGGGAACGTTGAACATGGTCCGCAGCAGCGGGCTTCCGAGAATCCCCGCGATGTGCAGGAATCTGCGGAGGTGCTCCGGGCGGATGCCTTTGGTGCCCACTTCAAGTGAGATTCCCAACCTGTCCGCGGTGTCCCGCACGGCCTGGAGTTCCACGTCCGTCATGGCCTCCAGCGGTGCATAGTCACAGACCTGGAACAGGTCCACGCCCAGTTCCACGGTCCGCTCCAGCGCATCATGGATGCTCAGGGGGTGGGAGACCTGGTCCGAGAGTTGCCAGAAAAACGCGTAGCTGCTGAGGCCTATCCTCGAGGTCATGCCGCCACCTCCGCGGATTCCAGCCGGGCTGCCGCCTCGTCCAGGATGGTTGCCAGCGCCTTCGGGTCGTGCGCGAAGCGGCCCAGGAAAAGGCCTGCGACGGCGGGGCCCAGCTGGGTGATCAGGCCCGGTCCCGCGCTGCCGCCATAGATCACGCTGCTGTCCTGCTGCCCGGGCAGGCTGCGCAGGTGCGCATCAAGCCCGGTGATGACGGCGCTGATGTAGCCGGGTGTGGCCGGTTTCGGAGCGCCGATGGCCCATTGGGGCTCGTAGGCCACGATGGTCCGGGCGGCGGGTGCCAGGGACGAAGCCCGGTTGAGCGCGGCGTCGATCTCCGCCGAACAGCGGGCAATGGCTTCCTCCACGGAACCTGGCTGCAGTTCGCCGACGCACAGCACCGGGGTCAGGCCGTTGCGGTAGGCTGCTGCGGTTTTCAGGCCGATGACGCGGTCATCCTCGCCGAAGATCCGGCGGCGTTCTGCGTGCCCGATCTCTGCATAGCGGCCGCCGAGTTCGGCGATGGCCTTTCCGCCCACCTCGCCGGTGTACGCGCCCTCGTCCTCCCAAAAGATGTCCTGGGCACCGGAGGCGGCGCCGGCGGGGCCCAGGATGCGGGCGGCCTCCGGCAATGCCGGGAGGATGGGCAGGACGAACAGTTCGATGTCGCCGCTTTGCACCGCGGGGTGGGCGAACGCGACTGATGCCACGTCCCGGCAGTAGTCCACCGACCGGGCGTAGCCGAAGTACATCTTCAGGCTGACGCCGATGACGGCTTTGGGTTTCTTAGCAGGAAGTGACACCCTCGTAGTCCTTAATCAGGGCGACTTTATCCGCGGATGCGGACGTTTCGTCGAATGTGTAGGTGAGCCATTCCCTGGCCAGGCGGCGGGCGAGTTCCAGGCCGACGACGCGCTGGCCGAAGGTGAGGACCTGGGCGTTGTTGCTCAGGACGGCGCGTTCAACGGAGAAACTGTCGTGTGCAGTGACCGCCCGCACCCCGGGGACCTTGTTGGCGGTGATGGCAACGCCAAGGCCGGTGCCGCAGACCAGCAGGGCACGGTCTGCCTTGCCTTCCGCGATCAGTTCGGCGGCGGCGATGGCCACGGAGGGGTACGGGGTGTGGCTGGTGGCGTCCACCCCTACGTCCGTCACGGATTCGACCAGGGGGGAGGCTTCCAGGTCGGCCTTAAGGGCTTCCTTGTAGTCGAAACCGGCGTCGTCGGCTCCAATGACCAGGCGCAGCTTGGTGCTCATGCGTTCTCCTTGATGGTGTTGTACGCGGCGTTGTTGTCTTGGCTGAGGGTGTTATGGATGGCCCGCACGATCAGGGCCATGGAGACGGCGCCGGCGTCGGGTGTGCCAAGGCTCTTCTCGGCGTGCGGACGGGCGCGGCCCATGAGCGGCAGGAGGTTGGCGGTGTCCTCGGCGGCCTGCTGGGCGGCGGTGGCGGCGGCGTCCCAGGCCGCGGCCAGGGACTTTCCATTTTCCACACCTGCGGTGAGCGTGTCCCGGAAGGGGACCAGGACGTCCACCAGCGTCTTGTCGCCCACCTTGGCCTTGCCGAAGTCCATGATCGCTGCCGCGGCGCCGGACACTCCGGCGGCGACAGCACCGGCGTCGGGCGCTGTGCTGTCCCCAATTGCGTCCCCGACCGCGCGCAGGGCCATACCCCACAACGCGCCGGACGTGCCGCCGGCCTTGTCCGCCCAGGCGTCCGCGGCAAAGTGCAGGGTGGTGCCGGCACCTGCCCCGCGGGCGACGGCGTCTGCCGCGGCTTCCACGGCGGCGCGGACACCGCGCTCCATGCCGATGCCGTGGTCGCCGTCGCCGGCGATCGCATCGATCCTGCCAAGTTCCGCCGCGTTGGCATCCACCACGTCCCTGGCCGCGCCGAGCGCAGCGAGAACACGGATGGCACCGGCGCGGGCCGCGTCTGTGGCGTCGGGGATGGAAAGTTCGACGGCGGCCGCCTCGCCGGCAGTCTCCTCCAGCGCTTCAGCGCTGACGGCGCCGCGCCGGAAGGCGGGGGCATCGGCCGGCGCGTTCCAGAGGGCCTCGAGTTCGTCGTCCAGCCAGAAGAATGTCAGGGAGGTGCCGGCCATGTCGAAGCTGGTGACCAGCTCGCCTACCTGCGGATCCACTGCCTCCAGTCCTGCTTCGGCCAGGAGCTGGGCCACGCGGCGGTAGACCACGAAGAGCTCCTCGTATTTGACACTGCCCAGGCCGTTGAGGATGGGGACTACCCGTGCGCCCCTGGCCTCCACGCCGTCGGGTATCTCGGTCAGCAGCTTGGCCACGAGCAGTTCGGCCAGCTCATCCGCCGTCGGAATGTCCGCTTCGCCGATGCCCGGCTCGCCATGGATGCCCATGCCCACGGCCATCCGGCCCTCGGGAACGGAGAACAGCGGCTGGTCGGCACCGGGGAGGGTGCAGCCGGTGAAGGCGACGCCAAACGAACGGGTGCGGTGGTTGGCGCGTTCAGCGATCTCCACCACTGCATCCATTCCATAGGACGCCTCCGCAGCGGCGGCCGCCACCTTGAACACGGTCAGGTCCCCGGCGATGCCGCGGCGTTTGGTGTGCTCTTCGATCGGGGCGGAGGAAACGTCATCCGTGACGGCGATGCTGCGGCAGTCGATGCCTTCCCTGCGCAGCTTTTCCTGGGCCTGGCTGAAGTGCAGGACGTCGCCGGCGTAGTTGCCGTAGCCCAGCAGCACTCCTGCGCCGTTGTGGGCAGCCTTGGCCACGTTGTAGACCTGCTGGGCCGACGGCGATGCGAACAGGTTGCCCATGGCTGCGCCGCGCGCCAGGCCCTGGCCCACCAGTCCGGCGAACGCGGGGTAGTGCCCGGAGCCGCCGCCGATCACCAGCGCCACGGTGTCAGGGGTGCTCTTGGTGCTGCGGACAACGCCGCCGGAAACACGCTTGACCCAGCGTCCGTGGGAGGCGACGAAGCCCTCGATCATTTCATCAGCGAAGGCTGAAGGTTCGTTGAACAGGCGGGTCATGGGAAAAGCTCCTGGGCCTAGCTGGGAAAGGGTCTGGGGAGGTGAGCGGCGCGGGCTTGGTGCGGGGACGCCCCCGGATGAGGAGGGCGTCCCCGTGTCCGCGGCTGCCGGGGTTAAGGTTCGGCGTGCTGCCCGGCGCCGGCAGGGTCCAGGGCCTCGGCGCGGACTCCCTCGGTGACGCGGCCGGAGCGGCTGAGGGTAACCATCAGGATTGCGGACAGGAGCATGAAGCCGCCCACCACGAACATCGGCACCGTGTAGTCACCGGTCCAGTCCTTGAGCCAGCCGGTGATGTAACCGGCGCTGAATCCCGCCAGGTTGCCCACCGTGTTGATCAAGGCGATGCCGGCTGCTGCTGCCGCACCGGTCAGGAACTGCGTGGGGACGGTCCAGAAGTTGGGCAGTGCCGCGAAGATTGCCATTGCCGTGATGGTGATGACGGCAATCGTTGCGGCGGGGCTTCCTGCGAAGAGGGCCAACGGGATGCTCAGGCCGCCCACCAGGGCGGGGACGGCGATGTGCCAGGTCTTGACGCCGCGCTTGGTGGCGTCCTTGGACCAGAAGTACAGTGCGGCTGCCGCCGGAAGGTACGGAATGGCGGTGATCAGGCCCTTCTGGAAGACGTCGAACTTTGTGCCGTAGATGCCTTCGAAGCCGGAGATGATGGTCGGCAGGAAGAAGCCCAGCGCGTAGAGGCCATAGATGAAGCCGAAGTAGATCAACGAAAGCATCCAGACGCGGCCGTTGCCGAACACGGTACGGACGCTGACGTGCTTATTGCCGGCGCTGGTTTCCTTCTTTTCCTTTTCCAGGGCACCGGTCAGCCAGGTCTTCTCCTCGGCCGTGAGCCACTTGGCCTTTGCGGGGGAGTCGGCCAGGTAGAACCAGGAGATGATGCCGATGACGATGGCGGGGATGGCAACGCCGAGGAACATGACGCGCCAGCCTTCGAGTCCGAAGAGGCCGTGCTGCTGGATCAGGATGCCGGCCAGGGGTGCGCCGATGACGGTGGTCAGCGGCTGGGCCAGGTAGAACAGGGCCAGAATCTTGCTGCGGTGGCGGGCAGGAACCCAGAGGCTCAGGAACAGGATGGCGCCGGGGAAGAAGCCGGCCTCGGCCACGCCCAGGATGAAGCGCAGGATGTACAGCTGCTCCACGTTGGCCACCCAAGTGAAGAGCAGTGAGACGATGCCCCAGCTGACCATGATGCGGGCCAGCCAGCGGCGGGCCCCGAACTTGTGCAGTGCCAGGTTGGAGGGGATCTCAAGCAGGATGTAGCCGATGAAGAAGACGCCGGACGCAAAGCCGAACTGTGCGGCGTTCAGGGCGAGGTCCTTGTTCATGCCGTTGGGGCCGGCGAAAGAGATGGCGGTGCGGTCGAGGTAGTTGATGAAGAACATCAGCGCGACGAACGGGACAAGCCGGACCGCCACTTTCCTGATTGCGGATTTTTCGACCACCGATTGTGTGGTGTCCACATTGACTCCTAGATGTTGATGCCCAGGCCGTGTCCGTCACTGGAAGCGGGTGGGGCTGTCTCATATGCGCGCGGTTTGGGGTGCCGCGGGGATGAAGCTGTGAGTTCCACCATAGGACTGAATCAGAAATTGGTCAACCGGTTGACTTATTCGTTTCGTTCTTGGGTTCAGGTGGGGAGCTGCAGAGACGACGGCCGAAGGCGGTGGACCAGTTGTTACGCTTGGGAGGTGTCCGTAGAATCCGCCGCCTCGACGGCCAAAATCAGCGCCGCCCTCGGCTCAGTGGGGCAGGGCTCAGTGGTGTCGGAAGTGGCAGAGCGCCTGCTCGCCTTCTTCACCAGCGGCGACATCGCCCCGGGTACCCGGCTCCCCGCCGAGCGGACTCTTGCCGCGTCCCTGGGGGTGGGCCGCTCTGCGGTGCGTGAGGCGCTTGCGGCCCTGGAGATCCTTGGCATCGTGGTGGTCCGCCCCGGATCCGGAACCTACCTGCGGGACGGCGTCTCCGAGCTTCTGCCCCGGACCCTCAGCTGGGGCCTGATGCTGGGCGCGCCCCGCACGCGTGAACTGGTTGAGCTCCGGAGCGGACTGGAAGTCCAGGCGGCGCAGCTGGCGGCGGAACGCATTACCGCGGAAGCGCTCGAACGGATGCGCGGAAACCTGGACATCATGGCGGGCACGCTGGATGACCTGGCGGCCTTCGTCGAGGCCGATGCAGCTTTCCACCGCGAGATCGCGGCAGCCTCCGGAAACCAGGTCCTGCAGGAACTCCTGCAGAGCATCCGTTCGCTCCTCCGGATCTGGGTGGACCGCGCCCTCACGGATGAAGGGCATGCCGCAGCCGCGCTGAAGGAACACACCAGGATTTATGAGGCGCTGGCGGCCCGCGACGGGGACGCTGTCACCGCCACCATGCGCTCGCACATGCACACCGCGTCGCGGCGCCTGCTGGCCGGCTTCGACGCCTCGCAGTAGGGGCCCCTGTCAGTTGAGCGTGCCCGCCAGCTCTTCCTGATGCGGCTCCTCTTCAGTCCGGCACGGCCCCACAGAACCCCGGCGCACCAAGGTGGCCGTGAACTGCGCAGGAGCGGCAGGTGGCAGCCCTTCCATCTGCCGGATCAGCGCCTTAGCTGCTGCAACGCCCATGTTGTAGACCGGCTGGGCGATCACGGTCAGGGGTGGCGTGGTGAGCCGGGTCCATGCGAAGTCGTCGTACATCAGGAATGAAACGTCGGCCGGAATGGACAGGCCGAGTTCCTGGATCGCTTCCACCACGCTGAGGGCAATCAGGCCGTCTGAAGCCACCACTGCCGTAGCCCGGTCCGGCCCGCGGAGCACCTCGCGGGTGATGCTGCGGATTGAATCGGCGTCGCCGGCATTCAATCTGACCAGGTCCTCCGGAAAGGGCAGCCCCGCCTCCAAAAAAGCCTGCCGCATCCCCTCTATGCGGTCCGCAATCTGGGAGGACTTCAGGGTGATGCCCGTGCTGTACGGGGCGTCCGTCCGCAAGGTGGAGATGAAGGCGATGCGCCGGTGCCCGGCCTCGAGCAGATACTGCGTGGCCTCCCGGGAAATCCGGGCCATGTCCACTGCCATGGTCTCCACCTGGAGGTCCCCTGCGGTGCGGTCAATGAAGACCAGCGGGCGGCCGGAGCGGTGCACCTCCTGCAGGTGTCCGGTGTCCACGGATGAGGCCGGGGCGACGATAAGTCCGTCCACCCGCTTGTCCAGCAGGACCCGCACCGCGTCCACTTCCGCCGCCCGGTCCTCATCGGTGTTGACCAGGATGACGTTGTAGCCGGCTTTCTTCGCCGTGTCGGTGATGCCGCGCGTAGCAAGGCCGAAATGCGGGTTTTCGATGTCACCCACCACCACCCCAATGGTGTGGGATTTCCCCGTGTTCATGCTTCGGGCCAGCTCGTTCGGCCGGTAGGAGAGTGCCTCCGCGGCAGCGAGGACGCGCTCGCGGACGTCGTCGCTGACGGCGCCGTAATTGCCCAGCGCACGGGCGGCCTGGGCCTTGGAAACCTGCGCAGCCTTTGCGACGTCGGCAACTGTTACGTCCCGGCGTCGTGCTCCATCACCGTTCATCTTCACCTTTCGACGGGGCTGTTGACGCCCCGTGTGACTTCGGCTACATTTCTATCCATCGATGTGAGTCCGGTCTCAATCCTAGGGTGTGAGACCGGACTCAACAAGAGCATCGGCGACTTTCTTCGGCGGCCCTGACAGCACCGCCTTCCCACCAACGATTGGACAACGCTGTGAAGAAAAAGAATCTCCGACCTGCCGGAATTGCCGCGGCAGCCCTGGCCGCCGTCCTGGCGCTCTCCGGCTGCAGCTCCACCTCCGCCGCCTCCACCACCGAGAACAACCCCTACGGGCTGATCCAGCCCGGCACCGTCCGGGTGGCAAGCCTGGGTGACTCCAAGCCCTACACGTTCGCCGACGCCTCCGGAAACTTCACCGGCTTCGATGTGGAACTCTTCAAGGACGTGGCCCACCGGGCCGGTGTGGACAACGTGGTCTTCACCGGACAGGACTTCTCGGGCCTCCTTGCCGCGGTTGCCAACGGACAGTTCGATGCCGGTGTTGCGGCTATCGGCATCACGGACAAGCGGAAGGAAACCGTGGACTTCTCCGACGGTTACCTTGCGGGCTACCTGACCGTCATCACCACCAAAACCTCCGGCATCACCGGTGCGGACGGGCTGGCAGGCAAACGCCTGGGCGTTGTCCAGGGAACGCTGCAGGAAGCCTACGCGGTCAAGAACTTCACCTCGGCCAGCCTGGTCCGCTTCCCTGACAACAACACCGCCATCGCCGCGGTGAACAGCGGAACCGTGGACGCGCACTTCCTGGATTACGAGGCCGCCAAGGCCTACCAGGAGCAGCACGGACTGGTCAGCGCCGCTGACATCCCCTCCTTCGATGCTCCGGCAGGGTTCGCGGTAGCCAAGGGCAAGACGGCCTTCAAGGAAGCCCTGAACAAGGGGTTGGCCGCAGCCATGGAGGACGGCACCTGGAAGAAGCTCTACCAGAAGTGGTTCCCGGGCTCGCCGATGCCCGAGCAGTACCTGCCCAAGGCCGAACAGACCGCGTCGCCCACATCGGCCAAATAGGCACCAGCCAAATAGGCACCAGGCCAAATATGCCCAGGCACCTAAGCGCCTGGCCAGCAGACCCTTTGGCCACCTGACCGGGCGGGCCGCCCTCCGCGGCCCGCCCGGCACCTCCCATCATCTACCTCTGAGAGCAACCATGGACTGGCTCAACACCATCATCCGTACCTTCTTCGACTTCGGCGCTATGGCCGAGGTCCTGCCCCAACTCCTGGCGGTCGGCCTGCTGAACACGCTGATCATCTCCATTGCCGCCACCGTCCTTGGCACGGTGCTGGGCATGGTGGTGGCCGTCATGGGCATCTCACCCTCCAAGTGGCTGCGCGTCCCGGCCAGGATCTACACGGACCTGTTCCGGGGCCTGCCGGCCATCCTCACCATCCTGCTGATCGGGCAGGGCTTTGCCCGGCTCAGCCAATCCATCTTCGGCCCGTCGCCCTACCCGCTGGGCATCATCGCGCTGAGCCTGATCGCCAGCGCCTACATCGGCGAGATCTTCCGCGCCGGGATCCTCAGCGTGGACAAGGGCCAGGGCGAGGCCTGCCGTGCCCTGGGCATGAGCTACGCCAAGTCCATGGCCCTGGTGGTGGTGCCCCAGGGCGTCCGCCGGGTCCTCCCGGCCCTGGTGAACCAGTTCATCGCCATCGTCAAGGACTCCTCCCTGGTCTACTTCCTGGGCCTGCTGGTCACCGAACGCGAACTCTTCCGCGTGGGCCAGGACGCCGCCGTGCTGTCCGGCAACCTGTCACCCCTGGTGGCCGCCGGCCTCCTCTACCTGGTGATCACCGTCCCGCTGACGCACCTGGTGAATTACTTCGACAACAAGTTCCGCACCGGCCGCCGCCGCGCCGCACCGCCGACCAGCGGCCTGAAGGAAGTCAAGGAACTCGACGCGGCCTCGCCGCTCACAGCCGGGAGCAACACATGAACACCCCAACCCCCACCACCCTGAACACTGCTGCCACCCCTGAGACCCAGTCGTTCCACGGTTCAAGCCTGGAACTGCGCAACCTCACCATGGCCTACGGCGATATTGAGGTCCTCCGCAACGTCAGCCTCACCGTGGCCCCGGGTACCACCACGTGCATCATCGGCCCCTCCGGATCCGGCAAGTCGACGCTGCTGCGCGGCGTCAACCGGCTTCACGAACCCAAGAGCGGGAACGTGCTGCTCGCCGGTGAGAGCACCCTGGGTGCCAACCCGGACACCCTGCGCACCCGCATCGGCATGGTGTTCCAGCACTTCAACCTCTTCCCGGACCATACGGCCGAAGAGAACGTGGCCCTGGCCCTCTGGAGCGTCAAGGGCATGCCCAAGGCCCAGGCCATGGAACGGGCCCGCCAGCGGCTCGCCGAGGTTGGACTCGCCGAACGCGCAGACCACCGCCCCCGCGACCTCTCCGGCGGCCAGCAGCAGCGCGTCGCCATCGCACGTGCCCTGGCCATGGAACCCGAAGTGATGCTCTTCGACGAGGCCACCAGCGCCCTGGACCCCGAGCTGGTCAAAGGCGTCCTGAACCTCATGGCCGGACTGGGCCGCCGCGGCATGACCATGCTCGTGGTCACGCACGAGATGGGCTTCGCCCGCAAAGTGGCCGACCAGGTGGTCTTCATGGATGAAGGCGAGGTAGTGGAAGCCGGAACCCCTGCCCAGCTCTTCGACAACCCCCGCAGCGAACGCCTCCAGCGCTTCCTCTCGGAGGTGCTCTGATGGGTACGGTTGCAGCGGCACCCATCCGGACCGCCGTCGTCGGCTTTGGAATTTCCGGCAAGGTCTTCCACGCACCCCTGCTCGCTGCCAACCCGGACTTCTCGCTGGACGTCATCGTCACGGCGCAGGCGGAGCGTGCGGCGGAGGCGGCGCACCTTTATCCGCAGGCACGGATTGTTGGCACCGCGGATGAGCTGTTCGCCCTGGCCGGGGACCTGGACCTGGTCATCCTGGGCACCCCGCCGCACACGCACTACGGGCTGGCCGCAACGGCCATCGCCCATGGCCTGAACGTGGTGGTGGACAAGCCGTTCGTGCCCACGTCCGCCCTGGGTGAGGAGCTGATCAGCAGGGCTTCCGACGGCGGGGTGCAGCTGACGGTGTTCCAGAACCGCCGGTGGGATGCCGACTTCCTCACCCTGCAGAAGGTGCTGGCGTCCGGAGGCGTTGGCGAGGTGACCAGCTTCGAGTCGCGGTTCGAATGGTGGCGGCCCGAAGGCTTCGGCAACTGGCGGGACACGGTGTCCCTGGCTGAGGGCGGCGGCATCCTGCACGACCTTGGCGCGCACCTGATCGACCAGGCCATCCAGCTGTTCGGCCCGGTGGACACGAGCTACGGCGAGACGGCCAACCGTGGCCCGCATCCGGATGCGGCGGACACCGAAGCCTTCGTGTCGTTGCTGCACGCCTCCGGCGTCCGCACGCGGCTCTGGATGAACGGCATGGCTGCCCAGGCCGGGCCCCGCTTCCACATCCTGGGCACCCGGGCCGGCTACACCAAGTGGGGACTGGACGGACAGGAACCCGCGCTCGCTGCCGGGATGCCGCCGTCGGACCCTGCCTATGGCGTGGACCCCCAGGAGCATTGGGGGCTCCTGGGGGTGGACGGGGCAACCACTCCAGTACCTGCCGAACGCGGCGCGTACCCGGAGTTCTACGTCCAGCTGGCCGCCGCCCTGCGCGGGAACGGTCCGCTCCCCGTCGATCCTGCCGAACCCCTTGAGGTGCTGAAGGTCATCGAAGGCATCCACGCCCTGGCCTGACGCCCCCCTCTGATTCTTTTCCAGTGACGCGCCGTCCGCGTCCATCCCACCCACGTATTTCATAGAAAGTGACCCTCATGTCCCCTGCACCAGCCACCAAGCGCGTCGCCGTCATCGGCGGCGGCATCCTCGGCGTCTCCACCGCGGTCCACCTGCTCCGCGAAGGAGCCTCCGTGATCCTGCTGACCGAGCGCGGCCTCGCCAGCGAAGCCAGCGGCCGCTCGCTGTCCTGGCTCAACTCCGCCGGCGAACGGTCCACCCCCTACCACCAGCTGCGCGTGGCCGGCGTGGACCGCTACCGCACCCTTTTCGCCTCGGACCCCAGCCGGGAATGGCTGCAGTTCGGTGGTGGCCTGATGTGGAACGCCGCGGGGCAGCGCGAGGCCACCGAGGCCCGGCACGCCTACGAAAAGTCCATCGGCTATGACTCCAAGCTGGTTGCTCCAGGCGAAATCTCGTCCGTTACCCCGGGAATCGATGCGGGCGCCGTGCCGGAGAACGCCATCTTCAATCCGGGCGAAGGCTGGGTCAGCCTGCCGGACCTGATCGACTTCCTCATGGAGGAATTCCACGCCAGGGGCGGCGAACTGGTACTCAACGCCGGAAAGGCGTCCGTCATGGTGGAGGACGGCCGGACCTCGGGTGTGGAGACGGCGTCCGGCGGGACGTACCCGGCCGACGCCGTCCTGGTGGCGTGCGGCGCGGCGACGCCCGCCGTCGTCGAACCCCTGGGGGTGCACATCCCCAACGGCTCACCCGTCTCCATGCTGGTGGTGACCAAGCAGGTGCAGCACGACGTGGCCGCGGTGATGAACACCCCGCGCTCAGCCGTGCGGCCCAACCCGGGCGGCACGTTCGCCCTGGACCACGACTGGTACGAAGAACACATCACCGAACATGCGGACGGCTCCTTCAGCATCCCGGACGAGGTGGTGCAGGAACTCGCGGATGAGGCGTCCAAACTGGTCGCCGGCAACCCGGAACTCAAGCCTGCCTCCTTGAAGATGGGCTACAAGCCGATTCCCGGTGACGGCGAGCCGGTGCTGGGCGAACTGGGCCAGGTGCCCGGATGCTACGTCGCCTTTACCCACTCCGGCGCAACCCTGGGACTCATTGCCGGTGAGCTCCTCGCCGGCGAGATCCTGACCGGCAGCAAGCACCCCATGCTGGCCACCTTCCGGCCCGGCCGCTTCTCCTAAACCGTCATGAAAACAGGCGGGGCCGTGTGGCCCCGCCGTCATGACAACAGGCGGGGCCGTGTGGCCCCGCCTGTTGTGCGTCCGTTCTGGGCCGGGAGGGCGGCCGCTCAGGACCCCAAATGTCCGGTGAGCCGGCGGTGGAAGCCGGTGCTGCGTTCATCCAGGCCTTCGATGGTCACAGCGGCCCCATGGTCGGCGTACTTGGTTTCGATGGAGTCGAGGGCGGCCACGGTTGAGGCGTCCCAGATCTGGGCACGGCTGAGGTCGATGGTCACCAGGGCGGGATCGTCGGCATATGCGAACTGCTCCACGAGGTCGTTGCTGCTCCCGAAGAACAGCGGCCCCACCACGTCGTAGCGGACGCTCTGGCCATCCCCGGCCGCGGTCCGCTCCACCGTGATGACATGGGCCACCCGGCGGGCGAACAGCACCATCGCCAGGACAACGCCCACCAGGACACCGTAGGCGAGGTTCCCCGTCAGGACCACGACGGTTACCGTGACCACCATGACCAAGGTCTCCGGGATGGGCATCCGCTTCAGGGTGGAGGGTTTGATGCTGTGCCAGTCCACCGTGGTGACAGCAACCACCATCATGACCGCGGCAAGGGCCACCATGGGGATCTGCCCCATGACCGAGCTGAGGCCGGTCACCAGGGCCAGCAGGAACAGCCCGGCCACGACCGTGGAGATGCGGGTGCGGGCCTGGCCGGTCTTCACGTTGAGGACCGTCTGGCCGATCATGGCGCAGCCGGCAATGCCGCCATAGAAACCGGCCAGGATGTTTGAGACGCCCAGGCCCCAGGACTCACGCCCCTTGTGCGAGGGGGTGTCAGTGATGTCGTCGACGAGTTTCGCCGTGAGGAGGGATTCCATGAGTCCCACGAACGCCACGCTCAGCGCGGTGGGCAGCACCAGCTGGAAGGTCTCCAGGTTCACCGGGACGAGGAACGGGGTGATTCCGGGCAGCTTGCCGGTGAGGGGACCTTCGTCCAGGACGTCCGGCATGGCGAGGCCGGCGATGATGACGATCGCCGTGACGACGACGATGGCCACCAGCGGCGACGGCACCACCTTGGTGAAACGGGGAAGGATGAAGATGATCGCGAACGTCAGGGCGAACAGGACGTAGGCGGGCCAGGGGACATTGAGGACATGGGGCACCTGCGCCATGAAGATCAGCACGCCCAGGGCATTGACGAACCCGATCATCACCGACCGTGGGATGAAGCGCATCAGTCTGGCCAATCCAGCGAGGCCAAACACCACCTGGATCACGCCGGCGAGGAGCACCGCGGGCAGGACGTACTGGACACCGTGCTCGTGGACCAGCGGGGCGATCACGAGGGCGACGGAACCGGCTGCGGCAGTGACGACGCCGGGCCGCCCGCCAAGGACCGACATTGCCAGGGCCAGGACGATGGAGGCGACAAGGCTCACCATGGGATCCACGCCGGCCACGATGGAGAAGGAGATGACTTCCGGGACCAGGGCGAGGGTGGTGACCATGCCGGCCAGGACCTCGCGGGACAGCTGCCGCGGAGAGCGCAGCGCAGTGAGGACGGTGATGGGCTGCCGAAGAGGGCGGGTGCGGTGGGCGACGGCCAAGGAGCGGCTCCAGGGGACTTGGCTCTCCTGGGAGAGCGGGGGGTGTGCGACGTTTCTGCGCGCCACGATGCGCACGGGTCCAGCCCAGCGACGGAAGACAATGGGTGGAAAGGGACTGCGCCGGTGACTTTCGGCTGCGTAGGCAACATTACCGTCAAACCGTCCGGCCCGGCCGGGGTGGCAGCAGGCACGGCTGATAAAATGGCCGGGTTGCAGGGCGGCCTTTTTGAAGCTGGGGCGAGCAGTGCCGTAACAAGGTAGGGGACCACAATCATGACGGCAGGCGGGTCACACCTCAGGATGTCGGAGAGCCGGCCGGGCACACCGGCCGGGATTTCCGCGCCCGCCAAGGGCCGTGCCTACCTGGCAACCATCGAAGGTTTCATCGGCGCCCTCATGATGTTCGTCGGCTCCATCGGGACGGGCTGGATCGCCAATGGCTCGCCCATGATCCGCCAGCCCGTGGTGATTGCACTCCGCACCGAAGGCTGGGGCGTGGCGGTGTCCACCGTGCTGCTGACGGCAGGCGCGATGCTCCTGATGCGCTCCTGGCTCCGGCTGGGCCAGCGGCTGGGGGACTGGGGACAGTCATCGCTGCGCTCGGTGGTGGTGGCCATTTCCGCCTGGTCCCTGCCGCTGCTCTTCTGCGTCCCGGTGTTCTCCCGTGACGTCTACGCCTATACCGGGCAGGGCCGGCTGGTCCAGGAAGGCCAGAACCCGTACGAGGTGGGCATTTCCACCCTCAACAACTGGTTCTCCCTGGGTGCCGATCCCGCCTGGGCGGAAAACCGCACACCCTATGGACCCTACTTCCTGTGGCTGGCGCGCGCGGTGGTGGGACTGACCGGAGCCCAGCCGGACGCGTCCGTCCTGCTGTTCCGCCTCCTGGCCGGCGTCGGCGTGCTGCTCTGCGTCATCTACGTGCCCAGGCTCGCCGAACTGCACGGCATCAACGGGGCGCGCGCGCTCTGGATCTCCGTGGCCAACCCGCTGTTCCTCATCAGCTTCATCGCCAGCGCCCACAATGACGCCCTGATGGTGGGGCTCGCCGTCGCCGGTGTCTACCTGGCCGCCACCCGCCGCTACCTCCTGGGTGTCCTCCTGGTCACCGCCTCCATCGGCATCAAGCCCATCACGGTGCTGCTGCTGCCGTTCATCGGGGTCATGTGGGCCGGCCCAGGCGCCTCCTGGCCGCGCAAATTCCTGATGTGGGGCGCCACCGCCGGCATCAGCTTCGGCGTCCTGGCCCTCAGCGGCATCCCCTACAACCTTGGCATCGGCTGGACCTGGGCCATCATGGACCCCACGCCGGGCTATACGGGCTACTCACCGTCGGGCTTCCTGGGCCAGCAGGTGGAGATGCTCGCCAACGCCCTGGGGCTGCCCGGCGGAACGCTGGCCACCTGGCTGCGGACCGGCATGAAGTGGGCGGCCATCGCACTGGTCCTGCTGCTGATGTTCCGCGGCGACTACTCGCGGGCGGTGCGCCGGATGGCGCTGGCGTTCACCGCCGTCGTGATGCTCTCACCCATCATCCAGCCCTGGTACATCCTGTGGTTCCTGCCGTTCCTGGCCGTCACCGGAATCCGGGACGACTGGCAGATCCGCTCGCTCTACGTGGGCGTGACGTTCTTTTGTGGTGTTCGGGGCCCAGGACCAGCTGTCGGTCTGGTCCTTCGTGGAACTGCCCATCGACGCCTCGTCCCTGGCGTTCTTCACGGCCCTGGCCTTCACGTTCTACCTGCTGGTCCTGGACGTCCACACGCGCAAACTGCTCATCGAGGGCAAGCCGCTGGACCTTGCCCGGCAGGCCTGGCGTTGGGTGGCGGAGCGCAGGGCGGCGCGCCGGGCCGCCGCAGGTAGCGCCATCGACGCGCCCGAACGCCGGTAACAGCCGCAGCCCGCTAGGCTCCGGCCGGCACCCGGGCGGAGGTCTTCCGGCCCAACTCCGCGGTGCGCTTCACCGACCACCACAGCAGGACCACCAGGAGCACGTTGCGGGTGGTGAGGATGGCCGCCATGACCGGGTGGGCGTGGATGAGCGGCGTGTAGAACAGCGGATAGATCACGAAGGTGGTCATCGCGATCCCCATCAGCAGGGCAGCGGGGACCTTCCAGCGCTCCCAGTCGTGCGTCAGGCCGGCGATGATCACCGGCGCCAGCCAGATGATGAACTGCGGCGAGCCCACCTTGTTGAACACGATGAACGCGGTAACCATCATGAGCGATCCTTCGAGGAAGAGTTCCTCCCGCTCCGCGCCGCGGCGCATGGCGCGCACCAGCAGGATGGCGGCGGTGACGGCGGCGAGGATCAGCAGCGGCTGCATCAGGAACGCCGCGGTGCTTGCCCCTGGCCCGTAGACCTCGGTGGAGTTGATGGCCGTGTTGTCTGCCATCTTTGACCCGGCGATGTGGAACACGCTCAGCCAGACCCAGGGCGTGGAGAAGGTGGCCTCCAGCTGCATGCCGCGTTCGCCCTGGTTCAGCAGGAAGTCCATGATGTGCGGCAGCCCGCCGGTGAGCCAGGTGCCCAGGCCCACCACGGCGGTGACTGTGGCGCCGGCGAGCACCACCTGGATCCGCTTGTGGCTGGCGATGACGATGGGAACCAGGACGGCAGCGGGCCAGACTTTGATCCAGGTGGCGATGCTGAGCAGGACGCCAGACACGACGGGCCGTTCGGCTGCGTACAGCAGGGCGATCAGCACGATGGGCGCGGTGATGCCCTCCACCCGGGCGAAGCTCAGGTAGCCCATGAAGACCGTGAAGAACAGCCACCACCAGGCGGGGGCGATGCCGGTCACCTTCCGCGGGCCGCGGGTGAGGTAGACCAGGCCGACGGCGTTCAGCGCCGTGATGATCAGGAACCAGACCAGCAGGTAGAGGCTGGGTCCGGCGACGTTGGCCAGGAAGATGGGGATCTGCGCCAGCACCGGGTAGACCCAGGGGCTGATTTTGCCGGTCAGGTCCGACGGGTTGTAGCCGGCCGTGGCCCACTGCCGGTACTGCTCGGTGTCGCTGAAGGTATCGCCGTTCAGGAAGAAGGATGCCATCCAGCCCAGGAAGTACACATGGACGACGGCGAAGCCCCACCAGACGCTGGAGGGGCGGGCGAACCAGTCCACCACTTTTGCCGGGAGGAGCTTGGTACGGACGGTCACCAGGCGGTCAAAGAACCTCGTGGAAATCTTAGGTCTCCTTGAGCGCGGGGGCGGGAGCGGCGGTCTTCTTGCCCAGGGAATAGAGGCGCCGGACGCTCCACAGGAACAGGACCACGAGCAGGACGTTGCGGATGGTCAGCACCAGCGCCATCCAGGGGTTGTTGTGGCTCAGGGCGTCGTAGAAGAGGGGGTAGATGAAGTAGGTTGCCACCGCAATGGCGATCAGCATTGCCGCCGGTACCCGCCATTCACGCCAGCTGTGCGCCAGGCCCACCGCGACGGCGGGGCCAAGCCAGACCATGAACTGGGGCGATCCCACCTTGTTGAAGACAACGAATGCGGTGGCCAGGGTCAGGGCGCCGGCCAGCAGCAGTTCGGTGCGGTCCACGCCGCCGGCCACCTTGTGCTGCTTTCCGTTGTGGAGCGCCCAGAACGTCAGCCCGGCCACCAGGAGGGCGGCCAGGACCAGGAGGGGCTGCATCAGTACGGACATCGTGGCGGTGCCCGGGCCATCCACCTGCATGGAGTTGATGTCCGTGTTCATGTACATGCGGGAGCCGCCCACGTTCAGGACGGAGAGCCAGAGCCAGGGCGTGGTGAAGGTGGCCTCCAGCTGCATGCCGCGGTCGCCCTGCTGGGTAAGGAAATTCAGGAGCTTGGGGACGCTGCCCAGGGCTGCCGCCAGCGCAACCACGCCCGCCGTCGTCGCGATTCCTGCTAGTACAACCAGCAGGCGGTTCTTCACGACGGCGAAGAGGGCCAGCATGATGGCCGCGGGCCAGACCTTCACCCAGGTGCCGACGGCCAGCAGGACCGACGCGGTGAACGGACGCTTGACGCCGTAGGCAAGGGCCACGAGGACCAGCGGGGCGGTGAGGCCGTCCACGCGGGCGAAGCCCAGCCAGCCCATCAGGAAGGTGAACGCCAGCCACCACCAGCCGGCCGGGATGGCGCTGGTGTTGCGGCCCCGCTCTGTCAGCTTGAGCAGCGCCCAGCCGTTGAGGAGCGTGGTCATGAGGACCCAGAGGAAAACGAACGGTCCGGGTCCTGCCAGGCCTGCGACGGCCATGGGGATGAGCGCCAGGATGGGATACACCCACGGGCTGGGACCGCCGCTGAGGTTCGCGTCGTTGAACCCCGCCATGGCCCAGTCACGGTAGATGAAGGTGTCGCTGAACGCCTCGCCGCGAAGGGAGAGGGAAGCAGCGAAGACCAGGAAGACGAGGTGCACCACAATAAAGCCGCCCAGGAGGCCGCGGCCGGTGTTCAACCGGTTCCGCACCGGGGTGGGAAGGATGACGTTGCGGATCCTTGTCAGATTGCCGAAGAGAGCGTCGGTGGAAATGGCGGATCCTTGTCAGGTCGTGGCACACGGTGCAGTGCTGGTGGCTGGTTTTGCCGCATGGCTGGTTCAGGGGCATCGGAGCCGTCCGGAAACAGCTTCCACTCCTGTCCAACTCTAATTCACGGCCCTTTGGCGCCCGTAATTGCTGGGCCCGGCCCGAGCCGTCACACTCTTGACCTGCGGCGACTTATTACTTGATTTTTCAAGTTGCTGGTGATCCATTACTCGGGCATCATGAACTGGGCGCGAAAGTGCCCACCGCCTATGCAGCCAGGGGGAGCGCTGGGCGTATGCCCACCCACCCCTCGAAAGACACAGGCCCCACTCATGAACTTCCCGCTGACCCTCACCGTGTCCGACCGCCAGAGCATGGACCGCGAGCTGGACGCCGCAGTTGCAGCCGCCAAGGCCCAGGCACTGGACGGCAAGAGCCACGGCATCCTCGTCACCCGGCATGGCGTGGACAAGTTCACCGTTGCCCTCAGCGACGCTGTTCCCTTTGGCCTCACCCGCGAACAGCAGGCCTGGTAGGTCCTTTTCTGCGTCGCCGGCTCAGCTGCCGGTACTGTCGCCGTCCCCGGAAACCCGGTTGCTGCGCTGCTGCAGCCGGTCGATGTGCTTTGACGCCTCCGCCTTGCTCAGGTCTGCGGGGAGTTCTTCCCCTGCCTCCCGTGCCAGCGTATCGAGGTAACTGCGCTGCGCCGCGGTCATGGGTTCGTCCCCGGTAACCCAGTCTTCAGGGTCCCTGTTGAGGCCTGCATTGGGCTCGGGTTCCGGGCTGCCGATGGTTTCCTGGTTGCTGTCGCTCATGGGTACGAGTCTAGGGCGGCGCGCTGACATTCGGCAGGAACGGGTTTCCGCACGGCATCTGCTTTGGTCAGGCACCCGCGGGGAAACTGCCGCGCGGGTGCCTGCCCGCCACTCTTATTGCCGCGCCTGCTACTGCAGGGACTTTTCCACCGGCGGCAGGTCCTTCCTGCTGCCGGCTTTTGGCCACAGGGGCTCCAGGGCGTTTAGTTCTTCCGGCGTGGCATTCCGGAACGGCGGTTCTGCCGGGACCGGCGGATCCTGCGGGCCCGTGCGCCGGGTGGCGATGAGGCTCGCGCCGATCGAAACGCCCAGGATGGCGGGTAATGACGGCGAGGGAGACCGGCGTCGGGATGTAGTAGACGTCGATCTTGAGCGCCATCTTGATGCCCACCCAGATCAGCACCAGCGCCAGCCCTGCCTTCAGGTACACGAAGCGGTGGATGAGGTCCGCCAGCAGGAAGTACATGGCGCGCAGGCCCAGGATGGCGAACGCGTTGGCCGTGAACACCAGGAAGACCTCGTCCGTGACCGCGAAGATGGCCGGGATGGAGTCGACGGCGAAGATGATGTCCGTGACTTCAACCAGCACCAGGACCGCCAACAGGGGAGTGGCAAGCAGGACGCCGCCCTTCCGGATCAGGAAGCGCTGGCCGTGGAAGGCGTCCGTCATGGGCACGTGCCGGCGGAACAGCTTCAACGCACGGGACTTCCCGGGGTCGATGTGTTCATCACGCTGCCGAAGCATCCGGTAGCCGGTGAAGAGCAGGAATGCCGCGAACAGGTAGAGGACCCAGCCGGCGCCGGCGATGATGGCCGAGCCCGCTGCGATGAACAGGCCGCGGAACACCAGCGCGCCCAGGACGCCGAAGAAGAGCACACGGTGCTGGTACTCGCGGGGGACGGCGAAGAACGTGAAGATGATCGCCCAGACAAAGACGTTGTCCACGGCGAGTGACTTCTCGATCAGGTATCCCGCGAAGTATTGCTGGCCGAACTCCGCGCCGTACAGGAACCAGACCAGTCCGCCGAAGGCTACGCCGAACAGCACCCACACCGCGGACCAGGCGGCGGCCTCGCGGACGCTGATGACGTGGGCGCGGCGGTGGGCCACGAGGTCGATGGCGAGCATGAGGAGGATGAATCCGATGACGGCGAACCACATCCATAGGGGCACGTTCATGGGGTACCTGCTTCCAGTCAGTAACTACCAACTGGAGGTCTCTCCCGGCCAACGCCTGGCCCGTCCACCGGAAGGCGCAGGGGCCTCCGTACTGACGATGGACTGAAGTAGGGGATACTCCCCTCCGTATGAATAATGTACAGAATCATTGGAACGTTGGGTAGGTAAGGAAGAACCAAACCTGGACCGGAAGGCTGATTCGATGGATGCGAAGCTCAAAGTGGCTGTGCTCGGGACGGGAATCATGGGGGCGGCCATGGCCCGGAACATCCTGCGGGCCGGCCATGACGTTTCAGTGTGGAACCGGGACCCGGCCAAGACGGAACCGCTGGTTGCCGAAGGCGCCCGTCGTGCCGCCACCCCTGCCGACGCTGTGGGGGCAGCCGAGGTGGTCCTGACCATGCTCTACGACGCCGCCTCGGTGGAAGGGGTCATCCGGAGTGCGGCGCCGGGTGCGCGGCCCGGCACGGCCTGGATCCAGTCCACCACGGTAGGGGTGCAGGATGTCCCCTCGTTGGCCGCCCTGGCTTCGGAGCTTGGTCTGGACCTGGTGGAGGCGCCTGTTTCCGGAACGCGGGCCCCTGCCGAGGCCGGCCAGCTCCTGGTGCTTGCCGCCGGTCCCGGGCCAGTGCGGCACCGCGTGGCGCCGGTCCTCGATGCTGTCGGCGCGCAGACCATCTGGACGGGTGACGATCCCTCCACGGGTTCGGCCGCCCGCCTCAAACTCGTGGTTAACAGCTGGGTCCTCGCAGCCTCCAACGCCGCCGGTGAAGTGGTTGCCCTTGCCCGGGCGCTGGGCGTCGATCCCCAGCAGTTCCTTGGCGTGCTCGACGGCGGTCCGCTTGACCTGCCCTATCTGCGCACCAAGATGGACCTCATCCTGAACGACGGGCTGGAGCCTGCCTCCTTCGCCGTGGACACTGCGCGGAAGGACGCCCACCTCATCGTCGACGCCGCCGCCGAGCAGGGCCTGAAACTTGATGGCGCTGTTGCGTATGCCGCCCGGCTTGACCGGGTGTCCGGGCAGGGTCGCACCAAAGAGGACATGGCTGCCGCCTATTTCGCCAGCTACTAAAGCCCGCGGCACAAGGCTGGCCAGCTACTGGGATAGCGCTTGCCATTGACGTAACCCGCGTCACCTCCTATATTTGATGAATCGATTCAAAGAGCTGACGCCCCAAGGCTAATAAGGCCGGTACGAGCAGAACGTACCCGGGCACGGACACCACCAATGAACAGCGTGAAAACCACCGGTTCCGCTTCCTTGCCAATGAAGACGAAGGACATAAGTACATGAGCACCACCCCAACCCTCGTTCCCCTCAGCAGCCAGGGAGCTGGAACAGGTCCGCGGGATCCGAGGAAAGCGGCGATGAGCGGCTGGATCGGAAGCGCACTGGAGTACTACGATTTCGCGCTGTACTCCCTTGCGGCCACGCTGATCTTCCCCACGATTTTCTTCCCCTCGGAGAACCCCACCGTTGGGATCATCGCCTCCCTGGCAACATACGCCGTCGGGTATCTTTCCCGTCCCGTAGGCGCAGTCGTCCTCGGAGCGTACGGTGACCGGCACGGGCGCAAGAAGGTCCTCGTCTTCGCCATGCTGCTCATGGGCTTTGCCACCTTCGCTGTAGGACTCCTGCCCACCTATGGACAGGTGGGACTCCTGGCGCCCGCCCTCCTGGTGCTCCTCCGGCTGATCCAGGGCTTTGCCGTGGCCGGCGAGCTCGGCGGTGCCAGCGCCATGATCGTGGAGCACTCGCCCGACGCCAAACGCGGATTCTTTGCCAGCTTCAGCCTCCAGGGCACCCAGGTAGGCTCGATCCTCGCCACCGCCGTCCTGCTCCCGCTCGCCGCCATCCTCCCGGCTGACCAGTTCGGCACCTGGGGCTGGCGCATCCCGTTCCTGCTCTCCGCCGTCGTGATCCTGGCCGGCTACTTCATCCGCCGCCGGGTCCAGGAACCGCCCGCCTATGCAGCGCAGTCAGGCAAGCCGGAAAGCAAGCGATTCCCGCTCGTTGAACTCCTGCGTACCCGGCCGGGCGCCCTGGTCCGCTGCATCGCGATGACCTTCACCAACGTCATCGGCATGGCCACCCTCATTTTCGGCGTCTCCTACGCCACCCAGAAGGGCTATGGCAACGGCTTCTCCAGCAGCGAGTTCCTGTGGGTGACCCTCGTGGCCAACATCGCGGCCGTCGCCACCATCCCGCTGTTCGGCGCACTGTCCGACCGGATTGGCCGGCGGATGCTCATGGCGGCCGGCGGTGTCATCGGCGGCCTGCTGGTGACCGGATACCTGTGGGCCATCGAACAGGGGAGCCTGCCGCTGGTCTTCGTGTGCGTCGTGATCGTGCAGGGCATCTTCTTCCAGATGTGGAATGCCACCTTCGCCACGTTCTTCCAGGAGCAGTTCCCCATGCGGATCCGCGTGACCGGGTTCGCCGTCTCCCAGAACATCGGGCTCATGATTGCATCGTTCTTCCCCAGCATCTTCACCGCCATAGCGCCTCCGGGCTCCACCAACGTCCCGCTCACCATCGGGCTGGTCACTCTGGGCATCTGCCTGGTGTCCGCCGTGGCCACCCTGATGTCCCCGGACACCAAGGGTAAGTCACTTGAGGACCTCGAGGTGCAGAAAACGGCGAAGGTCGGGGCATAGCCCAGCCGACGCGCACAAGTGCAGGTTCAGGAGGGGGCAGCGCATGCTGCCCCCTCCTTCCTTATATGTTCCACTCCAATGCCCGAGTGTATAGATGTATACAAGTATGATGGCGAGTGGAGGTCCACATGCCAGAAACACCCGCCCGGAACACCGGTGCCCATTTTGTCTACGCCGAACTGAAGCGGCGGATCCTGAGCCTGGAACTGAAGCCGGGGGAACGCCTCTACGAGCCGGCCATGGCGTCGGCCCTGCAGGTGAGCCGCACACCGCTCCGGGAGGCCATCAGGCGGCTCATTTCGGAGAGCCTGCTGGAGCAGCAGCCCACCGGGGGAGTGCTGGTGCCGGCGCTGGACGAGGGCGCCATTTCAGAACTGTACGAGGTCCGCGCGGCCATGGAATCCCTCATGGCCCGCAATGCCTGCCTGAATGCGACACCGGCCGACATCGAAGCCCTCCAAGGCATTCTTGAACGCAACGCGGCCATGGTGAAGTTTGCCGACGACGCCATGCAGCAGGGCATGGCGCTGCACGCAAGGATCGCTACGATCGCAGGGAACTCCTGGGCCCGCCGGTTCCACGGCCAGATTTCCAGCCAGATGGAACGCTACCGGCACTTCACCAACAGCACCCAGGAACGCCGTGACCAGGCCCTGGCCCAGCACCGGACCCTGGTGGCGGCCCTGGCCGGCGGCGACCCGGACAAGGCGGCCAGGATCGCGTTCGACCACGTCATGGGTGCCCGCGATGCCGCAGTCCGGGCCATGTCCGGCAACAGTGCCGCCAGCTCATGATCGGTGAGCTGGGACGGCGTTCGTCCATGGCCCTGCTGGTCCATTCGGCGCTGATCCAGGCCGCCACCTTCCTGGTCCGGCCGGCAGCCACCTACCGTGCGCTGGAGCTGGAGGTTCCGGACTTCGCCCTGGGCCTGCTTGCAGCCAGCTATGCGGTCTTTCCCTTGCTGCTCGCCGTCCCCACGGGCAGCCTGGTGGACCGCCTGGGTGAGCGGCGGCTCATGGCCATCGGGTCCGGCGTCGTCCTTTCCTGCTCTGCCTTCCTGCTGCTGTGGGGTACGTCGATCATGGCCCTGGTGGCCGGGACCGCGCTGCTTGGCGCCGGGCAGTTGGCCTGCGTGGTGGGGCAGCAGGCGGTGGTGGCCAACAATGCTGCCTCGTCCCGGATGGACTCCGCGTTCGGATACCTGACGTTTGCCGCATCCCTGGGGCAGGCCCTCGGGCCGCTGGCAATTTCGTTGGTGGGCGGCGCCTCGGTCCGGCCCGACACCCAGGCGATCTTCCTGCTCTCGGTGGCCATGGGCCTGGTGCTCTTCGTGACCACCTTCGTCCTCCCGGCGCACGTCAGCGTCCGGCGGAAGAAGGGCGCGGCCGCCACCAAGGGCAGCGCCGTTTCGCTGCTGAAGGCCCCCGGGGTGGCCCGCGCGCTGGCCACCAGCGCCACCGTCCTTGCCGTGGTGGACCTGACCATGGTGTACCTGCCCGCCCTGGGCGCCGACCGGGGACTCACTGCGGCAACGGTGGGTGCCCTGCTGACCGTGCGGGCCGTGTTCTCCATGGTCTCCAGGCTCCTGCTGGGCCGGGTGTCCCGGAGGATCGGCCGGATGAGGCTGCTGGTGGTGAGCCTGGCCCTGTCCACGTTTGCGTTGGCCGTTGTGGCCATCCCGATGCCCGTGTGGCTGCTGTTTGCCGTCATGGCGGTGCTCGGGCTGGGGCTCGGCATTGGCCAGCCCCTGACCATGTCCTGGCTCTCGGCACAGGCGCCGGCGGGGCAGCGTGGCAGGGCGCTGGCTTTGAGGCTCGCCGGGAACCGGGTGGGGCAGGTGGTCCTGCCGAGTGCCATTGGCGGCGTGGCGGCCGGGCTGGGCTCGGGCGGGGTGTTCCTGGCCTCTGCGGTGGTGGTGGGCGGGACGCTCCTGCTGCTCCGGGGCGTGCAGCTGGACTGACTGCGCGCATGCTTTGCCGTCACGCGGGGCAGGCTTTCGGGGAACGGACGACGGCGGGACCCCGGGTTTCCGGGGCTTCCCCCCCAAAGGTGGGCCGAAAGCGTGCCGTGCGTGACGCCGTCGTGCGGCCTGCCACTGGGGGTCAGTAGACAGAACCCTCCAGCAGTTCCGCCAACCTGGCAGCGGCCCGCTTCAGCTCAGGGACCCCGGCTTTCAGGGTGGCCTCGCTGGCCGCTTCCACCGGACTCGTAAGGGAGATGGATTCGGTGGGCCGGCCTGTGCGGTTGGGGACCGCCATGGCCACCGACAGGACGCCGGTGGCCCGCTCATCGGCGGAGTAGGCGTAGTCGGTTCCCGGTTCGGGAAGCCTCGCCCGCAGTTCCTTTGCCGTCAGGTCCGCATCCTCCTGGCCGGATGCGACAGCGGCCGTGACCGCCTGATGGAGTTCGTCGTCCGACGCGGACGCGAGCAGGATCTTCCCCGCAGCGCCAAGAGTCAGGGGCAGCCGCTTGCCCAGCGGGGAGGTCGTATCGGAGCGGTGCCTCGCCGTCCACGCGGGCCACCAGGATGCGCTCGAAGCCCAGCCGCGAGTACAGCGACGCCGTCAGCCCGGTCTGCGAGGCAAGCTGCTGCAGGATGGGGCGGGCCGCGACGACGAGGGGATCGTTCTCCAGGAAACTGCGGGCAGCCGGTAGTACGGCCGGACCGATCCGGTAGGACTTGTCCGTCTGGCTCACCATTCCGAAATCCTGCAGTACCCGCAAAATCCTCAGCGTGGTGGGCAGGCTCATGCCGCAGTTCCGCGCCAGATCGCTGAGTCGCTGAGGCCGTTCCGCCCTCTGCAGTTCGGCAAAGACCTCCATGGCCCGTGAGAGGGAGCGCATGTTCGAGGACTTGGGGCCCTCTTCTGCCGGTCCGGCCGTGCTGGAAGTCGTCGTCGTCATTCTTTCATTCTATGTAAGTTCCTTGCGCTTGACAGCGCTTGTGTCTCCTGTCACTATTTCTCAGTACGCAATATAGTTTCATTGTATGAAATGCAATGACGCGCAGTGAAAAGGAAACCCATGACAACGGAGTCAGTCGCGACGAAACCGGGGCGTGTAGACACAGCACGAGTGGCCCCCACCGTGCTGGCAGGAATCGGCGCCTTCGCCGCCGTCGGCGTCTACGTCCTGGCCAGCTCCATCAGCCTCGGCCTGTGGACGTCCCTCGGCCCCGGGCCGGGCCTGTTCCCCTTCGCCATGGGTGCCGTCCTGGCCGCCATGGCACTCCTCTGGCTGCTCCAGGAACTCCGCAACCCCAGCGGCGCGCGAGCCGGCATTGACCGCGGACTCGTGGTCGCCGTCGTCGCCAGCCTGGTGATCCTCGCGGCGGTGATGGACCTGCTCGGTTTTCAGCTGACCATGTTTGCCTTCCTGCTGTACCACCTGAAACTCCGTGGGCGCAGGACCTGGGTGTCCTCGCTGGTCATCGCGGTGGCCGGAAGCTTCGGGGCGTTCTACGCCTTCAACTACGGACTGAACGTCGCGCTGCCGGTCTCCGCCCTTCCCTTCCTTAACACGATCGGACTCTAGACGTGGATACCCTCAACGAACTCCTCAACGGCTTCGCGGCCGCCATGACCTGGCAAAACCTGCTGTTCGCCTTCCTTGGCTGCCTGCTGGGCACCATCATCGGCGTGCTGCCCGGCATCGGCCCGGTGGCAGGCGTTGCCCTGCTCATCCCGCTCACGCTCAACATGGACGCCACCGGCGCGATCATCATGCTGTGTGCCATCTTCTACGGCACCGCCTACGGGGGAACCATCACCAGCGTGCTGCTGAACACCCCAGGAGAAGCAGCCTCCGCCATCACCACCATCGACGGCTACGCCATGACCAAGATCGGCAAGGCCGGCGCCGCCCTGACGATTGCCGCCGTCGGATCCTTCGTTGGCGGAACCATCGCCACCCTCGGCCTGGTGGCCGCCGCCAAGCCACTGGGGGAGCTCGGCCTGCTGGTCGGCCCGCCGGAGTTCTTCGCACTGATGGTGGTAGGCATCTCCCTCCTGGTGGCCCTGGCCGGAAAATCCATGGTCAAGGCCGTCATCTCCGGCGCCCTGGGCCTGCTGATCTCCATGGTGGGCATCGATCCCGTCGCAGGGGCCCCGCGCTTCACCTTCGGCATGGACCGGCTCCTGGACGGCGTCAGCTTCGTCGCCGTAATCGTGGGTGTCTTCGGCCTCTCGGAACTCCTGTCCTACCGCAAGGGTGACCAGCCGGCAGCGGTGCACGCACCCAACCTGCGCTCGCTGCTGCCCACCGGCCGCGAATGGCTCCGCAGCGCCCCGGCCATGGCCCGCGGTACAGCCATCGGCTTTGGCCTGGGCCTCATCCCCGGCATGACCGGCTCCGTCTCCTCACTGCTCTCCTACGGGGCCGAAAAGAAATTCTCCCGGAACCGCCACGAGCTCGGAAAGGGCGCCATCGAAGGTGTAGCCGGGCCTGAAACGGCCAACAACGCCCACGCCAACGCGGCCCTCATACCGCTGTTCACCCTCGGCATCCCGGCCTCGCCTACCATTGCTGTGCTGATGGGCGCTTTCCTGCAGCAGGGCCTTACCCCGGGACCCACCCTCTTCACCGAGAACTCCGAGATCGCCTGGGCCATCATTGCCAGCCTCTTCATCGGCAATATGATCCTGCTCCTGCTCAACGTGCCGCTCGTGGGGCTCTGGACTTCCATCCTGCGCGTCCCGTCGTCGATCCTTACTGCCCTGATTCTGTTGTTCATGGTCATTGGCGCCTACACCATCAACTTCAGCGTCTTCGATGTCTTCGTGATGATTGGCTTCGGCCTCCTAGGCCTGGCACTCCGGCACCTGGACATACCCCTTGCGCCCATGGTCCTGACGTTGGTCCTCGGCCCGCTGATGGAACGCTCCCTCCGGGAATCCCTCGAGATCTCCCAGGGTGACTTCAGCATCTTCACCAGCCGCCCGATCTCCGCGGTCCTGATCTGCATCGGACTGCTGATCGTCATCAGCCCGCTGCTCAAGCTCCGGAAGCCCAAGGCCCTCAACGAAGACCCCGAAACCTAAACCGACCCGCACCTGCACAAACCCCACCTTCAAAGGAGAAGATCCATGAAAACCCCCATGCGCCTTGCTGCCGCCCTTGCCGCGGCGTCCCTGATCGGCCTGACCGGCTGCGGTGCCAACGCCGGCGCCACCAACGCCGCCAGTGACTTTCCGAAAAAGGGTAAGTCCATAGACCTCATCGTTGCTTTCGGCTCCGGCGGCGCCGTGGATACAGCCGCCCGGCTCATCCAGCCGGTCCTCGAAAAGGAACTCGGCACCAACGTTGAGGTCATCAACAAGCCCGGTGCCGGGGGCCAGATCGGCTACACCCAGCTCACCAGCGCCAAGCCCGACGGTTACACCATCGGCGCTACCGGATCACCTTCGGTTGTGGTCTCGCCACTGGACCCGTCCCGCGGCGCCAAGTACACCCGGGAAAGCTTCCAGCCGCTGGGCCGGCAGGTCATTGACCCCACCGTCATCGCCGTCCAGCCGGACAGCCCGTACAAGACCATCAAGGACCTCCTTGACGCCGCCAAGGCCAATCCGAAGTCCATGACCGCCAGCACCACCGGCCTGCAGACCGGCGAACACTTTGCCCTGGCCCAGTTGCAGGAAACCACGGGCTCGGAATTCGCTCCGGTCCACTTCTCGGAGGGTGCCTCGCAGGCCACCACTGCGTTCCTCGGTAAGCACGTGGATGTCCTGGTGGCCAACGTCAGCGACGTGAACGACCTCAGCAAGCAGGGCAAGGCCCGCGTCCTCGGCGTCATGTCCGCAGAGCGCGCACCCTCGCTGCCGGACATCCCCACATTCAAGGAATCCGGTTACGACCTGACGGCGGGAACCGCCCGCGGCTACTCGGCACCCGCCGGCCTGCCGGAGGACGTGGCCAAGAAGCTCGAGGCCGCCATCCAGAAAGCCATCGAGGATCCCACGGTGGTCCAGAAGATGAAGGACCTTGGCCTGCAGACCAGCTACCTCAACGGCACCGACTACCAGCAGTTCTGGGCAAGCCAGGAAGAGGACTTCAAGGAAGTCCTGCCGCTGGTCCAGAAAAAAGACTGACCCCCTGTCCACACCTGAACGGAAAGATCCATCATGACTACTCCAGCCATTGACGCCACCGAAGCGGACTTTGCGCGCCCCGACCGGGACATCGTTGAACGGCTCGCCAAGTTGCCCGCGGCCAACATCGGCGATGCCATGGACCGGCTCGGCGTCGCGGACTCCGCCATCCAGGCCGTCTGGCCGGGCGCAAAGCTTGCCGGGCCGGCGTTCACCGTGTGGACACGGCCCGGTGACAACAAGGGCATCCATCAGGCCCTGCAGCTGGCCCGTCCCGGGGACGTCATTGTGGTGGCCGGCGGCGGTGACGAATCCCGCGCGCTCCTCGGTGAACTGATCGGCGAGCGTGCCATCAACCTGGGCGTGGCGGGCTTCGCCCTGGACGGAGCAGCGCGCGACGCCGAGGCGCTGGGTGAGATCGGCATGCCGGTCTTCGCCCGGGCTACTTCGCCCGCCGGTCCTTACAAGGACGGTCCGTTCAGGTTGGGCACCGCCGTCGCTTTCGGCGGCATCCCGGTCCTGCCCGGGGACATCATCGTCGGCGATTCGGACGGCGTGGTGGTCATTCCGCGGGAGCAGGCAGCCGCGGTCGCCGAAGCCGCCGAGGCGGTCTTCGCCGATGAGGCAAACCGCCGCCAATCCATCGTTGCCGCCCGCAACTGAACTACCACGGCACCAAAAATTCACCAGAAGGAACAGAGAAAACCATGACAGCGTGCACCGTCATCGGCCTCGGCGAAGCCGGCGCCACCTACGCCGCGGCACTCACCGCGGCCGGCCATACGGTCACCGGCTTCGACCCGGTGGCACCGACTACCCCTGAGGGCGTCACGCGGGCGGCCACGGCCGCGGAAGCCTGTGAAGGCGCCGACGTCGTCCTGGTCATGACCGGCGCCGCCGCCGCCCGCAGTGTGGCCCAGGAGTGCCTGCCGGTCCTCGACGCCGGCAGCGTCTACGCCGACTTCACGTCCTCGTCTCCCGGCGTGATGCAGGAACTCGGACAGCTGCCCAGCAAAGCCGGCTTCGCCGACGTCGCCATCCTCGGGCCAGTGTCGGCGCTGGGCGAAAAGACGCCGCTGATGGTCAGCGGCCCGGGAGCACCGGCGGTGGCAGACCTGCTGCGCCCGTTGGGTGTCACCGTCGAAATCACCGAAGGCGGGCCCGGCGCTGCCATGGCACACAAGCTGCTCCGCAGTGTCCTGATGAAGGGACTTGCCGCCGTAGTTGTCGAAGCGGTCAACGCCGGGAAGGCCGCAGGACTCGAAGGCTGGATCCGCGGCCAGATCGCGAATCAGCTCGCCGGCGACGGCCAGGCCGTCATCGACCGGTTCCTGACCGGCACCACCAAGCACGCACTCCGCCGGTCACGGGAGATGCAGGAGACGGCGAGCTACCTTTCGGAGCTGGGCGTGCCGTCGGAAATGACCGCTGCGTCAGCCGCCGCACATGCCCGCATCGCTGAGCAGGACGCCGCGCGGGTGTTGCGCTGACCCCGCGGTCGGACAGAATCAATGAAGAGGACTGTTTTGGCTAACCACGCAAAGAACCGCACTGCAACGTCAGGAGCATGGACATGATCGGCGTCTGGGCCCTGGGGGCATACCTGGCCGTCATCCTGCTTTGGACCACGTTGATCAAGCGCAGCGTGGGGGAGGCCATGATCCTGGGATTCCTGGTGGTGCTCCCGTTCACCGGTGCCGCCGCGGCGCAGGTCGGCTGGTCGGCGCTCTATTCGGCAGCGACGGACGAAATTGTTTACGCCACCATGGCGTTCGTCTTCATGGGTTACCTGCTGGACAAGGCCGGCGTCCTGGACCGGCTGATTGACCTGTTGAACTCGCTCATCGGCGGGGTCAAGGGCGGGCCGGCCTGGGTCTCCACGGTGGCTTCGGCCGGCCTGGGCGGCGTGGTCCACAACCAGGCCGCCATTGCCGCGACGGTAGGCTCGGTCACCATTCCGTGGATGGAAAAGTCCAAGCTGGACAAGCCCGCCGCCGCCACCCTGGTTGCTGGCAACGCCGGAATGGGCATTACCTTCCCGTTCAGCGCCTCCATGTTCGTCCTTGTCGGCTCAGCCACGGTCGGGCCCCTCCTGAACATCAACGCCCTTGTCCTCCCCCTGCTCTTCGGAGGCCTGTGGTGCTTCCTGCACCGCCTTATCGTCACCTGGCTGCTCATCAGGAAGAGCGGGATGACCCCGCTCGACGCAGCCCACCGCCTGTCCGTCCGGACCGCCTTTGGCCAGGGCTGGGCAACCCTCCTGTTGTTCGTCGTCGTCGCCATTCCGCTGGTCATCACCTCCGGGTTCCTTACATCCGCACTCTCGGACTGGACTGGCGGCGACGTCAGCAAATCCGTCAGCGTGATCGTGTGGATCCCGGTAGTCCTGCTCATCACCGGTGCCCTGCTGGGCCGGAAAAAGCTGCCCCGCACCGGCCGCGCCTGGGGCGAGCTTCTGCACGGCTCCGCCCCGCGGTTCGGAATCGTCGGCGTCACGGTGCTGTTCGCGTTCGCCGGGGCCAACGCGCTCGCCGCCACCGGCCTGCCCAAGCAAATGACGGCGCTGCTGAACGGGTTGAACCTGCCGCTGTGGCTGCTTGCCATCCTGATCGGGCTGATCGTGATCGCCGTCGCAGCCCCGCTGTCCGCAACGGCCACGATGGCCGCCGTGGGAACGGTCGGCGTCGCGGCCCTTGTGGCGGCCGGCGTGCCGGCCACTACTGCCGCCGTCGCCGTCCTGGTCTTTTCCTCGTGCGAAGCCGCGGTTCCGCCCGGCGGTGCGCCGCTCTATGTTGCCTGCGGCATTGCTGACGTCAACCCCATCAAGACCTTCGGCCGCCTGCTCACCCACTATGCCCTGCCCCTGCTGGTCATCGGCGTGCTGATCATCCTCGGCGTCCTGCCGATCTAAGGAACCACCATGAATACACCCCGAAGGTTTACTGAAATCCTTTTCACCGTTACGCTCGGAGCCCTTCTTGCCGGCGGCGTCCTGTTCGTTGCCGGACAGGCCGCCGGCCTTGTGGCCGGGCAAAACGGCTGGCTGGAGTTCTTCAATACGTACATCAAGCCGCCCATCTGCATTGCGGCTTCCGTGTGCGCCGTCGCCGGTTTCCTGCTCAGCTACAAGCGCTCCCATCAACAGGCCACGCAGCAGCAGGAGGCAACCACCCGATGACTGACCGCGGAACATTTCCCACCTTCGCCGATCTCCTCACAAGGGAGGGCGCCCTGTCAGGAACATCGTGGGGACTGTTCCCCGAAGCGGACCGGGGCACACCGTCCTTCATCACCCCGGCGGCCATCGTTGAGGCCAGGAACAGCATCAGGAGCGGGACCGTGTTCGGCCTGGACTATCCGGCTGACGCCTTTGATCCTGGTATGTCACTCAAACGCAGTCCGCCCCGGCACACCATCTACTCCTCGCACCCTGCGCACCGCGATGACTTCCTGGACGGCTACTACCTCCAGGGATCCAGCCAGATAGACGGCCTGAGGCACCGCCGGGCGGATGATGTTGGCTTCTACAACGGCACCCCCGATGCGCTGATTACGGAGGGCACTCCGTACCTGGGGATCCAGGGATGGGCAGAACACCCGATCACGGGCCGGGGCGTGGTGGTGGACCTGGACGGCTTCCGGAGAAGCCTGGGGGAGCCCATCGACCACGCGGCCGGGGAACCCCTCACCTTGAACCTGGTGCAGGCGGCCGCGGCAGCGCAGTCCCTCCGCCTCCGCCCCGGTGACATCCTCATGCTCCACACCGGGTGGTGCGAATGGTTCCTTGAACTGACGACGGCGGAAAAGCAGCAGGTGCGCGAGAGCCGCAAGGCATCGGGTGTGGAACAGTCCCAGGAATTCGTGGCCTGGGCGTGGGACCAGCAGCTGGCGCTGCTCGCCGCGGACAACTTCGCCCTTGAGTGCCTTCCCCCGGTGCCGGACAGTCCGTACCGGGATTCTGCGCCGAACGACCACGGAATGATGCACCAGCAACTCCTGGCCAAGCTGGGAATGCCCTTGGGGGAGCTCTGGAGGCTCGGCCCGCTGGCCCGGCACATGCGCCGCACGGGCCAGTGGGACGCCTTCATCAGCATCAAACCGCTGAACATCACCGGGGGCACGGGCTCGCCGGCGAATGCCACCGCGATCACCTGACGTAAAGACGCGGAAGTGCGTCACGCGGGGCATGCTTTCGGGGAACGGACGACGCCGGGACCCCGGGTTTCCGGGGTTTCCCCGCCCAAGGTGGGCCGAAAGCGTGCCGTGCGTGACGCCGTCGGCCGTCACATGCGATTCCGCTGGACAGAATCCGTCGTTGCCAGCCGCCCGTCCGCTGGGCAGGCTGTGTGCATGACGAAGCTGCAGCCCGCCGCCAACTACTCAGGCCTCGACGCCACTGCGGTTGCCGCCGGCATCGAGCCCGACCCCGCCGGAGTCATCGCACTGGAACCAATGCTGGCCGGGATCTGGGAACTGGCCGCTCCGTACTTGACGGTCCGGGACAACGACGCCCACACCCTGTATGCCTTCGGCCTGGCCCGCGCCCTCCTGGACGCCCATCCGGAAGCGGATGCCGCTGTGGTCCTTCCCGCGATCATGCTGCACGACATCGGCTGGTCGCAGGTCCCGCCCGGCGACGTCCTTGCAGCCATTGCGCCGGGCGGCGGCAGGCCCGACCTGGTGCTGCTGCACGAAAAGGAGGGGGCGCGCCTTGCCGCGGACATCCTCGCGAAGTGCCGTTACGATCGCACCAGGATCCCCGCCATCCTAAACATCATCGACGGCCACGATTCCCGGCGGGAGGCCGTCTCCATCGAGGATGCCATCGTCAAGGACTCGGACAAGACCTGGCGCCTCAGTCCGCACGGCATCGACACCGTCATGGACTGGTTCGGGCTGGACCGCGGGCAGGCCCTCCGGCTGTGCTCCCAGCGCGTGCACGGCCACCTATTCACTGCAGAGGCGCAGGCCATGGCGAGGGCACTGTCAGCACTGGAATCGGTCACCCTCTGGCCGCAGCGGCAACGCCTGCTTGGCTGAGCTGGAAACCGGCGCGGCCCGGAGCCGTTCCCGCGCTTAGACTCTTTCCGGACGCTGCCGGCACCTTGGGCCCAGCGCCAGGAGCGAGGAGGCCCCCATGGCCGGCGGCAGCCGCGACCCCGGTCGCACCGTGACGTCCAAAGTGCTGTCCATCCTGGAAGCCTTCGAGACCTCCCGCGGCGCCCTGAGCCTGACTGACATCGCGGACAAATCCGGGCTCCCGCTCAGCACCGCGCACCGGCTGGTGAACGAACTGACCGACTGGGGATTCCTGTCGCGGGAACCGAACGGCCGCTACCAGCTGGGGATCCGGCTGTGGGAGCTGGCGCAGAACACCGGCCGCCAGCTGCGCGATGCCGCCCACCCCTACATTCAGGACCTGTTCTCGCTGACCGGCGAGACGGCACATCTGGCGATCCGGGCCGGCAATGAGGTCCTGTACATCGACCGGGTCTACGGCTCCAAGCGCGTGCCCCGCGCGTCCCGGGTGGGCGGCCGCCTTCCCATGCACGCCACCGCCGTTGGAAAAGTCATCCTGGCGTTCGAAGACGACTGGGTGCGCGACGCCTACCTGCACCGGGACCTGGAACGCGCCACCGCCCACACACACATCGACCCGCAAAAATTCACCGCCGAGCTGGCGGACATCCATGCGCAGGGCTACGCCACCACCCTTGAGGAAGTGCGGCTTGGCTCCTGCTCCATAGCCGTCCCGGTGTTCCACACCGGCCGGATCGGCGCCGCCATCGGCCTGGTGCTGCCCACCACGCAGGCGTCCACCATGACCAGGTACCTGCCCGTCCTCAAGGGCATCTCAGCCCAAATCGAAAAGGCCACGGCGCGGATCCCCCTGGAGACCCTGATCGGCGTGCACAAAGGGCCGCGCGGCTGACGCCAATCGATTCCGTCCAGTGGAAGCCGATGCTGTCCCCGCACGGTGATGTGGACCACACTGGTCACTAAGAAACCCCCGCCGCCCTGAGGTGCCGGGCGGAGCCAAGTCACCAGGAGTCAACATGTCATCGTCGACAGAAACGGCTGGCCGCTGTCCTTTCGGGTACGGCGCCGAAGCCCCCGCCGGGCACCACGGCTACGAACCCTTCCAGATGAAGGATCCCTTCACCGCCTACGCAGAGCTCCGGGCCGAGCAGCCCGTGATGTTCGATGAGCGTACCGGACTTTACGTCGTCTCCCGCTACGACGACATCAAAGCCGTCTTCGAGGACTGGGAAACGTTCTCCAGCGAGAACGCCCAGGCCCCGGTCCGGGAGCGGGGAACCGCCGCGAAAAAGATCATGGAAGAGGGCGGCTTCACCGCCTACTCCGGCCTGTCCGCCCGCCGTCCGCCAGAGCACACCCGCATCCGCGCCGTGGTGCAGAAGGCCTTCACGCCCCGCCGCTACAAGGCCCTGGAACCGTTCATCCGGCAGAACGTGGTGGACCTGCTCGAAAAGATGCTTTCCCGCGAAGAGCGCCGCGGGGACCTGGTCAAGGACCTGGCCTACGACGTTCCCACCATCACCATCCTCACCCTGATCGGGGCCGACGTTTCCCAGGTGGACACGTTCAAGCGCTGGTCCGATTCCCGCGCCGCCATGACCTGGGGCGACCTCAGTGACGAACAGCAGGTCCCGCACGCCCACAACCTGGTGGAGTACTGGCAGGAATGCCTGCGCCTGGTCCGGGTGGCCCACGAGCAGGGCGGCGACAACCTCACCGCCGACCTGGTCAAGGCCCAGCAGGACGGCGCCGAGATCTCGGACCATGAGATCGCCTCGGTCCTTTACAGCCTGCTCTTCGCCGGGCACGAGACCACCACCACCCTTATCTCCAACGCCCTGCGCGAACTCCTGGCGCGTCCGGAGCAGTGGCAGCAGCTCGTGGAGGATCCCAAGAAGATCCCCGCCGCCATCGACGAGGTCCTCCGCTACGCCGGCTCCATCGTCGGATGGCGGCGCAAAGCACTCAAAGACACCGAGGTGGGCGGCGTGCCCATCGAAAAGGGTTCCCAGCTGCTGCTCCTGATGGGCTCGGCCAACCGCGATGAATCCAAGTTCACCGCCGCCGAGGACTTCGACATCACCCGGCCGAACGCCCGCGAGCACCTCTCTTTCGGGTTTGGCATCCACTACTGCCTGGGCAACATGCTCGCCAAGCTGCAGGCGAAAATCGCGCTCGAGGAAGTGGCCCGGCTCGCTCCCGCGCTGCAGCTCGACGCCCCGGAGGACATCGCCTTCCGTGAAAACCTCTCCTTCCGTGTTCCCGAGACCGTTCCTGTCACTTGGAAGGCCTAAGCACTATGCATAGCAACGATTACGTCCAGTTCTTCGACGGCGGCATCGAGCCGAAGCTTGAAAACCTCGGCGGCAAGGGTGCGTCACTGGTCACTATGACCTCCGCCGGCATGCCCGTTCCGCCCGGATTCGTCGTCACCACCGCGCAGTTCGATGCCTTCATGGACGAAGCCGGGATCACGGCGAAGATCCACGAACTGCTCGCCGGGCTGGACCCGGAGGACACCCGGCAGGTTGACCAGGTGTCCGCAGCCATCCGCGAGGACATCTGCTCCCGCCCCGTACCTGAAAAACTGCGCAGCATGACCATCGCCGCCTACGAATTCCTGATGGCCCGCTTCGACGCACCCGTCCCCGTGGCCGTCCGCTCCAGCGCCACCGCCGAGGACCTTCCGGACGCTTCCTTCGCCGGCCAGCAGGACACCTACCTCTGGCTGGACGGCGTCAAAGCGGTCACCGACCACATCCGCCAGTGCTGGGCTTCGCTCTACACGTCCCGCGCCATCATCTACCGGCTCAAGAACAGCATCCCCAACGAGGGACTGTCCATGGCCGTGGTGGTTCAGAAGATGGTCAACTCCAGGGTTTCCGGCGTGGCCATCACCATGGACCCCACCAACGGCGACCGGTCCAAGATCACCATCGATTCCTCCTACGGCGTGGGGGAAATGGTGGTCTCCGGCCAGGTCACTCCGGACAACATCGTGCTGGACAAGGTGACACTCGCCGTCATTACAGAACACCTGGGCGACAAGCACGCCGAGCTGGTCCCGGACGCCGGTGCCAAAGGGCTGGTTGAACGTGAGGTCGACGACGAACGCCGGGGCCGCCGCAGCCTCACCGACGCGGAGCTCACCGCCGTCGCCCAGATGGCCAAGCGGGCCGAGAAGCACTACAAGTGCCCGCAGGACATTGAATGGGCCCTCGACGCCGACCTCCCCGACGGCGAAAACCTGCTCCTTCTGCAGTCCCGGCCGGAAACGGTCCACTCCTCCAAGCCCGCACTGGTGACCGCGCCCCAGCCCGTTATCACCGGGGGCTACTTCAGTGGACTGAGCACCCCCGCGCTCAAGCCGACTGCCTGACCCGCATCCGAGGCTTCACCCCCACCAAGGCTCACCGCCGAGCCCTCCTGAAAGGACCGCCATGTCCATGAAGTCGTTCCCCAAGCCCTCCGAGCTGCCGGTTCCCGCCGGGGCCGAAGGCTGGGAAAAGATCTACCCCTATTACCTGGTCTTCCAGGACAAGCTCAAGGACCAGGAGGACGCCAAGTTCTGGTTCTGCGACAGCCAGCACTGGCCCACCGTGTTCAAGCCCTTCGAGACCATCGGCGGCGAATTCGCGGTCAAGTGCCTGGGCCAATACAACGCCCGGCACCTGATAATCCCCAACGCCAACGGCATCGAGTTCCGCATCCACCTGGGCTACCTCTACATGTCCCCCATTCCCGTCCCGGAAGACCGGATCCCCGCCCGCGTGCCGCTGTTCGAGCAGCGCGTCGGCCACTACTTCCAGAACTGGGAGCAGCTGCTCAAGGACTGGCACGTCAAGGTCAAGGGCACTATCGCCGAGATGGAAACCATCTCCTTCCCCAAGCTTCCGGACATGGTCCCCCTGGAGGACATCACCTCCGGCAAGGGCAAAGACGGCTCCGAGAAGCTCCTGGAAGGCTACGACCGCCTCATCCAGCTGGCCTACCAGAACTGGCAGTACCACTTCGAGTTCCTGAACCTGGGCTACATCGCCTACCTGGACTTCTTCAACTTCTGCAAGCAGGTCTTCCCCAACATCCCGGACCAGTCGATCGCCAGCATGGTTCAGGGCGTGGACATGGAACTGTTCCGCCCCGATGACGAGCTCAAGCAGCTCGCCAAGCTCGCAGTCGAACTTCGCCTCCAGCCCCACTTTGGAAACACGGACGACGTCGAGGCTACTTTGGGTGCCATCGCCGCCGCCCCGGGCGGGGACCGCTGGCTGGCCCAGTACGAAGGCGCCAAGGACCCGTGGTTCAACTTCACCGTGGGCAACGGCTTCTATGGCCACGACAAGTACTGGAACGTGAACCAGGAAATCCCGCTGGGCTACATCGCCGACTACATCCGGCGCGTGGACGAGGGCCAGGAGATCATGCGTCCCGTCGAGGCCCTCATCGCCGAACGGGACCGCATCATCGAGGAATACCGCGACCTCCTCGAAGGCGACAACCAGGCAGTCTTCGACGCCAAGCGCGGGCTCGCCGCCACCGCCTACCCCTACGTGGAGAACCACAACTTCTACATCGAGCACTGGACGATGGGCGTCTTCTGGCGCAAGATCCGCGAACTCTCCCGCATGATGCATGCCGAGGGCTTCTGGACCCAGCCGGACGACCTGCTCTACCTGGGCCGCAACGAGGTCCGCGACGCCCTCTTCGACCTGGTCACCGGCTGGGGGGTGGGCGCCAAGCCCATCGGCCCCGACTACTGGCCCGAGGAGATCGAACGCCGCCGCGGCATCGTGGACGCCCTCAAGACTGCCCGCCCCGCGCCCGCCCTGAACACCCCGCCCGCGTCCATCACCGAACCCTTCACCCGTATGCTCTGGGGCATCACCACGGAACAGGTCCAGCAGTGGCTGGGAGCCGGTGAAGAAGTGGAAGGCGGCGGACTGCGCGGCATGGCCGCCTCGCCCGGCGTGGTGGAAGGCCTGGCCCGCGTGGTCACCGACGCGGACCAGCTCTCCGAGGTGCAACAGGGGGAGATCCTGGTGGCCACGGTGACGGCGCCGTCCTGGGGTCCCATCTTCGGCAAGATCAGCGCCACGGTCACGGACATCGGCGGCATGATGAGCCACGCCGCGATCGTGTGCCGTGAATACGGTTTGCCGGCCGTTACCGGCACGGGCTCCGGGTCCACCACGATCAAGACCGGCCAGCGGCTGCGTGTGGACGGCACTAAGGGCACGGTCCAGATCCTGGACGCCGAGGAAGACCTCGTAGTTGCCGGACCCGGCGCCCACAACCACAGCCATGTCTGATCGTGAGATGCCTTCAGGAGAATATTCCGCTGAGGGCATGAATGGAAAGACGGTCCTCATCACGGGAGCTGCCGGCGGGCTGGGCAGGGCGTTCGCGTTAGGCTTCGCCGGCCGCGGATACCGGGTGGCGGTGGCCGACATCAACCTCGAGGGTGCCGAACAGACCGCCAAGCTCGTCCGGGAAGCCGGCGCCCACGCCGCTGCCTTTGCCGCAGACGTGACCGACGTGGACTCCACGGAGCAGCTCGCCGCAAGCTGCGCGGAGTTCGGAAACGGGCGCATCGACGTCGTGCTCAACAACGCGGCGGTCTACGCGGGGGTGACCCGCAGCCGCTTTGAGGACATCGATCCAGCCGAATGGGACCTGGTGATGAACGTCAACCTCAAGGGACCCTGGCTGGTGACCCGCGCCGCGAGCCCCTACCTGGGGGAAGGCGGGCGCATCATCAACCTTTCCAGCGCCACGATCTTCAGCGGCTCCGAGCAATGGGCGCACTACGTCGCCTCCAAGGGCGGCGTGGTGGCCCTCACCCGGGTCATGGCCAAGGAACTGGGCCGCCGGGGGATCACGGTGAATGCCCTCGCCCCGGGCTTCACGCTCACGGAAGCCAGCTACGGGCTCATGGAGAACGCCGAGAACTACGGAGTGGACCGCGGCGCCATCAAACGCGCCAGCCAGCCCGAGGACATTGTGGGCGCCGCCCTGTTCCTGGCCGGGCCGGACAGCTCCTACTACACCGGCCAGACCATGGTGGTGGACGGCGGCCGGCAGTTCATCTGACCGGCAACCCCCACCACCATCGAAACCAACTTCAACCAAGGAGGACCACAATGCCAACGGTTCACTTCACCGACGCAGAAGGCAACGTCCGCGACGTCGAAGGCAATGCAGGCGATTCCGTGATGGAAACCGCGGTGCGCAACGGCATCCCCGGCATCGTGGCCGAGTGCGGCGGTTCGCTGTCCTGCGCCACCTGCCACGTCTTCGTCCGCGAGGACTGCGCCTCGCAGCTGCCCCCCATGGAGGACATGGAGGACGAGATGCTCTACGGCACCGCCGTGGACCGTGAAGACAACTCCCGGCTGTCCTGCCAGCTCCGCCTGATGGAGGAGCTCGAATTGTTCGTCACCACCCCCGAAACCCAGGTGTAGCCATGGGAACGCAGGCAGTGGAGCAGGAAGCCGGAACGGCCACGGTTCCCACCAGGACCGGGCTCCTGATCATCGGCGCCAGCCAGTCCGGCGTGCAGCTGGCGGTATCGCTCCGGGCGCTGGGTTTCGACGAAGACATCACCCTGCTGGGGGACGAGGACCACCGCCCGTACCAGCGGCCGGCGCTGTCCAAGGAGTTCCTGCAGGGCACCGTGGAAAGCGAATCCCTGATCTTCCGCTCCAACGACTACTGGGCCGAGCACAACGTGGACCTGGTCAAGGGCGAACACGTCGTGCGGATCGACAAGGAAGCGGACGGCTCCGGGGTGGCACATGCGTCCTCGGGCCGGGAGTTTCCGTTCAAGCGGCTGGCCCTCACCGTGGGCGCCCGCGCCCGGAAGCTGGAGATTGATGGCAGCGGCCTGGACGGCGTGCTCTACCTCCGCAACGCCGACGACGCCCTGGCACTGAAGGCGAAAGTGGGCGACGCCACGGATGTGGTGGTGATCGGGGGCGGGTTCATCGGCCTCGAGGCGGCGTCCAGCCTGCAGAAGATGGGGAAAAATGTCACCGTGCTCGAGTTCGGGCCGCGGCTTGTGGGCAGGGCCGTGGGGGAGCAAACCGCCGAATACTTCCTGCAGGCCCATCGGTCCCGCGGCCTGGATATCCGCCTCAACACCAGCGCGTCGCGCTTTACCGCTGACGACGGCGGCACCCGGGTAGCCGCCGTCGAACTCCAGGATGGGACGGTGCTGCCGGCACAGATCGTCCTGATCGGCATCGGCGTCATTCCCAACACCCAGCTGGCAGAACAGCTTGGCCTGGCCGTAAACAACGGCGTGGTGGTGGACCGGTTCGCGCTGGCCTCCGACGGCACCACGGTGGCCGTGGGGGACGTCGCCAACATGCCCAATCCCGTTCCCGGTTCCGAGCCCGGGGAACGGATCCGGCTGGAAAGCGTCAACAACGCCATCGAGCACGCCAAGGTTGCCGCGTATTCGCTGACCGGGAGGCGTGAGGAATACGCCGGCATCCCATGGTTCTGGTCCAACCAGGCGGACCTCAAGTTGCAGATCGCCGGCCTGTGCAACGGCTACGACCAGACCGTGGTCCGGAACGACCAGGAACGCGGAAAATTCAGCGTCCTCTACTACCGCCAGGGCCGCATCATCGCCGCAGACTGCGTCAACGCGCCGCTGGACTTCATGGCCGTCAAGAACGCGCTCGCCAAGGGCCTGAACATTCCCGCTGACGCCGCGGCAGACCCCCGCATCCAACTCAAGACCATCACCACGGACAGCTAGCCGCGAGGCCGGCCAACCCGAAGGAGCATTATGAGCACCCCCAAGACGCCGTTTGCCCGGGCGGAGCCGGGCACTGCCGCCGGCAGCGCCCCCGGCACCGCACCGGACACGGGCGACGCCCTGGCCGATGCCTTCGCCGCCGAGTACGGCGTCCGCCCCATCCCCGCCCCCGGCCCGGTGGACACCACCCCCATCACGGGCACCCCCGCGGCCCTGGATTCGCTCGATGCGCTCTGGAATGCAGTGGTCCACGAAACCAGGACCCGCGGCAACGACATCCACCTGCCCATCTCCCTGGCCTTCGCCGAACGGCTGTGCCGGGCCTACCCTGATGCGGATGCCGAACTGGTCCGGGTGGCAACGCTGCTCCACGACACCGGCTGGGCCCATGTTGATGAGTCCCGGATCCTCTCGGAAGGATTTACGGGGGACTGGCGCAAGGCCACCATCCGCTATGAGCACGAGAAACAGGGCTGCGACGTGGCCCGGCGGGTCCTTCCCGGACTGGGCTACGCCCCCGGGTTCGTGGACCAGGTCTGCGCAATCATCGACGGCCACGACACCCGGCCCGTGGCCCGCTCCCTGGAGGACGCGCTGATGCGTGACGCCGACAGGCTGTGGCGGTTCGACCACGCCGGCATCGCCCTGGCCTCATCCTGGTTCGGAATGGATCCCGCCACCTACACGGACCGGCTGGCCGCTGAGATTATCCCGGAACTCATCACTGAGGCTGCCCTGGAGATGGCCACCGCGGACCTCAGCCGGTCCAACGCCCTGCTGAAGACGGCGGTGATCCGATGACCTCCGCCACGCACGACGCCCCGGCCCTGGCCACACGGTCCGGCCTGGCCCTGCCGCACACCCACGTGGACACCATCTACGTCGACGGCGCCTGGCAACCCTCCCCGGGCACTGGCCGTAACCCGGTCACCGACCCCGCCACCGGCGAAATCTGGGGCTCGGTCCCGGACGGCACGCCGGAGGACGTGGACGCCGCCGTCCGCTCCGCCCGAAAGGCCTTCGACAGCGGATGGTCCCGGCTGGCACCATCCGAGCGTGCCGCCTACCTGCTCCGGATCGCCGATGAAGTGGAGAAGCGGGCAGTGGAGCTGTCCCTGACCAACTCGCGGGAAAACGGATCCCCGGTGGCGGAGTCCTCCGGGGCAGCGGCCAACGCCGCCGGCATCCTGCGGTACTTCGCCACCCTGGCCGGATACCTGGAACAGGAGGACGTCCGTCCCTTCCCGCGCGGCGGCGGCGAATCGGTGGTGCGGCGCGATCCCCTGGGGGTCTGTGCGCTGATCGCCCCGTGGAACTTCCCCATCAACCTGGTGATGATCAAGCTGGCGCCGGCGCTGCTGGCCGGCTGCACGGTGGTGATCAAACCGGCGTCCCCCACCCCGCTGTCCATCCGGGTGATCATCGATGCCATTGCCGCTGCAGGCGTCCCGGCCGGCGTCGTCAACCTGGTCACCGGCTCCGGCCGCCTGGGTGACGTGCTGGTCAGGCACCCGGGGGTGGCCAAGGTGGCGTTCACTGGTTCGACGCCGGTGGGACGCAAGATCGCCGCTGCCTGCGGTGAGCTGCTGCGCCCGGTCACGCTGGAGCTGGGCGGGAAGTCCAGCGCCATCGTGCTGCCGGACGCTGACCTGGACGCCATGTCCCGGGTGCTGATCAAGTCCTCCATGCGGAACACCGGGCAGACCTGCTACATCTCCACCCGCATCCTGGCCCCGGCCAGCCGCTACGACCAAGTGGTGGACATGGTCACGGCCACCATCGCCGCCGGGAAGCAGGGCGACCCCCTGGATCCGGACACGGTGTTTGGCCCCTGCGCCACCGAACCGCAGTACCGGACAGTTATGGAGTACGTCGAGTCCGGACTGGCTGAAGGCGCCCGCGCCACCACCGGAGGGCGCGCTGCGTCGCTGACCGGAGGGCTGGAGAACGGCTACTTCATTGAGCCCACGGTGTTCGCCGACGTCACCCCGGACATGCGGATAGCCCGCGAAGAGATCTTCGGTCCGGTGATCACCATCCTCAAATACAACGACGCCGGCGGCAGCGTCGAGGAGGCAGTGGCGCTGGCGAACAACACCGGGTTCGGCCTTGGCGGCCTGGTGTTCGGCCGGGACGAGGACGCCGCGCTCGCTGTGGCGGACCGCATGGACACAGGTTCGGTGGGACTGAACTTCTTCGCCTCCAACCACTCCGCCCCGTTCGGCGGCCGGCACGACTCCGGGCTGGGCACCGAATACGGGATCGAGGGGCTCAACGCCTACCTCAGCTACAAGTCGATCCACCGGAAAAGGTAGGCATTGTGCGTCACGCCGGGCAGGCTTTCAGGCAGCGCACGACGGCGGGAGCCCGGGTTTCCGGGGATTCCCCGCCCAAAGTGGGCCGAAAGCGTGCCGTGCGTGACGCCGTCGTCCGTCTTACCAAGGGGCAGGGTCGGTTACGGAAGCCTGGAGGGCCGGAGGACGCTCGCCTCGCCTGCCCGCGCAGGGTCCAGCGGCACCGGGCTGACCAGCACGGCAGGACCCCGGTGCAGGAAGCCGCTGGAGACGGCCCGGCAGCGGATGCCGCCGCGGCCGCGCATGGCTGGATGTGCGCCGGGGGCGAGCATTTCGTTCATCCATGCGCAGGGCTGGGCGTGCCGCCCGCCGTGCAGGGTCACCGAGGAGCCGCCGGATTCCAGCACGAAGTCCTGTCCCAGCAGCGGTGCCAATTGTGCTCCGCGCAGCACCACGTTCCGGCGGGTCAGCAGGGGATCGAACGGAGCTGCGCCCAACTCGGCGGCGATGGCCTCGAGGGACTCCACGGCGAACAGGGTCACCGCAGCGTCCATGTGCGCGGCCTTGCCGAAGAACCGGTCGCCCGCGATGCCCTTGCCGGCCACAACTTCCGCCTGCCCGGCATCGGTGGTGGGGACGTCGGCGGCACCGTCGCGGGCACGGCCAAAGTAGGCATGCGCGGGGGATACCAGCAGGTGCAGGATCTCGACGTCGTAGCGCAACTTTTCGGGCATATGGCCAGCGTAGGCCAGCCCGGCATTGAAATCCTGCCGCCGGATGGAAGGATCAGGAACCATGAAGATTTCGCCTGCCGGCCAAGCCAGCGCGCTGCCCAGGAAACGGACGGCTCTTTTCTGGGCATCGGCAGGGTCCGCCGCCGCCCTGATGGGGGTTGCGCTGTGGATGCTTGCCGGGAACCCCGCCGTCCTGGGCGGCCACCCGCTGCTGCCGGGCATCCTGCTGGCCGCGGCAGCCGCCGGTGCAGCCAGGGCAGCCCTGCTCTGGCTCCGTCGGGATGTCCCCCGGCCCCGCTCCCGCGTCCGGGCCGTCGGGGCATGGGCCGGCAGCCTGGCCGTCCTGGCGCTCGCCGCCGGGCTGGCCTGGCTCAGCCCCTTTGCCTACAAGCCGGGCCCGACGGCGGGGGCCGGACCGGCGTCGGACCTCACCGTCACCGAAACTCCCACCGCCATCACCATGTCACCCGAGGGCGGCACCACCAAGGGTCTGGTCTTCTACCCGGGCGCCCGGGTAGATGCCCGCGCCTACCAGGACATCCTTGCCCCGGTCGTCGGCGCCGGATACCGGGTGGTCATCCTGAAGGAGCCGCTCGGGCTCAGCCTGCTGGACGGCAATCAGGCCCGGAGTGCCATCGAGGCGAACACGGACGTCACCAGCTGGGCGGTGGGCGGCCACTCCCTGGGCGGGGTGTCGGCCTCCTCGTTCGCCCTCAACAACACCGACGTCACTGGCCTGGTGCTGTACGCCTCCTATCCTGTGGAATCGCTGCGGGAACGGACCGGCCTTTCCGTCCTGTCCGTCTCCGGGACCAAGGACGGATTCAGTACGCCGGACAAGATCCAGGCCTCCCGGGAACTCCTGCCCCCGGACACGGAATTCGCCGCCGTCCAGGGCGGTGTGCACGCGTTCTTCGGTGACTACGGTGCACAACCCGGCGACGGCGAGCCCGGCATCAGCCGCAGCGCGGGACAGCAACAGGTCGCCGCCGCCACGGTCAGCTTCCTGGAGCGGCTGCCGGGAAGCCGCTGACGCAGCGTCCCCAGCAGGCTCAGCCGCCGGCTTCATGCCCCCACGTACGCCGCCAGGTGCTGCCCGGTGAGCGTCGCCCGGCCCGCCACCAGCTCGGCCGGGGTGCCCTCGAAAACGATCCTGCCGCCGTCGTGCCCTGCTCCGGGACCGATGTCGATGATCCAGTCCGCGTGCGCCATCACCGCCTGGTGGTGCTCGATCACGATCACCGACTTGCCCGAATCCACCAGCCGGTCCAGCAGGCCCAGGAGCTGTTGGACGTCGGCCAGGTGCAGGCCCACGGTTGGCTCGTCCAGGATGTAGACGTCGCCGGCCTCCGCCATCTGCGTGGCCAGCTTGAGCCGCTGGCGCTCGCCGCCGGACAGGGTGGTCAGCGGCTGGCCGAGCGTGATGTAGCCCAGTCCGACGTCGGCCAGGCGTTCAAGGACCTTGTGCGCGGCCGGGGTCCTGGCCTCGCCTTCCGCGAAGTAGGCCAGCGCTGCGTCGACGGACATCGCCAGCACGTCCGCGATGTTCTGGCCGCCCAGGGTGTACTCCAGGACGGCGGGCTGGAAGCGGCGGCCCTCGCAGTCCTCGCAGGTGGATTCGACCGTGGCCATCACGCCGAGTTCGGTGAAGATCACGCCCGCGCCGTTGCAGGTGGGGCAGGCGCCCTCGGAGTTGGAGCTGAAGAGTGCCGGCTTCACGCCGTTGGCCTTGGCGAAGGCCTTGCGGATGGGCTCCAGCAGGCCTGTATAGGTGGCCGGGTTGCTGCGCCGGGAACCCTTGATGGCGCCCTGGTCGATCACCACCACGCCCTCGCGCCCGGCCAGCGAGCCGTGGATCAGCGAGCTTTTGCCGGACCCGGCCACGCCCGTCACCACGCACAGCATGCCAAGCGGGACGTCCACATCCACGTTGCGGAGGTTGTTCGTCGAGGCGCCGCGGACCTCCAGTGCGCCTGTCTGTTGCCGGAACGAATCCTTCAGCCGGGCGCGGTCGTCCAGGTGGCGCCCGGTGATGGTGCCGCTGGAACGCAGCCCGTCCACGTCGCCCTCGTAGACAATCTCGCCGCCGCCGGTGCCGGCCTTGGGGCCGAGGTCGACGACGTGATCGGCGATGGCGATCATCTCCGGCTTGTGCTCCACCACCAGGACGGTGTTGCCTTTGTCCCGCAGCTGCAGCAGGAGGGTGTTCATCCGTTCGATGTCGTGGGGGTGGAGTCCGATGCTGGGCTCATCGAAGACGTAGGTGACATCGGTCAGGGAGGAACCCAGGTGGCGGATCATCTTGGTCCGCTGCGCCTCGCCGCCGGAGAGGGTGCCGGCCGGGCGGTCCAACGAGAGGTAGCCCAGGCCGATTTCGGTGAAGGACTCGAGGAGGTCCCGCAGCCCGATAAGCAGCGGGCGGACGGAGGGTTCGTCCAGGCCGCGGATCCATCGCGCCAGGTCGCTGATCTGCATGGTGCAGAGGTCCGCGATGTTCATGCCGTTGATCCGGGCGTTGAGCACCTCGGGCGTGAGCCGGGTTCCGCCGCAGTCAGGGCAGGTGGCAAAGGTGACCGCCCGTTCCACGAACCGCTTCACGTGGGGCTGCATGGCCTCCACGTCCTTGGAGAGCATGGACTTCTGGATTTTGGGGATGATGCCCTCGAACGTGAGGTTGACGCCCTCCACCTTGATCTTGGTGGGCTCGGCGTACAGCATCGTGTCCAGTTGCTTCTTGGTGAACGTGGCGATGGGCTTGTCCATGGGCAGGCCCATGCCTTCGAACAGGCGCCCGTACCAGCCGTCCATGGAGTAGCCGGGGACGGTGAGCGCTCCCTCGTTAAGGGACTTCGAGTCGTCGTAGAGGGCGGTCCGGTCAATATCGCTGATGTTGCCCATGCCCTCGCAGCGGGGGCACATGCCGCCGAGGTAGGTGACCTGGCGGACCACGTTCTTTTCCACCCGGCCGCCCTTTTCGGTGCTCATGATGCCGCTGGCCTTGCGGGTGGGAACGTTGAAGGAGAAGGCGGTGGGCGGACCCACATAGGGTTTGCCCAGGCGGCTGAAGAGGATCCGCAGCATGGCGTTGGCGTCGGTTGCGGTGCCCACGGTGGAGCGCGGGTTGGCGCCCATCCGCTCCTGGTCAACGATGATCGCGGTGGTCAGCCCTTCCAGCCGGTCCACATCCGGGCGGGCCAGGTTGGGCATGAAGCCCTGCACGAACGCACTGTAGGTCTCGTTGATCATCCGCTGCGATTCGGCGGCGATGGTGGCAAACACCAGGGAGCTCTTGCCCGAGCCGGACACGCCCGTGAACGCGGTGAGCCGGCGCTTGGGCAGTTCAAGGCTGATGTCCTTGAGGTTGTTCTCCCGCGCGCCCTGGACGCGGATCAGGTCGTGGGTGTCGGCGATATGGGTCCCGGTGTTCTCTGTGTCCGCGTCCGTGGTGATGTCCGTGCTCAAGGTGTCCCCCTCTTCCTGGAGCGGCGCCCACGGGAGGCTGCGCTGGCAGTCTCCCGTCGGCGTCGTCCGTTATATACGTGGCTGGTTATATGCCTACTGCTGCTGGTTGATCCGGACCGTGTTCCCGGCCGGATCGCGGAAGGCACAGTCGCGGATTCCGTACGGCTGGTCGATGGGTTCCTGGACCACGTCGGCGCCGCTCGCCTCGACTTTGGCGAAGGCGGCGTCCACATCAGGAGAGGAAAGAACGATGGTGGCGTAGGTGCCCTTGGCCATCATCTCGGTGATGGTGCGGCGTTCGTCGTCGGTGATCCCGGGATCCACAGCCGGCGGGTGCAGGACGATGGAGACGTCCTTTTGGCCGGCGGGGCCAACGGTGATCCAGCGCATGGTGCCGCGGCCCACGTCGTTGCGGATTTCGAAGCCCAGGGCGTCGCGGTAGAAGGCCAGCGAAGCGTCGGGGTCGGTAGCGGGAAGGAAGGTTGAGGAAATGTTGATGTCCATGGCAGTCATGCTAGTAACGGCTCGGGGGCCGGCGCTTCTCGATTCCTGACCGGTCTGGTGACCTGCTTGGCCACGCAGGCGGGGATTCCCGCCGTCGCGCTTTGTGCTTCCTGTTTATAGACGCTGGGCGGCATGCCCACCAGTTCGCTGAAGCGGGTGCTGAAGGTCCCCAGGGAGGAACAGCCGACGGCGAAGCACACGTCAGTGACGCTGAGGTCACCGATGCGCAGCAGCGCCATGGCCCGTTCGATGCGGCGGGTCATGAGGTAGCTGTAGGGGGACTCACCGTAGGCCAGCTTGAAGCGCCGGCTGAAATGGCCCGCGGACATGTGGACATCCCGGGCGAGGGATTCGACGTCGAGGGGCTGCGCATATTCCCGGTCCATCCGGTCCTTGACGCGCCTCAGCTGGGTGAGTTCGCGGAGGTAGGGATCGGAAACGGGGCTGGTGGTCACAGCTCTGATCGTGCTACGCGGCAAGGGTCTTGTCCACCCTTCAGGCAACGGGGAATGTCGCGTCAAATGAGCGCTTCGGTGCGGGGTATGATTTATGCCGCCGCCAGCGAATGAGGTCCTCGCCCTAACAGGGCTCGAGGCAACGCAGACCTGGATGCTGCCGGTCCTTCCAGGACGGCATCCGGCGCAAACCAAACCTTGAATTACCCATCTTCAGCCCTGCCCGGATACTGCGCAGGGACCACTTTGGAAGGACGCCATGGAACTGCTGTGGGAAATTGCCGGCTGGGCAGGCGCGGCGGCGATACTGAGTGCGTACCTCTCCGTTTCCATGGGCTGGCTGAAGGCCGGCAAGGGCTTCCAGACGGCGAACCTTTTCGGCTCCGTGGCCTTCATCATCAACGGCACCCTGCACGGGGCGTGGCCCTCGGTGGTCACCAGTGCGGCGTGGTTCCTGATCTCCGCAGTGGCGCTGGTCCGCATGCGCTCCGAAAGCCCCGTTGCTCCCGTTGAGCCGGCGCACGTTCAGTACCCCGGGGTCCCTGACACCACCGGCCAAATGGCTGTTGTGGAGGCCCTGACCGGTTCCATACCGGTTGTAGCTTCCAGGCCTGCTGTTGCTTCCGCGCCTGTTGTGGCGGACGGGCCGCGCCTCGCGTTGTAGGGTTCGACGGCGGTCCATGCCTGGGTGCGGCCGCTACAGCAGGCGGTGGTCCTGGTCCTTCGGGTCACCGCCCTGCGCGGTGGCCCGTTCCACGATTTCCTGGGCGATGGCGTACACCTTGCGGTTCGTATCCTGGCTCAACTGACTGATGAGCTCAAAGGCCTGCTCCGCGGTGGCCCCGGTGCGCCCCATCAGGATGCCCTTTGCCTGTTCGATGACTGCCCGGTTGCGGGCCGACGCTACGACTGCCTCGGTGGCGAGTTGGTGGCGGTCCGTATGGATTGACTGCGTCAGGTCCACCACCACACCCCAGACGCCAACGGGAGTGTCCCCTTCCATGATGTAGTCCGCGGAGTAGAGCAGTTTGTGCTGGCGGTCCTTGCGGTCGCGAATGGACACGTAGATGGACGATGGCCCGCCTGCCGAGGAGACGCGTTCCCAATAGGCCTGGACCCTGGGCCGGTCTTCCGGCTCGATGTGGGCCATGGCCATGTCCATGGAGGGGACAACCTCGCCGCGCTCATACCCGTACATCCGGTACAGGCTGTCAGACCAGCGGAAGATGCCGTCTGAGAAGTAGTACTCGACGAGTCCGGTGGGACAGTCGAGGAAGTCCTCGTGCGGGATATGGCCTGGCACAAGTCCTGGAAGCTGGCTGCTGGATGTCACTGAAGGGCCGTTCGACGTGTCTTTGTCCTGGCCGCCCCCTGGACCGGATTCAAAGGAACAGAATACCGCAGGGTCCGCACTTTGCAGGGGCCGTCTGGTCCCCTCGGTGGGGCTGGTGCCGGACGCCACAGATCCCGCACCCTTGGGTGCGGGATCCGTCCGGCGAAGGCGGGGTGGTGCGGTTGTTTAGCCGGCGTCCTCCACGACCACCAGGTCGCGGCCATTCGTTTCCGGGGTGAAGAACGTGGTGACGAACGAGATTGCTGCCAGGACCAGCGAGTAGATTGCCGGGACCAGCCAGGAGTGGTTGGTTGCGGCGAGGAGGGCAACGCCGATCATGGGTGCGAAGCCTCCGGCGAGGACGGCGGACAGTTCGCGGCTGAGGGCCACGCCGGTGAAGCGGTGCTGGGAGCCAAAGAGCTCCGGCAGCAGGGCGCACTGCGGGCCAAGCATGGCCTGGACGCCCAGGGCGATGCCCAACACCATGACGATCCACACCAGGGTGACGTTGCCCAGCGTGACCAGGTAGAAGGCCGGCAAGGCGATAACGGCCTGGAAGAGTGCGCCGTAGCGGTAGACGGGAACCCTGCCGAAACGGTCGGACAGGGCGCCGAAGGTAACAACCATGACCGCCGCGAAGCCTGCGGCAATCAACAGGCCCGTGGGGCCGATGAACTTGTCGCCGGCGAAGACCCCTGCCGGCATGCTGATGAAGGACACCAGGAGCGCGGAGTAGATGGAGGAGTTGCCGTTTTCCCCCATCCGCAGGCCAATGCCTATCAGCACGTTCTTCTTGGAGTGCTTCCAGATCTGGCCCACGGGGTTCTTGACCACGGCCTTGTGCTTTTCGAGTTCCTGGAAGACTGGGGTCTCTTTGAGCCGGAGCCTGATGAAGACGGCAATCGCGATCAGGATGACGCTTGCCAGGAACGGTACGCGCCACAGCCAGGCCTGCAGGATTGCCTTGTCCGCCAGCGCCATCAGGGCAAAGGTCCCCGCACCCAGCAGGGTGCCCAGCTGGATACCAACAAACGGCAGGGAGGCGAAGAAACCACGACGACGGCGCGGGGCCACCTCCGAGATGAGGGTCGTGGCGCCTGCCTGCTCGGCGCCGGCGCCCAGGCCCTGCAGGATGCGCAGGCTCACCAGGAGCACGGCCCCCAGCATTCCCGCCTGTTCGAAGGTGGGCAGGAGGCCGATGGCGCAGCTGGACAGGCCCATAAGGCCGATGGTCAGGATCAGCACCATCTTCCGGCCGAAGCGGTCGCCAATGTAGCCGAACACCACGCCGCCGAAGGGCCGGGCGGCGAAGCCGACGCCGTAGGTGGCGAAGGAGGCGATGATTGCTCCACTCTCACCCAGCGGTGCGAAGAAGAGCGGGCCGAAGATCAGGGCTGAGGCAAGGCCGTAGATGTAAAAGTCGTAGTACTCCAGGGCGGAGCCCACGGAACTGGCAAGAGTTGCCCTTCGCAGCTGGTCCGGATCGACGACGGCGCCGTCCGCGGTGGCCTGCGGTGATTTAGTACGAGTTGTCACGAGAACTCCCTCTAACGCACTCCAGGCCCCCGTTGGCCTGGTGGGATAGCGGCAACACCGATTGTGTCGATCACTATGCTGAACACGATACAGCATCCTGAACAACTGGCAACAGTCTTTTTGGTTTCTTACGTGCGGAAGGCCCAGGCCCTCCAGGTACCTAGCCCATCGGATTGCCCAGCGAGTGGGCCAGCTCCTGCAGCTCCTTGACCATCTGCGAGCCCTGTTCCGGCGTATAAGTGGCCTTGAGTGCCGTTACGGACAGTCCCAGGCTGGGACCGTGCGCGCCCCGCGTCGGGACGGCAACGGCCAGGCAGACCACGCCGGTGGTGGATTCTTCATCCTCGAAGGCGAAGCCCTGCTCGCGGATTTCCCGCAACTGGGCCTTCAGTTCCGTGCCCGTCCGCAGGGATTTTGGCGTGAGGACGGGCAATTCTGCGTCATCGGGGAACATCTCCTCAATGTCGTGCACGTTCAGCCGGGCGATCAGCGCCTTGCCCACTGCGCAGAGGGACACGGGCATCTTGTCCCCGATGTTGGAGGTGAGCCGGACTGCGGGGTGTCCCTCGTATCGGGCAAGGTAAATGACGTTGGTTCCGTCCAGCATGGCGATCCGGACCGTCTCGCGGGAGAGGACGGAGGCTTGTTCGCAGTAACGGTAAAACTCCTGGACTTCGTCCATGCGACCCAGGTAGGCGGCACCCAGTTCCACCAGCTTGCGGCCAAGGGTGAACTCCGCGCCCTGCCTGCTGACCAGGCGCGACTCCTCCAGGGCCAGCAGGAGGTTGGAGGTGGATGACTTGGGAATTCCCACTTCGCGCGACAGGTCGCTCAGTGTCAGCCGGCCGGTTGCCGAGGCGGCCAGGGCATCCAGGACGGCCGCGGCGCGCGTGACGGCGGGCGCCGGAGAAGCGGTTCCCGACTTATCGGATGAAACGGGAATGGGGGAATCGGCCATGATTCTCCTTAGGTTGCCGGGCAAGGCTTCGCTGGTGTTCAGTCAACTGAACGTTATCCATCTTAAGGCGTCGCGGCGTCCCCCGATGCTGGCCCGGCTCAGGCCACGGCGCTGCTCAGGGTTCCGATTCCCTCCACTGCAACGTCCACCCGGTCACCGGGCGCGACGGGTACGGCGGTGCCAGGCGCGCCGGTCATCACCACGTCCCCCGGCTCAAGGGTGAGCCAGGAGGTGACGTAGACAAGGCATTCGGCCACGCTGGATGGCAGGTTGAAGGTGCCGGAGTTGGCCCTGGCTGTTCCGTTCACGTACACGTCGATGCCCGTACGCTCAGGGTCCGGAAGTTCGGTTTCGATCCACGGTCCCAGTGGCGTGTAGTTGACGCCGGCCTTGCCTTGGAAGTTCCTTTCATCCACGGCGTTTTGGTCAACGTTGGTGACGTCGTTGACGCAGGTGTAGCCCAGGACATGGTCCAGGGCGTTCTCCACCGTGAGGTTTGTTGCTGTCTTGCCGATCACCGCGGCGAGTTCCCCTTCGGCGTTGATGATGCCGCGGTTGCGGACAGCCGTTACCGTGTCCCCGGGGTTGGCGATGGTGTGAACCGACTTGTGCCAGGCCTGGATGGGCAGGGGGTGGTCGTTCAGCGTCCGGTTATGGCCGATGCCGAGGACGACGGCGGGAGTCACCGGGGCGAGGAAGTTGGCCTCACTGTGTGCCGTGGTGCCGCCCGTGTAGCGCAGCGCTTCCTCAAAGGGGTCCATGATGTGGTCCCACGTGCTGTCGCGTTCCACTGCGTACTGGGGACCTGCTGCGGTTTTGATTCTGGCGATGCGCATCTTTTCTCCCTGCCGCGGCCTAGTAGAAGTGCACCGTGTCCACGAGGTGGGGCAGCTCCCCGCCGTCGAGGAAGATGCGCAGGTTGCTGCAGAAGCGCTCGGTGATGAGGCGGTTCTCGGCTGCGCTGAGGGCCGAGGTGTGGGGCGAAACCATGACCCGGGGATGGTTCCATAGCGGGCTGTCCTGCGGCAGCGGCTCCACGGCGAAGACGTCCAGGCATGCGTAGCCCACCTGGCCGTTGTCCAGTGCCTCCAGCAGGGCGTCCTCGTCCACCACAGTGCCGCGGCCAACGTTGACGAACGTTGTGCCTGGCTTCATGGCGGCGAACAGTTCGCGGTTGAACAGCTTCTCCGTGTACTCCGTGCCCGGCAGGGTGTTGACGACGGCGTCTGCCGTGGCCAGGAGGGCGGGAAGGCCGGCGTTGTCCACAACCTGGTCAATTCCCTCGATGGGTTCCACGGAACGCTTGGTGCCGCTGACCTTCATGCCCAACGCGCGGGCAATCCTGGCTGTTTCCAGGCCGATTTCCCCCAGCCCGCTGATTGCCAGGTTGGACCCATTGACAAGCCGGGTGGCGACCCGGAGGGTGGGCCAGACTTTCGCCGCCTGGTCCTGGGCAAGTTCGGATGTCCGTTTGAAGCCGTTCAGGATTCCCAGCGCGGCGAATTCGGCCAAGGGCAGGGCGTGCACTCCGGCGGAGGTGGTGATCTTGAATTTCTGCAGGACGTCCTGGCTGAGGCCGGACGCCTTGACCGCTCCGCCTGCTCCCGCCGCCATGGCATGGACCCATTGCAGTCCGGGGTTGTCGCGGGCGATGCGGGCAAGCCCGGCAGGGCTTTCGTTGGGAAATCCGTAGAGCACCTCGGCGCTGTTGAGCATGGCCCAGTAGCGTTCCTCCTGCTCCTCGGTGCGCTTAAAGGCGGGATCACCGGCATGGTCTGCCGGGTAGCGTTCCGGCGGCAGGAGGTCGGGCTCGTAAAGGACGGTGACCGATGGATCAACGGCGCGGATCTGGTCCACAAGCTCGGCCTCGAGTGGGACGGCGATGGCCACGGCCTTACGGGAAGTCATCTGTTCATCGTACTGGATGACGTGCCATATGCTGAACGGCTTCTTCTCTGGTTGGTGGACCCGACGAAGCCTTTGTGTTGTCCGCAAGGTGTTCGAGTTGGGCGTATTCGTCGGCAGTGAGGGGGAGGATGGAGCCGTGGCTGGCGCCTGGGGGCATGGCGGCCGCGGCCGGGGTCCAGCTGTCCGATGTGAGCGAGTCGCTGGTGAAGGCGGTGTACCGGCGGTGGCCGAATTCGTCGATGAGGAGGAACCAAGATTCGGGTTCTGGGCCGCGAATGACGATGGGCCCTTCGCCGTGTACGAGGTGATTTTCTCCAATTCCGGTGGCGATCACGGTGTAATGCTCACTGTCGAGTGTTTCGGAGCGTTCGGCGGTGATGAATTTGGCGTGCGGTGACGAGGAATCGGCGGACAGTTCGTCTTTGCTGAAGCGGTAGAAGTATCCGTCGGCTTCGACGACGGTGGAGTCGATAACTGACCATCCGCGATCGATCCAGATGCGCGCGGGGGTGAAAGTCCGGAAGTCGCTGGTGTTGGCGCAGAGCATTCGGTGATAAGTGCCGCGCGTCGGATCATTCGAGGGGGAGCGAAGGGTCGAAGCCCAATAAACCAGGTAGGTCCCGCTTGCCTTGTCGAAGATTGCTTCCGGGGCCCAGGCGTTGCCGGCACTGGGCGGGGCGACTTCTACGAGGCGGGGGTGGGTCCATGACACCAGGTCCTTGCTTTCCCAGATCACGATCGAGCGGCTTCCTGCTCTGACTGAGTCCTCCCAGGCGGTTGCCGGGTCCCTCCTGGCGATGCAGAGGTCGGACGCCAGGAGGTAGTAACCGGCGCTCTCGCCCGGCAGGCCGGCCGCACGGAGCACGAAGGGATCTCTTACGCCCTGCTCACCGACTGTGGAGTAGAGGATCGGGTTGCCGCCATTAAGGATCGTCCAGTTGAGGGGGCTAGGGCCGGTGCTTAGCGCGAAACGTACCTGTTCTCCGTCTGCCTCGGCGGCGGAGGTGAAGTAGGCGAAGAGGTAGCCTGCGGTTTTCCCGGTCATCCCTTGACGCTTCCGCTGATGAGTCCGCTGACGATGTGCCGCTGCATGAAGACGAAGAAGAGGACCATTGGGGTGAGAACGATGACTGTCAGGGTCATGAAGGAGGGCCAGTCGGTGGTGAATTGTCCCGCCGCGGAGTAAACCTGCAGGACCAGGGTCTGTTTGTCTTCCGAGCTGATAAACACGTTCGGGGTAATGAAGTCATTCCAGACCCACATCGTCTGGAATACGCCAACGGTGACCAGGATCGGCCGGATGAGGGGCAGGACGATCATCCAGTAGATGCGGAAGGGCCCGGCCCCATCAATCCTCGCGGCCTCGAGCACCTCAGCCGGAATCGTCCGCATGTAGCCGAGGATCAGGTAGTAGCAGAAGATGGAACCGCAGGCGTAAATCACGATGAGCCCGTTGAGTGAGTCCACCAAATGGACACCGACGAGCATCCGATAGAGGGGCACGAGGGTGGCCTGCCCCGGGATGATGAACGCGGCGACGAGCACTGTCCCGATGATTTGGGAGATTCGGCTACGGCCCGTGATTTGGCCGAATGCGGCCAGTGATCCGATGGCCAGCATGAGAAAGATCGAGATGACCGTGACGTAGACGGTGTTCATCAGGCTCTGGACGATCGGGGTGCCTTCGAAGACCTTGACGTAGTTGTCGAAAACCCAATGCGTAGGGAGCGCAAGCGGGCTGTTGGTGGTCTCCTCCTGGGTTTTGAAGGTGTTGACGACAATGTAGTAGAAGGGCACGCTCATGAGGCCGGCGAGCAGGATCATGAGGATGGACGTCACGGGGTGCCGGGTCTTGGTCATGAGTATTTCCTTTGGAGTGCGTTCGTGAGGGCCATCTGGCCCAGAACCACTAGGCCGACGACGAGAAGGAAGAGGACGGCGAGGGCTGAAGCGGCCCCGACGCGGGATTGGGCGATGCCGTCCTCGATGAGGGATTGGGTGAGGGTCCTGGTGGAGAAGCCGGGGCCGCCGCGTGTGAGCGTGAAGGGCAGATCGAAGACTTTCAGGCCGTTGGTCATCAGCAGCAGTTGGCTGACGGCCATGGCCGGCACGAGCAGGGGGAGGGTGATGTATCGGAAGCTCTGCCAGCTGCTCGCCCCGTCGATTTTTGAGACTTCGTAGTAGTCGGCGGGGATGGCTTGCAGATAGGCCAGGTACAGTACCGCATGCCATCCTGTCTGCGCCCAGATGGTGACAACCACCGTTGAGAGTTGGGCAAGGGTGCTGTTGGAGAGCCACGGGATGGGACCGAGGCCGGTGAGGGAGTGGATGATGCTGTTCAGCACGCCGGAGCCAAGGGGATTGAGGATAAAGCCCCACACCAGGCCCAGGATGGCGACGCTGGGTACAGCGGGAAAAAAGAAGGCTGAGCGGACGAGGTTGCGGCCGGGGTACTTCCTGTTCAGGGTCAGCGCCAGTGGGATGGCGGCCACGGTCACCAGGATGGTGGTGGATACAGCGTAAAAGATGGTGTAGCCGAGCGCCGAGAGCATCGACGGGTCTTTGAAAAGCTCTGCGTAGTTGTCGAGGCCGATGAATTTGGGGTTGCTGACGTAGCCGTTGAAGTCGGTGAAGCTGTAATAGAGCGACTGGCTCATGGGGATCACATAAAGCACGATGAAGACCACCGCGATGGGGGCCATGAAGACCCACGATGTAAGGGAGCGCCGGTGCAGCCGCTTTCGGGCGAGCGTCCTGCCGCTGGCGTGATGCGATCGCAGTGGCTGCACTTCGGGCGTTGTTGAGAGTGCCAAGGTAGGAATGCCTTTCTGGGGTTGGGGGCCGGCGGCTTTCGCTGTCCGCCGGCCCACACGGGTGCTACTTGCCCTGGAGCGACGCCAGCTTCGCGTCGAGCCCCGATGCAACCTTCTCGGGTGTGCTTTGGCCCTGAATGAGCTGCTGAAGGAGGGAGACAGCCTCACTGTTCAGGGCGGCTGAGTTGGTGGGCCAGGTGACCTGGGGGAGGTAGAACTTCCCGTCCCGTACTGCCGGGACCATCGGGGACAGGGCGGGATCGAGTTTGGGGGTGAAGTCCTTGGTCGTTGTGATCGCAGCGTTCTGCTTCTGGTACAACTCCACGGCGGTCTTGCTCTGGAGGAACTCCACAAGCTTCTCGGCCGACTGGGGGTGTTGCGTCTTGGCATTGATCGCATATCCGGGGGAGACTGCTCCAGCCCAGTAGGTTCCGGAGTCACCGGGTACCGGCATGAATGCGATGTTCATGTTGGGTGCGGCCTTCTGGATGCTGCCCAGGGCCCACGAGCCGGTGCTGATCATCGCGACAGAGCCCCTCTGGAACTCGGAGGTGATCTGGTCACCCGTAAGGCCTGCCACCGAGGACGAAACGAGTCCCTGGCTGAACAGTTTTGACCAGTCCTCCAGGGGACCCGTCCAGGTCTTGGCGAAGGAAGTCTTCCCGGCCCAGATGTCAGCGTCCATAGTGCCGCCGCTGGCCTGGTTCTGGAGCCCGACGAGGGCAGCCAGGCTCACCGGGATGGTGTCGGCAGGCTCGTAGAACGGGGTGATGCCGGCATCTTTGAGTTTCTTGCACAGGGCCAGGAAATCGTTCCACGTCTCCGGCGGGTTGGTGAAACCGACTTTTGCCAGGAGGTCCTTGTTGTAAAGGATGCCGCCGCCCCAGGAGGAGGTTGCTGCGCCGTATACCTTTCCGTCTTTGGTGTAGGTGGCTTTCGCGGCATCAGCGATGTTGCCGATCCAGGGCTCACCGCTGAGGTCCTTGGCGAATCCGCCGTTCATGATTTCCGTTTTGTTCTCGGCAGTGATGATAAAGACGTCGGCCGCGGTTCCGCTGTTGATGCGGGTCTGGAGGGTGGAGATGTAGCCCTGGACCGGGGTGCCGTAGGAGACCTTGAGGTCAATCGAGGGGTTTTCTTTCTTGAACTCGTCCAGGATCGGCTTCATGCTGGCCTCGTTGTCCCATGAGTAAAAGCTGACCGTGTTGTCAGAGTCTGAGCCTCCGGGGGATCCGGAACATCCGCTCAGGGCGGTCGCTGCCGCGAGGACGGTGCCGAGAACTGTCAGACGCAGGAAAGTTTTGCGGCGGGGACGGAAGACGTTTGTGTGATCGAGCATTGCAGGTGCCTTTCCAGTGTTAGTTTGATGCTTTTTCGGTTTTGGGGTGATAGGTCGCCAGATCCCTCACGGTGGGTTCACGGGAGGGGATGACTTTTTGGAGTAAGCCGTCGTCGGTGTGGAGCAGGGGGTCGATTGCCAGTTCCCGCCGGTAGCCGGTCCCTCCAGGGATGGCAAAGCGGTGGTAGGCGATGAGCCAGTCATCGCTGTGGGGGATTCTGACAATGGAGTGGTGCCCGGTGGCGCGGATCCCCCATTGGGGAGCTTTTTCGAGGAGCACGCCGTGTTCGGTCCAAGGTCCGAAGGGACTGGTGGAAGTCGCATAGCGGACCCTGTAGTTCTCGTCGCGGGTGTCGTTCTCCGACCATGAGAGGTAGTAGGTATCCCCGCGCCGGTGCAGGTTGGCCGCCTCACGAAAACCCGTCGGGATCCACGAGATCACCCGCGATGCGTCGAATGAGGTCATGTCCTCATTCAGTGGCACGGTGTGCGCGATGCCGTTGCCCCAGCACAAGTAGGCGGCGCCGTCATCGTCAACAAAGATGTTGGGATCGATGGCCCGCCCAGGGAAATCACCTTCTGCGATCAGCGGGCGTCCCAGGTCCGCGAACGGCCCTGTGGGGGAGGAAGCAACGGCAACCCCGATGTTTTCCTGCTCTGCGGTGTAGTACAGGAAATAGTTCCCGTTCCGTTCTGAGACGGCGGGGGCCCATGCATGTTCTCTGGCCCAGTGCGTGTGCTCCGGCAGCGAGAAGACCACGCCGTGATCGGTCCACTCGATCAGGTCCGGGGAAGAGAACGCCTTGAAGGAGGTGGCGCCCCAGGAGTCGCTGCCATCGGTGGTTGGGTATAAATAAAACCGCCCGTCAAAGACGCACAAGTGTGGGTCGGCGTAGTAGCCCTCGATAAGGGTGGGAACTGCCGGCTCCCCCGTATTGCTAATGTTCAAAAGGTTCTCCTTTGATCATGTATCGATACAATAAATGTGGATCGATACAATGTTGCAGCTGCGCTAATCAGTGCAGCCGGTAGTCTGGCGGAAAGAGGTTAAGAGGATGGCAACCATTCAGGATGTAGCCAAGGCCGCTGGGGTTTCGCCGATGACGGTGTCCAACGTCATCAACCACCATCCCCACGTGAAAAGCAGTACCCGGGCCAAAGTGGTCAAGGCAATGGAAGAGCTGGACTACCGCGTGAACCACGCCGCGAGGAACCTGCGCGCTGGCCGGACCTTCACCATTGGACTTGCAGTCCCGGAATTCGACCGCCCCTACTGGGGGCACTTCGCAACCCGTGTCATAGAAGAAGCTGCCGCCCACAACCTCCGGGTCCTCGTCGAGCAGACCGGCCGCAGCAAGGAAAACGAAATCAACGCCCTGGCACTGTCCCGCAACCGGATGTACGACGGACTGATCCTCAGCACCGTTGGCCTGAGCGCGGGGGATGCCAATATGCTGCGCGTCGACTACCCGGTGGTAATCCTCGGCGAACGGATTTTCTCCGGCCCGGTCGACCATGTCGCGATGGATAACGTTGAAGGAGCGAAAGCTGCCACTGCACACTTGATCGAACGCGGCTGCCGTCGTATTGCTGCCGTGATGGGTCCGATGGGGGCAGAGCCCGACGCCTCCTCGCTCCGCTACGCGGGCTACCAGCAAGCGCTGGCGGCCGCAGGCATCGAGGTTGATCCTTCGCTCCACGTGACGATCAACGAATTCACCTTGAGGGGCGGACGCGAAGCCGTCGACCGCCTGATCGAATCCGGAATCCATTTTGACGGACTGTTCTGCGCCACCGATACCATAGCGCTCGGTGCGCTCCGCGCCCTCCACGAGGCCAAGCTTCATGTCCCCGTGGATGTGAAAGTGATTGGCTTCGACAATTTGATGGAAGGTGAGTACAGCATCCCCTCCCTGACTACCGTTGACCCGGACAGTGCCGAGATGGCCCGTACGGCCGTCAACCTTCTGGTCCGAAGGATTTCCGGTGACTCGCCACTGCAGGGGCCAACGGAATTCGTGAGCCCGGCGCGCGTCATAGCCCGTGAATCGACTGCCGTTGGCCGATGAGATGCCGCCGGCAATCCGGCCATGGGCCGTGCATGTGAGCTGTTCCATCCTTGACCTCCGTCCGCAATGACGTAGCGCTTCTGCCAGATTTGTATCGATAAAAAGAATGCGCGATGCACGCCACTTCTGTCAAGGCCTCTGACCTTGGGGTTCCATCCGGGGTCTGATTCGCGCTGGACGCGAGCAGCTCGCCGTAGCCCGCACCTACCCCTACTTCTTCGTCATCCTGTACCGCTCGATCTGCCGCAGCCGCCGCAGGAGGCTGTCCCGCCGCGGGTGCGGGACGGCGTCGGGCTCTTCCGCGGTGAGGTCGATGTGTTTGGTGCCGTACTGCCAGAGCAGGAGGTCGTCCAGGAGCCGGTCCGGGCCGGGGGAGTAGCGGTGGTCCAGGGCCTTGCGCACCTCCGTGATGCGGTTGGCGCTGAGCAGGCCGGCCAGCTGCATGGTCTGGTTCATCCCGTGCGCGGCGAGGAGTTCGGCGGCCCAGCCCCAGTCATCGTCCACCTTGCGGTCCACGTGCGGGAGCAGCGTCCGCCATACGTCCCGGATCCGGTTGGGCGTAAGCGGTGCGGCCCCTTCGCCGTCCACGTCCCAGAAGCTCCGGACTTCCTCATACCGTTCGTGCAGGTCCGCGAAAGCCGTCTCTACTGTTTCCAACATGGCGGCGGTAGCCGTGAACTGCCGGTCGAAGTGCGGCGTCCAGGCCCGCGGGTCCTCGGCCTTGAAGCGGATGTCATGCTCGATCTCGCTCCACGCGTGCGCGAAGATAGTGCGGATCTGGCACTCGAAAAAGTAGCTGCCGTTGGGCTGCAGGTCCGGGTTGAAGACCTGCTGGTACTCCTTGACGGCCTCGTTCTGGATGGTGCGCAGGATCAGGTGCCGGCTCGAATACCCGTACGTGCCGGACTCGATGGACCCGATGTCCTTCTCCCGGTCGCCACGGCAGTCAAACAGCTGCCGCTGGCGCTTGATGATGTTGGCCACCGCGGCGTTCTCGGCCGGCAGCTTGGTGATCACCCGGATGCCCACCATGTCATTGAGGGTGCGGAACGGGTCCGGGAACTTGAGCAGCCGGCGGCCGCCTGGCTCCAGCGGCTCCTCCGTCCGGGAGATCTTTTCCTTGAACGATTCCACCGTCTTGGTGCGGCCGGTGACGAACAGTGGCGTGACCTCGCTGTCCTTGAGCATGTCCCGCAGAACCAGCAGAACGTCCCGGGTAACCAGCTTCAGGGCTGGCCGGACGCGCTCATAGATCTCCACGTTGTGCTCCACCGACTCACGCAGCGGCTCGTCCAGGCTTTCCCAGTTACTCGGCATGGTCCCAGCTTACGGCGGGGGTCCGACAGCCAGCCGTTTTGTTGCCCCTACGTTGAGGCCGCTGAGGTGGACCCCCGGACCACCAGGGAGCTCTCCAGGATGAGTTCCTCTTGCTCCAGCGGCTGCCCCTCCATCAGGCGGCGGAGCTGCTCGCCGGCCTTGAGTCCCAGCTGCGCCGCGGGCAGGTGCACACTGGTCAGGCCGGGGCTGCTGGTGGCGGAGTAGGGCAGGTCGTCGAAGCCGGCAACGGCCAGCTCCGCCGGAATCCGGACCCCTTCCACGCGGGCCTCCTGCAGCACACCGTACGCGTGGGTGTCCGTGGCGCAGACGACGGCGGTCACCCCCTCGCGCTGCCAGTCCGGCCAGGCTGCGGCAAAGGCTGCTGCCGCTTCACCCACGTCGATGGTGGTGGCGGGGACGTGCTCCGGGTCCACCGTCATGCCTCTGGCCGCCGCCTCGGCCAGGAATGCCTCGCGCCGGATGGCGAAGGTTTCGGTTCCGGTCACGCTGTCCAGGTAGGCCACGCGCCGGTGGCCCCCGTCGGCGAGGTGTGCGGCCAACGCCCGGGCGCCCTGTGCGACGTCAAGGTTCACGGCCGGAGCGGTCGATTCCAAGCCGGGGGCGTCCAGCAGGACCAGGGGGCCCGCAATGGAAAGATCGTCCAGGAAGCCGGCGTTCGGTGCGTCAACCAGAAGCCCCGCCGGGCGCAGGGACATCAGCTTCCGCACGTCGTCGGCCTTGGGAAACTCGCCCGAATCCGTGACGGAGAGCAGCAGCTGGTACTGCGGACCCAGGGCCTCCCGCACCCCGCCGATCACCTTGGCGAAGAACGGGTTGGAGATGTCCGGTGCCACCAGGATCACAATGGAGCTGACGCCCTTGGCCAGCGAGCTGCCGATGCCGTCCACCACGTACCCCAGCTCGGCGATGGCCTCCTGCACCCGGGAAATATTGTCCTCGGACACTCGGCCAGCGGTCTTGCCGTTGGCCACCAGCGACACCGTTGCCACAGAGACTCCGGCCCGGGCGGCCACCATGGCTGCCGTCACCCGCCGGGGCCGCGCCCGCTGCTGCACCTGTTCCCCGGAATCCATACTTCGATCCTAGTCGCAGCGGCGAAGGGACCAGCAGCCGCAGGACATCAAGCGTTTGACGTGCGCAAACGGAAAGGCAACGTCAAGCGTTTGACGCAGGCCACAAAAGCCTGCCATGATCACTCCCGGAATAATGAATTCCTGCCCCGGCAGGCCCCAATGACGTGGAGAACCATCGTGGAACCAAATCCCCAAGCGAACCAGACAGGGCCCAGGAAGATCATCCTGGACTGCGACCCCGGCCACGATGACGCCGTGGCCCTGCTGCTGGCGCACGGCAACCCGGACATCGAACTGCTGGCCGTCACCACCGTGGTGGGCAACCAGACACTCGAAAAAGTCACCCGCAACGCCCTGGCCGTCGGCACCATCGCCGGCATCACCGGCGTCCCCTTCGCCGCCGGATGCCCCCGGCCCCTGGTCCGCAGCATCGAAACCGCACCGGACATCCACGGCAAGTCCGGCATGGACGGACCCGCCCTCCCTGAGTCCACCATCGAACTGGACCCACGCCACGCCGTCGACCTCATCATCGACACCGTCATGGCCCACGAACCCGGCACCGTCACCCTGGTGCCCACCGCCGGCCTGACCAACATCGCACTGGCCGCCCGCAAGGAACCCCGGATCGTGGAACGGGTCAAGGAAGTGGTCCTCATGGGCGGCGGCTACCACGTGGGCAACTGGAGCGCCGTGGCCGAGTTCAACATCATCATCGACCCCGAGGCCGCTCACATCGTCTTCAATGAAAAGTGGCCAGTGGTCATGGTGGGCCTGGACCTCACGCACCAGGCGCTCGCCACCCCGGACGTCGTGGAAAAGATCACCGCCATTGGCACCACACCCGCCAAGTTCGTCACCGAACTGATGGACTTCTTCGCCCACGCCTACAAGGACGCGCAGGGCTTCGACTACCCACCCGTCCACGATCCCTGTGCCGTGGCGTACGTGATCGATCCCAGCATCGTCAGCACCCGGAAAGTGCCCGTCAACATCGAACTGCAGGGCACCCTCACCCTGGGCATGACGGTGGCGGACTTCCGCGCCCCCGCCCCTGCCGACTGCCACACGAGCGTGGCCGTGGACCTGGACCATGCCCGCTTCTGGGGCCTGGTCACCGACGCGCTGGAACGCATCGGCGAGCCAACCAGCAAAACCAACGCGGACGACGGCGGCCCGCACCAGGGCGCGGCCCCCACCCCAGGCAACGCGGCCGACGTCGTACGCCCCGAAAGTGCCCACCTCACCGCCGGAGGGGTCAAGTAGATGACCGCCGCAACGTTGGCCGAAGCCAAGACCGGCCGCGGCAACATCGCCGCCCTCATGACCGCCCTGCTGGCAGCCTGCGTGGCGTTCCAGCTCAACGCCTCCATGCTCAGCCCCGCACTGGTGACCATGGGCCAGGAACTCAAGACCGACCAGGCCGTCATCGGCCTCTCCCAGACCTGGTTCTTCACCGCCGCCGCCCTCTTCTCCCTCTTCCTGCCCCGCCTCAGCGACATCATCGGCCGCAAGAAGGTCCTGGTGGGCATGATGCTGCTCATGGCCGTGGGGTCCGTGATCGCAGCCCTCGCCCCGGACGTCACCTGGCTGTTCGTGGGCCGCATCATCCAGGGCGTCAGCGGACCCACCGTGCCGCTCTGCCTGATCATGCTCCGCTCGGCCGTCAGCAACCCGCGTAAGTACGGGACGCTGATGGGCCTGATCACCGCTGTCAACGGCGGCGTGGCCGGCGTCGACTCCTTCGTGGGCGGCTACTTCGCGGAGCACTTCGGCTTCCGCAGCATCTTCTGGCTCATGGTGGTCCTGGCCGTTGCCGCCACCGCCCTCATCATGTTCCTCGCCTCCGAAAGCAAGCCTGCCGCCGGCACCCGGATGGACTGGCTGGGCGTGTTCTTCATCGTGGTGGCCGTCGGCGCCCTGCTGACCGCGCTCAACGAAGCGGCCAAGCTGGTGGGCGGATTTAACCCAGCCGTGCTGGTCCTGAGTCTGGCGCTGGTCCTGGTTGCCGCCGTCGCGTTCTTTGCTTTCTGGCGGACCGAACAACGGGCCGCGCAGCCCATGGTGGAAACCGTGCACCTGCGCCAGCGCTCCACCTGGGCTCCGCTGCTGACCACCACGCTGACCATGACCGGCATCTTCGCCGTCATCAACGGGATCGTCCCCGCCTACGTCCAGGCCGCCAGCCCCGGGTTCGGCGTGGGTCCCACCGAGATGTCGCTGATCATCCTCACCCCGTACGCGCTGCTGGGCTGGCTGGTGGGCCCGCTCTCCGGCAAGCTGGCGCCGGTGCTCGGCTACACCAAGGTGCTGCGGATCGGCCTCCTGGGCAGCATCGCGGCACTGGCTCTGATTGCCTTCCTGGGCCTGAACAGCCTGCCGTTGATGATTGCCGGCACGGTCTTGCTGGGCATCATGTACGCCGGTACGGTCAACATCATGCTCAACGGACTCGGCGTTGTCCTCTCGCCCGCCGGCAACCCCGGCTTCCTGCCCGGCATGAACGCCGGCGCGTTCAACCTGGGCGCGGGCCTCAGCTTCCTGATCCTGCCCGCCGTGCTGGTGGCGACGGCGGCACTTGGCGACGCGAAGGCCTCCTACCTGACCGTCGTGGTGGTCGGCCTGGCGCTGACCGTGGCCGCGTTCGCCGCGTCCCTGCTGATCCCCAAGCCGGTCGAGGCCGAGGTGGCCCCGGCTGAGGCGGCCCCGGCTGAGGTGGCCCGGTGAGTGCCGCGGCGGGGAACACCGGCCGGATCGTCGTCGTCGGATCCCTCAACGCCGACCTCACCATCTACTGCGAACGGCTCCCGCAGCCCGGCGAAACCGTCCAGGGCAACGGGTTCGCCGTGAACCCAGGCGGCAAGAGCGCCAACCAGGCCGTGGCCGCCGGCCGGCTGGGCGGGCGCGTCAGCCTGGTGGGCGCCGTGGGAAAGGACGCCAACGGTGCCATGCTGGAGGCCTCGGTGGCCGGCGCCGGGGTGGATGTTGGGCATGTGCGGACCTCCGGTGAGCCCACCGGGGTGGCCGTCATCGCGGTGGACGCCCGCGGTGAGAACAACATCATCATCTCCGCCGGGGCCAACGGCACCCTGTCCCCGGACGACGTTGCGGAGGCCGCGGACGTACTGGACGGGGCCGCCGTGGTGAGCCTCTGCCTTGAGGTGGGCATGGACACCGTGCTGGCCGCCGCCCAGGCAGGGCACGACGCCGGCGCCACAGTTTTGCTGAATCTCTCGCCGTACGCGGAGATCCCGTCAGCCCTGGCCGCGCTGGCCGACGTCCTGCTGGTCAACGCCCACGAGGCCGCGCAGTTCCTTGGAGTCGCGGTGCCGGAGACCGGTGCGGCGGCCGGCGAGTGGGACGCGGTGCGTGAGCGTTTCGCTGCCCGCGGTATCCAGCAGGTGCTGGTGACCCTGGGGTCGCAGGGGTCCGTGGTGCTGGACTCGCTGGCATCTCCCGGCTCCCGGGTGACTCTTGTCCGGCCCACCCAGGTGCACGCGGTGGACACCACCGGCGCCGGGGATGCGTTCACGGGGGCGGTTGCGGTGCGGCTGGCTGTGGGCGATGCGCTCACCGATGCCGCAGCGTTCGCCTCAGTTGCCGCGGCCCTGGCCACCACCCGCAAAGGCACGCAGGCCGCCTACCCGGACACGGCCGACGTCGAACGCCGCCTGCGGACCTCCTGACCCCCAATAACCGGCACCCGACTCAATAAAGCCCCATCGATTGCTCTGTACTTGTCGTTTTCACGCCCGAAAACGACAAGTACGGAGCAATGGATGGCCCTACAGCGCCTCGAGGGTCACGCCGGTGTGCGCGGCGAGCCGGGCCAGGAGGGCGTCCTGGAACTGGATGTCCATCACGGCCGGATGCGGGGCTTTCCGGCTCTGGTGGTACCAGTAGCCGCCGCTGGCCAACGCGGCCGGATCGTCGCTGGTGGCCAGCCATTCCTGGGTCCGGTGCCCCAATTCGAGGCTGTCCGGTGCCGAGCGGCCGCCCATCCGCGTGGGCACCCAGCCGGGGTCCACGGCGTTGCTGGCGACGCTCGGCACCAGCCGGGCCACCGCTGCCGACAGCGCCGTGACCTGCAGCTTGGTGGTGGAGTAGGAGGCCGTCGTCGTCCCTCCTGCCCAGTCCAGGCCCTCCAGGCCGGTATCGCCACCGCGGTGCATGCCGCTGCTGAGGTAGATGAGCCGGCGCGGTCCGGGGATGAGGGCGGTCAGCAGGTATGGCGCCACCACATTCACCGGCAGCAGCCCCGGGCCGTCCAGCACGCCCGCGTTGTGGATGACCGCATCAATGCCGTCGATCCCGCTGGCCTCAGCAGCGAGCTGCCGGACTTCCCCTTCAATGCTGAGATCACCGGTCACCAGCTGGGCGCCGCGGTCCAGGAGGTGCTGGACCGCGGGGACCCGCCGGGAGGAACGGGCGTGCACGATCACCTCGTGGCCGTCCCGCAAGAGCGACGCCGCCGCTGCCCGGCCCAGCCCGTCGGTGGATCCGGTGATGAAGACGCGTGCCATGCGGAGCCCTTTCGATCGTGGTGTGTCCCTACGCTACCCGGAGCCCCTGCTGTCCAGTCCATGTCTCATGCGGTACAGGATCAGCTGCGCTTCCTGCCGAGGATCAGCGCCAGCAGTCCTCCGAAGGCAAGGAGCAGCACGCCCACCACCAGGAGGCCGCCGTCGGCGCCCGCGGTGACGGCCGAGGGCTGGGCCGCAGGGATTTCCGTGTCCGGACGGGCAAACACAGGAGTTGCCGCGGAGGGCGCGTTTACAGCCGGGGGAGTGGACCCGAGGCCGGTGGAGGTGTTGATGGTGGTTGCCGCTTGGATACCGGACGGCAGTCCTTGGGTCCCGGAGGTGGTGTCCACGGCGTGGGCGGCGACGCCACCAGAGGCCAAAAGACTGAGTGCGATCACGGCGCCGAGCAGGCAGCCACGGATAGTACGGTGCTTCATGAAGTTCTCCTGAAAAGTTGGACTGGGCCTGCTGCAGAGACCGGAATGGGCTCGCTTCCGCCTGTGGATGCGGAAGGGCCTCAACTAGTCAGGAGATGAACCGGGGGCGAAAGACACCGGTGCGGGGACAGTTAACAACTTGGGCTGGACGGCAGCCCAGTTGGCCGGAGGGATCCGAAAATGATTGGTGCCGAGCCATGCCGGCATAGTTGAGCCGTGGCCGCCGGACGGGCTGCTTCCTCCCGTGGTGACGGCGGGAATGGCAGGTTCTTGCGGTGCATCGAGTGGTGCGTTGCCAGATCCTGCCTCGGGCAACACCGCGGGTGCGGATGCCGGCATAATCTGGGCATCGCAGGCCGCGCCGTTACGCTGCAAGGTGTCGAAGCTGCTCACACGGGCGGAAACGGGCACAGTGCCCTCAGGCTCCGCTGCCGTTTCGGCCGGGCGGGGCGCCGCGTCCCCACTCGCCTGAGGCACCTCGGTAACCGCGGGTGGAGTGCCGTCGGGTGCACCTTCCGGCGCCGCCACTGGCAGCGGCACGGCGCTGATTGCCGGTTCAAGGACGGGGTCAAGGGGTTCAAGGGCTGCACCGGCCGGGGGAACAAGAGTCCCCACGGCCCCGTCGACGAAGCCGTCCACGGTGCCGACCACGGGATTCACCGCGGCCGTCACCGTGCCGTCCGGCACCATCTGGTCGGCCACCGGAACGGTCTCCACAACCTGATCAACCAGGCCCGAAAGCTCCTCCACTGCCGGGCGGAGGGGTGGCGCTATGACGGGGGTTGGGGTGGAGGAAGCGGGAGCTGATGCCAGGTTGCGGCCCAGCCCTGCTTCTATCGGTTCCAGGACGTCCCTGGCCGGATGGGCCACGGTGGCAGGGACCGCGATTACGGTAGACGGGCCGGCGAGTAAGTCGCTGGAAGCGGAAGAGTCGGCAGATGCGCCCGCGGCGGACAATGCGATCCACGATGCAGCCGCCGCCAGGGCAAGCAGCAGCGGGCGGAGAAACGCCCAGGCATCGAGTCTTGACTTCACGTCGTACGCCTCCCCCAGGCTCACCGGCAAACAATGCTGCCCACCATAAGCACAGGTCAGGGGCAGAGTCCAACGGCTGACCGGTGCAACCAAGATGAAGCTTTGAAACGCGTTTGGGCAGGTCAGGTGGCGTCGGTGGGGGCGGCGCGGTGGTCGATCGCGGCGGTCAGTTCGTCGATCCGGTCCATGGCGCCGTTGAGTTTCTCGACGGCGGCCCACAGCTCCGGATGCTGTTCCCGGACCTGGTCCAGGGTGGTACCGGCGGACCGCAGGGACCCGAGGTCAAAGCTGACGTTGGTGCGCGCTCCCGCGACAGCGGCCCGAAGGGCACCAAAGGCGACGACGACATCGGCAACCAGCGACCCGTTGCCGTTGGTTGCCAGCCAGGCGAGGTCGTCAATGGCGGCAATGGCCCGCTCGCCGAGCACGGCAGAGGAGGCGGCGGCGTCCACGGAGGCGCGGCGGATCGCTTCGTCCCGCTCCTGTCCCGGCTCCAGCCGGAAGGCGGCCCCGAACGCCTTGGAAGCGGATGCGTCGTCATCCGCAAGGCGCAGGGCTTCCTCACGCAGTGCCCGTGCCCGCGTCCGGATCCCTGCCGGCTCCCCGCCGTCATCCCCGCTGTAGCCGGCCACCATGGACGTGAGCGAGGCGGCGACGGCGAGCATCAGTCCCGTCCCGGCCCCTCCGCCCGGGGAGCCCGTGGATTCTGCCAGGGCGCGCGTCCACTCTTCCACCGTTGACCCCTGGGTGGTCACAACAGGTTCATTCATGCCAGGAACCGTGCCCAGAAACGCCCCGGGCTAAACGGCGGAGGACGACGCCGTCAGGCAGCGTGCGCTTCTGGCCCACTTTTGGCGGGTCGAGCCCCGGAAGCATCCGGCACCTGAGGTGATTCGGGCAGCTAAAGTGGGCCAGTGTGACAGCACGGCACCGCTATGACTACGGCCAGGACCCCAGCCAGTGGGGTGAGCTTTTCCTCCCTGACCTTCCGGCCGGAGCCAAGCACCAGGGCGTGGTGGTGGTGATCCACGGCGGGTACTGGCGCTCCACGTACGGGGCCGAACTGGGTGAGCCGCTGGCGCAGGACCTGGCGGAGCACGGCATGGCCGCCTGGAACCTCGAGTACCGGCGCGCCGGCAACGGCGGGGGCTGGCCGGCCACCTTCGAGGACGTCCTGGCCGGCATCGACAAGCTGGCTGACCTGGCGGAACAGCACGCGCTGGACCTGGGCAAGGTGGTGGGGCTGGGCCATTCCGCCGGCGGGCACCTGGCCGTGTGGGCCGCGGGCAGACACAAATTGGAGGGGCTGCTCCCGGCGGAAGGCGGCCAGGTGAACAACAGTAACGACGGCGTCCGCCTCACCGGGGTGGTGAGTCAGTCGGGCGTCCTCAACCTGGGCGAGGCCGAGCGGCTTAGCCTCAGCGATGGTGCAGTGGCAAACCTGCTGGCCGGGCCGTCGTCGGAATTTCCCGGGCGCCATCGCATGGCCGACCCCATGGCCGCGCTGCCGCTGGATATTCCTGTATATGCCGTACATGGCATAAAGGACGGCGACGTCCCCCTCAGCATGTCCACCAGCTATGTGGACGCCAGCCAGGCCGGAGCCGTCCCGGCACAGCTGGTCATGGTGCCAGGGGACCACTTCGCCCTGATCGACGTCACGGCGGAGGCGTATCTGACGTGCCGGGAGCTGGTGGGCCGGCTTCTCCGCTGACACGAACTGCTGACCCGGCCCTGTTTCTGGCAGAGTATGACCATGCTCACAGTTATCGGCGAAGGCCTTGTTGACGTTGTCCAGCGTGCCTCGGGAATCGAGGCCCACGTGGGCGGCAGCCCGCTCAACGTTGCGGTGGGCCTGGCCCGGCTGGACCATCCGGTGCAGTTCATCGGCCGCTACGGTCGGGACGCCTACGGCGATTCGGTGGCGGCCCACCTGCGCGCCAGTTCGGTGATGCTGCCGCTGCCCCCGGACGAGTTGCCTACCAGCGTGGCCACCGCGTTGATTGACGACGACGGCGCCGCCACCTATACGTTCGACCTCACCTGGGAGCTGCCGGGCGTCGCGGACCGGCTCGGCTTCATGCTGCAGGGCACCACGCTGCTGCACACCGGCTCCATCGCGACGATGCTGGTGCCGGGCGCCACCGAGGTGCTGGCCGCCGTCGAATATGCCCACCCTTCCGCCACCATCAGCTTCGATCCCAACTGCCGGCCCAGCATCATCACCGACGTGGACTTCGCCCGACGGCAGGCTGAAAAGTTCGTGGCGCTCGCCGACGTGGTCAAGGCCTCCGATGAGGACCTGGCCTGGCTGTACCCCGGTCAGGACGTGCTGGATTCGGCCCGCAAATGGCTGGAGCTGGGGGGAGAGGAAGGCCCTGCCATGGTGGTTGTCACCCGGGGCGCGGACGGACCCTGGGGCGTGTGCCGGTCCGGCGAGGCCAAGGTGCCCGCGCCAAAGGTGGACGTGGCGGACACTGTGGGGGCCGGCGATTCCTTCATGGCGGCGCTGCTGTCCGGCCTGGTGGACCGGGAGCTGGACGGCGCGCAGAACCGGCAGGAGCTGCGGGAGCTGCCAGCCGAGGGGCTGGCCGAACTCCTGGCACATGCCGCCAAGGCCGCTGCCGTCACGGTTTCCCGCCCCGGCGCGAATCCGCCCACGCGGGCGGAGCTGAACGCGGTTGATATGAACTCTTAAGCAAGAATCGATTGCTCCGTAAATGTCGTTCTGAGGGTTCAAAAGGACATTTACGGAGCAATCGATGGCGGTCGGCGAGCCGGGTCCTTATCGAGTTCCGCTTGGTGCTCGAAAGGCGGATGCAGTGCCGCTGATGCCATACGGCTGCTTATTCCGGGCGCTAGAGCTGTGGCACACAGGGGCCGGTTCCCAGCACGGCAAGCCCGGCCCGGTCACCTGCCGCGAAGTCCTTAACGCCCATGTTTTCGGCAAACATGAGTTGCGTCGGATCATTGACATGGTCGAGGCCCAGGACGTGTCCGAGTTCGTGCATGATGATCGCGCGAGCCTGGGCCGCACCGTCCGGACGGCTGGCAAGGATATCGGCAAGATCGGGGGCGTCAAGGCGGACCTGGCCCGCGGCGAGGACCAGCGGCAGCAGCGGCTGCCCGGCGGCCTGTGCGTAGCCGCTTCCGCCGAGTCCGGCAACGTCTCCCGCAAGGGCGGGACTCTCCTCAGGTGTCGACCAGGCGATCAGCACGGGCGCCCACCGCTTCCCATAGCGGTCAGGCTGGAATGCCTGTCGATCATCGCTGGGAGCCTCTGCAGTGGTTCCGTCATACACAAACTGCAGGCCGGATGCCTGGGAAGCTGCTGCTACTGCTTCCCGGATCAGGTTGTCTCCCCCCGCCGGGGCGTTGTCCGGCCGGACAACGTAATGGACCGGTCGGCACGGATCGTAAGCGACCAGGGGCTGGCCTGCTTTGGGTGACTCCTGCAGTACATAGGCAGTGGAGCCTGTGCTTGCCGGCGGGGTGCCCAGGGGCGAGGAAGCCGCCTCAGACCCCGGTGGCGGGACTTTCGCTCCAGGGAGATAGGGAGCCGCAAGGGGAAGAACCACGCGGTCGAAGAGCGTCGGCGTAAAGTACAGGCACACAACGACGGCGATCCCGAGCGTCGTTCTGAACCGTATCGACCGCCCGGCCCGACGCGGCTTCCTGTACCACCGGCGTGTCTTCTTCCGTTGCATCGCTATGGGCTCAGCCCGCCACGGTGCAGGCGTCGTGGCCTTGCCGAAAGCCTCATCGATAGCCCATTGGGGGATCCGCCCGCTGGGGGAACGCCGAACAGCAGGCGGTGCGAATTCACCGGAATTTTCTGGCCGCGTATTGCTGCTCTTCCCAAAGCCGGTCACCGGCATCCCCCTAAGCCCTGCCACCCGCCGCCGGGCAACCCCATTAGCGTAGCGGTGGGCTGCCCGGCCTTGGCACTGCAAAAGCGCAGGATTTCCGCAGGAATCGATTGCTCCGTAAATGCCGTTCTGAGGGTTCAAAAGGACATTTACGGAGCAATCGATGGGGTGTTACTACTCCTTGCCCAGTCCCGCCGCGGAAGTTTTCTCACCCGAGACGCTGTTGAGCGCCCGCAGGTCAAAGATCCCGTTGATGTCCGCCTGCTTTGTGGTGCCGGCAGTCACGCCGTCGGCCAGGAGCTTCTGGTAGGTCCCGGCCAGGGGGTCCACCGTGAAGACAATGTTCTTGAGGGACCGGTCAATGACGTCGGCCTTCAGTTCGGCGCCGGCCGCTTCCTTGAGCGCGGCGTTGATGGCCGTGGCCTTCTCCTCGGCGGGCGCGGCGTTCAGCCACTCAACCGACTTCACGTGGCCCTTCAGCAGGGCTTTGACAGTGTCAGGGTGGTCGGAGGCGAACTTCTGGTTCACGATCAGGATGGTGGTGGGAAACTCTCCCGGCTTACCGGACAACGAGCCGTCCCACAGGTCCTTTTCATCCACCAGAACCTTCGCTCCAGCTGTCAGCACCAGGCGCGACGCCCACGGCTCAGGCAACCACGCGCCGTCGAGCTTTCCGTCCTGGAACAGCTTCAGGGTCTGGGCGTTTTCGGTGGGATTGATGGCGACGTCGCCGCTGCCGTCCACGTTGGTCTTGTAGCCCTGTGAGGTAAGCCAGGCCCGGAGCGCGACGTCCTGCGTACCGCCGAGCTGCGGCGATGCGAGTGTCTTGCCCCTGAGGTCGGCGGGGGAGTTTATCTCCGGCTTCACCACCAGCTGCGCGCCGCCGGCCGCGGCGCCGGCGATGATCTTCACTGATGCGCCCTGGCTCTTGACGAAGGAGTTTATGGCCGGGTTGGGGCCGATGTAAGTGGCATCGATGGCGCCTGCGTTCAGTGCTTCGATGGCTGCGGGGCCGGCGTTGAACACCTGGGTGCTGAGCTTGGTACTGCCCAGTTCATCGGCGATCAAACCCTTGCTGACCCCCACCAGGGCCGGCGCGTGGGTGACGTTGCCGAAGTAGCCGAGCTTCAGTTCGGCGGCGGGGTTCCCAGCCGGGGCTCCATCGGCTGCCGGTGCTGGAGTGCTGTTGTTGACGGCGGAGGCGACGGCGGCACCCCCGCCGAGGAGGGCGAGGGCCGCAGCCGCGACGCCGATCTTCAGGCCGAGCGGCCGTTTGGGTTTGGCTGACTGTCCGGCGACGATGCGGGTTGAGGCCTGCTGGTTTTGCGGACTGATGTCCTGCGAGTTTGCCATGGGGAAATCCTTTGCTGAGGCGGATGCTGAGACGAGATTACGGAGCGCCCAGCGGCCCCACAATCATTCGTGTCGCAGTGGTTCACGGGGCGACTCGAAGGCTCAACGCGGCGTAGCGGGGCGTCAAGAATCGCCGTGAAGCGTCTTTATCCAGGCATCCTTCGCACCCGGCGCGGGCCGTGGGACCGGCAGCAGGTGGCTGCATTGATTCGGATATTGCCGTGGTGGGTACGTGCAGGTCATGGGGACTTTGGAAATCTAACAAGGAGACATCATGTTGCTTTGGATCGCTATTGTCATCGCCGTTCTCTGGCTTCTCGGCCTTCTGACGAACATCGGTGGTGGGCTTATCCACATACTTTTGGTTGTTGCCGTGGTTGTCCTCATCTTCCACTTCATCCAGGGCAGGTCGCGGGTATAGATGCGAAGGGGCGTCCCGCCGCCGGCTATGGTGCCTGCGGCAGGACGCCAAGACTCAGGCGGCCTTGACCCGCGGCAGTTCGTCCCAGTGCGTGGTGTAGCGGGGCGAACGCATCTCCCGTTTCATGGTCCAGTCCAGGCCCGACCTGATGCCCGCATGCCCTAAACCAATGGACCCGCGCCCAAACCGGCGGCTCACGTCCTCAAGCAGCGGCCCGATGCCGCGTTCCTCGTGCCGGTTCTCGAAGATCTCCAGCGGGGGCTGGTTTCCGGTGGGCCGCAGGTCTGTGAGCATCAAGCCGGCCTTGGCGTATTTCAGGCCGTCCCTGATGCTGGGCAGCAGCGCATGGGCCGCCTTGGTGAGCAGGAGCGGATCCGCCGTGGGCATGGGCAATGAGACACAGACCGAAGGATGGTGCTGTTCGTGATCCCTGAAGGGTGACGTGGCAGCGAACGCCGTCAGGACTTTCGCCTGCAGTCCGTGCTTGGAAAGCCTTGCGCTCGCCTGCTGCCCATAGATGCTAAGTACCTCCCGCAGGCCGGCCGCGGTGGTCACCGGTGTGGCGAAGGACCGGGAGAAGATCAGCTGGTCGCGGCCGATGCGCTCCTCCTCCATGGGGATGCAGGGGGTGCCGCGCAGTTCGAGGACTGTCCGCATGAGCACCACCGAGAACTTGTCCCTGATGGCCACCGGATCCGCCCGGACCAGGTCCAGCACGGTGAAGATCCCTATAACGTTGAGCCGCTTCATCAGCCTGCCGGCGATGCCCCAGACCTCGTCCACCGGCAACCGGGCCATGAGTGCCTCGCGCACATCAGCGGGGACCGACTCCCAAAGGCAGACCCCTCCGAAGGCGGCGTTGTTCTTGGCCCACTTGTTGCACAGCTTCGCGAGGGTTTTGGTGGGTGCAATGCCGACGCACACCGGTACCCCCACATGCCGCCGCACTGCCTCCTTCATCCTGCGGCCCAGGGCCAGCAGTTCCTCCGGTCCGCCCTTCACGCCCAGGAACGCTTCGTCGATGCTGTACACCTCAAGCCAGGCCGAGTACCGGCCCAGCAGTTCCATCACCCGCGAGCTGATGTCCCCGTAGAGCTCATAGTTGCTGGACTTCGCCACCAGGCCCCACTCTTTGGCCCGCGGAGCCAGCTTGAACCAGGGTTCCCCGGTGGCGATGCCCAGCGCCTTGGCCTCGGGGGAGCGGGTCACCGCGCAGCCGTCATTGTTGGACAGCACCACCAGCGGGCGGCCCTCCAGGGAGGGATCGAACGCGCGCTCCGCGGAGGCGTAGAGGCAGTTGACGTCGACATGGGCAATCTGCGGCATCCGCCTCATGAGCGCGGGCTTAGGCATGACGTGCCTCAGACATGGTGCAGGCACCTGGTGGCGACACCCCAGATGGTCAGCTCGGACAGTGCGGGAACGTGGATGTCCGGGTACTTCGGGTTCTCCGCCTGCAGCACCACGCCCGTGCGGGTGACGCGGAGGCGCTTCACCGTCAGTTCCCCGTCCAGCACCGCGATCACCACGCACCCGTCCTTGGGTTCCAGTGCCCGGTTGACGATCAGTTCATCGCCGTCGCTGATGCCCGCGCCCTCCATGGAGTCCCCGGTGACCCGGACCACGAAGGTGCTGGTGATGTCCTTGATGAGGTGCGCGTTCAGGTCGATTCGGCCGTCGAAGTAGTCCTGCGCCGGCGACGGAAACCCTGCCGCCACCGCCACGGGGGAGATCAGCACCGAGAACAACGAGGCGCCCGCATCTATCACGCGGGGACCGATAATAACGCCCACAACACACCCTTATTCGAATATATGTTCGATAGTTTCAGTGTAGCCCCGGTCGCTGACAACCGGCACCCGCCCAGGGATTGGGGTGCTTCGCAGGGGAGTACGCCGCTGCCGCCAGCCCACGTAGACTGGCAGGATGCGGCTGGTAGCAAGCGATATTGACGGAACGATCCTTGGGCACGACGGAAAAATCAGCCCCCGCACTATCCGCGCCTTCCACGCCTGCCGCAATGCCGGCGTCGAGCTTGTCTTCGTTACGGGGCGCCCGCCGCGCTGGCTGCACCCCCTCGAGGAGCAGCTGGGCCACACGGGGCGCGTGATCTGCTCCAACGGCGCCGTGGTCTGGGACCTCGAGGCGGACCGGCTGGTCTCCGCCCGCACGCTGGCCATCGACACCGTCCTGGAGGCCCGCCGCATCATCAAGAAGCTCCGCCCGGCAGCCCTGTTCGCCGCGGAAACGCTCACCGGATTCCACCTGGAACCCGGCTTCATCGAAAACGAATCCAGCGAACTGTTGGCCGAATTCACCCCGGCGCCGCTGCACGACACCCTCACCAATGACGATTCGGTGGTCAAATTCCTTGCCATCGTCCGCGACGGCACGCCCGATGATTTCCTGGCGGAGGTGGCGCCCGCCGTCGAACATCTGGCCGCCACCACGCACTCCTCGCCGGGTGTCCCCATGCTGGAGCTCTCCCTGCCCGGGGTCAACAAGGCCGTCACCCTGGCTGAGTACGCCTCGGCCCTGGGCATTGACGCCGCGGACGTGGTGGCCTTCGGCGACATGCCCAACGACATTGAGATGCTGCGGTGGGCCGGCCACGGCTATGCCATGGCCAGCGGCCATCCGGAGGCCATCCGGGCGGCGGGGCAGCAGGCGCCGCATTTTGACGACGACGGCGTGGCCCAAGTTCTGGAGGCAAGGCTCGCCTCCCTGGGCGTCCAGTTCTCCTGATTCCCGCTACCCCTATATTCACAGCTTCCGCTCACCTGGCGTTTACCTTCCAGCCGTAGCGTGAAGCGTGGAAGGCAGGCATTTCGCACGCCGGCTCACAGGGGGCAACATGGCAAGAAACGTCAAGCAGCACGTGGCTGATGGGCCGCTGCGCAAAGCAACGCCCGCGCCACACTGGAAGCAGCTGCGCCAGGGCGACCGCGTCCGGGTCCTGTTCTCGCCGGGGTTTGAAGCCGGCGGCGTGGTGGACACCATCACGGCAGACCACACGGCCGTCTGGGTGCACCTGGACGGCGGCCGCGGCCGGACCCTGCTGCACTGCGGGGATGGGGTGGACATTGTTCCGTGCGGGGAGACTGCCTGCCGGGACTGATCGGCAGGTCCGGGGTACGCTCGCAGTGTGACCCTGCCCTTTTTCGAGCACAAGGACGACGCCGGGCGGCAGCTTCCCATCGCCATGGCCCACAGGGGATTCTCGGCCGAGGGGCTGGAAAACTCCATGGCCGCGTTCCGTTCCGGCGTCGAACTCGGCTTCCGGTACCTCGAAACGGACGTGCACACCACGGCAGACGGCGTCCTGCTGCTCTTCCATGATGAAACCCTGGACCGGGTGACCGACGGCCGGGGGCGTGTCGCGGAGCTGCCGGCCGCGGATGTCGCGAAGGCGCGGATCAACGGCCGCGAGCCCATCCCCACCTTCGATGAGCTGGTGACCCAACTGCCCCACGCCAGGTTGAACCTGGACGTCAAGGATTGGAATTCCGTCCACAGCACGGCAGCCGCCATCGAGCGGCACCAGGCGCACCAACGGGTGCTGGTCACCAGTTTTTCGGACCGCCGACGGCGGGCGGTGCTGAAGCTGCTCAGCCGGCCCGTCGCCTCGTCCGCCGGCGTGGCCTCCAACGCCCTCTTCACTCTGCTGGGGCCGGTGCTTCCACGCCCGTTGTTCCACCGGCTCATGCGCCGGGTGCTCCGGGACGTGCACGCGCTGCAGGTCCCCGTCCGCTACGGACGGGTCCCTGTTGTCAGCGCCGGCTTCATCCGCCGGGCCCACGCCCTGGACCTGGCCGTGCACGTCTGGACCATTAACGACGCCGACGAAATGCACCGGCTCCTCCAGTTGGGCGTGGACGGCATCGTCACGGACCGGGCGGACCTGCTCCGTGGCGTGCTGATGGAGCGCGGCGAGTGGCCAGGGGGCCACCCGCCCGCGCCGGGTTCCTAGCCGCGTCCCGTGCTGGTGGACGGATCCTGGTCGCCCTCAGTGGGGTCTGCGCGAAGCTCGTCGGGGTTGCTCTCCGGAAGCCCCCCGGACACCCCGGACACCCCGGCGTTGCCCTGGGTTGCCCCTGCCCCTGCCCCGCCCGTGGGCGCTGTGGCATCGCCTGCCAGGCGCACGTCGTCCGGTGCCCGGCCGGTCTGCCCGCCGCCTTCCGCGTTGTCGGCCTCGTCGACATCCCCGCCGAATGGGTTCTCCGACACTGGCCCCGGGGCAGCCCCTGTCTTGAGGCCCGGCGCCTTCTGCTTCTCCGCCTCCATTGCATTTGAGCCTTCGCTCAGGGACGAGTGGACTTCCACGTCGTCATTGGGGTCCGCGGGGTCGGGCACATCCATTTTTTCCGTTGGTTTGGATGTCCCGGCCAGGTCCTCCATGGCGTTTTCTGCTGCCTTGCCGATGCTGTCGCCAATTCCCATGTGACTGCTCCTTCCGACATCGCTGCCGGCGCCCCAGCGGCATACCGGCCCTACTCCTCCAGAATTATCAGCATGCTTACAATTAGTCCAGTGCTGGGGAATCGGACCGCAGCCGGAGAGGAAGGAAGAGCAGCATGAGCACTTACCATCCGGAAAATGACCCCGCGAACCCTGACCGGCCGGGGAAGGAAGAGGTTGGCGCCGCCCAGCCCCACCTGGGCGAGCAGCGCAGCCGCGAGTCGGCAGGCTCGCCGAACCCGGACCCGGCGGAGGGCAACATCACCGGGCTTGAACCGGGCGGGGGAGTGCCGCCGGGAGAGACGCCGCCGGCCGAGGACCAGATGAGCCGGGACCAGGGCCATTCCGAATAACGCCTGAATGGCCAGCGCGGCGGCGAACGTCATGCCGCCGCGCTGACCCCGGTCAGGAAGGCTTTTTGCCGTGGCGGCCGTGCGACTCTGCCGGCCCTGCCAAATGTCGCTCCAGCCCGTCCACGTCCAGGCGCGTGTTCCAGTTGGCCCAGTCCTGGGGCCGCACCGACGGCCGCCCCAGCAGGTATCCCTGGCCTGCGCTGATTCCCAGTTCGGTGAGGACCTTGAGTTCGCCCACCGTTTCGATGCCCTCGGCCACCAGGGTGGTGCCGATCTGGTCGGTGAAATCCACCAGGCAGGCAGCCAAGGCCCGCTGGAGGCCGTCCTTGTCGACGTCGCCGATCACGTTACGGCCCACCTTGAGGAAGTCGGGCCGCAGGTGGATCATGCGGCTGAGCGCGCCGGCGCCGGTATGGGTGTCGTCGACGGCGATCCGGAGGCCTTGCTCCCGGAGCGGATTGATCGCGGAAATGAACTGCAGATATTCCTCTTCGGGAATGTCCTCGGTCATTTCGAGCACGACGCGGTGGATGGGGAGTTCAATGTGGTCGAACAATTCCGGCAGGCGCGGGTCCATGCAGGACGTGGGCGAAATATTGAGGGACACATAAAGGTTTTCCGGCAGGTCGCGCGCCGCAGCCGCCGCGGAACCCAGAGCCGAGAATTCAAGGTTTGCGCCAAGGCCCACGGCCGCGGCCTCGGCGAACCACAGCTCCGCGGCGGCGCCGTCGTCGCTGACGAAGCGGGAGAGGGCTTCCGCGCCCACCACGGTCTTTCCTTCCAAGCCGTAGATGGGCTGGAAGGCGGTCATCAGCATCTGGTTCTCGAGCAGCGCACTGATCCTCGAGATGCTGCGGATGGCGTCCAGCTGCTCAGCGAAGTGCGGCGGCAGCGTGGGCGGCGTGAGGCGCATTTCCCGGGCCGTTTCCAGTGTTTCCACCGTGTTGGCGTCGCTGCGCCGGGTCTCTAGGAGATACTCCAGCAAAGCCCGTTCGGGCACGCCGGGATTCTCATCGAGGCTGTTGCTCAACCGTTGCCGGACGGCGGCTCCCGCAGGATCCGTATCCGCCAGCACGCCGGCGATAATTCCCCATGCCTGTACCCGAACCGACATTAGCGACGCCCCCAGTTGACGAAGTAATGACCCCATGGCCCATTAATGTTCAAATTTCCAAACGCCTTATAAAGTACGGTGTTGCCAGACCTGAATTTCGCGGCGGCGAAAAACCTGACACCGCACGCTGATCGTATAACGGCGGCCAGAAAAGCGCAGTAGTTTTGCGCTACTGGTTAGCGCTTTCCTGCTGGTCAGCCAACAGTTGGGGAATCTGGTCCGGCGGAACCGGACGGCAAAAGTAGTAGCCCTGGGCGCTGCGGCACCCCAGCCCGCGCAGGATCTCCGCCTGCTCTGCCGTTTCCACGCCTTCCCACACGGCTTCCAGCCCGCATGCCCGCACCAGCTGCAGCACCGCGGCCACCAAGGCAGGCTGGCTGGGGTCGGTCTCCAGACCGGCAATCAGCGATTTGTCCACCTTGACCCGGTCCACGGGAAGGCGCCGGAGGTAGCTGATGGAGGAATAGCCGGTACCAAAATCGTCAATTTCGATGCCCACGCCCAACCCGCGGAGTCCGCCCAGCGAATACCGGTCCAGCTCATTGCCTTTGACGATGGCCACTTCCGTCAATTCCAGGACCACCTGTTCAGGCCTGACCCCGGTCTCCTTGAGCACCGTTCGCACGTCCTCAATGAACTGCAGGCTTTGCAGGTCCGTGGCGGAGATGTTGACCCGCACGGAAAACGTGCTGTCCAGCAGGGATGCGTCAATCCAGCCCCGCAACTGCCTTACTGCCGTCCTGAGCACCCACAGGCCCAGCTCCGAGATCAGTCCTGCCTCCTCGGCAAGGGGTATGAACTCGTCAGGCATGATGAAGCCCCGGCTGGGATGGTTCCAGCGGACCAGTGCCTCCACGCCTTCGATGCGTCCCGTGGCGAGCTCCACCACCGGCTGGTAGTAGAGCGTCAGTGCGTCATCCTTGATGGCGGCCCGCAGGTCGTCCACCAGTTGGCTGCGGAGCCGCCGCACCAGCAGCATTGCCGGCTCGAACCGGTGCAGCTTGTTCTGCCCTTCAGCCTTGGAGGCATACATGGCGACGTCGGCCTCCATCAGCATGTCCTCCGGGCTTTGGCCTTCGCTGCCCACGCTGAGCCCGATGCTGGCACCGCAGCGCACGCTGCGGCCGGGGAGCTCGATGGGTTCGCCGAGGTCCGCCAGGATGCGGTGCGCCACAATGGCCGCCTGGTCCGCCGACGCCGACGGCATGACGATCGCGAATTCGTCACCGCCCAGCCGGGCCACGACGTCGGACGCGCGGACAGCGGTCCGGAGCCGTTCGCCCACGGTCACCAGGACCTGGTCGCCGGCGGTGTGCCCCAGGCTGTCATTGATGGACTTGAACGCGTCCAGGTCCAGCAGCAGAATGGCGGGGCCTTCCTCCGCAGGATCGCCTTCAGCAGCATCGCGGGCCTGCAGGGAGCTGCGCAACGCCTCGATCAGGGCCGAGCGGTTGGCCAGGCCGGTAAGCGGGTCCTGCATGGCCATCTTCTGCATCTCGAGGTGTGCCTCATGCAGCAGTTGGGTGCGGACCTGGACGCGCTGCTCAAGCTCTTCGTAAATGACCTGAAGGTCCTCAGCCAGGAGATTGGTGCCCATGATGATCGCATCCAGTTCATCGCGGGCGGGGGAGACCTCTATCCGGGAGCTGAGGTCACCGGAGGCCAGCCGGACAATACCTTCCAGCAACTGGGAAAGCCGGGGGTCGTCGTCGGCAAACATGCAGTCCTCCTCCGGCGCCTAGTTGGCCTGGGCGCTGTCTGTGCCGAGGGGGAGGCTGACGGTGACGGTGGTCCCGGTGCCCAGGGTGGAGGCGACGTCGATGCGGCCGCCGTGGCGGTCCACGATGTCCTTGGAGATGGCAAGGCCCAGGCCTGTTCCCGGGATTGCGCCGTTCATGGCGTTGGAGGCCCGGTAGAACCGGGTGAAGACGTGGTTGATCTCGTCGCTTGAAATGCCGATCCCGGTATCGGCGATGCGTACGGTGGCCCACTTGGAACCGTCCGCGGCGGCGTGGGATTCGCTGCCCACCTCGATCCGTCCGCCGCTGGGCGTGAACTTGATGGCGTTGGACACGAGATTGGTAAAGACCTGCTGCAGCTGTACTTCATCAGCGAGTATCTCCGGATCCTCCGGAACGGGGTCCACGTCGATGGTGACGTTCTGCAGTGTGGCCAGGGGGCGGAGGGCAGCGGCCACCAGGTCCAGGGTCTGCCCCAGCCGCACCGGTGCCAGCTGCATGGCCATGGTGTCCAGCCCGCCACGGGAGACGCTGAGCATGTCCTCGATGAGCGTGCGGAGACGTTCGGTGTTGCGGACCACGATGTCCAGCATCTGGTGGACTTCCCTGGACACCGGATGCTCGGTACTTTCCTGGATCATGTCCAGGTACGCCATGATCGAGGTCAGCGGGGTCCGCAGCTCGTGGTTCACCGTCGCCAGAAAGTCCGTCTTGGCCTTGTCGAGCTCCCGCAGCTGCTTCACCACCTGCTGCTGGCTGTTGATCAGGTGGCTCTGGATGAGGCCGTAGGCGGCGTTGCCGGCCACGTGCTGGATCAGCCCCAGTTCAGCGCTGGACCAGGTCCGGGGCCGGTCCATCATGGCGATCCAGATGATGCCCAGGGAGGAATTTCCCTCGCCGATGGGCACCGCCAGTGTTGAGGCGGCTCCGGCGATGTCCGGGCCCGGACCCGGCTTCGCCTCGCTGCGGGCCGCCGATTCGTTTCCGTCGGCGGAGAGCGTCTCCGTCCCTGCCCAGAGGGCGTCTGCCGTAGCGCGGGCCTCATCCTCGCGTGGAAGAGCCTCCGCGGGCAGCCCGGCCAGGCCCCGCCGGTCCCAGCTGGCCGTGATGAGGGGGACCCGGTGGTCCTCAAAGGTTGCCAGGACAACGTGGTCGGCCTTGAAGGTGCGGCCGAATCCCGCGACAACGTGGTCCGCGATTTCCTGCGGATCGTTGGTGGCGCGCACTGCCGCCGAAACACCGCGCAGCTGCTCCCGGAGCCCTTCAGCTTCCTGCCGGGAGGCACGGCGCCGGGATACCTGGTCGATGAGGACGGAGGCGCGGTGCACCAGCTCCTGCGGTGCAGGCGGCTTGGTGATGCAGTCGTGGATGCCGGGGGGATTGGCGGCTTCGATCTCAGCGGGGTTGTCCAGGTCCACCATGACCAGGACCGGTGCCGTGGACGTGGACAGGACACCGGACAGGAAGGCATCAGCCACCACGACTGACGGTTCAGTGGCTTCCAGCGCCGCGGCGAGGCTGTGGGCGTCGGTCGCTTCGAGGACGGTGTATCCGGCGCCGCGCAGTGCCTGTGCATTAAGGGCCAGCCGGCCGGCGTCGGGATCGGCGACGACGGCGGTGCGGGGCGGGCGCACGTCACTCGGGACAGCCGTCACAGTGCTCCCTTCCCTCCCAGTTGAGTACATTCTAGGGGGATGCGGGCCCGGAGGGTCCACGGGGTGCTGACCCTTACGTCCACTTTCCGCCGCTGCCGCCCGGGCTGGGGCACGCCGTAATGTTGCCGAAGGTCCGCCGCTGCGGCGGCCGGGACCATATATTTGAGCCGTGTCTCCAACAAACCCGCCACGGTCCGCCTGGCAGAAGTACCTGATGATCCCCAAGCTTGTCAGGCTGTCGCGCAGCGCCCCGAAGGACCGGCACAAGGCGTGGGACCGGTATTGGGCCGGCATTACCGCTACCGGCCCCGGCGGTGAGGTCCTGTGGGACTCGGGCAGCAACCACGAGTTCCAGGGCTACCAGGACAGCCTCCTGCGCCACCTGGACCCCGCCCTTCCCGTGGTGGATACCGGCTGCGGGCACGGCAGCTTTACCCGTGCGCTCGCAGGAATCTTTCCCAGCGTCATCGGCGTGGATGTCTCGCCGCATGCTGTTGCCCGGGCACGGGCCGAATCTGCCGGAATCAGCAATGCCGCCTTTGAAGCCCGGGACATGACGGCGGAAGGTGCTGCTGCCGAGTTGGCGGAGTTCTTCCAACTGGGCCTGGACGGCGCCAACGTCTTCATCCGCGGCGTGCTGCACGTCCTCGATCCCGCCCACCAAGCGGCGATGGTAGAAAACCTGCGGACCCTGGTGGGCCGCCGCGGCACGGTTTTCATGGCGGAAACCAACTTCCAGGGCAACCCGGTGGAGTACGTCACCCATCTTGGCGCAACCACCCGCGGCATTCCTGCACCATTGGAGCTGGCCATCCGCGGACTTCCCATGCCGGGGCACTTCGGGCCCGAAGAGCGCGAACGTGCGTTCCCGCCGTCGGCCTGGGAACTCCTTGAGGATGGCCATGTGGCCATCGAAACCAATCCGGTGACCGGCGTGCCCGGCCAGGACCGGGTTCCCGGGTATTACGCAGTGGTCCGCCCACGCCGGTAACCACGGCCGGCAGGCGTTCCACCGGTTCCGTAAACTTCGCGCAGATCCCCGCACCGTGCCCACAGCGTGTCTTCCATCCCCTTGACAGCGGGCGGATCCGGAGGCTCCATAGTAAGTAGACTTACTAGTTAGCCAGAGGTGAAAGGAAGAGCGCCATGGCACAGGATAAAGGCAATAAGACCCGCGAAGCGGATGGCAGCAGGGACGAGGACGACCTGGGTGCAGGCCCCGAGGGCGGGAAGATCCGCCATGGCCCGGACTCCTCCAAATCCCTGAAGTACTCGCAGGAAGTCACCTCACCGGATGACGAGCCCGAACGCGAGGGCCGCAGCCTTGCCACCACCCACCATGAAGTCATCAGGAGGTGGGCGGAGGAGCGCGACGGCGTTCCCGCCACGGTGGAAGGTACGGAACACGGTGACCATCTCGGAGTGCTCCGGATCGACTTCGGCGGCAAGGACGACAAACTCCGCCACATCAGCTGGGATGAATGGTTCGACACCTTCGATTCCCGAAAACTGAATTTCATCTACCAGGAACAGCGCAGCGACGGCACCCAATCCAATTTCTTCCGCTTGGAAAATCCCAACCGCGAAGACGCCTAAGCCGCACCGCGCCCAGCGTTCGGGCCGGCACCGGATCACCCTCCGGCGCCACGCACCGGCCACCGGCGCAAGACCTACAGGAATCAACATGAGCAACCTCATTCCATCCGGCGCACTGCGCCGGATGCTCCTTCCCCCCACCTATGGGCGGCACGTTACCTCCGCCACTGAGTTCACCATCCTGTCAGTGGAGGTATGGGCATCCGGGCTGGTGGTCAACATCCACCTTCCCTCCGACGACGCCGCCGAACCCCGCCTCACCGTCCAGGACCACTTCGGGACGGAATACACCCTGAAGGAAACGGCCACGGTGGGCTCCCGCAACCTGCAGGTCTTCACCCCGTCGGTGCCGCCGGGCACCAGGAGCCTGACCATCCGGTCAGCGGACGACGGCGACGGCCGGCCCGTGGTGACCTTCGCGGTGCCGTTGATGGCCGTGCCGGAAGCGCAGCCGGACTTCGAGGCAGCCGGCCGCAGGGCCAAGGCCAACCACGACGAGTCCTACGAGGATGACCTCCGCCGTCCCGCCTGACCAACCCTGAGCCAGAACCCCAACCGACCAGAACCACGCCTGACCCGACGAAAGGCCCCGCCATGCCGGACACCAGCAACTTCACGCCCACCACCGCCATCGTGACCGCCTCCGACTCCGGGATCGGCAAGGCCACCGCCGTGGCCCTGGCCCGCGCCGGAATGGACGTCGGTGTGACATGGCATTCGGACAAGGCAGGTGCCGAGGAAACCGCCGAAGAAATCCGCGGCCTGGGCCGCAAAGCCGTGGTCCGGCAGTTGGACACCACCGAACTGCGTGCCGCTGCGGGCGTGATCGATGAACTCGCCGAGAAACTGGGCGGGCTGGACGTCTTCGTGAACAACGCGGGCACCGGCGCAAGCACCAAGTTCCTGGACATGGGCATCGATGACTGGATGCAGGTCCTGGACACCAACCTCAATGGCGCGTTTGTCTGCCTGCAGGCGGCAGCGCGGCGCATGGTCAAGGCCGGCAGGGGAGGGCGGCTGGTGGCAGTATCCAGCGTCCATGAGTTCCAGCCGCGCGTGGGCTCGTCCGCCTACGATGCGTCCAAGCACGGGCTGGGAGGCCTCATGAAGACTCTCGCCCTGGAGCTGGGCCAGTACGGCATCACCGCCAACACGGTGGCACCGGGCGAAATCGCCACCCCGATGACCGGCCAGGAGGACCAGGATCCCAGAACGACGGAGCGGCCCGGGGTGCCGCTGGGCAGGCCCGGGGACGCGCGGGAGATCGCCGACGTCATTGCTTTCCTCGCCTCGCCCGCCTCAAGCTACGTAACCGGGGCGGCGTGGGTGGTCGATGGCGGGATGCTTCAGATGGGTCCGCAGGCGGGATCGCACATCACCGGCAACGACTGGCGCGAGGCGTAGTCCCCGCGGCGCACCGTTCTTCAGGCGGGCGGTCACAGAAGTCCCTGTAACGCGCCCGGCAAGCGCATTCCCAGGACTTGCTGGCATGATGGAGCCCATGCGCATTCTTATCGCTCCGGACAAGTTCAAGGGGTCCCTGACCGCGGCCGAGGCTGCCGCCGCCATCGCGGAAGGCGCCTTGCGGGTGTACCCGGAAGCCGTCGCCACCCAGTTTCCCATTGCCGACGGCGGCGAGGGCACCCTGGAGGCGGCCGTGGCTGCGGGCTACGAGGAGCGGCTGAATGCCGTGGTAGGTCCCATCCTCACCCCGCTCGGTGCCGCCTGGGCAGTCCACAAGGGCGGCGACGGCAAGGTCACGGCAGTGATCGAAACGGCGCAGGCCTCCGGCCTGGCCGACATGGAACCAACTCCTGCCAACGCCCTGCGTGCCCACAGCTACGGTTGCGGCCAGCTCATTGCAGCTGCCCTGGATGCGGGGGCGACCGAGATTGTCCTGGGCCTGGGCGGTTCGGCCATGACCGACGGCGGCAGCGGCGCACTGCGCGCCCTGGGCCTGAAGCCCCTGGATTCCGCCGGGAACGTGGTGCCCCTGGGTGGCGGTTCGCTGGCCGACGTGGTGGCCCTGGACACCACGGGGCTGGATCCGCGGCTGTCCGCAACGACGTTCCGCATCGCCGTCGACGTCCGTAATCCGCTGTACGGACCCTCGGGCGCCGCGCATGTCTTCGCCCCCCAAAAGGGTGCGGACCAGGAGGCTGTGGAAATGCTCGACGCCGGGCTGCGCAACTGGGCGTCCGTGCTGCGGGAAGCAACGGGCCGGGACGTGAACGTCCCCGGCGCGGGCGCCGCCGGCGGCTTCCCGGCGTCGTTCCTTGCCTTTACCGACGCCACGCTGGAAGGCGGCTTCGCACTGGTGGCCGGGCTGACCGGCCTGGCCGAGCAGCTGGAGCAGGCAGACCTGGTGATCACCGGTGAGGGGTCCATGGATTCGCAGTCGCTCACCGGAAAGGCGCCCATCGCGCTCGCGGACGCGGCCCGGGAACGCGGCATCCCCGTCATCGTGGTGGCCGGCAGGATCCTGGTGACCCTTGAGGACCTCGCCGGGCACGGCGTGGTTGCCGCGGCGCAGCTGCTGGACGTCGCGTCGAGCCCCGACGACGCCGTGGCGAACGCCGGCAAGTACCTGGCCTGGGCGACAAGCCAGGTACTTGAGGGCGCCTAGCTGAATTAGCCCACGATCGTGGTGTTGCGGCGGCGCCGGAAAATCAGCACCGCAATCACCACCAGCACGGCGATTCCAGCAACCACCCACGGGAAGTAATTCAGGCGTGTGGACTCGTTCTGGGCCGATTCACCCGTGCCGGGATTGGCGGGGCCGGTGGACGCGGTATCACCGGGGGAAGGTGTGGGAGACGTGCCTGCGGCCCATGCCGTGCCTGTTGATCCCGAGGCCATCTGTGCCGCCTCTGCCTGGTTGGGGTTTGCCTGGCTGATGGCGGATTCGGGCGCCGCTGCAACGGCGGCGGCGGCAGGAAGGGCCGGGGCGGCCAGGAGCAGCAGGGCCAGAAGGATGGTTCGCAAGGACGTTCTCATACAGTCTCTCCTCTTTGGATGGGGCTGGGTAATGGGACGGGTGTTATCGGGCAGGATGACTGGCCGGGACCTCAGGCCCCGGTTTCGTAGTGGGGTTCTGCAACGGGCTTCGATTCCGGGGAGCCCTTTTCCCGCAGGTAGACCGAAGCTCCCGCAAGGACCGCCACCACCAGGAACTCGCTTTGCCAGTTCTGGAAGGACTCGAACCAGAACCGGCTGGTCCCCAGATACTGCAGGAAACTGATGGTGGGCTGGCCATGGCTTTGCTGGTCATTGTTGTACTCCTGCACGCCGCCGGCGGCGTGGAGGGTGAAGGAAGCCAGGAACACGATTAAGAACATGATCGACAGGGAGTGCTCGTACACTTTGAGCACCACTCCGCCGCGACGCACCGGCCAAGGGGTGTTCTTGTTGAGGTCCGCCTGACCCGGGTCTTCGTCCTGCGGGGCTTTCCTGCCCATGGGCTTGGATTCGGATGAGCCTTTTTGGAAAAGGAAAACCGTGAGGACCACGTACATGGCCATCTGCAGGAACTCCGATTCCCAGTTCTCGAATGTGGCCTCAACGAAGGCACCCGTGCCCAGGAATTCCAGAACCGAAACGGCAGGCTCCCCGTGGGACTGCTGTTCCTCACTGTAGGAAGCAGCCCCCGAGAGGATCATGCCGACAAAAAATGCAATGAACAGGCCTGCGTTGGCCAGCAACAGCCCATGTTCCTTGGCCCATTTACGCATCGTCTACTCCTTATCCGAGGTGGGCGGGACGATCCTTCCCGTGGCCCGCTTGTTCAGTCGAAGCGGTACGAACACCAGCATGACCACCATGACGCCCAGCAGCGCGCCGCCGGCGGTGACTCCAGCGGATCGCCCGACGGCAACATCGAACACCAGGGCGGCTGTTCCGGCGCTCAGCAGGGCAATGCCGCCAAGGGCGATCTTGGTGATGGTGTCGGCGCTGGAGACCAGTGTTTCCTTGAGCCGTTTGCGGAAGAGCCGGCGGTGCACGCTGACCGGGAGGAGGATGAAGGCGGTGGTCAGGGCCGCGATGACAACGTTGGTGAGGTAGAGGCCAACCTCCCAGTCGTCCAGCTTTTCGAACCGCTGCTGGAACGGCAGCGTCAGCAGGAAGCCGGCCAGGATCTGTACCCCGGTCTGGAGCACACGCAACTCCTGCAGGAGTTCGGCCCAGTTGCGGTCAAGCTGCTCCTCGCGGGTTTCATTGCGTCCCGTCCGGCCCGTGTAGTCCTCAACTTCGGACATCGGCTCTCCTTCCTCTCCGGCCGCGGCCCCGGCCTTCTTTCTATTCCTCCCCTACCCAGAAACAAGGTTGGCCGTTGCGCGAGCTACAACATTTGATAAGTTTACTGATTATTACCGCCGAGCGGTGGACTTGGTCCTCCGCCCGGGATAGCTTCGAAGGGCCGGGGCACGGCAGTGCTCTTCCCACCGACACAGGTCAACCGACACAGGCAGGCGGACTATGAGCGAGACGGACAAGCAGACAGACCAGCCGAAGGATCCGCGCGGCGGTTACCACTCGGGCCCCTTCCCTGAACAGGAACAAAAACAGCCCGGACTGACTGCGCCCATGGACCCCAAGCCCGACCACGGGGAGCAGAGCTACGAGGGGCACGCCAAACTCGAAGGCAAGGCGGCGCTCATCACCGGCGGGGACTCCGGCATCGGCAAGGCTGCCGCCATCGCCTTCGCCCGTGAGGGGGGCCGACGTCGCGATCTCCTACCTGCCCGAGGAAGAAGACGACGCGCAGGACACCGCGGAGTGGATCCGGAAAGCCGGGCGCCGGGTGCTGCTGTTTCCCGGCGATGGCCGCGAGGAGGAGTTCAGCACCCGCATCGTGGAGGAAACGGTCTCCGAATTCGGCCGCCTGGATGTGCTGGTCCTGAACGCCGCGTACCAGAAGAACCGCGAGAGCCTGGACGCCCTTCCCACCGAGGAGTTTGACCGCGTCTTCAAGACCAACCTCTACTCGCTGCTGTGGTCCGCGCGGGCGGCCGTGCCGCACCTGAAGGCCGGGGCCTCGATCATCACCACCGCCTCCATCCAGGCCTTCAACCCGTCACCGGGGCTGATCGACTACGCCATGACCAAAGCGGCGCAGGTGGCGTTCACCAAGGCGCTGGCCCAGGAGCTGGGCCCCAAGGGGATCCGCGTCAACGCCGTGGCTCCGGGCCCCATCTGGACACCGCTGATCCCGGCCACCGAGTGGCCGGACAAGCTCCCCTCCTTCGGGCAGGACACCCCGCTGGAACGCGCGGGGCAGCCGGCCGAGCTCGCCGCGGCGTATGTACTGCTCGCCTCGGAGGACGGTTCCTACATTTCCGGCGCAGTCCTGCCCGTCACGGGCGGCAAGGGGCTTTAATCAGGATCACCAGACCAGCAATATCGGCAATGAACAACAGGAGGAAGCATGACGCAGGAAAACCAGCAGGCTGAACCCGAGACGGCTCCGGGCGGCTACGGCACCCCAACCGCCGAGCAGGAGGCCGCCGGGACGCAGGGCGGCCAGGGCCAGCAGTCCGGTGGCGGTGCATCCTCGGGCGGCGCGGACACCAACGAACCGCAGTCCGGTACGGGCCAGGAGCCCGTCCCGCACGACATGGATCTTCCGTCCAGCGCAGCGGAAATCGATGAGTCCAATGACGATTCCCAGGGGTCGGCGCCGGTCTCCTCGGAGTCCGGGCAGGAAGCCACCGGCATTCCGGACGGCAGCGGAAACGACCTTCCCAAGGAGGAGTCGCCCAACGACAACGATGAAAGCTTCGACGCCGGATAAAGCGTTCTGATCCATCCAGGCCCCCGTTTCTGCTGCCCCTGATGGCAGCAGAAACGGGGGTCTTTGCGTTCAGCAGGCTCCACCCTCATCGTCCCCTGGCGGGGGGAGCACCCGCGAATACATCCCGTCCGGCTGGGTACGGAACATGCAGAACCCAAGTCGCCGGCAGGCAGCAGCGAGCAGTCTTTGCATCCACCGGCGCGAAAATTCAACGCCGGGAAGGTGGACTGTGGCCAGGAGATCTTCTGAACAGTGGGCGCGGCCGCAGGACCGGCCGGACAATGTGGCGGTGGACGTCCTGGTGCCCACCTGCAACAGGCCGGCCGAGCTCGCCGTCACCCTCGCGGGACTGGCTGGACAGACTGAGCCCGCGTTCGCCGTCGTCATCAGCGACCAGTCAGCGGGGCAGCCCGCCTTTGACCATCCCGCTGCCGCTGCAATGGTGCGCGTCCTGGAGGCGCAGGGCCGGCCCGTCACGCTGCTGCGGCACCTGCCGCGGCGCGGACTGGCCGAACACCGCCAGTTCCTGCTGGACCAGGCTACGGCGGCCCAGTGCCTCTTCCTTGACGACGACGTCTGGCTGGAGCCGGGTGCCCTGGAGCGGCTGAGCACGGAGCTGGATGAGCTTCAGTGCGGTTTTGTAGGAATGGCGCCGCAGGGCCTGTCCTTCCTGGATGACCGCAGACCGGAACAGACGGCCGCGTTCCAGGCCTGGGAAGGCCCCGTGACTCCGGAGCGGATCCGGCCGGGCGCGCCGGGCTTTGAGCGCTGGCCGCTGCACAGCGCTGCCAATCTCAGCCACCTCAGTGCCGAACTGTCGCTGCAGCCCGGCCAATGGGTGCCGTACCACGTGGCGTGGCTGGGTGGCTGCGTGCTGTACCGCAGGGATGCATTGAACGACGCCGGAGGGTTCCGTTTCTGGACCAGCCTCCCCGCCGATCACGCGGGCGAGGATGTCGTGGCCCAGTGGCAGGTCATGGAACGGTACGGCGGGGCGGGCATCCTGCCCTCCGGAGCGGTCCACCTTGAGTCACCCACCACCGTGACGGACCGGCGGGTGGAGGCGTACGACGTCGTCCTGAAAGAGGATGCTGTCTGATCAGCGGCTAAGCGTCGCGCGCGCCGTCCAAGGGGTAGGCCACGTACGCGAACCGTCTCGAATCCGGGGACCAGCTGTTGACGTTGAGGGTGCCTTGGCCACCGAACACCGGCCAGGTGTGCAGCGGCGTGGCCCAGCCGTTGGTGGACACCAGGACGACCTCCACCGGAAGGTCTGCGGGGTGGCCCCGGGTTCCAGCGGGAAAGCGGAGATAGCTGGCCAGCCGGCCGTCAGGGGAGAGGTGCGGGAACCAGTCGACCGTTCCGCTGTCCACCAGAGGCTCGAACTGGCTGCCGTCCGGGCGGACCCGGGCCAGTTGGGCGTGGCCGGGGTGCCGTGGTGAACGACTCCGTGTTCAGGTACAGCCATATTCCGTCCGGAGAATATTCAGGCCCGTCGCAGTGCCCTTGGCCCACCTCCACTTTCTCGGGTGGGCCGCCCCCGGACGCGATGGTCCGCAGCCGGCCGGGCCGCGTAAAGTCGCCGGCCGCAATGTCCACGTAGGCCAGCCGGCCGCCGTCGGGACTGACGCCATGGAGGAAATGGAAGGAACCGTCGTCGTCCGTGATCCTCGTGGCGTCCCCGCCTGCCAGCATTGCGCGGTAGATATGGCCGTCCTCCCCTGAGAGGAAGATGCCGCTGCCGTCCGGGTCCAGGACGTGGTCATTATTGAGATCCGGGACGCCGGTAATCGGAATCTCACGGAGGGCGCCGGCCAGCAGGTCGAACCGCCACAGCTTGCCGTTTCCGTTGAGGATCAGCTCCCGCCCGTCGAGGGTCCAGTTGGGCGCCTCGAGCAGCATGTCCTCCGTGCGGAAGACGAGCGAAGATTCCCCGGTGACTGACGCGGTCCACACCTCGCAGCATTGGCCTGGTTCAAGGGTGCGGACCACGCGGGTTCTCCCTAGTCCCTGCTGCTGAAGGCGGCGTCGAAGCTGGTCTGGGAGGCGGGGAAGTCGTACTTTTTCAGGGCGGCGAGAGCCTCAGGGGCGCCATGGAGGCGGTCCATGCCTGCATCTTCCCACTCCACGGAGATGGGGCCGCTGTAGCCGATGGCGGCGAGGGCACGGAAGGACGCTTCCCAGGGGACGTCGCCGCGTCCGGCGGAGACGAAGTCCCAGCCGCGGCGAGGGTCGCCCCAGGCCAGATGGGAGCCCAGGACCGTGTTCCGGCCGGTCTGCCGGATCTTGGTGTCCTTGCAGTCCACGTGGTAGATCCGGTCCTTGAAGTCCCAGATGAAGGAGACGGGATCAATGCCCTGCCACATCATGTGCGAGGGGTCCCAGTTCAGGCCGAACGCTTCGCGGTGGCCGATCGCTTCCAGGGTGCGCACGGTGGTCCAGTAGTCGTAGGCGATCTCGCTCGGGTGGACCTCGTGGGCGAAGCGGACCCCTTGTTCGTCGAAGACGTCCAGGATGGGGTTCCAGCGGTCGGCGAAGTCCTGGTAGCCGGCGTCGATCACCTTTTCGGGGACGGGCGGGAACATAGCCACGTACTGCCAGATGGAGGAGCCGGTGAATCCGACGACGGTGTCCACTCCGAGCGCCTTGGCGAGGCGGGCGGTGTGTTTCATTTCTTCGGCGGCGCGTTGGCGGACGCCTTCGGGGTCGCCGTCGCCCCAGACTTTGGACCCGACGATGGCCTGGTGGCGGAAGTCGATGGGGTCATCGCAGACGGCCTGGCCCTTGAGGTGGTTGGAGATGGCCCAGACCTTGAGGTTGTATTTGTCCAGGATTTCGAGTTTGGAGTCGACGTAGCCGGGTTCGTCCCAGCGCCAGGCGTCCAGGTGGTCGCCGGAGACGGCGATTTCCAGGCCGTCATAGCCCCAGCCCGAGGCGAGGCGTGCCACTTCTTCGAAGGGCAGGTCGGCCCACTGGCCGGTGAACAGGGTGAAGGGGCGGGGCATGCGGGGCTCCTTGGAAGACGGGATGTTAGTGGCGCACGACGGTGAGCGTGCTCTTGTTGGCCGCGGATTCCTCCACCGCGTCCAGGACGTACTGGACGTTCAGTCCTTCTTCGAACGACGGCGAGGGCTGGGTTCCGTCCTTGATGGCCAGCAGGAAGTCGCGCACCTGGTGGGTGAAGGTGTGTTCCCAGCCGATGATGTGGCCCTGCGGCCACCACGCGTCCAGGTAGGGGTGCTCGGGTTCGTTGACCAGGATCCTGCGGAAGCCCTGTTCGCGGACCGGGACGGTGGCGTCCAGGAAGCCAAGCTCGTTGAGGTTTTCCAGGTCGAACAGCAGGCTGCCCTTGTCGCCGTAGACCTCGATCTGCAGGGAGTTCTTCCTGCCCGTGGCCACCCGGGAGACCTCCACTGAGGCCACCGCCCCGGAGGTGAGGGACAGCGTGGCCCAGGCGGCGTCGTCGACCGTCACGTCCTCGATGCCGTCCGCACCGGGGCGGCGGTCCACGAAGGTGTTGAGCCGGCCACTGACCTCGGTGACCTGGTCGCCCAAGAGGAAAAGCACCTGGTCGATGGCGTGGCTGGCGATGTCCCCCAGCGCGCCGGACCCGGCGGTCTCCTTCCGCAGCCGCCAGGTCATGGGGGCCTGGGCGTCCGCGAGCCAGTCCTGGAGGTAGGCGGCGCGGACGTGCCGGACGGTGCCCAGCCGGCCCTCGGCGATCAGTTCCCTGGCCAGCGCCAGGGCGGGGACCCGCCGGTAGTTGAAGCCGATCATCGACTGCACGCCGTTGGCCCGGGCCTTGGCCGCGGCGGCGGCCATCAGTTCGGCTTCCGCCAGGGTGTTGGCCAGCGGCTTTTCCACCAGGACGTGCTTGCCCGCCTCCAGCGCAGCGATGGCGATTTCGGCGTGCATCCAGCCCGGAGCGCAGATGTCCACGATATCGATGTCATCGCGGGTGATGACCGTGCGCCAGTCGGTGGCTGGTTCGGCCCAGCCGTACTTCGCCGCGGCCTCTGCCACGGCGCCGGCATCCCGGCCCACCAGGACCTTCTGTTCGAAGGCCGGGACGTCGAAGAAGCTGGCCACGTTCCGCCACGCGTTGGAGTGGGCCTTGCCCATGAAGGCGTAGCCGATGGCGGCCACACCCAACGGGCGGGAAACCGGGCGGGAGGCCGGAGGTTCGGACGGGTGTGAGGGTGTGGTCATGGTGCGTTCCTGCGTGCTTCCTGCTGGCTGGACTACGTGCTGGATTAGAGGGTGGCGGTTTCCGGCGCCCAGTCCTCGGGGAGGGCCGGGGATGCCGGGGCCGAGCTTTCGACGTCCACGAACGTGCCGGAGCCTATGGACTCGGTGATGGAGACCATGGTGTCCAGGACGTGGTAGGCCAGTTCACCCGTGGCGCGGTGCGGCACACCGGCGCGGATGGAGCGTGCCATGTCCAGCACGCCCATGCCGCGGCCGTTGGCGGGCCCGGTGGCCGGAACGGTGGTCCAGTCCTCGTCACCGGCGCGCCAGAGCTTGATGTCGCCGGTGAAGTAGTTGGGATCCGGCAGCGAGATGGTGGCTTCGGTGCCGGTAATTTCCACGAACCCCATGCGGGTCCGGGGGGACTCGAAGGAGAAGACGCTGTGCGAGGAGGCGCCGGATTCGAACTGCGCCATTGCGGAAACGTGGGTGGGCACCTCGACGGTGAACTCCTCGCCGGCCTTGGGTCCTGAACCGATCACGCGCACATCCTTGGCCTTTGACCCGACGGCGGCTACCTTGCGGATGGAGCCGAAGGCCTGGACAAGGGTGGTGAGGTAGTACGGGCCCATGTCGAACAGCGGGCCGGCGCCGTGCTGGAAGAGGAAGGCCGGGTTGGGGTGCCAGGACTCCGGGCCGGGGGTCTGGAACGTGGTCATCGCGGTCAGCGGCGTGCCGATGTCACCCCTCTTGATCAGGCGCAGGGCTGTTTGGATGCCGGCCCCAAGGAAGGTGTCCGGGGCGCAGCCCAGGCGGATGCCGGCGGCGTCCGCGGTCTTGAGCAGGCCCAGCCCGGATTCGCGGTCCAGGGAGAACGGCTTCTCCGTCCAGACGTGCTTTCCGGCGTTGACGGCGGCGGTGGCCACCTCCACGTGCGCGGCGGGAATGGTGAGGTTGACGATGATCTCCACGTCCGGGTGGTTCAGGGCCTTGTCCACGCCGCCCCATTCGGGCACGCCGTATTCCTTCGCGCGCGCCTCGGCGGCTTCCTCGAAGAGGTCGGCGATGACATGGACCTTGAGGTCCGGGAACGCGGTGAGGTTGTCCAGGTACTGTTTGCTGATCACGCCGGCGCCGATGACGCCGACTCCCACCGGGCCCTTGCTGGAAGTTGTGGTGTTCATGCTTTTACTCCTTCGCCTGCAGCGTTGAGGAAGGACAGGCTCTGGGCGATGCCTTCGAAGATGTCGCCGGCGTAGTCGTCAAACTCCACGACGCCCACCTCCAGCGACTTTGCCGCGGCGATGACGTCGATGACCGGCACCTTGCCCTGGCCTGCGGGCTGCTGGGCCTTGTTGTCCTTGTTCAGGGGCCCGTCCTTGATGTGGATGAATTTCACCCGGTCGCCCAGCCTGGCCAGGAGTTCCACGGGATCCTGGCCGCCCACTGCCGCCCAGTAGGTGTCCACCTCCAGGACCAGTTCCGGATCCAGCAGGTCCGCGAAGTACTCCAGGGCGGTGCGGCCCTCGATGGTGGACTCCAGCTCCCAGGCGTGGTTGTGGTAGCCCACCCGGATGCCGTACTCGGCGCCCTTCCGGGCGGCCGCGTTAAGCTTTTCGGCCGTGGCCTGGATGTCCTCGGCCTTTTGCCAGTGCTCAGCCGGCAGGAACGGATCGATGACGGTGGTGATGCCCAGTTCCCTGGCCGCTGCGAAGATCTCGTCCTGGTCCTGGCTCATGAGGGGTGCGTGGCCGGACGGTGCGGTGAGGCCGTTCTCCTTCAGGGCCGTGCCGAGTTCCTTGGCCGTGGCCACGAAGTTGTACGGCTCAACCTGGGTGTAGCCGATCTCCGCCACCTTCCTGATGGTCCCCGGAAGATCCTCCGAGATGGCGTTGCGGAGGGTGTAAAGCTGCAGTGAGTAGGACATGGGTTTCCTTAGCTGTTCTGTAGGTGGTGGGGGTGGGGTCAGCGGCCGGCGAGGGAGCCGCCGATGCCGCCGACGCTGAAGTACTTGTTCAGGGTGGCGAAGACGATGACGGGTGGGAGCATCATGACCACGGCCAGGGCCATGACGGAGGTCCAGTCCGTTGCATTCTGCTGGAAGAAGGACTGCACACCCATGGGCAGGGTGAAGATTTCATTCGAGCGCAGGAACACGATGGCCACCAGGTAGTCGTTCCAGGCGAGGAGGAAGGCGAAGATCGCGGTCGAGAGGACGCCGGGAAGGGAATTCCGAAGCACCACCTTGGTGAAGGAACCGAAAACCGAGCAGCCATCGATCCAGGAAGCCTCCTCCAGGCTGATGGGGATGGAGTCGAAGTAGGCGGCCATCATCCAGGTGGCTACCGTCATGGTGGAACCAACATAGATGATGGTCAGGCCCAGGAGGTTGTCCACCAGCCCCATCCCGGCGAACAGGATGAACAGCGGCACCACCGAGGTGATGATGGGCAGGGACTGCATCACGAACAGCAGCAGCGAATATCCGGAAACTGCCTTGCTGCGGCCCCGGGAAAGGACGTACCCCGCTGGTGCGGCCACGGCCACCGACACCACCACGGTGGAGAGGGTGGTGACCAGGCTGTTCTTGAGCCAGGTGGCGGCGAAGGTCTTGGAAAACACGTTGCTGAGGTTTTCGAAGGTCAGGCCGGTGGCGGTGCTGTTGGGTCCGGGTGTGAACGCCAGCAGCACGGTGACCATGATGGGAACCAGCACGATCCCGGTGATGATGAGGATCGCGGCGAAGCGCCACCAGCGGCCGCGCTGGCCGGCCTCGGAGAGGACCTTGCGGCGTTTGCCGGCGTCGATGCCGAGTGAGGGGCCGGATTCGGGATGGGCGTGGAGTACTGCGCTCATTATTCGACGCTCGACTTTCGGATCTGGCGGTACAGGATGACCGAGATGACCACCAGGGTCATGGTCATGAGGAAGGCGATGGCCACGCCCGGGCCGGTGGCGAAGTCCTGGAACACGGTCCGGTAGGCCAGGACCACCAGTGAAGTCGTGGCGTTGACCGGGCCGCCGCCGGTGAGCAGGTAGATGGTGGGGAAGTCGTTGACGCAGAAGATGGTCATCAGGATCCAGCTGATGTAGGTGGAGCGGGCAATCAGCGGCAGGGTGATCTGGGTGAACTGCTGCCAACGGCTGGCCCCGTCCATGCTGGCTGCTTCATAGACGGTGGTGTCAACGGATGCCAGGGCGGCCGAAATCATCATCATCATGAAGGGGAAGCTGACCCAGACCTTGAACACCATCACCGTGATGGAAGCCAGTGAGGGGTCTGCCAGGAAGAGCGGGGTGCCCATGCCCAGGTTCCTGAACAGCGACGGAATCAGGCTGTCCGGGGTGGCCACCAGCCAGTTCCATGCAGTGGAGGACACCACGATGGGCACCACCCAGGGCAGGAGCAGCAGGACCTTGAAGGTGCCGCCGGCCGGGATCCTGGTGCGCAGGAGCAGGGCCAGGCCCAGGCCCACGAGCCAGGACCCGAAGACGCCCACGATGGTGAACCACAGGGTGAACTGGGCGGCTTTCCAGAACGCCGGTGAGGTCAGGACGGTGGCAAAGTTCTGCGCGGCCACGAAGTTGCCGGTCTGGAGCAGGTCTCCGTCGTGCGTCGCCTGGATGGCCGCATAGATCAGCGGGTAGCCGTGGATCAGGACAAGGAGGACCACGGAGGGAAGCAGGAGCCAAAAGAAGGTCCTGGTTGCCTGGGCGGAGAGCTTGCTCTTGCGTTTTCCGGGGACCGTCCCGGACCCGCCGGGGGCAAGCCCGCGGCGGGCCCGGGCCAGGCCGGACTGGGTGGTGGTGCTGGACATGGGCGGTCCGTCCTACTTCTTCAGGACGGATTCGAGGCCGGACTGGAAGGTCTGCAGGGCAGTCTTGGCGTCGGCCTTTCCGGTGATGATGCTCTGGCTGAACTGGTTCAGCGCCTGCCCGCCGTCGAGTGCGGCGAGGTTGGCGTTGAGCTTGCTGCCCTGGGCGGCGAAGGTCTTGGCGATGGGCTGCCAGTCCTTGACGATCTTGACGTTGTTGGGGTCGTTGGCGAACTCGGGAATCTCCGTGATGGACTTGAAGACCGGCAGGGCGGACATCAGCTTCTTCTGCCACAGCTGCTTGAGCTGGCCCAGGTAGTACACCAGGAACTCTTCCGACGCTTCCTGGGACGGGGTGTTGGTGTACATCATGATGTTGTTGGGGAAAACGATCGTTGCCTTGTCCCCGTGCGGACCTTTGATGGGGTCAGCCACCAGCAGGTCGCCCGAGGTATCGCCCACGCGCTGCGGGACGTTCACCTGGAACAGGCCGTAGCCTGCTTTGCCGTCCTTCCACTGAGCGGACATGTTGTCCGTGGTGTAGCTGACCGCGGCGGGATCCACGATGCCGTTGGACACGAGTTCCAGGACGAACTCCATGGCCTCGACGTTGCGGTCGTTCATCAGGTCCAGCTCGCCATCCTTGTTCCAGACACCGCCGCCGTTGTTGACCATCATCATGATCATGGAGTGGTTGGCGTAGTTGTTGCCCGCGCCTGCGCCGGTGGTGAAGCCGAACGCGCCCACCTTCTTCAGGGCCTTGCCCGCTTCCAGCAGCGACGGCCAGTCCGTGGGGAGCGCAACGTTGGCCTTTTCGAACAGCGACTTGCGGTACCAGAAGACGCGCATGTCCAGTTGCCACGGGACCGCCACATAGCCCTTGTCCGATTTGAACGGGTCCAGCACGCCGGGCAGGAAGTCGTCGAACTGGCCGCTGGCCTTCAGCTTCTCGATCACCTTGTCCGCGTACGCGATCTGGCCCTGCTGTTCGAACTGGAAGGCCTGGAATCCGCCGCCCGTGGACACGGCCGGGCCCGTCTTTGAAGCGATCGCGGAGGAGAAGGTCTGGTAGAAGTTGTTCCACTGGATGATCTGGTAGCTCGCCTTGGCGCCGTTGGCACCGGAGAAACCCTCTGCGATGCCCTTGGCGGCGTCGTTGTAGGCGGGCGTGGCCCACGGCATGTCCCAGAACTTGACCGTCCCGCCCGCTCCACCTCCGCCGCCCTGCGAGGCCGATCCGCCGCCGCAGGCAGCGAGAAGGGGTGCTGCAGCGGCGGCAGCCGTCAGGCCCAGGAAACCGCGGCGGGAGAAGGAGCGGCGCTGTTCGGATGTTGCGTTCATCATGTGTCCTTTCGGGACCGGCAGGCGTGATGCGCCGTTGATGCGGTCCTGCTCATCGTTGAGAGTGGAGGTGGGACTGGACTGCTGTTCAGGTTGCGTATCGGTGGGTCTGGTTACGTGTCAGCGAGGGTTGCGTAGAGGTCGGTCAGTCGGGCGAACCCGGCCAGATCGTCCGGCCGGGTGCCGGCGCCAAGATGGTCCTTCAGGCGCCGCCACGCCCACCGGTGGGCGGATTCGTAAAGCGTGGGAAGCAGGAGTTCGCCGTGGGCTCCGGTGACCCGGACTTCAGCCGGCCAGGCTGCGTCCGGATCCGGAACCTGGACGGCCACCCCGCCGTCGGCGGTGTAGAGGCGGATATCGACGCCGGCCGGGCGGGCCGCGGTCAGCACGCCCTGGGCCGTGAACGGTGCGCCGTTGGCCAGCCTGCCGGCCACGGTGTATCCCGTGGCGTCGCTGCGGAGGAGGCTGACGTCGTCGAACGTTCCGATGACGGCCAGCAGCGCGGCCAGGTGCTCGCCAAGGAGCCGCCGCGGGTCCGTGCCGGGAGCCGCCGTCGCCACACTGTCCAGCAGTGACGCGGTGCCCAGGGCGCTGCGCACTGCGTCACGGGCGTCGGGGCCGTCGCCTTCTGCCACCAGCGCAGGGTTGGAGGCCCAGCGGAGGTCCAGGACGACGGCGGTTCCTGCGGCGTCTGCCGCGGCGGCCAGTTCGCGGGTGTCCTCGGGGACCGGGTTGGCCACCACGATGCCGCGGGCACCTGCGGCGACGGCGCGGCGGGCTTCGTCCGTCCAGCCGGGTTCGCCCGCGACCACCAGCACGTCGGCCGTGCTTTGCAGGTTCTTCGCGGCGGGTGCGAAGGTTGCGGGCAGTGAAGCCATCGTCTGGGTTACCGCCCCGGCTTCCCGGGCGGTGGGGGATGCCGAGACCGTGTACGGGCCGCTCATGCCGAAACTCCTGCTTTTTCTGCCGCGCCGGCCTGTCCTGCAGCGCTGTCCACGGTTGCGTCCGCGATGGCGAGGGCAAAGGTGAGGTCGTCAATCAGTGCCTGGGCGGAGGGCGCCTGGCGGGTTCCCCTGGCCAGCTCCGCCAGTTCACGCCATTCGCCCTCGTAGCCGTTATGCCCATAGGGGCCGAACGTGCGCGTTTCGCTGCCGCCGCGACTGGTCAGGGTGGCGACCGCGGAGCCGGCCTGCACGTAGGACGGCGTGAAGTCGATGTGCAGTGCCGCATCATCCGAGATTGCCTCGAAGGTCCATTCGGGTTTCCAGGTGCTGTTCATGACGGCACGCAGTTCAATGACGCGGGTTGGGGTGCGGAGCGACACGGCGTAGCCGAACGGGCGGACGTGGAACACCTGGAGGACCTCGATGTCCGCGAAGTCCGGGGTAAACCGGCGGACCAGGGGTAGGTCGTGGATGGCCAGGCCCATGATCCCGCCCCGGAGCGCGTTCTTGATGACATCGATGTCCGAGTAGTCGGGCTCGCCGGCGGCGGGGCGCGTGAGAATCTCGGTGGCGAAGTCTTCGAAGCGGGCATTGGGCGGCAGGACGATGGAGGAGCGGATGGTGTGGACCTGCTCCGGGAGGTCGCCCCAGTTCTGTTCCGCCGCGAGCCAGCCCGGATCAAAGGTGTGCATGGCGCCCACGACGATGGGTACGCCCGTTTCGCTGCTGACCGCCGAGATGCGCGCAGCTTCCCCGGCGTTCATTGCGAAGGGCTTTTCGCAGAGGACGGCTTTCTTTCCGGCCCTGCAGGCGGCGATGACCTGGTCGGCGTGGAACTGGTGGGGACTGCAGATCGCTACGACGTCCACGGCCGGATCGTTCATCAGCGCATCCATGCTGGTGCCGGCCGTGGCGCCGACGCGGGCCGCCACCGAGGAGGCAACGGCCGGGTCCACGTCCATGATGTGCCGGACTTCCAGGACGTCCTGGAGGCGTGCCAGGGCCGGGAGATGGATGGCCTGGGTGACGGGCCCGGCGCCGAGGATGCCGACGCCGAGGAGGCGGTCTGCGGGCGCTGTGTCATGGGACAAGTTCAGTTACCTCTTTGTAAGCGACTCTGGGACAGGAGCTGACTCTGATGCGTAAACGGGCTGGCTGCGAACAGGCTGCGGGGCGGGATCACCGCGGCTGATGTCCACCATCGGATCCGCGAATGTGCTACGAGTCACAACCTAGAACTACTTTTGACGCTCGTCAAGCAAAAGTTGTTTGTTGCGCGTCGTCCTTCTGCGGTAATGACAGCAGTAAGTAAGAGTGTTATGACTTAGACATGACTTCAGTGACGGGCAGGCAGGCCGGAAAAGACTCCGACGTCGGCAGCCTGTCGCGCGCCGGCGACCTCTTCCAGCTGCTGCGTGACGGCCAGGCCCGCACCCGCGCCGAGCTTGCCCTGAGTACGGGACTGGCCCGGTCAACCGTGGCCTCGCGGATCGACGCGCTGATGCTGTCCGGCCTGGTGGGCCCCGCAGGCGAGGCGCTCTCCAGCGGCGGCAGGCCGCCGTCGCGCTTTGCCTTCAACCCGGCCGCCCGCCTGGTGCTGGCCGTGGATGTGGGTGCCACCCACGTCATCGTGGCGGTCACGGACCTCGGCGGGAACATCCTGGCCGAACACCGGCTGGCGCAGCAGGTGACCGACGGGCCGGAGGCGGTCCTGGACCAGGTGGTGGCGCAGGGCAAGGAGCTGCTGGCGTCCACCGGACGAAGCGTCGCGGAACTCGCCGGGATTGGCATCGGCCTGCCCGGACCCGTGGAACACGACACCGGCAAGCCCGTCAAGCCGCCCATCATGCCGGGCTGGGACGGGTTCGACGTGGTCAGCTACGTTCAACGGTCCCTGCCCGTGCACGTGCTGGTGGACAACGACGTGAACATCATGGCACTGGGGGAGCAGTCCGCCCACTGGCCCGAACACAACAACTTCTTCTTCGTGAAGGTGGCCACCGGCATCGGCTCGGGCATCATCAGCAACGGGGAACTGCAGCGCGGCGCCAACGGCACGGCAGGAGACCTGGGGCACGTGCAGGTGGCCCGCGGCGCGGATGTCCTGTGTGCCTGTGGAAACTACGGGTGCCTGGAGGCGCTGGCGTCCGGTCCCGCCGTCGTGCGTTCCCTCCGGGACCAGGGGCTGGAAGTGGCCAAGGGCGCGGATGTGCTCCGGCTCGCCGCCGACGGCAACCTGCAGGCCATCCAGGCCCTGAGGCAGGCCGGCCGGGACATCGGTGAGGTGCTGGCCACCGTGGTCAACCTGCTCAACCCGTCCGTCATTGTGGTGGGCGGCAGCGTCGGCGAGACGGGGGAGCACCTGGTGGCCGGCATCCGTGAGGTGGTGTACCGGCGCTCGCCGCCGCTGGCCACCTCGCACCTGCGCATCAACGGCTCACGCGCCGGCAGCCAGGCGGCGGTCCTTGGCGCCAGCAAACTGGTCACCCAGTATGTCCTCTCGCCGGCCGTCATCGAAGCCACGCTGGCGGGCGCCATCGCGGGGTAGGACCCGAAGTCCAGGCCCTACCCCGGGATGTACCTTTAGGCGTCCGCCTCGGGCTCAGGTGCTTCGGTCAGGATCAGGGCAGTTCCGCCGTAGGCAGGCAGTTCCAGGAAGAAGCTGTGCAGGTCATCCACCTGCCCCACGGTCTCGCCGCTGAACAGGTCCTTGACGTTGGCGCCGGGGGGCAGCTCGTTGGACTGGATGCTGCCAGCGATGTCCTGCCCCGAGAAGTTGAGCGCGGTGACCTGAAGGGTTCCGTCCGTGAGCCTGTTGACCAGTACAAGTGCGCCGCGGTTGGAAACGTCCGGGACATCGAGCAAGGCCCCTGTGGCGATTCCGTTGTCTTCCCGCACGGTGAGGATCCGCTGCAGCCGGCGCGCGAACGAGTCCGGGTCCTTCAGCTGGTCCGGCAGGGAGCCATAGAGGCTGCGGGCCCGCGGCATCCCGGAAGAGGAGGTGATTGCGTCCGGGCTGGTGCCCATGAGGTCGTGGGCGCCGCGGTTGATCCAGCGGGTATCGCCCTGCGAGGTCAGTTCCCGTACGCTGCTCCGGTCCAGGGCCAGGATTCCCGTGAGGTCCCAGCCGGACAGGGCAAAGACGCCAGGCTGCAGGGCGTTGTACATGGCCAGCAGCAGGTGGACGTCCCGGATCTGGGCTTCCTGTTCCGGGGTGGTGGTGGACGGGTCCTTGATGCCCAGGGCAGCCATGATGAAGCTGACCGAAGTGCAGGCAATGCCGTTGGTGGTGAAGACGGCGTTGTATGGCCCGTTCTCGCCGGTCAGCCGCTCGCGCATGGTCTGCTGGATCTGTTCGGCCAGCTGGGCGCCGGTGAGTTCCTCGCCGTTGAGCTCGAACATCTCGTCCCGGTGCCCGGCGGCGAAGTGCAGGAGCTCGTAGGTGAGTTCGTCATGGTTCTGCAGTGCATGCACTAGCGAGGCCTGGTCCACACCGATCTCCAGGGACAGGCGGAGGGTCAGCCGCAGGAACTCGGTGTCGGCCGTGATCAGGGAGTAGTGGTAGGCGGGCCGGGTGATGAAGTCGTAGGAGAGGTCCGGGCCGGCGTCCGAGGTTGCCTTGATGTCGTCGATGGTCAGGTTCAGCTCCTGGAAGGAGAACCCGCCCACCTTCCGGATCATGGAGCCGATGAGCTGGTTGGCGGCCTCGGACAGCGGGTGGCCTTCGGACCAGCCGGGCTGTTCCTCGGCGCTCTTCTCCACGCCCAGGAAGCCGTTCGCATCAAGGCGCAGCGCCCCCGTGCCGAGGTCCACGAGCGAATGCAGGGCGTCGCCCACCACCAGGCGCATCCCGGCGAAGGTGGGGTCCAGCCAGTTGATGGAGGGCTGTCCGGCCTTGAAGTAGTGCAGGTAGACCCAACGGCGAGTCTTGCCGGTGGTGTCCACGATGGGCCGGGTGGCGCTCCAGTTCGTTTCCTTCACCCCGGGTTCATAGAAGATGACCCGCTGCAGCCGGCCGATGATGTAGCCGGCCTTCTGCAGCGCCTGCTCCGAGTCGGGGCTGAGGTTGACCGAGTCGGCCCCCTCCGGGACGTCCGGGAGCAGGTGCCAGTCCTCTTCCGGGATGTCCACCATGTGGTAGATGCCGGGGTAGTCCCGGAAATTCATTTCGGCCAGGCGGAAGTCCGCGCCCTTGCCGGTGTGGCCCGGGACGATGTCGTCGATGACCGTGCCGTCATGCTCAGCGGCCACCTCGCACATGCGGCGGAACTCCTCCTCAGTGCCGAAGACCGGGTCGATCGCCATGCTGATGCGGTCGAAGTGCCCGTCCACGCTGGGAGTGTGGGACCAGCCGCTGATGCCGCCGGCGAGCTTCACGGGTCCGGTGTGGATGCCGCGGATGCCGATTTCACGGAACGCCTTCCACATGGCCGGATCGCCCAGGGCGGAAAGGAAAGACTGGCCCGTGGGGGTGATGAAGGACAACGGGTAGGCGGTGAACCACACGGAGGCACGTTCGACGGCGGCCCGCGGGTTGGGATGGGCATAGGAGTTTTGCCACATGCTCGCCTGGCCGGACAGCTGCCGGGCCAACGTATTCGCGTCCCCGAGCATGGCCTGGTTGCGGAGCCAGTCCACGTAGGCCGCGTTCCGCCCGTCGAACTCGAAGGACGGCCTGCTGCCTACGAACTGGCGCCGGCGCGCGATGGGCCGCAGCGCCTTTGGCCTGGCTGCAAAGAACTGCTCGTCGAAATTGACGTCCAGTTCCGCCGTCGGCTCCGCAGCGCCCGCTTCCACTTCCCCGTTGCCTGCGGCTGCATCCGCTTCCGAAGTGTTCCCGCTGGTGCCCGGCTCCCGCATAAGCTCCTCTTTCCATTGCTCGTTTCCGTGCTGGCATGGATGCTCAAAAGACCCCCTGCCCAAGGAAAGGTACCCAGGGCAACAGGGAGTATTCGGCGTCCCCTCTCCCGATGCTACTGCGCAGCGGGGCCGGTGGAAGGGACAAACGTGCCCGGGCTAATGGATGCTTTGCCCGATCTCCCGGCCAATCTGCTGGAGGAGGTCGGCGGAGAGCCGGGGGTCCTTGGCGGAATCCCGGCTGGTGTAGTCAGCCAGGGCATACACCCGGCTCAGGGACAGGTCTGCCCACCGTTCACGGGGCAGCAGGGAGCGACCAGCCACCGCGATGATGGGGCGGCCGCCGGAACGGCGGGCCACGGCGGCCGGCAGTTTGCCGGCGAGGGTCTGCAGGTCGATGCTGCCTTCGCCCGTGATGACCACATCGCAGGTGTCCCTGCGAGTATCGAAATCCAGCAGGTCCAGGAAGAAGTCCGCTCCCGATACCTGCCGCGCGCCCAGCAGCAGGCAGGCGTAGCCTATTCCGCCGGCGCTGCCGGCTCCTTCATGGCGGGCCAGTTCGGGACCGGAGGCAGATCCTGCGTCTGCCATCCTTGCCACGAAGTGCACCAGGCCGGCGTCCAGGCGCGCCACATCCGCCGGCCCTGCCCCCTTTTGCGGTCCGAAAATGGCCGCGGCGCCGGAAGGACCGGTCAGGGGATTGGAGACGTCGCTGGCCACGATCAGTTCAGCCGCCGCCAGGCCGGGAAGGGGGAAGCCCTGGACGGAGTGGATCCGGGACAGGGCGTGCCCTGTCCCTTCCAGGTGGAGGCCATCGGCGTCGGTAAAGGTGTAGCCCAGGGCGGACAGCATCCCCATTCCGCCGTCGGTGCTGGCACTGCCGCCCAGCGCCAGCACGATCCGCGCAGGCGCCAGGCTGAGTGCGAAGCGGATGGCTTCGCCGAATCCCCGACTGGAGGAGTTGAGCGCGTCAAGGGCGCCGTCGGGCAGGAGCGAGATCCCGCAGGTGTTGGCAACTTCCACGACAGCGGTGACTCCATCGAAGGCAATGGACGCCTGCACTTGCTGCCCTGTTGGTCCGGTGACCTGGCAGGTGTGCCGGGCGAAGCCTGCCGAGACCGCGGCGTCCACGCTGCCGTCGCCGCCGTCGGCCAGTGGCAGAAGGTCGCACTGGACGGCCCGGCCGGCCCCGGCGGTGGACCGGAGTCCCGCCGCCAGGGCCTGGGCCACCTCACCTGCAGTGAGGCTGCCCTTGAACTTGTCCGGCGCGATGAGGGCACGGACGGAGGGTGTAGAGGTGGACATATCAGACGGTCTCGGAGTAGGCGGGGCGGCGATCGGAAGGAAGGGGATGCCCGACGCCGGCCGGATCCTTCCCGGGGACAGGCACCTGGTGGAGGTCGTCGTCGTTGAGGTCCGCCCCGGCACCCAATTCCGCGGCCTGCGCGGGCAAGGGTTCCACTGCTTCGCCGGCAAAGACGCGCCGTACACGGTCGGCGTCAAGCGTGCGGTCCCACCAGGCGATGAAGAGGGTGGCCACGGCGTTGCCGGTGAAGTTGACCAGGGCGCGGCACTCGGACATGAACTTGTCGATTCCGAAGATGAGCATGATGCCTGCCGCCGGGATGGTGCCGATGGTGGCAAGCGTGGCCGTGAGGGCGATGAAGCCGCCGCCTGCCACGCCTGCTGCCCCCTTGGAGGTCAGCAGCATGACGGCAAGCAGGCCCAGCTGCTGGCCAATGGTCAGGTCGGTGTTGGTTGCCTGGGCGATATAGAGGGCCGCAAGGGACAGGTAGATGGCCGCGCCGTCCAGGTTGAAGCTGTACCCGGTGGGGACCACCAGGCCCACGGTTTCCTTCTTGACGCCGGCGTATTCCAGCTTGCGCATCAGGCCGGGGAGGGCGGGTTCGGCGGTGGAAGTGCCCAGGATGAGCATGTATTCCTCTTTGAGGTGCCGGATCATGCTGAAGATATTCAGTTTCAGGAAGGCCATGATCGAGCCGAGGACCACCACCACGAAGAGGATGGATGTGGCGTAAAAGAGGGCGATGAGCCCACCCATGCTGGTCAGGGAGGAGACGCCGTACTTGCCCACCGCGTAGGCCATGGCACCGAACGCGCCAAGTGGCGCCGCTTTCATGATGAAGCTGAGGATCTTGAACATCACGGCGGTGAGGCGCTGCACGCCGTCCAGTACGGGGGCGCCCACTTTGCCGATGGCGTTCAGGGCGATGCCAAAGACGACGGCGATGAAGATGATCTGGAGGATGTCACCCTCCACGAAAGGCCCAGCAATGCTGTTGGGGATGATGTGGGTGATGAACTGCCACCATTCCTGGTGCGCTCCGGCGTCGATCAGTTTGGCCGCCGAGTCCGAGGTCTTGATGGCACCCGGGTCGGCGTTAACTCCTTCGCCGAGGCGGAAGATATTGATGGCCACCAGCCCGAATGCCAGGGCGCAGATGGTGCCGACCTGGAAATAGGTGAGTGCCTTGAGGCCCGTCATTCCGACCTTCTTCAGGTCGGCGACGCTGGCGATGCCGCCCACGATCGTGAGGAACACGATGGGTCCGATGAGCATCTTCATCGCGTTCACGAACGTGGTGCCGATGGGTTCCATGGCGATGCCGGTGGCCGGCGCGAGCCAGCCCACCAGGATGCCGATGACGATCGCTGTCAGTACCCAAAAGTACAGTTGCCGGTACCACCGGGTTTTCGGGGCCGCTGTTGCGGCAGTGCTGTTGTGGTCCATGATTCCTACCTCATTGTTGGAATGTCGCTGGAGGATTGCTGAAGAAGTCTGTTGAGGGGGTGACGTACGACGTCGGCCGCCAGCCGCCGTCGTACGTCACCGTTAGTGGCCAATACTTAGGTGGGTGTCCTAAACGGCTGCCGGAGCGAGCGTCAGGGCCTTGATGATGGCTCCGGTGACGTCCTCGGTGGTGGCGTCGCCGCCCACGTCGCGGGTCAGGTGCCCCGCGCCGGTTGCTGCCTCGATGGCGGCTTCGACCCGACGTGCTTCCTCGTGCAGGCCGAAGTGGTCCAGCATCAGGGCCGCGCTGGCAATGGCACCGATCGGGTTGCTGATGCCCTGGCCGGCGATGTCCGGCGCAGAACCGTGGACGGGTTCAAACATGGACGGGAAGCGGCGCTCCGGGTTCAGGTTGGCGCTGGCAGCCAGGCCCAGGCTGCCGGCCAGCGCAGAGCCGAGGTCGGAGAGGATGTCGGCGTTGAGGTTGGAGGCGACCACCACTGACAGGTCCTCGGGCTTAAGGATGAACTTGGCACTCATGGCATCCACCAGGACGCTCTCGGTCTGGACATCCGGGTAGTCCAGGGCCACGCGGTTGAAGACCTCGTCCCAGAGGACCATGCCGTACTGCTGGGCGTTGGACTTGGTGACCGAGGAGACCCTCTTCACTGTGCGGGTTCGGGCCAGGTCGAATGCGAAGCGCATGATGCGCTCGCAGCCCTTTTCGGTGAACAGTGCGGTCTGCAGGGCCACCTCGTTGCCCGGGCCGCGGCCGCTAAGGTTGCGGCCGCCCAGGCCGGCGTATTCACCCTCGCTGTTCTCGCGGACCACAACCCAGTCCAGTTGCGTGTTGTCGGCCTTGCGCAGCGGGGACTGAACGCCCGGGAGGAACTTCACGGGGCGGATGTTGGCCCACTGGTCGAAGTTCTGGGTGATGTTCAGGCGCAGGCCCCACAGGCTGATGTGGTCCGGAACGTTTTCCCATCCGACGGCACCGAAGTAGATGGCGTCGAAGTCCTTCAGGGCATCCAGCCCCTTGGGGTCCATCATCTGCCCGGTCCTGGCGTAGTACTCCGAGCCCCAGGGGAACTCGGTCCAGTCGAAGGCGAACTTGCCGTTGGAGCTTTCGGCCAGGGCGTCAAGGACGCGGCGGCCGGCGGCCACCACTTCCTTGCCCACGCCGTCCGCGGGGATTGAAGCGATGCTGAAAGTCTGGTTGGCGCCCATGCGGCTACCTCCTCATTGAATGCGGGCAGTGTGTCCTGTTGCCGGAGTCACACTGATTTCTTCCTCTTCAAGTAGACGGGGGGTCCGCACCCGGCGTCCAAGACCAAGATTCGATCCGGCTGATAGGAACGGCCTATCGATTTTCCATCGATTGCTCCGATAACGCCGTTCTGAATCCCCAAAACGGCGTTATCGGAGCATCGATAAACCCGGCTATTCCGCGTGCTGCCCGGCGACCTCCAGGAAGGCGCGGGCCGCGGGAGTGAGATCGTCCTTACGGCTCAGGATGGCCACCTCCAGGTGCAGCACCGGTTCGATCAGGAGCGTCCGCAGGCGGGCTTTGTGCGCGGTGGGGGCCCAGGAGGAGGGCATCACGGCGTGCCCCACACCGGCCAGAACCAAGGGGAGGATGGACGTGCGGTGGGCCACCTCCACCACAATCTCCGCTTCGATGCCCTGGGCCAGTGCATCGTCCACAAGCCAGCGCATCAGGGAACCGCGCTGGCTTGCAATGATGCGGTGGCCGGCAAGGTCCTCCCGCACGATCGCGTTGCCGGCACGGAAGGTATCCGCCTTTGGGTTGACGATGAGGATCAGAGGCTGGCGCTCCAGTTCCAGGACTTCGACGCCGGGAACGCGGATGGCAGTGGGGGAACCGGCCAAGCCGATTTCCGTGCTGCCGCTGCGCACGGATTCGATGACTTCCTCCGGCGTAAAAGCAGCCCTGACGTTCAGCCGGACCGACGGGTAAGCCTGCGTGAAGGCGGCAATCATGGTGGTGAGGGGCTCGATTCCCGGTGAGGGCATGGTGATGATGTCCAGCTGGCCGCTCCGGATGCCCCGAAGCGCCTGCACCGCGGATTGTGCCGCCGCGAGGTCCCGCATCACCAGCCGTGCCGGACCCACCAGCTCCTTGCCGGCGTCGCTGAGGACAGCCCGGCGGCCAATCCGGTGGAACAGGGGGACGCCCAGCTCTTTTTCCAGCCCGGCGATGGTCTGTGACAGCGAGGGCTGGGCGATCAGCAGATGTTCGGCCGCGCGGTTGAAGCCGCCGTGGTCAACAACCGCCAGGAAATACTTCAGTTTCCGGGTGTCCAAAGCGGGCTCCTTCTGCGGCTGGCCGTTGCTGCGGTGCGCCTGAAGCCTACCTACGCCCGCCCCGTACCGCGAATCCCCCTTTCCCCCTTGTTTCGCCGAGTTTGCCCACTAAGGCCGCCGTCGGTCGTATTCTTAGAACAAAGGTTTTGCAGTGGGCCGGAGTGCTGATAGCAGGGCTGGAGCATGGCCGCTGAACCCACGGGGCAGGTTGGCTGGGGACCGCTTCCAGTTACCCCGGAGCCGGTTTTCGACAGCAAGGACGTTGAAGACTACCTCCGGGATGTGACCCGCGATTTCATGGCGGGCATCAAAGGTGAGCGCCGCAGCATCAGCTGGGCGGCCACCCTCTTCCGCCTGGGCAAGGCGCACACCCTTGCGGCCAGCACTGAGCAGGCACTTGAGGCGGACCGCGAACAGTGTTCGTTTGCCGATGGGCCGGTCATGGAAGCCATGCGTACCGGGGAGTTCGTCCTGGTGTCGGACCTGAGCCGGGACCGCCGTTGGCCGGGGTATTCCAGCGCCGCCGCCGGCCACGGCGTGCAGTCCCTCCTCTCTGTCCCCATCCTCACCGAAGGCGGGACCAGTGCCGGCATCAACCTTTACGCGCCGTCCCCGCATGCCTTCACCAGCGATGACCTGGTGCTCAGCCAAAGTTATGCGCGTGAGGTGGCGCGTGCCCTCCGGGTTGTGGTCCGGGTGGCTGAGCGTGCGGAAGCGACGGCGGGCCTCGCCGTCGTCCAAAGCTCCCTGGTCCTGGTGGACCTCGCTGTGCGCAGCCTGATGAACGAATACGGCCTCACCCGGGAGGGCGCGCTGCGGTTCCTGCAGACGCAGGCGATGCACCACGAGCTGGATCTCCGGGACGCGGCATTGAACGTTGTGGCCCCCACGGGGATGGGCCCAGGGGCCGGGCAGCCTTCGGGGCTGCGGCAGGAAACGTACGACGGCGTGGCGGAGCTCCCGCGGCCGTCGTCGGCGGGGCGGGACTTTCCAACCGGAACGTCGCCCCGCAAGAACGCTGCGGCGGGGAAGGAACCCCCGCCCGCTGCGGAAGGGAGGACAGCATGACCATCGAGAAACAGGAACTGCGCTCCATCGCGGACGGACCGGGCAGGCACCCCTGGCACCGGTTTGTAGCCCTGGGGGACTCCTACACGGAAGGGGTTGGCGACCCCGAACCGGACAGCCTGGGCGGGCTCCGGGGCTGGGCTGACCGGGTGGCGGAGGAGCTGGCCGACAGCCAGCCGGACTTCGCCTATGCCAACCTGGCCATCCGCGGCATGCTGCTGCGGCAGATCCTCGACGGACAGCTGGAACAGGCCCTGGAGCTGAAACCCGACCTGATCGCCATGTCCGGCGGTGGCAACGACATCGTGTTCCGCCGCGGCGACCCGGACAAGCTGGCGGAAAAGATTGATGAGGCCGTGGGGGTCCTGGCAGCTACGGGCGCCACGGTCCTGCTGTACGCCGGCCCGGACTGGGGGAACACGCCGGTCTTCGGCAAGATCCGCGGCCGCGTGGCCATCTACAACGAACACCTCCACCGAATCGGGACCCGGCATCACGCCATCATGGTTGACCTTTGGTGCCTGCCGGAACTGCAGCACGCGCTGATGTGGGACCCTGACCGGCTGCACTTGTCCCCGCTGGGCCACCACTCGGTGGCCGTGGCCACCCTCAACGCCCTGGGCGTACCGCACACGCTCAAACCGTCCCAGCCCCGGCCCCTTCCGGAGCACGGCTGGTCGCAGGCCCGGGCCGAGGACCTGGTGTGGGCCAAGCAGTACTTTGTGCCATGGGTGCTGAAGCGAATGCGGCCTCACCAGATGAATGGACTGGCGGCGAAGCGGCCGCAGCCAGGCCCAGTGTTCGGCGTTGGCCGTCCCGGTCCCTTCCCGCCCGGCCACCCGGCCGCCGGGACGCTCGTGCCCGGCGCTGCCTATGGGGTGCCCGGAACGGACCCGGAACTGGGAACCGGCAGCGCGGCTTAGCGCTTCTTGGGGGAGCGCTTGGCCGCGGCCTTCATGGCGGCCTTGGCCGCGGGCGGCAGTACGCCCTGCTCGGTTTCGGGTTCAGCCACTGTTCCGCGGGCGTTCGCGATGGCCTTCATGCCGTGGTAGATCACCAGGGCGGCGGCCGAACCCAGGGCGATGCCCGTGAACTTCAGGTCGCCGATGGTCCAGGTGTAGTCCGCGATGCCGATGATCAGGGCCACCGCGGCAGTGGTCAGGTTGACCGGGTTGGAGAAGTTCACCTTGTTCTGCACCCAGATCTTCACGCCCAGGATGCCGATCATGCCGTACAGCATGGTGGCCGCGCCGCCCAGCACGCCTGCCGGGACGGTGGCGATCAGCTCGCCGAACTTCGGTGAGAAGCTGAGCAGGATGGCGAACATGCCCGCCACCCAGTAGGCCGCCGTCGAATACACCTTGGTGGCTGCCATGACGCCGATGTTCTCCGCGTACGTGGTGGTGCCGGACCCGCCACCCAGGCCGGCCAGCACTGTCGCGGCACCGTCAGCCAACAGCGCGCGTCCGGAGACGCCGTCGAGGTTCTGCCCCGTCATGGCCGCAACCGACTTCACGTGGCCGATGTTCTCCGCCACCAGCACCAGGACCACCGGGACAAACAGGCCCAGGACGCCGATGTGGAACTCGGGGGTCTGGAAGTGCGGCAGGCCCACCCAGGCCGCGGCGTCCATCTTGTCGTACTTGACCTCGCCGCGGAGCATGGCCACGAGGTAGCCCACCACCACGCCCACCAGGATGCTCAGCCGACCCAGGATCCCGCGGAACAGGACGCTGACCAGGATGATGGTGACCAGTGTGATGAGGGCGGTGATCGGGGCGGCGTCGAAGTTCTGCTTGGCGGCGGGGGCCAGGTTGAGGCCGATCAGTGCCACGATGGCGCCGGTGACGATGGGCGGCATCAACCGGTTGATCCAGCCGGCGCCGAACTTCTGCACCACGGCACCCACCAGGGCCAGGGTGGCACCGGCCAGCACCACGCCGCCCAGGGCACCGGGGATGCCGAACTGCGCCTGTGAAGCCGTGATGGGGGCAATGAACGCGAAGCTCGAGCCCAGGTAGCTGGGCACCCGGCCCTTAGTGATTACCAGGAACAGCAGCGTGCCGATCCCGGAGAAGAACAGCGTGGTGGCGGGCGGCATCCCGGTGATGATGGGAACCAGGAAGGTGGCGCCGAACATGGCCACCACGTGCTGCATCCCGACGCCGATGGTCAGGGGCCACGCCAACCGCTCATCCGGGGCCACCACCTGGCCGGGCTTGATGGTTTTGCCGGTGCCGTGCAGCTTCCATTTGATTCCGAGCATGCTCATGGGAAGGAATGCCTTTCAAGGGGGTGCCGCGAGGGGGCAAAGAATAACTTGCTCCAGAATACCGCCAAGTATTTGCGGCCGTCCGCTGTGGCCAACGTCACCGGCCGTCACGGGAAGAGGAGGAAAGCACTTGAAGTTGCAACTATGGAAAGCATCAGAGGCCACCCCAGCAGTCGGGCGGCGCAGCGAAAGGTAAGCCAATGACCATTGCCCATGAAGAAGCGGTTATCGATTCGGCAGCCGTGGACGCCATCTTCGCCCAGGCCCGCACCGCCAACTCCTTCACCGGCGAGGTGACCGAGGAACAGGCCCAGGCCATCTACGAGCTCACCAAGTTCGGCCCCACCGCCTTCAACTCCCAGCCGCTGCGCGTCACCTACGTCCGCTCGCCCGAGGCCCGCGCCACGCTGGTGGACGCCCTGTCCCGCGGCAACCAGGCCAAGACGGCGTCGGCTCCGCTCGTGGCCATCCTCAGCTACGACACCGACTGGGCCGGCAAGTGGGAAGACTTCCTCCCCGGCTACAACGCCCCCAAGGCCATGTACGACGCCGATCCGGAGCTCGCCGCCGCCACGGGCAACAACAACGCCCACCTGCAGGCCGGTTACTTCATCCTGGCCGTACGCTCGCTCGGTTTCGCCGCCGGCCCCATGACCGGCGCTGACTTTGCCGCGATCGATGCCGCCTTCTTCCCGGCCGGCGACCAGAAGAGCTTCCTGGTGGTCAACATCGGCCAGCCGGCCGCCGACGCCTGGGGTGAGGCAAAGCCCAAGTTCTCCTACGACGAGGCCGTCCGCACCGTCTAACGCTTCCCCTGATGCTCCATCACTTATGGTCCCTATTCGGCTGAATGGGAACCATAAGTGATGGGGCATCTGTGCTTAAAGCCGGCCGGTGGGAGACTGGGCGTATGCCCCTGCGGAACCTCATCTTTGTGGCCTTCGTCGAGCCGGTGGCTGCCGGCCAGGTTTTTCCGCGGACGGAGTGGCCGCTGCACATCACCCTGGTGAGATTCGACGCCGCCACCACAGATGGTGCCGACGTCGCCGACAGCATCGCCGGGCTCGCTGCGCCGCATGCCGAAGCGGCCCTTGGAGCCCCGCTGGTGGTGGGGGAGGACGCGGGGTTCGGGCGCAACGGCTCCGTCCCGGTCAACCTCATCAGGCCCCAACCGGACCTCCAAAGGCTGCATGAGAATCTCGTCGAGGCAGTCGGCGTCCTCGGCGGCAGGATCCTGACGCCGGCGCACACCCGCGCGGGCTACCGGCCCCATGTTTCACACCATGGCAGCAAGCGCCTCCACCCGGGCGACGCCGTCGTGCTTGACCGCGTCGCCCTGGTGGATATGGCTCCCGGCGGGGACCACACCACCAGGCGTGTCCTCCGGCTCTGGAGCCAGGAGTTCCCGGAGCAGGGCTAGGCGATGACGCTGTCCACCAATGCCTTGGCCTCCGCCTGCACCTGCTTGAGGTGCTCCTCGCCCTTGAAGGACTCGGCGTAGATCTTGTACACGTCCTCGGTGCCGGAGGGACGGGCCGCGAACCAGGCGTTCTCGGTGACCACCTTCAGGCCGCCGATGGCCGCGCCGTTGCCGGGGGCCTCGGTGAGCTTGGCCGTGATCGTCTCGCCCGCCAGTTCGGTTGCCGTGACATCCGACGGCGACAGCTTGCCAAGTGCGGCCTTCTGCTCCCGGGTGGCTGCGGCATCGATCCGCGCGTAGACGGGGGCGCCGAACTTGTCCGTCAGCCCCTTGTACAGCTGGGACGGGGAGTTGCCGGTGACCGCTGTGATCTCCGAGGCCAGCAGTGCCAGCAGGATGCCGTCCTTGTCCGTGGTCCAGACGCTGCCGTCCAGCTTGTTGAAGGAGGCACCGGCGGATTCCTCGCCGCCGAATGCGCCTTCACCGGAGAGCAGGCCGGGCACGAACCACTTGAAGCCAACGGGAACCTCCACGAGCTTGCGGCCCAGGCTCTCGGCGACGCGGTCGATGATCGAGGAGGACACCAGGGTCTTGCCGATGACCGAGGCCGGGTTCCAGCCGCTGCGGTTGCGGTAGAGGTAGTCGATGGCGACGGCCAGGTAGTGGTTGGGGTTCATCAGCCCGGCGTCCGGGGTGACGATGCCGTGGCGGTCGGCGTCGGCGTCGTTGCCGGTGGCCACATCGAAGGCGGGCTGGCCGGAGGCTGCGGCGTCGGACATCCGCTGGATCAGCGAGGCCATGGCCGACGGCGAGGAGCAGTCCATGCGGATCTTCTCGTCCCAGTCCAGGGTCATGAAGGCCCACTGCGGGTCAACGGTCGGGTTCACCACTGTGAGGTCCAGGTGGTGCCGCTCACCGATCTCGCCCCAGTAGTCCACGGACGCCCCGCCCATGGGGTCGGCGCCGATCCGGACGCCGGCATTGCGGATGGCGTCCAGGTTCAGGACGGACGGAAGGTCGTCCACATAGCTGCTCAGGAAGTCGAACTTGCCCGTGGTATCCGCGGCCTGGGCGTCAGCCAGCGGAATCCGCTTCACGCCGCGCAGCCCGTTTTCCAGCAGCTCGTTGGCCCGGTTGGCGATCCAGCCGGTGGCGTCCGAGTCCGCCGGGCCGCCATGCGGGGGGTTGTACTTGAAGCCGCCGTCGCCGGGCGGGTTGTGGCTGGGGGTCACCACGATGCCGTCGGCCTGCGGGGCTCCGGGCGCGGCCTTCCGGTTGTACGTAAGGATGGCGTGGCTCAGGGCGGGGGTGGGCGTGTAGCCGTGCCTGGCGTCGACAAGGACCTGGACGCCGTTGGCGGCGAGCACCTCCAGGGCGGAGTTCTGTGCGGGCTCGCTGAGGGCGTGGGTGTCCTTGGCCAGGAACAGGGGGCCGGTGACGCCCTGTGCCGCCCGGTATTCCACGATTGCCTGGGTGATGGCAACGATGTGCTGTTCGTTAAACGACGCCTTGAGGCTGGATCCCCGGTGCCCCGAGGTGCCAAACACCACGCGCTGGCCGGGATCACCCAAGTCCGGCGCAATGTCGTAATACGCGTCAAGGAGCGCAGTGATGTCAACAAGGTCCTGGGGTTGGGCAACTGTGCCCGCTCGGCTAGCCATGGCTCCAGCATGCCAGAAGCTGGCAGGAGTCCAAACGACCCGCCCAAAATCCGGACCCTGTGACATGCAATGACGCCGTCAACCAAGTAGTCCACCTGAGTACCCGGCCGGAAAGTACCTATATACCCGGCCTTTGGCGCCCTGCTACCTTTCAAAAAATTCCAGGAAAACAACCGAAAGACAACGGACGACGGCGGGCCGCCGCCGTCGTCCGTCCGGCAAGGAAACGGGGACGTCCAATGGGGGCAGGAGACGGGGCAGCTGAGCAGTCCAGGCTGGCTGCCGAGCGCGTTGCGAGGCTGAAGCGCCAACTCGACCAGGCGGAGCGCTCCACGAAGGCGTGGGACGCCGGCGCGGTTGGCGAGCGGGTGGTGGCCGAGAAGCTCAGCGAACTGGTCCCACGCGGCTGGTACGTGCTCCACGACGTCCACTGGCCTGGGCGGCCCAAAGCGAACCTTGACCACGTCCTGGTGGGCCCCGGTGGTGTTGTGGTGGTTGATTCAAAGAACTGGACCGGCGAAGTGCGGGTGGCGTCCGGGGTGCTGTGGCAGGGCCGGTTTGCGCGCACCCAGGCCGTCGAAGGCGCCCTGGCCCAGTGTGCTGCCGTGGCCTCGGTCCTGGCTCCGCCGCACCGCCGGTTGGTGCGGCCACTCATCTGCATGTCCGCGCAGCCTGATCTTTTCGGAGTCACGGACTCTGATGTTGCCGTGGCGGGTTCGCAGCGGGTGGTGGGCGCCATCGAGTCGCTGCCGGCCGTGCTCGACCAGCAGACTGTCGTGGGCCTGTACGCGCATCTGGGCCAGCAGCTAACCCATGAGCAGGAGCCAGGCATCACGGCCCTGCGCAGCGTGCGGCCGGGAACCGTGGTGCGCCCCGCAGGAGCATTGCCGCCCGCTGGCCCTGCACAACGTCTGCGGGAGCATTCCGGATCCGGGGACGGGACGGGCCGGAGCCAAAGCGAGGCGCGGCACCCCGCGGGCCGCGCCCTTCCTCCCGGTGCAACGAAGTCAGGGCAGCCCACACGGCGGACGGCGGGAACGCGGACAGGGTCGTCGGCGGGATCAGCGCACCGCGGACGGAACGGTAAGGCCCAGCAGCATGGCGGTACCAGCGGAGGAAAGCTTGCCCTGCTGGCAGCCTTCGTCATTTTTGCCGTCTATATCCTGCCCTACTTGGGCCGTTAGCCTCCGCCGCATCTCCCGGCAGCAGCCGCCCTTTGGCTGCCGCACGGACTGCAGCGGTCATCCGGTTGAGCCGGTCTGAATCGAGGGTCCAAGCCTGCCAGTAGAGTGCCACATCCTGGTGTTCGGCGTCCTCGAGCCGGACCAGGGCGCCGGATTCCAGCTCATCCGTCAGCTGGAGTTCCGGAATCATTCCCCAGCCCAGGCCGGCTTTGACGGCCGCGAGGAATCCCTGGGACGACGGGACGGTGTGCGTGGGAGGGGACTGCCGCAGGGGCTTCCCAGTGAGCAGCTGCTGCTGCAGGTTGTCCTTGGTGTTGAATTTCAGGACGGGCATTGCTGCCCAGTCCACGCCCCCGGAGGCGGAGAACCGGCGGCGAAGCGCCGGAGTGGCCACCGGGATGTAGCGCATGGAGCCCAACAATTCGGCCTTGCACCCGCTGACCGGGATGGGATCCGACGTCACCGCGCCCATGACCTCGCCCTCGCGCAGCAGCTGGCTGCTGTAGCCCTGGTCCTCAACGCGGAGATCGAGGGCAGAGTCCTCCCATTCGGCGGCCTGGTGCAGGACAGGGACAAACCAGGTGGCCAACGAATCCGCGTTGACGGCCACCGGCAGGTGTGCCCGGGCGGCGCTGCCGGAGCCCAGCGCTGCTGACGTCTCCGCCTCCAGCACCTGCACCTGGCGGGCCATCCGCAGCAGCAGTGCGCCGGCGTCGGTGGCCGAGCAGGGCAACCTCCGGCGCACCAGCACCTGGCCTACCGAAGCTTCGAGGGCCTTGATCCGCTGGCTTACCGCGGAGGGCGTGATCCGGAGCAGGTCCGCGGCTGCCTCAAACGTTCCTTCATCAATAACAGCCACCAAGGCTTTCAGATGCTCCAGGTTCATGAAGCTATTCTAATGCGCGCCAAGAATCCTTCATTTGCCTACAGTGTGGCCGGAAACCTACCGTCATAGCTATGTGGACTGCAGGAATAACGGGAATGCTGACCGGGATGGCGCTGATCGTGGCGATCGGGGCCCAGAACGCCTTCGTGCTCCGCCAGGGCATCCGGCGGGAGCACGTCGGGGCGGTGGTGGCTGTCTGCATGGCCGGCGACGCCCTGTTGATCCTGGCCGGAACGGCGGGCATCGGGGCCCTGGTCACCCGGTTTCCCGAGGCGCTGGAAGTGCTGCGCTGGGCCGGAGCGGCCTACCTGCTGTCGTTCGCGGTACGGTCCTTCATGGCGGCCGCGAAACCCTCGGCCCTGGCGGAACAGGCTCCCAGGTCGAAGAATTCGGTGATTGCCACTACGGCGGCCCTGACCTTCCTGAACCCGCATGTCTACCTGGACACGGTGGTGCTGGTGGGCAGCCTTGCCAACCAGCAGGGCGCCGACCTGCGGTGGATCTTCGCCTCAGGCGCGGTCACAGGAAGCGTGGTGTGGTTCTCCGCCCTGGGGTACGGGGCAAGGGCGCTGGCGGGAGTGCTCAGCAGCACCCGCACCTGGCGCTGGATTGATGCGGCCATCGGCGTGCTGATGCTGATCCTGGCGGTCCGCCTGGTCCTGCACTGAAGTAGGCTGGAGCCAGATTCGCAGGGGAGAAACATGAGTAACCAGCCATCCCAGGGACCTGACTACCAGCGTGACGGTTCGCCGTGGCCCAGCTACCAGCCGCCACCCCAAAATGGGCAGGGCTACAGCCGTGGCCAAACCCAGTACGGCCAGGCACCGTACAACCAAGCCCAGTACAAGCAGCACCAGTACAACCAGCCGCAGTACTTTGGCCAGCCGTCCTACTACGGCCGGCCGGTGGAAGCGAAGACCTTGAGCATCGCGAGCATGGTCTGCGGCATTGCGTCGGTCCTCATGGGCTGGCTGTTGCTCCCGCAGTTTGCCGCCATCATCACCGGCCACCTGGCCCTCCGCCGCGAACCCTCCGGCAGGGGTATGTCCATCACCGGCCTGGTGCTGGGGTACCTGTGCCTGCTGGGTTACGGAGCCATCTGGCTCCTGCTCATCATCGGCCTGGCCGTCGCCGGCACTGTCGGTTCGAATACCGGCACTTTCTAGCCCCGCCCGCCCGGGAAAGCGAAGGCGACGGCAGCCCTGGCTGCTGCCGAGCCCAGCCACCCGGGCCCGCACCGCCGTCGTGCCTTATCCGTTCATTGCAACGGCCGGCGTCTGGGCCGGATTCTCCGGGTAGATCGTCTGCGCCGGCGCGCGGTTGGTGGCCCTGGCCCACGGGTAGTAGATGGCCAGGGTGACCACGATGCCCACGAGCCAGGAGATGTCCGCGCCGCCCAGCAGTTTGGTCACCGGCCCGGTGTACAGCGCCTGCGCCAGGAACGGGACCTGGATGACGACGCCGATTCCATAGGAAACCAGGGCGGCGACGTTCCAGCGGCCGTAACGGCCGTCCGGGTTGTAGAGGGCGGGGATGTCGAGGCGGTCCCGCGAGATCTTGTAGTAGTCCACCAGGTTGATGACCGACCACGGCGTAAACACCATGAGCAGCAGGAGGACGAAGTTCTTGAACAGGTTCAGGAAATCCTTGCTGGCAAAGAGTGCGATGAGCACGCTGGCCCCAATCACCGCAACGATGAAGGCAATCCGCACGGCCTTGGAGACGGTATCCCTTCGGTTGACGGCGGTGCTGATGGTCACGCCGCACATGAACGCGCCGTAGGCATTGAGGCAGTTCACCGTCAGCTTGCCCGTGACGATCATCAGGTAGATGAAGCCAGCGATCAGGCCGCCGCCGGCGAGGTCGCCCATGTAGCCCACCTGGTTCTTCAGGAAGTCCCCGCCCAGCTTTGCGGCGGAGAGGCCGCCGGCCAGGGCGCCCAAAGTCATGGCCCACTGCGCGCCGCCCACAGAGCCGGCGAACGTGTACCAGAAGGTCTTCCGTTCCGAGGTGTCCGCGGGCAGGTAACGGGAGTAGTCGGCAACATAGGGGCCGAAGGTAAGCTGCCAGCCGGCGCCCAGGGCAATGGCGGTGAGGAAGGTGGGCCACTCAAAGCCCTTGACCATCATTACCTGGGTGACGTCGAACTTGGTGGCAACGGCAACCGTCAGGTACAGGAAGCCCGTCAGCCCCAGCGCCGTGGCGATTCGGCCCAGTGCATGGATGTATTTATAGCCCAGGATGGCCAGAAGTGCTGTTGCGGCACCGAAGAGGAGAATTCCGACGGCGGGCGCGTCCACTCCCAGCATGAGGTTGATCGCCTGCCCCGACAGGACGGTGCCGGTGGAGGCGAATCCGACGTACATCAGGATGACCAGCACCAGCGGAATCACGGCCCCGTAGACGCCGAACTGGGCGCGGCTGGAGATCATCTGCGGCAAGCCCAGCTTGGGGCCCTGCGCTGAGTGGAGGGCCATGACGGCGCCGCCCAGCACGTTCCCCACCAGCAGGCCAACAATGGCCCAGAAGGCGTCGGCGCCGAACACCACGGCCAGGGCGCCATCCACAATGGCTGTGATCTGGGCGTTGGCACCGAACCACAGGGTGAACTGGCCGCGTGGGTGGCCGTGCCGCTCGCCGGGCGGAATCATATCGATCGATCGTGCCTCTACGGCGGTGCTGCCTCCGGCCATGGCCTAACTCCTCAGTGATGGAAAACGTAGTGTCCATCACACCGGGTTTGGTTCTCCGTCTACACCCGTTACCGCTCCCTGCTGTCCGGGAAACCAGACGTCCCCGCGTGTCGCGCATAAAAGTCCCCTCCGGATGGACTATTCCCCCGCGTATTACAGGGGGATCGGTCCATAAGGCGGGGAGTTGCCTCCCTGGAGAGCGGCTTGGCGGCGCCTAGCGGAGCAGTTCCACGTCCGAGACAAGCTCGATGTGCGCCAGCATGGCGTCTGCGGCCGCTTCCGGATCCTGGGCACGGACGGCATCGGCGATCTTCCGGTGCGACGCCAGGGACTGCTCCGGCCGGCCGGGCTGGCCCAGGGACTCCATCCGGGTTTCCAGGATCATTTCGGCAATGAAGGCCATTAACTGTGCCAGGACGGAGGAGTGCGCGGCCGCGGTGATGGCCTGGTGGAACAGTTCATCGCCGTGGGTGCCGCGGTCGCCGTCGTTGATTTCCTTGGCCATGACGTCCAGGGCGTTGTCGATGGCGGCCAGGTCCTGGTCGGTCCGGCGCTCCGCGGCGAGGGCGGCAAGCTTTACTTCCAGGGTGCTGCGCGCTTCCACGATCTCCGGCAGCCGGCTCTGATGCTCGCGCAGGCCCTTGATGACCGACGCCACGCTGGGCCGCCGGGCCAGGACCGCACCGGTTCCGTGCTGGACGTCGATGACGCCAAGCACCTCCAAGGCCACCAGGGCCTGTGCCAATGTTGCCCGGGAGACCCCCAGCCTTTCGGCAAGGTCGCGTTCCGCCGGCAGGAGATCCCCGGGGCGAAGCTGGGCCGACTCGATGTAGGCGAGGATCTGCTCCACCAGCTGCTCATACAGCCGTGGCCGCGTGACGCGTTCCAGGCCCAGCCGTGCTGTCTTCTCCACAAAGCCCTCCCTTGGGTCGTACGGAACAGAATACCTCCTCGTTCTATTGACAGATAGACTCACTGTCTAAGAGGCTAGTCCAGTGAGCCAGTAACTCACCTCACATTCTTCTTCCCCCAATGGAGGACCAACGATGTCCGCTCCTGTCCTATCGATCATCATCCTCGCGGCGATGTTCCTGCTCGCCACCGTCCTGCCCCTCAACATGGGCGCCCTCGCCTTCGTGGGCGCGTTCCTGCTCGGCGCCGTGGTGCTGGGCATGTCCACCAACGAGATCCTGGCCAACTTTCCCGGCGGCCTCTTCCTCACGATCGTCGGCGTCACCTACCTGTTCGCCATCGCGCAGAACAACGGCACCATCGATCTGCTGGTCCGCGGCGCCGTCCGCCTGGTGGGCAGCCGCGTGGCCCTCATCCCGTGGGTCATGTTCGCCATCACCGCCGTCATCACGGCCGTGGGCGCCCTGTCTCCCGCCGCCGTCGCCATCATTGCCCCCATCGCCCTGAGCTTCGCCGGCAAGTACAAGATCAGCCCGCTGCTGATGGGCATGATGGTGATCCACGGGGCGCAGGCGGGCGGCTTCTCGCCCATTGCCGTCTACGGCGTCACCGTCAACGGCATCCTGGCCAAGACCGACCTTGCCTTCAGCCCCACCGCGCTCTTCCTGTCGAGCTTCATTTTCAACCTGGTCATCGCCCTGGTGCTCTTCGTGGTCCTGGGCGGACGGAACCTCCTGTCCTCCAAGGTGGGCCACTTCGTGGAGCAGGCGGCTGAGGCCAGGATGGCCGTCAGCGTCGGCGCCAAGGCTGGCACGGACGTCCCCTTCAAGGGCTTCGGATCGGGCATGTACGGTCCCCGGGACCCCGCGGGCGACGGCGTCGCAGCCACCAGGGAACGCAAAGAGCGGATTCCCCAGCTGGTCACCATCGCCGGCTTGATTGCCCTGGCCGTCGTGGCACTTGGCTTCAAGATGGACGTCGGCTTCGTGTCCATCACCATCGCCATCGTGCTGGCCCTGGTGTCACCCGCAGCCCAGAAGGGCGCCATCAACAAGATCAGCTGGTCCACCGTGCTGCTGATCTGCGGCATGCTGACCTTCGTGGGCGTGCTGGAGGAAGCCGGCACCATCGAATTCGTCTCCAACGGCGTGGCCGGCATGGGCATGCCGCTGCTGGCAGCCCTCCTCATCTGCTTCATCGGCGCCGTAGTATCCGCTTTCGCCTCCTCCACCGCCATCCTGGCCGCCCTCATCCCGCTCGCCGTTCCGTTCCTCTCCACCGGCGAGATCGGTGCAGTCGGCGTCATCTGCGCCCTGGCGGTGTCCGCCACCATCGTGGACGTCTCACCGTTCTCCACCAACGGCGCCCTGGTCCTGGCCAACGCCCCGGAAGGCGTGGATAAGGACCAGTTCTACAAGCGGATCCTCGGTTACAGCGGCATCGTCATCGTGGCCGGCCCCGTCCTGGCGTGGCTGGCGCTGGTGGTGCCCGGCTGGCTCTAGCCGCAGCTGCACCCGCCGGCGTTCCGCCACCCGTTCCAGAAAGGAAACCCAGACCATGAGCACCGAAAACCGCCAAGGCCCGCTGGCCGGGCACACCGTCGTCGACCTCAGCCGCGCGCTGGCCGGACCCCACGCAGGCATGATGCTGGCGGACCTCGGGGCCCGTGTCATCAAAGTGGAAAACCCGGGAACCGGTGACGACACCCGCGGGTGGGGGCCGCCCTTCGTCGGCCCGGAAGACGGCCTCCAGTCCACCTACTTCATGTCCTGCAACCGCAACAAGGAATCCATCAGCCTGGACCTGAAGAGCGGCGACGGGCAGGCGGTGCTCCGCGGCCTGCTGGAGCGGGCGGACGTGGTGATCGAGAACTTCCGCCCCGGGGTCATGGACCGGCTGGGCTTCTCCACCGCGGCTATGCATGAGCTCAACCCGCGGCTGGTGATCCTCTCCATCACGGGCTTTGGCCACGACGGACCCGAGTCCCAGCGCAGCGGCTACGACCAGATCCTGCAGGGCGAGGCGGGGCTCATGTCCCTCACCGGGTCCGGCCCGGACGACCCCCAGCGCGTCGGTGTCCCGATCGCAGACCTGCTCTCCGGCATGAACGGGGCATTCGGCGTGCTGGCCGCGCTGGTGGAACGCGAGCGGACCGGCCACGGCAAGGTGGTGCGCACTTCGCTGCTGGCCTCGCTGATCGGCGTCCATGCCTTCCAGGGCACCAGGACCACGGTTGCCGGCGAAGTACCGCAGGCCCAGGGCAACCACCACCCTTCCATCGCACCCTACGGCCTGTTCAACTGCAAGGACGGGAGCGTGCAGATCAGCGTGGGCAGCGAGAAGCTGTGGCAGTCCTTTGCATCGGCCTTCGGCCTGGACCCCGCTGCGCCAGGCTTTGCCAGCAACGCCGAAAGGGTGCGGAACCGCGTAGGGGTGATTGCCGCCGTCGAACGTGCCTTCGCCGGCTATGGCGCGGTGGAGCTGCTGGAAAAACTGAACGACGCCGGGATCCCGGCAGGGAAGGTCCGCTCGCTTGACGAGGTGTACGCCTGGGAACAGGTGGCGTCCCAGGGGCTCGTGGTGGATGTGGATCACCCGCTGCTCGGAAAGGTGAGCCTGCCCGGCCCGCCGCTGCGGTTCTTCGCCCCCGGGGACGCAGCCGAAACCACCCTGACTGAGCACGATGCACCACCGCTGCTGGACGAGGACGGTCCGGCGATCCGCGAGTGGCTGGGCCTGGCATCTGCAACGGCCGGGGCGAAATAACATGCCGGTGAAGGAAAAGGTGCGGCACCTGAACGCAACCGAACTCCTGGACGCCGTGGTGGACGCGGGGTCGTTCGTCTCCTGGGACACAGAACCGGAACAGCTGGACGTGTCCGAGGAGTACGCCCAGGACCTGGCCAAGGCGCGCGAACGCAGTGGCGCCGATGAGTCGGTGATCACCGGGGCCGGCCTCATCCGCGGCCGCCGCGTGGCGCTGATCGTCAGCGAATTCTCCTTCCTGGCAGGTTCCATCGGCCACGCCGCGGCACAACGGATCGTTGCCGCCGTCGAACGTGCGACCGCCGAGGGGCTGCCCCTGCTGGCCGGGCCTGCATCCGGGGGAACCCGGATGCAGGAAGGGACGCTCGCGTTCCTGTCCATGGTGAAGATCACCGGCGCTGTCCGGGCGCACCGCCAGGCCGGCCTGCCGTACCTCGTCTACCTGCGGCACCCCACCACCGGCGGCGTCATGGCCTCCTGGGGTTCTTTGGGGCATGTCAACGTGGCCGAGCCGGGAGCACTGCTGGGATTCCTCGGTCCCCGGGTTTATGAGGCGCTGTACGGGGAGGCGTTCCCCGAAAATGTGCAGGTGGCGGAAAACCTCTTCAACAAGGGGCTCATCGACGGCGTGGTGGAACCGGGCCAGTTGGCCGACCTGGTGGGGCGGGCGCTGGACATCCTGACGCCTGCGGCAGCAGCTGCCGCCGGCTCTATCGCATCGGTGCCCGTGCCGGCCACGCTGTCGGTGCGGCCGGCCGACGTGGACGCCTGGGCGTCCATCGGGATCTCCCGCCGGCCGCGGCGGCCCGACCTGCGCCAGCTGCTGAAGTTCGGCGCCACGGATGCCCTTCCCCTGAACGGGACCGGGCAGGGGGAGAAGGACCCCGGGTTGCTGCTGGCGCTGGCGCGCTTTGGCACCCGGTCATGCATCGTGCTGGGCCACGCCCGCCCGCTGCGGAAGGACGCCGCGGGAATGGGGCCGGGTTCACTGCGTGAGGCGCGCCGCGGCATGAAGCTGGCGGAGGAACTGCGGCTGCCGCTGCTCACCGTTATTGACACCGCCGGGGCCGCGTTGTCGCAGGAGGCGGAGGAGGGCGGACTTGCCGGGGAAATTGCCCGCTCCCTGCATGAGCTGATCGGCCTGGAATCGCCGTCGGTTTCCGTGCTGCTTGGCCAGGGGGCCGGCGGAGGAGCGCTGGCGCTGCTGCCCGCGGACAGGACTATTGCTGCCCAGCACAGCTGGCTCTCGCCGCTGCCTCCCGAGGGTGCCAGTGCCATTGTGCACCGGACCACCGGGTTCGCCCCGGCCATGGCCCAGGCGCAGGGCGTGAACGTCGCCGCGCTGTATGGGCACGGCCTGGTGGACCACATCGTGGATGAGCGGGATGATGCTTCGCTGGAGCCACGCCAATTCTGCACCCGGATGGCCCGGGCCATCGAGTATGAACTCGGCGCGGTGGCCGGCATTCCGGTGCCGGAACTCGTGGTTGCCAGGGCCCGGAAGTTCGCAAGCCTCGGCGTCTGCTGACGGGCGGGCGCTTAATGGTGCCAAGCAAGGAGACGCCGGAGCTCTGGTCCCGGCGTCTCCTACGGCCGGTCCGGTATGTACACGGCCATGAGGACGCCAGTGGCAGTGGAGGTGGCTTCGAGGAGCCTCAGCGGTGTTTTGGTGCCGCCGGCGAAGAGTTGTTGTCCGCTGCCCAGTACCAGGGGGTGGATCATGAGCAGGTACTCGTCGATTTGATCGGCTGCCATGAGCGTGCGGATCAGCACTCCGCTGCCCATGATCACGAGGTTCGCCGGAGAGGTTTCCCGTAGTTCCTTCACCGCCGCGGGAACATCACCGTGAAGGAGGGTTGAATTCGGCCATTCAAGCTTCAGATCCGGGTCCCCGGAGGCGACGTATTTGGGCGTGCTGTTCAAGGCGTCCTTGAAGGGGCCTCCCTGGGCGTTCCAGGACTCCAGGAGCTGCATGTAGGTGCGCCGCCCGAAGAGGAAGGCATGGTCGGCACCCATCCGTTCGCCCATCTTCTGGACTGTTGCCTCGTCGGCATACGGAACCGCCCACCCGCCGTCGGTGAATCCACCCCGTGGATCTTCGTCAGGCCGGCCTGGTCCCTGCATGACGCCGTCGAGCGTCACGTGGTTCACCACGATGACCTTGCCCATTAGCGGTCAGCCTTTCCTAAGGGCCCCTGGCGCCAGCAGGCTAACCTACTTCCGCTGCCGGGTCCTTGCCCTGTGGGCGTTGGAACGGAGCTGCAGGATTCGCGCGCCGCCCGCTACGGCTACCAGCACGCCGCCCGTCACGGCTGCGATGAACAGTGCCATGCCCAACGGGACTGCGCCCTCGAAGCCCAGGAATTTCACCAAGGCCTGTTCCTGGTTCTGCAGGATGAAGACGATCAGCAGGATGAGCAGCACCAAGGCAGCAACCACCGCCGCCCAGATGACTCCGGCGCGGGTGACCTTGCGATCTGCGGTGCCGCCGGCAGCGGGCCCGGGGGCTGTTGCGGTGCCGGATGTTCCCGTTGTTCCGCCCGTTCCCGGTGCGTCCGGTGCGTAGGGCGGGACACCGCCATAGGCTGGTTCGCGGTCTTCTGAGGGCTGAGCTGCGCTCGACGGTGTGGTGTTGACGTCCGGTTCCGGCCGGCGGTCCGGTCCTGGCGTGTACTGTCCTGCGCTCATGCTCGTCCCCTTTCACAAATTGCTAAGCATGCTTATTGTGCAACCATAGCCGTCCGCGTTGCTGCGGCACAACGAACGGTCTCGTGGCCTGCCGTCAAAGGGCTGTTCCGGGTTGGATGGCGAGGGCCGCTTTCAGGACGAAGGGGCCCTCACGTGAGAACCCCTCCTTTGGCACCTGCCCGGGCCGGTTGCGCGGGTCAATTTTGCCCGCGTCATTCCTGCCCGTCAGACCCTCTCCCTGCTCCGTTCGCCGGAGGGAGTGCTGGGCGCAGATGTCCTGCGCCAGCTGGGGAAGGCCCAGAACGTAAATTCCTGTTCCTTGGCCGGCTTCTCTGGAGTTTCCGCAGGGGTTTCCGTTTCCGCTTCAGGCCGGCGCTGGGGTTCTTTCCTGGCGCCCCACCCGAAGTCCTTGCTCGATGCGTAGCACATCACAGACCTCCTTATGGTGACTGCCCTTTAATCGTCCTCCTGAATGGCGGGGGAGTCGATAATGCCAGCAAAGTTTAGAAGGGCGCCTTGAGCATGCAGAGAGGCCACGGCGGGCAGGGCACCGCTCCCAAGAACGGCAGCCGGTGATTCTTTCCTGTCTGTCAGCCGCCGTCCACCATGTCCTGGGCCTCCTGCGGGCGGTGGAACTCGCAAGGCCCCTGATGCCGCAGGGGGAGGAGGCAGGTCCGGCCCGTAGGCAGGTGGACCAGGGCACACCGGCCGGTCATCGCCAGGTCTTCCCTGACATTCGAGTTGCTCATGTCCGGACGTCCGTCGCCTGCCGTCATAGTGGTTTCGGTGCTCGGGGCAGGGTGTTCAACATTCATGGTGGGGCAACTCCTCATCGGGTGGAGGGCGAATGGAGGGTGCTGAAAAGTGCTTTTTCCAGTGTGGGCCGCCGGGGTTACCAGCTGATTAAGCGGGCGTTAGGAGCAGGTCAACAACGTCTGGGGACCAACAAGCGCGTGGCCCCTTAGCAGCCCAGTTGGTGCGCAACCTGCAGAAGGAGGGCTTCGGAACCCATGGGGCCCACCAGTTGGATTCCCATGGGAAGTCCGCTGCGGGGGGCGCCGCCGGTCCAGCGCACGGGAAGGGAGATGGCCGGCAGGCCGCACACATTCACCATTGAGGACCAGGGGGCAAATTCGCACTGTTTCCGGTAGTCGCCGTCGGCATCCCCGGGCCACTGGGCCGACGGCCAGCGCTCAGTGCCGTGCGCAGTGCCGGTAAACCACCCCACCGGCCGCGGCGTCTGCGCCAGCGCAGGCATCAGCATCAGGTCCCACTGTCCGTACTGCACCAGGGTGTCGTGCTGGAACTGCCGCAGGAATGCCAGAGCCTCGGCGAGTTTGGCGGGGCTGCGCTGCTGGGCCCGGCGCCTAAAGGTCCGGGTCAGGGGTGCCAGCAACGCTTCGCGCGATGGGGTGATCCGGGCCGCGCCGACGCCGGCGGTCCAGGCTGTGGTGAAGGCATCCGGGTAGCGGTTGTCGTAGCGGATGGCAGCGTCACTCAAGCTGTGGCCCGCATGTTCCAGGAGGGCTTCGCCGGCATGGAGGGCGTCCAGGGCGTCCCGTTCGGGCGTAAAGGGGAATGTGGCGGACCACGGGCTGTCCAGCGTGACGCCGATCCGAAGCCGTGGCGGCTTCCCTTCTTGCACTGCCCGGAGATACTGGTTTCCCGGTGCCAGGACGTCCATCATCAGTGCGGCGTCCTCGGCGTTGCGGGCGAGAGGGCCCGGCGCCACCAGCCGCGCAGGATCGCCGGCACTTTCCCCGGCTGCCACCAGTCCCCGGCCCGGTTTGAGTCCCACCAGGCCGCATGCAGCTGCGGGGATGCGGACTGAGCCGCCGCCGTCGGTCCCCGGGGCGAAAGGCAGCAGTGCCGCCGCCACGGCAGCGGCACTGCCGCCGGAGGAGCCTCCCGAGCTCCGGCTGGGTGCGTGCGGATTGCGCGACGGCGGCGCCACGCGGTTTTCGCTGTACGCCGTCAGCCCGAATTCAGGCACCTGGGTCTTGCCCAGCGAAACCACGCCGGCCTCCTTGAAGAGGGAGACCAGCGGAGCGTCCGTGGGGGCAGGTTTGTGGTCGAGGGCGGCGCTGCCGTGCGTGGTCACCACACCGGCAACATCGGTCAGGTCCTTGAAGGCAAGCGGCATGCCGTGCAGCGGCGGAAGATGGCCGCTGCCGGCGCGCGCATGCAGGGCATCGGCCGCCCGCGCCTGCTCCATGGCCTGTTCCGCAGTCACGGTGATGAAGGCGCCAAGAAGGGGATTCTGCCGATCGATCCGGGCCAGGAAATGGGCGGCGGCATCCGTGGCGGACACGGTTCCATTCCGTAGGAAGTCCCGCAGGGCCAGCGCGGAGAGCTCATGGAGTTCAGCCACGGAACCGGGATTCCGTGTGGGCTCCGGCGTACCGTTCCGTGTCCGGATCCGCAAGGACCGGGCATGCGGGGACGGCGGCGGGCTGCTGGGACATGGAAACCTCCTTGGGCTTCACCAGCCTAACCCGCTGCTTTCGATGCAGCTGTTCCTGGCGTAAGGAGGCGGAAGGGGGCGGAAGGGCTAGGCTTAAACCTGACTCTGATCCCGCCAAGACAGGACTCCGATGAGTGACTTCGATACCGTCCCCGTGCATGACATTCCCGCTGATGCGGTGATCCTGGACGTCCGTGAGGACTACGAGTGGGTTGCCGGACATGCTGACGGCGCACTCCACATCCCCATGGACCAGATCCCGGCCCGGCTGGACGAGCTCGACCCGGACGAGGACATCTACGTCATCTGCCGGACAGGCGGCCGGTCCTTCCGCGCCGCCCAGTGGCTCACCGGCCAGGGGTATACCGCCATCAACGTCTCCGGTGGGATGGATCAGTGGCTGGAATCCGGCAAGCCATTGGTTTCGGACAACGGACTCAAGCCGTTGGTGCTTTAGTGCCCGGTACTTCCCGCACCTACACCTTCCTGGGGCCGGAAGGTACCTTTACCGAGGCTGCCCTCCTGCAGGTGCCTGACGCCCTCCAGGCAGTCCGCATCCCGGCGTCCAGCGTCCCCGCCGCCCTTGGCAAAGTACGTGACGGGGAGGCCGACGCGGCCATGGTCCCCATCGAGAACTCGGTGGAGGGCGGGGTCTCTGCCACCCTGGACGCCATAGCCACCGGCCAGGAACTGCGGATCATCCGCGAGGTCCTGGTCCCCATCAGCTTTGTCCTGGTGGCCCGGCCTGGGGTGCGGGTGGAGGACATCCGGTATGTTTCCACCCACGGCCACGCCTGGGCGCAGTGCAGGTTGTGGATGGACCAGCACATGTCCCATGCGGAATACGTTCCGGGTTCGTCAACCGCTGCTGCGGCCCTGGGGCTGCTGGAAGAGGACTGCCACTACGACGCGGCCATCTGCGCGCCGCTGGTGGCCAGCACGCATGCGGGGCTGTCCGTGCTGGCGGAGAACATCGGTGACAACCCCGGCGCCGTGACCCGTTTCATCCTGGTCAGCCGGCCGGACGCCCTGCCGGTCCGCACCGGCGCGGACAAAACCACAGTGGTTGTCCCGCTGCCCGAGGACCGTCCCGGGGCGCTGATGGAGATCCTGGACCAGTTCGCCAGCCGCGGGGTGAACCTCAGCCGGATTGAGTCACGGCCCACCGGGCAGTACCTGGGCCACTACTTTTTCAGTATCGACGCCGAAGGCCACGCGGGCGAGGCGAGGGTGGCGGACGCGCTGGCAGGCCTGCACCGGATCAGCCCGGGAACCCGCTTCCTGGGCTCATATGCCAGGGCTGACAAGCAGGAGACACTGGTGCCCGCGCACATCTCGGACGCAGCATTCGCGGCCGCCCAGTCCTGGGTTGAATCCATCCTTGCGGTGGGATCCTTCGCAGGTGAAACCGGTTCCGGAGCTTCGCCCAGAGCGTAGGTAAATGCCTGTTGAAGTACTTCCGTGGGCTGTGGACAATGCGTATGCTTGCTTGATCCACATGGGGTATGGCCCCTGACGAAGGGAGAGGGTCATGACCAGCAGCAGTGACAACGACGGCCAGGGGATGATCGTCAACCCCAAGCCGACGGCCGACAACCAGGACTGGGACGGGGATGATGCGGACCGCGCGGACCGCCTGCGCTTCGAAGAGGAGCAGGCCATGATCCGGGAGCAGTCTGAAGCCCACGCTGCCGCCAAGGCCGCCGCGGACGCGAAGAAGCAAGCCAGCGCCTGACCCACGCGGCGCACCCGGCTTTTGTCACCTCACAGCCCTATCAGCGCGCTGCTTTGGCGCTGCTGCCGTGGACCTCTCGCCTGACCCGGACCACGAGTGACCGCGGCAAAACCTGGACGGTGAGCTGCGTGGCCTCGCCCGACGTGTCGCCGTCGAGCTGCGTGGGCATGGGTTCGGGGCACTTGATGACCACCCTGCCTGACCGGTAGACGGTCATGATGGGCAGCTTGCCGCTGTGCTTGAACATGATTTTCACGTACATCAGCAGCCAGCCCAGGGCGCTGCGGGGGCTCATCACCACCACATCGAGCATGCCGTCGTCGATCATGGCCTGCGGGATGAAGTCGATGCCGCCGGGAACCAGCCCGCAGTTGGCAAAAAGCACGCTGCGGATGTTCCTTATCTGCTCCGGGCTGCCGTCCAGCGCAATGGAAACCTTCTTGCGCCGGCCCGGAAGATGGCGCACGCCCGCCTCGGTGTAAGCAAGCCAGCCCACCGCCCTCTTCAGCCCGGCGTTGGTGTCGGCCAGGACCTCGGCATCCATGCCGATTCCGGCGATCACCAGGAAGACGTGCTCCGAATAGTGGCCTGTCCGGGAATTCTCGATGGCCATCCGTGCGGTGTCGATGTACCGCTGGCGTCCAAACAGGGCTGTCTGGACGTTGCCGTGAAGGTCGTTCACATCCAGGTCCACGTTCCGCGCGAGCAGGTTGCCGGTACCCAGTGGAATCAAACCCAGGGCAACGTCCGTATGCGCCAGGGCCTCCGCCACCACGCGCACCGTGCCGTCCCCACCGCCCACAAGGACGACGTCGGGCTTGCCGGCCAGGGCGGCCTGCATCTGGGAAAAGCCGGGATCATCTGCCGTCGTCTCGAAAAAGACCGGCTCCTCCCAACCGGCTGCCAGGCAGGCGCGCTGGATGATTGCCTTGGCTTCCCCGGCCCGGGCCTTGATCGGGTTGAGGACCACGGCCACCCGCTGTTGGGTCAGCCCCGTGTCGTAGGCTTCCCCTGCCATCGCACTGCGGACATGCAGGGCTTTGAGGCGGCGGACGCCCCACCAGCTGGAGGTGGCGAAGGCAAGCGCCACCGCAATCAGCAGGTAGAGAATCCAGTCGCTCATGGTGGTTCAACAGTAGCCCGGCGCACGGCGGGCGGGCGCACGAAGCCCGCCGCCCGCCGTCGTGCGCTGTATTGGATACCCTTGTCTGGTGATCGACGTAAAAGACCTCAGCGAAAACCCTGACAAGTACCGTGCCAGCCAGCGCGCCCGCGGCGCGGACGAATCAGTGGTGGACGCGATCATCTCCGCGGATTCCGCCCGCCGCGAGGCCCTGCTCCGCTTCGAAAACCTCCGCGCCGAGCAGAACGTGTTCGGCAAGAAGGTGGCGAAGGCCAAGGGCGAGGAGAAGCAGGCCCTGCTGGCGGAGGTCAAAGAGCTGGCCAACTCCGTCAAGGCCGCCTCCGCAGAGGCCGATGCCGCGCAGACCAAGCAGGAAGAGCTCCTGCGCACCATCCCCAACCTCATCGAGGACGGCGTTCCCGAGGGCGGCGAGGATGACTACGTGGTGGTCAAGACCGTCGGCACCCCGCGCGAATTCCCGGACTTCGAGCCCCGCGACCACCTGGAGATCGGCGAGCTGATCGGCGCGATCGACATGGAACGCGGCGCCAAGGTTTCCGGTGCCCGTTTCTACTTCCTCCGTGGCGTCGGCGCACGCCTGGAGATGGCCCTGCTGCAGATGGCCATGGACCAGGCCATCGAAGCAGGCTTCGTCCCGATGATCACCCCCACACTGGTGCGCCCGGAGACCATGCAGGGCACCGGCTTCGACGTAAAGCACGACGCCGAGATCTACCGTCTCGCCGAGGACGACCTTTACCTTGTGGGCACCTCCGAGGTGGCACTTGCCGGGTACCACGCCGACGAAATCCTCGACTTCTCCAACGGTCCGGTCCGCTACGCCGGGCAGAGCTCCTGCTACCGCCGCGAGGCCGGCTCGCACGGCAAGGACACCCGCGGCATCATCCGCGTCCACCAGTTCAACAAGGTGGAGATGTTCATCTACACCACCGTGGAAGAGGCTGCCGCCGAGCACCAGCGCCTGCTGGCCTGGGAAGAGGAGATGCTGGCCAAGTGCGAGCTGCCGTACCGGGTGATCGATACCGCTGCCGGTGACCTTGGCACGTCCGCGGCCCGCAAGTACGACTGCGAGGCGTGGGTTCCCACCCAGGGCGCGTACCGCGAGCTGACCTCCACCTCCAACTGCACCACGTTCCAGGCGCGCCGCCTGAACATCCGTGAGCGCGTGATCAACGCGGAGGGCGTGGCCAAGGGCACCAGGGCCGTTGCCACCTTGAACGGCACCCTGGCCACCACCCGCTGGATCGTGGCGCTGCTGGAGCACCACCAGAACCCGGACGGCTCCGTCAACGTGCCCAAGGCGCTGCAGAAGTACCTGGGCGGCCTCGAGGTCCTGCCGGTCCTCTAGGGTTCCACTTCTTGCCACAGCTCCCCGCCTTGTGGACTATTCCTCCCGTAATGCATGGGGGTCCGGTCCACGGGGCGGGGATTTCTGCGGCTGGATGCCTGCAGCAATGAGCCGTTGGCGCAAGACGTCAGGGGTGGACAAGGTCTTCCAGTCCCACCGGACCACGTTGTAGCCAAGAGCCCGCAGCCGGTCTTCGCGCTTCTTCTCGGCCAGGATCGCTTCCTGCGTGCTTCGTCCGGCGAGCAGGACGTCGTCGAGGTACTTCGCGTCGCCGTCGAACTCGCCAATCACCCGGGCATCAGGCCAGAAGAAGTCCGTGCGCGCGATGAAGCCTTCGTGGTCCTGGATCACGTACTGGAGGACAGGAGCGGGCAGCCCGAGCACGTGCATGAGCGCCCTGCTGCGGGATTCCCCGACGGACTCTGCGGCTACATCCGCCAGGGCCAGCACTTCCTGGATCCTGCGCCGCTTAGCGGCAGAGGCCAGGACGGTTGACGCCTCGGTCAGTTGCTGGCGCGTGAGCCTTCGCCGGGGCGCCTTCCCGGTCCAATTACTGCATCGGCCAGGGCCACTGCATCCGGAAGTTCGAGCCTGACCAGGCAGTTCATGACCGTCTGGGGCAAGGAAGTAACCCAGAAGCCTTGCAGTTGCACTGTCTCGGCCGGCCAGAAGTGGCGGGCCACACCGTAGCTGCGGAGGTGCTCAATGCCCGTTTTCCCCGTCTTCGTATCCGGCGCCGCGGTGGTGGTTGGCGGAAGTCGTCCCGCTTTGTGCGAAGAGTGCGTAATGACGTGGACGTGGGTTGGAACGCCTGGCCCAGGAAGATTCCAAATCCGTAGTGCGGTCAGGTAGCAGAACGTGGTGGACGCATCGACAGCGGCCACTGCAGCCATTGTGATCCGGTACCGCTCCCAGGGCTTGAGCGAAAGCCAGGCGGCTTTCCCGAAGTAGACACCGGCCCGGACCCTGACCAAGGTGCCGTTCTTGTAGCCCCGGCTTAGCGTGCGGCTGTCTCCGGTCATGGCCCGACGCCTGCTGGCCAGGACCAGGACTGCTTCATCCGATTTCATGACTCCATGCTGGGCCGATCGGGCGCATGCGGTGCCGATCAGCATGCCCTATGTGGAAAAGGGCGGCACTTCTCCCCGCGCCGCGGACAAGTCCCCGGATAACGCGGCGGGGACTTGTCTATTACTGGGGGACGACTGCTACAGGGGGACATCTGCGCGACGCAGGCACCCCCGGATGTGGGAACCCGCCGTTTTAACCAACAGTTCAATAAACCTGTGGCCCGCGTCCTAGCGCCTGTCAGTTACGTCTGGTTCACTATGTGGATGACAACGCTGACTGAAACCTCAGTCGCCGGCAACGATGACCGGCGAGACAACAACCAAGACAACAAGGCCAACACCTTCACCGGAGTGGACCGGAAGTTCATGGTCGCGCTGGACGTGGACGGCACCCTGGTGAACCACGACGGCCACATGTCCCCCGGTGTGCGGGAAGCGGCACAGGCCGTGGTGGCCGCCGGACACGAAGTGATGATCGCCACCGGCCGCTCCCTGAACGCCACGCTTCCCATCATCGAGAAGATCGGAATGGAGCGCGGGTACGCCGTCTGCTGCAACGGCGGCGTGACCCTCCGGCTGCACCCTGAACTGGAAAACGGTTACGAGGTGATCCACAAGGCCACCTTCGATCCCGCTCCCGCCCTGCGTGCGCTGCGCGAGCGGCTCCCTTCCGCCAAGTATGCCCTTGAGGACGCCGATGGCAACTTCCTCTCCACCGAGCGGTTCCAGGATGCCAGCTTCGGCGTCGAGGCAGTGGGTGTGGACTTCCACACCATGCTGGAAGCCACCGCCGTGCGCGTGGTGGTCTTCAGCACCGAAAACACACCGGAGGAGTTCACCGAGGCCATCAATCATGTGGGCTTGGCTGGAGTGACCTATTCCGTGGGCTGGACCGCGCCTGGCTGGATATTGCAGCCGCAGGAGTGACCAAGGCCAGCGCCCTGGAAAACCTCCGCGTCCGCCTTGGTTTTGAAGAGCACCTCACTGTAGCTGTCGGCGACGGCCGGAACGACATCGAGATGCTCACCTGGGCGGGCCGCGGGGTGGCCATGGGGCAGGCCCCGGCGGAGGTGGTCGCCGCGGCAGATGAGGTCACCCACTCAGTTCATGACGACGGCGCCGCCCACGTGCTGCGCAGCCTCCTCTAGACAACCTTGGGCGTTGCTCCATCAGATATGGCACCTAAACCCCGGGCGGATTCAAGTGGTGGTCGCAACACGTCCTATGCGGCTGATTCTTCCAGAATTTGCTGGAGGACTTGTGCGGGTGTCTTCCAGCCGAGGGTTTTGCGTAGGCGGCCGTTGAGTCCGGCGGCGGCGTAGTCGAGGTCTTCGGGCGTGACTTTGGTGAGGTCCATGCCTTTGGGGAAGTACTGGCGCAGGAGTCCGTTGGTGTTCTCATTCGTGCCGCGTTGCCAGGGTGAGTGGGGGTCGCAGAAGTAGACGTCCGCTCCGGTGGCGATCCTGACGCGTTCATGAATGCCGACCATCTCCGCGCCCTGGTCCCAGGTCAGGGACCGGCGCAGCTGAGCCGGCAGCGTAGGCAGGGTTTCCTCGATAGCGGCCAGTACCTGCTCGCCGGTGTGCCCGTTGGGCAGGTGCAGGAGCATCACGAAGCGGCTGCTGCGTTCCACGAGTGTTCCGATCGCCCCGGTGCCGGGGGTACCGATGATCAGATCGCCCTCCCAGTGTCCGGGAACAGCCCGGTCATCGGCCTCCGCGGGGCGTTCGCTGATCAGTAACTCTTTCGGGACCCGGGGCTTTCGGTTCCCGGCCCGCCGGTTCGGTTGGCGCACGGCCCGGCCCGTCCGCAGGGCAGCGGTGAGCTCGGCCTTCAGCCCGCCGCGGCCTTGGATATAGATGCACTGATAGATCGTCTCGGGGCTGATGCGCATGCTTTCATCATCGGGGAAATCGATCCGCAGCCGGGCGCTGATCTGTTCGGGGGATAACCGTTCCCGGGCCGTCAGCATCCCGGCAACGTAGAGTGCCAAGGCCTCGTTAACGGCCAGCTTCCGGGTCTTGGGCCTGCGTGCCAGCTTCTGCGCCCGATTCTGCGCCGAGGACGCCAGATAAGGGCGTTGGCCACCGTTGCGGATGTTGCGGCCCAGTTCCCTGCTGATCGACGAGGGGCTCCGGCCCAAACGCCGGCCGATCTCACGCACCCCACACCCGGCCGCCCGCCAGACCGCAATCAGCTCGCGTTCACGGAAGGACAAGTACCGCCGGCAGGCAGGCCTAATTGCAGGATTCACCCCACCATGCTGACGGACGATCACCCGGGCCGCTGACGGAGAAAGACCGGCAGCCTCCGCGGCCAACTCATCAGACGCTCCAGAAGACCTCGCCTCCCAGAAAACCCGAACCACCTCACGCAACACCTCAGGCCGACCAAAACACCCATGACAACACCCCAATCACTCAGGTGTTGCAACGACCCCTTGAACCAGCCCCGGTTTTGGTGACCATATCTGATGGAGCAAACGGGAATTCAAGGCTGCCGGTCAGCCAAGGCAGAATAGGGGCATGACCCTTACGACGTTCGCCCTCGTTCGCCATGGCCAGACCGACTGGAATGCCGAGCGCCGGCTGCAGGGGGCCACGGATATTCCCCTGAACGACGTCGGCCGCGGCCAGGCGAGGGACGCCGTCGCCGTCCTTGCCCCGTACGAATGGGACGCAATCGTCTCCTCGCCCCTGAGCCGTGCCGCGGAAACCGCGGACCTGATTGCCGCGGGGCTGGGACTGTCTGTGTCCCGGCGCGTCCCTGAGCTCACGGAGCGCAGCTTCGGGCCGGCTGAAGGAATGCAGGCCGGCCCGGAGCTGGACGCACTCCGTATTCCCGGTGGATTCAAAGGCGCGGAAAGCGAAGACGAAGCGGCGGACCGGGGCCTGGCCGCACTGGAGGCGCTGGCGGAGGAGTTCCGCGGCCAGCGGCTCCTGGTGGTTACCCACGGCACCCTGCTGCGCGTAAGCCTCAGCCGGGCCATCGGCCAGACCCTGGCCAGCGTGGACAACGCCGTGCTGAACCTGGCGCACCATCACGCCATCGACGGCTGGAAGCTGGAGTACTTCAACGGCGAACCCGTCATGGCGGCAACCGGCAGCTAGGGCGTATCAGCCCAGCAGGCCGTAAAAGACGGCAAAGGCCCGCAGGCTACTGGGCCGCGAGGATCAGCGCCAGCAGCCTGGCAGCTGCCGGCCGGGCGGCATGTTCCTCATTCCACTGCGCCCGTGCCACGGCCTTGCTGACGGCCTGCGTGGTGATGCCCAGTTCCTGTGCCACCGCTTTTTGCTGCCCCCGGACGCCGGGGGTCAGCAGGTCCAGCACCCGCCATTCCGCCTCTGACCGGTCCCGCACAATATGGCCGAGCAACCGGAGAATGGCCTCTGCGTCATGGGCAACATCCGCCAGCGGCCCTTCCACGGCAATCGGGACCCGCTCCTTGCTGCTGCGGAGCCGGTCCACCGCCCGGCGTGCATAGACCAAACCATGGCCGGACGCGTCCTTGATCTGGTTTGGCAGTGGCTCGTTCACTGGGCCCGCACCAATTCCCACGTACCAGTGCCCGCTGCGCAGCGCGATCAGGGCTGCATCCACGGCCTGGTGCGGGCACTCGACGATGCCCTGGACTTCGTCCTCCACCGACCTGTCAAAATCCAGGCGCGCAGGGATATGCCGCAATGCCTTGAGCAGTTGCGGGACCTGGTCGCCGTCGCGCCGGCTGTCCGTCTGGTTGATGGTCAATGTGAACATTCTGGGTCCACACTACCCGGAAGTAGGAATTGCGAAACGGCCGGTAATGCAGGGCCGCGCTGCCCCATTCCAGAAACGGGAGAGGGCCCGCGTCACGTGGACGCGGACCCTCAACCGTGATCCGGCAAATGGATAGGGACCGGGCGTCAGTTCTCCTGCCCAGCTGCCCCGGTTGCCGGGAAACGCTCCCAGGCGCGGTGGGCGGCGAGCAGTCCGGAGACGGCGGAGGCCACGGAAGCTGCGGAGTCTCCTGCAGCTATCCCAGCCGCGTCCTGCGGGATGCCTGCCGCGTCCAGGACAGCTGAACCCGAACCCCAGAAGCCAATGGCCTTTGCGTGGCGGTACGCCTCAGACAACATCAGGGCGACGCGCGGATCGGCCCCTTCATCCGGTTCCCCGGCTTTGGCGTCCCGCCCCGCAGTGGCATCGGGTTCGGGCTGCCGTCCGCCGGCGACGAGCAGCGCGTCGAACTCGGTGGACCGTGCCGTGAGGAACGTGCGCTGAACTGTGAGCGAGAGCCCGTCTGCGGAAAGCGTGCCGCCCGCCGGTGCGACGACCAACGGGACCATGCCCTCGTCGTCGAGCGCTTTGCGCGCGGCCGCCACCTGGGCCAGGTCGCTGGAAGAGTCGGCGATGATGCCCACCACGCGGCCAGCAACCGGCCAGGTCTGGCCGATCTGGGAGAGCGCCGGGCTGGGATCGTGATCCGCCACCTGCTCTGAGGCCTCCGGAGCAGGCATGCCCAGGCCGGCAGCGACGGCGGCGCAAAGCCGTGCGTCAATGTTGGCCAGGGCCTGGAGCTGGCGTTCCCGGACGGGCGTCTCGAAGCATTTGCCGAGCTCGAACGTGTACGCCTGGATCACGTGGTCCTGTTCCACCGCGCTAAGGCTCCGGAAGAACAACCGGGCCTGGCTGTAGTGGTCATCAAAGGAGGCCGGATTGCGCCGTTCCTTCACGCTTTCGGCGACTGCCTGGGGCACGTCCACAAAAGCCCCCCAGTCTTCTCCGGCCAGGAACGGGCACCCGCCGTCCAGGGAATTGGGCCGGTACGGGGCAACCCCTGCATGGACCGCCGTCTGATGCATGCCGTCGCGGAGCATGTCGTTGACCGGTGCCTGCGGCCGGTTGATGGGGATCTGGGCGAAGTTCGGCCCGCCCAGGCGGGAGATCTGCGTGTCCAGGTAGGAAAACAGGCGGACCTGCAGCAGCGGATCGTTGGTGACATCGATTCCCGGTACCAGGTGCCCCGGGTGGAAGGCCACCTGCTCGGTCTCGGCAAAGAAATTGGTTGGGTTGGCGTTGAGGGTCATGAGCCCGATCGGCTGCACCGGCGCCAGTTCCTCAGGGACGAACTTGGTGGGGTCCAGGAGGTCGATGCCTTCGAACATCTGGTCTTCTGTGTCCGGGAACGTCTGGATGCCCAGCTCCCATTCAGGGTAGGCGCCGGCCTCGATGGCGTCGGCAAGGTCGCGCCGGTGGAAGTCCGGGTCCATGCCGTTGATGATTTGGGCTTCTTCCCAGACCAGGGAGTGCACACCCTGTTTGGGCTTCCAGTGGAACTTCACCAGAGTGGTGTCGCCGGTGGCGTTGGTGAGCCGGAACGTGTGGACGCCGAAGCCTTCCATGGTCCGGTAGGACCGGGGGATGCCGCGGTCGGACATGTTCCACATGGTGTGGGCCTGCGCCTCGGTGTGCAGCGACACGAAGTCCCAGAAGGTGTCGTGGGCGCTTTGGGCTTGGGGAATTTCCCGGTCCGGATGGGGCTTGGCGGCGTGGACAATGTCCGGGAACTTGATTCCGTCCTGGATGAAGAACACGGGAATGTTGTTACCCACCAGGTCGTAGGTGCCCTCATCGGTGTAGAACTTGGTGGAGAACCCGCGGGTGTCCCTGACGGCGTCCGCGGATCCCCGGGAACCGAGCACGGTTGAGAACCGCACGAACACCGGAGTCTCAACGTCCGGGGCAAGGAAGCCGGCACGCGTGACCTTCGACGCGCTGCCGTAGGAACGGAAGACACCATGCGCTCCGGCGCCCCGGGCATGGACAACGCGCTCCGGGATCCGCTCGTGGTCAAAGTGGGTGATCTTTTCGCGCAGGTGGTGGTCCTGCAGCAGGATGGGGCCGCGCGCGCCCGCCTTCAGGGAATGGTCCGTGTCGTGCAGCCGAAGCCCCTGGGCCGTGGTCAGGTACTGGCCAGACTGGGCGCGTGCGCCGGCAGGCGCCCCGGTGGGGCTTCCCGTGGGGGATACCGCCTCAGGGCTGCGCTGGTCCGGCTTCGGGGGCAACGGCTCGCGCGGGGTGGTGGGCTCTTCACGTGCCGGAGGTTCACTGGACGGAACCCCGGGAATCACAACGTCGTCTTCGGCTGGCATATCTGGTCTCCCCGCAGTAGATTTTCCCAGCCCCGCCGAGCGGAAGCTAAGCTTGCTTACTACCCTACATGCCGCCCGGAGCGGTGCCGCAAGAGCGGGAGAGCCCGACGGCGGGGCTTGCCTGCCTGCCCCTCCATCTGTTGCGATGGGGGAACGGCCGCCTGCAGCGGCACACCCGACGTGAGGATGGTTATGCCCGGCAGCGCTGGACAGGATGAACGGCGGCAGGATGACACGCGGCAGGATGACATGCGGCAGGGCGGGCTGGGGCAGGACGAACTCAGCCTCGTCGACAAATGGTGGCGGGCCGCCAATTATCTTTCGGTAGGGCAGATCTACCTGCGGTCCAACCCGCTGCTGCGCGAACCGCTGCAGGCTGAGGACACCAAGTCCCGCCTGCTGGGCCACTGGGGCACCACCCCCGGACTCAACTTCGTCTACGCCCACCTGAACCGCGTGATCCGCCGCGACTCCCTGGAGATGCTCTTTGTTGCCGGTCCCGGCCATGGCGGTCCCGCCGTCGTCGCCAATGCCTGGCTGGAGGGAACGTACTCCGAAATCTACGGCCATGTGGGCAATGACGAGACCGGCCTGGCCGAACTGTTCCGGCAGTTCTCCTACCCGGGCGGGATCCCCAGCCATGCGGCCCCGGAAAGCCCCGGCTCCATCAGCGAAGGCGGCGAGCTGGGCTACTCCCTGGCCCACGCCTACGGCTCGGTGTTCGACAATCCGCAGCTGGTCACAGCGGTGGTGATCGGCGACGGTGAGGCCGAAACCGGGCCGCTGGCCGCCAGCTGGCACTCCCACAACTTCCTGGACCCCGCGGTGGACGGCGCCGTCCTGCCCATCCTGCACCTGAACGGCTACAAGATCGCCAACCCCACCGTCCTGGCCCGGATGCCGCAGGACCAGCTCGAGCAGCTGCTGCGCGGGTACGGCCACGAGCCATACTTCGTCACGGTGACGGACCCGGACAACACGGAGCAGGCGCACCGTGACTTCGCCGCGGTCCTGGACCAGTGCCTGGCGGACATCAGGGCCATCCAGGACGCCCACCGGCAGGATGCATCCGGTGGAGAGTCCGGCGAGGACGCCGCGCACCGCTGGCCCCTGATTGTCCTGCGCTCGCCCAAGGGCTGGACGGGGCCGCGCACCGTGGACGGTTTGCAGGTGGAAGGCACCTGGCGCGCCCACCAAGTGCCGTTGTCGGAGGTGCGCACCAACGGCGAGCACCTGAAGCAGCTGGAGGAGTGGCTGCAGTCCTACCGGCCGGAGGAGTTGTTCGACGGCGATGGCCGGCTCCGTCCCGATGTTGCGCAAGGAGCGCCCACCGGAGATTTCCGCATGAGCGCCACCCCGCATGCCAACGGGGGACTGCTGAGACGCGCGCTGAAACTGCCCGCCTACCAGGACCACGCCGTGGAGGTCCCCAACGCCGGCATCGACCGGGTCAGCCCCATGATCACGCTCGGCTCCTGGATGCGGGACGTGATCGCGCAGAACATGGAGAACTTCCGGCTGTTCGGGCCGGATGAGACGGCGTCCAACCGGCTGCAGAACGTCTACGAGGTCACCGACAAGGTGTGGCAGTACCGGATTGACGACGTCGATGAGCACCTGGCGCGCTCCGGCCGCGTCCTGGAGGTGCTCAGCGAGCACCTGTGCCAGGGCTGGCTCGAGGGGTACCTCCTCACCGGCCGGCACGGGGTCTTCAACTGTTATGAGGCCTTTGTCCACATTGTCGACTCCATGTTCAACCAGCACGCCAAATGGCTGAAGGTCTCCCGCAAACTGCACTGGCGCCAGCCGGTGCCCTCGCTGAACTACCTGCTGTCATCGCACGTGTGGCAGCAGGACCACAACGGGTTCTCGCACCAGGACCCCGGCTTCATCGACCATGCGGTGAACAAGAAGGCCGAAGTCATCAGGGTGTACCTGCCGCCGGACGCCAACACCCTGCTGTCCGTCATGGAACACTGCCTGGCCTCCACGGACTACGTGAACATCGTGGTCAGCGGCAAGCAGCCCTCGCCCACCTGGCTTGGCCCCGCCGACGCCGCCAACCACTGCCGCCGCGGCCTGGGGATCTGGACGTTCGCCGGCTCCGAGGTGCCCGGCGAGGAGCCCGACGTCGTGCTGGCCTGCGCCGGCGACGTGCCCACGGTGGAGACCGTGGCGGCCGCCGAACTGCTGCGCGAGGGCGCGCCCGGCCTCAAAGTCCGGGTGGTCAACGTGGTGGACCTGATGCGGCTGCAGGACGAAAGCGAGCACCCGCACGGCCTCCCTGCCCATGACTTTGACGGCATCTTCACCGCGGACAAGCCCGTTATCTTTGCGTACCACGGCTATCCGGCACTGATCCACCGGTTGGCGTACCGGCGCACCAACCAGCAGGGCCTGCACGTGCACGGATACAAGGAAGAGGGGACCACCACCACGCCGTTCGACATGGCCATGCTCAACGGTATTGACCGCTTCACCCTGGCAATCGACGCGATCGACCGTGTGCCCGGGCTTGCCGAAAAGCACTCGCTGCTGCGCCAGGAACTGCAGGACCGCCGCAACCGCGCCCGCGAGCACACGCGCACCCACGGCGAGGACCCGGAGGAGATCCGGAACTGGAAGCTGGGGAACCCTGCCGCTTAGCCCGGGAGCCCGTCCAGCGTGCAGGACGGGAGGTGGATCCAGCCTTCGCTGCGTGCCGCCTTGGCGTGGGACCCGTCCGGCCAAAGCGTACGACGGCGGGCGGCGGCCCGGGCGGTGAGGGAGGCTATGACGGCGTCGAACAGGTCGTCCGAACCGGCGAGGCTGTCCCGGTGTCCGGCCAGGTCCAGCCATGGCGCCTGCTCTTCGAGGGCTGCCAGCAGGAGGCCGAGGCGTTCGGCTTCGGGGACGCTCCTTCCCTTGTAGCCGCGTCCGTTGAGGCCCCAGATCTTCAGCGACGCGGCCGGGTACACCTCGGCCAGGCGCCCGGATCCATCCCGCGGCTGCGGACCATGCAGCGCTGCAATCTTTGCCTGGATCACCGCGCAGCGCATGGCCGGGTGTGCCAGCCGGTCCGCGGAGACGCTCAACGGGATCAGCCCTGTCTGGCGCGTGACGAACCGGTCGGTGTCGCGGTAGGCAAGGAGCCTGCGGCCGGCGATCCCGTCGTACTCCAGGACGGGTCCGGTGTCGAAGTCCAGGTGGCCGGTGAGGAAAGGGATCAGCGCGTCGGGCCAGCCCACAGGACAGTCCACGCCGGTCATGTCGCAGGCGCCGAAGAGCTCCACGATCTCCTGGTCAGTCACGTCGAGTGCCAGGTGGTCCAGCTGTGCGGAACCTTGGCCCCATTCGATGACGGCCACGGCAGTCTTCTTGGTGGCCGCCGCCAGGTCCACGCCAAGTGTTTTCACGGCGTGTCAGACCCGCCTGTAACGCAGTGCGCCGTCAACAGCTCCCGCTTCGCCGAGATCATCGCCGCGGGCGAAGCCGGCCCACAGGGCCCGCACTGACCGGCCCGTCATGTCCACGTCCTCCCAGCGGGCACCGTCGATCAGGCCCACGCCGTCCCAGGTCTTCCTGGTGCCGAGCAGCAGCGGCAGGTCGACGGTGTGCGCTGCGCCAAAGATGTTGCCGGGGGCGTGCCAAGTCAGGAGGTAGCGGTGGGCCTTTCCGCCCGCCTTGACGTGGCGCCGGGCGAACCGGCGGGTGGCCCGGCCGTAGACGGTTTCGGTGACTACCCAGTCGATGGCGCGCACGGCGTGCGGCCCCACCACAGGGACCCCCCCGCCAAGCGCATCAGGCGCGGACTGCGGGGGAGGAACAGCCGGGCCTCCTCCGAGGTGTGGCCGATCAGCACCTCGATGGCGGGAGCCGTCCGGTCCCACGCCGCTTCGATATCGGATTCCGCCGGAAGGGGGTGGTGCCCGTACTGGGTGCCAAAGGGCATGGCGGCCAGCATGCCGAACTTTTTGGCCACCTGGGTGACCTGCTCCTCGAGCGCCACCACATCCATGGCCGGTGTCTGTTCGGTGACGGATTCGGCCGCAATGCCCATGGCGTGGTTCATTTTGGCGCGCCCCCGGGTGATGCCGAGCGGTGCGCTCTGGATGATGGCACGCTGGAAAAGGGTGGGCGCCTCAGGAGTGGCCATCAGGTGGGCAATGGCATCTCCGCCGGCGGACTGGCCAAACGCGGTGACCCGGCCGGGGTCCCCGCCAAAGGCCGCGATGTTCCGCTGCACCCACCGGAACGCCTCAAGCTGGTCCAAAAGCCCCAGGTTGCCGGGGCGCCCGCCCGGTGTTGCCAGGAACCCGAACAGCCCCAGCCGGTAGGTCACGGAGACCACGATGACGCGGTTCTCGGCCACCAGCCGGACGGGGTCGAAGATGGCCAGGTCGCCGGATCCGGTGGTGTAGGAGCCGCCGTGGATCCAGACCATGACGGGCAGTTTTTCGTCCGGTGCCAGGTCGCCCGGCATGGTGATGGACAGGTTCTGGCAGTCCTCGCTGCCCGGAAGTTCCCCGTACCGGGTGCCCAGGACGTCGTCGAGGAAGGGGACAGGCGCCTGCGGGCAGGCAGGGGAGGGCAAGGTGGCGGACAGTTCGGAGGTCCAGTCCGGGGCCGGTGCGGGTGGCTGGAACCGTCCAGCAGTGGCATAGGGGATGCCGGTGGCGCGGATAACGTCGCCGTCCCGCCAGCCCGCGACGGGCCCGCAGGGAGGATTAAACGAAGGCTCGGAAGTCACAGGCCAACGATTCCACAGATTCACGGCGGCCGGACAACAGAAATCCCCGCCTCCCGGACCTTTCCCCGGCGAATAACGCGGGGTTTGGTCCAGCAGGCGGGGACTAGTGTCCGGTTAGGGGGACGGTGGGTGGGCCCACGCCGTCAGGGTTCCCTGACCGAGCGGAGCGAGGTTAGGGGGACGGTGGGGACTAGTGGCCGGTGGGCACGTAACGCTTGATGGAGGCTTCCAGTTCGGCCTCGGCGGCGGCGCGGTCGCCCCAGCCCTCAGCCTTGACCCACTTGCCCGGCTCCAGGTCCTTGTAGCGGGTGAAGAAGTGCTCGATTTCCTTGATCAGGAATTCGTTGACGTCGCTGACTTCCTGGATGTGGTCAAAGCGGGCATCCACCGGAACGCAGAGGATCTTGGCGTCTCCGCCGCCGTCGTCGGTCATGTTGAAGACGCCGATGGGGCGGGACTCCACGATGACGCCGGGGTGCAGGTCGAAGTCCTGCAGGAGCACCAGTGCGTCCAGCGGGTCGCCGTCCTCGCCGAGGGTGTGTTTCGAAGTACCCGTAGTGCGTGGGGTACTGCATGGAGGTGAAGAGGACGCGGTCCAGGCGGACGCGGCCGGTCTCGTGGTCAACTTCGTACTTGACGCGCGATCCCTTGGGGATCTCGATGGTCACGTCGTGCTTCATGGAATGCTCCTCGGCAATTGCAGGGGGTGCGCGGCACACTTGACGGGCCCACAAAAAAGAGTGGCGGTGCCGCCGACTACTATTGAGGATATAGCGAGAGGCCCTGGAATCAGGAACTTGTGGGGATATTTCAGGACTTGAGGACCAGCACCAGCATGACCAAAACAACCGGCCGGGAACCGTTGCGCGCGCATCGCTCGGGGCCCCGCGGCGGCCTCGGCCAGGTCGCGGGGGAAGGGCCGCGCAGGCCCTGGCCGCTGGTCCTGGCGGCATTGCTCCTGCTCGTCCTGGCCGTCCCGGGAGCCCTGCTGGTGGCCCCGGGCTTCATCGGCCCCGACGCCCCTCAACCTAAACCGGCGCCCCCTGCCTGGCAGCAGGCCCCCGCCACCCTCTCCGCCCCGCAGGTTCTTGCCCCGCTTCAGGCGTCCGCCCCGGTGCCGCTCCAGGCAGCAGTGACGGCCCAGGTGGAGCCTGCGTTAAAGGTCGACGGCGGCGGTACTTTCACCGGTACGGTGCAGGACGCGCTCACGGGCCAGGTCCTCTTCGACCGGGGCGGGGCAGAAAGCCGGGTGCCGGCGTCGAACCTTAAGCTGCTGACGGCGGTGGCCGCCCTGCGCACCCTGGGGCCGGACCATCGTTTCACCACCAAAGTTGTCCCCGGCACCGCCGCCGGGCAGGTGGTGCTGGTGGGCGGCGGCGACGTCCTCCTGGCGGCGGGGGAGTCGCAGCCGGAACAGGTTATGGGCCACGCCGGCCTGGCCACCCTGGCCGCCCTCACGGCGCAGGCCCTGCAGGCAGCGGGCATCACGGGAGATATCAAGGTCCTGGTGGATGACTCCCTCTTCACAGGGCCGGCGCTGAATCCCAACTGGCAGAGCGGCGACGTGGAAGCCGGTGAGATAGCCCCGCTGTACCCCCTGGCCCTCAACTCTGCCCGCCTTAATCCGGCCGTCACCACCGGTCCCCGGCCCCAGGATGCAGCCATGGCCGCCGCGGCGGAGTTCGAAGCCCGGCTCCGTGCGGCAGGTGCCGGGGCGGGGCTCACGGTGGCGGCCGGCGTCGAACGTTCACCAGGGGCTTCCCAACCCAACACCGCAGCCCTGGCGGCCGTTGAATCGGCCACCGTGGCAGAGCAGGTAAACCTGATGCTGCAGGTTTCGGACAACTACCTGGCCGAAACCATGGGGCGGATGGCCGCTGTGGCCACCGGCCGGCCAGGGAGCAATGAGGGTGCCACGGCTGTGGTCTCCGCCGAGCTTGCCGCCGCCGGCATACCCACCGACGCGCTGAAGCTGGCGGATGTGTGCGGGCTGGCCATGGGCAACCAGGTTTCGGCCCGCCAGTTCACGGAGGTGGTGCGCGCCATCGCCATCGGCGCCGATACCAGGCTTCGGGCCGCGCTGGACGGCTTTCCGGTGGGCGGACTCTCCGGAACCCTGGACGCCCGCTACGGGGATGCCGCCACCTCCGGTGGCGCCGGCCTGGTCCGCGCCAAGACCGGGACACTGAACACGGTGCTGGCACTGAGCGGGTACGTTGTGGACGCCGACGGACGGCTCCTGGTCTTCTCCTTCATCGGCAATGGCCTCACGCCCGGCGCTGCCGGCAACAAGGAAGCCCTGGACCGTGCCGCCACGGCGCTGGCAGGCTGCGGCTGCCGCTAGCCCTAATTCCTCCGGCGGCGGGTACTCCTGCTGTTGGTGCTACCGGGGCTGGACGCCCAGCAGCGCAGCCATGACGACGGCGGCAAGCACGGACGCCCAGCCCTTGCGCGGGCCTGCGGTCAGGGGAGGAATGGGACGGTAGGGGATCATGACGGCCTCCTTCTTGGGGGGGATTCTTCCTGTCCTTCGACAATGCCGCTCCGGACTGGGACGCTGCTTTCGCCCTCCTGTGCGGCGGCTGTGGAAGTTCGCCGGTCAGCGAACTTAAGGACGATCCCCAGCCTGCTGTGTTCTGATGGGAACCATGGAGTCCACTGCGCGCGAGTCCGCATCGACGTTGTCCCCAACAGCCCAGTCCCTGATCAACTGGGACCTTGCTGCTTCTGCCGCCGCGCGGCTGGCTCCCGCCGGGCCCGTGCTCGATGAAAAGGCCATTGGCGAGGCGGTGGACAGCCTTCGCCGTCTGGCGGATGCCTCTGTTCCGCACGTCCACGAGATCACCGGGCTGGAGGCGGCGCGGGATCTCCGCGATTCCTCGGTGCTGGTGGTGGACCGGGCGTCCTGGGCCAAAGCCAACACCCAGAGCTTCGCGGTGATGCTCAAGCCTGCCATGCAGAAGATGCTGGACAGCCGCCGCGGAACCCTCAGCCCCGCCGCCGCCCAGGTCAGCGGCGCCCTCACCGGCAGCCAGTTGGGTGCCGTGCTTGCCTTTCTGTCCAGCAAGGTCCTGGGCCAGTACGATCCCTTCGCGGCGCTGGCAGAAAACTCGTCGGCCCCCGCTGGCGGCAGGCTCCTGCTGGTGGCCCCCAATATCGTCTCGGTGGAGCGTGAACTCAACGTCACGCCGGAGGATTTCCGACTCTGGGTCTGCCTGCACGAGCAAACCCACCGGGTCCAGTTCGCGGCGGCACCCTGGCTGCGGCACCACATGCTGGAACAGATCGATGAACTCAGCGGCCACCTCCTGGGCAACGTCGATACCCTGATGGAGCGCGCCACCGCGGCTGCCCGCTCCTTAAAGGACCGCTCCGCCACCGGCAATACGCCCGGCCGCGGCGCCATCCTGGACCTGCTGCAGGACCCTGAGGAAAAGGCTGCCATCTCCCACCTCACCGCCGTGATGAGCCTCCTCGAAGGGCACGCAAACGTGGTGATGGACGCCGTGGACGCCAGCATTGTCCCCTCCGTGAAGACCATCCGGCAGCGGTTCAACGACCGCGGCAAGGACCGTGGGGTCATCGAGAAATTCATCCGCAGCCTCCTGGGACTCGACGCCAAGATGCGCCAGTACTCCGACGGCGCCCGCTTCGTCCGCGCCGTGGTGGAGGCGGCCGGGATGGAGGGCTTCAACAGGGTGTGGGAGTCGGTGGACCACCTGCCCACCGAGCCTGAGATCCACGACGCCAAGCTGTGGCTTGAGCGGATGGGGCTCTGATTGACGGACGCCCCCTTGTCCGGAACACCGTTGCCCGGGACACGCGTGCCCGGGACACCCGTGCCTGGCAGCCCGTCCGCCGGCGCCGTGGGGACACGCGGCGGACGACGCCGGCCCGGAAGGCTCGCGCCCGTCGTCGGGACCGCGCGCAAAATGCTGCAAAACGCGCTGGCTGACGCCGGATACCCCCGCCACGTCCTGGTGGCGTGCAGCGGGGGGCCTGACTCGCTCGCACTCGCCGCCGTCGCCGCGTACTTTGCCCGGCGCGGCCACGTGGACGGGCATCGGCTGACCGTGGGTGCCGTGGTGGTGGACCACCGGCTGCAGGAGGGGTCCGCGGACGTTGCCGCACGCACTGCCGGGACACTGGAGGAGTTGGGCCTGTCACCCGTGGAAATCCGCACGGTGACGGTGGCCGGTGCCGGCATGGGCCCCGAGGCCGCGGCACGCGAAGCCCGGCATGCGGCGCTCGAAGCGGCCGCTGAGGCCCAGGGCGCGGACGCCATCCTGCTGGGTCACACCCTCGACGACCAGGCGGAGCAGGTACTGCTGGGCCTTGCCCGGGGCTCCGGCTCCCGTTCCCTCGCCGGCATGCGGCCCGCCAGGGCCGGTGCCGGGAACAGCGTCCTCTTGCGCCCGTTCCTCGGCCTGCGGAGGGCGGACACCGAGGAGATCTGCGCGGTGGAGGAACTGGATCCCTGGCACGATCCCACCAACACCGATCCCGCGTTCGCACGCTCCCGGACCCGTGTCGAAGTCCTCCCGCACCTCGAGGAAAACCTCGGTCCCGGCGTCGCCGAGTCCCTCGCCCGGACCGCCGCCATCCTGCAGCTGGACGCCGACTACCTGGAGGCTGTGGCGGAAAGCACCTTCGCATCCCTCGTGGAGCGGGACGGCGGCACGCTGGCGCTGCCGGAGGAGGCGTTGCGTGCCCTGGCCCCGGCCATCAGGTTCCGGGTGATCGCCAAGGCAGCGGCCGACGTCGGCGGGCAGCAGCCCAGCTACCAGCGCCTTTTGGCGGCGGAAGCGCTGCTGCGGCGGCAGGGTTCGGCCGGTCCCGTGGAGCTTCCCGGCGGCGTCAGCGTGTACCGGCTGTCCCTGGCGCAGCTGGAGCGATCGAAGGCTGCGGGTGTGCCTGGGGCCAAGGGCGGCCCCGGTTCTGTTCCCCGCGAACCGGCACGCTGTGGGAAGCTAGTATTCCGGCCTCAAAAACCGCCCGCAAAATAGTCGCACCCCGCATCTAAACAGGAGCCATTGGTGGATTCAAACGACGTCCAGGCAGATCTCAAGCACGTTCTCTACACCAAGGAGCAGATCCAGCAGCGGATCAGCGAGCTCGCTGCGCAGATCGACAAGGACTACGAAGGGCGCGAGATCCTCCTTGTGGGCGTGCTGAAGGGCGCCGTGATGGTCATGGCCGACCTTGCCCGCGCACTCCACAGCCACATCTCCATGGACTGGATGGCCGTCTCCTCCTACGGTTCGGGAACCCAGTCCTCGGGTGTGGTGCGCATCCTGAAGGACCTGGACACCGACCTGATGGGCAAGGACGTCCTGATCGTCGAGGACATCATCGACTCCGGCCTTACCCTGTCCTGGCTCAAGACCAACCTGGAATCCCGCGGTACCGCCTCGGTGGAGATCTGCACAGCGTTCCGGAAGCCCACCGCCGCCAAGGTGGAAATCGACGTCAAGTACGTCGGCTACGACATCCCCAATGAATTCGTGGTGGGCTACGGCCTGGACTACGCCGAAAAGTACCGCAACCTTGATTTCGTGGGAACCCTGGCCCCGCACGTCTACGAGTAGGCCGCGCGGCAGGCTTCGCCGCCGCCGTGCCCCGGCAAAACCCCGCCACGCAGGCAGCTTCTGCACTGTCCCGGCGCAGCTACGCCCACAGGGAACTTTTGCTTTTCGCTATGCGTGATGTACTCCGGACGGTGTATAGCTAGAAGCTGACGCAGCACCATCACGCGCGCAGACTACTCGCCGTGAAGCACTACCGGAAGGGACGGGGCCAGCCCCCGAACAGATGAAAGCTAAGAACTTCTTCAAAGGCCCGGGCATCTGGATCGTCGTTGTGGTCGGTCTGCTCCTCGTGGCTTTTGCAACGCTCGCCCCCGGCGGTGCGGCCCGGATCGATACCGACAAGGGCCTGGAACTGCTCTCCGGCAACAAGGTGGAGCAGGCCAAGATCTTCGACGGCGAGAACCGCGTTGACCTCACGCTGAAGGACAACCTCCAGCTGGAGGGGCAGGACAAGGGCAAGAGCGTCCAGTTCTTCTTCGTGGATGCCCGCGCGCAGGACGTGGTGAAGGCTGTCACCGATGCCAAGCCGGCCCAGGGCTTCACTGACCAGCCGATTGAAAGCAACTGGTTCTCCGGCCTGCTCTCCCTCCTGATCCCGGTCATCTTGCTGGGCGCCCTCTTCTGGTTCCTGATGACCCGCATGCAGGGCGGCGGCTCCAAGATCATGCAGTTCGGCAAGTCCAAGGCCAAGATGGTCAGCAAGGACATGCCGCAGGTGACCTTCGCGGACGTGGCCGGCTCCGACGAGGCCGTGGAGGAACTGCAGGAGATCAAGGAATTCCTGCAGGAACCGGCCAAGTTCCAGGCTGTTGGCGCCAAGATCCCCAAGGGCGTGCTGCTCTACGGCCCTCCAGGTACCGGTAAAACCCTGCTGGCCCGCGCGGTGGCCGGTGAGGCAGGCGTCCCCTTCTTCTCCATCTCCGGCTCGGACTTCGTGGAAATGTTCGTCGGCGTCGGCGCTTCCCGCGTCCGCGACCTTTTCGAACAGGCGAAGGCCAACTCGCCCGCCATCATCTTCGTCGACGAGATCGACGCCGTCGGCCGCCACCGCGGTGCAGGCATCGGCGGCGGCAACGACGAACGCGAGCAGACCCTCAACCAGCTGCTGGTTGAAATGGACGGCTTCGACGTGAAAACCAACGTCATCCTCATCGCCGCCACCAACCGGCCCGACGTCCTGGACCCCGCACTGCTGCGTCCCGGCCGCTTCGACCGCCAGATCGGCGTGGATGCACCGGACCTCATCGGCCGCGACCAAATCCTGCAGGTGCACGCCAAGGGCAAGCCGATGGCGCCGGGTGTGGACCTGAAGGCCGTGGCCAAGAAGACCCCCGGCTACACGGGTGCCGATCTCGCCAACGTCCTCAACGAGGCTGCGCTGCTCACCGCCCGCTCCAACGCCAACCTGATCGACGACCGCGCCCTGGACGAAGCCATTGACCGCGTCATGGCCGGCCCGCAGAAGCGCAGCCGGGTCATGAAGGAACACGAGCGCAAGATCACCGCGTACCACGAAGGCGGCCACGCCCTGGTGGCGGCGGCCCTCCGCAACTCCGCTCCGGTCACCAAGATCACCATCCTCCCGCGCGGCCGGGCCCTGGGCTACACCATGGTGGTTCCGGAAAACGACAAGTACTCCGTAACCCGCAATGAGCTCCTGGACCAGATGGCCTATGCCATGGGCGGCCGCGTGGCCGAAGAGATCGTGTTCCACGATCCGTCCACCGGCGCCTCCAACGACATCGAGAAGGCAACCGGCACGGCCCGCAAGATGGTCACCGAATACGGCATGAGCGAACGCGTCGGCGCGGTCCGCCTGGGCCAGGGCGGCGGGGAACCCTTCCTGGGCCGCGACGCAGGCCACGAGCGCAACTACTCGGACCAGATCGCCTACGTCGTGGACGAGGAAGTGCGCCGCCTGATTGAGCAGGCCCACGATGAGGCCTACGAGATCCTCACCGAAAACCGGGACGTCCTGGACCTCCTGGCCTTGGAGTTGCTGGAGCGCGAAACGCTGAACCAGGCCGAGATCGCCGACATCTTCAGGGATGTCCGCAAGCGTGACTTCCGCGAGGTGTGGCTGTCCAAGGAGACCCGCCCGGTCCAGATGGCAGGCCCGGTGGAGAGCCGCCAGGAGCGCGCCGAGCGCGAGGCGCAGGAGGAAGCCAAGAAGGCCCGGATGGATGAGCCGCTGGACGCCCAGCCCCCTCATTCGCAGGGCGTTCCGGAAGACGCTCCGTTTCACGGCGGCACCCCCGACTCGGGGCCTGACACCCTTCGCGGCTAAGCTTTCCCTGTGACTTCTTTCGACGACGACGACGTTCCCGCCTACGCCGCACATCTGGCGGAGGACGGTTCCCACCATTCGAAACACGAAAAGGTGGACCGGCCGAGGATCGAGGCGGCCGTCCGTGAGATCCTCCTTGCCATCGGCGAGGACCCGGACCGCGGCGGCCTCCTCGACACCCCGAAAAGGGTGGCCAAGGCGTACGCCGAAATGTTCGCGGGACTGCACCGCGACCCCGCGGAGGTGCTGTCCACCACCTTTGACCTGGACCATGAAGAACTGGTCCTGGTCAAGGACATCCCGTTCTACTCCACGTGCGAGCACCACCTGGTGCCGTTCCACGGGGTGGCCCATGTTGGCTACATTCCCTCGCACGACGGCAAGGTCACCGGGCTGAGCAAGCTGGCCCGCCTGGTGGACATCTACGCGCGCCGCCCACAGGTGCAGGAGCGGCTCACCACTGAAATCGTCGAAGCGATGGTCCGCCACCTCAAACCCCGTGGCGCCATCGTGGTCGTTGAATGCGAACACATGTGCATGTCGATGCGCGGTATCCGCAAGCCCGGAGCGAAGACCGTCACCAGTGCGGTCCGCGGGCAGCTTCATGACCCGGCCACCCGTGCCGAAGCCATGAGCCTCATCCTCGGAAGGTAACAACAGACCATGGATTCACTCGCTGCAGCCCCTGGAACGGGGCCCGCAACCTCCCCGCTGCCCATCCTGCGCAAGCCGCGCCCGGCAGCGCGCTTCGCCGACCTGCCCACTGACCGCACCCTGGTCATGGGAATCCTGAACGTCACCCCGGACTCCTTCAGCGACGGCGGAAAGCACGCCACCGCGGACACTGCCATCGCTGCCGGCCTGCGGATGTTCTACGCGGGCGCCGACATCATCGACGTCGGGGGCGAATCCACCCGGCCGGGAGCTGAGGATGTCACGCCGGACGAGGAACAGCGCCGGGTCCTGCCTGTGATCGAGGCCCTGGTGAAGGCAGGCGCACTCGTCAGCATCGACACCACCCACGCCTCGACGGCTGCAGCCGCGGTGAAGGCCGGGGCAGCAATCATCAACGACATCTCCGGCCTGAGTATCGAGCCCGAAATGGCCGAGTTCGTGGCGGCCTCCAAAATGCCGTACGTGCTCACCCACCGCCGCGGGGACGCCCGAACCATGAACTCGCTCGCGGAATACGCGGACGTAGCCGGTGAAGTGGTGGCGGAGCTGGCAGGAGTGCGGGACAAACTGTACGCCGCCGGGGTCAGCCAGGAACAGATCATCATCGACCCGGGCCTGGGGTTCGCCAAGAACGACGCCCAGAACTGGGAGCTGCTGCAGAACCTGGACCAGCTGGACAGCCTGGGCCACAAGGTCCTGGTGGGCGCCTCCCGCAAACGTTTCCTCGGCACCCTGCTCACCGTTGCCGGCAAGGCCGCCGCCCCCGAGGAACGCGATGCTGCCACGGCGGCCATCACCGCCATCAGCGCCTACCGCGGGGCCTGGGCGGTCCGCGTGCACGAGGTCGGGTCCAGCCTTGACGCCGTCAAGGTGGCTGCGCGCATGGCCGCAGTGTCCACAGCACAAGCCGTACCGCAAAAACAATAGGGCCGGGGGACCCATGGACAGGATTACGCTGACCGGAGTGACGGCCGTGGGCCATCACGGCGTCTTCGATTTCGAACGCCGGGAGGGTCAGCCTTTCGTCGTGGATGCGGTGCTCCACCTGGACTTCACCGAGGCGGCGCAGTCCGACGACGTCCGGGACACCGCCCACTACGGTGAGGTGGCACAGCGTATTACCGAGTGGATTTCCGGCGAGCCCCTCAACCTCATTGAGGCACTCGCGGTGCGGATCGCCGACAGCCTCCTGTCCGAATTCAAGCTCCAGGCCGTGGACATCACCGTGCACAAACCACAGGCCCCCATCGAGGTCCCTTTCGGAGATGTGGCGGTCACTGTCCACAGGGAACAGGTCCCCGCAGGCTCCGTCATCTCCGGGGCACAGACGTGACCGGGACCTACACCAAGGCCGTGCTTGCCCTGGGCAGCAACCTCGGTGAACGGAACGAAACGCTGACGGAGGCCGTGGCCGACCTGGTGGATCCGCCGGAGGTCCGGCTCCTTGCCGTCTCGCCCATCGTCCAGACCAAAGCCGTGGGCGGACCGCCCGGCCAGCCGGACTTCCTGAACATGGTCATCACGGTGGAAACCAGCCTGACCCCGCAGGAACTGCTTGAACACTGCCAGGCCGTGGAAAACAAGCACCACCGCGTCCGCGAAGTCCACTGGGGGCCGCGGACGCTCGACGTCGACATCATCACCTACGGCGACGTCCGCAGCGACGATCCCACTCTGACTATTCCGCACCCGCGCGCCGCCTCGCGCGCTTTCGTTCTCTACCCCTGGTCGCTCATCGAACCCGCCGCCACGCTGGACGGCGAACGGATCAGCACCCTGGCAACTCGGGCTGCGGATTTCGGGGACCTTGCCCCGTTTGACGGGTTCGGCGACTTCGACGGCATGCCCACGGCGGGAGCGGTGGAGGAGCGATGAAGCCGATCAACCCGCTGCGCCTGCTGCTGATCTGTGTCATCCTTGCGGTGGCGGGGTGGGCGGCCACGGTTGTCACCAGCCGGTACAGCATGGCCACTCCGGTCCTGCCTGCTACGGCGCTTGCCACCATGGGCGTCATCGTCATCATCACGCTGATCCTGGGCATCCGGGTGCTGAGGTGGCGCAACAGCGTCAAACCCAACAGCACGGCCAGGAAAACCGTGCTGGACCCACTTCTGGCGGCGCGGACGCTGGTCCTGGCCCAGGCATGCGCCTACGCCGGAACGGTTCTGCTGGGCTGGCACGTGGGCATCTTCCTGGACCAGTTGCGGATCTGGAGCCTGCGCAGCGACCAGGGCATCACCTGGCTGGCCCTGGCCATGGCCGGCGGTGGCCTGGTGATGATCGTGGTGGGGCTGCTGGTGGAGCGGTTCTGCAAAATTCCCCCGGAGGACGGGGACACCACCAGTGCGGACGGGAAGAAGGGCCGCCCAGCCCGCGGGGAAGCCGCCGGGGAAGGCGAATATGCATACCGAGGCGATTGACCCGCCGGGTATCGCCTGGCAGCGGGTGTCGCCGAAATACATCACGGTCCGGCTGGTGGAATGGGCTGTGGCCAACCTTGTCACCGTATTGGTCCTGTCCGCTCCGCTCCTGCTTGTCCTCCTGGGCTGGTGGCGGTGGCCGCCGCTGTGGCTTGCCATCACCGTTCCAGCCGCCACGCTGCTGGCTGCCTTGTGGCGGCTGGTGCTTATCCCGCGGCAGGTCCGGGCCATCGGCTATGCCGAGCGCCACGACGACCTGCTGATCAGGGGCGGCATTTTCTTCCAGCGCACCATGGCCGTTCCCTACGGGCGGATGCAGTACGTGGACATTGCCGTTGGGCCCGTGGAACGCGCACTGGGTCTCTGCACCGTGAAGCTCCACACCGCGTCACCCGGCACGAACGCACGCATTCCCGGCCTGCCGGCGGCGGAAGGCGCGCGGCTCCGCGAACAGCTGGCCGCCCGCGGTGAAGCCAGGCTGGCAGGACTGTGACCACTGACGGCCAGCTGCCGGGTCCGCCCGGGGTGCCGCCTGAGCTTCCGCCTGCTCCTCCAGCTGCGCCTCCACCTGCCAAGGGCAGCCCGGAAACCAACAGAACGTCCGACGGCGAGTGGCTGCGGGTGCATCCTGCCTCACCTTTCGTCCGCGGCTGGGTTGCCCTGGCCGCCATCACCTTCTTCTTTGGCCGGGACCTCTTCGAGCGGACGCTGCAGGGCCAGCCCGTGTTCGAGGACGGGTTTGCCAGGCGCGCACCTTGGCTGCTTGGCGGCGGGGCGGTGGTGCTGGCCGTGGCGGTGCTGGGGTTCGTCCTCACCTGGTACTTCACCAAGTACCAGGTGTCCGGCGGCTATGTCAGGGTCAATAGCGGGCTCATCTTCCGCCAGCACCGGCAGGCGCGGCTGGACCGGGTGCAGGCCATTGACATCGTGCAGCCCCTGCTGGCCCGGATCTTCGGGCTGGCGGAACTCAAATTCGAGGTAGCCGACGCCGGGGAATCAGCGGTGCGCCTGGCCTACCTGAAGATCGAGGATGCCCGGCAGCTGCGTGCCACCATCCTGGCGCAGGCGTCCGGGGCATCCGCCGTTGTGGTTACGGGTGCCGGCGTTGATGCCGCAGCAGCCACCAGCTCCGGTGGCCCGGCAGGACCGGAGCGCCTTGCCCGGCCCGCACCGGAGGCGCCGGAGATCACTGTCCTGGCCGTGCCGCCGTCGCGCCTTCTCGGATCGCTGATCCTGAGCGAGCAAAGCGTCTTTATTGTGGTGGGCGGCATCGCCTCGGTGGTTTTGTCGACGCTGACGGACAACCGCGCCTTCTACTTCTACCTGGTGCCCGCGGCCCTGGGCCTGGCTGCCGGCTACTGGAACTTCTTCAATAAGGGGTTCAACTTCACAGCGGCGGTTTCGCCCGACGGCATCCGGCTGCGGTACGGGCTCCTGGATACCCAGGCGCAGACGCTTCCGCCCGGGCGGATCCAGGCGGTGAAGGTTGCCCAGCCTCCGCTGTGGCGGCCCTTCGGCTGGTACCGGATGCAGGTGAATGCGGCCGGCTACGGGGTTTCCGGCAACGCCGCCGAGGGCAACACCAGGACCACCCTCCTGCCGGTGGGAAAGCTGTCCGACGTCATGGCCATGCTTTCGCTGGTCCTGCCGGACCCGGGGACCAGCCAGCCCGAGCTGGTGTTTAGCGCCGGCCTTAACGGCAGGGATTCCGACGGCGGATTCGTCACCACGCCGCGACGGGCCCGCCTGCTGGCACCCCTCGCGTGGCGCCGCAACGGGTTCACCGCAACTGACACGGCCCTGCTGATCCGCTCCGGGCGCTGGTGGCGGGAACTGGTGCTGGTTCCCCACCAGCGGACCCAGTCACTGGCATTGCAGCAGGGACCCCTGGCGCGCAGGTTCCGTGTGGCGGACCTGGTCCTCCATACGACGGCAGGGCCGGTGGCCCCCCGGCTGGCCCAGGCCGGGCTGGACGAAGCCCGGCAGCTCTTCGACGACCAGTCGGCACGTGCCCGGCTGGCGCGGAAGCGGCAAACCACCGAACAATGGTTGCGGCAGGTTGTTCCGGCGGTTGCGTCTACGCCGATGGCTCCCCTGCAACTGCCCGGCGCCGCGGTAGCTGACGTACCGGTGCATGAGGCGCCGGCCCCTCGGGACGCACCCGGCGACACTCGAAACCATTATCAACAGGAAGGCCAGCAGCATGGCTAAGCCCGGACGCCTCGGCGTCGGAATCATCGGTGCCGGCAAGGTGGGAGCCGTGCTGGGCGCTGCTTTGCGCGCTGCCGAGCACGCCGTTGTCGGGGTGTCAGCCGTGTCCGACGCAAGCCGCGAACGGGCTGAAACGCTGCTGCCCGGCGTGCCCGTCCTGGAAGTGCAGGACATTGTCGAGCGGTCGGAACTGGTGTTGCTGGCCGTGCCGGATGACGCCCTGCCTGGCCTGGTGGACGGGCTGGCGAAGCTGGGGGCATGGCAGCCCGGCCAGCTCGTGGCGCACACCTCAGGGCGGTTCGGGGTGGGCGTGCTGCATCCCGTGCGCGCTGCCGGGGCCGTTCCCCTGGCGCTGCACCCGGCCATGACGTTCACCGGCATGAGCCTGGACCTCACCCGGCTGCTGGACTGCACCTTCGGTGTGACGGCGGATGCCGCCATGCTGCCCATCGCCCAGGCACTGGTGGTGGAGATGGGGGCGGAACCCGTTGCCATCGCCGAGGCCGACAGGACGCTTTACCACGCAGCCCTGGCACACGGCTCCAACCACCTGGTGACCCTGGTGGCGCAGGCGTCGCAGCTCCTGCGGGAGGTTGGGGTGGAGGCGCCCGAACGAATGCTTGGTCCGCTGCTGCGCGCCACCCTGGAAAACGCGCTGGCCTCGGGGGAATCGGCACTGACCGGCCCGGTGGCCCGCGGGGACGTGGGGACGGTCGGTGCCCATGCCGAGGCTTTGCGGGAGTTCGACGGCGGCAGGCATGGCGATGTGCTCGAGGCCTACCTTGCGATGGCCCGGGCCACTGCCGTGCGGGCAGAAGGGCGTGGACTGCTGAAACCTGACCAGCTGAAGGGGCTGCACGAGGCCCTCGATCCGAAGGAGGACTGAATGTCCATTCAACTCGTCAAAACCGTTCACGAACTGCACGCGGAAAGCGCCAGGCTCCTTGGCGCCAGGCGCGGTACGTCGCAGGGCCTGGTGCCCACCATGGGGGCACTCCACGAAGGCCATGCCGCACTGGCGCGCACCGCCGTCGAGCACAACGACGTTGTGGTGGCCAGCATCTTCGTCAACCCCCTGCAGTTCGGCGACGCCGTGGACCTGGACCGCTACCCCAGGACGCTGGACGCTGATCTTGCGCTGCTGGAGGAGCAGGGCGTCGACCTGGCATTCGCGCCGTCAGTGGAGGAGGTGTACCCCGGCGGGGAGCCCCTGGTGCGGGTTACGTCCGGCCGGCTCGGCGAAAAGTGGGAAGGTGCATCCCGGCCCGGACACTTCGACGGCGCCCTGACCGTTGTGGCAAAACTGCTCCATTACGGCATGCCGGCCGCAGGTCTGCCTGCCGGTTCCGCCGATGACGCTTTCCAGGCCGGCGGCCTGCCCGCGTACCGGGCCTACTTCGGGCAGAAGGACGCGCAGCAGTTGGCCCTGGTCCGGCGGATGGTTGGCGATCTGAACTTTCCGGTCGAGATCGTCGGCGTGCCCACGGTCAGGGCAGAGGACGGGCTGGCGTTGTCCAGCCGGAACCGCTTCCTGTCCGACGCCGAGCGGGACGCCGCGCTGGTCCTCTCCCGGGCGCTGCGGCTGCTGGAGGAGCGGGCGAATGCCCACGAGCCACTGGACCTGGATTCCGCGCTGGCGCTCGTGGAGTCCCAGCCCCTGGTTGAACTGGACTACTTCGAAGTGGTGGATCCCGAAACCCTCGAGCCGCTGGCTGAAAACTGCCGGGAAACTCCTTTCCGCGGCGAGGCCCTGGCGCTCATCGCCGCCAAGGTTGGCCCGGTGCGGCTGATCGACAACGTGCCGCTCAGTTCCTGACTTTCGCTACTCCCAGGTTTCCTGATTCTTCCCGGCTGCCCGGGGGAGGGTCTACGGATAAGGACGGAAGTTACAGGTCCAGCCCGTCCTCGCTGGCCATCAGCTGTTCCAGGAGTGCCTTTTCGGGGCGGCCGGGGTTGCGTGCCACGCATTGACGGAGCCGTGCCCTGGACAGTTCTTCGGCCGGGTCCGTGCTGGAAAGCTGTTCGTCGATAATCTCCTGGGCCTGCCACCGGAGCGATTCAATGGCGAACTGGCGGATCTCCTCAGGAGTGTCACTGGGAATCCACGGCTCGGGAACCGGGGGCACGCTTTGGACCAACCGCTCTACTGTCATAGTGGCCTCCTTGCATGAAGCCGCAGTGGCCGGGGAATCACTGCGCCGTTCAAATGCACTATTTCCGCCACCGAGGGAGACCTGCAGGCGGCGAAACGTGCCCGGCAGATGGCACGCTGGCTCATCGAGCACCACAGGGCGTAGCGCTCAGCCCAGGATCAAGCCTCGCGCCAGGTACTGCAAAGGTGCCGTGAGAGCCCGGCCCCGCGCCGCCGTCGTCCGTCTCTTCGCGGCGCATATGCCTTTTCGCGCCCCAAATACCCGGAGCGAAAAGGCATATGCGCAGCGCAGAAAAATATCCGCAGCCAAACCTGCCCAATGAAGTGCAAGCCCCGGAAATATAGTCAGCTTGCTTATTACTTTCAGCTTTCCTAGGCTGGAAAGCGTCAGGCAATCAACTCTCGAGGCGGGACCCCGCGCGCCAAAAACGCGCAACCGCAAGCATGAGGAGGAACAATGTCAGAGCACAGCATCGCAGGCAAGAAGGTGGCATTCCTGCTGACTGACGGAGTGGAGCAGGTGGAGCTCACCAGCCCCTGGCAGGCCGTGAAGGATGCCGGCGGCGAACCCACCCTCGTGGCGCCCAAGAGCGGCAAGCTGCAGGGTTACAACGGCACGGAGAAGGGCGACACCTTCGACGTCGACCTCACGGTGGCTGAAGCAAATGCCTCGGACTTTGACGCCCTGGTGCTCCCCGGCGGCGTCGTCAACGCGGACCACCTGCGCGTGGACAAGGATGCCCAGGGCTTCACGCGCAGCTTCTTTGAACAGCACAAGCCTGTGGCGTCGATCTGCCACGGACCCTGGCTGCTGATCGAGGCCGGAGTCATCAGGGGCCGCAATGTCACGTCCTACTTCACCCTGGAAACAGACCTGAAGAACGCCGGTGCCAACTGGACCGACCAGGAAGTGGTGGTGGACCAGGGCCTGGTGACCAGCCGCAACCCGGATGACCTCCCGGCCTTCAACGACAAGCTGGTGGAAGAGATCTCCGAAGGGGAGCACGCGGGCCAGACCGCCTGACCCCTAATGTTCCCTCAGGGTTGAAAAACCCGTATGGAGGAATTACTCCAGCGGGTAGAGTGTTTGCATCTGCAGCGGCGCCGGCCGTGCATCATTCACAAAAACCCTTGAGGGAACACCCATGTCTACCGAGACCTCGCCCAACTCCAGCGGTCAGTCCGTCCAAACGCCCGGACGGGAAGCCCAGACCGCCGCACCGGAGAAGATGTCCCGGGAGTCCGTGACCATCATCAGCACGTTGCTGGTGGCGACGTTCGTGGTGATCCTCAACGAGACCATCATGAACGTCGCCCTGCAGCGGCTCATGGTGGACCTTCGTGTGGACGCTCCCACGGTCCAGTGGCTGTCCACGGGGTTCATGCTCACCATGGCCGTCGTCATCCCCACCACGGGGTTCATCCTGCAGAGCCTGTCCACGCGCGCCGTCTTCATGCTTGCCATGGGCCTGTTCGCCGGCGGAACAGCGCTTGCCGCGGTGGCTCCAGGGTTCGAGGTCCTGCTGCTGGCGCGCATTGTCCAGGCGGGCGGCACCGCCATCATGCTGCCGCTGCTGATGACCACCATCCTCACCCTGGTCCCGCTGGCCAAGCGCGGCGCCGTCATGGGCAACGTCAGCATCGCCATTTCGGTGGCCCCGGCCATGGGTCCCACGGTCTCCGGCCTGATCCTGGAGCATTTCACTTGGCGCTTTATGTTCGTCTTCGTGCTGCCGGTGGCCCTCGCTGCGCTGGCCATTGGCGCGAAATACCTCACCAACGTGGGCGAGCCTGAAAAGGCACGGCTGGATGCATTGTCCGTCATCCTCACGGTCCCCGCATTTGGTGGCCTGGTCTACGGGCTGAGCCAGATCGGCGGCGGCCACGGCGGCCAGGCCGGTCCCAGTGCCGGGGCCGTTGCAGCCCTGGTTATCGGCGTCGCAGCCCTGACGGTTTTCGTCCTCCGCCAGGTCCGGCTCCAGAAGGCCGCCGCACCCTTGCTGGACCTGCGCGCCTTCAAGCTCCGGATGTTCACCGTCTCGGTCCTGCTGATGGTGGTGGCCATGATGGCCCTGTTCGGCGGCGTCATCCTGCTGCCGCTCTACCTCCAGGAAGTCCGGGGCCTGGGTTCGCTCGAGACCGGCCTTGCACTGCTTCCCGGCGGCCTTGCCATGGGCCTGCTGGGCCCGGTCATCGGCCGTGCCTTCGACAAGGTGGGTCCGCTGCCCCTCACCATCACCGGATCCATCCTGATGGTGGTGGCCCTCTGGCAGTTTTCAATGCTCGACGCCGGCACCCCGGTGTGGTGGATCGTCACCTTGCATGTGGGGCTGAGTTTCGGCCTGGCGCTGCTGTTCACGCCCGCCTTCACCACCGGCCTGAACCCGCTCCCGCCCCACCTCTACTCGCACGGGTCAGCGATCATGAGCACCACCCAGCAGGTGGCCGGCGCCGCGGGAACGGCGCTCCTGGTGTCCATCTTCGCTGTGGTGAGCGCCGCCTCGGGACTCGTCGCCGGGATGAGCGCTGCTTTCCTGACGGCTACCGTCATAGCCCTTGCCGCCGTCGTACTTTCCGCGATGATGCGCAAGACCGAAGGTGCGGGCGCGGGCCACGGCGCGCACTGACCCAACTGGGTAGCACTAAGTGTCGTTTTGAAGCATCAAAACGACACTTAGTGCTACTTACTTGGGGGGTCAGCCGGCGAAGAACTCGCTCAGTTCCTTGATCAGCCTGTCCGGGGCCTTGATGGCGCCGTCGTGGCCGAGGCCGGGCAGGATGGTGTAGCTGGAGCCGGAAAGCACGTCGTGGATCTGGCCGCAGGCGATGCCGAAGTAGGCGGGGCTCTTTTCGCCCACCACAATCAGCGTCTCCAGGGGAAGCGCCTGGAACGGCTCGGCCGGCATGTCGGCGGCAATGATGGCTTTGATTTCGCGGACGCCGGTGCGCATCAGCTCGCGCTGTTGCTTGCCTTCGGTGGTTCCGGCGGTCAGTTTGTTGGCGAGGGTCAGCATGGACAGCGGCATGCGCGATGAGAAGGAACCGCCGGCTTCAAGGCCGCGCTGGATCACGGCGAGGGCGCGGTCATGGTCTCCGGCGGCGATGGCGCGTTCATACTCCGCGATCCAGTCGGCCGTGACGCTGCCGTTCACGGAGACGGCGGGGTCGTAGACGGCGAGCCGTTCCACCGGCAGGGTCCGGGCGGCGTGCAGGGCAACGGCGCCGCCGAAGCTGTGCCCAAAGACGTCGGTGCTGGAGGTGTGCTTCATGACGGTGTCCAGGTCGCGGATGTCCACGTCCAGCGTGTAATCCTCGGGCTGCGGGGACGAGGATCCGCGCCCGCGTCGGTTGAAGGTGTGCACCGGGCGGCCCAGGGCGGCGCTCAATTTCTGGGCGAACTTGGTGTAATCCGCAGCCGTCACCATGGAAGGCGGCACAACCACCACGCCCGAGCCCGCAGAAGCAAGGTCAGCGCCGGTGGAGAAGAGCTCCACAGTGCCGCCGTCGGGGGTCCTGATGTTCTCTCGCGTCATGCTCCGAGCCTAGCCGAGCAAGCCGGGTGGGGCATCCCGGCGGCCGGCGGCACGCAGGGTCACGCCAGGCGGTTGATGAGGTCCCGGCTCGACGTGCGGATGGCCGGCAACAGGTCCCCGAGTCCGCAGAGGATCAGCCCGGCGTCCGCGGCCTGCATGGCGGAGTCGGTACCGGCGGCGCCGTCCGCGCGAAGGTAGATCAGGGATTCGACCAGCCGGAAGGTGAAGTCGCCGCCGTCCGGGCCGCCCGCGGAGGCTGACAGCCCTGCGCCCAGTTCCCCGTACAGCCGCCTGAGCTCCTGGCGGTGGCTGTGGAACCGGGCAAAGCGGTCGCTCCTGACCTCGGGAAGGTGGTACAGCACGCCAAGGTTCCACCGCGCGCTGCACAGCTGGGTGCCGTCGTAAAGCGCGACGGCGTGAAGGCGGCTCCCAGCCGGACTCTCGGTTTCCGGGGCATCGGCGGGCAGCGCGGCCACAGCACGTGCGAACGTCAGGCCGCCGGACACCGTCCCCTCGAGCAGGTCCTCGAGGATATCGTCCTTGGTCTTGAAGTGGTGGTACAGGGACGACTGCCGGATGCCCACCGCGTCCGCGATGGACCGCGTGGACGTGCTGGCGAAGCCCTGGGTGGTGAACAGCTCCGCCGCGGCGTCGAGGATTTCATCGCGGGCGGTGGCACCGGGCCGCGATGACTGCTGGTGGCGGGGGCGGCCCGGTCCGGCGGAAGTCACGGCCCCATTCTTGCACTGACGGGTGCGCCGGAAATCACCGCCGGGCATTGTGAGGGGACGGAAATCTGCCCGAAACAAGATGTCTATCCGCCTTTTACAGAGGTGAAACTGTTTGGGGACATCCCGCTGGAAAACTATCAAGTGACCGGTAATCAGCAGCCTTCGGCCGAGCGCTGCAATGCCGGGAGGCTTCGCCCCCAAGATCCCTTTCCAGTTCCGGAGATTCCAGATGACATCCACCGTTCTCCCCACCGTCCACCAGGATGATGCAGACCTGACGTCCCTTGGCTACCAGCCCACCCTCCACCGCAAGCTCGGCCGCTACGCTTCCTTTGCCGCGGGCTTCTCGTTCGTTTCCATCCTCACCACCATCTTCCAGCTCTTCGCGTTCGGCTACTCGTTCGCCGGGCCGGCGTTCTTCTGGACCTGGCCGGTGGTCCTGGTGGGCCAGCTGCTGGTGGCCCTGAACTTCGCCGAACTCGCCGCCCGCTACCCCCTCTCCGGTGCGGTGTACCAGTGGGCGCGGCGCGTCGGCGGGGAAGGCGTGGGCTGGTTCGCCGGCTGGTTCATGGCCATCGCCCAGGTGGTCACAGCGGCTGCGGCCGCCATCGCCCTGCAGGTGGTCCTGCCCCAGCTCTGGGACGGGTTCCAGGTGGTGGGCGGCGACCCCGCGCTCAACACGGTGACCGGTGCTTCCAACGCCGTGGTCCTGGGCGCCGTCCTCCTGGTGGCCACCACCATCATCAACTCCCTGGGCGTGAAACTGATGGCCCACGTCAACTCCGTCGGAGTCACCTGCGAGATCGTGGGCGTCGCGGCCGTCATCCTGGCCCTCATCAGTGCCGCCCAGCGCGGGCCGGAGGTGGTTGCGGACACCAGCGTGCTGCAGGGATCGGAACTGGGCGCCGTGGGAGCCTTCCTGGTCTCGGGGCTGATGGCCGCGTACGTCATGGTGGGCTTCAACTCCGCCGGCGAACTGTCCGAGGAAACCAAGGATCCGCGCCGCACCGCACCCCGGACCATCCTTTCCGCCCTGCTCATCTCCGGCGTCGGCGGCGCGCTGATGATCATCACCGCCCTGATGGCGGCACCGAGCCTCGACGACGGCCGCCTCGCGACCGAGGGCCTGCCGTACGTCCTCACCGCGGTCCTGGGCACCTTTTGGGGCAAGGTCCTGCTGGTGGATGTGGCCATTGCCATCTTCGTCTGCACCCTGGCGATCCAGACTGCCGGTTCCCGCCTGGTCTTCTCCATGGCCCGCGACGGCAAGCTCCCGGCGTCGGCCCTGCTCTCCTCCGTCCACCCCACCCGCGGCACGCCCATGTGGCCCTCCATCGTGATTGGCGCCCTTGCAGTTGCGGTGCTGGCCATCAACGTGGGCAACGCCGCCCTGTTCACCACCCTGTGCAGCGTCTGCATCGTGATGGTCTACCTCGCCTACCTCCTGGTCACCGTCCCGCAGCTGCTCAACCGCCTCCGCGGCGACTGGGACCGGGTGGGCCAAACCATGCCGGCAGGCCTCTTCTCCCTGGGCCGCTGGGGCCTTCCCGTCAACATCCTCGCCGTCCTCTACGGCGGCGTCATGGTGGTCAACCTGGCGTGGCCCCGGCCCGAGGTGTACGACCCCTCGGGAGAAAACAGCCTCCTGCTCTGGTCCGCGCCCCTGATGGTCACCGCCGTGCTGCTCCTGGGCCTCTGGGTCCGGAGCCGGAACCTGGCAGCCAAGGCCTGACACCCCTTTCCCTCATCTTTTCGACACAACCCAGGACTGACATGACACAGACCATCGAAACGCCAATCACAGGCACCGCCACCACGGCCGGCGCCCGGGCCCACGCCAGGGAACAGCACGGCAAAACCGCGGAGACCATGCGCCACGTGCCGGCAGCTTCCGCCCCGGCCCGCCTTCTGGCCGGAATGCCCGACGGCGCGTCCCCCACCTGGGCCGAATCCCTCGCCTTTGGCCGCTACACCACCATGTCCCTGGCCCGCGGCACCCGGATCCGGCTCACCGACACCGCCGGTGACGCCTGCGTGCACACCCTCCTGTACCGCGCCGGCGCCGGCCACGAACGCCTCAACGTGGCCGACACCGTCAAGGTCCCATGGCAGGCCTACCCCGCCACGGGCCACCCGCTGCTGTCCGACGCCGGGCGCCTGATGGCAACCATCGTCGCGGACACCTCCTCCCGGCACGACGCGCTGGCCGGCGCCACCACCCTCGCCGGCAACACCGCCAAGTACGGCGCCGGAACCGTCCACAGCGCATCTCCGGCCGCACGCGAACTGCTCACCCTGGGCGCCCTCAAGAACGGCCTGGGCACCCGGGACGTGGCACCGTCGCTCTCCTTCTTCAAGGGCATCACCGTGGACCCGGCCGGAAGCATCACCTTCACCGGCAGCGCCGGGCCGGGTGCCGCCGTCGAACTCCTGCTCCAGATGGGACGCGGTACTGGTCCTGGCGAACACCGCCCACCCGCTGGACCCGCGCGCTGACTTCACCGGGACGGCCGTCGACATCCTCGCCTGGCACGCGCCGCAGGACCTCGCCGCACTCGAAGCCGGCAGCCTGGCCGGACCATTGGCCCCGGAACACCTGCAGGCCCTCCGCAACACCGAACACGACCTCGCCGCAAGGAACGCCCGATGAACACTGCCATTGACACCAAACCCATCCCGGACGCCGCCGACACTGCCCTCGCTTCCGGCGCCGTGGTCCTTGACGAATTCGTTGAAGCCCGCGGCCCCTGGTCCGCAGTGGTGGCAGCCGGCGACGTGCTGACCATCGTGGACCTGGAAGGCAACCAGGCGGTGGACTGCCTGCTCTACGCCGCGGCCGACACCGCCGACCGCTACTCGGCGGCGGCCACCATCGCCGCACAGCAGTCAATCGTCCTCACCACCGGTTCGGTCCTCCGGGCAGACACCGGCGCGCCGCTGATGACCGTGGTGGCCGACGAGGTGGGCTTGCACGACACCATCGGCGGCGCCTGCTCCCAGGAATCCAACACCCTCCGCTACGGCCAGCACACCCGCGAACAGCACGCCTGCGTGGAGAACTTCCTGATCGAAGGCTCCCGCTGGGGCCTGGGCAAGCGGGACCTGGTGTCCAACATCAACTGGTTCATGAACGTCCCGGTGGACCCGGACGGCGCCCTGGGAATCGTTGACGGCCTATCCGCCCCCGGAAAGCGCGTGGCGCTGAAGGCGGAGGTGGACACGCTGGTGCTCGTCTCCAACTGCCCGCAGATCAACAACCCATGCAACGGCTTCAACCCCACCCCCGTCCGCATGATCGTCACCCGGCCGGAGGCTGCCAAGTGAACAGCAGGAACGTGAACACCTTCGACACCCTTCTGATCGCCAACCGCGGTGAGATCGCCTGCCGCATCATCGAATCCGCCCGCAAGCTGGGACTCCGGACCGTGGCCGTCTTCTCCGAGGCGGACCGCGGCGCCAAGCACGTCCGCCTCGCCGACGAAGCCGTGCTGCTGGGCCCGGCTCCCGCCAAGGAGTCCTACCTCCGGGTGGACGCGATCCTTGCCGCCGCCAAGGAAACCGGCGCCGGCGCCATCCACCCGGGCTACGGTTTCCTCTCCGAGGACGCCGCCTTCGCCGAGGCCGTGGAGGCAGCCGGACTGGTGTTCGTGGGGCCCACCGCCGAGCAGTTGCGCATCTTCGGCACCAAGCACACAGCGCGCGACGCCGCCCGCGCGGCCGGGGTGCCCATGATCGCCGGTTCCGGGCTGCTTGAGGACGTGGACGCCGCCGTCGCGGCCTCCGCCACGATCGGCTTCCCGCTGATGCTCAAGGCCACCGGCGGGGGCGGCGGAATCGGCATGACGGTGTGCCGTTCCGAGGCCGAACTCGTGGAAAGCTTCCCCCGCGTGGCCCGCCTGGCCGGCGCCAGCTTCGGCACAGCAGGGGTTTTCGCCGAGCGCTACGTGGAGAACGCCCGGCACGTCGAGGTACAAATCTTCGGCGACGGCGAAGGCCGGGTGGTCAGCCTGGGCGACCGGGACTGCTCCCTGCAGCGCCGCCACCAGAAAGTCCTCGAGGAAGCACCCGCCCCGGACCTGCCGGCAGAGCTGCGGGAGGAACTGCACCGCAGCTCGCGCGCCCTCTGCGCGTCCCTTAACTACCGCTCCGCCGGCACCGTGGAGTTCGTCTATGACTCCGCCCGCAAGGAGGCCTCCTTCCTGGAAGTCAACGCCCGGCTCCAGGTGGAGCATCCGGTCACCGAGGCCGTGACCGGCGTGGACCTGGTGGAATGGATGCTCCGCCTGGCCCAGGGCGGCAGCGAAGCCCGGGCAGTCCTGGCAGACGTTCCGGACGCATTGCCGGTGGCCGGGCACGCCGTGGAAGCCCGCGTCTACGCCGAAGACCCGGCCAGGGGTTTCCAGCCCAGCGCCGGCACCGTCACCAACGCGGAATTTCCCGCCACCAATGGTGTCCGGGTGGACGCCTGGGTGGAAACCGGCACCGAGGTGTCCACCAACTACGATCCGCTCCTGGGGAAGGTCATCACCTCCGGGGCGACCCGGGGCGAGGCCTTCGACCGGCTGGCCGCTGCCCTGCAAAACACCCGGATCGACGGGATCGAGACCAATTTGGGCATGCTTCGCGCCGTGAGCGGCATGGACGTGGTCCGCGCGGTCCAGCACTCCACCAGCACCCTGGACAACGTGGGGGACCCTGAGCCGCGCATCACGGTGGGCCGCCCCGGCCTGCAGACCAGTGTGCAGGACTGGCCGGGCCGCATCGGCCTCTGGCAGATCGGTGTCCCGCCGAGCGGCCCCATGGACGACCTCTCCTTCCGGCCTGGCAACACCGCCCTTGGCAACCCCGAAGGCGCGCCGGGGCTCGAGTTCACCATGACCGGACCCAGCCTGACTTTCACGCACGCCACCACGGTTTGCGTCACCGGCGCGAAAGTCACGGTGACAGTTGACGGAACAGAGGTGCCCGCCTGGACCCCAGTGACTGTCCCGGCAGGGGGAACGCTCGACGTGGGCACGGCCTCCGGCAAGGGCCTGCGCGGCTACATCCTGTTCCAGGGCGGCCTGGACATCCCCAAGTACCTGGGCAGCGCCTCCACCTTCACGCTTGGCCAATTCGGCGGCCACGCAGGACGGGTCCTCCGCGCGGGCGACGTGCTGCGCGCTGTGAAGCAGGCCCCAGGGCAGGAAGCGCGCACGGCAGCTGTCCCCCTCGACAGCCGTCCCGCCCTTACCTCCACCTGGGAACTGGCCGTCGCTGAAGGCCCGCACGGTGCCCCGGAGTTTTTCCAGCGTGAGGATATCGAGGAGCTGTACAGCTCGGAGTACGAGGTCCACTTCAACTCCGCCCGCACCGGCGTGCGCCTCATCGGCCCCAAACCGCGCTGGGCACGGACCGACGGCGGCGAAGCAGGCCTGCACCCCTCCAACATCCACGACACCGCCTACTCGGTGGGTGCCCTGGACTTCACCGGCGACACCCCCATCCTGCTCGGCCCGGACGGACCCAGCCTGGGCGGCTTCGTTTGCCCCGTCACCGTGGTGACGGCCGAGCGCTGGAAGCTCGGCCAGCTGCGCCCGGGGGACAAGGTCCGGTTCGTGCCCATCAAAGCCGGCCAGGCGCCGTCGGCCAAGGACCTTGGACCCGGCCGCCAGCTGGTGCTCCCGGGTGACGCTGATTGGTCGTCAAGCCCGTCCGTGGCAGCCACGGCGACCAGCCGCACGGCACGCGGCGATGGCGACGACGGCGTGCTGGGCCGGGTGCCGGAAGGTTCCGGCCGGCCCGCGGTCACCTACCGCCGCTCCGGCGACGACAACCTGCTGGTGGAATACGGCGAGATGGTGCTGGACCTGGGCCTGCGTGCCCGTGTCCACGCCCTGCACCAGCAGATCGAAGCGCTCCGGGTGCCCGGCGTCGTGGACCTGACTCCGGGCATCCGGTCGCTGCAGATCAAGGTGGACCCGCCCGTCCTGTCCACTACCCGTCTGCTGGACCTGGTCCAGGAAATCGAAGCCGCGTTGCCAGCGAGCTCCGAACTGGTGGTTCCCAGCCGCAGCGTCCGGCTGCCGCTGTCCTGGGATGATCCGGCCACCCGCGAGGCCATCGAGCGGTACATGGCCGGTGTCCGTGACGACGCCCCCTGGTGCCCCTGGAACATCGAGTTCATCCGCCGGATCAACGGCCTGGACTCGGTCAACGACGTCTTCGATACCGTCTTCAATGCGGAGTACCTGGTGCTGGGCCTGGGCGACGTGTACCTGGGCGCGCCGGTGGCCACCCCGCTGGACCCGCGGCACCGCCTGGTCACCACCAAGTACAACCCGGCCCGCACGTGGACGCCGGAGAACGCGGTGGGTATCGGCGGCGCGTACATGTGCATCTACGGCATGGAAGGCCCCGGTGGCTACCAGTTCGTTGGCCGCACCACCCAGGTGTGGTCGCGCTACGCCGATTCCGCCCCGTTCGAACCCGGGTCGCCGTGGCTGCTGCGCTTCTTCGACCGGATTTCCTGGTACCCGGTCAGTCCGGAAGAGCTCCTGGACCTGCGCGCCGACATGGCCGCCCGCCGTGGCCGCGGCGTCGAGATCGAGGAAGGCACCTTCTCGCTTGCCGAGCACGAAAAGTTCCTGGCCGAGAACAGCCGGTCCATCGAGGCGTTCCGGGAAAAGCAGGGAGCCGCCTTCGCCGTCGAGCGGCAGGCATGGGCCGACGCCGGCGAGTTCGACCGTGCGGAGGCGCTCGCCGCCGTCGTCACTCCCGTGATGGACGACGTGGAGGTCCCGGAAGACGGCTCGCTCGTTTCGGCGCCCTTCGCCGCGAGTGTTTGGAAGGTGGACGTGGCGGCCGGGGACCGGGTGGTGAAAGGCCAGCCGCTGGTATCGCTGGAGGCAATGAAGATGGAAACGGTCCTGGAGGCTCCGTGCGATGGCGTGGTGCTCCGCGTCCTGCCGGCGGCCGGGGGCCAGGTAGTGGCGGGCGAGGCAGTGGTGGTGCTTGGCGCAGCCGAACCTGCAGGGGTGGAAGAGCTGGAACTGGAAGAGGCAGCAGTATGAGCACGGCAATCGGCAGTGCCACCCGGCGTGCCAAAGCAGCACTGGCGGCGTTGGAAACAGTGGACCGGCCGGAAATCTGGATCACGCTCCGCAGCGGGGAGGACCTCCTGGCCGAGGCAGCTTCGATCGACGCCGCCGCTGCGGCCGGAACGGACCTTCCGCTGGCCGGGCTGCTGCTGGCCGTCAAGAACAACGTTGACGTGGCAGGCATCCCCACCACGGCCGCGTGCCCGGGCTTTGCCTACACACCGGACAAGGATGCCGAAGCGGTGGCCCGGCTCCGCGCCGCGGGCGCCCTGGTCCTGGGCGCCACCAACCTGGACCAGTTCGCCACCGGACTCGTGGGGACGCGCAGCCCCTACGGCGCCGTCCGCGACTCGCGCCGGCCCGAGTACATCTCCGGTGGATCCAGTTCCGGCTCCGCGGTGGCCGTGGCACTGGGACTGGTGGACATCGCGATCGGTACGGACACGGCAGGCTCCGGCCGCGTTCCGGCCGGGCTGCAGGGCATCGTGGGCATCAAGGCAACGCTGGACGTCGTCTCCACAGCAGCGGTGGTGCCGGCCTGCAGGTCCTGGGACGCCGTCACCATCTTTGCCCGGCACCTGTCCACCGCCGAGCTCGCCATGGGCGTCATGGCAGGCAACTCCCGGGAGTGGCCGGCAGACGTCCGTTTGGCTGCGCCGTCAAAGCCGCGCGTGGCCTATCCCGCAACCCTGCCGGCACTACCTGACGCCTGGGCAGCCGAATTCCACCGCAACGTGGACCGGCTTCAGTCCCTGGGTGTGGAGGTGGAAGCCATTGAATTCGATGCCTTCCTCGAAGCCGCCCGGCTGCTGTACGACGGCGGGCTGGTAGCCGAACGCCACGCCGCCGTGGGTGGTTTCCTGAAAACGTACGACGGCGGCGCGGACCGCCAGGCGGGCATCGACCCCACAGTGGAACGCATCATCCGCGCGGCGGGCACAGTGCCCGCGCACCGGTACGTCAACGACACCGCCAAGCTGGAAGCACTTAAGCAGAAGGCCATGGCACAGCTCGAAGGTTTCGACGCCCTGCTGATCCCCACCACGCCGTTCCACCCCACCCTTGCCGAGGTGGCTGCGGACCCGGTGGGGGTGAATTCGCTGATGGGCACCTACACCAACTTCTGCAACCTGTTCGATCTCTGCGCCGTGGCAGTGCCGGCCGGCGAAGTGGACGGCGCCCAGTTCGGGCTGACGGTGGTGGGCCGGACCTTCGATGATGCCGTGGCGGCGGATATCGCCCGCCGTCTGGAGGCAACCCCGGACGCTCCCGCCCTCTTCGCTCCCGGCGCGGCAGCCGAGGTTGACCTCGCCGGTGCCCAGCCGTCGTCGTCCGTGCCCTGGCCGCTGGCAGCCGGTGCAACGGCCGTGCCGCTGGTGGTGGTGGGTGCGCACCGAAAGGGCCAGCCGCTGGCGTCGCAGCTCGAGGTCCTCGGCGCCGCCTGGGTTGGCCCGGTCCGGACCGCGGCCCGCTACCGCATGGTGGCGCTGGACACCGTGCCGCCCAAGCCAGGCGTGTACCGGTCCGAGGACGGCGCGGAATTGGTGGGGGAGAAGTGGCTGCTGTCCCCGGCGGCCCTGGGGACGTTCCTGGCGTCCCTCCCCGAACCCATGCTGCTGGGATCCGTGCGGCTGGCGGACGGTTCCACCGCCGTCGGGTTCGCCTGTGATGCCGTTGCCGCCGCGGATGGTGAGGACATCACCGCCTGGGGTGACTGGCTGGCGGACCGGAGCGTGGAGCCGAAGCCCCGGACGGTGTGGCGGGACCTGGGGGAGGCTGCCCTCGCAGGGTTCAGCCGCGGGGAGCGCGGATAGCGTCAGCTGCGTCCGGGCGGGACTCCCCGTCCGGACGTTCTTCCGTGAAGTAGGCCGAGATGTCCGCCACCAGTTCCTTGACCGCTGCCGGGATGGAGCCGTGGAAGCACTTGGGGGAGAGCAGGTAGGTGCTGCCCGGAACTGCCTGGTGCAGCCGCTGGGCTGTTTCCTTGTAGTAAGCAGGACTCTTGCCGCCGGCCATGAAATGGGTGTTTGCAGGCAGCACGCTGAAGTCCCGGGCATGGTCCTTCTCGTCGTAGGCCGCGCGCAGTTCGCCCACCCCGCTGGGCATGACCTGGCGGAACATTTTGTTGATCCTGGTCCTGGACAACACGGCCATCAGGCCGGCCAGGACGGGTTCGGGGATCCTGGCCATGGTTGAGCCCGGGCTGGTGGCCTTCTTCATATGCGCCAGCGCGTGGCCCACCCTGCCCTGGTTCACGGCATCCTCGAACCCGTCCAGCCAGGCGGTGTCGATGCTGCCGTCGATGTTCACCGCCGCGTCATACACCGCCAGCTTGTCCGGGACAAAGGCGGTTCCGGTGAACTCCTGCACCGCATTCAGGGCCACCGCTCCGCCAAGGCTGTGGCCCAAAATGTTCCGGGCGCCGGTGGCTTTGAGAACAGTCCGGACATCCTCGATTTCGGTGGCCATGGAGTAGTCCGCCGGTTGTTCGGACGAGTTTCCCCGGCCCCGGCGGTCATAGACGTCCACCGCCCAGCCGTCCCCCAGGCCCTTCGCCAGGGCAATCGAGAACGGGCGGTAGATCAACGCCGTCAGGAACGCGCCGCCGATCAGCAGCACCCGCCGGTCGCCGGGCGCCTCTTCGGTGCCGTAACTGTACAAAGCCAGCCTGCCGCCGTCGTGCGTTGGAAGTACGCGTTCTTTCACCAGCCCATCGTAGGGTGCACACCTGCGCGGTGACTGGGAGCCCGGGTACCCAATGCCCGGTAAACTTGTGGATTGTGACTTCCCAAAACACCCCCTCGCCCAAGAACGCCCCTGAGCCCGTCGATGCCAGCGAGCAGATGCGGATCCGCATGGAAAAGCGCGCCAAACTCCTGGAGCGCGGCGCTGAGGCGTACCCGGTGGGTGTGGAGCGGACGCATTCCCTGGCCGAGATCCGGGAAAAGTACGCCCACCTCGAGGCGGACGACACCACCGGCGACACCGTGGGCGTCACCGGGCGCGTCGTCTTCGTCCGCAACACCGGCAAGCTCTGCTTCGCCACGCTGCAGGAAGGCGGCACCGACGGCAAGGCCACCCGCCTGCAGGCCATGCTGAGCCTGGCCAACGTGGGCGAGGAAGCGCTCGCCGACTGGAAGGCACTGGTCGACCTCGGTGACCACGTCTTCATCAAGGGCGAGGTCATCTCCTCCCGCCGAGGCGAGCTGTCCATCATGGCAGATTCCTGGTCCATGGCCTCCAAGGCCCTGCGCCCGCTGCCGGTCCTGCACGCCGACCTGAACGAGGAAACCCGCGTCCGCCAGCGCTACGTCGACCTGATGGTCCGTGACGAGGCCCGCGAAATGGTCTACACCCGCGCCGCCATCACCCGCTCCATCCGCGAAACGCTGTTCCGGCACCGCTACGTGGAAGTGGAAACCCCCATCCTGAACCTGGTCCACGGCGGTGCCCTTGCCCGCCCGTTCGAGACCCACATGAACGCCTTCGACCAGAAGATGACCCTGCGCATCGCCACCGAGCTGTACCTCAAGCGCGCCGTGGTGGGCGGGATCGACCGCGTATACGACATGGGGCGCGTGTTCCGCAACGAGGGCGTGGACTCCACCCACAGCCCCGAATTCACCACCCTTGAGTGCTACGAGGCCTGGGCGGACCAGTTCGTCATGGCCGAGCGGATCAAGGAAATCATCCTCGACGCCGCCGACGCCGTGGGTGCCGGCCGTGTCCTGCAGACCGAGGCCGGCGAGATCAACCTCGACGGCGAGTGGGCCTGGCTGGCCGTCTACCCCGGACTTTCCGACGCCGTTGGGCAGGAAATCACGCCGGACACGCCCGCTGAGGTGCTTCGCGGGATCGCGGAAAAGCACGACGTCAAGGTGGACCCCAAGTGGGACGCCGAAAAGCTGGCTGTTGAGCTGTTCGGCGAGATTGTCGAACCAACCCTGCTGAACCCCACCTTCGTCTACGACTACCCGCCGTCCGCCCAGCCGCTGGCCCGCCCGCACCGCGAGGACGGCCGGCTGATCGAGGCCTGGGACCTGATCATCGGCGGCATGGAGCGCGGCACTGCCTTCTCCGAACTGATCGACCCCGTCATCCAGCGCGAGCGGCTTACCGAGCAGTCCCTGCATGCGGCCGCCGGTGACGTGGAGGCAATGCAGCTCGACGAGGACTTCCTGCGCGCCTTGGAATACGGTGCCCCGCCCATGGGCGGCATCGGCCTGGGCATCGACCGGCTGGTCATGCTCTTCACAGGCGCCGGCATCCGCGAAACCATCCTGTTCCCCCTGCTGAAGCCCGAAGGGCACTGATCATGGAATACGTGGCAGTCATTCTTCCCTCCCTGGTGGTGGGCCTGCTGTTCTGGTTCGCCATGAAGGCAATCTTTAATGCGGACAAGGCCGAGCGGCAGGCGGAAGCCCGCGCGCAGGCCGAAGCCGATTCCCTCCCGGCGCAGCCCGCGGACCGTCCCGGCCCGGAATCCAAATAGATAAATCCCCCTTCTTTCCGGCTTTATCCCCAAGGAACCAATAGGCGCTTTGACGCGTTGCCAAGATAAGAGTCATAATTTTTTTGGGAAACATCCTGCTTTTCTGAAAACCCAAGAGGAAGACCTTTAATGGCACAGAAAGTAAACATCATCCTCGTTGATGATCTGGATGGGGGATCCGCAGACGAGAATGTTAAGTTCGGCCTCGATGGGGTCAACTACGAGATTGACCTGTCGGCAGGCAATGCCGCTGAACTTCGGTCTTCGCTGGAGAGGTTCATTAACGCTGCACGCAAGGCATCCGGCGGCCGCAGCACCCAGAGGGCCAAGGCTCCAACGGGAGGCCGCAGCCACGATTCGGCACAAATCCGGCAATGGGCCCGGGATAACGGCTACACCGTTAACAGCCGCGGCCGAATTCAGGCTGAAATCCAGGAGGCCTACCAAAAGGCAAATTCCTAGGACTGCCTTTAGCTTCACGGAAACCCCGCTTACCGCCGCCAGGCGGGGCGGGGTTTTTCAATTCCCGGCATAAGCCTGCTATGGGGCGGGTGCCCGGGCGGCCCAATTGGCCAAAATAAGCAGGTGCCCTAAGCGCCCGGCGGCCGTCGCTATTTCGCCGCTGTGGACTGCCGGGGTGCCGGCTCCAGCCGAAGACTGCTCCCATCCGGGCCCTGTCCACCGTGCCGCAGCCCGTCGCTGTGCTTATTCCCGCAAGGGCCCGGGTTTCCCCTGTGGCGAACACGCTCCACAACTCAGGAGCGGCCACGTAGCATCAAAGTACGTCGTAGCTAGGAGTGTGGCGAAATGTTTGAGCGATTTACGGACCGTGCCCGTCGCGTAGTTGTGCTTGCCCAAGAAGAGGCACGCATGCTGAACCACAATTACATCGGTACCGAACACATCCTCTTGGGTCTGATCCATGAGGGTGAGGGCGTTGCCGCCAAAGCTCTTGAGTCCTTGAGCATTTCGCTCGACGGCGTTCGCGAGCAGGTGCAGGAGATCATCGGTCAGGGCCAGCAGGCCCCCTCCGGCCACATCCCCTTCACCCCCCGCGCCAAGAAGGTGCTGGAGCTCTCGCTGCGCGAAGCCCTGCAGCTGGGCCACAACTACATCGGCACGGAGCACATCCTGCTCGGCCTCATCCGCGAGGGTGAGGGCGTCGCCGCCCAGGTTCTGGTCAAGCTTGGCGCCGACCTCAACCGGGTCCGCCAGCAGGTCATCCAGCTCCTCTCCGGCTACCAGGGCAAGGAAACCACCGGCGCAGGCGTCGGCGGCGGACAGCCCGAAGGCGCACCCGCCGGTTCCGTGGTCCTGGACCAGTTCGGCCGCAACCTGACCCAGGCTGCGCGCGAGAACAAGCTGGACCCGGTCATCGGACGCGAGCAGGAAATGGAACGCGTCATGCAGGTCCTTTCCCGCCGCACCAAGAACAACCCCGTCCTCATCGGTGAGCCCGGCGTCGGCAAGACTGCCGTCGTCGAGGGCCTGGCCCAGGCAATCGTGCGCGGCGACGTCCCGGAGACCATCCGCGACAAGCAGCTGTACACCCTTGACCTCGGTTCCCTGGTGGCAGGCTCCCGCTACCGCGGTGACTTCGAAGAGCGCCTTAAGAAGGTCCTCAAGGAGATCCGCACCCGTGGCGACATCATCCTGTTCATCGATGAGATCCACACGCTTGTAGGTGCCGGTGCCGCCGAAGGCGCCATCGACGCAGCCTCGATCCTGAAGCCCATGCTGGCCCGCGGCGAGCTGCAGACCATTGGTGCCACCACGCTGGACGAGTACCGCAAGCACATCGAGAAGGACGCCGCCCTGGAGCGCCGCTTCCAGCCGATCCAGGTCAAGGAACCCTCCGTGGCACACGCCATCGAGATCCTCAAGGGCCTGCGCGACCGGTACGAGGCACACCACCGCGTCACCATCACCGACGGCGCCCTGGCCTCCGCTGCAAGCCTGGCCGAGCGCTACATCTCGGACCGCTTCCTGCCGGACAAGGCGATCGACCTGATCGACGAAGCCGGTGCCCGGCTGCGCATCCGCCGCATGACCGCTCCGCCGGAGCTCAAGGCCATGGACGAGCGCATCGCCAAGCTGAAGATGGAGAAGGAATCCGCCATCGACGCGCAGGACTTCGAAGGCGCCGCTTCGCTCCGCGACAAGGAACAGAAGATGATTTCCGAGCGCGCGGAGAAGGAACGCCACTGGAAGTCCGGCGGCATGGACGACATCTCCGAGGTGGATGAGGATCTCATCGCCGAGGTGCTGGCCAACTCCACCGGCATCCCCGTCTTCAAGCTGACCGAGGAAGAATCCTCGCGGCTGCTCAAGATGGAAGACGAACTGCACAAGCGCGTGGTGGGCCAGGACGAGGCCATCAAGGCACTCTCGCAGGCCATCCGCCGCACCCGTGCAGGGCTCAAGGACCCCAAGCGCCCCGGCGGCTCCTTCATCTTCGCCGGCCCCACCGGCGTCGGCAAGACCGAGCTCGCAAAGGCACTCGCGGAGTTCCTGTTCGGTGAAGAGGACGCCCTCATCACGCTGGACATGTCCGAGTACTCCGAGAAGCACACCGTCTCGCGGCTCTTCGGTGCCCCTCCGGGCTACGTTGGCTACGAAGAGGGTGGCCAGCTGACCGAGAAGGTCCGCCGGCGTCCGTTCTCCGTGGTGCTGTTCGACGAAGTGGAAAAGGCCCACGCGGACCTCTTCAACTCACTGCTGCAGATCCTGGAAGACGGCCGCCTGACCGACTCCCAGGGCCGCGTGGTGGACTTCAAGAACACCGTGATCATCATGACCACCAACCTGGGTACCCGGGACATCTCCAAGAGCGTTGCCACCGGCTTCCAGTCCGGCACCGACACGCAGACCGGCTACAACCGCATGCGTGCCCGTGTGACCGAGGAGCTCAAGCAGCACTTCCGCCCCGAGTTCCTGAACCGTGTTGACGACGTCGTGGTGTTCCCGCAGCTGACGCAGGACGAGATCATCGAGATCGTGGACCTGTTCGTCACCCGCCTGGAGAAGCGCCTCAAGGACAAGGACATGGGCATCGAGCTCACCAAGGCCGCCAAGGTGCTCCTGGCAACCCGCGGCTACGATCCCGCCATGGGTGCCCGGCCGCTGCGCCGCACCATCCAGCGCGAGATCGAGGACCAGCTCTCCGAGAAGATCCTCTTCGGCGAGATCCACCCCGGCGACATCGTCGTAGTGGATGTCGAAGGCGAAGGCGACGACGCGAAGTTCACTTTCGCCGGCAACGCCAAGCCGCGCATCCCGGAAATCGCCCCGAGCGTCTAGTCTCCACAGCCAAAGCCCCGCCACTCCGCAAGGAGCGGCGGGGCTTTCTGCGTTCACCCCAACCTCCGTGTGGCTGGGTCCGGTGCTTTCATCCGTAGCTGGGTCCGGTGCCGGACATCAGAGATTTCCCGGCGCCTGCTCCTTCGTCGCTTTGACGGCGCCTACATAAATCCCTGATGCCCGGCACCTCGTGCCGGAGGCGGCCTAGGGGAAACTCGGCGCTGAACCCGTACGACCGGCCCTTCCCCGCATAACCGGTGCTGCCCGACACCGGTTATGCGGGGAAGGGTCGGTCCTGTCGTCGGCCCGCCATGGCACCCCTTTGTTCGTAGCCTCAAGCGAGGGTGCCGGGGTCATTTGTGTAGCTTGCGTCAAAGCGATGAAGGAGCAGCAAGCGGCAAATGGCGCCGGGGCCGGAGCGGACCCAGCCACGGAAACGCACCCAAGCCGAGGGACCGGAGCGGACCGAGCGACGGAAACGCACCCAAGCCCAGACGCCGGTGCCGGTGCGGGACTGAGCCTCGGAAGGACGCAGGGGAGCGTGGCGGCTGTGATGCCGGGCACAAACCGTGTTGAATCGGGGGCATGGCTAACTTGGAACCGGCGATCCCGGATGAGCAACCACAGACCCCTTTCCACGACCTCGACCACTACCTGTCCATCCCGCGGGTAAGCGGCCTGGCCCTGAGCCCTGACGGTTCCCGGCTGGTCACCACTGTCAGCACCCTGAACGGCAAGGGCACCGAGTTTGCCACTGCGCTGTGGGAGCTTGACCCTGCAGGGCAGAAGCACGCGCGGCGCATTACCCGCAGCGCCAAGGGCGAGGCCGGCGCAGCGTTCGCCGCCAACGGCGATGTCTACTTCACATCCGCGCGTCCGGACCCCGACAGCCCCGACGAAGAGCCGGTGAACGCACTGTGGCTGCTCCCGGCCGACGGCGGGGAAGCCCGCGTGGTCCTCAGCCGGCCCGGCGGCGTCAGCAAAGTGTTTACGGCCAGGGACGCCGATGCCGCGTTTGTGACGGCCGAGGTACTGGCAGGGTCAGCAGACGAGGAGGACGACGCCGAGCGGCGGCAAGGCGCGCAAGGACAGGAAGGTCTCGGCCATCCTGCACAGCGAATACCCGGTCCGCTACTGGGACGCGGACCTTGGTCCCGGCCAGCCGCGGATCTTTGCGGTGGAGGAGGGGGAGGACAACGGGCCGGACAAGCCGGGAACCGTTGATGCCACCGCTCCCTTGGTCCTGCGCAACCTGACACCTGATGCCGGGCCGCGGCTGCGGGAAGCGGAGGCAGTGGTCAGTCCTGACGGCAAGACGATCTACAGCAGCTACACCAAAGCATTGGCCAAAGCGGACAGCCGCTCCATCCTGGTGGCGGTGGATGTGGCATCCGGCGGCATGAAGGTGCTGCTGGACCAGGAGGGAATGAGTTACTTCCCGGGCCCCGTCAGTCCGGACGGCCGCAGCCTGGTGGTGGTCAGCGAAAGCGACTCCACCCCGCAGCAGGCCCCCGAGATCAAAATGCACCTGCTGGACGTCTCCGGCGCTGCTGCCGGCGAACCGGCGGGCCTGCAGCCACTGGCCCACGACTGGGACCGCTGGCCCAAGCCCGCAGGGTGGCTCCCGGACGGCTCCGCCATCCTCGTCACAGCGGACGACGACGGCGCGTCGCCGGTCTTCCGGGTCAGCGTTCCGTCCGCTGCCGCTGAGGTGGGCGTCACCCGGGTGACGCAGGACGCTGCGGCCTACTCCGACGTCGTCATTTCATCTGAGGGGCGGCACGCGTATGCCCTGCGCAGCTCCTATGAATTTCCTGCCGAAGCTGTACGGATCGACCTGTCCACGGGGGAAACCACGCGCCTGCCTGCTCCGGCTGAACGCCCGGACTGCCCGGGGCGCCTGGAGCGCATCGCCGCAACCGCGGCCGACGGGTCCCGGGTGCCCGCCTACCTGGCGCTGCCGGAGGGTGCCTCCGCGGATAATCCGGCCCCGCTGCTCCTGTGGATCCACGGCGGTCCGCTGGGATCCTGGAACGCCTGGACGTGGCGCTGGAACCCGTGGCTTCTGACGGCCAGGGGATACGCGGTGCTGCTGCCGGATCCTGCCTTGTCCACCGGCTACGGCCAGTCGTACATTCAGCGGGGCTGGGGCTCGTGGGGGAAAGCGCCGTTCACCGATTTGATGGCCGTAACTGATGCGGCGGTGGAGCGGGCGGACATCGACGAGTCCCGGACTGCGGCGATGGGCGGTTCCTTTGGCGGCTATATGGCCAACTGGGCGGCAGGCAACACGGAACGGTTCAGTGCGGTGGTCACCCATGCCAGCCTGTGGGCCCTTGACCAGTTCGGGCCCACCACGGACGCCTCCCAGTACTGGCTGAAGGAAATGACCGCGGAGATGGCGCTTGAGAACTCGCCACACCTTCATGCGGAGAACATCAGCACGCCCATGCTGGTAATCCACGGCGACAAGGACTACAGGGTGCCCATTGGCGAGGGCCTGCGGCTTTGGTACGAACTGCTGTCCAAGTCCCGGCTCGCGGCGGACCAGGACGGGCAGACACCCCACCGGTTCCTGTACTTCCCGGACGAAAACCACTGGGTCCTCCAACCGCAGCACGCCAAGGTCTGGTACCAGGTGGTGGAGTGGTTCCTGGCAAAGAATGTCCTGGGCAAGGACACTGAACTGCCCGCGGAACTCGGACTGTAGCTTCCGGGCCAACGGGCACCCGGCATCGCTCGAGGGGATGAATATGAGGCGAAGGGGCTGGGGCATTTACCGGCACCTCTAGCGAAGTGAGGGTGCCGGCGCCATTTGTGTAGCTTGCGTCAGAGCGACGAAGGAGCAGCAAGCGGCAAATGACGCCGGTACCGGAACGCCCCAACCCCGTCCGTAACCAGCAGCAGCCGTTGTGCCTCGTAGGATGGCTGTGTGACCGACTCCTTCCATATTCGCCCAGCACGCACCAGCGACGTCCCTGCCATCAAGAAGCTGGTGGCGCCCCTGGCAGAGGAGCGCATCCTGATGGCAAAGGAGACGGTGGCGTACTACGAAAGCCTGCAGGAGTTCCGTATTGCCGAGTCCAGCGACGGCGAGATGATCGGCTGCGGCGCCCTCCACGTGATGTGGGAGGACCTCGCGGAAATCCGCACCCTGGCATCTTCCGGGGAATGGCGCGGCAAGGGGGTGGGGCACGTCCTGGTGGAAAGCCTGCTGGAAGAGGCCCGTGCCCTTGGTGTTGCCCGGGTCTTCTGCCTCACGTTCGAGGTGGACTTCTTCAAGCGCCACGGCTTCGAGGTGATGGCGGACCAGTCGGCAGTGGACCCGGAAGTGTACTCGGAACTGCTGCGCTCCCATGACGAAGGCGTGGCCGAATTCCTGGACCTGGCACGCGTGAAGCCCAACACCCTGGGCAACACCCGGATGATCCGCAGCCTCTAAGTCCTGTCCAGCTGCTCTGCGCACCCCCATCTTGGCTTTACTCGATTTGATGGATAAACTGTTGGCGGCCGATATGTGGGGGGCCTCAGGAAAGGGACAGTCATTGGGGGCTGTCCCTTTGCTGCGTCCGGGGACGGCGGGCCAGGGGAGCGGCCGGCAAACCGGGGCGGAAGGAACCTACCGCCACCTGCGATGACGGTAGTAGGGTCGGAAAACACATCCTTCAGGAGCACAGCCAGGAGCAACGCCGTGAAGAAACTCATCAACGATCCAAAATCCGTTGTCCAGGAAGCTGTCCAGGGCTTTGGCCTGGCGCATGCCGGACTGGTTACGGTCAGCGAAGACCCCATCTACATCACACGCAAGGACGCGCCCGTGGCAGGCAAGGTGGGGCTGGTTTCCGGCGGCGGCAGCGGTCATGAGCCGCTGCACGCCGGCTACGTCGGGCAGGGAATGCTCGACGCCGCGGTGCCGGGGGCGGTGTTCACCTCACCGACGCCGGACCAGATCCTTCCCGCCACCCTGGCAGTCAACTCAGGTGCCGGCGTCGTCCATATCGTCAAGAACTACACCGGCGACGTCCTGAACTTCGAGACAGCCGCGGAACTGGCCGAGGCAGAGGGCGTGAGCGTCCGCACCGTGCTGGTCAATGACGACGTCGCAGTGGAGGACTCCCTCTACACCGCCGGCCGCCGCGGGGTGGGCGGCACCGTGCTGGTGGAGAAGATCGCGGGGGCCGCTGCGGAACGCGGTGACGACCTGGACTCGGTCGCTGCCATCGGCGAACGGGTCAACGCCAATGTCAGGACCATGGGCGTGGCCCTGTCCGCCTGCACCGTTCCACACGCGGGCACGCCGAGTTTCGACCTGGCCGAGGATGAAATCGAGATCGGCATCGGGATCCATGGCGAGCCGGGCAGGCACCGCATTCCGATGGAGAGCGCTGACGGCATCACCAACCGCCTGCTGGAACCGGTCCTGGCGGATTTGAAGATCAGCTCCGGGGACAAGGTGCTGCTGTTCGTCAACGGCATGGGCGGCACCCCGTTGAGCGAGCTGTACATCGTGTACCGGCGGGCCGTGCAGGTGCTCGCCGAGGCAGGTGCCACGGTGGAACGGTCGCTGGTGGGCAACTACATCACGGCGCTGGAGATGCAGGGCTGCTCCATTTCGGTCCTCCGGCTCGACGACGAGCTCACCCAACTCTGGGACGCACCAGTTCATACGGCCGCGCTGCGTTGGGGCGTGTGACCGTGGTCCTGGACGTCAACTGGGCCGTGAAATGGCTGACCCTTTGCGCGCAGGCCATGGCTGAACACCGTGTCGAACTGATCGAACTGGACCGCGCCATCGGGGACTCGGACCACGGCGAAAACATGGACCGCGGTTTCCAGGCCGTCCTGGCCAAGCTCGGTGAAGCCACGCCGGAGACTCCAGGCGCGGCCCTGAAGATGACCGCCATGACCCTGATGTCCAAAGTGGGCGGTGCCGCCGGACCCCTTTACGGCACGGCGTTTCTTCGCGCCGCCACTGCCCTGGGCGATGCCGCTGAAATCGACCCGGCTGCCTGGGCCGGGGCCCTGGCGGCGGCCAGGGACGGGATCGTGGCGCGCGGGAAGGCGGAGCCGGGCGACAAGACGATGGTGGATGCGTGGACGCCGGCGGTGGATGCTGCGCGAGCCGTAGCGGACGGCGACGGCACGGACGTTCTGAGCGTTCTGGTGGCTGCCGCGGAGGCCGCCGAAGCCGGGGCGGTTGCCACCGATCCGCTCATTGCCCGGAAAGGCCGGGCCAGCTATCTTGGCGAGCGAAGTGCGGGCCACCGGGACCCCGGAGCTGTCTCAAGCGCACTGATACTGCGCGCTGCCGTGGGGGCAGCTGCGTGACCGTAAGCATCGTGGTGGTCTCCCACAGCGACAAGATCGCCGACGGCGCCGTGGAGCTTGCCGCGCAGATGGCGCCCGACGTGATGATCCTGGCCGCCGGCGGCACCGACGACGGCAGGATCGGCACCAGCCTGGAGAAGGTCCTTGCCGCCCTTGAACGGGCCGGCGGACAGGCGGGCGGGGACCAGACCGGCACAGACCAGGCTGCCGCGAAGCCCGGCGGGAACGGCACCGTGGTCCTGACGGACCTCGGGTCGGCGGTGATGACGGCCGAATCGGCGCTGGAGTTCCTGGCGAATCCCGCCGGCGTACTCCTTGCCGATGCTCCGTTGGTGGAAGGCCTGGTGGCGGCTGCCGTGGCCGCGCAGGGCGGAGCTGAAGTGCAGGCGGTCCGGGAGGCGGCCGAGGCGGCGGCTGGCCCGCCCCGCCAGCCGGAACCCGGGCGCACGGAAGGAAGGGACGCGGGACCTGTCAGCAGTGCCTCACCTGATTGCACCGGCGACTTCGAGCTGGTCAACCAGGCCGGCATGCACGCCCGTCCTGCCGCGAAAGTGGCAGGAGGCCTGGCATCTCTTGACGCCGAGGTCACCATCAACGGGGTGGACGGCGCCTCCATGACGGGACTGATGACCCTCGGCGCGGGCAAGGGCACCGTGCTGCACGTGGAAGCCTGGGGCGCGGATGCGGAACGTGCAGTGGAATATGTCGGCGGGCTGGTGCAGGCGGGCTTCGGCGAGCCCTAAGCCTCGTGGCGCACTCCTGCGAATAAGCTCGATGCCATGGAACGGCCGCTTGCAGAGAACTCCCAGGAAATCGAAGTGCTGGACGGCCAAATCTCCGTAGAGGAACTGCTGGCCGAACTCGGCTTCAATTGGACTGCTGAACCCGTGAGCGGTGCGGAACCCCGGCCCACCGGGGGCGAAACCTTCACCCAGCCGGCGCTGTTCTAGCCCACTCCCAATGTCAAGGCCGGGCTTGTTGGTGCAGCCCCGCGTCGTCCAAAATCACCGACGCTGACAGGACCCTCCCGCACTGCTCGCCAAAGGGGTACGCCGCCTGCGGCCTGAATTCGAGCGTGCGCGCCGGCATCACGCTTCCCTCCGGGCCTGTACCGGACACGGTCACGGCCATGGGTGATTCGGTCAGGGCATCCAGCATCAGCACACCAAATTTGGTGCCGTCCGGTGAGGCAGTGGCCGAACAGGCGCCCTCCGGATTGCACCCCGAGTCCACCGAAGTACTGCCCAGGCGGAGCTCGACGTCGGCCTCCTTGCAGGTGCCGTCCTGGCAGGCCCGTACGTGCAGTGACCCCACCTTCGGCGCATAACCGGCGTTAACGGTCACGGAGACAGCGGTGGCCTGCGCGATAGCCGGGCAGGCGCTCCCGGGGGAATCGCAGGCGGAGACAAAGACTGACAGGAGCGCCGCCGTCGATAACACCAGGAGCCGCCCGGGCTTGTGCATGCCTTCAGGCTACGTCGGGTGGGCGCGCAGCGGGCCGGCGGGCGCCAATTGGAGGCAGCATTGTTATGCCCCTGCCCTAACCCATCGGAAAGATACCGATGAACCAGAACAGTGCCAGGGCAAACACGGCGAAAAACGCAATCAGGCAGCCGACGGCGGTGCGCGGCTCTGAGGAAACCTGGAGGGATTCGTTGGGGTTCTGCGGGTTGTATGCCACCTCGATCAGCGACCCCGGCACCGGCTGTTCCACTCCGGAGATCTCGGATTTCCCCATGAAAAGGGTGCCCTGCGGATCGGTGAACTGGTAAGTGGGGTAGTGGCGGAGGTTCCGGTTGGAGCCGCCCACGCCGCTGGTCCAGCCGGTGGTGCTGCCGGTAACGGTCGCCTGGACCTTAGGCCAGGCCGCCATCATCCGCTCCTGGCGCCTGGTCCTGCGGACTGCACGGACCAGCGAAAGAATCACGGCGGCAACGAACAAGGCCCACACGATGTACAAGATGATTTTCATGGCTTCCCCCGGTTCCGGTCACCAAGAAGTATGCCACTCCCGGCATGTGCCGTGCCCGTGCCAGAGGCGGGTCAGGCGGGGAGCCGGTAGCCGCCGTCGTGCATCTCCGCAAGGCCGTCCGCCAGCAGCCCCGCCAGTGCCCGCTCCAGTTGCTCCGGGGCGGTGTTGAGCCGGTGCAGCGCGGCAAGGGGCACGCCGATTCCTTCGGGCGCATAGCCAAGATCGGCGGGCTCGCGCTGGAACATGTCCGGCGGCACGGGGGTTCCGGCCAGCGCGCAGGACGGCCAGCACGGCGCCGCGGACCTGGCGGTCAGTGCCGTGCCACGCCTGGCCCTTGGGAACGTACGACGGCGGGGGCTCACCCGCAGCGAGCCAGGCGCAGGAGTCCTGCACCGGGCACGCAGCGCACTTGGGGGCCCGTGCCGTGCACACCAGCGCCCCCAGTTCCATGACCGCAGCATTCCAGCGCACGGAGGTTTCGTCGTCGTCCGGCAACAGGGCGGCGGCCAGCCGCATCTCCGCCGCGGTCAGCGCGGGGGCGGGAAGCGCGACGCCGGAGACCAGGCGGGCGTGCACCCGCCGGATGTTGGTGTCCACCACAGTTTCGCGCCGGCCGTACGCGAATGCGGCCACCGCCGCGGCCGTGTAGCTGCCCACCCCCGGCAAGGCCAGCAGCTCCGTGTAGGTATTTGGGACATGGCCGGCGTGATCCTGGACAATGGCGGTGGCTGAGGCATGCAGCCGGAGGGCGCGCCTGGGGTAGCCGAGCCGTCCCCACGAACGGACCGCTTCGCCTGCCGGTTCGCCCGCCAGGCCGGCCGGTGTGGGCCAGCGCTTGAGCCATTCGTGCCAGACGGGGAGCACCCGGACCACGGGGGTCTGCTGCAGCATGATCTCGCTGACCAGCACGCCCCAGGGGGAGCAGTGGGGGTCGCGCCAGGGCAGGTCGCGGGCGATGCCGGCGAACCAGTCATTGATCCGGTGATGGAGCATCTCAAGGTCTGCAGGGCCCGGGGAAGCGACCGCAGCGGCGGCGGTGGAGGTTTGAGTGTCGATGCCACATACCTTAGTTGATGGGCTTAGGCGGGCTGAAAACGGTGTGTGGCCAGCGCGGTGTGACCAGTGCGATCCGGCGGGCGGCGGCGTGGTGGCAGCGCAGAACCGGTGGCGTTCCCTAGCCTAGGAGGATGGGCAGGCAAGGCGATTCACCAGCACGCGGCACGGCATCCGGTTCCAGCAGCGTCCGGAAGCCGAGCGCCGCCGTGTACCGCCGCCGTCGCCTGGTTGTCGGCGCTGCGCTGCTGCTGGTGCTTGCGCTTGTGGTCAGCGGTTTCGCCCTTGCCGGTGCCTTCAAGGGCGGTTCGCAGCAGGCGTCCTCCACGCAGCCTTCTCCAGGCACGGCCGCCCCGTCCGCCTCCGCAACTTCGTCTGCTGCCGCCACCCCTTCCGCCTCGGCGTCGGCATCCGCGTCCGCTGCGCCGTCGCCCACTGCCTCTGCAACCCCTTCCTGCAACCAGAACCAGGTGACTGTTTCGGCGTCCACTGACAAGCCCGCTTACGGGCCGGGAGAAAACCCGATGCTGACACTGAAGGTGACCAATGGCGGCAGCGTCCCCTGTGAAGTCAACATCGGAACCTCGCAAATGGAATTCCTGGTGACCAGCGGCTCCGACCGGATCTTCTCTTCAAAGGACTGCCAGGCGTCCAGCGAGGACCTGGTGAAGGTGATTGCGCCCGGCGCCAGCGAAACCGCGAACTTCCCGTGGAACCGGAACCGCAGTGCCGAGGGGTGCAAGGCGGTGGCTGCAGCGCCTGGCGGCGGTGGCGCGTACTACATCTTCACCGCCAAGCTGGGTTCACGTGCCAGCCCCAAGGCCGTCTTCCAGCTGAACTGACCCCCAACCCCCATCCATTGCTGAGTAACTGCCGTTTTCGGGGCTGAAAACGGCAACTGCTCAGCAATCGATGAGGGGGAGGGGCGGGGTTTGCTTGGTATGGGGGAAGCCTGCGGGTACGCGGGGAGGGTTTGACTCCGGTTTAGAGGAAACGGTCCAGGAGGCTTGCCTCGGCCATCCGGCTAAGCCCCTCACGCACCGTCCGGGCGCGCTGGTCGCCGATGCCGTCAACGGTCATGAGGTCGTCGATGGTGGCGGCCATCAGGAACTGCAGGCCGCCGAAGTGATCCACCAAGCGGTCCGCCACGGCCTTGGGAACTGCCTTCAGGCCGGACAGCAGCCGGTAGCCACGGGGCTGCACCACGGCATCCAGGTTTACTTCGCCGCCCGCAAATCCCACGATTGACGAAATCTTGCCGAGGTCGATCAGTTCCGTTGGTCCCAGGCTGACGAGTTCATTGACGGCCCTTTCGATGTCCTCCGCGGACGCATCGGGGCTGGCGTAGTCGCGGATGATCACGTCGCTGCCCGGGCCGCGGCCCACGGTGAGCTCGTCCAGCTGGAGCGAGAGGAGCCGGCCGTCGTCCCCCAGTTCCAGGACGTACTGCGAGATTTCCTCCGAAATGCGGCGGACCATTTCCTGGCGCTGCAGGGTGACCGCCACGTCGCGCACGGTCACCATCGCCTCGATTTCCAGGGCCGAGAGCGAACTGGTGACCTGGTCCAGGCGGGCCACGTAGCGCTCCAGGGTGGCAAGGGCCTGGTTGGCGCGGGCCAGGACGTTCTCGGATCCCTCCAGGACATGCCGCAACCCGTTCACGTACAGGGCGATGATCTGCATGGACTGGCTTACGGAGATGACGGGGACCCCGGTCTGCTTGGCCACCCGCTCCGCCGTACGGTGGCGGGTGCCGGACTCCTGCGTTTCGATGCTTGAGTCCGGGACCAGCTGGACGGCGGCCCGCAGGATGTTGCCCGCGTCCTTGTCGCAGATGATGGCGCCGTCCATCTTGGCCAGTTCGCGCAGCCGGGTGGGGGAGAACTCGATGCCGATATCGAATCCGCCCGAGCAGATGGAATCGATGGTGCGGTCGGAACCCAGGACGATCAGAGCGCCGGTGCGTCCGCGGAGGATCCGTTCCAGGCCGTCGCGGAGGGGCGTTCCGGGTGCAACCCTGCCCAGCGTGGCCCTCAGCGATTCTTCGGGGCTCCGCGCCATAGGTGTTTCCCTTCAAAGGTGCGGACCGCCACCCGCAGGAATGCCGGCGTCCGCAGTTGGCCGGCAGGATCACAAAGTGCACTGATTCCCGCAAGCTCAATGATAGGGGCAAGAAACCCAACTTCCGCACGGTCAAGCCCCAAAGTGCCCCATTAGGGGGTGCCCGGAACGGCCGGAAAAATGGCAATTGAGCGGCTGGCCTGGCGGGTACTTTCGACCTGTTTGATGCCTGGCTCTGAGGTGTTGATCAGACGGACGGTCCCAGGGGCGTGACGGTTTTGGTGCTGCTGTCCCACAGGCGCGCTCCTGTGCAGCGGCCCCCGAGGCGCAGGTCCAGCAGATCCAGTGCAGTTCCGACTTGATGGGCGGGAATCCGCCGCGAGATGGTGACGTGCGGCGTCCAGGCCCCCGGACAGGTCTGCGGCAGCGCCCCTGACAAGCCCTGGTGCAGGAGGCGGTGCAGGTCCAGTAAGGGCGCGGTCAGCAGAACCGACCGGGCAAGGACATATTTTGCGGCACCGACGGGAAAAACAATCACCCCGGAGAAGGTGACATCCATGGGCAACGCTTCCCAGGGCCCTTCGTGCGTGGCAACCAGGTCCGCGCCGGCGGCAAGCGTGATGTGGGGGCTGTTGCTGGCGGAAGTATGGGCGGCCAGGCTGGGGAGGCCCGCTGCCGCGAGCCGCGCCCAGTCGGCCCTGACGACTGAATCCGTGGCGTCGTCAAAGACCACTTCGATGCTGCGCATGAACACATCATGCCGTTACCCGCTGCCCACACACGCCAACCAGTAGGCGCGGACCAGTCGCCGCCAATGGGCGCACCCCCGGCCGGGAGCCTCAGCGCTTCAGGTCCCGAAGCATCCGGTCCAGATCCCTGCTGACTTTCGAAAGCGATGCGGCACGAAGGGCCCTATGCTCAGCCGCTGTCTGCACCCCCCGCTTCCGGGCGGGTCCGGAAGGAAGGGCCGACGCCGGTGCCTGGGTTGGGGCGCCAAGGCCCGCCGGGGCGTTGGTGGGCACGTTTGTTGCCAGGTTGGTGGCCAGGGGATCGAAGAAGAGGTTGCCGGTGAAAGTGGCGCCATGCATCATGCGCCAAAGCTAACCGGCCCGCATTTCACTGCTTTGAACGCCCGGTTTCGCCCGCGTTAAGCCGGGCCGGTCCCGTTTGCAGCCCTGCGATAAACTTGTACTTTGGCCGTTTGCCAATCACATTCCCCGCCCTCGAGTCGCAGCGCAGTACCCGAAAGGCCCCTGGGCAGCCACAACCGCAGCGAAGGTAACACCGTGTCCCAAGATGTCCTGACCCCCGCCCGGATCTCCGGTATCCACAAAGAGGCCGGCCGCCGCAGGACCTTTGCTGTCATCTCGCACCCGGACGCAGGAAAGTCCACGCTCACCGAGGCCTTGGCCCTGCACGCAAAGGTCATCGGCACCGCCGGCGCTTCCAGCGGCAAGGCCAACCGCAAGGAAACGGTCTCCGACTGGATGCAGATGGAAAAGGACCGCGGCATCTCCATCAGCTCGGCCGCGCTTCAGTTCTCCTACCGCGACACCGTCATCAACCTCCTGGACACCCCCGGCCACGCCGACTTCTCCGAGGACACCTACCGGGTGCTGGCCGCCGTCGACTGCGCCGTGATGCTGGTGGATGCTGCCAAGGGCCTGGAAACCCAGACCATGAAGCTATTCGAGGTCTGCAAGCAGCGCAACCTGCCCATCATCACTGTGATCAACAAGTGGGACCGCCCCGGCCTGGATGCCCTGGCGCTGATGGACGAAATCACCGAGCGCACCGGCCTGCAGCCCATGCCGCTGACCTGGGCAGTGGGCATCTCCGGCGACTTCCGCGGCGTGTGGGACCTCCGCAACGACCGCTTCGCCAGGTTCCAGCGCAACAACGCAGGCGCCCAGATCGCCATCACGGAGTACTTCACCCCCGAGGAAGCCGCGGAAAGCCAGGGTAGCAACTGGACGGACGCCGTGGACGAGGCCGGACTGGTGATCGAATCGAACCTGGAGTTCGACGTCGACGCCTTCCACGCCGGCAAGGCCACCCCCATCCTGTTCAGCTCCGCCGCGCTGAACTTCGGCGTCAAGGAACTGCTGGACGCGCTGGTGGACTTCGCCCCGTCGGCCGCCCCCCGCCCCGACGTGGAGAGGCAACCCGCGTCCCGTCGAGTCGCCGTTCTCCGGGTTCGTCTTCAAGGTCCAGGCCGGCATGAACAAGGCCCACCGCGACCACGTGGCCTTCATCCGCGTCTGCTCCGGCGTATTCGAGCGCGGCATGGTGGTCACCCAGACCCGCACCGGCAAGTCCTTCGCCACCAAGTACGCCCAGCAGGTGTTCGGCCGCGAACGCGAGGTCATCGACGAGGCATACCCCGGTGACGTTGTGGGCCTGGTCAACGCTTCCTCGCTGCGCGTGGGGGACAGCCTGTTCCTCGAGGACCCGGTGGAATACCCGGCCATCCCGCTGTTCGCCCCCGAACACTTCCAGGTGGCCCGGTCCAAGGACCCCAGCAAGTTCAAGCAGTTCCGCCGCGGCATCGAACAGCTGGAACACGAGGGCGTCATCCAGGTGCTCCGCTCCGACGTCCGCGGTGACCAGGCGCCGGTTCTTGCCGCCGTCGGGCCCATGCAGTTCGAGGTGGTGGAGGACCGCATGGCGCACGACTTCAGCGCACCCATGCGGCTGGAACGCCTGCCCTACTCGCTGGCCCGGATCTCGACGGCGGACGCCATGCCTGCGCTGGCCAACGTCATCGGCGCGGAGGTGCTGTTGCGCTCCGACGGCGAATACCTCGCCCTGTTCAACGACGTTTGGGCGCTGCGGCGGATCGAGAAGAACCACCCGGACCTGACCCTCGTGCCCATCGGCACGCACAACCCCGCAAAGTAGGGCCTCATGGCTGAAATCCAACCCCGCGCACTGGTCACCGGTGTGGGCACCATCAACCCCCTGGGTTCCAACGCCAAGGAAACCTGGGAGGCCCTGCTTGACGGGCGGTCCGGGATTGCGGCGCTGGAGCAGGACTGGTCGGAACAGCTGCCCGTGAGGATCGCCGGGCAGGTCACGGCTGACCTCTCGGAGCACCTCAGCACCCGCGAGATGAAGCGGATGGACCGGTGCGGGCAGTTCGCGCTGATTGCGGCACGGGAGGCGTGGGCACAGGCCGGCGCCCCGGAGGTGGACCCGGAACGGTTCGCCGTGGTGATCGGCTCCGCGTATGGCGGCCTGGGTTCCACCCTTGAGCAGGACCGCGTGCTGGGACAGTCCGGCCCGCGCAAGGTCTCGCCGCATACCCTCACCCGGCTCATGGTCAACGGCCCGGCCGCGTGGGTGTCCATGGACCTGGGTGCCCGTGGCGGCGCCCGGACGCCTGTCAGCGCCTGCGCCTCCGGGGCTGAGGCGATTGTCCAGGCAGCCGAGATGATCCGTTCCGGTGCTGCCGACGTCGTGATTGCCGGCGGTGTGGACGCCTCCGTGAATGACCTGGTGATCAGCGGCTTTTCGCAGATCCGTGCCCTATCCACCCGCGCCGGCGACCCGCAGCTTGCCTCGCGGCCGTTCGACGGCGGCCGGGACGGCTTTGTGCTCGCGGAGGGCGCCGGGGTGGTGGTGCTGGAGAGCGAGGAGCACGCCCGTGCCCGGGGCGCCGCCGTGCTTGGGGCCGTTGCCGGGGGAGCCGTAACCTCCGACGCAAACGACATTGTGGCCGCGGATCCCGCCATGCAGCGGCGGGTCATGCAGAAGGCCCTGGATTCGGCGGGCATGCAGCCGGCCGACATCGGATTCGTCCACGCGCATGCCACCTCCACTCCCGTGGGGGACCGGCTGGAAGGGCAGTCCATCAACGCGGTGTTCGGCAGCGACGTACCGGTCACTTCCACCAAGGGGCATACCGGACACCTGCTGGGCGGCGCCGGCGCCCTGGCCGCCGTCGTGGTGGTTGAAGCCCTGCGGACCGGCATGGTGCCGGCGACGCTGAACGTGGAGGCGCTGGACCCGGAAGTAGACCTTAATGTCCTCACCGAAGGCGCCCACCAGCTTCCCGCGGGTTACGCCCCGGCCGGGCTGGTGAACGCCTTCGGTTTTGGTGGCCACAGCGTGGCTTTGGTGATCACGGGCGCCTGACTCCAGCCAGAACGCCGGAACGGTACCGGGACGCCGGAACGTTACAGCGTCCCGGCACCGTTCCGGCGACTCCGAGGCCGGGGGGCGTCAGGCGCGGCTGGGAACCGCAGCCTCCACGGCCTCGTCCGCTGCCTTCCCGGCCGGTTCTGCAGTGCGGCGCTCCCTGAGGAAGTAGACCAGGCCGGCCGCCACAGCCGAAGCAGCAGCCAGTGCGAAGAGGCCCGGGATGACGCTTCCGGTCTGCTCCTTGATGATGCCAAAGCCGAACGGTGCCACGAAACCGCCCAGGTTGCCCAGCGAGTTGATGATGGCGATGGCCGGCGCAAGGACCACCGGATGCAGGCCGGACTGCGGGATGGTCCAGAACAGCGGGGACGCGCTCTTGAACCCCATGGCTGCGATGGCCAGGAAGACCAGCGCCAGCACCGGCGAGGCCACGGCCGCAGCGTAGGTGCCGGCGGCGGCCACCAGGAGCGCGACCACCAGCAGCGGCTTCTTTGACCTCGCTTTGTCCTGCATCTTGGCCGCGAAATACATCGCGAATACTGCGCAGATCCAGGGGATGGAGGACAGGAAGCCTGCCGAGAGGTCGGTGGTGCCCGGGATCCGCTTGACGATGCCCGGCAGCCAGAAGGTGTTGGCGTAGATGGACAGCTGGATGGCGAAATAGATGCCGCACAGAAGCAGGATCTGCGGGTTCAGAAGCATCTTCCAGCGGTTGACCTTTCCGTTTTCCGACTTGGTGTGCTCTGCGTCCTCGGCATCGATGGCCCTGGACAGCGCATCCTTTTCCGCGGGGGAGAGCCACCTGGCATCCGCGATCTTCGCGTCGAGCAGGAAGAACACGGTGATGCCCACCAGGACGGAAAGGATGCCCTCGAAACCGAAGAGCCATTGCCAGCCGCGCAGGCCCAGGCTTCCGTTCAGGCTCAGCAGCAAGCCGGCGATGGGGCCGGAGATTGCCGCCGCCACCGAGGACCCTGCGATGAAGACCGCCGTCGCCTTCCCCCGCTGGCCGGCCGGCACCCAGCGGGCGAAGTAGAAGATGACCGCCGGGAAGAAGCCGGCCTCAGCAGCGCCCAGCAGGAACCGCAGGACGTAGAACATGGTTTCGTTCTGCACGAACGCCATGAGGAACGACACCATGCCCCAGCTGACCATGATCCTGGTCAGCCAGACCTTGGCACCGTACTTTTCCATCATCACGTTGCTGGGGAGCTCGAAAATGGCGTAGGCGATGAAGAACAGACCGGCGCCGAAACCGTAGGCGGCGGCGCCGATGCCCACGTCGGCCTGGAGGTGGTCCTGGGCATAGCCGATGTTGGACCGGTTGAGCTGGTTGCAGACCAGCATGACCAGCATGACCGGGAGCACGCGCTTGAAGAACTTCCTGGTGGCGGATGCCAGGTCCAGGACGGCTTTGTCCACAGACTTCATTGAATGTTTCCTTTGGGATGGGGACAGGCAAGGCGGGGGCCTTGCAGAAATTTACCGGACTGCCGTTACCTGACCATGCAGGGCCGCTTGGGGTCGAACGACCAGCCGTCGATGTAGTACTGCATGCCGATGCTGTCGTCGCGGGCGTCCAGGCCGTGCTCGAGGTACAGCTGGTGGGCTTTGTCCAGGGCGTCCCGGTCCAGTTCGATGCCCAGGCCGGGAGCGGCGGGGACCTCGATGGCGCCGTCCTTGATCTGCAGCGGTTCCTTGGTGAGGCCCTGGCCGTCCTGCCAGATCCAGTGCGTGTCCAGCGCCGTGATTTCGCCGGGTGCGGCTGCGCCGGTGTGGGTGAACATGGCAAGCGAGATGTCGAAGTGGTTGTTGGAGTGCGAGCCCCAGGTGAGGCCGAACTCGTTGCACAGCTGCGCCACCCGGACGGAGCCGTGCATGGTCCAGAAGTGGGGGTCGGCCAGCGGGATGTCCACGGCGTTGCTGCGGACGGCGTGGGACATCTCGCGCCAGTCAGTGGCGATCATGTTGGTGGCGGTCTTCAATCCTGTGGCCCGGCGGAACTCGGCCATCACCTCGCGGCCGGAGAACCGTCCTTCGGCGCCGCAGGGGTCCTCTGCATACGCAACCACGCCCTGCATCCGCTTGCCCAGCCGGATCGCTTCCTGCAGGAGCCAGCCGCCGTTGGGGTCGAGGGTGACCCGGGCCTCAGGGAAGCGCTTGGCGAGGGCGGTGACCACGTCCACTTCGTCGTCGCCGGACAGCACGCCGCCTTTGAGTTTGAAGTCGGAGAAACCATAGCGTTCCTGGGCGGCTTCGGCGAGGGCGACGACGGCTTCCGGAGTCATGGCCTCCTGGCGCCGGAGCTTCTCCCAGCGGTCCGACGGCGATTCCTCCACGAGGTACGGCAGGTCCGTTCGCGCGTGGTCGCCGATGAAGAACAGGTACCCGAGCATGGGTACCGAGGTGCGCTGCTGCCCGTCGCCGAGCAGTTCGGCCACGGGAACGCCGAGGAACTGCCCGTGCAGGTCCAGCAGGGCGGACTCGATGACGGTGACCGCGTGGACGGTGGTGCGCAGGTCAAACGTCTGCAGGCCGCGTCCGCCGGCGTCCCGGTCGGCAAACCCGGCGGCGATTTCCCGCAGCAGGGACCGGTACAGTGCCACGGGCCTGCCCTTGATCAGGGCCCCGGCTTCCTCGATGGTGGTGCGGATCTTCTCGCCGCCCGGAACTTCACCAAGCCCGGTGCGGCCCTCTGAATCGGTGATGATGGCAACGTTCCGGGTGAAGAACGGGCCGTGCGCGCCGCTGAGGTTCATCAGCATGCTGTCGTGGCCGGCCACCGGTACGACTTCGATGGCTGCAATGGTGGGCTGGTTGCTCATGCGTTGATCTCTGCTTTCTCGGCGGCGGAAACCACTTGGCCGTCAATCCGCCGGTTCAGGTGCCAGGGGTTGCTGTCCTGAAGGGCTGCCGGAAGCAGTTCCTGGGGAAGGTTCTGGTAGGCGACGGGCCGCAGGAAGCGGTTGATGGCGAGGGTTCCCACGGAGGTGGTGCGGGAGTCGGAGGTGGCGGGGAACGGGCCGCCGTGGACCATGGCGTGGCCAACTTCGACGCCGGTGGGCCAGCCGTTGACGATGATGCGGCCCACCTTCTGCTCGAGGGCCGGGACCAGGGGTGCCGCCGTCGGGTAGTCCTTTTCGGTCAGCTGGAGCGACGCGGTGAGCTGGCCTTCGAGCCGTGCAATTGCTTCGAGGAGGTCGCCTGTGCTGCCGTAGCGGACCACCAGGGACGCGGCGCCGAAGATTTCCTCGTGCAGGACGTGGTTGCTGGTGAATTCGGTGACCCCGGTGCCGAAGATGGTGGGCGCCGGTGCGTTTTCGGTGGGGCCGGGGGTGCCCTGGCCGATCAGTTCGACGCCGGCGGCGGAGCCGAGGTTGGCGGTTCCGGTGTTCCAGGAGTTGGCGATTCCTTCGGTGAGCATGGTCTGCCCGGGGCAGGCGGCGATGGCACGTCCGACGGCGGCCGCAAGTTTGTCTCCCAGTTCGCCTTCGGGGGCGAACAGCAGGCCAGGCGAGGTGCAGAGCTGGCCGGAGCTTCCGGTGACCGAGGTGACGTACTGCTGGGCGAGGGCGTCAATGTCGCCTTCAAGGGCGCCTTCGAACACGAAGACCGGGTTGAGGGAGGACATTTCGGCGTAGACCGGGATGGGTTCCGGACGGGCGGCTGCGGTCTTCATCAGCGCGATGCCGGCAGCCTGGGAGCCGGTGAAGCCAACGGCCTTGATGGCGGGGTCGGCCACGAGGGCCTGGCCGATGCTGGAACCCGGCCCGTAGATCAGGGAGAACACGCCGGGGTGGAGTCCGTGGTCCTTGACGGCTTTGGTGACCGCCTGCCCCACAAGCTCACTGGTGCCGGGGTGGGCGTTGTGGGCCTTGAAGACGACGGGGCAGCCGGCGGCGAGGGCCGACGCGGTGTCTCCGCCCGCCGTCGAAAAGGCCAGCGGGAAGTTGCTGGCGCCGAACACGGCGACGGGGCCGAGGGGGATCTGGCGCTGCCGGATGTCGGCGCGGGGCAGCGGGGTCCGGCTGGGGAGGGCGGGGTCAATGCGGACACCGCGGAAGTCGCCCTGGCGCACCACCTGGGCGAAGAGGCGCAGCTGGCCGGTGGTGCGGGCGCGTTCGCCTTGGAGCCGGGCGGCGGGGAGCCCGGTTTCCTGGCCGGCGCGGATGATGAGTTCGTCGCCGATGGCCTCGATGTTGTCCGCGATCGCTTCCAGGAAGGAGGCATGGGTGTCTGGATCGAGGGTGCTGAAGGACGGGAAGGCCTCAGCCGCCGCGGAGGTGGCCGCTTTCAGCTGTTCCTCAGTGATCAGGGAGTAGGCCGGCTCCAATGCCTGGTTGGTGGCCGGGTTGAAGCCGTTGGTGGTCTTGCCTTCGCCCGCGGTGGGCCGGCCGGCGATGAGGGAATGTCCGTTAAGGGTCATGGTTGGCTCCTGTGTCTGCAGTGACGGCTAGGAAATCGTGGCGATGAGGGCTTTGAGGTCTGCGAAGTCCTTCTCGTTGAGCTTCTGCAGCGGGGGGCGTACCGGGCCGGCCGGACGGCCGATGGCCTCAAGGCCGGCCTTGACGATGGAGACAGCGTAGCCTTTCACGCGGTCACGGATGTCAAGGTACGGGATGACGAAGTCATTGAGCTTCTTGTTGACGGCCACGCGGTCGTTGTTCCGCACATCCTGGTAGAAGTCCAGCGCGAACTGGGGGGCGAAGTTGTACATGGCGCTGGAGTAGGTGCTCATGCCCAGCTGCAGCAAGGGAAGAGCGAACGTTTCGGCGGTGGGGAGGCCGCCCAGGTAGAAGAGGCGGTCGCCGAGCTTGGCGTAGACGCGGGCATCGTGCTCCAGGTCGCCCACACCGTCCTTGAAACCGATGAGGTTTTGGTGCCGGTCCGCGAGGGTGGCCACCGTGGTGTCCTTGTAGATGGCATTGGCCCGGTTGTAGATGATGACGCCCAGGGAAGTGGCGCCGCAGACTGCGCTGACGTGCTCGGTCAGCCCGTCCTGGTCTGCCTCGGTGAGGTACGGGGGAAGGAGCAGGATACCTTCTGCTCCGGCGGCTTCGGCCGCCTTCGCGTTCTCGATGGCCTGGGCGGTGGAGCCGCCTGCCGAGGCGAGGACCGGGACGCGGCCTCCCACTTCGTCAACGGCGGTCCGCACCACCTGCTCCGACTCAGCGGGAGTGAGCGAGAACCCCTCGCCGGTGCCGCCGGCCGCGAACAGGCCTGCCACCGGGAAGCTCGCCTGCCACGCCAGGTGCTTGCGGTAGTTCTCTTCGTCGAACTGCAGGTTCGCGTCGAAAGAGGTCACCGGGAAGGACAGCAGGCCTTCCTTGAGTGTGTCCGCGAGTTCCTGGGGTGTGTACTTAGCCACGGTGTGGTCCTTCGGTGTGTGCGCCGCGGGCGGCAGGCTGATGATTCCTTCCCAGAGTAGGAGCGGGCCCGATGCCTGTCTAAGTGTATTTTTATATGTATTGATACCTTGTCTGCATCACTGATGGAGTCCGGGTTACTCCATCGCAAATTCCAGGTCCCGCAGGAGGCGCGAGAGCGCAGGGTTGGTGATCCGCCGGTTCCAGAGTGCATGCAGCTCCACCTGCTCGTGGCCCCCGTCCTCCAAGGGAAGGAACTCAACGCCGCGGATCCCCAGCAGTGTGGCGGAATGCGGCACGAATGCCAGCCCGCGGTTGGCGGCCACGAGCGACACCATCGTGAGGATCTGGCTGACCGTATGCACCACGTTGGTATGGCGGATGGGGAGCATGCGCACCACCAGGTCATAGAAGTAGCGCGCCTGGGTGGCCGAGTGCATGATCAGGGGCTCATCGCTGAAATCGTCCGCCGTGATGCTCCGCCCCAGCAGCGCAAGCCGGTGGCCCTCGGGTACGGCCAGCATCATGGACTCGCGGTAGAGCAGATGCGAGTCGAATGTCTCCCGGTCGAACGGCGGCCGCGCCAGGCCCAGGTCCAGTTCGCCGGTCAGCAACCCGGCCAGCTGGTCCCCGGTCACCAGTTCCTGCAGTTCGATGTCCACGTCCGGGATGATGCCCGAAAGCTCCTCCAGCAGCGGGCCCAGGATGCTGAAGCCACTGGCTGCGGTGAAGCCGATCCGCAGGACGCCGGATTTGCCGGAAGCGATCCGCCGTGCCGTGGCGGGCGCCCGCTCTGCGAGTGCCATGAGCCGGCGGGCTTCATCCAGGAACGTCCTCCCGGCGGACGTGAGCTCCACTTTCCTGTTGTCCCGCTCGAGGAGTTCTGCCCCCACGATCTTCTCCAGTTTCTGGATCTGGCGGCTCAGGGGCGGCTGCGTCATATTCAGGCGTTCGGCGGCCCTGCCGAAGTGGAGCTCCTCTGCAACAGCGATGAAGCCGGCCAGCTGGTCGAAAGTAAACATGATGCCTTCCAGGTATCAAATGATGCAGATAAGGGCTTAGACAGGCATCATAACCGCTCTCTACACTCGACAAAGCGAAGCGGGGGTGACCCCCTTCACAGATGTTCCGGGCCCCCGCCCGTCACTTGCGCTTGCACCTAGGAGTTCCAATGAAGCACTTCCCGACCCGCCGCGCCGTCCTTGGAACGGCGTCGGCCTTCACCCTGCTGGCACTGACGGCCTGCGGCGGCAACGTTGCCGGCGGAGCCGCGGCCGGCAACTCGGCGAAATATCCGGCAGGGCCCGTAACAATGACCGTAGGTCAGGCCGCCGGCGGCAGCACCGACCTGATCGCCCGGGCGCTGGCAGACGGAGCGGCCAAGACCCTCGGAGCCCCGATGCCCGTGGTGAACAAGCCGGGCGCCAACGGTGCCCTTGCCACTAAGGAAGTTTCCGGCAAGCCGGCCGACGGCCAGGAGCTGGTCCTCCTCACGGCCTCCCTGGTCACCATCACGCCGCTTGCTGTCAGCAAGGACGAAGCCGTGAACCTTGATGACCTGGATATCATCACTGGCCTTTCACAGGACGACTACGTGCTGGTGGCCAGCCAGGGCTCCGGGTTCAAGAGCTTCAAGGATGTTACTGCCGCCGGCCGGAACGTCACGTTCGGGACCACCGGTGTGGGCACGGGCAGCCAACTGGCCCAGACTGTCCTGTTCAAGCAGGCCAACGTGCAGGGCACCGATGTGCCGTTCGACAGTGGAAAGCCGGCGCTGACAGCCGTCCTGGGCAACCAGGTGGAACTTGCCACTGTCCAGCTGGGCGAGGCCATGGCGCAGATCCAGGCCGGAAAGGTCGCTCCGCTGCTGGTCTTTTCCGAAGGACGGAACAGCTTCCTGCCCGACGTTCCGTCCGCCAAGGAAGCGGGCTATGACGTGCCCGTGGCACAGTACCGGGCCGTCGCGGCTCCCAAGGGCACTCCCCAGGAGGTCAAGGACAAGCTCGCCGCAGCATTCAAGGACACCTTCAAGACTGACGCCTACCAGGAGTTCAACAAGAAGAACCTCCTGACGCCCAAGGAAATCTCCGGCGAGGAAGTGGCAACGCAGTGGAAGGACTACGCCGCGAAGTACAAGTCCCTGGTGGAGAAGTACGGCATCAGCCTCAGCGGGAACAAGTAAACGTCATGGGAACCACTCCATCAGTGACTGCCGGGCGGGGCGGCAGCTCCGCCCTTCCGCCCGGCGGTGATGGCCAGGAAGAGATTCCTGAGGCCCTGACCCCCGAAGAACTGGCCGCGCAGTGGGAGGAGGAAAAGCCTCCCGCTGCGGGTCCGCTCGCCAACGCTGCCTCTTCCCTGGTGGTGCTCGCCGTCGGACTGGTTGCCCTGGCACTGTCTGTGTCCATGGGCCTTGGCACTCCTGAGAAGCCCGAACCGGGGCTGTGGCCCTTCCTGACCAGCTGCGTGATGGTGGCACTGGCCATCTTCCAGCTGGTATGGGGCCGGCACAACCGGGACGCGGAGAAGTTCACCAGGATGTCCTTCGCACCGCTTACCGGGCTGGCCACGCTGGCCGCCATGGTGGCGCTGATGCCCGTGATCGGCTTCGAAATCCCCTCCCTCATCCTGTGCATCATCTGGATGAAGTTCCTGGGCAGCGAGACGTGGCGCTCCACGCTCCTCATCAGCACCATCGTCGTCGCCGCGTTCTACGGGATCTTCGTCCTGGCCCTCGGCACCTCCATTCCCCACCTCTTCTAGGAGACCACCGTGGATTTCTTCAATCCTGTGATCAACGGTTTTTCCGTCGTCCTGGAACCGATGAACCTTCTTTACTGCCTGATCGGCGTGGTGATCGGCATGCTGATCGGCGTGCTGCCCGGGCTGGGCCCGGCCGCCACCATCGCCATCCTGCTTCCGCTGACCTACAGCGTGGAGCCGGTCACCGCCATCATCATGCTCGCCGGGATCTTCTACGGCGCCCAGTACGGCGGCACCATCACCTCCGTCCTGCTCCGGCTCCCGGGTGAGGCGTCATCGGTGGTGACTGTTTTCGATGGCTACCAGATGGCCAGGCAGGGCAGGGCCGGGACCGCCCTTGGCCTGGCGGCCATCGGTTCCTTCATCGGCGGAACCGCCGCCATCATCGGCCTGACCTTCCTGGCCCCGGTGGTGGCCGGCTTCGCCCTGGACTTCGGGCCCGCCGAATACTCGGCCCTGGCGCTGCTGGGCATCCTGCTGGTGGCAACCATCAGCGGCGGCACCAAGGCCAAGGCCCTCATCGCGGCAGCCGTCGGGCTCCTGCTCGCCACCGTCGGGCGCGACGTGTTTACCGGCGAAAGCCGCTTCACCTTTGGCAGCCTGCAGCTTGCGGACGGGATCGACTTCGTGCCCATCGCCATGGGTCTGTTCGGCCTGGGCGAGATCCTCTACAACCTCGAGGAGCGGCACCGGGCCGCCAAGGCGCCGTCGAAGGTCTCCAATGTCTGGCCCTCCAGGTCTGACCTGAAGCAGGCGTCGGGCGCCATCACCAGGGGCTCGGTCCTGGGTTTCTTCCTGGGCATCCTGCCCGGCGGTGGCGCCACCATCGCTTCCATGGCCTCGTATGCCATGGAGAAGAAGCGGGCCAAGCAGCCGGAACGGTTCGGCAAAGGTGCGCCGGAAGGCGTGGCGGGCCCGGAAACAGCGAACAACGCGGCAGCAACGTCGTCGTTCATTCCGCTGCTGACCCTGGGCATCCCCGCCAACGCCACCATGGCACTGATGTTCGGCGCGCTGCTGATCCAGGGTGTGACGCCCGGTCCGCAGCTGGTGGAGCAGAACCCGGACCTCTTCTGGGGCGTGGTCAACTCCATGTACATCGGCAACATCCTGCTGCTGATCATGAGCCTGCCGCTGGTGGGCATCTTCGTCCGGATCCTCCGCGTCCGGGCAGCAATCCTGGCGCCGATCACCGCCCTGATCACCCTGCTGGGTGCCTACACCATCAACAACAGCATGTTCGACGTGACCCTGGTGGTGTTCTTCGGCGTGCTGGGCTACCTGATGAAGAAGTTCGGCTTCGAACCGGGGCCGCTGGTCCTGGCTTTCGTCCTGGGCGAGCTGCTGGAAAGCTCGCTGCGGCGTTCGCTGCTGGTTTTTGGCGGCGACCCCACCGGGTTCTTTACCCGCCCCATCTCGGCAACGCTGCTGGTGGTCTTCATCCTGGTGGCCGTGCTGCCGGGCATCCGCAGCATGCTGGCCAAGCGCAAAGGCACGACGGCGGCGGCCGCCCCCGCCGGGAACGGCACCAACCAGAACATCAAGGAGAAGGTATGAGCATCATCGTCGGGTTCGTTCCCACCCCGGCCGGCGAGGCAGCCCTCGCCGCGGGCATCGCCGAGGCACAGCTCCGGCAAAAGGACCTCTATATCGTGAACTCCGCCCGCCAGGGCGCACTGGTGGACAAGTCCGTGGCCCCGGAGGACGTGCTGGCCCAGGCCGCGAAAAAGGCGGCCGACGCCGGTGTCACAGCCACCGTCATCCAGCCGCCGTACGAGCACGACCTCGCGGATGAGTTCCTGGACGTGGCAAGGGAGGTGGATGCTTCGCTGATCGTGATCGGCCTCCGCCACCGAACCCAGGTGGGCAAGTTCATCCTGGGAAGCCACGCCCAGCAGATCCTCATGCAGGCTGACCGGCCGGTGCTGGCGGTTAAGGCCGGCGCTGCGCGTTCCTAAGGCGCAGCGGCCTTATGCCAGTTGCCCGTCCTTGACCAGCGCGTCAAGGATGGGCAGCTGGCCTTTCACGAGTTTGAGCCGCGCCTCCTGTTCGGGGAACCAGCGGGCGTCATCGATTTCGGGGTAGTGCTGGATCCTGCCGGACCCCTTGGGCCATTCCAGCGGAAAGGTGTTGCTGCTGATCACGGCGGGAGCGAAATCCACTTGCGCCGCGAAGACCGTGATGAGCTTTCCCGAGGGTTGCCGGAACTCGCCCAGCAGCCGGTATTCGGCCTCGGGGGCAGGAGTGCCCATCTCCTCGGCGAATTCGCGAAGTGCGGCAGTGCGTGGATCTTCGGCCTCGCTGTATTCGCCCTTTGGGATGGACCAGGCGTGCGCGTCCTTGCGGGCCCAGAACGGCCCGCCCATGTGCGCGATCCACACCTGAAGACCGTCCCCGGCACCGGCGGGGGCGGCCGGGTCCTGGCGGTACAGCAGGACGCCGGCGCTGCGAATGGGCATTGATCCTCCAAGAAGCCAGTTTGAGCAGGAAGCGAAGTTGCCGTCCGCCGTTAACGCGGAGTTCACGGTCCTGCTTTAGGTTATTCCTTCAGGCACTCTGCCAGGCATTCTGTCCGGCAGCCTGGTCGAAGGGACGGGACCATTCATGGCCAACATCGCCGAGGTTTTGGGACGGCTTACGCCGGAAGAAGTGGACGAGCTTCGCAGCATTGGTCCCCAGGGCCACCTGCCGCGGCATTTGGTGGACGCCCTGGACCGGGCGGCCGGGGGAGCAGGTTCGGGCCGCGGCTATTACGTGGTGAACGGCAACGTGAGCGCCACCGGCGGTCCCCTCCTGGTGCTGCGCAGCGACGTCTCCACCTGGCTGGCCGTCACAGCTTCCTGACCGCTCCGCCGGGGAAACGGGGCTTCACGTGCAGTCCGGAACCTCACGGATCCCGGTCAGGATTCCGGCAGGATGAAGGTGGCCGTGGTACCGCGGCCGGGCTCACTGTCCAGCCTGATTGTTCCCCCGTGGCCCTCAATGATGGTCTTGCTGACCGGCAGGCCCAGGCCGGCACCCGGAATGGCTGTTTCACGCGAGCGTGCCGAACGGAAGAACTTGGTGAAGGCCTGATCCTGTTCTTCCCTGGTCATCCCCATGCCGGTGTCGGTGATGGAGCAGACCACGCCCTCCCCGGTCCTGAAGGTCCTGACGGTGATCAGGCCGCTGTTGGGGGAGTATTTGATGGCGTTCGAAAGAAGGTTCCGGACCACCTGGGCAATCCGTTCCGGATCCATCATGGCCGGCAATGGCTCCTCCGCTTCAAGCACCAGTTGCAGTCCGTGGCCGGCAGTCCTGGGCATGACTGCGTCCACCTCCAGTGCCACCAATCGGGAAAGGTCAGCCTTCTCTAGGGCGAGGTCCACGCGTTCCGAGGCCACCGCAATGAGGTCATTGACGAGGCCCAACAGGTGTTCCGCATTCCGGCGCACCACCAGGAGCTCTTCGCGGATCTCCTCATGCCCTGGTTCGTCCAGGACCAGTTCCAGGTAGCCGAGGATGGACGTCAGCGGGGTCCGCAGCTCGTGCGAAACAGTGGCAACAAAGTCGTCCTTTGCCGCCATGGCCGCGATCAGGCTGGTGACGTCCACAAACGTGATGACGGAGCCCCCTTCCTGTCCGCCGGCAGGAGGGAAGCTGTGGGAGCTTACGGAATAGGCCCGCTGGCGCTCCGCCGGACCGGCCCAGTACAGCTCGTCGGTGAACGCTTCCCCCGCTGCGGCGCGGGCAGCGGGAAGCAGCTTTGCGGGCACGGGAGTGGAGCTGTCAGCCGACCTGAGGAGGGCCGTCCCGGCAGCGGGATCGACGATGCCTGCAAGGGACGGGTCCCCGTGCATGGCCCTGTTGGCCAGCACCGTGTTCCCTTTTGCATCCACCACCCAAACTCCCACTCCAACGGCCTTGAGCACAGCATCGAGCAGGGCCTGCCGCCGGATACTTTGACGGAGTGTGCGGGACAGGGCCTGCTCGTTTTCGATCAGCCGGGTTCGGTGGCGGCGGATGGTGGTGGCCACCACGTGGGCTGTCACCGCGATGATGGACAGGACCAGGGGCAGGATAAGGGTGCGGATCATCGATCCGCCGGCCGTTGACGAGCCCTGGAGAGCGGAGGGGACCACGGTGCTGAGGACTGCCCCCGCAATGGCCAGGACAGGCATGTACGGCCGGACGTAGGCGGAGAGCCAGATGACAGGGAACACCAGCATCATGCTGAGGACGTTGAAGGGTGGTCCTCCCGCCTCCCGGGTGAACCCGATGGCCAGGCAATCCAGAAGCGGGATGACGACGAAGGCCTGTGCAGGGAGCCGGCCCCATGGCACGGCCAAGGACGCTGCGGCGATTGCCAGGTGGAACAGCAGCGCCGCCAGGAACAGCCGGTTGGCAAACGTCTGCGGGCTGAAGACTGCCGTGGCCGCCACCACCAGTGCAATGGTCAACGTCACGGGCAGTTGGCTTGCGGCCACGCGCTTACGCGCGCTGAGGCTTCCGAACAGTCCGTCAAGACGGTCCGACACCACCGGCTCTGCCGGCGACCTGCGTTCGTGGCCCGCACCTTCGGCGGTGACCTGCTGTTCTTTGATTGCCAAGCTTCCCCCAGCGCAGAAACCAAGAGCCGCCGTTTGCAGGACAGCCCGCCACCAACAGTACCCGCCGGGAGTCCGCCGGCGGCAAGGGTCTTGCGGGCGCGTGCCAGGATAAACCTGTTCTGCTAGCCGATTAAGAGGCTGAGCGCTTCGGTCAGGTGCTCCACTTCCCGGACCGAAAACCCTGCCGGAACCGGGCCAGGCCCGGTGTGGCTGGCTGGAACCACGGCGTGGGTAAATCCCAGCCGGTGCGCCTCCTGGATGCGCTGGTTGATGCCCGGTACCGGCCGGACCTCCCCGGCGAGCCCCACCTCGCCAAAGGCAATCAGCCGGATGGGCAGGGGCTTGCGGGCTTTGGCCGAGGCCACGGCGAGGGCCACGGCGAGGTCCGTGGCGGGTTCGCTGAGTTTCACCCCGCCCACGGTGGCAACATACGAATCGTCCTTGTGCAGCAGGGTCCCCGCCCGTTGCTGCAGCACGGCCAAGAGCATGGACACGCGTGAGCTGTCCAGCCCGCTGGTGGCCCGCCGGGGCTGTGAATTGGGGCTTTCGGCAAGCAGTGACTGCACCTCCGCCAGCAGGGGGCGGCGGCCCTCCATGGTGACCGTGATGCAGGTTCCCGAAACCGGCTCCTTGGTGCGGCTGACAAACAGCCCGCTGGGATCGGCCAGGCCCTCAATGCCGTTCTCATTGAGGTCGAAGCAACCCACGTCATCGGTGGGGCCGTACCGGTTCTTGACGGCCCTGAGCAGCCGCAACCTGGAATGCCGCTCGCCCTCGAACTGGCACACCACGTCCACCAGGTGTTCCAGCAGCCGGGGCCCGGCGATGGAACCGTCCTTGGTAACGTGGCCCACCAGCAGGGTGGTCATGTTCCGCCGCTTGGCTGCGGCAATGATGGACGCCGCCACCTCGCGGACCTGGGACACGCCGCCGGCGCTGCCGTCAACGTCCGCGCTGCTGAGGGTCTGCACCGAGTCCACGATCAGCAGCCGGGGCTCGATCTTCTCCACCTGCCCCAGCGCCTGCCCAAGGTCCGTCTCCGCGGACAGGTACAGCGATTCCGCGACGGCGTCGATCCGCTCCGCGCGCAGCTTCACCTGGGCGGCCGACTCTTCGCCGGTGACGTAAAGGACGTCCTGGGCAGTCCGCGCGAACTTCGCTGCAACGTCCAGCAGCAGCGTGGACTTCCCCACTCCGGGCTCGCCTGCCAGCAGGATGACGGCGCCGGGAACCAGGCCGCCGCCCAGCACCCGGTCCAGCTCGTCCACTCCGGTTGGCAGGAATGCCGCTGTGGTGGCGTCCACGTCCGCGATCCGGCGGGCCGGCTCCACGACTGTGGTGGCCGCCGTGGTCCGCGCCACCGCGGTGCCCGTTTCCTCAACCGTGCCCCATGCCTGGCACTCGCCGCAGCGGCCCACCCACTTGACGGTGGTCCAGCCGCATTCGGCGCATTTGTACGCGGGCGCCTTGGATGCCCGGGAAGTCTTTGTTGCCATGCGTTCAACCCTAGTGGCGGCCACTGACAGCCACGGCCAACTACAGTGCGGGCAGCACGTCCCTGGCTTCGTCCGCGTCCATGCCCGTGGCTTCCAGCAGGTCCACCATCAGGGGCCGGAACAGCATCACCACGGTTTCACCCTCCAGCCGCTGCACCTCCAGCAGCTTGGGGTGCAGGCGCAGGGCGATCTCGCTCAGGTCGCGGCGGGCGGTGCGCAGGTGGGCGCGGCGGACGCCGTCGTGCGATTCCGCAAGGCCCAGCGAAAGCTCGTCAATCGCGGCAGCGGTCTCCTGCAGTACCTCCGCGATGCTGTCGGTCGCCTCGTCCGACAGGGCGGCGTGGTTGATGGCGCTGGTGAGCCGCCGCGCAAAAACGCGGCTGTTGCGCAGCGCAAGGTCGATGAAGTCCAGCGACTGCTTGAGCCTGTCCAGCTCATCCCGGTGCCGGCGGTAGGCCGGCGCCAGCGTGGCAACCTCCCCGGAGGCGCGCAGCGACTGCCGCATGGCATCCACCAGGGGCTGGCAGTTCCTGCCGCGGATCAGCGCATGCCAGGCCTGGGTTGAGTCGCTGTTGACCAGGGCCCCGGCGCACTCCCGCAGCACTTCCGCAAGTTCATGCAGCAGCTTCTGGACGTCGCGGCGCGGTTCCCGGCGCGGATCCTTGGGCACGAGGATGGTCACCAGCAGCGCGCAGAGGCCACCAACCACGGCGTCGATGCTGCGGGTGAACGGGCCGCCTGCGGGCGCCGGCAGCAGCACCACCAGCAGCGACTGCAGGCCCAGTTGGGTGGTGAAGATGGTGCCGCTGTCCAGGAAGCGGGCCAGCAGGATGGAGAAGAGAAGGACGACGGCGGCCTGCCAGATTCCGCTGCCCAGCCAGTGCAGGAGCAGGTCGCCCACCGCGATTCCGATGGTGCAGCCCAGGCCAACTTCCACCACCCGCCGCAGCCGCGGCTCACGCGAGAAACCAAGCGCGATGAGGGATGAAGTGGCGGCAAAGAGCGGCCCGCTGTGCCCCAGCACGTATTCGGCGAAGGCGTAGGCCGCCACTGCGCAGATGGTCATCTGGATGGCAGGAACAAGGGAGTTCCGGCTCCGGATCAGTCCCGTCCGGACGCGGCCGTGCAGGAACCGCCTGCCTGCTGAAAGTCCTGCTGCTGGAGCCATGCGGTTCAGTCTATTTGCTGCCGGTCCTTAAAATTTTCCTGCCGCGCACTACGGCCGGACCTGTGATCCGCGCAATGGCGACCCGGCATTTGTCAGCCAATATCCCGCCGTCGTTAATCCTCCGTTCACTTTGCACAGCCCATCCCGTTACCTGCGGCCCATACCTTTCTTGAAGGTACACAACGTACGCATCGCGCAGCAGGGTTCTGACGTCCCTGTCCCGCACCTGAATAACCCTGGAAGGGGTACATCTAGTGAAGGCACTTCGCTTCGGCCGCCACGCGGCTATCGCTGTCATCGCAGCCGGCGCACTCGCGCTCAGCGCCTGCGGTTCAGACAACGCCACGGGCACCGCGCCTGCCGGCAGCCAGTCCGCCGGCGGCACCAAGGTCACGGGTACCCTGACCGGCATCGGGTCCTCCGCGCAGGGCGCCGCCATGGACGCATGGAAGACCAACTTCGCTTCCGCCAACTCCGGCGCCACCGTGCAGTACTCCCCGGACGGCTCCGGCGCAGGCCGCAAGGCCATCCTGGACGGCTCGGCCCAGTTCGCGGGCTCGGACGCCTACCTGAAGGATGACGAATACGCCTCCTCCAAGTCCGTCTGCGGCCCCGACGGCGCCATCAACGTCCCGGTGTACATCTCCCCGATCGCCGTTGCCTTCAACGTCCCCGGCGTCACCGATCTGAAGCTTGACGCCACCACTGTGGCCAAGATCTTCCGCGGCCTGATCGCCAAGTGGAACGACCCCGCCATCGCAGCCCTGAACCCCGACGTCTCCCTGCCCGACCTCAAGGTCACGCCGGTGAACCGTTCCGACGACTCGGGAACCACCCAGAACTTCACCGACTACCTGGCCGCCGCGGCCTCCGAGGTCTGGACCGACAAGGCCGCCGGCGTCTGGCCCGCCGGCCTGCAGGGCGAAAACGCCAAGGGAACCTCCGGTGTGGTCAAGACCGTGACGGACACCCCCGGTGCCGTGACCTACGCCGACGACTCCGCCGTGAGCGGCAAGCTGGGCGTGGCCCAGATCAAGGTGGGGGATTCCTTCACCAAGATCTCCGCCGATGCTGCTGCCAAGGCAGTGGACGCCGCCAAGCCGGTTGAAGGCCGCGCCGCCAACGATCTGTCCATCAAGCTGGACCGCAAGACCACGATCGCCGGCGCCTACCCGATCGTGCTGGTGTCCTTCCACGTCCTGTGCAGCACGTACGAAAAGCAGGAGACCGTTGACCTGGTCAAGGCCTTCGAGCACTACGTAGTGTCCGGCGAAGGCCAGAAGGCCGCAGCAGACTCGGCCAAGTCCGCTCCGCTGTCCTCAGACCTCGCAGCCAAGGCTGCCAAGGCCATCGACTCGATCAAGGTCAAGTCCTAGCCAGTGCCGTAAAACCTGGTTCCCCGCCTGCCGGAAGGCAGTGCGGGGAACTTGGCTTTGCACCCCGCATCCCCAATCCAGCAACGAATCGAAGGGCCGTCGAATGACCGCCACCTCCCTGACCAGTACCCAGGGCGCCGGGCGCGCCGGGGACAAAGTCTTTTCCGGCGCCACGCTGGCAGCCGGGTGCCTGATCCTCGCCGTCCTCTTCGGCGTCGCACTTTTCCTGGTGGTCCAGGCAATTCCCGCGCTGACCGCGCCCGCCGACAAAATCCAGGGCGGACAGGGCTTCTTCGCCTACATCTGGCCCATCGTGATCGGCACGCTCATCGCCGCCGCCATCGCACTGGTGATTGCCACACCCATCGCCATCGGCGTGGCCCTGTTCATCTCCCACTTCGCACCCCGCGGCCTGGCCTCCGGACTCGGTTACGTCGTCGACCTCCTCGCCGCCATCCCGTCCGTGGTCTACGGCGCCTGGGGCGCCGCGTTCCTGGCCAAGGAGATCTCCCCGGCCTACGGCTGGCTGGCGGCCAACATGGGCTGGCTTCCCATCTTCCAGGGCCCGGCCTCCACCACCGGCAAGACCATCCTCACCGCAGGCATCGTCCTGGCGGTCATGGTCCTGCCCATCATCACCTCGCTGTCCCGCGAGATCTTCCTGCAGACCCCCAAGCTGCACGAAGAAGCCGCCCTGGCGCTGGGTGCCACCCGCTGGGAAATGATCAAGATGGCAGTGCTGCCCTTCGCCCGCCCGGGCATCATCAGCGCCGTCATGCTGGGCCTGGGCCGTGCGCTGGGCGAAACCATGGCCGTTGCCCTGGTGCTTTCCTCGGGCGCCCTGACCGCCAGCCTGATCCAGTCCGGCAACCAGACCATCGCTGCCGAAATTGCCCTGAACTTCCCCGAAGCCAGCGGAATCAAGGTCAGCACGCTGATCGCCGCCGGCCTGGTGCTGTTCATCATCACCCTGGCCGTGAACATGATTGCCCGCTGGGTCATCACCCGGCACAAAGAATTCTCGGGAGCCAACTAAATGACCTCCACCCTTACCCCCGTCCGCAGCAAGCGGTCGGCGCTCACCAAAGGCCAGCTGCCCAAGTACGCCCCTTATGCCGTGCTGGCCGCAGCCCTGATCGCCGGCGCCGCCATCCTTGCCCTGGTGGGTTTCAACCCGTTCGGCTGGGGCGTGGCATCCGCGATCCTGTTCACCGTGGGGCTGGTGTCCTGGAGCGCCGTGGTGGAAGGTTCCCGCAAGGCCAAGGACAAACTGGCAACCTGCCTGGTGGTGGGCTCATTCCTGGTCGCGCTGCTTCCGCTGGTTTCGGTGATCTGGACCGTGCTGGTCAACGGCATCCCCGGGCTCATGGACCCCGGCTTCCTCACCACCTCCATGAACGGCGTCACTGGCGCGTTCGACAACAAGGCCGTGGAAAGCGGCGGCCCGGTGGTGGGCGGCATCTACCACGCCCTCCTTGGCACCGTGCAGATCACGCTGCTGGCCACCGTGATCTCCGTTCCCGTGGGGCTGCTCACGGCCATCTACCTGGTGGAGTACGGCAACGACGGCCGCCTGGCCAAGGCCATCACCTTCTTCGTGGATGTCATGACCGGAATCCCCTCCATCGTGGCCGGCCTGTTCGCTGCGGCGTTCTTCTTTGCGGTGGTGGGCCCGGGCACCAAGACCGGTGCCGTGGCCGCCGTCGCGCTTTCTGTGTTGATGATCCCCGTGGTGGTCCGCTCCAGCGAGGAAATGCTCAAGATCGTCCCCAACGAACTCCGTGAGGCCGCCTACGCCCTGGGCGTGCGCAAGTGGCGGACCATCCTCAAGGTGGTTATTCCGACGGCGATTTCAGGCATTGCATCCGGCGTCACCCTGGCGATCGCCCGGGTCATCGGCGAGACGGCACCCATCCTGGTCACCGCCGGCTTTGCCACCAGCATCAACTCGAACGTGTTCGGCGGCTGGATGGCTTCGCTGCCCACGTTCATCTACACCCAGATCCTCAACCCCACCTCGCCCTCCAACCCGGACCCCTCCTCGCAGCGGGCCTGGGGCGCGGCGCTGGTGCTGATCATCCTGGTGATGGTCCTGAACCTGGCGGCCCGCCTGATCGCCAGGATCTTCGCCCCCAAAACCGGCCGCTGACCAGGGCGCCCTGTAGCCAGGCCGGCTCCGCCTTCCGCCTTCCGCCTTCCCGCGGCGGCTCCTAGACTTCAATCCATACCCAGCAAGTGAAGGAACACCATGTCTAAGCGCATCGACGTCAAGGACCTGAACGTGTACTACGGCGATTTCCTGGCCGTGGAGGACGTCAGCATCAACATCGAGGCCAAGTCCGTTACCGCGTTCATCGGCCCCTCCGGCTGCGGAAAATCCACGTTCCTCCGCACCTTGAACCGCATGCACGAGGTCATCCCCGGTGCCCGCGTTGAGGGTGAGGTCCTGCTGGACGGCGACAACCTCTACGGCCCCGGCGTGGACCCCGTGACCGTGCGCTCGCAGATCGGCATGGTCTTCCAGCGCCCCAACCCGTTCCCCACCATGTCCATCCGGGACAACGTGCTGGCCGGCGTCAAGCTGAACAACAAGAAGATCTCCAAGGGTGAGGCAGACGTCCTGGTGGAGCGCTCGCTCAAGGGCGCCAACCTGTGGAACGAAGTCAAGGACCGGCTGGAGAAGCCAGGATCCGGGCTTTCCGGCGGCCAGCAGCAGCGGCTCTGCATCGCCCGCGCCATCGCCGTGGAGCCCCAAGTGATCCTCATGGATGAGCCCTGCTCCGCCCTGGACCCCATCTCCACCCTGGCCATCGAGGACCTCATCAATGAGCTCAAGGACCAGTACACGGTGGTGATAGTGACCCACAACATGCAGCAGGCCGCCCGGGTCTCTGACAGGACCGCATTCTTCAACATCGCGGGAACCGGCAAACCGGGCAAGCTGATCGAATACGGGGATACCCACACCATCTTCAGCAACCCCGTCCAGAAGGCCACTGAGGATTACGTCTCCGGCCGTTTCGGGTAGGCGTCGCCCCGTTGGCGATCTCCCGGCCGGTTTAGTACGCTCAGCTAGATACTTTCGAAACTAGTAGTAGGCCAGCACAAGGAGTTTTGCCATGACGCAGACGGCCAGCAGCCTGGGTCCACAGCTTACGGTTTCCGTACCTGCGCAGGATGCACCCGCCCAGCGGGCGGCGGTGCACGATGCGCAGGCGCAGGGTTTTGCGGCTGCTGCAGGCCTGGCTGCTTCGCTTGCCGGCGAACCGTTGGCCGCCATCCCGCTCAGCGCCATCCCGCTTGCCGCCGTCCCGCTTGTCCAGGAGCTCGAACCCGGCCTTGGGCTGGCTGCAGCTGCCGCCGTTGAAGGAGAGGGCGATCTCCTGTCGGAGGTGTGGCGCACCAGTTCCCACCTTGAAAGCATGCAGTGGGAACTGGACAGTGCCCAGGAGTCCCTGCGCCACGCGGTCCGCAACGCCTCTGCCGCAGGAGTGGCGCGCGATGAGCTGTGCACTGCGGCGAACCTGACGGCCGACGAGCTCACAGCCGTCCTGATGCCCGCACCCGACGGCCCGGCGGCCCTCCAGCTCTAAGCGGGCTCCTGCCGAGCGCGGACAGGAGCCCGCGCTATTGGCCGGGCTCACCGCGCGGGGACTGCCCCTGCACACCGAGATGGCCCGTCGCTGCGCAGGGACGCGCAGACTGCCGCCTGGCTTGGCTACTCCGGGATTTCCAGCTGGAATCCGCAGTGGCAACGCAGGACCCGGGTGGGCAGCGACACCGCGTTGAGGCCACTGCCCGTGGTGCTGCTGCGGTAGCAGAGCCGCTCAACCTCGTGCTCCGCTTCCTCCATGGGGTAGCCGCAGTGGATGTACTCGTCCCCGAAGAGAATCACCTTGGCCATCCACCGCACCTGGTTCAGGGCGGCTGCTACGTCGGTGGCGAAGGCGCTGTGTTCCTGGAACAGGTTGCAGTCATTGCAGGTGTAGGAAACAGTGACGAGGTCCCCACCGGCGGCGCCGATCGCCGTGATGGCGTGAATGGTCAGCTGGTGCCCGGTTCCGCAGGCCTCGCACTGAAGTTGCCGTGGCTGTGGCAGGGGGCGCCGGGAATACGGGGAAGACATGACGCCTGCTCTTTTCCGCGTTGTGCATCCAAACCGCCGTGTGGCTGCAGCGGCGCTCATCCGCGGCCCTGCACGCGGCCCGGATGCCGGTCCCCGGCAGCGTTGTCCGGGGACGCTTTTTTCGAATCTACGTCACGTCCGTGCCCCTGTACAGGGGAGTTTCGCCCTCCCCGGAGGAGGCTCAACAGGGGGCTGGCCAAGGCGGCTGGAGCAACGCGATAGGTGTGAAGAAGCCGGGCTGAATGCGTCCCGGCTAGGCGGCGATGGGGGAGAGTGCCAGCGCAAGCACGAAGGCCAGGGCGCAGGTCGCCAAGGGAGTCAGGGCCCAGAGCCACAGGATCCGGATGACCAGTTTCCGGTTGGTCACCGAAAAGTGCTGGTTTTCCCCTGCGCCCAGGGCTCCGGCAGTGACGGTGTGGGTGGTGGAGAGTGGCCAGTGGAGCCCGATGGCGCCTACAAAGAGCATCAGTGCGCTGAAGGTCTGGGCCACGGAGCCGCGCAGGGGATCGATCCTGGTGATCTTGTAGCCGATGGTGTGGGAGATCCGCCATCCTCCGAAGAGTGTCCCGGCCGTCATCATCACTGCGGAGAGCCCTGCCACCCAAAGGGGGATCCCGCCGTCGGAATAGCCTGCAGCCAGGAGGGCCAGCAGCAGCACTGCGCTGACGCGCTGCCCGTCCTGCAGGCCGTGGCCGAAGGCAACGGCTCCGGCTGCCACGGCCTGGCCCCGGCGAAAGCGCTGGTTCACCACGTTGGGCTGCGTGTAGCGGGCCACCCATGTGGCCGGATAGACCAGCAGGAAGGAGCCGCTGTAGGCCACGAGCGGGGACAGTACCAGGGGCAGCACCACCTGGAACAGCAGCGACTGGTCCACCCCGGCTACCCCCGGCCCGCCAATCGCCAGGCTGGCAAGGCCGGCGCCGGCAAGACCGCCCACCAGGGCATGGGTGGAGGATGCGGGAATGCCCCGGCGCCACATCAACAGGCCCCAGGCGCAGGCGCTCGCCAGCCCGGCCACCAGGATGGCGAGACCAGCGGGGCCTGCCGGAAGGTGGATCCAGGTCTGGCTGGCGGCGACGGCGAGCAGGGCGCTCAGGAGGGCGCCAATGAAGTTGAAGAACGCGGCGAGGAGTACGCCCACGCTGGGAGTAAGGGCACGGTTCCGCACGGCCAGGGCAACGGAGTTGGACGCGTCGCGGAACCCGTTGAGGAAGGCAAACGCCGCCGCCAGCAGGACCACCGCTGCGAAGATGGCTGCCGCCACCTCAGGATTCCTTGACGATGATGCTGCCTACCTGGGTGGCCACCCGCCGCATGTCCTTGGTGACCTCCACCAGTTGGTTGGCGATGTCCCGGTTGCGGGAGTACTGCGCCCACTTCATGTCCGCGATCATGTCCGCCACCCACACCCGGTGGGTCCGCTCCGCACGCTGGGCCAGGCGCAGGATCTCGATCCAGTAGTCCTCAAGGTCGTCCAGGTTGTTCAGCCTGCGCATGGCGTCCACCGTCAGTTCGGCCTGCCGGCTGATGATCTCCAGCTGGTCCGCTGCGCGCTTGGGCAGGCGGTCCAGTTTGTACAGGGCCACGAGCTCCGCGGCGGCGTCCATCTTTTCCATGGCCTCGTTGAGGTAACGGGAGAGGGCGTACATGTCCTCGCGGGGGAGCGGGTTCACGAAACTGGTGCGCATGTGGGTCAGCAGCGCGAAGTGCAGTTCGGCTGACTTGGCCTCGAGGTTGTGCATGTCCTCCACGAGTTTGCCGTGCTCATCCGCAGGTACGCCGAGGATCTCGGCCAGGGTGGCGGTGGCCAGCACGATCTGTTGTGCCATCTGCGAGAGCAGGTTCAGCCCTGCGGGCTCCTGGGGAAAAAGGCGCAGCTTCACGTGTTTACCGGTCTCCGGGGACTTAACAAGGCGGGTTTGCTGCCGTGTGACTTGACCCCGGCGCGCAACTGTCGCCTACTCTACCGGCCCGTAACAGCAGGATCTGAATTGCCCACCTGGAAGAGGGCAGAAAAATGGTGCCGAACCGGATACGCCTCTCGGCGGTAGGCCGCTCTAGGCGGCTAATTGTTGAAGCCCGGGGGTTTCGCGGCTCGGCACCGGTTTCAGTCTTCTACTTCACCCGGCCCAAGTCAATCTTGACAGCGGGGCCTTATCCGTCCCGGAAAACGCGGTCCGGCATGGCCGCAGGCGCTACGGTAAGGAAGCCCAGCTCAGCAAGCAGGCCGGTCCGGCGAAGCAGGGCGGCAGGCCCGAGCAAGCAGCCTGGGCCAAGAAAAAATCAAGCAGGGAAGTTCAGTCCAGTTCGCCCAGGCGCCACGCGTTGGCGGCGTGCTCCAGGTCCTCGGCCGTCTTGACCAACTGATGGGAATTGCGGGTCAGCTTGCTGGCGTGGGCCTCGTTGGCGTGCTCTGCGCCGTCGGCAATCGTGGCTTGGCCGAGCGCCACCACCCGGCAGAAGGCGGCGGACCGTTCCAGCGCCACGTCGAAATCGCCGTCGAAAGCCCCGGAGAGGATGGCATCGGCCATAGTGCGCATTTCTTCTGCGCCCGGCGGTTCGGCAGCGCCGGCCACCACGTTGGAGACCTGCGCGGTGTCCTTGCCCGCACGGAAGTACACAGAGATGCGTTCCGGATCCTGGACCGTGGCAGCGCGCAGCGCGTAGAGCCGCCAGAGGGCGCCGGGAAGGGAACGGGCGGGACTTTCGGCCCACATCTCGGCGATGGCTTCCAGGCCCTGTTCGTCGGCGAGCTTCACCAGGCGTTGGGTGACGACGGGATCATCGCTGTCCCGGCCATGGCGGACCAGGGCCTGCGCGGCAAGGTGGGCGGCCTCCGAGACGCGGGCGGGATCTGCGCCTCCGGCGAAGGGCTCGAAATCCATCGGGGCGAAGGGCTTGGGCTTATGGTGCCGGTTGCTGCCGCCGTAGGGACTGGTTCCTGCTTGCTCGCTCATGCCCCCCACGCTACTCCTGTGCGGACGCGGAAATCGAGCATCTGCAGCGCCCGTTGCACGTGCGGGAAAGGGCGCTCAGCAGGGGTTGTAAGCGCACGACGGCGGCCCGTTGGCCTGGTGCGAAGACGCCGGAACCATGGGTTAGAGTATTAACGTCCAGAAATGGATTGGGCCGGACGGGCAGACACAGCGTGTTTGACTGGCCGGCAGGGGCCTTTAGCTCAGTTGGTAGAGCATCGGACTTTTAATCCGTGGGTCGTGGGTTCGAGCCCCACAGGGCCCACCCACAGGAACCGCAAGGGTCCGCCGCGATTGCCGGCGGGCCCCTTCCATTTAAGTCCCTGCTTCCGGGTTCAGGGATGCACAATACTTCCGTTGCGCGGCAGGCCGCCAGGGAAGGTGATGGGAACGGCGGAAGCCCGTGCCGGATCCGCCGAATCCATCGCCTGCACATGCAGATGCGGTTCCGTGGTGTTGCCGGAATTGCCGCACCGGCCCACCGGATCCCCACATTCAATTGACTGGCCCGGCCGCACGCACACGCTCCCGCGCTGCAAATGGCACAGGGCGATGAAGACACCACCGCTCTCGATGACCACGTGGTTGCCTGCAAGCCCCGGCCACCCCTCCCGGAGCCGTTTCGCCTGCGTCATTGCGTAACCGATTGACGGAAAGCCGCAGAAGGCGGCATGGTCCGGCTCCCCGTCATGGGCGGCCTGCACAACCCCGGAGACGGGAGCCGTCACGGCCCTGCCGAACCCCACAAACCGCTCCGGCGGCTGGGGCCGGAACAGCGCCGCAAAGGTGATCGGTGCAGACCGCCCGTTCCGGTCCACCGGGGTGAAATCGATGGCGTGGCCCGTGGCGAAGAGCTGTGTGCCGTGGCTGGGTACGCGGTTCGACGGCGAATTCTGCACCAGCCATGGGCCCACGAACGGGTATTCCAGGTTCACCGGCATCGCCGGGTTCATCGGGGCTTGCCCTGTTCAGCTGGCGGGATCACGTTGGGAGGCCCGCACTTCCACGATCGGGAATGTCCATGGCGCCGCTGGGAAACGAGATCAAATACTTGGTCATTCCGCCGGCTCCTTGTATGCAAGTGCGCTGGGCAAACGCGGGATCAGCTTCATCCTGCCCACCGGTCAGCTGCCGCGCAAGGATCACCGCGGCTGGCCCCACCGTCATGAGCCTGCAGGCAGGGGGCGCAGCAGGTGCAAACAGGCACAATAGGCACATGGCAAAAACCAGCAAGGGCCGGATGCCGCGCCTGGAAGACGTGGCCAAGGTGGCAGGTGTCTCCCACCAGACCGTCTCCCGCGTGGTGAACAACCACCCCAATGTCAGCAAGGTGACGCGGGAAAAGGTGGAGGCGGCCATTGCCGAGCTGGGATACCGGCGCAACACCGCCGCCCGGAGCCTGGTCACCCGGCGCTCGCAGACCATAGGCGTGCTGGCAAGCGAGCTTTCCCAGTACGGCCCGGCGAACACCCTGCTGGGGGTTGAACACGCAGCCCGCAACGCCGGCTACTTCGTCAGCATCGCGGCCCTTCGGGAAGTCAGCCGGGATGCCATCTCCAACGCGGTGGGCCACTTCATGGACCAGGCCGTGGACGGGATCGCCGTGCTGGTACCGCACTCGGACACCCTTGCCGTTCTGGAGCAGATGAATCTTCCCGTGCCCGTGGTGGCGGTGGGCTCGGCCGGCAGCGCTTCCGTCAGCGGCGCCATGGTGGACCAGCGTGCGGGCGCCAGGCTCGCCGTCGAACACCTCATCAAGGAGGGCCACCACCACATCGGGCATATCGCCGGCCCGCCTGACTGGACGGACGGCGCCGAGCGCGCAGCGGGGTGGCGTGCCGCCCTCCGCGAAGCCGGGCTGGACGATTCCCTGCTGGTGGAAGGGGACTGGAGCGCGGGCAGCGGTTACGCCATTGGCCGCAAGCTGGCGTCAGGACGCACGGCCACGGCCATCTTCGTTGGAAATGACCAGATGGCCCTGGGCCTGCTGCGCGCCTTCACCGAAGCGGGGGTCAGGGTGCCCGACGACGTCTCCGTGGTGGGCTTCGACGACCAGCCGGAGGCGGGGTACTTTACGCCTCCGCTGACCACCGTCCGCCAGGACTTCGAGGAACTGGGACGCCGCTGCATGGACATCATGCTGAAGGAGATCGAGTCCGGAGCCGCAGTGAGCTCAACCGTGGTTCCGCCTGAACTGATCCTCCGAGCCAGCACGGCCGCCCCCGCGCCCGCCTAACTGGGCAGCATGCGAGCCCAAAAAAATATCTCCATGATTCTGCATCCAAATCCGGGGTTGCGCCGGTAGTAGGAGTGTCAGCAAAAAACGCCCGGCAACCGGGCCGTTCAAGGAGATGGACATGCGCAACAAAATCTTCACCGCAGGTGCCGGTGCAGCAGCCATTGCAGCCGCAATCGCTCTGGCCGGTCCGGCCCACGCAGCAGACGGGGACGCCCAGCTGTCCGTGCTGCACGGTGTTCCCGGACTGACCGTGGACGTGTGGGTCAACGGTGACCGCACACTGGATGACTTCGCCCCCGGAGCCCTTGCCGGACCGTTGGCACTGCCGGCCGGCACCTACGAGATCGCCATTACGGCAGCCGATGCTGCCAACGCCTCCGCGCCCGCCATTGGCCCGGTCAGCGTCACCCTTGCCGCCAACGGAAACTACACGGCCGCAGCCCACCTGGGCGCTGACGGCAAGCCCACAGCCAGCCTGTTCACCAATGACGTGTCCCAGATCCCCGCCGGGAAGGGCAAGCTGACCGTCCGGCACGCGGCCGCAGCCCCCGCCGTCGATGTCCTGGCAGGCGGCACCGCCGTCATTACCAACCTTGCCAATCCCAACGAGAAGACCCTCACCCTCGATCCCGGCACTGTCCCTGCCGCTGTGGCTGCGGCAGGCACCACCACCCCGGTGATCGGACCGGCGGACGTGGCGGTGGCCGAAGGTACGCATACCATCGTCTACGCCTGGGGCAGCCTGGCCGACCAGAACCTGAAGCTCGCTGTCCAGACCATCGAGGGCCTCCACTCCGCACCGGCGTCGGTGCCCGGCGCCCTTGACGGCTCCCCGGCTGCCGGTGGGGCCGGCACTGCCGTTGCCACTGCCGGATTCGGCCTGGCCGCGCTGGCCCTCCTCGCCGGGGCCGTGGGCGTAGCCCGCGCAGTCAGCACCCGGCGGGCGCAGCTGTAACCGGGGCAGAAACCGGTTGAAGCACCGAACGCAGGGGCCCGGCCGGCATGGCCGGGCCCCTGCGGCGGACACATAAAGCAGCAACGGAAGGGAGGCGGCAGGCATGGATGCAGGCACGACGACGGCAGCGGAGTACCGCCGTCAGCGTTCGGCAGGCGGGGCGGCGGCACTGATGGTGGCTGTGGCGGTTATTCTGTCCAGCTGCGGCTCCACCAGCTCCGGCAGTTCCAGCAGCGCAAGCGGGGAGGCGGTCCCATCAATGGCCGCCAGCGGTCCGGCAGCCGCAACCGTCCCCACCGGACCGGCTGATTCCCCAGGCCCTGCTGTCCCTTCCACGAGCGCCATCCCGGTCCGGCCTGCCACTCTGCCGGCCGCCGCGGCGGTGCCGGCGCCAACGTCACTTGCCGTGGCGGGCACCGCCATCGACATGCCGGTGGTGGCCGGGGGAGTGTCCGCGGAGGGAGTGATGGAAATACCTGACGCCTTTGACCGGGCGGCCTGGTACAAATTCGGTCCGGCGCCGGGAGCGGCCGAAGGAACCGCTGTCATCGCCGGACACATCGACACGAAGTCCGAACGCGCACCGTTCTCGGCGCTGAAGTCGCTCGCGGCCGGAACCTTGATCCGGGTGGGACGGGATGGGGCCGCCCCCCTCACCTACCGGGTGGTAGGGGTGGAAATGATGGCAAAGGACAAGTTCGACGGCGGCGCGCTGTTCCGCCGGTCCGGTCCGCACGAACTCAAACTGGTTACCTGCGGCGGCAGATGGCTGGACGAGCGGATGGACTACAGCGACAATGTGATTGTCACCGCAGTTCCTGAATGAGCAGGTTCCTGTATGAGCCCGTTCCTGCCTGATCGGTGGCCAGCCACTAGCTCGTGCGCCGAAGCCGGGAAGGAGTTGCCTGTGACGCTTCCCGGGCACGCTTCCCGCGGGTGGGATGACGCTCTGACGGACTCCTTCCTGGCCGGGGATGAGCACGCGCTGGCAGCGGCCTACCGTGAGTTCGCGCCCCTGGTGCACACCCTGGCCCTGCGTTCCCTGCCGGACAGGGCGGCCGCGGACGACGTGACCCAGGAGGTCTTCATCCGGGCCTGGCGCTCGCGGAGCACATTCAACCCTCAGGTGGCCAGGCTGCCCGCGTGGATCGTGGGTATCACCCGGAACGCCATCACCGACGCCCATTCGGCGGCGGCCCGGGAAGCACGCAAGGCCTTCGCCGCGGCCGGAGCCGGCATGGGGGAAGACGCCGGCACAGGAACAGAGGCAGCGGAAATGCTGGCGGACCGGCTGCTCCTGGACGGCGAACTGGAGAGGCTGGGCGAGCCCCAGGGGTCCATCATGAAGCTCGCCTTCTACGAGGACCTGACGCACGAGCAGATTTCACGCAAGCTGGGCCTTCCCCTTGGTACGGTCAAGAGCCACATCCGCCGGAGCCTGTCGCATTTACGAAGCAGATTGGAGGTAGACCATGCCGCATCTTGATCCGGAACAGTTGAGCCTCCTTGCGCTCTATGACGGCTGGGAGGACCCCGCCGGCCGGGAGCACCTGGCGGGCTGCCCCGAGTGCGCCGCAGACTATGCCGCCCTGCGCCGCACCGTGGATGCCGTGAAGACAACCCCGGACACCAGCCGCTTGACCGTCCCGAGCCCGCAGGTATGGGCCGGAATCCACCGGGAACTGGGCCTGTCTGAGTCGGTGCGGGAGGACCCGCTGTCCCCGGACGCGGCCAAGGACGCAGCCAAGGAAAACCCCGCAGCCCCTGCCGCGGCGCCGGCACCTGCGCACAGGCCGCCGTCGAACGTTGTTCCCCTCCGCCGGCGGACCTGGTGGCAGCGCCCCGGTACCTGGGTGGCAGCTGCCGCGGCAGCCGTCCTGGTGGTTGTCGGCGCGGTGTTGACGGTGACCCGTCCGCCCCAGCCCCAGCAGTTGGCCGCTGCCCAGCTGACACCCCTGCCCCAGCACTCCGCCGCAGGATCGGCCAAGGTGGTGACGGCAGGTGACGGGTCCCGCAACCTGGAAATCAACCTGGACAAGGATGAGGCCAAGGGCTACCAGGAAGTGTGGCTGATCGCCCCGGACCTGTCCCGGCTGGTCAGCCTGGGCGTCATGAACTCCACGTCCGGAACGTTCCAGGTACCCGCGGACCTGGACCTCTCCCAGTACCCGGTGGTGGATGTGTCAGACGAGCCCATGGACGGCAACCCGGCACATTCCAGCGTGAGCATCGCCAGGGGAACGCTCACGTCCTGACACGTGCCTGCTTCCGGCGAAGTGCCCGGGTGAGCCTGTTCCACCGGGCAGCAGCGGCGGCGTTAAGCAGTGCCGCGCCGGCGTGCAGATACAGCATCAGGTGCAGCGAGTGGGTGGCCGGGGAAATGGGCGACGACGGCGCGTCCGGAGTGGGCGGCCCGCCATGGCCGTGGCCCGGCAACGGGACGGCACTGGCCGTGGCGAAGGCGGCGAAGGCCAGGTGCAGCAGTTGCTGTGCGGCAGCGGCCGCCACCAGGAACGCCCAGCCGGGAAGCTGCGCCGACGCCGGACGGTCCCGCCCCACGACAACCCGCTCCAGGACCACGGCCGCCAGGCTCAGCAGCGCCGCCAGTGCCGCAACAATGGCTATTGCGGGCGGCTGGCCCCCGCCCGCAACGTGGGCGGCCAGTCCCGGGAGTGTCGCCAGTGGTCCGGCGAGCCAGCTGGGGGCGCTGATGCGGGCACGCCGGCCGTCCGGCTGATTGCTTTCCATCGGTCCGCCCCCTCCCGCGCTGCCGGTCCTGGTTCTTCCCTACCCAACCGGGCCGGCATGAACCGTGAACCGCGTCAGCGGCCGAAGTGTGAGCGCGGTGCACCTTCCGGCAGCCGGTCCAGCAGCTCCTCTGCCACCTTGCGCACCTTGATGTTCCGGTGGCTCGACGCCTTGGCAAGGATGGAGAAGGCTTCCTCGTAGGAGCACCTGTTCTGCGCCATGATCACTCCGCAGGCAACGTTGATGGACGTGCGGCTGTCCAGGGCCGAGCGGAGGTCGGTGGCCAGCGAGCGGGCCGCGTGCAGGTTGATTGCCATTTGCAGGCTCTTGGTTGCCAGTGCCGCAAACGTGCGTGCCTCGGCAATGGCCTGCAGCGGGAAGGCTTTGGAGTCGTGGGCGAAGAAGGCAAGCGCGGCGGCGGTCTGGCCGGGCTCCTTGCTGCCGTTGCCCTGGTTATCGGCCGGGAGGTCAGTGTCCAGGCGGAGCCGCACGGCCAGGGCGCTGCCGAACCCGGACAGCTGCAGCTGCGCGGAGTAGTTCTGCCACCGGAAGTCCCCGTTCCGCTGGAGCACTGCAACAGGGTGCCCGCCGGACATCACGTCCGTGACCGGGCCCTCGGCCATGTCCCGCTCCCAGTCCAGCAGGCGCTCCACTTCAATGGTGGTACCCGTGATGGCGGGCGTCCGTTTGGGCTGGTGGAGCACCAGGCCGCAGCCGACGTCGATCCCGGCCGTGGCGGCCACATGACCGGCTGAAGCAGCCACCAGCAGGTCAAGGGATTCGGAGAGGGTCTGTGCACCGTTGACCAGGTCCAGCACGAGGGCCGGGTTCCGGGGCGCACCCCGTTCCTGGCCCGTGGGCTCCGGATGGGGCACGCGCAGCCTGCGGGCGCGTGCAGGGTGGGGAGGGCCGGCGACGGCTGGGGGAGAGCCCTTGGTCTCGAAGGACTCCTCGTCGCCGGCCCCGCTTGATACCCGTGTCCTATGGACCGGGAAGCCTGGGTTTACCTGTCGTGCATGCATTGCCAGTCTCACACCCCCTAGTGAGCCAAGTACCGCCGAAGCAGAACAGGTCTTGTCTCTGTGAAAAACCTAATTGCCGTCCAGCCTCCGGCGAATGCGTATCCAGTACCTGTTTTTTCGATTAGGTAGTACTTGGGCCGCCGCCTGTGCCGCCCTCGTGGATTGTTGCCGCAGGTGAGCGCTGCCTGGCATGTCAATTCGGGGTAGGGGCGGTGTTGTACCGCGGGGCATGAAAACACTTGACTCCCGCGGCCGGCGCCCCCAACAATGTTTTCTATAACGTTGTAAAAATCGAGCCGAGGATGTCTACGTGACCCAGCCAGAACCCGCCGCAGCAAAAATCACCCTTGACCCGTCGTTCACCGTGGGGCCGGTCCGGCGTCGTACTTTCGGTGCCTTTGTTGAGCATCTTGGCCGGTGCGTCTACACCGGCATCTTTGAACCGGACCACCCGGATGCCGACGGGGACGGCTTCCGCACGGATGTCCTCGAGCTCACCCGTGAACTGGGCGTATCCACCGTCCGGTACCCGGGCGGGAACTTCGTGTCCGGCTACCGCTGGGAAGACGGCGTAGGCCCCGTGGACCAGCGGCCCGCGCGCCTGGACCTCGCGTGGCATTCCACCGATCCCAACACGGTGGGCGTGGACGAGTTCGCCAAGTGGTCCGCCAAGGCCGGCGTGGAACCCATGATGGCGGTGAACCTGGGCACCCGCGGCGTCCAGGAGGCCCTGGACCTCCTCGAGTACTGCAACATCGACGGCGGCACCGCCCTGTCCGGGCAGCGCCGCGCAAACGGTGCAGCGGACGGCTACGGCATCAGGATGTGGTGCCTGGGCAACGAGATGGACGGCCCCTGGCAGATCGGGCACAAGAACGCCCTGGAATACGGCCGCCTGGCTGCCGACACCGCCCGTGCCATGCGCATGGTGGAACCGGACCTGGAGCTGGTGGCCTGCGGCAGCTCCGGGCCCACCATGCCCACGTTCGGTGAGTGGGAGCGCGTTGTACTGGCAGAAACCTACGAGCTGGTGGACCTGATCTCCGCCCACCAGTACTTCGAGGACTTCGGGGACCTGCAGGAACACCTCGCCGCCGGACACAAAATGGACGCTTTCATCCGGGACATCATCAGCCACATCGACCACGTGAAGTCGGTGAAGAAGTCCACCAAACAGGTGAACATCTCCTTCGACGAGTGGAACGTCTGGCACATGAGCCGCGACGAATCCAAGGTGCCTACGGGCAAGGACTGGCCGGTGGCCCCCGTCCTGCTGGAGGACACCTACACGGTGGCGGACGCCGTGGTGGTGGGAGACCTGCTGGTCACGCTGCTCCGGAACACCGACCGTGTCCACTCGGCAAGCCTGGCGCAGCTGGTGAACGTCATCGCCCCCATCATGACCGAGCCGGGTGGCCGGGCCTGGAAGCAGACCACCTTCCACCCGTTTGCCCTGACGTCGCGGCACGCTTCCGGCACCGTCCTGCAGCTCGCTGTCGAATCCCCGCTGGTCAGCGGCGGCAAGACAACAGATGTTGCCGCGCTGTCCGCCGTCGCCACGTACGACGCGGACAAGGGCGAGGCCGTGGTGTTCGCCGTCAACCGGTCCGCGGAGCAGGCGCTGACGCTGGATGCCGCGGTGGCGGGGCTGGGCGACGTCCGGCTGGTGGAGGCCGTGACCTATGCCAACAAGGACCCGTACTGGCAGGCCAGCGCCGATGATTCCACCTCGGTCCTGCCAACCGAAAACGGCTCCGTGAAGGTGGACGGCGGCCGGCTTACCGCCGAACTTCCCGCCGTTTCCTGGTCCATGATCCGGCTGGCCGTGAACAGCTGACGCACCGGGGCAGCAGGGCGGGGGCATCCTTATGACGACGGCGGCCCGCAGGTGGGAGGATGGACGGCATGGAACTGCACATCACGGGCGATCCCGCCGCGGACAAGTTGTTGAGTGAGGACGACTTCGCCCTGCTGACCGGCATGCTGCTGGACCAGCAGGTGACGATGGAATCAGCCTTCGCCGGTCCGGAGAAGATCCGCAGCCGGGTGGGGTCGCTGAAGCCGGAGGCCATTGCCGCCCAGGACCCCCAGGCGTTCGTGGAGATGTTCAAGGAACGGCCCGCCGTCCACCGTTTCCCGGGTTCCATGGCCGCCCGTGTCCAGGCGCTGGCCGAGGCCGTCCACAACGAGTGGGACGGCGACGCTGCCGCCATCTGGACCAAAGGTTCACCGGACGGCGCCGAGGTGCTGCGCCGGCTCAAGGCCCTGCCCGGATTCGGTGAGCAGAAGGCGAAGATCTTCCTGGCCCTCCTGGGCAAGCAGCGTGGCCTCCAGGCGCCCGGATGGCGTGAAGCCGCCGGCCACTACGGCGAGGACGGAAGCTATCTTTCGGTGGCAGACATCGTTGATCCGGAATCCCTGGCAAAGGTGCGTGCCAGCAAGCAGGCTGCCAAAGCGGCGGCGAAAGCAGGAAAAGAACGTTAATGGCAGTCACCATGAACGACGTCGCGCGGGCGGCGGGCGTTTCCCTCAAGACCGTTTCCAATGTCCTGAACGACTACGAATTCATCCGGCCGGCCACCAAGCAGCGTGTGCAGGACGCCATTGCGGAGCTGGGCTACGAGGCAAACCTCACTGCCCGCAGCCTCCGGTCCGGCAAGACCTCCATGCTGGGGCTGGTCCTGTCCGATCTCTCCGCCCCGTACTACGCTGAGCTCGCCTCCAAACTGATGAAGGCCGCCTCCCGCCACGGCTACCGCGTGCTGGTGGAGCAGTCCGATGCTGATGCCGCCGTTGAACTTGGCGCCCTGCAGGGGACGTTCCGGCAGCTCACAGACGGGCTGCTGTTCACGCCGCTGGTGGTGGACGCCGAGGCCATTGCCGCGCGGGCCGGCACCAAGCCGCTGGTGATGCTCGGCGAGCACATCATGGATCCCCGCTTTGACCTGGTGACCATGAAGAACGAGGAAGCCGCGGCTGCGCTCACGGCGCACCTGCTGGCCGCCGGCCGCCGTCGTATCGCCGTCATCGGAGCCAATGCCGGGGAATCCGCCGGCAGCGCTGGCCTGCGCCTGAACGGGTACCGGAAGGCGCTGGGGGAGGCGGGCATCCCGTTCGACCCTGCGCTCGTGGCGCCCGCCGAGTGGCGCCGCGACACCGGTGCCGCCGCGGTGGCCGGGCTCCTGGATTCAGGCGTGGATTTCGACGCCGTCTTTGGGCTCAATGACGTACTGGCCCTCGGCGCACTGCACGAACTCCTGATCCGCGGTGTCAAGGTGCCGCAGGATGTGGCCGTGGCCGGCTTCGACGACATCGACGAAGCGCGGTTCGCGTCCCCGTCCCTGACCACCGTCTCGCCGGGAATGAACGAGATCGCAGAACGCTCGATCCGCCTGCTGCTGGACCGGATCGCCGGCCGTGAAACATCCGGTTCGGGCGTGCACGTGGAGGCCGGATTCGAGCTGAAAATCCGGGAATCCGCCCCCTAGATTCTGCGTATGCAGTTTTGGCTGCGCCGCCTGCGGGTACAGAAATGGCACCGGTTCACAAGACGGAAAGGTGCCCCCATGATTGCCCTCCTGGTCATCGACATGCAGAACGCGTTCTTCGAAACCCCCGAGCTGGCAGCCCAGCAGGAGCGGGTGGTCAGTGAGTGCAACCGGCTGCTGGAAGCGTTCCAGGCAGCCGGGCACAAGGCGCTGCTGGTGGGCACCGAACACGAGCGGGACAAATCCACCTGGACCCTCAGCATGCTCGACGACGACCAGGGGTTCATCTTCCGCGGCAGCGAGCAGGCCCAGTCCGTGCCGGGGCTCATCACCGAGGACCTGCCCCAGCTGAACAAGACCAGGGACAGCGCCTTTGTAGGCACCAACCTGCTGGCCCGGCTGCGGAACTGGGGAGCCGACGAGGTGGTGCTCGCCGGCGTTTCCACCCACAACTGCATCGCCCAGACTGCCGCTGACGCCTTTGCACACAACATCCGCGTGACGTATGCCAAGGACGCCATGGCCTCCGAAGACGACCAGGACGCCGCCGACATGCTCCGCATCCTTTCCACCACCTACCGCCAGCCGGTCCAGTCCAGCGGGGAGATCCTGGGCCGGCTCAATCAGTAGGTCTGCTGGATAGGGCGGCCTGATGCTGCTGAAACCTGGTGGAAACGTGCCGGGTTTACGCTGGACCCCACGCCGTTGGCCGTCGAAGGGAAGTCCATGCATCTGATGCCGCGTGAGCAGGAGAAGCTCATGATCGTGGTGGCCGCAGACCTGGCCCGGCGCCGGCAGTCACGCGGCCTGAAACTCAATTACCCCGAGGCCGTAGCCATCATCAGCTACGAACTGATCGAGGGTGCCCGGGACGGCAGGACGGTGGCCGAGCTCATGAGCTACGGCACCACGCTCCTCAGCCGCGGGGACGTCATGGAGGGTGTGTCGGAGATGATCCACGACGTGCAGATCGAGGCCACCTTCCCCGACGGCACCAAGCTGGTCACCGTCCACAACCCCATCCGCTGAGGAGAACCGCAATGATTCCAGGCGAGTACGTTCTCCGGCCGGAACCCGTCACCGCGAACGTGGGCAGGGAGGCGATCGAGGTAGCTGTCACCAATACCGGCGACCGGCCGGTCCAGGTGGGTTCCCACTTCCACTTTGCCGAGGCCAACGCGGCCCTGTCCTTCGACCGGGACGCCGCGTACGGCCGGCGCCTGGACATTCCCGCGGGAACGGCTGCCCGTTTTGAGCCGGGGGACTCCCGGAGCGTGCGGCTGATCGAACTGGCCGGGCGCCGCGAGGTGTTCGGGCTCAGCAAGGCGGTCAATGGAAAGCTCGACGGCGGCGCCCGCCCCGGCAGGCCTGCTACGGAAGGGGGCACCCAGTGAGCTTCCGGATTCCACGCCGGCAATACGCAGACCTGTACGGGCCCACCGCCGGGGACAAAATCCGCCTGGCGGACACCGACCTGTTCCTGGAAATCGAAGAAGACCTCACCGTCTATGGCGAGGAAGTGGTGTTCGGCGGCGGCAAGGTGATCCGCGACGGCATGGGCCAGAACGGCCAGGCGGTCAGGGACGACGACGGCCAGGGCGGCACCATCCCGGACACCGTGATCACCAACGCGGTGATCCTGGACTACACCGGCATCTACAAAGCGGACGTCGCCCTGAGGGACGGCCACATCCTCAAAATCGGCAAGGCAGGCAACCCGCAGATCACCGACGGCGTGGACATCGTCATCGGGGCAGGCACCGAAATCATCGCCGGCGAGCGCAAAATCCTCACCGCCGGCGGCATCGACACCCACATCCACTTCATCTCCCCGGACCAGGTGCCCACCGCCCTGGCCGGCGGCATCACCACCATGATCGGCGGCGGCACGGGCCCAGCCGAAGGCACCAAGGCCACCACCGTCACTCCCGGAAAGTGGCACATACAGCGGATGCTGCAGGCGGCCGAGGGGCTGCCCATGAACATCGGCCTGTTCGGCAAGGGGCACGCCTCCGCCGTCGAACCTTTGGCCGAGCAGATCCGCGCCGGTGCCATCGGGCTCAAAGTGCACGAGGACTGGGGATCCACCACCTCCTCCATCGACACGTCCCTCACGGTGGCCGACGAGTACGACGTCCAGGTGGCCATCCACACCGACACCCTCAACGAGTGCGGATTCGTGGAGGACACCATCCGCGCCATCAACGGCCGGGTCATCCACACCTTCCACACAGAGGGCGCCGGCGGCGGGCATGCCCCGGACATCATCAGGATCGCCGGGATGCCCAATGTCCTGCCGGCCTCCACCAACCCCACGCTGCCGTACACGCGCAACACCATCGAAGAGCACCTGGACATGCTCATGGTCTGCCACCACCTCAACCCGGACATCCCCGAGGACGTGGCCTTCGCCGATTCCCGGATCCGCGCCGAGACCATCGCCGCCGAGGACGTCCTGCAGGACCTGGGGATCTTCTCCATCACCTCCTCCGACTCGCAGGCCATGGGCCGCGTGGGCGAGGTGATCATCCGCACCTGGCAGGTGGCGGACAAGATGAAGAAACAGCGCGGCGTGCTGGAAGATCACAACGGCGGCGCGCACGGCTCGACGTCGGGTCCGGGTACGGGCAGCGACAACTTCCGGCTCAAGCGCTACGTGGCCAAGTACACTATCAACCCGGCCATCGCGCAGGGCATCGCGGACTCCGTCGGCTCGGTGGAGGTTGGCAAGTTCGCCGACCTGGTCCTCTGGGATCCGGCGTTCTTCGGCGTCAAACCGGAGCTGGTGCTCAAAGGCGGGCAGATCGCCTACGCCCTGATGGGTGACGCGAACGCCTCCATCCCCACACCGCAGCCCCGCACCATGCGGCCCATGTTCGCCACGTTCGGCAAGGCCATGCAGCAGTCCTCCATCACCTTCCTGTCCCAGGCAGCGATCGACGGCGGCGTGCCCCAGGAGCTGGGGCTGGAGAAGGTCATCCGGCCTGTCTCCGGCATCCGGACCCTCACCAAGGCGGACCTCAAGTACAACGACGCCACACCCGACATCCAGGTGGACCCGGAAACCTACCAGGTGACTGTCGACGGCGAGGACATGACCTGCGAACCCGCCGACGTCCTGCCCATGGCACAGCGCTACTTCCTCTTCTAGACCTTCACTACCCAACTCGGGAGCCCCACGTGATCATCGATAAAGTCCTCGGCAACCTGCACGACCTGCCGGACCCTGAAACCTACGCCGGGCTCCACCGGGAAAAAGTGGCGCTCCCCAGCGCCTCCCTGGTCAAACGCATCCAGCGCGCCACCACGGACCACGGCAAGGAAATCGGCATCCGCCTCCCCGCCGGCTCCGGAGACCTCCGCGACGGCGACATCCTCCACGTGGCAGAGACCAACATGATCGTCGTCTCCGTCCTGCCCACCGATATCCTGGTCATCGCGCCCCGCACCATCCACGAAATGGGCGTCACCGCACACTCCCTCGGCAACCGGCACCTCCAGGCACAGTTCTTCGACTCCGCGTCAGAGTACGGGGCCGACGTCATGGTGTGCGCCTACGACCACACCGTCGAGGACTATCTCCGCCACAATGCCGTGCCCTACACCCGCCAGGAACGCGTCCTCCCTGTACCTTTCCGCCATGCTGAACACTCGCACTAGTAACACTGTCGCAGCGCTGCGCGCTCCATGGGAGGTGTCGCTTGGGTGCGCCGGCCCGGATTGGGAGCCGTGCCCGCTTCGCGGTGCCCGCCACGCCGCGGCCCCCAATCCGGGCCGTCGCGATGCTCCGTCCCGTTGGGCGGCAGTGCGGTGAGCAGTTACCAGCTTGCTCTTCAACAGCTCACTGACTCGGCGCTTCCTACCGGGGCCTTTGCTCACTCCCTTGGGTTTGAGACTTATGTCGAGGCCGGTGTTGTCGCTGATGAGGCTGGTTTTGGGGTTTGGTTGTCCGCGTTCATCTCGCAGTCGCTTACTTACTCGGATGGGTTGGCCATTCGGCTCTTCTATGAGGGTGTTGATCTTGGGGAGTTGGATGCTCTCTTCTCTGCTTCTCTTTTGTCGCGGCAGGTACGGGAGGCCAGCCTCAAGATGGGGTCCCGGCTGCTGGAAATCGGGGCGGAGGTGTTTCCCTCGCCGGAGCTGGAACTGTACCGGGACCTGGTGGCCACCGGCCGGGCCGCCGGGCACCAGCCGCTGGCGTTCGCCGTCGTCGCCCGCTCCCTGGGCGTGCCCCAACAGGAGGCGCTCGCCGCCTACCTTTTCGCCACCGTCACCACCCTGACGCAGAACGCCGTCCGCGCCATCCCCCTGGGCCAGAACGCCGGGCAGCGGGTGCTGCGGAAAGCGCACGACGACGTCGCTGCCGCCATCAACAGAATCGCCCGCCTCACGCCGGACGACTTTGGCGCCGTCAGCCCAGGACTGGAAATTTCGCAAATGCGGCACGAACGCCAGCGTGCCCGGATGTTCATGAGCTGACTGCTTTTTATCTCAAGGAGGACACATGTCTGAACCCATCAAGATCGGCATCGGCGGACCCGTCGGCGCCGGCAAAACCCAGCTGGTGGAACGGCTCACCCGGCACATGAGCGGCGACATCTCCATGGCCGCCATCACCAACGACATCTACACCATCGAGGACGCCAAAATTTTGGCCGCCAACGGCATCCTGCCCGTGGACCGGATCATAGGCGTCGAAACCGGCGGCTGCCCCCACACCGCCATCCGCGAAGACACCTCCATGAACACCGCCGCCATCGAGGAACTCAAAGCAAGGCACCCCGACCTGCAGGTCATCTTCGTCGAATCCGGCGGCGACAACCTCTCCGCCACCTTCAGCCCCGAACTCGTAGACTTCTCCATCTACATCATCGATGTGGCCCAAGGCGAGAAAATCCCCCGCAAAGCCGGCCAGGGCATGATCAAGTCCGACCTCTTCATCATCAACAAAACCGACCTCGCACCCCACGTCGGGGCAGACCTGGCCGTCATGGAACGGGACTCCCGCGAGTTCCGTGGCAACAAACCGTTTTGCTTCACTAACCTCAAAACGGACGAAGGGCTCGAGTCCGTCATCGAATGGATACGCCACGACGTCCTGATGCTTGATTTGGCCTCATGAGTACGACGGCGGGAGCGCCACCGGCGGCTTCACCGGATGTAAGGGGCCGTGCCCGCTGCGCGGTGCCCACCACGCCGCGGCCCCTTACATCCGGCTCCGCCGCCTCAGCGGGTACGTCACCTATGGGGCGGCTTGAGTTGGGCGTGAGCGTGAGGCATGGACGGTCGGTTGCCTTGCATCAGTTCCATGAGGGTGCCTTACGGGTGATGCGCCCGCACTACCTGGATGATTCCGGGCAGGTTTGCTACGTCGTCGTCAATCCTGGCGGGGCTTATCTGGGGGCTGATCTCTTCCTCGTTGATGTTGTTGTTGAGGATGGGGCAGACCTTCTCCTCACCACTCAGTCCGCTACCAAGGTTTATCGGACACCCGGGTCTTTTGCTGAGCAGCGGATGACTGTCCGTTTGGGGGAGGGGGCGCGGCTGGAACTCATGCCGGACCAGCTCATCGCCTACCGGGAGGCCAGCTACCGGCAACGGACCACCGTGACCCTCCGGCCGTCGTCGAGCCTCGTCATGGCCGAAGTGGTGACGCCCGGCTGGTCGCCCGACGGGGCCGCCTTCCGGTACGAGGAAGTCCGGCTGCGCAACGACATCCATGTTGAAACGGATCAGGACACCCAACTGCTGGCGCTCGACAACCTGCTGATCCGGCCGCCGCTCCACGACGTCACCGGGCTGGGCTTCATGGAGGGGTACAGCCACCTGGGCTCGCTGGTGGTGGTGGACGGGCGGGTGGATCAGGCGCTCGCCGACGAACTGCACGGGCTGACCGCCGGGCGCGAAGCACTGACCGGCATCTCCCTGACCCGCACCGTGTCCGGAACCACCGGGCTGGTGCTGCGGAGCTTTTCCAACAGCACGGATGAACTGAACCTGCTGCTTCGATCCTGTACGGATTACCTGCGCGAACGCTGGTACGGGCAGGGGCCGCTGGACCTGAGGAAGCACTGATGACGAACGTCGCCGCGCTCTACCGTGAGCGGGACGCCCTGCCGCTCCGGACCCGCCTGTTGTGGATGTTCGCTGCCGTGGCCGCACTCCATGCCGCCGCCGTCGTACTTGTTCTTTCCGGAACCGTCACCGCAGGGAACCGGCCGCTGACCTTGGGACTGGTCCTCACCGCCTACCTTGCAGGCGTGAAGCACAGCTACGACTGGGACCATCTGGCCGCGATCGACAACTCGACCCGCAAATTCGTGGCACAACGGCAGGAGCCGGTGAGCGTTGGATTCGCCTTCAGCCTGGGCCACAGCTCGGTGGTGACCCTGGCAGGCGTGCTGGTGGTTGCCGGTGCATCCATGGTGGGCGGGCTGATGCAGGAGGGTACCGCCGGAAATGTGGTCCTGGGCCTGGTCGGCAGTGGTGTGTCCGGGCTGTTCCTGCTGGCCATGGGCCTGTTCAACGGTTCTGCGTTCACGCGTTCGCTTTCTGCCTATCGGCGCTCCCGTCGCGGCGCCGCCGTCGATCCCGGGGACCTGGAGCCGCAGGGCCTGGTGGCGCGGCTCCTCGCCGGGCCATTGTCCGGGGTACGGCGGCCGCGGAATATCTTCGTAATTGGCTTCCTGTTCGGCCTGGGGTTCGATACCGCCACCACCATCGGGCTGCTGATGATGACGACGGCGGCATCGCTGGCCGGGGTGCCGCCCTTCGCCCTGCTTGCGCTGCCATTTGCCTTCGCTGCCGCCATGACATTGTGCGACTCGTTGAACGGGATGGCCATGATGCGGATGTACCGGTCAGCCCTGGACGACCCTCAGCGGAAGCTCGGCTTCAACGCGTTGGTCACGGGCACATCCGCACTCTCGGCGCTCTTCATCGCAGTGATTACTTTGGGCGGGTTCTTCCACGCCGCTTTTGCCCTCAACGACCCGCTCACTGCGTGGCTCGGATCCATCGACCTGGGTGACGCCGGCCTGCTGCTGGTCGCACTGCTGCTCGCGGTGTGGGCCGCGGCGGCCCTGAAGCACCGGAAGGCAGGTTGACCTAGGCCGCGATCCCGCCCTTGGTCTTCCGGTGCTGCCGGTGCCTTGCCGGTGCCAGGCGTGAGTGCGCACCGGCCAGGACCTCGCTGCCGTCCGGCACTGTGCTGTCGGTATCCAGATGGACGCCGTGCTCGATCAGGACACTGGAGCCGATCCTCGAGTGGCTGCCGATGTGCACCCGGTTCCCGATCACCGTTCCCCGGCCGATGCGCACGCCGTCCCCGATCACCGTCCGGTCACCGATGGTCGCGTCCCGGTCGATCCAGCTGCCGTGTCCAATCCGGCAGCCGGAACCCACCCTGGCGCCGTGTTCCACGTAGGTCAGGGCCCCGATCCTGGCGCTGTCCGCCACCGTGGCCCCGGGCGCAATGAGCCCGCCGCCGTTGTCGTGGCGGGCATACCGGGTGACCTTCCCGGCGTCGTCCTCGAATGACACAAACTTTGCGGTCATACCATCCCTCGTTAACGCCGCGGTTATTTACCGCGCAGTAAGTTAACGGGCGGGAACCCGTTGAGATTCCCGCACGGGCACGTGAAAGGGCGGAAGCTACGCCACCAGGTTGGCGGCGGCGGTGTCCATGTGTTCCAGGATGGTCTTGCGTGCCAGGGTGGCGTCTCCGGTGTCGATGGCAGCCACGATGTCCTTGTGCCGGTCCACGCTCATGTTGCTGACACCCTTTTCCAGGCCTGCGAACATGATGGACATCCGGATGGAGCCCTCCAGTGACTCCCAAGAGTGGAGCAGCGTCTCGTTTCCGGTGAGCCGGCAGAGGGTGCGGTGGAACTCGAGGTCTGATTCGATCCGTTCCTCAAGGGTGCCGCTGGCTGCGGCGTCCATGGCGTCAACGGCCTTGTGCAGGGATTCGGTGACCTGCTGCCGGTCCGGCAGTTCGCACAGGGTCCGGGCGGCGAGGGACTCCAGGGCGGCGCGGACGGCGTAGATGTCCCGGATTTCCTTCCCGTCCAGGTGCCGGACCGAGAGCCTGCCGCGGGGCCCGGCGGAGAGCAGGCCTTCCTGCTCCAGCTGGCGCAGGGCTTCGCGGAGGGTGCCGCGGCTGATCTGCAGCATTTCGGACAGCTCGGTCTCCACCAAGTGCCGGCCTGGCTCCAGTTCACCGCTGGTGATGGCGGTCCGCAGCGCGGAGAGTGCCTGCTCGCGCAGGCTCTTCCTTTCCAGTCCCAGCAGCGGGGCGGTCAATCCGGCCATGGCTTCTGTCCTCAATGTCATTAGTCGACTGTTTACAGTCGGTAGTGGTTCGATCTTACGGCAGATAGCACGGCACTGGCCGGGACCGGTGCCGTGCATTCCGCATTTCGGGTTCTCCCTAGCCGAGTTCGGCGAGGACCTTGGCCACGATCCGGTCCACGGCCAGGCCGTAGCGGTCGTGGAGGGTGGGCAGTGCGCCGGCGTCCAGGAACTGGTCCGGCAGAGCCACCGGCACCACGCGCTTGCCCACGCCCGCAGTCACGACGGCGGAGGCAACGGTTTCGAACAGCCCGCCCACTACGGAGTGGTTTTCCAGGGTGACGGCCAGGCGGTCCGTGTTGATCTCCGCGAGCACAGTCTGGGCGTCGAACGGCTTGATGGTGGGGGTGTGCACGACGGCGACGTCCACGTTGTGTGCCGCCAGCGCCTTGGCTGCCTGGAGGGCACGCATGGTCATCAGGCCGGAGGAGATGAACACAACGTCGTTGCCGCCGCGCAGGACCTTGGCCTTGCCCAGTTCAAACGTGTAGTCGTATTCATCCAGCACGGTGGGCACGTTGCCGCGCAGCAGGCGCAGGTAGGTGGGTCCTTCGGAGGCTGCGAGCTGCGGGACTGCCTGCTCGATGTCCACCGAGTCGCAGGGGTCCACGATAGTCAGGTTGGGCATGCCGCGGAAGATCGCCATGTCCTCCGTGGCCTGGTGGCTGGGGCCGTATCCGGTGGTCAGGCCCGGCAGGCCGCCCACGATGTTCACGTTCAGGTTCGGCTCGGCCGCGTCCAGGCACAGGAAGTCGTAGGCGCGGCGGGCTGCGAACACCGAGTAAGTGGATGCGAACGGCACCAGCCCGGTCTCGGCCAGGCCGGCAGCGGCGCCGAAGAGCAGCTGCTCGGCCATGCCCATCTGGAAGAACCGCTCCGGGAAGGCCTTGGCGAAGATGTGCATGTCCGTGTACTTGCCCAGGTCCGCGGTGAGGCCAACGATCCTGTCGTTCTCCTGCGCGGCCTTGACCAGGGCATGCCCGAACGGTGCGGAAGACGTCTTCTGCCCCGGGTCCGCGAACGACGCGATCATGGCCGACGTCTTCAGCTTCGGCTTGGCCGCTGTGGTGGTGTCCGGAGCCTCGGTGGTGGTGCTCATGCTGAAGCCTTTCCTTCATAACCGGCGGTGAGCTGCTCACGGCAGATCTGCCATTCGTGTTCTTCGATGCGCATGAAGTGCGCCTTTTCGCGGTCTTCCAGCAGCGGTACGCCGCGGCCCACCTTGGTGTCGCAGAGGATCACGGAGGGACGTCCGACGGCGGCGGCCTGGGCAGCTGCGTTGTCGAACGCTGCCAGCAGCGCGCCGACGTCGTTCCCGTCCACCCGCTGGGTGTACCAGCCGAACGATTCCCACTTTTCCGTGACCGGTTCGGTCCGGAGCACGGTGTCCGTCTTGCCGTCCGCCTGGAGGGCGTTGATGTCCACCATGGCCGTGAGGTTGCCCAGCTGGTGGTGGTGGGCGCCCATGGCTGCTTCCCACGTGGAGCCCTCGTCCAGCTCGCCATCGGAGAGGAAGTTGAACACCCGGGCACTTGAGCCCTGGTAGCGCAGGCCCAAGGCCATGCCGACGGCGATGGTCAGCCCGTGCCCCAGCGAACCGCCGGAGATTTCCATGCCGGGGGTGTAGGTGGACATGCCGGACATCGGCAGCCGGGAATCGTCCGATCCGTAGGTTTCCAGCTCCCCGACCGGGATGATGCCGGCCTCAGCCAGGGCCGCGTAGTGGCCGATGGCGTAGTGGCCGGTGGAGAGCAGGAACCGGTCGCGGCCCTCCCAGTGCGGGTCCTCGGCGTGGAAATTCAGCTGGTCCCCGTAGACGGTTGCGAGCATGTCCGCGGCGCCCAGGGCCTGGCCCACGTAGCCCTGGCCCTGGACCTCGCCCATGTTCAGGGCGTGGTGCCGGATCCGGTAGGCGGCGGCGCTGATCTTGTCCACGCGTTCGGGCGTCACTGCGGTCTGCAGTATTCCTCCCTGCGGGGCGGCGTCCTGGACGGTTTCTGTAGGCATTACTGGCTCCGTGATCGTTTGGTGCGTGACGTTATTCAGGCGTTGACGGTGTTGGGGGTGCTTTTGGTGGCTTCATCTGCCAGCTCGCGCTCTCGCTTGCCCCAGGTCTCCCGGGTGGCGACGGCGGCCCAGAGTCCGATCAGGGCGTAGGTGCCGAAGAGCAGCGCCGGGCCCATCCAGCCGAAGCTGACGAACAGGAGGGTGGTGATGAACGGGGTGAAACCGGACACCATGGCGGAAATCTGGTAGGCCAGGCTGGCGCCGGAGGCGCGGGTCTTTGCCTGGAAGAGCTCGGGGAACCAGGCGCCCTGGGCGCCGGCCAGGGAGTTCTGGCAGACCGCGTAGGAGATCACGATGGTGATGATGATGGCGATGAACAGGCCCGTGTTGACCAGCAGGAACATCGGGATCGCGAACAGGGCGGCAAAGGCTGTTGACCAGATGTACAGGGGGCGGCGGCCGATGCGGTCGGTCAAGGCAGCCCAGGCCTGGGTGGCGAAGATGCCGATGGCCGAGGCGATGCAGAGGGCGATCAGGGTCTGGCTCTTGTCCGCCAGGTGCTGACTGTTGATGTAGGAAATCATGTAGGTGATGGACACTGCATAGCCGGCAGTTTCGGCGATGCGCAGGCCGATGCCCTTGACGATGTTGCGCCAGTCCGTCTTGATGACCTCGACGATGGGGGCCTTCACGATGGCGCCGCTGTCCTTGACCTCATCAAAGACGGGGGACTCAGGGACCTTGGAGCGGATGATCAGGCCCACGATCACCAGCAGGATGCTGGCGAGGAACGGGATGCGCCAGGCAAGTTCGTTGCCGAGCTGGACGCTGAACAGGAAGGTCAGGTTGGCCAGCAGCAGGCCCACGGGGAAGCCGGCCTGGACAATGCCGGTGTACTTGCCCTTGGACTTCCAGGGCGCGTGCTCGTAGCTCATCAGGATGGCGCCGCCCCATTCCGCACCGAAGGCCAGGCCCTGGACGATGCGGACGAAGACGAGCAGTGCGGGGGCAAGCAGCCCGACCGCCGCGTAGGTGGGGAGCAGGCCGATGGCGAACGTTGCCAGGCCCATGAGGATCAGCGAGGCGACCAGGACGGGCTTGCGGCCCACCTTGTCACCGAGGTGGCCGCCGATGATGCCGCCCAGGGGACGGGCCGCGAAGCCGACGCCCAGGGTGGCGAAGGAGGCCAGGGTGCCGGTGACGGGATCGCTCCCGGGGAAGAATGCGGTGCCGAAGTACAGTGCGGCAGCGGTGCCAAAACCGATGAAGTCATACGTCTCGATGACGGCCCCCACGCCGGATCCGATGGCAACTCGCCTGGCGTCCTTGGTGCCGTGGACCGGACCGCGCATGGTCAGAGCATCTTTGCTCATGGTGGTTCCCTTTCGAAGAGCGGCTGGAGGAGTCCCGCCGCTGTCGACTGTTAACAAACTGATAGGAACCAGTGTGACCCAGATCATTTTCACTGTCAACAGTCGACTTTTGGAGTTGACTGTTGACAGTTAACGAGACTACTGTGGTCCCCATCACTACTGCTCGGCACGAACCAGAGGATCAATGATGTTCCATTCCAGACTTGGGTGCTCATCCATCAGCTTCCGGCACCAGGACCTGGGCGCCGCCCTGCGCACCATGAAGGGGCTGGGCTTCGAGGAGATCGACCTCGGTGCGCTGCCCGGAGTGTGCGACCACGTTCCGTATGAACTGACAGAAGCAGCCGTCAACGCTGTGTCCGCTGAGGTTGTGGCCTCCGGCCTGCAGGTCCGGTCCGTAAACGGCGACATCGGGGACCTGAACGCGGTGCTGGATGCCGAGGGCGAGGCCGCCAGGCAGCGCCATCTCGACGCCCTGCTCACCCTCACCGCCAATATCGGAGCCAAGGCCCTGGTGCTGCCCTGCGGTGCCCTGGACCACACCCCGGTACGCAGCGTCGAGGAAGACCTGGACCTCATTGCCGCGCAGCTGAAAGGTGCCGGCCGGCGCGCCGCCGAATTCGGCGTCGAACTTTGGACCGAATCCCTGCACTTCCTGCGGTTCTGCTGGGACCTGGAGCGCGCGGGGATGCTTGCCGACCGGCTGGCGGGGGCCGGCGTTGGAATCGTCATGGACTTCAGCCACATTGTGGCGTCCGGCGAGGACGTTGGGGCCTACCTGGACCGGCACCGCGGCCGCATCAGCCACGTCCACCTGCGCGACGCCGTACCGGGGAACATCAACCTCAGCATCGGCAACGGCGATGCCGACTTCGCCGGTGGCCTGAAGCGGCTTGTCGCCGACGGCTACACGGGCCACTTTTCCCTGGAACTGGAAACCCGGGACGTCACCAACGACGAACGCCCGGCCGCCGCCGCAAAGGCGGCGAGCTTCATCACCGACCTCATCTGAACAGACACAAACCACCATCGATTGCTCCGTATCTGCCGTTTTGAACGTCCAGAACGACAGATACGGAGCAATCGATCCACCCAAACAATCGATCCACGCGCACAATTCAAGGAGCACCATCATGACCACCATCCACCGCACCGCAGTCCTCACCGGAGCCACCTCGGAGCGCGGAATCGGCATCACCACCGCCCGCCGCTACGCCCGTGAAGGCTGGGGCATCGTCATCCTGGACCTCGACGGCGAGAAGTCAGCCAAGGTAGCGGCCGAAATCGGCAACGAGTTCAACGTCCCCGCCTTCGGCCACGAGATCGACGTCGCCAACGAAGCGTCCGTGATCGCCGCCCAGGCCGCCGTCGCCGCTGAGGTGGCAGCCGGCAACCTCCCGCCCGTCGGGGCCCTGGCCAACATCGCCGGCATCACCTCCCCGGTTCCGTTCCTGGAAACCACCCTTGAGCTGTGGCACAAGGTCATGGACGTCAACGCCACCGGCACCTACCTGGTGACCAAGGCCTTCCTGCCGGACATGATCGAAAACGGCTGGGGCCGCATTGTGAACATGTCCTCCGTGTCCGCACAGCGCGGCGGCGGCGTCTTCGGCAAGGTTCCCTACTCCGCCGCCAAGGCAGCCATCCTCGGCTTCACCAAGGCCCTGGCCCGCGAGCTCGGCACCACGGGTGTCACCGTCAACGCCATCACCCCCGGCGCCGTGGACACCAACATCCGCGTGGGCAGCACCGAGGAGCAGGAGGCCGCCATCAACGCCGGCATCCCGCTGGGCCGCAACGCCACCACGGAGGAAGTGGCCTCCGTAATCACCTTCCTGTCCTCCGAGGACTCCGCCTACCTCACCGGCACCACCATCGACATCAACGGCGGCAGCCACATCCACTAGCAGCCCCCGCCACAAATGATGGGGCTACTGCTCGTTGTCGCCTCGCCGCCCACGATTCCTTCTCCGCGGAGTGTCCGACCCTGTCCAATGACTGCCAGGTGCTCACCATGAAGCCGTACCCCTCCCGTGAATGGAGCCGCCTGATCGGGGTTCCCGTGGAGATCCGGAAAGACTTCCAGGTTGTCCGGACCGGCGTGGTGGACGACGCCATGCGGGATCCAGCGGTCCTGTGGCTCGCGGCGGACACCGAAGCCGGAAGGGCATTGTTTACCGCCGCAGAAGGCTACGAGGCATGGATCCGGCCGCAGGAGCTGGGCGGGAAACTGTGCTTCAAAATGGCTGCCGCCCAGCTGCAGGTCCCGCAGCCGGCCGCGAGGCCGCGCCACCGCCCTTGAATTGTTTCCGGGTTCAGCCTGCCAGCCGGGCCCGCAGGCCTCCTATGATGACGTCCAGCCCGAACTCGAAGGCATGGCTCCCGCGTTCCGTTGACGGGCCGGCATGGCTGACCGCGCGCTTCAGCGTGGGATAGCCTTCGGCCGGCGGATCCCAGACAACCTCAGGTGCAGCCAGGTCCAGTGCCGCGCCCAGCGCAAAGCTATCGATCGTGGAAATGGCCGACACCACATCCCTGCCCCGGAATCCGGCGGCCTCCAACGCAAGCGCCAGGTCCTCATACAGCCCAATGACCGCGGGGTCGGTGATGGACTGCAGCACCAGGAGTGGCGCCAGCCGCGGATGCCGCGCAAAGGCGTCCCGGTAGGCGCGGATAAGGACCCGTAGGGCAGCTTCCCAGTCCTGGTGGACCACGGGAGGGTACGGCTCCTCGGTGATGATCCGGTGCCTCAGCAGCTCCAGGATCTCGTCCCGCCCACTGACGTGGTTGTAGATCGAGGACTGGCTGACGCCGATCTTCCGGGCCAGCTTGGGGAAGCTGAAATCCCCGGTCTCATCGACCAGTTCCAGCGCGGCCATCGTCAGGGCCTCCACGGAAATCAACGGGAGGGGCGGGCGGCCCATCGGTTCTCCTGACTGCAGCGCTCGGACATCGGATCCAGCCTAGCGGCATGACATAAATTCCCCGTTTCCAAAAAACTGTTGTGCTCTGGACCACTTGGTTTCATACTAAACGAAAGCCTTTCGTTTAAGTGGGCTCCAGGAAAGGACCAAGCTGTGCCTGAGACCAAGACCAGACCAAAGACGCCGTCCGCAGACGGTGCGCTCAAACGCAACGCCCTCGGCACCGGAGGCATCGCCTTCCTGGTGATCTCGGCGGCCGCGCCCCTGACAGTGATGGCAGGCGTTGCCCCGGTGGCGATCGGAGTCGCGGGCATCGGCGCCCCGGCCGGCTACCTCCTGGCGGGCTTCGTGCTGACCCTCTTCGCCATCGGATTCATGGCCATGACACGCCACGTCAAAGCCTCCGGCGGCTTCTACACCTACATCTCCATTTCCCTGGGGAAAACCGTGGGGCTGGCGTCCGCCATCCTGGCGATCGTCTCCTACAACTGCCTCCAGATCGGCGTCTACGGACTTTTCGCGGTCCAGACATATGACATGCTGCGAGTCCTCTTTGGCCTGGACGCTCCCTGGCCCGCCATAGCCCTGGCCGCCGTCGTGGCCGTCTGGTTCCTTGGATACCGGGGGATCGACGTCGGCGCCAAAGTTCTCGGCGTGCTCCTGGTCGCGGAGACCGGCATCCTCGCCGTGATGGGGGTGGGCATCCTGGGCAGTGGAGGCGCGCACGGCATCAGCATGGAGTCCCTCAACCCCGGGCAGGCCTTGGGGCCCGGTGTCCTGGCGATCCTGGGCATCTGCTTCGCCGCCTTCATGGGCTTCGAATCCACGGTGCTTTACCGCTCCGAAGCCCGCAACCCGGACAAATCCGTCCCGCGGGCCATGTACATCGCGGTGGCGTTCATGTCGGTCTTCTATGCCTTCATTGTCTGGACCGTCATCCAGGCCTTCGGTGACGACCAGGTGGTTGAAGCCGCTGGCGAACTGTCCGGCGGAATGTTCTTCCAGACCATTGGCCAGTACGTGGGTCCCTGGGCCGAAACCGCCATGTATGTGCTGATCGTGACCAGCGTCTACGCGTCACAGCTGGCCTTCCACAACGCCATCAACCGGTACGTCTACATGCTCGCGAAGGACGGTGTGCTGCCGGCATTCCTTGGCCGTACGCACCACCGCTTCCGGTCCCCGCACCGTGCGGGCCAGCTGCAGACCCTGCTTGCCGCCGTGGTCATCACCATCTGCGCCATCGTCAACGCGGACCCCTACCAGCAGCTCCTGATCTGGGTTAACACTCCGGGTATCTTCGGAATCGTGGGTCTGCAGGGCCTGGTCTCCGTGGCCGCGTTCCTCTACCTCCGCCGCAACCCCGCTGCTGCCAACAAGCTGCTGGCACCACTCAGCCTTGTCTCGGCCATCCTGCTCTTCGGCGTGGTCCTGCTCATCGCGCTGAACATTGAACTCCTCACAGCCGCGGATCCCGTGACCAACACGGTCCTGATCCTGGTCACACCGGTGGTGTTCGCCGCGGGACTGCTGGCCGCCCGGTGGGTGCGCCGCCGTCGTCCTGCCACCTTCGCTCGAATTGGAAGCTTTGAAGAACATGAATCCTGACCTGATCATCCTCGCCGGCACGGTGCACACACTTGACGGGGAACCCGGCAGCCCTGCCCCAGAGGCTGTAGCCGTCCAAAATGGGCGGATCCAGGCAATCGGAACCCGTCAGGACGCCCAGTCCTGGGGTCCGGCCGAGGTCCTCGATTTCGGTGATGCGGTCCTCACCCCCGGCCTGGTGGACTGCCATGTCCATCCCGTCATGGGCCTGGACATGACACGCGGCTGCGACCTCTCGGGCATTACCGACCTCGCCGCCGTCCGGGCCCTCCTCCGGGCGGAAGCGGAATCAACCCCAGCCGGGGAATGGGTCCGGGGGTGGGGGCTGGATCCCAACGCTTTCGGCTCTGCGCCGGTGCACCGGGAGCTGATCGACGACGTCGTAACCGGCCGGCCGGCCCTGATCCGCCTGTTCGATGCCCATTCCGCCCTGGCCAGCACCGCCGCGCTCGGGGTCGCCGGAATCACCGGGCCGCAGCACTTCGACCAGGCTGCTGAGGTGGTGTGCGACGGAAACGGCAGGCCCACCGGCCTCCTGCTCGAGGCGGCAGCCCTGGACCTTGTCCTGAAGCACATGCCACAGGAAACCTTCCAGGAACGGAAACGGCGGCTGGGGGAGCTCTTTGAGTCGTACTCCCGGGCGGGACTGACGGGCATCCATGTCATGGACTGCGGGGAAGGAACCCTCGAGCTCCTCGCCGCCCTGGAACAGGACCTCGCCGGCGCCGGTCACGGGCTTCCACTGCGCGTGCGGGTTTCGCCCTGGTGCATGCCGGGCAGCGACGAGGCCGAGTGGCAACGGCTGGCCGCCCAGGTGGCGACGGCGCGGGGCGCCCGGTGGGAAGTGGCCGGGATCAAGCTGTTTGTTGACGGCACGGTGGACAACGGCACCGCATGGCTTTTCGAACCCGACAGCCATGGCCAGTCCATCGCCCCGTTCTGGCCCAGCCCGGAGGAGTACAACCGCGCCATCAGGTTCTTCGCCGGCCGGGGCATTCCCACGGCCACCCATGCCATCGGTGACGCGGGGGTAGCGGCCGTGCTGGCGGCTTTCGAGGACCTCCCGGCGGACCTGCCCCGGGCGCCGCACCGGATCGAGCACATCGAAACGGTTCCGGACGAACTGGTCGAGAGGTTCGCCAGGTCCGGCCTGATCGCCAGCATGCAGCCCAGCCACTGCACCCACTACTCCCGCGCGGACCAGACTGACAACTGGTCAACCCGGTTGGGGAAAGAACGGGCGGACCGCGGATGGCGGTCGGCCGACCTTCGGTCCGCAGGCGTAACGCTCGCGCTGGGCTCCGACTGGCCGGTGGCCCCGTTCGAACCCCTGCCAATCCTCGCGGACGCGCAGCTGCGACGGCGGTCCGGCCATCCGCAGGAACAGCCGATTGGCCCGTCCCAGGCACTCAGCGCCCGCCAGGCGCTGGAAGGCTATACCTCCCACGCCGCCAAAGCCGCAGGGGAGTGGGCGGCCGCGGGTTCGATATCTGTTGGCAAACGCGCTGATTTCACCGTTTTCGACGTCGACCCGCTGGCTGCGGCCCCGGATGACCTGGCGGCGGGGCACGTGCTGGCCACTGTGGTGGAGGGCCGGTTCCAGCATCTCGCCGTCGGAGTGGACGGGTAAGGCGGCACTGCAGTACGGCGCCCGCCCCCTGTTCCCAGGAGCTGGGTGGGAAACTGTGCTTCAAAATGGCTGCCGCCCAGCTGCAGGCTACTCCTAGACTGGGGTGATGATCACAGTCACCGGAAGTGTGGAAACCAACCTGTCCGCGGAGAAGGCCTTTGCCTTCATGAGTGAGTTCGAGAACACCAGCAAGTGGGACCCCAACACCCCCGTCATGGACAAGCTCACCCCGGGGCCGGTGGCCGTGGGGCACAAGTACCATGCCGAGTCCGAGTTCCGGGGAAAGCGCCAGACCCTGGTCTACGAGGTCATCGAGCTGACGGACAACCACATCAAGCTGCGCGGCGAGAACAAGACCGTGACGGCCTTCGATTCCATCGACGTGAGCCCTAACGGGACCGGCTCGGTGGTCAAGTACACGGCCGAGTTCAGCATCAACGGGCCGGCCAAGATCATCCAGCCGCTGCTGAAACCTGCCTTCATGTCGCTCCGGGATCCGGCACTGAACGGGATCCGCGACACGCTTAACTCGCTGGCAGCAGCCTGACGGCTTCGAAGAACTCCCGGACCTCCTGCCGGGGGTCGGCTTCCAGCCGGGACTCGCCGTCGAGCACCATGGTGGTGCGCTGGGGTCCGTACTCCGGCCACGCGAGGTGTTCCGTGCCAGGGGTTCCCGTGCCTGCGAACGCCGCCCACGCCCGGCTCATGGCATCGCTGAGCGGCTGGGGCGCCTTGCCCCGGGTCAGGAAGGCCGCTTCCGGTGTGTCCAGGTGCCGGAAGACGAAAGGGATGTCCAGCGCGTGGCAGGCCCCCAGCTTCCCGCCCATCGCCGGGCTGCGCCACGTGAACAGGTACGCGAAGTTCTTTCCGCCGGCAGCCTGCCGGCGGGCGGCCAGCAGTCGGTTGCTGGGCTGGCGGTAGAGGGAATCCGCAATGGCCGCTTCCAGCAGTTCCTTGCCTGCCGGTGCCGTGCCCAGCAGCCGGGTGAGTGCCTCCGTATAGCCCGGGGCGACTTCAGGCGGGACCCCTGCGCCGGACAGCACCGCGGCGGCGCGCGCAGGATAGTCCGGGTCAGCTGCGGAGGCCGGGCGCATTTTGACGGCGAATGAGCCCTCGTTCAGGTTGGTGCCGATCAGCAGGTCAACCCCGCTGTTGGTCCCGTTGCGAACGGCGTCCAGCGGTGGCACCGGCAGCGACGGCGTGCCCACCGTGGGCTGGAACGGCAGCGGAACCGCGAAGGATTCCGCCGCGGCACGCTGTTCCAGCGCGGCTTGGGCTTCCAGCAGCCGCTCCACCGGCAGGGTCAGCAGCTCCTTTGCTGAGGAGCTATCCAAGCCGCACAGTTCAAGGAATGCGGCCGTGATCCGCGCAGACTCCTCCGGCCGGCGGTAACGTTCGGCCGTCCCGCTTTGCATGATGGCCCGCCGGAAGAGCCCTTCCGACGACGGCATGCCCAGCAGGGTGCCGATGGCTGCGGCGCCGGCGGACTCACCGAAGAGGGTCACGTTGTGGGGGTCACCGCCGAAGGCGCCGATGTTGCGGCGGACCCAGCGCAGCGCCTCCAGCTGGTCCAGCAGGGCAAGGTTGGACGAGTCCCCGTAATCCGCCCCCAGCAGGTCCGCCAGGTGCAGGAAACCCAGCGCGCCCAGGCGGTAATTGACGGACACCAGCACCACGCCCGCCGCAGCGGCGAGCCGGGCGCCGTCGTACATGGCATCACTGTTGGCGCCCATAAGGTAGGCGCCGCCATGGATCCATACCATCACCGGCCTGGCCGGCCCCTCCGTCCCGGGCGTCCAGACGTTCAGGTTGAGGCAGCCCTCTTCGCTCCAGGAGCGCGGCATGGAACCGGGGGGTGCGTGGGATTCGGGGTTTTGGGGCACGGCCGGGCCGGGGACGGTGCAATTGAGCACGCCGGTCCAGGGCGGCACCGGCACCGGCGGTCGGAAGCGGTTGGCTCCCGACGGCGGTGCCGCGTAAGGGATGCCAAGGAACCGCTTGATGGTGGTCCCGGCAGTCTCGACGGAACTGCCGCGGACGGATCCGCCCGGGGTGGAGAGGCGCGTCATGGTTGACAGGTTACGACAGGGTCGCAGGTAGGCTGGCATCACCGTTCGGCAGTGGGCGGCCACAGTGGTGTGGCTTTTAACTAATGCCCGGGAGGTAAGACGCGTGCTCAACGCCGGCGTCCCTGAAAACGAGGACTTCGCAGACGTTGCCCTGCATATCCAGGAGTCATTCCTGCAGAACCCCGAGGTAGAGGCTTTCCTCCAGGACCTCGCGGCCTACGCGGCGGCCAGGATCGGCGGGCAGGGGCACATATGCTCGTGCGAGATCGTGGTGCTGCGGCCCAAGAAACCTGCGGCGAGCGCCGGCAGCAGCTGCAGTTCACCGCTCATGTCGCAGCTGGAGTTGAAGCACGGCGATGGTCCGGGCACCACGGCCATGCGGACGGCAAAGACAGTGCTGGTTCCGGACCTGCGGCGGGAAGAGCGTTGGCCGGAATACGTCCAGGCCGTCCAGCGGCAGGGTTTCCGCTCGGTGCTGAGCATCCCGGCGTCGCTGGAGGGGGATTCGCAGGGCGTCCTCACGTTCCACTGCTCGCAGCCCCTCACCTTTGGCAGCCAGGGTATCGGTGCCGCCGAAGCGTTCGTCCGGCAGGCTTCCAAGGGCCTGGGTCTTGCCCTGCGGATGCTGAAGCTGGAAGAGACCAGGGACGGCATGAGCGCCGCCATGCAGACACGCACGGTGATCGACCTGGCAACTGGTGCCATCATGGCGCAGAACCGCTGCAGCCAGGCAACGGCGTTCAAGTTGCTGCGGGATGCCTCAAGCACCAGGAACATGAAACTCCGGGACGTTGCGGCAGCCGTTGTGGCATCAGTAGCCGGAGCATCGGACACCTTCACTTACTTCGACGAGTAAGGATCTTTCCGCTCCGGGTCCTTTTGCTTCGGGTCATGCCGTTCCGGCTGCGGTGTGGAAAGTGCAGAAGTGCTGAGGGGAGCCCGCAGCCGCAGGCCGTCCGCCGTACAATGTTCATTGACAGCCAGCGACAGCGCGTCACGTTCCTTGGCTGAAAGGTGGGCCTGGCCCGCGCTGTACTCCCGGATGAGGTGTTCCGAGGCGTCCCCGCCCAGCCCAACGAACTCCAGCCACAGCTGTGCCAGGTCCAGCCGGCACTCCTTGATGACAGCACCGGTGAGGGCCTGCTGGTCCACGGCATCCATTGCCCGTCCTTGCCTTGCTTGCACTACTACGGTGGGGGTTCGGAACCTCCGGCACCGTGGATGGGCAGAGATTCGAAAAATTTCCGACGGGAATGGCGGATGCCGGCCGGGGACCTTCGCCCCTAGGCTTACACCTCCTGGAGGAGGTCCACTGAAGTGTTTGGAGCAGGCGGCTTGACGCAATAGGAAAAGGAATACCGTGGCCAGTAACGGAAGCTTCAGGATTGTGGTGGGCGTGGACGGTTCCGAACAGTCCCGGGCGGCCATGGACTGGGCGATCGAGGAGTCCAGGCTCCGCAAGGGCGCGGTCCAGGCGGTGACGGCCTGGAGCTTTCCCTACGTCAGTGATGCACAGGGCACCGCCTGGGACTACGAGATCTTCCAAAAGGACGCGCAGGCCATCCTTGAGGCGGAGCTGGAACGCGTCAAGGACCAGGGCGTTCCCATCACGGGAAAGATCGTGGAGGGCAACCCGGCGGCCGCACTCATTGACGCTTCCCGCGACGCGGACCTGGTGGCAGTCGGCTCGCGCGGCCATGGCGGATTCACCGGAATGCTCCTCGGTTCCGTCTCCCACCAGACCATCCACCACGCGCACTGCCCGGTGCTGGTGATCCGCGAACCTGCCGCCGACTAGGCCATCCGGCGGGTTCCGGGAACTCTGGGGACCCAACAACGGACCGTCCGCCGGTATTGCTGGAAGTCGTCGCCGAACCGCTCCGACAGGTCTGCTTCCTCGAGGGGCCGTACGGCGTAGTTCCATACCAGTGAGCCGAGGACCGCGTAGCCGACGACGAGCCACGACTGCAGGATCAGGCCCACGGCGGCTCCCTGGGTAATGCCCGCCACAGCCATGGGATTGCGGATCCAGCGGTAGGGCCCGGCGATGACCAGCCGGTTGGGCATCGCGGAGGGCAGCGGCGTCCCATCACCCAGCGTTGACATCACTGCCGCCGACCAGATCCCCAGCGCGCTGGCCAGGACAAGGATGGCGATACCCGCGGGTACCGCAACCGGGGGAAGCTCAAGGGCGAGGCCCCAACGCTGTTCGAGGAAGGCCAGGCAGGGCGGAACCAACCCCAGGAAGACGCCCCAAAAGACGATGAGCTGCCCGAACGTCGCGGCCATGTGGAATCCTGGGCTTCGGTGGCTGCGGGCCGGCCGGAAAGCGAAGGGACCCCGGATGATCCACTCTGTGGGTATGCGCCCCAGCAAGAGGACGCAGAGCGCGGCAACGGAACCCGCCGCCGCGGCTCCCATCGCCAGTACGCCCAGCCCCGCTTGGGTTGTGACGGTTGCGTAGGTTGCCAGCGCGACGGCAACGGCAACAGTCCAGCCGGCGCTAACGACGGCGGCAATGTTGCCGAAGGAGGTCCGGCCGAAGGCGGCTGCGGCGGCCGAGGCCATGACAAACAGGGGTATGTCGAAGGCGGCAACGAGGAGGGGGTCCAGATCCCCGAGCGTGGCCCGGCGTACCGGCGGCGAGAGGAAGACGGCGATCCACCAAAGGCAGCCGGTGACCGCCTGCACGGCAAAGTAGGCCATTCCCCACTGCACCAAGCTCCAAGTGAACAGGCGCGGCACAGATCCCCCCGAATCTTCTGGTGCCGCGAAAGGTTGCGGCGCGTCCCAGCCTAGCCAATGCGGTCCCGGTCCCCGTAAACCGTCAGTGGCCCGGACTCCGCAGGGAAGTCCGGGCCATTGACTGGTTCCTAGGCGGGCTGCGGCGCTTCCGCCAGACTCTGTTGCCGTGCCAGGCTGCCCAGCCAGCGTGCGCTCTCCTTCGGGGTCCGCTCATGGGTGGAGCGGTCGACGGCGATCAGGCCGAACCTGGGCCGGTAGCCGAAGATCCACTCGAAGTTGTCGAACGCCGTCCAGGCGATGTACCCCCGCACGTCGATGCCGTCGGCAAGGCAGGAGGCAACGCCGTCGACCGCTGCCTTCAGGTAGTCCACCCGCTGGGTGTCATCCTCGGTGGCAAGGCCGTTTTCGGTGACCATGACGGGGATGCCGGCGATCCGGTGCGCCTCGCGGATGGTCGCTTCCAGCGCCTGCGGGTAGATCTCCTCACCCATCTGGTTTAATGGGCACGCCCTCCGGTGCCGGCGCATGGCCGTCCGGGCCGTACACGGTGCGCCCGTAGGTCTGGATGCCCACGAAGTCGTCGCCGCGGGAAGCTTCCAGGAAGCGTTCGTTGACGTCGCGGCGCACGCGATCGGCAATTTCCTCACCGCCGGCGATGGCCTGGATGTCCGAATTTGCCAGCGTCCAGCCCACCTGGAGGTCGGGGCGGTGCGCCTTGATGGCTGCCGTGGCAGCCCGGTGTGCCGCAACCTTCACCTGGAACCCTGCCTCCGAGGAACAGAACTGGAAGGGGGCGACAGTGCTGGCGTCGACGCCAAGGCGTTCCGCGGCGGCAGCCCACATGGGCACCGAACCGCGGTTCCCGGGTGCTTCCGCGCCGATTCCGAAGGACTCCAGCAGCCAGGGAAGGTTGGGTTCGTTCAGGGTGCAGGCGACGCCGATCAGGTCACCCAGGTGCGCCATCACCCGGTCACAGTAGCGTGCGAAGAGGTCAGGGGTCTCCTGGCCTTCCCAGCCACCGGCCTGAAGCAGCCAGCGCGGTGAGGTGAAGTGGTGGAAGGTGACCACCGGGGTAAGGCCGTGTTCGTGGCATGCCTCCAGCACCCGCTTGTAGTGGTCCAGTTCCGCCACCGAGAAGTGGCCTTTCTCCGGCTCAATCCGGGCCCATTCAATGGAGAAGCGGTAGCTGGTGAAACCCAGGCCGGCGATCAGGGCGATGTCCTCCCGGTAGCGGTGGTAGTGGTCCACGGCATCGCCGGACGGCTCCGCGAAGATGGTTCCGGGCAGGTGCTCCAGGAACCAGGTATCGCTGTTGACGTTGTTGCCTTCCACCTGGTGGCCTGCGGTGGCCACGCCCCAAAGGAAGTCGCGGGGGAACGGGTTGGTCATGGGGTTCCTTTCGTGATGGACGCGTGAGGGCGTCCCAGGCTTCGCTGCCCTGCATCCATCCTGTCGGCCCGCGTGACCGCCGCCACAATACTTTTTCAATCAATGACATTGTCATGTTTGGTGCAGGTGGCCCCGGCCGATTCTGGAAGGGAGCCGGGCACTTCCGGCCCCCCTGTTTTTCTTTCCGTTGCAGTCATAGAAGAATGCGAAGGCGCACCACATGAAACTTCTGACCACCACCGCACGCGGCAGCGCTGCCGTCCTGACCGGTGCCCTGTTGGTGGGCTCCCTGGCCGCCTGCGGCGGCGGATCCAGCCAGGCAGCCGCCAAGGCCGACACCAGCAGCCTGACCCTGGCCATCGACAGCGACTCGGCCTCCTTCGGCTTCGACCCGCTGCGCGTCTCCGCAGCGCAGCGCCAGTTCTTCGAGGGCCTCTACGACAGCCTGATGACGCTGCAGCCGGATGGCTCCGCCGGCCCTGGCCTGGCCAAGGAGTTCACCTACAACGCTGACAACACCGTCCTGACGCTGACCCTGAAGGACGGCGTGACATTCACCGACGGCTCCAAGCTCGACGCCGACCTGGTCAAGGCCAACCTGGACCGCCGCTCCGATCCTGCCCTGAGCGCCTACTCGGCCGTGGCCAAGGGCGGTGCGCAGGAAATCACGTCAGTGGACGTTGTCAGCCCCACCCAGGTGGCACTGACCTTCGCCAAGCCGCAGCCCGGATTCGAGAAGAACCTGGCCTCCACCACAGGCATGATCGTGGGCAAGAACGGCGTCACCGACACTTCAACCCTGGCCGCCACCCCCGACGGATCCGGACCCTACACCCTTGATCCCTCCACCGTGAAGGGCAACAAATACGTCCTGGTCAAGAACGACAAGAGCCCGGACGCTGCCAAATACGCCTTCAAGAAGGTTGTGTTCAGCGTTGTCCTGGATCCCCAGGCCCGGGCCAACGCCCTGGTCTCCGGCCAGGCCGACGTTGCCATGCTGACTTCGAACACCGTTGACTTCGCCAAGTCCAAGGGCGTCGGTGTCACCCAGATCGGCGGAACCGTCAACACCATGATCTCCTTCGACAAGACCGGCAAGACCGCGCCGGCGTTCGGCCAGGAAAAGGTCCGTCAGGCCATCCAGTACGCCATCAACCGCCAGGCCCTGGTGGACGCCCTGCACAAGGGTGACATCCCCGCCTGGAACGCGCTGCCCAAGGATTCGGCGGGCTTCACCAAGGACCTGGAAACCAAGTTTGCCTACAGCCCGGAGAAGGCCAAGAGCCTGCTCGCGGAGGCAGGCTACCCGAACGGGTTTGAATTCACCATCATCGCCGGCGCCCAGACCCAAACGGACCTGCAGGCCGTCCAGAAGGACCTCGCCGCCGTCGGCATCACCATGAACGTCAAGATGGCCGCCTCCACCGACGAAGCGTTCGCCGCCGTCGCCACCACGCCGCTGGGTTACGCGCCGCTGAACTGGGACAACCCGGTTGGCGTGATGTACGGGGCCATCCTGAACGGCTTCACGAACGTCCAGAAGGCCACCGACGACCAGCTGAGCGCCGCCACCGGCGAGCTGGCCGCCGCGAAGGACGACGCCGCCGTCAAGGCAGCCGCCACCAAGCTGAACACCCGCCTGGTGGAGTCCGGCTGGATGATCCCGCTCTACGAGGCGCTGACCAACCAGGGCTACAACACCAAGAAGGTGGCCCAGGTGAAGTTCGCCGGCACCAACGCCTACCCGCTCCTGTCGTCCTACACGCCGGCCAGCTAACACCACGCACCGTCCCGGCGGGCCCTCCCCAAACAGGAGGGCCCGCCGGAAAGGTGCCTGACCGATGGAGGTCACCATGGCACTATTCATCACTAAGCGCCTGCTGATGGCGCTGGCCACCGTGCTGGTGGTTGCGGTGCTGGCATTCCTGCTGGTGCACGCAATGCCGGGCAGCCCGGGGGCCGTTTCCCTCGGCGCCGGCGCCTCCCAGGAAGCCATCGACGAGGTCAACCAGAGGCTGGGCTGGAACGATCCGCTGTTCACCCAGTTCTTCAGCTGGCTCGGTTCAGCGGTCCAGGGCGACCTGGGCATCTCGCTCATCGATGGCCGCTCCGTCAGCACCGACCTTGCCAGCCGCCTGCCGGTCACAGCCTCACTTGCCGCCGGAGCCACCGTCCTCAGCGCGGTCTTGGGCATCGCCCTGGGCGTCACCGCCGCCGTCCGCGGCGGCCTGCTGGACCAGGTGATCGGCGGCTTCGTGGGCCTCCTCGTTGCCCTGCCGGCGTTCTGGGTGGGCGTGATCTTCGTGTACCTGTTCGCCGTCCAGTCCTCCATCTTCCCGGCCACCGGCTACGTGCCGTTCGAGGTCTCACCGCAGGACTGGGCCCTGTCCCTGGCGCTGCCGGTGATCACCCTCGCCGTGGGCGGCGCGGCCTTCATCGCCCGCCAGACCAGGGCCTCCATGCTCGAGGCGCTGCAGCAGGAACACATCCGCACGCTGCGCGCCACGGCCACCCCCACCTGGAAAATCCTTTACGTCCACGCCCTGCGCTACGCCAGCCTGCCCATCGTGGCCGGCATCGCCCTGCAGTTCATCGGCCTGTTCGGCGGTTCAGTCATCGCTGAGCAGCTGTTCGCCATGCCCGGACTGGGCCAGGCCGTCCAGACCTCCGTCAGCACCCATGACGCCCCCGCCGTCCAGGGCGTGGTGGTGATCGCCACCGTGGTGGTGGTCGCCGTCAACCTGGTGCTGGAGCTGGCCACCAAGTTCCTCGACCCGAAGTTGCGTGCCTCATGATCCCAACAGTTGCCCCGGCCCCCGCGGACGCGGACCAGGCAGGAAGTACGACGCCGGCAGGAACGCCCGCGCGCAACGCCGGCAGGGCGGCGCTCACCAAATTTTCCCGGCACCGGCTGTTCACCTCACCGGGAGCCGTGGCCGGACTCGCGTGGCTTGCGGTGCTCGTCACCGCATCGCTGACCGCGCCGCTCTGGCTGCCGTTCAAGACCGAGGACCAGGATTTCACTGCAGTCCTCTCCGGCCCCACCGCCGCCCACTGGCTGGGCACCGACGAACTGGGACGCGACATCCTCAGCCGCATCTTCGCTGCCGCAGCCGGCACCCTGGGGACGTCGATGCTCACGGTGATTGTCGGCGTCGGACTCGGCACCATCCTGGCCATGCTTGCCGCCGGTGCCGGGGAACACGCGGAAGCCGTGATCAGCAGGCTCACCGAAATCATGATGTCCCTGCCGGGAACCGTGATCATCCTGGCGGTCATCGGCGCCGTGGGAACCAACATCCCGGTGGTCATGGCCATCCTGGGCATCCTGATGTCCGCCGGCATCTACCGGGTGATCCTGGGGCAGGCCAAGTCCCTGCAGTCCCAGCTCTATGTTGATGCAGCCAAGGTGGACGGCGTCGGCCCGCTGCAGATCAGCCTCCGCCACGTCCTGCCCGGGCTTGCCAACACCATCGTGGTCCAGGCAGCGCTGATCTTCGCGGTGGGCATGCTCATCCAGGCCGGCCTGGCATTCATCGGATTCGGCCCGCCCATCCCGCAGCCCAGCTGGGGCGGCATGATCCAGGGCGCCTCCCAGCACGTCTATGACGCCCCCTGGATGATGGTGCCCACCGGTGCCGTGCTGGCGCTGACCGTCCTGTCCGCCAACGCCATCGGCAACGCCCTGGGCAAGGCACCCAATGCCGCCGCCCCGCACCTGCCCTCCGCCGCCGCACGCCGGCAGCGCACTAAAGCCGTCGCCGCCATCGCCGCCGCAGCGCCCGCTGCTGCCTCCCAGGACCGTACGCCCAGCGACACCGCGGCAAAAGGGACGCTCAGCGTCCGGAACCTCTCGGTCGGCGTCGACAGTTCCGGGACTGGCACCGGCGTCCGCCTGGTCACCGACGTCTCCTTCGACGTCCAGCCCGGCACCGTCCTGGGCCTGGTGGGGGAGTCCGGCTGCGGCAAGACCATGACCGCCCTGTCCCTGTTGGGCCTGCTTCCCTCCGGCGTCAGCGTCACCGGCGGCCAGATCCTCTGGAACGGCAGGAACCTGGCCGCGGTGGCGGACAGGGACATGGAAGCCGTCCGCGGCCGCGAGATCGCCCTGATCAGCCAGGAACCCATGCGCGCCCTGGACCCGATGTTCACCGTGGGCTACCAACTCACCGCCACCATCCGCCGGCTCCGCGGCATGAACCGGGCCGAGGCGCGCAAGGAGGCGCAAAGCCTGCTGGAAAAGGTGGGCATCGTGGACGCCGCCCGGATCCTGAAGACCTACCCGCACCAGATCAGCGGCGGCATGGCCCAGCGCGTGGCCATTGCCCTGGCGCTCTCCGGGCAGCCCAGGCTGCTGGTGGCGGACGAACCCACCACCGCCCTGGACGTCACGGTCCAGGCTGAGATCCTGTCCCTGCTCCGGACCCTGGTGAAGGACACCGGCATGTCCGTGGTGATGGTTACCCACGACCTTGGAGTGGTGGCGGACATCTGCGACCAGGTGGCCGTGATGTACGCAGGCCAGGTGGTGGAGAACGGCAAGACCCAGGCCGTTCTGGACCACCCACGCCACCCCTACACCCTGGCCCTCCTGGCCGCCGACCCGCACGCCAACCATGCGGACGACATGCCCGAGCGGCTCGCCACCATCAGCGGGCAAGTGCCGCAGCCCAAGGACTGGCCCGCCGGCTGCCGTTTCGCCGCCCGGTGCCAGTTCGCCGGCTCCGCCTGCATGGAACCGGTCCCGCTGCTGCCCTCGGGCACCGGTGAAGGGCTGGTGCGGTGCGTCAAGGCGGACCAGCTGGCCGTCGAGGGAATGGACTGGCTGGCCACGGACGTGCCTGCCTCCCGCGCCCTGCAGGTCACTCCCAAGCAGAACCTGCGCACTCTGAACACCATCATTGAAAAGGACCGGGCATGAGCACCGCAGTCACCGAACACCGCGGTTCCACGCCGCCCTCCGCCGCCGCCCCCATCCTTGAGGTCACGGACCTGGTGGTCCGCTACGGCCGCGGCCGGACGGCAGCCGCCGCACCTGCCGCCGTCGACCGCGTCAGCTTCAGCATTTCCCCTGGTGAGACGGTGGGCCTGGTGGGGGAGTCCGGTTCCGGAAAGTCCACCATCGGCAAGGCCATCCTTGGCCTGCAGAAGGTCTCCGGCGGGTCCATCACCTACCAGGGCAAGGACATCACCTCAGCCGGCGCGGCCGAGCGGCGCGCCCTGGGCGGGGAACTGCGGGCCGTCTTCCAGGACCCCAATTCCTCCCTGAACCCGCGCAACACCATTGGCACGTCCCTGGCCGAGCCGCTGCGCCTCCGCGGGATGTCCGCGGCGGAGGCGCGCATTAAGGCAGAGGACATGCTGGAACGGGTTGGCCTGCCCCGCGAGGCCGTGGACCGGTACCCCAGCCAGTTCTCCGGCGGGCAGCGCCAGCGCATCTCCGTGGCCCGCGCCCTGATCTGCGACCCCCAGCTGGTGGTCTGCGACGAAGCCGTCAGCGCCCTGGACCTCTCCACCCAGGCGCAGGTGCTCAACCTCCTGGCCGACCTCCGCGACGAACGGGGCCTCAGTTACCTGTTCATTGCCCACGACATCGCCGTGGTCCAGTTCCTGGCCCAGCGCGTGGTGGTGCTCTACCGCGGGCAGGTCATGGAAAGCGGACCGGCCGCCGCGGTCACCGAAAACCCGAAGCACCCCTTCACGCAGGCCCTCGTGGCAGCATCCCCGGTGCCCCGCCCGGCGGAACAGGCGGAACGCCGCGAAGCCCGCGAATCGCTGGGCGTGCGCACCGGAGCGGCCGCGGTCCCCGGGCCCGGCGGCTGCCCCTTCCGGCTCCGCTGCCCCCTGGCCACAGACCTGTGCGCCACCGAGCGGCCCGCCCTCCGGCGGGTGGGCGCTGCCGACGTCGCCTGCCACTACGCCTGACAAGCGTCCACCAACTGCCTTACCAGCCTTCCTGCAGAACGGAACCCTCCTTCCATGACTTCCACTCCCTGGCTCGCCGCCATGATCACCCCCGGGCAGGACTTCGACGGCGCCCCTCTGCTCCGGAAGGAGTTCACGCTTGAGGAGGGGCACGGCGGCGTGGTGAAGGCGACGCTCCGTGCCACCGCCTTCGGCGTCTATGAGGCGGTCATCAACGGCACCCCGGTGGGTGACGACGTGCTGAGTCCTGGCTGGAGCTCCTACGAGTGGCGGCTCCGCCACCGCAGCTACGACGTCACCTCACTGGTGGGTCCCGCCACGGTGATCGGGGTGGAACTGGGCAACGGCTGGTACCGCGGACGGCTCGCCTGGCACGGCATGTCCAACCTGTACGGCAACGAGCTGGGCTTCTTCGGGCAGCTGGACATCGAGTTCGACGACGGGCACGTGCAGTCTGTCGCTTCCGACACCACCTGGCAGGCAGGTCCCTCCGCGACCACCTTCAACGACCTCTATGACGGCCAGACCATCGACGCCCGGCGCCGCCAGGAGGGCTGGGCGGAGCCCGGCTTCTCAATCGGCGCTGACTGGACGGGCGTCCGGGAGCTCGCGTTCGACGGCGGCCGGCTGGCAGAGCCTGTTGGCCCGCCCGTGGTGCGTGCCGGCGTCGTCAAACCCACGAACGTCTTCACCTCACCGACCGGCAAGACGCTGGTGGACTTCGGCCAGAACCTGGTGGGCTGGCTGCGGTTCACCGTGCGGGGCGAAGCCGGAAGCCGCATTACCGTGCGGCACGCCGAGGTCCTGGAAAACGGCGAGCTGGGCGCCCGGCCCCTGCGGTCGGCCAAGGCCACGGACACGTTCATCCTCTCCGGGGCGGAGGACTTCTTTGAGCCGACCAAGACGTTCCACGGCTTCCGCTATGCCGAAATCACCGGCTGGCCCGGGGAGTTCACGGAGGAGGACGTGGAGGCTGTGGTGGTCCACTCCGACCTGGAGCGCACCGGTACGTTCGAATGCTCCAATGACCTGGTGAACCAACTGCACCGCAACATTGTCTGGGGGCTGCGGGGCAACTTCCTGGACCTGCCCACGGACTGCCCGCAGCGCGATGAGCGGCTGGGCTGGACCGGCGACATTGCCGTGTTCGCCCCCACCGCCGCCTACCTGTACGACGTCAAGGACTTCCTGCAGGACTGGCTGCTGGACCTTGCCGCGGAACAGAAGGCGCAGGACGGCCTGGTGCCCATCACCGTTCCCGACGCCCTCAAGTACTGCCCGCAACCGGCCGAATTCCCGGCGCCGGAGTCCTCCGCGCTCTGGAGTGAGGCTTCCGTCTGGGTCCCGTGGGCGCTGTGGGAGGCCTATGGTGACCTCAGCGTGCTTGAGAACCAATATGAATCGATGGCCTCGCACACCCGCCGGGTGGAGGGCCTGCTGTCAGCCACCGGGCTGTGGGACTCCGGCTTCCAGTTCGGCGACTGGCTGGACCCGGATGCCGCGCCGGATCAGCCATGGGCGGCCAAGGCGGACACCGGCGTAGTGGCCACGGCCTGCATGTACCGGACGGTACGGATCACCGCACAGGCTGCAGCCCTGCTGGGGAAGTACGACGACGAGGCGTACTTCGAGGCGCTCGCCGCCCGGGTGCGCGCCTCCTTTGCCGAGCACTACGTGGCAGCCGACGGCACCATCCGCAGCGACTGCACCACCGTCTACGCCCTGGCCATCGCCTTCGATGTCCTGGCCACGCCGGAGCTGCGCGGGTTCGCCGGCAACCGCCTCGCGGAGCTGGTCCGGGACAACGGCTACCGGGTGTCCACCGGGTTTGCGGGCACACCTTTCATTACCCACGCCCTCACCGACACCGGGCACGTGGACGAGGCGTACCGGCTGCTGCTCGAGGAGGGCTGCCCGTCCTGGCTGTACCCAGTGACCATGGGTGCCACCACCGTCTGGGAACGCTGGGACTCGATGCTCCCGGACGGCACCATCAACCCCGGCGAGATGACCAGCTTCAATCACTACGCCCTGGGGGCCGTGGCCGACTGGATGCACAAGGCCATTGGTGGCATCCGGCCGCTGGCCCCGGGCTACGCCAAGGTGCTCATCGCCCCGCAGCCAGGCGCTGGCATCGACTGGGCCAGGACCTCCCTGAAAACCCCGCACGGTGAGGTCCGTGTGGAATGGAAGCACGACGGCGGCGAGTTCCGGCTCGAGGCGACGATACCTGACGGGGTGGCGGCCGACGTCGTCCTTCCGGACGGTGAGCGGCACTCAGTTGGGGGCGGCACGCACAGCTTCAGCGCTTCTGCCGCCGTGGCCATCCCTGCGGGGGCATAGGGGGTTTTACCTCTGGATCGCGCTGTTTGCCGCGTGGTACTTTGACCGTCTTACGCCTTGAACAGCCGCCATCCCAGGAGGAGTGCCAGCTCATGAGTGATACCAATTCCGCCGGAAACACGGACGTCGTGGACATCCTGACCAGCGACCACCAGGACATGATCGCGCTGATCGGACAGATCAAGGGCACCTCGGATGAGGCCCAGCGCAGGGACCTGGCGGACACCCTGATCGCGGAAGTCATGCGCCACGCCGTGGCCGAGGAAATGTACGTCTACCCGGCCATTGAAGACCATGTGCCGGACGGCCATGACGAAGTGGAACATGACAAGAAGGAGCACCAGGAGATCGTCGAGCTGATGAAGCGGCTGGAGAAGGCGGAACCCGCCGAGGCAGGCTTCTTGGACCTGGTCAATGAGCTTGAGGCACAGCTGAGCCACCATGCCAACGACGAGGAGACCGAACAGTTCCCGAAGCTCCGCCTTCACATCCCCCGTGAAAAACTCGTCGACATCGGGGAAAAGGTGGAAAGGGCCAAGAAGTTGGCACCCACCAGGCCGCACCCGAGCGCACCGCATTCAGAGCTGTTCCACAAGACCGTGGGACCAGGCGTCGGTATGGTGGACCGGATCCTGGACAAACTCACCGGCAGGCACACCGACTCGTAGCCGGAGGGAAATCTGCGGTTGGCGGCATGGGTCTGCGAGGATGGGCGAAAGACCCGTTCCCAGGAGGACTCATGCCGTACACCGTTGATTTCAAGAACGTGTCCACTGTTGGTCTGGAATCGTCACCGGTGGCGGATGCGTTGGCCGGGCTGCGGGCCAATGAGGCGCGGTATTACAAGAACAAGTACGACCACGACTTCACCGTCACTCCGGCCGCAGACGCTCCCGACGTTGTGGAATACGTAAACAACATCCTGTCCACGGAGCGCGACCTGGTGATTGCCTCCAAGCCGATTGAGGTCTCCGCCTTCGAAGTGGACGGGCTGCGGATGACCTACGTGTTCTACGAATCCGGGCTGTCCATCAACGTCATGTACGCTCTCGAGGACGGCGGCAAGCGGGCTGTCGGGTTCAAGCTCTCCGACGGAATGGACGTTCCGGAGGAGCTGGCATCCCGCTTCAAGTTCGCACGCCAGAAGTCCAAGCTCGCCGGCACCATCCGCGGTTCGTACTTTGTGATCAAGGGCGAGTACTGACCCGCAGGCGGTGGCTGTGCCCAGCGTCAGACGCTGGTGTAGCCTGCCCGGCCCACCCCGCGGCCTACCCCTGCGAGTGTGTCCGCGCGTCGGCACTGACAACAGCCTGGTGTCCCAGGTTCCTGGAGACGGCGCGGGCGGCTGCGCGGACGGCCGGGGCCAGCACGTTCGGGGGAGTGGACCCGTCCGGAACCACGATGGACAGCGACGCCACCACGGAGCCCTGGGCATCGAAAATCGGGGACGCCACAGAGACGGTCCGGGACGGGACGGTACGGCGGATCATGGCGATGCCGGTGCGACGCACATCCGAAAGTGTCCTGCGCAGCTGGCCTTCCGGCATCTCGGGCACGCCCGGCTCGTTTTCCGGCGGCCGCTTCAGGATGGTTTCCTGGAACTGCTGGTCCGCGCCGGCCAACAGAACCAGGCCGATGGCAGTGGACCGCAGCGGCGCCCGTCCACCCACCCGGTACGCCACCTCTGTGGCGTCCTTCCCGGACAGCCGTTCGATCAGCACCGCCTGCTCGTTGTCCCGCACCGCCAGCAGGACGTGGTGCCGGGTAACTTCGAACAGGTCCTCCAGGTAGGGAAGCGCGATTTCCCGCACCCCGTGTCCGCGCGGTGACAGCGACGCCACCTCCCACAGCCGGACCCCCACCACGTACCGGCCGTCATCGAGCCGTTCCAAGGCACCCCAGGCCACCAGTCGGGCGATCAGCCGCAACGCCGTGGGTGCGGGCATGTCCGCGTAGCGCGCCAGTTCGGACAGGGTCAGTGCACGGCGCCGGTCGGAGAAGACGGCGAGCAGGCTCAGGGCCCGATCGATCACCGGCTCGCCCTGTTTGGGCCGTTTTCCGCGGGCCGGCGCGGTGTCCGTTTCCGGAGTAACAGTCATGGCAGGAGTTCCTAGCGCCGTTGATAGCTGCAATGGCAGTGAGCTGAACCACAATACTATTCCAACCATTGAAAGAACCCTGTGGAGGGGAAGTGACGGCAAACGAAGCTGGAACTCCCAGCAACCGCCCTCCAGGAGTCCTGCCGCATGACCGCCCCCACCCGGCTTCGGGCCGAGCACCTGTCCGAGGCGATGGGACTGACCATCACCGTGCCGCGGCTCAGCTGGACGCCGCCCGCCGGAACCGCCGGCCAGACTGCCTACCGCATCACCGCGGACAACGGCTGGGACACGGGCAGGGTTGCGTCGTGCGCCTGCAGCGGCATCCCGTACAGCGGCCCGGCACTGCAGTCCAGGGACCGGGTCGAGTGGCGGGTCCGCACCTGGAACACCGACGAACACGGCACCGAAACCACCAGCGACTGGTCTGAACCAATGCCCGTGGAGCTGGGCCTGCTGTATGCAGCGGACTGGACGGCGCAGTGGATCGGGCCCGAGGAAGCTGAAGTGCCCTCCCCGGGGGAGCGGCCCGGCTGTGCCCTCACCAAGACCTTCACGCTCCCGGCCGCCCCGCACAAGGCCCGCGCCTACGTCACCGCCCACGGCATCTACGAGCTCTTCATCAACGGCCACCGCGTGGGCGACCAGCAGCTCACCCCCGGCTCCACCAGCTACAACACCACGCTCCAGGTCCAGGCCCACGACGTCACCACGCTGCTCCGCGAAGGCAGCAACATCATCCGCGCCGTCCTCACCGACGGCTGGTACCGCGGCACCTTCGGGTACACGCGCGACGCCGACATGTACGGAACGCACACAGCCCTCCTGGCGCAGCTCGAGATTGAGTCCGCGGCCGGCAGGCAGGTCATCGGCACCGACGGCTCGTGGCTGGTGTCCGCCACGGAGATCGTCAGTGCCGACCTCATGACCGGCCAGCGCGTCGATTTCAGGAAGGCCGACGGCGGGAGCCCGCCCCACGCGGGCACCGGCGGCACTGGTGCCCGCGCACCAAAGCCGCGTCACGCCGTCGTCCGTCCCAGCAGTTTCACCGCACTGGCTGGACCGCTCGCGCCGCCCACCCGGGTGACACAGGAGCTTGTGCCGGCGTCCATCACCCGGCTGCCCAACGGCAATCAGGTGGTGGATTTCGGCCAGAACATCCACGGCTGGGTCCGGCTCACCAGGCTCGGGCCGCCGGGCGAAACCGTCACCCTGGAATACGGTGAATCGCTCGGCGACGACGGCGACGTCACCCGGGACCACCTGCGCCCCCTCGACTTCCGCTTGCCGGGCGCTTTCCGCGACGCCGGACAGGTGGACACCGTCATCACCTCCGGGGCCGAGGGCGAAGTCTTCGAACCCCGGCACACCACCCATGGCTTCCAGTTCGTCTCCGTCCAGGGCCAGCGGGAGGACCTGCAGCCGGCGGACATCACCGGCTGCCTGGTCCGGACCGACCTGGAGCGCATCGGCGACTTCCACTGCAGTGATGGGCGGCTGAACAAGCTCCACGAGATTGTTGAATGGAGCTTCCTGGGCAACTCCTGCGAGGTTCCCACCGACTGCCCGCAGCGCGAAAAGGCCGGCTGGACCGGGGACTGGCAGCTGTTCGTCCCCACCGCCGCCTACCTGTACGACGTCGCGGGCTTCTCCCGGAAGTGGCTGCGCGATGTGCGGGCAGACCAGTGGGACAACGGGATCATCGCCAACATCTCGCCGTCCCCAGGACCTGCCATCACCTCGGCTGAGTTCATGGGCTTCACCAACGGCTCCGCCGGCTGGGGTGACGCGGTCGTGATGGTGCCGTGGGAGGTCTACCTCGCCTCCGGGGACCCCGGGATCCTCGCCGAGAACTGGGAGGCCATGCAGCGCTGGCTGGGCTTTGTCCGCACCACCACCCAAAACAAGCGCCACGCCGCCCGCGCTGCCGCAAGGCCCGCCCCTGCGCCGCACGAGCAGTACCTCTGGGACACCGGCTTCCACTTTGGCGAATGGATGGAACCGGACGGGCCGGAACCTGATCTTTTCGCCGCCCGCAGCGCCGATCACGGAATCGTGGCCACCGCCTACTACCGGCACACCACGGACCTGATGGGCCGAATCGCCAACATTCTGGGCCTGGCCGCGGAGGCCGCCGAGCTGGCAGAGCTTTCAGGCCGGATCCGGGACGCGTGGGAGAGGGAATACCTTGATGCCTCCGGCCGCGTCACCCATGCCACCCAGGCCAACTGCGTGCGTGCCCTGGCCTTCGACCTCGTCAGCCCCGGGCACCGCCCCGCAATCACCGCACAGCTGGTGGACCTGATCCGCGACGCCGGCACGCACCTCGGCACCGGGTTCCTGGCCACGCCATACCTGCTCCCGGCCCTGGCTGACAACGGAGAACCGGACCTCGCCTACGAACTCCTGATGCAGGACTCCGAACCGTCCTGGCTCACCATGGTGGACCGGGGCGCCACCACCGTGTGGGAGCTGTGGAACGGCATCGATGCCAACGGCACCGCGCACCAGTCGCTCAACCACTACAGCAAGGGCGCCGTGGTTTCCTTCCTGCACCGCTACACGGCGGGGCTGCGGCAGGCTCCCGGCAGCGCGGGCTGGGAGCGCATCATCATCGAGCCGCGCCCCGGCGCCGGCCTGACGTCCGCGTCCACAACGCACCACGGGCCGCGCGGCCTGCTCGGGGTGGAGTGGGGGAGGGACGACGGCGTGCTGACGCTCAGTGCCACGATCCCCTCCGGCACCACCGCGGAGGTAAGGCTGCCCGGCGAGCCGGCCGCCGTCGTCGGGCCCGGAAACCATACTTTCCTTGCCGCAACCGGCGGGGACACCGCACAACCTGAACTGATGAGGAGCACACTATGACAGTGGACAACGCTACCGACGTAACGGACCCGTCCCGTCCTGACATTTCCAGGCCCGGAGACAGGGAGGTTCCGCCGTTCCCCGTCTTCGATGCGCCGGGAACCCCTGAACATATCTCGGACGTCTCCTCGGTTTACCGTGAGGTCACCTACGCCAGGGCCATCGGGTTCCGGCCCCTGAAGATGGATATCTGGCTGCCCCGCAAGGCTGCCGGCCCTACCCCGCTGGTCCTCTGGGTGCACGGCGGCGCGTTCCAGCTGGGCGACCGCCGGGAACTGCCGCCCACCTTCGCGCCCGACTCCGTGTTCCGGCTGCTCAACCAGGCGGGCACTGCGTGCGCCACGGCGGACTACCGGCACTCCCTGGAAGCCCCGTTCCCGGCGCAGCTCCACGACCTCAAAGCCGCGGTCCGCTACCTCCGGCAATTCGCCGCTGGCCTCAACATCGACCCTGAGCGGTTCGGTGCCTGGGGTGAATCCGCCGGCGGCCACCTGGTGGCGCTCCTGGGCCTCACCGGCAACCGCGGCGACCTGGAAGGCGGACTCGGTGCGCAGGGGCACCCGAGCAGCGTCAGCGCCGTCGTCGACTTCTACGGCGTTTCCTCCCTCGTGGACATTCCCCCCATCAACACCCCTGGCGGGCTCTTTCCCCCGGCGCTGACGGCCGCTGTTCCGCCGGGGAGGTCACTGCAGCCGGAGAACATGCTGGTGGGCGGCTTGGATGATCGCGAACTGCTGGCCGCGGCCAGTCCCGTCAGCTATGTGACCGCTGACGCCGCACCGTTCCTCCTGGTCCACGGCGATTCGGATGGCCTGGTCCCGCACTCGCAGACCGACCTCCTGGCCGCCGCGCTCGCCGAGGCTGGTGTGGAACACCACGTGGTGACCATCAAGGGCGGGGACCACTGCTTCTTCGGCGCCGAGGACCAGCTGGACACCATCCTGGCCACCGCCGTCGACTACTTCTCACGGAAGCTGGGAACACCATGACATCCCGGACAGAATCAGCCGCGGGGTCCGCCGGGCTCTCCCGGAGCACCCAGGGGGAGACCGCCGCCGGTTTCGCCGAGTACCTGGCCAGCCCGGAAGGGCCGCAGTTCCTGAACCCTGACGCCGTGCGCTCGCCGGGCCCGGACGTCCCTATCCGCACCGTGACCGCCGACGGGCGCCACGGACCAGTGGGCATCCGGATCTACGGCGAACGGGCGGGCACGGACAGTCCTTCCCTGGTGTGGCTGCACGGCGGCGGATTCGTCAGCGGCAGCGTGGATATTCCGGAATCCGATTACCTGGCCCGGGTGCTCGCGCACCACGGCACGCCGGTGCTGTCCGTGGACTACCGGCTGGCCCGCGACGGCGTGTCCTTCCCCATCCCGCACGACGACGCGTTGGCGGGCTGGTTCTGGGCCCGGGAGAACGCCGAATCCCTGGGCCTGGATCCGGACCTGCTCTGCCTGGGCGGTGCCGGTGCCGGGGGCAACCTGGCCGTGGGCGCCGCGCTCTACCTGATAGACGCCGGGAAGCCGCTGCCCGCCAAGCTCCTGCTGGCCTACCCCTTCCTGCACGCGGAACTGCCGCCGCCCGCCGGGGGACTGGACCCTGAGGTCATGGCCGGGCTGCCCAGGCACCTGCGGTTCACGGTGGAGGACTGCATCCGGACGGCGGAGAACTATGTGGGCGGGCCTGTCAGCATGGCATCGTCCTACGCGATGCCCGGCTGCGCCGACCCTGCCGGGCTTCCGCCCACGGCTCTCCTTGCATGCGAGTACGACGACGCCCGCGGCTCCACCGAGCTTTTTGCCTCCGCTTTGGAGCGGGCCGGGGTTCCGGTGTCCTACTTCCTCGCGGAAGGCGGGGTGCACGGCCACCTCAACCACACGGCAGGCCTTCCTGAAGGCAGGCCCGCGCTGGATTTCCTGGCCGGGGAACTGGCGGCGGTACGGCCTGCATAGCTGCTGAGGGTTCTACGCCGTAACCCGGAAGGCCTGGATTTCCCCAGCAAGTTCAGGCGCAAGCCGTACGGCGGTCTCCTCCACGTATGCGGCGGCGGTGTCCGCCAGTGAGTTGTACAGGGTGACAAAAATCCGGCGCGCCTCGAACAGCGGAAATTCGCGGGGCAGGAGTTCCGGCGGCAGCCCGGGGTCCTCCCAGGGGAACGCCCGCCACGCATTGATAACCTCGGTCCGCAGCCTGAAGGCCTCCGCCCCGCTGAGCTGTTGTGGGTAGAGCATCCGGGCTTTCTGGCCGTAGGTGTCGATGAATGGTGCGTACTGCCGCCGGACATCCTCCAAGTCCCATGCCTCAATCAGCGGTCGGCCGCGCAGCTCCGCCTCGGGTGTGCGGAAAATGGCATAGTTTTCCACCCCCAGGTGCCGGCAGGAGTCTTCCAGTTCGTTCGCGGTGTTCCATGCCGAAACCCATACGGCTCCGTACAGGGGGGCGAAGCCCAGCCATTTGAGCCGGCTCCGCAGCAGTTCCCGCATTTCCCGTGAGCTTTCAGGCACGGTGAAGGCCACTACCGTCCACATCCCGTCCCACCGGCGCTCTTCGGAGCCGAAGCCGCCGATTTGGCCCACACCGATCTCCAGGCGGGCCTTCGCTTCCGGTGTGAACCGGTAACGGGACGTGCGCCCTGCATTCGACTGCTCCAGGACGTGCCGCCCGGCCAGGCGGCTCAATGCGGTTGAGGCCGCAGAGGAGCTGACGCCCAAGGACCCGGCCAGTGAAACAATCAGGCGGGACGGCAGCCAGGCGGTGGAGCCCCGCCAGTAGTCGGCAAGCATTGTCACCACCAGATGCTGGGACGCCGAACCCTTCAGCGGCCTCGGGAAATTGACCTGTTCGGCGGCAATCCGGGCGTTGGCGAGGTCACCGGGGGAGGTAGGGGGCTTTAAGGTCACGGTCCATCTTCTCAGGCCCGGCACGTGCGGTTGAAGATATTTTGCAGATTTATTGACGATCGTGAGTAGATACGCATAGCATCTAGGCAGTGATCCGGCCCACAACAGTGCACCGGGCGCGACAGTCCCCCAGCAGGCGCCTGCTAACCCCGTAAATTTCCAGGAGATCCGCAATGACCGCAGGTCCCACTCCGGTGACGCCGTTGTCCCCGGACGCATTATCAGTTCCCACATCAACCGAACAGGGCACGAAAAACGCCCGCCGGGCCGCCGTGGCCAGTTTCAACGGCAGCACCCTCGAGTACTACGACTTCTTCATCTACGGCTCAGCCTCGGCCTTGATCTTCAACAAGATCTTCTTCCCGGGCATCGACCCCGCCTTGGGCATGGTCCTTTCCATGGCCACCATTGGCATCGGCTATGTGGTGCGGCCCCTGGCTGCGGGGGTGATTGGCCACTTCGGTGACCGGATCGGCCGCCGGCAAATGCTGGTCCTGACGCTGGTCCTTATGGGGGTAGCCACGTTCCTGATCGGTTGCCTTCCGCCGGTATCCGCCATCGGTGCCGCTGCGCCCGTCCTTCTGGTCCTTCTGCGTGCTCTGCAGGGAGCCTCGGCAGCGGGTGAGTCCGTGGGCGCCGTTACCATGACCATGGAACACGCCCCCTCCCAGAAGCGGGCCTTCTATGCCAGCTGGGTCAATACAGGCGCGGTGGCCGGCATCATGCTGGCATCGCTGGCATTTCTCGCGGTGTCGCTCCTGCCCCAGGAGGATCTCCTCGGGTGGGGATGGCGCCTGCCGTTCCTTGCCAGCATCCTGGTTGTCGCAGTGGGCCTGTACATCCGGCTGCGCCTCCCAGAATCGGAGGTGTTCGAGGCCGCCAAGGACGAGGATCAGAAGCGCGAACTCCCCATCAAGGTGGTCCTGCGCGACCACTGGGTCACCATCCTCAAGGTGATCCTCTTCGGTCTCTGGAGCGTTGTTTCCTCGGTATTTGCCGCCTTCGGTCTGGCCTACGCCGGCAAGCTCGGGGTCCCGGCGGCCGTCATGCTCACCGTCACCATCGTCACCGCAGCCCTGGGCATCATCGTCCAGCCGTACGCCGGCATCCTGGCGGACCGGATCGGACGCAAGCCCGTGTTCATTACCGGCAACCTTGTTTGCGCGGCGGCAGTCTTTGCCTTCTTTTGGTCCATCAGCACCGGTTCCATCCCGCTGATCTTCGCCACGGCCATCCTCTTCATGACAGTGGGCTACGGCATGGTCAACCCGCTTGGCCCCTCCATGACTGCGGAAATGTTCGAAACCAGGATCCGCTACACGGGAGCAGCCACTGCCTCCCAACTGGGGCTTGTCGTCACCGGCTTCGCGCCCGCCATTGCCGCCGCCATCGTCCAGCCCGGCCCCGACGGCTGGTTGCCCGTTGCTGCCTTCACGGCCGCCTGCTGCCTCGTCTCCGCCGTCGTGACCGCCGTGTGGGTCAAGGAGACCTATCGGACCAGGACTGAAGACCTCGGCAAGCGGCCCGTCCGGGCCGCCTCAGCAAAAACCCAGCCCTAACCCAAACGAAAGGCACGCACGTGCGCTACCCGGTCGTCGTCGAAGGCGATGTTGAAGCAACCATGACCGACGGAACCATCCTGCGCTCCACCGTCTACCGGCCTGAAGCGCCGGGTGAAACCTTTCCGGTGCTGCTGACCCGCACACCATACGGACGGGATCTGGCGGTCAACTCGGCCTACTTCAATCCCGTAACGGTCGCGGCGGCCGGGTATGTGGTGGTGATGCAGGACTGCCGCGGGAGGTTCGGCTCCGACGGCAGGTTCGAGCCTTCGGTCAATGAAGCGTCCGACGGCGCTGCAACAGTGGAGTGGGCCGCCCGCCTTCCTTGGTCCAACGGCCTGGTGGGCATGTGGGGCCGGTCCTACTTCGCTGAAACCCAATGGCGCGCCGCACGGAACGCCCCGGCCGGGCTTAGGGCCCTGGCTCCGGGTGTCTCTGCGGGCGGCAACGCCAACAACGGCGCCCTGTACCGGGGCGGGGCCTACGAACTGGGAAGCCGCCTCGCCTGGGGTCATGCCTCCATTTCCCTCAATGAACTGATGCGTGAACATGGTGATGATCCCGAGCGGCGCGGGAAGGAATTCAAGGCGTGGCTGGATCTGGACGCCGGTTTCGCGGATGGTTCCTGCTATGACGTCCTGCCGCTGCGGGACCTTGAACGCCGCCTTGGCACCTTCGTTAGGGACCAGGTGATGCCATCCGCAGGCGAGGGTCCGGGCAGCGGCTTCTGCCGGCTGTGGGATGCCGCCTCCGCGGTTGCCTTGCCGCTGCCAACCCTGCACATCGGCGGCTGGTTCGATATCTTCGCCCCAAACACCCTGGACCAGTACCGCCGCCAGGCTGCCCTCAGCAAAACCCGCCCCGGCACTGCGCCCCGCCTCATCCTGGGCCCGTGGACGCACACCAATCTCTCAGGCGGGTATGCGGACATCCACTTTGGGGCGGCTGCTTCCTCCGGCATTGTCGATGGCCGTGGAGACCTTTCGTCCCTCCACGCCGCGTGGTTCGACGCGGTCCTTAAAGGTGACGAAGAGGCCATCGCCGCGGTCCCCAAGGTGCTGCTGTATTTCCTGGGCGAGAACCGCTGGCGTGGTTTTGATGAGCTGCCGGCCCCCTCACGGCACCGATCATGGTTCCTTTCCTCGGAGGGGGCGCTGCTTGACCATGCCGCGGAGGACGGCGCCGTCGACTATGTATACGATCCCCTGGATCCGGTACCCACCACGGGAGGAGCCACCATGCTGGCCGGGGCCTTCCCCGCCGGTCCCGCTCGCCAGGACGCCGTGGAGGCGCGGGCCGACGTCGCCGTCTTCACCACCGAGCCCTTTACAGAGGCCACCACCATTTTCGGGGCTGTCACCGCCACGCTGTTTGCCTCATCCAGCGCGGTGGATACCGACTGGGTGGTCCGGCTCTGCAAGGTTTCCGAGGACGAGGTTTCATTGGGAATCGCAGACGGGATTGTCCGGGCGTCCTGGCGGGAGGCCTATGCGGAGACCGGCCTGTTCAAAGAAGGGCATCCCCAGTCGCCTATCGAGCCTGGGAAAGTCTACGAGTACACCGTTAGCCTCTGGGAGACGGCACTGACCTTTGCGCCTGGGGAGCGCCTGCGCGTGCAGGTGACCTCCAGCTGTCACCCGCGCTGGGACCGGAACCTGAACACCGGCAAGCTGGCCTACGAGTCGGGAGTTGCCGTGAGCGCCAAACAGAGCATCCATGTGGGCGCCTCCTACCCCAGCCGCCTGACGGTGGGGATGTTGTGACAACGCCTGTTCCGCCGCGCCTGGAGTTCCTGATGGAGCTCAACGTGGCGGTGGAACCACCCACTGATGTTGGCCCCGCCCCCACCGGCCACCGGAGGATCGTCCCCATCACGGGTGGAACGATGGTTGGCCCCACATTAAGCGGCAAGGTGCTGCCTGGCGGCGCGGATTTCCAGGTCCTTCACAGCCCGGAACTGACCGAACTCGATGCCCGCTACATCGTCGAAACCGATGACGGGCCATTGATCCATGTGCACAACAGCGCGATCCGCCACGGCTCGGCAAGCGACCTTGCACGCTTGAACCGCGGCGAACGGGTGGATCCGGCCGCCATCTACTTCCGCTGCTCCCTGAGGTTCTCCACGGCCTCCGAAGAGTGGGCATGGCTGAACCACATCGTCGCCGTGGGCACCGGGGAACGGTTCCCCGATTTCGTGAGGATTGCAGTCTTCATCGTCCGCTAGCTGCGCCGGCACGGCAGGGACGAGCTGGCAGGTGCCCGGCGGGCGTAAAGCCACTGACGTCCGCGGCGCTGCCGGCACCCGGCTTAGCCGGGATTAGGGCTGCTCTCCGGCCACCGAAGCATGGCTGCTGGACCAGATGTCCCCCATCTCCTCGGTGGACTGTTCCACGATCCGGCTCATGGCGGCGTGCGCCGCCGCTGCCTGGCCGCGCTGGATGGCGCTGGCCACGTCCACGTGCAACTGCAGCGCCTCATGGTCCGGAAGGTGGGGCATCAGGCCGTGCTGGGTCCGGCCTGCCAGCACCTCGGCCACGAGTTTGTGAAGCTGCGAAAACATGAGGTTGCCGGAGGCGTTGAGGACCGCGGCATGGAACTCGATGTCCAGGCGCAGGAAGTCGTCCTGGTCCCCCCGCTGCCCGGCGGCCCAGAGCCGGGCGGCCATGGAAACCAGGTCGCTGGCCTGGTCCAGGGACGCGCGTTCGGCGGCAAGCCGGGCTGCCTGCGGTTCAATGGCGCCACGCAGTTCGTTTAGTGCCCGCAGCTGTTCCAGCCGCTTGGCCGATGCCAGCCGCCACCGGATCACCTGCGGGTCATAGAGGTTCCAGCTGGCCTCCGGCTGGACCACCGTGCCCAGGCGCCGGCGTGATTCGAGCATGCCCATGGAGGACAGGACGCGGGTGGCCTCCCGGATCACGGAGCGGGACACATTGTGGTGCGCCTCCAGCTCATCGAGTCGCAGGATTGAATTCGGTGCCAGGGTTCCCTCGGCGATGGCGAGCCCCAGGTTCTCGACCAGCGATGAATGCAGGTCAGGGGACAACGCCGCCTTTGGGATGGTCATGAATAAATCATATCGGGGGATAGCCAGGTCTTGTATATGTCTGCCTTATTTGTTTATGCTCGCTAAACACAACAGACGTAACGAGGCGTCTGTCACCCGCCCGCGAAGCTGCGGGCCCGAAAGGCAAAGGGAGTCGTAATGAAGCGGCGTTCAATTGTGAAGTACGCGGCAGTTGCCGCGGCAATGTCGCTGGGGCTGACCGCCTGCAGCGGCGGCGGAGGCGGCAGCGACCAGGCGAAGGAGTCCGGGACCGTCCGTGTCACCCTGGCAAACCACGTCTGGACCGAGGGCATCAAGGCCGCCATTCCGGAGTTCGAGAAGTCCAGCGGGCTCAAGGTAGAGCTGACCCAGCTCGGCGAGGACCAGCTCTCGGACCAGTACAACGTCAAGCTCAACGCAGGCAGCGACGAGATCGACGTCATGATGTACCGCCCGCTGCAGGAAGGCAAGGCGTTCGCCAAGAACGGCTACCTGGCGGACCTGACCAAGAACGTCTCGTCGGATTCGGGCTGGGACTGGAAGGACTACCAGGAGGGCCCGGTCAAGGCCACCACCGTTGAGGGCAAGGTGGTTGGTGTTCCGATCATCACCGAGCGCGAGGTCCTCTACTACCGCAAGGACCTGCTGCAGGCCGCAGGGCTCCAGGTTCCCAAGACCATGGAGGAACTGGAAGCGGCAGCCAAGGCCATCAAGGCTTCCTCCCCTGACACCGCCGGCTTCGTAGCCCGCACCGGCAAGTCCACCGCGGTAACCCAGTTCTCCAGCTTCCTGTACAGCTTCGGCGGCGACTTCATGGACTCCAGCGGCAAGGCTTCCGTCAACACCGATGCCGCCAAGAAGGCCTACGCCTACTACGGCGGCCTGATCCGCAACTACGGTCCCGCCAACGTCAGCACGGACATGAGCTGGCCGGAGGCAATGGCCATCTTCACCCAGGGCGGCGCCGCCTTCTACACTGAGGCCGATTCGCTCTACAAGAACGCCACCGACCCCGCCAAGTCCAAGGTTGCCGACAAAGTGGGATTCGCCCCGCTGCCCGCCGGTCCCGCCGGTTCCAAGCCGTACAACATCCCCTCCTGGGCCCTGGGCGTAAACCAGAACTCCAGCAACACGGACAACGCCTGGAAGTTCATCCAGTGGGCAACCAGCAAGGAACGCACCCTGGCGGCCCAGAAGGCCGGCGTCCCGGGTCCGCGCACGTCCGTCTGGTCCAACCCTGACGGCACCTCCACCTACCCGAAGGACCTCGCCGAGGCCATCTCCGCCAGCGCCAAGAACGGCGTGGGCCACGACCGGCCCGAGGTTGTCACCGTTGGCAAGGCACGCGAAATCGTGGGTGCCCCCATCGTGGCCTCCATTACCGGCGCGGACGCCGCTGCTGCGGCCAACGACGCCCAGACTGCTTTCCAGACCTTCCTGGACAGCGAAAAGAAGTAGGACGCCGGGCACCCACCGTGCCCGAACATCCGCGCCGGGACGGCCCGAAAGTCGTCCCGGCGCGGCCCACTTCACCGGCCCACTTCGCCGGTCCACTTCACCCCCAACTCCTTAGGTGAACCATGTCTGTCTTGAACCCTCCCCGCAGCGCCGGCACCCGCCGGCCCAGTGGGCCCGTCGGTGCCGGGGGCCACTTCTCCGCCTGGGCCAACCGGCACCGCAAATGGCTCTTCGCGGCACCGGCCATGATCTTCGTCGGCGTCCTGATCGTCTTTCCGCTGGCCTGGACCGTGTACCTCAGCCTCACCGACTCCCAGGGCTCCGTCCGGGCCGCCACGGATTTCATCGGGCTGCAGAACTACATCACGGTCCTCACCGACACCGAGCGTTTCTGGCCCGCCGTGGGCCGCACCCTGGCCTTCACGGGTGTGGCGCTGGCCTTCGAAGTGGTGCTGGGTATGTGCGTGGCCCTGCTTCTGTGGCGGCCCTTCCGCGGTGAAAAGTGGGTCCGCGTGGCCATCCTGCTCCCGCTGGTGGCCACCCCCGTGGCGGTCGGCATGATGTGGCGGCTGATCTTCGATCCCAACATCGGCTTCGCCAACCAGCTCCTGGGCATGCTGGGCATCCCGCCCCAGCCGTGGCTGTCCGGGCAGGACACGGCCCTGGGCACCACCATCTTCATGGACGTGTGGCAGTGGACCCCCATGGTGGTCCTGATCCTGCTGGCCGGACTGACCTCGCTCTCCGATGAACCGGATGAGGCCGCCCGCGTGGACGGCGCCAACGCCTTCCAGCGGTTCTTCTTCATCACCCTGCCGCTCATGATGCCCACCGTGATCGTGGCCATCCTGCTGCGCGGCATCGATGCCCTGAAGACCTTCGACATCCTCTACGCCACCAAGGGCAAGGGCGGCGGCTCGTTCCACGAAGTGGAGACGCTGAACGTCTACGCCTACGGATTGAGCTTCGACTACAACCAGTACGGGCTCTCCTCGGCGGTGCTGATCCTGTTCTTCATGATCATCATCGGCACCATGTGGCTGCTCACCATGCGCAAGAAAGCGGTAAGCAAATGACCGTCATGACGGATTCCGCCGCCACCGCGGCAAACAACCGGACCCGGCGCCGCCGCAAGCCCCTCGCCACCCGCGCCTACAAAGTCTTCCGGGTTGTCGCCCTCATCCTCGTGGTGCTGTTCCTGCTCGCGCCGCTGTTCTGGATGCTCCTGGCGTCGCTGAAGACCAACGTGGACATCTACGACACCGGCAAGGCCCTGCTGTTCTCGCCCACCTTCGAGAACTACGCCAACGTGCTGCAGCGCAACAACTACTTCGTGTTCATCTTCAACAGCTTCTGGGTGGCCTTCGTCTCCACCGCGCTGTCCATCGTCCTGGGGGTCCCGGCCGCCTACGCCATGAGCAGGTTCACTATGCACCGCTCGGCGCTGGTGGTCCTGATGGCCCGCGTCATTCCGGGCGTCTCACTCCTGGTGCCCTGGTACTACGTGTTCTCCAACCTCCGCATGGTGGGGAAGTTCGAGGTGCTGATCCTCAGCCACATGTTCGTGGCCCTCCCGCTGATCGTGTACATCATGATGAGCTACTTCGACTCGCTGCCTCTGGAGCTGGAGGAATCGGCGGAGGTGGACGGGCTCACGCCAATCGGTGCCTTCCGGCTGATCACGCTGCCGCTGGCGGTGTCCGGCATCGCGACCGCCGGCATCCTGTCCTTCATCTTCTCGTGGAACAACTTCATGTTCGCCCTGGTGCTCTCGGGTTCCAAGACCAAGACCCTGCCTGTGGCCATCTTCGACTTCGTCTCCTATGCCAGCATCGACTGGGGCGGGCTGATGGCCGCTGCGACCGTTGTCACCATCCCCATCATGATCATTGCGCTCTTCACGCAGAAGTACATCGTCTCCGGCCTCACCGCCGGCGCCACCAAGGGCTAGGGCTCGGACACATGACACTCATCAGCAGGATTGAGACCTTCCTCGTTGCCCCCCGTTGGCTCTTCGTCCGGATTGAAACCGAAAGCGGCATCGTGGGGTGGGGCGAGGCAACCTGCGAGGGCCGCAGCGAAACGGTGCGTACCGCCGTCGGGCAACTCTCGGAACTCCTCATCGGCCGCGACGCCCTCCGGATCGAAGACCACTGGCAGGTCATGACCAAGGGCTCCTTCTACCGGGGCGGACCCATCCTGGCCAGCGCCGTGTCCGGGCTGGACCAGGCCCTCTGGGACATCGCGGGCAAGCACTTCAACACCCCCGTGCACCAGTTGCTTGGCGGCCACGTGCGGGACCGGATCCGGATGTACGGCTGGGTGGGCGGCGACGAGCCGAACGAGGTGGCGGACCAGATTAGCGCCCAGCTCGAGGTGGGTCTCACCGCAGTTAAAATGAACGCCAGCGGACGGATGAGCCCGGTGGCTTCGGTGGCGGAGATCGACGGCGTCATCCGCCGTGTTGCCGCAGCGAGGCAGGTCCTGGGCGACCACCGGGACGTCGCCGTCGACTTCCACGGCCGCTTCAGCCTGGCCAATGCCAGGCGCGTGGCCCCGTTGCTGGAACCGTTCCGGCCCTTCTTCCTTGAGGAGCCAGTGGTTCCGGAGAACACCCATCTGCTCCGTGAATTTACCGCCTCCACCACCACCCCGGTGTCCACTGGGGAGCGGCTGTACAACCGGCAGGAGTTCCTGCCGGCACTGCAGGCAGGCATTGCGGTGGCGCAGCCGGACCTCTCCCATGCCGGCGGCATCACGGAGGTTCGGAAGATCGCCGCCCTGGCCGAAGTATATGAAGTCCAGCTGGCGCCACACTGCCCGCTGGGGCCCCTGGCGCTGGCCGCGTGCCTCCAGGTGGGTTTCGCGACGCCCAACTTCCTCATCCAGGAACAAAGCATCGGCATCCACTACAACCAGGGCGCCGAAGTCCTTGACTACGTGGTGGACAAGACCCCCTTTAAGTTCGTTGACGGCCACATCGAGCGGCTCACCGGCCCGGGGCTTGGTGTCGAAATCGACGAAGCCGTGGTCCGGGCCGCGGACAAGCGCGGCCATGCCTGGCGCGGCCCGGTATGGCGCCACCCCGACGGATCCTTCGCAGAATGGTGAACCCCATGACTTTCGAAAATTCAGCTGTTACCTCTGCCAGCCTGCTCGCCGGCATCCGTCAGGCGCGGCTTGTCGGGATCGTCCGCGGGAACGACGGCGGTGCTGCAGCCAAGGCAGCGCTGGCGGCCATGGAGGAAGGCTTCCGATACGTGGAGATCGCCCTCACCACGCCCAACGCGCTGGAGGCCATCCGCGAAGTCCGCGCGGCTGCCCCGGCCGGCTGCTTCGTTGGCGCCGGCACCGTGTTGAGCCAGGCCGACGTCGAACACGTCACCGCTGCCGGCGCCCAGTTCATCGTGACTCCTTCCCTGGCCCCCTCCATCAGTGAGGCTGCCGGGGCCGGCATCCCGGTCCTGGCCGGGGCGCTGACGCCCACCGAGGCGTACGAAGCGATGGAGCGCGGGGCCACCGCCATCAAACTTTTCCCGGCCTCGATCGGCGGGCCCGGCTACCTGAAAGCCGTCCGCGACCCGTTCCCGGACATCCCCTTCATCGCCGTGGGCGGTGTGGGCCTCAGCGAAGCCACCGGTTACTGGGAAGCCGGCGCCATCGCCGTTGGCCTGGGCGGTCCGTTGTTCGGCACGGCAGCCTCCGGCGGCGACCTCGCCGACATGCGCGACCGTGCCCGCAGTTTCCTCGGCCTCGCGGCCGAGTTCGCGGCCCGTGAGGGAAGCGGGACCCGGGCGTGACGGCTGGTGCCGCAACCGGCCCGGCCGGGCACACGCCGGACCCGCACCCGGTGGGCCTGCTGACCTTCGGTGAGGCCATGGTCTCGCTCCGGTCCGCCGGCCCGCTGGCGAACGGCGGCGTCCTGAACATGCAGGTGGCCGGGGCGGAATCGAACGTGGCCATCGGCGTCGCGCGCCTTGGCCACACGGCGGCCTGGGCCGGGGCGGTGGGTGCGGACCCGCACGGCGAGTTCATCGTGAAGCAACTGCGGGGCGAAGGCGTGCAGCTGCACCACCGCGTGCATCCGGACCGCAGCACAGGGGTCATGTTCCTGGAACAGCGCACCGCCGACCTCAGCAGGGCCTTCTACTACCGCGCCGGATCGGCGGGATCCACCATCTCGCGCAGCCAGGTTGCTTCCGCCCTGGATGGCGGTGCCCGGATCCTGCACCTGACGGGCATCACCCCGGCGCTCAGCGCCGAAGCGCGGGATGCCGTGGAGTACGCCGCGGAACGCGCTGCGGCTGAAGGAGTGCCGGTCTCACTGGATGTGAACTACCGCAGCAAGCTCTGGTCCCGGGACCAGGCAAGGGCAGTGCTTGGCCCGCTGGCCCGGCACGCCGCCATCGTCATTGCGTCCGACGACGAACTCGACCTGGTTGCCCCGCCCCGGGAGGGGAGCCGGCCGGCAGCGCCCGCGACAGCCGAGTCCCATGCGGCCGCGTGCCTGTTGGAGCTGGGGGTCCGGGAAGTGGTGGTGAAGCGCGGTGCGGCCGGCGCGGCCGTCCACACCGCTGAGGGTCATCTCGAAGCACCCGCCATCGCCGTGACCCCCGTGGACACCGTGGGGGCGGGGGACGCCTTCACCGCCGGCTACCTTTCGGCACTGCTCGACGGCGAGGACGTCCCCGCGCGCCTGCACCGCGGCATCCTGGCCGGCGCCTTCGCCGTCAGCACCCGCGGCGACTGGGAAGGCCTGCCCCGCCGCGAGGAACTTGCCCTGCTCGACGCAGCCCGGGGCAGCACCCAGCGCTGACCCTTGCACCACCCCACCGAAATTTCCCGTCTACCCGAAAGCTTGCCATGAAGATCGTTGCCGCCGATGTGTTTGTGACCAGTCCGTCCCGGAACTTCGTGACCCTCCGGATTACCACGGAGGATGGTGTGACCGGCATTGGCGATGCCACCTTGAACGGGCGTGAGCTCGCTGTTGCCGCGTATTTGAAGGAGCACGTGGCGCAGCTGCTGATTGGCAAGGATCCGCACCGGATTGAGGATACGTGGCAGTTCCTGTACCGGAGTGCGTATTGGCGGCGGGGTCCGGTGACGATGGCGGCGATCGCCGCGGTGGACATGGCGTTGTGGGATATCAAGGGCAAGCTGGCGGGGATGCCGGTGTACCAGCTGCTGGGTGGTGCGTCCCGGAACGGGTTGCGGGCGTACGGGCACGCGTCCGGCGCGGACATCCCGTCACTGTTCGATTCGGTCCGGGAGCACCTGGAGCTGGGGTACAAATCGATCCGGATCCAGACGGCGGTGCCGGGGATCAAGGCCGTGTACGGGGTGGCGGCGCAGGCCCAGGCGTCGGGGGAGCGGTATGACTACGAACCGGCCGGCCGGGGTGCGTTCCCGGTGGAGGAGGACTGGGACACCAGGGCGTATTTGCGGCATTTGCCGACGGTGTTTGAGGCGGTGCGGAATGAGTTTGGGCCGGAGATCCCGTTGCTGCATGACGGGCATCACCGGATGACGCCGATCCAGGCAGCGAAGCTGGGCAAGGCGTTGGAGCCGTATGACTTGTTCTGGTTGGAGGACTGCACGCCGGCGGAGAACCAGGAGGGGTTGCGGCTGGTGCGGCAGCACACCACCACGCCGCTGGCGATCGGGGAGATCTTCAATACCGTGTACGACTACCAGACCCTGATCAAGGAACAGCTGATCGACTACGTCCGGGCCGCGTCCACCCACTTCGGCGGGATCAGCCCGTTGAAGAAGGTGATGGATTTCGCCGCCCAGTACCAGATCAAGTCCGGCTTCCATGGGCCGACGGACATTTCCCCGGTGGGGTTCGCGGCGCAGCTGCATGTGGGGTTGGCGATCCATAACTACGGGATCCAGGAATACATGCAGCACTCGGACAAGACCAACGAGGTCTTCGAGCAGTCCATGACCTTCACCGACGGGTACCTGCACCCGGGCGACAAGCCGGGCATCGGCGTCGAATTCAACGAAGAAGCCGCCGCCGCCTATCCCTACCAGCAGGCCTACCTGCCCTACAACCGTCTGGTCGACGGCACCGTCCACGACTGGTAGTAAGCCGGAACGGCCTAATGCGTCTGTCGTCAAGGTGCAACTGCACCCGTTACCGCGGATAACTCAGCACTCGGTGACGTTTGGCAGTTGGTGCAGGCTTTTTGCGGCGCTATTTGTTACCTCGGCGGGGTTGGCGTTGCTCTTTGGATGGCACGATAGACCGTAGAGCGAGCGATGCCGAACTCAGCCAAGAAGCGGGAAGGACGACTGACGACGTTGCTCGACCTTGCCGGTAATTCAAACCCGATGCTTAGTGCCCTCGAAGTCACTCCAATGCAGGCCCTGTCTCCGTCAGATCGACGCGTTGCTCGGGCTGCGGAGTCGTGGCATGGGCCGAATCCGCGGGCGGAGCATCAGGGCGCTTCAGCCAAGCGATGGACTCCGCATCTCCGTGCGCGACAACCTCGACAGCCACAGAATCCCAGCGATAGACGATGGAACCGGCGGCGGGACGTTGCGATGTGATGTAGAAAGTCCAGGCCAAGCTAGGGCTCCGATGGGTGGCCCGTCCGGATCAGGATTCGCCAGGCTCACTTCGGCTTCCCATGCCACATCGCGGCCGACGTGGAATGGCAACCCGATAACATCAGGCACGGTCACCCGATCGGCGAACCTTTCTTTCATTCTCCAAATCTACTCCGAAGGTATCCGCTGCAGCGGCGTCCGGTGGGGGATCCTTCATCGCTCCCAGTACGACTCACGGATGAGTGCTGCGGCTTTAGTTGTGTTCAGGGTGCAGGGTTGCATCTGCATCGGTCTCAACCCATCGGGTGAAGGTGGTCGTGAGATCGGCCCGAGTGGGCGAGGCACAAAATGGGCCCGCCTCGGCACTTACTGTTTCATCCAAAGGAGCAACGCGGATGAGCCGGAAAGACTCATCCCCGGCGCGGGCCCTGATGGTGACGGCGTTACCGGCCCTGCTCAGCCGCACTGTGATTTCCCGATTGCTCCACTCAGGGACAGGTGCCACCGACCAGTCGGAGACCCCATGTGTTACGACGGCCCCAACCTGTGGGACTCCGTCGGACACCTCCACACCGGCCTTGATCCAGACGGAGTCCGAAACGTGCAGATAGACCCCCGCCTGGTCGAACTGCTCGGTGTAATCGAGAAGGAATGAAACCTCCACGGCCCCCTCAGCGGGCAGCGGTGCCAACAGGGCATGCGCACTGTCATGGACGAAGCCGTACGAGGTGTGCCTCCACGCGTCACTGTTCTCGGCTGCGGTTACCCGCACAGTCCGACCATCAGCGACGACACGCACGGGCGGGTTGCGCCACCTTCCCCGGTCCCAGGAATCGTGTGCTTCCTTTATCACTTGTGTCACGTCAGATCCCCTAAGTCGATCGTTCAGTCCGTAAGCCCTATTCAAGCAGTGGCACATCCAACACGACGGCGATTGCCCGTTGACCGATCCTTCATGGGTCGCTCGAACGCTGTAGGAGAGTGGGCCGTGTGCCCGCCGGATATCCTGCCGGCGGGCTGATCTGTCAGGCGCGTTCTACCGGGAGCCACAATTCGCAGCTCGCTGTGCTGAAGTCGGCGGCGCGATCCAGGACTGCCACAATCGAGGGACCCGGGCGCAGCCGCCACGGGTTGGACGGGAACCAATCGGTGGCAGTGGAGGCCCAGGTGGACTGCAGAACCGCCGGGTACGCCCCTTCGGCGTGGAACACCGCCCAAGTGCCTGCGGGGACCTCGATCGCGTCGAGCTCCTCGGGAACCGGTGTCGTTTCAGTGACGGCGACACCATGGAGGTAGGTCAGTTCGCTGCCCTCCGTGTAGTCCGGGTCGACGTCGGCGCTCACCTGGAGCAGGCCCGCGGGGTCCGTGTTGCTCAATTCCTTCAGCCGGGCGTGCTCTCCTGCTGGCAGTGAGGCGATGTGCGCCTGGATGTGCGGGTTTGGGCCGTGATGAATAAGCGGTACACGGGCCGAACGGCCGATGAGTCGGAATGCCGGCCGATCTGCGATGCGGGTGTCCATCGTGGTGTTCCCTTCTACGGTCAGGCGGAACCTGAGCTGTGGTTGCGTGCGAAGGGGTCCGCCGTCCCGGCGCACGTCGCCGGGACCGACGCCATGCACTGATCGGAATGCCCGGCTGAAAGCCTCGGTCGAGCCGTAGCCATACCGCACCGCGATTGCCAGCAGCTCGCCCGTTCCGAGGACGTCCGCTGCAGCCACCGTCATTCGGCGCCTGCGGACGTACTCGGAGAGCGGCATACCGGCCAGCGCCGAGAACATTCGGCGGAGGTGGTACTCCGTCATGCCGAGATTGACCGCCAAGTCATCAATGGTGATCTCCTCAGTGAGGTGACCATCGATGAAATCGACGAGTTGGTTTAGCGCTGCGATCACGGTTCCCCCCTTCGACTACAAGCCTGTCCGTGTTGTTCACCCCGCACCCTACTATTGCGGTCCGATTCGATCGCCGCTCACCTTGCAGAGCGCCCGTAAGCCGGTCCCCAGCCAGGTCTCTGCGACAGATGGATGATTTCCTTTGAGGAGTGCGGCATCCCGATCCTCGACAATTCCCGTAAGGCCCGCCCGCAAAGATGCCCGCTGCCGGGGTGCCCTAAACGCTACACATCAAACCGTCTGAAACCTTGGGTTCGCGGGCGGGGTTTCGAGACACCGAGCCGATGGAAAAGATGCGGTGCGTTCAAAAGGAAACCCCTATATGCTCCGATCAGCGTCCACTTGTGAGGCAGCGATGAAAAGCATCCGGTTATGGCGATTCCTGGTTCCATCCGTACTTCTCACCGTGCTGCTGACATCATGTGGTGGCGGCGAGGTGACGGGTGGACCCGGAACTGGGGAACGGACGGCCAATTCGGCGAGCCCAACTCCTGGATCTGCCAGCAGCCCCGTGACAGACGGCGGGCCCGTAGCATGCGTCGACTGGGTTTGGTTTAAGACTCCTCAGGACCAATACGACAACGCCCCTGTGGTCCTCATCGGAAAGCCTGAAGTCCAGGTCGGCGAGACCAAAATCTACGGCTCCAAAGCCACCACTCACCTTGTTGAAGTCGAGCGGGTTCTCAAGGGAGATCCCGGAGAGGGGAGCCTGCGCATCTCCTCCATGCCCCCGACCTGCACTGCAGGAGAGACCTACCCGGACGGCGATCCCCTCGATACCCCTGAAAGAGTCATCATTTTTGCCACCAAGCAGGGCGCCGAGTGGGTCACCATGACGCCGGCACAGGGAGTCCTGCCTTTCCCCCAAGGCTCCAACCTTCCCTTTCACTAGGACTCTCCGGTCCTAAGGGCTTGTCCCGGAAGCCGGCGCGAAGTTGCCCGCTACACGTCTGCCTACTCCGCGGCACCCCACAGCGCCTTGCGCAAAAGCCGCTTCAACTCCTGCGACTCGCCGTCGGAAAGTCCGGCCAGCTGCTCGAGTTCAGCAGCATCCAGGGCGGCCCGTGCCTTGGTGTGCATCTTCCGCCCCTCCGCGGTGGAGACGATGATCTTGGCCCGCCGGTCCTGCTTGCCCTGCGCCCGCTCCACCAGCCCGCGCCGTTCCAGGTCGTCCACCAGCGTCACCACCTGGCTGGGGTCCAGGCTGAGGAAATCGGCGAGTTCGCGCTGCGTCGGCTCCAGCCCGCTGCAAGCCAGCGTCAGTACGGAGAAGGAGCGTTCGCGCAGGCCAAAGTCCGCCAGTGCCTTGTTGTTCAGGACCGAACCTGCCGCATGTAGCTTGGCCAGCAGCAGGCCCACATCGCTGCCGATCCTGGCGGCCGCAAGGCGAGGGGTCTGAACGTCTGTGCCCAAGGTGGCCATCACAACTCCGGTACTGGTAAAAAACAATCGTTGACTTTTTCAATGATCCGTATTTTCATTGATTCCAACAAGGATCTCACACCGCAGTGGGACCACCCCAACGGCTTCGGCCGGCGCATGCGAAGGAGCAGGCCATGAGCTTGAACGGCAAGGTTGCAATCATCACCGGGAGCGGGCAGGGCCTCGGCCTCGCCTACGCGAGGGAACTGGCCCGCCAGGGCGCCGCCGTCGTCATCAATGATGTGAACGCTGAGACGGCCGCCCAGGCCGTGGCGCAGATCGAAAAGGACGGCGGCCGGGCCACCGCCGTGGTGGTTCCGGTGGGAACCACGGACGCCGCCAAGGCGCTGGTGGCCGGGGCGGTTGACGCTTTCGGCCGGCTGGACATCCTGGTCACCAACGCCGGGATCCTGCGGGACAAGAGCATCCTGAAGATGACGGACGAGGACTTCGACCTGGTGATCAACGTCCACCTCAAGGGCACCTTCACCTGCGTCCGTGAGGCCTACGCCTATTTCAAGGAACACAACATTCAGGGCCGCATCATCACCATCGGCTCGCCCACGGGCCAACGCGGCAACTTCGGCCAGACCAACTACGCGGCGGCGAAGGCAGGCATCGTGGGCATGGTCCGCACCTGGGCCCTGGAAATGAAGAAGGCCGGTGTCACGGTCAACAGCGTGATCCCCGTGGCAGCCACCGCCATGACTGAGACGGTGCCGTACTTCCAGAAGGCGGTTGAGGCGGACGAGCGCGGTGAGGCCATGCCGTCCTTCTTCCGCCACGACCTTGGCTTTGGAACGGCCGACGACGTCTCCGGGCTGGTTGCCTTCCTCGCCTCCGACGAGGCGGCCAACATCACCGGCCAGGCCATCGGTGCCGGCGGTGACCGCCTGCAGGTCTGGACCCACCCGGAAGCTGCCACCACCGAGTACCGCGAGGGCGGCTGGAGTTTTGAGGCGCTGCGGGACAAAGCCGGCCAGCTGTTCAACCAGGACACCCTGCAAAGCTACGGCGAACAATTCCTGCCCCTGCCGGAGGACCTCAAGCCCGCGCAGCCCGCCGAGGCCCGCTGACCATGGCTGACCGTTACGAGCTGGGCATCGACCCCGCGAAGCTCGACGCCATCGACATGCATGTCCACCTCGAGGTGGACAGCTGCGGCCACGGCTCGCTGCCGGAGGAGCTGACCGAGGCCTCGGCAAAGTACTTCAAGGCCGAGGACCGGACCCCATCCCTGGACCGCATCGCCGAGGTCTACCGCGAACTGAACATGGCCGCCGTCGTCTTCACCGTGGACGCCCGCACCCAGCTCAAGCACGAACCCAACAGCATCCCGGAACTGATCGCCGGCGCCGCCCGCAACAACGACGTGCTGATCCCGTTCGGCAGCGTGGACCCGCGCACCGGTGAGGACGCCATCGCCGGAGCCAAGCACCAGGCCATCGAGCTCGGCGCCCGCGGCTTCAAGTTCCACCCGTCCCTGCAGGGCTTCGACCCCTCCAACGAGAGCTTCTACCCGCTGTGGGAGACGCTCCAGGAACTGGGGCTTCCCGCCATCTTCCACACCGGACAGAACGGCATGGGCGCCGGCCTGCCCGGCGGGTACGGCATCAAGCTCGCCTACTCCAACCCGCTGCTGCTGGACGCCGTGGCCGCGGACTTCCCGGGCCTGCAGATCATCATGGCCCACCCCTCCGTGCCGTGGCAGGACGAGGCAAACTCCATCGCCACGCACAAGGCCAACGTCTTCATCGACCTCTCCGGCTGGTCGCCCAAGTACTTCCCGGAGTCCCTGGTGAAGGCCTCCAACTCTTATCTGCAGGACAAGGTGCTGTTCGGCACCGACTTCCCGCTGATCACCCCGCAAAAGTGGCTGGGCGCCTTCGCGGACCTCCCGCTGAAGGATGAGGTCCGGCCCAAGATCCTCAAGGACAACGCCGTGCGCCTCCTCGGGCTGGGTGGCTGAGATGAACAGCTTGACGACGACGACACCCGGCGTGGGTGCCCGCCTCTACTCCACAGCGGACTGGTACGACGCCGAGTCGCTGCTCACAGAGGACGAGCGCCCAGTTTTGGCCCGGCTCCGGGATTTCCTGGACCGCGAAGCGAAACCCCTTCTGGCCGGGTACTGGGAGCGGGGTGAGTTCCCGGAGCAGCTCGCCCGGCCGCTGATCGACCTGGACCTGATGGAACCGGCTGAACTCACCCAGGATGGGCCTGCCCGCGGCATCTACCAGGGCTTCCGGATCTTCGAACTCGCCCGCACGGACGCCTCGCTGGCCACCTGGTACACAGCGCAGGCCGGTCTGTTCCGCACCGCCATCCGCGTCGGCGCTTCCGAAGACCAGCAGGCCGAATGGATGCCAAAGGTCATCGATTTCTCGCTCAAAGGCGTCTTCTCCCTGACCGAACCGGAGTCGGGCTCGGACATCGCAGGAGGCCTGTCCACCACAGCCCGGCGGCAGGCCGACGGCAGCTGGATCCTGGACGGTGCCAAGCGCTGGATCGGCGGCGCCGCCACGGCAGACGTCCTGGCCGTGTTCGCCCGGGACATCGCCGACGGACAGGTCAAGGCCTTCCTCGTGGACCGCAAGGCAGCGGGCGTCAGCCTGGAAAAGATCTCCGGGAAGACGTCCCTGCGGATGATGCAGAACGCCCACATCACCCTGACAGGCGTCCGCGTGCCGGAGGCCCTGCGCCTGCACAACGTGAACTCCTTCAAGGACGTCGCGGCGATGCTGAGGGCGATGCGCTCGGACGTTGCCTGGATCGCCACCGGCATCGCCGCCGGCGCGTTCGAAGCGGCCCTGGCCTACGTCAATCAGCGTCAGCAGTTCGGCCGCAGCCTTGGTTCCTTCCAGCTGGTCCAGGAGAAACTGGCCCGCATGCTGGGAAACGTCACCGCTTCCCTCTCCCTGGTGGTCCGGCTCACCGAGCAGCAGGCCAAGGGCATCTACCGCGACCAGGACTCGGCCCTGGCCAAGATGCAGACGTCCCTGTTCATGCGCGACACCGTCGCCCTGGCCCGCGAAGTGGTGGGCGGCAACGGCATCACCCTGGCCACGGACGTGGCCCGGTTCCACGCCGATGCCGAAGCCGTCTACTCCTACGAAGGCACCCACGAAATCAACGCCCTCATCATTGGCCGCGCCCTCACCGGCGAAAGCGCCTTCACCCGCTGAACCATACCTTCCTCACCCAAAAAGCAACTGCCAGGAGGCAACGATGCCCAATCTCGTCGTCGATTTCGACACCCTGCTCACCATGTCCGGCAAGGACCTGGGCACTACCGACTACCGCCAAATCACCCAGGAACAAATCAACCTGTTCGCCGACGCCACCGACGACCAGCAGTGGATCCACACCGATCCCGAACGCGCCAAGGACGGCCCGTTCGGCGCCCCCATCGCCCACGGCTTCCTCACGCTCTCACTGATCATCCCGTTCTGGGGCGAGCTGTTCGACGTCGACGGCGTCACCACCAAGGTCAACTACGGCCTGGACAAAGTCCGCTTCACCTCACCGGTCACTGTTGGTTCCAAGGTCCGCATGCACGCCACCATTGCGGACGTCACCGAGGTCAAGGGCGGCGCCCAGATCAAGGTCAACGCCACCATCGAAATCGAAGGCCAGGAACGCCCCGCCGTCGTGGCCGAATTCCTGGCCCGGTTCTACAAGTAAGCCGCTTCGACAAGTAAGCCGCACCACGGGGAGTAGCTCTTCACAACGCCGGCGGCGCCTCTTCCGGCACCGCCTCCGCAGGCAACCCCAAAAACCCCTTCCCTCCGTACCCCATCCCTCCTTCCTTAGGAACAGCCATGTCCGGACACACCACGCTCGCACCTGCGGGCACGGCCGCCAAGCGCAAGGAAGCGCGCACGGTCATCCTGTCCAGCTATCTGGGCAGCACCATCGAGTTTTACGACTTCCTGCTGTACGCCACGGCCGCAGCAGTAGCCTTCCCCAAGGTCTTCTTCACCGGAACGGACGAATGGGTGGGCGTGGTGGCCGCCTACGCCACCTTCGCCGCCGGATACGTTGCCAGGCCGCTGGGCGGGGTGATCTTCGGCCACTTCGGTGACAAGGTGGGGCGCAAGGGGATGCTGATCATCTCCATGGCCATGATGGGCATCGCCTCCACCCTCATCGGCCTGATTCCCGGCGCCGGCGTGATCGGGCCGTGGGGCGCCGTCATCCTGGTGCTGCTGCGCGTCTGCCAGGGCATCGCCGTCGGCGGTGAATGGGGCGGCGCCGCACTCATGGCCCTGGAGCACGCGGATCCCAAACGCCGCGGCTTCGCAGCCTCCTTCGTCAACGCCGGCGCCCCCACCGGCGCCGTGCTGGGCACCGTGGTGATGGGCATCTTCTCGGCCCTGCCGCAGGACGCGTTCCTGGCCTGGGGCTGGCGGGTGCCGTTCCTGCTGTCCTTCGTGCTCCTGATCGTTGGCATGTTCGTCCGCCTCCGGGTCTCCGAAAGCCCCATCTTCGCCGAGGCCGTGGCCAAGGAAGACGCACAAGGCGCCAAGCGCAAGATCCCGCTGTTGGACGTGCTGCGCCGGCCCAAGGCACTGATCATGATCATGTTCGCCGGCGCCGCCGGATTCGGCCTCCAGGTGGTCCTGCCCACGTTCTCGGTGACGTACGCCGTCTCCAAGGGGGCGCCCCAGCAGGGCGTGCTCTACGCCTTCGCCGGCGCCTCGGCCATCTCCATCCTCTTCGTGCTTCTGGGCGGCCGCCTGTCGGACCGGCTGGGCCGCCGGCCCGTGATGATCGCCGGACTGGCCCTGTTCATCGCCTACCTGTTCCCCATGTTCGGCATGCTGGGATCCGGCAACGTCGGCCTTGTCTTCGTGGCCTTCACCGTGGCACTGATCCTGCACTCATGCCTGTACGGGCCGCTGGCAGCCTTCGTCTCCGAACAGTTCGGCACCACGTCCCGCTACACCGGTGCAGCCGTCGGCTACCAGCTGGCCACCCTCATCGGCGCGGGCTTCACCCCGGGCATCATCGCCGGACTCTACAAGGACTCGGGCCAGAGCATCTTCCCGGTGGTGGTGTTCCTGTCCGTCATGGCACTGGTCTCGATTGTCTTCATCGCCCTGACGCGGGAGTCTAAGAACAACGACCTCACCACGGTCCGTTAGGAGAACCATGGACAACAACGGAGTTGGATCCTGGCTGCAGCGCCGCCGCCGGAAGTCGGGCGCCAAGGCTGCCCTCCTGTCAGGTGCCGGCCCCCTGAGCTACGAAGAACTCGCCGACAGGGCAGACCGCCTGGCCAACGCACTCCGGGACAGGGGAGTGGCCAAGGGTGACCGGGTGGCCTACCTGGGCGAGAACCACCCTTCCTTCGTGGAAACGTTCTTTGCCTGCGGCCTTGTGGGCGCCATCTTCGTGCCGCTCAACACCCGGCTCGCGCCGCCTGAACTGCAGTTCCAGCTGCAGGATTCCGGAGCCCGGCTCCTGGTCAACGCCGGCGTCCTTGAGGCGTCCGCCACCGCCGCGCTGGAAGGGACCGGCGTCACTCACCGCCTGGTGGTAACGGCCGACGGCGGGACGGCGCCTTCCGCAGCCACGTCACCGGCCGCCGTCGGGCCCTCTTTAGTGGCTCCGTGCGAGGCAACGCCATATGAGGGTGCGCTGCAGGCAGCAGCGCCGGACGCCATCGACGTGGCGGTGGGGCACGATGACGGGGCGATGATCCTCTACACCTCGGGGACCACCGGCAAGCCCAAGGGTGCCCTGCTGACCCACGGGAACATCACGTGGAACTGCATCAACACCATCGTGGACATGGATCTGAACCGCAATGATGTGGCACTGATGATCTCACCGCTGTTCCATGTGGCGTCGCTGGACATGGGCCTGCTGCCGATGCTGCTCAAGGGCGCCACCGTGGTGCTCGAGGCAAAGTTCGATCCCGCCAGGGTCCTGGAGCTGATCCAGGAGCACAAGGTGACCACCCTCAACGGCGTACCCACCACGTTCCAGCTGCTCTGCGAGCACCCGGGGTGGGCGGCGGCGGACCTCAGCTCCCTGGACAAGCTGACCTGCGGGGGCTCCGCCATTCCCCGCCGCGTCCTGGACGCTTACGAGGACCGCGGGATCGGATTCACCAGCTGCTACGGCATGACCGAAACGGCTCCCGGGGTCACCATGCTTCCGGTTGACAGGTCCCGGGACAAAGCCGGCTCGGCAGGCCTGCCGCACTTCTTCACCGACGTCCGGATCGCCGATCCCATGGGCGGCGCAGTGGCTCCCGGCGAGGTGGGCGAGATCCAGATTTCCGGGCCCAATGTGATCAAGGAGTACTGGAACCGGCCGGAGGCCACGGCAGCCAGCTACGCGGACGGGCACTGGTTCCGTTCCGGGGACATGGGGTACCGGGACCAGGAAGGCTTCCTGTTCGTCTCGGACCGGCTCAAGGACATGATCATCTCCGGCGGGGAAAACATTTACCCGGCGGAGGTGGAAGCAGTCATCGCGGAGCATGCTTCCGTCAGCAACGTTGCGGTCATCGGTGTCAGCGATGACAAATGGGGCGAGGTTCCCCAGGCGATCGTGACCCTGCGCGAGGGCGAATCGCTGACGGAGGAGCAACTGCGGAGCTTCCTGGACGGCCGGCTGGCCCGCTACAAGATCCCCAAGTCCCTGGTGGTGGTGGCGGACATGCCCCGCACGGCCAGCGGCAAGATCCGGAAAATGGAGCTCCGCAAGCAGCTTCATTGATCAGCCCGGCATGCCCGTATGGTTCCGCCGTTGTTACCGTTCACGGTCATCAATTGGCGGAACCATGCCAGCCAGTGCCAGCATAGTTGGATGCTTGAGGCAACTAAACCCCAGAATTCCCCGGGTGGGACGCCCGCCAACCCCGCGCTGGAAGCGGAAAGCAGGATCGCCCGCATCGCCGTGACGGTGTTCCCCCTGCTGGTGGTGGCCGCTGGCATTATCGGCTTCCTGCTCCCCGGGGTCTTCAAGCCGATGGGGCCCAGCGTTCCCTACCTGCTGGGCATCATCATGTTCTGCATGGGCCTGACCCTGACCCCGCCGGACTTCGCTGCGGTGGCCAAGCGGCCCTGGGCGGTGGCACTGGGAATCGTTGCGCACTACATCATCATGCCCGGCGCGGGCTGGCTGATCGCGGGCGCCCTTAACCTCGAACCCGAGCTGGCCGTCGGCGTCATCCTGGTGGGCTGCGCGCCCTCCGGGACCGCCTCCAACGTGATGGCGTTCCTGGCCAAGGGCGATGTTGCCCTCTCGGTGGCAGTTGCCTCTGTTTCCACCCTGATCGCCCCGATTGTCACCCCGCTGCTGGTCCTGTTCCTGGCTGGTTCCTACCTCCAGATCGACGCCGCCGGCATGGTGCTGGACATCGTCAAGACAGTGCTGCTGCCGGTGGTGGCCGGGCTCCTGGCCCGGCTCTTCCTCAAGAAGCTCGTCGCCAAGGTGCTGCCGGCACTTCCGTGGGCATCCGCCGTCGTGATCTCCCTGATCGTGGCCATCGTGGTGGCCGCCAGCGCCGGCAAGATCATCGAAGCCGGCGCCATCGTGTTCCTCGCCGTGGTGCTGCACAACGGCTTCGGCCTGGGCCTGGGCTACCTCGCCGGGAAACTCGGCCGCCTGGACGACAAAGCGCGCCGCGCCCTCGCCTTCGAGGTGGGCATGCAGAACTCGGGCCTGGCCGCCACGCTGGCCACCGCCCACTTCAGCCCGCTGGCAGCGCTGCCGTCCGCCGTCTTTTCGCTGTGGCACAACATCTCCGGCGCCATCGTGGCTGCCTGGCTTGCCCGGCGTCCGCTGCAGGAACGTCCAATGCAGGAGAGCTCGGGAAAGCCGGCCCTAGGCGCCTGACCTGCACGGCCATTGCCGGGCGGCACCAAAAACACCTGTTACCAGCAGCGTCTCCTGGGTACAGGACCCGGTAGGGACAACGTCGTTTTCGATGTTGCCTGCCGGTTCCGGACAGGAGATGGACAGATGACTCGGATTGACCGAATAGCTGAACCATGGGGGACAAGGACACCGTACGGCAGCGGCGGTGAATGGCCGGTCAGGGTGGACAGCCACCTGGCCGAGGGCGTGACCCCGGAGGACGTGGACAGGTGGGTCCAGACGGCGTCGCTCCTCCATTCCAACGGTGACGCCATGGATATTGCCGTCAAGGACAACAGGATCGTCGGGGTGCGCGGACGCGCGTCCGACCGGGTCAACCATGGCCGGCTGGGACCGAAGGACCTGTACGGCTGGCAGGCGAACGCGTCACCTGACCGGCTCACCAAACCCCTGATCCGTGAGGGCGGGAAGCTGGTGGAAACCGACTGGGACACCGCCATGCAGCGCGTGGTGGACCGGTCAAAGGCCCTGCTGGCGGAACAGGGTCCCAGCGCCATCGGCTTCTACACCACCGGCCAGCTTTTCGCCGAGGAGTACTACACCCTGGGGACGGTGGCGCACGGCGGCATCGGCACCAACCACGTGGACGGCAACACACGGCTCTGCACAGCCACGGCGGCCGAGGCACTGAAGGAATCGTTCGGCTGCGACGGCCAGCCCGGTTCGTACACGGACGTGGACCACGCGGACGTGATCGCGCTTTACGGGCACAACGTGGCTGAAACCCAGACCGTGCTCTGGACCCGGATGCTGGACCGGCTGGCAGGGCCCAACCCGCCCAAGATCATCTGCGTGGACCCGCGCATGACCCCCGTGGCCAAGGCCGCCACCGTGCACCTGGCCCCGCGGCCCGGCACCAACGTGGCCCTGATGAACGCCATCCTGCACGAGATCATCGCCAACGGCTGGGTGGACCAGGAGTACATCCAGGCCCACACCGTGGGGTACGCGGAGCTTGAAAAAGAGGTCAAGAACTACCCGCCCGCCCTGGCCGCGGAGATCTGCGGTGTCCCGGCGGAGCAGATCTCCGAGGCCGCAAGCATCATCGGCCACGCCGAGCGGCTGCTCTCCACGGTTCTCCAGGGTTTCTACCAGTCCAACCAGGCCACCGCCGCCGCCGTGCAGGTCAACAACATCAACATCATCCGCGGCATGCTGGGCAGGCCCGGCTGCGGCATCCTGCAGATGAACGGCCAGCCCACCGCGGAGAACACCCGCGAATGCGGGGCCGACGGCGACCTTGCCGCCTTCCGGAACTGGTCCAACGACGCCCACATCCAGGACCTGGCCAGGGTCTGGAACATCGACCCCATGTCCATCCCGCACTACTCGCCGCCCACCCACGTCATGCAGATGATGCGGTACGCGGAGGACGGCTCCATCCGGATGCTCTGGGTCAGCGGCACCAACCCCGCCGTCTCCCTCCCCGAACTGGCGCGGGTCCGCGGCATCCTGGAGCAGGAACGGCTCTTCCTGGTGGTGCAGGACATCTTCCTGTCCGAGACGGCCCAGCTGGCCGACGTCGTGCTTCCCGCCGCCACCTGGGGCGAAAAGACGGGCACCTTCACCAATGTGGACCGCACCGTCCACCTGTCGGAGAAGGCAGTGGATCCGCCGGGCGAGGCCCGGCCGGACCTGGACATCTTCATCGACTACGCCCACCGGATGGGCCTGCAGGACAAGGACGGGCAGCCGCTGATCAAGTGGCACGACCCCGAGTCCGCCTTCGAAGCGTGGAAGGAATGCTCCCGCGGCCGCCCCTGCGACTACACCGGCATCACCTATGACAAGCTGCGCGGCGGCTCCGGCATCCAATGGCCGTGCAACGACGAGAAGCCGGACGGCACCGAACGCATCTACGCCGACGGCAAGTTCTGGGCACACCCGGAATACTGCGAGACCTACGGCCGGGACCTCATCACCGGCGCGCCCGTGGATCCGTCCGAATACAAGGCCCTCAACCCGGAGGGCAAGGCCATCATCAAGGCCGCCGAATACGTGCCGCCGCACGAGCTGCCCAGCCGGGACTTCCCGCTGCAGCTCATCACCGGCCGCACGCTCTACCAGTTCCACACCCGCACCAAGACGGGCCGGGCGCCTGAGCTGCAGGCAGCCGCACCGGACGTCTGGGTGGAGTTGTCAGCGGACGACGCCGGCGCGTACGGGATTGCCGAGGGCGACCTTGCAGAGGTGGAGACACCCCGCGGTTCAGTCCATGCCAAGGTGCGGATCAGTGGGATCCGGACCGGCGTCCTGTTCCTGCCATTCCATTACGGCTACTGGGACACCGACGGCGGCCACCAGCCGGATGGGGCAGGCCGGGCCGCGAACGAGCTGACCATCACCGACTGGGACGCCGCCTCCAAGCAGCCCATCTTCAAGACGGCGGCGGCACGCATTACCCGGGTTTCCGGCGGTGACGGGCCGTCCCCGGCGCCCACCACCACTGCGTCGGCCCCGGCCGGGGACTTCCCGGAAGAGGCCAGGACCAAAGGCATTGCCTCCGCCCTGGCGGACGAAGCCACGGACACGGCAGGAGGGGCACGATGAAGTTCGGGCTTGTACTTGAGGAAATGCACCGCTCCGAAAATGACCTGGCGCACCACCTGCTGACCATCTCGGAGCGGCACAAAGTGGACCACGAGATCTACCATCTGGCCCGGGACCTGGCGCGCTGGTCACAGCAGCACGTGCGGGACATCGCCGCGATCGCCGGGAACTACGGCCAGGACCTGGATCCGGAGCCGCGCGGCGAAGCAGGGCTCATGGAAACCCTCCGCGAAAAGGGCAGCGAGATGGTGGGCCGCCGCCCGGAAACCGGGATGCTGCTGCTGCGGGACCTCCGGGAGCTGTACCTGAAGGCCTGCGGCGTCTCCGCCGACTGGGAACTGCTGGCCCAGGCTGCCCAGGGAATGAAGGACAAAGACCTCCTGGCCCTGGCCGAAAAATGCCACCCCCAGACCATCCGGCAAATGAAGTGGGCCAACGGCAAACTGAAGGAATCCGCCACCCAGGTCCTGGTCAGCTGAAAGGCCCGGGACCAGGGGTTACCCGGCGCTGCGGGCTTCCTGCAGGTGCGCCACCAGGGCCTGCATCTGCTGGGCGGTCCATGGCAGGGCCTTGCTGAGTTCGGCGGTGTTTTCGTTCCACATGGCTCGGGCTGCCTCCTTGGTGCCCTCGCTGCTGTGGAAGCGGGAGCCCAGTTCGTCCCAGCGGCGCACCAGGTCCCTGCCCTCGGGGCTGTTGGCGGGGATGCCGGCGTCGACCTGGCGCAGGCCCTCCTCAACCAGGCCGGCCCACTCGGTCCGTGCCTCCTCCGTGGCCTGCCGGCCCAGTTGGGTGCGCCGCTGGGCGAGTTCCCGGCGCTGATCTTCGGTGAAGTAGTTCTCAAACATGCTCATGCTTTCCAGTACGGTTACGAAGTAGGCGGGGGCGGCGTCCCCGTCGTGGTTGATTCGGTCCAGCAGCTCCCTGATGGTCCGCTGGAGCTGCTCCAGTTGCCGGGCCTGCCCGCCCAGGGCGTCCAGCTGGCGCTGCAGCAGCTGACGCATGGACTCCGGACCCCCGCCGGACTGGTCCAGTACGGCGGCGATCCCGCCCAGCGGCACGCCGAGGCTGCGCAAGGTCCGGATGCTGTAGAGGCGCCGGAGGTCCTGCCCTGTGTAACGGCGGTGGCCTGCCGGGGTTCGGACGCTTGCCTGGAGCAGCCCGATGCTGTCGTAGTGGTGCAGTGCCCTGACGGTGACGCCGGTCGCTGCGGCCAGCTCGCCAATGCTCCAGCAGTGTTCGTCCGGATGATCCATATCCCCACCGTAGGACCTGACGCAGCGTCAGGTTCAAGTCCTCGCCTTTACCGTTTTCAACCCGATGTCGGATGCTTCCCAAACGGGTTTCATTCAGTGAAACCGGCCGCGCGTCAGGGCCTGTCCATGGCCCAGAGTTGAGTCCATGAAGGCGGACGCCGGTATTGGTCCGCTCCCAACAACACAGGACAGAAACGGCGCGGCACACATGGAGTCAACGATGACGGCACTGCGGATCCAGCGGGGGATCGAGTTCGCCCGGCCACAGAATGCCGGGCCGCTGCTGCTGGACCTCTACCTCCCCGGCTCCCCGGCTGAAGGGCAGGAGCAGGGCGGGCGGCCTGCCGTGATCCATTTCCATGGGGGCGGCTGGCGGATGGGGGAGCGGTCCTCGCTGGGGCCCGGCGTGGACGGCTTCGGCCTGGGCCCTATCGAACAGCTGGCGCACGCCGGGTTCGTGGTGGCCTCCGCCGACTACCGGCTGACGGACGTTGCCACTTTTCCCGCCCAGCTGCTGGACGCCAAGGCGGCGGTCCGCTGGCTCCGCACCCACGCCGCTGAGTACGGGGTGGATCCGCGCCGGATCTACGCCTGGGGCGATTCGGCAGGCGGCCACCTTGCCGCCCTCCTCGGCCTCACCGCCGGAGCCGCGGAATTCGCTGACCCGGAGGGCGCCCTGGAGGCTGACGGGGACGACTATGTTGCGGCGGTTGTGGCCTGGTACCCGCCGACGGACCTGGTACGGATGGGTGGGCAGGCCAGGCCGGACGCCATTGCCCGCGCCGATGACCCCGGCTCCCGTGAGGCGCTGCTGCTCGGCGCCCAGCCGGCCGCCGCCCCGGACAGGGCCAGGGCGGCCAGCCCCCTTACCTACGTGCATCCGGGCGCGCCGCCCTTCCTCCTCATCCACGGAACGGCGGACCGGTTCGTCCCCGTGGAGCAGTCCACCGGCCTGGCCGAGGCGCTGGAAGGTGCCGGTGCCGTCGTCGAACTTCTCCTGCTGGAGGACGCGGACCATATGTGGCAACTGCCGGACGGCAGCAGCGCCGCGGCGGGGCAGGCAGCCGCCGCCACCATCGATTTCCTTTGCCGGCAGGCAAAGCAGCACTGACCACCACTTCCTCCGGAGCATGCGCCCCGGAACTGACCGAAAGGCCCCTCCATGCAGTTCATTGGCATCACGCACAACGGCGAACCCTGGGCGGCAGCGCTCGCCGGCTCGCGCATCCTCCCGCTCGCTGCCGTCGCCGATTTCTGGGCGGACGCGGAGGGCTGGCAGGACAAGGCAGCAGCCCTGGTGGCCGGCACGGCACAGCATGACGCGTCCGACGACGGCGCCTGGCTGGAGCGGGGCAGCGTCACCGAAGTGCCGCTGGTCCCGGCCTCCGCGCGGGTCATCTGCGTGGGCCTGAACTACAAGGCGCACGTGGCGGAAGGCAGCTTCAAGGACCAGGAGCTGCCGCCCTACCCCACCCTTTTTGCGCGCTGGACGGCGTCCCTGTCCGTGGGCAACGTCCCGGTTCCCGTCCCCGCAGGCGAGGCGGGGCTGGACTGGGAGGGCGAGGTGGCCGCGTACATCGGCCGGCGCGTGGAGTCCGCGGACGAGGACACCGCTGCCGACGCCGTCTTTGGATACTCCACCTTCAACGACATCACCTCGCGCAAAGCCCAGAAACTTACGTCGCAGTGGACCCTGGGCAAGAACGGCGACTTCAGCGGCCCTCTGGGTCCACTGGTCAGCCGGGACGAGGTGGGCGACCTGCGGGACGGGCTGCAGGTCCGCACCCGCGTCAACGGCATCGAAGCCCAGAACGGCAACACCCGGGACATGATCTTTTCCGTCCCGGCCATCATCGCGCTCATCAGCCAAACCTTCACGCTGCACCCCGGCGACGTCATTGCCACCGGAACCCCGGAAGGCGTGGGGTATGCCCGCACCCCTCAGTGGCTGCTGCAGCCCGGCGATACCGTCGAGGTGGAGATCGAGAAGCTCGGCACCCTCACCACGCCGGTGGGCGATCTTTCCCTCCGGAGCCGTGCCTGATGAGCACGTTCCAGAACGCCAAGTCCGCGGAGATCCCTGCGGAGGTGCGGGTCCTGGTCTCCGGCGGCGGCCCCAGCGGGCTGTTCCTGGCCCTGGACCTCGCCTCCCGCGGTGTCCCCAGCACCGTCATCGACCCGCGGACCACCGTTGACCCCACCCGGCCCCGGGCCAAAACCACCAACGCCCGCACCATGACGCACCTGCGCCGGCTAGGCCTGGCGGACGCACTCCGGAAGGCTTCACCGCTGCCGGTGGACTATGCCCAGGACGTCATCTTCTGCACCGGGCTGACCGGCCCATCGGCCCATGAACTGCGCAGGTTCCGCAACGCCTTCCAGCTGGTTCCCGGCACCTACGGTCCACAACCGGAGTGCGGCCAGCAGGTTCCGCAGCCGGTCCTCGAGGAGGTGCTCCGCGCCGCCGTCGCGGACAACCCGCTCGTCACGTTCGTGACCGGATGGGCCGTCCAGCAGGTGCGGGGGCCGGGCATTGCAGGAGGCGACGCCGGCCTTCCGGGCGCTGGTCCCGGCACCGGCACTCACGGTGAGGCAGCCGCGGCGCCGTACGCCGTCGTGGTGGCTGATGCTTCCGGCGCCCGGCGCACCATTCGCGCCGACTACGTGATCGGGGCCGACGGTGGCTCCTCCGCGGTGCGCCGCAGCCTGGGCATCCGCCTGGAGGGCGGCTCCGCGGCCCTGTCCAACATCAGCATCCTGTTCCGCTCGCAGTCCCTGGCCTCCGCCGTTTCGCTGGATCCCGCCGTGCAGTACTGGGTGGTGGGGTCGGAGACCTCGGGGATGGTGGGGCCCATGGACCTTGCCGAGACCTGGTGGGCAATTGTCCAGGGCGTTGATCCTGCCGTCACCGTCACTGCCGGCGATGCTGCCGCGATGGTCCGGTCCCTCGTGGGTGTTGACGTGGACGTCGAGGTGATGGCCACCGATCCCTGGACGGCCCGTATGCTGCTGGCCCCGGAGTACAGCCGCGGGAACGTCTTCCTGGTGGGCGATGCAGCGCACCTCAACCCGCCCTGGGGCGGCCACGGCTTCAACACCTGCATCGGTGACGCCGCCAACCTGGCCTGGAAGCTCGCCGCGGTCATCAACGGCTGGGCGGGCCCCGACCTCCTGGCCAGTTACGGGGATGAACGCCGGCCGGTGGCGGCCCGCACTATCCGTGACGCCGCGGAGAACGGCAAGGCCCTGGCCTACCACTTTGCGGACCCGGACCTTGCGCTCGCCGGTCCTGCCGGTGATGCCGCGCGCCGCGTCGCCCACGACGCCCTTGCCGTCAAGCAGAGCGAGTTCGACTCACTGGGCCTGGTGCTTGGCTACGCCTACGCCGGCTCGCCCGTGGTGGTGCCGGACGGTTCCTCCCTCCCCGCGGAGGACCCCATCCACTACGTCCCGTCCGCGGTTCCGGGCGCCCTGCTGCCGCACGCCTGGCTGGCGGACGGCACGTCGCTGTACAGCGTCCTGGGGAGGGGTTTCACCCTGCTGGGCGACGCCGGCGCGCTGGGCGGTGTGCCGGCGGTGACGGTGTTCGAGCCGGTGCTGGCGGCCGCTGCCCGGCAGGGCATTTCGGTGACCGTTGCCGCCGTCGGACCCTCCGCCGAAGGAACTGTGCTGTCGGCACTCTGGGGCGCCGACGCCGTACTGGTCCGGCCGGACCAGCACGTGGCCTGGCGGGGCAACTCCGCCGCCGCCGCGGCTGATGCCCTTGCTGCGGCCGCCGGCTGGGCCAGGCATGCCCAGGAACCGCTTTCCCGAACCATCAGCTTCCCTTGAGAACACCAGGAGTCCCCGTGTCGACGCCGTCATTCCGTGATTACCTGTTTGCCCCGGACCACCCGCGCGTGGCGGACATCCGGGGCCTGAACGCCCGCGAGTACGCAGAAGCGGCCAAGAGCGACCCGTTCGCCGGGCCCATGATCGAAGGCTGGCAGAAGCTGTACCCGCAGCCCTTCACCGGCATCACCAGCGATGGCGTACTCCGCGAAGGCTTGTATCCGCTGGCGCCCGCGCGGCCCGGGGAGGAAGCGCCCACCGCGGGGATGGTGGCCGCGGCCCGCAAGCTGCTCGGTGCCGTCACTCCTGGCCAGGCAGAGAAGCTCAGCTACGCCGTGGATGCGCCGGAATGGCAAAGCTGGGCCAACCCCGAATTCATGCAGCACGACACCGGGCTGCGCCTGGACGAGCTGGAACCGCCCGTCCGGGACGCGGTCCTGGGGGTGGTGGAGGCGTCCCTGAGCCCGGCCGGTTTTGAGCTGGTGCGGAACCTGATGCGCATCAACGGATTCCTTGGCGACCTGGTGGAGCTGCCGCTGCTGATGAACGAATTCAGCTACAACTTCGCGCTGTACGGGGAACCGTCCGAGACCGAGCCTTGGGGGTGGCAGCTCTTTGGCCACCACGCGGCACTGAACTGCCTGGTGGTGGGGACGCAGCTGGTGATCTCACCCGTTTTCATGGGCGCGGAGCCGGACATGATCGACGCCGGACCGCACCGTGGCGTGAAGGTGTTCAAGGAGCGCATCGCGCTGGCCCGGCAGTTGATGGGTACGCTGCCTTCTGAGCTGCGCGCCGGGGCTGTTGTGTACGGGTCGATGGTGGACCCAGCCATGCCCGAGGGCCGCCTCCACCCGGGCGATGAGCGGCATCTTGGCGGCTGCTTCCAGGACAACCGGGTGATCCCGTACGAGGGGATCCGCGTGGCGGAGATGCCCGCGGAGGCCCGGGAGCTGCTGGACGCGGTGGTGGATGACTTCATCGCCTATTTGCCGGACGGGCCCCGCGCCGCCCGCCGTCGGGAAATCCGGGAGCACTACGGGGAATCGTTCTTCAGCTGGATCGGCGGCTGGGAAGGGGAGGAAGCCTTCTACTTCCGCCTGCAGAGCCCGGTGGTGGTGCTGGAACTGGACCATCACACCGGTGTGTTCCTCAGCAACGACCAGTCCGCCCCGTTCCACATGCACACCGTGGTCCGCACCCCCAACGGAAACGACTACGGCCGCGAACTGGTCAAGCAAGCCACCTCCTAACCCCCCCATCGATTGCTGAGTAACTGTCGTTTTCGGGTCCGATAACGGCAGCTACTCAGCAATGGATTGGGTATTAAGTCCGGCACTACTGTTTCCCGTATTTGCGGTGCACGGCCTGCTTGCTCACGCCCAGGCACAGGGCAATCGCTTCCCAGGACAGGCCGGCCTGCCGTGCGCGCCGAACCAGGGATGCCTCGGCCCGGCCCACCTCTTTTTGCAGTTCGGCCACCGCATACAGGGCCTCCGCGGGTCCTTTCCCGTCCATTGATCCCACCAGCGTCTTCATCCGCTCCACCTCCATGCCGTCAACATTAGTTGACAGAGAAATGGCCCGTCAATAGATGTTGACGGGCCATTTCCGTCCGGCGGTTTGGTCCCTGATTTCCTTTCGGAAGCCCGGGCCTTCGCGTTGAATGAAAATCTCATCGAGTGCTCCGTAACTGCCGTTATCAGCGCTCAAAAGGGCAGGTACGGAGCAATCGATGGGGTGTTTGGCCGGGCTACGGGATGTCGAGTGCAGCGCGGCGCTGCGGCGGCGGGCCCACCACCGTCAGGTCCATCTCGGCCTGGGCACGCCCGAAGCCTTCCATGTCCATGTAGGGCTCGCCGCCCTCGGTGTACATGTAGTCCTCAGTGGGCTGGTTGAAGTACTCGAAGAACCCGTTGAACACGGAGGGCGTCAGGAAGCCCACCATCTGGGTGTTATGGGCGTCGAACGCGAACGAGTGGATGGTCCCGGCGGGGGCGTGGACAAAGTCGCCCTTGGTCAGGAGCATCTCGCGGCCGTTGGCATACAGCCACATGCGGCCCTCCGTGCAGAGGAAGTTCTCCGTGTGCTCTGAATGGAAGTGCAGGGGAATGTAGGGGCTCTTGGCCCCCTTGGTGTGCACGGCGAAATAGTTCGAACCGGTGTTGGCCGGCCTGGACAGATAGGTGAACATCGTCTGGTAGCTGACCAGCCGCTCACCCTCCCCGGCACTCAGGAAGTAGGGGCTCTGGGCAGGCGGAAGGCCGGCGTCGTGCTTGAACGACGGCGCCACGCGCTCCACATCCGGGAACGTGATGCCGAACTCGGCGCCCACCTCGGCCTGCTCCTGAAGGCCGGCCTGGTGTCCGGGGCGCACCGGCGGTACGTGCGAACCGATGGGCGTCCCCACCCGCTCGTAGTACTTTTCCCCCCCGCCGGGCGTCATCCAGTTCAGGAAGCGGGTGTAGTGGCTGGCCATCCGGTAGGCGTGCGGGGTGTTCGGCGGGATGACCACCGAGTCGCCCGGGGTGAGGATCCTGCTCTCGCCGGGCAGCCAGACGTGCAGGATCCCGTCGAAGACGTAAAGGGTCTTGTGCTCGATGCTGTGGCTGACGAAGGGGGACTCGGCCCCCATGCCGCCGGAGATGTAGGCCGCGCTGAAGATGCCGCCCGTATCGGCGGTGCGGGCGATGACCGTCACCAGCTGGCCGTTGATTTCGTAGCGTGCGCCCTCGCCCGACGCCATGTAGTACGGGACCGCCTCTCCGGGCAGCGCGTTGGCCGCCGGGAGCTGCTTGTTCATTTCCTCAACGCTGAGGGACATGGTTTCCTTCTTTCCAGTCGGCCGGTCTTTGCCGGAGCGTGACCTACATCATGGCTGCCCAGCGCTCGGGCCACGAGTGGGGATTCCAATGGTTGAAACCCAAACGCGGCCGGCCGTCGTCCCCCTGCTAGCCCTCACATTCCTTGCAGTACTTCTTGCCATCCTTCTCCCGGGCCAACTGGCTGCGGTGGTGGACCAGGAAGCAGGACATGCAGGTGAATTCGTCTGCCTGCACCGGGACCACCTGGATGAGGAGTTCCTCGTTGGAGAGGTCCGCGCCGGGCAGCTCGAAGCTGTCCGCCAGGTCCGTTTCGTCCATGTCGGGAGCAGCCTCCCGGCGGGCGGACTTGTCGGACTTCAGCTCCTCCAGTGCCACGTTCGGCTCTTCCTCGGGCGTCACCCGCGGAGCGTCGTAGTCAACTGACATGTGGTGTGTTCTCCTGTCCAGCTGCTGTTGTCCAGATTGTTCCGGACAGATCGACAACGCCGGACGCGGGCAACAAATTCCCGCGCCGGGCTGGACGCCGGCGATAGGCTCCGGCAAGCGGTGCGGCGGTTGGTTCCGGACCGCTGGTGTTTATACGGAAGGATTGTCGCGCAGCGCCAGGGCGGCCTGGACCATTGCGGCGTGGGTGAGGCACTGCGGATAGTTGCCCAGGAAGGCGCCGGAGGCCGGGTCCACTTCTTCACTGAAGAGGCCCAGCGGGGACGCCAGGTTCAGCAGCGCGCCGAAGGTTTCCAGTGCCTCCTTTGTCCGGCCAGTCGTGGCCAGCGCTTGCACCAGCCAAAATGAACAGGGCTGGAAGGCGCCCTCGCCGCCCTCCAGCCCGTCCTGGCCGGGCGGGTACCGGTACAGCAGGGGCCCGCCGGCGCCCAGTTCCTTCCACACTGCGTCAATGGTTCGCCGGACCACCTCGGATGCGGGGTCCTCCAGCCCAATCAACGGAAGGACCAGCAGGGCGGCGTCGAGATCCTTGGATCCGTAGGTCCGCGTGTAGCAGTTACGGTCGGGGTCCACTCCTTTGCTCCGGATCTCAGTCCCCAGCTGGTTCAGGGCGGACTGCCAGCGCCGCCGCTGGCGGTTGCCCAGCCGGTGGGTGGCGCCAATCCGCAACGCCCGGTCCAGGGCGAGCCAAGCCATGAGTTTGGAGTGGACGTGGTGGGCTGCGTCGGCCCGGATCTCCCAGATCCCCGCATCCGGCGCGGACCAGGTATCCGCCACCATGTCCGCGAACCCGCGCATGGCCCGCCACGTCTCCGAATACAGCCGATGGCCGCCGTCAACGAGCACCCATGCGGCGTCCAGCACCCAACCGTACCCGTCGAGCTGGTGCTGCCCGGCCGCGCCATTGCCGGTGCGCACCGGCACGCTGCCTGCATATCCCTGCCACCCGCGTAGCACCCGCTCCCGGGGCACCCTGCCGCCGGACAGCGTGAGCAGCGCCGGGAGCCGGGGCCGCTGGAGCCGGCTGGCATGCAGCAGCCACCCCAGGAATCCCAGGGCTTCGTTCGTTTTCCCCGCGTGCAGGAATGCGGCCACGCCGATGCTGGCGTCCCGGGGCCACGCGAACCGGTAATCCCAGTTCCGGATGCCGCCAGGATTCTCGGGCAGCGATGTGGTGGGGGCCGCCACTGGTGCACCTGACGGCGAATAGGTCAGCAGCCGCAGGGTCAACAAGCTCCGCAGTACCTGTGGACGGAAGGGGATGCCGCCGTCCACCTCCCCGGCCCAGTCCTCCCACCGCCGCTCGTCACTGCACACCAGATTCCAGGCCGCTTCCGGATCCACGTGGATGAGCGGTTCCCCATAGGCGACGGCGAGGACAAGCGTCACCGGCCGCCCGGGGTGCACCACCACCACCGGCTGCTGGTCGCCGGCCGGCAGCGGGCATCCCTCGCTGAAGCCCAGCGACACCGCAAGCGGGCCCCATTCACACACCAGGTCCTGGCCACGCCTGCTGACGCGCGGCCGGCGGTGGTTCTCGCCGAGCCGTGGTGTGAAGCGGACGACGGCGGCGACCGGACCACCATGCGCGCTCAGCCGCCGGACGAAGAGCGTGGTGGGCAGGAGCGCGCCGGACACCTCCGCAACCATGGCCTCGGTCAACGTCAGCTGGCCACCACCGGAGGACCATGTTGTTTCGAGCGTGGCGGTGTTGCCGCGGTAGCGCCTGCTTACCAGGTGTGCGGCTCCGGCAGGCCCGGTCACGAACTGCCCGGCCTCCCGTCCGCCGAGCAGGGCACCGAAGATTGGCTCGCCGTCGAACGTGGGGGCGCACATCCAGTCCACTGACCCCGTGGAGGAGACCAAGGCTGCGGTCCGGGTATCACCGAGCAGGCCGTAGTCACCGATCGGCGGGGGCTGCCAGGAATCCGCAGGGAAGGGTGCGACGGCGGCGCGCGGCTCAGGAGCCGCGTGCAGCTCGGGTGTGGCCGGCTTTGGTCCGGGTGCGGTTTTCACAATGCTCGCAGCAGGAGGCCAAGCACGGTGCCGTACGCAACGTGCGCGAGGATCGCCACGGCCGGGGTTTGGATGCCGTAGTTCAGGCCCAGCAGGCCCGGCGGTTCCAGCACCGCTGTGCTGGAGGGGCCCGCCCGGGTGGAAGCCATCCTTGGATGAACGCCGGGCAGCAGCGGCAGGATGACCGTCAATGCCACCCCCACGTGGAGCAGTCCCAACAGTGCGCCGATCCACCAGGTGGCCCTGCCCAGGAGTGCGAAGGCCGCGGCATACCCCAGGGCAAAGACCTGGCCTACCGCGAGATGGATGAAGAAGCCGGCAACCCGGGCCCGGTCGGGATCAGGCGTCACCAGGGTGCCCAGCACCAGCGGCAGGTCCAGCCGGGTCAGGCCGGCCATCTGGGCCGCAATCATGATGAGCGTCAGGAGGGCGGTTGCCATGAGGCCGAAGAGCCCCCACCCTTGCCAGTCCATCTCATACCGCCCAACCGTGTAGCCGCTGGGCGGGGGAGCTGCTTCCGCCGGAGGGGAAGTGAGATTCTCTTTGATTGAGCATCGGTGCCTCGCTCTAAAAATAAGTATCTTGAATTTAGAACCGACCGGCCAAAGTGTCAAGTAGGTAGACTAGGCTACCTACCGATGCCGTAAGGAGCCCCAATGACCCTTTCAAGCCCTGCATCGCCGGGCCGCCGTCCTGCCCGCGAACTGCTGCTTGAGGCGGCCGCACGCCTTTTCTATGCGAATGGCGTGGCTGCCACAGGCATCGATGCGATCACCGCGGAAGCGGGAGTGGCCAAGAAAAGCCTTTACAACAATTTCAGGTCAAAGGCTGATTTGATGGCCGCATACCTCGAAGCCCGGCACGGGGAATGGCTGGGGCTTTACCGCAGCCGGCTGGAAGCGGCCGGCACTCCGCGGGAAGAGGTCCTCGCGGTCTTCGACGCCTACCTGGACCACGCCAACTTCGCCTACCAGAACGGTTTCAGGGGCTGCGGTCTGCTCAATGCCGCGGCGGAACTGCCGGCCGGGGATCCCGGCAGGGCTGCCGTGCGGCGCCACAAGGAACAGGTTCAGGAGCTCCTGTCGAAGCACGTGGCCGCGCTGTTGCCGGGCCGGGAAGAGCAGGCTCCGGGTCTTGCTGCACATCTGGCTTTCCTGCTTGAGGGAGCCATGGCCAGGGCGGGTCTCGAAGGAAACGATGCACCGCTGCGGGATGCCCGGTCCATCGCCACGCAACTCCTGGATGCCCTGTGAACAACACGCCTCACCACCAGCAGGCCCGGCGTTGGGGAGCGTTGTCCGTCGTGGCAGCATCGATCCTCTGGGGGACCACCGGAACGGCGGCCACCTTCGCGCCGGCAGTGAGCCCGCTGGCCATTGGCGCCGTGGCCATGGGGCTGGGCGGACTGCTGCAGGCGGTGTACGCCGCGCGCCATATCGCCGCCCAGTGGGGCAGGCTTCATACGCGGTGGCGCCTGGTGTTGCTCGGCGCGACGGCGGTGGCTGTCTACCCTCTGGCCTTCTACAGTTCCATGCACCTTTCCGGAGTGGCCGTGGGAACCGTGGTCTCCATCGGTTCGGCGCCGGTGGCCGCGGCCCTTATTGAACGTTTCGCCGATGGAAAGCGGCTAAGCAGGCAATGGATTTTGGGGGCGATGGTTGGAATCGGCGGAGCCGCCCTGCTGTCCCTTGCCGGACATTCGCCGGCGCCCAACGAGCCGGGCCCCGGACCGGATTCCTGGACCTCGACGGCGGGAATCCTCCTGGGCCTGCTGGCCGGAACCACGTATGCCCTGTATTCCTGGGCGGCCCATCGCCTGACCGGCCAAGGTGTCACCTCCCGGGCCGCCATGGGGGCCGTCTTCGGGCTCGGCGGCATCCTCCTGATGCCGGTGCTTGCCGCGACCGGCGGCCCGCTGCTGGAGTCCTGGCAGGCCGCCGGTGTGGGCGCTTATATGGCGGTGGTGCCGATGTTTGCCGGGTATCTGCTGTTCGGCTGGGGGCTGGCCCGGGTGGGGGCGAGCACGGCCACCGGCATCTCCCTGCTCGAAACCGTGGTGGCAGCCGTCCTGGCCCTACTCGTGGTGGGGGAACGGCTCCCGGCACTTGCCTGGCTTGGCGCCGCCGTCGTCCTGGCCAGCCTGTTCATCCTGACGCCGCGGCGGCAACCCGGGGCAGCAGAAGGGCGCCGCGCAGGCGCAACAGCTGCGCCAAGCGCACCACCACCAAGGTAATTAACCGGTGATTTGCCGGCCCCCGCTCCGGGCCAGCACCGTGGGACCGAGCAGCAGGCAGGCACCCAGCCCCAGCAACAGAACCCCCAGCACCACCGCGCCAGGAGCCGGCAGCCCGGCCCCTGCAATGATGAGCACCAGGCCGACCAGTGCCGCAGCACTCCCCGGGAACAGCCCGGCGGGGAAACGGCGCGCCGGATAGCCGGACAGCAGTTCCATGGCCAGATGGGGATCGTCCGCGATCAGCCCCAGTTCCAGCTCCTTGAGCAGGCGTCGCTCCTCATCGGACATTGGCATGGCGGGCCCCTGTTTCCTTGGGCAGCGGTATCGGTATCGACCGTAGGAGTCTTCTACCGGTTAGTCAATAGTCCCGGCGCAGGGCTGGAAGCGCCCTACCGCCGTCGCAATTCCGCGAACTCGATGGACGGGACAATGGCACCCGCGTCCCGCTCCACGAAGTTGGTTCCCGGCGGCACCAGCTCATCGATGGCGTCCAGTGCGGTCTCGCCCAGCTGGACGTCCGCCGCACGCAGGTACGCCTGAAGGTGCTCGCTGCTGCGCGGGCCGATGATCACGCTGCTGATGGCGGGATGGGTCAGGGCAAAGCCCACGGCCAGGTCCACCAGCGACAGCTCCAGCTTGTCCGCCAGCCGGGCGAGCGAGTCAGCGGCAAGCAGCTTCCGCTCACTCGAGGGCCCGGAGATGTCGTAGCGGCCGGGCAGTGTGTGCACCCGGGTGGGCGGCTTGCCTGATTCGAGGACAAAGCTGCCGGACAGCCAGCCGCCGGCCAGCGGACCGTAGGCAAGCACCCCCAGGCCGTACTGCTGGGCGATTGGCAGGACGTCGCGTTCATTGCCGCGGACCAGCATGGAGTACGGAACCTGATTGCCCAGCGGCGGGATCAGGTGGTTCGTGGTGGCCAGCCATTGTGCCTCCACAAGCTGCGCCGGCGTGAACACCGAGGTGCCGTAATACAGGATCTTGCCCTGGCGGATCAGGTCATTAAGGGTGGTGATGGTCTCCAGGACGTCGGTGTTGTAGTCCGGCCGGTGCGCCTGGTACAGGTCGATGCGGTCTGTCTGCAGCCGTCGGAGGCTGCCCTCGACGGCCTGCATGATCCAGCGCCGGGAGTTCCCGGAGTGCGCCGGATTGGGGCTCATCTGGCCGTGGAACTTGGTGGCCAGGAAGACGTCGTCCCGGCGGCCGCGCAGCGCCCTGCCCACCACCTGCTCGGACTCGCCCTGCGAGTAGACGTCGGCGGTGTCGATTGCCGTGATGCCAGCGTCCAGGGCCGCATGGATGATGCGAATGCTTTCATCCGCACCGGTGGGGGCGCCCTGGGAGCTTCCGTTCCCCTCGCCGAAATTCATGGTGCCAAGGGTGAGGGGACTGATGGGGGTCCCCGACCGTCCGAACACCCGCAGTTCGCTCAGGCTCATCTGCGGTTTCCTCCATTCAGTTGCCGTGCCTTGGATCGTCATGAGGCTACACAGCTGGGAGGGAGCGCCGCAGATTTCCGCCTTAGTCCTTCTCTTTTCGTCGCACAGGGTAACCGGGGCCAGCGGGGATGACGTTTTGTGGCGCGCAAACGGCCGGGCATCATGCCTATATTGGGGATGGGCACCATCAAGAGTGACGACCAGTTCGTCCAGCTGCACGACCTCATCATCGGCAGCAGCAACGTGGCTGACTTCCTGAGGGAGCTGTCCACTGTTGCGGCTTCCACACTCAGCGGCGATGCAGGTGCGCCCATCGAGTGCGGGGTGACCCTCCGACGCCGCAAACGCAATGTCACCATTGCCGGCAGCAGTGAACGCGCGGTGGTCCTGGACAAGCTGGAGCAGGCCCTGGGGGAGGGCCCGTGCCTCGCGGCGCTGGAGGTCATGAGGCCCATGGTCCTGTCCAACGTGGAGACTGATAACCGCTGGCCCAACTACCAGAAAGTCCTGGCCGAGAATGGCTGCGGCAGCGTCCTGGGCGTCCCCCTTGCCCTGGACGAGCACCAGTCCGCGGCGTTGAACTTCTTCGCCGCGGAGCCTGACGTCTTTGCTCCCGACACCGTCCACCGGGCTGAAGCGTTTGCCGATCTCGCATCCCGTGCACTGCGGCTGGCGCTGCGGATCGCCGACACCCAGAGCCTCGCGGATGACTTGAAGGCCGCCATGGCGAGCCGTACCACCATAGACCTTGCCTGCGGCGTGATCATGGCCCAGAACCGGTGCAGCCAGGACGAGGCCATGGCCCTGCTCACCAAGGCGTCCAGCCACCGGAACCAGAAGCTGCGGGACGTTGCCGCCGGAATCCTGGGCCGGGTCAGTGACGGGGCAGTGCGCACGCACTTTGATCCGTAGACCATGCCCTGGGCCCGTCAAGACCCGCCCGCGTGCAGTCCTGGTTTCGCCTCCGCGCCGCCCTGCAATAATCTGAACCAACGGTTGTGCACGGGGGTGTCGGCGCCCGGTACAACAGCAGCACTGTAAAGTTCCGGGACCATCACAGACGAGGCGGACGCCCATGACGGCTTCAGACCAACAGCATGCAGAACGGCCAACCACCACGGCAGGGCCTCCAGCCACTGCCCCTGGGCCGGTCGATCCGCACCTGCTGCAGCGGCTGGCGGACGCGCACGGCGTGGGCACGTCCTTCCAGGGCTGGGACGGGCTTCCGCACGCCGTTGCCCAGGAGACCCTGATCAAGGTGCTGGCCGCCCTCGGCGTTGAGGCACACACCAACGGGCACATCGAGGCTGCCCTGGCGGAAGCGGAACTGGCGCCGTGGCGGCGCATGCTGCCGCCCGCCGTCGTTATCAAACAGGGCGAGCCGGCCCAGGTGCCGGTCCACGTCCGTGACGGTGCCACTGCGCGCCTTGCCGTCAGCCTGGAAGGGGGAGCCGGGGAGCGGGCGGCGGTCCAGCAGGATCTCTGGGTCCAGCCCAAGGAGGTCGACGGCGTGTCCATGGGACGTGCCACATTCTCCCTTCCCGAGGACCTTCCTTTGGGCTGGCACACCCTGCATGCGGAGTCGGAAGGTTCCACCGCCACCGCCACCCTGGTAGTGACGCCGGCACGGCTGGCCACGGCAAAGCCGCTGGAGGAACGCCGCGGCTGGGGGCTGGCCACGCAACTGTATTCGGTCCGCTCAAAGCGGTCATGGGGCGTCGGCGACTTTGCGGACCTGGCCGACCTGGCCGCCATCAGCGGCGCGCGCGGTGCCGATTACGTGCTGGTGAACCCGCTGCACGCGGCTGAGCCCGTTCCGCCGGTCCAGCCTTCGCCCTATTCGCCGTCCACCCGCCGTTTCTTCAACCCGCTGTACATCCGCGTTGAGGCCATTCCTGAGCTCGCTTACCTGAAGCCGCGCAGGCGCGCCGCCGTGGAGAAGCTTCGCGACGAAGTGTCCGGCCTGAACAGGGAGGGCGCGCGCCTGGACCGCGACGCCGTTTATGCCGCGAAGCTGCAGGCACTGGAAATGCTCTACCACACGCGCCGTTCACCCGCCCGGCAGGCCGCCTTCGACGAGTTCTGCCGCGTTTCCGGCAGCGGCCTGGAGGACTTCGCGCTGTGGTCGGCCATCCGCGAGGACCTGGCGCCGGACGATCCGCTCTGGAAAGACCCCGCCTACGCCATCGGAACCCCGGAAGCGGAAGCCCTCCGCACCAAGCTGGCGGACCGGATCGGGTTCCACCGCTGGCTGCAGTGGATCTGCGACGAACAGCTGGAAAACGCCCAGAAGGCAGCGCTGCGGTCGGGCATGCGGCTGGGCGTGGTGCACGACCTCGCCGTGGGCGTGGACCACAGCAGCGCCGACGCCTGGACGCTGCGCGGCGTGCTGACCCCCAACACCAGCGTGGGGGCCCCGCCGGACATGTACAACCAGCAGGGCCAGGACTGGGGCCAGCCGCCGTGGCACCCCGCGCGGCTGGCCGAGGCGGGCTACGAACCGTTCCGCAACATGCTGGCCAACGTGCTCCGGCACGCCGGCGGCATCCGTGTGGACCACATCCTGGGCCTGTTCCGGCTGTGGTGGATTCCCATGGGGAATGCTCCGGGGGACGGCGCCTACGTCCGCTACGACCACGAGGCCCTGATCGGCATCCTCGCCCTTGAGGCGCACCGCGCCGGCGCCGTGGTGATCGGGGAGGACTTGGGTACCTTCGAGCCATGGGTGCGTGACTATCTTGCGGCCCGCGGGATCCTGGGCACGTCCATCCTTTGGTTTGAGTACGACGGCGATTCGCCCCTTGCGCCGGAAAAGTACCGGACGCAGGCGCTCGTCAGCGTCAACACCCACGACCTCCCGCCCACCGCCGGTTACCTTGCCGGGGACCACGTGGGGCTGCGGAGCCGGCTGGGCCTGCTGGAGCGGTCCGAGCAGGAGGAGCGTGCGGAGCACAACGCGTCCCTGGAGAAGATGTTCGCCCTGCTGCGCGAACGCGGTTACCTCTCCGAAGGCGCGGCCGGTGGTGCTCAGGGGCAGGCGTCCGAGCAGCACACCATCGAGGCGCTGCACCTCCTGCTGGCGCAGGCGCCGTCGGTACTGCTCGGCGTGGCCCTGGTGGATGCGGTGGGGGAGCGGCGGGTCCAGAACCAGCCCGGGACCACGGAGGCCCTCTACCCCAACTGGCAGGTGCCATTGGGCGGCCCTGACGGCAAGCCCGTCTACCTCGATGACCTTCCCGCGAACAAGCGGTTCAACTCGCTGCTTGCGGCGGTGGAGGGAGCCCTGCACGAAAAATAGGTTGGAGAATGCAATGAGCGAAGATCCCCGCCAACGCCCTGGCCTCGCAAGCTCAGCCGGGGAACCCGGCGGCCGTGGTCCCACACTGGTGGTTGGCGGCACCGGCATGCTGGGAAACCAGGTGGTCAGTGAACTGGTGTCCCGGGGAAAACACGTGCGGGCCCTGGTGCGGCCCGGCTCCGATGCCACAAGGCTGGAGGCGGCCGGCGTCGACATTGCACGGGGCGACATGATGCAACCCGAATCGCTCCGCCAAGCCATGGCGGGTGTCGATGCCGTCATCACCTCCGCGGCCGGCTACACGCGGCACCGCAAGGGCGACAGCCCGGAGATCGACACGCAGGGCAACTCCAACCTTGCCGAGGCGGCCGGCAGGGCAGGCGTGCGCCGCTTTGTGCTGACCAGCATCCTCACCTGCGACCAGACCCCGCAGGTACCCCACTTCTGGCACAAGAAGCTGATGGAGGACCGGCTCGAACAGCTCGGGGTGCCTTTTGTCGCGTTGCGGCCAGGCGCCTTCCTGGACCAAGTGGCCCGGTCAGGCGGCGATCCCGTGGCGAAGGGAAGGGTCATGTGGTTTGGTTCTCCGCGGGTCCCGCTGACGTTCGTGCTTACCGCTGACCTTGCCCGCTGCCTGGCCGATGCCGTCGATGCCCCCGGCGCGGAGGGCCAGCACATCGATATCGGCTGGGACCGGCCGATCAGCATGCAGGACTTTGCTGATATCGCGGGCAGCATGACCGGCACTCGGATCAAGGTCCGCTCCGTCCCCATGCCGGTCCTGAAGGCTGCCGCTGCCACGGTTGGCCGGGTTACCCCCATGGCCAAGGACATGGCGACCATGATGGCGTGGTTTCAAACGGGGCGCTACGTCGCAGATACAAGCCGCCAGCGGGAAGTCTTTGGCCCGCCGCCCACGGCCGAGGATGCGATTCGGCGGCTGATCGGCATCCTCGGCCACCAGGTCAGGGGTTAGGCGCCTGGCCTTGCGCTAATCACGTGGGTGAAGTGGTCGTAACGGAAGGTGACCGGGCCGCCGTCGTGCTCAAACACGATGTTGGCCCCCGGCGTTGCCCCGCCGGCCCCGTAACTGACGTCCCACGATTTATTGAGGGCCGCCTTGAACTCATAGCTTCCGGCCGGCAGGTCCGGAACGGAGAGCTTCCACACGAGGTCGGCCGGGTCCAGCACCAGCTGCGCCTGGCTGCAGGCCGGCTCCCAGTCCGAGGCGCAGCCCAGCTCGCTGTCCATGCTCCCGGCAGCGGCCACCGCGGCCGGCTGCTGTGAGGCATAGACGGCGCTCAGCAGGTGCGTGCTGTTGTCGTAGCGGAAGGTGACCCTGCCGCCGGGGTGGTCCAGCACGATGTTCTGCCCGTTCAGTTGACCGTCGGCGCCGTAGTTTTCGTCCCAGCCGCCGTTGAGTGCCGCCTTGTATTCGTACTTCCCGGCCGGCAGGTCCACGCTCAGCCGCCAGATGCGGTCAGCCGGATCCAGGGTCATCCGCGCCTGGCTGCAGCCAGGATCCCAGTCTGCGCTGCAGCCCATTGCCTGATTCAGGGACCCGGCCACCGTGACGGAGTCGGGCTGCGGGGCCTGCCCAACCGTGACGGTCCTGGTGTCGCTGGTGACGTTGAAACCAGGGCCGGCCATCGTTGCGCGGTACTGGACCTTGGTGCCATTGGCCAGGGCGGAGACGTCGTCGGTTGCCGAGTAGACGGGCGACGACGAGTCGGTGCCCACCGCGGTCCAGTCCCCGCCTCCAACACTGCGTTCGAAGGACATCACATGGCTAGCCTTTTCCGGATCAGCGGTGGCGCTCAGCTCCACCTTGCCTTCCACGCTGATGCCTTCGGCGGGCTTCTGCAGGGTGAGGACGGGCGCGGGAACGCTCGCTGAACGGCTTCGGCTGGTGGCGGAATGTCCGCCGTTGTCCAGGACGGTGGCGCGGTACTCCAGCGGCGTGCCGGCGTCCAGCGCCGCAACGTCGTGGAACACCTGGTACGGCGCGGTGTCGTCCGTGCCGATGGGCTGCCACTGGCCGCCGGCCGTCTTCGCCTCAAAGGTGACCTCGTAGAACGAAGCACCGTCGACGTCGGCCGTTACGTTGATGCGCCCGTTGTCAGCCGGCGCGGCGGCCGGCTGCTGGAGGGCGACGGCGGGAGCCTCCTTGGAGTGCGGGATCCGTCCCGAGGATTCATAGACGACGGCGGAGAGCGGCGGGACGGTCACGGTCAGTTTGGCGTCGTCCGAAGTTTTGGCTTCGTCGGCGCCCGCGCCGTAAATGCGCGTGTAGCTGCGCTTGGCGATGTAGGTGGGGACCTCAGCCGTCTGCGGCTGGGCGCTGTTGTTCAGGGCCACCACGTATTCGCGCTGGTCCTGCGCGTCGGTGCGGGAGAAGGCGTAGATGCCGGGCCCGTTGGAGGCGTAGCGGTGCTGGTGCGCCCCGTTCCGAAGTGCCGGGTGCTCCTTGGTAAGGGCGGCCAGTTCACCGATCTTGGCGTAGAGGGGGTGGCCCGGGTTGAAGTTGTCGGTGGCGTGGGTGGCGTCCGTGCCCAGCAGGTCGTCGTCCAGGTACTCCGGCACCTTGCTGGCGAAGAGCGTCTGGCGAGCGTCCTGGTCGCCGCCGGGGCCGGTAAAGCCCTGTTCGTCACCGTAGTAGACCACCGGGTTGCCGCGGGAGAAGTACATCAATTCGTGCGCCAGTCCATCGCGGGCCACCTTCTCGGCGTCGCTTGCGGCCGGGTTGTCCTGGGCGATGAAGCTGCCGATGCGGCCCATGTCGTGGTTGCCCAGGAAGGTGGGCAGCTCGTAGACGTTGGAGTCGGCGTCGGTGTACCAGTCGTCGCCGGCGAAGAAGGCCTGCAGCGCCTTGGCGTCCTGGCTCTTGGAAGCAAAGTTGCGGGCAGCATCCTGGAAGGGGAAATCCAGCACGGCCTGCATCTTATTGCGGGTGGTGAACTGCGACGTGAAGCTCTTGGTGGTGTCAAAGACTTCGCCGAACATGAAGAACTCGTCCTTGCCGTGTTCCTTGGCGTAATTGAGGACGTTGGGGCCGAACTCCTGCCAGAACTCGTTGTTCACGTGCTTCATGGTGTCGATCCGGAAACCGTCCACGCCAAAGTCGCCGATCCAGGACTTGTAGATGTCCTCCATGCCGTGCACCACCTTGGGGTTCTCGGTGAAGAGGTCATCAAGGCCGAAGAAGTCGCCGTACATGGAGTCTTCACCGGTGAAGGTGGTGTCGCCGCGGTTGTGGTAGAGCGTGGGGTCGTTCAGCCAGGCAGGGACCTTGAGGTTTTCTTCACCGGGGGCCAGGAGTGGCTTGTAAGGGGATGATGTGTTCGCGTCCAGCTTGGGGAAGGTTCCGGTGCCGGCGTAGTCGCGGTCATCGAATGCTTCGCCCGAGGCCGTCTTGTAGGGGACGGCGTCCTTGGAGGCGTAGCCTTTGCGGTCGCCCTCCTGGTAGCCGATAACGTCCGCCGTGTGGTTGGTGATGATGTCGAAGTACACCTTCATGCCGCGGGCGTGGGCCTCCTGGATCAGGGCTTTGAGCTCGTCGTTGGTGCCCAGGTGCGGATCGATCTGGGTAAAGTCGGTGACCCAGTAGCCGTGGTAGCCGGCTGACTTGTCCTCCGGCTGGACAGCCTTGTTCTTGAAGCTGGGGGTCAACCAGATGGACGTGGTGCCCAGGCCCTGGATGTAGTCGATCTTGGTGCGCAGCCCGGCCAGGTCCCCGCCGTTGTAGAAGCCCTTCTTTGCGGGGTCGAAGCCGGAGACCATCGGGTCAGGCCCCAGGCCGCCCTGGTCATTGGCGGTGCTGCCGTTGCTGAAGCGGTCTGCCATGACGAAGTAGAAGTTCTCGTCCGTGACGGGACCGCGGAGCGAATGGAGTGCGGAGGAGGAGCCCTGGCCTTGGCTGCCGGGATTCTTTGGATCCTTAAGGCCCACCCCGGCATGGGCCGGGAGGACTGCCGCCGAAACTGCCACGGCGGCTGCCAGGAGGCCGGCTGCGGACCGGGCCGCGACGGCGTGGCCAGAGGTTGATCGACGGGCTGTGGGGTGCTGTGTTCCTGCGGGCTTTGGCCGCAGTTGGGCGCGTGGGGGCGCGCCTGGAGGGGTGCGGAATAACAAGGGTGAGACCTTCCTGGGAAGCAGCGCTGCTGTACAGGCTTGCCGTTGACAAGGGATGCGGCAGGAGGGTTCGAAGGTCAGCATGCTGATCTGTGAACCAGGTCACCACTGTAAGCGCTTGCACTGAATTACTCCAGTGTTTGTGAGAGCGCCGTGTTGTGTCGGGGCTCCAGCCCTCGCAGGAAGTCCCGGCTGTGTTTACGGTCAGCCGGCGGACACCAGGGCAGTGGGGGATGGGGTGCCCAAATTATGAAGCCTCGGGCCGGGGAGCCCCGTGACGGGATCCAGCTCAAAAATGGCGATGTTGTCCGATTTCTCGTGGCCCACATGCAGCCAGCTTCCCCGGACCAGGTGGTGCCGCGGCCAGTCCCCACCGCTGTCGAAGTCCTTGACGGGGATCAGTTCGGTGCCGCCTGCTGCTACTTCCAGGACGCTGATGATGTTGGACCCGCGGACGCCGGCGTAGGCGAAGTTTCCCTGCGGGCCAAGGCAGATTTCGGCGGCGGAATCACCGTCCTGGCTCCCGCCGGCGGTGGCGGGTCCACGGAATACCAGCTCATAGGTGCCGGCTTCGGGCCGGACCACGAAGACCTCCACAGAGTACTCCGACACGATGAAGACGTTGCCCGTAGGGTGCTCCACCATATGCCGGGGACCGCTGCCGTAGGGAAGGATCACCTCGTGGTCGGCCACCAGCCCCCTGCCCGGCTCATAGTTCCAAATTCGAAGGGTGTCATGGCCCAGGTCCGTGGTCATGACCCGCCCGTCGCGCAGCATCAGGCTGGCATGGGCACGGCTTTGCCTGGGGCTGCCGGGAGAAAGGCTGGCGTGGGGGTCAACCGACGGTGCGGCGGGAAACCGCCCGGCCAGGCCGCCGTCGTCCTTCAGCTCGTAGAGCAGGACCTGCCCGTCGCCCCAGCACGCAGCGGTGGCAAACCGGCCGCGCGGGTCCACGGCCACGTGGCAGGTGGCCTCTCCGGCCGGTTCGGGTGCCCCAAACGGTTCCAGCGCAGAAACGCCCCGGCGGCGGTAGGCCTGGACCTTTTTGCGCTGCTCCGCTGCCGCATATACCAGCGGAAGCGTCGGGTGGACGGCCAGGAACGACGGCGACTGCGCCTCGGCTGCGGTGCCCAGCCATTCAAGGCTTCCGTCCTGGTGCTCCCGGACAGCGCCGATGCCCTTGGCGCGACCGCCGCCGTCGGGGGTGTAGGTGCCGATCCAAAGAATGTCGCTGGCTGTGCCCATGGTCATGATTCCATCCTGCCAAGAATTGCTGCTCATTCCCGTGCATAACGCCACCTATTAGCATGGGATTTCCAGCAACGAATGAAGGAGGCGGGCCCATGACCGCGGTAACAGCAGTGGGTGTCCCCGCCCGGTGCCGTCGCGAGAGCGTGGCCTAGCAAACATGGGGATGCCCACCGGCTCAACGGAGGGCGTTGCCGTGCCACGTCCTGAATCACGGGCTGTTCGCAGTCCCTCACCGTCTCCCGGTTCTTCCCAATCACGGGGCTTCGACGGCGTTGTCTCGGCCCTAAGGTCGGCGGGCTGCGTCTTCGCCGAGGAAGAGGCCCGCCTGCTGCTCGCCGAAGCCTCAACTCCCGCTGACCGTGACCGGAACGTCCAGCGCCGTGTGGCAGGCGTCCCCCTGGAACTCATCCTGGGCTGGGCGGAATTTGCCGGCCGCCGAATTCTGGTGGAGCCCGGTGTCTTCGTCCCCCGCCGCCGTACCGAGCTGCTGGTCAGTGAGGCCCTGGCGCTGCTGCCGGAGTGGCCCCGGCAGGCGCCCGCCGTTGTCGTTGACCTCTGTTGCGGGTCCGGAGCAGTGGGAGCGGCCGTCATTCATCAGGCACCGTGCGTGGAACTGCATGCCGCCGACGTTGAACCTGCGGCTGTTCGGTGTGCCCGTCGAAACGTTGCGCCAATGGGCGGTCAGGTGCATGAAGGGGACCTGTTCGATGCCCTGCCGCCGGAGCTGCGCGGCCGGGTCCGGGTGCTGGTGGTCAACGCTCCGTACGTGCCCACAGAAGCTATCCGCACCATGCCGCCCGAGGCGCGCCTTTACGAACCTGTTGCCTCCCTCGACGGCGGTGCTGATGGCCTGGACTTCCACCGCCGTGTTGCTGCCGGAAGCGCCGGATGGCTGGCCCCCGGTGGTCATCTGCTCATTGAAACCAGCAAGCGGCAGGCAGCCGGCACATCCGCGATCCTGGCCGCCGCCGGTTTCGACACACGGACGGTCCGTTCAGAGGAAGTGGACGGCACCGTTGTTGTTGGGAGCACGACGGCGGGGTCACCTCAGGGGTAGGTATCCCGCCCGGTTTTATCAGCCCCGGCTCCTTGAACCGGATAGTGATTCGGCGCCGACGACCTTCAAATGGCGGTCTATCGGAAAACGCGGTCCGGCAACTGTTCAGCACCGTTGCCTCAGCTTCCCTGGGGGTTTGCGGGTGGTGGGGGTGGTTTGAAGTAGTGGTTTTGTTGTGGTGTTTGGGTGGGGTCGATGTGGGGTGGGGGTATGAACGTGGGTGTGCCGTGGGTGGTGGTGATTTTCCATTGTTCTTTGTGGATGAGGTGGTGGTGGTGGCTGCAGAGCAGGACGCCGTTTCCGGTGGTGGTGGGTCCGCGGTGTGACCAGTAGGTGATGTGGTGGGCTTCGCACCAGGGTGCGGGGATGGTGCAGTTGGGGAAGGCGCAGCCTTGGTCGCGGGCGGTGAGGGCGGTTCGTTGGGCTGGGGTGAAGAGGCGGGTTTTGCGGCCCAGGTCGAGGATTTCGCCGCCGGTGCCCAGGAGTGCGGGGATGATGTCGGCGTCGCAGGCGATTTTGCGCAGGGTGGCCGCGGCGACGGGGCCGGTGAACATGAAAGTGCCTGCCCCTGTTCCCGGCCGGGTTTCTAGCTGTACCCCTGTTGTTGATTCTGTTCTTCCAGAGGTGCTGAGGGTTTCGGGGAAGAGGTCCTGGTAGTGGATGGTGGCGATGATTTGCGGGCGGTTGCCGCCGGTGGTGGGCAGGGTGTTGGTGGCGAGGGCGGTTTTGGCGGCGGTGATGATGCCGTCGAGTTGTTTTTGGGCGCGGGTGCGCCGGTCCAGGTCAATCGTGGCGCTGGGTTCGATTGCGTTGTTCGCCGTTGGGCTGTCCCCGGTGCCCGTGCCTGTGCCTGCGGTGCTGCCGGTGCCGTTTCCGGTGCTGGTGTCGGGGGTGGTGGTGCGGGGGTTGGTGGCGGTGTTCATGACGGTGAGGAGGTGTTCGTATTGGTCGGTGGTGGCGAAGATTTCGACGTGGTGCAGGCCGTGGCGGGGTTTGCGGATGAAGGCGCCTTGGGTGTGGCGGAGGGCTTCTTCGGTGGGTTCGGTGCCGTCGGCGTCGATGGTGTCGGTCCAGCGTTGGGCCAGGCGGGTGAGGAAGTCGGGGTCGGTGGTGGTGGCGGCGTGGGTGAGGTGGTGTTCGATCCGGTCCAGAGTTTCTTCGGTGGTGTGGTGCTGGAGCCGGTCCAGGGTGGCGGTGATGATGGTCGCGGCGTGCGAGGACACAGCCGGTGCCTGGGGGTTGGGGTCCGATCGCGGGCCCGGGGTGAGGGCGGCGGCGAGGTGTGGCCGGGCTGGCGGGAGTGGTTCGCCGGTGAGGGTGGTGCCGGGGAGGACCTGCCGGGCGAGGGTGAGGCGGCGGCGGGCTTCGCGGATGGGGATCCGCAGGCGGAGGCGGAGGAACTCTGCGGTGTTCCGGCAGCCGTCATCAGCGGGGGACGCCACCAGACGGCAATGTGCAGCGGCTGCCCCGGGCTGGGAGGGCAAACCGAGCCAGTTGGCGTCGGTCTCGACCATGGATCCAGGGCTGGTGTTCAGGGTTTCGATACCGTTGGCGTCCCATCCGGTGATCCAGCCCCGGGCCCGGCTGCCGCGGGTCCTGGCCGTGGCGGTGTCGCTGATGGCCTGGGCGCGGGTCCTGTCCACGGCGCCGGCCGAGAGAATCTGCAGGTACTCCGCGGTGCGGACCAGTTCCTCGACAGCGTCGGCGAAGTCTGCGGCCTCGACATAGGAGACGGCGGCCAGCACGTCGGGGGCGGCCAGGGCAGCGGCCGCAAGCCGCGCACCCAGTCCGTCCAACAAATTACGTGCAACAGGTGCCACGTCCCGCACAACAGGTGCCGCGGAACTCGGGAGACCATGGGATCGCCGTGACGGCTCCTCGCCGGTGGCTGCAACCTGCCGCGGGACTGCCTGAAGGTGGGCCGGGCGCGGCAGCCAACTGCCGGCGTCGTCCGCCTCCCCAAGATCTTCCCCAATGGCCTCCATACCCCAACTCTGCCAGCCACCACTGACAAAGAAGACCCCCCAAAACCCCTATGTGGAAAACCCGGTCTGCTGATGTTTCAAGCCCCGTTAAACGTTGCCGGCCGCCGCGTCCCCCAAGGATCGCGACGGCCGGCAAGGCGATTCAGTTGTAGCACAAAGCCTGCATCCCGCTGTGTCAAACGCAGCTCCCCGCGTAATGATCAGGGCGAAAGCAGTGATCAGGCCTTGGTGCCGGTCCCGTCGGAGGTGCCAAGGTTGGTGGTCTCCGGGTGGGTGCTGTGTGCAGGGATGTGATCTTCACCCGTGCTGTTGGCGTCGCCCGTCAATGGGGTACCCGTGGCAGGTGTGCCACTGGATGTTCCCGATGCCTGGCCTCCGCCGGAGCTGCCGTCCCGGTGCATCGCGGAGCCAATGACTGTGCCAGCCCGGCGTGCGGCTTCGGCCAACTGGTCCGCCACCTCGGGGGCCTTTTCCTTGATGGTCTCCGTAGCCACGGATACCTTGTCCTGGACAGGCTTGCTGTCCCAGATGCCGGCGGCGCGGGCCTTCAGCTTGTCATAGGCCGCACGGCCTGAACGCGAGCCGAGGACATAGCCGACGGCAACGCCGACACCCAAAAGAAGCTTGTTTTTCACGATGAACTCCTGCTCTGCGAGAAGGTTGTCAGTTCCGGCCGGCGTAACGGGCGCCCCTTGCCGGAGAAAATGAAAGCCGGCCTGGGGATGGTGTCCCCAGGCCGGCCTCCTGGCATGCCCGTACAGTTATCCGCGGGCGCTTCGCTTGGTGACCATGCCGTAGATGGCAAGGACAATCAGCGAGCCGACGATTGCCAGCAGCCACGTCTGGATCGAGAAGAACTCCTGCAGTCCACTGCCGAAGATCAACCCGCCCAGCCAGCCGCCGAGGAAAGCGCCAACGACGCCCAGGATCAGAGTGATGACCCAGCCGCCACCCTGCCTGCCCGGGAGGATCGCCTTAGCGATCGCACCAGCAATAAGTCCGAGAATCAGAAATGCAATAAATCCCATTTGTTGCTCTCTTCCTAAGTAAAGGAGGCCTCCAGGTTCCGGAGGCACTTCATCCTTCTGCCCCAATAGTAATCATGCTTACTATCTTTTTGCCAACCCCGTTTTGAGAAAAAAGTCCTGTTCAGGCAGGTTTCAGTGCCCTGTTTTGTCTGAATCGTTGCCCGCGTCGGGACCCTCGTCCAAGACGGATAATTCCGCTAGATCCTGCGGGTCCAGGGCGAAATCGAACACGTCCAGGTTCTCCACCATCCGCTCCGGTGAAGCCGTCTTGGGAATCGTTACCAATCCGTTTTGTATGTGCCACCGCAGGACCAGTTGGCCGGGGGTTTTCCCATGCTTTTCCGCCAATTGGGCAAGGAGGGGAGCACTTAATAAACCTGCACCGGATCCGCCAAGGGGACTGTAGGACTCTGTAACGATCCCGTGCCGTTCGTGGAATTCCCGCTCGGCGGACCGGGTAATTGCAGGACTGAGCTGGATTTGGTTAACCGCCGGCACCACGTCAGTCTCAGCCAACAGCCGTTCCAGGTGGGCCGGCTTGAAGTTGGATACCCCGATGGACCGTACTTTTCCCTCAGCCTGCAGCCGTTCAAACGTCCGCCAGGTGGAGATGTACTGGTCCCGTCCCGGGAGCGGCCAGTGGATCAGGAGCAGGTCCACATAATCGAGGCCCAGCCGCTTCAGTGAGCCCTCCAGGCCCGCCACTGCACGCTCGTCGCCCTGGAACTCACCGTCCAGCTTGGTGGTGATGAAGAGCTCGCTCCGGTCCACGCCGCTGGCGCGGATCCCGTTGCCCACCCCGCGTTCGTTGCCGTACTTCACGGCGGTATCGATGTGCCGGTACCCGGCTTCCACGGCTTGGACGACGGCGGCAGCCGCCTGTTCGTCGTCCAGCGGCCAGGTGCCAAGCCCCAGCTGGGGAATCCTGTTGCCGTCATTGAGTTCGATGAGCGGTGCAAGTGTCATGCCATCAGTCTCCCTTTTATCGGCCGTCCCTGCCCTCACTGGCCTGGATTCGAGAAAGCCTGGAGGATGTTGCCGGCGTTGTAGTCCAACGCCACCCGGGCCGTACTTGATACCGTATCCGGCCCCTTCTGCTGGGCAAGGAAGTCTGCGAACCTCCGCATGGCCTGGCCTGCCTTGGCCGGGTCGCCGTCCTGGACCGCCTTCGCTGCCTGCTGAATGCTGGCGTCGAGCTGGGCCCCCACGGGTCCCGCCACATCCCCGGAGTCCACCAGGTCCGAAAGGATGTCCTGCAATGCCTTGACGCTGCCCGGCAGCCACGCGGCCCGCAGGGGTACGTTGCCGAAGGTCATGTCGGAGGCAAGGTAGAAGTCGGTGTAGGCAGGCTGGTTGTAGGCCGTGTTCTGGCGGGCAACCTCGGCGCGGTACTGCGGATCGTGCATCAAGGTGTAGAGCTTGTGATTGGTGACCTCGGTGCTCAGGTAGATTCGGAGCGCTGAGCTGTCAACCGTCCGGACCACCATCTCCTCCCGCCAGTCACCCAGGATGTCCGCCACCAGGCTGGGAGTGCCCTTGCTGCTGTTGTTGGTGCGGGTGCCGTCCGCCGTGAGCAGGCGTCCGCGCTTCCAGTCATCGATGGTGGGGGTCTGGTCGCCGGAACCGTTGATGATCTGCGTGGTCATGTCCGCGGCCCACTTGATGCTCATGTTGGTTCCGGGGGCGCTGCTGGAAAGCTTGCGGCCGTCCGCGGACTGCATGCCGATGGCCCAGTTCTCGATGCCGGGAACGGACGGATCCACGTCGCCGATCATGCCTCGGCCGGTGTCCTTGCCCGAGTAGGCGCCGAACAATACCTCCCCGGTGGCGGCGTCCCGCATCGCGTAGCCGTACGGGGCATAGGCGGCCCCTTCATGCACGGTGAAGATCTCCTTGCCGGGGCGCGCCGGGTCGATGTCCGCCACATGCATGGCATCGCCATGTCCCAGCCGCGCCTCCTCGCCGGGAGCGGCGCTGCCGGTGGGCAGCGTGTCGAACGACGTGTACAGGACTGAGCCGTCGTCGTCCAGCGTTGCCGATCCGTAGACGATCTCCTGCTTTCCGTCACCGTCCACATCCGAGGCGCTCAGCGAATGGAAGCCCTGGGTGGTGAGCTTGCCGTAGGTGGGGTCCGTGCCGTCGCGGCCGTGTGGGGAGTCGTTGAACGGATTGGTCATGGGCGTCCAGCCCGAGTCCACGTTCCAGACCGGCGACAGGTTGGTCCCGTCCCAGGTGTAGGTGGCCAGGGTGGTGCGGGTGTAGTAGCCGCGGGCGAAAACGGCTGCGGGCTTTTTGCCGTCGAGGTAGGCGACGCCGGCCAGGAACCGGTCCACGCGGTTGCCCGGCTCGATCCGTGCCATGGCGTAATCGCCCCACATCAGGCCATCGTCCGTCCGGCCCGGCGTATAGGCCACCGTCTTCAGCTCCTTGCCCGTGCCGCCCTCGAACACCGTCAGGTACTCGGGCCCGGAAACTATGAAGCCTTCAAACGCGCGCAGGTTGTTGCGGGCGCTGCGCGACGGGGCGTAGACGTCCATGAAGTAGTCGGTGAGTGCTTCGGCGTCGGCCTGGGACAACGGGTACTTGTACTTGGGCGCGATGCCGAACGCTTCCTCAAGGGTGGCGGGCCAGTGGCCGGCCTTCACCTCGGGGTGCTCCGTCCAGCCTTGGAAGGTCTTCACCATGTGCCGGTAGTAGTCGGCGGCGCTCATGCGGTAGTCGTCGGCGTTGGAGTAGCCGGCGTCGAGGTCGGACTGGAGCAGCGAGATGAAGGAACTCGCCGCCACGCTGCCGTCGGCGTTGAAGCTGGTGCTCTTGGTCCCCGGCGCCGTTTTCATCATCATCTCTGCCCGGCCGTCGCCGTCGAAGTCGTTGACCAGCATTTGGGTGTAGTGGGCGCCGGAGCGGATGTTGACGCCCAAGTCGATCCGGCTGAGGAGGGTGCCGTCCGCCTTGTAGGTGTCCACGAAGGTGTTGCCCGTGTAGCCCACCTGTGAGACGTCCTTGGAGTTGTTGGGGTCCCACTTGACGATGAATTCGTATTGGCCATCGCCGTCAACGTCGCCCACGGAGGTGTCGTTGGCGGAGTAGGTGTAGGCCTGGCCCGCGGGGGTCACGCCGTCCGCCGGCTTCTTGAGCGGGATGTCCTTGAAGTTGCTGCCCCAGGGGGTGGCTGCTGCGCTGCGGTCCACTTCAACGCCCCCGACGACGGCGCGCACCTGGTAGGCCGAGGCGGCCGTTCCGGTACGGTCCAGGAAGTTGGTGCTGTCGGTGACAGTGGCCAGCTTTTGCCCGTCGCGGTACACAGTGAAGTCGGTGCCGGTGAGGCCGGTGGCGGAGGACCCGGTGGCTTCGTTGCCCAGCAGGCGCCAGCTGAGGAAGACCCCCTCCGAGGTTCCGGCGGCCACCAGTCCCCGGTCCAGGTGGTCCAACTGGATGCCGGGATTCCCGGGCTTGGGGGAGGGGCCGACGGCGGAAGCCGGGGTGGCGAGGCAGCCAACCGTCAGTGCCAGGCCGGCGGCGCCGACCGAAAGAAGGCGTATGGGGGTGAGGCGGGGATTCATCAGTGAATCCTTTCAATTTGAGACCGGAAAACGCTTCCCCAGCAATCTAGGCCTGGGGGAGGGGTGAAGGCAACCCTTGTATTCCTGACCCGGTCAGGGTATTTAGAACGTTGTAGAAGCGGCAAGCCGACGCCCGCCAAGCATGCTTGGCGGGCATCGATGCGGAGCCCTGCCGCGAGGCGCCGGCCTTGCCCTGACCCGCCCTGGCCTGACCTGACTGGCCTTGATATACCCGAATGCCCTAGGCGGGGTCGCCGGCCAGCTTCCGCTTCAGGATCTTTCCACTGGGTCCCAACGGGAGTTCGGAAAGGATCCTGACCACCCGCGGGTACTTGTAGGCCGCGAGCTGGTTGCTGGCGAAGTCCATCAACTCGGTTTCGCTGACGGTTGCGCCGGCGTCCAGCACGATCGCGGCTGCGATTTCCTGCCCATGGACCTCGTCGGGGATGCCGTAGACGGCGGCGCTCACCACTGCCGGGTGGGTCAGCAGGACTTCCTCCACTTCCCGGGGGTAGACGTTGTAGCCGTTGCGGATGATCATGTCCTTCTTGCGGTCCACGATGGTGAGGTAGCCGTCGTCGTCCTTTGTTCCCAGGTCTCCGGTGCGGAACCAGCCGTCCACCACGGCCTCCGCGGTGGCCTCGGGCCGGTTGAGGTAGCCCTTCATCAGCAGGTGCCCCCGGATGACGAGTTCACCGAGTTCGCCGTTTGGCAGCAGCTCGATGGCCTCCACCGTCTCCGGGCGGGCGATTTCGATGTCCACGCCCCAGATGGGGACCCCAATGGTGCCGGGCCGCGGTGCGGTGCCCACGTGGTTGAAGGAGGCCACCGGCGAGGTCTCGGTCAGGCCGTAGCCTTCGTGGATCTCCACGCCGAAAACGTCCCGGAACCTGTCCATGACGGCCAGCGGCAGGGATGCGCCGCCGGAGATGCCGTACCGGAGCGCGCCCGGACGGTCCGGTACCGTCTTCGCAGCTTCCAGGAGCGCCACATACATGGTGGGCACCCCCAGGAAGATGTTGACCTTGTGCCGCGCCAACAGCCTCAGCGCGTCCTCGCCGTTGAACCGCGGCATCAGGACGATGGTGGCTCCGGCACGCAGGCCCGTATTGAGGACCACCGTCTGGCCAAAGGTGTGGAAGAGCGGCAGCCCGCCGAACAGGACGTCGCCTGGCCGGAAGTCCATCACGCTGGTCAGCAGCACGCTGGTCTGTTCCACCAGTGAGAAGTGCGTGCCCAGCGCTCCCTTCGGTTTGCCGGTGGTGCCCGAGGTGTAGAGGATGGTGGCCGTATCCGAGGGGCGGCACGGTTCATACGTCCGGATGGGTTCGACGGCGGCTGCTTCCGCTTCCAGCCGGGGGAACCCGCCGTCGTCGGGAGCCATTACCGTCAGGACGTCGGTTCCGTTGGCCGCAGCGCCGGCAGCCCCCTCCGTGAGCAGGGGAGCGGCGCAGACCAGCAGCCTGGCGCCGCTGTCCTGCAGGACGTATTCGATTTCGCGGGCCTTCAGCAGGGCATGCACGGGGACCACGATGGCGCCGAGCGACAGGATGGCGTAATACACCCGGGCGAAGTCCGGGACATTGGGGATCAGGACAGCGACGGCGTCTCCCGGGCCAATGCCGCGGGCCCGCAGCGCCCCGGCATAAGCGCGGGTCTGGTCCCAGAGGTCGGCGTAGCTGACCTGGTCCTCACCCACCATGAGGGCGATGCTGTTTGGAGTCCTTTTGGCTGATTCGGCCAGGACGGCTGCGACGGAGATGGTGGCGAAGCCGTCGGCGGAGGGGTTGTTGGTCATGGCCTGCTTCTTCGTTGGGGTGGTCATGCTTTGAGGATGAGGGCGTCGCCCTGGCCGCCGCCGCCGCAGAGGGCCACGACGCCGGTGCCGCCGCCGCGGCGTTTCAGCGCAAGTGCCTGGTGCAGCACCAGGCGGGCACCCGAGGCGCCCACGGGGTGGCCCAGGGCAATGGCCCCGCCGTCGGCGTTCACGGCCTCTGTATCGATGCCCAGGTCGTTGGCGGACTGGATGAGGACCGAGGCGAACGCTTCGTTGATTTCCACCAGGTCCAGTTCCTGCACCGTGAGCCCCTGGTACTTCAGTGCGCGCTCGATGGCACGGGCCGGCTGGGAATGGAGGGATCCGTCCGGTCCCGCCGTCTGCCCGTGGGCGCCGATCTCGGCGATCCACTCCAGCCCTGCCGCTTCGGCCGCCGCCTTGCTGGCGATGACCAGCGCCGCGGCGCCGTCGGAGAGGGGCGACGCCGAGCCGGCGGTGATGGTGGCAGTCTCCTCCTTGGAGAATGCCGGCCGGAGCTGCGCCAGGGATTCGGCCGTGGTTTCCGAGCGGATGCCCTCGTCGTGCTCAATGGTCACGGCCGGGCCCTTGCGCTGCGGCACCTGGATCGGCGCGATCTCCTCCGACAGCACACCGGCAGCCCGGGCTGCCTCGGCGCGCTGGTGCGAGCGGGCCGCCACCGCGTCCTGCTCTTCACGCGCGATCCCGCGCTGGGCGTTCCCGGCGTCCGTGGCCTCGCCCATCAGCTTGCCGCTCACCGGGTCCTGGAGTCCGTCGTGGTTCAGGGAATCGAGCATGGGAGCATCGCCGATGACGACGCCGGCGCGAAGCCCGGGGACCAGGTGCGGTGCGTTGGTCATCGACTCCTGGCCTGCGGCGACAATGAAATCCGCTTCCCCGGTTCGGATCATCCGGGCGGCGTCGATCACGGCAGTCAGCCCGGACAGGCAGAGCTTGTTGATGGTGATGGTGGGGACATCCCAGCCGATGCCGGCGGCCAGGCTGGCCTGGCGTGCGGGACCTTGCCCGGCGCCGGCCTGGACGACCTGCCCCACGATGACGGCACCAATTTGTTCCGGCGCCACACCGGTCCGTTCCAGGGCAGCGCGGATGGCATGGGCGCCGAGCTGGCTGGACGAGAAGGGCGTGAGGCCGCCGCGGAACCGGCCGAACGGCGTGCGGGCGCCGCCCAGGATGACGGGGATGTTGGCGTTCTGGTTCAAGAACAGTCCTTTCAGGATGACGGGCGGCGGAAGCCAGACGGCAGGTTTCAGGCGAAGGCGGACATGCCGGTGATGCCCCGGCCGATGATCAGGGCCTGCATGGTCTCGGTGCCTTCATAGGTGTGGATGGCTTCGATGTCGGCGAGGTGCCGGGCCACGCGGTTTTCCAACAGGATGCCGTTGCCGCCCAGCAGGTCGCGCGCATTGGACGCAATGCCCCGGGCGGTCCGGGTGCAGGTGTACTTGGCCAACGACGCCTGCTCAGGAGCGAGCATTCCGGCTTCATCGAGCCGGGTCATCTGCACCACCATCAGTTGCATGGTGGCCAGTTCGCTGAGCATGCGGGCCAGCCGTTCCTGGACGATCTGGGAGGCGGCCAGGGGCCGGCCGAACTGCTTGCGCTGCTTGGCGTACTGGACGGCGGTTTCGTAGCAGGCGGTGGCATGGCCGACGGCGGACCAGGCCACCCCCAGCCGCGTCGCCAGCAGCACACGGGCAGTGTCCTTGAAGGTTCGGGCGCCCGGGAGGACGTTCGCTTCCGGGACAAAGACATCCTCCAGCCGGATGTGCGCCTGCCAGATGGCGCGCAGGGCCAGTTTGCCCTCGATCCTGGTGGCGGTGTAGCCGGGGGAGTCCTGCGGAACCAGGTAGCCGTGGACCTGGCCGTCGTCGCCCCGCGCCCACACAATGCTGACGCCGCCAACGGAGCCGTTGCCGATCCATTTCTTTTCGCCGTTCAGCAGGTAGCCGCCGTCAGTACGGGTTGCCCTGCTTTCCAGGGCCACCGAGTCTGAGCCGTGGGTGGGCTCTGTCAGGGCGAAGGCCGCGTATTCGGTGCCGCCGGCGATCGCGGGCAGCCAGCGCTCCCGCTGCTCAGCGGATCCGCATTCCGCCACGGAGCGCAGGGCCAGGCCGCCCTGGACCGCGATCATGGTTGCCACGGAGCCGTCGCCGCGGCTGATTTCCATGTTCACCAGCCCGGCGGCCATGCTGCTCATCGGAGCGTAACCGTCCACCGGGACGCCGTCGCGCAGCAGGTCCAGTTCGCCAAGGCGGCGGAGCAGATGCAGCGGGTACTCGCCGCGTTCCCAGTAACCGTCGATGACCGGGAGGACCTCCTCCTGGACGAAGCGGCGGGCCCGGTCCCAGTACGTGCGGTCCTCATCGCTGATGCCGGTCAGGACGGACGCGGGGTCGGTGCCGAGGGCCTCGGTCAGGAAATAGTCCGGCTCCACGGTGCCGGCAGGAAAGCCCGCAGGGCTTTCGGTGCGGGCGGGCACGTGGGTGGGCGACGTCGTCGTCATGTATCTGCATCCTCTAAATCAGCGGCGGTGGAACTGGTGTGGCTTGCGCCACACCGACTAAGGATGCATTGAAACGCAGTTCCACGTCAAGAAACTGAGTATCAAGGGAGTGGGCGGGTTAGGGGAGGGCGTCCAGGACTGCCTGGGCGATCGCTTCCCTGCCTGCCTGGCCCGGGAGGACGGTCACGACGACGGTCGGCGCAGGTTGGGCGGTGGCGGCGGCACCAAGGAGTGCGGGCCGGAACGTTTCCGCCAGGGCCCGGAGTTCGGCTGCGAGGGCGGCAGCCCTTTTCCGGTCCCCATCCCCGGTTTCGCCGGCACCGGGCGCCCGCAGCCACTGCCGCAGGAAGGCGTTATGCACCGCCACCACGGACGCGGCGAAGGCCACGGCCTTGTACCCGCTCCGCCCATCAGGGGGCAGCTTGTCATTGAGGTACTGCAGGAAGTCCCGCTCGTACCGGTGCGACGTGACCAGTTCCCGGTCCCGGAGGGCCGGCACGGCCTGCAGCAGTTCGTACCGGGCCAGGGACGTTTCGCGGTTCCGCAGGTGGTGGTCGAAGACCAGCAGTGCGGCATCCGCAACGGCCGCCAAGGGCTCCAGCCTCGATTCCGCGAGCCGGTCATTCACCTGGCGCAGGATCCGTTCATGGTCGGCGAAGACCACATCCTCCTTTGACCCGAACCGCCGGAAAAACGTGCTGCGGCTCATGCCCGAGGCTTCAGCCAGCTCCTCAACGGATGTTGCGTCGAAACCCTGCCTGGCCAGGAGCCCAATGGCGGCGGCCACAGGCTTATCGGCGGACTGTTCGGAAGGGGGCAACGTCATGCGCCGAAATTAGCACAGCCGGCAAGTAGCGCCGGCCCGCCGCTGGGTGCGGCAGGCCGGCGCCACCGGCTCAGGCTCCCTGGCGGGACCAGCTGGTGAGTTTGTCCGAGAGCTGCATGTAGGCCTCGTTCACCTGCTGCAGCTCCGGGTGGCTGTCATACCACTCGACGATTTCCCGGGCGCCGTCCGCGAACGGGATGGTGGCGGTGTAGTCCGGGACCAGGGACTTGATCTTGGTGTTGTCGAAAACCACCGAATGGGACCTGTCGCCCAGGAGGTTGGAGCCCAATTCCTGGTCGTGGGCGGCGATGGTTTCAGAGGCCACGTGCACCAGTTCCGGCTCTCGGACTCCGGCTGCTCGGGCGAAGAGCGCGTAGATCTGGTTCCAGGGCAGGTACTCGTCGGAGGTGATGGTGTAGCTCTCGCCCACCGCCTGCGGCCGTCCCAGTACGCCGACGAATGCCTTGGCGAAGTCCCTGCTGTGGGTCAGGGTCCACAGCGAGGTGCCGTCGCCATGGACCATGACCGGAAGGCCATTGCGCATCCGGTGGATGTCCGTCCAGCCGCCCACCATGGCAATCTTGGTGCGGTCGTAGGTGTGCGACGGGCGGATGACGGTCAGGGGGAAGTCCTGCTCCCGGTAGGCCCGGAACAGCAGTTCCTCGCATGCGATCTTGTCCCGGGAGTACTGCCAGAACGGATTCTTCAGCGGCGTCGACTCCCGGATGGGAAGCCTGGTGGGCGGCTTCTGGTAGGCGGAGGCGGAGCTGATGAAGACGAACTGGCCGGTCCGCTCCCGGAAGAGGTCCATGCTTGTTTGCGCCTGGTCCGGGGTGTAGGAGATGAAGTCCGCAACGGCGTCGAACTCCCTCCCGCCCAGAACTTCCCGGACCGAGGCCGCATCCCGGACATCCGCGTGCAGCACTTCCGTCCCGTCCGGGACCGGCCTGCTGGACTGGCCCCGGTTGAGGATGGTCAGCCGGTGGCCCAGTGCGACGGCGCGTTCGGCGGCTGCCGCGCTGATGACCCCGGTGCCGCCGATGAAGAGGATGCTCCGGGGTGCCACGGTATCGCCCGCGGGTAGGGTTACCACGCGTAGTCCTCCGGTGCCGTGCGGTGTCCCGGGAAGATGTCGTCCAGCCGCTTGAGGGCGTCGTCGTCGAGGGAGACGTCCAGAGCGCGGATGGCGGCGTCCAGCTGTTCCTGCGTGCGCGGGCCCACGATCGGTGCGGTTACGGCGGGCTGGTGCAAGAGCCAGGCAAGGGCAACGTCGCCGGGCTCGTGGCCCAGTTCGTCGGCGAAGTCCTCGTACTGGCGGATCTGGTCTTCGTGCTTCTTCAGCGTCTCCGCGGCGCGGCCCTCGGTGCGCCGCACGCCCTCGCGCTCCTTCTTCAGCACCCCGCCCAGCAGCCCGCCCTGCAGCGGCGACCAGGGGATCAGGCCAAGGCCGTACTGCTGTGCCGCCGGGATGACTTCCAGCTCCACCTGGCGCATGAACAGGTTGTAGATGGACTGCTCGCTGACCAGGCCGGTGTAGTTCCGCCGGCGGGCCGCTTCCTGCGCCTGGGCAATGTGCCAGCCGGCAAAGTTGCTGCTGCCCGAATACAGGATCTTGCCCTGCTGCACCGCAACCTCGATGGCCTGCCAGGTCTCGTCCCAGGGCGTATCCCTGTCGATGTGGTGGAACTGGTACACATCGATGTAGTCGGTCTGCAGCCGCTTGAGGCTGGCATCCAGTGCCCGGCGGATGTTCAGTGCCGAGAGCTTGGATTCGTTGGGCCGGTCCGTCATGGTGCCGTAGAGCTTGGTGGCCAGCACCGTGTGTTCCCGGCGCTCGCCGCCCTTGGCGAACCAGCGCCCGATGATTTCCTCGGTCCAGCCGCGGTGGTCCACGCCGCCGTAGACGTTGGCGGTGTCGAAGAAGTTGATGCCCGCTTCATGGGCTGAGTCCATAATGCTGTGGGCGTCCGCTTCCTCTGTCTGCGGTCCAAAGTTCATGGTGCCCAGGCAGAGCCGGGAGACTTTCAGGCCGGAGCGGCCCAGATGGGTGTACTGCATGGAAAATCCTTTCGGTCAGGGAGCCTTCCGGCGGCAGGGTTGCCGGAAGCTACATCTGGGTGAAGGCGGCGACGGCGGGATCGGAGCCGATGCGGGCGCCGGACTCCAGTGCGGTGATGGCGGCAAGTTCGTCCTGGGAAAGCTTCAGGGACGAGGCTGCGAAGTTTTCCCGGATCCTGTCCGGGTTGGCCGACTTGGGGATGACGATGTTTCCGGTGGCAAGGTGCCAGGCGAGCACCACCTGGGCGGTGGTGGCGTTGTGGGCGTTGGCGATTGAGGTGACGGCGTTTCCGTTCAGGTCCCCGCCCTGCCCCAGCGGGCTGTAGGCCTCAACTGCGATGCCCAGGTTCCGGCATTTCGCCGCGAGGTCCGCCTGCTGGTAGCTGGGGTGCAGCTCGATCTGGTTGACGGCCGGTACGGTTTCAGCCGATTCCAGCAGCGTGTCCAGGTGGTCGGAGAGGAAGTTGGAGACGCCAATGGCGCGGATTTCCTTGTTCTCGTACAGCCGCTCCATCTCCTTCCAGGCCTGGACGAAGAGCCCCTGCGAGGGGACGGGCCAGTGGATGAGGTAGAGGTCGATGAAGTCCAGGCCCAGGGCCTTGCGGCTGTTCTGGAATGCTTCCTGCGCGCGGCCCTGCTCGCCGTTCCGGAGCTTCGTGGTGATGAAGATTTCCTCGCGTGCTATTCCGGTGGCGGCCAGGGCTGCCCCCACGCCTGCCTCGTTGCGGTAGGCCGCGGCGGTGTCAATGTGGCGGTAGCCGGCCTCCAGGGCGTCCTCCACGGTCCGCTGGGTGTCTTCCGGCGGGACCTGGAAAACTCCGAAGCCAAGCTGCGGGATGGTGACGCCATTGTTCAGGGTCAGGTTCGGTGTCGGCTCTGACATGGTGTGCTCCTTCTTGGAGATGGTGCTGGAAGGTGTGGTGCTGGGTGTCGGGGCCGGCTGCCCTGCGGGCTGGGCCATTGGCCAGAAAACGGTTTCCACCGGCTCATTCCTGAGCCTATGCACTTTTCACCATCAAGTCAGCAGCCAAGGCTGTTCCTGCTTTTCCTAGGATTGCCAGTCCTACCTTCGTTGTAGAGCAGGACACCCATCGCAGGCAGAATGGTTTCCATGGGTCAAAGCGCAGAGTTCGGAAAATTCCTCAAGGCCATGCGGTCGCGCTTGAGCCCGGAGGTGGCCGGAACGGGTCCCAGCACGGGGGCCCGCAGGGTTCCGGGACTGCGCCGGGAGGAAGTGGCGCGGCTGGCAGGTGTCAGCACCGATTACTACGTCCGGCTTGAGCAGGGCCGGAACATCCACCCCTCACGCACCGTGCTGGATGCGGTGGCACGGGCCCTGCGGCTGGACAGCAGTGAACATGCGCACATGCTGGACCTCCTGGAGAACTGCGCCGGTGCTCCCCGCGAGCCGGGTGCCAGCACTGTGCAGGGTGTCCGCCCGGCACTGCGCCAGCTCCTTGACGCCGTGGGGGAGGTGCCCGCCATGGTGCTGGGCCGGCGCAGCGACGTCCTGGCAGGGAACCGGATGGCCTTCCTGCTGTTTACGGATTTCCCGGCGCTGCCGCCCGCGGAACGGAACCTCGCCCGCTGGACCATCCTGGATCCGGCGGCCCGGGAACTGTTCAGGGACTGGAAGACGGTGGCCGCGGAGGCTGCGGGATCCCTCCGGCTGGACGTGGGGCGGCACCCCAATGATCCACAGGCCAACCACCTGGTGGGCGAGCTCGCGGTCCACAGCGAGCATTTCCGCCAGTGGTGGGCAGGGCACCGGGTTGCCACCCGCTCGGCCGGCACGGTCCGGCTGCACCATCCCGCCGTGGGGGACCTGGAACTGAACTTTGAAAACCTCGTCCTGCCGGAGGACCCGGACCAGACGCTGAGGGTGTACTCCGCGCGGCCGGGATCGCCGTCGTCGGACGCCCTTGCCCTGCTGGGCAGCCTCGGGGCCGTGCCGGACGCCGGCCTGGGGCACGGAGACACCGTGGTGGCCGAAAGCGGTGACGCGGGCTGACACCCCCTGCTTCTGTACATTCGTCCAGCGACGGACGTTGATTCTGGCCAGCCGCCCATTGGCCTCTGACCAGGCGTTTCCTAGGGTGGGAGTACACGTAGTCCCTGCCCAGTCTTAATCACCAGGATGGTCTCAACGATGAAACGCATCGCCCTGCTGAAGGAGCGCCAGGCGTCAGCCGGCGCCGCCTCCACCGCCACCGGCTCGCACTGCCCGGCTTCCGGTCTCTGGAGCCCGGAACTCGATCCGCACACGGTCCTTTCCTTCTTCGAAGGGCATGTCTTCCCGGCGTTCGACGGCGTCCCCACAGTCTGGCGCCGCCGCAGCCCCGGCACCGCAAACTAGGACAACCAGCGCGCCAATAAAACAGGTCGTGAAGCCAAAAGCTTCACGACCTGTTTTGCTTGGCTGGATTAGCCCTGCTCCTCCAGGCGGAACCCGATCTTGATGGTGACCTGCCAGTCCGCAATCTTCCCGTCCTCCAGGTGGCCGCGGACCTCCTTGACCTCGAACCAGTCAAGGTTCCGCAGGGTCTGGGATGCTTTGGCAATGCCGTTGCGCACGGCGTCATCCACGCCCTGGGTGGAGGTGCCGACAATTTCAGAAATGCTGTACGTGTGGTTGGACAACTTCGCTCCTCGTGATCATCGTTGCTCCCGGTTGCGGGCCGTCCCTGAAGCCTAGTGGGACTGCACGAGCGTTGAACAGACCCAGTCCCCGCGCGTTACTTGGCTTCCAGCACCAGCTGCTTGAGGTCGTCGAGGGTTTGCTGCATGTGGGCGTCCATGGCCTGGCGCGCCCGGGCGGCGTCGCGGGACTCGAGCGCCTCGGCAATGTTTCGGTGATGGCCGATGGCGTGTTCCTGGATTGCCGGAACGGCAGAAGTCTCGGCCCTTCGCTTTTCCAGCACGCGGTGCAGGGGCTCGAACAGGACCGAAACGAAGACGTTCCCGGATGCATGCAGGATGACGTCATGGAAAGCCAGGTCCGCCTCCACGAAAGCTGCCACGTCGTTGATGCTGTGGGCGGCCTTCATCGCCGCGACGTGCTTGAAGAGGGCTTCGATGTCCTCCTCCGAGATCCGTCCGGCGGCAAGCTCGCAGGCCCCCGTTTCCAGCATCCGTCGCAGCTCGATGAGCTGGATGGAGGCGTCTGCGTCGTTCTTTCCCTCGGCTGCGGCCCGGAGCACCGCTTCCAGCGAAGCCCAGCTGCTCAGCGGGTTGACGAAGGTCCCCCGGCCGCGCTCCACGCTCAGGATGCGCTGGGCCTGCAGCGTCTTCATGGCTTCGCGGACCGTCATGCGGCTGACCTCGTGGCGGGCGCTCAGTTCATGCTCACCCGGAACGGTGGAGCCGGGCGGAAACTCGCCTTCGATGATGCGGTCCAGCAGCTCGTCGGCCACTACGCCTACCAGTGACTTCCTTGCCAATGTTGCCCCCGATCCCTGTTCCAGGCCGTCGCCTGGCGGATATGTCAGACAAGTCTACTTGCGCGTCCGTATGCTCTGTGCCACACTAACTTTCAAATGCAAGATGTCAGACATCTTACAGTTATCTACACATCAGGATCCGCACGCCCGGATCCATACACAACGGAGTGCACTGTGACGCTTGAAGCAGACGTTCTGGCCGCCTACCCGGCAGACATGGAGATCCCCGCGGGGCTGGTTGCCGGCGCGCTGGCCGCTTCCAACGCGGAGGTTCCCCGCGTCCTGGTAGTGCTCGACGACGACCCCACCGGCACGCAGTCAGTCGCCGACCTGCCCGTGCTCACCCGCTGGGACGTGGCGGACTTCACGTGGGCCTTTGGCCAGGGCAAGCCCGCCGTCTACGTCCTGACCAACACCCGCAGCCTGGACCCCGCAGAGGCCGCCGCCCGCAATGAGGAAGTGGTCCGGAATGCCCTGGCCGCCGCAGGATCACCCGAGAAGCTCCGCCTGGGCTTCGTCAGCCGCAGTGACTCCACGCTCCGCGGCCACTTCCCGCTGGAGCCGGATGTCATCGCAGCCACCGTTGCCGAGGTGAGCGGGGAAAAGACCGATGGCGTGGTCCTGGTTCCGGCCTTCCCCGACGCCGGCCGGCTCACCATTGGCGGCGTGCACTACATGCGCGGCACCGGCGATGCCCAGGGCAGCCTGGTTCCCGTCTCCGAGACTGAGTTCGCCAAGGACGCTTCCTTCGGTTTCAGCACCTCGGTCATGGCGGACTACGTGGCAGAAAAGTCGCAGGGCAGGTTCCCCGCCGACTCCGTGATCGTCCTGGACCTCAACATCATCCGGGCCGGCGCCTCCGCGCAGGATCCGGCCATTTCCGCCAAGGCCATTGCCGACGCCATCGAGCCGGCCACCGACTCCACGCCCATCGTGGCCGACATCGTCACCGAGAACGACTTCCGCGCCCTGGCCCTGGGCCTTGACGAAGCAGAACGCCGCGGCAAGAAACTCCTCTACCGGGTTGGCCCGCCGTTCGTCCGCGGCCGCATCGGCCAGGAAATCCGCACCGCCCTCACCGCCGAAGAAGCCTACGCGGGCAACACCCCGTCGGAGGCGGGCGGCCTGATCGTGGTGGGCTCGCACGTTGGCCTCACCACGCGGCAGCTCAACGTCCTCACGGCCGAGCACAGCTCCGCGCGCATCATCGAGATCGACGTCGAAAAGCTCCTCGGTGGCGAACAGGACGCCAAGTCGCACCTTGACCAGACGGTGGACGCCGTCGTCGACGCCCTCCGCGCCGGTGACGTCATCGTTCACACCAGCCGCCTGCTCATCAAGACGGATGACCCCGCCGAAAGCCTGCGGATCGCACGCACCGTGTCTGCCGCCGTCGTGGACGTGGTCAACCGGACCCTGAAGACCTTCCCGCCGCGCTTTGTCATCGCCAAGGGCGGCATCACCTCCTCGGACGTGGCAGCCCACGGGCTGGAAATCCGCCACGCCATTGTCCGCGGTCCCATGCTGCCCGGCATCGTCAGCCTCTGGGAGCCGGTGGACGGACCCGCCAAGGGCATCCCGTACATCGTGTTCGCCGGGAACGTTGGCGACGACGATTCCCTGGCGCAGGTCACCCGCAAACTCAGCAACACCTTCTGAGCCCACTGGCTCCCAACAAGCCCCGCAAAAATTCAACGGAGAACACCATGACCAGCAATTACACCGTCACCGTCCTGGGCCTTGGCGCCATGGGCCTGCCCATGGCCACCCGGCTGGCATCCCAGCTGACCGTCCACGGCTTTGACATTGCCGAGCCGCGCCTGGAACTCGCCAGGGAAGCCGGTATCGCCACCTTCACCACCGCACGTGAAGCTGCCAAGGGCGCCAACGCCGTCCTCCTGGCCGTCCGCAACGGCGAACAGCTCAATGACGTCCTCTTCGGCGAGAACGGCGTGGCCCCGGTTCTCGAGCCCGGCGCGGTTGTCATCCTGGGCAGCACCGTTGGCACGGACGCCATTCCCGCCACCGTGGCCAAGCTGGCCGAATACGGCGTGGACCTGGTGGACGCCCCGCTCTCCGGCGGCCCCAAGCGCGCCGGCGAAGGTGACCTGCTGATCGTCGTCGGCGCTTCCCCGGAAGCGCGCGAAAAGGCCGCCCCCGCACTGGAGCTCCTGGCTTCCACCCTGACCGTGGTGGGCGACAACCCCGGTGACGGCCAGGCCCTGAAGACCGTCAACCAGCTCCTGTGCGGCGTTCACATCGCCGCCGCGGCCGAGGCCCTGGCCCTGGCCGACGCGCTGGGACTGGACCAGGCCAAGACCCTTGCCGCCCTGGAAGCGGGTGCGGCAGGTTCCTTCATGCTCTCCAACCGCGGCCCCCGCATCCTGGAGGCCTATGACGAGGAAGGCGCCGAGGTGCTGTCCCGCCTGGACATCTTCGTCAAGGACATGGGCATCGTAGGCAAGGCCGCCCGAGCCGCCGGCCTGGCCGCCCCCGTTGCCGCCGCCGCCGAACAGCTCTACCTCCTGGGCCAGGCCCAGGGCCTCGCGGCCGCCGACGACTCCGCCGTCATCAAGGTGGTCGCGCCCACCAAGCGCACCAAGTAAGCCACCCCTCCTGCCCTTGCGGCACAAGACGTACGACGACGGCGGTCCCCCCTCCGCCGTCGTCGTACCTCCCAGCGTTGACGGCGCAGTCCCGCAACGTTTGTTCCACCCCTCACTATGCCCTGATGCCGTCCTGCCCCGGGACCGGCACGTCAAAGGAGACACCTCCCCGTGAACCACCTGATTAGTCCGCTGATACAGCGGGCGGCCGACGCCCCGGCCATCAAGCCAGCCGCTGAGCTGGGCACCCCGGTACTGCTCACCATCGCGGCGGTGGGCATTGCCATCCTGCTGGTGATGATCATCCGCTTCAAGATCCAGGCCTTCGTGGCGCTGCTCACCGTCAGCATCCTGGTGGCCGTGGCTGCCACCATTCCGCTGCAGGACATCTTCACCGTGGTGTCCGGCGGCGTGGGCAGCACTATGGGCAAGGTGGCCATCCTGATTGCGCTCGGCGCCGTGCTGGGCCGGATGATCGAGGTGTCCGGCGGCGTCCAGTCCCTCGCGGACCACTTCACCCGCAAGCTCGGCGCCCGCCGCGTGGCCGTAGCGCTCACCGCCGTCGGCTTCCTGGTGGCCATCCCCGTCTTCTTTGAGGTGGGCATCATCGTGCTGGTGCCCATCGTGTACGCCTTCGCCAAGATCGCCAAGGTCCACCCGATCAAGTTCGGCCTGCCCATGGCCGGCATCATGCTCGCCATCCACGTGGCCGTCCCGCCTCACCCGGGCATCGTTGCAGGCGCCGGCGTGCTTGGTGCCGACATTGGCCTCATCGCCCTGATGTCCCTGCTGATCTGCATCCCGCTGGGCTTCCTGTCCTACTGGGTCGCGTCGATCATGAACCGCAAGGAATATGAGCTGCTGCCCGCCGTAAAGACCCAAGTGGAGGAGTTCGGCTCCGACTCACTGGTCAAGGTAGGCCATGACGGACCCGGTGCCGCCGCCATCGCACCGCCGCGGCCGGGCCTGATCATCTTCCTGATCGCCGCACCGATCGTGCAGATCCTCCTGGGCACCGCCGGCACCCTCATCCTGCCCAAGTCCCACCCGCTGTACGGCCTTGCAGCCTTCGTCGGCAACCCCTTCCTGGCCCTGCTGGTGGCCGTGGCACTGTCCTTCTTCCTGCTGGCCGTCCGCCGCGGCTGGTCCTTCAGGGAAACCGGTGAAATCTTCGAAGGCTCGCTGCCTCCCATCGCCTCCATCCTGATGGTGGTGGCCGCCGGCGGCGTGTTCGGCAACGTCCTGCAGGTTTCCGGAATCGGTTCCGCGCTCTCCAAGACCCTGGACACGCTCGGCGTGCCCCTGCTGCTCCTTGGCTTCATCATCTCCCTGGCACTGCGCGCTGCCCAGGGTTCGGCCACCGTGGCCATCGTGACCACCACCGGCCTGCTCTCCGCAGCGGTCAGCGGCGGCGGCTACAGCCCCGCGCAGATTGCCGTGATCGTCATCGCCATCGGCTTCGGGGCCCTGGGCCTGTCCCACGTGACCGACGCCGGGTTCTGGGTTGTGGTCCGCTACTACGGACTCACGGTTTCCGACGGATTGAAGACCTGGACCGTCCTGACCACTGTCCTGGGCCTGGCCGGCTTCGTGCTGACCTTCGTTGCCTGGATCCTGGTGGGAGGCCTGGGCGCCTGATGCGTACCCGACTGGACCACCTGGTCACCTCCGCCCTGCAGCAGGGTTCCGCGGTGCCCGCCTTCACCTGCTACGACTTCACCACCGCGCTGGCCGTGGTGGGCGCCGCCGAGGAATCCGGCCGCGGGGTGATCCTGCTGGTGGCACCCAAGACCGCCGCCACCGCCAACGGCCTCCGGCTCATCGCGGCACTGCGCGGCCTGGCCGACGCTGCCACGGTGCCAGTGGCGGTGCAGCTCGACCACGCGTCCGACCTCAACGTCATGGCCGACGCCGTGGCGGCAGGCGCGGATTCCGTCCTGGCTGACGGTTCCTCGCTCCCGTACGAGGAGAACATCGAACTGGTCCAGGCGGCCCGCGCCCTGCTGGGCGCCGAGGTAGTGCTGGAAGCCGAACTGGGCGGCCTGGCAGGGGACGAGGACCGTGCCTTTTCCGCCGACCAGCCGGCCGGCCAGGCCGGCGTGGACGTGGCCGGCCTGACCGACTCGGCGCAGGTGGAGGACTTCGTGTCCCGCACCGGCGCGGAACTGCTGGCAGTGGCCGTGGGCAACGTCCACGGCAAGTACAAGGGCGAGCCGCGGCTGCGCTGGGACGTTCTGCAGGACATTGCGGCCCGGGTGCACATTCCCCTGGTCCTGCATGGTGCCTCCGGCATCCCCGCAACGGAACTCGTCAAGGCCGCGGCCATGAACGTTGGCAAGGTCAACTTCAATACAGAACTGCGGACCGGGGTGCTGGCCACCCTTCAGGACCAGCTTCCCGGCCACCGCGCGGACGGCGAGAACCTGCAGGGGCTGCTGGCCACCTGGAACCAGTCCGCCAAGGGCTTTGCCGCCACCACGCTGACCACGCTGGCACGGTAACGCCACGCGCAAACTCCAACAGCAGGGAGGCTAGGATCAAGCAATGACCCTGGCCTCCCTTCTTTTTGCCTTCCTTGCCGGCGCGCTGCACGTCTTCATCTTCACCATGGAGTCGCTCACCTGGACCCGGCCCGCCACGTGGAAGCGCTTCGGGGTTGCTTCCCAGTCCGATGCCGAGACCACACGGTCCCTGGCCTACAACCAGGGCTTCTACAACCTGTTCCTGGCCATCGGCGCTTTCATCGGCGCAGGGCTCGTGGCGTTGGGTGGCGATGGGTCCGCCCGGGCCGTGGCAGGCTGGACCCTCATCTTCAGCTGCTGCGGCTCCATGCTGCTGGCGGCCGCCGTCCTGGCCTTCACGGGACGAAAGTACCTCCGCGCTGCCATCACCCAGGGCACCACGCCCCTGATCGCCGTCGTGCTGGGATTGCTGGCAGTACTGCCGTAGGAAGATCCGCAACCGGCCAAAGTCCTTAATCCACACCGGCGCCTGGGGGCACAATGGTGCCATGGGCAGCGTCGAGCCTTTGTAGGGTCCCATGCGAAGCACCGGCACGCGGGGGACAGGAAGCGGGGCGGACACGGCAAGCCGTGATCCGGTGATCGATATTGTCCGGTTCATCTGCCTGGTCCTGGTGGTGGTGGGGCACTCCACGATGGTCAGCCCGGTCCTGCACCCCGACGGGACCGTGACAACCGAAAACACCTTGGCCGAACAGGACTGGTTCGAACCCGTCATCTGGATCTTCATGGTCATGCCCCTGTTCTTCGTCACCGGCGGCATGACCGGCCTCCAGTCCTGGCGCCGGCTCAAGGCAAGCGGCGGGACCGGGGCGCAGTTCATCCGCGCGCGCCTCCTGCGCCTGGTCCGCCCGGCCGCCGCCCTGCTGGCAACCATGGTGGCCGGCCTGTCCGTGGCCGCAGCGCTCGGCGTGGACCGGCAGGTGGTCCAACTTATTGCCACCGGGGCGGGCATGCCACTGTGGTTTCTTGCGGCCTACCTCGCAGCGCAGCTGAACATTCCGGTCCTGGCAGCGCTCCATGACCGCGCGCCCTGGCTGACCCTCGGCCTGCTGACCGGGCTGGTGATTGCCGTGGACTGTCTCCGTGGTACCGTGCCGGACCTGGCCAACGCCAACCTGGTCTTCGTGTGGTGCGCAGTCCAGCAACTGGGTTTCCTTGCCGCGGACGGGCAACTTTCCCGCCTCTCCCGCTCCGGGCTGCTGGGCATCGCGTTGGCGGCACACCTGCTGCTGGGACTCGTGACCGGACTCGGACTGTACCGCGGCAACATGCTGGTCAACCTCAACCCGCCCAACCTGTCCCTGGTGCTCCTGGGCGTTTCGCAGCTGGCGGCGATGGAACTTGCGCGGCCCGTCCTGGCGCCGCTGGCCGGCATCCGCTGGATCAGCCGGTTCCTGCAGGTAGCCGGCGCCCGGTCCCTGACGGTCTACCTGTGGCACCTGCCGCTGCTGGCAGCCATGTCCGGGTTGCTGCTCCTGGCGCCGATCCCCAAACCAGCATCGGGTACGCCCGAATGGTGGTGGTCACGTCCACTGGTGGTCCTCGCGCTGGTCTTCCTGCTCCTGCCGGTGGCCGCAGCCTTTGGCCGCCTGGAGGAACGGACGACGGCGCGCCAGGCCTTCCGCTGCAGGCCCGCCGTGGCGGGGACCGCCGTCGTAGTGGTCTTCATTCCCGTGGCGGACGCCGCGCTCAGCGGCCTGTCGTTGGGGCTGCTGGCAGCCGGCGCCCTGTGTTTTTCCGTGGCGATCCTTCTGCTGGGCGGACTGCCGCTGCCGCGGCGCGGTGCTGTCCGCAGGGGCCGGAGGCGGGGGCCGGGGAAGAGGGGCCCAAGGGGCATTGCCAGCGGCGTGAAGTAGTGCCAGTGTCGAACCATGACCGAGAACACCGCGTCCGCAGAGGACACCTTCACCGCCAATGTCTCGCTGCTGCGCAATGACGAACAGCAACGGTATGAGCTCCTGGTGGATGGCAGGTTGGCTGTCCAGGCCTTCTTCCGCGACCTTCCCGGGCACATTGATTTCACCCACACCGAGACCGGCGAGGACTTTGAAGGCCAGGGCCTGGGCAAGGTCCTGGCGCATTTTGCCCTGGATGATGTGGTGGCCACGGGAAAGCGGATCATCCCGCACTGCCCGTTCATTTCCAGCTACCTCCGCAAGCACGAAGGCTACGGCCAGTTCGTGGACTGGCCGGAGCGCTGACACCATCCTGGCATCGGCCCGCCGTTATTCCCCGGCCTGCACCGGGTACAGCCTGCATACGTGCGCGTGTAAAGGCATGTGCAGCCGGCCGGGAAGGGCAATGTGGCGGGAAACCAGGACAGCATTTTCGATGTGGCCATCATCGGCGGGGGACCGGCGGGTCTAACCGCCGGGACTGCGTTGGCCCGGGCGCTGCGGTCGGTGGTGGTGATCGACGCCGGCGAGCAGCGGAACCTGGGGGCGGAAAGTGTCCACGGCTTCCTGAGCCGGGAGGGGATGCATCCCCGGGACCTTCTGGCGGCAGGCAGGGAGGAACTGGCCAGGTACGGCGGGACGATGGCTTCCGGGTTTGTGAGGTCGGCCAGCCGGGACGGGGATCGGTTCGTCCTGGCTCTGGACGACGGCTCCACCCGGGTTGCCCGGCGCCTGCTGATCGCATCAGGAATCATGGATGAGCTTCCCGACCTGCCCGGCGTAGCCGACCGCTGGGGACGGGACGTGCTGTATTGCCCCTACTGCCACGGATGGGAAATCCGGAACCAAAGAATCGGAGTCCTGGCGGCCGATTCCCACTCCGTCATGCAGGCCCTGACGTTCCGGCAGTGGAGTCCGGACGTGACGCTCCTGCTCAACGACGCCCTGGAACTCACCCCGGGCCAGGAGGAACAACTCGCTGCGCGGTCCGTCCGCGTGGTGGAGGGAAAGGTCCGGGGGCTGGAGGTCCGCGATGATCGTCTTGCCGAGGCCGCACTGGAATCCGGCGGAAGGGTGCCCCTGGATGTCCTGGTGGTCAGTCCCGCCACCACGAGTAAAGCCAACATGCTTCAGCGGCTGGGACTGGAACCGGCCGCCCTTCAGGATGGTCCGGGGAGCCGCCTGGAGACCGACGAAAGCGGCCGGACGTCATGCCCGGGGGTATGGGCCGCGGGCAACGCCACCGATGTTTCCGCCCAGGTCATGACAGCCGCCGCAGCGGGGCTTCGGGCGGCGGAGGCCATCAACGCGGACCTGGTCCTGGCCGACACCCGGCACGCGGTTGAGGCCGCCCGCGTTCCAGCGGGGCATTAGCGGCTTCATCGAAAGTCCGGGGCCGGTCTCGCTGACCCGCCCCGGACGGTGCGTTTTTGCTGGCGCCGGGCCGGGCGGCGTCGAAAGCGCTGCCTAGCTGGCGAGGGCCTGGTCGCTGACCGGCATGGCGGCGCCGGGGTCATCAATGGTGAAGCCGCAGGCGCACCGGTAGGTGACCACGCTCTCCGGGACGGATCCCGGCCGCAGGGCAACCACTGAGTTCCCGTCAACGTAGACGGGCTCCCGGACCGGCATTTCCCCGTGGTCCACAAGCTGCATCGGCATGCGGCAGTGCATGCGTGAATTCAAGGTCATCAGCAGCCCTGCGTCCACGGGTATGGTGGCGGTCAGGAGCTGCTCGCCAGCTGCCCCGCTGCGTTCCCCAAACGCCGTCAGCTGGTTTTCCATTGCGGTGGTCATTATGTTCTTCCTTGGGCTTCTTTCACGGAGCCGCCGGCTTTGGCAGCCCCGCCGCGAACTGCTTGCGGAGGTTCATCTACGCCATAAGCAAAGCATGCTTACTAAATATTGCACAAGTCAGGATGGGCGTGAGTGCCTGCCGGAAGCGGCTTCGGGACCCGAAAACCAGGGCTAACCCCTGCGGCGCTGCCAGTGCCAGGCATGCCAGAAGAGCAGGAAAACCAGGGTGGCGAAACCCCCGAGAGCCAACTGCGGGGCGAACGTGAACAAAACGAAGTCGAATGAAAACCCGTTGCTTATCGGCCCTATTGCGACAGGCCCACGCAGCAGGGTCCCGACACCCCCGGCAATCAGCCCTGCTGCCAGCAGCCACAACACCATGATGAACGGATTCGGGGCGAACCGGTACCCGCCTACCCCTGTCGTCCCGGTATCGTCCGGTGCAGGCAGCACGGTGTTTCCGTCCCTGTCCACTTCGCGGAATCCGAGCGCTGCAGATTGTTGTTCCATGGTTCCCCCTTCATGGCAGCAGCCTGGACGGCCGCCGGAGCTACCAGCCTAGTGGCACAAGGTCGTGCGGCAACGGCAAATGAGGGTGCAGGCATCCTATGCACCGATGTCCGTCAACTGCGGTCAGTGCCTGCACTGCACGGCCGTCTCTCTGGCTAGGCTTGCAGCATGACGCCATCGAATTCCCGAACCACAGCACTTGTCACCGGGGCCAGCGCAGGGCTGGGCCATGAATTCGCAAAGCAGCTTGCGGCCCAGGGGCATGACCTTGTCCTGGTGGCGCGCAACGCGTCCCGGCTGGCGGAAACAGCGGAGGACCTCCGGCGCCGCTACGGCATCGTGGCTGAGGTGCTCCCCGCAGACCTGACGGACGACGACGTCGCCGCCGTCGTCGAACGCCTGGAAGACACCAGCCGGCCGGTGGGGATCCTGGTCAACAACGCAGGGATAGGGCTGCTGCACAACTTTGAGGACAACCACGCCCCAGAGGAGAAGAAGCACCTGAAGCTGCACGCGGAAACGTCCATGGTACTGACCCATGCGGCGCTGAAGGGCATGCTGGAACGCGGGGAGGGACGGATCATCAATGTGGCCAGTGTGGCCGCGTTCCTGCCCCGCGGCACCTATTCCGCGGCCAAGGCCTGGCTGGTCAGTTTCAGCCGGTGGGCGAACCTGGCCTACCGCACGCGGGGCATCAAGGTCACGGCCGTCTGCCCCGGCTTCACCCACACGGAGTTCCACGACCGGATGGGGATGGACAAGTCCGTGGCGCCGTCGTGGACATGGCTGCGCGCAGAGCGGGTGGTCAGTGAAGGCCTGGCGGACAACGAGCGCGGCAAGGCGTTGTCCATCCCGTCCAAGCGCTACAAGGTGCTGGCGGCGGTGGCCAAGGTGGCTCCGGCGCGGCTAATGGCGGGCCCGGCGCGGAAGCCGAAGTAGCCCCGGGAGCGGAGTCCGGGTGCGGGCTCCCGGCCGGCGGACAGCCACCACCACCAGGATCCCCAGCAGAGCACCCACCAGGGTTTCCACCGCGCGCTCCAGGATCAGGACCTGCGGTTCGGTGGGGGCGGCCAGCTGCGTCATCAGCAGGATGACCGGCGTAAACCAGACCATGGCCAGGCCATAGTGCCGGGTCATGAACAGCTCGGTGGCGAACTGGAAAAGGATGACCAGGAGGGCCAGCACCGTGGCCTGGTGCACCGGCTCCTGAAATGCCGGATAGAGGGCGGCCAGTGCCCAGGGCCCCGGCAGGATTACGACGGCGGTAACCACCAGGCCCAGGAGCGTCCCCACGATGCGGTGGATGCCCCGCCGGACGCTGCTGGGCAGGTCGGCACCGGCGAGCGGTACGGCGGCTGCCGCCATGGCCCAGTGCGGGTGGCCGCTGCCGCTCAGGACACCCACTGTTCCGGCAGCGCCCACGGCCAGTACGTACCGGGCGGCGTGGACGCTCAGTTCCCGCTGCCCTGCGGCCGAACGGGACGGCACGTTCCTGGTGGCCCCGGCTTCCCATGCCCTTTGCCGCACCCAGCCGCTGAAGCCGATGAGGATGGAGAATGCTGATGATGCCGCGGCGATAAGCAGCGCGGCATACCAGGGGACGGTGGTGGGAACGGAGGCACACGCACCAAGGGCCAGGATTCCGAAGAAGGGCCCGTTCGGTTTCAGCCGTACGCGGTCCGAGTACACGGAGCCCACTCCGGCCAGGATGGCCTCCACCGCCACCAGCCACCACGAGTGGATGTGGTTGATGGACAGCGTCACGCCCACAGCCACGCCACTGAGCAGCACCAGGGCACCCTGCCCCTGGTGGCGGAGCCGCAGCTGGTGCGGTTCCAGGCGGCCGTACATGCCGGTCAACGCGCCGAACACGGCGTAGATGATGAGGTCGGTCCGGCCGGCGGCCAGCAGGAGCAGCGAGGGGGCGGCGACGCTGAGGGCCACGCGCAGTGCGGCAAGGTGGTCGTTGGTGGCAGGTTCCAGCCGGTGGAGTGCGCGCACCTGTGCCACTACGCGCTTCATGTCCGGCGACACCTGTCCTGTCTTGTTGTCCTGCGGCGGCCCGAAGGCCTTTGGGAACGTATCACCGGCATGCGGCAGAGTCATACTGCCGGCAGTCACAATAGGAAATCCGCAGGCACGCAAAGGCCCGTCCCGGTGCTTCCCCCAAGGAAGCACCGGGACGGGCCTGTGAGCGTGGGCTACAAGAGTGCCCGGGTGGCCGGCTGGAGGTTAGGCTCCCGCCGGAACCCCGCGGTGTGCCTGGGTGTCCAGGGCATCCTGGGTTTCGAACGGCAGTTCGTCCAGGTTGATCAGCGGGTTTTCATCCTGGGTGGCCACCAGTTCCCTTGCCTCTGCCTGGGTGTCCACGCTGGGCATGGATCCCGGCAGGGGGCGGTTGGCGGATTCCTTCAGGAAGTAGATGGCGATGGCGCCCACCAGGGAGGTGGCCATGAGGTAGTAGGCGGGCATCATGTCGTTGCCTGTGGCGCTGATCAGGGCTGCCACGATGAACGGCGTGGTTCCGCCGAAGATGGCGACGGCAAAGTTGTAGGCGATGCCCATGGCTCCATAGCGGCTGGACGTGGGGAACTGGGCCGGCAGCGCCGAGGCCAGGTTGGCCACATAGAACGTCACGGGGAAGGCGATGAGGGCCAGCCCGGCGAGGGTGGACCAAATCTGTCCAATGCCGATCAGCATGAAGGCGGGCACGGCCAGCACGATGGTGCTCACGGCGCCGATCCAGAGCACCGGGCGGCGGCCGATCCGGTCCGAGAGCTTGCCGGTCAGCGGGATGCACAGGCTCATGACCACCAGTACCGGAATGGTGAGCAAGGTGCCGTGGACTTCGTCGTAGCCCTTGGACTCCGTGAGGTAGGTGGGCATGTAGGAGGTGAGGGCGTAACCGGCCGTGTTGGCGGCGGCAACCACCACCATGGCGACGATGATGGGGCGCCAGTAGGCCTTGACGATTCCCACCGGTCCCTTGGCCGCGGCAGTATCTCCGGCGGATGCGTTCTTGGCGTTCTCTTCCTGGGCATCAAGGGTTGCCTGGAATTGCGGCGATTCCTCGATCTTGCTCCGGAAGTAGACGGCGATCAGGCCCAGCGGGCCCGCCACCAGGAACGGGATGCGCCATCCCCAGTCCTCCATGGTGTCCTGGCCAAGGGTCAGCTGCAGGACGGAGACCAGGGCGGCGCCGATGGCAAAGCCAAGGTAGCTGCCCAGGTCCAGGAAGCTGGCAAAGAAGCCGCGGCGCTTGTCGGCCGCGTATTCGCTCACGAACGTGGTGGCACCGGCGTACTCACCACCGGTGGAAAAGCCCTGCACCACCTTGAGGAGCACCAGCAGGGCGGCAGCCCACAGTCCGATCTGCGCATACCCGGGCAGGAGTCCGACGGCGAAGGTGCTTGCCGCCATGATCATCAGCGTGGTGGCCAGGATCTTTTGGCGTCCCACCTTGTCGCCCAGCCATCCGAAGATCACGCCGCCCAGGGGGCGGGCGATGAAGGTGGCGGCAAAGGTTCCCAGCAGGAACAGCGTCTGGGTGGTGGGATCGGATTCCGGAAGGAACACCGGGCCCATGGTGGTGATGAGGTAGCCGAAGACGCCTACGTCGTACCATTCCATGGTGTTGCCCACGATGGTTCCACCCAGTGCCTTTTTGAGCATGGGCTGGTCCACCACGTTGACATCGGATTCCTTGAGCCGTCGGCGTGGCAGCAGCCTGGGCTTCTTGGCGGCCACGGGGGCTGCCGGGTCTGTTCCGCGGGCGTTCCTGGCGCCTGCTGGAGAGTCGGTCCTGCTTCGGTCTGTGGGCATTTGGGCAACTCCTATGGAGGTCATTTGCTTGCGACTTGTAGCTGCCCCGCTCTGGGCAGGCCTTCAATTTTACGGGATGCCTGTAGCGCGCCGACAGTTTGATGGCGTAGAGTGCGCCCTTTTGGGCCGCTTCAGGGGTGGTTTCCACAATTTTTTGTGCCGCCGTTTCCCGCGCCATTACTGGGAAGCACGCTGATTAACGGCGGCGTTACCAAAAATTTTCCGTCGGGAACTGTTTCAGGTCCCATTTTTTGGTGACCGCGGCCGTGAAAGTGACCCCGGCCACCGTCCCTGGAGGGGTTCACAGGGCCTCCCGGCATGCCTATGGTAGAGCGATGAACACACCTCTTTCCGGGCAGTAGTCCGCGCGCGCCCGGACGCTTTCGTTGGCGTTTCGATTCAAGGAAGAACGAAGGAAAGAAGGGAAGAACCACAATGCGTGAAGAGTCCAACCAGTTCCACATCAACCCTGAGGTGGCGGACCACATTGCGGCTGCAATGGATGCGCCCGTGGCGCCGGGCCCCGCGGCCATGGGCGCAGGGCCCGTGGGGCAGCAAAGCGGCTGGCCGGACGGCTCTGGAAAGCGGCGGCACCCCAAGGACCGGGCTGCCGGCCACGGCCGGATGGGACATGAAGCGGCCGTCACCGCCGTCCACCGCACCGGCCGGCCGCAGATGCCGCACTCGTCGTAGCCGGTACCGAAAACACGCAGCCGGCAGATAAAGCCGGCGTCCACACACAAATTACCTGGCGCCCCCGAAATGTGGCAGGTGCCAGGTAATTTGTGCGTTGTGGGGTTACCTGCGCGTAAGAACCGGGTCAGCCTTCCCGGACCACCTCGGACGGGTCCTTGTCCACCCGCCAGCCGCGCCACCGGGGATGCCGCAACCTCCCGGGCCCGGTCCATTCGCTGTAGGTCACCTCGCCGACAAGCTCGGGCGACACCCAGTGGGCGTCTGCAGCATCCGGGCGGGGGACTTCATGGAAAGGTGAGGTTTTCCGGCCAAGCCGCTCCACCGTTTGCCGCAGTTCCGTGAGTTCGCGCGTACTGAAGCCGCTGCCGACGCGGCCCACGTACTGCAGCTTGCCGCCGTCGGGAATGCCCACCAGCAGCGACCCCACCGTGTCCTGCCGCCCGCCCTTTCCCGGCCGCCAGCCGCCCACCACCACTTCCTGGGTCTGCTCCGTCTTGAGCTTGATCCACGTCCGGGTGCGCTGGCCGCTCACATAGCGGCTGTCCGTCCGCTTGGCCATGATCCCTTCCAAGCCAAGCTCCTGCGCGCTTTCCAGGAGAAGCTCCACGGGTTCGTCCAGAACAGTGGACAGGTCTACGGGGCAGGCAGACGGGCGGAAGAACTCCTCCAGTCGCCGCCGGCGGGTGCTGAGCGGCAGGCGCCGAAGATCTTCCCCATTGTCGAACAACAGGTCGAACAGCATCAGCTGGACCGGGATGGCGGTGCGTGCTTTGGCGACGTCGGCGGCCCGGGTCAGTTTCATCCGGCCCTGCAGCAGGCCAAAGTCCGGCTTCCCGCCGGGCCCGACGGCGATGATCTCGCCGTCCGCCACGAACGGATGCTCCGGCCAGCAGGCGCGGTCAGAGAACTCCGGGTAGGTTCGGGTGACGTCGTTGCCATTGCGGGAAAAGATCCGCACCTTCTCCCGGTCCGCCACCAGGATGGCCCGGACCCCGTCCCATTTGAGCTCGTACTGCCAGCTGCTGCCCTGCAGGTCGGCGGTGTCCCCGGACGTTGCCATCATCGGTTGATACTCCAGTGGCTCGGCAACGGTGGCGGCGGCGGACCCGGCCGGCTCCCTAAGGCTGGCTTCGGGTTCAGCCGCCCCACCGCCGTCGTCCTCTTCCCGCTCTTCCGCTGCCGGTGCCCGCGTCGCGGCGGGAGCTGCCTGCCGCCGTCGTCCGCCTTGATGCTCCTGGTCCATCAGGTGGATGAGCCACTGGCTCTCGGCGTCCTTGCCCTGTCCGCGCCCCGTGTGGATGAGCGCGATCTTCCTGCTGCCGCCCAGCCCGCCGCCGTCGGACCCGCTCAGGGTGACGATGACTTCCTTGCCGTTGATCCACTTGTGCAGCTCGTAGGTTCCGGTGTCCCAGATGGTCATGACACCCGCCCCGTACTGGCCCTTGGGAATGGTGCCGTGGAAGGTGAGGTAGTCCATGGGATGGTCCTCGGTCTGGACCGCCAGGTGGTTTTTGGCGCCGGACTCCGGAATGCCCTTGGGCAGCGCCCACGACACCAGGACGCCCTCGTGTTCCAGCCGGAGGTCGTAGTGCAGCCGGCTGGCGTGGTGCTCCTGGATCACAAAGTTGTTGCCGCCGGCCGGGACGCCTGCGAACGGCTCGGGCGTTGCCTTGGGATCGCGCATGGAGCGGTACTTGCCCAGGCGCGGATCGCCGTCGTGGGGTGCTTCCCCCTGGCCGTGGCGAGCGTCCTGACCACCCTCCTGAGCGCCCTCCCCGGCGCCGGCCGCAGCACCGGACGCAGCGTTGACGACGGCGGCGAAAAGGTCCTTGCCGTCCTGCACCCGCCGCAGGACCTCGTGGTAGTCCAGGTGCTTGAGCCGGGGAGATTCGATTTCCCGCCAGGTCCGGGGGGCCGCCACCAGGGGTGTGGGCCTGCCCCGCAGTGAATAGGGGACAATGGTGGTTTTCGCCGCGTTGTTCTGGCTCCAGTCCACCAGCACCTTGCCCTTGCGCAGCGACTTCTTCATGTCGCTGACGGCAAGGTCCGGGTGGTCGGCCTCCAGCGCCCTGGCCAGTTCCCGGGCGAATGCCGAGATCTGCTCCGACGTCTGCGTCCCGTCCAGCGCGGCATAAAGGTGGATGCCCTTGCTGCCGCTGGTCACGGGCACGGGGTCCAGGCCCACATCCTCCAGGATGGACCGCGCCAGGAGTGCCACTTCGCGGCATTCCGGCAGGCCTGCCCCCTCACCCGGGTCCAGGTCCAGCACCAGCCGGTCCGGATTCAGCTGGTTCCCGTGCGAATCCACCCGCCACTGCGGCACGTGGATTTCGAGCGAGTTGATCTGGCCGAACCAAGTCAGAGTGGCGGCGTCGTTGACCATGGGGTAGTGGATGGTGCGGTCCTTGTGCGTGATGGCCGCCCGCGGCAGCCAGCCCGGGGCTGAGTCCTCCAGGTCCTTCTGGAAGAACACTTCACCCGGCTTGTCCGCGGTGCCCACCCCGTTGACCCACCGCTTGCGGGTGGCCGGACGGTTGGCCGCCGCCGGGATCAGGACGTGGGCCACCGCAGCGTAGTAGGCCAGCACGTCCGCCTTGGTGGTGCCGGTCTCCGGATAGATGATTTTGTCCAGGTTGGTCAGGGTCAGTTCGCGTCCCGCAACCCGGACACGTTCCCTACTGGCGGCCATGGGGCTTCACCTCCGGCCCGCTCTGATGTTGACTGTATGAATGAGAGCCATCTGGAAAGGTGCCATCGCGTTCGGGCTGGTCAACGTGCCAGTGAAGGTCTACAGCGCCACTGAAGATCATGACATCAGTCTGCACCAGGTTCACAATGCCGACGGCGGCAGGATCCGTTACCAGCGCCGGTGCGAGGTGTGCGGCGAGGTGGTGGACTACTCGGACATCGAGAAGGCGTTCGAGGAGGACGGCCGCACAGTGGTCCTCTCCAAGGACGAGCTCAAGTCCATTCCCGCGGAGAACAGCCACGAAATCGAAGTGGTGCAGTTCGTCCCGTCGGAGCAGCTTGAACCCATGATGTTCGAGAAGAGCTACTACCTGGAACCGGACTCCAAGTCGCCCAAGGCCTACGTGCTGCTTAGGCGGGCGCTCGAGGACACGGACCGGGTGGCCATCGTCCAGTTCGCACTGCGGGAGAAGACCCGGCTGGGGGCGCTGCGGATCAAGGACGACGTGCTGGTGCTGCAGTCCCTCCTCTGGCCCGATGAAGTGCGGGAAGCGAACTTCCCGTCCCTGGATGCGTCCATCAAGATCTCTTCCCAGGAGCGGGACATGTCAGCGGCCCTGGTGGAATCCATGGCTGCCGACTTCGACCCCACCTCCTTCACTGACGAGTACCAGGTGCAGCTCCGCCAGCTCATCGACGCCAAGCTCGAACAGGGCGAATCGCTGGACACCGAGGAAACCTTCGGCGTCGAAGCCGGCGAGGGCGGGAAGGGCGAGGTCATCGACCTCATGGAGGCCCTCAAGCGGAGCCTGGACAGGAAGCGCGGCGGCGGGGAGGCCGCCTCCAGCGGGACTTCCGACGACGAAGCGGACACCGGGGACGAGGAGGCGGAGGCGGCCAAACCTGCGCGGAAGACTTCCGGTACCAAGGCCTCGGGCACCAAGACTGCCGCATCAAAATCGACGGCCTCCAAGACAACAACCTCCAAAACAACGGCGTCCAAGTCGGCCGCAGCCAAATCAACGGCCGCCAAATCAACTGCTTCCAAAGCGGCGGACACCAAGTCCGCTGGAACAAAGTCCACGGCAGCCAAGTCCACGGGTACCAAGACGGCAGAAAAGCCTGCTGTCAAGACCACCAGGGCCCGCAAGCCCGCCTGACCCTGGTGTTTCACGGCATCGGTGCCTTTACACCGGCCGGTATCGCGTCCACAATGAGTCGCATCGCAGCTCCGCTGTGCCAAACAGTGTGCTGCCGCTCATTTGAACGGACACGTAGAGGGGCACGGACATGGACAACCAGACCGACTTAGTGGACGCTGACCGGGAGCTCAAGAAGAAGCACCGGGCCATGTGGGCGTCAGGGGATTACCCGGCCCTCGCCGACGAGATGCTCCTGGAACTGGGCGCCGTCCTGGTCGAAGCCTGCGGAATCAGGTCCCGCCAGCGTGTACTGGACGTCGCGGCCGGAACCGGCAACGCCGCCATCCCGGCAGCAATGATGGGCGCCAAAGTGGTGGCCAGTGACCTAACCCCCGAGCTTTTCGAGGCAGGGCGCCGGGAGGCCGCAAACCGCGGCGTCAGCCTGGAGTGGCAGGAAGGGGACGCCGAGGCCCTGCCATTCGGCGATGCGGAGTTCGACGTCGTGATGTCCTGCATTGGTGTCATGTTCGCACCGCACCACCAGGCGGCCGCCGACGAACTGCTCCGGGTGTGCAAGCCGGGCGGTTCCGTCGGGCTGCTGTGCTGGACGCCGGAAGGATTCATCGGCCGGATGTTTGCAGTCCTGAAGCCGTTCGCTCCGCCGCCGCCGCCGGGCGCGCAGCCGGCGCCTCTGTGGGGGAGTGAGGAGCATATCCGCGAACTTTTGCGTGACAGGGTCACAGGGATCCATACCCGGAAGCAGAACCTGGCCGTCAGGAGCTTCCACCAGCCTGCGGACTTCGTCAGGTACTTCAAGTCCCACTACGGCCCCATCATCTCCGTCTACAAATCACTCGGCGAGGACCAGGACAAGGTCAAGGCACTGGACCAGGCCCTTACGGAACTGGCTGATTCGTTCGGCGACGCCCACGGCGATATCCCCTTCCAAATGGAATGGGAGTACCTGATTTTTACGGCCAAGAAGGCCTGAGCGATGGCGGAAGACCACGTGGCAACATCCGCCACCACCATCAACGCAGGTCCCGGACGCGTGTGGGAGGTGATCACGGACCCGGCCGCCGTGAAGGAGTTCATGTTCGGCGCCGCACTGGAGACGGACTGGAAGGTTGGAAGCCCCATTACCTGGCAGGGCGAGTGGGAGGGAAAGGCCTACCAGGACAAGGGCGAAATCCTGGCGGTGGAGCCGGGACGGAAACTGGTGCACACCCACTTCAGTCCGTTGTCGGGCCAGGAGGACGAACCCGGGAACTACCACACCCTCGAATGGACGCTCGAGGACCAGGGCGGCGCCACCCGCCTGACTTTGGCGCAGGACAACAACCCCAGCGAGGAAGCCGCCGCGCACTCGAAAGCCATGTGGGACAAGCTCCTGGCCGACGTCAAGGCACTCGCCGAGAGCGGTTGAACTCCGCCACCCTCCCCAACTAGGTAGCACTAAGTGTCGTTATGACCGTTCAAAGCGACACTTAGTGCTACTTAGTTGGGCCGCCCAACGCTTAAATGCCAAACGGCCGCCGTCGGGCTTCCTCCTAATGGGGAAAGCCCGACGGCGGCCGCCGGCGTTGTGCTGCCGTCAGGCAGCGTGGCTGCTACTCGGCGTCGTGGTCCGTTTCCAGGATCTGCACCAGGTGGTTGAGCGCGTCGTCTGCGCCGGCACCTTCGGCGCGGAGCACCACAACGTCACCGTGTGAAGCGCCCAGGCTCATGAGGGACAGGATGCTGGCGGCGTCCATGGCCTCGTCGGCCGGTTCGCCTTCACGGGCGATGGTGATGTCCAGGTCGTACTCGCCGGCTGCCTCCGCAAAGATGGCGGCGGGGCGGGCGTGCAGGCCCACGCGGCTGGCGACGGTTGCGGTGCGTTCTGGCATTGTTGCTCCTTTGTCTTTCGGCCCGCTGACGGTTCAGCGGCCGGTGAGGTGTATGGCTATGCCGGCTCAGACGGTTACGGGAACCGGTTCAACCGTATCAACCGACTTCTTGACTGCCCAGCGCTTCAGGGCCACCACGGCGAGCGCGCTGACCACGGTGCCGGCGATGATCGCGACCACGAACATCAACAGGTTGCCAATGGCGAAGAAGACGAAGATCCCGCCGTGCGGTGCCTGGGACGTCACATTGAACGCCATGGTGAGTGCGCCGGTGAGGGCGCCGCCCAGCATGCTGGCGGGGATGACGCGCAGGGGATCGGCCGCGGCGAACGGGATGGCCCCTTCGGAGATGAAGGACGCACCCAGCAGCCACGCAGCCTTGCCGTTCTCACGTTCCGCCAGGCTGAAGACCTTCTTGTTCAGGACGGTGGAAGCCAGCGCCATGGCCAGCGGCGGGACCATGCCCGCTGCCATCACGGTGGCCATGATCTGCCATGGTGCCTGGTTTGTGGCACTGCCGGCGCCGAGCCCGGCGACGGCAAAGGCGTAGGCCACCTTGTTGACGGGGCCGCCGAGGTCGAAGCACATCATCAGGCCAAGGATGATTCCCAGGACGACGGCGGAAGCACCGGTCATGCCGGACAGCCAGCCGTTGAGGGCGTTCGTGAGTCCGGCGATGGGGCCGCCGAGCACCAGGAACATCAAGCCGGAGGCAACGATCGAAGCGAGCAATGGAATGATCACCACGGGCATCAGGCCGCGGAGCCAGCGTGGTACGTGCCAGGTTCCGATCAGGTGCGCAACGTAGCCGGCGAGGAGGCCGCCCACGATGCCGCCGAGGAAGCCGGCACCCATGAATCCGGAGACTGCGCCGGCAACGAAGCCCGGTGCAATGCCGGGGCGGTCAGCGATCGCGTAGGCGATATAGCCGGCCAGCGCGGGGACCAGGAAGCCCATCGATAGGCTGCCTATCTTGTACAGGACAGTACCGATGTAGAGAGCCAGGTTGCCGTCGGGCAGGTTGAACAGTGTGTTGGCTGCCAGGATGTCATTGGCTTTGGTGCCCAGGGCGATGTCGAAGCCAGCGAGGAGGAAGCCCAGCGCAATCAGCAGGCCGCCACCCGCAACGAACGGGATCATGTAGCTGACACCGGTGAGCAGCGCCTTCTTGAGCTTCTGGCCGATGTGCTCGCCCTTTTCTTCTGCCTCGTGCTCGGCCTGCTCTTCGGCGCCGAAGTGAGCAACGCGGTGGGCGTTGGGGTTGTCAGCCGCGGCAAGTGCTTCCTGGACCATCTTTGCCGGCTCGTCGATGCCGCGCTTGACCGGAGCGTTGATGACGGGCTTGCCTGCGAAGCGTTCCTTGCCGCGCACGTCCACGTCCACAGCGAAGATCACTGCGTCCGCTGCTGCGATAACCGCCGGGTCCAGTGGTTTGGCACCGGAGGAGCCCTGGGTTTCCACCTGCAGGTCAACACCCATTTCCTTGGCCGCAGCCACCAGCGAATCGGCGGCCATGTAGGTGTGGGCAATGCCGGTGGGGCACGCAGTGACGGCTACCAGGCGCTTGGGCCCGCGGCCCGCGCTTGAACCGGTGGAGGCCTCCCCGGCGACAGGGGCAGCGGATGAACCCGCTGCGCCTGCCGCGCCAACGCTGGCGCCAACCGGGACTGCGTCAGCCGGAGCGGCTGCGGCATGCGCGGCTGGCTTGTCCGCCAGGGCGCCGTCGACGAGAGCCACAATTTCGGCCTCCGAGGAGGCGTTGCGGAGGGCTGCGGTGAAGTCCTTCTTGATGAGGGAGCGGGCCAGCTTGGAGAGCAGCTTCAGGTGCTCCTGGTCCGCCCCGTCCGGAGCGGCGATGAAGAACACCAGGTCGGCGGGACCGTCCTTGGCGCCGAAGTCCACCTTCGGGTTCAGCCGGGCCATGGCCAGGGTGGGTACGGTGACTGCTGCGGAGCGGCAGTGCGGGATGGCGATGCCGCCGGGAATCCCGGTGGCAGTCTTCTGCTCGCGGGCGAAGGCATCGGCGAAGAGGCCTTCAACTTCTGACGCGCGTCCGGTGGCAGCTACCTTGCTTGCCAGATGCCGGATCACCGCTTCGGGGGCATTGCCCAGGTTCTGGTCGAGCTCGACCAGTTCCGTGGTGATGAGCTGGGTCACTGTCAATCCTTTCGAAGGGCCGTGATGGATACGGCATCCGGGGTTGTTTGGTTTACTGCCGGAACCGTGGAACCCGGCAGGGAGGCAGCGGCGGCACCGTGGGCCACCGCCTGGCGAAGGCAGTCGGCCGGGGCGGCGCCCCGGCCGTGGGCAAGCAGGTAGCCGGCAAGTGCGGAGTCACCCGCGCCGACCGTGCTGACCGCGGCGACCGGCGGGTGCGTGGCCAGCCACGCGCCGTCGGCCGTTACAAGGACAGCTCCCTTGGAACCGAGAGTTGCCAGCACAGCACCCACACCGGAACGTACGACGGCTGCTGCGGCGGCTGCGGCAGCAGCCGGGTCCGCTTCCAGTTCGTCACCGGAGGCCGGGGTGAAACCGGCGGCTGCGGCCAGCTCCGCCAGTTCCTCGGCATTGGGCTTGAGCAGGTCCGGTTTCCCGGAACCTGTGGTTGTTCCGCCGCCGGCGCCTGTTCCGTCGTCGGGGGTTCCGGCGTCAGTCAGTGCGGCGGCGAGGGGCGCCCCGGAGGAGTCGACGGCGATCAGCGGCGCAGTGCCGTTGCCCGCCTCCCGGATCCGCCGGGCCACCGTGGCGTAGAAGTTGTCCGGGAATCCAGGCGGCAGGGAGCCGGCAAGGACCACCCAGCCGGCACCGCGTGAGCTTTCCAGCAGCAGCTTGATAAGCGCTTCCTGCTGGTCGGCGGCCAGGACGGGGCCGGGTTCGTTGATCTTGGTGGTGACGCCGCCGGGCTCGGTGAGTGCCACGTTGGTGCGCAGCGGCTCATCGATGGGAAGCGACACGAAGGGAACTGCGCTTTCACGCAGGCCGGCAAGGACGGGATCGCTGTCCGCCCCGGGAAGGACGGCGAGCGACTCCAGGCCGGACGCCACCAGGGCGCGGGAGACGTTGACGCCCTTGCCGCCGGATTCCTGGCGGACGGAGACGGCGCGCTGCACCTCACCGCGCTGCAGTGGGCCGGGGAGGGCAACGGTGCGGTCAAGGCTGGGGTTGGCCGTGAACGTGATGATCATGCGACCACCACGTCTACGCCGGCATCTTCCAGGGCGGCTGCGAGTTCAGGTCCGGGTTCACTGTCTGTGATCAAGGTGTCCAGATCTTTCAGGGAGGCGAACTGGACCAGGGTTTCCGTGTCCAGCTTGGAGGAGTCGGCCAGCACCACAATGCGGCGTGCCGACTGGACGAAGGCTGCCTTGACGGCGGCTTCTTCAGGATCGGGAGTGCTGACACCAAATGTGGCGTGGATGCCATTGGTGCCAATGAACGCTATGTCCGGGCGGATGCGGCCGGCGGCGCTCACGGTCGCCTGCCCCACTGCCACCTGGGTGATGCCGCGGACCCGGCCGCCCAGGATCTGCAGGGCAACGCCGGGAACATTCGAGAGCTTGCTGGCGATGGGTACCGCGTGGGTGATGACCACCAGTTCGTGGTGGGGCCCGTTCCCGTCGGAGGGTTCGACGGCGGTGCGCCGCGCCAGCATGTCAGCCAGCACTTCGGTGGTGGTGCCGCCGTCCATGAGGACACTGGCCGGGGAGTTCCGGGGGATCAGGGCAAGGGCGGCTTCAGCGATGCGGATCTTTTGGTCAGGCCGCTGGATGGCCCGTTCGGTGATGCTTTCCTCGGTGGTGCTGAAGCGGTCCGCCGCCACCGCGCCGCCGTGGACGCGGCGGACGGTGCCCGCGTTTTCCAGGGCGGCAAGGTCCCGGCGGACTGTTTCAGTGGTGATGCTGAAGCGCTCAGCAAGCAGCGTCACGCTGACCCTGCCACTGCCGGCTACAAGCTCGGCAATCTTGTGCTGGCGCTCTTCGGCGAACACGTACCCTCCGTTGCGTAGGTCCTGGCGTTTCGGGTGCCCGGTAGATTCCCCGGGCTTCGGCGTGACTGGCATCACATCGATGTTGAGTTACTTGACTTTATCTTTGCTTCTGTTGGTTTGTCAATGGAAACCAACATGAAACAAAATTCTGTTCCGCGTGGTCCTGTCCGGGGGAAAGCGAAAGCCGGGCCGGACAGGTTCTGTCCAGCCCGGCTTGCCGGGTGTTCATTGATGGTCCGCCGGGATCCCCGTCCCGTTTGTACCTTTGTCAGACGCCGCCGTCGCGACTTTCGTGGCGGGTAATGCGCTCGCCGGTATTGGGATCGACAACGGAGCGGGACTCACTCACGCGGCGGCTGCGCCCGGGGGAAGCGAGGATGAGCGAAGCGATCAGCCCAATCACGCCCACGGCCATGAGGATGTAGCCCACCAGCTGCTGGTCCACGAACGGGATCAACCCGGGAGCAACGGCCCAGGCAAGGATGGCGCCGAGGGCGATGAGGAAGATTGACGAGCCGATTCTCATGACTTGCTCCTTATGGCCGCGTTTGCGGCGCTTGTTGGGCGTTACGGGACCTGCGTACACTGCCAAAGCTAAGCCTGCTGTCTGTTAAGCGTCACGCTACCCCGCCGCGATACGGGATTCAATGACCCGGCCGGGGCGGCGCGCCCGGCGTTTAGGGTGGTCAAGTGGAAACAGTTGTATGGTCAAAGCCGGAAGGCCAACGCGCCGGCACACCCTTGCTGGTGATGATGCATGGGTACGGGACGGACGAGTCGCGGATGGTGCGCCTTTTCGAATACCTCCCGCAGGAGTTCACCTTCGCGGCCCTGCGCGCGCCCATGCCCATCGGCGACCACTGGGGGTGGTTCCTCCTGGACTACTTCCTGGCCAACGACTTCGCTGATGTCATCTCGGCCGCCAACGCCGTTCAGGCCTGGATCAACTCGGTCAAGGACCGGCACACCAGCGTCAGCCTGATGGGGTACTCCCAGGGCATGGCCATGGCCAGCACGCTGCTGAGGCTGCACCCTGACGACTACAAGGCCGTCGTGGGCCTGTCCGGCTTCGTGCTCAACAACGAGCTCCTCTCCGTGATGGATTCCTTCGAAGCCAAACCGCCGTTCTTCTGGGGCCGGGACAAGGCGGACCTGGTCATCAACGAGGACGCCGTTGCGTACACCGCTGAATGGCTCGAAAAGAATACGCAGCTGACGGCCCGGACGTACCCGGGGATGGGGCATGCCATGTCCAAGGCCGAAATGGTGGACGTCAGCGCCTTCCTGCGCCATTACGTGCCGGCCTGACCGCAGGCGGTTGTTAAGACAGCCAAAAAACATTTGCAAGTCAAATTTGCAAGCGCTTACACTCGTCTACGGCCATAGTCGGTCCTGCAGTGGGCGGACAGGAAGCGATGCTGTGCGCATGCCGCGCCAGCAGCACCTCCTGCAGGCCGCCCCGGCAGGACCGGCAGTCCGTAAACCGAGAGGACACCGCACTGCCGATGACATCACAAACTGCAGCTGATACCGCCGCCTGGACCGGCGCGGCAGCAATCCTGTTTGACCTTGACGGGGTGCTCACGCCGACGGCCACCGTGCATGAGCGTGCCTGGCAGGAACTGTTCGACGGGTACCTTGCCTCGCAGCCGGGCGTCGCCGGTTACAGCGAAAGTGACTACTTCGACCATATCGACGGCAAGCCCCGCTTCGATGGAGTACGCGACTTCCTGTCCTCCCGCGGGCTCACGCTCCCGGAGGGTCCGCTGGATGACGACCCCGCCCACGAGACCGTCCAGGGCCTTGGCAACCGGAAGAACGCGATCTTCAACGACATCGTGAGCACCGGCGTGGAACCGTTCGAAGGCTCAGTGCGCTTCCTCCAAGCCGCGTTGGAACGCGGACTCAAGGTCGCCGTCGTCTCCTCCTCCCGCAATGCCCCCGCCGTCCTGGCGGCCGCCGGACTCAGCCGCCACTTCGCCGTCGTGGTGGACGGGGTGGTGGCTGCGGAACAGGGCCTTCCCGGCAAGCCAAGCCCGGCCACCTACGAATACGCGGCCAAGCTGCTGGACCTGTCCAGTTCGGAGTGCGTGGTGGTGGAAGACGCCGTGTCAGGTGTGCAGGCCGGACACGCCGGATCTTTCCACTCGGTCATTGGCGTGGACCGGGGCGCCGGGCGGCAGACGCTGCTCGACGCCGGAGCCACCCTGGTGGTCAACGACCTTCAGGAACTCATCCCCTAAAAAGCCCCGGACCCCCGTTGCCTTCCCCGGGCAACCCTGCTGTTTCCCCTGCAGCACCAATCCCAGTACCACTCTTCCCCCGAATACACCGTGCCGCCCCGCCCGGCAGCACGGCAACGCCAAAAGGACCCCGACCATGGCACTCATCTCCGCGGACCGCGAACGGTTCCCCGACACCCCCTGGCAGCTCGTTGAAACGCGCTACGAAACCGACAACGCGGGAACACTTGAGACCCTGTTTGCGCTGGGAAACGGGCACCTTGGCATCCGGGGTGCCCATTGGGCCGCGGCCGACGCCGAACTGCCGGGCAGTTTCATCAACGGGCTGCACGAAATCTGGGACATCAAGCACGCGGAAAACGCGTTTGGGTTCGCCCGGACGGGCCAGCGCATCCTGTACATCCCGGATGCCAACAATTTCACCGTGGTAGTGGACGGCGAAAGCCTCAGCCTGGCCGAATCCGAGGTCCTGGACTACCGGCGCACCATCGACTTCTGCACTGGCATCTATGAATGCCGCGTCACCTGGCAATGCCGGTCCGGCGCCACGGTGACCACCACGGAACGGCGCGCGGTGGGCTTCGCCTCCCGCGGCAGCCTTGGCATTTCCCTGGAAGTTGCCACGGACCGCCAGGTCTCCCTGGACGTCATCTCCTCGGTCATCAACCGCCAGGACCAGCCGGTGGAAGACCACTCTGTGCATGACCCGCGCCGCGCCGGCCGCCACGCCGGGCGGGTGCTGCTGCCCCTGCGGCTTGACGGCGGCGACGGCTCCCTGCGCCTGTCATGGGAGGCATCAGAATCCAAGCAGCGCGTGGGGATTGCGGTTGACCACTGGACCTCCGCCGGGCACCAGCCGTTCGAGACCCTGGTGGACCAGGACGACAGCAGCGTCCGGTATGTCCTGGCCGTGGATGCCGGTGAACCGTTCCGGCTGGAAAAGAGCGTCAGCTACGCGGCCGGCCGCACGGTGCAGGAGCCGGACGTCGACGCAGCCGCGGTGGCGGAAGAGAAGCTGCGCCCGGTGAGCGAGATCTTTGCCGAGAGCGAGGCCCACTTCAGCAGCTACTGGGCGACGTCGGACATCCAGGTTGAGGGAGGCCGGCCGGGACTGCAGCAGGCCATCCGGTGGAACCTGTTCCAGCTGGCACAGGCAACGGCGCGCGCCGATGTTGCCGGCATTCCCGCCAAGGGCGTGACGGGCTCGGGCTACGAGGGGCACTACTTCTGGGACCAGGAAGTGTACCTGCTGCCGTACCTGACCTACACGAATCCCGACGGCGCCCGGCAGGTCCTGGAGTTCCGCCACGGCATGCTTCCCGAAGCCAAGATCCGGGCCAAGGAGCTGAGTGTTGACGGCGCCCTTTTCCCATGGCGGACCATCAACGGGCTCGAGGCCAGCGCCTACTACGCTGCCGGCACGGCCCAGTTCCACATCGCGGCCGCGATCGCCTTTGCCACCAACAGGTACCTCTGGGCCACCGGCGACTCCGCCTTCCGGGAGGGAATGGGCGCCGAGCTGCTGATCGAAACCGCCCGGATGTGGATCTCGCTGGGCTTCTTCGGCAAGGACGGGCTCTTCCACATCCACGGCGTCACAGGCCCGGATGAATACACCGCAGTGGTGAACGACAACCTGTACACGAACGTGATGGCCCGCTTCAACCTGCGCGCGGCCGCCGCGCTTGAGCACGCCGAAATCACACAGGAGGAACGACAGCTGTGGGAAGCAGCGGCCAGCCGGATGCAACTGCCGTACGACGAGCGGATGCAGGTGCACTCCCAGGACAATGACTTCATGACCCTGGAGGCCTGGGACTGGACCACGCCGCGGTCCAAATACCCCTTGCTCCTGCACTTCCACCCGCTGGTGATCTACCGCCACCAGGTCCTAAAACAGGCGGACACTGTCCTGGCCATGTTCCTGCAGTGGCAGGATTTCACGGCGGAGGAAAAGCAGCGCGCCTTCGACTTCTACGATCCCATCACCACCGGCGACTCCACCCTGTCCGCCTGCGTCCAGGGGATCATGGCGGCGGAGGTGGGCTATTCCAAGGAAGCCCTGGACCACTTCACCAACGCCGTCTTCATCGACCTGGACGACACCCACGGCAACACCATCGACGGCGTGCACATCGCCTCCACCGGGGGCGTATGGAGTTCGTTGGTCTGCGGCTTTGCGGGGCTGCGTGACCAGGGCCCGGTCCCATTCTTCGATCCCCGCCTCCCCGCGGAGTGGGACGCGCTGGCCTTCCACCTGAAGATCCGCGGCCGCCTGCTGCTGGTCCGGCTTTCGGCCGACGCCATCACGCTCGCCGTCCAGGAGGGCGGGCCGCTGGAGCTCGACGTCCGCGGCCAGCGGGTTACCGTGACGGGCCAGCCCGTGCAGGTCCACCTGGAGCGCGTCCCGGAGCCGGAGCCTACGGTCTTCCCCAGCGGCCTGCCCACGGCGAGCATTCCCGTGGTGCGCGGCAACAGCTGAGCGGTTTGCCAGGCTGGGAGGACGCGTTCGACGGCGGACCGGCAGGAACTTCCGCCGGCCCACCTTAGCCTCCTGCCGCCGTCGTGCATTCCTCCGCTCTCAGCCGGCCAGGAGGGTGGCGGCTTCCTGGCGGGTGGTGCCGGAGTCCTGGATGCCGTCGGCGATGTGGGCGAGTTCGGCGGGGATGTCGCGGCCTTTTTTGCGCATGGCGGTGGCCCAGAGCCGGCCGGCGCGGTAGGAGGAGCGGACCAGTGGCCCGGACATGACGCCGAGGAACCCGATTTCCTGGGCTTCGTGCTGGAGATCCACGAATTCCTGGGGTTTGACCCACCGGTCCACGGGCAGGTGCCGTTCGGAGGGGCGGAGGTATTGGGTGATGGTGATCAGGTCGCAACCGGCGGCGTGGAGGTCGCGGAGGGCCTCGGAAATTTCTTCGCGGGTTTCGCCCATGCCCAGGATGAGGTTGGACTTGGTGACCATGCCCAGGTTCCGGCCCTGGGTGATGACGTCCAGGGACCGTTCGTACCGGAACGCGGGGCGGATCCGCTTGAAGATCCGGGGTACGGTTTCGACGTTGTGCGCGAAGACCTCGGGGGCGGAGTCGCAGATCGCCTTGATGTGCTCGGGGTTGCCGGAGAAGTCCGGGATGAGCAGTTCCACGCCGGTGCCGGGGTTCAGTTCGTGGATTTTGCGCACGGTTTCGGCGTAGAGCCAGACGCCTTCGTCTTCCAGGTCATCGCGGGCCACGCCGGTGACGGTGGCGTAGCGCAGCTGCATTGACTGGACAGAGCGGGCCACCTTGGTGGGTTCGAACCTGTCCACGGGCGAGGGCTTGCCGGTATCGATCTGGCAGAAGTCGCAGCGGCGGGTGCATTCGGAACCGCCGATCAGGAAGGTGGCTTCCTTGTCTTCCCAGCATTCGAAGATGTTGGGGCAGCCGGCCTCTTCGCAGACGGTGTGCAGGCCTTCCTTTTTCACCAGGTTCTTCAGCCCGACGAACTCCGGGCCCATCTGGACCTTGGCCTTGATCCATTCCGGTTTGCGTTCCACCGGGACCGCAGCGTTGCGCTGCTCAATCCGCAGCATCTTCCGGCCTTCAGGCGCCAATGTCATGGTTGCTTCCTTTGTTTGCTTTGGGGTCTTGTGCCGGGCTGGGTTGTTGGTGGTCAGCATTCGACGACGTTGACGGCGAGGCCGCCCATGGCGGTTTCCTTGTATTTGGAGGACATGTCCTTGCCGGTTTCGCGCATGGTGATGATGACTTCGTCGAGGGAGACGCGGTGGGTGCCGTCGCCCCAGAGCGCCATTTTCGCGGCGTTGATCGCTTTCGCGGCGGCGATCGCGTTCCGTTCGATGCAGGGGACCTGGACCAGCCCGCCGATCGGGTCGCAGGTCAGGCCCAGGTTGTGTTCCATCGCGATCTCGGCGGCGTTCTCCACCTGTGCCGGGGTCCCGCCCATCACCTCGGCCAGGCCGGCGGCGGCCATCGAGGACGCGGAGCCGACCTCGCCCTGGCAGCCCACCTCGGCCCCGGAAATGGAGGCCTGTTCCTTGTAGAGCACCCCGACCGCGCCGGCAGCGAGCAGGAACCGCACCACCACATCGTCGCGGTCGGCCTGGCTGGCCTGGTCCATGCCCGGGGCGAAGTGCAGCGCGTAGAACAGCACCGCGGGAATGATCCCGGCCGCGCCGTTGGTCGGGGCGGTGACCACCCGGCCGCCGGAGGCGTTCTCCTCGTTCACCGCCAGCGCCACCAAGTTAACCCACTCCTGCCAATACCGGGGGTCGAAGCGGACCGCGTCCCAGGCCGCGTCCTGGCCGCTGTCCTCGTCCTGGTCTTGGGTGTGCGCGGATTCCTTCTTGAGCCGGTCGTACCAGTCCGGGGCGCGGCGGCGGACCTTCAACCCGCCCGGCAGCACCCCTTCACGCTTCAGCGACGTGGCTACACAGTTCTCCATTACCGACCAGATCTGCAGCAGACCCGCCCGGATCTGCTCCTCCGTACGGGAGGCTTTTTCATTCACGAGCATCACATCGGAGATGCCCAGCCCGGTCACCGCGCAGTGCTCCAGCAGTTCCGCGGCGGTCCGGAACGGCAGCGGCAGTTCCTGTTTGGACGCGTCCAGTTCCTGCTGCGCCGCGTCCTCCTCACCCTCCCGGACGATGAACCCGCCGCCCACCGAGAAAAACGTCGCCGTATGCAGCACATTGCCGCCGGCATCGGACACGGTGAACGTCATCCCGTTCGTGTGCCGCGGCAACACCGTCAACGGCCGCAACACCATGTCGCCCACCCCGTACGGCAACGGCACCCGCACCGGCCAGGTTCAACGTCCCGGTCTCCGCGATCGAGGCCAGCCGCTCCTCCACCTCATCGGGCAGGATCAACTCCGGATGAAACCCCTCCAACCCCAACAGGACCGCGGTCATCGTCCCGTGCCCGTGGCCCGTCGCGGCCAACGACCCATACAAATCCACCCGCAACGACCCCACCCCAGCCAGCACCCCCGAGGCCTTGAGTTCCTCAGCGAACACCGCAGCAGCCCGCATCGGCCCCACAGTATGCGAACTAGAGGGCCCAATACCGATCGAAAAGAGATCAAAAACGCCAACAGCCATAACGGGTCTTCCTAACTAAAACTCTGGTTCGGTCGATGGTGGCCGGGTTTGGGTGCGCCTGGCCGAATTCCTCCGCGTGCTCGGTCGCGAAGACGCCCGCTGAGCGGACGTGACGCCGTGGCAGGGTTGGGTGCGCCTGGCCGAATTCCTCCGCGTGCTCGGTCGCGAAGACGCCCGCTGAGCGGACGTGACGCTCCCTTAGACGCACGTCTCCGGAATCCGCCCAGTCGCCAACGCCCGTCACCAGAGCAACAGCACAAGCAGGCAACGAACCGCAAGGCATGCTGGGCGGAACCGGAAACCACGTAGTCCGCCACACGCTGCCTGTACATCCTGTCCTCCACGCGTTTTCTGTAGGTCCTGCCGCCTTCACGCCCGGCAACCTCCGCACGAGGGGCCGGCGGAGCCGGACTTTTCGAAAGCGTGCGTCAAAGCGACGAAGGAGCAGCACGCGTGAAAATGTCCGGTCCGCCGGTCCCGTACCCGACACGGCCCCGACGCGCAAACCTGACCACGGCGGAAAATCTCAGGACAGGGGTGCGACGCCGAGGTAGAGGGGGTGGGCCTTCGCTAACTCCTCGACGCGGTGACGGAGCCTGGAAAGGTCGGCGTCGGCGTCGGCAATTAATGCTTCGGCGATGATGTCCGCAACTTCGCGGAAGGCGTCCTCGCCGAAGCCGCGGGTGGCCAGGGCTGGGGTGCCGATACGGAGGCCGGAGGTGACCATAGGCGGGCGGGGGTCGAAGGGGACGGCGTTGCGGTTGACGGTGATGTCGATGGCGGCGAGCCGGTCTTCGGCCTGCTGCCCGTCGAGGTCGCAGTTCCGCAGGTCGACGAGGACCAGGTGCACATCCGTACCGCCGGAGACAACGCTGATGCCTTTGGCCGTGAGGTCGGGCCTGACCAGCCGTTCTGCCAGGATGCGTGCACCGGAGAGGACGCGTTCCTGCCGTTCGCGGAACTCTTCGGACGCGGCGATCTTGAACGCCACGGCCTTGCCCGCGATCACGTGTTCCAGGGGGCCGCCCTGCTGGCCGGGGAACACAGCCGAGTTGATCTTCTTGGCGATGTCGGCGTCGTTGGTCAGGATGATGCCGCCGCGCGAACCGGCGAGGGTCTTGTGCGTGGTGGAGGTGGTGACGTGCGCGTGCGGGACAGGGGACGGGTGCAGGCCCGCGGCTACCAGGCCGGCGAAGTGCGCCATGTCCACCATGAGGTAGGCGCCCACGGAATCAGCGATGCGGCGGAACTCGGCAAAGTCGAGCTGCCGGGCGTAGGCGGACCAGCCGGCAACGATCAGCTGCGGCTTGGTTTCCAGCGCCAGCCGCTCCACTTCGGCCATGTCCACGGTGTGGGTGTCCTCGCGGACGCCGTAGGGCACCACGTTGTAGAGCTTGCCGGAGAAGTTGATCCGCATGCCGTGCGTGAGGTGGCCGCCGTGGGCCAGGTTGAGGCCCATGATGGTGTCGCCGGGCTTGATCAGCGCGTGCATCACTGAGGCGTTGGCCTGCGCGCCGGAGTGCGGCTGGACATTCGCGAACCCGGCCCCGAACAGGGCCTTCAGCCGGTCAATGGCAAGTTGCTCGATCACGTCGACGTGCTCACAGCCGCCGTAGTAGCGCTTGCCCGGATAGCCTTCGGCGTACTTGTTGGTCAGCACCGAGCCCTGCGCCTGCATTACTGCTGCGGCAGTGTGGTTCTCGGAAGCGATCATCTCCAGGCCGTCGCGCTGCCGGCCCAGTTCGTCGTCGATCTTTGCCGCAATCTCGGGATCCAGGACGGCGAGATCGGCGTTCAGGCTGGGGGAGACCACCTGTTCAAAGGTGACGGTCCCCGCCGATGCAGCCCCGCTCACAGCTCGCCGCCGTTCGCTGCTGCGTACTCCTCGGCCGACATCAGCGGGCCTTCCTCGGTAACGGCCACCTTGAAGAGCCAGCCGGCGCCGTAGGGGTCGCTGTTGATCAGGGCGGGGTCCGAGACCACGCCGTCATTGATCTCGATGACCTCACCGGTCACCGGAGCGTAGAGGTCGGAGACGGACTTGGTGGATTCCACTTCGCCGCAGGTTTCGCCGGCCGTCACGGTGGAGCCGACCTCGGGAAGGTCAACGTACACGATGTCACCCAGGGCGTCGGCAGCCACGGCGGAAATCCCGATCCCTGCGGGGCCGGATCCGTCAACGGCAACCCACTCGTGCTCGGCGGAGTACTTCAGTTCAGAAACAACTTTGCTCATGATTTTTCCTTACGTTTGAAAACTGCGGTGGCTTACTTTTGGCGCTTGTAGAACGGGAGGCTGACCACTTCGAAGCGCTCGGGCTTGCCGCGGAGGTCGATGTCCAGGACGGTGCCGGCTTCAGCGAATTCGACGTCGACGTAGGCCATGGCGACCGGGTACCCGAGGGTGGGGGAGGGCTGGCCGGAGGTCACTTCACCCACCAGGCTGCCGTCCTTGAGGACGGGGTAGTGGGCGCGGGCGGCACGGCGGCCGGTGCCCTTGAGGCCCACCAGCTTCTGCCCGATGGTTGAACCGACTCCGGCGGCCTTGATGGCGGCCAGTGCTTCCTTGCCCACGAAGTCGCTCTCCTTTGCCAGCGACACCACGGGACCAAGGCCGGCCGCGTAGGCGTTGACGTGGCGGGAGAGTTCGTTGCCGTAGAGCGGCATGCCTGCTTCGAGGCGGAGGGAGTCACGGGCGGCGAGGCCGGCGGGGATGAGCCCGTGGCCGGCGCCGGCTTCCAGCAGCGCTTCCCACAGGCCGGCGGCATCCTCGTTGGGAACGTAGATTTCGAAGCCGTCCTCGCCGGTGTAGCCGGTGCGGGCCACGAGGAGGTCCTGGCCGTTTATTTCCACCTCGACGGCGGCGTAATACTTCAACTCCCGGACCAGTGCGTGCTGTTCGGCCGGGACCAGCTTCAGGAGGATTGCCTCGGAATTCGGTCCCTGCACGGCAATCAGCGAGGTCTCAGCGGAGGCGTCGGTCACCGTGACATCAAAGTTGGCGGAGCGCTCCAGGAGTTCCTTGGCTACAACCGCGGCGTTGCCCGCGTTGGGCACCACCAGGTACTTGTCCACGCCTTCTTCGGGGGACGGGCGGCGGTAGGTGATGAGGTCGTCGATGATGCCGCCGTCCTCGTTGCAGATTAGCGAGTACTTCGCCTTTCCGACGACGACCGCGGACAGTTTGCCCGCGAGGGCGTAGTCCAGGAACGCTGCAGCGTCCGGGCCCGTGACCCAGACTTCGCCCATGTGGGAGAGGTCGAACAGGCCGGCGGCGTTGCGGACGGCGTGGTGCTCGGCGAGCTCGGACTCGTACTTGAGCGGCATCTGCCAGCCGCCGAAGTCCGTGAAGGAGGCCCCGGCTTTCTTGTGCTGATCATAGAGCGCGGTGTAGTTCTCATTCATTGGAAAATCCTTAGTTCTCAAATTCGGAAAGCGGAGGGCAGGAGCACACCAGGTTGCGGTCCCCTGCTGCGCCGTCGATCCTGCCCACGGGCGGGAAGTACTTGTCCTGCCGCAGTGCGCTCACGGGGAAGGCGGCCTGCTCGCGCGGGTATGTCCGGTCCCAGTCCGAGGCGACGACGGCGGCAGCCGTGTGGGGTGCGTTGCGCAGCGGGGACTTCTCCACGGGGAAGTCGCCGGCGGCCACCTGGTCGATTTCCTTGCGGATGGTGATCATGGCTTCAATGAAGCGGTCGATCTCCGCGAGGTCCTCGGACTCGGTGGGCTCTACCATCAGGGTGCCTGCCACCGGGAACGAAAGGGTGGGGGCGTGGAAGCCGAAGTCGATGAGGCGCTTGGCAACATCTTCCGCCGTGACACCGGTCTTGGCGGTCAGCTCGCGCAGGTCCAGGATGCATTCGTGGGCCACCAGGCCGCCTTCGCCCGTGTACAGAACGGGGTAGAACTCGTTCAGGCGGGAGGCGACGTAGTTCGCTGCCAGCAGCGCTGACTTGGTGGCCTCGGTCAGGCCCTCGCCGCCCATCAGCTTCACGTAGGCCCAGGAAATGGGCAGCACGCCTGCGGAGCCGAACCGGGACGCGGAAATGGCAACCCCATGCCCGTCCTCGTGCGCAGTCTTGTTCGCATCGCCGGGCATGAACGGCGCGAGGTGGGCCTTGGCGGCAACCGGGCCGACGCCGGGGCCGCCGCCGCCGTGCGGGATGCAGAAGGTCTTGTGCAGGTTCAGGTGGGACACGTCGCCGCCGAACTTGCCGGGCTGCGCAAGCCCCACGAGGGCGTTCAGGTTGGCGCCGTCAACGTATACCTGGCCGCCGGCAGCGTGAACGGCGTCGCAGACCTCACGGACGTTGGCGTCGTACACCCCATGGGTGGACGGGTAGGTGATCATGATGCAGGACAGGACGTCCTTGTGGGCCTCGATCTTGGCCGTGAGGTCATCGTGGTCGATTGTCCCGTCCGCGGCGGTGGCGACGACGACGACCTTCATCCCGGCGAGCACGGCGGAGGCGGCGTTGGTGCCGTGCGCCGATGCGGGAATCAGGCAGACGTTGCGCTGCTGGTCGCCGCGGGAGTGGTGGTAGCCGCGGATCGCCAGCAGGCCCGCGAGCTCGCCCTGGGAGCCGGCGTTGGGCTGGATGGACACCTGGTCGTAGCCGGTGATCGTGGTCAGGTCCGCCTCAAGGTCGGCAATGAGTTCACGCCAGCCTTCGGTCTGGGAGTCCGGGGCGAACGGGTGGATGGAGGCGAACTCGGGCCAGGAGATGGCCTCCATTTCTGCGGTGGCGTTCAGCTTCATGGTGCAGGAGCCCAGCGGGATCATGGTGCGGTCCAGCGCCAGGTCCCGATCGGACAGGCGGCGGATGTAGCGCAGGAGCTGGGTTTCGGACCGGTGGGTGTTGAACACCGGGTGCTGCAGGTAGTCGGAGGTGCGCAGCACTGACTCCGGCAGCTCGAACCCCTGGGCGTCACTCACGGGACCGGCGCCAAAGGCGACGGCAACGGCCGACAGTGTTGCCGCCGTCGTCGTCTCATCAACGGAGACGCCCACGGTGTCCGCGTCGATGAAGCGCAGGTTGATCCCGCGGGCTTCCGCTGCGGTGATCACCTTGGCGGCCTTGCCGGGAACGCGGACTGTGAGGGTGTCGAAGAAGGAGTCGGTGACCAGTTCGCGGCCCATGGAAGCCAGCGCGGTGGCCAGGACCCGGGCCTTGTGATGGGCGGTTTCGGCAATTGCCTTCAGTCCGTCCGGGCCGTGGTAGACCGCGTAGAAGGAGGACACGATGGCCAGCAGGGCCTGGGCGGTGCAGATGTTGGAGGTGGCCTTCTCGCGGCGGATGTGCTGCTCGCGGGTCTGCAGGGCCAGGCGGTAGGCGGGCGCCCCGGCGTTGTCCTTGGACACGCCCACGATCCTGCCGGGCAGGGTCCGTTCCATGCCCTTTTGTACGGCCATGTAGGCGGCGTGCGGGCCGCCGAAGAACAGCGGCACGCCAAAGCGCTGGGTGGAGCCGACGGCGACGTCCGCTCCCTGTTCGCCCGGCGGGGTGATGAGGGTGAGGGCCAGCAGGTCCGCGGCCACGGTGACCAGCGCACCGCGGTCCTTGGCCTCGGCGATGACGGCGGACTGGTCCCAGACCCGGCCGGAGACGCCGGGCTGCTGCAGGACGACGCCGTTGATGGCACCGTCGGGCAGGCCCTGGGAGAGGTCGGCCACCTCCACCTCGAAGCCGAGCGCCTCCGCACGGCCCAGCACGATGGCGATTGTTTGGGGGAGGCAGTCGGCGTCGAGCACCGTCTTTCCGTCCTTGGCATCCTTGTTCTTGTTGGCGCGGCGCATCAGCAGCACGGCCTCAGCCACCGCCGTGGCCTCGTCGAGGAGGGAGGCGTTGGCCACGGGAAGGGCCGTCAGGTCCTGGACCATGGTCTGGAAGTTCAGCAGGGCCTCGAGCCGGCCCTGGGAAATCTCCGGCTGGTACGGGGTGTAGGCGGTGTACCAGGCCGGGGATTCCAGGATGTTGCGGCGGATCACCGGCGGAGTGACGGTGTCGTAGTAGCCCTGGCCGATCATCTGGACCGCGGTCTTGTTCCTGCCGGCGATCCGGCGGAGCTCGGCCAGGACCTCCACCTCGCTGAGGGCGTCGGTCAGCCTGAGCGCAGTTTCCTGACGGATGGACGCGGGGACGGCCACGTCAACGAGGCCATCCACGCTGTCGTAGCCCACGGCCTTGAGCATGGTGTCGACGTCGGCCTGGCGGCGCGCGCCGATATGGCGGTCAACAAACGATGTTGGATGCGATTGAATCGTCATGAGGAACTCCAGTTCTGGCCGGCCAAAAGGTGGCGCGGCGTGGGATGGGTTCCTCCCCGCTCTGTATTGGACCTGAGAGATTCCGCGTTGCCTGCTCTTGGCAGGGGGCCGCTTGCACCGTCGGTGAACCAGGCAAAAGCCCGGTTGCTTTCCAGAGTCGCCTCGCCGTGACGGTACGTGGGCCTGAGAGATTCCTGGGGAGGATTTGCTCCTACGGCGCCTGCCCGGTGTTTGGCCGGGAGGACTCTCCCGTCACAGCTCGAAAGGCTTATTCAAATATGGGTGATTCGGCTCACAAGGTATCGGGATTAACTGCCGGTGGCAAATCGGGCGGCCGCCGCAGCGGCTGAATTCGGCCCGCGAGACCCCTTCTGTCGCGCTTGTGTCAGAGCAGGTTTGACTTTCGATCGTGACGGACACCACACTGAACCCCGGGATTGGCGCCGCCGGTGGCCGGCTCAACATATCCGGAGCGGCCCACCAGCCGGCGCCCGTCCCAATGCATGACCCGCCGCGGCCCCCAGGGCTGCGGTACCAACTGAACATGCCTTCGACCTGCGGCGGGAGAGCCCTGCCGGTACATTCAGCAGGCGCCGTAGGAGCAAATCCTCCCCAGGAAACTCTCAGGCCCACGTACCGCCGCGGACAGGCAACTCTGGAAAGCAGCCAGGCAAGTTCCTGGCTCACCGACGGTGCAAGCGGCTTGGCTGCGGAAACTCTCAGGTTCACTACAGAGCGGGGAGGAACCAAATCTTTTGCGGTACCCAAGTGCCGCTTTATCGATGGAGTTCCTCATGGCGATTCATCCCCCCACGTCCAACGGCGAACCTGCGCGCAACGAAGCCGCAAACACGGCCGTCCGCAGCGAGCCACCCCACCTTGAACGGCAGCTCACCAACCGCCACATCCAGCTGATCGCCATTGGCGGAGCGATCGGCACGGGCCTTTTCATGGGCTCCGGCAAGACCATCTCCGCGGCCGGCCCATCCGTGATCTTCGTGTACATGATCATCGGTTTCATGCTCTTCTTCGTCATGCGGGCCATGGGCGAACTGCTGTTGAGCAACCTGAGCTACAAGTCCTTCAGTGACTTCGCTGCTGATCTCCTGGGGCCCTGGGCAGGCTTCTTCACCGGCTGGACCTACTGGTTCTGCTGGGTGATCACCGGAATCGCGGACGTGATCGCCATCGCCGGCTACTCCAAGGAACTCTGGCCGGGGCTTCCGCTGTGGATCCCGGGCCTGGCCACGGTGGGCATCCTGCTCCTGCTGAACCTCGCCACCGTCAAGGCTTTCGGCGAGACCGAGTTCTGGTTCGCCCTTATCAAAATCATCGCCATCGCTGCCCTCATCATCGTGGGCCTCTTCATGATTTTCACCCGCTTCCAGAGCGACGCGGGCACGGCAAGCTTCACCAACCTGTGGAGCCACGGCGGGTTCTTCCCCAACGAGTTCATGGGCTTCGTGGCCGGATTCCAGATCGCCGTGTTCGCCTTCGTGGGCATCGAACTGGTGGGCACCACCGCCGCCGAGGCCAAGAACCCAGAGCGCACGCTGCCCAAGGCCATCAACGCCATCCCTGTCCGCGTGCTGCTGTTCTACGTCGGCGCGCTGGTCATCCTGATGGCGGTCACCCCGTGGACCCAGTTCGCCGCGGGCCACAGCCCCTTCATCGGCATGTTCTCCCTGGCCGGCCTCGGCGCCGCGGCCACAGTGGTCAACCTGGTGGTCCTCACCTCGGCCATGTCCTCCGCGAACTCCGGAATCTACTCCACCTCCCGCATGGTCTTCGGCCTGGCCCAGGAAGGTGACGCCCCCGGCATGTTCGGCCGCCTGTCCACGAGGAAGGTGCCCAGCAACGCGCTGTTCCTGTCCTGCGTCCTGCTGTTGTCCGGCGTCGTACTCATGTATGCCGGCCAGGACGTTGGCAAGGCCTTCGAAATGGTGACCACCGTGTCCGCCGTCTGCTTCGTCTTCGTCTGGTCGATCATCCTGGCCAGCTACATCTCCTTCCGGCGCCGCCGGCCGCACCTGCATGAGGCGTCAAAGTTCAAGATGCCCGGTGGCATCCCGGCCGTGTGGGTGGTTTACGCGTTCTTCGCCTTCGTCCTGTGGGCCCTGACCACCCAGCCCGACACCCTCGTTGCACTGCTGGTAACCCCCATCTGGTTCGTCGTCCTTGGCGTGGCGTGGGCCATCCTGCGGCGCCGTCCCGCCCACCTGGCCCGCTTCGAGGTCTTCCAGGCTGAACTTCGGGCCGACCAGGCTGCCGCCGGGCGCCCCGCAGGCCAGGACTCCGGCGCGGCAGGGCATGATGTCCAGGAGGCCAGGAAGTAACGGCCGACGGCGGGTTGCGGCGCAGGCGCTTGGCTTCAGTTGCCGAGTCCTGCCGCCGCAGGCCGCCAGTCGTGAGCTGCAGACCGAAAAGTTCAGCATGCTTAGTGTTTGTCCACATAGGATGGAATGAGCACGGCAGCTTACCCGCTGCAGGTCGATTTGAATGAAGGTGACCATGGCCCGGCGCAGCAACCCCGCAGTACGCATCGCACAGGAAACCGCCCACAACGCAATGTTCGATTCCGAGGGCAAGCCAAAGCCCGGAGTCCACAACATGCTCATGAAGGCAGTACAGATCCAACGGCCCCTGGTGGTCGGCTACATCCGCCGGCTCCAGAAGAAACATCCCCGCGCCACCGCTGCGCAGCTGGCGGACATCGCCGAGCGCGACTACCTGCGTGCAGTCGCCGGCGGGGGTGCCCTGGTGGGGGCCACCGCCGTCGTCCCCGGGGTTGGAACCGTGGCGTCGCTGGGACTTTCCGCCGCCGCCACCGTTGGTTTCCTGGAAGCAACAGCCCTCTATGCCACCTCGTTGGCTGAACTCCACGGCATTCGCCTCACCAATCCGGAGAAGGCCGGCACCATGGTCATGGCCATCATGCTTGGCGAGGAGGGCACCGCCCTGCTGGGCACGCTCAGCGGCCAGGCATCCGGCGGCCCCAACAACACGTGGGGCAATGCACTCTCGAAGTCCATGGTGGTGCCCGGGTTCGGCAGCGTCCGGAAGCGGATCCAGCATGCCTTCCTCAAAAACCTGCTTAAGCGCCAGGGAACTGCGCTGTTCGGCAGGGCCCTCCCGTTCGGAATAGGTGCCGTGGTGGGTGGAGCCGGTAACCTCGTGATGGGCCGTGCGGTGGCCAGGAACGCCCGGGAGGCGTTCGGGCCAATGCCGGACACCATTCCCGGGGAGCTGACTGCCGCCGCCGGGCCGGACAACCTGACGCTGGAAGGCAACACATTTGGATCTCAACGCTGACGTAGGCCAATCATTCGGCTCCTGGACCACCGGCGGTGATCCGGCGATGTTCCAGCTGGCCACCAGCGTCAACGTAGCCTGTGGCCTCCACGCGGGCGACCCCGTCACCATGCTCGACAGCTGCAGGGCGGCATACGAACTCGATGTCACCGTCGGTGCGCACCTGGGCTACCGGGACCTGGCCGGCTATGGGCAGCGCTCGCTGGGGATGAGCTTCGATGAGCTTTTCGGCGACGTCCTGTACCAGCTGGGGGCGCTCGACGGCGTCGCGCACGCCGTGGGTGCCTCCGTGGACTACGTGAAGCTGCACGGAGCGCTGTACGACACCACAATTCATGACGCCGAGCAGGCCTCCGCCGTAGTCGCGGCAGTAAACGCTTACGATCCAGGCCTCCCGTTCCTGGGCCTCCCGGGCTCGGAGCTCCTGAAGCAGGCCAAGGAAGCAGGGCACCCGGTATTCGTCGAGGCCTTCGCGGACCGCGCCTACCTCGCCGATGGCACCCTGGTGCCGCTCTCCGAGGAAAATGCAGTCCTTCACGACGTCGATGCAGTGGTTGAGCGGGCTATCCGCCTGGCCACGCAAGGCGAAGTGGTGGCTGCGGACGGCACGGTGGTAGCGCTCCGGCCGGACTCACTGCGTCTTCAGGGCGGGAGCCCCGCGGCGGTAGAGACGGCGGCCAGGATCAGGGCAGGACTCGAAGCTGCAGGCGTAGGACTGGAGTCTTTCGCATAGAGGCCTGGACTCCTTCGCGTAAGGGCTAGCGCACGAGCACAGGCCAGCCTCAGCCGGACAGTACGAACGGTTTGGTGAAGAACTCCGCCCAAACCGGATCCTCTGGTGACAAGTCGTTGAGGTCGATGAGTGTGGGGTCGTCGGGTTCCCACGGCGGGAGGTCTTCGAGGCAGGCATTTACGCAGTGGGTCGCGGCGGGCATCGGGAAGAGTCCCGGCGGCCACAGGGTCGGGTTGGGGTCGGGGTGTTCGGGGTTGTAGTGCCGGCCGGTTGGTGAGGTCCAGCCGGGTGGCTCACGACTGGTCCCCGCATCCGGTTTCCACTGGCTGTTGTGCTTGAGCCGGTGATGTTTGGGGCAGAGTTGTGCCAGGTTGCTGGTGCCGGTGGTGCCGCCGTGTTTCCAGGCGGTGAGGTGGTCGGTGTCGTTGTCAGGGGTGCGGTTGCTGCAGCCGGGGAAGGTGCATTTTCCGTCGCGCATCCGGATCCACTGTTTGATGGTTTCCGGGAGCCGGTAGCGGGTGCGGCCGATCTCCAAGGGTGCCCCGTCGCGGGGGTCGACCAGGACGCGGTAGAACGAGTCCGCCCCGTCCGTGACGAGTTTGCGTGCCATGGATGCTGGGATGGGGCCCAGGCCGTCCAGCACCGCCGGTTCGTCGGTGACACTGAGCAGGGAGAACACTGGCACCATGACCAGCACGTCGGCCCGCGGGGTAGGGACCTTCCCGATCTCACCGGTGCTTCCGTCCGCCTCACCCGCTGCAGCCTCACGCGCAGGCGTTCCGGTGCCGAGGAGCAGGGATGCTGCGATGTCGGGGCGGAGCTGGGTGAGGGTGCGGGGTTCGTTGGGGCCTTGGAGGCCGCGGGCGGTGGCGGTGGTGCGGTTCCAGATGGCACAGGCTGTGTCGCCGGGGAGGCGGAGGGAGATCCAGGCCATGCCGTCCCGGTCCGGGGTGTATTCCATCCGCCGGTCCGCAACACCCTTCGCGTGGCGCTTCTGCAGGCTTTCGGGGTGGTGGCGTTCCCGCCAGCCGCGGACCCTCACCCGGAGCCGGGACGGCACCAGTTGGCCGGGCGCCGCGCCGCGGGCCGGGTTCGGCGCATCCGGATCGAAGAAGTGCGCCACCAGGGCGGCGGCACCGTCCGGGGTGAGCCCCTCGGTCTCGTCGGCAACAATTCTCGCGTGCTGCCAGGACAGGTCCCCGGCGGCCAAAGCCTCAAGGACCTGCGGGAGGGAACACACCCGCCGGGACTGTTCCACGAAGGCCCCGGCGGCGCCGGAGCTGATGGTCAGGACTCCTGCGATTTCCTCGACCGCTGACATTTCCGCATAGGTGCGTTCGTGCACCGGCGCGTCCGGAGCAAGCATCGCGTGCTGGATCTCAACGGCCTCGGCAACATCACCGGCTTTCACCGCGGAGAGCTGCGCCTCCAGCCGCTTCACCACCTCCAGCCGTTCCAGCCGGAGCTCATACCGCCGCTGCAACACATCCACACCTGCACCAACACCAACCCCGGCAGCCAGGAAAGAGTCCTCACAGTCCAGCGCATCGAGGGCAGCAACGGAGGCATGAACACCCTCCAAAGTCACCCCGCCACCGCTGCTGATTTCCATACGAACATCATCCATCGAGGCACTGACATTCGAAGCGGCGGGCTAACGTTCCTGAGTCTCACCGCTGGACCGAGACCGCTCATCCCACAAGGGAGCTACCCAAAGAGCAGGTGCGCCACCGTGAAGATCGCGAGGCCGGCCAGCGACCCCACCACGGTGCCGTTGATGCGGATGAACTGCAGGTCCTTGCCCACCTGGAGCTCGATTTTCTGGGACGTTTCTTCGGCATCCCAGCGTGCCACCGTGTCCGTGATGACCCCGGCGATGTCCGAACGGTAGGTCCGGACCAGGTACCCCGCAGCGTCGCCGATCCAGGCGTTGACCTTCCCGGCCAGTTCCGGGTCCTCAACCAGCCGCGACCCGAAATCGCGCACCGCTGCCTTGAATTTGATGGTGAGTTCGCTGTCCGGATCGTCCACGGCGCCCAGCAGCGCGTTCTTGACCGTGCCCCACGTGCGGGAGGCGAGTTCACGGACCTCCGGGTCACCCAGGACCTGTGCCTTGATGTCTTCGGCGCGCGCAATCATCGCGGGATCATGCTGGAGGTCCTGGGCCAGGTCGTTGAGGTACTTGTCGATCGACTGCCGCACCTGGTGCCGGGGGTCAGCCTGGACGGCCCGCACAAACTTCAGGATCTCGATATAGACCTTGTCGCCCACCAGCCCGTCCACGAACTGCGGAACCCAGGTGGGGGAGCGGTCAGACACCAGGTGGGTGACCGTGTCGTGGTTGTCGTCCACCCAGTCCGCTGCCCGGTCCACCAGCAGGTCCACCAGCGTGTGGTGGTGCCCGTCATGGAAGATGCGCTCCGCAAGCCTTCCCACCGGAGGTCCCCACGGCGGTGTGAGCAGGTGCTTGCGCACCATGCCCTCGATAACGGCCTGGACGTCGTCGTCATTCAACACCTTGAAAGCACCGCGGATGACGGCAGCGCCCTCCTTGGCCACCCGGTCCGCACCGCCGGGGGCGGCCAGCCATTCACCTGCCCGGCGTGCAATGTTGACGCTCGCCAGCTTGTCCTGGACTACCTGCTCAGAGAGGAAATTGGTCTCCACGAACTCGCCCAGGGAGGCGCCGATCTGGTCTTTCCGCCGGGGGATGATGGCGGTGTGGGGGATCTTGATGCCCATTGGGTATTTGAACAGGGCCGTGACGGCGAACCAGTCGGCCAGTGCACCCACCATGCCGCCCTCGGCCGCCGCACGCACGTACTGCAGCCACGGATATTCCTTCTGCAGCGCGAACGCAAAGACAAAGACCACGGCCATGGCAATCAGCAGGCTCAGCGCCAGCAGCTTCATCTTCCGCAGCGCTGCCGCCTTTTCCGCGTCGCCGGCACCGGGTTGGCGGCGTACGACGGCGCCTGCCGCCTGGGTGCCCGGCCGCACCTGCTGCGGGGCTTCGGTGGGGGATTCCTGCGTGGTTGGCCCAGTAGTTGCCTCAGAGTTCACCTGCATGTGCCAAGCCTAGCCCTGAAGGCGGGGGCCGGTCGGCTACCGTGTGTCCATGACAACTGACGAGTCAGTGCCGCAGCGGCCGCTGGTCTTTGCCCATCGCGGTTCGAGCGGCGCCTACGCCGAACACACCCGAGCCGCCTACTTGCAGGCATTGGCCGACGGGGCCGACGGGGTTGAATGCGATGTGCACCTCACCCGGGACCAGCACGTGGTCCTGCTCCACGACGCCAACCTGGACCGGACCTCGGACGGGACCGGGCCGGTGGCTGAACGGACCCTGCGCGAACTGCACCAGCTGGATTTTTCCTCCTGGAAGGGCGTCCGCATTCCCGAAGCGTACGGGGCACGATCGGAGCAGCTCCTCACCCTCCCGGAACTGCTGGACATCCTCCGGGGTGCGGGCCGTCCGGTACAACTCGCCATCGAGCTCAAGCATCCCAGCGCCTACCAGCTCAAACTTGAGGACCGGGTGCTGGAGGTGCTCCGCAGCGAGGGCTGGGACCCGCAAAGCTCCACCGTGGACAACGTGGCCGTCACCTTCATGAGTTTCAGCCCGGACTCGGTCCGCCACCTGCTCCGTTCCGTTCCGCCGCAGTACATCTGCCAGCTGGTGGACGACCTCACCATTCATGAGATCCGGGGGGGACTGGGCTTGGGTCCCATTACGGGCAGCGCCGTGGCCAACCTGATGAAAGCCACGCAGCTGGAGGGCGAGCGGATCCTGGATGACCGGGAGGTGGGCATGGCCGGCCCCGGGATCGAGTACGTCAGGGAGCGGCCCGCCACCGTGCGCCGCTGGCTGGACTCCGGCCGGCGTTTCCGGGTGTGGACCGTGGACAGCCCGGAGGACGTGGCGCTCTGCCAGGAACTGGGCATCCACGAGATCACCACCAACGTACCGGGCCGTGTCCTGGACCAGCTCCACGCGGCCTCGACCCAGGGAAAGTAGCGCGGAGATGGTGGCCGCCGGCCGGGACTGGCCAGGGCCGTATTCGTCCGGCCCGCATTTACCGGGCGGATATTCCCCGCGCCGCTGGTGGGCCGGGCCGCTCGACGTCGAGGGCCTTGCCCTGCGCTCCGTGGCAGCCGCGGCGGAGGCGCTGAATCAGTACGCGCGCACCCCTGGCCGTTTCAGCACCACATCCGGGCTGGCCGCCGCTGCCTTTGATTCCTTCGGCCACTTGCGGATTGCCGGGCGGAAACCGCAGGGCTTCGCGCCCCTGTCGGGCTTCCGGGAGACCAGCGATGGCTGGATCAGGCTCCACGCGAACTACCCGCACCACGAGCAGCGGCTGCTGCAGGCGCTGGACACCAGTTCTGCGGAAGGAGCTGGACACGCCCTTCGTTCCATGACGGCGCTGGAGGCCGAGACCGCCATCCAGGGCGAGGGCGGGATCGCTGCGGCCGTCAGGACGCGCGGGGACTGGCTGGGCTCGGAGATGGGCCAGGCGGCGGGCGGGGGGCCGTGGGTTGCGGTGGAACTGTCCGACGGCACCACAGCCGGTTGGGGGCTGCAGGAGTTCGCAGCGGCCACCGGCGGGACAGTCGACGGCAAGGACAGAGGCAACGGCGAAGAACGCAAGGGTGACGACGGCGGCAACAGCCTGCCGCTCGAGGGGCTGCGGGTCCTGGACCTGACCCGGGTGATCGCAGGGCCGGTGGCCACCCGCCTGCTGGCAGCACTCGGAGCCGACGTCCTGCGGATCGATCCGCCGGCCTTCCCTGAAATCGAAGACCAGTTCGTGGACACGGCCTTTGGCAAGCGCAGCGCGGAGGCCGATCTGGGGCTCCCGAAGAACCAGCGCAACCTCCAGCAGCTCCTGGCCGGCGCCGACGTCGTCATCACGGGCTACAGGCACGGCGCCCTGGACCGTTTCGGCCTCAACCCGCGCCACCTGCTGGCATCGCATCCCGGGCTGGTGGTGGTCACCCTGGACAGCTGGGGGAGCGCGGGCCCATGGAGCGGCCTGCGGGGTTTTGACAGCATCGTCCAGGCAGCCTGCGGGATCGCACACCTTTATGGGAAGGACAATGACGACGGCGGGTGGCGCCCGGGTGCCCTGCCTGTCCAGGCGCTGGACCACGCCACAGGGTACGGGGTGGCTGCCGCTGCCGTCCGGCTTCTGGACGGACGCCGGGAGACGGGGGTGGGTGGCTCCGCGCGCCTGTCGCTGGCCCGTACCGCCGAGGAACTGTTTGCCCTGCCTGCCAACACGGAAAGCCGAGGGGAAGTGCCCGCGCCCCACTACATGTCCATGGACAGCACGTATGGGGAGCTCCGTTATGTAGGTCCGCCGTTGCTGGCAGGGGGCCAGCCGGTGGACTACCTGTCCCCGCCGCCCCCGTACGGAAGTTCAACGCCCACTTGGGTGTGAGGGCTGCAAAGCCGCCTCCCGCCGTCGCCCGTTTTGCCTCAAACGGCGGTTTCCAGCCACCGCTGTGGCTGTGATTGAGTGGTTCCATGTCTTTTCCCTGGTCCGGCCTTGCTGGAAACGGCCTGTCCGCGCCGAACTTGTCCCTGCACGGCCCAGCCATCCAGGGCCTGTCCGTAGCCGCCATGGGAGCCCTGCTGCTGGCCAGTGCCGGCAAGCATTTCAGGGACCCCGGCTTTTACCGCGACGTGGTTCCGCAATACCTCTGCCGCCGGGATCCGGAACCCGGCGGGGATCAAAGCGCCGGGGCCAATCATCCACTGGCCATCCTGTCCCGGGACGAATGGATCGCCGTGAGCGGCCTGCTGGAGCTGGCGGCCGCCGTCGGCATCCTCCTCCCACCCACCCGGAAACTGACCGCCACCGCCCTCACCGCGATGTTCACGGCATTCCTGGCCGGGCACATCGATGCCCTGAGGAAGGCCTACGGCCCGCAGGGGACACCCCTCCGGCGGAAGATCCACAGTGCCAGGCTGCCCCTCCAGGCGCCGTTGATCCTCTGGGCTTGGAGCCTGCGGAAGCCTGTACAGCCCGCACCCCAACTGGGAGGCAGGGTGTGAAACTGCTGGCCTCGCCCGCGGTCAGGGTGGGCATCTCCATCAGCATCGCCACCGGCCTTTACGGGGTGTCCTTCGGGGCGCTCGCAGTGACTTCAGGGCTCGACATCTGGCAGACCATGGCTCTGAGCCTGCTCCTCTTCAGCGGGGGTTCGCAGTTCGCGTTCATTGGTGTGGTGGCAGGCGGAGGTTCCGGCATCGCCGCCATGAGCGCCGCAACCCTCCTGGGCATGCGCAACGGCATCTATGGCATGCAGCTGAACGCCCTGCTGCGCCCCACCGGATGGCGCAAGTACGTCGGCGCGCAGCTCACCATCGACGAATCCACGGCCACCAGCACGGGCCAGACTGACCCGGCCGAGCAGCGGCGCGGATTCTGGACCGCAGGAGTTGGCGTTTACGTGCTGTGGAACCTCTTCACGGCCGTGGGTGCGCTCGCCGGGAGCGGATTGGGCGATCCCAAGCAGTGGGGGCTCGACGGTGCCGCCGTTGCCGCTTTCCTGGCGTTGCTTTGGCCGCGCCTCAAGGGCCGGGAGCCCATCGCCATCGCGGTGGTGTGTGCCCTGGCCACCGTTGTGGCCGTTCCCTTCGTGCCTGCTGGAGTGCCTATCCTGGTGGCCGCCCTGGTGGCAGCGGTGGTTGGCTGGTTCAGTCACGGGCGCCGCGATGAAGGCCTTGAGCCGGATATCGAGCCGTACGGCGGGCATCACTCCGGCGGTCCTTCGGGCCATCAACAGGACGAAGCCGGCGCGCGTCCCGGTGCGGAGCGGACAAAGGGCAAGGATCCGGGGGCGGACGCATGAGCCTGTGGTTCTGGCTGCTTCTTGCGTGCGCGCTTGCCTATGCCTGGAAAATCGTGGGGTACTTCGTGCCCGCCAGGTTCCTTGAGGACCCACGCACATCCCGGATCGCGGGGACCATGACCATCGGCCTGCTTGCCTCCCTGACCGTGGTGAACGCTGTGGTGTCGGGCCAGGGGCTCGCCGCAGACGCCAGGCTCGGCGCGCTTGCCGCGGCCGGAATCGCACTGATATTCCGTGCGCCCTTCCTGGTGGTGGTCATCGCCGGCGCCGGCGCCGCGGCGCTGCTGAGGGCCCTCGGCTGGAACTGATACAGCCTGCAACTGCAGGTATTGGTGACGTGGATCACGTGCCGGTCCGCATGGCGGTTGTAGTATGAAAATGGCTTATGCAATTGGCCATGGCATTCCTATGAACGGCGACCATGGAAAATCAGCTGCATCCTGCAGGAGGCTTGGCGGGCAGGCCCCGCCACAAGGACGCCCGACGACGGGCAGGCCTCCCAGCCAAACGCTTCTTCAAACGCTTTTCCGGGCTTTCGGACGTACCGGAAGAGGACCTGGAAATTCTCTGCCGAAGGCTCCGGGAGGCATTCGACCTGGACCCGTCGTCGTCCGTTCCAGCCTTGCAGGCCTTGGTGCGCCAGGAAATCCGCAAGCGGGCCGACGCAGGCAACGCCTAGCGGCCCAGCATTCCGGGCCATGTGTGGTGGACTGGAGGAGATGCAGCCCACACCAGGCGCCCCCCAAAGGAGGAATCGAGATGGACGAACAGTCGCGGCCTGTCGAGCCGCAGGACGGCCAAGGCACCGAGGAGACCGGAGAGCGCGCTGCCGAAGCGCACGGCACTGGAGTACCTGGCGCAGAGCAGACCGGGAAGCATCGGGTCGCCTACCTGGACCCCCGGGGCTCCGAATCAACGCGTGAACTGCGGGACACCGCACGTCGGCGCCGGGATGCCGAGGAGAAACTCCAGCAGCACTTGATGGAGGCCAAGCACCACGTCCCCAACGAGTTCCATGAGCACCACGGCCACGAAGAGCATGGCCACGAACATGAGGGGCACGGGCAACAGGCGACTGAACAGGCCGAGCCTGACACTCAGGATGGTACCCGGGGCGGAGAGACCGGGGAAAACTCCTGACAGCCGGGCAGCGCCGGCCGGCTGTCAGGGGGTCATAAAGCGTTAGCTAAGCTACACCGTGGGCGGCGCTGCCGGGCGCGACGGTCCTGCGGCAGCTTTCTTCCACGCCCATCTCGTACCACACCTGCGCGCCGAACTCAGGCTCAGGGGTATCAAGGTTCTGGTACAGGGCGTCAAGCAATTGGACGAGTTCCCCGGTTGTCAGCGTAGGCAGGACTTCTTCAGGCCCCCGGGGATCATTGAGGTACTGGAGGAGTTTTGAGCTGTTCATCGCAGCGTGGCCGTTGCGGGGCGGATACGCACGAAATTATGCATGGTTCGGCTCCATCTCGGAATATTCGAGGCTGGCTGCCTAACCCCGCTCTGAGTTTATTGCACCTGCTGTGTGCCGACAATGGGGCCGGCCGGAGTACCGGCTGCTGCAGCCGGGACGGGCACCAGTACGGGAAGCGGGCGTAAAGGACGGACCGTGCGGATGGCGTCCTCGACCAGCGCCAGCGGGCGGCGCCACGCGTCAGAGCCCGGTTCCATCGTGTCCACTACGCCAATGAGCATGGCGAGCAGCCGGAACATGTCCGTCATGGAGATGTCCGGGCGCAGGCTTCCCTGGCCTTGCCCGCGGACCAAAAGGACACTGATTGAATCCATCAGGGATCCGGTGATTCCCGTGAGGAGTTCGCGGCGGCCGGCCACCGCGCAGAGCAGGTTGGCGTCGTCGCTTGCGGCAGCCATCAGGGCCTCGAGAACGCGCAGCAGGCCGGCAGCGGCATCGATGTCGGCCAGGGCGCCGTCCATGACGGGGTCCACAGTTAGCCGGAGCTGCCGGTTCAGTGCTGCCAGGACCAGTTCTTCCTTGTCTGCAAAGTTGCGGAACAGCGTTGCCGGGCCCACGCCCGCCGTGGTGGCAATGGTCTGGAGCGGTACTTCCGGACCGAATTCACGGAAACACTGGCGCGCCGCCGTGATGATCTTGTCCACGTTCCGCGCTGCGTCTGCGCGGAGGGGCTTTCGGGCGACTGCGAGGCTCATGCCCAAAAGGGTAGCAACGGAGCCCCGGGCCAACACCGTTACTGCGGGGTAGGCGCTTATGTGACGGCGGGCAGCCGGACCGGCCCCTGCGCACCTCCCAAGCCGCATGCGAAACTGGGAGGCATGTTGCTTGCATTTTCTGTTGCCCCCTCAGGGGCTCCCAGCGAAGGTTCCCGACCCAACGATGCGTCCGTCCACGACGCCGTTGCAGCCGCCGTGAAGATCGTCCGGGAGTCGGGGCTGCCCAACCAGACGGACTCCATGTTCACCACCATTGAAGGTGAATGGGATGAAGTGTTCGACGTCGTAAAGCGCGCCACCGAGGCAGTGGGCCGCTACGGCAGTCGTGTCTCACTGGTGATCAAGGCCGACATCAGGCCGGGATACAGCGGTGAGCTGACGGCAAAAGTGGACCGCCTCGAAAACGCGTTGGTACAGGAGTCCTGAGTCTGCGTGCGGGGTTGAAGCGGACCGGCTGAAGTGTCTGGACCGCCGGAACGCCGCGTGCCAAACTGTGCCCATGTTCGAGCACAAACCCCGGTCGGAGTGGATTGCCACTGAGGAGTTCTTGTCCCGCACGGTGGTGCACCCGGATGATGCCGTCCAGCAGGCCATCCACACTGCGGCTGACGCCGGGATGCCCGCTATCGAGGTGGCGCCGAACGCCGGCAAGCTCCTGAAGCTGCTGGTCCAGCTGTCCGGCGCCCGCCGCATCCTGGAGATCGGGACCCTGGCAGGCTACAGCACCATCTGGATGGGCCGCGGGCTTCCGCACAACGGCAAGCTTGTCACGTGCGAATACCTTCCCCAGCACGCAGAGGTGGCGTGGGCCAACATCGACGCTGCCGGCTTGTGGTGAAAGGGTGGAGATCCGCCTGGGCCCTGCGCTGGAAACCCTGGCTGCCCTCGAGGAGGAGGACAGGGAACCGTTCGACTTCATCTTCATCGACGCCGACAAGCAAAACAACAGCCGCTACCTTGACTGGGCAGTCAGGCTGGGCAGGCCGGGTGCCGTGGTGGTCCTGGACAACACCATCTGGGAAGGGGCCGTCCTGGACCCGGAAATGGACCCGGTCAACGCGCCGGGCATTATCGACGCCCTCAAGCTGCTCGGCGACCACCCGCGGCTGGATGCCACCGTTATCCAGACCGTTGGCTCCAAGGGCTGGGACGGGTTCGCCCTGGCGCGCATCACGTGAGGCGCCAGGAACTTTATACAAGAAAGGTGGAGCTGTTGCCTTTCGGCAACAGCTCCACCTTTCTTGTATAAAGTTCAGGCTAAAGTGTTCTGCACTCCGGCCAGCCGGCTTGGCCGGTCCTGGCCTCGGATGCAGGCGGTTAGACCAAGTCCGGAGCGCTGGCCACGATGTAGTCCGCCGCAGCAGGTCCGGTCATGGAAAGGTTATTGCTGTCCGGGTTGATTCCGGCGTCCTGCATGGCCTCCCAAAGGGCGGCCGGTTGCTGGAGTTCTGCCTTATGCAGAAGGCACCAGCTGGTGTAGAGGCCGTATAGCTCGTCGCGTCCGAGGCCCAGTCCGGGCTCCCTGTCCGGGACAACTGCTTCGGCAAGAAACTGTTCAAAATGGTTAGCAGGCATGTCCGCTCATAAGGGTCGACCGTAATGCCGCCGTCTGCTTCAGCGGACCTGCCGGTCTCCAAAGGATTCCGGCGAGGTATTCAAGAAAGTATTGCAGTTCTCCGTATTTTGTCCAGTTACGGGCGGAAACGGGGGAGATTGAGGGGGGCCGACGGCGACTGGGGGGACTGGCCTCGGTCTCAGAAGAGGCCATCTCACCGCCGACCCCGCATTGCCCCGGGAGATATAAAACCCGGGAAACCTCAACAGGACCTTCAAGATGAATTTTCCTCCATCCTGAAGGTCCTGCCTAGTCCCACTTACGGCAAAGCCTGCACCCGCCGGCTAAGCCCTCCCACTTGGCCGGCCGCCGTCGTCGGTTTCTCCGTTGCCCGCACGGTGCTGGACCTTCTCGCGGACACGGTCGCGGTGGGGCTCACGTTGACCGCCGCCGTTCTGCCCGTCGCCGTTCTGCCCTTGGCCGGCAAACTGCCCGTCCTGGCTTTCGCCGTCGCCCTGGCCGTTCTCCGAGGCGTACTTCTCCCGGAGTTCACGGCCGTGCTTGATGTCTTCCTCTTCCTGCTTCTGCAGCTTTTCGCTCTTCTTGGTGTCCCGGGGCGGCAACTGGATGGTCTCCTCGGCCTTGATACCGGCCTGGAGCTGACGCCCCCGTTCCATTTCGGCGTCGAACTCGGCACCGAAGAGCAGCGACATGTTCAGGATCCACAGCCACAGCAGCATGACGATGACCCCACCCAGGGTGCCGTACGTCTTGTTGTAGTTTCCGAAGTTGCCCACATAGAACCCGAAACCCAGTGAGGCCAGCAGGAAGACGAACAGTGCGATGCCCGACCCCATGCTCATCCACTTGAATTTGGGCTGCTTGACGTTGGGGGTTGCGTAATAGAGGACCGCGATAATCGCGATGATGAGCACGATCATGACCGGCCACTTGGCAATGTTCCAGATGGTGAGGAAGACGCCACTAAGCCCGATCAGGCCCCCAACCGCCTCAGCAACGGGGCCGCTGAGCACCAGCATGCCGGCAAGGAGGGCAACAATAACGACGGCCAGGAGCGTGACCGCCAGCATGGTCCCGCGGAGCTTGACGAACGCACGGCCTTCATCCACCTCGTAGACCCGGTTCATGGCCCGCCCAAAAGCGCCCACGTACCCGGAGGCGGACCACAGTGCGGTGGCGAGGCCGATTACCAGGGTGAATCCTGCCGCCGGGGCGTTTGCCAGGTCCTGCACCACTCCGCCTACCGTGTCAACAGTCTCGGCCGGGACAAAACCGCTGACGATTTTCAGGAGCGCGTCGGTGGTCTTCTGCGGGTCACCAAAGAGCCCTATCAGGGACACGAGTGCCAGGATGGCCGGGAACAGCGACAGGACCGCGTAATACGTCAGTGCCGCCGCGAGGTCCGGGCACTGGTCCTTACTGAACTCCCGCAGGGTCCTCTTGAGGATGTATTTCCAGTTTGGCTTGTCCACTTCCTTGGGACTGCCCGGCTTCCTGGAGTCATTTGGATCCGGCGCCTGCCCTGCCTTGGCAGTGCTGGTCTCGGAGTTGTCGTGAGTGGCCATGGGGCGTCCTCTCAATAAAGGTGCGAAGCGAACAGGCCGGCCCGCGGGTGGCGGTGCCGGCCTGTCGAACAGAACTGTTGCCCTGCGGAGCCGCGATGGGCAGGTTAGGTGTTTTGGACGTTGTCTTTGGCGTCGGTGGCGCGGTCCTTGACGTCGGCGGCGGCCGTTTGGCCTTCGGCTTTGACGTTTTGGGGCGGCGTCGGTGGCGGTTGCCTTGACGTTTTCCATGGCTTCCTGGGCTGGTTCCTTCAGGTCCTGGGCCATGTTCTTGGCGGCGTCGGTGACCTGGGTGGCCAGGGGCTGGGCTGCGGTTTTGAGTTGGTCCGCGGCTTCGCGTTCCTTCTGGCTTGCCGGGATCAGCGAGGAGACCAGCATGCCGGCGCCGAACGCGATCAGTCCGGCGGCCAGGGGGTTGCCGGCGGTTTTGGCTTTGACCTGGTCCGGGGCTGCGGAGACGGCCTGGCCGGCGTCGCTGAGTTTGGCCGAGACGGTGTCCTGTGCCTGGTGCAGGCTGTCGCCGGCGGAGTGCATGGCGTTGGTGGTGTGCCCGGCGCCGGTGGAGGTGGTGTCGTGGACCTTGGTGGTGGCGGTGTCTGCTGCTCCCATGATTTTCTCCTTCACCCCGGTCACGGCGTCCTTTACTTTGTCGGTTTGGCGGTGGACGATGTTGGACGGGGTGACTTTGTCCGCTACTGCGTCCACGTTGGTGCCCAGCCGTGCCCGGGTGGCTTCTATGTCTGCGCGGATGACGTCAGGGTTTTCGCTCATCGGTTTACCTCACCTGGTTTTAGGGTTGGGGGAATTTCTGAGAGGGTTTCCCCGGTTTGGGGCATGCCCTTGATCTGCTTGAGTTCCTTGCGGCCGATGGAGGCCAGGACCGCGGCGATGATGGCCCAGAGGACGGCGACGATCAGCGCGGACCAGCCCAGGGGCATGATGGCCCCGAGGGCCCACATCAGGGCCAGGGAGAGGAAGAGCAGGACGAAGTGGCCGCCCACGCCGGCGCCGGCGAGCATGCCGGCGCCTTTCCCCGCCCGGGAGGCTGACTGCTTCGCTTCGGCCTTGGCCAGTTCCACTTCCTGACGCATCAGGGTGGACAGGTCCCGGGTCACATCCCCCAGCAACTCACCCAGGGACGCGTTGTCCGCTTTCATATGCGCCTCACTCGGCGGCATCTCCGGAATCTGGCTACTCATCACAGACCACCCGTCTGGCCACCCCGGGTGCGGTCCTGGGTGAGGGGGTCGTTGGCCATGGGATCGTCGGCGAGTGCGCGGTCACGCAGCGGGTCGTCGGACAGCTGGTTCCCGGACCAGGGCTCCTCCACCAGCTGCGGGCTGTCGAGGCCGCTGGCCGGACCCGCTGCTTCGGGATAGCTGCTGCCCGGCGCACCGCCGTCGTACCCTGCGGTCGTGGTGGCCGGGCCGGGGAGCTGGACCGGCGGCGGGGGCACAGTTCCACCGGCAACGGGGGTTGTCTGGCTGTACTGGTCACCGTAAGGGGTTCCGGAGTACTGGCCGGAGAGACCCGCCCTGGAGCCGGTAGAGGTACTGGAGGATGAGTCGGGGGCGCCTGCGGTGAGGCCGCGGGTGAGGCGTCCGGCCAGGACGCCGGCGCCGGCGGCGAGGAGCAGGAACGTTCCGGGCCGGTTGCGGGCGAACCGCTGGACCTCGTTCAGGAGGTCACCCGGCTCCCGGTTCTCCAGCCAGGAAGCCATGGAGGACGTGCGCTCGGCCGCCTGCCGGACGAGGTCGCTGGCCATCCCCTGCTGGTCCGGTGCGCTGGCCATGCTGTGCAGCTGGCTGGAAATGTTCCGGATGCCCTCGGCGGCCTTCTGCTGCTGCGTGCCGGCCTGGCTGGTCAGGCCAGACTTCGCCTGGTGGAGCAGGTCCTGGGCATTGGCCTTGGCCTCGTGTGCCACGTTCGCGGCCTCGCCCTTGGCCGTCTGGGCCACATTCTGCGCGGACCCGGCGGCAGTGCGGGCAACGTCGGCTGCTTCTTCCTTGGCAGCCTCTTTGCGCGAGGATCCAGAGGTTTCGTCGGTCGTGGCGTAGCCGGTTCCGGCCTCGCCCGTGTAGGGGCCGGCGGTTGACGGGAAGGTAGTGGCCTCCCGCTCACCCGGGATTCCTGTACTGCCCGGAGGAGTCGTGTAAGCGGGGTCCTCGGGCCATTGGTTCTCTGTCATCTTCGCTCTCTCTTTCCAAGAAGGCCGGTTGTTGATCAAGAACCAGCAATACTGGCCGTAAAATGATAAGCATGGTTACTAATAAAAAGTAAGTACCCTTGCTAAGCGAGTTATAACCGTTCCAAAAATGTCAGCCGGAATGGCGAGGGCCTGCCCGGTCACAATGAAGTGGAAAGTGGTGGGAAACATGGATACAGCTCCATGGGTATGGGTGATAGTTGCCATTGTTGTGGTGGCGCTGATTGTGGTGCTTCTTCTGGCCGGCGGAAAGCGCCGCAAGGCCATGCAGCAGAAACGCGACCAGGAACACCGGGAAAAGGCCGCCGAGATCCGGCGTGAAGCCGAGAACATGGAAATCGATGCCCGCGAGCGCGAGGCCAAGGCCATCCGTGCGCGTGCTGATGCGGAGCAGGCGCAGGTTGACGCTGCCCGCCTTCGGCAGGAGGCCGAGCAGCGAGCCAATGAGGCCCAGTCCCTGCGGGGTGATGTTGCCAGCCGCGCCCGGAAAGCGGATGAACTGGATCCTGACGTAGGAAGGGATGGCAGCCGGCGGGACCGCGTTGAGGGCAATGATGGACGGCCGGTGCAGCATCGTGACGCCGGCCATGACGGCCGTGGACCTGCCGACGCGGGACAGGGTAACCTTGGAAGCCATGACACTGTTGCCGGCGGCACCAGGACGGATATGCCTGCTGAGATGACGGAAGCCGAATCCGGGCGGCGGCGCAACCGCGACGCGAAAGACACCGCGACGGGAAATACAGGCACCTCCGCGGAGCATGATGTCCGCGGGGAGGAAAATCCGCGCATCTGAGGCCGGTGCGAAGACGGCCCACATGCCGGCACTTCCAGGGCGATACGGCGGCCGGGTTTGTGCCGGCTGCCGTAGCTGCGGGAGTTAGGGCCGCCGGGGTTTCAGGACGGGGGATGGCTTTATGCCTTCCCCCGTTCCCATGCCCGCGAGGAGTTCCTTGACCGCGTCCACCGATGACACCCGTGGTTCCCATCCGAGGATCCGTTGTGCGCGGCTGGTATCCATGATGGGCGCGCCTGCCGCCATCTCCACCCATCCGGAGTCCGTGGGCTGGATGCGTGCACGCCAGGTGAGGTCCACCACGGCGTGAAGCAGCCGCATGGGAATGGGGAGGATTCTCTTGGCGCCCAGGATGCGGGCCAGTTCCTGGGGGTTCAATACCGGCTCGGCGGCGATATTGAAGGCGCCGCTGGCCCGCTGGTCCACCACCCGCCAGTAGGCCTCTGCCACGTCGTCCGCGTGGACCGCCTGGAAGATCAGGTTATCCGGAGCCGGCAACAGTGGAACCCACGGTTTCCGCGGTACCAGCCGCGGAAATATGTTTCCCAGGAAGTACCTTCCGACTTCACTTCCCGCCTTGCCCTGGAAAATGAGCGCCGGCCGGAGCCTGGCAACGGAAATTTCCGGTTCCGCGGCCGCGAACTGGTCAAGGAGCTTTTCCTGCTCGGCCTTGTGGCGGCTGTAGTGCGAGCCGGCCATTCCTGTTGCCGGCCAGGACTCATCCCTGCGCTGGTCCTTGTCCGCCTTGCTGTAGGCGCCAACGGAAGACGCACACACCACCTGCTTCACGCCGGTTTTTGCTGCAGCCTCCAGGACATTTTTCGTGCCGGTGACATTGGTCCGGTGCAGGAGCGGGAGGTTGTGGTTCGGTTGGATTTGCCACGCCAGGTGGACCACCGAGTCAACCCCTTCAAGTGCGTTCTCCAGCAGCGGTCTGTCCTGGTCCAGGCCCACGTCCAGGGTGTGCCATTCCACGCCGCCGTAGGGCTCCCGGGACGTGTCGGGCGGCCTGCGGCTGATCCCCACCAGCTGCAGGCTGCCTGGCTTATGGGCGAGTTGGCGCTGCAGGTTGCGCAGCAGTGCTGTTCCCGCATTTCCGCTGGCCCCGGTGATGGCAATGCGCATGGCAACGACTCCTTGGCAGGTTTGGACTGGTTGCGGCCCTACATGACGAGCCTATAGCGGAGAAGCATTGTTTTATAAGCAACCTTATGATTTCCTACTTCTAAGTCTTGCCGCAGGCTTTCGGAACCAGACCGAGGGAAACCAACACTCATGCCCGAATCCTTTGCCGCATTTGCCGTGGACGCTCCACCCGTCCACGGCCAACAGTCCCAGCCGGCACAACAACCAACTCCTCCCGCCACCTCAGGAAGGCTGCGGGAAACGTTCGAAAACGACCTGGTCCTACGGTACCTGGACCTCGCCGAAGCCCTCGCTGCCCGCTTTGAGGCCCGCGGCCGGGAGCGGGCGGACCTGAACCAGGTGGCCTATCTGGGCCTGGTGAAGGCCGCGCGCGGCTTCGACCAAGCCAAGGGCGAGAGCTTCCCCGCCTACGCCGCGCCCACCATCACCGGCGAACTCAAGAGGTACCTGCGCGACCGGACCTGGGTTGTACGCCCGCCGCGCCATATCCAGGACTTGAGGACCCGGCTTTTCCGGGCAGAGCCGGAGTTGACCCAGGCGCTGGGACGGAACCCGAGTGTTGCCGAACTGGCCGGGGAGCTGGGAACTGATCCGGGGGAGGTGCAGGAGGCCATCTCGGCATCCAGCAGCATGCACCCGGATTCCCTTGACGCAGTGAACCCCAATTCCGATGCTCCGTCCATCGGGGAGATCCTTGCCTGCCCTGACACACCCCTGGAACGGCTCGAGGAACTGGCTTGCCTGCGTGACGCCATGCAGGACCTGGACGATTCGGACAGGGAGCTTTTGTACCGGCGCTATTTCTGTGAGGAGACGCAGGTGCAGCTGGGCAAGCGGCTGGGAATGTCCCAGATGCAGGTGTCCCGCCGCCTGGCCAAGGTGCTGGTGGAGCTTCAGCGGCGCCTTGAGGCCAGCGCCCAGTTCGGTGCGCGGGAAGACACCGCGGGCGGTGGGGTGCCATCCCGGGTTGTGCACGCAGAACGGTCAGCCAACCAGGTTGCGTCCTTCCGCGAGGCCAGGAACGGGCACGCCGGTGTGGGTGCCGGCCGCCGCCTGGGCGGTACCAGGACCAGGTAAGGCCAGCCCCGCCCGGGCAATGGACGACGGCGGGCGGCGGCTTCCGGAGGCACGTGATCGCCGGGAGCGCAGAGGGGCTGCTGAGGGCCCCGGGAGGAGTATCTGCACCAACCGAATTCCTATCTTGCCTGTTCAACCGCCCAAAAGAACCCCGTCCTGCTGCTGAAAAAGCCTGCGGCCCTGTTTAGGAGCAGCAGCAGGAGGGAACGGTTCGTTTATGGGAAGCTCTGAAACCTCCAAGCTCCGGGCTGTCCTGTTCGACCGGGACGGGACCCTGGTGGTCGATGTGCCCTACAACGGGGACCCCGGCAAAGTGCGGCCGATGGCCGGCGCCAAGGCAGTACTGGACGACCTGCGGGCGGCGGGCATCGCCACCGGCGTGGTCAGTAACCAGTCGGGCATTGCGCGCGGGCTGATCACGGCAGCGGACGTGGCAAAAGTCAACGCCCGGGTGGAAGAACTGCTCGGTCCTTTCGACGTGTGGGAAGTGTGCCCGCATGCCGAGCAGGACGGCTGTGCCTGCCGCAAACCCGCCCCGGGAATGGTCCACAGCGCCTGCCGCAAACTTGGCATCCATGCGTCCGAAGCCGCCCTGATCGGGGACATCGGCGCCGACGTGGGTGCTGCCGAGGCGGCCGGTGCCACCGGCGTCCTGGTTCCCACACCCGTGACCCGTGCCGAGGAAGTGGCCGCGGCGCGGCTGGTGGCCCCGGACCTGGCGTCCGCCGTCGGCCTGCTGCAGGGGACGCCCTGATGGGGCGCGTCCTTGTGGCCCGGCTGGACAGCATGGGCGACGTCCTGCTGTCAGGCCCTGCCGTGCGGGCGGTAGCCAACGGCCGGGCCCAGTATGGCGGCAGCACCAACCATGTGGTGATGCTGTGCGGCCGCCAGGGTGAAGCGGCCGCGGCGCTGCTCCCGGGCGTGGCCGAGGTTTACAGCTGGGACAGTCCCTGGATCATGAACCCGGCGCCCAAAATGACCGGGCCGCACGCCGACCGGCTGATCGAATACGTCCGTAATTCCCGGATCACCGAAGCTGTCATCCTCACGTCCTTCCACCAGTCGCCGCTGCCGCTGGCCCTGCTGCTGCGGCTGGCGGGCGTGGAGCGCATCACCGGCGCCTCCACCGACTACGCCGGCTCCCTGCTGGATGTGCGCCTCAAACCGGGTGAGGACTTCCCTGAGGACCAGCCTGAGGCGGAGCGGGCACTGGGCATTGCCGGGGCTGCGGGCTTCCGGCTCCCCGCCGGCGACGACGGGAAGCTGCACGTGAAGTCCGTTCCGGACGTGACAGGCCTGGTAGGTGAGGAACCCTATGTTGTGGTCCACCCCGGAGCCGCCGTCCCCGCCAGGGCCTGGCCCCCGCTGCACCATGCAGCCGCCGTCGAACTCCTCCAGGGCGCGGGCTACCGGGTGGTGGTGACCGGCGGCCCCGGTGAAAAGTCGCTGACCGCCACGGTGGCCGGCCCCTCGGCCCTGGACCTCGGCGGCCGTACCGACCTCCCCACCATGGCCGGCGTCATGGCCGGCGCCGATGCCGTGGTCAGCGGCAACACCGGCCCGGCCCATTTGGCTGCCGCGGTGGGCACGCCGGTGGCGTGCCTGTTTTCGCCCGTGGTCCCGGCCATCCGCTGGGCCCCCTATGGCGTGCCCCTGGAACTCCTCGGGGACCAGAACGCGCCCTGCCGCATGTCCCGCGCCCGGGTTTGCCCCGTGCCGGGCCACCCCTGCCTCGACTCGGTATCGCCGGAGGAAGTGGTGGCAGCGGTGGAACGCCTGATCAGCGGAGTGAGCTCCTTCAGCACCCACGTCAGCACCCGTAGAAAGGCCCGCAACAGATGAGAATCCTGCTCTGGCATGTCCACGGTTCCTGGACGGACGCCTTTGTCCGCGGCCGTCATGAGTACCTGCTTCCCGTCCTGCCGGGAGGTGGAGCGTGGGGGCTGGGCCGCGCCGGCAGGGACTGGCCGGAATCGGTGCGGGAGGTGGACCTGGCGACGCTCGACCCCGACGCGGTGGACGCCGTGGTCCTCCAGCGCCCGGAAGAGATCGACGAAGTGGCCCGCACCCTGGGCCGGATGCCGGGCGTCGACCTTCCGGCCGTGTTCGTGGAGCACAACACGCCCAAAGGCAATTTCCCCAACACCAGCCACCCGCTCGCGGACCAAAACAGTATCCCCGTGGTCCACGTAACCCACTTCAACAGGCTGGCTTGGGACAACGGCTCCGCTCCCACCACCGTGATCGAACACGGAATCCCGGACCCCGGACAGCTCTACACCGGTGAGCTGCCGGAACTGGGGGTAGTGGTCAACGAGCCGGTCCGCCGCGGCCGCGTCACTGGAACGGACCTGCTGCCCGGCTTCGCCTCCGTGGCGCCGCTGCAGGTGTTCGGCATGAAGACGGACGGCCTCGGGGCAGCCACCGGAATCGAAGCTTCACGGCTGACGGCCCGGGGCGACCTGAAAACCCGGGAACTGCACCGGGAACTTGCGCGCTGCCGGGTCTACGTCCACCCCATGCGCTGGACCTCGCTGGGACTGTCCCTGCTCGAAGCCATGCACCTGGGCATGCCGGTGGTGGTGCTTGCCACCACTGAGGCCCCACGGGCGGTGCCGCAGGAAGCGGGCGCTGTCTCCGCCGACGTCGACGAACTGCTCCGCTGCGCCGCGCGGCTGGTGGCCGATCCGGAGGAAGCACGACGGCGGGGAGTTGCCGCCCGCGAGGCGGCGCTGGAGCGATACGGCCTGGGCAAGTTCCAGGACCGGTGGGACGGGCTGCTGGCGGACCTGCGGATCCGGCCGCGGCACCCCGTCAACGAGCGGCCGGACGAGCGGATCCTCGTTCCGGCGCGGGAGAGGAAGACACCATGAAGATCGCCATGATTTCCGAACACGCCAGTCCGCTGGCGGCCTTGGGCGGGGTGGATGCCGGCGGGCAGAACGTTCACGTTGCCGCGCTGTCCGAGGCCCTTGCCAAGCGCGGCCACCATGTCACCGTCTATACCCGCAGGGACGCAACGGAGCTCCCCGCACGGGTCCGGGTGGGGAGACGCCTCGAAGTGGTCCATGTGAACGCCGGGCCCGCCCGGCACGTGCCCAAGGACGAGCTGCTGCCCTATATGGGCGAACTCGCCGACGGCGTGGCCAGGGACTGGGGGCACCGGCCGCCGGACGTGGTGCATGGCCACTTCTGGATGTCCGGCCTCGCTGCCCTGGACGCGGCCAGGCGCCCCGACACGGGGTACCGCGTGCCCATGCTGCAGACGTTCCACGCGCTGGGCACCGTCAAGCGGCGGCACCAGGGCGCCGAGGACACCAGCCCCGAGGCGCGCCGCTGGCTGGAACCCGGAGTGGGCCGCTCTGCCGACCGGATCATCGCCACCTGCTCGGACGAGGTCTTCGAGCTGAAAGCGATGGGCATCGCCACCGGCAAGATCTCCATCGCGCCCTGCGGCGTGGACCTGGGATTCTTCTCGGCGGACGGCCCGGTGGCACCGAGGAAGCGCCGCTACCGCATCCTGTCAGTGGGGCGGCTGGTGCCACGCAAAGGCGTGGACCTGGTGATCCGCGCGCTCCCGTACCTCAAGGCGGCAGGATTCGACGACGTCGAACTCCTGATCGTGGGCGGCGGCGGAGACACCAACGTGATGCACGCGGACCCCGAAATCCGCCGGCTGCTGGACCTCGCCGCCCAGCTTGGCGTGTCTGAACAGGTGACCCTGCAGGGGCAGGTATCCCGGGCGGAGATGCCGGGCATCTTCCGCAGTGCCGATGCGGTGGTGTGCGCACCCTGGTATGAGCCGTTCGGCATCGTTCCGCTGGAGGCCATGGCATGCGGCATCCCCGTGGTGGCAGCAGCGGTTGGCGGGCTCCGGGACACGGTGGTGGACCACACCACGGGCCTGCACGTCCCGCCGCGGGACCCGGAGGCCATCGCATCGGCCCTGTCACTGCTGCTGGAAAACCCTGCCCTTCGAACAAAACTCGGCCAGGCCGGAGAGCGCCGCGCCCGCACCCGGTACTCCTGGGACCGGGTGGCAGCGGAAACCGAAAAGGCATACCAGCTGGCCATTGCCGGCGCCCCGGCCGGCGCTTCGGCCGGCACTGTACCTATGGAAGGAGCCGCACTGTGACTGCCGAATCATCCTTGCGTGAATCGTCCGTGCGCGAAGCGTCCCTGCGACAGGCAGACCTCCGCACCCTGACTGCAGCCCCGTCGCTGCCTGCAGAGCTCCCCGGCGCCACGTTCGTGGATGCGGCGAGCGCCGACGCCGTGCGCACCCACCTGGACAACGTGGTTCCCGCCTTGGATTCGCTCCGCAGCCAGTCCGGCCGGCTCGCCGCCTGGGGCGTGGAGCTGGCGGCGCGCCTGCTGCGGGGGCAGCGGTTGCTGGCCGCCGGCAACGGCGGCTCAGCCGCGGAGGCGCAACACCTCACCGCCGAACTGGTGGGCCGGTTCGACAGCGAGCGCGGGTTCCGTTCTCCGCCATCTCCCTGCATGCCGAGTCGTCGGCGGTCACCGCGATCGCCAACGACTACGGCTATGACGAGGTCTTCGCCCGGCAGGTCCGGGCCCATGCCCGTTCCGGCGACGTGCTGATGCTGCTGTCCACCAGCGGCAAGAGCCCAAACCTGCTGCGCGCCGCGGAAACGGCGTCCCGGCTCAACGTGACCACCTGGGCGCTCACCGGTTGCGGACCGAACCCGCTGGCGGAGGCCTGCGATGAGGCCGTCATGATTGACGCCCTCAACGCCAACGCCCAGGAAGGGCACCTGATCGCCCTGCATGCCATCTGCCGGGCCTTCGACCTTGAAGTTGCGCGCCACACGCCGGCCGTTGTCCCCGGGTTCCCGAGAGGGGGCCGGCCATGAGGATCGTAGTTGTGGGCGACGTGATGCTCGACGTCGACCTTTCCGGTGAGGCCACCCGGCTGAGCCCGGACGCCCCCGTACCCGTGGTGGACGTTTCCGGCGTCCGCCGCCGTGCCGGCGGCGCAGGCCTGGTGGCACGCATGCTGGCGCAGGACGGCTGGCCCGTCACGCTGGTGACAGTCCTGGGCAATGACGACGCCGGCAGCCAGTTGCGTGCGCACCTCGCCGGGGTGCGGCTGGTCGCAGGGACCAGCGGCTATCCCTCGCCGGTCAAGACCAGGGTCCGGGCGGGTTCGCATCCGGTGGTCCGCTTTGACCAGGGCTGTGAAAAGACGCCGGTTCCGGATGTCAGCCCCGCCATGCTCCGCGCCGTGGAACATGCCGGTGTGGTCATCGTTGCGGACTACGGCAGGGGACTGGCTGCCAACCCGCAACTGCGGGACGTGCTGGCCCGGCTCGCCGGTGAGGTGCCGATTATCTGGGACCCGCACCCCTCGGGGCCGGAGCCCGTGCCCGGTGTGGCCGTGGTGACTCCGAACATTTCCGAAGCCACCAAGGCCGCCATCCAGGCCGGTCCCGGAAGCGCGGCTGGCTCGGCGGACGCCGTGGCGGAAATCCTGCTCAAGCGGTGGCGCAGCCAGGCTGTGCTGGTGACCAAGGGCGAGGAAGGGGCGGTCCTGTTGCGGCAGGGGGATACCGCTGCCCGTGCCGTTCCTGCGCCCCGCGTGGAGGCGGGTGATCCGTGCGGGGCAGGCGACCGCCTGGCAGCCAGCCTGGCCGTGCACCTTCTCGCCGGCCGGGACCTGCCCGACGCGGCGGCCTTGGCAGTGCATGACGCCGCGGATTTCCTGGCAGCCGGCGGAGTCTCGGCCCTGCCGGACACTGCAGATGCTGCCGCCGGGCATTCGGCGCCGGCCGCGGGCAGGCGGACCACCGAACCGCTGCTGCTGGCCCGCTCGGTGCGCGAAAGCGGCGGAAAAGTTGTTGCCACCGGCGGCTGCTTCGACCTGATCCATGCCGGCCACATCCGGTCCCTCACGGCAGCCCGCGAGCTGGGGGACTGCCTGATCGTGTGCCTCAACTCCGACGACTCGGTGCGGCGGCTCAAGGGGCCGGAGCGTCCCATCATCGGCCAGCACGACCGGGCGGAACTGCTCCTGGCGATGGAATGCGTGGACGCGGTGATGGTCTTTGACGAGGACACCCCCGAGGCCGCGCTGGACCGGCTTCGTCCCGACATCTGGGTCAAGGGCGGCGACTACAAGGGATCCCGGCTGCCGGAAGCGGACCTGGTGGAAAGCTGGGGCGGCCGTTGCCTCACCGTCCCCTTCCACCCCGCCCGCTCCACCACGGGCCTGGCGGACGCCCTCGCCAAGGTCAGCTGAACCGCCCCCGCCCGTTGATTTGTTTGCTCCATTTGACTTGTTTTCCCTCTTGAAAGGAACACCATGACTGCAGAAGCAACTGCAACCGCAACCACCACCCCCGGCCGCGTCCTGGTTACCGGAGGTGCCTCCGGACTCGGAGCCGCCGTCGTCGACGCCGTCCTCCGCTCAGGCGGCACCCCGGTGGTCCTGGACCGCGACATCAGGAGCGTCTCCGGCGTGAAGGCGTTCGAGGTGGACGTAGCGGACCGCGCGGCCGTGGAGAAGGCAGTCCGTGAAGCCGCGGAGACCCTGGGCGGCCTGGACGCGGTGGTTACGGCCGCGGGGATCGACCGCTGCGGCAAGCTCGCCGACGTAGAGGCAACCGAGTGGGAAAAGGTCATCGGGGTGAACCTGATGGGCACCGTTTCCGTGGTGCGCGCCGCCCTGCCCTACCTCAAGGAAACCCACGGCCGCGTGGTGACGGTGGCGTCCACCCTGGGCAAGCGCGCCGTGGCTGATGCCACGGCCTACTGCGCCTCCAAATTCGGTGTGGTGGGGTTCAGCCACGCACTGGCCGCGGAAACCGGCGGCGAAATCGGCGTCACCACCATGATCCCCGGCGGCATGAAGACCAGGTTCTTCGACGACCGCACCGAACAGTACAAGCCGCAGGACGATTCCCGGCTCAACGACCCCGCCAACACTGCGCAGGCCATCCTGTTCGCCCTTAACCAGCCCACCGGCTGCGAGGTCCGCGAAATGCTGATCTGCCACGAGGAAGAGGGCTCCTGGCCCTAAGCCGTCACCGGCCACAACACCCTTGACGGCTGTAGCCGAACCAGCGACATTACGACATATCCAGCACTTGAAAGGCGGGAGGAACACCATGCCCACCACAGCCACTGAAACAACCGCAGGCAACCAGACAGCCGAGGGCTCCGGCATCACCATCCAGGATCCGCGCACCGGTGAAGTGCTTTGGACGGTGCCCGAAGCGGGGCCGGAGGCAGTCAGCCATGCCGTCAGCGTGGCGCGCGGTGAGGCAGCGGGCTGGGCGGCAACTGCACCTGCCGAGCGGGGCGCAGCCCTCAAGGCGGCCGCCAAAGCCCTGGCGGCAGCGGCCCAGGAGCTCGCGGGGCTGAACGCCAGCGAAACCGGCCGCCCGGAGGACGAAGCCCTGGCAGGTATTGCCGCCGGTGTTTCCACCCTGGAGCAGTATGCGGAACTGGGTCCGGTCCACCGTGGCCACAGCCTCCGCGGCAACCGGCTGGCCTCGGACTACACCCGGGCCGAACCCCGGGGCGTGGCCGTCCTGCTGACGCCGTGGAACGATCCGGTGGCTGTGGCCTGCGGGCTGATCGGCGCCGCACTGGTCACGGGCAACACCGTCATCCACAAGCCCAGCGAGCGCTGCCCCCGGCTGGGGGAGGCGCTGGGCGAGGTCCTGGCACCGGCGTTTCCAGCCGGCGTGTTCCAGACCATCTCCGGCGGCGCCGATGTGGGTGCGTCGCTGTCGCAGGCTGAGGTGGACGTGATCGCGCACGTGGGGTCAAGCGCGTCCGGTGCACGGATCGCGCGGGCCGCTGCGCTCACCGGCGCGCATGTGCTCAGGGAAAACGGCGGCAACGATCCCCTGCTGGTGGACCGCGACGTGGACCCCGGGTGGGCCGCGCAGCAGGCTGCCATTGGGGCTTTCAGCAACAGCGGCCAGATTTGCACGTCCGTGGAACGGATCTACGTGCACAAGGACATCGCCGCCGAGTTCTGCAAAGCCCTGGAGGCGGAGGCCGCACTCCGGAACAACAGCGGCAGCGTGGCGCCGCTGGTTGACCTGCGGATGCGCGACGCCGTCCATGCCCACGTCACCGACGCCCTGGCCCAGGGGGCGCGGACGCTTGAGGGCGGTGCGCTTCCGGACGGACCGGGCTCGTTCTACCCGGCCACCGTCCTGCTGGACTGCACCGAAACCATGCAGGTCATGACCGAGGAAACGTTCGGGCCCGTGGCTCCGGTGCAGGTGGTGGACACGTTCGACGACGGCCTGCGCCTGGCGTGCAGCGGCAGGTACGGACTGGCTGCGACCGTCCTGAGCAGCAACATCGCGCACATCCAGCAGGCAGTGGCCGCACTCCCGGTGGGGACCGTAAAGGTGAACGCGGTGTTCGGCGGTGCCCCCGGCGGCGCAGCCCAGCCCCGCGGCGAGAGCGGCGCCGGGTTCGGCTACGGGCCCGAACTCCTGGACGAGTTCAGCCAGGTCAAGGTGGTGCACATTGCGGCGCCGCCCGCGGCCGGCTCCGGGGATGGCGCGGATTCCATCAGCAGTGAAGGACAGGACCTGCCATGAGTGAGTCCCCCGAATCAATCGACCTGTCCACCCAGCGGGCACTGTCCGACTGGCTCCCCGGCCGGCTCGCCGCGGAACAGCCCTCCATCCTGGTCATCGGCGACGTGATGCTCGATGGCTGGTGGAGCGGCAGCATCGAGCGGCTCTGCCGGGAAGCTCCCGCCCCCGTAGTTGACATCCAGTCCCGCGAATCGGTTCCCGGCGGCGCAGCAAACACCGCCATGAACCTCGCCGCCCTGGGAGCGAAGGTGTCCGTGGCAGGCATCATCGGCTCCGACGACGCCGGTGAGGACCTCCGCGGACAGCTTGCCGCCGCAGGCATCGATGTCCAATACCTGCTCACCCACCCGGACATGGTGACCACCACCAAGATCCGGATCAGCAGCGGCGGACAGGTGATGCTGCGCCTCGATGACGCGGCCCGGACTGTCCCGGCCGACGCGCTGGCCGCGCTCGCCGCCTCGGTGCGTGCCGCCGTCGAACGCCAGGACGCCGTGCTGGTGTGCGACTACGGAACCGGCGTGGTGGCGGACCCTGTCCGCACGGCACTTGCCCGCGTCCTCGGACCTGACGCCGCCGGCGGGAACCGTCCGCTGGTGGTGGTTGACGCCCACGATCCGCGGCCCTGGGCCACAGTGCGGCCCGACCTGGTGACCCCGAATGCACAGGAAACCGCCCGGCTCCTGGACCGGAAACTGCCGGAAGGGCAGGAACGGGTGGAGGCCGTGGCCGCGGAGTCTGCGGCACTGTTGCAGGAAACCGGTGCGCAGGCCGTTGTGGTCACCCTTGACCGGGACGGAACCGTGCTGTTGATGCCCGACGGCGTGCGGCACCGGACGTGGGCGCGGCCGGCCGCTGAGAAGCAGGCTTCCGGGGCAGGGGACACCTTCGTGGCTGCCCTCACCCTGGCCCGTGCGGCCGGGCTGCCGCTGACCGCCAGCCTCGACCTGGCCCAGTCGGCCGCTGACGTGGTGGTCCACCAGCCAGGCACCTCCGTGTGCAGCACCGCCCAGCTCAGCCGGTACCTGGAGGCCTTCGCCGATACCGCGTTGACCGGGGACGAGCTGGAGCGGCAGATCGAGGTGCACCGCGCGCAGGGGCAGCGGATCGTGCTGACCAACGGCTGCTTCGACGTGCTGCACAGCGGCCACACCAGGTACCTTAACCAGGCCAAGCAGCTGGGCGACATCCTGGTGGTGGCACTGAACAGCGATGATTCGGTGCGCAGGCTCAAGGGCCCGGGCAGGCCCATCAACAATATGGCGGACCGGGCCGCGGTGGTGGCCGCGCTCAGTTGCGTGGACTACGTGACGGTGTTCGACACCCCCACGGCCACCCCGCTCATCAGGCGGCTCCGGCCCGAGGTCTACGCCAAGGGCGGGGACTACACGCCCGAGATGCTGGCGGAGACCCCGGCGGTGGAGGAGTACGGCGGCCGGGTAGCCATCCTCGACTACGTCGCTGAACGGTCCACCACCGCCGTGGTGAAACGGATCCGCGACGGCGAAGGGGCAGTGCCCACGAACTAAAGGCCCGGTGCCCACCAACTAAGGTTGAAGCATGACAGAAGCGCGGCACGGGTAATGGCAAAACGCGGAAAGTCAGGCGGCCGGAACAGCATCCGTGCAGTGGCTGGTGTGGTGGACGTGCCCGCGGGCTCCCGCCAAAGCGGCCCCGTGGAGGGCGTCTACTACATCGACACCGGTGACTGCGAGCTGGTGGCGGACCAGGACAACTCCACCGGCTGGCTCCTGAAGATCAACGGGGTCATGAGCTCGCACATCGACCTCGCCGATCCGTTGTTCCTGGACTTCGAGTACATGCGGTGGATGGCGGCGCTCATCGAGTCCCGCTGGCCGCCGTCGGACGCGTCGTCGGCAAGGCTGCGCGGGCTGCACCTGGGCGGCGGCGCCTGCTCCATGGCACGCTACTTCGCCGCAGCCTACCCGGACGCGCGCCAGGTGGTGGTGGAACTGGACGGGAAGCTCGCCGAGTACGTCCGCAACTGGTTCGACCTTCCCAAGGCGCCCCTGCTCCGGATCCGGGTCGGCGAGGCCCGCGCGGTGACGGAGACCCTGACGGCCCACACCCGGGATTTCATCACGCGCGACGTCTTTGCCGGCGCCCACACCCCGCGCCCGCTGACAACCATGGAATTCAACCGGCACGTCAAACGGGTCCTGGCCCCGGGCGGCCTGTACGTGGCCAATTCCGGTGACGCCCCCGACCTCCGGAACGCCCGGGAGGACGCTGCCACCATCGCGGCCGCCTTCAGGCACACGGTGATCATCGCCGATCCCGCCATGCTGAAGGGCCGGCGGTACGGGAACATGGTGATGGCGGGCAGCGACGAGCCGATCGGTGACGACCCCCAGCTCCGCCGCCGGCTGCTGGGCGGTGCGGTGCCGGCGCACCTCTGGGACGATGCCCAGGTCCGGGCCTTCGCCGCCGGGGCGCCGGTCCGCCACGACCCGCCGTCACCCCCATCGATTGCTGAGTAGCTGCCGTTTTGGGCGCTGAAAACGGCAGTTACTCAGCAATCGATGAAGCTTTGCCTTTTCCCAGGAGCGCTTCGCGGTGCTCCGCCATGCGTTCCCGGAGGGCCTGCACGACGGCGGCCACGGCAGGGCGGCGCAGCGAATCCGGGCGCAGGACCAGCCAGTAGGGGAGGAGCTCGCCGATCTTGTCGGGCAGCAGCCGGACCAGGTCATCGTGCAGGTCGGCCATGAAGCACGGCAGGAACCCGACGCCCGCCCCGGCCCTGGTGGCCTCCACGTGGACGAACACGTTGGTGGAGGTGAGGCCGTCCCGCATGGCCGGAACCAGCCGCCGCGGCGCGTCGAGGTCGTCCACCTGCAGCATTGAGTCCACGAAGTAGACCAGCGGGTGCGTATTGAGTTCGGTCACGGTGGCCGGGGTTCCGTGCTCGGCAAGGTAGGCCCGGGAGGCGTACATGCCCAAGCGGTATTCGCCCAGCCGGATGGCTTCCGCGCGATGCACCTGCGGCTCGCCCACCACCACCTCGATGTCCAGCCCGGACCGCTGCTGCAGGGCGCGGCGGGTCATGGTCACTACCTCCACGCTCAGGCCCGGATGGTCCCGGCGCAGGCGCGCCACGGCCGGGGCGGCAATATAGGCGCTGAAGCCGTCCGTCGCCGTCATTCGCACGACGCCGGTAATCGGGTCGGGTGCCTGGCCCGCCGGTCCCAGCGTGCCCAGCACCTCCTCCACCTGTTCCGCCGCCCGCACGGCCCGTTCGCCAAGCTCCGTCAGTTCCCAGCCGCCCGCGGCCCGGGACAGCACCCGGCCGCCGAGCGCTTTCTCAAGGGCGGCGATCCTGCGGGAAACCGTGGTGTGGTTCAAGCCCAGCGCCTGCGCCGCCGTCGTGAACTTTGCGGAGCGTGACACCGCGAGCAGGACCAGGAGGTCATCAGGGTTGGCATTCATATCTGCAATTGTGCACAGGTTTGGTGCCGCTTTGGGCATTGAAGTGCCTAGATTGTGCAGCAATACTCATCTGAGTCACTTGTGCTGGAGATCACAGCACGTGTCAATGTGGACACTAGGAGAAACCATGAGCGTAGAGCAGCGCCGGGCCAACGAGGCCGGGCATGCACCCAAAGGATCAGGACTGAAGAAAATCGTTGCCGCCTCCATGGTGGGGACGGTGGTGGAGTGGTACGAGTTCTTCCTTTACGCCACCGCCGCCACCCTGGTCTTCGGCAAGTACTTCTTCCCCGCCACCGGCAATGAGCTGGACGGGATCATCCAGGCCTTCCTCACCTACGCCGTGGGCTTCATCGCCCGGCCGCTCGGTGGCATTGTCTTTGGGCAGATCGGCGACAAGCTGGGCCGCAAGCCCACCCTGCAGCTCACCATCGTGATCATCGGCGTGTCCACGTTCCTGATGGGCTGCCTCCCCGGCTTCGCGGACATCGGCTACCTGGCTCCCGCCCTGCTGGTGTTCCTGCGGTTCATCCAGGGCTTCGCGCTGGGCGGCGAATGGGGCGGGGCAGTCCTGCTCGTGGCCGAACACAGCCCGAACAAGACCCGGGCCTTCTGGTCCAGCTGGCCGCAGGCCGCCGTCCCGGTGGGCAACCTGCTGGCCACCCTGGTGCTGTACATCATGTCCACCACCCTCAGCAGCGAAGCGTTCCTGGGCTGGGGCTGGCGCGTGGCCTTCTGGCTCTCGGCCGTGATCGTCTTCGTGGGTTATTACATCCGCACGCACGTCAGTGAAGCGCCCATCTTCCTCGAAGCCAAGGAACTGGTGGAAAAGGAACAGGCCGTCAGCTACGGCGTGTTCGAGGTGGTCCGCAAGTACCCCAAGGGCATCTTCCAGGCCATGGGGCTGCGGTTCGCGGAAAACATCATGTACTACCTGGTGGTCAGCTTCGCGATTGTCTACCTCAAGAGCGTGCACAAATACGACACGTCATCGCTGCTGCTGGCACTGCTGATCGCCCACGTCATCCACTTCGCCGTCATCCCCCAGTACGGCCGCCTGGCGGACCGGATCGGCCGAAAGCCCGTCTACCTGGCCGGCGCCATCCTGGGGGCCACCTGGCCGTTCTTCGCCTTCCCCATGTTCGACACCCGGAACGCAGTGGTCATCGTCCTTGCCGTCACCATCGGCCTGTGCCTGCACGGCCTGATGTACGCAGGGCAGCCGGCCATCATGGCCGAGATGTTCCCCACCCGCATGCGGTACTCCGGCGCCTCCCTCGGTTCCCAGGTCACCTCCATCTTCGCCGGCTCGCTGGCGCCGCTGCTGGCCACCCAGTGGCTCAAGGACACCGGCTCCTGGGTGCCAACCGCCATCTACCTGGTGGTGGCCTGCGGCATCACCTGCGTGGCCGTCCTGAGCCTGAAGGAAACCAAGGGCATCGCCCTGGAGGACGTGGACAAGGAAGACGCCGCCCGCGAGGGACTGCTCAGCGCCACGCACCGCTGAGCCGCTGCTGGACTGGCACGGCCGGGCATGGCCATGCCGCCTCCTGAATTATTGCTGATGGACCGTTCGGGCGCACAAAGGAGAACTGCCATGGACAACACGTTGAATGGACGCAAGGCGCTGGTCACCGGCGGTGCCAGCGGAATCGGCGCTGCGTGCGTGCGCGCGCTTGCCGCACGGGGAGCGAAAGTGGTGGTGGCCGACGTCGACTCCGCCGCTGCGGCGGCGCTCGCCGATGAGGTGGGCGGCACCGCGTGGAGCGTGGACCTGCTGGACGTTGACGCCCTGTCCACCCTCAGCCTGGACTGCGACATCCTGGTGAACAATGCCGGGATCCAGCGCATCAGCCCCATTGAGGAGTTCGATCCCGCGGAGTTCCGCAGGATCATCACCCTGATGCTGGAGGCCCCGTTCCTGTTGATCCGGGCGGCGCTGCCGCACATGTACGCCAACAGGTTCGGCCGCATCATCAATATCTCCTCGGTGCACGGTATCCGTGCCTCCCCGTTCAAGAGCGCGTATGTCTCCGCCAAGCATGGCCTGGAAGGGCTGAGCAAGGTGACGGCGCTGGAGGGCGGGGAGCACGGTGTCACCTCGAACTGCGTGAACCCCGGCTACGTGCGCACGCCGCTGGTGGAAAAGCAGCTCGCGGACCAGGCCCAGGTGCACGGCATTCCCGAGTCCGAGGTCCTTGCCAAGGTGATGCTCACCGAGTCCGCCATCAAGCGCCTGGTGGAGCCTGAAGAGGTGGCCTCCCTGGTGTCCTGGCTCGCTTCCCCGGATGCGGGCATGGTCACCGGCGCCAGCTACACCATGGATGGAGGCTGGTCCGCGCGCTAGGCCCGGCTGGGCCGGCCCCGCGCCAACCTCAATCCAGGGGTTTGACCAGCCGGTGGTCGAAGAAGAAGACGCCGTAGGTGGTCTTCACCCCCACCGAACGCCGGTCCCGCCATACGACGACCCCTTCGCGCCTGCCGCTGAAGGGGTCGTCGCCGATGACAGTGTCACCCACGCGGTAAGGGCACCGCGGGCTGAAGGTGTCCAGCGTCCGGCGCATGGCCCGGGCCAGGGCATCGCCGACGCTGAGCGGCTGGCCCAAATGCGAAAGATCCGGTGCGTAGTCGTCCCTGGCCATGTGACCAACTCCTCCAGGCGGCAGCCTGCCGCCCGCTAACGGTGGTGGTTGGCCGGAACGCTCCCAGCGGAGGATGGTCCTCCCATTCCGGCCGCCACCGTACGCCCACGCTAGGCGCTAATCACACCAGCAACATCAGTAACAGGTACTCGAGTTCCGGGAAGGGCATTACTTGCTCTCTGGAACTCCGTTGATGATCTCCTCGGCGTTGTCGAATGCCCATGCCACGAGCGGCACCAGGAGGGCACTCAATTCGTAGCCCCGCTCCGTGAGGCTGTAATCCACCCGGGGCGGGATGACCGGCTGGGCCTTCCTGCTGACCAGGCCGTCACGCTCCAGTGTCTTAAGCGTCTGGGCCAGCATTTTTTCGCTGATGCCCTCGGCCCGCCGCCGTAGGTCGCTCCACCGCTGGTCGCCCTCGGACAGCGCAATCAGGATCAGGACGCCCCATTTGCTGGTGATGTGGTCCAGCAGGGTCCGGCTGGGGCACCCGGCAGGGAAGACGCCGTCGGCAAAAGCTTGGGGGAGGGGAGCCGCATGCGGCGCTGTTTCCATGTGCACAAGCTTACCGGAAGTACTGTTACTTACTCCTAGGTCAGTACCTTACCTCAAAGTGCGTACTCTCCATCGGGAAGTTCTGCCGCCGCGCCATGGTTGTGCCCTTCGACAGAGTAAAACCCCCGAAAGGAACCATCGTGAGCATTGTCGTGACAGGCGCCACCGGACAGCTGGGCCGCCACGTTCTTGAAGCCCTCCTCGAGCAGGGTGTACCGGCGGGGGATATCGTGGCTGCCGGCCGGTCAGTGGAAAAGCTGGCGGGCTTCGCTGCACGCGGGGTACGCGTGGAGCAGATGGACTACGCCGATGCCGCTTCCGTGGCCGCCGCCCTCAAGGGCGCCAAGCGGGTGCTGCTGATCTCCGGCAGCGAAGTGGGACAGCGGGTGGAACAGCACCGCACCGTGATTGATGCCGCCAAGGCCGAAGGCGTGGAGCTGCTGGCCTACACCAGCATCGCCAATGCGGACACCACGTCCATGAAGCTGGCCGGCGAACACAAGGCCACCGAGGCGCTGCTGCGCGAATCCGGTGTCCCCTTCGTCCTGCTGCGCAACGGCTGGTACCTGGAAAACTACACGGAGCAGCTGCCGGGGACGCTCGCGCAGGGCGCGCTCGCGGGCAGTGCCGGGGAGGGCAAGGTCAGCGGCGCCGCACGGGCCGACTACGCCCATGCCGCCGCCGCGGTCCTCGTGGCCGATGACCAGGCGGGCAGGGTCTACGAGCTCGGCGGCGATGAGGCGTTCAGCATGGCGGACCTCGCCTCCGAGATCAGCGCAGCCACCGGAAAGACCATCAGCTACAACGACCTGCCCGCGGACGACTACGTTGGCCTGCTCACCGGCGTTGGCGTGCCGGAGGCGTTCGCAAAGATCCTTGCTGATTCCGATCTCGGCATTGCGCGCGGTGACCTCCTGGTCAGCAGCGGCGATCTCCGGAAGCTCATTGGGCGTCCGACGACGTCCCTCAGCCAGGCGGTCCGGTCTGCCGCCGCTTCGGCATAAGGCCGGAAGACAAAGGTGCCCGGCCCCTTGCGGGGCCGGGCACCTTTTGCGTCACGGGGCGTGCCTACCCGCCGTCGCGGGCAGTCCTGACCACCGGCAGCGGCGACGTCTGGTCCTCAAGGTGGGCCCGTCGTCGGCCGTCACCTTTGATCCACAGGCGGTAGGCCACCACCAGCAGTCCCAGCCAGGCGGCACCCACGTACAGGGCAATCCGGGTGTCCTCGAAGGCACCCAGGACGGCGATCACCAGCACCATGAACGCGATGGTGAGGACCGACGCGGCAGGCCACCACGGGGACGGGAATTCCGACGCCGGCAGGCCGCCGCGGGCGATTTCCCGCTTCATGGCGACATGGGACGCGAGGATCATCACCCACACCCACACCGTGGCGAAGGTGGCAATCGAGGCAATCACCAGGAAGACATCCTCCGGAATGACGGCGTTGAGGACCACGCCCACCAGGAGGATCCCCGCCATCATGACCACGGTCATCCAGGGGACGCCGTGCCGGGAGACCTTGCCGAAGGCGGCCGGCGCGTGGCCCTGGTTGGAGAGTCCGAAGAGGATCCGGCCGGCGCCGAAGATGTCGCTGTTGATGGCGGAGAGCGCGGCGGTAATCACCACGGCGTTCAGGATGTGCGGGGCCGCGGGAATGCCCAGCCCGCTGAAAATCTGGACGAAGGGACTGCCGTTGCTGCCGATCTGGTCCCACGGGAAGAGGCTCATCAGGACTCCCAGGGTGAGGACGTAGAACAGCAGGACGCGAACGGGGACGGTGTTGACTGCCTTGGGGATGACCTTCTTGGGGTCGGCGGCCTCGCCGGCGGTGATGCCGAGGGTCTCGATCCCGCCGAAGGCGAACATGACCACGGCGAAGGAAGCGAGCAGCCCTTCAAAGCCGAACGGGAGGAAGCCGCCATGCTCCACGAGGTTGCCCAGGCCGGGGGTGACGGTTGAACCGGCGGCCTGGAAGCCGAAGACGATGATGGCAGCGCCGCCGGCGATCATGGCGATGATGGCCGCGACCTTGATGAGCGAGAACCAGAACTCGAGTTCGCCGAAGACCTTGACGCTCAGCAGGTTAAGCCCGGCCAGGAAGAAGATGATCGCCAGGATCCAGATCCACCGGTCCACCTGCGGGAACCAGAAGCCCATGTAGATGCTGAAGGCGGTGACATCCGCGATGGCTACGATGGCCATTTCGAACACGTAGGTCCAGCCGGTGATGAAGCCTGCCAGCGGGCCGAGGTAGCGGCTGGCGTATTGGCCGAAGGAGCCGGAGACCGGGTGCCGGACGGCCATTTCGCCCAAGGCCCGCATCACCATGAAGACCGCGGCGCCACCGATGATGTAGGCCAGCAGGACGGCCGGGCCGGCTTTCTGGATGGCGGAGGCGGAGCCATAGAACAGGCCGGTGCCGATGGCCGATCCCAGGGCCATGAAGCGGATGTGCCGCACGTTCAGGCCCCTGTTGAGGACGTGTCCGACGACGGCCGTTGGGTTGTGCTTTTCCGCCGCGGTTTCGTTCCGGGTTGGGGTTGGAGCTGGTTGCATGCAAATACCTTCTCGTCATTGGGAGGGGAGCCGCTAACCAGCAGACCATTTTCGGGTGCACCGTGATGAGGCTCACGGCGGGTTGGTGTCTTTCATTCCAGACGAACAGTTTCTTTCCCGACCGCCCCGCACACCCCTTGACCCGACTCCGGCTATTCCATACCGTGAGGGGCCGCCGGTAACCGGGCGGATGCGCTGCTTCACGCTGTGCCCCCGTACCAGCAGCCCGAAGGAGACCGATGATGAAAGCAATCGTGCAGGACGCCTATGGATCGGCAGACGTGCTGGAGCTGCGGGACGTCGCCCGGCCAGAGCCCGGCGACGGTGAGGTGCTGATCCGGGTGCGGGCAGCGGGCGTGGACCAGGGCGTGTGGCACTTAATGACCGGGCTGCCGTACCTGGTCCGGCTTTTCGGCTACGGCCTGAAGAAGCCGAAAGTTCCCATCCGCGGCCGGGAAGTGGCCGGCGTGGTGGAAGCGGTGGGGCCTGGGATGACCCGTTTTTCTCCTGGGGACGATGTGTTCGGGACCTGTGAGGGATCTTTTGCCGAGTACGTCTGCGCCAAGGAGGACAAGGTGGCCCGCAAGCCGGCCCGCCTCTCCTTCGAGGAAGCGGCGGCTTCGCCGATTTCCGGCGTCACCGCCCTGCAGGCTGTCCGCGACGCCGGCCAGGTCACGGTCGGCCAGAAGGTGCTGATCCTTGGCGCGGGCGGGGGAGTAGGCTCCTTTGCAGTCCAGCTGGCCAAGGCGTTTGGAGCAGAGGTGACTGGTGTGTGCAGCACCGGCAAGGTGGAGCTGGTGCGTTCCCTCGGGGCGGATGCCGTCATCGACTACACCAAGACGTATATCGCGGACGCCGGAAAGGTATACGACCTTATCCTGGACGCGGCCGGCAACCGGCCGCTGTCTTTCCTGCGCCGCCTGCTCGCACCCAGGGGCACCCTGGTGATCATTGGCGGCGAAGGCGGCGGCAAGCTGACCGGCGGATTTGAACGGTCCCTTGTTGCCCCACTGGTCTCCCTGTTTTCCGGCCGGAGGTACAAGGGGCTTGTGGCAAAGGAAACGCACCTGGATCTGGAGGCTCTTGCATCGCTGATGGAAGCCGGCAGCGTCCAGCCCGCGGTGGATAAGGTCGTTCCCCTTGCCGAAGCGCCGGCGGCCGTTCAGTACCTCCATGAGGGGCGGGCGCGCGGCAAAGTTGTGCTCAGCGTCTGAGCGGGGCCAAGTGAACCACATGGTCCCGAAGGCAGGGTGATGAAGCGTCTGGTATTTCAGACAGCCGGAGCCTTTGGGTGAACTTTGAAAGCCGGGGGAGGGCGCAAGCTTAAGTACGGGATACCGGACATTGCTACCCAGAAAGAATCTTCCAGGCCATGAGCACTGTACTAAGCGCGGACAGCCAGGCGCCCCGCGCCGCGGTCAAGGCGTCGTCTAAAGTTCCTGCCGCCGAGAACACGCTGCGCATCCTCAAACTGCTGGCTTCGCGGCGTGGCCCCATGGCGGCATCCCAGATCGCGTCCAGCCTCGACCTGCCAAGGTCCAGTGTCTACCACCTGCTGGGGGTGATGGAGGCCAATGGCTTCGTCCTCCATCTCCATGAGGAGCAGCGGTACGGGCTCGGCATCAGTGCGTTCGAACTCAGTTCGGCGTACTCCCGGCAGGAGCCGCTGTCCCGGCTGGGACGCCCCCTGCTGGCCGGTTTGGTGGACACTATCGGCGAGAGTGCACACCTTGCCGTCCTGCATGGCCGCGACGTCCTGTACATCGTGGAGGAGCGGGCCAAGAACCGTCCTTCCCTGGTGACGGACGTCGGCGTCAGGCTTCCCAGCCACCTCACTGCCAGCGGTCGCGCCATCCTGGCAGCGTTGCCCAAATCGCAGGTGCGCGCCCTGTACCCGAACGCGGCCGCCTTCACCGCCCGGCACGAGGTGGAGGGCGCCATCATGAAGTATTCCGCGCTGTCCTCCCACCTCGACCAGGTGAGGCAGCGCGGATATGCCACCGAACACGGCGAGGTGACCCCCGGCTTCGGCTCCATTGCCGCCGCCGTCACCGACCATCTGGGCTGGCCCACCGCCGCCGTCGCAGTCACCTTCCTGGAGGACAAACTGCCCCAGGACCAGTGGCCGGTGCTGGCCGCCCGCGTGCAGAAAGTGGCCGACGAACTCTCCCTCCGCATCCACGGACGCCCGGTCAAATAGGGCTGGTCAAAAGGAAGGCCGGGGCTTGTCTGGTACTCCGGACAGCACCCCCTTGAAAGCCCTGTGAAGCCACTTCTCCAGGCGCTTTAGTTGTTACAGAACTTCTTCGAAACCTCAGACACCACGAAAAGGAGCCCCTCATGGCACCCGCCGATTTCACCACCGGTGCCCGCCCGGTCAAAGCAGCCCGCGGCACCGAGCTCACCGCTAAGTCCTGGCAGACCGAAGCGCCGCTGCGCATGCTGATGAACAACCTGGACCCGGAGGTGGCAGAACGCCCCGATGACCTGGTGGTCTACGGCGGCACCGGCCGCGCCGTCCGCTCCTGGGCAGCATTCGACGCCATCACCCGCACCCTGGAAACCATGGAAAAGGACGAAACGCTCCTGGTCCAGTCCGGCAAGCCTGTGGGCGTCTTCCGCACCAACGAATGGGCGCCCCGGGTGCTGCTGGCCAACTCCAACCTCGTCGGCGACTGGGCCACCTGGCCCGAGTTCCGCCGCCTGGAGGCCGAGGGCCTGATGATGTACGGCCAGATGACGGCCGGTTCCTGGATCTACATCGGCACCCAGGGCATCCTGCAGGGCACCTTCGAAACGTTCGCCGCGATCGCGCGCAAGCTGACCGGAGACGAGAACGGCACGCTCGCCGGGACGTTGACCCTCACCGGTGGCTGCGGCGGCATGGGGGGCGCGCAGCCGCTCGCCGTCACCCTGAACGAAGGCGCCTGCCTGATTGTCGACGTCGACGAAACCCGGCTGCGCCGCCGTGCCGGCAAACGCTACCTGGATGAGGTGGAAACGGACCTCGACACCGCCATCGCCAAGGTGCTCAAGGCCAAGGAGGAGCGCCGCGGCTGGTCCGTGGGCTACGTGGGCAACGCCGCCGAAGTCTTCCCCGAGATCCTGCGCCGCCACAAGGCCGGCGAACTGACCGTGGACATCGTCACGGACCAGACCTCCGCCCACGACCCCCTGTCCTACCTTCCCGAGGGCATCTCCGTGGAGGAGTGGCACAGGGAGGCAGAGGCCGATCCTGAAGGCTTCACCAAGAAGGCCCAGGCATCGATGGCCCGCCACGTCCAGGCCATGGTGGAATTCCAGGACGCCGGCGCCGAGGTGTTCGACTACGGCAACTCCATCCGTGATGAGGCCCGCAAGGGTGGCTACACCCGGGCCTTCGAATTCCCCGGCTTCGTTCCGGCCTACATCCGGCCCCTGTTCTGCGAAGGGCTTGGCCCGTTCCGCTGGGTTGCCCTGTCCGGCGACCCGGAGGACATCCGCGTCACGGACGAGGCCATCAAGGAGCTCTTCCCGGAGAACAAGCACCTGCACCGCTGGATCGATGCCGCCCAGGAACGCGTCGAGTTCGAAGGCCTGCCGGCACGCATCTGCTGGCTCGGCTACGGTGAGCGCGCCAAGGCCGGCCTGCTGTTCAACCAGCTCGTGAAGGACGGCAAGCTCAAGGCCCCCATCGTCATCGGCCGCGACCACCTGGACTCGGGCTCGGTCGCCTCGCCGTACCGCGAAACCGAAGCCATGCAGGACGGTTCGGACGCCATCGCCGACTGGCCCATGCTCAACGCCCTGCTGAACACGGCCTCCGGTGCAACCTGGGTGTCCCTGCACCACGGCGGCGGCGTGGGCATCGGCCGGTCCATCCACGCCGGGCAGGTCTCCGTCGCCGACGGCACCGACCTCGCCGCGCAGAAACTCGAGCGCCTCCTCACCAACGACCCCGGCATGGGCGTCATCCGCCACGCCGACGCCGGCTACGAGCGCGCCCTCGACGTCGCCAAAGAGCGCGGCGTCCGCATCCCCATGCAAGAGGACCCCACCGAAACCCGCTAACCCCGGCCCACCCCCTCATCGATTGCTCCGTACTTGTCGTTTAGAGCCTCCAAAACGACAAGTACGGAGCAGTCGATGGGAATACCACAAGGAACTTTCAATGACCGCCATTACCCACGAACCGCTGACCGTCACCCTTGGATCCGTCGGCGTCACGCCTGAGGATGTGCTCGCCGTCGCGCGCCACAACGCCAAGGTGGGCATCTCCCGGGACGCCCTGGACACCGTCGCCAGGGTCCGCGCCCACATCGATGGCCTCGCTTCCAGCGACGTCCCTGCCTACGGCATCTCCACCGGCTTCGGCGCCCTGGCCAACCGCCACATTCCTAACGAACTGCGCACGCAGCTGCAGAAGTCCCTGATCCGCAGCCACGCCGCGGGCATGGGACCGGCGGTTGAACGTGAAGTGGTCCGCTGCATCATGTTCCTGCGCGCCAAGACCCTGGCCTCCGGCCGCACCGGTGTCCGCCCCGTGGTCCTGCAGACCATGGTGGACGTCCTCAACGCCGGCATCACCCCGGTGGTCCGCGAGTTCGGCTCGCTGGGCTGCTCAGGCGACCTGGCGCCGCTGTCCCACTGCGCCCTGGTCCTGATGGGCGAAGGGGAGGCGGAGGGGCCCGACGGCGTGACATACGGCGGGCGGGGAGAGCGGACTGTCGCTGAGCTGCTGGCAGAACACGGGATCGAGCCGGTCACCCTGGCCGAAAAGGAAGGCCTGGCCCTGGTCAACGGCACCGAGGGCATGCTGGGCATGCTCCTGATGGCCATCGCGGACCTTCGCCAACTGCTGACGACGGCGGACATCACCGCCGCGCTCAGCGTCGAGGCGCTGCTGGGCACCGACCAGGTGTTCCTGCCCGAGCTGCACGCCGCGCTTCGGCCGCACCCCGGCCAGGCCGCCAGCGCGGACAACATGCTGCGGGTGCTGTCCGATTCGCCCATCGTCGCTTCCCACCGGGTGGGGGATTCCCGGGTTCAGGATGCATACTCACTGCGCTGCGCCCCGCAGGTCGCCGGCGCCGTCCGCGACACTGTTGACCACGCCGAACTGGTGGCCACGCGGGAACTGGCTGCAGCGATCGACAACCCCGTGGTCCTTCCCGACGGCCGCGTCAGCTCCAACGGCAACTTCCACGGCGCGCCCGTGGCTTACGTGCTGGACTACCTGGCCATCGCGGTGGCGGACCTCAGCTCCATCGCCGAACGCCGGACCGACCGCATGCTGGATCCTGCCCGTTCGCATGGCCTGCCGGCTTTCCTCGCCGCTGACCCCGGCGTGGATTCCGGGCTGATGATCGCCCAGTACACGCAGGCCGGCCTGGTCTCGGACAACAAGCGGCTTGCCGTTCCGGCGTCCGTGGACTCGATCCCGAGTTCGGCCATGCAGGAGGACCACGTATCCATGGGCTGGCACGCGGCACGGAAGCTCCGCAAGGCTGTGGAGAACCTCCGCCGGGTCCTGGCCATCGAACTGGTCACCTCGGCCCGCGCGCTGGACATCCGGACGCAGCTCTCCGGTGGGGTCCTGACGCCCGGGCCTGCGGGTGCCGCTGTGGTGGCCGCGCTCCGCGCGCTGGTGGAGGGACCGGGGACGGACCGGTTCCTGTCGCCGGAACTGGAAGCGGCGGACCGCCTGGTGGCCTCAGGTAACGTGCTTCGGGCGGCTGAATCCGCCGTCGGGCCGCTCGCCTGACAGCGAACAATCTTCAGCGCTTTTGGACTGTTCGTCCAAAAGGTGGAATTTCCGGCGCCACGGCACACCGTGGCGCCGGGAGTGTAGTAGAACTGAAGATGTAGTGAAAGTCACATCAAAGAGGCTGTGGCAGCAGAACGATACAAAGGGGTAGAAGTTCAAATGAAAGCACGTGGGGCAGTCCTGTCGAAGCGAAATGCCCATTCCACCGTGGTTTCGGACTGGAGGTCCCTCCAGCCCGGCGATCACGTCGAGATCATCAAGCAGGCACATGTTGTAGCCGCCGGGGAGGTGGAGGAAGTGTCCCAGAGCGGCAACGTTCTGTGGCTTGTGCCGGCCGGTCCCACCGAAAAGCAGCTCTTTTTGAAGTCTGACGGGGTGCAGGTCCGCCGCGGCTAGCGGTCCCGCCAGCAGCAAAAAATCCCCGCTCTGCCGTACGGCAGAGCGGGGATTTTTCGTTGCCGGACACCCTGACGGCTGCAGCCGTGGGTGAGGCCGTGGCGGGCGGGTCAGGCGGCGAAGGATTCGTACGTTTCGCCGAAAGGCACTGATGCATCCAGGGCTACCGTGTAGCGTCCCGGGTGCAGCCGGGTGACGCGGATGCCGCACTCGGCATCCTTTGCCGCCACCTCAATCATTTCGGCCACCGCTTCTTCCAGTCCTGCATGGACCTCGCTGGCGCTGGAGAACTCCAGGCTGATGGACCGGACGGCAGGTCCTTCGGTGGGCTCGGCAGCGGCGGGGATCCGCTCCAAAGTGGCTGTAGTCATTACTGAACTTTCTGTGTTTCGTGCCGGGGTGGCTCCACCATTCTACCGACTGCTCCTGCTAGATGTCAGATGACTGTCGTTTTGGAGGCGGAGGGGCGCAGTCATAAAGCGTCTGTTAGCGGCGCCTGCCGACTATCAACGACCATGGAAAAGCGGGCCCGCAAGGCCCCGCAAGCACCCCGACCGATACAGCTGGAGGAGAATTCGGTATGAAGATCATGCGCCTTGGCGAAAGCGGCAGAGAACAGCCTGCCGTGCTGGTGTCTTCAGCGGACGGAACCACCCGGTACTTCAGCCTGCTGCCCCTGACCGCGGATGTGGATGGAGCGTTCCTTGGCGCGGGCGGACTGGGCAGGGTGCGCAAAGCACTGGAGGCCGGGGAACTGCCGGTCCTGGAAGGTGCGGCTGCGCTCCGGGTTGGTTCCCCCGTAGCCCGGCCCGGCTCGGTGGTGGGCATCGGGATGAACTATGCCGCCCATGCCGCGGAGTCAGGGGCCGAGCCGCCCGCCATTCCCGTCGTCTTCCTCAAGCCCAGCAATACCGTCACGGGCCCCTATGATCCCGCCCCGTTGCCGCCCCGCTCCACACACTACGACTGGGAAGTCGAATTGGGCATCGTGGTCGGCAGGGAAGCCAGCTACCTCGGCTCGGTGGAAGAAGCCGCGGGGTGCATTGCCGGGTACGTCACGGCCAACGACTTGTCTGAGCGGGAATACCAGTTGCCCGGAGCGGCGGGGCAATGGACCAAGGGCAAGTCCCTTCCCGGGTCAACGCCCCTGGGGCCCTGGCTGGTTCCGGCTGACGGGATCGACGGCGGCAACCTGCGGCTGCGCAGCTGGGTGAATGGTGAGCCCCGTCAGGATTCCTCGTCCTCGGAGCTCATCTTTGATGCGCCCACGCTGGTCCACCACTGCAGCCAGTACATGCGGCTGGAACCGGGCGACGTGATCCTCACCGGAACGCCCCAGGGGGTGGCCCTCAGCGGCCGCTTCCCCTACCTCCAGCCGGGCGACGTGGTGGAGGTGGAGGTGGAGGGCCTGGGCCGCCAGCGCCAGGAGTTGTTCCGGGCACCGGCGGCCGTTTCGGCCTAACCCGCTTTGACGGCCAGGACCGGGCAGTCCGCCTCCAGCAGGATGCGCTGGGACGTGCTGCCCATGATCAGCTTGCCCACGGGCGTGCGGCGGCGCAGGCCGATCACGATCAGGTCGGCGTTGTGTTCCTCGGCGGCGTCCAGCACCTCAGCCGCGGCATCGTGGCCGCGGACCGGCCGCTTGATCACGTACTCGATGCCCTGGCCGGCCAGCCGCTGCTCGATGTCCTGGATCTCGCCGTCCGGGGCAAAGCGGTTGTCCACCGTGGACTCGCCCTTGGAGGAGTTGATCAGCACCAGTGTGGTGTTGCTCTTCCGGGCTTCGGTGATGGCCTGGGTCAGGGCAGCTTCGCCCTCGGGGGTCGGGACGTATCCCACAACGACGGTCATGGTGTCTCCTTAGTTTCTGCTCGATGTGGGTAGGTTGGCTTGCCGGGAGCCTCGCCTGCTTAGTCGCTGTAGTCCGCCGCGCCCGAATTGGCGGGAACCAGCGGCTTGCGCTCCGGACGGCTGCGCCGGAACAGCTTGTAGGCGAAGGGCCAAAGCAGGATGAGGCCAATGATGACATAGATGCCGACGGCGATCGGCTCGCTGAAGAGCCCTGCCGGGTCACCCGCGCTCAGCTGCAGCGTCTTGCGGAGCTGGCCCTCGATCCGCGGGCCCAGGATGACGCCGAGGATCAGCGGCAGGACGGGAAGCCCGAAGCGCCGCATCATGAACCCGAGTGCGCCCAGGACCAGCAGGATCACCAGGTCGAACGCCTGCAGGTTCACCGAGTAGGCGCCCAGCGTGGCGAAGAACAGGATGCCCGCGTACAGGTACGGCCGGGGCAGCTGCAGGAGTTTCGCCCACATCGGTGCCAGCGGCAGGTTGATCAGGAGCAGCAGCAGGTTGCCGATGAAGAGGCTGGCGATCAGCGCCCACACCAGGGGGCCCTGGCTTTCGAAGAGCTGCGGACCCGGCTGGATTCCGTACGAGGTGAAGGCAGCCAGCATGACGGCGGCGGTGGCATTGGTGGGCAGGCCCAGGGCCAGCATGGGGGTCAGGGTGCCGGCGGCCGCAGCGTTGTTGGCTGCTTCCGGGCCGGCTACACCTTCGATGGCACCCTTGCCGAACTCTTCCGGGTGCTTGCTCAGCCGCTTTTCGGTGACGTAGGAGAGGAAGGTGGGGATCTCGGCGCCGCCTGCCGGCAGTGCGCCGAACGGGAAGCCGAAGGCGGTACCGCGCAGCCACGGCTTCCAGGAGCGCTTCCAGTCGGATTTGCCCATCCAGGGCTGGCCCACGGGAATGGCATGCAGGGGGGTGCGGCGCAGGTGGGCGGCGACCCAGAGGGCCTCGCCCACGGCGAAGATGGCCACAGCCACCACAACAATGTCCAGGCCGTCCGCGAGGAGCGGCTGGCCGAAGGTCAGGCGGCGCTGGCCGGTCACGGAGTCCATGCCCACCAGGCCGATGGCCAGGCCGAGGCCCAGGGAGGCGAAGCCGCGCAGCCGCGACGAGCCGAGTACGGCCGTTACGGCCAGGAGGGCCAAAACCATGATGGCGAAGTAGCTGGGCGCGCCGAGGCTCACGGCGAACTTCACCACGATCGGTGCGCAGACGGCCAGCAGCGCCGTGCCGATGGTGCCGGCGACGAACGAGCCGATTGCCGCCGTGGCAAGCGCCTGCGCGGCCCGGCCCGCCTTGGCCATCTTGTTGCCCTCGATGGCGGTGACCACGGAGGACGATTCGCCGGGGGTGTTGAGGAGGATCGAGGTGGTGGAACCGCCGTACATGCCGCCGTAGTAGATGCCGGCGAACATGATGAAGGCGCTGGTGGGTTCCAGGGCGTAGGTAACGGGAAGCAGCAGGGCGACGGTCATTGCCGGGCCCAGGCCGGGGAGGACGCCGACGGCGGTGCCCAGGATGACGCCGATGACGGCGTACAGGAAATTCATGGGGGTCAGGGCGGTGGCGAAGCCGTCCATCAGGGAGGACCAGACGTCCATTTAGAGGATTCCTTCCAGGAGGCCGGCCGGCAGCGCGATGCCCAGGCCGAGGTAGAAGCCGTAGAAGGTCAGCAGGGACAGGGCCACGGAGATCAGCCCGTCCCGGACGTAGCGGCGGCTGCCGAGGGCCAGGACGCTGCCCCAGAACAGGATGGTTCCGGAGATCACCCAGCCGGCCCAGTCGATCAGCAGGATATTCAGGATGAAGGCGCCGGCCAGCGGCAGGATGGTCTTCCAGTCGGCGGGGTGCGTGAGGTCGACGTCTTCGCCGCCCTCAGCCTCGCCCTGGCCGCCGCGGAGGACGTTGACGGCCAGCAGCACGGCGCAAACCACCAGCAGCCCGGCCACGATGAACGGCACGGTCTTGGGGCCGACCGGATCGGACTTCGAATACGGGGTTACCAGGCCGTTGGCGTCCAGGAAGACCAGGACGCCGGCCGCCCCGAGCAGGAGTGCAACTCCCAGCTCGGAGCGGCCTTTGAGGCCTGTGGTCAGGGAGGTCACGCCAACCCAAGCTTGGTGAGGACGTCCGCCACCCGCTTGTCCTGCTCGGTGAGGAAGGTCTTGAACTGGTCACCGGTGATGAAGGCATCGGTCCAGCCGTGGGTCTTCAGCGCTTCCTTCCAGCCGGCCGTGCCGTGCATCTTTTCCAAGGCCGCGATCAGGGAAGCCTTGTCCTTGTCGCTGATTCCGGGAGGGGCCACGACGCCGCGCCAGTTGGTGAACACCAGGTCGATGTTGGATTCCTTCAGCGTGGGTGCGTCCACGCCTTCCAGGCGCTTCTCGCCGGAGGTGGCCAGGACGCGGACCTCACCGGATTCGATCTGCTTCAGGTACTCGCCGGCGCCGGACGCGGCGAAGCCCAGCTTGTTGCCCAGGATGGCGGGCAGGAGGTCGCCGCCGCCGTCGTAGGAGACAAAGTTGACCTTGGTGGCGTCGATGCCCACGGCACCGGCCAGCTGCATCGGCAGCAGGTGGTCGGGGCCGCCGGGGGAGGAGCCGCCGCCGACGGCGATGGAACCCGGATCGGCCTTCCAGGCCTTCACCAGGTCATCGATGGTCTTGTACGGGGAGTCCTTGCCCACCATGATGGCGCCGGGCTCTTCGATAAGCCGGGCAAGGGGAGTGGTGTCGGTCAGCTTGGACTCGGACTTGTTGGTGTAGCTGGCGCCCACCACGCCCAAGCCCATGAGCATGGCCAGGTCGCCGTTGCCCTTTTCGTTGACGACGCGGGCCAGGCCAACGGTGCCGCCGGCGCCTGCGAGGTTGAAGACCTCCGTGTTGGTGGAGATCTTCTCGTCGTCGAGGACCTTTGCGGCGGCACGGGCGGTGGTGTCATAACCGCCACCGGGGGTATTGGGGACCATGATCTGCAGGCCGGTGATGGGCCCGGCGGCGGCGCCGGAGCTTTCGGCACCGGTGGAGCTCTTGCTGGTGGCACCGCAACCGGTGGCCATCAGGGCGATGCCGGCGGCAACGGCGGCAATTCGCAATGCGCGGATCTGGCGCATGGGTTCCTCTTCTCTCAAAACAAATCTGATCAGCAGCGGCTGACTTGTGGTTTCGATGCTAGGGGCGTCCGTGACCGGGATCACTCTTGTGTACGCAGAGAAAGTTGTGTTCATTGCGTTCACGTTTCCAAAACCCCACAACGGCCCTGCCCCGGGCTTTGGGATATAGTTCCCGGTACCACCCCCGGCCCCGCGCCGCGTACTTTCGCGCGCCTGAGGGGCCAGCCACACCGCCGGAACAAACCCGGCCCGCCAGCAAACACCAGGAAGCCCATTGTGACTCGACGACGAGGAATGTCCCTCGCGGGGCAGTACCTTCTGCTGCAGTTGCTCATTGTCCTGGCCGTCCTGGTGGGCGTCGTGGCCATTTCCCTGGCCCAGTCCGCTGCGGCCTTTGAACGGATCGAAGGCAGGCGTGCCCTGTCCGCCGCGGAGGCGCTGGGCGGCAATCCGATCGTCCGCGAGCTCCTGCCGAACACGGAACCCCGGGGCGGGGCGGTGCTCCCGGCAGTGGCGGAATCGGTGCGGATCGTGTCCGGCTCATCCCGGGTGGCCCTGGCAAAACTGGACCGGACCGTGGTGGCGTCCTCCGACCCCAGCCTGCTGGGCGAGCCGCTGGAACTCGGCGCCAGCAGGGTGATGGAAGGCAGGGCCTGGACCGGAGTGGTGGGCGGGACGCCCGCCCCGCTGCTGTCCGCCCATGTTCCGGTCCTGGATGACACCGGCCGGATGATCGGCATCGCCTCCATCAGCCGCAACTATCCCACCGTGCTCGAGCGGCTGGGCGATGCCGTCCCCAATCTCCTCACCTACCTCGGCGTTGCGAGCGTCCTGGGCATCGCCGGGTCCCTGCTGCTGTCACGGAGGGTCAAGCGGCAGACGCTGGGGATGGAACCGAGCGAGATCACCAGCCTGGTGGAAAACCGTGAAGCCATGCTGCACGGGCTCAAGGAGGGCGTGGTGGCGCTGGACCTGCACGAGCGGATCACCGTGGCCAACCACAGTGCGCGCGCCCTGCTGGGCCTCCCGCCTGACTGTGTTGGCAAGCGGGTGGTGGGCCTCGCCGTCGAACCCGCCCTCAAGGAAGTCCTCACCCGTGACCAGCCCGGGCCGGACCAGCTGGTGCTCGTGGGGGACCGGCTGGTGGTGATGAACCGGGTGCCCATCCAGTCCAGGGGCAAGGTGATTGGCTCGGTGACAACGCTTCGCGACCGCACGGAGCTCTCCGAACTGGAGCAGGAACTGGGCACCACCCGCACCGCCACGGACACCCTGCGGGCCCAGGCACATGAGTTCGCCAACCAGTTGCACGTCATTTCCGGCCTGATCCAGATCGGCGAGTACGATTCCGTGGTCCAGTTCGTCAACGGTGCCACCGTGGACCGGACCCGGCTCAACGATGAAGTGACCGGCCGGATCAAGGATCCCGCGCTCGCTGCCCTGCTGATTGCCAAGTCGAGCCTCGCCACCGAGCACGGCGTTGCCCTGCAGCTGGACCCCGACTCAGTGCTGGACAAAGTGGACGACGAGCTGTCCCGGGACCTCACCACGGTGGTGGGGAACCTGGTGGACAACGCGTTCGACGCCGTCACCGGGCTTCCGCAGGCAGCGGTCAGGGTGCTGGTGGAGGGCAAGGCCGGAAAAGACGTTGTGGTGACCGTGCGGGACAACGGTCCCGGCGTTCCCGGCGGCTCCACGGACCACATCTTCCGCCAGGGCTTCACCACCAAGGAACCCGGACCGGCCGGCAGCCGCGGCTTTGGGCTGGCGCTGTCCCGGGTGGTGTGCCGCCGCAGTGGCGGGAACCTGACGGTGGCCAACGATAATGGGGCTGTCTTTACCGCCGTGCTGAAACAAGGGAGTACCCAGCCATGATCAAGGTCCTGATCGTCGATGACGATTTCATGGTGGCCAAGGTGCACGCCGGCTTTATCCAGCGCACGCCCGGATTCACGGTGGTGGGTGCCGCGCACACCGGGGCCCAGGCCGTTGCGGAGACCGAACGGCTCCAGCCGGACCTGGTGCTGCTGGACATCCATCTGCCGGACATCAATGGCCTGGACCTGATGGGGCGCCTGCGCAGCGTGGCCCCGGAGCTGGACGTGCTGGTAATAAGTGCCGCACGGGAGGTGGAAACCGTGCGGAAGGCGCTGCGGGGCGGCATTGTCCACTACCTGATCAAGCCTTTTTCGCAGACGGACCTGCAGGAACGGCTGGAGCACTACCGCAGCGCCTACCAAAGCCTGGATGCCTCAAAGGACGTGGCAGAGCAGTCGGACGTCAACCGCGTGTTTGGCCTTGACCGCAGCGAACGTCCACTTCCCAAGGGCTGCAGCATTGAGACGCTGCGGCTGGTGGAGGCGGCGGTCAACGCTGCCGCCGGTGACGTCTCAGCCGCCGAAGTAGCCCAAGAGCTGGGCACGTCCCGTGTCAGCGCCCGCCGCTACCTGGAGTACCTGCACGACGAGGGCACGCTGGACGTGCGGCTCAAGTACGGCGTGGGACGGCCCGAACGGCGGTACGTCCTGAAGGGGGCCTGAGAGCCGGCAGCGGCATTTTTCAACGCAGCAGGGTGTTGATTAGCCGCGCAGCGGTTTTGGCGGTCCGGCCATCAATGTCAAAGGCAGGGTTCAGTTCCGCCACGTCCAGGTGCAGGAGCTTCCCGCTCAGCGCCACCTGCCGGCAGGCCGCCGAGATGACGGGCAGCGGCACGCCGTAGGCTGCGGGCGCGCTCACCCCTGGCGCCACGGCGGCGGGCAGCACGTCCAGGTCGATGGTCAGGTACAGCACGTCGATGTCCGCCAGGAACGCGGCCACGAAGTCCCGGACCCGGTCCGCGCCGCAGTCCTCGTCCAGCAGGTACCGGACCCCCAGCTTGTCCGCGGTGTCGAACAGGACCCGGGTGTTGTTCGGCTCCGAGATTCCGACGACGGCGTACCGGAATTCGCGCCCGGCGTCCGCTTCAGCGCGGGCCATCTGCAGGAACGGGGTCCCCGAACTCGGCACGGGCTCGTCGCGGAGATCGAAGTGGGCGTCCAGGTTCAGGACGCCAAGGCGCTGCCCGTCCCGGATGGCCGCTGATCCGCTGACGCCAAGGTAACTCGCGTAGGCGGTTTCATGGCCGCCGCCCAGGACAACGGTCTGGTGGCCGGCATCGAGCAGGCCTGCCACCGCCCGGCCAAGCCGTTCCTGCCCGGCTTCCAGGTCCTCCCCGGCTACCGCGACATCGCCGATGTCAGTTACCGGACGGTCCAGGTGGAAAGCCAGCGGGCCCAGCGCCTTCCGCAGGGCCGCCGGGGCGGCCGACGCGCCGGTACGGCCCTTGTTCCGGCGTACCCCCTCGTCGCTGGCGAAGCCCAGCAGGGCCACGGGCCTGCCGGCCGCCGCCGCCTCAACGTCAGCGCCCGCGGTTCCCGGCGTGGTGTTGCCCGGCTGGTTCACGACCTGCCACCATCGGCGGTGGCCGGGGCCGTCGCCGTCGAACCTCCCTGTCCAGGGCTGGGGCGGGACATCGACGGCGGGGAGCTGGAGGGACATGCCTCAAGCTCACCGCATGCGGGGCACGAAAACCAGCAACGCCGCCGTCGTCCTGTCCGGTATCCAAGAACCCGTGTGCCGGTGAGATGCCTGTTTCAGGGGTTATGGTGAGAGCAGTCCGCCCATCGAAGCGTGGCGTGTCCGCTTCCGGATCCGCGCAACCATTCCAGGCTGGAGAGCCTTTCCCCATGTTTGAAGCCCCAGACATCCTTTTTGCCGCAGCCGGCCTGGCCGTCTTCATCGCCGCGGTCCTGCCCAAGCTGCTGCGCGATATGCCCTTGTCCATGCCGATGGTCTTCCTGGGCGCCGGCATGGGAGCGTTCGCGCTGATTCCCTCGCTGCCGGACCCTGACCCGGTGGAACACGGCGACTTTGTCATGCACCTCGCGGAAATCTGCGTGATCATCTCGCTGATGGGAGCAGGGTTGGCCCTCGACCGCCCGGTGGGACGCAAGCGGTGGTCCACCACATGGCGGCTCCTGGGGATCGCCATGCCGCTGTGCATCCTGGCCCTGACCCTGCTGGGCATGTGGTTCCTGGGCCTGGGCCTCGGCGCGGCGCTGCTGGTAGGCGCCAGTCTTGCCCCCACGGACCCCGTCCTGGCGTCCGAAGTCCAGGTGGGAGAACCCGCGGACCAGGACGAGCACACTGACAAGGAAGATGAAGTCCGGTTCGGCCTCACCTCCGAGGCCGGGCTCAATGACGGCCTGGCATTCCCGTTCGTATACCTCGCCATTGCCATCAGCATCGCCGGCGCAAACCCGGCTGAGTGGTTCGGCGAATGGTTCGGGATGGATGTGCTGTGGCGGCTGGCCGTCGGGCTGCTGGCGGGCTTCCTCACCGGCAAGCTGCTCGCCAGGGTGTTCTTCTCCGCGCGGGCGGAAAGCCTGAGGTTGTCCAACCATTCGGAAGGTTTCGTGGCCCTGGCGGCGACGTTCTTGGCCTACGGCCTGACGGAGATGGTGGAGGGCTACGGGTTCATTGCGGTGTTCGTCTGTGCCGTGACCATCCGGACCGCTGAACGAACCCACGGCTACCACCGGGTGCTGCACTCCTACGTGGGGCAGCTGGAGCGGCTCCTGACCGTGGTGATCCTGGTCCTGCTCGGCGGCGCCATCGCCCGTGGGCTGCTCGCCGGGATCGGGCTGGTGGAGGTGCTGGTGGCGCTGGCGTTCCTGCTGCTGGTCAGACCGTTGGCCGGGTGGCTGGGCCTGCTGGGCGGCAAGACCGGTCCGCGGGAACGCGTGGCACTCTCATTTTTCGGCATCCGCGGAATCGGGTCGTTGTACTACCTGGCCTACGCGTTGGGGGAAGGCCGTTTCGCGGACCAGGCACACTGGCTCTGGTCCTTCATTGGGCTGGTGGTGGCCCTGTCCATCGTGATCCATGGCGCCACCACCTCGCCGCTCATGAACCGGCTGGACCGGCTGCGCCAACGGAAGGCCCTGGCGGTGTCCGGCGACGAGGGTCTCGCACCGAACACCCCGGTATAAACAACAGGGCCGGCGCGGCATCTGCCGCACCAGCCCTGTGTCCATACCGGGGGAGTTACATGCCCAGTGCGGCCTCGATGGGGCCGATGGCGAAGAACAACGCGAACGCCGCTGCCACGGCCCACATCAGCGGGTGGATGTCCTTGACCCTGCCCTGGACAGTGCGGATCAGTACGTAGGCGATGAACCCTGCGCCCAGGCCGTTGGCGATGGAGTAGGTGAACGGCATCAGGGTGAACGTCAGGAACGCCGGGATGGCGATGCCCCAGTCCTGCCAGTCGATCTTGCCCACCTGGGACACCATCATGAAGCCCACCACCACCAGGGCCGGGGCCACGGCCTCGAAGGGCACCAGGTTAATCAGCGGGGTGAAGAACATGGCCACCAGGAACAGCAGGCCGGTAACGATCGAGGCGACGCCGGTGCGGGCGCCTTCGCCAATGCCGGCGCCGGCTTCCACGTAGATCTGGTTGGAGGAAACGGAAGCGCCGCCGCCGATGATGGCGCCCAGCGCGTCCACCTGGAGCACGCGGTCGACGTCGGGAATGTTGCCGTGCTCGTCCACCGTGCCGGCTTCGTTGGCCAAGCCCACCATGGTGCCCATGGCGTCGAAGAAGATGCTGAGCAGGATGACGAAGGCCAGCAGCGTCGCGGCCACGAAGCCGAGGTGCTCGAAGGCGCCGAACGGGTTGGCCTTGCCGATCAGCGAGAGGTCAGGAGCGGCCCAGCCGGAGAATGCAGGCGCCACCAGGGACCAGCCCTGGGGGTTGAAGTTCTTGCCGTCGAAGCTGGGCCCGATGTGCAGGGTCATCTCAAGGATCACGGACAGCACGGTGGCGGTGATGATGCCGATCAGGATGGCGCCCTTGACCTTGCGCACCACCAGGGCGATGGTCAGGATCAGGCCGAAAACGAAAACGGCCGTCGGCCAGCCCAGCAGCTTGCCTTCAAAGCCCAGTCCAACGGGCACCGTGGTGCCTGCGACGTCAGGGATGCGCCGCACGAATCCGGCGTTGACCAGCCCGATCAGGGCGATGAACAGGCCGATGCCCACCACGATTGCGGTCTTGAGGCCGTCCGGCACGGCCTTGAAGACGGCGGTGCGGAAACCGGTGAGGACCAGGATCAGCATGGTGAGGCCGGAGAGGACCACCAGGCCCATCATGTCCGGCCACGTAAGTCCCGGATTCGTGGCCACGGTGACGGCCACGAAGGCATTCACGCCCAGGCCGGTGGCCAGGGCGAACGGGTGCCGGCCCCAGGCGCCCATGAGGATGGTCAGGATGCCCGCTACGAAAGCGGTGACGGCGGCCACCGCGGTGAAGCCCAGCGTGGTGCCGTTCGAGTCCGGACCGGACAGGATCAGTGGGTTCAGCACCACGATGTAGCTCATGGCGAAGAACGTGGCGAACCCGCCCCGGATCTCGCGGGAAAGGTTGGAACCGCGCTCGGTAACCCTGAAATACCGGTCCAGGGCAGAGCCTTGCTTAAGCATTAGTCCTCCGGGGAAGTGTGTGGGAATACCTGCATCCTAAGGGTGCGGCAGGGAGTGGGCCTGCAAATGCGCCTAGTCTGTAAGGAAGCCAACACCAGGAGCCCCACCATGCGCCACGTCCGCCGCCGGTTGCCGGGCCTCGTGCCCGGTTTCCTTGTCCTCGCCCTTGTCCTCGCCGCCGCACTGTTGGGTTTGGCTGGGCCGGCCTCGGCCCATGATGCAGCCGAGTCCACCAATCCCGCCCAGGGCGCCGCGCTGGCGGCCCCGCCCGCCGAAGTCTCCGTGACCTTCAGCAGCAAGCCGCTGGGCATCGGATCGTCCTTCTCGGTCAAGGATGCCGGCGGCAGCGAATGGGCGGACGGGGCGGCGCGCATTGTGGACAACGTGGCCACGCAGAAGCTGCGGCCGGGCGGCCCCGCAGGGAAGTACACCGTGGCATGGCGCGTGGTCGGCTCGGACTCACACCCCATCGAGGGCACGTTCACCTTCACTGCGGCGTCAGGCGCCGCCGCGCCGGCAACGTCCGGAACGTCCCCGGCGGGAAGCCCGACGGCGGCGGGTGCGGTTCCAGGAATGGGGACGGCACAGCCCGGGGTAACGGAGGAACCATCCGGGCCCGCCAATGCGGGCGAGCCCTTCCAATGGAGCATTGTGCTTTTTGCAGTCGTCGCCGTGGGGCTGTTGGTGGCCCTGGGTATCCTGGCCCGGCGCCGGCTCGGCGTTGACGAGGACGCGGGGGATGACGGGGATACCGCTGAGGACGGGCGGGGGTAGCCCCGGCCGGCCGGTCCGGACGGGGCCGGCCGGGCGGGCACCGGGAAGGCGGTCAGCAGGTCAGCACCGCAAAGCTTCCCGTTGCCGGGAAGCCGCCGCCGGATGAATGGCCGCTGTCCGGATTGACCTTGGCGGAGATGGCCTGGCCCACCGTCTTGGCCTGGCGCAGGACCTCTTTGGGTGACGGCGTGATCAGCTCGCCCACACCCACCAGGTAGATGCCGATGGCGCGCATGGCCGCTGCCACGTTGCGGCCAACGGCAATCCCGAAGTCACTGAGCATGCGCCGCAGCTGGCTGTGCGCGCACCTGGTCAGGACAATGTGGTCGGCCACCAGGATGCCCGTGGGAGTGTGCACCTGCCACTGCGGAGCGGCGCCGTGCGCGGGGTCTTCCAGCATGGTCAGCTGGACCGCCCGGGTTGTGTTCCGGACGTCCACGCTGTGGCTTGCCGCGTAATTGCGGAGGTGGCGCAGGATCTCGTTGCGCTCCCGGAGGGTGTCGCTGTCCGCCGCATCGCAGCGCTGCAGTGATGAGGTGTTTGCGGGTTGGCCGGCGCCCAGGATGTCCAGTCCGTCCACCACGATGGAGTCCACGCCGTGGCGGCGCAGTTCTGCGGCCACGGCCAGTCCGGACAGGCCGGTGCCAATGATCACAGTGGTGGTCTGTTCGGTCCCGGCATCCGCGGGCATGCTTGACACCACAGTTTCCCTCCTTCGAAGCTTTCGGCAGGTGCCGGCATCCTCGCCGGCCCGCGTCCCGTTACCCCCAAGTACGGCCGCAGCGCATGGCCGGGACAGTTTGCACAGAAAGTTGCAGTTGGCGTCCCGGACCAACAATGTCCTGAAGACTACAGAACAAATGCGGCCGTGGATAGCCCACTGAAGAAAACATTCCCAATGGCGTGAAGGCGCTTTCCGAGCCGGGCGGGAGGGCCTGTGGATAACCCTGCCTTACCGCTCCTGAACAGGCTTGCTAAGCCTTGGGGGACGGAGAATAGTTGGAAGCGGGAACGGCCCTTTTCCTGCCCATGCCGTGGGGAAGCGGGGTGCGCGGGGAGCGGTCCGTTTTCTGGCAGAATAGCCGCAACATCAGGCGTATCGCGAGGAGGCGGCCCCCATGGGCTCACGAGAGTTGCACCCGGACCCGGCCCGGGACGGTGGTGGTGCTTCCGCCGCTCCGCACGGCATCGTGGTGGGCGTCGACGGTTCGGACCATGGCCAGTGCGCCTTGGTGTGGGCCGCACGGGAAGCCCAGCGCCGCCGTCGTCCGCTCCATATCGTTACGGCCTATTCCGTGCCGATCTTCGCCGCCTCCGGACTGGACGGCGGCTATGCCACGGTGGACGACTCCGTCATCCGTGAGGGTGCCGAAGCCATCGCCAAGCAGGCCGTGGAGAAGGTCTCCGCCTACGACATCGACGTCAGTTCCGCTGTGGAGAACGGCGACGCCGCAGGAGTGCTGCTCGAAATCTCCGAAACCGCCGAACTCCTGGTGGTGGGCACCCGCGGCCGCGGCGGCTTCGTGGGCCGCCTGCTGGGATCAGTCAGCAGCGCCCTGCCTGCCCATGCAAAATGCCCCACGGTAACCGTGCCGCTGTTTTGTTCGGACCGGCTCGGCGAAAGCACGGAGGACCGCCGCGTCAAGGCAGAGCAGGCCAAGGCCGGGCACAGGCCGGTGGAAAACGTGGTGGTGGTGGGTGTCGATGGCTCCGAGCAGGCACGCGTTGCGGTCCTCGAGGCAGCCGACCAGGCCGAACGGCTCGGTGCCTCGCTCCGCGTGATCTGCGCCGTCCCCCAGTACAGCGGCTCCCTGGCATGGGTTCCCGCACCCATGGACCGGAAAGCGTTGTTTGACGACATCCGGGTCACCCTGGAAGCGGGCATGGCGTGGCTCCGCAGCCACTACCCCCACCTCCAGGCCGGCTACGAACTCAAGGACGGTTCGCCGGTGGACGTGCTCGTGGAGGAGAGCCGGCACGTGGAGCTGGTGGTGGTGGGTACCCGCGGCCGTGGCGGCTTCACCGGAATGCTCCTGGGCTCAACATCCGACGGCGTGCTTCACCACGCCAAGGGTCCGGTCATGGTGGTCCCGGACCGTGAGGACCCCCGCCTGGCGGACCGTGCGCGGTTCGGTCCCATCCTGGGCGACGCCGCCTAGCCGGCACCGGCCAGGCAGCAAGGCATCACCGGGATACCGGCCCCTCGGATAAGGCATCTGGGACATGGAGCAGCCAGGGTTGCGGACAGCCGCCACCGGCACGGATGCCGGGCTGGTCCTGGACCTGCGCCGGCTCAATGCCGGAATGCTGGCTCTCGCGGGCGGCAAGGCGGCCAACCTCGGAGAGCTGTTGTCCGCCGGATTGCCGGTCCCGGAGGGTTTCTGTCTCACCACTGACGCATACCGGCAGGCAGTCGGGGTCGCCGGTTCCCTGCCACCCGCGCTGGCCGCGGTTTACGCGGCCTTGTCGGACCCGGCGCCGGCCGCTCGACGGGACGCAGCGCAGACGGGCGCAGCCGAACCGCCCGACATAGCCGGGCTGGCTGGAGCGGCACGTGCCGCGATCCGGGCAATTCCTCTTCCACCGGCAGTTTCGCGGGCAGTGGAAGGGGCCTACGCAGCCCTCGGCCCGGATGTACCGGTGGCGGTCAGGTCATCGGCCACGGCAGAAGACCTGCCATTCGCCAGCTTCGCCGGGCAGCAGGACACCTACCTCAACGTCATCGGAGTGCCCGCCCTGCTTGAAGCCGTCCGTGCTTGCTGGGCGTCGCTGTGGACGGACCGGGCAACCGCCTACCGGGCAAGCCTTGGCATCGAGCCGGCAAGCGTGGCGCTCGCGGTGGTGGTCCAGCGGATGGTGGACGCCGACGCCGCCGGCGTCATGTTCACGGCGAACCCCCTGACCGGCCGCAGGCGGCAGGTCGTCATCGACGCCAGTCCCGGGCTGGGTGAGGCCGTTGTCTCAGGTGCCGTCAATCCGGACCACTTCGTGGTGGACGCGCTGAGCGGCAAGGTCCTGGAGCGGAAGCTGGGCGATAAGGACGTGGAGGTGCGGCCCCTGCCCGGTGGTGGGACGCAGACCCGGAATGTTTCCGCGGCCGGCAGCACTGCCTGCCTGACGGACCGGCAAATCGCAGGGCTGGCACGCCTCGGCCTGCAGGCCGAGGAACATTTCGGGGCCCCGCAGGACACAGAGTGGGCCATCGACCATTCCGGGGGCCTGTGGCTCACGCAGTCCAGGCCGATCACCACGTTGTACCCGGTCCCCAAGAGCAACGGCGCCGCCGGCACGATTCCTGAGGGCCGGTCCGCCACCCGGGGGACCAGGGCCTATCTCTGCTTCAGCCTGGCCCAGGGGCTTACCCGGCCGCTTACCCCCATGGGCCTTGCGGCGGTGCGCCTCATCGCCTCCTCCATAGCAACAGCTGCCGGCTTCCCTGTTCCTGATCCCCGGGGCGGGCCATCCCCCTACGCCGAAGCCGGGCAGCGGATCTACATCGACTTCACCACTCCCATCCGCAGCACCGTCGGCCGCCGCCTCGTTCCCCGGGTTTTCGACATCATGGAGGCCCGGACCGCAACGGTCATGCGGCAACTGTTCGAGGACCCCGCCTTTTCGGTGACCAGGAAGACGCCCTTCGGGCTGCTGCGGCACGTTGCCCCGGCAGCCGCCCGCGCCAAGGTTCCCGCCGCCTTCCTTCGGGCGCTCTTCCGGCCAGCGGCAGCCCTCCGGCGGCTGGACCGCTTCACGCAGGACTTCGAGGCCTCGCTGCGTTCCGGCGACGTTCAGGGAGCGGTGGCACGCCTTGACCACGCCGAGTTCCTCCTGGGGCGGCGCCTGTTTCCGATTGTTCCGGCCATTCTTCCCCTCCCTGCCGTGGGTTTTGCGATGCTGGGCATTGCGGGAAAGCTCCTGGGCGGAAATGCCTGGGAACAACTGCAGCCCGTGATCCGTGGCCTGCCCAACAACGTCACCACTGAAATGGACCTGGAACTGTGGCATCTTGCCAGGGAAATCCGGGAAGACCGTGAATCATGCACCGCGCTGATGACGGGTGACCCCAGTGTCCTGGCCGCCGCGTTCCAGGGCGGGCAGCTGCCGGCACGCCTCGAAACAGGCCTGGCCCGGTTCCTGGACAGGTACGGCCACCGGGCAGTGGGCGAAATAGACGTCGGACTGCCGCGGTGGTCGGAGGAACCGGCACACATCCTGGGAATCCTTGCCAACTACCTTCGACTGGAGGACCCTGCCCTGGCGCCCGATGCCCAGTTCAGCAGGGCCATCGAAGATGCGGAAGCGCAGGTGGACAGGCTCGTTGCCCGCGCCGCCGCCCGTGGCTGGATCAGGGGAAGGCTGGTGCGTGCCGCACTGCAACGGGCACGGCTGTTCGCCGGCCTGCGCGAGCTGCCAAAATACCAGCTGGTTGCGGGCCTTGCGGAAGTCCGCCGGCAGCTGCTGGTGGTGGGCAGTGAGCTGGCGCAGGCGGGCGCCATCGAACGGCAGGACGACGTGTTCTTCCTGGACTTCATTGAAGCCAGGCAGGCATTATCCGGGACCGCAATGTCCGGGCCCTCCATGGCCAGCGGAGCGCCCACCCGGGACCTCCGGGCGCTCGTGGCCGGCCGCCGCCAGGATTATGCCCAGGAGCTCAGGCGCCGGCACATTCCCCGGGTGCTGCTCTCGGACGGGACCGAACCCGAAGCGGTGCGGACCGGCGTCGGGATGTCAGCTGAAGGCACGCTCACCGGCAGCCCTGCCTCGGCGGGAACCGTGACTGCTGCGGCACGCGTCATCCTGGATCCCGTCGGAGCCCGCCTTGAGCCGGGCGAAATCCTGGTTGCCCCGTCAACAGACCCCGGCTGGACTCCGCTGTTCCTGACAGCGGGAGGCCTGGTGATGGAGATGGGCGGAGCCAATTCACACGGTGCCGTGGTTGCCAGGGAATACGGCATCCCTGCGGTAGTCGGGGTTGCAGACGCCACCGGCCTGATAAGCACCGGCCAAAAAATAACGGTCGACGGCGGTGCGGGCACCGTGGTGCCGGAGCAACCAGGGCCCGCGGTGCAGGACGGGGGCACTGCGGGTGGCCCCTATCCACCTGCACCGGCGTAGTCTTTACCTATGGGCTCCAACACGCTGGATTCCAGCGGACGACTGCAGGAAAAACGGTCATGGCGGAACGGCACGGACGGCCGCCGGGTGTGGCTGCGGTGGCTGCCCGCCGTCGCGGCCCCGCTGGTGATCGCTGCCGGCGCCCTGGCCGGCTCCCTTCCGGCCGGTGCCAACAACCCCCTCCCGGCCAAGACGCCCGCGCAGGTCCTGCAACTGGCGGCAAGCCACCAGGTGCACTCGTTCTCCGGGACAGTGGAACAGTCCGCTGAGCTGGGACTTCCAGAGCTGCCGGCAACCGGCAAGCCATCCGCTCCTGCCGCTGCCGGGAGCGCCGCCTCCGTCATTGAGCTGCTGTCAGGCAAGCACACTGCGCGCGTCTACCTGGACGGCAAGGACAATGCCCGCGTGCAGGTAATGGACCAATTGGCAGAACGGGACGTAGTCCGCCACGGCAGCGACGTCTGGTTGTATTCGTCCAAAGACAACACGGCCGCCCATTTGACCCTGCCGGAGCATGCCAAGGACCGGTCGCGTTCCGACGCGCACCAGATGGCGGGCGGAATGCCCACGCCGGCAGAACTGGCGCAAAAATTCCTTGCCAAGGTTGACCCCACCACGGCCGTTTCGGTGGGACCGGACGTTTCCGTTGCCGGACGCGCCGCCTACAACCTGCTGATTGAACCGCGTACTGACGCCACCCTGGTAGGCAAGGTGGCCATCGCCGTCGACGGTCAAAACGGGATGCCGCTGTCCGTCCAGGTGACCGCACGCGGGGCGGACACCCCCGCGTTCCGCTCCGGTTTCACCAGCCTCTCGCTGGACGCCCCGGATCAGTCCGTGTTCAACTTTGCCCCGCCCCCGGGCAGCACGGTCAAGGAACTTCCCGTTCCGGACAAGTCCCGTGACGCCCCGGATATGCACAGCCCGGGCGGCATGCATCCAGACGCCAGGAAGGACGTTTCCGTGACCGGTACCGGCTGGGAGACCGTGCTGGGCACAGCCCGTGGGTCCGCTGCGGCAGCGGAATCGTTGCTGCAGGACCCGCTGCTGTCCCAGGCCGCCGTCGCCGTCCCCGGCGGCCGGCTGCTCTCCACCGCCCTGCTCAACGTCCTGGTCACGGACGACGGACGGATCTTCGCCGGAATGGTGCCGCCGGAGAGGCTGCAGGCCGCAGCAGCAGCGGCCCAATAAGTGTTGGACGGACGGGGGAGCGTTGCCGGGACGGGGGCCGGCCCGGTGAACGCCGGCCTGGCGATCGAGACCCGCGGGCTCAGCAAGCACTTTGGCCGGCAGGCCGCCGTCGACCGTGTGGACCTTGCCGTCCCGCACGGAACTGTCTTCGGCTTCCTGGGGCCCAACGGCTCAGGCAAGACCACCACCATCCGCATGCTGCTCGGCCTGGCTGCCGCATCCGAGGGAACGGTGAACCTGCTCGGACAGGAGATGCCCGGCAAGCTCCATGACGTGCTGCCGCGCGTGGGCGCGCTGGTGGAAGGCCCCGCGTTCTACCCCTTTCTGTCCGGCGCCAGCAACCTGCACCGGCTCGACGCCGCAAGCCCGCACACCATCCCCGGCACCCGCAGGAGGCGGGTGCAGCAGGCGCTGGAGCGGGTGGGCCTGGAGCACGCGGCCGGGAAGCGGGTGCACGCATACTCCCTTGGAATGAAGCAGCGGCTGGGCATTGCCAATGCGTTGCTCTCGCCACGGGACCTGCTGGTCCTGGATGAGCCCACCAACGGGCTGGACCCGCAAGGCACCCGGGAAGTCCGCAACCTGGTGCGATCGCTGGCGCATGAGGGCACCACTGTCTTTGTGTCCAGCCACCTGCTGGCCGAAGTGGACCAGATGTGCACCCACGCTGCCGTCATGAGCGCCGGAAAGCTCGTGGCGCAGGGGCCCCTTGCCGAGCTGCGGCAGGCCGGGAGCACCCGGCTCCGGCTGGTGACGCCAGACGCCGGCGCAGCCCGCCAGGTTCTGGCGCGGCTGGGGATCGTACCGGAACCTGCCCAGGCTGAACCGGGGCAGGGTGAACCGGCGCAGCCGGAGGGCGGGACAATCCTCGCTGCGCTGCCAATTGGCGCGCAGTCCCCGGCGGTGCTTCCCGAGGACGTCGTGGCGCACCTGGTCCAGGCCGGCGTCCGCGTCCGGGGCTTCGCCGTCGAGCGTGAAAGCCTTGAGGACCGCTTTGTTGCCCTGACGGGGGAAGGATTCGACGTTGCCCAGTAGTGTGCCCGCGGATATTCCGAAGGCTGCCGGAACTGCCCTCCCGGCCGCGACGCCACGCAGCTCGGGATTGTCCCTCCTGGCGTCCGAACTCAAGGTCCTGTTCGGCCGGCGGCGGACGTGGGCGCTGCTCCTGGCGCTCGCCGCCATCCCGGTCCTGATTGCCGTTGCAGTGAAGGTCTCGTCCGCGGTCCCGCCCGGAAGGGGCCCAGCCTTCCTTGACCGGATCACCCAGAACGGACTGTTCGTGGCCTTTACCGCCATGCTGGTCTCCGTGCCGCTGTTCATGCCGCTGACCATAGGTGTGGTCGCGGGCGACACTATCGCCGGGGAGGCAAGCCTGGGAACCCTGCGGTACCTGCTGGTGGCGCCGGCCGGACGGGTCCGGCTCCTCCTGGTCAAGTACGCCGGCGCGCTGGCCTTCTGCATCGCCGCTCCGTTGACCGTTGGCCTCGCGGGTGCTGCGATCGGCGCGGCACTCTTCCCGGTGGGTCCCGTGACGCTGCTCTCCGGCGGGGTGGTCCAGCCGTCCGAAGCCGCCCTGCGCATAGTGCTGATCGCTGCCTACCTGGCGGTGTCACTCGCCGGGCTTTCGGCCATCGGGCTGTTCCTGTCCACCCTCACGGTGGTGCCAGTGGGAGCGATGGCCGCTACGGTGGTGGTTTCGGTGGTGTCCCAGGTTGCGGACCAGCTGCCGCAGCTGGAGTGGCTGCATCCGTGGCTCTTCAGCCACTACTGGCTTGGTTTCGGCGACATGCTGCGCCAGCCCCTGGTGTGGGATTCCTTCGCCAGCAACGCCCTCCTGCAGGCCAGCTATGTGGCGGTGTTCGGGGCGCTCGCCTACGGCCGGTTCGTCACCAAGGACATCTTGAGCTGACGACGGCGGCGGGAACCGTTACGCCCTTCAGGCAGGACCTGCAATGGGTAAGGTCAGCCGGGCCGTTCAGTAGCGGGCCGCATAGGGGTAGAGGTCCATTCCCACCATGGAGCTGATGGTGGAAACGGTGATGCCCTCCTGCGGGTTGAGTGCCTGCACCACCTGGCCGTTCCCCAGGTAGATGGCCACGTGGTAGAAATTCGGCGCCGAACCCCACACAAGCAGGTCGCCGCGGCGCGCCTGCGAAAGGGGGACGTGGACCGGGGCGGCGGCGTATTGCTGTGAAGCCGTGCGGGGGAGGTACTTGCCGGCTGCCGCGAACGCGTTCTGCACCAGCCCGGAGCAGTCAAAGCCGTAAGGGCCGGTACCGCCCCACTGGTAGAAGTACGGGGCCCCCACCTTTCCCAACGCGACGGAGATGGCTGCCTCGTAGGTGCCTGATCCGGTGGATGGCGCGGGTGCGGGTACGGGTGCCGGGGCCGGCGCGGGTGCAGGCGCGGGGGCAGGTGCAACCCGCGCTGGAGGAGCCGGTGCTGCGGGTGCAGGAGCAACGGGCGCCGGAGCAGCCGGTGCGGGTGCAGGGGCAGCTGGTGCCGGCGCGGGGGCAACGGGCGCGGGAACAACGGGTGCAGGAGCGGCCGGTGCCGTGTCCTGTCCACGGCTGTTCTGGCCCGCTGCCTGGTTCTGCACGGTCTGGTTCTGTGCAGACTGGTTCCGGCTTGCCTGGTCCTGCGCCGCCTTGTCCTGTGCGGCCTTGTCGGCGGCGGCGGACAGGGCGGCGAGGCGTGCCTCCTCGCGTTGCCTCTCCAGTGCATCAACGCGCGCCGATTCGAGCGCAACGGTGGTGTTGCGGAGCTGTGCCAGTTGGTCCACCAGGGTGGTCCGCTGCGCTTTCGCGTCTGCCACGGCCTTGGCCTGCGCGGCGTTGGCCTGTTCCGCCTGGGACTTGCGTTGTTCGGCGGTCTTCGCGGCGTCGTCGGCCGCTTTGGTGGCGTCTTCGGCAGCTGCGGTCAGGGAACGGTAAGCGGTGGCCGCGGCGTCCGCGGCTTCAAACGCCCGGCTGCGGCTGGCTGAAAGGGCCTCGAGCGTTGCTGCCTGCTGGAGGCTTTCCCCACCGCTGGCAAAGGTCCCGAGAGTCGGGTTCAGGCCGCCGTTGCGGTACAGGTCCCCCGCGAGCTGCCCCACCTGCTTCCGCGCCTTGTCCTGCTGCTCACGGGCGGACGAGGCCCTGGCAGAGGCAACGGATGCCGCCTCTGTCCTTTGCTGCAGCTCAACCAGTGCCTCGCTGTAGGCGTTGTTGGCCTGCATGGCAACGGCGAACGCTGCCTGCTGGGCGGTGGACGCGTCGGCAAGGATGCGCTCAATCGCACTGACCTGGTCCGCCGTCGCGGCCTCGCTGGCCTTTGCTGCAGCGATGTCCTCCGGCGAAGGCATGTCAGGTGCGGCCGGAACGGCCAGCGGGGCAGATGGCGCCGGTACAGCGGCTGCCGGCGTTGCCACGGATGCAAAAAGGACGACGGCGGCGCACAGCACGGCCGTCCTGCGGCCGGATCCGGATAATGCCATCTGCAGAGACCTCGCAACGGTAAGGCCGGGAGTGAGGTTCTGGATGCGGCATGACGATGCCCCTCAGCTGCTCCCCAGCAGTCCGAGGTTACGTGACCATCTGCACATTAGCAACAGCAGTCACATCAATAACATAAACCACAAGAGTGTCATTAGGAGGAGGCCCGGGGGTGTGTCGTGGTCAGGCGTGCTGGTGTGCCTCGTGCTCAGAGTGGCTGGCCGGTTCAAGCTGGAAGGTGCAGTGGTCGGTATCGAAATGGGAGCCCAGGCAGGTGATGAGCTTGTCCAGCAGCTGGTCGGCGCCCCGCGCGTTGAGCACTCCGTCCTCCACCACAACGTGGGCTGAGAACACGGGGACGCCGGAGGTGATGGTCCAGATATGGATGTCATGCACGTCCGTGACGCCGGCAACTGACAGGATGTGCTCGCGGATCATCTGCACCTCCACGCCTTTGGGGCTGGCTTCCAGCAGCACATCGACCACATCGCGCAGCAGGCTCCAGGCCCGCGGCAGGATCATCAGGGCGATCAGGACGGAGGCAATGGTGTCCGCTGCCTGGAAACCGGTCAGCATGATCACTGCCGCCGCGATGATGACGGCCACTGAACCAAGGAGGTCGCCCAGCACTTCCAGGTAGGCGCCGCGGACGTTCAGGCTTTCGTCCTGTGCTGTGCGCAGGATCACGAGCGACACCAGGTTGGCCACGGCGCCCAGGATGGCGGCAAAAAGCATGATGTCCGTCTGCACTTCCGGCGGTGCACCGAACCGGCGGACCGCTTCGGTGAAGATGACTACGGAGATCACGATCAGGATCAGTGCATTGGCCAGGGCCGCGAGGACTTCCGCGCGCTGATAGCCGTATGTCCGCTGGGCGCTTGCCGGGCGGCCCGCAATCCAGGAGGCGAGGAGGGCGATGGTGACACCTGCCGCGTCCGACAGCATATGTCCTGCGTCTGCGAGCAGCGAGAGTGATCCGGATAGTACAGCCCCGATGATCTGGATGACCACCACGCCAAGCGTGATCCCCAGGACGGCCACGAGGCGTTTCCGGTGCCGCCCGGTGGCGGTGATTCCGTGGCTGTGGCTGTGGTCATGTTCCATGCCTACAAGGCTAGCCCCAGCCCAGCTCGTGCAGCCGGTCATCCGAGATGCCGAAGTGGTGCGCGATCTCGTGCACCACGGTGACGGCCACCTCGTGGATCACGTCGTCCCTGGACCCGCAGATCTCAAGGATCGGTTCGCGGAAGATTGTTATCCGGTCCGGCAGGGAACCGGCCTCCCACCAGGAATCACGCTCGGTCAGCGGGACCCCTTCGTACAGTCCCAGCAGCACTGTGTCCGGATCTTCGCCCGGTCCCGGCACGTAGTCGTCGTCGATGAACACGGCCACATTGTCCATGGCCCGTGCCAGTCGGTCCGGAATGCTGTTGAGGGCATCCTGGACGGCGGCCTCGAACTCGTCAGGCGACATGGTGAACCCGGATGGCTCACCCGGGCCGGAGGGCACAATCGGAAGCCCCGGCGGAAGGCTGGCTGGCATACACCCGACTCTAGCGCCGAAGCGGCCCTTGCCGTCCGCGGACCCGGGTCCGTCGCCGGGTGAGCCCCACTCCCGCCAGGCACACCAGGCCGCCCACCAGTCCCCAGGCGGTGGGGATCTCGCCAAGCAGGAGCCATGAGATGAAAACCGTGGTGCCGGGGACCAGGTACGTGGTGGCGGCCAGCTTCCCTGCGTCCACCAGTGACAACGCATATGCCCAGGTGGTGAAGGCGATGGCGGTGGGGAAAACACCCAGGTACACCAGCCCCAGCGTGGCCTGTGCGGGGGCTGCCTGCACTTCGGACGCCAGTTGGCCGGCGAAGGGCAGGCAGCACAAGGCTCCCACCACGATGCCAAACCAGGTTGCCTGCGCGGCCGGGAATTTCCTGACCACAGGCTTCTGGATGATGACGCTGACTGCGGCGAGCACCGCGGCAAGGAGGCAAAGCGCCACGCCGGCCAGGTCCGCCGTCGAACTTTCCCCGGAACGTGGCTGCCCGGATCCGAGGGCGATCAGCGCGACGCCCGCGAATGCCACGGTGCTGCCGATGAGCAGCCAGCGCGGGAAGCCTTCCTTGAGGAAGATGCCGGCCATGATTGCCACCAGGATGGGGTTGACATTGATCAGCAGGGCACTGGTACCGGCGTCGAGGATGTGCTCGGCGGCGTTCAGGGCCACGTTGTAGCCTCCGAACCACATCACGCCATACGCGAGGATGGGCAGCCATTCCCGTCCCCGCGGCAATACCCGGCTCTTGAGCAGTTGCGGCACCACCAGGAAGGCCAGCACGACGGCGGCAATCGCCAGCCTGCCCAGTGTCAGGGAGCCGGGGGAGAAGTGGGGGCCAATGGCCCGGATTCCAACGAACGCCGACGCCCACAGAACCACCGTGACCACCATGGCGGCCACGCCAAGGGCCGTCACGGGCTTCAGCGGTGCAGGGGCGGTGGTCAGCGGTTCATGGGGGCTGGTCGGCGGCATGAGACAAATGTACGGCGGCAATGGGTCGCGGGCTGGCGGAAATCGGCCACGCCGTTGTCCTCGGCTAGGATGCCGACTATGTCCTCCCCCCAGGCTCCTGCCCGTAATACCCCGCGCCTTGTCAGGAAAATCATCTGGATCCTGCTGGCCGTCATCGTGGTGTGTGGCGTCGCCTGGTACGCACTCTTCACCGCCACCAAACCCCGGCAGGCCGCAGCCCCGGCCGCCGGGATGGAACAGTTGGTCCGGGCGGACAGCCACAGGCTCACCACGCCACGTGAGGAAAAGGCGCAGTTGGTGGAGTTCCTGGATTTTGAGTGCCCGTCCTGCGGCGCCATCCATCCTTTCGTGGAGGAGCTCAAAGCCGAGTTCGGTGACAGGATCACTTTCGTCAACAGGTATTTTCCGTTGTCTGCCCACCCCAATTCCGGCCAGGCGGCGCTCGCAGCGGAAGCTGCCGCGCAACAGGGCCAGTACCAGCAGATGGCAGGGAAACTGTTCGACAACCAGGCCCAGTGGGCCGGAAACCAGCAATCCCAGGCGCCCCTGTTCCGGACCTACGCCGGGCAACTGGGCCTCAACCTCGAAAAGTTCGATGCCGCCGTCGCCGACCCGAAAACCGAGGAACGCATCCTGGCCGATATCGCCGATGGCAATGCCCTGGGCGTCAGCGGCACGCCCACCTTCTTCCTCAACGGCGAGAAACTGGCACTGAGCACCAAGGCGGACTTCCGGCAGAAGCTGGCCGACGCCGTCAAGTAGCTGCAGTCCCCGGAGGATCCCGGGGACTGCCCACGCCGCCGGCCCTAGCCCTTGCCCGCCCAGGCAAGCAGTTCTTCCACCGGCCAGGTGGTGATGATCCGTTCAGCCGGCACGCCGTTGCGGGCCGCCCGTTCGGCGCCGTACTGCAGGAAATCCAGCTGCCCGGGTGCGTGGGCGTCGCTGTCGATCGAGAACAGGCAGCCGGCCTCCAGTGCCAGCTGGATCAGGGCATCGGGTGGGTCCTGGCGTTCGGGCCGCGAGTTGATTTCCACCGCCACGTGATGCTCGGCGCAGGCTGCGAACACCTCCTTCGCGTCAAACTCCGACGGCGGCCGGGTTCCGCGTGAGCCCTCCACCAGCCGGCCGGTGCAGTGGCCCAGGACGTTGGTGTGCGGATCCTGGATGCCGCCGAGCATCCGGGCGGTCATGGTCTTCCTGTCGGCGCGCAGCTTTGAATGGACGCTGGCCACCACGATGTCCAGGCGGTCCAGCAGCTCCGGTTCCTGGTCCAGCCGGCCGGACTCCAGGATGTCCACTTCGATCCCTGTCAGGAGCCGGGTGCCCCCGCCGTTGCCGTTGACCGCTGCCACAACGTCCAGCTGGTCCAGCAGGCGCTCTGCCGACAGTCCGTTGGCGATGGTGAGGTTGGGGGAGTGGTCCGTCAGGGCCAGGTACTCCCGGCCCAGCACCTCCGCTGCAGCCACCATCAGCTCAATGGGGGAGCCGCCGTCGGACCATTCGCTGTGGCTGTGAAGGTCCCCTCTCAGTGCCTCACGGATTTCCGTGCCCCCGGAGGCCAGCGGCGTGGCACCTTTCTCCCGGAGGTCCGCCAGGTAATCGGGGACCTGGCCGTCCACCGCCTGCCTGATCACCGCGTAGGTGCGGTCGCCGATGCCCTTCATGGACTTCAGCCGTCCGGTCCGGGCCCGGTTGGCCACTTCGTCAGGGCCAAGGGGGCCGATGGCGGCCGCCGCTTTGCGAAAGGCCTGGACCTTGAAGGTGGCGGCGCGTCCGCGCTCCAGCCAGAAAGCAATCTCATTGAGCGCTGCGACGGCATCCATCCGTCCATCTTGGCCCGTCCGGCGGCCAAACGGCGCGGTTTTTCGCCGATTTTGGATAATTCCTGATGAGGCCCTATAGTTTTAGAGTCCAGTTCGGAGAAACGCAAAGGACAAAGACGGAAAGCCTCGCTTGACGCCTTTTATTTTGTTCCGAACGGGTTCTGGCCCCCATCGTCTAGCGGCCTAGGACACCGCCCTTTCACGGCGGCGGCACGGGTTCGAATCCCGTTGGGGGTACGCAAGGAACTGGTCAAGCAGGCTGAAAAAGTCTGGTAGGCTGGAAGCCTTGAAAAAAGCGGTAGAGATACTGCAAAAGCAAGAAACGCAAGGCCCTGTAGCGCAGTTGGTTAGCGCGCCGCCCTGTCACGGCGGAGGTCGCGGGTTCAAGTCCCGTCAGGGTCGCTCTGATTGTTGGAAGAAATTCCGGCTGTCATGGTGACTAGTCACCTAGGCTCTGTAGCTCAGTTGGTAGAGCGTTCGACTGAAAATCGAAAGGTCACCGGATCGACGCCGGTCGGAGCCACCACTGGGAAGCATCAGTTCTTCGGAACTGGTGCTTTTCTTCATTTAACCCCTCTTCATCGATTGCTCCATAAGTGTCGTTTTCGGGGTCCTAAACGACACCTACGGAGCAATCGATGGGCGGTCGACCGGGTTAGCCGCCGTTCGCCGGCAGCGAGGTCCACGACGGCACCTGCCTACGAATGAGGACCTGAAGCGCGAGGGCCCACAACCGGCCCCGTTCGTGTTGCGCGGCGCGGTAGCTGTGACCGCGGCGACAACGGCGCTCCCACTCAAGAATTCTCTGGGGTGCCGATTGAAACATTTGATATTTGCCAAACCGATGTGGCACGCGCGCGCATTGGCTTGCGTAAGCGCTTGCACCCTACTCGGCAGTAGCTGGATTTGGCTGGTGAAACAGGGTTTGAACTGCCTGCGGCACCCCGTCTAGCGTGGAGCGCGGCCAAGGGGAAGCATGCTTTCCATCGGCCACCAGGGCCGCACCCAGGCCCTGATACCCCAACACAACGGCGTCCCTGATGACGCCTGCGGTGTTGCCGGGTCCGCGGTTGTTTCGGGGCATGGGCATACGCCCGTCTTCCACGAACAGTTACAACTCCGCGAGAAGAGCAAGATATGCACAAGCACCCCCAACACCGGCTGCTGCGGTGGCGCCCCGCCGCCGCGGCACTGGCGGCAGCCGTTGCGGCCTCGGCCTTCCTGGCCGTCCCCTCGGCCCAGGCCAACGAGCCCTCCGACCCGCCCGCCGTCCAGCAGATGCCGGCCCCCACCCAAGGCTTCCCCCTGCCGACGCAACACACCCAGCAGGCCCTCGATCCGGCGTCGAACTTCACCTCCAAGTGGACCCGCGCGGACGCCAAGCAGATCATGGCGCAGAGCGACGAGTCGGTCTCCCCGGGCACAAACTCCATGAGCCCGGACGTCACCATGCCGGAAATCCCGGAGGATTTCCCCACCATGAATGACGACGTCTGGGTCTGGGACACCTGGTCCCTGACGGACGAGAACGCCAACCAGATCAGCTACAAGGGCTGGGACGTCATCTTCTCCCTGGTGGCTGACCGCCATGCCGGCTACGGCTTCGACCAGCGCCACTGGAACGCCAGGATCGGCTACTTCTTCCGGAAGACCAATGCGGACCCGGCCAAGGACAAGTGGAACTACGGCGGCCATCTGTTCCTGGACAACACCTCGATCGGCAACACCGAGTGGTCCGGGTCGACCCGCCTCATGCAGGGCAACCACGTAAACGTCTTCTACACGGCCACCACCTTCTACGACGTGGCTGAGCGGAACGCGGGCGGCGGCGGGATTGCTCCCGACGCAGCCATCGCCAAGGCCCTGGGCAACATCCACGCGGACCAGAACGGCGTCACGTTCGACGGCTTCCAGCACACCAAGCTGCTGGAGCCGGACGGAAAGATGTACCAGACCAAGGCACAGAACCCCGGCTTCGCTTTCCGCGACCCCTACACCTTCGCCGACCCGGCCCACCCTGGAAAGACCTTCATGGTGTTCGAAGGCAACACCGGCGGCAACCGCGGCGACTACCAGTGCAAGGGCGAGGACCTCGGCTACCAGCCGGGCGACCCCCACGCCGAAAACGTCAACGATGTCCAGAACAGCGGCGCGTACTACCAGACCGCAAACGTGGGACTGGCCGTGGCGGACAACAAGGACCTCACCAAGTGGTCCTTCCTGCCGCCCATCCTCTCCGCCAACTGCGTGAACGACCAGACGGAGCGTCCGCAGATCTTCATCCAGAATGAGGGCGGCAAGAACAAGTACTACCTGTTCACCATCAGCCACCAGTTCACCTACGCAGCCGGCATGCGCGGTCCCGACGGCGTCTACGGCTTCGTGGGCGATGGTGTCCGCTCCGACTACCAGCCCATGAACAACAGCGGCCTGGCGCTGGGGTCCCCGACGGACCTCAACCTTCCCGCCAATGCCCCGGAGAGCCCGTCCGCCAAGCAGAACGGCCGGCAGTTCCAGGCATATTCGCACTACGTCCAGCCCGGCGGCCTGGTGCAGTCCTTCATCGACAACGTCAACGGCGTCCGCGGCGGTTCCCTGTCACCGACGGTGAAGATCAACTTCCGTGACGGCGTATCCCAGGTGGACAGGAGCTTTGGCCGCAATGGCCTCGGCCCGTTCGGCTACCTGCCCACCAACGTCAGGGTTGGCGGTGAGGGCCTCTACAAGTAGGCCCGCACCGCACCCGCCGCTCCACGCGGCACTGATCCAGGCGGGGAGTCCTTCAGGGCTCCCCGCCTGTTCCTTTTAACCGGGTTGTTCCCCGCCGGGACGTCCCAATTCCCTGGCGGCGGGCCGCGGACTTTCCAGCGCATCTGCCGCGGGCTGGGGATAGGGTGGAAACAACAGAAGGGGGAGTGCCTGATGGAATACCAGAACCCACAACCCGTGGTGCCAAACCGTCCCGCCGCAAGCCCGGCGCCGGGTCCGGGCCGGACGGTAATTTCAGAGACTGCCGTGGCAAAGGTGGCGGGAATCGCCGCGCGTTCGGTTCCCGGCGTCTACTCCCTGGGTTCGGGCCCGTCCCGTGCCCTGGGCGCCATCCGCGACGCCGTGGGAAGTTCCGATCACGCTGCCGGTGTCCACGCGGAAGTGGGCGAAACGCAGGTAGCTGTTGATATCACCCTGGTGGCAAGTTATGGCACACCGCTTCATGCACTTGCCAATGATGTCCGGGCCGCTGTTTACCGCGCCGTCGAGGAACTGGTGGGGCTGCAGGTCATCGAAGTGAATGTCGAGATCACGGACGTCTACGTGCCGCCGCCGGTCAAGACCACGGCGCCCGCTGCACCCGAACGGGAGGCGCTGCTGTGAACCTCACCGTTGCGGGCACCGCCATGGGCGCCTTCGTGGCCTTCATGTCCCTGCAGTTCGGCCTGTGGGGCTTCCTTGTCTCCCTGCTGTTCATGGCCATCGGAGCGCTCCTGGGCCGTGCCGCCGAAGGGAAGCTTGACCTGCGCGGGGTGTTCGATGCCGTCACCGGCCGGCGCTCGTCCTCATGAGCTCGCCCGCGCCCGTTGTGCGTGGGCAGGCGCTCAGCGGCCATAACCGGATCAGCACCCAGGCCCTGACAAGCCTTGCCAGAGCTGCCGCGGCCCAGGCCCTCGGCGTGGACGCCGAGGACGTGCGGGCGGACTGGACGGACGACGACGGCCTGCTGGCTTTGTCCCTCGTCAGCCCCATCAGCGTCCCGCCTTTGCAGTCCGTGGTACTGGATCCGGCAAGGGTGGAGGCGTTGGGCGGGTCCATCTGGGACCGCACTGTCAGTGCTAAGGCAAGCATCCTGGCCACCGTCTCGGAGTTGAGTGGTTCCCGGCTGAGCCGGGTGGACATCCGCATCAGCGGGGCAAGGATCAGCACAGGAGGACGGGTGCGGTGAGCAGCACAGTGGAAGACCGCCGGGCGGACAGCTCACCGGGCAGAAGCAACGGGCCGGACATGCGCAGGATCGTGTACCGCGAGACCCATTCCGCGCGGGCCGCGGTGTCCGTTGTTGCCGCTGTCCTTGTCCTGGTGCTGGCCGCCTACGGTGTCCTCGAATCGGGAGTCCACGCCGTGGGTCAGCCGGCGTGGCTGATTGAGCCACAGGTGGCGGCCCAGCGCATCGTGGATCTTCCTGCCGGAACCTCACCGCTGTTGCTTGCCGCGCTCGGTGCCGTGCTGGCGATGGTGGGCCTGATCTTCCTTCTTAACGGCATCCTCCCGGGAAAGCGGGCCCGCCATCTCCTCGCCGGTGCACGCGGGGAGAGGCTCCCGGCCGTGGTGGTGGACGACGAGGTAATCGCATCCTCCCTCGCCCGCCGCGCCAGGCTCGCCGCCAACGTCACTCCCGAACAGGTCATGGTGGTTGTTTCCCAGCGGCAGGTGCTGGTCAACGTCCGGCCCACCTCCGGTGTTCCCGTGGACCAGGACAGGGTGCTTGAAGCCGTCCGTGACGAACTGGACCAGATGCTGCTGGAACCTGCACCGGTTCCCCGCGTCAATGTCACTGCTTCCGGGGTGATCGGAGCATGAACAGCACGCCCGCGCTGCTCAACCGCATCCTGCTCACCGTGCTGGGCCTGATCCTGCTGGGGGTGGGCGTCCTGCTGGTGCTGCTGGCCACCCTTCCTCCGGTGGCTTCCTGGTGGCACTCCTGGTCCGCCGGGGCGTGGAACGGCATTAACCGGCTCTTCGACTCCACCCGTTTCCCTGGCCGCCCGGAAAGCTGGTTGTGGATTGTGGCGGCACTGGCGCTCCTGGCACTGATGGGGCTGATGGTTGCCTGGATTGCCCAGCAAGGAAAAGGGCGGTCAAACCTGCTGGCCGCCGAATACGATCCCGGCGACACCCCGGGCGACGTCCGGATTGGCGGCGGGGTAGCGGAGCAGGCATTGAGGCAGGCCCTCGAGGGACGGCCGGACCTTGCCGGTGCAACCGTGACCACCTACGACGTGAAAGGTTCGCCGGCGTTGAAGGTACGCCTGCTGCCGCGCCAGGGGGTGGCCCCGCACCTGCTCGCAGCCGAGGTCGCCGGGCTGCTGGCCGCCCTGGAAACTGTCGTGGGCAAGGAGACCCCCGTCCTCATCCACATCGGGGCAGGCGCGCGGACCCGCTTCGGCCGCGCCGAGCGGGTCCGCTGAAGCCTTTTTGCCGCTACACCCTCTGCAGGTACACGGTGCAGTCCACGGGAACCTCCCGCATTCCGGCCCAGTCTTCGGCCGGTTCAGGACCGCTGGACAGCACAACGGCGTAACCTTCGGGCACGGGGGCTGAGGCGAAGCCCATGTTGGACAGCACCACCACCTGGCCGTTCCGGAAGGCCAGCAGCCCGCTGTCCGGCGCGTGCCCGTCAGTCCACTGCACGCTGCCGCGGCCCAGCTGCCGGGCTGACCTGAAGGCCAGGGCGGCCCGGTATAGCTCCAGCGTTGAGCCCTCCTCGCCGTCCTGCTGGTCGGCGGCCAGGGGACCGAAGCTTTCCGGCTGCGGGAGCCACGGTGCGGGAACGTCCCCGGACAGATCTCCAGAGAAACCGAAACCGGGTTGGTCCGCTGCCCACGGCAGCGGGACGCGGCAGCCGTCCCGGCCGATCTCGGCACCCTGGGTGCGGAAGAAGGTTGGGTCCTGCCGGGCGGAGTCGGGAAGGGTGGTGTGCTCCGGAAGGCCCAGCTCCTCGCCCTGGTAAAGGTAGGCCGACCCCGGAAGAGCCAGCGCAACCAGCGTGGCCGCCCGTGCCCGGGCAAGGCCCAGGGCCGGATCGGGTTGTTCGTCTCCAGCGCCGATGCCCTTGGGGAACGTGGTGGGATCCTTGAGCCCAAAGCGCGTGCTGTGCCGCACGGTGTCGTGGTTGCTGAGGACCCAGGTGCATGGCGCCCCCACGGATGCTGCCGCTGCCAAGGATGCCTCGATGGCCTCAGCCATGCGTTCGGCGTCCCAGCCGGCCAGCAGGAAATCGAAGTTGAAGGCCTGCTGCATCTCATCGGGCCTGACATACCTGGCCAGCCGCTCGGCCGGTTCCACCCAGGCCTCGGCCACCATCATCCGGTCCCCGCTGTATTCTGCCAGGACCCGGTTCCAGTCGCGGTAGATGGCATGGACGCCGTCCTGGTCGAAGAACGGTGACGGCGGATACATCGGGGAGACAGCCCGGTGCGGTTCCTCGGCGTCGGTGTGGGCGTGTGGAGCATCGCCGGGCAAGTGGCTCTCCCGGCGCGGAGCGGAAGTTCCTTCCACCATCGCAGCTGCTCCCTCCCAATCCGGAAGTCCTGCCTCCTTGACCAGGCCGTGGGCAACGTCCACACGGAAGCCGTCCGCGCCGCGGTCCAGCCAGAAGCGCAGTACCGAACGCATCTCCTCGTGTACTTCCGGGTTCTCCCAGTTCAGGTCCGGCTGCTTGGTGTCGAAGAGGTGAAGGTACCACTGGCCGGGAGATCCGTCCGACCCGGTCACGCGGCTCCAGGCGGGCCCGCCAAAAATGGATTTCCAGTTGTTGGGTGCCCGCCTTCCGTCACCGGATCCCGGCACCTCATCCTTGCCGTCCCGGAAGATGTAACGGTCACGTTCAGGACTTCCCGGCGCTGCCGCCAGCGCTTCCCGGAACCAGGCATGCTCGTCCGAAGTGTGGTTGGGCACCAGGTCAACGATGACCTTCAGTCCGCGGCGGTGAGCTTCCTGCAACATGGCGTCGAAGTCCGCCAGCGAACCGAACAGCGGGTCCACCTGCCTGTAGTCCGCAACGTCGTAGCCGCCGTCGGCCTGCGGCGACTTGTAGAACGGCGACAGCCAGATGGCGTCCACGCCCAGCCCTTCGAGATAAGGTAACCGGTTCCGGACGCCGCGCAGGTCACCCATTCCATCACCGTTGCCGTCGGCAAAGGAGCGGGGGTAGATCTGGTAGACAACGGCGTCGGCCCACCAGGGTGATGGTGTTGGGCGGGGCGCCGGAACGGATGTATCGGGCATTTGGTTCCCCTCTGGTAACTTTTTGATGTAAACGCTTGCATTCCCGGCAGCAACCTTACTAGTGTGATGGTCACCACATCAACCTCACCTAGCAAGCGCACTGTCGACTTACTTGTCACTCAGCGAGGAGCTTCAAGCTAATGAAAACCCCGAGATTCCTGCTTCCGGCTGCCACTGCCGGCATTCTGGCCCTTACGTTGTCCGCCTGCGGCGGTGGAGGTGGAGGTGGCACCACGGGCGGTGGTGGCAGCGATGCTGACGCCAACCTCGACGGCCGCGGCCCCATCACCTACGTCCAGGGCAAGGACAACAACAATGTTGTACGCCCCTTCATTGAGAAGTGGAACGCGGCGCACCCCGATGAAAAGGTCACGTTCAAAGAGCAGACCGACCAGGCCGACCAGCAGCACGACGACCTCGTCCAGCACTTCCAGGCCAAGCAGTCCGACTATGACGTGGTCAGCGTGGACGTCATTTGGACCGCGGAATTTGCCGCGAAGGGCTGGCTGCAGCCGCTGAAGGACAAGATGGCGATCGACACTTCCAAGATGCTCAAGGCACCGGTGGAAGCCGCAACATATAAGGGCACGCTTTACGCTGGACCCAAGGATTCTGACGGCGGCATTCTCTTCTACCGCAAGGACCTGGTCCCCACCCCGCCCAAGACCTGGGACGAGATGATGGGCATGTGCCCCATCGCCAAGCAGAACAACATTGAGTGCTATTCCGGCCAGTTCGCCAAGTACGAAGGCCTCACGGTCAATACCGCGGAGGCCATCAACTCTGCCGGCGGCTCGGTCCTGAACAAGGACGGAAAGCCAAACCTGAACACTCCAGAGGCGAAGGCCGGCCTGGAGAACCTGGCCAAGGCGTACGCGGACGGCAACATCCCCAAGGAGGCCATCACCTACAAGGAAGAGGACAGTCGGCAGGCCTTCCAGGGCGGCAAGCTCCTGTTCCTGCGTAACTGGCCTTACGTCTACAGCCTGATGAGCACGGAAGGCTCTTCTGCCGTCAAGGACAAGTTCGGCATGGCGCCACTCCCGGGCAAGGACGGCCCCGGCGCTTCCGCCCTTGGCGGGCATAACGCCGCCATCAACGTGTATTCCAAGAACAAGGCCACGGCACTGGACTTCATCAAGTTCATCGAGACCGAGGAAAACCAGAAGTTCTTTGCGAACCAGGCCTCGCTCGCTCCCATCCTGACGTCAGTGTACGAAGACCAGGCACTCGTGGCCAAGCTGCCCTATCTGTCTGTTCTCCAGACCTCGATTAAGAACGCGGTGCCGCGTCCCGTGACGCCGTTCTACCCGGCGGTCACTAAGGCAATCCAAGACAACGCATACCCCGCAATCAAGGGAGAAAAGTCAGTGGAAAGCGCACTCTCTGACATGCAGAAGTCCATCGAATCCGCCGGTGCGGGACAGTAGTTCTGCCATGGCAACCGAACTAGGCCCGACGCCGGTTAAGAAACCGGCGTCGGGCGGTACCCCCGTCCATCACGCGCCCAAGGGCGTAGGGGAGGACAACAGGATTGCAACCCAGGGGCGCTGGGCATCCTGGCTGCTCGCCCCCACTATCGTCGCCCTCGGCATAGTGATCGTTTACCCCATCATCAGTGCCATGGTCATGTCCTTCCAGAAGGACGCCGGCCTTGACCCCGCCACCGGCCTCTTCACCGCCGGCGGCTCCGCGGGCATCCAGAACTACGTGAACTGGCTGGCGCAGCAGTGCTCGGCGCCGGGCGGCGGAACCGTAGCCTGCCCGCCGGGCACACTGGGCGGCCAGTTCTGGTCCGCCACCGCCACCACGTTCTTCTTCACGATCGTGACGGTGACCCTGGAGACCGTCCTGGGCTTCTGGATGGCCATGATCATGGCCCGCACGTTCCGCGGACGCAGCGTGGTCCGTGCTGCCGTACTGGTGCCCTGGGCCATCCCGACGGCCGTGACGGCCAAGCTGTGGTTCTTTATCTTCGCCTTCGAAGGCATTGCCAACAAGCTGTTTAACACCACCATCCTGTGGACGGGCAGTGAGTGGCCTGCCAAATGGGCTGTCATCATCGCGGACGTCTGGAAGACCACGCCGTTCATGGCACTGCTGATCCTGGCCGGCCTGCAGATGATCCCGGCCGAAGTCTATGAAGCAGCGAAAGTGGACGGCACCACGGCCTGGCAGCGGTTCCGCCTGATCACCCTGCCGCTGGTCAAGCCGGCGCTGATGGTGGCCATCCTGTTCCGCACCCTGGATGCACTGCGCATGTTCGACCTGCCCTACATCCTGACCGGCGGTGCGAACAACACCACCACCTTGTCCATCCTGGTGATTAACCAGATCAGGCAAGGGTTCAATTCGGCCGCCGCGCTGTCCACCATCACCTTCATCATCATCTTCCTCGTCGCCTTCATCTTCGTCCGCTTCCTTGGAGCCAACGTGGTTGAGCAGAGCGGCGCCACCGGAAAGGGGAAGAAATGACCACGGCAACAGCAGACGCCGCTGCCCTGCGGGCACGGCAGGACAAGGGCCGCAAAACTGCGCAGAACCGCGAGAAGTGGGCGCAGGGGCGTACCTACATCAGCGCCGCCGTCATCCTGATTTGGTGCCTGGCGCCGGCGTACTGGATGGTAGTCACGGCTTTCCGTGAGGTGGGCTTCACCTACGACACGTCGATCCTGCCCACCCACGTAACCCTGGACAACTTCAATACAGCCTTTGATACGTCCTTCGGCAACAGGTTCGGCCAGGCACTGCTGAACAGTGTTTTCATCGGCGGGGTGGTTACCGCCATCTCGCTGCTGATCGGTGTATTTGCGGCCTACGCCCTGGCCCGGCTGAACTTCCGGGGCAAGTTCCTGGTGCTTGGCTTCATCCTGGGAGCCTCCATGTTCCCCGGCGTAGCCCTGATCACCCCGCTGTTCCAGCTGTTCACCAACATCGGCTGGATGGGCAGCTACCAGGCTCTGATCATCCCCAACATCTCCTTCGTCCTCCCGCTGACGGTCTACACCATGACCTCGTTCTTCCGGGAAATGCCGTGGGAGCTGGAGGAATCGGCGCGCGTTGACGGCTGCACCCAGGGCCAGGCCTTCCGCAAGGTCATCATGCCCCTGGCAGCACCGGCGATCTTCACCACGGCCATCCTGGCCTTCATTTCCTCGTGGAATGAGTTCCTGATCGCCAGCCAGCTGTCCAGCGACGCAACCCAGCCGGTGACGGTGGCCATCGCCAACTTCGCCGGTGCCCAGCCCAACCAGATCCCGTACACGGCCATCATGGCCGCGGGCACCATCGTCACCATCCCGCTGGTGATCCTGGTGCTGGTATTCCAGCGCAAGATTGTCGCCGGCCTGACGGCTGGTGCAGTCAAGTGACACACAACGGTTCCCGCCCCCGCACAACGGGGGCGGGAAACCGCAGCAAGCTGGTCCGCTCGGGCGAGGACTTCGACATCATCATCGGCTTCCTTGCGTTCTGGGCACTGGTCCTCCTGGTGGTCACCGTGTGGATGGAAGTCACGGCCCAACCCGCCCTCGGCTGGGCCCTGGGCCTTTTGGCAACACTGCTGGCGCTGTACGGAATGATTCGGCTGCGCCGAAAGCTTCCCGCCCGCAGATAGGGCGGACGGCGGCGGCTCCACGCTGCTGTCATCTTTGCCCGGGTTATCACCGCCTGGCCGCAGAGTGGGAAGATTCATGGCCGGGGGTAAACGCAGGGCTATTCGGCCCTACGCCGAAAAGGAGTTAAAGAGGGGGATACGGTGGCACGGACAACGGAAAGGTCCCAGCGGGGCGGCCATAACGGCGTCAGCATCGAGGACGTGGCGGCAGCCGCCGGAGTCTCAACAGCCACTGTCTCCCGTGCCGTCCGCGGACTGCCACGGGTCTCGCCGGCCACCCGGGAAAAGATTCTGGAGGTGGCCGGGAACCTGGGCTACGTCGCCTCCTCCTCCGCCTCCGGCCTGGCCACGGGCCGGACCAAGACCATCGGCGTCCTGGCTCCGTTCGTCAGCCGCTGGTTCTTCTCCAAAGCCATCGAGGGCGCTGACCGGGAGCTGCACGCCCGGCACTACAACCTCTCCCTCTTCAACCTCGGCGGCCACGGCAGCAACCGTGAACGGCTCTTCAGCAAGACCATGGTCTACAAGCAAATCGATGCCCTGCTGGTGTTGTGTATGGCGCTTAGCCACGAAGAGATCGAGCACCTGCAGAAGATTGACATCCCGCTGGTTGTTGTTGGCGGCCATGTTGAGGAATGCCCCTACATCGGGATCGACGATTACGCCGCCGCCTCCACTGCCGTCCGGCACCTGATCGACCTGGGCCACCGGGACATTGCCCTGCTGCATGGCGACGACGAGACCGACCTGAACTTCGACGTCCCCCGGGTGCGCATCCTGGCGTTCCAGGACGTAATGGCCGCAGCCGGGCTGCCCACCCGGCCGGAATGGGACGAATGGGGGGACTTCACCGTGCGCAGCGGCCAGGAGGCCTTCCGCCGCCTGTGGTCCCGTCCCGGCCAAAAGCCCACGGCAATCTTCTGCGCCTCGGACGAGATGGCCATGGGCGTCATCTTCGAGGCCAACCGCGTCGGCGTCAACGTGCCCGGCGAACTGTCAGTGGTGGGCATCGACAACCACGACTTCGCCGACGCCATGGGGCTGACCACTGTTGGGCAACGCCCCGACGAGCAGGCCGAGCTGGCCACCAAGATGCTGCTTGACGAACTGGACGGTGAGACCGGAGCTGTCCATTCCACCGTCGCGCCCCATGAGCTGATCATCCGGCGCACCACCGCACCCCCAAAGAACTGAAGGATGAGGACCTGACGAGTCAGGACGCGCGGGCCAGCTGCCGGATGGGGATCCAGCGGGAGGCGAGCCGGCGGTAGGCCGCTGCGGCTCCGGTCATGTCACCCTCCGCGAGGCACTCGATGCCCAGCCGGATATCCATGGGCGATTCGTCAGGGTAGACCTTGTCCGCCACGGCCCCGTAGTCCAGTTCCACCATGGAGTTCACGTGGAACTGCTCAAGCCATTCCGTCAGCTGCGCCAGGTCATCAAGCATGTCCAGGTCCGGGGCGGCGAGTGCCAGGTTGGCCACCGCGTAGCGGGCCCGCTCCAGGGCATCGGTGATGGGTGCCCAGACCCGCACGGTGAGGATGCGTCCCGCGGCTTCAACCACATCCTTGCGGTCCGATTCCATGAACAGTGAGAACCAGCTGAATGGGATTCCCCAGGTGGATGCCCTGGTGTGCACCCGGATTGATCCGTCCCGGGCCTTCACTTGGTCAATCCGCTCCTGGTGCCGGTCACGCTGCTCCTCGGGGATCAGCAGCTCGGCCAGCGGGCCGTGGATTCCCTCCATCAGGGCGTTGGCCGCCAGCCCTGCGCGGAGGACCAGCTGGCTGGGGCAGTACAGGAGGACGGGCTCGGTGTCCGCGGCAGCACCGTCGTCGGACGTTCCGTCGTCCGGGGCCGGCGCGGTGGTGACGCGCACCAGGTCCGTACGCCCTGTGGGGAAGGGGTCGCCACCGGAGCGGGTGATGCGCCCCAGCGAGGCCAGCAGTTCAGCGTTTTCGACGGCGGCACGCGACATGGCCTGAGCCCCGGCTGCCTGGATGGCCGGGCGTTGTTCCTCCGGGAAGGCTTCCAGGGGTTCGTAGACGCGCAGGGTTGAGGAAAAAGGCAGGCCGGCCTGGCCCCGGTAGAGGTTTCCCGTCATTACGGTCTCCTTGAATGGGTCCAGGTTGCAGTCATCAGTCCGCCAGTTCCACCAGTACGGGAGCGTGGTCGGAGGCGCCCTTGCCCTTGCGTTCCTCGCGGTCGATCGAGGCGCCGGTGACGCGTGCGGCCAGGGCGGGGGAGGCCAGGATGAAGTCGATCCGCATGCCTTCCTTCTTGGGGAACCGCAGCTGTGTGTAGTCCCAGTAGGTGTAGACGCCGGGGCCCGGAGTGTAGGGGCGCACCACATCGGTGTACCCGGCTGCTTCGAAGGCGTGGAACGCTTCGCGCTCGGGCGGGCTGACGTGCGTGGCCCGGTTCCTGATGAACAGGTCGATGTCCCAGACGTCATCGTCGAAGGGGGCGATGTTCCAGTCGCCCATCAACGCCACCTGCGCCTGGGGGTTGTCCGTGACCAGCGACTGGGCGTGCGTCTTGAGGCTTTCCAGCCACTTGAGCTTGTACGGCATGTGCTCGTCGTCCAGTGATCGGCCGTTGGGCACGTAAAGGCTCCAGATGCGGATGCCGCCGCAGGTGGCAGCCATGGCCCGGGCTTCCTGCACGGGATCCTTGCCCGCCTTGCCGAAGGAAGGCTGGTCCAGGAATGTCCGCTCCACGTCCTCAAGCCCCACGCGGGAGGCGATGGCGACGCCGTTCCACTGGTTCACCCCGAAGTGGGCCACCTCGTAGCCCATCCGCTCGAAGAGCTCCCATGGAAAGTTGTCGTCCTTGCACTTGGTCTCCTGGATGGCCAGGACGTCGCAGTCGCTGCGCTGGAGCCAGGCTTCAACGCGGTCGGCGCGGGCACGGAGCGAATTCACATTCCAGGTAGCTATCTTCACGGTTCCTAACTTACCTTGGCGGCCGCACGCCGGGTAAAGCCTGGACGCGCCGGCGCCCACGATCCGCCGCGGTTGGTTCCCGGCACGAAGGGGCGGGTATATTCGCAACAGAATGACCTGGATCACGCATCCGGCCACCATGCGAAGGAGCACTCAGCCGATGACCGAAGCCAAGGACAGCACAACGGACAGCGCGGCAGGGAACGGCGCCGCGGACGTACTTTTTGAACGCCGCGGCCGGCTGGGCGTGATCACCCTCAACCGGCCACGCGCCGTCAACGCACTCACCGCCGGCATGGTGGACCTGCTCCTGCGGCAGCTCACCGCATGGGCAGGGGACGACGACGCGGCTGCGGTCCTGGTGCAGGGCGCCGGGGAGCGGGGCCTGTGCGCGGGCGGAGACATCGTGGCCATCTACCAGGACATGCTGCACGGCGGAAACGCGACGGCCGATTTCTGGCAGACCGAATACCGCGTGAACTCGTTGATTGCCCGGTACCCCAAGCCCTACGTGGCCCTCATGGACGGGCTGGTCCTGGGCGGCGGGGTGGGGATTTCGGCGCACGGGAACGTCCGAGTGGTTACCGAGCGGACCAGGATGGGGATGCCGGAAACCACCATTGGCTTTGCGCCCGACGTCGGCGGGACCTTCCTGCTTGCACGTGCACCAGGCGAATCCGGAACCCATGCCGCCCTGACGGGAGCACACCTGGGAGCAGGAGATGCCTTGTTCCTGGGCCTTGCGGACCATTACGTTCCGTCGGACGCGCTGCCCCGCCTCATGGCTGCGCTGGAGCATGAAAGCCCGGACGCCGCCGTCGGCCGCTTTGCCGAACAGCCCCCCGCCTCGGTACTGGCCGGGCAGCGGGACTGGATCGATGCCTGCTACGCCTCGGACGACGCAGGGGACATCGTCGCCCGGCTCCGGTCCTGGACCGGGCCGGGACAGCAGGAAGCCCTTGAAGCCGCTGCCACGATCGAAGCCAAGTCGCCCACCTCGGTCAAGGTCACCCTGGCGTCCCTGCGCCGCGCCGCGGCCCTGACCCTGGATGAAACCCTGGCCCAGGAGTACCGGGCGGGCATCCGCTTCCTTGCCGGCCCTGATTTCCGTGAAGGAATCCGCGCCCAGGTGGTGGACAAGGACAGGAACCCGCAATGGAAACCCGGCACGCTGGCAGAGGTGCTTCCCCGCCACGTGGACAGGTTCTTTGAGCCCCTGGACGGCGGGGAACTGGATCTGCACCCACAGACTGGACCGCACTCACTGACTGGGCTGGACTCCCGGCGTGACGTGCAGGTAAAGGAGGCCGGCCATGCCTGAAAAGAGCAGTGTGGCCTTCCTGGGCCTTGGACACATGGGCGGTCCCATGGCCCTGAACCTGGTCCGCGCCGGTTACCGGGTGGCTGGTTTTGATGTGGTGCCCGAAGCCCTCCAAGCGGCCCGCGCCCAGGGTATTCCGGTGGCAGGGAGCGCCCTGGATGCGGTGGACGGTGCCGACGTGGTCCTCACCATGTTTCCCAGCGGCCGCCACGTCCTGGATGCCTACCTGGGCGGCCCCGACGGACCCGGGCTGCTGGCCGCGGCGCCCGCTGGAACGATGTTCCTTGACTGCTCCACCATCAATGTGGACGAGGCCCGGGAGGCCGCCCGGCTGGCCATTGAGGCCGGCCACCGTTCGGTTGATGCCCCCGTTTCCGGCGGCGTGGTGGGGGCCGAAGCGGGCACGCTGACGTTCATGGCCGGCGGCGACGCAGCTGATTTTGAGGCTGTGTTGCCGCTCCTGGAGGTCATGGGCAAGCGGGTGGTGCATTGCGGCGGACATGGAGCCGGCCAGGCTGCCAAGATCTGCAACAACCTCATCCTGGGCGCCTCCATGATCGCGGTCAGCGAGGCTTTCGTGCTCGGCGAAGAGCTGGGCCTGACCCACCAGGCCCTGTTCGACGTCGCATCCGCCGCCTCCGGCCAGTGCTGGGCGCTGACCACCAACTGCCCGGTCCCCGGACCAGTTCCCACCAGCCCTGCCAACAGGGACTACCAGCCGGGCTTCGCCGCAGCACTCATGGCCAAGGACCTTAATCTCGCCGTCAACGCCCTGGACAGCACGGGGGTGGCGGGAGAGATGGGAGCGCTGGCCGCCCGGATCTACGGTAGGTTTGCCGCGGAAGGCGGCGCAGGCCGCGACTTCTCGGCCATCATCACGGACATCCGCGATTCATCCAGCCGGCATGCCCAGGGACAGCATGGCCCTGGGCAGCACGACGGCGGGGACCCGGCGGGGGAGCGCGCCGGCACCCAGTTGCCGGACCGGCGCACTACAACAGCACACGACGACGGGAGCCCCGAATGACGGAGTACGCCAACATCCTGGTGGAGCAGCAGGGCAGGGTGGGGCTGGTGACCCTCAACAGGCCCTCTGCGCTGAACGCGCTGAACAAGGCCACCATGGAGGAGTTTGTAGCGGCCGTTACCGCCATGGATTCCGATCGCGGAATCGGGGCCGTGGTGATCACCGGCTCGGGCAAGGCCTTCGCAGCGGGGGCCGACATCAAGGAGATGGCTGACCAGGGCTACATGGACATGTACACGGCGGACTGGTTCCGGGGCTGGGAGGACTTCACGCGGCTGCGCATTCCCACCATCGCGGCGGTGTCCGGGTTTGCCCTGGGCGGCGGTTGCGAGCTGGCCATGATGTGTGACCTCATTATCGCCGGGGACAACGCCAAGTTCGGCCAGCCTGAGATTAACCTTGGCGTGCTTCCCGGCATGGGCGGCTCGCAGCGGCTCACCCGTGCAATAGGCAAGGCAAAGGCGATGGATCTGATCCTGACTGGCAGGTTCATCGGTGCGGAGGAAGCGGACCGGTGCGGCCTGGTGTCCCGGGTTGTGCCGGCCGAGGACGTGGTGAGTGAGGCCATCAAGGCCGCAGAAGTGATCGCGTCCAAGTCCAAACCGGTCACCATGGCGGCGAAAGAGGCGGTCAACGCCGCCTTCGAAACCGGGCTGGCCCAGGGGGTGGTGTTCGAACGGCGGCTGTTCCACTCCCTGTTCGCCACCGAGGACCAGAAGGAAGGCATGGCGGCGTTCACGGGAAAGCGCCAACCGGAATTCAAGCACCGGTAACCCGGGTGCCGTCGCCGGTGCGCTGTCCGGCCGGCTGCCCGGTGGGCCGAATGCACCAGCACGGCACGCCGCCGACGGCCCGTAAGGTAGAGAAGACGGGCCGCCGCGCGGCCAAGGCATGCAGGCGGATGGGATGGGCGTATGTGGACAATCATGACCGGTGCAGCCAGCCCCACTGAGGGACTCACTGGAATCGTCGGCTTCGCGGCGAGGGCCATCGACACCCTCGGCGAGTGGGGCGTTGGCGGCTTCACGCTTGCCGAAACAGTGGTACCTCCCATCCCCAGCGAGGTGATCCTCCCCTTGGCCGGATACCTCGCCAAACAGGGCTCCCTGAACCTCCTCCTCGTCTTCGCCACCAGCACCCTTGGCGCATACCTGGGTGCGCTGATGCTTTATTGGCTCGGCGCCAAACTGGGGCTCGAACGGTCCATCCGGTGGTTGTCCAAACTGCCCTTGGTTGACCGCGAAGACTTCGAGCATGCGGCAGGCTGGTTCCGCCGCCACGGCAGGTCATCCATCTTCTTTGGCCGCCTGTTGCCGGGCGTCCGCAGCCTCATTTCGCTGCCCGCCGGGGCGGCGGCCATGCCGCTGGCCACATTCAGCCTCTTCACGCTGGCCGGGAGCGGGCTGTGGAATGGCGCTCTTATCGGCCTCGGCTACCTCCTGGGCACCCAGTACCGGCTCATCGAGGAGTACTCCCGGTTCCTGAACTATGCCGTCTACGCCGCACTGGCCGTTGCCGTGGTGTTGCTCGTCATCCGCCGGACCAAGCGGGCCAAGCAGGCCAAGGCTGATCGGGCCGGCGCCAGCCGCTGACTACCAGCCACCCAGTCCCTGCCACAGCACGCTTTCCGAGCTGGAAACCGGCACGCTCCGGAACCTTGTCCCGGAGCGTGCCTCCCGATACCATCACATTGGTAAGCATACTTAGTGTTTTTGTTGGCGCCCCCAAGGAGCGCAGGACGGAGGCGGCATGCGGGTCAAGAAAGCAGTCGTGGTCATCACCGGAGCGTCAAGCGGCATCGGCCGTGCCGTGGCGCTCGAATTCGCGGACAAGGGTGCCCGCCTGGTCCTTGCCGCCCGCAGCGCCGGTGCGCTGGAAAGCCTGGTGCACGAGGTGCGGAAGCGGGGAGGAAAGGCCGTCGCGGTCCCCACGGATGTGACGGACGCCGAAAACATGGACGCCCTGGCGGCCCGTGCAGTGGAGGAGTTCGGGCACGTCGACGTATGGGTGAACAACGCCGCCATCGGCCTCTTCGGCCGGATTACTGACGTTCCCCTGGCGGACCTCCGGCGCGTCCTGGACGTGAACATCGGTGGATACGTCAATGGAGCACGGGCCGCCCTGCCGCGGTTCCGGGCCCAGGGTTCCGGAGTCCTGATCAACGTCGGATCCATTGTGGGTGAGGTCTCCCAGCCCTACACCGCGGCCTACTCCATGTCCAAGGCTGCGGTCCGTGCCCTCAGCGTGAGCATCCGTTCCGAGCTGCAGCTGGACGGCATCCGGAAGGTGAAGGTCTGCACCGTTTTGCCGGCGGCCATTGACACTCCCTTCTTTCAGCACGCCGCCAATTACACGGGACGAAAAGTGGTGGCCATGCCGCCGGTCTACACCCCGGAACGGGTGGCCCGAACCATCGTCAGCCTTGCAGCCAAACCTCGCCGCGAAGCCGTGGTGGGTCCTGCCGGCCGGCTGCTGGTCCTCCAGCACAAGGTCACGCCGGCAAAAGTGGAAGCGGCCATGGCGATGCAGGTGGAGAAGACCCACTTGTCGCGGAAGAAGCCTGCCGCGGCCTCGACGGGAACCCTCTATGAGCCATCGGGCCATACGCGCAAAGCCGCGGTCAGCGGTGGCTGGCACGGCGGACGGCGGACGGGGCGGCGCAGGATGGTTGCTGCCACGGCGGCGGCCGGGGCTGCCGCCGTGCTGTGGAAGCGCAGCCGCTGACACTGACGCCGCCGCAGCCTCCGCCCTAGAGGGACTTCTCCACGAAACTGCGAAGCGCAGCCCGGACGAAGCCGGCCCCTTCCGCTCCGCCATAATTGGCCGCGAAGCGGGGGTCGTCCACGTACATGTCGGCCAGCCCCAGCACATATGCCTTGGTGCTGCCGGAGTGGTCGGCTGCGGGAGTACCGGGAATGGACTTCAGCCACTCGACGTGCCGGGCTGCCAGCTCGCGGGCTTCCGGACCGTCCGCAGCAACTCCGGAGCGGGCTGCAGCCTGCCAGTCCCGGCCAAGAGCCTCCACCCTGGACTTCCATTCCCGCTTTTCGTCCGCCGGCATGCCGCGCCACCACGCGTCGGATGTTGCGTAGGCGTCCTTGCCCCACCGTTGCTCCACCTCCTCCTTATACTGGGTGTGGTCGAAGCCCTCGAACATGTCCTCTGCCATCAGTTGGCCTCCTGCCCTTACTGTTTCGATTGTTTGCCGCACCGACCGGATTTGCCGTGCCAGCCGCTGCTGCTCCTGGCCAAGCCACTCGAGATGGCGGGTGAGCGCGGTGACCGGATCGGCCTGGCGGTGGAAGACGTCCGCGATGGCCGGCAGGCCCAGCCCCAGCTCCCGCAGCAAGAGAATGCGCTGGAGCTGAAGGAGGGCGGCGCCGTCGTAATAGCGGTAACCGTTGCTGCCCACCCGGCTGGGCTTCAGCAACCCGATGTCGTCATAGTGGCGCAGGGTGCGGCTGGTGGTGCCGGCAATCCTGGCGACGTCCTGGATGGACCAGTCCCTTCCGCCCGTTGCGGGGATTTCTTCCATGCTCCGAGCCTAGGGTTTGACGTTGCGTCAAGGTCAAGGCCAAAGTCGTGGTCAAGGGAGCCGGGCTGTCAGCGGGCCTGAGGCCTGCGCGGAGAGCGCCGCCGTGCCTGGGCCACCAGCCGCGTGAAAGCGAAGACGAAGACAGCCTCGAACACCAGCATGAGCCCGGTCAGCAGCCATTGCTGCCGGCTGATGAAGACGATGCATCCGGTCAGGGCCAATATGGTTCCCAGCGCCAGCGCGTAAACGGCAAAACCGACGGCCACCTTGGCGCTGCGTACGCCCGTGCGGAAGCCAAAACCGTGCGGCTCCCCGCCGGGTTGGCCCGGCACGCGGTCCGGCGCCGCGGGTCCCAGGGAGTCAAACTCGTCCCAAGGATCCCTGTCCTGGTCCTGTCCGGTCATGGATCAATTATCCCAAAGAGAAAACCGGGGTGCGCTGACCCACAAAAACAGCGGCACCCAAATCAGCACCCAAAATCAGCGGCCAACAAAACAGCGGCCCCTCCACCTGGGTGGAGGGGCCGCTGGATGGGGTCCCGGCAGGTGCCGGAGGCCGCCGAAGACTTAGAGCGGGCGGATGTTCTCTGCCTGCGGACCCTTGGGGCCCTGGGTCACATCGAATTCGACCTTCTGGTTCTCGTCCAGGGAGCGGTATCCGCTGGAGGCGATTGCCGAGTAGTGGGCGAAAACGTCAGCGGACCCGTCATCGGGGGCAATGAAGCCAAAACCCTTTTCGGCGTTGAACCATTTAACTGTGCCTGTTGCCATGGCTGCATTCCTTCATGTGACTCTGATTCTCTCCCCGGGTTATCCGCCCAGAGTGTGCGGAGAACGTCCCCCGCAGTCCCCAACGTACGGGTCCCGGCGCCGTGGTGCAAGGGTAATGGCCATAAAGCGCCGTTACCGCATCCCCTCGCGCCGGATTGCAGTGGCAATCGCGGCCGCCCGGGTGTCCACTCCAAGCTTGGCGTAGATGTGGGCCAGGTGGGTTTTGACGGTGGCCTCGGAGATGAAGAGCCGCCGCCCGAGTTCGCGGTTACTCAGGCCCTCGGTGAGCAGGCTGAGCAGTTCGGCCTCCCGGGGTGTGAGGACCTCGTCCGGGTTGCGCAGCTGCTGGAACAGCCGCGAGGCCACCGGCGGGCTCATGACACTCCTGCCCTGTACGGCGCCCCGGATGGCGGCAAAAATCTCTTCCGGGGCGGCATCCTTCAAGAGGTAACCCATGGCACCGGAGTCCACTGCCCGGACAATATCGGCATCCGAGTCGTAGGTGGTGAAAACCAGGATCGCCTGCCGGCTGTTGAGGTCCCGGATCCGCCTGATGGCTTCGATTCCATCCATGCCCGGGCCCATGGCAAGGTCCATCACCACCACCGCCGGGGAGTGCGCGCGCACCAGCTCCAACGCCTCACCGCCCGATGCTGCCTCGGCTACGACCTCCATGTCAGGCTGCGTTCCCAACAACGCACGCAGGCCGCTCCGAACCACCAGGTGGTCGTCCACCAGCAGGACTGTAATGCCGCTCATTTACCGCCCTCCAATGGCAGTTGCGCCGCCACGATGGTCCCCTCACCGGGAGCGCTTTGCACCGAGAAAACGCCACCCAGCTGCTCCACCCGCTGCCGCATGGCCCGCAGGCCGTACCCTCCGGCGGCCGACGGCGGAGCTGCCGCCGCAGGGTCAAAGCCGGTACCGTCGTCGTAAATGTCCAAGGTGACGGCGTCCGGCAGGAAGCCCACCGTCACGGCAGCGACCGAAGCTGAAGCATGCTGCGCGATGTTGGAGGCCGCGCTTTGCACCACCCGCAGCAGGGCGTGCCGGACCTCCGGCGGGACCGGCCCCGGCCGGCCCGTCACCGTGAGGGTGGCTGCCGGCACGTACTGCCGGGCGGCAAGCAGCAGCGCCTCCGGCAACGGCGTCGATTCCAGCCCGGGGGAGGCAAGCTCGTGGACCAGGCTCCGGGTTTCCGCCAGGTTGAGGCGGAGCAGGTTGGCGGCCTGGTGAAGATCCTCCTGCGCTGCCGCACCCGGCCACGCGCGGCCCGCGGCTTCGAGCAGGAGCAGGCTGCTGGCGAGTCCCTGGGTGACGGTGTCGTGGATTTCACGGGACACCCGCTCCCGTTCGGCGATGGTGCCCGCACGGCGTTCACTGGCCGCCAGCTGGCCCTGGGCAAGCGAAACCTCCGCGTGCAGGCGGCGCTGCTCCTCGGCGTCGTGCTGTATCCGGTCGTAGATAAGCGTCAGCATCACGCCTACTGCCACAGGTCCCAGCAGCATGGCCACGTCTGTGCCGTTGCCCAGGCGAAACAGTCCGGCCGCGGTTGCCAGGGTGATGGCACCCGCCAGGACGTAGGATGCGGCACCGCGCAGCGCACTCCTGCACAGGAAGAAGAGGGCGAAGGAACACCACGCGAAGCTCGGTGCTGCCACCACCAGGACCGCCCAGACCGCCACCAGCGCAACCATCCAGGGGGCAGGTTGCCGGTCGCGCAGCGGGAGCAGGGCCACGACGGCGTACAGCAGGCAGGCGGCGGCGGCGAGTCCCAGGACCATGAGGTTATCCGCCGGCGAGTGCCTCATGACGTACCGCACCACCGATGCCACCAGGAGTACTGCGAAGCCGAGATGGACTGCGGCCTCGATGCTGCCCAGGCGTTCCTTGGGGGTGGGCGCCGCCGGACGGGACCCTGTGGTGTCGCCTTCAGCAGCAACGGCGGCCGCGGGGCCGGTGGGTCGGGTGGTATCTCTGCCAGGCATGCGGGGTCCGGATCTCATGGTGGAATTCACTGCCTTCCATGCTAGGGCTCCGGGGCCGTCCGGTCCCTCAGCCTTTTGGCTGATACGGCTGGCCTTTCGGGCCAGCCGGGGACAGACGAACGCCCGATGCCGCGCCAAGCGTGGCCCGGAAGGATGGAAACCGGCAACGAAGACCACCCAACCCAAGGAATGCATCATGAAGAAGTCCCACAAAGTACTCGCCGCGGCAGCAGCCGGAGCACTCCTGGTGACGGCGGGAGCCACCGCAGCCGCCAACGCCGGTACTGGCCGTGTCAGCGGCCCTGAAGCACCCGCCGTCGTACCAGCCGTAGATGTCCAGCCGGCGCCGGAGACGGTGGTGCAGCAGAACCGCATCTCTGCCACAGCTTCCGCCCAGGCTGTCTCAGCGGCGCTCGCCAAGTGCCAGTCGGACAAACTGCCGTTCGTCACCGTTGCACTCGTTGACCGCTTTGGCACCGTCCAGGCACTGCTGCGGGGAGACAACGCTGCCGCCCACACCATCGAGGCCGCCAAGCAAAAGGCCTACACCGCCGCAGCTTTCGGCACCCCCACAAGCGAGCTGGCCAAGCGCGTCAACGGCAACGGCCCCTCGATCGCGGACCTGCCGGGCACCCTGTTCCTGGCGGGCGGTGTCCCGCTGAAGGTCAACGGCGTTTCCGTGGCCGGCATCGGTGTGGGCGGCGCGCCCGACGGTGCCCTGGACGAAGCCTGCGCCACCGCCGGCGCCGAGGCCATCGCCGCTGCCGGAACTGCAAAGTAGGCTGCGCTTATGGGGCGGAACCGCACTGGGGCATTCATCATGACCGGCATGGGCATGGCCATGTTCCTGGCGGGGTGCCAGGCCAGTCCCGGTGAACCTCAACAAGTGGACACTCCGCCGCCCGTCGTCTCTGTCAGTCCCGGCGGCCCGGACACCGCCGCGCCATCAGGTGGCCGCGCTTCCCCGACGGCCGCTCCCGCCACCTCCCCTGCTGCCCTTTCAGCCGCTGAACAGGCGCAGCTCGACCAGGACTTGATCAAGGCAGCGAAGGCCAACAACGCACCCTTGGTGGCCCAACTCATCAGCCGCGGAGGGAACGTCAACGCCAAGGACTCCATCCAGGATTCGGCGTTCCTGTACGCCGGTGCCGAAGGCTTCAATGAGGTGCTGCAGCTGACGCTGGCCGCCGGGGCGGACGTGGCCGCCACCAACCGCTACGGCGGCACCGCCCTGATCCCCGCCAGCGAGCACGGGCACGTGGAGACGGTCAGGATGCTCATTGCCGCCGGCGTCCCCGTCAACCACGTGAACAACCTGGGCTGGACGGCCATGCAGGAGGCCGTGCTGCTCAACAACGGCGGCCCCCGCCAGCAGGAGGTGGTGCGGCTCCTCCTGGAAGCCGGGGCGGACCCGGCCATCCGCGATCCGGAAGGGCGGACGGCCCTGCAGAACGCGGAGCGGCTCGGTTTCAAGGAGCTCGCGGCGGTGATCGGGGGCGCTGCTTAACCTGTCCGGACCCCATCGGCCGTCGTGGGGCACTTTGGCACGGACTCGCCGTCGTAATTGCCCAGAACGGCCGCCGGCGGCGTCAAAGTGCCCCACGACGGCGGCTCCCACCGCAGAATGCTAGACGGCTTCGAGGATGCTCACGTAGTTGGCGATGCCCACGCCGCCCATGTTCTGTACGGCTGCCCGGCGCGGGGCGGCCAGCTGCATGTCCCCGGCCGTCCCGGTCAGCTGCATGGCTGCCAGGACGTGCTGGGAAACACCGGTGGCGCCTACCGGGTGGCCCTTGGACTTGAGTCCGCCGGAGACGTTGACCGGCAGCTTTCCGTCTTTGTGGACCCAGCCCTCGCTGAGGGCGCGGGAGCCCTGGCCGGGTTCGGTCAGGCCCATGGCCTCGTACATGAGCAGCTCGGCGATGGTGAAGCAGTCATGGACTTCGGCCAGGTCCAGGTCCTCGATCCCGACGCCGGCCATGGCCAGGGCGCGCTGCCACGAGACCCGGGTTGCCTCGAAGGCGGTAGGGTCGCGGCGTGCGGCGGGGAAGAAGTCGTTGGCCTGGCCGAAGCCGGCGAGCCGGACCGGATCCGTGGCGCCACCGGTTGGTGAAACTGACAGCACGACGGCGGCCGCTCCGTCGGAGACAGGGGAACAGTCGGTGCGGCGCAGGGGATCAGCCACCATCGGGTTCTTGTCCGAGACAGTTTGGCAGAACTCCTCGCCGAGGTCCTTGCGGAGCTGGGCGTACGGGTTGGCCACGCCGTTGCGGTGGTTCTTCGCCGCGATGGTGCCCAGGACGTCGCCCAGCTTCCCGCCGGCGTCGTAGCGTTTGGCGTAGTGCTTCGCCACCTCGGCGAAGAGCCCGGTGAAGCCGGTGGTGGAAGGCTTGCCGGCCATGTCATAGTCCGCGCCCAGCAGTCCGGCGCCCACCACATCCGCTCCGGCATGGGTCATCTTCTCGGCACCGATCACCAGGACAGTCCTGGCGGTGCCGGCCAGCAATGACTTGGTGCCCTGCTGGAAGGCCGCGGAACCGGAGGCACAGGCGTTCTCAACGCGGGTGGATGGCACATTGGCCAGGTCGGGGGAGACCTGCAGTGCCAGGGACGAGGGAAACGCCAGCGGCATCATGCCGGAGTTGAACTGGCCCACGTAGATTTCGTCGACCTGGCCGGGCTCGATGCCGGCGGTGGTGATTGCGTCCGTGGCCACCTGGACGATGAGGGATTCCAGGGTATCGTCGCTGAGTTTCCCGAATTTGCTGTGCCCCCAGCCGGTGATCAGGACATCCTTGCCGAACTGTTCCTTCAGGCTCATGCCGCCACTTCTCCATTCTCGAGCCGGACCTGGAAGTCGGCTTCGGTTTTCTCCCGGATCTCCTCCACGGCGACCCCCGGTGCCAGCCGGGTCAGCGTGAGCTGCCGCCCGCCGTCGTCCGTCCTTTCAAGGTCAAAGACCGCAAGGTCGCTGATGATCCGGTCCACGCAGCTGAGCCCGGTCAGCGGGAGGGTGCATTCGCGGACGATCTTGGCGGTGCCGTCCTTGGCGTTGTGTTCGGTGAGGACCACCACCCGCGGGGTCCCGGCCACGAGGTCCATGGCGCCGCCCATGCCCTTGACCATTTTTCCGGGGATGGTCCAGTTGGCCAGGTCCCCGTTGCCGGACACCTGCATGGCGCCCAGGATGGCCACCTTGACGTGGCCGCCGCGGATCATCCCAAAGGAGGTGGCGGAGTCGAAGATGCTGCCGCCGGGCAGTACCGTGACGGTCTGCTTGCCGGCATTGATGAGGTCAGCGTCCTCTTCGCCCTCATACGGGAAAGGGCCCATGCCCAGCAGCCCGTTCTCGCTCTGCAGGACCACCCGCACGCCGTCGGGCAGGTTGTTGGCCACGAGTGTGGGGATGCCGATTCCCAGGTTCACGTAGTCGCCGTCGTTCAGCTCTTCGGCCGCGATCGCAGCCATTTCATCCCTGGTCCATCCCATGGGGTTCTCCTTCAGTGGTCTTGGCTGTACTTAGTTGGGTGGACGGCGTCCGGTTGCGGTCAGGCGGAGACCAGGCCGGCGCGCTGCCGGACGGTCCGCTGCTCGATGTCCTTGACCCGGTCCGTGCCCTGCACCAGCCGCTGGACAAAGACGCCGGGGGTCACAATGTGGTTCGGGTCCAGGTGGCCGGGCTGCACGATCACTTCCGCCTCGGCGATGGTCAGCTTCCCGGCGGTGGCCACCACAGGGTTAAAGTTCCGGGCGGTGTAGCGGTAAATGAGGTTGCCGTCCGTGTCCGCGGTGTGCGCGTGGACCAGTGCGACGTCGGCCCGGATGGCGCGCTCCTGGACGTAGGTTTCGCCGTCGAACACCTCATGCGGCTTGCCATCGGCAACCAGGGTGCCCACGCCGGTCTTCGTGTAGAAAGCCGGAATGCCGGCGCCGCCGGCGCGAAGCCGCTCAGCCAGCGTGCCCTGTGGGGTGAATTCCACCTCAAGCCTGCCGGCAAGGTACTGCTCGGCGAACAGCTTGTTCTCACCGACGTAGGATGCGATCACTTTGCGCACCTGGCCGGCCTCGATCAGGATGCCCAGCCCTTTGCCGTCCACCCCCATGTTGTTGGACACCACGGTGAGGTCCCGGACGCCGGAACCACGAACGGCTTCAATCAGGTCGGCCGGAATGCCGCTCAGGCCAAACCCTCCTACGGCAAGGGTGATGCCGTCCTGCAGGGCCCCTTCCAGGGCGGCGGCGGCAGAAGCCTGGAGTTTCTTCATGTCGTCTCCTCGTTGAGCGCGGCGGTGTCCACTAAGTGGATACCGGGGATCTGAATTTGGAGACTACGGGCGCTTGCTTTCGTCTGTCAAGGATCGGCAATGGCCGATTTACAGTGTGGACAGTACGATTGCAGGTATCCATATTGTGGACAATAGGAGGCGTTATGGCGGCCATGCCGGTGCAGGGCGCGCAGGTGGTGACGCGGATCGCCGGGCTGATGAGGCTGGTGGGCCGGAGCGCGGAGGGGATGCCACTGGTGGACCTCGTGCGGGAGTCGGGCCTTACCCGTCCCACGGTCCACCGGCTCCTGACATCCCTTGCCGCGGAAGGCCTGCTGGACCATGATCCTGTCACGGGCAACTGGGTGCTGGGCCCGGAAATCCTGCTCATGGGCTCGGTCGCTTCGGCGCGGTTCCCCATGGAGGACATCGCCCGGCCCAGCCTCCGGCGGCTGGCCCAGGCCACCGGCGAGAGCGCCTTCTTCTCCATCCGCCGCGGCGCCGGGACGGTCTGCCTGCTGCGTGAAGAGGGAAGCTTTCCTGTCCGCTCCTTCGTCCTGCACGAGGGTGTCCGGTTCCCGCTGGGGGTCGCATCGGCCGGGACGGCCATCATGGCCTTCCTTCCGGAAAGCGAGCAGGAGGAGTTGCTGGGCCGCTGGAGCGAACACGCAGGTGAGTTTGCCGGGAACCACACGCCCGGACTGGTGCGGGAGAACCTGGCACGAACCCGGCTGGCCGGCTATTCGGTGAACCCCGGGCTGGTCCTGGAGGGAAGCTGGGGGATGGGTGCCGCGGTGTTCGACCGCTCCGGGAAACCTGCCTGGGCGCTGTCGCTGACGGGCATTGAGCCGCGCTTCAAGCCGGAACGGCAGGAGGAACTGGGCGGCCTCCTCATGGCGGAGGCGCACCGGATCACGCAGCAGCTTGGCGGCGGTCGGCGGGCCCGCTGAGTCTCCACGGCAACGGCGGGGAACGACGACGGCGGGCGGCGCCTTTTCGGTGCCGCCCGCCGTCGTGCTTCCCACAGGTGGGGAAAGTCAGCGAGGCTGCCTAGAGTCCGGCGCGGGGCTCCTCCGGGCCCTCGTGCTTCCACCAGGTGTCAAAGATGGTCACCGGCACGGTGCGCTTATGGCGGGTCCGGAGGTATTTCTGCTCGATCGATTCGGCAACCGCCTCCGGAACCTCCCGGCCTTCGAGGTAGTCGTCGATCTGGTCGTAGCTGAGGCCCAGCTCGTCCTCGTCCGTGCGGCCGGGCCGGTCATCGAGCAGGTCCGCGGTGGGCACTTTTTCCCAGACGCGGGCGGGTGCTCCCAGTTCAGCCAGCAAGGCCCGGTTCTGCCGCTTGTTCAGGCCGAACAGGGGCAGGATGTCCGCGCCGCCGTCGCCATACTTGGTGAAGAAGCCGGTGACGGACTCGGCGCCATGGTCCGTGCCGAGCACCAGGTAGTTGAATTCGCCGGCCAATGCATACTGGGCGATCATGCGGGTGCGTGCCTTGGTGTTGCCTTTGTGGAAGTCGGAGATCTCCGAGCCCACGGTCTTTTCGAACTCATCTTCAAAGCCGTCAACCGCAGCGGAAATGTTGAACGTCCATTCCGTCTTGGCCTTGATGAAGTCCAGCGCTGCCTGGGCGTCTTCCTCGTCATGCTGCACGCCGTACGGCAGGCGGACGGCCACGAAATTGGCCTCCACGCCCTCGGCCTCAAGCTCATCCACCGCCAGCTGTGCCAGCTTTCCGGCCAGGGAGGAATCCAGGCCGCCGGAGATGCCCAGGACAAAGCCCTTGGTGTGGGTTGCCTTCAGGTATTCCTTGAGGAACGTGACGCGTTTGCGCACCTCCCCTGCGGGATCGATCCGGGGCTGAACGCCCATTTCTTCAATGATCTTGGCCTGGAGTTCGCGCATGTGGTCCAGCCTAGCCAGCGCAGTCAACAACCCTCAACTGTTCCGGGCGGCCCGTCCGGGGCGTAGCGTGAACGCATGGAGCGGACAGGTTGTGCCGTGGTGGGCGGGGGCCCGGCGGGAATGATGCTGGGGCTTTTGCTGGCGCGGGCCGGGGTGCACGTGACGGTCCTGGAGAAGCACCGCGACTTCCTGCGCGATTTCCGCGGCGACACGGTACATGCCTCCACCATCCGCCTGATCGACGAACTTGGCCTGGGCGCCGGGTTCCGCAGCCTGCCGCAGAGCCGGCTGACCAACGTGGCGGTCCCGGTCCCGGGAGCCGGGCTGGTCACACTGGCGGCCTTCGACTCTTTGAAACCCCCATACAACTACGTGGCCATGATGCCCCAATGGGACTTCCTGGATTTCCTCGCGTCCGCTGCCGCTGCGGAACCGACGTTTACGCTCCTCATGGAGAGCGGGGCCACCGGCCTGGAGTTCGACGGCGGCCGGGTCACCGGCGTGCGCTACCGGGCCGCCGGCGGAGCCGAACGCGTCCTCCATGCAGACATCGTGGTGGCCGCGGATGGCCGGCATTCAGTGCTGCGCCAGGCGGCGGGAATGCGTCCCAGGGAGTTCCCGGTGCCGTTCGACACCTGGTGGTTCAGGCTCCCGCGCCGCGGTTCAGAGCAGGGCGAAGTGGCGGGTGTGGTTCCCTCACTGGGCGACCGGGATGCCATGATTGCCCTCAACCGCACTGACTACTACCAGCTGGGGTACCTCGCTCCCAAGGGCTCGGATGCCACGATCAGGGCCGGCGGCGTGGAACGGTTCCGGCAGCGCGTGGCGGCACTTCGTCCGGACCTCGCCGACCGCGTTGACTCGATCCGCAGCCTGGATGACCTGCATTGGCTGGACGTCAAACTGAACCGCCTGCGGCGCTGGTATATCGACGGTTTCCTGTGCATCGGGGACGCCGCCCATGCGATGTCACCGGCCGGGGGAGTGGGCATCAACCTGGCCATCCAGGACGCAGTGGCCGCCGCGGAACGGCTTGCACCGGACCTGCGCCGGGGCCGGGTGCGGACGCGGACCCTTGCCGCGATCCAGCGCCGCCGCAGCATGCCCACGGTTATGGTCCAGACCGTGCAGCGGATCATGCACAGGGTGGTGTTCGTTCCGCTCTTCGCGGGGAGGTTGTCCGGTGGGGTCCTGGCCCGTGATCGTGCCCGCACCGGGCTCTCGTTCCAGCGGCTGGCCTTCTTCGTCCTGCGCCACAACCCGGTGGTTAAGCGGGTCCTGCCGCGCGTCATCGCGTTCGGGCCGCGCCCCGAACACGCGCCCGGCTTTGCCCGCCCGCTCACGGTCAGCCCACCCACTAAACTTGAGCCCATGACTTCGCCCACTGACACTGCGGTCGACACCGCAGCTGCCCGCGCCCGCCTGCTCGAACTCATCAAGGAACTCGCCGTGGTCCGCGGCAAGGTGATCCTCTCGAGCGGAGCCGAGGCTGACTACTACATCGACCTCCGCCGCATCACCCTGCACCATGAGGCGTCCAAGCTGGTGGGCCAGGTAATGCTCGCACTGGCGGACGACGCCGGGATCGACTTTGAGTGCGCGGGCGGACTGACCATGGGCGCCGACCCCGTTGGCACCGCCGTGATGCATGCTGCCGCTGATGCCGGCCGGGCCGTTGACGCGTTCGTGGTCCGCAAGGCCCAGAAGTCGTACGGCATGGGCCGGCAGGTGGAGGGCCCTTCGGTCGAGGGGCGCAAGGTCCTGGTCCTGGAGGACACTTCCACGACCGGTGGTTCTGCGCTGACCGCAGTGGAAGGCGTCCGGAAAGCCGGCGGCAACGTGGTGGCGGTGGCCGTCATCGTGGACCGCGATACCGGTGCCAAGGAAAAAATCGAAGCCGAAACAGGCGTTCCGTACCTGTTCGCGTTCGGCAAGGACGAGCTGGGACTGGCTTAGTCCTGCAGGGCACCCGGGCAGGAGTCCGGGGGCGGCAAGCGGATGGCAGTTGGCTGGGCTGTTGGCGCTGTTTTACGATATGCGGTAACACTTTTTAGTTGCTTGGAGACCCCGCACCTTGCTCCCCCCACAACAGCCTTTGAGCGCAACCGACCAGGTCCAGAACCTGATCCTGGAAAGCGCCGACTTCGAGGACTTCCTCAACGAACTGGCCCGTTTCTCCGCCCACCAGATGGCCGGCGACGGCGACGACGCCCTGTGCGGCATCACCCTGCTGCGGGACCGCAAGGCGGCCACCATCGGCTGGAGCAGCGACTCCGCCCGGGAAGTGGACGAAATCCAGTATTCGCTGTCCCAGGGCCCCTGCCTTACGGCCGCTGAGGAGGAACGTGAAGTCCACGTTCCCGACCTCCTGGAGGAGAACCGGTGGGGGCCCGATTACGCCACAGCCGTCGCGTCCCACGGGCTGCGCTCGGTGCTCTCCCTCCCGTTCACCCTGCAGGGCGAGGCCAAGGCGGCCCTGAACCTCTATTCCGATGTTCCCCGTAAATTCGAGGGGAATGCCGCGGCCAGGGCACGGGACTTCACCCGCGAGATTTCACAGGCCCTGCGCCTTGCCGTCCGGTTCTCACTGCATGCGGACAGCGCGTCAAACCTCCGGGCCACCCTGGAGTCCCGCACCATCATTGACATCGCCGTTGGCATTGTCATGGCACAAAACCGCTGCAGCCAGCAGGCTGCCGTCCAGATCCTCACCGAGGCGTCCAGCAACAGCAACACCAAGCTGCGGGACATCGCCAAAACCCTGGTGGATTCGGTGGGCGGTACCGGTGCCCGGACGCACTACGAGGAACCGGGCAAGGTAAGGCAGGGCACACGCTCCTAAGGGACGGGTTGTGCGGGAGCTCCCGTGAAGGTTACGCTTGCGGAGGTTGAGCCGTCGGCCATAGACCTCTTTTGGAGTACCTATGGACCGAGCATTAGAAGCAGTTGTTAACTTTGATGTCCCCGCAGACGTCGTCCGGATTGAAGTCCGGGGCAGCCTGACGTGCGGTTCCCGCCCCCACCTGATCCACATCATCCGCCGTGTCCGGCGAATGGGCATCCGCTGCCACATTTCCGTCGACCTGTCGCAGGCCGAACTTGTGGAGTCCTCCGCCCTGGCCGGACTGCGCAGTGACCTGAACGTTCTGGACGCCAACACCCTGGCCGGTGGCGGCGCCGGGGTTTCCCTCCAGCTGACACCCCTTGCCCGCAGCGCTTCCCTGGGTGGTTCCTCCAGTGACCAGCCGCTGCCCATGGACGATGACATCCGGGAACTGTTCCCTGGCGGCCGCTTCGCCGGTGAGTATCCGCACCTGCCCGTCATGTGGATCGAGGAGCTGTACGGCCGGCCCCTCACGGAATATTCGAATGACGAGCTCCTTGCGGCCAGTGACGCGCTCTTCGCGCTGCTCGACAGCCCGCAGACCCAGGACAGCGCGGACCTGCTGGGCCGCTATAACGACATCGGACTCGAAATCCACCGCCGCCAGCAGGAACCGTCAGCCCCCCTCCCCGCCACGGAAGGCCAGGCGGCCAGCTGACCCCTGCGTCACCAAAGGGTTGAACCCGCCCGTTGCGGAGGCACGTTTGGGTGGGCTTACGGTAGGAGTGTGCCGTATGAGGGGGAGGTCAGTCCGCAGAGCCGGCGTGGGGTATCCGGTGCCCGGCTGCTGTCGGAGGCGGCTGCCCTAAAACGCTTTTCGCGCCGCACGTTCCTGGCTGGCGCGGGGGCATCGGGGCTGCTCGCTGCCGACATGCTGGTGACCCGCGAGGTCCAGTCCCAGCGCCGCAGCACCAGGATCCTCAGCATTGCCGACGACTTTGCCGACGCCTACTACCCGGATGCCAGCTGGTTCCTGTTCCCGGGATACAAGACAAGCTGGGAAGAGGCCCAATGGATCCTCAACACCATGCGCGGGGCGCTGAACAAGCGCGCCCGGCTCGCCGCCGTCGGGTATTCCAACCTGGGGCTGAACATCACCGAGGTGGTCAACGCGATCACCGACTACATCGCCGCGGAGAAAATCACCAAGCTGTTCTTCTACGGCCACAGCTTCGGCGGAATGCTGGCCACACAGGTCGCCGCCCGGCTCCTTGCCCTGCACGAAGTCCAAGTACAGTTCATCCTCCTGGATTCCAGTCCCTACAGCGCCCACGACGTCCTGGACCAGAGCTGGTTCGACGGCGTGGTGTTTCTTTACGAACGCGGCGTCAGGTTCCCGTCCACGCTGCGCGGCGGGTACGAGCTGGGGGAGCGCATCATCCACAAGGACGAACGGAGCTGGCGCCAGATCCTGGACCAGACGCTGGAGCAGCTGTCCCCGATCGCCCCTTCAAATGTGCTGGTCCAGACGGAGTCCGCGTACATCTACCACTTCGAGGGACGCCAGTTTGCCGGGAAGCTGGGGACGGCAAAGATGGCCTACATCGGCAACCCCAAGGACAAAACCGTCGATTACGAAACCGCGGCGGAAACCTGGGCGGTGGTGTTCAAGGACAACATGGTCTCCAGCAACCTGCAGACAACCGGTGCGGCGCCTGCCCACGCCAGCCCCGGCTGGAATCCGCAGATCTACCGGCCCCTGGTGGCGGAACTGCTGGACGGTTTCTTCCCGCTGCCCCGGGGCGGTTCCCGGGTGAGCATCTTCTAGATCTGGTTTTTCAGGTCCGCCACGGAGTTCAGCACCTGGTTGGGCCGGAACGGATACGCGGCAATGTCGTCCTTGTGCGTGATGCCGCTGAGGACCAGGACGGTGTGCAGTCCCGCTTCCATGCCGGCGATGATGTCCGTGTCCATGCGGTCGCCGATCATGGCGGTGGTCTCGGAATGCGCATCGATCTGGTTCATGGCGGAACGGAACATCATGGGATTTGGCTTGCCCACGATGTACGGCTCGCGTCCGGTGGCCTTGGTGATCAGCGCCGCGATGGCTCCGGTGGCCGGCATGGGGCCATCCTTCGAGGGGCCGGTGGCATCCGGGTTGGTGGCGATGAACCGGGCACCGGCAAGGATCAGGCGGATGGCCGTGGTGATGGCCTCAAAGGAGTACGTACGCGTCTCGCCAAGCACCACGAAGTCCGGGTTCTGGTCGGTGAGGATGAAGCCGGCCTCGTGCAGCGCCGTCGTCAGCCCTGCCTCACCGATGGTGTAGGCGCGGTTGCCGGACTCCGAGCGCACCTGGTCCTTGAGGAACTGGGCCGTGGCCAGCGCGGAGGTCCAGATGTTTTCTTCAGGAATCTCCAGGCCGGAGGACCGCAGCCGGGCGGCAAGGTCGCGGGGGGTGAAGATGGAGTTGTTGGTCAGTACCAGGAAGCGCTTGGACGTATCCACCCACCGCTGTATCAGCTCTGCGGCGCCGGGGATCGGCTGGTTCTCGTGGACCAGAACGCCGTCCATGTCCGTCAGCCAGCACTCAATCTCCTGGCCGCTGCGGTAAACCGCAGGGTTTCCTGCTACCTGGTCTTCTTCTGCCACGACTACCTCCACCGGTGATGAATGCTCCAGTGGTCCAGTCTAGTGTTGAGGGGTGAACCAGACGCCCGGCCTGCCAGACGAACCCCGCCACGAGCCCGGGGAGGCCGAACCCGCAAAGGCGGAGGTCGGCGTCGGGCCCTGGGAAGGGGAACTGCCCCAAGGCGACCACTGGGACCCCGACCTGCTTGCGGACGGTGACCGCCGCAACGTCCTGGACAAATACCGCTACTGGAAGCACGAGGCGATCGTGGCGGAACTGGACTCCCGGCGCCATAACTTCCACGTCGCCATTGAGAACTGGCAGCACGACCTGAACATCGGCACGGTGGTGCGCACCGCCAACGCCTTCCTTGCCAAAGAGGTGCACATTATCGGCCGACGGCGGTGGAACCGGCGCGGCGCCATGGTCACCGACCGCTACCAGCACGTCCGCCACCACCCCACCGTCGAGGACTTCGTCCAGTGGGCGCAGGGCGAAGGGCTTGCGATCATCGGCATCGACATCTTCCCGGATTCGGTCCCGCTGGAGACGTACGAGCTGCCGCGCGACTGTGTGCTGGTGTTCGGGCAGGAAGGCCCGGGCCTGACCCCGGAGGTCCATAAGGCCGCCGTCGCCACCCTGTCCATCGAGCAGTTCGGCTCCACCCGCTCCATCAACGCGGCCTCCGCGGCCGCCATTGCCATGCACGCCTGGATCCGCCGGCACGTGTTCAACCAGCCCCCGCGAGATGGCATTTGACGGCAGTCCCGGCCCCGCATATTGCGGTTAAGTGCCATTTCGCGCTCCGGATGGCAGCCAAGCCTGTGGATAACGTCATCCTGCTGTTGCCGGCGGGCCAGAATGAGGGATGCGCAGGGCCATCCTCCCCGACCATTTGACCAACGGTTCCTTCTCACTCCGCGCCTCAGATAAGGCAGGAATCTCCCGGACGCGTACCGCCGCTAAGGACCTGGTGACTGTATCCCGCGGAATTCGGGTGCCGGTCCAGTCAGGCGCGGTCGGCGCAGCAGCCTTACGTGCCTACACGGACCTGGATGACACCTCCATCCTGGCCTCCCTGTCCGCCGCCCGGGTGTGGGAGGCGCCGTTGCCGGGCGGGCCAGGCAGTGACTGGCGGATCCACCTAGCGCGTCGGCGGGGTTTCAGCTTCCCGCGGCGGGCCAACGTCGTCGTAGGACATCTGCTGACCTTCCTGCCCAACGAAGTGGTGGAGTACGACGGCGTCCGCCTCACCTCGCCTGCGCGAACCTGGCTGGATCTTGCGTCCGTGCTGGCTTTGGAGGAGCTGGTTGCAGTGGGCGACCATCTGGTTTGCACCCATGGGCCAGGGTTTCCCTATCCCAGGGAGGCATTGTGCAGCAGAGAGGACCTCGCCCGTATGGTTGCGCGCCATCCGGGGATGCGTGGTGTCAAAGTTGCCCGGGCAGCACTCGAACTCATCCGGGTGGGCGCCGATTCGGCGCCGGAAACGCGAATGCGCCTGGCTCTGGTCACCGCGGGACTGCCGGAGCCGGTTCTCAACTACATCGTCCGGGATTTCCGCGGTGTTCCCGTTTTGTGGCCCGATGCCGCCTACCCGCAGTGGCGGATCTCGCTGCAGTACGACGGCCAACACCACGCAGATCCCGATCAGCATTTGCACGACATCGAGCGGCAGGACCGGACCCTGGCGCTGGGCTGGCTTGAGATACGGGTTGGAAGGCGACACCTCGAAGGTGACCGGCCCGCCGTCGTCCAAAGGGTGCGCCAGGTGCTTCAGGACTGTGGCTGGACGCGAGATGGCAGTTGAGGGCAATCCCGAGATGCGGCATTGCCGTCAAATGACATCTCGCGAGGGCCGCCGACGCAGAGGGTTCTCTCGCCGGTGGTTGGGGCAGGACGCGGTGGGGCGTAACCCAGAGCACTCCCGCCCCGGGAATGGCTAGGATGGTGCCTAGCCGTAAGCGGTCTACTTGAGGGTCTTCCACCCACAGACGAAACTCAGCAGAGGAGCCAGCATGCCCATTGCAACCCCAGAGATCTACTCCGAAATGATCGACCGCGCGAAGGCGGGCGGCTTCGCATACCCGGCCGTGAACGTCACGTCCTCGCAGACGCTGAACGCAGCGCTCCGCGGGTTCGCCGAGGCGGAGTCCGACGGCATCGTCCAGGTTTCCACCGGCGGCGCCGCCTACTGGTCCGGCGCATCCACCAAGGACATGGTTGCCGGTTCCCTCGGCTTCGCAGCCTTCGCCCGGGAAGTCGCCAAGAACTACGGCGTCAACGTCGCCCTGCACACGGACCACTGCCCCAAGGACAAGCTGGACGGTTTCGTCCTGCCCCTGCTCGAGGCTTCCGAGGCTGAGGTCAAGGCCGGCCGCAACCCGCTGTTCAACTCCCACATGTGGGACGGCTCCGCAGAAACCCTGCAGGAAAACCTGCGCATCGCCCGCGACCTGCTGGCCCGCACTGCTGCCGCCAAGATGATCCTCGAAGTGGAGATCGGCACCGTCGGCGGCGAGGAAGACGGCGTCGAAAACGCCATCAACGACAAGCTGTACACCACGGTGGAAGACGCCCTGGCCACCATCGACGCCCTCGGCTCCGGCGAGAACGGCCGCTACATCACGGCCCTGACCTTCGGCAACGTCCACGGCGTCTACAAGCCCGGCGGCGTCAAGCTCCGCCCGGAGATCCTCAAGGACATCCAGGCGCAGGTGGGCTCGAAGATCGGCAAGGACAACCCGTTCGACCTGGTCTTCCACGGCGGCTCCGGCTCCTCCGACCAGGAAATCGCCGACGCCGTCTCCTTCGGCGTGATCAAGATGAACATCGACACGGACACCCAGTACGCCTACACGCGTCCCGTGGCCGACCACATGTTCAAGAACTACGACGGCGTCCTGAAGGTGGACGGCGAAGTAGGCAACAAGAAGACCTACGACCCCCGCGTCTGGGGCGCCTCCGCCGAAGCCGGCCTGGCAGCCCGCGTGGTGGAAGCCACCAAGCAGCTCGGTTCGGCCGGAAAGACCTTCTAAATGTCGGACGAGTTCCGCCGGAACCTGATGGGTCCGGAGCCCACGCTCCTGCCCGCCGAAACAGAGGTGTACGGGCAGCTTGAGGCCGGCCACGAGGCCCTGGACCTGGTGGCGAAACACCCCACGTCCTCGCTTTTGTGGGCCGTCCTGGCCGAGGAGGCATGGACAGAGGGCCGCACCATCGATTCCTACGCCTACGCCCGGGTGGGTTACCACCGTGGACTGGACGCGCTGCGCCGCAACGGCTGGCGGGGTGTGGGCCCCATCCCCTGGGAGCATGAGCCGAACCGCGGTTTCCTGCGGGCCCTCTACTCCCTGGGCAGGGCCTCGGCGGCCATCGGCGAGGCTGACGAGCCGGAGCGGATCGAGAAGTTCCTGAACGACTCCGATCCGACGGCGAAGGCTGCCATCGAGGGCAAATCCTAAAGGTTCCCAGGCTTAAACGGCCGACGGCGGGTGGCCACCTTTCCTGAAAAGGTGGCCACCCGCCGTCGGGCGTTAAAGTCCTTGGCTTAGGCTTTGGCGATGCCCGTGCGGGCCATGGCGTCTGCGTAGGCGGCGCGCATGTCCTCCAGGTATTCCTCCTGGCGTGCCGGGGAACCGGCGAAGGCGCGGCCGCTCAGGGAGCGGACCTTGTAGGTCTTCAGGCCGCGGCGCCAGAGCAGGGGCACTTCGGTCTTCAGCAGGAGGTTGGCCAGGCGGTTGGCCTCGGTGCCGTGCGCCACGATCACCGAGGCGCGGGGGACCAGGGCCAGGAACTTCAGCAGGGGCTTCAGGCCTGCCTGGATCTGGTCCGGAGTGAACTTTCCGTTGGCTTCGCCCGGAAGGTGCCAAGGGTGGACGTTCCACGGCATCACGAACTCGGGGCGCAGGCCCAGCTTCCACTGGATCCCCAGCATCCGGGTAGCGGCATCCTGGTCTCCGGCCGTGATGAATCCTGACGGATCCACCTCACCGATGTTGGAGAACAGGCTGATGATGCGGGTTTCCTCCACATCGTGCATGGGGTCCACATAGGGCACCACAGTTCCGGGCTTGGCCTCCTGCAGGGAATCGCACAGCTCGTTGACGGCGGCAACGCTGGGTTCGTAGCGGCGGCTCATGAGCTGTTCGTGGAATGTTTCGGGTGCCAGGGCTGTCATGAAGTGCTGGTTCTCCTGCGGGGATTGATATTGCTTCCACCGGCGAAAATGGGCGCACGGCGGCGCGGATCATCAACGGTGGTTAGTTGGGGTGGGCCGATTCCTGGTCGGCCTTTGCCAGTTTACCAAGCCCGGGGAAACGAAACGCCGGGCGCCTTCTACCAATGGAAGGCACTGCCCGGTATTTTCGCTGCTCACCGATGTGCTTTCAGGTTTTGTCCAGCGTATTGACAGTTTTCGTTAGGCTTGCTTGGCTGGGTGTCACATGCCGCCGCCGCGATGAAGCGGCTGGGCGGTACCCGAAGCACTTGAAAGAGGTAACGCACTGTGACGAAATCCTTCAGGATCCTTGCCGTAACCGGAGCCTTGGCGCTCGCCGTCGTGGCAGGCCCGGCGCCGCTGGCCAATGCCGTGGGCGAAGGGCCCACCTACGACGGCAATGGCCAGATCACCACGTCGAAGCTGGCCACCTATGACCAGCTGGTCTCGTTCCTGAAGGACCAGGACGCACGCCAGCCGGCCATGGAGCTGGAGGTCATCGGCCAGACCGTCAAGGGCCGCGACATCCACCTGGTGAAGTACATCTCGGATCCGGCCAAGCCCACCATCCTGTACCTCACCCAGCAGCACGGCAATGAACAGCTCACCACCGAAGGTGCCATGGAGTTCATCAAGCACCTGGGGACGGGAAAGTCTGCAGGCATCCTGGACGGCGTGAACATCCTGATCGTGCCCATGCTCAATGCGGACGGCGCCATGGGGGACGTCAACTTCTCCCTGGAGGACTATCTGGCCAAGGGGGACCGCCACCTCACCCGCTACAACGCAGAGGGTGTGGACCTGAACCGGGACCACGTGGCCAAGATCCAGCCGGAAACCCAGGCGCTGCACAACAACGTGATGCGCAAGTACCGCATCGACTACATGATCGACCTGCACCACCAGGGCACCCGGGCCGAGCGCGACGGAAAGCTGGTCTCCGGCTCCATCCTGTATCCCACCACCCCGAACGCCGACCCCGCCGTCGTGGAGAAATCCAAGCAGCTCGGCGCCGTGGTCTTCAACAACGTCGACTCCACCGGCTGGGGCCACCTGGGCAAGTACCAGGGCGGCAGCGCCGAGACCATCAGCCGCAACGGCCTTTCGGCGGAATACGGCATCGCCACCCTGCTCTTCGAGATGCGCGGCATGTCCGACCACTACCTGGACGGCTATGCGCTGGGGCAGCGGAGCAACGGCTACCTGATCCAGCAGACGGTCACCACGCTGACCTCCACTGCCGCGGCCATCGCGGATGGATCAATTGCCGACGCCGACACCTCCTTCTGGGACACGCTCGCCGAGCAGACGTCCCGGCCTGCAGGGGAAGCGGAAGACGAGTAACGGCCCGGTGCCGCCGCGGTCCTTCTTGTCGGAGGGCCGCGGCGGGCCCAAGCCGTGGACAAACTGCCCCATCGGCTAAACTTGGGTGGTAAGAGCCCCGGAACTCTTGCTTCGCCGTGCCGCCCCGCGGACCAGCGAAGACCGGTATGTTCGGGGCATTCTCATGAACGGCGCAGCGCGGGCCCCGCCACCAGATGGCAGGACCCGGGCAGCCCGAACGAATGGGGGAGGATCCCATGCCAGCAATTGTGATCGTAGGAGCCCAGTGGGGCGACGAAGGAAAAGGCAAGGCCACCGATCTTCTGGGCGGCCGCGTTGACTACGTCGTCAAGCCCAACGGCGGCAACAACGCCGGGCACACCGTCGTCGTAGGCGGTGAAAAGTACGAACTCAAACTGCTGCCGGCCGGCATCCTCAGCCCCAATGCTGTTCCCATCATCGGCAACGGCTGCGTGGTGAACCTCGAGGCCCTCTTCCAGGAAATCGACGGGCTCCAGGCGCGCGGCGCCGACACCTCAAAGCTCCGCGTTTCCGCCAACGCCCACCTGGTGGCCCCGTACCACCAGGTCCTCGACAAAGTGACGGAGCGCTTCCTGGGCAGCCGGGCAATCGGAACCACCGGCCGCGGCATCGGGCCCGCCTACATGGACAAGGTGGCCCGCCTGGGCATCCGCGTCCAGGATGTCTTCGACGAGTCCATCCTCCGCCAGAAGGTGGAAGGCTCCCTGCGCCAGAAGAACGAACTGCTGGTCAAGGTCTACAACCGCCGCGGCGTGGTGGTGGACGAGATCGTGGAGTACTTCCTGTCCTTCGCGGACCGGCTCCGCCCGCTGGTCATCGACAGCACCCTGGTCCTGAACACGGCGCTGGACGAGGGCAAGGTAGTGCTCATGGAAGGAGGCCAGGCGACATTCCTGGACGTGGACCACGGCACCTACCCGTTCGTGACCTCCTCCAACCCCACCGCCGGCGGCGCGTCGGTGGGCTCCGGCATCGGTCCCACCCGCATTTCCCGCTCGATCGGCATCATCAAGGCCTACACCACCCGCGTTGGTGCCGGGCCGTTCCCCACCGAACTCTTCGACGAGATGGGCGTTTACCTGCAGAAGACCGGCGGCGAATTCGGCGTCAACACCGGCCGGCCGCGCCGCTGCGGCTGGTACGACGCCGTCCTGGCCCGCCATGCTTCACGCGTTAACGGTTTCACGGACTACTTCGTCACCAAGCTGGACGTGCTCACCGGCATCGAGCAGATCCCCGTCTGCGTGGCCTACGACGTGGACGGTGTCCGGCACGACGAAATGCCCATGACGCAGACCGAGTTCCACCACGCCAAGCCCATCTTCGAGTACTTCGATGGCTGGACCGAGGACATCACGGGTGCCCGCACCCTGGCTGACCTGCCGGAGAATGCGCGCAACTACGTCCTGGCGCTGGAGAAGCTGTCCGGGACCCGCTTCTCCGCTATCGGCGTGGGCCCGGACCGGGACCAGACCATTGTGGTGAACGACCTCATCAACGACTGACACGCGCAGCCAGGGCAGAATGGCGACGACGGCAGGCCACCTTTGCAGGTGGCCTGCCGTTTGCGCATCGTGGGCTGTCCCTACAGGGTGGAAAGCAATTTACACAGGCTTAACGCGCACGGCCTTGTGAGGCTGCAGGTGCATTGGCGAGACTCATTAGTACCCCCTGGTGCCCAAGGAAGGACCGTCATGGCCGGAAAATTTGAAGCATTCATCGACGCTGATTCGTTCTTCCGGTTCCGGCTCCTGGCCCCGGATGGCGCAGTGGTCGCGGTGTCCGGGCCGTACCGGGACAAGCAGGCCCTCGCGGCCGGCATCGCTGCGGTCCGCGAATGTGCCGGCACTGGTTTGGTCACGGACCTTTGTCCGGCCGGGACGGCGGCGCGTCCCGTGACGGCGCCCGTTGCGGCTGCTTCCGTGGTTTCCGCGGAACCGCCCGCCGGCGTCGTACCCGTATGCAGCGAGGAGCGCATGCCCGCGGGATTGAATCCGTTCCCGCTGGCAAAGGCACCGCGCCGGCAGGCCACACTGCCCCGGTGGACCAGGGCTGCTGCCCGATGAGTGCGGCGGAACAGGCCACAAAAAAGTTTTTTTGATATCGCGTAACCCTTTCGGGGTGCGCAGCGATTACCCCTATGAAGTGCCGGTCTGGAACCTGTCCCCCATCACGTTCCAGACCGGCTCTTTTGTCTTTCCGCTCAACCGGCAGCAGAGGCCGGACCCGGTAATGGCCCGTTTACCCGGCGTCGTGGCGGTTCCGGCAGCGGTAGTTACTGAAGGGTAAAGTAGGGGCAGCGTTCCGGATGTACTGAACGACTGCCTTGCCAACCCCTCCTTGACGGAAAGCACCACGTCAGTGACTGATGCAGAGACAGATGAGGCTCCGGACCACCCAACCCCCGCGACCCCTGCCTTCAGCCTCGTCTACAAGACATACGCGTCGCAGGTACTGGGCTATCTCACCGCCCGGGGAGTAGAGGATCCGGAGGCCGCCATGCAGGAAGTGTTTCTTTCAGTCCTGCCCCGGCTCGACACTGTGCACGGTGGAGATGCCGGGCTCCGCACCTTCATCTTTTCGGTTGCCCACGCACGGATGGTGGACGATCACCGCCGCCAAAGCCGAAGCCCGCTCAAGCTGCCGTTCGAGCCCGAGCTTGACCAGCGCCAGGACAGCTCAGCGGAAAAACAAGCACTGCAACGAATCTCACCCGGGGAAATCCTCGGGCTGCTGGACGGCCTGCCCCAGGACCAGCGCGAAGTTCTGTCGCTGCGGCTGGTGGGCGGCCTGACGGTGGAACAGACAGCGGAGACCATCAACAAGAGCGCCGGCGCCGTGAAGCAGCTCCAGCGGCGCGCACTGCTGAAACTTCGGGAACTTGCGGCAGTGAGGGAGTATTTCACGCCATGACATCCGCTTCGGACAAGCTCGTCACGTTCGTTGACGATATGCTCCAGGACGCCGGCCTGGGCCAGGACACGGAACTGCGGGACTCCCTGGTGACGCTGGGTGCCCTGGGTTCGCTGCCCGCTCCGGCGCCCACCGGGGAGCTCGCAGCGCTGCTCGCCGCCGCGGACCATGGCGATTCGTCCGGTGACCAGCTGAATGGTGACCGGCCGGACGACGAACTTGGGCGTCGCCGTCGCCGCTTGAACCGTCCCACCGCACTGGGACTGGCCCTGGTGGCCGGGATGGGGCTGGGCGTTGGGGGAGTGGCCGCCAGCTCAACCGCTCCCGGCAACAGCGCGATGGAGCAGTTGATGGAGGACTGGGCGCCGTGGGGCAATCCCGCCGCTGGCGCGCCAGCCACCGCCGCCGGCAACCCCGCGGAAGAGGCGGACGCGGATACAGACCTTACCGCCACCGCCTTGCCTTCGGCGCCCGGTGGGGCCACCCATCCGGGAAGAGCCGTGTTCCGCTTCCTGCCGGGTCCTGCCGGCCTGGCCGGTTACACGGGCCCGCCGGCGTGCCTTGGCCCGGTTATGCATAGCGCCGGCGCAGGCTCCGGGAAGTGCGCCGCCGGGGCCGCCCTAACTGCTGAGCCAAGCGGCCCCGGCGGCAAGGATGGCAGTGGAGCGGCCGCGGCCGCAGGAACACCGGCGGGCCAGGCTGCGGCCGCCTCCGGCAAGGACGGGGTCCCGGCACCGGATGCTGCGGCCGGCGGCGTGGCCCCAGGCGGCGTGGACCCGGCGGGGGCGGCCCGGAAAGCCGCAGGCTCCGCGGGGGCTGGAGACGGCGTGTCCGGCAAAGGCCAGGGCGGAAGCCAGGGAAACAACCAGAAGCCGGCGTCCCCGGCAAAATAGCTGATATGCACCAAGAGCGGGCCCGTCCAACGGGCCCGCTCCACTGCTAGGTGGCGGAAACGGTCAGGACAGGACCTGCCGCTTCGAGGAAATGACGCCTGTATCGAACCCGGCAAGGTGGAGGCCGCCGTGGAAACGGGCGTGCTCGATCTTTACGCAGCGGTCCATCACCACATCGAGCCCGGCGGCTTCCGCGTCCGCGGCCACCCCTTCGTGCCAGGACCCCAGCTGCAACCAGAGCGTCCTGGCTCCCGCGGCCACTGCCTCGTCCAGGACACCGGGCAGGTCGTCGTGCTTGCGGAACACGTCAACGATGTCCGGGCTCTCCGGCAGGTCCGCCAGCGAGGCGTAGGTGGGCCGGCCCAGGATTTCCTTGACCACCGGGTTGACGAAGTACACCTTGTAGCGGGTGGAGGACAGCAGGTAGGTGGCCACGAAGTAGCTGGCCCGCGACGGTTTGTCCGAAGCGCCAACAATCGCAATCGACTTCGCCTGCCGGAGCAGGGCCAACCGCTCCGGTGCTGACGGGCCGGACCACGTACGTTCAGCGGTGCTCATGCGTTTGCTCCGATCGTGCAGGCGTCTGCAGGTTCTTCACTGACAGGTTCGGGCGCGGCCGCCAGGGCTGATGCCTCGGTAAGCGCCTGGTCCAGGTCCCACAGGATGTCCTCGATGTCCTCCAGGCCCACCGAAATGCGGACCAGGTCCTCCGGCACGCCCGCCGATTCGAGCTGGGCGGGGCTCAACTGCTGGTGCGTGGTGGAACCCGGGTGGATCACCAGGGTCCGCGAGTCACCCACGTTGGCCAGGTGCGAGGCCAGCTGCAGCGACTCAATGAACTTCCGGCCCGCGGCCCGTCCGCCCTTCACCCCGAAGGAGAAGACCGATCCCGGGCCCAGCGGCAGGTACTTCCGTGCCCGCTCAAAGTGCGGGTGGGAGGGCAGGCCGGAGTAGTTCACGTACGCCACCCGGTCGTCATTCTCGAGCCATTCGGCCACGGCCTGCGCGTTCTTCAGGTGCTCGTCAAGCCGCTGGGGCAAGGTTTCGACGCCTTGGAGGAGCTGGAACGCCGACTGCGGTGACAGGGCCGGTCCAATGTCGCGCAGCTGTTCGGAGCGGAGCTTGGTGAGGAAGCCGTATTCGCCGAAGTTGCCCCACCAGGAGACGTTGCCGTAGGAAGCCACCGGCTCGGTCATGGTTGGGAACTTGCCGTTGCCCCAGTTGAACCGGCCGCTTTCCACCACCACGCCACCCAGGGTGGTGCCGTGCCCACCCAGGAATTTCGTGGCCGAGTGGATCACGATGTCGGCGCCGTGCTCGATGGGGCGCACGAGGTACGGCGTGCTCAAGGTGGCGTCCACCACCAGGGGGATCCCGGCGTCGTGCGCCACCTTCGCCAGCCCCGCCAGGTCCTGGACCTCCGACGACGGGTTGGCCACCACCTCCACGAAGATCGCCTTGGTGTTCTCCCGGACCGCCGCAGCATAGTCAGCGGGGTCGGTGCCGGGCACAAACGTGGTGTCCACGCCAAAGCGGCGCAGGGTCACGTCCAGCTGGGTCACCGTGCCGCCGTACAGCTGGGAGGCTGCCACGATGTGGTCGCCGGCCTGCGTCAATGCGGCGAAGGTGATGAACTCCGCAGCCATGCCAGACGAGGTTGCCACGGCGCCGATGCCGCCTTCGAGGGATGCGATGCGCTCCTCGAAGGCTGCCACCGTGGGGTTGCCGATGCGGGAGTAGATGTTGCCGTACTTCTGCAGGGCGAACAGGTTGGCGGCGTCATCAGTGTCCTTGAAGACAAAGGACGTGGTTTGGTAGATGGGGACGGCGCGGGCGCCGTGCTCGGCGTCGGGAATGCCGCCGGCATGCAGGGCGCGGGTGCGGAAACCGAAAGTACGGTCAGCCATCAGACAGCCACCGCCTCAGCGGCCACCGGCGTGCCGGACAGGTTGAGTTCCGTGCCGTTCTTCCGGGCCAGGTCAGCCTCCAACTCGCGGACGATCGGCAGGATGTCCCGGCCGAATGCGGCCACCTCCTCCTGGAAGTGCAGGTAGCAGGTGAGGAACAGGTTCACGCCGATCTTCTTGTACTCCACGATGCGCTCGGCGATCTGCTCCGGGGTGCCGATCAGCTGGGTCTTGAAGCCGTCGTTGTATTGGATCAGGTCCTCGAATGTGGAGTCGGCCCACATGCCCTTGCCGTCCTTGGTGGATGCTCCGGCTTCCTGCACGGCGTCGCGGAAACCCTGGACCGCCGGCTTGTGTGCCTTCTCGACGATCTCGCGCAGGGTGTCCCGCGCTTCCTTCTCAGAGTCGCGGGCGATGACGAATCCGTTCAGGCCAAACTTCGGCGCTGCCAGCCGGCCCTCGGCGCCGCGGCGGGCCTCGCCGGCGGAAGCGACCACGCCGGCGATGTTCTCCTTGAAGCCCTCCAGGTCCTTGCCGTTTGAGAAGTACCAGTCGGCCACGCGGCCGGCCGTGGCCTGGGCCGCCGTCGAGTTTCCGCCGAAGAAGATTTCCGGGTGGGCGCGGCCGGGGACATCAACCGGCGCGGGGTTCAGCGTGAAGTCGGTGATGTTGTAGTACTTGCCGGACTGGCTGTACTCCTTTTCGGTCCACAGACCGCGCAGGACGTTGATGAACTCCTCGGTGCGGACATAGCGCTCATCGTGTTCCAGCCATTCCAGGCCGAAGTTGGTGAACTCGCTCTTCAGCCAGCCGGAGACGATGTTCACGGCGGCGCGGCCGTTGGAGATGTGGTCCGCGGTGATGATGTACTTGGCCAGCACGCCGGGGTGCCACATGCCCGGGTGGACGGCAGCGATCACCTTCAACCGTTCGGTGGCGGCCAGCAGGGCCAGGCTGAACGACGTGGCCTCATGCTGCTTGTCCGCCCCGTAGGACGCGGCGTAGCGGGTCTGGGTCAGGGCGTACTCGAAGCCTGAGTCCTCGGCGATCCGGGCGAGCTTCCTGTTGTAGTCGAAGTCCCAGCCGGTGCGCTGTTCGATGGTGGACACCACCAGGCCGCCGGAGACGTTCGGAACCCAGTACGCGAACTTGAGGGGTTCGGAGAGTCGGGCGACGTTGCTGATCTCGGTCATGAATTTTCCTTTGCTAGGGTCCGCTGGTGCAGGACGTGCTGGATGCCGGCGATCGCCGGTTCGTTCTGGAGTGAGGTGGTATCGCCCAGCGCGGTACCTTCGAACAGTTGGGTGAGCAGCCGGCGCATGATCTTGCCGCTGCGCGTCTTGGGGACATCGGGGACCACGACGACGTCGCGCGGCTTGGCGATGGGCCCGATCTCCCTGGCCACGTGGTTCCGGAGCTCGTGGGCCACATCGCTGGTCAGCCGGGCTTCAGCGCCTGCCTTCAGGACAACGAAGGAGACCACCGCATGGCCGGTTTTCGGGTCCGAGACCGGGCAGACCCCGGCTTCCACCACCTCCGGGTGGGACACCAGGGCGGATTCGATCTCGATGGTGGAGAGCAGGTGGCCGGAGACGTTGAGGGTGTCATCCACCCGGCCCAGGATCCAGATGTCGCCGTCGGCGTCGTACTTGGCGCCGTCACCGGCCAGGAACCAGCCGCGGTCCGCGTACTTGCTCCAGTAGGAATCGAAGTAGCGGCGCGGGTTGCCCCAGACGGTGCGCGCGATAGCGGGCCCGGGGGAGTCAACCACGATGTTTCCCTGGACGCCGGGCGCAACTTTATTGCCGGCGTCGTCCACGATCCTGGTGCTGACCCCTGGCAGCGGACGCGCGGCACAGCCGGGCTTGAAGCTGGCGTCCGTGGGGGAGGGGGAGAGGATGGTGGCGCCGGTCTCGGACTGCCACCAGGTGTCTACCACGGGGGCGGTTCCGGCGCCCACGTTCTCCCGCAGCCAGCGCCAGGCTTCAGGGTTGACGGCCTCGCCCACCGTGCCCAGCAGGCGGATGGAGGAGAGGTTGTAGCTGTCCGGGACGCCGTCCGGGAACCAGCCCATGAGGGAACGGACCAGCGTAGGGGCGGTGTAGTACTGCGTCACGCCGTAGCGTTCGATGATTTCGAAGTGCCGCCCGGGGTGCGGGGTGTTGGGGGTGCCTTCGAAGATCACCTGGGTCACGCCGTTGGAGAGCGGACCGTAGATTTCGTAGGTGTGCGCCGTAACCCAGGCGAGGTCCGCAGTGCACCAGTGCACGTCCTGGTCGCGCAGCGCCGGATCCGGGTTGCTGAACAGGTGCTCGAAGCTCCAGGACGCCTGCGTCAGGTAGCCGCCAGAGGTGTGCACCAGCCCTTTGGGCTTGCCGGTGGTGCCGGAGGTGTACATGATGAACAGCGGCGTTTCGGCGTCGAAGACCTCGGGCTGGTGGACGTCCGGGGCGTTGTCGACGACGTCGTGCCACCACACATCGCGGCCTTCAGCCATGTGGACGGCCGCCAATTCATCAGCGGGCGTGGTGCGGTTGACCACCAGGACGTGCTCGATGGCGTTGTCACCGGCCACTGCCGCGTCCGCGTTGTCCTTCACGGGCACGGCCACGCCGCGGCGGAACTGGCCGTCCGTGGTGACCAGGAGCTTGGCCCCGGTGTCCTCCACCCGGAACTTCAAGGCCTCTGCGGAGAAGCCGCCGAACACCAGTGAATGGATGGCGCCGATGCGGGCCACTGCGAGGGTGATGATGACCGTTTCGGGGATGACCGGGAGGTAGATGACCACGCGGTCGCCCTTGCTGATGCCCAGGGCCAGGAGGGCGTTGGCTGCCTTGGACACTTCGCGCTGGAGTTCGGCGTAGGTAATGGATTTCCGGTCGCCCGGCTCGCCCTCGAAGTGGAGGGCCACCTTCTGTCCGCGGCCGGCGGCGACATGGCGGTCAACGCAGTTGGCGGCCACGTTGAGTTTCCCGCCCTCAAACCAGGTGATCTCCGGGCCGCGGCCGGCCTCCGGGTCCGCGGGAACCCAGCCGTGCGCGGTGTGCCAGGGCGTGTCCCAGTCCAGGCGCAGCGCCTGCTGCTCCCAAAAGGCGACGTTGTCCGGGCGCACGCCCGCGTTCAGGTCAAAGGTTTCGGTGGTGCTCAGGCCCATCGTTTCACCGCCCATTTTTCGGCCAGCCCCAGCAGCGCGTCGGTAATTTTTCCAATGACGGCCAGCATCACGATGGCCAGGAGCAGCCGGTCCGTGCGGCCGTTGTTCTGCGAGTCGATCAGCAGGAAGCCCAGCCCCATGGAGGAAGCGATCAGTTCCGCCGCCACCAGGAACAGCCAGGCTTGGGCAAGCGCCAGGCGCAGCCCTGAGAACACTGCGGGGACGACGGCGGGCAGCTGCACGGTGGTCAGGAGGCGGACGCCTTTCAACCCGAAGGCGCGTGCGGCTTCCACCAGGTTCCGGTCCACATGGCGCAGGGCCAGGGAAACCGTTGTGAACACCGGAAAGAACGCGCCGATGATGATGAGCGTGACCTTGGAGTCCTCGCCGATCTTCATCCACAGGATCAGCAGCGGCACCCAGGCCAGGGACGGCACGGCGCGCAGCGCACCGATGGTGGGCGCCAGCAGTGCGTCGGCGAGTTTGGACAGTCCCACGCCGGCACCCAGGACCAGGCCCAGGGCGGCGCCCACCAGGAATCCAATGAGGACCCGCTGGGTGGAGATGGCGATGTGGATTCCCAGTTCGCCGCGTTCCACGAGTTCGCCGGCAGCGGCCAGCACCATGGCGGGCGGGGGCAGCTGGACTACGGTGAACAGGCCGCTGGCGGAGGCTGCCTGCCAGGCGACCAGGAGGGCAGCGGGGATGATCAGGCCAAGGGGCAGACGCGCCCAGTTCCTGGTGCGGACTCCGGCGGGAGACCATCCCGTTGCCGGAGCGGGTGCCGGCACGGCACCCGCCTGGGCTGCGTCTGCCGTTGTTGCGGGGGCGGCTGCAGCACGCCCGTCCGCAACACTGCTGCCGGTGATCTTTGGCTCTCCTGGGTGGGTCATCAGGAGGCCTTAATGGCTGACGGATCAGCCTTCTTCACCAGCGAGTCGTCGAGAAGGGAGGCCACGGCGTCGTCAATCTGCTTCTGCGTCTTCACGTCACCGGTTTCCACGAAGGTGGGCCCGATCTTCTCCAGTACTTTGCGCTGCGCGTCCCCCGGTGCCGGATCGACGTCCAGGTTGCTGCGCTCCAGCACCACGGTCTTGGCGACGGCGGGGTCCAGGCCGGCGGCGTCGGCCAGGATCTGCGCGGTCTGGTCCGGGTTCTGCGCTGCCCAGGCGCGGGCCTTTTCATAGGCGTTCACCACTGCCTGGGCCAGTTCAGGCTTGTTCTTCAGGAACGGTTCCGTGGCGTTGAGGAAGCCGTAGGTGTTGAAGTCCAGGTTGCGGTAAAAGAGTTTGGCGCCCTTCTGCTCAGCCCCGGCCATGATCGGATCCAGCCCGGACCAGGCCTGGACCGAGCCGTTTTCCAGGGCGGTGCGGCCGTCCGCGTGCTGCAGGTTCTGGACCGTCACGTCACCGGGCTTCAGCCCCGCCTGCTCCAGTGCCTGCAGCAGGAAGAAATAGGGGTCGGTGCCCTTGGTGGCGGCTACGGACTTGCCCTTGAGGTCGGCCACGGAGGTGATGTCCGAGCCGGCGGGCGCCACCAGGGCCGCCCACTCGGGCTGGGAGTAGATGTCGATGGTCTTGATTTCCGAGCCGTTGGCGCGGGCCAACAGGGCTGCGGACCCGGCGGTGGAGCCCACGTCGATGGCGCCGGAGCGCAGGGCCTCATTGGCTTTGTTGGACCCGGCGGACTGCACCCAGTTCACCGTCACGCCCTGGTCTTTGAGGCTGGCCTCCAGCCACCCCTGCTTCTTGATCACCAGGCTCAGCGGGTTGTAGGTGGCGAAGTCGATGTTGAGCGTGCCGCCCTTGCTGCTGCCGGCCGCGGCTGCGCTGCCGGAGGAACCTTCCCCTGCAACGCAGCCCGTGAGTGCCAGCACCGCGGAAGCGGCAAGGGCTGCTGCGCCAAGGACGGAACGGCGGGTGATGGGCAATGCGTGCGGCATGGGTTTCCTTTGAAAGCGGGGATGGAACGGTATGAAACAGGGGGAGGCTCGGGTGGTGCCGCCGGTCAGGAACGGCGTCCGACGGCGGCCCGGGCCAACAGGGCGGGTTACGGCAATGGGAGGGGAGCCAGCGGCGTGCCTGTCAGTGGCTTGGCCGTCAGCGGGATCAGTGCCCGTCCACGCCGAGCGTTTCCAACAGGGAGGCCCGCATGAGGGCGAGTTCGGCTGAGGCGCGCCCGCGGGGACGGCTGCCGGGTACCTCAACAGTCCTGGCGATCGATGCGCCCTCTCCGGCAGCATCGGGGCCAAGCACGATGATGCGGTCTGCGAGCTGGAGGGCTTCATCCACGTCGTGGGTGACCAGCAGGACGGTGGTGGGCTCTGCCCGGTGGATCTCCAGGAGCAGGTCCTGCATCTTGATCCGGGTCAGGGCGTCGAGGGCGCCGAAGGGCTCATCGAGCAGCAGGACGCCCGGGTTCCGGGCCAGCGCGCGCGCCAGTGACGCACGCTGCGCCATCCCGCCCGACACCTCGCGCGGGCGGTGCTTGGCGAAGTTTTCCAGCCCCACGAGTTCCAGCAGCCGGGCCACCTTGGCCTTGCCCTCCTTTGCACTGCATCCGGCCGGCAGCCCGATGGCCACGTTGGCCTGCAGCGTGTGCCAGGGCAGGAGCCGGGGTTCCTGGAATGCGAAGGCGCAGCGCGGGTCGATGCCGTGCACGGGGGTGTCCTCGATGATGACGGAGCCGGCGCTGGGGTGGTCCAGGCCGGCCGTGGCGCGCAGGAGCGTGGATTTTCCGCAACCGGAGGGCCCCAGGATGGCGAGTACTTCGCCGGCTGCAACATCAAAGGTCACGTCCCGCAGGACGGTCCGGGCTGCGGAGCCGGCGCCGAACGTGCGGCGCAGGCCCCGGAAGGACACCGGAAGGGCAGGGGCATGGGCGGAGGTGGCGGCGCCGGCCCCGGCAGGCAGGGGCGACAAAACTGCAGTCATAGGATCACTCCATCGGTCCTGGCAGTAGCACCCTACGGAGGCAGCCTTCGCCGGAGTGGTCAGTTCCGGACGCCCGTGGCTGGAATCCTTGCTATCACCGGGGCTGTTGGGGAGCGTCCGGCGACCAGGGTTGCTGCGGCGTCATCGATCCAGGTCTCTCGGCCGCTCGGGATGGTCAAAGACCACTACACAGCAATGAATCTGCGAGAGCAAACTCTCGCTGCAGCTGCGTAATATTCCTTCACACCTCCTTCGGCCTCTAGTCATCGTTCTTTTATTCGATGAATGCCTGCTGCTTGGGCGGAAGCGTAGTCTGTTGCCATGGGCCACACGAACGATCCTGCAGTCATCGAACGCCTTCTGCGAACCAAGGGCCGCTGGGCTATCGTCGGACTCACCACCAATGAGTGGCGCTCCGCCTATGATGTGTCGCTGATGATCCGCGACCGGCTCGGCATGGAAATCATCCCCGTCAACCTGCCCGGCGACCCCGTCCACGGCGAAACCGGCTACCGCACCCTCGGCGACATCCCGCCGGAAAAGCAGCCCCTCGACGTCGTGGATTGCTTTGTGAACTCGCAGAAGGTGGGCAGCGTGGTGGACCAGGCCATAGCCGTGGGGGCGAAAGCTGTGTGGCTGCAGTTGGGGGTCCTCGACGAGGCGGCGGCGGAACGCGCCAAGGCTGCCGGTTTGGATGTGGTGATGAACGCCTGCCCCGCGCAGCTCGCCTGGAAATACAACCTTTAACGCTTCATCAGGTCCGGATAGTGCCGTTCGGTCACGTCCGGGTGGGCCCGCATCCGGCCCTTGAGCATGTTGAGGCCGAAGGATGCCAGGAGCGGGTTATCCGGATCGTCCGTGATGCCCCGGGCTGCCGCCTTCAGTTCCGGAGCCAGCGGGACGGGTTCGATGACCGCGTCAAGCCGGGGCGACCAGAAGAACGGCACTGAGTAACGGTCGACGCCGGGCGGCGGCGCCTGGACGCGGTGGATGGTTGCTGCAAGGTAACCCTCCGTGGCAACTTCAAGCATCTCGCCAAGGTTCACCACCAGCGCTCCCGGAAGGGGCTCCACAGGCAGCCACTCGCTGGTGCCGGGCGGCAGCACTTCCAGGCCGCCCACGTCGTCCTGCAGCAGGAGGGTCACGAAGCCGTAGTCCGCGTGCGAACCCACACCCTGGTCCCCGGCCGCCTCCACCACGCCGCCCACGTAGTGCACCAGCTTGCCCATCCAGGCCGGTGAATCCCGGAAGGGTTCGTCGAAGTAGTCTTCGGGCAGCTGCAGCGAAACGGCGATGGCCCTCAACAGTTCCATGCCCACCCCGGACATCAGCTCCGCCCATTCCATGGCAGCAGGCCTCAGTTCGGGGAAGGCTTCATCAGGCCAAAGGTTGGGGCCCTGCAGGAGCCAGTAGGGCTGATCGTCCGGATAGTCCTTCACCGGCTGGCGCTCCGGTGAATAGTCGATCTGCTCACGGGCGTCCGCACGGCCCTGGGTGACCTCCGTGCCCATGCGTGTGTACCCACGGAAGTGGGGTGACAGGCGGTTGTCCAGCTTCATCCGCTCCTCAAGCGGAAGGTCAAAGAAGCGGCGGACGATGTCCAGGAGCTCTTCGGCCTGGCCCGGCCTGCCACCGTAGCCTGTCACCTGGAAGAACCCCACGTCGTGGGTGGCGTGCCGCAGCTGTTCGATGAATTCCGGGCTGAAGGTGCCGTATGGCTGCCGTGCGGAACCTAGATCCAGAACAGGTATGGCTCCCTGGTCGCGTGACATCCTCGCAGACTAGCACCGCGCAGGTCCGCTTTATAGGCTTCCCTTATGGACCCAAGTGCGCTGCGGGAGATCTGCCTTTCGTTTCCGGGAGCTTATGAGGATTTTCCGTTCGGGCCGGAGACCTCGGTGTTCAAGGTACGGGCCCACGTTGCCGGCGGAGCCCGCCACGAGGCCAAGTTGTTTGCCTTGTCCTCCATGGACGAACGCGACTTTTACGTGAACCTGAAGTGCGAACCGGCCCTGGCCGTGCAACTGCGCGCGGTGCACCCTGCGATCACCGGAGCATGGCACATGAACAAGACCCACTGGAATGGCGTGCGCCTCGACGGCTCGCTGCCGGACGGGATGGTCCGTGACATGGTGGAGGACTCGTACGATCTTGTGGTCTCAGGCTTGAGCCGGAAGCAGCAGGAGCAACTGGGGTGGGCACGCCTCGAAAGGGCAGGCGGCAATGACTGACGCGGGAAAGCTCAGCTATCCGGGAATCGGCGGCACGGAACACGGCAGCGTCCCGCAGGGGTATGGCCGCGTCCTGGAGGAAGCGCGCCTTGGCACCGGACTGGACGTCTACCGGCGGGTGGCGGACGGCATCCTCGGCTGGGAACTGCAGCGGCGGGCAGGGCTGCGTGTCCGCGCCGATTCGCCAAGGGCTGTGCCGGGGGCGCACGTGGTGAGCGGATTCGGCGTCGGCCCCTTCCGCCTGCCCGCGCCCTGCCAAGTGGTGTGGGCGCGGGAGCCTGCGCCGGAGGGTGTTCCCCAGTCCGCGGGTTTTGGTTACGGAACCCTGCCGGGGCATCCTGCCCTGGGGGAGGAATCCTTCGAGGTGGAGATCAACAACCACGGGGAGGTGTGGCTGAGGATCCGCGCCTTCAGCAAGCCTGCCAACTGGTTCTATGCCGCCGGCGGCATAGTCACCCGTGCGGCGCAGCGCTACGTTACTTCCCGGTACATTGAAGGGGCACGCAGTCTCGCCGCGGAAGGAACGTCCCAGTGATCTTTATCGTCGTCAAGTTCAAGGTCAAGCCTGAATGGTCGGAGCGCTGGCTCGATCTGGTGGGCGACTTCACCCGGGCCACCCGGGAGGAGCCGGGCAACCTGTGGTTCGACTGGTCGCGCAGCGTGGATGATCCCAACGAGTTCGTCCTGGTGGAGGCGTTCAAGGACGACGCCGCAGGGGACCACGTCAACAGTGACCACTTCAAGAAGGCCATGGCGGACATGCCGCAGGTGCTCGCCGAAACGCCCCGGATTATCAGCCGCCAGCTCGACGGCGAAGGCTGGGACCTGATGGGCGAGCTCAGCATCTAACCCCCATCGATTGCTCCGTACCTGTCGTTCTGACCGTCCTAAACGGCAGGTACGGAGCACTCGATAGCATGAAGCATGTGGATTGGGTGGAGTGAGTTCGACATCCTCCTGGGCGACGTGCACAGCCTGAAGGAGAAACGCTCTGTGGTGCGGCCCCTCCTGGCTGAGCTCAAACGCCGCTTTGAGATCTCCGTGGCCGAGGTGGGGACCACAGTCAGTACCGGCGCACCCAGCTCGGTGTTGGCCTGGTGGCAGCCGACCGTGGGCACCTCGTGGAGGTGCTGGCCGCCGTCGAACGCTTCGTGGCGGACAGGCCGGAGATCGAACTGCTCAGCGTCCGCCAGCGCGAGCTTCACAGCGAGGACTAACCCTTATCGATTGCTGAGCAGGTGTCGTTTTCATGCCCCAAAAAGACATCTACTCAGCAATCGATGAGGGGTGTGGATAACTTCTGCGGTCTTTGCCCGATTTTGGTCTTATGGACCGATGAAGACCCCACGCCCATTACCGGAGGAACTCCGCGGCCGTCCCTTCACCCTCGTTGACGCCTCGCTCGCCGGAATATCGCCGCGCCGCTGGCGGCACGGTTCCTTGGAGCGCTTCGGACGAGGCATCAGGATGGAAGGCGCGACGGCGGCACTTCCCTTAAGCGTGCGGGTCCGGCCTTTTATCGAAGTCAACGAGCGATGCGCCGCATCGCATTTAACCGCCGCGGAGCTCATTGGCTTGCCGCAGCGCCGGCAGACCGAAAGCCTCGAGGTCTACCACCTCATCCGGCCCGAAGGCGCAGCGCATCTTGCGCGCCCGTACGTCATCGTCCACCGGATGAAGCTCTTCGAGGACGAGGTGATGCTGGTGGACGGACTTCCCGTCACCACCCCTGAGCGCACCTGGCTCGACATGGCGGAAATACTGTCCGTGGATGAAATCGTGGCCATGGGTGACAGCTGTGTCCGCGTGCCCCGGCCGGAGCTCGAGGGCCGGGACATGCCGCTCTGCTCCATCGCTGACCTTCAGCGCATGATCGACCGGCATAAAGGCAAGCGGGGACTCCGAAAGGCCAAAGAGGCCATAGAGCTGATCCGCGTGGGCTCGGACTCACCCCAGGAAACCCTGCTTCGACTGGCATTGGTTCGGGCAGGCATGCCTGAACCCGAGCTGAACGTGCCCATCATTTCGGGGGATGGATCTCGGCAGCCTGAGCCGGACCTGAGTTACCGGAAGTACCGGATCGGCATCGAATACGAGGGCGAACACCACGGCGAAGAGGGGCAGATCGTCCGGGACATCGACCGGTCGGAACGCTATGCCGCGCTGGGCTGGACCGAAGTCCGGATCTCGAAGCGCCACATGCTCAACGACGCCAAGCCCGCCGTCGTCAAAATCCGGACGGCTTTGATTCAGGCGGGGTGGCGGCGGGGTGATTAAAAATCGGTTGCTCCGCACTTGTCGTTCTGAGAGGTCAAAACGACAGGTACGGAGCAACCGATGGGTGGGCCCACGCCGCCAGGGTTCCCTGGCCGAGCTTGCGAGGCGAGGGTGGTGGTGGGGATCAGCCGAAGTACTTCGGCAGCGTCCCTTCGTGGGCCTCGCGGAGGGCGTCCAGGGACAGGCCCTCCACGCCGTTGATCTCCAACTTGCCGCTTGCTGCATCCACCACACCAATGCGGGTGTGGGCGAAGCCGCGGGCGGTGCACATGTCGGTGAAGCGGACTTCCTCGGAGCGCGGGACGCCCACAACGGCGCGGCCCTGCGACTCGGAGAAGAGCGCCGTGAACAGGTCCACGCCGTCCCGGTCCATGACGTCCTGCAGTGCGATCCGGGCACCCACGCCGTAGCGCAGTGAGGACTCCACCAGGGCAGCCGCGAGGCCGCCTTCGGAGAGGTCGTGCGCGGAGTCGATCATGCCGTCGCGGGAGGCGTTGATCAGGATCTCACCCAGCGCGCGTTCGGCTTCGAGGTCCACCTTGGGCGGCTGGCCGCCCAGGTGTCCGCGCATGTTGGCCCATTCGGAACCGTCCAGCTCGGCGCCCGTGGTGCCCAGCAGGTAGATGGCCTGGCCGTCCTCACGCCAGCCCGACGGCGTGCGGCGCGCGACGTCGTCGAGCTTGCCCAGGACCGCCACCACGGGGGAGGGGTGGATGGGCGTGGTGCCCGTCTGGTTGTAGAGCGAGACGTTGCCGCCGGTGACCGGGATGCCCAGCACCATGCAGGCGTCGGACAGGCCGCGGATGGCTTCGGCGAGCTGCCACATAACGTCCGGGTCCTCTGGGGAGCCGAAGTTCAGGCAGTCGCTGACGGCCATGGGGATGGCGCCCGCGGTGGCTACGTTGCGGTAGGCCTCGGCCAGCGCCAGCTGGGCGCCGTGGTACGGGTCCAGGTAGGTGTAGCGGCCGTTGGCGTCGGTGGCGAGGGCAACGCCCAGGCCGGATTCCTCGTCCACGCGGACCACGCCGGCGTCGTCGGGGAACGCCATGGAGGTGTTGCCGCCCACGTACCGGTCGTACTGGTTGGTGATCCAGGACTTGGAGCACATGTTCGGCGATGCCACGAGTTCGGTTACTGCGGCAGCGAGCTCAGCCGGAGCGGCCGGGCGGCCGGCGTCCTGCACGGAACCGGTGAAGGTGTCAGCCTGGACGGCGTCCTGCCACTCGGGGCGTGCGAACGGGCGGTCGTAGACGGGGCCGTCGTGTGCCACGGTGCGGGGATCGACGTCGACAATCACCTCGCCTTCCCAGGTGATGATCAGGCGGCCCGTGTCGGTCACCTCGCCCAGCCAGGAGTACTCCACGGCCCACTTGTCCATCACGGCCTCGAACGCTTCCACGTTTTCCGGCGTGACGACGGCCATCATGCGTTCCTGCGACTCGGACATCAGGATCTCGCCCGGCGTCAGCGTGGGGTCACGCAGCAGCACGGAGGTCAGCTCAACCTGCATGCCGCCGTCGCCGTTGGAGGCCAGTTCAGAGGTGGCGCAGGAGATGCCTGCCGCGCCGAGGTCCTGGATGCCTTCCACCAGGGAGCCCTTGAACAGCTCCAGGCAGCACTCGATGAGCACCTTCTCGGCGAACGGGTCGCCCACCTGCACCGCGGGGCGCTTCGAGGGCTTGGTGTCGTCGAAGGACTCGGAGGCCAGCACCGAGGCGCCGCCGATGCCGTCGCCGCCGGTGCGCGCACCGAACAGGACCACCTTGTTGCCCTTGCCGGAGGCGTTGGCCAGGCGGATGTCCTCGTGGCGCATTACGCCCACGGCGAGGGCGTTGACCAGCGGGTTTCCCTGGTAGACGGAGTCGAACACCATTTCGCCGCCGATGTTCGGCAGGCCCAGGGAGTTGCCGTAGCCGCCGATGCCGGCCACTGCACCGTGCATGACCCGCGCGGTGTCGGGGTGGTCGATGGCGCCGAAGCGCAGCGGGTCCATCACGGCAACGGGACGGGCGCCCATGGAGATGATGTCGCGGACGATGCCGCCGATGCCGGTCGCAGCGCCCTGGTAGGGCTCAACGAACGACGGCGAGTTGTGCGATTCGATCTTGAAGGTTACGGCCCAGCCGTCCCCGAGGTTGGTCACGCCGGCGTTTTCACCGATGCCCACCAGCATGTCCTTCTTCATTTCCTCGGTGACCTTCTGGCCGAACTGGCGCAGGTGGTTCTTTGAGGACTTGTAGGAGCAGTGCTCGCTCCACATGACGGAGTACATGGCAAGTTCCGCGCCGGTGGGGCGGCGGCCCAGGACCTTGACGATCTCGTCGAACTCGTTCTGCTTCAGGCCGAGTTCGGCCCAGGGCAGCTCCGTGTCCGGCGTCTTGGCAGCGTTCTCGACGGTGTCGATATTGAACTTCTTGGTGGTGTCCGTGGTCACTTGTCGCCTCCCACAATCTTGTTCAGTACGGAGGTGAAGAAACCCAGTCCGTCGGTGTCGGACCCGCCGATGCCGTCCAGCGATTCAGGACCGAAGCCCGGCTCCACTGCATGCTCGGGGTGCGGCATGAGGCCCACCACGTTGCCGGCGGCGTTGGAGATACCGGCGATGTCCCGGCGGGAGCCGTTCGGGTTGAACCCCACGTAGCGGAACACCACGCGGCCCTCGGCCTCAAGGGCGTCCAGGGTCTTCTCGTCCGCGATGTACTGGCCGTCCTGATTCTTCAGCGGGATGGTGATCTCCTGGCTCGCCTCATAATCCAGCGTCCATGCGGTGTTGCTGTTCTCCACACGCAGCACCTGGTCCGTGCAGAGGAACTTCAGGTGGTCGTTCTTGATCATCGAACCGGGCAGCAGGTGCGACTCGGTGAGGATCTGGAAGCCGTTGCAGATGCCGAGGACAGGCAGCTTGGCGTCGCTGTTGGCGGCGTCGATGATCTTGGACATCAGCGGGGCAAAGCGTGCAATGGCACCGGCACGCAGGTAGTCACCGTAGGAGAAGCCACCGGGGATGACGACGGCGTCCACGTCACCAAGTTCGCTGTCACCATGCCAGAGCTCGACGGCGGTGCCGCCGGCGAGGCGGACGGCGCGGGCAGCGTCGCGGTCGTCAAGAGTGCCGGGGAAGGTGACGACGCCGATCCGGGCGCCGGCGAGGCGCGGCTCCGCGGCGACGGCGACGGCTTCGCCGATCAGGGGAAGTTCAGTCATCTCAGGCCTCGACGACCTCGACGTTGACGACGTCCTCGATCACCGGGTTGGACAGGAGGGTCGCTGCGGCATCACGGGCCTGGGCCAGGATGTCTTCGGTCACCTCGCCGTCGACCGTCAGTTCGAAACGCTTGCCCTGGCGGACAGAGCTGAAGCTGGTGAAGCCCAGCCGGGGGAGCGCGCCGACGATCGCCTTCCCCTGCGGGTCCAGAATCTCGGGCTTGGGCATGACGTCAACAACGATCCGGGGCATCCGGCAACTCCTGTGCGTGAGCTTGGGTAAGGGCGCAGCGGAGTGGTGCCGTCTCACGGCGTACCGGGGTGTTGGGGACAGTTGGTCACCTGCATTGGTTCACCATGAGGTCGGGCGCTCCGCGAGCTTGCCCTATCATTCTACCGGGCCGGGCGCACCCCTTTGCATTCGGCGGTTTTGGGCAGCGGGGAGGCCGGTAAGGACCGGGACCCGGGGACGCTGTTGGCGGGGTTCTGGAGTTGCCGGAGGGCCTTCACTAGGATTGCTGGATGGCTGAGAATTCGAAGTCCGTGCTGTTGCCCGTGGTTGCTGCGGCGGTGTTCGCCGGCCTGGGCAGAATGGTGTTTCAGAAAATAAAGGCGGACCGCATGGCCCGCGAGACACGGGTGACCGGCCCCGTGGATGAAAAGACCAGGCAGTGGATCAGCGACGTGGTGCGAACTCCCCGCCAGTAACAGCTCCCGCCATCCTGACTCCTTGCCAGGGCGTCCTTCAGGGCGCCCTTTTCCGTGCCCGTTTCGATGCCTTGCGTGCCCGCAGCCCACCGGTTTGACAAGCGAAAATTTCCCGGATGTGCCCTATGTCATATCGCGCTCTCAGTCTGTACTCTGTGAACAGTCTGGTCTCAGCAAATTACAAAACCTGTAATTCCCTCTGCAGTTCCAGTCGTCAGGGCTGCCCACCAAGGCTGGGCGGTACATCGTGAAAGGGTTGCACGTGAAATCAACTGGAAAGAGCCCCTCGCGGGCTGGGGGACTCCGGAAGGCGGCCGCGCTGGCTGTCGGGTTGCCCCTTCTCCTTAGCTCCCTGGCAGTGGGTCCCGCGTCCGCGGCACCCGGCGGCCAGGGTGCGGAGAACGCCTCCTCCACCGCAAAGGACACTCAATTCAAGGACGGCCGGTACATCGTGGTACTCGCTGGTCCCGCTGCTGCCGCGTACGAAGGGGGAGTTGCCGGACTGGGAGCCACAAAGCCACAGCAGGGCAGGAAGCTCGACGCCGGCAGTCCCAACTACCAGGCCTACGATGCCCACCTGCGCAAGCAGCAGCGTGACGTCGCAGCGGCCCAGGGCATCAGCCCCGCCAAGCAGTACACCGCGGCCCTGAACGGATTCACCGCCCAGCTGACCGCGACGCAGGCGGCAGCCCTGTCCAAGGACAGCCGCGTCCTGGTGGTGGCGCCCGACGTCGAAAACAAGCCTGACTACACCACCACGGACTTCCTCAAACTCACCGGCCCGGACGGCGCGTGGGCCAAGCAGTTCGGCGGGCAGGCCAATGCCGGCAAGGGCGTTGTTGTAGGCGTCATCGACTCCGGTTACGCCCCGGACAACCCATTCCTGCAGGGCGAACCGGTGAAGCCGCTGAAGGGTGACCCCCAGGTGGGCGTTCCCTACCGCACCGGCGACGGCAGGATTGCCATGCTCAAGGCGGACGGCAGCACCTTCGAAGGCGAATGCCAAAAAGGCCAAGGCACCGGAGCCTCATTTGACGGCTCGCTCTGCAATTCGAAGGTCATCGGTGCCCGCTACTTCGCCGATTCCTTCCTGCAGTACGTCGCACCCGGCAACCGGGCACCGCAAGAGCAGATTTCCCCGGTGGATGTTGGCAGCCACGGCACCCACACCGCCACCACGGCAGCCGGCAACGCCAACGTCGAGCAGGTGATCGACGGAGCCAGCTTCGGAAAGAGCTCCGGCGTTGCCCCTGCCGCCAAAGTCTCCGTGTACAAAATCTGCTGGGAGGACACCAACCCGGACACCGGCGGCTGCTACTCCTCAGCCTCAGTTGAAGCCGTGGACGCAGCCATCAAGGACGGCGTCGATGTCCTGAACTACTCCATCTCCGGCAACAACAACAGCACCACCGATCCCGTGGCGCTGGCATTCCTCAACGCTGCCGCCGCCGGTGTGTTCGTTTCGGCCTCGGCCGGCAACTCCGGTCCTGCAGCCTCCACCGTGAACCATGCCTCACCCTGGCTGACCACGGTGGCTGCTTCCACCTTCCCCAGCGACCTGCTGGGAACCGTCAAGGTCTCCGACGGATCGCTGTACCGGGGTGCTTCCATCATGAAGTCGGAAGTGGCGGACAAGCCCGCCGTCCTCGCTGCGGCCGCCGCAGCCCCGGGCGCCGCCAACCCCAACCTTTGCGGCCCGGGTACCCTCGATGCCGCGAAGGTGGCCGGCAAGGTTGTGGTCTGCGACCGCGGCGTTATCGACCGGACCGCCAAGAGCCAGGAAGTCCTGGACAAGGGCGGCGTGGGCATGATCCTGGTGAACCTCACCAGCAGCTCAGAGGACGCCGACAACCACGTTGTCGCCACCGTCCACGTCAACGCCCCCAAGAGCCTGGAACTGAAATCCAAGCTGGAAGCCAACCCGGCGCTCACTGTCAGCCTGGTCAAGGGCGACCTGACCGGCCTGCCTCCGGCCGCGGCACCGCAGATCGCAGGGTTCTCTTCCCGCGGCCCCACCCTGGCATCCGGCGGTGACCTGCTCAAGCCTGATATTTCTGCTCCGGGCGTCAATGTCCTGGCGGGTGTCTCCACGATCGGCAACGACGGTGACCAGTTCGGATTCATGTCCGGCACCTCCATGGCCGCACCGCACATCGCCGGTTTCGGTGCCCTGGTCCTCAGCAAGCAGCCCAAGTGGACCCCTGCGATGGTGAAGTCCGCCATGATGACCACCGCCTACCCGCTGGTCAATGCCGATGGTTCGCCCAACGCCGACCCGTTCCAAGGCGGCGCCGGCCACATTGATTCCACCCGCGTCCTTGATCCCGGACTGGTTTACGACTCGGGAATCCAGGATTGGCTGGGCTTCCTGAACGGCCAGGGTGTTGAAACTGGTGCCCCGCAGGCGGGCAGCATTGCCGCCCGCGACCTCAACCTGCCTTCCATCGCGCTGGGAAGCCTGGTGGGAGAAGTGCAGGTGAAGCGCAAGGTCACCGCACTGGTGCCGGGGATGTACCACCCCGAGGTGAACATGCCGGGCTTCAACGTCAACGTCGAACCCAAGGCGCTGAATTTCGCCAAGGCCGGCCAGACGCGTGAAGTGACCGTCACCATCCGGAACGCCAGCGCACCGGTGGGCAAGTTCAGCACGGGAAGCCTCACTTGGAAGGGGCCCCGGACGGTGACGTCACCCATCGCCGTCCGGCCGGTTGATGCCCAGATTGCCCCGTCGTTCTCCTTCAGCTCGGCCACAGGCACCGGCAGCGGCTCCATGGAGCTCGTTTCGGGCTCCGACAGCCCTATCGCTGTCGGCGTGGAGGGCCTGGCGCCGCTGAGCCAGACCGCCATTACCAAGACCCCGGGCGAGTACGCTCCGACGAACGACGCGCACAACGCCGTGCTCCAGGTCAAGGTGCCGGCCGGTGCCTCGTTTGCGCGGCTGGGCATCCAGGCGCAGTCGAACGACGTCGACTGGGACATGGTGGTTTACGCACCGAACGCGTCGGGCGGGCTGACCCCCACCCAGGTGGCGACGGCATCGGCCAGTGAATTCCTGGACCTGGAATCTCCGCGGGCCGGCACCTACTATGTGGTGGCCAACCTGTACGCCACGCCGGACAATGGCCCGGCCACCGCTTCGGTCCAGGCTGTGACCTTCGCCGGCGACGCGGGCAACCTTACCGTGGATCCCAACCCCATCGTGGCGCCGAACGGAACCGCCACCTCGGCGACGCTGAGCTGGGCGGGACTCCAGGAGGGGGCCTATCTCTCCCGGTTGAGCCTTGGCAGCAACGGCATCAAAACCTGGGTAAACGTTCAGGTGGGACAGGGCCCGGCCCCCGCTCCGGCCGGCGCTCCGCAGCTTGACCTGGCCCAGGCGGTACCCGGAACCTGACCGGGAAAGCATGGGGGGAGGTCCCGGGCGGTCATCAGGCCGCCCGGGACCTTTTCCCTTCCTGCCCCGGAAGGCCAGGCAATGTAAAAGCTAGGCGGCTGTCCCGCCCAGCAGGGGACCCATGGCCTTCCACTGCGCAATCTCGCATCCATCGGTGCGGGTGAAGGTCGAGTTGACGGGGCGGCCATGGAAGGTGCCGGTAACCACCGCAACCTGCGGGCCGCCGTACTGCTGGGTGCACAGTTTGGGCGGGCCCGGTTTCGGGAAAAAGATGTCCTCACCGAACCGCTCCACGGCGGCCAGGGCGGCCCCGGGCCCGGGAAGGGTGGTTCCGGCGGCGGGAGTGCCGTCCGCGGCCACAAGCCGGAACACATGCTCAGGCCCGTCGGGGTCCTCCCGGATGGTGATGGTCAGGTCGATCACTGTGGCACCCGGTCTGCCAGGGCCCCGAGTTCCGCGGCAAGGCGCTCCCGGAGGATCCCCGCTTCCGAGGCGAATGCCCGCTGGTGCTCGACATAAGCAGCCTTGCCCTGGGGCGTCTCGATGGGGATGGCGGGGTAGCCCCAATCGGCGAGGTCGTAAGGGGAGGCCTGCATATCCATGGCCCTGATCCGCCAGGAGAGTTCAAAGCAGTCCATGACCACTTCGCTGGACAGCGCCGGCAGCAGCTTGTACGCCCACTTGTAAAGATCCATGTTGGCGTGCAGGCAGCCCGGCTGTTCCAGGTGGCGCTGCGTATCCCGGCTGGGGGAGTGCTCGTTCAGTGGGATGGCATCGGGGGTGTAGAAGCGGAACGCGTCGAAATGGGTACAGCGGATCCTGTTGTCCTCCACCACCCGGTCCGTGCCGGCCGCTCCCAGGCGCAGCTGCAGGTACTCGTGGCGGAGGTCGAACTTGTCCTGGCGGTACACCATGGCCCACTCGTGCAGGCCGAAGCAGCCGAACTGCGCCGGCCTTGCCGCCGTCCCGCGGAGGATGATTCCGGCGAAGTCCACGGCCTCCTTGCGGTCGGCCAGGAAGGCGTGCCGGTCGAAGGTGGCGGCGGTGCTTCCCGCAGCCAGCCCCAGGGAGGCAAGTTCGCCGTCGTCGAGCATCCGGTAGTGCTTCCACCCCAGCCGCGCGGCTGCCTGTCCGCCGGTGAGGACCGCTCCGGCACCTGGGTGCCAGCGCTTCAGCTGGCCTGGCTTCTGGGTGTAATAGGTGAAGAGGAAGTCCTCCACCGGGTGTTTCTGCCCCGCCGAGCGCCGGGCCAGGTAGGGGTCGGCGTAGCGGCTGACGCGCCGGATGTGGGCTTCTTCCCGCGCCAACGCGTCCTCCGCCGCCAGGGGCTTAAGAGGCTCCACCGGCAGCACCCAGCACATCCTTGGCAGCATCCCAGGCGCTGATTTCGCATCCGTTGCTCCGCGCAAAGGAGGATTCCACCGCTACACCGTCCACCATGCCCGTGACCGTGGCTTTTTGTGGGCCGCCGTACTGCTGGGTGCACGGCCGGGACGTTCCGGGCTCCGTGGGTGACAGGATGCCCGGGTTGGCCTTCAGGGCTGCGCAGGCCGCGGCCGCGTTGGGGTGGCTGCTTTCCGCGGCCGGTGTGCCGGAGGCGCAGACCAGCGTGTAATCGAGTTCGGCCGCGCCCTGGGACGGCACCACCGTGATGGCGAGTTCCGCGTTTCCCTGCCCGGGGCCGGCACTTGGCTGCGACGTGGCGGGAGCGGGTGCCGGTACCGAGGTTTCGGTGTCGGGGGAGGGAGTGGCAGAGGCGGCAGGTGAACTTCCTGTTGAGGAGGAAGGAGGCGCAGTTGAGACCGATGCGCCATTGTCAGGAGTGCCGCTGCAACCGGAAATCAGCCCTGCGCCAACCGCCAGGACCGCTGCGAGCATGCGGAAATTACGCATCAGGCTTCCTCTCCTTGGTCCAGTTATTCTAGTCGCTTGAGCCGCTGGCGACAGGCCGGGGCTGGTACTGGTCCTGTCCGCCGCTCACTGGGACGTGGCGGCGATCAGGCCCATCATGGTTGCGTGCAGCTCCGTGACCTGGTCCCGGGTCAGCCCCAGCCGATCCATCATGGTCCCTGGCACCTGCAGGGCCTGCTGCCGTAATGCCGCACCTTTGGGCGTCAGTTCGACGGCGAGTGCACGCTCGTTTCCGTCCGCGCGGCGCCGCGTGATCAACTCCGCTGCCTCCAGTCTGCGGAGCAGCGGGGATATGGTGGCCGGTTCCTGGGCGAGGGCCTCGCTGATGTTCCGCACCGTCCGCGGGCTGTCTTCCCACAGGCAGAGCATCACCAGGTACTGCGGATGGGTGAGGTTGAGTTTCTCAAGCACCGGCTTATAGGCCCCCACCACGCTTCGGGCAGCGACTGTAAGGGCAAAGCACAGCTGGTGTTCCAGCAGCAGGTCTTCGTCCTGGACTTCACCCGGCTCTGCTGCGGCAGGCCCCGCCTTGTCCGTTTCTGCTGTCGTGGTGCGCATGCGTCCTCCCATTGTTAGTGCACTAATTATTAGTGTACATTTGTTGCAGGTTAACGGTGAGTGGAAGGAACTTCTTCATGGGCAGGGACAAGTCCGCGGACAAGGGAAACGCCTCCCAGCGCTTCATGCGTGCCACAGGAAAGCTGCGCGCTGTTTTCGGCCCCGCAAGCCGCACCGCCCTGGGGCATGATATGACCGAAGAGAACCGCAGGCTGCTGGCACAGCGCCAGGCGGAAACCCAGCAGTGGGAAACCATCACCAGGCCGGACGGCAGCACCTATGTGGTGCCACGAAACCCCGAAGACCGCTCGCTGCGCTAGGAGTTTCCTTCCGCCGCACACCGGCGCCTTTTTCCGTCTGCGGGCTTAAGATAAGGGCACTGGCTCCTGCCGGAGCCACGTGCGCTTTCGCCCGAGCAATCGGGAAGGGGGTGGAAAACAGTGGCACATGTGATTGATAGTTTCATGGGCCTGACTGAGAGGCTCCGCTTCTTCTTCGGTCCTGCCACCCGATTGGACGCTGATACGCCCGTAGTGCACAAACACGATGAATTCGAACAGGCCTCCGAAGAGGACCTCTCGCATTTCGTGGTCGAGACCGACTCAACCGGCCATCACTACGCGGTGCGCCGCGAAGACCTGGAACGTGAAGGCTGATCCTTTCCAGGCGCACCCTAAAACCAGGAAAGCCGGGCTGCCCTTCCCCGGAGGGAAAGGCAGCCCGGCTTTTTGATGCGCCTAGCGGCCGGTGCCGCCGTAGACGGTCGCTTCGCTTTCGGTGTCCAGCCCGAACGCCTTGTGGATCACGCGCACGGCCTCATCCAGCAGGTCGGCATGCGTCACCACGGAGATGCGGATCTCGGAGGTGGAGATCATGTTGATGTTGATGCCGGCGTCGGACAGCGCCTTGAAGAAGGTGGCGGAGACTCCCGGGTGGGAACGCATTCCGGCGCCGATCAGGGAGAGCTTGCCGATTTGCTCGTTGTATTCGATGGTCTCGAAGCCAATCTGGTCCTGGGCTGCATGAAGGGCGGCCAGGGCGTCTGCGCCTTCGACGATGGGCAGGGTGAAGGAGATGTCGGTCTTGCCCGTGCCGTGGGTGGACACGTTCTGGACGATCATGTCGATGTTGGAGTGTGCGTCGGCGATGACCTGGAAGATCGCGGCGGCCTTGCCGGGGATGTCCGGGACGCCGACCACGGTGACCTTCGCTTCGGAACGGTCATGCGCAACGCCGGAGATGATTGGCTGCTCCAAGGCAACTCCCTCTTGAGTGGTGATCTTGTCGTCGGCGCTGGGGATGACCCAGGTGCCTTCATGCTGGCTGAATGAGGAACGGACGTGCAGGGGGACGCCGAACCGGCGGGCGTATTCCACGCAGCGCAGGTGGAGGATCTTGGCCCCTGATGCGGCGAGTTCCAGCATCTCTTCGCTGGAGATGGTGTCGATCTTCTGGGCTGACGGCACCACGCGCGGATCGGCGGTGAAGATGCCGTCCACGTCGGTGTAGATCTCGCAGACGTCGGCCTCGAGGGCTGCCGCCAGCGCCACTGCCGTGGTGTCAGAGCCGCCGCGGCCCAACGTGGTGATTTCGTTGGTGGTCCGGCTCATGCCTTGGAAGCCCGCCACGATAGCGATGTTGCCCTTGTCCAGGGCGGTGCGGATGCGGTGCGGGTCGACGTCGATAATCCGGGCCTTGCCGTGGATACCGTCGGTGATCATGCCTGCCTGCGATCCGGTAAAGGACTGGGCGGAGGCGCCGAGCTTGTTGATGGCCATGGCCAGCAGAGCCATGGAAATACGCTCACCGGCCGAAAGGAGCATGTCCATTTCGCGGGCGGGGGCGGAGTCGGTCACCTGCGCAGCAAGGTCCAGGAGCTCATCGGTGGTGTCGCCCATGGCCGAGACCACCACTACAACCTCGTTGCCGGCTTCCTGGGCATCAACCACCCGCTTTGCCACGCGCTTAATCCCGTCAGCGTCTGCCACCGAGGAGCCCCCGAATTTCTGCACGATGAGCTGTTTGGTCACCGCGCCGGCGGCGGGGGCGGCCTGCGACTGCGTTGCGTTGTGCACTTCGGTAGTGGGCGTACTCATGCGCGTACCTTCATTGGATCAATTGGAGTTCTGGAGGCCAGGCAGCCTGACGCCGGAACGGCGCGACTTTCCTCCGACAGTTTATCGCCGTGCCCGGAGCGGCGTTGAATTGTGACCACATACCGGCCATGGACCTATGGACAGACCGGCCGGGGCGGACCACGATTGGACCAGTTGCCCGGCCCCCGGCAGCGGTCTTGGGTACCTGGGCTGCTACCGGCGCGGTTGTCCTGCTGGCGCCCTCGGGTGGCGAGGGAAGTCCACTGGTCCAACCCCTGCTGGTCTACTCCCTTGCCTCAGCCCTGATACCGGCCACCGCCGCATTCCTGGCTGTTACCTGGGGCGTGCATGCGGAGGGCCGATTCCGGGCCAGGCCAGGGCGTCCAGGAGGTTCTCTCCTTAATCCGGTGCTGGCCACCGCCTTGAGGGGGATGGCCTTGGGAGCTCTTGTCTTGGGTGTACTGCTGGTGCAGGCCTGGATTGCGGGGGCCCCAGGCACCGTGGCGGCTGTGTCGGCCGGCGTCGTCCTGGTGGAGTGTGTGGTGTTTGGCGCCATTGGGGCGGGGCTTTCGGCGTGGGCTGGACGACGGCGGCTGGCGCCTGCCGCCGGATGGATGCTGTGCATTGCCTTTGTGGCGGGAGCCCCCGCTGCCGCCATCGCATTGCTGCCCCTGGTCCGGGCGGAGGAACCGGTCACGGTGGCGCTGAATGTCGAATGGGCGCCCGACGGAACCCGCGTGGCGTTTCGATGCTCCGAAATCGACGGCGGGATCAGTGAGATATACCACACCGAGCGTCTGATGTGGCTCCCGGCGCTGAGCCCGCCCGTACTGTTCCTGATGCTGGGCGCGGAGGTAGACAAGGCCGGCCACGTCCTGGGGTGGGTGCCTGCAGCACTTCAGGAAGCCGCGGACGCCAGGCAGGTGCCGTGCGTGCAGGGGCAGCCGCGCAGCCGGGACGAGCCCCGCATGCCCATGGCCTTGGTAGGGTTCCTTGGCCAGGCCGCGGTAGCCGGCGCCATCGTGGCAGGGGGATACCGCAGAAAACGAAACCTTGACATGGCGCGGGACGATCCGGCCGGAATAAGCCCGAGAGCTTAGGTCCGGGACGCGTCAGCCCAGGGCGTTGCGCCGGCCCTCGAAGGCACGGCCCAGGGTGACTTCGTCCGCGTACTCCAAATCACCGCCCACGGGGAGGCCGGAGGCGAGGCGGGTCACGGCGATGCCGATCGTCTTGAGCATGCGGGCCAGGTAGGTGGCCGTTGCCTCACCCTCCAGGTTGGGGTCGGTGGCGATGATCACTTCCTGGATTTCGCCGTCGTTCAACCGCGTGAGCAGCTCACGGATCCGCAGCTGTTCCGGTCCCACACCGGCAATGGGATTGATGGCGCCGCCCAGCACGTGGTACCGGCCGCGGAAGGAACGCGTGCGTTCCACCGCCAGGACATCCTTGGATTCCTCCACTACGCAGATGACCGCAGGGTCGCGGCGCGGGTCACGGCAGATGTTGCACAGCTCCTGCTCGGTGACGTTGCCGCAGACTGTGCAGAACTTCACCCGTTCCTTGACCGTAGTGATGGCTTCCACCAGCCGTTTCATGTCCTGGGGGTCGGCCTCAAGGATGTGGAACGCCAGCCGCTGCGCGGACTTGGGACCCACCCCCGGAAGGCGTCCGAGCTCATCGATCAGCTCCTGGACAGCACCTTCGTACACGTTTCCCTCTTTAGCTTGGTGTGGATGGCGGATGGAACAAAAAGTTGGTCATGCTGCCGGTGCTGCTTGCGGCGATCAATAGCGTGGCGTGACCGGGCTACCGTCCAGGGACCGCTCCTCGATCAATTTTCCGCCCAGAATGCGTTCCACGGCGGCCCGGCCGAAGACGCCCGATTCTTCGATGGTCTCATCGTCAGCGCTTGGCACGTCCTGGACGAAGGCGCCCGGCGCGGCGGCGGCCCTGGCCGGTGCCTTGGCCCGTCCGGCCTCAGCTTCGGGACTGTTGGAGAGCCGCTGGTAAAGGCTTTGCCGCGATTCCGTTCGTCCGGCCACCGGTGCAGGTGCCGATGCCTGTGACGGCATCGCGGGCCGTGAAGGCGCAACGGTGGACTGGGCCACGGTGGACTGGGCCACCGGGGTGGGTGCAACCTGGGCCGACGCCGCCATCGAGTTTGCAGCCGTGGCGGGTGCTGCGGAGGCCATGGCGAACTCTGGCACGGGCGCGCGGTCAAGGGACGGCACCTGGTACGTTCCAGCCGGTGCTCCGTGATCCGCGCCCGAAGCCGCGATGGACGCCGCGGCCGGCCCCCAACCCGACACTGCTGCCGCAGCAGCCGTTGCTGCCGGTGCAACGGGAATGGACGGTGGCACCTGGGCTGTCGCCGGGGGGTAATGCGGGACATCGGCCTGCGTCCCAATGTGGTCAGGCACGGACCCGGGGACGGGCCTGGCGCCGACGTTGCTCTTCTCTCCAACCACCCACACGCCGGGGGCCTGTTCCACAGCCCGCGTCCAGGGATCGTGGGCGACCGCATTCTGGCTCACCGGCTGGGGCGCGCTGCCCGTGCCGGAACCGCCGGTTGGTGTCTCCTGGGGGTGCGCGGCTGCCTCACTGCCGGAGCCGGAGACTTCCGTGGGGTTGCCCATCACCGGGGAAGATGGCGCTGTCCTGTTGCCTGGACGCGTGGCGGGCTCCCAGTCCATGGGAGGCTCCTCCTCCAGCGGGGGAGCGTCCTCGTCCCGCGGGGGACCCCAGTCGTCATCGGAGTACGAGTAGTCGCCGCCGGCTGACGGGTACCGGGACAGGCTGGCGTTGGCACCGGAGCCCGGGGTTTCCGTGCCTTGGGCTCCGGGCTGAACAGAATTTGTGTCCCCGCGGACGTGCGGGTTAGTGGCAGGCTCAGGACGTAAGGCTGGAGAGGCGGCTGCCGAGCGGGTTCCCTCCGGTGCAGCTGCCGGGCTGGCAGCAACAGCAGTGCTGCCGGAACTTCCGCCAGCAGTTGAGCCTTGGACCGAGGTGTTGCTCCGGGCAGCAGCGGCCCGCTCAGGGTTTCCATCCGCGGGCGCCGCGGAGCCAACACCGGCCGCGGGAGCCGGTGCCGGCGGGGCTGGTTGAGCGGGGGCAGGAGCAAGCCCCCAGGCAACGTCAGCTGACGTGGCCTGAACCACCGGGCTGGCGGGCACTTTTGGGTTTGGCTCAGAGCTCGCTTGGGTGGCGCCGCCGGCAACCGCGTTTATCTGGCAGTCGATGCCAACGGTCTTGTGGATGGCCTGGCGCAGGTTGTCCGAGTGGTCCGCCCTGCCGAAGGCTCCGGCCAGTCCCTGGGTAGTGAAGGACAAAGTCACAACGCTGCCATCGAAGGCGCTGACCTGCGCATTGGGTTCAACGAGTGCCCAGGTACTGCGCTTGATTTTGGACAGTGCCTGCAGGACGTCTGGCCAAGCCCTGCGGAGCACCTCCACGTCGCCCATGGCCGGGGGAGCGGCAGGGGCGGACGTGGCGGGCGCTTCCTGCTGTGCCGACGGCGCCCCTGCCTGAGCAACTGCCTGCGTGCCGGGGAACGGGCGGCTGGCCTGGTCTTGGCTGGCTGCCTGGTTGCCGGGTACCTGGTGGCCAGGGGCCTGCTCGCCGGGCATCTGCCGGGTTGGTACGCGGGGGCCGGGCGCCTGGCGTGTTTCCTGTGCCGGCGGCATGGCTGCCTGGCCGGAAGCTCGCCGGTCTTCCTGGAACTGGGGTGCTGCGCCGGCTTGCTGTGCCCCATTGCCTTGCGGCGCTGCCTGGCCGGGGCCCGCGACGGCGGGGCCCTCTGATGCCCGGGCGCGCGCGGCGTCCTCCACAGGCCAGTCGTTGGTGCTTACCCGGGGTGGTGTCAGCGGGCTTCGAGGAGCATCGGCGGGAGGCTGGGAGGGCGCGGCTTCTGCCGGCGCGGACCCTGCAGCGGCAGGCCGGGCGGATGCGGGCTGGGACGGCTGCTCCGGCGCCGCCTGCGCGGAAGGGCCGGCCGCCGCAGTCACACGCGACACGGGCGAGGAGGGTTCGCTTGATGTGGCTTCGGGGACGTCGGCACGCGCGGCTGCCGGCGCTGCCTGGGCAACTGGAGCGGTGACGTCATTCCCTGTGTAGTTGAGGCGCCGCTCCACACGGTCGATCCGGGCGGCGATGCCGCGCTCGTTCTGTTCCGAGCTGGGCAGCAGGATCCGCGCGCACAGCAGCTCCAGGTGCAGCCGGGGGGACGTGGCTCCGGTCATTTCGGTCAGGGCCGTATTGGTGACATCCGCGGCGCGTGAAAGTTCCGCGGCGCCAAGGTTGTGGGCCTGGTTCTGCAGGCGGGCGATCTGGTCCGCTGGCATTCCGCGCAGGATGGCGTGCGCGCTTTCGGGCATGGCCTGGACGATGATCAGGTCCCGGAAGCGCTCCAGCAGGTCTTCCACGAACCGGCGGGGATCGTGGCCGGTCTGGATGACACGGTCCACGGCACGGAAGACCGTGGCGGCGTCGGAGGCGGCTACGGCCTCCACGACGTCGTCCAGCAGTGAGGCGTGGGTGTAGCCCAGCAGGGCGACGGCGAGCTCATAGTCCAGTCCGTTGGGACCGGCGCCGGCCATGAGCTGATCCAGGACGGAAAGCGAATCACGGACGGAACCGCCGCCGGCCCTGATGACCAGCGACAGCACGCCAGGGGCCACAGGGACGTTTTCCTGGCGGCACAGGAGCTCGAGGTAAGCCATCAGCGGCTCCGGCGGCACCAGCCGGAACGGGTAGTGGTGGGTCCGGGAACGGATGGTTCCAATGACCTTGTCCGGCTCCGTGGTGGCGAAGATGAACTTGATGTGCTCCGGCGGTTCCTCCACGATCTTCAGCAGGGCGTTGAACCCGGCGGAGGTCACCATGTGGGCTTCGTCGATGATGAAGATTTTGTAGCGGTCCCGCACCGGGGCGTAGGTGGCGCGCTCGCGGAGGTCGCGTGCGTCATCAACACCGCCGTGGCTTGCGGCGTCAATCTCGATGACGTCAAGGGAACCCGAACCGCCACGTGCCAGCTCGACACAGCTTGGGCAGGTACCACAAGGGGTGTCCGTGGGGCCCTGGGCGCAGTTCAGGCAGCGGGCAAGGATGCGCGCGGACGTGGTCTTGCCGCAGCCCCTGGGGCCGGAAAAAAGGTAGGCGTGGTTGACGCGGTTCTTCCGCAAAGCCGTCATCAGCGGCTCGGTGACATGCTCCTGGCCAATAACGTCAGCGAACGAGTCGGGACGGTATCTGCGGTACAGGGCGGTAGTAACTGTCACAGAGAAAACCCTACCAATCCGGGCTGACATCACGCCGCCCTGTGGGGGAATAGTAAAGACCCCCCATGCACCCGCCAGAGCCCGTCTACCCTTGCTACCTTCCGGTCCTGGGGGAGTTCAACAGGATGACGCCACATGAGGGGCCGTCAGATACTTTACCCGAACATTGGGCTCGACTCGAATCAGCCCCCGTTCCCTTCCCGGGCCCCCGGTCCAGGGGTGCCGCAGTGCCGAAAGGACATTCAGATCGCGAATTTCATTGCTTATCCCGGCGCCAGCCGCGATCATGGATATGTACACCGATTGGGGCAATCTCAAGGTTGTGAGCTGCGTGGCCTGGTGGACGGGACGGACCCGGCAGCTCAACGGTGCAACAGGGAATGGGCGCATTGGGGGCGTCCATTTTCAGGTTAAAGCGCATGTGGGCGCCGCCGAACGGCCTGCATGGAGCGCGGAAGTCCTGTCCCTGAACAGCCCAATTGGGCGATGGGGAAAAGTTCAGGTAATCTAATACCTGCTTTTGATTCAGAAGCAGTTGGAGAATTCGCCTAGCGGCCTATGGCGCACGCCTGGAACGCGTGTTGGGTTAACGCCCTCGGGGGTTCAAATCCCCCATTCTCCGCCGGTTAAGAACCCGGCCCCGGTACTCCGGGGCCGGGTTCTTGCGTTTTCGCCATGACGGGCCGCGGCCCAGGGGACTGTTAGGCCATATCTGCCACAGGTTCTCCAAGCCGCCTCAGGCGCTCCCTCGCTGCCAGTTCGCTGGGCCCCATCCGACGGCGGGGTCCGCCCAGGGCGAGATGGACGACGCCGAGCACCACCTTTGTGGCCAGTTTCACGGGCAGGGGAAAGGGGCCCAGCCGTGGAACGGAAAGCCCGAGCATCCGGCGGTACCGGGGTTCCAGGCTGTACACGGCAGCTGCAAACAGGATCCGGTAACCGGGCTTCAGCAGGGGATGCAGCGGAGCGTTGCGGATGAACTGAACGGTTTCCTTCACCCTGGCGTCCGACCGCAGCCCGCCCTGTGTGTACCACTGGTCCAGCTGGCTGCGCATCTCCGCTTCGGACAGGGGCGCGTTGTCCACTCCCATCAGCCGCCCGGCCTGCGCCCACTCCCTGACGTAGGCATCCGGGCCGCCGGGAATGGGTCTGCCCCAAATCTTGTGGGCCGCGAGGAAGCCGTCCGTAAAGGCGATGTGAATCCAGCCGGCCAGCGCGGGATCGTTGGCACTGTAGGTGCGGATGCCGCCGTCGTTGTCCTGGTAATTGCCCTGGACAGGCTCGTGCAGGCGCCGGACCCGGCGTGTTGCCTCCTCCGCGGCTGCCGTTGACCCGTATGTCACCGTGAAGATCCACCGGATGGTGTTGGCCAGCCGCCGCAGGGGATCCTCCCGGAAGTTGGAGTGCTCGTGCACTCCCGCCAAGGCGCCCGGATGGAGCGACTGCATGAGGAGCGTGCGGATTCCGCCAACGATCGGCGTCATGGAGCCGTGCACTGCCCACACGGCGGAACCGGGCAGGTGGTAGCCGGCGTCCTCACCGTCCGCCAGCCGCAGCGACCATTCGGGTGGGGCATCAGCCTTCCCGGAGAAGGTCTTTTTGACTTCGTCCTGCCAGATACGAAGGACATTGCGCATGAGACATTGTTGCCCATTTCAGCGAAGGTGCCCGTATCCACCGTCTTAACAGCGGAAACTCCCACCCCCTAACGCCCGCAAAAAACCCGCAAACTGCCCCTATGGGGTTTCCACCCCTGCGGCCCTGTGGTCCCATGGGACATACCGTCGAGACAACGTGCGGCAGGCCACGTCGTGGAGTCATTCAATTGGGCAAGAATTCAGTGCCCGGCTACAGGAAGCCGGACCAGCGCAGCTTTCCCCCGGTTGCCCGCGCCGTGGCCGCTGCAGGGGTGCTGGCGGCCTCCGTTTGTGCCGTAAACCTTTCTGCCGGCTCCGCTGAGCGGGTGCAGTTGGCGGGAGCAGTTGCCGGAACCGGCGCCCAGGGTGCAGCTGTTCCCGGTGGAACCTCCGCGGGGGACGCCCTCCGGGAAGCGCGCAGGGAAGCTGCCCAGCCGGCGTCGGACCAGGTGGGCGCAGGTGCCGTTCCGCCGGCCATCCTGTCCAATCCGTTGGTGACCCTTGCCTTCCCGCACACGTCAATGGGGGGTGCCGTCCAGGGTGCTGACGGGGCGCTGACTGTAGGCCCCGCAGGCATGGGCAGGCCCGGAGCCGGTTTTCTCATGGCCCCGCTTCAGCTTCTCAATCCGAGTTCGCCGTTTGGTTTCCGGGTCAGTCCCATCAGCGGGACCGCCGGTGATTTCCACCTGGGCCAGGATTATGCAGCGGCCTGCGGCACCCCCGTCCACGCAGCTGATGCCGGTGTTGTGCGCGCTGCCGGGTGGCATCCCTGGGGTGGCGGCAACCGCGTGGAAGTCGATCACGGCGATGGACTCATCACCACCTACAACCACCTTGAGTCCATCGGCGTCAGTTTGGGCGACACCGTCCAGACGGGCCAGGTCATCGCGCGTGTTGGTACCACCGGCTGGTCCACGGGCTGCCACCTGCATTTCGAGGCCATCCTGGACGGGCGCTATATCAACCCGCTCAGATGGAGCTTCCTCCAGCTCCGCGACGTGAACTGGGCACTTCCTGCCGGCATGGTTTCCTACGCACCCGGCCAGACGCCGGCCGGCGGCAGGATCACCTGGACCATCCCCCTCAAAGTGGACACAGGCGATGGGTTCCCTGCAGCCGGGCTGCTGGCCCCGCCCTTCCCGCCACGCCTGCCGCTTGCTCCGGCACCTGCCCCGTCGGAGGCAACGGGTGTGGTGCTTCCGCCCCCTGATGTGCAATTGACGACGACGGCCCCGCCATCCGCTGAGTCTTCGGGAAGTGCCGCGTCGCCGCCGCCCACAGACCCTGCGCAGAGCCCGACCCCCAGCGACCCGACGCCGACACCCACTGATACGGCGACTCCGGCTCCGTCTGGTTCTGGTACTGCGACACCGTCGCCGACTGACGCGGATACCGTGACTCCGTCGCCGTCTGGTTCTGGAACTGCTGCGCCGTCACCAACTGATTCTGGTACTGCGACACCGACGCCCACGGACCCTAGTCCGACCCCGACACCGTCGCCGACTGATTCTGGAACTGCAACGCCATCGCCCAATGACCCGGATAGCGGGACGCCACCGCCCACTGGTCCGGCGCCGACTCAGACTGAACCTGAACCTGCTCCGGCGTCGAGCGAACCGTTGTCCCCGCCGACTGAACCACTGCCGAGCGCCCCGGTGGCCACAACGCCGGCCCCGCCACCTGCGACCGTAGAGCCTGCACCCGTGCCAACCGTGGTTGAGCCTGCGCCTGCGCCCGCCCCGACGACTCCGGCTCCGCCTCCGGTGGTTGAGCCTGCACCCACTCCCACGCTGCCGCCCGCGGAACCCGAGCCCACGGCAACCGCGACGCCAACCGCAGCGGCATCGACGCCGCCGGCCTAGGAAATCTCCACCCGGGACCCGTCCACCGGGCATTGGCGACGAACAGTCCACATGAACAACCTTCCTCAGACCCGGAGGCCGGGGCCGCTGTACCCAATCCCCCTGGTCCTTAACGACGGCGCCAGGACAGATTTCGGCCGGTTCAGGGGAAAGGCAGTATTGGTGGTCAACGTTGCCTCCAACTGCGGCTTCACTCCCCAGTACGCCGGGCTGGAAGCCCTCTACGGTAAATTCCAGGACCGCGGATTCGAGGTCCTGGGCGTTCCCTGCAACCAATTCGCTGGGCAGGAGCCGGGCAGTGACAGCGACATCGTGGAGTTCTGCGAGCGGAACTTCGGCGTGACCTTTCCGCTCACCGTCAAGTCCGACGTCCGAGGCAGGAACCAGCATCCGCTGTACACAGAGCTCACCAAGTTCAAAACCGGGCTGCCGCCCGGGCTGGTGAAGTGGAATTTCGAGAAGTTCCTGGTCAACCGTGACGGCGAGGTGGTGGCCCGGTTCGCCCCCACGGTTGAACCGGATTCCGCCGAGGTCATCGACGCGGTGGAGCGGGCGCTCGGCTAAACGGGGCTTTGGCCGAATTGGACCTGCAAAAGCGCAGTTCTTCCAACTTTTTCCACATCAGCTACGGCGATTTACCCCAAGTTTGCCAAATGTCTGATTGGATAAATATTACTGAAGGGTACAAGGGAAGAACGGCTTCCCACCGACCATAGAGGTAGCAATGGAGCACATCGAGGCCGAGCATCCCCGGCCACGCCACTTCCTACTCCACCTGAGCGATCCCCACCTGTTGGGAGGTCCGGACCCCCTCTACGGAACCGTTGACAGCGAAGCCAGGCTTATTCAGCTCTTCGACGAAGTCAAGGCGTCCGGGGCCCGGCCGGAGGCAGTCATCTTCACCGGCGACCTCGCCGACAAAGGCGATCCCCGGGCCTACGTGAAACTGCGGGCCATCGTGGAGCCTGCCTGCAGGGACCTCGGAGCCCAGGTTATTTGGGCCATGGGCAACCACGACAACCGGGCCAACTTCCGGAAGGGCCTGTTGGACCAGCCCGGCAGCGACGAGCCGGTGGACCACAGCTACTTCATCAACGGGCTGCGCGTGATCACCCTGGACACCACCGTTCCTGGTTTCCACCACGGCGAACTGAGTGCCGCCCAGCTGGACTGGCTTGCCCGGCAGCTGGAAACCCCTGCGCCGGACGGCACCATCCTGGCCCTCCACCATCCTCCGGTCCCGTCCGTGCTGGACCTTTCGGTGCTGGTGGAACTGCGCGACCAGGCGTCGTTGGCGGCAGTGGTCCGCAACTCGGACGTCCGCACCATCCTGGCCGGCCACCTCCACTACTCCACCACGGCCAGCTTCGCCGGCGTTCCCGTCTCGGTCGCTTCCGCCACGTGCTACACCCAGGACCTGAACGTCCCTGCGGGAGGAACCCGCGGACAGGACGCCGGCCAATCCTTCAACCTGGTGCACGTCTACGAGCACACGATCGTGCACTCCGTGGTCCCGCTGGGCAGTTCACCAACAGTGGGCGAGTACGTGTCACCCGAGGAGACTGCCCGGCGCCTGGAGGCTGCGGGAGTCCGGATCCCGGAGACCACCAAGCAGCGCGCCAACGCCAAATTCGGAGTGTCCCCCGGGCGGTGAACACGGGCAGTCCGTGAACACGGGCAGTCGGTGAACACCGGCAGGCGGTGGAGACAGCCGGCCGGTGAGTACAGGCTGCCGGTGGCAGCCTGTACTGGGGCTACTTCTCCCAGGGCGCCTTGATGGGGAAATACCTTTCCAGGAAGTCCGTCACTACTTCGGCCCGCTCGTCGGCACTGACCTCCGGAAAACTGCCGTCGTTGAGGCAGAAGAAGTCCATGTTCCGCTTGGCGAGCAGCTTGGGCAGGTACTTCAGCCCTGACCGCATGGTGGTGTCCACGTAGCGCACCTTGGCAGCCGTCTGCGTGACGGCCCGGCCCATGAGCAGTGCGTAATAGTGGTAGAACGAATTGGTCACGGAGATGTTGTCCGCCGCACGGAACCGGCTGGCCGCCGTCTTGCGGAACTCCGCCGGGAACTCCTCCTCCATCTGGGCCACTACGCTGCGCCGCAGAGGTGCCGCGGTGTGCTCCAGGTGGCGCGTCGTGATCCGGCCGAATCGGTTCCACAGGAGCTTCCGGTTCACGCGGGCGGCGTTTTCGAACCCGCTGCGCTCCGCGGCGTTCTCGCCCAGGCCGATCCTGGTTTCCGCCTCGATGAACTTGGTGATGCCGCCGGGGGTGAAGAACATGTCGGGTCCCACGGCGCGGCCAAAGAACATGTCGTCATTGGAGTAGAGGAAGTGTTCGGACAGCCCTTCAATGTGGTGGAGCTGGCATTCCACGGCCTGTGAATTGTGGGTGGGCAGCACGGAGGGGTCGGCGAAGAACTCCTCGCTGCGCACGATCGTGACCGCCGGGTGTTCTGCCAGCCAGGCAGGGGCGGGGGAGTCCGTGGCAATGAAGATGCGGCGGATCCAGGGCGCAAACATGTACACGGACCGCAGCGCGTACTTCAGTTCGTTGATCTGCCGGAAGCGGGCTTCGTGGTCGTCGCCTTCGCCCAGGACAACACCCTGCTGCTGGGCACGGCGGGCCGCGATGTATTCCGGGGAGCTCCCATCGACCCAGGAGAAGACGATGTCGATGTCGAAGCTGATGTCGCTTGCATGGTCGGCAAACATGTTCTCGATGGTGGGCCACGTGTGGCCGTAGCGTTCCACGGTGCCGCGGACCGCGTCCTGGCGGAGCAGGGTCCTGCGGGTCAGGGAGTTTTCGATGGGAAGCGTGAGTTCCTCGCCCTCGAAGGACCACAGTTCGATCTGCACGCCGGCAGAGGCGCCGAATTCGAAGCCGCCCACCGGCTCCACCCGGGGCCGGTACAGGCGGAAGATGCGGCCCTGCCGGTTGGGTGAGAGCTCACCGTCGGCCACCAGGACGGACGTCTTCTTCTTGGCGTCCACGGTCATGGAATAGAAGGGTTCGTCGCGGCACGCCTCCACCAGGGCGGCACGGAGCTTTTTCCGGTCCTGCCAGTCGAGGGCCAGGACGGGCCGGTCATTGTTGCCGCGGACCAGGAGGTACGCAAGGCCGGCGTTGGCCAGGACATTGCGCAGGAACAGCAGGTCCTCCACCATGGCCTGGTATGGGGTCCTGGTGTCATTGATCAGGGCATAGCGGCCCTTGTGCCGGATGACGTCAGGCCGGTGCCTGAGCCGCTGCTCCGCCGCCGCCGAGGTGATCTCGGCGTGAAATTGTTCCTCCACGGACGCCTGGCCGCCGTAGTAGACCTCGTCCTGGACCGGTGCTTCTGTAATGGTTGTCTCCGAGCTGGTGGAAGTGGGCATTCTTACCTGCATGATAGTCCTGCCGGAGTAACGGAAGGTTTCGGGGCGCTGTTGGGCGCCATGGTGAACGCCCGACGGCGGCCCGGCAGGGGCTCAGGCGTCCAGCCCCTCACGCCAGCTGCGCAGGAAGGCGCCGCCGGCGTCGTCGTGGATTACTGTCGCCTCCAGCCCCAGGTCCGCCGCGGTCAGCACCGGATACGGCTTGGCCGGCACGCCGTCCGCCGGCCGGACGTCCACATGCTTCACCTGGTGGTCGTTGTGGTGCAGCCAGTCCGCCATGGCGTAATCGGTGCGGGAGTCGCCCACCGTCCGCCAGGCCTGCGGCGTGATCCCCTGGGCTGCCAGCAGCTCCACCGCCCGGCTGGCGCCAAGGTCCTTCCCCAGCCGCACCGATTCGATGTCAGTGGAGATAATGGTGGGGTCCACGCGGTAGTCCACCTCGTCGTCGGAATTCGGTGCGTGGTGGTCCAGCCGGACCACGCCCAGCCCGTGGCGGCCCATGAGCTCCATGGCCTCGGCGTCGAACAGCTTCTGCTCTGCCAGGTAGTCGGCACTGGGCACATCGATGTGCTGCTCCACGGAGACCATGGCCCGCTTGGTTTCATCGAAGAACATGTGGGCCGCGTAGTCCTCTGCCACCAGCCGGCGGACGTCGTCGCCGTAGGCCGCCGGAACGGCAAGCTCCCGGTCCACGTGGATGGGGCCCGGGCCGGCAGAGGTGTAGCTGAACCAGACCGCGCCCTTTTCGCAGACGGCGTGGATGACGGTTCCCGCCGGAATGCCGGCCGCGATCATTGGTTCCATGACCTGCTCGCGGATGAAGGCGTCGGAGCGGCCGGTGTTGAAGATGACGGGGATCCCCGCGGCTGCCAGGGCCACCAGGTCAAGGATGATGTCCGGCTTAACGTCCCGCGTCACGGGGCTGGCCACAGGTCCGTCCACGTCAAGCAGGAGCGCCAGCGGCGGTGCGGACGGCAGGCGGATTCCGGGCACGGGCACGGCAGGGGACTCGGATGCTGTCATGGCTCCATTCTGTCAGCAGGAGCGGCCCGGCCCGGCCTGCGCACCCGGCGCATGACGTATGGTCACTGTTTGGCTACAACCTGGCGCCGGTCCGCCCTGCCACTTTCGCTGGGGCAGCGCGGTGCCTACTGTGGCATGGTGATATTCAAAGCTGTGGGCGAGGGCCGCCCTTACCCCGACCATGGTTACAGCACCCCCAAACAGTGGGCGTCGCTGCCGCCGCGACCGGTCCGGCTGGACGAACTGGTAACCACCAAGCGCACCCTTGACCTGGAAGCGCTGCTGGCGGAGGATTCCACATTTTTCGGTGACCTGTTCCCGCACGTGGTGCAGTACCAGGGGACCCTTTACCTGGAGGACGGCCTGCACCGCGCGGTCCGGACCGCCCTGCACCAGCGCACTGCGATCCACGCCCGGGTCCTGGTGCTCGATGGCTAGGAAGCGGCCGAAGGACCCCGGTGTCCTGCACGGCCACCATGTAGTTTCCGGCCCCGAGCTGCGCGCCGCCATGGAAGCGGCTGCCGATGCCGATGAAACAGCCCGGGTCCGCCGCCGCGTGCTGCACGGGGTGGTGCTGGTCCTCCTGACGGGACTGATCGCCGCAGGCATCATCGTTGCGCTGGCCATCATCAACGGCCGGCTGCGGATTCCCGCCGCCGAGCCGGCCCCGACACCGGTGTCATCCTGCCCGGCTTCGATGTTCGACTACACGCCCAGCGAGAAGATCAACCTCAACGTCTACAACTCCACCAGCAGGCCGGGCCTGGCCCGCACCGTTGCGGACGAGCTCCTGGCACGGAAGTTCGTGGTGGGGAACGTCTCGAACATCAACGCGGGGTACCGCGGGGTGGCGGCCGTGGTGTCAGGGCCAGCCGGACAAGCCGCGGCATTCACCGTGCAGCGCAATGTGCAGGGGTCTGACTACTTCCAGGACGGCAGGACCGATGCCAGCGTGGACCTGATCCTGGCACAGGACTACAAGGTTCTCGTCCCGCCGGACCTGGTGGACCAGACGCCCGGAAAGCTCAGCTGCCCGCGGGAAAGCCGGCGCACAGCGGACACCGAGAAACTGCCCGTGACCCCTGCGGCTGCCTCCGCGTCCTGACGCTTTCTCAGCCGGCCACCGCGGGAAGCTGTGCCACACGGATGGGCCGCCCGTCGTCGTCGAACCGTGCACCCGCGCCCAACTGGATGAAGCGCACCGTCCTGGCGACGCGCGCCTCCAGCTCGGCAGGCTCATCGCTGCCCCGCGCCGCGCTGGAGGAGAGCGTGCCCAGGATCAACTGGGACTGCTGGCCCACGTCCGCCACGGGCAGGTAGCCCTGCTCCATGCCGTCACGCAGGATGCCCTGCAGCAGGACGCTGAGCTCACCGACGTGGTCGGAGAGCTTGGCAAAGGACGACGGCGACAGCACCGCCCCCATGGCAGGTCCGGGCGGGAGGTGGCGGCGGCTGAGGTCAACCACCTGGGCGCGGACGTACAGGGCCAGCCGCTCCACCGGGTTCTCCAGGCGGGCCAGCGACTCGCGCAGATCGGAAAGGAACTTTTCGGTCTCATCCAGGGCATAGGAGATGAGGAGTTCCTCGATGTCCGCGTAGTAGTTGTAGACCGCGGTGCGGCCAATTCCGGCGTGGCGGGCCACGTCGGTCATGGTCAGCCCTGGAAGGCCATGGGTGAAGAGAAGTTCGCCGAAGGCGGTGAGGATGCGGCGCTGGGTATCCGCTCGTTGTTCCGCGTTGCTGGCCGCTGAAATCCTGGGCATACAGACACTTTACCGCGATGTGTCAGTAAAAGATGCTACAGCGCACAGCCGTCGGGGCCGCACGCCTCCCCGTCGGCGGAATTGACCAGGACCAGCGGGTTGGCGTCCTGCCAGGCCTGGTTCAAGGCGGCCGTGAACGTCCCGGTGGGCTGGGCGCCGGAGAGTCCGAACTTGCGGTCGATCACGAAGAACGGGACGCCGCTGATGCCCAGTCCCCGGGCCTCCTGGATGTCGAACCGGACCTGGTCCGTGTACTTGTCGGTAGTGAAGAGTTCATCCACCTCGTTGGCAGGCAGCCCAAGTTCCCCGCCAAGGGATGACAGGTAGTCCCGGCTGCCGATGTCCTTGCCGTGCTCGAAGTGGTCGCTGAGCAGGCGCTCCTTGGCTGCATCCTGCCTGCCGTGCGCTGCGGCAAGGTGGATCAGGCGGTGGGCGGTGAAACTGTTGGCCACCACTACTTTGTCGAAGTGGTAGTCCAGGCCCTCGTCCTTTGCCTGCTGCGCCACGTGCTCGAACATCTGTGAGACCTGCCCGGCCGGCATGCCCTTGCGGCTGCTCAGGTACTCCAGTTCGGTCCCGTCGTAGTGTTCCGGAAGCGTGGGGTCCAGCTGGTAGCTCCGCCACACCACCTCAACGGCATCACGGTGCGGGAATGCTGCGAGGGCCGCCTCGAACCGGCGCTTGCCAATGAAACACCACGGGCAGGCGACGTCTGACCAGATCTCAATCTTCATGCCTTGCACAACCTGCGTGGCCGGGTCCGGATTCCTTTGGTGCGCCATGACATCCATCACATCCGGGTCTTGTCGCGGGGGCCCATCGCGGGTAATAGTCGGATCAGAGGTCAAACAGTAGGCCCTTCGAATCGAACTGCGCTGCCGCGGGACACGAGCCCGGGTGGTGTGTTCCTGCCCGGCCAGCTGGGGAGCCCGGCCTGTAAAACCTGGGAGGCCAGGAATGCGGATTGGACTTGTTACGGGACCGTGGATTCCGGTCCCACCGGCAACATACGGGGGAACCGAAAGAGTAGTGGACACCCTGGCCAGGGGCTTTGCCGCCGCCGGCCACGAGGTGCTGCTGGCGGCGCCGGCAGACAGCACCTGCCCGGTACAGCTCGTTCCCGGTATGAGGCCCACCGACTACGGGGGACTGGGAACCACGCTCGCGGAACTCAGCCATGTGGCCAGGGCCTATGACGGGCTCCAGGACGTGGACATCATCCACGATCACACGTTGGCGGGCCCCCTCTACCTGCACCGGCCGGCCGGCGTGCCCCTGGCCACCACCATCCATGGCCCTATCCACGCCGAGGCCGCGGACATCTACCGGGCCGTGGCACGGAAGGGCGCTGTCATCGCCATCTCAAGGGACCAGGCGTCGCACGCTCCCGATGTTCCCGTCACACGGGTAATCCACCACGGCATGGACCTCTCGAAGGTTCCGGTGGGAACAGGGAAGGGCGGCTACCTGTGCTTCGTCGGCCGGTCGTGCCCCGACAAGGGACTGCTTGAAGCCATTACCATCGCCCGGCAGGCCGGGATGCACCTGAAAATCGCTGTCAAAATGCGGGAGCCGGACGAGGTCCGCTACTTCCGGGAAGTCATTGAACCCATGCTGGGCCCCAACGAGGACTTCGTGGGGGAGGTGGACGACGCCAGGAAATACCGGCTGATGGGGGAAGCACTGGCCTTCCTGAATCCCATCCAGTGGTCCGAACCGTTCGGACTGGTGATGATTGAAGCCCTGGCTACAGGGACACCGGTGGTGGGGACATCCATTGGTTCCGCCCCGGAAATCGTTGACCATGGGCGCACCGGATTCCTGGGAGGCACCGCTGAACTGGCGGGCCTGGTTCCGGCAGCAGCCGCGCTGGACAGGGCCGTTTGCCGCAAGGACGTGGAGGAGAGGTTCAGCGCGGAACGGATGGTTGCCGAGCATCTTGAACTTTATGCCGACCTTATCGAGGGCAGGATTCGTCCAGGGGTTCCGCAGGATTCCCGGGTGTACCAGAATCGATAGGGACCATGCTGCTTCTCCCGATCCCCCGGGGGCAGCCCCTCAGGAGGGAGCCCTTCCATGACCGCCTGGAATGAAGACAACGAAGCCTCCGGTTCCGACGTGGGCGCCGTTACCGTCCTGGAGGGGTCTTCGTTTTGTATTTCCGCCGGAACCGGTGACATCAGTCCGGACGCCGGGACGAACGGGGTGTTCTTCCAGGACACCCGGATCATCTCCCGCTGGGTGCTGCGCATCAATGGGTCGCTGCGGGAGCCGCTGTCAGCCCAGCGGCCCCAACCGTTTGAGGCAACCTTCGTTGGCCGTGCCACCTGGCCGGGCGGCCGGTTCGACAGCCCCCTGGTGGTCCGTCAGGTCCGCCACATTGGACCGGGCCTGCAGGACGACATCACGCTGCAGAATTACGCGGCTGAGGACGTCGAGTGCGACATTGAACTCCTGGTCGATGCGGACCAGGCTGACCTGTTCGAGGTGAAGGGCGGGCGCACTACGGGCCCGGACGACACCACCCGCACCGTGGTGGATGGAAAGCTCATTATTGAAGCTTCCCGGCATGGCCAGCAGCGGGGTTCCGCCATCGGTGCACGGGGTGCGGAAGTGGGCACGGATGGCCTGCGTTTTCGAATCACCGTTCCGGCCAGGGGCAAATGGGCCACCAGCGTGATCGTGGTGCCGCTGGTGAACGGGGAAGCCCCGGAGAAGCCCTTCAAGGAAGGCCAGCTGCCGCACCACCGTGAGGGCGTGCGGCGGCACCTGGCCTGGGAGGAGAACCTTCCGCGGATCAGCATCGAGGACACCAGCTTCCAGAACGTGCTCAACCGGAGCCAGAGTGATCTTGGTGCCCTGCGGATCTTCGATGCGCATCATCCCGATCGCGCCGCGGTTGCCGCCGGTGCCCCCTGGTTCATGGCGTTGTTCGGGCGGGATTCGCTGCTGACGTCCTATATGAGCCTGATGGTCAACCCCAACCTGGCGCTGGGCACGCTGCAGACCCTGGCCGGAATCCAGGGAAAGAAAGTGGACCCCGATTCCGAGGAGGAACCCGGCCGCATTCCGCACGAGGTCAGGCTTGGTGTCACCGCCGGGCTGTCGCTGGGCGGCACGGCGTATTACGGGACAGCTGACGCCACGCCACTTTTCGTGTCAACCTTGGGTGAGTTGAGCCGGTGGGGGTTGTCCCGGGACGCGATCCAGCCGCTGCTGGTGCACGCTGACCGGGCGCTGGAATGGATCGAAAAGTACGGCGACCGCGACGGCGACGGCTTTGTGGAATACCAGCGGCCCAACGACCACGGCCTGGTGAACCAGGGCTGGAAGGACTCCTGGGACGGGATCAATTTCGCTGACGGGACCATTGCGGAAGCACCGATCGCCCTTTGCGAAGTCCAGGCATATGTCTACTCCGCCTATCTGGGCAGGTCACTGCTGGCCCACTGGAACGGGGATTCAGGCCTGGAACAGCATTGGGCCGGGAAGGCGGCAGCCTTCAAGGAGGAGTTCAACAAGAGGTTCTGGCTGCCGGACAAGGGCTATTTCGCGGTGGCGCTGGACAAGGACAAGCGCCACGTTGATGCGCTGACTTCCAACATTGGCCACTGCCTGTGGACTGGAATCGTGGACGAGGACAAAGCGGAATCCGTCATGGAGAACCTGATGTCGCCGCAGATGTTCACGGGCTGGGGCATCCGGACCCTGGCATCCGACATGGGCGCCTACAACCCGGTCAGCTACCACAACGGCTCGGTGTGGCCGCACGATACAGCGCTCGTGGCCACGGGGCTCATGCGGTACGGGTTCGTGGACGAGGCCAAGCGGGTGGCCCTGGGCATCCTTGATGCCGCCGAGCACTTTGAAGGGCGGTTGCCGGAGCTGTTCTGCGGGTTTGACCGCGGCGAGTTCCCCGGCCCTGTTCCCTATCCCACCGCGTGCTCGCCGCAGGCCTGGGCTGCGGCCGCCCCTGTGCAGCTCGCGCGGATCCTCCTGCGATTCGATCCCGTCTTTACCCGCGGCGTGGTGCACCTGGCACCGATCCTGCCGGAGACCGTGGGCAGCTTCCGGGCGGAAAACGTCCTGCTGGACGCCAGCCGCGTGACCATTAATGCCGCTGGATCCACCGGCACCATCGACGGCCTCCCGCCGGGGCTGAAGCTCCTGGCCGAACCGCGGCCGCCGCTGGCCTACCCGGTGGAAGGAGTGGCGGCCGGCATGGACGTCCGCAGGCTGCACTGACGGCGGGCCGCTGGTGGGTGCGGCCGGAAAGCAGCGGACCGCCTACGGCAGGGGGCGTTCCAGCACGTAGTCGTGCTCCACCGTGCTGCCCAGCCGGAAGGACTTGGTGCCCACCTTACGGAAGCCCGACTTTTCGTAAAAGCGGATGGCGCGGGCATTCTGGCTGTTGACCCCCAGCCACGCCCCGGCGCCGCCGGAGGCTGCAGCCGCTGCCAGGCTGGCGTGCATGAGTTCGGCTGCGGCGCCCAGTCCGTGGTAGTCGGGATGGACATAGCATTTGCTGATCTCCACGGACGGCAGCAGGGTCAGGACGGAGGTTACGTCCGGATCCGCCGCGGGCCGGTCCACCAGCAGGCTGTAGCCGTTAAGCTGCCCGTCCGCGTCGATGACCAGGATGGTGGTGTCCGGGTCTGCGAGGTACTCCTCAAAGTGGTCCTCGCTGAGGGTGTTGGCCAGGTGGGCGGCAATGTCGGCAGGTGACGACGACGGCGGGCAGGCCAGCGGAAAGGTGACGGCCGCCAGCGCGGCGAGCGCGCCGGCGTCGTCCGGTGTTGCTGTACGGATGGTGTGGGTCATGCGTGCTTCCAGGTCAGGCGCTGATGGTTCGGATGGGGGAGCCGGCCAGCCAGGCGGTGATGTCTTCAAGGGCGCCGCCGTAGAACTGCCGGTAGCTTTCCTGGGTGACGTAGCCCAGGTGGGGCGAAAGGACGGTGTTCGGTGCGGCCAGCAGCGGATGCCCTGCCTGCAGGGGCTCCTGGTCGAAGACGTCCAGGGCGGCTCCGCGGATCCATCCCTGGTTGAGCGCCTTGACCAGGGCCTCCTGGTCAACCAGCGGCCCGCGGGCGGTGTTCACCAGGATGCCTTCCGGGCCCAGCAGCCGCAGCTCGGCCTCGCCCACGGTGTTCTCCGACCGCGGGGAGAGCCGCAGGTGCAGGGTGGCGACGTCCGCCACCGTGAACAGCTCCTCCTTGGACACCAGCCGGGCACCGGCTTCCGCGGCAGCGCCGGCGGTAAGGTTTTGGCTCCACGCCACGACGTCCATGCCGAACGCCTGCCCGTACGCGGCCACCCGCCGGCCGATCTTGCCAAGCCCCACGATGCCCAGGGTCTTCCCGGCCAGCTCCACGCCAACCGTTGACTGCCACGTACCGGCCCGGAGCGAGTTTTCCTCCGCCGGCAGGTGCCGGGCAATGGCCAGCAGCAGGGCCCAGGTGAGCTCCGGCGCTGCCGTAGGTGAGCCCGGGGTGCCGCACACCGTCACCCCGTGCTCGGTTGCGGCGGCCACGTCGATCGAGGCGTTGGCCATTCCGGTAGTGACCAGCAGCTCAAGCGCCGGCAGCTTCTCGAAGACCTCCCGCGGGAACGCCGTCCGCTCGCGCATGGCGATGACCATGGTGGTGTCCGCCAGCGCCGCCACCAGCGCGTCGGGGGAAGCAAAGGGCTCCCGGTAGGACGTCACCGTGACGCCTTCCGCCTCCAGGGCCGCGAAATCGGCGAAGCCATGGGACACGTCCTGGTAGTCGTCGAGGATGGCAAGGCGGTGCGTCATGGCTGTCCTTCGCGGTGTCCTGAGTCCTTGGTCACGTTCATCGTATGGCAGGGGCGGCGGGCAGGGCGCGTGAAACTCCTGTGACGCCGGGCATGATAGCAATGGGAGTGATGAACTCACCTCTCTTTCCCGGCCGGTCTTCGTGAGCGGCCGTCAACTGGCCCGCCTTCCCAGCAGTTGGATCCTGCTCGCCTGCATAGGACTGTTGGCACTGAACTTGCGGGGGCCGTTCGTGGCCGTGGCCCCCGTGGTTGGCCCGATGCAGGCGGACCTGGGGTTTTCGCCCGTGGTCCTGGGGCTGCTTACCAGTATTCCCGTGCTCTGCTTCTCGCTCGCGGCTCCGCTGGCGTCCCTGGCAGCCAGGAAGTTCGGGGCAGAGTTCGCGGTGACCCTGACCATCCTGGGCGTGCTGGCCGGGGTGCTGGTCCGGTCCGCGGGCGGTCCCGGGCTGGTGGTGATTGGCACGGTGGTGATCGGGCTGGCCATCACCGTGGGCAACATCGCCGTTCCCCTCATCATCCGGCGCGACTTCTCACCCCGGCGGCAGGGGGCGGCCATGGGGATCTACACGGCCGCCCTGAACATCGGCTCGTTCGTGACCTCCGTGGTCACCGCACCGCTGGCCGAAGCCGTTGGCTGGCGGACCGCCCTGGCGTCGGTGGGAGTGCTCGCGGGGGCTGCGATCGTGTTCTGGATCCTGGCGGTGGGGCCACGGACCGCCTTCCTGCCGGAACCCGACGGAGACGGAGATGAAATCCGGCAGGCCCCGGTCAACGGTTCGGCGGGGATCACTGCCGGGCTTACCGCCGGATTCGCCGGACAGGCATTTTCCTACTACGCGGTGACGGCCTGGCTGCCGAGCTACCTCAACGACGAGCTGGGCATGTCAGCCTCCGCGGCCGGCGCCGGTTCCTCGCTCTTCCAGATCCTCGCCATCGTGGGCGGACTGGGCGTGCCGCTGGTTGCCCGCTCCATGAGTACGACGGCGGTGGCGGTCACCTTGGGCGTACTGTGGACAACTGTTCCGGCAGGCCTTCTCCTGGCACCCGAACTTTGGTGGCTGTGGTCAGGCTTTGGTGGCGTTGCCCAAGGTGGCGGGATCACCCTGATCTTCATCGCCATCATCAAGCTTGCCCGCGACCAGGCGTCGGCAGGGCGCATGTCCGCCACGGTCCAAGGAGTGGGATACTGCTTCGCCGCCGTGGCCCCTCCGCTGGTGGGCTTCGTCCATGACGCTTCGGGGTCCTGGACCGCGCCCCTGCTGGTGGTCCTGGTGTCGGTGCTCACCTTCTTCGCCGCCACCACCCTGTCCGTGCGGAAGGTGCCCAAAGGTCGCTGAGGCGGCCTCCCGCCGTCGAGCTTTAACCCCTTAAACCCCAGCGCGAGATGGCATTTGAGGGCAATTGTCCTGTGGAACATTGCCCTCAAATGCCATCTCGCGTGGATATCCAGGTGCTCCGTCGCCGGGCCGGCGCCCCGGATTTCGGGGGGCCTGTTGCGGAGGGCGTGCCGGCCCGGCGGACGGAAGTTGTTGCGGGTCAGGCTGCAGCCAGTTCCTCCACGGTGGCCTTCTCGCGGGCCTCGGTGAGGTAGCGGGCGTAGGCGGGGAGGGTGAGGAAGGACGGGAACTCGCGGCTGAGCGTGACCTCCTCGAAGATGTCCCGGGCGTCCTCGAACCGGTCTCCGTCGAAGCGCTCCAGCCGGGCGAATTCCTCGTCCAGGAGTTCCTCGACCCACTCGTGGCTGATGATTTCACCGTGGTCCGTGATGGCCCGGGCGTAGATCCACTGCCACAGCTGCGACCGGGAGATCTCGGCGGTGGCGGCGTCCTCCATCAGGTTGTGGATGGCCACCGCGCCGTTGCCGCGCAGCCAGGACTCGATGTAGCGGATGCCCACTTCGATGTTGTTCCGGATGCCTTGTTCGGTGATGGTGCCGGTGGTGGCGGCAACGTCGATCAGGGCGCGGTCATCGGGAGTGACGTCCTCGCGGAGCCGGTCCAGCTGGTTGGGCTTGCTGCCCAGGGCGCCGTCGAACACTTCGCGGCAGACGGGCACCAGGTCGGGGTGGGCAACCCAGGAGCCGTCGAAGCCGTCGTTGGCCTCGCGGGTCTTGTCCGCGCGGACCTTCTCGAGGGCGTTGGCGTTGGCCTCGGGGTCCTTGCGGTTGGGAACTGCTGCGGCCATGCCGCCGATGGCCATGGCACCGCGCTTGTGGCAGGCCCTGACCAGCTGTTCGGTGTAGGCGCGCATGAAGGGCTGGGTCATGGTCACCTGGCCGCGGTCCGGCAGGACGAAGCGGGGCCCGCGGGTGCGGAAGTTCTTGATCAGGGAGAAGATGTAGTCCCAGCGACCGGCGTTCAGGCCTGAGGCGTGGTCGCGCAGTTCGTAGAGGATCTCCTCCATTTCGAAGGCTGCGGTGATGGTTTCGATGAGCACCGTGGCGCGGATGGTGCCCTGGGGGATGCCGAGCAGGTCCTGGGCGAGGATGAAGATGTCGTTCCAAAGCCGGGCTTCGAGGTGGTTCTCGATCTTGGGCAGGTAGAAGTACGGGCCCTTGCCCTGTGCCAGAAGGCGGCGGGCGTTGTGGAAGAAGAACAGGCCGAAGTCCACAATCCCGCCGGCGATGGGGGTGCCGTCGATGAGCATGTGCTTCTCCGGCAGGTGCCAGCCGCGGGAGCGCACCACGATGGTGGGCAGTTCCCCGGCGGGGCGGAGCTTGTATTCCTTGCCCTCTTCGCTGGTGAAGTCGATCCGGCGCTCCAGGGCGTCGGTGAGGTTCAGCTGGCCCTTGATGACGTTTCGCCACGTGGGGGTGGAGGAATCCTCCATGTCCGCCAGCCACACCTTGGCGCCCGAGTTCAGCGCGTTGATGGTCATCTTCTTATCCACCGGACCGGTGATCTCAACGCGGCGGTCCTCCAGGCCGGGGGCCGGGGGAGCCACCCGCCAGGACGGGTCCTTCCGGATCTCCTCGGTTTCCCGCAGGAAACGGGGGTCCGCACCGGCGGCAATGTCAGCCCGCCTGGTCCGCCGTGCCTGCAGCAGTTCCTGCCGACGCTCAGCGGTAGCCCGGTGCAGCTTTGCAATGAAGGCCAGCGCATCCGGCGTCAGCACCTCGTCCTGCCGGCAAATCGGCTGTGCGGTCAGGGTTATGCCATTGATCGTGAAGCTGTCAGTAAAGCTGTTCATCTGAAGTCTCCTTAAAGACAAAAGGGAAGTTCGACGGCGGGTAGCGGCAGAGTGGCGACTGAGGCACGAGGCCGAGGAGCCGGTGTCGCGGCAGCCTGCGTAAAAGGGGCCCTGTGCCCGCCCCCGACCGAGTTCTACGAGGTCATGGGGCGGGCATGGGGAATAGCAGGCAGAGCGACGCCGGTCCGAAGGCCGGAGGCGACACCCGCCGTCGTAAGTTGCTAGTGGAACTGGCCCTCTTCGGTCGATCCGACCAGTGCGAGGGTGGAGGCGTTGGGGTTGAGCGCCGTGGAGATGGTGTCGAAGTAGCCGGTGCCGACTTCGCGCTGGTGCTTGGTGGCGGTGTAGCCGCGGGATTCGGAGGCGAATTCCTTTTCCTGAAGCTCGACGTAGGCGCTCATGCCTTCACGGGCGTAGCCGTGGGCGAGGTCGAACATCGAGTAGTTCAGAGCGTGGAAGCCGGCCAGGGTGATGAACTGGAAGGTGAAGCCCATGGCGCCGAGTTCGCGCTGGAACTTGGCGATGGTGGCGTCGTCCAGGTGCTTGCGCCAGTTGAACGACGGCGAGCAGTTGTAGGAGAGCATCTGGTCCGGGAACTCGGCCTTGACTGATTCGGCGAACTTGCGGGCCAGTTCCAGGTCCGGGGTGCCGGTCTCCATCCAGATGAGGTCCGAGTACGGGGCGTAGGCCTTGGCGCGGGCGATGCAGGGTTCGATGCCGTTGCGGACCTTGTAGAAGCCTTCGGCGGTGCGCTCGCCGGTGATGAATTCCTGGTCGCGTTCGTCGACGTCAGAGGTGATCAGGGTGGCCGCCTCGGCGTCGGTGCGGGCAATGACGACGGTGGGGGTACCGGCGACGTCGGCTGCCAGGCGGGCGGCGTTCAGGGTGCGGACGTGCTGCTGGGTGGGGATGAGGACCTTGCCGCCGAGGTGGCCGCACTTCTTTTCCGAGGCGAGCTGGTCTTCCCAGTGAACGCCGGAGGCGCCCGCCTGGATCATGGATTTCATGAGTTCGTAGGCGTTCAGCGGGCCGCCGAAGCCGGCCTCTGCGTCGGCAACGATCGGGACCAGCCAGTCTTCGACCGTCTGGATGCCCTCGGAGAATTCAATCTGGTCTGCACGCAGCAGCGCGTTGTTGATGCGGCGGACAACGGTGGGAACCGAGTTGGCCGGGTAGAGCGACTGGTCCGGGTAGGTGTGGCCGGAGTTGTTGGCGTCCGCGGCTACCTGCCAGCCGGAGAGGTAGATGGCGCGCAGCCCGGCTTTGACCTGCTGCACGGCCTGGTTGCCGGTCAGGGCGCCGAGGGCGTTGGTGTACTTGCCTTCCTTGTGCTCTTCGGTGAGCTGCTTCCACAGCTTCTCCGAGCCGCGGCGGGCCAGCGTGTGTTCTTCGGAGACGCGGCCGCGGAGGCGGACGACGTCGGAAGCTGAGTAGTCCCGGGTCACACCTTCCCAGCGGGGGTTGGCGGCCCACTCGAGCTCCAGGGCGGCGGCCTGCTGTTCGGGCGTCTGCTGGGTGGGCTCAAATGCTGCAGTCATCGTTGATCTCCTTGATTGAGCTCCGGAGGGAGTAGGTGGGAACCGCATCGTTGAGGTTCCCACCGGCTTTTCCGGTGCGGTGTTTCTTTCCGTAGCCACTACTTTTCAGCACTTTCAACCCCCTTTCTAGATAAAAACACTGGAAAGAAATGCACTTCTTCACGTATTCTTCAGAAATGTCACCTTCAAGCTGGAACAGGGACGTTTCCCAGCCGCCGTCCACCGCCCCGGCTGAACTGGACGTCATCGCCCTGGGCCGCCGCGTCCGCCATCTGCGCAAACAAGCCGGGCTGACGCTCGATGACCTTAGCGCCGCCGTCGGGACCGCTCCAAGCCAGCTCAGCCTGATCGAAAACGGCAAACGTGAGCCCAAGCTGACCCTGCTCCAGCACCTCGCGGGGGCGCTCAACGTCAGCATTGACCAGTTGCTGGGGGCCGAGCCGCCGAGCCGGCGCGCGGCCCTGGAAATCGAGCTGGAGCGTTACCAGCGCGGCCCGCTCTACGAATCCCTGGACCTGCCCAAAATCCGCATCAGTTCACGGCTTCCGCTGGATGTGCTGGAGGCCCAGGTGGGGCTGCTGCATGAGCTCGAACGGAAGATGAACGAGCAGGTGGCAACCCCCGAGGAAGCCCGCCGCGCCAATGGTGAACTGCGGGCCATGATGCGGGAACGGGGGAACTACTTTCCGGAGTACGAGGCCGAGGCCCAGAAGGTCCTCAAGGAGGTGGGATACACCACGGGTCCACTCAGTCAGCATGTCATCGCGGACATCGCTGCGCACCTTGGGTTCACCCTCCACCACGTGGGTGATTTGCCGCATTCCACCCGTTCCGTGACGGATTTGAAGAACCGCAAAATTTACCTCACCCAGAGCCAGCGGCAGGACCACGACCCCCGCTCGGTGCTGCTGCAGGCCCTGGGCCACTACGTCCTGGGCCACGAGACGCCCAAGAACTACGGCGACTTCCTGGCCCAGCGGGTGGCCACCAACTATTTCGCCGCCGCACTGCTTCTTCCGGAGCAGGCCACCGTGGAATTTCTGCAAAAAGCCAAAGCTGCCAAGGAAATCGCGGTGGAGGACATCCGGGACGCCTTCGCCGTTTCCTACGAGACCGCCGCGCACCGCTTCACGAATCTGGCCACCAAACACCTGGGGATCACCACGCATTTCCAGAAGACACACCAGAGCGGCATCATCTACAAGGCCTATGAGAACGACGGCGTGAACTTTCCGCAGGATCACACCGGTGCCATTGAAGGGCAGCCGTCCTGCAAGGCATGGACTTCGCGGGCCGTGTTCGATGTTCCGGACAAGTTCAGCGCCTACAGCCAGTACACGGATACGCCGTCGGGCACCTACTGGTGCACCGCCCGCACCGAACGGTCTGCCAGCGGCGAGTTCTCCCTGAGTATCGGGGTGCCGTACCAGCATGTGAAGTGGTTCCGCGGGCGGGAGACCACCGCCCGGGCCACGTCCAACTGCCCGGATCCCACCTGCTGCAAGCGGCCGCCTGCCACCCTCGCCAGCGAGTGGGCCGGCAACGCCTGGCCCTCCGCCCGGGCGCATTCGCATCTGCTGGCCGCCATGCCTCCGGGAGCCTTCCCCGGCGTGGACGAAACCGAGGTGTACAGCTTCCTGCAGGCCCACTCGGGGAACTGAGCTGTCAGCGGAAGCAGCGTCGTCTACACCTGCGGGGTGCGCAGTCTGGCGCTCATGTCCAGGCAGATGATGTCCGTCAGGATGCCGTTCACTGCCCGGTACGATTCCGGGCTGCCGGACCACCGGCCGGAATCATGCAGGAAGTTTAGGAATTGCATCAGGGAATAGGCGGCCGCGAGGCCTTCGTACACGGCATTGATTATGAGTGACGCGAGCTTTGCCGCAAACTCATACGGATCGAGAGCGGTGATAGCACGCTCCTCGTCAAACTCCGGATAGTAGCGAAAGAAGCTCCTCAGGTTCTCCAACACGACTCCCACGTCGGCGATGAAGGGGTGTTCGGCATACCAGCCAATAAATGCTGGGGCCAGGGCCTCCAACTCGCGGACGTTGCCCGATGGAGGGACTGCCACTCTAGGGGCGGCGGCTTTGAACGGGTCTCCTGGTTGGTTCCGCACATGATTCGTTCTTGCCGCCCGTCGGCGCTGATTCCTGCCCACAGTGCTCCTCGCTTCCTTCCTGCTCTCCTGGTCGTCCAAACAGTAGGGAGGAAACTCTCAGCCTTGCGACAGCCGGAAGAGCGTATGTGGATAAGAAACCGAAACCTGACCAAACGCCCGCTCACTTTCCTGAAGAAAGTGAGCGGGCGCTTGGGTTGGAGCCGCCAGAGGTGAGCGGGCGTTTGGGAATTTGATGCCAAAGGTGAGCGGGCGTGGGGTCAGCCGTGCAGCGCCCGGTACGCGTCCGCAGCGGCGGGGTGCAGGGGGACGCCGGCGGTATTGATGAGGCTTTCCGCGCTGAGGAACTGCACACCCAGACTGGACTGCGGGATCAGCTCGGCGGCGGAGTGCACCAGCAGCTGCACCGTCCGCTCCACCGTGGCGTTGTCCAGGTCCCTGCGGCACAGGAGCAGGTTGGGAGCACCCACCGTCCACACCGCCGGCACGCCGGGGTAGCTTCCCTCCGGAATGAGCACGCGGTCGTAGATGCCGCCGTACCGCCGGCGCAGTTCCGGCAGCAGGCCAGACAGGTCCAGGAGGGCCAGTGCCACGTCCTGTTGGGCAGCGGCGATGGCCGCGGTGGGAACTCCGCCTGACCAGAACAGGGCGTCCACCGTCTCCGCTTTGAGCGCGGCGATGCCATCATTCAGGCCAAGGTTTTCGACGGCGGCGGTTCCGGCCGGAGGCGCAGCGGCACCTTCGGAGGTGGCCAGTCCCGCCGCCTCGAACAGCCGTGGCGTGGTCAGCGACGTGCCGGATCCGGGCTGGCCCACGGCGACCCGGCGTCCGGCCAGCCCGGAGATGTCCCGGATGCCACTGTCCTTCCGGACCACGCAGTGGACGTAGTTTTCGTAGACCTTGCCGACCGCGGCGATCTCCGCTGCGTCCCCGCCCGGCTGGTCGGTGGCGGCATCCGCCAGTGCCACGGCAAAGGCAGCCCGCCCGGCCCGCAGTTCCGCGATGTTGTCCAGGCTTCCTCCCGTGGCCACGGCCCTGGCATGGTTCGCCAGTCCGTGGCGTTCCAGCGCTGCGGCCAGGAGAGTTGAGAACTCGAGGTAGAAGCCGCCCGGTTCGCCGCCGGCAACGATCAGGGTCTCCGGCCGGGCTCCGCCGGTACAGGCAGCGAGGGCAGACGGCAGGCATGCGGAGAGCCCGACGGCGAGGGCTGACTTGAGCACGGACCGTCGCGGCGGGAGGGCGGCTGGACCGCCCGGGGCACCTGAACCCGTTGGGGCGCCGGGTTCACGCACGGGCACCATCCCTGCCGGACTCGGCTGCCAGTTCGGCGGCCGGGGGCACCGGAAACTCGATCCGGGCCGCCAGTCCGTGCGGGGCCGCTTCGGCCAGCACCAGGTGGCCCCCGTTCGCGGCGGCAAGCTCACCCACGATGGTCATGCCCAGTCCTGTCCCCGGAACAGTGGAATGCTGAGGGGACCGCCAAAACCGGGTGGCAGCCAAGGCGCGCTCGGAATCGGAAAGCCCCGGACCGTCGTCGGAAATTTCCACCACCACCTTGTCCCGTTCCGTCCGCACCGCAGCGGCAACGGTGGCACCCTGGGCGTATTTGATGGCGTTGTTGAGGAGTTCACCTGCCATCTGGGCCAGCTCTGCAGGGTGGCAGGCAACCAGCGCCGGCGGCTGAGGCGGCGGAGCAAGGACCAGCCGGCATCCGGACTGTTCCGCCAGCGGCGCTGCCCGCTCCAGCTCACCCTGGAGGATGGGGAACGGGTCCACCGGTGGGGCAGGCGCACGGCCTGCGGGACTGCCGGACGCCCGCAGGTAACCTTCGGACGCCCGGTGTTCCGCGGCCGCGAGCTTCAGTACCCCATCCAGGATCTCCTCCACCCGCTCGAGCTCTGCCAGGGCCTTCTCGGCGGCGTCGTGTTCACGGGCGGTCTTCAGCTCAAGCTGGAGCAGGTCCAGCCGCAGCCGGAGCGCGGCCACCGGGTTCCGCAGCTGGTGGGACGCATCAGCGATCAGCTGCCGCTGCGCCGCCATGCTGGCGCTGACGGTCCGTGCCATGGCCGTGAAGGACCGGCTCAGTTCCCGCAGCTCCGGCGGGCCATCCTCCGGGAGGCGTCCCGCCTGCCCGGTCCGCTCCAGCTGGTGCACGGCCGAATCAAGCCGCAGGACCGGGCGCAGAACCCATCCGGTGACCCGGGCGGCCCCCACCAAAAGGACGGCGGCCAGTGCAAGGGCAGCGATAGCCACTGCAAGCCACCGCTCCCGGAGTTTCTGCTGCGCCGTTGCGGCGTCGACGTCAAGGACCACGGCGCCCAGGACCTGGCTGGCGCTGCCAAAGGGCCGGAAGATGACCCGGGAACTGGAGCCAAAAGGCTCCAATGGTTCCAAGGCTGTGTTGCTTACGTTCAGCCGGGCAAGGGACAGGGCATCCTGCACCCCTGGCTGCCCTGCATCAAGGCCGCCGGACGCGAGGATCTGCTGCTGCACCCGCACCACGATTCCCTCGCCGTAGAGCCCCGAGTAGGTGTCCATCTCCCGTTGCAGCCGCACCGTGTCGCCGTCGCCCGCGGCGTCGAAGGCCACCTGTGCCAGCCGGTTGAGGGACGCTGCCCGGTTGATCTGCAGTTCCTGGGTCAGCTCGCGGGAGGCCGAACCCAGGATGGTGCCCGAAATGAGGAAGACCACCGCCAGGCAGAGCACGCTGAGGATGCCCAGGACCCTCAGCCTCATGGGGAAGCCGCCTCCACCCGGTAACCCACGCCGCGCACATTGATGATGAAACCGGGCTTCTGCAGTTTTGCCCGCAACCCGGTGAGGTGCACGTCCAGGGACCGGGAGGAGGCCAGGAACGCGTCACCCCACAGGGCGTCCAGGATCTGCTCGCGCGTCACCACGGAGCCCGCATGCCGTGCCAGCAGGGCCAGGAGTTCAAACTCCGTGGCGGTCAGGGGGAGGGGAGTGCCTGCCCTGGAAGCGCTGCGCCGGTTGAGGTCGATCGCCAGGTCATCCAGGACAATAACGTCATCCTGCGGCGCCCCGCGGCCCCGTCCCGCCCTCCGCGTCACCGCTTCAATCCGGGCCAGCAGTTCCACCAGCTTTACGGGTTTGACCAGGTAGTCGTCGGCGCCGGAGCGGAGCCCGAGCACCACGCTGCGTTCGTCGTCGCGGGCGGTCAGGATCAGGATGGGGACATCGGTGACCTGCCGCAGCTTGCGCAGCACCTCCAGCCCATCCATGTCCGGCAGCCCAAGGTCCAGGAGGATCACCTGGAAGTTCCGGTGCGAGAGCAGGGCGTCCGCGCCCCGGGACAGCCGTTGCGGGTGGTGCCCGGCGCTTTCGACGGCGGCGGCCAGGGCGCCGGCCATGGCGTCGTCGTCTTCGACGATCAGCACGTCCATGGCCATCTTCCTTGCTGTTGTGCGGTGTCCGGTTCACCCCCGCTTGGTGAGATTACCCCGTGGCGGCCCAATTTGCCCGGCCGCAGCCGGCAGAACCAGCGGGGCGCGGCGCTGAATCCTAAGGAAGTGTTAGGAAATGCCCCGCCGCGTTGGTTGTGCGGTGGATCACCCATACCTTGGATAAGGCCCTCCGCTGCCGGAGGCCGCCGTCACTACAAGGAGGAACTCACCGATGAGCACCCAACAAGCCGCGCCCCCATCGGAGGCAGCCCAGACCCGACGGGCCGTGGGCAATATCCTGAAGGGCTCCGCCGGCAACCTTGTGGAATGGTACGACCTCTACGTCTACACCGTTTTCGCCGCCTACTTCCAGGCCCACTTCTTCAACTCCAAGGACGAGCTGCAGGCCGGCCTGGAAGCGATGGCTGTCTTCTCGACGTCGTTCCTGATGCGCCCCATCGGAGCCTGGTTCTTCGGCCGGTACGCCGACCGCAAGGGCCGCAAGGCCGCGTTGACGCTCAGCGTCACCCTGATGTCTGCCGGGTCTTTCGCCATCGCGGTGCTGCCCACGCAGGATGTGATCGGGCTGTGGGCCATGATCCTGCTGGTGCTGGTCCGCGTGATCCAGGGCTTCTCGGTTGGCGGCGAGTACGGCACCAGCGCCACGTACATGTCCGAGGCCGCCACCTCCAGGCGCCGCGGTTTCTTCTCGAGCTTCCAGTACGTCACCCTGATCGGCGGCCAGATGATGGCCCTGCTGGTCCTGGTGATCCTGCAGAACGCCATGCCAAAGGCTGACCTGGGCGAGTGGGGCTGGCGGATCCCGTTCGCCATCGGCGGCGTGGCTGCCCTGGTGGTGCTGTGGCTGCGCCGCTCCATGGAGGAGACTGTCTCGGCCGAACAGATCGAGGCGGCCAAGACCCCCGCAGTGGCCGGCCAGGCCCAGCCCGGCACCATGAAGCTGCTGTTCACCAGCTACTGGAAGCCGCTGCTGGTCTGCATCGGCATTACGCTGGGCGGCACCGTGGCCTTCTACACCTACACCAACTTCATCCTGAAGTTCATGAACGATACCTCCGGCATCGCCAAGACCGACACCTCCGTGATCAACTTCTGGGCCCTGTTCATCTTCATGCTGCTGCAGCCCGTGTACGGCATCATCTCGGACAAGGTGGGCCGCAAGCCCCTGCTGCTCTGGTTCGGGATCACCGGCGTGCTGTTCACCTGGCCGCTGCTGTCCACGCTGGCCGGCACCAAGGATCCGTTCACCGCGTTCCTCCTCATGATGGGCGGCCTGCTGATCGTGGGCGGCTACACCTCCATCAACGCCCTGGTGAAGGCCGAGCTCTTCCCGGCCTCCATCCGTGCACTGGGCGTGGGCCTGGGCTACGCGATCGCCAACTCGCTCTTCGGCGGCACCGTGCCGCTGATCGGCGCCGCTTTCCAGAAGGCGGAACGCGAGGACCTGTTCTTCACCTATGTCACCGTGGCCATCGCCATCTCGCTGCTGGTCTACATCTTTGCCCTGAAGAACAAGAAGGCCACGCACCTGGACAGTGAACAGGGCCACGCCTGGGACCAGGCACCTGCTGCAGGCGGCAAAGACAAGGATGCCCTCGGCGTGTAGCGCCCGGCAGGAACCAAGGCGCTTGTTACCAAAGGAGGCGTACGACGGCGGCTGCCCGGCCGCCGTCGTACGCCTCCTTTTGTGCCCGGTCCACATGGCCGCCTCTGCCGGGCGGACTATATTGGCCCTGTCAGAACACCACAACAATCGCGGGAGTCTGCACCTATGGCCAAGGAACTTGCCACCCAGCTCATCGAACAACTCCAGGCTGCCGGGGTGCAGCGGATCTACGGGATTGTCGGTGACAGCCTCAACCCGATCGTGGACGCGGTCCGCCAGACGGGAGGCTCCGCGAAGGGCGGCATTGACTGGATCCACGTCCGCCATGAGGAAGCCGCCGCCTTTGCCGCGGCCGCCGAAGCCCAGCTCACCGGCAAGCTCGCGGTCTGTGCCGGATCCTGCGGCCCCGGCAACCTGCACCTGATCAACGGCCTGTACGACGCCAACCGCAGCGGCGCTCCGGTGCTGGCCATCGCCTCGCACATCCCCAGCAAGCAGATCGGCAGCACTTTCTTCCAGGAGACCCACCCGGACCGGCTGTTTAATGAGTGCTCGGTCTATTCGGAGCTGGTCAGCACGGCCGAGCAGGCGCCGCGCGTGATGCACAGCGCCATCCAGCACGCGCTGGGACTCGGGGGAGTCGCCGTCGTGACCCTTCCCGGTGACATCGCCGGGCTGGAGGCGACGGCACCCACGCCGCTTCCGGCCACGTTCCGCACGGCCGCCCTGGTCCCGGACCCGGCCAGCGTGCAGGCCCTCGCGGACGCCATCAACGACGCAGGGAAGGTGGCCATCTTTGCCGGCGCCGGCGTCGAAGGCGCGCATGCGGAACTGATGGCGCTCGCCGAGCTGGCCAAGGCACCCGTGGGGCACTCGCTGCGGGGCAAAGACTTTGTCCAGTACAACAACCCGTTCGATATCGGCATGACCGGCCTGCTGGGCTACGGGGCCGCGGCGGAGGGGATCGAGGACGCGGACCTGCTGATCCTGCTGGGCACGGACTTCCCGTACGACCAGTTCCTGCCGGACACCAGGACCGCCCAGGTGGACCGGGCGGCGCAGCGGCTGGGCCGCCGGACCGATGTCGACGTCGCTGTCCACGGCGACGTGCTCCCCACCCTGCGCGCGCTGCTGCCGCTGGTGAAGGCCAAGAAGAGCCGCCGCTTCCTGGACCAGATGCTGAAGAAGCACGACCGGCTGATGAACAAGGCCGTGGGCGCCTACACCCGCAAAGTGGAGAAGAAGCAACCCATCCACCCGGAGTATGCGGCCTCGCTGCTGGACCAGGTGGCCGCTGAAGATGCCATCTTCACAGCGGACACCGGCATGTGCAATGTCTGGACGGCGCGCTACATCAACCCGCTGGGCACCCGGCGGCTGATCGGGTCCTTCCTGCACGGCTCCATGGCGAATGCCCTGCCGCACGCCATCGGCGCGCAACTGGCGTTCCCGGGGCGCCAGGTCATCTCGGTGTCCGGGGACGGCGGGCTGTCCATGCTGCTGGGCGAGCTCATCACAGCGGCAGCCTACAAGCTGCCGGTCAACGTGGTGGTCTTCAACAACTCCACCCTGGGCATGGTCAAACTCGAGATGCTGGTGGACGGGCTGCCCGACTTCGGCGTGGACGTGCCGGACGCCAATTACGCTGCCGTGGCGCAGGCCCTGGGCTTCCACGCGGTCCGGGTCACCGATCCCACACAGATCGAGGCCGCCTACCGGGAAGCCTTCGCGCACCCGGGTCCGTCGCTGGTGGAACTCATCACCGATCCCAAGGCGCTGTCCATCCCGCCAAAGATCTCCGGCTCCCAGGTGATCGGGTTCGCCACCGCCATGTCCAAGGTGGTGCTCAACCGTGGAGCGGGCGAGGCCGTGAGCATGGCCCGCAGCAACCTGCGCAACATCCCCCGGCGGTAGGCGCCTCCGCCGGGCGGTTCCTGCTTAGCGGGCGCCGCGCCCTGCCAGAGGGCGTCGAAGGGGGCGCCGGAGGCAACGCGGTTGCGGATGCCGGCGGTGACGAATTCCTTGGCGGTCCGTGCCGCCTCCAACGGGCTGGCGCCCTTGGCCAGTTCGGCGGTGACGGCGGCGGCGAGGGAGCAGCCGGCGCCGGAGACGGCCACCTCGCCCACCTTCGGGGCGCTCAGGACTTCCAGGGTCTCACCGTCGTAGAAGACGTCGACGGCGTCCGGGCCTTCCAGCCGCACTCCGCCCTTGGCCAGCACCGCAGCACCGCTGAGCTCATGGATGCGGACGGCAGCGGCTTTGAGGGACTCAACGTCGGTGATCTCCAGGCCGGACAGGGATTCCGCCTCGAAGTGGTTGGGCGTAACGAACGTGGCCAGCGGCAGGATCTGCGCCTTCAGCGCCTGGTCGGTGTCCAGCGCGTGGCCCGGCTCCTGGCCCTTGCAGATCAGCACCGGATCCAGGACCACGTTGGCGAAACTGTTCTCCTGCAGCGCCCCGGCCACTGTGCTGATCGTCGCCGGGCTGCCCAGCATGCCGATCTTCACCGTGTCCAAAGCGGACGGCGCGCCCGATCCCGGACCGTACGCCGCCGTCGTGGCCTCCAGCTGGTCCGCGATCACCTGCTGGTCCACCGGCACGAAGCGGTGGTTCCAGCTGTCCTTCGGGTCGAAGGAGACGATGCAGGTGAGGTTGGCGATGCCGAAGACACCCAGTTCCTGGAAGGTCTTCAGGTCCGCCTGGGCGCCGGCCCCACCGGTGGCTTCGGAGCCTGCGATGGTGAGGACGACGGCGGGACCGGTGGCGGACAGCGTTGCGTCAGGAGAAACGGAAGTCATGCACCCATCCTGCCATCCGGCGTCGAACGGTTTCCATGTGGTGAAGTACAGCGGCAGGCGCGGGGAAGTGTTCACCGCCACAAGGCCGGGCCGTGCCTGCGGTGACAAACGCCGCGTAGCTGCCACCCGGCGTCGCACGTTCTGGCTGCTGATCGCTTGGCTGCCTTGCTTCCGCACGCCGAAATGGTGCCGGATCGCCGGAAAGAACCGGCGGCCTGGCCGCGTTCCGGCGGTTTCGCGGTCCGACAGCATGGCTACTGCCGGAGCGCGGCAAGGATACGGGCTTTGAACTCATGTTCGCGGAACAGGTCGGCCCATGACACACGCACGAAGGTCCAGCCAAATTCGGTGAGGGCCTTCTCGCGCTGCCGCTCCTGAAACAGCACCTCGGCCGTTGGCTTGTAGTCGAAGTACTTCGCTTTCCCGTCGAATTCCAGCGCCACCTTGTCCTCCTTCCAGGCGAAATCCAGCCGGTACCGGCCGGCACGTGTAGCCACCTCAACCTGGGGCTCCGGCAGGGGAAGCTTCAGCCGCGTCAGGAGTTCGCGGGTGAGCGTCTCACCGGGTGACTCCGACCGTGGATCTGCGTGGGCGAGCGCCAGCCGGAGCGTCCGGACGCCGCGGCGCCCCGGCAGGCCCTCAGTCAAGTGTTCCAAGAGGGCTTTGTCAGCACCGAGCCGGAGGGCGTGGTCCGTCAGGACCAGTGCCTGCCGGTAACCGAGCATCATGGCGCAATCCACTACCGTCCGCTCCAGCGAGGTCACCCGGAGGCCGCCAAGGGTCACCACCTCAGCCTCCGTCCAGGGCCGGGTATGGCCGCGGACATCCTTGCCGAGCCGCTCGGTGGAAGGGCTCCCCGGCAGCAGAAGGTGGACCAGGTCATCAACATCCCACAGATACAGACCGTGCAGCCGGGCCGCCGAGGTGTGGCTGTACACATAGCCGCCCGTTGAAGTGGTCAGCGTCCCGTGGGCATGGGCACGAATCAGCTGCCTGCTGCGGACGGTACCCGACTGCTTCCCCCACAGCTCAGCGCGGATGTAGCAGCCGTGGCGAAGGCGGACCAGCCTCCCGTGGAGGACCAAGGCCTTGATGGCCCGGGAATTGAGTCCCCTCTCGTGCAGTTGCCCCGTCCGCCACAGGTTGCCGGTGCTCGGAAGGGAGGGGAGACGGACTGGCTGCTGTGGTGTCATCCCGACAGGATCCTGCCGCTGCGGCAGCTGCGAAAGGCGCCGCCGTCGTCATGTGGAAAACACACCGAGGCCGGCCTGCCTCCCGGGATCGCCGGAAACCGTCCGGATCGCCGGAACGTTCCGGCGAGCCGGGCGCTTTCCGGCGGGTTCGACGGCGGGCCGCCGGCTCAGGCCTTCAGGGCCCCGTCCAGCAAGGCCCGCAGTTCCTTGAAGTGCCGCTCTGTGGCATCGGGGTGGAAGGCTGAGGTGTCCGCCATGGTGTATCCATGCGGCGCGCCTTCGTAGATGACGTTGGAGGCTTCAAGCCCGGCAGCCTGGAGGGCTTCACCCAGCCGGGCGACGGCGTCGGGGGCCATGCTCCGGTCATGGTCCGCGTGGCCAAAGACGAACCGGGCCCGCGCATTCGCGAGTCCCAGGTGCGGGCTGTCCGGCTCGTCAGTGGCCAGGCCCCCACCGTGGAAGCCGCCGCAGGCTGCCACCACGCCGGGGTGGGACGTGGCGGTGCGGACGGCGAGCCGGGCACCCATGCAGTAGCCCACGGTGCCGATAGGGCCGGGGGCCACGCCGTCGAGGCCCGCCAGCGCCGAAACCCAGGCATCGATGTCCGGCAGCGCCTTGTCTGAGGTCAGGCGGCCAACACGCGGGAAGGCGGCCTTACCCGCGGCTTCGCGGCCCTCCTGGCTGGACATGTCCCCGGTGGGAGCGAGTTCCGCGGCCGTTCCTTCACGGTAGAAGACGTTGGGTGCCAGCACCACGTAGCCCCAGTCGGCGATGCGCTGGGCCATCTCCTGGATGCGGGGGCGCAGGCCGAAGGCATCCATGTAGAGGATGACGCCGGGAAACGGGCCGGTTCCGGTGGAGGGGCGGGCCACCAGGGCCTCTGCGGTGCCTTCTGCGGCAGGGATTTCGATGGGCATCCGCCCACCCTACCGGAGCTTCCAGGTGCAGAGCCTAGGAGTAGTACCGGCCCAGGGTTTCTGCCTTGAAATCGAAGAAGGTGCCGGACTCGATGGCCAGCCGGGCGTCGTCCACCATCTTCACTACGAACCGCTCATTGTGGATGGAGATCAGGGTGGCGGACAGCATCTCCTTGGCCTTGAACAGGTGGTGGATGTAGGCACGCGAGTAGTTGGCGCAGGCGTAGCAGTCGCAGCCGTCCTGCAGCGGCCCGAAGTCGCGTTTGTACTTGGCACCGGAGAGGTTGAACCGGCCGTAGGGGGTGTAGAACGCGGAGTTCCGGGCCACCCGGGTGGGGGAGACGCAGTCAAAGGTGTCGGCGCCGTTTTCGATGGCCGTGAAGATATCGTCCGGCTCCGAAATGCCCAGCAGGTGGCGCGGCTTGTCCTCCGGCAGCTCCTCGTTGCACCACCTGACGATGGTGCCCAGGTTCTCCTTCTCCAGTGCCCCGCCGATGCCGAACCCGTCGAACGGCATGGCGCCCAGGTCCCGGCAGGCCTTCCGGCGCAGGTCCTCGTACTGGGCGCCCTGGATCACGCCGAACAATGCCTGGTACGGCTTCCCCGCCCGTTCCTCCGTGAGGCGGAAGTGCTCAGCGATGCACCGCTCCGCCCACAGCCGCGTGCGCTCCAGCGATTCCTCCTGGTACCCCCGGGAGTTCTGCAGCGTGGTGAGCTCGTCGAACGCGAACATGATGTCGGCGCCGATCCGGTGCTGGACCTGCATGGAGATCTCGGGGGAGAACCGGTGGCGGTCCCCGTTGAGGTGGCTCTTGAACCACACGCCGTCGTCGTCGATGTGCGCCAGGCGTTCCTTGCCCGGCGCCACGGCGTCGTCGGGCCCGGGCGCGCCGGCGGCGGCAACAGTCTTCATGTCGATGACCTTCTTGAACCCCGAGCCCAGGCTCATCACCTGGAAACCGCCGGAGTCCGTGAAGGTGGGCCCGGACCAGTTCATGAAGGCCCCCAGGCCGCCGGCTTCATCCAGGATGTCCGCGCCGGGCTGGAGGTACAGGTGGTAGGCGTTGGCCAGCAGCGCCTGGGCGCCCAGGTCCGCCATGGATTCCGGCAGGACCGCCTTCACCGTGGCCTTGGTTCCGACGGCGATGAACGCCGGGGTCTGGATCTCACCATGCGGCGTGGAGATGGTGCCTGTACGCCCCAGGAATTCCCCGCCGTTTTCGGCCACCTGCGCCCCGGTGGGCGGGCAGGTTTCCGCCAGCCGCGTGCCTACCGTGTAGGAAAACTGTGACCGGGTATCAGGCAGGGCGAAGGCGGGGTTGGCTGGCACCGTACCAGTGTGCCAGCAATTGGCGCCGCCTCAATAAACCAGCGCCGGCAATGCACCTGCCGCAAAAATCAGCAGACGCCCTCAGCTGACCGGATCCGAGTCCCGGTAGTTCCGGGAACGCCAGGAGTCCCAAGCGGACCGGATGGCCTCGAGCTTGCCGGCGCCCAGGTCGTAGGTGGAGGCAATGACCAGCGAGCCTTCACCCTCCGCCCGGATGTCCTTGATGGCGGGGTGGTCGGCCACCACCAGCAGTCCCTCGCCGTGCTCTGCATAGCTGTGCACGGTGAGGCCCACCTGGTGGCTGGTCCGGTACCAGACCTTGCCGCTGATCTCCTCGCCGGTGTCCAGTGTCACCTGGTACGGTTCGCCCGGGGCAGGGAGATCGGCCAGCCCGAGCTTTTCGATCGCGGAGCCCTCTCCCTCCGTCAGGTGCAGGAACAGGGTGTGCCGCTTGCCGTGCGGGTGGCGTTCCAGGGCAAAGCGGAGCTGCTGCAGGAAAGTCAGCCAGCCCTGTGTGATGTCCTCGTCCCAGGCAGCCCACTCGGAGTCGTGGTCCATGGCCCCGCGCGTCACGCTGACCCGGGTTCCGCCGGCCTCCGGGTGAAGCTCAAAGGTGTCCCCGCCGTGGACGGTGAGGCGGGCATGGTCCGCGGATTCCTCCACGTCGCCGGAGAAGTAGATCTCCTTGATCTCGGACTCCAGGTCCTCGGCCTGCCAGCCGTGCCACTGGGCCACCTTGGAGGGTTCACGCAGCATGGTCCAGACCTGCGGCGCGTCGGCGTTGATTACTACGCTGAGATTGTTGGTCATAGCCCCGAATGTACAACTCCGGCTACGCCCCGGGTAGGGGCAATTTCCCCCGCCCGGACGCCGCTCCAGCGACTAGGAGCGCACGGCCTCCAGCTCGTTGCTGATCCGTCGTTCCAGCTCGGACATTCCGATGGTTTCCGAACCGCCGTGCGCCCGCAGGAACAACAGGGATTCGAGCCGCAGCAGCCGCCATTCGCGCTCGGCGTCGTGGTTGGAGTTGTCGATGGAGCGGAAGATTTCCTTGTCGTACAGGTTGGGCTCGTTAAGTGAGCGCTGGCGCACCTTGGCCGCCATGCGCGCCTTGAACGGGTCCGTTTCCTGGTTCTCAGGGGTGCGGATCAGCTTTTCGTAGACCTCGGCGCGGGCGTTCTGGCCATCCTGCCGGCAGATGTAGCTGGCCAGGGCAAGGGAGGCCTCCACCGAGGTCCACCGGCCGGGGTTCCCGTCGTACGGCAGCACGGTGAGCAGGTCGGCCACGGACAGTGCCCCGTCGGCGTCCTTGAGCGTGATGAACAGTTCGTGGGCCAGGTCGCTGAGGTCCTTCAGGCAGCTTCCGGACTTGAAATTGACGCCCTTGGACAGCCGGTCCGCCAGGAGCAGGACGCCCTCCGCATCCGGATGCGCCTCGGCAGCGGCTTCCACCACGGATTCGGGCGTGCCGGCCGGCGCCGGGATGAGTGCCAGTTCCTCCTCGCCGGGCCCGGTCACCGCAGGCGGTACAGGCGGCAAGGGAGGCACGACGACGGCGGGCGCCACATTAATGGGTCCGGTCCCGGCGCCGGGCTGCTCCTGCCGGCCATCGTTGGGTGCGGCAGCCTCCAGCGGCGTGGCCTCCGGAAGGTTGGCCGGCAGCGGAAGCTGGGTGACGTCGTCGGGCGTTCCGTCCACCACGGTGACCGTGGTGCCGATGGCCACCCGCAGCGTCCCGCCGCCGGAGAGGCTCGCCAGCACCAGCGCCGGGGAGCCGAAATCGTCCCGCTCAAGCTCCACCTGATCGATTTCGGCGGTGCGGTGCCCGTCCGGAAGGAGGATGTGGGTGCCGGTGGTCAGAGATCCAGCCTGCTGTTCACGGTGGTGCCTGGCGGCTGGTGATTCGGTCATGGGAGTCCTTAAGTTCTCTTGCGGTCCGCCCTACAGTCTACAAAGGCGGGCGCCTAAAACCGGGGACCCCCACGTCCCGGCGGGGTTGTCAGAAGCCCACACCTGCGAACGCCAGGGCCTGGCGGATCAGGCCGCCGCGGCCGCCCACGAACTCCATCTGGACGCCCGGGCTGAGGACTTCCTCCGGGGTCATCCACGTCAGTTCCAGGGCGTCCTGGCGGGGCTCGCATTCGCCCGTAACCGGGATGACGTAGGCCAGGGACACGGCGTGTTGCCGCTCGTCGGTGAATCCGGTCTGGGACGGCGCGGGGAAGTATTCGGCCACCGTGAACGGCACAGGACTGAGCGGCAGCTGCGGAAAAGCCAGGGGGCCCAGGTCCTTCTCCATGTGACGCAGCAGCGCGGCCCGGATGGTTTCGCGGTAGATGACCCGGCCGGAGACCAGCGAGCGCACCATGGTCCCGTCGGCGTCGGCCTGCAGCAGTGTGCCCACCTCGTTGACGTACCCCAGCGGATCCAGCCGCACCGGCACTGCCTCCACGTACACCATGGGCAGCCGCCCCCGCGCCTCAAAGAGGTCTTCTTCGGAGAGCCAGCCGGGATTCGGGTCAGGTGTGCGCACGTTCATGCTTAAGTTCTACCCCATGGGGCGCCGCTGGGAGATCCAAAGCGTGGCGGGCGCGTTGGGGCTGCCCGCGTCCGGATTGGCCACGTGGAGGGTGCTGCCAAAGGCCTCGTCGGTCAGGCTGGCGGCGAAACCGGCGCCGGTGAGCCGCTCCTGCAGCGGTTCCAGGCCGCCGTCGTACTCGAAGCCCAGGCCTGCGCGCGGGGCCCCCGACGCCGGCCGCACCAGGAGGACGCCGCCGTTCTTGGCCGTGAAGTCGGCGGTTTCGTCGTTGTCCGGCACCGGGCGCGGGCGCGCGCCGACGTGCAGCAGGGTGCGGATGGCAGCCTCGGGTTCGGCGGTGTACCAGACGGCGGCGACCGCCAGCGCGGGATCGGCATCGGCGCACTGGGCGCCGTGGAGGGCTTTGTCCGCCAGGAAGCTGAACCCGTCCGGCGCGCTGATCCGGCAGGCCTGGCCGTGGTCCGCCGTGACAAGTTCCGCCAGCGCGGTTGCCCGCGTCCCGTCTTCCTGCGCGCTGTCCTCCTCCGCCGACAGGTTGGTGCGGCGGGCGAACTCCGCCACGTCCCCCACTTCCACGGCAAACACGGTGCGGCCGTCCTGGCCGGACCCGGCGTCAGCGCCGTGCAAAGCCAGGCGGCCGGACGCGGAGTCGAAGACCTGCCACCCGCCGTCGTCCTCTGTTTGGACCATTCCCAATGCGGTGAGGAACTGCTTCCAGGACTCTGTGCGGGAGGTGAAGTGGACGGGACGGACTCGGAGCATGGCATTGTCCTTGGTCAGAAATGGTGTGTGCTGCTGTATGGCCATGATGCCACCGGACGCGCCGGCGCACACGGGGCTTGTGGCAGGGGATTGCACGGGCAGAATTGGGCCATGGCCGATGACCTTGAGGAACTGCTGGTACCTGACGCTGCTGCCTGGCGCGCCTGGCTGGAGGAAAACCACAAAACCAGCCCGGGCGTGTGGCTGGTCCTGCACAAGAAGGGCGGCACCGTCACCGCCCTCGACTACCCGGCCGCGCTGGACGAGGCCCTCTGCTTTGGCTGGATTGACGGGCAGCTGCGGCGCCGGGACGCGGAAAGCTCCTTCCAGCGGATGACGCCGCGGCGTCCACGCAGCGTCTGGTCCGCCCGGAACGTGGGGCACATCGCCCGCCTGGAAGAGGCGGGAAAGATGACCGACGCCGGCAGGGCGGCCGTCGAGGCGGCCAAGGCTGACGGCCGCTGGGATGCGGCCTACGGCGGGCAGGCAGACCTGGAAGTGCCGGCGGACCTTGCCGCCGCCATCGCCGCGAACCCCGCGGCCCAGGCGATGTTCGACGTCCTGACCAAAACCAACCTGTTCGCCCTGGTCTACCGGACCAACTCCGCCAAGCAGGCAGCCACCCGGGAGCGCCGGATCGCCGGGTTCGTAGACATGCTGGCCCGGGGCGAAACCCCGTTTCGGCAGAAGAAGCGTCCCGCCGGCCAGGACTAACAGCGGCTGCATGACGCCGCGGGATTCGGTTCCCGGCGGCCGGGCCGGTAGGATTGACGGCTTACTTGCGTTGGTGCCGTTCCACGAATCCGGGGGACGGCACTTGTGCGTTCAGCGACGGATCGACACAACCATGCCTCCCACTTTTTTCCGAACCGTTCCAGCCGCCCTTCGGCGCCGGGGCCTCCTCTGGGTCGCGGCAGCCGTGGCCGTGCTGGTGGTGGCCGGTGCGCTGGTGCTGGCAGGAAATGACCGGCGTGGCGACGGCCGGCCGGGAGCCGGAGAATCAACGGCCGCGCCCACGGAGGCTGCCCCGGCTGACGGCCCCGGCTACCGCCCTGCCTACCACCTCACCCCGGACCGGCGCTGGATGAACGACCCCCAGCGGCCCTTCCTGCTGGACGGCGTCTGGCATTACTACTACCTCTACAACGCCGACTACCCGGAGGGGAATGGGACCGAATGGTTCCACGCCACCAGCACGGACCTGGTGCACTGGAAGAACGAGGGCGTGGCCATCCAGAAGTTCCGCAACGGCCTGGGTGACATCGAGACCGGCTCCGCGGTGGTGGACACGGAGGGAACGGCCGGCTTTGGCAAGGGGGCGGTGGTCGCGGTCCTCACCCAGCAGCGTGACGGCGTCCAGCGCCAGTCCCTGTTCTACTCCACCGACAAGGGCTACAGCTTCCAGGCCTATGGGCAGAACCCGGTGATGGAGAATCCCGGCGCCGAACATTGGCGGGATCCGCGCATCATCCTGGACGACGCCACCAACCAGTGGCTGATGCTGCTTGCCGAGGGGTCCAAGATTGGCTTCTACACGTCAAAGGACCTTAAGCAGTGGACGTACGTGTCGGGTTTCCAGCAGGACGGGCTGGGCATCCTGGAGTGCCCGGACTTCTTTCAGATGGACGTCGACGGCGATCCGGCCAAGCGCACCTGGGTGCTGGCGGCCAGTGCCAACGGCTCGGCGGAGGGCCGCACCACCGGGCTGGTCTACTGGACCGGCAGGTTTGACGGCAAGGCCTTCACGGCGGATGGGGGCCATCAGTGGCTCGACGGCGGCCCGGACTTCTACGCGGCCGTCACCTGGGATGATCCACGGCTTGGCGACGGCCAGCGGAAGGCCTCCCGGCACGCCATCGGCTGGATGAACAACTGGGCCTACGCGCGGCAGCTTCCCACAGAGGGCTGGTTCGGTGCCGCCTCGCTGGTGCGCGACATCCGGCTGGTATCCGACGGCGGCCGCCCGGCTTTGGCATCATCGCCCACCACCGGGCTCCAGTCGCTGGAGGGGGAACCGACGCGGGTGCCGGCCGGCAGCCTCAGGGATGGGCAACCGCTGCAGGTGCCGGACAGCGGCGCGTTCAAGGTGGACGTCGAGCTGGAAAAACCCGGGAACGGCACCGGCGAAGCCCGGCTGCTGCTGCAAAGCGGCGGGACCACCTACGCCACCATCGGTTACGACTTCCGGGACGGCCGGGCGTTTGTGGCCCGCGACGGCGACGCGGTGGCAGGCGGCCAGCGCAAGGCTGGAGGTCCGGAAGGGGCCGGCGAGTACCGCAAGGCGCGTTCCGTCGAGGCCCGGGCCGCCGGAGACACCGTGCGCCTCACGGCCTACGTGGACCGCTCCTCCGTCGAGGTCTTCGTGGACGGGCAGACCCTGACGGCCCTGGTGTTCCCGCCGGCGGGCCAGCGGGAGGTCCGGCTGGCGGCCGACGGCCCGGTCTCGCTCAGGACCGGCACCGTCACCCCGCTGGCCGGCATCCGCTAGGTTCCGGCCGGGGCGCTGCGGGCGGAAAGTGACGCGGTGACGGCCGCGGCAGCCTCCAGCGTCATCCACGCCTGCAGCTGCGTGGAAAGTTCGACGACGGCTCCCGGCGGGTACGTGGCAGCGGCAGGTTGGGCGGCGTGCAGCGAGAAGACGCTCCTGCTCTCCAGCCTTGACCGGCCTTCTTTCGGTGCCACGGGGCGCCGGCCGGACCAGAACGCCTCCGCGGTGTCCGTCACCAGCCGGGCAGCCGTGGCCCGGGTTGCCTCCGGCAGCCGGGTGTCGGCTGCCGCGAGTGCCAGGTAGCGGCAGAGGATCCCGGTGAAGAGGCCGCCGTCGCCCGTTCCTTCGCAGCGAAGAACGGTACTGCCTGGAGCCGTGAGCTTCAGGCCCACCGCGTCCACCAGCACCGCAGCCCGGGCGAGGTTTGCGTCCCCGCCCAGTTCCAGGAGGGCGCCCAGCACCGGGCCCTGGTTGTAGGTGTACACCGACCGTTCCAGCACCACCTCGCCGGCGGGGTTCAGGCGGGCGCCGTCCAGGTACAGGCCCTGGTCCTGGTCGAAGAGGGTGGCGTCCAGCCAGTCCAGCAGCGCCTGTGCCTTGCCGTGCTGGCCGGTACGGGCATAGAACAGCGCCACGGGGGCCGTGGCCGGGGTGTTCTTGAAGTCCCGCTTCTTGCTCCAGAACGCACCTCCGCCCAGGTCATCGGTGCATGCGGCATCGAACTGCAGCGCCAGCGACGCGCGGACGGTGGCGTTGCGGCGGCGGCCGGGGCGCCGCGTCTCCTCAGCCAGCCTGTCCAGCCGCAGCGTTGCCAGCGCCAGCCATGCCATGTCGTCGTAGTAATTGTTGACGAAGGTCAGGGCGTTGCGGAGCCGGATTCCGGTGACCAGCCGTGAGGCCAGGCGCCCGGCGCTGGGCCGGTCCGGGCCGTTGAACCGGGTTGCGGGGGTGGCTCCGCCGCCCAGCTCCCGCCGGCCGGTGTCCACCAGGCAGTCCACATAATGGGCCTGCCACCAGTAGTGCCAGGGGAGGACCAGCGCTGCGGCAGGCCGGACCCGCCGGAGCGCCGCGAACAACCATCCCCGCCGTCCGCCTGGTTCCTGGCTCAGCCCCGCGCCGGGCTGATCCTGCCCCGCCGGGTGCCTGCCCTGCCACAGCACGGCGCCCAGGTGGGTTCCGGGCAGGAACAGCAGTTTCCGGCCGAACAGTGCGGTGACCGACTGGGCCGCGTGGTCCGCCCTGTCCTGCCAGGCAGTCAAGGAGTTGCTGGAAGTCATGCCGTCCACCCTAACCGTGACACCGCGGCCCGGGTGCAGCCTGAAGTCCGCCAAGAGTGCGGCAGCGCCTAATTTCAGTTAACATGCATTAACTGTTGCTCGAGGCCGCGCCGCGGCTCGGGGACACGCATCAAGGAGGATGTATGGACGTCAAAGGCAGTGTCGCACTGGTGACAGGCGGCGCCTCCGGGCTGGGGGCGGCAACAGCACAGAGGTTGTTCGACGACGGGGCTTCCGTAGTGCTCGTTGACCTCCCTTCCTCCAGCGGACAGGCAGCGGCGGACGAACTCAACGGGCGCGCCCAGGCCGGCCAGGCCGCCGCCTTTGCCCCCGCCGACGTGACCAGCGAGGCTGACGTGCGGGCCGCTGTCGGGACCGCTGCAGGGATGGGGCCGCTCCGGATCGTGGTGAACTGCGCCGGGATTGCCACCCCGGGCAAGGTGCTGGGACGCGACGGCGTGCTGCCCCTGGAAGCATTCAGCCGCGTCATACAGGTGAACCTGATCGGCACCTTCAACATCCTGCGGCTGGCCGCCGAAGCGATGGTGGCCACCGAGCCGGCGGTCACTGACCTGGGCGGCCCGGAGCGCGGCGTCATCATCAACACCGCCTCCGTTGCCGCCTTTGACGGGCAGATCGGCCAGCCCGCGTACTCCGCTTCCAAGGGGGCTGTGGCGGCCATGACGCTGCCCATCGCCCGGGAGCTGGCACGCTCGCTGGTCCGCGTGGTCACCATTGCGCCGGGAATCTTCGAGACGCCCATGATGGCCGGCCTGCCCCGGGAGGCGCAGGAGTCGCTGGGTGCCCAGGTTCCGCACCCGTCCCGCCTGGGCAAGCCGGCCGAGTACGCCAACCTGGTGGCGCACATCGTGGACAACGCCATGCTGAACGGCGAAACCATCCGCCTTGACGGCGCCATCCGGATGGGGCCGAAATGAGCGGCCCTGACGTGTCGCAGCTGCCGCAGGCCGACTTCTTCGCCGTCGAGTCACTCCTGGGCCAGGCCGAGCGGAACAAGCTGGCCGAACTGCGGGACTTCCTGGCAGCCGAGGTGGCACCGCACGCCGCCGACTGGTGGAACAAGGCGGAGTTTCCCGCCCACATCCTGCCCAAGCTGGCCGCGCTGGAACTGAGCACGCCCGCCCACCGCGGCTACAGCCACCTGTTTGCAGGGCTGGTCATCGCGGAAATAACCCGCGTGGACACCTCCCTCGCCACGTTCTTCCTGGTCCACCACGATCTCTTCGTCGAGTCCCTGCATACCTTCGGCAGCGAGGACCAGAAGCAGCGGCTGCTGGCCGACGCCTCGGAGCTGCGCACCACGGGTGCCTTCGCCCTCACCGAACCCCTGCATGGCTCGGACGTGGCGGGCGGAATGGAGACGCGGGCCCGGCGGATCTCCTCCAGCACCGGGGAAGCGGACGACGACGGCGACACCTGGGTGCTCAACGGCGCCAAACGGTGGATCGGCAACGGGACGTTCTGCGACTACATGCTGGTGTGGGCCCGGGACGAGGCGGACGGTGCCGTGCGGGGCTTCATCGTGGATGCCACCCTGCCGGGGGTCAGCCGGAGCAGGATCGAGAACAAGATCGCCCTGCGCACGGTCCAGAACGCGGACATCGTGTTCCAGGACGTCCAGGTAGCGGAGGCGGACCGTTTCAGCGGGATCAGCAGCTTCGAGGACACCAAGGAACTGCTGCGCAGCTCCCGGATCATGGTGGCCTGGCAGACGGTGGGCCAGCAGTTGGCGGCGTTCGATGTCGCCAGGCAGTACGCCGTGGAACGCGAGCAGTTCGGCCGGCCGCTGGCACATTTCCAGCTGATCCAGCAGCAGCTGGTGACCATGCTGGGCAACGCCGTGGCCAGCATGGCCATGATGGCCGGAATCGCCAGGCTTCAGGCCCAAGGCGCCGCCGATATGGCGCAGGTGGCCCTGGCCAAGTCCTACCTCAGTGCACGGATGCGTGAGACGGTGGCGCTGGGCCGGTCCATCCTGGGCGGAAACGGCATCGTTACCGATTACCGGATGGCCAAGATCTTCGCCGATGCCGAAGCCATTTACACCTACGAGGGATCGTTCGAGGTGAACACCCTGATCGTGGGCCGCGCCATTACCGGTATCTCAGCCATCTCCTAAGCGGGGTACGGCTGCTTCTCGCCCGCCTCCACGCGGATGTCCAGGCTGTTGTTCCGCACCGGCATGGGGCAGGTGCCGTAGGGGGTGAAGGCGCTGGGGTAGTTGATGGCCCGGTTGAAGTCCAGCACCACGGAGCCGTCCGGGCGGGGCCTGGGGAGCGAGAGCTTCCGCCAGTCGTCGCTGGTGTCGCCGTTGGTCTCGTCATGGAACGTGACGGTCAGGGCGCCGAGTTTCTCTGCCTCCGCCTGGAGCCGGAATTCATGGGGGCTGCCGGGGAGGCGGAACACCACCTCGCCCACGCTGCGGTGCACGCCGTCCACCAGCGGATTCGCGGTGCCGATCGGTACGTCCACCGGTGCGGGGTAGGGCTCAAACCGGCCCGTCACCTCCCAGTCGGGGTTGTAGGGATAGGTGGGGACGCCGTCGAAGTCCGTGAAAACCGGCGACGACGAGTCCCGGGTGCGGATGGCGTACCGTCCGCCGCGCATGGCCAGTTCCACCACCACCCGGTCCCCGCCGGGCCCGCCGAACTGCACCCACATCAGCGACTCCTCGTCCGCCAGGACCGCGGAAATGGTGCCGTCCACCTTTTCGCCGGTCTCCACCAGCGTGAGCCCGTCCGATGCCGCGGCGGTGAGGAACGCCGTCGTTCCCGCGCCGTCCGTGGACCACAGGCCCGGGGCCAGGTCGACGGCGGCGGGGGAGTCTTCGAGCCACTGGAAGGAGGTGAGGGTGAGCCAGCCGTGCGGCGTCGCAAGGGCTTTGTCGCGGTTGGTGCGGAAGCGCTGCCAGCGTTCCATCCTGGCGGTTGACGTGGCGGCGGCTGGGGTGGTGGCCATGGTTCCTTCCGGTTGCATCTGCCCCCGCTACAACCCCCGCCGCATGCTGCTTGTTCCCGCCGGCTGGGAGAGTAGCGTTTTGCCATGAAGATCGCAGTTCTTGGCACAGGCACGGTAGGGCGGGCGCTGGCGGCAGCGTTCAACAGACTGGGGCATGAGGTTGTCCTCGGTACGCGCGACCCCGCGGAAACCGCCGCCCGCACCACCCCGGATGCCATGGGCGGGCCGCCCTTCAATGAGTGGCTGGCAGGGCACGACGGGATCAGGCTGGCAACGTTTGCAGAAGCGGCAGGCGACGGCGAAGTGGTGGTCAACGCAACGAACGGGGCGGCGTCCCTGGCGGCACTGGCTGCGGCCGGCGAGGCGCGGCTGGCGGGAAAGATCCTGATGGATGTGTCAAACCCGCTGGACTTTTCGCAGGGGAGGCCGCCGGTGCTGAATCCGGTCAACACGGAAAGCCTCGCCGAGCGCATCCAGCGCGCGTTTCCCGAAGCCCGGGTGGTGAAGACGCTCAACACCATGAACGCCGGGCTGATGGTGGAACCCCGCAGGCTCGCCGACGGAGAGCACTCCGTGTTTGTCTCCGGGGACGACGCCGGGGCCAAGAAAGTGGTCACCGGACTGCTGGCGGAACTGGGCCACCGGGACGTCATCGACCTCGGCGACATCACCTCCGCCCGCGGCGCCGAGATGGTGCTGCCGCTCTGGTTGCGGCTCTTTGGCGCGCTGGGAACCCCGGACTTCAACTTCAAAGTGGTCCGCCGGGGTTGAATGGGTGAGTGGACATCCTTGCAGGAGTAAACCGGGAATGGCTGGCGGCCCTGACCTGGCTGGCGGCGCTGCTCGCCGGCGCGGGGGTGCTGCTCTGGCGCCGCCGGCGTGCGGACCTCGCCGCGCTCACCGCCGTCGCCGTCTTCTTGGCAGCAAACGTGGGCGCCGGCATCTATGTCCTGAACCACCTGGCGGACGGGCGCTGGGGCGGTGACGCGCAGGCTAGGCTCGTCCCGCCGTCGCTGTCCGGAACCCCGGTGGTGGGCCAGTTTCTGGCGCCGCTCGACGGTGCCATGGCAGGCATGGCGGGCGGGGTCAACGACTTCATCGACTTCCGCGCCGCGCTGCCTGTGGCGCTGGACTTCTTCGCAGCCGCCGGCTGGGCCCTGGCCGTTTCGGTGCCGGTGGCGCTGGCAGCCGCCGCCGTCCAGGCTGGAAGGGCCCGCCGTCGGAACGCTGAGATGGCTGCCTGGCGCACTGAGGTGGCGCAACTCCGTGCCGAGCTTGACGCAGTGAAACGCCACGTGGGGTACCGCGACATCTTTTGAGACGGATTCCACTGCTGCGCCGCGCCGGGGGTAGCATCTTTAGCTAGTAACGTGGCTCACAGTATCCAGCGCAGTGTACGAGCCAAGTCCAAAACCCTCGAAAGATTGCTTCAATGGCACACACTGCAACAGCGCCCGAAACAGATCTCGCCTCCGAACTGCGCGCGGACGTCCGGCGCGTTTCCACCCTGCTGGGGGAATCGCTGGTCCGCCAGCACGGACCCGAACTCCTGGACCTCGTGGAGCAGGTCCGGCTCCTGACCAAGGAATCCAAGGAAGCGGCCCGCGGCGGTGCGCATGCCACCGGTCCATGGAGCGCGCACGACGTCGTTGCCCAGGTCCGTGAACTCCTGGGCTCCCTGCCCATCGAGCAGGCAACGGACCTGGTGCGCGCCTTCGCGTTCTACTTCCACCTGGCCAACGCCGCCGAGCAGGTCCACCGCGTCCGCGGCCTGCGGACCCGCGCAGAAAAGGACGGCTGGCTGGCCAAAACCGTGGCGGACATCGCCGCCCAGGCCGGACCCGAAGTCCTGCAGGAAGTGGTCAACGGGCTGGACGTGCGCCCCATTTTCACGGCACACCCCACCGAAGCATCCCGCCGCTCCGTCCTGGACAAGATCCGCAAGCTCTCCGACGTCCTGTCCCAGCCCACCGCCGAAGGGTCAACCGCCCGGCGCCGGCAGGACCGGCAGCTGGCCGAGATCATCGACCAGATGTGGCAGACCGACGAACTGCGCCAGGTCCGGCCCACGCCGGTCGATGAAGCCAGGAACGCCATCTACTACCTGGGCGGCATCCTCACCGACGCGATGCCGGAAATGCTCTCCGAGCTCTCCGAACTCCTGGGTGAGCACGGCGTCACCCTGGCCTCCAAGGACGCCCCCATCCGGTTCGGCTCCTGGATCGGCGGTGACCGCGACGGCAACCCGAACGTCACCGCCGCCGTGACCCGGGAGATCCTGCAGATCCAGAACCAGAGCGCCATCCGTATCAGCATCGGCATGATCGATGAACTGATCTCCATCCTGTCCAACTCCACAGCGCTGGCAGGCGCGGATGAGGCATTGCTCAAGTCCATCGATGAGGACCTGAAGAAGCTGCCCGGCCTGGACAAGCGGGTCCTGGAACTGAACGCCCAGGAGCCGTACCGGCTGAAGCTCACCTGCATCAAGGCCAAGCTCATCAACACCGGCAAGCGCGTGGCCGCGAACTCCAACCACGAGCACGGCCGGGACTACAGCGGCACCGATGAACTCATGGCGGACCTGCAGCTGCTGGAACTGTCGCTCCGCAACCACTCCGCAGCCCTGGCCGCGGACGGCGCCCTGGCCCGCGTCCGCCGCGCCATCGCCTCCTTCGGCCTGCACCTGGCCACCCTGGACATCCGCGAACACGCGGACCACCACCATGACGCCGTGGGGCAGCTGATGGACCGGATCGGCGGCCCCGGGCTGCGCTACGCCGAGCTGAGCCGTAAGGAGCGCTTCGAGGTGCTGGGCTCCGAACTGGCCTCCCGCCGCCCGCTGTCCGGCCACCCGATCAAGCTCGACGGCGCCGCCGACGGAACCTACGATGTTTTCCGCGAAATCCGGCGGGCCCTGCGCATGTACGGCCCGGACGTCATCGAGACCTACATCATCTCCATGACCCGCGGCGCCGACGACGTCCTGGCCGCCGCCGTCCTGGCCCGTGAAGCCGGCCTGGTGAACCTCTTCGGTGACAAGCCTTACGCCAAGCTCGGCTTCGCGCCGCTGCTGGAGACGGTGGAGGAGCTGCGGGCCTCGGCCGAGATCGTCGACCAGCTGCTGTCCGACCCCTCCTACCGTGAACTGGTGCGGCTGCGCGGCGACATCCAGGAAGTGATGCTGGGCTACTCGGACTCCAACAAGGAATCCGGCGTGATGACCAGCCAGTGGGAGATCCACAAGACCCAGCGCAAGCTGCGTGATGTGGCGGCGAAGCACGGGGTGCGCGTCCGCCTGTTCCACGGCCGCGGCGGATCCGTTGGCCGTGGCGGCGGGCCCACCTACGATGCCATCCTGGCCCAGCCCAACGGCGTCCTGGAAGGCGAAATCAAGTTCACGGAGCAGGGCGAAGTCATCTCGGACAAGTACTCCCTGCCGGAGCTTGCCCGCGAAAACCTGGAGCTTTCGCTGGCCGCAGTGCTGCAGGGGTCCGCCCTGCACCGCGATCCGCGGACCTCCGAGGACCAGCGGGAACGGTACGGGCACGTCATGGAGGCCATCTCGGACGCCGCCTTCGACTGCTACCGCAAGCTGATCGACCACCCGGACCTGCCCGCCTACTTCATGGCCTCCACCCCGGTGGAGCAGCTGGGCTCCCTCAACATCGGCTCCCGTCCGTCCAAGCGCCCGGACTCCGGCGCCGGGCTGGGCGGCCTGCGCGCCATCCCGTGGGTTTTCGGCTGGACCCAGTCGCGGCAGATCGTGCCCGGGTGGTTTGGTGTGGGCTCCGGGCTCAAAGCCGCCCGTGAGGCCGGACATTCCGCCCAGCTGGTGGAGATGATGGACCACTGGCACTTCTTCCGCTCGGTGCTGTCCAACGTGGAGATGACGCTCGCCAAGACGGACATGGACATCGCCGGCTACTACGTGGCCACCCTGGTCCCGGAGGAGCTGCACCACCTGTTCCGGGCCATCCGGGAAGAGTATGAGCTCACCGTGGCCGAGGTCCGGAAGCTGACCGGCGAGAACCTGCTCCTGGACGCACAGCCCACGCTGAAGCGCTCCCTGGAAATCCGCGACCAGTATCTGGATCCCATCAGCTACCTCCAGGTGGAACTCCTGCGCCGCATCCGCACCGAGTCCGAAATCAGTGGAGCAGAAATCGACGAGCGCCTCCAGCGGGCCATGCTGATCACCGTTAACGGCGTGGCCGCCGGCCTCCGCAACACCGGATAGACGCCCCATAGTTGCTCCATCACTTATGGTCCCTAACCTGCTGGAATAGGAACCATAAGTGATGGAGCATCCGGCGGTTTGGATAGGGTTGGAGGCATGCCTTCCTTCCAGACCCGCCTCAAAATCACCGGGCTGCGGCCGGGCAATCCGCCCGAGTCCGTGATGGACGCGGCCGTCGAGGCGCTGGGCACCCGCCACCACGTGGAGGCACACCAGCTCCAGATCGCCGGCGGCGTCCCGCAGCTGAACCTGCGCTTCCTCGTCGAAGCCAGCGAGTACAGCGGCGAGAACCGCCAGGCGGTGGAGTCGGCAGCCATGATGCGCGACGCCGTCGAACGCGTTGCGCTGACAGGCTCGCTCAGCGTGCTGCGGCGCAGCCGCGGCAAGTGGCTGCCCGTCTAGCCTTCGCCGGGGAGGGAATCGGGTTCATCCACCACCGGTGACCGGTTGCCGCGCCGCCGGGTGACGATGATGCCCACGACGGCGCCGATCACCAGGCCCACGGCCACACCGATCAGCGAACTCGCCCAGAACGGCAGCTTGGTGGCCGAACCCGTGAAGTAGCCCAACCCCACCAGCCAGCACGCCCACAGGACTGCGCCCAATCCGGCACAGAGGCTGAAGCCCCGGACGGAGACGTTGGCGATGCCGGAGGCGGCCGACGTGGCCAGCCTGCCGCCCGGGATGAACCGGGCCCCGATGATGGTGCCGTAGGTGGACGAACGGCCTGCCTTGGCCAGTGCCGCATGGATACCGGAATGGACGCGGCGGCCCCATTTCCAGCGGTCCAGCACGTGGCTCAGCCGCCGCCGGAAGAGGTGGAACACCACCATGTCGCCCAGCCACGACGCCAGGGCGGCGAGGATGAGGACCAGGAACACGTTGGCCCGCCCGTCCGCGGACAGCGCGCCGCCCGTGATCACCACCATTTCCGACGGGATGGGCGGAAAAATGGCATCGCCGAGGACCACCGGGATGACCCAGAAATAGAGGGCCGTCCCCCAGCTGTCAACGCTGCCGAAGTCCATTGCCTCAACGTACCGCACTTGGGAAACTGGCGGCATGCGGGTCTCGGTTCTGCAGGGTGACATTACGGAGCGGCGCGTTGACGTGCTGGTGAACGCCGCGAATGCGTCGCTGTTGGGCGGCGGGGGAGTGGACGGCGCTTTGCACCGGGCGGCCGGGCCGGAGCTGCTGGCCGCGTGCCGGGAACTGCGGGCAACGCAGCTGCCCCATGGCCTCCAGACCGGGGCCGCCGTGGCAACACCGGCTTTCCGGCTGCCGGCCCGCTGGGTGATCCACACGGTGGGACCCAACCGCCACGCGGGCCAAACCAACCGCGCGCTCCTGGTGTCCTGCTTCAGCGAAAGCCTGCGGCTGGCAGACAGCCTGGCGGCGGGAACGCTTGCCTTTCCGGCGGTGGGAGCCGGTGCCTACGGCTGGCCGGCTGCGGCGGTGGCGCAAGCAGCGCTGGACGCGGTTGTGGGCTTCCGGGCCACGCATCCGGCGAGCAGGCTGGAGTTGGTGGAGTTCGTGCTGCACACCGGGGAGGCGGAGACAGTGTTCAGGGACGTGCTGGAGCCGCTTCGCTAAGTTCCAGGCTGCTGCGGTACTCCACCGGGCTGCCGGAGACCGGATCCACGAACCGGATGCCGCGGGCCAGGAGCTGCAGGGGTTTGGCGTAGTTGTCCGGTGCCTTGTCCAGCAGGTCGGGGTAGAAGGCGTCGTTCACGATTCCCAGCCCCAGCGAGGCCATATGAACCCGGAGCTGGTGGGTCTTTCCGGTGTGCGGTTCCAGCCGGTACCTGGCCAGGCGCTGCCCGGCGCCGTCGGCACCTGCCGCAGGCACGCCGTCGAACGTTTCCAGCCGCTCAATCCTGGTTTCCGCGTTCGGCTCGCCGTCAATGACCTCGGCCAGCAGGTAGCTGCGGGACTTGGTCATCCGGTTGCGGACCACCACGGGAAATTCGACGGCGGGGTACCCCGGCGCGGGCTCGGCGGCCGACACGCACTCGTACTCCTTCTGCACCTGCCGCTTCTCGAACAGCACCTGGTACTTGCCGCGGGTGGCCGGGTTGGTGGAGAAGAGCAGGACGCCCGCGGTCATCCGGTCCAGCCGGTGCATGGGGATCAGGTCCGGCAGGCCCAGTCGGTTCCGCAGCCGAACCAGGGCCGACTCCTGAATGTAGGTGCCGCCCGGCGTGGTGGGCAGGAAGTGAGGCTTGTCCACCACCAGCAGGTTGCTGTCCTGGTGGAGGATGCTGATGTCCACGGGCAGCCGCGTCTCCGGCGGCAGGGTGCGGTAGTACCAAATGAAGGTGTGGTCTTCGAGCTTGGTGTGCCGGCTTAGGGGTACGCCGCCCTCGCCAACGATCTCGCCGGCGTCGAACCTGTCCTCGATGCCCTGCGGATCGATGTGCCCCCAGCGGGTGCATCATGTAGTCCATTGCGGTGTCCCACGGCCCCTCTTCCGGGAGGCGCAGGCGGGTGGCGTTGACGCCGTCGCGCACGGGGAGGGGGGATTGCATCACCGGTCCATTCTACCGGCGCCTGTGTGGGCCGCTCCCGCCAGGGGTTGCAGCCGCCGAATCGTGGGAAAGCGTCCAGTTTGCCGGAACGTTCCGGCGATCCCGGCGCTTTCCGGCGGGTCCGCTTCCGACGATAAAAAAGTTCTTGACAATAAAAGTTGTCGGTTGCCACACTGGAGGCATGCAGGACATCGCAGTCATCGAGGACCCGGCCGCAGCCGAGGTATCCCTGGATCCCATCCGCACCCGGATCCTGCGGGAGCTGGTCCAGCCGGCCTCCGCCACGCAGTTGGCGGTCCGGGTGGGACTGCCCCGGCAGAAGGTGAACTACCACCTCAAGACGCTGGAGCGGCACGGGCTGGTGGAGCTGGTGGAGGAACGCCGCAAGGGCAACGTGACCGAGCGGGTCCTGCAGGCTACGGCAGCCTCCTACCTCATCTCACCCTCAGCGCTGAACGAAGTTTCCCCGGATCCGCGCCGGTTCGCCGACCGCTTCTCCGCCTTCTGGCTGCTGGCGCTCGCCGGCCGGATGGTGCAGGAGGTGGGGAAGCTGATTGCCGGCGCCGCCGCTGCCCGGCAGAAGCTGGCCACCTTCGCCATCGACGGTGAGATCACCTTCCGCACCGCCGCCGACCGGGCGGCCTTCGCAGAGGAGCTCGGCACCGAGGTCACCCGGCTGGTGGACAAGTATCACGACGGCGGGACGTCACCAAAGGGGCGGCGGCACCGGCTCGTCGTGGCGCTGCACCCTGCACTCAAAGAGACCAGTGCCCTCAAGGCAACCCATGAATTTCAACCAGGCAACGAATCCCACCCAGGCAAGGAGCAGGACAAATGACCGACAACCGCAACTTCGAAATCGACTACGACACGGAGCTCCCCGGCACTCCCGAACGGGTGTGGGAAGCGGTGACCAAGGGAACGCCCGGGTGGATGTTCCCCACGGACCAGTGGCCGGACGTCAAGACGGTGGAGGACTACCCGCACCACCTGGTCTCCCGGATGGACGGGCCGGACGGCTGGTTCAACCAGCTGGAACACGTGCTGGAACCGCTCGAAGGCGGCAGGGCCCGGCTGCACTACGTCCACAGCGGCATCTTCGCGGACAACTGGGACCAGCAGTACGACGGCGCCAGCCGCCACACCGAGTTCTACCTGCACACGCTGGGCCAATACCTGCAGTACTTCGACGGCAGGCCGGTGGTGTTTACGGACATCCAGGCGCCGTCGGCCTCCCAGGCCCCGGACGGCTTCATGCGGCTCCGTGAAGCACTGGGCGTCAGTTCCGCCGGGCAGGGGGCTCAGGTGGATGTGGAGCTCGACGGCGTAGGCCGGCTTGCGGGCGAGGTGGACTTTTCGAACGAGCACTTCCTGGGCCTGCGCGCAGCGGATGCCCTCTATCGGTTCTTCGGCCGCAACGCCTTCGGCGCCCCTGTGGGCATGACCGTCCACGACTTCAGCGGCGCCGGTGACTCCGAAACCACGGCCAAGGCCTGGGTCGGCTTCCTGGAGCGCGTGTACGCGTAAAGTGCGCTGGGGCGCAGCGACGCGCAAAATACTGATCGACCCGGGAAATACCTGGCGCGGTGGAATGTCCGCCGCGCCAGGTATTTTTGCATGCCGTGCTCGAACATGCGCCTCGAAAAGCGGTGGCGTCAGGCGGCCCAGCCGCGGGCTATCGCGTCCAGGGCGGAGTTGTAGGCGCCGGACCAGTCGGCTTCCGGCGGCCCTACCTGCGCCAGTTCGAGGCTCACAAGGCCGTGCACTTGGCCCCAGATGGCGATGGCCACCATTTCCACCGGTTCACTCCTCAGCGTGCCCGCGACTTGGGCCGCAGCCACGGCCTCCATCAGGGGATCCATCGCGCCCGCGGTGACTTCAGGGCTCGGCTCGCAATCCACGTAGGCGGCGAGGGCTCCGCCGAACATCAGCCGGTAGAGCGCCCTGTGCTCCAATGCCCATGTCCGGTAGGCGGCCCCAAGTCCCTGCAGCCCATCCGGGGCTGCCGCCACTTGCGAGTCCCGGAAGGAGCGGAACCCATCCTCCACTACGGCAGTGAGGAGCTGCGACTTGCCGCCGAAGAGGGAGTAGACGGCCGTGGTGGAAGTTCCCACGGCAGACGCCACGTCCCGCAGCGTCACCTTGGCCGGTCCATCCCGGTCCACCAGCTCTGCGGTCACCGTGAGCAGTTCCTGCCGCAGGGAATCGTTATGGATCACAGGTCTTGCCATGCGCTCCATTGTTTCATAACCTTGTTTCATAACAGTGTTACGAAACTATTTGTACAACCCAAGGAGCTTCCCATGGCGCAAGGTGTCTTTCCCGGCCGCTACACCGCAGATCCCGGCCGGGACTCTGTGACGGTCTTCCTGATCGGCATGCGGGCCAACAGGTGGTGGAGGCTGGGAACGGTCGGCAAGGTGGCAAGCGCCATGCCCCGGATGCTCCAGCACTTAGCGGGGGACCCGGCGTCGGGAATGCTGGGGTACCAGCAGTGGTTTGGCCGGACCACCATGCTGCTCAGCTACTGGGAAAGCCCGGAACATCTGCGGAAATTCGCCGCCGACCGGGAATCCCCCCACCTTGAACCCTGGCGGCGGTTCATGAAGGAGACTGCCGGAAGCGGAGATGTCGGCGTGTGGCACGAGACCTACCAGGTGCCTGTTACCGGAATTGAAGTCATTTACAACGGGATGCCGCTCTTTGGCCTGGCCAAAGCGACGGCCCATGTTCGGGTGGGAGCCGGGACCAATACTGCCACGCAGCGGATGGGCCGGTTTGGCAGTCACCCGGCACCGGTCAGGCAATAGCCACGTCGGGGGCCTTCTTGAGGCTCCGGCGCAGTTGCGGGGCGGCGTCGAGCCGGTTCTGGGCTGCCCTCAAGGCCAACACTGCGGCTTCCAGCTTGTCCGGCGGCAGCGTAAACGGCACGCGAAGATACCGTTCGAACGCGCCGCCGATTCCAAACCGTGGCCCCGCCGCCAGCCGGATGCCGAAGTCCGGGGCAATGACCGTCAGGGCAGTGCTGGTGGGGCCGGGCAGCCTGCACCACGCGGACAGGCCCCCGGACGGGTAGAGGGTTTCCCACGCCGGGAGGTGACCCGCGAGGAGTTCCAGCAGGACTGCCCGGTTCTCGCGGAGTCCAGCGAGGCGGGCCGGGAGCGGCTCGTCCAGGGCACGGACCAGATGGGCTGCCGCAAGCTGCTCCATGACGGGGCCGCCCAGGTCCAAGGATGTCCTGGCGGCTGCAAACCGCTGGATCATGTCCCCTGATGCACGGATCCAGCCGGTCCGCAGGCCGCCCCAATGGGACTTGCTGAGCGTGCCGATGGTCACCACCGCAGGGCTGAACGCTGCCACCGGAGTTGTGGGAGCGCCGTCGAGGTTCAGTTCCCGCAGGGTCTCGTCCACCACCAGGATGGTACCGGCGACAGCAGCCGCCTTCACCAGCTCGCGGCGCTGGCTGTCCGGCATGAGCTGGCCGGTGGGGTTGTGGAAGTCCGGCACCACATAGGCCATTTTGGGCCGCTGCTGCACTAGTGCGGCCTTGAGCCCCTGCATGTCCCAGGCCACGGTGGCCAGGTTGCCTGTCCTGCTGGCATCTGCGGGTTGAAGGACGTGAGGAGGTGCGAATGCCACGGGCACTGCACGGCACCCCGCGGCACGGATCGCATCCAGTGCGTTCGGATAGCTCGGATGTTCCACCAGCACCTTGTCCTGCCGGCCGGTCAGGGCGCGAAGGATAATGTTCAGGGCGTGCTGGGCACCGGAGGTTACCAGTACCTGGTCTGGGGTGGTGGGCACGCCTGCAGCCATGTAGCGTGCCGCGACTGCTTCGCGCAGGGGGAGCAGGCCCATGGCGTCGTAACCGAACCCGGGCAAAAGCGCCGGAAGTTCGGTCAGGGCCGCCGCGAAGGCCCGGTGGACCAATTCGCCACTGGCGGGCAGGGACGAATAAGCCAGGTCGATCAAACCCTCCGGCGCTGCCAGCCCGGGCGCTGCCAGTCCCAACTCGCCGGGGCCCGGCGCGTCGGCTACTGCCGCCGCCTTTCCCTGCCGGGACCGCCCCGGGTTGCCATTCAGTGGGCCACGAAGCATCATGGTGCCCGCCGCCGTCGTGCGCGGAATCCTGGTGCGGCTCCTGCTGCCCTGTCCGCTGCTTAGGAAACCCTGTTCGCGGAGGTGGCCATAGGCTGCCGTTACCGTGGTCCGGCTGACGCCCAGGGCTGCGGAAAGGGCACGTTCGCTGGGCAGCGCCGTGTCCAGGGCTACCCGGCCGTCCAGCACCAGGAGGCGGACGACGTCGGCGAGCTCCCGGTAGGCGGGCGACGTCCCGGGATTCCAGGTGCCAAGGAGGCGCGCAAGTGCCGATGCGGGGAGGGAAGACATCAGGCCAGTATCTCAAACTGGCTATGTATTCCAATGCCAGTTGCGTGGAATGGTTGTCTGCATGATGACCCGCAGACTCCTCCAGCTCTTCACCGGCCTTGCCATGTACGGCATATCCCTCGCCATGTTCATCCGTGCGGACCTCGGCCTGGATCCCTGGGATGTGTTCCACCAGGGCTTGGCCAACCGGACCGGCCTGAGCATCGGCGTGGTGGTCATCATCGTGAGTTTCCTGGTCTTGCTGCTGTGGATTCCGCTGAGGCAGTGGCCCGGCTTCGGAACGTTGTGCAACGCGGTGCTCGTGGGAGTGTTTGCCGACGTTGGACTGGCGCTCATCCCGCCGGTGTCCCAGCCCGCAGGCCAGTTTGCGCTCCTGGGCGGCGCCATTGTGCTTAATGGCATCGCTTCCGCGTGCTACATCGGGGCGCGTTTCGGACCAGGGGCGCGGGACGGGCTGATGACCGGGCTGGCCCGGCGCACCGGGTGGTCAGTACGGATGTCGCGCACGCTCATTGAGGTGTGCGTCCTGGCCATCGGCTGGCTGCTGGGTGGTTCGGTGGGCGTGGGCACCGTGGTCTATGCGTTGGCCATCGGTCCTTTGGTCCATGTGCTGCTGCCGCGCTTCATGGTTCCCGCCTCCCCGCCGAAGACCGCCGCCGGGGCCACTGCCGTCAAGGCTCCGGAACACTGTGCCTGAACAAGCCTGTGCCTGAACAGGTCAAGCCCTGAACAGGTCAAGCCCTGAACAGGTCAAGCCCTGAACGGATCTGGCCCTGAACGGATCAAGCCGGCGCGGGCTGGCACTTCGGGCAGAAATAGATGTCGCGTTCCTCCTCGCCGTTCGGTTTGCCCAAAAGTCCGCGCTGGATGGGGGTGCCGCATTTCAGGCACGGCTGGCGCTCCCGGCCGTACACCCAGTAGCCGGGCCTGCCCGCCATCCTGCCCACCGGCATGCCGCGGGCGTTGAGGATGGTCACGCGGCGTCCCGGCCCAAGGTTGACCTCCAAAAGCTGTTTGGCGTCGCTCATCAGGGTCCGCACGTCCGCGACCCCGGAAACAGGAGTAGCGGGATGGACTGCGGACAGGAAACATGCCTCGCAACGGTAAATGTTGCCGATGCCCGCGAGGTTCCGCTGGTCCAGGAGCGCAACTCCCACCGGCACCTCGGGCTGGGAGCGGACCCGGCGTTCCGCCTCGTCAAGGTCCCAGTCCGGGCCCAGGAGGTCCGGCCCGAGGAATCCCACGATGGAGTCCTCGTTGGCGGTAGGCACCACTTCCACAATGCCCAGGGAGAAGCCGACGGCGTCGGCCGCGGCGGTGCGCAGCACGCACCGGGCGGTGAAACCGGGCTTCCGCCACCGTCCGCCGGGCGGATAGACCTGCCAGGCGCCTTCCATCTTCAGATGTGAGTGGATGGTCAGCCTCTTGTCCTCCGGGCCGACCACCCGCATCAGCAGGTGCTTGCCCCGGGGGATTACCTCGTCGACGGTCCAGCCGGCCAGGTTCAGCGTGGCGAACCGGGGCACCCGGAAATCGGATGCCAGCAACGTCTGTCCGGCCAGGGCCTGATGCAGCTGGCGGGCGGCCCGCCAGACGGAATCGCCCTCAGGCACGGATCCTCAATCCCTTCGGAGTGGAGTAGGCGCCGGCGGCGCTGAGGGCCGCAGCGACCGGGGTGTCCAGGATGCCCTGCCCGTTCACTTTCTCCATGATCAGCTTGTCCACGGCTCCCCGGGTCACAACACCCGCCAGCGCCGCCCCCGCAGCCGCGAGGACGGCCTCGTCATCACTGAACGACAGCAGTGTCTTTCCGCCCCGCTCCACATAGAGGACCAACGCACCGTCCACCAGGACAACCAGCGCACCGGCTTTCCGGCCGGGGCGGTGACCCGTTCCGGCGTCGTCCTGCAGTGCGGGCCAGGGGAGGGCCGCACCATAGGGGTTGGCGGGATCGGTGGCGGCGAGTGCCAGGGCCACCGGTTCCGCCTTGGCCAGTTGCGTGTCTTCCGAGTAGGAGCGCAGCCGGTCCACGGTGGCGGGAACGGCGAACTGGGCGGCGCCCAGGTGTTCGATGAAGTAACCGCGGCGGCAGCGGCCGGCCTCCTCCAGCCGGGCCAGCACCTTGTACATGAGGCCGAAGCCGCCCAGGATCTGTTCGGCCATGACAGAGCCCCTGGTGACCACGCCGTAGCGGTCCAGCAGGAGTTCCGCGGTGGCCCGGGCATGGATGGTGGGATCGAGTTCAGGCTCGGGAAGCGCGGACCAGCGGCCGGCGGCTGTGGGCGGGGTGGCGGCACCCTGCGGTCCGTACCTGCCCCCGGCCAGTCCCGGGGACCCCATCAGGCCGGTGCCGTGGGAACGTCCCAGCCGGCTCAGACGCGGCGCCCGGGCACGCGGTGCCCGGGCCACCTGCCGGTGGGCGGTGTGGCCCCCGGCGATCAATGACCGCACCGGGGCGAAAGTGTCCCCGGTGATCCTACCGGCCCACGCGAGGTCCCACAGCGCAGCCACCACTTCCTGGTCACCCAGGACGGCGTCCATGCCGCCCGCCACTTCGGTCAGCTGGCGGAAGAAATACCCGCCGCCGTTGTTCCGCAGGTGGTCCAGGAGCCGCTGGCCGGCGTCCCCCGGTTCGAACCCGGGAGCCGGGTTGAGCGTCAGTTCCGCCGAATCCGCCAGGTGCAGGCTGATCCAGCCGTCGTTTCCGGGAAGCGCTCCTGCCCCGGACCAGATCACTTCACCTGCGGCCATCAGTTCATCCAGCATGGCGGGCTGGTAGTTCGACACCCGGGTGGCCAGCACCAGGGGCTCCCACGCCGAGGCAGGAACGGGCACCCCGGAGAGCTGGTCGATGGCGGTGATGATGCCGTCCAGCCCCCGAAGGGAGGGCTGGCCGCGGCCGCCGCCGGGAGTCCTGACATGCTGCCACGCAGGCAGGAAGCGTCCGTAGGCGGCGGCATCCACCGGCTCCACTTCCGCGCGGAGGGCGGCCAGCGAACGACGGCGGAGCTTGCGCAGTACCTCGGCATCGCACCATTCACTGGAAACAATGTGCGGAACATCGGAGGCAGGAGAACCGGCTGCAGGTCTTTCCGCTGGATGTGGTCCGGGCGGTTCTCCCGTATCAAGCGAGGCGTCCCGGTCACCGTTGGAATCCGGCTCTGCGGCCTCCGGCGGGGCCTCCGGTGGTGCGGCATGCGGCCGGAACTCACCCTCCACCACACGTCCATCCGCTGCCAGGCGTTTCAGGGCCGTACCCACCACGGCCACACCGAGGCCCAGCCGGGCGGCAGCCTCGGCTGCGGTAAAGGGCCCATGCGTCCGCGCATACCGGGAAACGAGATCGCCCAGGGGATCGGCCACTGGCTCGATGAAAGCCAGCGGAACTCCCATGGGCAGGGGAACACCAATGGCGTCGCGGAGGCGGGCTGCGTCCTCCACCGCGGCGAAGCGTTCCACCCCGCCGATGTTGACTTTGATGGCGCGGTTGGCGCGCTGAAGCGCGGCCAGGTGCACCACCGCCTCTTCCACGGTGGCGGCAGACTCGACCGGCGCGGTTTCATCGGGCCCGGCCTCGACGGCTCCATGCGCGAGATCCTGCCCAACTCCACCGGCATCGTGCCCAACCACCGCCGCACCCTGGAGCCGCGCCGCCGTCTCCTCGGGCGCAAGCGGACCCAGCAGCCGCAGGAGGTCGGCTACGCCTTCCATCCCCCGTGCCCGCCGGTCCGGCGCCAGTCGCTGCAGCTCGCGTTCGGTGGCCTCAATGACCTTGGCATCCAGGAGCTCGCGCAGCTCCACCCGGCCCAGCAACTCGTTCAGGAGGGTGGAGTCCAGGGCCAGGGCGGCGGCCCGCCGTTCCGCGAGCGGGGAGTCGCCCTCGTAGAGGAACTGCGCAACGTAACCGAAGAGGAGGGACTTGGCGAAGGGCGAGGGCTGCTGGGTGGTGGTCTGGACAATCCGCAGTTCCCGCCGTTCCACGGACGCGGCAATGTCCTTCAACGCGGGCAGGTCGTAGACGTCCTGGAGGCATTCGCGCACCGTTTCCAGCACGATGGGGAACGTGGGGTACTTCCTGGCCACGTCCAGGAGCTGGGCCGACCGCTGGCGCTGCTGCCACAGCGGCTGCCGTTTCCCGGGGGTCTGGCGGGGCAGCAGGAGCGCGCGGGCGGCGCATTCCCGGAACCGCGAGGCGAACAGGGCGCTGCCGCCCACCTCGGCCGTAACGATCTGCTCAAGATCCTCGGGATCGAAGAGGAACAGCTCGGCGCCGGGCGGCTCGTCCTCCATCATGGGCACCCGGAGGACGATGCCGTCGTCCGCTGCCATGGCGGAGCCGTCCAGCCCGTAGCGCTGGTGCAGCCGTTGCCCCACGGCCAGTGCCCACGGCGCGTGCACGGGCATGCCGAAGGGACTGTGCAGGATGACGCGCCAGTCGCCCAGTTCGTCGTGGAACCGCTCCACCACCAGGGTGGTGTCACTGGGAACCACTTCCGTGGCCTGCTTCTGCTCGCTGAGGTACTGGATGAGGTTGTTGGCGGCAAAGTCGTCAAGCCCGCTGGCCTTGCAGCGCTCGATGGCAGGGCCGGCGTCGGACGCCGACAATTCGCGGACAAACGCACCCAGGGCACGGCCCAGGTCCACCGGCCGTCCCAGCGAATCGCCCTTCCAGAACGGCAGCTTGCCGGGCTGCCCGAACGCGGGGGATACCAGGACGCGGTCGTGGGTGATGTCCTCGATCTTCCAGCTGGTGGCCCCCAGGGCGAACACGTCCCCAACCCGGGACTCGTAGACCATTTCTTCGTCCAGCTCGCCCACCCGCCGGCCGCCCTTTGGTGCGCGTGCCGGTTTGCCGTCCTCGGAGGGGGAGGCGGAGCCCTCCTGTTCGGTGCCGATGATGTAGACGCCGAACAGGCCGCGGTCCGGGATGGTGCCGCCGGATGTGACGGCAAGGCGTTGGGCTCCGGGCCGTCCCTCGATGGTGCCGGCATTCCGGTCCCAGATGATGCGGGGCCGGAGTTCGGCGAATTCGTCTGACGGGTACCGCCCTGCCAGCAGGTCGAGGGTGGCCTCGAACGCTGACCGGGGGAGCGAGGCAAAAGGGGCCGAGCGCCGGACGGTGCTGAACCATTCCTCCACGTCGATGCTGCCCAGGGCGGTTGCAGCAACGGTCTGCTGGGCCAGGATGTCCAGTGGGTTTGCCGGGATGCTGAGCCGTTCAATCTTGCCGTCCAGCATCCGTTCCACGGTGATGGCCGTGTGGACCAGGTCTGCCCGGTGCTTGGGGAACAGGACGCCCTGGGAAATCTCGCCCACCTGGTGCCCGGCGCGGCCCACCCGCTGCAGCCCACTGGCCACGGACGGCGGGGACTCCACCTGCACCACCAGGTCCACGGCACCCATGTCGATGCCCAGTTCCAGGGACGACGTGGCCACGACGCACCGCAGCCGCCCGGACTTGAGGTCGTCCTCGATGAGGGCCCGCTGGTCCTTGGAGACTGAGCCGTGATGGGCTCGGGCCAGCACCGGATCGGCGCCGGCGGAGCTCCCCGCCTGGGCCATCATGTGTGCAGGGGTGGCAGTGGAAGCGGGAATGCCCGACGGCGGTCCCCCCGGTGTGCCGGCAGCACCGGCCTGCCCCTCCGGACCGGGATCGTCCCAGCCGCCGCCCACGGCAACCAGTTGGCGTTCGGCATAGATCTCGTTGAGCCGTGCAGTAAGGCGTTCGGCAAGCCGCCGGGAGTTGGCGAAGACGATGGTGGACTGGTTGGCCAGCACCAGGTCCACGATCTTTTCCTCCACGTGCGGCCAGATGGAAGCCTGCGGCTGCAGCCCGGACGCGGGGCCGGAATCGAACGCCCCGGCCGCTCCCTGCAGGTCCGACATGTCCTCCACCGGCACCGAGACCGTGAGGTCCCAGTTCTTTCTGGCCGGCGGCGCCACGATCTCGACGGGGGCCGAACCGGCAAGGAACTGGGCCACGAGTTCCCGGGGCTCCACAGTGGCGGAAAGCCCGATGCGCTGCGCTGGTTTGGGCAGCAGCGCATCCAGCCGCTCCAGGGACACGGCAAGGTGGGCCCCGCGCTTGGTCCCGGCCACGGCGTGGACCTCGTCAATGATGATCGTGTCCACCTCGGCAAGGGTTTCGCGGGCCTTCGAGGTGAGCATGAGGAACAGGGACTCGGGGGTGGTGATGAGGATGTCCGGCGGGTTGGTCAGAAGCGCGCGGCGGTCGCCCGCGGGAGTGTCCCCGGACCGGACCCCCACCGTGATCAGCGGCGCGGGAAGTTCCAGCCGCTTTGCCGTCTGGGTGATGCCGATCAGCGGGGAGCGCAGGTTCCGTTCAACGTCAACGCCCAGGGCCTTAAGTGGCGAAATGTAGAGGACACGGGTCTTGCGTTTGGGCGCCCGGACCCGCTTGCCTTTCACCGATGCCTCAGCAGCGGCGGGGTCAGGGGCGCGGGATGCCGAGACCAGGAGCCTGTCCAGGGCCCAGAGGAAGGCTGCGAGGGTCTTCCCCGAACCGGTTGGGGCCACCACCAGCGCATGCGACCCCGAGGAGATGGCGTTCCAGGCGCCTGCCTGCGCAGGTGTGGGCTCCGAAAACGCGCCCAGGAACCAGTCCCTGGTGGGCCGGCTGAATTGGCCCATTGAGGCGGCCGCGCCGGAGACACTGCTGCCGGCAGGACGCTGTTCCTGGTTCATGCCTCCATCATGCCCCAAGGCACTGACAGTGAACTCCCGGATGGCCTGTTCACGCAGGCGGAGCTTCCGGCAGGTCCCTGGTGGCGGGGCCCTCGAGCAGCTTGCCCTGGTTGGTGAAGCGCGAACCATGCAGGGGGCAGTCCCACGACTGTTCGTTGTCATTCCAGTGCAGGATGCCGCCCATGTGGGTGCAGACTGCCGAGAGCCGGCAGGTGGTTCCGGCCACAGTGGATACAGCCACGGGCCGGTTGCCCTCGCGGTAGACCTTGCCCTGGCCTTCGGCCGGGACGGCGGCAGCTGCGGAGCCCGCAGGAACAGGCGGTGTTGGTACGGCACCCTCGGAAGCAGGCGCGGCGGATCCGCCCGCGCCCCGTTTCAGGCCATCAAACTTCCGGCCCTCGGTGGTCACCTTCCCCCAGTCGGAAGCCAGTCGTGCAGCCACGCCGGCATTGAGCGCCACGGCGGACAACGCGCCTGACGGTGAGGTGATGCGGTGGTGAATGGTGTCCGCCCAGGGCACCTGGCCGCCCAGGATGTCCGCGGATATCCCCAGCGCAGCGGCGACGGCATTGGTCATTCCCCACTTGTTGTAGCCGGTGCCGAAATAGATCTGGCCCTTGCCACGCGGGAGTTTGCCGAAGAAGGGCATGAGGTTGGTGGGAAGGTAATCCTGCGCGGACCACGTGTGCGTGGCGACTGCACCGGGGTAATGCCCGCCCGCCCACTCGAGCAGGCCGGAAAGGTGCGCCTTTTCCGAATCCGTCCGGCCCACCTGATGCCCATGCCCGCCCACGAGCAGCAAATTCCTGCCGTCCACCCCGTAGTCGCGAAGGGAGTGGGTGGGCTGCTCAACCGAGATGTACATGCCCGGCGGAGGCGCCTGGTCCTCCTGCAGCTCAAGGGCCGCCGCATAGGAACGGCTGGGCTTCAGCTTGGCGAAATACAGGCCGCGGTCCAGGACGGGGATGCCCGTGGCAAGGACCGCCTTGTCCGCCCTGACACTGCCATGGTCGGTCTTGACCGCGGAGGGTGCATCGCCGGTCACGTCCCGGAGGCGCACGCCGCTGACGATATGGCCGCCACGGCTACGGATGTCAGCCACCAGTGCGTCGATGACCTCCATGGGGTTGATCTGGGCCTGGTCCCTCAGCCGCACCGCCCCGTGGACAGGGAACGGCAGGCCGGCGTCGCGCACGTAATCCACGTCCAGCCCGGCGGTACTGGCGGCGCTCACCTCTTCGCGCAGCTTTTCGGTGCCTTGTGCAGACGAGGCATAGGTGTAGGCGTCGCGGCGCTGGAAGGGCACGTTGTGTTCCTCCAGGTAGCGCAGCAGCCACGCCTGGCCTTCCCGGTTCCCGTCCACGTACGCCTGCACCTGCTTCTGCGAATACTGGCGTGCGAGCTGGGACAGGAACGTTCCTTGCAGCAAGGTCACCTTGGCGGTGGTGTTGCCGGTGGTCACCGCCCCGGGGAAGCGGGCTTCCAGGACCAGGACGCTTTGTCCGGACCGGGCCAGCAGCAGCGCGGTGACCAGGCCCGTGAGGCCGGCGCCCGCCACCACTGTGTCATACCTGGTGTCCGGTTCGAACGGATCAGAACTGAAGGGTTCCCTGCGGTCCAGCCAAATCGACGTCATGCCAGTCCAACCTGCCTACGGTCCACGGCCCTCGCAGGCCAGTTTGTGATGGGTCTGTTATCGGCCCCTACTATCCGCTGCGGATTTGCTAAGTATACTTACGATGTCGGGGATTAAGTATATGGTCAGGCACTATCGGTCACGCTTCGCCCGGCAGTTAGAAACGTCAACGACACAAGCAGGAGAAATCATGACAACCATGAATTCCGGCGGTCGCACTGTAGGCCGGACCAACATCCAAAAAGCCACCCTTGCCGTAGGTGTGGTCTTCCTCCTGGTAGGGGTTCTGGGGTTCATCCCCGTCATCACTTCCAACTATGACTCCCTGGGGTTCGCGGGGCACGGATCCGGGGCGATGCTGCTGGGCCTCTTCCAGGTATCGATCCTGCACAACATCGTCCACCTGCTGTTCGGCGCCGCAGGCATTGCTATGGCCCGCAGCGTGCCCGGCTCAAAGAACTACCTGGTGGTGGGCGGCGCCATCTACCTGGTGCTGTGGCTCTACGGCCTGCTCATCGGCCAGGACAGTGCTGCCAACTTCGTACCGGTCAACACGGCGGACAACTGGCTGCACTTCGTCCTCGGTGTTGCCATGATCGGCCTGGGCGTGGCCCTGTCCCGCGGCACGGCAGGCGCCGGCCGCACCACCACGGCCACCAGGTAACAACCAAAGGCGGTAACAGCGTCGAGGGGCAGCCGGCGGGAATGTTCGACGGCGGTCCGGAAGTCTGAAGGCGGCCCGGCTTGATTGCCGGGCCGCCTTTGGCCGTCCAAGGTTGTCTTTGTTGGGTCAGGCCGGCTGGAATGCGCCGATGCTGAGCAGGGTGATGTTTGCGTTGCTGCAGGCCCGGGTGGGCTGCGGGATGAACAGTGACTCGGTCTCCTCGGGCGGATAGATCCGGTATCCGGCCGCATCCACAGGGGAGCAGTCCATGTAGTTGCCTGCCTGGGTGTAACGCAGCACCGCCGTGCCGGTCTGGCCCGGGGCCAGCAGGACGTCGACGACACCGGCGGATTCATCCCGCGTTGCCGGTGCACCAATGGGGGCGCCGGCGGCGTCTGCCACCAGGGAGACGCCCGGGTAACCCCTGAGGATGCAGGGCTCGGAGCCTTTGTTGGTGAGGTTGAGCTTCATGTAGACACTGCCGGCAGCGCCGCCGCCGGAGGCGTCGGTGGCAGCGGTGAGTCCTGCCGCCTTGCACAGGGCGGGGGTGCCGGCAGGGGTGGTGCCGGGAGCGGGGGAAGCAGGCATCGACGTGGCCGGCGCCGAAGAGGCCGGAGGCGGCGTTGACGCTGACGGCGAGGGGGACTGGCTGGCCTGTCCGGTAGCGGGCGGCGTGGTCGTTTGGGACTGCGGCTGGCTTGGACCGCACGCGGTGAGAAGCAGCGCTGCCGCTGCGGCCGCCGTCGTCATGGCAAACCCCTGGGAAATTTTCTGAGACCTCATGGCACCACCTTCGCGGTACCCGTTGCCCGCGTCAACGATGCCACCGGCAGTAGACGCAATTTGATGCCCGGATCGTGATGATCCCGGCATCAGACATGCCCGCAATGGGACCTGCGCGGCCGTTTCGCCGGCCGGACTGTCCCCCCCGGACCCTCAGTCGGTCTCAGGTCCGCTGCAGTAGGGGCAATCGTCGGGGCAGTCCGTCACGCCGGCACCCCTGCCAGGTCAAAGCCGTCGGCGATATGGAACAACCGGCGCCCTCCCGCGGGAGCAGCCACCCACACCACCTCGCCGTCGTCGGTCCGGGCATCCACAAGGCCGCTGAACGCGGCGCGTCCATTCCATCGGAGTTCCACAGCGTCGCCGATGTCGACGTTGTCCCAGCGGACGGGGCTTTTTACGCGGCTCGTCATTGAAGTCACGGTTCTTCCTTTGGGGAGAATGGGACGGGCAGCCATTGCCGCCCGGTGATGCCATCAAACAGCCCAGCGAGTGTCCTGCTCAATGGAGGAATGGCCACCCATGCCGGAACTGCTTTGTGCAGCCCTCCAGCAGGGTCCCTGTGCCGGCGTGGAATGGCAGGGTCTAGACTGCCTGCGTACGTGTTGGCGATCGAAGGAGAAGTTCATGGACTACACCGGAAGCCAGTCGGAAAAGGCGGTTCCCGCCGGTGACCTGGGCCGCAGCCACATCGGCCAGACAATCAGCTTCCAGCCGAACGAGTTCACCGTCGTCTTCGGCAAACTCGCCGGCATCGCGCGGACAGAGGCCATGGTCTACCTGTCCCTGACAGGGGTGGGAAACGGCACGCACCTGAAGGACGAATACGACCTTCCCGTAACCCACGAGGTCTACGTGCCGGTGGACGTCATTTCCAACGCGGAATCGACCATCAAGGACCTGTTTGGGAAGGTCCAGGAGAACCTCCGCGGCTCCGGCCACAAGGGCGGCGAGGACCTGACGGACCGGCTCTAACCCCGGCCCGCATCCTAAGGACATGGACGACGGCGGGAGGTCCCGCCGTCGTCCATGTCACGTAGGTGCCGGGCCGCGCGGCCCGGCAGGCGTTCGTCCTAGTACGCCTTGACCCGCTGCTCCACCACGAGGTGGATGAGGGCGAACACGCCGTCCCGGTCGATCGCTGCCAGGGCGGCATCCAGTGCGGCCGGGACTTCCCGGTCCTCCGTTACCGTGACTCCGAACCCGCCAAAAGCCCTGGCCATCAGCGCAAAATCGGGGTTCTTCAGCTGGGTGCCCGACACGCGCTGCGGGTAGTGCCGCTCCTGGTGGGTGCGGATGGTGCCGTACTCCTGGTTGTCCATGACCACCACCAGCGGGGTGGCGCCGTACTGGGCAGCCGTTGCCAGCTCCTGCCCGTTCATGAGGAACTCGCCGTCCCCTGCAATGGTCACCACGCGCCGTCGCGGTTCGGCCAGGGACGCGGCGATGGCCGAGGGGACGGAGTACCCCATGGAACCGTTCCGCGCGCTGATCATCGACGCGTAGCGGCGGGTGGGGAAATACCGGTGCGCCCAGTTGGTGTGCTCACCTGCGCCAAAAGTCACCATTGCATCCTCCGGCAGCCGGGGGACGAGGTTGGCCATCAGCGTGTCCATCCGTGCCTGTCCTGCCGCCGGCGCAGCCGAAGGAAGCGCGGCAAATCGCTCCTGCTCGGCACGCATCCGGCCCGTCCAGGCCTTCCACTCGTCCTTCACGGGCAGGCTGATGTCCGCCAGGCCGCGCACGAAAGCCTCCGGCTTGGCCAGGATCTGCCGCGACACCGGACCTGACCTTCCGCGGAGCGACGGGTCCACGGTGACCAGGAAATTCTCCTTGTTCCAGTCCTGCCTGCAGACGAAACCGTCCGTGATGACATCCCCGGGCACCGTCCCCACGAAGACCAGGAGGTCGGTCTCCTCCAGCAGGTCGTAGGTGGGGCGGGGACGGCCGTAGCCGATGGGGCCCACATAGGAGGGCGAATCGAAGGGCACCGTACCCTGCGTCCGCCATTCCGCCGCGGCCGGGATGTGGTGCCGTTCCAGCCACCCGGTGAGCTGGTCCGCGGCCTCCTGGGTCCAGTCATTGCCGCCCGTGACGAAAAGTGGCTTGCTCGATTCAGCCAGCGCCGCTTCCAGTGCCGCCGCATCCGTGCTGGCCATGCCGCCCCCGGCAACGGGAATGGCAGGGTGCAGGGCGGGGCTGACCTGCTGCCGGATGATGTCCTCAGGCAGGCCCACCACCACGGGCCCGGGCCGCCCGCTCATGGCCGCGAACATCGCTTCCGCCACGATCTCGGATGCCCTCTCCGGGTGGTCCAGGACCATCACCCGCTTGGCACCGGTGTCGAACCAGGACTTGATGTCGAATTCCTGGAAGGCCTCGCGGTCCCGGTGGGCGAACGGGATCAGCCCCACGAACAGCAGCATGGGGGTGGAATCCTGCCAGGCGGTGTGCAGTCCCACGTGGGCATTGGCGGCACCGGGCCCCCGGGTCACCATCGCCACCCCGGGACGCTGGTTCAGCTTCCCGTCGGCTTCCGCCATGTAGGCGGCGCCGCCTTCGTGGCGGCAGACGATGGTTTCGATCGTCGAGTTGTGCAGGCCGTCCAGCACGTCCAGGAAGCTCTCGCCGGGAACCACGTAGGTGCGTTCCACGCCGTGCGCCACCAGCGAATCAACGATCACGTGCCCCGCGGATTTCAGGGCGGGCACCGCGGCGTCCTGGTGATGGACGACGGCGGCGGGCCGGGTAGGGGAGGGGGTCAGGGTGGACTGCGGCTCTGGTGTCATGTTCTTTCTTTAGCTCGGAGGGTGGCGGAAGCGCCGGGGTCAGGAAATGGGCGTGCGGTTGGCGATGACGGGGGACTTCCCGGTGTAGCCGTCGCGGGTTTCGGCGATGTCGCGGATGCGTTGGCGGCAGGCGTACCAGCCGATGACCATGAGGATGGAGGCGATGGCGGTGACGAGCATGGTCAGGGGTGAGTCGATGAAGACCATGATGAGGACGCTGATGAGGAAGAGGAGGGAGAGGTAGCCGGTGTAGGGGGCGCCGAACATGCGGAAGGAGGGGCGGGTGAGCCAGCCTTTGTCGGCCCAGCGTTTGAGTTGGATTTGGCAGAGGACGATGGTGGCCCAGGTCATGATGATGCCGACGGAGGCGATGTTCAGGACGATTTCGAAGGCTTCGGCGGGGACGAGGTAGTTCAGGGGGACGCCGAGGAGGGAGACGACGGCGGTGATGGCGATGCCGCCGTAGGGGACGCCTGCTTTGTTCATGCGGGAGGCGAATTTGGGGGCGGAGCCGTTGACGGACATGGAGCGCAGGATCCGGCCGGTGGAGTAGAGCCCGGCGTTGAGGGAGGACAGGGCGGCGGTGAGGACCACGAGGTTCATGATGACGTCTACGCCCTGGACGCCGATGGAGCCGAAGAAGGTCACGAAGGGGCTGACGCCTTTTTGGTAGGAGGTGAAGGGCAGCAGCAGGGCCAGGAGGATGACGGAGCCGACGTAGAACACGGCGATGCGGAAGACCACGGAGTTGATGGCTTTGGGCATGATTTTTTCGGGGTTTTCGGTTTCGCCGGCGGCGGTGCCGACGAGTTCGATGGAGGCGTAGGCGAACAGGACGCCCTGCATGAGGATGATCATGGGCAGCAGGCCGTTGGGGAAGATCCCGCCGTTGTCGTTCAGGAGGCTGATGCCGACCTGTTGGCCGTCCACGGGGGTGCCGAAGATGACGAAGTAGGTGCCGATGATCAGGAATGCGACGAGGGCGGCGACCTTGATCAGGGCGAACCAGAATTCCATTTCGCCGAAGACCTTGACGGAGACCAGGTTCAGGGCGAGGACGACGATGAGGGCGGTCAGTGCCCAGGCCCACTGCGGGACGTCGGCCATCCAGGGGATGTAGTTGCCGAAGAAGTGCATGTAGAGGGCGGCGGCGGTGATGTCCACGATGGTGGTGGTGGCCCAGTTGATCCAGTAGAACCAGCCGGAGACGAATGCGGCTTTTTCGCCGAAGAATTCCCGGGCGTAGGAGACGAACGAGCCGGAGGAGGGCCGGTGCAGGACCAGTTCGCCCAGGGCGCGCAGGATCAGGAACGCGAAGAACCCGCAGACCGCGTAGGCGATGACCAGGGACGGGCCGGCCGCGTTGAGCCGGCCGCCGGCGCCCAGGAACAGGCCGGTGCCGATCGCGCCGCCGATCGCGATCATCTGGATCTGCCGGGGCTTGAGGTTCTTGTGGTAACCCTTGTCCTCCGCGTGCAGGGAGGTCTCGGACGCATGCGCGTGACCACCATCAATAATGTGGTCGAAACCAACCTCGTCATTGGGGTTGTTGGGCATGGGTATTTCCTTTCGATCCGGGGGAGATCTGATGGGGTGGGAAAATCTAGAAGACGGACCAGCCGGTGCGGTCCGAGAGATCGGCAAGGGCTGCCGTGCCGGCGAGGGAATTGCCCTTCGCATCCAGGCGGGGGCTCCAAACACAGATGGCGCACTGGCCCGGCACGATGACCAGGATCCCGCCGCCCACCCCGCTCTTGCCGGGCAGGCCCACGCGGTAGGCGAATTCGCCGGCGGCGTCATACATACCGCAGGTCAGCATGATGGAGCCGATCCTCTTGGCCTCGCTCGGCGACAACACCCTGCCGGAGGTCCCCTGGCCGTCATTGGCAAGGAACAGGCCGGCCTTGGCCAACTCGGTGCAGGTCATCATGATGGAACACTGGCGGACATAGTTTTCCACCACTGATTCCGCGGGCCGGGAGAGGTTTCCGAAGTCCTTCAGGAAGTGGGCCAGGGCCAGGTTGCGGCTGCTGCCGGCCAGTTCACCGGCGGCCGCTGCCTCGTCAATGAACGGTCCGGGCTGTCCCTGCTTGCCTGTTTGTCCCTGCCGGCCCGCCTGTTCGGTGAGGAACCGCAGGAGGTGCGCGGCGGCGTCGGGCGTCCCTTCCATCAGGTGGTCGGTGACCACCAGTGCGCCGGCATTGATGAAGGGGTTGCGGGGGATGCCGTGTTCAGCCTCGAGCTGGACCAGGGAGTTGAAGGCGGTTCCGGACGGTTCGCGCAGCACCCGTGGCCACAGGCGGGCTGATCCGCCGCCCTGCAGCGCCATGGCAAGGGTGAATACCTTGGAGATGCTTTGGATGGAAAACGGGACGTCAGCGTCGCCTGAGCAAAAGACGTCACCCGAGGTGGTGGCGACGGCGATTCCAAACCGGTTGAAGGGAACCTTGGCCAGGAAGGGGATATTGCGGGGTACTGCACCCGTCTCCTTCCGCGGCCGGTGATGCCGGACGATGTCCTCGAGGAGGACGTCCAGGGGTGGTGCGCCGAGCGTGGTGGTCATTTCCTGCCTGAAGTGTCGTAGGAGGTGGAGGCCCACTCCTGAAGGTGGAGCAGTGCCACCAGGGAGTCCCTGGGACTGCTGAAGTTGAGGCCGGTCACGCGGGAGGCTTTGGCTACCCGGTAGTACACGGTGTTCTTGTGCAGATTCAACCGCTTGGCGCATTCGGCGACGTCGAAGGACACGTCGAAATACGCGCGGAGGGTCTCGGCGAGTTCGGCGTCTTCCTGCAGGAGTGTTGCCAGGCTGCGGTGGCGGAAGGGTGAAGAGTGGAAGTTCCGTACCGCCTCGCGGTAGAGGATCTCGGCTTCGAAATCTCCTACCGAGGCAACCGTGCCGGATTCCGCGGTGCCCACGCAGGCCAACAGCGCCTCCGTAACCCGGGTCACCGTGTGGAGGGACAACAGGTCCGGCGCCAGGGGGCCGACCGCCGCGAACGGACTGATGCCGAGGTGTTTGCCGGCATCCCGGACGATCGCTTCGGCCAGGGACCGCAGCCCCGATTCCGAGGTGCCTGACTGCAGGTCGGGCACGATGATGGCGGTGTCACCGTTGAACTGGCCCACGACGGCGGTGGGCTTGTACGCGGCGGCGTGGATGGAGGCGAGGTTGGCAAGTTCCCCGTGCTTGAGCGCTGCGTCATCGGCACGCGAGTCGGCATCGGACATGCCGATGAGGATGAGCGCGGCCGGCCTTTCCGAAGGGATCTTTCCGCTGTGCGCGCTGGCGGCTGCCTCCGCGGGTCCCGACAGGATCCGCACAACCCGGTCCTCCCGCATATGGACGGACTGCTGGTTCCGGTAGCGGATCAATTCGGCGGAAACGCGGGCCGCGGATCCCGTAAGGACGTATTCAACATCCGGCCCAAAGCCGCCGCCGGTCTCCTGGAGCCAGATGTAGCCCATGATCCGCTCGCCCGCGAAGAGCGCGATGGCAACGCGTTCCCGCAGCCCGTCCTGGGGCCTGGCGGGCACGCGGACCGGCTGGCGGGTGCGGTGGAGTTCCCGGTAGGCGCCGAGGTCCTTGAGCAGCAGTTCATACTTGCGGGGGCCGCGGCGGGCCAGGATGGACGCCTTCCGGAGTTCATCAATGTCGTTGGTGACGGTGGAATAGGCCAGGACCTTGTTGGCCGCATCCTCGATGAGCACGTGGCTGGACGTGAGCCGGGCCGTCGTCTGGGCGATCGCGAAGAGGTCTTCCTCGAGCAACGTCAACACTTCGCTCTGGTAGCTGCGCGGCTGGATCCGGTCCTTGGCAATGGACAGCAGGCGGTCCCAGTCTGCCGCCGGGTCCACCAGCAGCAGCCCGGACCCGGCTGCGCGGAGGAGTTCCTCCGCTTCTGCGAGGTCTTCAGGCCGGCCCTTCACGGCGACCACCGGGGGCGGGTCCTTCAGGAGGCGCCGGAGGGCAGGCAGCGCAGAACGTCCACGGACCCCGATGAGCAGGACAAAGGCTTTGGCGGGCTCGATCGCTTCGTCGTCCGCGTCCACAATCAGGAACCGCTCGATGGCCGGCGTCGACGGGGCAGGCCGGAGGATCAGGCTGGCGAAGCCCAGGGGAAGATCCGAGAGGATGTCATCCACCGTAACCGCGGCCATGGCTTTTCCTTTTGTGTTGATCCCAGCGGACGGCTCTGTCCGGTCACATCATGCTATCCAGCCTCAAGGCGCACGATTATGGAATTCATTCCAAGCCTGCCGACATGTTTTTGGTTTCCGGTCCATGGAACGACGGGACCCTATAAGGCGCTGCCGGGGCCCGGCCAGAAAAAGTTGTTCAACAATACCTTGCCAAGATTGTTCAACAACCTGTATCGTCGCTGGGGACGATAATTGTGACTACGGTCACCCAAGGCAATGGATGGAACCATGGCAGCAGAACCTGGCATCAAACTGAACCTAAGCACTTCCGCCCGCCGCACAGCGCTCCTTGGCGCCATGTTCCTCATGGCCACCAGTGCCATCGGACCGGGCTTCATCACCCAGACCACGGTGTTCACCGCCCAGATCGGGGCCGCGTTCGCGTTCGCGATCCTGGCCTCGATCCTGATCGATGTGGCCGTGCAAATGAATGTCTGGCGCGTCATCGGCGTCACCGGGCTCCGGGCCCAGGAACTTGGCAACAAGGTCCTTCCCGGCATCGGCTGGCTTCTCTCCGGCCTGGTGTTCCTTGGCGGGGTGGTCTTCAATATCGGCAACATTGCCGGCACTGGCCTCGGAGCCAACGCCATGATGGGTGTGGATCCGAAAGTGGGCGGTATTGTCTCGGCCGTCGTCGCCATCCTGGTCTTCCTCAGCAAGAAAGCCGGCATGGCACTGGACCGGATCGTGGTGCTGCTGGGCGCCGTCATGATCCTGCTGATGATCTACGTGGCCATCGTCGCCGCCCCGCCCCTGGGAGAGGCGCTGAAGAACACGTTCCTTCCCGAAAAGGTGGACTTCCTCATCATTACCACCCTGGTGGGCGGCACCGTGGGCGGCTACATCACCTACGCCGGTGCCCACCGCATGCTCGACTCCGGCGCCACCGGCATCCGGCACGTCAAGGAGATCACCCGCAGCTCCGTCCTGGGCATCCTGACCACCGGCCTGATGCGCGTGCTGCTCTTCCTGGCCATCCTCGGCGTCGTGGCCGGCGGGACCGTCCTGACCAGCAGCAACATGGCGGCCGAAGCCTTCGGCGCGGCCGCCGGTGAAATCGGCCTCCGGATGTTCGGTGTGGTCCTGTGGGCAGCCGCCATCACCTCGGTGATCGGCGCAGCCTTCACCTCCGTCTCCTTCATCACCTCCTCCCGCACGCCGGAGCGCAAGCGGAACCTCATCACCGTCGCATTCATTGCCGGCTGCGCCATCGTGTACTTCTTCCTCGGCCAGGCGCCCCAGCAGCTGCTGATCTTCGCCGGCGCCTTCAACGGACTGATCCTGCCGGTAGGCTTTGCGGTCCTGCTCTGGGTGGCCTGGCGCCGCCGCGACCTGATGCACGGCTACGCCTACCCCAAGTGGCTGCTCCTGGTCGGTACCGCCGCATGGCTCCTCACCGTGTTCCTCGGCTGGACCTCGCTCATGGGACTTGCAAAGCTGTGGGCATGATGGACCGCCCCAGCATCCTCCCCGCCGCAGCACGCGAAACGTTCCGAGGCGGCCTGGTGGAACCGACGTCGGGCTGGTCCCGCGGGTACGCGCAGGCGAACGTGCTTGCCATTCCGCGGGACCACGCCTTCGATTTCCTGCTGTTCGCCCAGCGCAATCCCAAGCCGTGCCCCATCCTGGGCGTCCTCGAGCCCGGCGAGACCAGCGGCCCGCTGCTGGCAGGCGGGGACATCCGCACGGACGTGGCGAAGTACACGGTGTACCGCGACGGGGAGAAAGTGGATGAACCCACCAACATCACAGACTACTGGCGTGATGACCTGGTGACGTTCCTGATCGGCTGTTCCTTCACCTTCGAGGCAGCCCTGCAGGACGGCGGCATAGGCATAGCCCACATCGAGCAGGGCGTGAACGTGCCGATGTACCGCACCAACCGCCAGTGTGCCCCCGCCGGCACCATGTCCGGTCCACTGGTGGTCTCCATGCGCCCCGTCCCCGCCTCGCAGGTGGCCGACGCGGTCCGCATCACCTCCCGCTACCCGGCCGTGCACGGCGCGCCCGTCCACGTGGGCAACCCGCACGAACTGGGCATCAGCGACCTGGCCCGGCCGGACTTCGGGGATGCCGTGACTATCCCGGAGGGGCACATTCCGGTGTTCTGGGCCTGCGGTGTCACCCCGCAGGCTGCGGTGATGCAGTCACGCCCGCCGCTGGCCATCGGCCACGCCCCGGGCCACATGCTGATCACCGACGCGAGGGACAGCGACTACCTGGTTCCCTGAACCCGCGACTAAAAAAGCCGGGAGGAGCCCGCACCAACCGGTGCGGGCTCCTCCCGGCTTTAACAGCCTCCGGTCAGTGCCCCGGGCCGGCCAGGTGGCCCAGCAGTTCGGCCTCGGCGGCGTCGAGGTAGATACGCAGCCCGGCGGCAGCTTCCTCCCGTTCGCCTGCCCGGAGCCGCTTCACGAGCTCCACGTTGCGCTCCACGTAGTGGCTGTGGAAGTCGGGGGCTGAGGCCATGGCATAAAAGACAAGCCGCATCTCGGCGAGCACGCGGTCCATCAGTTCCTGCAGGGTGCCGCTTCCCGTCAGGCCCACCACCGCCCGGTGGAGGGCCTGGTTGGCGTCTGCCATATCCGTGACGGAACCGGCATTCCGGGCCGCCTGGGCGCGCTGGACGATGGCTTCCATCTCATCCAGGATCTGCGGCGAGAGATCGCCCCAGAGCACGGCGGCGGGTTCGATGGTGCGGCGGATGCGGTAGATTTCCCGCACCTCCTCCGCGCCCGGCGACGCGACAAAGACGCCCCGGTTGGGAATATGGGTGACGATTGACTCGCCGGCAAGGATGGTGAAGGCCTGCCGCAGGGTGTTGCGGGAGACGCCCAGCGAGGTGGACAGGGATTGTTCGGAGAGCTTGGACCCGGGGGTCAGCTCGCCCGCGGCGATGCGCCCGCGCAGAACGGACGCGATCCATGCCGTGGTGTGCGCGTGTTCCGCCGCACCGTGTGTCCCGGTGTCCATGTCCGTTCCCCCGCTTTCGTCAACATCCGATGTTAGCTGACCGTCCCCAGCACCTCGCCACGGACGACGACGGCCCCCGGAACCTGTTCGCCGCGGCGGAAGGTGCCGGCCGCGGAAGAGGCAACAACGGTCTCCATTTTCATCGCCTCAACGACGGCGAGCGGCTGGTCGGCGCCAACTTCGGCGCCGTCGTCGGCCAGCCACTTGACCAGGTTGCCGCCCATGGGCGCCGTCACCTTGCCGTTGGCCGCGTCACTGCCGTGGCCGGGGGCGTCGCCTGCGCCGGCCGAAACAGCTCCGGCCCCTCCGTGCATCAGCGCGGCATAAACCTGTGCGGGCAGTCCCAGCTGGACAGCCTTGCCGTCGATTTCCACGGTAAGGGTTTGGCGCCGCGCCACAGGCCCCGCAACGCCGCTCTTCAGCGAGGCCGCCAGCCGGCCGGAGAACTCTGATTCGATCCAGGTGGTGTAGACGCCCAGCCGGTCCGGTGCCGTGAAGTCCGGGTCCCGCACCACGGCGCGGTGGAACGGAACCACCGTGGGCACGCCTTCGATCCGCAGTTCGTCCAGGGCGGCACGGGCACGGCGCAGCGCCTGCGCCCGGTCCTCGCCGCGGACGATCAGCTTGGCCATCAGGGAGTCGTACTCGGCAGGGACGACCGAGCCGGAACGGACCCCGGAATCCACGCGGATGCCGGGGCCGGTGGGTGCTTCGAACACGTCCACGGGGCCGGGGGAGGGCAGGAAGCCACGGCCGGCGTCCTCGGCGTTCAACCGGAATTCGATGGCGTGGCCGGTGGGTTCTGGATCCTCGGTGATGGAGAGCGGCAGCCCGGCAGCAATGCGGAACTGTTCGCGCACCAGATCGATGCCGGAGGTTTCCTCGGTAACAGGGTGCTCCACCTGGAGGCGGGTGTTGACCTCGAGGAAGGAGATGACGCCGTCAGGTGCCACCAGGTACTCCACGGTGCCTGCTCCGGTGTAGCCGGCTTCCCGGCAGATGGCGCGGGCGGATTCGTGGATGCGGCTGCGCTGCTCCGGCGTGAGGAACGGTGCGGGTGCTTCCTCCACCAGCTTCTGGTTGCGCCGCTGGAGAGAGCAGTCACGGGTGCCCACCACCACCACATTTCCGTGCGTGTCCGCGATGACCTGGGCTTCGACGTGGCGGGGCCGGTCCAGGAAGCGCTCCACGAAGCATTCGCCGCGGCCGAAGGCCACGGTCGCCTCCCGCACCGCCGATTCGAAGGCATCGTCGATGTCCTCCATCCGGTAGGCGATCTTCAGGCCGCGGCCGCCGCCGCCGAAGGCCGCCTTGATGGCCACGGGAACGCCGTACTCCGCGGCGAACGCGCGGACCTCGTCGGCGTTTGCGGCAGGCCCGTCCGAGCCGGGCACCAGCGGGGCGCCGGCCCGGACGGCAATGTCCCGCGCCGTTACCTTGTTGCCCAGGCTCCGGATGGCTTCCGGTGACGGGCCCACCCAGGTGAGTCCGGCGTCGAGCACTGCCTGCGCGAAGTCGGCGTTCTCGGACAGGAAGCCGTAGCCGGGATGGACGGCGTCGGCACCGGCGCGGGCCGCGACGGCAAGGAGCTTTTCGATGTTCAGGTACGTCTCCGAACTGGCGGAGCCGTTCAATCCGTAGGCCTCGTCGCTGAGGCGCACGTGCAGGGCGTCGGCGTCGGGATCCGCGTAGACGGCGACGGATGCCAGGCCTGCATCGGCGCAGGCGCGGGCCACGCGGACGGCGATCTCACCGCGGTTGGCGATCAGGACTTTTTTCATGGCTGCTTCTTTCACAGGCTGTTTGTGGCAGGCGTGGGAGTGGTGGGTTGTGGCTGCTGCAGGGCCCCGGGCCGGAGCGGCTCCATGGTTCCCGGATCCACGGCCTGGAACCGGATGAGGGCACCGGGCGGGAGCTGCGCCGCCACCGGCAGGTCTTCCGGAACGACGACGGCGATCACCGGGTAGCCGCCGGTCACGGGGTGGTCGGCAAGGAAGAGGACGGGAAGGCCCGACGGCGGTACCTGCAGTGAACCGGCTACCACGCCTTCGCTGGGCAGTTCCTCCGTCCGCGAGCGTTCCAGCGGCATCCCTCCGGCTGTTGTGTCCAGCCGCACGCCGATGCGGTTGGATTCGGCGGTGACGGTCCAATCCTGCCCGGTCAAAGCCTGGAGGGACTGCGGGGTGAACCAGTCATCGCGGGGCCCGGGGGCGACCCGAAGCACCACGGTGGCATTGCCGGAGCCGCCCCCGCTGAGGGCCGGATGCAGGGTTGGCGGTTCGGGCTGGCCCACTACGCGGCCCTGGTCTGCCGGGCCTATGGGCAGCACGGTACCGGCGGCCAGCGGAGCCGGGCCGATCCCGGACATCAGGTCGGTGGACCGGCTGCCCAGCACGGGAGGCACGTCGATTCCGCCGCGGACGGCAAGGTAGGTGCGGAGGCCTGCGTCGGGGGTGCCGAGGTGGAGGCTGTCGCCGTCGTGCAGTGGGAAGGGGGCGTACATCGGGGCCGGGCGGCTGCTGCCGCCGGAGCGGATTTCTGCCCCTGCGGGGGCGCCGGTGAGCGCGGCCGTCAGTTCACCGCGGGCCTGTACCGACAGGCCGCCCAGGACGGTTTCGAGCACGGCGTCGCCCGGCGGGTTTCCCACCAGCCGGTTCGCTTGGCGGGCGCCCGCGGCGTCGGCAGCGCCTGCAGGGGAGACACCCAGGTCGCCATAGCCGGGGCGGCCAAGGTCCTGGATGAGGGACTGCGGGCCGGGCGTGATGATCTCCAGGGCGGGGCCGGAGGCCCGGGCGCCGGCGGGGGTGTCCTGCTGTCCGGCGGGTTCGGTGATTTCCACGACTTCCCGCACTGCGACATACCGGACGGTGCTGCCGGGCCGGAGGAGGGCTGGCTGTTCACGGCCCAGGTCCCACATCCGGGCTGCGGTGCGGCCGATCAGCTGCCAGCCGCCAGGGGAGCGCCGCGGGTAGACGGCGGAGAAGTTGCCGGCCAGGGCCACGGATCCGGCGGGAACGGCGGTCCTTGGCGAGCTGCGCCGCGGAACGTTCAGTGCGTCGTGCTCGCCTACCAGGTAGGCGAAACCGGGGGCGAACCCGCCGAACGCCGCTGTCCACAGCTGCCCGGTGTGGGCTGCGATCACGCCGTCGGCGCCCAGCCCGGTCAGCCTGCCCACGTCGGCGAGGTCGTCGCCGTCGTACACCACCTCAATCCTGACGGGCTCGGAACCAATGTGGCCCACCGGCGCCGCGTCCCTGTCCAGCATGGCGACGGCGGCATGGGCCGCCTGTGCCGACGCGCGGGAGTCGAAGACGGCCAGGACGGTCCGTGCGGCGGCCAGGACATCCACCTGGCCGGGCAGGGGCGCCTCCTGCAACCGGGCGTGGACGGTCAGGACAGTGTCCAGGGAGTCGAGTTCGAGGAGGAGGGCGCGCGGGCCGGCCCAGCGGATGTGGAGGGGGCTCACACGAAGCTCCGGATTTCCACGCCGGCGGCTTCCAGTTCGCGCCGCACGGCGGCGGCCATGGACACGGCGCCGGCGGTGTCACCGTGAAGGCAGATGCTCTCCGCTTCCGCCTTGATGGTGGACCCGTCCCGGGCGATGATGGTCCCCGCGGTGGCAAGCCGGACCATGTTGGCGGCGACGGCGTCCTCGTCGTGGAGGACCGCGCCGGCCTCGCGCCGGGAAACCAGGGTGCCGTCGGGGTTGTAGGCGCGGTCGGCGAAGGCTTCGGCCACGCCGCGGAGCCCGGCGGCTTCGGCGCGGGCCAGTGCCACGGAGCCGGGGAGCAGGAGCAGCGGCAGGTCGCCGCCGAACGCCTTGACCGCGTCGACGACGGCCTGGGCATGCGTTTCGTGGGTCACGATGGTGTTGTAGAGGGCGCCGTGTGGCTTGACGTACTGGATGCGGCCGCCGGCGGAGGTGGCCAGTGCGCTGAGGGCGCCCAGCTGGTAGAGGACGTCATCCGCCAGTTCGGTGGCGGAGCAGTCCAGGAACCGGCGGCCGAACCCGGCAAGGTCGCGGTAGCCCACGTGTGCACCGATGACGACGCCGGCCGCGACGGCATCCCGGCAGGTGCGGGCGATGGTGGAGGGGTCCCCGGCGTGGAAGCCGCAGGCGACGTTGGCGCTGGAGACTGAGCGGAAGATTGCTGCGTCATCGCCCATGGTCCAGTTGCCGAAGGATTCCCCGACGTCGCTGTTGAGGTCAATGAAGGCCATAGTGATTCTCGTCTCGTTGAAGTGGTCTCTCTAGGATGCACGAGAATCAAGGATTGTTCAACAATCTTGGGGTGACGATTTTGCCTAAAAGGAAGCCCGGGGCCGCGCGTCGGACGGCCCCGGGCGTTGAACCGCGGGACGGCGGGCTAGATCCAGGCCGGCGCCGGCGGCGCCGGGGTGACCAGTCCGCCGTCGCGCTTTGCTGTGGTTCCGTCCGTGCCGCGGCCGGTGGCCCACTGCGCGATGGCCGGCAGGGAGCCGGAAACCACCGTGGGTGCGGCGGCGGCCGTGTCACCGAAGGTCAGCGGCGACGACTGGCCGGTGACCTCCACTACCAAGTCCTTGTCCGTCCCGCCGGCGTGCCAGGCACCGGTGATGTCCTTGAGCAGCCGTTCCAGGACGGGCGCGGGGATGTCCTTGAACGTGGCCCCGTTGTCCAGGTCCACGGCGTGCACCCAAACCTCGCGGGTGCGCATCCACACCGTTTCCTCCGCCGGGACGGTCCTGCCCTGGACGGTTTTGACCTTGTGGTGCCAGTTGTCGGCGGGCAGGTCGCGCCATTCCACGTTCAGGTGGACCGCGGAGTGGTCGAACAGGTTCCGCAGTGCGATGGGACTCAGGGTGGCGCCGAAGTCGATCTCGTGGTTGCGGACCTCGACGGAGGGGTACATGGGTGTTTCCACTCCAGTGGCTGCCCACTCCACCAGGCGGGCGATGGCACGGGCGTTGTAACCCACGTGGGCTACAACGTGGCGGCGGCTCCAGCCCGGCAGCAGCGAGTCCCCGTCGAGTTCCGCGTCCGGGAGCTCGTTGAGCTTACGGGCGAAGAACGCGGTGCCGCGCCGGGCCTGCAGCAGTCCATCAAGCAGGACGGGATCGGTGGCCTGGTCGTGGCGGGCAACCATCAGGCTTCCTTGACCACGCGGTTCGTCAGCTGGCCCAGGCCCTCGATGGTGGTCACCAGAACCTGGCCCTCCTGCAGGTAGCGCTTGGGGTCCTGCGCGTGGCCCACGCCGCCGGGGGTGCCGGTGGCAATGACGTCGCCCGGGTTGAGGGTGATGATCGTGGAGATGTAGGAGACCAGGAACTCGGGGGTGAACACCAGGTCCGAGGTGGGGGTGCTCTGCTGGACTTCACCGTCCACGGCCGAGGTCATGAGCGGGCCGGGGGTGAACTCGTCCTTCGTGACCAGGGCGGGGCCGAACGGGGTGGACTTTTCCCAGGTCTTGCCCTGCAGCCACTGAATCGTGCGGAACTGGTAGTCGCGCATGGAGACGTCGTTGAGCACGGAGTACCCGGCGATGTGGTCCGCCGCGTCAGCCTCGCTGATCCGGCGGCCGGACTTGCCGATGACGATAGCGAGTTCGGCTTCCCAGTCCACGGTGTCCGATTCCTGCGGCAGGGCCAGGTCGTCGTTGGGGCCGATCAGGGATTCGGCGTACTTGGCGAACAGGGTGGGGTGGTCCGGGACTTCCCGGCCCATCTCCTTGATGTGGTTGCGGTAGTTGTGGCCCACGCAGATGATCTTGCCGGGGGACGGCACGACGGCGGCGAGGTCGGCGCCGTCGAGCGCGTGCGTTGCGCCGTGGGCTTCCTTCGCCGTGGTTTCCCAGTTGGGGTCCTTCAGCAGGGCCCCGACGTCGGAGAAGCCCGGAATCTCGGTGAGGGTGTCACCGTCCTGGCGGACCGCCGTCGTGCTCTTGCCGTTGCCTGTGTCTGCGGAATTCAGGCGGAGGGTGAGGAGTTTCATTACTTGGTGCGTCCTTCGATGTAGGTGCGGTTGAAGTTCAGGCGCTCAAAGATGGGTGCGTCGCTAAACCGGAAGAGGTCAAACTCTGATTCGGCCTGCAGGGACCAGGCGGCCCACGACGGCACCACGAAGAGGTCGCCCTTGGCCAGGACCTTCGTTTCGCCGTTAAGCACCACCGTGCCGGTGCCTTCGAAGACCTGCCAGACGCTGGAGCCCACTTCGCGCAGCGGCTCGGTGCTGGCGCCGGCGCGCAGCCGGTGGAACTCGGCCCGGATGGTGGGCATCACGTCCCCGCCGGTGGTGGGGTTGGTGTACCTGACGGCGGCGTGGCCCTGGGAGACGGTGGCGGGGTGGCCCTCGTCCTCGAGGAGCAGCTGTTCGCGCAGGGCGGCGTCGGTGTACTTCCACCGGTACGCGGCGATGGGGGAGTTGGTGGTGTTATCGAGCCCGGAGAGCGGGCGCAGGCCCGGGTGGGCCCAGAGCCGCTCGGAGCGGGAGATGTCCGGGGTGGCCTCATCGGTGACGCGCTCGGTGCCGAACTCGAAGAACCCGGCGTCGGCGTAGTGCACGAACGGGATGTCCAGCCCGTCGATCCATGCCATGGGCTCGTCGGTGTCGTTGTGGTGGCCGTGGAAGTTCCAGCCCGGGGTGAGCAGGAAGTCGCCGCGGGACATCCTGACGGGGTCCCCGTTAACCACGGTCCACACGCCCTCGCCCTCAACGACGAAGCGGAAGGCGTTCTGCGAGTGGCGGTGCTCCGGGGCTGTCTCGCGGCCGCCCAGGTACTGGATGGCTGCCCACAGCGTGGGGGTGGCGTAGGGGGTGCCGGCCAGGCCCGGGTTGGCCAGCGCGATGGCGCGGCGTTCCCCGCCGCGGCCCACCGGCACCAGGTCCCCGGCGCGGGCGGCCAGGGGGTACAGGTCATCCCACCGCCAGACGTGCGGCACTGCCTTGGGGGACGGGACCATGGGCATCAGGTCCGCGATCTCCGTCCACAGCGGAATCAGGTTCTCTTTATCGAAATCCCGGTACAGCTGCTCCAGCTGGGCAGCCTCCTCCGGGGTGGGCTCGGGAACATGGTGTTCCTGCGCTACGGACTCGTGCGTTTGGTTTTCAGCGCTGATCGACACTGGCCTTCTCCTTGCGTGCGGACTGACTGCGACGTGGATTCGACCCTAGGGAAGATGTGCTGTGATCCCCAGCATATTCTGGCTGCCAGAATTCCTTCCGGCACCGCTGCCGGCCCTGCTCAGGCGCCCTCTGCGCTGTCGGCCGGATTGGCGGCGATGTCTATTTCCAGCTGCCGCCGGGTTTCCACCATGACGCCCACCAGTCCGGCGTCGAACAGCGGGCGGAACCGTGCCACCGGAGTGGCCACGCTCAGGGCGCCCACTACCATGCCCTTGCCGTTGTGCAGGGCCATCCCGAAGGCGCTGATGCCCTCCTCGGTGCCTTCGAAGTTGGCGGCAAACCCGTTCGCGCGCACGGACTCCAGCTCGCGCAGGAAGGCCGGATACTCGGAGTCCGGAATGTAGTCGCCGCCCAGCTCCGCATTGGGGCTGCGGAACAGCTGCTCCAGCACGGCGGGATCCAGTTCGGCCAGGATGGCTTTGCCGCCCGAGGCTTTGTGCGCAGGGAGCAAGGTGCCCTGGCGGTCTCCTACGCGCAGGATGTTGGTGCTCTCCACCGTGTCCAGGAAGCGGACCTTGGTGCCCACCCGGATCATGAGGTTGACAGTCTCGTTGGTGCGGGCGCACAGCAGTTCCATGTGCGGCCGCGAGATGTCCCGCAGCTTCCGGGTCCAGCTGAACCCCGCCGGGCCCGCCCCCATCGCCGGACCGGGGACATACCGGCGCGTCTCATCCTGGACCGCAAAGCCGCGGTACACCAGCATGGCCAGGAGCCGGTGGGCGGTGGACGGTGCCACGTCCAGTTCCTCTGCCGCGTCCTTGAGCCGCAGGCTGCCAACGTCCCGGAGGAGCTGGAGGAGCTGCAGGGCGTTGTCCACCGCTTCGATGGAGTAGGTGGGCTTCCGCCGGGCCGGAAGATTCTGCATGACAGAATCTTATGGGTGGAGTGCTATGACTGCCAGCACAGTGGTGGGATGAATCACACAACTTCCGCTGCAGCGCCGCAGCGCACGGCCGCCCCCGCTCTGGGCGCAGGCCGTTCCGGGTTCCCCCGGCGTTCCGTGCTGGCCGTCCTGGTGTGCTGGCTGCTGGTCGTTTTCGACGGCTACGACCTGATCGTCTACGGCACCGTCCAGGGCTCGCTCATCAACGACACCGGCTGGGGCCTCACCAAGGCCACGGCCGGAACCATCGGGTCCATGGCCTTTGTCGGCATGATGATCGGGGCGGTCTTCGCCGGCCGCATGTCCGATACCTGGGGCCGGCGGCGCACCATTATCGGCTGCGCCGTCGTCTTCTCCGTCTTCACCATTCTCTGCGCGTTCGCGCCCAACGCGCCGGTCTTCGGCGGCCTTCGCCTGCTGGCCGGCATCGGACTGGGCGGCCTGGTGCCCTCAGCCAATGCCCTCGTGGCCGAACTGGTGCCGGAAAAATGGCGGTCCACCATCGCCACCCTGATGATGTCCGGCGTTCCCATCGGCGGCTCCCTCGCCGCACTGGTGGGTATCCCGCTGATTCCGGCCTTCGGCTGGCCCGTCATGTTCCTGGTCGCGGTCGTCGCCCTGGTGGTGGTGATCCCGCTGGGCCTTCGCTTCCTGCCGGAAACCCTGGCACCCAAGCCTGCCGGGGCAGCCGGCGGCAGTGCCGCCAGCGCATCGGTGGGATTCGGCTCGCTGCTGCGGGCGCCCTACCTCGGGATCAGTGTCCTGTTTGCCATCGGCACCCTGGTGACCCTGTTCGCCTGGTACGGGTTGGGCACCTGGCTGCCCAACCTGATGCAGCTGGCCGGCTACAACCTTGGCTCCGCCCTGACGTTCGCCCTGGCGCTCAACCTGGGCGCCGTGGCCGGTTCGGTGCTGACCGCCTGGGCCGGCACCAGGTTCGGACCCATCCCCACGGCCATCGCGGCAGCGGCGGTTGCCGCCGTCGCCCTGATGGTCCTGGTGACCGGGCCGCCCGTCGCCGTCGTCTATTTCATGCTGGTGCTTGCCGGCGTCGGAACGCACGGCACGCAGTGTCTCATCATCGCCGCCGTGGCCAGCCACTATCCGGCGCACCTCCGCGGTACCGCCCTCGGCTGGGCGCTCGGCGTGGGCCGGATCGGCGCCGTTGCCGCACCGCAGGCCGGCGGGCTCCTGCTCGCTGCGGGCCTGGGCGTCAATTCAAACTTCCTGGCGTTTGCCGGAGCAGCCGCCGCGGCAGCAGTCCTGATCGCGGCAGTCGGCATCAAAATCAAGAAATCAACAGCAGTAGGAGTTTCCAATGTCTAACGTCAAAGAGTCCACCGACGTCCTTGTAGTGGGCGGCGGCATGGCCGGACTCGCCGGAGCCCTGGCGCTCCGCGAAAACGGCGCCGACGTCACCTTGGTCGAAGTGGCGCCGGCCTTCGGTGAAGTGGGTGCCGGCCTGCAGATGGCCCCCAACGCTTCCCGCGTCCTCAAGCGCTGGGGCCTGCTGGAAAAAGCGCTGGAAATCGGCGTCCAGCCCAAGCACCTGGTGTTCCGCGACGCCATCACCGGCGAGGAACTGACCCGCCAGACCCTGGGCGGCGAGTTCGAGGAACGCTACGGCGCCCCTTATGTGGTCATCCACCGCAGCGACCTGCACCGGATCCTGCTGGAGGCCTGCCAGGAAGCCGGCGTCACCCTGGTGAACGACGTCCTGGTGCAGAAGGTGGAAACCGATGGCGAGCGGGCCCGCGCCTACACCGCCAAGGGCGAGGTCTTCGAAGCCGACGCCATCCTGGCTGCCGACGGCCTGAAATCAACCCTCCGCGGCACGGTTGCCAACGACGGTCCGGTCAACTCGGCCTACGTGGCGTACCGCGGGACCGTGCCCATCACGGAGGAGACCCCGGCCACGGACCTGGAGGACGTCATTGTCTACCTGGGCCCGGACTGCCACCTGGTCCAGTACCCGCTGCGGAAGGGCCAGCTGCTCAACACCGTGGCGGTGTTCAAGTCCCCGTCATTCGAACGCGGCGAAGAGCAGTACGGCGGCGTGGACGAGCTCGAGGCAGCCTACAAGGACTGCGTCCCGGCTGTGCAGGAAGCCCTGAAGAACCTGGCCACCGGCATCCGCTGGCCCATGTACGACCGTAATCCCATCGGGAACTGGGTGTCCGGCCGCATGGCACTGATCGGCGACGCCGCGCACCCCATGCTGCAGTACCTGGCCCAAGGGGCCTGCCAGGCGCTGGAGGACGCTGCAGTGCTCCAGGACGTGGCGCGCAACAAGGTCTTCACCTCCGAGGGGATTGACGCCGGCGCCTGGGAGGCGGCCTTCCGCGAGTTCAATGAAGCCCGTGCCGCCCGCACGGCCCGCGTGCAGCGGACCGCCCGGATCTGGGGCGAGTCCTGGCACGTGGGCGGCGTGGCCCGCGTCCTGCGGAACATGCTGTTCAAGAGCCGCGGTGACAACAACTTCCAGTACAACGACTGGCTGTACGGCCGCGGCGAGCCCGGGGTTCCCGCGGAGGTTCCGGCCAGGGCCAAGCTGGTGGAAGCCTAAGCACCGCTTTCCAAAGGCGGGCGTACGACGGCGGGTGGCTCCCGCCGTCGTACGCCCGCCTTTGGTCTGGGCTGCCACGCACAATCCATTGCTCCGTATCTGCCGTTTTGACCCCTGAAAACGGCAGATACGGAGCAGTGGATTCGGCTAGTGGGGTGCGGGGCCGGTGGACTCACGGATGGTCAGGTGGGTGGGCATGACGGCGAGCTGGCGGCTGGCACTTCCGGACAGCGGGTTGAGCTGGGCCAGCAGCATGGACACCGCCACCCTCCCGGCCTGTTCAATGGGGCTCGAAATTGTGGTCAGCGGGGGATTGCAGAAGTCGGCGCCGAAGATGTCGTCCGAACCGATGATGCTCATGTCGGCGGGCACCCGGATGCCGCGCGCCTGCAGGCGCTGGAGCATTCCGATGGCCAGCAGGTCGTTGAAGACGATGCAGGCCGTGGCCCCCGTCCTGACCGCCGCGTCCGCCGCGGCGGCCCCTGAGGTCGTCTTCGGGGTGTAGGGGCCGATCCGGTGGACCTCCATGCCCCGCCTTGTGGCGTCTTCCTCGAAGACCTTCCATCGCGCCTGGTTTGACCATGAGGTGGGCGGCCCGGCGACATAGCAGACTCTGTGGTGGCCCAGGGAGGCCAGGTGCTCCAGGGCCTGGATGATGGCGGAGGGCGTATCGATCATCACGGTGGGGGCGCTGGTGGAGGCCCGGTTGAAGGTGACCAGGGGCTGGGTCCGTGAGACCTCAGCCAGTTGGGCGTCCGTCAGGCGCGAGGCGGCAAGGATGAAACCGTCTGCGGACTTGCGCATCTTGTGCAGCGCATCCAGTTCCATCTCGCTTGATTCCTCGGTGTCCACCAGGAGCTGGGTCACGCCGGCGGCCTTGAGCTGGTGCTGGGTGCCGCGGATGATGTCGAAGTAGAACGGGTTGGTGATGTCGGGCACCAGCACGGCTACTGCGTTGGTCCGGCCGGAACTGAGCCCGCGCGCCTGAGAACTTGGCACGTAGTTCAGTTCCGCTGCCGCCTCTTCAATGCGGACGCGCGTGCGGGGATTGACCCGGTCCGGTCGGGCAAGGGCCCGTGACACGGTGGACGTTGCCACCCCGGCCAGTTCGGCAACGTCGCGGATGGTGGGCGGGCGGTCCCGCCGGGCATCCCTTTTGGGCGCGTCCTGGGCGGTGCCTGTAGTCCCTGAATCAGCCACGGCAGTGAGCCTTTCCTTGCTGGCTGGACGAACCGCCATCCCCAGTTTCCTGCCGGCGTGCCCTTGTCTTTTTACTGCCTCCATCTGAGCACTTATGGCAACTTTTGGCAACCGCTTGCCACCTGCTTGCCATCTTCCTAGACTGGCTTTCGAGTCGCCTGCAGTGATTTCCGCCACAGGACGGATGTGGCCATGTGGGTGTCCTAGAGGAGAAAAACAATGAGGTTTAAATCGACTACTGGGCTTGCGGCGATTGTTACGGCTGCAGCACTCGCCCTGACCGGTTGCGGTTCAGGTTCCGGGGATGGCGGGGGAGGTTCCACGAATGCGGACGGCAAAGTGGACGGGACGGGCAAGACGCTCAACGTCCTGGTAGGCGTCCTTCCCCAGTACCCCGAACAGCAGAAGCAGTGGCAGAGCGATATCGCTGCCAAGTTCAAGGCTGAAACCGGGGCGGACGTGAAGTTCGAAACCTTCGCTTCGGCCAATGATGAACTCACGCGAATCCAGACCTCCGTGGTCTCCGGGCAGGGGCCGGACGTCTACGGACTGGGCACCACGTTCACCCCCACCGCCTACGCCACCAAGGCATTCGTCACCCTCTCGGATGACGACTGGAAGAAGGTTGGCGGCAAGGACCGCTTCAACCAGGCTGCACTCGGTATTTCCGGACCGGACAAGGACCACTTGGCCGGCATCCCCTTCGTCAGCCGTCCGTTCGTCATGGCGTACAACAAGGACCTCCTCGCCGCCGCAGGCATCGACAAGCCCGCAACCAGCTGGGACGAACTTGCCGCCCAGGCCAAGAAGATGACCAAGGACGGCACCTATGGCATCGCTACCGGCTACAAGGACAACTTCGATCCCTGGAAGTTCATCTGGGCAATGTCCGTCCAGGCAGGCAACCCGTTGGTGGACGGCAACAAGCTGAAGATGGACGACCCCGCCGTCAAGAAGGCCTATGAGACCTACTTCGGCTGGCTGACCAACGACAAGGTGGTTGACCCCGCTGCAGTGGGCTGGAGCAACAGCAACGCCGTGGCGGCCTTCGCCAGCGGCAAGGCCGGCTACCTGATGATGACCACGTCCAGCTCCATCCCAACCCTGGACAAATCGGAAGTTGCCGGCAAGTACCAATACACCCTGATGCCCACCATCGCGCCAGGTGAGACGCAATCCAAGTCCGACGGCGACGCAGCCAGCATCCTCTCAGGCGACAACCTGGTGGTGGCTGACTACTCCAAGCAGAAGGACCTGGCATTCGCCTACATCAAGCTGATTACTTCCAAGGACGAGCAGCTGAACTACCAGAAGACCTTCGGTGATTTCCCGGCCAACGCCGAGGCCCTCGCCACCCTCACTGACGCCAAGCTCAAGCCGCTCGCTGAGGCTGCCGCAAAGTCCAAGGCCACCCCCTTCACCGGTGCCTGGGGCGACATCCAGCTCGCCCTGCTCAACGTCACCGTCCAGTCCGTCCCGGACCTGGCCGCCGGCAAGGTGGACGAGGCCGCCCTCGAACAAAGGATCAAGGACGCCCAGAACAAGGGCCAGGCTTCCCTGGACCGGGCCTCCAAAGGATAGTTCCGATGTCAACTGACGCCTCTCATGAAGTCCGGCCTGCGGCGGATTCCGCCGCAGGCCGGGCGGCCCGGACTGCCGATGCAGCCGGCCATAGCCCCGAGCACCACGGCGGTCCCCGCCGCAAAGGCCTGAGCGAACGCAACCGGCCGCTGTGGATGCTCATCCCCGGCGGGGCCCTGATGATCATCATCATCGTGGTCCCGCTCCTGCTGGGCATCTACATGTCCGCCCTGAACCTGGACCAGTACACGCTGCGGAAATGGATCAGCGCACCATTCATCGGAGTGGAAAACTTCGTTGAAGCCGTCACCAGTTCGCCGTTGCTGCACGCAGTATGGCTCAGTGTCAGCTACTCGCTCCTGGCCATGGTGGTGACGCTGCCGCTGGGCATCGCTGCCGCCATCGCAACCCAGAACGCCTTCAAGGGCCGCGCCGTCATCCGGTCGGTCTTCCTCATCCCTTACGTCCTCCCGTCCTTCGTGGTGGCCACCGTCTGGCGGACCATCCTCCAGCCGGGCGGCATCATGGACGAGGCCCTGGCAACCGTGGGAATCAATGTTGGGCTGTGGCTGAACGGGCCGCAGACCTTCTGGACCCTGGTCCTGGTCCAGATCTGGGCGTCGTGGCCGTTCATCTACCTGCTGGCACTGTCCGGCCTGCAGTCCGTGGACCACGAGGTGCATGAAGCCTCCGCCCTGGACGGCGCGCTGTGGTGGAACAAGCTGCGTTACGTGGTGTTCCCCTACCTGAAGGGCCCGCTGGCGCTGGCCTTCCTGATCGGGATGCTGCACCACATCAACAACTTCACCCTCCCGTACGTGCTGTTCGGCGTTCCGGCACCGGCCGACGTCGAAGTCCTGCCCATCCTGACCTACGTCACCAGCTTCCAGAGCTTCCGCTTTGGCCTGAGCGCCGCCATGGCCTTCATCTCCCTGGTGCTGATCGCCATCCCGCTGTTCGTCTACCTCCGTGCCGTCAAGCTTGACGACGCCGAAACACCTGGAGCCAAGAAATGAGCACCACGACAGCCAGCCGGCAGCGTGCGGCCACCTTCGAAGTCGACCGTCCGGGATCGCACCGCCAGCATGAGGTGCTGCGGCTTCTGCCCACCCCTTTGCTGATCTTCGTCCTGGTTTTCCTGGGCGTCCTGGTCCTGACTCCTGTGCTGTACATCTTCCTGGCTTCCGTCAACTCGGACATCGGGGTGGCCAACGGGGAATTCTGGCCGTCCACGGTCACGTTCGAGAACTACTCGAAGATCTGGACCAGCGTGGGCCTGGCCACCGGCCTGACCAACAGCGTCCTGGTGGCCGGGGCAACCGCAGTGGTCTCGGCGGCGATGTCCATCTCCACGGCGTTCGTCCTGGTCCGCTACAGCTTCCGCGGCCGGCTGACCATCCTCCGCGGCCTGCTGGCACTGCAGTCCGTGCCCGGCACCCTCATGGTGCTGCCGGTCTTCGTCCTGTTTTCCTCGGCCTCAACCTATCTGGGAATCCAGGTCATCGGGACCCAGTGGGGCCTGTTCGTCACCTACCTGACGTTCGCCATGCCGTTCTCCACGTGGGTGATGGTCACCTACCTCCGCGGGCTTCCCAAGGAGCTTGAAGAGGCAGCAAGGATCGACGGCGCGTCCCACCTTGGCGTGCTGTTCCGGATCATCCTGCCGCTGAGCTGGCCCGGCATCGTTGTGTCGGGCATCTTCGCCTTCCTGCTTGGCTGGAACGACGTGCTGTTCGCCTCGGTGATGACCCGTCCGGAAAGCCAGACCGCCGCCGTCGCGCTTCAAATTTTCGGCGCTTCCCAGGAAGGCGGGGCCATTCCCTACTACGGCCAGATGATGGCGGCGGCGCTGGTGTGCGCCGCTCCCGTGGTCATTCTTTACCTGATTTTCCAGCGTTACCTAGTAGGCGGGCTGACCGCCGGAGGAGTTAAATAACCATGGTTTCGACCACCCAGGTCACTTGGCAGCTGTCAGGCTTCGGCGACGAGATCGACGACGACCCTGCCGTCCAGATCGCAGTGCTGCAGGCGCTCGGCGCCAACCACATCGAAGTCCGCAGCGCCTGGGGCACCAACATCGTGGACCTGAGCGATGAACAGCTCCAGGCCCTCAAATCCCTGCTGGCGGAAAAAGGCATGAAGGTCTCGGCCATCGCTTCCCCTATCGGCAAGGTGGATGTCAGCCTCCCGGTAGAGCATGAAGTGGAACGGCTCCGCCGGGCCGTGAACGCCGCCAAGGTCCTGGACGCCAGGTACATCCGCATCTTCTCCTTCTACTACGGCGAATCCGTGCAGGTGGACAGCATCCGCGACGCCGTCATGGAACGGATGCAGGCGCTCGCCGACGTGGCGGAGGAAGCCGGCGTGATCCTGCTGCACGAAAACGAGAAGGACATCTTCGGCGACGTCCCGGACCGGGTCCTGGACATCATCCAGACCGTCAACTCGCCCGCCCTGAAGGTGGCCTGGGATGCGGCGAACTTCGTCCAGGTGGGCGTCAAGCCCTTCGACGAGGCGTACGCGAAACTGCGTCCGCACCTGGAGTACCTGCAGGTCAAGGACGCCTTGTTCGAAAACGGCCACGTGGTACCCGCCGGGGAAGGGGACGGGGACGTGCTCCGCACCGTGGAGGCACTCAAGGCTGACGGCTACCAGGGCTTCGCCTCCCTGGAGCCGCATCTCGCCGGTGCCCACGGGCTGGGCGGTTTCTCCGGCCCCACCGCATTCGGTATCGCAGCACGCGCCTTCGCAAAAGTCACCGCAGAAGCAGGAGTCCAGACCGCATGAGCACTTTGAACGTAGCCATTACCGGGTGCGGCACCATTGGCCGCACGCACGCCGTAGCCCTTGAAGCATTTCCGGAGGTCCGGATCGTTGCGCTCGTGGATGCCATCCCTGCAGCATCGGAGTCCCTGGCGGACTTCATTGAAAAGAAAGGCGGGCCACGGCCGCCGCAGTTCACCACTTTGCAGGAAGCCTTCGGCGCTGTCGACATCGACCTCGTGGCGCTGGCAACCCCCAGCGGCCTCCACATCCAGCAGGGCCTGGAAGTCCTGGCCGCCGGGAAGCACGTGGTGATTGAAAAGCCGCTTGACGTTGACCTCACCCGGGCCCAGGAAATCGAAGCCGCGGCCAAGGAAGCGGCGGGCAAGGGGATTGTGGCTTCCGTCATCAGCCAGCACCGGTTTGACCAGTCAAGCGTCGCCGTTGCGGACGCCGTGGCGAAGGGCCGCTTCGGCCGGCTCACCTCCGCCATCGCATCCGTCGCCTGGTGGCGCAGCCAGGGCTACTACGACTCCGGCGACTGGCGGGGCACCTGGTCCATGGACGGCGGAGGGGCACTGATGAACCAGGGCGTGCACACCGTGGACCTGCTGCTGTGGTTCATGGGACGCCCCGTTGAGATCCACGCGCACACGGCCCGGCTCGCCCACGAGCGCATCGAAGTGGAAGACACCGCCGTTGCCACCATCACTTTCGAAAACGGCGGGCTGGCAGTCCTGCACGCCACCACCGCGGCCTACCCGGGCCTGACGGTGCGCGTCCAGCTCATGGGATCCGAAGGATCCGCTGTGGTGGACAACGACCGGCTGCAGTACTTCCACAGCAAGGATGCCGGCGGCGAGTCCGCGGACATGGGCCTGCAGGGCGGCGGCAACCAGGCGGAAGAGGAACTGGCCAAGTACCCAGAGGAGGACTACAAGGCCGCGGATCCCACCGTGTATCCCGCCGGCCACGTCCGGCAGTACCGGGACATCCTGGCGGCCATCGCCGGTGGACGGCAGGCGGGTGTGACCGTCAGCGACGCCGTCAACGCGCTCGCCGCGGTGCGTTCCGTCTACGTTTCGGCCACCCTCGGCCAGCCCGTCCTCTTCGACGACGTCCTGGCAGGCAAGTACAACGACCTTGAAGTCCGCACCGGAAACACCGCGGCAGAAAGCGCCTGAGGCTATGAAGTTTTCAGTATTTACCGCATCAACCCCCGAATGGACTCCCGAAGAAGCAGTGCAGCACCTGGCCGACCAGGGCTGGGACGGCGTGGAGTGGCGGATCACGGACCAGGCCGACGCTGCCGAGCCGGGATTCTGGGCCGGCAACAAGGCCACAGTCCCGCTCACCGGCATGGAAGACCACCTGGACCGCATCGCCGCCCTTACATCCGGCGCCGGCCTGGAATTCTCCGGTATCGGCGGATATGCACGGTGCGACAACCATGAGGATGTTGACCGCATGCTGGCGGCCACCGCCAGGCTGGGTGCCGGCCAGGTCCGGGTGACCACACCTCCCTTGGGAACAGCGGCATGGGGAAACGAGCCTGCCAGCGGCACGCCCTACCCTGAGCTCTTTGCCGGTGCCCGCCGCGATTTCGAGTGGATCGCCGAACGGGCCGCCCACCATGGAGTCAAGGCCCTCGTGGAACTGCACCACCGCACCATCACGGCGTCGGCTTCGTCCGCGCTCCGGCTGCTGGATGGGCTGGATCCGCGCCATGTGGGCGTGATCCATGACCTGGGCAACTTGCTGATCGAAGGGCAGGAGGACTACCTCCCCGCGTTCCAGCTCCTGGGCGACTACCTGGCCCACGTCCACGTAAAGAATGCGGTCTGGGTCAACAGTGGTGACACCGACGAGTCCGGCGCCGAGGTCTTCCGGAACGAATGGGCTCCGCTGCGGTCGGGCCAGGGCAGCGTGCTGGCGTACTTCAAAGCGCTCGCGGCACACGGTTATGACGGGTGGGTGACGGTGGAGGACTTCTCCACCGAACTTCCCCTGGCGGAACGGACGGCAGGCAACCTTGACTACCTCCGGTCCACGGCCGCCCTGGCGGGGCTCTCCGCTGCTGCAGGGAGGCGTTGACCCATGGGAACGCCCATTGCGGACCACCCTGACCGGCTCCTGCCGGCTGATCCCGGCGTCAGGGAAGTTGCACGGTCCCTTTTCAAAGCGGTGGAAGGGCTGCCCATCATTTCCCCGCATGGGCACGTGGACGCAGCCGTCATCGAGCGGAACACGCCCTTTCCGGACCCGGCCGCCCTGCTGGTCACCCCGGACCACTACGTCACCCGGCTGATCCACGCCGGCGGGGTGCCGATGGACCAGCTGGGGCTGGGCGGCCAGCCCGCCGGTTCGCGGCAGGTATGGCGGCACTTCTGTGAGGCATGGCCCGCCTTCGAAGGAACAGCCTCCGGCTACTGGATCCGGCAGGAGTTCGCCCACGTGTTCGGCCTGGCGGAGGAGCCGTCCGCCGGGAACGCGGACCGGCTGTACGACGCCCTGCAGGCCAAGCTCTCTGAGCCGGGCTTCCGGCCGCGCGAGCTGTTCAAGGAATTCAACATCGAGGTGCTGGCCACTACGGACGATCCGCTGGACACGTTGGACAGCCACGCAGCGCTGCACGCCGACCCCGCGTTCGCCGCCCGGGTGCTGCCCACCTTCCGGCCGGACCAGTACCTGAACATGGCGCATCCGGCCTGGCAGGACAACGTGGAGCGCCTCATCGGAGCTGCCGGGGACGGCGCTTCCGGCTACGGCGGGTACATCAGCGCGCTTGAGGCCCGGCGCCGGCACTTCGTGGAGCGGGGCGCCGTATCGGCCGACCATGGCGTCTTCACGCCTGCCACGCTCAAACTGGACGAAGCCGAGGCGGAGCGGCTTTTCGAGCGCGGCAGGACGGGCCAGGCAAGTGCTGCCGACCGGGACGCCTTCGAAGCGCACATGATCTACCAGATGGCGCGGATGTCCGTGGAGGACGGGCTGGTGATGACCATCCATCCCGGCTCCTTCCGCAACCACCACGCACCCACGTTCGAGGCGTTCGGGGCCGATACCGGCCACGATATCCCGGTGGCGGTCAACTACACCGAGGCCGTCCGGCCGCTGCTCCAGGATTTCGGGACCGCCAAGGACTTCCACCTGGTCCTCTTCACGCTCGACGAGACGGTCTTTTCCCGCGAACTTGCCCCGCTGGCCGGTTTCTACCCGTCGGTCTACCTGGGGGCGCCGTGGTGGTTCCTGGATGCACCGGACGCCATGCTCCGCTTTCGGTCCGCGGTCACTGAGACGGCAGGGTTCTCCCGGTCTTCGGGGTTCATCGACGACACCCGGGCGTTCTGCTCCATCCCGGCCCGCCATGACACCGCCCGGCGGATCGAAGCGTCCTTCCTGGCCCGGCTGGTGGCTGAGCACCGGGTCACCGAAGAGCGGGCGCACGAACTGATCGTGGACATCGTGGACGGCTCACCGCGGCGGGTGTTCAAGCTGTGAATGCGGCCCCGCCTGTCCCTGTGCTGGACCGGAGCCTGAAGCCGCTGCCCAAGGCCCCGGTGCGCATTGTCCACCTGGGCCTTGGAGCCTTCCACCGGTCCCACCAGGCCTGGTACACCCAGCACGCCCCGGACGCGGCCGAGTGGGGGATCGCGGCGTTCACCGGACGCCGCCCGGACGCCGCCGAGGCACTCTCCGCGCAGGACTGCCTCTACACCCTGGTGGAGAGGTCCGCCGGCGGGGACAGCTTCGAAGTCATCGGAAGCATCGTTGAAGCCGTGGATGGCGCCGACGTCGCCCGGCTTTGCGAGCTTGTCGCGGCGAAGGAGACGGCGTTGGTCACGCTGACCATCACCGAGGCCGCCTACGGGTTGGCGGCGGATGGAACGTTCGACGCCGATGCGCCGGGTGTGGCGGATGACGTCCGCGCGCTGTCGGCAGCGGCGGCCCGGGAGACTTCCACGTCCGGGGAGCCTCTCCTCGCCCCCCGCGGGACTACTGCTTCCGGAGAGGCAAGGGTGCCCGGAACTCCGTTGGGGCGCCTGGTGCTGGCCCTGGCAGGCCGGAAAGACAGCGGCGCGGGACCGATCGCCGTCGTCAGCTGTGACAACCTTTCGGCCAATGGTGACGTTGCCCGCCGTGGCGTCCTGGGCATGGCCGCAGCCTGGGGCCAGGACCTGGTGGAGTGGATCGGGGCGCATGTCAGCTTCGTCAGCACCTCGGTGGACCGGATCACCCCCCGGACCACGGACGCGGACATCGCGGAAGTGGCGGAGCAATGCGGTTACCGTGACAGCTCGCCGGTGGTTGCCGAGCCGTTCCGGAACTGGGTACTCAGCGGCAATTTCCCGGCGGGAAGGCCGCGCTGGGAAGATGCCGGCGCCGTGGTGGTTGATGACATCGACCCCTACGAAAACCGGAAACTGTGGCTCCTCAACGGTTCACACTCAATCCTGGCGTATGCCGGCCAGCTGCGCGGGCACGCCACCGTGGCCGAAGCCCTGGCCGACCCACTGTGCCGGAAGGCAGTGGAGGACTTTTGGGACGAGGCCGCCAACCACCTGCGCGCCGAGGGCCTGGACATCCCCGGGTACCGGCAGGCGCTGCTTGAGCGCTTTGGAAACGCCCGGATCGCCCACCGGCTTGCCCAGATCGCTGCGGACGCCACCACAAAACTTCGGATGCGCGCCGTACCTGTCCTGGCAGCGGAACGCGCCGAAGGCCGCAGCGGTTCCGGCGCAGCCCTGATGCTGGCCGCCTGGATCGACTACGTGGCCGCCGCCGGGGAATTCCAGGATCCGCTGGCCGGAGAGATCCGCGGGGCCGCTGCCCTTGAGGGCACCGAACGGGTCCAGGCCCTGCTCCGCCTGGTCAATGCCGGCATCGCCGAGGACGCGGACATCGTGTCCCTGGTCCACGGGCTGTGCGGATCGTTCTCCGCAACAACTGCGGCCCCCACGCATACCTGACCGTGCTTCTTGAACCCCGCTACTTGAATCCTGCTTTTACTTCCGGAAGGAACAGTTAATTCCCATGAAGATCGTTGCCGCCGAAGTGTTTGTGACCAGTCCGTCCCGGAACTTTGTGACCCTTCGTATCACTACGGAGGATGGTGTGACCGGCATTGGTGATGCCACGTTGAACGGCCGTGAGTTGGCTGTTGCCGCGTACCTGAAGGAGCACGTTGCGCAGCTGCTGATCGGCAAGGATCCGCACCGGATCGAGGACACCTGGCAGTTCCTCTACCGGTCCTCGTACTGGCGCCGCGGACCGGTCACCATGGCCGCGATCGCCGCCGTGGACATGGCCTTGTGGGATATCAAGGGCAAGCTGGCGGGGATGCCGGTGTACCAGTTGCTTGGTGGTGCGTCGCGGAACGGGTTGCGGGCGTACGGGCACGCCTCCGGGGCTGATATTCCGTCGCTGTTTGATTCGGTGCGGGAGCATCTGGAGCTGGGCTACAAGTCGATCCGGATCCAGACGGCGGTGCCGGGCATCAAAGCCGTCTATGGCGTTGCTGCCCAGGCCCAGGCCTCGGGGGAGCGGTACGACTACGAACCTGCGGGGCGGGGTGCGTTCCCGGTGGAGGAGGACTGGGACACCCGCGCCTACCTGCGGCATTTGCCCACCGTCTTCGAGGCGGTCCGCAACGAGTTCGGCCCGGAGATCCCGCTGCTGCATGACGGGCACCACCGGATGACCCCGATCCAGGCGGCGAAGCTGGGCAAGGCGTTGGAGCCGTATGACCTGTTCTGGCTGGAGGACTGCACGCCGGCGGAGAACCAGGAGGGGCTGCGGCTGGTCCGGCAGCACACCACCACGCCGTTGGCGATCGGGGAAATCTTCAACACCGTGTACGACTACCAGACGCTGATCAAGGAACAGCTGATCGATTATGTGCGGGCCGCGTCCACGCACTTTGGCGGGATCAGCCCGTTGAAGAAGGTGATGGATTTCGCCGCGCAGTACCAGATCAAGTCCGGCTTCCACGGCCCTACCGACATCTCCCCGGTGGGGTTCGCGGCGCAGCTCCATGTGGGGTTGGCGATCCATAATTACGGGATCCAGGAGTACATGCAGCACTCGGACAAGACCAACGAGGTTTTCGAGCAGTCCATGACCTTCACCGACGGCTACCTGCACCCGGGCGACAAGCCGGGCATCGGCGTCGAATTCAACGAAGAAGCAGCCGCAGCCTACCCCTACCAGCAGGCCTACCTGCCCTACAACCGCCTGGTCGACGGCACCGTCCACGACTGGTAAGGAAATTCGATGAAGAAGCAACGCATCGTGGTCATGGGTGTCTCCGGCTGCGGCAAGACCACCATCGGCGACCTCGTAGCCCGCGAGCTGGGTGTCCCGTTCATAGACGGCGACTCCCTCCACCCCGTGGAAAACGTGGCCAAGATGGCCGCCGGCGTACCACTCACGGATGAAGACCGCTGGCCATGGCTGGCAACGGTTGGAACCGAGCTGGCAAAGGCCGGTGACGGCGGAATGGTCCTGGCGTGCTCCGCGCTGCGCCGCAGCTACCGCGACGCTATCCGGGAACAGGCGCCGGACACGATCTTCCTGCACCTGAACGGCAGCAAGGAAGTCCTAAAGGCGCGGACGGAAGGCCGTACCGGGCATTTCATGCCCCCCGCCCTGCTCGACTCCCAACTCGCCACGCTCGAACCGCTCCAGGAAGACGAGGCAGGTGTGGAGGTGGACATCGCCGCGCCCGTCGCCGACGTTGTGGCCCAGGCACTCAAGGGGATCGCCGCCGTCGTACCTCCTGCCAAGGGGACCCCGGGCACCCGGCCGCGGCAGTTCGACGTCGACCTTGCGGCCGCGCCGTTCAATCTCGACGCCGACGCGGTCGCCTGGGTGGAAGGCACCCTTGGTGCCATGACGCTTGAGGAAAAGATCGGGCAGTTGTTCATCAACCACAACAATGACTATTCACCCGAATACCTCGATGGCGTGCTGGAGAACTACCACGTGGGCGGCATGCGGTACCGGCCGGGCCCGGCCGCCGCCGTCCAGGAGCACATCCGGTATGCGCAATCCAAGACGCGCGTTCCACTGCTGATTGCGTCCAACCCGGAGATGGGCGGAGCCGGCAGCTGCGACGACGGCACGTTCGTGTCCACGCACCTGCAGGCGGGCTCGCACCCGGACAAGTCCATAGCCCGCAAGATGGGGCAGGTGGCCGGGGTGGAGACGGCGGCCCTGGGCTGCAACTGGGCCTTCGCACCGATCGTGGACATCCACTACAACTGGCGGAACACGGTCATTTCCACGCGGTCCTTTGGCAACAGCCCGGAGATTGTGGTGGAGCGCGCCAAGGAGTATTTCGACGGCATCAGCGAATCGCCCACCGCCTGTGCCATGAAGCACTTCCCCGGCGACGGCATCGATGAGCGGGACCAGCACGTGGTGACGTCCTACAACACCCTTGGCTACGAGGAATGGAACCGCACCTACGGGCACGTCTACCGGGAGATGATTACGCACGGCGTGCAATCCATCATGGTGGGCCACATTGGCGCGCCTGAGGTCTCCCGGCACTTCCGGCCTGGTCTTTCAGACGCCGAAATTCTGCCGGCCACGTTGTCCCCGGAGCTGCTCCAGGACCTGCTGCGCGGCGAGCTTGGCTTCAACGGCCTGGTCCTCACTGACGCCTCGCAGATGGTGGGCCTCACGCAGGCCATGAGGCGCAGGGACCTGGTCCCGGCCACCATTGCCGCCGGCTGCGACATGTTCCTGTTCTTTCGGAACCCGGCCGAGGACTTCCAGTACATGCTGGACGGGTACAAGTCCGGGGTCATTACCGAGCACAGGCTTCATGATGCGCTGCGCCGGATTCTTGGGCTGAAGGCGTCTTTGGGGCTGCACCTGAAATCGCCGGACCAGCTGGTACCGCCTGCCGGGGCGCTTGCCGTGATTGGGAGTGCCGAACACCGGGCCATCGCCGCGGAGATCGCGGACAAGACCGTGACGCTGGTCAAGGACACGGCCGGGAATCTGCCCATCACCCCGGCCACGCATCCCCGGATCCGGTTGTACGGGATCTCCGGCGGGGCCGACTTCACCCGCGCCGACCCGCTGGCCTACCTGGAGGTGGTGAAGGAGGAACTGGAGGCTGCCGGCTTTGAGGTGTACTTATTCCGGACGGCCGATCAGCGCGAGGCGGCGGGAGAGACCGGGGTGAACTTCATGTCCGTTATCTCTGAGGAAGCCACCGGGGACTATGCGGAGAAGTACGATGCCGCGTTTGTCTTTGCCAACGTCAAAGGCTTCGCGCAGGAGGCGGCCATCCGGATCAAGTGGTCCTCGCCGATGGCGGCGGAAATCCCTTGGTACGTCACGGAAGTGCCCACGGTGTTCGTGTCCCTGAACCAGCCGAACCACCTGATTGACGTGCCGATGGTCAAGACTGCCATCCACGCCCATGCGGGCACCCGGGAAGCCATCCGGGCAGCCGTGGAAAAGATCCAGGGCAAGTCCGAATTCCAGGGCACGTTCAACGAGAACGTATTTTGCGGGTCATTCGACACCCAGCTGTAGGAGTGAACTGAAGGAGGCGCCACCGCAGCAGCGGTGGCGCCTCCTTCGTGCGTCAGCCCCGGGAGCGCTTAGGCGTCCTCGCGGTCCGGGTTCTCCAGGCGGAAGAAGTTGGACTGGTTTCCATCGGTCCGTTGCTCCTGGTAAATGAAATTGAGGCGGCGCTCGTCAAAGGTCTTGAACCATTCTTCCCAGCTGACTTCGCGCAGGTTGCTGTCCTTGTCCCGGAAATCGATGCGCAGGACGCCAAGGTGGTCGCCATGTTCGGTGCCTTCAACTGTCGCGGGCACGCCGCCGCGTTCTTCCGCCCACTGCCTGATCACCTCGTGGTGGGTGGTTGCCAGGCTTCGGCCCTCGCGTTCGGGCTCCTCATCGGTGGAGGTGATTTCCTGCGAGTACTTCAGCGATTTGGAGGAGTCGTCGCCGTAGCGGACCTTGCCGCCGTCGGGGCCGGCGCCCAGGTCCTGTGCGTCTTCCGTGTCTTCTGATTGGTTGCCGCCGCCTTTATCCTGGCTGTGGTCCCCGCCTTCCTGCCGGGCCTTGGCAACCTCCTTCACCAGCTCTTCCTTGCGCATGCCGGACGTGCCAGGGATGTTCTCCTCTTTGGCCTCGTTGCGGAGTTCGTCCACCTTCATGTTGCGCAGTTCCGTTTCACTCACATCAGGGGTGTTCGGCGTCTGGTTACCAGGTTTCTCACTCATGGCATGTCCTCCTTGCGTTGAGCTGTTCGGCAGAATCGACAAATGATAAGGCTGCTTACTTTTCTAGCCGCTGCCGGATGATGCGTCAAGCACAGGCGTCCAGTGGCAGATGCTCCACACATCCCGGCGCGGTCCGGTGCATGGGCACCCGCGTACTGTGAAGCAGTGAACTTTTCCTGCAAAATTTCTGAGGACGTTGTGCTCCGGCCCGTTGAGCAGGCGGATGCCGGGGCGCTGGCGGCGGCCTTTCAAGCGAACCGCTCACATCTCGCCCCATGGGAGCCGGTCCGGCCTGCGGAGTTTTACACCATCCAGGGCCAACAGGAACTGGTTGAACGACGGCGGGCTGAACTGGATTCGGGCACGGCACTTCCCATGGTGCTGGCGCGAGACGACGGCATCGTCGGGCTGCTGACCCTGAGCTCGATCGTGCGCGGTGCATTCCAGAACGCGCACCTGGGCTACTGGATCTCCCACGCATTTCAGGGCGCAGGGCTCATGACAGCGGCTGTGGGTGCCGCCGTCAATATTGCCGCAACTGACCTCGGCCTCCACAGGCTCGAGGCCGCAACCCTGGTGCACAACACAGCATCGCGGCGGGTGCTGGAAAAGAACGGGTTTGAGGCCTATGGCATGGCGGCCGCCTACCTCCGGATAGCGGGCCAATGGCAGGACCACCGGATGTATCAGCGGATTCTCCAAGGCAATTGAACAGCATTGCGGACTGTTCGGTGATGACGTTACGGGTCCTAAGATCAGGCGGCCGTTTCCTTCGACTGCTGATGGAAACGTCCGAGCCGCTGGAGGTATAGATACATCCCGAGGAAAGTGATGGCCCCCAAAACCGCTCCACCCCAGATTGCTATCGCTACAACGCTGATGGCCACCCCGTACATTGCGGCTAAGGCCAGCTAGTAGTTCCTGACGATGTTGTTGTCCATCAGCATCCTCATCAAAAGGGGCAAGTGGTTTACGCTATTCCTCCTGCCGGGCCCACGTATAGGGGTTTGGTTCGTGCCCGCCGCGCCGGCCTTGCTCAAACCCCTGTTGCCACGCCTTCCCAACCGCGGACACCAGGTCAGCCAGCAAGGGATAGTAGGGATGGTCAGGACCGATATAAATCATTTCGTCGGCGGCTCGGTCCACTGCGGCGCGGACTTGGTTCTCTGCAGCAGTACCGGCCATGGTGCCGCCTTCCTCCACGAAACTCCTGTGTCCGAATCGAAGGTAACGCCGAACCGCGGGAAGTGTCCACGGATACTGGCCATTGGCCCCGGTCTAGAACGACAAGGAACCGCCTTACCACCCGAGAACAGGGCAGTCGGACGAGGCCAGGGCTGGATCAAGCATGAGGAGAAGCGTCGGCTGGCGTAGGCTCGGGCCATGTCACAACTTGGGGGAGTACGACACTGTTGTCTGTGGGCTGTTCCGGCGGCCATGGCTCTGCTTGGCGCTACAGTGGCGGGCTGCGAATACCAGGATGGGTCCACGCCAGCTGCACCCGCCACGCCTTCGGTGCCTGTAACGAACCCCTTGGCGGGGCCGCCCACGAAACCCGCCGAGGTGGCAGTTCTCGAACAGGGCAACCGGACGAAGCTCGACGAGGTACTGGGTGTTCCGGTCTCGGACACCTACCTGGATGTGACGGAAGCAATCAGTGGCAGGATAACTTCCTTTGTCACGCGGGCATCCTTGCCCGCTTCCGGCACGTATGTCATTACTACAGCCTGCATCGGCACCAGCAACGCCAAACTGGTCCTCAGCCAGCGAAAGCCCGGGAGCGCATACGCTCAGGTGGACTTTTCGGAGGCGTTTGCGTCTGCCGAGCCTTCCAGTAGGACTCTTGACCTGCACGCGGGCAGTGTCACTGTCGACGTCATCAACCTCAGCCCGGATGGATCCACTTGGGGGACCGGTGCCTTCGCCAATGTCCGCATCACTCCTTGGAAGCCCAAATAAGGAAACCCGGATCAGCCGCGCAGCAGGAGGCGTGCGGTAGACAAGCAGTTGACATGCAAGCGTTTAGGGGACAGGTGAAGTTCATGTCTGAAACGACCCGTCGGTGGGCGGGAACAAGCGCCTGGATCCTGCTGGTCCTCGCCTCGATGGTCCTGATCGGCTACGGTCTGGCGCGGAGCACGTTCTTCATCTGGGCGCCGGAACCGGCGTTGCTCGACGCGGCCCGGGTCGGGGGGCTCTTCATCGATGCAGGCTGCATGCTGTCCCTTGCGGCCGCCGTCTGGTCACACTTGCGCGGCAACCCCGCCTGGGTGACAGTCTGCGTTGGACTGCCGGCCGTCCTCGTCGGCTGGGCTGCGTTGATAGACGCCCATAGCTTGATGCGGCACCTAGCCGCTGCCGTGGCGTTCCCACTGGCCCTCGCTGGTGTCGCCGAGGTCATTTGGGCCCGCGGCCACCGGCAGCGGGGATAGGAAAGGAAAAGCCGTGGCACACCTTGTCGAGCATCTTGAACATTATCTGGACTCCATCTCAAGGAAGGTGCGGAACGGCCCGAGCGGGGGAGCTTCGTCGATGACCCCGGGGCGCGCCACCTCAGGCAGGTAGTGGTTGGACCCTAGGCTACGGGAGCGGCAGGATTTGAAGGTGCGGGTGGATGAGCGGCACCGCCCAGGAGCCTCGTCGGTCTCGCGGTCGACGCCTTTGGGTTACCGTCATGATTGGGGGGAGTGCTTTCGGAGAATCGGGACGGCATGAACAGCGCGAACAAAGTGGATATTAAAGGCAAAGGCACCATGGAGTTGTCCGGCGGAGTTCTTTATGTGCGCTGGAAACCATGGGCATACATAGGCGTCGACGTAGCCAGGGCAGGCATCGCAGCCATTTCCACCCTCGGTCAGGGTGCCAGGTTGCCGATGCTGGTCGAAATCCAGGGTGTGACGCACTCCGCGGCTGCTCGAAAAGTCTTTCCCGGCTCGTCCAGCGTCTCGCGCATGGCGCTCTTGGGTTCCTCTCCCGTTGACCGGGTGGTCGCCATGTTCCGCCTGCCCCTGTTGCCGGCCGGGTTCCCGATCAGGTACTTCACATCCGAAGACAAGGCACTGGCGTGGCTGCTTGGGTCATCGGAGGAGTCAGACGCGACGCAAAGCATCCCTTAGCCTGCTCTATCAGGTAAGCGGACTGACGCTACGTCCGTGCCGCCATCACGCCAGGTTTTCGGGCCTCCACACCGGCGCTCCTGACATCGGCTGCGGTCGCGGCCCAGGAATACCAGGCCGATCGCCGCTCCTAAGGGTGCATGCCGGAGGTCCATGATTGGATGTCGCCAATGACCCTCCCGGCAGAACCGGGTCCTGCTACCGCCTGCTGCGATCCAGGAGCCACGATGCGTCCACGTCCGCCGGCGGTCGCCGGTGAAGTTTTCTGATCAGGATGGAGAAGGGCAGGAGCAGAAGTTGCAGCACTCCGGCGACGACCAGCAGCGCAAGGAACAAGATGATGTCCGGGAGGTATAGGAGGAAGATGCCTGCCGCAGCGGCGAAGTACCCGAAGGTGTACCCGAGGATCGTCCCGGTATCCATGTCTGCTCCAAGGAACGGCCACCGTCGAAGGGTGGGTGCTATTGAATTGGTGGCTGCCCGGTCTCTTACCGGGCCTCGTCAGTGCGACGGGGGTCTCCTCGTCAGCCAGGGGCCTTTTTGATGCGCAACCTGCGTCGTCTTCGGGACGGGGCTTGATCGGTCACGGGCCGGGCCCTTCGCCAGGCCCTATGGGGGCGATCGCTGGTGGGGTGGGGAGGCGGTAGCGCTGATGCCACCCTTGAGGACCCTCTCCTACGACGCCGCATCTCCAAAACAACGAGAAGGGTCAAGCCGATCCAAGCGAATGCGGCAACGAATATCAGGACCACCGATTGAGGCGTGCTCACGACGGCGTTCCTTGCCGCGCGGCGCTGAACGGCTGAAGATTAGGAGTTGGGGGATGGGTGGACATGATGTCCCGGCTTTCCGCGGCTACCGCTTCGGCCGGCTTCACAACCAATGAGTAAACTATCCGCCTGTCACAGCTGCTGAGCAAGACGTAAGAAATTTTGAAGCAACTGCAGTGCGGGTGGACGCGGAAAGGGTGCGCCCCGTTCGCTGAGCGCACCCTTTCCGATTCCCCTCGCACCGGATCCCCATCCGACTGAGCCCATCATAAGCATGCTTAGCATTGCATGCGCAAGCCCATCGAGTATTTGGTGACGTACTGCGCGTGCGGGGTCTCAGGGAGACGGCTTTCTCAAGCTCGTCCACGAACCCGAGAGCATCCCCAGCGGCTCGATACCCTCTTCCCGCCTAATGCTTCTGCCCACGCCGGTCCGCGGCAGCCAATCTCCAGGCCACCCCCTGGTTTGTGCAAGCGACAAAGGATTCAATCCAGGCGACCCCCGTCTCGCCCCCTGCTGGCTGCGCTGGTCGAGAGGTGGGCGGACCACGGACATATGTCGCATCTGGCCGAACCTGACCGGTTCGAAAAAACATGTCGCCGAATTTGTGAACTCGGTCCGGTGTTACTGCTGCCTTATCACTGAACCATTCCAGGCAAAGAAAAAGGCTCTGATTCCCATAGTTATAAGGGAATCAGAGCCTTCCTCATCAGCGGTGACGGTGGGATTTGAACCCACGTTGGCTTTTACACCAAACAACATTTCGAGTGTTGCACCTTCGGCCGCTCGGACACGTCACCAACTTCAATAGGGTACCGGAGCATGGCCTCCATCCCCAAAACGGGGGCAATGTCGGTGCCGTCTGCTGGATCGTCCGAAGGGCCGCCGCCTTCGGGACGCGATGGAGGCAGATCATCACTGTCAGACCCCCTTGTCATGATGGGTTTATGGGGAAAGCGGCGGTGGTGAGGGCGTTTGAGGACATCAAGGCTGCCCTCGCTGTGCTTGACGCGGAAGTTGATGGGGCGGGTTTGGAGCCGTTTTCGTTGACTGATCCGTTGGCCGGTTTGGCGGATGGGTGCCTGGATATTCTGGCTGGGTCCCGGCGGGTCGAGGCGGGGATCGCGGGGCTAAAGGCGAAGGCCGCGGTGAGGTACGCGGAGAAGGCCCATGCTCTTGCGCCCCCGGATACCCCGGTGGTGGCCCAGGAGATGGCGGTCGCTGCGGAGATAGGGTGCGTGCTGGCGTTGGGTCCGCGGGCTGCGGGGTCGTTCCTTGCCACGTCCCACGCCGTAACAGCCACGTTGCCGCGGACCCTGGAGGCTTTGCAGGCCGGGGTGATCTCATGGCAGGACGCCGTGGCCATGGCCGATGAGACGGCCAGTCTTGATGCTAGTGGGGCGGCGGCGTTGGAGGCGCATTTCCTGGACCCCGACGCACCGGACGCGGCAAGGGGGTGCCCAGTGGGGCAGATGCCGGCGCACCGGTTCAAGGTTAAGGCCCGGCTCTGGCGGGAACGCCACCATGCCGAGTCGATCGAGAAGCGCCACACCAAGAGTGTGGCGGACCGGCGGGTGGAGTTCCGGCCGGACCAGGACGGGATGGCCTGGCTCAGCGCGTGCCTGCCCGCGGACCAGGCTGTGGCTGGCTGGAACCGGCTCACCGCTATTGCCCGCGGCATGCAGGGCCCTAACGAGTCCCGCACCATGCCCCAGCTCCGCGCGGACACCTTTGCCGACGCGATCCTGAGTGGTGGGCTGGGCGCCTGGGGTGACGCCGGGACTGTTGAAGCAGCAGATGTCCTGTCCCCGTCTATCCGGGCGCAGGTTTTGGTCACCGTCCCGGTGTTCGCGCTGATGGGCCGGACGGATGAGCCTGCAGTCCTGGACGGGTACGGGCCCATCCCGCCGTCGATGGCCCGGCGGCTCGTCGCGGGCGGGGCCGACTCGTTTTACCGGGTCCTGGTGGATCCGCGGGACGGGGCGCCGTTGGAGATTGGCAGGACCAGCTACCGAATCACGAAAGCGATGCGGGCCTGGTTGAGAATGCGGGACGGCAAGTGCCCGTTCCCCGGGTGCAGCAACAACTCGCTGGACAACGAGGCCGACCACCTCCTCGCCTGGCACCAGGGCGGCACCACCGGTATCAGCAATTTGGGACAACCTTGCCCGAAACACCACAAACTCCGGCACATCACCGGATGGAAACCCACCCCGGCCAGCAAGAACGAACCACCCGGCTGGAACTCACCCACCGGCCGGCACTACAAAAGCGAACACCAGGACTGGGAACCACCACACTGGCCTCCCGGGTTCCTGCCCGGCCAACGAAGCCTCCTCGAGGAAGCACTCGTTCAATACCTTGCCTCGTAGTAGCCCAAGATGCTGCATTGCGGAACATTGATCCAACCGTGACTTGTCGACTTGTCGACTTGCCCGCTTGCCCGTCTGCCCGCTTCCCTGGCGGCGGCGGCCGGCACTGGCGTCCGGCGCAGGCTGCGACACCCTGCCACCCGCCGTCCGGCGCAGGCTGCGACACCCTGCCACCCGCCGTCCGGCGCAGGCTGCGACACCCTGCCACCCGCCGTCCGACTTTCCCCGTCCATGCACGTCCGGTTAGATTCATCAGCAAGATGACAAATTCACAGACTCCAGTCCACGCAACCGCATACTGGACAACTGCCAAGGAACACGGCGAGCTCAGGGCCGAAGAGGTGCCCGCACCGGGGCCAGGCGAAGCACTCGTGAAGGCCTTGTACTCCGGCATCAGCAAGGGCACCGAAATGGTGGTCCACGCGGGAGCCGTGCCGCCGCGCGTTGCCGAAGAGATGCGCGCCCCACACCAGGAAGGGAAGTTCCCCGGACCCGTGAAGTTCGGCTACCTCTCCGTGGGAGTGGTGGAGGAAGGACCCGAGGAGTGGAAGGGCCAGCGTGTCTTTTGCCTGAACCCGCATCAGGACCTTTACGTGGTCCCGGTTACCTCCCTGACCAGGATTCCCGACGACGTTCCATCCCAGCGCGCTGTCCTCACCGGCACGGTGGAAACGGCAGTCAATGGCCTGTGGGAAGCGGGACCGCGGCTGGGTGACCGGATTGCCGTCGTCGGCGCCGGCCTGGTGGGCGGCATGGTGGCGACGCTGCTGCGCACCTTCCCGTTGCAGCGCCTGCAGCTGGTGGACCTCGACCCCGGCCGGAAGCAGCTCGCGGAGACCCTGGGCGTGGACTTCGCGCATCCGGATGATGCTTTGGCGGACTGCGACATCGTGTTCCACTGCTCGGCATCGCAGGAAGGCCTGGCGCGCAGCCTGCAGCTCGCCGGCGATGAAGGCGAGGTCATCGAAATGTCCTGGTACGCCAACCGTGAGGTCACTGTGCCGCTGGGAGAGGATTTCCACGCGAGGCGGCTGTCCATCAGGGCGAGCCAGGTGGGCATGGTCTCACGTGCACGCAGACACCGCCGCACCAATGCGGACCGCCTGGACCTTTCCGTATCGCTGCTCAAGGACCCCGTCTTCGACGCGTTCCTGACCGGATCGTCCCCGTTCCAGGACTTGCCAAAGGTCGTCCAGAGCCTTGCAGACGGCAGCCTGGAAGCCCTGTGCCACGTCGTCGAGTACCCCTCCGGCGCTCCCGAGCCCGCACCAGCCGCCCACAACCCGGAAAACTCGAGGTAACCCATGTTCAGCCTGACCATCCGCCGCCACTTCATGATCGCCCACAGCCTTCCCCGTGAAGCTTTCGGACCCGCGCAGGGCCTGCACGGCGCAACCTTCGTCGCCGAGGTGGCCTTCCGCCGCCGCGCCCTGAACGCCGACGCGATCGTCCTGGACATCGGCGCCGCCGGAACCATCCTCGAGGAAGTGCTCGCCGGCCTGAACTACCGCAACCTGGACGAGCACCCGGACTTCGAGGGCCAGCTCAGCACCACGGAAGCCCTCGCCGAGTACATTGCACAGAAGGTGGCCGCACAGATCAAGGACACCGACGACGGCCGCGAACTCGCAGGAATCGACGTCACCCTGCGCGAGAATCCGGACGCCTGGGCCACCTACTCCCTGGACCTCACCGCCTAGCCATGCGCCCCATCCGGCTGCTGGTCCCCGGCAACATCCGCCACAGCTCAGGCGGCAACGTCTACAACGCGCGCCTGGTTGCCGGGCTGCAGGAACGTGGGGCCCACGTCGAAGTGGTCGCCGTGGAGGGCAACTGGCCGGACGCCGGTGCGAAGGACCGGCGCCGGCTGGGCACCTTCCTCGGGGCATGGGGGCCAGGGGAGGGCCCGGGGGAGGCAGTGACCATCGTGGATGGGCTGGTAGCGGTGGGCGCCCCGGAAGAGATGGAATTCGCGGCGAAGGCAGGGCGCGAAACATGGATCCTGGTGCATATGCCCGTTGAGGAAAGTTCCGGAACTGCAGCACTGGAACGTGAAGCCAGGGCTCTCCGCGCGGCAACAGGCGTGATCTGCACCAGTAGTTCTTCAGCAACGCTCCTCCTGGAGAGGGGGCTTTCGCGGGCGGAAGTTGTCCTTCCCGGAGTCAGTCCCGCACCGCAGGCACACGGATCCACGCCCCCGCACGTGGCGGTGGTCGCTGCGCTGCTGCCTAACAAGGACCAGCTGCTGACGGTGGAGTCGCTGGCCCAAATCCAGGACCTCGAATGGACGGCATCGCTCGTGGGTTCAGACCATGCGGACCCGGACTACGCGCAGCAGGTCCGGGCTGCCATTACGGCCAACGGGCTCAGTAAGCGGGTCCAGCTCACCGGCGAGCTCAGCGGCGAAGCCCTTGAGGCTGAATGGGCGCGCACGGACCTGACTTTGCTGGTTTCACGGGTGGAAGCGTTCGGCATGGCCGTCACCGAGTCCCTTGCCCATGGCATCCCCGTCCTGGTTCGCGAAGGGACAGGGGCGGTGGAGGCACTCGGCCTGGCTGGACCGGCAACGGTCGACGGCGAACCACACCTTCCTGGGGCAGCGCTGCCCCTTCCCGACGGGGGAGGGGAGAGCGCTGGCCGGCTGGCCGCGGTCCTGCGCCAGTGGCTGACAGAAGCGGCGCTGCGTCGGCAGTGGCGAATTGCAGCTGGTACAGCGCGGGTTCACCTTCCGACTTGGGAGTTCACTGCACGGTCAGTTGCAACATTTGTAGGCCTGCAAGTCTCGTGAACCGAGCGGCGGACCGTTTAGGCACCGCGTGACGGCGAACATTGGCCCAAAGCCAGTGGAGGAGACTCAGCGGTCAGACGCCGGCCAGTCGCGCCAGGCAACTCCCGGCTCAATACAGTTGGCTGGCAGGAAAGGCAGTCAGCATGATTAGCCATGAGTGGCGACGGGCAGATTGGACGAGGACCGTCGGCCCGACAGTTCCGGCGCACGGGCAGGGAAGGAATCTGCTCTTGAAACGACTGACTCCAGAGTCAAGGTCGCCAACAGGATGAAGTAGGGCAGGTAAAGGTATAGGTACCTGGAGCGCGTCTCAAAGAGTAGTAGAAAGAGGAACAAGCAAAGAAGCGCGATTCGCATGATGGATGCCGAACTGCTGAACAACTTGTTTCCGCGAAGGAAGAAAGCAATTCCTACGAGTAACAGGATGGCTAGCCAAGTTGATTGCCATACGCCGGTAGTAAACGGAAAGTTTTCACCTCGCACCCACAGATAATCCTGCACGTCACGGCTCAGCGGATCTTTTGACAGGAAGGGGTCTTCCTGGTTTGCGACAAGGCCCTCAGACCACATGAAAAACGTGCCGTCCCCATAAGTCCACAATGCCTTACGTCTTAAAAAGTCCGCATATCCCCCTACGCCCATTGCTTCTACCCGCTGTGCGTAGACCTTCAAGCCGTTAACGAACCGTTCGTGGGGGTCGGCAATTCCCACTGTTTCATGCACGTCCGCTTCATTGAAGGTTCCATACCCTTGGGCCCCCATTTTAAGAAAATGCGTAAGGGGTACTGCTTGGGTGTTCTCTTTGACATCGAACGGAACGACTGAAGTGCTTCGTTCAAGCTGGGTCAGTGCAACGCTGCCTGCCCCGAACGTGGCAGCTAAAACGGCGACTGAAGTCAAGACTGATCCAATCTGGTGCTTTTTCTCCCGTTTCAACACCGCCGTCATCACCGTGACGACTACCACTCCAACAAGGACAAACACGACGGTAGGTTTGATATTAAATCCGATTACTCCGGTTAGCCCCATGGCTGCCCAAAGGACAAGCCTAGACGCAAGCCTGGCCGCCTCTTTAGCCCGGAGGTAGAGGTATATCAGGAGTAGCGGGAAAGGCAGGCCGAAGGTGTCCGAATAGGGGACTGCGATCCATGGCGAGACTACGACAAACACCGTGGACGGCAGGAGGGTCAGGATGGCAGCGCCTGTTCCCGCCAGGCGGCGCGCCACCAGATATGTGAGTAGGACGCCCGTCAGCAGGGCGACCACATTCAGTACAACGCTGGCCCACAGCAGGTCCGTGACGCCAAAGAAGATCATGACGCGGCTGAACGCGGCGATCAGTAACGTCAGGGTGATGTTATTCGGATATTTCGCAAAATAGTCGGCGCTCATCGTTGCTAGGGAATGGTCCGCGAGTCCGAAAGCGTTGCTCAGAACGGCACCTGCATCCCAACCTGGGAATTGATACAGGGCCTTTGCAATGGTTAGCTGCGCGCAAAACAGCGCAGCCATGACAAAGCATAGGAAAACCGCGTGCAGCAGCTTCAGTTTTGAGTCAAGCCATAACCCCACTTGCCGGGCCCGCAAGTGCAGCGATGGCAGCACCAACATGACGGTTAGAGTGCCCAGCAATACCGGCGCTGTGTCATAGTGCAGGAAAGCCAGCTGGATGGGGCTTACGACGATGTTCATAAGCAGGACGAGGATGATCGCGGTGAACAGAAGGCCGGGAAGGATGATCAGCCAAGGTTCACCGATTTTCGAACGGAATCTGGGCAGGAACTGATCGAACATGGCCCCATAAAAATTCGATATCCGGCGGGCGTCCCAGACGACAACGGCAGTGTTCACAACCGCCAATATTTGAAAGGCCAGGTTGGGGATGAGAAGCGGCGCGACGGTAGCCGCCAGCCCCGCGAGCAAGAGAGCTAGACCTGCTCGAAACCAAGGGAATGAAGCAACCCGCGTGCGCTGTTTTCCGGACTGTTGGCTCATCTTGCCACAGTGTCTTCCAACGAGGGCGTCTTGTCCCGGAATGCCCAGAACCGCATGAGCAGGAAGGTGACTACTGCGACAAGCCCAACTGCAGCTAACTGAACCGGGATTTGGGGCAGGTGCCAAGTAACGACGAAAAGCGTGAGGATAAGGAAGTTAAGTCCGTAGCCTACTGCGTTGACTGCAAGAAACCGCGCGAGCGCGTGAGACAGCTTGCCTCGATGGCCAAACGTCCATTTTCGATTGCCGCTGAAGCTAATTGCCATGCCCAACGCATAGCTGATTGTCATCGCCCCCAGGGCCGGCACACCTGCCAGGGAGAGCATAACGAAGGTGCCGTAGCCGATGAGGTTATTGATTACGCCCACAATGGCGAACTTCATTACCGGCCTCGCGAGGCGGTAGCGGTCAGTTTTCAGGGCTTCGGGAAGGCGGGCGGTCGTGGCGGCAAGGCTGACCTTTTGTTGCCGGTCGCTGCTCATAGCTCCGACGCTTGTTCGACGCGGCGAGACGTCCGGGCTGCGTTGCCACGGATCTCCCTGACGCTATATAGCGGTCTGTCCTGAACCTCGGTATAGATGCGGCCGATGTAACCGCCCAATATCCCAAGCATAATCAACTGCAGGCCACCCATGAAGAGGATCGAGATCACAATGAATGTCCAGCCTTCCACCACTGCAGCGGGGACAAAGATCTTCATATACATGGCATAAAGTACGCCGCAGATACTCAAGGCGGCGACACCAAAACCTACTCGGGATATCAGTGTCAAAGGAAAAGTTGAGAAGCCCAAGATGCCAGCCGCGGCAAGTTTGAACATCTTCCTAAGGGGATACCCGGAGGTCCCGGCGAACCGCTCGTCGCGGTCGAATTGGACGGCGACCTGCTTGAATCCCACATGGCTGACCATGCCGCGGAGAAAACGGTCGTGTTCGCGGTACTTGTTTACCTCGTCGACCACCCGCCGGTCCATCAGCCTGAAGTCACCAGTGTTTGGCGGAATGTCTACATCAGCTACTCGGCCCAGTAGACGGTAGAAAGCCGCTGCCGTCCATTTCTTAAATGCGGTGTCCTTGCGTGTGCGGCGCTGTGCATACACGACGTCATAGCCGGCCTCCCACCGCTTCACGAGTTCCAGGCAGATTTCCGGGGGGTCCTGCATATCGCTGTCAAGGACAATGACGGCATCGCCGGTTGAAGCATCCAGGCCAGCCGTTACTGCCAGCTGATGTCCGAAGTTACGAGCAAGGTCGATGATGGTGACGCGCTGGTCTCGGTCCTGGAGGGCAGTAAGCAGGTTCAGCGAGTTGTCCGTGCTGCCGTCATTGATGAAAATCATCTCGACACCGTAATTGAGCACTGACGCAACGGCGTCTAAGCGCTCGTACAACCGCGGTATATTTCCCTCCTCATTGTAAATAGGAAGGACAAACGTGACGTTCCTGCTACCGTCTCCGGACATGGAAGTGCTCCCCTGAAAGCCTGCTCTTGCTGGTCTTGGTCTGCGATATTGAGCCGCAGCGACCAAACGCCCCGGAGATACGTGCTCCTCTGACATTCGGTTTACCCGGACCATCGTATCCTTTGGTGGGGACATCAGGGCCCTCGACCAAGGCTAGAGACTGCTGCGGTGCGCCGCGAAAAACTCCCGCAGCACCAAGGCGCATTCTTCTTCGCGGACCCCGGGGTACACCTCAACCCAGTGGTTGAGCCGGCGTTCCCGGAGGATATCGAACACGGATCCCGCGGCACCGGCCTTCTCGTCCCAGGCCCCAAAGACAACCCGGGGGATCCGGGCCAGGACAATCGCGCCCGCACACATGGCGCAGGGTTCCAGGGTGACCACCAGCGTGCAGTCGGACAACCGCCAGCCGTCGCCACTGCCGCCCTCGAGCCGTGCCCTCTCCTTCAACCGCGCGGCTGCCTCCCTGATGGCCACCACCTCGGCGTGGGCTGTGGGGTCGCCCAGCTCCTCCCGCTGGTTCCGTCCGGAACCCAGCACATCGCCGTCGGGCCCTATGACCACGGCGCCGATGGGCACATCCTCCGTAGCCAGCGCGCGGCGGGCCTCCGCAAGGGCAAGGCCCATCCAGGCGTCGTGTTTCTTTTCGGGCAACCGCATGGCTCAATGATAGTTTCGGGGTTAGTCAGGTTACTTGCCGATGCCGGGAGGCACCATGGACACTCTGAGGGACCGCCTAGGTACTTGGTTCAAACCGTACGCGGCGCTGATCCTCACCATTCTGGTGGGCGGTGTGGTCATCGTGTCCCTGGCGCTGCTTGGGTCCGAGGTCTACGACGACGTGGTGGACTCCGCCGGGCTGGCCAACCTGGACAAACCTGCCCTGTCGTTCGCCGAGACCCTGCGCAGCCCCTGGCTCGATGCGCTTGTCACGGGGTTCACCAACATCGGTGGCGGCATCGGAATGCCGATCCTTGCCAGCATCCTCACGGCATGGCTGACCTTCCTCAGCCGGAACTGGCGCCCCCTGGTGCTGATCGGCGGTGCAGCGGCAGCCTCCGTCAGCGCCACCACCTTCGGCAAGAAGCTGGTGGGCCGTACCCGCCCGGACCACGCGGACGCCGTTCCCCCGTACGAGGATTCGCCCTCCTTCCCCAGCGGGCACACCTTGAACACGACCGTGGTGATCAGCCTGGTGATCTACCTCATTTGTCTCCAGTTCCATACGATGCGGGTGCGCGTCAGCGCCATCACCGCCGGTTCCCTCTTCATCATCGCCATGGGACTGAGCCGGGTCTTCCTGGGCCACCACTGGCTGACGGACGTCATGGCCGGGTGGATCCTGGGACTGGCCTGGGTGGCCATCGTCATCCTGGCCCACCGGCTGTTCCACCTGGTCCGCAGGCGCGAACACATCGGCGCAGCGCCGTCGTTCGACCGTCCCATTGTCCGCGACGTGGTGGCCGAGGAACTCCACGACGGCGGATCTTCCGGACGTGGGAAGGGCAGCGCCGGGTGATAGTTTTGGGGGATGCGCACTCTCGTTGTTGACCACCCCCTGGTCGCCCACAAGCTCACCGTCCTGCGGGACAAGAACACGCCGTCGCCGGTCTTCCGCCAGCTGACGGAAGAGCTGGTAACCCTGCTGGCGTACGAAGCAACGCGGGAGGTCCGCACAGAGCCGGTCACCATCCAGACGCCGGTCAGCACCACCATCGGCACCGCGTTCACCAAACCCACCCCGCTGGTGGTTCCCATCCTCCGCGCGGGTTTGGGCATGCTGGAGGGCATGACCAAGCTCGTTCCCACCGCTGAGGTGGGCTTCCTGGGCATGGCCCGGGACGAGGAAACGCTGGACATCATCACCTATGCCGAGCGCCTGCCGGAGGACCTCACCGGCCGCCAGGTCTTCGTCCTGGACCCCATGCTGGCCACCGGCGGAACCCTGCGCGAGGCCATCAAGTTCCTGTTCAAGCGCGGCGCCTCCGACGTCACCTGCATCTGCCTGCTGGCCGCTCCCGAGGGCCTGGCCCGGCTGGAAGAGGAACTGTCAGGGGCCAACGTGCACATCGTCCTGGCCTCCATCGACGAGAAGCTCAACGAGAAGTCCTACATCCTCCCCGGCCTGGGGGACGCCGGCGACCGCCTCTACGGCATCGCCGGGTAGATTTCACCCTTTTTCAAAACAGTTCCCGCCGCTAGCCTGTGCGGATGGACTGGAAACTCGAGCTTGTCTTTCTCCCCGTGTCCGACGTTGACCGCGCCAAGGACTTTTACGTCAACAAAGTGGGCTTTAACGCCGATTTCGACGAGCGGCCCTCCGACTCCATCCGCTTCGTGCAGCTGACGCCGCCCGGTTCGGCCTGCTCCATCTGCATCGGCGAAGGCCTCACCGACGCCCCTCCCGGCACCGGTTCCAACCTGCAACTGGTGGTTAACGACATCAAAGCCGCCCATGACCACCTGAAAAACAACGGCGTGGAGGTCAGCGACGTGGACGTGCAGGATTGGGGCCACTTCGTCTACTTCGCCGACCCCGACGGTAACAAGTGGGCTGTCCAGTACATCCCCTGGCGGAACACCGGACAGGACGCCGGGCAAACTGCCGGTTAACCACAAACGCGGGCCGCATCATGATGATGCGGCCCGCGGTTGAAGCTGGTTGCCTAGTACCAGTTGTGCGCCAGGTGGAAGTTCAGGGCGCCGCAAGGTGACTGGTAGCGCTCCTTGATGTAATCCAGGCCCCAGTTGATCTGGGTGCGGTAGTTGGTGAGGTAGTCCGCGCCGGCGCTGGCCATCTTCTCGGCAGGCAGGGACTGGACAATGCCGTATGCCCCGCTGCTGGCATTGGTGGCCGTGGTGGTCCAGTCCGATTCCTTGGTCCACAGCGTCTGCAGGCACTGCATCTGGTCCGGTGCCCAGCCAAAGGTCCCCAGCTGGCTGGCGGCGTACGCCTGGGCGCCGGCGGGATCGTTGACCGCGACGACGGGAGCCGGCTCGGGTGCGCGGGCGGGCTCGGGAGCGGGCGCCGGGGCAGGGGCGGGCGCTTCGGGCGCGGCCGGTGCTGCAGCAGGAGCCGGTTCCGCTGCCTGCGGTGCCACGCTGATGGCGGCGGGAGCGGGGCTGGCTGCCGGGTTGGAACGGATTTCGCTCTTCTCGATGCTCATTTGAGCGTCTGACGCTGCAGTGGAAGAGTTGGACCCGGTGGATGACACCGGAGTCATACTGCTGGTGGCCTGTCCTGCCGCGCCAACCCCCACCAGCACCGCACAGGATGCTGCAAGGACGGCCGCGCGCTGGCCCAGGGTGGTCTTCTTTGCCTGCTGCTTGGCCCGGTGTTTAGCCCTGGCCTGCAGCAGACGTGCTTCTGCCGTGTTTTTGGACATGATTGATCGCCTCTCACACCTGCGGAGTTAGCTGTCGGGTTCGGATGAGGGCATCCGGCCGTACGGAAAGATCACGTACTGGCTTAACCCCAAGGGCATTCAGTGCCCGGGACGGTGGGTCCCCCGCCTCTGCCGTAGCTCAATCGGAATCCGGGGAAGCGGCAGAGCTTGGCGTCAACCCGGGATATGCGGCCCGAACGGGGACCGCACCCAATCGACGGTACAGGAAGAACACGCCAAAGTCACATTTAGGTAACGGAAGTCACGGGAACCAGCGCGTCGAATTGCGGACTTCCTGCGGCCTATGTCGTTTTTACCGTTCTGCACATACCTGAGCGTTACCTGGCCAATGGTGTCCTACCGGGTGAGTTGGTACATGGTGGAGTTGCCTACGGACTGGGCATGGAAGTTGGCATGGACCCACGCAGCAACCTCGGAGTTGCCGCTGCGGCCGCCCATGCCGCCCCCGCCCATACCGCCGCCGCCTTCGATGAAGTAGCCGATCTCTCCTTTGGCCACCATGGCCTGGAACCCGGCGAGCGTGGGGTATGGGTCACCGCCGTTCCAGCCGCCCAGGGCAATGACGTCCGTGTTGGTGGCGAGTTCCAGGCTGGCTGCCTGGCTGGCGCCGGACACAATCGCCGACCATTTTGTGGTGGTACCCGCCAGAAGTGCCGTCACTGCGGCATCTGCCGTTCCTTCACCCGGGCCGCCGGATCCATCCGCGGCACCGCCGGGGCCAGTTGCACCGTCGAAACCACTGGAGGGATCAAGCCCGCCAGCGCCTGGGGCAGAGTCCATAGCGGCGGCATCCCTGCCGCCTGCCCGGTTGCCGCTGAACCCAGCGGCCCGGTTCCCGAAGCCGCCCGCCGACGAACCCGCGGGCCCCGACGTGGGAATGGAGCCTGAGTGTGCGGAGGCAGCGGTGGCGAGGGTCCAGGCGCCGGTTCCGAGTCCTCCGGCCAGGAGGGATAGGACGACGACGGCGGCCGCGCCGGCGCGCCGGAACCGTCCGGAGGTGCCCAGTGCGTCGAGGCGGAGGAGGATTGCGGCGGCCGCGAGGACACCCAGGGCGATGATGGTGACGCGAAGCCAGGGGAGCCACGATGCGTCGCGGCCCAGCAGGACGGCGGACCAGATGGAGGTGCCAAGGATGGTGGCGGCCAGGACGGTCCGGGCCGGCCAGTAATCCCGGCCACGCCACAGTTCCACGCTGCCGATGCCCACCAGCGCTGCGACCGCCGGAGCCAGTGCCACTGAGTAGTAGGGGTGGACGGTGCCGCTCATGAAGCTGAACACACCCGCGGTGACCAGGAGCCAGCCGCCCCACAGGATCAGTGCCGCACGGCCCGGGGAGGTCCTGACTTCGCGGCGCGTGAACCACAGGCCCGCCACCAGCAGGACCAGGGCGGCAGGCAGCAGCCAGGACACTTCGCCGCCAAAGCTGGTGCCGAACATCCGCAGCAGGCCCGCTGCCCCGCCGAACCCGGCGTTCCCGCCGCCTAAGCCGCCACCAGATCCGCCGGCCGCGCCTCCCGCTCCGCCGCCTGGCATGCCTTCGCCGGAACCGGTGATGCGGGCCAGTCCGTTGTAGCCGAAGGTCAGTTCCAGGAAGCTGTTGGTGCTGGAACCTGCCATGTACGGCCGCTCGGAGGCAGGCGTCAGCTGGAAAAGTGTGATGTAGCTGCCGGCTACCACCAGGATTCCGCCCAACGCGCCCAGCAGGTGCGCCAGCCGGCGTCCGATCGACGTGGGGGCGGCCCAAAGATAGGCGAGTCCCAGCGCCGGGACGATCAGGAAACCCTGCAGCATCTTGGTGAGGAACGCCAGGCCAATCACGGCCCCCGCAGCGACAAGCCACGTCCATCCCGCCCGTTCGATGGCGCGGGTGGTGAAGTAGGCGGCGAGCACCAGGCAGAGGGTAAGCAGGGCGTCCGGGTTGTTGAACTTGAACATGAGCGCAGCCACCGGCGTCAGCGCCAGGGCGCCGCCAGCGAGCAGGCCTGCAGCCGGTCCGGAGACGCGTTTGACCGCCAGGTAGAGGAAGCCGACGGCGGCCACCCCCATGAGTGCCTCCGGCACCAGCATGCTCAGCGGCGAGAATCCGAAGATGCGCCCTGCCAGGGCGGGGATCCAGAGTGCTGCCGGCGGCTTGTCGACGGTGATGGCGTTGCCGGCGTCGAGCGAGCCGAAGAGGAACGCGGTCCAGTCCTTGGTGCCGGCCTGGATGGCTGCGGCATAGAACCGGTTTCCGTAACCGGTTGCTGCCAGGTTCCAGAGGTACAGGACCGCCGTGGCCACCAGAAGCCCTGCGGCGGAAGGCCGTACCCAACGGGGCTGGACGCCGAATGTGTAGCGGGTCCAGCGGGATCCCGGCACAGCCGACCCGGTCATGGACACCCCGTGTCCGGATGACGAGGGTTGCCGGCCTGCGGCTGAACCGGCGTCCGCGGGGGAGACGGTGGAGGTCATGATGCTGCCGTTTCTCTGGAAGGCGTGGTGTCTTTCGTGGCCCTGTTGCTGAGGTTGCCGCGGAACACCCACAGCCGGAACAGCAGGAAACGGGCCCCCGTGGCCGCAAGGTTCGCCGCCACAACGGTGAGGATTTCCACCCACCGGTCGGGCGCCGTCGTCCGGTGGACCAGGGCGAGTGCTCCGGAGGTGAGCAGCAGGCCGATGCCGAACACGATCAGCCCCTCGAAGTGGTGCCGGACCGGGTTGCCGCCCTGGATTCCGAACGTGAAACGCCTGTTGGCGCCGGTGTTGGCCACGGCGGTGACCAGCAGCGCCAGGAAGTTGGCCAACTGCGGGTCCATGAAGCCCCGGCAGGACACGAAGATCAGCAGGTAGGCCAGGGTAGAGGCGGCGCCGATGGCGGCGAAACGGATCAGCTGGCCGAAGAGGCTGCTGCCACGTGTCTGCTCGGCCGCCCGTGAAGACGCCGGAACCGGGCCCCGTGCCAGGGCCGCCCGCAGCTCCGGCACCGGGATGCGGCCCAAGACCAGGTCACGGGTGAGCCGGGCCATTCCCCGGACGTCGGAAAGTGCCGTGCGGACCACATCCACACTGGAGTCTCGATCGTCAATCCAGTCGACGGGGACTTCGTGGACGCGCAGGCCGCAGCGTTCGGCGAGGACCAAAAGCTCAGTATCGAAGAACCAGGAGGTGTCCACGGTGTGGGGCAGGATCTGCTGGGCGACGTCCGCGCGGATGGCCTTGAACCCGCACTGTGCGTCGCTGAACCGGGCGCCCATGAAGGAGTGCAGCATCAGGTTGTAGCTGCGTGAAATGAACTCCCGCTTGGGCCCGCGGACCACACGGGAGCTGCGGGTCAGCCGGGTGCCGATGGCCAGGTCCGAGTGCCCGGAAATCAGGGGCGCCAGCAGCGGGGGCAGGGCGGCGAGGTCGGTGGAGAGGTCCACGTCCATGTAGGCCAGGACCGGTGACGGGGAGGCCAGCCATACTTTGCGCAGGGCATTCCCGCGGCCCTTCTCGTCGAGGTGGACCACGACGAGCTCGGGAAACTCCCGGGCCAGCCGCTCAGCGATCTTCAGGGTTCCGTCCGTGCTGGCATTGTCCGCCACGGTGATCCGGAAGCTGTGGGGGAAGGTGTCGGCCAGGTGCGCGTGGAGCCTGCGGAGGCATTCCTCAAGGTCTCGTTCCTCGTTGAAGACGGGAACGGTGACATCGAGGACGGGGACGGCGGTGCGGGTGTTCACGGGGGCCCGCCGTGCAGCATATGCCCGGGACCGAGGGTCCGGCGGCGCCACCGCGGCGTCCTGCAGGGTTCCTGAAGTGGAGTCGGTGAGCGTCATGCATCAAGAGTGGTGCCGCCGGATTTGAGGGCTTTAGGCGCAACCTGTGACGTGCCTGTGTAGTCTTGCCCCGCCGTCGCGATCAGGGCGTGGCGGGGCCCGCAGCGGGAAGGCGGACGGCGAACTCGGTCCTGCCCGGCCGGGAGACCAGTTCCACGGTGCCGCCGTGGGCCATGGCGATCGACTCGACGATTGACAGGCCCAGGCCGGACGAGCCCTCGGAGCCGGAGCGGGCGGCGTCAGCCCGGGTGAAGCGCGAAAAGATGCTGCCTTGGAATTCGGCGGGGATGCCGGGCCCGTCATCGGTGACCGTGACCACCACGCTCCCGTCTGCGGAGCGCATCAAGCCGGTGGCCACGGTGGTCCCGGCCGGGGTGTGCTTCCGGGCATTGGAAAGCAGGTTGGCCAGCACCTGGTGCAGTTGGGTGGTGTCCCCACTGACCGTGACAGGTTCGTCTGGCAGCTGCAGCTGCCAGGTGTGGTCCGGGGCCACGACCTTTTCGTCACTGACGGTTTCGATCACCAGCTGGGTAAGGTCCACATCGGTGCTCTCGGTTGCCTTGCCTTCATCCAGCCGGGCCAGCAGGAGGAGGTCCTCCACCAGCGCGGTCATGCGCTCCGACTGGCTCTGCACCCGCCCCAGCGACTTCCGGCCGTCCTCGGTGAGGGTCTCGGTCATGCGCATCAGCTCGGTGTACCCGCGGATGGCGGTCAGCGGCGTCCGAAGCTCGTGCGAAGCGTCGGCAACAAACTGGCGCACCTTCATCTCGCTGCGCTGCCGGGCTTCGAGCGCCCTGGAAACGTTGTCCAGCATCAGGTTCAGGGCGTGGCCCACGCTGCCCACTTCCGTGTTGGGATGGGCGGCCGACGGCGGCACGCGGACGGCGAGCGCCACCTCGCCGGCGTCGAGGGGCAGCTTGGAAACCTTGGTGGCGACGTCGGACAGCTGTTCCAAGGGGCGCATGGTCCGGCGGATCAGAGCGGTGCCAACCAGGCCGATCAGGACCAGCCCGCCCAGCGAGACCAGCACCATGGTGAGCACCAGTGAGGCTTCGGTGGCTTTCTTCGTGCCCAGCGGAAGGCCGGTGATCACCACGTCGCCGTACGGCGTCTCGGTGGCCATCAGCCGGTAATCGCCGTTAGACAGCTGGCGGTCCACCGGCACGCCGTTATGGGGAAGCGCCTGCAGGGCCGCCACATCCGAGGAAGTCAGGGCCGTGCGGGTCGCGTCGGAGGACAGGAAGCCTGCCTCCCGGCTGATCTGGCCGTTGATGACGCGTGCGTTGAGCGTGCCCACGCTTTGGCCGCGCGCATCGAGCGGGTCAGGCCGTCCGGACGGGTTGCCTTCCGGCGGCCGGCCGCGGGAGGCCTGCATCAGCTGGTTGTCCAGCTGGTTGGTGAGGACCACGTCCATGGAGGCGTAGCTGACCACGCCGATGGCGCCCGAGATGGCCACCAGCAGGGCCATGGACAGCAGGATCAGGCGGGTGCGGAGGTGCCAGGTGGATGGGTTGAACCAGGACCGGCCGGTGGGCCGGGGGACACCGGAAAGAGACACGCGTTTCCTTTGGCTAGTCTGCAGGCTTGATGACGTAGCCCGCTCCGCGCACGGTGTGGATCATCGGCGGATGGTTGGCTTCGATCTTCTTGCGCAGGTAGGAAATGTACAGTTCCACGATGTTCGCCTGGCCGCCGAAGTCGTAATCCCACACATGGTCCAGGATCTGGGCCTTGCTGACCACGCGCTTGGGATTTTCCATCAGGTAGCGGAGCAGCTCGAACTGGGTTGCCGTCAGCTGGATCCCTTCCCCGGCACGGGTAACTTCCCGGGTATCCACATTGAGCACCAGGTCGCCCACCACCAGTTCGGCAGTATCCATGGCGGCCACTCCGGAACGCTGGACCAGGCGGTGCAGGCGCAGCAGGACTTCCTCCATGCTGAAGGGTTTGGTGACGTAGTCGTCCCCGCCCGCGGCCAGTCCCACGATGCGGTCCTGGACGTCGTCCTTGGCTGTCAGGAAGAGCGCAGGCACCTCCGGCGCAAAGGCGCGGATCCTGCCCAGCAGCTCCACGCCGTCGAACCCCGGCAGCATGACGTCCAGCACCAGGACATCCGGATGGAAGTCCTTGGCGAGCTTCACGGCAGCGGGTCCGTCCGCGGCCACGGCCACAGACCAGCCCGCCATGCGCAGGCCCATGCTCATGAGTTCGGACAGGCTCGGTTCGTCATCCACCACCAGGGCACGGATAGGGGAGCCGTCCGGGTGGGTGAGCTGGGGAAGGTTGTTGGTCATGGAGTGCGGGGATGCCATGGGACAACTCTCCGATCTGTCGGTTTGCCAAGGCTTTGCCATTGCTGTGTTCCAGCTGTGAGGTCCAGCCTAGCCACCTGGGACGAAGGCAGCCGCTGGGCCTGCCCCCGCGGGCCCGGCAGGTCACAGGCTGGCTTGGCCTGCCGCACAGCCCTTGCACAGCCTGGCGGCAGAGCCTGTGGGGACAACAGCATCAACACCATCAGTTCCGACCTTTTGGAGAAAGCCATGGATCAGCAAGACGACCAAGCCGTACCCCCGGCCTCCGGGCAAAAGAACCAGCCGGCTCCTGTATGGGGCGGAGCGGCCGACGGCGCCGGCCGTGACGGTGCCGCCCCGGCCAACCAGGCCGGCGGCGGGCATGAACCGGCCTCGGCCAGCCCGCCCGGCGTCGACCATGGACCGGCCGCACACAATCAGGCGACGCAGGACCAACCTCCGCAGGGGCAGCCAGCACAAGGCTGGGGTGCACCCGCTCCAGCCTCGCCTTCCCCGGAATGGGGCACGACGCCGGCAAACGGCCGGGTGCCCAACACCGGCACGGGCTGGGGCGCACCACAGCAGTACTCCGCCGGCACTTCCTCCCGTTCCGGGAAAGGGAACTGGACGGCGAAGAAAGGTGTACTGGTGGGCGGTGTGGTGGTGGTTGTGGCTGCCGCAGCCGGTGCCGGTGCCTACGCGGCCGGAAACGGGACGGCTGTTGCTTCCACGAACAACGGCGTGGGCACAGGTGCCACCGGCCAGTCCGGAACGGGAGGGCAAAGCGGCATGACCGGGCAGGGCGGCATGATGGGGCCGGGCGGCCAAAGCGGCATGGACGGCGGCATGGACGGCGGCATGGCCGGCGGCACGGGAATGGACGGTGGGCCCGGGGGCCTGGGGATGGGTTCGGCGGCTCTGAACGCAGCCGTCCATTCCGAATACGTGGTTCTCCAGGACTCAAGCTATGTGGCCATGGCCGGCCAGAAAGGCACCGTCACGGAGGTCTCCGCCACCTCCCTGACCGTCAAAAGCGAGGATGGCTTTTCCCGGACCTATGCGGTGGGTTCCGATGTGCAGGTGACGCAGGGAATGCGGCAGCGGGGCAGCGGGACCGCTTCCAGTCCGCTCAGCATGTCCACCGTGACCACCGGAGCCACCGTCCGCGTGACAGCGCTGAAGGATTCGGACACCTACACTGCGCAGACCATCCAACTGGCAATGGCCGGTTCCGGCACAGTCCCGGCCCCGGGCACCAGCAGCAACTGACACGCACAGCCAATGCTCGTGCCCCCTGCGATGGACAGCGCAGGCCGTTCAAGCGCAAAAAATCGGCAGAGGACGGGACGTCGGCTGGACAGGAAGGGTCCCTGTCCGGCCGATTCTATGTCAAACGGTTGAATTTCGGCTCAATTCGAAAAACGGCGGTCTGGGCAAAGAAAATTCGAGGCTAGAGGAGACGCAAGCCCCTTTTCCGGATAAGCAGCAAAAAAATTTCCCTCTTCCGAAATAGTGATCTGCGGCACAATTCCACATTTTGTCTCACGATGCGGACGATCCGGTCCATTGTTACTTGCAAGTTCGCATTGTTACGCTGCACACTTCCAATGTGAACAAGAACTCAACAGCACCTGCAGCCGCAGAATATTGGCCCAGCACATCAGCTGCTGCCGACATGCGCTGTTGTCGAATGCACGCCTGACCTTCCCACCCACCGAAGTTCTTAGGCATTCGCCCCCAAGCCCAGCGTCGGGCGCCCCTCCCCGGTCCGCTGACGGGGAAGCCAGCATTCGAGCCGCGAAGACGGCCATTCACATTGAGGTAACCACACATGTCAGTTGCATCCGGATACGTCCACATCTCAGTCCGTAACGCCGCCAAGGCAGGACAGCCCTCCGGTCTTCGTCCGGGCTTCGCTCCCCGCCCGTCGCTTGCTCCCTCCACGTCCGGCAGCAGCTTCCCCGGCCAGGGTTTCGCCCCGCAGGGATACAACCCCAACTCCTACGGCCAGCTCCGTGCCGTGCACCCCGCAGAGTCCGCACCCGTTACCGCCCCTACCCCTGTGGTGGCCGGCCCAAACGCGGTCCGCCCGGTAGCCAACGAGAACGTCGCCCGCGGCTTCGTCCTCTACATGGGCATCGACGAGGAGACCGCAGCAGCAGCCGGAACCTCCATCGCCAAGCTCGCACAGGAAATCCGCGCCTACGCCCAGTCGCTCGTCTCCGGCGCCGAGAGCTACGCCGCCGTTGCAGTAGCCCCCGCCGGCACCCCCGGTTCCGCTCTCGACGTCGTCCGTTCCACCTTCGGCGACCCCACCGTCAACTCCCGCCAGCGCACCGAAACGCCGCGCGCTGCCCAGCCGCAGGAACCGCGCCCCTCCGGCGTGCTCATCGACCTCGCCCGGCGCGAAGTCCACCTCGACGGCGAATCCCTGAATCTGACCTTCAAGGAGTTCGAGCTCCTCAACTACCTCGTCGAAAACGGCACCCGCACCGTTGGCCGCGACGAGCTCCTCGAAGGACTGTGGCGCAACGCCGAAGAAGTGCCCAACGAGCGCACCATCGACGTCCACATCCGCCGCCTCCGCTCCAAGCTGGGCCGCCTCGCCAACACCGTCCGCACCGTTCGCGGCCAGGGCTACCGGTTCTACGAGCACCCGGAAGTTGTTGTCTGGGCCGCTCCGGAGTACTCGATCTAGCTTCTCTCTACGCACAAAAGCGGCTTTCTGCCGTGCCTTAGACACCTCCTTCGTTCCTCAGTCGGCGATGCGGCACTACGCAGAAAGTCGCTTTTGTGCGCCCGGGCTCTCCAAGTACTGTGCCTACGCGGCGGAGGGATCCTCGTGTCACTGTTGGCCTCACGCAACAACGGCGCTGTCAGGATGCCTCGCTGCGCTACGGCGCCGCACGATAAAGGCAGCCTTCGAGGCGCGTTGAGGCTCTCCGGGTGCTATGCCTCCGCGGCTTAGGGATGCTCGCGTCACTGTGAGCACGTTTTCGGGCTGTTGTCTGCTGCCGGGGCCCGGGATTCCGCCAATTTTGTTTTTTGCTGGTGCCTAAAGCGGGCTTGGCGTGACGTTCTCCGGCCAAGGAACTGTGCGCTTCCTCGTGCTTTTGCTGGGGCTAGGCTTGGGCCATGAGTTCGCACCATGTCCGACGCCTTGTGATCATGCGGCACGCCAAGGCAGACTGGCCCGGCGGGGTGGCCGATCACGAGCGGCCACTCGAAGAGCGCGGGCACCGGGAAGCGCCGCTGGCCGGGCGCTGGCTGCTCAAGCACAACATCGTCCCGGACTTCATCCTGTGCTCCAGCGCCCTGCGTACCCGGCAGACCTGCACCTGGGTCTGCTCCGAACTCGGCGACAAGGCCCCCACGCCCAAGCTCGAGGACGGACTCTATGAGGCGTCGGCCCTCCGGATGCTCACCGTGGTCAACCACGTGCCGGACACCGTGACCACGCTGATGCTGATCGCGCACCTGCCCGGCGTGCAGGACCTGGCCATGCACCTGGCCTCACGCGACTCCGACCACGACGCCTACATGGACGCCGCCACCCGCTTTCCCACCAATGCGCTCACCGTCCTGGAGACGGAGAAGCCGTGGGCGGAACTCGACGGCCAGGATGCCCGGATCATGCGGTTCGCGGTGCCCCGGGCCCACTAGATACAGGCCCACTGGACAGAGCCGCACTGACGCCCGTCCCACCGGTCCCGGTCCCACTGCCCGCGATCTCCCGCAGAAGTCCCGCCACGTGCCTGATGCCGGGACTGGCCGTCATGGTCCTGCGGTGGACGAGTCCCACTTGCCGCGCCTGGACCGGATTGACCACTGGAATGGCGACGACGTCCGGAGGCAGCGCCGGGCGGCCCAAGCGCGGCACGAGCGCTACAGCCACCCCCTGCTCCACAAAAGCGATATGCGTCGCAAAATCGGGGTCGTAAACCCTGATGTCGGGGACGCGCCCCAGGCCGGCGAAGATCCGCAGCAGGGCTTCGTTGCAGATCGCTCCTGCCGGCGTGCTGATCCAGCGCTCGTCCACGAGCTGTGCGGGTTCAACCTCCGGCTGCTGGGCGAGCGGATGCCCGCGGTGGACCAGGACGTCCGCCACGTCCTCGCACAGCCACTCCAGCGTGAGGTGCTCCGGGATGACCAACGGCACGGAATTCCAGTTGTGCACCAGGCCCAGGTCGGCTTCGCCGTTGGCGACCCGGGCCACGGCCTCGCGCGGGTCCTCGGCCAGAACGGAAATATCCAGCGCTGCCCCCGATTGCCCAACCTGGGCCAACAGGGGGCCTACCAACCCACGGCACGCGGTGGAAAAGGAAACCACCCGCAGGCTGCCGCTGGGTTTGGCCGGATCGGCCATCAGCGTGGACTCCAGCTCCTCCAACTCCGCGAGGATGCGCCGCCCATAGGCAGCCAGGGCCAGTCCGCGCTCGGTCAGCAGGACTCCCCGGCCGCGGCGTTCCAGGACAGCGAAGCCGCCCTCTTTCTCCAGCTTCTTCACCTGCTGCGAGACGGCTGACGGGCTGAACCCCATGGCTTCCGCGGCGGCAACGACCGTGCCGTGCTTTTCTATGGCCGCGAGCGCCCGTAAGGACCCTATGTCAATCATGAAGCAAAGTTACATGATCGAACGCCGAATAAAGCGCTGGTGCTTCATTTGCCCCTCTGCCAGAGTAGGAGCGTGAGCCTCCGCGATTCCCTCCTTGCCCTTCTCGTCGCCCTGCTGTGGGGCCTGAACTTCGTGGCCATCGACATCGGACTCCACGCGGGCGGCCAGAACTTTCCGCCCCTGTTGTTCGTCGCGCTGCGCTTCGTCCTGGTGGTGGTTCCCTGGATCTTCTTCGTCAGGAAACCCGAGGTGGGCTGGAAGGCCATTGTCGGCGTCGGACTTTTCATGAGTGCCGGCCAGTTCGGCCTCCTCTACCTGGCCATGGCGCTCGGCATGCCGGCGGGTCTCGCGTCGCTGGTCCTGCAGGCGCAGGTGCTGCTGACCGTCCTGCTGGCCGCCGGGTTCCTCGGCGAGCGGCCCAGCCGGCGCCAACTCGCCGGAGTGGTGCTGGGCGTGGCAGGACTGGCCGTCGTGGCCGTCGGCCGCAGCGCCGTGGCCCCACTGCTGCCGCTGCTCGTCGTCCTGGCGGCAGCGCTGTCCTGGGCGGCCGGAAACGTCATCGCCCGGAAGGCCAGGGCCGCCTCAGGCCTGGGGCTGGTGGTCTGGTCGGGCGCCGTGGTGCCGCTCCCGCTGGGAGCATTGTCGGTGCTGGTTGACGGGCCGGGCCAGGTCTGGACCTCGCTGTCCACCGTCCAGGTGCCCACCATGCTCAGCGCCCTGTACACCGCTGTTTTCGCCTCGCTGGTGGGCTACGGAATCTGGAACCGGCTCCTGGCCAGCCACCCGTCGTCGGCCGTTGTGCCGTTTACCCTGCTGGTCCCGGTGGTGGGAATGAGCGCTGCCTGGCTGGTCCTCGCGGAAGTGCCGTCGCCAACGGAACTGGCGGGCGGGCTGCTTCTCCTGGGCGGCGTGGCGACGGCGGTGCTCACCGGGGCAGGAGCGCGGCGTCAGCGGCGGGAGGCCGAGCCGCTGCCGGGCCTGGGAGCCGGCCGGGCTGAGGGTGGAGCGGACGACGGCGGGCGCTTGGCCGGCGGGGAGCCGGCGGGCGGGGTGCGGGTGACGGAAGCCCGTTGACGGGCGGCGGCTTGGCTGCCCGGGCGCTGGGCGGCAGGGCGTTGGGCGGCAGGGCGCGCCGCGGCAGGGCGCGCCGGCCGCGGACTCCCGCGCCGTGCGGCGGAAGGCCGGCGGCCCGCCGCGCTCCCTCCCCGTCCCGGCCACAAGGCACCCAGGAAGAGGATCCCGAAGGTTCCGGCCAGCGCGCAGGCGGCACCGAGGAAATAGTTGTCGGGGTCGTCGGTGGGGAGTGGGGTGCCCAGGAAGGAGGACTGGCCGTCGAACGCGAGCTCCCATGTGCTGAGGAACGCCAGGGAAAAGCCGAGGGCAAGGGCAGTTCCGGCGCCGGCGGCCAGCAGGGCAAACCGCCGCCGCCGGAACAGGATCTCGGCAAGCGCTGCGAGGTAGGCCAGGCCCAGCACGCCGAGGAACGCCATGAACACCGGCTCGGCCAGTGTCATCGCCGTAAGGACCAGCAGCCCTGCTGCGACGATGCCGCAGATCACCGCGAACTTTCCGCTCTTCCCCGTATGGCGCATGTGCTCCATCATCCCCGAGGAGCGGGTTCCCTGAGGACGTAGCCGCGCATGATGGCCATGATTGCTGCAACGCTCTGGTCGCGGGTGCGCTCGGGGTTGTAGGTCTGCCGGTCCAGGCCCACCACGAAGCAGGCACCGAAGATGGCGGTCTCCAGGCTTCCCCTGGACACTGAATCGTCCACGGGGTAGGCCTCGGCCACACGTTCCACGGCCTGGCCGATCACTTCCAGGAGCTCGCCGCGCAGGACCGAGAAGGTGCCCTGCCACTCGCTGGGAATCCGCCAGTTCTCACTGACCCACAGGCGTGCAAACGACGGGTACTCGGCCATGAAATCCATGGCCTGGCCAATCATCGCTTCCATGCCCAGCAAGGGGTCACGGCCGGTGCCTTCACTGCCGGCGGCCTCGAGCAGCTGCGCCTTGAGGATGTCCACCCCATGCCGCAGCAGCTGCGCGATCAGCTCCGACTTGCTGCCGAAGTTGTAGTAAACGGTGCCCTTGGATACGCCGGCAGCAGCAGCGATCTCGTCCACCGTGACGCTTGCCGCCCCGCGCTCACCGATCAGCTCCATGGAGGCGTCGAAGAGTTTCTGGCGGGTGGCGTTGGTGCGGGCGGGCCGGAGCCCTTTGGCAGCGGCCGTGGGTTCGGTGCTCATACCGCGATCTCCGGTTTCAGCGTCTTGAGGGTCCAGTATTTGTTCTTGCGCACCGCGAGCGTGGACAGTGCCGCGCCCAGCACCGTGTAGCCCAGCAGGCCCGCCAGGGTGGGGACAATCATGGACAGGTCGCCGCCGTAGATCAGGTGACGCATCCCGGTTACCACATAACCCATGGGCAGGACCTGGTGCACCACGTGCAGCGGCTGCGGGGTGGTCTGCCACGGGAACGTGCCGCCGGAGGACACCAGCTGCAGGACCAGCAGGATGAGCACCACCAGCTTGCCCGGCGAGCCCAGCAGCGCCACGACGCCCTGGATGAGCGCACTGAACGCCATGGCGGCGGCCAGCATGAACAGCCACATCAGCACCGGGTGGGCCGGGTTCAGCCCCAGCGCCACGTCCACCACCAGGGTCAGCAGCGACGCCTGCACCACTGAAACCAGCAGGAAGGGAAGCCAGCCGCCCAGGGCGATCTTCCATGACGGCGCGTTGGAGGCCAGCGCCCGTTGCGTGATGGGACGCATGGCCTGGACCAGCATGAAGATCCCGATCCACAGGGCGAGCGTGAGGAAGAACGGGGCCAGGCCGGCGCCGTAGGACCCGGCCTTGGCCTGCGACACGTTGCTGACCGCCACGGGATCGGCCATGACCTGGGACAGGTTGCTCTTCTGGGCGTCGTCCGGGTTGGGGACCTGGCCGGCGCCCTTGCCGATTTCATCGGCCAGCGCGCGGGAGCCCGATGCGGCCTGGCCCGCGCCATCGGCCACCTGGGCCGCTCCGGCATCCACCTTGTGTGCGCCGTCCGTCAGGGCGGCGGCCCCGTCGACGGCGGACTGCTCACCGGCTGCCAGCGCGGCGGCGCCGGTGTGCAGCTGGTCAGCCCCTGCTGAGGCCTGTGCGATGGCGTCCTTCAGTGCGGGCATCCCCGCCGCCAGCTGGGCCGCGCCAACACTGACTGCTTCGGAACCGTTGGCCAGCTGCTGGACCTGGGCCGCGTCCGTCTGGATTTTGCTCTTGGCGCCTGCCACCGGACTGGATGCCGCGGCAGCGTCGAAATCGGCAAGGACCTTGTCCGCCTGCTCCTGGGTGAGGACGCCCGAAGCGACCAGCCTGCTGTTGGACTCCATAACCCGGGCGCGGAGTCCCTGGTCCGCTGCCTCCAGCTGGGCCGCCACGTCCTGGACCTTCGCGTTCAGCTGGGCATTCCCCGCAGCCACCCGGGCCGCGCCGGACGCGAGCGTCTGGGTATCCGTGGGCAGGGTGGCCGTCTTGTCTTTCAGGACTGACAGGCCGCTGCTGAGCTGCCCGGCGCCATCGGTGAGCTGGTTGGCGCCGTCGCGCAGCTTCAGCTGGCCGGCGTACAACTGGTCCGCCCCGCTGCTCAAGGCCGTAGTCCCCTCGTGGAGGGTAACGGTTCCGTCCCTGAGGATTGCCACGCCGTCGGCCAGTTGGGAGGCCCCGTCCGCGGCCTGGACCATCTTGCCGTGGATGGTGCCGAAGCCGGTAAGCAGCTGGTTGGCGGTTTCCTCACCCACTTCCTTGGCAACGGTGGAGTGCACGGCAGTGGTCAGTTTGTCCACGATGGTGCTCAGGAGGTAATTGTTGGCATCGTTCGTGGTCACGTTCAGCATGGCCTGGCTGGCGGAGTCGAAGCTGCCGGGGGAAACCAGGTTGGCTGAAAAGTCCTTGGGGATCTTCAGCGCGAAGGCGTACTGACCGCTGCTCACTCCGGCGTCAGCTTCCGTGGAGCTGGCCACGGGCACCCAGTGGAAGACGTTGCCTTCCACCAGGCTGTCCGCCACTTTGGCCCCCGCCTCCAGCCGGGTGCCGTCGGCTGTGGTTGCACCTGCATCCTCCACCACCAGTGCGGCGTCCAGGTTGTTGAGGTGCCCGTACGGATCCCAGTTGGCGTAGAGGTATACCGCGCCGTAGAGCAGCGGGACCATGGTCAGCGCCAGGATGGTCAGCTTGGGCAGCAGCCCGCCGGTCATGCGCTTGAGTTCGGAGCGGGCCAGCCGCAGGACACTCACTTGGCAACCTCGGTTTCGAGTGGGGTTTCCTGGTTTTCGGGGGTTTCCGCGTCGTCCGGTTCCGCGCCGGCTTCCGCGGCCGGGGCCGCCTCCGGCACCGCGTTGCCGATCACAGCCACCGGCCCGTCCCACGAGCCGGGGACGGCACTGACTGCCGCCACGACGGCGAGTGGGCGCCCGGCGTCGTACGCCAGTTCCTGCAGGCGCGGCAGCCAGGTGTGGTCATCGGCGCTGTGGCGGTCCGGGGAGTCCACCACCAGCAGGTCCGTGCGGGGGTTGGCCAGGGCCAGCGCCGTCAACAGCTCGAGCCGCCGCTGCGGTTCCAGCTGTTCTGTCCACAGCCCCGCGATGTCCTCGAACCGGTTGACCTTGAGCCACGGGCCGCTGATCAGCGCCCCGCGGTAGCGGCGGGGTATCAGGGCCAGGTCCTCGGTCACCAGGTCGCGGACGCTGAGGTGTTCCTCAGGTTCATTGACACCGGGGGAGTCCACCAGGGCTGCCGCCAGGCGGAGGTGCTTGGTCCGCGTGCTGTTGTCCCAGCTGACCTGTCCACCTGAAGCCTTCATCCTCCCGCTGAGCAGGAGGGACAGGGCGGTGCGCTGGTCCTGGCGGTCGCCGGCAACGAGCAGCAGTTCACCGCGGCCCACGGCCAGTGAGGTTGGCGGAAGCAGCGGGTCCCGGCGTCCTTTGGCGTGGAGCTGGTGTGCTGAGAGCAAGGCATGCCTTTCACAGAAATGGTCTGCATCAAGGCTAACCGAACTGACTGGTCAGTTCAAATAAGAATCAGAGCCCACACTTTTCCAGCAGCCGGAGCCACACCTCGCTGATGGTGGGGTAGGAGGGGACGGCATGCCAGAGGCGCTCCAGCGGCACCTCGCCCACCACGGCGATGGTGGCCGCATGCAGCAGTTCCGCCACATCCGGCCCGGCGAACGTGGCACCAAGAAGGACCTGGCGGTCCTCATCAACCACCAGCTGGGCCCAGCCTTCATAGTTCTCCGAGTGGAGGGAGGATCCAGCCACCTGGATGGGCAGCTCCACGGAGGCCGCGTTGTACCCGTCCTTCCTGGCCGCCTGCAGCGTGCGTCCGACGCTGGCCAGCTCCGGGTCCGTGAAGACGACGCTGGGCACAGCATGCTGATTGGCCGTCTGGGCATAGCGGGACCAGTCATCGGGGGTTCCCTTGAGCTCACCGTTGGCCCGCGCCGCGATGGCGGTGCCGGTGGCGCGGGCCTCGTACTTGCCCTGATGGGTAAAGAGGTTTTTGCCCGCGGCGTCCCCCACTGCGTAGAGCCAGGGGTCCTCTCCGGGGGTTTCTTGGACCAGGCCCGACGTGTCCGTGGTGAGGGAAAGGTGCCCGGAATCATCCGGCTCGAAGCCCAGGCTCTCGAGGCCCAGGCCTTCTAGGGCCGGATGCCTGCCCGTGGAAACCAGGACCTTCTCCGCCGTGACGTCGGTTCCGTCGCTGAGGCTGACGGTGAGGGTGCCGTCGTCGTTCTCCCGGATGCGTTCCGTGGCGGTGTTCAAGCGAAGCTCCACCCCGTCCGCGCGAAGTCCTGCCGCAACCAGTGAGGAGGCCTCCGGCGGAAATTTGCCCAGCAGTCCACTGCGCGCCACCAGGGTGACGCTCGAACCCAGCCGGGCGAAAGCCTGGGCCAGTTCAGCGCCGGCCACGCCGCCGCCCAATACCGTCAGGCGCTGCGGGACCTCACCCGCCGATGTGGCTTCGCGGGTTCCCCATACCTGCACATCCTGCATGCCCTCAATGGGTGGTGTGTTGGGGGTTGAGCCCGTGGCGAGTACCACGGCATGCCGCGCCCTTAGCAGGTGCCGGTTTCCGTCCAGTCCTGCCACCTCCACGGCCTTGGGTCCTGTCAGCCACGCGTGGCCGCGCACCAGGTCAATGCCTGTGTCCTCCACCCAGGAGACCTGGCTGTCATCCTGCCAGTTGGAGGTGAAATAGTTACGGCGTTCCAGGACGGCGGCGGTGTCGAGGGTGCGGGTGACTGCCTCCTTGGCGCCCGGCGTCGTCTGTGCCCCGTGCAGCGCGGTGCCGGGCCGAAGGAGTGCCTTGGACGGCATGCAGGCCCAATAGGAGCATTCACCGCCCACCAGTTCCGCTTCCACGAGCACGGCGGTAAGCCCGCCCTCCACGACGCGGCCTGCCACGTTTTCCCCTACGGCGCCTGCGCCGATCACAACAACATCAAATTCGCGCTCAGTGGCGTCGGGCATCATGTGCACAGCCTAGCCGGGGACGATGGGGTTGGCGGCACAAAAAAGGTCCGCACCGGCGAACCGGTGCGGACCTTGTTGGTGCGCCCAAAGGGATTCGAACCCCTGACCTTCTGTTCCGTAGACAGACGCTCTATCCAGCTGAGCTATGGGCGCATTCCGTGTCCCGGGAGAAGAACCGCTCTCCCCGAACCTCGAATTACTTTACGCGAGGGTTGGCCGGGATGCCAAATCGAAAGGACTGTAATCTCGACAACTAGACCGGTATAGGTGACCTTTGTCACTTAATCGGCCTTTTCGCCGCAATAATTCCTTGATTTTCCGCGGAATTCACTTTTGGTGACGGCAGATGTCAGTCAAGCTCCCCAAAAACTCCACTGGTCCGGACCATAGCATTTAGCTCACACCGATGAACCCGAGGAAGGGAACTGCAATGGGCGATCTGGCGCAGAAGCCGCTGCTTGAGAAAGCACCCACCACACATGCCGGCCTGCTGGCATGGGTCGAAGAGGTTGCTGAGCTTACGCAGCCGGACCGCATTTACTGGGTCGACGGGTCCGAAGAGGAATACACCCGCCTTACCGACGAGCTTGTTGCTGCCGGAACCCTGACCCGGCTCAACCAGGATCTCTTCCCGAACTCCTTCGCCGCCTTCTCGGATCCCGCTGACGTTGCCCGCGTTGAGGAACAGACCTTCATCTGCTCGGAAAACAAGCGTGACGCCGGGTTCACCAATAACTGGATGGAACCGCGGGAGATGAAGGACAAGCTGCGCGGCCTGTTCGCCGGTTCCATGCGCGGCCGCACCATGTACGTCATCCCGTTCGTCATGGGCCACCTGGACGCCGAGGACCCCAAGTTCGGCGTGGAGATCACCGACAGTGCCTACGTTGTTGCCTCCATGCGCATCATGGCAAACATTGGCACCGAGGTCCTGGACAAGATCACGGCCACCAACGCCTTCTTTGTTCCCGCCCTGCACTCGCTCGGCGCCCCGCTAGCCCCGGGCCAGGAGGACGTGGCATGGCCCTGCAACCCGGACAAGTGGATTGTCCACTTCCCCGAAGAGCGGTCCATCTGGTCCTTTGGCTCCGGTTACGGCGGCAACGCCCTGCTCGGAAAGAAGTGCTACGCCCTGCGCATCGCCTCGGTCATGGCCCGCGACGAAGGCTGGCTGGCGGAGCACATGCTCATCCTCAAGCTCACTTCGCCGGAGAAGAAGTCGTACTACATGTCCGCAGCCTTCCCCTCGGCCTGCGGCAAGACCAACCTTGCCCTGCTCGACCCCACCATCGAAGGCTGGGAAGTCGAAACCCTTGGCGATGACATCACCTGGATGCGCATCGGCAAGGAAGGCGAACTGCGCGCCACCAACCCGGAGGCCGGCCTCTTCGGCGTAGCCCCCGGCACCGGCTGGGGCACCAACCCCAACGCCATGCGCGCCATTGCCAAGGGCCACAGCATCTTCACCAACGTGGCCTTGACCGACGACGGCGGTGTCTGGTGGGAGGGCATGACGGACGAAGTTCCGGCGCACCTGACCGACTGGGAGGGCAACTCCTGGACCCCCGATTCGGGCCGTCCCGCCGCCCACCCGAACTCCCGGTTCTGCACGCCGATCTCGCAGATCGACATGCTCGCCGAGGAGTACTACAGCCCCGAAGGCGTGGAGCTCTCCGCCATTCTCTTCGGCGGCCGCCGCAAGACCACCGTTCCGCTGGTCACCCAGGCGCGCAGCTGGACCAACGGCATTTTCATGGGTTCCACACTGTCCTCCGAGACGACGGCCGCTGCCGCCGGACAGGTCGGCGTGCTCCGCCGCGACCCCATGGCCATGCTGCCCTTCATCGGCTACGACGCCGGCGACTACCTGAAGCACTGGATCAGCGTCTCCGGAAAGGCCAACCCCGAACGCCTGCCGCACATCTTCCTGGTGAACTGGTTCCGCCGCACCGCCGACGGTGACTTTGCGTGGCCTGGCTTTGGCGACAACGCCCGGGTCCTGAAGTGGGCCATCGAGCGCCTCGAGGGCAAGGCGGACGCCGTCGAAACCCCCATCGGCTTCGTTCCGGCCGGACACTCACTGGACCTTACCGGCCTTGACCTCACCCACGCCCACGTGGAGGACGCCGTCCGCGTTGACCGCGAGGAATGGGACGCCGAGCTCGCCTCCATCGAGGAATGGTACGCAAAGTTCGGCGATTCCCTGCCGGGTGCCCTGCGCGCGGAGCTCGACTCCCTCAAGGAACGCATGGCCAAGCACTAGCCACTGGTTAAACCAACGACGGCGGCCCCGCACCTTTTCGAAAAGGTGCGGGGCCGCCGTCGTTCCACCCATCGATTGCTCCCCACCGGCCCCTGGTCTCGCAAGCTCGGCCAGGGAACCCTGCCGGCGTGGGCCCACCCAACCATCGATTGCTCCGTACTTGTCGTTTTCAACCTCCAAAACGACAAGTACGGAGCAATGGAATCAGCTGGCGAGCCAGATGTCCGGCCCGAAGACCTCGTAGTGGATCTTGGTGGCCGGGATGCCGGCGTTGATGGCCTCGTTGCGGATGTTCTTCATGAACGGCAGGGGGCCGCACAGGTAGAGGGAGGCGTCGGCCGGAAGGTCCACTTCGCGCAGGGACATGAACCCTTCCCGGGTGCCGTCCACCGGCTTCTCCAGCCAGAGCTGCAGCTCGGCGCCGTCAAGGCGCTCCACGTCGTCCGTCATCTGGCTGCGCAGGGCCCAGCTGTCCAGGGTGCTTTCCGCGTGCAGTACCAGGACCTGGCGGTCGGAGCCGGACTCGGCGAGCGAGCGGAGGATGGAGGCGGTGGGGGTGCAGCCGATGCCGGCGGAGGCGAGAACCACCGGGCCGTCGCCCTCCTTGAGCGTGATCTCGCCGTAGGGGTTGGAGATCTCGACGACGTCGCCCACCTGGACGGTGTTGTGCAGGACGGGGGAGACCTCGCCGCCGTCGTCCAGCTTGGTGGTGAACGTGCGGCTGGTGCCGGCATCGCCTGAGAGGGAGTACTGCCGGACCTGGCGCAGGCCATCCGCGACGGCCACCTTCACGCTGATGTACTGGCCGGGAAGGGCCGGGGTTACAGGGGTGTCGTCGGCGGGCTCGAGCGTGAAGGTCATGGAGCCGGTTCCTGCCGGTTCCTTGGCTGCCACGCGCCAGGGCATCCACATCCTGTCATTCGCCTGTGCGGCGTAGAGGCCTTTTTCGAGCTTGATCAGGGCGTCCGCCATCAGCCAGTACACCTCGGTCCAGGCTTCGGCGATCTCGGGCGTGATGACCTCGGCCAGGTCTTCGGCGATCGCCGCGAAGAGGTGCTCGTAGACCACCTGGTACTGCGGTTCGGTGATGCCCAGGGAGGCGTGCCGGTGCGCGATGCGCGAAAGGACGGTTTCCGGCAGGGTGCCCGGGTTGTTGACCAGGTGGGTGGCGAAGGCGGCGATGCTCCCGGCCAGGGCCTGCTGCTGGTTGCCTGAGCGCTGGTTGGAGCGGCTGAACAGGCCATCCATCAGTTCAGGGTGCGCCGCGAACAGGCGGGCGTAGAAGTTGGGGGTGATGGATCCGATCCTGGAACCCACCAGCGGCAGGGTGGCCTCAATGACGGGGCGGGACTTGTCCGAGAGCATCTGAACTCCTGAGGTTATGGCCGGGGCCTTCGTCCGGCCGGATGAAAACTCATATTTCAAATACAAGTATTTCAGCCTCAGTTCTACACCTTGTAGAAGTTTGAAATCAAACCGGGAGCCGGCACCCGGATAGCAGGGTCAAAGCCCTGGACGGAGGCCGATCATCTGGAAGACCGGCGCCATCTGCCGCTCCTGCGGGAGGTCCGCGATGACCACGGAGTCCAGTTCCGCATAGAAGGCCTCGCGGGCGCGGGCGAGCGCACCGCGGAGTTTGCAGTCGTTGATGAGGGGGCAGTTCCCGCCGGGTGCCACGCAGTCGGCAGGGTCAGTGCGGGTATCCAGCTGCCGCAGGATCTGGCCCACGGTGGCGATGCGGCCCGCATGGCTGAGCCGTGAACCGCCGGAGCGGCCGCGGACAACCTCAATGAGGCCCATGGTCCGCAGCTTCGCCATGGCCTTGCTGACGTGGTTGTAGGGCGTTCCCACTGAGTCCGCGATGCTCTGGGTGGTGAGCAGCGCGCCGTCCGGAACGGCTGCGAGCACCATGAGTGCGCGCAGGCTGACGTCGGCGAAGGCGTTGATCTTCATGGCTGCAGTCCGGTCTAGTCCACCCAGATCGCGGGTTCGCTGGCGTCCGCGCCCAGTTCGCCGAACTCCCAGGACTGGGTGGTTGCGTTGGCTGAGTACGGCAGCACTGCGGCAAACAGGGAACCGTCCCGGTGCTCGGCGGCCACGTGGATGGCGTCCGACTCCTCCTCCACCAGCAGGATGTCGCAGACCACGGCCGCGGCGCGGAAGTCGTCCCGGTTCTGGCGGAGGAGGGCCTGCAGGTCGTGGATCATGGCATCGGCGTCGAAGTCCCCGTCGCTGCCTTCCGTGGCATCCGCCGGGGAGACGGCAACCAGCCGCACCTCGCCGTCGTTCTGGACCGTCAGGGCGAAGGGCAGGAAACCGCCGTTGCGCTGGAGCTGCTCCTGGGCCGCGCTGACGCCCGTGCCCAGGAGGTTTTCCAGGTCGGTTGCCGTGGCCTCGGAAACGGAATCGCGCCAGCTTTCCTGCCCGCTGTTTCCGTCCGCTGCCTGCCCGGTGTGGTCTGCCATCCGCTGTTAGGCCCGCACCAGGGACAGGACGCGGTCGCGGATGCGTTCCATGGTGGCCCGGTCCGTGGCCTCGGCGTTGAGCCGCAGGAACGGTTCGGTGTTGGAGGGGCGCAGGTTGAACCAGTAGCTGCCGTCATTGGCCGTGAAGGTGCTGCCGTCCAGGTTGTCGATGGTGAGGTCCTCATCCGCGAAGGCCTGGCGCACCCGCTCCACCGCTGCCGGCTTGTCCTCCACCTCAGAGTTGATTTCGCCGGAGCTGACGTAGGGCTCGTATTCGCGTGCCAGGTCGGAGAGCGGGCCGTCCTGCTCGCCCAGGGCTGCCAGGACGTGCATGGCTGCCAGCATGCCGGTGTCGGCGTTCCAGAAGTCGCGGAAGTAGAAGTGGGCGGAGTGCTCGCCGCCGAACACCGCGCCTTCCTTTGCCATGACTGCCTTGATGAAGGAGTGGCCCACGCGCGTGCGGACGGCGCGTCCGCCGTCGTGTTCCACCAGTTCGGCGACGGCGCGGGAGGTCAGCAGGTTGTGGATGATGGCGGGCTTTTCCTCGCCCTGGGCCTTGGCTCGGGCGATCTCGCGGCGCGCCACCATGCCGGTAATGGCCGACGGCGACACGGGCTCGCCCTTCTCGTCGATGACAAAGCAGCGGTCGGCGTCGCCGTCGAAGGCAAGGCCGATGTCCGCGCCATGTTGGATCACGGCGGCCTGCAGGTCGCGGAGGTTTTCCGGCTCCAGCGGGTTGGCCGGGTGGTTGGGGAATGAACCGTCCAGCTCGAAATACAGGGGGACGATGTCGAATGGCAGCTTGGGCAGCAGCGCGTCGCCCAGGACGGCCGGGGTGGTCAGGCCGGCCATGCCGTTGCCGGCGTCCACCACAACCTTCAGCGGGCGGGAGGCAGAAAGGTCAACGAGCTTGCGGAGGTACTCGGAGTAGTCCTTGAGTACGTCGCGGACGCTGATAAGGCCCCTGGTGCCGGTTGCGGGGATGGACCCCGAGTTGAGGTACTGCTCCGCGAGGGCCTGGATCTCCTTGAGGCCGGTTTCAGAGGAGATGGGGACAGCACCCGCCTTCGCCATCTTGATGCCGTTGTACTCGGCGGGGTTGTGGCTGGCGGTGAAGGTGGCTCCGGCGCGGTTGAGGAACCCGCAGGCAAAGTAGAGCTCATCGGTGGAGATCAGGTCCAGCAGCTCCACATTCGCGCCGCGGGCTGCCGCCCCGTTGGCGAAGGCCTTGGAGAACTCAGGGGAGGAAGGACGCATGTCCCCGCCCACTACGATGGTCTGGCCTTCAAGCTGCAGGACATCCACGAACGCGGCCCCCACGGCTTCGACGATTTCGGCAGTGATCGACTCGCCCACAATCCCACGGACGTCGTAGGCCTTGAAGGATGCCGAAAGGTCAAATGTCGTTGTCTGTTCGCTAGTCACGGGCTTTATCTTACGTGGGCAGCGCGGGCGGCCAATGTGGTTGGGGGAGCTCTTTCGTAACAGGTCCGCCCTTAGGGGCCGCTTTCCACATAGCAGCCGGCCGCTGTGCAGGGTGTCGGAGGGTGCTGGGATACTGAATCAATGGCCGATAACCAGTACACGTCCACAGTTTCCGCTACCGCCGTTGCAGACATGGCAGGTCCCGGCGCACCCGGCACCGCCACCCACGCCGAGGCGCTTGAGGTCCTGCGCGGCCTGGTGGGGCACCCGGACGCGGTCTTCCACGACGGGCAGTTTGAAGCCATCGAGGCATTGGTCGACGGCGGGCGGCGGGCTTTGGTGGTCCAGCGCACCGGCTGGGGCAAGTCGGCCGTGTACTTTGTGGCATCCCTGCTGCTGCGGCGGCGGGGCGCCGGGCCAACGCTGATCGTCTCGCCGCTGCTCGCCCTGATGCGGGACCAGGTGGCCGCCGCCGCCCGCGCCGGCGTACGCGCCGTGGCCATCAACTCCGCCAACCAGCTGGAGTGGGACAGCGTCCGTGAACAGCTGGCCGCCGATGAGGTGGACGTGCTCCTGGTTTCCCCGGAACGGCTGACCAATCCCGCGTTCCGGGAAACCCAGCTGCCCGAATTGATCCGGCGGACCGGCCTGCTGGTCATCGATGAAGCCCACTGTATTTCCGACTGGGGCCACGACTTCCGCCCCGACTACCGGCGGATCGCGGACCTCATCACACGGCTGCCGGATTCGGTCCCGGTCCTGGCCACCACCGCCACAGCCAACTCGCGCGTGGTGCACGATATCGAAGAGCAGCTCGGCGCCGGGGTCCTGACCATCCGCGGTTCGCTGGGCCGCGACTCGCTGCGCCTTGGGGTCCTCTCGCTCCCCGACTCCAAAGAGCGGCTGGGCTGGCTCTTGACCCACCTGGCGGATCTGCCGGGCAGCGGGATTATTTACACCCTTACCGTTTCCGCGGCCGAGGACACAGCCCGCCTGTTGTCGGAGGCGGGACATAACGTGCTGGCCTACACCGGACGGACCGATCCCGCGGACCGTGAGCGGGCCGAACAGCTCTTGAAGGACAACCAGGTCAAGGCGCTGGTGGCGACGTCCGCCCTGGGAATGGGCTTCGACAAGCCCGATCTGGGTTTCGTGGTCCACCTCGGGGCGCCGTCCTCGCCCGTGGCTTACTACCAGCAAGTGGGGCGTGCCGGCCGTGGTGCTGCCAACGCTGACGTCCTCCTGCTCCCCGGCGCGGAGGACCGGGAGATCTGGCAGTATTTCGCCACCGCGTCCATGCCCTCGGAGGAAAAGGCCGCGGCGGTGCTGACTGCTTTGGCCGAAGCTGGAACCGCACTGTCCACGGTGGCACTGGAAGCAAGGGTGGACCTTCGCCGCACACCGCTTGAGCTCCTGCTGAAGGTGTTGTCGGTGGACGGCGCTGTGGAACGGGTCGGCGGCGGCTGGCGGTCCACCGGCCAGCCGTGGGTTTACGACGCCGAACGCTACCGCCGGATTGCCGAGGCACGGGTGGACGAGCAGGACTCCATGGTGATCTACCAGGACACCGCAGGCTGCCGGATGGAGTACATCACCTCGGTCCTGGACGATGAGACGGCCCGTCCGTGCGGGCGGTGCGACAACTGCGCGGGCCGGTGGTTCCCGGCGGAGGTGGCAGCCGATGCCACAGCGGCGGCCAGCCAGACCCTGAGCCGCGCCGGCGGCGTCCTTGAACCGCGGCTTCAGTGGCCCAGCGGCATGGACCGGCTGGGAGTGCCGGTGAAAGGAAAACTCAAGCCCGGAGAGGGCCTCTCGGAGGGGCGTGTCCTGGCCCGGTTGACGGACCTCGGATGGGGCGGCGCTTTGCGGGAGCTGTTTGCCGCCGGTGCGGAGGACCGGCCGGTGGACCCCGGGATGCTCCAGGCATGCGTGCAGGTGCTGCGCGAATGGGGAACCGGCGACAGCCGGACCCCTGGGTGGAGCGGAGCGGGCAGGCCGGCCGCCATCGTGGGTGTGCCGTCCCGCAGCAAACCGCAGCTGGTGGGTTCGCTGGCGCGGGGAATTTCCGATATCGGGCGGATCCCGTATCTCGGTGAGCTGCAGCTGGCACACGGAGGCCCCACCGGCGGCCGCGGCGGAAACAGCGCCTACCGACTGGCGGGAGTATGGGACCGGCTGATGGTGGGACCCGAGCTTGAAGCCGCCCTGCAGTCCGTCCAGGGCCAGACAGTCATGCTGATTGATGACCTGGCCGACAGCCGGTGGACCCTTACCGTCGCGGGGCGCGCCCTTCGGCTTGCCGGGGCGGGAGCGGTGCTTCCCCTGGTTCTGGCCCAGGCCGGCTGACGGCGGCCCCTGCGTGGCGGGGGAGCAGGAGGCTGTCCGCGGTACTGGCCAGCATCAGGACAGCCATCGCCACGAACGCGCCGCGGAAGGGCCCGGCCGGGTCCTGCGGTCCAAAGGGCAGCCCGTCGAAGGTCCGGATGAGCAGGGCAGCCACCGCGATACCCGAACCCGTGCCGAGTTGTACCAGCGTGGCGGAAACAGTGTTGGCGGAGGTCAGCTGTGCCGGGGGGATGTCGGCGTACTGCACGGAGGCATAAGCCGAGAAGCCGATGGAGCGGAAGGCTCCGCTGCACACCATCAGAACCACCATCAACGCTTCAGGGGTCTCCGGTGTGAGGAGGGCGCAGAGAGCGAAGGTGACGGCGGACCCCAGCGAGGCGAACACCAGCATCGCCTTGAAACCGAACTTCCGGATCAGCGGGGTGGTGGCCGGCTTGATCCCGATGTTCCCAATGAACACGGCTGCCACCAGGGCGCCGGCATGCAGCGGAGACCAGCCGAACCCGGTCTGGAGCATCAGCGGAAGCAGGAACGGGACCGAACTGATGGTCACCCGGTACACAAACCCGCCCGTGGCCATCGCCCGGAAGGTCCGGGTACGGAAGACCTGCAGGTTGAACAGCGGATGGGGCGTCCGCCGCATCCACAGCACGGCTCCGGTCAGTGCGGCAATCCCGGCAGCAGCACTGATTCCGGCCCAGGGGAGGTCCGGGTGGCTGCTGGCCAGCTCCAGGCCGGCCACCAGGGCGCCCACCCCCACGGTGGTCAGGACCATCCCGGGCCAGTCGAGCCGCCGGCCGGAATCCCCGGGTGCTGCTGGGACCAGGCGCAGGGCGGCGAGAAATGCGGCGGCACCCAGGGGGATGTTCATCAGGAAGATCCAGTGCCAGGAAAGGTACGTAGTGAGCGCCCCGCCCACCAGCGGTGCCAGGACCGGCGCCAGGAGTCCGGGCCACACCAGGAAGGCGGTGGCGCGCAACAACTCGGATTTCGGGGTTCCGCGCAGGACCACCAGGGTCCCCACCGGAACCATCATGGCCCCGCCAACGCCCTGGGCGACCCGGCTCAGCGTCAGCGTGGCCAGGTCCTGGCTAAGGGCGCAGGCCAGGGAAGCGAGCGTGAAGACGGCGATGGCCGCGCAGAAGATCCGCCTTGCGCCGAACCGCTCCGCCAGCCAGCCGCTGATGGGAATGCCGACGGCTACCGTCAACAGGTACGCGGTCATGGTGATGTTGACGTCGGCGGCGGGAACGGCCAAATCTGCCGAAATGCTGGGGATGGCCGTGGTGAGGACCGTGCCGTCCAGGAATTCCATGAAGAACGTTGCCGCCACGAGAAGTGCCAGTCGTGGGTTCCATGCCGCCCGGGCGACGTCCGGTTGGTGTGATTTGCTGCGTGCCGCCATGGGCCAATCCTGCCACTGCGGCAGAGGCAGGCGCCTTCCCCGTCCGCTGTCCGGACAGCGCGTTCCCGCGGGAGGCGAAAGCGGCGCCCACGCTCTCAGAAGCTTGTCCGCGCATCCGAACCTACAACGCGCTGATCTGCGAACGGGCTTATGGCCGGCCGCGGGGCGCCGGGAAACGCAAAAGGCCCCGGTCCAGTGGACCGGGGCCAAACGCGGAGACGGGGGGATTTGAACCCCCGGTCGAGTTTAACCCCGACCCTTCATTAGCAGTGAAGTCCATTCGGCCGCTCTGGCACGTCTCCAATTGCTATTCCTAGCCCACCAAGGATACGCAGATCCGGCCATGCAGTGCAAAACGGTCACTGCCAAAGCCCTGGGACGCCGGCCGCGATCCGGGCAGCTTACGGGAAACGCTGCACGGGGCGCACCATGCGGATCTCCGGCAGGTCCTCCCAGTCCGGCAGGATGTCCCGGGCGCCATCGGGTTCAAAGCCGAAACGGCGGTAGAAACCGATGGCGCGGCCGTTCCCGGCGGCCACCCACAGACTTGCCGCCTTGGTGTCCAGGGCCGCCGTGAGCAGGCGCCGGCCCAGCCCAAGGCCCTGGTGTGACGCCAGCAGGTACAACCCCCACAGTTCCAAATCACCCGAGGACGGCGGCGGGTGTCCTTCGGGGGAACCGGGAGCCGGCAGGAGCCGTGCACCCGCGAACCCGACCACCGTCGCGCCGTCGCATGCCACCCACACCTCGGCAGGTTCGGGCCGGCCCAGCAGGTGCCGCCAGAGCCGCAGCCGGTCTGCCGGATCCACTGCAGCGAGGAAAGCATCGGACAGCATGCCCCGGTAGGTTTCCTGCCAGCAGCGGACGTGCACCTGGGCCAGTTGTTCGATGTCCCCGGCGCCGGCCCGGCGGACGGCCAACCCGGATTCCATAGCGGTCAGCCTGCCAGCGCCTTCCACAGGAAGTGCTGGCTGCGTGCCTGGAGCGCGGCGGCCTGACGGTTGTCCGAGGCACCCGCATGGCCGCCTTCCAACGCTTCGTGGAACCACACGTTGGGAATGCCCATGGCCAGCATCCGGGCTGCCATCTTGCGCGCCTGCACCGGGCCCACCCGGTCGTCCGATGTTGCAGTCCAGATGAAGGTCTCCGGGTACTCCACCGCGTCCTTGAGCAGGTGGTAGGGCGAGAAGGTCCTGATGTACTCCCACTGTTCGGGGACGTCCGGGTCCCCGTACTCGGCAATCCAGGAATGCCCGGCGGAGAGCTTGGTGTACCGGCGCATGTCCAGCAGGGGCACCCCGCAGGAGACGGCCCGGAACAGTTCGGGGTAGCGGGTGAGCATGTTTCCCACCAGGAGGCCGCCGTTGGAGCCGCCCACGCAGCCCAGCCGCCGGGGAGATGTGACCCCGCGAGAGATCAGGTCGCGGGCCACAGCGGCGAAGTCCTCGTAGGCACGGCGCCGGTTTTCCTTCAGCGCGGCCCGGTGCCATGCCGGCCCGTACTCGCCGCCGCCACGGATGTTCGCCACCACATAGACACCGCCGCGGGAGTGGGGTGCCTTGCCGTCGCTTGCATCCGACAGCGTGGTCCGCCGCTCCAGCCATGCCCGGCCCACCGTGCCGCTGTAGGCGGGCGTCCGGGAAACCTCAAACCCGCCGTAGCCGGACAGCTGGGTGGGGTTCTGCCCGTCCAAAGCCAGCCCGCGCGGAGCTATCTGGAAGTACGGGACCCGGGTGCCGTCGTCGGACACGGCGAAGTGCTGCTCCACCTCATAGTCACCGTCGGCAAAGAACGACGGCGAGGTCTTGATGGTGGCGTGCCGGCTCACCACGCCGGACGTCCCGGCGTCGTCATGCCCGTCCCAGGCCCTTTCCAGGGTGCCGCGCATGAGGGTGGTGGGGGTGGTGAAGCCGGTGGCGACGAGCCAGAAGTCCTCGCCGGCGCCGCCGTCGGCCGGTCCCTCGTCCTCGTCGTCCACGGCGTAGGCGTTCACGTCATGCAGCGGCGGGCAGGCATCAAGGAGGCTGGCCGCCCAGCCGCCGTCCGCATGGCCAGTGGGCCGGGAGGGGTCCAGCACCCGGATTTCCGAGGAAACGTCCCTGAGCAGGTTGAGCAGCAGGAAGTTCCGGGTCCAGCTCCAGGACTGAAGCGACGTGTGGTCATCCGGAGTGAACAGCACAATGAGCTGCGGGCTGCCGGAAAGGTAGTCCTCGAAGTTGGCGGCCAGGAGTGATCCGGACGGGTAGGTGGTGCCGTCCAGGACCCAGTCCTGCTGGGGGCGGAAGAGCAGCCATTCCCGGTGCGCGCTGATGTTGACGTCGGTGGGCACATCAATCTGCACCCAGTCCCCGTCCCGCAGCACAAAGTTGGTCCGGTTGAAGAAGTCTATGTAGTCCACGGCGAAGGTGCGCTCAAATCCGGGTGTGGAATCGTGCGCCGCAAACGCCATCATGTGCTCTTCCGGCACCTCGAACAGGCGCGGGGCCGCGGCCAGGGAGTCACCGCGCTTCAGGGTCACCGCGGTACGGGCATAGGAGGATGCGGTTTTGGGCAGGCCCTCTGCGGTGGAGGACACCAGGAGCGTATCGGCGTCCAGCCATGACACATTGCCCTTCGCGGTGGGCAGGTCGAACCCGCCCCGGGCGGGATCAACGAAGCCGCGCGCCTCGACGTCGAACTCACGGTAGCGGTTGGCGTCGCCGCCGTCGGGGGAGAGGGCAAGCAGCGCCAGGCGGTAGGGCTGGCCGGCCGCGGGGCGCAGGAACGTGGCCCCGTGGAACACCCACTCTTCCCCTTCGGCCCGGGACAGTTCGTCAACATCCAGCAGGACGTCCCATTCGGGGGAGTCGGTGAGGTAGCTCTCCCAGGTGGTGCGCCGCCAGAGGCCCTTGGGGTTCCCGCTGTCCTTCCAGAAGTTGTAGTACCAGTCGCCGCGCTTGCCCACCATGGCGATCCGGTCCGTGGAGTCCAGGACCTCCAGGATGCTGTTCTCCAGTTCGGCGTAGCCGGAGTCCTCCAGCAGGTCCTCGGTCCGGGAATTCTGCTCCCTGACCCAGGCCAGCTGTTCCTCGCCGTAGATGTCCTCCAGCCACACATTTTCGTCGACGGGCACCGGTGCCGTTCCCTGCGGTGCGGTGCCGCGGGTGTCCTGGCCGGAACCGGGAAGGGACGCTTGATCAGCTGCTGTGGTGGTCATGTGGCCCATCCAAACAACATCCCCCAAGGCTGGCAAGTCAAGCGGCCGCGGCATACTCCGCTTCCAGCCCGTACGCTGGATGCCGTGGAATTATCGCAGAGCAACCGGGCCGTCATCATCGGCGGCGGCCCCCGTGGCACCAGCGTGCTGGAGCGGCTGCTCGCCCACACCGCCGCAGCGGGCGCCTCCGTGCGGCTGCACATCGACGTGGTCGACCCGTACCCGGCAGGCCCCGGACACGTGTGGCAGCCCGGTCAGTCCCGGCTGTTCCTCATGAACACCCAGTCGTTCTACCCCACCCTGATCCCGCAGGACCCGTCGCTGCCCGCACCGGTTGCCGGCACCACGTTCGACCAGTGGCGGGCGCAGCAGCAGCGGGACCCGCTGCCGGCCCTCACCGGCGAGGAACGGGCGGAACTGGCGGTGCTCGAGTCGAACGACTTTCCCAGCCGCGCCCTGTACGGACGCTACCTTCAGTGCACGCTGGAGGAACTGCTGGGCAAGGCTCCCGACGGCGTCACGGTCGAATTCCACGACACGTCTGCACAGTCGGTGCGTCCCGTGGGGGACGGAAGGTACGACGTCGGCCTCGTCACCGGAGCGACGCTGCGCGCCAGCGCCGTGGTGCTGGCCCTGGGGCACATCCCGTCGCGGCTGAATCCGGAACAGCGCGAGCTGCAGGCCGCAGCCTCGCAGCTGGGTCTGCAGTACTTTCCCCCTGCCGTGCCAGCGGACGTGGACTGGTCCCGGATCCCCGCGGGTGAGCCCGTCCTGGTGCGCGGCATGGGCCTGAACTTCTTTGACACGATGGGGCAGCTCACCGAAGGCCGCGGCGGGAAATTCGTGTCCACGGGCAGCCGCCTCGAGTATGAACCGTCCGGCCAGGAACCCCGGATTATTGCTGCTTCCCGGCGCGGGACCCCTTACCGGGCCAAAGCAGCCCTTGACGGCTACTACGCCAGGTCCGTCACGCTCCGCTACCTCACGGAGGCCGCCTTGGAGCGGCTGGCGAAGGCGGGAATCCGGCCCTCGTTCGACCACGACCTGTGGCCGCTCCTGCACCGCGACGCCCTCTGGGCCTACTACTCGACGCTCGTGCGCTCGCAGCCGGCCGCGGTCCCGGATGCGAAGGCCTTCCTCGCGGCGCTGGAGGAAGCCCTGCAGCCGCACGCGCACAGCGCCACCAAATGGGAAGACAACGTGGAGAGCGTCCTGGCCGTCCACGTCGGTCCTCGGCACCGCCTGGACCTGCCGGGCTTGGCGGCCCCGCTGGCGGGCCGCTCGTTCGCGTCCCGTCGGGAGCATGACGCAGCAGTGGTGGAATTCCTGCTGGACGATGCGCGCCGTTCAGCCCTCGGCGAGGACGACCCCGTCAAAATGGCCATCGCCGCGCTGCACCACGGGCGGGCCGTCCTCAAAACGGCAGTGGCCGACGGCGGCATCACCGACGAGTCCTGGGTCGCCGGGCTGCGTGGCTGGTTTGAGTCCTTCGTGGAGGGCCTCGCCAGCGGGCCGCCGGCGCTGCGCGCCGAACAGCTGGCCGCACTGGCCAGGGCCGGCGTCGTCAGTTTTGTGGGGCCGGACCCCAAATTCGGAGTGGACCGGAAGTCCGGGACGTTCACTGCTTCCTCGCCGTGGGTTGCGGGTCCCCCGGTCATGGCGCGGACCATGGTGGAAGCCCTTGCCCCGGGCAACCGGGTGTCGGCCAACGATTCGCCGGTCCTGGAGCAGTTGCTGTCCGATGGGCTGGTGCGGCCCCGGCTCATGATGGCCGCAGAAGGCGCTCCCGTCGAGTCCACCGGTCTGGACGTGGAGCCCCACCCGTACCGCCCGGTTGCCGCCAACGGGTCGGTAACGGAAAACCTGTACGTGCTGGGCCTCCAGTTGTCCTCCACCCAGTGGGGTACCGCCATCGCGGCCGAAGCCCTCCAACCCGGCAGCCCCGCCTACCGCAGCGGCCAGCGGACCCTCCGGGATGCCGACGAGATCGCGGCAGCCATCCTCGGCAGCTGACCCACGCCCGCTCACCTTTGGCAATGATTCTCCAAACGCCCGCTCACCTTTGACCGTTAAAACAACAGCGCCCGCTCACCAATGGCGAGCGGGCGCTGTTGTTACGCCGGGCGCGTGGCAGCGCCGTCGGGGTGCCTTTCCGTTAGCCCCGCAGGCAGGCACGGTAGGCGGCCATGGCCTGCCCGTAGTTGGCCTGGCCCCTAAGATCGGCCGGGCGGGTGGGCTTGACCGGCAGCACGCACACCGGCTCAGTGGGGGTTTCCGCCCCGACCAGGACGGCGACCTTCACTACGGTGCCGGACTCGACGGCGGTGAGCAGCAGTGTGGCCGCGCCCTCCGCTGCCCCGGCCGGGACCGCCAGGTTTACGGCGGCCGCGCCGGAGGCAACCGGAACGGTGCCCAACCGGGTCACGGTGCCGGCGGCGTCGGTGAACGAGGCCTCCAGTGCCGTGTTCACCGGGCTGCCCAGGGACGTCAGGTCGAGCTTGGACACGGCCAGCGTGACCGGTTCGCCGGGCTTGGCCCCAGCGGCGGTGGTGTTGGTGACTGCGACCGAACGCCGGGCGAAGTCCGGGGAAACGGGGCTGCTCTGCTGGAGGTACCCCATCCACGCGTCCCGGTCCACCAGCCCGGAATCGCGGGTGTTGGTGCCCTCCGTGAAGATCCGGAAGTTGTCGCCGCCGGTTGCCAGGAAGCTGAACGTGCCCACCCGGTAGGACCTGGCCGGGTCCAGCAGTTCACCGTTCACCCAAACCGAGGTGATGCGGTCCCCGGCTGCGCGGGCGGCGTCATAGGTGTAGTTCACGTTTTTTGACAGGCCCAGCTGCAGGTAGGCGCGGCTGGGAACCGTGCCGTCCGGGTTGGTCTGCCACTGCTGTTCCAGCTGCGTCTTGAACTGCGCCCCGGTCAGGGACGTGGTCCACAGGTTGTTCACGAACGGCAGCACCGCATTGGCCTCGGCGTAGGTGATGGTGCCGTCCGGAGCGTAGTACAGCTCGTTGCGCAGGCCGCCGGGATTGACGACCCCGATCTCCGCACCGCCGAGCTCAGCCGGCTGCAGGGAAGAGAGCAGGGAGTCGGCCACCAGGTTGCCCAGGGTGGATTCGCTGCCGCGGTCATCGCGCTTGGGGGTACCGGCGGCGTCTGTGGTGAACGCGGTGGTGATGTCCTTGGTGACCGAGCCGATGGGCTGGTTGCCCACAACGGCCGCGTCCGCCAGGGCCTTCTTGACAATGGCATCCACTGCGGCGACCCGCGGGTATGCGGCAACCAGGTCAGCAGCAGCGTCAGCGGTGCGTTTGACGTTACCGGCCTTGTACGCCGTCACCTCCTTGCTGGCGGTGTCCACGGTCAGCTGGATCTGGCCCACGTTCTCGCCGTAGTTTCCGGTCTGCACGATGGGACGGGTCTTGCCCGCTGCGCCGGGAACGGGTGCGTCCCAGGCGTATTCCTTGTGCGTGTGGCCGGTGAAGATCGCATCCACCTCGGGGGACGTTTCGGTGACCAGCTTCGCGAACGGGCCGCCGGCTGCCACTTCCTGCTCCAGTGTGGCGCCTTCCACCACACCCGAGCCGGCGCCGTCGTGATCCTCCACGATGATCACGTCCGCCAGCTTGTCCGCCGTGATCTTTGCGGCCACCCGGTTGATCGCGTCCACCGGGTCCCCGAAGTCGAGGTCGGCGATGCCGGCCGGCGTCACCAGGGACGGAACCTCCTGGGTAACCGTGCCGATCACGGCGACCTTGATGCCGTTAAGGTCCAGCACCGTATACTCGGGCAGCACCGGTTCGGTGGTGCCCTTCCTGTAGACGTTCGCACCCAGGTAGGGGAACTTGGCGTTGGTGCCGCCCGCGATGACGCGGTCCCGCAGGTCGGCCCAGCCGCCGTCGAACTCGTGGTTGCCCACGGCAGACGCCTTCAGTTCCAGGGCGTTGAGAACATCGATGGTGGGCTGGTCCTTGGCAACTGCCGAGGCGAACAGGGAAGCGCCGATGTTGTCACCGGCGGACAGGAAAGCCGTGGCGCCGGGAGCGGCCGCGGCCCGCAGCTTCTCGATGGTGCCGGCGAACTGGACCGTGTTGGTGTCGATCCTGCCGTGGAAGTCGTTGATGTTCAGGAGGTTGAGGTCAACGGTGGCAGGTGTGGACGCCAGGTTCAGGCCCACCACCACGGGGTCGTGGTCGCTGGCACGGAACTGGTCCGGGGCGTAGTAGTTGGTGATGTTGTTGTTGTAGCGGCTGTATTCCAGCGCCACGGATTCCACGGAGTTGATGTTCCAGATGTCGGCGCCGCTGACCACGGCGTTGGCGGCGGGGGAGGCAAGGATGTGGTCCAGGGACCCCACCAGGCCGCCGAAAAGGTAGGAATGCTTGGCTGATCCGTCTGCGTTGCGGGCCTTGTCGTCCTGGTTGACATACCCCGCGCCGGTGAGGACATTGATCGGGTCTTCCTTGCCGTACGAATTGAAGTCACCGGCCAGGAACACTTTGTCGGTGCCCTTGGACTTCTGCAGTTCGTCTGCGAATGCCAGCAGGGACTGCGCCTGGGCAGTGCGGGCGAGGTTCGAGGCGCCCTGGCCCTTGTCGGTGTCGTCAGGGGTTGCAGCCGAGCCCTTGGACTTGAAGTGGTTGGCGATGGCGATGAATTCGGTGCCGGCTCCGCCGTCCACAGGCCTGAAGACCTGGGCCAACGGCTTGCGGGCGCTGGCAAAGGCCACGGTGTCGTTGTGGATGATGGATTCACCTACGGGTTCGGTCACGGCCTTTTTGTAGATGAACGCGGTGCGGATCATGTCCTCGTCAGCCAGCGGCGGAGCGTTGGCAGGGGAGCGGACGTAGTCCCAGATGCCGGGGGAGGGGATGTTGAGGGCTTCCACCAGTTTGGCCAGGGCATCGTCCCGGTTCTTGCCGAACTGCGCGGAGTTCTCGACTTCCATCAGGGTCACCACGTCGGCGCCGGATTTGGTGATGGCGGAGACGATCTTGTCCTGCTGGCGCTTGAAGTTCCCGGCGTTGGCGGCGCCGCGGGCGTCACAGCCGCCGCGGACCGTGATCGGGTTGCCGTCGCGGTCCTCATGGAACGTGCACCCGGACAACGTGTCGCCCGTGGTGGGGAAGTAGTTCAGGACGTTGAAGGACGCGATCTTCACGTTGCCGCCCACCGGCGCGGGAGCTTCGGTGCGGGTGGCCCCGAAGCTGGCGGGCTGGACCGTAGCCTTGTTGGCTTCGGTGAGGTGGGTCAGCGGCTGGAGCTTCCAGGAGTTGTTGGCGTAGCCCAGCACCACATTGGTGGTGAAGCTGACCGGTGAGCCCACCCGGACCGGGTCCGTGGTGGTGAGGTAAGGCAGCACCTCGGCCTTGGTGGTGGCGTCCTTGAGGAAGTTGGTGCTGGACCCGTCGTCGAGCTTGATGCCCCGGGCAGCATTGTCCGCGACGACGGCGGCGTACTCAGGTGAGCCGTACGGCGCCACGGCGGTGGGCTGCACCAGGGGAGTGGTTCCGCCGGCCAGGCCAATCTCGCCGTACTGGTTCAGGCTGTAGTTGTCGCTTACGGTCAGAGGTCCCTGGGGTGCCAGGAGCATGCCTTCCAGCGACTCACGGAAGGCCTCGCTGGCGGGCAGGGTGAAGAGTGCCGGCTTGACTTCGGGAGCCGCGTCGCTGAGCTTGGTAAGCCCGGTTTCGGCTGTGACGTTGAGTTGGGTCATGCCGTAGTACTCGGCCACGGTGCCGGTTACCTGGACGTAGTCACCGGCCTGCACTGAGGCCGCTGTGGCCGGGGAGTAGACGAAGATGCCGTCGGAGGCTGAGTGGTTGGTGGCCGTCAGGTCGCCGCCGGTGCCGGGGGTCTGGAGGTAATAGCCGTTGAGCCCGCCCGTGGGGAAGGCTGCGGTGACTTTGCCCTTGGTGGTGACGGTGACGCCGGCCAGGGGGCTTTCCGTCCCGGTGCCCTGGATTTCCGCGATGGCCCTGGCCACGGGGTCGGGGGCGGGGACCGGCGTCGGATCCGGAGCGGTGCCGCCGGAGGAAGCCGGCGTGACGGAGGCGTTGAGCGTGAAGTCCGCGGCGTTGCTGTTGCTGTCCGCGCCCGCGGTCCGGTTGAGGCTCTTCACGTCCGTGTTTGATGCAGGTGCCGCGGCGGCCCGGGTCTCGAAGGTGTTGGAGGTGCCATAGCCCAGGAGGTCGGCCACGCCCGTCGTTTCCACCGCGGAGCCGGTGGGGAGGCCGACGGCGGTGGGCTGTTTGGCGAGCACGATGGTGCCGCTGCTGCCGCTGAAGTTAAGGGCGCCGGCAACGAGGTCCGGCGCCGGCAGGTCGGCGCCGTTGGTGCCGTTGCTGCTGCCCTGTACCAGGTAGTAGCCCTTGGCGGGAATCGAACCTGACAGGGCGGCGACCCCCGTTGGAGCCGCGGTGCCGGTGCCGGAACGGTACTGAACGGACCAGCCGTCCAGGGAAACAGGAGCGTCGGAGCGGTTGTACAGCTCCACGAATTTGTTCTTGTAGGCGGCCCCGCTGCTGCCGCCGCTCAAGTAGGCCTCGTTGATGACAACGGGGGAGGTGCCGGCCGCGGCTGAGACCTCCGCGGCCGCCGGGACAGCTGTCAGCGGGGCTGCGATGAGCCCCGCTGACAACGCTGTGCCCAGCGCTAACTTCCAAGGTGTTTGATGCATCCGCTCTTACTTTCATTGAGGTGTCCCCGGTGGGGGACCCGGTGGAGTGCGTCCGGCTGTACCAATCGGACTGGGGCCCGGATCCTGCTCCTGGTCAAGTGGGTGTCCGGCACATGACAACAGCACTGAATGAACGCAGGGTGGATGGAGCGTGCATTCGGCGGGACGTTCCCCAGCGGAGCGGCCCGCTCTCCGGCCCGGACCTGCCTGGCCCGAACCGGAGGTGCTGTTGGCGGGAGTGATGTCACCGGAAAACCCCCAGGTGTGCCGGCAATCACAAACGATACCCGCGGGTAGCTTTCGGTCCAGGGTTTGGCAGCGGATTAATCCAAAGAATTTACGCGCCTGCAACAGGCGCGGCCCGGAAGTTCAGGACCCGGAAAGTTAAAGCAGGAAACCCCTGGCGGCCGTTGCCGGCTGCCAGGGGTTTCTTCCGCGGAAGGTAAGAGATTCGAACTCTTGGTACGGGGTTACCGCACACTGGTTTTCAAGACCAGCTCCTTCGGCCGCTCGGACAACCTTCCTCAGCTAGTAGTGTTTCATAGGCACTTGCCTGCAACAAAACAGGCCGGGGTTGGTGACCGGTGCAGACTGGTTGCAGCCAGGATTTGAGTCAGGAACGGGAGAGGTCCATGAAAGCCGTCTACATATCGGAACCGGGCGGCCCGGAAGTGCTGGAAGTCCGGGACGTGGATGCGCCGGTGCCCGGCCAGGGCGAGGTGCTCATTGATGTGGTGGCCGCGGGCCTGAACCGGGCTGATGTCCAGCAGCGCAGGGGTTTCTACCCGCCGCCGCCCGGAGCCTCCGAAATCCCCGGGCTGGAAGTGTCGGGCCGGATCGCAGGCTTTGGCCCCGGTGTCAGCAAGCCCTTCTCGCTGGGGGACAAGGTGGTGGCCCTGCTGGCCGGCGGCGGCTACGCCCAGCAGGTGGCGGTTCCGGCCGAACAGGTCCTGCGGGTTCCGGAAGGGGTGGACCTGGTCACCGCGGCGTCGCTGCCGGAGGTGGCCGCAACGGTCTACTCCAACCTGATCATGACCGCGCAGCTGCAGGCTGGTGAAACTGTCCTCATCCACGGGGCTACTGGCGGGATCGGCACCATGGCCATCCAGCTTGCCAAGGCCTTCGGTGCCAGGGTGGCCACCACGGCCGGCACGGAGGAAAAGGTCAGCACTGCCAAGGCCTTCCTTGGAGCTGACATTGCCATCAATTACGCCGAGGAGGACTTCCCGGAAAGTCTTCGGCGGCAGAATGACGGCAAGGGGGCGGACGTCATCCTGGACGTGGTGGGTGCCAAGTACCTGCAGCAGAACGTGGATGCCTTGGCAGACTACGGGCGCCTGGTGGTGATCGGCCTGCAGGGTGGCACCAAGGGTGAGCTGGACCTTGGCCTGTTGCTGAAGAAGCGCGCGGCCGTGGTGGCCACCGCCCTGCGGCCCCGGCCCGTGGCGGAAAAGGGCGCCATCATGACTGCTGTCCGGGATGCTGTCTGGCCGCTGGTGGCCGATGGCAGGATCCGCCCGCTGGTTGCCAAGACGTTCCCGCTGGACCAGGTGGCCGCGGCGCACCGCTATTTCGACAGCGGCGACCACGTGGGCAAAGTCCTTCTGGTCATGTAGCACCGGCGTTACATACCGGGTATTGCCTTCAGCTGCCATCCCCATTAGGCTTCCTATACGCGGTATGCACGGGTCTTGGGGGCCTGTGCATGCCGGTATCGACCAGCCCGGGGGAGCACAATGTCCATTCGCCACAGTCTCCTCGCCCTGCTGCAGGACCAGCCGCGTTACGGCTACCAGCTGCGGGTCGAGTTCGAGAACCGCACCGGAGCCACGTGGCCCCTGAACATCGGGCAGGTGTACACCACGCTTGACCGGCTGGAGCGCGACGCCTTGGTGGCCAAGGAGGGCGACGACGGCGAAGGGCACGTCGTCTACAGCATCACCCCCGCCGGCAAGGCCGAGGTGCGGAGTTGGTTCGCCGCCCCCGTGGAGCGGAACAACCCGCCGCGCAACGAGCTTGCCATCAAGCTCGCGCTCGCCGTCACCCTGCCCGGTGTGGATGTCCAGGCCATCATCCAAGCTCAGCGCGTGGCGTCGATCAGGGCGCTTCAGGACTACACCAAGGCGCGCCGCGACACGGCCGCCAACCAGCGGGCCACGGACACCGCCTGGCTGCTGGTCCTCGATTCGCTGATCTTCCAGACCGAAGCGGAAGTCCGCTGGCTGGACCTCTGCGAGGCCAGGATGGTCCAGCAGGCCCAGGCCGCTGCGGCGGGTGGAGCACGGAAAACGTCCAACGGGGCCACGGAAGACGCCCCGCTCAATGCGGACAGCCGCCGGTGAGCGTGCAGGGTCCGCAGCAGGTCCTTGAACTCGCCAAGGTGGGCAGGACGTTCGGGGAACGCGCGACGGCGGTCGCCGCCCTCCGCGACGTTGACCTCACCATCTCAGCAGGGGAGTTCGTGGCCGTCATGGGCCCCTCGGGCTCCGGCAAGTCCTCCCTGCTGGCTCTCGCCGGCGGACTGGACCAGCCGACGTCGGGCGCTGTCTACGTGGAGTCCACGCCCCTGGCAGGGCTGGGACTGAACGAACTGGCCCGCTTGCGCCGCCGTGCGGTCGGATATGTCTTCCAGGACTTCAACCTGGTCCCCACGCTGACCGCGGCGGAAAACGTGGCGCTGCCGCTGGAACTGGACGGAACATCCACGAGGAAAGCGCAACGGCAGGCGGCCGATGCGCTCCGGCAGGTAGGAATTCTGGAACTGGCAGACCGGTTCATGGACCAGATGTCCGGCGGCCAGCAGCAGCGCGTGGCCATTGCCCGGGCCATCGTCGGCAAGCGGCGCCTGATCCTGGCGGACGAACCCACCGGGGCGCTGGATTCCACGACGGGCCAGGGCGTCATGGAGGTCCTGCGCGCCCGCGCCGACGCCGGTGCAGCCGTCATGCTCGTAACCCACGAACCCAGGCACGCAGCCTGGGCCGACAGGGTGGTCTTCCTTCGCGACGGACGCATCATCGACCAGGCCGCAGCCATGCACGATCCCGCCATGCTCCTGACGCAGGCCGGACTCTGATGCCCCTGGACCTCGCTCCGGTGCCGCAAGGGCGCCGGAGCAGCTACCGGGTTGCCCTGCGGCTGGCACGCCGCGACATCGCACGGCACAAGGGACGGTCGCTCCTCATCATCCTGCTCATCATGCTGCCCGTGGCCGGATTGACCGGCGCCGCCACCCTGTACCAGAGCTCCCAGCGGACGCCGGGGGAGATCGTCAACTACGAACTGGGCAATACCCAGGCCAGGTTCAGCGTCCTGCCGGTGCCCAGTGCGGACTCCCTCCAGGATCCGCTCAATGACGGCGTGGTCGCCTCCAGTACTGGCCGGTTCGACCCTGATTTCCAGCGAACGGACCCTTTCGACGCCATCCCGGCAGGCTACGGCGTCCTGCCGCAGCGCCTGCTCCAGCTGACCACCGGCGTAGGGGAAGCCCTTGTTTCACTGCAGGGCCGCGAAGTGGATGCGCTCAATCCGGCCTTCACCGGTAAATTCAGCCTCCTGGCCGGGCAGGCCCCAAGCGGCGGGACGGAGGTGCTTGCTTCGCCCGGGCTGATGACGCGTTTCAACCTCACCTTCGGGCAGGAATTTGCGACGTCGGCAGGAACCTTCGTCCCGGTGGGCACCATCCGCGATGCCGGCGTTTCAGACGGCAACAGCATCCTGTACCTGCGGGAAGGCCAAGTCCCCGCTGACCTGGCCCAGGGGCCGCTGACCCGCCAGTCCGTGTCGTACTACCTGGTGGGCCCGGACCCGGTCACCTGGCCGCAGGTCAGGGAAGCCAACAGTAAAGGCGTGGGCGTGCTGTCCCGCAGCGTGGTGCTGAACCCGCCGTCCCGTGAGGAACGGACCGTCGCCGGTTCCCTTCCACGGAATGATTCGACGGAAGCGGTGGCAATCTACGCCAGTTTCGGGATGATCGGTGCGCTGGCGCTGCTGGAGGTGGGCCTGCTGGCCGGTGCTGCCTTCGCCGTCGGCGCCAAGCAGCAGGTGCGTGAGCTGGCACTGCTGGCATCCTCAGGCGCGGAAGGCGCCACCATCCGCGCTGTTGTCACCGCCGGGGGACTCTGGCTTGGCGGCCTTGCCGTTGCCGCCGGAGCCGCGGTGGGGCTGGGAGCTGCTGCCGTCGTCGTCCACGTGGTCCGGGCGAACGGATCCGCCCGGCTGCCGGGACTGCATCCGGATCTCCTCCTGACAGCCGCAGCCATGGCCATGGGACTGGCATCCTGCGCCATCGCGGCCATGGTGCCTGCACGCCAGGTGTCCCGGCAGGCAGTGCTGGGTGCCCTGAAAGCCGGGCGGGCTCCGGCGGCGAAGAGCCGGCGGGCAACCCTGGCCGGCGCCGGTACGGTGGTGCTTGCCGCCGGGCTGTTGGCGGCCGGTTGGGTTTTGGGACGGTCCACCAACGATCCGGACCTGCAGGCCGAGCACCTGCCGGTGGTGGTCACGCTGCTCATCCTCGGCGCCGTGCTGGCGGTAGCCGGACTGGTGCTGCTGACCGGCTGGCTGGTCCTCCGCTTGACCTCCCGCATCCAGTGGATGCCGCTGCCCCTTCGGATGGCGGCCCGGGATTCGGCGCGGAACCGCGGGCGCAGCGTTCCCGCCGTCGCAGCGGTACTCGCCGCCGCCACCCTGGCAAGCGCGGCCCTGGTTCTCTCTGCCAGCCAACAGACGGCGCTGCGGGAGTCGCATTACTGGAGTGCCCTGCAAAACCAGGCGTACCTGCCGCTGGTCGTGGACCCGCCGGCATCAGCCGACGGCAGCAGGCAGCCGTCCGTCCGGGTGGATGTCCACGAACTCTCCTCTGCGGTGGCAGATGCCCTGGGCACTGTTGAATCGACCCAGGTCATCACCGCACCTGAGAGCCTTCGCCACTGCCCCGACGGTCCTAGCGACCTCACAGTGCCCGCCCGGACCGCAACCTCCAACTGCCTGATGTACTCATTGGCTAAACCTGCAGCCAACCAGTGCCCCAGGACTCCCAAGGGAAGGCTGCTGGACCCGGGCGACTGGCGGTGCCACGGCTCCCTGGTCAACGAACAACCGTCCGGGCCGGCCATCCTGGTTGGCGGCGAGGAGGACATCCGGGCGGCGCTGGGCCGCAGCGCCACCCCGCAGGCCCTTGCGGTGCTGAACGCCGGCGGGATGGTAGTGACAAACCCGGTGTTCGTCAGTGACGGAAGGGCACTGCTGGAGGGGAAGGATGTGCGGACCCACGAGCCGGCGTCTTCGGGGCCTGGCACCGTCCACGCAACCGTCAGGAGCGACTCCCTTGCAGCGGCAGTGCTGGAACCGGCTGTCCCCGTGCCCTACTACGGCGTAATCTCCCCTGAAACCGCGGAACGCCTGGACCTCCACGTGGCCCCCGCAGGAGTGCTCGTGCAGCTTTCGACCTACCCCTCCGAGGCTGCGGCGGATGCAGCCTCAGCTGCGGCCGCCGCTGTCTACGGGCAGCCCGGCATGCCTTTCCAGCCGGAAGCGGGCATCTCGCAGGCACATCAGTGGATCACCTGGTCCATCGTGGCCGCGGCTGCCCTCATCACCTTCAACGCGGCGGGCATTACCACGGGGCTGTCGATGGCAGATGCCCGGAAGGACCATGCGGTCCTGGCCGGCGTTGGTGCCTCGCCACGGCTGCGCAAGGCGCTTGCCGGGTCCCAGGGACTGTTCACCAGCGGGGTTGGAGCGGTCCTGGGAACGATGGCGGGATCGATGCCCGCGGTCCTGCTGGTCCTGTCCACGGACATGCGGACAGCCCTTGAGGTTCCCTGGCTGCAATTGTCCGCACTCATTGCGGCAGTACCTTTGACCGCGGCCGCGCTCGCCTGGGTTTTTACCCGCCCCGGGCTGCCGCTGCAGCGGCGCGGGTGGATCCAGCGGCAATAGGACACACAAATGGGTCTTTTTGATCACTGGGATCAGGCCTACGGTGGGTTCCGGGAGCCGCCCGCCGGGCGGCGGAACTTACGGAGGAACGTCATGACAACACATGTTGCCGACTGCAGTGTCACCCGTTGCTCATTCAACGACCACGAAGGCTGCACCGCTCACGCCATCACTGTTGGCGGAACCCAGGACCATGCATCCTGCGCCACCTTCATCGAGACCGGCATCCACGGCGGCCTGCCCAAGGTGCTGGCGGATGTCGGTGCATGCCAGCGCGCCGAGTGTGTCCACAACGACCACCTGATGTGCAACGCTGCCGAGGTGCACGTCGGGCCCGGCGCCGACAACGCCGACTGCCTCACCTACGCCCACGCCTGACTGCCCCTGGCCCTCACCCTCGCGGAGGCTCCTGCCCGGACTCCCGGACGGGAGCCTTCGCTGTGCCGCCGCCCGCCGTCGTCCACGTGATCCTGCTCATTCGGCGCCGGCTTACCACCGCTCGCCGCACAGCGACGGCGCCGCGCCGCCGTCGGGCGTTCCCGGCATGTTACCCCTTGGTAGGGTGCCCAGTAGGAAAAGTGGGAAATCTCTCAAGGAGGAGACATGGCCGGAGTGCCTGACCAGCGGAAGAACGGATCCCGGGCGGAGGGCGGACTGGCGACGGACCCGGATCTTCCCCCACCCGCCGTGGACGAGGCACGGCTTGAAGCCGAGGACCGGAGGTGGACGCCGGGCAAGATCGCCCTCTGGGCAGCAATTGCCCTCCTGGGCGGGGTCGCATGGTTCATGCTGGCGATCGTCCGCGGGGAAACCGTCAATGCCATCTGGTTCGTCTTTGCCTCCGTGTGCACCTACCTGATCGGGTACCGCTTCTACTCCAAGGTGATCGAGCGCTACATCACCAGGCCTGACGACCGCCGCGCCACCCCCGCCGAATACAAAGCCGACGGCAAGGACTACGTCCGTACGGACCGCAACGTCCTGTTCGGCCACCACTTCGCCGCCATCGCCGGCGCGGGCCCGCTGGTGGGCCCCATCATCGCTGCCCAGATGGGATACCTCCCCGGCACCATCTGGATCATCCTCGGCGTCGTCCTCGCCGGTGCCGTCCAGGACTACCTGGTCATGTTCTTCTCCATGCGCCGCGGCGGCCGCTCCCTCGGCCAGATGGCCCGCGAGGAACTCGGCGTCATCGGCGGCACTGCCGCCCTCATCGCCACCCTGCTGATCATGGTGATCATCGTGGCCATCCTGGCGCTCGTCGTCGTCAACGCCCTGGGTGAAAGCCCGTGGGGCGTGTTCTCCGTGGGAATGACCATCCCCATCGCCCTCTTCATGGGCGTCTACCTCCGCTTCCTGCGCCCCGGCAAGGTCATGGAGGTCTCGATCATCGGCTTCGTCCTCCTCATGGCGGCCATCATCGGCGGCGGCCTGGTGGCCCAGACGGAATGGGGCGCCACAGTGTTCCACCTGGACAAGGTGACCATTGCCTGGGGCCTCCTCATCTACGGCTTCATCGCAGCGGTCCTGCCCGTGTGGCTGCTGCTGGCCCCGCGCGACTACCTCTCCACCTTCATGAAGATCGGCGTCATCGTGATGCTCGCGCTGGCCATCATCGTGGTCCGGCCCGAAGTCAGCGTCCCGGCCTTCAGCGAATTCGCCGGCCGCGAGAACGGACCGGTGTTGTCCGGCGCCCTGTTCCCCTTCCTGTTCGTCACCATCGCCTGTGGTGCGCTGTCCGGTTTCCATGCCCTGATTTCCTCCGGCACCACCCCCAAACTGGTGGAGAAGGAACGGCAGACCCGGTACATCGGGTATGGCGGAATGCTGATGGAATCCTTCGTGGCCATCATGGCGCTGGTGGCAGCCATCTCGATCGACCGCGGCCTCTACTTCGCCATGAACGCCCCCGCAGCCCTGACGGGCGGGACCGTGGAAACGGCAGCAACCTGGGTCAACAGCCTTGGCCTGAACGGCGTCAACATCACGCCCGGCCTGCTCAGCGAAACGGCGGCAAACGTTGGGGAGCAGAGCATCGTCTCCCGCACCGGCGGCGCACCCACGCTGGCCGTGGGGCTGGCGCACATCATGCAGCAGTTCATCGGCGGGACGGCCATGATGGCGTTCTGGTACCACTTCGCCATCATGTTCGAGGCACTGTTCATCCTCACCGCCGTGGACGCCGGCACGCGCGTTGCCCGTTTCATGCTGCAGGATTCCATCGGCAACTTCGTCCCCAAATTCAAGGAAGCCTCCTGGCGCCCGGGAGCCTGGCTCTGCACGGCCATCATGGTGGCTGCCTGGGGCGCCGTGCTGCTGATGGGCGTGACCGATCCGCTGGGCGGCATCAACACCCTGTTCCCGCTGTTCGGTATCGCCAACCAGCTGCTGGCCGCCATCGCGCTGGCTGTATGCCTGGCGATCGTCGCCAAGCGCGGCACCTTCAAGTACCTGTGGGTCGTTGCCCTGCCGCTGACCTTCGCCGCCGTGGTCACCATCACTGCCAGCTTCCAGAAGATCTTCTCGCCCGTCCCCGCCGTGGGGTACTTCGCCAACAACGCCGCCTTCAGCAAGGCGCTGGCCGACGGCAAGAAGGAATTCGGCACCGCCAAGACCGTGGCCGCCATGGAAGCCGTGGTCCGCAACACCGCCATTCAGGGCTGGCTGTCCGTGATCTTCGTGGTGCTCACCATCATCGTGATCGCGACGGCGGTGCTCGCCACCGTCAAGGCGTTCCGCGACAGGGCGGCCGGGAGAGCCACCACGGACAATGAGGACCGGGCAGTTCCTTCGCGGGTCTTCGCCCCCGCCGGGCTGGTGCCGACAACGGCCGAACGGGAACTGGCAGCCGAATGGGACAGGGTGCCCGCAGACGCACGGCTTGAACGGGCCGGGCACTGATGAGCGCCGGCATGGCCCTGGTGGCCAATGGATTCCGCGGCTTCGCCCGATACCTGGGCGGAGTCATGGGCGCGGACGCTTATGCCAAGTACCTGGAACACCACAGGGCGGCCGGGCACCAGGAACCACCCCTCACTGAACGCGAGTTCTGGAGGGACCGCACGGACCGCCAGGACACCAACCCGCAGGGGAGGTGCTGCTGATTGAGCCGGCAGCGGACAAGCCCGCCACAGGCCTTCATGCGTGGACCCCGGGCGGATGGGCCGTGAGAGTATGAACGCATGAGCGATCCCAATGACACTCAGGCACCTGAGGACCTCCCGGTAGAAGGCACTCCCGTTGACGACACCCAGGACCCGGTACAGGCTCCGTCCGCCATGGACGGCAAGCCCCGGGGCAGCAGCCTGCAGGACCTCGTGGACGAGCCGGCCAAGGTGATGCGGATCGGCACCATGATCCGGCAACTGCTGGAAGAGGTGAAGTCCGCGCCGCTGGACGATGCTGCCAGGGGCAGGCTGGCGGCCATCCATGCGCGCTCCATCAAGGAGTTGGAGGACGGGCTTGCGCCTGAGCTGGTGGCGGAACTGGACAGGATCAACCTGCCGTTCTCCAACGAGGCCACCCCCTCCGATGCCGAGCTCCGGATCGCCCAGGCCCAGCTGGTGGGCTGGCTGGAGGGCCTGTTCCACGGGATCCAGACCGCCATCGCAGCACAGAACGCCGCGCGCGAACATGCCGCAGCGCAGCTGCAGCTTCGCCAGTTGCCGCCGGGCACCATGATTGCCCCCGGCGTCGTGATTGGCGAAAACGGTGAGCCGCAGCGTGCCCCGGCCGGGGCACGCCCCGGTCCGCAGGCGCGGCCCGGCCAGCGTGACGACCCGGACCACGGTCCGGGGCAGTACCTGTAGGTTCCGCTTGGGCCTTTTCAGCGCTGCCCGGCAGGGGCGCAAAGATGACGCGGAATTGGGCAAGGGGCTGTGGCGCCGCGCGCACGACCGCTTCCAACGGGGACTTGACCGCTTCCACCAGGTGCTCGAGGGCGTGGAGGACGACCAGCTGTACGGCGAACTGCTGGAGATCGCCAACGAACTGGCTGCCGTCCTGCAGCGCGTCCGGGCGGTGTGCATGGAGGCGCAGCGGCGTGCGCCCAGCGAGGGCCTGGACATACCGGCAGGCCTGGCGGACGTGCACCGGTCCCTGTCCAAGGCAGGCAATTCGCTCGCCACCACCGCGGAAGCGGCGGCCATGCTTCGGCTCGCTGTGGGCCCGGTGCCGGTGGGTGCCGCGTCGGTGCGGCGCCGGGCTGACGCCGTCTTTCAGCAGGTGGACGACGCCGAGAGGCGGCTTCGCGGGGACTAGCTGGGCCGGTGCCACGAAAATATTCCCGTCTGGGCAGGAGAATTTTGCGGTTAAGCGGGTGGCTTACATTGACCGAAACGGGGGCGTGGCGCGGGGGACGTTTGGCAGGATGAAGGAATGACTTCTTCACCTACCTTGACTTTCAACGACGGAAACACGATCCCCCAGCTCGGCTACGGTGTGTGGCAGGTTGAGGACGACGTGGCTGAAAAGGTTGTCCGCCAGGCGTTCGAAGCCGGCTTCCGCCACATCGACACCGCGAAGATTTACGGCAACGAGGCGGGCGTGGGCCGTGCCATCGCCAGCTCCGGCCTGTCACCGGAGCAGATTTTCATCACCACCAAGCTGTGGAACGCGGACCAGGGGTACGAGTCCACCCTCGCCGCTTTCGAGGATTCCATGGCCAGGCTTGGCCTCGAAACGCTTGATCTCTACCTGATCCACTGGATGCAGCCCAAGCAGGACAAGTACGTCGACACCTGGAAGGCGCTGATCGAACTCCAGAAGCGCGGCCGGGTCAAGTCCATTGGTGTCTCCAACTTCACCGCCGAGGGCCTGCAGCGCCTGATCGACGAAACCGGAGTGGTTCCGGCCATCCACCAGATCGAGCTGCACCCCTACTTCAACCAGCGTGAACTGCGGGACTTTGGAGCCGAAAAGGGCATCCTGACCCAGGCCTGGTCCCCGCTGGGCCAGGGCGGGGAACTGCTGGAGGACCCTGTTGTCGCCTCGATCGCTGCGAAGCACCAGGCCACCCCTGCCCAGGTGGTCATCGCATGGCACCTCGCCATCGGCAACGTGGTCATCCCCAAGTCCGTCACCGAGTCCCGCATCAAGGAGAACTTCGCGGCACTTGAGGTATCCCTGGACGCTGAGGACGTTGAAGCCATCAACAACCTGGACCGGACCGCCAGCGGCGAAGGCCGCATTGGACCTGATCCCGCGGTCTCCGACTTCGCGTAACCCCGCGACGGCGGCACCGGCCCAACAGGCCGGGGAATCCGCCAACCATCGTCAGCCCGTGCTGCCGGCAACCGCCAGGCAGCGCGGGCTGACGCCGTTAACGTCGATGGTGCGGAACAGTAGCTGCTGGCCCTGGGTCTTTCCCCGGGGCCGGTCAGGCAGCGATCTGGACGTGTTCTACTGTGACGGCATCCACCATGGCCCAGCTGTCTTCGCCATGGCAGTGGCGGCAGGCGAAGCGCTCCGCCTCTTCAAGCGTTTCAAAGACCTCTGAACGCGTGCGGCCGCAGTCGGCGTCGAAGTACGTTACGTGAAATTCCTGTATAGCTTGGGTTTCCATAAATCCAGTGTGCAACCGGGGTCTGACATTCCCAGGAACCAGCGCGCCGCGTGTTGTCCGGACCTGCCACGGCGGCGGGTCTGGCGGCGCACCTGGAGGGTCAGTTGGTCCCTGAATCCGGGATGGCTTCCGGCGCCGGCCGCACCTTCAGCGCGAGTCCGGCCAGCGACAGCATTGCCAGTCCGCTCCAGGTGAGGGTGCCGGTCCAGATCTCGGGCTGGAAGCTGAGAGCCCCGTCATGCAGTGCCACAGCGGCGAAATACGGGGCCCAAAAGACGACCGGTGCCAGGCCTGCCGCGGTTATGAGCCGCGCGGACCGGTCCGGGGCAGGACGCACTGCTGCCCACACCAATCCCACGAGGACGGCACCGGCGAGGGCCGCCGGAATGAACCAGGCATCCCGCAGGGCCACCATGATCTGCAGGACTGCGGAGGGAAACAGCGCCATCGCCGCAGGCACCACGGCCGGCAACCGCCACCGCAGTGACAGCAACAGGACGGGAACGAAGAGCACTACGGTCGAGACAAGGAATGAGGCCAGGGAAACCATGATGCTCGACGACGTCGGAACCGTCACCGCCGGCAGGGTCCCGGCGGCGCTGGAGTATGTCTGGATGAGGCCATGGCGGGCGAAGACCGCAAACTCCTGCAGGATGAACGCCGCCACCATGCCGGCCAGCATGGCGCTCACGAACGCCGGCACCAGCTGCGGCCAGGCACGGTCAGGAGAGTGCCATGCTGCCGAGAAAGGGGCGCCCAGGATGAGGAAGGCGCCGGTAGCGAGTCCCAGATGGGCCGGGCTGAACAGTGCGTTGATGTTCTGCTCAATGCCGAACAGCGAATGCCAGGCAAAGTCGCCCATCCCCGACGCCAGGAAGAGCATGACGCCGGCCGCTGCACCGCCGTAGCCGGCAGGGATTGCATCCTGCCATCGCGTACCCGGGGCGTGCCGGCGCCAGGTCAGGGCGGCGATCCAGACGGCGCAGGCCGCGAAGCCCGAGTAGAGGATGGCATGCCACGGTGTGAAGAACGTCTCCAAGTCGCGGAGGTTGTTGTGGGCCCAGCCGTCGACGTAGGTCCCTGTAATCAGCCAGACACCGGCCGCGAGGGTGACGGCATCTTCCGCGGCCGTCGTGGGGCGGTGAACTGCTACCGGCGGAATCGCAAAGGCGTGTGCTGCTGCGGCGTCCATGGCTCCAGAGTAGGTCCTGCCGGCACCCGGGGCGAGGGGACTTCCACAATACGTTGGCACTTCTCAGCTGCTGGCCAGGCGGAGGACGCGTTCCTGCGCCAGCATGGCAGTACGGCTGGCCTTGCCGGCCGCCCGCACCGCCTGTTTCGCCTCCGCCGAAGTGGCGGCAAGCCCCTTGCGGGAGCGTTCCAGGCTCTCCTCGGCGGCCTTGAGCCGGCTTCGAAGTTCAGCCGTTTCCTGCTGCAGTTCCGCGATTTCCGCCCGCATCCGTTCCTCCTGCTCCTGCAGGTCACGTGCCAGCCGGGAGGCTTCCTCCTCGGTCGCCTGGGCCTCGACCAGCGCGGCCCTGGCCCTTTCCAGCGCCGGCGGCGACGCCGGCCGCGGTGTCTGCCGCACAGCCTCAAGCCGGGGCTTGGCGGGCTTTGGCTGGGTGGTGTGCTCCGCCGTCGTACGGGTCTTTGCCGCTGTTGCTTTTGCTGCCTTCGCCGCTGTTCCCTTCACCACAGCCGGGGGAGGGCCGGCACGGTTGCCGGCGGGCGCTGCCGGGAGCAACCCAGGGAGGGCCACCGCCCCGTCCAGGTCCACGTCGTTGATGCCGTCGGCGCTCAGCACTTTCAGCAGCCGGCTGCTGCCCACGGCAGCGGCAGCACGCTCATCTGCCGTCATTGCGCGCAGGGTCTCCTCAACGTCGGCGGCGATGGCGTCACTGATGGAGCGGCCCTGCTCCTGGGCAACAGACCGGGCAACGTCGACGGCGTCAGCCAACATCGAGCGGCGCTCCCGGCCCAGTTCCCGGAGGGCAGGCGCATCCAGCGACTCCTGGGCCGCCCGCATGCGCTCGCCAAGGCCGCCCAGCCCGGCCAGCACATCCGGCCGGAACCTGGCGAGCATGTTGACTGCCCACGCCGCCACGGATGGTTTCGGCAGGGCGCGGACCGCTGCTGCCAGCTGCTTGTCCTGGCGCGCAACGTCCTTCGCCGCTGCGGTCCGGGCCGCAATGAAGTCGTCCAGCGGCCCTCCGTACAGCCTGTCAGCAATGTCCGCCAGGGCTTCGTCTTCCATGCCGCCATCTTAGGTGCCGTGCTGCGGCCGGCCGGTCACCCGTCCGGCTCGGCGGACAGGACGCCTGCCGCCTGCAGTGGCAACGGCACCCTGTTGTTCATCGGCCCGTAGGGGTATGTTGCACGAATGGACGATTCATACCAGGTCATCGTGGTTGGCGGCGGCTTCGCCGGAAAGACGGCGGCTGAGGAGCTGGGCCGCAAGGGCGTCCGGGTGCTGTTGCTCGATGCCAACAATTACCAGCAATTCCAGCCGCTCCTTTACCAGGTGGCTGCCTCCCAGATAGGCGTCTCGGCGGTTACCCGGCCGCTCCGCTCCGAATTCCGCAAGATCAACAACGTGCGGGTCCTGACGGCGGAAGTGACCTCGATCGACGCGGCCAACCGCGCCGTCACCACCGCAGACGGCTCAAGCTACCGGGCCAGGATCCTGGTCATCGCCACGGGGGCCGTGCCGAACTTCTTCAACACCCCGGGCGCTGAAGAGAACGCCTACCCGCTGTACTCGGTGGCGGATGCAACGCGGCTCAGTGCTGCCATCACCGCCGTTTTGGACGAAGCCGACCGCGAGCCGGCGGCAGCGGAAGCCGACGTGATTGTGGTGGGCGGTGGTCCCACCGGCGTGGAGACTGCCGGCGCCTTGGCGGAAAACGTCAAATACATTCTGCCCAAGTACTTCACGCCGGGACTGGCCGCCCGGTGCCATGTCCACTTGGTGGATATGGTTCCGAACGTGCTTGCCGCCTTTTCGGAGAAATCGCAGGCGTACGCCCGCGACCGCCTGACCAAGCTGGGCGTGCAGTTGCACATGGGGCAGGCAGTCGGCGAAGTGCGTCCCGACGGCGTGACCCTCAAGGATGGCACCGTCATTCCTGGCCGCATTGTGGTGTGGGCCGGTGGCCTGCAGGCCGGCCGGATCATCACCGAGTCCGGCCTGAAACAGGGCAGGGGCGGCAGGGTGGACGTGCAGCCCGACCTGACAGTCCCCGACTTCGAGGGGGTGTACGTGCTGGGGGACTCCGCCAACATCACCGACGCCGCGGGAAATAAATTGCCGCAGCTGGGTTCGGTTGCCCAGCAGTCAGGCAAATGGGCGGCCCGCAACATCCATGCTGACCTTACCGGGGGTGTGCGGCAGCCCTTCCGCTACGTGGACAAGGGTTATATGGCCATGGTGGGCCGCGGGGCAGCCGTGGCGGAGCTGGGGCCCCGGCGCCTGCAACTGCAGGGACCATTGGCATTCGTGTCGTGGCTGGCGGTCCACCTCGCCCTGCTGCCCGGATTCCAGCAGAAGGTCAGGGCGCTTTTCTCGTGGGCCAACGGCTATGTCACGCACAGTCCGGCGCAGGTCGTGGTGGGCAGGCCGGACTAGGTTCGCCGCGCGGATCTGGGTGTCTGGCCCCAAACACCCGGACATTGTTGGCCAAGCCGGGCCGCCGCCGTCGTCAGTTTTTTGTGAAACTCAGGAGGCGGCCCGCCACGGTCCAACCGGATGCCTCGTAGAGGTCAGCGACGTCCGGGTCCACCACCATGTGCAGGTACTCCGCGCCATGGAGGAATGCCTCCTCAGCCATGGCCGCAAGCAGGCCCTGTTGGAAGCCCGCCTGATCCGGCCCGTCCGGGAGTTCCGTGATGGCCACCGCCGCGAAGTCGTCCCGCACCTGGATGCGGCCCCTCGCCACGGGGCGGTCAAAGACCGTGATTTCGACGGCGTCGTAGGTCTCCATGGGTGCCAGGGCCACCTGGGAGTTTTCCGGCAGTTGCACCGCTGTGTTCAGTTCGGCGGTCGGAGCCATGAGCAGGACCCGCTCCGAAACCCGGGTGAGCCCGTCCGGGTCGCCCATGCCCTCGGCGTCGGCGCAGACCAGGGTGAGGCGCGCGCCGGCCCCGCCCACTGACTTGGTGGCCAGCTCCTCGGTGGCAGGACCCAGCCAGGCCGCCACGTACTCCTGTCCCCCGGCCGTTTGTCCTTCGCCCATCTGCCCATTGACCGCCTGCCCGGCATCCCCGACGAGGAATCCTCCATTGACGGGCTCCGCCGTGCGCTCCTGAAGATCGGCCCAAGCCGGGACCCAGCCGATGGCGGGGGTGCTGCGCTGTTCCGGCATGGCGGGTTCCTCACGTTCGGCGCCGGCCTTACTGGTTTAGCCGTACGCTGCTGGGCAGGGCTTCCTTGTCAAAGTATCGGATCGACGGGGACCCCGCCAGCCGGGCGTTGTGTCATTCTCAGGGCAAATGGGTGAAGGACAATCCGGCCGCCACGAGCTTGTCCAGCGCCTGCTTCATGCCATCAGCCGTTCCACCGTTGGGGTGGTTGCCGTGGCAGATGACCACATCACCTGCCCGTGCCCTTCCCACCTCTTTGGCTAAGACGGCGGCAGGATAGGTTGCGCCGCCGTCGCCATTGATGCTGAATCCCGCGGGCTTCACACCCAAGGCGTTCAGGATGTCTACGGCGACATCGTCCATGTAGGCGGTGCCGGGGCGAAAGTACCGGGGACGCTTGCCCGTGATTCCGGACAGGACGCCATCGTTGGGCATGATCTCGTCGTAGACTTCACCCGCATTCCTGGTGCCCGGGATGCCATAGGCCGTGTTGCCTGTGGTGGAAAGCGGCTTATGGGACGTTCCGTGGTTGGCGATGTCAAAGAGCGGATCTGCCGCCAGTTGCCTCGTCGCGGGATTGGCCGTTATCCACCGCGAATTCAGGAAGAGCGTGGCCGGGACGTGCCGTTGGCGCAGCGTGTCAGTCAGCGCCTGGTCATAGCCGCTGCCGCCGGGGCCGCCGCAAAAAAGGACCTTGGCATCACTTATCAGCCGCGCTGTGAGTGTGCCCTGCCCCCAGTCAGCACTTCCCGCTTAACCAGCGAAAAACCCCGGAAACCCCTAAAAGAAGGGGCTGTCCGGGGTTTATCCCGAGCTTCCTATCAGAATCGAACTGATGACCTTTTCATTACGAGTGAAACGCTCTACCGACTGAGCTAAGGAAGCACCGCATGACATCCCCGGCGGAACCGGGCGCTTCATGCAAGAGTCAACTGTAATAGAGTCCCGCCGCCGCGGTCAAAATGGCCGGGCAGGGGCTGCTGCGATCCTCAACACACCGTGTTGTCGGCCGGCAGTTTGCCGCTGACCAGATAGTTGTCCACCGAATCCTCCAGGCAGCTGTTGGCCCGGCCGTAGGCGGTGTGTCCTTCACCCCGCCACGTCAGCAGGGAAGCGTTCCCCAGCTGCTTGCGCAGTGACGCGGCCCAGTCAACGGGCGTGGCGGGGTCGCCCGTGGTGCCAATGACCACAATGGGGGAGTCTCCGCTGTATTCCACCGCGGCCGGCGTACGCACGTTCTTATAGGGCCACTCAGCGCATGTGACCCCGCCGTACGCGAAGAAGTAGCCCAGGGTGGGGGAGTCCTGTTCCAGCCGCTTCTCCTCCGCGCGCATGCCTTCCGTGTCCGAAACCATGGGGTAGTCCAGGCAGTTGATCGCGTTGAAGGCGAACGTCGAATTGGATGTGTAGGAACCATCGGGGGAACGGTCGGCGCCGAGGTCGGCAAGCCGAAGCATGAGGCTGACGTCCCCGGACACGGCAGCTTCCAGCGCCTGGGTGAGGGCCGGCCAGCTTTGGTCGTTGTAAAGCGGGGTAATCAGGCCGCTGACCAGCGTGGTGGCATTCACCAGGCGGCCGTCCTTGGCAGTGCGGGGTGTCTGCTGTACGGAGTTGATGAGGTCCCGGATCTGCTGTACGCCGGAGTCGACGTCGCCGCCGAGGGGACACTTGCCTTGCTTCTGGCAACTGGCCACATAACTGTGCAGCGCTTTTTCGAAGGCGCGCGCCTGGCCGCTGGTCAGGTCCTCATTGCTGATTGATGGATCGAGGGCGCCGTCGAGGACCATCCGGCCCACATTGTCCGGGAACAGCGAGGCATAGGTGGAGCCAAGGAAGGTGCCGTAGGAGTACCCCAGGTAGTTCAGCTTGGTGTCGTTGACGACGGCGCGGAGCACGTCCAGGTCCTTCGCGGAGCTGACGGTATCGATGTGCGCCAAAACCGGGCCTGTCTGTGCCGCGCACTGGTCGGCGATGGCCTTTGTGTCAGCCAGTGCCTCCGCCAGCCCGGCATCGGTTTCATACGAGTAGATTTTGGCACGCGCGGCGTCGCGTTCCGCGTCCGTCATGCAGGTGACGGGGGCGGAGCGCTTCACGCCGCGCGGATCGAAGCCCACCAGGTCGTAGGCGTTGCGGACAGCCGCTGAAAAATGTGTCCCGGCAGCGTCTTTCACAAAGTCGTACCCGGAGGCCCCGGGGCCGCCGGGGTTAACCAGGAGGCTGCCGGTCTTCTTTCCTGTGCTGCCGGCCCGGAGCGCGGCAATCTGGATGGTATCCCCGCCCGGATTGCCGTAATCCATGGGCACGGTCACTTTGGCGCACTGGAATTCCCCTTCGCAGGGCTGCCACACGACTTCCTGCGAGTAGAACTTCTCCAGCCCGGCAGGAGCCGACGCCACGATTGAGGGGTCGGCCTTGGCGGTGGCAGCCTCCGGCGGGTTCTTGTCGCCGCCATTAAGGAGACTGCATGAGGCCAGAACCATCGCCAGGGCCATTGCGCCGGCGGCGCGGACGGCGACACCGATGGACCTGTGGCGTGCGGGCAGGGGGCGGGCAGTCATCGGGTCTCCTTGGAGGGCTGGATCAGGCTGGCAGCCATGGACTCAATGGTCAGCAGCGGGGCAACGTTGGTGGTGGTGATGCGTTCACGGGCTTTGTTGATGGCATCCATTCGGGCCAGCGTGGCTTCCGGGGTGGAGCGGGCGGCAAAGTCTTCCAGCTCACTCCTCAGCTCAACGTTGACCAACTCCACGGCGTTCCCAAGCTGGATGATCAGGACGTCCCGGTAGAAGGACAACAAATCCGTCAGCGTCCGGTCCAGGGAGTCGGTGATGGATCTCTTGGCCCGCCGTTTTTGGTCGTCTTCGAGCTGTTTGAGCTGGCTGCGCATGGCCGGGGGAAGGGTTCCTGATTCCGGAGCGCCCAGGGTCGCCAGGAGGGCTGCCTTCTCCGCCGCATCCCTCTCCTCGTTGGAGCTGTTGGCTTCTGCCGTGGCGATCTTGACCAGCTTGTCCGCCATCATGACCGCGGCAGTTACACCGCGCAGCCCAAGTGGAAAGCGGACTGTCTCCAGGCGGCGTTCCCTTGCGGCGGGATCCCTGGCGAGTCGCCGGGCAATGCCCACATGGCTCTGGGCAGCACGGGCCGCCTGCTCAGCAAGGACAGGGTCCACGCCGTCGCGCCGGACCAGCAGCGCTGCCACGTCGGAGGCGGGCGGCAGCCGCAGGGCAACGCTGCGGCAGCGGGAACGGATGGTCACCAGGACATCGGCGGGGGAGGGTGCGCAGAGCATCCACACGGTCCGCGGTGTGGGTTCCTCGATGGCCTTGAGGAGCACGTTGGTGGTCCGCTCGGCCATGCGGTCGGCGTCCTCCACCACGATGATCCGCCAGCGCCCGGACGATGGCCGGTTGCCCGCGGTGGCCACCAGTTCGCGGGCCTCGTCAATGGTGATGGTGACCTTCTCGGTGCGCACGAACGTCACGTCCGAATGGGTCTCACCCAGGATGGTGTGGCAGGCCTGGCACTGCCCGCAGCCACGCAGGCCCACGTCCTCCTGGTCACAGTTCAAGGCGGCAGCGAACGCCTTGGCGGCGTTGGACCGCCCGGACCCCGGCGGACCGGTGAACAGCCACGCGTGCGTCAGGCCTTCGCCGCTTGCGGCCTGGCGTAGTTGTTCGACGACGGCGGGCTGGCCTTGGAGGTCATCCCAGACGGTCATGAGGCACCGCCGTCCGTGGCCGCTGCCGGGGCGGGAACGGCCAGGAGCGTATCCACCCGGGCGAAGATCTGCCCCGCCAGCTCATCCACCGGCAGGTGGGCCGGGAGGACCAGGTACCGCTGCGGGTGGCCGGCGGCGAGGCTGAGGAAAGCTTCCCGGATCCTGGTGTGGAACTCGTCGGCCTCGGATTCCAGGCGGTCTTCCGCTGCCTGGCCGGCAGTCCGGCGCCGGCGGCCAAGTTGGGGGTCAACGTCCAAGAGGACTGTGAGGTGGGGCTGGAGGCCGGAGGTGGCCCAGTCATTGAGGGAACGTACCGCCTCCAGGCCCAGGTTGCGGCCGGCCCCCTGGTAGGCCACGGAGGAGTCGATGTACCGGTCCGTCAGCACGATCTCGCCGCGGCTCAAAGCCGGGCGGATGACCTGGCTGGCGTGGGCGGCACGGGAAGCGGCAAATATGAGGGCTTCCGTGTGGGCATCGATCTCGCCGTTGCCGTGGTCCAGCACCAGCGACCGCAGCTTCTCGCCAACGGTGGTGCCGCCGGGTTCACGGGTGCGCAGCACGGTGTAGCCACGGGAGTCCAGTGCCGCCGCAAGCCTGGCCGCCTGGGTGGACTTGCCGGCACCATCGCCGCCTTCGAAAGCGATGAATACGCCGGCCCTCTGTTTATTCACTTCTCAAGCCTACCGAGGCCTGCCGACATTTCCCGACCCGGAACTGCCCGGAAGGCGGCTGCCATGTGAACGGCGCCAGTCCACAAAGCGACACCGCTTTCCGGCGGATCCGGGAGGAACAGTACGCTTTTCACCATGAGTCTTTCCGAGCATCAGGCCGCTTCCCTTTCACCCGAGACCGTGGTGGTGGCGGCAGGGCGGCCGCCGCGGGAAAGGGACCAGCCGGTCAATCCCCCCATTACCCTTTCCTCCACCTACTTCGGCACCGGCCCCCTGGGGGACGGGGACCGGGGTTACGGCCGCTACTCCAATCCCACCTGGGATCCGTTCGAGGAGGCGCTCGGCCAGCTTGAAGGGTCCACTCTTCCCGGCCTTCTCTACGCATCGGGGCTCGCGGCGGTCAGTTCCGCTCTGTCCCTTATTCCTGCCGGGGGCGTGCTGGTCATGCCCAACCACAGCTACTCCGGCTCGCTGGTGATGGCCTCCGAACTCGCCGAAAAGGGCTTCATCGAACTCCGGACCGTTGACATCGCCGACACCGGTGCGGTGAAGGACGCCCTGGCACCGAAAGGCCCGTCGTCGAAAGCCGCGGCCATGCTGTGGCTGGAAAGCCCCACCAACCCCATGCTGGGGATCGCGGACATGTCCGCCGTCGCGGAGGCCGCCCACGCTGTCGGGGCAATCGTTGTCACGGACAACACCTTCTCCACCCCCTTGGTGCAGCAGCCCCTGCTGCTCGGATCCGACATCGTCCTCCACTCGGTGACCAAGTACCTCGCCGGGCACTCCGACGTCGTCCTTGGTGCGCTGGTCACCGCCAACCCGGACATCCGTTCATCGCTGCTCCACCACCGCATCATCCATGGCGCCATCGCCGGTCCCTTCGAAGCCTGGCTCGCACTGCGGGGCCTGCGGACCCTCGCGTTGCGCGTGGAACGGTCGCAGGAGTCCGCGATGGTCCTCGCGGAACGGCTCGCCGGGCATCCCGGCATTGAATCCATCCGGTTCCCCGGCCTCGACGCCGACCCCGGGCATGCCCGGGCAAAAGGGCAGATGAAGGGGTTCGGCTCCATCATCTGCATCCAGGTGGCACCTGCGGCGGGCCTGGGCGGCGCCGACGCCGCGGACAAACTGGTGCAGGCGCTGGAGCTCTGGCTGCCTGCCACGTCCCTGGGCGGGGTGGAATCCCTCATCGAACGCCGGCGCCGGCACTCAGCCGAACCCGCAAGCGTGCCGGAGAACCTGGTCCGGCTCAGTGTCGGCGTGGAAAACGTCGAAGACCTCTGGGCCGACCTGAAACAGGCGCTGGACACGCTGGAGGGCTAGGCTGGGCTTGTGGACGGTCGAATAATCATCGCGTACGTAGAGCAGGCAGTGTTCTTCATTCTTGGCCTCGTGGCGCTGGGGCTTGAACTGTGGGCGTTCGTCGACTGCGCCCGGCACCGGGCCAACGCCTTCGAAGCCACGGGCAAGCGGACCAAGACCTTCTGGCTTGCCCTGACCGGTGGCGCGCTGCTGGTCGGCATCATCTCGCTGTTCGGCGCCGGCGGCGGCATCATCAGCACCCTTGGGCTCTTCGGGCTCGCTGCAGTGGTGGCGGCCTCCGTCTACCTGGCCGACGTCCGCCCCGCGGTAAAGGACGCCGGCCGCGGCGGCAGCCGCAACATGGGCCCCTACGGCCCCTGGTGATCAGCGCTTAACCCGGCTCCCTAACCCAGCGGAGCCACCGCCTCCCAGTCCACCGTGAGTTCGCCCAGCCGCCACCGGGCCGGTCCGTCCTGGAGCGGCCATCCGGCGTCGCGCATGCTCTGGCACATCCCCACCCAGCGCTGCCTGTTGCCAAATGAGGCAAGCGGTGCACTTTCAAGCCACGCCCGGTCCATCGCCTGCATGAAGGCATGAATCGGCTCGCCCGGGACGTTGCGGTGGATCAATACCTTGGGAAGCCGTTCGGCCACGTCCGAGGGCAGGTCAAAGCTGCCGAAGCGCACGGAGATGCTGAGGGACAACGGGCGGTGTTGGTCCAGCGCCACCCAGGTCACCCGCCGCCCAATCTCGTCGCACGTGCCGTCAACGAAGATGCCGTCCGGCGATAACCTGTTCTGCACCAGCCGCCAGATGCCCTGGACGTCGGCTTCCTCGTACTGGCGCAGGACATTGAAGGCGCGGACCAGGACCGGACGGCCTGGAACAGGCAGTTCAAAACCGCCCACGTGGAAGGTCAGCCCGGGCCGCTGCAGGGGAAGCGCAGCGCGGACGCGTCCGGGCTCGATTTCGATCCCGCAGACCCGTACGTCCGGCCGGACGGCAGTGAGCCTTTCATGGAGTTCGACGGCGGTGGCAGGGGTTGCGCCGTAGCCCAGGTCGACGACGAGGGGGTCGGCCGCGGACCGCAGGCGCCAGGCCTGCGGTCCGGCCAGCCAGCGGTCCACGCGGCGCATCCGGTTGGGGTTGGTGGTGCCGCGGGTGACGTTGCCTACCGGACGGCCCTGCCGGGCGCCGGGCGTCCTGCCGGAAAGTTGCGGGGCGTTCACCCGTTCAGCCTTTTGAACCACCGCACAACCCTATCCCCGCCGCCTGGGGAGGCGGGCGTACGGCAGCCGGCCTTGTAACGCTGGGCGGGCGGCAACACTGCTCGGCTAGGATGAAAATCATGACTTACAAGCTGATTCTGCTGCGCCACGGCCACAGCGAATGGAACGCCAAGAACCTGTTCACCGGCTGGGTGGACGTTGACCTGAACGACCAGGGCCGCGCGGAAGCAGCGCGCGGCGGTGAGCTGCTGGTGGAGAACAACATCCTCCCGGACGTGCTCTACACCTCCCTGCTGAAGCGGGCCATCAACACCGCGAACATCGCCCTGGACAAGGCCGACCGCGGCTGGATTCCGGTCAAGCGCGACTGGCGCCTCAACGAACGCCACTACGGCGCGCTGCAGGGCAAGGACAAGGCCCAGACCCTGGCCGAATACGGCGAAGAGCAGTTCATGGAATGGCGCCGTTCCTACGACACCCCGCCGCCGCCCCTGGATGACGACTCCGAGTTCTCCCAGGCCCACGACCCCCGGTACGCGGACCTCGGCGACGCCCTGCCGCGCACTGAATGCCTCAAGGATGTCCTGGTGCGGCTCCTGCCCTACTGGGAATCGGACATCAAGGAAGACCTCAAGGCCGGCAAGACGGTCCTGGTCACCGCGCACGGCAACTCTCTCCGTGCCCTCGTCAAGCACCTTGACGGCATCAGTGATGAAGCCATCGCAGGCCTGAACATCCCCACCGGCATCCCGCTGGTCTACGAACTGGACGAGGACTTCCAGCCGGTCAAGCCCGGCGGAACCTACCTTGACCCCGAGGCTGCCGAAGAGGCCATCCTGGCCGTCGCCAACCAGGGCAAGAAGTAGAGCCTTAGAGCCGACGACGGCGGGCTGGTCACCTAAGTGGCCAGCCCGCCGTCGTATATCCGCTCGTTATGCGTCAGCTGTGCTCGGTGGCGTTCGGCTGCCATGCCCCGGTAACCAGGTAGGTCACCTTCTGGGCTACGGAGACGCCATGGTCCGCGAAGCGCTCGAAGTAGCGGCTGGCGAGGGCCACATCCACCGTGGTGGCGGGGGACTCGTTCCACTCAGGCGCGGCAATGGCCTTGAAGACGCTCAAGTGCAGATCATTGATGGCCGTGTTGGCCTTGAGGATATCCCTGGCCACCTCAAGGTCGCGGCTCTCCAGCAGGACCGTCAGCTTGTCGGCGATCTCCTGGTCGAGTTCCGCCATCCGGTTGAAGGTCTCCGTCATGGACTCCGGAATCACCATGGACGGGTACCGGAGACGGGCCAGCTGGGCGATGTGCCGGGCCAGGTCACCCATCCGCTCGAGGGAGGCGCTCATCCGGAGCGAACCGACGATCATGCGCAGATCGCTGGCGACGGGACCCTGCAACGCCAGAATGTCGATCGCCCGCTCATCGAGGCTGTTCTGCAGGAAGTCGATGCGCGCGTCCGCGGCGATGACATCCTGCGCGAGATCAACGTCCGCTACCTGGAATGAGGTAGTGGCCTTGTTGATCGCTTCGCTGACCAGCCGGGAGATCTCCACCAGCTGGTCACCGACCTGGGTGAGCTCTTCCTGAAAAACCTTACGCACGTAGGCGTCCTTTCCTTGGAACTCCCGCGGCCGCTCCGGGGCAGCAGGAATCGTGTCGCCATGAGGCGCTCTGACCACCAACTCTGTCACCGCCGGGTAAACGATTATGCCCCCATAGATGAACGTTAGTTGAACCGTTTGCCGGATGGGCCTGAAGGCGGCAGGGGGTTGAAGGCAAGAGCATAAAGTGGAGCTGTGGATCCTATGCTCATTGGTCTGGTAGCCGGCCTTGTCGGCCTGGCGCTTGGCACGTTCGGCGTGCTCGCCTACCGGGTCAGCGAGAAGCAGCGCCAGCTGCTCGATGTCGACGCCGGGGAGCTGGCGCTGCCGGCCGGCGCAGCGGAGGTGCTCGCCGTCGTCGGACGTGCCTTCGTGGTGCTGGATGACGTGGACGGCGTGGTCCGTGCCAGCCCCGCCGCATACGCCTACGGCCTGGTCCGCGGACACACCGTGGTGCACAAGGAACTCCTGGACATGAGCGCCGGAGTCCGGCGGGACGGCGTCATCCTTGAAAAGCAGCTCGAACTCCCGCGCGGGCCGCTGGGCAAGGGAACCATCATCGTCCAGGTCCGTGCCGCCATGCTCGGCGAGGAATACATCCTGCTCCTGGCCGATGACCGGACGGAAATCACCCGCACCGAAGAAATCCGCAACGACTTCGTCGCCAACGTATCGCACGAACTGAAAACCCCCGTGGGTGCCATCTCCTTGCTGGCAGAGGCGCTGGAATCCTCCGCCGACGACGAAGAAGCCGTCCGCCGCTTCGCCAAGCGCATGCACAAGGAATCAGCCCGCCTTGCTGCCCTGGTCCAGGACATCATCGAACTTTCCCGCCTGCAGGGCGCCAGCGTGACGCAGGAGGGCGGCCCGGTGGACATCAACGCCGTCATCACCGAGGCCGTGGACCGGTCGCAGCTTCCCGCGGAGAGCAAGAACATCAGCATTGTGGTGGGCGGCCGCGCCGACGGCAAGGTCTTCGGTGACCAGGACCTGCTGGTGACGGCGCTGCGGAACCTTATCGACAATGCCATCCGCTATTCGCCGGCCAACACCCGGGTGGGGATCGGTGTCCGGTCCCGGGAAGGCCTGGTTTCGATTTCCGTCACGGACCAGGGGGACGGGCTGAACCCCGAGGACCAGGAACGCGTCTTTGAACGCTTCTACCGTGTGGACGCCGCCCGGTCCCGCCACACCGGCGGCACCGGCCTGGGCCTGAGCATCGTGAAGCACGTGGCATCGAACCACGGCGGCGAAGTGACCCTGTGGTCCCAGCCCGGGCAGGGGTCCACCTTCACCCTCCGGCTGCCCGAGATGGAAGGCCAGGACGGCGAGGCCGGGCCCGCCGCAACGGAAGCGCCGGCATTGGCGCCGGAGAAGGTCAGTCTCACCCCAGTACCCCGCGCCGCCGGCGCAACAGAACGAGGAGCCAGCGCTTGAGCAGGATTTTGATTGTCGAGGATGAGGAGTCGTTCAGCGACCCCCTGTCCTATTTGCTGGGCAAAGAAGGGTTCGAGGTTGAAGTGGTGGACAACGGCCTTGACGCCATCACCGAATTCGACCGCAACGGCGCCGACCTGGTGCTGCTTGACCTGCAGCTGCCCGGGCTCTCCGGCACCGAGGTGTGCCGCCAGCTCCGCCAGCGCTCCAGCGTTCCCGTCATCATGCTGACGGCCAAGGACTCGGAAATCGACAAAGTGGTGGGCCTGGAGCTCGGTGCGGACGACTATGTCACCAAGCCCTACTCCTCACGGGAACTGGTGGCCCGTGTCAGGGCAGTACTGCGCCGCCAGGGCGAGCCGGAGGAACTGATCTCGGCAACCGTCCAGGCGGGTCCGGTCCGCATGGACATCGAACGGCATGTGGTCAGCGTGGACGGAGAGCAGGTCCTGCTTCCCTTGAAGGAGTTCGAGCTCCTGGAGATGCTCCTCCGCAACTCGGGCAGGGTGCTGACCCGCGGCCAGCTGATCGACCGGGTGTGGGGCTCCGACTACGTGGGCGACACCAAGACCCTGGACGTCCACGTGAAGCGGCTCCGCGGCAAGATCGAACCGGACCCCTCCGCACCGCGCTACCTGGTGACCGTCCGCGGCCTCGGGTACAAATTCGAGCCGTAGGCCGAGCCGGGACAAGCCCGGAAGGCATAACAAAAGGGAGGGCCTGGATGGCCCTCCCTTTCGTTATGCCTGCTTCCGGCGGCGACCCGCTGTTCGCCTAGCGGCTGGTGGCGGTCGCCGTGGCGCTCGGAGTGGCAGTGGCGGAAGAGCCGGCGCCGGCGGACGCGCTGGAGCTGGCTGAGGAGCCCGTGCTGGCCGAGGAGCCGGCGCTGGGGCTCGCGGACGACGAGGATGTCGCCGAGGAGCTCGGGGTCGGCACGTAGTCCTTGTATTCCGCCAAGGTGGCGTCCAGGACGGGAACCTTCACCGTGTTGCTGACGTTGGTGCCGTTCTCACTGATCTTGACGTCCACCAGGGAGCCGGGCTTGCCGCCGGTGGTGCTCAGGATGGCCTCGTCGGAGTCCTCGTTCAGGAGCGTGTACGAGTTGGCCTTCACTGGCACCTCGGTCTGTGAACCCTTGGCGCCGTTGACCGTGAGCTTCACGTCCTTGGAGGAGGAGTTGTAGACGGCGCCGATGAGGCGGCCGGGCTGGTCCTCGCCCGCGGAAACAATCAGGATGTTCCGCAGCTGGAGGGGACCGAGGTCGGCGCGGATGCCGTCCGAGGCGGAGTACTGGTGGCTGGTCTGCTGGGGTGTGATGTAACCGCAGCCTGCGGTCAGCAGGCTGGCGCCAAGGGCAGCAGCCGTCAGTGCCAGTTTGCCGCGCTGGGCCCGGTTCATCGCAGTGGAACGCACGTCACGTACTCCTCAAGAAATTTGAAGTCTTTTTCAGCCATAGCCTATCCGCAATGAGGGGCAAACGAGGATTCGGCAGTGTCACATCGGGCGTGGGAGCGCTCACGTGATGCACTAATCTTGCCATCCGTCAAGGGGGCGGAGGGGGTCGATTGGGCCGATTTTCCGCGTATTTTCGCGGTTGGAAGCCCTTTCTCCGGCCGGTCATATGCCTGAATCGTGATAAACTGGTCTGCGGGAAAGGGGAAATGTCCACATGGTATTTGAGGTCGGCGAGACAGTAGTTTACCCTCACCACGGTGCTGCGAAGATTGAAGAAATCAAGATGCGCACCATCAAGGGCGAAGAGAAGATGTATCTCAAGCTCAAGGTGGCTCAGGGTGATCTGACCATTGAAGTTCCAGCAGAGAACGTTGACCTTGTTGGGGTCCGGGACGTAGTGGGCAAGGAAGGCCTGGAGCACGTGTTTGATGTGCTCCGCGCCGAGTTCACCGAGGAGCCCACCAACTGGTCACGCAGGTACAAGGCAAATCTGGAGAAGCTTGCTTCCGGTGACGTCATCAAGGTGGCAGAGGTTGTTCGCGACCTGTGGCGCCGGGATCACGACCGGGGCCTTTCCGCAGGCGAGAAGCGAATGCTGGCCAAGGCCCGTCAGATTCTGATTTCAGAACTGGCGCTGGCTGAAAAGACCGACGAGGAGAAGGCTGCAAGCGTTCTCGACGAGGTCCTGGCTTCCTAAGAATTTAGCCCCGGCGGCACGCAAGTGCCGCCGGGGCTTCTTTTTTTGCGCCCTTCCGGCGGTGCCCTCGGCACCTGACCGAAGTGGCGGCGTCGTAGGCTTGTCCGCATGAGTGATTCATCCACGCGCCTGGTCACCGCCGTCATCCTTGTGGCCGCCGGTTCCGGGCAGCGCCTTGGCTACGGCATGCCCAAGGCGGCTGTGCCGCTCGGCGGCGAGCCCATCCTGATGCATGCCCTCCGGGGAATCGTCGCGTCAGGAGTGGCCAGCCAGGTGTGCGTGGCCCTGCCCGCCGGGGACCAGGGCCTGCGCCAGTTGTGTGACAGTTTCCGTGGCGAGCTTGCCGACGGCGGCCCGCTCCTGACGATCGTCGACGGCGGATCCACCCGGGCTGATTCCGTCCGGGCCGGGATCGAGGCGCTGATGGACGGCATCGAGGCGGTCCTGGTCCACGATGCCGCCCGCGCACTGACGCCCGAATCCGTCTTCCACCGCGTATCCGATGCCCTTGCCGCCGGTGCTGCCGCCGTCATTCCTGCAGTCCCGGTAGTGGACACCGTGAAGACCGTGGCCGCCACCACTGGCGGGGACACTGCCTTTGCGCCGGAGGTTGTCACGGGGACGGCCCGCCGTGAGGAGCTGAGGGCTGTGCAGACGCCCCAGGGTTTCACGATCAGGACCCTGTTGCAGGCCCACCAGGCCGCACAAGCGCTGGATCAGCAGCAGTCCGCGGCCGTCACCGACGACGCCATGCTGGTGGAGATGCTCGGCACCCCCGTCCATGCCGTCCGCGGCTCAACGCAGTCCCTCAAGATCACCACACCCCTTGACCTGATCTTCGCGGAAGGACTCCTGGAAGGTCCGCTCGGAGCCCGGTGGGTGGAAGGATGAGCGCGGACATGGTCCTGCCGCGTACCGGAGTGGGAATCGACGTCCATGCCTACGCGCCGGAAGACTCACCCCGCCCGCTCTGGCTGGGCGGACTCCTTTGGCCCGGCGAACGCGGCCTGGCGGGGCACTCTGACGGTGACGCCGTGGCCCACGCTGCCGCGGACGCCCTGTTCTCTGCCGCCGGCATCGGCGACCTTGGCACCCACTTCGGTACCGACCGCCCCGAGTTCGCCGGCGCATCCGGCGCCACCCTTCTTGCGGAAGCTGCTCGGATCGTCCGGGCCGCGGGTTTCGAGATCGGCAATGTTGCGGTGCAGTTCGTGGCCAACCGGCCCAAGTTCGGGCCGCGGCGGGAAGAATCCCAGAAGGTCCTCAGCGAAGCCGCCGGCGCCCACGTGGGTGTCACGGCCACCACCAGCGACGGCCTGGGATTCACCGGACGCGGAGAGGGTATTTCCGCGGTAGCCACCGCACTGGTGTACCCGCAGCAGCCCCAAGCCATCAGCTAGTCTGGAGCGGTGACCCTGCGCTTCTATGACACCGCCTCCGCCGAAGTCCGGAACTTCGTCCCCATCGTCGACGGCAAGGTCAGCCTCTACTACTGCGGTGCCACCGTCCAGGGCATGCCGCACGTGGGCCACATCCGCTCCGCCATCGCCTTCGACCAGCTCACCCGCTGGCTTGAGTACCGGGGCCTGCGGGTCACGGTGGTCCGCAACGTCACGGACATCGACGACAAGATCCTTGCCAAATCCGAGGCGTCCTTCGCTCCGGACTTCAGTCCAGAGGCGGGCGAAGTGCCGCGCGAGGAGTGGTGGGCGCTGGCGTACCGCTACGAGCAGGAGTTCCTGAAGGCCTACGACACCCTGGGCGTCTCGCGTCCCACCTACGAACCCCGCGCCACCGGGCACATTCCCGAGATGCATGCCCTGATCCAGCAGCTCATCGAGCGCGGCCACGCCTACCCCGCCCTGGACGATTCGGGTGACGTGTATTTCGATGTCCGTTCGTGGGACAAGTACGGCGCCCTGACCCGGCAGAACATCGACGACATGCAGGCAGCGCCCGACGCCGATCCCCGCGGCAAGAAGGACCCCCGCGACTTTGCGCTGTGGAAGGGCTCCAAAGAAGGGGAACCGGCCACAGCCAGTTGGGCGTCGCCCTGGGGAGCCGGCCGGCCCGGCTGGCACCTTGAGTGCTCGGCCATGGTCACGAAGTACCTGGGCACGGCGTTCGACATCCACGGCGGCGGCCTGGACCTGCGCTTCCCGCACCACGAAAACGAGATGGCGCAGTCACAGGCGGCGGGCCACCCGTTCGCGAACTTCTGGATGCACAACGGCATGGTGACCTACCAGGGCGAAAAGATGTCCAAGTCCATCGGCAACACCATCAGCCCGGCAGAAATGCTGGAACTGGCTTCCCCCCGGGTGGTGCGCTACTACCTGGGCCAGGCACACTACCGCTCCGTCCTGGACTACCGGCCCACCTCCCTGCAGGAGGCTGCGGCCGCCGTCGAACGCATTGACGGGTTCCTTGCCAAGGCCGGTGCCCGGTTCGGCGGCGACGCGGGTGCGATGGACGGCAACCACGGCTCCCCTTCCCCGGCCATGAACGCATTTTGCGAAGCCATGGACGATGACCTCAACGTCCCGCGCGCCCTGGCCGCACTCCACGAGACAGTCCGCGCGGGCAACACGGCCCTTGCCGAGGGCGACGACGACGCTGCCCGGAACGCGATGCACGCCGTCGTCCTGATGACCGGAGTCCTGGGGCTGAACGCCGTCGAAGGTTCCGCCGCGGCGTCGACCCGTGAGGCCGAAGCCTTGAGCGTCCTGGTCGAAGCGCAGCTGGCGGCCCGCGCTGCTGCCCGGGCTGAGAAGGACTGGGCAGCGTCCGACGCCATCCGGGACACCCTCAACCAGGCCGGCGTCGTGGTGGAGGACGGCCCTGACGGCGCCACCTGGAGCCTCAAGCGGGACTGATCCGCCGGACCGCCTGAGCTCCGCAAAAGGCCGGAGCCCGCCGATTTTTCTTCGGTCAGTAGACTGGTATGCAGACTCAGTCAACACAATCAAGGGTGGAACATCATGGCCAACAATGGTCGCCGATCGGTTAAAGCGAAGAAGGGCCCAACCATCGGAACCGGTGGCCATGGCCGCAAGGCCCTGGAGGGCAAGGGCCCCACGCCCAAGGCCGAGGACCGTCCGTACCACAAGGCGCACAAAGCCAAGCAGCTTTCCGAGCGGTCCGCCGCCAAGCGCGGAACCGGTGCCCGCAGCGCCGGCGCGGCGAAGTCCGGGCCCAAGGGCCGTGCCACCGAGGAAGTCGTGACCGGGCGCAACTCGGTAGTTGAAGCGCTCCGCGCCGGCATCCCCGCCAAAGCCCTGCACGTTGCCATCCGCATCGAGATGGACGACCGCGTCAAGGAATCCCTGAAGCTCGCCGCCGAACGCGGCATCCCGCTGATGGAAACGGGCAAACCCGAACTTGACCGGATGACGGACGACGCCGTCCACCAGGGGCTGGTGCTGCAGATTCCGCCCTACGAGTACCAGGACGCCTACGAACTGGCCGAGGAAACCGTGGAAAAGTGGAAGAAGGGGCACATCAAGAATGCGCCGCTCTTTGTTGCACTGGACGGCATCACGGACCCCCGGAACCTGGGCGCCATCATCCGCTCCGTCTCCGCCTTCAGCGGCCACGGCGTCATTGTGCCTGAGCGCCGCTCCGTCGGCGTCACCGCAGCGGCCTGGAAGACCAGCGCCGGCGCTGCCGTCCGCGTGCCGGTGGCCCGCGCCTCCAACCTGAACAACGCCCTGAAGCAGTTCAAGAACATGGGCATCTTCGTATTGGGGCTCGACGGCGACGGTGACGTCTCGCTGCCTGACCTCACCCTGGCCACCGAACCCGTCTGCATCGTGGTGGGCTCCGAGGGGAAGGGCCTGAGCCGACTGGTCCGCGAGAACTGCGACCAGATCGTCTCCATCCCCATCGATTCCGCCATGGAGTCGCTCAACGCTTCAATGGCCGTGGGTATCTCGCTGTACGAGGTCTCCCGGCAGCGCGCAGCAGGGTAAGCACTCCAGGCCCGGACCTTGCCGGGCTGGTTACCCGGCGCCGCAGGGGCGAACGGGCAGGTCAGTGCCGCTGGCGGCTACTATTTAGGTGATGGTCATGCCGCTCTTCGACACTGCTTCCGCCATGGACGCCTCCTCGGCCGTTCCGCTTGGTGTCAGTGTTCCGCGCGCTGATTCGGGCGGTACCCGGCACCATGCCGGCGCGCGCGCCAACGTCGCCTGCCTGGCTCCCGGGGTGTCCAGCCTGGACATCGTTTACTGTCCTCCCGGGGGCCGGTGGCGGGTCCAGACGTTGCCCAATGTGACCCGGGGCGTCCATCACGGCATTGTGGAGGACCTGCCCTACGGATCCCGCTACGGCTTCCGTCCCACCACAGACGGCCATTCACTGCCTCCGGGGGCCGCCTCGGCCAACGGGAACGGTTCCGTTAGGCAGCCCCTGCTCCTGGACCCTTATGGCCGGGCGGTGGACCAGCGCGACGGCTTCCTCACCAGCGTACGGACTGCCGCCGATTTCGACTGGGGGGCGGACGAACGCCTGCGCCTTCCCTGGCGGAACACCATCGTTTACGAAGCGCATGTCCGCGGCCAGAGCATGCTCCACCCCGATGTTCCGGAAGAGCTCAGGGGCACCTACGCCGGCCTGGCCCACCCCGCCGTGGTGGAGCACCTGACCAGCCTGGGCATCACGTCCGTCCAGCTCCTTCCCGTGCACTTCCACATCGATGAGCCGCACCTGCAGGACCTCGGCCTGGCCAACTACTGGGGGTACAACACCGCCGCGTTCTTCGCCCTGCACCCTGGTTATGCCACCAGGGCGGCACGGGAGGAAGGCCCGCAGGCCGTCCAGGATGAGTTCAAGGCTATGGTCAAGGCACTCCACGCCGCCGGGCTCGAGGTCATCCTGGACGTTGTTTACAACCACACGGCCGAAGGCGGGCCCGATGGTCCGGTCCTGAGCTTCAGGGGCCTGGGGGAGGACACGTACTACCGGGTGGACGGCCACGGCAAGTACATCGACACCACCGGCTGCGGCAACTCGCTCAACTTCGCGGACCCGCGCGTGGTCCAGCTGGTGACCGATTCCCTGAGGTACTGGGTGGACGAGTTCCACATCGACGGCTTCCGGTTCGACCTCGCCGTCACGCTCTGCAGGGACGCCGCCAATGAGTTCGACCCCGAACATCCCTTCCTCACCGCCGTCGCCGCCGACCCCGTGTTGTCCGAGGTCAAGCTGATCGCCGAGCCCTGGGACATTGGCTATGGAGGCTGGCAGACCGGCAGGTTCCCGCCCGGATGGGTGGACTGGAACGACCACTTCCGCGACGCCGTCCGTACCTTCTGGCTGGCAGACCGTGGGGCCATCGATTCCGGCGGCCACGGCGGGACCATGGCCAAACTCGCTGATGCCCTTTCCGGTTCCGCCAGCCTCTTCCAGGCGTCCGGACGCTCGCGGCTGGCATCGGTCAACTTCGTCACCGCCCACGACGGCTTCACCATGAACGACCTTGTGTCCTACGACCGAAAGCACAACGAGGACAACGGCGAAGAGAACAGGGACGGGCACGGGGACAACCGCAGCTACAACCATGGCGTGGAGGGTCCCACCGAGAACGGCGTGATCCTGGAAAAACGGGCACAGTCGCGGCGGAACCTCATGGCGTCATTGATGGTTTCGCTGGGCGTTCCCATGATCACCGCCGGCGACGAGCTGGCCAGGACGCAGCAGGGGAACAACAACGCCTACTGCCAGGACAATGCCATTAACTGGCTTGACTGGACCATGACGCCGGAGGCGCACGAAATGCTGCGGAGCACCAAACGGTACATCCGCTTGCGCAAGGAGTTCCTGGCCGCCCAGCCGCATGACTTCCCCGTCCGGGACGAACAGTCGTACCTTTACTGGTTCGACCAGGATGGCCAGCCCATGTCCGCCGAACGCTGGAACGATCCGCATCACCGGGTCATGCAGCTCCTGCTCGGGGACGACGGCGGTGACCTGGCCGGCCTGGTGGTGGTCAACGGCAGCGCGTCGGACGTGTTGGTCACCCTGCCGGATGCGGGGAGGAAAGTTCCAAGCCTGTTCGAGCTTCGGCTGACCACCTCGCCGCGCCACAAGCAGCGGCAAGGCATCCAGGTGGCTTCGGGGGAAACCGACCTTGCCGAGGCCAACTCCATCAGCATTTACCGCACGTAGGCCATCAATGCGCAACCGCTCTGTCCTTCCCTTGCTCCTGGCCGCCCTCGTGGTGCTGGCCTTGGTGGCGTTCGGCGGCGCCGGCCTCCTGGGCCAGCAGACGGAACGCACGACGCCGGAAACGGCTTCCAGCCCCAGCTCCACGCCGGGTGGAACGGCCGCGTCCGCGGCAGCGAAGCAGTCCCCGCCACAGCGGAGCGCCAACCCGTCCGGCCTGCCGGAGATCCGCGAATCGGCCCTCCCCGCGGAGGGCCGCCGGGTGCTGGGTCTGATCCGGGCAGGCGGCCCGTTCCGGTACAGCCAGGATGACCAGGTGTTCGGCAACTTTGAGCGGGTCCTGCCCGTCCGGAACCGCGGCTACTACCGCGAGTACACCGTTCCTACTCCCGGGGAAGCGGACCGGGGCGCGCGGCGCATCGTGGCCGGCGACGGCGGGGAGAAGTATTACACCAGTGACCACTACGCAACGTTCAAGTACATAGCGGAAGGCAACTAGCACAACCATGAGAATCTTCTCCGGCGACACCTGGACCCTGGAAGAACTGCAGGAACAGGTGGCCGACGCCGGCCGGCGCAGCGTGGTGGTCCCTCCCGCGGACAGCAAACGCGCTGTCCTGGAAACCTTCGGTGAGGTCCTGGACTTTCCCGAGCACTACGGCGTGAACCTGGATGCACTGAACGATTCGCTCCACGACTTTGCAGACAGCATCACCGACAACGGCAACCCGCCCATCACCGTGCTGTGGCAGGTGGCGGCCCCGTTCCGCAGCGACAGGTCGTTCGGCATCATCTGCGAAATCCTGCAGGACGCCGAACGGTACGCGGGCAAAGACCTTGCCGTTACCGCCGTGCTGCTCTGAGCCCGGCGGGCGGCCCTAACGCCGTCCCCGGCTTCCGCGCCTAGCCCTCGCGGCGTTCCTCGTGCGAGACGTAGGTGTCCAGCAGCGCTGAGGCCCGGCCGCCGTCGTCCTCCGCCGCCAGTCCCTTGCGCATGCTTTCCGCCTTCTGGCGCCCGGCCGGGAACGGCGGAAGCAACGGGATCTCGGGGTCGGTCAGGACCTCGATCACCACGGGGCAGTCCGCTGCAAACGCCTGGTCCCAGGCGTCTGCGATCCGCTCCGGGTCCTCCACCCGGATGCCCTTCAGCCCCAGCAGGTCCGCGTAGCCGGCGAACGGAAAATCGGGCAGTTCCTGGCTGGCGGCAAAGCGTGGTTCGGCCTCGGACTCACGCTGCTCCCACGTGACTTCGGTGAGCTCCCGGTTGTTGAAGACGCACACCACGAACCTCGGATCCTGCCAGTCGCGCCAGCGGTGCGCCACCGTGACCAGTTCGGCGGTGCCCAGCATCTGCATGGCACCGTCTCCGGCCAGGGCCACCAAGGGACGGTCCGGATGCGCCAGCTTGGCGGCAAGCCCGTACGGGATGGCGCAGCCCATGCTGGCCAGCGTCCCGGACAGATGCGCCGGGACGCCCTGGGGCAGCATCAGTTGCCGGGCATACCAGTAGACGCAGCTTCCGACGTCGACACTCAGCTGGGCGTTCTCCGGCAGCCTGCCGTTGAGCTCCCGGACCACGCGTTCGGGATTGACAGGGCTGGCGGGCACGGCGGCCCGGTCTGCCGAGAGGATCCGCCAGCGGCTGACTTCCTCCTCCACAACTGATCGCCATGGGGTGGGCTGACGGTGTTCCAGTCGCTGGTTCAAAGCTTCCAGTGCAGACGCGGCATCTCCCGCCAGGCCCACCTCCACGGGATACCGGTTGCCGATCTTCTTCTCGTCGATGTCGATCTGCACGGCGCGGGCAGCCCCGGGCGGCGGGTAGAACTCCGTCCAGGGGTCATTGGACCCCACGATGAGGAGCGCGTCGCAGTTACCCAGCAGGTGGGCGCTCGCCGTGGTGCCAAGGTGGCCCATGGTCCCCACCGCAAAGGGCAGGTTCTCATCAATATATGGCTTCCCCAGCAGGCTCGTGGCGATGCCTGCCCCAAGCTTTTCCGCCACGGCCACCACTTCCCCGGCGGCATGCCTGGCGCCCTGGCCCACCAGGAGTGCCACCCGCTCCGCAGAATTCAGGAGGGCGGCTGCGGCGGCCAGGTCCTCCTCCCGCGGGGTCTTGGCTGCAGCACTCCAGGAGGGGGCAGTGACCACGATGCCGTGCTGCTGCTCGAGCTCCGGGGCGGGAGCGGACTGCACGTCATGCGGAATGATGACCACGCAGGGGGAGGAGGTGGCCTTCGCCGCCCGGAAGGCACGGTCCAGGACCATGGGCACCTGCTCCGGTGCGCTGACCTGCTGCACGAACTGCGACGCGACGTCCTTGAACAACGCCATGAGGTCGATTTCCTGCATGTAGGCCGAACCCAGCACCGTGCGGCTCTGCTGTCCCACGATGGCCACCACCGGCACGCCGTCCAGCTTTGCGTCATACAGGCCGTTGAGCAGGTGGACGGCGCCGGGGCCCTGGGTGGAGGTCACCACCCCCACGCCGCCGGTGTACTTGGCGTGGCCCACGGCCATGAAGGCCGCGGACTCCTCGTGCCGGGCCTGGACGAACTCCACCTGCCCGTCGGTCCGGCGCAGGGCGCCCATGAACCCGTTGATGCCGTCCCCGCTGTAGCCGAAGACCCGGCCAACACCCCATGTGGTGAGGCGCTCCACGATGACATCGGCCACTGTACGTTCGGTCATTGAGCCCTCCTGCGTCGGGTTGGTTCCGTGCCTGCAAGGAGCCTTACCCATCCGGCAAAGGGGCTAAGCGTTGACGATCAGTCCCAGTTCCGCTTTCGAGGCCAGGGCTTCATGCCGGGGCAGGACGCGGACCGTGTATCCGAACGGTCCCGAGCGGTCGATGACAAGCGAACCGCTGAACAGGTGCCGGCCGCTGCCCAGGTCCTCCTTCACCTGCAGTTCCATCATGGTGATGTCTGCAAGGGCGTCATTTTCCTCCGCCCGGCCGTAGGCCACTTCCACGGAGACATCGTCGGGGGTCAGCGCGTTCAGGGCCACGTAGGCGTTGACCTGGAGGGTATCGCCGATCTGCGGATCCTCCGATACGCCCACCGAGTCCACGTGCTCCACGTGCACCTGGGGCCAGGCGCCGCGGACCTTCGCGGACCAGGATGCCAGGGCACGGGCCTGGGCGTACGAGTTGGCGGTGGCGCTGCGGCCGGCTTCCGCGGCGGGGCGGTACAGGATGTTCACGTAGTCACGGAGCATGCGCTCCGCGGACACGGCCGGGCCGAGGTGGGACAGGGTGTGCTTGATCATGGACACCCAGTGCGTGGGCACCGTTTCGCTCCTGGTGGTCGAGGGGCCGGCAGCTCCTGCCCCTTCGGACACCGTGCTCCCGTAGAAGCGCGGGGCCACCTGTGTTTCCAGCAGCTCGTACAGAGCCGCGGCCTCGATGTCGTCGCGTTCCTCCGGGGAAGCGTCGTTGTTGGCCGTGGGGATCGCCCAGCCGTTCTCGCCGTCGTACATCTCATCCCACCAGCCGTCCAGGACGGACAGGTTCAGGGATCCGTTCAGCGCCGCCTTCATGCCGGACGTCCCGCAGGCCTCCAGCGGCCGCAGCGGGTTGTTCAGCCAGACGTCGCAGCCAGGGAACAGGGTCCTGGCCATGGCGATGTCGTAGTTGGGCAGGAACGCGATGCGGTGCCGCACCTCGGGATCGTCAGTGAAGCGCACCAGGTCCTGGATCATCTTCTTGCCGGCGTCATCGGCGGGGTGGGACTTTCCGGCGATGACCAGCTGGATGGGGTGCTCCTTGTGCAGGAGCAGTGCCTTGAGCCGCGCCGGCTCGCGCAGCATCAGCGTGAGCCGCTTGTATGTGGGCACCCGTCGGGCAAACCCGATGGTCAGCACATCCGGGTCCAGGACGTTGTCCGTCCAGCCAAGCTCGGCGTCGGCCGCGCCGCGCTTTTTCCAGGCTGCGCGCAGCCGGCGGCGGACGTCCTCCACCAGGGCAGCCCGCATCTCCCGGCGCAAGGCCCACACATCGGCGTCGCTGACGTTGTAGGCCAGGTCCCATTTGCCCAGCGCTTCCGCCTCGCTGCCGAACTGGTCACGGGCCAGCTTGGAAATGCGGCTGTCCACCCAGGTGGGCACGTGCACGCCGTTGGTCACGGAGGTAATGGGCACCTCGGAGTGGTCAAAGCCCGGCCACAGGGCGGAGAACATGCCGCGGGACACTTCACCGTGGAGCTTGGCCACACCATTGGCGCGCTGGGCCAGGCGCAGGCCCATCACCGCCATGTTGAACACTGCCGGGTTGCCGTCCGCGTAGTTTTCGCGGCCCAGTTCCAGGATCCGGTCCACCGGGACCGCGGGCGCCAGCCCGGCCTGGAAGAAGTGGCTGATCTGGTTGATTTCGAACCTGTCGATGCCGGCAGGGACGGGCGTGTGCGTGGTGAAGACCGTGGAGGCGCGCCCCGCGGCCAGCGCTTCGTCGAACGTCAGCGCCTGCTCCCCGGACATCAGTTCCTGGATGCGTTCGATCCCAAGGAACCCCGCGTGCCCTTCGTTGGTGTGGAACACCTCCGGTGCGGCGCAGCCCGTGAGCTTCTGGAAGGCGCGCAGGGCCTTGACCCCGCCCATGCCCAGCAGCAGCTCCTGCTGCAGCCGGTGGTCGCCGCCGCCGCCGTACAGCCGGTCCGTGATGCTGCGGGCGGCGTCGTCGTTGCCCGGCACGTTGGAGTCCAGCAGGAGCAAGGGAACGCGTCCGACGTCGGCACGCCAGATATGTGCCAGCAGTCGCCTTCCGTTGGGGAGGGGGAGGGAGATCTGCAGGGCTTTGCCGTTGCCGTCAGGGGAAGGCTCGCGGAGCAGCGTCAGGGGCAACCCGTCCGGATCCAGGACGGGGTAGGTCTCCTGCTGCCAGGCATCGCGCGACAGCGACTGCTTGAAATAGCCGGCCTGGTACAGCAGGCCCACCCCGATCAGGGGAACACCCAGGTCCGAGGCAGCTTTCAGGTGGTCACCGGCCAGGATGCCCAGGCCGCCCGAATACTGCGGCAGGACCTCGGTGATGCCGAACTCGGGGGAGAAGTAGGCAATGGAGGCCGGGGCCTCCGGGCCCAGGCCCTGGTACCAGCGCGGCTCCTCAAGGTACCGGTCAAGGTCCTCCTCGGCGGCACGCACCCGGTCCACCACCGACTGGTCCGTGGCGAGCTGCTGGAATTCCTCGCGGCTGACCATCCCCAGGAAACCCACGGGGTCCTGCCCGCTTTCCTCCCACAGCCGCGGGTTCAGCCCGGCGAAAAGTTCCCGGGTGGGACGGTGCCAGGACCACCGCAAATTGCTGGCCAGCCGGGCCAGTGGCCTGATCGGCTCGGGGAGGACTGTACGGACCGTAAACCTGCGGATTGCCTTCACCTGCGTCACACTAACCGACAACATGCGCGGCTGGAACCAGCTTTCGGTTTCTTTTGGGTAAATGACAGGGGCATGAAGAAATTACGCCACGGCACAAGGAATTTAGTGAGCACGCTTAGCAATCCTGGCCATTTCTCGCTAACGTCGAGCCTGTGACGACTAACTCAGGAACCAGTGCCGCATCCACCAAAATGCCCCAGCGCCGCATCACCGAGGGCCTGCGGTTCGGGCGTTTTCCCATCACCGCCGTGCAGCCTGTCGTCGAGGACGGCAAGTTTCCGGCCAAAGCCCTGCCCGGCGAGTCCATTGTGGTTGGCGCCACCGCCTTCCGGGAAGGGCACGACCAGCTCGGCGTCAGCGCCGTACTCCTGGATCCCTCCGGCGCAGAGCGCCAGCGCGTGCGGCTTGCGCCGCCCCGCGGGGAACGCGGGATGGGAACGGACCGCTGGGAAGGCGTGCTCACGCCGTCGGAAACCGGGAACTGGTCCTTTGTGATCGAAGCCTGGCACGACCGCTACGGCACCTGGCACCACAACGCGGAGGTGAAGATCGACGCCGGGATCGACGTGGAACTCATGCTCGCCGAAGGTGCCAAACTGCTGGGCGAAGCGTCCGCGGAAGACTTCCGGGACGAAGTTGACCGGGCCGCCCTGCGGCACGCTTCCGGCGTCCTGGCCGACCAGTCCCGCAGCACCGAGGAACGGCTGGGCGCCGGGTTCAGCCAGGAAATCGCAGACATCGTGGCACGCCAGCCCATCCGGGAACTGGTCACGGTTTCCGAGAAGTATCCGCTGCTGGTGGAGCGGGACAGGGCCGGCCGCGGCGCCTGGTATGAGTTCTTCCCCCGCTCCGAAGGGGCGGTGAGGGACCACAACACAGGGGAGTGGACCTCAGGAAACTTCCGGACCGCGGCCAAGCGGCTTGACGCCGTGGCCGCCATGGGGTTCGACGTCCTGTACATGCCGCCCATCCATCCCATCGGCGTGCAGTTCCGCAAGGGACCCAACAACACCCTCGTTGCCGGCCCCCATGATCCCGGCTCGCCCTGGGCCATTGGAGCCAAGGAGGGCGGCCACGATGCCATCCATCCCGACCTCGGTTCCTTCGAGGACTTCGACGCTTTCGTGGCGCGGGCCAACGAACTGGGCCTGGAAGTGGCCCTGGACCTTGCGCTCCAGGCGGCCCCGGACCACCCCTGGGTGCAGTCCCACCCGGAATGGTTCACCACCAGGGTGGACGGCAGCATTGCCTATGCCGAAAACCCGCCAAAGAAGTACCAGGACATATATCCGCTCAATTTCGATAATGACCCCGAAGGGCTTTCCCAGGAAATTCTGCGGATTGTCCTCTTGTGGGTCAGCCACGGCGTAAAGATTTTCCGGGTGGATAACCCGCACACCAAACCGGTGTGGTTCTGGGAATGGCTTATTGCCGAAGTGAATAAAACAGCGCCCGGCGTGGTGTTCCTCGCCGAAGCGTTCACCCGTCCTGCCATGATGCACGCACTGGGCCGCGCTGGCTTCCAGCAGTCCTACACCTACTTCACCTGGCGCAACACGAAGAAGGAGATCGAGGCGTACTTCGACGAAGTCAGCCACGAATCCCCGGCGTTCTTCCGCCCCAACTTCTTCGTCAACACCCCGGACATACTCACGGAGTACCTGCAGTACGGCGGGCCGGCGGCGTTCCGGATCCGGGCTGTCCTTGCCTCCACCGGAAGCCCGCTCTGGGGCGTCTATGCAGGTTACGAACTGTACGAGCACGTCGCCCGGCCCGGTGCCGAGGAGTACATCGACAACGAGAAGTTCGAGTACAAGGCCCGCGACTGGGATGCGGCCGCGGAATCGGGGCGTTCGCTGGCGCCGTACATCACCCGGCTCAACCACATCCGGCGTGACCACCCTGCGCTGCTGGACCTGCAGAACCTGACGGTCCACCAAAGCACGGACGAGTCCACCGTGGTCTACTCCAAGCACAAGACCCTTCCGGACGGGTCCAAGGACACCATCATCGTGGTGGTCAACGTGGATCCCCACGTCACCAAGGAATGCAGCGTGATCCTGGACATGGCGGCCCTGGAGCTGGACCCGCAGGACCGCACCCCGGGCGGCGGCTTCTACGTGGACGACCTGATCTCCGGCCAAAGCTGGGAGTGGGGCGAGTACAACTACGTGCGGCTTGACCCGCACGTGGAACCGGCCCACATTCTGAGCGTGAGGAGAATGCATTCGTGAATTTCAATCCGCAAAGTTCCGGCCACTTCACCCCAAAGAGCACGTTCGAGCTAAATGCGCCTGGCCTCCAGCATGACCCGCTGTGGTACCGCAAGGCAGTGTTCTATGAAGTACTTGTCAGGGCCTTTGCGGATGCCAACGGCGATGGGTCCGGGGATTTCTCCGGACTCATCGACCGGCTGGACTACCTGCAGTGGCTGGGTGTGGACTGCCTGTGGCTGCCCCCGTTCTTCCAGTCGCCGCTGCGGGACGGCGGCTACGACATTTCCGACTACAACTCGGTCCTGGACGAATTCGGCACGATCAGCGATTTCAAGCGGCTGGTGGCAGAAGCCCACGCCCGCGGCGTCCGGGTCATCATCGACCTGCCGTTGAACCACACCTCGGACCAGCACCCCTGGTTCCAGGAGTCACGGAAGGATCCTGACGGCCCCTTCGGGGACTTCTACGTCTGGAGCGACACGGACGAGAAGTACCAGGACGCGCGCATCATCTTCGTGGACACCGAGGAATCCAACTGGACCTTCGATCCCATCCGGCGGCAGTTCTTCTGGCACCGTTTCTTCAGCCACCAGCCGGACCTGAACTTCGAAAACCCAAAGGTCATCGAGGCGCTCTTTGATGTGGTCCGGTTCTGGCTGGACCAGGGCATTGACGGGTTCCGCGCGGACGCCATCCCGTACCTCTACGAGGAGGAAGGGACCAACTGCGAGAACCTTCCGGCAACCCACGATTTCCTCCGGCGGCTCCGCACCATGGTGGACGAAAGCTACCCCGGGCGCGTCATTATCGCTGAGGCCAACCAGCCGCCCAACGAAGTGGTGGAGTACTTCGGCACCGAGGACGAACCTGAATGCCACATGGCGTTCCACTTCCCCATCATGCCGCGCCTCTATTACGCACTGCGGGACCAGAAGGCCGCGCCCATCATCGAAACCATGCGCGACACCCCGGACATCCCGGAGGGCGCACAGTGGGGCACGTTCCTGCGCAACCACGACGAGCTGACCCTTGAAATGGTTACTGCGGACGAGCGCGCCGCCATGCTGGGCTGGTACGCCCCGGATCCGAGAATGCGAGCCAATATCGGCATCCGGCGCAGGCTGGCTCCGCTGCTGGATAACTCGCGGGCCGAGATTGAGTTGATCAATGCCCTCCTGCTCTCGCTTCCGGGCAGCCCGTTCCTCTACTACGGGGACGAGATCGGCATGGGGGACAACATTTGGCTTGAGGACCGCGACGCCGTCCGGACCCCCATGCAGTGGAACCCGGACCGGAATGCAGGTTTCTCCAGCGCGGACCCCGGCAAGCTGTACCTGCCGCCCATCCAATCACTGGTCTACAACTACAGCATGGCCAATGTCGAAGCCGAGGCCGCCCATTCCGGCTCCCTGCTTCGCTGGACCCGGCAGATCCTCAGCGTCCGCAAGAACCACCCCGCGTTCGGGCTGGGCGAATTCAAGCACGTCGAGGCAGACCACGATGCCGTCGTGGCCTACCTTCGCGTACTGCCGGACAGCAACCCGGCGGGAGTCGACGGCGAGACGGTTCTGTGCGCCTTCAACCTCTCCCAGCACCCGGTCGCTGCCACCCTTCGCATCCCCGAATATGCCGGGCGCGGATTGCGCGACGTCTTCGGTGGACAGATCTTCCCCGGCATCGGCGATGACGGGACGCTCACCCTGACCATCGGAAGCCACGATTTCTTCTGGCTCCGGATGCGCTCGGCGGGGTCCAATCCGTCGTCGCCCTACACCCAGGCCATGCCCATCCTGTCGATAGAGAACTGAGATGAACCAGCCAATCCTCACTCCCGCCCTCACCGCGCTGCTCAAGGAATGGCTGCCGCAGCAGCGATGGTTCCCCGTCAAAACCCCGGATTTCACCATCTCCCAGGCCGGCAGCCTGGGCCTGGAGGACCCCAGCGGGCACGCCGCGCTGGCCGTGTTCCTCCTCAACGTCACCATTGAGGGGCCCGACGGCGGCCCGCGCACCGCCGTGGTCCAGGTCCCCTTGAGCTTCCGGCCGGCACCTGCCGGCGGTATGGAACGGGCGCTGATAGGCGAAGCCGCCGGAATGGATCCCACCCGCCCTTGGGTCTACGACGCCGTGCACGATCCCGACTTCGTGGGCGCGTGGCTCGATCTCATCCGGGAAGAGTCAAAGGCCACGAGCGGCACTGCCACCGGATTCCGGGTGGAAGGGCCCCACCGCCTGCCCACGGCCAAGGGCGTGGTGAAGGTGCTCTCAGGCGAGCAGTCCAACAGCTCCGTCATCGTGGACGACGGCGAATCGGCCGCCATGGTGAAATTCTTCCGGGTCCTATCGGACGGGACCAACCCGGAAATCGAAGTGGGCGCTGCCCTGACCAAGGCCGGCACCGCGGAAGTCCCAGCCACCCTGGGCTGGGTACGCGGCGAATGGCTCGGGAAGCCCGCCGACGCCGGAGAAGGAACCCGTTACGTCCAGGGTGAACTTGCAGTGGCCCACGAATTCCTGGCCGGCGGCCGCGACGCCTGGCGGCTGGCCGTGGACGCGGCCCGCTCGGGCACCGACTTCACCGCAGAAGCCCGCGCCCTGGGAGCGGCCACCGCCACTGTGCACAAACGCCTGGCGGAGGCACTGGGGCAATCAGCCGAGCCTGAACCCGGCAAGGCGCCCGGACCTGCTGCTGCCCAGCGCGTCCGGACTGCCTGGGCGGAAGCCCATGCCGCCGTCGGACCTTACGACGACGCCCTGGATGCATTGCTGGCGGGCCTGGAAAAGGTTCCGGCCGGGCCCCTGCAGCGGATCCATGGCGACCTGCACCTGGGCCAGATCCTCCTTGTGACCGGGCAGTCCGGCGACGAGTCGCGCTGGGCCATCCTGGACTTCGAGGGCGAGCCGCTGCGGCCCATCGCCGAACGGAACGTCCCGGATGTACCCCTGCGCGACGTGGTGGGAATGCTCCGGTCCTTCGACTACGCGGCCGGAGCAGCGCAGCGCGAGCAGGAAGGTGCCCACGTCCCCGACAGCTGGGTTGATGATTGTTCCGACGCCTTCCTTGCCGGCTACGCAGGGGTCATTCCCGGCACGGTGGACCGGTCATCGCCCCTGTTTGTGGCATTGTGGCTGGACAAGGCGCTGTACGAAGTTGTTTATGAAATGCGTAACAGGCCCGACTGGCTGGCGATTCCAGTGAACGCCTCCAGGCGGCTCCTAAGCGGTAACGGCGCCGGCGAACACGCCGGCGCAGCATCGGAAGGTAACAAAATGACAGGCTCAGCACGAACTGACCGCCCGGGGGTGCCGCTGCACGTGGATGAAGGCACCCTGGGCAGGATCGCGAACGGTGAACACCACGCCCCCCACTCCGTCCTGGGTGCGCACCTGGACGATTACGGGCACGTCACCATCCGCACGGTAAAGCATCTGGCCGAAGCAATCACGGTGGTCACCCAGGCCGGTGAAGTGCCCATGCAGCACGAGGCCCACGGCGTATGGGTAGCAGTCCTGGAGCCGCTGGAACACGGCCACGTACCCGACTACCGGCTCACCGTCACTTACCCGGGCAAGGACCCGGTGACCGTTGATGAGCCATACCGCTACCTGCCGACGGTAGGCGAAGTGGACCTGCACCTCATCGGCGAAGGCCGGCACGAGAAGCTGTGGCAGGTGCTCGGAGCCCACGTCCGTCACTACAAGTCATCGCTCGGGGACGTCAACGGCGTGTCCTTCGCCGTCTGGGCCCCCAACGCCCAGGCTGTCCGCGTCAAGGGCGATTTCAACGCCTGGGACGGACGGGAAAACTCCATGCGGTCACTGGGTTCCTCCGGTGTCTGGGAAGTCTTCATCCCCGGCGTCCCGGCAGGCGCCTGCTACAAGTACGAGATCCTGACGCGCGGCGGCTACTGGGTTGAAAAAGCCGATCCGCTGGCGTTCGGTACGGAAGTTCCCCCGTTGACGGCCTCCAGGGTGGTGGAACCGTCCTACGCTTTCAAGGACGACGAGTGGATGGAAGCGCGGGCCAAGCGGGACCCGCACAACTCGGCCATGAGCGTCTACGAAGTACACCTCGGATCCTGGCGCCTGGGCCTTGGCTACCGTGAACTCGCCAAGGAACTCGTGGACTACGTCAAGTGGCTCGGGTTCACGCACGTGGAATTCATGCCCGTGGCGGAGCACCCCTTCGGCGGTTCCTGGGGTTACCAGGTCACGTCCTACTTCGCCCCGACGTCCAGGTTCGGGCATCCTGACGAATTCCGCTACCTGGTGGACGCCCTACACCAGGCGGGCATCGGCGTGCTGCTGGACTGGGTTCCCGCACACTTCCCCAAGGATTCCTGGGCGCTGGCCCAGTTCGACGGCGAGCCCCTTTACGAACACTCGGATCCGGCACTGGGAGAACACCCTGACTGGGGCACCCTGATCTTCGACTTCGGCCGCACCGAGGTCCGCAACTTCCTGGTGGCCAACGCCCTCTACTGGCTGGAGGAGTTCCACATTGACGGCCTGCGCGTGGACGCGGTGGCCTCAATGCTCTACCTTGACTACTCGCGGCAGGAAGGCCAGTGGCGGCCCAACCGCTTCGGCGGCAGGGAGAACCTCGAGGCCATTTCCTTCCTGCAGGAAGTCAATGCCACCGTCTACAAGACGCACCCCGGCGCCGTCATGATTGCGGAAGAATCCACGGCTTTCCCGGGCGTCACCGCTCCCACCAGCCACGGCGGCCTGGGTTTCGGCCTCAAGTGGAACATGGGCTGGATGCACGACTCCCTGAAGTACATTTCGGAGGACCCGTACAATCGCAAGTGGCACCACGGAACGGTCACGTTCTCGCTGGTCTACGCCTTCACCGAAAACTTCCTGCTGCCGATCAGCCACGACGAGGTTGTCCACGGCAAGGGCTCCATGCTCCGCAAGATGCCCGGCGACCGCTGGCAGCAGCTGGCCAATCTCCGCGCGTTCTTTGCCTACCAGTGGGCGCATCCAGGCAAGCAGCTCATCTTCATGGGAACTGAGTTTGGCCAGGAAGCCGAGTGGTCCGAGCAGCACGGCCTGGACTGGTGGCTCGCGGACATCCCGGCCCACCGTGGACTGCAGCTGCTGACCAAGGACCTGAACGAGCTGTACGCGGCAACGCCTGCCCTCTACACCCAGGACAATGTTCCTGCCGGGTTCCAGTGGATCAACGGGGGAGACTCCGACCGGAACGTGCTGTCCTTCATCAGGCGGGACACCGAAGGCAATCCGATTGTCTGCGCCATCAACTTCTCCGGTTCGCCGCACGTCGGCTACACACTGGGCGTTCCCCTGGCAGGCGCGTGGACCGAGGTCCTGAACACGGACCACACCACCTACGGTGGATCCGGTGTTCTGAACAGTGGAGAGCTGAAGGCCACGAACGAAGGGCAGGATGGCCAGCCGGCCACACTGAGTGTCACGCTGCCCCCGCTTGGAGCGTCCTACTTCAAACCCGCAACCTCGTCCGCCAGCTGAGCCGGCTCGTGCGTTGTCCCGGTAGGGACTGAGAACGAAAGGCCCGGAATCTGCGCGATTCCGGGCCTTTCGGGCCTCGGTGGGAGGCCTCCTGACGGCGGACTGGCGGTCCAGGATGAGTGGTGGTAGAGTTTATTTCCGCGCTGCTCCACGGAGTCAGACGGAAAACCGAACCCCCCGAAGCTTACGCTGAGGATGGTCGCGGAAACCGGTTTGACACGCAGGAGGTCAGCGGGTAAGTTTGGAAAGTTGCTCCGGAGCGATCCTGAACGGAATGTTTGGGTGGTGCCGGGTGTGTCTGTTGTTTGAGAACTCAATAGTGTGCCAAGTTTGTTGATACCGATTTTTTATAAATTGGTTGAATTTGCCAAGCCGTGCCGCCCCTGTGGTGTGGTTTGGTGTTTTTAGCTGGTTTCAAATTTTGTGCAGCCGTTTCCGCCGTTATTTCCGGTGGTTGTGGTTGTGTCTGTTTTACTTCAACGGAGAGTTTGATCCTGGCTCAGGATGAACGCTGGCGGCGTGCTTAACACATGCAAGTCGAACGATGAAGGGAGCTTGCTCCTGGATTAGTGGCGAACGGGTGAGTAACACGTGAGTAACCTGCCCTTGACTCTGGGATAAGCCTGGGAAACTGGGTCTAATACCGGATATGACCGACTATCGCATGGTGGTTGGTGGAAAGCTTTTGTGGTTTTGGATGGACTCGCGGCCTATCAGCTTGTTGGTGGGGTAATGGCCTACCAAGGCGACGACGGGTAGCCGGCCTGAGAGGGTGACCGGCCACACTGGGACTGAGACACGGCCCAGACTCCTACGGGAGGCAGCAGTGGGGAATATTGCACAATGGGCGCAAGCCTGATGCAGCGACGCCGCGTGAGGGATGACGGCCTTCGGGTTGTAAACCTCTTTCAGTAGGGAAGAAGCGTAAGTGACGGTACCTGCAGAAGAAGCGCCGGCTAACTACGTGCCAGCAGCCGCGGTAATACGTAGGGCGCAAGCGTTATCCGGAATTATTGGGCGTAAAGAGCTCGTAGGCGGTTTGTCGCGTCTGCCGTGAAAGTCCGGGGCTCAACTCCGGATCTGCGGTGGGTACGGGCAGACTAGAGTGATGTAGGGGAGACTGGAATTCCTGGTGTAGCGGTGAAATGCGCAGATATCAGGAGGAACACCGATGGCGAAGGCAGGTCTCTGGGCATTAACTGACGCTGAGGAGCGAAAGCATGGGGAGCGAACAGGATTAGATACCCTGGTAGTCCATGCCGTAAACGTTGGGCACTAGGTGTGGGGGACATTCCACGTTTTCCGCGCCGTAGCTAACGCATTAAGTGCCCCGCCTGGGGAGTACGGCCGCAAGGCTAAAACTCAAAGGAATTGACGGGGGCCCGCACAAGCGGCGGAGCATGCGGATTAATTCGATGCAACGCGAAGAACCTTACCAAGGCTTGACATGAACCGGACCGCCGCAGAAATGTGGTTTCCCCTTTGGGGCTGGTTTACAGGTGGTGCATGGTTGTCGTCAGCTCGTGTCGTGAGATGTTGGGTTAAGTCCCGCAACGAGCGCAACCCTCGTTCTATGTTGCCAGCACGTGATGGTGGGGACTCATAGGAGACTGCCGGGGTCAACTCGGAGGAAGGTGGGGACGACGTCAAATCATCATGCCCCTTATGTCTTGGGCTTCACGCATGCTACAATGGCCGGTACAAAGGGTTGCGATACTGTGAGGTGGAGCTAATCCCAAAAAGCCGGTCTCAGTTCGGATTGGGGTCTGCAACTCGACCCCATGAAGTCGGAGTCGCTAGTAATCGCAGATCAGCAACGCTGCGGTGAATACGTTCCCGGGCCTTGTACACACCGCCCGTCAAGTCACGAAAGTTGGTAACACCCGAAGCCGGTGGCCTAACCCCTTGTGGGAGGGAGCTGTCGAAGGTGGGACTGGCGATTGGGACTAAGTCGTAACAAGGTAGCCGTACCGGAAGGTGCGGCTGGATCACCTCCTTTCTAAGGAGCACCTACAAACACCCTGCCTCATGTATGTGAGTGTGGTGGGTTTGTCAGGAAGCAAAGCCCGTTGCGCAGACGCAAGTTCTGCGGCGGGTGCTCATGGGTGGAATATCAGCAAATAGCGGCCGCGTTGTTTCCTTCTTGTCCTAGTACGGACCAGTGATGGTTCTGGAACGGTGGGTGGGGTGCGGGGTGGTTTAGTGTTTGGCACACTGTTGGGTCCTGAGGCAACAGGACCACGGGGTTTCCCGTGGGTTTGTTTGTTTCTGGTTTCCCTGCCATGACGCCTCCACGCATGCTGGCTCCCTTTTTTGGGGGTTGTGTGTGGGGTGTGTGGTGTGGGGTTGTTGTTTGAGAACTACATAGTGGACGCGAGCATCTTGTATAAGAAGCAATTTCCAAGATAAATGAACCTGGATCTGGCTGCGTTGTTGATGCCTCTTTGTGGGGTGTTGGGAGCGTGGTTGGTTTTCGTGGTTCTCTCGAAATTAGTTTTTGATCTTTGTGGTCAAGTTTTTAAGAGCACACGGTGGATGCCTTGGCATTAGGAGCCGAAGAAGGACGTAGGAATCTGCGATAAGCCTGGGGGAGTCGATAACCGGACTGTGATCCCAGGGTGTCCGAATGGGGAAACCCCGCTGAGCGCGCGAGTGACTTGGTGACCCGTACCTGAACACATAGGGTGCGTGGGGGGAACGCGGGGAAGTGAAACATCTCAGTACCCGCAGGAAGAGAAAACAATAGTGATTCCGTTAGTAGTGGCGAGCGAACGCGGATCAGGCTAAACCGTTCCATGTGTGATAGCCGGCGGGCGTTGCATGGTCGGGGTTGTGGGACTTTCCATACCAGTTCTGCCGGGCTGGTGGGGTGTGATGTGCGCGCATAGGTGAACGGTTTTGAAAGGCCGGCCAGAGAGGGTGTTAGTCCCGTAACCGTAATGTGTTTGTACCGCCTGTGAGAGTATCCCAAGTAGTACGGGGCCCGAGAAATCCCGTGCGAATCTGTCAGGACCACCTGATAAGCCTAAATACTCCCTAATGACCGATAGCGGACCAGTACCGTGAGGGAAAGGTGAAAAGTACCCCGGGAGGGGAGTGAAACAGTACCTGAAACCGTGTGCTTACAATCCGTCGGAGCCAGTCTGATTCTGGTGACGGCGTGCCTTTTGAAGAATGAGCCTGCGAGTTAGTGTTACGTCGCGAGGTTAACCCGTGTGGGGCAGCCGTAGCGAAAGCGAGTCTGAATAGGGCGTTGCAGTGGCGTGATCTAGACCCGAAGCGAAGTGATCTACCCATGGCCAGGTTGAAGCGACGGTAAGACGTCGTGGAGGACCGAACCCACTTCAGTTGAAAATGGAGGGGATGAGCTGTGGGTAGGGGTGAAAGGCCAATCAAACTTCGTGATAGCTGGTTCTCCCCGAAATGCATTTAGGTGCAGCGTTGCGTGTTTCTTGCTGGAGGTAGAGCTACTGGATGGCTAATGGGCCCTACAAGGTTACTGACGTCAGCCAAACTCCGAATGCCGGTAAGTGAGAGCGCAGCAGTGAGACTGTGGGGGATAAGCTTCATAGTCGAGAGGGAAACAGCCCAGACCACCAACTAAGGCCCCTAAGCGTGTGCTAAGTGGGAAAGGATGTGGAGTTGCCCAGACAACCAGGAGGTTGGCTTAGAAGCAGCCACCCTTAAAAGAGTGCGTAATAGCTCACTGGTCAAGTGATTCCGCGCCGACAATGTAGCGGGGCTCAAGTACACCGCCGAAGTTGTGGCATTCACATTTTAGCTAAGCCCTTGTGGTTCAGGCGTGTGGATGGGTAGGGGAGCGTCGTGTGGGCGGTGAAGTCGCGGTGTAAACCAGCGGTGGAGCCTACACGAGTGAGAATGCAGGCATGAGTAGCGAAAGACGGGTGAGAAACCCGTCCGCCGAATGATCAAGGGTTCCAGGGTCAAGCTAATCTGCCCTGGGTAAGTCGGGACCTAAGGCGAGGCCGACAGGCGTAGTCGATGGACAACGGGTTGATATTCCCGTACCGGCGAAAAACCGCCCATGCTGAGCGGGGGATACTAACTGCCCGATACCTGCCCGATCACCCTTGTGGTGTGAGGGTTTTGGTGGAGCGCAGGACCTGATCCCGGGAGGCAAGCGTATTAACAGGTGTGACGCAGGAAGGTAGCCGAGCCGGGCGATGGTTGTCCCGGTCTAAGGATGTAGGGCGAGTGGTAGGCAAATCCGCCACTCACGAAGCCTGAGATCTGATGGGACCCCCTTTTGGGGGGATTTGGTGATCCTATGCTGCCGAGAAAAGCATCGACGCGAGGTTTTAGCCGCCCGTACCCCAAACCGACACAGGTGATCAGGTAGAGAATACCAAGGCGATCGAGAGAATTATGGTTAAGGAACTCGGCAAAATGCCCCCGTAACTTCGGGAGAAGGGGGGCCCCAACCTTGAAAGAACCTTGCGTTCTGGAGGGGATCGGGGCCGCAGAGACCAGGGGGAAGCGACTGTTTACTAAAAACACAGGTCCGTGCGAAGTCGCAAGACGATGTATACGGACTGACTCCTGCCCGGTGCTGGAAGGTTAAGAGGACCGGTTAGCCGCAAGGCGAAGCTGAGAATTTAAGCCCCAGTAAACGGCGGTGGTAACTATAACCATCCTAAGGTAGCGAAATTCCTTGTCGGGTAAGTTCCGACCTGCACGAATGGAGTAACGACTTCCCCGCTGTCTCAACCATAAACTCGGCGAAATTGCAGTACGAGTAAAGATGCTCGTTACGCGCAGCAGGACGGAAAGACCCCGAGACCTTTACTATAGTTTGGTATTGGTGTTCGGAGTGGCTTGTGTAGGATAGGTGGGAGACGTTGAAGCCCGGACGCCAGTTCGGGTGGAGTCATCGTTGAAATACCACTCTGGTCACTTTGGACATCTAACTTCGGCCCGTAATCCGGGTCAGGGACAGTGCCTGATGGGTAGTTTAACTGGGGCGGTTGCCTCCTAAAAAGTAACGGAGGCGCCCAAAGGTTCCCTCAGCCTGGTTGGCAATCAGGTGTCGAGTGTAAGTGCACAAGGGAGCTTGACTGTGAGAGAGACATCTCGAGCAGGGACGAAAGTCGGGACTAGTGATCCGGCGGTACATTGTGGAATGGCCGTCGCTCAACGGATAAAAGGTACCTCGGGGATAACAGGCTGATCTTGCCCAAGAGTCCATATCGACGGCATGGTTTGGCACCTCGATGTCGGCTCGTCGCATCCTGGGGCTGGAGTAGGTCCCAAGGGTTGGGCTGTTCGCCCATTAAAGCGGTACGCGAGCTGGGTTTAGAACGTCGTGAGACAGTTCGGTCCCTATCCGCTGCGCGCGCAGGAAATTTGAGAAGGGCTGTCCTTAGTACGAGAGGACCGGGACGGACGAACCTCTGGTGTGTCAGTTGTACTGCCAAGTGCACCGCTGATTAGCTACGTTCGGATGGGATAACCGCTGAAAGCATCTAAGCGGGAAGCTCGCTTCAAGATGAGATTTCCATACACCCTCGGGTGTGAGAGGCCCCCAGCCAGACCACTGGGTTGATAGGCCGGATGTGGAAGCGAGGACTAACGACTCGTGAAGCTGACCGGTACTAATAGGCCAACAACTTACACCACACAGACATATACAAAATTCTGCTTGCGTCCACTATGTGGTTCCCAACCAACAACCCCCAACACCGGGGTTCGTTGCACGGAACCAACACAATTGAATAACAACACCACAATGTTGTAACCACACAAAGTTTTCCCACACCACCCCCCCAGCGGGTGGTGACGGGTACAAGGGTTACGGCGGTCATAGCGTGGGGGAAACGCCCGGTCCCATTCCGAACCCGGAAGCTAAGACCCACAGCGCCGATGGTACTGCACCCGGGAGGGTGTGGGAGAGTAGGTCACCGCCGGACATAAATTGAGTAGGACCCTGACAAAGGAATGTCAGGGTCCTACTGCTTTAACCACTCTTTTTACTACCTAGCTCCAAGCACCCTGCCCCTCCTCCTGGCCGCGTGCCGCCCTCCGCAGGATTGCCCCGGTAAAGTATTTCCCCATGAGCAGTATCTTCAGCCACGCACAGGATCCTTTTGAAGACGCCGGACAGCGGGCAACTGATCCCTTGGAACCGGTGGTGAACACCGTCGTTGTCCCGGGCCCCGTCGCGCGGGCTTTTGCTGGCTTTACCGACCACACCCACCTGTGGTGGCCCCTGGAGCAGCATGGCGTCTACGGCGCAGGGTCATATGTCGAGTTTGAAGAGAACCTGATCCTCGAAACCGCAGATGACGGTCGCACCAGTATCTGGGGAACCCTTGATGACTGGCAGCCGCCGCTCTCGTTCCACGCCAGCTGGCATCCCGGCACCACGGCGCTGTGGTCCACCGAACTGCTGGTGGTGTTCCGTGCCCTCGACGCGGGAACTGAGGTCCGGGTCTTCCATGAAGGGTGGGAGGGCGCCGAGGATCCGGCTGCCGCGCGTCAAGAGTACGTGGCGGCCTGGCCGTTGATCCTGGACAGGTATGCACGGTTCATGGGAGCGGAGGACACCCCGGATGACTCCGTGCAGTAACGGTTGACCTAACCCCGGTGCGCGGCTGTGTCCGGCGGTACTGCGGTGCTGCTCCTGATCACAAACTCTGTTGGATATTCCTGGTCGCGCGCTCCATCCCCTGCCGGGCCGCCGTCGGGCTCTCCGCCGGGGCCGTCCAGCAAGGCCAACGCGGTGGCGGCCGCCAGCCTTCCCTGGCCCTTCGGATCCTGGCTGATGGTGGTCAGGCCGAACGTTTCTGCAAGTTCGTGCCCGTCAATGCCCACGACGGAAAGATCCCGCGGCACCTGAAGGCCGAAGTCCCTTGCAGCGAGCATGATGCCCACGGCCATCTCGTCCGAAGCCGCAAAAACGGCGGTGGGACGTTCAGCGGACGTCCCCAGCAGCCGACGGCCCGCTGCATATGCACCTTGGATGGTGAAGTCGGCCCTGGCCTGCCACTCGTGCCGCAGCGGCAGGCCCGCGGCTGCCATTGCCGCAGCAAAGCCCTTCTGACGGAGCTGCGGAAGATTGAAATCGCGGTTCAGTGCCGCGTCCCCCGTGACATGGGCGATGCGGGTATGGCCCAGCCCAATCAGGTGCCGGGTGGCCATCATGGCCAGGCCCTCGTCATCGATTTTTATGGTGGAGGCGCCGCGCAGCGCCCCTCCGATGCCCACAATGGGACGGTGCACGGCAAGCAACTGGCCGATTTCTTCCTCGCTGAGCACCAGTGCCACCGCAATCACCGCATCCAGGCGTTTCCGCAGCAGGAAGTCGTTCAGGATGCTGCTGCGGTGCTCCGGCTGCTCGCCCACGTTGTACAGCGTCAGGTCGTAGCCGGCATCCAGGAGGGTTTCCGAAACGCCCTCAAGGACGGAGGAGAAGTACCACCGCTGGACGTTCGGCACCACCAGCCCGATATTGTGGTTCCGCCCCGACGCGAGGCTGGACGCGTGGTACGACGGGATGAAGCCCAGTTCCCGTGCTGCCTCCTGGGCAAGGCGGCGGCTCCTGGACGAGACATTGGACTTGCCGCTGAGCGCCCTGGAGACGGTGGCTACGGACAGGCCTGCCCGGCTGGCAACTTCTTTGATGCCCGCCATTGTCAGTCTGCTGCAGGAATACTGATCCAGGCTGTTTCGCCCGAGGCCAGGAGTCCTTCCGTGCCTGACAGGTTACTGCGGACAAGGACGCGGCCCGCGGGAATCTCCAGCGGCTCGTGGTTCAGGTTCATAAGCACCAGCGTAGTGCCGTTCACATACCCCAGCGAGGACCCGGTGCACCAGTCCTCTGCCCAGGACAGCGAGCCCCTGCCCAGGTCCAGGTCCCGGCGGCAGGCCAGGGCGGTGCGGTAGAGGGAAAGGTGCGACGACGGCGACTCCGCCTGCAGGTCCCGCGCCAGGCCGCCAAACGAGGCGGGAATGGGCAGCCAGGGATCGCTGCCCGAGCTGAAGCCCAAGTGCTTGTCTCCGGCCCGCCAGGGCAGCGGCACCCGGCAGCCGTCACGGCCAAGCCGCTGACCTTCGGTGCGCGCGAAGGTGGGGTCCTGGCGCAGGTGGCCGGGGATGTCGATGCCATCCGGCAGCCCCAGCTCCTCGCCCTGGTAGAGATAGGCGGCGCCGGGCAGGCCCAGCATGAACAGCGAAGCGGCAGCTGCGCGGCGCCGGCCCAGTTCCTCATCCGGCTGGGGATCGGCCACCCCGATGCCGTCGCCGTCGCGGGGGCCATGGCCGTTATAGCCAAACCGGCTGGCATGGCGGACAACGTCATGGTTTGAGAGTACCCAGGTGCTCGGGGCGCCCACGCCGTCCAGGACGGTCAGGGAATCCGTGATGACCGAGCGCAGCCGGTATACGTCCAGCCCGGCATGGAGATAAGGGAAGTTGAACGCCTGGTGCATCTCATCCGGCCGTACCCAGTGGGCCAGCCGGTGGAGGTCCACGCTTGCCTCGGCGCAGAGGATGCGGTCCGGGCCGTACTCGTCCAGGATCAGCCGCCAGTTACGGTAAATGTCATGGACGGCGGGCTGGCCGAACATGGGTGCCTCGTGGCCTGGGTACCCGTCGCTGCTGCCGCCATCGGCACGGCCACCCCAGGCGGGCAGGCCGGGGGCCTTTACCAGGGCGTGGGCTACGTCCACCCGGAAACCGGAGACGCCCCGGTCCAGCCAGAAACGAAGCACGCGCTCGAACTCGGCGTGGACGGCCGGGTTGTCCCAGTTGAAGTCTGGCTGCGAGGAATCGAAGAGGTGCAGGTACCACTGCCCCGGCCGGCCATCCGTGCCTGCTACCCGTGTCCAGGCGGGTCCGCCGAAGTGGGACTGCCAGTTGTTCGGCGGCTCCTGCCCGTCGGGGCCGGTTCCGTCGCGGAAGATGAACATGTCCCGCTCCGGGCTTCCTGCCGGCGCGGCAAGGGCTGCCTGGAACGCGGGATGCTGGTCGGAGCAGTGGTTGGGCACCAGGTCCACAATCACCCGCAGGCCCAGCCGGTGCGATTCAGCCATCATGACGTCGAAGTCACCGAGCGTTCCGAAAATCGGATCCACGTCGCAGTAGTCGCTGACGTCGTAGCCTGCGTCGCGCTGCGGGGAACGGTAAAAGGGTGAGAGCCAAACGGCATCGACACCCAGGTCAGCGAGGTGCGGCAGTTCCTCGGTGATTCCTGCAAGGTCTCCCACGCCGTCGCCGTTCAGGTCCCGGAACGACCGGGGATACACCTGGTAGATCACGGCGGAGCGCCACCAGCCGGGGGCAGTGTCGGCAGCATGGATGAGCGTCAGGGGACCGGCAACAGTGGAAGTGTCCTGGGTCACAGTATCGACAGACATGAGAGCCAGCATAGCGTTGGCGGCGACTTAATGGAAACGCTTCCATTCCTCATTACAGACATTGCTGCGCTGCTTTCCACGTGAGGAAGCCAACGAACTGGAAGCGGTTGCAGAAAAGGGCATCCAGGGACCCAGCGGTAGCACGTCCTAAACTGGGAAGATATGTCCGACGACGGGTGGAGGCTTTGTGGGAAGCATCGTTGACGAGCTGGATGCCATCCTGGCGCAGGAGCAGGTGGACGTCGGCGAGGTCTCGCTCCGGCGGTACGCCATCGACCAGGCGCCCGTCATCGATTTCCAGCTTCCCCTGGCGGTGGTGTTCCCGGAATCAGTTGCCGACGTCCAGGCAGTGGTAAAGGCCTGTGCCGGCAGTGGTGTGGCAATTGTCCCCAGGGGCGCAGGCACCGGGGTATCCGGCGGGGCCCATGCCACCAGGAACTGCATCATCCTCTCGCTGGAGCGGATGAACCGGATCCTCGCCCTGAATCCCGACGACGAGACTGCCCTGGTGGAGCCCGGAGTGGTCAATGCCGTCCTGAATGAGGCCGTTGCAGCGCATGGGCTTATGTACGCCCCGGATCCGGCCAGTTTCCGGAGCTCCACCATCGGCGGCAACGTCGCCACCAATGCCGGTGGCCTGCGCTGCGCCAAGTACGGGGTCACCAGGGATTCGGTCCTGGCGCTGGACGTCGTCCTAGCCGACGGATCCCTCATTCACACAGGCCACCAAACCTTCAAAGGGGTGGCGGGCTACGACCTCACGGGCCTGTTCGTGGGGTCTGAAGGAACCCTGGGCGTCGTCGTCGGAATTACCGTGCGGCTGAAGTACCTGCCCCGGGAAGTCCACACGGTTGCCGCCTTCTACCAGGACTTCAGGAGTGCGGCTGCAGGGGTCCTGGCCGTAGGCAAGGCGCGTGTCCAGCCCGCCATCATGGAACTGCTCGACGGCGGCACGCTGGCCCAGCTGGACGACATCCACGGCTCCGACCTCACCGCCCGCGGAAGATCACTGCTGCTGATCCAGACGGACGGGTTCGGGGCCGCCGCCGAGGCGGAGGTGGTGCGCCAGGTCCTCCGTGAAGGCGGGGCAACTGTCAGCACGGAGGCAAGTGCCGAGGCGGAGCGGCTGGTGGAACTCCGCCGGCACAGCAGGGGGACGGAGGTGGACGACGAGTACCGTGTCGGCGAGGATGTGGCTGTTCCCCGGTCCCGGCTGGTGGACTACGTCGCAGAGCTCGAAGCCATGGCTGCCAGGCAGCAGGTGCACCTGAAGGTGGTGGCCCACGCCGGTGACGGCAACCTCCACCCCACCTTCTGGATCGACCGGCAGGGGGCAGGCGTGGACTCCGCGGAGATGCAGCGGCTGCAGGTGGCGCTGGATGAGTCCATCACCGCCGCCCTGGCCATGGGCGGCACCATCACCGGCGAGCATGGTGTGGGGCAGTACAAGCTGCGGTGGCTGGGCCAGGAGCAGCCGGAACCGGTCCGGGAACTCCAGCGCAGGATCAAGGACCTGTTTGATCCTGCGGGAATCCTCAACCCCGGTAAGGCGATCTAGGACTTAGTCGTCCGAGTCCGGATACTCGTCCGCGGAGTCATCAGCACCGTAGCGGGACTCCTCGTTCTCCACCTCAAGGATCTTCAGCAGTTCGGTGTCCGGGTTCAGCATGATCGCGGCCTCGTCCCGCCGGTGCCGGAGGATGGAATCGATGTACGACTGCACGGCCTCCGCCAGCGGAATGTGGCGCTCCTGCTTCTCGGACATGTACCAGCGGTGTTCAAGGACCTCGTGGACCACCTCTGCGTGTTCCAGCTTGCCTGAGAGGTCGCGGGGGATGGCGCGCACGATTGGTTCGAAGATCTGGCTGACCCACAGGTGGGCGCTGTATTCCTCATCCATTTCCGGGTTGTTGTCCGCGCGGAAGGAGTCCATGTCGTTCAGGAGGCGGCGGGCCTGGTTCTCCTGGGCATCCAGGCCGGTGAGGCGCAGGAGCCGCCGCTGGTGGTGCCCCGCGTCCACCACCTTGGGCTGCAGCTGGATGGTGGAGCCGTTCTGCGTGGTCTTGATGGCGTATTCCTCGACGTCGAAGCCGAGTTCGTTCAGGCGGCGGATACGGGCACTGACCCGCCAGCGTTCGCCCAGTTCGAAGGATTCCTTCTCGGTCAGCTCGGCCCACAGCCGCCCGTAGCTGTCCATGATCAGCTCACTGGTGGCCACCGGGTCCACCTTTTCCTCGATGAGCCCGCCGTCCAGGAGGTCCATCAGCTCACCGGCGATGTTCACGCGGGCAATTTCCAGGTCGTATTCGCGCTGGCCGGTGGAGAGGTCAGGGTAGAGCTCACCCGTTTCGGCGTCCACCAGGTAGGCGGCGAACGCGCCGGCGTCACGGCGGAACAGGGTGTTGGAAAGCGAGACGTCGCCCCAGTAGAACCCGATCAGGTGCAGCCGCACCATGAGGAGAGCCTGGGCGTCGATGAGGCGGGTGAGGGTGTCCTTGCGCAGCATCTGGGAAAAGAGCGCGCGGTACGGCATGGAGAATTTCAGGTGCCGGGTTACCAGGACGGGGTTCAGCGGGCGTCCGTCCGGGGTGGTGCGGCCGGTGATCACGGCTACGGGCTCCACGCAGGGTACGTCCAGCCGTGCCAGTTTGCGCAGCATGTGGTACTCGTGGCGGGCCACGTGTTCGGAGGTTTCCTTGATGGCAATCACCGAACCGCCAAGGTGGGCGAAGCGCACGATGTGCCGGGAGATGCCGCGGGGGAGTGCCGCCAGGTATTGGGCCGGCCACTCTTCGAGGGCAATGTGCCAGGGCAGGTCCAGCAGCTCCGGATCAGCCGCTGCGGCCGTGATGCTCAGCGATGAGGCCACCGAGGCTGCCTTGTTGTCATCGGCACTGGCGGCCACGAACCGCGGCAGCTTACCCACCTGGGCGTAGTCGGTGGGTTCGTCATGCCACTGCGCGCTGTGTTCCTCGGTCATGGGCTCAATTCTTCCGTAGATGGGCGCGGCCAGCTAATTCTTCTGCAGGGACGGTTAAACGCCGACGGCGGCCGTCCGGTAAGGAGGGCCGCCGTCGGTACTGCGGTTGGGGTGCCGGTGGCGATCAGTCGCCCAGGCGCAGGCCCGTCTTGGTGTCGAACAGGTGCACGTGGCCCGACTGCGGACGGACGTAGATGACCTCGCCCTTCATCGGGGGGCGGCGGCCGTCGACGCGTGCCACGATGTCGTGGTCCTTGCCGTCCAAGGTGGTGTGGCCGTAGACGTAGGCGTCGGCGCCGAGTTCTTCGACGACGTCAACCTCAACCTTCAGGCCTTCACCGTGCGGAGCGGTTTCCAGGTCTTCCGGACGGCTGCCCAGCGTGACCGTGGAGCCGTGTGCCTCTTCGAGGACGTCGCGCGGCACCGGGTAGACGGTCCCGCCGAACTGGACGCCGCCGTCGACGACGGGAAGTTCGAGCAGGTTCATGGCGGGGGAGCCGATGAAGCCGGCAACGAAAACGTTCTTCGGGCGGTCGTAGAGGTTGCGGGGAGTGTCAACCTGCTGCAGGAGGCCGTCCTTCAGCACGGCGACGCGGTCACCCATGGTCATGGCCTCGACCTGGTCGTGCGTCACGTAAACGGTGGTGACACCCAGGCGGCGGGTCAGGGACGCGATCTGGGTGCGGGTCTGGACGCGGAGCTTGGCGTCCAGGTTGGACAGCGGCTCATCCATGAGGAAGACCTGCGGGTTACGGACGATTGCGCGGCCCATGGCAACACGCTGGCGCTGGCCGCCGGAGAGTGCCTTCGGCTTGCGGTCCAGGTACTGCTCGAGGTCCAGGAGCTTGGCGGCTTCACGGACGCGCTCGGCGCGCTCTTCCTTGGAGACGCCGGCGATCTTGAGGGCGAAGCCCATGTTGTCGGCCACAGTCATGTGCGGGTACAACGCGTAGTTCTGGAAAACCATCGCGATGTCGCGGTCCTTCGGCGGAACATCGGTGACGTCGCGGTCGCCGATCAGGATCCGGCCTGCGTTGACGTCCTCGAGGCCTGCGAGCATGCGCAGGGAGGTGGACTTGCCGCAACCGGAGGGTCCAACGAGGACCAGGAATTCGCCATCGGCGATGTCGATGTTGAGCTTATCGACGGCGGGCTTATCTGTGCCCGGGTACAGACGCGTAGCGTTATCAAAAGTAACTGTAGCCACAGTTATCAATCCCTTCACCGGCAGGTACGTGCCGGACGATCCGTTGTGAATGGTTCATGTTTATTCAGTTGTGTTCCCACAAAATGCTCCGCGGCTAAGCGCGGAGCACCACGTGACGCCGCACGGTTGTTGTGCGCCACATCACACCCAAGAGTATGCCAGAAGTTGCTTCTTTTAACGCAAATGTTACGGATGTCACATCTGCTGCCGGCCACGGCCTACCCGGAAGCTGCCTGCGGGTCTTCCTCGGCGACGGCGAGACTCCGCTCCTGGAGCAGGGCCTCCAGCAGCTCTGCGATGTGGACAGGGGCCTCCACCCGGTATTGGGCCTGGGTGAAATCGAGGCCCACCTTGACTCCCACATCGCCTGGTTCGAGCCGGCCAAACGCGTCCTCGTCCGTGACGTCGTCGCCGGCGAACAGCACGGCGGTGGCCCCGGTGGCCTGCCGCAGGAAGGTGACGCCTTCGCCCTTGGACGCATTGACCACTGAGGTCTCCAGGACGCGCTTGCCCTCCTTAAGGAAGACACCCTTGCGGTCCTGGAGCACTGACTTTGCCGCTGACACAGCATCCCCGGCAACGTCGTCTTCAGCCTGGCGGGTGTGCAGGACGACGCCGGCGGGCTTGTATTCCAGGGAGGTGCCCGGCGCCTCCGCCACGATCGCCGCCAATTCGGCCCGCACTTCTTCAAGGAGCGCTTTCTGGCCCTCATCCAGCGCCAGTTCGGTGGAACCCGGTCCCAGCCAGGCTTCGGCGCCGTGGCTGCCAATCAGCAGGGTATCCACTGGCGGGGAAGCAACCTCCCGCAGGCTGGCGAGGGCGCGGCCCGAGATGAGTGCCGTCGTCGTGCGGGGAAGCACGGCGAGCCCTGCGAACGCCGCCGCCGAGCGTGGAAGCGGCCGTGCATCCTGGGCGCGGTCCACGATAGGCGCCATGGTGCCATCAAAATCCATGGCCACGAGCAGGTGCTCCGTCGCGGCGATCCGGTGCAGCGCTTCCCGGAGTTCCGGGGTGAGCGCCAGCGATGCCTTGGTGCGGCCGTCAGGAGTCATCGCGGACCACTTTCTCGTCCAGGGCACGCAGGAAGTCGGCGGACCAATGGTCCACGTCGTGGTCCAGGATCTGCCGGCGCATGGACCGCATGCGCCGGGACGCTTCGCGCGGGCTGAGCTCGACGGCGGTCATGATGGCGTTCTTGAGGCCTGCGATGTCGTGCGGGTTGATCAGCAGCGCCTGCTTGAGCTGGTCCGCGGCGCCGGCGAACTCGCTCAGGACCAGGGCGCCATCATTGTTGTTGCGTGCGGTGACATACTCCTTGGCCACCAGGTTCATCCCGTCCCGCAGCGCGGTGACCAGCATGACATCCGCGGCCAGGTACAGCGCCACCATCTCCTCTACGGGGTAGCTGTGGTGCAGGTAGCGGACGGCGGTGTTTTCCAGGGTGTCGTAGGTGCCGTTGATGTGGCCTACGGTTCCTTCCACCTCCTCACGCAGGAGCCGGTACTGCTCCACCCGCTCGCGGCTTGGGGAGGCCACCTGGATGAGGGTCGCATCGCCCACCGTGAGGCGGCCGTCCGCCAGGAGCTCCTCAAAAGCCTTCAGCCGGTGGCGGATGCCCTTGGTGTAATCCAGCCGGTCCACCCCGAGCAGGATGGTCTTGGGGTTGCCCAGGTCCTGACGGATCTGCCGGGCGCGTTCGATGATGTCGGGCCTGGCCGCAAGTTCGCTGATCTGCTTGACGTCGATCGAGATGGGGAAGGCCTGCGCCCGGGCGATGTGCGTGATCCGGCCGTCATGGCCCTTGACGTGCACCTGCTGCTGCTTAACGCTGGCGCCCAAGAACCGGCGCGCGGAACGCATGAAGTTTCCCGCGTCGCTGGGCCGTTGGAAGCCCACCAGGTCTGCGCCGAGAAGGCCGTCGATGATGGCCTGGCGCCAAGGGAGCTGGGCAAAAATCTCCGGCGGCGGGAACGGGATGTGGTTGAAGAATCCGATCCGGAGGTCCGGCCGGGCTTCGCGGAGCATCCGGGGGACCAGCTGCAGCTGGTAGTCCTGGACCCAGACCGTGGCGCCCTGGTCCGCGTGGTGCGCGACGGCGTCGGCGAACCTGCGGTTGACCTTGCGGTAGGCGTCCCACCAGGTCCGGTGGAATTCCGGCGGAGCGATGACATCGTGGTACAGCGGCCACAGCGTGGCGTTGGAGAAGCCCTCGTAGTACAGCTCCACATCGTCCGTGCTGAGCTGGACGGGGACAAGGTCCATTCCGCCATGGCTGAATGGCTTCACGGTCTCGTCCGGTGCCCCGTGCCAGCCAACCCACGCGCCGTCGGTCTTGGTCATCATCGGGGCCAGCGCGGTCACCAGGCCGCCGGGGGACCTGCGCCAGCCTGATTCGTCATCCGGGCCGTCGCCTGCGGCAACCCGGTCGACGGGCAGCCTGTTGGAGACCACCATGAAGTCATACTTGGTGTGGCCCCCGTGGCCGGAACCGGAACTGCCGGCTGTTGCTTTGCCTGCGGGTTTTTCCTGGACGGGTGTTTGCATTGCTGCCCCCTGGGGTTGCTTGTGCCTCTAAGCCACCCTAGCCGGACGGAATCATCGGGGCTATTCGGCCGTTGGTCAACCCGAAGGAATAGTTGAAACCGCAAGCTCTCAGCTTTCTCCCCTAAAATGTTGGAGGTGCCACGAAGTGGTCCCCCTACGTCGACCGACCCAAGGAACTCATGAGCCCCGCAAACGAAGTACGTAAGTCCAAGGCTGAGCGAACCGTGGAGGCGCGCGAAAAGGCGCGCCTGATCCGCGAAGCGCAGCTAAAGAAGGACAAGCGCAACAAGCTGCTGATCGGCTGGGGCATCGTGGCGGCAGTCGTGGCCATCCTGGTGGTGGTGGCGCTGGTGGTTACCAGCAACATCAAGCAGAACGCCCCGGTCGCGGACCAGGGCCCCACTCCGGCCAACGCCAACGTGCATGGCGGCGTCACCCTGCTGGCCAACACGGACGTGGCAAAGTCGGAGCCGGCCACTGTGGACGCCGCCTCCCTGGGGGAGGCCCCGAAGACGCCGCCGGCCGAGGTAGTGGCGCCCGGGGCGGAAGCGGAGGCCGGCAAGCCGGTCAAGGTAGTCCTGTACATCGACTTCATCTGCCCCATCTGCAAGAACTTCGAGACCCAGTACAACGAGCAGCTCACGTCGCTGCGCAACGAAGGCAAGATCACGGTTGAGTACCGGGCTCTCGGCTTCCTGGACAGCCGGTCCACCACCAACTATTCGTCCCGGGCCGCCAACGCAGCAGCCTGCGTTGTCAACGAATCCCCCGAGAAGTACTCCGATTTCGTCAACGAACTGTTCGCCAAGCAGCCGGCGGAAGGCACCGCGGGTCTTTCCGACAACGACCTAAAGAAGATGGCGTCCGATATGGGCGTCAACATTGACTCCTGCGTGGATGACAAGACCTACCGCCCATTCGTGAAGTTCACTACGAAGGAAGCCTCGGCCATCGGGGTCACCGGCACGCCCACCGTGTTCGTGGACGGCAAGCAGTGGGGCAAGGGGGACAGCGCCCAGACGCCGTTCCCGGACTTCCTGCAGGCAGCCATCGCCGCCAAGGGCTAAGGACCACCAGACAGGGCAGGGGCCCGTCCCGGAGCGTTTCCGGGGCGGGGCCCCTGCCGCTTCCGCAGCCCGTACCGCCGCGTTTTTACGCCCGGCGGGAGTTGGGCTAACCTTATCTAGCGCCTTCACGGCGCACGCCCGCAGGGGCGCGCCTCCTTAGCTCAGTTGGCCAGAGCACCGCTCTTGTAAAGCGGGGGTCGTCGGTTCGAATCCGACAGGGGGCTCCATACAACGTCCGGGTTTAAGCTGGATCCATCCAAATAATCAGCGTGCTGACTAAAGGAGGATGGGTGCCATGCCCAAGACCGGCAAGAACGATCACGCCCGTAAGGAAGAACTTCCTACCACTCTTCAGCGTTCAGAGCAAAAGGCGCAGGACACCTTCGCCAAGACCTACGATTCCGCCCTTGAGTCGTACGACCAGGACGAGCAACGGGCGGCCCGCGCAGCATACGCATCCCTGAAGCACAGCTACGAGAAGGTGGGCGACCACTGGGAGCCCAAGGAAAAACGCGGACCGTCGGACAAGCGGGCGGAACAGGGCCTCCGCTCCTCCGAACCCACCGCCGGCGGTGTCGATGCCAACGCATCCAAGGACCACCTCTACAAACTGGCCAGGGAACTGGACGTCAAGGGCCGCTCGAAGATGGACAAGGACGAGCTGGTGAAGGCCATTCAGAAGGCCAACGACGCAGCCACCCGCAAAGCCCGCAGCAAATAGCCTGCGCTCTTGCCGTCCCGCCGTCCAAGGTGTCGAATCAGAGGACACGTCCGGTCGGGTGGCGATGATGCCAGGAGGTTCCAATGTCGGTGAAGAGCACCAAGGAGTCAGCGCGGGCGGCAGGCGGCAGGAACGGGCCTGAATCAAAGCGGGCCGACCAAGCCACCGGCATCGCAGCCCAGGACCCGGCGCGGATCCGGAACGTGGCCCTGGTGGGGCATTCCGGCGCCGGGAAAACAATGCTGATCGAGGCCCTGCTGGCGGCCAACGGCATGATCACCCGGAAAGGCTCCATCGCCGACGGATCCACGGTGAGCGACTCGGACCCCGCCGCGGTGCACCAGCAGAGGTCCGTCACGCTGTCCCTGGTGCCCCTGATGCTGGATGACGTCAAGGTGAACCTCCTGGACACACCCGGCTACCCTGATTTCATTGGTGAGCTTCGTGCGGGCCTGCGCGCCTCCGACGCCGCGCTCTTTGTCGTCTCCGCCGTGGACGGAATAGACGCCACCACCACCGCGCTCTGGGGCGAGTGCGGGCACATGCAGCTGCCACGCGCCGTCGTGATCACCCGGATGGACCACCCGCGGGCAGATTACGACGGCGCCCTGGCCGCCTGCCGCAAAGCGTTCGGCGACGGCGTGCTGCCGCTGTGCGTCCCGGTGAGGACAGGGGAGGAGGCCGCCGGCCCGCTGTCCCTGCTTGACCTGCTGCCGCAGGAGGTGACGGACTATGCCTCCGGAGATACAACCCCTGAGGTCCGGCCGGCAACGCCGGATGAACGTGCGGCTGCCGGTCCGGCCAGGGGCGACCTGATTGAGGGCATCATCGCCGAAAGCGAAGACGAGACGCTCATGGACCGGTACCTGGAAGGCGAGGACATCGATACGGAGGTGCTGGCAGCCGACCTGGAAACCGCCGTCGCCCGCGGCTCGTTCTTTCCCGTGCTGCCCACATCCGCCGTCACCGGGCTGGGCACCGCTGAACTGCTGGACCTGCTGGTCCGCGCCTTTCCACCGCCGGGGGAACGCAGCCTGCCGGACAGCACGGATCTTGCGGGGGAACCTGCCGGAAGCCTTTCCTGCGATCCGTCCGGCCCGCTCGCCGCCGAAGTGGTACGCACGTCCAACGATCCCTTCCTGGGCCGCATCTGCCTGGTGCGGGTTTTCTCCGGGACGCTCCGGGAAGACTCTCCCGTCCATGTGGGCGGCCACGGCCTCGCGGACCGGGGCCACCAGGACCATGACACCGATGAACGGGTGACCCACATTTACTCACCGCTGGGTGCCTCCCTTCGGCCCGTTCCCTTCTGCGTGGCGGGGGACATGTGCGCGCTGGCAAAGCTGGGCAGCGCCGAAACAGGGGACACCATTTCCGCCCGGGAAAACCCGTTGCTGCTCGCCACCTGGGAGATGCCGGAGCCGCTGCTGCCGGTTGCCGTCGAAGCCGATTCCCGCAGTGATGAGGACGCATTGGCCCGCAGCCTGGGCCGCATCGCGGCAGGGGATCCCACGCTGCGCGTGGACAGGAACGCCGAAACGCACCAGCTGGTGCTGTGGTGCATGGGCGAAGCGCATGCGGAGGTGGTCCTGGACAGGCTGCGGGACCAGGGCGTGAAACTGCACAGCGTGGACGTGGTGACGCCGCTGCGCGAAACCTTTGCGGGCGCCGCCTCCGGCCACGGCCGCCACGTCAAACAGTCCGGCGGCCACGGTCAGTACGCCGTGTGCGACATCGAGGTGGAACCGCTGGAGCGCGGCGCCGGGTTCGAGTTCGTGGACAAGACGGTGGGCGGTGTCATCCCGGGAACGTTCATCCCGTCGATCGAGAAGGGGGTCCGGGCCCAGATGGAGAAAGGCGTTTCAGCCGGCTTCCCCGTGGTTGACCTGCGGGTGACCCTGGTGGGCGGCAAGGCCCACAGCGTGGATTCCTCGGATGCGGCGTTCCAAGCGGCCGGGGCACTGGCACTCCGGGAGGCCGCGGGGGCCGGGAAGATCCAGTTGCTGGAACCGGTGTCCGCAGTATCCATCACCGTGGCCGACGAACACGTGGGGACGGTGATGAGCGACTTGTCCGGCCGGCGGGGACGACTCACCGGCACCACCTCCTCCGGCGGGGGACTGACCGAGATCAGCGCCGAAGTCCCGGACCAGGAACTCCTTCGGTACGCAGTTGAACTGAGGGCACTGACGGCCGGCACCGGGCGCTTCCGCCGCCAGTACCTGCGCCATGACCCCGTCCCCCCGAACTACAGCCCGTCCTGAGCCCGCCGTGGCACGAACAGACATCAAGAGCGCCGTCCGCAAGTGAACGCCGCAGCACGGAAGATCCAGACCGTCTACCTGACGCTGACGTTGGGCAACACCCTTGCGGCATCGTTCATTTGGGGGATCAACACGCTGTTCCTGCTCGACGCCGGGCTGACCAACCTGGAGGCCTTCGCCGCGAACGCCTTCTTCACCGCGGGGATGGTTCTTTTCGAGGTGCCCACCGGGGTGGTGGCGGACAGCTGGGGACGGCGTGCATCCTTCCTGCTGGGAACCGTGACCCTGGCCGCCTCCACCTACCTCTATTACCTGCTGTGGCAGTTGTCCGCGCCGTTCTGGTGGTGGGCCGCGGTGTCGGCGCTGCTGGGACTTGGCTTCACCTTCTTCTCGGGGGCAGTGGAAGCCTGGCTGGTGGACGCCCTGCACTTTTCCGGATACGACGGCGGGCTGGAGGCGGTCCTGGGCCGCGGCCAGATGGTCTCCGGCGTCGCCATGCTGGCCGGTTCAGTGGCCGGCGGAGTGATCGCGCAGGCAACAAACCTGGGCGTGCCGTTCCTGCTGCGCGTTGGGGTGCTGGCGGCGATGTTCGCGGTGGCCTTCCTGCTCATGCACGACGTCGGTTTCACACCGGAGCGTTCGGCCCACCCCGTGCAGGCCACCCGGGCGGTCCTCAAGGCATCGCTGGACGGCGGCCTCCGGAACCCGCCGGTGAGGTACATGATGCTGGCGGCCCCGTTCACCGAAGGCGTGGGGTTCTATGTTTTCTATGCCCTCCAGCCCTACCTGCTGCAGCTGTTCGGCGATCCCAAGGCCTACGCCATCGCAGGCCTGGCAGCGGCCATCGTTGCGGGCTCGGAGATCGCAGGCGGCTGGCTGGCCCCGCTGGTCCGCAAACTGGTCCGCCGCCGAACCACCGTGCTGATCGCTTCCACCGTCACCAGCTCCGTAGTCCTGGTGGTGCTCCTGGCCACCAACATCTTCTGGCTGGCCCTGGTGCTCCTGGCACTCTGGGCCGTAGTGGGGTCCGCCGGCACCCCGGTGCGCCAGGCCTACCTGAATGACATGATCGGCTCGAAGCAGCGGGCGACCGTCCTGAGTTTCGCCTCGCTGATGGGCTCCAGCGGGGGAGTGGTGGTGCAGCCGGTGCTCGGCCGGTCCGCCGACGTCTTCGGATATCCCGCGGCACTGGCACTGGGCGGCGTGGTGCAGCTGCTGGCGGCACCCTTCATCCTCCTCAGCCGCCGCAGGCGCTCGCCGGCGGATGTGGCCACGGGACTGGCGGCAGCGCCTTAAAGGGCCAGGACGCACGTGAAGGCCCTTGGCCCCGAAATGAATCCGGGCCCAAGGGCCTTCAAAGCGCGTCCTACTTGACGCCTGCCTCCACCGTTTCGCTGGCAGCCGTCGTCGGCTTTTCCTCCGCGGGCGGGGGTGTGGTCTTCAGCTTGAACCGCTTGCCAAGGTCGCCGCCGCCTCCGCTGCGGTTCTTGTTGAAGATATCGAACCCGACGGCGACAAGGAGGACCAGGCCCTTGATGAGCTGCTGGTAATCGGTGCCCAGGCCCAGGATGGACATACCGTTGTTGAGCACGCCCATGATCAGGCCACCGATCATGGCTCCCGCCACCGTTCCGATGCCGCCGGTGACTGCGGCGCCGCCGATGAAGGCCGCGGCGATGGAGTCCAGTTCGAAGCCCGTACCACCGGCGGGCTGCGCCGAGTTGAGCCGGGCGGTGAAGACAAGGCCCGCCAGCGCGGAGAGCACTCCCATGTTCACGAAGAGCCGGAACGTGACGGCCTTGGTCTTGATGCCCGACAGTTCAGCCGCATGCAGGTTGCCGCCGATGGCGTACGTGTGCCGGCCGAAGACGCTGTTGTTCATCAGGGCGGTGTAGGCGATCACCAGCACGGCCAGGACCACCAGGACGATCGGCGTGCCACGGTAGGAGGCCAGCAGGAAGGTGATGATGAGCATAAGCAGGGCCGTGAACGTGGTCTTGATGATGAACCAGACCAGGGGTTCGCTTTCGAGGTCGAACTTCCTGCGGATCCTGCGCTCCTTGAAGGCCTGGATCAGCAGGGCCGCCGTGGCACCGACGCCCAGGATGACAGTGAGCCATTCCAGGACGGACGTGCCGCCGGAGATGTCGGGAAGGAAGCCGCCGCCCAGGGCGCGCAGCTCGGCGGGGAAGGGGGTGATCTGCTGGTTCTTGAGGGTGATCAGCGTCAGCCCGCGGAAGATCAGCATGCCCGCCAGCGTGACGATGAAGGCGGGGATCCCCACGTAGGCGATCCAGTACCCCTGCCAGGCGCCTACAAGGGCGCCGACCAGCAGGCAGGCAGGGATTGCCGCCCACCAGGGCCAGCCCCAGTGGACGATCATGACGCCGGCCACGGCGCCGATGAACCCGGCGACGGACCCGACGGAAAGGTCGATGTGCCCGGCGATGATTACCATCACCATGCCGATGGCCAGGATGAGGATGTAGCTGTTCTGGACCACCAGGTTGGTCACGTTCTGCGGTTCCAGCAGGATTCCGCCGGTCAGCCCCTGGAACAGCAGGACGATCAGGATCAGGGCAACGAAGATGCCAACCTGGCGCAGGCGGCTTGTGAGGAATCCGAGCGATTCTCGTAAGGCGGACATTTCGCTATTCCTTCTCTTTGGTCATGTAGTGCATCAGGGTTTCCTGGGTGGCCTCGGCAATGAGCACTTCACCGGTGATGTGGCCGGCGGCGAGCGTGTAGATGCGGTCGCAGATGCCCAGGAGCTCGGGAAGTTCCGAGGAAATGACGATCACGGCTTTTCCTTCGGCCGCGAGTTTGGCGATGATCGTGTAGATCTCGTACTTGGCGCCGACATCGATGCCGCGGGTGGGCTCATCGAGGATGAGCACGTCGGGGTCAGAGAACATCCACTTGCTCAGCACCACCTTCTGCTGGTTTCCGCCGGAGAGCTTCCCGGTGATGGCAGCCACCGAGGGCGCCTTGATGTTCATGCTCTTCCGGTAGCCGTTGGCCACCACGGTCTCCTGGTTCTTGTCCACGAAGCCGCGTTTGGCAAGCTTGCGCAGCGCTGCCAGGGAGATGTTGCGCTTGATGTCCTCGATGAGGTTCAGGCCGTAATGCTTGCGGTCCTCGGTGGCGTAGGCAATGCCATGCCTGATGGCGTCCGAGACCGTGGCGGTGTTGATTTCCTCGCCGTACTTGTAGACCTTGCCGGACGTGGCGGTGCCGTAGGTGCGGCCGAAGACGCTCATGGCAAGTTCGGTGCGCCCGGCGCCCATCAGTCCGGCAAGTCCCACCACCTCGCCCTTCCTGACATGGAGGTTGGCGTTCCTGACCACCATGCGGCTGTGGTCCTGGGGGTGCCGGACGGACCAGTCTTCGATCCGGAGGACCTCGTCGCCGATGTTCGGCTCGCGGTCCGGGTACAGGCTCTCCAGGTCCCGGCCCACCATGCCGCGGATGATCCGTTCCTGGGTGATCTGGCCTTCATCGAGCCGGAGGGTCTCAATGGTCTTGCCGTCGCGGATGATGGTGACGGCGTCGGCCACCTTGCGGATTTCATTGAGTTTGTGGCTGATGATGATGCTGGTGACCCCTTGGCCCTTCAAGTGGAGGATCAGGTCCAGCAGGTGGCCGGAATCCTCATCGTTGAGGGCGGCCGTTGGCTCGTCCAGGATGAGCAGCTTCACTTCCTTGGACAGCGCCTTGGCGATTTCCACGAGCTGCTGCTTGCCCACGCTGATGTGCTGCACGGGGGTGACAGGGTTTTCATCGAGGCCCACGCGGGCCAGCAGCTTTGCGGCCTCCAGGTTGGTCTTACGCCAGTCCACCCACCCGTTGGTGGCCTGTTCGTTGCCAAGGTAGATGTTCTCGGCGATGGAGAGGAACGGGCTCAGCGCCAGTTCCTGGTGGATGATCACAATGCCCCGCTTCTCGCTGTCCGAGATGCTGGAGAAATTGCAGGGGTCATTTTCGAAGAGGATTTCCCCGTCGAAGGTGTTGTGTGGATAGACGCCGGACAACACTTTCATGAGCGTTGATTTGCCGGCTCCGTTCTCACCGCAGATGGCGTGGACCTCTCCACGGTTCACATCCAGTGTGACGTCCTGCAGCGCTTTCACGCCGGGGAACGTCTTGGTGATTCCTCGCATTTGAAGAATGGGTGTGTTCATCGTCAATTCCCACTGACTGGTCGAAGCTTGGCCTTCCTGCTGGTGCAGGAGGCTGCGGGCGGGGCTGTGGCCGGATGGAGGTCCGGCCACAGCCCCCGGACGTTGACTACTTGACGTCGGAGTCCTTGTAGTAACCCGAGTCGATCAGTTCCTTCTTGTAGTTGTCCTTGGTGATGATCACGGACTTCAGCAGGAATGCCGGGACAACCTTGACCTTGTTGTTGTAGGTCTTGGTGTCGTTGGTTTCAGGTTCCTGGCCTTTGAGGACGGCGTCAACCATCTTGACAGCCTGCGCGCCGAGCTGGCGGGTGTCCTTGAAGATGGTGGAGTACTGCTCGCCGGCGATGATGGACTTCACGGAGCCCTTTTCGGCGTCCTGTCCGGTGACCACCGGCAGGCTTCCCTTGGCGTAACCGCCGGTGCTGGTGAGGGCGGAAATGATGCCGATCGACAGTCCGTCGTACGGCGAAAGGACGCCGTTCAGCTTGGTGCCCGAGCTGTAGGCGGAGGTGATGATATCCTCCATGCGCTTCTGTGCCACGGGTGCCTGCCAGCGAAGGATGGCCGCCTGCTCAAACTTGGTCTGGCCGCTGGGAACCTTCAGGGTGCCGGCATCCATGTACGGCTTGAGGGTGTCCATGGCACCGGTCCAGAAGAAGTTGGCGTTGTTGTCGTCCGGGCTTCCGGCGAAAAGTTCGATGTTGAAGGGCCCCTTGCCCTCCACCTTCTTGCCGCTCGCATCCACCAGGCCCAGGCCCGTCAGCAGCGAGGTGGCCTGCTGGACGCCCACCGTGTAGTTGTCGAAGGTGGTGTAGTAGTCCACGTTGGCGGTGCCGTTGATCAGGCGGTCGTAGGCAACCACCTTCACGTTCTGTTCCTTGGCCTTTGCCAGGACGTCGGTCAGCGTGGTGCCGTCAATGGCAGCGATGATCAGGGCCTTGGCGCCCTTGGTCAGCATGTTTTCGATCTGCGAGACCTGGGTTGGAATGTCGTCATTGGCGAACTGGAGGTCCGTCTTGTAGCCGAGGTCCTTCAGGGACTTCTCAACGTTGGCGCCGTCGGCAATCCACCGTTCGGATGTCTGGGTGGGCATCGAGATGCCAACCAGCGAGTCGGCCGGCTTCGCCGCGCCGCTGGATTCACTGGTTCCGCCACGGGAGCCACAACCGGTAGCCCCCACGGTCAGGGCGAGGACAAGGGCCACCGCGCCCATGAGTTTTTTGATTCTCACCATTATCTCCTTCCGCGGCAGCATTGCCGCGAAGTGTTGTTGGACGGGGAAGCGGCGACGCTCCCGGTCCTGGCCACATTGTTGATGTGTCGGTTCAATATAGACTGATTTGTGAACGCTAACAAGAGCATCCTCCCAGAAATCCCGAAACTCTTTCGACTTCATTGACTTCTGCTTTGTTAGCGTTCACACTTGCTGCAGCACGTAGCTTGACCCTGACCCTACAAAACCCGGTAATGAGGCCCTTGCCTCCCGGATGGAGGCAACCCCATGCCAGATGCGTTGTTCACTTCCAGTTCCGAGCCCCGCCACGACCACTGCGTCATTGGGGTGGACTACGGAACGCTCTCAGGCCGCGCCGTGGTGGTACGCGTCCGCGACGGCAAGGAGCTTGGCAGCGCCGTCCACGAGTATCCCCATGCAGTGGTGACCGGCTCCCTGCCCAAAGATGTAGCGGGCGACGACGGGGCACGGCTTCCCGGGGAATGGGCACTTCAGGTGCCCAACGACTACCGGGACGTCCTGCGCAACGCGGTCCCAGCCGCGCTGGCGGACGCTGGGATCGACCCGGCCGCCGTCGTCGGCATTGCAACCGACTTCACCGCCTGCACCATGGTGCCCGTCAAGGCTGACGGCACGCCCCTGAACGAACTGCCCGGCTATGCCAACCGCCCGCACGCCTATGTAAAGCTCTGGCGGCACCACGCCGCCCAGGGGCAGGCGGACCGGATCAACCGGCTGGCGGCCGAACGGGGCGAAGACTGGCTTCCGCGGTACGGGGGCCTGATCTCCTCCGAGTGGGAATTCGCCAAAGGCCTGCAGCTGCTGGAAGAGGACCCGGACGCCTACGCCGAAATGGACCACTGGGTGGAGGCGGCCGACTGGATCGTCTGGCAGCTGTGCGGCCGTTACGTCCGCAACGCCTGCACGGCCGGCTACAAGGGCATCTACCAGGACGGGCGGTACCCGTCGGAGGAGTTCCTGTCCGCCCTGAACCCGGACTTCAAGGACTTTGTCAGCTCCAAACTCGAGCACACCATCGGACGGCTGGGCGACGCCGCCGGCACCCTGACGTCGGAGGCGGCGGCCTGGACCGGCCTGCCGGAGGGCATCGCCGTGGCCGTGGGAAACGTTGACGCCCACGTCACGGCACCGGCTGCGAAGGCAGTGGAGTCCGGCCAGCTGGTGGCCATCATGGGCACCTCCACCTGCCATGTCATGAACGGCAGCGAACTGCATGAAGTACCGGGCATGTGCGGGGCTGTGGACGGCGGCATCGTTCCCGGGCTGTGGGGTTACGAGGCGGGGCAGTCCGGCGTGGGCGACATCTTCGGCTGGTACACCAAGTACGGCGTCCCGCCGGAATACCATCAGGCGGCCCGGGACGCTGGAGTGGGAATCCACGAGTATCTCACCGGCCTGGCGTCGCGGCAGGCCATCGGGGAGCACGGCCTGATTGCGCTTGACTGGCACTCGGGCAACCGTTCTGTGCTGGTGGACCACGAACTCTCGGGCATTGTGGTGGGCCAGACCCTCGCCACCAGGCCCGAGGATACGTACCGGGCCCTGCTGGAAGCCACCGCGTTCGGTACCCGCACCATTGTTGACGCTTTCCGTAACGCCGGCGTGCCGGTGAAGGAGTTCATCGTGGCCGGCGGCCTGCTGAAGAACAGGCTCCTGATGCAGATTTACGCTGACGCCACCGGCCTGCAGTTGTCCACCATCGGCTCGGAGCAGGGCCCGGCCCTGGGATCGGCCATCCACGCCGCCGTTGCCGCCGGGGAGTACGCGGACATCCGCGAAGCCGCTGCCGTCATGGGCGCCGAGCCCGGCGAGGTCTACACCCCGATCCCGGAAAACGTTGCGGCGTACGACGAGCTGTTCCAGGAGTACAAGGCACTGCACGACTACTTCGGCCGCGGCGGCAATGACGTGATGCACCGGCTTAAGGCCATCCAACGCAGAGCGCACCGGACAGTCCTGGCCGGCACCGGTTCTGCAACCGAGGCAGCAGTGGAGGTGTCCGCATGAGCACCGACGCAGGGATCCTGGAGGCCATTGCCCGGGTCCGCGAGGAAGTGTGTGCGCTGCATGCTGAGCTGACCCGCTACGAACTGGTGGTGTGGACCGCGGGCAACGTCTCGGCCCGCGTGCCGGGCACCGACCTGATGGTCATCAAGCCTTCCGGCGTCTCCTACCAGGACCTGACTCCCGAGCAGATGATCGTCACCGACCTGCACGGCACTCCCGTGCGGGGCACCAACGTCGGTGGCGGCGGCACTGTCGATTGGGGCAATCCGGCGCTGTCGCCGTCGTCGGACACCGCCGCGCACGCCTACGTGTACCGCCACATGCCAGACGTGGGCGGGGTGGTGCACACGCACTCCACCTACGCCACCGCGTGGGCTGCCCGGGGCGAGGCCATCCCGTGCGTGCTGACCATGATGGGCGATGAGTTCGGCGGCTCCATCCCCGTGGGCCCGTTCGCGCTGATCGGGGACGACTCGATCGGCCACGGCATCGTGGAAACGCTGAAGAACTCCAATTCCCCGGCGGTCCTGATGCAGAACCACGGCCCGTTCACCATCGGCAAGGACGCCCGGTCTGCCGTGAAAGCGGCCGTGATGTGCGAGGAAGTGGCCCGCACCGTGCACATCTCGCGGCAGCTCGGTGAACCGCTGCCCATCGACCAGGGCTCCATCGACTCCCTCTACGCCCGCTACCAGAACGTCTACGGCCAGTAACGCCGTCACCCAATAACTTCCAGGAGAATCCATGAGCACCGCAGCAAACACCTCCCTCGACGGTTACGAGGTCTGGTTCCTCACCGGCAGCCAGCACCTGTACGGGGAGGAAGTCCTCAAACAGGTTGCCGCCCAGTCGCAGGAGATCGCCAACCAGCTCAACGCCAGTTCCGCCGTCCCGGTAAAGATCGTCTGGAAGCCGGTCCTCACCGATTCTGACGCCATCCGCCGCACCGCCCTTGAGGCCAACTCGGATGATTCCGTCATCGGCGTCACCGCCTGGATGCACACGTTCAGCCCGGCCAAGATGTGGATCCAGGGCCTGGACCTGCTGCGCAAGCCCCTGCTGCACCTGCACACGCAGGCCAACCGGGACCTGCCGTGGGCGGACATCGACTTCGACTTCATGAACCTGAACCAGGCCGCGCACGGCGACCGCGAGTTCGGATACATCCAGTCCCGCCTGGGCATCGCCCGAAAGACCGTCGTCGGGCACGTCTCCAATCCTGAGGTGGCACGCCAAGTGGGTTCCTGGCAGCGCGCCGCCGCCGGCTGGGCCGCCGTGCGGACCCTGAAGCTGACCCGCTTCGGCGACAACATGCGCAACGTGGCCGTCACCGAAGGCGACAAGACCGAAGCGGAGCTGCGCTTCGGCGTCGCGGTCAACACCTGGTCCGTCAACGAGCTCGCGGACGCCGTGCACGGCGCGGCAGAGTCCGACGTCGACGCCCTGGTGGCCGAATATGAGGACCTTTATGACGTGGTGCCGGAGCTCCGCGCAGGCGCGGCACGGCACGATTCGCTGCGGTACGGCGCCCGGATCGAACTGGGCCTGCGCAGCTTCCTGGAGGGCAACGGCTCTGCCGCGTTCACCACCTCCTTCGAGGACCTCGGTGCCCTGCGCCAGCTCCCGGGCCTGGCGGTGCAGCGGCTCATGGCCGCCGGCTACGGGTTCGGCGCCGAAGGCGACTGGAAGACCGCCATCCTGGTCCGCGCTGCCAAGGTGATGGGCGCAGGCCTGCCCGGCGGCGCCTCCCTCATGGAGGACTACACCTACCACCTGGAGCCCGGGTCCGAGAAGATCCTGGGCGCCCACATGCTGGAGGTCTGCCCCTCCCTCACGGCATCGAAGCCCCGCCTGGAGATCCACCCGCTGGGCATCGGCGGCAAGGAGGACCCTGTTCGCCTGGTGTTCGACGCCGACGCCTCCCCGGGCGTCGTCGTCGCCCTGTCCGACATGCGCGACCGTTTCCGCCTGGTGGCCAACGCCGTGGACGTCGTTCCCCTGGACCAGCCGCTGCCCAACCTGCCCGTGGCCCGCGCCCTCTGGGAGCCCAAGCCGGACTTCGCCACCTCCGCCGCCGCCTGGCTCACCGCCGGCGCTGCCCACCACACCGTGCTCTCCACCCAGGTGGGCATGGACGTGTTCGAGGACTTCGCGGAAATTGCCCGGACGGAGCTGCTCACGATTGACGAGGGCACCACCATCCGGCAGTTCAAGAAGGACCTGAACTGGAACGCCGCCTACTACAAACTCGCCGGCGGGATCTGATTCCGTGGCACGGCTGAGCTCCTGGCACCCGCCAATGGCAAGAACCTCGTGACGCCCGGCAAGCCGGTACGGCTGCCGAGGCTTGAGGACGTGGCGGAGCTGGCCGGGGTCTCACACCAGACGGTGTCACGCGTGGTCAACAGCCACCCCAACGTGAGCGCCGGGACACGGGAAAGGGTGGAAGCGGCGATTGCCCGGCTGGGCTACCGCCGCAACACCGCCGCCCGGAGCCTGGTCACCCGGCGCTCGCAGACCATCGGCGTTCTGGGCAGCGAACTTTCCCAGTATGGGCCCGCCAATACGCTGCTGGGAGTGGAACGCGCTGCGCGGGACGCAGGGTATTTCGTCAGCGTCGCTGCCTTGCGGGAGGTCAGCCGGGACACCATCCTGGACGCCGTCAGGCACTTCCTGGACCAGTCGGTGGACGGCATCGTGGTGATCGTTCCGCACCTTCAGACGCTGGCCGCGCTGGCCGAACTTCCCATCGGCGTGCCGGTGGTGGCCGTGGGACCGGAGGGGAATGACGCAGTTGGCGGCGTCAGGGTGGACCAGCGCCGCGGAGCCGAACTGGCGGTGTGGCACCTGATAGGGCAGGGACACGTCCGGATAGGTCACGTCGCGGGGCCGCAGGACTGGATTGATGCCGTAGCCCGCGCTGACGGCTGGCGGTCCACCCTGGCGTCGGCCGGGCTCGATGCGGACCTGATGATCGAGGGTGACTGGAGCGCCGGCAGCGGCTATGAAATCGGGCGGCAGATTGCGGCCACCCGCCGCGCCTCCGCCATCTTTGTTGGCAACGACCAGATGGCCCTGGGGGTGCTGCGCGCCCTGACAGAGGCCGGCATCAGGGTGCCGCAGGACGTGTCCGTCGTGGGCTTCGATGACCAGCCCGAGGCCGGCTACTTCAGTCCGCCGCTGACGGTGATCCGGCAGGACTTTGAAGAACTGGGCCGGCGGTGCATGCAGATGATGCTCACGGCATTAGATGGCGCAGACGGACCACGGACGCTGGTGGTGCAGCCGGAACTGGTCCTGCGCAGCAGCACGGCACCGCCGGCCTGACGAATCCGCCTGGACAACCTGACCGGAGGTGCGGCCGCCAGCGGATTTAATCCGGGGGAGACCGCGCCGAAACCTGGCCACAACAATCCCTGCGTAGGTTTCAGGGCATGATGGCTGACCTGCTCATCCGGCTCCGCGACTGGCTGCTGGATACGTTCACGTACGATTCCGAATCGGCGGCTGCCGAAGCCATGGCTGATGCCACCCGGTGGGGCTGGCTCCCGGCGCTCAGCGGGGTGTCCGCAGGCGCGGAGCAGGCCCGGTCGGAGCATGCCGGATCAGCGGGTGGAAGCGGCAGGATGTCTGCTTAGCCACACTATTGCGCCGGTAGCGGGATCATGCCCTAAACTGCTGCACTGAGGTGCCTGAAATGGCGCTGCGCAGCAACGAAAGTGAACACGCTATGGCTACCGATTACGATGCTCCACGCAAGCAGGAAGAAGAGTCGCCCGCGGACTCTCTCGAAGCCCTCCAGGCGTCACGGAGCGGCAGCGCGCAGACCGCAGTTATCGATGTCGACGAGAACGACACTGCTGAAGGCATCGACCTGCCCGGCGCCGACCTGTCCAACGAGGAACTGACTGTCATTGTGGTTCCTGAACAGTCCGATGAGTTCACCTGCTCGTCATGTTTCCTGGTCCGCCACCGGTCACAGGTTGCCCGCGAAAAGGACGGCATGAAGTACTGCCGCGACTGCGAAGGCTGAATCTTTTCCTGATCTTTTTTTGCCGGCGCCGGCCACCTCCCCGAGGGTGGCCGGCGCTGCTTTGTCCCCGGACGCCGTCGTTATCAAAATGCTCACTCGTTTCCCGGACCCAACACTCCTACGCTGAAAGCATCCAATGGCTTTGATTCGTGGATGGCACTGCTATGAAGAAGTTCCTTACCTGGCTCGCAGCAATTCTGTTGGCTGCAGGGCTGGGAATCGTGGTTCAGGCGCCTGCGTCTGCGGCGCCCTATTGTGGCCTCACGTGGGGCTCGCTGATGAAAACGGAAGGCCCCATGACCGGCGCGGCCGTGACCAACGTCCGGACCGGGCAGCACTACTGCTTTGACCGGCTGGTGGTTGACCTGGGTTCCGGCCCGGCTGCCGGCTACAGCGTCCGCTACGTGGGGCAGGTTATCCAGGACGGCTCGGGGAAAGTCGTGCCCACACGGGGCGGAGCCCGCCTGCAGATCGTTGTCAAGGCCCCGGCCTATGACAATAACGGGCAGCCCACCTATACCCCCACGGACCAGAATGAGCTCTCCAACGTGTCCGGTTACCAGACCTTCCGCCAGGTGGTCTGGGCCGGAAGCTTCGAAGGCCAGACCACCATGGGCCTGGGCGTCCGTGCCCGACTGCCGTTCCGGGTGTTCACCTTGGACGGGCCGGATTCCGGTCACCGACTGGTGATCGACGTGGCGCACTATTGGTGACAGACCCCGTCGTAATGCAAAAGGTGCCGTGCCCCTGATGGGGGCACAGCACCTTTTGTGTCGGCGACTCAGCGTTGGCGTGCTACTCCGGGACCACCAGTGCGGGGGTGTCCTGCTTCAGGGTTTCGCCGCGGAAGAAGCCCGGATGCGTGCGGGACATGACCAGCATGACCACGGCGCCCAGGGCCAGGATGCCGACGCCCAGGATGAACACCAGGCCCACGCCGAAGACCTCGGAACCGCTGCCGAACTCCGGTGCCAGGCTGTCAACGGCGGTCTGGCCGAACACCACGAACAGTCCCACGCCGCCCACCACCGGGCATACCAGCCGCAGGATGAAGTGGCGCATGCTGTTGAACAGGCTGTGGCGGAAGTACCAGGTGCAGGCCAGCGCGGTGAGGCCGTAGTAGAAGCAGATCATCAGGCCCAGGGCCAGGATGGTGTCATTCAGGACGTTTTCGCTGACCACGTGCATCACTGCATAGAAACCTGCGGACATCACGCCGGCTGCGATGGTGGCGAAGCCCGGCGTGGCGAATTTCCTGCTGATGCGGCTGAACGGTTCCGGCAGGGCGCCGTAGTGCGCCATGGCCAGCAGGCTCCGGGACGGCGACATGAACGTGGACTGGAGGGAAGCCGCTGAGCTGGAGAGCACGGCGAGGGACATCAGGATGGCGAAGGGACCCATGATGGGGGAGGCCAGGGCCGTGAAGATGTTTTCGTGGTTTTCGGCGTTGTTCAGGCCGTTGCCGGTATCCCCAACGCCGGCGAACATCATGGTGGCGATGCTGACCAGCAGGTAGATGGCCAGGACGATCACGGCGGTCAGGGTGCCGGCCACACCGGCGGTCTTCTTGCCATTGGCCGTTTCCTCGTTGACGGTGAGGCAGACGTCCCAGCCCCAGTACACGAAGATCGACAGGGAGATGCCGGCCGCAATCTGGCCGAAGGTCTCAATCTTGGTCACATCGAACCAGTCCCAGCTGAACGGGATTGCCGTTTCGGAGGTGGACCAGTTGGCGAAGGCCATGGCCACGAACAGGCCCAGTACCAGCAGCTGGAAGCCCACCAGGCTGTACTGCACCATCTTGGTGGTGTGCAGGCCGCGGTAGCTGACCCAAACGGCCAGGGCCACGAACACGAAGCAGGTGAGGACGTTCAACGCTTTGTTGTCGGCCAGGTCCGCCAGTTCCGGGGAGCCTGTGAGCTGGGACAGGAAAAGGTAGAAGAAGTCGACGGCGACGCCGGCCAGGTTGGACAGCACGATGATGTTTGCGGCCAGCAGGCCCCACCCGCCCATCCAGCCGATCCAGGGGCCGAAGGCTTTGGTCACCCAGGTGAACGTTGTGCCGCTGTCCGGGGAGTCGGCGTTGAGCTCCCGGTAGGCGAGCGAGACCAGGATCATGGGGATGAACCCGATCAGGAAGATGACTGGCAGCTGGAGCCCGGCTTCGTTGACGGTGGGTCCGAGTGCGCTGGTGAGGGTATAGGCGGGGGCGATGGTTGAAATGCCGAGGACGACGACGGCAAGGAGGCCGAGCTGCCCGCCCTTGAGTCCCTTGGCGCTGACGCCGTCCGCGGAGGGTGCGTGGGCGTGCGGGCCGGGTTTGGCGGTACTGGTGCGGATTATCTCTGTCATGGCACCACTTTCTGGAAGGCTGTGAGACGGAGGTCACTATATGAATGGCGTTCATTTAGTATGGGGGCACGTGGCCTGTGACGCAAGACGCAATATGAATCACATTCGTTTATTACTCTCCGCCGAAATTAGTAAGCTCACTGAGAAATTGCCGCAAGCCCTGCCGCCGCGCGCTGTGTGGCTGGTAGCGTCGGCCGTATTGGACTACTTGAGGAGGATGCATGAAAGCTTCACCGACACTGACCAACAACCTGCAGGCTGTCCTGGCCGACCTGATCGAACTCCACGTTCAGGGCAAGCAGGCGCACTGGAACATCGTGGGCCCCAACTTCCGCGACCTTCACCTGCAGCTTGATGAAATCGTCGACGCTGCCCGCCAGTTCGCCGACGACACTGCCGAGCGCATGCGTGCCCTGCACGCGGTCCCGGATGGCCGCAGCTCCACGGTTGCCGAAACCACCAGCCTGGCCCAGTTCCCCGACGGGCTGATCAGCACCACGGATGCCATCGAGCGGATCGTTGCCGCCATGGAGGCCGCCGTGGGCACCATGCGCAAAGTCCATGACGAGGTGGATGAGGAGGATCCCACCTCCGCGGACCTCCTCCATGAGTTCATTGCCCGGCTGGAGCAGTTTGCCTGGATGGTGCAGGCCGAGAACATGAAGCCCACCGCCAAGGTAACCGCCGCCGACTCCAAGTAGCGGCTCAGGCCGCCTCCCATCTCAAAGGGCGCCCGGCGCCGGGGTATTCCCTCGGCGCCGGGCGCCTCTTTGTGCAGCCAACACGGCACCCTCGCCTGCTAGCCCGCTTTTGGCACTTTCCGCAGCACGACGGCGGCGAGGACTGCCGCCGTCGCCATCAGTACCAGCCCAATCGCCGCGGTGATGTGGACGCCGGAATCAAAGGCTGCTGCCGCAGCTTGGCGGACGGCTTCCGACAGTGATTCGGGCACCAGGTTTGCCGCTTCAATTGCGCCGGCGAGGGTTTCACGGGCATTGTGCAGGGTGGATCCGGGCAGCATGCCGTCCAGTCCCGCGGGCAGGCGCAGGTTCTGCTGGTAGGACGCGGTCAGGATGGAGCCCAGCACCGCGGTCCCCAGCAGCGAGCCCACCTCGTAGCCTGTCTCCGAGATCGCCGCGGCAGCGCCTGACTTCTCCGGCGGGGCGGACCCGAGGATGAGGTCGTTGGAGATGGTTTCGGCTGTGCCCACGCCCAGTGCCAGGACCAGGAGCGCCGCCAGCAGCAGCGAGGGCCCGCCGTCGTGGTTGCCGAAAGCCACCATGGTGTAGCCCGCAGCGCTGAAGGCGAGTCCAGCCGCCACCACGAAGCCGGGGCGTACCTTGCGGACCAGCGGCACCACCACCAGCCCGGCCACCACCGTGGCGGCCAGTGCCGGGATCATGGCAACGCCCGCCGCGGAGGGGGTCATGCCCTCGAGGAGCTGGAGGTGCTGGGCAAGGAACAGGATGAATCCGTTGAAGGAGAACAGGGCAAGGATGTTGGCGCTGATGGCCATGCTGAACACCCTGTTCCGGAACAGGGACATGTCCAGCAGCGGGTGCTTTAGCCGGTGCTGCCGCCGCACGAACACGGCTCCCATCAGCAGGCCGAAGGCGATTGCGCCCAGCCCTGCAGTCCCCGGGCCTTCGGTGGCAACTGCCTTGATTCCGTAGACGACGGGCACCATGACCAGCATGGAGAGCACGATGCTGGGGGTGTCCACTTTGCCGGGCGCCGGATCCTTCGATTCGGGGATGACGGCCGGGCCAAAGGCCAGCAGGGGGAGCATGAGCGGGACCGCCACCAGGAAGACGGCGCCCCACCAGAAGTGCTCCACCAGCCATCCGCCGACGATCGGACCCAGGGCCGCGCCGCCGGAGAAGCCGGCAGCCCAGATGGCCACGGCCAGCCTCCGGCGGTTGGGCTCCGGGAAGATGTTGCGGATCAGCGACAGCGTGGAAGGCATCAGCATGGCCCCGAAGAACCCCAGGGCGGCGCGGCCGGCGATAAGCCACTCCGGCGCCGGCGCAAAAGCGGTGGCAACGGACAGTCCGGCGAAGCCGATGCTGCCAAGGATCAGCAGCCTCCGCCGCCCGATCCGATCGCCCAGGCTACCCATCGATACCAGCAGTCCGGCGAGTACCAGCGGATACGCGTCAACGATCCACAGCAGCTGCACGCCGGTGGGTTCCAGGGCCCCTGCGATGGCGGGCAGCGCGAACGTCAGGGCGGTGTTGTCCACCGCCACCAGCAGAACCGGGAACATCAGCAGCCCCAGCGCCAGCCAGTCACGCCACGGAGGACGCCGGGCCGTTGCCGCCTGCACGGACGCGGAACTCTTGATGGAAGTGGTCATGGAAGTAACTATACCGTCCGGACGGTACAGTTTCAAAGTGCGTGGTTTTCCTTCTTTCCGGCCTGGTGGAAGGCATGATGGAAGGCATGCCCCGAAAGCCTGTTGCCCGTGACGCGGTCCTTGACGCCTTCGAGTCCCTGCTGATCGAGGTGGGGGAGCGCGCGGCCACCCTTGATGCCGTGGCCCGCAAGGCGGGGGTGTCCAAAGGCGGCCTCCTCTACCACTTTCCCAACAAGGAAGCGCTCATCGCCGTGCTGCTTGACCGGCTGGAGGGCCTGGCCCGGGAGGATGCCGACGCGATGGCCGCTGCCACTGAAGGCGCCGCCGCATACTTCATCCGTTCCTCCGTCTGGGCGGATACTCCACTGGACCGTGCCATCGTGGCCGCCACCCGGCTTGCCGAGGTGGCCCACGAAGAGACGCGGCGCCGGTTCGCGGCCATCCAGCAGCGCTGGCTGGACGAGATCGCTGCCGATGTTGGACCGGGCCTGGCCAAGGCAGTCCTCTACATGGGGGACGGCCTCTACTTCAACGCCATGCTGTCCGTTGCCCCCGCCCCGGCAGGGGGAGCGGCCGCCGACGTGGAGGAACTCCTGGCCGCTTTGGAGCGGCTCCGGAGGTAGTTCCGGTCATTTGCCGGGAGGGGTTGCCGCGTAGGACAATAGAGAGTTGTGAGGGCTGTCACCGGCCTTCATGGTTCGACAATTGAATAGCCTTTGATCTGCGGCGGGAGAGTTCTGCCGGAAGTACAGGCAGGCGCCGTTGGAGCAAATCCTCCCCAGGAATCTCGCAGGCCCCCGTACCGCCGCGGCGAGGCACCTCTGGAAAGCAGCAGGCAGTCCACCACCCCTTTGGGAATGCAAGGACTGTTGTGCTCACCGACGGTGCAAGCGGGTCCTGCCCAGGCAGGCTACGCGGAAACTCTCAGGTCCAATACAGAGCGGGGAGGGACCCGAATAGCTGTGGCGTACCCTTCGCCGCCTGAGTAAATGGAGTTCCTTCGTGTCGGTTACCCCAGCCTCCACCACCTTCGTAGACCGCCATATCGGCGCGCGCCGCCAGGCCGACGTCGACACCATGCTCAAAGCCGTAGGCTACGACTCGGTCGACTCCCTTGTTGATACCGCCGTTCCCAAGGTCATCCGCCAGGACACCGCGCTTCGCCTGCAGGACGCCCTCAGCGAGGTCGAAGTCCTCACCGAGCTGCGGAAGCTTGCCGCGAAGAACAAGACGGCCGTGCAGCTGATCGGCCAGGGCTACTCCGATACCGTGACCCCGCCGGTGATCCGCCGCAACATCCTCGAGTCCCCGGCCTGGTACACCGCCTACACCCCTTACCAGCCCGAGATTTCCCAGGGCCGGCTGGAGGCGCTGCTGAACTTCCAGACCATGGTGCAGGACCTCGTGGGGCTGCCCATTGCCAACGCATCGCTGCTCGATGAAGCAACCGCCGTGGTTGAGGCCGTGCTGCTGATGCGCCGCGCCAACAAGGCCAAGCCCGCCGCCGACGGCAAGACCGTCCTGGACATCGACGTGCTCCCGCAGACCATCGCCATTGTCAAGGGCCGTGCGGAGGCGCTGGGCTTCGAGGTGGAGGTGGCCGATCTCTCCAAGGGCCTGCCCGACGGCGGCATCAACGGTGTGGTGCTGCAGCAGCCCGGCGCTTCGGGCCGGGTCTGGGACCAGTCCGGTGTGATCGCCGCTGCAAAGGAGCGCGGCGCGCTGGTGACTGTGGCCGCGGACCTGCTGGCCCTTACCCTGATCACCCCGCCGGGCGAGCAGGGCGCCGACATCGCCGTCGGCTCAGCCCAGCGTTTCGGTGTTCCGCTGTTCTTCGGCGGCCCGCACGCCGCCTACATGGCTGTCCGCAAGGGCCTGGAGCGCTCGCTTCCCGGCCGCCTGGTGGGCGTGTCCAAGGACGACGCCGGCGTTCCCGCCTACCGTCTGGCCCTGCAGACCCGCGAGCAGCACATCCGCCGCGAGAAGGCCACGTCCAACATCTGCACCGCCCAGGCGCTACTGGCCATTGTCGCCTCGATGTACGCCGTGTACCACGGGCCGGACGGGCTGAAGGCGATCGCCGAAACGGCACACGGCCACGCCCGTACCCTGGCTGCCTCCCTTGCCGCCGCCGGCGTCGACGTCCTGCACCGGAGCTTCTTCGACACCCTGACCGTCCGGGTGCCCGGACGGGCTGCCGGCATCATCGCCGACGCCGAGGCGCGCGGCATCAACCTGCGCAGCATCGACGCCGATACTGTGGGCATCGCCCTGGATGAAACCACGACGCCGGCCATCGTCGCCCAGGTGGCCGACGTCTTTGGCGCTTCCGTTGCTCAGGGTGAAGGTTTTGCGCTGGAGACCGCCGTCGAGCGTTCCTCCGACTACCTGCAACACCCGGTGTTCAACACCCACCGCTCGGAAACCCAACTCCTGCGCTACATCCGCAAGCTCTCTGACCGCGACCTTGCGCTGGACCGCACCATGATCCCGCTGGGCTCCTGCACCATGAAGCTGAACGCCACCGCGGAGATGGAGGCCATTTCCTGGCCGGAGTTCGCCTCCATCCACCCGTTCGCCCCAGACTCCCAGACCGAAGGCTGGCGCGAACTCATCGCCGATCTCGAGGCAGACCTGACCACGATCACCGGCTACGACCAGGTGTCCATCCAGCCCAACGCCGGCTCCCAGGGCGAGCTCGCGGGCCTGTTGGCGATCCGCGGCTACCACCACTCCCGCGGCGACCAGCAGCGCAACGTCTGCCTGATTCCCGCCTCGGCGCACGGCACGAACGCTGCCTCCGCAGTGCTCGCGGGTATGAAGGTCGTCGTTGTCGCCACCGCTTCTGACGGGACGATCGACCACGATGACCTCACGGCCAAGATCGAGGCCCACAAGGATGTCCTGTCCTGCATCATGATCACCTACCCGTCCACGCATGGGGTGTATGACGGGGACGTCCGTGAAGTCTGCGATGCCGTTCATGCTGCAGGCGGCCAGGTCTACATCGACGGGGCCAATCTGAACGCCCTCGTCGGCCTTGCCCAGCCGGGGCAGTTCGGCGGCGACGTGTCGCACCTGAACCTGCACAAGACCTTCTGCATCCCGCACGGCGGCGGCGGACCGGGCGTCGGACCCGTGGCTGCCAAGGCCCACCTGGCACCGTTCATGCCGGGCGATGCGAACAAGGCCGCCCACGAGGACGGGCATGGGGTTGCCATTAGCGCGTCCCGGTTCGGCTCGGCCGGCGTCCTGCCCATTTCCTGGGCCTACGTGAAGCTGATGGGCGGCGAGGGCCTGACCGAGGCCACCAAGTCCGCACTGCTGGCAGCGAACTACGTCGCGTCCCGCCTGAACGAGTACTTCCCGGTCTTGTACACGGGCGAGGGCGGGCTGGTGGCCCACGAGTGCATCCTGGACCTGCGCGAACTCACTGCGAAGACCGGCGTTACCGCGGAGGATGTGGCCAAGCGCCTCATCGATTTCGGCTTCCACGCCCCCACCCTTTCGTTCCCGGTGGCAGGCACCCTGATGGTGGAGCCCACCGAGTCCGAGGACCTGGCGGAGATCGACCGCTTCATCGAGGCCATGATCAGCATCCGCAAGGAAATCGACCAGGTGGCCAACGGCGACTTTGCCGTGGCAGACTCACCCCTGCGCCGCGCACCCCACACGGCAGCCGCCGTCGTCAGCTCTGACTGGGACCGCGCCTACCCCCGCGAGCAGGCGGCCTTCCCTGCCCATCACATGCAGGACAAGTACTTCCCGCCCGTGGGCAGGATCGACGGCGCCGCCGGCGACCGGAACCTGATCTGCTCCTGCCCGCCGCTGGAAGACTTCGAAAACTAAGGACCGGCACCAATGACCGAGAAATACACCGCGCTTTACGACGAGCACAAAAAGCTCGGCGCATCCTTCACGGACTTCGGCGGCTGGCAGATGCCGCTCAAGTACAGCTCTGAACTTGCCGAGCACCACGCCGTCCGCAACGCTGCCGGCCTGTTCGACCTCTCCCACATGGGCGAGGTCTGGGTGACCGGCCCTGACGCCGCAGCCTTCCTGGACTACGCCCTGGTGGGAAAGATCTCCGCCATGGCCGCGGGCAAGGCCAAGTACTCGCTGATCTGCAATGAGGACGGCGGCATCATCGACGACCTCATCACCTACCGCCGCCCCGCCGCGCAGGACGGTACCGACGTCTTCCTGGTGGTCCCCAACGCGGGCAACGCCGCCGTGGTGGCCACTGCCCTGCAGGAACGGGCTGCGGGATTCAATGTCGTGGTGGATGATGCCTCGGCCCGGACCTCGCTGACCGCCGTTCAGGGTCCGAAAGCCCAGGAACTCCTGCTGCGCCTGGTCCCGGCCGCGCAACACTCCCTGGTGACGGAGCTGAAGTACTACGCCGCGGCCAGCGTTCCGCTTCTGGTAGGCGGCACCGGCAAAGAACTGCTGCTTGCGCGCACCGGGTATACCGGTGAAGACGGGTTCGAGATCTTCGTGGACAACGACGATGCGCCCGCGCTGTGGCAGTCGCTGATCGCCATCGCCGACGACGGGGAACTGATCCCGGCAGGCCTCGCCTCCCGCGACTCCCTCCGCCTCGAAGCAGGAATGCCCCTGTACGGCAACGAACTGTCGCTGCAGGGCGACCCGTTCGCCGCCGGCCTGGGCGCCGTCGTCGCACTCTCCAAGGAAGGCGACTTCGTTGGCAAAGCCGCCCTGGCAGCCATGAAGGAAGCCGGCGCCGGCAGCACCTCCGGACGCCGCCTCGTAGGTCTCAAAGGCCACGGCCGCCGCGCCGGCCGCGCCCACTACCCGGTCCTCAAGGACGGCACCGCCGTCGGCGAAGTCACCTCCGGCCAGCCGTCGCCCACCCTCGGCTACCCCATCGCCATGGCCTACGTCGACGTCGAACACTCGGCCCCCGGCACGGCCCTGGGCGTGGATCTCCGCGGCAAGGCCGAACCGTTCGAAGTCGTCGACCTGCCGTTCTACCGCCGCGCCAAGTAGTCCAGGTGCTGCTCCGTGGCTGGCTTCGGGGCCGGCGGACCGGAATCCTGCTGCTCCGTGGCTGGCTTCGGGACCGGCGGACCGGAATCCTGCTGCTCCGTGGCTGGCTTCGGGACCGGCGGACCGGAATCCTGCTGCACCGTGGCTGGCTCCGGGACCGGCGGACCGGACATTTTCACGCGTGCTGCTCCTTCGTCGCTTTGACGCACGCTTTCGAAAAGTCCGGCTCCGCCGGCCCCTCAAGCGCACGTCGCCGGGCGTGAAGGCGGCAGACCTACAGGAAACGCGTGGAGGACAGGATGTACAGGCAGCGTGTGGAGGCGGACTACGTGGTTTCCGGTTCCGCCCAGCATGCCTTGCGGTTCGTTGCCTGCTTGTGCTGTTGCTCTGGTGACGGGCGCGTTGGCGACTGGGCGGATTCCGGAGACGTGCGTCTAAGGGAGCGTCACGTCCGCTCAGCGGGCGTCTTCGCGACCGAGCACGCGGAGGAATTCGGCCAGGCGCACCCAACCCTGCCACGGCGTCACGTCCGCTCAGCGGGCGTCTTCGCGACCGAGCCCGCGGAGGAATTCGGCCAGGCGCACCCAAACCCGGCCACCATCGACCGAACCAGAGTTTTAGTTAGGAAGACCCGTTATGGCTGTTGGCGTTTTTGATCTGTTTTCGATCGGTATTGGGCCTTCGTCGTCGCATACTGTGGGGCCGATGCGGGCTGCTGCGGTGTTCGCTGAGGAACTCAAGGCCTTGGGTGTGCTGGCTGGGGTGGCGTCGTTGCGGGTGGATTTGTATGGGTCGTTGGCCGCGACGGGGCACGGGCACGGGACGATGACCGCGATCCTGCTGGGGTTGGAGGGGTTCCATCCGGAGCTGATCCTGCCCGAGGAGGTGGAGGAGCGGCTGGCCTCGATCGCGGAGAACGGGACGTTGAACCTGGCCGGTGCGGTGCCGTTGCCGTATGGGGTGAAGGACATGGTGCTGCGGCCGTTGACGGTGTTGCCGCGGCACACGAACGGGATGACGTTCACGGTGTCAGATGCCGGCGGCAATGTGCTGCATACGGCGACGTTTTTCTCGGTGGGCGGCGGGTTCATCGTCCGGGAGGGTGAGGAGGACGCGGCGCAGCAGGAACTGGACGCGTCCAAACAGGAACTGCCGCTGCCGTTCCGGACCGCCGCGGAACTGCTGGAGCACTGCGCGGTGACCGGGCTGGGCATCGCCGACGTCATGCTCGTGAACGAAAAAGCCGCCCGGACCGAGGAGCAGATCCGGGCGGGTCTGCTGCAGATCTGGTCGGTGATGGAAAACTGTGTGGCCACCTCGCTGAAGCGTGAAGGGGTGCTGCCGGGCGGGTTGAAGGTCCGCCGCCGCGCCCCGGACTGGTACGACCGGCTGAAGAAGGAATCCGCGCACACCCAGGACCAGGACGAGGACAGCGGCCAGGACGCGGCCTGGGACGCGGTCCGCTTCGACCCCCGGTATTGGCAGGAGTGGGTTAACTTGGTGGCGTTGGCGGTGAACGAGGAGAACGCCTCCGGTGGCCGGGTGGTCACCGCCCCGACCAACGGCGCGGCCGGGATCATTCCCGCGGTGCTGTTCTACGCGCTGCACTTCGCCCCGGGCATGGACCAGGCCAGCCAGGCCGACCGGGACGATGTGGTGGTGCGGTTCCTGCTCGCTGCCGGCGCGGTTGGGGTGCTCTACAAGGAACAGGCCTCGATTTCCGGGGCCGAGGTGGGCTGCCAGGGCGAGGTGGGCTCCGCGTCGTCGATGGCCGCCGCGGGTCTGGCCGAGGTGATGGGCGGGACCCCGGCGCAGGTGGAGAACGCCGCGGAGATCGCGATGGAACACAACCTGGGCCTGACCTGTGACCCGATCGGCGGGCTGGTCCAGGTCCCCTGCATCGAACGGAACGCGATCGCCGCCGCGAAAGCAATCAACGCCGCGAAAATGGCGCTCTGGGGCGACGGCACCCACCGCGTCTCCCTCGACGAAGTCATCATCACCATGCGCGAAACCGGCAAGGACATGTCCTCCAAATACAAGGAAACCGCCATGGGCGGCCTCGCCGTCAACGTCGTCGAATGCTGACCACCAACAACCCAGCCTGGCGCCGCAGCTGACCGGTGTCCCGGCGCTAGTTATGCACTGCCGCCCACCGGTTCAGGCTGGCAGCGAACACCAGCCATGACATGTAGGGCAGCAGGAGCAGTCCGGCCGTCCGGCTGATGGGGCCGAAAAACAGGACTGTTACCGCGACGGCGCAGTCAGGGCAAGGATGATCACCAGCCCCAGCCACAATGCCGGCGTGCCGAGGGCAGGGTAGAGGGCAAAGAACGCCGGGGTCCAGGCGAGGTTGAGAACCAGCTGGATGGCGTAGGCGGCCATCGCCGGCCGTGTCCTGTTGGTCCGCTTGCGCCATACCAGCCAGGCGGCCACGGCCATTGCCGTGTAGAGGATGGTCCACACGGGACCAAACACGCCGTTGGGAGGGGACCATGGTGCATTGTCGGCGGTGGCGTACCAGCCCGTGACATTGGCCGCAGAAGCCAAGCCTCCCAGCGCCGCCACCACCAGGGAGGCCACCAGGAATCCGATGAGCGCGGCCACCTGGATTCCAGCGCCGTAGGGCTGCCTGCCGCCTCCCGTGCGGGCTGTGGTTTCTTCCCTGTCCGGCCTCATGCCTCAACCCTTGTTGAATGCCAACGGCGCCGTCAAGCCTACGCCGGGCAACGCGGCAGGCACGCTGTCCGGCCATGCGGGGAAAAGCCGGAAGCGCATGAGGCTTTAGACTTGAGGCTGCATGTCCGCACGCATCCAGAAGTACAGAAACCGCGCACAGACCCGATTGGACAAGGCCCCCTTGCGACAACTCACCGCACGTTTTGCCACCGCCGAGGAAATCGAAAACTGGGACAAGCACGTCACGGCCAACCCGAACGGCGGCAATATGCTGCAGTCCGCAGCCTATGCATCGGTCAAGAATGGCAGCGGCTGGAAGGTCCGGTTCCTGGTGCTGGAAGGCGACGGAAACCCCAGCTACAACCTGGTGCTGGAGAAGAGCTTCCCCGTCCTGGGACGGTTGTGGTACCTGATCAAAGGCCCTGACCTGGCGGCTGCAGCGGACCTTGGAGCCGCCCTTGAAGCCTGTGCCTCCTTTGTCCGCAGCAGCAAGCTGAACGTCTTCACCATCAAAGTGGAGCCGGACATCATCGATTCCGACGAGGCACAGAAGGAACTGCGCGACGCCGGCCTGGTCAAGGCACCCAATATCCAGTCCAACGACTCCACGGCCCTGCTGGACATCTCGGGCTCCGAGGAGGAAGTGTTCAAAGCCATCTCCTCGCGCGCTCGGAACGCCATCCGCCGCGCCGAGCGCGAGGGCTGCCAGGTGGTCCGGCAGGAACAGGGACCTGAAACCTACCGCGCCCTGTACGACCTGATGGCCAACACCGTCAATGCCAAGGGATCGATGCCCCTGCGCAGCTACGACTACTACGCACGGTTCTGGGACGAGTTCTGCAGCCGGGGCCAGGGAAATTTCTTCTTCACCTACGAGGACGGAAAGCCCAGCGTTGGTGCGTTCGTCATCAACTACGGTGCAAAGGCAACCTACAAGGACGGCGGTTCCACCCAGAACCGCAAGCAGTACGGGGACTCGCACCTGGTGCAGTGGGCCGCCATCCGGCGGATGCAGGAACTCGGCTGCACGGAATACGACTTCTGCGGCACCCCGCCGGCTGCGCGGATCAAGGACAAGACCCACAACCTCTACGGAATGGGCATGTTCAAGACCAGCTTCACCAAGTCAGTCACAGACTTCGTGGGCTGCCACGACTACGTCCTGTCCCCGCTGCGGCACCGGCTCTGGGTCAAGGGCGGCGAAAAGGTCTTCCGCCGCATCGAAACCGCACGGACCGGCCGGCAGTTCTACTGACCGGCCACCGCCGCACCCCACAGCCAACGCGACCCCGAAGGTCCGCACGCATCCGTGCGGCCCTGCCCCCGAACACCGCCCGTCCAGCGCGTGCCCGCCACGCCGCGAAGAGTCCAGAAGAAGGTCATCCCTTGAATCCAGTTTCCGCCGCTACCGGGCTTGAATACGCCAACCTCAGCGACGCCGAATTTGAGGCCTTCGCCCTGAAGCACCCGCAGAACAGCTTCCTGCAGTCCGTCGATTTTGCCCGTTTCCAGCGCTCCCGCGGCCAGCAGGTGGAACTGTTCGGGGTCCGGCGCAACGGGGAACTCCTGGCGGCGGGGAAGCTCAACTACACCACCACCCGCCTGGGCTACACCGTCTGCGAATGCGCCAAGGGCCCCCTCATGGACTACACGGACCGTGAACAGGTAAGTGCCGTCGTCGAAGTTCTCCGCAAGCACGCGGCAGGCCGCAAGGCCGCCGAACTGCGGATCTCGCCGAATATCCGTTACATCGCCCGCGACGCCGACGGCGCCAAGCACCCCGACATCGAGGACAACCGGCCCCTGGTGGCCGCCCTGGAACGGCTGGGATTCCGGCACCAGGGCCTGGACATGAACTTCGTCAACGTCAACTGGATGTTCATCAAGAACCTGGTGGGCATCCAGGACGCCGAAGAACTGATCATGAGCACCAGTTACCGGACCCGCAAAGCCATCCGCAAGGCGGAAAAGAACGGCGTCTTCCTGGAACAGGCCACCCTGGAAACCCTGGATGATTTCTACGGTGCCCTGAGCCGGGCCGGGGACGAAAAAGGATTCGTCTACCGTGAACGCGAATACTACGAACACCTGCTCCGCACCACCTCTGCGGAATTCACCAAGCTGATGATGGCCAAGATCGACATCCCGGCCTACCGGAAATCCATCACTGAGCGCCTGGCCACCGAATCCGCCACCGCCGCAGATCTCCGCCGTGAAGTGGAGGAGACCGGCAGCAAGAAGAAAGCCAACCGCCTCAAAGTGGTCCAGGACCTGGTGGACAGCTACGAGCGCAGCCTGAAGGACATCGAAAGGTTCCCCGATTCCGTGGGGACCGCCACCGTGGCAGCCATCCACTTCGTCTGTTACGGGGACGAGGTGGTGTGCGTCATCGGCGGCACCGTGCAGGACTACATCTACTTCAATGGCGCCACCTCCCTGTACTGGGGAATGATGCTGCATGCGCTCGAGAAGGGATACCCCAGGTACAACTTCTATGGCACCTTCGGCATCTCCGGACAGGACGAGGAAGGCCACGGCGGCTACGAGTTCAAGAAGGGATTCGGCGGGGAAGTGGTGCAGCTGGTGGGTGACTTTGTCCTGCCGGTGCGGCCGGCCGTCTTCCACGCCAACCGGCTTGCCAGGTCCGCTGCGGCGGCTGCCCGCACGCTGCTGGGCAAGCTGCCTTCGAAGCGTGCAGCCTGACCGTCCATAAACCGCGTCCAGGGAGGAAACGGGCATGACCGACCGGCCCCCACGGCCAGGGCACAGGCCGAAGACTGACGGCCTGCCCAAGACTGAACCGCTGACTCCTGCGCAGCTTCGGCAGGATGCTGCCGCCAAGAGGATGCTGCGCCGCCTGGTGCAGGGGGAGAACCCGCCGACGGCACCGTTGAGCATCGTGGACCGGCTGGCGGGCAGCCCTTACGCCAACCCCACCATCCAGGTGGGCGGCGTGGACACCTCCGCCCGGAAGACCCTGGACTTCGCCCTGCACCTGGCCGAGACCATGTTCCGGTACGGTGCCGGCGCCCTGGAGGTGGAAACCAGCATCATCGCCGTCACCGCGGCACTGGGGCTGAAGAACATCGAAGTGGACATCACCAACCAGTCCGTGGGCATCAATTACGCGCCCAAGGACCAGACGCCCATCGCCTTGCTGCGTGTGGTGCGGTCCTGGACCAACAACTATGCAGGCCTGGCCAAGGTGCACCAGCTGGTCACGGACATCGTGGCCGGCGGCGTGGGCCGTGACGAAGCGATCCGCCGGCTCAACGAGGCCATCACCAGCCCCAAGCCGTACCCGCGCTGGATGGTCACGGTGGCGTTCGGCATCTTCGCCGCCGTGTTCGTGGGCGTGCTGGGCGGCGGTCCCGTGTCCTCGGCAGTGGCGTTCGCGGCCAATATCGGCATCAGCCTGCTGGCCCGGCAGCTGGGGCGCTGGCGCGTGCCGGACTTCTTCATCACCGCCAGCTGCTCCTTCGTGGTCACCATGCTGGCACTGCTGCTGTGGCAGTTCGGGCTCACAGCGTCGCCATCCATTGTGGTGGTGGGCGGCATCCTGCTGCTCCTGCCCACCGGCCGCCTGGTGTCCTCGGTGCAGGACGCCATCAACGGCTTCCCTGTCACGGCGGCCGGACGGTTCCTGTCCACCCTGCTGACGTTCGGCGCGATCGTTGCAGGAATTGCCGTGGCCTTCGTGGTGGGGGAGCTGACCGGGCTGCAGCGCATCGACGTCACGCAGACCTTCCCGCCCGCCTACGATCTGTGGGTCCTCATCATCTTCGTGGCCGCCGCCGTGATGGCCATCGGCATCACGGAACAAACCACCTGGAAGCTCCTGCTCCCCACGGCAGGCGTCGGCGTGGCGGGCTACCTTGTGCTGCTCGGCTGCGGCCTGCTCGGCATCGGCGACCGTTTCGCCCCCGCCATTGCCGCCGTCGTCATCGGCCTGCTGGCCAGGGTGGTGGCGCTGCGGATGGGGGCGCCCCAGCTCGTGGTGGCAGTTCCCGCCGCCCTGATCCTGCTGCCGGGCCTCACAATATTCCGGTCCATGTATGTCTTGACCGTCGAGGAGTCCGAAATCCTGGCCGGCGCGGGAGGAATGCTCAGTGCCGGGGCCATCGTGCTGGGAACGGCCGGGGGGATCGTCCTGGGCGACGTGCTGGCCCGTCCGCTGACCCGCAGCTTGGCGAGCAACGAGCGGCGCCGGGCCCGGCGCCGCTAGCCTGCGGCCGCCGGTCTCCTAGATCTGGCCGACGGGGAGCTTCTTCTCGGCCTGGAATACATCCTCCACCCGGCCCTGCGCCCAGTATCCGGAGAGGGATACCTGCCCGCGCTCCAGGCCGCGCTGCTTGAAGAAGACTTCGCGGAGGGACTTCATGTAGCCGCGTTCGCCATGTGCAAACACGTCCACAGTGCCGCCGCGCCACTCGGCCTCCGCCACTGCCTTGATCAGCAGGTCGCTGGAACCTGCCGGAGTTCCGTTGCGCGCCAGCCAGGTGATGTCCAGCCCGGCGGGAGCGGAGATGGGCTGGATGTCGGCCTCGGAACCAACCTCCAGGAAGGCAAGGCCGGTTGCGTCTGCCGGCAGCGCCTCGATGCAGGCGGCGACGGCCGGCAGTGCCGCTTCATCTCCGGCGAACAGGTACCAGTCCGCGTCCGGGTTGGGGTTGTAGGCGCCGCCGGGGCCCGTGAACGTGAGGTTGTCGCCGGGCTGGGCCGAGGCCGCCCAGGGACCCGCCAGGCCCTCGTCGCCGTGGACCACGAAGTCAATGGCAAGCTCCCGGGCCTCCGGATCAACCCACCGCAGCGTGTAGGTGCGGGTGAACGGCCACTGTTCGCGCGGCATCGTTTCCCGGACAGCCCACAGGTCCAGCGGGGAGGGGTAATCCACGCCAGGCTGGGGGAAGACGATCTTCACATACCTGTCCACGAAGCCGTTGTTGGTGAAGTCGCTGAAGCCCTCCCCGCCGGCCACGATCCGGACCATGTGCGGGGACAGCTGCTCCTTGCGCAGCACGGTCAGGTTGACCTGGGGGCGGCTCTTCTTTGTGGCGCTGGTGGCGGCAGGGACGGTGCTCATAAGGCAAGCCTAAGCTAGGGCGACGGCGGGAGCTCCCAGGTTACGGCCGGCGCACCTTGTTCACGCAGCAGTTGGTTGACCCGGCTGAACGGCCGGGAGCCAAAGAACCCGCGGGAGGCGGACAGGGGGCTTGGGTGGGGGCTGGTGACGGCGGGGGCACCGGCCAGGAGCGGCCGGACGCCCTCGGCCTCCTTGCCCCACAACACCGCCACAAGGGGCATCCTGGACCCGTCCGGGGCCCGGCGGCCGGCGAGCGCGGTGACTGCCGCCGTCGTAATCTCCTCCCAGCCCTTGCCGCGGTGGGACCCCGCGGCTCCTGCCCTGACCGTGAGCACCCGGTTCAAGAGCAGCACGCCCTGGTCCGTCCACGCCGACAGGTCGCCATGGGCGCGTGGCGGAATGCCAAGGTCCGACTCAAGCTCCTTGTAGATGTTCACGAGGCTGCGGGGGAGGGGGCGCGTACGCGGGTCGACGGAAAACGACAACCCCACGGCGTGCCCCGGGGTGGGGTAGGGATCCTGCCCAACAACGAGGACCTTCACCCGGTCAAGCGGCTGGCGGAAGGCGCGCAGGACGTTCGACGGCGGCGGCAGGAGTTGGTGCCCCGCCGCCTCTTCAGCGGCCAGGAAGGCCAGGACCGACCGGAGCCTGCCTTCCACTCCCTGCAGGGCCGCCGCCCAGTCCGGAGCCATCAGCTCTGCCAGGGGCAGGGCGGCCAGGTCAGCGAAGCGGATTCCGTCCGCCCGGTCCTGCTCCAGCTCGAAGAGCGCGTCCGATTCAAACATCGTTCCATTCTTGCAGGCCTCCTTGCAGGCGCTGGGCCGAAGCCCGTCGGCACCATCGGCTGCCCTTACCGGCGCAAATGACACTCGTGTTGTTCCACCGGTACCATGGGGGTGAGACATTTACCGTAACCAGCGAAGGAGTGTGCCGTGGCGGAACCGGCCCGGGAACATCTGCCGGAGCAGGATCCACGGAAGTCCCTCCTGGCGGATTTCACCCTCCGTGAGTCCTCCCTCACAGAGCGGGAACAGCAGATGCTGGCCCTGGAACGGCAGTGGTGGAAGTACGCAGGGGCCAAGGAACAGGCCATCCGCGACCTCTTCGACCTCTCCGCGACGCATTACTACCAGCTCCTCAACGCACTGATCGACCGCGAGGATGCCCTGGCCCACGATCCCATGCTGGTGAAGAGATTGCGTAGACTACGTACGTCGCGCCACCGCGCGCGCACTGCCCGGCGCCTGGGATCAGACGCTTAACACGCCCCAGGCCGGGAGAACCGCCGCAATCAACAAGGATATCCTTCCACCATGACCAGATACGCCCGCGATGAATTCGACAAGGTCCCGGAGGCCGCGTCGCGACAAGGTGTCCACCGGACGGCTTCGGCCCCGTCACGGGTACGGCTGTGGCCCATCCTGGCGGTGGGAATGGCGGCCCTGGCCATTGGGCTGGTGTCCTTCCTGATCCTTCCCAAGCTGGGGCTCAACGCAACGGTCAGCCAGGCCTCGGCAAACGTGGAGGCATCCCTGCTGGCCGGCACCGGAACCACCCCACCGGCCACGCAGGCATCCGCTCCTCCTGCCGCGCCCGGGCCGTCTGCCTCGTCCGTGCCAACCCCGAGCAACGACCCCGAGCCCCTGGCGAGCCCTTCTGCCACTCCCCAGGCCGCCGTCGACAGGACCCAGGCCGTTGCCGTCTATAACGCCGCAGGGACGGCAGGGCTGGCCAGCCGGGTGGGCGGAACGGTCCAAGCGGACGGGTGGCGCCTGGGCCAGGTAGGCAACTGGTCCGGAGCCCCCCAGAAATCCTCCGTGATCTTCTACTCCGGCCCCCAGCAGCTGGCCAGTGCGCAGGCGCTTGCTGAGCTGCTCAACATCCCCACCGTGGTGGGCAGCACCGAATTCCAGATGCCGCTGGTGGTAGTGCTGGGCCCCGGATACCGGTAACCGCACCCTCTCCCGTCACACCTGCATAACGTTCCTGGTTCCGGGCAGGCCGCTGTCAGGGTCGGGATGCGGGGATTGGCTAGAGTGATTTCCAGGCCAGGGCCGGCCCGGCTTTACGCCCCACGGTCCGGTCCCGCCCGGCCCCCAACGGAAAGAGTTGTTCATCATGGCACTGGGAACCGTCAAGTGGTTCAACGCTGAGAAGGGCTATGGCTTCATCACCGTTGACGGCTCGGGTGACGACGTCTTTGTCCACTGGTCCGCGATCCAGGGGGAGGGCTACCGCGCCCTGGATGAAGGACAGCGGGTGCAGCTGGACCTCGGGGAGGGCGAAAAGGGCCCGCAGGCGGAAAACGTCCGGCCCGCCCAGTGACCCGGTTGTACCGTTCCACAGTCCGCGTCCGTCCGGCGCTGGCCGTTTCCCTGGGAGCCGTCCTGGCGGTCACGGCATGTTCGGGTGCCGGCGGCAACGCCCGGGTGGACACACCGGAAGCCTCCGGAGACGGTGTGCTCCGGGTGGGCCTGATCCTGGACAACACCGGGAACAACGCCTTCCTTAATGCGCCCCAGCTGGCCGCCGCCAAGCTGGCCATCCAGGAGATCAACGCCGCGGGCGGACACAAGGGCCGTCCGGTGGAGCTGCTCCCGGCGCATCCGGACCATGAAGCAGCAGGGCAGGCGAATGACCTGGCGGCTGCCAAAGCGGATGTGGTCATTGGACCGACAGATTCCAGCCACGCGACCGCCGCTGTGGACGTCCTGTCCCGTGCGCACATACCCCTCATCTCGCCGGCCAACACCGCTGCCGCCCTCTCCGGAATCGCCAGCGGAGGCTACTACTTCCGCACCGCTGCCGCCGACGTCGCACAAGGACCCGTGCTCGCCAAACTCGCCAGGGACGCCGGGGCCGCCACCATCAGCGTGCTGCACCAGGAAGGCGCCTACGGCAAGGACCTCTCGGCTGCCGTCACGGAGGCTGCCCAACAAGCCGGCCTCACGGTCCTGCCCGGGGCCGGCTTCAAGCCAGGCGACCCCGCCCAGGCCGCACGCTCCACCGCCAAGGCCAACCCGGACGCCGTCGTCCTCATTGCCCGCGAAGGTGCACAGGGGGCATTGGCCGAGCTGAACAATTCCGGCTTCAACGGTTCGAGAATCATCCTCAGCGACGGCGGCTTCGCCCGCTACGGATCCGGGCTCGCCTCCCGGTTACTGGACGGAGCCCGCGCCGTCGTCCCCGGCCAGCTGCCCACCGCCGCCTTCCAAGGAAGACTCCTGGGCGTGGATCCTTCCCTGAAGGACGTTTCCTATGCTGCTGAAACCTACGACGCCGTAACGTTGGCGGCGCTGGCTGCTGCCAGGGCCCAGGACGACGCGGGGCGCTCCATCGCCGCCAACCTGATCCCGGTATCGGGCGGAACTGCACCTACCGGCGGCAGTGCAGGCGCACCGCCGCCGGCCCCATGCCTGACATACAAGGAGTGCCTGGGCGGACTTGCCGCCAGCCCGGACATCAATTACGACGGCGAATCGGGACCCGTTGCCTTCGATTCCAACGGAGATATCACCAGCGCCGTTTTCTCCGTCTACAGATACGGCCCGGACAACAACCCCAGCCCCACCGGCCGGGAGACGGCCGAACGCGCCGGCTGATCGCCCTGGGCGAAGCGGCTCCCTTCACCCGGCCGTGCAGCGTCTTTTCGCTTGCACTCTCACCTGGGGAGTGCTAATTATTGAGTTAGCACTCTGACGTACCGACTGCTAAAGCAAAGCCTGGTTCCGGCCGGCAGCGCGCGGCAACCGGTCGAGGAGCGAAAGAAACACCTCACTTCAGTGAGATCCCCACCCGGAGGCATACAGAGGCCGCCGCCAAAGGATCGTCCGTCGCGGGCACTGCAGCGAAGGTTCATTCTTAACGACTGTCCCGAAAGGACTACTGCCGTTATGGCCAAGATCATTGCATTTGATGAAGAGGCACGCCGCGGCCTTGAGCGTGGCCTGAACACCCTCGCCGACGCCGTTAAGGTCACCCTCGGCCCGCGTGGACGCAACGTCGTCCTCGAAAAGAAGTGGGGCGCCCCCACGATCACCAACGATGGTGTTTCCATCGCCAAGGAGATCGAGCTGGACGATCCTTACGAGAAGATCGGCGCCGAGCTGGTCAAGGAAGTTGCCAAGAAGACCGACGACGTTGCCGGTGACGGCACCACCACGGCTACCGTACTGGCACAGGCCCTGGTCAAGGAAGGCCTGCGCAACGTTGCCGCCGGCGCCGACCCGCTGTCCCTCAAGCGCGGCATCGAGAAGGCCGTTGACGCCGTCACCGCCGAGCTGCTGAACTCCGCCAAGGAAATCGAAACCAAGGAAGAGATCGCGGCCACCGCCTCCATCTCCGCCGGTGACGACGAGATTGGTGCGCTCATCGCCGAAGCCCTGGACAAGGTGGGCAAGGAAGGCGTCATCACGGTCGAGGAGTCCAACACCTTCGGCCTGGAACTCGAGCTCACCGAAGGCATGCGCTTCGACAAGGGCTACATTTCGGCCTACTTCGTCACGGACACGGAGCGCCAGGAAACGGTCCTCGAGGATCCGTACATCCTGATCGTCAACTCCAAGATCTCCAACGTCAAGGAACTGGTTGCTGTCCTGGAAAAGGTCATGCAGTCCAACAAGCCGCTGCTGATCATCGCCGAGGACATCGAGGGCGAGGCCCTGGCCACCCTGATCGTCAACAAGATCCGTGGCACCTTCAAGTCCGTCGCCGTCAAGGCTCCGGGCTTCGGTGACCGCCGCAAGGCCCAGCTGGCCGACATCGCCGTCCTCACCGGCGGCCAGGTCATTTCCGAAGAGGTTGGCCTCAAGCTGGAGAACGCCGGCCTGGAGCTCCTGGGCCAGGCCCGCAAGGTTGTTGTCACCAAGGACGAGACCACCATCGTCGAAGGTGCCGGCGACGCCGACCAGATCGCCGGCCGCGTTTCCCAGATCCGCGCCGAGATCGAGAACTCCGACTCCGACTACGACCGCGAGAAGCTGCAGGAACGCCTGGCCAAGCTGGCCGGCGGCGTTGCAGTCATCAAGGCCGGTGCCGCCACCGAGGTTGAGCTCAAGGAACGCAAGCACCGCATCGAAGACGCAGTCCGCAACGCCAAGGCTGCAGTTGAAGAAGGCATCGTTGCCGGTGGCGGCGTGGCCCTGATCCAGGCCGGCGCCAAGGCATTCGCCAACCTGCAGCTGTCCGGCGACGAAGCAACCGGCGCCAACATCGTCCGTGTTGCCATCGACGCTCCGCTGAAGCAGATCGCCTTCAACGCAGGCCTCGAGCCCGGCGTGGTTGTGGACAAGGTCCGCGGGCTCCCCGCAGGCCACGGCCTCAACGCAGCAACCGGCGAGTACGTCGACCTGCTGGCCGCCGGCGTCAACGATCCCGTCAAGGTGACCCGCTCTGCCCTGCAGAACGCAGCTTCCATCGCCGGCCTGTTCCTCACCACCGAAGCAGTGGTGGCTGACAAGCCGGAGAAGAACGCTGCCCCCGCAGGTGGAGACGACATGGGCGGCATGGGCGGCATGGGCGGCTTCTAAGCCTTCCTGCCGGGACCTGTCCCGCCAAGCAAAATGCGGCCCCCTCGTTTGCGAGGGGGCCGCACTTTTGTGTCCGGCGGGATTACTTCCGGGCCGAGTCCAGCATTCCCTGGACTTCCTTCTTGAAAGCATCCGCCGCAGACTGGGGAGTCATCCGGTCATACAGCACTTCATCCGTGTACCGCTTGATGACGTTCTGGACGCTGCCCGCACCTACCGGCGGGACCGGTGGTGCCTCCTTGATGTCCGGCCCCAGATCCTTCAGGAATCCAACCACTGTGGTGTCTGCCGGCTTCAGCGAGGGCGCTATACCCGAGACAATCTCACTGTTGGTGGGGACACCCCTGTCCGTCATCAGGATGGCCCCGGCTTCAGGGCTGTTGGTCAGGTAGTTGATGAACTCCGCGGCCTGCTGGGGATGCTTTGAGCGGGAGGAGGCAGACCAGAACATGCTGGGCTTGTAGTACATGCCATTGCCGGCGGAGGTGCCGTCGACGCTGGGGGCCCGCAGCATCTTGATGCTGCTGCCAGTGGTGGCTTGAAGCGACCCAAGCTGGTTGGTCCACCACCAGGCCATGCCCACCCGGTTCGTTCCGAACAGGCTTTCCTCCAGGCCGGCGCCTGCGTCCTCGGTGGCCACGGTGGCCGGGGGGCTGGCCTTGGAGTCGCGTTGTTCCTTGAGCCGTTCCCAGAAGGATGCCGCAGTGGCGGTCTCAAAGTCGAGCTTGCCGTCCGCCGAGTACAGGTTCTCCCCGTGCTGGCGGAGCCAGATGATCAGGTCCGCTTCGTTGCTCCCATACGCGGCCCCGTAGCTCTTTCCGTCTCCTGCGGCGCTGATCTTCGCCGCCGTCCCCACGAAGTCTTTCCACGTCCACGTCTTGTCGTCCGGAACAGGCACTCCCGCGTCCTGGAACACCTTGGTGTTGGCCATGATGACGTAGGCGTTCTGGCCTGTGCTCAGGCCGTACTGGGCGCCGTCGTACTGGCCGGAGGCCAGTGCTTCCTTGTCCAGTTTTGAGGTATCGATGCCGTTCTGCTTGGACAGGTCCAGCAGCGCTCCGCGGCCGCCATACTCGGCGATGTATTTCTGGTCCATCTGGATGACGTCCGGCGCATCATTCGCGGCAGTTTTCGTTGCGAGCTTGTCCCAGTAGCTGGACCATTCGCCCGGTTCCGCCTTGATCTTGATGTTGGGGTGCGATGCTTCAAAGGCTGCGATGACCTTGTCCGTCTGTGAGTTCAGGTATTCATTTCCCCACCAGGCGAACCGCAGGGTGACCTGGCCGTTGTCGCCTGACCCGCCGGGGGCTCCGCAGCCCGTGGCCAGGATGGAGAGGGCCAGTGCGGCGGCACCCATCTGGAAGCGGCGCCGGCTTACGACTGGAATCGTCATTGATGTTCCTTCCGGATTGGCTCCTCTTGGGCGGGGCAGCAACCGCCGCTAACCCACTCGAGCGAGAAACCGTTTTCTTAGCTAATGCTGCGATTGTTTCGCGCGATCGCCGCTCGAGTCAAGAACTTTCGGTAAACGTTTTCCCATCGCTTCGACCGGCCATGCCCGTTTGCCGCTTCCCACGCCCTTGGCCTGGCCCCGCCCTGCACGGGCCCCGCTCAAGTGTGCAACGGCGCGGTTGAACGCCCATGATGCCCCCGCCAATGGCATTCCGTTGTCGGTGGCTTCTGGCAGGATGGATTGGTGACGATTACTGCAGCGGCTGATGGTTCGGCCTTGGGAAATCCCGGTCCGGCCGGTTGGGCCTGGTATGTGAATGACGATTGCTGGCGGGCCGGCGGCTGGCCGCACGGCACCAACAACCAGGGCGAGCTGATGGCTGTCCTGGATCTCCTGCGGGCCACCGCGCATCTGCCTGGGGAGGACCTGCGCATCCTTTGCGACAGCCAGTATGTCATCAACTCAATTACCAAGTGGATGCCGGGCTGGAAGCGCAAGGGCTGGCGCAAGGCCGATGGCAAGCCCGTCCTGAACGTGGAACTCCTGAAGGAACTCGACCGAGAACTGGCCGGCCGGACCTACAAGTTTGAGTGGGTCAAGGGCCACGCCGGACATGAGCTGAACGAGGCCGCCGACGAACGGGCCAGGGCCGCGGCGACCGCGTACCAGCAGGGAGTGGCAGCGAGGTCCGGCCCCGGTTTCCCCGGCGGGCACCATCCGGGCACACACCAGGCCGCTTCCGGGCGAAGCGCGAATGCCCAGTCATCCTCGGGCAGTGAGCTGCAGCCCGCCACCCTGGACATCCCTTCCGCAACCTTTAACATCCCGGCCAGCGCGTCTGCCCGCCAGGCAGCCGGACCCGGCGCCAGCGCACCTGTGGCGGGGGGCGGCCGGCCCCGGATTACCCCTGAACCGGTCACTGCCTTCGATGAACTTGACCTGTTCAGCGAACTGGACAGCGAGGCCCTTGAAGAGGCCGAGGCAACGCAGCAGGCCGGCTCCATCCCGCCCGAGGCGCTGGTGGAGGAGCTCGAACGCGAGCTGCTGGGCCCACTGGTCCGGGGGGATATTGGCCGGACCGCTGTCCTGCTGCACCCGGACTTCATGGAGATCGGCAGCTCTGGAAGGGTCTGGACGCGGGACGCCATGATGATGGCCCTCGAAGAGGACCCAGGGGAACGGACCGACATCGAGATCCTGGGCGCTGACCGCATCGGCGCCGGCGCCGTCCTCCTGACGTACCGGAGTTTCGCCCGCTCCGGCACCACGCTGCGCAGCTCGCTGTGGGTCCTGGACGGCGGCCGGTGGCGGCTGCGGTTCCATCAGGGAACGCCGGAAGCCTAAGGCACCTCCGGCTGGGGGACTGTCAGCTGAACCGCTGCGTGTTTCCCTGCTCGGCTTGGGCATACGTGGCGGCGGCAGAGGCCAGGGCCGCGTTGATGGACGCCAGCGACGCCTCCACCCGGCCTTGGGTGATGGTCCATTCGGTGACGAGCGCCTGGAAGCTGGTGGCCGCGGAACCGCGCCAGGAACCCTGCAGTTCGTCGAGGCCGCGCTTCATTGTCTGCACGTCCGCACTGATCCGGTCCACGGTTGCCTGGACGTTTGCGGACTTCAGCTGCAGTAATTCGGTGTCGACGGAAATGATGCTCATGGCTGTCCCTTTCGAACGGCGGGCTGAACGCCCGCGCCCGGCGGATCCGGGCTGCTGGGACGAGCCTACGGAGCATGGGCAGGAGGCAGCCATGGGCGGCAGGCTATATGTGGATAACCGATCCGCCGCTGCCGCTGGCTGCGGCAGCGGCAGCAGCGTCCTGCGCGTCCGCGCCGTCGGTGCCGGCTGCATCCTCACGCCGCGGAAGGCTGACCACCAGCGTGGCGCCGCCGCCGTCGGTCCTTTCCACCCTTACCGACCCGCCGTGTGATCCGACGATCGCCGCCACGATGGCAAGCCCAAGGCCGCTGCCGCCCGTCTCCCTGGTCCGGGACGTGTCAGCCCGGTAGAAGCGTTCAAAGACCTTGGCGGCGTCCTCTTCCGAAATGCCCGGACCATGGTCCCGCACTTCGATGACCGAGCGTTCCCCGCCGTCGGTCCTGCGGACCCCGACGGCGAGTTCGATGGGGCTGCCCTCCGGGGAGTAGCGCAGCGCGTTGCCCACGAGGTTGCCCACTACCTGGCGCAGCTTGGCCTCGTCCCCAAGCGCCGGGGCCGGTGCCGCTGGTCCGCCGTCGAGCCCGGTGAGCGTGATCAGCCTGGACCGGTCACTGGCCTGGGTGTCAACCACTGCGTCGTGCGCAATGAGCTGAAGGTCCACAGGCTTCTGCTGCAGCGGCCGCTGTTCATCGAGGCGGGCCAGCAGGAGCAGGTCCTCCACCATGGACCCCATGCGTTTGGCTTCGCTTTCGATCCTGCCCATGGCGGTGGCAACGTCTTCATCTGTGGCCAGGGCGCCATGGCGGTACAGCTCGGAGAATCCCCGGATGGTGACCAGGGGAGTGCGCAGCTCGTGGGAGGCGTCAGCGGCGAAGCGGCGCATCCGTGCTTCGGAGGCAGTCCTGGCAGCGAACGCGGTCTCGATGTGCGCCAGCATGGCATTCAGCGAACTGCTCAGCCTGCCAAGCTCGGTAGTCGGGTTCTCCACCTCCACACGGCGGGAGAGGTCGCCGGCGGCAATCGCAGCCGCCGTTTTCTCCACGCGGGCCAGCGGCCGGAAGGACCGCGACACGGTCCAGCTGGCAATCAGCGAGGCCAGCAGCAGCGTCAACAGGCCCACGCCGGTGACCACCAGGGTGGCATGCTTGAGGACATCGTCCACGCTCTCCAGGGGCAGTCCGATGACCACCACGGCGGTGGTCTGGCCGTTCTGGACGGTCACTGCAACCACCCGCCAGTTTTCCCCGTCAGTCCCGCGTACCTGGAAGGGAACCAACCCTCGGGCCTGTGCCTGCTCCACGGTGATGGCGCTGATGTCGGGGTGGTCGGCGGGATCCCCGCCGAACGTGTACGGCTCCTCACCCGGGGCGAAGAGCATCAGCGAATAGTCGGTGGGAATGGAACTGGGCGCCTGCAGCTGGGTGAACGAGCGTTGTTTCCGGGCGGAGTCGACGGCGGCATTCAGCTTGTCGTCCACCTGGCCCTGGAGATAGCTGTGCAGCAGCGTCAGCGTGACCGCCCCGGTTACCGTCAGGGCCACGATCAGCAGGGCCATGATCATGGCCACCAGCTGCGACCTGAGCGAGGCCGACTTCCACCGCTTAAGCAAGATCAGCGCTTTTCAGCCGTCCGCAGCACGTAGCCCACGCCGCGCTTGGTCTGGATGAGGGCAGGCGCCTCCGGGTCGATGTCCACTTTCCGCCGGAGGTAGGAGATGTAGGACTCCACGATGGAGGCGTCGCCGTTGAAGTTGTACTCCCAGACGTGGTCGAGGATCTGCGACTTGGACAGGACCCGGTTGGGGTTGAGCATGAGGTAGCGCAGCAGCTTGAATTCGGTGGGGGAGAGTTCGATGACGGTGCCCCCGCGCCGCACCTCGTGGGCGTCGTCGTCGAGTTCCAGGTCGTCGACCCGGATCACCGCGTCATCGTCCAGGAGGGGCTGCGTCCGGCGGAGCACGGCGCGGATCCGCGCCACCACTTCGTCGAGGCTGAATGGCTTGGTCACGTAGTCATCGCCGCCTACCGTAAGGCCGGTGACTTTGTCCTCGGTGTCGTCTTTCGCTGTGAGGAAGAGGACCGGGAAGTGCTTTCCGGAGGCACGGAGCCGGCGGGTGACGGTGAACCCATCCATGTCCGGGAGCATGACGTCCAGTACGGCCAGGTCAGGGGCGTGGGTATCGGCTGCGGCCAGGGCGTCGCGCCCGTTCGCAGCGGAGACCACCTCAAAGCCGGCGAACCGCAATGAGGTGGAGAGGAGCTCCCGGATGTTGGGTTCATCATCGACGACGAGCAGCCTGGCTTCTGGACCGTTCTTGTTCATGCTCCCATCATGCTCCCAGTGTCTGGGAGTTGTCTGGATATTCGTTGTGAGCATGATGGGCGGGCGCCTGCCCTTACCAGTCCATTGTTCCAGGGGCTCCCTTGAAGGGCCCCACCACGCGGCTGGTGATCCAGCCGCCGTAGAAGCGGCCGGGCTGCGCACGCACCCGTTCGCCGTCCACTTCGCAGTAGTCCATCCTTCCCGGGTAGACGGCAACCCGGTCAGCGAGCACCTCAAACCCGGAGGCCGGCTGGGGATACGACCAGGCAGCGCCCTCCGCCTCTTTCCCGCCGCCGCGCACGGTCAGGTAATCCGCCGCGCCCTTGAATTCGCAGAAGCTGCTGCCCGCAGCGGGCTCCAGAGCGCCGGGGACAAATGCCGACTGCAGGACGTAATACACCGGCGGATGGCTGGTCTCAAGAACGCGGAGGGAATCGGTGGTATCAAGGATTACCTCGCCGCCCAAAACGATGCGTACCCGTTCCGTGCTCGGTTCGATCCGCGGTGGACGGGGATAGTCCCAGACGGACTCCTGGCCGGGCCCGGGCACGTCGGGAATGATTCGTGGACTCATGCTTCCAGTGTGCGTCCCGGACCGCTGTTCCGCACGCTTGCGCCCGCGGGAACCCAATTCCCCGCAAGAACGTTCCGCGCCCCGCGTCTTCCGCAGCCCTGCACCCGGGAATACAGTGATGCTTGCCGGGCGGTCAAGCCGGGCACCAGCGTTCCAACGGATCACCTGTTGCTGCCTGCACCGCTGCCGGTGACCCTCCGCCAACCACGGTAGTTACCCGATAGTTCCTGGCCCATCGAAGGGGATAGACCATCATGACTGACCTGAGTGCTTCTGAAAACGCAACTGCCAACGAACGCAGCATCCGTGACTGGGCAGACCTTGCCGAGGAGATGTGGTCCTATCTCACCGGCAAAGGTGCTGCGATCAATTACCAGTTCATCGACATGACGGTGGAAGTTCCACGGGACATTGGCCCTGATGCGCCGCGTGCCACCTGGAAGCTCAACGGCAGCCTGCGCGTCACCACCAGTGACAGGGATGCCGCCGGGTCGGACGCGAACCGCGGCTGACGGACATGCCGGAGTACCGTCTGGACCTTGACCTGGCCTTCTCATACACGGATGGGGCCGGCGCTGTCACAACGGGCAGCGCCAAGGCTTCCGGGACCGAAGTAACGGTGTCCCTGGCGGGCCTGGCACCCTTGACCGGCGGGGGGTTGCCCTCCCTGGAGGAGATCAAACCGCTGGCAGAGCTGCTGGCCGGCAAAGGGGTCAGCATCACCGTGGCCGGCCCTGACGGAAACATCCTCAGCCTGGGCAAGGTGGACAGCCCTGCCTCACAGCGGCTGATTACGCGTTCGCCCCACATCAAGCTCGGGAAGCTCGGCTCCCTGCTGCCGCTGGTCCGGCAGGGCAGGCGGAAGCCCAAGGGCATGCCGCTGTTGCCGCCGTCCACACCCCTGCCGCTGGTGCCTACCGTCCAGCGGAAGATCAAGCGTCGCATCACCACCACCCATTACGCCAGGGGCGGTGGCCGGCCGCGGCTGATCTTTGTCCAGGACGCCGTGACCTGGACCGGACAGATTCCGCGGGAGGTGACCCTGACGGCAGACGTTACAACGATCGGGAGCGGCGCGGGGGCGGATGTGCGGCTGGACGGCCTGGAGGAGCTGCACGCCGAGATCAGGCACGACGGGCAGGACGAATATGTCCTGGTGCCGAACGGGCCCGTGAGCGGCAGCGTCTCCCGGACCGGGCCATCTGTCCTGCGGACCGGGGCAAGGATCCAGATGGGGCAGTGGTGCCTGGCCTTCTTCCGGGAAGAGTTTGCGGACCACGGCCGTCCCTACGGCGGCCGCAGCGGCGGGGAACTGGCCTACGAACGTCCGCAGCTCGACCCCAGGACAGGCACCATGGAGCGGGACAGTTCCGAGGGCGTGACGTGAACGGCGTGCGCGGCGGCTACTCCGCCGCGTGCACGTCCTTGGCGTCCATGATCCGGTAGGCATACCCCTGTTCAGCCAGGAACCGCTGGCGTTTGGCGGCGAAGTCCTGGTCCAGGGTGTCGCGTGCCACCAGCGAGTAGAAGCGTGCCGCCCGGCCGTCTTTCTTGGGCCGCAGCAGCCGCCCCAGCCTTTGCGCCTCCTCCTGGCGGGAGCCAAAGGAGCCGGAGACCTGGATGGCCACCGAGGCCTCCGGCAGGTCGATGGAGAAGTTGGCCACCTTGGACACCACAAGGGTCTGCAGTTCTCCGGCGCGGAACGCGTCAAAGAGTTTCTGCCGTACCTTGACGGAGGTATCGCCCTTGATCACCGGTGCCTGCAGGCGCTCGCCGAGGTCGTCCAGCTGGTCGATGTACTGGCCGATCACCAGCAGCTGTTCTCCGGCGTGCCGTGCCACCAGCTGCTCCACCACCTGCGTCTTGGATTCGGAGGTGGCGCACAGCCGGTACTTGTCGGCGTCGTCGGCCATTGCGTAGGCAACGCGTTCGTCCTTTGGCAGGTCGACGCGGACCTCCACACAGTCGGCCGGCGCGATGTAGCCCTGGGATTCGATGTCCTTCCAGGGCGCGTCGTACCGCTTGGGCCCGATCAGGCTGAACACCTCGCCCTCGCGCCCGTCCTCCCGCACCAGCGTCGCGGTCAGCCCAAGGCGGCGGCGGGCCTGCAGGTCCGCCGTCATCCTGAAGATCGGTGCCGGCAGCAGGTGGACCTCGTCGTAGATGATCAGTCCCCAGTCATGGCCGTCCACCAGCTCCAGGTGGGGGTAGATGCCGCCGCGCTTGGTGGTCAGTACCTGGTAGGTGGCGATGGTCACCGGCCGGACCTCTTTCAGGGCTCCGGAGTATTCGCCCACTTCCTCCTCCGTGAGGGAGGTGCGCCGCAGCAGTTCGTCCTTCCACTGCCGGGCGGCGACGGTGTTGGTGACCAGGATCAGCGTGGTGGTGGACCCGGTGGCCATGGCGGCAGCCCCCACCAGCGTCTTGCCGGCGCCGCAGGGCAGCACCACTACGCCGCTGCCGCCCGCCCAGAAGTTCTCGCTGGCCAGGCGCTGGTACGGGCGCAGTTCCCAGCCGACCTCGTTGAGCGAGATCAGGTGCGGCGTGCCGTCCACGTAGCCGGCCAGGTCCTCTGCCGGCCAGCCGAGCTTCAGCAGCAGCTGCTTGAGCTGCCCGCGCTGGGAGGCGTGCACAACCACCGTCTCGCCGTCGATCCTCGGGCCCAGCAGCGGCGCAATCTTCTTGGCACGGATCACTTCCTCCAGGACCGGATAATCGTCCGTCCTCATGACCAGTCCGTGGCGCGGGTCCTTTTCGAGGCGCAGCCGGCCGTACCGTGACATGGTTTCCTCCACGTCGATCAGCAGCGAGTGCGGAACCGGAAAGCGCGAGTACTTCAGAAGCGCGTCCAGCACCTTTTCCGCGTCCAGTCCGGCGGCGCGTGCGTTCCACAGTCCCAACGGGGTCAGCCGGTAGCTGTGCATGTGCTCGGGCGCCCGCTCCAGCTCCGCGAACGGCGCGATGGCGTGCCGCGCCTCGGTGGCCAGCTCATGGTCCACCTCGAGGAGGATGGTTTTATCGCTTTGGACGATCAGGGGTCCGTCGGTCACGCGGGGAATCCTTTACTGGCGCAGTTCCTCTGCGGCCTCAATGTCGATGATGCGGTGGACGGACAGGACCCGTTCGGTGTCCTTGGCAGGATCGAACACGCGGACCCGGCCCCCGCTTACAGAGAGCGGAACAACAACTTCCAGGCTGGCATTCCCCAGGTTGTCCACCACATTCATGTTGATCCGTTGCTTCAGCCGGATGGCCCGTTGCAGCGCTTCAAGCCCCAGCTGGGTGGCTGCCTCGCCGTCCGCGGCGCCGAAGTGGTGTCCGACGGCGGGGCCGGCCTGCCGCAGGACGTCCAGTTGGGCTTCGACCTCCTCCGCCGGCGGCGCAATCCCCGGAGCGCTGTAGACAGGACGGGGGCTTTCCTGCGCGGCGGCAGGCCGGCGCAAGTGCGCGGCGGGTTCGGCCCCGTCGATGGACGGGGAGAGGCCAAGGTTCTTGAGTGCGGCGGCCAGTTCGCGCGGCGGTGCCGATGACGTCAGGACCGTGGGGGAAAGCCTGGCCAGGCCAAGCTGCGCCGCCTTGGGTCCTGCCAGCAACTCCCGGAGCGCGGCTTCATCATCGCTCTGGATGAAGCTTGCTGCCTGGCCCACCCGAAGGCTGCCGTGCCGGGAAGCGGTGTCCTCCACCAGATACTCCAGCGGCTGGGGAACAGCGGTGGCGGAGTGTTCCCGCAGGAATGCCAGCAGGCCGGCGGCGTCGTAGCCCTCGTCGAGTGCCCGTTTGATGGACGCCGCCGAAAATCGGTAGATGGTGGCAGGGCCCCGCCCCTCGGCATCGGCCATGACCAGGAGCTTTTCGGTCAGGGCGGGAGCGAGGTAGCCGGGGGCCACAGCGGTGAGGTCGGCCTGCAGCAGCACGTGGTTCAGGGCCGCCGGCAGGTGCTCGCCTAGGATGGCCAGGGCAGCATCGGGGTCGTCTTCGGCGAAAGCGCTCCCTAATTGGCTCAGGGCCCCCGATCCCACCAGGCCCAGCAACTCCGCCTCGGCGAGCACCCCGCGGATGAGGGAACTGAACCGGCGGGCCATCCGCGGCTGTGACCACTCCGCACGCTCCAGGACCGCAGCGGCGTCAAGGACGGGCACGGCACCGTCCGGCCCTTCGGCTTCGAGGGTGAGTTCGTGCAGGATCTCCAGGATGCGCTTGCGGACCACGGGCGCGTCAGGCCGCTGCGCCCCCGCGGACAATGCCGCGATGGTGGTTCCCGCTGCGCCCCGGGACGGGGCCCCCGGCGCCGTGTTCATGGGCTGGCCCACCATGGAGGGCACGCGCTCGCTGGCCAGCCAGGCGTTCACCAGCCACAGCCACTGTTCCTGCCGCGGCAGCACCAGCCACTCCAGCTGCGGCGGCTGCACCCATGACGACGAGTCGACGTCGAGGCGGATCAGCCCTGCCAGGCCGCACAGCTCCAGCAGCCGGCCGGCTGCGTCCTGGTCAATGCGCAGCTGGTCGGACAGCCGGCGCATCTCGCGGACCCCCACGCCTCCGCTGCGCAGCGTGGCCAGCGGGGTTTCCCTGACGGCATGCAGCAGTTCGGAGACCAGTCGCAGGGTTTCCGAGATGGCGCTGAGCGCTGCGTTCCTGCGCAGCGCCGCGGTGGTCCGGCCCAGCTCCGGAACCGGCGGTGACAGGGTGAAGTCGTTGATGATTGCGCCGCCGCGCAGGGCCAGCCCCACGCTGTGCGGCAGCTCCACGTGGGCGGCGTCCAGCGGAACCAGCAGCCCGCGCGCAAGGAGCCAGTCAACGGGCCCGACGTCGGCACCCTCCGTGGTGACCGATGCCTTCCGTTGCGCCTGGGGGACCGCACCCATGGCCCAGTTGCGGAACCGGGCGAGCAGCGCCGTCGTCCGTTCCGGAGCGTTGGCGAGGATGTCCCGCAGTGCCTCGGGGGAGGAGGTCCAGTGCTGGAGCGCAAGGGCCGCCTCCATGGGCGTGGTGGCATCGTGGATGGCAAAGCCGCTGCGGTGCAGCTCGGAGACCAGCTGGACCACACGTTGGGCGAAGGCAGGCTGCAGGCGGACCAGTTCCGTGTAGCTGCGGCCCAACCCGGCGGGATAGATTCCCACCACATCCTTGAGGGAACCGACGGGGAGGTAGAAGTGTTGCGCGGCAGCCTGGGGCGGGGTGCCGTGCGGGGGAATGGCAGGGTGTGCCAGGGCAAGTTCCTGCAGGGTCGCCATGATTTGTTCGACGACGGCCAGCGACGCACCCCGGATCAGCTGGTGCAGGTGCTCGGCCGAGGCGCTGTGGCCGGTATCTGTGTTGGTGCACAGGTGGAGGGTCTCGAGGACCTGCATCTGCGGCCGGTTGAGGCGCTCCAGGGCGCGCTGCACGCTGACCCGTGAACTGGCCCGGGCCGCCAGCGCGGCGAAGTCCGGAACAGGCGGGGAAATGAGGTCCGGCCGCGCGGCGAACAACGCGCGCAACGAGTCGTTGCTGCGCGCCTCCAGGTCCTTGCCGAGCGCACGAATGAGGGACATCAGTTCAACGTTACCGCGGCTCCCGCTTCCCCGCCCGGCGCCGGGCGGCAACGCCGTCCAGGACCAGCAGGAGCATCAGGATGAAGGCGACCGGGAGGCCGTACAGGGCCGAGTAGGTGACCCATGCCGGGGCGACGGAGTTCCCGAAGGCCAGCGCCATGACCGTCCCCACGGCGACGAGGGAAAGCACGGCAATAACTGCGGCGAGGACCATCAACGGCCGCCGGTAACGCGATGGAGTCATGGACGTAACGGTACAGCGGCCGGGCCGCCGCCCGTGAAAGCCGTGGAGCTTGCGCCTGGGGCGGAACGGTGCGGCCGGAAGCATGATTAGGGCATGCGGCAGGATAACCTTGAAGGATACAGACCAACACGGTTTGCGCTGGCCATACCCTGAACCCGCACAACAATGCGGACGCGGTGGCAGCGGGCCGTGTCTCATGACAGCAGAACGAAGAAGGTTGATTACGTGCCTACCGGCAAGGTCAAGTGGTATGACAAGGACAAGGGCTTTGGCTTCCTCGCGGGCGAAGACGGCCAGGAGGTCTTCCTGCCCAAGTCGTCACTGCCCGAGGGTGTGACGGAACTGAAGGCGGGCACCCGGGTGGAATTCGGGGTGGCGGACGGCCGCAAGGGCGCCCAGGCCCTGGGACTGCGGGTGCTGGACAAGACACCGTCCATCGCCAAGGCCAAGCGCCCAAGTGCGAAGGACCTCGCCCCGCTGGTGCAGGACCTCGTGACCGTCCTGGACAACCTGTCCGGAACCCTGTCCAAGGGCAAGTACCCGGACGGCAACAAGGGCAAGGCCATTGCTGCCGCCCTGCGCAAGGTCGCCGACGAGCTGGACGTTTAGGCGCCCATGGACCCCCAATCTGAACAGCCGGGCACGCCAGTGCAGGAGCAGGCTGCCAAGACTCCGCCCAAGCGCAAGGCAGGCGTGCCCGTGTGGCGTACGGGCAAGCCCGATGCTTTCCTGGCCGCGGCGGTGGACACTGCCCGGACCGCAGTGGAAGGCATCACCCCGGCCGGCACCATAGGGGCGCACCTGGCAGCCAAGAGCGAGGGCGACCGGTTGGTCACGCACCTGTTCGAGTCCCGGCTGCCCGGTTACGTGGGCTGGCAGTGGTACGCGGTGCTGACCCGCAACTCGCGCTCCAAGGCTGTCACGGTCAACGAGTTGGGCCTGCTGCCGTCCGAGGAATCCATCCTGGCCCCGGAGTGGGTGCCGTGGGCCGAACGTGTCCGTCCCGAGGACGAGCAGCAGCAGGAGCCTGAGCAGCAGGAGCCCGAACAGCAGGAGCCAGGGCAGGAGACTCCGGAAGAGCTTCCGGCAGGGCAGCAGGAACCTGGCGGCCAAGAGCCTGACGACGGCGGCGGGCCTGGCGGCGTCGCGGAGCCTGGCGATGTCGCGGAGCCTGGCGACGAAGCAAGGACTTCCTGACCACAAACAAACGGCGCCGCCCGGGATAACCCGGGCGGCGCCGTCGTGCATTAACTAGGGTTACTTGCGCAGCTGGCCCACCACGTAGTCGATGCTGGCCAGCAGCGCCGAGACGTCGCCGGGCTCGATGGCCACGAAGGTGGCGATGCGCAGCTGGTTGCGGCCCAGCTTCCGGTACGGCTCGGTGTCCACTATGCCGTTGGCGCGCAGGACCTTGGCCACGGTGGCAGCGTCAACCGACTCGTCGAAGTCGATCGTGGCGATGACGTTGGAGCGCTCCTCCGGGTTGGTGACGAACGGGGTGGCGAACTCCGAGGCGTCGGCCCAGCTGTAGATGCGGCCGGCGGAATCGGCGGTGCGCTTGGAGGCGAAGTCCAGGCCGCCGTTGGAGTTCAGCCACTGAACCTGGGCATCCAGGGTTACCAGCGTGGACAGCGACGGCGTGTTGTACGTCTGGTTCAGGCGGGAGTTGTCGATGGCGGTCTGCAGGTCCAGGAAGTCCGGGATCCAGCGGCCGCCGGCCTTGATGGCGGCGGCACGTTCCAGCGCCGCGGGGGAGAACAGGCCCAGCCAGAGGCCGCCGTCGGAGGCAAAGTTCTTCTGGGGGGCAAAGTAGTAGACATCGCTTTGGGCGACGTCCACGTCGAGCCCGCCGGCCGCGGACGTGGCGTCCACGAGGACCAGCGATCCCTCGTCCGCCCCGGACACCCGCTGGACGGGGGCTGCAACACCTGTGGAGGTTTCGTTCTGCGGCCAGGCATAAACGTCCACGCCGGCCTCGGCCTGGGCTGCGGGCCGGGTGCCGGGCTCGGACTTGATGATGGAGGAGGCTTCGAGGAAGGGGGCCTTGTTGGTGGCGGCGGCGAACTTCGACCCGAACTCACCGAAGGACAGGTGCTGGGCCTTCTTCTCCACGAGGCCGAAGCTGGCAACGTCCCAGAAAGCGGTGGAGCCGCCCACGCCGAGGACCACCTCGTAGCCGTCCGGAGCCCGGAAGAACTGGCTCAGCCCTTCCCGGACCGACCCGACCAGGTTCTTGACCGGCGCCTGCCGGTGTGAGGTGCCAAGGATCGTCCTGGAAGCCGCTGCCAGCGCGTCGATCTGTTCCTGCCGGACCTTTGACGGGCCGGCCCCGAACCGCCCGTCCTGGGGCAGGAGGTTGGCGGGGATCGTGATGCTGGTGTCGCTCACAGGTGCTCCAATTCGGCGGGGACGAAAGCTATGGTCCGGAAGGGCGGGCAGTGGTGGCCGGCAGGGCGCGCGGTGGCTGCGCTGCAGGCCACTCCCATTCTGCCTGAACCGCCGCCGGGGGCGGGAGCCGGGTACGTCATAGTCCGGACAGTGAGACGTGCCCGTCCCGCCCAGCCCTTTGGGGCTCGGCTATTCGGACAAAGTCAAAATAGGCTAAGCTTTCCCCCGGACTATTTCGCGGGAAGAGGCGATACGGTGGGACAACGCAAGGTACTGCGCTCGAGGAGCTGAGCTGGATGACGGATCTGATCGACACTACGGAGATGTACCTCAGGACCATCCTGGAGCTTGAGGAAGAAAACATCGTTGCCCTCAGGGCCCGTATCGCCGAACGTCTGCGCCACTCCGGGCCCACCGTCTCCCAGACCATCGGCCGCATGGAGCGGGACGGGCTCGTCGTTGTCTCCGGTGACCGCCACCTGGAACTCACGGATACAGGCCGCAAGCGCGCCACGGAGGTCATGCGCAAGCACCGGCTGGCCGAACGCCTGCTGGCAGATGTCATCGGCCTGGACTGGGCCTACGTCCATGACGAAGCCTGCCGCTGGGAACACGTCATGAGCGAGCGGGTGGAGCGGCGCATCTACGAAATGCTGGGCCACCCCACCGAGTCGCCCTACGGCAATCCCATTCCCGGCCTTGCTGCGCTTGGAGGCCAGGCGGGCCGCGGCTTTGCCGACGGCGCGATCAGCCTGGTGGAAGCAATGAAGAACTACGGGCCCGCCTCGGGCGTGACCATCAGCCGTTTGGCGGAGCCAATCCAGGTGGAACCGGAACTGCTGGCCCAGTTGGACGAGGGCGGCATCCGGCCCGGTGCTGCGGTGACGCTGGAACGCGTGGGCGAGTACATTTCCGTCCGGGTCGCGGGGATCGAAGGGGCGCTGGAGCTGCCGCCCGAGGTTGCTGCCCACGTCTTCGTTGCCATCAACCAGGACTGATCCGGCACCTTCCATACCCCAGACAGGGGCGTCCACGCAAAGGTAACGGAATTGTTACCTAGGGACTTAAGCCCCTATAGTGGAACCAAGCGTTGATACATAAGCGTTACCTGACCCGGAGCCGAGCTCTGCCAGCGGGCCAGGTGAACGAGTTCGTTACTGGCAGAGGCGGGGGAACCACAAGCGGCAGCGGGGGACTGCCTTGGGGTGAAGTCCGTCAGCAGCAAGCCTCTCCAGTGAAGGATTCTTCCGGGAATACCCCTGCGCAGAAGCTTGCCTACGGCGGACCGGGTCTTTGAACTCTCTGACCCGAATCCGACAGCTAACTCCGCAGGCTTCTTCCAGAGAGGAACCCTTCTTGACCATGCAGACCCCACGGGGCCGCCGACGCGCGGCCGGCCCCCCTTCGGCACCCCGGGTTGCCGAAGTCGTCGCAGCGGAGCGCCCCCGCGACCTGCATCGCGACGCGCGCCGCCGCCGGGGTCCCTTCCGGCAGATGACGGAGTTTGCCGCCGCCAGCGGCATCGGCCAAAAAGCCGGTATTGCCCTCGCCGCAACGGGCCTGGTGCTGACGGTTACGGTGCCCGCCACGAGTCCCGTCATGGCCACGGACGCCGCCGGCAGTACCCCCATGGCTGCTTCCGCCGTCAGCCCGCAGCCGCAGATTTCCGCCGATATCGGAGCCCAGGTCGACTTCAGCCGCTCCGCCGTGGTGACGCAGGCGGACCCGGACGGGAAGCTGAAGCAGCTCCTGAGCGCGCAGTCCGCCGGCTCCGTCACGCGTGCCGCTTCGGCCGGCACCCTGGCTGCACCCCTCGGGTCCCTCGCCACCGCTTCGCCCTTCGGTTACCGGGTCAGTCCCATCACCGGAGGTTCCGGAGACTTCCATAGGGGCCAGGACTTCGTGGCGCAGTGCGGCACCTCGGTCCTGGCGGCCGCAACAGGGACGGTCACCTTCGCGGGCTGGCACCAGTTCGGCGGCGGAAACCGGGTGGTCATCGACCATGGCAATGGGCTGGAAACCACCTACAACCACCTCTCGTCCTTCAGCGTCAAAGTCGGCCAGACCGTCTCCCGCGGGGATGTCGTGGCACTGAGCGGCACCACCGGCGCGTCCACCGGCTGCCACCTGCACTTCGAGGTCCAGGTCAATGGTGAAGTGGTCGATCCAATGGGCTGGCTGTAACCGAATGATTGCTCACTCTCAGATCATCGTGACCCGTCGTGACCTGAATGTGACATTGAAACAAAACTGCTGTACCGTCTAACTCGCGTCAACTTTTCCGAAGTTGACGCTCTTGAGTGGATTGCCTAACTCTGCCACCGCTCAAGGTCCGTTCGCATTTCATCGTCTGGCAGGGGCGGGGGAACCAATTTTGGCCTTCATTTCCAGAAGGCCTTGGGGTTAAGTCACAAAGCTTCCCAGGAAGCAGCGTGGCCGGGTGACTCCCATCCGAATCCGACAGCTCACCTCGCAGGCATTGGGAGAGGCTACCTTCGTGTCTTCACGCCATCATTCTGCGCGCCACCGTGCACAAACGGTTCGCACCAACCCCCTGGACGCCATGTCCAAGGCTGTCAGTGCAAATGCCGGGACCGTAGGCCGCCAGGCTGCCGTTGTGGCAGCGGCTTCGGGCCTCATCCTGAGCATGGGCCTGCCCGCCACGGCAGCTGACACCACTGCCGGTGTCTCTGCCTCCACCGAGTCCGGTTCGGCCCAGACGGCACTCGCCGTCACCGCTGCCCCCACGGCCACGGTGTCCTTCGAGCGTCCGGTCGTCAAGACCACCGCCGCTCCCAAGGTTGAGGCGGTACGTACCCAGTCCACGGCAGCAGCCAACCGCGCGGCCAACACCGCCACTGCAGGCCAGGAGGCGTCCCCGGCCGCAAAGGCGGAAGAGTCCGTATCCGCTGCAGCAACCTCGGGCATTGCCGCCATCGCCTACACCGGCATCGGCCACTCCTACGTGTGGGGCGGCACCAGCCCCGTCACCGGCTGGGACTGCTCCGGTTTCGTGCAGTGGGTTTACGCCCAGGCCGGAATCAGCATCCCCCGCACCAACGCGTGGAGCATCATGACCCCCACCTCCGCACCGCAGCCGGGTGACCTGGTTGTCCAGAACGGTGGCGCGCACGTCGGCATCTACGTCGGCAACGGCATGATGATCAGCGCCCTCAACCCCTCGCAGGGCACGCTGCTCCACTCGCCCGCAGCCACCGGTTCCTCCACGTACTACCACTACAGCAAATAGTTCTTGGGCAACACGTTCCAAGGGCTTTTTCTTTGCCCAAAGCTTCTTCGCTAAAAACCACATCCCCGTTCGGGACGCGCCGGCGTACCCCCAAGATGCCGGCGCGTCCAAGACCCTTCGCCTGCCCACCTGCGGTTCGAGGGAAAAACGAAAGAGAGAACTGATGACGACTCGTGCCACCGCACGGCATCGCGCCGAGGTCACCAAAACCAACTCAATCGCTGTCATTGCCAAGGCTGTCAGCGACAACGCAGGCGGCATGGGCCGCCAGGCAGCGGTCATCGCTGCGGCTTCCGGCCTGGTCCTGACCTCCGGCATCGCGGCCAACGCTGCCGACGCCAACGTCAAGCGTGATTCCGCGCCGGCCTCCGCGCTGGAAGTTGGATCCGCCGTCGACGCCCCGATTTCCGCGGCTTCCACCATCTCCATCAGCTACGAGAAGCCTGCCGTGACCACCACGCCGGCTCCCGTCGTCGAGCCTGAGCCCGAGGTCGAGGTGCAGGAAGCCGCTCCCGCTCCTGCGGCGCAGCCCGCTGCTGCCCCCAAGGTCACGGCCAAGGTTGCCACCGCCGCCGCTCCTGCCGCTCCTGCAGCCCAGGCATCCGCCAGTGGCAAGGGTGCCGCCATCCTCTCCGCCGCGTACGCACAGCTCGGCGTGATGCAGGACTGCACCATGCTGGTCACCAATTCGCTGGCCGCCGTCGGAATCCACTTCCACGACTGGCCCGCCGGCTACCTGTCCCTGGGCCGCACCGTCAGTGCAGCCGAGGCACAGCCGGGCGACCTGATCTACTACGCTGACGGCGGCGCGGGCATGGCCCACATTGCTGTCTACGCCGGAAACGGCATGGCCGTCCACGGCGGCTACAACGGAAACCAGACGGTGGTCTTCAGCGCAAACGTTGGGTCCGGCCCCGTCTTCATCCGCGTCAACTAGGCATTCCGACGCTGGCGTGAACGGCCGCCAGCCTCAAAATGTCCCAAAGACCCCCGCCCATGAGGTGGGGGTTTTTGGTGTTTAAGAGGGGTGCCGCCGGCGGGGGCGAACGCCTCCTGACGTGTCAGCCGCTGATTGGCTCCCGGGCGGAGATTACCTGATTCTGCATTTCTTTGTTTACTCTTGTGATGTCGATCCATAGCCCGGACATGCCGAGGGCAGCCGGCCCTCGTGCCCCTGACGGGTGCGGCCGTGAAGAGGTAAGTGCATGCGCACTCTCGTTCTGAATGCTGGATATGAACCGCTGGCGGTTATTACTTTCCGCCGGGCGCTGGTGCTTGTGCTGACAGGCAAGGCCAGTGTGGTGGCCGAAGGGGACGACCCCGTGGTGGGCCCCACCGACGTCCTGGGGCGCCCGTCCGTGATCCTCCTCAACCGCTACATCCGACCCCGGTACAACCATTCCACTGCCGTCAGCCGCAGGGGAGTGCTCCGGCGCGATGGGCATAAATGCGCCTACTGCGGGAAGGCTGCGCACACCATTGACCACGTGCATCCGAAATCCAGGGGCGGGGCAGATTCGTGGGAGAACCTGGTGGCCGCCTGCCTGAGGTGCAACAACGTCAAAGGCGACCACACTCCCGCCGAGATGGGATGGACCCTGCGGTTCGTGCCGGCACCTCCGCATGGAACCATCTGGCAGATCAAGGAGCTGGAGAAACCCACACCGGCGTGGGATCCCTTCCTGCTTCCGGAACGCGCTGCCTGACCCGCTGCTCCCGCAGTGACCTGTCTGCGGCGTGACTTGTCTTTTCGCCCTGACCTCTCAGGCCGCCCTGATCCCACATGCTGCCGGCCGGCGCGCCGGTAGCTAGGCTGGGGGAGTGGAAGTGAACAGCCCTGCCTTTGACGCCCTGGTCCTGGCCGGCGGGAGGTCATCACGGCTGGGAGGCATGCCCAAGCAGTCGCTGGTCTTCCAGGGCCAAACCCTCCTGGAACGGGCTGTGGCTGCTGCCGCGGGAGCCGGGCTTACTGTCGTCGTGGGCGACACGGAGTTCCTGCCGCAGCGGCCATCGGTCGCGCAGTCCCTGCCGGCCTTGCCTGCCAACCTTCTGACCTGCCGGGAGGAACCACGCTTCGCCGGTCCCGCGGCTGCCATCGCCGCCGGTCTGGAGGCGCTGGCGGCCCACCACGCCCGGACGGGCAACGGCGGCGGACTGCCCTACACCCTGGTGCTCGCCTGCGATATGCCGTTGGCATCCCAAGCGGTGGCCGTGCTGCAGCACGCATTGGTCGCCTCCATCGAAGGGGCGTCCGGAGGTGTCATGGCTTGTGCCGAAGACGGCAGGGCCCAACCGCTGGCAGGTTTTTACCGCACGTCCGAGTTAACTAAAGCCTGTAAGGCCCTTGCGGCCCGCGACGAGTTGGTCAACGGCTCTGTCAGGGCGCTCCTTGCTAGTCTGGACGTGCAGCTTGTCACAGTCCCTGCCGGGTCCACCGCCGATGTGGATACCTGGGATGACGTTGCCGCGCTGGGGATTGCCGCCGGGAACCAGCGTGATGGCCAGGACCGGCATTCGGGCGGAGCAAACGTGGGAGGCAATTCGTGAAGAGCCAGGACGAAACGCTGGAAGAGTGGTGCAGGGCCCTTCTCCAGGCGTACAAGCTTGAGGATGTCCAGGTGGATGTCAACGCTGTGCTGGCGCTTGCCGGTGTTGCCGCCCATGCTGTAGTCCGTCCCGCTGCCCCGCTCACCACTTTTATCGCCGGGTTCGCTGCAGGCCTGGCTGCCGCTCCCGGCAGGGAAATGGATGCCGAAGCAATGGACGCGGCATTGGCCGTTGCCCGCACGCTGGCAAAGGACTACGAGGCTGAGGCCGCCGCCGGGACTCCCGGCGAATGACTGCAGAACCCCAGGGCGATCTTGAGGCACCACCTGGCAGTGACGTGGTCCCCCCGGCCGGCACAACCGAACCGGCAGCGACTGAACCCGGTACCGCTGAACCCGATATGACTGAACCTGGTACCGCTGAACCCGGTACCGCTGGACCAGGTACCGCTGAACCCGATATGACTGAACCTGGTACCGCTGAACCCGGTACCGCTGGACCAGGTACCGCTGAACCAGGCACCGGAGGATCCGGGGCTCCGGATGCCCGGTCGGCTGAAGAAGGGCATGCGGACCATCACCATCTGGCCCATACCTGGGAAGAAGCACGGCGGGCTGCGTTCGATGCCGCAACACCGATTCCCCCGGGGCCGGTGCCCCTGCGGATCGCCTTGGGCCGCAAACTCGACCGCGACATCGTTGCCCTCCAGGACATGCCCCACTACGCCTCATCAGCCATGGACGGCTGGGTGGTCAACGGAAGCGGCCCCTGGATACCGGTGGAGCCCGGCACCCGGCTGGCGCCGCACCAGGCCAGCCCCATCGCCACGGGCGGGCTGATCCCCGCCGGCGGCAAGGCAGTTCTTCGCACCGAGAACGCGGTCCTTGGCCAGGATGATGAAGGACTTCCTGTCCTGATGACCGGAGGCAAGGCCCGGCCCGGCGAACCCCGCGCCGGGGAGCATATCAGGAAGGCCGGGGAGGAAGCCCTGGAGGGGGACGTCCTGGTCAAAGCGGGGGTGGAGCTGAATCCGGCCCACCTGGCACTGGCCGCCTTGGCCGGCTACGACGAACTGCAGGTCCAGGGCAAGCCCGTGGTGCGCCTGGTGCTGACCGGGTCCGAGGTGGTGGAACACGGTACGCCGGCTCCCGGCCAGGTGCGCGACACCTTCGGTCCGCAAATGCCGGACGTCGTTTCAATGCTGGGGGGCATCCCCGGCGGGCAGCAGCGGATCGGCGACTCGTACGACGAATGGCTGGCGGCGCTCGAGGACGTGCTGCCGGAGGTGCCGGGCGCGCCGGACCTGCCGGCCGACGTCGTCCTTACGACCGGGGGCACCGGGCGCTCGGGAACGGATCATCTCCGGCGGGCGGTGGCCGAACTCGGCGGCCGCCTCATTATCGATGGCGTGGCCATGCGGCCGGGCCACCCCGCGGTCCTCGCCGAACTGCCGGACGGACGCTTTGTCCTGGGGCTGCCGGGCAACCCGTTGGCGGCAATGATGGCGCTCTCCACCGTGGGTGCACCGCTGCTGGCAGCGCTGGGGCACCGCGCCATGCCGGCGGTGGAGGAGGTGCCCTGCGGGACGATGATCGAGCCGGATCCCGGCCGTACCCGCCTGATGCCGTTCCGGTTGCTGTATGGCATGGCGTCCCCGGCACAACACACGGGCCCGGGAATGATGCGGGGACTGGCCGCTGCCAACGGTGTGCTGGTAGTGCCCCCGCATGGCGTGCAGCTTGGGGAGCCGGTACCCGCATTCGCCCTGCCGTGGGGGCCGCCCATACCCCGCGCCCAGGAGGGCCCGGTTAAAACCAAACCGCGCAGCAACGCACGGGGCGGCCAGCCCAAGGGCAAACCGGCAGCGAGTGGACCCGTGGACTGGAGCGCGCTCCTGGGCTGAGGCGGGCCCTGTTGGTGCCATGATGGAGTAATGAACAGGCAGGGTGGAACATGGGACGAGTAACCCAGCGCCGCAAAGTGCACAAGTATGTTTTGGACGGTTCGCCGAAGGCCCTGGAATATCCGGTCCGGCATCGCGAGGACGTCCTCGCCGTCGAGGAGCCGCTGGAAATCCGGCTGGGCAGCCTTTCCTATTCGGTCACCATGCGGACTCCGGGGGACGACTTTGACCTGGTGGCCGGGTTCCTGGTCTCCGAGGGCGTCATCTGGGCTCCCGAGCAGCTGGTCTCGCTCCGCTTTTGTGCCGGCGAGGACGAGAACGGCGTCCAGACATTCAACGTAGTGGAAGCCCAGCTGCGGCCGGACGTCCCGCTTCCCGACACAGGCCGCAAGGTCTACACATCCAGCTCCTGCGGCATCTGTGGAACCGACTCCATCGAGGCCGTGCAGAAGTCCTCCCACTTCAGCCCGCGGGCGGACCCGTTGACTGTGGATGCCAAAGTCCTGGCCGCCCTCCCGGGGCTGTTGCGGAAGTCCCAGCGCGTCTTCGAGGACACCGGCGGCGTGCATGCGGCTGGCCTGTTCAGGATTGGGGACGACGGCGACCCGCAGCTCCTGTGCCTGCGCGAGGATGTTGGACGGCACAACGCCGTGGACAAAGTGGTGGGCTGGGCACTGCGCGAGGACCTCCTGCCGCTGACCGGAACCGTCCTCCAGGTGTCCGGCAGGGCATCCTTCGAACTGGTCCAGAAAGCGTCCCTTGCGGGAATTCCCGTCCTGGCCGCTGTCAGTGCCCCCTCCAGCCTTGCGGTGGAGCTGGCGGAGGCGAACGGGCTGACCCTGGCGGGTTTCAGCCGGGAAACCAGTTTCAATGTCTACGCCGGGGATGCACGGATCCTGCGCCCCGCGCCCGCCGTGCCCATCGCCTAGGCCGTCTCTGCCGGGATGGCCAGTGCCTGCCCTGGAAGGGGGTTGGTTGAGGTGCTCCCAGCGGGTAGATTTGTCCATCGAATGGACGCGATGATCCAGCCACGAGCCTAAAGAGGATTCATATTGCATGACGACCGCAGGATCACGGAAGTCCGCCTGGCCAGGTTTGTGCGCGAGCGCATCCGCCCTGCCGTGTACAGCCGGACAGTTCCCCTTGCCCTGAGCAGCTGGGAAGTTCCCGGCGAACCGGTTCCCGCGCTCGAAGCAATGCGGCAGGAGTTCCAGCCGCAGGAGCACGGCGCCGCGTGGGGCCGGCCCTGGGGCACCACGTGGCTGCGGCTGCAAGGGGAAGTACCGGACTCCTGGGGCGGCGGCCCGGACACCACCGTTGAGGTGGTGGTGGATCTTGGGTTCACCACCGAAGCGCCCGGGTTCCAGTGCGAGGGCATTGCCTGGCGGCCGGACGGGACCATTATCAAGGCCATCTCACCCCGTAACCAGTACATTCCGCTGAAGCTGCTGGGCGGCGGCATGGCGGTGGACTTCTACGTGGAGGCGGCAGCGAACCCGGACATGGCGCAGGGCTGGACCTTCGCCGCCACTCCGCTGGGCGACAAGGCGACGGCCGGGGGAGCGCCGCAGTACCGGCTGGGGAACATCGCCATCGCTGAACTTAACCAGTGTGTCTGGGAACTCCAGCAGGACGTGTGGACGCTGGCCGGCCTGATGGAGCAGCTCCCGCTGGAGCTTCCCCGCCGGCACGAGATCCTCCGGGCCCTGGAACGCATGATGGATGTGATGGACCCGGATGACGTTGCCGGCACCGCCGCGGCAGGGCGGGAAGCTCTCGCCGAGGTCCTGGCCCGGCCCGCGTACGCGTCCGCGCACCAACTGGTGGCCACGGGGCATGCGCACATCGACTCGGCGTGGCTCTGGCCGGTCCGCGAGACCATGCGCAAATGCGCCCGGACGTTCTCCAATGTGGTGGCACTGATGGATGAAGACCCCAATTTCGTCTTCTCGTGCTCCTCAGCCCAGCAGCTGGCGTGGATCAAGGAGTTGTATCCGGAGCTGTTCAGCAGGATCCGGGAAAAGGTGCGGGCGGGCCAGTTCGTCCCCGTCGGCGGCATGTGGGTGGAATCGGATACCAACATGCCCGGCGGCGAAGCCATGGCGCGTCAGTTCGTGGAGGGCAAGGGCTTTTTCCTGGCGGAATTCGGCATTGAATGCAGGGAGGCCTGGCTGCCGGACTCCTTCGGATACAGTGCGGCACTGCCGCAGATCGTGAAAGCCGCCGCCAGCCGGTGGTTCCTCACCCAGAAGATCTCCTGGAACCAGACAAACAGGATGCCGCACCACACCTTCAACTGGGAAGGGATCGATGGCACCCGGCTGTTCACCCATTTTCCTCCGGTGGACACCTACAACTCGGACCTGAGCGGCAGGGACCTGGCCCACGCCGAGCGGAACTACCGGGACCACGGCCGGGGGAGCGTGTCACTGGTGCCGTTCGGTTATGGCGACGGCGGAGGCGGGCCCACCCGTGAAATGCTTGCGGCGGCTGCCCGGACCGCTGACCTGGAGGGATCACCCAAAGTCAGGATCGGCTCCGCGGAGAGTTTCTTCCGGCAGGCCGAGGAAGACTACCCGGCCCTGCCCGTGTGGGTGGGAGAGATGTACCTGGAGCTGCACCGGGGCACCTACACCAGCCAGGCCAGGACCAAGAAAGGCAACCGGCGCAGCGAACACCTGCTGCGTGAAGCGGAGCTGTGGTGCTCCACGGCTGCGGTCCGTGCGGGCGGCGCTTTCGATTATCCGGAGGCAGAGCTCAAGCGCCTCTGGCAACTGGTGCTGCTGCAGCAGTTCCACGACATCCTTCCCGGCAGCTCCATCGCCTGGGTCCACCAGGACGCCGAGCGGAACTACCAGGCCATCGAAACCGCACTCGAAGCAATCATCAGCCAAGCTGCTGCGGCCATGCTGGGCCCGGGTGACCGGCAGTTCCTCCTCAACGCGGCACCGCATGACCGAGATGGGGTGTCCGCACTGGCCGCAGGTGAAGCCTTGGCGGTCCCGGACCCGGTGCAGGCCACAGCCCACAACGGCGGCTACATCCTGGACAACGGAATAATCCGGGCCGTGGTGGACGCCGATGGACTCCTTGCCTCCCTGCGCGACCATGCCAGCGGCCGTGAGGCCATTGCGCCCGGCCAGCGCGGCAACTTGCTGGAGCTTCACCGCGATACCCCCAATGAGTGGGACGCCTGGGACATCGACGAGTTCTACCGGCGCAACGTCACACCGCTGGTCCACGCGGTGTCAGTCCAGCTGTCCGGTGAGGGCGGCAGTGCCGTGGTGGTGGTGGAACGGCTGGCAGGCAACTCCCCGCTGATCCAGCGCATCACCCTGGCGCCCGGCAGCCCGTCACTGGAAATCACCACCTCGGTGGACTGGCAGGAGCGCGAAAAGCTGCTGAAGCTCGGGTTTGCCCTCGATGTGCGGGCAGACCGTTCCGCCGCCGAAACCCAGTTCGGCCACGTCTTCCGGCCCGCCCACACCAACACCTCGTGGGAAGCCGCGAAGTTCGAGATCTGTGCCCATCGGTGGATCCACGTAGGTGAACCCGGGTACGGCGTGGCGGTGGCAAACGCATCCACCTACGGCCATGACGTGGGCAGGAGCATCAGGGAATCCGACGGCGGGACCACCACCACCGTGCGCCTGTCCCTGCTGCGCGCGCCGAAGTTCCCCGACCCCGATGCCGACCGCGGCCACCACGAGCTGACGGTCACCATCCGCCCCGGTGCCGACATTGCCGCCGCCGTCCAGGAAGGGTACCGAACCAACCTGGCGCCACGGCTGGCCAGGGGCGGCTCCGCGGTGGAGCCGCTCTTCTCCGTCAGCAACCCCGCTTTGGTCATTGAAGCCGTGAAGCTGGCCCAGGACGGATCAGGCGATGTGGTGGTCCGGCTTTACGAGTCGCTGGGGCAACGGTCCACCGGAACCCTCACAGCCAACTTCCCGACGAAGGGTGCTGTGCCGACGGATCTCCTGGAGCGTCCCACCGAGGCGCCTGGAATTGTTTCTGCGGACAACGGGGTCCAGTTCACGCTCCGGCCGTTCCAGCTGGTGACGATGAGGTTTACGCGGAAATAGTCTGGGGCCAGGGCAGCGGTTAGAGGCCTTAAATAGGCTGAGTGGGGGCGGTCCCCAACGATCCGCCACCACTCATCCCCCCAATGTGTGCAAAGGCCCCCGGGACGGCCTGCGCTTTGGAATTTATCCCCGTTCGAAAACGCTTGGCGGCCCCGCCTTCACACATTCATGATTGTTTCACATTCTAATGATTTTGTGAAAGCGGCTGAACGTTACGTTTCGGTAGATGTCCTGCGCCTGCTCACGGTACGGGCGTTGACCACCCTGGCTGCCCAGATCAAGGCCAGTCCAACGACGTAGCAGAGTACCGCCGTGTAGTTGATGATGAACTCCAGGGCGTCCATGGAGGGCGGCACCACCGGGAAGAGCAGGGTGAGGGCCACGGCGACTCCGCCCAGGGCCAGCAATGCGGAGGCTGCCCGCACCAGGGGTGGCAGCCGGTTCTGCACGGCACGGACCATTGCCGGCACCAAGGCCAGCCCCACATACGCCGGGTAGGCCCTGCCTGCCGCACCGTAGAACTCAACAAGGGCGAAGTTCCGGCCGTCCTTGTCGGAGATGGCCTTCAGTCCCGCAGATGAACCTGCGGTGTCCATCATGAAGAAGACGCCAACCAGGACCACGGAGACAGCCAGCAGGACCAGCATTCCGGCCCGTCCCGTAATGAGGCGGTGTGCGCTCTCTGCACCGAAGCCTCTGGAGATGCGGATGCCCATGAAGTAGATGGCACCGAAGATCACGAACCGGAGCAGCAGGTTGGCCAGGTTGATTCCCCCCAGCGCCTGGTCGATCACCAGGTAGGGCTCCTGGATGCTCAGCAGGATGGCCAGGGTCATCAACGCGAAAATGCCAAAGAGGGAGCGGTTCTCACCCCGGAGGGTGCTGGGGATGCGGGCCGCCGCAATAAGGGCGCATATCGCCAGCGTGGTCCACTGCAGTGTCTCGATCATCCGAGGTTCTCCCAAATTTTTTCTGTCTGCGCTTGGTCCTGCTCCTGGCGGCGCAGCACTTTGCCCATTGCCTGAAGCCGGTCTCCAGCAAGGGCTGTAAGTTCGCCATCCGAGAGGCTGTCCAGCGCCGCCTGCCGGGCACCCGGAGGCCAGCCAGCCTCCTCCTCCGTAATGATTCCGGTGGCCACCAGCCCGCCTGCCGGCCCCACTCCGGCTGCCAGCGCGGTGGCGACGGCGAGCTCGGGGGACAGCCGGTTGGCGGTCAATTGGGCGGAATAGTTTTGCGGTGCCACTCCTGTGGAGGCCGAAACGCGGTGCCGCACCTCGCCGTCGTCTATGGCGTCCACCCAGTTCTTCACGGAGGTGGCGTGCGGGGCAGGACTGAGGGCCGGAGCGGCTGCTCCCAAAGCCGCGTCCATGGCCGGCCGGACCAGCAGCGCCCGGAGAAGGTCCGGCGTGGAAACCTGGCTGACCAGCTCGCTTCTGGTGGGTGGGCGCTGCGGGCCCGCCAAGGCGGTGTAGGCGTCAAATCCGGCCAGTGCGGCGACGGGGTTGATCTTGTACGCGCGGCTGATGCTGACCACAGTGCTCACGGAAACCTTGCCCCGGACCAGCTGCTGCGCCAGCGTGGTCCGCTTGATCCCGGAGACCCTGCAGACGTCTGCAGTGCTGGCATCGGGCGCGATGCCTTGCAGCCAGCGCTGGAACGCCTTGGCGGAAAGGGTCATGGAGGGCTCTCTGCAGAATGGGTGGTGCGCTCGATTTTACCGTGCCGCCGGGCCCGCGCCGTGACGGACGATTTTGCCCATTGAGCCGGTTCGTCTATAGTTGATGGTCGAGCCCGCTGGTCCGTACACCCCCCAAGTCCGGACCAGCGGGTTCTTCTATGTCCTGCAGCCCCAGCGGCGCCGCGGCCCGGTTTACGCCGCATCTGCCGGCCGCCGATGGCTGTCCGGGCAGCGGCGAAAGGACGAATCCATGACTGCAACCCTTGTTGCCAAAGACATCTCCGGTGGCCATGGCCACCGTGTGCTCTTTTCCGGGCTCTCGCTGACGGTGGCCCCCGGCGACGTCGTGGGCGTCGTGGGCGCCAATGGTGCCGGGAAATCCACGTTGCTGCGCCTCCTTGCCGGCGTCGACCAGCCACAGCAGGGCACGGTGAGCCTTGCCCCATCCGACGCCTTCGTCGGCTGGCTGCCCCAGGAGCACGAGCGGGTTGCGGGCGAAACAGTGGCGGCCTACATTGCCCGCCGGACCGGCTGCGCGGAAGCCACCCTGGAGATGGAGTCCACCGCGGAAGCACTGGGTTCCGGCGCCCCCGGAGCTGACGACGCCTACGCCCGCGCCTTTGACCGCTGGATGGCCTCCGGCGCCGCCGACCTGGACGACCGCATCCCTGCCGTGCTGGCAGACCTGGGGCTGGATGCCGGCCCCGAAGCGCTGATGACTGGTCTTTCCGGCGGCCAGGCCGCCCGGGTGGCCCTTGCTGCCCTCCTGCTGAGCCGCTTCGACGTGGTGTTGCTGGACGAGCCCACCAACGATCTCGACCTTGCGGGGCTGGCCATGCTGGAGGGCTTTGTCAACGGGCTGCGCGGCGGCGTGGTGCTGGTCAGCCACGACCGCGAGTTCCTGGCCCGCTGCGTGACCCGGGTGGTTGAGCTGGACCTGGCCCAGAACAGTGTGGCCGTTTACGACGGCGGCTATGACGCCTTCCTCGAGGAACGCGCGGTGGCGCGGCGGCACGCACGCGAAAAGTACGAGGATTTCGCCGCCACCAAGGCGGACCTGGTGTCCCGCGCACGGACCCAGCGTGAGTGGAGCTCACAGGGTGTCCGGAACGCCATGAAGAAGAACCCCGACAATGACAAGATCCGGCGCGCGGCCAGCACGGAGTCCTCCGAAAAGCAGGCGCAGAAGGTCCGGCAGATGGAGTCCCGGATCGCCAGGCTGGATGTCGTGGAGGAGCCCCGGAAGGAATGGCAGCTCCAGTTCAGCATCGGCCAGGCACCACGCTCCAGCGCCGTCGTCGCCACCCTGCGCAACGCCGTGGCACGCCAGGGTGACTTCACGCTGGGACCTGTCAACCTCCAGCTCAACGGCGGCGAACGCGTAGGCATCACGGGCCCGAACGGAGCCGGCAAGTCCACCCTGCTGCGGCTGCTGCTGGGCACCCAGGCGCCGGACGACGGCGATGCCTCCATGGGTGCCAACGTGGCCGTCGGCGAGATAGACCAGGCCCGCGGACTGCTCGACGGTGCCCTGCCGTTGGGCGACGCGGTCGAAGCAGTTCTGGCGGATTGGAACAGCGCCGATGTCCGCACCCTCCTGGCCAAATTCGGCCTTAAGGCGGACCATACTTCCCGGACCGTGGATTCCCTGTCGCCGGGGGAGCGGACGCGGGCGGCCCTGGCGCTGCTCCAGGCACGCGGCGTGAACCTCCTCGTGCTGGACGAACCCACCAACCACCTCGACCTGCCGGCCATTGAGCAGCTGGAAGAGGCCCTTGAAAGCTACGACGGAGCGCTGCTGCTGGTAACGCACGACCGCCGGCTGCTGGAAAACGTTCGACTCGACTACCGGTGGCACCTGGAAGACGGCACGGTCCAGGAACTCCACCACACTGCAAGCCAGGAGAAGTAACCATGAGCATGGACCGCGTGGCATGGAGTTCGCTCTACAACATCAGCACCGCAAAGAGCGCTTCCAAGCCGTTTTCCAAGGAAACCCTGAAGCGGGTACTTGCCTTTGCCGCCCCGCACAAGGGCAAGCTCATCGCCTTCGTGCTGTCCTCCATCGCTGCTGCCTTCCTGGCCGTCGCCACCCCGGTGCTCGCCGGGCAGGTGGTTGACGCCATCATCGCCAAGGCAGGTGCGGACACAGTCATCTGGCTGGCGGTGCTGATCGCCATCGTTGCCGTGGGGGAAGCCGGGGTGGGACTGCTGACCCGCTGGCTGTCCTCCACCATCGGTGAAGGCGTCATCGTGGACCTGCGGACGCGCGTGTTCGACCATGTCCAGCGCATGCCCATCGCCTTCTTCACCCGGACCCGCACGGGCGCGCTGGTCAGCCGCCTCAACAATGACGTCATTGGGGCGCAGTCCGCCTTCGCCGGAACCCTGTCCGGTGTGGTGAGCAACTCGGTGGCGCTGGTCCTGACGCTGGCCGTGATGCTGAATACGTCCTGGCTGGTGACAGTGCTCGCCATGGTCCTGCTGCCGATCTTCCTGATCCCCGCCCGCCGCATGGGCTCCAGGCTGGCCGACCTGCGCCGGGAAGCGGCCGCGCACAACGCCGCCATGGGCACCCAGATGACCGAGCGGTTCTCCGCTCCGGGCGCCACACTGGTCAAGCTCTTCGGCAGGCCGGACGAGGAATCCCGCGAATTCGCTGCGCGCGCCGGACGGGTCCGTGACATCGGCGTCCGGATGGCGATGCTGCAGTTCACGTTCGTGACCGCCCTGACGCTGGTGTCCGCGCTCGCACTGGCGCTGGTCTACGGCCTGGGCGGCTGGCTCGCGCTGGGCGGCCAGCTGGCGCCAGGGGACGTGGTGGTCCTGGCACTGCTGCTCACCCGCCTCTACGCTCCGCTCACGGCATTGTCCAACGCCCGGGTGGAAGTCATGAGCGCCCTTGTCAGCTTTGAACGCGTCTTTGAAATCCTGGACCTGCAGCCGCTGATCCAGCAGAAGCCGGACGCAGTGCCGGTACCGGCCGGTCCGGTGTCCGTTGAATTCGACGACGTCCGCTTCGCTTATCCCTCCGCGGACAAGGTCTCCCTGGCCTCGCTGGAGGAAGTGTCCACCCTGGATACCCGCGGCGGCGAGGAGGTTCTGCACGGCGTCAGTTTCCGGGTGGAGCCCGGCCAGACGGTTGCCCTGGTTGGTTCCTCCGGCGCCGGCAAGTCGACCATTGCCCAGCTGCTGTCGCGGCTGTACGACGTCGACTCCGGGGCCGTGCGGCTTGGCGGTACCGCTCCGGGGACCGGGCTGGACGTCCGCGATGCCACCTTTGATTCACTGCGCGACACCCTGGGCATGGTGACCCAGGACGGCCACCTGTTCCACGAAACCATCGCGTCCAACCTTCGGCTGGCCAAGCCCGGCGCAAGCGAAGAAGACATGTGGGATGTCCTGCGCCAGGCCCGGCTGGAGACCATGATCAGGTCCCTGCCCGACGGGCTGGAAACGGTGGTGGGGGAGCGCGGCTACCGGCTTTCCGGCGGCGAACGCCAACGGCTGACCATCGCCCGGCTCCTCATCGCCCAGCCCCGCGTCGTCATCCTCGACGAGGCCACCGCCGCGCTGGACTCAACGAACGAAGCCGCCGTGCAGGCAGCCCTGGGTGCGGCACTCGAGGGGCGGACCGCCGTCGTGATTGCCCACCGGCTGTCCACCGTCCGCGCGGCCGACGCCATCCTGGTGGTGGAGGGCGGCCGGATCGTGGAACGCGGCACCCACACCGAGCTCCTGGCGGCCGGCGGCCGCTACGCCGAGCTGTACCAGACGCAGTTCGCGGAGGCCACCGCCGTGGCGCAGGAGGCCGTGCCCGAGTTCTAGCGGCGCGGCGGAGCCTGCGCCGCTCCCGGCACAGCACGGGCCGCCAGCAGGGGCAGGATGTGGTCGGTCAGCAGCGGAGCCAGGTCCCGGGGGAGCCCTGCGTTGCATGCGGCCACGCCGATCTCCAGCCAGCGGATTTCGGCGATTTCGGCCGCCGGACTGGCCGTCCAGGTGCCCGGTGCCACGAACACGGTGGCTTCGATGTCGGTGGCGGCCTCGTTCGCGGCGTCCGCGATCCAGACGCCCATCAGTTCAAGCTCCTGCGGCGGCACCACGATCCCCACCTCTTCGGCGAGCTCACGGGCTGCGGCCTCAACCGCCGTCTCGCCCGGTTCGGGCTTGCCGCCCGGGTGCATGAACATGCCGGTTCCGCGTTTCCGTACTGTCAGCAGCCGCCCCGCGTCGTCGAACACGCAGACGGCGGAAACCACAATCCGGTCCTTCACGACGCCACCCTAACCAGGCGCGAGACCAGCAGCAGGTCCTTGCGGGGGCCGGTCACATCCCAGCTGTAACTGAACTGGTCAGGCCCCTGGCGGGTGTAGGACACGCGGTAGGTATCCGGATCGCACCAATGGGTGTCCAGGCTGGAGTCGGGGGTGAAGCTCATCCGGTGGAACGGCCTGCCGTCGGGGAAGAACACGTCCAGCGCATCGGGCCGCGGCGCGGGTTCCAGGACGTACTCCCGCGAGGCGGGGCCGGTGAAAGAAGGCCAGCGCATGGTTCCTTCCTCGCGAAGGGCCAGGCCGCCGTCGTCCGTGGGCGTGAAAAGGACGACGCCGGAAAAGGTTCCGCGGGTGCCGTCGGACCTGTCCAGCAGGTCCCGCTCCACCCGCCAGCGGCCCGGCTGACCGGCGGGACTGGTGGCGCTGGCCGGCTGGCTGCCCAACAGGTAGGCGCGGAGGCTGGGCTCCGGGGAACAGGAGTTCAAGTGCCCTCGATTGGAATCGAACCAACGACACCGGCTTTAGGAGAGCCGTGCTCTATCCACTGAGCTACGAGGGCGGGCATCCGGTGGTTCGGCGGGGCCGGTCCGTCCGGACACGGTTACAAGCATACAAGGTGCGGGGCCGTACTACGCTCAAGCCATGAGTCCAGCCCCCACTGCCGCTCCCGCCGCCATCATTCCGAATGTTGCCTCCACCCGCCAGTACATCGGGGCCTGGGCCATCCTGAGCGTGCTGCAGTACTTCGCCGCGGAGGCCGCCGTGGCCATGGCCTGGGCGGGACCCCGTCCCTACGACCTGCGCACCGGGTACATCAGCGACCTGGGCGCCCTCCACTGCGGGACATTCTCCGGCCGGGACGTCTGCTCCCCGTTGAACTGGCTGATGAATGCCTCGTTCGTGGTCCAGGGGCTCGGGATGCTGGTGGGGGCGTTGCTGCTGACGTCGGGGCTGCTGCGCGTGGCCGCCCGGCCCGGTATCCGGATCAACTGGGGCCGGAAGGAACCGTGGCTCGCGGCCGCCGCGGTCCGGCTGCTCACTGGAGCCGCGGGTGCCGGAACGGTGGTGGTGGGCCTGGTGCCCGAAGACGTTGGCTCCCCATGGCACTACTGGGGCGCGGTCACGTACTTCCTGGCAGGCGGCGCTGCCCTGCTGGTGCTCGGCCTGCTCTGGCTCCGCAAAACCGGCATGGCATGGTTCATCCTGGCATGCGGCGTGGTGTCACTGGCGGCGGTGGCGACCGGCGGCCTGACGCACATGATGGTCCCGGAGCCCGGCACACTGGAACGGCTGATGGGATATCCCGTGACGGTCGGCACGGCCGCCTCGGGGCTGGTCATTGCCCAGCGGGTGCACCGGCACCGGAAGGAACGGCGGGCTGCTGCCGCCCGGGTAACTGCCGCCTAGGCCTCGTTCCGCGTCCGCCTGTTCAGGAAGACCGCCGCCGCCCCTGCCAGCAGGCTCAACACCAAAAGCACCCAGCCGGCAACGGTGAGGCCGGACGCCAGGGCAACCTGGCCGCCGTCGGGACCTTCCGACGCCAGCATGGCGTCAATCGCCACGTTCCCCCACAACCGGACCACCACGAACAGCATGGGCACGGCCCACAGTGCCCAGCGCAGCGCCTTCCGCGCCACGTTGGTCCCAATGAGCAGCAGCCAGGTGAACCCGAAGATCAGCGGGAAGAGGGTGCCGGCAGTCTTGTGGACGTAGTTCAGCTGGCCCAGGGCGTCGCCGTTCATCTCCCCCTGCAGGCGCCCGATGTAGGCGGGGTCGAACCCGCCGATGAGCGAATCCGGCGTGGCCAGGCCCTTGGTGAGTTGCGTGAGCTGGTCCAGGGTCAGCAGGTGCAGGTACCAGAAGAGGAACAGGCTGGCCACGACGCCCGCAATGACGATCAGGTTGCTGTTGCCCTGCGCCTTTTCCGGCGTCCGGTTGGTGGTGGGGTTGACCACCGGTGGCAGTTGGTGTTGCGGTACAACCGCTTTGGCGCCGTGCTTCTTGATCCGCTGGGCAGGGGTTTTGGCCATGGCACCATTATCCCGCCCCATAAACTGAAGCCATGACCACTGGCCGACACAGCGCAGCTGTTCTTGACCCCTCACTGGACGACTACGAACTGGCGGCGGCGCTGGTGCGTGAAGCCGGGCAGCTGGCGCTCCTCATGCGCATGGCCGGCCTGCAGTCGGAACAAAAAACCTCCGTCTCGGACGTGGTGACCGCAGCGGACCACGCCGCCGAGGCCTACGTGCTGGAACAATTGCAGCGCTGCCGGCCGGAGGACGGCATCCTGGGGGAGGAAGGCGCCTCCGTCCAGGGAACCAGCGGCCGCACCTGGGTGATCGACCCCGTGGACGGCACCTACAACTTCCTGCACGGCTCCACCTACTGGTGCTCCGCCATCGCCCTCAAGGACCGGGACGACGCAGTGCTGGGCGCCATCTTCCAGCCGGAGGAGGACAAGCTGTGGCTGGGCGGCCATGACCGGCCCGCCACGCTGAACGGCGACCTCCTCACCGTTTTCAGCGACGACGGCGGCAAACGCAACGCCACCAGTGTCGCCGAACTTGGAGCGGCCACCTACATCCACCCCACCTGGCTGATGGACCCGATGTGCGCCATGCCCTGGCACGCCGCCGCCACCTCCGCGGCGTCCCTCCGCATGCTGGGCTCCGGGTCCTGCGACCTGGGCCGCGTTGCGGACGGACAGCTGGGATGCTGGTTCCAGCACAGCTGCCCCGAATGGGACTGGCTGCCCGGCAAGGCGATCGTCCGTGCCGCCGGCGGCGCCGTGGACACGGTCCGGGTCAACGGCCTGGAGTGGTTCCTGGCAGGAGGAACGACGGCGGTGCATCAGTTGCGTGCGGCGCTCCAGTCAGGCTCGGTGGCCTGAGGCGCTTTGCTCAGGCGGTTGCCGGCCCAGGGGAGTAATCCACAGGCTGGAAGGCGTTGTCGGTCCCACCGCCTAGACTTGTATGCACCATGGATATGTTGTTTGACCCGTACTCTGACGGACCGTTCAAGGCCGCTCCCGCCGCCGCCGCCCGCACCAGGACGGGGCCGGAGGGCGTTGCCACCACGGCCGGACCCGGCGGAATGCCGGGCAACGGCGGCCTGCAGCACCGGAACAATGCGGACCAGGACAACGGGGGCTGGAACCACGGGGACAGGCACGACGCCGGACGCCACCACAGCCGCCGCCCGGACGCCGCCCAGCTGCTGGAGGGACTGAACCCGCAGCAGGAGGAAGCGGTCAAGCACGCCGGGTCAGCGCTGCTGATCGTCGCCGGTGCAGGTTCCGGCAAGACCCGCGTGCTCAGCAACAGGATCGCCTACCTGATCGCCACCGGCCGTGCCCACCACGGCGAAATCCTGGCCATCACCTTCACCAACAAGGCGGCTGCGGAAATGCGGGAGCGCATCGAGGCCCTGGTGGGCGGGCGCGCCAAGATCATGTGGATCTCCACGTTCCACTCGTCCTGCGTGCGGATCCTGCGGCAGGAAGCGGCCAACGTCGGCCTGAAATCAAACTTCTCCATCTACGACTCCGCCGATTCCCTGCGGCTGGTCACGCAGGTGTCCAAGGCCCTGGACCTGGACCCCAAGAAGTTTGCCCCCAAGGCCATCCAGCACAAGATCTCGGCGTTGAAGAACGAACTCATTGACGCGGATTCCTTTGCCTCGGCGGCCAACTACAACGACCCCTTTGAACACGCGGTGGCGGACGTCTACAAGGGCTACACCCAGCGCCTCCGGCAGGCCAACGCCATGGACTTCGACGACCTCATCGCCGAAACCGTCTACATGTTCCGCGCCTTCCCCGCCCTCGCCGAGTCCTACCGCCGCCGGTTCCGGCACGTCCTGGTGGACGAATACCAGGACACCAACCACGCCCAGTACGCCCTGGTGCGGGAAATCGTGGGGGAGGGACCGGGCTCGTCGGAACTCACCGTGGTGGGTGACTCCGACCAGTCCATCTACGCCTTCCGCGGAGCGGACATCCGGAACATCGTGGAGTTCGAAAAGGACTACCCGGAAGCCCGCACCATCAAGCTGGAGCAGAACTACCGCTCCACCCAAAACATCCTGAGCGCCGCCAACTCAGTCATCTCGCGGAACCCCAACCGGCCGGAAAAACGGCTGTGGACCGCCGAGGGCGAAGGCCACAAGATCATCGGCTACGTCGGCGAAAACGAACACGACGAAGCGCAGTTCATCGCCAAGGAAATCGACCGGCTCCAGGACGAAGACAACCTGCGGCCGGGCGATGTGGCCATCTTCTACCGGACCAACGCCCAGTCCCGCTCCATCGAAGACGTCCTGGTTCGCGTGGGCCTGCCGTACAAGGTGGTGGGCGGCACCCGCTTCTACGAGCGGAAGGAAATCAAGGACGCCTTGGCGTACCTGCGCGTCCTGGTGAACCCGGATGACGACGTCAACCTCCGCCGGGTGCTGAATGAGCCCAAGCGAGGCATCGGCGACCGTGCCGAAGGCGCCGTCGCAGCCCTGGCCCAGCGCGAGCGGACGTCGTTCATGGAAGCCGCCCGCCGCGCCGACCAGGCGCCCGGCATGGTCACCCGGTCCGTCAACGCCGTCCTGGGCTTCGTGAAAATGCTGGACGACCTCGCCGAGGTAGCCTCCGGATCCGGAGCCGCCGCCGCACTGGAAGCCGTCCTGGAACAGACCGGCTACCTTGCCGCACTGCGCTCCAGCACGGACCCGCAGGACGAATCCCGCGTGGAGAACCTGGCCGAACTCGTGGCCGTGGTGCGCGAGTACGAGCAGGAGAACCCGGAGGGCAGCCTCGGCGCGTTCCTGGAACAGGTGTCCCTGGTGGCTGATGCCGACCAGATCCCGGATGCCCCCGGCGCGGATATTGACGCCGCCGTGGCAGAGGCCAAACGGCTGGGCGTGGTGACCCTCATGACCCTGCACACGGCCAAGGGCCTGGAATTCCCCGTGGTATTCCTTACCGGCATGGAGCACGGACTCTTCCCGCACCAGCGCTCCGCCACCGATCCCAAGGAACTGGCCGAGGAACGGCGCCTGGCCTATGTGGGGCTGACCCGTGCCCGCAAGCGGCTGTACGTAACCCGGTCCGAGGTACGCAGCATGTGGGGCCAGAGCCAGTACAACCCCGCCAGCCAGTTCCTGGAGGAAATCCCGGCCGAGCTCCTGGAATGGAAACGGGAAGGAACCAGCAGGCAGGCCGGCGGTTGGGGCGGCGGCTCCATCGGATCGGGCCGCTACAGCGGCTCCTTCTGGGGCGCCGGCACCGCCCGCGGCGCGGCCGCGGACTCCTCCGCCGGGTTCAACGCCGACGTTCCGGCGTTCATCGCCAAGAACCGGGTGCAGCCGCAGAAGGAAATCATCGCCGTCAGCGTGGGGGACAAGGTCAATCACACCAGCTTCGGCAATGGAACCGTCCTGGCGCTTGAAGGGGCGGGGGACAAGACCGTAGCCAAGGTGAAGTTCGATGTTGGGGAGAAGCGCCTGCTCCTGCGGTACGCGCCGCTGACCAAGCTGGACGCCTAAGCCGGCCGGCGGCGGGCATAATGGAGCCCATGCGACGCACTGTATGGGGGATGCTCGCCGCCCTTTTCCTCGCCACCGCCGTGACCGCTACGGGGTGCAGCGTGACCACCGAGGACCCCTCCTATATTCCGCCGGCGCCGCTGCCTCCCATGGAGCAGCTGGAAAAGGTGCCCCTGGCCGATCCAAAGAACTTCTCCAGTGGAGGGGACGTCCTGTCCTTCATCACCGCGGACCGGACCATTTCCTGCTCACTGACGTCCGCGCGCGGGGAACATGTGAACCTGCCGTACGAACAAAACGGCTACAGCGATGCTGCCAACAACAAGCTGCCCATTGTCCCGGTGGCCCACTGCGGGCTTGCCACCTATCAGCCTCCCCAACCCGGCGACGTCAAGGATGACTGTGCCGGCACCCACCTTGGTTACCTGGGCGGCGTGGCACTGCTGGCGCCGGACACTGCACGCTACGGGGAATGCCGCTCCGGCGTCACTCCGATGGAGGCGGCCTACGGGCCCGGGGGGACCAAGGCCGGTCCGCTGACTCAGCTGACTGTGCTGGCGGACGGGCAGAACCTCGAACGCAACGGCTTGCGCTGTTCGGCCTACAACGGCGGCGTGGCATGTGGAAATGTCTCCGCCGGCGTCGGATTCTTCATTTCCCCCGAACGTTACGAACTGGTCCCGGCCCCCGCCATAAGCAGCGCATCCCCGCAGGCAGAAGGCCCAAAAACCCCGTAAATCCGCGGTTTTTCTACGCTCCATAGAATAGTGTGCTTACTCACATAAGAGGTAGTCTGGGACGGCCCGGTCCCTCCAAAGGACTAGAGTTCCCCATGGAGCATCACGCCGCGTGGCTCGTTTCCAAACAGGCCGCCGGTGCGTGCAATCCGCAGCCCGGTCATCGTCCTATTCGATGGTGTCCGACTGTATAGAAACTACTTCGACGTAGAAGGACACTAAACCGTGGACCTGTTTGAATACCAGGCGCGCGATATGTTCGAGGCGCACGGTGTACCCGTGCTTGCCGGCATCGTGGCGTACACCCCAGAAGAAGCAAAGGCAGCTGCCGAGAAGATCGGCGGCGTAACCGTTGTCAAGGCACAGGTCAAGGCAGGCGGCCGCGGCAAGGCCGGCGGCGTGAAGGTGGCAAAGTCCGCCGACGAGGCGTTTGAGCATGCCACCAACATCCTGGGCATGGACATCAAGGGCCACACCGTCAACAAGGTGATGATCGCCCAGGGTGCCGACATCGCGGAGGAGTACTACTTCTCCGTTCTGCTGGACCGGGCCAACCGCAACTACCTGGCCATGTGCTCGGTTGAGGGCGGCATGGAAATCGAACAGCTCGCCGTCGAACGCCCCGAAGCGCTGGCAAAGATCGCCATCGACCCCGCCGTGGGCATCGACCAGGCCAAGGCTGACGAAATCGTCGCAGCCGCCGGCTTCGCCGAGGAACTCCGCGGCCAGGTGGCAGGTGTCATCCTGAAGCTCTGGGACGTCTTCAAGAAGGAAGACGCCACCCTGGTGGAGGTCAACCCGCTGGTCAAGACCGGCAACGGTGACATCCTGGCCCTCGACGGCAAGGTTTCCCTCGACGAGAACGCCGACTTCCGGCACCCGAAGCACGCGCAGCTCGAGGACAAGGACGCTGCAGACCCGCTTGAGGCCAAGGCAAAGGCGCAGGACCTCAACTACGTCAAGCTCGACGGCGAAGTAGGCATCATCGGCAATGGCGCCGGCCTGGTCATGTCCACGCTCGACGTCGTCGCCTACGCCGGTGAAAACCACGGCAACGTCAAGCCCGCCAACTTCCTGGACATCGGCGGCGGAGCCTCCGCAGAGGTCATGGCCGCAGGCCTGGACGTCATCCTGGGCGACGAGCAGGTCAAGTCCGTCTTCGTCAACGTCTTCGGCGGCATCACCGCCTGCGACGCCGTCGCCAAGGGCATCGTCGGTGCACTCGCCGAACTCGGCCACTCCGCGAACAAGCCGCTGGTAGTCCGCCTCGACGGCAACAACGTCGAGGAAGGCCGCCGCATCCTCACCGAGGCCAACCACCCGCTGGTTACCCTGGCCGCCACCATGGACGAGGGCGCCGACAAGGCCGCCGAGCTCGCCAACGCAGCGAAGTAAAGGGACGCACCATGTCTATTTATCTGAACAAGGACTCCAAGGTCATCGTCCAGGGCATCACCGGCGGCGAAGGCACCAAGCACACCGCCCTGATGCTCAAGGCCGGCACCAACATTGTTGGCGGCGTCAACGCCCGCAAGGCCGGCACCACGGTCCTGCACGGCGACAAGGAAATCAACGTCTACGGCACCGTCAAGGAAGCCATGGCGGAAACCGGCGCCGATGTCTCCATCGTCTTCGTGCCGCCGGCATTCACCAAGAACGCCGTGGTTGAAGCCATCGAGGCCGGCATCGGCCTGGTCGTAGTCATCACCGAGGGCGTTCCCGTCCAGGACTCCGCCGAATTCTGGGCCCTGGCCCAGTCCAAGGTGGACGCCAACGGCAACCAGGTCACCCGCATTATCGGGCCGAACTGCCCCGGCATCATCACCCCCGGTGAAGCGCTGGTTGGCATCACGCCGGCCAACATCACCGGAAAGGGCCCCATCGGCCTGGTCTCCAAGTCGGGCACCCTGACCTACCAGATGATGTACGAACTGCGCGACCTGGGCTTCTCCACCGCCATCGGCATCGGCGGCGACCCCATCATCGGCACCACCCACATTGACGCCCTGGCCGCGTTCGAGGCTGACCCCGAGACCAAGGCCATCGTCATGATCGGTGAAATCGGCGGTGACGCCGAAGAGCGCGCCGCCGACTTCATCAAGGCCAACGTCACCAAGCCGGTTGTTGGCTACGTGGCAGGCTTCACGGCTCCCGAAGGCAAGACCATGGGCCACGCCGGTGCCATCGTCTCCGGCTCCGCCGGTACCGCACAGGCCAAGAAGGAAGCCCTCGAGGCCGCCGGCGTCAAGGTCGGCAAGACGCCGTCCGAGACCGCCAAGCTGCTCCGCGAGGTCTACGCAGCCCTCTAGCAGTACTGCACAACGCGGGGCCACTCCCGGCCCGGTCCGCTCAACGGACCGGAAAGGGGTGGCCCCGCGTTTGCTGTTTAACGAACTTCCTTGTTTAACGAATGACGGCGGCCGGGCAACGGGTGCCCCGGTGCGTCGAGTAATGTTGAGGAAGGAAAATCAGGGGCGCCCAGGGTGCGCAGGCAGGGGAAAGACGGATGGCAGAGAAGCGACCCACCCTGGTCGACGCCGTCGTGGACAAGGTCCTTGAGCACATCCTCAGTGGCGAGATCAAGGCCGACGACGCCCTGCCGCCGGAGGCTGACATCGCCAAGGAGTCCGGCGTCAGCAGGCTGACGGCCCGCGAAGCCATGAAAGTGCTGAAGGCGCAGGACGTCGTGTACGTAAAGCGCGGCCTGGGCACCTTCGTCAACCCGCCCGAGCGCTGGACGGGACTGGACGCCATTATGCGCTCAGCCTCCCGGGGAGTGGCCTCGGACCAGGTGGCGCTTCGTTTGCTTGAAGTCCGCCGCATGGTGGAGACCGGCGCGGCGGAACTCGCTGCCTCCCGCCACCGGCCGGCTGACCTCGCCGCACTGCAGGACAGCGTGGAGCAGATGGAAGCGGCGCATCATTCCGGCGACGTGGATGCGCTGACCGTGGCCGACATCGCCTTCCACGACACCGTCCTGCGCGCATCCGGCAACCCGTTCGTGCCGGCCCTGCTTGGCCAGCTGTCCACCCTGCTTTACGCGATGCGGCGCGAAACCTCAGCGTTCCCTGACGTGCAGCGCCACGCCATCCACCATCACAAGATGGTCCTGGCCGCCATTGCCGCCGGGGACCCGGCCACCGCCCGCTCCACCATGGACGCGCACATTACCCAGACCTTCGAGGACTACGAGCGCTACCTCGCCGTGTCCAGCCCCTCCGGAGCAAGTGCCCGCTAGGCCTGTCTGAACCCCTTCCAACTGGGTATTTGCCTGCTATCGGCATGCCGTCCGGTCGCGTCGGCACTCGTGTTTGACGCTCCCGGTCCCTGTGATTAGAATCTCATACAGACATCAGACATCTGATATCAACTTTCCCCCAAAAAATGCCGCCAGCCAAAGGAGTCGTTATGCGCGCGCATTCCCCTTTCGAGGGTTTCCTCACCGCACTGGGAGGCCAGCGATGACCTCCCGCGCCACTGCCCCCGCCCTCAGCGAGCTGGGCGAGACCACCCTCCGCAAGGTCCGCCGGAGGCTTATGCCCCTGATCGTCCTTCTGTACTTCATCGCCTACCTGGACCGGAATAATGTGGGCTTCGCCAAGCTCGGCATGCAGGGGGACATCGGCCTGACCGAAGCCGCCTACGGCCTGGGCGCCGGCATCTTCTTCCTCGGCTATGCGCTGCTGGAGATCCCGTCCAACGGCGGCATGTACCGCTATGGGGCCCGGAAGTGGATCGCCCGCATCCTGATCAGCTGGGGCATTTTTGCCACTGCCATGTTCCTGGTGAACGGTGAAGCCACCTTCTACATCATCCGGTTCCTGCTTGGAGCCGCCGAGGCCGGCTTCTTCCCCGCCATCCTTTTCTACCTGACCCTGTGGTTCCCCGCAGCGCAGCGGGTGACGGTGCTGGGTATCTTCATCCTGGCCCAGCCCATCTCCAACGCCCTCGGCGCACCCGTGTCCGGCATGCTCCTGAACCTGGAAGGCGTGGCAGGCCTGCACGGCTGGCAGTGGCTGTACATCCTTGAAGGCATTCCCGCCATCCTGCTGGGCATCATCACCCCCTTCGTCATGACGGACCGGCCCGAACACGCCAAGTGGCTCAAGCCGGAAGAGCGTGAGTGGCTCTCCACCACGATGGCCGCCGAACTCGCCCACAAGCAGAAGGCCGGCAACCACAACTTCCTTGCCGGCCTGAAGGACCCCCGCACCATCGCCTACTCGGCGCTGTACTTCGGCCTGGTCTGCGGCATCTACGGTCTGGGGCTCTGGCTGCCCACCATCGTCAAGGCGCTGGGCAAGTTCGACTCGACCCAGGTGGGCTTCATCGTCTTCATCCCGTACGCCATCGCAGCGGTGTTCGTCTACTTCTGGAGCAAGCGCTCGGACCGGACCGGCAACCGCGTATGGCATGCCAGCATGAGCATGGTGCTCGCCGCCGTCGGCCTCCTGGGCGCAGGCTTCCTGCTGCCGGTCAACGCCGTGCTGGCCATGGTGTTCCTGACCCTCGCGGCCATGGGCATCTACTCCGCCATAGCACCGTTCCTCGCCATGCCTTCCGCAGCCCTCACCGGTGCTGCTGCCGCTGCCGGGCTTGCCATGGTCAACTCCCTTGGCAACCTGGGTGGCTTCGTAGCGCCCTACATCGTGGGCATCCTCAAGGACGCCACCGGAAACAGCCAGAGCGGGCTGGTCTTCCTGGCCGCCTGCCTCGCCATCACTGCTGCAGCCACCTACCTTTACGCACGCAAACGGCCGGAAGGTGTCTCCGCCCCCGGGGCCACAATTCCTGCCGCCGAAACACACTAGGACACACCAATGACTACACAGCACACCTTTCCCGCAGAACGCACCGCGGTCCTGACCGGGGCTGCATCGGCCCGCGGAATAGGCCGGGCAACCGCAGACCGGCTGGCCAGCGAAGGCTGGTCCATCGCCATCCTGGACATCAATGCCGAGGATGCGAAAGCTGCGGCGGCGGAAATCGGCTCCAGCCGTGCCGTCAAGGCCATCGGCGTGGGCGCCGACGTCTCGGACGAGGCATCGGTGGACCGTGCCATCACGGAGATCGAGCAGGCGCTTCCGCCCATCGTCGGACTGGTCAACCTCGCGGGAATCAGTTCACCCACGCCCTTCATGGAAACCAGCGTGGCGGAATGGGACAAGGTCTTCGCCATCAACATGCGTGGCACGTTCCTTGTTTCCCAGCGCGTCCTTCGGGGCATGATCGAGCGCGAACTCGGGAGGATCGTCAGCATCTCCTCCATCTCGGCCCAGCGCGGCGGCGGCACCTACTCCAAGGTGGCCTACAGTGCGTCGAAAGCCGGCATCCTGGGCTTCACCCGTGCCCTGGCCCGCGAGGTGGGCGGGCACAACATCACCGTGAACGCCATTGCCCCGGGTCCGATCGACACGGACATCATGGGCGGAACGCTGACGGACGAGCGCAAGGCCCAGATGTCCGAGGGGATCATGATGGGCCGGGTGGGAACCCGTGAGGAAGTAGCCGCGCTGATCGCGTTCCTGCTTGGCGAGGATGCCGGTTACATCACCGCCGCCACGTACGACATCAACGGCGGCCTGCAGGTTTCCTGACCCCCGTTTCCTGCTGGTGCCGTGCAGCCGCCCGGCCGCACGGCACCAGCAGGCGTGCCCGGGACCATCACACCCACGCGCTCCCGCGCATCTTCCGGCTATAGGATTTCTACATGGCAACCAAGAACCAGGCCTCCGGCGGCGTGAGCAGGCAGGTCCTCGCCGACCACGTGTATGAAGCGCTTCTTGTTGCCCTGATGGACGGCCGGCTGGAAGCCGGCACCCCGGTCAGCATCGACGGGATGGCCCGGGAACTGGACGTTTCCCCGACACCGGTGCGCGAGGCGCTCGCCCGGCTGGAAGCGACCGGGATGGTGCGCAGGGCCGCCCTGCGCGGCTACCGGGTCGCCCCGCTGTTCTCCCCGGAGGAACTTGCCGATCTCATGGACGCCCGCCTGGTCATCGAACCGGCCAATGCTTTCATGGCCTGCAAACATGCGGACCCGCAACTGACAGGGCAACTGGAGCAGGCCATCGAGGACCTGAAGGCAGCGCCGCGCGGGCCGTCCTTCGCGGAGTTCCGCGCCTACTGGGAAGCCGACGAACGCTTCCACCGGCTTATCGCCGAGTCCGCGGACAACCAGTTCCTGCTGTCTGCCTACAACGCGTTGGGCGGCCAGGTGCAGCGTTTCCGCTTCTTCGGCGGCCTGGGCGTGACGGATGCCGACTATGCCATCTCCGAGCACACCGAAATCCTCAAGGCCTTCGAAGCCGGCGACGCCGAGCTTGCCCGGCAAAAGATGATCGACCACATTGAAGGGGTCAAGCAGCGCTCGCAGCACGACAGCGAAGTGCGCAGCTAGCACGTCCCCAGGCCCCTGCAGGCCCTCCCTGCACAAGCTCCCGCAAGGGAGCAACAAACACCCCCTTGACAGGACCCACGCAAAGCGTAGATCCTATAGGAAATGCGATTCTAAATCTGGAGTGACAATGCCGTACACAGCTGAAAACTGGCCCATCGCCGCTGCCCTGCTGCAGTTCCCGGGAACCAAACCCGACGGAACCTCCGTCCAGGACGCCCCTGCCAGTGACTGGCAGCAGGTCTTCGAAGAAGTGGCAGACGCCGGCTTCACCAACGCCGACCTCACCGACAGCTGGGTGCGCCCCGGCGATCTCTCAAGCGGCCGGCTGGACGAACTGAAGGCGGCCGCTACCGCCGCCGGCCTGGGGCTTCCCTCCATCTCCGCCATCCGCCGCAGCGTGATCGAAGAAGGCAAGTGGGAGGAAAACCTGGCCTACACGCACCGGACCCTCGAGGCCGCCGCCCAGCTCGGTTGCGAGGTGGTCTCGATCGGCCTGCACCAGGCCATCACCCCGGAGCAGCAGAAGCAGCTCTGGTTCTGGACCGTCGAGGGCCACAAGGACCCGGCAGGGGACAAGGAAACCTGGAACAACGCCGTCACCCGCATCCGCGAAGTTGGCAAGCACGCCGCCGAACTGGGGCTCCTGGTCTCGCTGGAGATGTACGAGGACACCTACCTTGGCACCGCAGACTCCTCGGTCCAGCTGGTCCAGGACATCGACCTGCCCAACGTTGGCTTGAATCCGGACCTGGGAAACCTGATCCGCCTGCACCGCCCCATCGAGGACTGGCGCGAGCTGGTCCACAAGACGCTGCCCTACTCCAACTACTGGCACGTCAAGAACTACATCCGTGACGAGGACCAGGCCCGCGACCACTACGTTGCAATGCCGGCGCCCATGGAGTCCGGCCTCATCAGCTACCGCGAGGCCTTCCAGTTCGCCATCTCGGTGGGCTTCCAGGGCATCATCTGCACCGAACACTATGGAGGCGACGGCCTCAGCGTTACGGCCGCCAACCAGGACTACCTGCGCCGGCAGGTCCTCCCGAAGCGGGACAGCTACGCACTGGGCACCAGCCTGGTGGCCCAGGGCCGGCAGACGCCGGCGGCCGTTCCGGCACGCTAGCACCGGCAGGCATCCCAACCGACCCAACGGGTTCAACGAGGAATCATGACAAAAATATTTGACGATCCAGCGCAGTTCGCTGACGACGCCCTCGACGGCTTCGTTGCAGCCAACCGCCAGTACGTGGCCCGGGTGGACGGCGGCGTTGTCCGCTCCACCGAATCACCCGAGGGCCAGGTGGCAGTGGTCATCGGCGGCGGTTCCGGCCACTATCCGGCCTTCGCCGGCCTGGTGGGCGCCGGGCTTGCCGCCGGAAGCGCCTGCGGCAACATGTTTGCTTCCCCCTCCGCCGGGCAGGTGTACCGGGTGGCCAAAGCCTCCCAAACCGGCGGCGGTGTCCTGCTCAGCTACGGCAACTACGCCGGCGACGTGCTCCACTTCGGCCAGGCGCAGGAGAAGCTGAACGCTGAAGGCATCGAAACCCGCACCGTGCTGGTGACCGATGACATCGCCAGTGCGCCCCTCGAAGAAATCGGCAAGCGCCGCGGCATCGCCGGAGACCTTACCGTCTTCAAGGTGGCCGGCGCGGCCGCAGAGGCCGGGCTGGACCTGGACGAGGTGGAGCGGCTCGCCATCAAGGCCAACTACCACACCCGCTCCCTCGGCGTGGCCTTCGCCGGCTGCACACTCCCCGGCGCAAGCGAGCCCCTCTTCACCGTGCCGGAAGGCATGATGTCGGTGGGACTGGGCATCCACGGCGAACCCGGGATCTCCGAACAGCCCCTGCCCAGCGCCAGCGAACTGGCCAAACTGCTGGTTGACGGGCTGTTGAAGGACAAGCCGGACGCCGCAGGCCAACGCGTGGTACCCATCCTCAACGGACTGGGAACGGTCAAGTACGACGAACTCTTCCTGCTGTTCGGAAAGGTCGAAGCCCTGCTCACCGCTGCCGGACTGGACATCGTCGAGCCTGAGTGCGGTGAACTGGTGACCAGCCTGGACATGTCCGGCCTGTCCCTGACGCTGTTTTGGCTGGATGAGGAACTGGAGAAGTTCTGGGCCGCGCCGGCTGATACCCCTGCGTTCCGCAAGGGCAACCTGGCCCCGCGCCGGGCACGTTCGGTGGAGTCCCTGGCTGAGGCTGCCACGGCGCCTGCGCTGGCCGCCACCGCCGCCTCCACTGCCTTGGCCGCCACGGCCGTGGACGCTCTGAAGGAGGCGCGCGCCGTCGTCGTCGAACACGAGGAGGCACTCGGAAAGCTGGATGCCATCGCCGGGGACGGCGACCATGGCATCGGCATGCGGCGCGGCGTGGACGCTGCCGTTGCGGCCGCGGAGAAGTCGCACGCAGGCGGCGCCGGCCTGGAGGAAGTCCTCGCCGCGGCGGGGGAGCAGTGGGCCGAGCGTGCCGGCGGTACCTCCGGCGCCCTCTGGGGCGCTGCCGTCACCGCCGTCGGCAGGACCCTTGGCAGCAAGGACGCCTATACCGCCGCTGACGCAGCGGCGGCCGTCAATGCCCTCCGCGATGCCATCATCACCCTGGGCAAGGCGGAAGCGGGAGACAAGACCATGGTGGACGCGCTCCTTCCGTTCGCTGAGACCTTCACCAAGGCAATTGACGACGGCGGCAGCTTGGCCGGCAGCCTGCGTGCGGCAGCGGAAGCTGCCGCCAAGGCCGCTGACGCGACTGCCGACCTCAGCCCGAAGAAAGGCCGTGCCCGGCCGCTCGCCGAAAAGAGCCTCGGCCACCCGGATCCCGGCGCCGTCTCGTTCGGCCTTATCGCCCGCAGGGTGGCGGACTACGCCGCCACCATCGAAAGCCACTAAGGAGAATCGCATGACCGAGCAAACCCAGCCAGGCTGGCGCATCGTCGTCGGCAACGACGAAGCCGGCGTCGAATACAAGAACGCCCTGCGCGAGATGCTGGAGGCGGACCCCCGGGTCGCCTCGGTGGAGGACGTAGGCGTCGCTGCCAACGACACCACCGCCTATCCGCACCTGGCCGTCACGGCGGCCCGCAAGGTGGCCGCCGGGGAAGCGGACCGCGCGCTGCTGATCTGCGGAACCGGCCTTGGCGTGGCCATTTCAGCCAACAAAGTTCCGGGCATCCGGGCCGTCACAGCACATGACAGCTATTCCGTGGAACGCTCCGTGCTGTCCAACAACGCGCAGGTGCTGACCATGGGCCAGCGCGTCATCGGCCTGGAACTGGCCAAGAAGCTGGTGGGCGAGTGGCTCAACTACCGCTTCGATGAAAACTCCGCATCCGCGGCAAAAGTAGACGCCATCTGCTCCTATGAGGGCGCGTCGGAAGGACTTGAAACCAAATGAGCACCCGTAACATCGCCGTCGTCGGCTCCGGCTACATGGGCGGCGGAATCGCCCAGGTCCTGGCGCTCGCCGGAGCCCGCGTGGCACTGGCGGACGTCACCGCCGAAATCGCCCAAAGCAACTACGAGCGCCTGCTGAAGGAATCCGACGAGTTCGTCGCGGCCGGCCTGTTCCCGGCCAACGCCACCGACCTGCTCAAGGAAAACCTCTGGGCAGCCAAGGACATCGAAGAAGCCGTGGCCGGCGCCGAGTACATCGAGGAGGCCGTGCCGGAGGTCCTGGAGATCAAGCACGCCACCCTGGGCAGGATCAGCGCCGCCGCGCGCCCCGATGCCATCATCGGCTCGAACACCTCCACCATCTCCATCGCCAAGCTGGCCGAGGTGGTGGACAACCCGGAGCGCTTCCTGGGCGTCCACTTCTCCAACCCTGCCCCGTTCATCCCCGGTGTTGAGGTCATTCCGCACGAGGGCACCTCCGAAGCCACCGTCCAGGCCGCCCGCACTATCGTGGGGGAGACCGGCAAGGAAACAGCCACCGTCAAGGACGTCACCGGCTTCGTGCTGAACCGGCTCCAGTACGCCCTCTTCCACGAAGCCGCACAGGTGGTGGAGGAAGGCATCGCCACCGCAGAGGACGTGGATACCCTGGTGCGCACCACCTTCGGCTTCCGGCTGCCGTTCTTCGGGCCGTTCGCGATCGCCGACATGGCGGGCCTGGACGTCTACGCCTTCTGCTACAAGTCCCTGCAGACCGGCTTCCCGGAGCGGTTCGCCACCCCCAAGATCCTGCAGGACAAGGTCGACGCCGGCCAGCTGGGTACCAAGACCGGCTCCGGCTTCCTGGACGTCCCGGCTGACCGGACCGCTGCCCTTGTTGCCTACCGGAACAAGGCATACGTCGCCATGCAAAAGCTCATCGAAGAGCTGGGCCCGGCCCCGCTTTCCTGAGCGCGCCGACCCTCCACACAAAGGAACACCTCCATGACAGCATTTCCCGCAGACCGCACGGTGATCGTCACCGGTGCAGTCTCCGAACGCGGCATCGGCCGCGCAACCGCCGACTACCTCGCCGAGCGCGGCTGGAACATCGGCGTGGTGGACCTCGATGACGCCGCCTGCAAGGCGGTTGCCAAGGAACTGGCGGAAAAGCACGGCGTCAAAGCCCACGGTGCCGGAGCCAACATCGCCGACGAAGCCTCGGTCCGGGCTGCCATCGACGAAATCGAGGCCGAACTTCCGCAACTGGTGGCCCTGGCCAACATCGCGGGCGTCAGTTCCCCGGTGCCGTACCTGGAGCTGGACGCCGCCGAATGGGACCGCGTCCTCAGCATCAACATGAACGGGGTCCACTACGCCACCCGCCGGGCTGCCGAATCGATGGCCAGGAACCGGCTGGGGCGGATCGTGAACATCTCCTCCGTCTCCGCCCAGCGCGGCGGCGGAACCTTCAGCAAGACCCCGTACTCGGTTGCCAAGGCCGGCGTGATCGGCCTGACCCGCGCCACGGCACGGGAACTGGGGGAGTACGACATCACCGTCAACGCCATCTCACCCGGCCCGATCGACACCGACATCATGGGCGGCACCCTGAGCGAGGAACGCAAGGATGAACTGGTCAAGGACCTGGTGGTGAACCGCGTGGGCAGCCCCCGTGACGTCGCGGCCGCCATCCATTTCCTGATTGGCGAAGACGCCGGCTACATCTCCGGCCAGACGCTGAACGTCGACGGCGGACTGTACATGCACTGATTGGCACCCCCGCCGGGCGCCACCACTCAAAGCCTGCAGGCCGCCGGCCCGCAGGAAAATCACCAACGTCACCACTCGAAGGAGAGTGTTGTGTCCGAAACCACCGCTACATCCAAGGAACTTCTGGCCCGCCCGGTCCTGAAGTCCGCTATCTTCAAGGCGGCCCGCCGGCTCATGCCGATGCTGGTCATCCTGTACGTCGTTTCGTTCCTGGACCGCACCAACGTCGGCTTCGCCGAAGCGGCCTTGGGGGCGGACAAGGGAGTGTCCGCCGCGGCCTTCGCCCTGGGCGCAGGCATCTTCTTCATTGGCTATGCGATCTTCGAGATCCCCAGCAACCTGCTGCTCAAGAAGGTCGGCGCCAAGATTTGGCTTGCCCGCATCGCCATCACCTGGGGCATCGTTTCAGCGTGCTTCGCGTTCGTCCAGGGCGAGACCTCATTCGTGATCCTGCGCTTCCTCCTCGGCGTGACTGAGGCCGGCCTGTTCCCCGGCGTGATCATGTACCTCGCCGAATGGTTCCCCAACAAGGTGCGCGTCCAGATGTTCGCCATCTTCTACCTGGCCCAGCCGTTCTCGCAGATGATCGGTAACCCGCTGTCCGGCTGGCTGATCAACATTGGCGACCAGGTGCCGGGCCTGCGCGGCTGGCAGGTGATGTTCTTCGTTGAAGGCATGCTGGCCGTCCTGGCAGGCATCGCGGCGTTCTTCTTCCTGATCAACGGCCCTGAAAAGGCCAAATTCCTTAACCGTGAGGAGAAGTACGCGCTGAAGGAAGTCATGGCGCTCGAGGACAACATCAAGGACGAGCACGGTCCCCGGGGCATCCTCGCCGCCATGCGCAACGGCCGCGTCTGGTACTTCACCGCCATCTACTTCTGCCTGCAGATCGCCGTCTACGGCGTGACGTTCTTCCTGCCGCAGCAGGTGTCCTCGCTGACAGGGCAGAAGGTGGGGCTCGCCGTCGGCCTGCTGATCGCCGTCCCGTGGTTCTTCGGCATCTTCTCCTGCTACTTCATCGGCAAGGCCGCGGACACCGTGGCCAAGCGGCGGAAGTTCGGCACCATCCTGTTCATCTCCACCGGCCTGTGCATCTTCGGCTCCGCCTGGGCAGGGACCAACCACCAGCCGGTCCTGGGCATGATCTTCATTACCCTGGCAGTGTGCAGCTTCCTGGCCGTGGGCCCTGTTGTCTGGTCCTATCCCACCGCATTCCTGGCCGGCTCCGCGGCCGCGGCGGGCATCGGCCTGATCAACTCGCTGGGCAACCTGGGCGGGTTTGTTGCACCCATTCTCCGGACCGCCGTCAACGAGGCCACGCACTCACCCACCGGCTCCATGGGTGTTTACGCCCTGGGCGTCCTGCCCTTCGTGGCCGCAGCGATGATGTACGCCACCAAGCGGTTCAAGAACAAGGCCGACGACCTGCTCGACTGAGCACCGCAAGTAAAAAGGAAACCCATGGCCACCTCCGGCAGCAGCACAGGCAACGGCACCGTCTTCGTCGGTGTCAGCACCAAGATGTACCTGGGATACCAGGCAAGCCTGCGCTGGCTGTCGGAGGTGCGCTCCGTTGTGGACGAAAGACCCGGACTCGGCCAGGACTCCCCGGTCCGGGTCTTCGTCATCCCTTCCTTCCCCGTATTGGAGCCGGCCGCGCGGATCCTGGCCGGCTCGCCCGTCCTGCTGGGCGCACAGAACTGCGCCTGGGGAGACGGGCCCTTGACCGGCGAAGTGAGCCCCGGCATGCTGGCCGAGCTCGGCGTCACGCTCGTCGAAATCGGCCACGCGGAACGCCGGCGGCTGTTCGCCGAAGACGACGCCGTGGTGGCCCGCAAGGTGCGCGCCGCCGTCGGCCATTCCCTCACCCCGCTGCTGTGCATCGGTGAGCCGGACATGCTCGACGCCGGTGCTGCCGCCAACTTCTGCGCCGGGCAGGTCCGTGCCGCCACCGGCGGGGACCCCGCACTGCTGGACCGCCTGGTGCTGGCCTACGAACCTGTGTGGGCCATCGGCGCCGAGGCGCCCGCCCCGCCGCACCACGTCAATGCCGTGCTGGCCCTGCTCCGTGCTGAGCTGGGTCCGGACTGCCCCCTGATCTACGGCGGCAGTGCCGGTCCCGGGCTGCTGCCGCAGCTCCCCGCCGCGGACGGGCTTTTCCTGGGCCGCTTTGCCCACGACGCCGGAAACCTGGGCCGCGTACTGGACGAGGCCCTTGCCTTAACTCAGACCCGCGCCCCGGCCAGCAATTCCTCCAGCCGCTCGTAGCCTTCGCTTATGCCGCCCTCCATGCCGGACTGGGCCATGCCGTCGCGTGCCTCCTGGCTGGGGTAGACGGAGTGGCCCCGCAGCCGGGTGCGCCCGTTGCCCAGGTCCTCAAACGACATGAAATCCAGGCTGACCACATCCGGGTACCCGCCGAACTCAAACGTCTGGATGGCGAACTCGTTGTCCCGGACCGTGTGGAAGATGCCCTTGAACTCGTAGGCCACCCCGTCCGGTCCCGTGTGCAGGTAGCTGTAGCTGCCGCCCGTGCGGAAGTCGTAGTGGTCGATCTCCATTTTCATGCCCCGCGGGCCCAGCCACTGGACAATGAGGTCCGGCTCTTTGTGCGCGCGGAACACATCCGCGACCGGGAAATCGAACTCGCGCTCAAAATCGATGAAGGGGACGCCCTCGGGAACGCTGAGTTTCAGGGAATTGCTCATCATGACTCCTTGGAGGATTGATCGCCGCTGTCCGCGGTGTTTGATCTGAGTACGGCGTCGAGGCTGCGGAACTGCCCTTCACGCACCAACCGGTAGCGGTCGATCCATGCGGTTAGCGCCTCAAGCCGCGCCGGGTTCAGGTGGACGGGCCTGCGCTGCGCGTCCCTGCTTCGGGTCACCAGTTCCGCCTGCTCGAGCACCTGGATGTGTTTCGAAACCGCCTGCTTGGAGATTTCGAACGGTTCTGCCAATTCGTTCACTGTTGCCGGGCCCCGGCTGAGCCGGGCAATGATGCTCCTTCGCACGGGATCTGCTAAGGCCATGAAGGCCGAGTCCAAGGCCGCACTGTCAGAGTTCACCGTCGTCCTTTTCTAATCAACCTTCCGGTTGATCAACCGGATGGTTGTTCAAGGATAGCCCCCTCGTTGTGCCGTTTCAAGACCTAAAGCCCTTGTCTCCGGGATTGGCGGTTTGTTAGTATGTCAGTACAAACTGTGAGAAGGAGAAGTTCCATGCCATTGGTTCGCATCGACGTTAATGAAGGGCGCACCGCCGAGGACCTGCAGCAGCTCAGCCGCGGAATCCACGACGCGATCCTTGCCGAGTACGGCATTCCGGAGCGGGACTACTTCCACATCCTGACCGAGCACCCGCAGGGCCAGATCTTCGCGCAGGATGCCGGGCTGGGGTTCGAGCGCACCGGAGGTGTGGTCATGATCCAGATCTTCACCCAGGGCGGGCGTTCGCAGGAGGCCAAGCTGCGGCTCTTCGCGGCGGTGGCCGAAAAGCTTTCGGCAGTTGGCGTGGCAGGGGAGGACGTCTTCATTGGCTATGTCGAAAACACCGCCGGCGACTGGTCCTTCGGCTTTGGCCGCGCCCAGTACGTGACGGGCGAATTGGCCGTTCCCAAGAAGTAGGAGAAGCGCCCATTCATTGGGGGATGGGCGCATCGCAAACCTCGTTGTAAGTATGTCAGTACAAACCTTTGACAGGACATTCGATCTAGGGCAAAGTAGTGCCTGTGGCCCACACCACGGCCTGCCAGTCCCGGAACTCCTGCCCCTCAAAGGATTCGAGTTCCACACCAGAAAGGTCCACGATTCACGTGACCCACGAGCTTCTTACGATCGGGCGCATCAGCGTTGATATCTACCCGAACGACATCGGGGTTGGCCTGGAGGACGTCAATTCCTTCGGCAAATACCTTGGCGGTTCGCCCTCCAACGTCGCCGTTGCAGCAGCCCGCCACGGACGGCGCACCGGCGTCATCACCCGCACCGGGGACGATCCGTTCGGCACCTACCTGCACCGCGAACTGCAAAAGTTCAACGTCGATGACACCTACGTCACGCCGGTGAAGGACTGGCCCACCGCGGTGACCTTCTGCGCCATCAAGCCGGCCACGGACGAGTTTCCGCTGTACTTCTATGGCCGCTTCCCCACCGCGCCGGACCTGCAGATCAAGGCCGGGGAACTGGACCTCGACGCCATCCGCGGAGCCGGGATCTTCTGGTCCACCGTCACGGGCCTGTGCCAGGAACCCTCCCGCAGCGCCCACATCGCCGCCCACCAGGCCCGTCCCCGCACCGGCCTGGCCGAGGGGCAGTTCACCATCCTGGACCTGGACTACCGGCCGATGTTCTGGGCATCGGAAGAGGATGCCCGCGCCGAGGTCGCCAAGATCCTGCCGCACGTCACTGTTGCCATCGGTAACGACAAGGAATGCGCCGTGGCCGTAGGCGAAGGCACCCCGGATGAGCAGGCGGACCGGCTCCTGGCCGCAGGCGTGGAAATCGCCGTCGTCAAGCTTGGCGCGGAAGGCGTGATGGCCAAGACCCGCACCGAACGCGTGGTCTCCGCTCCCGTCCCGGTGGAAACCCTGAACGGACTCGGTGCCGGGGACTCCTTCGGCGGCGCCTTCTGCCACGGGCTGCTGTCGGGCTGGCCGCTGGCACAGGTGCTGGACTACGCCAACGCCGCCGGCGCCATTGTGGCTTCCCGCCTTTCCTGCGCCGATGCCATGCCGACGCCGGATGAGGTCACCTCGCTGCTGGCCGAACGCGGCCGCGCGGTTCCCGGCGCCTCGATTCCCGAAGGAGCAGCACTGTGACCCTCACCCCGTTAGCGTCGAACAACGCACTGGACGACGATCCGCGCCGCTATGAGCACCTGAGCACCATCCGCCTGGAAGACCCGGATGCCGTGGCCCGTGCCGCCAAGTCCCGTCGGCGCCACCCCGGCCTGAAGTCGGGCCGGCAGAACTTCATCGTCGCCGCCGACCACCCCGCCCGCGGCGCCCTTGCCGTCGGCAGCGACCCCGTGGCCATGGCCGACCGGCGTCAGCTGCTGGACCGGCTGCAAATCGCCCTGGCCAACCCCGCCGTCGACGGTGTCCTGGCGTCCCCGGACATCATGGACGACCTGCTGCTGCTGGGCGCCCTGCACGGCAAGCTGGTGTTCGGTTCGATGAACCGCGGCGGCCTGTCCGGGCTGGTCAACGAGTTCGACGACCGCTTCACCGGCCACACCGCAGCAGCGCTGGAGGCACTGGGGGCCGACGGCGGCAAGATGCTCACACGCATCTGCCTGGGCGACCCCGACACCGTGGCCACCCTGGAAGCGACCGCGAAGGCCATTGATTCGCTGGCGGAGCGGAAGCTGATCGCCATGGTGGAGCCGTTCCTCTCCGTCCGTGAGAACGGTAAAGTCCGCAACGATTTGTCCACGAACGCCGTGATCAAGTCCATCGCGATCGCCGAGGGCCTGGGTTCCACCAGTGCCTACACCTGGATGAAGCTTCCCGTGGTGGCGGAGATGGAACGCGTCATGGCCGCCACCACCATGCCCACCGTCCTGCTGGGCGGGGACCCGGACGGCACGCAGGACGAGGTCTTTGCGTCCTGGCAGGCAGCACTGGCGCTTCCCGGCGTCCAGGGCCTCACCGTTGGCCGGACGCTGCTTTACCCGGCAGACGGGGATGTCGCGGGCGCCGTCGCCAGCGCCGCTTCGCTGCTGCACCACACCACTGAAATCCCGGAGAACTAGCCATGGGCACAACAACAGGAACGCGCAGGATGACGGTGGCGCAGGCCGTCGTCGAATACCTTTCCAAGCAGTACACGGTTGACTCGGTCAACGGCGTTGAGTACCGCGAGCGGCTCATTCCGGGCACGTTCGGTATTTTCGGGCACGGCAACGTGGCCGGTGTGGGCCAGGCCCTGAAGCAGTACCAGCAGCTGGACCCGGCCATCATGCCGTATTACCAGGGCCGGAACGAACAGGCCCAGGTCCACCAGGCCGTGGGATACGCCCGGCACACCCGCCGCCGGCAGACCTACGCGGTCAGCACCTCGATTGGCCCGGGTTCCTCGAACCTGCTGACCGGTGCCGCGCTGGCCACCACCAACCGGCTTCCGGTGCTGCTGCTGCCGTCTGACACGTTCGCCACCCGTGCGGCAGACCCCGTGCTGCAGCAGCTGGAGCAGCCCTACGCGTACGACCTCACGGTCAACGACGCGTTCCGGCCGCTGTCCAAGTTCTTCGACCGCGTCACCCGCCCCGAGCAGCTGTTCTCCGCGTTCCACCACGGCCTGCGCGTGCTGACCGACCCCGCCGAGACCGGCGCGGTGACCATCTCGCTGCCGCAGGATGTCCAGGCCGAGGCCTTCGACGTCCCGGCGGAATTCCTGGCCGAGCGCGAGTGGCGGATCCGCCGCCCGGAGGCAGACGATGACGATATCGCCCGAGCCGCGGCCGCTATCCGGGCTGCCAAGCGCCCGCTGATCATCGCCGGCGGCGGCGTCCTTTACGCCTACGCCAATGACGAACTCGCCAGGTTCGTGGAACTGACCGGCATCCCGGTGGGGAACACCCAGGCCGGCGTCGGCGTCCTGCCCTGGGACCACCAGCACTCCCTGGGTGCCATCGGCTCCACCGGCACGACGGCGGCCAACGCCATCGCTGCCGAGGCGGACCTGATCATCGGCATCGGCACGCGGTACGAGGACTTCACCACCGCGTCCCGGACCGCGTTCCAGAACCCGGACGTGCGCTTCATTAACATCAACGTGGCCCCGATCGATGCGTACAAGCACGGCACCACGCTCCCGATCGTTGCCGATGCCCGCAAGGCACTGGTGAAGCTCAACGCAGCACTGGGCGGCTACCGGGTGGGCGCCGACCTGGAGCGACGCGTCGCGGCCGAGAAAAAGCGCTGGAACGCCACCGTGGACGAGGCGTTCGACACCCGCTACACCCCGCTGCCTGCACAGAATGAGATCATCGGCGCCACCAACCGGGCCATGGACGCCCGCGACGTTGTCATCTGCGCGGCCGGGTCACTGCCCGGGGACCTGCACAAGATGTGGCGGGTCCGGGACCCGTTCGGCTACCACGTCGAATACGCCTACTCCTGCATGGGCTACGAGATCCCCGGCGGCCTGGGCGTCAAGCGTGCAGCGCTTGCTGAAGCGGCGGAAAGTACGACGGCGGGCGGCGAGGGCCGCGCGGACGTCCGCGACGTCGTCGTCATGGTGGGGGACGGCTCCTACCTCATGATGCACACCGAACTGGTCACCGCCGTCGCCGAACGCATCAAGCTGATCGTGGTCCTGATCCAGAACCACGGCTACGCCTCCATCGGCTCCCTCTCCGAATCCCTCGGCTCACAACGGTTCGGCACCCAGTACCGGGCACTGAACGAGGAACAGCACAGCTTCGACGAAGGCGAGCCCCTGCCGGTGGACCTGGCCCTGAACGCCGAATCCCTTGGTGTGAAGGTCATCCGGATCGAGCCGGGGGAGAAGGTCATCGCCGAACTTGAGCAGGCCATCCGCGATGCCAAGGCCGCTCCCGAGCGCAGCGGACCCATCCTGATCCACGTCGAATCCGACCCGCTGCTGGACGCACCGTCCTCCGAGTCCTGGTGGGACGTCCCCGTCTCCCAGGTCTCCGAACTCGACTCCACCAAGCAGGCCTTCCAGACCTACGTCGACCACAAGTCACGCCAGCGCAAACTGCTCGGCTGACGCCTGCTCCCTCCAAGACCCACCACTCAAGGAAGAGTCCCATGACTGCCACCACCACTGAAACTGTCATCAACCACTTCATCAACGGCGCGGAGACCGCCGGTGAGGGTGAGCGCACCACCCCGGTATACAACCCCGCCACCGGGGCCGTGCCCGCCACGCTGCGCCTGGCCAACCGCGCCGACCTGGAGGCCACTGTCTCGGCCGCCCGCAAGGCCGCCGATACCTGGGGGGACATCTCCCTGGCCAAGCGCACCGCCGTCCTGTTCAAATTCCGCGAACTGGTCGCCTCCCACGTCGAGGAGCTGGCGCAGCTGGTCACGGCCGAGCATGGCAAGGTCATCTCCGACGCCAAGGGTGAAATCGGCCGCGGCCTGGAAGTCATCGAGTACGCCTGCGGCATCCCCACGCTGCTGAAGGGCGACTACTCAGACCAGGTCTCCACCGGCATCGACGTATTCAACTTCCGCGAACCCCTCGGCGTGGTGGCCGGCATCACGCCGTTCAACTTCCCGGTGATGGTGCCGCTGTGGATGGCCCCGATGGCGATCGCCACCGGCAACGCGTTCATCCTCAAGCCCTCCGAACGCGACCCTTCCGCGTCCCTGCTGCTGGCCAAGCTCTGGAAGCAGGCCGGCCTGCCGGACGGCGTGTTCCAGGTCCTGCACGGCGACAAGGAAACCGTGGACGGGCTCCTGACCCACCCGGACGTGGACGGCATCTCCTTCGTCGGCTCCACCCCGATCGCTCAGTACGTCCACGAGACCGCCACCAGGCACGGCAAGCGGGTGCAGGCCCTGGGCGGGGCGAAGAACCACGCCATCGTGATGCCCGACGCCGACCTGGACAACGCCGCCGACCACCTCGCCGCCGCCGCCTTCGGTTCCGCCGGTGAACGCTGCATGGCCATCTCCGTGGCCGTGGCCGTCGGGGACGCAGCCGACCTCATCGTCAAGAAGGTCGAAGAACGCGCCCTGGCCGTCAAGGTCAAGAACGGTACCGAACCCGACGCCGAAATGGGCCCGGTCATCACCCCGGCCTCCAAGGAACGCATCGTACGGATCGTCACCGAAGCCGAAGCCGCCGGCGCCGCCATGGTGGTGGACGGCCGCGACCTGGTGGTCCCCGGCCACGAGGACGGCTTCTGGGTCGGCCCCACCGTCCTTGACCACGTCAAGACCGAAATGACGGCCTACACGGAAGAGATCTTCGGGCCGGTCCTCGTGGTGGTCCGCGTGGACACCCTCGAGGACGGCATCAGGCTCATCAACGCCAACCCCTACGGCAACGGCACCGCCATCTTCACCTCCTCCGGCGCGGCCGCGCGCAAGTTCCAGCGCTCCGTGACCGTTGGCATGATCGGCATCAACGTGCCCCTGCCTGTCCCCGTGGCCTACCACTCCTTCGGCGGCTGGAAGGCATCCCTCTTCGGCGACAAGCACATCTACGGTCCCGAAGGCGTCTCGTTCTACACCCGCGGCAAGGTGGTCACGTCCCGCTGGCCCGAAACCCACCACGCCTCCGGCGCCTCCTACAACTTCCCCTCCAACTAGCGGCTCACCCCCACCATTTACCGTCGATTGCTCCGTACATGTCGTTTTGAGCGACCAAAACGACACCTGCGGAGCAATCGATGCAAAGGAACAGACAATGACTGAGAACAAGCTGATCATCGGCACGGCGCCGGACTCCTGGGGCGTCTGGTTCGCGGACGACCCCAAGCAGACCCCGTGGGAACGCTTCCTCGACGAAGTGGCCGAGTCCGGCTACAAGTGGATCGAGCTGGGCCCGTACGGGTACCTCCCCACGAATCCCACGCACCTGGCGGAGGAACTCAAGCACCGCGACCTGCAGATTTCCGCCGGCACAGTGTTCACCGCCTTCCACCGCGGGCTGGACCAGTGGGAAACCGCCTGGGAACCCGCCCGCAAGGTGGCCGAACTCACCGCGGCCATGGGCGGCGAGCACATCGTGGTCATCCCGGCCATGTGGCGCGACGACGTTACCGGCGAAGCCGTGGAAAGCGGCACGCTGAGCGACAAGGCCTGGAGCGACCTGTTCGCCGGCCACAACCGCCTGGGCAAGACCCTTCTGGAGGACTTCGGCCTCAAGCAGCAGTTCCACTCCCACGCCGACTCCCACGTCGGCGCGCAGCAGGACATCGAAACGCTGCTGGCCGCCACTGACCCGCAGTACCTGAACCTCTGCCTCGACACGGGACACGCCGAATACTGCGGCGCCTCCAGCCTGGACCTGATCAAGAACTACCCGGACCGGATCGGCTACCTGCACCTGAAGCAGATCAACCCGGACATCCTCAAGAAGGTTAACGAGGAGAACATGACGTGGGCCGCCGCCAACCTGGCCGGCGTCATGACCGAACCGCCCAACGGCCTGCCGGACCTGCGCGCGGTCATCGAAGCCGTGGAAGCCCTGAACCGACCGATCTTCGGCATCGTGGAGCAGGACATGTATCCGGTGGCCTTCGACGTGCCGATGCCCATCGCCAAGCGCACCCGCAACTACCTGCTGTCCTGCGGCTCCCGCACCACCGTCAGCTAACCCGCCACAGACACCGAAGGAACAAAACAATGACTGAAACCCTCCGCGTCGCCGTCATCGGCGCAGGCCGCATGGGTGCCGACCACATCCAGCGCCTCAACAAGCGCATCCACGGAGCTGAAGTTGCCGCCGTCGTCGACGTGGACCTCGCCCGCGCCCAGGCCGCCATCGAAGGCATCCCCGGCGCCGTGGCCCTCACCGACGCCGAGGAAGCCCTCAACAACGGCGACGTCAACGCAGTCCTGATCGCCACCCCCGGCTTCCTGCACGAGGAAATCCTGCTCAAGGCGATAGCCAAGGACATCCCGATCCTTTGCGAAAAGCCCCTCACTCCCGACGCCGAATCCTCCTGGAAGATCGTCCAGGCAGAGGTGGCGCTGGGCCACAAACGGATCCAGGTCGGCTTCATGCGCCGCTTCGACGCCGAATACGCCTCGCTGGGCAAGATCATCCGCGACCACGAACTGGGTGAACTGCTGATGCTGCACCACCAGCACCGCAACCCGAGCACCCCCGCGGGCTTCACGAACGAGATGCTCATCAACGACTCCGTGGTCCACGAGTTCGACGCCATCCGGTTCTTCACCGGCGAGGAAATCACCAGCATCCAGGTCCGCCTGGGCAAGGCCACCCGGAACGCCCCGAATGGCCAGCACGACCCCCAGCACGTCCTGCTGGAGACCGAATCGGGCGTCCTGGCCGACGTCGAAATCTACGTCAACGCCAAGTTCGGCTACGAGGTTGCCACCCAGGCCTCCTTCGAGGACGGCATCGTCAGCATCGGCGGCGACAAGGGACCCTACACCCGCAGCGCCGGCCACTGGGGCGGCAATGTCACCCCCGGCTTCGAGGAGCGCTTTGGCGCAGCGTACGACGTCGAAATCCAGTCGTGGGTGGACGCTGCACTTAAGGGCGAAATCGGCGGCCCCTCCGCCTGGGACGGGTACGCCACCGCAGCGTGCTGCGAAGCAGGCGTCGAAGCGCAGAAGAACGGCGAAAAGGTCGCCGTGAAGCTGGCCGCAAAGCCCGACCTCTACAAGTAGGACAGGAGAAGGGGACGGAGCCATTTCCGTCCCCTTTCCATTCCCCTGACTGATCCACAATGGAGTGTTTTTCGTGAAAATCGCACTTGACCCCACCCCGTTCCACCACTCGCACAGCCTGCTGGAGTTCCCCAAGGTGGTGGCGGACCTTGGCTACAAGTACATGCAGATGACCCCGCACGCGGACTTCATCCCCTTCTTCAACCACCCCAAAGCGGATGATGAACTGGTGGGCCAGCTGAAGAAGGCCTGCCGCGACGCCGAAATCGAGATCGCTTCCGTCCTGCCGGTGCTCCGCTGGTCGGGCCCCGACGAGGATGCCCGCGAAGCAGCCGTCCGCTACTGGAAGCGTGCCATCCAGATCGCCGTGGACCTGGGCGTCAGCACCATGAACACGGAGTTCAGCGGCCGGCCGGAAAAGGCGGAGGAGTCCGAGCGGGCGTTTTACCGTTCCATGGAGGAACTGCTGCCCATCATCGAGCGTGAGGGCATCGACCTGCTGATCGACCCCCACCCCGACGACTTCGTGGAAGAGGGTCTTGCCGCCATCCGCGTGATCCGCGGCGTGAACTCGAAGAATGTGGGCATGGTCTACGTGGCCTCACACAGCTTCCACATGAAGAACTCGCCGCTGGACATTATGAGGGCTGCGGGGGACAAGCTGCGCCTGGTCCACGTGGCCGACACCATGGACCACCACGCGTCCCACGGCCTTCGGTACATCACCAACCCGCCGGGCAACCCCGTCCGCGTTCACCAGCACTTGAAGATCGGCGACGGCGACGTCAACTGGGACGAGTTCTTCGGCGGCTTGAAGGAGATCGGCTTCCTGGACCGGGAGAATACGGTGATGGTCTCCAGCGTCTTTGCCGAAAACGAACATGCCGAGGAGGTCTCCCGCTACCAACTGGAGACCATGAAGCAGTACGTCCAAAAGGTCACCGTATGAGTTCGCCTGTTTCCGGTGAAGCAGCCGCAAAGCAGCCCGGCAACCACCAGCGCGCGCTGCGGACCGTCACCATCATCTCCACCTTCGGCGGGCTGCTGTTCGGCTACGATACCGGCGTCATCAATGGCGCCCTGCCGTACATGCAGGAAGACCTGGGCCTCACGCCGCTGACCGAGGGCCTGGTCACCTCGTCCCTGCTGTTCGGTGCCGCCTTTGGCGCCCTGTTCGGCGGACGCCTGGCGGACCGCAACGGCCGGCGCAAGATGATCATGGTGCTGGCCATCGTCTTCCTGCTGGGCACGCTGGGCTGCACGTTTGCACCCAGCACCGAAGTGATGATCGCCGCCCGGTTCGTCCTGGGGCTCGCGGTGGGCGGTGCATCTGTCACGGTTCCCGTGTACCTGGCCGAGGTATCGCCAAGCAACCGGCGCGGCCGGATTGTCACCCAGAACGAGCTCATGATCGTCACCGGTCAGCTGCTCGCCTTCATCTTCAACGCCTACCTGGGCAACTCGTTCGGCGAGTCCCACGGAATCTGGCGCTGGATGCTGGTCATCGCCACCCTGCCGGCCATCGCGCTCTGGATCGGGATGAACTTCATGCCCGAGAGCCCCCGCTGGCTGGCCTCCATTGGCAGCTTCGGGGAGACCCTCAGCGTGCTGCAGCGGATCCGGTCGCAGGAGGAAGCGCGCAGGGAGTTCGAAGAAGTCAAAGCCATGGCGGTGGAGGACTACAAGTCCAAGATGGGCTCCTGGAAGGACCTGGGCATCCCATGGCTCCGCAGGATCTTCTTCGTGGGCCTGGGCCTTGCGGTGATCCAGCAGATCACCGGCGTGAACTCGATCATGTACTACGGAACGCAGATCCTGTCGCAGTCCGGCTTCGGCCGGGAGGCGGCATTGACCGCCAACATCGCCAACGGCGCCATCTCGGTCCTGGCCACGTTCGTCGGGATTTGGCTGCTGGGCAAGGTGGGCCGGCGCAGGATGCTGATCACCGGCCAGGTGGGAACCACGACGGCGCTGCTGCTCATCGGCCTCTTCTCCCTAATCCTGCCCGAAGGCTCGGCCCGCGGTTTCGTCATCCTGTCCCTCACCGTGACGTTCCTGGCCTTCCAGCAGGGCGCCATCTCCCCAGTGACATGGCTGATGCTCTCGGAGATCTTCCCGTTGAAGATCCGTGGCCTGGGCATGGGCGCGTCGGCCTTCCTGCTGTGGATCGTGAACTTCCTGATCGGCTTCGGGTTCCCGCAGCTGCTGGCGGCCATCGGGATCTCCAACACGTTCTTCGTGTTCGCCGTGCTGGGTGTTGGCGCCATCGCCTTTGCCGCCAGGTACGTGCCCGAGACCAAGGACAAGAGCCTTGAGGACCTGGAGCACTACTTCAAGAACGTCGCCGGCACCAAGGCCGGGGCCACCGAAGCCAAGGTTCCCTGACCGGTCCAGCCACAGCCGTCCCAACCAGCAACGCCCCTTTGAGGATCCTCAAAGGGGCGTTGCTGTCCTGGACGTTCTTGTTCCGGGCGTTGTTGCCCCGGGCGCGACTGTCCTATGCGTGCGCGTGCAGCCGCGGCAGGGCCTCCACCAACGGCGCGAGTTCGGGGATCCCCATCGCCTCGCCCAGCGCGCGCTCAAGCGTTGCGTCGTGCACGGGCCGTGCATCCGCCAGCAGGGTGCTTCCGCTGGGCGTGAGCTCGGTGTAGATACCCCGCCGGTCGTCGTCGCACAGGATCCTGGTGAGGAGGCCGCGGTCCTCCAGCCGGTTCACCAGGCGCGTGGTGGCACTGGGGCTTAGCGCCGTGGCGCGGGCCAGCTGCTGCATCCGCATGTGCCAGCCGTCCTGCCGGCTGAGGGCGTCCAGCACTGTGTACTCCACCACGGAGAGCTTCGACTTTGCCTGGAGGGAGCGTTCCAGTTCGTTCTCGATCAGCCCGTGCAGGGCCGCCAGGGTGCGCCAGCCCTGGGCGCGGACCTCGACGGCGTCGTCCTTGATGCCCATGGTTTGCTCCTTACGGGATGGCCCGGCAGGAGGGCCAACGGTAGCTGCGGTCAGAGATAGTTGCTTGCGCGGCATATTTGCTTATGCAACAATAAACACCGCGCCTGCAACTATCTTAGGCGCCTTCCCCGAGGGGGGACAACCACACGTACAGATCAAAGGAGCATTCGCATGCCTGTTGGCCTGATTGCACTCGCCCTGGGCGGGTTTGGCATAGGACTCACTGAATTCGTCATTGCGGGCCTCCTGCCGCAAGTGGCGGCCGACTTTGGCGTCACCGAAGCGGAGGCCGGCTGGTTCATTTCCGGCTACGCGCTCTCCGTGGTGGTGGGCGCGTTGGGCCTCACGGCCGCCGTGACGCGCTTCCAGCGCAAACCGGTCCTGGCCGCCCTGCTGGTCCTGTTCATCGCCGGAAACCTGCTCTCCGCCACAGCGGACGGTTACTGGTCCATGATGCTGGGCCGGGTTGTTGCCGCCCTCTCGCACGGCGCCTTCTTCGGAATCGGAGCCGTGGTGGCTGCCGGTATGGTCCCGCCGAGCAAGAAGGCAGGAGCCATCGCGCTCATGTTCACCGGCCTGACCGCAGCCAACGTCCTGGGCGTGCCGTTCGGGACGCTGCTGGGCCAGGCCGCCGGCTGGCGTGCCACCTTCTGGGCCATCACTGTCATCGGCGTGGCCGCGCTCGCCGGGATCCTGTCGCTGGTCCCAAGGTCAGCAGGTGCAACGGAAGGGGCGGCCAGCCTCCGCTCCGAGCTTCGTGCCTTCCGTTCCGGCCAAGTGTGGCTTTCCATCGTGGTCACCATCCTGGGCTTCGGCGGCATGTTTGGTGCGTTCACCTACATCGCGTACACCCTGACCGAAGTCTCCGGGTTCGCGGCGTCCACCGTGCCGTGGCTGCTCATCGTCTTCGGCGCCGGCCTCTTCGCGGGCAACACCCTGGGCGGCAAGGCCGCAGACCGCAACGTGGACCGGACGCTCCTGGTGGTGCTCGCCGCGCTGGCCGTGGTCATGGTGGCATTCGCCCTGACCGCCGCCAACCCCGTCCTGACAATCGTGTCCCTGGTCCTCATGGGAGGCTTCGGCTTCGCCACCGTGCCGGGACTGCAGATGCGCGTGATGAAGTACGCCTCCGGGGCTCCCACCCTGGCCTCCGGCGCCAACATCGGTGCGTTCAACGTGGGCAACGCCCTGGGCGCCTGGCTTGGCGGCCTCACCATTACTGCCGGGTTCGGCTACACGTCGCCCATCTGGGCCGGCGCCGTCATTACCCTTGCAGGGCTGGCGGTCATGGCGATAGCCGCGGCAGGCGGCAGGCGGAAGGAGCGGCGCCGGGAGGGCCAGGCGCCAGTGGCCTTGGAGGAGCTGGCCAGCCGCTAGGCCGCGGGGCCGGAGGAGCGGCGCACCATCAGGGCGGGTTCGAGCTTCTTGGTGGTGGCCGGTCCTGCCGTACCCCCGATCCTGTCCAGCATGGCCTGTGCGGCCAGGCGGCCCAGCTGGCCGGCGTGCTGGTCAATGGACGTCAGGCCAATCAGGGGGGAGGCCGCCACTTCGATGTTGTCGCAGCCGACGATTGCCACGTCGCCCGGGACGGACAGTCCGTGCGACGCCAGGGCCTCCATGATGCCGATGGCCGTGAGGTCGTTGTGCGCAAAGACTGCCGTGGGGAGGGTGCCGCCGGAGTCCAGGAACTGCTCCATCACGGCGCGGCCCCCGCGTTCGGTCATGTCACTGTGGACCAGTTGCGGCTCCAGGCCGAATGTCCCCATGGCGTGCAGGTAGCCTTCCCTGCGCGCTGTGTAGGGGAGCCAGTCGGAGATGTCCACGTGTGCAATCCGCCGGTGCCCCAGTCCGTACAGGTGCTCCACGGCAAGTGCTCCGGAACGGAAGTCGTCCGTCAAGACGGAATCCACGCCGTCGACCTCCATCTCCCGGGTGATGACGACGGCGGGTGTCCCCCGCAGTGCCGCAGCCAGCTCTGCAGAGGTGCCGGTGTAGCCGGCCAGCAGGACGCCGTCCACGCGCAGGTCCACGAAGGACCGGACGGCCTCCAGTTCCGTTCCCGGATCAGCGGAGCCGACGGCGACCATCACCTGGTTGCCGCTTCCCGCCAGGCCTTCGGTGATGCCGTCATAGATGTCTGCGAAGACCGAGTTATGCAGGTCGAGGAAGAGGACTCCGATGGTGTTGGTCCGGTGGCTGGCCAACCGGCTGGCCAGCCTGTTGGGGGAGTAGCCCAGGGCGGCGGCAGCTTCCATTACGGCGGTCCGCTTGGCGGCGGAGACCTTGGGGGAATCCCGCATGACCAGGGACACCAGGGCGCGGCTCACTCCGGCGTTGCGTGCCACGTCCTCCATGGTCACGGACCGCGGCGCCGGAGATGTCTGTTTCACAAGACTCCACTATGCCAGCCTGCCGCCCCTGCCGGGTCAGGTCCCTTACGCGCCGAACGGCAGCCGCGGGTCGATGTTCTGGCTCTCCCAGGTCTGCCGCACCCAGCCGTGGTGCGGATCGTCGCTGATGAGCCACTCCCGCACGGGGCCGGGGCCAGCCATGACATTCAGGTAGTACATGTCGTAGCCGGGCGCGGCCATGGCGGGACCGTGCCAGCCATAGGGAACCAGGACGACGTCGCCGGCGCGCACTTCCGCCGAAACATCGATGGGGCGCTCGTCCGAGGCGTAGACGCGCTGGTAGCCGATGGCGTCGGCGTCGGAGGGCGCGCCTGATCCTGCGGCTGCCTGTGTCTCGAAGTAGTAGATCTCTTCGAGGGAGGTCTCGCCGTCCTTCTCCTCATCATGCTTGTGCGGCGGGTAGGAGGACCAGTTCCCGGCAGGGGTGAGGACCTCGCACACAATGAAGCGGTCCGCCTCGAGTGCTGCAGGTGTACCGAAGTTGTGGACCTGGCGTGAGCAGTTGCCGGCACCGCGCAGTTCCACCGGTGTTTCGGCCGCCGTCACGAGGCGGGTGGGGTAATTGGCCTTGGCGGGTGCCGTGGCCACGGCGACGCGGCCGCCGTCGGCCGAGCTGATGCTCACGGCACGGCCCGTGCCTGAGTAGAGCACGTCGGAGGGCCCGGAAAATACCGAGGGCCGGCCGTTCAACGGATAGTTGGTGCCGTCAACGGTGACGGTGAAGGACCCGTTGAGGGGCACCACGATCCGTTCCTCGTCCGCGGCGGGGAGTTCGACGGCGGCGCCGGCAGGCACGCTGGCCACCTTCAGGCCAGTGTGTGCCCAGCCGTCCACGGTGAGGGAAGAGTCGGAAGTTCCGATTGAGACGTCCCATTTGCCGTCGGCGGCAGTGCCCAGGGGGTAGACCCAGTTGGTCATGGAGTTGGCTCCTTGGATTATCGCTGTACGAGTGTCATTTCAAAGCTGTAGGAATCGGCGCGGTACACATGGTGGCCCGTTTCCACCCGGCGCCCGCTATCGTCCACGGCGGTGCGTTCCATGGTGACCAGCGCCGATCCTGCTGGGGTGTCCAGCATGGAGGCCTGGTAGTCATTGGCGGTCATGGCGCCGATGCGTTGCGTGGCCAGCCGGAAGTTCACGCCGCCGCGGCGGAGGATCGAGTACAGGCCCTCGGCACCCAGCATCGCCTCGTCCATCTCGGCGATGTCGTCGCGAACCCAGTTCTCCATCAGGGCGAGCGGTTTGCCGCCCACTTTCCGCAGTCGGGTGAAGTGGTACACCTTGGAGCCCGCGGGAAGCTGGAGCGTGGCCAGCGTGGGGTCGTCCGCTTCCAGGTGCGAGAAGCTCAGGACTTCCGTGGTGGGTTTCTTGCCGTTGTTGGTGAGGTCGTCGTAGAGGCTGGACAGTTCGAGTGGCCGGCGCACCTGGCTGGAGACCACCTGCGTTCCCACGCCCCGTTTGCGCACCAGCAGGCCGGAGCGGACCAATTCGTCCATGGCCTTGCGCATGGTTGGCCGGGACAGGTTGAGCTGGGCTGCCAGATCGATCTCGTTGTCCAACCGGCTGCCGGGCTCCAGCACGCCACTGTAAATGGCTGCCTCGATGCCCTGGACCACCTGGTGGTACAACGGCACGGGGGAGGAGCGGTCGATGCTGAGTCCCAGGTTATTCGCCACGGTGCGTTCCCTCGTCTTCGGTGTCTGCGCCGCCGTCCGATCCGGACAGCCGCGCCTTCGGCAGTAGGCCGCTATATGTTCGCTTGATAGGACATACCTTCTTCCTCGATCGTAGCAGGCGGCTTCCGGGGGTCAAGAGTGGAGGCCCGCTACTGCTGGAGGGCAAGCGCGAATCAAATTGTGCTGACATTAAGACTTTCTATTGACGCCGGGGATTAGAGCGCTCTAACGTTAGTGCCACGCATCACATTCCTGACCGGCCTTCCGGTCCCCGAGAGAATCTGAGAGGCAACAATGCTGTTGCAGAAACAAACCATGGGCGCACCCGGCACGCAGCGCCGCGGCTACCTGGCCCGGCTCACCGTCATCTCCACCCTGGGCGGCCTGCTCTTCGGCTACGACACCGGCGTCATCTCCGGCGCCCTGCTGTACATGAACGACTCCCTCAACATGACCGCCGTCGAGGAAGCCACTGTGGTGAGCGCACTGCTGTTCCCGGGTGCCGCCGTCGGCGCCCTCACGGGCGGCCGCATGGCCGACAAACTGGGCCGCCGCGGCTCCCTGCTGGTCTGCGCACTGCTGTTCCTGCTCGGCGCCATCGGCTGCGCCATCGCTCCCAACGTGACCTTCATGATCGCCGCGCGCATCGTGCTGGGGCTGGGCGTTGGTGCCGCCGCCGTGACCTGCCCGCTGTACCTGGCCGAAATGGCCCCGGCCCACCTCCGTGGCCGCATGGTGACCATCAATGAACTCATGATCGTGACCGGCCAGATGCTCGCGTTCGCCATCAACGCCCTCCTGGATGCCCTGATCCACGACAACGAGGTCTGGCGCACCATGCTGGGCATCGCCTCGATCCCCGCCCTTGCACTGCTCGCCGGCATGCTGATGCTGCCTGAATCGCCGCGCTGGTACGCCATCCGTGGCCGCCTTGACGACAGCCGCCGCGTCCTGAACCTCAGCCGCAGCCCGCAGGAAGCGGCCGCCGAATTCGAGGAGATCGCCCGCGCGGCACGCACCGCCAAGGAGGAACGGGGCCACGCGCTGCGGGACCTGAAGAACAACCCCTGGATGCGCCGGCTGCTGTGGATCGGCATCGGGCTGGCCACCGTCCAGCAGGCCACCGGCATCAACACCGTGAACTACTACGCTCCCACCATCCTGGAAAAGAGCGGGCTGGGCGTCAGCGCTTCGCTCGTGGCCACCATCGGCGTCGGCGTCACCTCCGTGCTGATGACCATCCTGGGCATTTGGCTGCTCGGCTTCGTCGGCCGGCGCAGGATGCTGGTGATCGGCTTCTCCGGAGTGGTTGGTTCCCAGGCCCTGCTGGCCGTCGTCTTCCTCCTGCCTCAGTCGGACCTGGCCAGCTACACCATCCTGGCGGCCATGATGCTGTTCGTCGCCTTCGTCCAGTGCTTCATCGGCACCTGCGTATGGCTCCTGCTCTCGGAAATGTTCCCGTTGGCCATCCGCGGCTTTGCGATGGGAATCGCGGTCTTCGCGCTGTGGACCGTGAACGCCGCCATCTCGTTCCTCTTCCCCATCGTGGTCAACGCCCTGGGCTCCACCGGCACCTTCGGCCTGTTCGTCCTGGTCAACCTCGCCTCCCTGGCGTTCGTCATCAAGTTCGTTCCGGAAACCAAGGGCCATTCGCTCGAGGACCTGGAAGCGCACTTCCGTGACGGCGCCGTGCCAGCCAAGCTCCCGGCCTAGGCAGGCAGCGCTTCCCGGCAGCCGCTGACCAACGCGGGGCCGGACCCGGCACTTTTCCGTCATTGACGAAAGGGCAGGGTCCGGTCCCGCGTTTGCGTCCGGTGGCCTAGGCTGGCTCCATGATGTGGACTGTGGGGCAGCAGCGGTGAACTACGCCGGAAGCCTTGGTCCCCGTCCCCGCACCCTCGAAGTCCAGGACCTGGCGAGCTTTGACCGCCTGGTGGCCGGCGGTGCGGTCAATCTGCATGGCTGGCATGCGCAGATCGCTGGACCTGCGGGGCCGGCAGTCCGCACTGGAAAGCGTCAGCGTCGAAGGCGCCATGTTCCTGGGCTGCCTCTTTGACGACGGCATGGAAGCCAACCTGCGCAGCCGCGGTGCCCTGATCTTTCCACGGCTCGATGGCGTCCCCTTCGACCCCTACCGGGCTTCGCTGTACTCGCCGGCCGAACTGTATTCCGGACTTGCCAGGTCCCCGTACGAGGAACTGCCGGATGCCCGCATCTACCACTGGAGCATCCAGCCCGGGCAGCGGCACCGCGTGGACGCCACCCTGGCCTCTGCCCTGCACGACCATGCGATCGGGGACGCGCTGGAGGAACTGACGCGGTCGGCGGCGTGGACGCGCCGGTCCATCGTCGGCGTCATGGGCGGCCATGCGGCGCCCCGGGGGAGCCGGGAGTTTGCGGACGCGGCGCGGCTCGGAAAGCTGCTGGCCCTTGAGGGCTATTCGGTGGCCACCGGCGGCGGACCCGGTGCCATGGAGGCGGCCAACCTGGGTGCCTACCTGTGCCAGGCGTCCGACGCCGACCTGCAGGCGGCGCTTGCCACGCTCGCCACGGTCCCGGGGTTCCGGCCGTCCGTGTCGGCGTGGGCGCGCGCGGCGGCTGCCGTCGTCGAACGCCATCCGGACGGGACGCCGTCGCTCGGAATCCCCACCTGGTTCTACGGGCATGAGCCGCCCAATTACTTCGCCACGCACATCGCCAAATATTTCGCCAACGCCATCCGTGAAGCCATCCTGCTGGAACTGTGCCACGGCGGAATCGTCTTCCTGCCGGGGGCTGCCGGCACGGTCCAGGAGATCTTCCAGGACGCGTGCGAGAACTACTATGGCGCCCGCGAAAAGGTGGCCCCCATGGTCCTGGTGGGGCGGCACCACTGGGAGCAGGAATACCCGGCCTGGCCCATGCTGCGCAGCCTTGCCGCCGGGCGGCCCATGGCGGACTACATCTTCCTGGTGGACACGGTGGACCAGGCCGTGGAGGTCCTCCGGGGCTGAGCGTTAGCCGACTGCAGTGCCGAAGAGCAGGCCCAGCAGGTAGGTGATGGCGGCGGCGCCCAGGCCGATGGCGAGCTGCCGCAGGCCGCGGGTCAATGGGGACGTGCCGGACAGCAGTCCGACTGCGGCACCGGTGGCCAGCAGGGCAACACCGACCAGGACCCCGGCCACCACGAGGGCGGCGACGCCGGTCAGGCCGAACAGGAACGGCAGGATGGGCACGATGGCGCCGGAGGCGAAGAAGCAGAAGCTGGACAGCGCCGCCCCCCAGGCCGTACCCACGGCCTCGTGCTGGTCCTCTTCCTCCGGCAGGTCCGGCTGCAGGGACAGGCTGGGATCGCAGTCGCAGGACAGCAGCCCCATGCGCTCGGCCACGCGGTGTTCCGCTGCTTCACGGGACATGCCGCGGGCCAGGTACACCAGGAGGAGTTCGTTGTGTTCGAGGTCCAGCTTGGGTGCGGCGGCCAGGGTGATCTGCGTGGGACGGGTGGCGGCCAGCAGTTCGCGCTGGGAACGGACGGAGATGAATTCGCCGGCGCCCATGGACATGGCGCCCGCCAGGAGCCCGGCGATGCCGCTCAGCAGCACTACGGTGCTGGCCACGCCGGACGCCGCCATGCCCATCACCAGGGAGAGGTTGCTGACCAGGCCGTCGTTCGCGCCGAAGACAGCTGCGCGGAACGTGCCGGCCAGGCGGTTGCGGCCGCGGGTGGCCAAGCCGCGCACCACTTCCTCATGGATCTGCTCATCGGCAGCCATGGCCGGAGTGGCGTTGGGGTCCTTGGCGTACGGGGAGCGGCCCTCGGCGCGCTGGGCGAGGGCCAGTACAAACACGGAGCCGAAGTGCCGCGCCAGGAAACCCAGGAAACGGCTTCGCGCGGAGGCCCTCTTTGGTTTGCCCGCATGATCGCCCAGCAGGGCCAGCCAGTGGGCCTCGTGCCGGCCTTCAGCGTCCGCCAGGGCCAGGAGGATGGCCCGCTCTTCGCCCTCGCGGTTCTGGGCGAGGTCCCGGTAGACCGCGGCTTCCGCACGCTCATCGGCCAAATACTGGCGCCACCTCTTGATGTTAGACGGCGAGGGCTGGCTTTGCGGGGTGTGGGCGGTCCCCGGCGGCATGGCATGGGAATTGGAACGGGCGTGCTGCGACACTGGTAACTCCTGGGCTGGAAAGGGCATGTTTTTCGCGCCTTTGCCCTGCCAGCGTACTGCGAAATTCCGCGGTTTTTTGGCTGGCAAACCTCGCTGGGAAGTTTCGGTTCGCCGTAAAACTTCGGCTCACGGCGCCGTCATTCAATGCTCTTCCAGGCGCCGCGGCCTCTATTGACCCGTCCGCCCGGCGGGTGCTGTGATGAAGGTGTGGCGCAGCCTGCGCCCTACCTGAAAGAGCACGTCAGGCGAACAACGGAGGTTGAATCATGAGCACCACCGGACAGCACCCGGACATGCCGCACCTGGACGCCGTGGAAGCGGACCCCGCCTACGATTACGCCGAGGATGCACCGGTAGACGATGCCGATTGGGACGCGGAGGATGAGTTCCTTGACGAGGAGGAGCCGGTGGTCCAGCCGCCGCCGGTGATCATCGACGCCGAGGACCGCGAGGTCCCGCTGGACGACGACGAGCCCCGCGACACAGGCGAGTAGGACTTACGACGGCGGCGCCTCCTTTCGCTTCACAGTGAAAGGAGGCGCCGCCGTCGTGCTTAATGCTTGTGCAGCCTTGCGCTTGTGCAGGGTCAGCGGCCGGCGAGGACGTCCTCGGGCGCTTCCTCCGCCTCGTGCCCGGCAACGCGGAGCTGCCAGGCGCGCATCACCGCGGGATCCGTGGGGCGGCTGAGCAGCGAGGCTGCGATGTAGACGACCGCGGAGGCGATCAGGCCGTAGTAGATGGGCTCGTTGGCGTAGATGCCGTCCAGCGGCGCCTCGGCGTTCACTTCCAGGATGATCATGGTTCCCAGGGTCACCACTGATCCGACGGCCATGGAGGCCGCGGCCGCCACGCCGGTGCCGCGCTTCCACACCAGGCCGCCGAGGATGGCCACCAGGAGGCCGCCCACCAGGATGTCGTAGGCGATGGTCAGGGCCGCCACCACATCCTTGGTGATGATGGCGATGACGATGGCCACGATGCCCAGTGCCAGGACCCAGAGGCGGTTGGCCTTGACGTCATGCTCCGGGTTCTCCGTGTCACCGGTGTTGATGTCCTTGCCGAACCAGCCGGCGACGAACGGCAGGACGTCGGCGCGGGCAACGGTGGCGGCGGCGATGAGGGCGCCGGATGCCGTGGACATCATGGCGGCCACCGCCGCGGCCAGCACCAGCCCGCCGATGCCGACGGGGAGCAGGTTCTGGGCCACTTCGGCGTAGACGTCGTCCTTGGCGGCAATCTTGACGTTGGACAGGGCCACGTTGGCCGCCATCCCGATCAGCGCGCCGGCCACACCGTAGAGGATGCAGTAGATGCCGGCGGTGGCGCCGCCCCAGCGGGCCACCTTGGGCGTCTTGGCCGTGAACACGCGCTGCCAGATGTCCTGGCCGATCAGCAGGCCCAGGGTGTAGACCACGAAGTAGGTGATGATGGTCTGGACGCCGATGCCGTCCATCTGGAAGAAGCTGGCATCCACACGGCTGCGGATGCCGTCCAGGCCGCCGGCAGCGTTCAGCGTGAACGGGAGCATGAGGAAGAAGATGCCCACCGTCTTGATGACGAACTGCACCTGGTCCGCAAGGGTGATGGACCACATGCCGCCAATGGTGGAGTACACCAGGACGATGGCGCCGCCGATGGCGATGGCCAATGCCCGGTCAAGGCCGAACAGCACGACGAAGATGGTGGCGTAGGCGCCCGTTGAGGTGGCGCACAGCATCAGCGTGTAGGCGAGCATGACGATGCCCGAGGCTTCGGTGGCCTTGCTCCCGTAGCGGAGGGTGAGCATCTGGGACACGGTGTAGATCTTCAGCTTCTGGATGGTCCCGGCAAAGAGCAGGCTGAGCAGCAGTACGCCGGAGCCGATTGCCACCACCAGCCACATACCGGAGATGCCGAACTTATAGCCAAGCCCCACGCCGCCCACGGTCGAAGCCCCGCCCAGGACGACGGCGGCCATGGTGCCGGTGTAAAGGAACGGTCCCAGGCGGCGGCCGGCAACGAGGAAGTCGCTGTTGTTCCTGGTGCGGGATTTGCCCCACCAGCCGAAGGCCAGCATTGCGAGCAGATACACCACCACGATGGCGATGTTGATGGAACTTGCATCCATAGTTGGCTCCTTGGAGCTGTTGGGGGTGTGGTGCCGGGGGCGAACGGCGCCCGGCACCGCCGTGGGCGAACGAAGAGGGGATCCTGCTTTTCACCTATAGGCAACAGGAGTTTCACAGATTAGAGTGTGACGCCCGCAACAGTCAAGGGGCGGGGATACCGGGTGCCGCTCCCGTGTGGCATGGGCGTGTCACAAAAGCGGCGCCGATTAGTATGGCTCGAGAGTGGAGCCGGACTGCCGGCCATGAAAGGTTCGTAGATGAAGGCACTGCCAGTTGAGCCCAGCAATGTCCCTGTTGCCATCGGCTCCAGGATCCGGGCCGCCCGGCAGTCCCAGCGGCTCACCATCGAGCAGGTTGCCGACGCCACAGGACTGACCAAAGGCTTCCTCAGCCGGGTGGAGCGGGACCTTACCTCGCCGTCGGTCGCTTCCCTGGTGACGCTCTGCCAGGTGCTGTCCATTTCCATTGGCGATCTTTTCGCAGCGCCGGAAACCCACCTGACGAAGCGGAATGATGGCCCGCGGATTTCGCTCGGGGGCCAGGGTATTGTGGAGCGGCTCCTGACGGCACGCTCGGAACGCCGGGTCCAGATCATCCAGGCCGTCATTGAACCGCATGGCCGTGGCGAGTCCGAACTCTATGCGGTGGACTGCGACGTGGATGTGCTGCATGTGATCAAGGGGTCCATCAAGTTGATCCTCACCAACGAGGAATACGACCTCAATACAGGCGACACCGTGACCTTCCCGGGCCGCGAGCCGCATACCTGGGTCAACCCCACGGACAAGCCGGTCGAGGTGCTCTGGGTCCTGGTCCCCGCCGCCAGCCGGTAATCACCCCCCAACTAGGTAGCAGTAAGTGTCGTTATGAGCCTCCATAACGACACTTACTGCTACCTAGTTGTGCGCCAAGATCGGGCTTGTAAACAACTGATGCTCATTGGAAAACAGGGGTGTATGATTGCAGTCACACCAGTCCCGTCAACTCCTCGAAGGAGAGGCCTCCATTGGAAGAGCTGCGCATTGAAGCCAACGGTAACCTTGGCCCCATCGATTCATCCCGCATTCCCCGCTATGCCGGAGCCGCCACCTATGCCCGCCTTCCCCGCCTGGACCAGGTGGAAAAAGCGGATGTGACAGTGGTGGGCGTACCCTTCGATTCAGGCGTTTCCTACCGGCCGGGAGCCCGCTTCGGCGCCAACCACGTCCGCGAGGCCAGCAGGCTGCTGCGCCCCTACAACCCGGCCTGGGACGTTAGCCCGTTCGAGAACATCCAGGTGGCCGACGCCGGGGACATGGCCGTCAACCCGTTCCACATCAACGAAGCCATCGAAACCATCCAGCAGAACGCGCTGCACCTCACCGCCGCCGGGAGCAAGCTGCTGACCCTTGGCGGGGACCACACCATCGCGCTGCCGCTGCTCCGGGCCGCCGCCGAGCGCGCCGGCGGACCCATCGCCATGCTCCACTTCGATGCCCACCTGGACACCTGGGACACCTACTTCGGCGCCGAATACACCCACGGCACGCCCTTCCGCCGCGCAGTGGAGGAAGGCATCCTGGATACCGAGGCCATCAGCCACATCGGCACCCGCGGCCCGCTCTACGGCAAGAAGGATCTCGACGACGACCACCGCTTTGGGTTCGGCATCGTCACCTCCGCGGACGTCTACTACCAGGGCGTGCTGGAAACCGTGGCCAAGGTCCGCGACCGGATCGGCAACCGCCCGCTCTACATCTCGGTGGACATCGATGTCCTGGACGCGGCCCACGCGCCCGGCACCGGCACCCCCGAAGCAGGCGGCATCACCAGCCGCGAACTCCTTGAGATCATCCGGGGCTTCCGCGGCATGAACCTGGTGGGCGCCGACGTCGTTGAGGTGGCTCCTGCTTACGACCACGCCGAAATCACCGGCGTTGCTGCCAGCCATGTCGCCTACGAACTGGTGACCCTCATGGCGGACAATGCCGTGCCGGGAAGCCGCTTCGGAGCCGAGACCGGCTACCAGGCGCAGGCCCTGGGCCAGGAAGCCCGCCGCCCCGCAGGTTTCGCGGCCGCCGGCAAGGAGTAGGGCCGTGACCGAAATGGGCGCACCTGTCCCCGAACAGGGGAGGGGTGCCCGCAACGGCGGGGACCTCGTCGTCGAGACCCTCGAAGCGCTGGGCGCGAAGACCGTGTTCGGCATCCCTGGCCAGCACGCCCTGGGGCTGTTCGACGCGATGGGACGCGGGAACCTGCATTTCGTCTCCTCCCGGATCGAGAACAACTCAGCCTTTGCCGCCGACGGATACTCCCGCGCCACCGGGGAAGTGGGCGTGCTGTTCCTGTCCACCGGACCCGGCGCGCTGACCTCCCTGGCCGGCCTGCAGGAAGCGTACGCCACGGGTGTGCCCATGGTGGTGGTGGCCAGCCAGATTCCACTGGAGGGTCTGGGTGCCCGGCGCAAGGGCATGCTGCATCAGCTTGATGACCAGAAGGCGTCCGCGGCGAACGTGACCAAGAGCCAGCGCCTGATCCAGCACGCCTCGGGCATCCCGTCCGCCATCCAGGATGCCTGGACCGAGGCCATCTCCTCACCGCAGGGTCCGGTGTGGCTGGAGATCCCGCAGAATGTGCTGCTGGACCCCATCATGGTGCCTCCGGTGGAGGATGCCCTGGCGGAGGCGGCGGACAACCCGCCCCGGATCGAACTGGTGCGGGAGGCCGTGAAGTGGCTGGAGTCAGCCGAGCGCCCTGCCATCATCGCCGGCGGCGGAACCCGGCGCGGCAAGGCGGAGAAGTCCCTGCTGTCCATCGCGGAGAAGCTGCGCGCTCCGGTGATCTGCACTCCGGGCGGCAATGGGGCATTCCCCTGGAACCACGAGCTGTCGCTGCAGGCCTGGATCGAGGACCGCTACATGACCGATGTCCTGGAGGACGCCGATGTCCTGGTGGTAATCGGCTCCTCCCTGGGCGAGGTGACGTCCAACTACTTCACCTTCGAACCGCGCGGGCGGATCATCCAGATCGACGCCGAGCCGCGGGTCCTCGAGTCCAACCGGCCCGGCCTGGGCATCCGTGCCGACGCCGGCCAGGCGCTCGCCGCCCTGGACGAGGCACTGCAGTCCGGCAGGACCACGAGTCCTGACTGGCATGGTGCCACGCCCGAAGTGCTGGTGAAGGAATCGCTCGCCAAAGTCCGTGCGCGGCTGGAATCCCAGGACCTGGCCAAGGAGCTGAAGTTCATGGCCGATATCCGCGAGGCTGTGCCGGCCGATATGCAGACCTTCTGGGACATGACCATCGCCGCCTACTGGGGCTGGTCCTGCTGGGACGCGCGGCAGGGGCAGTTCCACTCCGCCCAGGGCGCCGGCGGCCTGGGCTTCGCGTTTCCCGGTGCCATCGGTGCAGCCGTGGGATTGGAAACCACGGGCAGGCCCGGACGTGTCCTGGCCGTCTCCGGCGACGGCTCCTCGATGTATTCGATCGCCGAACTTGCCACAGCGAAGCAGCACAACGTGCCGGTCACCTGGCTGATCGTGGACGACGGCGGCTACGGCATCCTGCGCGAATACATGGTGGGTGCATTCGGCAAGGCAACCGCCACCGAGCTCGCGCGCCCGGACTTCGTCAGGCTTGCCGAGTCCTTCGGCGTCCCCGCCGCCCGGGTTGCACCGGAGGATGTGGGGGACGCGCTCAAGGCGGGATTCGCTGCGGACGGGCCCAACGTCGTCGTGGTTGAAACCCTCCTGAAGATGTTCAGCCCCACCCATTTGGACCGCTGAGCGGCACCTCTGCCATCAAGCGCTCCCTCACTTCCCGGCCAGTCCGGCGGAAGTGGGGGAGCGTTTGCATTTAAGGGCCCCCAGCAACAAACTTCGTTTCCCTAAGCAACCTTTTCCTGATACAGTTGCTTGCAGCAACTAATTCTTAGGGAGCATCATGTCTGTCGCACCGGCCACTGCAGCCGACCTCGTCAGCACTATCTATGACCTCCAGCGCGCACTGCGCTGCGTCACCATGATCAATATCAAGGGCCAGGACACCGGCATTGCCCTCCAGGGCGTGCTCAAGTTCATCGGCGAAGGGGAGACCCGCGCCGCGCACCTGGCTGAGCGGCTGGGGGTCAGCCCTCCCGTGCTCAGCCGGCACGTGGCCGAGCTGGCAGATGCCGGCTTGGTGGTCCGCACCCCGGATCCGGACGATGGCCGTGCCCAGCTGCTGGCCCTTTCCCCGCGCGGGAAGGCAAAGCTAGCAGAGCTGGTGCGGCACCGGGCGGAAACGCTGCAGGCCTACCTCGCCGACTGGAACGAGGACGACGCCGTGGCAACAGCCGCGATGCTGAGCAAGCTCACCACATCCCTGAAGAATTCCATCCGGGCAAGGGCGGCCGGAACCACCATTGAACACGAAACGCAGGAGTCCATTAATGGCTAACGTCACCGCCGCCGCGGACCAGGAACAGGAGCGCCAGCGCCAACGCAGCGCCAAACAGGAGTCGCGGCAATCCAAGCGCCACGAACCCGGCGCAGTCATGAACCACCGGCAGATCATGGAGGCCCTGACCGGCCTCCTCGCCGCCTTCTTCACCGCAATCCTCAGCAGCACCATTGTGGCCAACGCGCTGCCCACCATCATGTCCGAGCTCAAGGGCACCCAGACGGACTTCGCATGGGTTATCACGGCCGCGCTGCTGGCCAACGCCGCCACCACCCCCATTTGGGGCAAGCTCGCCGACCTCTTCGACAAGAAGGTCCTGGTCCAGCTGAGCATCGTGATCTTCGTGGCCGGCTCGGTCATGGCAGGCTTCTCGGAAAACATCCCGTTCCTGCTCACCGCCCGCGTCATCCAGGGCATCGCCATGGGCGGGCTCACCGCCCTGGCGCAGGCGATCATCGGCTCCATCATCCCGCCGCGCGAACGCGGCAAGTACTCCGGCTACATGGGCGCGGTCATGGCGGTGGGCACTGCCGGCGGTCCGCTGCTCGGCGGCTTCATCGTGGACAGCTCGCTCGGCTGGCGCTGGACGTTCTTCGTCTGCGTGCCGCTCGCCGTCGTCGCCCTCATCCTGCTCCAGGTCACGCTCAAGGTTCCGCACGTCAAGCGCCCGGCCAAGATCGACTGGCTCGGTGCCATCCTGCTCACCTCCGGCGTCAGCCTGCTCCTGGTCTGGGTCTCCTTCGCCGGCAAGGCCGACTACTACGACTGGTGGTCCTGGCAGTCCGCGGTGATGGTGGGCGGCGGCGTCCTCCTGCTGGCGCTGCTGGTGCTGGTTGAATCCAAGGTGTCCCAGCCGATCATCCCGCTGAAGATCATCTCCGAGCGCACCACGGCCCTGGCCATCGTGGCCTCCGTGGCCGTCGGCGTGGCAATGTTCGGTTCCTCCACCTTCCTGGGCCAGTACTACCAGGTGGCCCGCGGCGCCACGCCCACCGAGGCCGGCCTGCTGACCCTGCCCATGATCGCCGGCAACCTGGTGGGTTCGGTGGTGTCCGGCCAGCTGATCAGCCGCTACGGCAAGTGGAAGCGCTTCCTGATCGGCGGCACCATTCTGCTGATCGGCGGCCTGGCGCTCGCCGGAACCATGGACCACACCACCGAACTCTGGCTGACGGGCCTCTACACCGGCATCTTCGGCATCGGTCTGGGCATGCTGATGCAGAACCTGGTCCTGGCCGTCCAGAACACCGTCCGCGCCCAGGACATTGGCTCCGCCAGTGCCTCCGTTGCCTTCTTCCGCTCCGTCGGCGGCGCCATCGGCGTGTCCGTCCTGGGCGCCGTCATGGCCAACCACGTCAAGGACCTGGCCACCGACGGGCTGGCAAAGCTGGGCATCCAGGCCTCCGGCAACAGCGGTGCCACGCTGGACCTCAAGGACCTGCCCGCGCCGGTGGCGGACGTCATGCGCGCCGCCTACGGTGACGCCACGGCCGGGATCTTCATGATTTCCGCCATCGTGAGCGCGGTGGCCCTCATCGCCGTGATCTTCATCAAGGAAGTGCCGCTGCGCAAGACCGTGGACATCACCCCCGAGGCGACGCTGCAGGCCAATGCCGCCGGTGAAGCGGGAATGACGGCCATGACCGGCCAGCTGCCCATGGTCTCTCCCGCGGCGAACGCGGATGCCCCCGCCGGGGGCGGAATGACGGGCCGCAGCGCTGAGCGTGCAGGGTCGGCCGGCGCACCGGCAAAGATGTACGACGGCGGTGCTGCCGCTGCCGCCGCGGCGTCCGGCCGGGTGGCCACGGAGGACTTTGAGGAAGCCTTCGCCCGGAGCTTCCGTTCCGAAGGGCTGGACCTGGGTTCCGTTGACGCCGCCTCCGTTGACACCCTCGCCGTTGACGGCGCCTCGGCCGGGAGCCTGGACAAGGCTGCTGACGCCGTGGCCAGCGCCGCTGCCACCCTGCAGAAACTGCAGGACACCCAACATCTGCTGGCCCGCCAGCAGGCGGAACTGGGCGGCCTGGTGCTGGACATCCAGGAGCAGCTGCGCTCCCAGCAGGAGGTGGCGGCCAAGCAGGCGGCCACGGCCGCGGAGCTGGGCAGGCTGCAGCGCAAGCTGCTGAAGGAACGCAAGGTCCAGGCGGCTGCCGCGCTGTACCTTGCAGGGCGCGGCAAGCACAGTGCTGCTGCACCGTCCGCTGCCGCTTCGATTGACGGAGCACAGCCCCAGGGCGCCGGTTCGGAACAGGGCCCCGCGCAGTAGCCTCTCCCTGCCGGAGCCGCCTGGCCCCAGCGAAGGCAATACCGAAGCCGCAGCCCCCACCGGGAAAACACTCCCGGTGCGGGCTGCGGCTTTTACCGCTGCTGCCGGCCCGGGACCCATCCGCGCAGGGGTTCCGTCCGGAAAAGTAGCATCCAAAGGGACCCAATGTCGGTGGGCGTCACTAGAGTTGGGTCCATGCTCCTCACCCTGATACGGCGCTACTCCAAACCGTATTTTCCCTACATCCTTGCTGTGGTCATTTTCCAGCTCGCATCCACCATCGCCGCCCTCTACCTGCCCAGCCTGAACGCGCAGATCATCGATGAAGGGGTGGCCCGCGGGGACACCGATTTCATCTGGCGCACCGGCGCTGTGATGCTCCTCGTGGCGTTCGCCCAGGTGGCTGCGGCCATCGCCGGCGTCTACTTCGGCTCCAGGACGGCCATGGCGGTGGGCCGCGACCTGCGCCGCGCTGTCTTCCGGAAAGTAACCAGCTTCTCCGCCAAGGATGTCAACGCCTTCGGAGCCCCCACGCTGATAACCCGTGGCACCAATGATGTCCAGCAGGTGCAGATGCTCCTGCTGATGGGGCTGAACTTCATGGTTGCCACCCCCATCATGTGCATCGGCGGCATCATCATGGCGCTCCGCGAGGACATCAATCTGTCCTGGCTGGTGTGGGTGTCCGTCCCGTTGCTGGCCGTGGTGGTGGGTTACCTGGTGGTCCGGCTCATGCCGCTGTTCCGTTCCATGCAGCGGAAGATCGACCGGATCAACGCCGTCCTGCGTGAACAGATCATCGGTATCCGCGTGGTCCGGGCCTTCGTCCGCGAACCCTATGAGACGGACCGGTTCGGCGGGGCCAACAAGGAACTCACGGACGTCTCGCTGCGCATCGGCGCCCTGTTCGTCCTGATGTTCCCGGCCATCAGCATGATCCTGCACCTGTCCACTGCCGCGGTGCTCTGGTTTGGCGGTCAGCGGGTGGACGCCGGTGCCATGCAGGTGGGGTCGCTGACCGCGTTCCTGCAATACCTGCTGCAGATCCTGATGGCCGTCATGATGGGCACGTTCATGGCCATGATGATTCCGCGCGCCTCGGTCTGCGCGGACCGCATCGGCGAGGTGCTCGGCGTCGAACCTTCCATCCACGATCCCCTGCGCCCGGTGGCGCCGGCCGCCCTGGAAGGCGTGGTCGAATACCGCAACGTCACCTTCGCCTACCCGGGCGCGGAGTCACCCGTGCTCAGCAACATCAGCTTCACTGCCCGCCCGGGCCAAACCATCGCGATCATCGGGTCCACGGGCGCCGGCAAAACCTCCCTGCTGTCCCTCCTGCCGCGGCTGTACGACCCCGCAGAAGGCCAGGTGCTGCTGGATGGTGTCCCGGTGGACAGGCTGGACCGGGCGGAGATCACCAAACGCGTCGCCCTGGTGCCGCAGCGTCCCTATCTGTTCTCTGGCACCATCGAGCACAACCTCCGGTTCGGCAAGACCGAGGCAACGGACCAGGAACTGTGGGATGCGCTCCGTGTAGCACAGGGGGAATCATTTGTCCGGGAAAAGAAGAACGGACTCGATTCCCGGATCTCCCAGGGCGGCACCAACGTCTCCGGCGGCCAGCGCCAGCGTCTGTGCATCGCCCGCGCGCTGGTGACCAAACCGCGCGTCTACCTGTTCGACGACTCCTTCTCCGCCCTGGACGTTGCCACCGACGCCCGGCTTCGTGCCGCCCTCAAGCGCACCACCTCGGACGCCACCGTGATCATCGTGGCCCAGCGGATCTCCACCATTACCGAGGCCGACCAGATCCTGGTGCTGGACAACGGGCGGATCGTGGACCGCGGCACGCATGAGGAACTCCTGGAAACCTCGCCCACCTACCAGGAAATCGTCGAATCCCAGCTGAGCGTGGAGGAAGTGGCATGAGCCCGCGGAAGAAAGACTCCACCCCCGTAGAAGGGACGCCCCAGGCACCTGCAGGGGAGGCGCAACCGGGTGCCGTGCAGCCGGAGGATGAGGACTTCTTCGAGGAGGAGTTCACGCCCTCCGAAGCGGACGGGGACATGTTCGGCGGCATGCCTGCCAAGAAAGCCGAGCATTTCTGGCCTTCCGCCAAACGGCTCATGGGCCTGCTGAAGCCGGAAGCGATGGGCATCTACGCCGTGGTGGGCCTGGTGGTCATTTCCGTGGTGCTGAATGTGATCGCCCCCAGGATCCTGGGCCAGGCCATGGACGTTATCTTCGCAGGAGTCGTGGGCCGGCAGTTGCCCGCGGGAGCAAGCAAGGAACAGTTCGTATCCGGCCTGCGCCAGCAGGGGCAGGACAATTTCGCGGACATGGTGTCCCGCATGGAACTGGTGCCAGGTACCGGCATCAACTTCGACAAGCTCAGCATGCTGATCGCCATCGTGCTGCTCATGTACTTCGTTTCGAACATCTTCATGTGGCTGCAGGGGTACGTGCTGAACCGGATCGTCATGAAGGTCATCCGGCGGCTGCGCGACGACACCGAAAGCAAACTGAACCGGCTGCCGCTGAACTACTTCGACACGCGGCAGCGCGGCGACGTGCTGTCCCGGGTGACCAACGACGTCGACAACATCCAGCAGGCGCTCCAGCAGGCCTTTGCCCAGCTGGTCAACTCTGTGCTGACAGTGGTGGGCATTGTGATCATGATGTTCATCGTCTCCTGGCAGCTGGCGCTGATCGCCCTGGTCGCCCTTCCGCTGTCCGGCGTGGCCGCTGGCCTGATCGGGGTCCGGAGCCAGAAGCTCTTCGCAGCCCAGTGGAAGAACACCGGCTCACTGAACGGCCAGATCGAGGAGTCCTTTTCCGGGCATGACCTGGTCCGCGTCTTCGGCCGCGATGCGGACATGCTGGCCCGGTTCGAGGAACGCAACGAGGCCCTGTACAAAGCAAGCTTCGGAGCGCAGTTCGTGTCCGGGATCATCTTCCCCGTCATGCAGTTCGTGTCCTACCTCAGCTACGTGGGCATCGCCGTGGTGGGCGGCCTGCGCGTGGCATCCGGTGCCATGTCCCTGGGCGATGCCACCGCCTTCATCCAGTACTCCCGCGAATTCACCCAGCCACTGGGCCAGATGGCGGGCATGGCCAACATGCTCCAGTCCGGCGTTGCGTCCTCCGAGCGCGTGTTCGAGTTCCTGGACGCCGACGAACAGAATGCCGAAACAGCCACCGAACACTTGCCGGCAAAGACCGACGGTCACGTGGACTTCAAGAACGTCACGTTCAGCTACACAGAGGACAGGAAGCTCATCGAGAACTTGTCCTTCACAGCCGAACCGGGAAACACCGTGGCGATCGTGGGCCCCACCGGCGCCGGCAAGACCACGCTGGTAAACCTCGTCATGCGGTTCTACGAGCTCAACTCCGGCTCCATCATGCTCGACGGGGTGGACATCACCCACCTCAGCCGTTCGGAGCTGCGATCCAAGGTGGGCATGGTCCTGCAGGACGCGTGGCTGTTTGGCGGCTCCATTTACGACAACATCCGTTACGGCAACCTCGACGCCACCCACGAACAGGTGATGGCCGCCGCGAAGGCCACCTTCGTGGACCGCTTCGTCCGGGCGCTGCCCGAGGGCTACAACAGCGTGATCGATGAAGAAGGCAACAACGTCAGTGCCGGGGAGAAACAGCTCATCACCATTGCCCGGGCGTTCGTGGCCAATCCCTCGCTGCTGATCCTGGACGAGGCCACCAGCTCCGTGGATACCCGCACCGAACTCCTGGTGCAGAAGGCCATGGCGGCGCTCCGCTCGGACCGGACAAGCTTCGTGATCGCGCACCGGCTGTCAACCATCCGCGATGCCGATACCATCCTGGTCATGGAGAACGGACAAATCGTGGAACAGGGCAACCACCAGGTGCTGCTTGAAGCCGGAGGCGCTTACCACCGCCTCTACATGTCGCAGTTCGCGGGTGCGGACGCCGGGGAAGTACCCGTGGACGATTCGACGGCGGTGCACAGCTGAGCGCGCAACAGGCCCAGGCAGCCCAGCGGCTGCAGGGCCAGGACCACGGACAGGAAGCCGCGGAGAGTTCCGGGGAGCACGGCGGCGGCCGGATTGAAGTCCTGGTGCCCATGCGCTGGGGTGACATGGACGCCTACGGCCATATCAACAATGTCCAGATCGTGAGGATGCTGGAGGAGGCGCGGATCGCCGCCTTCGGGCCGCCCCGGGGCGCAGGTCTTCCCGGAATCGAGCCTCCCGTATCGCTCTTCAACGACGTCCCGGACGGAACGCTGGCGCTGGTGGTGGACCACAAGATCCGCTACGTCAGGACGCTGGAGTACCGCAACATTCCGGCGGTGGTGCAGGTCTGGATTGGTGCGGTCAAGGGAGCCAGCTTCGACATCCACTACCTGCTCCAGGACCCGGTCACCCGTGAGGACTGTGTAAAGGCGAGCAGTCACCTGGCGTTCGTGGATGAAGCCACCGGCCGGGTGCAACGTCTCACCCAGGAACAGAAAGACCGGATGGCCCCCTATAGGCAGTAAGCCTCTGGACAGGGCTGCACTGGACGCACTGGACTGGAACAACCACGAACTGGAACAACCACGAACTGGAACCACCACCCACTCGAAAGGAAGCCCCGATGGCCAGGAACAAGATCAGTGCCGGCAGGAAGAAGAAGACCTGGAAGGAAATGTCCCCGTCCGGCAAGGCGGGAATCATCATCACGGCGGTCGTCCAGATGTCCCTGCTGGTTGCCGCCCAGCGGGACATCTCGCGCAGGCCTGCTGAGCTGATCAACGGGCCCAAGGCTGCGTGGCGGGCAGCATCCTTCATCAATTTCATCGGCCCCATGGGGTACTTCGTCTTCGGCAGGAAGCGGTCAGGCACAGGCATGTAGCCCATGCTTGGCGGAAGGGCGGCCGGGCTGCATGGAGCGGCCGCCCAGCTAAACCCTGTAAATTTGAGGGCATGACCCCCACTGCCACTGTTGCCATGACCCGCGCCCTCGGCATCTCCAGGGAGATAGAGGATGCGGCGTGGTTCGTGCTGGGACCGGGTCTCCAGGGGAAGGCTTCACCCCTGGACGGCCGCACCAGGACATGGTCGGTTCCGGCGGCCGCGGAGTTGCTCGACCGGCTGGACCGGGGCATCGCTGACTCCAAGGCCCCCATGATGACCAACCTCCGCGAAAACCTGGAGGGCGCCACCCGCGGGGCCAAGCAGTTGGCCGTGGAACTTCTTTTCCTGCAGTCACTTCCGCTGGCCCACGAGGTGAAGTCCCTGAAGGTCAAGCGCGCCCGCGTGGCCGAGGCAGCCGGGTGGCTGGAGCCGCCGCTGGAACTTCCCGACGAGCTGTATGCGGGCATGACGGACCACGGAGTGATCCGCGACCGGACCGCCGAATTCAACTGGACCATCTGGGACCACCTCAAGTGGCTGTGCCGGTTTGTGCAGAACGTGGCGCAGCGGCCTGCAGGCGTGGTGCAGGCCGCCATCAAGGATCCCCAGCAGTTCCACCTCCTCGCGGCCTCCACCCCGGACGACCAGCCCGCCATTCGCCGCAGCATCGAGTTCCTCGCCTGGCCCAGCTACTTCGAGCCGGTGGTGGCGGACGTGGAGCGGCAGGAAATCCGGGATGCGTTCGCCTCGCTGGTGGGCGGGGCCAAGGGCGACAGCGAAGAGGACATCACCGCGGACATCCACCGCATCCGGCTGCATCTGGACGAGCAGGCCGGCCAGCGCATCGACTGGTACTCCCGCCAGCTGGTCAGCCAGTGGCGCAAAGTGGGCGACCCCGGCCGCCGGGCCTGGCTGCTGAGGACGCACAGCGACCACGCCGAGCTCCTCACGGCCTGGCACGGCGAGGAAAAAGTGACCCTCGACGTCGAACATCTCCGCCACCTGGACCCCGGCGTCACCGCCGGCCTGGTCCAGCACGCCGTGGACGAGGACTATAAGCATCTTGGCTACGTGGAGCGCGAGGACACCAAGACGGCGGTGTTTGCCTTCCTGACCGTCATGAAGCCCGGCGACCTGGTGCTCTACCAGCACGCCGGCAGCGTCCGGCTGGGCGGCGTGCTGGGGGAGCCCGAGTACAACGATGACAACCGCCGGCTCCGGCGCAAGGTGCGCTGGTTCGACGACGGGCACACCACCACCAGCCTTCCGCGGCACGTCCAGCGCCAGCTCGCCACCCCCGGCATCGTGGTGGACGTGACCCGCGTGGTCCAGGCGCTGCAGGCGCTGCTGCCGGCCGAGGCGGAAACCGAGCCTGACGGCGACACTGACGCTGCCGCCGTCGTCATCCCTGTCCAGGAGGGCTTCCGCCCGCTGACGCAGGAGTTTGCGGCGTCGCTGCATATGGAGCTGGAACCGCTCCAGGAGATCGCCGACCTGCTGGAGGAGAACCGCCAGCTGGTCCTGTACGGGCCTCCGGGGACCGGCAAGACCTACCTGGCCAAGCACCTCGCCGCGGAACTGGCGGAGGACAGCACTGACGAGCGCGTCAAGCTGGTGCAGTTCCATCCGTCCTATGCCTATGAGGACTTTTTCGAGGGCTACCGGCCGGACAAGACGGACGAGGGCCAGGTGTCCTTCAAACTGGTGGCCGGCCCGCTGCGCCGCCTGGCGGAGGAGGCCGCCAAGCCGGGCAACGAAAAGAAGCCGTACTTCCTGATCATCGACGAGATGAACCGCGCCAACCTGGCCAAGGTGTTCGGCGAGCTGTACTTCCTGCTGGAATACCGCGACGACCGGATCTACCTGCAGTACAGCCCCAACGAACCGTTCACGCTGCCGGACAACCTTTACATCATCGGCACCATGAACACCGCGGACCGCTCCATCGCCATGATGGATGCCGCCATCCGCCGGCGTTTCTCCTTCATCGAGCTGCACCCGCAGACTGAGCCCGTGAAGGGCTCCCTGCTCCGGTTCCTGCAGGCCAGGGAGCTGGACACCACTCCGGCATTGCTGCTGGACGCGTTGAACGAGGCCATTGACGAGTGGGACCGCGACTTGATGATCGGGCCGTCCTACTTCATGAAGCCGGCGGCCCAGACCCCGGCCGGGCTGCGCCGGATCTGGAAGTACGAGCTGATGCCGCTGCTGGAGGAGCACTACCACGGCCAGCTCACGCGGGCGCAGCTGGAGGAGCGCTTCGGGTTGGACCAGCTGCTGGGACGCGTTGCAGCGCGCTGACCTCCGGGCGTCCGTGCGGCATCTGGTCCTGGACGAGCTCTCCGGCGGCCTGGTGGAGCGGCTGGACGCCCCGAGCGCTTCCTTCCTGAACTCCAGCGGCCTGGCCAAGGCGTCCCCCATGGGCCTGGGGCTGTACCGGATTGAACCGGTGGGCAAGGTTGGCTCCGTGCGGACACCGACGGTGCAGCTGGACGTCCGGCCCAAGGACCGGCTGGGGCTCAGCCGGCTCCTGTTCCTGCTCAGCTACGCGGGGGAGCAGGGCTTCCGGCCGGACCTGGTGGCAGCTGACGAGGACCGGGACCTGTGGAGCGCCCTGGCCGAATCGCTGGCGCAGCTGGCCGAGCGGGCGCTGGGCCGCGGCGTCCTGCAGGGCTACCTCACCGTGGATGAGTCATTGAGGACGGTCAAGGGCAGGATCCGGATTTCGGACCAGATCTCCCGCCGTCCCGGGATGCTTGTCCCCTTGGAGGTCTCCTACGACGAGTTCACCGAGGACATCGCGGAAAACCGGATCCTGCGCGCCGCGCTGGAGCGGATGGGGCAGGTGCCGGGGGTCAGGCCCCAGGTTCTGGGCCGGCTGCGGCAACTAAAGGGAAAGCTCGACGCCGTCACGCGCCTTCCGTCGGGCGCCCCGGTGCCGCCGTGGAAGCCCACCAGGATGAACCTGCGGTATCACGCCGTGCTCCGCCTGGCAGAGCTGATCCTGCGCAATGCATCGGCCGAAGCTGGGGAGGGCAAGCATCAGACCGCCTCGTTCGTGGTGGACATGGCCCAGGTGTTTGAGGACTTCGTGGGGACGGTCCTGCGCGCGGCGATGGCCGCCTATCCGGGAGAACTGCGCCTGCGGTACAACGCCCTCCTCAGTGAGGCGGTGCGTGATTCGGACCGCCTGTCAGTGCGGCCGGACGCGGTCCACATGCTCGGTGGCCGGCCGGTGGTGGCCTACAACGCCAAGTATCGCGCCGCCTCGGATGCCGGTGCTTCCCTCACCGCCGACCACTACCAGATGCTGGCGCACTGCACCGCGCTGGCGGTACCCACCGCCTGGCTCGTCTACGCGGGCAGGGGCGACATAAAACTCCGCCGCATCCTGAATACCGACATCGACATCGTGGAGTTCCCGCTGGATCTCAGCCAGCCGCCGTCGGGCATCCTGGCCTCCGTCCGGGAGCTCGCCCGCCAGTCCTGGGGCGAAGTGGTCCGTCAAGCCCGGAACGACTGACGCATCCGGCCGCCCGTCGCCGTCGTCCTTTCAGACCGGCCTTTCACACCGGCACCCGGAACGTAAACGTCGTTCCTTCGCCCAGGGTGCTGTCGACGCCGATGGTGCCGCCGTGTGCCTCAACGATTGCCTTGCTGATGGGCAGGCCCAGTCCCACGCCGGGGATGGCGGTGCGGCGGACGCTGCTGGTGCGGAAGAATTTGGCGAACACTTCGGAGGAGTCCTCCGGGCTCATGCCCATGCCGGTGTCGCTGACGCGGCAGGCCAGGTGCCCGTCCTCCTGGGCCAGCGACACCACCACCTCACCGCCGTCCGGTGAGTACTTGATGGCGTTGGACACCAGGTTGTCCAGGACCTGGGAGATGCGTGCGCCGTCCACGTGGGCCTCCAGGCGGTTGGGCGCTTCGGCCCGCAATTCAACCCCGGCGGCGGCTGCCCGGGGCATGGCCGAGGACACACTGCTGCGCACCAGTTCGGCCACATCCACGGCATGGGGCGTGACGATCAACTGGCCGTTCCGGCTGGACAGCAGGTCCGAGACCAAGGTCAGGAGCCGCTCGGAGTTCCGGCGGATGATCTCCAGCATGTCCCTCTGCGGCCCCTCCGGGTCCTCGGCCAGCAGGATCTCCACGTAACCAAGGATGGAGGTCAACGGTGTGCGGAATTCATGGGAGACGCTCGAGACGAAGTCGTCCTTGGCGGTGAGGGCGTTCACCAGGTCCGTCACGTCGCTGAAGACGATCACGGAACCGGCGAAGTTGCCCTCGGAATCCTTCATGGCACGCGCCGTGGTCACCATGGCCCGCTGGTCCTTCGCCTCACCCAGCCAGACCAGGTAATCGGTGAAGGTTTCGCCCAGGACAGCCCGGCGCACCGGCCGCTCCTGCACGGGAACCAGGGTCTTCCGGTCCGGGCCATAAACCAGCAGCTGTGACTCGTTGGGGTCGGCTATATCCTTGGGCCGGGCCAGTTCGTGGTTGGCGCGCTGCTTCCGGTTCATCAGGATGTCATGGCCGTCCGCGTCAACAGCCAGCACGCCAAGGTGCACGGTTTCCAGCACGGTGTTCAGCAGTGACTCCTGGCGTTTGCTCACGCGCAGGTTGGCCCGCAGCTGCTCGTCCTTTTCCTCCAGTTGGCTCTGCTGGCGCATCATGCTCAGGGTCAGGACGCTCACGGAGACGCCGATCCCCAGCATCATGACCGGCAGCAGGAGCGACCGGGCAAAGTCCTGCGGCGTGTAGGTCCCCTTCAGGAGCAGCGGCACCCAGATGATGGCCAGGGGACCCAGGAAGGAGAGCCACAACGCAGCCCGCGGGTAGTAACTGGATGCGCAGAGCCATATCACCGGGAACACGGCCAGCAGGCTGATGCCCGCGAGGCTTTCCTGGCCGCCTTCCCTTCCGGCTGCGATGGAGAAGAAGTCCAGCAGCGGGATGGCCAGGAAGCTGGTGTAGGGCAGCCGCTCCCATGGGATGAGGTAGCAAAGCGCCATGATGGCCAGCTGCGAGATGAGGAAGGTGACGAACAGGGGGTTGTCCATGGTGTCCGGGAAGAAACCCCACACCAGCAGGGCAGTCAGGATGGTGGTCACGAACAACGGCATTTGGCTCAAGGCCACCCGGTCCGTCAACCGGTATTCATGAAAGGGGCGCTTGAAAAACCGCAGCCGTCCGGAGGACCAGGCTGTGGGGTTGCTCATGGCGTGGAAGACGCGGATGTCGGGGTGTGCAAGGCCATAGCAGCAGGATATCGGCAGCCAGCTATACTTCTGACGTTGGCACTGAGGGGGCTCTATGAGTGAGGCACGTGTGGGTCTGGTCATCGAGGATGACCACGACATTCGGGAACTGGTACGCACTGTGCTGACCCAGGCTGGCTTTGACGTGAGTGTCGCCAGCGGCGGCGCGGAGGGCGTCCTGATGGCCAAGAGCCTGAATCCTGATGTCATCACCCTGGACCTGGGGCTGCCGGACATCGATGGTTTCGAGGTTTCGCGGCAGATCCGCGAGTTTTCCGATGCCTACATCGTGATGCTCACGGCGCGCGCCGAGGAACTGGACACGCTGATCGGGCTTGAATCGGGTGCGGATGACTACCTCACCAAGCCGTTCCGGCCGCGGGAACTGCGCGCCCGGGTCGCGGCCATGATGCGGCGGCCGCGCTCCGTTCCCGACCCCGGGGAGGTTGCGGTGGATGCTTCCCCGGACGGCACTGCCCACCCCGAGCGCGGAAACTTCAGCCACAACGGCCTGGAGCTCAGCTACGCTTCCCGCACCGTGGCCGTGGACGGCAAAGAGATGAACCTGACGCGCACGGAGTTCGAACTCCTGTACGCGCTGCTGGAAGCGGGCCGGACGGTCCGTACCAAGTCGGATCTGGTGCGGCGGCTCCGCGACGAGGATTACGACGTCGGCAGTTACATCAGCGAGGCAGACGAACGTTCCGTGGAGGTCCACATGGGAAACCTGCGCAAAAAGCTGGGTGACTCGCCGCAGCATCCGCGGTGGCTGCAGACTGTCCGTGGGGTGGGTTACCGCTTGGCGCCGGGGCAGCACTGAGCCTGCAGCCGGTGCGTGGTTTGCCTGCTGCACTGGGTGATGGGCCGCAGGTAGGTGGCTGCCAGCCTGGGCAGTGCCACCGACATGTCAGCGTGGCGCGCGTGGGCCCGGATCTCGTTCTCCAACTCCAGGGCAAGTCCGGCAAGCCGCTCTGCTCCCACCATTTGGCTTGAGGTTTTCAAGCTGAGGACGGCGTCCATGGACCCGTCCAGGTCACCCGTGGTCAGGGCCAGCCGCAACTTTCCCAGCCGTTGTGGCAGGAACTCGATGAAGTTCCCTACGAAGACCAGGGTGTACCCTTCTTCCTCCTCGAGTTCTTCCCGCAATCGGTCCAGGACGGACTGGTCAACCAGCGGCTTGGGCGCATCATCTGAAGTGCTCATGACACTCCTTTCTGCTGGAATTGCGGACCCGGGAAGCACGGCGGCTAGGTGGAGGTGCTTCGTCTTTTCAGGTTAGGACCGTTCCCCTGAGCCTGCAGAAGACCCGGCAAGAATTGTGGTTTTCTTGATGGGGCCAGCAGTTTCTGCCCATACAGCAGTTAGTGGCTTCCTCAGGAAGCGTGCGTCATCCGGCGGCTTCGAGGAAGTCCACCAACTGGGTTTCGAGGGCAGACCGGTCCTTAAGTTCGCACTCCCAGACTGTGAGTACTTCCCAGCCGGCGTCTTGGAGCTGGCGGCGCTGGCCTTCGTCGCGCTCGCGGGTCCTGGTGCGCTTGGCGGCCCAGAAGTCGGCGTTGGCTTTCGGGGCGTGCAGGCCAACCCTGCAGTCATGGAAATGCCAGAAGCAGCCATTCACAAAGATCACCTTGTGCCGGCCAGCGAAGACGAGGTCTGGATTGCCTGGCAGTTTGCTGCTGCCGGACTTGCCGTGCAGGCGGTAGCGATAGCCCTTGGCGTGCAGGAGGCGGCGGACCAACAACTCAGGTTTGGTGTTCTTGCCGCGGATCCGGGACATGTTCCAGCTGCGCTGCTCGGGGGTGAGCTTGTCTGCAGTGGGCCGGTCCGCCATCCTTCCAGTCTAGGAGGGCTTAGATCTCCCGTTCGGGCTGTTCGCCGAACACGAAGTGCCGGCCGCTGACGGACTTGGGTTCTATCTCCACGTAGAAGTCCTTGAGTGTAGGAACCCAGGTCTTCAATCCGAGTTGCTCAATGGCTGCGAGCTCATCCGAATTGCTGAGGACCCGTGCTGTCCCCCTGAGGACCACGGACCAGGCCTCCTGCGACAGGATGCCGTCCGTCTCGAACAGCACTTGGGCGTTGATGGTGAGTTGCGCGAGTTTGTTTCCCGGAGCCGTTCGAAGATAGAGCTTCCGGTTCGACGTCACATAGTTCACGGGGAAGATGTCCGGTTCCCCTGCGACAGAAACCACCAGCCGCCCATGCTGCGTTGCGGCCAGCAGACGCCAGGACTGCTCATCATCGAGTTCCAGGACGGGATTGCCGTCCGCGTGTTCAAACATCATGCGGTCATTCTTCTACTAAGGGTAGAAATACGCCAGAGGCTTTGTACCCCACCTCCCGCCTCTTTGTGACAGGTCCGTCAAGGCTTAACACTTCGGAAACAGGCTTGTGACCGTCCTGTCTTTCCTGCTGGATAGCGTCGCACGCAGGGCCGTGACGGCATCATGCAAACGAAAGCGAGGCACCCAATGGGCAGCGACTTGGATTCAACGCAATTACTGGAACCGGAGGCACCCGCTGGTGCCACCGTCGTCGGACGTTCTCCGGCAAGCACGACGGCGGGCAACACCGCCGCACTCAACGCCACCAAGGAAAGCCTTGAGGACTACACGCTGCGGTTCGCACCGCGCTCCTACCGCAAGTGGAGCGCCGGGGTGGTGGCCACCAGCGCGCTGGGCGGCATCGCCTACCTGGCGGACTTCTCGATTGGCGCGAATATTGGCATCTCGTACGGCACGGTCAACGCGATCCTGGGAATCCTGGTGGCCGCCGTCGTCATTTTCGCCACCGGGTTTCCCCTGGCCTATTACGCCGCCCGGTACAACATCGACCTGGACCTGATCACCCGCGGCTCCGGCTTCGGCTATTACGGGTCGGTGGTCACGAACGTTATTTTCGCAACCTTTACCTTCATCTTCTTTGCGCTGGAGGGTTCCATCATGGCGCAGGGGCTGGAGCTGGGGCTCGGCATCCCGCAGTGGCTGGGGTACGTCGCCTCCACCGTTATCATCATTCCGCTGGTGATTTACGGGATGAACACCCTGGCCAAGCTGCAGGTGTGGACCACCCCTCTGTGGCTGCTGCTCATGGTGGTTCCCGTGGGCTACCTGCTGGTCTCGCACCCGGAGAGCATCGACACCTTCTTCGCGTACACGGGTGCGTCCGGTAACGGTGGACCCAACCTGGCGTCCGTCATGCTGGCCGCTGGCGTGTGCCTGTCCCTCATGGCGCAGATCGCCGAGCAAATCGACTACCTCCGGTTCATGCCGCCCCGCACGGACGCCAATAAGGGTGCATGGTGGCGCGCAGTGATCCTCGCGGGTCCGGGCTGGGTGATTTTTGGGGCGATCAAGCAGATTGTGGGCCTGTTTATCGCCATCTACCTGATCGCCACGCTGGATCCTGCCGCCTCGGCTACCGCCAACGAGCCGGTGCACCAGTTCCTGGGCGTATACCAGGAGATGATGCCCGCCTGGCTGGCCATGACGCTGGCCGTGGTGCTGGTGGTCATCTCACAGATCAAGATCAACGTGACCAACGCCTACTCGGGCTCCCTGGCGTGGACAAATTCGTTCACGCGCATCACCAAGACGTACCCGGGCCGGATGGTGTTCGTCGTGGTGAACCTGCTGATCGCGCTGGTCCTGATGGAAGCGAACATGTTCGACTTCCTCAACACCATTCTCGGGTTTTACGCCAACTGCGCCATGGCATGGGTGGTCACGGTGGCGTCCGATATTGCCATCAACAAGTACCTGCTCAAGATCTCGCCGAAGGTGCCGGAGTTCCGCCGCGGCATGTTGTACGACGTGAACCCGGTTGGGTTCGTGTCCATGCTGGTGTCTGCCGGGGTTTCGATTGCGGTGTTCTTTGGGGCGTTCGGTGCCGCCATCCAGCCGTACTCGCCCATTTTCGCAGTGGGCCTGGCACTGGTGCTGCCTCCGGTGCTTGCCGTGGTGACCCGCGGCCGGTTCTACCTGCGGCGTTTTGACGATGGGATCGACCTGCCCATGTTCGACGCCGGCGGGAACCCCAGCGACGCTAAGCTCCTGTGCCACGTGACGGGGCTGGAATTCGAGCGGCCGGACATGGTGCGTTCCGGACAGGACGCTCCCGACGGCGGGATCCAGTACGTTTCTTCGCTCGCCTTGTCCACGGACAAGACGGGGGAGTTGGTGCTGCCGGCCCAGAAGTAGTTCGGGTTGAGCGTCTGACAAAGGAAGCCGGTGCCTTGTGCGCCGGCTTCCTTCATGACTTCTTCTGTTGCATTCCGGATGGTAGAACCGGGACGGGGTTGTGCCTGTGGATAAGTTTGATCGCCATAGTGTGACGTGGGCTACCCTTAACTCACTGTTCGGAGCAAGCCGTCTTGAAACTACTGGGGGAATAGCGGCCCATGACATCACAGAACTTCTTTTCGTCCCGCGCTGTGCGGTCTGGGGCAGCAGCCCTCATCGTTGGTTTTGCAGTGGTTTTGTCCGGCTGCAATTCCGGGGACTCTCCCGGGCCCGGCGCCACTTCGTCCCCTGTGGCGGCCGAGACGCCCACGGCCAGTGCCACACCAACCCCCACGCCCACACCCAGTGCGGTCTACAAGCCCGCCGACGCGTTCGGCCCCGCCCAGAACGTGCCTGTCCCCGTGCTGCCCGAGGTGGCCAAGACGGAGACGAAGGAAGGTGCAGAAGCTTTTACGAAGTATTGGTTCTCAGTTCTCAGTTATGCGTATGAGACGGGTGACACTGTTGCGTTATCGAAGCTTTCCAAGGCTGAATGTATTTTCTGTCAAGGACTCGTTGACGATATCGAAGCTGCTTGGGCTGAAGGCAAGTGGATTTCTGGTGGCCAAATAGACATCCCGGTTGCGACCGCAAAGCCTTCCACTAACGGCTCAATGCAGGTGATTCTTCAAGTGCTGCAGAAAGAATTGGTCATTCGTAACCAGGACGGAAGTCCGTATCAAGACAAGACTCCTGCAACGAATGCGGGCAGCGTCGCGATGGTGAAGTTTTCCGAAGCAGGATGGGTGGTCGACGACCTAGGGTTGATTCGGTAGCCATGGCTTACCCAGCCAAGGCTCTCGCAATTCTCGCCTGTTGTGCGGCGCTCTTGACGACATCGCCACTGGCCGTCCATGCCGAAGAGGAGGGGAAGCCACGGATCGGTGGTGGCTTCACCGATACCGGAGTCCACGTCGGCGCCGATAATTGGGTGCCCGATCCAAATACTGGCGAATTTAGTCGTGCTGAAACGGGCACCGCAAGCAGCGACCCCAACGAGTACAAGTACGAACTCCAATGCCACCTCGGCGGAGGGGATTTCGACACGCCTTGCCTTGCCCGCCAGCTCGACTGCAAGGACCGGGAGGACGGCGCCAAGGGCATTCCGGTCATGTGGCTGTCGCGGCCAAGAGGCGTACCAGGCGCGGTTTGGGCGCATCACTCGGGACCCACCTGCCTTTACGATCCGAAGCCCGAGGATCTCCTGCCCCGGATCGCCGCCGATATCCAGCGGCAGTTCCAGAACCTCCCGGTCAGTGCGGGGAAGGTCGTGGCGCAGCCCAGCCCCAATACCCTTCGAGGCGCCGAGACCAACTTCTACGCGGAAGCGGCTGAACAGCAGTTCGACATCACTATGTTCGGCCAACAGGTCCACGTGGTGGCAACGCCGGTCCAGTACACCTGGAACTACGGGGACGGCACCGTCTTCGGCCCGCAACCGTCCATGGGTGGAGCTTTGCCGCAGGACCGGTGGGGCGAGAAGACCCGGACCAGTCACGCTTACGCCTCCACCGGAGACTTCCAAGTGGTGCTGACGGCGTCGTTCCAAGGCACCTATTCGGTGAACTCCGGGCCGCCCCTTCCGATCCCCGGCCAGGGCCAGTTCAGCGCCCCGCCGCAGGGGATCAGCGTCTGGCGGTCGCTCACCCGCAACTACGCCGACGACTGCAACGCCAATCCCCAGGGGCAGGGCTGTCCGGGGGCCGGAGCAGCGCGCTAGGCGGGGAGGGCGGGAGCAAAAGGATAGTGACGTGTGATCCGCCTCGCACCAGCGAAAGTCCGGAATAGTTGCACGCGCCCCACAGTTGGCATAGGCAGTACGTCTTCAGCCTTCGAAAGGAACTGCGCATGCTGTTTTCCCCACTCACCCTCGGCGAACTGGAACTTCCCAACCGGCTGGTGATGGCACCCCTCACCCGCCTCCGCGCAGGTGAGAAGGGCGTCCCGGGCCCGCTCGTCGTCGAGCACTACCGCCAGCGCGCCTCCCTTGGCCTCATCGTCAGCGAGGGCATCTACCCCACCCCCGCGGGCCAGGCTTACCCCGGACAGCCCGGGATCGTCACCCAGGAGCAGGTTTCCGGGTGGAAGAAGGTCACTGACGCAGTCCACGCCGAAGGCGGCCGCATGTTCGCCCAGATCATGCACGGCGGCCGGGTTTCCCACCCGGACATCACCGGTGGGCTTCCCGTCGTCGGTCCGAGCGCCGTAGCAATTGACGGCGTCGTCCGGACCCCGGCCGGAAAGCAGCAGTACCCGGTGCCGCATGCACTCACCACGGACGAACTCCCCATGGTCATCCAGGAAATCGTCAACGCCTCCCTGAATGCCATCGAGGCAGGGTTCGACGGCGTGGAGCTGCACTCGGCCAACGGCTACCTGCTGCACGAATTCCTGGCACCGAACTCCAACGTCCGGACGGACAGCTACGGCGGATCGCCCCAGAACCGTGCCCGCTTTGTCATCGAAACCATCAATGCCGTGGTCGCAGCCCTCGGCGCCAACCGGGTGGGCCTGCGCATTTCCCCAGAGCACAACGTCCAGGGCATCGCCGAGACGGATGCCGCGGATGTTCGTGCCACTTACGAGGTCCTCGTGGACAGCATCGCGGCGCTCAACCTGGCATACCTGAGCATCCTGCACCACGAACCTGCCGGTGAACTCGTCCAGGACCTTCGCGCACGCTTCGGCGGCACCTTCCTGGTCAACACCGGCTTCGGCGTGATCACCACAAGGGAAGAAGCCGTGAGCCTGGTGGCCGAGGGCCACGCGGACGCTGTGGTGGTTGGCCGCCCCGCAATCGCCAACCCGGACCTCGCCCGCCGTTGGAAGGAAAGCCTTCCGCTGAACGAGCCCGACGCCTCCACGTTCTACGCAGAGGGCGCCACCGGTTACACGGATTACCCGGTGTACCAGGGCTAAGAGGCTGATCAGCCACGTTGAACAAAACGACGACGGCGGCACCCATCATGGGTGCCGCCGTCGTTGGCTGTCTGGGGTGCTGGTCCCGGGCAGCGGCGCCGTGGGGCCATCCGACGGCCTCCCGGCTGAAGACTTATGTGGCCCGCCGGACTCCATTGGATGCCGGCGGTGATCAGATGCTACTCCATCGAATGGACTCTTACCAGAGCCATTTTTGCCGGTCGGAAATCGGGCTAAAGTACTGCTTCGCGGCCAGTGCCTTCCTTCATCACCAAGCGTCCGTCCTCGATGGACACCAGCACGCTTTTGGGCCTGCCGCTGACCTTGGTGATGGCTTTCAGGCCACGGTTGGTGACCTCGACTCCAACCTGTGCACCCTTGGCCGGCAGCTCTACGGAGACCTCTGATGCGATGCCGAGAAGCGGATTCGTCGAGACTCCCAAATCTCTCCGCACTGCCTTCCCGTTCACGGTAACGGTGATGTTCGCCTCGTCGAACCCGTCCTGGAACACAACCAGCAATTCCCGCATGGTGGCCTCTTCCTCGAGCATGGGTGCCAGTGATGGCAAGTCCACTACAGCACTTTGCACGCCCCAGGGGAATACCTTTTGTTCCCGGCGGCGCCTCCGCGGGCATGGTGGCGGTGGAGCCCCGCAGGCCGGTAGGGCAAGATGTTCTGGTGACTCAACTGCCTGCACCTTCCCCCGCGTCCGCTCGCTCCAGCGCATCAGAGCCGGACGGGATCTTTGCCCAGATCGCTGCCGAGCTGGGGGTCAAAGCCTGGCAGGTGAAGGCCGCCGTTGAATTGCTCGACGGCGGGTCCACGGTTCCATTCATCGCCCGGTACCGCAAGGAAGCCACCGGGACAATGGATGACACCCAACTCCGCGACCTCGACGAGCGGCTCCGCTACCTCCGTGAGCTGGCGGACCGCCGTCGTGCAGTCCTCGAAGCGATCGAGGCGCAGGGCCAGCTGACATCGGAACTGCGCTCGGCAATCCTGGCAGCGGACACCAAGTCGCGGCTGGAGGACATTTACCTGCCGTTCAAGTCGAAGCGGCGCACCAAGGCTCAGATTGCCCGGGAAGCAGGCCTGGAGCCGCTCGCCGACACGCTCGTGAAGCGGCCGGATCTGGATCCCGAACGGGAAGCCGCGAAGTACCTCAACAGCGGGCATGCCATCGATGATGCAGCCGCCGCGCTCGCAGGTGCCAGGGCGATCCTGGTGGAGCGGGTGGCGCAGGATCCCGACCTCGCCGCGAATCTGCGGGACCGGCTGTGGAGCCAGGGCCGGATGGTGTCCCGCGTCAAGAAGGGCAAAGAGGCGGAGGGCCAGAAATTCGCGGACTACTTCGAGTTCGCCCAGGCGCCCGACAGGATGCCGTCCCACCGGATCCTTGCGCTGTTCCGCGGGGAGAAGGACGGCATCCTTGAGCTGGACCTCGCCGAAGCCGACCCCTCGGACGACGCCGCCCTCACCGCCGCCCGCGCCCGCTACGAGTCCGCGGTGGCCAGGTTTCTCGGTGTCGCCGACCGTGGCCGGCCCGCCGACGCCTGGCTGATGCAGACCGCACAGGTGGCCTGGCGCTCCCGCGTGCTGTCGCGCCTGACCTCCGACCTTCGCGCAAGGTTGTTCTCCGCGGCGGAAGACGATGCCGTCCGGGTCTTCGCCGCCAACCTCCGCGATGTCCTGCTGGCCGCCCCCGCCGGGAACCGCGCCACGCTGGGGCTCGATCCCGGACTGCGGACCGGGGTCAAAGTCGCCGTGGTGGACGGAACCGGCAAGGTGGTGGCCACTGACACCGTCTATCCCCACGCCCCCGCGCGGAAGTGGGACGACGCCCTGGCCACCCTGGTGGGTTTGGCGCGGCAGCACGCTGTCGAACTCATCGCTATCGGCAACGGAACGGCGTCGCGTGAAACGGACAAACTGGCAGCAGAACTGATCAAGCTCCTTCCCGGCGTCGACCGCAAACCGCAGAAACTCGTGGTGTCCGAGGCCGGTGCGTCCGTCTACTCTGCCTCCGCCCTCGCCGCGGCGGAACTGCCGGGAATGGACGTCTCACTCCGGGGCGCCGTCTCCATTGCCCGCCGACTGCAGGACCCGCTCGCAGAACTCGTCAAGATCGACCCCAAATCCATCGGTGTGGGCCAGTACCAGCACGACGTGACGGCATCGAAGCTGGACCGCAGCCTCGATGCGGTGGTGGAAGACTGCGTGAACGCCGTGGGCGTCGACGTCAACACGGCGTCGCCCGCGCTGCTGAGCCGGGTTGCCGGCGTCGGGCCTTTGCTGAGTGAAAACATCGTGGCCTACCGAAACGAACACGGGCCCTTCAACAAACGGTCGGACCTCAAGAAGGTACCGCGGCTGGGTGCCAAGGCGTTTGAGCAGTGCGCCGGCTTCCTGAGGATCACCGGGGGAGCGGAGCCGCTGGACGCGTCGAGCGTGCACCCGGAGGCGTACGCCGTGGCGCGGAAGATCCTGGTGGCCGCCGGTTCCGCACCCGCGTCCTCTCTGGACCCGCAAAAGTTCGTTGACGATACCTTCGGTCTGCCGACGGTCAGGGACATCCTGGCCGAGCTGGACAAACCCGGGCGCGACCCCCGGCCCGCCTTTGCCGCCGCCACCTTCTCGGAGGGGATCGTAAAGATCGCCGACCTGGTGCCGGGCATGATTCTCGAGGGAACCGTGACCAACGTTGCGGCATTTGGTGCGTTCGTGGACGTCGGGGTCCACCAGGACGGCCTGGTCCACGTCTCCGCCCTGGCCAACCGCTTTGTATCTGATCCGCGTGAAGTGGTGAAGTCCGGCCAGGTGGTCCGGGTGAAGGTCCTGGAGGCTGATCCGGAGCGGAAGCGGATTTCGCTGACGCTAAGGCTCGACGACGAACCGACCGGCGGCGGTGCAGGTTCCGGGCGGCGCGATTCAGCGCAGCCGCGGCCCGGGAAGCCGGGCGGGAAGGACAACCGCGGGGGAGCAGGCGGAGGAAAAGACGAGCGCAGAGGGCGCCCGGAACGGCAACAGCCGGGGAAGCAGCCATCGGGCAGGACCGGCGGCAGTGGCCGTCCCAAGCCGCCATCCGACCCTGTCAACACGGCTATGGCGGAGCCGCTCAGGAAGGCAGGGCTGGGCAAGTAGCCCTCCGGGTCCTTTGGCAGCGGCCGATTTTCTGCAAGGGTGGAGTATGACCTACTTCCTGGAATACACCGTTCCTACTGCCCCCGGTGATACCGAATTCGAGTTCCCGCATGACGAGATCAACTCAGGCACCACGGTCCCGCTGACCCAGACAGGCGCCGACGTGGTGCACACTCCCGACCTCCCGGCCCGCACCGGAATTATTGGGGCCACCGTTCCGGAGGCCAAGCTTGAGGCTGAGCAGCTGATTACCCACAGCCGCGCCTCGGAAGCATCCCTGTACTTTGACCCGTCGAACTCCCTGCAGGCGGGTGTGGGCACGCTGGTGAGCACTTTCAGTGAAGGCCGCGGCTGGCAGGACGTCTAGCCTCAGGCGTTCAGCCTGGATTTTGGCGTTCAGGCAGTGCCGCTGATCAGGCGTGGCCGCCCGAATCGCGTGCGTACTCCCGGCGAATAGAGGACTGATTCTGGCGGACCGCTAACGGTGACGCCTGCCGCCTTGATCAACCCGTCCTTGAGCTCGTGGACCTCCGCTCCGAAGAGCGGCCATGCCTGATGGCTGTTTGGTATGTAGGCGCTCCTGCCACAGAAGCGGCCGTGCATGCCGAACCTGGCAGTCAGAAAGACGGACAGGGGATCACTTGCGGCCGTACGAAGCCTGGGAACTACCGTGAAGTCGCTTCGTGCCCCCGCGGAACCAAACCGGCGCACGGAATAGCCCACAGGGAATTCGTCCGTGATGGAAGCAGCTTCCGCCCCGCCGTTCTCATGCTGCCGGCCGCTACCGCCGGGAAAGGGCGGCCATTGCCGGATGTGCGACCATACGTAGGGGATTCCCACCGCCCGCGTAGCCAGAACGACCGGCAGCCGGTCCGCATCCAGGCTCAGGAACACCACGCCGCGGGTGCCGTTTGGTTCCCGTGAGTAAAGCCGAACGTTGACCTCATTGAAGCTTCCCAGGTAGGGAATGCCCGGGCCACGTCCAATTCCGGCCTGCTCCATGCGAAAGCCGATCAGGCCCACCCATGAACTGCCGTCAAACACATCCGGCTGTACCCCGCCAGGCATGAAAGCGGCGGCCTCTTCCGCCGGGATGCGCCAGTGGAGGAAAACGGCGTCAAGCCACCGCTGGTCCGAGAACACCGGCGCGGGAAGTTCCGGCGGCCGCGGCCACGCTGCTGCGGCACTCAAATGTTCGGTCAAGGTCCCTCCGCTCCTTCGCTCGGCCCACCAAGCCTAGCGGGCGTTGCCACCATCAAAGACGGGGGAGCGGCACCTCCTCCTTCGACGCGGCCTTCTGTCCCTGTCCGGGGCCCATCTGGCGCTCTGGAAGTCCGCCTGCGTTGCATGGGTTCATTCGTTTCCGGGGGTGGTGGGGGTGGTTTGAAGTAGTGGTTTTGTTGTGGTGTTTGGGTGGGGTCGATGTGGGGTGGGGGTATGAACGTGGGTGTGCCGCGGGTGGTGGTGATTTTCCATTGTTCTTTGTGGATGAGGTGGTGGTGGTGGCTGCAGAGCAGGACGCCGTTTCCGGTGGTGGTGGGTCCGCGGTGTGACCAGTAGGTGATGTGGTGGGCTTCGCACCAGGGGGCGGGGATGGTGCAGTTGGGGAAGGCGCAGCCTTGGTCGCGGGCGGTGAGGGCGGTTCGTTGGGCTGGGGTGAAGAGGCGGGTTTTGCGGCCGAGGTCGAGGATTTCGCCGTGGGTGCCCAGGAGTGCGGGGATGATGTCGGCGTCGCAGGCGATTTTGCGCAGGGTGGCTGCGGCGACGGGGCCGGTGAACGCGAAGGTCCCGGTCCCTGCTGGTGTTCCTGTCCCGGTTCTCCGGTGTGCCCCTGTCCCAGTGTCTGCGTTGGTGCCGGTCCGGATGCCTGGGTGCGTGCGGGGTGTTCCCAGCCCCGGTCCCGGTGTTCTCGCTGTTCGCGGTGTTGTGCCGTTGGATGGAGTGGGGTGGGGGAAGAGGTCCTGGTAGTGGATGGTGGCGATGATCTGGGGGCGGTTGCCGCCGGTGGTGGGCAGGGTGTTGGTGGCGAGGGCGGTTTTGGCGGCGGTGATGATGCCGTCGAGTTGTTTTTGGGCGCGGGTGGGCCGGTCCAGGTCAATCGAGGCGCTGGGTTCGGTTGCGTTGTTCGCCGTGGGGCTGTCCCCGGCACCTGTACCTGCGCCTGTGCCTGTGGTGTTGTCGTTTCCGGTGCTGGTGTCGGGGGTGGTGGTGCGGGGGTTGGTGGCGGTGTTCATGACGGTGAGGAGGTGTTCGTATTGGTCGGTGGTGGCGAAGATTTCGACGTGGTGCAGGCCGTGGCGGGGTTTGCGGATGAAGGCGCCTTGGGTGTGGCGGAGGGCTTCTTCGGTGGGTTCGGTGCCGTCGGCGTCGATGGTGTCGGTCCAGCGTTGGGCCAGGCGGGTGAGGAAGTCGGGGTCGGTGGTGGTGGCGGCGTGGGTGAGGTGGTGTTCGATCCGGTCCAGGGTTTCTTCGGTGGTGTGGTGCTGGAGCCGGTCCAGGGTGGCGGTGATGATGGTCGCGGCGTGCGAGGACACTGCCGGTGCCTGGGGGTTGGGGTCCGATCGCGGGCCCGGGGTGAGGGCGGCGGCGAGGTGTGGCCGGGCTGGCGGGAGTGGTTCGCCGGTGAGGGTGGTGCCGGGGAGGACCTGCCGGGCGAGGGTGAGGCGGCGGCGGGCTTCGCGGATGGGGATCCGCAGGCGCAGGCGGAGGAACTCTGCGGTGTTCCGGCACCCGTCATCAGCCGGAGACGCCGCGGGGTGGCCGGGTGCAGCGGCTGCCCCGGGCTGGGAGGGCAAACCGGGCCAGGCGGTGTCGGTTTCGCGCACGGCTGTTGGGCTGGTGTCCAGGGTTTCGGCACCGTTGGCGTCCCACCCGGTGATCCAGCCCCGGGCCCGGCTGATGCGGGTCCTGGCCGCGGCGGTGTCGTTGATGGCCTGCGTGCGGGTCCGGTCCACAGCGCCGGCCGAGAGGATCTGCAGGTACTCCGCGGTGCGGACCAGTTCCTCAACCGCGTCGGCGAAGTCTGCGGCCTCGACATAGGAGACGGTTGCCAGCAGGTCCGGGGCGGCCAGGGCAGCGGCCGCAAGCTGCGCACCCAGTCCGTCCAATAAATTACGTCCAACAGGTGCCACGTCCCGTCCAACAGGTGCCGCGGAACTCGGGAGACCATGGGATGGCCGTGCGGGCTCTTCGTCGGTGGCTGCACCCTGCCGGGGGACTGCCTGAAGGTGGGCCGGGCGCGGCAGCCAACTGCCGGCGTCGTCCGCCTGCCCAAGATCTTCCCCAATGGCCTCCATAACCCAACTCTGCCAGCCACCACTGACAAAGAGGACACCCCAAAACCCCTATGTGGAAAACCCGGACAGCTGCGCTTATGCCTCTGGAACGGTGGCACCGGAACGGGCCGGCGCGGCTTCCTTTTGCCAGGGCCAGCGCCCCGTGATTTCCAGTTCCAGCGAGAAGCTGAGGAACGTCCTGATGAGCACGATGATGGCCAGCACCCCCACACTGGTGAACGTGGGCGTTACGGCAACGGTGCGGATAATGTCGGCGGCGACGAGCAGTTCGAGGCCCAGCAGGATGGACCGGCCCAGCAACTGCCGGTAGGACCGGTAAAAGCTTAGCTTTTCGGCGCCTTGTGGGAGCTGCCGCGGCTGATGTCCACGGATGGCCAGCGGGAGGGAAACCACGGCTCCAATCACCATCACTGCTACTCCAGCGAAGTCGACCAGTTGCCCAACCGTCTCAATGACCTGCCGAAAATCCATGCCCCGCCTTACCTCGGGCCAGGCGTCCCGCCGCCAACCTGGCTGTGACCATTTGGACGGCGGCACCCGTTATGGATGGCGGATGCCGTTCCCCGCCATGACGTCCTTGTACCCTTCCCTGAACGTGGGAAACGTGAAGGTAAACCCCGTGCTTCGCAGCAGGTCGTTGCGGCAGCGCTTGTTGCCTCCGCGGGCGGGACCAGCATCACCCACCGGGGGTTCGGGCTGGCGAAGGTCGGCGGCAAGGAAGCGCAATACGGATCCCAGATCGGCGGGCTCATTGTCCACTCCGACATAAGCAGGCGCGGGTGAATCTGCCATTGTGGCGAGGTGCACGATGGCGGCCGCGGCATCGTCACGATGGATCCGGTTGGTGTAGTGCACGTCTTCAGGGACGACTGCAGTGCCTGTTTTCACCTGATCGATCAACCGCGTCCGGCCCGGCCCGTAAATTCCGCCGAGCCTGAGTGCGGTGGCGGCAGTGCCCGTTCCTGCAAGCCTGGCATGGAGCAAGTCCTCGGCTTCCACCAGCACCCTCCCCGAGAAGCCGCCCGGATCCGGCTGCGTCGATTCATCCACCCAGCCTCCACCCGCGTCGCCGTAGATGGCCGTCGAGGAAACAAAGATGACCCGGTCGGGCCGCACGCCGTCACGCTCAAGCGCGTCCAGGACGTTTTCCACTCCGCGTACATACGCTGCGCGGTATGCCTCCTCGGAGGGGGAATCGGCAGCGACGGCAATGACGACGGCGGTGGTGTCCGCAGGAACCGGCGGCAGGTCAGGCGAGCCCAAGTCCGCCGCGGCACCTTCGATCGCTGCCGGCAGTTTTGCGGGGGACCGGCGCCATCCCACCACCCGGTGCCCCAACCCGGCGAACCTGAGCCCCGCCTCCGTGCCCAGGTCCCCGCAGCCCGCCATAAGAATCGTCATGGCCTACGGTGCCTCCACCGGGAAGAAGACGCGGGGGTCCTGCAAGAGTGCGGGGTAGGCGAATGCGGAACGGTCGATGATCTCCGTGACCTCGAAATTCCTGCCGAAGCGGCCGTCGTCGAGGGTAATGGGACGCCCCACCACCTGCCCCACCGCGAACCTGGCCCCGTTCTCGAACGGAACCGCAACCGGCGTCTTCCCCGGGAGGGTCCGGAAGGCCTCCTCCTGCGCCTGGCGCTTGCGCGTGGGCTTCTTCTGCTGCGGCTTGGGCGGCGCCTTCTTCGGCGCCCGGGACGGCCGGCGGGAGCCGTCGTCCACATAGACGGGGGAGTAGCCGTCATCTCCGGCGGACATGGCGGCCGCGGCAGCAGCGCTCCTGTTCACCGGCGGAAGCGCCACTGTGCTGAGCCGCTGCGGGTCGACGTCGTCATGCGGGTCCCTAAGGATCCACAGAATGTCTCCTTCCGGCTCCTGCGGCAGGAATTCGTGCCGGGGCTCGGGCCAGACGTAGTCCATCTCCGGAACGGCGTCGGGGAAGAGGGAGGCGTAGAACTTCGGTTCCTTGTGCACCAGCTTGGAACGGTGGCTCAGGTGGAAGTCGGGGTCCCCGAGCCATGGCGGCAGGATTATCCTGTCCGCGTAGTCCGGATGGGCCGCCTGGGGTGCGAACTCGGCGATGTTGGCGCGGGTGTTGTCAGGGTGGCCACGCTCGATCCACTCGTCCGCCATGGCCAGTCCATACATGGTGAGGGCCGGCACGTGGCCCATCCACATGCGGATCGCGGGGTGGCTCTGCCAGCCGTAGTCCGGAATCACCAGCGCCCGGAGTGTTTGCAGTGCTTCGACCCGCTGCTTACCCAGCCGTGCGGTGTCAAGGGCTTTGGCGCTTTGGCGGAAGTCGGGGTAAGGGAGGAAGGTTTGCATTCATTCAGTCTGACGGTCCCCGGCGGAAGTGCCAATTGCTGTGCCGGCTGCCACAGCATTGGGTGCTTTCTGTCCAAATAGTGGACACATGCATACGGCGTCCAGGTTGAGCCACTAAGATCACCGCAACCCCAACCGCGTTTCGGAAGCTCTCTCATGACATCTACACCTGACAAAGCCGTCACCCACGCCCGCACCGCCCTGCCCCGTTACGGGCAGTTGCTGGGCCCGGAAGCCCAGGGAATCCTGGTCCTCGACGAGTTCACCATCGATCCCGCCGCCGCGCGCAAGGACCAGCACCGGTTCCGCGACGGCATGGCCGCCGTCGCCAGGACGGTCCGGCGGATTGCCGCGCTTCGAGTGGTTATTGCGCTCGTGGCCATCGGCAACCTGCCGCTGTTCCTGCTGTCCAGTGGCTGGTGGATCTATGGAGTTTCGCTCACCCTTGTTGTTGCGGTCCACGCGGCCGTGACGCTGCTCAACCGGCACGAGCCGCGTCTCAAGCAGCGTTCTGCCCTGGAACTGCACATGCACCGCGAACGCAGCGCCAACTACCGCAAGGTGCGCGACGCCGTGAAGTACATGATCGACACCCCCACCCGCATGAACGAACACCTCTACCTGGAGTTGCTCGCCGTCAAACGGGTCGCCCTGAACCTGGCGCACGGCACGGTTGCCCTGCTGGATACCAGCGACGACTCCGCCTGGAAGGTGCGGATCGTCCGGGAACTGCCGGCCAGCTGAGCGCCTCTTCACTGCTGCTGCGGCAGCGGGCTGAGCATTAAAGAACGACGCCGGCACATCCCTTGTGGGGTGTGCCGGCGTCGTTTTTGGTCAACGGAATTTGTCTATCGCCGACCTGTCTGTGTTGCCTTCAAAGAGGCGGGGCGGCCAGGGCCGCCGGTGATGCTGCCGAGGCTGTTACGCGGGAAGCTGGATGACCTGTCCCTCGAACACGAGGTTCGGGTCCGCGATGGTGTCCAGGTTGGCGTCGGCAAGGTGCTGCCAGCCGCCCTGGATGCCCAGCTTCTGGGCAACAATGCTCAAGGTGTCCCCGGCCTGCAGGGTGTAGGTCTCACCGCTCAGGGCAACGGAGGTTGCGTGCCGCGGTGCCTGCTGGACCGGAGCGCTTTGGACGGGTGCGCTCTGAACCTGGACGCTTTGCACCGGAGCAGCCTGGACCGGGGCGGCCTGGACTGGCGCACTCTGGACCGGAGCGCCGCCGCCGCCGCTCAGGCCGAGCTGTGAGGAGCAGGACGGCCAGGCGCCCCAGCCCTGGGAGGCCTGCACCCGCTCGGCCACCGCGATCTGCTGTTCACGGCTGGCGTTCTCCGGCGAACCGGTTCCGCCGTAGGCGGCCCAGGTGCTGGGGGTGAACTGCAGGCCGCCGGAGAAGCCGTTGCCGGTGTTGATCGACCAGTTGCCGCCGCTCTCGCACTGCGCGAGTGCGTCCCAGGTGGACGTGGGGGTGGCTGCGTTGGCCGCCGTGGCTGAAAGTGCCAAACCTGCCGCGGAGACGGCGGCCAGGGTGACTCCGCGGCGTGCGGCAGTACGGAATTTGGTGTTTTTCATGATGGTGATGCTCCTGAAGGCCACCAGCGCTGGTTCCGTCCCCGGAGATCGTCGCGCCACTGCCCGCCCCTGACGAATAGAGGTCACTGTCGGTGGCTGCCGCTGGGCAGTTCTGGTGGAGGCAGCACCGGGCAATCAAAGAGCCCGCTGAACGGGCATACATTTCACGCTAGGACATCGCTGGGGCGTTATCAAATCGAGATTCCAGCGGGTGTGTCGGGTTGTGGTCCTGGCATCCGCCGGGCCAAGCGCTGCTAAGGCCCTGAAATGCCGGGAAGGCGCGAAACCGGGCGGGGCACTATTCTGACCGAATGGACAACTTTGCCGGCGGCAGCATCATGCCCGAAACCGAAACGGACCTTGCGGAACCCGTAGCCCCTGCCAAGCCCCTCCCGGTGGCAGAACTGCACCTCCACATCGAAGGCACGCTGCAGCCCGAGCTCATCTTCGCCTTGGCCGAACGCAACGGCATTGAGCTGCCGTACTCGGGACTGGACGAACTCCGCGAAAAGTATGAGTTCACGGACCTGCAGTCCTTCCTGGACCTCTACTACGCCAATATGGCGGTGCTGCGTACCCAGCAGGACTTCGCTGACATGACCCGGGCCTACCTGGAGCGGGCTGCCGCCGCCGGGGTCCGGCACGCGGAAATCATGATGGACCCGCAGGCGCACCTCTCCCGCGGCATTCCCCTGGAAGCGTGCGTCAACGGTGTCGCTTCGGTGCTGGCAACGTCGGAGGAGGAGTACGGCATCTCCACCCTCCTGATTGCAGCCTTCCTGCGCGATCTGCCGGAAGACTCGGCGCTGGAAGTACTGGACCGGCTGCTGGCCATGGAAGCACCCATCGGTGCCATCGGCCTGGACTCGGCCGAAGTGGGGAACCCTCCATCCAAGTTCGAGCGGCTGTATGCGAAGGCGCGTGAAGCAGGCCTGCGGTTGACGGCGCACGCGGGGGAGGAGGGCCCGGCGTCGTACATCGTCGAAGCCCTGGACCTGCTGGGCGTGGAGCGGATTGACCATGGAATCCGCTGCATGGACGATCCCGACCTTGTGGAGCGCCTCGTGGACGCCCGCATTCCCCTGACGGTCTGCCCCCTGTCCAACGTTCGGCTCCGCGCGGTGGACACCCTGGCCGACCACCCGTTGCCGGCGATGCTGGCTGCGGGGCTGAATGTTTCGGTCAACTCGGACGATCCTGCCTACTTTGGCGGTTATGTGGACGACAACTTCGCGCAGCTTACGTCGGTGTTTGACCTCTCCGATTTCGACAAGGCCCGCCTGGCAGCGAACTCCATCCATTCCTCCTTCGCATCCGAGGAGCGGAAGGCGGAACTGCTGGCGGAATTGAACGGCAGGGAAGTGTCCGACTAGCCGCCGCTGTGTCGGGGGCAACAGCCGGGCTTTCGGCCCGGTAAACTAAGTGCCGCAGGCGTGTCTGGGGAGTGCAAGGCAGCACCCATGTCAGCGCTTGAGGGTTATGCAGACGGCCCTTACCCGAGACCTCCGCCTCACTTGCGGCGCTATCCGCTTCATAGTCGGTCACGACACGCAGAGTTAACCAATTAAAGTCGCGCGATTTAATGGGCTGTTGGCAAGATGCCTAAGACCGATCGCTTTTATATAAGGGGAATCATGGCCAAGTCCACCGCAGAAAACACCTACCTTCGACTCAAGACCGTGCTGGATGTCCTGACCGAAGGCGTGTGGTCCGGCGATGCACTGAACGCAGGCCAGGTCCTGGCGGAAGCAACGGCCCGCGTGCCGTTCAACGAGCACGAGTCCGAACTCCTCAGCGGCGGCATCCCGCGCGGGCACAAGACCCTCACCTCGGCCACTGCCAAGCTGGTCAAGGCAGGCTGGCTGGTCAAGGGCCGGTCCGGCTGGACCATCACCGAGGATGGCATGCGCGCCACGGGGGCCTTCCCGGACGTTGATTCCTTCGCAGCAGCGCTCGACGCCGGCACGCCCGTTCCTGCCGACACTCCCGTTCCCACGGCTCCCGAAGGTTTTGTCCGCCCGGTCTCTGCCGCAGCGGCAACCCTGGAGGTCCCGTCCAAGGAGGAGGCTCCGAAGAAGACCGCCAAGAAGGCGCCTGCGAAGAAGGCAGCGTCGGCTGTGGGCAAGGCAGCCAAGGCTATCGAAGACGCCGTCGAGCCTGTAGTGAAGGCGGTCCGCAAGGGCAAGGCCTCGGCCAAGGACAAGACTGAAGCGGTGCCCGCTGCGGCTGCCGCCGAAACCTCCGGTGCCACCGAGCCGTTCGAAGGCCCCGACGTCGAAACCCTTCCGCAGCCCGAAGCTGTGGCCGTGGCCGGTGACTTCAACACCATCCTGGGTGCGCCCGAGAACTGGGCACCGCAGTACGACGAAGCGCAGATGGAGTTCGACTTCCTGGACCAGCTGTGGAAGAAGAGTGCTGAGCTTCCCGCCGGCTTCTACACCTTCAAGATCGCCCTGAACCGGTCCTGGACGGAGAACTACGGCGCTTTCGGTGTGTTCGATGGCCCCAACCACGAACTCCACCACGGCGGTGGCACTGTGACCATCCGCTACAACCACGCCACCCGCGACATCACCATCAACTAACGGATTGCCCTCCCGCCCAACTGGGTAGCAGTAAATGTCGTTTTGGAGACTCATAACGACACTTACTGCTACCCAGTTGGGAGGGGGCGTCAGGTCCGGGAGGAGCATTATGGGCAGGCATGAACGCCCGGCGCGCGATGAGTCGGGTCAGGAAGCGGTGCGGCTGGACGCCCGCGTGTCCGGGATGGTGCAGGCTGTGGGCTTCCGCTATTGGACGATGGGCCAGGCTGAGGAACTTGGGTTGTCGGGGGAGGTGAGGAACCTCGACGACGGTTCGGTTTCGGTAGTGGCCGAGGGGCCGGAGCCGAAGGTGCGCCAACTCCTGGAGTGGCTCAACTCCGGCCGCACGCCGGGCCGTGTAGACGACGTGGAGGCCTCGATGTCCGAGGCCTCAGGAACATTCCGCGGCTTCCGGGCGCACTGAAACTCTGCCGGCCGTCCTGAGGCTTGTTTCCCCCTCTATTCCCGCGGGCTCAATCCGATAAAGGCCCCCAACTCTTCCAGGGCTGCAGGCTTGTGCGGCATGTAGCTGGTGAGTTCGGGGGAGCGGATGATGACAGCCCGCCACTGGCCGCGGGATACCGCCACGTTGATGCGGTTCCGGTTCAGCAGGAACTCCGCGCCGCGCGGTGCCTCTGACACCGCCGAACATGCCATGGAAACCAGCACCACCGCCGCTTCCTGGCCTTGGAACTTGTCCACCGTGCCCACCCTGACATCAGACAGTCCCGCCTCTGCCAGGTTCCTGCGGATCAGGTGGACCTGGGCGTTGTAAGCGGCCACCACCAGCAGGTCCTGTTGCTCCAAGGGACGGGCCTCGCGGTCCGGGCCACAAATCCATTTCAAGCCGAGGTGGCGCCGGACTTGGTGAACCACTTCCCCGGCTTCTTCCTTGGATGCAGTGGTGTTGCCGCTGTGGTTGACGAACACCGTCTCCACCCCGGGGGGAAGGACCTCCAGTTCGCGGAGGGACGCGGCAGGAGCTGACTTGAGCTTTCCTTCGTAACTGAGGTCCGACACGGCCCGGCATAGCTCCGGATGCATCCGCCACGTGTCTGCCAGGAAGTAGCCCAGGTTCGCGGGCAGGGTGGCGTGCCCTGCCGCGAGCCAGCCGAGGGCGGACTCATCCACTGGTTCCGGGTGCGCACCCTGGGTGACTTGCGGGAGCTGCTGGGGGTCACCCAGCAGGAGCAGCCGGCCGCTGGCACGGCTGACCGCCAGGGTGTTGGCCAGGCAGAACTGGCCCGCCTCGTCAATGACCAGGAGATCAAGGGACCCGGCGGGGACTTCCTTGCCGGTCATGGTCCACGCTGTGCCGCCCACCAGGCATCCGCCGGGTGATGCCAGCAGGCGGGAAACGTCGCCTTCGGAAGTGAGGCTCCAGGGAACCGGATGAGGAGCGGCCAGTTTCTTGCCCACCACCTGCGGATCCACTCCGCCGGTCTCGATGGCCCGGCAAAGCAGGTTTTCCACCACGTTGTGGGACTGGGCCACCACTCCGATCTTCCAGCCCTCAGCCACCAGCCTGCCAATGACATGGGCCCCCACGTAGGTCTTGCCCGTTCCTGGCGGGCCTTGGACGGCGAGGTAGGAATGGTACAAGTCCCGCAAGGACTCGGTAATGGCCCCGGCGTAATCGGCGGCGCCATCGTCCCCATGCTGGACCTCTGCCGGCCCTGGCAGCGAGCGGAACCGCGGCGGCAGCTTGCGCAGGATGTCCAGGCCCGGCTGCGCCGGGAGGGACGGCACGGAGGAACCGACCGCGGAGGCTATTTCCGCAATGGCCACTTCAATGCTGGTGGTGCCCAGGGGCTGGTCCTCCGTGAGTGCTACAGGCAGGTGCGGGTAGGCACGGACCTTTCCGGACTCCCGCTCCGCAATCGTGACGAAGTGCTCAGGTCCGTCCGGCGCCGCCTCCAGGTCACTGATCCTGGTACCGAACGAGTAGGCCCTTGTCCCGGGCGCAGCCTCCGGAGCGGTCATGCCATCAGGTCCCGGGGCGTCGTACAGCCGGCACCAGCTGGAGTCGGCCCGGAAATCGGAGCCCTCTGTCATGGTGCCCCGCAGCCTCAGGACGCGGGTCTGCATCCGTTCCCGGGGCTTGGCCAACGCCCAATCGGACACCACTTCGGCTGACGACACAACGAACACGTTCCGCTGGTCGGACCAGTTGTCCAGCGGTGCCTCGACCCGGTCGAAGTGCTGCCACCAGAACTGCTTGCGCTCACGCCGGTGATATCCGGTGGCGGCCACCACCATGGCGATGGCGCGCTCGTCGTCAGTCCAGGGGCGGTCGTCCGGCAGGCCGGCAAGATACCCCCGGAGCCTGTCTTCCTCCGGCGCCTCCTCGGCAGGGTCTGCATCATCCGAGTCGGTTGCTGCCGGAGCCGGAACGTGGGCTGGCTGCGGAGCAGCATCACGGGGATCTGCAGCCTCGGCTCCGCCACCCTGCCTGCCACCGGCTCCTGCTCCCAACTGGAGCAACCAGTCCCGCAGCCGCAGGGTGGAGAGGCAGTCGTACTGGTTGTAGTCGGAAATCGAGTTAAGGATCGTATCGGCTTCGTCCTGACGCCCCTCGTCGCGTGCGGCGCAGTAGGCGGCATAGGCCACCACGGAGGCACCGGCGTCCTTGACGTCACCGGAGCGGAGGTTGTCTCCCATGTACAGCGGTTCCAGCTTCTTGATGGAGTACGACGCTTCCGAGATCCGGAGGGAATGCCGCACCGTTGCATACAGGTCCACCAGCAACCCCTGCCGGAGCCAGTCGTCCACCGTGTCCTCGCCGGCCTGGTGCGCGAGGGAGAGATTCCGCAGCGCCGTCTTTTCGTACGGGGCGTAGTGGTAGACGTGCATGTCCGGATACCGGGCACGCCGCTTCTCCACGTACTCCAGGAAGTCCAGGAAAGCGCGGCGTTCCCCGGAGCGGGAGTGCGCCCAGAACGGACGGAACACCGGCTCGCTTTCCGGTCCCGCAACCGGTGCCTCGATCACTCCGAAGAGGTACTCAATGCCCCAGGCACCTGTGGCGGGGTCCTGCCACAGCGGATCGCCCTCGAAGTCGAAGAAGATGTCCCCGGCGCTGGGTGCAGGCAGGGACCCGATGGTGTGGTGAGGCAGGACGGTGTAGGAGACCGTGTGAGGCTGGCCATCCTTGGTGAACGTCCGCGAGCCGGCCGGCTGGTCCAGGCCCAGCTGCATCCGTGCCTGCGCCCGGAGCCGGACCACTGCGCTCCTGGCCTCGCCGGCCGGCATGGCCGCCAGTTCATCGATGGTGGTGATGTTTTCGTCGAGGAGTTTCCGCCGCTGGACCACGGACATGCCGGCCACCATCAGCAGGTCCCGGTGGACCTGCACCTGCTCCGCGCAGTAGTCGCAGCGCCCGCAATGCACAATGCCGTCCTGCTGCCACTGCACAGGGGCGTCAGCGGCCCGGTGTGCGGCTGTGAGTTGGCGGAAGCGCCGCCGTCGCTCGCGGAAGACGGGCAGCAGGTCCGGCAGGGAATGGCTGCTCCGCAGCCAGTCGTCGCCGATGCGGGTGCCGAGCACGAGCGTGACGACGGGCGAGGGATCCAGCCCCATCCGGAGGAGCTGGTCGCCGTAGGCTGCGAGCTGCAGCAATGCGCCTACCTTTGCGTGCCGGGCGAGCTTGGTGTCCCAGACCTCGTAACGGCCCGGCCTCCCGGTGCCTGCAGCCTCGTTGACCAGGAAATCGGCATAGCCCAGGAACTCGCCGTCGAAAAAGGTGGCCTGGAAAACGACGTCCGCTCCGGAGCGAAGAGCGAGTTCGGTCTCTGCATGTTTGGCCTGCAGGTCGCCACGCAGGTTCTCGCCGCGCTCCAGGGAGTAGACGCCCGACCCGCGGCTGGCGTCCCATTCGCCGTAAGTGGCCACCAGGCTTGCGAGCACGGTCTGCTCATGCCGGTCGCCCAGCTCGCCGGCACGCTTCTGCATCTCGTCAGCGGGGAATTCCGCCTTGGGAGCGCGTCCCAGCTTTTCGTCCAGGATGCGGAGCGTGCGGTATTCACACTCGGATGCAGCAACAAGGTCGCTGGCTGAGAAGACCAGGTCCGGCTGGGCAGCGGATCCGTCGTGACCAACGGCAGCGTCAAGCAGAAACACGGGGCCTCCCCAACTGTGTGCGGGCCCGGAGACGCTTCCCCTGGCCTGGAATCAAACCTAGCAAGAGGGACTGACAAACAGGCGGGCCAGCCGGTCAGCCCTCGGCGGCAGCAGCCCGGACCTGGGCCTTGTCATGTTCGGCATGGGCGTTGCGCAGCAGCTCCATGAACTCGGTTTCGTTGCGGACCAGCCGCTTGTACTTCTCGGGAAGCTTGCGGATCTGAGCCTCTTCGCGGCACATCCTGGCGAAGATCTTGTCGCGTTCGGCCATGTCCGTTTCGTAGTTGAGGTCCAGGTATTCGATGGCGTGGCGCCGCGCCCCGGACACCGCGTTTTTGGCCTTGCCCTTGGGGCTGAAAATGGACGCCAAGATGGTCACCACCAGGACACCCAGGATGACGCCCAGCGAGACGCCGGTGCTGACCTCCACCACGTTGACGTGCTTGCCGTCATTGATGAAGGGAAGGGTGTTCTCGTGCAGGGCGTGCAGGATGAGCTTCACGCCGATGAAGCCCAGGATGACCGCCAAACCGTAGGAGAGGAAGATCAGCCGGTCCAGCAGGCCGTCGATCAGGAAGAACAGCTGGCGCAGGCCCATCAGCGAGAACGCGGTGGCGGTGAACACGATGAACACGTTCTGGGTGAGGCCGAAGATCGCCGGGATGGAGTCCAGGGCGAACAGGATGTCCGTGCCGCCGATGGCCACCATCACCAGCAGCATTGGGGTCAGGACCCGTTTGCCGTTCTCCACCGTGAAGAGCTTGTCGCCGTCGTAGTGTTCCGACGCCGGCAGGAACTTCTTGGCGAGCCGGACCACCAGGCCTTCGGAGTCGTCGTCGTGGTTGTCCGGCTTGAGCAGGTTGCCCGCGGTGACCAGCAGGATGAGCCCGAAGATGTAGAACACCCAGGCGAAACTGTTGATCAGTGCCGCGCCCAGGAAGATGAACGCCGTGCGGGCGATCAGCGAGAAGACGATGCCGAACAGCAGCACCTTTTGCTGGTCCGCGCGGGGCACTTTGAAGCTGGCCATGATGATGAGGAAGACGAAGAGGTTGTCCACCGACAACGCCTTCTCCGTCACGTAGCCTGCGAAGTATTCGGTGCCCATCTCGGGTCCGCCGAACAGCAGTACCGCCAGCCCGAACAGCACCGCAATGCCCACGTAGATGGCGGACCAGGTGGCGGATTCCTTCAGGGAAGGGGTGTGGGCCTTCCGGACGTGGAAGAAGAAATCGAAGGCCAGCAGCCCCACGATTCCCGCGATGGTCAGGGTCCAGACATAAGCAGGTACTTCCACGCGGCGGGCCTTTCGTCGGAGGGTCCCTCCAGCGTACCTAAGCGGGCTTCAGGAGTTCATTCTCCACAACGGCGGACCGGGACAGCGTCTTGTACCCCTCCTGTTCAAAGAGCACTGTGATGACATCGTCCTCGTGCCGCATCACCAGGCCGGGGCCCCACTCCTTGTGGACCACCGCGGACTGCAGCGGGAATGGTTCGTCGGCGGCGGAAGCCGGCCGGCCGCCGTCGGACGCCTTGCCTGGCTGCTCCACGTCCCCTGCAGCGGCCGCAGCAGCGCACCCGTCGCAGTTTCCGCAGGGCTCCGGCAGGTCCTCGCCGAAGTAACCCAGCAGGAACTGCCGCCGGCAGCCGTCCGTCTCCGCGTAGGCGCGCATCATGGTGAGCCGGGACTGGTCCACGCGCTGCCGGGCCTCGGCGAGTTCGACGGCGTCGCCCACCAGTGTGGGCAGCTTGGCTTTGGAGGTCAGCCGGATTCCGCGCTTGCCCGTGGTGACGGCGCCAATTTCCTCCAACTGGTTGATGAGTCCGGTGACGCGGCGGGCGGGTAACCCGGTCAGCTCTGCCAACGACGCCTTGGGTGCGGGAGCCTTGGCGGTCTTGAGGATCTTCAGCACAGCCATCAGCGAATCCGGATCGGGGGAGTGGGTGCTGAAGAACTTCCGCAGGCCCAGGTCCTCGGAGCGGTAATGCAGCACGGCGGATGCGGGTTCGCCGTCCCTGCCTGCCCGCCCGATCTCCTGGTAGTAGGAGTCCAGGGATTCCGGGATGTCCGCATGCACCACAAACCGGACGTTCGGCTTGTCGATGCCCATGCCGAATGCGGTGGTGGCGACCACGACGTCCAGCTTGTCGGCCAGGAACAGCTCGTGGATGTGTTCCCGGTCCTTGGCGGAACGGCCTGCATGGTAGGCCTCCGCGCGCAGCCCCTCCTTTTCCAGCTTGGCCGCGTACTTCTCCGTGTCCTTGCGGGTGGCCGCATAGAGCAGGCCCTGCCCCTCCCTGGCCAGGTCCGCCACCTGGGCAAGCACCGCCTTGCGCTTGCCCTTGTCCTCGTGGTGCCGGACCACGTCCAGGCTGATGTTGGGCCGGTCGAAGCCGTGGACCAGGACCAGGGGGGCCTCCATGCCCAGCCGCTCCACGATCTCGTCCCTCACCGGCGGGGAGGCAGTGGCGGTCAAGGCAGCCACGGGAGGGTTCCCCAGCTGCTCCCGGACATTGCCCAGGGCCAGGTAGTCCGGGCGGAAGTCGTGGCCCCAGGACGAAACGCAATGCGCCTCGTCCACCACGAACAGCGAGATGTCCAGGGCTTTGATCCGGTCCACGGTGGCCTGCTTGGCCAGCTGCTCCGGCGCGAGGAAGAGAAACACGGTCCTGCCGTCCTCAACGGCCTGCCATGAAGCCTCGACGTCGGTGTCGCTGTGCGAGGAATTGATGGCCACCGCCGCATCCGGCCCCAGGACCTGGACCAGCCCGTCAAGCTGGTCCTCCTGCAAGGCTATAAGCGGTGAAACAACGACGGCGGGACGTCCCGTGGTCCTGTGCAGGTGCAGGGCGGCGATTTGATAGATGGCGGACTTGCCGTATCCGGTGGGCATGACGGCCAGGACATCGCGGCCGTCCGAAAGGGCCGCCATACCGGCTAGTTGGCCGTCCCGCAGGTGGGGCAGCGAGAAGGGAGATTCAGCAAGGGCACGAAGGGCTGGTTCGTCGGACATGAAAAGTGGCTCCGCACAGACGCAATCTGGGGCCGCTTGCTTCAGCCGTAGGAACCACCCTACGCCAGCCCTGCCCCGCCGTCGCAACCTCCTGCGTTGGCAACTCCCTGCCGTGTGGACTTTTCCCCTCGGCATGCGACGGGGATTTGTCCATAAGGCGGGGATAGGCCGGCTATTGCCCGCTGTCGGTGCCAGCCAGTCCAGCATTTCCCCTATGGAATGCTCCCCTAAACAAGGGGCTTCCTACCCCTAGACCACTGTCAGGGCCCCTCCCTAGACTGGGCGGATCCCCACCCGGGAACCGGTACCTGACCGCGCTAAATCTCCAAAACCCATGGGCCAGCACTGTTCCCACGCGGGATGTCTCACCTACCCAGATCACGGCCGTCCCACCGGACGCCTGACTACAGGAGCTATAGATGACAGGGAACAAAGCCGTTGCCTACAAAGAAGCCGGCAAGGTGGAAGTAATCGATATTGACTATCCGACGTTTGAGCTCAAGGACGGGCCAGGCGTCAACCCCGCGAATGTGGGACGCCCGGTCAACCATGGAGTGATCCTCAAAACGGTGGCCACCAACATCTGCGGCTCGGACCAGCACATGGTCCGCGGACGCACCACGGCCCCGCCCAACCTGGTGCTGGGCCACGAAATCACCGGCGAAGTGGTGGAAGTGGGCCGGGACGTCGAGTTCATCAAGGTGGGCGACCTCTGCTCGGTGCCGTTTAACATCGCCTGCGGCCGCTGCCGGAACTGCAAGGAGCGCAAGACCGGCATTTGCCTGAATGTCAATCCCGCCCGGCCCGGCGCCGCCTACGGCTACGTGGACATGGGCGGCTGGGTTGGCGGCCAGGCCAACTACGTCCTGGTTCCGTACGCCGACTGGAATTTGTTGAAGTTTCCGGACAAGGACCGGGCCATGGAGAAGATCCTGGACCTGGCCATGCTCTCGGACATTTTCCCCACCGGGTTCCATGGTGCAGTATCGGCAGGTGTGGGCGTGGGCTCCACCGTGTACATTGCCGGGGCCGGTCCGGTGGGCCTCGCAGCGGCCACCAGCGCGCATTTGCTGGGCGCCGCCGTCGTGATTGTGGGGGACCTCAACGAGGAACGGCTGGCGAGGGCGCGCAGCTTTGGCTGCGAAACCGTGGATCTTACCAAGGGAGGCCCGGCGGAGCAGATCGAGCAGATCCTCGGCGTCCCGGAGGTGGACTGCGGTGTGGACGCGGTGGGCTTTGAGGCACGGGGACACGGGCATGGCAAGAACGCCGAAGAGGCACCCGCCACCGTGCTGAACTCGCTGATGGACATCACCGCGGCAGGCGGCGCACTCGGCATCCCCGGACTCTACGTGACGGGTGATCCGGGCGGTATCGACGAAGCCGCCAAGAAGGGTGCTCTGTCACTGAGCCTGGGCACCGGCTGGGCAAAGTCGCTGAGCTTCACCACGGGCCAGTGCCCGGTCATGAAGTACAACCGGCAGCTGATGATGGCCATCCTCAATGACAAGGTCAGCATCGCGAAGAACGTCAACGCCAAGGCGATTCCGCTGGAGGAGGCACCGAAGGGCTACGCGGAGTTCGACGCCGGCGCAGCCACCAAGTACGTCCTGAACCCGAACGGCTACTTGAGCTGACGGGTCGGCGGGCGGGGATGCCACCAGGACCCCCTTGCTTGCGGAAATAAGTGCTGCCCGGGCCGGGTTAGGCTTTGCACGGGCAGCACAAACCCGCAAACGAAGGAGTTTCCCTTGAGTGACATCACCGTCCGCCACAACCCGGGACGCGAACGTTTCGAGATCCTCGACGCCGGCAACGTCATTGGGAAGGCGGCGTACAAGGAGTACGACGGCGGGGAGTCGCCTCAGCGGATCTTCTACCACACGGTGATCAACGAGGAATACGGCGGGCAGGGCCTGGCCGGCGTACTGGCCACGGCTGCGCTGGACAGTACGGTGGCTGCCGGGAGCGGCATCATTCCGGTGTGCCCATTCATCAAGAAGTTCCTGGCCAAACACCCCGAATATTCGGCCAGCGCAGTGCCCGTGGCACCGGCCCACCTGGAATTCCTGGACACCGCACTGGCCGCCCGTACCCGCGGCTAGGCGAACCCTAAAACACGGTCGCGGAACACTCCGCAAGTCTTCAGGAAGCTCCCAACATCCGGTGATTTAATCAGCATCTGTCAGCGCGGTTCATTGCCGCGCTGACGGTGTTTTTGATAGCCGAGGCGGGACAGGAGCCCTTGTATGTCCGTGCACCCCGTGGTGCCCAAGCCAGGCCCCGGTGCTCCCTTGCCGCCGCCGGGCAGGCCGTCTTCAGGCACGCCATCGTCCAGCAGGAAGCGGGGCCACAGAAGGCTGCTGATCCTGGCCCTTGTGGTGGTGCTGGTCATCGTCGGCACCATCACCTTGGCCGTGTTCCGGTCCGTACCGCTGACGGGCTCAGTGGTCCCCACCCAGCCGGCCATCCCTGCATCACCGGTGGCGGCAGCTCCGCCGTCGTTGCAGGACACTGTGGAGGACATCCTCAGTGAGGCGGACGAATACCGGATCGGGCTGGCGCTCGCCGACGTGTCCGGCGGCGCGCAACGGACCTTTGGCGACGGGGACACCTTCACGGCTGCCAGCACGGCCAAGATCCTCACCGCCGCCGCCTACTACCACCTCGTGGAAAACGGGCAGGCGAGCCTGGATGACGCGATGGGTGACTACGACGCCGCGTTCCAGCTCAAGGCCATGGTCAATGACAGCAACAATGACTCATGGCTGCTGCTGATGGATGCCGTGGGCTACCCGGAGTTGATAGCCTACGCGGACTCCATCGGCGTCACTTATGACCCTGAACAAAACCTCCTGACCGCCGCCGATATGGCCCTGATCCTGAAGGAGCTCTATGCGGGAGAGCTCCTGGACAAGGACAACACGGCGGAGCTGCTCAGCTACATGCGGGACACGAACAACGAAGACCTCATTCCGGCCGGCTCAAGATCCGGCGTGGACGTTCACCACAAGTACGGGGAAGTGTCCGGCGAACTGCACGACGCCGCACTCCTGAGCTACCGCGGCTCGACGTTCGCGCTGGTCATCTACACGGAGAACCCTGACGGCGCGCCGGATGACGGCCAGGCCCAGGTGATCCGGGACCTGACCCGCGCCGTGGAGGACGCGCTGTTCCCGGTGGTGCCGGCGGGCAAGTAGCGCCCGCCACACCAAAGCAGGAAGCCCGCCAAGTCGCCCCGGGCGGAAGCTTTAGGCCAGACTGTTACCGTGAGCAACAACCCCCGGACTGCCCTGGCCGTCGCCGGCCTCAGCCTGGGCACGGCACTGAACCCGCTGAACTCCTCCATGATCGCCGTGGCCCTGGTAGTACTGCGGGCCGACTTCGGGCTCGACGTCGCCGCCGTCACCTGGGTGGTGACCTCCTTCTACCTTGCCTCCGCAGCCGGGCAGCCGGTAATGGGCAGGCTGGCCGACCGGTTCGGGCCGCGGCGGATGTTCATGCTGGGGATGGGGCTGGTGGCCGTCACCTGTGCCCTGGCTCCGCTGGCCCCGAACTTCGCGCTGCTCTGCGTGGCGCGGGCGGTGATGGCGCTGGGAACAGCCACCGCATATCCCAGCGCCGTGGTGATGGTGGGCGCCCTCGCGCATCAGGCCAAGGTGGATTCGGCCCGGCCGCTGGGCCGACTGCAGATGGCCAACACGTCCGCAGCCGCCGTGGGCCCGGTGGTCGGCGGCCTGCTGGTGGGATTCGTGGGCTGGGAGTCGCTGTTCCTGATCAACGTCCCGCTGTCACTCGCGGCATTGCTGATCGTGCGCAAGGCCGCGCCGCCGGACAAGGTCCGGGAACGGGGCAGCGTCGCGGAACTGGTGCGGGACTCCGACGTCCCGGGCATCGCCGGGTTCATCGGCGCGCTCCTGCTGGTCATGATGGCGGCCCTGAACGTGGCCCCTGACTACCGCTGGTTGATGCTGGCCGGCGGGACCGTCATCGGGGCACTGTTTGCCTGGCGGGAACTGCGGTTCGCCAAACCCTTCCTGGACCTGCGGCTGCTGGGCCGGAACAGGCCGCTGATGCTGGTATACCTGGCCTTCGCGGTGTTCAGCAGCGTCTACTACTTCGTCTTCTTCGGCCTCCCGCAGCTGCTGCAGGAAGCCGGCGGCTACGATCCCGGCGTAGTGGGCCTGCTGATGCTGCCCTTGGCGGGCATGTCCGTGGTGGCCACCCCGTGGGCAGTCTCCGCCATGGGAAGGTTCGGCGTCAGGCGGGTGCTGCTTGCCGGCGTCGTCCTCTTGACCGTGGTGGCTGCGCTCATGTGGCTGCTGACCGGCACACTGGCCATCCCGTTCGTGGTGGTCCTGACAGCCCTCATGGGCATCCCGTACGGCACGGTCAGCATCGCTTCCAACCAGGGCATGTTCGTGTCCACCCGGCCGCAGGACCGCGGGGTGGCTGCCGGGATCTACCAGACCTGCCGATACGTGGGCGCGATTACCGCCACCGTGATGATCGGCGTGTTCGCGTCCGGCGGGGTGCACCAGGACAGCTGGATGCGGATGGTCCTGGCCATGCTGGTCCTCTGCGCCGTGACGTTCGGAATCTCTGTGTTCTGGCGGCCGCAGAAAGTGTAGGCGTGCTCCCCGCGAAGCGTCGGGGAAACCCCTATAAAGCGTGCGGTGGGCGTGCCATGCTGGCCGAATGGGAAACATGATGGCTCTGGGTAACGCCGAAATGTCCGTCCAGGCGTACGTCAGTGAACCGGCCGGCACTCCCAAGGGCGGGCTGGTGGTGGTCCATGAAGTGTGGGGCCTGGTCCGGCACACCAAGGATGTGGCGGACCGTTTCGCAGCTGAAGGCTATGTGGCAGTAGCCCCGGACCTGCTCTCCGGGGCCGGAGGCGTGCCCGATCTCAGCGGGGAACTGCAGGAGGCCGCCTTCGATCCCCAGCAACGCAGCAATGCGCAGCCGCGCCTGCGGAAGCACATGGCACCGATGCGCTCGCCGGAGTACGCCAAGCACGCCGTGGCCGCCCTCCGTGTGTGTTTCGACCATCTGGAAGGGGTGCCGGGACTGGCTGGGCGGGTGGCCGCCATGGGCTTCTGCCTGGGCGGCACCTACACCTTTTCGCTGGCCGTCGCCGAACCCAGGCTGCGGGCCGCCGTTCCGTTCTACGGCCACGCAGAGTTCAAGGATGCCGAGCTGCGTGCCATCAACTGCCCGGTCCTGTCCTTCTACGGGGAGCAGGACAGTGCGCTCATGGAGGAACTGCCCGGGCTCAAGCATCGGATGCGGGCCGCCGGCGTGGATTTCGAAGCGGTGGTGTATCCCGGAACCGGCCACGCCTTTTTCAACGACACCAACAGGTACACCTACAACGCTGAGGCCGCCGAAGACTCCTGGCGGCGTACCCTCGCATTCCTCGAGCGGAGCCTCAGCGCATAGGTTACCGCCGCGTGCCGTAGGGCCGTTGGTCCCCCAGGCGCGGCGTCAGCGCCGGAGCCACACGGCGTTGTCCGGCTGCAGCCAGCCGTCCTGTTCCAGCGGGGACGCGCTGAAAAGGACGACGCCGGCTGGCAGCTTCACCGGTTCACTTCCCATGGCAAGCGCCACAAGGAAGCCGGGGCTGCGTTCGCAGGTCAGCAGGTTCCCTGCCTCCACCCGCCAGGTGCCGCCGTCGTCCGCGGTGAAGGTACCGTCCGCCCAAAGCTGCCGGCGCAGGGCGATGGCCCGGGTGGCCAGTGCCAGCGGGGACCTGGGGTCCCGCTGCTGGCGCTTAACCGCGTGGCTGCCCCACCCGTCTGGGATGGGCAGCCAGGGTGCTTGGGCACCCCCGGTAGGCGAGAAGCCGTGGCTGCCTGCGGAGTCTTCTGTCCACGGCAGGGGGACGCGGGCGCCGTCGCGGGTGACTCCGCCCCGGGCCCACATCGGGTCCACGCGCGCCTGCTCCGGAACATCCACCTCGGGAAGCCCCAGTTCCTGGCCCTGGTAGATATAGGCGGCGCCGGGCAGGCCGAGCAGTGCGACAAGCGCCGCACGGGCCCGCCGCGCGCCGGTATCGCCCCCGCCGAAACGTGTCACGGTCCGGACGATGTCGTGGTTTTCCAGCGCCCAGGTGGGTGCTGCGCCGTGGAGCTTCCGCGCCTCCTCCAGCTCGGTGCCAACCTGCGCCCAAGCCGCGGCGTCCCAACCGAGCTTCACGAAAGCAAAGGCAAATGCCTGGTGCATCTCATCGCCGCGCGTATAGCGGGCCGCGCGGGCCGGCTCGAGATTAACCTCGCCCACCAAAAGCCGGTGCGGCTGGTACTTTTCGGCGAGCCGGCGCCAGCGGCGGTAAACCTCGTGCACCTCCTCCTGGTCCGAGACCAGGGGGTTGGAGCGCAGGCCGTCAACCACCGGACTTGCGGACGCAGCATCCGGCATCCCGTCCGCTTTGAACAATGCATGGGCCACATCGATCCGGAGCCCGTCCACGCCTTTGTCGAACCAGAAGCGGAGCACGCCTTCGAAGTAGTCGCCCACGGCGGGGTTGCGCCAGTTCCAGTCCGGCTGCCCGGCAGAGAACAGGTGCAGGTACCACTCAGTGTCGGTATCCGATCCCGGGTTGGCGCGGGACCAGGCCCGGCCGCCGAAGACGCTCTGCCAATTGTTGGGTGGCAGATCGCTGAGGGACCCAGGCGCCGAAGAGCGGCCCTGCACGAAATGGAACAGCCCGCGCTCCGGTGAACTCGGCCCGGCCGCAAGGGCCTGCTGGAACAGCGGGTGGGCCGACGAACAGTGGTTGGGGACCACATCCAGCAGGACCCGCAGTCCCAGGGCATGGGCCTTCTCCAAAAGCTGGTCAAAGTCCCCCATGGTGCCGAAGAGCGGATCCACGCCGCAGTAATCGCTGACGTCGTAGCCCTGGTCCACCTGCGGCGACGGCTGGAACGGGGTCATCCAGATCCCGTCCACTCCCAGCGACGCGATATAGGGCAGCCGTTCAATGAGGCCGGAAAGGTCGCCCACGCCGTCGCCGTTTCCGTCGCCAAAGGACCGCGGATAGACCTCGTAAATTACCGCGGACTGCCACCAGTCGCTCACTTGCCTGCTCCTGCCGTAAGGCCTTCCACGATCCTGCGCTGGAACACCAGGACCATGATCACCAGCGGAATGGTGACAATGACTCCGGCCGCCATCTGCTCCCCGAACGGCGCCTGGAACTCGGTGGCCCCTGTGAACTTTGAGATGGCCACGGTGGCGGTCTGGATTTTGGGGTCGTTGATCATGGACAGCGCGATGATGAACTCGTTCCAGCTGTGGATGAACGTCAGGATCGCGGTGGTGAACACGCCCGGCGCCGCCAGCGGGAGCAGGACCTTGCGGAAAGCCTGCCACTTGGTGCAGCCGTCGATCATGGCGGCCTCTTCAAGGTCGAACGGCAGCTGCTTCATGAACGTGGTCAGGTTCCAGACGGCGAGCGGGATGGCGAAGGACAGGTTGGGGATGATCATGGCCTGGTAGGTGTTGATCCAGCCCAGGTCCGTGAAGAACCGCAGCAGGGGCACCACTACGGAGATGCCCGGGAACATCGACGTCGCAATGATCACCCCGAGGATCACGGACTTGAACCGGAAGTTCAACCGGGAGATGGCGTAGGCGGCGAAGATACCCAGGACCAGTGCTGCCACGGTGGTTACGCCTGCCACGATCAGGCTGTTCAGCAGCGCCTGGCCGAACATGGTGGATCCGTCGAACACCTTGGCGTAGTTCTCCAGCGAAAAAGGGTCCGGCAGGAGGGTGTTGTCGAAAATGTCGGCGGTGCGGCGGAGGCTGGAGACGATCATCCAGTAGAACGGCGCCAGGCAGTAGACGATGATCAACGCCAGGCCTGCATAAACGGAGTAGGAGCGCCAGGTGCGTTTCTGCCGGGTGGTCCTGGGAGGAGCGCCCGACGCCGGGTTCCCGGCTTTGGAGAGCGCCCGGAGGTCTGTGATGGTCATTGCGCGGCCTCGGCTTTCTGGATGCGGTCTGCCTTACGGGCACGGCGTTTGGCGCCCAGCTGTCTTGCCCCGGTGATGTCGGCACCCAGTACCTTGACGAACACGATGGCCACCGCGGCGACGTAGAGGAACAGGATTACGGCAAAGGCAGACGCCGAGCCGTACCGGAGCTGGTTGGACTCGTCCCAGGCAAGCATGGACAGCGTTTCCACCGACTGCTTGCCCGGTCCGATGAGCACGAACGGCAGATCGAACATGCGCAGGGCGTCGAGCATGCGGAACAGCACGGCCACCAGGAGCGTTGGCTTCACCAGCGGGAGGGTGATGGAGCCGAGCTGCCGCCACCAGCCGGCGCCGTCGATCTTGGCGGCCTCGTACACCTCGTCCGGGATGATCTGCATGCCCGCCAGCACCAGCAGGCCGATGAACGGCGCCGTCTTCCAGACCTCCGCCACGATGACCGCAACCTTGGACGCCGCACCCTCCGCGGTCCAAAGGATCTCGCTGCCCAGCAGGGTGTTGGCGATGCCGTCGGACTGGAAGATCCACCGCCAAAGCAGGCCTGACACGGCAGTGGGGACCGCCCATGGCACCAGGATGCTGGCCCGGAGGAAGGACCGGCCCTTGAAGGCGCGGTTCATGGCCAGTGCCAGGGCCAATCCCAGGATGGTCTCCAGCAGAACAGTGGTAACGGTGAAGAAGGTGGTGTTGCCGAAGGCGTTGAGGAACCTCTGGCCGGCTTCACCCGAGAAGAGGTCCGCATAGTTGGCAAGGCCAACGAATGCTTCCCCTTCGGTGACGAAGCCGTCAGCGTCCAGACCGGACTGGGCCCGGTACAGGGACTGGTGGATGGCCGAAATGAGTGGGTAGGCGATTACCAGCGCCAGGACCAGGAGCGTGGGGGAGAGCAGCAGGGCCGCCATCCGTCCCTCACCGGGAGTCCGCCCGGCACCCGACGTCCGCTGCGTGCCCGGAGGTCCGCCCGGCTTCCGGTTGAGGGTTGTGGTGCTTGTCATTTGGCTGCGATCTCTTTGAGCTTGGACTGCATGTCAGTGAGTGCGGCGTCAGTGGTCTTCTGGCCGGTAATCGCGGCGTAGGCCTCTTCCTGAATGGCCTTGGTGGTTGCGCCGTACTGGACCACCTTGGGGCGGGGCTGGGCATTCTGCAGTGATTCGAGCAGGGTGGGGAAGAAGGGGCGCTTGGCGACGACGGCCTGGTCCTGGTAGAGGTCGGCGTAGGCGGGTGCGCGGGAGCTGAGTTCCAGGCGCTTCCGGGCCTGCTCCTCACTGGTGAAGAACTTGATGAACTCCAGGGCTGTGGCCTTGTTGGGGGTGAAGGGGGAGACGGCCAGGTTGCGGCCGCCCAGGGTGGACACACCCGGGCCGTCGGTTCCGGGGATGGAGGTGATGCCGAACTTGCCGGCCACCTTGCTTGAGCCGTCCGTCGCGCTCAGGGACGCGTAGACGAAGGGCCAGTTGCGCAGGAACACCACTTTGCCGTCCTGGAACGCGCGGCGGCCCTGTTCCTCAAGGTAGGTGACCGCGTCCGAGGGGAAGAGTCCTTCCTTGAACCCGTCCACCAGCAGGGACAGGCCCTTCCTGGCTTCGGCGGTGTCAACTGTGGGCTTGCCGTCGGCGTCAACCACGCTGCCGCCGGCGGAGGCCACTGCCTCGGAGAAGTTCACGGTGAGGGCCTCGTTCTTGTCGAACTGGCCGGTGTAGCAGGACATCCCCGCGGCATCGGGCAGGGCAAGGATCTTCTTGCAGGCGTCCTTCATCTCGTCCCATGTCTTGGGCGGGGCGGCAACGCCGGCGGCGGTGAGCAGGTCCTGGCGGAAGTAGAAGAGCGCACCGTCGGTGTAGTACGGCGCACCCACCAGGTTGTCCCGGTACTTGGCGGCGTTGACGGTGGCGGGAATCATCTTGTCAGTGGGCACGGCGTCCTGCGGCAGCGGCAGAACCCACTTGTTGGCCGCAAACTCCGAGTTCCACACCACGTCAAGGTTCAGCACGCTGAACGTGTCCGATTTAATCTGGGCATTCTGGATGAGCTGCTGGCGCTGCTGGTCGGCCGAATCCGGCAGTTCGATGAACGTGACCTTTTCGTCAGGGTGGGCCGTGTTCCATTCCTCGATGCTCTTGTTGGCAGCGCCGGAGGCGTCGCGGGAGGAAACGTAGTTGATGGGGCCCTTGCCTTCGAAGGCGGCGGCCGGGCTGCTGCTGGCCTTCGGCTCGGATGATGAACCGCCGCAGGCCGTGAGCCCGGTGGCGGCTGCCGTGGCGAGTGCGGTGGTGGTGAGAAGTGTCTGCCAGGTGTGGCGGCGCTGCCTCATGTGATGCTCCTTTTGGGGATTTTATTGGCGAAAATTTGGGTTTACGGGCATGGAAAACGACGACGACGGCGGCACGGGGATGTGCCGGGCGTTGCCTTGGGTGAGGGGTACGGCTTCTAGCTGGCCGGTGGTGGTGCCGTCGAGCCGCGCTCGATGAGCCGGTGGGGCATGATCTTGGGTCCCAGGTCCCGGGCCCGCATGAGTTTGGTGACGGCCATCCGCCCCATTTCTTCCAGCGGCTGGGCCATGGTGCTCAGCGGCGGGTGGACATGCAGTGATGTTGAGGTGTTGTCGAAGCCCAGGACGGAGACGTCTTCAGGGACTCTCCGGCCGCGCTTCTGGAGTTCATTGACCACCGCCGCACCCATTTCGTCGCTGACGGCGAAGATGGCCGTGAGTCCCGGGTCCTGGGCCAGCAATTCATCCAGGCCGGCGGCGCCACTCTCGTAGAAGAAGCTGCCAGTGGCCGTGACCGGGGTGCATTTCGCCTCCTGCATGGCGCGGAGGTAGCCGCGCTTCCGGGGCTGGGCTACGAACACTGATGCGGGATCTCCCGCGAGCAGGCCGATACGGCGGTGGCCAATGCGCAGCAGGTGCCGGGTTGCGTCGTAGGCTGCCTGTTCGTCGTCGATGGCCACGCTGGGTGATCCGGATTTGTCACTGATGGCCACGGAGATGATGGGGATGTTTGGCCCCAGCAGCTGCCGGGTCTCCTGGGTGATGACGGCGGAAATGAGGATGACGCCTGCGGCCCGGTAGGTTCGCAGGGTCCGCAGGTAGCCGGCGATGAAGGCGGATTTTGCCCCGGTGCGGCCCAGCATCACGGCGTACCCGCGTTCCTGGGCCTCTTCCTCCACGCCTTGCATCACCTTGGAGGCGAGGGCATCCGAGACCATGGGGGCGAGGAGGCCGATGACCGAAGTCTGGCGGGTCTTGAGTCCGCGGGCCAGGTAATCCGTTTCGTAGCTGAGCTTCCGGACCGCGGCCTCGACGCGTTCCCGGGTCTCGTCCGAATACCCCACGAGGCCATTGACGACGCGGGAAACGGTGGCAGGGGAGACTCCGGCGTGCTGCGCCACATCCCTGATGGTTACCACTGTTTCCTCTTTCCTGCTGAAGCCCTAAGGCAGGTACGCAAACGGTTTACGTAAACGGTTGCGTGACTTGCCTCAACAACAGTAAAGGGACAGGGAATGGAACCGGATGCGTTTCGTAAACGGGACCCGGCCATAGAAGGGGCGTGCCGCCGTCGTGCCTTTCATCCAGGCAGCCCCCTCAGCCTGCCAACAAGTCAGCCGGGCGGGCCGGCAACCGGTGTGACCCTGACCCGGGCGATCCGCAACCGGTCCATGCTGAGGACGGTCAGGACGTATCCGGGGATCTGCACCCTGTCACCTGCCTTCGGCAGCCGGCCCAGGTGGTCCAACATGAATCCCGCCACGGTTTCGTAGTGGCCCTCGGGGAGAGCGATTCCGGCGGCGGCCTTGAACTCCTGCAGGATCAGGCCGCCGTCCACATCGATCGTTCCGTTGGCCACATTGACGCGGTCCTCGTGCTCGGCGCCCGTGTCGTATTCGTCGTAGATCTCCCCCACCAGTTCCTCCACCAGGTCCTCGAGCGTGACCACGCCATCGGTGCCGCCGTATTCATCCACCACCAGGGCGATGTGCTGGTTGGTCTTGCGCATCCGGGAAAGCGACGGAAGCACGCGGTTGGTCCCGGGCAGCGGCAGGATCTCCCGGGCGATGTCCCTTACAGGTGCCTGGTCCTGTGCTTCGTCCCGGGGCATCAGGTCGCGTATGTGGACGAAGCCCAGGACGTCATCAGGGCTCCGCCCGATGACCGGGAAGCGCGAATACGGTCCATCCCGGACCATCCTGCGGGCCTCGGCAATGGTCAGCGCGCCGTCGATGAACGTCACCTCCGTGCGGGGCCGCATCACCTCCTGCAGCGTCCGGTCCCCGGCGCCGAACACATCGGCCAGGATGGTGCGGCTGTTCTCTTCGAGGAGTTCGTTCTCCGCCACCAGGTCCCAAAGCTCTTCGGAACTGATGCCTTCCCGCTTGATGCGCGGGTCGCCGCCAAGGAGCCTGACCACCGCGTCTGTGGATACGGACAGGAGCCAGATGACCGGCCGCATGGCACCCGAGAGGGCAATCAGCGGCGGGGCAAGGATCCTGGTGAAGGCAACAGGTCTCTGCAGCGCCAGCCTCTTGGGGGCGAGCTCGCCCAGAACCAGGGAAAGATAAGCAACCAGCAGGGTCATGCCGACGACGGACACGGGCCCGGCCGCCGCGCCCAACCCGATGGCTTCGAGGAGGGGCACGACGGCGGGCGCGATCGCCGAGGCGCCATAGGCTGCCGAGAAAAAACCGGACAGGGTCACGCCGATCTGCACGGTGGAGAGGAAGCGGTTGGGGTTGCGGGCAAGGGCGGCCGTCCGGGCGCCGGTGTCGCCGGATCTCTCGATGCGGCGCACCTGGCTCTCGCGCAGGGATACCAGTGCCATCTCCGCCGCCGCGAACACCCCGCCCAGCAGCACGAAACCGAGAACCAAAGCGATATTAACCAGGGTGCCGCTTTCCATGAGACGACCTTACCCAGCCGCGGAACCGCTGGCGCGTTCTGGGCCTCGGCGTCAGGAGGCTACGGAGCGGGGCCGGAGCCTGAGCGCCTGCATGCCGCCGTCCACAGCCAGGTCCACGCCCGTGGTTGACCCGGCGAGCGGGCTGGCCAGGTAGGTGATGGCTGCAGCGACCTCCTCCGGGCATACCAGCCGGCCGTGCGGTTGGCGGGCCTCGAGCGCGGCACGCTCAGCCTTGGGGTCTGCCGCCGTGGACAGCAGCCGGCCGATCCACGGAGTGTCAGCGGTGCCGGGGTTTACGCAGTTGACCCTGATCCCTTCCTGGAGGTGGTCGGCAGCCATGGCCAGGGTGAGTGACAGCACCGCGCCCTTGGTGGCGCTATAAAGGGCCCGCTGCGGGATCCCTGCGGTGGCCGCCACGGAGCAGGTGTTGACGATGGCAGCATGCGCCGACTGCCGCAGGTACGGCAGGGCGGCCCGTGAGACGCGGACCATTCCCAGCACATTGATATCGAACACCCGGTGCCACTCGTCGTCGTCGTTGGATTCAATGGTGCCCTGCGCACCCACGCCGGCGTTGTTGGCCAGGATGTCGATCCCGCCCAGTTGCCCCGCAGCCTCTGCCACAGCCTGCCGGACCGAGGCGTCGTCGGAGACGTCGCAGTGGAGTGCCGTGAGCCCTTCCGGTGCCTGTTCGGGGCGGAGGTCCAGAACGGCGACGGCGGCGCCGCGCTCCTGCAGCAGCTGGGCCGTTGCGGCCCCTATTCCGGAGGCTCCTCCGGTGACGATTGCCTTGAGTCCCGCAAACTCCATTGTTTGGTCCTTTCGTGGTTGGGCTGGCTAGCCCTGGAAGAATTCCTGGCGCTGGCGGCCGAGTCCGGCTACTTCAATTTCGACGATGTCCCCGACCTTCAGGTAGGGGAAGCGCCCGGACAGGGCCACACCCTCCGGGGTCCCGGTGCAAATCAGGTCTCCCGGCTCAAGGACCAGGAACTGGCTGAGGTCGCAGATCACCTGGTCCACCCCGAAGATCAGGTCGCGGGTGGAGGAGTCCTGGCGGATATCGCCGTTGACCCAGCTCCGCAGCTGCAGGTCGCCGGCATCCACTTCGTCCGGGGTGACCAGGTACGGGCCGGTGGGGCAGAACCCGGCGCAGCTCTTTCCCTTGGACCACTGGCCGCCGGATACCTCCAGCTGGAAGGTGCGTTCGGAGAGGTCGTTGACGGTGACATAGCCGGCGATGTGGTCGCGGGCCTGTTCGGGGGATTCCAGGTAGGAAGTCCGCCGTCCAATGACCACGCCGAGCTCCACCTCCCAGTCCGTCTTGGTGGAACCGCGGGGGATCGCCACTGCATCGAACGGGCCGGCCACGGTGTTGGGGGCCTTGTGGAAGATGATGGGTACTGATGGGGGAGCGGACCCTGACTCGGCGGCGTGTGCCGCGTAGTTCATGCCCACGCAGATGACCGATGACGGCCTGGCGATCGGGGCGCCGATCCGGGCACCCTCAACGTCAATCTCTGCCAGTTCCCCCGCCGCAAGGGCCGCCGCTGCGCGCCCCGGCCCGCCGGACTCCCAGAAACCGGCGTCGATGTCCGCCGCCACCTGTTCCAGGGAGTAGTACTTCTTTTCGTGCAGCAGGACTGGTATTTCCTTGCCCGGGCTCCGATGCGTGCAAATTCCATGATTCTTCTTTCGTGAATTGGGGGTGTTGGCCTTCGGAAGTTATGTGATGAGGCCGCGGTGGCGCAGGTCATCCCAGAGCTGGTCCGGGACGGCCTTCGATGCCAAATCGAGGTTTTGCTTGACCTGTTCCGGCGTCCGCATGCCCAGGACCACGCTTGTCACGGCGGGGTGTAGGTACGGGAACTGGAGGGCGGCCGCGGGGAGTGTGGTTCCGTGTGATTCGCAGATGTCCGCGAGCAGGTTGGCGCGGTCCAGAAGCTCCTGCGGGGCGGGCTGGTAGTTGTAGGTGGCATCGCGGGCCGGTCGGTCCTTGGAGAGCAGGCCGGAGTTGAAGACCCCGACGTTTACCACTCCCACTTCCCGCTCAAGGCACGCCGGCAGCAGTTCCTGCGCTGCTCCCTGTTCCAGCAGCGTGTACCGGCCGGCCAGCATGATCACATCGATGTCTGTTTCCGTGACGAAACGGGCCAGCATTTCGGATTGGTTCATGCCCGCGCCCCACGCGCCGATGACGCCCTCGTCGCGCAGCGCGGACAGTGTTGGCGCCGCACCCTCCACCGCTTCGGTCCAGTAGTCGTCCGGGTCGTGGATGTACACCACGTCGATCCGGTCAGTCCCCAGCCGCTGGAGGCTCTCCTCTATGGAGCGCAGCACTCCGTCCCGGGAATAGTCGCGGACCCGGGCCAGGTCGTCGGGAACGTCGAACCCCTCACTGTCCTTTCCCTTCGGGGAGGGATTGGGCCGGAGCAGGCGCCCCACTTTGGTGCTGAGCACGTAACTGTCCCGGTCCAGGCCCGCAAGGGCTTTTCCCAGGCGGTGTTCGGAAAGTCCCAGCCCGTAGTGCGGTGCTGTGTCGAAGTACCGGACGCCACCTTCCCAGGCTGTGTTGACGGCGTCGACCGCCTCCTGTTCCGGCACTGGCCGGTACAGGTTGCCGATGGGGGCGCCACCGAACCCGAGGACGGGCAGGCGCACTGCGGTGCCGGGGATGGTGCGGGTTTCTGTTTGCATGGTTAGTCCTTCTCCTCTTCCGTTTTTTCCGGACCTCGGACAGCGTTCAGCCGGTAGAAGCGAACTGCGGTTCCATGTGCCAGGCCCTCGCGCTCGCTGGCTGATGCCCCGGCCATCGCCTGCTCCACGGTGGTGATCCAGTCCTGGTACCCGGCCGGGTCCATGAGCGAGACAGGCCAGTCGCTGCCGATCATGCACCGCCCGCCCCCAAAGAGGGCCAGGGTTTCCCGGATGAAAGGCAGGGCCTGCGGCGCAAGTGGACGAGTCGGGTCGGCTTCCGCGCCCGCCCCCGAGATTTTCACGACGACGTTGGGCTGCCTGGCCAGTGCACGCATCGCGCTGCTCCAGTCGCTGAGTTCACCGGCAGCAATGGGTGGCTTGCCCATATGGTCCAGCACGATGCCCAGCTCCGGTACCCGGGCAGCAAACTCTGCAAGCTCCAAAAGTTGGGACGAGCGGACGCAGGCGTCAAAGGTAAATCCAACCCTTCCTGCCCGGCGGGCTCCAGCGAGAGTTTCCGGTGCCAGCATAAAACCGGCCTCCCTGTCCTGGAGCAGCTGGCGTACCCCGCGGACCAGGGGCCGCTGACGCAGCTCGTCAAGGTCACGGGACACACTGTCCCCGCGGCTGATGGAAGCGAAAGCCACAACCGCCGCCAACTCGGGCCAGTCGGCCGCCAAGCCGGACACCCAGTCAACTTCCTTCAGAGCCTGGTCATCACGGCAATCGGCCTGCACAAAGACGGACCGTGTCCCGGGCGGGTGCGGAAGTGCCTGTGGAAGGAATGGCCGGTTCAGCGCGGGAACGCCGTTCAACCAGTCGTAACGGTGCAAGGCCGGGTCCCAGACATGGACGTGTGAGTCAACTAACTGAAGCAACTGCCGGCCCTCATGCTGTTTCGTCTGGCCGGACCCCGATGGTCAGCAACAGGTTGGCGTAGTGCCGGGTGTCCCCGCTGGCGATGACGACGGCGACATTCGGCGACCGCGCGGCCTCGTAAAAGTCGAAGCGCTGGTGGGAAGTGATGGGAACCTGTGTGCCCAGTGCGCTTTCGTAGCCTTTGACTGCCTCTGTCCAGTTTCCGTCCGGGGGTGCCATGACCGCGGCGGCTTCGAGCGGAACGGCATCGATCAGTACTTCCAGGATCTGGTCGATGGTCAGCAGGCCGGGCCTCAGGTTCAGGGATATCCGCTTGGCAGCCGCCGGGGCGCCGGTATTGTGCGGGTAGTTGGCGTCCGCCAGGAGGATCTGCGAGCCGTGGCCGGATTCGGCGAGGGCCGCCAGCAGGCCCGGGTGGGTGAGGGTGTAGTTGATCATGCTTGTTCCCCTACCCTTTCCATGGGGTGTGCCAGCGGTCATCTGATGTATTTTGGAGTATTGGATGAGATTATAGGCAGAAGCAGGTTCTTCCAAGTGATACATCTGATGAAAGTCAATTATGCTCGTCGGAGTACTAGGAAAGGCGGCTGCCGTGAGCAACGGCAATTCCATCGGGTCGATGTCCCAGACAGACGTCGTGATTTCAGGCGTGAAACAAATGCTGTCCTCCCGGCGGCTGCGGCCGGGCGACCGGTTGCCCATTGAGAAGGACCTGGCAGCGGAATTGCAGGTTTCCCGGGGCTCCCTTCGGGAAGGCGTGCGCGCACTGTCCACCATGGGCATCCTGGAAACCAGACAGGGTGCCGGCACCTTCGTAACGCGGCTGGAGCCGTCGGCCCTGCTGTCCGCTATGGAATTCTGGGTAGGCCTGCAGGATGGAGAGCGGGCGAATCAGGTGCATACAGTCCGCCGGGCCCTTGAAACGGAAGCGGCAGCGGCGGCGGCGGTGTGTATCGACAGCTCCCAGCTTGATCAGGCCGAAAATATCTTGGGGCGGGCGAACGCTGCCATTCAGGCCTCACCCATCGACCATGCCGGCGCCATGCAGTGTGACATCGAATTCCACCGGCTCATCGCGGAGGCTTCAAGGAACCACGTGCTGTCAGCGCTGATCGAGACCGTATCCACGAACACGATTCGCGGCCGGATGTGGCGGTCCATCCATGACGATGAAGGCCTGGCGGCCACGCATCGGGAGCATCTGGGAATCCTGGAAGCGCTGCGGCAGCATGACGCCGACAGGGCCAGGACCCGCATGGCAAACCACCTCTATGCGGTGGAGGACTACATCTCGGCCCTCCCTGATCACACATCATCCTTCAGTGGTACTTCCACCGTGCCGAACGTTTCGAACCAAGAATTGGAGTGATCTAATGACCGAGCCGTTGGCCACCCGCGAAGACTGGAGCAAGTTGTCCCGGCCCGTTCCGGAATGGTTCCAGAACGCGCCGTTCGGCATCTTCATCCACTGGGGCGCCTACTCCGTTCCCGCCTGGGCCGAACCCATCGGCGCCCTCGGCACCATCGAGGACCGCGAATGGTTCACCCACAACCCCTACGCAGAGTGGTACTACAACACCATCCGCATCGACGGCAGCCCGGCCCAGCAACACCACGGGGACGTGTTCGGCGGCGAGGACTACGATGCCTTCCTGGACCAGTGGAAAGCAGAACAGTTCGCTCCGGCGGAGTGGGTAGAGCTGTTCAAATTCGCCGGGGCCGATTACGTGGTGCCCACTACCAAGCACCATGACGGCATCGCGCTCTGGGATGCTCCGGGAACAGGGGAGCGGAACACAGTCCACCCCGGACCCCGCAGGGACCTGATCGGCGAGATTGCCCGGGCCGTGGATGACAAGGGCCTGAAGCTGGGCCTGTACTATTCCGGTGGTCTGGACTGGCATGTGCGCCCCTTCCCGCCGCACGTCACCAGCGAAAGCGTCCACGACACTTCCCGCCCCAAGGACGCCGGCTACGCCGAATACGCCTACAACCACGTGGCCGACCTGGTGGATAAATACCGGCCCCATGTCCTGTGGAACGACATTGAATGGCCCGACGCCGGCAAGCATTTCGGCGAGAACGGACTCGGAACCCTCTTTGAACAGTTCTACGCAGCGGTTCCGGACGGCGTGGTGAACGACCGTTGGGGCGCCACCCATAAGGACTACGCCACCAGCGAGTACGAAGCGGCCAGGGAGTCCGAGTCTGAGTCCGAGTGGGAGAACTGCCGGGGCATCGGATTCTCCTTCGGCTACAACCAGGTGGAAGGTCCTGAGCAGTCGCTCACCGGCCAGGAGTTGGCCCGGCACCTGACGGACGTCGTTTCCCGTGGCGGCCACTTCCTGCTGAATGTCGGGCCGCGGGCGGACGGAACCATCCCCGAGATCCAGCGCCAGGCCCTGACCGACCTTGGCCACTGGATGGCAACCGCCAAGCAGTACCTCGTGGGTGCACACCCGCTGGAGAACGCTCCAGTGAATGACCGGGGGGACGTCTGGGTCCGCTGGGTTGAGCGTGGTTCTGAGGTGGTTGCCTTTGTTGATTCGCTCAACGAGGGGCATGAAGCCGTGCTGAGGCTCAGCGGGGACGGGCGGTCAGCAGCCGAAGCGTCTGTCGAGGGTCCCGGGGGCAGCCTGAGCATTAATGGCCAGGAACTGAAGGTGACCCTGGATGCGGCCCGCCCGGGGCCGGTCATCGTGCGCATTCCGCGCCGATAGCCACACCAAAGGTTCGACGGCGGCGGGCAGTACGCGCCGCCGTCGAACCTTTGGTGGGGGAGCCTCAGGTGTACAGCAGCGAGCCGGGCGTGGTGAGCTTTTCTCCGGTTTCCAGCCACGTTTTCAGGCCGGAAAGGATCATCGGCCAGCCGCCGTAGAGCTGTTCGTTGGCGCCCTCGCGCAGGTCGCTGTGGGTGACGGTGAGGTGGCAGGAATCGCCGACCGGTTCGATCTCCCAGGTGATCGTGGAGGTGCCCTCGGCCTTGACGTCCTCGCCCCACAGTGCCCGCATTGACTGGACGAGGCGCCGCGGCGGATCGACCTCAAGGTTTTCGCCTTCGCCCAGGGGCGCACCCGCCTTCGGGTTGCCCATCACGAACCGGCCACCGGGGGACCAGTCCGCCTCGATGGTGTTCCCAAACTGGTACTTGCTGCGGATATCGCTGTTCGTGATGGCTTCCCACAGCCGTTCGGGCGTGGTCTTGATGTAAATCTCGAAGATCTTTTCCATGGGACTTTCCAATCTGGATTTGAGGTCGCTGAGGGCAGCGGCCCATGGTTCTGCGTATTTGCTGACCCAGCGGTCGTGGACCAGGCGGATGGGGACCGGATTCAGGAAGTGCAGCTTTTCACGTCCCCGACGGCGGGTCACCACCAGGCCTGCGTCCTCCAGGATGCGGAGGTGCTTGGCGATCCCGAACCGGGTCATGTCGAACCGTGCTTCAAGGGCGCTCAGGGTCTGGCCGTCCTCGCGGAACAGCTTGTCGAGCAGGTCCCGGCGGGTGGGGTCGGAGAGTGCCTTGAACACGTCGTCCATGCCAGCAATGATAGGTGACTGAATGGTCACATATCAAGGGTTTGCCGCCGTCCGATCAGTTGCGCGACGCCAGGTTCCTGTCCCGCTCCTCGAACACCTCGTCGCCGGGACCCGTGAAGGCCCGGGACCGCTCCACTGCCTCGATGGAGCCGGTGAACAACTGTGATTCATGCGGATCTGCGGGCGCGCGGTAGCCGTCGGCAGAGGGCGAACCCAGCCCGCGCAATGGTGCCCTGCGACGGTTGGCGGTGCCGGCGTCGTCCGTTGCCTGCTCCCAGCGCTGGTGGGGCAGGGCTTCCGGATGGTGCTGCTGCAGGAACGTGACCATGGTTTCGCGGACCAGGCAGCGCAGGTCGAAGAGCGCGGCACTGTCCGCCGCGCTGACCAGGATCCGGACCCGGACAAAACCGCCCGTGGCGTCGGTGATCTGCAGGACGCCCACCCGTTCGTCCCACAGTCCGGTTCCGGCGAGGACGCGGCGCAGTTCGGTGCGCATGTCCTCCACGGGGGCGCGCCAGTCGAGGTCGAACTCCACCGTGCCCATCACCTCGGACTGGCGGCGGGTCCAGTTCTCGAAGGGCGTGGTGGTGAAGTAGGTGGACGGCAGGATGAGGCGGCGGTCATCCCAGAGATGCACCACCACGTAGGTGAGGGTGATCTCCTCGATCCGGCCCCACTCCTTTTGCACCACCACCACGTCGTCCACCCGGATGGCATCGGTGAACGCCAGCTGCATGCCGGCGAAGACGTTCACCAGGGACGTCTGCGCGGCGAGGCCGGCAACGATGGAGATCACGCCGGCTGACGCCAGCAGTCCGGCGCCCAGTGCCTGGATGGCCGGGAAGGTCAGCATCGCGGTGCCGGCGGCGAGCACCACCACCAGCGCCACGGCGATCCGGCGTGCCAGGATCATCTGCGTGCGCAGCCGCCGTGCCCGCCGGTTGTCCGCCACGTCCACGCTGTGCCGGTTCAGCACCACGGCTTCCACGATGAGCAGTACTGCGGTGGCCAACCAGGCCACCGCACCTATGAGCGCAATCAACAGGAAATGGTCGACGCCGGCGTGCCAGCTTTCGTGGTCAGCCGTCAGCCCCAGCGCGGTACGGACGCCCGCCAGGCACAGTGTCAGGCGCAGCGGCCGGCGCGCCACCCGGGAGGTGGCCTGCAGCTCTGGCCGTTTCCGGTTCAGCCTCAGGACGACCTTGCGGAGCAGCCAGGACAGCGCCAGTCCGGCCACGACGGCAAGGACAGTGGCGATGAAGGGCAGGGCGGGATTCAGGACGTCTAGCATTCCTTAACCTTTACCAAGCCTGTTACCGGCCTTCGAAATCGGTGGACTGTGGCGTGGCGCCAAACCCTGTCGCCAAGGTTGCCGCTGGTGGGTAGCCTTGGGCCCATGCAGAAGATATCGATCGATGCGCTGGCCCGGCAGCAGCTCGAGGCCGCCATCGGCTCCACCAACGGCAGGGCTGCGGACACTGTGTACGGCGGCCACGAGAAGATCCTTCGCCAGACGGTGATGGCCATGACGGCCGGAACCCAACTGAGTGAGCACCAGAATCCGGGGGACGCCACCGTGTTCGTGATCCAGGGCTGCGTGAGCCTTCGCGCCGGCGGGGAATCCTGGCAGGGCAAGGTGGGCGACCTGCTCATCGTCCCGCCCGGCCTGCACAGTCTTCACGCGGAGGAGGACTCCACCTTCCTGTTCACGGTGGCCAAGTACCGCGACTAAGTCCCATCGATTGCTCCGCAATGGTCGTTTTGAGCCCTGAAAACGACAGGTATGGAGCACTCGATGGTGTTCTGCGCATAAAGTTCGACGGCGGCTGCCGGCTTTCGTTCCGAAGTCCCGCGGTCGTTCTGGATGCCTGCGGATCAGCGTGCCGTGCCTGGCTTGGCCTTGGAGGTGGGAGGCGTCGAGTGTGTGTCCGGCCGGTCTGCCGTCCCTTTGCCGCCGGCCTTTGGTTCGGTGGCATCGATGGCGGGGGCGGCGGCCCCGCCTGCCTCCGGAGGAGTGGCACTGCCGCGTGGTCCTGCGGCCCTGGTACCGGCCCCAGCCTCGCTGCCAACATCTGCCGGCACGCTTGTCGTGGCACTCAAAGGAACCTCCGGTGCATCCGCGCCCCGCTCGTGTAGATCCCGCTGTTCGGCATTAAACGGGGTGGCGGACTGAGCGGGTTCCGAAAGAGGAGCAGGCAAAGGCTCACGGATCAGCGCAGCAGGGGGCATGTCTGATGCAGGAACGGAAACCACTGCGGGCCCGGGCATTGGCGGTTTGGCGGGAAGGGTGGGTGCAGGAGTCGCAGGGGTTGGAGGCGAGAACCAGTCCATGACGGCGCTGACGCTTCCCCCAGCTTCACGGCGGACGTTCTCGTTTCCTGCCGCGGCGCCGCCGGCAATACCGAAGGAAGCGGCCACTGCGAGCGTAGTGATGACGACGTGCTTTTTCTTCCGGGGCTTGCCCGGTTCCAAACAGGTCACGTCGGCCGTTTCGGACCCTCCCAAAAGCGCCGCAAGCTCGGCTGACGGAGCGGGGACTTCGGAAACCCGGAGCGCCCGCAACTGCAGCAACGCTGTCCGAAGTCCCGGGTCGTCCGGGAAGCCTGCCTCTGCCAGCAGGACCTCGACGGATCGTTCGTCGTCTAGCCTGTGCTTCTGCCGGGCCTTGTCTTCAGCCGTCATTACCGTCCTCCCGTAATGGGGTACAGAGTTTGCGGAGGCGGGAGAGGGCCCGGCGCTGCAGTTGTTTGATCGCACCCGGGGTCTTGCCCATGATCTCCGTCGTCGTCTCAACCGAAAGGTCCGCCACGATCCTCAGCGTGATCACATCCTGTTGATCCTGCTGCAAATCACTCAGCAGCGCTTTGACGTTGCCCGAGCTTTCCACCGCCAGCAGATCGTCCTCAGCCGAACTGCTGCAGCGCGGGTCCTGATCGGGGTCGTAGTCCGTGGTGTGTGGCGTCTTCAGCCTGCGCCTGTGCTCGTCTACGTAGCGTGCATGGGCGATGGAGAAGACCAGGGACTTGACGCCCCTCATCCCGCCGCGCACGTCCCCAAGCTGCGGAACGAGGGCCAGGAAGACCTCCTGGGTCAGGCCCTCGGGGTCCTCAACGCCACGTGAGCGCAGGTAGCTGAGCACCCCGGGCGAGAATTCGCGGTAAGCAGCACAAAAGATGCTGTCGTCCGTCTCTCCGGACGGCTCTGCCTCGTGCTCAATCCTTTGCATCCGCCCCCCCTGCGGCAGACTTCCCTGCAACACTCTCCAGATTGGCTGCTGCGCCGGGACGGTAAGCCCGCCCCGGCGCAGCCGAACCATACGACAGCTACCGCTGGCCGTTGTTGGAGTGCTTGGCGCCGTTTCCGGCGTGGTGCCCGGCGCCGTCGGAGGAGGCTGCGCCCTGACGCTGCTCCTTCACCGGCTGCTGTTGCTGGTCCTGCCCTGTTGTGGCAGGCGAGTCGCCGCTCTCAGCGTCATCGCTTTCCGGAGCCGCAACAGTGGCGCAGTAAGCACCGACGCCATCCTCCCCGCCGGCAGCCTGGACCAAGGCGGTGTAGGCCGTGGACGTGGTGCTCAATCCGCCGTTGGTAAAGGCATTGCACAAACCGAAGGCCGCAGGGCCGGTGGCGTCAGGTCCCGCGGCCGTGGATGTAGGCGACGGCTCGGGGTCAGCCGTTTCCGTGGGAGCAGGTTCTGGTGACTCCGTTTCTGTTTCTGTTGGCGTAGGTTCCGGCGCTTCCGTCTCCGTTTCCGTTGGCGTCGGCTCCGGCGCCTCGGTTTCGGTTTCCGTAGGAGTTGGCTCGGGGGATTCGGTTTCCGTTGCCGTGGGGCTTGGCGACGGCGATTCCGTTTCTGCAAGGACGGACGGTGTGTCCGGCAGCGACTCGGCCATGGCGGCCACGCCCGTACCGCCAACCGCCAAGGCTCCTGCTGCAAGGACAGTCATGGCGAGCTTGTTACCCGAAAAAGTGAAGAAAGACATGAGACCCTCCGTTGACGAATTTTATGGATTGCGATCAACTGCGCGGGTTGCCCCGCACTTAGTGGATCGAAACCCCGGTCACAAAGGTTACGGGTTTGCGAAAAACTTTTGACTAACTTGTCATCCCAGCGCCCATCGATTGCTCCGCAGCTGCCGTTTTGGGCCGTGAAAACGGCAGCTGCGGAGCAATCGATGCAGGAATTAAGCCCGGTCCTTGACGCTTTCCTTGATAGGGCGGGGCTCCAGCCAGATGCGTTCGCGGGGGCCCGGCGGGTAGGCGTACCGCTTCCCGGCGAGCGTAATCACAAACGCGGCAACCACGGGTACCGCGGCCGCGGCCGGGACCAGCAGCGGGCCGCCCACCACCAGCGCCGCGGAACCGTACAGCGCACCAACGGTGATGCCCAGCTGGATGGTCAGGACCGTGAGCCCGTTCGCAGCCTCGCTGTACTCGCCGCCGGCCCGCAGGATCGCCGACTGGTTGTAAATACCGATCGCGCCCAGGCCGGCACCCCAAATGGTCATCAGGACCAGGGCCAGGGGCAGGTTCCCCACCGCGAAAGGCAGGAGGAACATCGATGCGGCGATGGCCGCCGTCGTGATCAGCAACGAACGGCGCGGCCGGGAATCCACGGTGAGTCCCGCAACCCAGATGCCCAGCAATCCGGACCCGCCCAGCACCGTGAGGGAGAGGCTGATGGCGTAATCCGGCAAGGCTGCCTCGCGAATGAAAGGCGCGATGTAGGTGAACAGCGCGAAGTGGGCCAGGACCAGCAGCGGCCAAGCAACGGCCACGGACTTCACGCCCGGCTGGCCGATGGCCTTGCGCAGGGACGGACGGGCGGCGTCACTGATGCGCTGGACGCGGGGGAGCAGCCAGAACGCAAGCACGGTCAGGAGCACGCCGAACCCGGCGAGCACCAGGAACGCTGCGCGCCAGCCCAGGAATCCGCCCAGTGCTGTACCCACGGGTGCGCCGATGGCCAGGCCCAGGCTGTTGCCACTGAACACGATCGCCAGGGCTTTGCCCACCTTGTCCGCCGGGACCACGCGGGATACGAACGGCGCCATGGTGGTCCACAGCAGCCCATGCGCCAGGCCGCCTACCAGGCGCGCGATCATCGCCGCGGTGAAATCCGGTGCCAGTCCCACCATGGCATTACTCAGTGCGAAGGTCAGGACCAGCCCCACCAGCAGGGCGTGCCGGGGAATCTTTCCCAACAGTCGGGCAGCCGGAACCACCGTGACGACGATGACGGCGGCGTAGGCGGCGGCAAGGTAGCCGGCCACCGGTTCGGAGACCCCCAGCCCGGTGCTGATCTGGGGCAGCAGGCCGGACGGCAGGAGTTCGGTGGTGATGGCAGTAAAAGCGATGGTGGCAAGGACCATCATGGCGGCATACGGAAAACGGGCAGGCACGGGCGCGGAAGTCGCGGAGGACATTGGGGGTGTGGATCCATTCAAGGGGGAGGGGCGGAATGCGGCGCTGCTCGCCTGACAATTCCTCCCTTAAATTTACCGGATCGAAGGGCCTGTCACGGACATGACACATTGCCCCGCTCCTGCTGTGCGGAGCCACCACACGGTCCCCGAACCGCCCCTCGCAAAGGATGCCTTACCGGCGGCCGAAGTCGGTGTCCGTGTACGAACCTGGCCGGACGGAATCAGCGGCCTGCCGGTTCCGTTGCCTTCAAGGTCTGGTTAAGGCGCGCGTCCAGCAGGCCTGCTGCGACTGCGGGGGCCAGGCCGGGCGCCAGCGGAAGGCGCGGGACCACAAGGCAGTGCCAGAGGTGGTAGATGTCCGCCTTGCCCGACCACACGGTGGACGTGACATTGCCATGCTCGTCGAGTTCCTGCTTCCAGGAACCATGCTCGTAGTCGATGAACCAATCGCGGGCGTGGTCCCAGATCCGCTCGTACCAGTCCGCATACTGCTTCTCCCCGGTGGCGATATACAGCGCTGCCGCACCTCCGATGGCCTCCGCGGGGACCCAGCGGATGCGGGTGGTGACCACCGGCTTGCCTTCCCAGTCCACCGTGTACACAAAACCGGGATTGCCGTCCGGCTGCCAGGCGTCGCGGATGGCGGCGTCGAACAGACCCCGGGCGTCGTCGAGCAGCCAGGCGGGGACGTCCTGGCCGCGGGCTTCGAGTCCGGCCCGGAGGTGGAGGAGCAGACGGGCCCATTCCACCCAGTGGCCGGGGGTTCCGCCGTAGGCACGGAACTGGCTTGCCCGGTCGTCAGTGTTGTATTCCGGCATCGGGTTCCACTCGGGGTCGAAGTGCTCGAATACCCGGTAGTTGTTGTTGCGCGCAAATTTGTGGATGAGCACCTCCGCGATGTGCAGGGCCCGTTCCAGCCATCGGTTCTCCCCGGTTACGTCGGCGACGATCAGGTAGGCCTCGACCGAGTGCATGCTTGCGTTGCCGCCACGGTAGGCCTCGGTTTCCGTGAACTCCCGGTTCCACGAGTCGAAGCACATGTTCGCCTCGTGGTCCCAGAACTTCGTGTCGGCTATCCGGAGCGCCTCGTCCAGTAATTGGCGGGCCCCCGGCCGCCCTGCGGCTACGGCACTGGCAGCGGCCAGGAGTACGAAGGAGTGCTGGTAGCCGGACTTCGTATCGTTCACGGGACCGTTCCCGTCCACCTCGGCGTACCAGCCCCCGAACTCATCATCGTGGAGGGGGCCGTTGAGCGCTGCGATGCCGTGGTCCACAAGGAGTGCAGCGCCAGGCCGTCCCATCAGTGCGGCCACAGCGAAACTGTGCGTCATCCGGGCGGTGATCCAAAGATGGGTGGGCTTATCCGCGAACACTTTGCCGTAGTTATCCAGCCAGCCGAATCCCGTGGGGACCTTGGAAGCCTCGGCGAAGTTAATTAGCCGGTCGGTTTCCGCCTCGAGCCATCGTGCGTGGGCGGCATTGTCGAGCCACGTCATGTTGTTTCCTCTTTCTTTACAGGTGCGGATGTGGGACGGGTGCAGCAATTCTCAGCCAACGGCGTCGAGCACGCCGCGGATGATGGTGGCGGCCGCTCCCAGGTACGCCAGGACGATCAGCAGGATCTGTGCGGCGCGGGCGGGAACGTGTTTGGAGGCAAGATCGCCGAGCACAAGGCCAGCCAGGCAGGCGACGGCCACGGCCACCCACATGGCCAACGGCAGCACGGGGAACGAGGCAGGTGCCGTGATCGCCTTGGAGATCAGGGAGAACGTGCCGATGGTGAAGAAGTACGGCTGCATGGTGGCGGCAAACGATTTGTGCTGCCAGCGGGTGGCAATGGAGTACATGCTGACGGCCGGGCCGCCCACGCCCGCCGCCGTGTTCATGAACCCGCTCAGGCTGCCGGCGGTCAGCAGGTAGCGGCGGTGAGCAGGCAGGGTGGCCGACTTGAGGACCAGCAGGACGGTCAGGCCGACGGCGAGGATCACGCCGATGGAGATCTCAAGGACCGCAGGTGGTATGAAACGGATCAGGATGGCCGCCGGAACGATGCCCAGGAGTGCCGAAGCCGTCAGCGCCCCATAGCGCTTCCAGTCGATGTCCCGCACCACCCGGAAGATGATGGCCCCCGCGGTGACGGCGCCGCACACGTTCACCAGCACCACCCCCTCCACCGGGCCCAGCAGCAGGACCAGGAAGGGCGCGGCCACCAAGGCGAACCCCATGCCCGTGACGCGCTGCATCCCGGCGCCCATCACGACGGCGCCCAGCACCAGTCCGGTTGTCAGCATTTAAGGTCGCCAGGCCACGTACTGGACCTCCTCGAACTCTTCGAGGCCCAGGCTTGATCCTTCCCGGCCAAGGCCCGACTGCTTGGCGCCGCCCATGGGGGCGAAAGCAACGGAGGGCAGGGGATCGTTGACCCCCACAATGCCGGCTTCGAGGCGTTCGGGGATATCCCAGCCGCGCTTGGGGCTGCTGCTCCATACGTAGGCGGCCAGGCCCATCTCCGTGGCGTTGGCCTTGCGGACGGCGTCCTCTTCCGAGGAAAAAGTGACGACGCCGGCCGCCGGGCCGAACACTTCCTCGGTCACCAGTGGCGCGTCGTCGGGGACGTCCGTGAGCAGCGTGGGTGCCATGAAGGTGCCCTGCCCGGGGACATCGGTCCGCTGCGTGACGCGCCGGGCGCCTCGGCTGATGGCGTCGTCCACCAGTGCCTGCACGGCCGATACCCGCTCGGCGTCGATGACGGGACCCAGATCGGGGACCGGTGCGCCGCCGTCGGGAACGCCGTGGCCGATGGTCATGGCATCAAAGCGGGCGCCCAGCTTCTGCGCGAACTCCTCCGCGATGCTCTCCTGGACCAGGAACCGGTTGGCGGCCACGCAGGACTGGCCGGTGTTGCGGAGCCGGCCCAGGACGGCACCGTCGACAGCGGCATCAATGTCCGCATCCTCGAACACAATAAAGGGCGCGTTGCCGCCAAGTTCCAGCAAGGGCCGGACGACGCGCTCTGAGGCCGAAGCCATGATTTGCCTGCCCACGCCCGTCGAACCGGTGAAGCTGACCGCCCTGACGGCCGAATGGGACATCAGGGCGGCGGTGATTTCACGGGAGGGGCCGTGGACCAGGTTGACCACCCCGGCGGGGAACCCGGCGTCGTGCAGGACCTCGAACAGGCCTGTGGCGGCCAGCGGGGCCTTCTCCGACACCCTGCCCACCACGGTGCAGCCTGCGGCCAGCATGGCGGCGAGCTTTCGGGCCTGGATGGAGACCGGGAAGTTCCACGGGGTGAGGCTGAGGGTCACACCGATGGGTTTGCGGGTGCTGAGGTGGCGGCGGCCGTGCAGCTCCGGCGGGCTGACGGTCCCGGTGGCGCGGCGCACTTCCTCGGCGAACCAGCGGAAGTACTCAACGGAAAAGTCCACCTCGCCCTGCGCTTCCGGGAGCCGCTTGCCCGCTTCGAGTGCCAGGGTGTGGGCGAGTTCGTCGCGGCGTTCTGCCAGGAGGTCGGCGGCGTTGCGGAGCAGATCCGCGCGGTTGCGGACCGTGGTGCGGGACCAGGAGCCGAACGCGTCCGCCGCGGCGCCGGCGGCTTTGGTGGCGTCCCCGGCGGAACCCCAGGCCACCTCGCCCACGGTGCTTCCGTTGCCCGGGTCAGTCACGTCCTTGGCGCCTCCGGTGGTATGCCAGCTGCCGTTAATGAGGTGCCGGGCTGATTTGAGATTCATGAATCGTGCCTTTCGTTGGCTGGAAGGGGACTGCCGCCAGCAGAGCCGCCCGTCGTCGTCGTACTCATCCCTTGCTCGCGCCGGCGGTGATGCCGGCAACAAAGTAGCGCTGCAGGAAGACGTAGGCGATCACCACGGGCAGGGATGCCAGGATGACTCCGGCGAACAGCAACGGGTAGTTGGTTTGGAACTCGCCCTGGAAGCTCAGCAGCGCCAGCGGCAGGGTGCGGTTACCCGGAGACTGGATGAACAGCAGCGGGTACAGCAGTTCGTTCCAGTGGATGACGAACAGGAAGATCGCGGCGGCGGCGATCGAGGGTGCCGACAGCGGCAAGGCGATGGAGGCGTAGGTCTTCCACGGCCCGCTGCCGTCGATGGAGGATGCTTCATAGAGTTCCTTGGGCAGTGTCCGCATGAACCCGCCCAGGATGAACACCGCGATGGGCAGCGTGGACACCACGTTGGCCAGGACCAGGCCGGCCAGGCTGTCCAGGAGGCCAAGCCGGCCGAAGAGCACGTAGAGCGGCACCATGTTGGCTTGCGCCGGGATGGCCATGCCCAGCACCAGGAACCCGAAGATGGCCCAGGCCATGAAGCCTTTCAGCCGGGACACGGCATATCCGGCCAGGCTTGCCAGGAACAGGGTCAGGGGTACGGAGATGCCGGTGACAATGGCGCTGTTCATGAAGGACGAGCCCAAGTTCTGGCCACCCACCACTTCTGCAAAATTATCGGGCGAGAGGGAGTGCGGCAGGCTGAACGGCCCGGCGAACAGCTCTTGGGTCGATTTGAAACTGCCGAACGCCACGACGGTCAGCGGAACGATGATGATGACCGCATAGATGGCCAGGATGGCACGGCGGCTTAGTGAGGCGAGCATGCTGCTAGTCCCCCTTCGGGGTCAGCCGGAGCAGGCGGCGCTGGAGCCACGTGACCAGGGCGATCATCGCCATGAAGATGATCGACTGGGCGGCGGCGTAGCCGAACTCCGAGTTGGCAAAGGTGCTGTAAATGCGGGTGGACAGGATGTCCAGCGAGCTCTTGGGCGGGTTGCCCGCGATGCCCAGGATCAGGTCGAACGCCTTGAACGACTGCACGGTGGTGTAGGCCACCACGATGGATGTGGCCGGGGCCACGAACGGCCAGGTGATGGACTTGAACTGTTGCCATTTGTTGGCGCCGTCCATTTCCGCAGCCTCGTAGAGTTCCTTGGGGATGGACTGAAGGCCCGCAATGTAGACCACCATCATCTGGCCGGAGTGGAACCACACCTGGGTGACGGCCACCCAGTACAGGGCCTGGGCGTCGTTGCCGAGGTAGGCGCCGCCGTCCACCCCCACCGTCTTGAGGACGGAGTTGGCCAGGCCGAAGTTGGGGTCGTAGATGAACTTCCAGATGAAGGCCACCGACACCGAGGACAGGATGGTGGGGAAGAAGAACAGGGCGCGGAGCAGGATGCTGCCGCGCGAGTTCTTGGTCAGGAGCAGTGCCAGCACCAGCGAGAACAAGGTCTGGGCGATCACCACCAGCAGCACGAACTTCAGGTTGTTGGTCAGTGCGTTGGTGAACAGGGAGTCCTTGGTGAACGCCCGGACGAAGTTGTCCACACCCACGTAGTTGAAGGCCGCCGAGAAACCGTTCCAGTCCGTGATGGCGTACTGGAAGGCCTGCAGCGTGGGCATCACCAGGAAGAAGGCGACGACGGCGACGGCGGGCAGCGGGAAAAGGTACAGTGCCGGATTCACCCGGGTAGGGGAGCGGCGGCGCACCTTGGCAGGGTTTGCGGGTGCAGGGCTGTCCGGCGCCTTGTGCTTGGCAGCCGTTCCGGGATGGATGCTCATAGCCGTTCGTCAACAATCTTCTGGGCGGCAGCGGCTGCCTGCTCCGGGCTGGTGCCGGAGATGACGGCCGTGGCACTGGCCTCCACCGCGTTGCGGACATCGAGGTTGTTGAACTGGAACCGGGCTGCGAGCGCCGTCTTCTTCTGCAGCCAGGGGCTCAGCCGCTTCAGGTCCGGGTTGGTGTACTCGACCTTGTCCACAGACACATGCTGTGCCGTCTGGTTGGCGTAGTAGCCCGCGTTCTCGGGTTCGGAGAGGAAGTCGATCCACGCGGCCGCGGCGGCCTGGTTCTTGCTGGCCGAGTTGACGCCCAGAATGAAGGTGGCGTTGTAGGCGCCCTCGTACTTGCCGTTGCCGTCGGCTGTGGTGTTGGGAAACACCAGGTCGATGGGGAACTTGGCGCCCAGCCCGCGGACCGCGGCGATGTGGTAGGAGCCGGTGGCCAGCATCGCGGCCTTGCCCTGGGAGAACAGGTTTTGGGCCGGCTCCACCGCGGTGCCGGTGGCATTGGGCTGTACGAACGGGGCCAGGTCCTTGTACTGTCCCAGCATCTTCAGGAACCAGTCATCGGTGCACTTGAGCTTGCCTTGCTCAATCTGGGCGCACATGTCGTCTACCGGGGCGTTGTTGGCGATCATGCAGTTGAACAGCTGCCCGCCGTTTCCGACGTCGCCGCCGGGCCAAGAGATGGGGATGACACCGGCGGAGGCGAGTTTCTCGCACATGGCCAGGAAGGCATCCCAGTTCTTGGGGGCAATCTCGGCGCCGGCCTTGTCGAAGAGGTCCACGTTGGCCATGGGCATGGGGAACACCACCTGGTAGGGCAGGCCCAGCTGGCTGTCGCCGTTCTGTCCGGCGGACAGCAGCCCCTTCTGGTAGTTCTTCACTGCCTGGCTGTCTTTCAGCTCAGTGTAGATCCCGGCTTCGGTGAAGTTCTTGAACTGGGCGCCGCGGAAGGTGGCGAAGGCGTCGCCGATGGAGCCGCCGCGCAGCTTCTGCAGGGCCTGGGCGTTGTAGTCGTTGGAGGTGGAAATGTCCTGGGCGATCTCCACGCCGTCGTGCTTTGCCGCGAAGCGCTTGATGAGCTCGTCAAACACGGCTTTGTCCTCGCCGCGCCAGTGCGCGAAGGAGACCTTGCCGGTAATCGCGCCCGTTGACGGGGCGGCCGGTCCGCTGGCGCCTCCGGGTGCGGTGGAACCGCCTGGCCCGGCGCACGCCGCCGCGGTGGCGCCGAAGCCCAGGGCGCCGAGAATGGCCATGGCCTGCCTGCGTGAAATCTGACTCACAATAATCTCCTCGTTGAGTGTTTGCTGTGCCTTGTTTGCTTGCTACAGAGAGGGGTTGCCCCGGCTACGTTTCGGCGCTCCAACCGCGCCTAGGCGTGGGTCCGTTGGCTGGAAACGACGTCGTCCACCACGGCGCAGAGGCGCTGCAGCCGCCGGACGGCGTCCGTGGAAAGGGATTCGACGACGTCGGGGGCCCCAATGCAGGAGGCCCACACGGCGCGTCCGGAGAGGAAGCCGCTGGCGCCTTCCAGGCAGGCCCAGCGGACGGCGTCGGGGAAGACGTCTTCGGGGACACCCGAGGACAGGACCACCCAGGGCCCGTCGATGGCCTTGGTCAGTTCGGCGCACGCGGCGCGGACCTCGGCTTCGGAGGCCTGGCCCTTGAAGGGGACCTCTGCCTTGTAGAGGTCGGCGCCCAGGCTGCCGAGTTCCTTGGCAGCGGCGAGGATGCCGGCGTTCCAGTCGAAGTCGCCGCCGGCAAGGGGCTTGCGGGAGACGGGTTCGATGATGCTGATCAGTCCGGCGGACCGGCAGCTCTCCACGAATTCGCGGACCATGGACACCCGGCCCTCGGCGGGCTCGTCGGGGCGGTAGAGCACCAGCAGCTTGAGGGCCTTGGCGCCGAGGGCCTTGTACTTGTGCGGCTCCACCAGGCGGTCGATGGTCACTTCGCCCACCAGCTCGTCGTGCGCGGACTCGAAGTGGTCCGCCGAGGCGATGAGTCCGCAGCCGGGGTCCACGACGCCGGCCTCGATGGCCTGGTCAAGGGCAAACTGCCGGTCGATGAGGATTCCCGAGGCATAGGGGCTGAGGATCCGTGCGGCCTCCAGCTTGAAGTCCTGCAAGTCCTGGTCGGTAACGGGCTTGTCCGTGTGCTCGGCGAACATGTTGCGCATGGCTTCGCGCTGGTCCACGGCGAGCATCGCGAAGGCGCCTGAGGGGCGCTGCAGGGGGGAAAGGTCGGTGTGGCTCATGGGCTGCTTCTTTCTGCTTGCTGGTGATTGGCTAGGCAGGTTGGTTGGTGGCAAGTTCGGAGGTGGCGGCCTGGTGCGGGATGGCCGAGCGGCCGTCCAGCCCGGCGCAGGATGCGGCGGCGGTGCGGCCGGCGAACGCGGCGGCCTCCACCAGCGGGAGCCCGGCCGCGACGGCGGCGAGGAGCGCCCCGTGGTAGACGTCGCCGGCGCCCAGGGTGGAAACGATCTCTGCCGGCGTGGCCGGCACGTGGACGGGTTCGCCGCCCCGCTCCAAAACCCAGGCCCCGTCTGCGCCGGCGGTGGCGACGACGGCGGAGGCGCCGTCGTCGACCGCCTTGCCCAGGAGCGCCGCGGGGGAGAGGTCCGCGCCGTACTCGGCGGCGAGCCTTTCGATGGTGGGGACGTAGAGTGCGACGCCGCGGGGGCTGAAGGACGGTATGGGGTTGCCGGCGTCCACGCTGATGTTCAGGGCGGGGGTGCCGTCCAGGGCGTTCCAGCCCAGGTGGTCCGTGTGGACCCATGCGGCTGATTCGAGCAGTTCGAAGAACCGGCTCCCGGCGGGGAAGCTGACCGGGGGCACCGGCCGGGTGACGATGGCGCGGCTTTCGGTGGCCCGGCTGACGATGATCACGCTGGCGCCGGTCTTCACGCCGGGATCGCGGATGACGGCGGAGGTGTCCACGCCCTCGGCCTCAAGGCCGTGGATGATGCGGTCACCCTCCTCATCGGTGCCCAAGACGCCTGCAAAGGCTGTCCTTGCCCCTGCCCGGGCTGCTGCCACAGCTGCGGTTGCCGCCGGGCCGCCGCCGGCCGTCGCAAAGTCCGTGGCAACCGTGCGGCTGTCCGCGGCGGGATAATCCTGCACCAGGGCAATGGAGTCAAGAGTGGCGCATCCTACAAAGAGCAGGGTTCCAGTTGACGGTTGGGGCACGTTCCACCTCGTTGTAGTTCCGGCTGGTACTGAAGAAATATACACACGCCATGTTGGAAAAACAACACTTTCTGTATAGTTGTGTTTGGGATGCAACGCCGCGGTCCCCCCACTCAACTTAGAGAAACGGAGCAGCTCATGTCATTGCCTACTGCGGAATCAGTACGGACAATCCGGTACGGCCTCATCGGAGCCGGCCACATGGCCCGTGAACATGTCAGGAACCTTGCCCTGATCCCGGGAAGCCAGATCACCGCAGTTTCGGATCCCACGCCGTCGTCCCTGGAGGAGACGGTCAAGGAGATCGGCTATGAGGTCCAGACATTTCCTTCCCATCAGGAACTGCTGGCATCAGGGCTGGTGGACGCCCTCGTGATCGCCAGCCCCAACGACACCCACCTGGGCATCCTCAAGGACATTTTCGCCAGCGGAACCAACCTGCCCGTGCTAGTGGAGAAGCCCGTGTGCACCAGCGCGGAGCAGGCAGACGAACTTGAGGTGCTGGCCGCCAACTACTCCGCACCCGTATGGGTTGCCATGGAGTACCGGTATATGCCGCCGGTGCAGGAGATCATCCAGGCGGCCCACGGCGGCAGGCTTGGCAATATCCACATGCTCTCCATCGTGGAACACCGCTTCCCGTTCCTGCACAAGGTGGACGCTTGGAACCGCTTCTCCGAACGGACCGGCGGCACTCTGGTGGAAAAATGCTGCCACTTCTTCGACCTGATGCGGCTGATCCTGCAGGACGAGCCGGTACGGGTCTATGCCAGCGGCGGCCATGATGTGAACCACATGGACGAGGTCTACGAAGGCCGGGTCTCGGACATGGTGGACAACGCTTACGTGATCGTCGACTTCAAGGGCGGTCGCAGGGCCATGCTGGAGCTGTCCATGTTTGCCGAAGGATCCAAGTTCCAGGAACGGATCTCCATCGTGGGGGACGCTGCCAAGATTGAAACCCTCATCCCGGTAGCCGCCAACCACTGGATTCCCGGAGATGAGGCTGAGGCGACTGTTGAATTCAGCCCACGGTCCCCGCTGGGCCCCGAAAAGCATGAGGTTCCGGTCGATGAGGCTGTCCTGGCGGCCGGCGCGCACCACGGCTCCACCTACTATGAGCACCTGGGCTTCCGGAAGGCCATCCTCGGTGAAGGTCCGGTGGAGGTCACTGTGGCGGACGGCCTGCAGTCCGTTCGGATGGGCCTCGCTGCTGAACGTTCTATTACGGAGGGCCGCCCCGTTGAGCTTGGCACTGCCGCCGTCGGGGTACGTTCGTAAGAAGATACGTGTTGGAATTGCAACATCCCGCCAGGCTCCTGCCCGGCGCATTGGGGAGGGAGAACGGCCGATGAGTACCGCACATGAAGAGGCGCCGCTGACACCCCGCCAGCGCACCATCCTGGACGAGCTGGGCCGGAGGGGGTTCATTTCGACGAACGACCTGGCGGAGACATTTGCCGTTTCCGACATGACCGTGCGGAGGGACACCCGCGTCTTGTCCAGGCGTGGACTGGCCCGGGTGGTCCACGGTGGCGTTAGTGCCGTGGACGGGCATGGGCAGAACGCAAACTTCGCGGCGCGCGTCCGTGAGGACGCCGACGCGAAGCTGCGGGTGGCCCGCGCCTGTCTATCGCTGGTGGGCGAGCGGGATGCCATCATCCTCGATGCCGGCACCACCACCTACCAGATCGCGCAGGAACTGCCCACGTCCTTCACCGGCACCATCATCACGCACTCCGCGCCCGCCATTCAGCGCTGCCTGCAGCTGACGGCGGCACGCACCATCTGCCTGGGTGGGGAGTTGCTGCTGGACAGTCAGGCATTCAACGGCCCCATGACCATCAGCGCCGCCGCCGGGCTGCGTGCCAAGACAGCCTTCATCGGAGTCAGTGGCATCCATGATGAGGCCTTCTACATTGAGCGCGATGTTGAGCGCGCCACTAAGATCGCCCTTATGAATTCAGCGGAACAGGTGGTGGTGGTGGCAACCCATCAGAAGATGCTGCGGTACGCACTGGCGCGGCTGGAGGGTTTCGACGCCGTGGACATCCTGGTGACGGATGCGCCGCCGCCGCAGGAAATCGAGAATGCCTTGAGGGCCGCCAACGTCAAGCTGATGGTGGCCGCATGACCGCCCGCCTGCGCGTCTGCCTGCCCGCCCGGAACCTGATGGACGCACTGGCGCCGATGGACGGCGTCGACTTTGTCCTCTGGGACCTGACCGGGCCGGCGCCGGAAGGTCGGCTGGACCTGCTCGTGCCCGGGTACATGGGCAAACCGACCGCGCTCGCCGCGCTGGAGGGCGTCGACGTCGGGCTGGTCCAGAGCCAGTCCATCGGGTACGACGGCGTCGCCTCGGTGTTGCCGCCAGGGGTCACCTTCGCCAATGCGGCGGGAGTCCATGAAACGTCGACGGCGGAACTCGCCGTGGGTATGATGATTGCCGCCCAGCGCGGCATTCCGGACTTTGTCCGTAACCAGGAGGCTGGTGCCTGGGACAACAGCCAGCGGCCCAGCCTGGCCGACCGGCGCGTGCTGCTGGTGGGTTACGGCGGAGTGGGCAAGGCCATCGAGGCCCGGCTCCTGCCGTTCGAAACCGAGGTCACCCGGATGGCCAGCCGCGCCCGGGACGATGAGCGCGGCACCATCCTCGGAATCGACTCGCTCTACGACCAGCTGCCGCTCCACGAGATCGTGGTGGTCAGCGTCCCCCTGAGCGAAGACACCCAGCAGTTGGTGGACGCGAAGTTCCTGGCTGCCATGCCGGACGGCGCCCTGCTGGTCAACGTGGCCCGCGGTCCGGTAGCGGACACCGGGGCGGTGCTGGCCGAGACGTCCAGCGGACGCCTCCGGGCAGCGCTGGACGTCACCGATCCCGAACCGCTGCCCGCTGACCATCCCTTGTGGACAACCCCCGGCGTGCTCATCACTCCGCACGTGGGCGGCGCCAGCTCGGCCATGTTCCCCCGGATGGTCCGGCTGCTCCGGAAGCAGATCGGTCTGCTGCTGGAGGGCAAGGACCCGGTGAACGTGGTCCTTCCTTAACCGCTGCGGCTCCGGCCCCTATGCTTGGCCCATGTCCACATTTGAAGTCCGCCGCAGTACCGTCATCCCTGCCGCCGCCGAAGAGATTTTTCCGCTGGTCAACAACTTCCACGAATGGACCGCATGGTCCCCCTGGGAAACGATCGACCCCGGCATGAGCCGCCGCTACTTCGGCAGTGACTCCGGTGCGGGGGCCGGGTACGAATGGAGCGGCAACCGCAAGGCGGGCAGCGGCACCATGGAGATCGAGGAGTCCCTGCCTTCGAGCCTGGTCCGGATCCGGCTGCAGTTCACCAGGCCCTTCAAGGCACTGAATCCCACTACGTTCAGCTTCACCCCTGTCCAGGGCGGCACCGAGGTGACTTGGCGGATGACCGGGGAGAACAAGGGCCTGGGCAGGGTGTTCGCGCTGTTCATGAACATGGACAAGATGGTGGGTGGCGACTTCGAGCGGGGACTCGCAGCGTTGGCTTCCACCGTTGCGGCACGGAAGAGCTGAGGCGTCCAGGTGGGCGCTGTGGACCAGGCGCTGTCCCAGGTTGAGGAACCGGACCGCAGCTGCCTGCAGCACGTGGTGGAGCTTGCGCGGTCCCTGGCGCCCGACGCCACGGAGGGCATGAGCTACGGCATGCCCGCCCTCAAGCTGGACGGAAAACCACTGGTGGCCGCCATAGCCACGGCAAGGCACCTCTCGATCTTTCCGTTCTCCTCCACCGTGGTGGAGGCGGTGGCGGACCGGCTCGAGGGGTACTCGCTGTCCAAGGGAACCATCCGCTTCACCGCGGACCACCCCGTACCCGACGACGTGCTGGCGGACATCGTCCGGCTGCGGATCGCCGAAATCCGGAAGTAGCAGTGCTGCAGGCGGGACCTATGGTCCTTCCCGCGCGGTGCCTGCATGCCTAGCCTGTTGCCATGGCTGACACTCTCGCGTCCCTTGCAGACTCCTTCAAGAACATGGGCGTTGCCCGCGCATACCGCCCGCCAGTGAACCTGGGCGGGGAGGACATCGTGCCGGTGGCGCTGGTGTCCTTCGGCTTCGGCGGCGGTACGGAGTCGGACCAGGGCGCATCTGGCGGCGGGGGCGGCGGCTTTGTGGTTCCGCTGGGGGTGTACCGGACGGTTAATGGACGCGCTGCTTTCCGCCCCAACACCATCGCCATGCTGGTGTTCCTCGTCCCCTTGGTCTCTGTCGCCGGTGCGGCGATGCGTAGAGCGGTGCGGGCCGCCCGGAAATAGGCCCCCGCCACGTGCCCGGTGACGGTCAAAAAATCCCCTATATCGCCCCGGCGCATTCGGTTCCATAATGGCCTCGTAGACTTCGGGAACCTCCCGCCGCTGTCCTGTGCCACGGCGGAGCCAGAGGTTCCAGGCGGCCGCCCCGGCAATCGGCGGGAAGGACGGCCACGAGGCCCGGCGGGGCACGGCCGGACTGGTTCAGGGGGAGAGCAACGCCATTAACGCACAAGGAGTCCGTCATGCTCAAGGATCTGCAAGTCATGCCTGTACTGCCCGCAAAGGACATTGACAGGGCAAGGGAGTTCTACCGGGACAAGCTGGGCCTCGAACCCACCCAAACCATTGACAACGACAACCTGGTCTACCAGTGCGGCAACGGTACCGGGTTCCTGCTCTACCGGACGGACAATGCCGGTTCGGCGAAGAACACGCAGATGGGCTGGGGAGCCGAAGACGTGGAACGGGAAGTTGAAGAGCTGCGGAGCCGCGGCGTCGTCTTTGAAGAGTACGACATGCCGGGGCTCAAAACCGAGAACGGCATCGCGACCATGGAAGGCATGGGGAAGGGTGCGTGGTTCCTCGACAGCGAGGGCAACATCCTGAACATTTCCTCCATCCCCGTCACGTAGCCAACCCCCCCGCCACCAGGCGCATACTCGAACACCTGGCAGCACAGACAGAATGACGACGCCGGCACTTGCCGCCTAAAGCACCCGCACCCGGGTGCCTGGCAGCGGCAGGCCGGCGCCGCCGTCGTAAGCGGCCTTAAAGGAAGGCACGGGCATGGGTGTGGAAGAAGTGACGCCGGAGACTAAAGGCGTCTCGGTGGAGTTGCTGGCGACCGTTGACCTTGACGGCGAAATCGAAGGAATGGAAGGCCGGCAATTGCGGATGCGGAGGGTCACGATCGAGCCCGGCGGGGTCTTCGGTCCCCTGCATGACCACGTGGGGCGGCCCGGCACTGTGTACATCCTGCAGGGATCCATCACCGACCACCGCGATGGCGAGGCCCGGGAATACGGGCCCGGAGTGGGCTGGCCCGAGGACCGGAACACCAACCACTGGTTGGAGAACCGGGGAACGGTTCCGGCGGTGGAAATCTCCGTGGACATCGTCAACAAGCCTCCGTCATAAATCCACGGGTTGTAGAAACCGGTGGCCTAACGGCTTTGTTCTGGGTATCTTGTCCATACCCGTGGTTGAGCAGTCAGCTGGCAAGTTACTCATGGGAGCTGATGATGGACGCCGCTGCTGACCGACCACCTGCCGGAACCATTCGTGCCGGCGCCCACGCACAGGGCAGGGTGTTCCATGCCTTCCGCCGCTGGCCGCTCGTTCCGGCCGCCGATCTGCTCCTGCTGCGGCACGCACTCGAAGACTGCGATGTCTCCCTGGAACCGGACCAGTCCTACGCCCTCCGATGCCTCGTTGAGGACGAGCTCATGCGCCGCTCGGCGCTTCCGCCCACCCCAGGCGACTAGACCGCCGTGGGCCGGCGACGCGTGATGTTGGGGGACCGGCCCACGGCCAAAACAGAGAACCACGAGCCCGCCGCACGTCAAACGGCGGGCTCGCGGCGTCCCAGCGCCATCCGCAACGCGCCCAGGAGGGTGAGCCGGTTCCGCCTGGTGACCGCAAAAACGGCCGCCATGCCGGCCAGCAGCACCACGACTCCACCGCAGGCCACGGACCAGCGGGCGCCGAACTGGCTTCCGATCCAACCGACCAGCGGCGAACCCAGGGCGGTGCCGCCCTGCAGGATGGCCAGGTACAGGGCCAGCACGCGCCCGCGGAACTCTGGCTCCACGGATAATTGGATGCTGGTGTTGCAGCTGTTCAGGAAGGTGATGGATGCCAGCCCTACGGGAATGAGGATGATGGCGTAGACCCAGAAAGAAGGGGCCACGCTGCCCAGGATCGTGAAAATACCCAGCCCCAGCGCGCCGCCCAGCAGGAACCTCAGCCGCGGACGGGACCGGCGTGCCGCCAGGAGGGCCCCGGCCAGCGTTCCCACCGCCATGATTGACCCCAGAAGCCCGAATTCGCTGGGGCCCATGCGGAACTCGGTGGTGGCCATCAGGGAGTTGATGACGGGGAAGTTCATGCCGAATGCGCCCAGGATGCCCACCAGGACCATGATCAGCATCAGGTCCGGCCGGCGGCGCACATACCGGACACCCTCGGCCACCTGGTGCTTGTTCCGGTCGCCTTTTGCGGGCGTGGCGGGCTGGCTGACGCGGATCCGGAACAGCGAGACCAGGACTGCCGCGAAGCTCGCCGCGTTCAGCAGGAACACCGGGCCGGTACCCACCCAGGCGATAAGTACCCCGGCAATGGCGGGGCCGGTGAGCCGGGCGGTGTTGAAGGATGCGGAGTTCAATGCCACCGCGTTGGAGATGTTCTCCTGCCCCACCAGTTCCGAGACAAAGGCCTGGCGCGCGGGCGCGTCCACCGCACTGGCGACGCCCAGGCAGAAGGCCGCCACGTACGCGTGCCACAGTTGGGCGGTCCCGGTGACCACCAGGAGGCCGATGGCGAGGCCGGTGAACGCCATGGCCAGCTGCGTCCACATGAGGATGATGCGCTTCCTGTACCGGTCGGCGAGCACACCGCCGTAGGGGCCGAACAGCAGCATGGGCAGGAACTGCAGGCCCGTGGTGAGGCCGACGGCGGCGCCGGAGTGGTCGGTGAGGACGGTCAGGACCAGCCAGTCCTGGGCCACGCGCTGCATCCAGGTGCCGATGTTGGAGACGATCGCGCCGCTGGCCCAGATGCGGTAGTTGGGGTTCTCGAGGGCCCGGAACATCGCACTCATTTGCCGCTCATTTCCTGCATGATGCGGGCCGCCCGGCTGAGGGTGAGCCGGTCTTCCTCGCTGAGCCCGGCCACGCGCTGGGCCAGCCAGGCCGTGCGCTGGTTGCGTGCTTCCGCGAGGACCGCCCTTCCCGCGTCGGTGATGTCCACGCGGACCTGCCGGCCGTCGTCGGGGTCGGCGCTTCTGGTAACAAAGCCCTGGTCGGCGAGCGCGTTGACGATCCTTGTCATGGACGGCGCCTGGACGTGTTCACTTTCCGCAAGTGCCCGCAAGGTGCTGGGGCCGCTGCCGTTCAGCAAGGCCAGGACGGTGTACTGGCCCGGGGTGATGATGTCACCGGTTGCCTCGACGCGGAGCCTGCGGGACGTGCGCATCACGGCGGTGCGGAGATCGATGGCGAGGGTGTCCGGGGCGGTGGGGTCTGCAGCTGTCTTGTTCTTCGTTTCGGTAGGGGACATGTATTCGGGTGCGCCTCCTGTTGACGTTCCTTAGCAGTGCTAATTAGTTCTGCTAACTATTATGGTCCGCTTGCTTATCATTGGGCAACAGTCGGTGGAGTGGGTTTGGCAACATTTTCCGTGAGCCGCGGGGGTGATGGCCGTGCCCCCGGCTCTGGCCACTCAGGCTTCGCGGGCGTAGGCTCTGTCCACCATGACCGAGCAGCAGCCCTATGAGTTGATCCGGCGCTATCCGCATTTCGAACTGCGCCGGTATCCGGAGTACGCCGTGGCCGAAGTGACGGTCACGGCGGACTTTGACCGCGCCGGCAACGCCGCCTTCCGGCATCTTTTCAACTACATCAGCGGCAACAATGCTGCCCGGCAGAAGTTGGCCATGACCGCCCCGGTGCTCCAGGAGCCGGGACCACAGAAGTTGGCCATGACCGCCCCGGTGATCCAGAGCGGCCCGCTGCCCGGGTCTTCGGCGCCCGCCGAATTTTCGGTGGCCTTCGTTCTTCCGGCTGGAGTGACTGCTGAAACTGCTCCAGTACCTACGGATCCCAGGGTCAGGGTACGTGCTGTGCCTGGTTCCCTTGCCGCAGTCCTGGGTTTCTCGGGCAGCGGGTCCGCAGCGGCCTTCCAGAAGCGCAACGAGGGACTGCAGGCGGCGCTCACCCTGGCCGGGCTGTCGCCTGCTGGTGCGCCGAGGTTCGCCCGTTTCGACCCGCCGTTCAAGCCGTGGTTCCTGCGGCACAACGAAGTGGTCCAGGATGTGCTCGAGCCTGCACCTGGTGGAGCGGCGCCGCGCGCCTAGCCGGAAGTAGCGGGGCCCTTTCATCCCACCCCAATCCGATACTTTCCTTTATGCTCCGGAAAGATCGGCGGCAGGACAGGTCTGCCCCTAACGTCACCATTCCCATTCAGGGTCCTTTCATGCTGTTTTTCTGCGCCTTCGTCTGCCGCGGCCTGCGCTTAGGAGTCTTCTCCCACTTCTTTTTTCCTGTTGTTATTGCTGAAACTTTACGATAGTTTCTCACTGTGATGCAGGTCGCACTGGTGGGAGCCCGCGGCCAACATGCCAACCAAAGGACGATGATGACCAGCGAGCACAGCATGAGTACCTCGGAACACCGCCTCAAACACCTGCACCAACGGCTGGGCGGCATCGCCTATGGGGGCGACTACAACCCCGAACAGTGGCCCCGCGAGGTGTGGGACGAGGATGTCCGCCTCATGAAGGAAGCGGGCGTCAACCTGGTCACGCTGGCCGTCTTTTCCTGGAGCCGTCTTGAAACGGAGGACGGCGTCTACGACTTTGGCTGGCTGGACGAGATCATGGGCCTGCTGCATGCGAACGGGATAGGCGTGGACCTGGCCACTCCGGACGCCGTCCCGCCGGCCTGGCTGATCACCCGGCACCCGGACATCCTGCCGGTCCTGGCGGACGGTTCCACTTTTGGTTTCGGCTCCCGGCAGCACTTCGATGTCTCCCACCCTGTCTATCGGGAAAAGTCCCTGGCCATGGCGGAGAAGATGGGGGAGCGCTACGCTGCCCATCCGGCCCTGTGCATGTGGCATGTCAACAATGAATACGGGCCGGTGTCCTACGGCCCGCACGCAGACCGCGCCTTCCGGTCATGGCTGCAGGCAAAATACGGGGACCTGGAAAACCTGAACCGCGCCTGGAGCACCGATGTATGGGGCCAGCGCTACTCCGACTGGTCACAGGTCAACGCCCCTGCCCAGCCCCGCACCTGGTCCAACCCGTCCCGCCGCCTGGATTACCACCGCTTCACCTCAGACAGCATGCTGGAGCATTACAAGGCCGAACGGGACATCCTGCGCCGGTACACGCCGGACCTGCCGATCGTCACCAACTTCATGCGCTTCTACAAGAACAACGATTACTGGGCCTGGGCTGCCGAGGAAGACGCTGCCGCCCTGGACATCTATCCGGACCCACGCGAAGAAGACGCCCACGTGGCTGCGGCCCTGAACTTCGACCTGATGCGTTCCCTTCGCCGCGGCCAGCCCTTTCTGGTGATGGAGCAGGCCACCGGGGCAGTCAGCCAATGGCCGGTCAATGTCTCCAAACTCCCCGGCAAGATGCGGCTGGGTTCCTACCAGGCCCTCGCCCAGGGGGCTGATTCCATTCTTTTCTTCCAGTGGCGCCAGGCCAGTGGCGGCACCGAACGCTTCCACTCGGGCATGGTCAACCACGCCGGACCCAATACCCGCATCTTCCGGGAAGTGTGCGAACTGGGCCAGGAACTCAAGGGCCTGGGCAGCATCACAGGGACCCGCTCCAGCGCCAAGGTGGCCCTTGTCTTCGACTGGGACTGTTGGTGGGCCCTGGAATTGGGTAATTCCCCGCGCTCTGACCTGAACTACACCCAGGAAGTCCTCCGCCTTTACCGGCACTTCTTCGACGCCAATATTCCCGTGGACTTCGTGGACACCAAGAGCGACCTCAGCCAGTACACTCTGGTGGTCCTGCCGGCGTCGTACCTGCTGACCGACGAGTCTGTGAACCGGTTTGAGGACTACGTTGCCGGCGGCGGCCATCTGGTGGCCAGCTACCTCTCCGGCATTGTGGACCCGGACAACACCATCCGCCTGGGTGGCTACCCCGGAGCGCTGCGCAACGTCCTGGGGGCCTGGAGTGAGGAGATGCATCCGCTGTCCGGTGAGGGCGAGGCAGTCAAGCTTTCAACAACCGACGGCGGCACGGCCTCAGCGGATTACTGGACCGAACACCTGCACACCACCACGGCGGACGTAATAGCGAGCTACGCCTCCGGCCGGCTGGACGGCTCGCCCGCTGTCACACGTAACAGCTTTGGCGCCGGTACGGCCCTGTACCTCTCAGCCCGCGTGGACAGCACCTTCCTGGCGGAACTGCTCGACGCCGAATGCAGCGCCGCGGGGATCCGTCCCGAACTCGACGCGCCGCTGGGAGTGCAGGCCCGCCGTCGTGCCGGCAACGGACGCAGCTTCCTGCTGGTCCTGAACCACAACGACGCACCCGCCAGGGTGGACGTGAAGTCAGGTGGCAGAGACCGGCTCACCGGAGCGGACATCACCGGCACAGTGGAACTCGCCGCCAATGGCGTCCTGGTGCTGGAGGAAAAACCCATAAACGACGCAACCGCAGGAACGGGCCGGTAGGAGGCAGTCATGGCCATGCGATTGGAAGTACCTCCCGAGGCGGCCTCCGCGGACGCCGACGCGGGAACCGACAAACCGCGGAACAAACCCGGCGGCTGGAAGCTGGCCATCAAACGGGACTGGCGGCTCTACACCCTGGTGCTGCTGCCGCTGGCCTACTTCGCCATCTTCCGGTACCTGCCCATGGCCGGCAACGTGATCGCTTTCCGGCAGTTCCAGCCCGGCGGGAGCATCTTCGGTGAGAAATGGGTGGGCCTGAAATACGTCACCCTGTTCATCGACGATCCCAGCTTCTGGCAGGCATTCCAGAACACCATCATCCTGGGTGTGTTGACGCTGCTGTTCTGCTTTCCCATGCCCATAATTTTCGCGCTGATGCTCAACGAACTGCGCTCGCAGAAGTTCAAGAAGTTCGTCCAGACCGTGGCGTACCTGCCGCACTTCATGTCCGTGGTGATCATCGCCGGCATGATCCTGCAGAACTTCTCCATGACGGGCACGGTGAACCAGATCGCCAACACGGTGTTCGGCACCACGGTGAACTTCACCCAGGACGCCGCCTGGTTCCGGCCCATGTACATCAGTTCGGAGGTTTGGCAGACCATGGGCTGGGGCGCCATCCTCTACCTGGCGGCCCTTACCAGGGTGGACGAGTCCCTGTATGAGGCGGCCCGGATTGACGGCGCGAACCGCTGGCAGCAGACCTGGCATGTGACCCTGCCTGCCATCCGGCCCACCATCATTACCCTGCTGATCCTTAACATCGGCACGTTCATGGCCGTGGGTTTCGAGAAGATCGTGCTCATCTACAACCCGCTGAACTACGAGACCTCCGACGTCATCTCCACCTACCTGTACCGGGTGGGCCTGGAATCCAGCAACTTCAGCTATGCAGCGGCGATCGGCATGTTCGAATCCGTCATCGGCCTCACGCTGATTCTCTCCGCCAACGCCATTTCCAAGCGGCTCGCAGGAACGAGCCTCTGGTGAAGGGGGCAACTGTGAAAGGGACTGCCGTGAAAGCAACCGGCGTGAAAGCAGCACCAAAGGACACCGGTGTCCTGATTAAGGACATGAAGGTTTCACGAAGCATGCAGGTGTTCCGCGTGGTGAACCTGGCCTTCCTGCTGGTGGTGGTGTTCCTGACCGTGTATCCGTTCCTGAACATCCTGGCGCAAAGCTTCTCCAGCGAGGGGTTCATCAACGCCGGCCAGGTCAACCTGTTCCCCATGGGCTTTAACACCGAGACGTACCAGCTGATCCTGGCCGACTCGACGTTCTGGCGGAACTACGGCAACACGGTCCTGTACACAGTGGTGGCAACAGCCATCTCGATGGTGCTCACCACCAGCTTCGCCTACGCCATTGCCAAGAAGGACCTGAAGGGCCGCAGCGTGTTCATCGGCATCGCGGTGTTCACCATGTTCTTCAACGGCGGACTGATCCCCAACTATGTGCTCATCACCTCGCTGGGAATGCGGGACACCCTCTGGGCCGTGGTGCTGCCCAATGCCATCAGCGTCTTCAACCTGCTCATCATGAAGTCCTTCTTCGAAAACATGCCGCGGGAACTGGAGGAAGCGGCGGCCATTGACGGCCTCACCCAGTACGGCGTGCTTTTCAAGGTGGTCCTGCCCCTGAGCAAGGCCATCGTGGCCACCATGGTCCTGTTTTACGCCGTAGCCAACTGGAACTCCTGGTTCCAGGCGTTCCTTTACCTGGACAACCCGGACCTGTTCCCGGTGACCATCTACCTCCGAAACATGATTGCCGGCGTCACCACGGCAGGCTCTGCCGGCGGTACGGCCGAGAACGTGGGCCAGATCGCCGCGAACATCCAGTCGGTCACCATCGTCCTGACCGTCATCCCCATCCTTTGCGTCTACCCGTTTGTCCAGAAGTACTTCTTTTCGGGCGTCATGCTCGGCTCCGTCAAGGAATAACCCGTTATGAAAGGAAAACCCATGATCCGCAGACGAGACTTCCTCGGCCTGTCCGCGCTCGCAGCCTTCGGCCTGGTGATGGCGGGGTGTGACTCCGATTCCGGCAGCAAGGCCGACACCTCCAAGGCCCGCAATGGCGCGATGGACAGCTTCGGCCTGGGGGATACGTTCAAGGCGACGACCCCGCTGAGCTTCACCTTTCTGTTCAGTGACCAGCCCACCTATCCGTACAAGAAGGACTGGCTGCTGTTCACCAAGATGGCCAGCGACAACAACGTCACGCTGGAACCCACCATCGTCCCCAACAGTGACTACGAACAGAAGCGCAGCCTGCTGATCAGCTCCGGCAAGGCTCCGGAGATCATCGCCAAGACCTACCCGGGACAGGAGAGCGCATATGTGTCCTCCGGCGCCGTCCTTCCGGTCAGTGACTACGTGGACCTCATGCCGCACTACCAGGACAAGATCAAGAAGTGGAAGCTGGAACCTGAGATCGCCGGCCTCACCCAGCAGGACGGCAAGTACTATGTCCTGCCCGGCCTGCACGAGGAACTCTGGCCGGACTACACCCTGGCCTTCCGGACCGACATACTGGAAAAGGACGGCATTGCCGAGCCCAAGACCTGGGACGAGTTCCGCGAGGTGCTGCGCAAACTCAAGAAGAACCATCCCGACGTGGTGCCGTTCTCCGACCGGTTCAACGGCAACAGCGTGCTGAATATTGCCGGTACCGCGTTTGGCACCGTCGCAGGATGGGGCCTGGTGGACGGCCTGACGTTCGATGAGGGCAAGAAGGAATTCGCCTTCGGTGCCGGCAGCAGCCAGTTCAAGGACCTGGTGACCTACTTCAACTCCCTGGTCTCAGAGGGCCTGATGGACCCGGAAAGCTTCACCCAGACCGATGACGCTGCCATCCAGAAGTTCACGTCCGGCAAGTCGTTCGTTATCAGCGCCAACTCCCAGAACGTCATCACGTACCGCACCTCGATGGAACAGTCCCTGGGCAAGGGCAACTTCGCCGTCCGCAAGATCACGGTGCCCGGTGGTCCGGCCGGCGACATCATCGGCGGCTCCCGGCTGGAAAACGGCATCATGCTGAACTCATCCGTCAAGGACAAGGACAGCTTCGTGGCGCTGATGCAGTACATCGACTGGCTGTTCTACAGCGACGAAGGCCAGGAGTTCGCCAAGTGGGGCGTGCAGGGCACCACCTACAACAAGGAAGGGGGCAAGCGCGTCCTGGCCAAGGACATCAACTTCCAGGGTCTGAATCCGGCGGGAACCAAGGACCTGCGCGTGGATTACGGTTTTTCGGGCGGCAACTTCGCCTACGGCGGCACCACGGACCTGCTCCAGTCCACCTTCAACGAGGAGGAGCTGGCATTCCAAAAGGCCATGAAGAGCAAGAAGCCCAGGCCCGTTGCCCCTCCCGTGCCGTTCAGCGACACCGATCGGGAACAGGCAACACTGACCCTCACGCCCCTGAAGGACCACGTCAAGCAGAACACCCTGAAGTTCATCACGGGCCAGCGAAGCCTCTCCGAATTCGACGCCTACGTCAAGGAGCTGGACAGCAAGGGCATGGGCAAGTACGTAGAGTTGGCCAACAAGGCCTACAAGGCATACGCCGACAAGAAGTAGGGCGTACGACGGCGGCCGCGGGCTGTCAGCAGTGACCGAAAGGCAGTCAGTGGTTCAGAAGAAGGCGGAGTACGGTGCCGGCCCCCTGTTCAGGGCGGCCGGCACCGTGGCCGGCGTGATGGTGGGCTCGGCGCTGCTGGTGCTCGCCAACGCACTGCTGCTGGTGGCGCTGCCCGCGGTGCCACTCGTTGGGGCGTGGTTGCCCGTCGTCGCCCTCCTCCCGGCGGGACCGGCCCTGGTCGCATGCATGTATGCGTTCAACCGGCTGCTGGCCGGGCAGGAGACCGGGGTGTACCCGGACTTCCTGCGGGGCTACCGGATGAATGCCGGCCCGGCCGTCAAGATCTGGATGCCCTACCTGCTGGTCCTGGCCGTGGTCGGCGTCAACCTGGCAGGGCTGCCCTTCCTGCTGGGTTCTGCCAATCCCGTCGAACCGGCCCTGCGGCTGGCGTTGCTGGTCCTCGGGCTGCTCGTGGCCACCGCGGGCCTGAACGCGCTGCTGCTGTTGTCCCGCTTTTCGTTCCGAACCAGGGACATTTACCGTCTGTCCCTGTACAGCTTCAGTGCAAGCAAACGCGTCTCCTTGGGCAACGCCGGCATCCTCTTCCTGGCCGCAACCCTGCTGCTGATGACCACCACGTACCTGCTCCCCGTCCTCGGCGGCGCGGTGGTGTTCCTGGTGTGCCTGAACTCCCGGCCGCTGCTGCGCCTGGTGGAGGAGAAGTTCACCGCTGCCTAGGACCTATTGCTGCGTCACCGTCACCGGCGTCAGCATCTCCCGCCCGTAACCCACCACGCGGCGCCCGCCTTGCAGGATTACCTCGTGTGTGTGGACGTCTGCGGTGCTGGAGGTTGCAACATGAAGTTTCACCACGCCCGGCGTCACCACCCGCTTCAGGTCCACACCCGTAAATGATGTGCGGTCGGCGTGCACCCTGAACTCCACCCGGGCCGATGCGCCGGAAGCCAGTTCCACCCTGGCGTAGCCAATCAGCTCGCGGACCGGCCGGACCACCTCGCCCACCGGGTCCTCCAGGTACAGCTGCACCACTTCGGCGCCGTCGGCCGGGCCGGTGTTGGTCACCGTAAGTGCCACCGTGACGGCATCCGCGGTCGACATGGTGGGCGCACTGGCCGCGTGGCCGGAGAACTCGAACGAGGTGTAGGAGAGGCCGTGGCCAAAGCCGAACAATGGCGAAGGGTCCAGTGCGCTGACACCGGATGGTCCGGCCAGTCGGCTGTGCAGATAGGTGCCTGGCTGTCCGCCGGAGGTTCGAGGTACGGAAACCGGCAGTTTGCCGGACGGGTTCACGGCCCCGGTCAGGACGTCCCAAAGCGCTTCCGCTCCCTCCTCGCCGGGGAAAAACCCCTGGATGATGGCCCCGGCCCGGTCCGTGAAGTCGCCCAGGGCGTACGGCCGGCCGCTGAGGACCACGACGACGGAGCGTGTCCCCGCAGCCTGGGCTGCGGAAAGCACATGGTCCAGCATGCGGTGCTGGTCACCTGGCAGTTGAAGGTCCGCTGCGTCATTGCCTTCACCCGATGTGCCGCGTCCGAAGAGGCCTGCGTTGTCGCCCACCACGATCACGCAAGTGTCCACCGAGGCGGCAATGTCGCAGGCCTCCTCAATCTGTTCATCGGTGATGTTCTCGCAGGTGCCGGTCGCCGCGCTGCGCAATGATCCGAAGCGTTCCCTGCCGGCCGCGGCCACGGTGGGAACCCGGATGCCCATGGGTACGTCCGGGTGGGACGCGCCCACATGCGCGTCAAAGGAGTAGCAGCCCAGCATGGCGAACGGATCTTCCGCCAGTGGTCCCACCACGCCAAGTGATGCCAGCGCCTGGGCGGGCAGCGGGAGGCTTGGAGCGCCGTCGTGCATCCTGTTGGTCAGCAGTACCAGGGACTGGGCGGCCAGCTCGCGGGCCAAAACGCGGTTGCCGGCCGGGTCCAGGTCGATGGCTCCGGATGCAAGGACCGGGGGAGCGGGGTCAAAATCCGGTGCGAGCAGCCCGGCCTCCTGCTTCTGCCGCAGCACGCGGCGAAGGGCGGTGTCCACCAGGGATTCGGAAACCTCGCCGGACCGCACGCGTTCCAGCAGTGGCCTGCCGTAACAATTCACCGTTGGCAACTCCACGTCGACGCCAGCTGTGAGGGCAAGGGCAGCTGCCTCCCCCGAATCGGCGGCCACGCCGTGGGTTACGTTCAGGAAAGCGACGCCGAAGTAATCCGCCACCACCGTGCCGGCGAATCCCCACTCCTCGCGCAGCAGCGAGGTGAGCAGGGCGCGGTTGGCGGCTGCAGGGATGCCGTCGGTGTCCGTGTAGGCATGCATCACAGAGCGGGCGCCGCCATGTTTGAGTGCCATCTCGAACGGTGGGAGCATCACGTCCGCCAACTCGCGCGGGCCCATGGACACTGGAGCATGGTTGCGTCCGGCACGCGAAGCAGAGTAGCCGACGAAGTGCTTGAGCGTTGCCACGATCCCGGCCCCTTCCAGGCCGGAGACATAGGCGCTGGCCACCGTGCCCACCAGGTAGGGGTCCTCGCCGATGGTTTCCTCCACCCTGCCCCAGCGCAGGTCGCGTACAACGTCCAGCACGGGAGCCAGTCCCTGGTGGACTCCAAGCGCCCGCATCTGCTCACCAATGAGCCCGGCCATCCGCCGCACCAGCGACGGGTTGAAGGTGGCGCCCCACGCCAGCGGGACGGGGAAAGTGGTGGCCTTCCATGCAGCCAGGCCGGCCAGGCATTCCTCATGCACCTGGGCGGGGATCCGGAAACGGGAGGCAGCCATGATCTGTTCCTGCGCCGCGGCAAGCCGCCGGGCACCCTCAAGTGGTTCCAAAGGGACTGTGCCGTACATCCGCGTGATCTGCCCTAGCCCCGACGCGATCATCTCCTCCCAGGAGCGGGAATCTCCGGCCATCTCGTTCTGCAGCGGCGCCACAGAGTCCCCGTCCGTGGACGCGTTGACCCACACGCCTGCCAACTGGGCCAGCTTCTCCTCCAAGGTCATGTGAAGGACGAGATCATCAATGGAGGGACCTTGGGCGTGTTCACCGGGGTTCTTGCCGACGGTTGGTGAGGGGATGACGTGCTTTTCGGCGGCACCGCTGGTCACGGGCGTCTCCTGTGTTCGTAGGACTTTTCTAAGAAAGTATCAGAAACTTAATGTTAGTTTCTAGGTGTAAAGGCATTGACCCGTACCCAAAAAAGCTCCTACGTTAGAGAGCGGAACCGGTGAAAAAGGCAGGAATGGTCAGTGAAACTTTGAGAACTGCTTGGAAAGTTTCCATTCCCCATTGAGGCAAGTGACCCGGCACCTTCGGACCTACCAACATTCACTGCAACGACGGAGAGAACATGCGGACGTACAGAGTGGCCATTGTCGGAACCGGCGGGATCGCGGCGGTCCATGCGGACAACCTGGCCCGAACGGACGGCCGGGCACAACTCGTGGGCGCCTGCGACGTGGACCAGGGACGGTTGGACGCGTTCGCGGAGAAGCACGCGATCCCAGGCACCTACCTGACCCTGGGCGGCCTCCTGGCAGAGGCCAGGCCGGACATCGTCCACCTCTGCACTCCGCCCATGTTCCACATCGACCAGGCCATCGAATGTCTCGAGGCAGGCGTTCACGTCCTATCCGAGAAACCCCCGGCGCTGAGCCTCGCGGACTTCGACCGGCTGGAGACCGCACAGGCAAAGGGCGGAGCACAGTTCTCCTGCGTATTCCAGCACCGTTTCGGAGATGCAGCTGCCGCGGCGAGGCAACTTATTGGTGGAAGTGAGTTCGGCCGTCCCCTGGTGGCACGATGCGACACACTCTGGTATCGGCCGGACAGCTACTGGGACCTGCCGTGGCGGGGTACCTGGAACGCCGAAGGCGGAGGACCCACCATGGGCCACGGCATCCACCAGTTCGATCTGCTCCTGCACCTGCTGGGGCCATGGGAGGAAGTGACCGCCGTCGCCGCCCGGCAGGCGCGTGCCACGTCCACCGAGGACCTGTCCGCCGCCATTGTCAGGTTCCGTAACGGTGCCGTGGCCACCATGATCAACTCGCTGCTCTCGCCCCGGGAAACCTCCGACATCCGGATCGACTGCGAGTTCGCAACCGTGGAACTGAGCCACCTCTACGGCTACAGCACAGACAATTGGACCATCACCGCGGCGCCGGGCCATGAGGACCAGGTCGCAGGAGCCTGGAACGGCGCGCCCTTGGAACGCGGAAGCGGACACTCGGCGCAGTTCCTGGCCATGTATGACGCGCTCGACGCCGCACTCCCACTCCCGGCCGACGCGGCGTCGGCACGGCAAACCCTGGAGCTCGCAGCCGCCATTTACGCTTCCGCCTTCACCGGGCGGGCAGTGCGCCGCGGCGAAATTGTTTCCGGCCACCCGTTCTACGGCGGAATGGACGGCAACGGGCTGGGCGCGAAGGTCCTGGATTCCACGGCCCTCAACCGGCCCGCCGTCGACGCCGCTGTCTGAACACCACACCCAAAGGAGCCACCAGCATGAGCACCCCCATGTCGACCGCCAGATCTTCCGTGTCCCCCGCCAAACTGAGCTTTGACGACGACGGAACGGCCCTCACCTTCAGTGTCAACGGCCGGCCCGTCGCCACCTATACCTACAAGCCGAAGGACGAACAGTACGAGAGCCCCCGGCCGTTCTTCCACCCGCTCACCACCCTGGGCGGGGACGTAGTGACCATTTCACGCCCCTGGGACCACGTCTGGCACAAGGGACTCTCCTGGGCGCTGCCCAATGTGGGTAAGCACAACTTCTGGGGCGGGGCCACCTACACACGCGCCACTGAGTACGCCAACCTGGACAACAACGGCGCCATGACCCATGGGTCCTTTACGGGCATCGACCAGTCCGGCACCGGCATTACGGCGTCGGAATCCCTGACCTGGACCTCACAGGAAGGGGAACCGGTCCTCGCGGAGAGCCGCCGGTTCAGCCTCCAACTGCTTGACGACACGGTGACGGACGGCAGCGAAACCGAAGGGGCCTACGCCATCCTCTTTGAGACCAGGATGAGCAATATCTCCGGCGAGGAGATCCGCATCGGCAGCCCCACCACGGAAGGCCGGCACAACGCCGGATATGGCGGCCTCTTCTGGCGCGGCCCCCGGTCCTTCACCGGCGGCGGGTTCCGCAACCAGGAGGCCACCGGTATGGATGAATTCATGGGCACCCGCTCACCATGGATCGCCTTCACCGGCACGCATGACCTCACCTGCCGGTCCTCCACCATCGCGTTCGTGGAGGACAGCACCAACCCCGGCGCACCCAACCAGTGGTTCGCCAGGTCGTCCATCTTCGCCTGCCTGGGCTCGGCCCCCTTCTTCAGCGAGGAGGTGCCCCTCCACGAGGGGGCGCCGTTGACGTACCGCTACGCCGTGGTGATTGCCGACGGCGGCGTGGATGCCGACCGCGCCCAGGCGCTGGCGGATGCTGCACAGGCAGCGCTTCGCAGCTGGGCGTAGAGCATGGGCTCCACCTTTCCCGGTGCCACCGGGCTCTCCGAGATCAGCATTTATGACTGGCCGGGCGCTGACGGGACCGCCGGCGGATCGCCGCACCTGCACACTGCGTCCACCGAGGCGTACGTGGTGCTCCAGGGATCCGGCCGGCTGGAGACACTGGACTCCCGCGGCTTCACCTCCACACCGCTGGTACCGGGGGTGGTGCTGTGGTTCACTCCCGGCACCGTGCACCGCGCCATTAACGATTCAGGTGATCTGAGGGTCCTGGTGGTGATGCAGAATGCCGGGCTGCCCGAACACGGGGATGCCGTGATGACCTTTCCGCCGGAGTACCTGGCGGACGCCGCCAGGTACTCCCGGGCTGCCGCCCTCGAGCACAAGGATGCAGATGCCGGACTGGCCGAGGCGGAGGAAGCCGCCCGCCGCCGTCGTGATTTGGCCCTGGAAGGCTACTGGTCGCTGAAGCAAGCCGTGCTTGCCACCGGCCCGGCCGCCTTGGCGGACTTCCACGCTGCGGCTGCCCGCCTGGTCTCGGACAGGACCGGGACCTGGGCAGACGTGCTGGCAGCGGGAGCCGCACGGCAGGCGGAGGTCACCCGGCAGCAACTGGCTTCCCTGGACTTGGCGGAAAGTGCCTATCTGGGGAACGCGCGAACTACGATGGGAAAACGGGAAAACCGCAGAACTTACGGCATGTGCGGCCGGATCCAGACGTGGGAACTTTCCGATAACTAGCACCGGGCGCACGACCCGGGTGAAAGGGCGGTTTCCGTGGTGAGCAAGCAGGACACCAGGCGCGCGACGATCAGTGAAATCGCACGTGAGGCAGGGGTTTCCGTTCCCACTGTGTCCAAGGTGCTGAACGGGCACGCCCATGTGGCGGCCGAGACCCGGGCCCGGGTGGAGGAGATCATCGCACGGCGCGACTATGCCCGCCGCCCCGCCAAACGCAGGCAGAAAGCCGGCCTGGTGGATCTGGTGTTTCCGGGACTGGGCTCGGAGTGGGCGTTGGAGATCATCGAGGGTGTGGAACGCGTGGCACAGGACGCGGGCTACGGAACCGTGGTGAGCAGCCTGAACCTGGACGGCTCGCGCATCCGGCCCTGGCTGGCTAACCTCGCGGAGCGGAAATCGGACGGGCTGCTCATGGCCGTCTACCAGCTGGACGCCAAGCAGATCCAGCGCGTCAAATCCCTGGGCATACCCGTGGTGCTGATCGATCCCGTGGGCCAGCCCGGACCGGACCTGATGACTGTGGGTGCGGCGAACTGGGAGGGCGGCTACTCGGCCACGGACCACCTGCTGCAACTGGGGCACAAACGGATCGCCATGATTGGTGGCCGCGAGGACCTGCAGTGCAGCAGCGCCCGCGAGGACGGCTACATCTCGGCACTGCGGCGCGCGGGCATTGCCCTGGACCCGGCGTTGATGGTTCCCGGCGACTTTTCCATCGAAGCGGGTGAGGCGGCAACGCGGAAGCTCCTGGAGCTGCCGGACCGGCCGACGGCGATCTTCACCGGCAATGACGGCCAGGCCCTCGGTGCCTACCGGGCTGCGCGCTCTGCCGGTCTGCGGATTCCGGAGGACCTGTCCGTCGTCGGCTTTGACGACGTTCCGGCTGCCGAGTGGATCGAACCCGGGCTGACCACCATCAGGCAGCCAGTGGTTCAGATGGCCGAAACCGCCATGCGGGCCCTGCTCCGGCACCTGGATGGGGACGAGGAACTGCCACAGCGGATCGAACTGGGCACGGAGCTGGTAGTCCGGGGCTCCACAGCGCCGCCGGCCAAAAAGTAGCCAGCCCCTCCCGGCGCCCGCTCACTTTTGGCAGCGTTTCCGCCGGCGCCCGCGCACTTTTTGGCAGCGTTTCCGCCGGCGCCCGCGCACTTTTTGGGCAGACGCCTTTATGGTTTGTGCGCGTCCCGGATGTCCGGCGGTGTCTGGCCCTGCATGACCCAGCGGTTGCCGTCGGGATCGCTGAAGTAGGCGAAGAGGACCCCGCCGAGGTCCTGGATTTCGCTGATGTCCGCGCCCCGCCTGACCAGTTCGGTTCGGACATCGGCGATGTCCGGGACCACCAGCTGCAGCCCTTCCAGGCTGCCCGGTGCCATGGTGGTCATCCCGGTGCCGATGACCACTGATGTGGCCGAACCCGGGGGAGTCAACTGGACCACCCTCATGCCCGGGATGTGCTCCACGTCGTGGTCCAGCACGAAGCCCAGCTTTTCGGTGTAGAACGCCTTCGACCTGTCGACATCGGAAACCGGGACCTGGACAACCTCGAGCCGCATCTGCATCCGGCCACTCTATCTTTGCGTCCTGCTCCAGGGAATGGCCGCCGCGTAAACGGGTTTTGGCATTGTGAATGCCACAAATTGTTAGGCAGTGAAACCGTATTGCGTCGGCCTTTCCTCAAGGTTCCATCAAGACTGGCTGAATGTTGACCCAGGACGCATTGGGCACCCGTTTTCAGCCTGCAATGGCCCATAAGCTCATGGCGATGAGTTTGCCGGGCTAAGCAGCAGGCGCGGCAAGTGTGGGGTCCCTTTAGGGGACGCCTCGAAAATGGGGAAAGAATGTCCGACTACGAAACCTTTTCGGGGTTTGTTCCACCTGCGCCGGCACCGAAGCCGCCGCGGAAACCACGCATTTCAACGTTCATTGTTGCCAGCCTCACCGCACTCTTCATGCTCTTGGGATCCCTGAGCGGCGGCATCGGCGGAGCCCTGATATTCCTGGGCATTTCGGCTGCACTCACCGGACTGTACGTCCTGCTGACAGGGCGGCGTTCCTGGGCCTGGCTCCCGGCAAAACGGAAGGCCGGGGCCGTCGCGCTCGCCGCGTCCTTCGCCCTCTTCATTGGCGGAGCTGTCGCGTTGCCGCACGTCGCCGGCGCGGACTTGAAGGCGGCATCCTCGGAGAGCACTGCCAAGGCAGCCCCCACCAATGCCAGCCCAACCGCAACAGCCAAGGAATCGCCGTCGTCCACCCCTACTCCCACCGCTGGCAGCGATGGGGAGCCACTGGACCCGGAGAACCCCTACGTCCTTGCGGCCGGCGTCACCGCCACCGCCCCCAACGCACAGCCCGCTTACGCCACAAAGGCGACCGAGCTACTGGCCACCCTTCCCATCAAGGGCCGGGCGCCGAAGACCGGCTATGACCGGGCGCAGTTCGGCCAGGCGTGGGCGGACGTGGACCGGAACGGCTGCGATACCCGCAATGACATCCTCAAGCGCGACCTCGCCGGTATCACCTACACGAACAGTGTTCCCTGCAAGGTCCAGACGGGGACCCTGGCCGATCCCTACACGGGCAAGACCATAAGCTTTGTCCGCGGCTCGGGCACCAGCACTGCCGTGCAGATCGACCACGTGGTGGCGCTCAGTGACGCCTGGCAGAAGGGCGCCCAGCAGCTGAGCACGGAGCAGCGGACGGCGTTCGCCAACGATCCGCTGAACCTGCAGGCCACCGATGGTCCCATCAACCAGCAAAAGGGCGACGGCGACGCAGCCACCTGGCTGCCACCGAACAAGGCCTTCCGGTGCGAGTACGTGGCCCGGCAAATCTCAGTGAAGGCAACGTACGGGCTGTGGGTCACGCAGGCGGAGCACGACGCTATGGCGCGCATCCTTGGCGACTGCTCCGGGCAGCTGGCCCCGACGAACCAGCAGGCCCCGGCTCCCGCGCCGGCAGTGGCTGAACCGGCTCCTGCCGCGGTTGCTCCTGCTCCCGCACCGGTTGCTCCTGCACCGGCTCCGGTCGCACCCGCTCCTGCACCCGTTGCACCCGCCCCCGTCGCGCCAGCGCCGGTGGCACCGGCGCCTGCCGCCGCTTACTACGCCAACTGCGCCGCGGCGAGAGCTGCCGGTGCTGCGCCGCTCTACGCCGGTCAGGCCGGCTACCGGTCCGCCCTGGACCGTGACTCCGACGGCATCGCCTGCGAGTAGGCCCACCTTGTCCGGATTCTCCGGACGCACCTTTACCACCATCACGCATTCCTAGGGGGAATCATGAAAGTAAATCCCAGTCCTGCACTCACCAGGATGAACAAGACGCTGGCGCTGGCTGTGCTGGCCGGCCTGATGCTGACGGGTTGCGGCGGCAAGGAAGCGGCAACTCAGACCACCGCAACGGCAACCGCTGTGGCTGCGGTTGCGGAGACTGTTGCCGTTCCCGGCGTAACCGGCCTGACCCTGGACAAGGCCACGGAGCAGCTGGAAAAGCTCGGGTTCAAGGTTGAGGCTGTGGACACCGTCAAGGGCAAGTCGATCGTCCTTAAGAAGAACTGGGAGGTGACAACCCAGGACCCCGCCAACGGTACACAGGCCGCGAAGGGCTCCACCGTGCATCTCGGTGTCAGGAACCTCGACGACGTGGCCGCTGAGAAGGCTGCTGCCGAAAAGGCGGCAGCTGACAAAGCTGCGGCTGAGAAGGCTGCAGCGGACCAGGCGGCTGCGGCGAAGGCTGCTGCTGAGAAGGCCGCAGCGGATAAGGCCGCTGCCGACCAAGCCGCCGCCGCAAAGGCTGCAGCTGACCAGGCCGCGCGGAACGCGGCCGCGAAGCTTGCTGCGGATCAAGCGGCTGCTCAACAGGCAGCGCAGAAGGCCGCACCCGTTCAGGCCCCAGCAACTGCCTACTACGCCAACTGCACCGCCGCGAAGGCCGCCGGCGCCGCGCCTCTCTACAGGGGACAGGCAGGATACAGCTCTTCTCTCGACCGCGATGGCGACGGGGTTGCCTGCGAGCGGTAGCCAACCGGGCAGAACTGAGGCGAGCCGCGGTGCCTCCTTTTGGGAGGTGTCCGCGGCTCGTCCAGTTTAAGAACTACTGCAGGACAGGAAGCCCCGGAGGGGGAGAAACGGGGCCAGGCGTTCTGTGCTGCAGCACACAGAAGGGAATTACGACGGCGGGAGGCGGCTTGGGTACCTCGGTGACCGTTTTTGGCCCGGAATTCCGGGGATCTTTAGTCCCCAGGAGCCGATTTGCGGTGGGGGTTGTGTGCGGGTATTGTTTTCTGAGTCGCCGCCGCTGAAGCGGAAAGATAGCGGCCAAACCCCTTACCAGACAGCCTGAAAATGGTTCGCCTCTTGGCGTGCCGGACGTGGGTGGGGCCGGTTTCAGAGTGAAGAAGATCGCGGAAACGCTGATTTGCGAAGCTCGTTGAAACCGGGTAAGTTTGGAAAGTTGCTCCGGAGCGATCCTGAACGAGGGTTTGGGTGGTGCCGGGTGTGTCTGTTGTTTGAGAACTCAATAGTGTGCCAAGTTTGTTGATACCGATTTTTTATAAATTGGTTGAATTTGCCAAGCCGTGCCGCCCCTGTGGTGTGGTTTGGTGTTTTTAGCTGGTTTCAAATTTTGTGCAGCCGTTTCCGCCGTTATTTCCGGTGGTTGTGGTTGTGTCTGTTTTACTTCAACGGAGAGTTTGATCCTGGCTCAGGATGAACGCTGGCGGCGTGCTTAACACATGCAAGTCGAACGATGAAGGGAGCTTGCTCCTGGATTAGTGGCGAACGGGTGAGTAACACGTGAGTAACCTGCCCTTGACTCTGGGATAAGCCTGGGAAACTGGGTCTAATACCGGATATGACCGACTATCGCATGGTGGTTGGTGGAAAGCTTTTGTGGTTTTGGATGGACTCGCGGCCTATCAGCTTGTTGGTGGGGTAATGGCCTACCAAGGCGACGACGGGTAGCCGGCCTGAGAGGGTGACCGGCCACACTGGGACTGAGACACGGCCCAGACTCCTACGGGAGGCAGCAGTGGGGAATATTGCACAATGGGCGCAAGCCTGATGCAGCGACGCCGCGTGAGGGATGACGGCCTTCGGGTTGTAAACCTCTTTCAGTAGGGAAGAAGCGAGAGTGACGGTACCTGCAGAAGAAGCGCCGGCTAACTACGTGCCAGCAGCCGCGGTAATACGTAGGGCGCAAGCGTTATCCGGAATTATTGGGCGTAAAGAGCTCGTAGGCGGTTTGTCGCGTCTGCCGTGAAAGTCCGGGGCTCAACTCCGGATCTGCGGTGGGTACGGGCAGACTAGAGTGATGTAGGGGAGACTGGAATTCCTGGTGTAGCGGTGAAATGCGCAGATATCAGGAGGAACACCGATGGCGAAGGCAGGTCTCTGGGCATTAACTGACGCTGAGGAGCGAAAGCATGGGGAGCGAACAGGATTAGATACCCTGGTAGTCCATGCCGTAAACGTTGGGCACTAGGTGTGGGGGACATTCCACGTTTTCCGCGCCGTAGCTAACGCATTAAGTGCCCCGCCTGGGGAGTACGGCCGCAAGGCTAAAACTCAAAGGAATTGACGGGGGCCCGCACAAGCGGCGGAGCATGCGGATTAATTCGATGCAACGCGAAGAACCTTACCAAGGCTTGACATGAACCGGACCGCCGCAGAAATGTGGTTTCCCCTTTGGGGCTGGTTTACAGGTGGTGCATGGTTGTCGTCAGCTCGTGTCGTGAGATGTTGGGTTAAGTCCCGCAACGAGCGCAACCCTCGTTCTATGTTGCCAGCACGTGATGGTGGGGACTCATAGGAGACTGCCGGGGTCAACTCGGAGGAAGGTGGGGACGACGTCAAATCATCATGCCCCTTATGTCTTGGGCTTCACGCATGCTACAATGGCCGGTACAAAGGGTTGCGATACTGTGAGGTGGAGCTAATCCCAAAAAGCCGGTCTCAGTTCGGATTGGGGTCTGCAACTCGACCCCATGAAGTCGGAGTCGCTAGTAATCGCAGATCAGCAACGCTGCGGTGAATACGTTCCCGGGCCTTGTACACACCGCCCGTCAAGTCACGAAAGTTGGTAACACCCGAAGCCGGTGGCCTAACCCCTTGTGGGAGGGAGCTGTCGAAGGTGGGACTGGCGATTGGGACTAAGTCGTAACAAGGTAGCCGTACCGGAAGGTGCGGCTGGATCACCTCCTTTCTAAGGAGCACCTACAAACACCCTGCCTCATGTATATGAGTGTGGTGGGTTTGTCAGGAAGCAAAGCCCGTTGCGCAGACGCAAGTTCTGCGGCGGGTGCTCATGGGTGGAATATCAGCAAATAGCGGCCGCGTTGTTTCCTTCTTGTCCTAGTACGAGCCAGTGATGGTTCTGGAACGGTGGGTGGGGTGCGGGGTGGGTAGTGTTTGGCACACTGTTGGGTCCTGAGGCAACAGGACCACGGGGTTTCCCGTGGGTTTGTTTGTTTCTGGTTTCCCTGCCATGACGCCTTCACGCATGCTGGCTCCCTTTTGGGGGTTGTGTGTGGGGTGTGTGGTGTGGGGTTGTTGTTTGAGAACTACATAGTGGACGCGAGCATCTTGTATAAGAAGCAATTTCCAAGATAATGAACCTGGATCTGGCTGCGTTGTTGATGCCTCTTTGTGGGGTGTTGGGAGCGTGGTTGGTTTTCATGGTTCTCTCGAAAAATGTTTTTGATCTTTGTGGTCAAGTTTTTAAGAGCACACGGTGGATGCCTTGGCATTAGGAGCCGAAGAAGGACGTAGGAATCTGCGATAAGCCTGGGGGAGTCGATAACCGGACTGTGATCCCAGGGTGTCCGAATGGGGAAACCCCGCTGAGCGCGCGAGTGACTTGGTGACCCGTACCTGAACACATAGGGTGCGTGGGGGGAACGCGGGGAAGTGAAACATCTCAGTACCCGCAGGAAGAGAAAACAATAGTGATTCCGTTAGTAGTGGCGAGCGAACGCGGATCAGGCTAAACCGTTCCATGTGTGATAGCCGGCGGGCGTTGCATGGTCGGGGTTGTGGGACTTTCCATACCAGTTCTGCCGGGCTGGTGGGGTGTGATGTGCGCGCATAGGTGAACGGTTTTGAAAGGCCGGCCAGAGAGGGTGTTAGTCCCGTAACCGTAATGTGTTTGTACCGCCTGTGAGAGTATCCCAAGTAGTACGGGGCCCGAGAAATCCCGTGCGAATCTGTCAGGACCACCTGATAAGCCTAAATACTCCCTAATGACCGATAGCGGACCAGTACCGTGAGGGAAAGGTGAAAAGTACCCCGGGAGGGGAGTGAAACAGTACCTGAAACCGTGTGCTTACAATCCGTCGGAGCAGCCTTTGTAGTTGTGACGGCGTGCCTTTTGAAGAATGAGCCTGCGAGTTAGTGTTACGTCGCGAGGTTAACCCGTGTGGGGCAGCCGTAGCGAAAGCGAGTCTGAATAGGGCGTTGCAGTGGCGTGATCTAGACCCGAAGCGAAGTGATCTACCCATGGCCAGGTTGAAGCGACGGTAAGACGTCGTGGAGGACCGAACCCACTTCAGTTGAAAATGGAGGGGATGAGCTGTGGGTAGGGGTGAAAGGCCAATCAAACTTCGTGATAGCTGGTTCTCCCCGAAATGCATTTAGGTGCAGCGTTGCGTGTTTCTTGCTGGAGGTAGAGCTACTGGATGGCTAATGGGCCCTACAAGGTTACTGACGTCAGCCAAACTCCGAATGCCGGTAAGTGAGAGCGCAGCAGTGAGACTGTGGGGGATAAGCTTCATAGTCGAGAGGGAAACAGCCCAGACCACCAACTAAGGCCCCTAAGCGTGTGCTAAGTGGGAAAGGATGTGGAGTTGCCCAGACAACCAGGAGGTTGGCTTAGAAGCAGCCACCCTTAAAAGAGTGCGTAATAGCTCACTGGTCAAGTGATTCCGCGCCGACAATGTAGCGGGGCTCAAGTACACCGCCGAAGTTGTGGCATTCACATTTTAGCTAAGCCCTTGTGGTTCAGGCGTGTGGATGGGTAGGGGAGCGTCGTGTGGGCGGTGAAGTCGCGGTGTAAACCAGCGGTGGAGCCTACACGAGTGAGAATGCAGGCATGAGTAGCGAAAGACGGGTGAGAAACCCGTCCGCCGAATGATCAAGGGTTCCAGGGTCAAGCTAATCTGCCCTGGGTAAGTCGGGACCTAAGGCGAGGCCGACAGGCGTAGTCGATGGACAACGGGTTGATATTCCCGTACCGGCGAAAAACCGCCCATGCTGAGCGGGGGATACTAACTGCCCGATACCTGCCCGATCACCCTTGTGGTGTGAGGGTTTTGGTGGAGCGCAGGACCTGATCCCGGGAGGCAAGCGTATTAACAGGTGTGACGCAGGAAGGTAGCCGAGCCGGGCGATGGTTGTCCCGGTCTAAGGATGTAGGGCGAGTGGTAGGCAAATCCGCCACTCACATAGCCTGAGATCTGATGGGACCCCCGTTTGGGGGGATTTGGTGATCCTATGCTGCCGAGAAAAGCATCGACGCGAGGTTTTAGCCGCCCGTACCCCAAACCGACACAGGTGATCAGGTAGAGAATACCAAGGCGATCGAGAGAATTATGGTTAAGGAACTCGGCAAAATGCCCCCGTAACTTCGGGAGAAGGGGGGCCCCAACCTTGAAGGAACCTTGCGTTCTGGAGGGGATCGGGGCCGCAGAGACCAGGGGGAAGCGACTGTTTACTAAAAACACAGGTCCGTGCGAAGTCGCAAGACGATGTATACGGACTGACTCCTGCCCGGTGCTGGAAGGTTAAGAGGACCGGTTAGCCGCAAGGCGAAGCTGAGAATTTAAGCCCCAGTAAACGGCGGTGGTAACTATAACCATCCTAAGGTAGCGAAATTCCTTGTCGGGTAAGTTCCGACCTGCACGAATGGAGTAACGACTTCCCCGCTGTCTCAACCATAAACTCGGCGAAATTGCAGTACGAGTAAAGATGCTCGTTACGCGCAGCAGGACGGAAAGACCCCGAGACCTTTACTATAGTTTGGTATTGGTGTTCGGAGTGGCTTGTGTAGGATAGGTGGGAGACGTTGAAGCCCGGACGCCAGTTCGGGTGGAGTCATCGTTGAAATACCACTCTGGTCACTTTGGACATCTAACTTCGGCCCGTAATCCGGGTCAGGGACAGTGCCTGATGGGTAGTTTAACTGGGGCGGTTGCCTCCTAAAAAGTAACGGAGGCGCCCAAAGGTTCCCTCAGCCTGGTTGGCAATCAGGTGTCGAGTGTAAGTGCACAAGGGAGCTTGACTGTGAGAGAGACATCTCGAGCAGGGACGAAAGTCGGGACTAGTGATCCGGCGGTACATTGTGGAATGGCCGTCGCTCAACGGATAAAAGGTACCTCGGGGATAACAGGCTGATCTTGCCCAAGAGTCCATATCGACGGCATGGTTTGGCACCTCGATGTCGGCTCGTCGCATCCTGGGGCTGGAGTAGGTCCCAAGGGTTGGGCTGTTCGCCCATTAAAGCGGTACGCGAGCTGGGTTTAGAACGTCGTGAGACAGTTCGGTCCCTATCCGCTGCGCGCGCAGGAAATTTGAGAAGGGCTGTCCTTAGTACGAGAGGACCGGGACGGACGAACCTCTGGTGTGTCAGTTGTACTGCCAAGTGCACCGCTGATTAGCTACGTTCGGATGGGATAACCGCTGAAAGCATCTAAGCGGGAAGCTCGCTTCAAGATGAGATTTCCATACACCCTCGGGTGTGAGAGGCCCCCAGCCAGACCACTGGGTTGATAGGCCGGATGTGGAAGCGAGGACTAACGACTCGTGAAGCTGACCGGTACTAATAGGCCAACAACTTACACCACACAGATATATACACATTCTGCTTGCGTCCACTATGTGGTTCCCAACCAACAACCCCCAACACCAGGGTTTTGGCAGGAACCAACACAATTGAATAACAACACCACAATGTTGTAACCACACAGTTTTCCCACACCCACCAAGGTGTGCGGACAAAGGGTTACGGCGGTCATAGCGTGGGGGAAACGCCCGGTCCCATTCCGAACCCGGAAGCTAAGACCCACAGCGCCGATGGTACTGCACCCGGGAGGGTGTGGGAGAGTAGGTCACCGCCGGACATAAATTGAGTAGGACCCTGACAAAGGAATGTCAGGGTCCTACTGCTTTAACCCGACATCCACCCAACAAACCCCCACGCCGGAACCCAGGCAAACCCGCAGGAACTGATGAAGCGTTACAGGAAAACCTGTCAAAGGTGAGCGGGCGTCTCGGGGAAGGAACACCCGTCAGAGGGCAGTCACACTCCGTCCCGTGGGCGCCTGGTGTGCATCCGGGAGTTCCGTCGCGTTAGTCTTGCTGCACCACGCGCCGAGTGCGTGACCTGGGAGCAGCGGGCAGGGTTGTAATGAGCTGACCATCCGCCCGCGAGCCCAAGGAAACCGATGCGCCAGCAGTCCACCACCTGCCCCTCAGACCCTGCACCGGCAGGAGAACCCAGCACGCTTCGGCCCCGGAGGAAGCGGACCAGGCATCCACGGCTGGCGGTGGGGGACCGGGTCCGGTTCGCCGAAGGAACATTGGCCGGCACGGGCGTGGTGGATGCCGTCACGTCCGACTACTCCATCATCTGGGTGTGGACGGACGAAGGCCAGGGCCGCCGGATGTTCCTGCAGGGTTACGGAAGCATCGTGTCCGGGCTGCCACACGAATCCGCGGCCCCCGACGAGGACATTTACAGCAGCTGAACGTCCTCCTCAGGCCAGTACTCCTGAATGCCGGCAGCGGCGTCCCGCAGCCGCCCGCCGTCGAGCATCACCGAGGTTTCCGCCAGGCCGAAGTCCGTCCACTGGGCAACCAGCCGGAGATCGCCAGCCGGGGGAAGGGGCCAGAGCCAGAGCGTGCCGGTTCCCGAGAACTCGTCCTCGCCGCCGCTGCCCCCGCCATTGTTCAGCCCCAGGACGGGAGGCTCGGGCTGCTGACCATGTTCCATGAAGACGTGCGGCCCCAGGGCTCCGGTGCTGGCCTTGGAACCATCGGGGAACTGGACGCCGAACATCAGGCCGGTCTGCTGCCCACTGCCGCGGCGTATGCCCATCCCCGGCTGGAAGAACAGGTGCTGCAGGTCGGCCCAGTCCTCGTCGGATTGACTGCTGCGGCGGAAGAGCCAGGACAGGCTGAATACGCAGCCAGTGGAGAACACGTCCGCGCTCTTGACCGCCAGCACCATCCCCGGAGTCCGGGAGACAAACATACCCACGTGCACCACGGCCGGCAGTTCGTAGGCCGGAGCGGCGGCCCAGGGCGGCGGGACGTACCGCTGTGAGCGTGGCCGGGGTGGCAGGGGAGGGACGGTAAAGTCCTGGAAGAAAGTCATGGTGATCCTTGGGGTCCGCTGGCTGCGACCGACCAGCGGAGCAGCGGCACCGCCGCCGTGGATCCCCCAATCCGTCCTTACCGGGCCAGTCTAGCCCTCCGTGTTTGCGTGCCGTCCGTTTGACGTTCAGGACCGGGACGGGGGCGACTCGGCCAGGGCTGACTGCCGCTGTTGGTGGGAGAATGGACCCAGGACAACTGCCACGGGGCCGGCCCGGCACCGGCATGTCCGGCTCAGTCAAACAGGAGGGGATCCTGATGGACCCCACCATTATTGTTCTCGTCGTTCTCGTCGTCCTGCTGCTCATCGTGGCGAAAATGGCCATCCGGATCGTACGCCAATATGAGAAGGGCGTGCTCTTCCGGCTTGGCAGGGTGGTGGGCATCAGGGATCCGGGCCTGCGGCTGATCATCCCGGTCATCGACCGGCTGCCGCTGGTCAGCCTGCGGATCGTCACCATGCCCATCCAGTCCCAGGGCATCATCACCCAGGACAACGTGAGCGTGGACGTGTCCGCGGTTGCCTATTACCGGGTTGTGGACGCAGTGAAGTCCGTCATCGCAATCGAAAACGTGGCCGCGGCGATTGACCAGATTGCCCAGACCACATTGCGCAAGGTCGTGGGCCGCCACACGCTGGACCAGACCCTGTCCGAGACCGAACGGATCAACGTCGACATCCGGGAAATCCTCGATGTGCTGACGGTCGAATGGGGTGTGGAGGTCACCCTGGTGGAATTGAAGGACATCCAGCTGCCCGAAAGTATGAAGCGCGCCATGGCCCGCCAGGCTGAGGCGGAGCGTGAAAAGAGGGCGAAGATCATCGCCGCCGAAGGCGAAGCCATCGCCGCTGCAGCCCTTGGTGACGCCTCCGACACCATGATGGCCCACCCGCTGGCGCTGCAGCTGCGTAACCTGCAGTCCCTGGTTGAAATCGGCGTCGACAAGAACACCACCGTGGTCTTCCCGGCCCCGCTCATGAGCACCATCGGCGAGCTCTCAGCATTCCTGGCCCGCGAAAGCCAGGCCGCGTCCTCCGGCAGCAAGTCACCGGTGAAGGCGGCCTGACCCGTACAGTCCAGCACCAGGAGGACGCTAAGGTCATTTCATGACCACTGCTGCTCTACGTCCTGTCTACTTCCTGTCGGACAGTACCGGCATCACCGCGGAAACACTGGGGAATACGCTGCTGACGCAGTTCCCCGTGGACAATTTTGACCGCGTCACCATTCCGTTCATCACCACCCCCGAACAGGCAAGGTCCGTGGTGCGCACCATCGACGGCCTGGCCGCCGCCGGACCCCGGCCCCTGGTGTTTTCCACCGCGGTCAACGGCGAGATCCGGCAGATCCTGGCCGGCTGCAACGCTGTGATCGTGGATCTGATCGGCACCCACGTGGGCGTCCTGGAACAGGCACTGGGCACGCCCGCCAGCGGCGAGCCCGGCCGGGCGCACGGGCTGGGGAACGCCGCTCGCTACCAGTCCCGGATGGCTGCCGTCGAATACGCCATGGAGCACGACGACGGGCAGAGCCTGCGTGCGCTGGAGAAGGCCCAGGTGATCCTTGTGGCCCCGTCGCGTTGTGGAAAAACGCCCACCACCATGTACCTGGCGCTGCAGCACGGGATCTTCGCCGCCAACTTCCCGCTGGTGGATGAGGACTTCCAACGGGACGGGCTGCCCAAACCGCTGCGGCCTTTCGTGTCCAAGTGTTTCGGCCTGTCCTCCAACCCGCTGCGCCTGAGCCAGATCCGTACGGAACGGCGGCCAAGTTCGCCGTACGCGTCCCTGCGGCAGTGCGGGTTTGAGCTGCGCAGCGCCGAGCAACTGTACGTCTCCCACCGGATTCCCTACCTGAACTCCGCCACCGTCTCGGTGGAGGAAATGGCCGCCACCATCCTGCAGCGGATGAACCTCAAGCACTAGTGGTTGTTTCACAAACGTGGCGTGGACCACATCATGTGGAAAGTACGCTGCAGACCTGAAACTGTTAGCAGGGTTTTTCTTCCGGCCGGCACTACCGTGGCGGCCGGCATTGCCTACGCCACCCACCACTGCAAAGGAGCAGCAATTATGACGACAGACGTTCTGTGGTTCTCTGAACTTGGACTCAAGGACCTGGACAAGGTGGGCGGCAAGAACGCCTCCCTGGGCGAGATGGTGCAGAACCTCACCTCCGCCGGCGTCCAGGTCCCGGACGGCTTCGCCACCACGGCAGACGCCTACCGCCGGTTCCTGGCCGATTCGGGCCTGGACCAGAAGATCGCCGACCGGCTCGTCGGACTGGACACCGATGACGTGACGGCCCTGGCCTCGGCGGGCCAGGAAATCCGCGCCCTGGTCCGGGACACCCCGTTCCTGCCCGACTTTGAGGCACAGGTCCGCGAGGCGTACCAGCAGCTGGTGCACAAGCATGCCGGCTCCGCCGACCTGTCCTGGGCGGTCCGGTCCAGCGCCACGGCGGAGGACCTGCCCGATGCCTCGTTCGCCGGGCAGCAGGAGACGTTCCTGAACGTCCGCGGGATCGGGAACATCCTGCAGGCCATCAAGGACGTCTTCGCGTCGCTTTATAACGACCGCGCCATCGCCTACCGGGTGCACCACAAGTTCGAACACGCCGACGTGGCACTCTCGGCGGGCATCCAGCGCATGGTGCGCTCCGACGTCGGCGCGTCCGGCGTCATGTTCACCATGGACACCGAGTCCGGCTTCCAGGACGCCGTCTTCGTCACCTCCTCCTACGGGCTGGGCGAAGCGGTGGTGCAGGGCGCCGTGAACCCGGATGAGTTCTACGTGTACAAGCCCGCCCTGGAGGCAGGCCGTCCGGCGATCCTCAAGCGCGGCCTGGGCGAGAAGGCCCTGCAGATGACGTACACCAACAACAGCGAGATCGGCCGCACCATCGACTTCGTGCCGGTGGAGGCTTCCCTGCGGTCGCGCTTCAGCCTGACGGACGACGACGTTGAGCAGCTTGCACGCCACGCCATCGCCATTGAGAAGCATTACGGCCGTCCGATGGACATTGAGTGGGGCAAGGACGGCATTGACGGGGGCCTGTACATCCTGCAGGCCCGCCCGGAAACCGTGCAGTCCCGCCGCGCTCCGGGCAGCCAGAGCCGCTTCCGCCTGAACGCCACCGGCCCTGTGCTGGTGGAAGGCCGCGCCATCGGCCAGCGGATCGGCGCCGGCAAGGTCCGGATCCTCACGGCGATCGACCAGATGGCCTCGTTCCAGACCGGCGACGTGCTGGTGGCGGACATGACCGACCCCGACTGGGAACCGATCATGAAGCGCGCCTCCGCCATCGTCACCAACCGCGGCGGACGCACGTGCCACGCGGCCATCATTGCCCGCGAACTGGGGATCCCCGCAGTCGTCGGCACAGGCAACGCCACCGACGCGCTCTCTGACGGCCAGGAAGTCACCGTGTCCTGCGCCGACGGCGAGACCGGGAGCATCTACGACGGCCTGCTCGACTTCAGCGTGGAGGAAACCGGCGTTACCCAGCTGCCCGAGGCGCCGGTGAAGGTGATGATGAACGTGGGCACCCCGGAGCAGGCCTTCACCTTCGCGCAGCTGCCCAACCACGGCGTGGGCCTGGCCCGGCTGGAGTTCATCATCAACCGGCAGATCGGCATCCACCCCAAGGCCCTGCTCAACCTGGACAGCCAGCCGGCGGAAGTGGCCGCGGAGATCCGGGAGCGGATCAGCGCCTACAGCAGCCTGCGGGACTACTACATCAAGCGGCTGGCCGAGGGCGTGGCCACCATCGCCGCCGCGTTCGCGCCGGAGCCCGTGATCGTCCGGATGTCCGACTTCAAGTCCAACGAGTACGCCAACCTGATCGGCGGCCCGGCCTACGAGCCGCACGAAGAGAACCCGATGATCGGTTTCCGCGGCGCGTCACGGTACCTGGAGCCGTCCTTCCGGGACTGCTTCGACCTTGAATGCGAGGCGCTGTCCTTCGTGCGCAACGAGATGGGCCTGACCAACGTCAAGCTCATGATCCCGTTCGTGCGAACCCTGGACGAGGCGCGGGGCGTCATCGACCTGCTTGCCGAGAACGGGCTCCGCCGCGGCGAGAACGGCCTTGAAGTGATCATGATGTGCGAGCTTCCATCCAACGCGCTCCTGGCCGACGAGTTCCTGGAATTCTTTGACGGCTTCTCCATCGGCTCCAACGACATGACCCAGCTGACCCTTGGCCTGGACCGGGACTCGGCCATCGTGGCCAACAGCTTCGATGAGCGGGACGCGGCCGTGAAGAAGCTGCTCAGCATGGCCATCAAGGCCTGCCGGGCGCGCGAAAAGTACGTGGGCATCTGCGGCCAGGGCCCCAGCGACCACCCCGACTTCGCCGAGTGGTTGGTGAAGGAAGGCGTCAACTCCATCTCCCTGAACCCGGACACTGTGGTGGACACCTGGCTCCGGCTTGCCGGGGTATCAGAGGATGCGTCCGCCGGCGTGGAGGTTGCCGCTGCCGTCTGACCGGTAGCGCTGCTGCTTTAGGGGGCGGCTCCGCCACGGCCGAAACGCCGTGGGGGAGCCGCCTCTTTACTGTTTGGACAATTCAGGAAGCAGCCCCAGCTGGCCAAGAAGCTCCAGCTGGTCGAAGTAGGCGTGGTGGGTGCTGATGAGGCCTGCCTCCACCTTGGCCACGTCGCAGCTTCGTACCCGGGCCTGCCTGCCAGTGGCCGGCAGCGTCCCGCCGGTGGGCAGGCTCAACGGCCCGGTGTTCGTGCCCGCCACGAAGCCCTCGACGATCACTACGTTCCCCGCCTCGTGATGGGCCAACTGCTCGTACCTGACATCCGGCATGGCCTCCCAGAAGTGGACGAAGTAGTTAGCGATCGCGTCACGGCCCGAGACCTCGCCCTGGTCAGGGGTCTGGATCACGGCGTCAGGGGCGTAACAGCCTGCCAGTGCCTCCCGGTCCTTTACGTTCATGGCCGTCATCAGCCGGTCCATGACCTCGCGTGCCTGTCCCATTGCAGCCTCCCTTAGTGCGTCAACGCCGAGCCTGGTGCGGCGTCCATGGAGGAAACGTACGACGGCGGTAAGCACCGGCACGATCCCCCCGCCGGGGGTTTCGGGGTGCTTGGGAAACCCCAAAATGGGGGATTGCCGCACTGCCTGCCGGGACGATACTGGAGGTATGTGGGAGGAGCGCGCGGTGCGTGCCCGGCGGGACATTGCCGCCATGGCCGCCGGCGGGATGGACCTGCCTGGCCTCTACGCCTCGGCGCTTGCCGTGGTGCAGCGGGAGGTGCCCTTCGAGCAGGGGTGCTGGGCCGGCGTCGACCCCGCCTCGATGGTGATGACCTCCGTGACCAACTGGCGGCCTTGGCCGGTGGGGGAGCACCAGTTCAAGGAGTACTTCCTCCGTTTTGCCCATTCCGAGTACACGGGCCAGGAGCCCAACACCTTCGTGGAGTTGCTGCACCGTCCGCGTCCCATCGCCAGGATTTCGGATGCGCCGCACCGGGAGGTGGTGCGCAGCGTGCGGATCAATGACCTGCTCAAGCCCCTGGGCCTGGAACACGAGCTGCGTGCCGCGTTCCGGGTGGATGACCTGTGCTGGGGCGTGGGCAGCATTTTCCGGGAAGGCGGCAGCGACTTCACCGACCGGGAGGTGGAATTCCTGGGCGCGGTCACGGCCACTCTGGCTTCGGCCACCAGGGCGGCTGTCCGCGTGGCGCACCTGGCCGGACCCGCCGCCGTCGGGCCCGTCATTGTCCTTGCCGGGCTGCACGGCGACCTGCACGCCGCCACGCCCGCCGCCGCCTCCTGGCTTGCCCGTGTGGAGGACGCCGCACCCGCCCGGTTCAGCCAGACGCTCTATTCGGTGGTGGCCCAGGCGCACGCGGCCGCGTCGGGGACGGCGCGGGCCAGGATGCGTGACGCCACGAACAACTGGGTGGTGCTGCAGGCCAGCCGGCTGATCACCGGCGATGACCCCGACCAGATGGTGGTCACCGTGGAACAGGCAACCACCCACGATCTCGTGGCCCTGCTGCTGATGGCGTTCGGCGTCACCGCGCGGGAACGGGACGTCTGCCTGGAGGTACTGGCCGGAAGTTCAACTGCGGAGATCGCCGGGCACCTGTTCATCTCCCCGCACACCGTGCACGACCACTTGAAGTCCCTCTTCGAAAAGGTAGGCGTGGGCAGCCGGGGCGAGCTGGTGGCCCGGCTCACGGCATGACTGGCACTGTGACTTGGCGTCCTACAGCCGGACGCCGTGGTTCACCCGCCGCTGCGCAAAACGGAGCGGCGTCCTGGTGGCCCAGTAGCCGATCATCAGCCCGGCAACCGTGGCGCCCCCGGCGTAGGTGAACAGCGACGTCCAGGACCCGGGCTGGTTGGGAAGGGCGATGGCCAGGACGACGGCGGCCGCGGCCAGGAAGATCTCCAGGGCCGGACGAAGGGGCTTTTCGCGGTAGTACGGGTGGGCGACACGGACCAAGCTGATCACCGGAAGGAGGAGCACGGCAGGTGCGAAGAGGAACAGGTAGAAGCCTGTCAGCACCAGGACCAGGGAGCCCACAACCAGCAATCCCAGGAACGTGAGGATCCGGGTTGTGGGGAGTCTCCCTTCTGTGGGCCACCGGGCGAGCAGCACACCCCAGCCCGGGAGTCCCAGCAGCCACAGCCCACACCAAAAGCCTGCCCCGAGGAGCGCAAGGAGGGCCAGCACCACGCCCGGCAGCAGGAATGCCGCGGCTTGCGCCAGTGACGGCCACTTCCCGTCGGGGCCAAAGATGCAGGCGCCGATGAGGAGGTAGGCCGCAAAATACACCGGCGTTAACGCGTCCGCCGGACCCCAGGACAGCCCGAACAGCAGGACCGTCATTGCGATCACCATGATGCACAACGCGGCGAACGTCCAGGGGCGGCCTTCGCGTGTCATGGTCCACACCCTACCGGGTGCCCCTCACGGCTTCCCGCCTCCGCCTGGATGGTGCGCTGAGTCTACGCCCGGCCCCTAAGGCAACAACGGGTTCGTCCCACGGCCGGACAGGATCACGCCGTCGCTTTAGCCCGCGCTTCTACCCGCCAGGATCTGTTCGCGCAGGATGTCCGCGTGGCCGCAGTGCTGGGCCAGTTCCCGCAGCATATGCAGGTATACCCAGCGCAGCGGAACCGGTCCCCGCCGGTTGCCGGTCACGATGTCCTCCAGGCCAAGAGGGGCTGCCGCCGCCCGGGACGCGGCGCAGGCCTCCCGGTGGGCTGCCTGGACCGATCCGATGGTGTCGCCGTCGGCCAGGATGAAGGATTCGTCCGGGGTGGCGGGGATGCCGATCTCACTGCGGGGGCGGCCGGTGAAGGCCTCGTCGAACCAGACCTTCTCCACGAAGGCGGCATGCTTCACCAGCCCCAGCAGGGTGGTGCGGGAAGGAACCAGCCTCCGCCGGGCCTGCTCCTCGGTCAGCCCGTCCAGGCAACCATTCAGGGCCGCGCGGTGCTCGTCCAGGAAGAATTCGAACTGGACGCGCTCGGGTTCGTTGATGACATCGTCCATGGAGTGGAAGTGGGAAGCCATAGGCAGACCCTAGCAAGCCGGGCGCGGCCGGAGTTGGGGTTATGGCCGCGGTTCCGGGGGCCGCCGGTGCCGGTGGTGGAGCTCGTAGTGGTCGAACACGTCGGAGGACGTGCTGCCCACATGGCCGAACTTCCCTCGCAGGACTTCGGCCAGGTCCTCCAGCGCCCCGGAGAGCATCCGTCCGGCGAACCGAAGCTCAGGGTTGTCGCTGCCCTGAGCGTCCGAGGCCAGCTGGTGGGCGTAGGCGATGGTGGCGGGAAGCGAGCCCCGCTGCTCCACCTCATGGAAGTAATAGGTCTCGTGGAAGGAAAGAAGATCAATGCTGACGGACGCCACGTTTTCCGCCATCGATTCCAGCAGCCCAGCCGCATGCCGTGCCTCCAGCGAGGCGATCCCGGACGGTCCCGCCGCTTCCCGGAACAGGTTCAACTGGTGGGCCAGCGCGCGCCGGCGGCTCAGGGCGGGATAGGTCTGCAGGATCCACGAGACGGTGGCGGTCAGCAGGCCAAAGCCGGCCACGGCCTGGAACGCCATCACCAGCCGGAGCAGAGGGTGCGTGGCCACGATCTCGCCAAATCCCGCGGTGGAGAGGGCCACCAGCGAAATGTACAGTGCCTCGGCAAAGTCAGCCTGCTGGGGCACGTTCGCCGAGTAGGAGAATCCGTCCGTCAAGTGGGGGAGGTACAGCAGCGCCCACCCCACAGCAGCCAGGGCGGCCCACGCGGCGATGACGGCCGCCATGGCCAGCGGCGCGGCCACCGAAGAGGCCCCGCCCCTGAGCTTCCTGGACAGCAGCCAGAACCCGCGCATGATGGTCCGGCCCACCGGACCCGAGCCGTGGGGGTACAGCAGGGTATGGAACACGTCGGCGACCATCAGCAGAATCAGCGCGGCGCCAACCGCCGTCAGGAGCGCGTCCTCAAAGGTCATGCCTCATCTTAAGTGCCCGGGACCGCAGCCTAAGTGCGCAGGACCTTTGGCCGAGGGGTGGGGCATGGCGGAGGGTACGACGGCGGCGCACGGCTTGGGAGCGTCACTGGTTAGGCTGGCGGAATGGACTTTCAGCTTCGCCAGGCCACGCCCGAGGACGCGGAGGCGGTGGTGCTCATGCAGACGCAGGCGCACGAGGAGTGCTACCCGCACCTGCTTTCAGCGGAATTCTTCCGCCGCCGGAGGGCCAGCGTCCCGGAACGGGTGGAGCGCCGGCGTACGTTCCTGGCCACCGACCAGCCGCGGATCCTCGCCCTGGACGCCAACAACCAGGTTGTGGGCTACGCGGACGCGGGGCCGGGCCGGGATGATGACTCTCCTGAAGCGCTCGAACTCTACTCGATCTACACCCTCCGGCACACCTATGGGATGGGCCTGGGGGCAGCGCTGGTGAGTGCCGCCGTCGGCTCCGGCCCGGCCTATCTTTGGGTGGTGGAGGACAATCCCCGCGCCCTGGCCTTCTACATGAAGCAGGGGTTCCGGCCCGACGGCAAGCACAACACCCTTCCGCCCGAGTGGGAGGCGCTGCCGGAATTCCGGCTGGTCCGGCGCGGCCGGCACTAGCCTTTGGAACGAACCCTGTTTACAGTGCGCGGGCCAGGGCCCGGCCGACGGTCAGGCCGGTAAAGAGGCAGCCGCCCAGGAACGTCCCTTCCAGCGCGTTGTAGCCATGGGCGCCGCCGCCGCCGAACCCGGCAGCTTCACCGGCGGCGTACAGGCCAGGAATGGGAACGCCGCCATGACCGAGGGCCTGTCCGGACAGGTTGGTCTGGATGCCGCCGAGGGTCTTACGCGTGACCACGTGCAGCCGGACGGCGATCAGCGGACCGGCTGCGGGGTCCAGGATCCGGTGCGGCTTCACTGTGCGGAAGAGCCTGTCGCCGAGGTAGCGGCGGCTGTTGCGGATACCGGCGACCTGGATGTCCTTGGAATAGGGGTTCCGGATCTCGGCGTCGCGCTCCTCGATCTGCTGCCGGATCAGTGCCTCATCCAACAGAGGCTCGTCGGTCAGCGCGTTCATCCCACGGACCAGGTCCGCCAGCTTGTCCGCCACCACGAAGTCCGCCCCGTGCTCCTTGAACGCTTCGATGGGGGCGCCGGCGCCCCGGCCCAGCCGGGTCCGGAGCAGCAGCTTGAGGTCGCGGTTGGTGATGTCCGGGTTTTGCTCCGAGCCGGAGAGGGCGAATTCCTTTTCGATGATGCGCTGGTTGAGGATGAACCAGGAATGGCTGTACTGCTGCAGCTCCGGCGTGGTCCGGAGGAGGCGGAGGGTGCCCAGGGTGTCATAGCCGGGCAGGCCGGGGGAGGGGAGCCGCCGTCCCAGTGCGTCGAACCAGAGCGATGACGGTCCCGGCAGGATCCGGATGGCATGGTCCGGCCAGATGGGGTTCCAGTTCTGCATGCCCTCGGTGTAGTGCCACATGCGGTCCCGGTTCACCAGCCGCACCCCGGACTCATCAGCGATGTCCAGCATCCGCCCGTCCACGTGCTGCGGCACCCCGGTGACCATCTTCCGTGGCGGCGTCCCCAGCCGGTCAGGCCACCAGCGCCGCACCTGCTGGTGGCTGCCGCCGATCCCGCCGGATGCCACCACCACGGCCTGCGCCCGCAGCTCGAACCCGGCCACCACGTCCCGGTTGGAGGAAACACCCCGCGGGGAATCATCAGGAGCCAGTACCGCGCCCCGCACTCCGGTGACCGTGCCGCCGTCGTACGTCAAAGCGTCTACCCGGTGCCTGAAGAAAAACCGGACGCTGCCCGCCGAAGCAGCCTCCCGGGCCTTTTCCGCGAACGGCTCCGACACGCCGGTGCCGGTGCCCCACGGGACGTGGAAACGGGGGACCGAGTTGCCGTGGCCGCCGGCCCGGCCGTCGCCCCGCTCGGCCCAGCCCACCAGCGGCGTGAAGCGGATGCCCTGTTCCCGCAGCCACGCGCGCTTCTCGCCGGCGGCGAACTCCACATAGGCGCGGCCCCACTGCTGCGCCCACTCGTCCTCGGGGTGCGGCCCGGACAGCCGGTCCCACTGCGCGGAACCCTGCCAGTCCTGCCATGCCAGCTCGAAGGAATCCTTCACGCCCAGGCGCCGCTGCATGGGAGTGTCCACCAGGAAGAGCCCGCCCAGGGACCAGAAGGCCTGCCCGCCCAGGTTCGCAGCGTTTTCCTGGTCCACGATGGCCACGCGCTTGCCGGCCCGCACCAGTTCATTGCTTGCGACCAGCCCGGCCAGCCCACCGCCGATGATGATGACGTCCGCGTCCATGCCATACCTGCCCGGGGTTCGAAGCTGCTGTGAATACTGGCCCAAGCTATCGCACGGCTGGGCGTGCCTGTAGCCGCCGGGCCGCCGCCTGTCCCTCGGACTGGGGTCGGGGCCGCGTGTCAGAGTGGCCCAGCTTTCCGGGAGTAGTGGCGGCGGGAGCGGCGGATTTTCCCGATTCCGCCGCCAAAACTGGGCCACTCTGGGCGCCCGCGTCACGCCAGGCATGCTTTCACGGCAATTGACGACGGCGGGCCCCGGAATTCCGGGGTTTCCTCCCCGCGGGCGGCTTCAAAGTCTGCTCTGCGTGACACGGGCCGGTACCTGTACTTCGTTAAGCTGCACCCCGGGCTGCGAGAACCAGCTTTTCGAACGAGTCGCTCCACCCGTCACGGTGCAGGGCCAGCCGCTCCTCCGTCAGGAACGGTCCCTGCGACAACGTCACCCGGGTGCCGGTCCCACTACTGGCCAGGGAGAGGTCCACCACGGTTTCCCGGTCGTCCGGCGCCGGTTCCTCCCAGGCAAAGGTGTAGACCAGCCGCCAGGGTGGATCGATCTCCAGGAACTCCCCGGAAAGGTGGAAAGGCTCGCCCTCCGGCGGGGCCATGCGGAACCGGTAGCGGCCGCCCACCACCAGGTTGACGTCCACCTCAGGGATGCTGAAGCCGTGCGGGCCCCACCACTCCGCCAGCTGTGCGGGATCCGTCAGCAGCCGGAACGTTGCCTGCGGCGGGGACGCCACCGTGCACTCCAGGTTCAGGACCAGGGCGGCTGGTTGCTCACTCATCGTCCCACTCTGCCACCCGCCCCGGCGGGCCGAAAGTGGGGCAACGGCCGGTCAGACGGGAAGGGGAGGTGCCAGTGCGCCCAACTCCACCATCCCGGGTGGGTTGGCGCCCGGACGGGAGCAGGTGATGGCGGCGGCCCTGTTCGCGTAGTCAGCCAGCGCGCGCAGATCCGCGGGGCCAAGCGCCGCCAAACGTGGCCTGGCGGCCGCGCCCAGGAGGTCCAGCTGTGACAGGCCGGAAAGCAGGGCGGCCATAAAGGAGTCTCCCGCCCCGACGGTATCCGCCACTGTGATGGGCTCGCCCCGCAGTTCCACGCGGCCCTGCCTGTTCAGCAGCACGGGCCCGTGCGCACCCCGGGTCAGGGCTGCCACGGACGGACCGAGGTCCAGCCAGGCCGCCAGGGATTCCTCCGGCGCCCGGCCCGGGTAGAGCCAGCTCAGGTCCTCGTCGCTGGCTTTGACGATGTCGCTCGCGGCAACGAACTCTTCCACCTGCCGACGGGCCATTTCACGGTCCGGGGTGAGCGCGGGCCTGCAGTTGGGATCGAAGCTGACGGTGGCGTGGGGGCGGGCCGACTCGATCAGGCTCCGGACCGCCGCGTCCCCTGGGGACAGGACTGCCGCGATGGAGCCGGTGTGGACGTGGCGCGAAGCCTGCACCGCTGCCAGCGCCGGGATGGCTGCTCCGTTGATGTCCCAGGTGATCTCGAAGGCGTACGTTGCGGCGCCGTCCCGGCCCAGCGTTGCCTTCGCCGTGGAGGTGGGGGCCGCGCCTCCCCTGACAGGGGCAACGCCGTTGGACTGCAGGTGCTTGTCGATCATCAGCCCGTACTTGTCGTCGTCGTAATGCGTCACCAGGCTCGTCGGAAGGCCCAGCCGTGCAATTCCCACTGCCACGTTCAGGGGGCTGCCGCCCGGATGGGCCTGCCGGCCGGCGGTTCCCCGGTGCGGGTCATCGATGACGTCCATGAGGGACTCGCCGATCACGGTGACAAGGGGACCGGCATCAGCGAAATCCGGTGCGTTGGAGGGTGTTGGCATGGCTGCTTCCTTGCAGTGTTCCTGGTGGGTGGGTGCCGCGGTCAGCGGCCCGGGTAGACCACGGCCTTGAGCTGGCCAGGCTGCTTGCCTGCTTTGAGGGCCTCTTCGGATTCGGACAGGGGGAATCTTCCGGTGACCAGGATGTCCAGGTCCACTTTGCCGTTCGCGACCAGCTGAATGGCCAGCGGCCAGGTGTTCGTGTAGCGGAAGACGCCGGAGAGCCAGATCTCCCGGTTCTGGATGTAGGAGACGGGCAGTTCGACGTCGTCGGCGCCGAGTCCCACGAGGATCACGCGCCCTGCCGGGGCCACGGCCTTGATCCCGGAACGGACGGCCTGGGGTGCGCCGGAAGCGTCAATGAACGCGTCGACGTCGAGCCCCTCCACGCTGTCCGTCCGGGCGTTCAGGGCGTGCGTGGCCCCGTGCTGGAGGGCGAACGCGAGCCGGTCCTCGGCGATGTCGCTGATGTAGATTTCCGTGGCGCCGAACGCCCGCGCCGCCTGGGCGGCGATGATGCCGATGGGGCCGGCACCGGCGATCAGCACCCTGCTGCCGGGTTTGATGTCCGCGCGCTCGCAGGCCCACAGGCCAACCGAAAGCGGCTCGATGAGGGCGGCGGCCTCGTCGCTGACGCTCTCCGGGATGTCGTAGGCGAAGTCGCTCTGGATGGTCACGTATTCGGCAAAGGCGCCGTCCACGGGCGGGGTGGCGTAGAACTCGATGTCAGGGCACAGGTTGTAGCGGCCGGCCTTGCACTGCTTGCACTTGCGGCAGGGACGCTGGGGTTCGACGGCGACGCGCCTGCCGACGCGGGTAGGGTCAACGGCGCTTCCGACGGCGGCGATCCGGCCGGAGAGTTCGTGGCCCAGGATCAGCGGGTGGTCCACCACGTAGGGGCCGATGCGGCCGTGCTCGTAGTAGTGGACATCGCTGCCGCAGACGCCGACGGCGGCCACCTGGACCAGGACCTGGTCGGCGTCGAGCTGCGGGACGGGCAGGGTCTCGAGGGCCATGGCGCCCTGGCTCTTGAGGATGGCGGCGCGCATGGTGGCCGGCAGGCCGGCGGTGGCGGCGGGGGACTGGGCGGTGGTGGTCATCGGGATGTTCCTTTGCAGAAGGTGAAGGTGGCTACTTGACGGCGCCGAGCGAGAGACCCTGGACGAGCTTGTCCTGGGCAGCGAAGCCGGCGAACAGCACCGGCAGGGAAATGACGACGGCGGCCGCGCAGACTTTGGCGAGGAAGAGGCCCTGGCCGGAGACGAAGCCGGTGAGGAACACTGGGGCAGTGCCGGCCACTACACCGGTGAGGACGCGGGCCAGGAGCAGTTCGTTCCAGCTGAAGATGAAGCAGATCAGGGCGGTGGCGGCGATGCCGGGCATGGCTACAGGGGCGATGACCTTGCGCAGGATGAGCAGGAGGTTGGCGCCGTCGATCTGGGCCGCTTCCAGCATTTCCTCGGGCACCTCGGCCAGGAAGGAGCGCATCATCCACACGGCGATGGGCAGGTTCATGGACGTGTACATCAGGATCAGGAACCAGATGTTGTCCAGGGCCCCCACGGTCCGGGCGAACAGGTAGAGCGGCAGGATCGCTGCCACCACGGGCATCATCTTGGTGGACAGGAAGAAGAACATCACATCTGTCCACTTCTTCACCGGCCGGATGGACAGCGCGTATGCCGCCGGGATGGCCAGGACCAGGACCAGCACTGTGGACAGGATGGAGGCAGTGGCGGAGTTGATCAGGGACGGCCACGGGCTGACGCCGGAGGTTTCGCCGAAGAACTCCCGGTAGGCGTCCAGGGTCAGGCTGGCGGCGACCGACGGCGGGTTGGTGGCCGCATCCGTCTCCGAGTGGAAGGAGGTCAGGATTATCCATACCACCGGGGATGCGAACAGCAGGGCCAGCAGCCACGCGGCGATACCGGCGGCGGTGTTGTTGCGGGTGGGGTCCATGCGGGTCTTGCCGCGGCGGCGTACACCGGTGTTCCCGGCAGGGGCTTGGACGGTGTTGCGCGGTGCAGCGGGGGTGAGGGTGCTCATCGTGCTGCCTCCTTCTTGAAGAGAGAAAAGACGGTGCGGAGGGCGAAGGTGGCCACGATGATGGTGCCGATGACCACCACGACGCCGGCGGCGGAGGCCAGGCCGTATTCGTTCGCGTAGTAGAACGTCTGGTAGATGGCGTAGGGCAGGTTGGCGGTGCCCAGGCCCCCCGCCGTGAGGGTGAATACGGAGTCGAAGTTCTGCACGATGTAGATCGCGCCGAGCAGGCCGCCGAGTTCCAGGTACTGGCGCAGGTGCGGGAGCGTCAGGAGCCGGAAGATGGCCCAGGGGGTGGCGCCATCCATCTGCGCCGCTTCCACCGTGTCCATGGGACGGGACTGCAGGCCTGCCAGCAGGATGAGCATCATGAACGGGGTCCACTGCCACACCAGCGAGACGGCCACTGCAGCCAGGGGTGCCTGGGAGAGCAGGTCCAGCTGCGGCGGTGTGGCGCTGCCGAAGAGGGACCAGAGCCAGGTCAGGATCCCGTTGATCAGGCCGTACGCGGGGTTGAGCAGCGCATGCTTCCAGATCAGGGCCGCGGCCACGGGCACCACCAGGAACGGTGCGATCAGGAGGGTCCGGGCCAGTCCGCGGCCGATGAACTTCTTGTCCAGCAGCAGCGCCAGGCCCAACCCGATGAGCAGGCTGGCCAGGACCACGGAGACGGTGAGGAGGATGGTGGTGAAGATCGCCTGGCGGAGGTCGGGGTCGGTGAGGACCGTGACGTAGTTTTCCAGGCCGGCGAAGGCAGTCTTGGTGGGGCTCAGGCTGTTCCAGTTCAGGAACGAGATGATCAGCGTCACCACGAACGGAAGCTGGGTGACGACGATGAGGAAGATGAGGGCCGGGAGCAGCGGGGCACGCCGGGCCCAGGCCAGGGCGCGTTCACGCGATTTGGGAGTTCGTGCGGGTTTTGCTGCGGTGTGTCCCGGCCGGGAGATGCGCGCCGTTGCGGTAGTCATGATGTTCTCCTGCGGTTCGGTTAGGGCTGCTTGTACTTGTTGCCAATTTTTTGGGCGGCCTCCTGGCCCTTGGCCAGCGCGTCGGCCACGGTGCCCTGGCCGGCGATGACGGAGCTGACGCCCTGCGAGACGTTGGTGCCCAGGGCGGCAAACTCGGGGATGCCCACGAATTGGATGCCGACGGCGGGACGCGGCTGGGTGCCGGGATTCTTGGGGTCGGCGTTTTCGATGGCGAAGCGTTCAGCCTTGAAGAACGGCGCGGCCTTCTGGAAGTCGCTGTTCTCGTATGTGGAGATGCGCTTGCCGGAGGGCACTTTGGCCCGGCCGAGCTTCGCGGCCACGAGCTGCTCGTAGTCCTTGGAGCTGGCCCAGGCGATGAACTGGGCGGCCGCGTCCTGCTTCTTCGAGGCAGCCTGGGCCGCCCAGGACCAGGTCCACAGCCAGCCGGAGGACGGGGTTTCCTTCACCGGTGCCTGGGCGTAGCCGATCTTGCCCTTGACGGGGGAGGCGTCCGCTTCCAGGGCTCCGGCGGCCGAGGTGGCGTCGTACCACATGGCCACCTTGCCCTGGCTCATGTTGTTCAGGCACTCGGTGAAGCCGGCTTGGGCAGCACCCGATTCACCGTGCTCGCGGACCAGCTTCGTGTAGAAATCGGTGGCCGCCGTGAACTCGGGGGAGTTGACCTGGGCGTTCCAGTCCTTGTCGAACCAGGTGCCGCCGAAGGTGTTCACCACTGTGGTGAGCGGAGCGAAGACCTGGCCCCAGCCTGGCTGGCCGCGCAGGCAGATGCCCTTCATGCCGGGTGCGGCGCCGTCGGCCTGCGCGGCGATTTCCGCCACTTCGTCCCAGGTGGGCTTCTCCGGCATGGTGAGCCCCTTGGCGTCCAGGATGTCCTTCCGGTACATCAGGAAGGAGGACTCGCCGTAGAAGGGCTCGCCGTAAAGCTTTCCGTCCGTGCCGGTAAGGGATGCCGTGTAGGCGGGCAGGATGTCGGCCTGGTTGAAGGCGGGATCCTTGGCCACCGCGTCCAGCGGGGCCAGCCAGCCGTTGGCGGAGTAGAACGGGATTTCGTAGTTGGACAGCGATGCGACATCGTACTGGCCGGCCTGGCTGGAGAACTCCTGGCTGATCTTGGCGCGGACATCATTCTCCGGCAGGATCGTGTAGTTGACCTTGATGCCGGTTTCCTTGGTGAAGTTGTCCGCGGTAAGCCGCTGGAGGTCCTCCATTTGGGGGTTGTTGACCATCAGGACGTTGATGCTGTTCGGGTCTCCGGCGGCGTTTCCTCCGCCGGCACCTGCACAGGCCGAGGCACTCAGCGCGACGCACAAAGCGCCGGCCGCCAGGCTCGCAGCGCGCATTTTTGGGCGCATTAAGGACTCCTTTGTTCTTCAGGGGATTGCAGATGCAGTTCACGGGGGTGAGTTATTCCCATGAACTGCACGGTCCACCGGCGGCTGCGCCGGGGAGTGGTTTGGGGCGTCCCCGGGCTGTGCGTGAAGCCGGAGGACGTTTGGTGTTCCTCAAGATTAGGTCCGGCCCATCGGCTACAACTAGCGCCCTGGTTGCCGGTTTCTGATACTTATTTTCCGGCCCGCTGTGACGCGGCAGGCGCTACTCTGGGGAAAGACGGCCGGGGAGCCGTCCAGAATTCATAACCACCGGATGCACGGAGACCACCATGGCCAGCGCGGACACCGCCCACGGAGCCACCGCCCGGCTCGCCGAGAGGCTGCTGGGGATGAGGGCCAACCGTGAAGTGATTCCGCCGGATCCCCAACACTCCGTCCGGTGGCACCAGCACAGCTACCCCAGCCCGCTGGCGCGGTGGAACTACCATCCCGAGTATGAGATCCACCTGATCCGCAAGGGCACGGGAAAGTTCATCGTGGGGGACCACATCGGCACCTTCGAGGCGGGGCATGTGTCGCTGGTGGGGTCGGGGCTGCCGCACGACTGGGTCAGTGACCTGGAGCCCGGCGAGGTGCTGGAGAACCGGGACGCGGTGATCCAGTTCGACGGCAAGTGGGTTGAGCAGGCCTCGGCCCTGGTCCCCGAACTGGCCGAGGTGAGGCCGCTGCTGGAACAGTCGGCGCGGGGGATCGAGTTCCTGGGGCAGTCTGCGCTGGCGGCCGCGGAAGCCATTGAAGCGATGGGATCCACCAGCGGCCTGGCCCGGCTCCAGCACCTGTTCGAGCTGTTTGGAATCCTGGCCGCCGCCCCGGAAGGTGAGCGGCGCTACCTTGCGGAAGAGTGGTTCCGGCCGCAGCTGGACGGCCAGGCCGCCGCCGTCGTCGATCTTGTCCTGGAGTACGTGTTCAGCAACCATGCCGGCAGCGTCCGGATGTCCGAGGCAGCGGCGCTGGTGGGGATGCCGGAGCCCACGTTCTCCAAGTACTTCAAGCGGGCCACGGGGCAGAACTTCAGCGACCTGGTCCGCAAACTCCGCCTGGCCCACGCCCGGCGCCTGCTGGAGCGCACCGATAAGCCGGTGTCCGAGATTTGCTATGAGGTGGGCTTCTCCAATCTGTCCAACTTCAACCGGCACTTCCTCAACGATGCCGGTGAGACGCCCCGCAACTACCGGCAGCGGGTGCAGGGCTAAACGGGGAGTACACCGGCCAGCCACCGCTCGCCGCGCATTTCCTGCCGCTCGGCGCGCCAACAGTACGTTTGCTGATGATTTGCATGATGATTGCCCAAGGTAATGGGCCTGGGTTCAACAGGGCCTTTCGCCTCTGGATCGATCAGACATCGACGTCATCGAGAAGTAAAGGGAATCACCATGGGCTTCCTGGACCGCGACCACTCCATCGCCCCGCCGGGCTTCAACCGCTGGCTGGTACCGCCGGCTGCGCTCGCCGTCCATCTCTGCATCGGCCAGGCCTACGCCACCAGCGTGTACAAGACCGCCCTGGTCAAGCACTTTGGTGCCAGCCTGACGGAGATCGGGGTGATCTTCTCCATCGCCATCGTGATGCTGGGTCTTTCCGCCGCGGTCATGGGAACCTGGGTGGACACCAACGGACCCCGCAAGGCGATGTTTACCTCGGCGATGTTCTGGGCGGGCGGGTTCCTGATCGGCTCGCTGGGCATCTTCTCGCACCAGTTGTGGCTCGTGTACCTCGGGTACGGAGTGGTGGGCGGCATTGGCCTGGGCATCGGCTACATTTCACCGGTGTCCACGCTGATCAAGTGGTTCCCGGACCGGCCCGGCCTGGCCACCGGCATGGCGATCATGGGCTTCGGCGGCGGCGCACTGATCGCGAGCCCGGTATCCCAGGCCCTGCTCAGGGCCTACGATCCCAACTCCGGCGGCCAGGGCTGGGTGGCCAGCGGCGACGCCGTGGGCAAGCTCTTCCTGACCCTCGCCGTCGTCTATCTCGCCTACATGCTGTTCGGCGCGTTCACCGTCCGGGTGCCCGCGGACGGCTGGCGGCCCGCCGGGTTCGACCCCGCCAAAGTCAAGGCGGCCAAGCTGGTGACCACGGAGAACGTGTCAGCGAAGAATGCCATCAAGACCAGGCAGTTCTGGTTGGTGTGGGTGGCGCTGTTCTGCAATGTCACGGCGGGCATCGGCATCCTGGAGCAGGCGGCGCCCATGATCCAGGACTTCTTCCGGCAGTCCGACGGCAAGTCCCTGGTAAGTGCCGGTGTCGCCGCCGGATTCGTGGGGCTGCTGTCCATCGGCAACATGTCGGGCCGGTTCGCCTGGTCCGCCACCTCCGACGTCACCGGGCGCAAGCGCATTTACATGATGTACCTGGGCGTGGGCGCCGTACTGTATACGGTGCTGGCGTTTGCCGGTTCCTCCGCCACGGCCCTTTACGTGGTGCTCGCCTTCATCATCATTTCGTTCTACGGAGGCGGGTTTGCCACCGTGCCGGCCTATCTGCGGGACCTCTTCGGGACGTACCAGGTGGGGGCCATCCACGGCCGGCTGCTTACCGCCTGGTCCGCGGCCGGGGTGGCCGGGCCCTTGATCGTCAACAGCATCCTGGACGCGCAGGGCAAGCCCGGCCAGCTGAATGCAGTGTCCTACCAGCCGGCGCTGCTGACCATGGTGGGACTGCTGGTGGTGGGCTTCCTGGCCAACCTGCTGGTCAAGCCCGTCGACGCACGGTTCCACGAACGCCGCGCCGAGCGGCACGAATCTTCCCACGGAGGCCTGAAATGAGCAGCACTGCACACACCCACGGCGCAAACGAGCCGGCCCACAAAAAGTCCACCGGCAGGCTGGTCCTGGCGTGGGTCCTGGTGGGGATCCCGCTGGCCTATGGGGTTTTCCAAACGCTGACCCAGGTGACGGCGCTGTTCGGCTGACTCCTGCGCCGGGCCGCGGGCCACTCTGTGCGGCGTCGCGTCACGCAGGGCACGCTTTCAGGGCAACGGACGACGCCGGCCCCCGGCTTTCCGCGGTTTCCTCCCCGCGGGCGGGTCCAAAGTCCGCCCTGCGTGACGCGGGTGCGGACGCGAAAGCGGGCTTTAGGCCGCGGCAACCCTCGCCAGCCGGCCCCGCAGCACAGTAGCCGAAACCCACGTGACCACGCTGCAGGCCGCGGCTCCCCAGAGGATGTCCGTCACGGCCACCACGGCAGTGAAATCCTTCAGCACCGCGAACCCGGTCAGCGCCCAGGTGGCGTAGGTGAAGAATCCGAACAGGGCGGCACCCGTGACCCGTTGCCGCAGTGCGAGGCCGGGGCTGTTGGGCCGGACGCCGTAGTGCACCATCCCCGCCACGAAGATGACATAGAAGAGGACCGCGCCGGGCAGGTTGGCCCTGGGTGCCAGGAGGTGCCCGATCTGGCCCTGGTACAGCGGGTTGGCCACCAGCAGGATCCACGCCACGTCCAGCACCGCGAAAATCAGGGCGCTGACAACGTAGGTGGTCAGCCAGTTTTTGGTGCGGGGGCTCATGCGTGGCTCCTTGCGTCGGTAACGGTTCCAGAAGCAGTTCGCTGCCGGCGTACCCGGCGGATTGCCTGACCCATACAAACCTGTCCCCGCTCCGAAGACTAAGTGGACCGCGCTATGCGTAGTTTGGATGCAAACGTGCCCGCAGGGGTGTGTAGGGACCGGCCGCGCAGCAGAGCGCGGCAGGCCAGGGAAAGGAACCTGTCCGTGAACGAAAAGAGCCGCAAGGCCCTCATCAGTACCGTCGTTGCCGTGGTGGTGGCGGTACTCATTGCCCTGGCCGGAAGCCAGGGCGGGTCCCGGATCGGCGGGCTCCCGGTGTTCGCGCTGGGGGTTGCCGTCGCGTTCGTGATCCAGTGGCTGGTGTTCATCCCGTCCTACAAGGCGCAGACGGAAAAGTTCTACGACCTCACCGGCGCCCTGACGTACATCTCCATCACGGTGTTCCTGGTGCTGGCCAGCCCGGGCGTGGATGCGCGCGGGATGCTGCTGGCAGCCATGGTGGTGCTGTGGGCCGCGCGGCTGGGCAGCTTCCTGTTCATCCGGATCAGTAAGCACGGCAAGGACGACCGCTTCGACGAGCTCAAGCCGGACTTTTTCCGCTTCCTGAACACGTGGACCATCCAGGGCCTGTGGGTGGTCCTCACGGCGGCGCTGGCGTGGGTGGCCATCACCTCGGACAAGAAGGTGGGCCTGGACGGATTCTTCTGGGTGGGGCTGCTGGTGTGGGCCGCGGGCATCACCATCGAGACCCTTGCGGACCTGCAGAAGAACCGCTTCAAGGACAACCCCGCCAACAAGGGCCGCTTCATCAGCACCGGGCTCTGGTCCAGGTCCCGCCACCCCAACTACTTCGGCGAAATCACCCTCTGGGTGGGCGTGGCCATCATCGCCCTGCCCGTCCTGCAGGGCTGGCAGTGGGCCGCCCTGGTTTCCCCGGTGTTCGTGGCCCTGCTGCTGATCAAGGGCAGCGGTGTGCCGCCGCTGGAGAAGAAGGCGGACAAGAAGTGGGGCGGCCAGCCGGACTACGAGGAGTACAAGCGGAACACGCCCGTGCTGGTGCCAAAGCTCAAATAAGGCTCTTCCGGCAGGACGGACGACGGCGGCACCCGGGCTTGGGTGCCGCCGTTGTCTTTGCCATTTACAACCCCATACTGCTGCCTGGGGGCAGACACGAAAAGCCCCGCAGTACTTGAAGTACGCGGGGCCTTCCTGGCAACCACTCCGCCTGATGGGGGCCAAGCGGAGAAGCTGATCCCAACCCTAATAGCAAGCATGCTTACTTTCAAGTTCGGGACTTTGACGCTGCTGACGATCCCGGTTCTTCCAGGTGTTCTACCACTTCCTGGACCTGACCGGCCCCCGGGTGTCCGGGGAGCTGGTCTACGGCCAGCCGGTGCCGCCGTCACAGGATAAGCGCAGAAGTCGGGAAGGATTCGCCCACTCCCGCCGGAACCGGCATTTTCGGCAGGTGCAGGACGCTAGGCTCGTCCGTGGCGTCAGCGGCAATGGGGGGCTGACGCCCCAAACCCTTCCTGCACACAACCTGGGGAACCTGCATGTCCGGCTACTCGTCCTTGCCCGCAACACTGCCCGCGTCCGCAATCCGCTGGACGGCCGCCGTCGTGCTTTCCGCCCTGCTGGCGCTCTTCACGCCAAGCCTGCCGGCCATCGCCACCGACGCCCTGGACGGCACCTCCACCACCGTGGCCGGGCCGGATGCTGCCATTGCGGCCGTGGACCTGCTGGCTACCCTTCCGGTGAAGGGCCGGGCGCCCAAGACGGGGTATGAGCGGTCGCTGTTCGGGGCCACGTGGGCGGACGTGGACCGGAACGGCTGCGACACCCGCAACGACATCCTCCGGCGGGACCTGACCGAGGTGACCTTCACCGGCAGCGTCCCCTGCACCGTCAAGACCGGAGTGCTCGCAGATCCCTACACCGGCACGGTCATCAAGTTCCTCCGCGGCACCACCACCAGCAACGCCGTACAGATCGACCACGTGGTGGCCCTCAGCGACGCCTGGCAAAAGGGCGCCCAGCAGCTGAGCACGGAGCAGCGGACAGCGTTCGCCAACGATCCGCTGAACCTTCAGGCCACCGATGGTCCCACCAACCAGCAAAAGGGCGACGGCGACGCCGCCACCTGGTTGCCGCCCGCCAAGGGGTTCCGGTGCGGGTACGTCGCCCGGCAGGTGTCGGTCAAGGCCCGGTACGGCTTGTGGGTGACGCAGGCGGAGCACGATGCGATTGCGGGCATCCTGGCCGGCTGCCCGGGCGAACCGGCGCCGACGTCCGTCGCGCCCGCCGCCGCAAGCACAGTGGTCTACTACGCCAGCTGCGCCGAGGTGGTGGCCGCTGGGGCAGCGCCACTGTATGCAGGTGCCGCCGGCTACCGGTCCGGGCTGGACGGCGACGGCGACGGGGTGGCCTGCGAGGGCTGAGCGCCCGCCTGCCCCCCGCGCTCCTCCTTGGGCGCGCCATGCCGGAGGGTGGTTAACGTGGCGGGTCCGGTTGCGCCTCCGGGGGGAAGTCTTTTTGCAGTGCCAAACCTGCAATAATTGCGCCGGCTAAGAAGAGTACAAACGGCGTTTGGAGAATCGGGCCCAGAAGCGCAAACCCCGAGTCGGCAATGGGTTTTGCCGCCGCGATGAGGCAGGCAATGTCCATCGCCAGGGCCACTACGTAGCCGGCGATGAAGACGACCATTACTGCGGGAGGCGTGTAGCCCTTGGTGAAGGAGCGCACCGCGGAGTCGTAAGCCAGGAACTTGAGTCCGATGAAGATCGGTGTGAAGGTCAGAAGATCCAGGACGTCCACGTCTTCCGGGAATTTCCGCAGTGGAACGTTCGCGCCGCCTTGGTAAATACCCTCGGAAAAGTACCACCGGGTGCCCAGGTGGATCCCGATCAGTAGGGCTGAGAGCAGCCCGTACCGCAGCCATGTTCCACGCCGTGTCATCCCCATGGCCCAGTATGGCACCGGCAGGTCCGGCGTCCGCCAGGATTTGAGGCAAACTTGAGACTGCTCCCACCAACGAAAGCGGATTCCATGATCACCCTCCAGCAGGACGCCGACGGCTTCATCCGGATGAACCGGCACTACCCCGCCAGCGTCCGGATCAGGATCGCCTTCACTGACGGCAGCATCGGCGAGTTCTCCGGCCGGACCCTCAACAACGCCTATGACGCGGCGCTCGCGGAATTCCGCGGCAGGAACGGGCTGGACGCGCGGGGATTCAACCGGACCCCCGCAGGCCGCACCAACTCCGGCAACAAGATCGACTTCGTTCCCGTGCACCCGGGGATGGGGGAGTAGCGGCAGGCAATGGCTGATGCCGGAGTGCCTGCGGGCCCTTTTGACCGCGCCATGGTGATCTTCAACCCGGGCCGGGCCGGGATGGGCACGCGGATCGAGGCCTTGCAGCGGGAACTGGCCACGGACCTGCCGGACCTGTCTGTTGAGCTGCTGCCCACGGAGTATGCGGGGCACGCCCGCGCACTTGCGCGGATCGAGGCGGGGCGGGGTGCTCCGCTTATTCTGTCGGTCAGCGGCGACGGCGGATACAACGAGGTAGTCAACGGTGTGATGGACGTTCCCGGCAGCAAAGCGGTGTGCACCGTGATTCCCGCAGGCAACGCCAACGACCACTTCCGAAGCCTGCCGGCCCGTACCCTCAGCGGGGCACTCACGGAGAAGACGGTGCGGCACATCGACCTGCTGCGGGTGGCGTTCCGGTCCGGAAGCCGGGAACAGGTCCAGTACGCGCACTCCTATGTGGGCTTCGGGCTGACGCCCCTGATGGCCATCGGCATCGAGAAAGGCGGCAAGGGGAAAGTCCTGGAACTGGTTTCCGTTGCCCGCACGCTTCGCCGCCTTGAGCCGTTCGAGCTGGTGCGGGACGACGGGGCCACCGCGAAGTTCGACAGCCTGATCCTGGCCAACATCTCGCGGATGGCGAAGTACGGGACGGTCAGCGAGTCACAGTACCCGGACGATGGCCGGTTCGAGGTGGTAACGCTGCCCCATGCCGGGCTCACGAAGATGGCCCTGATGACCCTCCGCGCCGTCACCCTGGGACTCGGGCATCAGCCCAGCGTCAGAAGCTATGCCTTCTCCACGCGCAACGCCGTTCCGTGCCAGATCGACGGCGAGATAGTCCATATCCAGGCAGGCACCCATGTCCGGGTGGACAGCGCCAAAGGTGCACTCGCCACTGTTTGACCCGTCGTCACAGGACTCCGAACAGCTGTTCCGGCCGGAAGTGCTACCCGGAGGTGTTCCGGCCGGGAGCGCCTACGGCTGGACGGAGTCGAAGAACGTGTAACCGGGGTCCGGCTGGCCGGGCTCCGCTTCCTGCGACTTCATCCGGATGAAATCCATGTCCTCCTGGTTAAGGGTTGTCTCGCCATGGGGATCGTCGTTCGCAGGCTGGCCGGTAGCTGCACTGATTTCCGCGGAGAGTGTCCGGGGAAGGATCATGCAGCCGGGATTTTCCATTAGCCACTGCGTCACAGGGGCGGGAAGCCGGTTCCATTGGTCGCGGATGCGCAAGTCTGTCATGGTGTGCCTTTCGTGGCAGTTGCCGGGGTTTAATCGAAGTGGATGTCGGCGGCGGCCCGGCGGAGGGACTCAAGCCGCTGTTCCTCGATCAACCCCAGGGCTTCCAGTTCGTCGCTGCGCTCGGAAAGTTCCTGTGCGGCCTGGGCAGAGATGTCGCGCAGGATTGCACCAAGGAGATGGGCCAACCCCGACTTGAGGTCCGCGAGATTGGTGTTGCTGACCAGGAGGCGGCGGTCGGAGACATGGATGTCCACGTCGCTGTACCCGGCCTCGGCGAGCCGCCGCTTGGGGCCTTCGCCGTGCAGGAGGTCGATTTCGCGGGGAAGGGGCCGGCGGGAGAAGACAGCCGGGACGATGTAGCGCGTGGGACCCTGCGCAGTGCCCAGGTCATGCGGCAGCGCGGATGCGAGGACTCCGCTGAGGGTCAGTGCCGAGTCGGCGCGGACGGCAGAGTCTTGGGTGGTGGTCATGGTGTTCTACCAGCGTTCCAGACGATGCACTGCCGGATCCCGTGAAGCGGGCCGGCGGTGAAGGGGCAGGGGACCCGGGTCCGGGTCGGCTGCGGGGAGGGATCGGCCGGGATGCCGTTCCGGCCTTTGGTGCGCTCTTGGCCGCCCTCGTCGTTCCAATTCCCTGCAGCGCCGGAGTCGAAGTCGCTCGGTACGGCGCTGGTCAGCAGCCCGGGAGGGCTGCAGGAGAATGGAACTCATTGTCGGGAAACCGGATATCCAGTCACGGTGCCCCGGGATGCTTTGAGTCTACGCTTGTTGGCGCGCCGTTGCGGCGTGCCCGACGGCGGGTGTCCGGCAACGCCGGGACCGGCGGCTTGTGGAGCCGGTGCGGTTAGCTGCCGCCGCGGGACGTGGGGGACGGGACGGCCCGGAGTTGTGGGAAATCTGCCTCGCCCTCAGCGGCACGCGCCGAAGGATCCGGACCGCCGAATGATGGCCGCCGGCCGGTCCGGTAGGCAGAGTCGATGATGGGTTCGAGCTCGTCAAGCACGGTCTGGTTCCCGGGGAGGACCACATGGGCCAGGAATTCCGATTCAAGGGTGGCAATGCCTGCCGCCGCCGCTCCGAGCTTGGCGTCTATGGCCTGGGCCAGGGCGTGCCAGGATTTGCGGTTGGCGCGTTCCAGGATTCTTGCGTTCGCTTCGTGGAGCCGGCTGTCCGCGGTGTCTCCCCGGATCGCCAGGGCGCCTTCGGATTGCAGTATGGGCATGACAATCCGGAACTGCCGCCCGTCACCCTTGAAGGCGACGGCGCTCAGGCTTCCCCGTTGAGTGAACACAACGTCGGTTGCACCGTAGTTCGCGAGCGCCTGCCTGATGTGTTTCCGGGAAGCCTCGCTGCTGAAGGAGTCGCCCCGGGTGTAAGGACTGGTCATCTCCCAACTATGCGCCTCCGGGCCCCTCTTTCCTAACGTTGTCCGCTGGTGGACGGATGCCTGATGGTGACCGTACCGGCGTCGCCATCAACCGTGACCTGCTGAACGGCGGCCAGCCGCTGCGTCGCCACCCCGGTGCCCAGGACGGCCGGGATGCCGTATTCGCGGGCCACGATGGAGCTGTGGCTGAGCGGTCCGCCCACGTCCGTCACTACCGCGGACGCCATCGCGAACAGCGGCGTCCAGGCGGGAGTGGTGATGCGGGCCACCAGCACCTCGCCGGGCTGCATCAGGCCGAAATCCCCGGGGCCCCGCAACACGCGGGCCTGCGCGGTGACCTTGCCGGAGCTCGCGCCAGCCCCCTTGATCACGTCGCCGGATTGGTGCTGGGAACCCGCGGGCATCCAGGACCCGAACGACCGCTCTACCCATTTGCTCTCGGGCAGCATCTGCGGGGCCGCGGCCTTCGCCTGGCCCCGCCACAGCATCTTTCGCTCCTCGACGGCGGCGGCCCGAACGGGCCGTGAAGCTCCGGCAATGGCCGCGCCACCACGGGACCCGGGCCCGGCGAGGCCGAAGTCGACGCCCGCCTGCAGTTCCTGGTGGCGCAGCCAGAACACGTCCTCCGGCGCGGCAAGCACGCCCGAGGACACCAGCCGCCGCCCGAGCTCCAGCAGCATGCGCCGCAGCAGCGGCCAGGCCAGTCCGACGTCGGCCAGCGCGTCTTCGCGGATCGGTGCGGCTTCCTGGGCCCACCGGAGCAGGCGGAAGAACAGGGCACGGCGGCGCGGCCCCAGCCGGGCGGCCACGTCCCGAGTCAGCGACTCCCGGCGTTCGGTCAGCAGCCGCTGCCGCTCATGCGGATCGGTGCCCTGCCCACGGAGGTAAAACCTCACCGTCTCCAGCTGGGCGGACGGATCATCGGCCGGCACGGGGGTGGCGAAGTCCAGGTTGTAGACGGCATGGCCGTAGAGGTCCAGATGCTCCTGGAAGGTGAAACGCCATTCCTGCCACAGGACCTCGTCCACCCCTTCCGGCGCGGAACCGGTCCGCTGGCACTCGGCGAGTTCCGCCGTCGGCCGTTCCAGCAGTGCCGCAACCAGCGCGGGGTCGCTGCGCGCCCACCCTGCAAGGTCGTACAGCGACTTTTCGGCCCGGATGGGTTCGCTGTCGAAGCCCAGCAGGAACTCCTGGGCCGGGGGATCGCCGCGGCGCCGGACGGCCTTGTCATAGAAGGCCTGGAAGGAGAGCTCGCTCATGGCGGCGAGCGGGATGATGGACTGCACGGCGGTGTAGTAGACGGTGCCGGCGTCCAGGAGCACCTGCACGCCGGCCAGCAGCCGATCGCCCGAGAGCTCCGGCGGCGGGGTCATGGACCAGTCCCTGACCACCCGTTCGTAGCGCGGGTGCGAATAGTCGCGCCAGCCGGTGATGCCCATGTGCGCCTTGCCGCTGAACAGCGCGCCCAGCGCCGGGACCGTGCGGCCCGTCATCCGCAGCATGGCCAGGTTGCGGTAGTAGTAATAGGCGTAGCCGTTGATGGTGGGGAACCGAACGTCGCCCTCGCGCAGGGAGTTGCGGCCCAGCGCCTGGTTCATCAGGGCCGACAGCGAGCGGGTCACCGAGCCGTCAATGAGGTCGGCGAAGAGCGGCGTGAGCGGGTCCGGCATCTGCTCCACGATGCTCGCCCGGAAGTAGAGCCCCTTGGGATAGGGCACGGGCCAGGTTTCGGGGACGTCGGCGGCAGGTTCGGGCAATGCCGTGATGGGCCGGGACTGCAGCAGGAAGAACCGGCCGCCGGCCCGTGCCCATTCGATGTCCTGCGGCGCGCCAAAGTGGCCTGCGCTCCGCTGGCCGTAGCGGGCGAGGTTGGCTGCCGCGGCATCGTCCAGGACGGGCGCACGACGGCGGGCTTCCGCCACCGGCTGCTCGGCCGTTCCGTTCTCCGCGGGCACGGTCATGACCTCCTTGTCGGCTGTTTGCCGCGAGAGCACCTTGCCCGTGGCGGACTCGACCACCAGGTCATCCGTGGTGACGGTGCCGCTGACCACGGCCTCGCCCAGGCCCCACGCGGCGCTGATCACCGTCTGGTCGCGGCGGCCGTTGGCGGGGTTGGCGGTGAACATGACCCCGGCCGCGTCTGCCTCCACCATCTGCTGGACCACGACGGCGAGCCGCACCTGGTCAGGCCGCACGCCTTCGCGGGCACGGTAGGCCATGGCGCGGGCCGTCCAAAGCGACGCCCAGCAGTTGATGACGGCCCGGGTGAGTGCCTCCGCGCCGCTCACGTTCAGGTAGGTTTCCTGCTGGCCGGCGAAACTGGCGGAGGCGAGGTCTTCGGCGGTGGCGGAGGAGCGGACCGACACTGCCGTTTCCCCGCCAAGGTGCTGGTAGGCGGCCTCGAGTTCCGCTTGGATGCCGGCCGGCATGGCGCCTTTGCTGAACAGGGTTCGGATCAGGGCGGAAGCGTGCTCATAATCTTCCGGCGCTGGGCCCGGCTGCAGTGTGGCGAGTTCCTGGATCGCCGCCTCGAACTGGTTGTGCGTGACGAAGTCCTGATAGGCGGCCGTGGTCAGGACAAACCCCGGCGGCACGGGCAGGCCGGCCTGGATGATGCCGCCCAGGCCCACCGCCTTGCCGCCGGCCAGGGCCACATCATCCCGCCCCACATCGCCCAATTCCTTGACGTACGCCATGAAGATGCGTCCTTGGTGCCCGTTCCCGGACGGATGAAGAAAGTTGGTGCGCAACATTCTGGCACCGTGCATGTCGCGGGGCTATAGGGGTTTTAGGTAATGGCGGGCTGGTCCGGGCCCGCGGCGCCGTCGCGGAGTAGCTGTCCTCCAGGAGCGGGGCCACGGGCGCGGCGGTGGATGAAGTACTCGGCCACGGCCAGGCTGAGCACCCAGGATGCGCCGATCAGCAGAGCCCGGCTGAGCTCGGTGACCGGCCCCACCAGCGCGATCCAGGGGAGGGTGACCACCACGATGGTTCCCTGGGCAATGCCGATGGCGTACGCCCGGGACATCCACTCGCTGTGCCGGACGTAGTTCCGGCGCCGCACCGCGATGAACCCCAGGACGATGAACGCCGCCATCGCGGACCCGAACACCAGCCGAAGGGCCAGCAGCAGTGGTCCGTCCAGTGGTGGCAGGTCATAGAAGACGGCCATCCACAAGCCGGACAGCGCGGCGAGCAGGCCTGTTGGGGCGAGAATGCGGCCGGCAACCTTGTGCCAGCTGGCCCTGCCGCGCTTGCCCCGGCGGAGCGGGGGAACGAACTGGAAGGCGCCCAGCACCAGATACAGAGTGACTGTGGGGATATGGATCAGCACCGGAAGAGGTGAATCAAAGAACCTGGCGTTGTCCGGTGTTATCTTGCCGCCCGCCAGCTGGGTCAGGCGTAGTGTGCCGGCCAGGATCGGTACGAGGCTCAGGAGGATCAGGCCGGCTGGAACGAACCAGCGGGCCTTGGGAGCGGGGCGGGAACGGGGAATAGCTGCAATGTTCATGGGTTGGCTTCTCTTGGTCCTGCCGGTGGCGCGTGGCCGGGCTTCGACCTTGGGCTCGATGGGTCATGCAGTGGGCTGAGAGCTGGATTCCAGCGGAGATGGCCGGAACAACAGCGCCCAGCAGCGCCTATTCATACGGTCTGCGCTCAACGTACTGCACTTGGGGGCGGTAAGCGATAGGCGGCGGGCGATTCCAGAGTGCGGCGCCAAGGACGGCAACCCAGAGCAGGAACGCCCCGATGCTGATGCGCTCGCCGATGCCCAATACAAGGTTCGGGCCCGGCGCCGCCATGAACGCGATCATGCCCATCAGCGCCGACACGGCCAACGAGACGATCGAGTAGGCTCGCATCCGGCCGCGGAATCCGGCAGCTACGAAGCACATGGCAGCCACCATGAGGGCCAGCTGGATGTTGGTGGCGACGATATGCATGGGAATGGACGTGTCATCGCCCAGCCTCAGCGGGTAGATGCCTCCCATGATGTTCCACAGCCCGTAGGCAATGAGCAGCCCGCCGCCCACCCGCAACGCCCGGTTCCCGCGGACGGAGGCCCAGACGCCTACCCCGAAAGCAACAAACAACACGGTATACACCCAGGTGAACGGGGCCAAGACGTCGCGGCCGGGGGAGCCGACGGCAAACAGTTCACTCACCATCTGTTCGGTGCGGCGGTACCCGTCCCACTGGGAGGCGGCGATGCCGTCGGTGAAAACCACGTACAGGAGTGAAGACAAGGGGCCGGCAGCGAGGAGGCTCTTTCGCACGGCATCGCGGCGCGGGCCTTCGGACGCGGAAACTCCCTGGCGTCGCTGGAGGTGTCCTTTCCCGATCGACATGTCCGAAGATTCCTCAGAGCCCGCAGTCCTGCCATTGCCCGACGCGGGGCCCGCGGGCATCCTGCCCGGCGCCTGACTGTTCCAGCGTTCGCCGCGCCGCTGCATCCTGATAGGGCCGAACGGCCTTGGGCTGCTGATTCCCGGGAGGTTGGGGGATCGGCAGTGCAGCCCCTTCTAGGTTGCTTCTTAGGTGGCCGCCATTAGGTATCCCGGCATATTGACTGGCAGCAGCGGGAGGAATAGCTTCAGCCTTAGCGGGGCCATTCACCCCGTTTCCACGGATAAGGGGCCGGATCTGGGCCGCTCCTGCACACACACCGTAGTGAAACCGCAGTGAGGATCCAGGGAAGGACGAACCATGCCGAAGTATCTGTTTGAGGCCACCTACATGGGCCAGGGCATCAAGGGGCTCATGCAGGAGGGCGGCACCAGGCGCCGCGATGCGCTGACCGAGGCCTTGAAATCCGTGGGCGGAACGCTGGACAGCTTCTACTACGCCTTTGGCTACTACGACGTCCTGGGAGTTTTCGACGTGCCGGATGACGCAAGTGCCGCGGCACTGTCGCTGCTGATCAATTCCAGCGGGAGCGTCAACGTCCGCCTGAAGCCGCTGCTGAGCGTGGAGGACCTGGACGAGGCCGCCAAGAAGACACCGTCCTACCGGGCGCCGGGACAGTAGGGGAGTTCAGCACCTTGCCAGCGGGCCGGCGTCGTGAATTACGACGGCGGCCCGCCGGCTTAGGCGGCAAGGTTGCCTTGGGCCTGTTCCGGCCACAGGCGGAATCGCACGTGAATCACACCAGCCGCAGCCCGTCGGCCACCACCTTGCCCCGGTGGATCACGGTGCGGCCGGGAAGTCTGTCCATGACGGCGGCGGTCACCGAGTCGCCCTCCAGGAGCACCAGTTCAGCGGGATCACCAACAGCGAGCCCCGGCCGGTCCGCGACGGAGCCAAGCCGCTGCGCCCTTGGGTCGATGACACTGGCGCCGCCGATGGTGGCCACGGACGCGCAGTGCTCGATCAGGTCGTCCGCCCGGAACTTGTTGGTGAAGGCCAGCTGCCAGGTCCGGTCCAGCATGTCGGCGTTCCCGTAGGGGGACCAGTAATCGCGCTGGCCGTCCTCGCCAAGGCCCACCCGGACACCGGCGGCCACCAGCTGCTGCAGCGGCAGCGGCCATCCGGCCGGGGCCACGGTGGCGACGGAAACGTCCAGGGCGCCCATCTGGTCGATGAGCTCCTGGAGCTCGCCGGCGGGAAGTTCCGCCAGGCAGAAGGCGTGCGAGATGGTCACCAGCCCCTGCATGCCCAGCGCCCTGGTGCGGTCCAGGATCAGCTGGGTGCTGAACAAGCCCAGCTGGCCGGGTTCGTGCAGGTGGATGTCCACCGGCAGGCCGTACTTTTCAGCCAGGCCGAACACGATGTCCAGGTGCCGCACGGGATCGCGGTCCAACGCGCACGGGTCGATGCCGCCCACCACATCGGCACCCAGTTTCAGCGCTTCCTCCAGCACCTCGGCGCTGCCGCGCTCCCGGAGCAGCCCGGCCTGCGGGAAAGCGATCACCGCGACGTCTGCTCGGTCCCGGTGGGTTTCCCGGGCGGCGAGGACGGCCTCGAAACGCTCCAGCCCGGCGTCGGCGTCCACCTGGGCGTAGCTGCGCACCCGCGTGGTGCCACGCTCGATCATCGCGCCGAGGGTGTGCGTGGCCCGTTCGGTGATGGAGGCTTCGGCGTCGCGCCAGTTCCGGCGGTCGTTGAGCATCATGTTCCACACGCCGGGCGAGCCGGTGTGCGGGCGGAACGGCAGGCCCAGCCGGGTGGAGTCGAGGTGGACGTGGACGTCGGAAAAGGACGGCAGCAGGATCCGGCCGCGCCCATCCACTGCGTCGGTGCCGGGTGAAGCAGCCCCGTCCAAAGCGGCGGGCCCGACGGCGGCAATCGCCCCGCCGTCGAGCGTTACGTCAGTGGCGTCTCCGCCCCAGGGACGGACGTTTCGAAGAACCAAGGTCATGCCTTGCAGTCTAGGGCTGGGCCGGCGCGGGTACCGCCGGAGCGGCAGGTAGGATCGGAGGGTTTGCCGAGGGGGTCGGCAGCCTTTCTGGGGGAACTACATGACATCCAAGCCTGCACGCCCGTTTACCATGCCGCTCCCGGCTGCCCGGAGAGCGCTGCTGGCCGGCGCCGCCCTCTTACTGGCGTCCGCCGTCGTGGCCGCTCCCGCGTATGCAGACGAATCGAAGACCCTTGGCGCCGTCGGCCAGCCGGTGGGTGTCGCCACCGGGCCGGACGGAACGCTGTACGTGAGCGACGAAACCTACCCCGGCGGCGTCAGCGTCTACAAGTCGGGGGAGACCGCGCCGTCGCGCACCATCACCACGGGTGCTGGTCCTTCGTCGCTGGCCGTGACCCCGGACGGGACGCTGTACGTGGCGCAGAGCGAGGGCGGCCAGTCTGAAATCGGTGTGGTGGCGCCCGGCGCGGACAAGGTCTCCCTGGTCATGAAGGTGTCCTTCGGCAGGCACCGGCTGGTGGTGGGGCCGGACGGATCGCTGTACGTGGTCAATCCGGAGGAGAACTCCCTGTCCGTGGTGAAGCCCGGCGATGCGTGGGTGCACCGGACCATCCAGGCCGGCCGGTATCCCGTGGAGGTGGCCCTGGCCAAGGACGGGACGGCGTATGCGGCCAACCAGCTCGCGGGCACCGTGACCGTGATTCCCGCCGGTGCGCCGTCGCCGTCGCACACCATTGACGTGGGCGTGGGGACCCACCCGCACGGGATTGCGGCGGCTCCGGACGGAACCGTCTACGTGGCCAACATCATGACCAATGAGGTGGCGGTGATCGAGCCCGGCGGCACCGAGGTGGCGCGGCGGATTCCCGTGGGCAAGGCGCCGCAGGAGGTGCTGGCTGCTGCCGACGGGACGGTGTACGTGACCAACAGCCTGGACGACTCCGTCTCCGTCATTCCCGCCGGCAAGGCGGCTGCCACGCGTACCATCGCCGTCGGCGATGATCCGGGCCGGATGGTTGAGCGCGGCGACGGATCCGTGGTGGTGGTGAACAGGCGCGGCAGGTCCCTGACAGTGCTCGACGGCGGACCGGTCGCGGCCGTGGCGTCGCCGGTTACGCCGGGCGGGGGAGAGGCAGGCGTGGACGACGGGGGTGGCATTCCCGGCGACGCCGTGATCGCCCAGGGTTCCTTTGAGGTGGCCCTTCCGGCCGTCGCCGCCGGAGCCGGTCTATTGTTCCTTGCCGGCGCTGCTGTCCTCGTTGTGGTGCTGCGCCGACGCAGGAAGGTGAGCGGAGCGGGCGGCTCTGAAGCCTGGGTGCTGGACTAAGGCGCCCTGACGTCCTGAGGCTTCGGCAGCGGCGGGTCCTGGATGGCGAGGCCCGAGGATTGGGAGCTGGAAAGGCCGGCTTAAGCAGACCACTTTCGATGGCGGTGCGGCAGTGGCAGGATGATCACAAGTGTTGGGCTCCTGCCAGCCAGACCGGCCGGAAGAACGACGGCGTGTGCCCAGCGTGACGAGCGAGGCGGCGGTGAGCGTGGCCATGACAGAGCACAACGGGCAGCAGCGGCGGCTGAAAGTATCCGACGTCAATGTGGTGAACCACCGGACGCTGCGGAAGGCGCTGGGCGGGACCATCGTCGGCAACACGATGGAGTGGTACGACGTCGGTGTGTTCGGCTACCTGATCACCACCATGGGGCCGGTGTTCCTGCCCGAAGCTGACAAGGCGGTGCAGAACCTGTTCCTGCTGGGAACGTTCGCCGCCACATTCATCGCGCGGCCGCTGGGCGGCATCTTCTTCGGCTGGCTGGGGGACAAGATTGGCCGCCAGAAGGTGCTCGCCATGACGCTGATGCTTATGGCCGCCGCAACGTTCGCCGTCGGCCTGCTCCCGGGGTACGAGGTGCTCGGCCTCTGGGCGGCGGTGCTGCTGGTGGCCACCAAGCTGGTGCAGGGGTTTTCCACCGGCGGCGAGTACTCGGGGGCCACCACCTTTGTGTGCGAACACGCGCCGGACCGGCGCCGCGGCTTCTACGTCAGCTTCCTGGACATGGGCAGCTACCTCGGTTTCGCGGCCGGCGGGGCGGTGGTGTCCGCCCTTCAGCTGGCCCTGGGCCAGGAGCAGATGGAGGCGTGGGGCTGGCGGATCCCGTTCCTGGTGGCCGGTCCGCTGGGTATCGTCGCCGTCTACTTCCGCATGAAAATCGAGGAGTCGTCCGCGTTTAAGGCCACGCTGGAAGCCGAAGCCGTAGCGGCTAAGCATCCGGAGACGGGAGTGGAGCTCCGTCCGGTAGGGCCGGTGGGCATTGTGAAGGCGCACTGGCGGCCCCTCGTGCTGGCCATGATCCTGGCGGCGGCGGCCAATACGGTGGCCTACGCCCTGACGTCCTACATGCCCACGTACCTGACCAGCAACAAGGGGTACGACGAGGTCCAGGGGACCCTGCTGACCCTCCCGGTCCTGGTGGTCATGGCGTTATGCATCCCCTTCACCGGGCTACTCTCTGACCGGATCGGGCGCCGCCGGGTGCTGTGGATCGGGGCGTTGAGTACCGTGGTGTTCGCGGTTCCCGCGTTCCTGGCGATAGCGGTGGGCAGCGTCCCGGCAACGCTCCTGGGCCTGGCCCTCATCGCCTTCCCGGTGGCGTTTTCGGTGCCGAACCTCGCCTCGGCGCTGCCGGCGCTGTTTCCCACCGAGCACCGCTACTCCGCCATGGGCATCGCCTACAACCTGGCGGTAGCCATCTTCGGCGGGACGGCCCCGTTCATCATCGCGTCCCTCATCGAGCTGACCGGCAATGACATGATGCCGGCCTACTACCTCATGGCAGTGGCCGTGGTTGCCGCCGTTGCCATCCGGTTCCTGCCCGAATCAGCCGGCCGGCATCTGCCTGGGTCCATGCCCAGCGTGGACTCGGAGGAAGCCGCCCGGAAGCTGGTGGAGACGCAGGACAACAACCCGCTGCTGGACCTGGACTCGCTGCCGTTCGAGAGCAGTTTTGAGACCGCGCGGGCGGAGCACAAGGGGCGGCCCGGGAAGCCGACCGTGATGTGAGGCGGGAACGTACGACGGCGGCACTTGCGTGAGTGCCGCAGCCAGCATGTGTGCCGGCTAAGGGCCGAAGGGGTTCAGCCCTGCAGGCCTGCCCTGATCTGGATAAGGGTGAGGTCCAGCAGCGGGGTGGCAACGTTCAGTTCCCGGGCCCTGCGCGCGAGGTCGCCGAGTATGTGTTCAGCCTCCGACGGCAATCCTGCACTGAGGTCCCGGTACAGGGAGGACGTGAAGGCCGACCCCCGCTCCGTGAGCAATCCGACTGCCTGTCCGTGGCCGGCGTCGGAAACCGGATGTCCTGCGGCGGCCGCAACCGCCTCCGTTTCACTGATGGCCTCCATAATTCTGGGCTCGCCGCCAGCGTCGATGATTCGCCCCACGGGCGCCCGGAAGAGGCAATTCACAATTCCCGCAGCGGCGATGAATGCCCATTTCTCCCAGAGGGCACCCACGATGTCATCAACCAATGAGAAGTCGATGCCGGGGACGTTCAGTTCCTGGGCAACTTCTGCCGGGACAGCATTGCCGTTCAGCCCGCCGACGGTGAGGGAAGTCAGGGCTGTCTGCTGGCGGACGACGTCGCCGTCGAGTGTGGCGACGATCCTGGCCAGGCCGCCGAGGACTTGGCCCGGGTACAGCTGCTCGAGGCGGTCCACGTGGGCCATGCCGTTAAGGATGGGAATGATGCTGGTTTCCAGCCCCACGAAAGCGCCGATTCCACCCACTACGCCCTCGAACGCCGTGGCTTTGACCGTTATGAGGATCAGATCGAAGGCCCCTGACGCGTCCGGCCCGGTGATGGTTTTCACCGGGTGCGTCCGGTCAGCGGTGGGGGAGATGAAGCGCAGCCCGTCGCGGCCGAGGACCTCCTGCTTGCGCGGACGCACCAGATACGTGACATCCCGTCCCGCTTCCTGCAGGAGCGTGCCGAACGCCCCGCCGGTGGCTCCGGCTCCGACGACGAGTATCCGCATGGGCGCGTGCCTTTCCGGGGTTTGTCGAAAATGTTGACGGGCAAAGGAGCCAGGAACAGCTGATGGGGCTTTGGCCGATGTTCCAAGACTAGAGGGTTCCACTTAGGCGACGGGGAAGATGGGCGCTACGTGTTCAGCTCGGCAGCGGCGAAGGACACCGCGAAGCGAGCACACCAGATGCTGACGGAGCTATAGTCGCCGAGCTCTGCGGCGGCTGGAATCTCGTAGTTCTGGTCGCCCTTGTTGGCTTTGAGCGCGCCCAGGTCGAGGTAGGCGCCGTCGTCGAAGACATACCAGCCACCGGATCCCTCGATCACCGTGGCGTTGGTGAGCCATACATGGAGGTCCGGCCCGTCGGACGTATCAAGGCCTTCGAACCTGAGGATCCGGCTCCCGTCCGGGAGTTCCAGGATCTTCACGGTTCCCGAGCTGGCATGTTCATGGCTGATGAGGCGGCCTGTTGCCAGCTCACGCGGGACTGGGACGGGCGCGACGGCGGAGGGCGCTGCCGAGGGCGCCGCCGACTCGGTGGCAGGCGTGGCAGCCGGCGTGGCAGCGGCCGGAACATCCTCGATTAACGTTGAGCTGGTGAAGATGCGCCAGGGCTGGAACAGGTACAGTCCCACGCTGACCGCGATGACAGCCACGAGCAGCAGGGCCGGGATGACAACGCGCTTTCTCATACCCCCAATAACGTCCAAATGGACGGTGCCGTTCCGGGTCAGGGCGTCGCCTCCGCCTAATCGGTCAGGCCGTTCCGTACCGCGAACAAAGTGGCACCCACCCGGTTGGTTGCCCCGATCTTGGCGTAGATGTGCTCCACGTGGTTGCGGACGGTCTTGCGGGCCAGAAACAGGCTGGCGGCGATCTCGGCCGGAGACATTCCGCGGCACAGCATGCCGAGGATTTCCACTTCCCTGGGCGTGAGCCCGGCCGGAGCGGCAGGCCGGCGGTGGGGCTGCTGGCCTGCCGCGGTAAGCACGGCGTCTGCAGCCTCGGAACTGATCCGGCCGGCTGAAACCTCCTGCCGCAGCCTGGCCGCTGCATCGGCCGGCGTGAGCGCGGTCCGGTACGGGCGCGGCTCCAGGGAGGCGTGGTAGGAATCCGCGGCCGCCAGGATCCGCTGCTTGATCCCGAGCTCCGTTCCGCCAATTCCGCGTGGGAAGCCTGACCCGTCCAGCCGCTCATGGTGCAGCCCGGTCAGGGCCGCCTCGCCCTTCAGCCCGGGGACGCGGCTGAGGATCCGTTCCCCGAGGTACGGATGCATGTGGATGCGTTCCAGATCCGCCCGGGAGAGCGGCTCCTTCTTGTCCCACACCTGGTTGGAGACTCCCAGCCGGCCGATGTCGTGCACCCATCCTGCCCGGCGGAGCTGGGTGACGTCGTCGGCCGGCAGCCCGTGTATCTCGCCGGCGGCCGCTGCGAGGGCCGCCACGGCGCGGGAGTGCCCGGCGGTGTAGGGAGATTTGAGGTCGGCGAAGTCACCCACCGCTTGGAGGACCGCGTCCAGTTGGGGGCCGGACAGGGGAGCGTCGGTGGGAGCCAGGTCCAGGGCCGTCTGCCAGCAGTCGACCTCGAGGAGTCCTTCGGTGAGCGCCTCGGCCTGGTCGATGAACAGCCCGGCCAGGGCGGGATCGAACTGGCTGCCGCGCCGCGCCCGTACCATCGCCACAGCACCGGCCACACCCTCCTGCCGCAGGAACACCTCTGCCGTATCCGCGAGGTGCATGATCCGCATTTCCAGCGGGATGTCCGGCCCCGCGACTCCCTCCGGCAGGCCCTTGCCGTCCCAGCGCTCAAAGGTGTGGGCAAGCAGTCCTGCCACGCCGCCGTCGAGCCCTACATTGGTGGCCAAGACTCCGGCGGAGCTGCAGTGTGAGGCAATCATGGTCCGCACCGCTGCGCTGCCCGTCGCCGCGAAACGCGTCCAGTACGCCACCCGGGCGAGTGGCGGGAGGCCCGCGCCGGCATGGCTGAACATGCCGGCGTACATGGGCAGTCCGTGCTGGTCGCGGTTGTAGTAGTCGGCGCGGAAAGCGATGTCGTCCGTGAACAGGGCTGCCAGCTCGAAGGAATCCGCGTGGCAGCCGATCCATGCCACCTGGTTGGCGTAGTAGAGCCTGCCCTGGCCGGCGGCGTCAACGCCCGCTGCCTTGGCGATCCGCAACGCCAGCAGGCAGGAACGCAGCATGTGCTCCATCGGTTGCCCGAGGCCCAGGTCGATGGCGAGGGACAGCGCGGCCAGGACTTCACTGCGTCGGGGTCCAGCCGGTGGCTGCTTCACACGTGCCATTCTAGGGAAGCCATCGCCTCGGGCAGTAGGGGTCGGCGGGCCGGAGGGACCGGCCCGCCGTCGTCATGCCGCCTGGTTCTTCCCGGCGCGTGCGCCGGTGGATTCCGGCTCACCGGCACGGGCGGTGGATGGGAACCGCACGCCCACCTGCGCTCCGAACAGTCCACGTTGCGGAAGCCAGAAGTCCGCCAGGTGGTCCTGCACCTCCAACGCCCCGGGCCGTCCCGCGTCCTCACCCAGGATCGTCGCCTGGGAATCGGTGACCAGCCACAGCTGCCGAGGCTGGGCCTGGAACGTCTGGCCGTTGGGCACCACACCCGAGACTTTCATCCTGCCGGCGTTCAGCAGCGGCCCCGCGAATGCTCCCATGGCACGGAGCACGGGCTCACTGCGCCACAGCGTTTCGGGCATCCGGACGGCCATGGCGGTCAGCATTGAGGTGGCCGCGGACGTGCCCAGCTCCAGGCGCCAGTCAACGACGCCCGGGACCGTGATCAGGGCGGTGAACGGCCCGTTCCACTGGATGTCGACGTCGGTCTCCACCGGATGGTGCACGGCCGCGCCGAAGTAGCGTGCGCAGCTGAATTCCGGCGCGGTGTTGGCGTAGATGGTCCACTCGCCGGCGGGCGTGCGGTGCCAGACGGAACGGTAGCCGGGGCCAACGGAGCTCACCGGAAAATCCCGGAAGGCCAGGTAATGGCCGCTGGTGAAAGGCAACCCCAGGACGGCGTAGCCGGCGAAATGCTCCGCCGGGTCCTCCGGAAGTTCGGTAAGTTTCGGTGTTGCCCCTGCTGATGATTGCGGCTGGTAGATGGTCATGGCCGCCTCCTTTTCTCTATGCCTGAGAGTAGGACCGGGCCGCAGCAAGGGCATGGGGCAACTGCCCCATTTGGCGTCGGCTTTTACGCGGCGTCCATGGCTTCGAGCCACTCCAGGAACGTCTGGCGTCCGACGGCGGAGCCCGGCGCCGGGATCAGCCCGCCGTTGCGCATTGCCTTGCCCATGGGGCCGGGAACGTGCAGTGGAACGATCCGTTTTTTCTGCTGCGTCTTGGCCAGATAGGCAGCGACCAGGCCTTTCAGCTGCTCGGTCCGCGGGCCGCCGAGGTCCGTGATGCGTCCCTGCGGCCCGGCCTCGACTGCGTCTACCAGGGCCGCGGCCACCTCCTTTGCCGCCACCGGCTGGGTGACCATGGTGGGCACGAAGACCAGCGGGCCCATTGAGGCGGCCTTGATGGACATCGGCACGAACTCGTGGAACTGGGTAGATCGGAGGAGGGTCCAGGGAATGCCGCCGTGCTTGACTTCGTCCTCCTGGACCAGCTTCCCGGCGTACAGTCCTGAATTGGCTTTATCGATGCCCACAATGGACAGCGCCACATGGTGCTTTACGCCGGCCTTTTTCTCGGCCGCCAGCAGGTTCTGGGTGGCGTTGGTGAAGAAATCCACGGCTTTCTTGGTGGACATGGTTTGGATGCCGGAGACGTCGATGACGGTTTCGGCATCCTGGAGAGCGTGATCGAGGCCGCGCCCGTTGACCAGGTCCACCCCTTCCGCGCGAGTGAGGCTGACCACATCGTGCCCGCGCTCCCTGGCGATGGCCACAACGTGGCGGCCCACTGTACCGGTTCCCCCTGCAACGGCAATCCTCATGGAAGGAATCCTAAGCCGGTTCCCTGACAAAAGCGGGTGCGGACCTCCCGTTCCTGCTGGGTTTTACCCCGCCACCGCCGCCTTCGCCGCACGGTGGCGTTCATCCACTCGGTTAGCCGCGGCGCCCGGACGCTGGAGGTGATCCGGCAGCCTTCGTAATCGATTAGCATGCCTTATGCCCGAGCAGTGAAGGCAATAGTTCAAATAGTGGGGGATAGAGAACTTATGTCAAGTAAACAATCAGAATCCGGGATCGTTGAAGCCTTTGCAGCTATCTCCGACCAGACTGCTCTCGACTATCTGCGTGAATATTACGGACTTCCCGCTCAGGATGGGCGAGCTTACACGGGGTCCCACTTTGATGGTCTCGCTGCTGTTTCGACAAACAGAATAACGGCTGAGGACATCATCGCCGTCGCTTGTCTGTCGGTACACCTGCCGGCCCCGGCTTCAGTTGAAGTCCTCGGAAACAAGGCAGACGATATAGCGGAGCTGTTGTCGGAGATTCCAAACGTGAACCTCGAGGACATTCCTCTCAAAGAGCACGACATCTACTTTGGCGAGGGATCAGCGGCCTTCCGACTTTGGAGCTTGCTCCGCAGGCAGGATGGCGTAGGTCCGACCACCGCAAGTAAGCTCATGGCTCGCAAACGGCCCGGACTCATCCCGATTTATGATTCCGTTGTTGCCCGCGTGACCGGCTTCCGTAACTCCGCCGGAACTTGGCGGGCGTGGCATGACGCGTTGTCTAATGATGAGGCACTAAAAGATCGCTTACAGCAACTTCGGGAGTTAGTTCAACTGGAGGGGATCTCGTTGCTACGTGTCCTGGATGTTGTTCTTTGGATGGACGGCAAAGGATTCGAACAGCCCGAGCGCATTGATGAAAAGGTAGGTGTGTAAGCGATGCCTGTTGGAGCGGCACAGATGGATTTTGGTCGAGCCGCGGCTCGAGATGGAATTCAACTCGAGACAGCCCAGGTTCCCTGGATCAACCAACGAGGACATTTCGCTCTTCCCCAGCGAGCTACTGAAGTTGCCGGACCTGCTTTAGCGGCCATATTTCGTGCGCTGGACGGCCAACCTGAAGCCCAAATGGGCAAACGCGTCATTGCACTTCGCGGCGACTTTTATCACGCTCAGACCGGAACATTCATCGAAACTGATGGGACCCAGCACTTCACTAGCTTCCGGTTGCGAACTCTTGGACTGTATCCAGAAGGCGTCCCTCTCGGTTTCGAGCCAAGTCTTTATGCAAGTCTCTGCCGGCAGTGGGCACCAACTGCCGATAAATATCGAGCTGCAAAGGATGCAACGGGATTTGGAGCCGGCGGAAGGCAAAGGCAGCGCGCATACAACGACGCGTTGCGGGATCTGGCTATTCCGGCAATGGGCCATCCGCCCGTCATCCGTGTACCGATTCTCGACAGCAACGGCACCGCGGCGTACTTACGTCACCGCGAAGTGCTCCTCGAGGCTTTGTCGCGTTAGCTTCCAGTGCCTTGCTGGAACCGTGCATCGTTCCCAAAGTTTTCGGTTTCGCACGCCGCGTTGTCTCGTCCCCAAATTCCGGCTATAAGTCGCAGCTGCAATGAAAGCAGCTCTCGCTGGATGAAAACTGCGGAGATCTTGAGCAATTACTGAGGTATTACCTTGAAATGTGATTTTATGACGTCGCACAGTCACGATTCTGGCGAAATTCTCCAAACTCGTCTTCACGTGCGTTTATAGTTTTAGCGGGGGGATCCTGTCATCTGCTTGACGCATGGCTATATCTGAGTGATACCGCGAGAAGACAAGCCGCCCAGAGAAATTAGCCAACGAAGTTATACGGGGAACTGCAATGACAGATAAAGCAACATTGACCGAGGCAAAGCGTGATGGCAAAGCCCAAGCAGCAGCCGATAAGGCGTATCGCAAGGCGACTCGCCCCTGGTTCAAAAAGAAGCGCTTCATAATCCCGCTGATCATTGTGGTGATAGCGATCGTTTCTTCGATGGCGAATGGCGGAAAGAGTAATTCTTCAGCCACTGCCACGCCTGCCACGGACGCATCAGCAGTCGCATCTGCTGCGGCGCCCGCAGCAGCAGCAGCACCTGCGGCGGCGGCCGCTCCTGCAAAAGCGGCTCCTGAGGTGGTGCAGGTCGAAGCTGGTACTCTTCTGGCGGACTTTAAGGGCAATGAGGCCGCTGCCGACGCGAAGTACAAGGGTAAAGTTCTGCAGGTCACCGGCTTCGTCGATAAGGTCGACACTGAATTCCTCGATAAGGATCAGTACATCGTGCGGCTCGATAACGGTGACAAGTACAACTTCTTGCACGTCAACTGCAACGACGTGCCAGCAGCCCGAGCAGCCACCATTGTGCCCGAGAGCGCGATCACTGTGCGGGGCACTTTTCAGGATGGCGGCGACCTCGGCGTCGAGCTGAAAGCTTGCGAAGTTCTCTAACGGGCTCATCCAGTTTCATCGGTCCGAGTCTGCGCCTCTACCTTGGCGCAGACTCGGACCGTTTTGGTTAACCAGAGAGTAATCGACTCTCCTCTCAGATCACGTACGCGGCCGCCGAGCAAGCTCTGACAACCACCCTCTTCAATCGCGAGCGTCCCATGCCCATGTAGCAGCCTTGGTTAACCATTTGGCAGATTGAGGGAGCGGACGCAGGGAGGGAACCTACCCCGCCACCGCCACCGCCGCCTTCGCAGCCCGGGTGGCGTTCATCCACTCGCTCAGCCACGGCGCACGGACAGTGGAGGTGATCCGGCAGTCGGCCACGAAGGTGCCCTGGGCGCCGGCGTCGATCCAGTCCTGCAGGGCGGACAGGTCATCAAGAGAGCGGATGACAGCCGACTCAGCACCCAAAGCCCGGGCAACACCGCTGAAGTCCACCTCCGGAATCAGCATCGGCTTCTCGGTCAGGCCCTGAGATCCGTACTGGTGGATCTCGGCTCCGTAGGCGGCGTCGTTGTAGATCACCACGATCGCGCTTCGGGCCGCACCGATGAGCGATTCGAGGTCGGACAGGCCCATCAGGAACCCACCGTCGCCCGAGGCGAGCACCAGGGTGCGGCCGTCCTCCAGCGCCCGGGCTGCCCCGACGGCGCTCGCCAGCCCCAGCCCGATGGACTGGAAGGCCGTGCCCACCATCACCAGGTCCTGTGGCCGGGGGATGTTCCAGTACATGGGCGCCCAGCCGATGAAGTGCCCGCCGTCCTGGACCACCGTGCGGCGCTCCGGAATCACGGCGTCCAGGGCGGTGGCCAGGGCCCGCGGGTCTAGGCGGTCGTCAGTAGTTTTCACAGAGCCGGCCTCATGCCCGGGACCTGCAGCCAGGCGCATCGAAGCTTCCTCGCGCCAGGTAACAGCCGCAGCCTCTCCTTCAACCAAAGAGAGGAGACGCGAAGCAGCGGCCTTCGCATCAGCCTGAACGAACAGGTCCACCCGCGGGTTGGTCGGCTGCAGGGCGGTGTCGATCTGGATGACGGTGCTGTCAGGACCCAGCAGGTGCCCGAACCGCAGGGTGAACGGGCTCAGGCTGGCCCCGGCCACCAGGACCACGTCGGCCTCGCCCATGAGCCCGGCCGCGGTGTCGGTGCCGAAACCGCCGGCCACGCCCAGGTACCCCTCGCCATTGAGGAGGTTGAGCGCCAGGGCGGTTCCGGCAGTCAGTGCGCCGAGCCGGTCGGCGAGTTCGCGGAGTTCCGGGCCGGCGCCGGCCAGGTGCGCGCCGCGGCCGGCGAGGATCAGCGGGCGCCTGGCCCCGGCCAGAAGGCGGGCCACCTGCCCAAGGTCCGTGCCGCCGTCGTGCGTCACCTGGGGTGCCGTCGGTTCCGGAAGATTTTCGTCCGCAGCTTCGAGTGCGGCGAGGTCGTAGGGGATGGCAAGCACGACGGCGGTGCGCCGGGTGAGTGCGTACTCCACCGCCTGCCGGGTGACGGCGCCCGCGGCGTCGCGGGTGACGTTGAAGGTTGCCGCGCCGAGGCCGGCGGCGATGGCGGCCTGGTCCACGTCCCAGGGCCGGGCGCCGCTGGTGGGCGCGTCCCCGGTGACCAGCACGGCGGGGATCTGCGCCTGGACCGCCTCGGCCAGGGCGGTGAGCGCGTTGGTGTAGCCGGGGCCGTAGGTGGTGGTGCCCACTGCCAGCCGTCCGGACGCGCGGTAGTAGGCGTCGGCCGCGGCGATGGCGGCGCCCTCATGCCGGACGGGGGTGAAGCGGAGCCCGTGCTTCTCCGCGGCGTCGAGGAAGTAGACGTTGCCGTTGCCCATGACGCCGAAGACGTCGCTGACATAGTTGCTGAGAACCTGCGCCACGCGGCCGGAGACGGTGAGAGTAGTCATTCAGGCATCGTGTGTCCTGCATCTCACATTTGCAATACCGCTGAACACTGCTGGGACTTTTGGCAGCAGGAGCAGCAAAGAGTGACAATTTGCGCAGCTGTGGCACGCGTCACCTGCGATTACTCCGTAAGGCGCGCCTCTTGCTCCGACAGCCGGCTGATGAGGCCGTCGTAGCGGGGCGGCATGAGTTCCAGGATGGAGATGGCCGTGCTGGTCCGCTCGATCCCGTCGATCTCCAGGATCTCGTTGGTGATGCGGTAGAGGTCGGCCGTGCCGCGGGCTACCACCTTGGCCATAAGGTCCGCGTCCCCTGTGGTGGCGTGCACCTCGATGACCTCCGGGATGGCGGCGAGCCCGTTCTCCACTGAGCCGGTCCGGGTCTGGCTGATCGAGAGGGACAGGAAGGCCATCAGTTCGTAGCCGAGCGCGGCGGGGTCCAGCCTGCGGCTGAAGGAGCGGAGGGCGCCGCTGCGCTCCAGCCGTGCCAGCCGGGCGTGGACGGTGTTGCGTGCGACGCCGAGTGTCCGGGAGAGTGCCAGGGCGCTGGCTTCGGGGTCCTTGTCCAGGGCAAGGATGATCCTGCCGTCCAGGGAATCGAGGGTGCGATTGTTTGTGATGGTCATATTTTCACCAGAGGTACTAGAAGTTGAGCAGAAGTCCCAAGCACCGGAGCCTACCTTGCATTGTGGTGCGGGTCACTTCCATGATCGGACCTCATGACCAGTGATCAGCTTTTGGCCGTACCCCAAACTGCGTTGCCCACCCTTCGCGGCGCGGTGACCGGCCTTCCGTCCTACGTCCCGGGCCGGCGCAGCGCCGGCGCGGACATCGCAGCACTCGCCAGCAACGAAAGCCACTACGAGCCCCTGCCCGCGGCCACGGCTGCGGTGGCCGAAGCGGCAGGCAGGATGAACCGCTATCCGGACATGGCCGCCGTCGAACTCCGTGAACGGATTGCCCGGCACCTGGGTGTCACCGTCGACGAAGTGGCGGTGGGACCCGGCAGTGTGGGCGTCCTGCAGCAGATCATTACCGGGCTGTGCGACGCCGGGGATGAAGTGGTGTTCGCGTGGCGCTCCTTCGAGGCGTACCCCATCCTGGTGGAGCTGGCAGGTGCCCGGCCGGTCCGCGTCCCGCTGGATGACGTCGAGGGACACGACCTCGATGCCATGGCGGCGGCCGTCACCGATCGCACCAAGGTCATCCTGCTCTGCACCCCGAACAATCCGACCGGCGTACCGATCGGCCATGACCGCCTTGAGGCCTTCCTGCAGGCTGTGCCGTCCAGCGTCCTGGTGGTGATCGACGAGGCGTACGTGGAGTACGCCGACGCCGGCAGCGGCCCCGATTCCCTGGCGCTCTACCGCCGGTACCCGAACGTCTGCATCCTGCGCACCTTCTCCAAGGCCTACGGCCTCGCCGGCCTGCGCGTGGGCTACGCAGTGGCGGCCCCCGCCATCGCCGAGGGACTGCGCCGGACCGCCCTTCCCTTCGGCGTGAGCGCGCTGGCCCAGAAGGCGGCCATCGCGTCGCTGGATGCGGGGGAGGAGATGGAAGCGCGGGTTGTCGCTGTGAAAACTGAACGATCCCGGATGGCCGCTGAGCTGGAAGCCCAGGGCTGGAAGCTGCAGCCGAGCCAGGGCAATTTCTTATGGATCCCCGCCGATGCTGGTCTCCTGGCAAAGCTCGTGGACGCGTTCGACCGCGCGGGCATTATGGTCCGGGCGTACCAGGGCGACGGCGTGCGGATCACCGTTGCCGACCCCGCTTCCAACGACCGCGTGTTCCGGCTCCTCGAAGCCCACGCAGCCTGAAGTTTTATCCCCAACCCCGTTCCACCTACAACTAAGAGGAATCCCCATGGAACAACAGACAAAGACGTCTGCCCGCCCACTCGGCGCAGCCCTCAAACCCCGGCAGCTCACCATGATGGGCCTGGGCAGCGCCATTGGCGCGGGCCTGTTCATCGGCTCCGGCGCGGGCATCCAGGCCGCCGGCCCGGCGGTGCTGATCTCCTACCTCGTGGCCGGCACGCTCATCATCCTGGTGATGTGGGCGCTCGGCGAGATGGCCGCCGCCAACCCGGACAGCGGAGCCTTCTCCGTCTACACCGCCAAGGCCTACGGTCCGGTGGCGGGAGCCACCGTGGGCTGGCTGTGGTGGCTGCAGCTGGTGGTGGTCATTGCGGCCGAGGCGCTCGGTGCGGCGGGCCTGCTGGCCACGATCTTCCCGGCGCTGCCGGTATGGCTGATGGCCTTCGTGTTCGTCGTGGTGCTTACCGCCGTGAACCTGACCAGCGTGAAGAACTTCGGCGAGTTCGAATTCTGGTTCGCCCTGCTGAAGGTGGCGGCGATTGTCGGGTTCCTGCTGGTGGGCTTCGCGCTGCTCTTCGGCTGGCTGCCGGGCGTGCAGTCGCCGGGCCTGTCCAACTTCACCGGTGCCGGTTTCGCGCCGAGCGGTTTTGCCGGGATTGCGACGGCGCTGTTTGTGGTGGCATTTGCCTTTGGGGGCACCGAGATTGTCTCCGTGGCGGCTGCCGAGACGGCTGAGCCGGCGCGCAGCGTGAAGAAGGCCGTCCGGACGGTGCTGTGGCGCATCCTGGTGTTCTACATTGGCGCCATCTTCGTGATCGCGGCCGTGGTTCCCGTGGGTTCGGCAGGACTCAAGAGCCCGTTCGCCGCGGTGCTGGACGCCGCCGGCATGCCCGGTGCAGCCACCGCCATCACCCTGGTGGCCGTCGTGGCTCTGCTGTCCGCGCTCAACGCCAACCTCTACGGCGCGTCCCGCATGGCGTACTCCCTCGCCGAGCGCGGCGAAGCACCGCGCTGGCTCGCTTCCGTGTCCAAGGCCCGGGTTCCGGTGGTCGCGGTCCTGGCGAGCGTTGCCTTCGGCGTTGTCACGGTGGTGCTGGAGCTGGCCTTCCCCGAGAAGGTCCTTCCCGTCCTGCTCAACATCGTGGGCTCGACCTGCCTCCTGGTATGGACGTCCGCGCTCCTGGCCCAGCTCGCGCTGCGCCTCCGCGCCGACCGCGAAGGAACGGTGCTTCCCCTGCGGATGCCCGGCTTCCCGTGGCTCACTTCCCTTGGCCTGCTGATCCTCGCGGCCATCTTCACGGTGGGCTTCATAGGCGAGGACTCCCGTCCGCAGCTCCTGAGCACCTTCGGACTCGTGGCGGTCCTTGCGCTGGGGTGTTGGATGAATCACCGGAAGCGGGATACTGGGCCCGCTTCCGAATCTGCCGACAGGGCGAAATCACCGGTACTCGTCGACTGAACCAGATGGGCCACCCGAAGGGCGCGTCCGGCTTTGGCCGGGCGCGCCTTTCTGGATTTGTGAAAGGTAGGCACGCTGATTGCCCTGAATTCCGGCCTCCCTCTTGGCGGCTCACACACAGCGCACGGTTCAACTCCTGCACGGTGCGTCGTAGAAGTGGTGGCCTGAAGCGGCTTAGTAATCTTCCTGCGCACGCCCGGCGGCTCCGAGCCTTCACTTGAAGAAACAAGCCAAGCCACTCTTTGCGCGTGGCCTGTTCGATTTCGGTGGTGGCGGGCATTAGCGTGCAAGGAGTTGGATTTCGAAGACACTTGGAGAAACGTCTTGCTGGATGCAGCACTCAAGTATTCGCAGGGCATTGCGATGGCAGAACATATGGCTGTCCCGGGATGACTCCCGTTGGAAAGGGAAAGGTGGTTGTAAGGCAGGAAGAGGAGGACCGGCTAACAGAGTGGATACTGGCGAACCTGCGAATCACTTCGGTGGAACTCGCGTTCAGCCCCTCGCGGCTTGAGGAAGCAATCATCCGAGACACGTCACCTTTGCTGAATTACACCCATGCCAGCCGCAGCCCCTTACCGCAAGTCCATACATCGACCGCGCAAAAAGGTCTTTGCGGCAGCCGCCTCGCAGGTGGTGAAGGGCCCCGTCCTACAGGCTGTCTAGTTACCGGTATAGCGGCGAGTAGTCAGACCTGCCGAGTTCGAGCGATTGCAAGGGCCACAAAGGATCTGCAAATTCTCCGCGTTGTTACTCCCTCCCATCTTCAAGGGAATGATGTGGTCGAATTGCAGTTCGGAAGTTGAGCCGCACGCTTGGCAGCGGCCCTCGTCGCGGGTCCAGATGTACTGCTTCAGATCGTCCGGAATTGCTTGGCGGACCGTCGCGCCCCTAGGCGCGGCGGACACCGCTACCGTCGCTTGTGCCCGGTCTATGTGCTGTCGCTTGCGCTGCTCGCGGGTGACGACCAGGGCATAAACTTCATCGGGGCTGAGCTGCTCAGCCTCCCAATAGAAGCGATTCTGAAACTGCCAGTACCGCCGACCGTTACTGATTATGATCAGCATCGAATACTGCAACTGGTCCGCTTGATGCTGTGCTCGTAGACCTCGATCCGGACCTGGACCTTCGCAGCATCGTTCCCCCAACTACCGCCCCTTGTTTGTTGCAAGGGAACCGATGGTCTCCTGCGGTTGTTCCCGCTGATTGTAGCTGGGACGCGTCCAGCGATGTCGGGGCGGCACGACGTCACGCCGCGCAGCCGCTTGCCAGGACATCAATGGCTATTGGGAGGGCTCCTCATTGTTACGCTGTGATTTAGGGGCAGCGCAGCCCTTGGCACTTGGAACAAGGGGAATGTAACTGAATGAGCGCGAAACTGACGCTTCACGAAATCCGCAAGCTCGCCGGTCAGTTTGCTAAGCGCTGGGAAGAAATCAGGCAAGAAGCCTCTAGTGCGCAAGGTCTTCTGGACGGAGTTCCGGGAATGGTCAAGATTGTGGACTATAAGCGCGTCGTCCTGAACGACATGCGGCGTGATTGCACACTGCGGAAAACCGCATGGACTTTTACTGGGCCGCCCAAAGTCCTGGTTAAACAGAAGTCTCTGGCAAGAGCCCCCAAACAAGGCGACTGAGCAGCAGTTTGATTGCCTTCATGGATTCCCCGGTCGCTAGCACCGCGAGAGAAGGGGAAGCCGGATGACCTATATTGGCGCTTTTATGCAGGAGAGAAAATGGTAGACACATTCAGGGTTAGGCTGACCTTAGAGCCGAAAGCGGAAGAGGATATGTGGCCGCTCTACGAGGCATTAGAGTGCGAAACTCAGAAATGCCTTCAAGAGTACGGCATGGAGGGGTCCGCCACGGATAGGTTGTCGGGGCGTAGTTCGGACCTTAAATCCTTCGAGCGACGGAGTCTTTCAGCGCTGCGAGAAGCGTACGAGCTCCACCACGCAACGCCATCGAGTCTTGACAACTACATTCACCCGGATCGGGACGACATCTTTCTGGTGGCGCTCCACGCTAGCTTTCCAGGCTACGGAACCAATGTGTCGGTGAGTGTTAACGGCCATGACCGTTTGACCACCGACAGATTCAGTCGTGATCTTCACAAGCGCTTGCTGGCATCAAAGATGGTGGGGCAGCTCTCACCGAAGAAAATTGCGATTGCCCCGCTCGCCATTACTTCCGAGGACCATATACCAATCGCGGACCTAATTAAAGAGGCCGCGGCTAGCAAAGTTGGACGTGCCGCTGCGCCACAGCAGGAAACGACGAAGAATCTAGTGATGAATGCGAGAAGCCTTGTGAGAAATGAAATCTTCGTCGTCCACGGTCACGACGAGTTAGCCCGACTTCAAGTCGTGACGACGCTTCAGCAGTTGACCGGGCTAGGTCCTATCGTTCTGCATGAACAGCGAAGCGGTGGCAAAACAGTAATAGAGAAGTTGCAGGAAGCTGCGGCACGAGCGGTCTGCGCCGTTGTCCTTTTGACTCCTGACGACTTTGGAGGTGCTGTAGACGGCCCCACTCATCCTCGAGCGCGGCAGAATGTCGTCTTTGAGCATGGATACTTTGCGGCTCTGCTAGGACGTGAAAACGTCATAGCTCTTACGAAGGGCGGAGTCGAGTTGCCCTCAGACCTAAGCGGCGTTGTCTACATAAGTATGGACGGCCCTAATTGGAAACTGGAGCTTGCCAAAGAGTTGCGGGGGATTTCAGGGCTGACAGTGGATAGCAACAGCCTCAGGTAGGCGTCTTGGTTGAGGTTGGTGAATCGCGTTGGGGCTCTTCCCAGCTGAGTGCCATCGGAAACGTGCACGCTGAGGTCTTCCTAGGAGACGCTGCGCACTGCGCTTCAAATATCTCGGGGCCTCCGGGGGTGTGCGCTGTGCATGGACAAGGAGTTCGCTACTAGGGTCACTGACTGCACTACGGCCTCAACCCGAGCCGGTTGGCTTCAAAAGCAGAGAGACAGGAGGCTCGGTAGCACGTAGTCGTGCAGTCATCGGGCTTAATCCCCGGGCTGAGTCAGCCCCATGAACATCGTCCGGTGCAGGATGTCCACGTGCTTTCGGGAAACCTCCACCGCCTCCTCAACCTGACCAGCCCGCAGGGCAGCCACCAGGGCGATGTGGTCCTGGTTGGACTTGTGCAGCCTCTCGATGGGGTAGGGGATGAAGTGTTCGACGCCGTCACCACCCTCACCGAGGAAACCATCAACCCGCGCCGCACTGTGCCGCGCGCCATCATGCTGGTGGCCCTGATCGGCGGCGGCATCTTCGTGGCGGTGTCCTACGTGACCCAGCTGGTCCACCCCGGCGGCGTGTTCGAGGACTCGGCCTCCGCGGCCAGCTCCATCGCCCTGCAGATCGGCGGGCAGCTTTTCGGCGCCGTGTTCCTGGCCGGGCTGGTGGTGGCGCAGTTCGCCTCCGGTCTCGCCGCGCAGGCCAGCGCCTCCCGCCTGATCTACGCGATGGGCCGCGACTCCGTCCTGCCCAAGGCCGTCTTCGGCAAGCTCAGCGAGAAGTTCCACACCCCGGTGGCGAACCTGGTGGTCACCGGCGTCGTGGGCCTGATCGCGATCTTCCTGGACGTGGCCACGTCGACGTCGTTCATCAACTTTGGTGCCTTCACCGCCTTCACGCTGGTGAACGCCTCCGTGGTGTTCCACTATGTGCGGCAGCGCCGGGCCGGGCAGCAGCTGAACGCGGTGTCCTACGTGGTGGTCCCGGTGATCGGCGCGATCATCTGCGCGTACCTGCTCTCCCAGCTGGACAGCAACGCCATTACGCTGGGGGTGTCCTGGCTGGTGCTGGGCGTGGTGGTCCTGGCCCTGATCACCCGGGGCTTCAAGGCGTCGCCGCCGGAAATGACGGCCACGGAGAAGGCAACGGTCGAGGCTGCCGCCTGACCCTGACAGTGTAATGTGGCCGGTTGGTTGAGGGAAGGAACGCTCGTGAGGATAGCGCTGGGGCAGCTGGAGTCGGGCGCCGATATCCGGGCCAACCTCGCCGCGATCGACCGGTTCGCCGCGGAGGCCGCGCGCGACGGCGCCGCGCTGGTCGCCTTCCCGGAGTACGCCACCTACGAAAAGAAGAAGGTGGACGCGACGTTCCCCGGGGTGGCCGAGCCGCTGAACGGGCCCGTCTGCCGTGAGCTCGCCGCTATCGCCCACCACTACAGCATCGCGCTGGTGGCGGGCGTGGTGGAAACGTCGGACGAGCCGGGCAGGGCGTACAGCACGCTGGTGGCCTTCGGGCCCGACAGCGGCCGGCGGGCCTTCTACCGGAAGATCCACCTTTTCGACGCGCAGGGTTTCGGGGAGTCGACGTTCATCAAGCCGGGCCCGTCCACGGACCCTGTGGTGTTCGAGCACGGGGGAGTGCGGTTCGGTTTGATGACCTGCTACGACCTGCGGTTCCCGGAGCTGGCAAGGTCATTGGCCGACGCCGGCGCGCAGGTCCTGCTGGTCTGCTCGTCCTGGGTGCCGGGCGAGCATAAGACGGAGCAGTGGCTGGTTTTGAACGCCGCGAGGGCGATCGAGAACAGCGTGTACGTGGCGGGCGTGTGCCAGGCGCCGCCGGTGTCCGTGGGGCGGAGCGTGCTGGTGGACCCGATGGGGGTTGTAGAGGCTGATCTTGGGCTGGGGCCCGGGGTTCATGTGGTGGAGGTTTCACTGGAGACGCTGGACCGGGTGCGGGCGTCGTTCCCGATGTTCCGGCAGCGGCGGCTGCAGGTGGGCGGCCTTCGATCCATGTAGCGAACGCTTTGGACGAGAAACTCTCTGGCAATGAATCATCTGTTCTTTTGCTAAAGGCTGTGCTGCGTGAGGACGTAGTCCAAAGGGACAGACGTGATCCGAGGGAGAAAACCCTCAGAGCCCAAGACCGGGTACTAAGTTCCGCACGGCTATGATCCGTGAAAGTGCGTAAGGGGAAGCGCGTTCCGTCCCGTGAGGATCCGTCTTAGCCTATGTTGCGCAGAACTGTTGCGCAGAAGGCGTCAGGACATGATTGACTGTGGCCCTGGGAAGCACCGAGAACAACGATTCGCCGAAACCGGATTGCTGCGACTTCTTAGTAGGAGTTGGGGGAGAGCCGTCCTGAGTTGCCACGCAACACGGCCGCGTTGCTTGCGGAAGATTTCAGGAGCCTTCCGGCGCTTGAGTTGCCGGCGGAAGTAAGGTTCCAAGGGGTCTTGACCGACGTTTGCTGGCTAACTGGCGACGCCGCGTTGCTGGGTGAGTCGTAGAAGGCCACTTTGGCGTTGTATAGTTCCCTCCACTGCGGGTCGCTCTGAAAGTTGTTGCCGCCGCTCCACCCCTTACGCCACATCTCGTATCCAAGTAGCCAGTCTTCCGAGTGGGGTGTGTGCGCGTCCTCCGCCCTTTGTAGAATGGGATCTAAGTCCGGCCTGCGACCAAAGATTGAGCCGCGTTTGACCATGTCCACGAGCAGTAAAAGGCAGCAGTTGTCCTGCATTTGCGCAACCAGTCGCGCTGTCCTTGAATCCAGCTTGAGGCCGAGATTGATGAGTATATGGAGGCTCCATGCGACTTCAGATCCATGCTCGAAAGGTGCATGGTAGCTGCAGAGTTGATTGAGGGTCTTTTCAATAAGTTCATTATTTGTGGTCATCCCCCCGGTTTTAGCGCGGGAAAGCTCGTAGGAAACGAAGCGGAGGCAACTAGGATCGACGGTTACAGCAGCAAGCATGGACTCTTCGAAGGCTAGCCATCCGGCGCTCTCAAGGTCCAGGGTGCTAACGCGCGCAATAGCGTAGCTTATTACTGCATCGTCAGGGTTTTGGCGCGCGAGCCCGAAAGCGCGCGCGAAAAAGCTGCGTATGTCGTTGGCTAGCATTCTAGCGCTTGACGAAGTGCGAAAGATGAACTGGCTGAGATCTACACGCCAGGGAAAGTCGTGAGCAACCGGCCCTTCGACTATTTCGGTTTTTCTCGGATTCAGTGCTAACCCGTAGGCATGGAGGCTGGTGTCCCAAAGTGTTAGGAAGTCTTCTGCTTCGGCTCGCGTTTGTGCGAAGAACTCCATGTCGTCCATCAACCTAATTGCAGATTCGGCTACCTGTGGCATACCCATCTGCATTACCGCATCTACCGAACATAAAATTATTTCCGCCAGTAGCAGTGATGAGTCTGGGCCAACGGGTATTCCTTTTGTCTGTCCGTCCTGGCCATTTCGCAGAGCAAGATCCAATTTGGTGCCGAGGAGTTTCGAATTTTTTCCGGCGCTGGCTTTCGCAACAGCTTTGCCATGTAATGCCCATTCCAAGGAGTGAGTGTATATTGAGCCATAGCAATCACTTATATCCGCACGGACCGTAAAGCGACTGCGCCACATGCGCGAAAGCCTTGCGGAGGGCCGGTCTGAGAATGGTGTTCTGAAACTGAGGGCACGTTCCGCACTGGCGGGGGCTGGTACAGGCCGCGACAACGAGATCGAACTCGTAGCTAAATGAGCCTCTAGTGTGCTCCAATTGTCTGCGCATACTTTGATCAGTTCTAGTTGTGAGAATGGATTTGGTATAGCCAATCGTCTTCGGAGTGATCCAGGGCGAGCAAGATTTATTTCAACTGGCTTGGTCCACTTTTTCTTATTGCCTTGAACGTTCAGCCCTAATGCCGAGTTCCCAAAGTCCACAGTCGAAAAAACAGGTGGCAACTCACGCGGAAAAAACCCGCGCGTGAGTGTATCTCTTGCGTCCAATTACGTCAATTCCGATGGAGGAGCGCCCGTTCAGGCGTGCTCAAGTGGGGGCGGTAACAAGAGGATGATAGCAGTATCGACATACCGCTAGCCGGGACGGAGGCTAGGAGTTTTGGGAGGTGGAATCCTGAATGCGCCTTCAAGATAGTGCATTCCCGACGCGGTCAGGCAGGGGCCTGAAACCGCCGATCGGGAGCAAGCCTCGTCTACCTTGGCCGCAGGGACAAACGAGTAACGGGAGTGATCCTTCTAAGCAGTCCAAGCGTCACAGCGATGTATAAGCAGATGCTCAACTCGTTCTACGTCCTAGGGGTAGTCGAGGTCATTGGCCCCGATGGACGCGATGGAAGGGGGAAGTTCAAGCACGACCTCCGATTTGTGCCCTTTTACAGTCAGCGATGCCTTACGAGGGCTTACACGTTTCGGAAGTCTTCGGAAACCTGCCGACGGCCAGGGGCAGCGGGCTTTCCGAGAGTCGAATGGAACTCGTGGCGCAATATATTGCGTTGGTCCACCTTCACGGTGACGAGCAGTCTCAGCGGACGGTGCTCATCAGTCGGATGCGACCCGCCAGACGTAGCGCTGTCACGGACTCCTCTCACTGGCGATTGCCTTTTCATTTTCGTCCCGCCTCTTAGTACAGTGAGTGTGTGACGAACAATACGACCGGGCGAGCTGAATTAGCCGGAATTCTCACGCGCGCAGAGGAACGGTTGTGGGTCGATTTCCAGGATGCTGGCGCCTTTGATCACAGAGGAAATATTGGTACTGGGCGGGAATCTGCAGTAATCAGCTTTCTAAGGGCCCGCCTGCCGTCTCGCTACAAGATTGCAAGTGGAGAGGTCGTGGACCTGGCCGGCACTCGAAGCGGACAGATCGACGTTCTCATATACGACGGTTCGGTGACGGCGCCTCTTTTGATCCAAGACGATGATCAAGTTTTGCTAGCAGCAGAGGCGCTCCTGGCAACGATCGAAGTTAAAAGTAAGCTCACAAAATCAGAAACCGAAAAGGCAATCTCGGGCATTTCTAAGATTCGCCGCTTTAGGCCTTGGGGACTGGACTGGGCACGAAGTCGGCCTCGCGGGGCTCAGGCAGACGACGGCCTTCCTAGATACTTTGCTTCTGTCCTGGCCTTCGACAGCGATTTGAGTGCAGCAGATTGGACATATAAAGAACTCACGCGTTTCCGAAGTGCATGTTCAACGGCAGAAGTTCATGTTGAATATATTGACCGGGTTGCGGTATTGACTCGTGGGCTCATCCTTCCAGCTGAGGGCGCCGCTGTGACCCATGCTGAAGACCGTAAAGTCCTCGGTATGTGGTATTCAGCACTGCTGAATTTCCTCTCACGTGAAGCAGCAAGGCGGAAGCCGTTCCCTTGGGCCGATTATGAGTCGTGGGATGGAAGGTCTTGGGAACACGTGCTACCGGAGGAGTTCACTGCGCCTCCACCTGTGAGTTATTCGAAGACGAACATTGGAAAGTACAAAGCAGGTCGCTTGAAATCCTAGCGTCTTATAACCCGAGGTCTCGGGATAAATGGCCGCGGTTGCGTCTTACTGAAGGAAAGGCGCTCCTTGCCTACTACTACGTATCGGAAGAGGGTCAGGTGTTCACTGCAGTCAGAACTACCCGGATTTCCAGTGGATACTGGCCCAAACATAATTAGCAGAAAGCACGGAAAACGCTGGGCTTCGTCGACGACGATCGGCGTGACGGAGTGGAGGTCTATGAAATCACCCGGCAGCCGGCGATTGTTCGCTTCACCGACTAAATGACGAAGGCTCCGCCATTGCAGTTAGCATCTCGTTCGGGGTGTTCGAATGGTAGCAGCCTCAGCGGGCAGTCCGAATTGTCTGCGCTGATTGAGCCGCGGTTGCAATAGGGTCCAGAGGCTATTCCCGAGCCGCGGCTTCCACGCATGCTTGTTCACAGGTCCGACGGTCCTGCCCACACACTAAGACGGAAGTTCTGCCGGAATAGCGCTTTGGCGATTGTCGCCGCCACGAAATAACCTGGCGCAGTGAACGCATTCAATGGGGGACCAGGGGCCGAACCCCTGCCTGAGGGACTGTATGAACTTCTGAGGACGCATAGCCTGGATGTCCAGTTGGATGCGGTCCCGGAATTAGACCCGTCGTTCGAGACAATCGAAGATGATGAATCTGCGGACGTCCTCTCCCGTCACGTTGCCGCGATCGTCCGGACCGCGCTCGCCGATGAAAGCCCCAGGCGGCGGGTTCATCTTGCAAACCGCCTGCTTGCAGAGCTACAGCACCATGATCAAGTCGTCGTAGGGCCCCAACGGTTGCATGCCTTGTTCAGACCGAAAGCGCTCAAGCACCGGCAACTCCGGCGCCCCACCACAAAGTTGAGTGACTCCGCCCTGCTCACCAACAGCAAAGACGACCCGAACCTCGCGGCAGAACTCCGGGCCGAGATGGACTCCGCTGACACCGTCGACCTCCTTTGTGCCTTCGTTCGCTGGACCGGCCTGAGGCTCCTGCAGCCGGCGCTCGAGCAGCTCAAGGAGCGGGGCGCGAAGCTCCGAGTAATCACCACCACCTACATGGGCGCCACGGAGCGCCGTGCCATCGACGAGTTGGTTACCCGGTACGGGGCAGAGGTAAAGATCAGCTACGAAACTCAGGCAACTCGATTGCACGCCAAGGCCTGGCTGTTCCGCCGTAATACCGGCTTCCACACCGCCTACGTCGGCAGCTCCAACCTGAGCCAGGCTGCGCTCCTTGACGGGTTGGAATGGAACGTCCGGCTCAGTTCTGTCGCAACGCCGGCCCTCCTGCAGAAGTTTCAGGTCACCTTCGACAGCTACTGGCAGCAGCGCGCCTTCCAAAGCTACGACCCGGACCGCGACGGCGAAAGGCTGGACGCCGCACTGGAACGCAACGGCGGCCGCCGCACAGCGGCACCGGATGCTGCCACCGGCCTTGAAGTTCAGCCGTTCCTCCATCAGGAGGAGATGCTGGAGGATCTGGAAGCAGAGCGCCTCAAGGGCTTCAACCACAATCTCCTGGTCGCTGCCACGGGCACCGGCAAAACGGTTATCGCCGCTCTGGACTACAAACGGCTAAGCGAAACTGCCGGCAGAGACCTAAAACTACTCTTCGTCGCCCACCGGCAGGAGATCCTCAAGCAAGCGATGCGCACCTACCGCGACGTCATGCAGGACGGCGCCTTCGGTGAGCTTTACGTGGGGGAACACAAGCCGAAAGAGTGGAAGCACATTTTCGCCTCGGTCCAGTCGCTGTCCTCACTCGGCATCGAGCAGCTGGAGCCTGACTTCTTCGACGTCGTCGTCATCGATGAGTTCCACCACGCCATGGCGCCCACGTACCGCCGCCTGCTTGACCATCTGAAACCGCAGGAGTTCCTCGGACTCACAGCGACCCCGGAACGGGGCGATGGCATCGACGTCGCCAAGCAGTTCTTCGATGGCCGGATAGCGAGTGAGCTTAGGCTCTGGGACGCTCTGGACGCTGACCTGCTGGTGCCGTTTCACTACTTCGGCGTCTCCGATGACGTCGACCTGAGCCAGTTGGAGTGGAAGCGTGGCAACTACGACACCACCCAGCTGAGCGCCCTCTATACGGGCAACGACGCCCGCGCCGCCAAGGTGATCCGCGAACTCCGCGACAAGGTCACCAGGACAGACCACATGCGGGCAATCGGCTTCTGCGTCTCGGTTCAGCACGCCCGCTACATGGCCGAGGTATTCAACCGAGCCGGCATTGCCTCCGTCGCCGTCGACGGCACCACTGACAATGCTGACCGCGAGGAAGCCCTCCAGTGCCTGGGGCAGCGGGAGATCAACTGCGTCTTCGCCGTCGACCTTTTCAATGAAGGGCTGGACCTGCCGCAGGTGGATACCATCCTGCTGCTCCGGCCAACCCAGAGTGCCACGATCTTCCTCCAGCAACTGGGACGCGGGCTCCGCCGTGCGGAGGGCAAAGCGGTGCTGACGGTCCTGGACTTCATCGGCCAGCAGCGCCGTGAATTCCGCTTTGATCTCCGCTACCGCGCGCTGACGGGCTACGGGCGCAAGGAGCTGGAGAAGGCTGTCGAGGATGAGTTCCCGTACCTGCCGTCCGGTTCTCAGATCGTGCTGGACCGGGTGGCGCAGAAGGTTGTCCTCGACAACATCAAGGCACAGCTGCGGTTCAACCGGGCGCAGCTGGTCCGGGACATTGCTTCGTACGCCGAGACCGAGCTGGAGGCCTATCTGGAGCGGTCGGGGAACGAGGTGAAGACGATCTACCGTTCCACCAGGGACTCGTGGACCGGCTACCTCCGCCAGGCAGGGTTGATCGAGGGGTTCTCGCCCCTGGAGACCGTGCTTCGTGGGAAAATTGAGGAGCTGTCGGACGCGGAGGAAAAGAAGCTGCTGGGCCGCATGGCCGCGCTGATTCACGTGGACGATCCGGAACGCGCCGCTGCCTATTCCATGTTGGTTGCTCCAGACGCACCTCGCTACGCAGATCTTGGCATGCGCGTGCAAGCTTTCGCGCGAATGCTTTTTTACACGCTGTGGGATGACGGCGGCGGGTTTACAACGTACGACGGCGGACTGGACCATCTGCGCGGCTACCAGTTTGTGTGCCGCGAAATTCGTCAGGTCGTGAAGCTGGGAGTAGCGGCGTCTAAACACGCGGCGAAGAGTCTCGGGGCGGGGCTGCAGCATATTCCGCTGCTCTCGCATGCCACCTACCGGCGCGAGGAGGTTCTCGCGGCGCTTCAGTACGGCTCGCTGGAACTGGGCAAGAACGTGCAGCACCGCGAGGGAGTCGCGTGGTGTCCCGCAACTTCCACAGATGCCTTCTTTGTCACCCTGAATAAGGACGACAAGAAGCATTCGGCGACCACGATGTACAAGGACTACGCCATCAGCCCGGAGCTGTTCCACTGGGAGTCGCAGAACGCAACCTCACCCAGCAGTCCCACAGGGCGCCGCTATCTTGACCGGACTTCGCACGGTTCGAAGGTTCTGATCTTCACCAGGGACACTGCGGACGACGAGACCGGGCTGACAGTTCCCTACACGTGCCTGGGTCAGGTGGACTACGTTCAGCACACTGGCGAGAAACCGATCGCGATCACGTGGAAACTGCATCGACCGATGCCCGCGGACGTTTATGCAAGTGCGGCTGCCGTGGGGCAGTAGCGAAGGTCGATTCCGCCCCGAGTAATCCCACGGCCGAGGGCTGTCTATGAGGTTCCGGGAAATGGCAGTGTCGCTGGGGATTTGGCAGTCGAGGGACCTGCAATTCCTCCTCTGTCACCTAGCCGAGGAAATGAATCGGCAGGCACGCGTTGTGGACCCTCTTGCTGACCCCGATGAGTTCTCTGGTCCATTCAGACTGATCAGCAAGCCTATGCTGGTGCTGGAGAATCGGGACCATTCCGTACATTGCCAACGCGGCACCTAAGCAAGCTGTATCTAGTGCTAAGGCCATCATTTCTGGGCTGCACCGCTGCGACGCTGGAACACCATCGTAGTAGCCGCTGATCGTATGGAGCATGCCCAAAGGTGTGGCGTGGACGCCGTTGGACAATAGCTTGTATGCCAGCTCAACCCATCCCGGTTCAGCGAAGCCAATGTCCAACACCCGGAGCTGCTCAGCGGGAGAAGCAAGGCTGGGTCGCTTGATCCCGTTTGGCGTGCGCATTTTGTCCACGGCGAAGTTGCCACGCCCAAGTGGATAGAAGAGGCGTTCGCTAATTTCCGGCGCCACTCCACGGTTTTGGAGTTGATCAATCATTGACCTCTTGCGATAAGTGGCATCGTCCATGACTGCTATATAGCGATTCTCGACTTCTTGGACAGAAAGCCGATGGGTTTGCCAAGCAACACGAGCACCGTGTTCAAGGAGCAGCCGCGAAGCGCACACAAGCAAATAGGGAGAACTCCCGTCGCGTAGGGAGTTAACGACGACGCGCACTAGCTCCAGTGTGGTGTAAAACGGGAGCGCCGATGTCAGGTTTATGTCTCCTGATTCGATCTCTCCTAGTGCTGGAGCAGATGCGTAGAGGTCCACTAGTGGCTGAGCCGCTGCGATTGCCCCTTCAAGAAGTGAATTGAGGAGAGATGTTGGGCGCCCGGCATTTGAGTACGGAGACTGAGTGGCAGCGGGTCGCGCAACGAGATCTTTTATAGATTTGGTTGAGGGTGTAAATCCAATGAGATCTAGCTTGTGATCGAGATGGCAGACGGCAACGAGATCGGTAACTGTCGAATCAGTCTCCAAACCTCGGACAGAGGCAAGCGCCGTCCCTGTAACCTGAGCAAAAAGTGCAGCCATGGGGACGGTTGCTGTGGCGCCGAGATGACCGGAGTCGCGCGAGACCGAAGTCCAGGAAGCAGCGTAATTAAGGTGGCCACACATGCCTAGCAAATTTGCCACCGGCGCAGGCAACTCCGTCACTGCTTCAACGGTAGCCGGCACCCGGCGAGCAAGGTCGATTTGAAAATTGGGTAGCCCACGAGCGGCATGAGCACGAGCCAGGCGATCCGTCGGAATTGGGTTGCACCAGCGGTCAATATTCGGAACAGACAGATCACTCTTCGAAATGAACTCGTGAAGTGAGTCTCGATCTGAGGCCAGAGTGGACTCTAGAGCTGCAGTACTGCCTGAGGATGAGCCCATCCATCTACTTGACAGGGCTGATTCCAGCACCGTCCGTGATAGGGCTCCGGCTAGAACAGCGCTGTCGCCGCGAACCAAGAGCCCATAAACCTCATCGGCTCGATTGACGGCAGAGAATTGATGTAGTTCGGCGAGTATGTCTGGAGTCGATGCCGACTCCCTCAATTCGAAACCACAGTTTGCCTTGTCCATCAAAACGTCAAGCTTCTGCGTAACGCTGCCCGTGTTGGGTGCACTGGATTGAACGGTGGAACTTGTCATTCGCTGACCAAACCTTCCTGCTTGGTAACGTCTACTACTGATATAGGCGAGGAAGAGCTGGCGGCAGCTGCATGTCCATCTCGCAACCGACACGCAAGTGTTTCTACCGCCAGTTCCATTGGAAGCGCAGCAGAGAACTTCAATCCCTGAATCATCTGGAGGGGAACGAAGGGTAACGCGACAGCCACTCGGCTCGCGGCCTCGCGGAGATCAGCAATGGTTACCGAGATCGGCAGGCGCACCACTGCATTGTCAGCACGCGCATCATCGATTCCTAAAGCAGCCAGTAGAGTGAGGTTTGCTTTCAAGCCGGCCCAAGTCCAGAACGCCTGAGTCTCTTCAGCACGCCGCAGAACAAGTCCAGACTGCTCCACGGTCTCCGACTGACTGGCACGGAGCTGGGGCAAATGTTCTTGTGCGCGTTTCGATATCTGTACCTCCGGGGTTGCACCGAGGAGGATCTCGCGCATGGCCTGCATCATCGCGTAGGATTCAGCGACACTGCCGCTCTGCCACCGCGACGTTCCCTTTTCGGCCATTTCGCTCACGCGAACAATATGTCGATCCCAGTCCACCGTCTCCACGAGCCAAGAGCGTCCGGAAAGCAGCAACTTACGGGCAGCACCGCTTGGACCGCTTCCCACCAGACTTATCGGCGCCACGGAGCCAATTTCGCGCTGACCAGCGATCACGGTTAATTCGGGCGCGGCAGTAAACGCACTTAATAAGTCCATGAAATACCGACGGCCAAACTTCTTTTCAGCCTGAGGTCCGATGAAAAGCAAACCACCGTCTTCTGCCAAGAACTCTTCATCTCGGAGAAAGTCCAGAATCTCGCTAGCGCGGTCCATAACGACAAGGTTTCCCCACCAGTATGGCACCGCATCCGGTGAGAACTGCCCTTCCTGCAAAGCCAAGGCCATTATCTGTTGTGCAGCTATATGGTTAGGCGCCACGGGCGGTTCAACAGCCTCAATAAAACTGCGCTTCCAAAGCAACAAGATAGCGGCCGCCCGAAGTAGTGAGTCGTAGTTGGTGGTGAGAAAGAGCGCATTTCGGCGCGATCCGGGTCGCCGCCCAGTGCGTCCCAACCGTTGCAGGAACGAAGAGACAGTCCACGTTGAGTCGATTTGAATTACCCGGTCCAGATCGCCGACGTCGATTCCGAGCTCCAGGGTGGACGTGGCAACGATTACGCAGTCGCGGCTCTCTGCAAATGCTTGTTCGCTGAGCCTTCGTTCGTCCGCAGACAGGGACGCATGCGAGACGAATGCGGTAACTCCACGCTGCCGCAATGCGTAGGCGAGTTCTTCGCAGTCTGATCGCGACACGCAGAATGCAAGCCTCTTTTCTCCGTGATGCAGCTTGGAAATGACTTGGGCTGCATTGTCAATTGATCCAACGTAGTCGAGCACGACCTCCGCCTCAGTAGCCTGGGCCGCTTCCTCCGAGACCACCACCGACGGCTTTCTCTGAAGCAATGCTGATCCCTGTAGCCAATCCAGTATTTGTTGCGGGTTGCCGACGGTCGCTGACAGACCGACGCGCTGAATAGGTCTCCCTGCAGTGCGCTGCACTCGCTCTAAGACAGATAGCAGGTGCCAACCTCGATCATCACCAGCGAAGGCGTGGACCTCGTCAACAACGATCGCCTTGATGTTGGCGAAAAAGGAATCGTGGTCCACGCGCCGTGAAACCAACATTGATTCCAGTGATTCCGGGGTTGTCAGCAATATTTCCGGGGGATTGCTGAGGATGCGCCTGCGCTGGGAAGGTCCGACGTCGCCATGCCAGAGCTCGGAGCGCCGGCCCACCCATGAGGCATATGAGTTGATGCGGGGCTGCAGGTTGTTCAGGAGCGCCCGGAGTGGAGTCACGTATAGGACGGACAGGCCGGACCATCCACCGTCTATCATCTCCGAGAGTATGGGGAAGACTGCCGCCTCGGTTTTACCACCGGCAGTGGGCGCAAGTAGAAGGCAATCCGACCCCGACCGAATTGGTTTCACTGCAGCTCCCTGGAGTGGTCGCAACGTGGACCACCCCAGTGAATTCACAATGTGATACTCGACAGCCTGGTTCAATCCAGTGGAGTCACTCATGATCAGAAATCGAGGTCAACATCATCCACGGATCGCCCGCGGACTTCGCCCATCTTTGAGGCAGCCCGTTCTGATTCATTGAGCTCACCATTTGCCACAGTTAGGGCATAATCTCTGCGTGGATCGAAATCTGGAAACTGATCCACGCGGTCCAGAACATCGCCCACGAGTTTCTTGACAAATAATCTTGGGGCGACGCCGGTACGGCCTCCCAACTCCCCAGAGATGGCACGAGCTAGTACCCCAACGTACGAGTCATCCACGATGGACACAATCCGATTCGACGTGTCACTGCCAGAAGCGTAGATGTCCCGCACCCTACAGCCCAACTCCATCAGAGATTCGTGGCTAAACCCTGCAAGTCTGATTTGGGCTGCGCGGGGGTTGTCGAACCGGCTGTCTGTGCTGAAGTCAACGGCTAAACGCTGGGCTAGTGGTTGAAGCCGCTGCATCCCTTGAGAACCGTCATAGAAGGCTGGTGTTCCAGTAATCAAAATGTAAAGGCCAGGAAAGCGCCCGGCGTCCACTTCGTCAACCAACTGTCGAAGTGCATTCAACGACTTCTCGCGAACGTCCGAGCGGACCCGTTGGAGCGTTTCGACCTCATCCAGAACGACGACAAGACCCTTGTACTCGCTGTCCCGGAGGATTGTGAGCAGCCCCTGCAGCGAGCCAAGAGCGCCAAAATGGTCAAGCTCGCCTCTAATACCTGCCGCTCGCCGGATCGAGGCCGCCACATGAGGCTGGCCTCCCAGCCACGCAAGGAGTCCCTCCGCCTGACCGACGTCAGCATCTAGAAGGGCCTCACGATAGCCGCGGAGCACTGCCGAGAAGGCAGGCGCCGTGCGTGTTACCCCCTCCAAGCGGCGTTCCATGAGAGCCACTACAGCAGCGTCAAAGGCGTCAGGATCTTCACGGGAAGCTGAACCTGCCGCAATGACGTCCTGCTCGAGGGCGTAGAACCACCCGTCAACGATTTCTCGTAGTGCGCTGGGCGCGAACTCGGAAGTCGCAAGATTCTCAGTTACGCGACGATACACCGTCTCCAGCCGGTGTAGGGGCGTTTCCGTCTCTGAAACTTGTATCTCGGCAGTAGCGAAGCCACGCTTCTTGGCTGCCTCCACGAGCCAACGGGCGAAGAAGGTCTTACCGGATCCGTATTCGCCGCGGACCGCTTTGAAAACTGCACCGCCCCTAGCAACGGATTCGAGTTCTTGGGAAATGGCTGGCTCGAAATTGTCCAGGCCCACTGCCAGAACATCAAGGCCTTGCTGCGGTACTGTTCCCCTACGCAGAGCGTCGATAACTTCACGGCGTCTGCGGGGACTAATTTCCATCATCGGACCGCTCCGAGACTGAATTGTTCAGTCAGCAGGCCAATATCTAGGACGACTGTTACACCATCGCTGTCCTGAGTCAGGACTTGGTAGCCCTCTACGTTCAGAAGGCGTCTCAGCGCGGCCAATTCACTGGTCAGTTCCGCCACAGACACACCACCCGCCCTTGCAAGAGAATCCCTGTGGACCCGCCCGCCGTGTTGCGCAAGCACAGTCAGAAGTTCGTCTACGCGGGAATCCGAGAGCGCTCGCCGTCCAGCACGGGTTCGTTGATCCTGATACATCCTGCTCTGCATCAGTTCCGGAACCCATGAAACTGCAACAGCAGCCGCAGGTTCCGTAACTGGTTCCGGACCGAACTGGAAGAGAGGCTGTTCTTGGCGTGGTTCTGTTGACTTCGCCTTCCTTGTGGCCCTCGGCCGGGTCTGAACATTATCTGCGGGCTGGACGCGTACCGGGTCGTTCCACCAGCCAGGCGTTTGAGGTGGCGCAACTCGCCACCTTTTGGGCGCCAGCGCGCCAGCCCTGTTGAGAACGATGACCGGCACTATCATCTCCGCCAACGTGCAGCCCCCGTGGTACCCAGCTTGCTTCTGCGAATATCTGAGGTTCTCAACAACTGGCACTACTGCAGAGCCGCCTGGTGCCAGGACTCGTCTTCCTGACAGTTCCACCTCGTCAGGTGCCGCTGGGCCCGAGCTAGTCGGGCGCCACCGGCCGGCGGCCCCCGCCACCGGCCGGTGTTCAGATCCACGTTCGACGACATGCCCGTGATCGGACGTCAAGATGAGAGTCCGGCCAGCCAATGCGGCGGCCTGAAGCAGGTCCGCCAGGTGCTGGATGTTGTTAAGCGTCCAAATGGTTCCACCAGGATCGTGCTTGGCAAGGGCGTCGTCTATCGTGTTGAGAACGACGCCGAGGAGCGGCTTTCGAGGGTCGTTGAGGCCCGCAACTAGGTCGCCGGGCAATCGGGCACCGGCCGGGGCGCGAAGATCGTCTTTATGAAACAAGGGCGCTCCGAAAGAGCGCTTCTCGTCGGCTTGTTGGCCTGCTGCAAGATGACCAGCAAATAAGGACGTTCTGGAGAAGGTCGTTAGGGATGGAATTGCAGAGAGAACACCACGGCGGGAATGACCTGATCCCTCGAGATCTTCCACAAGTTCCTGCCATCCGCTATTGACTACATCTTCGACAATTGAGTTTGCCGTAGCTGCACTCATGCCATCCAGGACTATCAGCAGACAACCAGCCACGCTGGTAAGGGGCCTCACAACGTGAGGCAGGATGTCCTCCGTTCCAGGCACAGTGTCGACAGGCGGACCTGCGAGCTCTTCCGAGATTTTTTTGGCAAACTGCCGATCACGCAGAGTTCGTCGCACCTGAACCATCTTCAGGACACGGGCATAGGCAGCAGCATTGGACTCGAAGTTTGATCCAGTCCAGACGGTGGCCGCTGCGCGGTCCACCCAGCTGCCGTCAGCCATGTGGAGGGAAACGCAATCGCTCAACGACTGTGGAGCTGATTCCTCCGAAGCTAGCCAACGGACAAGCCTGACCACCATTCGGGCTGCCGCGGCTTCCCCCGACGGACCTGCTGCAAGCTGATGATCCAAGAGATCATTAAGTACGCCTTCGATCCGCGGCAGATCGACGGAGGCCAGGTCCACACCCATGAGAGCCTCGGCCAGCTGCCCGGCACGTGCAGCAAATCCTGCAGGCAAGAGGTCTGACCTGGACGCGCCTTCAGCCCAGCCGATGTCCGCGAGCCACGTTTCAGCTTGTTGCATAACAGCAGGGACCAAAGAGTCACCTGCGAGGCTCATTCGCAGCAACGTTTGCCTGGAAGCAGACGCAAGTGCACGCGCTTCCCTAGGACTAATCGGCGCGCTGCCAAAATAGCGTTCGGCTCGGGTCCTCGCGGCTATTTGTTCGGTGGCTGGGGTTCTCGCATCGGAGGAATCCGGCCACAACACGTCCAGCCCGACTCCGAAGGCCAGGACCGAAATCTTGCTCGCGGATGAGGCTGCCAGGGCGAGCCTAGCGGCCTCACCGAAGCTTCGGCCCACCCAAGTAATAAGGGCGGTTCGAAGCTCCGGGCTGGCCCCGGCCCATCGGGTTCGGATTTCTGGAACATCCAATGCCACCAGAAGGTGTGCTTCGTCGATCGAGTCGTTGACGCTCATCCCCAGTGCAGACGTGAGAAGACCGCTCATCGCCAGATCCGCAGTAACAATGCCAGAAGGTGCTTTCGGCCAGCCTCCTGGTGGGCGGTGCGCGATAAGGCTCTGCGGGAGCCAATTGCCGTATTCCCGTAGCTGTGGGTCATAGCTCACAGCACTAAAGAGCTCAGGAATGGTCGACCACTCGTCTAAGAAGTTGACCCGCTGGCCACGGGACGGAATGGTGACGGCATCACCTAGCTCCTCCTCCGGAACGTCAGTCAAAATGATCAGGAGATCGCCAGCAAGAAGGTCGGTGACCGCCTCCAGAGCGGCAAGCTGCGACACGGCCGTCCTGACCCATACCGTTATACCCTGAGCAGCGATCGATGGCGGACCGTTCCAGATGGGCCGGGCGGCCAAGAGCATAATCCGGCCAGCTTCGGGGGACTGCGCTATCCGCTGCGCGTATTCCCCGATAATCTGCGGTGACGCTATCCTAAGCGGTGAGCCAACTTCCGAAGTGGTCACTCGATCCACCACTTCACGTGAACAGCCTTTCCCGGGTTATCAACCATCGCGCGCTTGAGCTGCATCTCGAATTGGCTTAGGTCCACTGAATGGCCGTTCAGGATGAGATCGACGGCGTTAACCGTAGCCAAGGTCTCTTTTTCAGTGGGCTGGTTACCTTGATCAGCTGGGTTCGCTGCAACTGATTGAGGTTCTTGTGTCCTGCTTGGCAGGTCCCCGGGTGCAGCTTCGCCGCCCGCGGTCGGGGTTTCGACCCTTTCATGCGGAGTTGCCGGAGGTAGTGGAGGCTGGCGCATGAGGATGCTGAGTGCGGCCTCTTTGGCAGCAGCGATTGCGGGAGCGAGCGGTGAATGGAGTTCGTCAGCGGTCGCGGCTGTCTGGAGTGAGTCCAGCACCTGGATCCATTCGGATTCTGATCGTGCTGTGAGCTGGTTTAGAACCTTCCACTCCGCGTTGCGGAGGGTGGAAACAACGGCTGGTGCACTAGCAATAGACTTGCCTAACGCCTGAGGTTCGGCTGGAATGTCGGCAATTGCTAGGGCCCTTAGCAGCGAAGTGTCGTTCACTTCGCTAGCCAGTGCAGCTGTCAAACTTGAAGCCTCTGTAGCTGTTTTGAGTCGGTTGCCGTTGCCGGTCGCCTCATGCATCTCACTGTTAAGCCCTAGAACCACGGCGTGCCGTTGAAGTTCTTGGACAAGCTGGTGAGCTGACGTCTGGGCCACCGATGCGGCCTGCCGAACCAGCCGTGCCAGTCTGCTGACACCTTGTGCGCTCAGACGGGGTTCTGCTGGAATACCAAACACCGTCGCTGCGCGGTGGTTTGCAACCGTCCAATCATCCGCAGAAGGGAGCTCTGGTGTTCTGAGTGACATATCGGGTGTGATGCCACCAACCGTTGGAGTTGCAGATAGTGGCGCTTGAGCGCGGCACCATTGCCGGTCTTCGAGCAGGGTCCAAGCGAGGATTAGCAGATCACCCACCTCGGCGGATACCCCGTAGTCCTCCAGATGCGCCCGAAGGGTGGGTACCTTGACGTCGAGTGCTTCGGCGGAAGCCCACTTGGTGAAGTTCTCCATCCACCCAAAGTTCGACGAATTAAGGGAAAATACGGTCTCTCGTGGCTCACCCAGCTGGAGGGGGATAGCAATGCGGCGAAGTGTCGCTGCCTTGGACCTTTCTATTCCGTCCAGCCGGCCGCCCTTGGATACACATTCTTCAACTAGGGAGGCAACAGCGGAAAGCTCGGCCTTTCTAATTTCCGTTTCGCTGGGCTCAAACAGCGGGTGTTTGGGATAGAGGTAAGTCAGCGCTTTCGCCAAGGCAGAGGTGAGACCGGCCCTCAGATCAGCTGCCACCGGTGGTTGAAGCTGAAGGCCGGGCAGGAGACTTGTGAGGACTGAGTCGCCGGCGATGACCGCGTCCACATCGTCGGCAGTGGCGGTATCAATTCCGTAGGCCTGAAGAAGCGCGCCCTTGAGGCGCTCCTTGATGTTGGAGCGCTGGCTTTCAAGCTGGCGTTTTGCAATCGGCCGGTCAGAGACGGGCAGGTTGCTGGCGTTCGCCTCGAATTGCTCTCCAGATCCTTTGAGGAGGTGCTCGAGAAGGACCAGCCGGCCGACGTCGTTGAGACGGGCCGCGGAGAGGAAATGCGGAACCCAGGCAATGGTTCGTGATTCAAGGCCGGCATCCCGCAATTGTGCAAGGCGGTTCAGGTCTTCTTGCGCACTGTGGTTGCCGGAGTCAAAGGGGACGTCTATGACCACCTTCCATCTGTCGCCCTCAGCGCGGAGAGCATCGTCCGGGAGAGACGATGCGTCACGGATGTTCCCGAAAATAACGTCAACAACCCGTTTGGTTCCTCGCCACACGTGAGTGAACTCGCGCGTCGACATCAACCCCACCGCCGCTGGGAGGCCTAGGAATTCACTGACCAGGTTGCGTAGAACCGACTGCCGCGCGCCTTCGGTGTCCTCGTTCTGGACTCTCTCTACGATGGAGTCATAGTCGACCCCCGAGAGGCTGACGCTCAAAATCGGGTCCGAGGAGGAGCCGGAGATACTGATTTCGCCGAACTCCCCGGACCAGTCCCGGACCTTTTCCAGCACGGCAAATGCTTCCTGGCCGGGAATGAAGCTTTTGATAGTGCCGTAGTTCAATGCTGCCAGTTTTGCCGCTGTGAGGTTCTGCAACGACGGCGTACCCGGGACGATCTCGGCCACCAGGAGTGTTTTGGCCAGCCGGTCTTCGGCAACGAATGCGTGAGTTCGAGGCAGCGCCAAGGCATCAGCTTCGCTAATCCCGTGTTTCGACAGCAGGTAGGGTCGCAGCTTGTTGAGGTAGAAGTCGGCAGCGATTCGAAAGAGTTTCTCGATATCCGAGCTGAGAGGCTTTTTGTCGCTCAACACGACAGCCTCGAACAGGTCGCCGACGGGGATAACGTCTGTGACCAGCAGCTGTTGGCGTCCAGAGCTGAGCAGCTCACCCATCACTTTCAGCGCCGTCCGCTCGCGTTGAAGGAGCGAGGACAGCGCGACCAGGGCGTCTATGAGCGCTGGGGAAAACGGGTAAACCAGTTCGAAGTCCACGGCACTTGAGCCAGCCTCATCGGAGAGCAGGTGGCGCATGGCTCCGGGATTGGCTTTGACACTGGCCGTAGCTTGGGCGAGGGCACGGGACCCTTCAGTGGAAGTGGGCTGGAGGAGTCTTTGGTTGACGATGCGGGGGAGGTCTGCGGCCTTTAGTGTTATAGCCTCAAATCGGTCTTCCCACCACGAAAAGCTCTGACCAATGGCTTCACGTTCGGCGCCAATGGCGGTACTCCCGAGGAAGTCTTTCAGATCTCGCTGCCTCGCCACAAAAGAGATCAGTGGAATGCTGAGAGAGCCGGTACCTGTTTCAACGAGCTTGGCCACTTTGGACGTTTCCGACTGGATAAAGTCGTTGTTGCCCAGGTGCTGGGCCAGCCAAAGGACGAGTTCATCCAGGAACAGAACAACGCCGTCGTAACCTAGGCCATGCGCATGGTCGGTCATCGCTCGGAGCCCACTGGAGATATCGAGCCATTGGCCGGTGTTCTCGTAGCTTCGGTAGAGCGTGGCGGTTAGCGCTCGCGCCAGTTGGTCTCGTTCCGAGCTGCCGACTGGCTCCAGCAGAGCTTCGTCGAATCTGTCTCCATTCCAGCTGGTTGTGAGATCACCCCAACCGCTACTTTGCGAATCCCCGTTGAGGATACGGAAGAAGGCCTCGTCTTGGAGTTCCTTCCGCATGTTTGCAGCATCTCTAAACAGCTCGTCACTGCGGTGCAGAACGGCCGCTGCTGCATCGGGGTGCAGTTTTCGCGTCTGGTCCAGGTAGCCCCGGAACAAGGCGCTTTCGAAACTTTCCGCGCCGAGCAGGTGATAGTCGACCGCCAGGAGTTTTTTCGACAAGAGTCCCTCGTGCGCGGCAACGCTCGACTGGAGATTTGTCAGCTGCCGGGCGTGGAGGTTTCCTGCAAGCAAGAGGTGCAGGACGGCCATGAAGTGGCTCTTACCGGCACCGAATGAACCGTGGACAAACGCACCATTACTGCGCCCGTTCTCAACGGATCGCTCGACAAGTCCCAAGGCCTCGTCGAAGGACTTGGCCAACGAGTCGGTGACGACGTATTCACCTAGGGTTTTCTCGGCGGCTTCCACGCCACTGTGAAGTTGAAGAACGAAGTCCGCTGCGTCTACGTGCTCGGGAATATCAATGACGTCTTTCAGCAGCCTGATATTCGGGTTCATACAAGGGCCTCCGTATCCTCGACACTTGCGCTAGTACGACCGCGGCCACGCCCGGCGGATGCAGCGGGTCGCCAATTGATAAGGTCAGTTCGCGTCAGCGCCAACCGCGAAAGATAACCGTCCAGCATCCCTGTGATGGCTGCTGCAGGGCTGGAGCCGATGGCCGGGTCAATTTCGGAATGCCACTGGATTACCCAGGGTTCGAGCTCGTCGAGGCCTGCCAGCAGCGGTGTCAGTTGTTCAGGCGTGGCGCCTTCGGCGTCAAGCTCGGCAGTAGCCCGCGCCAACGCCAAGGCGGCAGTCGCGTGATCCCAGCCTGCCCAACCGAAAACGGGGGTGGTGTCGCCACTGCGTAGGAGTCCAGGATAGGAGATGAACCGCTCCTTAGGGACATCCAACTTGCCCCGTGCTTGCCAGTAGCTGGTCTTCTGGAAGTCGACAGGTTTGTACTTCGGCGGGACCGGGATGTCGACATTTTCCCCGCAGTCTTCGCGCCGTTGCAGATCCCAAACAGCCTGCCAGCCGCGATACTTGGTCAGGCCTGATTCCTTGTACCGGAGCTGTGCGAGGAACGGCACGGATTCGTCCGACAGAAGCGACGTCAACGCCGGCACCAGCTCAACGTGCGCAGATCCAGCCAGAACTTGCAGTGCCTCGACAAGGATTGCATCGTGGCGTACAGCATCGGCCAGTTGGGCCACGGACTTGCTGCATACGCCTTGAGCGTCCGTCCATAGGGCAGGGTTCTCGAGCCGATCCAGGATGAGTTCACGAAGAGCCCTTTGCTGCTGAACGTCCCATGGTTGAGTCGCCCAACGGCGCTTAAACTCGGGGCGTTCCAGCAGTTGAATCTCTGGATTGTTTTCAATCGTCTGTAAACGACGCTGTACCAAATCCTTGTAGTCTTCAGGCCAGCCTGCCGGGATTGAGGTCTGAGGAGTCGTGTCGTGACGCGCAAACCAAGCTGTTTCCTCGATCCCATCAGCCTGCCTCTGGGCCAGCAACAGTTCGAAGGCTCTGGTGCCCAACACTAGACCGACCTCCATCTTGGAACCTTTGTGCGTCAGGTCTTCCACGAGACCATAAGCGCTGTACGTCTCCCAATCGAGTTCTTCTTGTTCGAAAATCATGCGGCCACGCGTTGAGTGCCAACCTCCACGGGCAGTAGCCAGCATGGCGTGCAATGACTTTCCTGAACGATCGTTGGCGTAATTCCTCACTGTTGCATGAGCCGAAAGGGCACTCAGATGGGATGCCAATATATCTAGAATCCGTCCGCGTTCGGTGGGGGGTCCTACGGGCAGCGGGAAGTCTTGGAGCTTAGTGCTCGTGAACTCGTACCGGGGTTCCCAGTCTTCGTCTCCAATTCCCCCTCCGATGCCGCCATTTCCCTTGTTATGACAAACTTGCTTCAGCCAGAAGCAAGCTAGGGACGAATTGAGAACGGCCAACAAGCCCAGGTGCTGCTCCTCCGTGGCGTCGGCGGGTAGCTTAATCACCGGCGCCGACTGCTTGAAGACCTTTCCACCACGGTCTAGAACGAAGTGATTGTGTGTCGCCACGAACGCGAAAGATATCGATAATGGGACTTTGACTTTGGATTTTGCAAGCATCCCGTACTCAAACCATTCCAAGTCCCGTTCCTCGCGCGTCTTTCCAAACATCAGATAGCCGGAGACTGTCCGACGAGTGCGCCACATCCAATGAGACTTATGCGCATCTGGGGATATTTCGAGATTTGAAGTGTAAGGCCAGAAGCGTGGCTTTGAACGAAGCCCAAAGTCTCGGACGAGTTCGCCTTCTACAACCTGCTTCGTTTCCTCGCGGATCCATGTGGGAACTTCAAAAGCCTCTTCTTCGCCTAGCACTGCAACAATACCGATTTCGGTCGCCACAGATCCGAGCGAGGATCTTGCATTTGTCTCGATCCGTTCCTTAAGACCGGCGGCACCGCCTCCTGATAGAGACCAAGGATGGACTGCAAAGTCCTCCCGAGAAGGGGACGCCACGGTGACGAACTTGCCGTTGAAGGATTCTTGATCAAGGTAACTCTGAATCTCGCTCCAAACCAAGCCCTTGGCTGGATCGCTGGGCTGGCCGGGCTCTCCCCGAACTCCCAAGACCGCGCGCAGCGTCGCCTCCACAGGCCTTCGCCTTCGTCCCACCAGAATTACCGTTGGCGTGCCATGGCCAGGGATGTATGCACCCGATGTGTCGATGATGTGCGTGAGATCGACTGGATTGGTGACGGTCTTACCAGAAAGCAGATCCTGAATGAGCTTCTTGCCGAACTCCCGCTTCATAAAGGAATTCGACGTGATCTGCCCGACGTGGCCGGCCGCGATGTCAGCCGAACCTCTAACTGCCAGGCGGAAGAAGAGCTCCATGAATGGAACCGAGAGAGCGTATTTGCCCGCGCATGTGTCGTAGGCCTCGCGGTACCACTCGTTCAGGGCTTTGTCCTTGACGGTGATGTATGGCGGATTTCCAACGACGACATGGTAGGTGCCGGGCTCCAGAATTCCTTTGTAATCTCCTATGTCCTCTGAAGTATAGGAATACACACCTTCCCGGTCTTCAAAAAGGTCCCCTTGACGGCCCTGCTCGCCGAGAAGCGAGTCTCCAACGGCCAAGTGGTACGAGAACGCCGGTGCCGTGACCAGAGATGACTCTCCGCATGCGCGTAGGGCAGCCACAGTGAGCCTGAATCTTGCGATGGCCACCGCGAACGGGTTCAAATCAACACCGTGGATAGAATCCAGAGCGTTTTGCACTCTTTGGCGTCTGGAAAGGCCGGGGCTGTCGGTTTCCCATTCGCGGTGAAGCCGTTCAAAAGCCCCCAGGAGGAAGTGGCCGCTTCCGCAGGTTGGGTCAATCAATTTCAATCCAGCGATGCCGAACTCGTGGATGGCTGGAGTCAGGGTCTGGTCGAGAATGAATTCTTCGATGAAGTCAGGTGTCTGAAGCAGCGCGAAGGTCTTCTTGGCGTAATCGGATAGGTCCTGGTAAAGGTCTCCGAGGAACCGGGTTCCGTAGTCGGGGTCGGTGAAATCGTGCAGAAGCGCGCCGGCGTCGTCGGTTTGTCGCCAGAACTTCAGCAGGGAGCTGGCTGACTCGGCGCTGACGGGAGCACGCCACACCAGGTTGTGCCTTTGGTCAAGAAGCGCCCGACCTGCGGGCAAGTCCGCGAGGGCGCCGAAAGCTGTCTTCAGCCAGTCGCGGGCATTGTCGGTGGGTCGTTTCGCGTAGTGGGCCATTTCGGCCTCAGAGGCCCGTTGGGTGCGATCGTCTGGCCCCGCAATCCAGAGATCACTCAGGAGGGCGTTGTCTTCACAAAAGCGGATGAAGACGCTGGCGATAATCCAGGCGACCGCGGCCTGGGAGATCTCTCCCTCGACCCAGTCATCGAAAGTGCGTGCCGTGCGGCCGTATTGGGGGCCTTCAGTTTCAAGAGGCCCGCCAAACGCTTGGCTTTGCTGTCCGTCAATATGTACGGATTCGGGCGCACGCTGCTGCTGCCAGTCGAACTGGTCAGAGTCCAGCTCTGCTGGTCTCCAGTCAGCGTTCCGTGCCAGCCCTTGAGCTCGACGATGAAGAGGCCTTGCCCCGTAAGCAGCAGGACATCCACTTCATTGGTGCGGCCGCTGGCGTCGATGAACGTCAGGTTCGACCACGCGTACGTGACTGAATCGTTGGGCAGGAGCGCCTGAAACTTTTCCAAAGCCTGACGCTCTGCAGGGGTCGCTGCATCGCCGAGTTCAAACCAATGGTTGGAATCCGGATCCAATGTTTACCCCCTGGAGCACTACCAAGCCGACTACTTTGTCCCATATGACGGTGGATAGGAGGCGGCTCCGATACTTGAAGCTGCTTTGATACTAGCGAATCTTTGACTGGTAGCAGGCAACGACGCCGTGTTACTGGGACCGTCCGGTGCCACAGAATGATTTCGGCTAGAGCTTGTCGATCCAGGTGTCCTCTTCACGGTTGTCCCATGCCGAGCCCGATATCTGTTTAGCCGGGAGACTGCGCTCTTCGATGCGGCGGAGGATCGGCCGTACGTCCCTTGCGAGAAGGTCCCCTATGGAGTCGACCTGGCGAATTGTGCAGCTTTCGATGATCGCACGGCGGTCGTCCATGGAATCGATGCCGGCTGCGGTGAACGCTTCTCGGAGCTGTTGCACCTGACGCTCACGGATAGGCAAGTCCTCTAGTACCTGCGATGTTGCCTGGTCTGCCTCTAGAAAAAGGTCAAACGTGTTCTCGTCCAAGGTGCTTCCTTTTCGTCCCGCGGGCTTCAATTCTGCCATGAAGTGCGACTTGCAGAAGTAACAGGAAACGGGGCGGAAGCTTGGCGAACGCTTCACGGCATCCGTGGAGACGGCTGAGGACTCTCCATCAATGGGGCCGGCCCAGCCAAACTCCATCGCTCTAGTGCTTGTTGAGCCTCGGGAAATGGCAGCCAAGGTCGACTTACTCGCTGCTTGCCGCTGGAGTACGAGTCGTCAGACCTCCGCTGATTGGCAAAAGCAGCGGGTGACATATGGGAGGCGAGCCGGAAATGCTTCCAGATCGGCCTAGGTCCCTTGCCGTCCGCGATGATGAGGTTGGGTCGCTCCCAGATACACATACACCAGCCGCCATTCGGGTTAATTGCCCAGACCGGAGGGGAATCGTCCCGATCGATCCAACCGACGACTGTGATGGCAGCCAGCTCCGCATTCGAGAATCTGCCGTGTACAAACACCCTGGTTCCACCCTGGCTTAGGAACTCCCACCCGGCTTGCTCTGCGGCCGCACGAGCATCCTTGAACTCATCACCGGCCAGATCACTCTTGATCAAATGCTGCACATGGTCAAGACGCAGTGTCTGAGAATCATGACCCACCAATGATCGGCAGTATTCCGTAGCCAAGTCTTCATCGAAGTGCCCAAGCTGAGTCGCCGCACTCTCCAGAATGCTTCTATATCACCGTTGCCTCGCCTGTGGTTCGGAGGTCGGTTGCGCCCCGTATTATTGCGCAACTTACAAGCGTCATGTTGGAAACGGGGGCCTGCAATTCGTCCGGAATCTGTTCGTTGGCCAGATGGCGGATGAGAGTACTCATCAGCCGCAGAGGTTCTACATCGGATCGATCCCAATTGCCGGCGCTATAGAAACTCGTGACGATGCGAAGCATGGCAAGCTGAACGAAGGGGGGCTGATTATCTAGACTTGCGACCCACTGGGCGCATCGTTTTCTACGTCGGCGTCGATCTGATTCTGGAGATTTGGAATGGTTCGGGGCACCCGCCTGCGCATCAGTAACGTCTGGTATGACACTTGCCACCGCATCATCGCGTTCGTCGTCGAGGACCGCCTCGTTGTCGTCCACTAGGACGTCAGCCCATCGGGGTGGTGCTACCACCTCATTACTCGAGATGGGGGCAGCAGGAGGTAAACCCAACACGAAGGCAGTCAAGAGCGGGCCTTGAATCCTAGTTGCCGCTTCGAGATCCCATAGCCACGGGCTTTCGACGTTCACATTCGCCTGAGAGGGGACAGGCCTCTGCATAGGCTGCGCGCCTTCTCCAACCGCCAATGCCCTCGGACCGGTAGCGCGGAGTGATATTTCCCGAAGAACCGCGAAGTCTTTGTCCAAGGACTCGAGAGCGCGGCCGGCATCTTGCCATAGCTCACTTGGCGTGGGCGATTTGTACGACTTTGCGCTCGACGGGGTTCTGGGTGAAGCGCTGATCCTGAGTGGGTCCATTACGAACATGATCGGTCCGACGTGTTTGATCTCTGCCTCACGCCAGGACAGTCGGACCCTACTAACAGCGCTCACTGCACAGGCGGTCCGGACTTCAGTCTGCCCCTCTTGAAACGATCCGAGTAGACTCCATTGTTCTGGAGGGTCTCTAAACTCAGAAGCTTCCAATTCTAAAAGCATCGACGCTGGGCTTGAGAGTGTGATCGTCAAGTCACCATCAACGATACGGGCCGACCTGATTGACGGTCCTGGGCGTAGTGATGGATACGCAGTTCCCGTATTTGCTGGACTTATGCTCGAAGCATCGACGGGCCGTCCCTCCGGAACGGTGAGGACGGAAGCAGGTCCCACAACCGCAGTCTCATAGTTCCCGCCGGATGACCAAGCTCTTAAGAGCGCAGCCCCCGAAAAGTTAGGACTGCCGACCAACGCGTGCGAAGTACCGTTAGCTTTCCACCAGATCACCTTTCCGTGACGGTATTTGTTCTTCCGATCCGATTCTTGCGCTTCGATTTGAATTCCAAATTTGTCGGCGCACTCTTGCACTTCGACTGGGTCGAAGACCGTCAGCCCTGGTTGGAGGAGCAGAGATGCTTTTTGGGGTCGCAACCTTTCGATTAACCTTGATGTCGCAGCCATTGAGCCGTCCAGGAATGGCGCGCATAAGCGAAGTTCTGTTACTGGTTCCGAAGGAAGACTGCCTAGAATTGCGTCCTCGGCGGAAGTAATGAAGGTGTGCCCGGTGTCAACAGCCTCGCTCTGCTCAATGAGCCTTCGTACAAGCGCACATGTTCTGCGAACTGAATCGCTGGAATCGGCGTCGAGCCATCGAAAATGGGCAAAACCGCGAAGCCATTCAGCTATGTCATGGAATATCGTCGGATAGGACGTCTTGTCACCGGCGAACTGGATCCAGACCTCATCGTTATATTGCCATCCACCCAACGTCAGGTTGCCGGAACCGATGGCTACCTGGACCCTCTCCTCGCCCGCAAGAATAACCACCTTAGGGTGAAACGCGGCGCGTCCGGTGACAAGGCCAACGTTGTATGAGCGTCCAGCATGTCGCACGGCACGCGGATCAGGAGCCCAGACGTTTCCGTCGGCGATGATGGAAGCGCGCGCACCCGTTGCAAGACAGGTACCGAGGACTTGGGCTTCGAAGAACGCAAGATCAACGTTGAACGTCAGGAAGAGAGCTTCCCTTGCCTGGACTTGCTTGGTTCGTTCCTCCTCCAGAAGCATCGGGAATGGGTTAGGAATCTGTTGAAAATCGCTAGGCAAGTGCCTCGGCTCCTCGATCGGTGATTTGCCATTGTTCATTTTCGTCTCGGACGAGCAAATCGATGCCGGAGAGAATGTGCACAAGTGGAGCCAAGCGAAGCGACACGCTGCCGCCACCTTCATTCGAGTCCTTGAACACCAGATCGTCCCGAAAAAATATCCGGGTTGGAATCTTGATCGATCCCGTTGAGGCGTCGAACCTAGCTTTTCTCAGTGAGAGCCTGTTCGCCCTGCGCAGGAGTAGCTCGACGATATGGCGCGCAAAATCCTTCAGCGGTCGTCCGTCCCACTCGTGAACTCGGTCCAATAACCAAGTTGGCGACATCTCCTGAAGCGAGTCGTTTTTTGACTCGAAATAGGGTTTGACATGGTCGGGGATCCCCGCAAGCCGGAGTGACCCGAGAAGAATCGTTGCCATGAATGCTTCCATGTCGGATTCACATGCAGCGGGCTGCTCCAGCTCAGCGGGGTGAGCTGTTCCGTCAGGGGTCCACACCGGAGGAAACGAGCGAACGTATCCACCAACTGAGACGTTAGGGAGAACATCTACCAACGGGGCTGGGAACTGGGATCGATGGCAAAGCCCTGGTACTGCCTCTACGAGGCCGGCCCAAAGGGCCCTCCACGCACTGACGGAACGGTTTCGAAGCGTTACCCCTTGCCAAGCTTGTACGGCATCCAGTTGTAAAAGCAGTTCGTCATGATGGACGACGGGGGAGTAATTAAGCGAATCAACGAGCTCGGTGTTGATGCTGGTCGGTGACCCAAGTTGTATTAGGCGGAGTACCATCCGTACCGTTTGTCGTCGCTTGTCATGATCGGTCTCCGGTTGCGATCCCTGGGCCAGCAGCAACTCCCGAAGCACGGCCCCATCAGATTCGGTTCGTGAGCCACAAACGCAGAGGTGGCAGTTCGTTCGCAACTGCTCTTCACTTACGTGTTCCTCCCGCGTCAGCTCGTAAAGGCCACGAAATCCGTCGTCCAATCGGCTTGTATCGAACGCCGTGACCTGGCTGTTGCCAGTCGGTAGCAGCCCCAGAAGCATTTCGGACGCTTGATACTGACCTCTATAGCCAATGGAGCGGCCGGCGTACGCGCCTGGCCGGGAGAGCTGTCCGAGGTTCAGCCCGTCCTTGATTCTGCTTTCCAAATAATCCGCTCCATGCGGTCGGGGGAGCCACGCATGTTGCCCCTCGTGGAGTATGGAAATCGCTGCAATTAGCGTTTCCGATCGGCGAAGGAACTCGAGTGATTCAGACGCAGTCATTCCGCGTGCTTTGGCCTGAAGCGCTGTATAGGAGTGCAGGCTGTAGTAGCGCGCATTCCTTGTCACGGTTGTCACCCCAGGCAACAGCTCGCCAACCGACCTAAGAACGTGGCGCTCGACAGACAAGGGGTACCGTCCGGGATAACGACCGTCGAGACCCCCACCCCAAGCTGGGCCCTTCACAACGTGCATAGAAGTCCTTGACTAGCAATCAAATCAACTGTTGCTAGGTAACCTAACAGGTATATTCCCGCAGGAAGCGATAACAACTCCTCGGTCAACACCCGCGGAATATTGCCAATACCAGCCAGGTGCACGGGTCCACATTGGTCAGGGCAACTTGTCGGGAGCTGGAGTCGCGCTTACGAAAAGCCTGGTGTCGCCTGATAATTGCTGAATGAACATGCCTGCCCAGGAACAACGGGAAGAGACAAGGCTTATCGGACACCAAAAGAAAGAACTTTGGATGGGGGCCGAGTATCTGACTTTGTCGGACCTGTGGCCGCAGAATCCGCGAGCAATCCTCGTAGGAATTAATCCCACTGACGCCAGCGTTCGTGTGGGGCACTATTACCAGGGGCTGGCTGGCAGGCGTATGTTTAGGATGTTACATGACGCCGGTGTCTTGGAGTCCAGGCAGCACAAAGATGTGCCCGGTCTTTACGACGACGATTTGGCACTTTCTCAAGGCATTGGCTTCACCGATCTGGTAAAGCGCCCTAGTCGAAACGCTCAAAGTCTCAAACTTGCGGAACTGGAATTTGGCGCCCAAGAACTGGATAGGAACTTAAGGACACATGCTTCGCCGCTCGTCATATTCGTTTTCAAGAAAACCGCTCAAGTCCTTTTTGGAACATTTGAAGGAATCGGGCTACTTGGCGGCCTGGAGATAGGAGGGGCACGCTGTTTTGTTATGCCCCACTACTCAGCGCGCGTTCCGCTCCGAGACGTAACCCTCGCTCAATTGAAGAGACTGTGGAACGAGACTTAGCCCATACAGTTGGTCGATTTCACAACGTCAGTCAGCGTCTCGGACGGGGAACATCTTCGCGCGGGGGATCGCATGGACGGGACCTCCATCACCGGGCGCTTCCTCCAGCCCTCGTCACATGATCTAGCTGCGCCAGGATCTCCGCATGGCCAGTGAAGTCGATGTAGCTGCAGCAAGTGAACGCCGCAGCAGACTGGTCCCCAGCTGCGCCAACGATTTCACCAGCTGAGCCGGCCACGCGCACGTACCAAAGACGGAAGCCTTCCTGGCCGTCCGCCGTCGGACTTCCCCAACGGGCAGTTTCGACGCCCCGGATGGTGAACCCCGATATCCGCCGCATCTGCGCCCGCGATGGGTGATGGGGCCAGTGAGACTGGGGGAGTTATGCACCCGTAACGTGGGGAAAGTCCCCTTCGGCCATCCAGTTTCGTCACCATGGCGTTCTAGAAATGTCTGTGGTGCCAGCTACATTGTTACAACTGAGATAGCACGGCCCGGGGTGGCCATAAAACTGGGGGCAATAGTGGGTGTAGACGCCGGCGTCGGATCTCTCTCTAAAGCGGGTGAGGTTCAACGGGAGCAGTCCTATTTCGACCAAGCGAAACATCACCGCGACAACCAGGCGGCGGCCTGGTCCCTAGCTACTGCCTCTGCTGGTACAGCCGTTGAGCGCCGCGCCTATAAACATGCGATGGAAAAACGCAGGGTTGCCTCTCCCGATGACCCCGTTGCGCTCTCCCGGATCGACTATGAAGACGGCGACAAGCTGTATATCGGGAAGGTCGCCATCTTTGACGACGAGAAGAATCTTCTCGTGGTCAATTGGCAGGCTCCGGCCGCCGCTGTGGCTAATCAGGCTTCTGCTCAGGATCCTATGGGGCTTCGCAGCAAACGTGTCTTCAATGCACCAGCGAACAAAATTATTGACTTTGAAGACTTCATCTACAAGGCCTTGGCCGAGGCTGTAGATGAGCTCGACGAACACAGTTACACGGGTGATGCCTTACTACAGGCTCTGAGCCGTAAGCGCGGCTCAGAGATGACGGATATCGTCAAGACAATCCAGGCCGCTCAAGACAGGCTTGTGCGTGCTGACCCGGATCAGCTCCTCGTCATACAGGGCGGACCTGGCACCGGAAAAACTGCCGTGGCACTTCACCGTGTCTCTTGGCTCCTCTTCAATTATCAGGATGATTTGCCACCTGAGGACGTTTTGGTCATCGGGCCCAATCCGACCTTTACGAAGTACATACGAAGGGTTCTACCGGATCTTGGAGACGACGACGTAGTCCAGCAGGCACTACAGAATCTCCTGTCGAGCGACGTTCGGGTGAGTGGGGAGGACTCCACTGACGCAGCGAAAATTAAAGGCTCGGCACGCATGAGCCAGGTTTTGAAAAGCGGGCTCAAGCAGCGCATCCGGGTTCCGGCCGCGGACGTGCGAATTCAGCGGCGAAATACGGTCCTTACTGTTTCCATCCCTGCGAAATCGGTCGCTGAGGTCTTGAGCAGCATGCAGTTCGAGACGTTCGCGGACGGCCGCCGTCGCTTTAGGCAGCGGCTCGTCGAGCTGTGCGCGCCGCTGCTGGGCAATATCCGTCAGGTGGCCCCGGAACAATTTCTCGATGTAAGAGCTCTGGAGGCGGAGGTCGAAAAGATCTGGCCGCAGATCACCCCTCAGCAATTTCTTCGGGATCTCCTGGGTTCGAAGGAACGGCTCAAGCGCGCCGCATATGGGCACTTGACCCTGGAAGAGATAGAGCTGCTGTACCGCCAGCAATCAGACAAAGTGGGTGATGAGCCTTGGACCTTCGCTGACCTTGCCTTGCTTGATGAGGCGCAGGTGCTGATGCGCGAGTCACCTCGCACGTACGGACACATTGTGGTGGACGAAGCACAGGATCTCTCCAAGATGCAGCTCCGCGCTATCCGCAGACGGTCCAAGAACGGGTCAATGACCGTCGTGGGTGACATCGCTCAATCGACGGGACCGTACTCGCGGGACTCCTGGGACGACGTCGTGCAGATTCTCAGTTCGGGTACCGCTGACAGCACCGGCTCGCACGTTGTGGAGCTTGAGCACGGCTACCGGGTCCCGAGGCAGGTTTTTGACGTCGCCCTGCCAGTGCTCAAGTCAGCCGCACCTTCTATAACTCCACCCCGTATTTTGAGGGACGTTGAATACGAGCCGCGTTTCCTTGGGGTCAGCCGTGAGGAACTGGCCCACGACGTATCCCGGTCAGTATTTACCCATAGCGGACGAGGCCGATTTGTTGGAGTGATCGCCCCGACCCACTTATGGCCCGAGCTCAGAGCCGCATTCCGTAATGACGATCTGCAGTGGAGCGAATCAACCCAAGGTGAGCTATCCACTGCCATCAATCTTGTCACTCCCGAAGATGCCAAGGGGCTCGAGTTTGACGCCGTCCTAGTGGTTGATCCGGCGGGAATTCTGGCGATGCCGCACGGCGAACGTATGCTGTACATCGCTTTGACGAGGACTACTACTCATCTCGATGTGATTTATCCTCTCGGGTCCCTGCCCGAGATTCTTGGCGGCCCGGACAAAGCGGAGCCCGGGGTCTCGCAGGACGGTGAACAGACAGGACAACTGTCAGAGGCAGACGCGATGATTTTGGTTGATGCAGACTTAGGAGCCGATTCCGCTGTCACCGATGCCGAACCCGTCAGTACGTTGGCAGACAACACGTCCGACGTCGTCAGCCCCGAGGAAGATATAGCGTCCTTCGGGGGCGAAGCCATCACTGAAGGTACTGCCGGGAGCGAGATGGCCCGACTGGATGGGATGCAGCAGGCGATGGCTGCACATTGGGCCAAGTTCTTCTCGTCCCAGCTGATTGATAACGTGCCTGCCAAGTTAATTCCGGCTGTCGTGGAGGAGCTGGCCCGCATGGCCTCGGAAAAATGAATACTGCGCAGAACTTGATTCAAAATTGCGACGGCTGTCGTACTTTTGGGCTGGAAACTCAGCAGACCAACCGGACAGATATCCTTCATTGAACAATCGGCCCGATACGGCCGGAACGTTGAGTGAGATGCAGCAATTTTCCGCATGGGGCGGAAAGGTAGGAGAATCCGTGTCGACAGGCAGTGGTGTCTTGGACAAGAAGCTCACGTTGCAGATGCAACGGTGGCGGGACGACCTGTTGTCGATCGACAGGCGTCAGAGGCTGGTTTATTTTCAGCACCCCAAGAGCGGAACTTTTGAAATTGTTGAACCTGGTTGCGCCGGTGTAGAAGCGTTGGTAGGTGACGGCGACGTCATGCTCGTGAGCAGCGAACCGGCCGACGAGGAGGCGGGCGAGTCCGCACTGTCCCTAAGGCTTCCGACAAAAGGTTCCCGAACCCTACGCGTCGCAGGTAAAACGGCTGCCCAGATCTTGAGCACCTCAAAGCGGTTGCACCAACGCTCGGAACAAGAGTATGCAGACCGGGGCGTATGGACCCTTTATCTAGGCCACGGCATGCTCAATTGGATAGATCCTGCTGACGGAAAGAAAATCTCCAGTCCGTTGCTGCTGGTGCCCGTCCGTCTAGCCAAGGAGGGGAAACAGTATGTGCTGAGGCGAACGGAAGATGAGCCGTCGCTGAATACGGCGCTCGGCCTCAAGCTGAGCAGGGACTTCGGACTGGACCTCCCGGAGTTCGACATAGACGACCTGAACGTCGCGACGGTGCTTCCCGGTGTGCGGAAGGCTATCGCGCACTACACAGAATGGACTGTTGACGAGCGGGTAGTCATGTCCATCTTCAGCTTCCACAAGGAAGCCATGTATCGTGACCTTGAGCAAAACGAAGCCAAAATCTCAGCCAATGGCATGATTCAACTCATGGCCCTGGGGCCGGAGGCGCCGAACTCGGAAGCTTTCTCCTTTGACCCTGTTTCCGACGAAGACCTGGACTCCAGCCTGCCGCCGGAAAGGCTTCACAGCATCCTTGACGCCGATGGAAGCCAAAGAAAGTGCATTCTCGCGGCGAGAGATGGCCGGAGCTTTATCATGGACGGGCCTCCAGGCACTGGCAAGAGCCAAACCATCGCCAACATCATCGCTGAGCTCATCGCTACAGGGAAAACGGTGCTATTCGTCAGCGAAAAGGCGGCCGCCTTGGATGTGGTGCGCGACCGGCTGACGAGCAGGCAATTGGATCCGTTCCTGCTTGAGTTGCACAGCCACAAGGCAACCCGTAAGCAGGTGGTCCAGACACTGCACGCTGAGCTCACCAGACGGCCCATAGCCAAGAGCGCCTTCTCAGAAACGGACCGCTCTCAACTCTCTAAGAGCCGGACTCGGTTAAGCGACCACGCTGACGCCATGAATGAGGTCCGAAGCCCATTGGGGCGGAGCCTTTTCGACGTCTTGGGACGCTTGGCGCAGCTGACAGATGTCGGCGAGTACCCTGCTGGTGATCCCAGCAAACTCGGCTCGCTTTCCGCCGACACTCTTGCTGACATCCTGCTCAGCGCAACGTCCCTTTCGAAGGTTTGGCGCCCAGCGGCTGAGGGCGAATCCTTTGCCTGGCGAGGTCTAGCCGGATCTGGTTTTACCCAGGCACAGGTTAAGGAAATTGAGAAGTGCGTTGATTCTATGGCACTGGCGAGTGACCGCCTCCTGCGGACCGTCAGGCTCTTTGATGCGCAAATGCCATTCTGGCCTGTTGCCCTAGACACTGCAGGCATCCGCTCTCGAACAGAGCTTTCCGCCCTTCTAAGTAAGAAAAGGAAGACGCCACAACACTGGTATTCCGATCCTAAATTCCCTGATGTCCTTCGCAGGATTGAAAAGCTTCAGGCTGACGACACTGAGTACAAGGCCAAGGAGTCTCAGATCAGCGGGCTATGTGATGACCGCTGGGACAAGGACGACAAAGCCCTTACTGCTCCGCTTGCAACATTCCTTGAACGCGATCCGGCCATTTTCAGCCGCCCCCTCAACCAGTTTCCGTTCGGCCAGCTCGACGGTATCGAGCTGGCAACTACTGCAACTGCCTCACTGATCGAGTCTCTATTCGGCAAGGCCAATCAACTGGGCGTGCTCTTCGATGTTGAACCGCAAGCCCTGACGCTCAACAAATGCCGTGCCCTTTCGTCCCTGGCGGAGCTCAGCCAAGAGGGTAGCCTCCCGGAACCAAGCTGGATCAACCCGAGCATTCAGGGGGCTTTGGAGGAAAGCACCCGTGTCCTCGGGGAACTGGCTGCAATCGTGCGGGAGCGTCAGATCGCGCTGGAGTCGACATTCAATCCCGAGATTCTTGCCCTTGACCTGAAGGGCCTCAAAGCACGCTTTGAGCTACAGCACCGTGGATTGAAAGCATGGAGTAAACAAGCCCGCACTGACAAGAAGACACTTCGTGAGGCGACCGTCGCCGGAGTAGTCAACAAAGAGATCATTGGGATGCTTGGCGATGCGATTGCCTGGCAGACAGCGCAGGAGAATCTCGCTGCCAACGAACTCGAGTACGGGCCGCGGCTTGGCAGTTACTACCGAGGTACAGCAACTGATTTCACGAGAGTGGCCCAGGCTCTTGAGGTTGCCAGAACAGCTTTGAAACTGGCTGGGGATGACATAGCAACCTCCGCTCTGGCCCGGCAGCTCAGCAAAGCCAGCGCGCCGGACGAAGAGCTGATCCCCCTAGCGAAAGACGTCGCCAGCATGGTGGAGCGCTTCGGGGTTGATACACACGCACTATTCGGCCCCGTTTTCCATGAACAGGTCGGTGATCTGCCACTGACGCACATTCTGGGAACTCTCAAGGCTGCCCAGGAGAATTTCTCGACCGCGGGGCTCCTGCGAGATCGGCTTTCCGAGATGCTCGGCGACACGGCGACTCCACTAGCGGCAACTACTGCTCTCCGGCACATCAATGACTTGGTAGAAATGGACGAGAAAACCTCACAACGGTCGCCGGAGGACTCGGAGGTTTTGGGCAAAAGATACCGTCCAAGGAAGACCGATTGGGCAGCGATGCGCGCCGACTACGCCTGGGTCGAAGCTTTACGTAAGGTCATTGGAGGACGAATCGATGAAGATGATGTCCGGTACGTTGAAGAATATGACGGTACCGACCTTGACTTGGCTGGTGGCCATTCCACGTGGCTGATGGCCAGCGACAAGCTGCTCGCCTTCTTCGATCCGGAGCGCTCGGTCGAACTCGCGGCCGAACTGGACGAGGACCTTGAAGGCGCAGAGGAGCTCCTTTCCAGACTGGGCTCTAACGTGGCTGCTGATGTCGATGTGTGGTTTGAATACAAGAAGCTTTTTTCTGCACTTTGTGACGCGGGAGTTTCAGAGACACTGATAGCACTGCGAGATTGCCATGCGTCGGCTAACCTCGTGATGCCTTCCGTTGAACGGGCAGCACTGGAGCCTTGGGCGGAAAGCATCATTGAGGGCGATGACAGGCTCTCCGAACACCGAGCGTCGGGCCGGGAAAGCCTGCTGAAACAGTTCCAGGATCTTGATTCAAACCTTGTTGGCAACGCCCATGCCGACGTCGTAACCGCCTGCGTTGCCCGACGTCCACGAAGCATGGCTGGGCCGGCGGCGATTATTGCCCATGAAGCCAACAAAAAGTCTCGTCACAAACCCATCAGGCGATTGCTGGAAGAAACTGGATCAGTGGTTCAAGGGCTGAAACCCTGCTTCATGATGAGCCCCCTTTCTGTATCGCAATATCTTCCGGCAGGATTCGTCTTCGATGTCGTCATCTTTGATGAAGCCTCCCAGGTTATGCCCGCAGACTCAGTCAATTGCATTTACAGGGGTAAACAGCTCATCGTCGCGGGGGACCAGCGACAGCTGCCGCCCACGTCATTCTTTTCGGCTGCAGATGTCGAAACAGACGACGAAGACGAACCGGACAACTTCGACAGCGTGTTGGACCTCTGTAAAGCGTCTGGGGCTATGGTGTCCCTCCCGCTTTCGTGGCATTACCGCAGCCTGCACGAAGATCTCATTACCTATTCGAACTACCGGATCTACGAAGGAAAACTCAACACTTTCCCGGGCGCAACCCAGGAAGCTGATGACCTCGGTGTACATTATGAATTCGTTCAGGGCGTCTATCAGCGCGGTGCGGGGAGCAAGAATCCGATCGAGGCGGAACGTGTCGTGGATCGCGTTCTCGAACATCGCCGAATCAACCCGGACCTTTCACTCGGGGTCGTAACTTTCTCAAGCCAACAGGCCGAGGCGGTTTCAGAAGCCATCGAACGTCGCGCAGAAATAGAGCCCATATTGATGGGCCTCATGGAGGACCATGACCGACTCCACGGGTTCTTTGTGAAAAATCTCGAGTCCGTTCAGGGCGATGAGCGAGACATCATCATCTTCAGCATCGGCTACGGGCCGGACGAAGCGGGCAAGCTGGCAATGAACTTCGGTCCGCTCACCCGGAAAGGCGGCGAACGACGGCTGAATGTTGCGATCACTAGGGCACGTCGTCGGGTGGAAGTAGTTAGCTCATTCCATGCCGGAGACATGACTGACGGTGCGTCGGCGGGAAACCGTCATCTGAAGAACTATCTGGACTTCGCCGCTCGGGGCCGGGCCGCCTTGGCTTCGGATATTTCAGGGTCTGTGGGGGACGCCGAGAGCCCCTTTGAAGAGGAAGTCATTCGCGTAATTCGGTCCTGGGAATACGATGCCGTGTCTCAAGTCGGAGCCGCCGGATACAGAATCGATATAGGAGTTCGTCACCCCAACAAGCCAGGAAGTTTCATGCTCGGGATTGAATGTGACGGCGCGGCCTATCATTCCGCTAAGAGCGCTCGTGACCGAGACCGGCTGAGGGAATCCGTACTGCGGGGCCTGGGCTGGGATATCTACCGCATCTGGGGCCTCAGCTGGTACAGAGATCGATCCACTCAAGAAGTCGCGCTTAAGCAGGCACTTGAGGATGCCGTTGCAGGAAGGAATGCGGTTCCTGCCATTGCTCAGCCAGCAGAGGGCGCAGGATTGATGGAGTATGAGGAGATAGACCTGTCTGCCCCGCCCGCTTGGACGGTCCCTTACACCTCCGCATCCAAGCCTGCCCATCGCTACTGGTACCAACCGGGGGATGGCGACGCGCTTACGGACCTCATTCAATACGCCGGTCATGTTGTGAGCGTTGAGGCGCCCCTTCACGTCGATACCTTTCACACACGGTTACGGGAGCACTGGGGAGCCGGGGCCATCGGTCCGCGTGCCAAGGTCAACATCGAAAGAGCCCTATCGCTCGCCAAAGTCAGCGGCATGAAGGTGAAGCTCGATAAGGAAGGGTTCATCCGCGTCGATGGCGCAAACGCGGTGAACGTCCGACGCCCTACCGGACAAAGTGACATGCGTAAAGCGGGCGCGATTCCGCCGGAAGAGTTCGATGAGGCAGTACGCCTCGTTGTTGCTGACTCAATAGTCATCACAGAGGAGGAACTTCTGGTTGCCGTCCGAAATATCTTTGGGTGGGCGCGACGCGGCGTTGATATTCAAAATGCACTGCAGCGAAGCCTCCGGAGGGCTGTCAAGAAGGGATACTGCCTGCGCAGGTCTGACGGGTCCTACGAAACCGCGCAATAAGGGGTGGAGATGAGAAGCGCCCGGAAGGCGTGATCCTGCCGGGCGCTTCGTACTCCTGATGTGGGCGGCTGTGTACGCGGTTCCGGCCCACCGTGGGCGCGTAGTTATCCTCGAGAAGCGCCGGATGCGGTGTGAGTAGTGGATCGCTGTAATCTCATCGATAAGCACTAAGACCCTGAGGAGACGCTTGTGGTCCGAGCGGAAAACGGGACGCTTGCAGGTGTCCTGGAAGGCAAGAAGCAGTACCAGATTCCCCTTTACCAACGGGTGTACTCGTGGGGCAAGAGGCAGCTCGACCAGTTGTGGTCGGACGTCGTGGAGCTGGAGCGCACCCTTGGCGACGACCCGAAGGCGTCACACTTCATCGGTTCCCTCGTCCTCGCGAGCAGTCCTGACTTCGGGGCCATTGGAGTCAATAAGTTCCTGGTCGTTGACGGCCAGCAACGCCTGACCACTCTGACTCTTCTCCTGGCTGCACTCCGAGATCACCTGATCGAAACCGGGGAAACGGACCGAGCTCGAGGTATCGATGCCCAATACCTCATCAACGTCTACGACAATGGCAAGCCACTCAAGGTGATGCCGACGCAGACAGACCGGCCCGCCTATATGGCTGTTCTCAACCGCGCTCCTCAGGCCGGCGGAGAGGATACCATCGGTGACGCCTACCGATTCTTCCGCTCGAAGATCGCCGCAGCTGACGACCCAGACGACCCACACGACCTCCATCTGCTCGAGGCCGCCGTTGTCCGCGGACTGGCGCTCGTCGTCGTCACGGCCGAACCGTCAGACAACGCACACCGCATCTTCGAGTCCTTGAACAATACAGGCCTTCGCCTGACACAAAGTGACTTGCTCAAGAACTATCTATTCATGCGGCTCGGTGACCGTGCAGAAACCGTCTACGACAACATCTGGCTGCCCCTGGAGAAAAAGCTTGACTCTGAAAACCTCGAGTTGTTGTTCTGGCTAGACCTCGCTCAGCGCGATGAACGGGCAAAACAGTCCGATACCTACGTAGGACAGCAAAAGCGGCTCGAGAAACTCAAGACCGTCGACCAGGTAGAGGCTGAGGTAATCCGTATAGCCGGACTGGGCGAGGTGCTCGCCACGATTCTCAACCCTGCTGAGGAGAAACACAGCGAGATTCGCAGGCGCCTCACCAGGATAAAATCCTGGGGCTCGACAACCGCGTATCCCGTTGTAATGCAGATCCTCGCCCGCCGCGCCGCCGGCACCGCTGCCGATGATCAAGTGATTCGCGCTCTAACATACCTCGAGTCCTACTTCGTGCGGCGGATCGTTATCGGCCGCGCCACCGCCAACCTGAACCGGACACTGCTCCAAGCTGTTGGTGCGATCAGTGGCGCTGAGGACATCGACGTGGCTTTACGCGACTACCTGTCGCGGGGCCGGAAGTACTTTGCAACTGATCAGCAGCTTCGAGAGGCAGTTCAGAATGTTGCGTTTTACTGGCAGGGCCGTGGAAGTCAGAAAAAGCTGATCCTGCAGTGGCTCGAAGAGTCCTACCGGCCGAAGGAGGTCCTCGACCTCGACCCACGGCACCTGACTATCGAGCATGTCTTGCCCCAGACGATGACTGAGCCCGTACGGGAAACGTTCGCAAAGGATTTCGCCTCAGACGCAGACATCGATTACGAGCATGAGCGCGTCGTACACACCCTGGGCAACCTGACTCTCAGCGGCTACAACAGCGAGCTCAGCAACAAGCCGTTCCACGAGAAGCGCGAGTTGCTGGCAAAGAGCGGCGTTTCGATGAATCAAGCGATCGCTGCCCACACCACGTGGGGTGCCGACGAGATCAACGCACGCAGCGCTGAATTGGCAGAGAAGATCATCGATTTGTGGCCTGGCCCTGACGAAAGCATTATTGCTGTGGGCGAGGAACCGTCAGCTCTGCGCAGCCAAATTGCTGCGGTCGTAGCCGAAATCCCGGCTGGCCGATGGAGCTCCTATGGGGATGTCGCCATCGTGGCGAACACTTGGCCACAGCCACTGGCTGGGATGCTCGCGAACTATCCGATAGCGAACGCTTGGCGAGTCCTGCAAAGTGGCGGAACGATCTCGCCTGGTTTCCGCTGGCTCGAGCCCGGCCGGAATGATGACCCACGGGAGGTTCTGGAGGAGGAAGGAATCAGATTCGATGCCGAAGGACGCGCGGACCGCGAGCAGTTTATTGGCGCGGAGGAGCTTGCCAACGCCGCGGGTCTAGACGTCGACGAGAACGTGATTGCGGCACGACGCAACAGGGTGATTGGCCATGCTCGGACGGGAAACAACGTGGCCCTGAAGAACGCCCAGCTGGACTTCTTCGAGCGGGTACGCAACTACGGGATTACACATGCGACGAACATTGGAACGTGGCGTAAACCATCACCACAAAACTGGTATGACGTGAGCCTCGGAGATTCCCGTGGCGTAATCTCACTCTCGGTCAACTCCCAAAAGAAGCTCGTCACTGCGCAGTTTTGGATCAATGACGACAAAGGTCTCTTCGCGAAATTGCTGGCCCAGCGGACCGCCATCGAAGCCGACCTAGGGTTCGAGGTGGAGTGGGACGACAAACCTGACCGCAAAGCGTCGAAGCTTGTCAGCAGACGGCCCGGCGACTTCCTTGACGAGGGTCAGTCTCAGGAACTTGTGGATTGGCTCGTGACTAGGGCCGACACTTTTGCGCGAGTCTTGTTGAAGTACCTGCAAGACGGAGGTCTGCATGGAGTCTTGGGAGACCAACCTGTTTTAGAGTGGTGACCGGACGGGGCACACCGGTCCCGTAAGGTTCGTAATGAGCTGGCAGGGCGGTTGCCCGTTGCTACTTCTTCCGCATGTTGTCTATTACTGCCGCTACATTGCGGTAGGTCTCTTTGGCTTCTGGACTTGTTGCTGCGCGATAAAGTTTCTTTCCGTCCGCAACCAGTTTCCCGGCCTTGGCCTGCATCTCCGGGTCCTTGGCGAGAACGTAAAGCTTGGTAGTGGCGGTTTTCGCCTTTAGTCCGACGTCCTTCATCGCGGCTGCGGCTTTGTCTGCCTTTCCGGCCATGGTCTGCTCCGTATCAGTGGTGGCTATTTAATGAATTGAACAAGTGCAAAATCCGTGCATGCTTTCCGCACAGGGAACTAGGCGGCGACCGCTGGGAAAACTACGAGCGATCCGTTGCTTTTCCGTTCGATCTCAATTGCAATGTCATCCCGGTGGGTAGTTATCTGTAGTCCGTCACCCAAAGCACGCAGTCGATAGGCGGCTTGTAGCAGGTAGTCCACCTCGCCGGGCGTGAACGCGGGAAGGCGGAAACCGCCGTCGCGCTTCACCTCGAGCGCAGACAATTGAAGCAGAACCTGGTTGATACCTGACTCCAACTCGTCGGTGCTGCGCCCATCGTCGTGAAGCGTCCCGATGAAATTCTTAAAGGAATTGCCGGTGTCCTGCTGGGCGTGCTCGACTGCCTGAAGCACGAGCACCCGCCGTTTAAGGGCGATGGCCAGCCGTGCAATTTCCAGATGCGCCCGGAACGTGCCCCCGTCGTCTGTGATGCCGGGAAACGCCTTTTTCAGTTCGCTTACTTCGACTGCGCCGCCGGACAGCTCATCCAGCGCCGCTTCCCACTTCTTCAAACGCCTCCGGGCGGCAGCGATAGCGGTGTTAATGCCGTGTACAGAGGAATCCAGGCCGAGCGAAAAGCCGATCCGGCCCTGGTCCAAAAGGATCGAGGTAGCCTTGTCGATCCCTTCACGGCACCCGTCCAGCTCGTTGCGTTCCTTGTCGAGATTGTCCTCGTGCAACTGCTCTAAAAGGTCAGTGATTCGCTCGATTGCTTCCTGCCGCTGATGCTCGGCATACGCACTGACGCTGACGGCTACCGCCATCAGCACGAGTGGAGCTGCCACCGTCAGAGCTCCGGCGCTTGCCACCGCAACGCCTGCTGTGGCTGCCGAACCAGTTGCAGCGCCGGCAGTGCCTGCAGCTGCGGCTTTACCGGCAACAGGCACGAACGTAGCCTTAGCCATAATGCCGGTGGAACCGAGCAGCCCGTCATAAACACCTCCGGCAACAGCTGTCGATGGCATGGGTTTAACAAGTCCCTTGCCCACCTGTGCAGCAACCTTGGCGGGTACTACCATCCGATACAGCACCTCTCCCGTATCCGCGACGTTCAACTGCGGGGGAGCGGATTTCGCTGTTTGCGTTACCAGCTGCGTCAACTGCTTTGCCAGCGGACTTGCAACGTCAAGGGGAATCCCGCCCTTCCGATCGCGGGTCGGTGGCATGGAGTGCATTTCGAGTGTCGCTATGGGGGAATCCGCAAGCGCTGCCAAGACCGTTCGCAGTTCTGCCAGTCGAGCCGGCGTGATGCCTTCACGCCCGAGTACGTCCGCTACGCTGACGGCTTCTGTAGCCAGTGTCCATACCGGCACGACTGCCTTGCTGTCAGTAGTCACTTTTGTCCCCTCATGTAAGTGAAACCGCCTTGGCGGTGGGAGCGACACCACTTGAGGACCTAGATACATGGTCCTTGCCTAAATGTCACCGGTGGTTATCGTCCCACATGACCTCGGAATGCATGAAGTGTGCCGTCCTAAGCGTTGGGCGAGTCCCGCTACACTGATCCTGAACCAGCCAGACAACAATTTCTTGAAGGCAGTCAACAGGAACGGAACCCAAGCCGTTTCAAGGCAAAAGGGGTCCAGTGTCCGAAACATTCATTCAAACCCGTCGCGTTCATTGCATCTGCGGTGGCCGTTTTACTGGCTGCCCTGCTTGTAGCGAGCATGCTTGGGTTCGGTCCGTTTTCGAGCAGGAGCGAGCGGAACGAAACCGTTCTTCTGAAGTCCGTCAGAGACGTAAGCCAATACCACGCTGCGGTAGGTAATTTTGAGCTTTTGTTGGACGAGAAAGAAGACACCGGGGGGCTTCCCGAATTCATAGCAGGACGACGGACGCTCTTTGTGGCCGCTGGCACCGTCAACGCATATGTCGACCTCTCAGGCCTCACCGAAGAGGACCTTATTCTGTCAGAGGACGGCAAAGGGGTGACGCTGCGACTGCCCGACCCGCAGCTCGACAAGCCCAATATCGACCATGACCGGTCCTATGTGTATAGCTAAGATCGGGGCATCGCTGACGAGTCGTAGATGCGTTCACGGTCCCACAACAGGCGGAGCTCTATTTCCTCGCGGAATCGGATATGGCTAACGCTGCTGAGGGCTCCGAGCTGCGACAGCGAGCAGCTGAGAATACAAAGGCCATGCTGACAGGCCTGTTCGGTTCGCTCGGATACCAGGTCACCTTTGAGGAAGACTGATCGGGCAGATGGGTGTGGTTAATGGTATCCACCTAATCGCTTTGAGGTCCCGAGAGAACCACGCCTCTGATTTGCTGCAAGCGAAGGACAGCGTCTCTGTTCCGGAACATCGTCGCTGGAGCTGTCTAATAAAAGTCATCCAGCGACATCACTTTCTGTCCGAGCGGCGAATTTCCCGGGTACGGGTAGCCCATTTCTCTGCAACAGACAGCAGCCAGTAGCTCCATGTGGTGATAGTAGTTCAGAACTGACCTCAAGCTGGCATCGCCAATCTGAGGCGCCCTTTTAAGCTTGTGCTCTGCATTCAGGAGATATCCGAGCGCGCGCCGTGCAACCTCTTTACGAGCTGCCTCTTCCTGAGCGATCCACTTGATCGCCCCTTTCGAGCCGTAGTTGTTGAAGGCCAATTGAACACGTTGGACGACTTGAGCCATATAAGCGGCGACTTCAGCTTCTTGACCCTTCTCCTGTTCGTTGGAACTAGTACCCAGTTGACGAGGAGTGTCGTCCATCGGAGATACGGTCAGCTTGGGAGCTTCAGGGACATCATCAACATACGGCAAGCGGAGGATCTCGAAACCCGCGCCATCCTTGATGCGTTCCAGCGCGGGGGAATCGCGTTTGTCGAGGAAAACCTTTATCGAATTATCCTTGATGGTCGTAATCCAGCTTTGCTCTAGATCAATTTGAGCGGAACCCAGACTCACTCCGCCCGAAGGTGGCCCATCGACGATGACGGCCAGATCCAATTGGGGCGTGACCATAATCCAACGACGCATCGTTCTCGCTAGAAAGTTTGCATCAGCGCGTCTGAGACTCCGATCTTTGGCACCAAAAACGCTGGATTCGACCCATATGTCACCGTCAGCCAGCACCTCTACATGGCCATGGTCCCCTGCAGGGATCGCGTCAAGAATATTCTTGGCCAACTTGTCGGGTATCTGCCGCGCATGCCGTGACTGGTTGTACTCGTGCCAAGCCCATGCCGTACGCGGATCCTTCAGCAATATCTCGCTCATAGGTGAACCCTAATAACTTAGCTCGGTCAGCTGTGCATTGCTTGGCAAAAATTGCATAGATCTTGAGTGTGCTTGCGTGAATGCTCCGCAATGGAAAATTGGGTTCACATAGAGCAGATGCATAAACATCCGTCAGGTCTTCGTTGGCTCAACCGTGGACGGCAGCCACCTCAACTTGTACCCCGGCGTCCCGGAACTTTTGCACCTGCCCGGGGTCGGCGCCGTCGTCCGTCACCAACGTCCACGGCAGAGCCAATCGCGCCCACGCGTGGAAGGGACGCAGCCCGAGCTTGGACGAATCGGCCAGCACGTAGACTTCCCTGCCGCGGCGGGCCATGAGTTCCTTGAGCCGCGTTTGGGCGTGGTCGGCTTCGCAGATGCCGTCCTCGGCTGTTACGGCGTCGGCGCCTAGGAATACGCGGTCGAAGCTCATCCGCTCCAGCGCTGCCTCGGCCAGCGGCCCCACGAAGCTCTGCGAAACGCTGCGCAGCCGGCCGCCCAGGCAGTCCACCTCGATGCCCTCTGATTCGGCGAGTTCCTGCATGGTGTTGATGCCCGGCGTGGTGACGGACAGCTTCTCAAACCCGCGCAGCTCGTGGGCCAGGGCACCCACAGTGGAACCGGCGTCGAGCAGGATGTTCTCGCCTGGCTGGATCACGGACGCCGCCCAGCGGGCGATTGCGTGTTTCTGCTCGAACGCCTCGCCGGTGCGCTGCCGGAGCGACGCCTCGGGGTGCGCGCCCAGGGCCATGGCCCCGCCGTAGGTGCGGGCCAGCCGGCCCTGCCCGTTCAGCAGCGCCAGGTCGCGGCGGATGGTGGACGCGGTCACCTCGAACCGGGCGGAGAGTTCCTCCACGGAGGCCAGGCCGGTGGTCACGGCAAGGTGGTAGATCTCCTCGCGCCGCGCGTTTGCGCTCAGCATTCCCGGTCTCCTTCCCGTGGCAGTGGTAACCATGCTAGTTCCGGCCCCTGCCCAGTCCCCGCAGCAACGCCTACACGGCGACGGACGGGCGGGTGGCCATCTCCGCCGCCTGGTGCAGCGCCTCCACCATGGACCGGGAATCGGCGATCGCCTTGCCGGCGATGTCGAACGCGGTGCCGTGGTCCACGGACGTGCGGATCACCGGCAGGCCCACCGTGATGTTCACGCCGGCCTCGATGCCCAGCACCTTCACCGGGCCGTGGCCCTGGTCTTGGTACATGGCCACCACCAGGTCGTAATCGCCCCGGCCGGCCAGGAAGAACAGCGTGTCCGCCGGCAGCGGGCCCACCGCGTTGATCCCGGCAGCCTGCGCCGCCTTCACACCCGGCTCGATCTTCTCCGCACATTGCTGACTTTGCTGCTTCGCAGCCATTCGAGGGGAATTGATCGTGCCCATGTGTAGCCCGGTGTCACCTACGGCTGCATCGGATCAGCTGTTTCGGGCCACCGCGCAGTTGCCAGAAAGGGGATTGAGAATTTGCATCCGGCGGCGCAAACTGACGAATAACCGGCCATCGAAGTCGAAATGCAGTCCTGCGGAGGGCGACGAAGTTATCTCCGGCAGGGCATACGCTGACCCATTTCCGGAGGCGCCGCTGTGAGCGGCATATTGATTCGGCAAGGCGACGGAACCTGGCGCGAGGCCGCTTACGCGGGATATGCCTTGGAATCGGATCTGCAGGCGATACTCGCTGAGCATCCGGCCCTGATCCCAGGGGTCGGCGAGGGTGCACGGACTTGCCGTGAATTTCCGTCCGAAGCGGGCCCAGCGGACATTGTTATTGTCGATGCCGCCGGGGACGTGACACTCGTTGAGTGCAAGTTGGCGGCCAACCCGCAGGCCAGACGCGAGATCATCGGGCAAATGTTCGACTACACATCGCGTCTGTGGAAGATGGATGTTGAGGATTTCGCGGCACGCTGGCAGAGCCGCACTCAGGGATCCCTCTTCAGCGAAGACTCCGAGAGCGGGATTCCTCTTCGAGAGGCGCTTGCACGGAATCTCGCAGAGGGACGGTTCAGAATCGTATTGGCCGTGGATGCGATCAACTCGCCGCTGAAGAGAATGGTCGAGTACCTCAACTTCATGTCCGGTCCAAACACTTCGGTTATCGCCGTCGAATACTCACGCCTCACGCAGGGCAGCACCGAAATCCTGGCGCCGCGCGTTTACGGACAAGAACTGGCTGAAGTCCGGGCAGGAGCGAGCAAAACTGCCGGCGGCGACCTAGTGGTGTGGGACGCCGGAACCTTCCGTTCGTGGCTCGAGTCAAATGACAGCGCGAGCATCGAAAATTTTGACCTGTTTCTCAGCGAAGCCTCTCGGGCTGGGCTAGCCTTCATCGGCTCGAGGACTCCCACTCCGGCCGCTCATCTTGAAATCTCTAACCGAAGGGGTCAGCAGCTGGGGAGAGTTTCGCTGTATTTTTACTCAGGCCAACGCACATCCCTGGAGTTTGATTTCACCAGAATCTCCAGGATGTCGCCTGATGAGAAACCGGACATGTCGGTCCTGAGTGAGTTCGTTGATCAGTTAGGACTGACTGCCGGGCTACAGGAAGTGGCGGACTCACTGCGCACGACGCACTTTGCCAGCCGGCGGCCGAACGTACCACTCGCGCGGCTGACGGAGGAGTCCATTCGCCAAGCCTTCGTTGCACTAAGTGTGCTCATGGGTTGATGGCTCTCGCCGGCGTGCGGGCTGATGGCGTACAGGCCGATCTTCGGGTTCGGAATGCCAGCCCCAACCAGCGCCTCGTGCCCGCGGTCGACACCGATGCGGGCCGGGGCGCATCTCCTCACGAGCCCTCGCTCCCCGGTCGAAGCAGTCGCGGCGGTACAAAGTGGCTTCAAGAATGACCCGGCAGACGAGTAGGCAGAGCGCCGATCTAGGGGAGCGGCTGCCGTTCGCCGGCGCTGATGGAAGACGACGGCGGAGCGTAGTCCCGCCGTCGTCGTTCCAGACGTTGCTGCTGTGCCGGCGAGGGAATCCTGGCACGCTTCGCCCGGTTGCACCGGGCGCACGCAGCGACGAAGTTCTGCAGGCTGGTGGAGCCGCCCTTGGACCACGGATAGAAGTGGTCGCCGTGCTCGGCAGGGCGGCCGCAGCGGTGCCCGAATACGTTTTCCATCTCACACTGGCCACCGGCCCGGGCCATCCCCTCGCGGCGCTGCTGGCGGGTGAAGCGGCGTACCGGGTCCCGGCGCTTAACGTCCCGGGCGTTTAGGACGGCACCGACAATGCCGAGCACGACGACGGCCAGAGCGGGAAGCGTGACTGCGGCGACGACGTTGTCCACCATGCCGCGCAGAACCTCAGCGGCCGAGGACGGTGCCGTTCCGGCGACAGATGTCCCTTTCGGCATGAGCGCCGTCATCACGGAGACGGCGAGCCACACCATCACCCCCGAGTAGGCCAGGCGAAGGCCCTGCCGTGTCCAATAGATGCGGCCCAGTTCCTGCATCGATTCCCCCATTTTCAGTTCGCCGGAAGCCCCTGGTCCCGGATGTCCAGGAAATCGTATAGGCCGAGCGGAGGCTGATGTCCTAGGTTTAGCTCAGTTTTTGCCGAGTTTCCCTGCCCAGCTGGTGGCGATCGGCCTCACCAACCACAAGGACACAGCCGTGAAGGTGCCGGTGCACTCGAAGGGCGGAGGCAGCCGCACGTCAGGGGAGTGGCTGCCGTTCGCCGGCACTAACTGAGGACGACGGCGGAACGTCGTCCCGCCGTCGTCGTTCCAAACGGTGCTGCTGGCCCGGCGACGGGATCACCGGGAAAGTCCTAGCCTTCGCGGTCGATCTGCAGGTAACTGAGTCCGCTGAGGTCGAGCCAGAACTGGGTGGGAGTCTCCACCAGCCTCAACAGGACGCCCTCGCAGGAACTGCAGCGCACCACGATGCCCGGGGCGTCAGCGTAGACCTTTGCCTCCGCGAAGGCCCGGACCGCGCCGCAGTGCTTGCACCGTCCGATCGCCGCAACGATATCGAAGCGGAACACTTCCCACAGGGCTCCTGCCGCCGCGTTGCCATCGAGATGGGGTATCGGGTTGTGCTCAACACCGGCGATGTCCCGGTCCTCAGGGCCCGGGTTCTCAGCTCCGGGGGAAGCGTGTTTGCCCGTCACCGGGTTCCTCCCGTTCCGCCGAAGCGTTCGGTCTTGATCGAGGCGGCTGGATAGCCTGCCTGGACCATCCATTCCGCGACCGTTTCGACGAACACAGTCTGGCCACAAATGAACGTGTCGGGTGTAGGTTCGGCCGGCAGGATACTTGCCAGGAGCACCTCCGCCGTGAGCCGTTGGGGAGCGGCCGGCCAGCCCGGTGGCGCTTCACGTGTGTAGACATAGTCGACGGTCAGTTTGGTGGATTCCCGGCCCAAGGTGAGCAGCTCCTCACGGTAGAACCCCGCCTTGGGCGACTTGAGCGAATACAACAGCCGGAACTGGGACGGGTTTTCCGAAGCCTCATGCGCCCGGATCATGGACATCAGCGGCACGATGCCGGATCCGCCGGCGATCAGCTGCACCGGGTTCGTGTCCGTCGGACGCCAGACGAACCAGCGGCCCACAGGGCCGCGGATTTCCAGCTGGTCGCCGATGGAAACGTCCCTGACCAGATAGGGGGAGACTTCACCGTCAGGCAATTCGTCAACAGTGATCTCCAAGAGCTCATCCATGCCGGCCGTCGCCACCGAGTAGGAGCGGACCGCCGAATAACCGTCGTCCGCCGTAAGCCGGATATCGATGTGCTGTCCAGCGAGATTGCCCATCAAACCGTCAACCCGCAAACCTATGGTCCTGGACGTTTCCGATTCGGGCACGCCGCTGACCACTTCGGCGACCCGCCAGAGCCCCGTCATCGGTTCGGCCTCATGAATACCGCTCTTCGCGCCACGGGTCGCCGTGAATGTGGTACCCGTTGGATTCCCAGAAGCCCGGGATATCGGTCGGCGTCAGTTCAAGGCCGCTGACCCACTTTGCACTCTTCCAAAAGTACAAGTGCGGCACGAGCAGCCGGGCGGGTCCGCCGTGGGCGCGTTCCAGCGGCTCGCCGTCGAATTCCCACACCACCCAGGACCGGCCGCCCAAGAGATCCGGCAGCGGAACGTTGGTGGTGTAGCCGCCATAAGAGTGGGCCGTCGCGTACCTGCAGCTCGTTTCGACATCCTCGAACAACGAGTCCAGGGATACTCCCCGCCACGTGGTGCCCAGCTTGGACCAGCTGGTCACGCAATGGATGTCGGTGGGGATGTCAACCTGCGGGAGGTCCATAAACGCCTCCCACGACCAGGCGTGCCGTCGACCGGCTTCAGTAGTAATGAAGAATTCCCAGTCCTCCTGGGGGATGTTTGGTGCAGGTCCGGCGCTCAGGACCGGGAAACTCGCCGTCTCGTACTGGCCTGGAGGTAAGGCTGGATTGCCGGCATGCCGTCTTCCATGAAAACCGGACGAAATGATGCCCATCATGCACCTCCAGTGCGGAGCTTCCGGTCGACAGTGATCGGTTCCCCAACGATAGGGCAAGCGCACCATAGGGTCTAGGGACGGGCCGTTGGTGGAAATGGTTTGGGGCAGGAGTTTCCTCACGAAGCCGGTGCTTACGGCGATAAAATTGCTGTTAGGGGCACGACAGAACCGTTCAAGGAAGAACAAATGAAACCGATCCGTCAGAGCATCGAGGTAGCCCGTCGGCCTGAGGACGTGTTCTCCTACGCCACCGACTTTGCCCGATTCCCCGAATGGCAGGTCGGTGCGGTCACGTCAAGCCCCATCAGTGATTCTCCGGCAGGTGCCGGTGCGCGGGCTGCCGTCACCCGGAGTGTTGGCCCAGGACGCTTCGCCAGGACCGAGGTGATCAGCCGGTACCATCCACCGCGCACTTGGACGGTTGAGGGCGTGGGCGGCCCACTCACAGCTCATGCCCACGGCACAATTGAACCCGTGCGGGACGGCGCCGGGTCGCGGGTCACCATCGATATGGACTTTGAAGGCCACGGCATAGGCAGGTTCCTCATCCCCAGCGTCGCCCGGTTCGCGGCCAGGAGGCAGCTCCCGAGGAATCTTCAGAACCTTAAGCGGCTTCTCGAACAGACCGGATAACGGGCGCATGAGTGCGGCCCTGGCGTTCATGAGCGAATCGGGCGGGACGGCGAGGGGAGTTCGGTGACGACGCCGGCGGCCATCAGGGCGGAGCGGGTAACCAAGGCCTTGGGCGGATTCCCCGTCCTGCAGGACGTGTCCCTGGACGTGGGGCCGTCGGAAATCCACGCCCTGGTCGGGCTGAACGGTGCCGGGAAGACAACGTTGATGCGGATCCTGCTGGGCATGCTCACCCCGGACCGGGGCTCAGCCCAGCTGACGTAGGTCCCTGTCTCCGATGCCGGGACACAGGTATGGTCGCGGGTCGGGCAGATGCTGGAGACCCCTTTCGCTTACCCGGAGCTGACGGCCAGGGAGAACGTCTATTCCTCGGCGCGGCTGCACGGCATGGACCGTGCAGCCGCCGGCTCCGCGGCGGAACGGGCATTGTCTGATCTGGGGCTGGACCAATATGCGTCCCGGCGTGCCGGGACGCTGTCGCTGGGGAACCGGCAGCGTGTAGGCCTGGCCGCCGCCCTGGTCCATGGGCCGGACGTCCTGGTTCTGGACGAGCCCACTAACGCACTGGATCCCCGCGGTGTCATCGTTCTCCGCCGGCTGCTACAGGAGGCATGCCGGGACAGGGGCGCCGCCATCCTGGTCTCCAGTCACCACCTTGATGAAGTGGCACGGATGGCCGACAGGATCAGCGTGCTTCACCAGGGAAGAATCATCGGCACCCTGCAGCCCGGGACCGTCGACCTTGAGCGCCGGTTCTTCGATCTGGTGCTGCAGTCCGACATCCAAGAACAGGAGCAGGCGTGAGCGGTTCCTGGCAGGCCCGGGAATTCGAGGCCCTGAAATTCCGCCGGGCGCCGGTGGTACGGATGGTGTCCATCCTCATCGGCGCCGTGTTGCCTGGGCTCGCAGCCGTCTTCATGGTCGCCGCTACGTCCGACGGGTCCAGCCAGATCGGCCTCAAGGCTGCAGCCATGCTGACCGGCACCGGCTGGGCCGCGTATCTGGCGATGGTGGGCATGCTTCTCTCCGTCGGGGCGCTGTTGGGCATCGGATTTGTGGTCTGTTGGAGTTTCGGACGCGAGTTCACCGAAAGAACCGAAGCCTGCCTGTTTGCCCTGTCGGTCAGCCGGCGGCAGTTTGCCTTCGCGAAGCTTACGGTGATCCTCCTCTGGGCCCTGCTGCTTTGCCTGGTGAGCCTGGCGGTTGCCTTTCTTGCCGGCGCCCTCATCGGTCTGGGCGTGCCCGGTCCGGAGGCTCTGGCCGCCGCGGGCAAGGCCTGGTGCGCCGGCGCCCTGGCCGCCCTGCTGGCTTGTCCCCTCGCCATTGTGGCCAGCGTCGCCCGGGGCTACCTTCCCGCCGTCGGCGCCCTGGTTCTGCTGGTGGTCATCACCCAGATGGTGACGGCGTTCGGAGCCGGAGCCTGGTTTCCGTACGCAGCACCCGGGCTATGGCTGGGCATGGGCGGGGCGGCGGCCGCCGAAACGGTCAGCCCGCTGCAGCTTTTCCTCTGCGTCCCGGTTTCCGCGCTCGGCATTGCCATCACCGTTCAATGGTGGAAGAACATGCAAATCAGCTCCGGCTGATACGCCCGTCCCGACTCGGCGGTGAAGGTGCCGGTGCGCACGTAGGGCGTGGCGGGCGCACGCCCGGCAGCGAAGGAAGGACGACGGCGGGGCACCCGTGCCGTCGTCGTGCCGCCTACCCTGCCTGCTGGGCACTGCCCGGGCAGCCGGAAACATAGCAAGGGATTTTTCCCCCTATCTGGCCGGACCTCGTCTGCGGAAGATTACCCCCATGAAAAAACTCGTGCTCGCCAGTCTCGCCGCACTTCAAATCAGGTAGTACCGGTCCAAAAGACAGGTACGGGCCAACGGTGACCATTGTTTTGCCTGGTTTATAGACTCCGCTCACGCCGTATTTTCGGCCAGCCTTCAGAGGGCTGGCGTCCGAAGTCCGCACGCTCCACAACAGAATTCGCTCTTCAAGCAGGGGGAAACGTGATGCAGCTACTCAATACAGGCCGGCGATACCAACTTCGCAGCCGGCGTGTGCCCATCATCGGTACCATTCTGGCGGCCTTCATGCTGGCGGGCAGTCTCCCCGCAACGGCTGCGGCCACGGTTACCCGAACGATTCCGGTTGGTTCAAGCCCCAGGGAGGTGGCCTTCGCCCCGGACGGGTCGAAAGCCTACGTCACGAATTTGGAGTCCGGCACGGTGTCCGTCATCGATGTCGCCTCGGGCACGGTGACGTCCACTATCCCGGTCGGCGTATCTCCACTCGATGTGGCTGTAGCCCCGGACGGGTCGGTTGCCTATGTCACCAGTGGCGATTCCGACAAGGTCTCCGTTATCGATGTCGGCTCGGGCACGGTCACTACCACGATCGCCATCGGCGCCGCTCCGATCGCCGTTGCGTTCGCCCCGGACGGGTTGACAGCCTACGTCACCAGCGGCGACGGCCGTTCCGGCACGGTGTCGGTCATTGATGTGGCCTCGGGCGCGGTGACCTCCTCGATCCCGGTGGGACCGCTTCCGAACGCCGTCGCGTTCGCCCCGGACGGGTCGACGGCCTACGTCACCAATGGGCAGGATTCCGACATGGTGTCGGCCATCGATGTCGCCTCGGGGACCTGGACCTCCACGATCCCGGTCGGGTCGTCTCCGACCGATGTTGCGTTCACCCCGGACGGATCAGTAGCCTACACCGCCAACAACGAGGGCGACTCTATGTCGGTCATTGATGTGGCCTCGCGTACGGTGACCTCCACCATCCCGGTCGGGCATGCCCCTGACAGTGTTGCCATCGCCCGGGACGGTTTGACAGCCTACGTCACGAACTCCGGTGCCGACACGGTGTCGGTCATCGATGTGGCGTCGAACATGGTGACCTCCACCATCCCGGTTGGGACGCATCCGCTGGGTGTTGCAGTCGCCCCGGACGGCTCCGCTGTCTACGTGGTTAACACCTCTTCCAACACGGTTTCGGTCATCACCGTGGACGCAGCACCGCTGGCGTTCACAGCGGCCACACCGCCCACCAAGGCGAACACGCGGGCAGCCTATAACTACACATTCGCCGCCACAGGTGGCCCGGCCCCGACCTTCCATGTTTCCTCCGGTGCACCGCCTGCGGGCCTCAGCCTGGACGGCGCCACGGGAGTCCTGTCCGGCACCCCCACCAAGGCCGGCAAGTTCACCTTCAAGGTGACCGCCACCAACGGGGTTAGCCCCGACGCAGTCACCCACCTCATCACGATCACCGTGACCAAGGCGAAGGTCCGCTGAGCGTGATCGTCCCCGATATATCCCAGAACGCGGTGGCAGTGGCGGATCACTACGACGAGCTCGATCCCATCTACCGGTGGGTGTGGGGCGATCACGTCCATCACGGGCTGTGGGCGACGGGCCGCGAGACACCCGGGGAGGCCGTCGAGGCGCTGGTGGACACGGTCGGGGACAGGCTGGAGCTGCTGCCCGGCCAGGCGTGCATCGACATTGGCTGCGGCTACGGCTCCACCGCAAGACGGCTCGCCGTGACCCGCGCGGTCCGCGTCACCGGCTTCACGCTTTCCGCCGAGCAAGCCCGCTACGCCGCCGCGCATCCTGTGCCGAGCGTGGACATCCAAGTCCGCGACTGGCTCGACAACGGGCTGGCAGATGCATCAGCCGATGCCGCCTGGTCGATTGAGTCCAGTGAGCACATGGTGGATAAGCCCAGGTTCTTCGCCGAGGCGCACCGCGTGCTGTCGCCCGGCGGCCGCTTCGTCATCTGCGCGTGGCTCGCCGAGACCGATGCCAACGGCTGGAAGGTCCGCCACCTGCTCGAGCCGATCTGCCGCGAAGGGCGCCTGCCCTCGCTGGGCACCCGTGAGGATTACGAGGCGATGGCTACGGCCGCCGGCTTTACGGTCACCGGCTACGAGGATGTGAGCCGCCGCGTCGCCCGCACCTGGCCAATCTGCGCTCGCCGACTCGTGAAGGCCTTGTTCGTCGATCGCGAGACCCGCCGCGTCGCCTTTGGGGCGCGCAATCGAAACTCCTTTCTGAGCATCCCCCGGATGATCCTGGCGTACCGCATCGGTGCGATGCGCTACGGGATCTTCACGCTGTCGAAGGCGGGGGAGGACGGGCGGTAACCCGAACCCGGCGAATCTATCTCAGGGCAGCGGCTGCCGTTCGCCCACGCTGAAGGAGGACGACGGCGGCAGGTACTCCCGCCGTCGTCGTTCCATCCGCTGCTCCGTGTGCAATGACGCCCCAACCCGCCAGCAGCCGGTCTTTTTAAACTCTGCCCCCACGGGTGCGCGGCCGGGCTCAGAACCCTTCGTCCCAGCACTATTCAGTATTGCTATCTACCGGTACTCGTGCTTACTATGTACCGGTAGTCAGTAACACCGAATAGCTGGAGAGTATCGCCATGGGTAAGCAAATGACAGAGATGCTCAAGGGCACGCTCGAGGGCGTTGTTCTTGCCATCCTGGCCGTGCAGCCGGCGTACGGCTATGAGATTACGGCCCGGCTGCGCGACCAGGGCTTCTCCGACATCGTGGAGGGAACGGTATACGCCCTGCTGGTCAGGATCGAACAGCGCGGCCTGGTCGACGTCGAGAAGGTCCCGTCGGAGAAGGGTCCGCCGCGGAAGGTGTATTCGCTGAATGCACTGGGCCGTGAGTACCTCGAAGAGTTCTGGAGGACGTGGAGTTTCCTTGCGGAACGGATCGAACAGCTTCACCACAACACAGAAACCCCGCAGGAAGAAGGAGCCTGACCATGGCTGCAAAATGGATCGAATCACTCACCGGCTCGCTTGAGCAGAAGAAGCAGTACAAGGAGGACAAGGCCCGCATCGAGGCCCTCCCCGAACCGTACGCAACGGCCGCAATGGCAATGCACCGGTACGTCATGTACTACGGCGGCGTCACTGACGGCGGCACGCTGACCACGATGTTCGGCGACCTCGCCGACCTATGGGAGCGCGCGGCCATCGATGGGACGCCGGTGCGGGCGATCGCCGGCGAGGATCCGGTGGAGTTCGCGGAGACTTTCGCGCAGGCGTACTCCGGCAAGCAGTGGATCGACAAGGAGCGCGAGCGTCTGCGCCAGGCCTTCGAAGCAGCCGCCGGTGACAGCGGGAAAGGGAGCTGACCCATGGCCCCCGTCCAGGCCCTCGAGCCCGCAATCCGGGTGCAGGGCATCGAGAAATCGTTCAAGGACGTCCAGGTCCTCAAAGGGGTCGATCTCGAGGCCGCCGCGGGAAGTATCTTCGCGCTGCTTGGCTCAAATGGCGCAGGCAAGACCACCCTGGTGAGGATCCTTTCAACACTGCTGAAACCCGATGCCGGCGCCGCAGCGGTGCATGGTTACGACGTCACCGCCAACCCCAGTGAAGTGCGTGAATCGATCAGCCTCACCGGCCAGTTCGCAGCCGTCGATGAAGTGCTCACCGGCCGGGAGAACCTGGTGCTGATCGCGAAACTCCGCCACCTGAAAGACCCGGCTGCGATCGCCGAGGGCCTGCTCGCCCGCTTCTCGCTCACCGAGGCAGGGGACCGCAGGGCTTCAACGTACTCGGGCGGCATGCGCCGCAGGCTGGACATCGCCATGAGCCTGATCGGCAACCCTCCGGTCATCTTCCTGGATGAACCAACCACCGGGCTGGACCCGCAGGCTCGCATCGAGGTATGGCAGACCGTCAAACAACTTGCCAACAGCGGAACGACGGTCCTGCTGACCACGCAGTACCTCGACGAGGCGGAGCAGCTCGCCGACCGGATCGCGATCCTCCACCAGGGCACGATCATCCAGAACGGCACCCTCGCCGAACTCAAGCAACTCCTCCCGCCGGCCAAGGTCGAGTACATCGAGAAACAACCCTCCCTTGAGGACGTGTTCCTGGCCCTTGTGGGAAAGGAATCCCGATGACCACCCATGCACTCGGCGACACCGGCGTACTGACTGTCCGCTCGCTTCGCCACATCCTCCGCAGCCCCGACACGATCATCACCACTGCGGTCACCCCGATCGCACTGATGATGCTGTTCGTATACGTGCTCGGCGGCGCAATCAACACCGGATCCGGCGAGTCCTACGTCAACTACATGCTCCCCGGAATCCTGCTCATCACGATCGCGTCCGGCATCGCCTACACCGCGTACAGGTTGTTCCTGGACCTGCAGGGCGGCATCCTGGAGCGCTTCCAGTCCATGCCGATCGCGAGGTCCAGCGTGCTCTGGGCGCATGTGCTCACCAGCCTGGCTGCGAACGTCGTCTCGGTGGTGGTGGTCATCGGCGTCGCGCTGATCATGGGGTTCCGTACCGGAGCGTCAGTGGCAGCGTGGCTCGGGGTTGCGGGCCTCCTGATCCTGTTCACTCTCGCGCTGACCTGGATCGCCGTGATCGCCGGGCTCTCCGCCAAGACCGTGGACGGGGCCAGCGCGTTCAGCTACCCGCTCATCTTCCTGCCCTTCATCAGCTCGGCCTTCGTCCCCACCGACTCGATGCCCGGCCCGGTCGCCTGGTTCGCCCGGAACCAGCCCGTCACCTCCATCGTGAATACCATCCGTGCCCTGTTCACGCAGCAACCGGTCGGCGGCGACATCTGGACGGCCCTGGCCTGGCTCCTTGGCATCCTCGTCCTCGGGTACGCCTTCGCCATTGCCATCTACCGCCGCAAAATTAGCTGACGTTGGTGGGACTTAGGGGTGGACGGGCGTGGCCGCCTCGTTTCCCAGCACCGTTGTCCACGGGCTGGCAGTCCACGACGTCACTACGCCATTGATGACGTAGGGGTCTGCGGCGGCAAAAGTCTTTGCGGCCTCAAGCGGGTTCTCGCCGGTGAAGATCAGCAACCCTTTGAATGGACCTTCCCCGACTGCCCCGCCCAGGAGGAGTTCGCCGCGTTCGACTGCCTCCCACCCCGCCCGGAGATGGTCTGCGCGGTATTGTTCGCGGGACTCGAGGTAGTTGTCGGCGTAGGTGTATTCGAGCACGGCGTGCATGAGTGTCTCCACTTCGTTCAGGGTTTCAACCGTTGTAGCAGCAGCGTACCCACCGGGACTCAGCCGGAAACCGCAGCCACCTCCACCTGAACCCCCGCGTCCCGGAACTTCTGCACCTGGGCGGGGTCGGCGCCGTCGTCCGTCACCAACGTCCAGGGGAGTGCCAACCGCGCCCAGGCGTGGAAAGGTCGCAGGCCCAGCTTGGACGAGTCCGCCAGGACATAGACTTCCCGGCCCCGTCGGGCCATAAGTTCTTTGAGGCGGGTTTGGGCGTGGTCGGCTTCGCAGATGCCTGTTGTTCCATCAATGCGAACCGGCATTGAGCCACGGACGTGGGGTCAAGCCTGGTCGTTTGTGAAAATGTCAGAGCTAGGAGTTAGAAATTGCTCATGATCCGACTTGCTCTAGAAAGCAGCGCCGATGGCCAGCTGCCCCCGTTAGTCCCGGCAATTTTCTCGGCTGTGGTCTTGATCATTGGCGGCGTCGGCTGTCGAAGAGGCCTCTTAACGGCGCGCAAGAGCACCCTGAATTGGAGGGAGAGGGGAAAGGGAGTTGTACAGTTTCTTGCTAGCGCAGCATTTTTCATCCTGTTCCTTACTCCCTATGCTTGGTGGTGGCTTCTTCCGCCGAGCTCGGGAGTAGGAAACGTCTTGGTGTTTGTGGCGATGGGGATGGTAGTCGCATCCCTTGTAGGTGAGGGAGTTGGGAAAATTCTCCTGACTCCTTACAGCCGGGCCTTCCAGGGTCTTCCCTCAAATCCACCATTCTGGCCGCGTTCTCAGCGCAGTGGACGCGTTCGCGGTCGATGCTTCAGTCCTTCGGAACGTGGCTCATGCCTGATGGATTCAAGGATGTAAGGCCCTCCAAATTACTCAAACTTCCTTTGAGTAGCGGATCCAAAACGCTTGGAGCTGTTTACTTCATAGGGCCGCTCTTGGCCATAGTCATGCTTGTTACGCAGGTAGGGACAGGACAAAGTGTCGGCAATCAGGTGTTACGAACCTGGTCAGTGTTTTGGGTACTGATGTTCGCTGTCTCTCTGACACCTTGTACAACGTTGGCCTGGTTTGCTCTGAAATACCTTGCTGCGACTGAGGCAATCAAATGCAGCATTAAACTAAGTTCAACCCTGACGATTATGGCGAATTGGGTTTCCGTTGGAGGCGTCTTAGGTCTACTCACGGGTGCGCTTTCATTTCTCCCGCTGCGATTCGTAGCGAACGGCGGGACTGCGAATCAAGAACCAATTCCGCTTTCCCTGCTGGCCGATCTTTCTCTGGGTGGTGCTGTGGCAGGATTCGTGGCTGCCCACTTTGCGGTCCTCTTTGCCAGTACCGCCCAGATGCGGAACCGTCTTGTCGCCGTTATACTTCCTATCCTGACAATGTCAGTGCTGGCCTGCCTCTGCTCTTTTGCAGGAATTAATCCAGCCGCTAACTCGGACTACTCCCTGAATCTATTGCGCGAATCCACAACGTTACCGAGCGATGCTTCGGAACTAGAAGATCTCGGAACCATTGACTGGAAGGTCCTGTTAGTACTGGGCGCGGAAAGCATGAAAGGTGCCTTTCCAGGACCAGGAGCTTTTCCGCTGATCGTAACCTTGATCGCGGTTGCCGCGGGGATTGTCACGCTCATCTTTAAATTCCGCTCGTCGCTCGCGTTGGAATGGAAAGCTGAAAAACGGACACAATTACCGGGGCGGGTTGAGGCAACCTCAGTCACGACCGGGACGGGCCCAACTGGGAATTGAAAGGCTCAACCACCGCTTACGGCAGCCACCTCCACCTGAACCCCCGCGTCCCGGAACTTCTGCACCTGGGCGGGGTCGGCGCCGTCGTCCGTCACCAATGTCCAGGGCAAAGCCAACCGGGCCCACGCGTGGAACGGCCGCAGACCGAGCTTGGAGGAGTCGGCCAAGACGTAGACTTCCCGGCCGCGGCGGGCCATGAGCTCTTTGAGGCGGGTCTGGGCATGATCGGCCTCGCAGATGCCGTCCTCGGCGGTGACGGCGTCGGCGCCCAGGAACACGCGGTCGAAGCGCATCCGCTCCAGCGCCGCCTCGGCCAGCGGCCCCACAAAGCTCTGCGAGAGGCTGCGCAGCCGGCCGCCCAGGCAGTCCACCTCGATGCCCTCCGACTCGGCGAGTTCCTGCATGGTGTTGATGCCCGGGGTGGTCACGGACAGCTTCTCGAACCCGCGCAGTTCGTGGGCCAGGGCACCCACGGTGGAGCCGGCGTCGAGCAGGATGTTCTCCCCGGGCCGGATCACGGCTGCCGCCCAGCGGGCGATCGCATGCTTCTGCTCGAACGCCTCACCCGTGCGCTGCCGCAGCGATGCCTCCGGGTGCGCGCCCAGCGCCATCGCGCCGCCGTAGGTGCGGGCCAGCCGGCCCTGCCCGTTCAGCAAAGCCAGATCGCGGCGGATGGTGGAGGCGGTCACCTCGAACCGGGCGGAGAGTTCCTCCACGGAGGCCAGGCCGGTGGTCACGGCAAGGTGGTAGATCTCCTCGCGCCGCGCGTTTGCGCTCAGCATTCCCGGTCTCCTTCCCGTGGGCATGGCGGTGGCAGTGGTACCCATGCTAGTTCCGGCCCCCGCCAAGTCCCGCAGCCGGGACGCAGCACAACGGCCGGTCAGCAATCCTACGCTGACCGGCCGTTTCTTCCGTGCGGCTAGGCAGTCTCTTCGCGCGCCGGCGCCAGGTCCACGGCCTGTCGCAGTGCCTCCAGCAGCGACTCGTGGTCCGCGATGTTCTTCCCGGCGATGTCGAACGCGGTGCCGTGGTCCACGGACGTGCGCACCACGGGCAGGCCCACGGTGATGTTCACGCCGTTTTCCAAGCCCAGGACCTTCACCGGGCCGTGGCCCTGGTCGTGATACTGGGCCACCACCAAGTCGAAGTCCCCGCGGCCGGCCAGGAAGAACAGGGTGTCCGCCGGGAGCGGGCCGAAGGCATTGATGCCGTCCGCCTGGGCCTTCTCGATGCCCGGCTGGATCTTCTCCGCCTCCTCGCCGTAGCCAAACAGGCCGTTTTCACCCGCGTGCGGGTTGATGGCGCACACCGCGATCCGCGGGTTCTCGATGCCGGAGGCGCGCAGCAGTTCGTAGCCGCGCTTGATGGTCCGGTACACCAGGTCGCCGTTGATCTTGGCGATCGCGTCGATCAGGCCGATGTGGGTGGTGACGTGAATGACGCGCATCTTGGGCGCGGTCAGCATCATGGACACTTCCTCGGTGCCGGTCAGCTCGGCCAGGAGCTCCGTGTGGCCGGGGAACTTGTGGCCGGCCGCGTGCAGCGCCGCCTTGTTCAGCGGCCCGGTGCAGATGGCGTCCACCTGCTTGTCCATGGCCAGCTGGACTGCCTTCTCGATGAACAGGTAGGAGCCGTGTCCGGCCGCGGCAGAGAGCTCGCCCCACGCCAGGTCCGCCGGGATGCAGTCGATGTCCAGCACGTCGATGGTGCCTTCCTCGAACAAAGCCTCAGAAGGTTCCGACACCTTCCGCAGCGTCAGCGCGCTGGCGACGACGTCCGCGGCAAGCTGCAGCCGGCGGAGGTCGCCGATGACCAGCATCCGCGCCTTCGACCGGAGCTCCGCGTCAGCAAGGGCCTTGACGATGATTTCCGGGCCAATGCCGGCCGCATCGCCCATGGTGATGGCAACAATCGGGCGTCCCATTATTTGGTACTCATTTCAGTCGTGGTTCCAGTAAGAAATCGTGTGGTCCGGGCCAGCGTGCCGGCGTCCCCGAATGCGCCGGCCTTGGTGACCAGCAGGGGGAGTGGCTCCGGCAGCAGGCTCATGACGACGCCGGGTTCAATCTCCCCGAGGACAGTGAAGCTGCCGGCGCCGAGGGCTTTCAGGACCGCGGTTGCCGTCTCGCCACCGGTGAGGACCAGGGCGTCGCAGTGCCCGATGCCTGCGGCAGTGGCGCGGGCCAAAGCCTCTGCCACCACAAGCGCCTGCGACTTGTCCACGGCACCCATGGGGTCCGGCGTCAGCACCACATCCGTCCGCGCCATCGCCTGGGCAACCAGGTCCGGAACGGCGGTGCCGTCCAGCGTGGCGTGGTCCAGGGTGATGTGCTCGGCGCCGTCCGCGACGAGCGCATCAGTCTGCTGCCGTGCGAGGCCGGAGTAGCTGCCGATCACGGTCAGGGTCCGGCTGACGCGCCGTACCTGCGCATTCCGCGCAACTTTTTCATTTTCTCGTGCAGCGATGTGCCCTGCCAGGCCGCCGGAACCGACCAGGAGCGCCGGAAAGTCCAGCAGGTCCGCGGCGGCAGCGACGGCCTCGAGGTCGGCGTCGGAAACGGCGTCCAGTACGACGGCGTCAATCCCGCGGTCCTGCACGTCCCGCAGGTGCATGGCCAGTTCCTCCGGCGTGCGTCCGCTGGCTCCCGCTACTTCGGCGGTGAGGCCGCCGGCGGCAAGTGCCGCCGCGACGCCGCCGTCGTAATTTCCTGCCGTGTGGGGGACACCGTTGACGTGGACGATGCCGCCCTGGGTGGTCCGTCCCGTGCCCGGAAAGGCCGGAGCCACTATCGCCAGGCCCTTGCCGCGGCCCTGCGTCAGTCGCGCCAGTGTTGCCGCGACTTCCACGCCTACATTGCCTCGCAGCAGCGAATCAATCTTCTTGAAGACCCGCCGATGTTCACGCAGGGCGCGGTCTGCCGCCGTCGTAACGGCTTTGGCTGCGTCCGCCGGCGCCAGGTAGCGGCTCTCGGTATTGATCGAAAGGATCTGGGCGTCGGGCCACGTGCTGTCGACGTCGAGGATGACGGAACTGCTGTGGGTGGGCCCGTAGGCTGCGGCCGCATCGGCCGCTCCCGTCAGGTCGTCGGCGATGATTGCCCAGCGCATGGTTGCGGTGGTGTTCATGCTGCTCGGGACACCTCAGGAGTTTGCACGGTCTGCTTGGCTTTCAGGCGCTTAGCGTACCAAGCGACCATGAGGGGGCAGCCGATGGCGGTGACCACCACGGAGGCGGCAACCAAAACGGTGGCCGGTCCGGCTGCGGGAGCGTAAGCGGGGTTGGCTGCGGCCACCAGCATGGGGACGGTGGCTGCGTTGCCGGCGGTGGTGGCTGCCGCCAGGCCGGCAATGCCCGAGCCGCCGGTCAGCTTGTCCGCGAAGAAGAGCACGGCGCCGCCGGCGATCAGCACGAACAGTCCGAGGGCCACTCCAAGCAGGCCTGCGTTGACTACCTGTCCCAGGTTCAGGCCGAAGCCAAGCGCGAGGGCGAAGAACGGGATCAGGACGGGGGCCGCGGAGGACAGGAACTTGCGCATGGCCGGATCCAGGGCACCCAGGATGGCGCCGAGGAGCAGGGGGATGATGGCGCCCACCAGGGCCTGCCACGGGAAGGCGGACAAACCGGCGACGCCGAGGGTCACCATGGTCAGGAAGGGGCCGGATTCCAGGGTCATGACGGAGTAGGCCGCGACGTCCTTGGGCTTGCCGTACTGGCCCATGAGGGCCATGTACATGCCGCCGTTGGTGTCATTCAGCGCCGCGAGGATAGCCAGGACGGAAAGTCCCGAGAGGATTCCGCCGTCGATGGGAAGTTCGCCCATGAACCTGCCGGCGATGACGCCGATGATGATGGCGAACAGGACCTTGCTGCCGAAGAGGACGCCGCCCTTTTTCAGGATGTAGGGCGTGGCCTTGATATCGATGCTCGCGCCCATGCAGACGTAGAACACCGCGAGGATTGTGGTGCCGCCGGTGAAGAGCGCGCCGGTAAAGGAGCCGAAGAATTTGGCCGAATCCGGTGCGAAGGTGCCGAGGATGGCGCCGATGAGCAGGGGGATCAGCATCATGCCGCCGGGGACTTTTTCCATGGTGGCCTTGATGGGGACAGACATGTTGCAACCTCATTGTTGTTGGGGGAGAGGGGCCGAGCGCGCGGCTCGAAGCATGATGTAGATCATATCTGGGAGTGCGCGTTTAGCGCAACTGAAATTGCGCGAACTGCGCATATCGTGGCTGGCGCCCTTGCAAAGAACCGCTGACATAGGAAGGCGTGACATCTAACGTTGATTGCATGAGCTTTGACCGACTCGCACGGCTTCGAATCGCTATGCGTGAGCGTGGCCTCCGGCAGATTCAGATGTGGGTGCCGGACACCCGTACTGAGGAGTTCAAGCGTGAAGCGCGGCGGCAGGCACTGGCTGTTGCTGCCGCCGACCAGGCAGGGGACGATCAGGACTTCGTCGAACAGATTTCAGAAGACTGTCCGGAGTGAACCGCGGCGAGTTGTGGACGGTCTCCGGCGGAACTTATGGCCAGAAACCGCGCCCCGCGCTCATCATCCAGGATGATCTTTTCGCGGACTCGGAGTCTGTCACCCTCCTACCCCTGACGTCGCAACTCGCAGATGCTCCATTGCTGAGGCTGACCGTTGAACCCGGCCAGCTGAACGGCCTGGACCGCCCAAGCCAAATAATGATCGACAAGCTCACCACCGTTCGTCGACTTAACGTTGGACAGAGAATTGGCCGCGTTGATTCAGAAACGATGGTGGCCGTTGAGCAGTCGCTCGCCGTCTTTCTAGGACTTGCTCGCTGACTGCCAATGCGGTGCGCGCCGCGGCATCGTTTTGCAGCCGCGCGTCTGGATCCGCTTTAAGATGTGCTGCCCGGAGTGAGAGCTCTCGGCATGCTGGCATTTCAGGTACCTCAGGAGGGCCCGGCGCCGCCCGCAACGGGGTTGGGAGGTGGGGGTGTCGGCCCCCTAAGCCCCCCCTCCTGCAGGATTCACAGCGTCCCGCCCTTGACAGCCGGTCCGGCCCGTTAGGAGGATCAAGGTGCCGGCGTGCGTGACTGTTCCACGCACGCCGACCTGCGGTTCTGCTGCTGAAAGGGGAAATGGGATGCGGTCAGCACTCCCTGGTGAAAAACCCTTCCGGCGCGTGGCCGCAGTTTCCGCCGCACTGCTGGTGCTCCTTGCCACGGGCTGCACGCCAAAGCCGCCGGAGCCGCCTCCCGCTCCCGATGTCCATATCGCCGCGGTGGGCGACATGAACCCGGCCGACAACGCAGACCCCGAAACCCCGTCCGGCAGGAACGCCACGTTGATCGCCAAACTCGTGGAGAAAAACGAGATTGACGCCTTCCTGGGGCTGGGTGACTTCCAGTACGAGACCGGCTACTGCGACAACTACGTGAACACGTGGGCGAAGTTGTGGGGCGGCACCATGCCCAAGCTGTACTGGGTGTCCGCCCCCAACCACGACTGGGAGCCTGGACGCAACGAAGACCTGGCGAAGTTCATGAACGGCCAGTGCAAGGGCTCCACGGAGAAAGCTGCGATCAACCAGGAGCGCGGGTTCATCCCGAATGGGGAACCGTACTCCAAGGACTTCGGAAACTGGCACTTCGCGTTCCTGTCCTCTGCGCTGTGGCGGTACGACGAAAAAGAGGCCTCGGATGCCACCAAGTGGCTGGACAAGGATCTCGCCGCTGCCCAAAAGGCGGGCAAGCACCTGGCGGTGGTCTATCACGAGCCGTACTTCACCTCCGATACGGAGGAGCATGGGCGGGCTGATTACCAGAAGCCGTGGATCGACGTGATGTGGAAGTACCGGGTCCGGCTGACCCTGTCCGGGTCGCAGCACAACTACGAACGGTCCTGCCCCGTGAACAACGCGGACAAATGCGTCGATGACGGGATGACGGCGTTCCAGGTTTCCACCGGAGGCATCGATACGCGCCCCTTCACCAGCAAGCCGCGGTATATCGCCAAGAGGTTCAGCGACACCCGCGGGTTCCTCCGGCTGACGCTGCACGGCGACGGGTCCTTCGACTGGAACTTCGTTCCCACCACGGGGTCCAGCACGGACACGGGCAAGCGCTCCGCGAAATAGGCCAGGCCCATCCCTGCTGCAGCAATGACAAGGACTACGGCGGACACGGCTTGGGAGTATCACCGCTGGATTAGCGGTCCGCTAGTTCGTCCGGACGAAAGCGGCAATCCAGGTGGCGGCGAGCCAGTCCGAGAACCTCTCGTCGCTCCAGCCGCGTTGCCCCACGAGCTGGGCCCACAGGCTGCCGTCCATGGTCGCGTACACCACGTCCCTGCATTCCTCTTCGCTGACGCCGAGCTGTCCGGTCGCGGCCGCGGCGTGGGCGTAGCGGGTGGCCACGTCCAGCCGCCGGTCAGTCCACTCGGCCAGCATGGCGGCGGCGTCGGGCTCGCTCGCAGCGGCTCCGGCAAGGGCGTCGAGGAGCGGGAAGATCCGGCGGTTGCTCGCCGTCACGAAAACAGCGTGCCTGCGGATCCTGCTCGGCAGGTCCGGCTCGGCCAGGATTGACTGCATTTCCGCGCGGTCATACAGGGTTACGTCTGTTTCGTCCCCGCGGAAATCGACGTACCAAACGTGCCTCAGCAGCAATGCCTTGGTACCGAACGCGGCGTAGACGGTCTCGACAGAGACGCCCGCGCGCTCGGCCACCTGCTTGATGGTGGTCTGGCCGTACCCCTGGGCAATGAAGAGTTGGTTCGCCGCCGCGATGATGCTCCGCCGTGTTTCTGCAGCCTGCTCCTGGCGGCGACGGGAATCATACTGCCTCTTGATCTTCCGTTCCATTGGATGCATTATAGCTGTATTCAAAACAGCTTGACTGTAATGGAGTTGGTCATGTCAACCGAAACGGATGCATTCCTGGCCGAAATGATTCCCACGCAGCGAGCGGCGGACGCTGCTATCCACGAGGGCGACGCCGCTCCGCGCCTCGCCCTGTGGTCGCGGAACGAACCTGTAACGCTCTTCGGCGCGCAGCTCAGCGGATCCGGCTGGGACGAGCTCGAGCCGGTGTTCCACAACGTGGCCTCCTGGTTCACCCATGCCGACTCCTTCGACCTTGAAATCATCGCTGCCGGAGCAAGCGGCGACCTCGCCTACACAGTTGGCTACGAGCACACCTCCACAACCGTGGAGGGGACACCACGGCAGTACACCTTGCGGGTGACCCACATTTACCGCCGCGAAGACGGCGAATGGCGGATTGTGCACCGGCATGCGGACTTCCCGCCGGGCGGGCCCACTGTCCCTCTGCCTGGTGCCGCAACTGACGCGTGAGTCTGTGCGGAGCACAGTCCGGGGATGGGGCAAGATTCGAGAACTTCGCTCAACTCTTAGAGCTCCAGCCGGAACACCCACAACAGCACATCCTCGCCCGGCACGTACCAGTCCCGCTCCGGCGCGCGGCGGAACCCCAGCGACCGGTACAGCGCGTGCGCCCGCTCCATGAACGTGGCGCTGGTGATGCTGATCGCACCGATGCCGGGCAGCAGCCGGGCGTGCTCCACAATGGCGCGCACCACGGACCGGCCCACGCCGGCGCCCTGGTGCCGCGGATCCACCGCCAGCATCCTGAACTCCAGCTCCCCGTTCCGCGCGATCTCGCTGTACGGCTGGCCGGCGAACGTCAGCGTCACCGCCGCCACCACTTTCCCGGCGGCCTCAGCCACCCACACCTCCGCCTGGGCGGCGCGGTGTTCCACGTCCTCCAGCACACTCAAATAGGGATGGTCGGCGGCGAAGTGCCCGGCGCGCAGGTACGCGTCCCGGGTGATGCGCCGGACCGCGGGAAAGTCCGACGGCGCCGCGCGCCGCAGTGCCACGCTCACCTGGCGTCCAGGGCCGGGGCGGTCCACTCCACGTAGTGGCCCAGTTGTGCCAATTCGGGCTGGGATGAAGGGTCACCGACGGCGGCGGCACCCACGGCGTTGGCAACAGCAAGCGCCCACGCGGAATCCATCCCCGTCCGCAGGGCCAGGACCAGGGCGGCGCAGAACGCGTCGCCCGCGCCGATGGTGTTCACCACGCTGACGGCGGGCGCGGGTGCCTCGGCCACCTTCCGGCCACGCTCGAAGATGGCGGAGCCCTCGCCGCCGTAGGTCACCGCCACCAGCTTGGCGGATGCCAGGGCAGGGATCAGGGCGTACTCGCTCTCGTTGACGATCACCAGGTCGCAGTGCGCCAGCAGTTCGTCCGGCAGGTCCATGGCCGGCGCGGCGTTCAGCACAAAGAAGCCCTGCGCTTTCCGCGCGGCCTCCAGCACCACCGGCAGGCCAACCTCCAGCTGGCACAGCACCGTCTCGTCCGGGCCGAACTCCACTCCCTCCAGTGAGAGGTGGGAGTTGGCGCCCGGGCACACCACAATCTGGTTCTCGCCCCCGGCATCCACCACGATCAGCGCCGTCCCGGTGGCCTCCGGCAGCACCGCCACGTCAGCGGTATCCACACCGGCCGAAGCCAGGGCGTCCAGCATTCCCTGGCCGTGCGCGTCGTCGCCCACCGCTCCGATCATGCGGACCCGGCCGCCCAGGCGGGCGGCAGCCGCCGCCTGGTTGGCACCCTTTCCGCCCGGCTGCCGGGACAGCAGGGCGCCACCAATGGTTTCGCCGGCCGTGGGAAGCCGCTCGGCCGTTGCGATCAGGTCCAGGTTGATGCTGCCGACCACGGTGACGGCAGGAAGTCGATTGCTCATGGGAAGACTCTCTGAAGGGGGAGGGCCGGAAGCGGCCGGATTGGAAAATAGTGTAGCTCATGGTTGTACTTGTGGGTCATACATGGTTGTATAACAACTCGAATCAACCGGCACGGAGACCGGGATTCCTTCCCACCCCGTTCGAACAAAGGAGTTTGATGTGAACGCCCCAACCCCCGCCACGGCCGCGCCTCCCGCCCAAGTTGCTGCCGGCGTCGTCCTTCCTGATGACGCCGCCAAGCTCTCCGGCCGCCGCGCCGCCCTGCTGATCTCCACGCTGCTGCTCGGCGTGCTGTCCTTCCAGCTCAACGCGAGCATGGTCACCCCGGCCCTGCCGCAGATCGCCACAGACTTTGGCCGCGGTGCCGAAAGCACCGCGCCCGTCCAGTCCATGTTCTTCCTGGCCGGCGCCATCGCGGGCCCTGTGATCGGCCGGTGGAGCGACTTCATTGGCCGCCGCGCCGCGCTGCTGCTGGTCCTGGGCATCATGGGCGCCGGCACCATCCTCTGCATCACCGCACCCACGCTGGAACTGCTCATCGCCGGCCGGTTCCTGCAGGGCGTCTCCAGCGCCGTCTTCGCGCTCGCCTACATCGTCCTCAGCGAGAACCTGCAGGCCAAGGTGTTCGGCACCTCCGTGGGCATCATCGCCGCCATCAACGGCGGCATCGGGGGAGTGGACGGCTGGGTGGGCGGGCTCATGGCCGAGACCCTGGGCTTCCGGTCCATCTTCGTCGTCGTCCTGGTCCTGACCGTGATTGCCGCGGCCTGCATCCTCCGCACCGTTCCCGCCGGCCGCCCCCAGGGGGTCCGCGGTGCCATGGACTGGTGGGGCGCCGGCTCCCTCTCGCTGTTCCTGGTGTTCATCACCTACTTCGTCTCCGACGGATCCGCCGCCGGCTGGACCTCGCCCACCGCCCTGGCACTGCTGGCCGGCACCATCGCCTCCTTCACCGCCTTCTGGCTGATCGAGAAGCGGCGCAGCCACCCGCTCATCGCCGTGCACCACCTCCGCTCCCGCCAGGTGTGGCCGGTCATCACCACCACCGTCCTCACCCTCGCCGGCATCTTCGCCATCATCAACTTCACCGTGGTGCTGCTCAGCCAGGACCACGACGGCGGCTTCGGCCTTTCCGCCTCCGTCTCGGCGTTGCTGTTCCTCACCCCCGCCGCGCTCATTGGCGTCTTTGCCGCACCGCTGGCCGGCTGGCTGGCCGACCGCCGCGGCTGGATCAGGACCCTCCGCGTCGGCACGGGCATGAGCCTGGCCTGCGCCATCGCCGCCGCCATGTTCTCCACCAGCCAGGTGGCGGTGCTGATCGCCGTCGCGGCGCTGGGCATCTTCTACAACGGCCTGTTCCTCACCGCCATCAACGGCCTCTCGGTGCTGCTCTCACCCAAGGAAGCCCCGGCTGCCCTGCCCGGCATCAACGGCGCCTCCTTCGGCATCGGGGCGAGCCTCGGCGTCGTCCTCGTTGCACCCTTTGCCGCCCAGGCCACCGCCGCCGGCTACGCCACCGCCCTCTGGATTTCCGTGGGCATCACGGCCGCCGCGTTCATCGTCAGCCTCTTCGTCGCCGCCCCCAAGGGCGAGACCCTCTAACCCCTTTTACTGTAGGAGAACCGCCATGACCACGCCCTTCCCGATCTACCTGGACTGCGACACCGGGATCGACGACGCCCTCGCCCTGGCCTACCTGCTGGCCTCTCCTTTTGCTTGCGTGAAGGGCATTGGAACAGTCAGCGGCAACGTCAGTGCCGCCGTCGGCGCCCGCAACACCCTTGACCTGCTGGAACTTGCCGGCTCCGCGCACATTCCCGTGGCGCTGGGGGCACACCATCCGCTGGCCGGTTCCTTTGGCGGCGGCGCGCCGTGGGTGCACGGGGAGAACGGGATCGGCGAGGTGTCGCTGGCCCCTGCCGCCGCATCTCTGGCGGGGGAGTCCGCGGCGGAGATGCTGGTGCGGCTGGCCCGGCTCTACCCGGGGACGCTGCGCGTGGTGGCCATCGGGCCGCTGACCAACCTCGCCGAGGCCTTGCGGCTGGAACCGGCACTGCCGTCGCTGGTGGACACCGTCACCGTGATGGGCGGGGCAGCGCTGGCGCCGGGGAACATCACTGCTGTGGCGGAGGCCAACATCCACAACGACCCCGAGGCCGCGGCCCTGGTGCTGGCCGCGGACTGGGACGTGACCCTGGTGCCGCTGGACGTGACCATGGCGTCGGTGCTGGAGGAGGGCCACCGGCAGGCGTTGCTGAGGTCCTCTTCGCCCGTGGTGCGGGCGCTCGGGGAGATGCTGGGCTACTACTTCCGCTTCTACGAGGGCATCTACGGCCGGCCCTGCTCCGCCATGCACGACCCCCTGGCCGCCGCGCTCGCCGTGGGCGCCGTGACGCCCGCAGTCGCGCCCGTGGTGGGTGCCGCCGTCGACACCTCCGACGGTCCTGGCCGGGGCCAGACCGTGTGCGACCTGCGCGGACTGTACGCGGGTTACCCGCCCGTGCGGGGCGCACGCTGCCGGGTGGTGCTGACGCTGGAAGAGGACTTCGCGCCGCACCTGGTGGAGACGCTGCTCGCCTTCTTTGAAGGCGCCGCTTCCATGGAAGGCGCGATTTCCATGGAAGGCACGACGGCGGCGCTCGCCTCAGCAGGTTCGCCCGCCTGACGCCCGGGAAATCCGGATACCTGCCGTTGGGCCCTATGCAGGTGTTACGCGTGGGGCGCAAGATAACGGAATGAAAAGAACAGTTCTGGCAGGTCTCGCAGCGGTCGTGATGGCGCTCGGCGCCGTCACGGCCGCTGTGCCAGGTAACGCTGCCGCCCCATCATCTCCCGCATCTTCGTCTTTCGTTTCCGGACAGATCATGGTCAAGTTCCGCGACAACGCCGCGGCCCGCGGTGTCCTCGACCGGCATGGCCTCAACGACGGCCCGGCCATCGGCAGCACCGGCGCGCATCTGATTACGGTGCCGGCCGGTAAGGAGCTCCACCTCATTGAGGCGTTGAGCCACAATCCGGCGGTGGAGTACGCCGAACCGGACCTTGTGGTCGCACCCACCGGAACCGACGCCTTCTTCGACCGGCAGTACGCGCTCCAGAACGATGGTCAATCATTCACGAACACTAAGGGTGACATCACTGTGCCCAAGGGAACACCGGACGCTGATGTGGACGCCGTCGAAGCGTGGAGCGTCACCACCGGCGCGAACATAAAAGTAGCTGTCCTCGACTCCGGCGTCGCCACCGATAACCCCGACATCAGTCCGAAGGTTACCGCCCGCGCCAACTTCACCACTGCCAGAACCAACGAAGATAACTATGGCCACGGCACGCACGTGGCCGGCATCATTGCGGCCTCCCGGGACAACACCATTGGCGTCGCCGGCGTATGTCCCGGCTGCACAATCATGGCCGGAAAGGTCCTGACCGACACCGGGATGGGGTCCAGTTCAGGGCTTGCAAACGGTATCAACTGGGCGGCCACCAACGGCGCGAAGGTCATCAACATGAGCCTTGCCGTGGGTGCCTCGACCACCCTCGAAACCGCTGTCAACAACGCGTGGAATAAGGGCGTTGTACTTGTTGCCTCGGCCGGCAATGGGGGAAACACCAGCATGATGTATCCCGGCGCGTACCAGAACGTCATCGCGGTGGGCGCCACGGACAACAACGACAAGAAGGCATCATGGTCCACCTACGGACCTACCTGGGTGGATGTGGCCGCGCCAGGAGTTTCCGTCTACTCGACCTTCCCAAACCACAGGTTCGTTCTGGCACGGGAGAACAACCGCTCCCAGGGATACGACATTGGCAGCGGCACGTCCATGTCCACACCGATCGTCGCCGCCGTTGCCGCCCTGGTGTGGAGCACATCTGCCAACACGTCGAGCGATTCGGTCCGCGCCAAAGTGGAATCCACGGCGGATCCTGTCGGCAAGGGCACCGATTGGAAGTACGGCCGGGTGAACGCCTGCAAAGCGGTCGGAGGGACGTGCTGAGCGCCAAAATGCAGGCAGCCTTCGCTTAGGACTGCAGGGACTGCATCACCGACAGGTGCCCGGCCCGCGCCGAGACCAGGCACTTGGCCAGGTAGAACGGCCGGTTGCTGTGCCGGACGAACTGCGTCAGCACCAGGACGGGGTCCGACGGGCGCAGGTCCAGCAGTTTCGCGCGACTGGGGCCCACCTGGCTGAGGCTGATCTGGCACTCGCCCGGCCCAGCCAGCCTGCCCAGCTGGTTGTTGAGCGTGGCAAGCAAGGTGGCGCCGCCGTCGTCGTTGATCTCAAGGGGCGCGGCGGCGCCCTTGCCGATGCTGACCGGCTGGGCGGTGACGTTTTCCTGCAGGTGGGCAATGGCCTCGCCGTCGCGGATGAGGACGGACTCCCACAGCCAGCAGTCCGTGCCGGGCTCGATGCCGATGCCCGGGGCGACGAACTCGGAGGCGGCCTGCCGCACCACCTGGGTGCGTTTGACCTCCAGCGTCTGCCCGGGGCCGCCGAGGACCTCTTCGAAGGGGCGGATCCGTTCGATGCCGATGCGGGGGAGTGTGTCCGAGACGAACCGGCCCACGCCGCGGCGCGCCCGGATGAGGCCGTCTTCCTCAAGGAGCATGAGGGCTTCACGGACCACGGTGCGGCTGACCTTCATGTCGGCGCCGAGCTCGGTTTCCGTGGGGATCATGGAGCCCGGCGTCAGGAGGCCGTTGCGGATAGCTTCCGCGATCCGGGAGTACACGGCGACGCGCAACGGCGAGCCGGGCTGGGCGGCCACCGGCTGGGACAGGAACCGGGCGGCGTCCTGGTGCACGTTATGCCTCGCTTGTTTGTGATGGGCCTCGGGGGATTCCAGCCTAATGCAGGGTCTGATGTGTTTGTTGGACAAGCCGTACTGGCCGGCTTGGAATTGCTATGGCTGGTGCAGGCCGGCCGTCATCGCGGCCAAGCCTGCCATGGCATGGACAGCGTCCGGATTCGAAAGCCCGTTGTCATGGCAGAGGGAACGCCAGGTCCAGAACGAAACCGCGTGGGCCACGACGGCGCGCAGGCGTGTGTTGCCTGGGTCGGGGAAAGCCTCGAGGAGCCGGTCGCGGAAGAACGTATCGCGCTTTTGGAGGTCCGTGCGGTGCCTCTCCGGAAGGGCTGCCCAATCCCTGTAGATGCGCCGGAGCATCGGCTCGCCGTCACGATAGAACCGGTACAGGTCGGTCAGCCCGCCGTGCAGCCGTTCCAGGGGGTCCGCCAGTTCGGACCATGCGGCAGGGTCCGGCAGCTGCTGTTGGGAAAGCCAATGCGAGGAGCAGGCGGAGAACAGCGCCTCGTCGTCGGCGAAATGGCGGTAGACCGTCAGACGCGTGACCCCGGCCTGCTCGGCGACGCCTGAAATGGTGGTCCGGGCGGGACCGACTGATCCATGCAGGGCCACTGCCGCGTCCACGATCCGCTGACGCGTTGTGTCCACCTGCTCGGCACGCTTGTTCATCTGGTACTTGCGTGATTTGGTTGAACGCCCGTGTTCACTCAACTATTGACACTGATCCTCGGTCGGCCGGATAATTCGATATACACCATTGTATATCGAATTGGAAAGGATGAATCCCATGGGCATTGAGGAGGCTCCACGGCTAACGGTCGTGCAGCCTGGGGAAGGACGCCACGGCAGTCTCGGAAGCATCGGGGTTGTCTTCAAACTGTTCGGCGAACACACCAATGAGCAGATCTCCATCGTGGAACATCCGTTTCCCGTGGGAGCCCTGGTTCCGCCACACATGCACAGCCGTGAGGATGAGTATTCGATCATCCTGGAAGGCGAGATCGGCTTCCGTTCCGGTGAACGTGAGGCAGTACTGGGCGCCGGGGGCTACATCACCAAGCCGCGCGGCGAACTGCACACCATGTGGAACGCGGGCAAAGTGCCTGCACGCATGATTGAAATAATCAGCCCGGCCGGATTCGAGCATTTCTTTTGGGGGCTGGCCGACCAGCTTGAAGCCGGGGGACCGCCGGATCCTGAGGCCATCGGCAAACTGGCAGCGGAGTATGGCCTCCAGTTCGGCGAGGCGCCCTGGCTGCCGGGCATCATCGCCCGGTACGGTCTGACGCCACCAATGGGCTGACGGGAAGCGTCGTGGGCCTCCAGGCTCCACCTCGGCGAAGCCGGCTGCCCATTGCCGAGGCCGCCCGGAAGCCGGGGGCGCCGCTGGCCGGCATGGCCGCCGTCGTACTTCTGCTGCATGTGGTGGGCTGGGGCGTGCTGGTACTGGGTGTCGTGCCGCAGAACCTTACGCTGGGCTCAAGTGGAGTCTTCGGGCTGGGGATCGGACTAGGCGCCTATCTGTTGGGCATGCGACACGCTTTCGACGTGGACCATATTGCCGCCATCGACTGCACCACCCGGAAGCTCATGGGTGAGGGCCTTCGGCCAGTCTCCGTCGGCTTCTGGTTCTCGCTGGGCCACTCCAGCATCGTTTTTGGCCTGTGCCTGCTGCTGGCGGCGGGACCCCACCTCCTGGGAGGCCAGCTGGGCAACGACGCCTCCAGTTGGCGCGATCTTCTGGGAACCCTGGGCGCTACTGTCTCGGGATTGTTCCTGTATCTCCTGGCGTTCCTCAATCTTGCCCTGCTGATCCGCGCCGGTTCAGGCCTCCGCCGCCTTGGGGGAGGCGAGCCTGAAGCAGGGGTGCCCGCCGCGGCCTCCAGCCTCCTGGTCCGCTTGCTGCAGCCGGTCATGCGAAGCATCACCCGGCCCTGGCAGACGTATGTGCTGGGGCTCCTGTTCGGCCTGGGATTTGATACCGCCGCCGAGGTGGCGCTGCTTGTTGTGGCGGGCGGAGCCGCAGCGGCGGAGCTTCCCTGGTACGCCGTCCTCACGTTGCCCGTCCTCTTCGCCGCGGGCATGAGCCTGCTGGACAGCCTGGACGGATGGTTCATGAATGCGGCCTACGGCTGGGCCTTTTCGCACCCGCGCCGGAGGCTGCTGTACAACCTCGTCCTGACCGGGTTCTCCGCCGCAGTGGCCCTGGGCGTCGGGAGCGTGGAACTGCTGTCCGTCGTGAGGCCGGTGAGGTAGCGCGTCTGGTTCCTACAGCGTCTCGGGAATCGGCCGTCCCGGGAAGAGCGTCGCGTACTGTTTCCGGTACATCCGCCGCCCCACCAGGCGGTAGGCGAGCCGGACCGGGGGAGGGATCTCGCTGAACAGCTCCTTGCGGTCCGCCGGCGGATTGGTGGCCAGCACCATCCCGAGGTAGCCCACCAGGAATTTCTTGTCGAGCTGCTTGGTCCCGTGCTGGCCGGTTTCCTGCATCTCTTTTTCGGACATCACCCTGTCCGCAACGGGCATCATCTCGGTGACCTCGCGGCGCAGATGCACGTTCAGGACAGCGGCCAGGTCCTCGTAGCGGGCGGCAAGATCGGCTGCCGACTCTTCGTCCGCCGTCCGCATCCAGCGCAGCCGGACCGGTTCGATTGCCTCCAGCCTGAAGGTAACCTGTCTGTGCTGTTCGAGCATCTGCCCTACGTGCAGGGCACACGCCGGCGCCCGTTCCTGCAGCTGCGGGTACATCAGCAGGTCCTCGCCTTCGTGGTGGATGTGCAGCACCTTGTCGAAGTTCCCCAGCACTTCGCCCACGTACGCGGCGCGGGCCGTATCACCCGCCGTGGCGGAGCGCACCAGTCCCGGTGCCTCGCCGTATGCCCAGAGGAAGAAGCGGTGGATGCGCCGCATACCCGCGGTTCCGCCGCACAGGATGGGCCCTGCCGGCAGGGGAGGAGCAGTCTCACCGGGATGCGCGGTGAAGAAGTCGGTCATGGCGTGGCCCCTATCGGTCAGTGAGACGCAGGACCTCTCCCCGCGAGCATCGTAGCCCCGGGCCCTGAGGCGCACAATGCCCGGGAGAGGGGTCGACGGCGGGACCCGCCGTCGACCCCTCAGGAAGACGTCAGCCCCGCGCCTGTAGCCCCGGCACGCCGTCGCGGATCTCGAAGGAAGCCTTGGTGGCCGCCGGTGCGCCCGGCGTGGTGACGTGGTCCAGCACCCTGAAGTCGGCGGTCAGCGCGTCCCTGGTGATGCGGGTGTTCACGTAGCCGCGGTTGTCGTTGTAGAACTTCAGGTGCGGGTTCCAGGCCATGGTGGCGTCCGTGGTGGAGCCTGTGCCGTCACCGGTGGAGGTGATGGACGTGCACACCAACTCCGAGCCCACTACAGGGGAGGCGGGATCCTTGTAGTCCACCTTCACGTCGTTGGCCCAGTGCCGGTGCACATCGCCGGTGAGGACGACGGCGTTGCGCACCTTCGCGTCGATCCAGCCCTGGGTGATGCGGCGGCGGGAGGCCGCGTACCCGTCCCAGCCGTCCATGGAGACGTCGTCGATCTCGGGCGCCTTGTTCCGGTCGCGCTCGGCGAAGAAGACCTGCTGGCCCAGGATGTCCCACCGTTGGGTGGAGTTCCGGAAACCGTCCAGCAGCCACTTCTCCTGCTCCGTGCCGGTGATGGTCCGGTTCTCCGCGAGCCGCTCCGCCACGTTCTTCTTCCAGCCGTCCCCGGCCAGCTGGTCGTCACGGTACTGCCGCGTGTCCATCATGTGGAAGTTGGCCAGCTGGCCCCACTGGATCCGCCGGTAGATCTTCATGTCCGGTCCGGCAGGCAGCGACGATGGGCGCAGAGGCATGTTCTCGTAGTACGCCTGGAACGCAGCGGCGCGGCGCTGCCGGAAGTGCTCCACGCTGTCGTTCAGCTGCCCGGCGTCGCTGTTCTCCGGAACGTCGTCCGCCCAGTTGTTGTCCACCTCGTGGTCATCCCAGACCACCGCCCACGGTGCGGCCGCGTGCGCAGCCTGCAGGTCGGCGTCGGCCTTGTACTGCGCGTGCCGCTGCCGGTAGGTCTCCAGCGTGACGGTCTCGGGGCCCTCGTGGTCGCGCGGGTTGCCGCCGCCGATCACGTAGCTGTCCTTCTTGTATTCGTAGAGATAGTCCCCCAGGTGCAGCACCAGGTCCGGGTGGTCCTCCGCGAGGCGCCGGTAGGCGGTGAAGTAGCCGTGCTCGTACTGGGCGCAGCTGGCGAACGCCATGGCCAGTGCGGCGGGCGTCTCATGCGGCGCGGGGCTGGTGAGGGTTCGGCCCACCGGGCTTATGTACTTTCCGGTGCGGAACCGGTAGAAGTACTCGCGGCCCGGCCTCAGGCCGCGCAGCTCCACGTGCACCGAGTGCGCGGTTTCAATCCGGGCATGCTCGACGCCGCGGGCTATTACGCTGCGCATGGTGGCGTCCTCGGCCACCTCCCACTGCACGGCCACCGGGCGTGACGGCATGCCGCCGAGCCCGTCCTCCGCCACCGGGTTCACGGCCAGGCGGGTCCAGAGGACGAAGCCGTCCGGCCACGGCTCGCCGGAGGCGATGCCGAGCATGAAGGGATCGGTGCGAAGGCCGGCGTCGTCAGCGGTGGAAACGGCGACGGCGGCACCCGGCAGTGCGGCGACAAGGCCGGCTCCGAGGCCGGCGGAGATGAGGGTTCGGCGCGAGATGTTATCCATGGGGCCCACGCTATTTCCGGCTGTTGGCCAGGTTCCGAGGAGGATGTGAATGGCCGGTTAACGGTATGACAAGGCTTGTTGATCGAGCGCGTGCGCGTCCGCCTCACAGGGCAGGCCTTTGGCCTCTGGCCCGCCCCGGGACTGGCGCGCAGAGTGAATCCAAGCCCATCCAGCCAGGGAAAGAAGACGCCGTGCCCCGCATCTCAGTCATCACCGGATCCGCCTCCGGGATCGGCAAGGCCACCAAGGAACTGCTCGAGCAGCGGGGCGAGCGTGTCATCGGCATCGATATCCACGACGCCGAGGTGCTGGCCGACCTCTCTACCGCAGAAGGACGCAGCGCCTTGGTGGATGCGGTGCGGAAGGTCAGCGGCGGCAGGATCGACGCGATCTACGCCGTGGCCGGCCTTGCCGTCCCTGGACCCGCCACCGTTTCGGTGAACTTCTTCGGGGCGCTCGCAACGCTTGAAGGGCTCCGCCCCCTGCTCGCCGGCTCGGACGCGCCGCGGGCCGTCGTGGTCTCATCGATGGCAGCCCTGATGGCCAGCGATGAAGAACTCGTTGCGCTGCTTACCGCCGGGGACGAACAGCCGGCAATGGCCCGCGCCGAGGTCCTGGCGAAGGAGCCGGCCACCGGCGGTCTCATCTACTGTTCCACCAAGCTTGCATTGTCCCGGTGGGTCCGCCGCCAGGCCGCCGGCCCCGAGTGGGCAGGAGCCGGAATCCCGTTGAACGCCGTAGCGCCCGGCGTCATCGCCACCCCCATGACGGCGGACCTGATCGCCGCGGAGGACGCTCGAAAGTCACTGCTGGAAGTGGTTCCCATGCCGCTGAATGGCATCGCCGAACCCATCGTCGTGGCCCGCCTGCTGGCGTGGCTGAACAGCGTGGAGAACACGCACCTGTGCGGGCAGATCGTTTATGTCGACGGCGGCAGCGACGTGGTGCTGCGCGGCGATTCGGTCTGGTGAGCGGCTGGCCAGGCGCAACCACCCGGCAGGCTCAGGCGCCGGAAGACGCCAGGAAGGCCAGGTACCGCGGATCAGTCCGGCCCACCAGCCGGCCCAGCGCCTCCACGGCCTGCGAATCAAAGGCGCCCATATCGGTGGAGAGCCACCGGACCAGTAGCGCGGCATCCCCGCTGGCCCGCACGGCTGATCCCACGGCCAGGTCCAGCTGGTCCCGCAGCAGCTGAACGGCCAGCACGCCGGACCGGCTGAGCAGGGGAGCCCGGTACGCTTCCAGCGCCCCCGCCACCAGGCCGTCGCGCAGCAGCCGCAGCACCCGCCCCGAGTCGGACGCGCCGGCCAGCCCCGCGGTGAGCCGGTACGGATTCGAGTCCACGGCCCCGCCCAGCATCGACCGCACCCGGAACATCTCGGTCCGGATAGCCTGCGGCGTGCCGGCGTCACCATGCAGCTCATAGGCCAGCTCCTCGGCGGACCAACCCTGGGACCGGGAACCCAGCAGCGCCAGGATCTCGGCCCGGCGCAGCGTCAGCGGGGCACGGCCGCCACCGGCAAACACCGCCGCAGGCTTGTCGCCCAGCAGTTCCAGCGACTCCACCGCAGCAGCCTCGCCGGCAACACCCTGCCCGGCAATGCGTGCAGGACGCCGGGACGCGCCCTTGGAAGACGGGGCACCCAAGGCGGTGCCGGCGTCGGACGTTCCCAGCAAAGCCTCTGCCACCCGGACGGCGCACCGCACCATCCTCAGGGTGTCCGCGCTGATGGTGTCCAGCGGCCCGGAGACGTCCAGCACGCCCAGCAGCCTGCCGGTGGCCGGGTCCGTGATGGGCGCCGCGGTGCAGGCCCACTCGTGGTGGGTGCGGACCAGGTGCTCGGCGGAGAACAGCTGGACGGGGCCGCCGGTGACCAGGGCCTCGCTGATGGCGTTGGTGCCGATTCCGGCCTCGGACCAGTCCGCGCCCTCCAGGAATTCCAGCTGGTCGGCGCGCCGGAGGACCGCCGGGCTGCCCACTCGCCAGAGGATCTCGCCGCTGGCATCGGTGAGCACCAACAGGTGGCGGCCGGCCCGGGAATCATCGGCCAGGAGGTCGTGCAGAGCCGGCATCACCTGCTGCAGCCGGTGGTCCCGCCGCAGCTGCAGCACCTCGGACGGCTCGTGCAGGTGCCGCGGGCTGTGCTGGTCCGGGCTGATGCCCAGGGCCATGGACCGGTGCCATGAATCCACCAGGCGGGTGGGGATTTCGGGCCGCGGCACACCGGAAATGACCAGCTCATGCGCCCGCCGCAGCGTCCGCGCATACCGTGCCGGGTCCGAAAACCGCAGGCCCTGGTCCACTGTTCCTCCTCAGACCCGGCACCCTTGCCGGTCCGTGTAACGCCGTTGTTACCCCCGCGGGGTTCCACTAGTGATGCAGCTCACGCCCGCCCCAGCATATCGCAGGGCTCCGGGCGGAGCCCATGGATCAGCAGAACAGCATAAAGGAGTGGAGATGACCCAAACATTCACCGCTGCCGCCCAGGCCTGGCTTGCCGGCCTGGATGATGCGCTGCAGCGGCGCGACGTGGAGGCAGCGCTGGAGCTCTTCGAGGACGAAAGCTACTGGCGCGACTTCGTGGCGTTCACCTGGAACCTCAAAACCCTGGAAGGCAAGGCGGACATCCGGCGCATGCTGGAGACCACCCTGGACCACGTCCGGCCAGCCAACTGGGCGCTCGCGGAGGACGCCACCGGGGATGCGGAGGCGGTGGAAGCGTGGATCACGTTCGAGACCGGAGCCGCCCGCGGCTACGGACACCTGCGGCTGCGGAACGGCAAATGCTGGACGCTGCTCACCACCATGCAGGAGCTCAAGGGCTTCGAGGAGAAGAAGGGCCCGCGCCGCGAACAGGGCGTGGCGCACGAGATTGTCCGGGGGCGCCGGTCCTGGAAGGAGCTCAAGGAGGAGCAGGAAGCCCGGCTGGGCTACGACGAGCAGCCCTACTGCGTGATCATCGGCGGCGGGCAGGGCGGGATCGGCCTGGCCGCCCGGCTGAAGCGGCTGGGCGTTCCCACCATCATCATCGAGAAGAACCAGAACCCGGGCGACTCCTGGCGCAACCGCTACAAGTCCCTGCACCTGCACGACCCCGTCTGGTACGACCACTTGCCCTACCTGAAGTTCCCGGACGACTGGCCCGTCTTCGCCGCCAAGGACAAGATCGGCGACTGGCTGGAGCACTACACCCGCATCATGGAGCTGAACTACTGGTCCGGCACCGAGTGCGTGGGGGCAGCGTACGACGACGGCACGCAGGAATGGGCGGTCAGCGTCCTTCGCAACGGGTCACCTGTGACGTTGCGGCCCAAGCAGCTCGTCTTCGCCCTGGGCGTCTCCGGCTACCCGAACATCCCGACGTTCGACGGCGCCGAGAGTTTCCTGGGCGAGCAGCGGCACTCCTCCCAGCACCCCGGCGGCGGCGACTGGAGCGGCAGGAAGGCAGTGGTGATCGGCTCCAACAACTCGGCCCACGATATCTGCGCCGACCTCTGGGAGCACGGCGCCGATGTCACCATGATCCAGCGATCCTCCACCCACATCGCCCGCAGCGAATCCCTGATGGACCTGGCGCTGGGGGACCTCTACTCCGAGCGGGCGCTCGCGAACGGAGTCACCACGGAAAAGGCCGACCTGCTGTTCGCCTCGCTGCCCATGAGCGTCCTGCCGGAGGCGCAGGTGCCGGTGTACCAGCAGATGGCCCAGCGGGATGCCGAGTTCTACTCGCAGCTGGAGGCCGCCGGGTTCGAGCTGGACTTCGGTGTGGACGGGTCCGGGCTGTTCGTGAAGTACCTGCGGCGCGGCTCCGGCTACTACATCGACGTGGGCGCCTCCCAGCTGATCATCGACGGACGGGTGAAGCTGAAGTCAGGCCAGGTCGCCAAGATCACCGGCAACGCCGTGGTCATGGATGATGGCACCGAGCTGGAGGCGGACCTCATTGTCTATGCCACCGGCTACGGTTCCATGAACGGCTGGCTGGCGGACCTGGTCTCGCCCGAAATCGCCGACCGTGTGGGCAAATGCTGGGGATACGGCTCGGACACGCCAAAAGACCCTGGTCCGTGGGAGGGGGAGCTGCGCAATATGTGGAAGCCAACCAACGTGCCGCAGCTCTGGATCCACGGCGGCAACCTGCACCAGAGCCGGCACTACTCGGCGTACCTTGCGCTGCAGCTGAAGGCGCGGATGGAAGGACTCGACACACCCGTCTACGAACTGCAGCCCAGCCACCACACCCGTTAGTCGCGTTTCACAGCATGGAGGAATCATGAAGGCAGCACGTTTCCACGCCCGCAAGGACATCCGGATCGAGGACATCCCGGAGCCGGAGCTGCGGGCGGGGGCGGTGAAGATCGACGTCGCGTGGTGCGGCATCTGCGGCACGGACCTGCACGAGTTCCTGGAAGGGCCCATCTTCTGCCCGGCACCGGGCCATCCGCACCCGCTGTCCCACGAGGAATCCCCGGTGACCCTGGGGCACGAATTCTCCGGGACTGTCGCTGAAATCGGCGAAGGCGTGGATGGGCTGGAAGTTGGTGACAACGTCGTCGTCGAACCCTACTTTGTGGACGGCGACTGCGACATGTGCCAGGCGGGCAGCTACCACCTGTGCCGGCAGATGGGCTTCATCGGGCTCTCCGGCGGCGGGGGAGGGCTGAGCGAGAAGATCGTGGTGGACCAGCGCTGGGTGCACCCGATCGGGGACATTCCGCTGGATGAGGCGGCGCTGATCGAGCCGCTGTCCGTGGCGCACCACGCCGTGGCGCGCAGCGGCGTGAAGGCCGGGGACACGGCGCTGGTGGGCGGGTCAGGGCCGATCGGGCTGCTCACCGCCGCGGTCCTGAAGGGCATGGGCGTGACCACGATCATCAGCGAGCTCACGCAGGCACGCAAGGAGAAGGCCACCTCCAGCGGCGTGGCGGACCACGTGCTGGACCCGAGCAAGGAGGACGTCCCGGCGCGGGTGCGGGAACTCACCGGCGGCGCCGGGGCCGACGTCGCGTTCGAATGCGCCGGCGTGAACGCTGTGCTGGACACCATGCTCGACGCCGTCCGGCCCGGCGCCGTGGTGGTCAACGTATCCATCTGGGGCGCGCCCGCCACCATCGACATGCAGAAGCTGGTCCTCAAGGAGATCGACCTGCGCGGAACCATCGCCTACGTCCGGGACCACCCTGCAGTGATTAAGATGGTGCAGGAGGGCAAGGTGGACCTCAAGCCGTTCATCACGGGACGGATCGCGCTGGAGGACCTGGTGGAACAGGGCTTCGACACCCTCATCAACCACAAGGACACCGCGGTGAAGGTGCTGGTGCACCCGTAGAGCCGGGTTGCGGCGTTCCGACGCCCGGCCCGGACTTTAGTCCCTGTTTTGGACTAACCCTCAGGCGTAGCTTGAAGACGGGTCCCGCAACCGCGGGCCCCGTCTTCAAGGGGGCATCATGACCAGGCCCAGGCTTTCGGCACTCAGCGTTCTCGGGCTCAGCAGCCTGCTGGTCCTCACCGGATGCTTCGGCCCGCCCGCACCGGCCCCCTCCACCAGTTCCGCGGCCCCGAGCCCCACCACCAGCAGCGCGTCCCCAAGCACGACGGCGACTCCCACCACGTCGGGGAACCCCACCACGACGCCGGGCAGCTCAGTCGCGCCCACCACCCCGGCCGCCCCACCGCCGTCGTCCACTCCTGCAAGCCCGCCGCCCACGGCGGAACCAACGCCCAACGGACTGCCCGAACAGGTGGCCCCGCTGACCATCTACTATGTGGCCGTGGGTGACAACGGCGTCTCCGGACCCGCGATCGGCTGCGGCGACAGCCTCGTGGCCACCACCACAGCCCCCGTCCGGTTCACCGACCAGGTGGGCCCCAGCATCGGGACCCTGCTGGCCAACAAGAGCCGCGACATAGGGCAATCCGGGCTTATCAACGTCCTTTACCAGTCGAGCCTGACGTACCTGGGCGGCGAACTGAACGGCAGCACCATCACCATCTGGCTCTCCGGTCAGTTCATGCTCGGCGGTGTCTGCGACATCCCGCGGGCCAAGGCGCAGCTGGAATACACGGCCATGGCGGCGTCCGGGGCCACCAGCGCGCAGGTGTACGTCAACGGCCGCCCCATCGACGAGGTGCTGAGCCTTAAGTAGGGTCCCGTGAACCCACCCAGGACGTGGCGCCGCACAGCCGCGGCCCTGATGCCCGCCGCGGTGCCCGCCCTGATGGTTCCCGTCTTCAGGTTCACCGTCCGCCGGTTCGGAAAGCGCCGCGGCTACCAGGCGGGGTTCGCAGCCTACTGGGCGGTGTGCTGGAGCGTGGCACTCGTGCTGGCCGGCCGACGTCGGCTGGTGGATCTTTGGCATGCACCCGCCGCGGCACCCCAGGGCAGGGCGCTGATGTGGAGCATCCTGCTCATCCCGCCGGCCGGCGCCATCGCCACGGAACTGATCCCCAACGCCAGGAAGGCGGGCCCTGAGGCTGCGCTCGCCGCCGTGGGCATAGGCGTCACCAACGCCCTGGCCGAGGAAGCCCTGTGGCGCGGCGTGCCGCTGGCCGTCTTCCCGGACCGTAAGGTCCAGGGGTGGCTCTGGCCCTCCCTCGGTTTCACCGCATGGCACCTGGTCCCGCTTGCAGTCCGTCCCCATGCGCGCGGCCGCTGGCCCGTGCTGCTGGGCGCGGGCCTGATCGGGGTTGGGTACGGGTGGGCCGCCCAGCGCAGCGGCTCGCTCCTGGCGGTGTCCATCGCCCATGCTGCCACCGATTCCTGCGGCGTCCGCGCGGCCCGCAACGCCTGGCTGCCGCAAGGGCCCGGGCGAGAATAGGGGCCCTTGCCCCTATCCGCCCCTGCAGGCCGCGTTGCACCATAACGCCATGAAGAAAGTCGTCATCGCCGGTCTCACGGCGGCAGTCCTCTCGCTTGGCTCACTCACCATGGCACCCGTAGCCAGCGCGGCGCCGTCCACGTCGCCCGCAGGAGCGGGACAGATCCTGGTCAAAACGTACGACGGCGGCGCAGCACCCGGCGTGCTCCACCAGTACGGTCTTCCGGCCGGCTCGGCCGTGGGCGGCACGGGCGCCCGGCTGGTCCCGGTGCCCTCCGGCCAGGAAGCCCGGCTGATCGACGCGCTCAGCCGGAACCCGTCGGTTGAGTACGCCGAGCCCGACGAGCCGGCCCACGCCGCCACTAGCGACACCTACTTCCCCCGCCAGTACGCGCTGCAGAACACCGGCCAGTCCTTCACCAACACCCGCGGTGACATCACCGTGCCCGTTGGTACTGCGGACGCCGACGTCGACGCCGTCGAAGCCTGGAATACCACCACAGGCTCCGGCATCAAGGTGGCCGTCCTGGACTCGGGCGTTGCCAGCGACAACCCTGACATCGCCCCCAAAGTGGTGGCACGCGCCAACTTCAGTGACGCTGCCACGAAGGCCGGCGACCCGGTGGCGGAGGACTATTACGGCCACGGCACCCATGTGGCCGGCATCGTTGCCGCCACCTCCAGCAACTCGGCAGGCGTGGCAGGGGTATGCCCGGGCTGCACCATCCTGGCCGGGAAAGTCCTGAACGACAGCGGGGTGGGGTCCAGCTCAAGTGTTGCCAACGGCATCAACTGGGCCGTCAGCAACGGCGCCAAGGTGATCAACATGAGCATTGGGGTCCGTGCCTCGCGCACGCTCGAGGCCGCCGTGAACAACGCGTGGACCAAGGGAGTGGTGCTGGTGGCGGCCGCCGGAAACGGTGGAAACCAGACCAAGATCTACCCCGGCTCCTACCCGAACGTGATCGCGGTCGGGGCCACGGACAACAAGGACGTCAAGGCATCCTTCTCGACCTATGGGGCCAGCTGGGTGGACGTGGCGGCGCCCGGAGTCAATGTCTACTCCACCTTCCCGAACCACGCCTTTGCCCTTGAAGTTCCCAACAACCGCTCCAGAGGCTACGACGTGGGCAACGGCAGTTCCATGTCCTCGGCGATCGTGGCCGCCACCGCCGCGCTCGCCTGGAGCTCCCACCCCGGTGCCACCAACGCCTCGATCCGGGCCAACGTGGAATCCACCGCGGACAGGGTGCCCGGGACCGGCACCTACTGGGCGTACGGCCGGGTGAACGCCGCCAACGCCGTGAAGGCCGTGAAGTAGAACGGTTCCTTAGAGGCGCCGTGCACGGAGCCGGAGGCTGTCCGCGGCTCCGTGCACATCTGTGCAGTGCGCCCTGCACTCCCCGCCCGCTGCCCGCTGCGGCAGCCGCAGGCACTGTGCTGGTTCGAAATAGCTACTCACCAGTAACAATATTGCTGGCGGCGTCCCCAAATCGGGCCAGTGGACCCGGGTGGGAAGGGAATTCATTCCACGCACGTTCGTGCAGGCAGGGCCACCTGGCGGTCCTTGCTGCCTAGCATTTCTAGGACCGCAGCAGGGCACCTGGCTGGTACAACCAGCTACACCGCCACCAGCAGACCCGGCCGCGACACCATTCCTGACACGCGAACAAAGAGGTTTATATGTCACTGCTTAAACGCGCCCTGTCCGTCGCCGCAGCCGCAGTCCTGGCCGGCTCGCTCTCCACGGTTCCCGCGCAGGCCGACACCCTGGACGTCGCCCCGCCCGGCGCCAACGACTGGACCTGCAAGCCTTCCCCGGAGCATCCGTACCCGGTGGTCCTGGTACCCGGAACCTTCGAAAGTATGGCGAAGAACTGGTCCACCCTCTCGCCCTATCTCAAGAGCGCCGGGTACTGCGTCTTTGCCCTCAACTACGGCGAGACCAACGGCGTCTACGCAACAGCCCCGGTGGCCGAGTCCGCAAAGGAACTGGCCCCGTTCGTTGACGCCGTCCGCGCCGCCACCGGCGCTGCGAAAGTTGACCTGGTGGGCCACAGCCAGGGCGGCATGATGCCCCGCTACTACATGCACCTGCTGGGCGGCGCCAAGTACGTCCATCACCTCGTGGGCATTGCGCCCTCCAACCACGGCACCCAGGGCCTGATCGTGCCGCCGCCGGACGCCGTCCCCGACCCCGCCTACACCACCCTGGGCTGCGCGGCGTGCGCTGACCAGCAGGCCGGCTCGGCGTTCATGCAGGAACTCAATGCCAAGGGCGACACCGTGGCCGGGCCGTCCTACACCGTGATCTCCACCGTCTATGACGAAGTGGTGATCCCCTATAACAGCCAGTTCCTGGTGGGACCCTCCAGGCAGGTCACCAACATCACCATCCAGGACAAGTGCCCGGCCGATGTCTTCGAACACGATCAGACTCCCAACGATCCCGTGGTGCACCAGTTCGTGGCGAACGCGCTGAGCAAGGCCTCCGGCCCCGCGGACCCCGCGTACCAGCCCAGCTGCCTGTAGCCCCAGGCCGCCTTCAACCGGCAGCGCCCCGCCTCCGCACTCCGTGCCATGATGAGAGCCAGACCAGTCCCAAGGAGGTATCCGGATGGACAGCACCCCTGGTGGCACGGAGGGCGGGGTGGGCCCGGGCCCGCTGCAGCACCCGTTGTTCGCCCGGGCGTTTGCCCGGGCAGTGGGCGGAATGGACCGCCGCGGTGCCGCCGAGCACCGGCGCCGTATCCTGGCCGGACTGCATGGCTCCGTCATCGAAATCGGAGCCGGCGCCGGGTCCTCCTTCCCGTTGTACCCTCCCGCCGTCACCCGCGTCCTGGCACTGGAACCTGATGACTACCTCCGGAGCGTGGCAGAAAAACAGGTGGCCGCCGCCGGCGTTCCGGTCACCGTGGTGGCCGCTGCCGCAGAGGACATACCGGCGGAATCTGCCAGCGCCGATGCCGTGGTGGCCAGCCTCGTCCTCTGCAGCGTGAAGGACCAGTCCGCTGTGCTCGCGGAGATCCGCCGCGTCCTGCGCCCCGGCGGCACGCTTGCCTATTACGAGCACGTCCGGTCCCGGCACCCGCTGGTGGCCCGGGCGGAAGATGCACTGACTCCCGTGTGGGGGCGGTTCATGGGCGGATGCCACCTCAACCGGGACACCCTGGCCGCCATCACGGCAGCAGGATTCACGGTCCAGGACAACGAGCGCTTCGGGTTCGCGGTGCAGCGGCTGAATCCTCCGCTCGCGCACATCCTGGGCACGGCCACCAGCCCCGGTCCGCCCGGCGTCGTACCCTTGCCCTAAGGTAGCGCCACAAACCAACGTGTCCGATCGGATCCGGCATGACAGACCTGAACGTCCGGGAGCGCAGTTCCCTCCAGCTGCCCATCACAGATGCCGCGGCCCTGACGGCGGAGCAGACGCTGGAGCGCCTGGGATCGGTCCTGGAAGGCCTGAACGGGGAAGAAGCCGCCGCGCGGCTTGAAAGCCTCGGCCCCAACGCCGTCCGCACCCACCGCGCCAACGCCTGGGCCGTCCTGGGCCGGCAGTTCGCCAGCCCCATCCTCATCCTGTTGATCGTCACCGCGGCGCTGTCCCTGTTCCTGGGCGACGCCACCAACTCGATCGTCATCGGCGTGATCCTGCTGGTCAGTGTTGGCCTCGGCTTCAGCAACGAATACCGCGCAGAGCGGGCATCCGAGGCCCTGCATGAGCGTGTCACCCACAAGGCCGCCGTGCAGCGCGACGGAACCACCACGGACGTGGACGTCACCGCCCTGGTGCCCGGCGACGTCGTCCATCTTTCCCTGGGCGCCATCGTCCCGGCAGACATCCGCCTGCTGACCGCCGATAACCTCCTCTGTGACGAAAGCATCCTCACGGGGGAGTCCCAGCCTGCAGCCAAGGACCCGGCGCCGGTGCCGGCGGGCTCACCCCTGGCCGACCTCGCCTCCTGCGTGTTAATGGGCACCGTGATCCAGTCCGGCGGGTGCAGCGGGGTGGTGGTGGCAACCGGCGGCCGGGCCGAATTCGGCAGGATCGCGCTGGGCCTGGGCGAACGCCAGCCGCAGACCGAGTTCCAGCTGGGCCTCAAGCGCTTCTCCTTCCTGCTGCTGCAGGTGGCCGTCGTACTCACGTCGCTGATCTTCGTGGCCAACCTGCTGCTGCAGCGCCCCCTGCTGGAATCACTGCTGTTTTCCCTGGCCATCGCCGTGGGCATCACGCCGCAGCTGCTGCCCGCCGTCGTCAGCACCAGCCTGGCCACCGGTACCCGCCAGCTGGCCAGGCGGAAGGTCCTGGTCAAACGGCTGGTCTGCATCGAGGACCTTGGCGATATGGACATCCTGGTCACGGACAAGACCGGCACCCTCACGGAAGGGAAGATCAGCTTCACGGCTGCCCTCCCGGCCACCCCGGATGTGTCCGACGGCGGCCTGCTTACCCTGGGTTTGCTGGCCACCGAGGCAGACTATGCGGGGGCGAAGGTTTCCTCCGCGGGCCAGAACCCCCTGGATGCCGCGCTGTGGGAGAGTGCCGGCGCTGCGGCTTTCGAACCGGGGCGCTTTGACCGGCTGGACCTGATCCGCTTTGACCATCGGCGCCGCCGCACCACCGTGCTGGTCCGTGACCGGGGAGGTCCGCCACAGCTTGTGACCAAGGGGGCGCCGGAGGACGTCCTGGCCCTGTGCGGTCCGGTCCCGCCCGCCGTGCAGGCCATGCTGGAGGAACAGTTCGGCGCCGGCGCGCGGGTGGTGGCCGTAGCCACCCGTCCGGCCGCGGGGCTTGCCAGGCTGACGCCGGCCGAGGAGCGGGGCCTTGCCCTGGCAGGTTTCCTGGTCTTCCTGGACCGGCCCAAGGCCAACGCCCGGCAGTCCCTGGACCGGCTGGAGGCGCTGGGAATCTCGGTGAAGATTGCCACCGGGGACAACGCCAAGGTGGCCGAGAAGGTCTGCGCTGACCTTGATGTGCTCTCCGGCGGCACGTTGACGGGCACCCAGGTTGGGCAGATGTCCGACGCCGACCTTGCCGCCGCCGCGCGCACGGCCACCATCTTCGCCCGCGTCTCGCCGGAACAAAAGGCGCGGATCATCAGCCTCCTGCGCCAAAGCGGCGGGGCGGTGGGCTTCATGGGCGACGGCGTCAACGACGCCCTGGCACTGCACAAGGCGGACATCGGCATCTCCGTCGATACGGCGACCGACGTTGCCAAGGACGCGGCCGACGTCGTCCTTTTGGACAAGGACCTGGGCGTCCTGGCCGACGGCGTGATGGAGGGGCGGCGCATCTTCGCCAACACCATCAAGTACGTGCTGATGGGCACGTCCAGCAACTTCGGCAACATGTTCAGTGCGGCAGCCGCCTCGGTGGTGCTGAGCTTCCTGCCCATGCTCCCGGGCCAGATCCTGCTGAACAACCTGCTGTATGACTCCGGGCAGCTGGCCATCCCGGGGGACCGGGTGGACAAGGAGCAGCTGCGGGCGCCGTCGCACTGGGACATCGCGTTCATCCGGCGGTTCATGCTGCTCTTCGGCCCCATCAGTTCATTGTTCGATTTCGCCACGTTCGCCCTGATGCTGTTCGCGTTCAGCGCCGTTCCGGGGGAGTTCCGCGCTGGCTGGTTCATCGAATCCATCGCCACCCAGACGCTGATCATCTTCGCCATCCGCACCCGGCGCGTGCCGTTCCTCCGCAGCCGGCCCTCAGCAGGGCTGATTGCCGCATCGCTTGGCGTGGTGGCCGTGGGGATCTTCCTTCCGCTCTCGCCCCTGGCCGCGGTGCTGGGCTTCGACCCGCTTCCGGTCCCGTTCTTCCTTGCCCTGCTGGGCATGGTGGTGGTGTACCTGGTGCTGGTGGAGCTGGCCAAGCAGTGGTTCTTCGCCCGCGATGCGCAGCAGCTGCCGGCCCCGCCACCGCCCGTCCGGCCCCGGCACGCCACGCACCACATCGCCCGCAGGGCCTTCAGGTTCAGCGCCCCGGTCAGGGTGCCCCGGCCTCCAGCGCAGCCGGGGAGCCGGCGCCGCGCACGGCTGCGGGGACGGGAGGCAGCCAGGACGTAACTTATAAGCCGCTGGGTCGCCGGGGTTGTTAGCATGGTGGTGAGAGACACTGGGGGCTGTCACAAATCGGATCCAGGGCGATGCAGCCCGCCGTGGGTGATGCTCTATGACTGAGGTGTTTTCTTTATGTGGCGTGAACCAATCCGGCGACGAACCCGGGAGCTTCTGCGTGAGTTCGTGGACCGGGCAGATGAGCTGGTCCGGACCCAGGAACACGTGGAGGGCCTGCTCGGTGCCGTCGTTTCCCTGACGGAAGACCTCAGCCTGGAAGTGGTGCTGGACCGGGTGGTGCAGTCCGCCTGCGAGCTCGTGGGGGCGCGCTATGGTGCCCTGGGCGTCATCGGTGACGACCAGCAGCTCAGCCACTTCATCACTGTCGGCATCGACGAAGAAGGTGCCCGGCTCATCGGCGACCTTCCCACCGGCCACGGCGTGCTGGGGCACCTGATCCGTGAGCCCAGCCCGGTGCGCCTCCATGACCTCGGCGAACACCCCATCGCGGTTGGCTTCCCGCCCGAACATCCGCCCATGAAGACCTTCCTGGGCGTCCCGGTCCGGGTGCGGGACGAAGTTTTCGGGAACCTGTACCTGACGGAAAAGACCGACGGCCAGGACTTCACGGCCGAGGACGAGGACCTTGCCGTTGCCCTCGCATCCGCCGCCGGTGTAGCCATCCAGAACGCACGGTTGTTCGAGGACAGCAAGAGCCGCCAGCGGTGGCTGGAAGCGGGCATGGACGTCAGCGACCGGCTCAAGGCCAACCCGCGGTCCGATACGAACAACCTGGACATGATCGCCGAGCGTGCACTGCACGCCTCGGCCTCGGCACTGTCCATCATCGCGTCGGTTGCCGGGGACGGGAGCCTGCGGTGCCGGACCTCCCTGGGAGTCCAGTCCATACCCGCCGGTCAGGAGCTTCCGGTGGGCGAGTCCGTAGCCGAGGTGCTCGCCACGGGGGAGTCCAGGATCGTCAAGGACCCTGCCCAGGTGTTCGACGGTGCGTCCGCCGAAAAGCTCGGACCGGTCCTGCTCGCTGCGCTGGGCAACAACATTGACGGACACCGGGACACCGTGCTGATCCTGGCGCGCCCGTCCAGCGGAAGCCGCTACACGGATGTCGATGTTGAACAAAGCGCGGTCTTCGCGTCCAGAATTGGCCTGACGCTGGATCTGCTGAGGGCCAACCAGCTGCGGGAAGAACATGCGCTGTTCATCGACCGGGAACGTATTGCAAGGGACCTGCACGACCTGGTGATCCAGCGGTTGTTCGCGGCGGGGTTGAGCATTCAGGGGCTGCGCCGCTACACCGGGGACCCCCTCGCGCACGAGCGCCGGATCGCCGGCATCACCACGGAACTGGATGACTGCATCCACCAGCTTCGCGACACCATTTACGCCCTGCAGGCCCGGGAACAGGACGGGGAGCTCCTGAGCGGACGCGTCCTGCGCGCCGTCCAGGAAGCGGCCAACGCGGCCGGGGTCCTCCCGAGGATCCAGCTCTCGGGCCCCGTCGATGACGTCGTCGGCGACGAGGTGGCCGAACAGCTGCTGCCGGTGCTGTCCGAAAGCGTCAGCAACGCCGTCAGGCATTCCGGTTGCGAGGAAATCTATGTGCACCTGTCAGTGCAGGAGGGCCATGTGGTGCTCACCGTCCGCGACCACGGGCGGGGCTTTACGAATCCCGGCCGGATCAGCGGACTGAACAACATGAAAACCCGGGCCTCCCGTGTCGGCGGGACCTGCATTATCGACAGCGCCCCCGGCAAAGGCACCAGTGTGACCTGGACGGCGCCAATCTCCGCGTGACTGCGAAGGGCCGGCCAGGCGGGGATCAGTGCAGCAGTTCCCACGCGCGCGGGATTGGCACCGGAATCAGCTGGCTGCGGCGCCGGAAGCCCAGCTTCTGCAGTACTGAGGATACACAGGCAGCCACCGACTCATCTGCCAGCACCAGCTCCTGCCCGATTTGCCGGTTGGTCAGGCCGCGGGCCATGAAAGCAAGGACGTTCCGCTCCCTCTCCGTCAGGCTGTCCAGCCAGGACGCGGAGGAAGCTGCGTAAAGGCTTTCCGCAATCCTCTCCCTCACCCCCGGCCGCAACAGTGAACTGCCGGCGGCGGCGCTGCGGATGGCATCCACCAGTTGGTTGTTGTCCCGCACCTGCTTCAGCACGTATCCAGAGGCGCCCGCCAGAACGGCTGCCCGCACGGCATGCGGTTCATCCCAACTTGTCAGGATCAGGCACCGGACTCCGGGGGCGGTGGCGCGAAGCTCGCGGCAGACTTCGATCCCGGTCCCGTCCGGGAGCCTGTCATCCAACACCGCGAGGTCAGGTTCCAGGAGGGGAATCAGGCGCGCGGCCTCTGCCGCCGATCCGCTTTCACCAGCGATAACGAACCCATCGTTTTCGAGCAGGTCCCTCAGTTCCCGCCGCACGGGTTCATGGTCATTGAGGATGAAGATCCGGGCGGTCCAGGCCGGAGACCGACGTGAATCCAATGGTGCTGCAGGTATTTCCATGAAGACGCTCTCATCGGGTCGATGGCCTCCCCAGCCGCCTTGTCAGCGCGCCCGCCCCGTTCGGAAGGATCCTCAAATGATCATTTCGTGTCCGCTACTTTAGCAGCAGGGCCAAAGGTCCGGTCCTGCCGTTTACCAGCCGTCATTAGGGATCGCCGCCGCCGGAATTGTCCGGAAGCCGGCGGGTGAGGCTGCAATGGGAGCACGTGGAGGTGTATTCCAGCCCGTTGACCCATTGGTGGGATTCCTCCAGCCGGTACTCAAACCGGCCGCCCAGCTTTTGGAGCCGGTTGAGGGCGCGGCTGGCCATCTCCCATGAGCTCCAGCTGCCGATCACGCCGCCCGTGTCCCTGAGGATCACGTTGCATCCGCCGTTCCCAAGATTGGCGGTGTCATCCACAGCGGCCAGGGGTTCGTTCCCGCCGTAGACCGCCCTGTACTCATCCACGGTTGCCATCTACACCAGCTCCGAAGCCGGATTTCAGGACGACGTCGGCGGACGGCGGTCGAGGAAAGCCTCCACTGTTTGGAGGGTGACAGCTGCGTCCTTGAAGGCGGGGCTGCCGTGCGGGTGCAGCCGGTCCAGCAGGCCGCCGTTGTACTGGAGGCGGCGGAGGGCCGTGGACACCGCGCGGCTGGCATAGGCCAGGTCGCCCTGGTGGCGGAGCAGTGCCAGGGTCATGCCCTGGATCGATGTTAGTGCGACGGCAAGAACGTTTGCGTCCATCTGCCGGCCGGCGGCCCGGTGCCGGCGCAACTGTGATGCAAACCCGTCCCACACTTCCCGCGCCGCAATCCGTGCCACTTCCGTGCGGGCTTCGTTTTCCGGCACACCGCGGCACACCAGGTCCTCATGAAGGCATTCGAACCTGCTGCCCAGTTCTTCGGCCATCCTGTCCGCCTCGCTGCCGGGGGAGGTCGAAGGCTTGAAGTTGGAAGGATGGAGGAGCATGGCGCGGCGGCGGGCTGCTTCCTCCCGCGACAGCGGGGTGTGCTCCTGGATTGATGGTCGGGCGGGACGGAGCGTGCGGATGTCAGGCATGCCGGTCCTTTCGGAGTCCAAGCGTGTGTGCATGGGAAAGTCGTGTGTGCATGGGAAAGGGGAGAAGGGGGAAAGCCGCTCCGGCCTCGCAAGCCTGAGGACCCGGACGGCGCCTCTACAAGGATGCCAAGCGTCCCGGCCCGGTTATAGGGCTGAAAGTCCCAACCTCGCAGCGGGTTGGGAAAAGGATGGCGGTTCCGGCTGAAGGCGGGGGCTTTGGGCCCTGTTTCCCCTTTGTCCCCGCCCGTAGCGTGGGTTAAGCAGCCCGCGCATGTTGGCTGCCGGAACCGGGAGGCAGACGGTGAAATCAGCGAACGCAAGCATTATTGCAGGCATTGTCCTCATTGGGCTGGGTGCCCTTCTGCTGCTGGACCGGCTGGGTGTCATGGACAGTGCCGCCATTGTTGCGCCGCTGATCTTCGCGGCCATTGGGGTTCTGTTCCTTTCCCTGTTCGTCCGGCGGCGGGAAAACTGGTGGGCGGCCATCCCTGGATCCGTGTTCCTGGGCCTGGCAGCCGTCATCACCGCCACCCAGCTCACGGGCGGGGCATGGGGCGCGGCCTTCCTGTTCCTTTTCATGGGGGCCGGCTTCGCCGCGGTGTTCGTGCGGGAACGCACCAACTGGTGGGCGCTGATCCCGTCCGGCGTCATGCTCACGCTGGCGGTCATCGTGGCCCTTCCGCAGGAGCTGCAGGGCATGCCGACCGCCGCGGTCCTCTTCCTGGGCCTGGCGGCCACCTTTGGCTTGCTTTCCCTGGTCCCGGTCCACAGCGCCGGGCACGTCGCCGACCACCCCGCGGAAAGGATGAAGTGGCCGCTGATCCCGGCGGCGGTCCTCACGGTCATGGGGTTGATCTTTGCCCTCCAGGCAACGGTGGTGTTCATTTCCCTGGACTTTGCTTTCCCGGCCATCATGATCGCGGCCGGGATCACCCTGATGGTTTATGCCTATATCGCCCACCGGGACGGACGGCAGAAGACACACCGCACCGGTCCGCGGGCGGGCTGAGCCTGCCGCCTACCGGGCTGAGCCTGCCGCTTACCGTACTTGGCTGGAAGGGCGCAGCAGCGTGGGCCCACACATGCAGGAACATTCCGGCGAAGGTAGCCAGGAATGCCGCGAGCGCCAACCACAGCTCCGCCCGGCCGATGGCTGCCACCAACGGCATCTGGTCGGCGCGGCCCAGATAAATCCCGGCCACTGCGTACATGCCGAGGGGGAAGACCACGCTCCACAGGCCCGGCTCGTAGGACAACGGCACCCGGTGGACCATGTGCCGCCACCAGCCGGCGGCGATGAGTACCGGCAACAGCCACGAGGCGAAGGACCAGAACACCACGGAGGCACCTGCCACCAGCCCGCGGGTCGCATCCACCATGGGGGCTCCCGCCATCTCCACGATCCGCGCTCCCGCCAGGACGCTGATGGCCATGGCGCCCATAGCCACGAAGTACTGCGGGCGCAGATCCTCCGGCCGGAACAGCGTCCGCACCGCCTGGTTCGCGCGGGAGGCGAAGGAGTGCCGGGCGTCAGTGGCCGTGTCCATGCCCCCAGCTTAGGCTGCTGCATCCGGCAGCCACGGTCCGCGAGATGGCACTTCGCCGCAGTGCCGGGCAGGATCATTGCCGTCATATGTCATCTCGCGGGGGACTTGCCTACGGTTTTCCGCCGCCAGCTTCGGCCCGTGCCCAGTGCTCCCTGAGCAGCGCGGCAACCCGTTGCGGCTCAATCCGGTGCGGGGGATCGAAATGGTGCCGGTCGGGAAACACCTCAAGCCGGAAGTCAGGGAAGACCTGGCCCAGGCGCCTGGCGTTGTCGGCGTAGTCATCAGGATTGCTTTTGCCTCCCAGGATGAACAGCACCGGACGGTCGAAGGAGGCCAGGCGGTCCCGGTCCAGGTTGTACGACGTGAAGGTCCTGATGAACGCGCCGATCCCTGCCGGCCGTTTGGCCATCCACGGCGGCGGCGGGCCGGGCGGCGGAGGCGGCAGGACGACGTCGTCCCTCACGCCCAGCCGCATGAAGGCGCGGATGAACTCCTCCGGCGGAAGTCCGTCCAACTGGTCATATTTCTTCCACAGTGCCCTGTGCCCCGGGCTCCAGTCCCAGGTGCCTGCCCATGCGGGTTCGAGCAGTGCCAGGCTGCGGAGCCGTTCGGGGTGCGATGCCGTCAGGGCCAGGGTGGCTGAGCCGCCGCCGGAGTATCCCACCAGGTGGAAGGTATCCCAGCCGCGCCGGTCGGCCTCGCGGAGCACGCCGTCCGCCTCGGTGTCCAGGTTCCAGTCCGGCGGCGGTGCATCCCCGGCGTAAAGCTCCAGGTCCTTTGCAGCGGCTTCCACTCCTGGTCCCAGCGCCTCCAGCAGGCCGCCGTAGGCAGGGCCGGCGGGAAGGACACTTCCCGGCAGCAGGATCACGCGGACCGGTTCCATGGCAATCACTTCCGCAGGCTACTTCGCTGCCGCCCGGGCAGTCCTGGCTGTCCTTGCCTTGGGTTCCTTGGGGTCTTTGGGCGGCAGGGACGCGATGTAGCCCAGCGCCTTTTCGGCCCATGCCCGCGCCCGGGTGTCGTCGCCGTCGCCCTCTTCATTCCAGACCTCCGGCAGGCCGGTGTATCCGCCCATGGGCCGCTCCGCCGGGCCGAACGGCACGGTCCGCTCGGATGACTCCAGCATCTCCTTGTCCTCCGGGGAGAGCTTCACGCCGATGGTGGACCCGAACAGCCCGGCGAACATGTTGCCGTTGATGAACGCGCCGAGGTTGCCGAACATCGGCTTCACCACCACCCCCGGATGGTCAGGGACCACGCGCCGGAACCGTTCTTTGTCTTCCTCGCTTGCCTTGGGCATCTCCATGGCTTCATCTCCCGGTGGCAGGGTATTTCCGCAGGATCTGGATGCAGGATATGCCTATTCGCAGGCGGGGTCGAGGGTCTGTGGACCCCATGGCGCAGGCCACAAAAATCCCGGGCTGAGCAGGTCAAACTTCCCTGCGGAGTGCTATATATAGCTCAAGGCAACTATTCTTTGGCTGCCCCGCCAGGTCGCATGGATCCGGGAGTTTCCGGGGGCTGGAGGCAACGGTGCTGAACATGCCGGACTCCGCCCCGGCCGAAAAGATTCCCGCCCGGCCCGCCGCCTTCCCCGCCCGGCCCGCCGCCCTTCCCGCCCGGCCCGCCGCCCTTCCCGCCCGGCCCGCCGCCGGGCTCGCGCTGCTGGCCCTCGCCGCGCTGGCCTTCCTTACGGGCTGCAGCGGCGGCGTTGGCGGGTCGGTGTCCACGGCCGTGAAGGACAGCTCCTCCGCCGTGGCCACGGCACGGATCGCCCTGCGCCAGGACATGGACGGCAAGCTCACGCAAGCGGCCACCGCCACCAGCCTGGACGACGGCCTCAAGGAGGTGGAGACGAGCAGGAGCAGTGTCCTGAAGCTCTCACCGGCAACGCAGGAGGAGCGCGTGGTGCAGAAGCAGGCACTGGACGTGCTGGACCAGTGCGCCGCGGGTTTCGCCACGGCGCGTGCCGCCCTGGCAGCGAACGACGGCGGCAGCCCCTCGCTCTCCGACGGTGACAAGGCGCTCGCGGACGCGCAGGACGCCCTGAAGCAGCTCGAAGGCACGGTGGGGTCCCGGTGAAGCGGCTGCTCGGCGTCGCGCTCGGGGTCCTCACCGCCATCGGCGGGTTCGTGGACATTGGGGATTTAGTGACCAACGCCGTGGTCGGTTCCCGCTTCGGCCTGTCAATGGTGTGGGTGGTGGTCGTCGGCGTGGTGGGCATCTGCCTGTTCGCCAACATGTCCGGCCGGGTGGCGGCGGCATCGGGGCGGGCCACCTTCGAAGTGATCCGCGAACGCCTTGGCGCGCGGGCAGGCCTGGCCAACCTCTCGGCGTCGTTCCTGATCAACCTGATGACCGTCACCGCGGAGTTGGGCGGCATTGCCCTTGCCCTGCAGCTGGCCAGCAGTGTGTATTACATTCTGTGGATCCCGGTAGCGGCACTGGCCGTGTGGCTGGTCATCTGGCGCGTGAGGTTCACCATCATGGAAAACGTGACTGGGTTGCTGGGTCTGTCACTGATCACCTTCATCGTGGCGCTGTTCCTGCTGAAGCCCGATTGGGGCGCCTTGGCGGGGCAGCTGATGCCCGCCGTCCCGGAGCAGGAAACCGTGTGGACATACAGCTACTACGCCATTGCCCTGTTTGGCGCAGCCATGACTCCCTACGAAGTTTTCTTCTTTTCCTCCGGCGCAGTGGAGGAAGGCTGGACCGTGAAGGACCTGGTGCAGGAACGGATCAACGTCCTGGTGGGGTTCCCGCTGGGCGGCCTGCTGTCCGTGGCCATCGCCGCGTGCGCCACGGTGGTGCTCCTGCCGGCCGGCATCTCCGTTACGTCCCTGTCCCAGGTGGTGCTCCCCGTGGCGGAGGGGGCCGGCAAACTGGGCCTGGCCATCCTGCTGGTGGGCTTCGTTGCCGCAACCTTTGGCGCCGCCCTGGAAACCACCCTCTCGTCCGGCTACACCCTGGCCCAGTTCTTCGGCTGGTCCTGGGGCAAGTTCCGGCGGCCGGCGCAAGCCGCCCGATTCCACCTTTCGATGATCGTTTGCTTGCTGATCGGCATCGCGGTCCTGGCTACCGGCGTGGACCCGGTGCAGGTGACCGAATACTCCGTGGTGTTCTCCGCCATTGCCCTGCCGCTGACGTACCTGCCCGTCCTCATCGTGGCCAACGACCCCCAGTACATGCGCGAGCACGTGAACGGGCGCGCGGTCAACGTGCTGGGGATGGTCTATCTGGTGATCATCCTGGTGGCCTCGCTCGCCGCCATTCCGCTCATGATTGTGACAGGAGCCGGCTCATGACACCGCCGTCAGCCCCGCTGCCGCCGGTGCCGCGCGTGGCCGGCCGCATCCTCGACGCGCAGCTTCACCTCATGGACCGGCAGGTCCTGGACCACGACGGCGTCCCGGTCACCACCGTGGATGACCTCGAGGTGAGCGGGCCTGCTTTGGACGTGGAGATTGAGCCGGGGACGCCGCCGCCGGTCATCACGGCCCTGCTGACCGGGGCGGTGCTGGGCACGCGCATCTTTGGCGGCAGGGCGCCGTCGTCCAGGCTGATCCGCATCCCATGGAAGGACGTGGCGGAAGTGGAGGTGGTGGTGCGGCTTGGCGTGAGCGGCGAACCGCTGGACGCCAGCTGGGTGGAACGGTGGGTGCGGGACAAGATCATCGCGCGGATTCCGGGAGGCCGCCATGATCCTCGGTGACCTGCTGGGGACGCCGGTCCACGACCCCGACGGCGGACGGCTGGGCCGCGTTGCCGACGCCCGGTTCGTGCTGGACGGGCCGCCGCACCAGCTGATGGCGGAGCCGCGGCTCATGGGGCTGGTGGTCAGCCCGCACAGCGTTGCATCGTTCCTGGGGTACGAGCGGAACGGCCTCACCCGGCCCTGGCTGCTGGCCCGGATACTGCGGTGGCGGCACCGCGGCTCGTTCCTGGTGCTGTGGGAGGACATCGCCATGGTGGGCCCGCGCTCGGTCCGGCTCCGCCCCGGATTCACCCGTTACAACACGATGCTGGAGGGCGGCGGGCAGGTTTAGTGGCGCTGAACAGGTGCGGAATTAGGTGTGGGGCGAATCTCCTGTAGTGTTGATCCTGTTGTTGTGTTTATGCAGTTGGTAGTTCAGGCAGTACGCGCGGTCGAAAGTCCGTGTTCTTCTGAAGTAGCGGTTTTTGAACACCCCACGCCGGAGGGCCCGAAAGTCGGGATTTTCCCTCCACCTTCACGAAGGACAAAAATAATGGCTACTGGTACCGTCAAATGGTTTTAACGCTGAAAAGGGCTTCGGCTTCATCTCCCCGGACGACTCCTCGCAGGACGTTTTCGCGCACTACTCCGCGATCAACTCCTCCGGCTTCCGCTCCCTCGAAGAGAACCAGAAGGTTTCCTTCGACACCGAGCAGGGCCCCAAGGGTCCCCAGGCCACCAACATCCAGGCTCTCTAATTTCCTAGAGTTCCGGGACCGTTAGGTTTCCAAGCAGGGCTTGCCGTTTTGAACGGCAGGCCCTGCTTTTGTTTAACCCACGTGTGCCAGTTCCTTCTCTAAGGGGCTGGTCGCTGGCATTGGGGCCTGCGCGTTGCACAGTATTTTCCCTAGCCGCGCCGTCTCGACAAGTTGCAAATACAGGAGCACTGTTGAAGGTGCACGCGCCTTCAGCATGCACACCAGCGCCGTGGGCGGCGTCTGGCGAAATGGATACTTGCGCGGCACCAGTTGGGGTGGTGCATGTCCGGCCCGAAAATCGGCCGACACTGGCTGCCCGCGCTCCCCGGCATCGGCAGCCAGCACCTTCACTCCGACAAACAGTGGCCGGTAGGCCAGTCACGCAATGGGTCGAATCGGCTACAGCTGCACATCGGCATTTATCAGATCGCCGTTTAAGAAAGCATTGCTATGAAGCACTATCGGGGAACCACACCGAGATCCAACAAACTGGCATTCATTGTCGCATTCGCTGTTGCACTACTCGCCTCCTTGGCTGCAGCCGGCCCCACATCGGCGGACGGAGGGGACCACCGGACCTGGCAGGTGCAAGTGGGCTCTGAATCGCGCGACCAGGAGATCCAGGGGATGGCGTTCCTTCCCTCGGAGATCTTTGTCAATAAGCGGGACACGATCACGTGGCACGCAAACTCCGCGGAAATCCACACGGTGACGTTCCTGGCTTCGGGACAGTCGCTGCAACCATTCAATCCGTTCAGCAAGGACGAGTTGCTGAAGCGCGGAGGGGACAGCTACGACGGGCATTCGTACTACAATTCCGGCCTCCTGGCCAACGTGGACGTCCCAGGCTTCCCCGATGCGAGGAGTTACAGCCTGTCGTTCCCGCGGAAAGGCGACTTCACGTACTACTGCCTGGTCCACGGCATGGTGATGAAGGGAACGGTCCATGTACGCGACCGGAGCACGGACTACCCCTACAGCCAGGCGGACTACGACAAGGCATCGAGGGCCCAGGAGAGGTCCATCCTCCGGGACGGGCAGCAACTGGACGCATCCCTGGCGCAGCAGGCCAGCAACCACAAAGTCATAGCGGGCGGTGACGACGGCGTCGCGATGGTCATGCGCTTCGTCCGGCCGACCGTGACGGTGCACGTGGGTGCAGAAGTCGTGTTCGCCAATACCGGTATGGGCGCTCCCCATACGGTCACCTTTGGCACCGAACCAGCGGATATATTCGCGCCGTCCGGCGATCCGACACAGTTCACCGGCGGCGACCTCAATTCGGGAATCATGTGGCCCGAGGATGAGTTCACGGTGACGTTTAAGGCAAAGGGAACGTTCGAGTACATCTGCGCACTCCATGACTACATGGGCATGGTGGGCAAGGTGAGGGTCGTCGACTGACGCCGACCACCTTTGCGGTCCGGCTGGGGCGGTTGCCCCGGCCGGACCGCCTGTTTTTAACAGGAGTCAGTGCAGCCCCATCGCCTCCCGCACCTCATCGAGGATGTGGTGCATGGCGCGTTCAGCCTCCGCGGTATCGCCGCCGGCTACGGCCGTCGCAACGGCCTCGTGCGCCTGCAGTGCCTCGCTCCGCGGCTTGAACGGCATGAGCCCCTGCCGGGTCCGGCTGGTCAGGACCTCCGCGATCATCCCTTCCAGGGCGCGGAACATTTCATTGCCGCAGCTTCGCAGCAGCAGCTGATGGAAAGCGATATCGGCGGCCAGGAAGGCCTGGAGGTCGCCGGCCTCGCCCACCCGGCGGAGGTCGTGGGCCAGGGACACCAGTTGTGCACGCTCCGCGGCGCTGGCCCTGCGTGCCGCGCCCGCGGCGGCGATGGGTTCGACGGCGATGCGCAGCTCGGTGAGGCTGCTGTACTGCAGGTCCCGCCGGTCCGAAGCCAGCCGCCAGCGCACCAGGTTGGGGTCGAAAACGTTCCAGAGTGAGGGTTCCTGCACCACGATGCCGACGCGCCGCCGCGAGTAGACCAGGTTCATTGATTCCAGGACCTTCATGGTGTCCCGGGCAACGGTTCGCGAAATTCCGTACTCGTGCTGCAGCCCTTCGAGGGTGAGCCGGGTGCCGGGGACGAGTTCCCCGGAAGCTATCGCAACCCCCACCGCCTCAATAACCCGGCCCTGCGCCGCCGGGGAGGGACCGCCGTCGTGCACTTCATCGCCGTCCTGGACTGTCGCCGTCGACATTTTTCTCCCCGTTCCGTTACGCGCCGCTGCGCCCTCCCAGAATAGCTGGAAACCGGCAAAGGTATGACTTATGACACGAATAGATAGCATCTTTGAGCAAGAAAGGTGATACCTTATCGCTTGGCCCGATGAACACCGGGCCGGCAGCGAGCTTCTTCGAAAGCCAAAGACGTCTTCTCCGGAGGTATGACATGCAGTATCCAGCCACGCACCTGGTGGTCATGGGCGTTGCCGGTTCCGGCAAATCCACCCTGGCAGCCGCCCTGTCCCAACAGCTGGGATGGGCCTGCGCCGAAGCGGATGAATTCCACCCGGAAGTGAACATCACCAAGATGAGCCAGGGCATTGCCCTCCAGGATGAGGACCGCTGGCCCTGGCTCGAGGAGATCCGCAGCTGGATGACCGCTCAGGCTGCTGCCGGCAAGAGCACCGTCCTCACCTGCTCCGCGCTTAAGCGCGGCTACCGCGAGCTGCTCTCCGGCGCAGAAGGCCGGGTCATCTTCCTCCACCTCGACGGCGGCGCGGACCTGATCAGCCAGCGGATGCAGGGGCGCGTGGGCCACTTCATGCCGCCCACCCTGCTGCCCAGCCAGCTGGCAACCCTTGAGCCACTCAGCCAGGAAGAGCTGGACGCAGGCAGCCTCCGCCTCGACATCTCGCGCTCACCCGAAGAGCTGGTCGCCGCCGTCGTACGGGCCCTCAACCTCCCCTCCGGCCAGGCGCCCACAGCGTCCTGACCCCCCCATTCCCCAACCCTGTTTCAAAGGAGAACCATGACCATCGAAGGATGGACCCAGACGATGGGCGCAGGCCCCCTGCTGCTCATCGCCGCGGCGGCAATTCTTGTGCTGCTGTTCCTGATCATCCGGCTGCGGATGCACGCCCTGATCGCCCTGATCCTCATCAGCCTCGCCACCGCCTTCGCCACCGGCATCCCCGCCAACCAGGTGGTCCCGGTCCTGGTCAACGGCTTCGGCACCACCCTGGGAACGGTGGCACTGCTGGTGGGCCTGGGCGCCATGCTGGGCCGGATCGTGGAAACCAGCGGCGGCGCCAAGGTGCTGGCCGATTATTTGATCGGCGTCTTCGGTGAAAAGCGCGCGCCGTTCGCACTGGGTCTGGCTTCGCTGATCTTTGGCTTCCCCATCTTCTTCGACGCCGGCCTGGTGGTCATGCTGCCGGTGGTCTTCGCCGTCGCCCACCGCCTGGGCGGGGGAGTGCTGCGCTACGGGCTCCCCGCAGCCGGCGCCTTCTCGGTGATGCACATCTTCCTGCCGCCGCACCCGGGTCCGGTCTCCGCCGCGGCCTTCTTCGACGCCAACATCGGCCTGGTGCTGATTGCCGGCCTCATCACAGCCATCCCCACCTGGTACGTCACCGCCTACCTGTACGGCCTGTACACCGGCCGGAAGCTGGTCCTCCCGGTTCCCGAAATCCTGGGCCACGCCAGTGCCGACGCCGAGGCCCACCCGCCAAAGTTCCGCACCATCATCGGGCTGCTGCTCCTGCCGCTGGTCCTGATCTTCCTCAACACCGGGCTGAACACCCTGGCTTCCTCCGGGGCCCTGGATGCGTCCGTCAAGAAGGAACAGTGGTTCCAGGTCCTGCGCACCATCGGTGAAACCCCCGTGGCGCTGCTGATTGCCGTGCTCGCGGCGCTGTTCGTGCTCGGCACCCGCCGCGGCCGCGACGCCGGAGCCCTGGAGCAGCTGCTCGAATCCTCCCTGGGACCGGTCTGCTCGGTCATCCTGATCACCGGCGCCGGCGGCATGTTCGGCGGCGTCCTGCGCACCTCCGGCATCGGCAAGGCGCTGGCGGATGTCCTGGGCAACCTGGGCATCCCGCTGATCCTGGCCGGATTCCTGATCTCCGCCATCCTGCGCATCGCCCAGGGCTCAGCCACTGTGGCCCTGACAACCACCGCCGGCCTCATTGCCCCCGCCGTGGCGGCGGGCGGCCTGAACGGCATGCAGATCGCCGCCATGGTAATCGCCGTCGCCGCCGGATCCGTGGTGGTCTCCCACGTCAACGACTCCGGCTTCTGGCTGGTGGGCCGGTTCTTCGGCATGGACGTCAAGACCACCCTGAAGACCTGGACCGTGATGGAAACCCTGATCGGCGTGATGGGCTTCGCCATCGCCGCTGCCATCTTCCTGGTTGCCGGCGTGGTGGGCTGACGCTTCACGCTCAGTGGCGGCGGGGCGGCTGGTGGGAACACCGGCCGCCCCGCCGTCGTTGTTCCCCTTGGCGTGCTTTCCCTATGCGCCGCCCGCCAAGCAAAGGACACCCCTTGACTCCTCGCACCATCGTGATCACCGGCGCCAGCGACGGCATTGGAGCGGCAGCCGCACGGACGCTGGCCAAGGCAGGGGAGCAGGTGGTCGTCGTCGGCCGTTCCGCCGAAAAGACCCGCACCCTGGCGGGGGAGATCGGTGCAGACTTCTACCTCGCCGACTTCGCCGACCTGGCGCAGGTGCGTGAACTCGCCGCCAAACTCGAGGGAAAGTACCCCCGGATCGATGTGCTGGCCAACAACGCCGGCGGCATCATGGGCAAGCGCACGCTGACCGTGGACGGCAACGAATCGACATTCCAGGTCAACCACCTGGCACCATTCCTGCTGACCACGCTCCTCATGGACACGCTCACCGCAAGCAATGCCAAGGTGGTCAACACCTCCAGCGCCGCCAACAACTTCGGCAAGCTTGACCTGTTCGACCTCACCGCGGAATACGGCTACAGCACCAACCGCGCCTACGGCACGGGCAAGCTCGCCAACATCCTCTTCACGTCCGAGCTGCACCGCCGCTTCCATGACCGGGGCATCACGACGGCGGCGTTCCACCCCGGCGTGGTCCGCACCAACTTCGCGGCGGAGTCCGGGAGTCCATGGCGGCACGCCTACACCACCCTGCTGAACCGCTTCATGCTCAGCCCCGACCAGGGCGCAGACACCATGCTCTGGCTCATCAACGGCACCCCCGGCACGGACTGGATTTCCGGCGCCTACTACGCCAAGCGCGCCCTGGCGAAGGCCAACCCGCAGGCGTACGACGCCGAGCTGGCCCGCGGCCTGTGGGAGAAGAGCGAAGAGCTGGTCAAGGCCTTCGTCTAGCCCTACCGCTCGCAGGCCAGGCCGTCGTGGTCGGCGTCCAGCCCATAGATGTCGCTGCCAATGACCTGGATGGGACCGCGGACGTAGGCAGGCCCGTTGCCGCTTCCGCCGGCGCAGTCCACGTCGGAGGCGATGGGAACGCAGCCTGAATAGTTGGGGTCGCAGCCCGGATTGGTGCCCGGAACGGCAGGCGCAACGGGAGCCGGGGGCGCAGCGGCCTTTGCTGCTGCGTCCGCCGCTGCCTTTTGAGCGGTTGCCTGTGCTGCCGCAGCATCCTGGGCGGCCTTGACTTCCGCTGCCTGCCGGGCGGCCTCCGCGGCGGCTGCGTCAGCGGCAGCTTTGTCCGCCGCGGCTTTGTCGGCTGCCGCCTTATCTGCGGCTGCCTTGTCCGCGGCTGCCTTCGCTGCGGCAGCGGCCGCCAGCTTCTCCGTGACCCGCTTGGACTGCGCGGCGTCCAGCCACACCAGCCTGCCGGATTCGTCCTTGGTACAGACATAGGTGGTGCCGGCGGAAACCTGCTGCCCATTCGCGGTGGTGCAGGGCGTATCGGCAATCGGTGTCGCCGTAGGTGTTGCGGTGGCAGTTTCGCTGGCGGTGCCGGCAGCGGCGGTCAGCGACGCCTGGGGTGCCCCGCAGCCGGCCAGCAGGAGCACGACGGCGGCAGAGGCCCCGGCGGTCAGCGCTTTGTTGGTGCCCTTCCGCCAGGCAGACCCGGCGGTCAGCGCTTTGTTGGAGCCCTTCCGCCAGGCAGACTCGGCGCTCAGTGCGTCTTCCTGACGACAGGTGCGGGGCGCGGAAGTGCGGATAATTTCAGGCATGGTTCCCCCAAATGCGTGTGCTGGATGCGAAGTGCACGGCCAGCGTAGCTACGCCCGCCTGGCCGGAGCGGTTTAAGCGCAAATCTTGACGCATTCCTGAGCCAACCCTGCAGGTTCCGGCTTTGCCCTGCACGCCATGACCGGATTGCGTCACTTATCGGCACTTTCCGGTCAGCCCTCCCGGAAGAGAAGGTCACCCGCTCCCGTGGAGGCGCAAAAGTCGCGCATTTACGGCACCGTGGGCCTCAACCCTGACGCGCCAGTGCCTCGCCGATCACCCGCGCACCCTCTGGATAGGCGCCCGGATTCGGGCCCGAGTAGTTGAGCCGGATGAAGGCGCCGGCGGGTTCAGCCGGGAACCACTCGGTGCCGGCGGCGATGATCACCCCGGCGTCCTCGCAGTCGCGCACCAGGCGCGGAAGGTCGGTGGCGTCCGGGAGGCGCAGCCAGAGGTTCAGTCCGCCCTTGGGCAGGGCGTCGAGATGCGCCTGGGGGACGTGTTCGCGGATGCTGGCGGCCAGCAGGTCGCGGCGTGACTGGAGCTGCTGGCGGAGGCTTCTCAGGTGCGTCTGCCAGCCGGGCTGCGTCACCACGTCCAGTGCCGCGGCCTGCAGGAGCCCGCTGACGTACATCGACTCGGCGGCGCGTTGGCCCAGGATGCGTTCCCGCGCCGGTCCCCGGACAACCACCGCGGCAATGCGGATGGCGGTGGAAACACTTTTGGTCAGGGACCTGATGTACACCACGTGCCCGGAATCGTCGCGGGTTGCCAAGGGAAGGGGGTCCGAGGTGATGCCGAAATCGTGGGCCCAGTCGTCCTCCACCAGGAAGGCGCCATGCCGGCGGGCCACGTCCAGGATCTCGTCACCCCGGCCCGCCGCCCACTGCGCCCCCGTTGGGTTTGAATAGTTGGGCTGCACGTAGAAGGCGCGGGCCCCGGTCTCGGCAAAGGCGCGGTCCACGTCCGCGGGATCCGGCCCGTCCGGTCCGGTGGGCACCGGAACCACCCGCACCCCGGTCTGGGCCGCGGCAAGGATGGCGCCCCAGTACGACGGCGACTCAATAAGCAGCGGCTGCCCCGCGCCCACCAGCGCACGGAAGATGGAGCTCAGTCCGCTCTGGCTTCCCGGCAGCACCACCACGTCGTTCGGGGTGGGAGGGGTGATCCCCACCGGAGTGGACAGTCCCAGTTCCTGGGCGAACCATTGCTGCAGCTCGGGCATGCCGGCGGCCGGCGGCCGTGAGAGTGCGGCGTCGCCTCGGGCAGCACGCGTCAGCGCGGCGCGGACCAGGCGCTCCGGCAGCAGCTCACGGTCCGGGTAGCCGGAATGGAACCAGATGGCATCGCCGGGAACGTTGCGCATGGTGCCCGACGACGACGGCAGCGGGGACGACGGCGACCTCAGCGCAGCCGTTTGCCAGCCATAGTCCGAGGGGCGTGCCGTGCGCACGGCACGGACGAACGTCCCAACCCCGGGCCGGCTTTCGACCAGCCCTTGGGCCGTCAACGCCTGCAGCGCCTTCTGCACTGTGACCGGGCTGGCCTGGTACTCGGCCACGAGCTGCCGGGTGGACGGCAGTTGGGCTCCTGGAGCCGCGCCCGCGATCCATTTCCGGAGTGCCGCAACAATTCGCGAACTGCTATCGTTATTCATGAAAGAACATAGTAGCGCTACTGTCCTGAGCGGCCCAGTGATACTGCCGCGAAAAGCCACCGGAATCTGGTGGGGCCTGCTGGGCGTGGCGGCCTTCTCCTTCACCGTTCCGTTTACCCGTGTGGCCGTCGCCGGCATCCCGCCGCTGTTCATCGGCTCCGGCCGGGCCGTCGTTGCCGCTGTTCTTGCGGCCGCAGCACTGGCCATCACCCGCCAGCGGCTGCCGCAACCGCGCACCTGGCTGCGCCTGGCGCTCGTGGCCGGCGGCGTCGTCGTCGGCTTTCCGCTGCTGACGTCCTACGCGCTTACCGCAGTCCCGGCAGGGCACGGGGCCGTGGTGATCGCCCTCCTGCCGGCCGCCACGGCAACGGTGGCGGTCCTGCGCTCCGGCGAGCGGCCCCCGGCCGTCTTCTGGGGCGTGATGGCGCTCGGCTCACTGGCGGCGGTCTCCTTCGCCTTCCTGCAGTCCGACGGTGTGGGGCACCTGCACTGGGCCGACCTCCTGCTGCTCGGCGCCGTGGCCTGCGCCGCGGTGGGGTACGCCGAAGGCGGCCTGCTGGCGCGCCAACTCGGCTCCTGGCAGACCATCGCCTGGGCGCTGGTCCTTGCCGCCCCGGCCATGCTGGTCCTGGCCGTGCTCTCCGTCCTGGACCAGCCGCCGTCGGCCACACCCGTCCAGTGGGCGGCCTTCGCCTACCTCGCCGTGGTCAGCATGTTCCTGGGCTTCTTCGCCTGGTACCGCGGCCTGGCCATCGGGCCCATGGCGCAGGTGAGCCAGATCCAGCTGCTCCAGCCGGTCCTCAGCATCTGCTGGGCCGCGCTCCTGCTGGGCGAAGCGCTCACCTGGACCACCGTCATCGGCGCCCTTGCCGTCATCCTCTGCGCCGCCGCGGCGGTCCGCGTCCGGCTCAACCGCCCTGCCCCTTAACCACGAAAGGAATCCCATGTACATTCCCGCCCACTTCGCCGCCGACCCCCAGGCCGTCCAAGACCTCCTTACAGCGCCCGGCGCGGCCAACCTGGTCACCATGACGGACCAGGGCCTGCTGGCAACGCTGCTGCCTTTCGCCTTCAGCCCGGGGGTGGGGGAGCACGGCGCGCTGCAGGCCCACATGGCAAGGAACAACCCGCAGTGGTCCGCCACGCCCTCCGGTGAGGCGCTGGCCATCATCCAGGGCCCGGACGACTACATCTCGCCGTCGTGGTACGCGTCCAAGGCCGAGCACGGCCGCGTGGTCCCGACCTGGAACTACAGCACCGCGCACGTGTACGGGGAGTTGGTGGTCCATGACGACGCCGCCTGGCTGGCTAGGCACGTCCGGCACCTGACCGGCCTGCACGAGAACGGGCGGGAGGCCCCCTGGGCCGTGGACGATGCGCCAGAGAAGTTCATTGCCGGGCAGCTGCGGGCGATCGTCGGCGTGGAACTGGTGATCACGCGGATTGAGGCGAAGGAAAAACTGAGCCAGAACCGCACCGACGCCGACGCCGGGGGAGTGGCGGCGGGCCTCCGGGCCGGCGGGCGTGAAGCCGGCGCGGCCGCCGTCGAGCGCGTGCGCAGCAGGTGAGCCGGGGGCCTAGGCTGCCCGTTCCAGCAGCACCATCACCTCGTAGTGGGTGGTCTGCGGGAACATGTCCAGGACCCGGGCGCGCCGGGCGGTGAACGACGGGAGCGCGGCCAGGTCCCGGGCCAGCGACTGCGCATTGCAGCTGGAGTACACCACGTGCTGCACGTCAGAGGACTCGAGCCAGCCGCACAGCTCCTTCCCGATGCCCCGCCGCGGCGGGTTCACGATCACCAGGTCCGGCGACTGCCTGCTGGCAAGGGCAAACGCGGTGGCGTCGCCGGCCTGGAAGTCCATCCCCTCCAGGCCGGCCTCGTTACTGCTGATGCGGGCGGACACGATCGCTTCGCTGCTGGTTTCAATGCCGGTGACGGTGCGGGACGGGGCGGCGCTGTGCAGGGCGAAGCCGCCCACGCCGCAGTACAGGTCCCACACCGAGGCCGGTGCCAGTTCGTTGACCCACTCGCGCCCCTGCCGGTACAGGGCCGCGGCCATGTCGGTGTTGGTCTGGAAGAAGCTTTGCGGGCGCAGGTGCAGGTTGATGTCGTTGACCCGCATGTTCAGGGTGGACTGCTCCGTCAGCAGGATCTCCCGGTCGCCTTCCAGCACGGCTTTGTGCTCCGGGTGGAGGTTGACCGAGACCACCTTCACCTGCGGCAGGGCGGCCAGCAGCTCCGGGAGGTGCTTCCGGATGCGCGGCACCGTTTGGTCCGAGCGCAGGACCAGCCGGAGCATGACCTCGCCGTCAGGAGATTCGGTAACGATGACGTGCTTGAGCTCGCCGGTCCGGCGCGGAACGTCATAAGGCGTCAGGCGGACCCGCCGGATGAAGTTCGCCAGCACAGGGAAGCAGGCCAGCAGGCCGGGGGAGCAGACACCGCACTTGCGCAGGTCCACGCCATGGCCGTCGGCGTCGAGGATCCCGATGGTGGGGTTCTGCGCGGTTCCGCCAACCACCATTTTGGCCTTGTTGCGGAAGCCCGACTCCTGGCTCGCCACCGGCGGCAGCCATTCGAGTTCGGTGTGGCCGGACAGCAGGGCCTGGCAGTGCAGCTGCTTGCCGGCCAGCTGCTCACCGTAGGGCCTGCCCATGTGGGTGCAGGAGCGGCAGGTGCCGGCATCAAAGTAGGAACAGCGCATGACCGGACAAGTTTACCCGGTGCGCCATCCCGGCCACGACGTGAAGGTCCGACGCCGGCACCCGGCCAGGTGCCGGCGTCGCCCTTCTTCATGGCGGGGCTATTTTCGATCCGGGTCCGTGAACCGGCCGGTTCCGGCGCCGACGTATCATCTCTTTGTGCTTCCGTTCTGGAGCCGGGCCGACTCTCGTCTGCTGTTGGATTTCTTGCGGTGAAGGATGGACATGGAGCGGGCTAGTCTTGACCGGATCGATCAGAGCATCCTTGCGGAGCTGACGCGCAACGCCCGGGTCAGCCATGCGGAGCTGGCAGCGAAGGTACTTCTGTCCCGGAACGCGGTGCGGCAGCGGATCGACCGCATGGAACGGCAGGGGTATATCCAGGGCTATACGGTGGTCACCGGTGCCCCCGGACAAGGGCCGGTCTCGGCCTTCCTGATGGTCTACCGGAAGGACAGGGTGCGCGGATCCGATGTGATTTCCCTGCTGCAATCGATCCCCGAAGTGGTCCTCTGCGATGTTGTCAGCGGCGACTTCGACCTGCTGGTCCGGGTGGAAGCCCGTTCCCTGGAGCGCATCCAGGAAATCTGGGAGCAGATTGCTGCCGCTCCAGGAGTGACGGACACGGTGACGGCCATGACGCTGTCCAACTACGTCCGGCGGGGCACGGCAGTCCAGCCCACCTAGGTCCTGCCGCCCTGGTGCTTGATGCAGACAACCTTGGGCTGGGTCATCTCCTCGTAGGCGAACCGGACACCTTCGCGGCCCATGCTCCCGTACTTGGATCCACCAAACGGCATGCCGTCGAAACGGTAATCCGAGGAATCATTGATCATCACGCCACCTGCATCGATGCGGCCGGCGGCTTCCAGTGCAGTACCGAGGGAGCGCGTGAAGATCCCGGCGTGCAGGCTGAAGTCAACTGCATTCGCCAGGTCCACCGCCTCGTCAAAGGTTGTGAACGGCTGCAGCAGCACCACCGGCCCAAAGACTTCTTCCTTCCAGAGTCTGCTCCCCATGGGGACGTTCTCCAGCACCGTGGGCTGCAGGACATTGCCGTGCCGGGTATTGCCGGCCAGGACCACGGCACCTGCGCTGACGGCCGCAGCAATTTTGGCTTGGAGGTGTTCCACCGCTTCGGAAGCGATCATTGGACCCACATCGGTGCTTTCCCCTGCAGGATCACCCGCCACCAGCCGGGACGTTTCCTGCAGAAAGCGCCGGCGGAACTCCCTGTACAGCGGCTCGGCCACGAGAATGCGCTGAGTTCCCACGCAGTTCTGGCCGGCGGCCCAAAAGGCACCGGAAACACAGGCTTCCACGGCGGCAGCAATGTCAGCATCCTCCATCACGATCACCGGGGCGTTGCCGCCCAGATCCATGGACAGCTTCTTCAGCCCCGCTGTCCGGGCAATGGCCTCCCCGGTGGAAAACCCGCCGGTGAAGGACACCATCCGTACGTCGCGGTTCCTGACGATCGCCTCCGCAACGTCCCTGCCCCCGTGGACAACCGTGAGCACTCCGTGGGGCAGGCCCGCTTCGGTGAGGACGTCCGCCAGCATTTGGGCGGACAGGGGAGTCAAGGCCGACGGCTTGAGGATCACGGCGTTTCCTCCCGCGACGGCCGGGCCCACCTTATGCGCCACCAGGTTCAGGGGGTCGTTGTACGGCGTAATGGCCGCGATGATGCCCAATGGCTCGCGGGAGTACCAGCCAATGCGGTCTTCCGAGCCCTCATAGGAGTCAAAGGGGATAGTTTCTCCTGCATTCCGGCGTGCTTCTGCCGCGGACAGGCGAAGGGTGTTGACCGCCCGCAGTACTTCCTTGCGTGCCTGCCGGATGGTCTTCCCGCTCTCAGCGGTGATGGTCCAGGCAAAATCCTCCGCCCGGGCGTCCATCAGCGTGGCAGCCGTGTCCAGGAGCTTTCCGCGGGCGTGGCGGGACATTCCCCGGGCCCACACGGCCCCGGCCCGGGCTGTCTCGAAGATCGCTTCCATGGCCTCCGCTGCGGTCAGTGCCACCGCTCCCACCACCCGGCCATCGTAGGGGCTCAGCACGTCAGCGAAGGCGGGCAGTGCCTTCTCAACTGGCGCAAGTGTCGATTCACGCATGTGCAGCCACCTGATCCCTGGCACCGTGCATGGCGATAATGTCCGAGAGCAGGGCGTACGCCGTCTCCACCCGTCCGGCCCCGGGGCCGGAAACCGTTACCGGGCCGAGGAGGTCGGTGTTGAAGGACACCGCGTTGTTCGCTCCGGAAACTCCCGCGAGCCCATGGTCAAGGGGGAGTGCGGCGGGGGCAACGCCGGCGCTTACTGTCCCGTCCGGGTTGCGCCGCGCCGAGCCAACCAGTTTCCACCTCCGGCCCTCACCGCTTGCCCTGGTGAGGTCTTCGGGGGTCAGCGCGGAGATGCCCTGGCGCTGCACATCGGCAAGGGTGAGGTCCGAGCCCAGGAGTTCATTCGCCAGGATCAGAACCTTGAGCTGGACGTCGTAGCCTTCGATGTCAGCGGTGGGATCCGCCTCTGCGTACCCCCTGTGCTGGGCTTCGCGCACCGACTCGTCAAAGCTGAGGCCTTCTTCCATCCGGCCCAGAACGTAGTTGCTGGTGCCGTTGAGGATGCCCTCGAAGCCGTTGAGCGTCAGGCCTGGAAGCAGTTGCTTCGCGAAGCGGAGCACGGGGGTTCCGCTCATCACCGCGCCCTCGAATGCGAAACCCAGGCCATTTCTTTCGGCAAGTTCCGCCAGTTCCGCGCCCCGCAAGGCAACAGGGCCCTTGTTGGTGGTGCAGACGCTCTTGCCTGATTCCAGGGCCCAGCGCACGTGTGAAGCCGCGGGTTCCCCGTCCCTGGGGTTGGTGAAGGTTGCTTCGCAGATAATGTCGGCTGGGCAGGTCCGGATGACACTCTCGTTGTCCGGCTCTGCGGACCCCCCGCATGCTGCGAAGTTCTCCACACCTGGCTCGAGCCGGAAGACTGCAGCCAGGTCAATTCCCTTGGCCTGCACCAGCGAGCCGAGGCGAAGGTCCGTAATGGCCACCACCCGCAGGCCGAAACCCAGTTTGAGGCTCAGCTCATCCCCGCGGGTGGCGATCAATTCAGCAAGTGTCCTGTTGACGCCGCCGAAACCGATCAGCGCGATGTCGTACGTGGTCATGGTGCTCCTTCAACGTGTTCAGTGGTGCTCCCATCGTGGCCCCACCAGCTGTCCGCCAAGACATGTCCAAATGCCCAAACGGGGAGGCAGAACGACCATTGACCTGCCGAATCGACATGCGGCCTCACGTAGTAAACGTGCAACATTTGCATCTTTATATGATTTTGATGACTAAAAGGGCGATTTGTGTTACTTTCGTCACTGTCGACGCACTCACAGCCCCTTCCGGACAGGCAGGCGAAATGCGGCCGCCCTTCCGACCCTTCCCCCACCTGGAGGCATCCCTTGGAATCTTCGACCCCCCTAACCCTCAAGCCGGAGCCGGGCGCTCCCCCTTCCGCAGAGCCAGGACTCCACCGCTCCATGGGCCCCAGGCATCTGGTCATGATCGCCATGGGCGGAGTGATAGGTTCCGGCCTGTTCCTCAGCTCGGGCTACACCATTTCGCAGGCAGGGCCACTCGGCGCCGTTCTTGCCTACCTCGTTGGCGCCTTCGTGGTCTACCTGGTGATGGCATGCCTGGGTGAGCTCGCCATCGCCTACCCCGTCTCCGGCGCGTTCCACATTTACGCTGCCCGGTCAATCGGACCGGCCACCGGCTTCGCAACCGCTTGGCTGTACTGGCTGTGCTGGGCAGTGGCCATTGGGTCGGAATTCACCGCCTCGGGCCTGCTGATGCAACGGTGGTTCCCCGGCGTGGACGTGTGGGTGTGGTGCCTCGTGTTTGCCGCCACGCTGTTCGGTTTGAACGCCGTTTCGGCCAGGTTCTTTGGCGAGTCGGAATTCTGGTTTGCCATTATCAAGGTCGCTGCGATCATCGCGCTCATCGTTCTTGGCGGTGCAGCCCTGCTGGGCTTCCATCCGCTCAGCGAAGGCGGCAACCATCCCAACCTGTTCGAGAATTTCAACACTGAGGGAGGCCTGTTTCCCAACGGATTCACGGGCGTTCTGATCACCGCGCTCGCCGTCTTTTACGCCTTTTCCGGATCTGAACTGATCGGTGTGGCGGCCGGGGAAACAAAGGATCCCGCCGCCAGCATTCCCAAAGCGATGCGAAGCACCGTCATCCGCCTGCTGGTGTTTTTCGTCGGGGCCATCGCTGTCATTGCCGCCACTATTCCGTACCAGGAAGTAGGGCTTGACGAGAGCCCGTTTGTGACCGTGTTTACGGCCACCGGTGTTCCTTTCGCCGCTGACCTGATGAACTTTGTCATCATTACGGCGCTGCTGTCCGCCGGCAACAGTGGATTGTTTTCGTGCGCCAGGATGCTTTACTCCCTCGCCAATGAAGGCCACGCACCGCAGGCGCTCAAGAAGCTGACCCGGCGGGGCATCCCCATGACCGCACTGTCGGTGAGCATGCTCGGCGGGCTGGCATCCCTCATCAGCAGCGTGGTCGCTCCCGAAACTGTCTACCTGGCACTGGTGTCGGTGGCAGGCTTCGCAGTGGTGGGTGTGTGGATGTCCATCACCGCTTCGCACTTCTTCCACCGTCGGTCCTTCGTCAGGAACGGCGGGAACGTGGCTGCACTGGGCTACAAGGCCCCGTTCTTTCCGCTGGTGCCGATCCTGGCATTTACCCTCTGTGCCATCTCACTCGTCGGCATCGCCTTTGATCCCAACCAGGTCGCGGCCCTGTACTTTGGTATTCCTTTCGTTGCGGCCTGCTACGGCTACTTCCACTTCAGGTACGGGCGGAAGCGCTCTGCCGGCGTGCCCGCCTAGGACGTGAACCACAGCTGCGGGCCCGGCGCAGACGCGCAAAGCGTCTGCGCCGGGCCCTGGCTGCATTCGGGACGCGGAGAAGGGTGTGGCATCAGGGGGACCCTCCCGTGTGAAGATAGACCGGTTGACGGTGGGAAGGAGCAGCAAGGGTGGACGATACTGCCCCGGAGGCGTCGTCGCTGGCGCAGGGACTGCGGATTGTGCGACTGGTGGTTGACCGGGAAAAGACCGGCAAGCAGCTCCTGGGCGTTTCGCAGCTGGCCGCTGAGCTGGGCATGGACCAGAGCCGGGTGTCCCGCCTTACCCAGGAGCTGTGCGAGCTTGGCCTCCTGGAACGGCCGGAACGCGGTCCGTTCCGGGTAGGGAGGGGCTTTTTCGGCCTTGCGGCCACGCTCAATACGGGCTGGATACGGCACGCCGGGGCTGAACTGGAGAGTCTGGTGGCCGCCACGGGTCTCCGCGCCCGTGTGTCCGTCCGGGACGGTTACCGCGTCATTTTGCTGCTGCCATCGAGCAACGATTCACGTGCCGGCAGCTTTGTCCAGCCCGGCATGGTGACGCCCGTTTGGTGCACGGGATCCGGGCGGGCCTTGCTGTGGGACCATAAGCAGCGCGGCTTCGAGGCATTGCTTTCCGACGTGAATTTCATCGGCGTTGGCGGTCCCGGTGCTGCCCACTCCATCCCGGAGGCCTGGGAGTTGATGGCCCGGGATAAAGCCGAGGGCTATGTTGCTGCCGTGGAGGAATTCGAACACGGCATTGTCGAAGTTGCAGTCCCCATCCGCGATCCCCAGGGTGGAATCGTTGCTTCGCTCAGTGTTCTTGGCAGCCGGGCGGAGATGGGTTCCCCGGCGCGGGAACTGGCCGACGTCCTCGCCGAGGCCGCGGCCAGGCTGGGGGCTGCCCTGCCCACCCCTGAAGGGTAGCGGGCCGGCGGCTAGGGCTGTTTGCTGGGGGACGGGCAGCCCAGCATGGCTTCAAGCCACGTCCCCTGCGCTGCCAACGCCTTGGCGTGGTCAGCCTGGCGGGGCTCAAGCCGGCTCTTCGGCCCTACGATCTGCAGGGCGGCCACCACCTCGCCCCTGAAGTCCCGCACGGGAACGGCCAGCGAGTACAGGCCGGGTTCAGCTTCCTCATCAACAATGGAATAGCCGCGCCGCCGCGCCGCCTTAAGGCGCGCCAGGAAGTCCTCTACGTCGGCCGGTGTGTTGGGGCCGTGCTTCACGAAAGGGACCTGCGCAAAGACCTTACGCACCTGCACCTCGGAGGCCTCCCAGAAGAGTGCCTGGCCGGCGTCGCTGCAGTAGGCAGGGTAGGGCCGGCCCAGCCATGAGCCCACCATTTTGCTGGTTGCGGGGATACTTTCGCCCACAGTAACGGTGCTGTCCCCGCTGAGGACACCCAGGAAGCATCCTTCGTCGGTCTCGCTTGAGAGCCGCTCCAATGCCGCCGCGCCGTCGGTGTGCAGGCGGCGCCGGGTCAGCAAGTGGGCATCGGTCAGCACGCTCCAGTTCAGGGCAAAAGTGCGTTGCGCTGTTCGGCGCAGGAACCCTTCCTGCTCTGCGGTCCGCAGGCTCCGGGACACCTGGCTGCGGTCCTTGCCGAGGTCCGCGGCAATTTCGGCCACGGTGCCGCCGGGGAGGCCATGGGCGTGGCGCTCCCCGGCAGCCAGCACCGCCGTGATTCCCCGTCCCATGCTTGTAGTCCTCGACATGGTCCGAGTCTAAATGACTGTTGCCTGCCGTCAGGAGATGGCGAAGACGCGGGCGGGAAAGCCGCTTCCCTGCAGTGGCTTGGCCCAGCTGGCAATGATTACGGCTCCTGCCTCCGGAAGGCCGGTGAGATCCGCCAGCAGTTCAATCTGCCAGCGGTCCTGGGCGAGAATGTACGTTTCCAGGCCGAAATCCCCGTTGGAGGTTGCCAGTCCGGGATCTGTATCTGTTTGCTCGTGTCCGATCGCAGCGATTGAGCGTTCCTCCACGAGGAAGGACAGTACTTCGCGGGACCAGCCGGGAGTGTGGCTGACGCCGTAAGCATCCCGGTTGGCCATGGCCTCGCCGTCCGGCCAGCGCCGGCTCCAACCGGTCCTCAGTGCTACGAAAGAAGCGGCCGGAATCCTGCCATTCCGTTCCTCCCAGCCCCGGACATGGTCCAGGCTGGGTGTGGCGTCCGGGTTGCGGGCAACGTCCCTGGTGATGTCCAGCACCACCAGCGGCAGGATCATGTCCTCGACAGGAATGCAGTCCAGGGTGCGGCCGCCCCGGATGAAATGGGATGGCGGGTCCACGTGTGTTCCCCATTGGCCAACGATGGAATACCTGTGCGCCGTGAATCCGTCGCCTTTGTCGAGATCGAAAAGCGCTTCCCGGGTTTCGTTCGGAAAGGCGGGAAAGTGCGGCTGGCCGGGATGAAAGGCGTGGGTGAGGTCGGTAAACTGCCGTCCCTCCAACACGGACTGCAGTGCCGGCCAGAGACCGGTAGTGGTGTCAATCATGAGGCAGCCGCCCCGGAACGGTCTTTGGCGGGCAGGCCGCCGGCCACGCTCACAGGCCCGGTTACCTCAATGACCGGCAGCTCCCATGGATGGATGTCCACCAACTCCTTAATGAACTGTTCCACCACGTGGTCCTCAAGGGCAGCATCAAAGTACGTGGTGAAAACGAAGGTGGGCGAAACCATCTGTTCCCCCACCGTGCCCAGTGTGGGTACGGCACCCTCACCGCAGGTGAACCCTTCCAAGCCAACACCCGACTCAAAAACGTGCTTGTAGTTCCCAAAGTCGCCGAGCTCGCGGAACTGCTCCACGGCATGCAGGAGCGCGGCCAGGCCCGGGTCCTGCTGGAGGGCGGACACCTCCCCGGCCGCTATCCGCGTGAAGATTTCTGTGCTGATGGGCCAGTGCACCCGAAGCTTGCGGACTGTATTCAGCTGAACACTCACGTCTGGTCCTCCTAACTGGTTCGTAGATGCCTGTCATCGTGGCACACAGTGATGTTCATTACAAGCATGAGAAATTGTTTATAATGATTATCGTCAGCACAGCTACCTAGTTCGCAGACGGCATGCCCAGCCACGCACCCCTGTCCACCCTCCTTTCGCAGGAAAGGCCGCTGGTCTCCGATGGCGCCCTGGCCACCGAACTGGAGGCCCGCGGGTGCAACCTGGCAGACCCCCTATGGTCTGCCAAAGTGCTGCTGGAACAGCCGGGCCTCATCCGGGACGTTCACCGCGACTACTTCGCGGCGGGCGCCAACATCGCCACCACCGCCAGCTACCAGGCCACGCCCCGGGGTTTTGCCGCGCGGGGGATTGGCGGGCAGGAAGCCCTGGAACTCGTCGCCCTGTCCGTCCAGCTCGCGGCTGAAGCGCGCCAGGAGCACCTCGCCCAGCATCCTGGTGCCGGGCCGCTGCTGGTTGCCGGTTCCGTGGGACCCTATGGCGCCTACCTCGCTGACGGTTCCGAATACCGCGGAGACTACGTGCTCAGCCCGGCGGAGTTCAGGGACTTCCATGCCCCCCGGATCGCCGCCCTGGTCAACGCCGGCGTTGACCTCCTGGCCTTGGAAACACTGCCTTCCTTCGCCGAAGCCGAAGCCCTGCTGGCACTCAGCCGGGAACACGGCGTCGACACCTGGTTCTCCTTTTCACTGCGCGACGGCGGGCACATCAGCGACGGAACTCCGCTCGCCGACGTGGCCCGGCTCCTTGACGGCCAGCCCCACGTCGCCGCAGTGGGCGTGAACTGTGTCCCGCTCAACCTCGTCACGCCGGCGCTCGCAGCACTGCGGGAGCACACGGACAAGCCGCTGGTGGCCTACCCCAACTCGGGGGAGACCTACGATCCGGGGACCAAGACGTGGAGCCGGGACCGGACCGCCGCAGCAGGCGCCCCCGCCAGCCTTGGCTCAGCCGCTCCCGAGTGGAGGAAGCTTGGTGCCAGGATCGTGGGTGGCTGCTGCCGGACCACACCCCGCGACATCGCGGCGTTGGCCGGCCTGGCGGGTGACGCGTAGCTTCAGGTCATTGCGCCGCAGCAGGGAACACTGCCGTCTCCGAAGGTGTTAAAACCTATGGAGAAACGAACCATGGACAACAGAACTTACACAGCACTTGTAGTACCGGCCGGCAATTCCGAACCGATCCGCATCGAGCAGGTGCCTGCGGATCTGCAGGCCCTGGAAGCCCTGGTGGGCGGGCCTTTGGAGTCGGTGATCCGCGGCGACTGGCATGTCTATCTGAACGCCGAAAGCGTCACCCTGCTCCTGCCGGTCAACGTCCGCGCCGGGCAGCTCATGCATGAATGCGGTCTGGATTTTGGCGGGATCCGCGGCACCGCTGTCTTCCTTGGCCGCGGCGAACACGGGGCCGAAGCGGACATCCCGGACCATCTGGCCCGGCTCGCGGAGGAGCTGTTCGGGGCGCCGCTGGCCGCGTAGGTCCGGCTAAACCTGGTCCCCGCGGACCCCGTAGGTGCTGAGCACGTTGCCCTTGCTGGTGGTTGACTGGTCCTGCAGCGCCAGCCGGGTCAACGGGTCACCGTCCTGGAACAACCTGCGGCCGCTGCCGGCAATGACCGGGTGCGTCATCAACTGCAGTGAGTCCAGCAGCCCGGCGAAGAGCAGCTGCCGCACCACGGAGATGCTCCCGCACACGGCGATCTCGCCGCCGTCGCGCTCTTTCAGCCCGGCTACGAACTCCTCCAGCGGCGCATCCATCAGCTGCGAATTCTGCCATTCCAGGGGCCCGGTGAGGGTGCGTGAGGCAACAAACTTCTCCACCGGGTTGATGAACGCGGCGAAGTCCTGATCAGCCGAGGCGTTCGGCCAGTATTCGGCCCACTCCTGGTAGCTGACGCGGCCCAGGACCACAGTATCCACGGTGTCCATCATCCTGGTCAGGCCTGCGCCGAGTTCCTCGTCGAAGCTGTCGAACTGGAACTTGAAAGGTTCGGACACCACCCCGTCCACGGAGTGAAACAGGCCGGCAGTGACTCTGCGCAATGGAAACCTCCAGTTTTTTGGGCAGACAGGCATTACGGTATTCGTCCAAGGCCGTTCCGGGAAGGGTGCGGGCAGGGCCTTTTTGACCCGGGAATCCGTACGACGGCGGGTGGCTGCGTTAGCTTCATCACTCGCCGTGTCGTCTTGCGCAGTTTCGTGCCGGCCGGGCCCCATACTTGTGTTTGAGCGGCTTTTGCCGTCCCCCGGCCAGGCAGGAGGAAGTGCATGGAAACCCTGAAAAAAGTCGTGACCAACCAGTATTTTCCTGCCGGTGCCGTATTGACGGCCGTGGTGCTGTTCTGGGTCGTGGGCATGCTCGGCGGACTGTCCCTGCTTAACAACAACCAGCCGCCGCTGACCACCCTGACCTGGATGCTGTTCGTCTACGCGGCAGCTGTCCTGACCCCCCTCGCAGGGCTGCTGGCCGCCGTCGACCTGGTCCGCCGCTGGCGCCGCAACCGCGCCGCCGCACCTGTCCTGGAGGCCAACCTTTCCTCAGGGGCTGGGGAAGCGTTGGAGCCCGAAGCTTCCCCTGCACAACCCGCCGTTTCCCAGCAGGCGCCGGCCAAGCCGCAGCGTCCCGGCCGGCAGGAAGCAGCCTAGGCGAAGCAGCCCCGGTTGCGGGCCACCTGCTTTAGCGCCCCTTCAAAGCGTTCAGCGCTTCCTCCGCGTGGCGCAGTGCCTGGCCAAGCCGGTCCCCGGGCTCCGGCAGTGAGAACAGATAGCCCTGCAGCGAATCGCATTCCAGGGCCGCCAGGTAATCAGCCTGTGCCACCGTCTCGATCCCTTCCGCAGTGACGGTCAGCCCCAGGCTGTGCGCCATGTTGATCATGGAACTGAGAATGGGCAGGCGTTCGTTGCCGGTCCGCACCATGGACACGAACGACTGGTCGATCTTCACCGTGTCCACCGGCAGGTCCTGCAACCGGCCCAATGAGGAGTAACCGGTGCCGAAGTCATCCAGTGCCACCCTTGCCCCCGCGTCCCGGAGCGTGCTGAGCTGCCGGATCAGGCTGCAGTCGGCGTCGAAGAACACACTCTCGGTGACTTCCATGACCAGCTGGTAGGGGGCCACGCCGCTGGCTTTCGCGAGCCTCAGGACGGTCTCGGCGAAGTCCGGTTCCTGCAGCTGGACGCCGGACACGTTGACAGCCAGGGAGCGCGAGGGATCCTCGCTGAGCCACCGCGCCAACTGCACCATTCCGGAAGCCATCACCTCGGCCCCGATTTCGCTGATCAGCCGGGTGCGCTCGGCCAGCGGGATGAAGATCGACGGCGGCACCCGCTCGCCGTCGCGGTCCCACCTTGCCAGTGCCTCCAGTTGCACCACCTGTCCCATGCGGTGCGACACGATGGGCTGGAAGTCCACGGTAATTTCGCCGCGCGGAACGGCCAGCCGCAGTCCGCTCTCCATATGCGTGCGCTGCACCAGGGCTTGCATCATGTCCGGGTGGAAGCGCAGGAACCGGTTCTTGCCGGCCGCCTTGGCCGCATACATCGCGATGTCCGCGTGCCGCAGCAGTTCGGACGGACCAACGCTGTCCTGCCCCAGGGAGGCGAGGCCCAGGCTCAGGCGCGGCCGCAGGACCGTGCCGTTGATGGTCACGGGGACGTGCAGGCAGCGCACGATGCACGCCGCGATGGCGTCGGCGTCCGGGCACGCCGTCAACAACACCACGAACTCGTCCCCGCCCAACCGTGCAACCACGTCTGCGGTGGGGACGCACCCGCGGAGCCGGCGTGCCACTTCGATGAGCATGTCATCGCCTGCCTGGTGGCCAAGGATGTCATTGACCTCCTTGAAGTCGTCCAGGTCGAGAAGCAGGACGTCCACCGTCTTCAGCCGGGGTTCCAGCAGTGCTTCGGCCAGGGCGTCGTTGAACACTGCCCTGTTCGCGAGCCCGGTCAGCGGGTCCTGGAACGCCATGGCCCGCAGCTTCTCAGCCTGGACGGCCAGGTCCATCATGGCCCGGTGCGCCTGTTCCTGCGCTTTCCGCCGGGGCGTGACATCGCGGAAGCTCCATACCCGGCCGACGATTTTTTCCCCCACCCGCTGGGGGCGGGAATACCGTTCGTACGTACGGCCGTCCCTGAACTCAACCACGTCATGGCTTTCGGCGGCCGGGTCCTCCTGGAGTTCGCCGAGCCGGGCGGTGAAGGCCACAGGATCCGCCACCTGCTCCACGATGAGCCGCATGACCGGTTCTTCGCTCTCCGCTTCCATCAGTTCCGGCCGGATACCCCACATGCTGAGGAATTGATCGTTAAAACCTGCCACCCTGCCGTCATTGCCCATCACCAGGATGCCGTCGGCAGTGGATTCCAAGGTGGCCGTCAGCAGGGACATCGCCTCCCGCAGGCCCTCGTCTGCCTTGCGGTGTGCCGTTCCGCGGGCGGAAAGCAGCAGCCGCGCTGCGGAGGGCGCAACCTGTTCATCCGGTTGCACCGCCGGTCCAGGCTCCCCTTGAGTGTCGGCCGCGGTTGGCTGGGGAAGGAGTGCGGCGGCCACCTCGATGGGGATCTCGGCGCCGTCGTGGCGCAGCCCCATGATCTCCCGCGGCCGCGGATACGCCTCCGGCTCTGCAAGGAGTTGGTGGAACAACATGCCCACCTCGTCACGGAAGCCCTCGGCGATCAGTTGACGGTGGTCCCTGCCGGAAAGAGCTTCCCCGGCGAAGCCGAAGAGCCTCGCTGCTGCCGGATTGGCCGCAAGAATGATGCCCTCTGCGGTCAATGCCAGCAGCGCGTCCGGGCTCGCGTCCATGACCACGCCAAAGGTTTGTAATGCCACATTGTTGGCACGGCCCATAAAACTGGTCATCACACCACCCCTTCGCCATCATAAAGGCCATCCGCTTGAATTGGGCGGGTACCGGGGGCCATAAATTAAGCCACGTTGGACGTAAAAAGCGCCGTCCTCCTTTTGGGGAGTCCGGCGCTTCTTACTGAATTATCTATGTGCTGCGGCTACACCCGGCGGCCGCTGCGGTTGGTGACTGCTCCGTAGATCAGGAGAACGATGATGGAACCGAGGATGGCCAGCAGCCACGTCCTGAGATCGAAGAATTCGGCCAGTCCACCGCCAAAGATGAGCGATCCGATCCAGCCGCCCAGGATGGCTCCGACGACGCCGAGGACCAGGGTCACTACCCAGCCGCCGCCTTGGCGACCCGGCAGGATGGCCTTCGCAATGGCTCCAGCAATCAGGCCCAAAATGAGAAATCCGATAATGCCCATGTTGCCACTCCTTGTCAGTAAGTTGTGCCGGGCCCCCATTTCCGGTTCCATCATTCAATCAGCAGGCTTACTACTGTGCAAGACTTTGAATATCACAGGATGACTGTCAGTTTCGCGGCAGGAATGCGGATCTTTTATTCAGGACGGCGGAATGGAGCGGTGTCTGCCAATAGAAGAGTGGCCGCTAAGGGAACAGGGTCGGCCGATAGGATGCAAGTCCTGGATCAGACCAAGGAGTGCAGGCATGCCCAGTCAGACCGCCAGGCCCCGTGCCATCTTTCTCGACATCGACGGAACGTACGCCGACCACGGGCTCGCTCCGGCAGCGCATGTGGACGCGGTGCGGACCGCCCGGAAACTCGGACACCTGGTTTTTGTCTGTACCGGCCGGCCACTGTCCATGGTCCCCGCGCACATCCTGGACGCGGGGTTTGACGGCACCATCACGGGGGCCGGTGCCCGCGTGGAGGTCAACGGGGAGATCCTGAAGGACGCCCGTTTTGAGCCGGACCTGGCGGCCCGCATTGTGGAGGCCCTGGATGCGCACCACGCCGCCTACATCCTGGAAGCTCCGGAGGCCCTGCACGGACGGATCGGGGTGGACCGGCGGCTGAGGGAGGTGCTGGGCCCCGTCTTCGCCGGGCGTCCACAGCACGACGGAGTCCTCAGCACGGACGTGGATCCGCTTGAGGACATCCTGGGACCGATGCAGTACAGCGATGACCTCCGCAGCATCTCCTATGCCAAGGTCTCCTGCTTCGATTCACCGGTACCCTTGAGCCACCTGATGGAATCCTTCGGTCCGGACGTGGGGCTGATCCCCAGTTCCCTGTCGGCGCTGGGTGACCGCGCGGGGGAGATCTTCATGGCCGGCACCCACAAGGCGGTGGGCATCCAGGCGGTGGAAGCCCGGCTCGGCCTGGACAGGGCGGACATCATTGCCATCGGCGACAGCGCCAACGACATTGAAATGCTTGAGTACGCTGCCGTCGGCGTCGCCGTGGAGGGCGGTCATCCCGCCGTTCTTGCCGTGGCGGACAGGATCACCGCCCCTCCCGCCGGTAACGGCCTTGCGCTGGCCTTCGCCGAACTCGGGCTCCTGGGCTAAACGAGACTGGTTTGGAGCGCCGGGCGGGCCTCAACCCACCGCGGGTACCGTGACCGTCGCCCCGGCGGGGGTGCCAATGCCCCGCACTGCCCAGCCTTCTTCCTGCCACGCCGCCGCATCCAGCACGTTCCGGGCATCCAGGACCACCCGCCGTCGTACCTGCCGGCCGGCCACCGCGGGACAAAGCTGCCGGTACTCGTCCCATTCGGTGAGGAGCAGCATCAGTTCGGCGCCCTGTAACGCCCTCCCCGTCGACGCCTCGAAGCGGAGGCGCGGGTAGCGGCGCCAGGCAAGGTTCACTGCTTTGGGGTCCGTGACGGTGACGCTGGCCCCGGCGGCGGCCAGCCGGTCCGCCACATCCAGTGCAGGGGAATCCCGGATGTCATCCGTATCGGGCTTGAAGGAGGCACCCAGGACGGTGATCGAGCGCCCGGCCAACGAACCGCCGCACAATTCCGTGGCGAGGTTGACTGTGCGCTCACGCTGGCCAAGGTTGACCGCATCAACCAGGCGCATCCAGTCCTGCACCGCCGGCACGCCAAGTGTGGCCGCCTGGGCGCGGAAGCTCCGGATGTCCTTCGGCAGGCAGCCGCCGCCAAAGCCCAGCCCCGCGTGCAGATACCCGCCGCCGATCCTCGGGTCCAGCCCCATCGCCTCGCTGAGCTCCGTCACGTCCGCGCCTGCAGCATCGCACAGCCCGGCCACGGCATTGATGAAGCTGATCTTGGTGGCCAGGTACGCATTCGCAGCGGACTTGATGAGCTCTGCCGTGGCAAAGCTGCAGACCAGGCGGGGGATCCCGGCTGCCAGCAGGGGTTCATAGACCGCATCCAGCGCTGCCGCCACCCCCAGCGGTGCGCCGGTTGCCGCGTCGAAGGCAGCAGGCCGGCCGCCCTCCACGCCATAGACCAGCCGGTCCGGCACCAGCGAGTCCTTCACGGCGGTGCCCTGCCGCAGGAACTCGGGGTTCCAGCCGAGCAGCACGTCGGGGCGCGGCGCCAGGATGCCGCGGAGCATGTCCACCGTTCCAACGGGCACGGTGGATTTGCCCACGACGACGGCGCCCGCAGCCAGGTGCGGCAGCAGGGTTTCGAGGGCGGAGACCAGGAAGGTGAGGTCGGCGGCGTCGGACGTCTTGTCCTGCGGTGTCCCCACGCACAGGAAATGCACCTGCGCATCGCCCGCATCGCCTGGATCGGTGGAGAACCTCAGCCTCCCCGTGGCGCGGCCGTCCTCGAGGAGCTCATCCAGCCCGGGCTCGTGGAACGGCGCGGCACCCTGCGCCAGCTGCCGCACCTTCCCGGGGTCGACGTCGATGCCCACCACCTTGTGGCCCATTGATGCAAGGGTTGCCGCATGGACAGCGCCCAGGTACCCGCAGCCGATTACTGAAATCCTCATGACGATGCTCCTGCCCTGGAAGTCCTATGCGGGGATGCCGGAACCGCCGCCATGACGTCCCGGTAGTGCTGGACGAGTTCGGTGCACAGCGCCGGCCAGGTCCTGTCCTGCACCGAGGCGTGGGCGGCGGCCGCGAATGCCCGGCGCTTGGCGTCGTCGCCCATCAGGTCCTGCACCCTGGCGCGCATGGCGGACAGGTCGCCCGGTTCGTACAGCCACCCGGTCCGCGAATTCTCCACCAGGTCCAATGGGCCGCCGCGCCCCGTGGCCACTACCGGAACACCAGATGCCATGGCCTCCTGGATGGTCTGGCAGAAAGTTTCGAACTCGCCGGGATGGACGAACAGGTCGAAGGATGCCACCGCCCGCGCCAGCTCCCCGCCGCCCAGAAAACCGGTGAACACCGCGCGGGGGAGTGCATTCTCCAATGCTGTCCGCTGCGGCCCGTCGCCCACGATCACCAGCCTCGTGTTGGGCATGCCGGCCAGGGCGGCCAGGTCTTCCACCTGTTTTTCCACCGCCAGCCTGCCCACATAGCCGATGATCCGTTCGCCGTTGGGGGCCACTGAGGCCCGCCACCCGTCGTCGCGCTTTTCCGGCGAGAACCGTGCCGTGTCCACACCCCGCCGCCACATCCGCACCCGCGGGATGCCCCGGCCGCGCAACTGGTTCAGCGCGAACGTGGAGGGCGCCAGGGTGCGTGTTGCCAGTAAGTGGATGTTCTCCACCCGGTTCCAGGCCCAGTTCTCGAGGAAGGGCACACCGTACCTGGCAGCGTAGCCGGGGACTTCGGTCTGGTAGATCGCCACGGTGGGAATCCCCAGCTGGCTGGCGGCCTGGGCCGCGCGCCAGCCCAGCACGAACGGCGAGGCAAGATGCACCACGTCGGGCGCGTACTCGGCAAGGATTCGCTTGACCCGGTACACCCCTCCCAGTGCCACCCGCACGTTCGCATACCCTGCCAGCGGAACTGCTGGAAGCCTGTGGACGTCGGCGCCTTTGACCTGGGCCGCCGGCTCGCCGTCGTGGGCGGAAGGTGCGATGACCAGAACTTCGTCGCCCAGCTCCTGGAGATGGTCCAGGACCCGCAGGATGGAGTGGGTGACACCATTCATCAACGGCAAAAAAGATTCGGCAACAATTGCGATCCGCACCCCTCAACCGTGGGCGCCTTCCTTGAAATGGCGGGGGAGAAAGCGTTACCCGAAGGCGAAGCCCGGGTGAACAACTGGCCGCCCCGATCAAAAATATTTAGTAAGTAGGCTTGGCATCTGATGCTAAGCATGCTTACGGTAGTGGGGCAGTCAGCGCAAAGCCTCAAGCAGCCGGGGCGGAAGCCGGGCGTCGGGGACAACCCGCGCCAGGACATCCATTGCTGGCAGACCCAGTGCAAAGACACATCCAAGGAGAGTCATGCTCAACAGGGAAAATCTTGAAAACCTGCTCACCAAGGGCGGCAACGTCGTCGGTTCCGATGGCACCAAGATCGGTTCGATCGGACAGCTGTACGCGGACGACGACACGGGTGAGCCCACATGGGTCACGGTCAAGACCGGCCTTTTCGGCACCTCGGAGTCATTCATTCCGGTTGAGGGTGCACACAACCAGGGCGAAGACCTGGTGGTCCCGTACACCAAGGAACACGTCAAGGACGCTCCCCGCGTAGACGCCGACGGCCACCTCACCCCCGAGGAAGAGGACCGGCTGTACACGTACTACGACCGTGGCGCACGGACCTACACCGAGGCAACGTCCGGCACGGCAGGAGACGTCGACCTGCAGGGCGACGCCGACCTGAACGCCGGCACACCCACGGCAGGCATCACGTCCGATCGTGACACCTCCGACCGGGATACCTCCGCCCGGGGAGCGGTTGGCCACGACACCTCCGGTCCCACCACGGATGACGCCATGACGCGGTCCGAGGAAAAGCTGCACGTGGGCAAGGAACGCGAGGCCACCGGCCGGGCACGCTTGCGCAAGTACGTCACCACCGAGAACGTCACCAAGACCATTCCGGTGGAGCGCGAAGAAGTCCGGATTGAGCGTGAGCCCATCACCGACGCAAACCGCGGTGCCGCGTTCGACGGACCTGACATCAGCGAGGAAGAACACGAAGTGATCCTCCACGAGGAGCGCCCCGTCGTTGAGAAGGAAGCTGTTCCGGTGGAGCGGGTCCGGCTGGACAAGGACGTTGTCCGCGACGACGTCACGGTCAACGAGGAAGTCCGCAAGGAGAACATCGAGACAGACGGCGGCACCCGCCGCTGACCTGGACGGGGGCCTCGGCCCCCGTTCGGCGGGCCCGCTGGTTGAACCAGCAGCCCTGACACGGTGAACGGCGCCGGGAGCCACCTTGGGGGCTCCCGGCGCCGCAGTCGTTTAAAACGCTGGTGCAGCCGCGCCGATGGCGGTGGCTGCACCAGCCAGTAGGACGAATATCTTCAGAACTTACGGTTCATCTTTCATTCGCGGCTCCTGTTTTCCCGGTTTACGGAATCCGGGTCCTTGGCTGGCGCCGTGTCGAAGGCGGTGGCCAGCAGAAATCGCAGTACGCCCTCGGCGGGGTTTCTGGTGTTGGTTGCTACCAATTTTACGGCGGGGGTTCGGAAAAAGCGCCGGCCTGCCGGTCATTTGATTGTTCATCCGTGGCCGCGTGGAGCCTGTCGTTCGCGGGCAGAGCGCACCCGGCGTGACACCATGGAACACGATGAAACTGCGCGCTGACCAGACCGGAGACCGTGGCCTTCCCATGCCGTTGTGGCTGCAGGGCGGCCTTGAAACGGCGCAGGCAGCCATCATTTCTGCCTTGGCGGTGGTGGCGCCCATCGTGGCTGTCTGGGCCACTGCCGGTTTCCAAAACGGCCAATTCGAGGCCCTGGCGCGGCTGGCCGGCCAGTCCTGGCTCCTGGTCCACGGCGTGCCCCTGGAGCTGGCGGGAGCGGGACCCGAAGCGGCTTCGCACGGGGGAACCGGTGTCCTGAGCCTGATTCCGCTGGGCCTGACCCTGATTCCGTTCCTCCTGGCCTGGCGTGCAGGCCGCCGGCTGGCCCGGGCCTCCTATACAGACCAGCTGTGGCAGGCCCTTTTGGGATCGTGGGTGGTCTACGGGGCGTTCGGCGCTGCCACCGGATTCGTCTGCCGCAATGCCGACGTCATCATCAACCTTTGGTACGCGCTGCTGGTTCCGCTGGTTCCGTATGGGCTCGGCATGGTGATTGGGGCCCGCAGGGAGGCAGGCTCCTGGAGCCGGCTCATCGGGGTCGACGCCGTGGACTGGATTTCGCGTACCAGCCAGCATTCCCGCTGGGCGGGTTCGTACTTTGCATCGGCGGCGAAGGCAGGGTTCGTGGCGGTGATGTCTGCGCTTGCTCTGGCAGCAGGGCTGCTGGCTGTTGACCTGTTCATCCACTGGAACCTTGTGGTGTCTGTCTATGAAGCGCTCGACGCCGGGCCGGTGGGAGGTGCCGCCCTCACCATCGCGCAGCTCGGCTTCCTGCCCAACCTTGTGGTCTACGCGCTCGCCTGGACTTCCGGCGCCGGATTCGCAATGGGAGTGGGTTCCCAGGTGGGTCCACTTGGCACCGCCGTGGGGCCGCTTCCGTCAGTCCCCGTCCTGGCGGCCATCCCGTCGGGCCCGCTGGACTACGCCTTGGTGGCCATGATCGTCCCGGTGCTGGCCGGCGTCATGGCCGGCTGGTGGTTCCTGCGGGAGGGGGAAAACCATTTTGACGAGTGGCTGGCCATCAAGATCCACGCCCGCTGGTTCACCGCGGCTGTCTCCACCCTGGTGCTTGGCGTGCTCGCCGGCCTTGCCGCTGGCCTGCTGACCATGTGCCTGGCCTGGGTTGCCCGGGGCTCAGCCGGCGTGGGCCGCCTGACAGCCATCGGACCCGACCCGCTGTGGACGGGACTGTGGGTGGCCGCCGAGGTGGCTGCCGGCGTCGTGATTGGCTACGCGGCCGGACCCTGGCTGGAACGCGAGAAGACCGCGGCAGTGGAACAGGACGCCGAGCTGGTTCACTAGGGCTCAGTCCGGGGTCAGCGCACCTTGGTGGGCAGGACTTCCTGGAACTGCACCATGCATGCGTGGGTGGCCCGGTCCGTCAGGGCGCGGCCAAGGCAGGCCTGGTACTCGCGGACCTGGTCAAAGAGGACCACGGTGGTGGCAATCAGCAGCACCATGACAGCCGCAACCACCAGGCCCGAGATGGTGCCGAAGAGAACCAGCTTGGATTCCTTCAGCCGGACTGCCCGCACCAGCAGGACAATTCCCAGGACCAGGCCCGCGGCGGTGAGCACCGTGGTCAGCCACAGGTAGCCCACATCCAGCTGGTACACAAAGAAAGCGCCGAGCACCGAAACCACGAACATCCGGAACAGGGTATGGGTCTTGGCAAGCGACGCTTTTGCCGCCTCGCTGAGCGGTGCCCTGACCCGCTGTTGCCCGCTCCGGCCCGGTTCGCTGTTCATGTTTTCCAGCGTACGCGAGCCTGCACCTAAGCTGGACCAATGCGTATCGTCGTCCTCGTTTCCGGCACCGGGTCCAATCTCCAGGCAGTTATCGACGCCGTCAAAGCCGGCGAACTGCCCGTGGAGATCGCGGCCGTGGGCGCGGACCGCGAAGGAACGTACGGCGTCGAACGGTCGGCTGCGGCCGGCATCCCTACATTTGTGGTGGACTTCAAGGCCTACCCGGACCGCGCCGACTGGAACGCCGCCCTCACCGAGGCCGTGGCCGCCTACAAACCGGACGTGGTGGTGTCCTCCGGATTCATGCGGATCGTCAGCCCAAGCTTCATCGACGCGTTCAACGGCAGGTACCTGAACACGCACCCTGCGCTGCTGCCGGCATTTCCCGGTGCCCATGGCGTGCGTGATGCGATGGCGTACGGGGTGAAGGTCACGGGCTGCACCGTCCACTGGGCAGACGCAGGCGTGGACACGGGTCCCATCATTGCCCAGGAGGCCGTGGCCATCCAGGACGCGGACACCGAGGAATCCCTGCACGAGCGCATCAAGGTGGTGGAGCGCCGGCTCCTGGTCTCCACGCTGGCCGCCCTCGCCGCCGACCCCTCGTTCTCCACCTCCTAGCCGCCGGCCCAACACCCCTCACCCCTCACCCCTCACCCCTCCCTCCCCCAACTAGGTAGCAGCAGATGTCGGAATAGAGGCGCAAACGGACACCTGCTGCTACCTGGTTGGGGGCGGAGGACGCTCCTGTGGATAACTTCAGCAGCTCCGCCAGGAAATTTGCCACCATGAGCCATGAGAACTCCGCGGCCTATGCCGGACGTGCTGCCTTCCGGCGCCTTCACCTTCCAGGAAGCGGCCGACGCCGGGGTTACAGTCGGACGGCTGCGGCACCATTCGCTGGCCACACCGAGCAGGGGGATAAGGCAGCCGCTGCACCCTCCGCTTCCTGAGCTGGAGTCGGTGGTCCGGCCGTTGACACTGGTCACCGAGTTCAGTGCTGCCTCTCATGCGACAGCCTTCACCTTGTGGTCCTTCCCGGGGTTCCTGCCGGGGAAAGACGACCCAGTCACCCACATCTCCAGGCCGGACACCACGGCGATTCCGCGCCGCGGCGGAGTCCGGGGGCACCGCGGCCAGTTCTTTGCGGATGAGATCGTGACTCACAACGGACTCCTGATCACCTCGCGGGCAAGGACGTGGTTGGACTGTTCCCGCAAGATGAGCATCGAAGAGTTGACCGTTGTGGCCGACCACCTCCTGCGGATCCCGCGACCGGAGCTCGAGGGCAGGTCCGGGCCGTACGCCACGATGGAGGACCTGGAGGACATGCTGGACCGGCACAAGGGGACACCCGGCATCAGGAAGGCACGGGTTGCCCTGGAGCGGGCGCGGGTGGGCTCGGATTCCGCGCAGGAAACCAAACTGCGGCTTGCACTGGAGGACGCGGGCCTGCCCGAACCCCTGCTGAACGTGCGCACGGACCTGGGCGCCGGCGTCGTACGTCAACCTGACTTGAGCTACCCGGAACTGAAGACCGCCGTGGAATACGACGGCGAGGGACACTCGGAGGCGGGACAGGTTGTTCGCGATATTGCCCGCGATGAGGATTTTTCCCGGGCAGGCTGGCTCCTTGTAAGGATTTCGAAGCGGCATATGGAGCGCGACGCACGGCCCGCTGTCGGAAAAGTCCATTCGGCACTGCTCAGCCGCGGCTGGTCGCCCCAACTAGGTAGCAGCAGATGTCGGAATACGGGCCTAAAACGACATCTGCTGCTACCTAGTTGGGAGGGGAGGGGCGGGTCAGTCGAGGCGGCGCTGGCGGGTTTCGGGGGAGAAGAACGCCATCCACAGGACAGATGCCAGCACCAGGGCTCCGGCCAGCGCAAACGACGTGGCCAGCCCGAGCTCGGGCCAGAAGTAGTTCGCGAAGATCAACGGGCCAAAGCCGGCGCCGAGGCGCGAGAACGTGGACGCCCAGCCGAACCCTGTGCCCCGCAGTTCGGTGGGATAGAGCTCGGAGACATACGCATAAAGCACCGGGATGGCCACCTGCACCACGAACCCGAACACCAGCAGCCAGAACACTGCTGCCGTGGGGATGTCCACTACGAACGCCACGATCACCAGGGTCAGCGCGGACAGCGGACCGGTGATGGCCAGGATCCATTTCCGGCCCACGCGCTCCACCAGAAGTGCCGCCACCACCACGCCAAGGAATCCGACGGCGGCCATGGAGGCTGTGGTGACGAATGCCTTGTACTCCGCGAAGCCCGCCCCGATCAGGATGCGTGGCATCCATGTCAGGGACAGGTAGTACACCAGCAGGATGCTGAAGAACAGGGACCAGGCTGCGGCGGTGATTTTCCAGTTGAATTGCCATACCGAGCGCAGCTGGGTCCAGGCGCTGCCGGCGGAGAGCCGCGGGACGTCCCCGGCATCGGGAAGGCTGTAGGCGCGTGGCTCCGCACCGGTTGCTTCCACCAGTCCGTCGATGATGCGGGCTGCTTCCTCGCGCCGGCCCTTTCGGATGAGGAACAGCGGCGATTCGGGCACGCTGCGCCGGACCCAGAAGACCAGCAGGGCGGGCAGGACCATCACCAGCATGGTCAGGCGCCAGTCACCGTAGAGGGCCACCAGTCCGGCGGAAACAAAGCCTGCCAGGGCAGCGCCGATGGGCCACCAGCCGTCCATGGCTGTCAGCACTTTGCCGCGCTGCTTCCGCGGCGTGAACTCACCCACCAGGGCATAGTCCACGGGTATACAGCCACCCAGGCCGAACCCTGCCATGAACCGGAAAACGCAGAACCAGACGAAGTCCGGGGAGAACGCGCCGAACACCGTGAACACGGAGAACAGCAGGAGGGTGGCCGTGAAGGCCTTCTTCCGTCCCACGGTATCCGCGATGGTTCCCCAAATGAAGGCACCGAGTGCCATGCCGATCAGGTTGGCCGTGCCCACCCAGGCCGCCTCCCCTGCGGAGAGCGACCAGTGCTTGGACAGCAGTGGAATCAGGATGCCGTTCAGGGTCACATCCCAGGCATCGAACATGAAGCCGAGGCCCCCGATCAGGAAGATCCTGCCCTGGACTTTCCATCGCCAGGGCAGTTCCTGGACCACCTGTTCGCCGCTGGGCACCGTGGTGTAAGTATTCATCGCCGCCTCCTGTCCAAAACTCTAGCCCGGCCCCACCCCGTTCACACTCCGGGGGCCACGCCGGGCAACCCGCGCCCTTCGCGATAAACTGGCCGTATCCCCACCAACCGCGGCCTTGTACCGCGAGATAAGACGGAGACATTTGTGAGCTTCACGCAGCATGAGCGCGTATCCATTGACCGTGTACCCATCCGCCGGGCCCTGATCTCGGTTTACGACAAAACCGGTCTGGAGGAGCTCGCCCAGGGCCTGCACGCAGCGGGCGTGAAGCTCGTCTCCACCGGGTCCACGGCCAAGAAGATCGCCGCCGCCGGCATCCCCGTGCAAGAGGTGGAAGAGGTCACCGGTTCACCCGAGATGCTGGATGGCCGCGTCAAGACACTGCACCCGCGCGTGCACGGCGGCATCCTGGCGGACCGGCGCGTCCCGGCCCACATGGAAACCCTTGCCAGCATGGACATCGAAGCCTTCGACCTGGTGGTGGTGAACCTTTACCCGTTCGTGGAGACCGTCAAGTCCGGTGCCGCGCAGGACGACGTCGTGGAACAGATCGACATTGGAGGCCCTGCCATGGTGCGGTCGGCCGCCAAGAACCACGCCGCCGTCGCCATTGTGGTGGACCCGTCCTTCTACGGCCAGGTTGTCACCGCGGCCGCGGAAGGCGGCTTCGACCTGAAGACACGACGGCGGCTGGCCGCCAAGGCGTTCGCCCACACCGCTGCCTACGACAACGCCGTGGCCACCTGGACTGCCAGCCAGTTCCTGGACGAGGACGGCGACGGCGTCATTGACTGGCCCGCCTACGCGGGCCTGTCCCTGGAACGCTCGGAAGTCCTGCGCTACGGCGAGAACCCGCACCAGCAGGCTGCGCTTTACGTTGACAAGGCCGCCCCGGTGGGCATCGCCCAGGCTGACCAGCTGCACGGCAAGGCCATGAGCTACAACAACTTCGTGGACGCCGACGCCGCCCTGCGCGCCGCCTACGACTTCAGCGAACCCGCCGTCGCCATCATCAAGCACGCCAACCCCTGCGGTGTGGCAGTTGGCTCCAAGGATGCCGCGGACCCCATCGCCGATGCCCACGCCAAGGCGCACGCCTGCGATCCCGTGTCCGCGTTTGGTGGCGTCATCGCCGCAAACCGCACCGTCACCGCCGGCATGGCCAACACGGTCAAGGACATCTTCACCGAGGTTGTCATCGCCCCCGGCTTCGAACCTGAAGCCGTGGAGATCCTCTCCAAGAAGAAGAACATCCGCCTGCTCGCCCTCCCCGAGGGCTACGGCCGCTACCCCACGGAGTTCCGCCAGGTTTCCGGCGGCATGCTGGTCCAGGTTGCGGACAAGGTGGACGCCGACGGCGACGACCCCGCCAACTGGACCCTCGCTGCCGGCGAGGCCGCAGACGAGAAGACCCTCGCGGACCTCGCTTTCGCCTGGACCGCCTGCCGGGCCGCCAAGTCCAACGCCATCCTCCTCGCCCAGGACGGCGCGGCGGTGGGTATTGGCATGGGCCAGGTCAACCGCCTCGATTCCTGCCGGCTGGCCGTGGAGCGGGCCAACACGCTGGGCGTCACGGTGGAGTCCGACGTCGAAGGTGCCGGCGGTGCGTCCAACGCCAGCGGTGCCGCCGCACCCCAGCGTGCCCGCGGTGCCGTGGCCGCCTCCGACGCGTTCTTCCCGTTCGCCGACGGCTTGCAGATCCTGATCGACGCCGGTGTCCGCGCCGTGGTGCAGCCCGGCGGATCCGTCCGCGATGAAGAAGTGATCGCGGCAGCCAACGCCGCCGGCATCACCATGTACTTCACCGGCGCCCGCCACTTCTTCCACTAAATGGATCGATTGCTCCCCACCGGCTCCCTAGCCTCGCAAGCTCGGCCAGGGAACCCTGCCGGTGTGGGCCCACGTAACTGTCGTTTTCCCGGCGCATAACGACAATTGCAGAGCAGTCGATGAAGTAGAACCAACGACGGCGCCCGCCCCCTTCGAAAGGGGACGGGCGCCGTCGTCGTTGTGCCGGGTTAGTCCTGGTCATCTGGACGCGGGCCGGGATCCGGAAGCTGAATCTCCCGGGGCTTGGCCTCTGCCATCCGCTGCCTGGTCCAGTACTCGAGGACCTCCTCGTGGGTCTGGGTCAGGTCCACGTGGCTGACAGGGTCCTCGTCGTGGTTGGGTTCCTTAGGACTTTGCTGCACTGGCGTAGGTGGACTGGATGACGGAGCCCCAGTACGGGCCGTACATCACGGCGGAACGGTTGTAGCCATAGCTGTTGATGGAGTTCTGCACGCCGGCAGCCCCGGTGGAGGAGCTCGTCTGGATGAACCACGGGCCGCCTGAGGAACCGCCTGTCATGTCGCAGGGGATGCCCTGGGTGTTGAACTGCGGGTTGTTGGGATCGTTGCTTGCCTTGCCGGTGCAGCTCTTCAGGGTCTCGCCGTTGAAAGGTGCAGCGGCCGGGTAGCCATAGGACTTGTAGGTCAGGCCGCGGGCCTGGTTGAAGGCGACGCCGGACCCGCCAACGACGGACGTCAGGGTCTGGTTCTTCGCGTTGCGGTTCAGCACGGCAAAGCCTGTGTCGTAGGTCATGTCGCCGTTGGAGACCCACTGGCTCGGAGCGTACAGGGCCCGTGCAGACCACTTGCCATAGGGCGCCGCGCCGTTTTCATAGGCAGGAACAAAGATGAAGTTGGTGGCGTACGCGCCGGGGCCTTCGTTCACGCAGTGTCCTGCGGTGGCGACCGTGCTGCCGTTGGTGGAGGAGACGGCGTTGCCTGAGCAGACGTAATTTGAGCCAGCCAGGGTGAAGAACACCTTGCCGATGTGGCTGACCGGCTGCTCGCTCTGGGCCGTGGCAGTTGTGGTCCCCGTGCCCTTGGTGCCCTTGGTGGAGGACGGTTTGCCTTTCTCCACGAGCGCAGCGCTGGAACGGTTGCCGCGTTCGAGCGCCTTGCCCGCGAGTGCGTCGCCCGGGAGGGCGCTCTGCATCCGCTCGGGCGTCCAGTAGTCAGCCGCGCCGGCGGCGTTCAGGACAGCACTGGTGACGGACGGGTTTTTGTCGTCGTCCGCCGCTGCAGGCGCAGCCGTGGCAGCACCCGCGCCGGTGAGAGCCAGAACGGTGGCTGCGGAGAGGCTCAGGAGGGCGGAAGCCAGAGACCTTGTGCTTGTCATTGTTGTCCTGTCTGAACGGGGAAAAGGCCTGGAAAGGCCAAGTGTGACCCTGCGAATTTATCTCTTTCATGACAGGTTTGTAAATAGTAGTGACGTATCATGTATGGCTGCGCGGCCGGGAGAGGCGGCCCTGTCCCGCGGACGCCCAGGTGCGCCGCGCACCTCGGTTCCTGCCGCCGTCGCCCGTTCTCCATCGCTGTAATCCTGCCCGCCGCAGGGGTAACGCTGGGACTCCGGTACGGTTCAAGGCGGCGTCCTCGGGTAAGTTGTACATGGTGAAATAGACCGAATTTTTCACAACCAAGCCGACCCACAGGGAGACGCCCGCGCATGTCCAAGATTATCTACACCCACACCGACGAAGCGCCGATGCTGGCTACCTATTCGTTCCTGCCAATCATCGAGGCGTTCGCTTCGACAGCAGGTGTGGAGGTGGAGACCCGCGACATTTCGCTCGCCGGCCGCATCATTGCCCAGTTCGGTGATTACCTGACCCCCGAGCAGCAGATCGGTGACGCCCTTGCTGAACTCGGTGAGCTGGCGAAGACGCCGGAAGCCAACATCATCAAGCTGCCCAACATCAGTGCCTCCATCCCGCAGCTGAAGGCCGCCATCGCCGAGCTGCAGGGCCAGGGCTACGCGCTGCCGGACTACCCGGACAACCCCTCCTCGGATGAGGAAACCGCCGTCCGCTCGCGCTACGACAAGATCAAGGGTTCGGCCGTGAACCCGGTCCTGCGCGAAGGCAACTCTGACCGCCGTGCGCCGCTGTCCGTCAAGAACTACGCCCGCCAGAACCCGCACTCCATGGGCGCCTGGACCCCTGACTCCAAGACCAACGTGGCCACCATGGGCCAGGACGACTTCCGCTCCAACGAGAAGTCCGTCATCATCGAGTCCGAGGGCACCATCGCCATCCAGCTGGTCCGCGAAGACGGCTCCGTGAAGGTCCTGAAGAAGGCCTTCCCGGTCCTGGCCGGCGAGGTCATCGACGGCACCGTGATGCGCGCCGCCGCCCTGGACGAATTCCTGAAGGCACAGGTTGCCCGCGCCAAGGAAGAAGGCGTGCTGTTCTCCGCGCACCTCAAAGCCACCATGATGAAGGTCTCGGACCCCATCATCTTCGGCCACGTAGTCAAGGCCTACTTCACCGAACTCTTCGACACCTACGGCAAGCAGCTCGCTGCAGCCGGCATCAGCCCGAACAACGGCCTTGCCGCGATCCTGAGCAGCCTCGAGGACCTGCCCGAGGATGTGCGCGACGGCGTGCAGAACCTCATCAAGAAGGGCCTGGAAGACGGCCCCGCCCTGGCCATGGTGGACTCGGACAAGGGCATCACCACCCTGAACGTCCCCAGCGACGTCATCGTGGACGCCTCCATGCCTGCCATGATCCGCAGCTCCGGACACATGTGGGGCCCGGACGGCAAGGAAGCGGACACCCTGGCCGTCCTGCCGGACAGCTCCTACGCCGGCATCTACCAGGTGGTTATTGACGACTGCCGCGCCAACGGCGCCTACGACCCCACCACCATGGGCACCGTGCCGAACGTTGGCCTCATGGCGCAGGCAGCGGAGGAATACGGCAGCCACGACAAGACCTTCGAGATCCAGGAAGCCGGCAAGGTCCAGATCGTGGACGGCGCAGGCAACGTCCTGATCGAACACGAGGTGGCCGAAGGTGACATCTGGCGCGCCTGCCAGACCAAGGACGCCCCCATCCGCGACTGGGTCAAGCTGGCCGTCACCCGTGCCCGCGCCTCCCAGACTCCTGCCGTGTTCTGGCTTGACGAGGAACGCGCCCACGACGCCAACCTCATCGCCAAGGTCAACGAGTACCTGAAGGACCACGACACCGAGGGCCTGGACATCCAGATCATGTCCCCGGTCAAGGCCATCGCCTTCACCCTGGAGCGCATCCGCAAGGGCGAGGACACCATCTCCGTCACCGGCAACGTGCTCCGCGACTACCTCACGGACCTGTTCCCCATCCTGGAACTGGGCACCAGCGCCAAGATGCTTTCGGTTGTTCCGCTGATGAACGGCGGTGGACTCTTCGAGACCGGTGCCGGCGGTTCCGCCCCGAAGCACGTCCAGCAGCTGCTCAAGGAAAACCACCTCCGCTGGGACAGCCTGGGTGAGTTCCTGGCACTGGCCGTCAGCTTCGAACACCTGGCCACCACCACGGGCAACGCCCGCGCACAGGTCTTGGCCGACACCCTGGACCGCGCCACGGGCACGTTCCTGCTCGAGAACAAGTCCCCGAGCCGCCGGGTGGGCGAGCTGGACAACCGTGGCAGCCACTACTTCCTGGCCCGCTACTGGGCGGAGGAGCTGGCAAAGCAGACGGACGACGCCGACCTGGCCGACGCATTCAGTTCAGTCGCCAACGAGCTTTCCTCCAAGGAGGAAGCGATTGTGGGCGAGCTGGCTAAGGTCCAGGGCTCACCCGTGGACATCGGCGGCTACTACCGCCCGGAGGACGCCAAGGCTTCCGCCGTGATGCGTCCTTCCGCCACTCTCAACGAAGTCATCGCCAGCCTCGCGTAAGGCCGGCCGCTGCTGCGGCAGCTGCGAAAAAGAGGCGGTGCTCCGGATTGCTCCGGAGCACCGCCTCTTTTCTATGCGCTCTGTGCCGGGGCTAGTCCTTGCCCTTGCCCTTGTCGCCGTTGTTGTTCTTGCCGGCGTCGGCACCATTTCCCCCCGCGTTGCCTTGGGCGGGCGCGGGAGCCGGCGCGGGGGCTGGCTGGGGTGCGGGCACCTCGGCGGTGGGGGAGGGACTTTGAGCTGCCTGGCCGGTCCGGGCATCCTCGGCGGCTTTTGCTGCCGCCTGCTGCGCGTCAACGGCTTCCTTGAGGTCCGCACGGACAGCGGTGGCCACGGTGGTGATGCTCCGGCGCCGCTCCTCGGACACCTGGCCCTTTGCCTGAAGCGCCGAGAGGTCCGTTTCAAGACCCTCCAGCGCCTTCAGTGCCGTTGCCGGATCATTTTGGGACGACGCCTGGGTCACTTCCAGCACCCGCGCCTGGAGTTGTGCCGCTGCCTCGCGCTTCAGGCCGCTCCCTGGTCCGGCGCACGCGCTGAGCAAACCCGCCGCCAGGAGGGTCGCCGAGCAGGCCAGGACCATCCGGCCGCGCATGGCATACCGCAAGGTCACGGCTCAACACTCTTCTGGAGCTCCTGCAGATGGTCGCCCAGCACGCCGGTCACCGTGGGGTAAGGGACGACGTCGGCCGGCGGGGCGGAGAGGCTCATCATCACCGCAGCGGCGGCTGCAGCAATCACCAGGGCACCGAGCACGACGGCCAGCCAGATGCGTTGGGTCCGGGACAGGCGGGATTTGCGGGGAACCTTTCTGGCGGAGGGGCTGTTAGCCACTCCGGACGCTGCCGCTCCAGAAGCAGATGGCGGGGCCGCAGGCCGGCCGCCGGGTGCTGGATCTTCAGCCTCCGCGGCTGCTGCCGCTTCGCGCACCTCTTCCACTGATTCTTCAGCAGTGATGGAGGGCGGGTGAAAGGGCATGGCCGGAAGTACGCGCGTGGTTTCCGGTACCAGTTCGCCGGGCGTTGATGCGGGCGAAACCAGGGCCTGGCGCAGCGCCGTCTCAATGTCAGCGGCCGCAGGCCGTTCCAGCGGCTCGATGGCAGTCATGGAACGAATGAGGTCGGCCCATTCCGCGGGGACGTCGTCGGGGATTTCCGGGGCGCGGTGGAGCCGGGCAACGGCGGATTCCACTGCACTGCCCGGATACTCAACGGTGCCCTTGATGCACTCCAGCAGCACCAGGCCCAGGGAGTAGATGTCCGTGGCTGAAGACAGTGGTTTGCCGAGGGCCTGCTCGGGGCTGAGATAGGCAGCCGTGCCTACCATCGTGCCGGTGGCCGTGAGCCGGGTGGAATCCACGATCCTGGCGATGCCGAAGTCCGTGAGCTTGGGCCGCAGCGGCTCGCCCGGGCGGATCTGGACCAGGAGGATGTTCCCAGGTTTGATATCGCGGTGGATGATGCCCAGGCCGTGCACGTATGCCAGTGCATCGGCGATGCCCGCGCCGATGACGGACAGCTCCTCCAGCGGCACCCTGCTGTGCCGGATGCGGCTGCGCAGGTCCTGGCCCTCGACGAGTTCCATGGTCAGGAAGGGGCGGGGCTCGTCCGGAATACGGTCATCGATTCCGGCATCGAAGAGCGTCACGAGGCCCGGATGGTTCAAGGTGGCAAGGAGCTGGATTTCGGCTTCCTGCCGCTTGAGCTCTTCTGCGTCTGGAGCCTGGGGAGCGAAGAGCTTCAACGCCACGTCACGGCCCAGTTTTTCGTCGTGAGCGCAGTACACCGATGACATTCCACCGCGGCCTACAACTTCGCCCAAACGGTAGCGACCGCCGACAACTTCATTCTTGATGGAGCTAGGCGATTCCGCCACCATGACCGTTCCTCCCGGTGCGCTGCGGCACTGTCGTACCTCAAATTATACGGGCGCTCCGGTTAAACCAACGATTGACCTAGGCTTTCGCCTTGCGCAGGCCGACGGCCCGGCGGCGATTTGAAACAGCTTCGCCGCCGGACCATTGGCTACAAGGACATGTGTGCTGAAGACATGTTTTGTACTGTTGCTTGGTTGTTTGTGTCGGGTCTCCTCCTTTCGCCAGCCCGCTGAATGCTGCCGCTTCAGGCGCGTGTACGGGCGGTTTCCGCTATTGCCTTGATGTTTCTAGGACACCTTGCGCTTACGGAGCATCAGGAGTCCGCCTGCCAGGATCAGCAGGGCCAGGGGAACCAGCGATCCGTCCCAGCCGGTCTTGGCCAGGCCGGTGTGGGCAGAACCCGTATTGGCAAGGGCAGGGCTTCCGTTGGCCGGAGTGCTGCGGGGTGCTGTAACCGTGCCGATGGCTCCGCTCACCGCGGTGGAGCCTGCCGGGGCCGCCGTGAAGTTGCCGCTGCCAGCGGTGCCGGTGCCGCCGTTGCCGCTTGCGGAACCATCGCCGGCAGTGGTGCCGCCGTTGCCGGCAGGGTCACCTGAACCCGGAGTACCGGTACCTGGAGCAGTGGTTCCTGGATCAAGGGTGCCAGTGTCACCGCTGGTGCCGTCTCCCGGGTTGGTGGTTCCCGGATCAGTGGTGCCGGGTGCGTTCGTCCCCGGGGTGCCCGTGCCGCTGTCACCACCAGCTCCGATACCCAGGTCAATGCCCAGGTCCACAACAGCATCCAGTCCGCCGGTACCTGCAGTTCCGGTACCGGGACCAGCTCCAAGATCAACCACTGCGTCGACTCCACTTGCCACGTCACCGTTGGTGACACCGCCAATGGCTAGATCCACGGCTGCATCAACGGTGGTGCCAAGCCCGTTGGTATCACCGCTGGTGATGCCGCCGAGTCCGAGGTTTACGGCTGCGTCGACGGCGAGGTCTGCCGTGGTGGCGTCCGTGGTCCCCGTGCCCGTGTCCGTGCCTCCGAGGCCGAGGGTGACGTCGGCTGCGGCGGCCAGGTCGGTGGTGCCGGTGGTGGCGGGGTCGGTGGTGATGCCGCCGAGCCCGAGGTTTACGGCTGCTTCGACGGCGAGGTCTGCCGTGGTGGCGTCCGTGGTCCCCGTGCCCGTGCCTCCGAGGCCGAGGTTGATGTCGGCTGCGGCGGCCAGGTCGGTGGTGCCGGTGGTGGCGGGGTCGGTGGTGATGCCGCCGAGTCCGAGGTTTACGGCTGCGTCGACGGCGAGGTCTGCCGTGGTGGCGTCCGTGGTCCCGGTCCCGGTGCTCCCGAGGCCGAGGGTGACGTCGGCTGCGGCGGCCAGGTCGGTGGTGCCGGTGGTGGCGGGGTCGGTGGTGATGCCGCCGAGTCCGAGGTCTACGGCTGCGTCGACGGCGAGGTCTGCCGTCGTAGCGTCCGTGGTCCCCGTGCCCGTGCCCGTGCCTCCGAGGCCGAGGTTGACGTCCACTGCGGCGGCGACACCCGTTGAACCGGTCGGCGTTGGGTCACCCAGCAGGCCCAACGACGTCGATTCGGAAGGTGCCGCCGCCGAGATGAGGGCGGAGGCGGAAAGATCCGTCCCGCTGGTGGTGTCCGCTGCGTTCGCGGCAGCGCAACCGAAAGCCAGAAGGCCGCCGGCAAAGAGGGTGCTAAGAAGCCCCCTGCGAAGGGTGCAGTTCATGATGGATACTCCTGAAAAGTTGAGGTTGTTCGGGCGCAGCTCAGCTGCCCGTAAAGCCACATGCTGCCCAATATTGGGCAGGGTGCCTCAACTAGTCAGGGGAAGAACCGGGGTCGAATGACACCGGTGCGGGAGCGTGCTCAGACGCCTCGATGGCGGGAACAGCGCCCGGACGTTCAAAACCAAAGCCGAAAGGGCTAAGCCATGCAGCGGCACCGGACAGGCTGCCGGAAGACCCGCCACTGCCCGCGCCCGATGCCGGGGATGGAACCTGGGCAGGCAGCGGGGCCTGGTCAACGGGAAGGGGCTCCTCATAATCCGGAGCAGCGGGCACAGATACTGCAGTTCGTGGGCCAGAAGTGCCTGCCAGGACTGAAACGCCTGACGCTTCCGATCCCGGGTTGCCGCCGGTAACCTGCCCGGAATCCGGGGAGCCCGCGTCAACATCCGCCTCCGCTGCCGTCTCGGATGCTTCCGGAAGTGTTTCCACGGCTGCGCTCTGAGCTGCGGCGGAATCAGGGATTACCCCTGCCGGAAGATCCACGGGCACCGCGCCAACGGGCGGATCCGGAAGGGGGAGGGGCAGTGGAGCAGTGCCGGTCAGAAGGTCGGAAACCGGTTGGAGCACCGGCTCGAGAACCGGAAGGGCATCTGCTGCAGGGGCTACAACAACCTGCGCCACGCTGGTCGTCACGCTGTCGGCAAGCTCAACAACGGGGGCGGAGACCGCGGAAACAGTTCCCGCCGGAACCACCTGGTCCACGACGGTAACGGCGGCAATGAGGTTATCTGCCAGCCCAGAAACCGGGGTTACTACAGGCTGCACCAAGCCGGGTCCTGCAGCAGGTCGCGGCGCAGCCGGTGAAACCGAACCTGCAACATCCTGGACCAGCGATGAAACCGAGCTGGTGACATTGCCGAACAGCGACGAAGAGTCAGGACCGGAGTCGGCGGATGCTCCCGTTGACGACAGCGTCAGCCAGGTGACTGCGGCTGCTCCGGCAAGGATCACCGGGCGCAGGGCACGCCATGGCGAACTGATACGAGCCATGCATACCACCCCCCCAGTGACCGGTGCAATCTATGCCGTCTAAATGGTAAGACTGCTTTTTACTTGAAGTCCAGAGAACTCTCAAGGGAATTTACAAATGGCGGGAAAAGCAGCGCTACGTGTCACGGGCGAAAGCAGGAAGTCACATGCGTGACGGTCTTGGGAAAGCCGGGTTCGCCGCCGTCGTTCGTCCTCGCGTGCCCGCTAATGGCTGTCGTTGGGGTAGCTCACGCCCAGTTGGGCGCGAACGCCGTCGAACAGGCGCATGGTGTTCAGTGTGTCTTCAAGCGGCATCACCGGGCTTTCGGTCAGCCCCTGCTGGACACACCGCATGACTTCGCGCAGTTCGTAGGCGTAGCCTTTGCCGACCACGTCAAAGGTTTCGGTCCGGCGCTCTTCCCATCCTTTGGTGATGATGAGTTCGCGGGGGTTGTTGATGGAGCCGACGCTCTGCAGGAAGCCCAGGCTCCCCGCGACGGTTGCCGTGCGCGGGCCGTGGGCCAGGAGCGAGGAGGTGAGCTGGACCTGGGCCGCGTGGCCGTAGCCGAGGGTCATGGCGTTCTGTGCATCCACGCCGTCATCGTTGACAAAGCCGGTGGCGCTGACTGTCTGGGGAAAGCCAAGGGTGCCCAGCGCCCACAGGAGCGGGTAGACGGACAAATCCAGCAAGGCCCCACCGCCGTCCTTCCGGGCCCACAGCCTGGCTGTGGGGGAGTACGGCGCCGGGAATCCCAGGTCTGCGGTGATCCAGTGGATGTCTCCCAGTTCACCTGAAGCTGCGATCTGGAACGCCCGCTGCATCGAGGGCAGGAAGCGGCTCCACACCGCCTCCATGAGGAACAATCCGCGGCTGCGGGCAAGGTCGATGAGCTCCGATGCTTCGCGGGCGTTGATGGTGAAAGCCTTCTCGCAGAGCACATGCTTGCCGGCATTGAGGGCAGCGAGGACAATCTCATGGTGCTGTGCGTGCGGCGTGGCGACGTAGACAACGTCCACGGCGTCATCGGCGAGCAGGCGCTGGTAGCCGCGAACACCGCCGTCGTCCCCGTAGGCCTTTGCAAAGTCGTAGGCCACGGCAAAAGCGTCGGCAGTGTCCTGTGTCCGGGAGCTGACCGCATACAACTCGGCGTCTTCAAGCAGCGCGAGGTCCTGCGAGACGGCGCGGGCGATGCTGCCCGTCGCGATAATTCCCCAGCGAAGGCGAGCACCGGTAGCAGAACGCGGATCCTGGTCGGGCTGGCTGGAAAGCCATGGCGTGGCGATGGGAGCAGTCATAGCTGCAATCCTGTCACAGCGGCGGGGGAGGCACGGGGAACCTCCAGCGGGACACACAAGTGAGCAAAAAGGGCCAAAGATGGGACGGGATGTCCTCATCTTCGGCCCCCTTGGACTGATGTCAGGCGTTGGCAGCCACCGCCCTGCCCCGGACCGGCTCCTCCGTCAGCTTGCCCTGCTGCAGGCGAAACCGGCGATCCGTCTTGTTGGCCAGGGCCCGGTCGTGGGTGACCACCAGGATGGTGGTGTCATGGTCCCGCACAAGCGAGCTGAGGAGCTCGATGATGTGGTCGCCGGTCTGCTCGTCGAGGTTGCCCGTGGGCTCGTCGGCGAGGATCAGTTTGGGCTCGTTGGCCAGTGCCCGGGCAATGGCCACGCGCTGCTGCTCGCCGCCGGAGAGCCGGTTAATGCGCCGTTCGTGCTTGGACGGATCCAGCTGGACCTGTTCAAGCAGCTCCCTGGCGCGCTGCAGGCGGGCAGCCTTGCGCATCCCCGCGAACTCCATGGGAAGCATCACGTTGTCCACCGTGGACAGGTTGGGGATCAGGTTGAACTGCTGGAACACGAACCCGATGTCGCGGCGGCGGTATTCGGTCAGCTTGCCGTCCGGCATCCTCGCGAGGCTTACGCCGTTGACGACGACGTCGCCACTGGTTGGCTTGTCCAGGGCACCGAGGAGGGACAACAGTGTGCTCTTGCCGCTGCCGCTTTTGCCCACGATGGAGGCGAGGGTGCCCTGTTCAAGGACGAAGCTGACGTCGTTGACCGGTTTGATGGTGCGGTCACCGGAGTTGAAGGTGCGGACCAGGTTCTTGACTTCAATCATGGCTATTCTCCTCGCAGGACTTCGATGGGACGGATGCGTGCCGTGAGCAGCGCCGGAACCAGGGCACCGATAATGGCGACGCCGAATACGGCGGCGATGCCAGCGGCGATCACTCCGGGTGATGCGCTGGCGGTGACGGAGTTCAACAGCTGGGAAGCGCCGCCAAAGGGTCCACCCTGGCCGCCCGGGAAGCCGGCGCCGCCGCCGGCTCCGCCCGGGAAGCCCCGGCCTGTGGTGGCAGTGGTTGTGGCGGTGTTGCTGCTGATCAGGGCGGAGGCGATGCCGCCGCTGGCGAACGATGCGATGGCGGCGCCCAGGCCGCTGCCCAGGGCTGCCAGGACCAGGGCTTCGAGGACGAACTGCAGGCCTATGGTGCGGTTGGGTGCACCAATGGCCTTCAGCACACCGATTTCGCGGCGGCGCTCGCGGACCAGCATCACCATGATGAGCAGGATGATGAGTCCCGCGGTGCCCAGGGCGGCGACGAACGCGATGAAGGAGATGTTCTTGACGCTGTCCAGGGAGCTGACCGCGGTCTGCAGGTTCTGGCCCTGGGTGACGTCAGCCTTGTCCGTGCCAAGGGCTGTCTGCAAAGCCGTCTTGGCAGCGGCGACGTTGTCCATGGAATTGACCGTCACGATCATGCTGGACAGTTCACCGGGTGTTCCGGCGAGGGCCTGGGCGGTGGGGAGGGTGACATAGACGGCGTTGTTGCCGAAGGTGGTGCCGGCGTCGAACAGGCCGGAGACCGTGTAGGCCTGGTCATTGATGGTGAAGGTGGATCCGACGGTGAGGTTGTTCTTCTCCGCCAGGGTGGTGCCCAGCAATGCGGCGGTGGACGCCGTCGAGTAGTCGCCGAGGCCGGAGCCCTGGGTAATGTTCAGTGCCTTGCCCGTGGTGTCCACTTCGGCGCCGATGCCGGTGGCGGTGATGGGCAGGGACCGGACGGGCTGCTGTGTGGTTCCGGTGGCGCCTGTGGTGCCGTTGGCCTGCTGGTTGCGGTTGCCTAGGATGTCTGCATCCACCGCGGCCGTCAGGCTGGTGGTCAGCGTGGCTGCCGCCTGCCCGCCCGGGCCGCCCTGCCCGGCTTGGCCTCCGGGCCCGGTCTGGCCGGTCTGTCCCGCTTGTCCGGCAGCGGCCTGTGCGGCGGCTTCTGTAGCATTTCGCAGCCGCAGTGAGGAGGTCCCGACGACGGCACTGACGTTGGGCACGCCGTCGGCCGTGGCTGCCTGGTCGGTGGTGAGCGGCTCGCCGCCGCCTTCGAAGCCCTGCCCGCCGGCGGGGTTGATGGTCAGGACGGTGCCGACGGAGGCATTGAGCTCCTGGACTTTCGCCCCGACCGCCTGGTTGGCCACCAGCATGGCCAGGGCAAGGCCTATGGCGACGGCCAGCACCGCGACAACTGCTGCGGTGCGGACCTTGTTTCGGAAGGCATTGCCTACGCTTCGGGCAAGGACGCTCACGTTACTCCTATGACTCAGGTGCCGGCGCGGAAGGCCGGCTTCGCCTCAACCCTCGCCGGGCATCCTGTGCAGGAATCCGGCCCAACCTGTGCCTGGGCTGTGAAGTGCTTGCGGCTGTGCCAAGACGCAGGAATGCCCGGCCCCGCGAAGGGACCGGGCATTCCGGTTGCCGGGTGTACCGGCTGGTTCTAAAAGGGTGTTACTTGGTAATCGGGCCGAGTACGGGATCGTCCTTGTAGGCCGTCTTCACGTTGGCGGCGGTCACAATGACCGGTTCCAGCAGGTAGGCCGGAACAGTCTTGACCTTGTTGTTGTAGGACTTGTCGTCGTTGACCTCAGGCTTCTTGCCTGCCTGGAGGTCCTTGACCATGGTGATGGCGTGCTCAACGAGCTTGCGGGTGTCCTTGTTGATGGTGGAGTACTGCTCGCCCGCAAGGATCGACTTGACGGACTCAACTTCCGAGTCCTGGCCGGTGATGACGGGGGTCGGCTTCCCGGCTGCCTTGACCGAGGTCAGGACGGCGCGGGCCAGGGTGTCGTTGGGGGAGAGGACGCCGTCCAGGCTTGCGCTGCCGTAGCTGCCGGTGAGCAGCGTGTCGGCACGGCGCTGGGCGTTCTCTGCCTTCCAGCCCTGGGTCACAGCCTGCTCAAAGTTGGTCTGACCGGACAGTACCTTGAGCGTGCCGTCGTCGATCTTCGGCTTCAGGACGCTCATGGCGCCGTCGAAGAAGACCTTTGCGTTGGCGTCATCGGGGGAGCCGGCGAAGAGTTCGATGTTGTAGGGACCTGTCGGCTTCTTGGCCTTCATGCCCTCCAGCAGGGCCTGGCCCTGGAGGACACCGACCTTGAAGTTGTCGTAGGCCACGTAGTAGTCCACGTTCTCGGTGTTCAGCAGCAGGCGGTCATAAGCGATGATGGTGGCGCCGCTGTCCTTGGCCTGCTTCAGCTGGGTTCCCAGCTGGGAGCCGTCGATAGCGCCCACGATGATGACCTTGGCACCCTTGGTGACCATGGCGCTGATCTGGTTCTGCTGCTCCGACACGCCGCCGTTGGCGAACTGGACGTCAGCCTTGAACCCTGCACCATTGAGGCCGTCGTTGAAGAGCTTTTCGGCCAGGACCCAGTTTTCACTGGTTTTCTGCGGGAGTGCCACGCCGATGGAGGAGTCCTGCGGGAACCCGCCTGCTCCTCCGCTGGCTCCGCCCGAGGGGGATTCCGAGCGTCCACAGCCCGTCAGCGCCAGTGCTGCGATGGCAGCAACCGCTGCGGCCTTTCCTGCTTTACCAAACATTCGCATTGTTGGTTCTCTTTCTTTGTTGTGTATAACTCGGTCAGGTCGCGGGAGCTCAGGCTTCCCTGGCGATCGCTTCCTTGGTGGAGGTGGTTTCGTCGGGCTGGAGCGGGTTGCTCGGGCCACCGCCGGAGGGGCGGTTGAAGTTCCTGGTCAGCATGCCGATGATGGACGTCTTGCCCTGGCTCTTGTTGTAGACGTCGAAGGCGACGGCGATCAGGAGCACCAGGCCCTTGATGATCTGGGTGAGGTCTGCACCGACGCCGAGGAGCTGGAGGCCGTTGTTCAGGACTGCCATGACCAGGCCACCGATGATGGATCCGATGACGGTGCCCACGCCGCCGGTCACTGCCGCGCCGCCGATGAACACTGCGGCGATGGCGTCCAGTTCCCAGCCGACGCCGTCGAACGGACCTGAGGCGGTGGACCGGCCGACGAAGATCATGCCGGCCAGGCCCGCGAGGATGGACATGTTCATCATTACCAGGAAGTTGACCTTCTTGGACTGGACGCCGGACAGCTCTGCTGCATGCCGGTTGCCACCGACTGCGTAGACGTGGCGGCCGATGACGGTGCGGGAGGAGATGAAGCCGTAGATCAGGACAAGGACGGCCAGGATCAGGCCGGGGATGGGGAAGGAGGTGCCCGGACGGCCAGTGGCGAACAGGTACGTGGCGTAGAGAATGGCGGCGCAGATGAGGACCAGCTTCAGGACGGTGACCCACATTTCGGGAACTTCGGCACCGAGTGCCTTGGCCCTGGCGCGGGAGCGCAGCTCGCTGACAACCACGAACGCAGCGGCGGCAAGGCCGAGGAGCAGGGTCAGGTTGTTGTAACCGATGTTGGGTCCTACTTCGGGCAGGTAGCCGGAGCCCAGGTACTGGAAGTCCGAGGGGACCGGGATGGTGTTGGACTTGCCCACGAACTGGTTGAAGCCGCGGAACAGGAGCATGCCTGCCAGCGTCACGATGAACGCCGGAATCCCGACGTACGCGGTCCACCAGCCTTGCCAGGCGCCGATCAGGGCGCCCAGGAGCAGGCCAAGGAGGACCCCGGCATACCAGGGGATACCCCAGTCGCGGATGGCCAGGGCCACTGTGACGCCCACGAAGGCGGCGACGGAGCCGACGGAAAGGTCGATGTGTCCTGCAATGATCACCAGCACCATGCCGATTGCCAGGATGAGGATGTAGGAGTTGCCGTTGAAGAGGTTGATGACGTTGCCGGAGGTAAGCGTCCGGCCTTGGGTGGCAATCTGGAAGAAGATGATCAGCGCCACCAGGGCGAAGATCATGCCGAATTGGCGGGTATTCCCGCCAAAAAGCTTCTTGAGGGCATTCATGGTTTCAGTCCTTGTGTCCGGAAGGTTCTGGAATGGGCCAGAGGGTCAGGCGGCTTTTCGGGTGGCGGAGGTCATCAGCTTCATCAGGCTTTCCTGGGTGGCCTCGTCCTTGTTCAGGACGCCGGTGATGGCGCCTTCGAAGATCGTGTAGATACGGTCGGACAGGCCCAGGAGCTCGGGGAGCTCCGAGGAGATGACGATGACTCCCTTGCCCTGGTTGGCCAGCTGCTGGATGATGCCGTAGATCTCGTACTTGGCGCCGACGTCAATGCCACGCGTGGGCTCGTCCAGGATCAGCAGGTCGGGATCGGTGAACATCCACTTGGCCAGGACCACCTTTTGCTGGTTGCCGCCCGAGAGTTTGGCGACGCCTTCTTCAACGGAAGGTGTTTTGGTGCGGAGGGACTTGCGGTACTCCTCGGCCACCGTGAACTCCTGGTTGGCATCGACCACGTAGTTGTGGCTGATCTTGCGCAGGTTCGCTGCCACCGTGGTGGTTTTGATGTCGTCCAGGAGGTTCAGTCCCAGCGACTTGCGGTCCTCCGTCACATAGCCAAGCCCGGCGTCGATGGCCTGGCGGACATTCTTGAGCGTGATCTCGCGGCCGTCCTTGTAGATGTGGCCGCTGATGAACCTGCCGTAGGACCGTCCGAACACCGAGCGGGCCAGCTCTGTTCGCCCTGCGCCCATGAGGCCGGCAAATCCGACGATCTCGCCCCGGCGGACAAAGAAGTTGGAACCCTTGCACACCAGGCGGTCCTGGACCGAGGGGTGGCCCACCGTCCAGTCCTTGACCTCGAAGAACACTTCGCCGATCTTTGGGGTGTGGTCCGGGAACCGGGACTCGAGGGTCCGCCCCACCATGCCCTTGATGATCCGGTCCTCGTCCACGCCGTCGGCCTTCACGTCAAGGGTCTCGATGGATTTGCCGTCGCGGATGATGGTGATGGAGTCGGCGATCTGCTCAATCTCGTTGAGCTTGTGAGAAATGATGATGGACGTGATGCCCTTGGCCTTGAGCCCGAGCATCAGGTCCAGCAGGTGCTGGGAGTCGGACTCGTTGAGGGCGGCAGTGGGCTCGTCCAGGATCAGGATCTTCACGGACTTGTTCAGCGCCTTGGCGATTTCCACCAGCTGCTGCTTGCCCACACCGATTTCCTTGATGGGGGTGTCCGGATCATCCCGGAGGCCCACCCTCGCCAACAGGTCCAGTGAGCGCAGCCTGGCTTCGGCCCAGTCGATCACGCCCCGCTTGGTGGGTTCGTTGCCAAGGAAGATGTTCTCCATGATGGACAGCTCCGGGATCAGCGCCAGTTCCTGGTGGATGATCACGATGCCGGCGTGTTCGCTGGCCCGGATGTCCCTGAACTGCTGGACCTGCCCCTGGTAGACGATGTCGCCGTCGTAGCTTCCGTACGGGTACACGCCGGAGAGGACTTTCATCAGGGTGGACTTGCCGGCGCCGTTCTCGCCGCAAATGGCGTGGATCTCACCGGCCTTGACCCGGAGGCTAACGTTATCCAACGCTTTAACGCCCGGGAATTCTTTGGTGATGGACCGCATCTCAAGGATGACCGGGTCCGTCTGCGTGGTCTGGGACGTCATGTTGCCCTAACCCTCCAATGCAATGACTTCTTTGTCCGGCCGGCAAAGCGCAGGGCCGTCTGAACCAAAAGTAAACTGGATCACAGCTATTGTCGTCAAGTCTTTAACGCAATTGCTGGGTAACGATGTGGTCTAGGACTTTCTAATCCCGGCGTGCTGGAACACCAGGGCGGCTGCCCCGAGGGCCTCTGCGCGGTCTCCCAGGGAGGACATGGTGAGGGTTGTGGTTTCGCCGATGACGGGCACCGCATGACGGATGAGCCCCCTCCGGATGGGGTCCAGCAGGATGTCTCCAAGGCCTGCCAGCGGTCCGCCCACCACGATCACCTCGGGGTTGATCAGGTTGGCCACATTGCCCAGCGCGCGCCCTACCGCCAACCCCGCATCGTCCACCACGCGGAGGGTGGCGGAGTCCCTGTTCAGGGCCTTACGGACAATGTCCGCAGGTGTCAGGGGAGGGTCATCGCCCCGGCTGAGGAGTTCAATCATGGTGGTGGTGGACGCTATGGTTTCAAGGCATCCGCGGTTGCCGCAGCGGCACACCAGGCCCTGCTCGTGGATGGTGGCATGGCCGATTTCGCCGGTGATCCCCACGTTGCCGTAGTAGGGCGAACCGTTGAGGATCAAGCCGGCGCCGATGCCGGACCCGATCTTCAGGAACAGCAAGTTGCTGACCCCCGAATGCTGCCCCCACGTCACTTCGGACCAGGCCCCCAAATTGGCGTCGTTGTCAACAAAGACGGGGATTCTCAAGGTTTCCTCAAGATGCTGAAGGATGTTGATTCCCACCCATTCGGGAAGGATTGCGCCCTGGGCCACCGTCCCGGTCCGCCGGTCGATGGGGCCGGGAATGCCGACGCCGGCGCCCACCACCGAGGTGCGTTCCACCCCGCTTTCCCGGAGCAGTTTCTCCAGCAGGTCCACCGCCGCCTGGATGCCTTCCTCCGCCTGGTGCCCCAAGGGGAGGAGGACCGATTCTTCGGCGATGACGTGGTAGCTGAGCGAGGCCAGCACCACCCGCAGGTGCCGCCGCCCGAAGTCGATTCCCACTGCTACCGCACCGTTGCTGTTCAGACGCACGTTCAGTGCCCGGCGGCCGGAGCTGGTAATGGGTTCGGTGGACGCCAGGCCGGAGTCCAGCATGATTTTGACGATGTTCGAGACGGTCGCCGTGGAGAGTCCTGTCTGCCGGGCGAGCTCCGCCTGCGTGGACGGGCCGCCCATGAGTGCCTCAATGATCCGCTGCTGGTTCAGCTGCCGCAGGGCGGATTGCGAACCGGGGTTCTTGGGCTTGCTCCTCGTTGAGCGCGTGGTTGCGGACATGCTAAGAAGATTGCCCTATCGCTGCTCTTGTAGTCAAGAAGTTAACGCAAGGCAGCCCGGGTGTGCGGCGAACCCACGGCCAAATAACCGCTCCGGCGTTTCCGTGCATTCCGTCCCGCGCCGGCCCCGGCCGGGTCCAAACGACCCGCCGTCCTTTCCATGCGGCTGGCTAGGCTGGAACATGAGATCAGTCCGGCCCTTCCATTTTTTTGTGGACAGGGATAAAGAAGGTGGTAACGATGCTGCTGTCCGTCCTGCAGGCGAACGCTGTGGTCCTGGACGTCGAGGCCAATCTTCGGACCATTGAGGACGCAGCCAAAAGGGCCGCGGATGCGGGCGCCCGCCTGCTCCTGACACCGGAACTGTTCCCCGTCGGCTACGCCCCGCTCCGGGTGCGGAACGAGTTGGACGCGGCAGGCATTCCGGCCATCCGCGAACGGCTGGCCGGCATTGCCCGCCGGAACGGCATCGCACTGGTCTACAGCCTGCCCGCCGAAGCGGCCGGTGGCAGCGGTGGTGACGTGTGGGGCGCCAGTACGCGCGGGTGGCACATTTCAGCGACCCTGGTGGATGCCGCCGGGACCGAACTCCTCAGATACAACAAGGTGCACCTCTTCGGCGATGAGGAACGCAAGGCGTTCGTGGCAGCCGCGGAACCTCCCGCCGTCGTGGATTTCAATGGTGTCCGCACCTCACTGCTGATCTGCTACGACATCGAGTTTCCCGAGGCTGCTCGGGCGGCCGCCGGCCGCGGCGCGGAACTGCTCCTGGTCCCCACCGCACTGTCGGCCGGTTACGAGGCCGTACCCCAGGTACTCATCCGTGCCCGGGCTTTGGAAAGCCAGCTGAACGTGGCATATGCCAACCACTGTGGCTCCGAGGACGCCTACACCTTCGGCGGGGGCAGCGTAGTGGCAGGGCCCGACGGCGGACTCCTCGCCGAAGCAGGCGACGCTCCGGCACTGCTTTTCGCAGAGGTGGGACCGGACGCCGTCCGGGCAGCCAGAAACGACGTGCCGTACCTGCGGGAGCGCCGGCCGGACCTGTACCGGGAATGGGAGGCTGGCCTGGCACCGGAAACAGGCCAGCGCGCGGGAAAGTACCCCCTAACCGCTACCGCCGCCCCGCCCGGTTAGCCCGTCCCGCCGGTCAGCCCTTCCGTGTACTGCAGCGCGATCCATAGCTCCGCCCGGACCTGCGCCTGGTTCAGGTCCAGCTGGAGCAGTTCGGCCAGGACCCCGATCTGCCGCCGCACGCTGTTGCGGTGCAGCCCCAGCAGCTTGGCAGAACCGTCCCAGCTGCCGTTTTCGCCCAGCCAGCCGCGGAGGACGGCCAGCAGCGGATCTCGCCGGTCCGGTTCAAGCGCCAGGACCGGCTGCAGGAGCCGTTCGGCCAGCAGGGTCCCGGCCTCATGGCCAAGCAGGCCGGTGACCGACCAGGAGACCTCGCCGGCCCGGATGCTTTGCCCGCTTCTCTGGACCCGGGTCCGCAGGGATGTGGCCCGCTGGTATGCGGCGGGAAGGCCGGCCAGCTCGGTGGGTTCTCCAATGACCAGGCGCCACCCGAGCTTCTCGACGTCGGCAAGCAGCGCATCGTCCACCTTGAGCCGGGGTCATTGCGGCGAACCCGTAGTCCGTGATCTCCACCAGCTTCGTATCGAACATCCGCCGCCACTGCAGCAGTTCCCTGACGGGGCTGTCTCCCGCCGGCCACTCCGGTGCCTCCACGTTGACGCCCTGGAGGACCCGGACAGGCGCGGACCGGGTGGAGGACAGGCTTTGGGCCAGCAGGTCCTTGAGTCCGTTGAGATGCTTGCTGTCCCCGCTGCTGAGGCTTTCCGGATGCAGCAGGACGGCGGTGGCCAGCTGGCTGGGAGCCAGGGAGCCGCTGGTCCGCTGCCGGACCAGCAGCTCCAGCAACCCGACGGCGGACTGGACCATGTTGTTCTGTGCCGGGGTCAGCGGAACGTCGGAACCCAGGATCAGGGCGCCGAGGTTGGCATCCCTGGTGCTTCGCAGGGGGTGTCCCACCACCAGCGCGGAGCCGGGCTGGTCAAAACCGTCCATTTCCACGCGGGGGCCGCGGCCGGACAACAGCCGTTCCAGCATGGGTTCCAGCAGGGAAAGTTCGACGGCGGTGCTGCCGCCGGCACTGGTGCCGCGCGCCCGCACCCGGCCGTCTGCTCCCACCATCACTGCCCAAACGGGCACCCGCTGGACCAGCGCGGCCAGCAGTTCATGTTCCGGTTTGGGGGAGAGCACGGCGCGCATGAGTTGCCTGTTGGTCTCTGCCAGCTGCCGGAAGACCCTGGCGTTGTCGGTCTCCAGGAGTTGTGAAAACTGCAGCCCGATCGCCGCGAAGGGAAGCGACTCCGGTACCTCGAACAAGGTGAGGTTGTGCCGCCGGCATGCTTCAAGGACCACGTCCGGGACGGCGTCGAAGTATGGCCTGATCCCGAAGCCCAGGGCAGCAACCTTGGCGTCGACCAGCCGCCGGACATAGGCGTCAACGCTCGCGGCTGATCCGCCGTCGCCAAGGAAGGGAAGGCCGGCGGTGAGCAGGAATTCGCCCTCCGGAAGGTAGGGCGTGGGGTCCTCGAGCTCGCTGGGCTCAACCCACCTCAGCAGGCGGCCGCCGCTGCCGCCGTCGTGAAGCATTTTCAACACCGGCGGCAGCTGGTCAAGGAACTGCTGTAGGGTGACGAAGCTCAGCCGTCCGGACGTGGCAGCCTCAGCGGGCATGGTTGGATACGTCCCGCCAGCCGCGTCTTTTGACCGCTCCGGCCTCATGGCGGCCCTGTGCATTAAGTCTCATGGTGGATCACTATAAGTCATTTTGCACCGCGCTGAGAGTTGGCTCACATGCCAACCTTGGGGAGGGGAAACCGACAACTACTCTGAAGGGACGTCAACGGTGACTGTGCCTGTGACCACCGAAAAAACCATTGCGCCCAGCGTCGGGCGGCCCGGCCTCCGGGCCCAGCTGCTGCGCCGCAAACCGATCGGCCAGATGGTCAGCGAGGCCGGAAGCAGCGAGGGCGGGACCGCGCTGGTGCGCAGTTTCGGCGTCCTCCACCTGACCATGATCAGCGTCGGTGCCACCCTGGGAACCGGCATCCTGGTGATCCTTGGCGAATCGGTTCCGCTGGCCGGCCCGGCCATCTGGATCTCATTCGTCATAGCCGGCCTGGCCGCGCTGCTCTCCGCGGTGTCGTACGCCGAAATGGCCGGCCTGGTCCCCGTCGCGGGCTCGAGCTACTCCTACTCCTACGCGACGATGGGCGAGGGCATGGCATGGATCTGCGGGTGGTGCCTGGTCCTGGAGTACGCCGTCTCGGTCGCCGCGGTTGCCGTGGGCGCCGGCCAGTATGTCAACGAGACGCTGGCGGTCTTCGGCCAGGTGCTCCCTGATGCCATGTCGCAGCCTCCAGGGGACGGGGGACTGGTGAACCTTCCAGCGGTGGCCATCGTGGTGCTGGCCACGGTCCTGCTGGTCCGCGGTGCCCGTGAAAGCGCCTGGATTAACACCGCCATCGTCGTCATCAAGGTCGGCATCCTGCTGTTCTTCTGCGCTGTTGCCTTTACCGCCTTCAACGCCGGCAACTTTGAACCGCTCCTGCCCATGGGCGCCGCAGGTGTTTCCGCAGCAGCCTCGCGGGTGTTCTTCTCCTACATCGGCTTCGACGCAGCATCCACTGCCGGTGAGGAGGCCAAAAACCCCAAGCGCGATCTTCCGCGCGCCATCCTGCTGTCCATGGTGATTGTCACCAGCATCTACGTCCTCGTGGCCGTCGCCGCCATCGGCGCAAGGCCCTGGGGCTGGTTCGACGGAACCGAAGCCGCCCTGGTCCAGATCCTGGAAGAGACAACCCACCAGCCCTGGATCGCCCTGGTCTTCTCCGTCGGCGCCGTCCTTGCCATCGCCAGCATCGTGCTCACAGTCCTGTACGGCCAGACCCGCATCCTGCTCTCGATGTCCCGGGACGGCCTGGTGCCCAAGGTCTTCGGACGCGTCTCTGCCCGGACCGGCACCCCGGCCGCCGGAACCCTGATCGTTGGCACCGCCGTCGCACTGACCGCGGGGCTGGTCCCGCTCGGCGCACTCGCCGATGCCACCAGCATCGGAACCCTGTTTGCCTTTGCGCTGGTCAATGTCGCGGTCATCTACCTTCGGCGCAACCGCCCGGACCTGAAGCGCAGCTTCCGGGTGCCGCTGTACCCCATGACTCCCGTGCTGGGCACCCTGATGTGCGCCTACCTGATGGCGAACCTTGGCGCCGATACGTGGGTTGTCTTTGGCGCCTGGATGCTCGTGGGAATCGCCATCTACTTCGGCTATGGACGCCGGAACTCGAAGGTAGCGGCGCTCAGCGAGTCCGACTACCGTGAATTGACCGCAAAGGCCCCGCGCCAGGAACCTGTGAAAGCAGAACTATCATGACCACCGCTACCGAACTGCCGGCCTTCGACCCCTCCAGCACTTCCGCGGCTCCCACCGATGCCGCCGGACGGGTCATCGACCGGCACCCGGCCCCGATCACCATGCTGAACCCCGACTTTCCGTTCAGCTACGACCACTACCTGGCCCATCCGGACGGCCTGGGTTCTGTCCCGCCGGAGCTGTACGGTACGGAAGTGGCCGTTATCGGCGCCGGCGTCTCCGGCCTGGTGACAGCCTATGAACTGATGAAGCTCGGGCTGCGGCCCGTGGTCTATGAAGCGGACCAGATCGGCGGCCGGCTGCGCACCGCCGCCTTCCCGGCAGCTCCCGGCGTGGTGGTGGATCTGGGCGGCATGCGTTTCCCGGTGTCGGGCAAGGCCTTCTACCACTACGTTGACCTGCTTGGCCTGGAGACTCAGGACTTCCCCAACCCGCTCGCCGAGGCCACGTCCAGCACGGTGATCGAACTGGCCGGCAGGAAGCACTACGCGGAGAAGCCGGGCGACCTGCCGCAGTTCTTCCGGGAGGTGGCCGACGCCTGGAAGGCCGCGGTCAATGACGGTGCCAAATTCGTGGAAATGCAGGAGGCCATCCGTACCCGGGACATGGCCCGCATCAAGGACCTCTGGAACGAACTGCTCCCGCTCATGGACGAGCAGACCTTTTACGCCTTCATCGCCGCCAGCGACTCCTTTAAGAAAGCAGGGTTCGCCCACCGGGAGGCCTTTGGCCAGGTGGGGTTCGGAACCGGCGGCTGGGACACCGACTTCCCCAACTCCATCCTGGAAATCCTCCGCGTGGTCTACACCGACGCGGATGACCAGCACCGCTTCATCCGGGGCGGAGCGCAGCGGCTGCCCGAGGCACTCTGGCAGCACGCGCCGTCGGACATGGTGCACTGGCCCGCCGGCACGTCCCTTTCCTCGCTGCACTCTGGCTCGCCCCGCGGAGCCGTGGGAAGGATCAGTCGCGACCCGGACGGGAGCCTGCGGATCCGCGAACGCTGGGGCCGTGAGGCCAGCTACCCGGCCGTGGTGGCCACCTGCCAGTCCTGGCTGCTGTCCACCCGGATCCACACCGAGGAGGCGTTGTTCCCGGCGGAGCTGTGGACCGCCATGGAGAAGTCGCACTACATGCAGTCCTCCAAGACGTTCGTCATGGTGGACCGGCCGTTCTGGAAGGACATCGACCCGGACACCGGCAACGAGGTCCTGTCCATGACGCTGACTGACAGGCTGAACCGGGCCACCTACCTGCTGGACAATGGCCCCGACCAGCCCGCCGTCATCCTTCTCTCCTACACCTGGAACGACGACGCGCTGAAGTGGCTGGCGCTGGACGCCGACGAGCGCGTGGAACTGATGCTGCACTCGCTGGAGCAGATCTACCCCGGTGTGGACATCGCGGGCCACATCGTGGGGCAGCCCATCACCGTGTCCTGGGAGGCGGACCCCAACTTCATGGGCGCCTTCAAGGCCAACCTGCCCGGACACTACCGCTACCAGCAGCGGCTGTTCACGCACTTCAAGCAGAACAATCTGCCGGACTCCCAGCGCGGCATCTTCCTGGCCGGCGACGACGTCTCCTTCACCGCAGGCTGGGCGGAAGGTGCGGTCACCACGGGGCTGAACGCAGTATGGGGCGTCGTGAAGCACCTGGGCGGGTCAGCCGCGCCGAGCAACCCCGGCCCGGGTGACCTGCTGGACGAGTTCGGCCCCGTCAGCCTGGACTAACTGTGCAGGTCGCGGTGTTTCGCCGCGAGCTCCACGTAGCGCGTGGCGTTGGCGCGGACGCCGTCGAACTCTTCATCCGTGAGTTCGCGGCGCACCTTGGCGGGCACGCCCGCCACGAGTGACCGGGGCGGAACCACCGTTCCTTCGAGCACGACGGCGCCGGCCGCCACCAGCGAGCCGGCGCCGATCACCGCGCCGTTCAGGACCGTGGCGCCCATGCCGATCAGGCAGTCGTCCTGCACGGTGCAGCCGTGCACGACGGCGGCGTGCCCCACGCTGACCCGTTCGCCCACCGTGCAGGGGAAGCCCGGGTCGGCGTGCAGCACCACGTTGTCCTGCAGGTTGCTGCCGGCACCCACGGTGATGGCCGCGGTGTCGGCGCGGACGGAGACGCCGTAGAAGGCGCTGGAGTCCGGGCCCAGGGTGGCGTTGCCGATGATCGACGCGGACGGGGCGACGAAAGCTGAGTCGTGGACAGCCGGGGAGTTTCCGGCGAAAGGGTACAGAGGAGCCATGGGTTCACCCTAAGCCACCCCTGCACCCAACTGAGTAGCAGCAGATGTCGTTTTGAGGCCCCAAAACGACATCTGCTGCTACCTAGTTGAAGACCACCGTCCGGTTGCCGTCCAGGAGCACCCGGTGCTCGGCGTGCCACTGCACGGCCTGGACCAGGGTGCGGCCCTCGACGTCGCGGCCCATCTGCACGAACTGCTCAGGGGTGCGGGCGTGATCCACCCGGATGACTTCCTGCTCGATGATGGGGCCCTCATCCAGGGCGGCCGTCACGTAGTGTGCCGTGGCACCGATCAGCTTGACGCCACGGGCGTGGGCCTGGTGGTACGGCTTGGCGCCCTTGAAGGACGGCAGGAACGAGTGGTGGATGTTGATGGCCTTTCCGGTCAGCTCGGTGCAGAGTTCGTCGGAGAGGATCTGCATGTAGCGGGCCAGGACGGTCAGCTCGATGTCGTGCTCGGCGATGATGGCCCGCAGCTTGTCCTCCGCCTGGACCTTGGTGTCCCTGGTCACCGGGATGTAGTGGAACGGGATGCCGTAGAACTCGGCCAGCCCGGCCAGGTCCTGGTGGTTGGACACGATGGCGGGGATGTCGATCGGAAGGGTGCCGGAGCGCTGCTGGAACAGCAAGTCGTTGAGGCAGTGGGCCGAGGTGCTGGCCATCACCAAGGTGCGGACCTTGTCGCCGACAGTATTAAGGTTCCACTGCATAGAGAAGGCCTCCGCTACCGGCTCCAGCGCCGCACGAAGTTCGGACTTGGCAGCTGCCGTGGTCACTTCGACCCGCATGAAGAAGTTTCCGGTTGAGGGGCTGCCGTACTGCTGCGAATCCATGATGTTGCACCCTGCCACCAGCAGTGCTCCCGTCACCGCGTGGACGATTCCGGGACGGTCCGGGCAGGACAGGGTGACAACGTACGCTTGGTTCAGCTGCTCTTCATTCACGCGTAATAGCCTACCCGCGCTGCGGGCGCCGGTTTTGGTAGGCTGGAATGGTCGCAACTGGCGTTGGGTGGCTAACCACCAGGGAGCGGCAATCACGAAGACCACGGATCGTACGCCTGGGCCGAGGGTCATGTTTTGCCGGAATTGGGGCTGCACCTGCGCCAGCAGATCAGAGCCCTGCCCGCTCTTTCACGTCTCGTCACATGGGGGTGTGAAGTTGCGTAAGCCGGTAGCCTGACCTAAGCAGTGCCCGTATCCCTAGCCAGGAGTTCTTCGTGACTACTACAGCCACCTCAACAACCGCCGTCAGCAACCAGCCGCTGGCTGAGCTTGACCCCGAAATCGCCGCAGTCCTGGACCAGGAGCTCGGCCGCCAGCGCGGCACGCTGGAAATGATCGCCTCCGAGAACTTTGCACCCCGCGCCGTGATGGAAGCCCAGGGCTCGGTCCTCACCAACAAGTACGCCGAGGGCTACCCGGGCCGCCGCTACTACGGCGGCTGCGAATATGTTGACGTTGCCGAGCAGTTGGCCATCGACAGGGTCAAGGCCCTTTTCGGCGCCGAGTACGCCAACGTCCAGCCGCACTCGGGCGCACAGGCCAACGCTGCAGCGCTGTCCGCCATGATCACCCCGGGCGACAAGATCCTGGGCCTGTCCCTGGCCCACGGCGGGCACCTCACCCACGGCATGAAGCTGAACTTCTCGGGCAAGCTGTACCAGGTTGCCGCGTACCAGGTCGAGGAAGACAACTTCCGCGTCGACATGGACAAGCTCCGCGAGCAGGCCATTGCCGAGAAGCCGCAGGTGATCATCGCCGGCTGGTCCGCCTACCCGCGCCACCTGGACTTCGCCGCCTTCCGCTCCATCGCCGATGAAGTGGGCGCGCTGCTCTGGACCGACATGGCACACTTCGCCGGACTGGTGGCCGCCGGACTGCACCCGAGCCCGGTGCCGCACTCCGACGTCGTCACCTCCACCGTGCACAAGACCCTGGCCGGTCCCCGCTCGGGTGTGATCCTGGCCAAGGAGCAGTGGGCCAAGAAGCTGAACTCCAACGTCTTCCCGGGCCAGCAGGGCGGGCCGCTGATGCACGTCATCGCCGCCAAGGCCGTGGCCTTCAAGATCGCCGGCACCCAGGAATTCAAGGAACGCCAGGAGCGCGTCCTCGAAGGTGCCCGGATCATCGCCGACCGCCTCAACCAGGCCGACGTATCAGAAGCCGGCGTCTCCGTCCTCACCGGCGGCACGGACGTCCACCTGGTGCTCGTGGACCTGCGGAACTCGCAGCTGGACGGCCAGCAGGCAGAAGACCTGCTGCACTCGGTGGGCATCACGGTGAACCGCAACGCCGTCCCGTTCGACCCCCGCCCGCCGATGGTCACCTCCGGCCTGCGCATCGGCACCCCGGCCCTGGCCACCCGTGGTTTCGGTGCTGCCGAATTCACCGAGGTTGCCGAGATCATCGCCACCGCCCTCAAAGCCGGCAACAGCACCGACGTCGAGGCCCTGCAGGCACGCGTGGACAAGCTGGCGGCCGACTTCCCGCTCTACCCGCAGCACGAGCAGTGGTGATCCCATGACTGAAACCACCACCGCAAAGATCCTTGACGGCAAGGCCACCGCCGCCGCCATCAAGGCGGAGCTGACCGAACGCGTGGCCGCGCTCAAGGCCCGGGGTGTCACTCCCGGCATCGCCACCGTACTGGTGGGCGCGGACCCTGCCTCGCAGCTGTACGTTTCCATGAAGCACAAGCAGTCTGAGCAGATCGGGATGAACTCCATCCAGCGCGAGCTCCCGGCTGATGCCACCCAGGAGCAGGTGGAGGCCCTCATTGACGAACTCAATGCGGACCCTGCCTGCCACGGCTACATCGTCCAGTTGCCGCTGCCCAAGCACCTGGACCAGGACGCCGTCCTGGAGCGCATCGATCCCGCGAAGGATGCTGACGGCCTGCACCCGACCAACCTTGGCCGGCTCGTGTTGAACGTCAACAACAAGATCGACACCCCACTGCCGTGCACGCCCCGCGGGGTCATCGAGCTCCTGGAGCGCAACGGCTACAGCCTGGCAGGCAAGCACGTCGTGGTGGTGGGGCGCGGCGTCACCATCGGCCGCTCGATCGGCCTGCTGCTCACGCGGCGGGACGTGAACGCCACCGTGACCCTGACGCACACCGGCACGAAGAACCTGTCGGAGCTGCTGCGGCAGGCGGACGTCATCGTGGGCGCGGCCGGTGTGAAGCACATCGTCAAGGCCTCGGACGTGAAGCCGGGCGCGGCGCTGCTGGATGTCGGGGTTACCCGAGAGACTGATCCGGAGACGGGCAAGAGCCGCGTCTACGGCGACATCGATCCCGCCGCCGCCGACGTCGCCGGCTGGATTTCGCCAAACCCCGGCGGCGTGGGCCCCATGACCGTGGCGCTGCTGATGACCAACGTGGTGGAGGCCGCGGAACGCGCGGCAGCCCACGCGGGCTAGTCCAGGCATTAAACGCCCGACGGCGGCACGGCACCTTTCGTATGGAAGGCGCCGTGCCGCCGTCGTGCGTTTAAAGAGGAAACTGCAAGCACACTTCCAGATGCGCCGCGCCTCCATTAGTCTGCACAAGTGCACAACCACGCCCTGACCCCCTCCGGCACCCTGACCGGGGGCCCGCAGTCCGGCACCGTCATCTCCGCCCGGAACCTAACCAAGACCTATGGTGACGCGGCGGCTGTGGACGGCATCTCCTTTACCGTGCCCGCGGGGGAGTCCTTCGGGCTGCTGGGGCCCAACGGAGCGGGCAAGTCCACCACCATGAAGATGATCGGCGGCGTGACCCGCCGGACCGCTGGACAGCTCAGCATCATGGGCCTGGACCCGGACACGCACGGGCCCGAGGTGCGCGCCCACCTGGGCGTGGTGCCGCAGCAGGACAACCTGGATGAGGAACTGCGCGTCCGCGACAACCTCCTGGTCTACGGCCGCTACTTCGGCCTGCCCATGAGCTACCTCAAGCCGAAGGCCGACGAACTGCTGGAGTTCGCCCAGCTGACGGACAAGGCCAGGTCCAAGGTGGACGCGCTCTCCGGCGGCATGAAACGGCGGCTCACCATCGCCCGTTCCCTGATCAACGAGCCGCGGATCCTGCTCCTTGACGAGCCCACCACCGGCCTGGATCCGCAGGCCAGGCACATCCTGTGGGACCGGCTGTTCCGGCTCAAGGAGCAGGGCGTCACCCTGATTCTCACCACCCACTACATGGATGAGGCCGAGCAGCTCTGCGACCGGCTGATCGTGGTGGACAAGGGCCGGATCATGGCGGAGGGCTCACCCGCGCAGCTGATCCGCCAGCATTCCACCCGGGAGGTGGTGGAACTGCGCTTCGGTTCGGAGCGGAACGCCACCATCGGGGCGCAGCTGGAAGGGATCGGGGAGCGTCTGGAGGTGCTGCCGGACCGGGTGCTCGTCTACGCGCACGACGGCGAGTCAGCCCTTGAGCAGGTAGCGGCCCGCGGCCTGAGGCCGCTGACATCACTGGTGCGCAGGTCGTCGCTGGAGGACGTCTTCCTTCGGCTCACCGGCAGGAGCCTCGTTGACTGAGGACACGTTGGCGGGCGGGGCCGCCCGTGCCCACAGTCCTGCCGTCGCGGCTGCGAAGGCGCGGCGCTGGGGCGCCTTCTACTATGCCGAGCAGGTGCTGCGGGTAATGAAGGGCTACACCTGGTCCATCCTCATGTACAGCGTGGGCCAGCCGGTGGCGTACCTGTTCGCGATGGGCGTGGGCCTGGCCACCCTGGTGGATACCGGCAACACGGCGTTCGGCGGGGTGTCCTACCTGGTCTTCATCGCCCCTGCGCTGCTCGTGTCGGCCGCCGTGATGACTGCAGCCAACGAGTTCACGTTTCCGGTGATGGCCGGATTCAAGTGGCGCCGGACGTACTTCGGGCCGCACGCCTCGCCGCTCACCCCGGGACAGATCGCCGCCGGGCACATCATGGCCGTGACGCTGCGCCTGGTCCTGCAGTCAGCCCTGTACTTTGCCGCGGTGGCACTGTTCGGGGCCTCGCCCTCGGGCTGGGGCTGGGCCGGCATTCTGGTGGCCACCCTCGCCGGGCTGGCTTTCGGGCTGCCGCTGATGGCGTACTCCGCCTCGATCACGGAGGACAAGGGCCAGTTCGCGCTGGTGATGCGGTTCATCGTGATGCCGCTCTTCCTGTTTTCCGGGACGTTCTTTCCGCTGGACAACCTGCCGCCTGCCGTCCGCTGGGTGGGATGGGTCTCGCCCATCTGGCATGGCACGGAACTGGGCCGGGTGCTCAGCTTCGGATACGGGGAACCGCCGCTCCTAACGGTCCTGCACGTTGCCGTTCTGGCGGCGATGGCAGTCATTGGCTGGGTCCTGACGCGGCGCCGCTTTGCCTTGAGGATGGGCCAGTGACCGCCGCCACCGAGCAGGCCCGCAGCCGCACCTTCGGGCCCCTGTATTCGCACAATGCCAGGGCGGTCATTGCCCGCGGCCTCATGGCCACAAGGAGCAGCAACTGGCTGGTGATGGTGTCCGGGTTCTTCGAACCGGTCCTGTTCCTCATTTCCATGGGCGTGGGACTGGGCGGCATCGTGGGAGACGTCCAGGGGCCTGACGGCACCACCATCAGCTATGCGGCCTACATTGCCCCGGCACTGCTGGCCGTCTCCGCGATGAACGGCGCAGTCTACGACTCCACGTGGAATGTTTTCTTCAAGATGAACTTCGCCAAGCTGTACCAGGGGATGCTGTACACGTCGCTGGGACCGCTGGATGTGGCGTTGGGCGAGATCTTCCTGGCCCTGCTGCGGGGGATGCTCTATGCCACCGGCTTCACGGCCGTCATGGGAGTGATGGGACTGATCACCACGCCCTGGGCGGTGCTGATGATTCCTGCATCGGTGTTGATCGCCTTTGGGTTCGCCAGCCTGGGCATGGGCATCACCAGTTTCCTCAAAACCTTCCAGCAGATGGACTGGATCAACTTCATCCTGCTGCCCATGTTCCTCTTCAGCGCCACGTTCTACCCGCTCAGCGTCTACCCGCAGCCCATCCAGTGGTTCATCCAGGCCATGCCGCTCTGGCACGGCGTTGAACTGCTGCGGCAGATCAGCGTGGGCAGTTTTACGGCTGCAACCCCGGTTCATGTTGGCTACTACCTGGTGATGACCGCCGCCGGCATGCTGCTGACCACCCTGCGCCTGCGAAGCCTGTTCCTGAAGTAGCCCGCCCAACTAGGTAGCAGCAGATGTCGTTTAGAGGGGTCTAAAGGACATCGGCTGCTACCTAGTTGGGAATGTTCGCCGGGGGTGGAAGGCGGCGGGAGCACAGCCCGCCGTTTGAGACAATAGCTGCATGCGAACTTTGGGCAGCTCCTCGTCATCCGCCAAACCCGTCCGGGGCGGCTTTTCGATGTTTCGGATCAGCGGGCCGGGCCTGATGGTCCTGGTGACGGCGTTCATCGTCGCCGTCATCTTCGCCGCAAACCAGAACGACGTCGTGGGCTGGGTCGTCGCAATCATCGCCGCCTTCTGGCTGGCGCTGGCTGCGTTCGTGGTCTTCAGCATCCAGCGTGCAGCCAAGAAGGCGGGCGCCAAGCTGTCCGAGGCCCAGAGCGCCTTTAACACGGCAACGGGCCGGGCGCCGGCGCGCCAGTCCGCCGACGACGGCGGCACCCGGGTGGTGTACGAGCGTTCCGAGGCCGACGAGGTGCGGGACCTGAAGCTGGACCACTCCTTCAAGATCGTCCAGGTGCAGATCCGTGTGGTGGAGGAGGAGCGCGCCAAGGGCGCCGCCGCCAACCAGGACACCATCAACCGGGCCCTTGAGACCATTGAGATCACAGCCACCAATGCCAGGGACATGATCAAGTCCTCCGGCGGCAGCGGGGAGCCGGTGACTGGAACCATCATCGACTAGAGTGGAGCGGGTGAGCTCGGCATTGAAGAAGGACCACCTTCGCATCGCATCCGTTAACGTAAACGGCCTCCGGGCTGCCTACAAGAACGGTATGGCGGCCTGGCTGGAGCCGCGCGAAGTGGACATCCTCTGCCTGCAGGAAGTCCGCGCCCCTGATGCCATCGTCCGGCAGCTGCTGGGGGAGGGCTGGCATATCCTGCACGCCGAGGCCGAAGCGAAAGGCCGTGCCGGCGTCGCCATAGCCTCCCGGGAAGAGCCGCTGGAAACCAGGAACGGCATCGGCGACGACTACTTCGCCACCGCCGGGCGCTGGGTCGAAGCAGATTTCCGCGTCCGCGATACCGCAGGGAACCCCGTGCAGCTCACCGTTGCCAGTGCCTACGTGCACTCCGGTGAAGTGGGGACTCCCAAGCAGGACGACAAGTTCCGATTCCTGGACGTCATGAGTACCCGCCTGCCGGAGCTGACCAAGCACAGCGACCATGCCCTGGTGGTGGGCGACCTGAATGTTGCCCACACGCCCCGGGACATCAGGAACTCCAAGGGCAACCTCAAGAAGGCCGGGCACCTGCCGGAAGAACGTGCCTACTTCGACCGGTTCTTTGGCGAGGAGATTGGCTGGCACGACGTCCACCGGACCCTGGCCGGCGACATCGACGGGCCGTACACGTGGTGGTCCTGGCGCGGCAAGGCATTCGACAATGACACCGGCTGGCGCATCGACTACCACCTGGCCACTCCCGAACTGGCCGCATCCGCCATTTCGGCTGTCGTGGACCGTGCAGCCACCTGGGACACCCGCTTCTCCGATCACGCCCCGCTGGTAGTGGACTACCAGCTCTAAGCCCGAAAGTTTTTCCATGACCAGCCAGACTTCCCCCACTGCCAAGAAGCGCATTCTTTCCGGCGCCAAGCCCACTGCCGACTCCCTGCACCTGGGCAACTACATCGGTGCCGTGCGCAACTGGGTGGACATGCAGGCCGAGTACGACGCCGTCTTCTTCATTCCGGACCTGCACGCCATCACGGTGGACTTCGACCCCGCCGAACTCGCCAAGCGGACCCGCATCGTGGCTGCACAGTACATTGCGGCCGGTATCGATCCGGACAAGAGCATCTTCTTCGTCCAGTCCCATGTCCCCGAGCACGCGCAGCTCGCCTGGGCGCTGAACTGCATCACCGGGTTTGGTGAGGCCTCCCGGATGACCCAGTTCAAGGACAAGACCCAGAAGTCCGGCGCGGATTCCGCCACGCTGGGTCTTTTCGCCTATCCCACGCTTATGGCCGCGGACATCCTCCTCTACCAGAGTGACCTCGTGCCTGTTGGCGAGGACCAGCGGCAGCACCTGGAGCTCACGCGGAACCTGGCGCAGCGTTTCAACACCAGGTTTGGCCAGACGTTCACGGTTCCCGAGGCCACGATCGTGAAGGAAAGCGCCAAGATCTACGACCTCCAGAATCCCAGCGCCAAGATGTCCAAGACGGGGGAGTCCCCCAACGGCGCCATCCAGCTGCTGGAGGATCCCAAGATCGCGGCCAAGCGCATTAAGTCGGCAGTGACCGACGCCGGCACGGACATCCGCTTCGACCCCGAGGAAAAGCCCGGGGTGTCCAACCTGCTGACCATCTACTCGTCGCTCACCGGCAAGTCGGTGACGGAGCTTGAAGCCGAGTACCAGGGCAAGATGTACGGCCACCTCAAGGTTGACCTCGCCGAAGTGGTGGTGGACTTCGTTACCCCGCTCCGCAACCGGACCAACGAGCTGATGGCCGATCCCGCCGAGCTTGACCGGCTGCTGGCCCTGGGCGCGGAACGGGCCCGCGAGATTGCCTCCGTCACCCTTGGCCAGGTGTACCAGCGGATGGGCTTCCTTCCGTCCCTCAGCCTCGCAGGGGTCCGCTAGCGCCATGTCTTCGCGAAACGTCACCGCCAGGGGAGGGGCCTGCTCTGCCGGCCAGGTGGAACGGACCCTGGCCGACAGCTTCGATGACAAATCGGGCCGGCGCGCGGCCACGGACCATGACATGGCGGGCAGCGAAGAAATCAGCGTTGGCGTCATCCTTGGCTTTCCAGCCGAAATCGCCGGGGAACTGCAGCGCTGGCGGGCATCCTTTGGCGACCCCCTGGCAGACGTTGTACCGGCGCACATCACTCTGGTCACCACCACCCCCACCCAGGACTGGGAAGCAACCCGCCGGCACGTCCGTGAAGTTGCCCGCTGCCAGAGTCCCTTTATGGTGACCATCTCCGGGACCGGAACCTTCCGGCCCGTCTCTCCGGTGGTCTTCATTAACGTGGAGGACGGGTTCGATGAGTGCGTGGACCTGCACCGCAAGCTCCAGCAGGGCCCGCTCCACCGCGAACTGCCCTTTGCCTACCACCCGCACGTCACCATCGCCCATGACGTCGCCCCGGAAAGCCTTGATGAGGCCGAAACGGTGCTGAAGAACTACAGAGCGACCTTCCCCGTGGTTAGCATGGGACTCTATGAGCATGATGCCGACGGCATCTGGCAGCTACGGGAAGAGCTGGACTTTGGGACCGAAACTGACAACCACGCCGGCGCCCGCTTCACGGACGCTGCCGCGGACTCCGCAACCGAAGACGGCTGACCAGCAGCCGCTGCCTACCGAGCGCGCCCAGCTGAAGCTGGCGGTCATCCAGAAAAGGATGGAATGGGGCAAAACCAGGAGATCCGGGGGCGGGCTGTTGCCGAGTCTGATGGCAACGATGCAGTGGCTGCAGGCCAAGCTCAACACCCTGCGTCCCATGCGGGCGTTCCAGCACTACAACCTCCAGCACGGTCCCTTGCTGAGCGCCGGCATTGGGTTCCGGATGTTCTTCTCCATCACAGGCCTCCTGACTACCGGCTTCTCGGTTGCCGGGCTTGTCCTCAGGAGCCAGCCGGCCCTGCTGGACACCATTATTGCCACGGTGGCGCAAAGTGCCCCGGGGCTCCTCAAGGTGGGTAACGGGGAAGGGCTGGTGGACCCGAAAGACCTCCTGAACCCGGACGGCCTCGGCTGGACCGCGGTGATTGCTGCCGTGGTCACCGTCATCACGTCGCTGGGCTGGATCAACGGCATCAGGGACGGCCTGCGCGGCGTGCTGCAGATGCCTCCGCTCGTGGTTAATCCCATCCTGATGAAGCTGCGCGACGCCGGAACCCTGCTGCTGCTGGGCGTGGCCCTGGTAATCAGCGCCGGAGCTTCACTGGTGTTCGGGACGCTTGCCGGGTGGGTAGCGGACTTCCTGAACCTCACCGATGCCGTAGCCGGCCCCCTGACGACATCGGTCAAAATCGGTGTTCCGCTGGTTCTGAACTGGGCTACGGCGCTGATCATGTTCCGGCTGGCCGCCGGGCTCAAGCTGTCCCGCCGGGCGCTGATCGAAGGCACTGTCCTGTCCGCCGTGGGCACCACCGTCCTGCAGATCTTCAGCACCGAACTCCTTGGCGGTGCCAGCCGCAACCCCATCCTGGCGCCGTTTGCCATCATCATCGGCCTGCTCATCTGGTTCAACCTGGTCAGCCAGGTCTACCTTGTCTCTGCGGGCTGGGCAGCCGTCCGCGAGGCGGACCTGGAATCGGACACCGGCCCCCGCAAGACCATCCTCGGAGCCCGGCGGACCACACCGCAAACCTGAGGCGCAGGAGAGCGGGAGGATCCCACTACTCCTGACAGTTAAGGAGCCCGCACCAGGCCCTCCCACGCTACTGTCCAGTCGGACGGAAAGCCTGGTGCATGCCGGTCCGGGCCGTTGTCCCAACCTGCAGCCATCAGGGCGACGGCGGCGAGAAGGCCGCCATTACCGGGAAGGTACAGCGGCAGGGAGTCCGTCTGCCGGTTGTGCCCGTTGACCAGGGCGGTGTTCTTGGGCGCTTCCTGCAGGAGTGCGTCCACAGCCGTTTCAGGTTCGCCCAGCCGGGCGGCGGTCATGGCCATGACCGGATAGTCCCAGCCCCAGGTACTGTCCCAGTCCCAGTCAGCAAGGACGTCGGCGAGGGTGGCCCGCATGACGCCTTCGTCGATCAGGTCCGTCAGCGGGAGGACGCCAAGTGCGCAGAGCATCGAGGGGTGGTCTGTCCTGATGGTGAATGGTTCCACATCCATGGCCGCGTACACACCATTGATCACGCGCGGAGGCACCAGTCCGTCGGCCACCGCCAACCATGATTCGACGGGTTCCAGGCCCAGCCGCCCGCGCCATGCCGCGGCAATCCGGAGAGCCCACTGCCAGTAGGCCAGTTCGAATGTCGGGTTGGTGACGGTGGTACGGAGCGGCCCATAGCTCTCCTGCGCGGGAATGAGCGGCGGCCCCAGTTCGAACCCCCGCGCAGTGGGGTGGGCGAAACTGGCCATGAAAGCAGCGGATTCGAAGACGATCTCGGCGAATTCCTCGAGTACCGCCGGGCTGGGGTTGGCCCGGTAGACCAGTTCCGCCAAGTGGATGGGATGCGGCTGCTGCCAAATCAGGAAGGTTCCGATGGGGCTGGGGCTCTCCCTGCCATCCGGTCCTACCTGCTTTGGCCAGCGGACGCCGTCGAACCCCTGCATCCTGGCCGTCTGCCGGGAGCTCTCCAGCACCGATGAATACCAGCGGAGGGACGGCAGGAGGAGTTCCGGCCGGTTCCAGTGCGCAAAGTGGGCAGCATGCCACCAGTGCATCTCAAGGTGGAACCGGCCCCGCCAGGAGTTGCAGACGAGACCGGTTTCCTGCGGGGGCAGCGACCCCGAACAATTGACCGTCGTGAGGTATTGGGACAGCACGATGCGGCGCTCCAGCTCCCTGGCGCGGGGATCATCCGTTGCATCAAGTTCAATCGCGCCGCCGGAGGACCAGAATTCCGGCCAATACGCCGCGGACGCTGAAGCCACGCTGTCCGCCGGTGAAAGCACGACGCCGCTACCCCCTGGGCCGGGCCTGCTTCCCTTGGCTGGCCCGGCAGTCAACCTGTTGTTCCCCCGTGGAATGCAGTCACCGTCCTCGCCGGAGCTGAAAGCAACGGAGAAGTCCAACACTCCGTCCCCCGCGCCGGTCCGGAGTACCGGGTACGATCCGCAGACGGTGTTGTTCCGTCTGGATCACCGTAAAGTCCTGCCCAGTGATCTTCACCTGATAGCGGGAGTTGTCCAACTGCCGGCTGGCGGTCCACATCCTGGCGTCACCGCGGTTTTCTGCGGTCACCGTTTCAGTGAGTGAAGTTGTGTGCGCATCGGGGCTGTTCCAGTCGGCGGCGTCGTGCCAGGCCTCAGAGCCATAGGGAAAGCCGACGCCGACCACCAGGCCGGAGCCAAGAGCGGGCGACTCCACGCGGAAGCCAAGTTCGTCCCGGTCCGGGTGGCATGCAGTCGTGACTCTTACCGGCTGGCCTGCCACTGTGAAGTGACTGGTCACCACCCCAGTCCACAGATCCAGGGTTTGTTCAGTGTCCGTCACCTCAGCCCTGGTGATGGCGCGCTCTGAACCGTCCTCCACCCAGCGCAGCCCAATCCGTCCCAGATCCAGTCGATGGGCGTTCGCGCGGAGCCAGGTTTCAGCTGCTGAGGTATCGGTCTCGCGGTCGTTGACGATATCGCCCACCATGTCCACGTAGGGCACCGGACCGCGGGGCGAATCATAGAGAAGTGTCGAGTCGTCCAGGTGGTAAGTGTGTGGAGCGGGCACAGAGTGCCATCCCCATTGGGCCTGGGTGCCCAGCAAAGTGCCCGGCGGCAGGTCGCCGCGGGCGCCCACCGGGTACTCTTCGGGGAGGCTCTGAAGGCCGGTGAGGTCCATGGTGCAAGCGAACTCGCCGTTGCCCACCGATACCGGGCTTCGCGGATCGAGGTGCTGCTGCCGGACGTTGTGCCGCCGCACGAGTTTCCTGCGGTCAATGCCGGCGTGGGATGCCGAACTGTCGCTGGCTTTTTGGCTGTGCACTTTGCACGCCCTCCTGTTGCTGGGTGTTTTGACGCTGGGAAACCGATGTGAATACTTCGCGCGGCATCAGGCATGAGCAACGCGGACGCTCGGACAACGACCGCAGAAACCGCTTTCCGAGCCGTTTCAATAGTTGTGGTGGCTTTCGATGATGTCAACCCCAAGTCTGGCGTGAGCCCTCCCGCGGGTCTGCCGACACCGGCGGCAACCGGACGGGATGGCTGCGCTGGGCAACCTTTGCTCCACTGCGAATAGTTCAGAGCCGAAACTATTGACCCGCCGATACGGCTTTGATACGTTTCAGGAACCGTTTTCCAGACCACCTTCTGATTGAGGAAGAAGCCTGCCCAATGACGCGTCAAGGTATCCGAGGCATTCGTAAATCCATCGCTGTCCTGTCCGCCGCGGCCCTGCTGGCTACGACCGCCGCCTGCTCGAGTCCGTCCTCCAACAAAGCCGAGGACGGGCCTGTTGAAATCCGTTTTTCCTGGTGGGGCAACGCGGGCCGCGCGGACCTGACCAACAAGGCGATCGCGGAATTCGAAGCGGCGAACCCCAACATTAAGGTCAAACCGGAATACGGCGATATCAGCGGCTACTTCGATAAGCTCGCCACCCAGATGGCCGCCAACGATGCTCCGGACGTCATCACCATGGGCGGCGCGTATCCAGCCGAGTATGCCAACCGCGGGGCCTTGCTGGACCTGTCGAAGGTGGAGGGTTCGCTCGAACTGTCCAGGATTGACCAAGGGGCGCGGGAGAACGGGCAGGTCAAGGGCAAACAGTACGGCGTCTCCACCGGAGCCAACGCGCTGGCCATAGTGGTCAATCCGGCCGTCTTCGCTGCAGCCGGCGTTCCCCTTCCGGATGACAGCAACTGGAGCTGGGACGACTTCGCCAGGATCGCTAATGAGATCACCACCAAGAGCCCGAAGGGCACGTATGGAACGGCAACCGTCCTCACCCATGACTCCCTGGACGCCTTTGCCCGCCAGCGCGGGGAATCCCTCTACACGCAGGACGGCCAACTGGGATTGGGCAAGCAGACGGTACAGGACTACTTTGATTACTCGCTGAAGTTGAGTGATTCGGGTGCAGCTCCGAGTGCCTCGGAAACGGTGGAGAAGCTCAACGTCAGCACGGAGCAGACACTTATGGGCATGGGGAAGGCCGGGATGATGCTCACGTGGAGCAATTCACTGACCGCCCTCAGCAAGGCCTCGGGCGCGGACCTGAGACTGCTCAAGCTTCCCGGCGAAAAGCCCACCCCGGGAATCTGGCTTCAGTCCTCGCAGTTCTACACCATCTCCGCGCGCAGCAAGCACACCGACGCCGCCGCAAAGCTGGTGAACTTCCTGGTCAACAACCAGGCCGCGGCCAAGATCATCCAGAGCGACAGGGGCATTCCCGGTAACGCTGAAATGCGGACAGCCATTCAGGACCTGCTCACACCCCAGGGCAAGGTGGAAGCGGAATACATCGACCAGATCGGCAAGATGGACTTCGCCCCCACGTACATTGGTCCCACCGGATCTGCTCACACCCGAGAAGGCGGCGGAGCAATGGATCAGCGAGAGCAAAGCGGCCATCGGCAAGTAGGTACCGGCACCAGGCGCGGCCACTGAGGGCAGGTCCGGGTCAGGCGGGTGCCGCGTCGAGGTACTGGTCCGCCCAGGCGGCGATGATCCGCGCCGCCCGGGCCGCTTGGCCCTTGCCGGTCAGGAGATGGTCGCTTCCCTCAAGGGAGACGAAGTTCCGCGGATGCCTGGCCGTCTGGAAGATGGTGCTGGCATTCTCGATCCCCACGGTGTTGTCGGTGGGGGAGTGCAGCACCATCAACGGCTTGTGCAGCTGTTTGATGCAGTCCGTCAGGTCCGCGTTCTCCAGGTCCTCCACAAAGTGCCGGCGGATCTCCACCCGTTTGCCGCCCAGGTCCACTTCAGCGCTGCCCTCGCTCAGGATCCTGTCCAGTGCCGCATCGAAGACGTGGGCCACGTGCTTGGGGGAGAAGGGTGCCCCGACGGTGGCAACGGCATCCAGCTCAGGAATCTCCCGCGCGGCGGCAAGGACCGCGGCGCCGCCGAACGAGTGGCCCACCAGGAGGGAGATTTCCTTTCCCTGGCTGCGCATGAACTCCGCAGCCTTCACTGTGTCCGCCACCTTGTGGCTGAATGAGCCCGATGACCATTCTCCGGCCGAGCCGCCCAAGCCCAGGTTGTCGAAGCGCAGCATGCCGATGCCGCTGTCCGCCAGCGCCTTGCACATCCGGGACGCGGAGGGGCTGTCCTTGCCCAGTGTGAAACCGTGCGAGAAGACGCCCCAGCCTTTGACGGGACCCTCCGGGACGTCAATGATGCCGGACAGCGTCTCGCCGGTGGAACCGGTGAAGGACACTTTTTCGGAGCGGGACAAGGAGGACCCCTTTCTGCTGAAACGGCCGACGGCGCCCCCACCACGTGTGGTGAGTGACGCCGTCGGCCGTTATATCTATTAGTGAACGTGCCTAGATCTTGCGGGCCAGGATGGCCTGCTTGACCTCCGCGATGGCCTGCGTGACCTGGATGCCGCGGGGGCATGCCTCGGAGCAGTTGAAGGTGGTGCGGCAGCGCCACACGCCTTCCTTGTCGTTGAGGATCTCAAGGCGCATGTCGCCGGCATCATCACGGGAGTCGAAGATGAAACGGTGGGCGTTGACGATTGCGGCGGGACCGAAGTACTGCCCATCGGTCCAGAACACCGGGCAGGAGGACGTGCACGCGGCGCACAGGATGCACTTGGTGGTGTCGTCAAAGCGCTCACGGTCCTCGGCGGACTGCAGGCGCTCCCGGGTGGGCTCGTGGCCCTTGTTGATCAGGAACGGCATGACCTCGCGGTACGACTGGAAGAAAGGCTCCATGTCCACGATGAGGTCCTTCTCCACCGGCAGGCCCTTGATGGGCTCCACCGTGATGGGCTTGGACGTGTCCAGGTCCTTCAGCAGCGTCTTGCAGGCAAGGCGGTTGCGGCCGTTGATGCGCATGGCGTCGGAACCGCAAACACCGTGGGCACAGGAGCGGCGGAAGGACAGGGTGCCGTCCATCTCCCACTTGACCTTGTGCAGGGCGTCCAGGACACGGTCCGTGCCGTACATGGTCAGGTGGAAATCATCCCAGGTAGCTTCCTCGGAAACCTCCGGGTTGTACCGGCGGACCCGCATGTGGACGTCAAACGTGGGGATTTCCCCGCCCCCGCCAACGCCGGCAGGAAGTTCAACCTTTGAGGCTGGCTCAGCGATTTCAGCGGTCATCTTAGTACTTCCTCACCATCGGCTCGTAGCGGGTAAAGACAACCGGCTTGGTGGCGAGGCGGATCCCGGCGATTGATTCCGCCGATCCGTCAGCCGGCGCATGGTCATCCTTGTACGCCATGGAGTGCTTCATGAATTTCTCGTCGTCACGCTCGGGGAAGTCCTCGCGGAAGTGTCCGCCGCGGGATTCCTCGCGGTGCAGGGCGGCCACGGTCATGACCTTGGCCAGTTCCAGCAGGAAGCCGAGCTCAACGGCCTCAAGCAGGTCCAGGTTGAAGCGCTTGCCCTTGTCCTGGACGTTGATGCGCTTGTACCGCTCCTCGAAGGAGGCGATGTCCCGCAGCACCTGGTTCAGGGTGTCCGCCGTGCGGAACACCTGCATGTTGGCGTCCATGGTGTCCTGCAGTTCCTTGCGGATCTGGGCCACCTTTTCGTCGCCGGTGCCGTTGCGGGCAATGTCCAGCAGCTCGGTGGTGTAGGCCAGCGGGTTCTCCGGCAGCTCCACGAACTGGGCGGTCTTGGCGTATTCCGCGGCGGCGATACCTGCCCGCTTGCCGAACACGTTGATGTCCAGCAGGGAGTTGGTGCCAAGGCGGTTGGACCCGTGCACGGACACGCAGGCCACTTCGCCGGCTGCGTAGAGGCCGGGGACCACGGTGTCGTTGTCCTGGAGCACCTCGGTGGTGATGTTCGTGGGGATGCCGCCCATGGCGTAGTGGGCCGTGGGGAACACCGGAACGGGCTCCGTGTAGGGCTCAACGCCCAGGTAGGTGCGGGCGAACTCGGTGATGTCCGGAAGCTTCGCATCGATGTGCGCCGGCTCCAGGTGGGTCAGGTCAAGGAGGACGTAGTCCTTGTTCGGACCGCAGCCGCGGCCTTCGCGGACCTCGTTGGCCATGGAGCGGGCCACGATGTCACGGGGTGCCAGGTCCTTGATGGTGGGGGCGTAGCGCTCCATGAAGCGCTCACCCTCGGAGTTGCGCAGGATGGCACCTTCACCGCGGGCGGCCTCGGACAGCAGGATGCCCAGGCCCGCCAGGCCTGTCGGGTGGAACTGGAAGAACTCCATGTCCTCCAAGGGGATCCCGCGGCGGAAGGCGATGCCCATTCCGTCGCCGGTAAGGGTGTGGGCGTTGGACGTGGTCTTGAAGACCTTGCCGGCACCACCGGAGGCGAACACCACGGACTTGGCCTGGAACACGTGCAGTTCGCCGGAAGCGAGGTCGTAGGAGACCACGCCGGCCACGCGCTTCTGCTTGTAGGGCGTGCCGTCTGCGCGGACAGCGTCCTCTTCGACCGTCAGCAGGTCCAGGACGTAGTACTCGTTGTAGAACTCAACGTTGTGCTTGACGCAGTTTTGGTACAGGGTCTGCAGGATCATGTGGCCGGTGCGGTCCGCTGCGTAGCATGCGCGGCGGACCGGAGCCTTGCCGTGGTCGCGGGTGTGGCCGCCGAAACGGCGCTGGTCAATGCGGCCTTCGGGCGTGCGGTTGAAAGGCAGGCCCATCTTTTCCAGGTCCAGCACGGCGTCGATGGCTTCCTTGGCCATGACCTCGGCGGCGTCCTGGTCAACCAGGTAGTCGCCGCCCTTGACGGTGTCGAACGTGTGCCATTCCCAGTTGTCTTCCTCGACATTGGCAAGGGCTGCGCACATGCCACCCTGTGCCGCACCAGTGTGCGAGCGGGTGGGGTAAAGCTTGGTCAGTACTGCTGTGCGCGCACGCTGACCGGATTCGATCGCGGCGCGCATGCCAGCGCCACCGGCACCGACGATGACGACGTCGTACTTATGGACCTGCATACCAGACGCTCTTTCTCTCAAAATTCGCTATAAAACAACGGGGCGGCTTTGCCTGCTCCGCAAAACAGGGCCCGCGGAAAAGCCCGCGGGCCCGGGGTTGTGCCAGTGCTAGGCAGGGCAGAATCCACCAGGAAGGGCAACACCGTTCACCACAGGGCACGGGTTGAAGGTAAAGATGACCAGCGTGCCCAGGAGGATGATAACGACGGCGGCCGCGTACAGGACGGTCTTCAGCCAGCGGCGGGTGGAGGTCTTCTCGGCGTAGTCGTTAATGATGGTCCGCACGCCGTTGGTGCCGTGCAGCATGGCCAGCCAGAGCATGGCGAGATCCCAGAACTGCCAGAACGGGTCTGCCCACTTGCCGGCAACAAAACCGAAGTCGATGGCGTGGATGCCTTCGCCCACCATGAGGTTCACGAACAGGTGGCCGAAAATGAGGACCACCAGCACCACGCCGGAAAGGCGCATGAACAGCCAGGCGATCATCTCGAAGTTGCCCCGGGAGCCGCCACTGCGGCGGTACTCGGGGGCGATCCGCCCGCTGCGGGGGCTCTCGATCGTTGCAGTCATGGCTTAGTGACCTCCGAGGGCGAGGGACAGGTGGCGGATGGAGAAGGCGACCATGGTCACGACCCACAGGGCCAGGACTGCCCACAGCATCTGCCGCTGGTACTTGGCGCCCTTCTTCCAGAAGTCGACCGCAATGATCCGCAGGCCGTTGAAGGCGTGGAACACGATGGCGGCAACAAGACCGGTCTCGCCCAGCGCCATCAGGGGGTTCTTGTAGGCGCCGATCACAGCGGTGTAGGCCTCCGGTGACACACGCACCAAGGAGGTGTCCAGGACGTGGACCAACAAGAAGAAAAAGATCACTACACCGGTAATGCGGTGTCCTACCCAGGACCACATGCCTTCACGGCCGCGGTACAAGGTGCCAGCTGGTTTTGTCGGCACTGATAAACCTCCCTGCAACACAGCGGCGCTGGCATGAGATCCATGCGGGGGGAACGCCTGCTGCGAGAGCACTCGTAGCTCAGGCCTAAATCTAGGCTCCGCTAACAGCTTATTCAATTTAGGAGTTTCTTGGTGCCCAGTACTGGAGCGGATTTTCCGGGGAAATGAGACGAACGCCACATCCCTGCACGCTTTTGGTCGGGACGGTACCGCAAATTGCGCGCCGGGTGCGTCTCCAAAGGGACCGGTTGGAGCCGTTCCGCTAAAGTAGCCCTGATGAGTACAGACAAAGTGACAAGCCCGGCTTCACCCCTTGACCGCTTCATTGCGGTGATTCCGGCAGGCGGAGTGGGGACCCGCCTCTGGCCCCTGTCACGTGCAGCAGCTCCCAAGTTCCTTCACGATCTCACGGGATCGGGCAGCACCTTGCTGCGCGCCACCTACGACCGGCTTCACCCGCTGACGGACAGCCGGTTGCTGGTAGTCACCGGCAAGGCGCACCGCGAAGCCGTGTGCCGGCAGTTGCCCGAGCTTCAGGATTCGGACCTGGTCCTCGAATCAGAGCCCAAGGACTCCGGTGCGGCCATCGGCCTTGCCGCGGCCATCCTGCACGAGCGGGATCCCGATACCATCATGGGTTCCTTCGCCGCGGACCAGGTGATCAGCCCGGACGGCCTGTTCCAGCAGGCCGTCCGCGAAGCCATCCACACCGCTGCCGCCGGCAAGATCGTCACCATCGGCATTAAGCCCACGCACCCGTCCACCGGGTTCGGCTACATCCGTTCCGGCAAGGCACTGCACGTCGATGGTGCCCCCAGCGCCCACGACGTAGTGGAGTTCGTCGAGAAGCCGGACGAAGTGGTGGCGCAGCAATACGTGGACAGTGGTGACTACGTGTGGAACGCCGGCATGTTCGTGGCGCCCGTGGCGCTGATGCTCAAGCACCTTGAGGCGAACCAGCCCGAACTGTTCCAGGGCCTGCAGGAAATTGCCCGGGCGTGGGACACCCCCCAGCGCGATGAGGTCACAGCGCGCATCTGGCCGACGCTGCCCAAGATCGCCATCGACTACGCAGTGGCCGAGCCCGCCGCCGAAGCCGGGGACGTCGCCGTCGTACCGGGAACCTTCCGCTGGGACGACGTTGGCGACTTCGCCTCCGTGGGCCGCCTCAACAGCGCCAAGGAAGTGGACGACGTCACGGTCCTCGGCGAAGGCGCCCGCGTGTTCACCGAGAACTCGAGCGGCGTTGTGGTCACCGACACCAAGCGCGTGATCGCCCTGATCGGCATCCAGGACGTTGTCATCGTGGACACGCCGGACGCTTTGCTGGTGACCACCATGGCCAATTCCCAGCGCGTCAAGGCTGCCGTTGACGCGCTCAAGGCAAGCGGCGACACGGACGTCCTCTGAACGGGAAACCTCCCGGCTCAAACCGTGCCGGCAGGTTCCGGGATGTAATGAGGCGTCAGTGAATGGGCACTAAAGCCGGCACCCTCGCTAGAGTGAAGCAGTGCGCAATTACACTACTGAAGCCGAGCCCACCGCCCTGGTGGCTCCCTGGCTCGAACCGCTCTTACCGGAACTGATCGAATTCCGGCGGGACCTGCATGCGCACCCGGAGCTGTCCTTCAAGGAGTTCCGCACCACCGACAAGCTCGCCGAGCGGCTCGAAGCTGCCGGCCTGAGCCCCCGCCGCCTGGAGGGCACCGGGCTGACGGTGGACGTGGGTGACGGCCCCATCGCCACGGCGCTTCGCGGGGACATCGATGCCCTCCCCATCATCGAGGAGACCGGGCTTCCGTTCGCGTCCAAGAACCACGGCGTCACGCACGCCTGCGGCCACGACGTGCACACCGCCACCATGCTGGGCATCGCCCTTGTCCTGCACCGGATGCACCAGGAATCACCCCTCGGCGCCACCGTCCGGATCATCTTCCAGCCCGCTGAGGAGACCATGCCCGGCGGCGCGCACTCCTGCATCGAACAGGGTGTGCTGGACGGCGTCCCCCGGATTTTGGCGCTGCACTGCGATCCCCGCATTGAAGTGGGCAAGGTGGGAACCCGCATCGGTGCCATCACCTCGGCGTCGGACACCATCCGGATCGAGCTCTCCGGCCGGGGCGGCCACACCTCCCGCCCGCACCTGACCGAGGACCTGGTGTTCGCGCTGGCCCAGATTGCCGTCAACGTACCGGCCGTGCTGTCCCGCCGGGTGGACGTCCGCAGCGGCGTCTCCGTGGTGTGGGGCCAGATCACCGCAGGCTCGGCACCCAACGCCATCCCCGGCAGCGGCTACATGGCCGGGACCATGCGCTGCCTGGACCGGGACGCCTGGCACGCCGCCGGCGAACTCCTCGACGAAGTGGTCCACCAAGTGGCCGCGCCCTACGGCGTGGATGTCCACCTGGAGCACACCAGGGGAGTGCCGCCGGTGGTCAATTCCGAACACGAGACGGCCATCATCGAGGCTGCCGCCCGGGCCGAAATCGGCGAAAGCGCCGTGGTGCTGACGCCGCAGTCGATGGGCGGCGAGGATTTCGCCTGGTTCCTCGCGGAACTTCCCGGTGCCATGATGCGCCTGGGCACCAAGACGCCGGGCGGCGAGGACTACGACCTCCACCGCGGCGATTACATTCTGGACGAGCGCTCCCTTGGCCTGGGCATCCGGGTCCTCACCGCAGCGGCGCTGCGCACCATCCGCGACCTGGAGCAGACACCCGTTTCCTGACATCCACGGCCTGGTATCGCCGGCCTGGTATCCCCGCCTCCCCGGCGGGGATACCATGCATTGCTGTTTCAGGACAGCAACAAGGAAAGTACGACGACGGCGGCGAACCAGGGCAGCCGAAGGTGGCGTAAGTTGTGCACAACTTAGTTGTGGACTATCGTTCTAACCATGACCGAAGCACCCCGCCTGGACCGGCAAGTCTGTTTTGCGCTGTACTCGGCCTCCCGTGCCGCTACCGCCGTCTACCGGCCTGTCCTGGACGAACTGGGCCTCACCTACCCGCAGTACCTGGTGATGCTGGTCCTGTGGGAAAACGAACCCCGGGGCGTAAAGGAGCTCGGCGGGGAGCTGGGCCTTGACTCCGGCACCCTGTCACCGCTCCTGAAGCGCCTGGAAGCCCTGGGGTTCGTGGAACGGCGGCGCTCCGGCGAGGACGAACGCCGCGTTGCCATCCACCTGACACCGGCCGGGCGAAGCCTCAGCGGCCGGGCAAGCGCCATTCCGCAGCGGCTGGCCGACGCCGCAGGTCTCTCCCTGGACGAACTTGAACAGCTGCGGACCACCCTGGGCAAGCTCACGGCTGCCCTGCATGAATCGCTGTGACCCGAAATACTGCACCATCCCACCAACAGGACGGATATTTTCGTGAAGACTCTCTACACCGCCGAGGCCCTGGCCTCGGGTGAAGGCCGTGACGGCGCTGCGCGCAGCAACGACGGCAAGCTGGCAGTGGCCCTCGCCAGCCCGGTCGAACTCGGTGGCAGCGGCCAGGGCACCAACCCGGAACAGCTCTTTGCCGCCGGGTATGCCGCCTGCTTCCACTCCGCACTGCGCCTGGTGGGCCGGAAGGCAGGAGCCGACCTGACGGACTCGGCAGTGGCAGCGAAGATCCACCTTGGTCAGCTGGACGGCGGTGCCGGCTTCGGTCTGGCCGCCGAGCTGGAAATCGCCCTGCCCGCGCTGGACCTGGCTGCGGCTGAAGACCTCGTTGCCAAGGCGCACGAGGTCTGCCCCTATTCGAATGCCACGCGCGGCAACATCACCGTTGACCTCAAGATCCTGGAGTACGCAGCATGAGCACAGCCCTTGCAACCACCACCCGTGAAATCCGCCTCGCCTCCCGCCCGGTAGGGCGTCCCACCGGCGAGAACTTCGAACTTGCCGAGTCGCCGCTGCCCGCGCTTGAAGACGGCCAGATCCTGGTGCACAACCTTTTCATGTCCGTTGACCCCTACATGCGCGGCAGGATGAACGACGTCAAGTCCTACTCAGCACCCTTCGCGGTGGGGAAGGCGCTCGACGGCGGCGCGGTGGGCGAGGTGATCGCGTCCCGTTCCTCCGCACACCAGGAGGGCGACGTCGTCGTGCATTCCCTTGGCTGGCGCGAATACGCAGTGGTAGACGGCTCTGCCGCCACCCCGGCCCGCACCGATCTGGCCCCTGCTTCCGCTTTCCTCGGCGCGCTGGGCATGACCGGACTCACCGCTTACGCCGGGCTTCTGAAGGTCGCCGAATTCAAGCCCGGGGACGCAGTGTTCGTTTCCGGCGCCGCGGGTGCGGTCGGCTCCCTGGTGGGACAGATCGCCAAGGCCATGGGCGCCTCCCGCGTCATCGGCTCCGCCGGCTCGCCCGCCAAGGTGGCCCGGCTCCGGGAGCTCGGCTTCGACGCCGCGTTCGACTACCACGACGGCCCGGTTGTGGAGCAGTTGGAGAAGGCAGCCGGCCCGGCCGGCATCGACGTCTACTTCGACAACGTGGGCGGCGATCACCTCGAGGCAGCCCTGGCAGTCCTGAACGTGGGCGGCCGTGTGGCCCTGTGCGGTGCCATCGCGCAGTACAACTCAACCGAACCCACCCCCGCACCCCGCAACCTGATGCAGGCCATCGGCAAACAGCTCACCCTCAAGGGCTTCCTGGTGGGCGGGCAGCGCCAGCATGCGGCAGGGTTCGCGGAGAAGATGGCCGGGTGGCTGGCGGACGGGACCGTGCGCTACGACGAGACAATCGTCGACGGGCTGGAGAACGCTCCGCAGGCATTCATGGACCTCCTGGACGGCGCAAACACCGGCAAGATGCTGGTCCGTCTGTAGCCTGCAACAGCATGAATCAGCAGTTGGGGCACCGCATTCCGCGGTGCCCCTACTGCTTGGTAACAACTTGTAAACAATCTCCCGGATGGGCTCCCGCCGTGCTATTGGGACGTGGCGCGGGCCACTAAAGTAAGTGCCATCAGTGCGCTCCGGCGCAGTGCTGCGTGCCTTCAGTGAAAACAGAATTTCAGCGCCGAAATGGACACTCATTGAATTCCAGCCCGTAGCGCCACTCGCATCATCCCTGGAGGAAAATTGAAGAAATCACTGCGTGCCGTCTTCAAGCGCGGTTCAATGGCCGGTGTGGCCACCCTCGGTGCGTCCGCGCTTGTGCTCACCGCCTGCGGTGCAGCCCCCGAAGCCAGCAGCACCTCATCCGCAGGTGCCAGCAACTACACGGGCTGCATCGTTTCGGACTCCGGTGGATTCGACGACCAGTCCTTCAACCAGTCCTCCTACGAGGGCCTGAAGAAGACCGAGAAGGACCTCGGCATCAAGGTCAACCAGGCCGAGTCCAAGAGCAACAATGACTTCGAACCGAACCTGCGCGCCATGGTCACGGCGGGCTGCGACCTCACCGTCACTGTCGGCTACCTGCTGGGCGACGCCACCAAGCAGCAGGCGGAGGCCAACCCCGACAAGCATTTCGCCATCATCGACTTCGGCTACGAAACGCCCATCAAGAACGTCAAACCGATCATTTATGACACCGCGCAGGCGGCGTTCCTCGCCGGCTACTTGGCCGCGGGGACCAGCAAAACCGGGAAAGTGGCCACCTTCGGTGGCAAGAACATCCCCACCGTCACCATCTTCATGGATGGCTTCGCCGACGGCGTGAAGTACTACAACAAGCAGAAGGGCAAGGACATCCAGCTCCTTGGCTGGAACAAGGACGCCCAGGACGGGACCTTCACCGGCGACTTCGAAAAGCAGGACGTCGGCAAGCAGGTCACCCAGAACTTCCTGGATCAGGGCGCGGACATTGTGCTGCCCGTGGCCGGCCCCGTGGGCAAGGGCGCCGGTGCCGCGTTGAAGGATGCCAAGGCTGCGGGGAAGGACGTCAAGCTGATCTGGGTTGACTCCGACGGTTACCTGACCGCCCCCGACTACAAGGACATCATGCTGTCCTCCGTCATAAAGACGATGGACGACGCCATTGAGGCCGTTGTCAAGGATGACACGCAAGGCAAGTTCAGCAGCACCCCGTACGTCGGCACGCTGGCCAACGACGGCGTGCAGCTGGCCCCGTTCCATGACCTCGAGTCCCAGGTCCCAGCAGAACTGAAGTCCGAACTGGAGCAGATCAAGAAGGACATCGTGGACGGCAAGCTGAAGGTCGAGTCCAAGGCAAGCCCCAAGGCCTGATCCACCAACAGGAAGCGCCGCCGCCGGTCCGTCACCCACTGGCCGGCCGGTGGCGCTTTTTGCTGGCCGAACGTTTACCGCGCCCGGCCGGCTCCTCCCGGTACTGCAGCCACTAGGCTGGTGCTGCAGCCATATATCCCGTCCGGTCGATCACCGGACGCTTCGAGATTGGTCAGAGTTTTGAAACTTGAACTCAGAGGGATCACCAAACGCTTTGGCACGCTCCTGGCCAACGACCACATCGACGTGGTGGTTGAGCCGGGCCAGATCCATTGCCTCCTTGGTGAAAACGGGGCAGGTAAATCCACCCTGATGAACGTGCTGTATGGGCTGTACGAGCCCTCCGAAGGCGAAATCCTCATCGATGACAAGCCGGTCACCTTCAGGGGTCCCGGTGATGCGATGGCGGCCGGGATCGGCATGGTGCACCAGCACTTCATGCTGGTGCCGGTCTTCACCGTTGCCGAGAACGTGGCACTGGGTGCCGAACCCACCAAGGCGGGCGGGTTCCTCAACCTGGACCAGACCCGGCAGCGCATCAAGGAGATCTCGGACCAGTACGGCTTCGACGTGGACCCGGACGCCCTGGTGGAGGACCTGCCGGTAGGCGTGCAGCAACGGGTGGAAATCATCAAGGCGCTGGTCCGCAACGCCGAGGTCCTGATCCTTGATGAGCCTACGGCTGTACTGACCCCGCAGGAGACTGATGAGCTCCTGGACATCATGCGCCAGCTCAAGTCGCGCGGAACCTCCATCGTCTTCATTTCGCACAAGCTGCGTGAGGTCAAGGCAGTCTCGGACACCATCACCGTGATCCGGCGGGGCAAGGTGGTGGGCACTGCCGATCCCGCCGCCTCCACCACCGAACTCGCCTCGATGATGGTGGGCCGTGCCGTGAGCCTGACCCTGGACAAGGCCCCGGCCCAGCCCAGGGAAACCACCTTCGAGGTCCGCGACCTCACCGTCGTCGCGCCCAACGGCCAGCACGTGGTGGACCACCTCAGCTTCCACATCAAGCGCGGCGAGATCCTGGCCGTTGCCGGCGTCCAGGGCAACGGGCAGACCGAACTCACCGAAGCCATCCTGGGCCTGCAGGACCGGGTCACCGGTTCCATAGTCCTGGACGGCAAGGAACTCGTGGGCCGCTCCGTCAAGGAAGTCCTGCAGGCCGGCGTCGGGTTCGTCCCAGAAGACCGCAAAGTGGACGGGCTGGTTGGCACCTTCTCCGTGGCGGAGAACCTGGTCCTTGATCTTTACGACAAGCCCCCCTTCGCCAAGGGGATCAGCATGAGCCCGGCGAAAATCATGGAGAACGCCAAGGCCCGCATCGGCGAATTCGATGTCCGCACCCCTTCGGCAGCGGCCGCCGCCGGCACCCTGTCCGGCGGCAACCAGCAAAAACTCGTGATGGCCCGGGAACTTTCCCGCCCCCTGCGCCTCTTCATTGCTTCCCAGCCCACCCGCGGCGTGGACGTGGGCTCCATCGAGTTCCTGCACCGGCGGATCGTCGCCGAGCGTGACCAGGGGACCCCGGTGATGATCATTTCCACTGAGCTTGACGAAGTGATGGAACTGGCCGACCGCATCGCGGTGCTCTACAAGGGCAGGCTGGTGGGCACTGTCCCCGCCGGAACAAGCCGCGACGTGCTGGGCCTCATGATGGCCGGCATCCCGCCCGAAGAACACGCCCAGACCCCGCAGGCCGGCACCCCGGCCGCCACCTCCAACGCCGAGGGAGCCGACCATGCCTGACCAGCCTTCCCCCAAACACGCCAAGGACGACCCACAGACTGAAGGCAAGCAGAACGCCGAGGGCCAACGTCGCGGCGCCGAGGGCCAGGACAGCCCGGCCGTGGAGGACACGGCCGCCGTGGTGGCCGTCGATACCGCCGGCGGCGTGATGCAGCCCTCGGCTGTCCCGGCCACGGCCCAAAGCGGACAGCTTCCGGGCGGCTCCGACACCGTACTGCGCCGGATCTTCACCGGAAGCGGCATCGTGTCCGTGCTTGCAGTGCTGCTGGCGCTGATCATCGGCGGCCTGCTTATTGCCAGCACGGACAAGCAGGTGGCCACCACGGCCGGCTACTTCTTCGCCCGGCCCACGGACATGCTGGCGGCTGTCTGGAACGCCGCCACCCGCTCCTACATTGCCCTGTTCCAGGGCTCGGTGTTCAATCCCCGCGGCAACGGGTTGGCTGCCCAGTTGGCACCCTTCATGGAGACCCTCACCATCGCCACGCCGCTCATCACCGCCGGCCTGGGCGTGGCACTGGCATTCCGGGCCGGGCTCTTCAACATCGGCGCGCAGGGGCAGATCATCGTGGCCGGCATCCTGGCGGCCTGGGCGGGCTTTGCCCTTCACCTTCCGTTCGGCCTGCACCTGCTGCTGGTGCTGGTGGCCGGCATCGTCGGCGGCGCCCTCTGGGGTGGGCTGGCCGGCCTGCTGAAGGCCCGCACCGGAGCCCACGAAGTCATCGTGACCATCATGTTCAACTACATCGCGCTGTACTTCCTGCGTTACCTGCTGAACACCCCGGCATTCCAGCGGCCGGGGGAGTCCAACCCCATTTCGCCCATCCTGGATCCCAGCGCCGTGTACCCGCAGATCCTGGGGAGCCAGTACCGGCTGCACCTGGGCTTCATCCTGGCGATCGCCGCCACGGTCCTGGTGTGGTGGCTCCTTAACCGCTCCACAGTCGGCTTTGAGTTCCGTGCCGTGGGTGCCAACCCCAAGGCGGCGCAGACCGCCGGCATCAACGTCTCCCGTTCCACCATCCTGGTCATGGCCATAGTCGGCGGGCTTGCCGGCATGTCAGGAGTGGCCCAGGTTGCCGGCACCGAGAAGGTGCTCACGGACGGCGTTGCCGCCACCTACGGTTTTGACGCCATCACGGTCGCCCTGCTGGGACGTTCGACGCCGTGGGGCACCTTCGCTGCCGGCCTGCTGTTCGGCGCCTTCCGCGCCGGCGCGGTCCAGATGCAGATCCAGACCGGCACCCCCATCGATATCGTCCTGGTGGTCCAGTCCCTGATTGTCCTTTTCATCGCCGCACCGCCGCTGGTCCGGGCCGTTTTCGGACTGAACCCGCGGCGCAGGAAGCCCGCGCGCACAGCCAAGTCCGGGCAGGCAGCCACAACCGGAGGTGCCGCATGAGCACTACAGTTTCTTCGTCCAGGCCCGGCAAACCCCAGCCGGGAGGATCAAAAGCAGACGCTCCGTCCGCAGCGCCGGCCACCAGGCCAGTCAGCTGGAAGACTCCCCTCCTGCTCAGCGTCTTCGCCGTGGTCTCCCTGGTGTTCTTCGGATTCCTGGCCCCCAGCCAGACGGCCAGCTTCGGCATCTCCACCGGGGAAGACTTCTTCCAGCTGCCCGCACTGGAAATCAACGCGTTTGCCGGCGGCATCGTCCTATCGGTACTCCTGGTGGTACTGGCGGGATACGCCGTCTACCTGAAGACAAGGAACCAGCCGGCTCCGGGCTGGCTGGCCGTCACCTTCATCGTGATCTTCGTGGCCGCCTTCCTTATTTGGGTGGTGGGCGGCGCCCGCACGCCCGCCATCTCGCTGGCCGGGCTCATCGCCGGATCCGTCACGCTTGCCGTTCCGCTCGTGTTCGGGTCGCTGTCCGGTGTCCTGTGCGAGCGGGTGGGCGTGGTCAACATCGCCATTGAAGGGCAGCTCCTGGGCGGGGCATTCACCGCAGCCATCGTTGCCAGCATGACAAAGAACGCCTTCGTCGGGCTGCTGGCTGCGGCCGTCGCGGGCGCGGTGGTATCCATGGTCCTGGCCCTGTTCAGCATCAAGTACCTGGTGAACCAGATCATCGTCGGCGTGGTCCTCAATGTCCTGGTCTCCGGGGTGACGGGCTTCCTGTTCAGTACCGTGATGCAGGCCAACAAAGCCCAGTTCAACTCACCGCCGGGCCTGGACGTCATCGACATTCCCGTCCTTTCCAGCATCCCCATCATCGGTCCCATCCTGTTCCGCCAGTCGCTGGTGGGATACCTCATGTACGTGGCCGTCGCCGTGGTCTGGATTGGCCTGTTCAAGACGAGGTGGGGCCTTCGCGTCCGGGCCGTGGGGGAGCACCCGCAGGCGGCGGACACCCTTGGCATCAACGTCAACGCCACCCGGTTCTGGAACGTGACCCTCGGTGGTGCTGTTGCCGGCATTGGCGGCTCCTTCTTCACCCTGGTGGCCATCGACAGCTTCACCAAGGAAATTTCCGGTGGCCGCGGCTTCATTGCGCTGGCCGCCCTCATCTTTGGCCGCTGGAACCCGGTGGGCGCCTTCTTCGCTGCACTCCTGTTCGGCTTCGCCGACAACCTCCAGAGCATCGTGACCATCATCGGCACCCCGGTGCCCAGCCAGTTCATGGCCATGCTGCCCTACCTGGTGACCGTCCTCGCCGTCGCCGGCCTGGTTGGCAAATCCAGGGGCCCCGCAGCCAGTGGCATCCCTTACGTCAAGGGATGACGGCCATGGACAACGCCCAAAGGGTGGACTGGTCGGCCCTCGAAGCAGCCGCCGTTGCCGCCATGAAGAACGCCTACGCCCCGTACTCCAAATTCCCGGTGGGGGCCGCGGCCCTTACCGGGGACGGCCGGATTGTCAGCGGCTGCAACGTGGAGAACGCCAGCTATGGGCTGACGCTCTGCGCGGAATGTGCCCTGGTGGGAAACCTGCACATGACCGGCGGCGGCCTGCTGCGGGCGTTCTACTGCGTTGACGGGGCAGGCAATGTGCTCATGCCCTGCGGCCGGTGCCGCCAGCTGCTGTACGAATTCCGTGCGCCGGACATGCAGCTTATGACCACCCACGGCATCAAAACCATGGACCAGGTGCTGCCCGACGCCTTTGGTCCCGAACACCTGGAGGAGACCCCGTGACCGAGAGCAGGACCGAGGCGTTCGACGCCGTCGACATCATCCGCATCAAGCGGGACAAGGGAACACTGAGCCCCGAACAGATCGACTGGACCATCGACGCCTACACCCGCGGCGCGATCGCGGATGAGCAGATGGCAGCACTGAACATGGCCATCCTGCTTAACGGGATGGACCGGGCAGAGGTTGCCCGCTGGACCGCTGCCATGATCGCGTCCGGGGAGCGGATGGACTTCTCGAGCCTCCGGCGTCCCGACGGGGGCCTGAAGTACACAACGGACAAGCATTCAACCGGGGGCGTGGGGGACAAGATCACGCTGCCGCTGGCCCCGCTGGTCGCCGTGTTCGGCGTGGCCGTGCCGCAGCTGTCAGGCCGCGGGCTGGGGCACACCGGCGGCACCCTGGACAAACTGGAATCCATTCCGGGGTGGCGGGCCAATCTTTCCAATGAGGAGATCCTGGCCCAGCTCCAGGACGTCGGGGCGGTGATCTGCGCCGCCGGTGCCGGCCTGGCGCCCGCAGACAAGAAGCTCTACGCCCTGCGTGATGTGACCGGCACGGTGGAAGCCATCCCGCTGATCGCGTCGTCCATCATGAGCAAGAAGATCGCCGAGGGCACCGGATCGCTGGTCCTGGACGTCAAGGTGGGCAGCGGCGCGTTCATGAAGGACGAGGCCAAGGCCCGGGAACTTGCCCAGACCATGGTGGCGCTGGGGAAGGACGCCGGCGTCAACACTGTGGCGCTGCTGACCAACATGGACACCCCCCTGGGCCTGACCGCGGGCAACGCCATCGAGGTGGAGGAATCCGTGGAGGTGCTGGCCGGCGGGGGCCCGGACGACGTCGTGGAGCTGACCGTCAGGCTCGCCGAAGAGATGCTGGCCTGCGCAGGGGTGCACGACGCCGACCCCGCCGCCGCCCTCAAGGACGGCCGGGCCATGGACGTTTGGAACCGGATGATCGCCGCCCAGGGGGGCGACCCGCGGGCTGCGCTGCCGGTGGCCAGGGAATCCGACACCGTATACGCACCGGCAGACGGTGTGCTGGTGGAACTGGACGCCCTCGCCGTGGGCGTGGCCGCCTGGCGGCTGGGTGCCGGACGTGCCCGCAAGGAGGACGCAGTCCAGGCGGGAGCGGGAGTGCGGATGCACGCAAAGCCCGGAGCCACCGTCCGCGCCGGGGAACCCCTGATGACCCTGCTCACGGACACCCCGGAGCGGTTTGCCCGTGCCAGGGAAGCCCTGGAACACGCCGTGGTTATCGCACCGGAAGGTTCGCGGCCCGCCCAACAGCTCATCATCGACCGCATAGCATAGGCACCAATGCAGGCCATCAATGACTTCATCCTCGCCGCAGCCGGGCAGCCCTGGGTGCTCGTCCTGGTGCTGGCCTGCTGCATCATTGACGGTTTCTTCCCGCCCGTCCCCAGTGAATCCGTGGTGGTGGGCCTCGCAGCCGTTGCCGCCACCGCCGATGTTCCCAATCCATTGCTCCTGGCCTTGGTCGCGGCTGCGGGCGCCTTCTCGGGTGACAACATCGCCTACCTGCTGGGCCGGCGGGTGGGCACCACGCGCTGGGCCTGGATGCGCGGGCCGCGCATGCAAAGTGCATTCCGCTGGGCGGGCCGCGAACTGCGGAAGCGGCCCGCCTCGCTGATCCTGGTGGCCCGCTTTGTCCCGATCGGCCGGGTGGCCGTCAACCTGACCGCCGGGGCCACCCACTATCCGCATCTCCGGTTCGTCGGCCTGACCGTCCTCTCGGCCAGCCTCTGGGCCGGCTACTCCGTGGCGATCGGGCTCTTCTTCGGCCAATGGTTCGAGGACAACCACGTCCTGGGCGCGGCAATCGCCATCGTCTGCGCCATTGCCCTGGGCATCGTGGTTGACCTGGTGATCAACAAATTCCGGGGCAAACCCAACGTTGTGGAACGGATCAGGGAACCAGGTGCCTGAGCAGCGCGTTTAAGGGGTAATTCCGGGCATTGGGGCGTAGCGGACTGCGGCCCCCGCGTGGGACACTTAGGAACGATTTCCGCTTTGGCTGCGGCACTTTGGCTGTGTCATTTTTAATACAGGAGCAACACCGCGTGGAGTTTATTAATGAGGCCGTGCTCCATGCAGCGGGCCAGTGGTGGATTTACCCCGTCCTGCTGGTTTTCTTCTTCGTGGACGGCTTCGCCATGGTGGTCCCCAGCGAGACCCTCATTGTTGCGCTGGCGGCCTTCTCCCGGCACAGCGGCGAACCCAACCTCTGGATCCTGGGCCTCACGGCCCTGATCGGTGCCATCTGCGGCGACAACATGGCCTACCTGCTCGGCCGCAAGATCGGCCTGGACCGGTGGGGGTGGATGCGCCGGCCCAAGGTCCGGAAGGTCTTCGCCTGGGCGCGCTATGAGCTGGAAAAGCGCGGCGCCGTCCTGATCTTCACCGCCCGGTACATCCCCTGGGGCCGGGTGGCCGTCAACTACGTCGCCGGCAGCACCGGTTTCTCGCACCGCAGGTTCTTCGTCTTCGATGCCTTCGCCTGCGTCACGTGGGTGGGCTACTCCCTGGGAATCGGCGTTCTTGCCAGCTCGTTCCCCTGGCTGCACCACAACCCCCTGCTGAGCGCGGGTATCGCCGTCGTGTTCGCCATCGTCCTGGGCATCGTCATCGACCACCTGCTGCGCTGGTGGCACAAGCGGCTGGGCCGGAACGACGCCCCTGATACGGACGGCTGGAGCGATGACACCCCAACCGCGGGCCATGAAGGACGCCCGGGCACCCAGGCCCTGGTAATGCCCTCGGCGGAGGCCGGCCCGGCAGCCAAGTAGCGGCTGGCTTTGAATCCCGCCCCACCCTAAGGTGGGAACGTGACTGAGCCCATTGTTGACGCTGCCCCTGCCATCGATTTTGACCTGAAGAGCCTGCCCAAGGTTTCCCTTCACGACCACCTGGACGGGGGACTCCGTCCTGCCACCATCATCGAACTGGCGGAGGCCGTTGGCCACCCGCTCCCTTCGACCGACCCCGTGGCCCTGGGGCAGTGGTTCCAGGAATCAGCGGATTCCGGATCCCTGGTCCGCTACCTGGAAACGTTCGACCACACCGTTGCCGTGATGCAGACCTACGACGGCCTGTTCCGGGTGGCGAAGGAATTCGTCGAGGACCTTGCCGACGACGGCGTGGTGTACGGCGAAGTCCGCTGGGCCCCCGAACAGCACCTCCAGAAGGGCCTCAGCCTCGATGAAGCTGTCGAAGCAGTCCAGGACGGCCTGGAAGCCGGCGTCGAAGCTGTCTCTGAAAGCGGCCGCGAAATCCAGGTGGGCCAGCTGATCACCGCCATGCGGCACGCTGACCGCGGCCAGGAGATCGCCGAGCTGGCCGTCCGGCACCGCAACAAGGGCGCCGTGGGCTTTGACATCGCCGGGGCCGAGGACGGCTTCCTGCCCAGCCGCTTCAAGGACGCCTTCACCTACCTTGCGCAGCACAACTTCCCCGCCACGGTTCACGCCGGCGAGGCCGCCGGACTGGACAGCATCCAGTCCGCGCTGGTGGACGGCCGGGCCCTGCGGCTGGGACACGGCGTCCGCATCGCCGAGGACATCATGGTGGAATTCGATGACGACGACGAAGCCGGCGACACCGTGGGCCTGGTTACCCTCGGGGACCTCTCCAGCTGGGTCCGCGACCGCGGCATCGCCCTGGAAATCTGCCCCTCCTCAAACCTCCAGACCGGCGCCATCGCGGAATTCGGTGAAGGCATCGAAAGCCACCCGCTGGACATGCTCTACCAGCTGGGCTTCAACGTCACCATCAACACGGACAACCGGCTGATGAGCGGCGTCACCCTGACCGATGAGTTCAACCTGCTGGTGGAAACCTTCGACTACGACCTCGACGACCTGCTGGAGCTGACCCTCAATGCCGCCGAGGCGTCCTTCCTGCCCCTGGAGGAAAAGGAAGCGCTGGTGGAATACATCAACGACGCCTACGCCAACCTTGGCTGACCAGCCAGCGGCTGAACAGCTGGTCACCATCGTCGCGCAGCTGCGTGAGCACTGTCCCTGGATGGGGGCCCTGACCCACGCTTCACTCGTGGAGTACCTCCTGGAGGAGGCTTACGAGGTGGCCGAGGCCATCGAGGACGGCCACCCGGACGCCGAACTCCGGGGCGAGCTGGGGGATGTCCTCCTCCAGGTGGTGCTGCATGCCCGGCTGGCTGAGGAGCGGGGCGCGTTCACGTTCGACGACGTGGCGCGCGGCCTGGGTGGCAAGATGATCCGCCGCAACCCGCACGTCTTTAAACCCGACGGTTCCCTGCGGGACAGCTTCCCGGCGACGGTCGAGGAGATCGAGCTGAAGTGGGATGCGGTCAAACGGGCCGAACGCCCGGAGCGGCTCAATGCCTTTGAAGGCATTCCGGACGCGCTGCCTGCGCTGGCCAAGGCCCACAAGTCGCTGGACCGGGCCGCCCGTGCGGGCCTGGGGCTCCCCGAGGGGGCTCCCGTTCCCGCAAGCGAGGATGAACTCGGAAACCTGCTGCTCGCCGTCGTGCGTTCCGCCCGGGACAGCGGCATGGACGCCGAGCGCGCCCTGCGTGCCGCGGTCCGCCGCTACCAAAGCGACCAGGCTGACCAAAACGACCCGGCAGCATCATGACGTCCCGGCCTTGCCCGGTTTGAGTAACTCGGAGCACTCTCGACTACGCTAGTCCCAGACGAGTACGTCGAGTTTTCTGCCTGATTCCCCCCGTTAATCGCCCATAAGGAGCAAATTCATGGCGCTTATCGATGCCATCCACGCCCGCGAGATCCTCGATTCCCGCGGCAACCCCACCGTAGAAGTTGAAGTCCTGCTTTCCGACGGCCAGATCGGCCGGGCGGCGGTTCCCTCCGGCGCCTCCACCGGCGAGCACGAGGCCGTCGAACTGCGCGACGGCGACAAGGGCCGTTACCTCGGCAAGGGCGTACAGAAGGCCGTCGACGCCGTGATCGACCAGATCGCCCCCGCCCTGACCGGCTTCGACGCCACCGACCAGCGCAGCATTGACCAGGCCATGCTGGACCTGGACGGCACCCCCAACAAGGGCAAGCTCGGCGCCAACGCCATCCTGGGCGTCTCCCTGGCCGTCGCCAACGCCGCCGCAGCCTCCGCCGACCTGCCGCTCTACAAGTACCTTGGCGGCCCGAACGCCCACGTCCTGCCGGTCCCGCTGATGAACATCCTCAACGGCGGATCCCACGCCGACTCGGACGTCGACATCCAGGAATTCATGATCGCCCCGATCGGTGCCGAGACCTTCTCTGAAGGCCTGCGCTGGGGCGTCGAGGTCTACCACAACCTCAAGTCCGTGCTCAAGGAAAAGGGCCTGTCCACCGGCCTCGGCGACGAGGGCGGCTTCGCCCCGAACTTGCCGTCCAACCGTGCAGCCCTGGACCTGATCCAGGAAGCCATCAAGAACGCCGGCTACACCCCGGGCAAGGACATCGCCCTCGCCCTGGACGTGGCTTCCTCCGAGTTCTTCAAGGACGGTGCCTACCAGTTCGAAGGCAAGTCCCTGTCCGCCACCGAGATGAGCGCCTACTACGCCGAGCTCGTGGCAGACTACCCGCTGGTCTCCATCGAAGACCCCCTGGACGAGAACGACTGGGAAGGCTGGAAGACCCTCACCGACTCCATCGGCGACAAGGTCCAGCTGGTGGGTGACGACCTCTTCGTCACCAACCCCTCCATCCTGCAGCGCGGCATCGACACCAGGACCGCCAACTCCCTGCTGGTCAAGGTCAACCAGATCGGTTCGCTGACCGAGACCCTGGATGCCGTGAGCCTGGCCCAGCGCGCCGGCTACACCACCATTACCTCACACCGCTCCGGCGAAACCGAGGACACCACCATCGCCGACATCGCGGTGGCCACCAACGCCGGCCAGATCAAGACCGGCGCCCCTGCCCGCTCCGAGCGCGTTGCCAAGTACAACCAGCTGCTGCGCATCGAAGAGGAACTGGACGACGCCGCACGCTACGCCGGCCGCAGCGCGTTCCCGCGTTTCAAGGGCTAGTAACCGCCTAAACCCATCCGCGGTGGCTATGGTTGAAAGACCATAGCCACCGCTGTTGTTTCCAGCAGCATTTGTCCAGCACAGATAGTGGCGGCCCAGGCAGGCTGCGTTTCAGGAGTGTCATGGCTACCCGCCGCCCCAAAGTTCCCAAGGTCGCCCCCGCCCGTCCAGCCAAGGAAACGGCCGACGACGGATCCTCCGGCCGTGCCGAGGTCATCCGGACGGATTTCCGCCCGGGCAAGGGTGGGGATGCGAGGGCGCATACCGCACCTTTGGGCGGTAACCGGGGGCATGGAGCCGGGGGACACGCCGCCGGGAAGGCGGGGGAGGCGGCCAAGGCCAGGCCTTCCGCCGGACGCAAAGGCAGCAGTTCCGGTGACGGCAAGGCCGCCCGGATTGGCGACGAGGAGCAGCACCCGGTCCCGGCCAAGGCGTTCTCCGGCCGCATGCTGGCCCTGGCCGTTGTCATGATCGCCATCACCATCATGCTGGCGCCCACGGTGAAGATCTTCTTCGACAAGAAAGCCGAAATCGACGCGCTGAACGCCGATATCGCCGCACGCCAGGCCGAAGGCGACGCCCTCCGTCAGCAGGTTTCGCGGTGGCAGGACCCCAACTACGTCAAACAGCAGGCCCGCGACCGCATTAACATGGTTATGCCGGGCGAAACCGGCTACTGGGTTTTTGGCAGCGATGAGCCGGCCGGAGAAAGCAGTAGCCCCGCCGGCGCAGCAGCACAAGACCCCGCCGATCTGCCGTGGGTGGATTCCCTGTGGGAGTCCATCAGGCGCGCGGCCACAGACTGAACCGCACAGGAAGGACGGCCCGCGACAGTGGAACACAACACGGCAGCCGCCCGGGACGAATCCCGCCAACCGACAGCACACGACCTTGAAGTACTGAGCAGGCAGCTGGGACGTCCCGTCCGCGACGTCGTGGAGATTCCGGCGCGCTGCGTCTGTGGAAACCCACTGGTAGCGGCCACCGCACCGCGCCTCAGCAACGGCACCCCCTTTCCCACCACCTTCTACCTGACGCACCCGGTCATCACCTCCGCGGTTTCCAGGCTTGAAGCGGCAGGCGTCATGAACAGCATGAACGACCAGCTGGCAGGCGATGCCGCGCTCGCAGCTGACTACCGGACAGCACACGAGGAGTACCTGGCCGCCCGTGCCGCCATCGGCGAGCGTTCAGGCATCGGTCCGGTGCCTGAAATCGACGGCGTCTCCGCCGGCGGAATGCCCACCCGCGTCAAATGCCTGCACGTCCTGGTGGGTCATTCCCTGGCAGCAGGCAGCGGCGTCAACCCCCTCGGTGACCAGGCGCTGGACATGATCAGCGAATGGTGGACCGCGGACAGGTGCTACTGCACCGGCGCCTGGGACACCACCGGCGAGGCGCCATCCAGGGACCTCAGCCGCCACGGACCCCAAGGCCTGCCCGATATCGCCGGACGCCCCGCCCCCGTGCGGAAGTCCGCCGGCGCCACAGAGGCCGGCGAATGACCCGCGTGGCCGCCATCGACTGTGGCACCAACTCCATCCGCCTCCTGATCGCGGACATCAACCGCAGCAACGGCAACGCGGCCCTTACCGACGTCGTCAGGGAGATGCGCGTGGTCCGGCTGGGCCAGGGCGTGGATGCCACGGGCGAACTGGCCCCGGAGGCCCTGGAACGCACCTTCGCCGCCACTGCTGACTACGCCCGCCTCATCAAAGAACACGGCGCGGAGCGGATCCGCTTCGTAGCCACCTCCGCGAGCCGCGATGCGCGCAACCGGAACGTCTTCGTCGACGGCATCAGGGACCTGCTGGGAGTGGAACCGGAAGTAATCTCCGGGGACGAGGAAGCGGCCTTGTCCTTTGCCGGTGCCAGCAGCGTCCTGCCCATCCTGGACGGCCACCAGGTGCTGGTGGTGGACCTTGGCGGCGGAAGCACCGAGTTCGTCCTGGGCACCGCCGGCGGGGTCACCGCTGCGAAGTCCGTGGACATCGGCTGTGTCCGCCTGACGGAACGGCACCTGCGTGCCGATCCGCCCACGGCGGAACAGATTGCCGCCGCGGAAGCCGACGTGGACGCAGCCATGGCCCGGGCAGGACGCGACGTGCCGCTGGAGCGCGCCACCGCCGTCGTCGGTGTTGCCGGCTCCGTCACCACCATCACTGCCCATGCGCTCCGCCTGCCGGAATATTCGCCGGCCGCCATCCACGGCGCAGTACTGCCCATCGGGGACGTCCGCGACGCCGCCACCGACCTGCTGTCCATGACCCGGGCAAGCCGAGCGGCACTGCCGTACATGCACCCCGGGCGTGTGGATGTCATCGGCGCCGGGGGACTGGTGTGGCGCCGCATCCTGGAACGGATGGGGGAGTTGAGTGGCGGAAGGATCACCGAGGCCACCGCAAGCGAACACGACATCCTTGACGGCATCGCGCTGAGCATCGGTTAGGCCATGCACTCCACCCCAGCTTCCACCCCGTTGGTGCCCCGGGCGGCGGCCGCCGTCCTGGCCGTCCTCCTGGCGGCGTTCTGCCTCTGCGCGGGCCTCTTCACGGCGCCCGCCGCAAATGCTGATGAATGGCGTGACAAGGAATACTGGCTGGCAGATTCCGGCATCACCAAGGCCTGGGAAGTGTCCAAGGGTGCCGGCGTCAAGGTGGCCGTTATCGACAGCGGCATCGACGCGCAGCATCCGGACCTCAAGGGCGCGGTCGTGGGCGGTTATGACGCGTCCGGCTCAGGACAGCCGGACGGCCAGAAGAGCGTCGGCTCCAAGCCCGAGCACGGCACCCTGGTGGCCACCATGCTGGCGGGCCGCGGACACCAGCCCGCAAGCCCCAGCCCCAGTCCCAGTCCCGGGCCGCAGGGCACGCCGCCGGACGGCATCGTGGGCGTGGCACCGGAGGCGCAGCTCCTTTCCGTCTCCACCTGGCTCGGTTCAGCCAATCCTTCGGGCAAGAGCGACCAGGACCAGATTCCCGAGGCAGTCCGTTGGGCCGTGGACAACGGCGCCAAGGTGATCAACATTTCGCTGGGCAGCACAACCCCGCAGTGGCCTCAAAGCTGGGACGCGGCGTTCCTGTATGCGGAGCAAAAGGACGTGGTCATCGTGGCCGCCGCCGGCAACCGCGTGGGCGGCAACACCCAAGTGGGAGCACCCGCAACCATTCCCGGTGTTCTCACCGTCGCCGGCCTGGACCGCAGGAACCTGGCCAGCGTTGACGCCTCTTCACAGGGAATCAGCATCGGGGTGGCTGCCCCTGCCGAGAACCTGCTGGGAGGCCTCCCTGGCGGAAGCTACGCGGAATGGGCCGGGACCTCCGGGTCCACGCCGATCGTTGCCGGCGTCGCCGCCCTGATCCGGTCCAAGTGGCCGGACATGAGCGCCGAACAGGTGATCAACAGGATCGTCTCCACGGCAAAGGACGCCGGCGCTCCGGGCAAGGACCCGCTGTACGGCTACGGCATCCTCAACGCAGAAGCCGCGCTAAAGGCCGACGTCCCCCAGGTGTCCGTCAATCCGCTGGGTACTGTCGCCGAATGGATCCGGGTGCACCGGCGGGGCAACGCTGCTCCTGCCGCCCCGCTGCCCACCGCCACCTCTGTCCCCAGCGCGGCACCCACCCTGCCCGAAGCCACCGTTCCCGCTGCCAAGGCGCCTTCGCAGCGTGACAGCGCCATTGGCGCCGCCGTCGTCATCGGTTTTGGAGTCCTCTTCGCAGCCATCATCGCTGCTGCTGCCATCCAGCTCCGGAGGGCAGCCCGGAACCCTGCCCTTGCCCGGGAAGAGCCGGAAACCGGGGTGGTGGAACGGGTGCATTCGCGCACTAATCCACACGTTACGGACCGGGGTGCAAGCTAGTGAAGATTTTCACAAACTGCGCTATCCTTAAACTATGGCAACCACCCCACAGCTCCAGGACCGTCCCAGGGTACTCGTCGTCGGCGGCGGGTACGTCGGCCTGTACGTAGCACTGAAACTGCAGAAGAAGATCGCGAATGCCGGCGGCATCGTCACCGTCGTTGATCCCCTGCCCTACATGACTTACCAGCCCTTCCTCCCCGAGGTGGCCGGCGGCAATATTGAAGCCCGCCACGCGGTGGTTTCCCACCGCCAGCACCTCAAGCAGACGGAACTGATCCAGGGCCGCGTCACCTCAATCGACCACGAGAACCGCACGGCTGTGGTGGCACCCGCCGACGGTGGCGAAAACTTTGAAATCCCGTACTTCGACGTCGTGCTTGCAGCCGGCGCCATCACCCGCACGTTCCCCATCAAGGGCCTGGCGGACAAGGGCATCGGCCTGAAGACCATCGAGGAAGCCGTTGCGCTGCGCAACAAGCTGCTGGAGCGCATCGAGGTTGCCTCCACCATGACGGACCCTGCCGCACGCGCCCGGGCCCTCACCTTCGTGGTGGTCGGCGGCGGCTTTGCCGGCATCGAATGCATCACCGAAATGGAAGACCTCGCCCGCGCAGCCGTGCGCAACAACCCGCGCATCAAGCAGGAGGAAGTCCGCTTCGTCCTGGTCGAAGCCATGGGCCGCATCATGCCCGAGGTCACCGCCAAGCAGGCTGACTGGGTGGTTGAGCACCTCCGCAGCCGCGGCATCGAGGTCCTCCTGAACACCTCGCTGGACAGTGCCGAAGGCACTCTGAAGCTCATCAACCTGCCGGACAAGACCCCCGCCCAGGAATTCGAAGCCGACACCCTGGTTTGGACTGCAGGCGTGCAGGCCAACCCGATGGTCCGCTCCACCGACTTCCCGCTCGAGCCCCGCGGCCGCGTCCGCGTCCTGCCGGACCTGCGCATCGCCGGTGACGAAGGCATCGTGGAGAACGCGTGGGCCGCCGGCGACATCGCCGCTGTCCCGGACCTCACCGGCAAGGGCCTGCCGGACGGCACTTGCGTACCCAACGCCCAGCACGCCCTGCGCCAGGCCAAGCGCCTCGCCAAGAACCTGTGGGCCTCCCGTTGGGACAAGCCGCTGGCGGACTACAAGCACAAGAACCTGGGTGCTGTTGCGGGCTTCGGTGAATGGAAGGGTGTCGCCAACATCAACCTCCTGGGCCGCATCGGCCTCAAGGGCGGACTGGCGTGGCTGGCCCACCGCGGTTACCACGGCATGGCCATGCCCACGTTCGAGCGCAAGTTCCGCGTCATCCTGAACTGGATCATCGGCTTCTTCGCCGGCCGCGACACCACCCAGCTGATGGACCTGGACAACCCCCGCGGTGCTTTCGTCTCGGCAGCAACCCCCGCCCCGAAGCCCGCGGCTGCACCGGCAGCCGCTCCGGCGGCCGGATCCGGTTCAACCGCCACTGCTGCTCCCAAGGAAACGGTGGCGGCCAACGCCAAGTAGCGCGTCCGTTCCACCGCTTTACAGCGCACGACGGCGGCTGGCCTCTTTGTGGGGGCCGGCCGCCGTCGGCGTTTCCAGCCAATGCGCCTTTCACGGGTACCATTGACCCGGCGCCCCAGTAGCCCAATTGGCAGAGGCAGCGGACTTAAAATCCGCGTGTTGTGGGTTCGAGTCCCACCTGGGGTACACATGTTCCGCCATCACGGTGCCGCCACCGACTGTCGAAAGCCGCCTGCCCAGCAGGCGGCTTTCGGCGTTTAATGCCCCACAGGAAACTACTGTTATAAGGCTGTGACCTCAGTCACTTAGTTTCCTGCCGTCTATGCACTAGCTTGAACCTAAATCAGGAATACCTGGTCCCGCTCCGGGCGCCACCGCGCCCGTTCCGCACCCGCATCGCACGGTCCTGTTTCGGAAGGCAGATTAATGTACCGAAAGAAAGTCCTCACTTCGTTGGCAGCGGCAGCCACGTTCAGCATGCTGCTGTCGGCCTGCGCCAACCAAGCAGGCCCCAGCAACACCGAGAGCTCCGGCTCGTCCAACAAAGTGAACATCCCCGCCATTTCGAAAGTGGACGTCCCCGCCGACGCTGTCATGCCTGCCGGCGACGGCAAGGCAACCTGCCCCGCCACCACCACGCTGGCTTACGCCGGAGCACAGACCGGCCCCAACGCCCAGCTCGGCGTCAACATCTTCAACGGCATCCAGCTGGCCATCGACCAGCACAACAAGGCCAACCCCGGCTGCCAGGTCCAGTTCAAGAAGTTCGATACGGAAGGCGATCCGAACAAAGCCACCGGCCCCGTCACCCAGCTGGTGAGCGAGCCGGACATCCTGGGCGTTATCGGCCTTCCGTTCTCCGGTGAATCCAAAGCCACGGGCAACATCTTCGAGCAGAAGGGCCTGGTCCACATCACGCCGTCGGCCACCAACCCCGGCCTGACGGGCAACGGCTGGACCACCTTCTTCCGGGGCCTCGGCAATGACGCCGTCCAGGGCCCGGCGGCCGCCAAGTTCCTCACCGGGAAGCTCGGCGCCAAGAAGGTCTACCTGGTCCAGGATGACTCCGACTACGGCATCGGGCTTGGAACTTCCACTTCTGCCGGCCTGGGCAGCGCGCTGGCCGGAACGGAAAAGGTGACCACCGGCCAGAAGGACTTCTCGGCAGTCATTTCCAAGATCATGAACGCCAAGGCAGACGCCGTCTTCTACGCCGGCTACTACGCTGAGGGCGCACCTTTCGACCAGCAGCTGGTGGGCAAGGGGTTCACGGGAACCTTCGTGGCACCGGATGGTGTCAAGGATGACCAGTTCATCAAGCAGGCAGGCGACGCGTCCAGCAACGCGTACTTCACCTGCCCCTGCATCCCGGGTGAACTGATCCCCGAATTTGCGTCCGCGTACAAGGACATCGCCAAGGGGGCAGAGCCCGGCACGTACTCCATCGAGGGCTACGACGCAGCGACCGTCCTCCTGTCCGGGATCGACGCAGGCAAGCAAAGCCGCGCCGACCTGCTGTCCTGGGTCAAGTCCTACGACAAGGCCGGCCTGAGCAAGCATTACAAGTGGGATGCCAAGGGCGAGCTCCAGGCCCCGACCGTGTACGGCTACAAGGTGGAGAACGCGAAGATCGTTCCCGTCGGGCCCATCGGGGAGTAGCAGCCCGGCGAAAGGCAAACGGCTGTGGGGGCCAGCATCAGCAGGCCCCCACAGCCTTTTCTTCGCTTCGGCAGCAGCCCAGGACCAAGTTACGTCACTAGACACAAGTCCCACGGCCGGGCCCACAAGGCCGCGTGCAACTGGATCAGGATGTTCCCATGCTTCCCTCTCTTGTCCCACTACTCCCGACTGAAAACGACTGGATCACCTTCGACATACCGTCCCTGGCCCAGAACTTCTGGAGTGCCACCTTTGACGGCCTCACCTTCGGGGCCATCTATGCGCTCGTAGCGCTGGGTTACACCCTGGTTTACGGCGTGCTGAACCTGATCAACTTCGCCCACTCTGAAGTGTTCATCGTCGGCTGCTACGCAGTCTTCTTTACCCTCAGCAGCCTGGGCTTCGGTCCCTCCGTTCCCCGGCTCGACATCTGGGCCATCATCCTTAACCTGCTGTTGGCGCTGGTCCTGGCCATGGTTGCCTCGGCGGTGACAGCCTTCCTGCTGGAACGCATCGCGTACAAACCCCTGCGGCAACGGAACGCCCCGCGCCTGGTCTTCCTGATCACCGCCATCGGTGCTTCCTTCACCATCCAGTACCTGATCTACCTGTGGCGTGGCCCCAGCCCCGAGCTTGCACTGACCATGTTCCGTCCCACGCCGATCTTCGACGTCTTTGGCACCATCGTCGATTCCCAGCAGCTGGTGATCATCATCGCCGCGGTGATCATGATGGTGGGCATCGACAGGTTCATCAGCAAGTCGCGCACCGGCCGCGGCATCCGGGCTGTTGCCCAGGATCCTGACACCGCGACATTGATGGGCGTCAACAAAGAGCGCATCATTATTACCACCTTCATCATCGGAGGCCTGCTCGCAGGAGCCGCCGCCTTGTTCTATGTCATGAAAATCCCGTCCGGTGTCCAGTACAGCGGTGGATTCGTCCTGGGTATCAAGGCGTTCGCAGCCGCTGTGCTCGGCGGCATCGGCAACGTCCGCGGAGCCCTGCTGGGCGGCCTGCTGCTCGGCCTGATCGGCAACTACGGCCAGATCCTGCTGGGCAACTCGCAGTGGACCGACGTCGTGGCGTTCGTGGTGCTGGTGCTGGTGCTGCTGCTGCGGCCCGAAGGCATCCTGGGAACCTCCCTTGGAAGGAGCAAAGCATGAGCATGACGGACGGCCCCACGCCGCTGCAGACGGCGGCTGCCGAACAGGCAGCAGAGGAACGCGAAGCGTCCTCGAAAGCCGCAGGAAAGAGCGATCTCGCCCAGCGGGGCAAACGGAAGCCAGGGTACTTCTCCGACCGGTGGCACGCACTGTCCCGGCAACAGCAGTGGGCGTTCCTGATCATCGTCGTGGTACTTGCCTACCTGCTCCCGCTGATGAACCCGCCCATCATCACCACCGAGCCCGGCAACAACTTCGCCCTGGCCTGCTTCGACATGGCCCGGTTCGCGCTCATCGCCGTCGGCCTCAACGTGGTGGTGGGCTACGCCGGCCTGCTTGACCTTGGATATGTCGCCTTCTTCGCGGTGGGTTCCTATTGTGCGGCCATGCTGACCAGTCCAGACTCACCCTTCCTGCATATTCCGTACCTGTGGACCATCCCGATCGCCATGGCGGTCACCATGTTCTTCGGCGTGGTGCTGGGCGTGCCCACCCTCCGCCTCAGGGGTGACTACCTTGCCATCGTGACGCTGGGGTTCGGCGAGATTGTCCGCATCCTGGCCACCATCATCCCGGCCATGAAGGGCCAGGTGGGCTTCCAGAACGTCGGCCACCCGCCGGGTACCGAGGCTGATGGAACGCCCATCTTCTCCAACTCGAACGGCGTGCCCTGGTACTGGCTGACGCTGACCATCATCATCATCGTCACCCTCCTGGTGGGGAACCTGGAACGCAGCCGGGTGGGCCGCGCGTGGATCGCCATCCGTGAAGACGAGGACGCCGCCGAGATCATGGGCGTTCCCACCTTCAAATACAAGGTGTGGGCCTTCGCCATCGGCGCTGCGATCGGCGGCCTGTCCGGGGCCCTCTTCGCCGGCCAGGTGGGGTTCGTCAACAACCAGAAGTTCGACGTCACCACCTCCATCCTGTTCCTCGCCGCCGTGGTGCTCGGCGGAGCCGGCAACAAGGTGGGCGCCATCCTTGGCGGAGCCCTGGTCAGCTACATCCCGCTCCGGTTCACGGCCATCGCGGAATACAAGTACCTGATCTTCGGCATCGCCCTGGTGCTGATCATGATCTTCCGTTCCCAGGGGCTGCTGCCGGCACGGCAGCGGTTGCTCGCTTACGGACGGACCGCCCTGAACAAGGTCACCAGCCGCGAGGGTACTGAACCCAAGGACACGGACAATCCATCAGCCGGCCCCGGAACCCGTGGGGCCGGACAGAGAGGAGCGGAGGCATGAGCTCCGAGGAGAGGCACGCAGGCTCCAGCAGCGTGGAGGAGCAGCCAACAGTTGACGGCTCCGCGGCTGTTGCGCCCGAGATCGATATTGAAGCCCTGGCCGAGGCCGGGGTTGATCCGGAGCTTGCCGAGAAGGTGGCCCCGGACCGCGATATCGCAGTCAAGGTTGGCGACAACATTGTTGAGGTGCAGAACCTGACCATCAAGTTCGGTGGCCTCGTTGCGTTGGACAACATCAGCTTCAACATCAGGCGGGGCGAGATCCTGGGGCTGATCGGGCCCAACGGTGCCGGCAAGACCACCTGCTTCAACGCGATGACGGGCGTCTACAAGCCCACCAGCGGCAAAGTGGTGCTGGAGGGCCAGGTCCTGAATGGCATCAAGCAGCACAAGATCACCCGCCTGGGCCTGTCGCGCACCTTCCAGAACATCCGGTTGTTTGGCGAAATGACCGCCCTCGAGAACGTTGTGGTGGGCCTGGACGCGCGGCACCGGACCAGCGTGGGCGGGGCGCTGTTGCGCCTGCCCACCCACATCCGGGAGGAGAAGTCAGCCATCGAGCGGGGCATGGCCCTGCTGGACTTCGTCGGCATCGGCAGCCACGCGCACGTCCTGTCCCGGCAGCTGCCGTACGGCTATCAGCGCCGCCTTGAGATCGCCCGGGCCCTGGCCACCGATCCCAAGGTGCTCTGCCTTGACGAACCTGCTGCCGGCTTCAATCCTGCCGAGAAGGAGGAACTGATGGCGCTCATCCGCACCATCAGGGATGAGGGCTACACCGTGTTGCTGATTGAGCACGATATGAAGCTCGTGATGGGCGTGACGGACCGGATCGTCGTGCTGGAATTCGGGAAGAAGATCGCGGATGGACTGCCGCGCGAGATCCGCGAAGACCCGCGCGTTATTGCCGCCTACCTAGGAGAGCCCGAAGATGACGTTGCTTGAACTTAAGGACGTTTCCGTCCACTACGGCCGTATCCAGGCGCTGCGGAACATCTCCTTCACCGTGGACGAAGGGGAGGTTGTGGCCCTGATCGGCGCCAACGGCGCCGGCAAGACCACCACCATGCGGACCATCTCCGGGCTGTTGAACTGCTCGGAAGGAAAGGTCACCTTCGCCGGCCAGGACATCACCAAGATGAAGGCACACATCCGGGTGGTCCATGGAATCTCCCAGGCCCCCGAAGGGCGCGGGATCTTCCCGGGCATGACCGTCATGGAAAACCTGGACATGGGGACCTTCGGACGCAAGGACCGCAGCGGGGTGGGGAAGGACCTGGACCGTGTGTTCGATCTCTTTCCCCGGCTTAAGGAGCGGGAAAAGCAGTACGGGGGCACCATGTCCGGCGGCGAGCAGCAGATGCTGGCCATCGGACGGGCCCTGATGTCCAACCCGAAGCTGCTGCTGCTGGACGAGCCGTCCATGGGCCTGGCACCGCAGTTCATCCGCCAGATCTTCAAGATCATCAAGGAAATCAACAACCAGGGCACCACCGTCCTGATGGTGGAGCAGAATGCCAACCAGGCCCTGGCGGGGGCGCACCGCGCCTTCGTGCTGGAGACCGGGGAGATCACCCACAGCGGCACCGGGAAGCAGCTGCTGGAGGATCCGTCCATCAAGGAGGCCTACCTGGGGGTGGGGTAGTTGGCTCGACGGGGTCCGGTGCTTTAAGAGCGCAACGGTCACGGTTCGGTTGCAACCGGGCCCCGCGGGAACTTTCCCTGCCGCCCCCACGTGGGAATTGGTAGCGTAACAAAAAGCTCATCACCCACATCCACATGGAGGAATCCCGCAATGGCACTTGGCGGCAACCCGATCTTCAACGGAAAGAGTTTCCGTGGAGCCACCCAGGCACCGCCTGTCCCGCAGGCTCCCTACGGCACTCCCTATGGCCAGCAGCCTTATGGCGGCCAGGCGTCCTACGGACAGCAGCCTTACGGCCAGCAGGGCTGGGGCACGCAGCCCCAAAGCATGAGCGACGAACAGCTGCGCCAGATGTACAGCCAGCCGTCGGCCGGCCCCGCGGACACCGGACGGATGACGTTCGACGACGTCATCATGAAGACCGCTGCCTGCCTCGCCGCTGTGGTTGCCGGCGCCGCAGTCACCCTTGTGGTGGCGCAGGGCCTGGCCTCCCTGCTGATGATCGTTGGTGCCCTGGGCGGTTTCGTGCTGGCCCTGGTCAACACCTTCAAGAAGCAGCCATCGCCGGCGCTGATCCTCGCCTATGCGGCTCTCGAGGGACTGTTCCTTGGCGGCTTGACCCGGATCCTCGACGGCATGTTCCCCGGTGTCGGCCTGCAGGCCGTCATCGGCACACTGTCCGTTTTCGCCGTCACCTTGCTGCTCTTCAAGAGCGGCAAGGTCCGCGCCACACCGCGCGCCATGCGGTTCTTCATGATCGCAATTATCGGCTACGCCGTGTTTGCGCTGATCAATATGATCATGATGTGGACAGGGGCCGTGCAGAGCCCCTTCGGCCTGCGCACCAGCGTCGAGATCTTCGGCATCCCGCTGGGCGTCTTCATCGGTCTGCTGGCCATCGGCCTCGCCGCGTTCTCGCTGATCATGGACTTCACCAGCATCGAAGAAGGTGTCCGCAGCGGAGCCCCGCAGCGTTTCTCCTGGACAGCCGCCTTCGGCCTGACCGTCACACTGGTCTGGCTGTACGTGGAGATCATCCGCCTGCTGGCCATCCTGCGGGGCGACGACTAGGCACCCCGGCAGCTTCCGCCGTCGTAAATCAAACAACCGTGGGCCCCACCAGACTGGTGGGGCCCACGGTCGTTAATGTGCAGCCGGCCCGAGGGTGCCGGCCTGCGCTAGGCGACGCGCATGGCTCCGGCGGCAGGGGACACGGTGAAGATATCCGGAGTCCTGTACCCGGCGTCGGCGAAAGCCTTCACGACGGCGGCACGCACCGCCTGCTCGGCATCCACAGGGGTCAGCGCAATGGCCGCGCCGCCAAACCCGCCGCCGGTCATGCGGGCACCTATGGCACCGTGGGCGCGGGAGGTGTCCACGGCCAGGTCCAGCTCCGGGCACGAAATTTCAAAGTCGTCTCGCATGGAAGCGTGGCTGGCATCGAGAAGCGGGCCGATGGCGGCGGGCCCGGTGCCGCCCAGGAGTTCTACGGTCTGGAGCACACGGTCATTTTCGGTGACCACATGACGCACACGCCGGAACGTGACCCCATCGAGCAGGCCGCTGGCCTCCCCAAGGTCAGCCACCGCGACATCCCGCAGCGCCTTTACCCCCAGCACCTCCGCCCCCAGCTCACAGGAGGCCCGGCGCGAGGCGTAGCCGCCGTCGGCGTGGGAGTGCGACACCTTGGTGTCGATCACCAGGAGCACCAGGCCTGCGGGGTCGGTCTCGAAAGGAACCAGGGTTGCCTTCTGGTCCCGGCAATCGAGGAAGACAGCGTGGCCCTTGGCGCCGCGAAGGGACGCGGACTGGTCCATGATCCCCGTGGGCGCACCCACGAAGTCGTTTTCCGCCCGCTGGGTTGCCAGCACCATGTCCTCGGCCGCCAGCCCCGCGCCCGTGAGGTCGTTCAGCGCCGTGACGACAGCGCATTCGATGGCGTGTGACGACGACAGGCCGGCTCCGAGCGGCACGTTCGAGTCAAGGAGCAGGTCCAGTCCCGGAACAGTGATGCCGCGCTCCCGGAGGGCCCACATGACGCCGAGGGGGTACTTGGTCCACCCCTTCGCTTTGCCGGGCTGCAGGGAGTCGAGCGTGGTGGTGACCACGCCCTGGTCGCCATACGTGGACAGCAGCCGCACGGTTGAATCCGGCCGGGCGGCGACAGCCACCCTGGCAGTGCGGTCGATGGCGAACGGAAGGACAAAGCCCTCGTTGTAGTCGGTATGTTCGCCGATCAGGTTCACGCGCCCCGGAGCCTGCCATACGCCGTCGGGCGCGCTTCCGAATTCATGCTCAAAGCGGGCACTGAGATCCTGGCCGGCAGGTGCGGCCTTGGCCTGGTCCTGACTGGTCATGCGGAGGCTCCTTCCGGGGTTGCCGCCACGGCGGCGGCAGGAATGGACGACGGCGGGACGGCAACAGCGCGCAGCCGTTCGGCCACCGTTTCGGGGGTGGTGTCATTGATGAAGGCGCCCATGGCGGCCTCGGAGCCGGCCAGGTACTTAAGCTTGTCGGCCGCCCTGCGCGGGGAGGTCAGCTGGAGATGAAGGTAGCCCGCCGGCCGGAGGAGGTCATCCAGCGGCGCCTGGTGCCACGCAGAGATGTACGGAGTAGGCGTGGGGTACAGGGCATCCACCCGTTTGAGCAGGTCGAGGTAGACCTGTGCCAGCTCATCCTTTTCTTCTCCGGTCAAGGCCGCCAGGTCCGGCACATGGCGGTGCGGGACCAGATGGATCTCCAAGGGCCACCGGGCCGCGAAGGGCACATAGGCGCTGAAATGCGTGCCTTCCAGGACCATCCTGCTGCCGTCCTCCCGCTCGGCCCGCAGCAGGGAGCCGGTCAGGGTGTCCGTGCCGTCCTGCGCATCGTAGTACTTCCGTGCCGCCGCGCCCAGGGTGCCTGCGCGTGGCGTGACATAGGGGTAGGCGTAGATCTGCCCATGCGGGTGGTGCAGTGTCACGCCGATGTCCGCGCCGCGGTTTTCGAACGGGAACACCTGCTTGATGCCGGTCATGGCGCTCAGGGCGGCGGTGCGCTGCGACCAGGCCTCAATCACGGTCCGGGACCGCTCTGCGCTGAGCCCACTGAAGGACCCGGTGTGTTCGGGGGTGAAGGACACTACTTCGCAGCGGCCGTACGCCGGGCCCTTCGTTCCCCACACTGCGTTCTCCGGGACGGGGCCCAGGGCTGGGCCCAGTGAGGGAAACCGGTTTTCAAAGACCACGACGTCGTAATCTGCGGCAGGAATTTCGGACGCATTGGCAGGAGTGGTGGGACAGATGGGGCACTGGTCTGCCGGCGGCAGGTGGGTGCGGGCCTGGCGGTGCGCGGCAACAGCCACCCACTCGTCCGTCAAGGCATCGAAGCGCACCTCGCCGGGCTCCCCGCGCATCGGCAGGCCGCGGTGGTCGGTGGTGAGGTGTTCGGCGCGGGAGGCGCTGGTGCTGTCGTCGTCAAAATAGATCAGCTCCCGCCCGTCGGAGAGTCTGGTGCTGGTAATCCATGTCATTCAAAAAGCTTCCCATAAACGATCAAGAATGAATAGTTAACAACAAAAAGTAACAGTGGCCGATGGAATGGTGCTGCCTGATTCCGAGGGCGGCATGTACGGTAATGCCCATGACAGCCTCTTCCGAAGACGGGATCGCCACCCGCTCATCCATCCGCTCCTGCGCCACGGGACGGCAACACGAGCTCCGCCGGGGCGATGCCGTGGCCGTGATCACCGAGCTGGCCGCGGGGCTCCGCTCGTTCAGCCGGGGCGGGATCCAGCTGACCGAAACCTATGGTGATGACCAGATCGCTCCCGGCGGGGCGGGCATTACGTTGGCACCCTGGGCCAACAGGGTGGAGGACGGGGTTTGGTTCCTGGACGGCAGCAAGCAGCAGCTGGACATCACCGAGGTGTCCCGCAACAACGCCAGCCACGGCCTGCTGCGAAACACCGGCTACGCCGTGGTGGGGGAGTCCAAGGATGCTGTGGCCCTTGAAGCGACCGTTTTTCCGCAGCACGGCTACCCGTTCCTGGTCCGGCACAAGGTGGAGTACCGGATTTCCGAAGACCTGGGACTGCAGGTCCGGCAAAGCCTCACCAATGACTCCGCGGCAGCCGCCCCGTTTGTCCTGGGCGCGCACCCCTACCTGCGGCTTGGCGACACTCCAGTTGAGGAATTGCAGCTGACCGTCTCCGCCGCCACCCGGCTGATGACTGATGAGCGGTTGATTCCGCGCAGCTCCGCCCCTGTCGACGGGGAGGTCGACTTTCGTTCGGGCAGGCACATCGCGGACCTGGCAGTTGACGTTGCCCTGACAGACCTCCGCTTCGAGGGCGGCCAGGCCCGGCACACCCTGGCAGCTGCCGACGGCAGGGCGGTATCGCTCTGGCAGGACGAGGCATGCCGGTACGTTCACATCTACGTGAGCAAGATCTACCCTGGCCGGAGCCGGGCAGTGGCGGTGGAACCGATGACCGGGCCGGCCAATGCATTCAACTCCGGCGACGGCCTGCGGTGGCTGCCGCCGGGGGAGTCCTTCAGCATGGAATGGGGCATCGACTACAAACCCGCCGCGGCAGGGCGGTAGTTTCCCATTGGGCCACCGCTGCGGAAGTATTGGCATATGACGCCAAAAGAGGACGACGTTACCCTGGCCCACCCGGTCCCCGCACCCGCGCCGGCTGCGCCGCTGCGGGTCCTGACGGACCGTGAACTGGACAAGGACATACCGTACGGCATCCGCATCGCGGCTTCCTGGTCCTGGCGGCTGGGCCTGATCCTCCTGATGGTGGGGACGCTTGTCTGGCTGCTCAGCCACATCACCCTCCTGATCATCCCGGTCATGGTGGCCGCCCTCCTGGCCGGTCTCCTGAGCCCTGTCACGGCGTGGCTGAAGCGGCACGGACTGCCGCCAGGCCTGGCCGTTGCCGTGACAGTCCTCGGGTTCATCGGTGTCATCGTCGGCGCCCTGGCCCTTGTGGGCAGGCAGCTCGTGGTTGGTTTCGGCGAGCTCTATTCCCAGGCCCTCGAAGGTGTACGGCAGGTCCAGGACTGGCTGTCGGCCGGCCCGCTGCACTTGACCGCCGCACAGATCGACCAGTACATCAAGGAAGCCACCGACGCGCTGCAGAACAACAGCAGCAGCATCCTCAGCGGCGCCCTGTCCTTCGGCAGCACCGCCGGCCACTTCGCCGCCGGAATGCTCCTCTCGCTGTTCATCCTCATCTTCTTCCTCCTGGAAGGTGACCGGATCTGGGCGTTCCTGGTCAGGATGCTTCCACGGAAGGCACGGGCGGCGACGTTCGGTGCGGGCCGCAAGGGCTGGGCGTCCATGGTCAGCTATGCCCGCATCCAGATGTTTGTCGCGGCTGTCGACGCGCTTGGCATTGGCGTCGGCGCCGCCATCATCGGTGTCCCGCTGGCGCTTCCCCTGGGCGTGCTGGTTTTCCTCGGCTCCTTCATCCCCGTGGTGGGTGCGCTTTTGACCGGTATCGTCGCCATTCTGCTGGCCCTGGTGGCCAACGGCCCCATCAACGCCCTGATCATGCTGGCCATCGTCCTGCTGGTCCAGCAGCTCGAAGGCCACATCCTGCAGCCGTTGGTCATGGGCAAGGCAGTGTCGCTGCACCCGGTGGCGGTCATCCTCAGTGTTGCGGCCGGCTCCTACCTCGCCGGGATCCCCGGAGCGCTGTTCTCCGTACCCATCCTGGCCGTAGCAAACTCGGCTGTTCGCTACATCGCCGCCAGAACGTGGGAACATGAACAGGTGCCGGTAATTGCCGGGAAGCCCATCACGGCCGGAGCGGGCGGGGACAACACCATCAAGGACGTTGAACCGCCATCTGCACCTGGTTCGGGGCGGGACGCGGCGTCCGGCACCCCCGCCGAACACCGTGATGCCCGCGCTTCCTCCCCGGAAGGCACCGGAGCAGAACCCAGAGGAGAGTAGTCCGTGAAGATCCTTGAAACCCTTCCCGTCACACTGGACGATGTCCTTGAGGCGCAGAAGTTGCTTGACGGGATTATTGCGCGCACTCCCGTGGAATCGTCGCGGGCGCTGGGGAGCATGGTAGGCGGCGATGTCTATTTCAAATGCGAAAACCTGCAGCGCGCGGGCTCGTTCAAGGTCCGGGGCGCCTACGTAAGGATGGCGCGGCTCTCCCCTGACGAGAAAAAGAGGGGAGTGGTGGCAGCGTCCGCCGGCAACCATGCCCAAGGCGTTGCCGTCGCCGCCAAGAGCCTGGGCATCAAGGCCAGGATCTACATGCCGCTGGGCGTGGCACTGCCCAAACTCGCCGCCACCCGCAGCCATGGTGCCGAAGTGGTCCTGCACGGGCACAATGTGGACGAGGCGCTCGCCGAAGCCCAGCGCTACAGCAACGAAACCGGCACGGTCTTCGTCCATCCCTTCGACAACGTGGACGTGGTTGCCGGCCAGGGCACCGTGGGCCTGGAGATCCTGGAGCAGGTTCCCAATGTTGACACGATCCTCATGGGCGTGGGCGGCGGGGGGCTCCTGGCTGGGGTCGCGGTCGCCATCAAGGCCCGTGCCCGGGAACTTGGCCGGGAGATCCGGATCATCGGGGTACAGGCGGAAAATGCTGCCGCCTACCCGCCTTCGCTCGCAGCCGATGCACTGGTGCCGCTGAAGAAGGTCTCTACCATGGCGGACGGCATCGCCGTGGGGCGCCCGGGGCAGCTGCCGTTCAGCATCATCCGCGAACTGGTGGACGATGTTGTCACCGTCAGTGAGGACTCCCTGGCCCGTGCCCTGATCTTCCTGCTGGAACGGGCCAAGATGGTGGTTGAACCGGCAGGTGCGGTGGGTGTCGCAGCGCTTATGGACGGCAAGATCGAGAACCCCGGAACCACCGTGGCGGTGCTTTCCGGCGGGAACATTGACCCCATGCTGATGCTGAAGGTGATCCAGCGCGGCCTCTCCGCTGCCGGCCGCTACATGACGGTGCGGATGATGCTCGATGACCGCCCCGGCTCGCTGGCAACCATTGCCCGGATCATTGCTGAAAACGATGCCAACGTCACCGGCCTGGACCACACCCGCGTGGGAGGCTCCATCAGCATGGGAGATGTCTCCATCACCGTGAACCTGGAAACCAAGGGCCACCAGCACGGGGAGCAGGTCCTCAGCGCACTCCGTGCCGAGGGCTTCCAGCCGATTGTTGTGCATTAGGAGCGGCGGTGGCCGGGCTCATGGGTAACGGGCGTATCCCCGAGCGGCAGGCAATAGCCTCCCGTGCCAAGGGCGGGCTGGTGGTGCTGGGTGGTTTTGTGGCCCTGCTGTTCGCCATCGAAGTGGTCAACACCCTGATGATGGGGGCCCTCACCCGAACCTTCGGCCTGCGGCCCAGGAGCGCCGATGGGCTGCTGGACATCTTCACCTTCCCGCTCCTGCACGCAAACCTGGGCCATCTGCTTTCCAACAGCCTGCCCCTGGTTATCTTCGGCTTCCTGGTGTTCCTCTCCGGGTTGCGCGTGTTCCTCACAGCCCTGGCTTTCAGCTGGCTCGGCAGCGGGCTCACGGTATGGCTGATCGGAAACGGTGTCACAGTGGGCGCCTCAGGGCTGGTCTTCGGGCTTTTCGCGTTCCTGCTGGTCAGGGGTTTCTTCAACCACAGCTGGCGGCAGATCCTGCTCGCCGTGGTCCTCTTCATGGGCTACGGGAGCATCCTCCTGGGCGCCCTGCCGTTCGTGGCCGGCTACGTGAGTTGGCAGGCCCACCTTGGCGGGGCGGTGGGCGGCGTGGTGGCGGCGCTGCTGCTCCGTCCCCGTGGGCGCGCTATGTCGCGGCAGTCTTAGCGCCCGGGTATCGCAGGCCCGGGACATTAAGCGGAAGCGGCGGCCGTTCCCCGGGGGGACGGCCGCCGCTTCATGCTTTTGCGCTGGCTGCTGTGGAGCCGGACGCTGCGGAGCTAGGGGACGTAGGGCTTGGCGGAGAGGATCTCCACCTTGATGTCCTTGCCGTTCGGCGCCACGTAGCTGAGGGTCTCGCCCTCCTTGTGGCCCAGGATGGCGGCGCCAAGCGGCGACTTTTCGCTGAAGACATCCAGGTCCGAGTCGCCCGCGATTTCGCGTGAACCCAGCAGGAAGGTCTCCTCATCGCCGGCGATCCTGGCCACCACAATCATGCCGGGCTCCACGATGCCGTCGTCAGCAGGCGATTCCCCCACATGGGCATCACGGAGCAATACCGTCAGCTGGCGGATGCGGGCTTCAATTTTGCCCTGCTCCTCCTTGGCTGCGTGGTAGCCCCCGTTCTCCTTGAGGTCCCCCTCTTGCCGCGCTGCTTCAATCTTCTGGACGATCTCCGCCCGGCCTGCGCCGGAAAGGTGGTCCAGCTCTGCCTTCAGGCGGTCAAAAGCTTCCTGGGTGAGCCAGGCTGCAGATGCGCTGTTGGTGGTAGACACGGACTTCTCCTCTAGTGGTCCTACATGCAAAAGACCCCGCCACGGTGGCCACTTGTGGAACAGTAACCAGCTCAGCGGGGTAAAGGTATCTCCCTATTGTAGTCAATCCTCTGGAGATAACCCAACACGGAAGCGTTCCACATCACATCGCTCAGGACGTCCCGCCGGGAATCCAGCAGCTGTCCACCACGCCCGATACGGACTCCGACTCCGTGCGCAAGGCAACGCGCTGAGCCACCGTCCTGCCGCCGTCGGCCGTTCCATCCGCTGCCGACGGCGGGATGTCCACCACTTTCCAGCCCACCACGGCAAACTTCGAATCAAGCGCCTTCACGGCGCATTTGACGGGCTTGCCTGGTTCCCGCGTCACCTGGAAGTCCACTTCCGCGAGCGTGGCATCGGTGGTGCTGTAACCCACGTCCTTGAACGTCACTCCGGAGAGCGAGTTCGACGTGGTCACCCACGCAAGGAAGCCTATTCCCGCAGCAAGTGCCAGGCCGATCGCAACGCGGGCGGCAGTGGGGGAGAGCCGGCGCTTTTTAGCACCATACCGATTGGCTAGGCTAGTGTCTGCGGGCGCGGATTGGGCCGGCTGGTCCGGGGAAGTCACCAGACCAGTTTAGTTCCCTTTCCGCCTGCGCTTTGCGGTGGCTGCAGCTGCCGGTGAGGCAGCGCACCCGCTACACCATCCACAAGCTGCCACAAGCCGTGCAAAGAAGAATAAGGAGCCGTCCCCTTCATGACAGCGTCCAGCAACAACCAGGTGCCGCTCCGGCTGCTCGCAGTCCACGCCCACCCGGATGACGAATCCAGCAAGGGCGCTGCGACCATGGCCATGTATGCAGCTGCCGGCGTGGATGTCCTCGTGGCCACCTGCACGGACGGATCCCGCGGCGATATCCAGAACCCGGCGGTGGAGGGGGAACCGCACCCCAAACGGGATATGGCCGGTGCACGGAGGCTGGAGATGCAGCGTGCCGCTGCCATCCTCGGCATCCGCCAGCGGTGGCTTGGTTTTGTGGACTCGGGCCTTCCCGAAGGGGATCCGCTCCCGCCCCTCCCGGCCGGTTCCTTCGCCACCCTGCCCCTGCACCAGGCCGCGGCGCCCCTGGTACGGCTGGTGCGTTCCTTCAAGCCCCACGTCATCCTCAGCTACGACGAGAACGGCGGCTACCCCCATCCGGACCACATCATGGCCCACCGGGTGGCCGTGGAAGCCTTCGAGGCCGCAGGCGATCCCGAACGCTACCCGGAGGCGGGGGAGCCGTGGGAGCCGGGCAAGCTCTACTACGACCGCGCGTTCAGCCCCGAACGGTTCCGGGCGCTGCACTTTGCACTGGAAGAGGCGGGGCTGCAGTCGCCCTACGCCGAACGCCTGGCCGCATGGCTGGAGTCCGATGCAGAGGGGCACACCCCGCCGCCGGCCGCGCACGCCACCACCACCCAGATTGACTGCGGTGATTTTTTCGAGGTGCGCGACGACGCCCTGCGTGCCCACCGGACCCAGGTGGACCCGCTGGGTTTTTTCTTCGCCGTTTCCCCCGACATGCAGCGCCGGGTTTGGCCATGGGAGGACTATTCCCTGATCCATTCCAGGGTGCCCTCCGAACTCCCCGAAAAGGACCTGTTCGCCGGGCTAAGATAGACACGGCAGGCTATTTCTATCTTGCGTAGAAGATAGGTGCGGCGACGGCCGGTCCCGTCCGCTTCCTGCTTCATCCGTTCCACCAGAAGGTATCAACCGTGCAATCTCTGCTCCTCCGCCTCGCCACCACGCCGTCACCGCTGCCAACTCCGACGCTGCGGGAGGGGATTTCGGAGGACCAGGTCACACCGGGCCTGCTGGGGTTCATCATGACGGCTTTCTTCGTGGTGGCAACTGCCCTGCTCATTGTGGACATGGTGCGGCGCATCCGCAGGGTACGCTACCGGGCCCAGGTGGAGGAAGAGCGCCTGGCGGCCGCCGCTGCCGCAGACGTTGACGCCGCGGACGCCCAGGACGGGCTCGACGGCGGCACGCGCCCGGGAGTGCCCGGCTCCGAAGGGGACGGGGCCGGCAACGGTCAGCCGAGGCCGCGCGGGTAGGACCTTTCCGGTGGGCTGTGCCGGGGCTTTAGGCAAGGACCGCCATGGCGATCGCCGCGAAGTGGGCCGCGAACGCGAACACGGTGAACGCGTGGAACAGTTCGTGGAAACCGAAGTGGTGATAGCTGAAGTTCGGCTTTTTCAGCGCGTAGAAAATAGCGCCCGTGATGTAGAGGGCACCGCCCAGGCAGATCAGCACGGCTGATGGCGGACTGGCCTGGAAGAACTGTGGCAGGTAGAACAGCGCGCCGCAGCCCAGCGCGATGTAGATGGGTACGTAGAGCCAGCGGGGCGCGTCAGTCCACAGCAGCCGGAACAGCACGCCGAGGATGGCTCCGGCCCAGATGACCCACAGGAGAACTACCGCCTGCTGGCGTTCAAGAAGCGTCCATGCCAGCGGCGTGTAGGTGCCGGCGATGACCAGCATGATGTTGGTGTGGTCCAGCCGCTTCAGGACGAGCTTGACCCGCGGGGACCAGTTGCCGCGGTGGTATACCGCACTGACACCGAACAGCAAGACGCCGGTGGCGGCATAGATGGCGGTGGTGATCCGCCGGTCCGCGGTGGGGGCAAGGACAACGAGGATGATGCCGGCGGCAAGGGCCAGCGGGGCGGTGACGGTGTGGATCCAGCCGCGCCACTTCGGCTTGATCATCAGGAGTTCCGCCAAGCGGACGGCGGCGTCATCCACGGCGCTGGTTTCTGGTTCAGCGCCTGGGTTCGGGTCCTCCGGCTGGGGCCCCCGGAAGGCATGCGGAGAGTCGCTGTTCATGGCACCAGAATAACTTACGGACCGGTAAGTTACTGATGGGTAGCATTTGAGATAGGTCTCCTGCAGTCGCTGGCCGTCCCACCCGGTGCCGGGCGGTAGCCTAGGATGTGGATGTACGTACGGCAGGAAAGTCAGGTGAGTGGACGCGTGGAGTTGCCCGGGTTCCTCTATGGCTATTACGAACGCCGGCTGCTCAAGGATCTTCCGCGCGACCGCATTCCCCGCCACATCGGCGTCATGGTGGACGGCAACCGGCGGTGGGCCAAGCAATTTAACGCACCCACCAGCCAGGGCCACCAGGCCGGAGCGGACAAAATCCACGAATTCCTCGGCTGGTGCCAGGACCTGGGTGTCAAAGTAGTGACCCTCTACATGCTGTCCACGGACAACATGAACCGGTCCAGCGAGGAACTGGACCTCCTCATGGGGATCATCGCCAACACCCTGGACCGGCTGGATGAAGACGCGAACATCTCCGTGCACGCCATGGGCGCACCCGAACTGCTTCCGGACTACCTGGCCGAACGCCTCAACAAGCTCACCGCCCGCACGCCCGTCCGGGAAAAGATCCACGTCAACGTGGCAGTGGGGTACGGGGGCCGCCGGGAAATCGTGGATGCCGTCCGGGAGCTCCTCCACGACGCCGTCGCCAAGGGCATGGACATCTCCAAGCTTGCGGACGACCTGTGCGTCGATGACATCTCACGCTTCCTGTACACCCGCGGCCAGCCGGACCCGGACCTGGTGATCAGGACGTCGGGTGAGCAGCGCCTGTCCGGCTTCCTCATGTGGCAAAGCGCCTACAGCGAGTTCTACTTCTGCGAGGCCCTGTGGCCCGCGTTCCGCAAGGTGGATTTCCTCCGTGCCCTGCGGGACTATGCCGGCCGCCAGCGCCGCTTTGGCACCTGAAACCCCCGGTTCATAACGAGTTCATACACCTGCAAGGGAAATCGCCGGATAATGGTTGCGGAAATTACCCCCGGTGGATTTACGTTATATCCATCAGCAGGCAAAACCGCCGGCTGATCGGGGAGGCCAGTACATGGAGCGAAACATCGCACCGGTTGTATGGGAGGCCGGACCCGGCCTCCTGGCCGAGCCGCCTCACCAATAACAATTCCGGGCTGGCGCCCGGGGCTGGAGTCGATGTGGCTACTTCTGAACAACTGCCCGAGGTCCTGTATGGACAGGGCGGAAAAGCTACCTCTCGCGCCGAGCGAGCCACCTCTGAAGCCGGCGCAGCAACTGATGCTGCGGCCGGTTTTGCTGTCTCCGGAAGGGAAGCCGACATCCACACCTTCGTCATCGACACCTCCGTCCTCCTCTCCGATCCGCGCGCACTCCTGCGGTTCGCTGAGCATGAGGTAGTGGTTCCCGTCGTGGTCATCACCGAACTCGAGGCCAAGCGGCACGACCCCGAACTCGGCTACTTCGCACGGAAGGCCCTGCGGCTCCTGGATGATCTCCGGGTCAAGCACGGTGGCCTGAACCGGCCCCTCCCCATCGGCGATGAGGGAGGCACCCTGATGGTGGAACTCAACCACATCTCCTCCGAGGTGCTGCCGTTGGGCTTCCGCAGCGGGGACAACGACAGCCGCATCCTCGCCGTCGCCAAGAACCTGGCCAACGAAGGACGCAACGTCACCGTCGTGTCCAAGGACCTGCCCATGCGGGTTAAAGCCTCCGCCATGGGCCTCACCGCCGACGAGTACCGCAACGAACTGGTCAAGGATTCCGGGTGGACGGGCGTCGCCGAAATCGAAGCCGACGAACAGGACATTGCCACCCTGTACGGCCACGAACCCGCCTATATCCCGGCGGCCGCCGAGCTGCCCGTCAACACCGGCCTGGTCCTGCTGTCCAACCGCGGCTCCGCACTGGGCCGGGTGGGTGCCGACAAGCAGGTGCGCCTGGTCAAGGGCGACCGCGACGTGTTCGGCCTCCACGGCCGGTCCGCTGAGCAGCGGCTGGCCATCGACATGCTGATGGATCCCGCCGTCGGCATCGTTTCCATTGGCGGCCGCGCAGGCACCGGCAAATCCGCGCTTGCCTTGTGCGCCGGCCTGGAAGCCGTGCTGGAACGCCGCGAACACCGCAAAGTGATCGTCTTCCGGCCCCTCTACGCGGTGGGCGGCCAGGAACTTGGCTACCTGCCGGGCTCCGAGTCCGAGAAGATGAACCCGTGGGCACAGGCCGTGTTCGACACCCTCGGGGCCCTGGTCAGCCAGGAAGTGGTGGAGGAGGTCATGGACCGCGGCATGCTCGAGGTCATGCCCCTCACCCACATCCGCGGACGCTCCCTCCATGATGCCTTCGTGATCGTGGACGAAGCCCAGTCCCTCGAAAAGAACGTCCTCCTCACCGTCATGAGCCGCATTGGCCAGAACTCCAAAATCGTGCTCACCCACGACGTCGCCCAGCGCGACAACCTGCGCGTTGGACGCCACGACGGAATCGCCGCCGTCGTCGAAACCCTGAAGGGGCACCCCCTCTTCGGCCACGTCACCCTGACCCGCTCCGAACGTTCACCGATCGCAGCACTGGTCACGGAACTCCTCGAGGGCTAACTTCAGTCAAGCAAGGGGCCGTGGCCGGGTTCGCCCCGCCACGGCCCTTGCGCGTGTCAGTGGCTGGTTCCGCTGCGAGGTTACGTACGCAGGACCAAGGCTTTTCGCCGTCGCTTAGACACCTCCCGCCGCGCCGCTACGGTCGCTGGGCGACCTTCGCAACGCTTTGGTCGGCGATGCGCTCCTACACGAAAAACCTTGGCCCTTCTTGTGCCAGCGCACCTCCTGTCCGACTGGCTTCGTGAGGGCCGACGCGTCTGACGGGCACTCTATTGGTGGACTGAGGCACCAGCCGGGTCGCAGTCCTTCTCGTAGGAGCGCATCGCGACGCATCGGCCGGCGGAGGTCGCCCAGCGACCGAAGGTGGCCCTATGTGTTGTGTCTAAGCGACGGAGAAGGGCTGTGGCGCGGCGTCCGGAACCACTATGGGACGGACGAACCCGGCCACTGCACGGCACTTAGCTCAAGCCGAGGAACCTCGCGGCTGCGTCGTGGCCTTGGACCTGGAGTTCCCAGTCCGGGCGGTTGAACGTTTGCGGGGTGACGCGGACGTGCTGGAGTGTTTCGACTTTGGGGCCCCAGGCTTTGCGGGTGGTGCCGTTGAGTTCGTAGTCGAGGGAGCGGGACACGCCCAGGGAAGCGCTGTTCCAGATGGCGGCCTCGGATTCGGCGACTTCTGCCCCGAGGTAGTGAAAGGCCCAAAGGACGACGGCGGCACGCATCTCCTTGCCAAGGCCGCGGCCCTGGACGGACTGCTTGAGCCAGGACCCGGTGGTGACTGTCCGCAGAGCCGCGAAGTCTTTGGCCCCGACATCCTGGCAGCCGATGAACTGGCCTTCGTGCCAGATCCCGAGGAGCAGCGTCCAGTTTTCGGGCCTGCATTCAGCGCGGCAGCGCCAGTACCAGCGCGCCATGTTGGGGCCCAGTTCCTCGTCGGGCAGCTCCGTCCAGGGAGTGCTGAACGGATTCCGGCCGGGGTCGTGGATTCCGCCGCGGGCCGCTGCCACCGCCGCGGGGATGTCCTGGTCGCTGATGGGGCGCAGTTCCAGCCGCGGGGTGGTCAGCGTGAGGTCGAACAGCGGCCAGATGGAGCCCAGGGTAGTCATCCGCGAAGCCTAGCCGATGGGTTCCGTGCGCGTTTGTCACGCTTTGGCGGGGATGTCCCAGCTGATGTGGCGGCGGACGTCGGTGAGATTCATGGACTCGGCCAGGAACAGGTCGTCGAGCATGTACTCGTCCACGCCGAGGATCCGGATCCAGTGGCCGTACTCCTCTGTTTCCTGCTCCAGCGACTGACTGGACATGCAGACGCCGGTGCCCGTGTCCACGCGGAGGAGGGAACGCCCGGGAAGGCAGAGGGGAGCGGCGGGATCACCGGGCCGGTATGCGGCATTGGGGGCTGCAACCGCCTCCAGGACGGGCCGGCACTCGTGATCGGCGAAACGGACATCCAGGATGTCCAGGGCATTGGTGCCTGGGAACTCGATGGGCACGGGGGCGTTGCCTGCCAGCTCCACCGGGTCCAGTGCGGCCGAAAACCGTGCGTTCCCGAACCCGGGCTCGCCGTACGCGGCTTCGGGCCGGCGGCGTACCAGTCCGGCGTCATCGTAGACAGGCGTGACCAGGTGCGGAGGCAGGAGCCAGGACTTGCGGGTGGCACTGACGTAGATGCCGTCGCGGGAGTCGTTGATTCCTGTGGTGCTGTGCAGTACGTGGCCGTCCGGGCTTTCAAGCCGGAGCGCCCCTGGACGGCGGAGCCAGGCACGGACGAACGGCGCGCCGGGGAAGGGAGCTGACGCAAAGGCCTGGTCCCAGTACTCAAAGCGCAAAGTCTGCCACTTCCATGGGGAAGACCGGCAAAGGTTCCGGAACATCGCGGCCAGGTCCGTGGGGACGCCAGGAGGGCCCGGAACCGGCCGGCGCCGGGAGTCCCAGGTCGACATATCCACATTTTACGCATGGGTGCTACGGCCGGAATGGTGGATCCAGTAGCATCCGAGGAGTGATCGGACGACTTGGTGAACTCTGGCAGCACACCCCGCTTGCGTTCTGGCTGGTACTGGCTGCCTGCCTCTACTTTGCAGTGATGGCGGTCCGGCTCACCATCATCGACGTCCGGCACCACCTCCTGCCCAACAGGATTGTCTTCCCGTCCTACGCAGTGGCCGGGGTGCTCCTCCTGGCGGCTGCCGCGGTTGCCTGGGCCAGTCCCGTCCCGGCCGCCGGTGATGCCGGCGGCCTCCTGGCCATCCCCGCCCTCCGCGTGGTGGCCGGTGCCGCAATCCTGTGGCTGTTCTATTTTGTCCTGCGGTTCATCTACCCGCCCGGGATGGGCTTTGGCGACGTCAAGCTTGCCGGAGTGCTCGGGATGTACCTGGGCTACCTCAGCTGGGGACACCTCTTCGCCGGTACCTTCCTGGCGTTCCTGCTGGGCGGGCTGTGGTCCATGGCCCTCCTGGCGGCCCGGCGGGGCACCCTGAAATCAGCCATACCGTTCGGCCCGTTCATGCTCGCCGGGGCCGCAGCGGCCATGCTGCTGCCCGCCTGAGCCGTCGGGGTTGCCGGGCGGCTTTTCGGTAGGCTGGCGGTATGCCTGCACCTGAATACGTCCTGAAGCTGCGCGAAAAGATCGGCAACGATCCCATCTGGGTCCCCGGCGTCCGGGGGGTTGTGGTCGACGACGCCGGCAGGATCCTGCTGGCCCAGCGGTCAGACAACCGGCAATGGGCGCTCATCAGCGGAATGCTGGACCCGGGGGAACAGCCTGCCCGTGGTCTGATTCGGGAGATCTTCGAGGAAACAGCAGTGGTGGCCGAAGCGGAACGCGTGGTCTCGGTGGGGGCGGTGGGGCCAGTCACCTACCCCAACGGCGACGTTTGCGAATTCCTGGACGTGGTGTTCCTGTGCCGTTACGTCTCCGGTGAAGCCAGGGTGAACGACGACGAATCCCTTGCTGTTGGCTGGTTCCGTCCGGACGAACTTCCCGACCTCATGCCCGGCCACCTCACCAGCATCCGCCAGGCGCTGGCACCCTCCGCCGGCGTCCACTTCGAGCCCTAAAAAGCCAGGCGCCCGACGGCGGTCAGCGGCCCGGGGACACCAGTTCGCCGTCGTCGTCCTTCACCTTGGCAGCTGCGCCGGACAAGCCGGCGGCGAGCCGTTCGGCTTCCTCGCCGCCCACTGCCTCGCCGCGTGCCACCATGCCGGCGGTGTCCGAGAGCGGGATCTGCTTCAGCGTGAGGGCCAGGAGCAAGGCCACGGCGATGAAAGGCAGCAGGTACCAGAACACCGGTGCCAGCGAGTCGGCGTAGGCGTTCACGATGGCGTCCCGCAGCTGTTCCGGGAGCTGGCTCAGCGCCTGCGGATCCAGGGTCCGGGTGGACTGTCCGGCCTGCTCAGCGGATGCTCCTGCCCCCGTGAAGGCACTGGTCAGCGCCTCGGAAAGGCGGGTGGTGAAGATGGAGCCGAACACTGCCACGCCCATGGCGGCGCCCACTTCGCGGAAGTAGTTGTTGGTGCTCGTGGCCGTCCCGATCTGGTCAGCCGGCACCGAGTTCTGGACCACCAGGACCACCACCTGCATGATCAGGCCAAGGCCCGCACCGAAGACGAACAGCTGGAGGCAGATGACCCAGATGGGGGTGCTCGCGGCGAGGGTGGTCATCCACAGCATGGCTGCCAGGGTGAGTACGGCGCCCAGGATGGGAAACATCTTGTACTTGCCGGTCTTGGAGATCCGGATGCCGGAGTAGATGGACGTGCCCATGAGGCCTGCCATCATCGGGAGCATCAGCAGGCCGGATTCGGCTGCCGACGTGCCGGAGGACATCTGCAGGAAGGTGGGGACGAACGCGATGGCGGAGAACATGCCCAGGCCCAGGGTGAAGCCGATGGCGGTGGCATTGATGAAGATCCGGTTCCGGAACAGGCTCAGCGGGATGATGGGGTCCTCGGCGCGGCGCTCCACCAGCACGAAAGCGGCCGCAGAAACCAGCAGCCCGGCGCCGAAGGCCCAGGTAAGGGGTGAATCCCAGCCCTCGTCCTTCTTGCCGCCAAAGTCGGTGAAGAAGATCAGGCAGGTGGTGGCGGCTGACAGCAGCACCACGCCCAGGATGTCGATCCGCTTTTCGGCCTTCTTGTTGGGCAGCGTCAGGGCGAACCAGGCGATGGCGAACGCTGCAAGGCCCACCGGGATGTTGATGTAGAAGGCCCACTCCCAGGTGAGGTGGTCCACGAAGAAGCCGCCGAGCAATGGTCCGGCCACGGCGGAGAGTCCGAAGATGGCGCCGAGCGGGCCCATGTATTTGCCACGCTCCTTGGCGGGAACGATGTCGGCGATGATCGCCTGGGAAAGGATCATGAGGCCACCGCCGCCCAGGCCCTGGATGGCGCGGAAGATGACGAAGCCCCAGAAATCGGTGGCCAGTGCGCAGCCAACGGACGCCAGGGTGAAGAGTGCGATGGCCACCAGGAAGAGGTTGCGCCGGCCCAGGATGTCACCGAACTTGCCGTAGATGGGCATCACGATGGTGGTGGCCAGCAGGTACGCGGTGGTGATCCACGCCTGGTGCTCCACGCCGCCCAGCTTGCCCACGATGGTGGGCATGGCAGTGGAGACGATGGTCTGGTCCAGGCTGGAGAGGAGCATGCCCGCAATCAAGGCGGAGAAGATGATCCAGATGCGTTTTTGCGTGAGCAGCAGGGGCCCCGCGTCCGTCCTGGTGGTGGCGGTACTCATGATTGTCCTTTTGCGGCGGTGGTGTCCGGAATATCGAACGGTTGGGAAAAAAGAACGCTGGCTGCGGAGATGTTCTCCAGCAGCAGGTCCGGGTAGCTGCGGGTATTGCCGTCGGAGAAGTAGGCCATGCTGCTCTTACGGGCGATGGTGCTGAGCAGCACCACGGCCATTTGCACCACGGGGTGGTCCGGGGCCACTCCTTCACGGCGGGCGACGTCCCTGGCGAACTGGGCTTCGCGCTGCTCCGTCACGCCGATGATCCGCAGGATGAGCTGGGGTTCCTTGTGGACTACGCCAATGAGCTGCCTGGTCTCCTCTTCGGAGGCCGACATGCCCTCTGCCAGGCGAAGCGAGAGCCGGACCAGGTCACGGAAGAGCGTGGGGGAGATTTCGCCCTCGGGGGAGTCCGCGCCGGCGGCGACGAAGTCGTCGATCACGTCGGCAGGGATGTCGTCCTCGGCGTGGCCGATGATGGCGTCTTCCTTAGTGGGGAAGTAGTTGAAGAAGGTGCGGCGCGAAATGCCGGCGGCCTCGCACACTTCCTCCACGGTGTAGCCGTTGAGGCCGCGTTCGGCCGTCAGTGCCCTTGCCGTTGCCGTGATGGCACTGCGGGTAGCGGCGCGTTTTCGCTGCCGCAGCCCGGATTCGGAAGTTGCACTATCACGCATGGAGTAAAGTTTTGCACTAGTTGGCGCATAGTGCAAGTTCATGCTGTTCCCGGGAGACGAAGCTTAAAGTACGACGGCGGCCGTCACCTTTCGTTCAAAAGGTGCCGGCCGCCGTCGGGCGTCCAGGAGGGGGTAGGGACTATGCCTTGTGGGCCGGGGCCGTCATGGTGGTGACGTCCAGCGCCTTCTCGAGGTCGGCCACGGAAACCTGGCCCTCGCCGTCGCCCACGAAACCGAGCTTCTCGGTGGCCTGGCGGATGGTCAGGCCTTCCTTGACTGCGGTCTTGGCAATCTTGGCGGCGTTCTCGTAGCCGATGTACTTGTTTAGCGGCGTGACGATGGACGGGGAAGCCTCGGCCAGGAAGCGGGCGCGCTCCACGTTCGCGGTGATGCCGTCGATCATCTTGTCCGCCATGACCCGGCTGGTGTTGGCCAGCAGCCGGATGGACTCGAGCAGGTTGGCGGCCATGACCGGGATGCCCACGTTGAGCTCAAAGGCCCCGTTGGTGCCGGACCAGGCGATGGCGGTGTCGTTGCCGATGACCTGGGCGGCCACCATGATGGACGCCTCGCAGATAACCGGGTTGACCTTGCCGGGCATGATGGAGGAACCAGGCTGAAGGTCAGGGATGGCGATTTCGCCGAGGCCGGTGTTGGGGCCGGAACCCATCCAGCGAAGGTCGTTGTTGATCTTCATGAACGAGATGGCGATGTTGCGCAGCTGGCTGGACGCCTCGATCAGGCCGTCGCGGTTGGCCTGTGCCTCGAAGTGGTCACGGGCCTCGGTCAGCGGCAGGCCGGTATCCGTGGCGAGCAGCTCAATCACACGCTCCGGGAAGCCGGCCGGCGTGTTGATGCCGGTGCCCACGGCGGTGCCGCCCAGCGGAACCTCTGCAACACGGGGGAGGGAGGCGTTGATGCGCTCGATGCCGTAACGGACCTGCGCGGCGTAGCCGCCGAACTCCTGGCCCAGGGTTACCGGGGTGGCGTCCATGAGGTGGGTGCGGCCGGACTTCACCACGTCCTTGAACTCCGCGGCCTTGCGCTCCAGCGAGCCGGCCAGGTAGTCAAGGGCGGGGATGAGGTCGTTGATCAGAGCGGACGTGGCGGCCACGTGAACGGACGTGGGGAACACGTCGTTGGAGGACTGAGAGGCGTTGACGTGGTCGTTCGGGTGGACAACCTTGTCGCTGCCGGCGGCCTTCAGTGCGCGGGTGGCCAGTTCGGCGATGACCTCGTTGGTGTTCATGTTCGAGGACGTGCCGGAGCCGGTCTGGAAGACGTCGATGGGGAAGTCGCCGTCGTACTTGCCGGCAGCCACCTCGTCGGCAGCGTCTGCAATCGCCTTGGCCAGCTCGCCGTCGAGCACGCCCAGTTCTGCGTTGGCCTGGGCAGCAGCCTTCTTGACCCGGGCCAGCGCCTCGATGTGGGTGCGCTCAAGGGTCTTGCCGGAAATGGGGAAGTTCTCCACTGCCCGCTGCGTCTGCGCGCGGTACAGTGCGTTCACGGGGACGCGGACTTCGCCCATCGTGTCATGTTCAATGCGGAACTCTTCAGTGGAAGTCATGGGGCTAGCTTATGGCGATCCGGTGCCCCATCGAAAACCGTTAAGGGAGCATTGCCGGCGGCCCGCTGGACCGCCGGCACGTGGCTCCCGGCGCCCGCTAAAGCTCGCCGATTCCGGAAACAAGGTCGGCGCGGCCCTCTGCCAGCCGGTAGGAAAGGCCAACGACGGCGGTGCGGCCGCCTTCGATTGCGTCGGAAATCACACGCGAGCTGTCCGCAAGGCGCTGCGCCGTCTGCTTGACGTGCTCCACCACCATGTCGTTGACCTCCGGCTGTTCATTCCGCAGGGACGTCAGCACGGAGGGCGTGATGCGCTCCACAAGGTCGCGAATGAAGCCCGCCGGCATCTCGCCGGTCTCCACGGCGTCCCTGGTGGCGGTGACGGCGCCGCAGCTGTCGTGCCCAAGAATGACAATCAGCGGCACGTTCAGCACGCCGACGCTGTACTCGAGGGAACCCAGGACGGCGTCGTCGATGACCTGTCCGGCGGTGCGGACCACGAAAACGTCGCCCAGGCCGACGTCGAAGATGATTTCCGCCGCGAGCCGGGAATCAGAACAGCCGAAGATCACCGCGAAGGGATTCTGCGTCTCCACGAGCGATGATCGCCGCGAAGCGTTCTGGTTCGGATGGGAGGACTCGCCGTTTACGAAACGTTCGTTGCCTTCGCGCAGGCGGCGCCAGGCCAGTGCAGGGGTCAGGTTAGTCGTCACGGCCCCACCTTACGGTGTGGGGGCCGCCGAGGGTGAAACTGTGACGGCGGGGCTGCTATCGAGGGAGGTGACGACGGCGGCGGCAAGCGTTGCGAATTCGTCCAGTTGCGCCGCGCCGGACAGGATGACGGTGCTGCCCCGGTAGTTCAGCACCATCGATTTCTCACCCTTGCCGGTGTCGCGCAGTTCCCATTCCTTGCCGCCGGCACTCCGCGAACCGGTGACGGGGGCGTTCTTGGTCTGCTGGAGGAGCCAGGTGGGGTTGGGGTTCCTGGTCTGCACCAAACCGATGAAGGATGTTTTGGGGGTCAGGTAGCCGACCTCCCAGGTGGGCACGCCGCTGCCGGTGCCGGCTTCCCACCGGGCATAGTTCGCGCGGAAGGCGTTGCCGGTATCCGGGGCAACGGGTGTGAATCCTGCCACATCCGCCGCATTGCGTGCCACCGATGCGACGTCGATGTCCGGCCGGTAGCCATCGCCCTTGGGCTGGGGATTCATGAGGACAACGGGCAGGAACGCCGCAATGCTGAGCACCAGGGCAATGATCATGCCGATCACCGAGGCGTTGGCCCGCTTGGCGGCGGCCGCCGGAATGACGGGCTTAACCGCGGCGTCCGCACTGCTGCCGGCAGGGCCGGAATGTGCCTCGGGCTGTTCCTGGCCTGAGCTGGGACTGGTGGCTTCCTGCATGTCATTCACCCCTCTATAGTCGCCCATCCCGGAGCCGTACTTCCATTCGGCCCCGGCCTGGAGCGCTGCGGAAGCCGCAGCGCACATTGCGGGGTTGCGTCATGGGCCGCCCGCGGAGCGGTGCCGCGACTATGATCGATAGCAGAGGAATCACCGTCCTGCTGCACCGGCGGGCGGGTTCAATGATCGCCACTCGAAGAAGAGGTTCACGTGTCACCAGCGTCCATGACCCAGAAGTACTCCACGATTTCACCGTCCCTTGCGGTGGGCCACGACGAGCCGGACCGCAACCTCGCCCTTGAGCTTGTCCGCGTCACCGAGGCCGCGGCCATCGCCGGCGGCCACTGGGTGGGCTTTGGCGACAAGAACACCGCCGACGGCGCAGCGGTGGACGCCATGCGTTCCTTCCTGCAGACCGTCCACTTCAACGGTGTCGTGGTGATCGGTGAGGGCGAAAAGGACGAAGCCCCCATGCTGTTCAACGGTGAGCGCGTTGGCGACGGCACCGGCCCCGAATGCGACGTGGCCGTTGACCCCATCGACGGTACCCGCCTGACCGCCCTCGGCATCAACAACGCCCTGGCTGTCCTGGCCGTTGCCGAACGCGGCTCCATGTTCGATCCCTCCGCTGTGTTCTACATGGAAAAGCTCGTCACCGGCCCCGAGGCCGCTGACATGGTGGACCTGCGCCTGCCGGTCAAGCAGAACCTGCACCTGATCGCCAAGGCCAAGGGCGTGAAGGTCAACCAGCTCAACGTGATGATCCTTGACCGCGACCGCCACAAGCCGCTGGTGGAGGAAATCCGCGAAGCCGGTGCGCGCACCAAGTTCATCATGGACGGCGACGTTGCCGGCGCCATCGCCGCTGCCCGCTCCGGCACCGGTGTGGATGCGCTGATGGGCATCGGCGGCACCCCCGAGGGCATCGTGGCCGCCTGCGCCATCAAGTCCCTGGGCGGCGTCATCCAGGGCCGCCTCTGGCCCACCAGCGATGAGGAAAAGCAGAAGGCCATCGACGCCGGCCACGACCTCGACCGCGTGCTTTCCACCAACGACCTGGTCTCCAGCGACAACTGCTACTTCGCAGCCACCGGCATTACGGACGGGGACCTGCTCAAGGGCGTCCGGTACTCCAAGGACAAGGTCCTCACCCAGTCGATCGTCATGCGCTCCAAGTCCGGCACCATCCGTTTCGTCGACGGCGAGCACCGCGCCGACAAGTGGGAAGGTTACGCCCGCAAGAGCTGATCCACAGCCATTGCAGGATGTCAGGCCCCGGGGCGCCGCGTGCGCACCGGGGCTTTGCCGTTAACGCCTTGGTATAGGGTTTAAGCCATGATTCCTGCTGTTGTGCCCTGTACTGACCGCGCCCTTTGGGACGAAAATGTCGACCAGTTCCAGGGGCATCCGCAACAGCTGTGGGGCTGGGGCGAGACCAAGGCCATGCACGGCTGGTCCGTGGACAGGGTCCTGGTCAAGGCCGGGGAAGAAACCATCGGCGCCGCCCAGCTGCTGGTCCGCCGGCTGCCCGTTCCCTTCCGGGCGCTGGTCTACATTCCGCGCGGGCCCATGTGCTCCGCGGAGAACGCGCAGGTGGTCCTCAACCGGCTGGCCGAGCACGCCGCCCTCCGCCACAGGGGAGTGGCCCTCAGCATCGAACCCGACTGGGACAAGGACTCCGCCTTCGCCGGTGCCGTCGCGGCCGCAGGCTTCCGCGAGTCGGCCAACACCGTCCTTATCCCGCGCACACTCATCCTGGACCTCACCCGGTCCGATGACGAGCTGATGGCGGAGATGTCCAAGTCCACGCGGGCGAACATCCGCAAGGCTATGCGCAGCGACGTGGAATTCCGCAAGGTCAAGAACGACTCCGAGCTCGAACAGGTGCTGGCCATCTACCACGACACCGCGGCGCGGGCCGGTTTCGGCATCCACGAGGACCAGTACTACCGCGACATCTTCAAGAACCTCGGCGAGGCCTCGCCGATCATCGCCGCGTTCGACGGCGAGCAGATGCTCGCCTTCACCTGGCTGTCCCGCAGCGGCGCCACCGCGTTCGAACTCTACGGCGGAGTGTCCGCCGAAGGCCAGAAGCAGCGCGTGAACTACGGCGTGAAGTGGGCAGCCCTGCAGTCAATGCGCGAGGACGGCTGCAGCCGGTATGACTTCAACGGCCTGCTCAACGACGGCATTTCCGACTTCAAAAAGCAGTTCGCCAAACACGAAAACATGCTGCTGGGCACCTGGGACAAGCCCCTGTCACCGTTCTACCCCGCCTACTCCACCGCCATGCCGCTGGCCCGGAAGGGCCTCCAGCAGGGCCGGCAGCTGCTGAAGACCGCGGCCGGCCGGGTCGGGCCGCTGATCCGGAAGCTGCGCCCCGGCAGCTGACTGCGCCAAAGCAAAGGGCGACGGCGGCACCCTGGTGGGTGCCGCCGTCGCCCTTTGGTGTTGCTGCCGGGCGGCTAAAGGCCGGTGGTCACGGCAAAGGCCAGGGCCGTCCCCTCACTGCCTGCCGCGCGGTGGACGTTGATCGGTGCTTCCGCGGCGGCGACGAATGCGCTGCCGCCCCGCGACAGCTCCAGGTCTCCCTTGGGGGAGTCGAGGTACACGTCGCCCGCCACCACGATGACCACGGCCGGTCCGGCCTGCGCCAGCGGAACGGGGCCGGAGTCCGGCCCCAGCTCGATGCGCTGCAGCTGGAACTCCCGGAACGGCGGACGGAAGATTTCCTGGTCCATCACCGTCTTTTCGGCAGCCAGCATCGGTACAGCCACGGGATGGAAGTCGATGGTGCGCAGGAGTTCGGGCACATCCACGTGCTTGGGCGTCAGGCCGCCGCGGAGGACGTTGTCTGAGGAGGCCATGACCTCCACGCCCAGCCCGTGCAGGTAGGCATGCACGTTCCCGGCCGGAAGATAGACCGCCTCGCCCGGCTTCAGGGAGATCCTGTTCAGCAGCAGCGAGATCAGGACACCCGGATCGCCGGGGTACTTTTCGTTGAGGCTGATGACGGTGCCCAGCTCGGCCTGATACGGCTCAAGCGGAGTTTTGGACACCAGGGCCGCCACCACCGGGGCAGTTTCCTCTGCCACGCCCTGCCCGCCCATGATCAGGCGTTCGAAGGCCCGCCGGAGCCCCGCGCCCTCATCCGGGGCATCGAGGTCTTCGAGAAGCGCTTGGAGCAGCTGCGGCGTCTGTCCGGCGCCAGGGAAGGCAGCCGCAATGTGCTGCAGGATCTTCCGGGTTTCCGCTGCCGGGCGGAACCCGCACAGTGCCTCGAACGGCGTGAGCGCGAAGATCATCTCCGGCTTGTGGTTGTCATCCTTGTAGTTTCGGTTCGGGGCGTGGGGATCAATTCCCGCTTCGTTTTCCCGTGCGAATCCCGCCCGCGCCTGCTCCAGGCTCGGATGGACCTGGAGGGAGAGCGGCTGCGCGGCTGCAAGGATCTTGGCCAGGAACGGCAGCCGGGGGCCAAACGCGCCGACGGACTCCGCGCCGAGGAAATGCTCCGGGTCGGAGGAGATCAGGGCATCCAGCGGGCTCCGGGACCCGTCACCGGGCACGTGCGCCACCGACGGAGAATCCGGGTGCGCCCCAATCCATAGTTCCGCCTCCGGGCGCCCCGATTCGGGACGGCCCAGCAACGAGGCGATGGCCGTCGTCGAACCCCAGGCGTAGTCCCGGAGGACGTTCTCAATCTCGTACAAACCGTGTTCCGTTCCTTATGCATGGGCACCCCTATGGGCGGGTACCGAATGGCGGGCACTGATGGATGGGCCCTGGAAGCGGGCCCCATGGGATGGGCGCTACAGCGGGGCGCACTGTCCGTTGGTGGCCACGAGCTGGCGGATGGCTTCTTCGTCTCCCTCGAGCTTGAGCTGGGTCAGCATCTCCTCGGTGATCGGCTCGCCGTCAGGAGTGATGGTCACGGGCGTGAAGTCCGACGGCGAGGGCTGCTGGACAGCGTTGCCGGCGGTTGGCAGGGTGGCGGGGACAGGCCCGGCCGCTTGGATGTGCCCGGCACCTGCCTGCGGAACTGCCATCCCGTCGTCGGGAATTCCGGCCGACTGCGCTCCCTTGGCGGATGCCGATGCCAGCAGCTGGTCCACCCGCTCGTGGATCTGGTCAAAGTCAGGGTTGGTGGAGAACGACGGATCGAAGTCCGGCGGTCCGATGGTGAGCCGCTTGACGTCCTTGCCCCTCGCTTTGATGGCGAGGTCCAGGAAACTGCCCAGCTGGGCGGAGGAGATGTTGGACTCCACCACTTTGGTTCCGGCACCGGCGATGTCCTCGAACTTGGACAGCAAGGTGGCTGGATCCAGCTGCTTCAGCATCGCCTGCTGCACGCACTGCTGGCGCTGGATGCGGGAATAGTCGTCCACATACTCGCGGGACCGCCCGTACCAGAGCGCCTGGGCGCCGTTGAGCGTCTGGTCTCCGGCGGGGATCCAGCCCAGGGGCATGCCGTGGGTCTTGGTGGCCTCGTCGAAATAGCCGCTCATGGGAACCCAGCCGCCGGCCTTGATCCGGATGCCGCCCATGGCATCGATGAGCGTTGAGAAGCCCTCCATGTCAACCAGGACATAGGCCTGGATCTGCATGCCCAGCGTGCCCGACACCGCCTCCATGGTCGCCTGGGCACCGGGGTCTGCCACGCCGGGGTAGAGGTCTGTGTGCTCGTTGGTGACCTCAGTGTTGATGGCATTGATCAGGCATTCATCGCCGCAGTTGTAACCGTCAGGGTAGATGGCACGCATGGGTGAACCTTCGCTGAACTGCGCGTTCTGGAAGTTCCTGGGAACGGAAATGATCGCAGTCTGGCCGGTCTCAGCGTCGACGCTGAGGATGGAGAGGCTGTCCGGGCGGCGTCCGGTACGGTCATCGCCGGCGTCGCCGCCCATCATGAGGAAGTTGTAGCGTCCTTCCACCGGCTTTATGGCCGGGCCGGAGGAGAAGATGTTGCCGATGGCGTTCCGGCCCACGTTCAGCAGGTAGGCTGCGTAGCCCACGGAGCCGCTGCCCACGACCAACGCGAGCACCAGGGCGATGCCGACGGCGGGGCGCGCCTTCGGTGCCAGCAGGACAGGACGGATGAGCCGGAGGGTATTAAGGAAGAGGAAGGCCCAGCCGAGTGCCAGCGCCGCCAGCAGGACCACGAGCACCAGCGACGTAACGGGGTTGGTGACGATGTTGATGACCAGGCTCCGGTCGAGCAGCAGCAGGGCCACTGTCAGCAACAGGAGCGCCCATACGCACAGGGTTACGCGCAGGGCAGTGCGCCCCAGCTTCCGGTCACCCGCGACGAGCTGCGCACTGCCCGGTACCAGGAGCGTCAGCAGGACCAGTACGAACGCACGCTTGGTGCGGACCTCGGAGGACGCACTGACCGGATAGCGCACCGGATCTGTCATGGCGGCGCCGGAGCCGGTGTTGATTACGCTGCTGCTGCTGGCCATGCCCGCCGCCCTAACGGCTGCCCCGAAGGGCGCTGGAACCGCCGGGGAAGACTTCGCTGACTTTTTGCCGCAGGCTTGCGCCTTTCCGGGAAGCCACCGCGTTGAGGTCGGCGGCGAAGTCCAGGAGGTCCGCGCGCAGCGACGACGCCAGCTCGTCGGTGCCGGAGGCCAGCATCCGTACGGCCAGGAGCCCGGCGTTCCGCGCTCCTGCGATGGATACAGTGGCTACCGGTACGCCGGCCGGCATCTGGACGATGGACAGCAGGGAGTCCATCCCGTCAAGGGTCTTCAGGGGAACGGGAACCCCGATGACCGGCAGCGGCGTGACGCTGGCGAGCATGCCGGGCAGGTGGGCCGCACCGCCGGCGCCGGCGATGATCACCCGCAGGCCGCGTTCGTGGGCGGTCTGGCCGTAGCGGATCATCTCCGTGGGCATCCGGTGGGCTGAGACGACGTCGGCTTCAAAGGGGATGCCGAACTCAGCCAGGGCGTCTGCCGCAGCCTCCATGACGGGCCAGTCCGAGTCGGAGCCCATGACCAGGCCAACCAGGGGACTGGCACCGGAACCGGCGGCTGTGGTTGCTTCGGCGCTCATGCATTCTCCTCGAATATTGCGGAAGGTTCTTCGCTGCCAACCCGTCCGTCACGGATGATGCCTGCCACGGCCGTTGCCCGGCGGCGCACAGACTCGACTTCCGCCGTGGAGGTTCCCACCAGGTTGACGTGGCCGATCTTACGTCCGGGGCGAACGGATTTGCCGTAGCAGTGGACTTTGGCGGCCGGTTCGGCGGCAAGTGCCAGCGGGTAGGCGGAGTAGAGGTCCTGGTTGTCTCCGCCCAGGAAGTTCTTCATCACGGTTACGGGTGCCAGGGCATCGGTGGCACCCAGGGGCAGGTTCAGGACGGCACGAAGGTGTTGTTCGAACTGGCTGGTAATTGAACCGTCCTGGGTCCAGTGGCCGGTGTTGTGGGGCCGCATGGCCAGTTCGTTGATCAGGAACCCGGCGCCGCTGCCCGGGGTTTCGAAGAGTTCCACGGCAAGGACGCCGGTCACGTCCAGCTCCGCGGCGATGCGCAGGGCGGCGTCCTCGGCCGCGGCTGCAACCTCCAGCGGAATGTCCATCGCGGGTGCAATCACCTCGTCACAGACACCGTCCACCTGGATGGTGTGGACCACCGGCCACGCCCGCGCCTCGCCGTCGGGCGTGCGTGCCACCAGTGCCGAGAGTTCGCGGGTGAACTCGACTTTGGCCTCAGCGAGCAGGGGACTCATGGCGGCCAACCAGTCTTCGGCTTCCGCGGCCTCCCCTGCCGAAGCCACGATCCTCACGCCCTTGCCGTCATATCCGCCCCGCGGGGTCTTCAGTACGACGGGCCAGCCGGTTTCGTCGCCGAAACGGACCAACGCGGCTACGTCCGCCACGGACGCCCAGGCGGGGTTGGGCAGCTCCAGGCGGTCGATGGCGGCCCGCATGACCAGCTTGTCCTGGGCATGGACCAGGGCGTCCGGTCCGGGCTGGACGTTGACGCCGGCCTCCTGCAGGGCACGGAGATGGTCAGTCGGCACGTGCTCGTGGTCGAACGTCATCACATCCAGGCCTTTGGAAAAGTCCAGGAGCGTCTGCAGGTCCTTGTAGTCGCCCACAGGCGTTGCGGGTACGGCCGACACCGCGGAAACGTCGTCACCCTCGGCGAGGACGCGGAGTTCAAAGCCGAGTGCTGTAGCGGCAGGGGCCATCATTCGCGCGAGCTGGCCGCCGCCAACCACGCCTATCACTGGAAAAGTCACATCTGCCAGCCTACCGAAGAGGCGCCCTATCCCGCTTTTACGGCCCGGCAGGGGAGGAGATTTTACGTCGGTGGCACAACCGCCGGCCGCCGGACAGCGCTGGCTCAAAGCTTTGGGGGCTAAAATAGTCATTTGGCCGAGCGGCCCACAGTTCATCACGGCCATGGAGGGTCATGTTTAGCACACTTGCAGATCGTATCCGGGGGCTCGCCTCACTTTTCTGGCGCGAGGTGGCCAAATTCGGTGCGGTGGGCGGCGTGGCCTTCGTCATTGACAACGGGTTGACCTACTACCTGATGCACGGTCCCATGTCTGACAGCGAGGCGAAGGCCCGGTTCGTGGGGGCCACCGTAGCCACTGTCTTCTCCTGGGTGGCCAACCGTTTCTGGACTTTCCGCCACCGCCGCCAGGCCAACGTGCTCCGCGAGTTTGCCATGTTCGTCCTCATCAACGGCATTGGCATCGGTATCTCCACTGGCTTCACCGCCCTGGCCAAGTACGGGATGGGCATTGACGACAAGAACATGCTGTTCCTGGCGGGCGTGGCGGGCATCCTGGTTGCCACGGTGGTCCGCTTCTTCGCGTACCGCTTCCTGGTGTTCAACGAGGAACTGGACCAGGAGCCGGAGTTTTCCCACGACCACGAACTCATCGAAGCCCACCCGCACAGGGAGCACGCACGTGCCGCCGAGCGTCCGGCTCCCACTTCCGCCGACGGCGGCCCCAAGCCCTAGGGTGGGCCGCTGCTAGCTGCCGTGGATGCGTTCGTCCGCGAGCAGTTTGTCAGTAAGCGCCACGTCAGCGTGGGTCAGCACCACTGAGCCGTCATGCTGCCAGGCTCCCAGGGCGTTGGCCAACGCGGATTCCAGTCCATGGTCGGCAGGAACGTGCACCCTGGCACCTTCTGAATGATGCAGGGCGAAACCGCTTGCCAGGTCGCTGTGCAGGATGGTGCGCCCATCGTGCGTCCGGATCGCGCAGGCTGACGGATCCGGATCGGAGTGCGGCATGAACACATCCCCGTGGGACCGTACCTCGGCGGCGTAGTCGAGGCAGCCGGCGGGAAGCTCCCCGGTCCAGCGCATTGCGAGGGCGGGCAGCGCAACTGCGATGACGGCGTCGTGCTGATCACCGGCGCCGCTGGGATCGTCCGTGGCCAGGAAGTCTGCCGCCCCGTCGTCGAGCACGGTTTCCAGTCCCAGCTGCCAGCCCGCCAGCGCCCAGACCAGGGCTTTCCAGTGGGCCGGAAGCGCAAGCCGCAGCCGCATGCCCGGCTCCGCGTCCAGTTCGTCCTGCAACAGGTTGCTGGTTTTGGCCACCCAGTTGTCCAGGACCCGTCCCGATAGTTCCACCCGCTCTGAGTCCGGCCCGTACCAGGTCAGGCGTGGTGCGGTGGAGTTGCCGGAACGGAGGCGGCCCATCAGGTCGATGGCGGGGATAGTCGTCATGCGTTCATCCTGCCACTTCCAGGAGTGTCCGGTCATGGGTGCGGAGTGCACATCAGGCCGCCCCGGGCAGGAGTGACATTAATCACTACCGTTGCTAAGCGTACTTGCTATTTATGCGCGGACCGGGTATTTTCCCCGCCGTTCCAGAGAATTCGGTGCGTTTTTACTGCTGGGGGTCGCCCCGCCGGATCCGCCACGCCCGGGCGAATGGAAATCCCGGGCGTGGCGTACGCAAACTTACCGGCTTCGACTGTCTATTATCCCGGCAACGGCTTGACTCGCCCTAGTTACACACGTGTAATTAGGTAACTAAAGCAATTGCGCAAATACCGGCACACAACCGAGTGCCCACGTATCCAGGCAGTCGCTGAAACATCAGGAGGGTCGCCGTGGGGCAAGCAGAGCGTATCCAGGAAGATGCCGTCGTGGCCGGTCAGGCAACGGCAAAATACCGTGCGCGGGGGGTGCCGAGCGATTGGTATGTGGACCCCGCCGATCCTGATGCTGCAGAGCGGTACAACAGGAATTCGAGCAGTGTCCTTGAGGACCAGGCCACGGCCTTCCTTGCCGCGCACGAAGCCCTGCTTGACGGCGGTGCGGAGCCGGAAGACGAGCTTGATCCGCCAATGGAACTGGCTGCGCCCGGCACCACCCAGCCGGTTTGGATCGGACTGCCGCTCCAACAGGACTTCGACGACGAGGGCGAACTTGGCTGGCAGACGGACGCGCTGTGCGCCCAGACGGACCCGGAAGCCTTCTTCCCGGAAAAGGGCGGTTCCACCCGCGATGCCAAGAAGGTCTGTGGTGCCTGCAATGTCAGGTCACAGTGCCTGGAGTACGCGCTGGCCAATGACGAACGGTTCGGCATCTGGGGCGGCCTTTCCGAGCGTGAGCGCCGGCGGCTAAGGAAGCGAGCAATCTAATTCTTCAGAATGTCCATGTCACTGCCGTTGTGGTCGCCCACAACGGCAGTGCCTATCTGCCCAGAACCCTTTCGGCCCTGGCGGCCCAAACCAGACCGGTTGACCGCGCCATTGGCGTTGACACGGGATCGCGCGACGACTCGTACAGCCTCCTTCAGGGAGCCCTGGGTGAGGGTGCCGTTGTCAGCCACCCCCGTGGAAAGGGCGGCATGGGCGCCGCCGTCTCCGCCGGGCTGGGCGCACTGGCGCCCTTCCAGGCAACCGCTGACGGTGCCGGGACCGAGTGGATCTGGCTGCTGCACGATGACGCGGCGCCGGCGCCGGAGGCATTGGCTGAACTCCTGGGCGCCGTGGAGCGGGCGCCTTCGGTGACCGTCGCCGGCTGTAAACAGCTGGACTGGCATTCGCCGCGGAAACTGATGGATGTGGGCCTTTCCACCAGCCGGTGGGCCGAACGGCTTACCCTGATCGACGCCGATGAGATGGACCAGGGCCAGTACGATGGCCGCACCGATACCTTCGCCGTAAATTCCGCCGGCATGCTTGTCCGGCGCGACATCTGGGAACACCTGGGCGGCTTCGACCCCGCGCTGCCCGGCAGCGGCGACGACGTCGATTTTTGCTGGCGGAACCGGCTGGCAGGCCACCGTGTCGTGGTGGTCCCTGCAGCCCGCGTCTTCCATGTGGCGCACCGGCCGCATGCCCTTGGAAACCCGTCCGCGGCCCGGAAGGCACAGGTCCACCTGCGCCTGAAGCACAGCCCGCTCTGGATGGTGCCCGTCCACGGCATCGGTGCACTGTTGGGCAGCCTCTTCAAGCTGGTCCTGAGCATTGTGGTCAAGGATCCGGGCCACGGTATCTCCCAGCTGGTAGCCACCTTCGCTGCCCTGGGCCGTCCCGGGGCCGTGGCGAGAGCCCGGCGGGCAGCCAAACGGACCCGGCGCATCCGCCGGTCCGTGATCCGCAAGCTCCAAACACCCCGCCGCGAGGTGTGGAGCCACCGCAGGTCGTTGATGGAGGCGCTGGGATCCGACGGCTCAGGCGGCGACCATCTTGTTCAGGATCCGCTCGCGCACCAACCCACCGGCGATGCAGCGGACGATTTTGCCGCCCTCGCCACCACTAAACGCGGCTGGGTGGGTAACGGCGCCCTTGCAGCCGTCATCATCGCCGCCGTCGCCTCGCTGCTGGCCCTGGCAGGTCTGTTCCGCGCAGGGGCCGTAGTTGGCGGCGCCCTGATTCCCGTCTCCTCCCACCTTGGGGACATCTGGCATAACGCCTCCAGCTGGTGGGTCAGCCTCGGCGCGGGCCTTCCCGGCCACGGCGATCCCTTTGACTATGTGCTGTGGATCCTCGGTGTCTTCGGCGGTGGTGATGCCAACCCCGCCATGGCATGGCTGCTCCTGCTCGGGGCCCCGCTGTCCGGACTCACTGCGTGGTTCGCAGCGGGCGGGGTAACCGTACGCCGCCGGCTCAGGTTCGTGGCGGCGCTCTTTTGGGCCGCCGCGCCGGCGCTCCAGATAGCCCTGAACCAGGGCCGCGCCGGTGCCCTGGTCGCGCACATCATGCTTCCGCTGGTGGTCCTGGGCCTGCTCCGGGCCACGGGGTCTGCGGTAGGTCATGGCCGCTTCAACCCTGCCCCGGCACTCGAGGGCCGGCCGGCTGAACTGCCTCCGGCCAAGGCAGGCATCAACGGCGTGCCTTCCTGGACGGCCGCCGCAGCTGCCGGCCTGGCCCTGGCAGTCACTACGGCGTCAGCTCCCTCCCTGCTCGTCCCGGCGGCTGTTGTCATCGTGCTCTGCGGCCTCCTGCTGGGGCGGCGCGGGCGGACTGTGTGGTGGGCCCTGCTGCCCACTGCGGCCTTGTTTGTCCCCTTCGCGCTGTCCACCCTTGACCGGCCCAGGGCACTGCTGGCGGATCCCGGACTCCCGCAGGAGTTCGATGCCGCCCCGCTGTGGCAGCAGCTCCTGGGCCAGCCCCTGTCGTTCGACCCAGCCGCAGGCCTCCACGGACTGGCAGCCTTCACCGGCGGAACGGCGCCCTGGGCCCTGCTGCTGGCGCTCCTCATCGCCGGGCCGGTGCTGGTCCTTGCCCTGGTGGGCCTCCTCGGCCCGGGGCGCCGGGCCGGGACCGCCAGATGGTTCTGGATTGCAGCCGTTATCGTATTGGCCGGCGGATGGCTGGCCAGCCACGTCGCAACCGGCCTGAATGCAGGGGTCATGGTGTCGCCATTCACCGGGCCCGCTGTGTCCGCCGCGTCCTTCGCCCTCCTCGCAGCAGCCCTCCTCGGAGCCGAGCAGCTGCTGTCCGTAGCAGACCGGCCTTCCGGTGGCCCTGCAAAGACCAGGACCGCGGCCCGTGCCGGCATCGCCCTGGGCCTGGTGGTGCTGGTGGCAGGACCACTGGCCGGAATGGCAGCCTGGTCAACACAGAACCTGCTGCGTCCGGCCGTCGCCGCCGCACCTGCGATCTCAACGGCGGGAAGTGCTCCCGGTCCAGCCGCTTCCGGCAGCGGGGGCGCACTGGGCGCTCCGCGGCTGGTTGAGGCCGCCCCCGGGCGGTCCCTGCCTGCCACGGCCATTGACCGGGGCGAGGGTCCTGAGCAGACACGCACCCTCCTGCTCAGCACCGGCGATGACGGCACCTTCAACGCCTCCCTGATGCGCGGGAGCGGCACCACCCTGGACAGCCTCTCGGCCATCGCCTCCGCACGGAACATCATTGGCGCTCCGGGCGCGGAAGAGGTGCGTGAGGACGACGACGTCACCACTGCGGTCCGCCGCGTTGTGGCTACCCTTGTGGCCGGGCAGGGCGTGGATCCGCGTTCCGACCTCGAACAACTCGGTGTCGGCTTCGTGGTGCTCCGCTCCGCGGACACCGCAGCCCAGCTGACCGCCAGCCGGATGGATGCCGTTCCCGGCCTGGTGGCCGTGGGACAGACCGATGTTGGCTGGCTGTGGCGGATCAGCCCGCTCAACCAGCCCGTTCTGCAGGCTGCCGACGTTGCCCACCGTGTCCGCATTGTCGATCCCCGCGGTGCGGCCACCGCCCTGGTGGCCTCCGGGACCGAAGAGGTTAACGCTGCTGTCCCCGCAGGCGCGGAGGGCCGGTTGGTGGTACTCGCCGAGCGTGCTGATCCCGGGTGGACTGCGTGGCTGGACGGGCGGAAGCTGACCTCCACCACCTCCGGCTGGTCCCAGGCGTTCACCCTTCCGGCAGCCGGCGGCCAGCTGACCGTCCGTTATGAAAACCCCTGGTCGTTCTGGACGGCCGCCGCGCAGATCACGGTGATAGGACTGACGGTGATCCTTGCCATTCCCATGCCGGCCCGGCGGCCGCGGACCGGCCTCTCCCGTGACGAGGGCTCCCTGCGTAAGGAACACCAAAATGCATGACCACACCGCGCCGGCAGCAGCGACGCCACCGGCTGACGCCGAAACGCCGGCTGCAAGCAAACCGCCGCTTGCAGGAGACAAGACGGCTGCAGCCGCAAAACCGGCCCCGGAAGGAACTGCGGCCGGTACAGGCAGGAAGGCACCAGGGCGCGGCGCCACCAGGCTGCCCGGCGGCAAGGGCCGCGCAGCATCCGTAGCCGGGGTAGCGGCAGGACTCCTTATCCTCGCCGGGGGAGGGGCCGTGGTGGCCGCCGGGTCACTGGTGCCGCATCCTGAAAGCAGCCGCATTGTGCCGGCCGCGGAAGCCGCGGTCCCCGCAGGTGCCAGCGTCGGCGTCTGCCCAGGTCCTGCCCGCCTGCTGGAAGGCACCGACGCGGGCACGGACGCCCAGTTCCGGCCCGAGTCCGCCACCGCGGCAACCAGGGTCAGCGCCGCGGTGCTCAGCGCGGGCGGTGTGCTTCCTGGGAGCCGGCTGGCACGCCTCGACGGAACAGCCGCCGTCGAAATCGCCAAGGACCCGGGTCCGGCGCCCACTGCCGGCGCCCCCCAGGAACTCCTTGCCGGAGTAGTTGCCGACCGGGCGGTGGACCAGGTCAATGTCCTCAGGGCAGATGCCCTGGCAAACCAGAATGCCTCGGCTGCAGGGGCCATGAAGTACACCGCCAGCGACGGTGATCTGCAGGGCAGTGCCGCTGCGACGTGCGGGCAACCCTCGAACGATCAATGGCTGGCAGGTGCCGCCACCACTGTTGGCCGCACCTCCGTGCTCGCCCTGACCAACGCCTCCAGCACACCTGCCACCGTGAGCCTGGAGCTTTTCGGGGCAGGCGGGCAGATCCAGGCTCCGGGCAGCCGCGGCCTGCTGGTTGCGCCCGGCACCACCCGCAGCGTCGTCCTCGCCGGCCTGGCGCCCAGCGAGTCCCAGCTCACCGTGCACGTGCGGAGCGCGGGTGGTCCGGTTGCCGCGTCCATCCAGCAAAGCGTCCTGCGCGGCCTCACTCCCGGCGGCGTGGATTTCATTAGCCCGGGGACTGCGCCTGCAGTCCGCCAGGTGATGACGGGCGTGGACATCCAGGACCCTTCCGGGGTCGCCGCGCTGACGGGGCAGCCGGGGTACGGGGACGCGGGGCCCGCCCTTGAGCTGACCGTTCCCGGTGCCTCCGATGCTGTGGTGGAGATCAAGCTGTACGGGCGGGACGGGCAGCACGCACTTCCCTCCGGCGGCGTCATCACCGCGAAAGCGGGGTCGACCACGGAAGTATCCCTGGCGGGGGTTCCTGCCGGCCAATACACCGTGGCGGCCTCGTCCGACGTGTCCTTCGTCGCGGCGGCACGGATGAGCCGCGGGCTTCAAGCGGGGCAGCCCTCGGATGTCGCGTGGGCGCCATCCGCTGTCCGGCTGGGAAGCCAGCACGTGGTTCCCGTCCCCAAGGGCGGCCTTCGCCAGTTGGTGTTCGGCGCCCTTGATGCCCGGGCCACCATCACCTACGCACCCATTACGGCTGATGGAAAGGTGCGGGCAGCCGCTGCTGCGGACATCGCCGGGGGGACAACCGCCTCCATCAGTGTTCCGGAGCAGGCCGACGGGGCCGACGTCGTGGGCTATGTAGTGTCCGCGTCCGGTGACGCCGCCTATGGAGCGGTTCTGGTGGGGCAGGAGGGCCGCAACGACGTTTCCTCCCTGGCCTTCCTGGCTGCCGCCGCCGGCCGGGAGACAGTCCCGGTGGCATTGGGTTACTAGGGGTTGCCAGGCTTCCCGGCTGCCGGCGTCAGTAGCGGCGGCGGTATACGGGATCCAATGTCTCCGGCGCCACGCCGAGCATCTCCGCGGTGTGTTCCACCACCACGTCGTGAACCAGGTCCTGGAGCTCTTCCACGCCGGAGCAGGCCTGCTCCACCACCCGCCGGTACACCGTAATCATGGGTCCGTCCTCGCCGGAAGCGGGTGTGTAGGAGCCCATGGGAGGCGTGGACGCATTGGCGGCCAGCTGTTCAAGGTCCGGCGGGATCTCGTCCACGCCAAAGCGCACGCCGTCGAGGGTTTTGCCCCAAATGTCGTGCAGCCGCTGGGCCGAATCCAGCACCATGTCGTCAAACCGGTCTGCGCGGGTCCGGTACCCGGGATGGGTGGGCAGCATTATCTCGCCCCGAAGTCCACGCCCGTGGCGGTTCCGGCGCCGCCTGAAGAAGCTCCTGCCCGCGGTCTCCACACCCGTTGCCACGCGGGCATCCGGGTCAGCCAACCGGACCGAAAAACCTGATTCATGGTTCGATGACTGCATACATCGACTGTAAACCCGGTGGCGGATTTACGCGATACATCCCTGTGGGTGCGGAGGCGCGTCGGCCAGTGCGGCAATGCCGGGCTTTTGCGCGGTGAAGGGGTAGTCTGTGATGTCGTGGGAGCTATCCGTCAGTGTTCAAGGTCAGCCTGCCGCCAGTCGGCGGTAGCCACCCTGACGTACGTGTATGCAGACTCCACTGCGGTCCTTGGTCCATTGGCCACCTACGCCGAACCGCACTGCTACGACCTCTGCGAGCAGCATGCCGACTCCTTGACGGTTCCCCGCGGCTGGGAAGTACTGCGCCTGGCCATGCCATCAACCCCCCAGCAGCCGGGGCCCGATGACCTGCTGGCGCTGGCCAACGCCGTGCGCGATGCAGCTGCACTCCCGCCGGAAGCCCAGCCACCGGCCCAGCGGGGCCACCATTCCGCCCTTGAAGCTCCTGCAGGCGCTGAAGGCGTACGCCGGGGACACCTGCGGGTCCTTCGGGAACCTTCCTGACCTGCATCTGGCGGTAGGCTGGAAGCTGCACATCTTTTCCGCTACCGGCGCGAGCGCGCCCGCCAGGGAGCATGAACAAATGCCAAAGATCAGTCCCGAGCTGTTGTCCGTCCTGCGTTGCCCCGTGACCGGTTCGCCGCTGGTCCAGGAGGGGGAAGAGCTGGTGGCCACTGCCGCCGGTGATACGGGGACCAGGAACCGGTACGCCATCGAGGACGGGATCCCGCTGCTGCTGCCTCCGGAACTGCTTGCCGCAGCAGCCTCGGCAGGGTCAGACCAGCACGATCCGGCTGCTGCAGGGCACTAGTTCACCTGCATCCGCCCGCACAGAAAAAGCAGAACGGGGACTGGACCAGGACCCGGACCAAGCAAAGGACCACCCATGACTTTTGACTACAAAGTTGCCGACATCTCCCTGGCGGAAGCCGGCCGGCACCAGATCCGCCTGGCCGAGCACGAGATGCCCGGCCTGATGTCACTCCGCGAGGAGTTTGGCCCCACCCAGCCCCTCAAGGGTGCCCGGATCGCTGGTTCCCTGCACATGACGGTGCAGACGGCGGTGCTCATCGAAACCCTTACCGCGCTGGGCGCCGAGGTCCGCTGGGCCTCCTGCAACATCTTCTCCACCCAGGATGAGGCCGCCGCGGCCGTGGTGGTGGGCAAGGGCACGGTTGAGGATCCGCAGGGCGTGCCGGTGTTCGCCTGGAAGGGCGAGACCCTCGAGGAGTACTGGTGGACCGCCGAACAGATCCTTACCTGGCCAGGCGCCGAGTCCAACCCTGAGCTGGGTCCCAACATGATCCTGGACGACGGCGGCGACGCCACCATGCTGGTCCACAAGGGTGTCGAGTTCGAGGCTGTTGGCAACGTGCCCTCCGCCGATCCCGAGGATTCAGAGGAATATGGGATCTTCCTCGAGGTGCTGCGCCGTTCCCTTGCGGCGGACCCGCAGAAGTGGACCCGGACGGCGGCCACGATCAGGGGCGTCAGCGAGGAGACCACCACCGGTGTCCACCGGCTGTACCAGCTGGCGGACCAGGGCAAGCTGCTCTTCCCCGCAATCAACGTCAACGACTCCGTGACCAAGAGCAAGTTCGACAACAAGTACGGCATCCGCCACTCCCTTCCCGACGGCATCAACCGCGCCACGGATGTGCTCATGGGCGGAAAAGTCGCAGTGGTCTGCGGTTATGGCGACGTCGGCAAGGGCGCGGCGGAAGCGCTCCGCGGCCAGGGTTCACGCGTCATCGTGACCGAGATCGACCCCATCTGCGCGCTGCAGGCGGCCATGGACGGCTACCAGGTGGCCAAGCTGGAATCGGTCCTGGCCCAGGGTGACATCTTCATCACCACCACCGGCAACAAGGACGTCATCATGGCCGAGCACATGGCCGGCATGAAGAACAAGGCGATCGTGGGCAACATCGGCCACTTCGACAACGAAATCGACATCGCCGGCCTGGCCCGTATCCCCGGCGTCAAGAAGGTCGAAATCAAGCCGCAGGTCCACGAATGGGTCTTTGACGAAGGCACCGGCCAGGAGCGCTCCATCATCGTCCTGTCCGAGGGCCGCCTGCTCAACCTGGGCAACGCCACCGGCCACCCGTCCTTTGTCATGAGCAACTCGTTCGCAAACCAGACCATTGCGCAGATCGAACTGTGGACCAAGCGGGACCAGCACGAGTACGGGAACAAGGTCTATGTGCTGCCCAAGGTCCTGGACGAAAAGGTGGCCCGGCTGCACCTGGACGCCCTGGGCGTTGAACTCACGGAACTGACCAAGGACCAGGCGGAGTACCTGGACATCGACGTCGCCGGTCCGTACAAGCCCGAGCATTATCGTTACTGAGCCGTAAGGGCCCGGGCGCCGTCGAGCGCCCGGGCCGTTATTTTCTGCACGTAGGATCGAAAACATGGAGCCTGATGTAAAGCCCCGTCGCCGGGGGACTGCCAAGAAAGTCCTTGCCGTGGCTGCCGTCTGTGTCCTGGCTGCCGTGGGCGGGGTCTTCGCCGCCGTTGCCCCGGGCCTTGCCGGAGGACCGCTGGAATCGGAAGCAGGCTCTGCGCTGCGGACGTCCCCGGGCATTGCTTCCCCGGTTGTGCCGCCGGTGACTTTTGACGCGGTGCCGGCCAACGGCGCCAAGCAGGTAAACCCCGCGGCCCCGGTGTCCCTGAAAGTGGGCAACGGGACAATCCAGCGCGTCACACTTGCCAGTACTGCGGGCAAGACCATTGACGGCAGCATCGACGCCGGCGGGACGGCGTGGTCCGCCACCGGGCCCCTGGAATTCAACACCGAATACAGCTACACCTACGTGGTCAAGGATGGCGCAGGACGCGAGACCAGCACCACGCAGTCCTTCAACACCGTGACAAGCTCACACGAGGCAGACGCCGCCATCTACCCGCTGAACGGCATGAAGGTGGGCGTGGGACAGCCCCTGCAGATCATCTTCAGCGAACCCGTGACCAACCGTGCCGCCGTGGAAAAGGCCATCAAAATCACCACGACGGCGGGACAGGCCGGCGCCTTCCACTGGTACAGCGACACCATGGTCAGGTACCGCCCGGAGAACTTCTGGGCCGCGAACTCAACGGTCACCATGGCCATGGAGCTCTTCGGCGTTGACCTGGGCAACGGCCAGATCGCAAACTTCAACAAAAAGGTGAATGTCTCGATCGGTGACAAGAAAGTGGCCATCGCCGATGCCACCGCACACACCTTCACACTCAGCGTCAATGACCAGCCCGTCAAGACCCTGCCCGTGAGCATGGGGGACAAGCGGTTCCCGTCAGCAAAGGGGTACGCGGTGCTGATGGAGAAGAACCGTTACGACCATTTCAGGGCCGCAAGCATCGGCCTGAAGCCTGACGATCCTGCCTACTACGGCGAGGCCGACGTCGAATACACCATCCGCCTGACCCTGAGCGGGGCCTACATCCACCAGGCCCTCGAGTCGGCCTACCCATTCATTGGGAACGCCAACGTGTCCCACGGCTGCATCGGGTTCCTTCCCGACGGGGCGGCGTGGGTGTTCGACAACATGGGAACCGGCGACGTTGTCCAGATCATCAACACCGAGGGTGACTACGCCGCGAACACGGACGGGTTCGGCGACTGGAACATCCCTTGGAGCGAGTACGACAACTAAGTCAGCTGGTGAACGGCAGCCGCTGCAGCCGTTGCCCCGTTTCAGTGTTCCGCCGGCGTAACAGCGACAGCCGGGTGAACTCCCTGTTCCGCCGTTCGGCGACGACGGCGGCCAGGTAGTCATCGGCGCCCGTGCCCGGGGGCGGGGGCGGGGCCACGTGGGCGGAAAGCTCGGCGGCGATGGCTTCCGCCATCCCTGCCCTGGACAGGGGTGCCATCCTGCCCGCCTGGCGGATGAACTGGGCGGCCCTGCGGGCAGTGGCGTCCGGGATACGTCCAATGTCCGCCGTTGCAGCCCACGACTGCAGGTGGGGCGGAACAAAAACCCGGATGGCCTGGTCTGCAGGAATGCGGCTGCGGACGGCGTAGGTGCCGGCCAGAAGGTCGCCGAGTCGCCTGGACTTGTCGTTGAAGAGCGCCACGGCGAGGGCAAGCCCGCCGAACGTCAGGTAGATCTCAAGAAACCCGGTGAGCCCGCGGATCAGCGCATGGCGGAACCTGATGGCGCCGCCGTCTTCGCGAACCACCCGCAGGCCTGCAGCCAGCTTGCCCAGTGACCGTCCCCGGCTCAGGGTTTCGACGCCCACCGGCACCACCACAAGGCAGAACACGACGGCGGCCAGGCCAAGAGCCCGGGCGGCTGCCTCATCAAGGTCTGCGCCGGCAGCGGACAGCCCAATCATGATCAGCACGAGCAGGACCACGTGGGCGACGACGTCGATGGCAAGGCCCAGGGCCCGTGCGGCGAAGCTCGCCGGACGGAGCTCGAGGACCACGGCCTCGCCGGTAATTATCGGGCTCACACTGCGTCCCTGCCCTTCGCGGCTGGTGGTTCGGACGATCACATGGTGCAGACGGTCAAAGTCTAATGCCGGGCGCTAGGCTGTAGCCGTGGACATGGATGCCTTCGCCGCCGTTAATGCGGACAAGTGGGCGCGCCTGCAGGAGCTGGCCGGCAAAGGCCGGCTCACGGGTGCCGAAGCGGATGAATTGCTGGCGCTGTACCAGTCCACGTCCGGCCACCTGTCGCTGGTCCGTTCCGTGGCTCCGGAAAGCGGACTCTCCGCCTCGCTCTCGGCCACGCTGGCCCAGGCACGGACCCGCTTTACCGGCGCCCGCTCAAACGCCATGGCTGACCTGGCACGGTTCTTCGTTGTGGCCCTGCCTGCCGCGCTGTACCGGCTGACCTGGCTGACCCTGGCATGCGGGACCGCTTTCGTGCTCATCGCTGGCGCCTACGCCGCCTGGATAGGGTCGTCCCCCGAAGCGCTTCGGGCTGTGATTTCCGAGACGGCTGCCGCCCAGTACGTGGACGAGGACTTCATTAATTACTACTCCGAGAACCCGGCCGCGTCCTTTGCCGGTGCCGTATGGACCAACAATGCGTGGATCAGTGCGCAGGCGGTGGCTCTGGGGATCACCGGGGTCTGGGTACCGATGATACTGTTCAGCAACGCCCAGGGAGTGGGCATCGCGGCCGGCATTTTCGCGTCCGCCGGCAAATCCGACGTCTTCTACAGCTACATCCTGCCGCACGGGCTGATGGAGCTCACCGCCGTCTTCGTTGCCTCCGCCGCAGGCCTTCGGATCTTCTGGGCAATGGTTTCGCCGGGGCCGCGGACCCGGGGCAGGGCCGTGGCGGAGGAAGGCAGGTCGCTGATCACGGTGGCCCTGGGGCTGGTGGTGGTGCTGTTTGTCTCGGGCCTCGTGGAAGGATTCGTCACTCCAAGTCCGCTGCCGGCCTGGGCCAGGATCAGTATCGGGGCTGCTGTTCTCACCTCGTACTGGCTGTATGTCCTGGTGTTGGGCAGGCGGGCTTTCCTGGCCGGGGAGCGCGGCGACCTCCGCCGCGAAGATGCCGGCTACACGGAAATCGCTGCCTGAATCGTTGTAATCCCGCCGGGGTGGTTCCTCGCCCAGCAGAACTTCCGGACGGTAGGCTCGTCTGCAGAATGAATCGCACCGGCTGACTGGGACCGGTGCGGAACCCAACGGAAGTGACGCTGCTGTGAATGACGAGACACCGGCCCGCGCCAAAAGCGCCGCGCCGCAGCCGGAACCTTTCCTGGACACGTCCGGGGATTCCGACGAGCCCGCGTTTTCCTGGCTGACGCCCGCCGCCGGGGACAAACCTGCCGGGAACAAGCCCTCCGGGGAGAAGCCTGCCGCGGACAAATCTGCTCCCGGTGGGTCTGCCCTTGAGGAGCCGGGCCGGGAAAAAGCCGCCCGGAACCAGGCAGCGGGGGAGACCAAAACAGCCCAGCCCGAAAGCCGGGCAGACCGCAAGGCAGCGGAAGCCGCCGTCGGGTCCTCCGCTGCCGGAGCATCGGCCGCGGCAGCCGCAGCCCCCCGCACGTCTGCTGGGGCGACGTCCACCACCGGCTCCTCCTCGGACGGGCCCGGCGGCAGTGCCGGTTCGCCGGTATTCAAGGAACCCCTTCCCACCTCAGCCCTCCACGTCCGTCCCCCCGAGGAGGAAGTGGAGCGCCGCAATGCCCAGCGTGAAAGCGCCGCCAATGCCAAGCCGGTGGCGCCGCGTGTCATGCAGGTCCTGCTGGCCATCTTCTACCCGCTGATCCTGCTGATCCTGGCTGTCCGGGCCGTGACCAGCCCACTTTTCCTCTGGGTGGAGTACAACCGGCCAGGCTTCCCCGGTGACGGGTACGGCTTCAGCACTGACGACAGGATGACGTACGGCTCCTATGCCGTGGATTACCTCAGCAACTGGGCGGGCCCCCGCTACCTGGGCGACCTGGTGCACCGCGGCGGCGAAAAGCTGTTCAAGGACGGCGAAGTCAGCCATATGGCGGACGTCAAGACGGTCATCCTGTCCACCTTTGGCGCCGGTGCACTGCTGCTCCTCCTTGCGCTGATCGCCATCCTGTACCTGCGCAGGCGCAGCACCGGCGGGATCCGGCGCGGCCTCTTTGGCGGCTCCATCATCACGCTGGCCCTGATCCTGGGCCTCGGTACGCTGGCGGCCCTGGGCTGGCAGCAGTTCTTCACGGAGTTCCACCGGATTTTCTTCGCCGATGGATCCTGGACCTTCAGCCTGGACGATACGCTGATCCGGCTGTTCCCCAGCCAGTTCTGGATTGACGCCGGCATCGTCATTGCCGGCCTGGTGCTCGTGGCATCCGTCGTGACGCTGGTGCTCACCTGGCCAACGCGCCGCCGCCGCGGTTTGGCGCCGAAGCCGGCACAGGCGGATCAGGAACAGGCAGACCAGGTAAAGGCTGATCAGCCGTAGATGCCGGCGATCTCCGCCTGGAATTCCTTAACGACGGCGGACCGCTTCAGTTTCAGGGACGGTGTCAGGTGCCCGGACTCCACGGTGAATTCGGCGTCCAGCAGCCTGAACGTGCGCACCGACTCCGCCTTGGACACCATCTGGTTCGCCAAGTCCACTGCCTCCTGCAGGGCAGCCAGGATGCCTGGGTCACCCGCTGCCTCGCTGAGGGGGAGCGGAGGCAGGCCGCGCTCCGACCGCCAGTTGGCAACCCCTTCCGGGTCCAGGGTCAGCAGGGCTGACACGAACGGCCTGCCGTCGCCCACCACCACGGCATGCCCCACGAGTTGGTGGCTGCGGATCTTCTCCTCCAACGGCCCCGGTGCCACGTTCTTGCCGCCCGCCGTGACCAGGAGGTCCTTCTTGCGTCCCGTAATGGTGAGGAAGCCGTCCTTGTCGAGTTCGCCCAGGTCTCCGGTGCGGAGGAATCCGTCCACGAACGCCTCGGCGTCCGCCTCCGGATTGGCGTGGTAGCCCCGGAAAACGCCGATTCCCTTGACCAGGATCTCACCGTCCCCGGCCACGCGGATGGTGGTGCCCGGAATCGGGATGCCCACTGTTCCCACCTTGGTGCGGGAGGGCGTGTTGGCAGTGCAGGGTGCCGTGGTCTCGGTCAGCCCGTACCCTTCCAGGACGGGAATGCCCACGCCACGGAAGAAATGGGCATCCTCGGAAGCCAGGGGGCTGGCGCCGGACACGGTATATCCCACCTCGCCACCCATCGCCTGGCGCAACCGGGGGTAGACCAGCCGGTCATACACGCCGTGCCTGATCCGGCTGAGCAGGCCAGGGCCGGGGCTTTCGCCGCGGCTGTGGCGGTCCTGTTCGCGTGAATACCCGATGGCGGCGGCTGTTGCGGCCTCGAAGAGCCTGCCCTTGCCCGCTACAGCGGCTTTATGCGCGGCAGTTGCCCGGACTTTTTCAAAGATGCGCGGCACTACCAGCAGGAAGGTGGGCCGGAACGTTCCGAGGTCGTCCAGGAGCTGGGCGGCACCCGGGGTATGGCCCAGGGTTGCCCCGGCGGTAAGGCATACCACCTGGACGGCGCGGGCCAGCACGTGGGCCAGTGGCAGGAACATCAGGGTGCGGGCCTGGTCCTTCTGCAGGATTTCGGGCAGGAACGCAACGATGTTCTTGGCCACCAGGGCAAAGTTCCCGTGCGTGATCTCGCAGCCTTTGGGCTTGCCCGTGGTGCCGGAGGTGTACACCAATGAGGCGAGGTCGGCCAACCCCGCATGGCTGCGCTGCCGTTCCAGTTCAGCGTCACTGACTCCGGTGCCCGCAGCGGCGAGGCTGGCAAGGTCCGGAGCCTCGCCGTCGTAATCCATCCGCACCACGTTGACCAAGCGGTCGCTGAGCTCGGCGGAACCGGCCACCACGCCGCTTACCAGCTGCACTGTGGCGCGGTCACCGGCGAAGACACGGCGGACGCCTGCATCCTTGATGATCCACTCCACCTGGCTGGCGGAGGATGTCTCATAGATCGGCACCGTGACGCCGCCCGCGAACCAGATGGCGAAGTCCACCAGCGTCCATTCGAACGAGGTGCGGGACATGACGGCTACGGTGTCGCCGGGCTCAAGGCCTCCGGCGATGAGCCCCTTGGCCAGGGCACTGACGTCCTGGAGGAATCTCTGCGCTGTGACGTCCACCCAGCCGTTGGGACCCTTCCGCCGGTACAGCGCGTGGGCCGGATTGGCGGCGTGCTGCTCCAGCAGCAGGTCAGTCACGTTGCTGTTGGCGTCAAGCTCAACCAGCAGTTCCGTGCTCGCTTCTCTCACAGCCGGTCTCCGTTTCCGCTGCCATGCCGCGGCAGCGGCTCCTTCAGGTCTCTGTTGCCATCCTGCCCTAGATCCAGGACGGCATCCACATCCGGACCTTCCAGTCGACGTAGGGGATGACTTCCGCAGCCCAGACCGGGTAGAAGAACGCCGACAGCAGGACTGCCGCTGCAAGGAACAGGACCACCAGGTACATCCCGGAGCGCCGGCGCCAGGGCGGGTCCGTGGCCCGGCCCAGGACCAGCCCCAGGCAGTACACCAGCGCCAGGACCAGGAACGGTTCGAAGGACACTGCGTAGAAGTAGAACATGGTCCGCTCCGGGTACATGAACCACGGCAGGTAGCCCGCGCCGACGCCGGCCAGCACAGCCCCGGCCCGCCAGTCCCGGCGTCCCAGCCACCAGAAGAGCAGGACCACCAGGGAGATGGCTGCGGCCCACCAAATCAGCGGGTTCCCGACAGACAGGATGGCGGAGGTGCACTTTTCCACGGCACAGCCCGGGGTGCCCTGGGGCGGGGATTCATAAAAGAACGACGTCGGCCGCCCCATCACCAGCCAGCTCCACGCACTTGCCTGGTAGGGGTGCTCGGAGCTCAGTCCCTGATGGAACTTGTACGCTTCGAGGTGGTAGTGGACAAGCGACCGGACGGAGTCGGGCAGCCAGCCCCATTCCGTTGAGGGGTTGGTCTCAGCCCAGTGGCGGAAGTAGGCGTTGTCCGACAGGAACCAGCCAGTCCAGGTGGTGGAGTAGACGATCGCTGCCACCGGCACCATGGCGGTGAAGGCGGGAATGCCGTCCCGGATCACGCCGCCGCTGATCCAGCCGCGGATGCCCGCCACGCGCCGGGCGCTGAGATCCCACAGCACGGTGAGGAGGCCGAATCCGGCCAGGAAGAACAGGCCGGACCACTTGGTGCCCACCGCGAGGCCCAGGCAGACCCCGGCAGCCACCCGCCACCAGCGCACCCCCAGCCATGGCCCGGACAGCAGCGCCCCGGCCGGGGGCTGTCCGCCGTTGGCGGCGGCGGCCCGGGCGAGCCGGGCGGCCAGACGCCGCCGCCCGTCGTCGCGGTCCATCAGCAGGGCGCCGAAGGCGGCGAGGATCCAGAACGTAAGGAAGATGTCCAGCAGGGACGTCCTGGACATCACCAGATGGTGGCCGTCGACGGCGAGGAGCAGCCCCGCGGCGCCGGAGAGCGGAAGGGAGCGGAACAGTTTCAGGGCGATCAGGGAGACCAGCAGCACCGTGAGGGTGCCGGTGAGGGCTGCGGCGAAGCGCCAGCCATAAGGGTTCTCCGGCCCGAACAGCCACATGCCGGCTGCAATCATCCACTTGCCCACGGGCGGGTGGACCACATACTCGGGTGTGTTCAACAGGACGTCAGGGTTGCCGGCGTTGAAGGAATCATTTGCCTTGTCCGGCCAGCTGCGTTCGTAGCCGCTGATGAGGTACGAGTAGGCGTCTTTGACGTAGTACGTTTCGTCGAACACCAGTTTGTGCGGCACCTCGAGGCGGACGAAGCGGAGAAGGCCGCCGGCCACTGCCGTCAGGACCGGGACCAGGACGAACCAGAGCCGGAGCGTCGGTGGATAGTCCCGCCAGGACGTGCCGCCCGCCATCAGCCTTGCCCTCAGGGCCTCGACCGTGTAGGCCTCGTCCGGCCGGCTGATCCAGGGGCGGGCAACCTTCCCTGCAGGCGTCGTCCCGGTTGCTCCTGCTCCGGCAGGGGATTCCGCCGGGCCGGGGTTCCCGGGCCCCGTGGGCCGCGTCGAGGTCTGCGTCACGAGCCCCATGCTACCTTTTGCGGCTGGAAGACCCGGCGGCAGTAGGCTTGGGAGGTGGACCCCAACCCCAGCCCCCTTTCCGAGTCCGGCCCTGCGACCGCGGGACGGATCGTCCTTGCTGCCACTCCCATTGGAAACACCGGAGATGCCTCCGCCCGGCTGGTGGAGCTGCTGGGTACCGCGGACATTGTGGCCGCCGAGGACACGCGGCGCCTGCACCGCCTGGTCCAAAGCCTTGGCGTTGCCGTCGCGGGACGCGTCCTCAGCTACCACGAGCACAACGAGGCCACCAGGACTTCTGAACTCCTGGACCAGGTGCGTGCCGGCAGCACCCTCCTCATGGTCACCGACGCCGGGATGCCGGCGGTCTCTGATCCCGGTTTCCGGCTGGTGGAGGGTGCCATCGCGGCCGGACTTCCCGTCACCGCAGTCCCCGGGCCCTCCGCAGTCCTCACGGCGCTGGCATTGTCCGGCCTGCCCACGGACCGGTTCTGCTTCGAGGGGTTCCTTCCCCGCAAGGCCGGCGAACGGGCTTCCCGCCTGGCGGACCTTGCCGGGGAGCGGCGGACCATGGTGTTCTTCGAGGCACCGCACCGGCTGGAAGCCATGCTGCGCGCGCTGCGCGAGAGGTTCGGGCCGGACCGCCGCATTGCGGTATGCCGGGAACTGACCAAAACCTACGAAGAAGTCATCCGCGGCACTGTTGGCGAATTGCTCCAGTGGGCTGAGGATACCGAGGTCCGCGGCGAGATCGCCGTGGTGCTCGGCGGGGCACCGGAACAGGCGGCCGGCACGCCGGAGGACCACGTGGCCGCGGTCAACGAACTGGTGGCCCAGGGCATCCGGTTGAAGGAGGCCGTGGCCGCCGTCGCCGAGGATGTCCGGGTCAGCAAACGGGAGCTCTACTCCGCTGTCCTCGCCGCCCGGTAGCCAGCACCCAATCCAGCTTCCGCCTCCTGTGCAGGTGCACAGGGAAGCCGCGATTCCGCAGTGCGCAACGGCGTAGACCGGGGGAGTGGCCCGCAGTAGTCTGGCTGTTAATCAGCCCCATGATCCCGGTCACTCCGGCCGCGGCGACGGGCTGCCACAACCCTACTGACGAGGGAGTCATCGTGACTGTCACTGCACAGCCGGCCGTTACCGCCGAGCGCGAAACCCGGCTTTTGGCCTCCGTTCCCACCGGACTGCTCATCAATGGTGAGTGGCGCGACGCCGCATCAGGCAAGACGTTCGACGTCGAGGACCCCGCCACCGGGAAGGTGCTGCTGAGCATTGCCGACGCCGGTCCCGAGGATGGTGCGGCAGCCCTGGATGCCGCCGCAGCCGCCCAGGAATCCTGGGCAAAGGTGCCGCCCCGTGAACGCGGCGAAATCCTTCGCCGGGCCTTCAACCTGGTGACCGAACGCGCAGACGACTTCGCCCTCCTGATGACCCTGGAAATGGGCAAGCCCCTGGCCGAAGCCCGCGGTGAAGTGACGTACGGCGCTGAGTTCCTGCGCTGGTTCTCCGAAGAAGCCGTCCGCGCTTTCGGACGCTACTCGGTCTCGCCCGACGGCAAGTCCCGCCTCCTGGTCACCAAGAAGCCCGTAGGCCCCTGCCTGCTGATCACCCCCTGGAACTTCCCACTGGCCATGGCCACCCGCAAGATCGCACCGGCCGTCGCCGCCGGCTGCACCATGGTGCTGAAGTCGGCCAACCTGACGCCCCTGACGTCCCAGCTGTTCGCTGCCGTCATGATGGAGGCAGGCCTGCCCGCCGGTGTCCTGAACGTCATCCCCACCTCCACCGCAGGAGCCACCACAGGGCCGTTGATCAAGGACTCCCGCCTGCGCAAGCTGTCCTTCACCGGCTCCACCGAAGTGGGACGCCGCCTGCTGGCAGATGCGTCCGAAACCGTGCTGCGGACCTCGATGGAACTGGGCGGCAATGCCCCGTTCCTGGTCTTCGAGGACGCAGACCTGGACGCTGCCGTCAGCGGCGCCATGCTGGCGAAGCTCCGGAACATGGGCGAAGCCTGCACCGCGGCCAACCGCTTCATCGTCCACGAGTCCGTTGCCGCTGAATTCGCGGAGAAGTTCGCCGCGAAGATGAAGGAGATGACCACCGCCCGCGGCACCGAGCCCGAGTCCAAGGTGGGCCCGCTGATCGACGCCAAGAGCCGGGACAAGGTCCACGAGCTGGTGTCCGACGCCGTTGCCTCCGGTGCCAAAGCCGTCCTGGGCGGCGGGCCGGTGGAGGGTCCTGGCTACTTCTACCAGCCCACCATCCTTTCCGGCGTCACCGAAGGCACCCGGATCCTGTCCGAGGAGATCTTCGGCCCCGTGGCCCCGATCATCACCTTCAGCAGCGAGGACGACGCTGTGCGGCTGGCCAACAACACCGAATACGGGCTGGTGGCCTACGTCTTCACCAAGGACCTGAACCGCGGCATCCGGATGGGCGAAAAGCTCGAAACCGGCATGCTGGGCCTGAACGCCGGCGTCATCTCCAACGCCGCCGCACCCTTCGGCGGCGTGAAGCAGTCGGGCCTGGGCCGTGAAGGCGGACTGGAAGGCATCGAGGAATACCTCTACACGCAGTACATCGGCATCGCCGACCCCTACGCCGGCTAGACCCGGCGGGTACCCAACCCTCATGTGCCGGCCGGGGCTTCCCCGGCCGGCACTGCCCGTTTAACCCCGCCCGGGCCTGCCGCCGTCGTCGGCCGCTTCTGCCCTGGAACGCCCCCCTGCGGTCGGTTGCACCGGCTTCACGGGCCGGAAGCCCGCCGCAGCGTGCACCGCTTTGCGAATGGCCTTACCAGTTGCGCTGAATGGCATCCGGATCAGCAGGCCCAGCCTGCGGGTGACCGACGGCGGAAGCCACGCCGCTGCCAAGCGCCTGGGAAGGGTGGCGTTCGCCCGGAGGGAAGTTTCCACGGCAGCCATACCGGCAGCAACGTCCTCTGCAGGGGTGCCGGTGCCGGTGCCCGGGACGGCGCCGCCCGGGCGGCCGTACCGGTACTGTTCAAACGCCGAGGTTAAGAACGACATTGCCTGGTGCGCGTCCTGGTCCATGCCGCCAGGCTCGCCCAGCAGTTCAGCACGGAACCGGGCTGAGTAGGCCCTGGGCGTCTCGCTGTCCGCGGCGGGCAGGCCGTAATCGGTGCCAAGATCCTCGATCTCGTTCCATGCCAGCGGGACTGCCAGGTCCGGGTCCTTTGGACGCAGCCGCCGCGACCTGGTGCCCACGCGCACAAGGTGCGGAGCAGCCGCAAGGAGAACCAGTCCCATCACGGCGGCCGCACCAAGGAGCCAGGGCATCAGCTGCGTGCCGTCGCCCGTGCTGCTGCCGCCGGTACCGGGGACGGCTTGCGCGGTGGCGCTGGGGGATGCCGCGGGAACCGGTGCCGTGTCCGGAATGAGGCCGTCATTGTTTCCCAGGGAATCCGGAACGGAAGGTGCAGAGGCTTCGGTGGCGTAGTCCGGCACCACCCCGCGCGACGGCGTTGGTTCGAACGGCACCCAGCCCAGGCCCTGGAAGTAGAGTTCCGGCCAGGCATGGGCGTCGCGCGCATCCGCCTCATATTCAGGGAGGGCGCCCTGGCCGGAGACGGTCACGGTGGCCCCGGTCAGCCTGCCGGGGGCATAACCCACGGCGATCCTGCTGGGGATGCCTTCCAGCCTGGCCATCACCGCCATCGCCGAGGCGTAGTGGATGCAGTAGCCGCTTTTTTGCTGCAGGAAGTCGGCCAGGACGGAAAGGCCGTTGCCGTCGTAGCCGCCCTGCACCGGAGACTGCAGCGAGTACGTGAACTCGGACGAGCGCAGGTACTTCTGGATGGCCATGGCCTTTTGGTAAGGCGTCCCCGCAGCTCCAGTCACCGTCCGCGCAGTGTTCTTGACGATGTCAGGGACGTTGCCGGGAATCCTGGTGAAGATGTCCGGAATACCCCGTACCGGAGCTGACGACTGGGCCAGGAGCACAGCGGAAAGCTTGGGTACTGCCGAGGTCACCAGGTACTCCTGGCGCCGCGTTGTGGTGTCGGTGCCCTTGATGCTCAGCGTGGCGGGATCCCACGTCCATTGGCCGCCGAGCCCGCGGATGGTTTCGGGTGCGTAGGGGACCGGCAGGTAGGGGCTGGTGAAGGCGCCGGCGTCGATGGCTGTCACCAGCCGCACCTGCTCGTCGGCCAGGACCGCGTACCCGGGGTCGATCCGGCCGTCAAGGGGCACCCTGGACGCGGTTCGGTCGTCCGGTCCCCACGAATCGCCGTCGAAATTGTCCACTGTGACTGAGCGCAGGTAGAGGGGGTTGGGCGAATTGGTGGCGTAGGTGATCCTGCCGCTTCCGTCCGGCGTGCGGAGACTGCTTCCGAGGGTGATCATCGGGTTCAGGCCGGTGGAGGCGCCCCACGGGTTGAGCCGTGAGCCCTGCGGGAAGGTGCCGCGGTCGAACCCGGGAATGGCCAGGGGCAGCAGCAGGGTGGCCACCAGGGCCACGGCACCCGTCAGCACCGCCCTGCGCAGCAGCCCGGGGCTCCTGGCCGAGGCACCCTGCAACCGGCCGTCAGGGGCAAACCACTGGCTGCAGGCAAGGATCAACAGGTATCCCGCCACGGTGGCAAGGAAACTCCACACCCCCACACTCTGCGGTTTGATCATGGCCGGAACCACCAGCAGGGCAAGCAAACCGGTGCCGGAGGCGGCAGGCATCCCCAGCGGCACCGCGAGTGCGTCGACCAGGATGACCGCCAGGCCAAGCACGGCGCAGGCCACCATGACGATGCCGGCGTTGGGCGCCACGGGGGCTGTCTCTGCCAGGACTGTCTCGCTGGCCCGCCGGATCAGCCGGTCCAGCTCCGGGAGGGTGGCGCCGGTGGGGACCACCCAAAGGAAACTGGAGCTGCGGAAGAACGTCAAGGTCAGGACGGCGCCCAGTGCCACGAACCCGCTTGCGGTGACCAGCAGGGGCTGGGCGCGGACGGAACGCAGGACGGCCAGGGTGAAGGCCACCACCAGCACCGTGGTCATCGCCGGCCAATACCAGTTCCAGCCGCGCAGGACTCCGTTCAGGGACAGTGCGGCCCCGCAAACAGCCACCGTAATCGATGCCGCCATGGCCCGCGGGTAGGTGCCGGCACGGACACGGCCTGGGGACGTCTCCGGACGTGGCTGTGCCTCGTGCCCGGCACCAGTTGGCCGGGCAGGTGCCATGGTCATGTGGCCACCCCCGCTCCGCGTCGGACCTCCGATGCCGGAGCCACCGGCAGCGCCGCGTCCTGGTCCAACTGGCCCCAGGCCGTGCCCAGCCGGGTCGTCGGCGCCACGGCCTGCGCCCGCCAGCCGCCCTGCCGCAGCACCTCCAGGACCTCCTGGAAATCCGAAGGGCGTTCCACCGCCAGGATGGCGAAGGAGTTGGTGCCGTACGCCGCGGCCGGCGCCAGCGCCGTGGCCTCCTCGGGAGTAACGCGTCCCAGCACGGCGATCAAGGGGCCCCGCATCCGGTGGGCGGATAACTTGTCCATAAGTTGGTCATCAAAGGCCGGCGGCCCCTGCTCCACCCCTGCCGGCGTCCGCACCCCCGGCACGCCCCTGCGCTCCGCGTACCTGGCCGGGGCCTCCCGATGGATGACCTCCCGAAGCAGCCCGTCCCGCCGGGGGTGGGCCGGCCCGGACAGGTGGATTGCGGCCAGGCTTTCGGCTATTGACTGCAGCCCGGATGCCCCGCTGAATTCCTCCATGGCCGGTTCCGGGGCCGATGGCGAGTGCAGGAACGCCGGTTCCCCGCCGGTATCCAGCAGCCGAAGGCTGTAGTTGCGCTCCGCCAGGTGTGCGCTGACGGATATGGCGGCAACAACAGACCACTCGAAGGTGTCGCTGGTGGCCGGTGCATGCCCCTCCGGGGCCGGCAGGCCCGGCATTGAGGTGCCGGGGCCGCCGCCAAAGGCCCCGGCCCGGTGGTCCAGGATGATGGTGGCCTCAGGCGTGGTGACGGACTCCTCCTGCCGGACCATCAGGGATCCGTGCCTCGCCGTAGCGGGCCAGTGGACCCTGCGCATCGGGTCCCCGTGGCGGTACTCACGGGTCATGATGTCGTCATCGCTCGGGTTTGCCCGGACGCGGGTGGCGGTAACGCCGTCGCTGCCGCGCGCTCCGGCCAGCCCGGTGGCGGGCAGGACGACGGCGGCAGGCGTCACGGTGAGGACGTCGCCGTCGTCAATGGCCTGGCGGTGCAGGGAGAGGCCGAAGGGGTCGGTGAACTCGGCCGTCACGGGCCCGATCCTGAACTGCCCCCGGTGCCTGGACGTGAGGTGGTACTCGTAGCGGCTTGTGCCGCCGGTGGCGGATCGGGACGGGAACCAGAAGGAAGGCGCCTGGCCGAAGTGCGCCGGCAGGCGCTCCTCCATGGCCACGCGTCCGCTGCCCGGGCCCGTCCTGGCCACCGCAAGGTGCACCGTTGCCGGGGCTGAGGTTTCCACGGGGGAGGGGTTGAATTCGCGGTAGACGCGGAAGCGCGGTTTGACCAGCCGGATGCCGGCAAGGGAGACCAGCGGCAGGACCAGCAGCAGCAGGGCCAGCGTCAGGAGGTCGCGTCGCCCCATGACCTGGGCCGCTGCCAGGGTGAACGCCCCGGCAGCGAGCATGCCCCAGCCGCGCCTGGTGAACAGGTGCCGCGGAAGCTTGTCCAGCAGGGCCATGGTCCGCGCCTAGTGGTTCCTGCTGCCGGCAGCGGCCGCGGCCCGGCTGGGCTGCCCGTTCTGGGCCTGCGGCACGGGCAGCCGGGACAGGATGCCCCGCAGCACGCTGTGCGGGGTCTCGCCTGCGCCCGCTGCCTTCCGGTCCAGGATGATGCGGTGCGCCAGGACGGCCTCGGCCACGTCCCGGACATCGTCCGGCAGGACAAAGTCGCGTCCGTCGAGGGCGGCTGTGGCCTTTGCGGCGCGCAGCAACTGCAGCATGGAGCGGGGACTGGCGCCCAGCCGCAGCAGCGGGCTCTCCCTGGTGGCCCTGCCCACTGACACCGTGTATTCCTTGACGGCTTCCGAGACATAGACCTGCTGGACGGTGGCGGTCATCGCTGCCACGTCCGCCGCCGTGACGACCGGGGAGACATTGGCCAGCGGCGAGACCGCCTGGTGTGTTTCGAGCATCTCGATCTCTGCGGCCTTGTCCGGGTAGCCCATGGAAATCCGGGCCATGAACCGGTCCCGCTGGGCCTCGGGCAGGGGATAGGTGCCCTCCATTTCAATGGGGTTCTGGGTGGCCACCACCATGAACGGCTCATCCAGCTTGTAGGACGTACCGTCCACCGTGACCTGGTGCTCCTCCATGCATTCCAGCAGTGCGGACTGGGTCTTGGCGGAGGCGCGGTTGATTTCGTCACCGATGACGATGTTCGCGAAGACCGCACCGGGCCGGAATTCGAAGAGCCTGGAGGCCTGGTTGTAGATGGAAACCCCGGTGACGTCGGAAGGCAGCAGGTCCGGGGTGAACTGGATGCGGTTGACGGTGCAGTCGATGGTCCGGGCGAGGGTCTTTGCCAGCAGGGTCTTTCCGACGCCGGGCACGTCCTCCAGCAGCAGGTGGCCCTGCGCGAGCAGGACTGTGAGGGCCAGCTTGGCGGCGTCGGACTTGCCGTCGATGACGGTGTTGACCGTGGTGAGGATGCGCTGCGCCGCGGCGTGGAAGGACCCCGAGTCCATGGCCGCCGGCCGGTGCCCGTTCAGGTGGCTGACGGAATCGGCGACGCCGGCCAGGTTCAGGTTCGGTGCGCTGGCATTGTTGGCAGTGCGTCGGTGGGGTTCCATCGGCAACCTTTCAGCCCGGGGTTCACCTGGACGGGACAGCAAGCCTGCCTTCGCCCCTTGGTGGGCGTGCGCGTGTGTTCGTTCCAGACTACTAACACAACTGCCGTGCCTGACAGAGAGTTCCGGTAAATATAGGGGTACCTTCGGCCGATAGTGTGGGTGGATGTGTAATTCCTCTATTCCCGCCGCCTACCGGGTGCCAGCCGAAGAGGGGACGCCGGACCCGGGCGCCCCGCGCCGGAAGGATTTCCCGCCCGCACCCGAGCCCCTGCCGGTGCCGGTCATGGACAACCACACCCACCTGGATTTCCCGGAAGGAAAGGGTCCCGTAGGGATCAAGGCTGCGCTGGATGCGGCGGCGGCCGTGGGGGTCCAGGGCGCCGTCCAGGTGGGCTGCGATTTGGAATCCTCGCGGTTCACTGTAGAGGCTGTGGACCAGGACGAACGGCTGCTGGGGGCTGTGGCCCTGCATCCCAACGATGCTCCGCGCTATGCGGACCGGGGTGAACTGGAAATGGCCCTCGCCGAGATCGAACGACTGGCGGCGCATCCCCGGATCCGGGCCATCGGCGAGACCGGACTGGACTTCTACCGCACCCACGGTGAGGGACTGCGCCACCAGGAGTACTCGTTCCGCCGGCACATCGACATCGCCAAACGCCTGGACCTCACCCTCCAGATCCACGACCGGGACGCGCACGGCGACGTGGTGCGGGTGCTCCAGGAAGAGGGGGCACCTGACAGGGTGGTCTTCCACTGCTTCTCCGGAGACGAGGACCTCGCAAAAACCTGCAACGAACAGGGCTGGTGGATGTCCTTTGCCGGCACGCTGACGTTCAGGAACGCCACCAACCTGCGCGCTGCGCTCGCCGTGGCGGAGCGGCAGCTCATCATGGTGGAAACGGATGCGCCCTTCCTGACCCCGCACCCGCACAGGGGACGTCCGAACGCCAGTTACATGGTCCCGTACACGGTCCGGAGCATGGCAGAATTGACAGGCTCCGACCTCGCCGGGCTGTGCACCGCAATCAGCGAAAACACCGTGCGGGCATACGGTTCCTGGGCCTGACCTGCACCCCCGCCTTGGCCCATCAATGCATATCTGGTATGCAAAAATGTTGGCCGCTTTATAACGCTACGGTTACAGTGGGTAACTATTAGCCGGGGTCGGGGAAGGCCAACGGGTAATTTCACTCCAAATGCAGCCGGCCCGGCCTGTCCAGAATCCGGCCATGCCGCTGCGCGGAGTGTGGCGGCGCACTGGTGCCCGGACTGTCCTTTTCAAGGTTGCTCCGGGCATTTTATTGCGCGTTTCCCCGTGCCCGGATGGACCGAGAGTTACGGGCAATCGTGGTCAAGTTCTTCACATCGGACGGCAAGTTCAGCTATATCAAGGTTGGCGCGCAGCTGCTGGTGCTTTGCGGCCTGGTCGCGGGCCTCGCAGCCTTCGTGGGCAATAACAAAACAGTCACGCTCAACGTGGACGGCAAAGCGTCGTCCGTGCAGTCCTTTGGCGGAACAGTGGAGCAGGTGGTCAAGAGCGCCAACCTGGAACTGAAGCCCGGCGACCGCGTATCGCCCTCCCTTGACGCGACCGTCCAGAACGGCACCGTCATCAACATCAACCAGGCCAAGGAAGTCAAGGTCAGCCTTGACGGGGCTGAAAAGACGGTCAACACCACGGCCCAGGATGTCGAAGACCTGGTGACCGAACTCGGCGTCGCCAGTGCCTCGTCCGTTTCGGCGCCCAAGGATGCCACCCTCTCGCTGGCCGGTTCCTACGTTTCGATTTCCACCCCCAAGACCGTCAGCATCGTGGCCGACGGCAAGGTGAACACAGCCACCACTACTGCCCTTACCGTTGGCAAGGTCCTGGAGGATTCCGGCGTGACCCTCGGCGCCAACGACCGCACCTCGCAGCCGGCCAACGCCAACGTGGTGAACAACATGGTCATCAAGGTGTCCCGGGTGGACACCAGCCAGACGGCCGTCACCAGTGAAGAAGTCCCCTTCGAGACCGTTACCGCCGAAAGTGCGGACATGCTCAAGGGCGAGAAGGAAGTGACCCAGGCAGGCGCTGCCGGCAAGCTTGAGCGGACCTTCAAGCTGGTGCTCGTCGACGGACGTGAAGCCTCCCGCACCCTGGTCTCAGAGAACGTGGCCGTGCAGCCCGTCACCGAGAAGGTCACCGTCGGCACCAAAGCCAAGCCTGCTCCGCAGGCGGCACCTGCGGCAGCTGCCGGCGCCAACACCGGGGCGGCAGCACCGGCCATGATGAACGAAGCCATGTGGGACAAGATTGCCCAGTGCGAATCCACTGGAAACTGGAGCATCAACAGTGGCAACGGCTACTACGGCGGCCTCCAGTTCGACATCCGCACCTGGATCGGAGCCGGCGGCGGTGCCTACGCCCCCAACGCCAGCCTGGCCACCAAGGCGCAGCAGATCGACATCGCCAACCGCGTTTACGCGCAGCGCGGCCTGTCGCCCTGGGGCTGCGGCTGGGCAGCAACCAGCTGATCCACGGCTCAAGCGCATACTGAACAGCGTGGCCGGGCCCGGGTACTCCGGGCCCGGCCACAGCCGTTAACCCGGCAGGTCAGGGGTGCCGCGCGGGATAGGATACCTAGGTGACTGAACCGATCCCCGCCGTCCCCGCACCGTTGTTCGGTGCCTCCGACATACGCCGGATGGCAGAGGAAATCGGCATCAGGCCCACCAAGACCCTGGGCCAGAACTTTGTGATCGACGGCAACACGATCCGCCGCATTGTGGCCGCAGCAGGCGTAGGCCCGGACGAAACGGTGCTCGAGGTCGGTCCGGGGCTGGGATCCCTCACGCTGGGGCTGCTTGACGCGGCAGCGGCAGTTGTCGCCGTCGAAATCGATCCCGTCCTTGCCGCAAAGCTTCCGGAAACCGTGCAGGAATGGCGGCCGGCCGCCGTCGACGCCTTCCACCTGGTCCACGCCGATGCCATGAAGGTCACCGAGCTGCCGGTGGAGCCCACGGCCCTCGTGGCCAACCTGCCCTACAACGTGGCGGTTCCGGTGGTGCTGCACCTGTTGCAGCACTTCCCCAGCCTTCGCCACGGCCTGGTGATGGTGCAGGACGAGGTGGCTGACCGGCTGGCCGCCGGCCCGGGCTCCAAAACCTACGGGGTGCCCTCGGTCAAGGCAGCCTGGTACAGCCAGATGCGCAAGGCCGGCGTGATCGGCATGAACGTTTTTTGGCCGGCCCCTAAAATCCATTCCGGGCTGGTGGCCTTCACCCGCCGCGAACCGCCGGCAACCACCGCCACCCGGGAGCAGGTGTTTGCCGTGGTGGACGCGGCGTTCGCCCAGCGCCGCAAGACGCTCCGGGCCGCTCTGGCAGGCTGGGCCGGGGGAGCCCCGGAAGCGGAGCGCTGCCTCCTGGCAGCCGGCGTCGACCCCACCGCCCGCGGCGAGGTGATCGACATTGCCGCGTTCGCGAGGATTGCCGAAGCCAGGGAAAACCGCCCGTGAGCGCGGGACTTGAAAGGACAGGCAGGGGGCGGTTCGCCGCCAGGACGGTGCGGGTCAAGGCGCCCGGCAAAGTCAATGTCTCCCTGGCCGTAGGCCCGCTCCGGCCCGATGGCTACCACTCCGTTGCCAGCGTCTATCTCGCCGTGTCCCTCTACGAGGAAGTGGCAGCGACCAGTACCGCTGCCCCCGGCATCACCATCAGCCTCAGCCCTGACAGCACTCTGGACCTCGACGCCGTCGACATCCCCCTGGACGGCAACAACCTGGCCTATAAGGCGGCCGCCATCATGGCCGACGTCTCCGAGCACGCCACGGGCGTGCACCTGGAAATCACCAAGCGTGTTCCGGTGGCCGGCGGGATGGGCGGCGGCTCCGCCGACGCCGCTGCCACGCTCCTGGCCTGCGACGCACTCTGGAACAGCGGGCTGTCACGGGAGGAACTGGCGCACCTGGCGTCCGAACTGGGGGCAGACGTCCCCTTCTCGCTCCTGGGCGGGACCGCCGTCGGGCTGGGCCTCGGCGATGAACTGTCCCCGGCGCTGGCCAAGGCGCAGACCCACTGGGTGCTGGTGGTGGCTGATTACGGCCTGTCCACCCCGGAGGTGTACCGCACCCTGGACCGGCTGCGGGCGTCCGAAGGGGTCGACGCGGGTGAGCCCACCGCCGTGGATCCGCAGATCCTGACGGCCCTGCGGGGCGGGGACGCCGAATCGCTGAGCCGGGTGTTGGTCAACGACCTTCAAAGGGCTTCCATTGAATTGTCGCCCGCCCTGCGCGATACGCTGGGAATCGGCGAATCCCATGGGGCCATCGCGGGAATCGTTTCCGGTTCCGGTCCCACCGTGGCTTTGCTGGCTGATGACTCCGTTGCGGCGGAGGCGCTGGCGGAGGACCTGCGGCACTACGGCCTGACAGCCCTCCCCGTCCACGGCCCGGTCCCGGGTGCGCGCATCATCTCTGACACCCTCCTTTAAAACGTACAGTCCGGCAGCAGAAAGCAGTTCCCTTTGGCACACCTTCTTGGCGGCGAGAACCTCACGGTTTCCTACGCAACCCGCACCGTCCTGGACGGCATCACCCTGGGACTGGAGGAGGGGGACCGGATTGGCATGGTGGGCCGCAACGGTGACGGCAAGTCCACCCTGATGCGGCTGCTGGCCCTGCGCTCCACCCCGGATTCCGGCCGGGTCACCAAACGCGGTGACGTCAACGTGGGGTATTTGGACCAGAGCGACGTGCTCGACGGCGACCTCACAGTGGGTGCCGCCATCGTGGGGGACCAGGCTGACTATGAATGGGCGCGGAACCCGCAGATCCGCGAAATCATGGGCGGCCTGGTGTCGGACGTCGACTGGCACGCCAACGTCCACGCCCTCTCCGGCGGCCAGAAGCGGCGGGTGGCGCTCGCCAAGCTGCTGATCGAGGACCACGACGTCATCATGCTGGACGAGCCCACCAACCACCTCGATGTCGAGGGCGTGGCCTGGCTTGCCCGGCACCTGAAGACGCGCTGGCGCGCCAACCAGGGCGCCTTCCTGGTGGTCACCCACGACCGTTGGTTCCTGGACGAAGTCTGCACCAAGACCTGGGAGGTGCACGACGGGATCGTGGACCCGTTCGAAGGCGGCTACGCGGCCTACGTCCTGGCCCGCGCCGAACGCGACCGGATGGCGTCCGTGGTGGAAGGCAAGCGCCAGCAGCTGGTCAAGAAGGAGCTCGCCTGGCTGCGCCGGGGCGCTCCGGCCCGCACTGCCAAGCCGAAGTTCCGGATCGAGGCCGCCAACGCGCTCATCGCTGACGTTCCCGCTCCGCGTGACTCCATGGCCTTGAGCAGGATGGCCACGGCCCGCCAGGGCAAGGATGTGCTGGACCTGGAGCACGTATCCCTCAACTTCAAGGGCAGCGACGACGGCCGGAAGCTTTTCGACAACATCACCCTTCGCCTGGCCCCGGGGGAGCGCCTGGGCCTGGTGGGCGTTAACGGCGCCGGCAAGACCACCCTCCTGAAGCTGCTCAACGGCGAGATCACGCCCGACGCCGGCAAGCTGAAGCGGGGAAAGACGGTGGTCACCGCCGTCCTCACCCAGGAAGTCAAGGAGCTCGACGACGTCGCCGACCTCCGGGTCATCGAAGTGATTGAGCGGGAAAAGCGTTCCTTCAACGTCGGCGGCAAGGAATTCAGCGCCGGCCAGCTGGTGGAGCAGCTCGGCTTCACCAACGAAAAGCAGTGGACGCCGGTCAGGGACCTGTCCGGTGGTGAGCGGCGCCGCCTGCAGCTCCTGCGCCTCCTGGTGGGGGAACCCAATGTGTTGATGCTTGACGAGCCCACCAACGACCTGGACACCGATACCCTCGCCGCCGTCGAGGACGTACTGGACGGCTGGCCCGGCACGCTGGTGGTGGTCAGCCACGACCGCTACCTGCTCGAACGCGTCACCGACCACCAGATGGCGCTGCTCGGCGACGGCAAGCTCCGCGGACTGCCCGGCGGCGTTGACCAGTACCTTGAACTGCGCGAAGCCGCCCTGGCCGGATCCACCGTGACCGGCGGCGGAAACCCGGTGACCAGTGGAGGCGGAAGCGCCGCAGGCACCGGGACCGGACCGTCCGAAGCCGAAAAACGGGACGCCCGCAAGGCCCTCAACAGGATTGAGCGGCAGCTCAAGAAGCTGGACCAGCAGGAGAAAAAGCTCCACGACGACATGGTCAAGAGCACGGAGCAGTCCGACTTCGACGCCCTCGCCGAACTGAACAGGCAGCTCAAGGACCTGGCCGACGAAAAGGACGCCCTGGAACTCGAATGGCTGGAGTCCTCTGAGCTCCTCGGCGACTGAGCCCTCTTCCCCTCACCCTTGGTTGGCTCCGGAACCGGCCCTTCGACGTCGCTTAGACACAACGTGTAGAGGGCTTTCCGGTCGCTGGGCGACCTGCAAGCCCTGACACGTCGCGATGCGCGACTTTCCGAAGGCCCACTTTCCGGAGACGGGCGAAGGGTTTTGGAGGGGTCAGCTCAGCAACGACGAGTGCCTCGCTCGGTGAGGCAGGCAGGAGCGGTGCAGGGGGCCTGTGCCGCGAACGCGACCTGCGCTCAGGGTTGAGACTGCAGCTCCGGGTCCTTTTTGAGGCCGGTCAGGCCGTTCCAGGCGAGGTTGACCAGGTGTGCGGCGACAGTGTGCTTGTCCGGCTGGCGGCTGTCCTGCCACCACTGGCCGGTCATGGCCACCATGCCCACGAGCATCTGGGCGTACATGGCACCGTCCTCGCCGCTGAGGCCGCGGCGGGAGAACTCTTCGGAGAGGATGTGTTCCACGCGGGCTGTGACGTGGGAGAGCAGGGTGGAGAAGGCGCCTTCAGGCTGGGACGGGGGAGCGTCGCGCATGAGGATCCGGAAGCCCTCGGTGCGTTCCTCGATATAGGTCAGCAGGGCCAGCGCGGCGCGTTCGACGAGGACGCGGGGTTTGGCTTCCTCGGTAAGGGCCGCGTTGATCGCCTCCAGGAGGATGTGGAATTCACAGTCCACCACCTCGGTGTACAGGCCTTCCTTGGAACCGAAGTGTTCGTAGATGACCGGCTTGGACACTCCGGCGCAGGCGGCGATTTCCTCGATGGTGGTACCGTCCAGGCCGCGGACGGCGAAAAGGCCCCGCCCGACGTCGATCAGCTGGCTTCGGCGCTGCAGGCCCGTCATCCGCATCCGCGGAAGGTTGTTGCTCACCTTCCCATCATGCCCCACCGCTGCCGGCGCAATTCCGCGGGCCGGCAGGAGCGGAATGGCACGTGTCGCGCGGCGGCCTGAACCCATGGCAAAATAGGGACTTGTGCCCGGGCCTCGAGTCTTTCGGCACGGTCCGCTCTGGTGTAACGGCAGCACCCCGGCCTTTGGAGCCGTGGAGTATAGGTTCGAATCCTATGGGCGGAACTGCTGCGCAAAAGCGATCATGAGGATGGCACCCGGTGCCCGGCGGGCTGACCCGCAGGACGCCGCGCAGCGCCAGCACAATCAAGCAAGGAGAGCCCGTACGTGATCCCCGAGAATACCGGCCCGGCCGCTGTAATCGTTCTGGCAGCAGGCGCCGGTACCCGGATGAAGTCGCGTACACCGAAAATCCTGCACGAAATCGGCGGCCTGTCCATGGTGGGCCACGCACTCCGTGCCGCCCGCAGCATCAACCCGCAGCGGCTCGCCATTGTGGTGCGGCACGAACGGGACCTGGTGGAAAGCCACGTCGCCGCACTGGATCCGCAGGCAGTGATTGTGGACCAGGACGACATCCCCGGCACCGGCCGCGCCGTGGAGGCCGCACTCCAGGCACTGCACGCCGAACAGGACCTGGCAGGCACCGTCGTGGTCACCTACGGCGACGTGCCCCTGCTTTCGGGTGAACTGCTCACCGAACTCGTGGCCACCCACGAACGCGACGGCAACGCCGTTACCGTCCTCACTGCAGTCCTTGACGACGCCACCGGCTACGGCCGGATCCTGCGCGGGGAAGACGGCTCCGTTACCGGCATCCGCGAACACAAGGACGCCACCGAGGCCGAGCGGCTGATCCGGGAGGTCAACTCCGGAATCTACGCCTTTGACGCCGCAGTGCTCCGCGAGGCCCTGGGCAAGGTCACCACCGACAACGCCCAGGGTGAGAAATACCTCACCGACGTGCTGGGGCTGGCCCGCGAGTCAGGCGGCCGGGTGGCGGCCGTGGTCACCGCCGACCGCTGGCAGGTGGAGGGCGCCAACGACCGCGTCCAGCTTGCCGCCCTCGGCGCCGAACTGAACCGGCGCACCGTGGAAGCCTGGATGCGGGCCGGCGTCACCGTCGTCGACCCTGCAACCACCTGGATCGATTCCTCCGTCACCCTGGACGAGGACGTCCGCCTCCTGCCCAACACCCAGCTGCACGGCGCCACCAGCGTGGCCAGGGACGCCGTCGTGGGCCCCGACACCACCCTGACCGACGTCACCGTGGGCGAGGGCGCCACGGTGATCCGCACCCACGGCTCCGGCTCCGTGATCGGCCCGCGCGCCGCCGTCGGCCCCTTCACGTACCTTCGCCCCGGCACGGTGCTGGGTGAAAAAGGCAAAATCGGTGCCTTCTATGAAACCAAGAACGTCACTATCGGCCGCGGCTCCAAGCTGTCCCACCTGGGTTATGCCGGTGACGCTGAAATCGGCGAGGACACCAACATCGGCTGTGGAAACATCACCGCCAATTACGACGGCGAGAAGAAGCACCGCACGGTCATCGGCTCGGGCGTCCGTACAGGCTCCAACACCGTCTTTGTTGCCCCGGTCACCGTGGGGGACGGCGCCTACAGCGGCGCCGGCGCGGTGATCCGCAAGGACGTACCGGCAGGCGCACTGGCGCTGAGCGTTGCCGCCCAGCGCAACGACGAAGGATGGGTCCCCGCGAACCGGCCGGGAACCCGCTCCGCCGAACTGGCCCATGCGGCCACCAAAGACTCCTCAAGTACCCCGGCATCTACAGAAGAGGGCAAGTAACAATGAGTGAAATTACGGCGCACGGCGAGAAGAAGCTGGTGCTCGCCACTGGGCGGGCCCATCCGGAGCTTGCCCGGGAAATCGCCAAGGAACTCGGCACTGACCTCCTTCCCGTTGATGCCTACGACTTCGCCAACGGCGAGATCTATGTCCGGGCCGGCGAGAGCGTGCGCGGCACCGACGCCTTCGTGATCCAGGCGCACCCCGCACCGCTGAACAACCACCTCATGGAACAGCTGATCATGATCGATTCGCTGAAGCGGGCCTCCGCCAAGCGCATCACCGTGGTTTCACCGTTCTACCCCTACGCCCGGCAGGACAAGAAGGGCCGCGGCCGCGAGCCCATCTCCGCCCGCCTGGTGGCGGACCTCTACAAAACCGCCGGCGCGGACCGCATCATGAGCGTGGACCTGCACACCTCCCAGATCCAGGGTTTCTTCGACGGGCCGGTGGACCACCTGATGGCCATCCCGCTCCTGGCGGATTACATCCGCACCCGCGTTGACGCCGAGAACATCACCGTGGTCTCCCCGGACACCGGCCGCGTCCGGGTGGCAGAGCAGTGGGCTGAGCGGCTGGGCGGGGCGCCCCTCGCCTTCGTCCACAAGAGCCGTGACCTCACTGTTCCCAACCAGGCCGTCTCCAAGACCGTGGTGGGCCAGATCGAGGGACGCACCTGCGTCCTCATCGATGACATGATCGATACCGGCGGAACCATCTCCGGGGCCGTCACGGTCCTGAAGAACGCCGGCGCCAAGGATGTCATCATCGCCGCAACGCACGCCGTCTTCTCGGATCCGGCCGCACGCCGTCTCTCCGAGTCCGGCGCACGCGAAGTAGTGGTCACCAACACCCTCCCGCTGAATACCTCCCAGCAGTTCCCGCAGTTGACGGTCCTTTCGATCGCACCGCTGATTGCCAGGGCCATCCGTGAAGTGTTCGACGACGGTTCCGTCACCAGCCTCTTCGACGGCAAGGCCTAGGCACAACACACCCAGACGGGTCCTGCTCCCGGCGGCTGCCGCCCAGCCGCTGCGGAGCAGGACCCGTTTTCGGTATTCCGTTCCGGCGCTGGTAAGCTGGTCAGCGATACCTTGGCGAGGGAGGGCACAGCCTCCGTTATCGACTGGGTCTGAACAGTCCTTCATCTGAAGGACTGCCTTCTTGAAGGGCCGCCATCCGGCGCCCGGCGTTGAAGGTCACACCAGACCTCCGCCCTTGCTGAACACCGTTTAGTCTTTCAAGGAGATATCCATGTCTGAGCAGAAGCTCGCAGCAGAACTGCGCACCGAATTCGGCAAGGGCTACGCCCGCCGCGCCCGGATGAACAACCAGATCCCCGCCGTCATCTACGGCCACGGCGCAGAGCCCATCCACGTCACCCTGCCGGCGAAGGCCACCACCCTGGCCGTCCGCACCGCCAACGCCCTGCTGTCCCTGGACATTAACGGTGAAGGCCACCTGGCCCTGGTGAAGGACGTCCAGCGCGATCCCGTAAAGCAGATCATCGAGCACATCGACCTCCTGACCGTCCGCCAGGGCGAGAAGGTCACGGTTGACGTTCCGGTCCACGTTGAAGGCGAAACCGCTCCCGGCACCGTGCACAACCTGGAACTGAACGTTGTATCCCTCGAAGCTGAGGCAACGCACCTGCCCGAGTCCGTCGTCGTCAGCATCGAAGGCCGTGGCGCCGGCGAGCACATCCACGCCTCTGACCTGGTCCTGCCCAAGGGTTCGGCTCTCCTGACCGACGCCGAGGCACTCGTGGTGAACATCTCCGAGGCCACCGCTACCGAAGAAGAGACCGAAGCTGCCGCCGAGGCAGCAGAGGAAGCTCCCGCAGCCGAAGAAGCCGCAGCCGAGTAATTACCCGGCAATTTCTGACTGTGGCCGGACCCTGAGGGTCCGGCCACAGTCATGTCCGCAGGCAGGGCTTCATGTCCGCCAAGACCGCCCCCATAGGATTGACTCCATGACAGATAGCTGGCTGATCGTCGGCCTCGGCAACCCAGGCACGCAGTACCAAGGCAACCGGCACAACGTGGGCCAGATGGTGCTCGATGAACTGGCCGCCCGTGTTGGGGCCGGCTTCAAGACCCACAAAGCCCGCGCCCAGGTCCTCGAAGGCCGGTTGGGCATCGGTGGTCCGCGGGTGGTGCTGGCCAAGCCGATGAGCTACATGAATGTCTCAGGCGGGCCCGTCTCCGCCCTGGCCAATTTCTACGGAATCCCCGCGGACCACGTGGTGGCCGTCCACGATGAGATCGACATCCCCTTCAACACGGTCAAGCTCAAGCTCGGTGGCGGCGAGGGCGGCCACAACGGGTTGCGGGACATCTCCAAGGCGCTGGGTACCAAGGACTACCTGAGGGTCCGGGTAGGGGTGGGAAGGCCGCCCGGCAGGATGGACACTGCTGACTACGTGCTGCGTGATTTCGGCACTGCGGAACTGAAGGAATTGCCCTTCCTGCTGGACGATGCAGCGGATGCCGTCGAGTTCCTGCTCCGCGACGGGCTGAATGCCGCCCAGCAGAGATTCCATCCGGCCAAGTCGGGATCACAACAGCCGGAATCGTAAAAGTTCCCTTTGACCCTATTTCCTTGTCAGTGCCACGGGGTACTCTTCTTCCTATGCGGGGGAGCAATGGGGCTACATCCCGCTATTGCAGGATGTAGGGGAAAAGTTCATGTCAATCGAGCCACTCAGCTGGGGACGTGGGTCAACACCTCAGGGTGACGGGCTGCCCACGTCAACCTCCGCAGCCACGGAGGGCCAGCAATGGTCCATGCCTGCACGAAGCGCCAACCTCGACGCCGTCCGCACCGCCCTCACCAGCGAGGACTCCCTCGGAGCCGTTATCACCGGTGCCAGGGGGGTCGGTAAATCCTCCCTTGCGCGGGCGGCTGTGGCAGACCTTGGCCCCGATGTCTGGTCGCTGCAGCTCCGCAGCGGCCCCTCCGGTTCCAATACCCCCTACGGCTGCCTGTCGTTCCTGTTGGCCCGGCTCCCGCAGGCCTACATGGGTTCGCCCACTGCCATTCTGCGGGGCATCACCTCGCTGATCCGCAGCGACGCCGCGGGCCGGCCCTGCGTCATAACCCTGGACACCTCCGCCTGTATCGATGACATGAGCGCGGGCGTGCTGTTGAACGTCCTGCTGACCGGTACGGCGAAGATCATCGCCGTCGCCCCGAATGCCAGCGACCTGCCTGCGGACTTCCACTGGCTGCTGACGGAGCGGAAGCTGACGGAGGTGAGGCTCAATAACCTCAACGAGCTGCAAACCCGGCAGGTCCTCCTGTCACTGCTGGGCCACCGCGTCGCTTCCTCCCTGGTCACCACCTACCACCAGATGGTGGGCGGAAACCCCCTGCTGCTCAAAGCCCTGGTCACCGAACAGCAGCTCTCCGGGAACCTGGTCCTGTCGGACTCGGTATGGACACTGCGGGACAAAGTGGTGCTCGACGGCGCTGCCAGCCTTGACGACATCGTCCGGTCGCGCTGGTCCCGGGAGACACCCGGGACGCGGGACGTCATCGAAATGCTTTCCTGTGCCCGGCGGGTGGAGCTGGCCGGCCTCACCGCGATCTACGGCGCGGATGTCGTAGCGGACATGGAGGACGGCGGCCTGCTGGAGATCGACGACTCCGAGCACCGCTGGGTGTCGCTGCGGGAGAAATACATCGGGGACGTCGTCAGGACCTGGCTGAGCATTTCCCGGCGCCGGGAGCTGCGCAGCATGTTGCTGGGCGGCCAGGAGCCGGATCCGGCGGCCATGACCGTGGAAGAACTGATGTCCTTCGCCGCCTGGACCCATGAGTGCGAGGCCGAACTGAGCCCGGCACTGGCGCTCGCAGCCGCCCAGGCCGCAGTCCAGCTCTTCGACCCCCGTTTTGCCTTGACCTACGCAGAAATGGTGCAGCGGACCGACGCCGGGTGGGCACCGGCGCAACGGCAAAAGGCCGCGGCATACCTTCAGCTGGACATGCCGGACCAGGCACTGTCTGCCCTGGACGCCATTTCCCAGCCTGAACTCGAGGCCCTTGACCCCCAGGAGTACGCCGAGGTGGTCGCCGCCAAAGCCCGGGTCATGCTCTGCCTTCCGGACCAGGCGGGCAAGGTCCGGGAACTGCTCGCCGCGGCGCGGGAACGGCTTGAGACAGCGGACAACAGCCCTTCCTGGCCTGAACCCGCAGCGGTTGCAGCAAACCGGATCTCCCTGAGTGAGTTCGAGTACCAGGCCCATGCGGGCGATTACGCCGCCATGATCCCTGCGCTCGAGCGGGCGGCCGATCCGTCCGCCAACCCGGACACCGGGTTCCGGCTCCAGTCCGCAGTCATCCTGATGAGCGCACTGGCCCTGACCGGACGCGAGATGGACGCGCTGGGGCTCATGCGAAAGCTCGGCGGTCAGCTCACTGACGCCTCGCACATCGTGGGCCTGCGCGAACGCTATGCCAGGGAGGCTTACTTCGTCGCGCTGATCACTGGCCAGTGGCGGCGCTGCATCGACCTCCTCAGCCCCTTCAGCACCGGGCAGACCCACCGCCTTCCATACCGCAGCGCGGCCACCGAACTCGCGGCCGGCGTGGCATTTGTGTTCTCCGGCCGCGGTGAGGCGGCCCTGGAGCCTTTGATCTCAGCTGCTGCCCAGCTTGAGTTGCAGCCTGTCCAGGCCGCGCTGCGGACCGCGTACGCCGCCACGGCTTTGGCGTACGCCCAGACCGGCAATGCCACGCTCGCCCGCAAGTACCTGGCCAAACTGCAGAGGACACCCGGCAGGGCAGGGTTCGCCACGGAGAGCATCATCGATTTCTGTTCGCTCGTGGCCGGGCGCTGGCTGGGCGACTCGGAGGCAGTGGCAGCCCTGAAGCAAGGGGCCCGCCGGAACCTTGAGGCGGACAGGCATACGGTCGCCGGCATCTACCTGCTGGCGGCAACCGTGAATGGCAGCGACGCGGACTTCCGCCTCCTCGAGGAGATCGCCGGCCACCGGCAGGGCCCGCTGGCCGAAGTTTCGCGGCTGATCGCCGTCGGCAGCAGGTCAAAGGATGCCAAAGCCCTCCTCGCCGGCGGTGAAATCGCTGCAACGCTGGAACTCGACGCCGTTGAGGCCCGGTGCATGGCGCTTGCGGTGGACTTCGCCCGGCAGGACGGGGACGCCCTTTCGGCGAGGACGGCGCAGGCGCGCCTGGACATCCTGGCCGCCACTGTGGCGAACCTTCCCATCGTTCCCAGCAGCGGGAGCCCGCTGCTGACCAGCCGGGAACGGCAGATCGCCCGGATGGCCGGCCGCGGCGTCTCGAACCGTGACATCGCCATGGAAATGGGCGTTTCCGTGCGCACGGTGGAAGGCCACCTGTACCAGGTCTTCACTAAACTTGGCGTGACTTCAAGGGGTGATCTGACTGGACTCGTCTAACGGCCACAAACCGGCCACTGCGCACCGGCTCCTGACCGGACGGAGGGAGCCGGTGGACCGCATCTGCACCATGGTCCGCAATGGAACCCACCGGGCCGTTTTCATCATGGCCGGCCCGGGCATTGGAAAGTCGGCGGTCACTGACGCCGTGACCGAGCGCCTTGCCGGGAACATGTTGATCCTGCGTATCCACGCCAGTTCGGCCCTGGCCGGGGTGCCGTTCGGGGTCCTGACCCCCTATACAGGAGAACTGACTGCCGAGGAGTCCGTCTCGCCCGTCGCGGTGCTGCGTTCCATGTGGTCATACTTCGAGAAGCTCAAGGCCGGCCACGGGGGAGCAGTCCTGCTGGCAGTGGACGATGCCCACCACCTGGATGACGCTTCCGCAGGGGTGCTGGCTGAAGTGATATCCGCCGGGTGGGCAACAGTGGTTGCGGCCGCCAGGCCACGGCCGGGACTGCCGCAGCCGCTGGACCAACTCTGGTACGACGGCCTGGCCGAACGCGTGGACCTCCGGCCCCTCAACCGGGAACAGATTGAAGAGGTCCTGGCCCACGTCCTTGACGGGACCGTACCCGCTGCAACCGTGGACTCCATATGGACCGCATCAAGCGGCAACCCCCGGATCCTGGACGCCCTGCTTCACGACTCAGCTGAAGCCGGCGTCCTCGCCAAGCGCAACGGGATCTGGATGCTGCTGGGCCAACTGCCCTCGGACGGGGCCCGGCTGGCAGGGGTGGTTGCCAAAGACCATCTCCGGCGCCGCACTGAGGAGCAGGAAGCCCTGAAACTCATCGCCCTTGCCGGACCTGTGGGCAGGAAGGTCATCGAAGACATCAGCGGGGCGGCAGTGGTCCGGTCCCTGCTGGACCAGCAGATCATCGTCGAAGCGCCCGGCATCCCGGCCGGGCTTTCCATCTGGAACGGGCTCTTTGCCGGCGCCATCAGGAACACCGTGTCGGTCTCCCGCAGCCTCCAGTTGCTGGAGAAGGTCAAGGCCCACCGGGACCCCACCCAGTTGCAGGGGGAGGGCCGGCTGCGGGCGGTGGAGTGGGCCCTGGAGTGCGGTGTCAGGGTCAGTGACGACGAAATGCTGGCAGCGGCCAAAGAGGCACTGTTGAGGTTCCGCAACCACAGTGCACGTTCCATTGCGTCCCGTATCCAGGATCCGGCCATGGTTCCGCTGGCCCAGGCCATCCAGGCGCGAGCGCTGTACAACGAGGGTGCGTACCCGGAGGCTGCCGCCCTCCTTGACGAATGCTGGCTCCCGCTCGCTGAAGACCCTCAGGGACCGGACGTCCTGCTGCTTCGCGTCTGGGCCCATCAGGCCAGTGGCCATCCGTTGGGGCTGACGGCAGAGGACGTCGAAAAGCACGTGCCGGCTTCCGGAAACGGCTACACGATCTGGCAGGAAGAACTCCTGCACCTGCTGCACCTTGGTGCGGAGGTGAACTTCCAGGCACTGAACGACGCAGTGGACGCGATGCGGAAGCACCATCCGGCAGAAGCCGGGGAGCCCCTCCGCGCCCTGGCCGAGGGTCTCCTGGCCCATGCCCTCGTCTCGGGGGGACGCCCCGTCCAGGGATTGGAGGCCGCGCTGCTGGCGGCCTCGGAACTTCCCCCGCTCGAAGGCAGCCTGTTCTTCTTCCCCGAGTTTGTCCTGGGACGGCTCGTGTCCGATTACCTGGCCATGGGTGAATGGGAGTCCGCGGAGCGGGAGATCAACCATTACGCCGTCGGACACGCGCCTGCTGCCGCCACGTTCAACGGCAGCCTCCAACTGCTGCGGGGCTACTCGCTGCTGCGGCAGGGCCGAATGGAACGCGCCTATCAGGTCCTGCTGCCCGCCGTGGAGGCACTTCGGCTCAACGATCCCTTGCAGCTGTACCGTTTCGGCACCGCGCTTGGCTTCTACGCCGCAGCCAGGCTTGGAGACACCGAGCAGGCACAGCGCCTGGAACAGGATCACAAGGACGCCGACGCCGGCTGGCCCGCGCACGATCTCCTTGCCGAAGCCTATATGGCAGCGGCCGCTGAATACCTGATTCGTGACGGCAAGGGCCTGGCCACGCTGCAGACGCTGATGACCACCACCGAGGCCTCCGCCAGGACAGGGAACTTCCTGGAAATCCTGACCATGTGCTGGGACCTCGGGGACCCCTCCGTTATTCCCATGGTGCAGTCAACAGCGCGCGGTGTGGAGGGCCGCTGGGCAGAGGCGCTGCTCACCCTGGCCACTGCATGGGAACATGCCGACGGCGACACCCTGATGACCACGGCTGCCTCGCTGGAGGAGGCAGGCTTCGTCAACCTCGCCCGTGAAGCCTACGCCCGCGCCAGCACCGTACTGGAACAGGCGGGGGAACGCCGCCGGTCACGGCAGGCCGTTGCCCAGCGCGAAAAGTGCGACCACGAACTGGGGGAGCGGTTCCGCGAAGGACGCTTCATCGCCGCGGCTCCCACCGTGCGGCTTACCAGGCGTGAACAGGACATCGTCGAGCTGGCAGTGCAGGGCCTGACCGACCGCGAGATTGCGCAGCGGCTCATGGTCTCCGTCCGGACGGTGGAAGGCCACCTCTACCGCACCTACGTCAAGCTCGGGGTCCGCAGCCGCGATGAGCTGGAAGCGGCCCTGCCAAAGTAGCCCCTGCCCTTCGAGCCGCCTCTGCCGCCGCGCTCCGGTGCCCCCGTGCTCCTGCGGCCGCGCTGCTGCCCGCCGTACCTCTGCCGGGCAGCGCCCCGCCGTGCTGCTGCGTCCTGCAGTAGCGCCGCCACGCTGCTGCAAGACGCGTGCAGCCAGGCCGCTGCTGCCCTGGTGACTGCCCCGGCAAACCGGCCGGGCCGCCGTCGGGCCATATGGGCCGCTCACGCCACGGCGGATGGTGTCCGGGAGAACCTACCCCCGTAGTGCGCCTGCCGGGATTCGAGTACACCCTACTCGTGTACGGAAGGGCCCCGCAGGATTTACTTAAGGAGGCAAAGCAAAGCGGCGGACCGGAGGCCGCGGAGCAGCCACACAGGACATTGAGGCCCTCTCAACTTCCGGTCCCCAGGGACCGGGCCAAGACGGGGCCGGCGACGTCAGAGTCTTCTGAGACCGAGACTCTCCCCCCAGCCGTCGCCGGCCCTCTGCTCCCTCGGCTGAAGCCCGGGGTGCGGTGGCGGCCGCCCCTCCCGGGCAGCCGCCACAGCCGTGTGTGGGACAATTGGGTGTCAGACATTGGCAGCCCAAGGAGTTCGTTTTGGCCCTAGTATCAACGCCAGCCACACTGGAACGTGCCGTACCTGTCATGGACAACGCCGAGGTGCTGCGCATCCGCAACGACTTCCCGGTCCTGAACCAGCTGGTGAACGGACAGCCGCTGGTCTACCTCGACTCCGGGGCCACGTCGCAGAACCCCGTCAGCGTCATCGAAGCCGAGCAGGAATTCTACGAGCAGCGCAACGCCGCTGTGCACCGGGGCGCGCACCACCTTGCCGTGGAGGCCACCGAAGTCTTCGAAGACGCCCGGCAGACCATTGCCGACTTCATCGGTGCCGAATATGAGGAAACCATTTGGACGTCGAACGCGACGGAGGGACTGAACCTCCTGTCCTACGCGCTGTCCAATGCCGGGCTGTGGGCTGCGCAGGGCCGCGGCGACCAGCGGCTCGGGGAACTGGCGCTGGGGCCGGGGGATGAGATCGTGGTGACCGAGATGGAGCACCATGCCAACCTGATTCCATGGCAGGAGCTGGCCTTCCGCACCGGCGCCACGCTCCGCTACATTCCCATTGCGGACGACGGCAACCTTCGCATGGACCAGGCCGGCGGGATTGTTGGCCCGCGCACCAAGGTCCTTGCCTTCACGCACGCCTCCAACGTCCTGGGAATCATCAACCCGGTGAAGGAGCTGGCAGCGCTCGGCCACACAGCCGGCGCCCTGGTGGTCCTGGACGCCTGCCAGTCCGCTCCACACCTGCCCTTGAACGTCAAGGAACTCGACGTGGACTTCGCGGTCTTCTCCGGCCACAAGATGCTCGCCCCCACGGGAATTGGGGTGCTCTACGGGCGGCAGGAGCTCCTGGACATCCTCCCGCCGTTCCTGACCGGCGGGTCAATGATCACCACCGTCACCCTGGAACGGGCCGAGTACCTGCCGGCACCCCAGCGCTTCGAGGCAGGCACCCAGCGCATCTCCCAGGCAGTGGCCCTCGCAGCCGCAGCGAATTACCTGACCGAAACCGGGCTGGACCGGATCCATGCGTGGGAGGCCGAACTGGGGCAGCGCATGGTGGCGGGGCTGGAGTCCATCCCCGGCATCCGGGTCCTGGGCCCGGCAGCGGGAAAGGAACGGATCGGCCTTGCCGCATTCGACGTCGACGGCGTCCACGCCCATGACGTGGGGCAGTTCCTGGACTCCCGGGGCATCGCGGTGCGCGTGGGACACCACTGCGCCCAGCCGCTACACCGCAGGCTTGGGCTGACCGCCACCACCCGGGCCAGCGCCTACCTCTACAACACCACGGACGACGTGGACCGCTTCCTTGAAGCGGTAGCCGGCGTCCGGGCCTACTTCCGTGCATAGCGGTAAAGACGAAAGCTGACATTATGAGCCTTGACCAGCTGTACCAGCAGATCATCCTGGACCATTCCAAGGCCCGCCACGGCAGCGGGCTCGCCGCTACGGAAGCGCCCCAAGGCACCTCCACCGGACAGTCGCACCAGCTCAACCCGGTATGCGGCGACGAAGTCACCCTCCGGCTTGCCGTCCAGGACGGGAAAGTGGCGCAGGTTGCCTGGGATGGTGCCGGCTGCTCCATCTCCATGGCCTCCGCGTCCGTCCTCAGCGACCTTGCCGAAGGCATGACCGTGGCTGAGCTGCATGAAGTCATCGACAGTTTCCGTGAGGTCCTTCGCTCACGCGGGAAGGTCCATGCCGATCCCGGGTTGCTGGGCGATGCCGCAGCCTTCGAAGGGGTTGCCCGCTATGCCGCCAGGGTCAAATGCGCCATGATCTCCTGGGTGGCTGCCGAGGACGCCCTCAATCAGGCAGCCTGAGCCAAACCGAAAACAGCCCGGGCCTTCTTCCATGAGGAAGAAGGTCCGGGCTGTCTTTTGAGCCGGGCAGGCCGGGTTCAGCCTTGCAGACGGGTTCAGCCCAGCAGGCCGAGGACGCCGATCACTGCCGTGGCGAGTCCGAGCACCATGGAGATGCTCACCAGCACCACATGCACGGTCAGGAACCGGGTGGCCTTGCCTGCCGCGTCACGGGCCCTGGGATCCTTCATCACGCGGCGCAGGAACTGCGGCCAGACCACCAGCGACCAAACGCCGGCGACGATCAGGACCAGCGCGGCGAGGACGGGAAGCTGCATGGTTAGTGGCTTTCCAGCCAGGCCTGCGCCTGTGCGGCCTGCAGGTTCAGTGCCTTGGCCACCATGGGTTCGGCGGCGTCGGCGATCTTGCCGCCCAGGAACGGGACAGAGGACTTGACGGCGCCCTCAAGCTCCACCCGGGTTCCACCGGCATCCGCCACGAGGCGCTGGACGGCGGTGACGTCCACGGGCGCGCCGGCGATCTTCAGCGAAATGTTGCTCTGGCGGGAGCCGTCGGCCGCAGGGGCTTCCCAGCTTTCCACCTGGGTCACCTTAAGGTGCTCACCGACGAACTTGCGGGCGATCTCGGGCAGGCGGGTGGTGGGAAGGGTGCGCACGGAGGTGGCGTTGAAAGCCCCTGCAATGTCGCCGTCCACGGTGAATGACTCCAGGGTGCCGCCCACCAGCTGGCTGACGTGGCGCTGGAAGTCTTCATTCACCAGCACTGCGGCAACGCTGTCAACGGGGTGCGGAAGGGAAGTGGTTGCGCTCAGCGCCATGGGTCCTCCTGGGACGTGGGGAAAGGATTTACGCCTCCAACATCCTACGGGGTGACCGGCGAGGCCTCCGCATCGGACAATTTCTGGGCGGTGGCGGTGATGTTCCGGGCCATGGCCGGGAAGATCAGGCTGTGGAACGGCAGCACGGCCAGCCAGTAGAGCCGCCCGCTCAATCCCTTGGGGAAGAAAATGGCGCGTTGCCGGTAGCGGCTTCCGTCGCCGTCGGGCTCCACCGAAAGCTCCAGCCACGCCCGTCCCGGCGCCCGCATCTCGGCCCGCAGCCGGAGCAGGCGGCCCCGATCGATCCGCTCCACCCGCCACCAGTCCACCACTTCGCCGGCAGCCAGCGTGTGGGGGTGCCGGCGGCCGCGCAGCAGGCCGGCGCCGCCTGTCAGTTTGTCCAGCCATCCCCTGACCTGCCAGGCCAGCGGCAAGGAATACCAGCCGTTGCGCCCGCCGATGCCCTCGATGATGGTCCAGACGTGGGCCGGGTCCACATCTCCGTGGAAGGTCCTTTCGTCGATGTACACCTTGTGTCCTGCCCAGTCCGGGTCGCTGGGGAGCGGATCGGAGTCGGCACCGGCGTTGGCCCACGTGGTCTCCACTTGGCCGTCCCGCTCCTTGCCCAGCGCCAGGGCCACCGCCGTACGGTAGGGGGTCAGGCCGCCGTCGGGCTGCGGGATGTATTGGTCGATGTCGTGCTCGTTGGCTACGGCGTCATGCTGCAGCGACTGGACCAGCGGCACGGCCATGGAAAGCGGGATGGGTGTTGTCAGGGCCACCCACATGCCTGCCAGCTTGGGCGCCGGCACCGGCAGCGCGAGCACCACGCGGTAGGGCAGGCCCGCTTCCGCTGCGTATTCCTTCATCATGCCCGCGTAGGTCAGCACCTGCCGGCAGCCGATGTCGAAGGTGCGGTTGATGGTGCCCTCCAGCGACGCCGCGGACACCAGGTAGTAGAGGACATCACGGACGGCGATGGCTTCGATCCTGTTGCGCACCCAGCTGGGGGCCGGCATCAGGGGCAGCGTTTCGGAGAGGTGGCGGATCATCTCGAAGGACGCGGAGCCGGAGCCGATCACCACGCCCGCCTGGAAGACGACGGCGTCCACCGGGCTGTCCAGGAAGACCTTGCCCACCGCCTCCCGTGACCGCATGTGGGTGGAGAGTTCCACGCCCTGGGGGTGCAGGCCGCCCAGGTAGACAATACGGTGTACCCCCGCGGCGGCTGCAGCCTCCGCGGCCGTGCCGGCCATTGCTTTTTCCTTTGCCTCGAATCCTGCACCGGCAGCCATCGAATGCACCAGGTAGTAGAAGACGTCGACGCCGGCCAGGGCACCGCGGAGCGCGTCGCCGTCGTCCAGGCTGCTTTCCACGACGTCCACTTTGTCCCGCCAGGGCACGCCGGCGATCTTGTCAGGCGATCGGACCAGCACCTTGACGGTGTGGCCTGCTTCCAGCAGCTTGGGCACCAGGCGGCCGCCTATGTAGCCGGTGGCGCCGGTGACAAGCACAGTCTTCGGTGTTGGCGGGGCGCTCATTGCAGTCATGCTGGCTCCTGTTCGTCCTGGCCGGTATCCGTGCGGGACCCTGTCTGCCCCAAGCGGTTCGTCCCTTGCGGTTCCATCGTCACTTGTGGTTCGTAGCCGCGGCCCTTGCGGACGGCCGGCTCCGAAGGGATGTGGTGCGGCCCTGCCAGCCTAGGCCATTCCCGCGAAGACGGGGCGCCGCGCTGCCATGTCGTTCCTGCGCGGTAGGCTGGGAGTACCCGGGATTCGCAGCGAATTTCGGGTTTTCGCGTTGCCTGCTTGTCTTCGATGAACACCACAGGAGCTTCTGCCATGAGTCTTCCCGGCCAGTCCGCCGCCGGCACATCCAGCACAGGCACATCCCGCGCCGGAACGTCCCGCGCCGCCAAAAGCAGTGCCGCCAAGGGCAGTGCCGGAACGTCCCCAGCCCCGTCGCTGGACGGACTGCGCCGCGCGCTGGCACCGGACCAGACGTTCGCCCGGGTCCATGCCGAGGCCGCCCGGAGATTCGCCGTCCGCGGACAGGACTACCAGATCAGCGCTCCTGCGGGACTCCGTCCGGTGCTGCTCGCGGAGATGGCGGACGGACTCGCCACCAAGGAGGACCAGACCGGCGGCGTTGAGCCGGGAGTTGTGCTGGCCGTCACCGCCACAGGCCGGGAGGCGGAGGACCTGACGGCAGCCCTGCGCGCCTACCTGCCGGCGGACGCGGTGGCGGAGTTCCCCAGCTGGGAGACCCTCCCGCACGAGCGGCTTTCGCCGCGTTCGGACACGGTGGGCCGCCGGCTTTCAGTGCTGCGCCGCCTGGCCCATCCGGAAAGCTCGACGGCGGGACGCCTCCAGGTGGTGGTGGCGCCAGTCCGCGCCGTGGTCCAGCCCGTGGTGGCGGGCCTGGGCGACCTGGTTCCCGTCACGCTGAAGGTAGGCCAGGAGCTTCCATTCTCCGACGTCGTGAAGAGCCTGGCCGACGCCGCGTACGCCCGGGTGGACATGGTGACGCACCGCGGCGAGTTCGCCGTCCGCGGCGGCATCATCGACGTCTTCCCGCCCACGGAGGACCACCCCATCCGGGTGGAGTTCTTCGGGGACGAAGTGGACCAGATGCGCTGGTTCGCCGTGGCCGACCAGCGCTCGCTGTCCGCTCCCGGCATCCACCACCCCACCGAGCTGCACGCCCCGCCGTGCCGCGAAATCCTCATTACCCCGTCCGTCATGTCCCGGGCCGCCACCCTGAAGGCCCAGCTCCCGGCAGCGGCGGACATGCTGGAAAAGATCGCCGGCGGCATTGCCGTGGAGGGCATGGAGTCCCTGGCACCGGTGCTGGTGGATGCGATGGTCCCGTTCGTTGACCAGTTGCCCGCGGAATCCATCGCCGTGGTGATCGAACCGGAGAAGGTGCGCACCCGCGCCCACGACCTCGCCGCCACCAACGAGGAGTTCCTGGAGGCGGCGTGGTCCACGGCGTCCGACGGCGGGGCGGCGCCTTTGGACCTGAGCTCGCAGGCGAGTGCGGCGCTTCATTCGGCGAGCTTCCGCTCGCTGGCCGACACCCGGGGGTCCGCCCTGGAGCACGGCGTGTCCTGGTGGTCCATCACGTCACTCGTGCAGGACGCGGAACTGCTCCCCGAGATCGACGTGCTGAACCTGCATGCCCGCGAACCCCGCGGCTACCAGGGCGACGTGGCCGAAATGATGGACTTCATCGGCTCGCACGTCCGCGACCAATGGCGGATCGTTGTTGCCACCGAAGGTCCCGGCCCGGCCCAGCGCCTGGCCGAGCTGTTCCATGAGAACGACATCCCCTGCGCCCGGGTGGACAGCCTGGACCACGAACCCCAGGCGGGCATCATCGAGGTGACCACTGCCGCCGTCGGCCGTGGTTTTGTCCTGGACGGCCTCAAGCTGGGCCTGCTCACCGAAGCCGACCTGCTGGGCCGGACCTCGGCCGGGTCCACCAAGGACATGCGGCGGATGCCCTCCAAGCGGCGCAACGCCGTCGATCCCCTGCAACTGGTGGCGGGGGACCACGTGGTCCACGAGCAGCACGGCATTGGCCGGTTCGTGGAACTCATCCAGCGAAAGGTGGCCGGCGGAGGCGAGGGCGTCCGGGAATACCTGGTGCTGGAGTACGCGCCGGCCAAGCGCGGCGCACCCGGTGACCGGTTGTTCGTCCCCACGGACCAGCTGGACCAGGTGACCCGCTACGTGGGCGGCGACACCCCCGTATTGAGCAAGATGGGCGGCGCGGACTGGGCCAGCACCAAGTCCAAGGCCCGCAAGGCCGTCAAGGAAATCGCCGGCGAACTGATCCGGCTGTACTCCGCCCGCATGGCCTCCCGTGGCCACGCCTTTGGCCCTGACACCCCGTGGCAGCGCGAACTCGAGGAAGCCTTCCCCTACGTGGAGACGCCGGACCAGCTGACCACCATCAACGAAGTCAAGGCGGACATGGAGCGGGAGATCCCCATGGACCGCCTGGTGTCCGGCGACGTGGGCTATGGCAAGACCGAAATCGCGGTGCGTGCTGCCTTCAAGGCTGTGCAGGACGGCAAGCAGGTGGCGGTGCTGGTGCCCACCACGCTGCTGGCCCAGCAGCACTACGAGACCTTCACCGAACGCTTTTCGGGCTTCCCGCTGCGGGTGAAGCCGCTGTCCCGGTTCCAGAGCGCCAAGGAAGCGAAGGAGACGGCGGAAGGGGTCAAGAGCGGGGCCGTGGACGTGGTGATCGGTACCCACCGGCTGCTGGCCAAGGACTTCGAGTTCAAGGACCTGGGCCTGGTGATCGTCGATGAGGAACAGCGGTTCGGCGTGGAGCACAAGGAAGCGCTGAAGAAGATGCGCACCAACGTGGACGTCCTGGCCATGAGCGCCACCCCGATTCCCCGCACCCTGGAAATGTCGCTCACCGGGATCCGGGAAACCTCCACCCTGGCCACCCCGCCGGAGGAACGGCATCCCGTGCTGACTTACGTTGGCCCCTACACGGACAAGCAGACCTCAGCCGCCATCCGGCGGGAACTCATGCGTGAAGGCCAGGTGTTCCTGGTCCACAACCGGGTGTCCACCATCGAGCGGACGGCCGCCAAGATCCGTGAGCTGGTGCCCGAGGCGCGGGTGGAGGTGGCGCACGGCAAGATGTCCGAGAGCCGCCTGGAGCAGATCATCGTTGATTTCTGGGAGCGGCGCTTCGACGTGCTGGTGTGCACCACCATCATCGAGACCGGCCTGGACATCTCCAACGCCAACACCCTGATTGTGGACGGCGCGGACAAGTACGGCCTGTCCCAGCTGCACCAGCTCCGCGGCCGCGTAGGCCGTGGCCGCGAACGCGCCTACGCCTACTTCCTGTACCCGTCGGAGAAGCCGCTGGGCGAGGTGGCGCTGGAACGGCTCAAGGCCGTGGCCGCGCACAACGAGCTCGGCGCCGGCATGCAGCTGGCCATGAAGGACCTGGAGATCCGCGGCGCCGGCAACCTGCTGGGCGGCGAACAGTCCGGCCACATCCAGGGGGTGGGCTTCGACCTGTACATCCGCCTGGTGGGCGAGGCCGTGGCCGACTTCCGGGGTGAAGCCGAGGAAAAGGCCGCCGAGATGAAGATCGAGCTGCCCGTCAACGCGCACCTGCCGCACGACTACGTTCCCGGGGAACGGCTGCGCCTGGAGGCGTACCGGAAGCTCGCCGCGGCCCTCACCAACGAGGCCATCGACGAGGTCCAGGCTGAACTCGTTGACCGCTACGGCGAACTGCCGCTGCCGGCCCAGAACCTGGTGGCAGTGGCACGCTTCCGTGTTGGTGCCCGCGAAGCCGGGCTGTCCGACGTCGCACTGCAGGGAAACTTCATCAAGTTCTCCCCGGCCACCCTCCCCGAATCCAAGACCATGCGCCTGAACCGGATGTACCCCGGATCGCAGTCCAAGCCCGCCCTGGACGCCGTGCTCATCCCGAAGCCCAAGACAGCGCGGATCGGAGGCCGGGACCTGCAGGACGCCGAGATCCTGGAATGGGCCAACGGCGTGATCAGGAACATCTTCTCCGATGCCCCGCTGGCGGTGAGTTAGGACTTGATGGGAGGACACCACGCCGCGTCGGGAGCCGCGGCGTGGGTAGCTGTTGCGTCCACCGGCCCCTACACCCTGGGCTGGTATCCGCTGGACCCCACGGGGATCCTCATCGGCGGCATGGCCACCGCGGGCACGGCGCTGGTGTGCGACTGGGACCATCGGGCAAGTACGGTGGCCCATTCGCTGCCGCCGCTGTCCAACGTGATCGCGCGCGGCATTGAAAATGCCAGCGGGGGCCATCGGCAGGGCACGCACTCCATCCTGGGTGCCGCGGTTTTTGTGTTCCTGGCCGGCCTGGCGGCGCAGGTGCATATGGACACGGGCTGGGGCCGCCTGTCCGTGGGGGCGGGGCTGCTGTGCATGTTCCTGATCAACATTGCGGCCAAGGCGTTGAAGCTCTTTCCCAAGAGCGGCTTCATCTCCAACTGGATTTTCGCGCTGGTGATGGCCGGCCTGGTCACCGTGTACGCGCCGGATCAGTGGACCTGGCTGCCGATGTCAATGCTGATCGGGGTGGTGGTGCACATCGTCGGCGACCTCATCACCACCGGGGGAGTGCCGCTGCTGTGGCCGCTGGTGGTCCGGCCACCGAAAATGCTGCGCCGGTTGCCGCTGCTGCGAAACGTCTGGCGGGCGAACGGCGCCCTGTCCCTGCCCCTGCTGGGCCGTGCCGGTTCCAAACGGGAGTGGCTGGTGCTGATCCCGGTCAGTGCCTACGCCATGGTGGGCATGTCGATGGCCGGGTGGGCCATCGCCCAGCACCACTGGGGCCGGGTGGCCGCTGCCGCGGGCGCATGGATCAGGCTCTGGTTCTAGCAGGCAGCGCCTTTCACCAGCAGACGGCAAAGGACCCCGGACAGTGTCCGGGGTCCTTCCTGCTGCTCACCCCAACTGGGTCGCAGTAACTGTCGTTATGGGGATGCAAAACAACATGTATTGCTACTTACTTGGGGGGGGGTTAGTGCTCGCCGGCAGAGTCGGAACGGCCGAGGATGGTCTGCGGGATCCAGAATGCCAGCGCAAACAGGACCAGGCAGGCGGCCATGGGCCACGGGTTGCCGAGGGTGAGGAATGACAGCGAGTAGATAGCGCCCAGGAACAGGACGAAGCAGACGACGAAGAGGATCACGCTGGTGGCGAGGTTGTTCTCGTTCTGCGGGGTCCGGACGGAATCCTGGTTCGACGCCGTGTCCCGGCTGGACGCGTTGATCTGGCTGGACATGTGTTCCTCCTCGGCCCCGCGGGGCTTAATCTGCGGCCGCCCGGTTCCGGTCAGTAAGCGGCTGAACCCTGTTCACCCTTGACAATGGCAATCCCGGAGCTGGCACCAATTCGTGTTGCACCTGCTGCAATCATAGCCTGCGCGTCGGCCAGGGACCGTACGCCGCCGGAGGCCTTGACGCCCAGGCCTGGGCCCACGGTCCTGCGCATCAGGGCTACGTCTTCGGCGGTGGCGCCGCCGCCGTTGAAGCCGGTGGAGGTCTTCACGAAGTCCGCCCCGGCCTCCACGGCCGCCTGGCATGCCAGCACCTTCTGCTCATCCGTGAGGAGGGCGGTTTCGATGATGACTTTCAGGATGGCGCCGCCTGCATGCACGGTCTCTGCAACCGCTGCGATGTCGTCCGTCAGGGCACCCTTGTCGCCGGCCCCCGCGGCGGCAATGTTGATCACCATGTCCACCTCGTCCGCCCCGTCCAGCACGGCGCCGCGGGCTTCGAACGACTTCACATCGGTGGGCGTGGCACCCAGCGGGAAGCCCACTACGGAGCAGGTGAGGACGCCCGTGCCTTTGAGCGCGGTGGTGACGGTCTTGACCCAGATGGGGTTGACGCAAACCGACTTGAAACGGTACTCGGCCGCCTCGGCACAGACCTTCAGCACGTCAGCCTCCGAGGCTTCGGGCTTGAGCAGCGTGTGGTCGATGTAGGAGGCGATGTCCGCGGTCCCGGCCTGGTCAGCGGTTCCTGCGTGAACGGTGGCTTCGTTGCTCATGATGGTCCTCTCGAAGGGCCTTGTGGGCCCGGCGTTGACTCGGTTTCGGGAACCATCTTGTCACAGCGCACCGCGCCGGAGGCGCCCGCTCAGGCAGCCGCCTGCAGGAGGGATGCCGCTGACGACGCGGACAGCAGCTGGGTGGCGCAGGCACCGGCCGCGGAGGCCGCTGCCACCAGCAGTCCCAGCCGCACGCCGTCGAACGCTGCTGCATCACCGATGGCCCAGATTCCCGGGACGGACGTTCGGTAGTCGCGGCTGATCTCGATGCCGCCGCCCGGAGCGGTCCGCAGGCCCGCGCTGGCAGCGAGGCCGTCCCGGGAGACCCGCTCCTCAGCCAGGACCACCAGGTCGCCGGTCATGCTGCTGCCGTCTTCGAAGACCACCGCCGATGCGGCCACGCTGGAAGCTGAGCCGGAAACGACTGCAGGAATGACGGCGCTCGGGCGGGCGGTAGTTCGGATGGGACGTACGCCCTTTGCCCGCAGGACCGCCTCGGCCTGTCCGGCCGCAGCCCCGGTGCCCACCAGGATCCCCACAGGGCGCCGGCCCAGCTCCCGGGCAACCTTCTGCACGTCCTTGGCGATGCGCGGCGCGTCATCGATCGTGGCATAGCTCAAGCACTGCGCGGCACCGTCCACCGGGCTAGCCACGGGGGCCGAACCGGTGGCAATCACCAGCTGGTCGTAGGCGAATTCCATGCCGTCCGCGGTTGCCACCGTGCGCTTGGCGGCGTCGATGTGGCTGGCCGGCTGGCCGAAGCGCACGGAGACCTGGGGCAGCATGGCCAGTTCCAGCAGTTCCTCCGGGGTGTCGTCGCGGTTGCTCAACACGGTGATGGTGCCGTCGAAGCGTGCACGGTCGAGCTGTGCCACCAGGGCCTGGGCGGCGGGGCCGGCGCCGGCGATGACGATGCGGGTAGCGGTGGAGGTGGACGTTGAGGGTGCCGGAGCGGACATGTGCTGGCCCTTTCGCTGGTGGCCGGGAACCGGCCGGAACTTCGTGATGGAACCCAGCGTAGGGGTGTGCTTTTTCCGTTGTGTTACCCGTCCATTGCTGTTTCGCGGGCCCGTGTTCGCCAGTATTTACCGGCCGGTAACAGAACCCGTGACGTATCTCTCATCCATCCGGCGCCGGACACAATTCCCCGGGTCCAGCGCCTCGGGCGGCCCGCCCAAGCACGCTAGACGCGGATGCGGTACCCGCGTTTCACTACCGTCTCCACCAGCCGGCCGTCGGGGAGGGACGAACGGAGCCTGCTCACGGTCATATCCAGCGCGTGCACGGAGCCCCGGAGTTCCAGCAGGTCGGAGAGCGATTCACGGGACAGGACAGCGCCGCCGGCGCCCAGCAGGGCGCGCAGGAGCAACAGGGGAGCGGGCGCCAGTTCCACTGCCTGGCCGTCGATCCGCAGGCTGCGGCCGCGAAGCTCGATGTTCCCCGATCGGGTGTCCAGCCGCCGGACATGGTTCAGAGCCAGGTGCTCGCACACCAGCCGGATGAGGGCCCCCATCCGGAACCGTTCCGGGATCAGCGGGCTCAGGCCCGCGTCCAGGAGGGGCTGCGCGGTCACGGGACCCACCACGGCGGTGGTGACGTTCAGCTTCAGGCTCTCCACCAGCTGTTTGTAGAGGCCCATCTCATGGGCGGTGCTCCACATGGCGTCCACTGCCGGGGCGCTGGTGAAGGTCAGGACGTCCAGGTTCCCGCTGCAGACGGCCTCGATCAGCCGCGGCAGCTTGTCCTCGCCGTCCGGCTTCACCCAGCGGTAAGGCGTGACAGTGAGGACGGTGGCGCCGGACATCCGCAGGCGCTCGATCTGGCGCACATCCGTGTAGCCGTGCAGCTGCATGGCAACGGTCTTGCCGCGCACGCCTTCGGTGAGCAGCATGTCCACCAGCGTGGAGGTGGTTTCGTCGCTGCTGATTCCGACGTCGGCAAGGCCGGCCGCGCGCACCGCACCGCGGGCTTTGGGTCCCCGGACGAACATGCGGGTGCTCCCGAGCGTTTCCAGCAGTTCGTCGCCGATGCCGAAGGAGTCCGCGGCCTCGCACCACCGGCGCATGCCGTAGGCAGTGGTGGCGATGCACAGGTCCGGCTTGGCGGCGATGATGGCCTTGGTGTCCTCGATGAGCCGGATGTCCTCCTGGACAGGGGCGATCTTCAGCGCTGGCGCATGCAGCACCTCAGCCCCACGGCGCTCCAGGGCCTCGATAAGGTCACGCGACCGCCGGTCCGAGGTGACGCCGATGCGGAACCCCTCCAGCGGTGACTCCGTAGCATCCGTGGCTTCGCCGGCCTGCGCCGTCGGTTCGGCCTGCGTTGGTTCGGCCTGGGCCGGTTCAGCCGGTGCAAGTGCAGTCATGGGGGTCAATCCTTTCATGATCCCAGCAGCGAGGCCGCAAGCCTGTCCAGGTCTGCGGCCGCAGCGGCGTGGTTCCGGTTGGCTTCAGCCACCCGGACCACCTCGCCGATGACCAGCACTGCCGGGTTGCTGCAGCCGGCAGCGGCGGAGGTGATGGTGCCGAGGTCTGCGATGGTGGTGCGCTGGCCGGGCCGGTAGCCGCGTTCCACTACGGCCATGGGCATGTCGGGGCGCATGCCGGCGCGGCGCAAACCGGCCGCCAGTTGGTGGAGGGTGCCGATCCCCATGAGCACCACGATGGTCCCGCCCAGGCCGGCCAGGTGGTGGTGCTCCTTCTCGGTCAGCGGCGCGTGCCCGGAGACCACGGTGAACATGTGGCTGACCTCGCGGTGCGTTACCGGGATGCCGGCGGCGGCGGGGACCGAAATGGCGCTGGTGACGCCGGACACTACCTGGACCTTGAGGCCCGCAGCCACGCAGGCGGCAACTTCCTCCCCGCCTCGGCCAAAGACGTAGGGGTCACCGCCCTTGAGGCGGACCACGTTGTTGCCGGCCAGCGCGCTTTCCACCATCAGCTTTTCGATGTCCGCCTGGCTGACTTTGTGGTGCCCGGGCTTCTTTCCCACGTCCACCAGTTCCGCGGACGTCAGCAGCGGCAGTTCCTGGTACGGTGCCAGGCGGTCATAGAAAACGACGTCGGCATCACGGAGCGCCTTGACGGCTGCCACGGTGAGCAGGTCCCCGGTGCCGGGGCCGCCACCCACCAGGGTGACGTGTCCGGCGGGGCCGGCGGCAGGCTCGGCAGCGACGGGAATGCCGGTGCTCCGGCAGCGGTCCAGGAAAGCGTCCCAGCCGGGCTGTCCGTCCTCGACGGCGGCAACCAGGAACAGCCGCTCCGGCAGGTGGACGAACCGGGCCTCGGCGGGGCTGCCAAGGCGGTGCACGACGGCGCCCGCGGCTTCGTACCGCCGCACCGCCTGCCGCGCGGCAGCGGGGCTGCCGGCCACCAGGACGTTCCGGCCGGTGAGGTCGATACTGAGCTGCATGGCTATGCCTCGTTTCCGATGGTTTCGGCTGTGGCGGGACGGACCGGGATGGACGCGCCGATCAGGACCTTCCCTTTTTCCTCAGGCGTGGCCGGGCGCATCTGGCCGCGCTCGTCCGGGACGAACGTGATGGAGTCGTCCTTCTGGTCCGGTGCATTGACGAACGAGCGGAACCGGCGCAGCCGCTCCGGGTCCTTGAGGGTGTCTGCCCATTCGTCGACATAGGTGTCCACGTGCTTGGCCATGGCGGCTTCGAGGTCTGCGGCGATGCCCAGGGTGTCCTTGACCACCACGTCCTCAACGTGCTTGATGCCGCCGTCGAGCTCCTCCTGCCAGCGGGCCGTGCGCTGCAGGCGGTCCGCGGTGCGGATGTAGTACATGAAGTAGCGGTCGATGTACTTGATGAGCGTTTCATCGTCCAGGTCCTTGGCCAGGAGCTGGGCGTGGGCCGGGGTGGCCCCGCCGTTGCCGCCCACATACAGGTTCCAGCCGTCGGCGGTGGCGATCACGCCCACGTCCTTGCCGCGGGCCTCGGCACATTCACGGGCACACCCGGACACGCCCATCTTGAGCTTGTGCGGGCTGCGCAGGCCGCGGTACCGCAGTTCCAGCTGGATGGCCATGGCCACCGAATCCTGGACGCCGAAGCGGCACCAGGTGGACCCGACGCAGGACTTCACCGTGCGCAGGCTCTTGCCGTAGGCCTGGCCGGACTCGAAGCCGGCGTCCACCAGCTCCTTCCAGATCTCCGGCAGCTGCTCCAGCCGGGCGCCGAACATGTCGATCCGCTGGCCGCCGGTGATCTTGGTGTACAGGCCGTACTTCTCGGCCACGGCGGCGATGACGCCAAGCTTCTTGGGGGTGATCTCGCCGCCGGCGATGCGGGGGACCACGGAGTAGGTGCCGTCCTTCTGCATGTTCGCAAGGGCGCGGTCGTTGGTGTCCTGCAGGGTGCCCCGGCCGGCATCCAGGACGTAGGCGCTGTTCTGGCTGGCCAGGATGTTGGCGATGGTGGGCTTGCAGATGTCGCAGCCGGCGCCGCTGCCGTACTTGGCCATGATCTCTTCGAAGGAGGTCAGTTCCAGGACGCGGATGGCGTCGAACAGTTCCTGGCGGGACAGTTCGATGTGCTCGCAGAGGGCCTTGGAAACCTCGACGCCGGACTTGGTCAGCTCGGTTTCCAGCAGCTTCTTCAGCATGGGGACGCAGGAACCGCACTGGGTGCCGGCCCGTGTGCAGCCCTTCAGCTCGCCCAGTTCCTGGACCGGGCCGTTGCCCTCGCAGGCGCCGCAGCCGTTGATGGCGTCGCGGATGCTGCCGGCGGTGACGTTGTTGCAGGAGCAGAGGGTGGCGTCGTCGGGGAGTTCGGTTTCGGGGGCCTCGCCGCCGCCGGCCGCGCTCAGGAAGGCGCCGGGCTCTGCTGGAAGTTCACGGCCCAGGAGCGGGCGCAGGCTCATGTAAGGGGAGGCGTCGCCGACGAAGATGCCGCCCAGGAGGGTCTTGGCGTCGTCCGTCGTCACGATCTTCTGGTAGACGCCGCGGGCGGGATCGGCGTAAACGATCTCGAGGGCGTGTTCGGTGCGGGCGAAGGCGTCGCCGAAGCTGGCCACGTCGACGCCGGAAAGCTTGAGCTTGGTGGCGGTATCGAAACCGGGGAAGGTGGCGTCTCCGCCGTGGAGGCGGTCGGCGACGATTTCCGCCATCGTGTTGGCGGGCGCCACCAGGCCCAGGCACATGCCGCCGTAGTTCGCCACTTCACCGATGGCCCAGATGCCATCCACCTCGGTGGCGCAGTAGTCATTGATGACCACGCCGCCGCGCTGGCCCAGGCTGAAGAGCTGCTCCTCGCCCTCGGCTGCGCGGAACAGCTCGTCGCGGGGCTTGACACCCACCGCGACGATCACCAGGTCGGCCGGGATGATGCGCCCGTCCGCCATCAGCACTCCCGTGACCTGGCCGTCGTCGTCCGCCAGAATCTCTGAAGGGAACACGCCGCCGTGCACTTCGAAGCCTTTCGCCTCAATGAGGCGGCCCAGGGCCTGGCCGGCGCCCTCGTCCAGCTGGGTGTTCATCAGCCACGGCGCACCATTAATGACAACGGGGGTGGCGCCCAGCTGCTCGGTGCCGGCGGCCGATTCGAGCCCCAGGAGACCGCCGCCGATGGTGACGGCATTGACCTTGCGGCCCAGCCTGGCAGTGAGTTCCGCGATGGCCTTGTTGATGGCCCACACATCTTCAAGGGTGCGGTAGACGTGGGCGTGTCCGGCGCCGGGAATGGGCAGGCGGACGGCGTCCGAGCCGGTGGCCACCACCAGCTCGTCATATTCGTAGGCGTTTCCCGCAGCAGTTTGCACCGTCTTTGCGCCTGCATCAATCTTCACCACGCGCTCGCCGGTCTTCAGGACCAGGGAGCCGTGGTCCCACATCGAAGCCGTTCCCAGGGTGAGGTCCACCCCGGTATCGGTCAGCGCCTTGGAGAGTGCCACCCGGTCGTAGGGGAGGTGGGCTTCCTCGGTGAGGACCGTGACATGCCAGCCATCGAGGCCGCGGGCATGCATGGCGTCCGCAAAACGGTGGGCCGCTGGGCCGCCGCCGGCGACGACGATGCGGCGCGGAGTCTCTGTGCTTGAAGTCTGTTCGGTCACTGTGGGCCTTTCGCATGGGCCGCAGACGGTGCTCTGCAGCTTGTGCCTCCAGCCTAGGGAGGGGCAGTTTCGCCTCAGTTTCCCAATTGTTTCGCCAACTTAACTTCTGCATCACGAACGCATTTCCGGCCGGGTTAGGTCTCTTTTACGCGCCGGACACATTCGCCGCACCCCGTTGAAACACCCGGAGCCTAGCGTGGGACTCGGCCGCAAACGCAGCGGCTGCACGGACAACAGGCACAGGGAAAGGAGCCGGACATGACGGCAACACTGGAACTTGGGGCGCTCGCCGCCGAATCAGACCTCGCTGGATTCCATACCGGCTGGCACCGTGTCTGCACGGTGGAGGACCTCGAACCGGCCTGGGGCGAGGCCGCCCTGGTGGCAGGCCGGCAAGTGGCGCTTTTCCGCACCGGCCCGGCCGAAGTCTTCGCCGTGGCCCATGAGGATCCGGCCACCGGGGCCCACGTCATGGCACGCGGAATCCTTGGTTCCAAAGGCACCCGGCCCACCATCGCCTCCCCGCTGCACAAGGAGGTCTACGACCTTGAGACCGGCGAATGCTTCACCACTCCGGGCCTGCGGCTGGCAGCATTCGGCACCCGCGTCATCGACGGCTTCGTCGAGGTACAGCTGTAGCACCTGCACCCTTTAAGGGGCGCGGGGTCCGTTAGCGGCCCTGGCGCCCCTTTGGTCTTTAACCCAGGAGTGTTAAAGACCCAGTGCCTCGCTGACGTCGTGCAGTACCTCATCCAGTGAGGCACGTGCGGCCTGGCGCGCTGCTGGCAGCTCCGCGGCGGAACCTGCCTGGTGGATAACCTCCAGGTAGCACTTCAGCTTGGGCTCGGTGCCGCTGGGCCGGATGATCACGCGGGTCAGGTTGCGGGTGATGTAGAGCAGCCCCTCGGTGGGCGGCAACTGGGCACTGCCCTCGGCCAGGTCCGTGAAGACCTCCACTGCTGATTGTCCGAACGATTCCGGCGGAGAAACCCGCAGACGGTTCATCATGGCGTCCAAAAGGCCCAGGTCCGCAACCCTGATGCTCAACTGGTCGCTGGCGTGCAGGCCGTGCTGGAGGTACAGCTCATCCAGGGTGTCGAACACGGTCTTGCCTGCGGCCTTGGCGGCGGCGGCGAGTTCGGCGATCAGGACGGCGGCCGAAATGCCGTCCTTGTCCTTCACCTGTTCCGGGGCCACGCAGTACCCCAGCGCCTCCTCGTAGCCGTAGACCAGCCCGGGAACCCGGGAGATCCACTTGAAGCCGGTCAGTGTTTCCTCGTGGGCGAAGCCGGCCGCGGCGGCGATGCGGGCCAGCAGCCGTGAGGAAACAATCGAATTGGCGAAGACGCCCCGGCCATCAGCCTCCGCGCCGGCCTGGCCGTCGGAGAGCCGGGCCACCACGTGGGCGCCCAGCAGGGAACCCACTTCGTCGCCCCGGAGCATCCGCCACGCACCGGTGTCGGGGTCCTTCGCCGCCACGGCGGCCCTGTCGGCGTCCGGGTCATTCGCAATGACGATATCGGCGTCCAGCTGCGCGGCCGCTTCGAGGGCAAGGTCCAGGGCCCCGGGTTCCTCCGGGTTGGGGAAGCTTACGGTGGGAAAATCGGGGTCCGGTTCGGCCTGTTCGGCCACCACGGTGACATCTGTGAAACCTGCCGCCTTCAGGACATCCAGTGCAGTGCCCCCGCCGACGCCGTGCAGCGGGGTGAGGACGATCCTCAGGTCGCGGGCAGGAAAGCGGTCCGGCATGGTGAGTGCCGCCGTCGCCCGCTCATACCCAGCCGCCAGCGAGCCGTCCAGGACGGCCCAGCCGCCCTCTGCCAGCGTGATGGATTCCAGCGGTCCCACGGCGCTGATCCGCGCGGCGATTTCCGCATCGTAGGGCGCCACGATCTGGGCGCCGTCACCGTCCGCCGCCACGGCATGCCGGCCCAGGTACACCTTGTAGCCGTTATCCTGCGGCGGGTTGTGGCTGGCGGTGACCATGACGCCGCCGTCGCAATCCAGGGCCCGGACAGCGTAGGCCAGCAGGGGAGTGGGGAGGGGTGCCGGGAGCAGGAAGGTCTCGATGCCGGCGGCCGTGAAGATCGCAGCCGTTTCGGCCGCGAAGGCGTCTGAGTTATGCCGGGCGTCATAGCCGACGACGGCGCGCGGCCGGGTGCCCGGCGCAGCCTTGGCCACTGCGTCCAGCAGGAAAGCGGCAAGTCCCGCTGCGGCGCGGCGCACCACCAACCGGTTCATCCGGTTCGGGCCCGGGCCCAGTGCAGCGCGCAGCCCGGCCGTGCCGAACTGCAGGGTGCCGCGGAAGCTGTCTTCCAGTTCCTGCCGGGCCACCGGATCGCCGTCCTCAACAAGGCGGACAAGCTCAAGGAGCGACGCCTTCGTTGCGGGATCCGGGTCTTGGGCAGCCCATTCGCGGGCCTCGGTGAGCAGGCGAAGTTCGGCATCGGAAGACGTCATGGGCATAACGCTATCGTCATTGCCCGGTCCCGTGACGCACCCGGGCGCCGCGAGCGTTAGAGCCGGGCGATGATATCGGCGAGCAGCCTGGAGATGCGCGGGCCCGCCGCGCGGCCGGATTCGATCACTTCCTGGTGGCTCAAGGGCTGTGGGCTGATGCCGGCGGCGAGGTTGGTGACCAGCGAGATCCCGAACACCTCCATCCCGGCGTGGCGGCCCGCAATGGCTTCCAGCGCCGTGGACATGCCGATGAGGTCGGCACCGATCCGCTTGGCGTACTGCACCTCGGCCGGCGTCTCGTAGTGCGGGCCGGGGAACTGGGCGTACACGCCCTCCGCCAGGCTGGGGTCCACCTCGCGGGCCAGTCCACGGATCCGGGGCGAGTACAGGTCTGTCAGGTCCACGAAGGTGGCGCCCTCCAGGGGGGATGCCGCGGTGAGGTTGATGTGGTCCTTGATCAGTACCGGGGTGCCGGGGGCCCAGTCTTCGTTGAGTCCGCCGCAACCGTTGGTGAGGACCAGGGTGCTGCACCCGGTGGCCGCCGCGGTCCGGATTCCGTGGACCACCGCCCGGACGCCCCTGCCCTCGTAGTAATGCGTCCGGGCGCCCAGGACCAGGGCTCGCTTTCCCGAGGGGGTGAGGATGGAGCGGATGGTGCCCACGTGGCCCTCCACGGCGGGGGCGTGGAAGCCGGGAACTTCTTCTGCGGACAGGGTGGCGGTGGTCTCGCCGATGAGGTCCGCGGCCTCGCCCCACCCGGAGCCGAGGACCAGGGCGGTGTCGTGCCGGTCCACGCCTGTCTCTTCGGCGATGTAGTCCGCTGCGGCGCGGGCAGCGGCAAACGGGTCCGTGTTCAGGAAGTCAGTTGTACTCACCAGTACAAGTTATCGTGCCGCCCGTGTTGCCCCCGTCACGGCTGGCCCGGGCAGGGCCCTGTTTTCTTGGTGGTCAGCGGCAAATGGGCGAGAATGGATGACTGTGACTACGCATCCAGATTTCAGTTCCCCCCGGATCGCAATCCTGGGAGGTGGCCCCGGCGGATACGAAGCCGCCATGGTGGCCGCCTCGCTCGGGGCGACGGTCACCATCATCGAACGCGCGGGCCTGGGTGGATCCGCCGTGCTGACCGATGTGGTTCCCTCCAAGACCCTGATTGCCACGGCTGACCTGATGACCCGCGTGGCCGAGGCCGGGGAGTTGGGCGTGAAATTCGACGTCGACGGCGGCGACTTCGTGCCGGTGATGCGCGCCGACCTCAAGCACATCAACGACCGCCTCCTCAACCTGGCCCGCAACCAGTCCCACGACATCCGCGACGGTCTGGAGAAGCTGGGCGTGCGGATCATTGCCGGTTCCGGCCGGCTCCTGGACAACCACACCATCGAGGTCCTGACGGTGGACGGCACGGAGACTGTTGAAGCGGACACCATCCTGCTGGCCGTGGGCGCACACCCCCGCGAGCTGGAGACGGCCCGCCCCGACGGCGAGCGGATCCTGAACTGGACCCAGATCTACAACCTGGACGAACTGCCCGAGGAACTCATCGTGGTGGGGTCCGGCGTCACCGGTGCGGAGTTCGCCTCCGCCTACAACGGACTGGGTTCCAAGGTCACCCTGGTGTCCAGCCGCGACCGGGTGCTGCCCGGCTCCGACGTTGACGCCGCCGTCGTCCTGGAAGAAGTCTTCGTACGCCGCGGGGTCCGGGTCCTGTCCCGCTCCCGCGCCCAGACCGTGGAACGCACGGACGATGGCGTACTGGTAACGCTTTCCGACGGCTCCACGGTGACCGGCAGCCACTGCCTGCTCTGCCTCGGGTCCATCCCCAACACGGCAGGCCTGGGCCTCGAGGAGGCCGGCGTGGCCGTCAGCGAAAGCGGCCACATCAAGGTGGACGGCGTTTCCCGCACCACCGCCCCGAACATCTACGCCGCCGGTGACTGCACCGGCGTCCTGCCACTGGCCTCCGTGGCCGCCATGCAGGGCCGCATCGCCGTGGCGCACTTCATGGGCGACGTCGTCACCCCCCTCAAGCTCCACCAGGTGGCATCCAACATCTTCACCTCGCCCGAAATCGCGAACGTGGGCATCTCCGAAGCAGACATCGAGTCCGGCAAGTACCAGGCCGACGTCGTCAAGCTCTCCCTGCGCAGCAACGCCCGCGCCAAGATGCGCAACGCCAAGGACGGGTTCGTCAAGATCTTCGCGCGCAAGGGCTCCGGCACGGTGATCGGCGGCGTGGTGGTGGGCCCCAACGCCTCCGAACTGATCTTCCCGATCTCCATCGCGGTCAAGCAAAAGCTGCATGTGGACGACCTCGCCAGCACCTTCACGGTCTACCCGTCGCTGACCGGATCCATCTCCGAGGCCGCCCGCCGCCTGCACGTCCACATGTAGGGCACCCGCCCATGTAAGGGCCGAAGGGCCCGCATTCCACGGGCAACCCGTTGCTACACTCTGCTCATGATCGGGCTTCCCTTCGCGGGAAACGGGCTGGTACATGCCGGCTTCGTCGGGCTGGGAATCCTCGCAGCCCTGCTGTTCTACGCTTACGAGAAGCGCCGCCGCGGGCTTGCCGATCCCCGGTTGTGGCCCATTGCCGGTTTTGCCGTTGCTTTCGGGGCCATCGGTTCCCGGGTGCTCACCTGGGACATCTCCCGCCAGGTTTCACTGGCTGACTGGTGGGGCAATGGCGACCGCAGCATCCTCGCCGGGCTGGTGGGGGCCTGGTTCGGCGTCCTTCTGGCCAAACGATTGACCGGTTACCGGCAGCCGACGGGCGATCTGCTGGCCCCGGCAGTAGCCCTGGCGCTCATCATCGGGCGTGTCGGCTGCCTCCTGACAGAGCTCCCCGGAACGCCAACCGGGGGAGCATGGGGAGTCATCCTCACTCCTGCGCAGGCCGCGCTGACCGGCGCCCAGGCCGGGGTGGGACTTCATCCGTCGTTCGCCTACGAGATTGTCTTCCACCTCGCGGCCTTTGCCCTGATGTGGCGCTGCCGGGACCGCCTGCCCCACCCCGGCGACCTCTTTATCTGCTTCGTCAGCGCCTATGCCCTCTTCAGGTTCGTCGTCGAATTCGTCCGGGGCAACGAGGTGCTCTGGCTGGGGATGAGCCGGCCCCAATGGTTCCTGCTGGCGGTGTTGCCCCTCCTGGTATGGCGGGTCCGGCGTGTCTTCGGCCCACCCCTCCGCCCTGCCCTGGAAGGAACCGCAGCATGAGTGAGGACCCGGCTGACTTTCCCAGTATCCCGCCGTCCCGGGGAGAAGAACCGCGCCCTGAACCAGGACTCGGTCTCATAGTGCTCGGAATCGTGTTAGGGGCTCCGGCCCTTTATGCCCTTTATTTCGGGACAACAAGTGGCATCGCTCCGAACGAGGGATACAGGACCTTCCTTTCCGGGCCCAGGACGTTCATCCCAATCGCCGCGTATCTGGTGGTGGCCGTTGTGCTGACGGTCCGGCCACGCACATCCGGGTTGGGTGCGGGCCTGCTGATCGGGCTGGGGATCTTCACACTGCTCGGCGGCGGACTCTGCGTCGCCTACCTGGCCCAGGCCCGGGCCTGACATGAACGACGACCAGCCGGTTCCGCCACCAAGGGAGCAGGGGAGCGGGCAGAAGCGGGAAAACCGGGGTGGTTATCTGGGGTCCGGAGCTGTTTTCGGCGCTCTGGCCCTGTACATCCTCTACCTTGGGGCAGCAGTCGGCATCGGAGCACCGAATGCATGGGCAACCAGCATCTTTGCCGGGCCGGCCGCCTTCGTCCCGATCGCCGTCTATCTGGGGCTGGCCATTGTTCTTGCCGTTAATCCCCGCACGTCACGCACCGGAGCGGGCTTACTGATTGGGCTCGGCGTTTTCACGTTGCTCGGCGGGGGACTTTGCGTGGGTGCCCTTACACAGGCCGGAATTTGAAGAAGGGTGCCGAATCATGAGGACTCAACAGTTGCCAGGGCCAGGCCAGCCGCTGCGCGGTGACAGGATCCATCGTTATGTGACCGCTTTCTGCCCCCTATGCCACGAAACCAACCCTCCACTCAGCGAGGTCCGGCGGCTGTCGGGGGCGTTGCTTGTCCGTGAAGGTCGTGTGTGGCTTGAACGCGGCTGCCCGGACCATGGGCTGGTCCGCACCCTATACGACGAGTCGCCGGAAATCCTCCGCTACCTGGAAAAGTGGCAGGCGCCCACAAAGCAGCACATCCCTGACCAGGCCGACAATTTCCGCGCTGTCCCCGAGGCCTATGCCTTCGGGCTTCCGGCCATGCAGACGCAACACACCTGCATCCTCCTCCAGGACATCATCGAGCACTGCAACCTGCGCTGCCCCACCTGCTTTACGGCGTCCGGCCCGCAACTGCAGGGAGTCGCGCCGCTTCAGGAGGTGCTCGACAACGTGGACACCCGCTTGGCCCGGGAGAACAACCGGCTGGATGTGCTGATGCTCTCCGGCGGCGAACCTACGCTGTACCCCTATCTTGCCGAACTGCTGGACGAACTCGTTTCCCGGCCCATCGTCCGGATCATGGTGAACAGCAATGGCATGCTGATTGCCACCGATGACGACCTCCTCGCCTTGCTGGCACGGCACCGGGACAGGGTGGAGGTGTATCTCCAATACGACGGTCCCTCCAGGGAATCGTCGATTTACCACCGCGGCGGGGATTTGACCCGCTTCAAAGATGCGGCAATCTCCCGCTTGTCGGAAGCGGGCATCTTCACCACGCTGACCATGACGGCATCCCTTGGCGTCAACGACGGCGAAGTGGGCGCCGTGGTGATGCGTGCCCTGGAGACTCCCTTTATTGGCGGGGTGGCGCTGCAGCCCGTCTTCGGTTCAGGACGCGGACACGGCATCGACCCCTTCGACCGGCTCACCCATACAGGCGTCCTGGAGAGGTTGGCTGAGCAGACCAACGGTGTGGTGTCCTGGCACGACCTGACGGCACTGCCCTGCTCCCACCCGCACTGCGCCTCAGTGGGCTACATGCTGAAGGACGACGCGGGAGTCTGGAGGTCCCTGACATCATTGATCGGGCACGATCAGCTGCTCACCTGGCTGGAGCTCAACCCTGACAGCCTTGCGAACCGGATCGCTGACAGCTCCATCCCGCTGGAGCTGCGGAACCTGATGAAAACCTCGCTGCTGGACCTGCTGAGCGAGCAGGCGTCGCTGTCCCACCCACGCACCATGGACCTCTGGAAGAACATCTGCTCCCAGTGCGACTTGGGCATCGGCACACTGACCACCCTGGCGGCAGGCAAGCTCCCTGGCCAGCAACAACGCCTGCGCAGGCTCCTCGCGGAACGGGTCACCCGGATCATGGTCAAACCCTTCATGGACATCTCCACGATGATCGAGGAGCGGCTCACCCAATGCTGCGTCCACGTCGGAACCAAGAGCGACGCCGGCGCCCACCAGTGCGCTCCGTTCTGCGCGGTGCAGGCGTGGCCTTCGCTGGCGAGGCAGCGCATGAGCACCGCCACGGGTGTCCGGCTGCTCCCGGTGCGTCAGGTTTAGGAGGAATGATGGACCCAGCGTCGCATGCAAGGCGGATCGCCGCCGGGCCGCTGCCCTCACAGCTGCTGGGAGGCAGGCACGGCACCACTCCTGAAGCACCCTCGGCCCCACCGGGATCCGTCCCTGGCAGCAGCCAAGAAGCGCCTTTTGACCCCCTGCGCCTGTGCATCTTCGCCACAGTTGCGCTGCTGGGCTGGCTCGCGGGCCCCCTGGCGCTGTCCGTCTTTGCAGCCATAGGGTTCATCGGATATTGGAAGGCGCGGCGACGTGGACTGACGAAGTCCAAGTGCTACCTGCGCGATACGCGGCTGGTGCTGGCCTATCTGGCTGTCCTCCTGGCTTCCGGCGTCTACGGAATCTACCTGCTTACGGGACGTATGTTCGGGGTGTGAACGGTGTACAAATTCCTCTTTGAAAAGTTGAAGGACCAGTTCGTGGACTTCCAGCCCGGTCCGGACCTGACCCACTACGCGGAGGCCGTGGCCAACGGGGAGCTTGCCCCAGCAGGTACGGCCTAGAAAGCGGCGGTCGGCCCTGCCGATCCTTCGCAGGGCCCGGTCAGGCTGCCGGCACGGCCTGGAAATGCCGTTCAATTAAGCCCTTGATGTCCTCGTGGCAGCCGCCGCATCCGGTGCCCGCGCGCGTGGACTTGGAGACGTCCGCCACCGTTGAGCAGCCGCTGGCCACGGCAGCCGTGATGGTGGACCCGCTGACACCGGCGCACCGGCATACGGTCCCGGCCGGGTCTGCTGCGGCGGTGGCGGGCAGCTGGTCCGGCCCGTCCAGGCGGAGGAGGAGCGAGCGGTCGGCAGGCAGTTCGGCGCCCCGTTCGAAGAGTCCCACCAGTTCTGAAGCGGTACGGGGCATGCCCACCGCCACCAGGCCTTCGAGCACGCCGCCGCGCGTGGTCATCTTGACGTACCGGCCATGCTCGGGATCGGCCCACTGGGCCACCTGCAGGCGGGCCCTGCCGTTGGCTGCCCCGGCCGTGAGCGCTTCCTCATCCCAGGGATCGGCAGCGTTGTTCCCGGCCACGGCCATGTTCATGCCACGGGCCTTCAGGACCACGACGCCGGGCTGTTCAGGCGGCAGGGCGGGCAGCAGTTCCGCTTCGTCCGCCTCGCCGGCGGCCAGCAGCGTGAGATAGCCCGCCAGCCACTCGGCCTGCCGCCAGCCCGGACCCACCAGCCCCGACGGCCCGGTGGAGTTCCGGCATGCGGCGCAGCCGGGATCCGGGCAGCGGACCTCGGCGCAGTCACCGATGGCAAAGATGTGCGGTTCGTGGTGCGCCCGCAGGCGGTGGTCCACCAGGATCCCGGTCCCGGTGGAAAGCCCGCAGCCATCGGCCAGCTCGGTGCGGGGACGCACCCCGCACGAGATGACCAGGAGGTCGCCGTCGATTGCCTGCCCGTCGTCCAGCAGCAAAGCGGAGAAACCGCCGTCGGGAGCGTTGTGCTCAACGCCGGTGGAGCGGGCGTTCCCGGCCACGCGGACGCCGCAGCGGCGCAGTCCGGCAGCCAGGACCGCTCCGCCGCCGCGGTCGATGCTGCGGCCCAGGGGGTGCGGCCCGTTGTGGACCACGGTGACGGTGGCGCCTTCCTCCGCGGCGGCCAGCGCCGTTTCCAGGCCCAGGACGCCGCCGCCCAGGACCACCACCCGCTTGCCGCCGTCCACCGCCTGCCGCAGGACAGCGGCGTCGCGGAGGTCCCGCAGCGCTGTGACACCCGCGGGAAGCACGGGCGAGGCCGGATCCGGGTTGATCCCGGTCATGTTCGGGATGACGGGCCGGGACCCGGTGGCAAACACCAGCCGGTCGTAGTGCACGGGTGCGCCGTCGGCGAGCAGGACCTGCTGCCGGGCCCTGTCCACGCGCTTGACCCGCACGCCCAGCCGGACCTCCACGCCCTCCGCCGCGAGTTCGGCGGCATCGGCAAGGGCCAGTGCGTCAGCGGTGGTCCGGCCAACGCCGAGGTCGGCCACGAGGACGCGGTTGTAGGCGGCCTCGGTTTCCTCGCCCAGCACAGTGAGCTTGACCTGCCCTGCGCGCACGGCAGGGAGGAGCTCGTCCACCAGCCTGGCGGCCACGGGGCCGAATCCCACGATGACAATCTGCTCGGTCATGAGGCCTCCGTCGTTTGCAGCGTGCGGGCGGAATCGGGGGTGGCCACGGGCCGGACCCACACGGTGTTGAATTTGAATTCGGGCATCCCGGAGATGGGATCGGTGGCGGCTTCGGTGAGGCGGTTTGCGCTTTCCGCGCCAGGGAAGTGGAAGGGCAGGAAGACCGTCTCGGGACGGATTGCAGTGCTGAGCTCCGCCCGGCAGACCACCTCACCGCGCCCGTTTGCCACGGAGACCAGGGATCCGGCGGCGATGCCCATGGCGTCTGCCGCAGAGGGATGGATCTGCACTCGGGCTTCAGGCTGGGCGGCGACGAGTTCGGCGACGCGCCGCGTCTGGGCGCCGGACTGGTAATGCTCCAGGAGCCGGCCGGTGATGAGGGTCATGGCTTTGCCGGCGGGGTCCGCTGAGGCGGCGGCCTCATTGGCGGAAGTACGACGGCGGCGCGGCACCACCGGGACCATTTGCGCCTTCCCGTCGGGGTGCGCGAAGCCATCCGCGAACAGGCGCGGTGTTCCGCTGCTGCCGGCCGGGTAGGGCCAGTAGGCGGCCTCGCCGCGGTCCAGCATGGCGTAGTCGATGCCCGAGTAGTCGGCCAGCCCGCCCGCGGAAGCCCGGCGCAGTTCCTCGAAAACTGTTTCCGGATCCTCGCTGTAGGTGGACGGGGCGTCAAGCCGCGCGGCGAGGCGGGCCATGATCCACAGCTCGCTGCGGGCGCCGGCGGGAGGGGAGATGGCGCGGCGGCGGCGCAGGACCCGTCCCTCCAGGTTGGTCAAGGTCCCGTCCTCTTCCGCCCACTGCAGCACGGGGAGGATCAGGTCCGCCTCGGCGGCGGTTTCGGACATGAAGAAGTCGCAGACCACCAGGAAGTCCAGGCTCCGCAACCCCTCGATCACGGCGTTCGCGTCCGGTGCTGCCACCGCGATATTGGAGGCGTGCACGAAAAGGCACCGGACGCCGTCGGGCTTTCCCAATGACTTCAGCAGCTGTACGGCGGGCAGGCCGGGGCCGGGGATGGTCTCCTCAGGAACGCCCCAGACCGCCGCGACGTGCGCGCGGGCGGCGGGATCGGTGATCTTGCGGTAGCCCGGGAGCTGGTCCGCCTTCTGGCCGTGCTCGCGGCCGCCCTGGCCGTTGCCCTGGCCGGTGAGGGTTCCGTACCCGCTGCGGGCCGCGCCGGGAAGGCCCAGGAGGAGGCTGAGGTTGATGGCGGCGGTGGCGGTGTCGGTGCCGTCCACGTGCTGTTCCACGCCGCGCCCGGTGAGGATGTAGCTCCCGCCTTCCCGTGCCCCGGCGGCGAGCATGCGGGCGGTCTGGCGGACCAGGTCCGCGGGGACCCCGGTCAACGACTGGACGCGTTCGGGCCAGAAGGCGTTGACGCTGCGGACGACGGCGCTGTAGCCCGAGGTGCGCTCCTGGACATAGGCGGTGTCCACCAGGTTCTCGTGGATGACCACGTGGGACAGGCCCAGCAGCAGGGTGAGGTCGGTGCCCGGCAGCGGCTGGAGGTGGAGGCCGCCGCCGTCCGCCGTGAAGGCTGCCGTTGCGGAACGCCGGGGGTCAACCACCACCAGCCCGCCGGCGTCGCGGGCTCCGCGCAGGTGCTGCACGAACGGCGGCATGGTTTCGGCAACGTTTGAACCGAGCATCAGGATGGTGCCGGCGGTGTCCAGGGCTTCGAGTGGGAAGGGCAGGCCGCGGTCCACGCCGAAAGCACGCATTCCCGCGGCGGCGGCGGAGGACATGCAGAACCGGCCGTTGTAGTCGATGCGGGAGGTGCCAAGGGCCAGGCGGGCAAACTTGCCCAGCATGTAGGCCTTTTCATTGGTGAGGCCACCGCCGCCGAAAACGCCGACGGCGTCCGCACCATAGCGTGTGCGGGCGTCCTTCACCGCATTGGCGGCAAGGTCCAGGGCCTGGTCCCAGCTGATGGGCCGGTGCACGCCGTCGGGACCTTTCAGCAGCGGTTCGGTGATCCGGCCGGCGTGGTTCAGGAGGGCAGGGGAGGTCCAGCCTTTGCGGCACAGGCCGCCGCGGTTGGTGGGGAAGTCCCGGCCTGCAACCTCCAGTGCCGGTGTGGGTAGTGCAGGCACTGGGCCTGGCCCCGGCTGGGCAGCCGGGGCCAGGTCCGCAGGGGACGTGAGCGTCATGGCGCACTGCAGGGCGCAGTAGGGGCAGTGCGTGTCGGCGCTTTTGGTCATGTTAGACGTGTCCCATCGCGTTCCGGCCGGCGTTGCGGATGTAGCAGGTCCAGCAGACCAGCAGCATCAGGACATAGGCGCCAACGAATCCGTAGAAGGCCGGGGTGTAGGAGCCGCTGGCGGTGCTGGAGGCGTTCAGGACCTGGGGGATGACGAAGCCGCCGTACGCACCGATGGCGGAGATCAGCCCGAGGGCCGAGGACGCCAGGCGCTGGGTGGCCACCGAGCTGGCGCCGCTGCGTGCTGCCCGGCTGGAGGTGGCGAAGATGACCGGGATCATCCGGTACGTGGCGCCGTTTCCAAAGCCGCTGGCGGTGAACAGCATCAGGAAGAGGACCAGGAAGAGCCAGAAGTTCTTCAGCGGCAGGGTCCAGATCATGGTGAGCGTGATCACGGCCATGGATGCGAAGGCGGCCACGGTCATGCGGGCACCGCCCATGCGGTCCGCCATGCGTCCGCCGTAGGGGCGGGCCAGCGAGCCGACCAGGGGTCCCAGGAACGCGAGCGACAGGGCTACGGTGCCTACTCCGATGGAGGAGAAAGCGGGGAAGTAGTCCTTGATGAGCTTGGGGAACACGCCGGCGAAGCCGATGAAGGAGCCGAAGGTGCCGATGTAGAGCAGTGCCATGATCCAGAGGTGCGGTTCCTTGAGTGCCGCGACCGAGCCGGCCACGTCACCCTTGGCGCTGGTGAGGTTGTTCATGTACTTGAAGGCGCCGAATGCCGCGAGAAGGATGAAGGGGACCCACATCCAGCCGGCCATGGGCAGGTTGACGGTGCCGGCGGCCAGCAGGGTGATCACGATGGGAACTGCAAGCTGTGCGACGGCGGCGCCCAGGTTTCCGCCGGCCGCGTTCAGGCCCAGCGCCCAGCCCTTTTCCCGGGCGGGGTAGAAGAACGTGATGTTCGCCATGGAGCTGGCGAAGTTGCCGCCGCCGAAGCCTGCCAGGGCGGCCACGAGCAGCATGACGCCGAAGGGCGTTTCCGGGTTGGAGACACACAGGGCCAGGCCGGTGGAGGGGATGAGGAGCAGCAGGGCGGACACGATGGTCCAGTTGCGGCCGCCGAAGCGGGGGACCATGAAGGTGTACGGGATGCGGAGGGTGGCACCCACGAGGCTTGGCATCGAGATGAGCCAGAAGATTTCGGAGGTGGAGAAGGTGAAGCCGGCGGCGGGAAGCTGGACCACCACGATGGACCACAGCTGCCAGACGACGAAGCCGAGGAATTCGGCGAAGATGGACCAGTTCAAATTGCGGCGGGCGATGGCGCGGCCGGCGGATTCCCATTGTTCCTTGTTCTCGGCATCCCAGTTGGCAATCCAGCGGCCGGGGCGGAATTCAAGGGCAAGGGTGTCTGTGGTGCGGGTAGGGCCGGGCTGTACGCCGGCATCGACAGTGCGGTCAACAGTCACGGGTTACCTCCTTCAGGGGATGTTGTTCCTCCAAGGTAGGGACGGCGCGTTTCGCGGACGGTCGATCTTTGTTTCCGCACTGTGACTTTTGCCTATCCGGCCGGCGGCGGCAGCGTGAGGCGCCGGTGAATGACCAGAACGTGAGACGCACAACACAGGTCCGGATGGTGGACGTTTCGTCCATTGACTGGACGTAGGCAAGTAAGATCGAACTCTAACTATTCGAGCCGGGAGGCAGCCCTGTCCGGACCCGGCCGGTCTCACGAAAGCGTTTACCTATGTCATCCACCGATACCACCAAGGTGCATGGTTCGCACCAGCCGGTGAACTCCCGCGGCCGCGTCATCGTCGCGAGCTTGATCGGCACCACCGTGGAGTTCTACGACTTCTACGTGTACGCCACCGCAGCCGTGCTTGTCTTCCCCCAGCTCTTCTTCCCGAGCGCCAACGAAACCACCCAGCTGCTGAGCTCCTTCGCCGTGTTCGGCGTGGCCTTCATTGCCCGCCCCCTCGGCTCGATCGTCTTCGGGCACTTCGGCGACAAGTTCGGCCGCAAGGGCACGCTTGTGGCTTCGCTGCTGACCATGGGTATCGCCACGTTCCTTATCGGCTGCCTGCCCACCGCAAAGGTGGAAGGCTGGGAATTCTGGGCTCCGGCCCTGCTCGTCGTCATGCGCTTCGCCCAGGGCCTCGCCCTCGGCGGTGAATGGAGCGGTGCCGCACTGCTGGCCACCGAGAACGCCCCTGCCAACAAGCGCGCCATCTACGGCACGTTCCCCCAGCTGGGCGCGCCCATCGGCTTCATCATCGCCAACGTGATCTTCCTGGTGGCCAGCTACACGCTGTCTCCGCAGGCCTTCATGGAGTGGGGCTGGCGCGTGCCGTTCCTGCTCAGCGCCATCATGGTGATCATTGGCCTGTATGTGCGCCTCAAGCTCATCGAAACCCCCGCCTTCACCAAGGTGGTGGAATCCAAGGAGGTGGCAAAGCTGCCCCTGGGCCGCGTCTTCAAGACCAGCTGGCGCCAGCTGATCCTGGGCACCTTCATCATGCTGGCCACGTACGTGCTGTTCTACCTGATGACCACCTTCACCCTGACGTACGGCACCCGCCCCGCCAGCCTTGAGGCGGCCAAGGCAGCCGCCGAGAAGGCCGGCAAGCCCATGACGGAAGCGGCTGCCGCAGCGTTCGTTCCCGGCCTTGGCTACACCCGCAACGACTTCCTCTGGATGCTGATTGCCGGCGTCGTCTTCTTCGGCATCTTCACCCTGGTCTCCGGCCCCCTGGCCGAGAAGTACGGCCGCCGCAAGATGCTCCTGGCCGTTACTGCGGGCATCTTCGTGTTCGGCCTGCTGTTCGTGCCGCTGTTCAGCGGCGGCTTCGTGGGCACCATGGGCCTGCTGATCCTTGGCTTCTCCCTGATGGGCCTGACCTTCGGGCCCATGGGCGCGCTGCTGCCGGAGCTGTTCCCCACGAATGTCCGGTACACCGGCTCGGCCATCAGCTACAACTTCTCCAGCATCCTGGGTGCAGCCGTGGCTCCGTTCATCGCCGTGGCCCTCTGGGAAACGGCCAAGGGCAGCCCCGTCCTGGTGGGCGTCTACCTGACGGCTATGGCGGTGCTCACCCTGGTAGCGCTGTTCCTCACCCGCGAAACCCGCGACCTGGACTACGAGAACAACGTGGCCTGACTCTTTGAATGCGACAATGCCCGGCGCGGCCATCCGGCCCGCCGGGCATTGTCATGTTCAGCGGGCGTAGCGGGCCACGAAGTTCTTCAGCACGGCCATGGGTTCGGTGACGGTGAACCTTCGGGCGTTCTCCATCAGTTCTTCGGCGGATTCCGGGGGGAAGTAGCCGGCGTGCCGGTAGATGTCGATCCGCGTCACCAGGCCGTCGGCGTCCAGCTCGGGGTGGAACTGGGTGGCGTAGAGATTGGTCTTGATCCGGAACATGTGGACCGGGCAGGTGGCGGAGCTCGCCAGCAGCACCGCATGCGGTGGCAGCGAACTGACGGCCTCCTTGTGTCCGGTAAAGGCCGTGAAGGTCCGCGGCATGCCCTGCAGCACCGGATCGTGCAGCCCGTCCTCTGTCAGCTCGATCTCCACGGCGCCCAGGGGCTCGCCATAGGTCCGGTCGATGACGGCGCCCTGGTGTTTACCCAGCGTGCCCACCCCGTAGCACGCCCCCAGGAACGGGAAATCGCGGGCCACCAGCTGGTCCAGGAGGGCTGACAACTCCCGCTCCACCCGGTGCTGGACCGGACTCTTCTGCTCCGGCGGGTCGCTGGAGGTGAAGGGGCTGCCGCCCACGATGACGCCGGAGAACTCCGAAAGATCCAGCGCGGGCAGGGGAACGGCCTCGAGCCGAACCCGGCGCAGCTCCCGTTCCTCCAGGCCGCCGTACCTCAGGTAGGCGGCGTATTCGTCCTCCGCGGCAGCGTCTTCCGCGCGGGAGGCGAGGAGCAGGAATGGCAGCATGAGCTAAGTCTGCATCCTGGCGTCGCCCCCGGCCAGCACCGGCTCAGCCGGCGGGCTGGGTCAGCGACCGGCGGGACTGCGGCCTGGCGGCGGGGTCGGCGTGGCGGTGCACCAGTTTCCAGTACCCTTCCTCGCGGCGGAAGATGCTGGTTACACGAAGCGCGAACTCCTCGGTGGCGGCTGCCCCGTCCAGCCGTGCCCGGAAGTGCTCGGTCTCCACCAGGTAGGCGGTGTCGCGGGCGGTATAGGAAGTGACAGTATCAAAGCCCAGCATCTCGCCGTCGCGGAACTGCCGGGCAGCCTGGTCCAGCCGGGCCTCCACCTGCGCCCAGCCGCGGGCTATGCCGCCGAACGGATTGGCCAAGGTCACGTCGTCAAGGCGCGAGTAGAGCTCCTTGATGGGGCCGGGGTTGCCCTGGGTGATTTCGGGAACCGCCTGGTGGTAGCGGTCCACTTCTTCCTGGAAGCTTGGTGCGAGCATGGCTGCCTGGACTGCTTTCTAGTCTTCGATGGTGGCGATGATGGCGCCCGCGGACACCGTTTCGCCAGCCGTTGCCGTCAGGCCAGTAATGGTGCCTGACCGGTGGGCGGTGAGGGGCTGCTCCATCTTCATGGCCTCGAGGACCACCACCAGGTCGCCTTCGGACACCACGTCCCCGTGCGTCACGGCCACCTTCACGATGGTGCCCTGCATGGGGGAGGTGAGGGCGTTGCCCGTCGCGGCTGCGGGGCCGGCGGAACGGGACCGCTTCTTGGACTTGCCCGGCTTGCCGGCGGCGGCTGCCGCGGTGCCCGGCGTGCCCAGAGAGGCGGGGAGGACCACCTCAAGGCGCTTGCCGCCCACTTCCACCACCACGCGCTGGCGCTCCTCGGCGGTGCCGTCGGCGTCGGTTGCGGCGTCCGGGGTCCAGGCGGGGATGTCGTTCACGAAGGATGTCTCGATCCAGCGCGTGTGGACCTTGAACGGTCCCTCGGCGGGGGCGAAATCGGGGTTGGAGACGACGGCGAGGTCGAACGGGATGACGGTGGGGATGCCCTCGACCACCATCTCCTCCAGGGCGCGGCGGGAGCGCTGCAGGGCCTGGGTGCGGTTGGCGCCCGTGACAATTAGCTTGGAGAGCATGGAGTCGAAGTTGCCGCTGATGACGTCGCCCTGCTCCACGCCGGAGTCGATCCGGACGCCGGGGCCGGTGGGGTTCTTCAAGCCTGTGATGGTGCCCGGGGCGGGCATGAAGTTCCGGCCCGGGTCCTCGCCAGTGATGCGGAATTCGATCGAATGGCCGCGGACCTCGGGGTCGCCGTAGCCCAGTTCCTCGCCGCGGGCCAGCCGGAACTGTTCGCGGACCAGGTCGATTCCGGTGACTTCCTCGGAGACGCAGTGCTCCACCTGCAGGCGGGTGTTGACCTCAAGGAAGGAGATGGTGCCGTCCTGGCCAACGAGGAACTCGCAGGTGCCGGCGCCCAGGTAGCCGGCCTCCTTCAGGATGGCCTTGGAGGATTCGTAGAGCCGCTGGTTCTGTTCGTAGGTGAGGAATGGTGCCGGGGCCTCTTCGACCAGTTTCTGGTTGCGCCGCTGCAGCGAGCAGTCGCGGGTGGAGACCACGACAACGTTGCCGTGTGCGTCGGCGAGGCACTGGGTCTCGACGTGCCGCGGGGCGTCCAGGAAGCGTTCGATGAAGCACTCGCCGCGGCCGAAGGCGGCAGTGGCTTCACGGACGGCGGATTCGAACAGTTCGGGGATCTCTTCGCGCGTGCGTGCCACCTTGATGCCGCGTCCGCCGCCGCCGAAGGCCGCTTTGATGGCCACGGGCAGGCCGAACTTGTCGACGAACTCCAGGATTTCCTCGGCGGAACTGACCGGGTCCGCGGTCCCGGGGACCTGTGGTGCGCCCACCTTTTCGGCGATGTGCCGAGCCTGGACCTTGTCGCCAAGCGCGGAGATCGCCTCCGGGGAGGGGCCGATCCAGGTGATGCCCGCTTCGATGACGCGTGCGGCGAACTGGGCATTTTCGGCCAGGAAGCCGTAGCCGGGGTGGATGGCGTCGGCGCCGGAGCGCAGGGCCACCTCGATCAGCTTGTCCATCACCAGGTAGGACTCTGCGGCGGTGCTGCCGCCCAGGGCGTAGGCCTCGTCGGCGAGCTTCACGTGCAGCGCGTCGCGGTCCGGGTCCGCGTAGACGGCCACGGAGGCGATGCCTTCGTCGCGTGCCGCCCGGATGATGCGCACCGCGATTTCACCCCGGTTGGCGATCAGCACCTTTGTGAGGCTGGGCTGCGTGGTACCTGCGGACTGCTCCAAATTTGCTGACAAGGCGTCTCCTTCTTTCCTTCAGGGAGCCTAGCGCGGTTTTGAGGGTTCCGCCGATATTACTTGCGGAATCCGCGTGTAAAGCGGCCTTCCTTTGTAGGGAAGCTACAAGCTGTGCGGAAAGGGAGCGTTTTACCGGGGCGGCCAGAGGTCCGTGATGCGCACGTTGGCGGACGCCAGCAGGCCGCGCAGGGTGGAGACCGACAGGCCGACGACGGCGTGCGGGTCGCCGTCGACCTTCCGGATGAAGGCCCCGCCCAGGCCGTCGATGGTGAAGGAGCCCGCACAGTGGAGCGGTTCACCGGTGGCGATGTAGGCGTCGATCTCTGCCGGTTCCATCTCCAGGAAGGAAACCTCGGCTGAGGCGACCGCGCCCACCGTGGCGCCCGAGCCGCGGCCGCCGCTGCCGTCGTCGTCCGTGTCCCTGCAGTCCACCAGCCAGTGCCCCGTGTGCAGCACCCCGGCGCTGCCGCTCATCCGGAGCATCCGCTCGCGGGCGACGTCGGCGGTGTAGGGCTTGCCGTGCGCCTCGCCGTCGAACTCGAAGACCGAGTCGCAGCCCAGCACCAGGGCGCCGTCCGCTTCCGGCAGCGCCGCCACGGCCTCGGCTTTGGCCCGGGCCAGCAGCAGCGCGGTGTCGTGCGGGTCCGTGACGCCGTAATGCGCCTGCACGGCGGCCTCGTCGACGTCGGACACCAGCACGGTGTGCCGGATGCCGGCCTCGGCCAGGAGCTTGGTGCGGGCGGGGGACTGGGAGGCGAGGATCAGATGGAGCACCGCTTCAGCCTAGTGGACCAGCTCGCCGGAGACCGGTGCCGCCTGGCCACGGTTCAGCTTGGCGCCCTCCACGTCCACGTCCGGCAGGATCCGGTCCAGCCACCGCGGCAGCCACCAGGACTTGGCGCCGAGCAGGTACATCACGGCCGGGACGATGGTCATGCGGACCACGAAGGCGTCGAACAGGACGCCGAACGCCATGGCAAAGCCCAGCGGCCGCACCATGGTGAGGTGGCTGAAGATGAAGCCGGAGAACACGCTGACCATGATGATCGCGGCGGCGGTGACCACGGCGGCCGCTTGCCGGAAGCCAACCCGCACCGCTTCCTTGGCGGTGGATCCGTGCATGTAGGCCTCGCGCATGCCGGAGGCGATGAACACCTGGTAGTCCATGGCCAGGCCGAACAGCACGCCGATCAGGATGATGGGCAGGAAGCTGAGCACCGCGCCGGGGTTGGCCACGTCGAAGACGTTCCCCAGCCAGCCCCACTGGTACACGGCCACCACGGCACCGAAGGCGGCGGACAGGGACAGCAGGAAGCCGCCGGTGGCCAGCAGCGGGACCACGATGGAACGGAACACCAGCAGCAGGAGGATCAGGGAGAGTCCGACGACGATCGCCAGGTAGGGCGGCAGGGCGTCGCCGAGCTTGGTGGAGACATCCACGTTGCCGGCGGTCTGCCCGGTCAGGCCCATGGTGACGTCGTAGTCCGCCTTGATCTCACCGTTCAGCCCGCGCAGTTCGGACACCACCTGCACGGTGCTGGCGCTGGCAGGGCCTTCCTTGGGGATGACCTGGAACACGGCGGTGCGTCGGTCCTCGCTGAGCGCCACTGGCACGGCGGCCACCACGTTGTCCACGGCGCGGAGCTTGTCGGCGACGTCATACTGCAGCTTCTGCGCCTGCGCTTCGTCCAGGTTCGCGGGGAACTCACCCACGGCCACGATGGGTCCCGTGACGCCTTCGCCGAAGCTGCGGGCGGTCAGGTCGTAGGCCTGGTAGGCCTCGGATTCCACGGGTTCGGAGCCGCCGTCCGGCAGGGCCAGCTGCAGCTGGGTGGCGGGCAGGGCCAGGGTGCCGAGCAGGAGGACACCGGCAATCAGTGCCACCCACGGGTGCCGGGTGACCAGGCCGCCCCACCCGCGGGTGCTGCGTTCCCGATCGGTGGCAAGGTCTGCGGCTTCATGGTCCGGTGTGGCGTTGTGTGCTTCCGCTTTGGCCCAGGCACGCTTGGAGATGATGCGTCGGCCGATCAGGGAGAGCATGGCGGGCGTCAGGGTGATGGCCACCAGGACGGCCACTGCCACGGTTCCCGCTGCCGCAAGGCCCATGACGGTGAGGAACGGCAGTCCGGGGACCACCAGTGCGGCGAGGGCGATGATCACGGTGAGGCCGGCGAATACGACCGCGTTGCCGGAGGTGCCGTTGGCCCGGGCAACGGACTCCTCAGATGCCATGCCTGCCAGCAGTTGGGTGCGGTGCCGGTTGACGATGAACAGCGAGTAGTCGATGCCGACGGCGAGGCCAAGCATGAGGGCCAGCATGGGGGAGATGGAGCTCATGTCGAACAGGCCGGAGAGGGCGAAGGTGATGCCGACGCCCACGCCGACGCCGATGATGGCCATCAGCAGCGGCAGCCCGGCGGCGATCAGCGTGCCCAGCATGAGGATGAGGACCAGCGCTGCCACGGCGATGCCCACGATTTCCGCGGTGCCGAACAGAGCTGAGATGTCCTCGGTGATTTCCTTGCTGGCCAGCGCGGTGACGCCGGCGGCGGAGGTTTCGTGGGCGATTCCCTGCACCTGCTTGCGCACGGCCGGAGCGAGCCCGTTGATGGAGGTCTTGAACTGCACCTGTGCCACCGCTGCCTTGTTGTCTGCCGAGACGAAGCGGATAGCCGATGCTGCCTGCGCCTGGCGTTTGCCCTGTTCCAGCTTGGCCTTGCTGGCCGCCAGTTCCTGGGTGCCGGCGTCGAGCTTGGCCTGGCCCTGCGAGAGTGCTGCCTTCTGCTGGCCCAGCTGCGCTTCAATCAGTGCTGCCGGTGCCCCGGCGGCGGCGAGCTGCTGCTCGGCTGCGGCGAGCTGTGCCTTGCCGGCCTCCAGCTGGGTGCGGGAGGCATCAAGCTGTGCCTGCCCGGCCGCCAACTGCTGCTCGCCGTCGGTGATGGCCTTGCCGGCCTGGTCCACCTGCGCCTGGGTAGCGAAGGGATCCACCGTGCCGCGGACCTCTGGGAGGGTCTGGAGTTTCTTCAGGGCATCGGTCACGGCTGCCCGGCTTTCGGCCGTGAAGCCGCCGTCCGGGGCTTCGAAAACGATCGTGGCGCTGCCGCCGGAGGCTGAGGGCAGTTCCTGCTTGAGCTTGTCCGCGATCCGCTGGGTTTCCGTTCCCGGGATCTGGAAGTTGTTGGACAGGGTGCCGTGGAATGCCGCGGCCGAGCCGCCCACAGCCACCAGCACGGCAAGCCACAGGGAGATGACCAGCCAGCGCCGGCGGTAGGAGAACGTGCCGAGGCGGTAGAGGAGGAGTGCCATGCGGGTGAACCGATCTGATCAGGAGGAACGGGTGGCGGATGGTGGAGCGGGGGTGTTGAAGCCTGTGGCGAGCAGGGCCATGGCATCGATGAGCAGTTGGCGGAGCTCTGCCAGGGATGCGGGTGTCAGGTCCGGGCCGCGCCGGCTGAACCACACCTCCATGGCGGCTTTTCCGCAGGAGATGATGGAGCCGGCCAGCGCGTGGATGTACAGCTCGTCCTGCGCCCCTGGGGTTCCGGCGAGGCGCTCGCGGGCCACGGTGAAGACCTGCGCCCGGCAGTGGTCCCACGCCTCAAGCTCGGTGTGCGACATCAGCGGGCTCTGCTGGGTCAGCGTGAAGAGTTCTGCCAGCGGGGCCACGGCCTTCGGGTCCGCAAGGGCCACCAAAGCGGCTTGTGCGGACTCCAGCATGGGTTCGTCTACCGGACGCAGACGCAGTTGCTTGATCGCGTTGTCCAGGAAGCCGTGCACGATGGACGCCAGGGCGGCGTCGGTGCTGCTGAAGTAGTTGAAGAAGGTGCGGCGCGAAATGCCAGCGGCGTCGGCGATGTCCTCGACGGTGAAGTTTCCCGGCCCTTTGGAGCGCAATAGTCCCAGCGCGGCATCGGTGATCGCCTGCCGGGTGGCAGCCTTGTTCAGTTCGCGCCGGGTAGGCACTGGAGGCCCGGCGTCAGGATGCGGGCGGGGTTCGGTCACGCTCTTACACTATGTGCAAGTTTGCACTCCATGCAACTTGGATTCACAGGAGAACGAAAGGTTCCCGACAGCCTCTCCTGAAGTGGCCTGGCGATGCTTGGTATGTCTCGCCACGAGGCACATCACCAGCAGCCGTCAAGGCGACGGCTCGATCAGGAGACACGATATGAACCCCACGAAAAAGATGACCCTGGGCATGTCGGGGGCAGCGCTGGCGCTTGCTGCCGGCATCGGTTTCGCCGGCATGGCCTCGGCGACCACCACCACGCCCAGCCCCTCACCGAGCGCAAGCTCCAGCGCTTCGGCTGATGGAAGCACGGGCACGGCCCCAGACGGCATGGGACGCCACGGCGGTCGGGGCGGCCACGGAATGGTGCAGGCTTCTGCCCTCGCTGCCAAGCTTGGCGTGGACGAAACCAAGGTGAGCGACGCGCTGAAGGCCTTCCGCGACGCCAACAAGCCCACAACGCCGCCCGCGGACGGCCAGAAACCCGATCCGGCCACCCGCGACGCAGCCCTTGCCAAGGCCCTGGCTGAATCGCTGGGCATCGACGAGGCGAAGGTGACCCAGGCCCTGGAGGAGCTTCGCACCGAGGCCCAGGCTGAACGCGCCGCCGGGCTCAAGACGCGCCTGGACCAGGCTGTCACCGACGGCAAGCTGACCCAGGCCGAGGCCGACGCCGTCACCAAGGCGGTCCAGAACGGGATCATCGGAGGAGGCGGCCGCTGACCTGAGCCGGCGGTTGACGGGTACTTGATCCCTTAAAGCAGGAATGTCCCCGGGAGAATCTCCCGGGGACATTCCTTATAGTGGCGCTGGTTAGGCCTTGGCATCCTGCAGTTCGCGGGGTGCGGTGTCGGCGCTGATGCCGTCGGTGGCGGTTTCGCTGGCGGCAGCGTCGCTGTCATCCACGAACGGGGTGCCGTTGCGGGGTGCGTTGTACAGCGACTCGTCCAGGATGCCCTGGCGCTTTGCCACGATGGTGGGGACCAGGGCCTGGCCGGCCACGTTCACGGCGGTGCGGCCCATGTCCAGGATGGGGTCGATGGCCAGCAGGAGTCCGACGCCGGCCAGGGGCAGTCCCAGCGTGGAGAGCGTCAGGGTGAGCATCACCACGGCGCCGGTGGTGCCGGCGGTTGCGGCGGAGCCGAGCACGGAGACCAGGGCGATGAGCAGGTACTGGCTGAAGTCCAGGTGGATGCCGAAGAACTGGGCCACGAAGATCGCGGAGATTGCCGGGTAGATGGCGGCGCAGCCGTCCATCTTGGTGGTGGCGCCCAGCGGCACGGCGAAGGAGGCGTAGGCGCGGGGGACACCCAGGCTGCGTTCGGTCACGCGCTGGGTCAGCGGCAGGGTTCCCACGGAGGAGCGGGACACGAAGGCCAGCTGGACGGCAGGCCATACGCCGGAGAAGTACTGCTTGACGGACAGGCCGTGGCTGCGGACCAGGATGGGGTAGACCACAAACAGCACCAGGACCAGGCCGGCGTAGATGGCCACCGTGAACTTGCCCAGCGAGCCGATGGTGTCCCAGCCGTAGACGGCGACGGCGTTGCCGATGAGGCCAACGGTGCCCAGCGGGGCGATGCGGATGATCCACCAGAGGACCTTCTGGATCACGGCAAGGGCCGAGGCGTTGAGGTTCAGGAACGGCTCCGCTGCCTTGCCCACCTTGAGGGCGGCGACGCCTACGGCGATGGCGATCACGAGGATCTGCAGGACGTTGAAGCTGATGGAGGTGGTGACGGCGCCGGACTCGGCGACAGTGGAGCTGGCACCCAGGCCCAGGAAGTTCTTGGGGAAGAGGCCCACGAGGAAGGCCCACCAGTCACCGGATTTGCCGGTGTACTTGGCGTCCCCGCTGATGCCGGTGTTGGCGCCGGGCTGCAGCAGCACGCCCAGGCCGATGCCGATCAGCACGGCGATCAGGGACGTGATGGCGAACCAGAGCAGCGTGTTCCAGGCCAGCCGGGCGGCGTTGGACACCTGGCGCAGGTTGGAGATGGAGCTGACGACGGCGGTGAAGATCAGCGGGACCACGGCGGTCTGCAGCAGGGACACATAGCTTGAGCCGATGGTCTGCAGGGTGGCGCCGAGGGCGTTGGGGTTGGTCTTGGTGCTGCCGGTGTACTTTGCCAGCAGGCCGAGGCCCAGGCCCACGATGAGGGCGGCGATGATCTGGAAGCCGAACGAGCCCGCCCACTTGGGCAGCTGGAATCCGGTCTTCCCTGCGGGGGAGGGGGTGCTTGTCTGAGTGCTCACCAGAACAAGCTAGACCCCAACCCAATACCACGTCGAAAGAACATTGAGAAATATTACGCGCCCACAGTTGCATCGGGAATTGGAAAACCCCGAAAAACCAAGGCAGGCAGCGGCTTTTGTTACTTATTCCCGGCCCGGATGTGCTTAATGTCTCGCCAATAGCGGCAGCAAGGGGCCCATCCGGCAGCGCGCGTCAAAGCGAGGAACGAGCAGCGCGCCGAGGATGGGCCCCTTGGGGCCGCGGAACCGGGACTTAGAGCAGCGCCCGGCGGAGGGTATCCAGTCCCACGGAGCCGATGTTGAGGGCCTTGGTGTGGAACTCCTTGAGGTCGAACCCGGGCCGGGCTTCGAGTTCGGCGCGGATCTGTTCCCAGAGGCGCTGGCCCACTTTGTAGGAGGGCGCCTGGCCGGGCCAGCCGAGGTAGCGGGTGAACTCGAAGTTGAGCTGGCCTTCGCTGATGGGGAGGTTTTCTTTCAGGAAGCTGTAGCCCTTGTCGGCGGTCCAGGTGCCGGTTCCCCAGCGCCGGGGCATCTCGAGTTCGAGGTGCACGCCAATGTCGAAGACCACGCGGGCGGCACGCATGCGCTGCATGTCCAGCATGCCCATGTGGTCGCCGGGATCGTTGAGGTAGCCCAGTTCCTGCATGAGCTTTTCCGCGTAGAGGGCCCAGCCTTCGCCGTGGCCGGAGGTCCAGCAGACGTTCCGGCGCCATTTGTTGAGCAGTTCGCGGCGGTAGGTGGCGGTGGCCACCTGGAGGTGGTGGCCGGGAACGCCCTCGTGGTAAACGGTGGTGGTTTCGGCCCAGGTGGTGAACGTGTCCTCGCCGGCGGGGACGGACCACCACATGCGGCCGGGGCGGCTGAAGTCGTCGGACGGGCCGGTGTAGTAGATGCCGCCCTCGTCCGTAGGGGCGATCCGGCATTCGAGTTTCTTCATGACGTCGGGGATGTCGAAGTGCACGCCGGCGAGTTCGGCAACGGCTTTGTCGGATAGGTCCTGCATCCATGCGCGGAGTGCCTGGGTGCCTTTGAGCTGGCGTGCGGGGTCGTTGTTGAGGATGTCCTTGGCCTCGGCGATCGTGGCGCCTGCCTTGATGCTGCCGGCAACGCGTTCCTGTTCGGCGATGAGACGGTCCAGTTCCTCGACGCCCCACGCGTACGTTTCTTCCAGGTCCACTTCGGCCCCCAGGAAGGAGCGGGAAGCAAGTGCGTAACGTGCCCTGCCCACAGCGTCCTTCTCGGGCGCGGCGGGGAGCAGTCCGGTGCGCAGGAATTCCGCCAGCCGGGTGTAGGCACCCCGGGCTGCGTCAGCGCCGGCGTCGAGCCTGTCCTGCAGGGCAGCGGGAAGCGGCCCGCCGGTGGTGGCGGCCTCCGCGGCGAGCTTGGCGAAAAAGCCGTCCGCGGCGGCATACTTGGCCACCTGTTCGATGACGATCCGCACCTGGCGGGCGGCGGCCACCCTGCCGGAGTCCCTGGCCATGCGGAGGGACTCGATGTAGCCATTGATTGCAGCGGGTACGTTGTGGGCGCGCCCGGCGATGTGCTCCCAATCCTGTTCGGTGTCCGTGGGCATGAGATCGAAGATGGCCCTGATGTCCTGGGCGGGGGAGGCGATGTTGTTCAGGTCCGCATATTCCCAGCCGGAGGCGTGGATCAGCAGCTGGAGGCCCAGCCGTTCCCGCATGGCGTCCAGGGTGACGGCGTCCACGTCGTCTTCCGGTTCCAGGCCTTCCAGGGCAGCCAGGGCTTCCCGTGCCGCCTCTGCGAATCCGGCGATGCCGGCAGGGGAGAAGTCCTGGTACTCCGTTTCATGTCCGGGCAGGCCAAGGGTGGTGGCGAACGTCGGGTTGAGCCTGATCAGGGTGTCCGTGTAGTTGTCCGCGACGGCGTCGATCCGGGTATGCGGGCGCGCGGCGGGTGCAGTGTCTGTAGTCACATGACGAGACTAATCGCCCGGGTGCGAAAGGTCCGGCTTTTCAGCCGCGGCTTCGTTTCCAGGCGCCCGGTCCCGGCGTGGGGTCCAGCTTGAGCTGCTGCCGGCGCACCCAGTGCCGCGCGGATGGTTTGTCCGCGCGCTCCGGTTCGGCGCTGCCCAGGGAGAGGACGACGGCGGTCAGCGCAGCCAGCTCCTCGGCACTCGGCTGTCCCTTGACAACAGAGAGCAGCGGTGCGGCCTGGGCTTCGGAAGTTTCCACGGCCCCCGCCTCGGGATCGTGTGCGGCGGTCACAGCGGGATGTTCCCATGCTTCTTGGCGGGGAGGCTGGCACGTTTGTCGCGGAGGGCCCGCAGTCCCTTGATGATCTGGAGGCGGGTATCCGAGGGGGCGATAACGGCGTCCACGTAGCCCAGCTCTGCTGCCTGGTAGGGGTTGAGGAGTTCTTCCTCATACTGGCGGATTACTTCGGCGCGGCGCGCCTCCACGTCACCGCCGTCCTGGGCCACGGCGGCGAGGTCGCGCCGGTAGAGGATGTTCACCGCGCCCTGTGCGCCCATGACGCCGATCTGGGCCGTGGGCCATGCCAGGTTCAGGTCGGCCCCGAGCTTCTTGGAGCCCATCACGATGTAGGCGCCGCCGTAGGCCTTGCGGGTGATGACGGTGAGCTTGGGGACGGTGGCCTCGGCGTAGGCGTAGAGGAGCTTGGCGCCGCGGCGGATGATGCCCTGGAACTCCTGGTCCTTGCCGGGGAGGAATCCGGGGACGTCCACCAGGGTGATGATGGGGATGTTGAAGGCGTCGCAGTGCCGCACGAACCGGGCGGCCTTCTCTGAAGCGGCGATGTCCAGGGTGCCGGCGAACTGCAGCGGCTGGTTGGCCACGATGCCCACGGTGTGGCCCTCCACCCGGCCGTAGCCGATCATCACGTTGGGGGCGTAGAGGGCCTGCATCTCCAGGAAGTGCCCGTCGTCCACGATTTGTTCCACGACGGCGCGCATGTCGTAGGGCTGGTTGGCCGAATCCGGGACCAGCGTGTCCAGGGCGAGGTCGTCGTCGTCGACCTCCAACTCCTGCTGGTGCCCCAGCACCGGTGCCTCGGAGAGGTTGTTGGAGGGCAGGAAATCCAGCAGTTCGCGCACAAACTCGATGGCATCGGTTTCGTCCGACGCCAGGTAGGCGGACGTTCCGGTGGTGGCGTTGTGCTGGCGGGCGCCGCCCAGGGTTTCCATGTCCACGTCCTCGCCGGTGACCGTCTTGATGACGTCCGGGCCGGTGATGAACATGTGCGAGGTCTTGTCCACCATCACCACGTAATCGGTGAGGGCGGGGGAGTAGGCGGCACCGCCGGCGGACGGGCCCATGATCAGGGAGATCTGCGGCACCACGCCGCTGGCATGGACGTTGTTGCGGAAGATGTCTGCGAACATGGCCAGGGAAGCCACGCCCTCCTGGATGCGGGCGCCGCCGCCGTCAAGGATCCCGACGACGGGGCAGCCGTTGCGGAGGGCGAACTCCTGGACCTTGACGATTTTTTCGCCGTTGACCTGGCTCAGCGAGCCGCCGTAGACGGTGAAGTCCTGGCTGTAGACCGCCACCAGGCGGCCGTCCACGGTGCCGTAGCCGGAGACCAGGCCGTCGCCCAGGGGCTTCTTCTTTTCCATGCCGAACGCGCTGGAGCGGTGCACGGCCAGGGCGTCGAACTCAACAAACGAGTCTTCGTCCAGCAGCAGGGCAATGCGCTCGCGGGCGGTGTTCTTGCCGCGTGCGTGCTGCTTTTCGATGGCTTCAGCGCCGGAGGGCTGTTCGGCGCGCGCCTGGCGGTCGCGGAAATCGGCAATCTTTCCCGCTGTCGTTGTCAGATCGTGGCTCATCAAGTGTCTCCGGCTCTGTAGCAAGTCAGTTCTGTTGGCTGGTGGCCTGTGTTGTCCGGACCATTAAGTAGCATCCACACAAAAGACCAACCCTGCTGGCAAGTCTAGTGACGCTTTGGACGCTCACAGCTGTAGGGAACCTACAATTTTCTGCGTTTCCACCAACCTCTCTCCAATGTTACTCGCCGGTAACTTAGTTGGGTTACAGTGTTCCCATGACTTCAAGCAACGATGCTTTGCATGTTCCCGAAAGCCCCTACCGGGCGGCAGGTTCCCTGGCAGGCAGGACCATCCTGATTTCCGGCGGCAGCCGCGGGATCGGGCTGGCCATAGCCACGAGGGCGGCCAGGGACGGCGCCAATATCGTGCTCCTGGCCAAGACAGGGGAGCCACACCCCAAACTGGCCGGCACCGTGTTTACAGCTGCCGAAGAACTCGTGCAGGCGGGTGGCCAGGCACTGCCGCTGGTGGGCGATGTGCGCCGGGATGAAGACGTGGCCGGCGCCGTGGCCGCAGCCGTTGACCGGTTCGGCGGCATTGACGTCGTCATCAACAATGCCTCCGCGATCGACCTCTCCACCACGGACGCCGTGGACATGAAGAAGTACGACCTGATGCATGACATCAACGTCCGCGGCTCCTTCCTGTTGTCCAAGCTGGCGCTCCCGGCACTGCGGAAATCAGGACAAGGGCACATCCTCACCCTCTCGCCGCCGCTGAACCTTGACCCGTCCTGGGCCGGGAAGCACCTTGCCTACACCATGGCCAAATACGGGATGAGCCTGACCACGCTGGGGCTCGCGGAGGAACTGAAGGCTGATGGCATCAGGGTCAACTCACTGTGGCCGTGCACCCTCATCGACACCGCCGCCATCCGGAACATGCCGCACGGCGAAACCATGGTGCTGGCCGCCCGTGGCCCGCAGATCATGGCAGATGCAGCGCACGCCATCCTTACCGGTGCCAACCTGTCCGCCGGGGACCCGCCGTCGGGCAATTTCTACACCGACGAGCAGGTGCTGGCGGCAGCGGGAGTCAACGATTTCCGCCCCTACAGCCTGGGAGCGCCCGAAGACCAGCTGGTTCCGGACATCTTCCTTTAGCCGCATCTCCTGCCGTGCCCGCATTGTCCACACGGTGCCGTGACGGGCTGGGCAGTGACCGGCTCGTTGGGACTGGCCAGGCTCGGTAGGATTTGGATATGGACGACGCACACGCACCGGGCACCCCCCTGAACCGAGGGGACCTGGCCGACCAGCGTTTCCTCGCTGCCACCGGAATACCGCGGATCGATGTTGTGGACTCCACCGGATCCACCAACGCGGACCTCCTGCGCGGTGTCACCGTGGAACCTTCGGCGTGGCCGGACCTCTCCGTGCTGACGGCCGAGTACCAGACTGCCGCCAGGGGACGGCTGGACAGGCGCTGGGAAGCTCCGCCGCTGAGCTCGGTGTCCGTGTCCGTAGTGCTGCGCCCGGTCAACGCGGAAGGCAGGCCCCTTCCCACCCAAAGCTATTCCTGGCTGTCCCTGATCGCAGCACTGGCGCTCCGCGAAACCCTCCTGGAAACTGCCGGCATTCCGGCCGAACTCAAGTGGCCCAACGACGTCCTGGTCCGCGGCAGGAAAATCGCCGGCATCCTGGCCCAGCTGGGCCCGATGGTTGACGGCAACGTGCCCCCCGTCATCCTGGGGACCGGCCTGAACGTCACCCTGCGCGAAAGCGAACTTCCGGTGCCCACCGCCACCTCCGTGGCCCTGGAAGATGCCCGCACCACCGACCGCACTGCGCTACTCAAGAGCTACCTGACCAACTTTGCGGTCCTGTACCGCAGTTTCTGCAACGCCGACGGCGACCCCGCGGCCGGGCTGGCGGGTGGTCCGTCCCTGCACAAGAGGGTGGAAGCCGTGATGGTCACCCTGGGCAAGCAGGTGCGCGCGCAGTTGCCCGGCGACCACGAAATCATCGGACATGCGTCCCGCCTGGATGACTACGGCTCCCTGCTGGTGGTGGACCGTGACGCGCGGGAGCACGTGGTGACCGCCGGAGACGTGGTTCACCTGCGGCCCTGGACGGCACCGGACGCGCCCAACCAAGGCGGTTATGCGTAAAACCCTCCTTCCCGGGGAGCAGGTCATCGTCACTACCCGCCCGCAGCCCAGGAAGCTGGCCGGGGCAGCTGTGGCCTTCGTGCTGGCGCCGGCATTGGCTGCCTACGCAAGTGCCTGGATCATCCGCGGCGGGGCAGCCCGCCTGGCGCCTGCGCTTGGCCGCCAGTGGACGCCGTGGCTTGTCACGGCCTGCGTGGCCGCCGCCGCGGCCGTGTGGCTGGTCTATTGCCTGCCCCGTCTCCTCCGCTGGCAGGGGACCCGCTACACACTGACCAGCCAGCGGATGGTGGCCCGCTACGGATTGCTGAACCGGCGGGACCAGCAGGTGAACCTGGCATCGGTGCGTAACCTGACGGTCCACGAATCCTTGCTGCAGCGTTTGGTGCGCTCGGGGAATATATCCTTGGAAACCGGGTACCAGGGCGTGGTGACCTTTCGCGACGTGCCTGAGGTTGCCAGGTTCCGCGACTTTATCCTCGACGCCATCGGGGAACTGCCGGATGACAGCCCGGATTTCAGCGAGGCCCAGCCGGGTGGCGCGACGCATTACCCCGCCGGTGCTTTTCCGGAGGACTTGAGAGAAGGTGGACGGGATGACCGATGAGGCCCAGCAGGAACGCGTTGACAGCATCGCCCCTGCCACCGCCGCCTTTGAACCAGCCGATGCATCCGCCGGGGTGAACGCTGCCGGCGACCAGACGCCCGCACCGGACACGGCAGCGGCCGCGCCGGCTGTGGACCGGCACCCGCCCACCGGGGCCATGTCCGCCGAACGCCTGGCCATGAAGGCCCTCGAAGCCCGTCTCCTGGGCGGGGAACGCAAGCTCCGCCGTCGTGAAGTTGCTGCCGGCGCGGGACTGTCCCTCCTCTCTGCCCGCAAACTCTGGCGTGCCCTTGGATTCCCGAATTTCGGCGACGAGGACGTCGCCTTCACCGAACGCGACCAGGCCGCCCTGTCCACGGTGGTGGATCTGGTCCGGGCGGGAAAGCTTACGGAAGAGGCAGCGATCTCGGTGACCCGCTCCATCGGGCAGATGACGGACCGCATGGTGGTCTGGCAGATCGAAGCCCTGGTGGAGGACATGGTCCATGAGCAGGGCGTTACCGATGCCGTGGCCCGCAAACGCCTGGTCAACGAACTTCCGGCTCTGGTGGACGCCCTCGAAGAGGTCCTGGTGTACTCCTGGCGGCGCCAGCTGAACGCCGGGGTCCAGCGGCTGGCGGTGCGCGCCGAAGCAGGGCTGCAGGCCAGCGAGGAAGGCCGGGAAGGCGATGAGGACGACGCTCCGCTGCCCCTGGCCCGCGCGGTGGGTTTCGCGGACCTGGTCTCCTACACCAGCCTGTCCCGGCGGATGAACGAAAAGACCTTGGCCCGCCTGGTCCAGCGCTTCGAAAACAAGTGCGCCGAAATCATCTCTGTCGGTGGCGGCCGGCTGGTCAAGACCGTGGGTGACGAAGTCCTCTACATCGCCGAGACCCCGGCCGCCGGAGCCGAGATCTCACTGGCGCTGGCCGAGGCCTTTACCGAGGACGAGATCCTTCCCGAAGCCCGGGTTGCCATGGTGTGGGGCAGGATACTGTCCCGCCTGGGCGACATTTACGGCCCCACGGTCAACCTGGCGGCCCGCCTGACCACTCTTGCCGACCCCGGCACGGTGCTGGTGGACTCCATGACGGCTTCGGCCCTGGAGCACGACGAGCGGTTCGTCATGATTCCCCAGGCCCCGGAAAACGTCCGCGGGTTCGGCGAAATCAATCCCGTCCGCCTCACCCGCGGCCGCGGCAGGGGCTTGGTCCTGGACTAGTAAACCGGCAGTTGCGGTTCCCGCCAAAGCCGGCTGAAAGAATTTGTCCATTTGTTGGCGTATAGCGGTATCGTTGTGGTGCCCGGGGTCCTGTGACGCCGGCTGCAGGCACAGAGCCTAGATATACCGGGGGATTTTCACTCATGAAACGTCGCGGACAAGCGCGCGCCGAAAGCCCTGCTCAAAGCCCTGCCTACGGCGCGCCCCGGCGCCGCCGCTGGCGGCGTCCGCGATGGTTCACGGGCACTGCGTTTGGTGCTGTGGTGGCGGTGGTGGTGACGGGTGCTGTGTTGTATCCGGGGTTTAAGACCACTGAGGTTGAGTTGAATGACGGCGGCGTGTGGGTGGTGTCGAAGTCGAAGAATGCTGTGGGGCGGTTGAATTATCCGTCGCGGGTGTTGGATGGGGCGGTGACTCCGGCGTCGACGACGTTTGATGTCCTGCAGCATGCGGGCGAGGTGTTCGTTGATGATGAGGCTGGGTCGACGTTGAACCAGGTGTCGCCGGCGAATATGCGCCTGGGTGGGGATAAGCAGTTGCCGGGGGCGGCTGATGTGAGTTTTGGTGCGCGGACGATCTCGGTGACCGATGCTGCGTCGGGGAAGGTGTGGGCGGTGTCGCCGTCCACGGTGAATGGTTTTGATAGGGAGGCGTCGGAGCCGGTTTTGGTGGGTTCGGCGGGTCTTGTGTCTGCGGTGGGTTCTGATGACCGGATTTATTCGGCGGATCCGAAGACCGGTGTGGTGTCGGTGACGGGTGTGGATGCCAATGGTGGGGTGATGTCGTCGGAGTCTGAGACCTGGGATGGGTTGAAGGGTGCCGGGGATGTGCAGATGACGGTGGTGGGGGACCGGCCGGTGGTGTTGGATGCTGCGGCGGGGAACCTGTTTTTGCCTGGTGGCAAGCGGCTGGCGTTGGAGGGTGCGCGGGATGCGAAGTTGCAGCAGCCGGGCCCGGGCAGTGATGTTGTGGCCGTGGCGACCCGGAAGGCGCTGCTGAAGCAGCCTTTGGATGGTGGGGCGGCGAAGACGGTGGTGTTCGACGGCGAGGGCGTGCCTGCTGCTCCGGTGCAGTTGGGCGGGTGTGTGCATGCGGCGTGGTCGGGTGCGAACAAGTATGTGCGGGACTGCGTCAATGATGGTGACGATAAGAAGGTGGACGTGCCCAGGGCGAGTGCGTCGCCGTCGTATGTTTTCCGGGTGAACCGGGACCTGGTGGTCCTGAACGATGTGAATTCGGGCAATGTCTGGTTGGTGAACCAGAACATGCAGCTGGTCAACAACTGGGACGACGTCATCCCACCCAAGGAAACCTCCGACGACGCCGACAAGGATTCCGCGGACGAAGTCCAGCAAACGGTCCTGCCGGACCGCACCAAGCCCAACAGCGCGCCGGTGGCCAAACCGGACCAGTTCGGCATCCGTGCTGGGAAAACCACCATCCTGCCGGTGCTGGACAATGACTCCGACCCCGATGGTGACGTCCTGACCGTCCGCACTCCGGAAGGCGTCAGGACTGGCTCCGTTTCGCCCATCTACGGCTCCACGGGGCTGCAGATTGCCGTGCCGGCGGACAAAGCGGGCAGTGAGACCTTCAAGTACACCGTGGATGACGGCCGCGGCCTCTCCGCGTCAGCCGACATTACCCTCAACGTCGTCCCGCCGGGCACCAACACCGCGCCGCGGCAGAAGCCCAACCGGAACACCACGCTGGTGGTCCAATCAGGGAAGGCTGTCACGCAGAACATCCTTCCTGACTGGATCGATCCCGACGGCGACGACCTGTTCGCCGTCTCCGTGTCCAGCACAGACCCGCTGGACCAGGCCCGGATCCGCCCCGACGGCCAGCTCACCTTCCAGGACTCCGGCGCCGGCCCGGGCCGCAAGGTCCTGACCGTGTCGGTATCGGACGGACAGGCCACGGCCGAAGGCAAGGTCACCGTGGATGTCAGGAGCCCCGGGTCCCTTCCGCCGATTGCCAACGCCGACCACGTGGTGGCCGTTGCCGGCACCGATACCGTCATCACTCCGCTGAAGAACGATTCGGACCCGCAAGGCGGTACGTTGCGTCTGGCGCAGGCCACCCCCGATGCTGAATCGACGGCCACCCTCAACCCGGACCAGCAGACCTTCACCTTCAATTCCCGCACGCTCGGCGCCCACTACGTCAGCTACCTGGTGACCAACGGCCCGGCCAGCGCGCAGCAGCTGGTACGCGTGGACGTGGTGCCGGGCACCGACGAGGGTGCGCCCGTCGCCGTCCGCGATACAGCGCTGCTGCCCACCGGCGGGGACGTCCTGGTGGACGTCCTGGGCAACGATTCGGATCCGTCCGGTGGCGTGCTGGTGGTGCAGTCCGTGACGGCCGACGCCGGCCTGCCGGTGAGCGTCGCGGTGCTGGACCACTCGGTGGTCCGGATTACCGACATCCGGGCTGAAGGCCAGCTGACCGTCCGGTACACCGTGTCCAACGGCCGGTCGTCCGCCACCGGCGAGATCGCCGTGATCATGGTCCCTGCGCCGGCCAAGCTCCAGGCTCCCCAGGCCAAGCCGGACGAAGCCACCGTCCGCGTCAACGACGTCGTGACCATCCCTGTCCTGGCCAACGACACCGATCCCAACGGCTCCAAGCTCACCCTCCTGCCCGATCTCGCCCAACAACCGGACGCCGGGGACGGCCGCATCTTCGTGGCCGGTGACCAGCTGCGCTTCGTTGCCGGACCCGAGGCGAAAACCGTGTACGCCATTTACAAGGTGCAGAACGAATCCGGGCAGGTGGATTCCCAGCAGGTGACCATCCGCATTCGCGCCCGGGACGATGACCGGAACTCCCGCCCCGAGCCGCGTAACCTGACCGCCCGCGTGGTGGCCGGCATGACCGTCAAAGTGCCAGTGCCCCTGGACGGCATCGACGCCGACGGCGACTCCGTCCAGCTCATCGGCATCGACAAGGCACCTGCCATGGGAACCGCCGTAGTGCGGGACGGCTACCTTGAGTTCACGGCCGCCGGCGACGCCGCCGGCACTGACAGCTTCACCTACCGGGTCCGGGACAGGATCGGTGCCGAGAACACCGGAACCGTCATTGTGGGCATCGCGCCACCGGAGGCCAACAACCAAAAACCCATCGCGGTGGACGACGTCGTGGACGTCAGGCCGGGCCGCAAGGTGGCCGTGGAGGCCCTGGCGAACGATTCCGACCCCGACGGAGACCCGCTCAGCCTGGTCTCCGACGGTTTCGAAGCGGGGCCGGGACTGCAGGTGGAAGCCACGGACGGTGCCAAGGTCCTCTTCACGGCACCCGGGACGGCCGGCAATGAAAGCATCAGCTACCGCATCCAGGACGACAAGAAAGCTTCGGCCAGCGCCGTCATCCGGATCCAGGTCAGCCCGGATGCGGAGCTTAAGCGTCCGGTGGCCAAGGACGACCGGGTAACGGTGGCTGAAACCCTGGGCAAGACCGCCGTCGACATCCCGGTCCTGAAAAACGACTCGGATGCCGACGGCGTGGCCACCGACCTCAAAATCAGCCTGCCCGACGGAAACCCCAACGCCCGCCCGGGCGGCGCGGGCAACGTGGTGGTGACGCTGACCGCGGAAGACCAGCTGGTTCCCTACACCGTGACTGACGTGGACGGGCTCACCTCCACCGCCCTGATGTGGATCCCCGGCCAGGGCGTACAGTACCCCACCTTGGCCAAAACTGAGCCCGTTGAAGTGATGTCCGGCAAGGACGTCACGCTGGACCTGGCCGAATACGTCCGGGTCCGCAACGGCCGCACCGCCCGCGTGACAGTCGCGGACGCCGTCCGCGTCCAGGGCGGGTCGCCGGAGGGCGTTATCCAGTCCGACGGCAAGGCATTGCGGTACGCCGCAAAGCCGGACTACGTGGGCCCGGGTTCCATCACCTTTGAGGTGACGGACGGCTCAGGGCCGGATGACGGCGACGGCCTGAAATCCACGCTGGTGATCATGACCACGGTGATCCCGGACCCCAACGCCAACCATCCGCCCACGTTCAGCGGCACCTCCGTGGACGTTCCCAAGGCAGAACAGGCAACGGTTGACCTGGCCGGCCTGGCCAAGGACGTGGACGAACGGGACAAGGACAACCTTCGCTTTGAACTGGACGGGACGCTTCCGGCCGGTTTCGCCGCAAAGGTCGACGGCGCCACCCTCGCCATCACTGCCGACGGTTCCCTTGGCATCGGCGTCACCGGAAACATCCAGGTGAAAGTCACCGACGGCAGGTCGCCCGCAGTGGCTGCCACCATCGCTGCACGCCATGTGGCCTCCAACCGGCCGCTGCCTGTGGCCAACGACGATTCCGTGGACAAAGCCAACGCGGGCAAAACGGAACGCGTCAACGTCCTGGCCAACGACTTCAACCCCTTCCCGGACACCCCGCTGCGGATAGTCGCCGCCACCGTGGAGACGGGTTCTGCAGCCGGGCAGCCGGCAGTATCAGGAGACAGCATCACTGTTACCCCGGCTGACGGGTACAAAGGCGTCATGGTGGTCCGGTACACCGTGGCGGACAAGACAGGCGACCTGTCCCGCCAGGTGGACGGCCGCCTGCGGCTCACCGTGCGGGACAAGCCCGACGCGCCGTCCGCTCCCAGTGCCACCGACGTCCGCAGCCGGACCGCCGTCCTCAAATGGGCCCCGCCGTCGGACAACGGTGCCGCCATCACGGGATACACGGTCCGCTCGAACAACGGCTTCGAACAGAAGTGCCCCACCACCACCTGCACGCTGAGCGGGCTGACCAACAACGTCAAGTACGTGTTCACGGTGCTGGCCACCAATGAGGTGGGGGACTCGCAGGCGTCTGCCCAGTCCAACGAAATCCGGCCGGATGAGAAGCCCTCACCGCCGGAAGCACCCACGGTCAGGGCCGGTGACAAGACGATGGCCATCACCTGGCCGGCCGCGAAAACCGAGGGCTCCCCGGTGAAGCACTACAACCTGGAGATCTCTCCGCCGCCTGCCAGCGGCGTGGCGGTCAAGAACGAGGTGGCCGGGCTGAACTACACGTGGACCGGCCTCACCAACGGCGTCAACTACAAGGTGCGCGCGCAGGCCGTCAACGAACTTGGCGCCTCCGACTGGGGGACCTATTCGGCGGAGGACAATCCGGCAGGCGTCCCCGCGGCACCCGCTGCGCCCTCGTCCGCCGTCGCTCCATCCGTGGGAAGCCAGAGCCAGATCAGGGTCACTTGGTCCGAACCCAACACCAACGGCGACCCCATCAGCAGCTACTACGTCACCATGAGCGGCGGCAACGCTGCCGCCCAGACGCAGACCGTGCCCGGGAATGTCCGCACCGCGAACTTCACCGCCAACAACTCCGAGGCCGCCTACACCTTCACCGTGCAGGCTGAAAACAAGGCAGGCAAGGGCACTGTCAGCCCGCCCTCGGCGCCCCGACGCGCCACCGGCAAGCTGGCCACGGTGTCCGGGGTTACGGCAACGCCGGCGAACACCGGCGGAGCGGGGCGGGCAGTGACGGTGGACTTCCGCAAGCTGACCGCGGCGGAACGCAACGGTTCCGCCGAAAACGAAGTCAGCTACAGCTACAACGCCAGCAACGGCGCCCGCGGACCCATCACCCCCGGGCAAACCATCGGCGGTTTCACCAACGGCTCGGCCGTCAGCATCACCGTTATTGCCAATTCAACGGTGGCTCCCAGCTCCGACGGCAGCACCCCTGCCACTGCCACGCCCTACGGATCCCCGGGAACCCCATCAGCGTCGGGCCAAAACGGCGGCGTGAACCAAAAGTCGGCCACCCTGAACTGGTCCTCACCGTCCACCAGCACCAACGACGTCGCCCAAACCAGGATCAGGATCAACAACGGCGGCTGGGAGAACGTTGCCCCCTCCGGCAGCAGGACGGTCAACACGGCAGGCTTCGGTGAAACCGTGACCATCGCCGTGCAGACCTTCAACTCGCTGGGCACCGGCAGCGCCGTGGTCACTGCCAGCGCCACGTCAGGCAAGCAGGGACTCTGGGAAACCCGGATCAAGACCTCCGACCCCAACTTCGAGCGCAGCTGCACCTTCACGCTGGGCGGGTCGAACTACCGGCCCAATCCCTACTTCGACTGTGACGGCGTCACGGGGGACAACCCGCCGTGGTTCTACAAGGTCACCCAGGACCGCATCATGGTGGCGTGCTACATCGACCAGAGCGACAACTGGTCCGGCACCGGCATCATCCGCTGGTGGCGGGTCGAATCCGGTTCAGCACGCAATGTGGGCCGCTACGTCATCGCCGGCCACACCACACTTCCCGAACCCGCAGCGCTCGGAGCCCCGCATTGCTGACACTTCCCAGGCCCTGCCATCAGGGCAGATGTCCCCATCGCGGGGAATTCCCCCATTCGGTAGGCTTACGCCGGGGAAAAGAGAGCCTCATACCGGTCTCTGAAACGGCTGCCCTGTGGCCACACAATCTGAGGGAAAAGTAACGCTGTGACAACTCTGCTGGGGAAGCTTGGGCTGAAAAGGCGACACAAGAAACTTGCCTCAGGCACTGCGTTTGGTGCTGTGGTGGCGGTGGTGGTGACGGGTGCTGTGTTGTATCCGGGGTTTAAGACCACTGAGGTTGAGTTGAATGACGGCGGCGTGTGGGTGGTGTCGAAGTCGAAGAATGCTGTGGGGCGGTTGAATTATCCGTCGCGGGTGTTGGATGGGGCGGTGACTCCGGCGTCGACGACGTTTGATGTCCTCCAGCATGCGGGCGAGGTGTTCGTTGACGATGAGGCTGGGTCGACGTTGAACCAGGTGTCGCCAGCGAATATGCGCCTGGGTGGGGATAAGCAGTTGCCGGGGGCGGCTGATGTGAGTTTTGGTGCGCGGACGATCTCGGTGACCGATGCTGCCTCGGGGAAGGTGTGGGCGGTGTCGCCGTCCACGGTGAATGGTTTTGATAAGGAGGCGTCGGAGCCGGTTTTGGTGGGTTCGGCGGGTCTTGTGTCTGCGGTGGGTTCTGATGACCGGATTTATTCGGCGGATCCGAAGACCGGTGTGGTGTCGGTGACGGGTGTTGACGCCACTGGTGGGGTGATGTCGTCGGAGTCTGAGACCTGGGATGGGTTGAAGGGTGCCGGGGATCTGCAGATGACGGTGGTGGGGGACCGGCCGGTGGTGTTGGATGCTGCGGCGGGGAACCTGTTTTTGCCTAGTGGCAAGCGGCTGGCGTTGGAGGGTGCGCGGGATGCGAAGTTGCAGCAGCCGGGCCCGGGCAGTGATGTTGTGGCCGTGGCGACCCGGAAGGCGCTGCTGAAGCAGCCTTTGGATGGTGGGGCGGCGAAGACGGTGGTGTTCGACGGCGAGGGCGTGCCTGCTGCTCCGGTGCAGTTGGGCGGGTGTGTGCATGCGGCGTGGTCGGGTGCGAACAAGTATGTGCGGGACTGCGTCAATGATGGTGACGATAAGAAGGTGGACGTGCCCAGGGCGAGTGCGTCGCCGTCGTATGTTTTCCGGGTGAACCGGGACCTGGTGGTCCTGAACGATGTGAATTCGGGCAATGTCTGGTTGGTGAACCAGAACATGCAGCTGGTCAACAACTGGGACGACGTCATCCCACCCAAAAACGAATCCGATGACCAGGACCAGGAATCGGCGGACAACAACACCATCAACATCCTGCCGGACCGCACCAAACCCAACCGGCCGCCGGAAACCAAGCCCGACGCCGTCGGCGTGCGCCCTGGCCGCACCACCATCCTGAGCGTCCTGGACAATGACTCCGACCCCGACGGCGACGTCCTTACCGCGGCGGTGGGGGACTCCGGGCCCAAAGCGGGCACGCTGGAAAGCATCTACGGCGGCACCGCGTTCCAGATCACTGTCCCGGCTGACGCCAAACCCGGCACCGAGACCTTCAACTACAGTGCTTCTGACGGCCGCGGCCTGTCCGCCGGCGGCCAGGTCACGCTGAGCGTGGTGGGACCGGACGAAAACAAACCGCCCAAGTTCAAGCGCGGCGAAGACACCACCATGCTGGTGGAACAGGGCAAAACCGTCAGCCAGAACATCCTCACCGACTGGATCGACCCCGACGGCGACGACCTGGTGCTGCTGGACGCCAAAGCCGACAACGACCAGGACCAGGTCAAGGTGCGGCGCGACGGCCTGCTCACCTTCCAGGACTCCGGTGCAACGGCCGGCAAGAAGAACGTCCAGGTCACCATCTGGGACGGCCGCGCCACCGTCACCGGCAAGGTGGTGGTCAACGTCCAGCCGCCCGGTGCCCTCGCGCCCGTGGTCAACGCCGACCACGTCACCGCCGTGGTCGGCCAGGATCTGGTGATCTCCCCGTTGAAGAATGACGTCGACCCCAACGGAGGTGCCCTCCGGCTGGCCCAGGTGGAAGCCAACGGACCCGCCGAGCTCGGCCCGGTCACGGACGGTGGGACCTTCACCTTCCGCAGCACCACTCCGGGCCCGGTCTACCTCACGTACATTGCGAGCAACGGCCCGCAAAGCAGCCAGGGCCTCATCCGCGTCGATGTCGAATCAGGCAACGACGGCGGCGACCCCGTAGCAGTCCATGACGTGGCCCTGATGCCCACCGGCGGCAGCGTACTGCTGGACCCCCTGGCCAACGACTCCGACCCCTCAGGCGGCGTCCTGGTGCTGCAGTCCGTCAAACTCCCGGACAACGCCACGGTGTCGGTCAGCGTGATCAACCACAGCGTCCTGCGGATTACCGACATCCTGGGGACCAAGGACCCCATCCTGTTCGAATACACCATGTCCAACGGGAAGAAGCCGGCGACGGGCAGCGTCTCGGTGGTGCCCGTCCCCGCCCCGGCGGTGGTGGAAGCCCCGCAGCCCAAGCCGGACGAGGTGAACGTCCGTGTCAACGACGTTGTCACCATCCCGGTCCTGGACAACGACACCCATCCACAGGGGCAGGAACTGGCCGTGGACCCGGTCCTGCCGCAGGCCGTTGATCCCGTGGACGGAAAGAGCTTCGTCTCAGAGAACACCCTCCGCTTCATCGCAGGCGCCCAGCCCAAGACGGTACGCGCCATCTACAACGCGGTGGATCCGCAGGGCCAGAAGAGCGCCGCCGCCGTCACCATCCACATTTTGCCCCTGGAGGGCGCGGAGAATTCCCGGCCCCAGCCCCGCAACCTCACCGCCCGGGTAGTGGCGGCCGGCACGGTCCGGATTCCGGTGCCGCTGGACGGCATCGATCCCGACGGCGACTCCGTGCAGCTGACCGGCATCGACAGCACCCCTGCCATGGGCACCGCCACCGTGGGCAGCAACTTCATCGACTTCACCGCCGCGGGCGACGGTGCCGGTACCGATACCTTCCGGTACAAAGTGGTGGACCGCCAGGGCGCCATCAACACCGGGACCGTGACGGTGGGCATCGCACCGCGCGGCGAGATGAACCAGAAGCCCACTCCGGTGGACGATGAGGTCCGGGTGCGTCCCGGCCGGCAGATCGCCGTCGACGCGACAGCCAATGACACCGATCCCGACGGCGACCGTATCCGCATCCTCACTGACGGCATCGAGGCCGACCCCGCACTGCAGGCCACCGTGAGCAGGAACAGCGGCCGCATCATCCTGCTTGCCCCCAACGAGGCCGGGACTGTCAACGTGCGGTACAAGGTCGCCGACGACCGGGACGCTGCTGCCCAGGCCACCATCCGGCTGGTAGTGGACAACAACGTGCCCCTCAGGGCACCGGTTGCCCGGGACGACAGGGTGACCTCGGCCCAAGCCATGGGCAAGACGGCCGTGGATGTTCCCGTCCTCAAGAACGACGAGGACCCCGACGGTGTGGGCGAAAACCTGAAGATCAGCACAGAGGCAACGACGGCCCGTCCCGGCGGCAGCGGCAACGTGCTGGTGGACCTCACCGAACAGCCCCAGCTCATTCCGTACACGGTGGAAGACGTGGATGGGCAGCAGTCCACCGCCATCATCTGGGTCCCCGGCCTTGGCCAGCAGGTTCCCACCCTGGCCAAGGATGACGTCATTGAAGTGGTGGCCGGGCAGTCCGTGGACGTTGACCTAAAGGAATGGGTCAAGGTGCGTGAAGGCCGGTCACCCCGCCTGACCCAGGCGGACCGGATCAAGCTCATTGGAGCCAGCGGTGGCGACCCCATCATCCGCGACGGTGCCGGCCTTAAGTACTCAGCAGGAGCCGACTATGTTGGCCCTGGCTCGCTCACCTTCGAGGTCACGGACGGTTCCGGACCGGACGACCCTGCCGGCCTGAAGGCCACCCTCAGCATCAGGACCAAAGTGCTGCCGGACCCGAATAGGAACAACCCGCCGGAGCTGCTTGGCGCCAACGTGGATGTTCCCAAGGGCGACTCCGCCACCACCGACCTTGGAAAGCTGACCTCCGATCCCGACCAGGACGACGTCGGGAAGATGAAGTACCAGCTGGTGGGAGACCCGCCCGGCGGCTTCACCGCACGCATCGACGGTAAGACGCTGAAGGTCTCGGCCGCTGACTCCGCCCTTACCGGAGCCCGGGGCGTCGTGCAGGTCAAGGCAACGGACCCGCGCGGGCTTGAAGCGACGGCCACCTACCAGCTTGCCGTGTCGGCTTCGGACCGGCCCAAGCCCGTGGCGAACGACGATGTGCAGGACAACGCTGCGGCGGGCAAGCCCGTCACCATCAACGTCTTGGCAAATGACGCGAACCCCTTCCCCGAGACGCCGTTGAGGATCATCGCCGCGAATACCGAGACGGGCAGCGGCAGCGTGGACGTCAACGGTGATTCGGTCACCGTTACCCCTGCTGTGGGCTTCACCGGAACCTTGGTGGTTGTCTACACGGTAGAGGACAAGACGCAGGACAGCTCCCGGCATGCAACCGCGCGCGTCCGGCTGACTGTCAAGGACAAGCCGGCAGCTCCAACCACCCCCCAGGCGCAGAGCGTGGGGGACCAGACCGCATTGCTCAACTGGTCCGCTCCGGCGGACGGAGGCTCCGTCATCACCAAGTACACGGTCTACGGGGAAGGTGGCTTCCGGCAGGACTGCCCTGCCAACACCTGCACCCTGAACGGCCTGACCAACAACACCATCTACCACTTTCAGGTGACGGCTACCAACGAGTTCGGGGAGTCCGACCGCTCCCCGGCCTCTGCCGATGTCCGCCCGGATGTGAAGCCGGATACCCCGCTGTCACCGTCGCTGAAGTTCGGCGACAAACAATTGACGGTCAATTGGACCGCTCCGGCCAGCAAGGGCTCACCCGTAAAGTCTTATGACCTGGAAATTTCGCCTGCTCCCGCTGGCCAGAACGCCCAAATCCAGGGACTGACGTCCGTCAACTATGTGTGGAAGGGGCTGCAGAACGGAGTCTCCTACAAGGTCCGTGTCCTGGCCCGCAATGACGCCAAGGACCCGTCCGAGTGGAGCCCGTATTCGGCAGCCGAAGTGCCCGCCGGTGTCCCGGCAACGCCGGCGGCACCGAGCGTGGCACAGGCGACGCCTGTTGGTTCCCAGAGCCAGCTGCGTGTCGTATGGACGGCACCCAACAACAATGGTGACGCTGTGTCGTCCTACACGCTGACCACTCTCCGTGGCGGAGCCGCCATCGCAACCCAGCAGGTTGCCGCCACATCGCAAAACGTCACGGTGGACAACTCCGAGTCCAGTTACACCTTCACGGTGTCGGCTACGAACAAGGCGGGAACCAGCGGCACCAGCGCGCCGTCGGCAGCGACGCGTGCCGTGGGCAAGCCGGGAACGGTGGGAGCACCAACGGCAACCCTGGTTGATACCAACGGCAATGGCGGGAAGATCGACGTCCGGTTTGCGCAGTTGACAGACGCCCAACGAAATGGTTCATCGCCCACGGAAATCACATACCGTTACAGCCTGACGTCCGGAGGAGGCTCCGGCAGCATCCCTGCCGGTGGAGGGGTGGTTGCGGCAGCCAACGGAACCCAGACATCGGTGGTGGTGTGGGCGGTGTCGTCCCGGAGCACCAGTGCCGGCGATGCAAGCTCCCCGTCCAACGCCGTCAATCCTTACGGACTCGCGTTTGCTCCCGCCGTCAATGGCAGCAAGAGCAGCGGCGAGGGTGACAAGACAGTGTCCTGGACCTGGAACCAGCCGGACGGCAACGGCCGGCCGGTGACGGGATACCAGTACAGCGTCGACGGTGGAGCGTGGCAGGACACCAACCAGCGGTCGTTTTCGAAGACCGTTGGTTACAGCGAGACGGTCACGCTCCGGGTCAGGGCGATCAGCGGCGGCCAGCCGGGCCGGATCGGCAGCGACACGTCGCGCAGTGGTTCCGCGCCGCCCCCGCCGCCCCCGCCGGGTCCCCGCCTGTGGGACGCCGTGGTCAACGTCAACAGCTGTTTGGAAAAGGCCTCGGGGTCCGACCACTGGTCCAGCGGAACCTGCACCTCCTACAAGATGCCCCAAGGTACGCGGGTTCAACTTGAGTGCTACCGGGATGGCTGGGGCTCGAGCCGCTGGTACTACATCTACAACGCGAACGGCAGCAGGTGGACCAACCAGTACCGGTTCATCCGGGCTGACACCATTACCGGCTCGACTGCTGGGATGGGCTCTTGCCCGGCCAGTTACTAGGGGCCGGCAGCCCCGGGTCCTTCGAACAAACGCTTCAACCAGGCACAACCAGAGGAAGAACAATTTCATGACCATGACCATGGAGCAGGCCGAGTGGTTTGCCGACACATTCGAAAAGCTGGTTGCCAACGTGGGGCAGGCGGTGCTGGGCAAGGAACACGTCATCCGGCTGACCTTCACCGCCATGCTGGCAGAAGGGCACGTCCTGTTTGAGGACGCACCGGGGACGGGCAAGACCTCACTGGCGCGGGCGCTGGCCGCCACGGTTCAGGGCTCGAACAACCGCATCCAGTTCACCCCGGACCTGCTTCCCTCCGACGTGACCGGCGTGACCATCTACGACCAGAAGACGCAGAAGTTCGAGTTCCACAAGGGGCCGATCTTCAACAACATCGTCCTGGCTGACGAGATCAACCGCGCCTCGCCCAAGACACAGTCCGCGCTGCTGGAGGTCATGGAAGAATCCCGGGTCACCGTTGACGGCGTCACCTACTCCGCGGGCCGCCCCTTCATGGTGATGGCCACCCAGAACCCGATCGAGCAGGCAGGCACCTACCGCCTGCCCGAGGCCCAGCTGGACCGCTTCCTGATCAAGACCTCCATCGGATACCCGGACCACGCCTCCACAGTCCGGCTCCTAGGCGGGAACAACCTGAGGGACCGGTCAAAGGACCTGAGTGCCGTGATCACCACCCAGGCGGTGGCGGACATGGCCGACCTCGCCGCCACGGCGCATGTTGACACGGCGGTGCTGGAGTACATCTCCCGGCTCTGCGAGGAGACCCGCAGCGCCCCGGAGACCCGGCTTGGCGTCTCGGTCCGCGGCGCCCTGGCCATGGTCCGTGCCGCCAAGGTCTGGGCCGCGGCGCAGGGACGGAACTTCGTGCTGCCGGATGACATCAAGGAACTGGCGCCCGTGGTCTGGACCCACCGGTTCGTGATGGACCCGGAAGCCGAGTTCTCCGGCGCCACTGCCGAGGCTGTGCTCACCCGGATCCTGGCCGACGTCGCCGCCCCGCAGCAGCGCACCAACGCCTAAACCGCCCGGCCTGCAGCCTGAAGCTGCAGCCGCCGCCACTGTCATTCCAGCGCAACAACGAAGGCAAACCCTTATGTCCGACGGCACGTCCAGCGGCACCCGGCTGACCCGGCTCGCGGAGCGTCTCCAGCAGCCCTTCCACCGGAACGGCCGCCCTACCCCGCTGCACCCTGCAGCCGTGTGGTCCGAAGCCAGCAGCACGGCCCTGCTCGCCCTGGCGCCCGCCTGGCGGGCTGCGCGGGACATCTGGCTGAAATACGCCTGGCCGGTGCTGTCCGTGGTCAGCATCCTGGGGTGGTCCGTCCTTGCCGGCGCCATCCTGCTCTGGACCACCGGCCAGGCGTTCGGCTGGCAGGAAGCTACGGCGGCCTCCATCGCCGCCTTCGCCATGTTCATGATCGCCGTCGCGTTCATCCTCGGCCGGTCCTCCTACGGCGTGGTGCTGGACCTCGCCCGGACGCGTGTGGCAGTGGGGGACAGCGCCGTCGGCAGCATCGCCGTCTCTAACACCTCGGTCCGCCCGCTGCTGCCGGCCGCGCTGGAACTGCCGGTGGGCAGCACCACCGCCGTCTTCCACCTGCCCCGGATGAAGCCCGGCCAGGTCCACGAGGACCTGTTCACCATCCCCACCGCGCGGCGCGCCGTCATTGTGGTGGGACCGGTCCGTTCCGTCCGGGCCGACCCCCTGCACCTGCTGCGGCGCCAGGTCCTCTGGACCGAACCGGAGGACCTCTTCGTGCACCCCCGCACGGTTGCCCTGGCAGGCTCCGCCGCGGGCTTCATCCGCGACCTCGAAGGCATGCCCACGACGGACCTCTCCAGTGCCGACGTGTCCTTCCACGCCCTGCGCGACTACGTACCCGGCGATGACCGCAGGCACATCCATTGGAAGACCACAGCCCGCACCAACAAACTGATGGTGCGCCAGTTCGAGGAAACCCGCCGCGCCCACCTGGCCATTTCGCTGTCCATCAACACCGACGAGTACTCCTCCGAAACCGAGTTCGAGATGGCCATCTCGGTAGCCGCCTCCATCGGCCGGCAGGCCATCCGCGAACAGCGCGAACTCGACGTTCTCACGCAAAAAGGCCCGCTCCGCTGCGAAACCGGCCGCAACCTGCTCGATGACATGACCCGGATCGTGGGCACGCCGATGCGCCGCACCGCCGTCGACCTCGCCAGGACCCTGGCCGACACGGTTCCCAACGCCTCCGTGGTGTTCTTCGTGGTGGGCAGCAACGTCACGGCAACCCAGCTTCGTTCCGCCGCCGCCTCCGTCCCGCCAGGCGTCCGCAGCCTGGCGGTCCGGGTGGAAGCCGGCGCCGCCCCCACCAGGGCCAACATCGCAGACCTCACTGTCCTGACGCTCGGCGACCTTGCCGACCTTGCCATCGTGCTGAGAAAGGCCGCCGCATGAGCGCCGCACCGGGCCGGTCCCCACAAACGCCGGCCGCACAAACACAGTCCCCGCAATCCCGTACCCGCCGCAAGGCCGCAAACCCGGACTCCGCATTCACCACCGGCCAGCCGCCCTGGCATTTCGTGCTCGACGCCGGAGCCCTGGTGGTCCTGCTGGGCCTGGGCCTGCTCGGCTTCGGCCTGAGCTTCGGGGGTGACCCCTACTACCTCCTGTCCGGGTTCGGCGGCATCATCCTGGGACTGGCCATCGGCGCAGCCAACGCCCATCTGCGCCTGGGCCTGCTGATCACCACCGCCCTGGCCCTGGCCGCCTACCTGGTGTTTGGGACCTGGCTGGCGGTGCCGGACTCCGCCATTGCCGGATTTGTCCCCTCCGTGGATTCGCTGCGCACCCTGCTCCTGGGCGTCGTGTTTGCCTGGAAGGACATGCTCACCGTGGGCGTGCCGGTGGGAACCGCCGGCGGCGTGCTCATTGTCCCCTTCCTGAGCTCGTTGGTCACGGCACTCGTGGCCGCGCTCCTGACGTGGCGGGCCCGCAGTCCCTACCTGCCCCTCATCCCGGTCCTGGTCCTGTTCGTCACAGGCATCGCCTTCAGCACCAACGCCGCATTCCTGACCCTCGAACGCGGCATTGGCCTGACGGTCCTTGGCATCGCATGGGCAACCTTCCGCCGCGACACCCTGCGGCGGAACAGCACCCGGAGGGTGGCGGTCAACAATCCGCAGGCGGACAGCGCCACCGCCCGCCGCGCCAGGATCCGCCGGCTGGGCATGGCCGCAGGAGTGATCGCCGCCAGCGTGGGAATTACCGCGGTGGCCGCCCCCCTGGTCAGCGCGGGGGAGGACCGCAAAGTCCTCCGCAACGTGGTGGTGCCGCCGTTCGACCCCAAGGACTACATCACGCCCCTGGCCAGCTTCCGGACCTACGTCAAGGACAAGAAGGACGACACCCTGTTCGTGGTCAAGGGGCTCCCCCGGGACGGCCGGGTGCGCCTCGGTGCCCTGGATGCCTTCAACGGCACCAACTACAACATGGACCCCAACGGCTCCGGCAACTTCAGCAAGGTGGGCGACGCCAAGTCCATCAACACCCTCGCCGACACGTCCGGAGTGGTGCCCACCAACGACTACTCGATCAGCATCAACGTGGAGGACTACCAGGGCTACTTTGTCCCCGGCGGCCGGAAGACCACTGGCATCAGCTTTGAGCAGTCCGGCTCCGCCGCTGCTGCGGGCCTCTACTTCAACCAGGGAACGGACACCGCCGTCACCACCAACGGCCTGTCCCGCGGCGACGCCTACACCGTGCAGGTCTCCGATCCCGTCAAGCTCGAGCACGGGCAGCTGACACAGTACGACTTCGCGAAAATCTCCCTGCCGGCTCCGCTGGAGGTGCCGCCGGTGGTCGGTTCCCAGGCCAATGACCTGTCCGCCGACGCCCCCACGGCCATCGACCGCGTGCGCCAGATCGAGGCGCATTTTCAGAAGACAGGGGCCTTCAGCAACGGCCTGGTCAGTGAGGGGCAGCTGCCCAGCGTCTCCGGCCATGGCGCGGCTCGGATCCGCAACCTGCTGACCGCCAAGCAAATGCTCGGCGACGATGAACAGTACGCCGTGGCCATGTCCCTGATGCTCCGGCACCTGGGCATCCCCTCCCGCGTGGTGATGGGCTTCTACCCGGAGCCCACCAGCCCTGAGAACGGTGCCGGCCAGGTGAAGATCACCGGAAAGGACGTCCACGCCTGGGTCGAGGTCGCATTTGAACGGGTGGGCTGGGTCAGCTTCGATCCCACCCCGCCCAAGGACAACATCCCCATCCCGCCGGACCCGGAGAACAAGTCCAAGCCCAAGCCCCAGGTGCTCCAGCCGCCGCCCCCGCCGCAGGAGCCCGCGGACCTGCCGCCGGATTCCTCACCGGACGCCCTGGACGCGGACCAGAAGAAGAACAACCCATGGCTGTTCTGGGGCGCGCTTTTGGGTGCATTGGGTGTCGCCGCCATTCCGCTGCTGGTCCTGGCGTTGCCGCTGCTGCTGATCGCCCTGTTGAAGGCACGACGGCGGAAGTCGCGTTTCCGCGACGGCCACCCTGCCCAGCGTGTGGGCGGAGGCTGGAACGAGGTGGTGAGCCTGGCGACCGACCTGGGTGCCGCCGTCGACACCCGCTCGACGCGGCGCGAAAGCGCTGCAGTCCTGGCTGAAGCGTTCCCTGCCACCCAAGGGACCACCGCCCTGTTGGCCCGCCGGGCGGACGCCTCCATCTTCGGAGCGGGCGAGCCCACCGAGGAGGACGTTCGCGAGTACTGGACCATCGTTGACGGGTCGCTCAAGGAAATGACCTCCGGCATGGGGTTCTGGCGCCGGCAGCAGGCACGGTTCTCACCGCGCTCGCTGCTGGCCGACGCCCGGACCGCCATGAACTCCGGCAAGGGCCCCGGCCTGCGCGGCGGCCGGCAGGCAATGCCTGCGGTCTCCGCGTTCGTTGCCGCCCGGCGGCGTCGTGCCTCCGGAAGTGCTGACGCGCCTCCGACCCGGGAAGGACGCAGCCAGGAAGGACCCGGCCGGCAGTGACTTCCGACGACGAACGCTGCCCGCGCTGCCAACAGCCCATCCGGGCGGGGGCCACCTTTTGCCCCGCCTGCGCGGCGCCGCTGCCCAACCGGGCGGCACGCCGTCCCCGCACCCCGGACCTGCCCGCGGACCGCGGAAGGAGTGCTGCGGGCGAGGCGCGCCCCGCGCATGGGCCCGGGAATCCCGGTACTATCCCGGTAGTAGAAATGCCCCCGGCAGGTCGGCCGGCGGGTACCGCATTTACGGGCACCGCGCAGGCGGGCACCTTGCACACGGGGACTGCGCCGGACAGGACTGGCGGATTCACACGGGTGCAGGCCGCTCCAGGGGGAGGAACGGGAATGGCAGTGAACCTTCAGCTTGTTCCGGCTGCCGCGGGCAAGCGGCTCGGCGCTGCCGTCATTGACTGGCTGCCGGGGGTGGCGGTGCTGGTGGTGGCCTTTGCCATCGGATTTGCCGGGATCACCCGGACCAGGAGCGGGGGCTTCATTATCTACGACACCTCATCGCTGGCCCTCTTTGGCGGCATCGGCCTTGGCCTGACCCTGGCCTACCTGTCCGTGGTGCTCGGCCTGGAGGCCCGCACGGGCAAAACCCCCGGCAACCTGCTCATGGGGATCCGCAGCGCGGACCAGGACGGCTATGCGCCCGGCGCCGGTGCCGTGTTCCTGCGCGGCCTCATCACCGGGGCAGGCATCCTGCTGGCCGTGCTGGCTGCTGTGCTGGTGGTGGTCTTCAAGTGGTTCGACGCCGCCCTGTTCATCCTTGGCCCACTGCTCCTGGTAGGTGCTGCGTGGGCCGTGCTGGTGGTCGTTTCCAACCGCTGGGACAAGAACGGCGGGCTGCGCGGCTGGAATGACGCCGCCGCCAAGACCCTGGTGTTCGACGTCAAGGCCGGCCGCGACCCCATCACCACCGGCGGCATCCAGGGCCCCTACAGCTTCGCGCCGCTGGACCTTCCGCCCGTGCAGCAGGTGCTGTCCCCGGTGGCCGGGGCCACCGCAGCCCAGTCTCCGGTGCGCCAAACCCCGGCGCCCCAACCACCTGCAGCCCAGCCCTCCGAACCTCCAGCACCTTCGCCGTCGGCCATGATGCCGTCACAGACCATGCCCTACACCGCGCCGGCCTCCTTTGCGCCGACGGCACCTGCGCAAGCTGCCGGCCAAGGGATGATGCCCGGTTTCGCGCACGGTTTTGCACCGACAGGTTCAGCCGGCCACCGGGTTCCACCACAGCACGTGGACGACGACGTCGAACGCACCCAGGTGCGTCCCGGAACAAGCGGCCCTGCCCCTGTGGCCGTCCTCCGGATCCGGCTGGACGACGGCCGCGACTTCCAGCTGGACCGCAGCGTCCTGGTGGGCCGCAACCCGGTGGGGCAGGCCGGGGAACAGCACGCACAGCTGCTGGCCGTGGACGATCCCGGGCGCTCCATCTCCAAGACGCACCTGCACCTGCTCACCGACGGCGCAGGTATTTGGGTGACAGACCGGCAGTCAACCAACGGAAGCGCCGTCACCACCCCGGACGGCCTGCGCACCCCACTGGTGCCCGGCGTCCCCACGTTTGTTAACCCGGGATCCAGCGTGCATTTTGGAGACCGTACCTTTTACCTAGGACAGGCATGAACCAGCACCCCGCCAGTGTTTCCTCCACCATCCAGCCGGGACCGGGACCCAGCCTCAGCTATGGCTACGGGACGGACAGGGGACTCCGCCGGGAGTTGAATGAAGATTCCTACATCGCGGCCGACCCCGTCTTCGCCGTCGCTGACGGCATGGGCGGCCACGAAGCCGGCGAAATCGCCAGCGGCCTGTGCGTGCGGGCACTCGCCGAAATGCCCCAGGTCAGCACGGGGGAGCGGAGCATCACCGCGGCCGTCCTCCAGCAGTACCTGGTCCGCGCGGACAATTCCATCCGTGAGGCCACCGGAGCCCGCGCGGGCACCACCCTCACCGGTGCGGTGGTGGTGGAACAGATGGGCATGCCGTACTGGCTGGTCCTGAACATCGGCGATTCCCGCACCTACCGGCTCAGCCAGGGACGGTTCGAACAAATCAGCGTGGACCATTCGGAGGTCCAGGAACTCGTGGACGCGGGCGAAATCACCGCGCAGGAAGCAACCATCCACCCGCGCCGGCACGTGGTCACCCGTGCCCTGGGCACGGGGGACGAGACGGAGGCGGACTACTGGCTCCTCCCCGTGGAGGAAGGCGACCGCGTCCTGGTCTGCTCTGACGGACTGACGGGGGAACTGTCGGATGAGGAAATCCTGGGGATCCTCGGCACCGTGGCGGATCCGCAGGAGGCTGTGGACGCACTGATCCAGGCCGCGCTGCGCAAGGGCGGACGGGACAACGTCACGGCCATCGTGGTGGATGCCAGGAACGTTGCGAACGACGACGGTGCGGGCACCACAGCGCCCCGCCTCACCTCGGCTGACGGAGACGAAGTGACGCTGCCGCGCCCGGCATCCGAAGCCGTGACGCAGCCCCTGCCCGAACCGGTTGAGGAGACGGCCGACCAGGACACCACTGCCCAACACGGGGAGCAGGGCAATGACGGCCGCTAGCTACATCCCGGGCACCTGGCTGGGCGTTGTCAGGTCCCGCACCGCTGTCCTCCTGGGCCCCGGGTCCTCCGCCGAACTCGCAGGCGCGCTGTGGGAGCTCCTGGCGGGCCGGCCCGAGCCGCACGAGGTCCTCGCAGCCGTGACCAGCACGTCGGGCGGATCCCTCACCCGGATTCCCTCCTTCGGCATCCTCGACTTCAACGGGTCCCTGCGGGTCTTCCTGCGCGGCGACATCGACCTCACCGTCGAGCAGCCCGGCGGAGCCATGGACCTTGATGGCCGGGACGTGACCACCTGGAACGAACGCAGGTTCGTGCTACCCGGCACGTGCCGGGTGCGGATCGCAGATGGGGGCACCGGCAGTCCAGGGCATGCCGCCGAACAACCGGAACTTCCGCTCGGTGAGGGCGTGGTGCTGCTGCAGTCCCTGACCATGACAGCACCGTCCGGCCCCGCTGCAGTTGGTGGTGCCCCGGCCGCAGCGGATGCCGCCGCACCAACGGGAACTTCCGCAGCCAGCCCAGCGGCTGATGGCCCGGCTGCTGAAGTTCCGGCCGCTGTAATACCGGCCGCTCCCGCCGTTGACGCACAGCCCCCTGCTGTCCTGCCGGAAACGGAGGACGTGCCGCAGACCACGCTTCTTTCCGAAGCCACCCTCCTTTCCGAAGCCACCCTCCTTTCCGAACACGGAGCCTCGGCCGAAACGGTGCTGGGAGTCATCGATGAGGACCCGGCCGATGAACGCCAGGCTGGCGGCGCTCTGGATCCATCGGCCGCGGGCGGCCTGGACCCGGACGCCACGATTGCCCCGGACGGCATTATTGGCGTCGACGGGGAGAACCATTCGGACGGGGACAACGGGGAGATCATCGCCGACGGGGAGCTGGCCGGGGAAGCCGACGCGGTGCCCGAACTCCCCGACGCAGCGGACGCAGCTGCTGCGGGCGGCGCTTCCACCGGAGCCGGAGCCGGTGCCGGTTCCGCAGGGGAGATGACGACGTCCTACGACCACCTCTGGGACCGCACCGTGATGCGGCACATCGAAGACGCCGCCGTGCGCGAGGACCCCGACGCCGACTCGGGCCACGTTTCCCGGCAGCAACCTCCCGCACTGCCCGCGGCCGAACCGCTGCCCGCCCTCGGCGCTGCAGGGGAGCCTCCCCTCGACGTTTCACCAGCCGGTCCAGGGACCGGCGCAGAAGCTGAAAGCGGCGGCCAGTCCGGACCCGGCACCGGACCTGGTGCCGGTTCCGGACCTGACGCCAGCCCGGAGGAGGGGCCTGCCGTGCCGCCCCGTCCCGCGTCCACCGGCATTCTCATCGATTCCGTCCCATGGCGCATCGGGGGAGCCACGCCGGCGGCGGCCGCCCCGGCACCTGCCCCGCCGCCAACCGCGGGCTCCCCGGCTGAGTCGCCGTCGGCCCCCGTTCCGGCTCCATCCACGCCGATGCCTGCTGCATCCGGCCGCGGCCAGGAACACAGCCCCGGCCAGGAACCCAATGCGAGCCAAGGGCCGGGCGCCGGGTCCGACGCCGCCTTCGACCCTGACCACGATGGCCAGACGGTCATGAAGAGCAGCCTCCCGGGAGCAGCATCCGGTCAGGCAACGAACGCACCGCCCGTTCAGCAGGACGCCGCCGGCGGGCCGCTGGTGCTGGCGCGCGTCTGCGCGCAGGGCCACGCCAATCCGCCCACCCGTGCCCAGTGCAGCGCCTGCGGGGGCGCCCTGTTGCCTGATGCCGTGCAGGTGGCCCGTCCCCGGCTGGGGCGGATGCGCCTGTCCACCGGCGAACTCCTGGACCTCGACCAGTCCATGGTGATCGGCCGGCAGCCGTCCGTGTCCCGGGTCCAGGGCGGCGTCATGCCGCGGCTGGTCCAAGTGGCAAGCCCCGGCGGGGACATTTCCAGGTCCCATCTGGAGGTGCGGCTCGAGGGCTGGCACGTGATGCTCTGCGATCTCAAGGCCACCAACGGCACGGTCCTGGTCCGGGAAGGGCAGCCGCCGCGGCGCCTGGCCCAGAACGAGATGGCCATCCTGCTCGACGGCGACATCGCGGAACTGGGCGACAACATCTCACTGCGTTTTGAGGAGATTCCTTGAGTTCCAAACGGCCCGTTGCGCCGCCGCCCCGCATCCCGGGGTTCACCTATATCAGCTTGCTGGGGTCCGGCGGGTTTTCCGATGTCTACCTGTATGAACAGGACCGGCCGCGCCGCAAGGTCGCCGTCAAGGTGCTGCTCTCGGACCTCAAGACCGAGGGCGCGCGGCGGCGTTTCGAGTCCGAAGCCAACCTCATGGCCCAGCTGTCCTCGCACCCGTACATCGTCACGATTTTCGAGGCTGAAGTTACGGACGACGGGCATTCCTACCTGGCCATGGAGTACTGCTCCCGGCCCAGCCTGGACGTGCGGTACCGGCGCCAGCGCTTCAGCGTGGACGAGGTCCTGGCCGTCGGCATCCAGGTGGCCTCCGCCGTCGAAACCGCCCACCGGGCCGGGATCGCCCACCGCGACATCAAGCCCGCCAACATCCTGGTGACGGACTACAACCGTCCCGCCCTCACCGACTTTGGCATCTCCGGCACCCTGGCCGGGGATTCAGACGACGATTCGGGCATGTCCATTCCCTGGTCCCCGCCGGAGCAGTTCCGGGACGGCAGCGTTGACGGCGTCATGGTGGACGTGTGGGCCCTCGGCGCCACGCTGTACACCCTGCTGGCCGGACGCTCCCCCTTCGTGATGCCCGGGGCGGACAACTCCCAGCGTGAACTGATCAACCGGATCTCCAACATGGCGCTGCCCAAACTGGGCCGTGCCGATGTGCCGGAATCACTGGAACTGGCCCTGGCCACGGCCATGGCCAAATCGCCCCTGTCCCGGTACTCCTCCGCGCACGCCTTCGCGCTTGCCCTGCAGCGCATCCAGGCCGAGCTCAACCTTTCCGTCACGCCCTTCGAGGTCCTCGAGGAGCCCCAGCAGGAAGAGAGCCATCCGGACGACGGCACCGAGGAGACGCGCGTCCGCAGCATTGCCGCCATCGACCCGGAGCGGACCGGCAGCGCCCCCACGTTCCCGGCCCGTACGCGCCCCAACCCCGGCGGCACCGGGACAGACGCAACGGGCCGCAGGGGAGGCGCCCTCCCGCCGTCGCACTTTACCCCCGTGACGCCCGGCCAAGGCAAGCCGGCCCCGGCGGTGCCCTCCATTCCGGCCCGCACCACCTGGGCTGCAGCCACCGGAACGGCGTCGGCAGGGGCAGCTGCGCCCCTGGCGGGCACGGACGACGGCGCCGGCCAGGGGGAGTGGGCCCAGTCCACCGTCCTGCGCGGCAGCGCAGGGCCGGCCAGCTATGGCGCGCCGGTAACGGACACGGCGGGAGCTCCACAGGACACTGCCTACACCGCCGACGCAACAGTGCAGCGGGCCGTGAAGGTGGACGAGCCCGGCGATATGCCGGAAGCAGACCACAGCAAGCGCAACCTGTGGCTCGCGCTCGCCGGCGGCACCCTCCTGGCACTGGCGGCAGTGGTGGGCATCGTGGTGGCGAACACGGCAACAGGCACCCCGAAGGTCGTGGAAACCCAGCAGGCCAGTAAACCCCCGGCCGACGCCCTGGACAACGGCACCGTGCCTGACGTCGAAAGCCTTAAAGGCACTATCGGCGGCGACGGGGAAGCCAGCTTCACGTGGACCAACCCGCAGCCCAAGGATGGGGACACCTACAAGTGGAAGGTGTACACCATCGGCGGCGGCGAAGGGGGATTCCAGGCCATCGCACAGCCGCCGGTCCGGCTCCGTCCCAACCCGACAGGGCAGACCTGCATCCAGGTGATGATCGTGCGGACCGACGGCGCATTCTCACCGCTGGGGTCCGGCTCCATCGCGTGCGCCGGCCAATGAATTCGCTGCACAGCCAGCCGCCTTTTCCACGGTGTGACCAGTACACCGACTACCGCAACAGTTCTGCCTTGAGGAGGCACAGATCATGGGGGATCTAGCAATCGATTTCTGTGGCGAATGGTACGAGCCATCGGATGAGGACATCTTCAATATCGGCCGTGAAGGCGACCTTGAGGTGGACGACAACCCGTACCTGCACCGGCAGTTCCTGCAGGTGGCCCGCTACGACGGCATCTGGTGGCTCAGCAACGTGGGCAGCATGCTGTCCGCCACCGTGGCCGACGCCTCCGGCGGGATGCAGGCGTGGCTGTCACCCGGCGCCCGGATCCCGCTGGTCTTCAGCCACACCAACATCATCTTCACGGCCGGGCCCACCACGTACGAGTTCGCCGTCCACCTGAAGACGCCGTCCTTCCGGCAGGAAGCCCGGGAAGGCGCGTCCAGCGGTGACACCACCATCGGCCCCGTGGTCTTCACGGACGCCCAGAAAGCACTGATCGTGGCGCTCGCCGAGCCCGTGCTCCGGCGTGAAGGCACCGGCTTCAGCACCATCCCGTCCTCCGCGGCCGCCGCGAAGACCCTGGGCTGGGCACTGACCCGGTTCAACCGCAAGCTGGACAACGTCTGCGACAAGCTGGACCGGGTGGGCGTGGTGGGACTGCGCGGCGGCGGCGGCAAGCTCGCCACCAACCGCCGGGCACGCCTGGTGGAGCACGCCGTCACCACCCACCTGGTGACGCCCGATGACCTGTACCTCCTGGAGAAGATGAGGGGCGTGGACGAAGGATGAGGATCCGGCTGACACTCCGCCGCGAACCCGCCGACGCCAAGGACCTGGCCGTCACGGTGGACGGCATGGCCACCGTGGCCGACATCGCCACCGTGTTGTGGGCCGCGGACCCCGACCGCAAGGGTACGCCTGCCCCGGACAACCTCTCCCTGCGGATCGACGAAGCCTTCGTGGGTGCCGGCATCAGCGGCAACATCCTGGCACGGGAGGACAACCTCCTCGAATCCGGCCTGCGCCCCGGCTCGGTGGTGTCGCTGGCCCAGGTCAGCGGGCAGTTCCACGAACCAGGCGCCAGCCGGGGACCGGCGGCCGCAACCCTGCGCGTGCTGTCCGGGCCCGACGTCGGCCGCGAATTTTCGCTGCCCACCGGCACCAGCTACATCGGCCGGGACCGGGACGTGGACATCCGCCTCACGGATCCGCTCACCTCAAAACGGCACGCCCGCATCACGGTGGGCGACGCCATCGAAATCGTGGACACCAACTCCGCCAACGGCCTCCTGATGGACGGACTGCCCGTCACCCGCGCCACCCTGAACTCCTCCGACACGGTGACCCTGGGCGACACCACCGTCACCGTGGTGCCGCTGGGGCACAACCATGCGGCAGCACCGACGTCGCCCCTGGTGGACTTCAACCGCTCCCCGCGGGTGGTGCCCCGTTTCGAGGTCCCCAAGCGGGTCCTGCCTGCCGGGCCCAAGCGCCCCGAGGACCATCCCTTCCCGTACATCATGCTGGTGGCGCCCCTGATGATGGGCGCTGTCATTTTCGCGGTCACGCAGAACGTGCTTTCCATGGTGTTCATGCTGATGATGCCGCTGTTCATCGTGGGCCATTACGTGGACCAGAAGATGCGGACCCGGAAGCAGCAGAAGGAACAACTCAAGCAGTTCCGTGCCGCCATGGCCGCGTTCCGGCAGGACCTCACCGGGCTGCAGCAGGTGGAACGGGCGGTCCGGCTGCAGGAAGCGCCGTCCGTCAGTGACACCGTGGACGCCATCTACAAGCTGGGGCCGCTGCTGTGGACGCACCGGCCGGAGCACTCCTCATTCCTGGGCCTGCGGTTCGGGCTGGGCACCGCGCCGTCGCGCATCCCGCTGGAAGAGCCGTCCAGCAACGACACGGAAGTCCAGTACAGCCGCGAAATCCAGGACTGCATCAAGCAGTTCAGCGAGATCGAAGGCGTCCCCGTGGTCTCCCAGCTCCGCACCTCCGGAGCCTTGGGGATTGCCGGTGCCCGCGGCCTGGTGGACGACGTAGCCCGTGCCATGGTGCTGCAGCTGGTGGGACTGCATTCCCCGGCCGAGGTGGTGCTCACCGCCATTACGTCCGCCCGGTCCCGGGAGCGCTGGAACTGGCTGCAGTGGCTGCCGCACGTTGGCTCGGGCCACAGCCCGCTGGGCGGGGACCACCTGGCCGCCGGTTCCGCCGGCGGTTCCTCCCTGCTGGCCCGCCTCGAGGACCTGGTCGAGGCCCGGGAGACAGCGGCCAGGCGGACAGGCCCGGTCCTGCGCCCCGGCATCGACCCCGTGAAGCACGAACTCGAAGAGCCCGTGCTGCCGTCCCTGCTCGTCATCGTGGAAGATGACGCCCCCGTGGACCGCGGCCGGCTCACGCGGCTGGCCGAACGCGGCCCTGACTCGGGCGTGCACATCCTGTGGGTGGCCACCGACGTCCAGTCGCTCCCGGCCGCCTGCCGCGACTTCATGGTGGTGGACGGCGACCACGGCGCCACCACCGGCCAGGTCCGGCTGGGCCGCCATACGTACCCCGTCAGCTGTGAGAGCGTGGACGCCGAGCTCGCTGCCCAGCTGGCCCGGATGCTGGCACCCGTGATGGATGTGGGCAAGCCCGTCAATGACGATTCAGACCTGCCGCGCGCGGTGTCCTACGTGACCCTGATCGGTAAGGACTTCCTGGACAACCCGCAGGCGGTGGTGGAGCGCTGGACGGAAAACAATTCGCTGCACGCCACCGCCGTGGCCAACCGCAAGGACAACGGCACCCTCAGGGCCTTGGTGGGGTCCAAGGGCATCGAGCCGCTGTACCTGGACCTGAAGAACGAAGGGCCGCACGCCCTGGTGGGCGGCACCACCGGCGCCGGAAAGTCAGAGTTCCTGCAGTCCTGGGTGATGGGCATGGCTGCGGCCTACAGCCCTGACCGCGTGAGCTTCCTCTTCGTGGACTACAAGGGTGGAGCCGCATTCGCCGACTGCATCAACCTTCCGCACACCGTGGGCCTGGTCACGGACCTTTCGCCGCACCTGGTGCGCCGGGCCCTCACCTCGCTCCGCGCCGAGCTTCATTACCGCGAGCAACTGCTGAACCGGAAGAAGGCCAAGGACCTGCTGGCCCTGCAGCGGGAGGCAGACCCGGAAGCCCCGCCGTACCTGGTGATCATCGTGGACGAATTCGCCGCCCTGGCCAGCGAGGTGCCCGAGTTCGTGGACGGCGTGGTGGACGTGGCCGCCCGTGGCCGCTCCCTGGGCCTGCACCTCATCCTGGCCACCCAGCGGCCGGCCGGCGTCATCAAGGACAGCCTGCGTGCCAACACCAACCTCCGCGTGGCGCTGCGCATGGCCGACGAGGACGACGCCACAGACATCCTGGGCGTTCCGGATGCGGCCTACTTCGATCCCGCCATTCCGGGCCGCGGTGCGGCCAAGACCGGCCCCGGCCGGATCCAGGGATTCCAGACCGGCTACGCCGGCGGCTGGACCACCGACAAACCGCAGCGCCCCCAGATCGACATCGTGGAAATGGCCTTTGGTTCCGGCCCCAGCTGGGAAGCGCCGGCGCTCGAGAAGCCTGCGGCGCCGGAGCCTGCCGGCCCCAACGACATCGCCAGGATGACCTCCACCATCGTGCACGCCGCCGACACACTGGCCCTCCGGCCGCCGCGGAAGCCATGGCTGGACGAACTGGCCAAGACCTACGACTTCTCCAAACTGCCCAATCCCCGCACCGACGAACAGCTGCTGCTGGGCGTCGCTGACGATCCCGTGCACCAGGACCAGCCCACCGTGTTCTACGAACCGGACCGGGACGGCAACATGGCCATTTACGGAACAGGCGGTTCCGGCAAGTCCGCGGCCCTGCGCGGCATCGCGATTGCAGCGGCCGTCACACCGCGCGGCGGTCCGGTCCACGTCTACGGCATCGACTGCGGCTCCGCGGGACTGCGGATGCTGGAGGAACTTCCGCACGTGGGAGAGATCATCAACGGCGACGACGTCGAACGCGTGGGGCGGTTGCTGCGGCTCCTCCGGGACATCGCCGAGCTGCGTTCGGCACGGTTCGCCGAGGTGCGGGCCTCCACCATCGTCGAATACCGGAAGCTGGCCAACCGGCCGGATGAGAAGCGGATCTTCGTGCTGGTGGACGGCATGTCCGCCTTCCGCGAGGCGTATGAGCACAGCAAGCTCTCCGGGCTCTGGGACATCTTCCTGCAGCTGGCCACGGACGGCCGCACCCTGGGCATCCACCTGGTGGTGACGGGGGACCGGCCCAACGCCGTTCCCGCCTCGCTCCTCGCCTCCATCCAGCGCCGCCTGGTCCTGCGCCTCTCCTCGGAGGACGACTACATTTCCATGGACGTGCCCCGGGATGTCCTCACCGCAACGTCGCCCCCGGGCCGTGGTTTGCTGGACGGGCTTGAAGTCCAGCTGGCCGTCCTGGGCGGGAACTCGAACCTGGCCCTGCAGGCCCGTGAAGTCCACAAGCTCAGCGAAGCCATGCTGCGGCAGGGCCTGGAAACCGCCCCGGGCATCGAGCGGCTCCCCGAGCAGGTGGAGCTGGATGTCCTGCCCACCGGCAGCCCGGACCTGCCCGTGATCGGTGTGGACGACGAGTCCCTGCAACCGGCCGAAATCATGGCCCGCGGACCGCTCCTGCTGGCCGGCCCGCCCGGGGCTGGGCGCACCGTGGCACTGGTCACCCTTGCCTACGCGCTGCGCCGCTCCAACCCCGCCACCGAGCTGGTCTACCTCGGATCCCGCCGGTCCGCCGTCGCATCCCTCCCCATTTGGAACCGCGCGGTGGTGGGCCCGGACGACCTCGCCGGGGTGGTGGAGGACCTGGTGGAACACTCCACCGGAAACCCGGGAACCGTGGCCTTCTTCATCGAAGGCCTCACCGAGTTCACCGACACCATCGCCGAGTCCGGGATGGCGCAGCTGGTCACCGCGTCCCTCAAGGCAGACCAATGGGTCATCGGTGAATCCGAGTCCTCCACCTGGTCCTCCGCGTGGCAGCTTGCCCAGCCCTTCAAGTCAGGCCGCCGCGGCCTGCTGCTCAACCCAGGGGACATCGAGGGTGACAGCCTGCTCAACACCTCCCTGGGCAGGGTCAGCCCCGACTTCATACCCGGCCGCGGGTACGTGGTGGGACGGGGCAAAGCCAGGAAAATCCAGGTGGCGCTCCCGCCGGAAAACCGGGACTGAACAGCACCGATAAAGGCGGGGCCGCGTCCACCGGGATTTGCGGCCCCTTGGGGCGTTGTAGAAGACTACCGGGGAGACCAGAAAGCCGCGGCGGGGGGACTGCGCGCATCGAAAGGTAGCAATGACCCCGCCCGCACCGTTACTCCGTACTGTTTCGACGACGGCATCAGCAGCTGTCCTGGCCCTGGCCATCGGTTTCTTCCCAACCGGCCCGGCACTCGCTGCAACTCCTGAACCCTCGCCCACAGGCACCCAGACCACGGCAGAGTGCGGGCTCATTTGCGTGCCTATCCTCGCCAACAACCCGGACCCCGGCCGGCCGCGTAAATCCAAGGAGCCTGCCCAGCCGCCCGCCCAGCCGGCGCCCCCGGCGGAGCCGCCCGCCCAGCCGGTCCAGCCCCAGCCGCCGCAGGGAACCACGCCGCCGCAGGCAGACACCCCTGACCTGGCCGCGCCGGCCGCGACTGTTGAGGAAGTCCCGGACGGGTACGCCACGGAAAACGCCTCAGCCGCTGCCGGTTACCGCCCGCCCACGGGCCCCTCCAGCGGTGTGGACTGGAACAGCCCCGTCACCCGGGCTGCCGGGCCTGCCCAGATGGCTGCGGCTTCTCCCGCCCGCGCCCAGGGCCCCGACGGGCCGACGCTCCTGCCCATCGCCCTGGGGACGCTGTTGGTGGGCGTTTCAGCCGGCGCCTTTGCCTGGTGGAACCGCAACCGGAACCGGTTCCGCTCACACTGAGCCGTTTGACCGCCGTGCCAGGCGACTATCGGAGGTGTAGGGCAAGATAGGTCTGTGAGCACAGGACCAGGACCCGCAGAACAGACCGCCGCCCGGACCGAGGCACCCAACGAGCCCGAAGCCGTTCCCACCGAAGCCCTCCGCGAGGAATACGAAAACCTCGTCGACCTGGTGCGGAAGTACCGGTTTGCGTATTACCAGGAGGATTCACCCCTGGTCTCGGACGCCGAGTTCGACGCCCTCTTCCGCCGCCTCGAGGAGATTGAGGCGCTGCACCCGGAACTGGTGTCCAACGACTCGCCAACCCAGGAAGTGGGCGGCGAGGTCTCCGCCGCGTTCGCGCCCGTGGAACACCTGCAGCGGATGTACAGCCTGGAAGACGTTTTCTCGCTCGAGGAGCTGGAGGCCTGGCTCAACCGGGCCGAGGCCAGCATCGAAAGAATCGGGGACGGCAGCGCCAAGGCAGCCTGGCTGACCGAACTCAAGATCGACGGCCTGGCGGTCAACCTCCTGTACCGCGACGGCAAGCTGGTGCGGGCCGCCACCCGCGGCGACGGAACCACCGGCGAGGACATCACCCACAACCTGCTCACCATCAAGGAAATACCGCAGGAACTGCGTGGCAGCGGTTTTCCCGCCGAGATGGAGGTGCGCGGGGAGGTCTTCATCCCGTCCGAGGCGTTCGCCGAGTTCAATGAAACCCTGATCGAGGCAGGCAAGGCACCGCTGGCCAATCCCCGCAACGCTGCCGCCGGCTCCCTGCGGCAGAAGGATCCCGCCGAGACGGCCAAGCGGCCCCTGAAGATGTTCGTCCACGGCATCGGCGCCCGCGAAGGCCTTGCCGCCGGCAGCCAGTCGGAAACGTACGGGCTCCTCAAGGCGTGGGGCCTTCCGGTCAGCCCCTACTTTGAGGTGCTGGAGACCCGGGAGGACGTCCTGGGCTTCATCAAACGGTATGGGGACCAGCGCCACAAGCTGCTTCACGAAATTGACGGCATCGTGATCAAGGTGGACAGCTTCGCCACCCAGCGCGCCCTGGGCAACACCACCCGCGTTCCCCGCTGGGCCGTGGCCTACAAGTACCCGCCGGAGGAAGTCCACACCAAGCTCCTCGACATCCAGGTCAACGTTGGCCGCACCGGCCGCGTCACCCCCTTCGGCGTCATGGAACCGGTCAAGGTTGCCGGCTCCACGGTGGAAATGGCCACCCTGCACAACCAGGACGTGGTCAAGGCCAAGGGCGTCAAGATCGGCGACATCGTGATCCTGCGGAAAGCAGGCGACGTCATTCCCGAGATCGTGGGCCCGGTCCTGTCCCTCCGGGACCAGCAGGACCCGCCGGTGCGGGACTTTGTCATGCCTACCGAATGCCCCTCCTGCGGGACTCCGCTGGCACCGGCAAAGGAGGGGGACGTGGACGTCCGCTGTCCCAATTCCAGGTCCTGCCCGTCCCAGCTTCGCGAACGGGTCTTCCACGTTGCAGGCCGGGGCGCCTTCGATATCGAGGCCCTGGGCTGGGAAGCGGCCATTGCGCTGACCCAGCCGGCCGAACCCGAAGTCCCTCCTCTGACCTCCGAAGCCGGGCTGTTCGACCTCACCCCCGAGGACCTGGCCGGCGTCAGGATCCGCCGGGAGAAGAAAACCAAAGGCGTTCCCACCGGTGAGTACGAGCTGGTGCCGTACTTCTTCAGCAAGGGCACGGCCAAGTCGCCGTCCAAGCCCACCGCCACCACACAGAAACTGTTCCAGGAGCTCGAAAAAGCCAAGACCCAGCCGCTGTGGCGGGTGCTGGTGGCCCTGTCCATCCGGCACGTGGGCCCCCGCGCATCACGGGCCCTGGCGCAGGCATTCGGCTCCATGGACCGCATCCGGGCAGCGTCGGAGGAGGAACTGGCCCACGTGGACGGGGTGGGCCCCACCATCGCCGCGGCACTGAAGGAATGGTTCGCCGAGGACTGGCACCTTGACATCATTGACCGCTGGGCAGCCGCCGGGGTACGCATGGAGGACGAACGGGACGAGTCCATGCCGCGCACCCTCGAAGGGCTGACCGTGGTGGTCACCGGTTCCCTGCCCAACTTCAGCCGCGACGAGGCCAAGGAGGCCATCCTGCAGCGCGGCGGCAAGGCCGCGGGCTCCGTCTCGAAAAACACCAGCTACGTGGTGGCCGGCGAGAGCGCCGGCAGCAAACTGGACAAAGCCGAGCAGCTGGGGATTCCGGTGCTGGACGAGGACGGGTTCCGGCGATTGCTCGACGGCGGCCCGGCAGCCCTGGAGGATGCGGCAGCGTCCGGCGCGGCACCTGGTGGCGGCGAGGCTGCACCGGACGCAGACGATAACGAAGAGGCGGCCGTACCGGCCTTTGCAGGGGAAGACACAGTGGAGGAGAACGCATGACGTCCGCTTCGGAACTGCTGGAAGTCGCCAAACAGGCAGCCGCTGCCGGTGCCAGGGTCCTTTCCGGCCGGGACGGCAACGCGCTGGACGCCAGCAACAAGGGGGCGGCCGGGGACTGGGTCACCACCTTTGACCTTGCCGCCGAGAACGCGGTGCGGGACGTCATCGCCGCTGCCCGCCCGGGAGACAGCATCACCGGGGAGGAACAGGGCAGCACCCGCCCCGCGAATCCCAGCGGCTACCGCTGGTCCATCGACCCGCTGGACGGCACCACCAACTTCATCCGCAATATCGTCTACTACGCCACCTCCGTGGCAGTCGCCGATGCCGACGGCGCCTGGCTGGCCGGCGTCGTCAACGCTCCTGCGCTGGGCCGCATCTACTACGCTGCCCGCGGCCAGGGTGCCTGGCTGGAGGAGCGCGGCACGGTCACCAGGCTCGAGGGCCCCGTCTCCGGCCGGACCGGGCAGATCCTGGCCACCGGTTTCAGCTACGAGCCCGGGATCCGTTCGCAGCAGGCTGCCGCCTTCGCCACCTTGATGGATGGGTTCGCCGACGTCCGCCGGCTTGGCTCCGCGGCCCTGGACCTGTGCATGGTGGCTGACGGAACGCATGACGCATACGGCGAGCGGGGCCTGAACGAGCACGACTTTTCGGCCGGGGCACTCATCGCGGAGGAAGCCGGGTGCTGGGTCCGCAGGCCGCGTCTGACCAGCCCCCTTGACGGCGGCCCCACCGATGATGAGCGACTGGACGCCTGGACGTGCGCCGCCAGCCTGGAGCTGTCCGGCAAGTTTCCGCTGTAGGTGCCTTTCCCGTCGCCGTCGTTCCCCACTGGCGCGGCGAAGCATCACCCCACGGCCGGTACTGATAGTTCGATCACGGAAAGCACGTTTCCGCCGGAACCGGGGCCGCCCCGCCACTACCATTGATGGGTGCAGCAGCCGTTAACCATCCGTCCCGCAGTCGAAGCCGATTTCCCCGCCGTGGCCCGCATCACCGGCGACTCGTACTTGTCGGCAGGCTATTTCGACGACCCCGCCCACCCCTACATGGTCAAGATCATGGACGTTGCTGCACGCGCCCGGCAGGCCACCATCTGGGTGGCTGAACGGCAAGGAACGGTCATCGGCTCCGTCACCCTGGCGCTGGCGGGGGAACCCTACGCGGACATCGCGCTGCAGGACGAGCTGGAATTCCGCATGCTGGTGGTGGACCCTGCCGTCCAGCGCAGCGGCGCCGGCAAGGCCATGGTGGAAGCCATCCTGGGCCACGCCAAGACCCTCCCCGGCATCCGTGGAGTGTCCCTCACCACCGGCAAAGCCTGGGAAAGCGCCCACGGCCTGTACCGCAAGACCGGCTTCGAGCGCGTGCCCGAACGGGACTGGTTCGTCCCCGGAACCGACACAAAACTGCTGGTTTACCGGCGCGACCTGTAGCAGCCCTACAGTGGTGGCGACCCATTCCAGCTTTGAAAGGCCACCCATGCGCAAAACCTTCGGCAGCGGATCTGTCTGGGAACAGACCCTCGGATATTCCCGTGCCGTCCAGGTGGACAACACCCTCTACATCTCCGCCACCGCGGCCAGCGGGGACGACGGAATCGTCGGGGACGACTTCTACACCCAGACCCAGTACATCCTGCAGAAACTCGGCAAGGTCCTGGCCGACGCCGGCTTCGCCTACGAGGACGTGGTGCAGTCCAAGCTGTACCTGACGGACATCAGCAAATGGGAAGAGGCCGGCCGGGCGCACGGCGAGGTGTTCGGGGAGATCCGCCCCACCCTCTCCCTGGTCCACGTCCTGCCGTTCCTGGACCCGAAGATGCTGGTCGAGATCGAACTGGTGGCCCAGAAAGCTGCATGACGCGATCCACGCATCCTCCGCGTGCTCGCTCGTTCCTCCCCGCCGCCTCCCTGGCCTCGCAAGCTCGGCCAGGGAACCCTGGCGGCGTGGGCCCAGCTTAGACGCACGCTTCCGGATGCCCGGATCACGTGCCTCAAGCCTGTCCTACCGCGCCGGCAGGCCGTACCTGTGTTCCGGCCTGCCGGTGGTTCCGTAGCGGAGCTGGATGTCCACCGCGCCGTCGTCGGCCAGGGAGGACAGGTACCGCTGGGCGGTGGCCCGGGAGACGCCCACCCGGGAGGCCACTTCAGCGGCGGAGTACTGCTCACCGGGAACCAGGGATTCCAGCACCGCAGCTTCGGTTGCCGAGCGGGGTTTCGACGACGGCGTAACATCGCCCGGAATCAGTGAACGTTTGGCACGTTCCACCGCCTCCTGGTCCAGTGCCCCCGGCTGGCCCAAGAGGCGCCGGTACCGGGCATAGGAGCGCAGCTGCTGGGACAGTGACTCCGCGGTGAAGGGCTTGAGCAAGTACCCCAGGGCGCCGCGGCGGAACGCCACGCGGAGGGATGCGGCATCGGAGGCGGCGCTGAGGATGATGGTGTCCACATCCAGCTGCTGCAGCAGGTCCAGGCCGGAAGCGTCCGGCAGGTAGACATCCAGCAGCACCAGGTCGGGCCGCAGGCTGTGGATGGCCTGCAGTGCCAACGACGCCGTACCCACCGGCGCCAGGGCCATGAACCCTGCCACCGAGTCAACATAGGTTGCATGGAGCTTGGCCACGTGGAAGTCATCATCCACGATCAGGACCCGAAAATCGTCAGCCATTCTCATCCTTTCCGGCTGCCCCCGGGCTGGCGGCGGCAGGTTTTCCCGCCGTCGTATGCGGAAGGGTGGCCATGAACACGGCACCCGGCCCGCCCTTGGTTCCGCGCTCCAGTACCTTCACGTCCCCGCCGCGGCGCCGTGCCAGCTGGCGCGCCAGGGCCAGTCCGAAGCCCTGCCCGCCGCCTGCCCGGACGGGGCCGGAAGCGGTGGTGAAACCTTCGGCAAACACGCCCTCCGCGTCCGTGCCCTCTGCCAGCCCGTCGCCGGAGTCCGCCACCACGATATGCAGCGTGCCGCCGTCGTCTGCCGGCTCATCCAGCACCTCAAGCTCAACCCAGCGGTCCGTCGATGACCCCGCCACGGCGGCGTTGACGGCGTTGTCGATCAAATTGCCCAGCACCGTGGTGACATCCTGGGCCTCCGTGACCTGCCCCCGGACAAGGGTCTCTGGGCCGATGCGGAGGGCGACGCCGCGCTCGTCCGCCTCCACGCCCTTGGCGCCAACGAAGGCCTGAAGGTACGGGTCCTGCAGCAGTTCGGCCTGGTCCACCGGGAACTTCAGCGGACCGGTGGCGGCCAGCCGCGCGAGGTAGTCGCGCGCGTCCTGGTGCTGGCCGATGCCCAGGAAGCCCGCCAGCGTGTGCAGCTGGTTGGCGAACTCATGCCGCTGGGCCCGCAGCGCCGTGGACATGGTGCCGACGGCGTCCAGCTGGCGGGTCAGCTGCTGCAGCTCGGTGCGGTCCCGCAGCATGATGACCCAGCCCAGGTCCTCGCGCCGGTGCAGCGCCTTGCGGGCGTTCGCCACCAGGACGCGGCCGCCGGCGACCAGCTCCAGTGCATCCACGGGGGAGCCTGCCGTACCGGGGACATCAGAGCCCGGGCGGGTCAACGCTTTAAGCTGCTCCGGAACCGGCGCTTCCTCCCACCGCGTGCCGGCCAGGTCGGGCAACTCCAGCAGGCGCTGGGCGGCGGCGTTGAAGACGCTGACCCGGCCGTCGGCACTGACGCCGATGACGCCGTCGTCCACGCCCTGCAGCACCGCCACCTGGTCATGGACCAGCGTGCTGATCTCTTCCGGCTCCAGGCCCAGGGTGAGCCGCTGCAGGCGGCGGCGCAACAGGAAGGACCCCAGGATCCCGGCCAGCAGGGCACCCGCCGCCGTCAACGCCACCGGTCCGATGTCGCGGGCCACGCTTTGGGCCACGGTCTCCATGGAGTAGCCCACGCTCACCTCGCCCACCACCGTGGCGGTACCTGGGGCATATACGGGAACCTTGGCGCCGGCGGAGGGACCCAGGGTGCCGGTGTTCCGGGTGGTGATTTCCTGCCCGGACAGTGCCTCGGACGGATCGGTGCTCACCTTCTCACCCAGCCGCTGCGGATCCGGATGCGCCAGCCGGATCCCGGTTTCGTCGGTGATGACCACGAAGAGGGCGCCGGTCCGGGTCCGCGCTGCCTCGGCGGAAGACTGGAGCGGCCCGGCCAGCAGTTGGGCGGGCGGGGGAGTGCCGGGCTGTTCGCTGATGGCCAGGACGTTGGCCCTGACCTCCGGATCGGAGGCAACGGTGCGGGCCAGCGTGAGTGCCTGGTTTTCGGCTTCGCTGCCGACCCGGTCGTATGTAAGCCACGCGTGCACGGCGGCGCTGAGCAACACAACGAGCAGCACCACCGCCAGCTGCAGCAGCAGCGTCTGGGTGGAAAACCGCAGCGGCGGCGGGGGCGCGGAACGCTGCATTGATCTCCTTGACGGGTATGGGCGGTGCTGTTGAAATGCTCGGCTTCAGCGCGAAAGCGCTGTGAGCACAATGAGCAAAATGCTCCCAATAAGCAGTATGCCAATCAATTGAGCCAAAGGCACTGCCGTGACGGACGCCACCCTACAGTCTGTAGCACGCATCACAACGCTGTGGTGCCGTTCACAAGAAGGAGCCGGCTGTGCTGGTAATACTTGGATTCGCCATGATCGCGGTATTCATGGTGCTGATCATGACGAAGAAGTTGACGCCAGTGCTGGCGTTGATCATTGTCCCTACTGTTTTTGGCCTTTTCGCCGGCGCCGGCCTCGGCATCGGCGACATGGTCATGGACTCCATGAAGTCCATGACCTCCACCGCGGCGCTGCTGATGTTCGCCATCATCTACTTCGGCCTGATGATCGACGTCGGGCTCTTTGACCCGCTGGTGAAGTTCATCCTCCGCAAGCTGGGCAACGACCCCGCCAAGGTTGTCCTGGGCACCGCCATCCTGGCGGCCGCCGTGTCGCTGGATGGCGACGGGTCCACCACGTTCATCCTCACCACCGCCGCCATGCTGCCGGTCTACCTGCGCCTCAAGATGAGCCCGGTGGTCCTCACCTGCGTGGCCGGCCTGGCCAACGGCACCATGAACATCCTCCCGTGGGGCGGCCCCACCGCCCGCGCCGCCACAGCCCTGAAGATCGACGTCAACGACGTCTTCGTCCCCATGATCCCGTCCCTGGTGGCCGGCCTGGTGGTCGTCTTCGCCTTCGCCTGGCTGCTGGGCCTGCAGGAGCGCAACCGCCTCCGTGCCACCGCACCCGAGATCTGGAGCGTCCCGGACACTGCCGAGCAGTTCGATGGAACGTCCGACGGCGGCACCCCCGCAGCTGCCTCCGGCACCGGCCGTGGGCGCAAGGGCGGCAACCCCGGCGGCGCAGCCCCCGCCGGTGGATCCGTGGCTGTCCTGGAGCGCACCGAAACCCTGGTGGACGATCACGACTCCGCCATGGCCGACACGGCGCTGGACCCCAACCGCAGCACCCTCCGCCCCAAGCTGTTCTGGTTCAACCTGGCCCTGACCGTCGCCGTCATGGTGGTCCTCGTGGCCAACATCATCCCGCTGCCGTTCGTGTTCATGGTGGGCGCCGCCATCGCCCTGCTGGTCAACTTCCCCAAGGTCAAGGACCAGGGCGCCCAGCTGATCGCCCACGCACCGTCCATCGTTGCCGTGGTCAGCATGGTCATGGCCGCCGCCGTCCTCACCGGTGTCCTCAAGGGCACGGGCATGGTGGAAGCAATGTCCGCATGGCTGGTCCAGATCATCCCGTCCTCGATGGGCCCGTTCATGGCCGTGATTACGGGCATCCTGAGCATCCCCATGACGTTCTTCATGAGCAATGACGCGTTCTACTTCGGTGTCCTGCCCGTGCTGAGCGAGACCGCCGCACACTACGGGGTTGGCGCTGCCGACATGGCCCGTGCCTCCATCACCGGCCAGCCGTTCCACCTGCAGAGCCCGCTGGTTCCTGCCATCCTGCTGCTGGTTTCGCTGGCCAAGGTGGACCTCGGCGACCACCACAAGAAGGTCCTGTGGCGCACCGCGGTCATCTCCCTGGTAATGCTTGGCGTCGGACTGCTGACTGGAGCCATTGGAATCGGTTAGTCTTTAGCTGCCCGCGCTCCTGTCCCTGAGGCAGGACCGGGTCTCGAAGGTGCCCGTCTGACGCCCGCTGGGGGCCGTCAGACGGGCATCTTCGTTTCCGCACTAGACTGGATCGGAAAACAATTACGAACTTTGCAGGGGAGATCCATGGCTGCGATCAACCGTGACGACGTCGCGCATCTCGCGCGGCTCGCTCACATCGAGATGAGTGCCGAAGAGCTGGACAGGATGGCCGGCGAGCTGGCCGTCATCGTCGATTCGGTCAAGTCCGTCAGCGAGGCCGCCGGGGATGACGTCCCGGCCACCTCCCACCCCATTCCGCTCACCAACGTCTTCCGCGAGGACGTTGTGGGGCACACCTTCACGGCGGAACAGGCCCTCTCCGGCGCTCCGGACTCCGATGACAACCGTTTCAAGGTCCCGGCCATCCTGGATGAGGCATAACCATGACTGAAAACAACACCACCGGCACCAGCGCCGAGACCCTGATCCGCCTGTCCGCCGCGGAGCTGGCCGGGAAGCTCGCCGCCGGCGAGGTCACCGCCGTCGAAGTCACCCAGGCCTACCTGGACCGCATCGCCGCCGTGGACGGCCTGGTCAACGCGTACCTGCACGTCAACGCGGAGGAAGCACTCGCCGTCGCCGCCGAGGTGGACGCCATCCGCGCCGCCGGCGGTGCTGAGGCGGAGGCCCTGCACGTGCTTGCCGGCGTCCCCATCGCCGTCAAGGACCTCATCGTCACCGTCGGCCAGCCCACCACCGCGGGCTCGAAAATCCTCGAAGGCTGGCACAGCCCGTACGACGCCACCGTGGTGGAGCGCCTGCGCGCCGCGAAGATGCCCATCCTGGGCAAGACCAACCTCGACGAATTCGCCATGGGCTCCTCCACCGAGCACTCGGCCTACGGCCCCACCCGCAACCCATGGGACCTGGACCGGATTCCGGGCGGCTCCGGCGGTGGCTCAGCTGCGGCCGTTGCCGCCTTCGAAGCACCCCTCGCCCTGGGGACGGACACCGGCGGCTCCATCCGCCAGCCCGGCGCTGTCACGGGAACCGTTGGCGTAAAGCCCACCTACGGCAGCGTCTCCCGCTACGGCGCCATCGCCATGGCCTCCTCGCTGGACCAGATCGGCCCGGTTACCCGCACCGTCCTGGACTCCGCCCTGCTGCACCAGCTCATCGGCGGCCACGATCCCCGTGACTCCACCTCCTTGCCGGACCCTCTCGCTGACCTCGTCGCCGCCGCAAAGACCGGCAACGTCGAGGGCCTGCGCATCGGCATCATCAAGGAACTGCACGGCGAGGGCTACCAGGCCGGCGTCGAAAACCGCTTCCATGACGCCCTGGAGCTCCTCAAGGAAGCCGGCGCGGAGATCGTGGAGGTCTCCTGCCCCAACTTCCAGTACGCCCTGGGTGCCTACTACCTGATCATGCCGTCCGAGGCCTCCTCCAACCTGGCCAAGTTCGACGGCGTCCGGTACGGGCTGCGCGTCCTCCCCGAGGACGGCCCCATGACCATCGAACGCGTCATGGGTGCCACCCGTGCCGCCGGCTTCGGCGACGAAGTCAAGCGCCGCATCATCCTGGGCACCTACGCCCTGTCCGCCGGCTACTACGACGCCTACTACGGCTCCGCCCAGAAGGTGCGCACCCTGGTCCAGCGGGACTTCGACGCCGCCTTTGAACAGGCCGACGTCCTGATCTCGCCCACCGCCCCCACCACGGCTTTCCCGCTGGGCGAAAAACTGGACGATCCGCTGGCCATGTACCTGAACGACGTCGCCACCATCCCCGCCAACCTGGCGGGTGTTCCCGGCCTGTCGCTGCCCGGTGGCCTGGCCGACGAGGACGGACTGCCCGTCGGCATCCAGCTGCTGGCCCCCGCCCGCGAGGACGCCCGCCTCTACCGGGTGGGTGCGGTCCTGGAATCGCTGCTCGAAGCCAAGTGGGGCGGCCCGCTGCTGGCCCAGGCTCCCGACCTCGCCGCAGCCGTCACCCTCGAAACCCAGGAGGCAAAATAATGAACACCGAGGCAATCCTGAGCTTCGACGAGGCCATGGAGAAGTACGACCCCGTCCTGGGCTTCGAGGTCCACGTGGAGCTCAACACCAAGACCAAAATGTTCTCCTCGGCCCCCAACGTCTTCGGTGACGAGCCCAACACCAACGTCAACGAGGTGGACCTGGGCATGCCGGGCGTCCTGCCCGTGGTCAACAAGACGGCGGTGGAGTCCTCCATCAAGATCGGCCTGGCGCTGAACTGCAAGATCGCCGAATCCTGCCGGTTCGCCCGGAAGAACTACTTCTACCCGGACACCCCCAAGAACTTCCAGACCTCCCAGTACGACGAGCCCATCGCGTACGACGGCTACTTGGACGTCGAACTCGAGGACGGCACCGTGTTCCGCGTGGAGATCGAGCGCGCGCACATGGAGGAGGACGCCGGAAAGCTCACCCACATGGGCGGCGCCACCGGCCGCATCCACGGCGCCGACTTCTCCCTTGTGGACTACAACCGCGCCGGGGTTCCGCTGGTGGAAATTGTCACCAAGCCCATCGAGGGTGCCGGTTCCCGCGCCCCGGAACTGGCCAAGGCGTACGTGGCCGCCATCCGGGAGATCGTCAAGAACCTGGGTGTCTCCGATGCCCGCATGGAACGCGGCAACGTGCGGTGCGATGCCAACGTCTCGCTCCGCCCGCACGGGCGCGAACGGTTCGGCATCCGGTCCGAAACCAAGAACGTGAACTCGCTGCGCGCCGTCGAACATGCCGTCCGCTACGAAATCCAGCGCCACGCCGCCGTCCTGGACTCCGGCAGCCCCGTGGTCCAGGAGACCCGGCACTGGCACGAGGACACCCGCACCACCACCTCGGGCCGGCCGAAGTCCGACGCGGACGACTACCGCTACTTCCCGGAACCGGACCTGGTCCCCGTGGTTGCCTCCCGCGAGTGGGTGGAGGAACTGCGCGCCACGCTGCCTGAACCCCCGGCCGAGCGCCGCAAGCGGCTCAAGGCGGACTGGGGCTACTCCGACCTGGAATTCCGCGATGTGGTGAACGCCGGCGTCCTGGACGAGATCGAGGAAACCATTGCGGCCGGCGCCTCGGCGTCCGTGGCCCGCAAGTGGTGGATGGGCGAGATCGTGGGCCGCGCCAAGGCCGCCGACGTCGACCCCGGCCAGTTGGGCGTCCAGCCCGCCACCATCGTGGAGCTCAGCCGCATGGTGGAGGCCGGCAAGATCAACAACAAGATGGCCACACAGGTGCTGGACGGTGTGCTCGCCGGTGAAGGCACCCCCGAAGAGGTTGTCGAGAAGCGCGGCCTCGCCGTGGTGTCCGACGACGGGCCCCTCCTGGAAGCGATCGACGCCGCACTTGCCGCGCAGCCCGACGTCGCGGAGAAGATCCGCGGCGGCAAGGTCCAGGCCATCGGTGCCATCGTGGGCGGGGTCATGAAGGCCACCCGTGGGCAGGCTGACGCGGCCCGCGTCCGCGAACTGATCCTGGAGAAGCTGGGCGTCACCGTCTAGCCTTTCCCACCCAACTGGGTAGCACCAGGTGTCGTTTTGAGCACTCATAACGACACCTGGCGCTACCCAGTTTTTGCTTTAAGTACTCAAGTCTGTGTACCGCAAAAGTACTTATGTTCAGCAACGGAGTGCGGTCCTAGACTGATGCGCAGGATGCGGCTTTGGACAATGACCTGGCCTCGCCGGAGCTGTGGGAGGAGACAGACATGTTTGTGGGGGACACACTGAAAATGCGCAAGGCAGCGCTCGCCGGGGCAGTGGCCCTGGCCTTGACGGGCACGGGAACTGCCCTGGCCTGGTCTGCCACAGGCACGCCCACGCCGTCGCCATCCCAGTCGGCAACCGGCCAGGAGAAGGCACCCGGGAAGGCCACGGCACCCGGCCAGCAGGACAAACAGGACAAGAAGGCCCAGCGACCACAGCCGCTCCATGGCGAGGGCGTGGTCAAGAACCCCGACGGAACCTTCCAGACCAAGCTGGAACAGCGCGGAACGGTGGAGTCGGTCAGCGATTCGGCCATCACCATCAAGAGCGAGGACGGGTTCTCCCAGACCTACACGGTGAACGGCGATACAAAGATCACCGTTATATCTGCCCCGGCCGCGGATGGTTCAGGGACAAATGGTTCGGGGACAAATGGCCCAAATGCTACAGGCGACGACGGCAAGCGGCTTAAGCCGGCGGACGGAACCATCGCGGACATCGCCGTGGGGGACACCGTACGCATCTCGGGCGTGAAGGATGGGGACAAGGCCACCGCCGGGCGGGTTGTGAAGGGCGCCGGTGACGGGCCGGGCCTTGGATTGGGACGGGGCTTGGGACGCGGCCATGGCCTGGGACACAAGATGGGCCAGGGCAACCACCAGGACGACGACGGGGCGTAAGGCCTGCATCCACGTCCGGTCCGGCGTTCGATCCACGTCCGGTCCGGCGTTCCGAATACGCGCACCCCGGCTCAGCCCTGCCGCACCAGCCCCGCCATGATGTCCTCCAAGGCCTCGCAGACCATCACCACGGCGCGCCGCTTCAGGTTTTCAGGCCGGGCCAGCAGATCGATCCGGCGGCGTGTGCTGATGCCCTCCAGCGGCCGCAGCACGATGTCCGGGTTAAGGACCGGCCCTGCCGTGTACCTCGGCAAAAGGCCCACCACACCGCCGGCGGCCACGAGCGCCGCCACCGTGGAGTAGTCGTTGATGCGGTGCACAATGTTCGGTTCGCGGCTGGAGACTGCAGCGACGGCGGACAGGACGTCGGCGGGGGAGTAGCCGGGGTGGCTGGTCACCCAGGCCTGGGCGCCCACGTCGTCCGCCGTGACGGTGTCCTTTTGCGCCAACGGGTGGCCGGCGGGCAGTGCCACGTCCAGGGGTTCGTGCGCCAGCGGGATCACCGCGACCCGTTCTGCGGGCCAGCGGGGACTATGGTCCATGCGGTGCGCCAGGACCAGGTCGTACCGCGCGGTGAGGGCAGGGAAGTCCTGCTGGGCCACGTCCTCGTCGGACAGTTCGATCCGGGGGTGCTCCGGCTTGTCCAGCATGCGTGCCAGCGGCGCAAACAAAGCCTGCCCGGCGCTGTGGAAGCCGCTGAGGCTCACCCGGCCTGCCGGCGACTGGTGATAGGTGCTCAGGGCGCCGCGGGCGTCGGCCATGGCACTGACGACGGCGGCGCCCGCGTCCGCGAGTACCTGGCCGGCTTCCGTGAGGACCAGGTTCCGGCCCTCCTTGCGCGTCAGCGGTACCTCGACCGTCCGCTGCAGGTGGGCCAGTTGCTGCGAGACGGCCGAAGGAGTGACCATGAGTGTGTCTGCCACGGCCTTGACACTTCCCAGTGCTCCCAGTTCGCGCAGGATCTCCAGCTGATGTACTTCCACGATCCCAGTCTAATCATTAGCAATCGCTACACCGTCGATTGAGAAGATCCTTGTTGTGCTAACGCTTCGGCAGGGCTTCAATGAGGAGGACAAGACCTCGGATCTGAACGCCAAGAAGTAAGGACGCCAATGAAGGCCCTCTACAAGGCCGGCCCCCACGCCGGTTTCGAACTCGTCGACCGGCCCGAGCCTGAGGCCGGCCCGGCGGACGTGAAGATCAGGGTCATGACCACGGGGATCTGCGGTACGGACCTGCACATCCAGTCCTGGGATTCCTGGGCCCAGGGGATCATCGAAGCGCCCCTCATTGCCGGCCACGAGTTCTATGGCGAAGTGGTGGAGGTGGGGGAAGACGTCCGGGACGTCAAGGTGGGTGACCGGGTCTCGGGTGAAGGCCACGTGGTGTGCGGCATCTGCCGCAACTGCCGGGCCGGCCGCCGCCAGATGTGCATTCACACCGTCAGCGTGGGCGTCCAGCGCGACGGTGCCTTCGCCGAGTACGTGGTGATCCCCGAAACCAACGTCTGGGTCCACCACGACCCCTCCGTCACCCCGGAACTCGGCGCCATCTTCGACCCCTTCGGCAATGCCACGCACACGGCCCTGAGCTTTCCGCTGGTGGGCGAGGACGTGCTCATTACAGGCGCCGGACCCATTGGGCTGATGGCCATCGCGGTTGCCCGCCATTCCGGTGCGCGAAAAATCGCCATCACGGACATCTCCCGGCCCCGCCTGGACCTGGCCCGGCAGCTCGGGGCGGACCTTGCCATCGATGTCTCCACCACCCGCGTCCGCGACGCCCAGCGCGAGCTCGGCATGCGCGAAGGCTTCGACGTCGGAATGGAAATGTCCGGCCACCCCTCCGCCCTGCCTGAGATGATCGACAACATGAACCACGGCGGCCGGATCGCCATGCTGGGACTGCCCAGCCAGGAGATCACCATCGACTGGGGCAAGGTGGTCACCCACATGCTGACCCTCAAAGGCATCTATGGCCGCGAGATGTACGAAACCTGGTACGCCATGAGCGCCATGCTCTCCTCCAACCCGGTCCTGCACGCGGCCATCTCCGCCGTGGTCACGGACACGCTTCCGGCCGCCGAGTGGGAGAAGGGCTTCGACATTGCCCGCAGCGGCGTGGGCGGCAAAGTTGTCCTCGACTGGACCCGACTGTAAGGAAACCCATGTACACCTCCATCAAGGACCAGCTCCACGACGAGCTGGAAGACATCCGCACTGCCGGGCTCTACAAGACCGAACGCAGCATCAGTTCGCCGCAGTCCAGCCACATCACCGCGGGCCGGATCGGCGGACCGGGCGCCGACGTGCTGAATTTCTGCGCCAACAACTACCTGGGCCTGGCAGACCACCCGGACATCATCGGTGCCGCCAAGGCTGCGATGGATGAGCGCGGCTTCGGCATGGCCAGCGTCCGTTTCATCTGCGGAACCCAGGACCTGCATCTGGAACTCGAGGCCAGGGTCTCCAAGTTCCTGGGGACCGAGGACACCATCCTGTTTTCGAGCTGCTTCGACGCCAATGGTGGAGTCTTCGAATCCCTCTTCGGCCCCGAGGACGCGGTCATTTCCGACGCCCTGAACCACGCGTCCATCATCGACGGCATCCGGCTGTGCAAGGCCCGCCGCTACCGCTATGCCAACCAGGACATGGCAGAGCTCGAGGCCCGGCTGCAGGAGGCCCAGGACGCCCGCCGGAAGATCATCGTCACGGACGGCGTGTTTTCCATGGACGGCTACCTGGCCCCGCTGGAAGCCATCTGCGATCTTGCCGATAAATACGACGCCCTGGTGATGGTGGACGATTCGCACGCCGTGGGCTTCATGGGTTCCACCGGAGCGGGCACGCCGGAACACGCCGGGGTGTCACACCGGGTGGATATCTACACCGGCACGTTCGGCAAGGCACTGGGCGGAGCGTCCGGCGGTTATGTTTCGGGCCGCAGGGAGATCGTTGCCATGCTGCGGCAGAAGGCCCGGCCCTACCTGTTCTCCAACTCCCTGGCTCCCGCCATTGTGGCCGCCACCCTCAAGGCGCTGGACCTGGTGGAAAACTCGGCGGACCTGCGCCGCCGCCTGTTCGAAAACGCCGAACTCTTCCGCCGCCGCATGACCGAGGAGGGCTTCGACCTGCTTCCCGGGGAACACGCCATCGTGCCGGTGATGTTTGGTGACGCCGTGATGGCCGCCAAGGTGGCTGACCGCATGCTGCAGCACGGGGTCTTCGTCACCGCCTTCAGCTTCCCCGTGGTCCCGCGGGGTGCTGCGAGGATCCGTGTGCAGCTGTCGGCTGCACATTCAGCGGACGACGTCGAGGCGTGCGTGGGTGCCTTCGTCGCCAGCCGTGCCGAGGCAGCAGCCTGACGGGACTTCCACGGGACGCGAACTCTGCGAGGATGGACGGATGGCAGCACATTACGATGTCCTGATCGTGGGCGGCGGCATTGCCGGCCTGTCCCTGGCTTCCGAGCTGGCCGGCCGGTGCAGCGTGGCGCTGGTGGAGGCTGAGCAGGATCTGGCGTACCACACGTCCTCCCGCTCGGCCCGCCAGCTGATCCCCAGCTACGGCCCTCCCGTGGTGCAGGAGCTCACCGTCCGGACTCTTGAGCTGATTGCGGCCCGGGACGCCGAACTGCCGGAACCGGTCCTGACGCCACGCAGTTTCATGCTGGTTGGCTCAGAGGCGGATGTTGCCGCGGAAGCCAGCGGGCACATGCAGGCCATTACCGTGGACCGGGCGCTGGAGCTCTGTCCGGCCCTGCTCCCGGGAACCTTTGCCGCCGCCGGGCTGGACACCGGATCCTATGGCTGCAATGCGCCCCTGCTGCTGGCCGACCACCGGCAACGCGCTGAGGCCGCCGGGGTGGACATCATCACCGGCGCCCGCGTGCACTCAGCACAACGGCTGGGTTCGGGGTGGCAGGTAGGTGCCGGGGCGGAGGGTTTCGAGGCAGGGATCCTGGTCAACGCGGCCGGTGCATGGGCTGATGAGCTCGCAGTGCTCAGCGGCGTGGAGAAGCTTGGGCTGCAGCCGTACCGGCGCACTGCGGCGATTGCCGCCGTCGAACGCCCCCTGCCTGCCGCCACCCCCATGGTGGCGGCAGCGGACAATACGTTCTACTTCCGCCCGGACGGTGACGACGTACTGATTTCACCGTCCGAAACCGTGCCCAGCGGGCCCGAGGACGCGCAGCCGCGGCCCGGCGACGTGGAACGCCTCGTGGAGAGGCTGAACTCTGTCACCAGCCTGGGAATCACCGGAATTCGCCGGGCCTGGACCGGCCTGCGCACCGAAGCCGCCGACGGGGTTCCTGTGGCCGGGTTCGACGCCGAAGCTCCCGGGTTCTACTGGCTTGCCGGGCAGGGTGGCTACGGCTTCCAGACTTCTGCTGCCATGGCTGAGCTGGCGGCCAGCCAGATCCTTGCCGGCCAGGCGGTGTCCGGAAGTGCGGCGTCCGGAGATGCTGCCGCCGGAAATGCGGCCAGCGACGGTCCGGCATCCCGGACAGCGCAGGCGCTGGCTGCCATCCGCTGGTCCATCCGACGCTGAAGAATGGTCCCATGAGTACCCTGATCACCAATATTGCCGAGCTGATGACCCAGGACCTGGAACACCGGGTCCTGAAGGACGCGGCGGTAGTGGTCGAAGGGGAACGGATCTCGTGGATCGGCGCCGCAGCTGATGCGCCGGCGGCGGATAACGCCGTGGACGCCGGCGGCCGGGCCATGCTCCCGGGGTGGGTGGACTCCCACAGCCACCTGCTGTTCGCCGGGGACCGTACTGCAGAATTCGAAGCCCGTATGGCGGGGGAGGCGTATGCCGCCGGCGGCATCGCCGTCACGATGAATGCCACCCGCGCCACGTCGGATTTCGACCTCACCCGCCTGGCCATGGGCAGGGTTGCCGAGGCGGTTTCGCAGGGGACGACGTACCTGGAGACGAAGACCGGCTACGGCCTGGATATCGGGAACGAGGCCCGGAGCGCGCGCATTGCCGCCACCGTAGCCGACCAGGTAACCTACCTCGGCGCCCATTTGGTACCTGCCGGCCAGGACCCGGAGGAGTACACCGACCTGGTCTGCGGGCCGATGCTTGATGCCGTCCGCCCGTACGTCCAGTGGGCCGACGTCTTTTGCGAGGAGGGTGCATTCACGGCCGAACAATCCCGGCGCGTGCTGACGGCCTGCCGCGATGCCGGCCTGGGCCTGCGTGTGCACGGCAACCAGCTGGGCGAGGGCCCTGGCGTGCAGCTTGCCGTGGAGTTGGGCGCAGCCAGCGTGGACCACGTCAACTACCTGGCCGGGCAGGACGTGAAGGCCCTTGCCGCTTCCTGGTCCGGGTGGGACGCCGCCACGGGAACCGGTGAGCGGGGTACGGTGGCCACCTGCCTCCCGGCCTGCGATCTCTCAACCCGGCAACCGTTGGCCCCCGCCCGCGAGCTTCTCGACGCCGGCGTGCAGGTGGCGCTTGCCTCCAACTGCAATCCCGGAACGTCGTACACAAGTTCCATGGCATTCTGCGTCACCACCGCTGTCCTCCAGATGCACCTGAGCGTGCACGAGGCCGTCCGCGCTGCCACCTATGGCGGTGCGCTGGCGTTGCACAGGGAAAGCGGCCGTGATGCTGACGGGGAACGCGCCGTGGGATCCATCGCCGTCGGACACCGTGCCGACCTGCACCTGTTGAATGCTCCTTCCGCGACGCATCTCGCTTACCGCCCGGGCATGCCGTTGACGTACGCTGTGTGGCGGGCAGGAGTCAGGGAGCGGTAGGCCCAGACTGAGCTTCTGATTGTTCCTGATTCTTTCTCTTGGTTTATAATCAGGAAACGTCATCGACAGTGGTGGCTGATGTATCGAAAGGCCCCTTTGCATGACGCGCACTGACCGGTTGACGGCGATCCTTGACCTGCTGGCCAGGACCGGGCAAGTGGAGGTGGACGAGATTGTCAGCTCCCTCAATGTCTCGCCGGCCACCGCGCGGCGTGACTTGGACAGCTTGGCCAAACGCCGGCTGCTGACGCGTACCCGAGGTGGCGCCACCACCGGCGCCCTGGCCTACGATCTTCCCGGCCGCTACAACCGCGACGACCACGCGGAGGCCAAGGAACAGATCGCCCAGTGTGCCTCGGCGTTGATCCGGCCCGGGGCGGTGATTGGCCTGTGCGGGGGGACCACCAGCACCGCGCTCGCACAGATCCTCGCTACCAGGGAGGACCTGAATGCGCCGTCCAATCAGCCCACCCTCACGGTGGTCACCAATGCAATCAACATCGCCGGCCAGCTGGCGGTGCGGCCCAACATCAAGGTGATGGTGACTGGTGGAATCCTCAACCCGCGGTCCTATGAGCTGGTGGGGCCCTATACGGACATCATCATGCAGAAGGTGGTGCTGGACATCGCGTTCATCGGCGTCAACGGCATTGACCCCGAAGTCGGGCCCACCAACACGGGGGAGGGGGAGGCATCCGTGAACGCCCTGCTCGCCAGCAGGGCCCGGGTGTCCTATGTCCTGGCCGATTCCTCCAAGGTGGGCGTGCGGGCCTTCGCCACCATGGACGGCTACAACTTCACCCGGCTGATTACCGATGCCGGAATCTCGCCCCGCGACAAGGCCGCCTTTGAGGCCAACGGCACGGAAGTGATTGTGGCGCCCGCCTGATTTCCGGGGAGTCCAGTCGTTCGGCAGTTCCATCAGCCCGGATCCAGAAACTGAAGGCAAGATGGGAACATGCTGGTTCCCTCCCGCCGCCGCCTGCGGCTCGAAGTATGGATCGTCCTGGGCCTGTCCCTGGGCCAGTCGGCTGTCTACTCCGTGGTGCAGCTGCTGGACAAGATGACCCGCGCTCCGCTGGCGGAGGGCACGTCCACGCTGAACCGCTCCCAGAGCACCCGCGAATACTTCGACCTCACCTATCAGCTGCTGGACATCATCTTTGCACTGGTGCCGGTGCTGCTGGTTCTCTACTTCCTTACGGACCAGCGCCAGGCAGGGCCGGGTGATGCCGGGAACTCCCGCTCCGCGTTCCAGAAGCTCGGGTTCAATTTCGCCCGGCCCGGCAAGGATCTGCTGCAGGGCCTGGGACTGGCCGCGCTGATCGGCATTCCCTCACTGGGGCTTTATGCGGCCGGCCGGGCGCTGGGAATCACCACCGCCATTATCCCCAGTGCCTTGGATGCCTACTGGTGGACGGTTCCTGTGCTGATCCTCTCCGCTATCCGGCACGCAGTTCTCGAGGAAGTCATCGTGGTGGGCTACCTCCTGGACCGCTTTGGCAAGTTCGGTTGGAGCGTGCCCCTGGCCATCGTGGTGAGCTCCCTGCTGCGCGGCAGCTACCACCTGTACCAGGGCTTCGGTCCCTTTATTGGGAACGCCGTGATGGGCGTGGTCTTCGCCTGGCTGTACACCCGGACCCGGCGGGTCATGCCACTGGTCATCGCCCACGCCCTGCTGGACATCGTGGCCTTCGTGGGCTTCAGCCTGTTCGGCAAAGCCGTGGGGCTGGGCTAGGGCCGAGGGCATCGGGGCTAAGCCTGGGATCGTACGGCTGATTTCGAAGGAACCTATTGGCGCTCACAACCTGTTGACCATCAACTGGCTTTCATGGATCGTGTGCACCATGAACCTGGGGGCGCGGTTGACAGCATGGTCGCTGGTGGCGGTCACCGTGCTGGCTGGACTTCTGGTTCTGGGGCGGTTGTGGAGCGTCCATCAGCAAACATCTGACTGGGCTCTCTGGCCAAAGGAAATTCCTTCACGAGTGCAGTTCGCCGGCCGCGACTATGACTGTGGCCCGACTCCAGCGGCTGCACATCACGACGTGAGCGGAATGACCAGGCAAGGCACGACAGCAGGTGGGGCCGAGATCCTCGCAGAACCTCCTTCCGGCGAAGCAAGGGTGTTTATCCTGGTGCGAACGGCTAAAGGCGACGTTTGGCTGCGGCCTGCTGGGCGGCCCCTGATTTGGTGACCCTTCCTGGGCCGGCGCCCGTTGCCTGACCGGAGCCATCACAGAACGAAGTTTGAGCCAGAGTCGGATTGCTGCAGTCGCATCAGCGACAGCTCCAACTGCCAGTCCGGCTGCGGGTCGGGCGGCAATACGAAGGGCTTCGCGTAAAAGTCGTCCCAGAGGGCATCGGTAGCGCAAAGATCATCCGGATCCAGCAGGTTCCCGCCGTCAGGTTCCTCCACCTCCCGCTCTGGCCACGCTGGCGCCACCGGCGCACCCGTCGCCGGTGGTGCGGCCGGTGCAACCGTCGATTCATTCGACGGCAACATCCCTGGTGGCCAGCGGGTTGGCTCCCGGTCTGGGTGTTCGGGTTTGTAGTGGCGGCCGGTGGGTGAGGTCCAGCCCGGTGGCTCACGAGTGGTCGCCGCATCCGGTTTCCACTGGCTGTTGTGCTTGAGCCTGTGGTGCTTGGGGCAGAGTTGTGCCAGGTTGCTGGTGCCGGTGGTGCCGCCGTGTTTCCAGGCGGTGAGGTGGTCGGTGTCATTGTCCGGGGTGTGGTTGTTGCAGCCGGGGAAGGTGCATTTTCCGTCGCGCATCCGGATCCATTGTTTGATGTTTTCCGGGAGTCGGTAGCGGGTGCGGCCGATCTCCAGCGGGGCCCCGTCGCGGGGGTCGACCAGGACCCGGTAGAACGAGTCCGCCCCGTCCGTGACGAGTTTGCGTGCCATGGAGGCCGGGATGGGGCCGTGGCCGTCGAGTTCTGCGGGTTCGTCCGTGCTGCTGAGGAGGGAGAACACCGGGACCATGACCAGCACGTCGGCCCGCGGGATGGGGACCTTGCCTATCTGGGTGAGGCCCGCCGAGCCGGTCGGGCTGCCTGCACCCGGCCCGCTTCCGGAGAAGGTGGCGGTGTCAGCGGTGGCGGTGTTTTCTGGACCGGGCAGGCCTGTCCCGAGGAGCAGGGATGCTGCGATGTCGGGGCGGAGTTGTGTGAGGGTGCGGGGTTCGTTGGGGCCTTGGAGGCCGCGGGCGGTGGCGGTGGTGCGGTTCCAGATGGCGCAGGCGGTGTCGCCGGGGAGGCGGAGCGAGATCCAGGCCATGCCGTCGTGGTCCGGGGTGTATTCCATCCGCCGGTCCGCGACGCCTTTGGCGTGGCGTTTCTCCAGGGTTTCGGGGTGGTGGCGTTCCCGCCAGGCGCGGACCTTGGTACGGAACCGGGAGGGAGCGAGCTCCCCGGGTGCGGCGCCGCGGGCCGGCTTGGGGGCATCAGGGTCGAAGAAGTGTGCCACCAGGGCGGCGGCACCGTCCGGGGTGAGGCCTTCGGTTTCGTCCGCAACGATCTTGGCGTGCTGCCAGGACAGGTCCCCGGCGGCCAAAGCGTCCAGGAGTGGCGGCAGGGTGCACACCCGCTGGGACTGCTCCACGAAGGCCCCGGCAGCGCCGGAGCTGATGGTCAGGACCCCTGCGATCTCCTCCACCGCAGACATTTCCGCATACGTCCGCTCGTGCACAGGGGCCTCCGGAGGAAGCATCGCGTGCTGGAACCCAACGCACTCCACCGCATCACGGGCCTTGACCACAGCGAGCTGCGCCTCCAGCCGCTTCACCACTTCCAGCCGAGTCAGCCGGAGCTCGTACCGCCGCTGCAACACATCCACATCAGCCCCAATACCAACCCCGGCAGCCAGGAAATTATCCTCAGCAGCCAGCGCGTCGAGGGCGGCCACAGAGGCATGAACACCCTCCAAGACCACCCCGCCACCGCTGCTGATTTCCATACGAACATCATCCAACAGGGGTCTGACAACTAAAGTTCGCAGGCGTCTTTGCGGGCCCGGCAGTCAACTTAAATGAATTCGGCCGCCATCGGGTAGTGACGCCGTTGTCACCACCTGATGGCGGCCGAAGCAGGTCCGGGCAGTGGCCCGGCAAACCCAACTCCCTGATGTGCCGGGAGAGAGGGGGGAGCGTCAGATGGTGACGGCTCCGTTGGCGGTTTCGAACGTGACCGACAGGATGCCCGGCGTTCCGTGCGGGGCCACCCACTCAACCGCAACGTCCTCAAGCGGCTTCTCCACCGGCTCACCTAGCCACTCGGTCACGCGCGAGGCGGAACCGGCGATGGTCAGGCAGCTCATCTTGATGTTGCTGGGGTAGGCGTTGGATGGGTGCAGCGACGGGTCACCTTCCCACTTGAGCATGTACGGAACCTGGGGGTCGGCAATAAGGCCAAGGATGCCAATCTGCTTCCAGACCAGCTCCCGGCCGTCCGGGAACTTGCGGTTGCCGTTCACGGCAGCACGGCCAAGGCGTTCCTCGAAGGGAGCGAGGTCGTCCACCTCGACGCACCAGCCCATCCACCCGCCGCCGGCTGCGGAACGGGCACGGACCGCCTGACCGAACGGTGCCTTGTCCGATGCCGGGTGGTCCAGGACCTCCACGACTTCCAGGTACTTGTGCCCGGCGAGCGGGATGATCATATTCCGGGTTCCGAACCGGGGGTGGACCCCGCCCTTCACTGCCTCAACGCCGAGGGCAGATGAAATACGTTCGGTAGTGGCCGCGAGGCCATCGGTTTCACAGGCGTAAGAGACGTGATCCATGCGCATGGCAACATCTTGGCACTTTGTGATCAGGCTCTCAGCTAAGGGTACCCTTACTTGGATTTTCGCCCGTGGATGTGGTCAAAAATCGGCCATCGAACTCGGCCTAACCGGCGATGTAATAGCCGGAGGTGTCGGCGATGAGGTGGATGGTGCCGCTGGAGTTGTTGGTCAGGGCAATGGTTCCATCGGCGGCGACGGGCGTGATGACGAGGTTGGGTGTCGTTTGGTTCGGCGTGAAGTTGAGGTTGGAGGTCCCTGGGGTGGGGGTGCCGCCGGCGTGGACCGTGATGTTGCCGAAGCTGGTGGGTGCTGTGACGGTGACGTTGATGGCGACAGCGGATACTCCGGTGATGGGGATGCCGCCACGGCCGGTGACGGGCACGCGGATGGTGGCTCCGGGTGCGACGGGACCGCTGATGCCTCCTGTGCCGTCGCGCGTGTCCAGTTGCCGGAAGGGGCTTTGGGATGAAAAGGTGCCCGGTTCCACCGGTGTTCCGGCGATGTAGTAGCCGGAGGTGTCGGCGATGAGGTGGATGGTGCCGCTGGAGTTGTTGGTCAGGGCAATGGTTCCATCGGCGGCGACGGGCGTGATGACGAGGTTGGGTGTCGTTTGGTTAGGCGTGAAGTTGAGGTTGGAGGTCCCTGGAATGGGGATGCCGCCGGCGTGGACCGTGATGTTGCCGAAGCTGGTGGGTGCTGTGACGGTGACGTTGATGGCGACGGCGGATACTCCCATGGTGGGGATGCCGCCACGGCCGGTGACGGGCACGCGGATGGTGGCTCCGGGTGCGACGGGACCGCTGATGCCTCCTGTGCCGTCGCGCGTGTCCAGTTGCCGGAAGGGGCTTTGGGATGAAAAGGTGCCCGGTTCCACCGGTGTTCCGGCGATGTAGTAGCCGGAGGTGTCGGCGATGAGGTGGATGGTGCCGCTGGAGTTGTTGGTCAGGGCAATGGTTCCATCGGCGGCGACGGGCGTGATGACGAGGTTGGGTGTCGTTTGGTTAGGCGTGAAGTTGAGGTTGGAGGTCCCTGGAATGGGGATGCCGCCGGCGTGGACCGTGATGTTGCCGAAGCTGGTGGGTGCTGTGACGGTGACGTTGATGGCGACGGCGGATACTCCCATGGTGGGGATGCCGCCACGGCCGGTGACGGGCACGCGGATGGTGGCTCCGGGTGCGACGGGACCGCTGATGCCTCCTGTGCCGTCGCGCGTGTCCAGTTGCCGGAAGGGGCTTTGGGACGAAAAGGTGCCCGGCTGCCGGGGACTCGTTGGCACGTGCAGCAGCTGGTTTGGCGTTCCGGTGCCCGCACCCCTGATAGTTCCGGTAGCGGCAGTCGAGAGTACGGCCTCCGTCACCTGTGCAGGGGTAAAGAGGGGGTGCTGGGAAAGAACGAGGGCTGCAGCCCCGGCCACGTGCGGTGCGGCCATGGATGTTCCGCTCAGTGATGTGGTGGCCGTCGACGATGTATTCCAGGTGGAGCTGATGCCCACTCCTGGAGCGTAAAGGTCAACGCATTGGCCGAAGTTGGAGAAGGAAGCCTGCCGGTCCGAAGAGTCGCTGGCTGCCACTGTTAAGGCTAATGGGGCGCGGGCAGGCGAGGCGGTGCACGCGTCCGTGGCTGAATTTCCCGCGGCGACGACGACTGGGACGCCGTCGTTGATGACGTTCTGGACTGCGGCGTCAAGGAGGTTGCTGCCCGGACCTCCCAGGCTCATGTTGACCACGGCCGGAGTGCCTGGGGTATGATCGCCTGCGATCCAGTCCAGCCCTGCGATTATGTCCGAGTAGTAGCCCGACCCGTCACAGGACAGTGCCCTCACGGGGACGATTGTGGATGACTTTGCCACGCGCTAGACGATTCCGGCGATGATTCCTGAGACGTGTGTCCCGTGGCCATTGCAGTCACTTGTCCCGCCACCGTCGGACAGTGCTGTCCAGCCCGGTGCAACCCGGCCGCCGAAATCCACGTTCGAGGCTAGGACTCCCGTGTCAACGACGTATGCGCGGACACCAAGACCGGAACTTTCGTGCGTGTAGGAGCCGGACAAAGGCAAGGCCTGCTGGTCGATGCGGTCGAGTCCCCAAGGAGCCGGCTTTTCGGTTTCGGAAATCGTGGATACCGTGTCAACCTCCACTGTTAGGGCCCTGCCGGAACGGAGCAGCGCATTCGCTTGCGCCGCTGTAGCTTTGATCGCCGCCCCGCGGAGTGCGGTCGTAAACGTGTGGTTGACGCCGATGCCTTGGGCACGCAATTCCCGCGCCTCGGCTGACACGTCCGTCCCCGGGGGGAATTGAACGAGGTAGCGGCCATTCGCGCTTTCAGGAGCAGCAGCGGGCCTCGTGGTCGCCGTGGGCAGCGCAGATGCCTGCGCTGGTGCACCGTTTGAACAGAGGGTGATGGCGGACAACAGTGCCGCGGTAAGTGCCAGGCGCAAAGACGGGGGCAACGGAATCCTGTTCCTTTTGTGCTTGCTCGGGAAGAGACCGGAGGATGATTTCCGGCTTCCAAGGTATCCGAACCACGGAGGTTTGCGGCCAAACCTCGGGCGATCCTTCGCATCACTTGTGGGAATCTTGGAAAATCTCCGCGTGGCTCTTCCATTGCGACCACGATCCAGCCGGAGGAAATCATGGGCGCTTTCACGGCGGCCCGCCCGGGACTTCAGCAAGGCATGACCTTGTTCGTCACAATGCTGTCCTCACTGGCCGCCCGGTTCCTAGACTGGGCGCAGGTCATGAGCGCCAGCGCCAAGCCCCGGCTCGCTGGCCGGCAACCCTCCATCCGCGGCGGGGTGCCCCGGGTGAGGACCTGGCTGTCCGGCACCAGCCGGGAGCAAGCGCGGCCCGTACTGCTCCATGCATGCCGGGCCCATGTCAAAGGAGATTTGGATGTCCAACGGATGGTCCTTCGAAACCCGCCAGATCCATGCAGGCCAGGAAGTGGACAGTGCCACGGGAGCCCGTGCCCTGCCGATCTACCAGACCACGTCCTTCGTGTTCCCCAGCGCCGAAAGCGCAGCCAACCGCTTTGCCCTGGCTGAACTTGCACCCATCTACACCCGGATCGGCAACCCCACCCAGGACGCCGTCGAACAGCGGATCGCCAGCCTTGAGGGAGGCCTGGCCGCTTTGCTGCTCAGCTCCGGGCAGGCAGCGGAGACCTTCGCGGTCCTGAACATCGCGGAGGCCGGGGACCACATCGTGGCCAGCCCCAGCCTTTACGGCGGAACGTACAACCTGTTCGCCCACACCCTGAAGAAGTTCGGCATCTCGGTCACGTTCGTGGACGATCCCGACAACCTGGACCAGTGGCGCGCCGCCGTCCAGCCCAACACCAAGCTTTTCTTTGGCGAAGTGGTGTCCAATCCCCGCCAGGACGTCCTGGATATCGAAGGCATCTCCGAGGTGGCCCACCAGGCAGGCGTGCCGCTGATCGTGGACAACACCCTGTCCACCCCGTACCTGATCCGTCCGCTCGAGTGGGGCGCCGACATCGTGATCCATTCCGCCACTAAATACCTTGGCGGTCACGGCACGGCGATTGCCGGCGTCATTGTCGATTCCGGAAAATTCGACTTCAGCGAGGATCCTGAACGGTTCCCCGGCTTCAACACCCCGGACCCCACTTATAACGGCCTGGTCTACGCGCGGGACCTCGGAGAAGGCGGCGCCCTCGGGGCCAACCTGTCCTACATTCTCAAGGCCCGCGTCCAGCTGCTGCGCGATCTCGGCTCGGCCGTGTCCCCTTTCAACGCCTTCCTGATCTCCCAGGGCCTGGAAACACTGAGCCTGCGGGTGGAGCGCCACGTTGCCAACGCCACGGAAGTGGCGCGCTGGCTGGAAGGAAGGGACGACGTCGAATCCGTCGCCTACGCGGGGCTGCCCTCCAGCCCCTGGTACGAACGTGGCCGCAAGTACGGGCCCAAGGGGACGGGTGCCGTGGTGGCTTTCAACCTGGCCGGCGGGGCGGAGGCGGGCAAGCGCTTCGTCGACGCCCTTGAACTGCACTCCCACGTTGCGAACATCGGCGACGTCCGCTCCCTGGTCATCCACCCGGCGTCGACCACCCACAGCCAGCTTTCGCCGGAGCAGCAGGCAGTGGCAGGGGTGACCCCGGGACTGGTCCGGCTGTCCGTTGGCCTGGAGCACATCGATGACATTCTGGCTGACCTGGAAGCGGGCTTCCGCGCAGCCAAGGGCGCTGCGGCATAAGACAACAGCCGGGGCTGCAGTGAGTGCCGCCGGCAAGCCGGGAAGTCACAACCAGTCACACTCTTGGCTTGGAACGGGGGGTGTTTCGTACACTCGAACCAGGTCATGAGTGCCAGTGACAGCCCCGGCTTGCTGGCCGGCAACCCTCCATCCGCGGTGGGGTGCCCCGGGTGAGGACCTGGCCTGCCGGTCAAATGACGGCGGGCAAGCGCGTAGAAGAGGTCTTGCCATGACGGTTACCGTCGCCCGAACCACCATCCCCGAACACGGAATCGTCCGCTACGCCTCCATTGGGGGACTGCAACTTGAAGCCGGCGGCTACCTCCCGGACGTCACGCTGGCCTACGAAACCTGGGGCACGCTTAACGCGGACGGCAGCAACGCCGTCCTGATTGAGCATGCCCTGACCGGAAGCACCCACGTGACCCGTGGCGACACCGACGAGGAAGGCTGGTGGGAACAGCTGGCCGGTCCCGGCGCGCCCGTGGACACGGACAGGTTCTTCGTGGTGTCCATCAACATTGTTGGCGGCTGCTACGGATCAACGGGCCCGTCGTCGGCCGCCCCGGACGGATCCCCCTGGGGCTCCCGTTTCCCGCTCGTCACCCTGCGGGACAGCACGGTGGCGGAGGCCCGGCTGGCAGACCAGTTGGGCATCAAGAGCTGGTTCGCCGTCCTGGGCGGCTCCATGGGCGGCGCCCGTGCCCTGGAATGGGCCGTGACCTACCCGGAGAGGGTGCAGCGCTGTGCCGTCATCGCCGTGGGGGCCGCAAGCACAGCCGAGCAGATCGCCTTCGCGCAGGCCCAGACGCTGGCCATCCGGCAGGATCCGAATTTCAACGGCGGCGACTACTACGGCGGTCCCAGCCCGGAAGACGGCCTGGCCCTTGCCCGGCGCATCGCCCACATCACGTACCGCTCCGCAGCCGAGCTGGAAGGCCGCTTCGGCCGGTCACCGCAGGCGACCGAGTCGCCCCTGAAGGGCGAAGTCCTGGCCGCCCGGGGCCGCTACCAGGTGGAAAGCTACCTGGACCACCAGGGCAACAAGCTCGTGAAGCGCTTCGACGCGAACAGCTACATTGCCCTGACCGAAGCGTTGATGAGCCACGATATCTGCCGGGGCCGGGGGAGCCTCGCAGAGACGTTGGCCAGGTCAACTGCACGCTTCCTCGTTGCCGCCGTCGACTCCGACCGGCTCTATTTTCCGTCCCAATCCCATGAACTGGCCCAGGCCCTGCCCGGGGATGTCGAGGTGCACGTCATCCGGGCCCCGATCGGGCACGACGGGTTCCTGACCGAAATCGGCCAGCTGGGCAGCCAGCTGAGGGGCACCTTCCTGGCCTGAGGCCCCGCATGTGCATTCCTGCAGATGCCTTCTGCACTAATCGGCGTTGAGGTTGCACGGCAGGCAGACCATACTCAATCGAATCCGGCGTTCGTGGTGTGCATCACATCCGGCCGCCATTGACTGGTCCCCGTGGTGTCGACGACGACGCTGAAGGAGTTCACATGAGTACGGAAAGCTCCGCCGCAAGGCGTACAGAGGAAACCGACGTCAAGGCCTCAGGCCTCAAGAAGGTGGTGACGGCCTCCATGGCCGGAACCGTCGTGGAGTGGTACGAGTTCTTCCTCTACGCATCCGCCGCCACGCTGGTGTTCGGAAAGGCCTTCTTCCCCAACGCCGGCACCGAACTGGACGGCATCATCGCCGCCTTCCTCACCTACGCAGTCGGCTTCGTGGCCCGCCCCATCGGCGGGATCGTCTTTGGCCACTTCGGCGACAAGTTCGGCCGGAAGCAGCTACTGCAGCTGAGCATCATCCTGGTGGGCGTCTCCACCTTCCTCATGGGCTGCCTGCCCACCTTCCAGCAGATCGGCTACTGGGCTCCCACCCTGCTGGTGGTGCTCCGGTTTGCCCAGGGCTTTGCCGTCGGCGGGGAGTGGGGCGGCGCCGTCCTCCTCGTGGCCGAGCACAGCCCCAGCAAGTCCCGCGGATTCTGGGCCAGCTGGCCGCAGTCTGCAGTGCCGCTCGGAAACCTGCTGGCCACGGCCGTGCTGTTCATCCTGTCCTCCACGCTGACCCAGGACGCCTTCCTGGGATGGGGCTGGCGCGTGGCGTTCTGGCTGTCCGCGGTGATCGTCCTGATCGGCTACTACATCCGGACCAAAGTCAACGACGCACCCATCTTCCTGGAGGCCCGCAAGGAGGTCGAGGCCGGCCACAAGGGCTACGGTGTGGCCGAAGTTTTCCGGCGCTACCCCCGCGGCGTGTTCACCGCCATGGGCCTGCGCTTCGCGGAAAACATCCTGTACTACCTGGTGGTCACGTTCTCCATCACCTACCTGAAGACCGTGGTGCAGGCCGACACCACCCGCATCCTGCTCCTGCTGCTCCTGGCCCACGCCGTGCACTTCGCGGTGGTGCCCATGGTCGGCAAGCTGTCGGACCGCTTTGGCCGTAAACCCGTCTACATGGCCGGCGCCGTCATGGGTGCCACCTGGGGCTTCTTCGCCTTCCCCATGATGGATACCAAGAACGATGCCATCATCCTTGCCGCCATCATGATCGGGCTGGTGTTCCACGCCTTCATGTACGCAGGTCAGCCTGCCATCATGGCGGAAATGTTCCCCACGCGGATGCGGTACTCCGGGGTGTCCCTGGGCTACCAGGTGACCTCGATCGTGGCCGGTTCGCTGGCTCCGATCATCGCCGCCTCGCTCCTGGGCACCTACAAGTCCTCCGTCCCCGTGGCCGTCTACCTGCTGATCGCCTGCGCCATTACCGCCGTCGCGGTCTTCTTCCTGAAGGAAACCCGCGGCATCTCGCTGCACGACGTGGACGCCGCCGACGCCCAGGGCACCGCCGACCTCCTTGCCGCCAACAAGAAGTAGCAGGTTCCCATGAAAGCCGCCGTCCTATACTCCACCGTTCCGGCCCCCACCCCGGGGGCCGGACCCGGGAAACGGACCTACTCCGATGCCGGCCCGCTGCTGGTGCAGGAACTGGAGCAGCCGGAGCCGCGGGCCGGTGAGCTTGGTGTTGCCATCACCTACTCCAGCCTGTGCCATTCGGACCTCTCGGTGGTGGACGGTTCCCGCGTCCGGCCGCTTCCCATGGCCCTGGGCCACGAGGCCGTGGGGCGGGTGGTGTCCGTCGGCGAAGCTGTGGCCGACGTGGCGGTGGGCGACCACGTGGTGCTGGTCTTCGTGCCCAGCTGCGGGAAATGCCGGGCCTGCCTGTCCGGCCGGCCGGCCCTATGCCACCGCGCAGCGGAGGTCAACGGCTCCGGAGACCTGCTGCACGGGCCGGCCCTGCTGCGGACGCCGGCGGGGGAGCGCATCAACCACCACCTGGGCGTCTCGGCCTTTGCCGACTACGCGGTAGTCGCCCGGGAATCGGTGGTGGTGATTGACGACGACGTCCCGGACACGGTTGCCGCGATGTTTGGTTGCGCCGTGCTCACCGGAATGGGTGCGGTGTTCAACACAGCCGGAGTCGGTCCCGACCAGTCCGTGGCAGTGTTCGGGCTCGGCGCGGTGGGCCTGTCCGCCGTCATGGCAGCGCGCCTTGCGGGGGCAGCCAGCGTGATTGCCATTGATCCAAACCAGGGCAAGCACCAGCTGGCCCGCGACGCCGGGGCCACGTCGGTGGGAACTCCGGAGGACGCGGCCCGGCTGATTGCGGAAGCCTCCGGTGACGGCGTGGACGTTGCCATCGAGGCCGTGGGCTCGGCGGGCGTCATTGCCTCCTGCCTGGAGCAGGTTACCCGGGGAGGTGCCGTGGTCTCGGTGGGCCTGCCCCATCCGTCCGCCCAGTTGACGGTACCCGCCCTGCAGTTTGCCGGAGCGGGAAAACGGCTGCTGGGCTCCTACATGGGGGATGCCGTGCCCTCCCGCGACATCCCGAAATACCTCGGATTCTGGCGGGAGGGCAGGCTCCTCGTTGAGTTGCTGCACACGGACACGCGGCCACTGAGTGAGATCAACGAGGGCCTTGATGCGCTGGCATCCGGGCAGGTGGTGCGGCGGCTCTTCCAGGCCTGAGCCCTTCGAGGCCGGCCTAACCTGCCAGCAGCCCGGCGCGCTCCTTCATCTCCTCTTTGAGTGCCCCGATCACGGCCTGCACTGGGGCCGAGCGGAGCGACTCCGGGCGGGCAACGGCCCAGATAGGGAGCTGCCGCTCGAAGTCGGCGGCCAGGACGGGAACAAAATGGTCGGATTCCGCCACCATGAAGTTGGGCAGCAGCCCAATGCCCGCGCCCTGCCGTACCGCCTCCACCTGGGCGAACACGCTGGTGGCCTGGAAGCTTGTCCTGGGCACGGGAAGCTCCGATGACCAGCGCGGCCCCAGCTCCGCCACCTGGAGTGCGGACTCCACGTAAGAGACAAACCCGTGCTGCCCTACGTCGTCGAGCCTTTCCGGCAGGCCATTCCGGGCGGCATAGGCGGAACTGGCGTAAAGGCGCAGGTAGTAGTTGCTCAGGAAGATGGTCTGTGCGCTGGTGACCTCGGCCCGTCCCACCACAATTTCCAGGTCCACTCCCGACCGGTTTTGGCTGACTTTCCGGGTGGCGCTGAGCATTTCAACGTTCAGTTGCGGGTTCTGCTGCTGGAGCCGCACCAGCGACGGGGCCACGAAGACGGCCCCCACGCCGTCCGTCGTGGCGACGCGGACCAGGCCGGCCAGGGCACTCTGGTCCTGGCTGATCAGGCCGGACAGCGAGCCCAGCGTGGCCTCGATTGTCTCTGCCGCCTCCACCGCGGCGGCGCCGAGCTGCGTCAGTTCCCAGCCGTGCGGGCTCCGTTCCAGGGTGCGGCCGCCCAGCTGCTTGTCCAGGGCGAGGATGCGTCGGGAAATGGTGGTGTGGGTTGTCCCCAGTGTTTCCGCCACGGCGTTGAAGCGGCCCAGGCGTGCAACCGTCAGCAGGATGAGCAGGTCGTCGGGGCTGGGCAACCGTCTGGGGTCCACGCCGGTCCTTCCATCGATGTGCAGCAATGCACATGGTCTCTGTAATTTTTCCCCTTGATTGCACTCTAACAGGGTGTGATCGTTGACACAGACATGCCGGCAGCAAGGCTGGAATGGAAGCAAAGGAGCTTACGCATGGCAGTTATCGGTTGGATCGGCCTGGGCAACATGGGCGGCCACATGTCCGTGAACCTGGTGAAGGCCGGGCACGATGTCCGCGGTTTCGACCTCAATCCCACCGCCCTGGCAGCGGCTGAGGCAGGCGGCGTCAAACGGACCGCCAGCATCGCCGAAGCGGTGGACGGTGCAGACGCCGTGTTCACCATGCTGCCAAAGGGTGAACATGCCCGCGCGGTGTACCTGGGTGCGGACGGCGTGCTGGCGCACGCGGACACCCGCACGCTGCTGGTTGACTCCTCCACGATCGACGTCGCCTCGGCGCAGGAACTGCACGGCGCCGCTGCTGCCGCCGGCTTCCGCTTCGTGGACGCCCCGGTGTCGGGCGGAATGAGCGGGGCCGAGGCAGGAACCCTCACGTTCATGGTGGGCGGCGAAGAGGGCGCGGTGGCGGACGCCACGGGCTACTTTGGCCCCATGGCGGCCAACATCATCCCCACCGGCGGCGCCACCACCGGGCAGGCCGCGAAGATCTGCAACAACCTGATGCTCTTCATCAACCTCGCCTCCACCGCAGAGGGTGCAGTGCTCGCAGACCGGCTGGGCCTGGACAAGCAGGTCTTCTGGAACATTGCCTCGGTCTCCTCGGGTGACTCTTGGGCGCTGCGGACCTGGTACCCGGTGCCGGGTGTGGTTCCCACCGCCGCTTCGAACAATGACTTCGCGCCCACCTTCACTACCGAGCTGGCGAACAAGGACATTGGCCTGGCCATCAGCGCGGCCGAGGATACCGGCACACCGCTGGAGATCGGCAGGCACGTCCAGCAACTGTTCCAGCGCCTCATCGACTCAGGTGATGCCGGCAAGGACTGCTCAATGATCATCAAGCTCGTGGACGGCTCACTCGAAACCGCCCACCCGGCACCGTCCGCCAACTAGCCCCGCCGCAAGCAACGCAGGAAAAGAGACTCCCCTTGGAAACCATTCCGCACTACATCAACGGCACCCGCGTGAGCGACGCAGACCGCTTCGGTCCGGTGTTCAATCCCGCCAAGGGTGAACAGGATAAGCAGGTGGCGCTTGCCTCGGCGGCCCGCACGGAGGAAGCCATCGTGGCCGCCCGTGCTGCGCTCCCTGCCTGGCGTGCCACCAGCCTGGCCAGGCGTACCACCATCTTCTTCAAGGTCCGCGAGATCCTGAACCAGCGGAAGTCTGAACTAGCCGCGATCCTCACCAGCGAGCACGGCAAGGTTCTCTCCGATGCAGAGGGCGAAATTGCGCGCGGCCTGGAGAACATCGATTTCGCCACCGGCCTGTCCCACATGCTCAAGGGCGAGCGGTCCGAGCAGGTCACCACCGGAGTCGACGTGCACTCCGTCCGCCAGCCCGTGGGCGTGGTTGCCTGCATTACGCCGTTCAACTTCCCGGCCATGGTGCCGCTGTGGATGATCGGCAGCGCCCTGGCCTGTGGCAACACCGTGCTGCTGAAGCCCAGCGAGAAGGACCCATCCGCCGCCGTCTTCATCGCCGAGGCCTTCGCCGAAGCGGGCCTGCCGGCGGGCGTGCTGAACGTGGTCCAGGGGGACAAGGAAGCCGTCGACGTCCTGCTGGAACACCCCGACGTCAAGGCAGTCAGCTTTGTCGGGTCCACGCCCATCGCCCAATCGATCTACAAGCGGGCGGCAGAACACGGCAAGCGGGTGCAGGCCCTGGGCGGCGCAAAGAACCACATGGTGGTCCTTCCCGACGCCGACCTGGACATGGCTGCCGACGCGGCGGTTTCCGCCGCCTACGGTTCAGCCGGCGAACGGTGCATGGCTGTCAGCGTCCTGGTGGCCGTAGGCAACATCGCGGACGACCTGGTGAAGGCCATCTCCACCCGCATGGCCGGCCTCAAAATCGGCCCGGGAACGGACCCCGCCTCCCAGATGGGTCCCCTGATCACCGCTGAGCACCGTGAACGGGTGGCCTCCTATGTTTCGGGAGCAGAGAACGAAGGCGCCACCGTGGTGGTGGACGGGCGCTCGCAGCAGTTTGATTCAAACGGGTTCTTCATCGGCGTCAGCCTGGTGGACCACGTCAAGCCGGGCATGAAGGTGTACGACGACGAGATCTTCGGCCCGGTCCTGTCCGTGGTCCGCGTGGACACCTACGCCGACGCCGTGAAGTTGGTCAACGACAACGAGTTCGGCAACGGCACCGCCATCTTCACCCGCGACGGAGGGGCGGCGCGGCAGTTCGAGTTCGACGCCGAAGCAGGCATGGTGGGCGTCAACGTGCCCATTCCGGTCCCGGTCGGCACCTTCTCGTTCGGCGGCTGGAAAAACTCGCTGTTCGGTGACACCCACATGTATGGCCCCGACAGTATCCGGTTCTACACGCGGGGCAAGGTGGTGACCACGCGCTGGCCGGATCCGGCCACCTCGGTGATTGACCTGGGCTTCCCGCAGGTGGACTAAGCACAGGTGCACTAAACACAGGTGCACTGCACTAAACACAGCAGGCCGGGGACCGGCAACCGGTCCCCGGCCTGGCTGTTCCCAAGGCAGCTAGCCGTTCATGATGTCGCTGCGCCGCTTCATGTACTCCTCCATGGACAGCTCACCGTTGCTGTACTGCTGGTCCAGCTCTGCGAGCTTGCGGGCACGGAACCCTTGCGGGGCGGCCGGCGGCGGGGGAGTAGCAGGCGCCGAAGGCTGGCCCGGCCCCTGCTGGGCGGGTCCCTGCTGTACGGGCGGCTCCTGGAACGGCTGCTGCTGGAACGGCGGTTCCTGCGGGGCACCGTAGCCGGTCCCCGGCATGGGCGGCTGCCCGTACTGGTAGGGCAGCGGCTGGGGCTCGCCCGTGGGCTGCGGCCGCTGGATACTGCGGAAGCCGCCGGAGAAGTAGTCCTGCTGGGTGTAGCCGTCGCGGGGCTGGTTGCTCTGCGGCCCGGCCGAGCCCGGGTACTGGCCCGGGAACCCGCCTTGTCCGTACTGCCCGGGCTGCTGCCCCGGGAACTGGTCGGGGAAGCGGCCGGGCAGGCTTTGGTCCCGGTCCCGCCGCGCCATGGAGCGCCGGTACATCCGCATGGCCATGGGAATGACGAAGGACAGGATGATGATCCAGAAAAACAGGCTGCTCACGGTGCCGCACCTCTCGAGTGTTGTCCTTCCAGCCTAACCCCGGGCGGCCCTACCGGCGGCTGGGCTCCGCCGTTCCCAGCGGACCCTCGCCGGATCCCAAGGGAACGCCCGGACCAAAGACGGGACCCGGCGTCGGCCGCTTTGCCGTGATGCCGTCACCGGAGGACTGGTGGCGCAGCCGCCGCAGCACCCACGGCACAAAGTATTCGCGCGCCCACACGAAGTCCCCGCTCCTGGCCTCGCGCCAGGTCCGCGGCGGCAGCGGCTTGGGCTGCAGTGGTTCCAGCGAATGCTCCACGTTCAGCGAGTCCAGCACCATGGCCGCGATGGTGTGGTGGCCCAGCGGGGAGAAGTGCAGCCGGTCCTGGTCCCACATCTGCGGGTCGCTCAACTGCCGCAGCGACCACATGTCGGCGATGATGGCGTCGTGCCGCGCCGCGACTGTCCGCAGGTTCTCGTTGTAGATCGCCACCTTGCTGCGGATCCTGCCCAGCACCGACGAACCCGTGTCCGGTCCGTTGAACAGGACCACGGTGGCGCCGCCCATGGACAGGATCTGCACCACGGAATCGAGCTTCTCGGCCAGTGTGTCCGGGTCCCCGCCGGGGCGGATCAGGTCGTTGCCGCCGGCGGACAGGGTCACCAGGTCCGGCTTCAGCTCCAGGGCAGGGGCAAGCTGCTGGTCCACGATTTGCTGCAGCAGGCGGCCGCGGACGGCAAGGTTGGCGTAGGCAAAGCCAGGCTGGGTCCTGCCCAGCTCTTCAGCCACCCTGTCGGCCCAGCCGCGGTGGCCGCCGGGGATCGAGGGTTCGGGGTCGCCGATGCCCTCGGTGAAGGAATCGCCCATCGCCACATAACGGGTCCACGGGTGGGATCCTGGGTGTACGGACGGGGCCTGGATGTCGCTTGCGTCAGTCACGGTCCTATCCTGCCTTCCGCCTTGCTGCCTACGCGACCGTAGGTTGTTACTTGGGGGTAACTGATATGAATTGAAACCATGACTGACGCCGAAGTATTTCCTGCCCCCGTTGTCCTGTGGTCCCATCCGGAGGACCAGCGCACCGGCAAGCCGCTGCTGGTGCTCCTCCATGGGTACGGCGCCAATGAGCAGGACCTGCTCAGCCTGGCTGACCTGCTGCCGGGGGACTTCGCCGTCGCGTCCGTGCGCGCGCCCATCGCCATGGGCCCCGGCTTCACGTGGTTCCCGCTCACGGCCTCCATCGACTACTCGCTGGACCGGGTCAAGAAGGCCTCGGAGTACGTCCTCGACTGGATCGACGAAATCCGGGTGGGGCACCCATCGGTGACCCTGCTCGGTTTTTCCATGGGCATGGCGATGGCAACCACGCTCCTGCGGCAGCGGCCCACGGACTTCGCTGCCGTCGTCGGACTCTCCGGCTTCGTGGTGGACGCCGCCGGCGACCCGTCCTTCAAGGACGGCGAGCTGGACGGCACCGTGCCCCTGTTCTGGGGCCGGGACCAGCAGGATCCGGTGATCACCCAGGACAAAATCGAGTACACCATGGGCTGGGTCCGCAAGCACGTCAAGCTCACCAAGGTGCTCTACACCGGCATGTGGCACGGCATCAACCAGCAGGAGATCGGGCACGTGGGGGAGTTCCTCACCCATGAGGTGCTGAACAAATAGGCGTACGACGGCGGCGCGGCGGCCTGGGAGGCCTGCCCGCCGCCGTTGGGTCGGAGGTCAGCCCTACGGCACCTGCCAGGTCAGCCCTCCGGTGCCACAACCTTCACCGAGTGGCCGTTGACGGTGACGATGTCGCCGTTGTGCAGCTGGCGGCCGCGGCGGTCGTCGATTTCGCCGTTGACCTTGACCAGTCCGTTCTTGATGAGGTCAGCCGCCTCCACCCCGTCCTCCACGAGGTTGGCGAGCTTCAGCAGCTGGCCCAGCCGGATCATGCTGTCGCGGATGGGGACGTCGTCAATGGGGTTGCTCATACAGCAATAATGCCTGAACTAAGGTGGATTCAATGACCTCCCCTCCCCGCCTGCCGGTGCTCGCAGGCCTGCCGCTGGCCGTGGGTTCCGGCCTTGCCATCCCAGTCCAAGGGCGCATCAACGGGGCCCTGGGTGCCCGGCTCAATGACGGAATCGCCGCCGCGGCCGTGAGCTTCAGCACAGGGCTGCTGGTCATGATTGTCATTTCGCTGCTCCTGCCGCGCGGCCGGGCCGGGCTGGCAAGCATCCTCCCGGCGGTCCGCAACCGCGCCTTTCCCCGCATCTACGTGGTGGCCGGCGCCATCGGCGCATTGTTCGTCTTTGCCCAGTCCTTCACGGTGGGCATCCTGGGCGTAGCCCTGTTCACCGTGGCCACCGTGACCGGGCAGACCGTAAGCGGCCTGCTGGTGGACCGCCTTGGAATCGGGCCGGCCGGGAAGAAATCCGTCACCGGCATCCGGATCATCGGCTGTGTCCTCACCATCGCCGCGGTGGCATGGGCGGTGTCGCCCCGGTTCAGCGGCGCGGGAGCCGGCGGCTCCGACGGCGGTCCCGCTTCCCTGCTGCTTCCCATCCTGCTGCCTGTGGCCGCGGGCTTCCTCATGAGTTTCCAGCAGGCCATGAACGGCACCGCCACCGTCCACTACGGCACACCAATCGCGGCAACGCTGGTCAACTTCGTGGCCGGCTGCACCGTGCTCTGGGCCGCGCTGGCGGTGAAGCTGGCGGTGGCCGGTCCCGCCAACCCGCTGCCGTCCGAATGGTGGTACTACCTGGGTGGTCCCATGGGGTGTGTCTTCATCGGCCTCGGCGCCCTCCTGGTCCGCAGCCTGGGCGTGCTGGTCACCGGGCTGGGCATGATTGCCGGGCAGTTGCTGGGCTCGCTGGCCCTGGACCTTGCGCTGCCCACGCCGGGTACCGTCGTGGCTCCGGCCACCGTCCTCGGGACCCTGCTGACCCTCGCCGCCATTATCCTGGCAACCCTGCCCTGGCCGCGGGGCGCGCTCCGGAGGCAGCGGCCGGTACGCTAGGACACGAGCTTTCCACCATCTTCCTTCATTCGCCCCGGCGGGCAGCCCACTGTGCCTCCAGGCATACGGCGGCCGGGGCCCGACAACCCGCGGACCGCACCCAGCGGCCCTGTAGAAATTGGAGTTACCCCATGGCAGCAAAATCCGTCCTCGACCAGGTCATTTCCCTCTCCAAGCGGAGGGGCTTCGTGTTCCAGGCCGGTGAGATCTACGGAGGTTCGCGTTCTGCCTGGGACTACGGCCCCCTCGGCGCGGAACTGAAGGAAAACATCAAGCGCCAGTGGTGGCAGTCCATGGTCCGCGGCCGCGAGGACGTGGTGGGCCTGGACTCCTCGGTGATCCTGCCCCGCCAGGTCTGGGAAGCCTCCGGCCACGTCGAGGTTTTCTCCGACCCCCTGGTGGAGTGCCTCTCCTGCCACAAGCGCTACCGCGCCGACCACCTCGAGGAAGAGTACGAGGAAAAGAAGGGCCGTCCCGCCGAAAACGGCCTGAAGGACATTGCCTGCGCCAACTGCGGCACCCGCGGCCAGTGGACCGAGCCGCAGGAGTTCTCCGGCCTGCTCAAGACCTACCTGGGCCCGGTGGCCAACGAGGAAGGCCTGCACTACCTGCGCCCCGAAACCGCCCAGGGCATCTTCGTGAACTTCAACAACGTCCTCACCACCTCCCGCAAGAAGCCGCCGTTCGGCATCGGCCAGATCGGCAAGTCCTTCCGCAACGAGATCACGCCCGGAAACTTCATCTTCCGCACGCGCGAGTTCGAGCAGATGGAAATGGAGTTCTTCGTGGAGCCCGGCACCGACGAGGAATGGCACCAGTACTGGATGAAGGAGCGCATGGCCTGGTACACCGGCCTGGGCATCCGCGAGGAGAACCTGCGCTTCTTCGAGCACCCCAAGGAGAAGCTCAGCCACTACTCCAAGGGCACCACGGACATCGAGTACCGCTTTGGTTTCCAGGGCTCGGAGTGGGGCGAGCTGGAAGGCATCGCCAACCGCACCGACTTCGACCTCTCCACCCACGCCAAGGCCTCCGGCACGGACCTGAGCTACTTCAACCAGGCCACCAACGAGCGCTACACCCCGTACGTGATCGAGCCCGCGGCGGGCCTGACCCGGTCCTTCATGGCGTTCCTGGTGGACGCCTACACCGAGGATGAGGCTCCCAACGCCAAGGGCGGCGTGGACGTGCGCACCGTTTTGAAGCTGGACCCGCGCCTGGCCCCGGTCAAGGCCGCCGTCCTGCCGCTGAGCCGCAATGAGGACCTGTCACCGAAGGCCAAGGACCTCGGCGCGCAGCTGCGGAAGAACTGGAACATCGACTTCGACGACGCCGGGGCAATCGGCCGCCGCTACCGCCGCCAGGACGAGATCGGCACCCCGTTCTGCATCACCGTGGACTTCGACACCCTCGAAGACCAGGCAGTCACCATCCGCGAGCGGGACACCATGAGCCAGGAGCGGGTCTCCCTGGACAAGGTGGAGGGCTACCTGGCCGCACGCCTGATCGGCGCATAGCAGTGGCCATCGAATACCGCGAGTGGCGGGACGGCGACGACCTGTCGCTCCTGGAAATTTGGGGCGACCCGGACACCGCGCAGGCCCGGCAATTCCGCGGCGCCCTCGCCGTGTCCTCCAACGGGAGGGACGGATCCCCGTGGCGGCGCTGCATCGTGGCGGAGGACGTCATTGACGGCGTGGGCATTGCGGTGGCCGCCGGCGTCGTCTATGAAGCGTCACTGCACCCGGAACGCCTCTGGTGCTACATCGAGGTGGCCCGCGACCACCGCCGTGCGGGCATCGGGGCCAGCCTCCTGGCCATGCTGCGGCGCGAAGCCGAACACGCGCCGTCGGGCGTCAGCAAGCTGCGCGCAAAGGTGGAGCCCGGCAGCGCGGGTGCCGCCTTCGCCGAAGCGTTCGGCCTGGCGCCCATCCAGCGTTCCCGCCTTGTGGTGGTGGAGCCCGGCGCCCTGCGGCTTCCGGTGTTCCCGGCCAAGGACGGCGGCGGCGCGGCCAGCGGCGAGAACGCCGGCTCCGACGTCGTGATGGACCTTGCAACGGGATCCGTGGAGCTGACCGACGTGGTGGGCAGGTATTACACCTCCATCCACGGTTGGGACTCTCCCGGCGTCCTGTCCGTGGGGCAGGTGCAGAAGCTGTTCCTGGACGAACTCACCGGAGCCCACGGCGCCATTGTGCTGCGGGCCCAGCCTGAATCCGCATTCGGGGGCGGGGGTTGCCCCCAGCAAGAAGGGCCGCATCCGGGCCTTCGCTGTCAGCTACGCTGCCCCGGCTGACCCGGACGCCGCACCGGGGACTGATGCTGCCGGACCCGAAACGCCCACCGACGTTTTCGTGGGTCACGAGCCTTCGCTGGATGCTGATGATGCCGCTGAGGCCGTCCGCGACATGCTGGCCCTGATCGCCTACCAGCACCCGGTCATGCTGGAACTGGACGATTCCATGACCGCCCTGCGTGCCGCCGTCGAACCCCTCCTGGACAGTGGCAAGGCACGGCTGGCGGGCGCGGAAACCCTGGTGGTCTCGGACTAAGCCGCCGCTACCCAACCAGGTCGCAGCAGATGTCGTTATGGAGCTCCATTCCGACATCTGCTGCGACCTAGTTGCGGGGATTACGACGGCGGCCCGCGGCTGCGTCGGCTGCGTCGAGCAGCTGCCGCTCGGCGTCCGTCGGGGCGCTCCCACCCAAGTGCGCAGGCATCCACCACGCGTCGGATCCGGGATCGAGCGGGAAGCCGGCGATGCAGCGGTCGATTCCCGACTGCAGGGTGCTGCGCAGCATGTCCGTGGCCGCCTCCGCGTCGCTGCCTGGCGGAAACATCATGGGTTCGTCCATGTGGACCCGCACCGGGGCGCGCCAGCTGCGGCGCAGCGAAAAGCCGTGGCCGCGCGTCAGTACCCGGTGCGCGCCCCAGACAGATACCGGAATCACCGGTACGCCTGCCTCGGCAGCCATGCGGACTGCGCCCGTGCGGCACTCGCGGACGGTGAAGCTGCGGCTGACCCCCGCCTCCGGGAACACGGCAAGGTACTCGCCATCGCGCAGCTTGGCCACCGCAGCGTCATAGGCATCCGAACGGTCCGTGTATCCCACCACGACGTGGCCGCTTGCGCTGATGGCAGGGCCGGCAAGCCAATGATCCGCCGCTCCCTGATGGACCAGGAACCGAAGCTGCGCACGGGCGTGCCGCCACAGGAGCAGCTCGAGCACGGCGAAATCCAGGTAGCCGAAATGCGTGACGGCGAACACCGCACCCTTCCCGGGATCCACCCGCCGGGACGGCCCGCTGAGCGCTCCCTTGTCCGGCAGGTGCTCCAGGCCCGTTGCCTGGATGTCCAGGCGCAGGGCCCAGCGCAGGAACTGCCCGGTCCGGACGATCAGCCGATAGAACCGGTCGTTGGACGGCGGACGCCAGGGCATGCCGAAAACTCCTAAAGGGTGACCTGGACGGATGAGTCCGGCAGCAGCTGCGAGAAGGCCGGCGACGGCCGGACCGGGGCGCCGGTGCTCTCCGCAAAGGACTTGATGACGAAGCCGGTGGCGAGGGTCTGCCACACGCGGACCTTGCGGAGCATGAAGTGCCCTACGCCCTTGAGTGCCACGTACTGCATGCTCCCCGCATCTGCAGAGGCCCGGCGGGCGAAGGCAAGGGACTGCGAGGGGCTGGTCATGTGGTCCGTGGTGCCGTGGATGATGAGGACTTTCCTGCCGGCGACGGCGGTGGCGGGAGTTGCCGGGCTGAGCCACGGAGCGAGCGCCACCACGGCCTCCACCTGGGGGTGGTCCGCTGCACATACCGCAGTCAGGCCGCCCATGGAGTGGCCCAGCAGGAAGACCGGAACGTCCGGGTGGCGTTCGGCGATCTGCCGCAGCGCCCAGCGGGCGTCCTGCAACGGGGACATGTCAGGGCCGTTCCAGCCGCGGACGCTGTTGCGCAGGGACCAGACGGCCAGTCCGTGCTTCCGGCCGGCGCGGTGCAGGTGCCTGGCGAAGGGAATCATCCGGGCCGGGCTGAGGTGCCGGGCCTCCACCGGGTCCCGGCTGTGGGCCTTGCCCCCGTGAAGCACCAGGACCACGCCCCTGGTGTCACCTGCTGCTTCGAGGACACTCAGGACAGGCTGATGGGCGGGTGTGGCCGTCACCTGGCCCGACTGCACTCCGCCTTCGGCGGCCCCGCGAATTCCTGCCCCGCTGCCGCTTCCCGGCGTATCACGGTTGTCCATGCCTGGTTCCTCCCCATCCCGATGGTCCATTTATAAACCCTATGGCGGCCCACGTAGAGTTCAACGTATGAGGTTGTACTGCTGATGGGCGCCGGTCACTCCCACGCTTCCTTGGATCATTCGGAGCCGACGCCCCAGGCGATGGCTGCCCGCAGCAAGGCGAACCGCATCCTTGCCGCGGTGCTCATTCCGCTGGCGCTGCTGACCCTGGCCGGGATGGCCGCTTTGTGGCCGTCCGGCAGCAAGGAAGGTGTCTCGCTGGCCAACCCCTATTCCACGGCCCCCGGGGTCACTTTTGATACGGGCACCATCCAGAACGTGGTGACCGAGAACTGCACGCAGGGCCTCAGCCAGCAGGGCGCAGGCCAACAAGGCAACAGCCAGCAGGGAACCGGCCAACAGGGTTCCGCGCAGCAGCCGCCGGGCCAGGGCTCGGACTGCACCTTCGCCTTCACCGAGCCGGACAAGGGTGGAAGCCCGGTGAAGGTTGTCATCAACCCGGACGTGGCCTCCTCCCACGGGGTTAAGCCCGGGGACCAGATCCGGTACCTAAACCTCTCCAATGCCCAGGGGGCCACGGGGTCGCAGGGCTCCCCGGCGTACATCTTCGTGGACTTCGTCCGGACGCTGCCGATTGTCCTGCTTGCCGTGCTCTACGCGGCGGTGGTCATCGCCGTCGCCAGGTGGCGCGGACTCCGGGCCCTGATCGGGCTGGTGGGGGCCTACTTCGTACTCGCAAACTTCCTGCTCCCGGGCCTGGTGGAAGGCAAGCCGCCGCTGCTGCTGGCCCTGGTAGGTTCCACCGTGATCATGATCGGGGTGCTGTACTTCGCCCACGGATTCTCCGCGCGCACCTCCACGGCCCTCCTGGGGACCATCTTCGGCCTTGCCATCACCGCCCTGCTGGCAGCCTGGGCCACCAATGCCGCCAACCTCGCCGGGGTGGGCAGCCACGACGCGGCCACCCTGGTCAACACCTCGGCAAACATCTCCATCTCCGGCGTGATCCTCTGCGGACTCATCATCTCCGGCCTGGGTGTCCTCAACGACGTCACCATCACCCAGTCCTCGGCGGTGTGGGAACTCTACGAGCTGGCACCGGCCAGCAGCGCCCGTAAGCTGTTCACCTCGGCCATGCGGATTGGCCGCGACCACATCGCCTCCACCGTGTACACCATCGCCTTCGCCTACGCCGGCGCCGCACTGCCGATCCTGATCATCGTCATGCTCTACGACCGGCCGTTGATGGACACCCTCACCAGCGCCGAGCTCTCCGAAGAGGTCATCCGGACCCTGGTGGGTTCGATTGGGCTGGTCCTGGCCATCCCGGTCACCACCCTGATCGCCGTGCTCGTGGTGAAGGCCACCGGGATCAAGGCGCCAGACGCCGTACCAGTGACCGGTGCGGTGCGGGACGGAAAGCCGGGTACAAGGCACGACGACGGGCACGTCCCTACGGACGGCGTCACGGACACGGGGGCGCTCGCCGCCGCCGCGCTTGAGGAACGCACCCGGCGCACCGCCGTCGAACCTGCGGACCAAGTCCCCAGCCGGCGCGGTCGCCGCGCCGACCGCGGCTGAAGACCTTCCCCTGGACGGCTGTCCAGCTGCTGCTACTGGAAGTCGGCCAGCCAGAGATCCGGGCCGAAGACTTCGTACTGGATGTCCTTGGGCCGGACGCCCGCGCCCACCAGGGCGGTCCGGACGGCCTGCATGAAGGGCACCGGGCCGCAGAGGTAATATTCGGCGTCGGATGGCAGCTGGACATCCTTGATGTTCATGAATCCCGAGCGCACGGTCCCGCCCGCATCGGAGGTGGAGGATTCGGTGCCGTCCGGATCGAGGAACCACGTATTCAGGGACGCATCAGGCAGTGCGGCAAGGTCCGCCGCCACCTGGTTCCGCAGCGCGAAGGAGGCAGGGGAGTCGTCCGCGTGCAGGAACATGACTTTCCGCTGCGAGCCGGCCTTCACCAGGTGGGACAGCATGCCTGCCATGGGAGTGATCCCGATGCCCGCGCTGGCCAGCACCACGGGCCGGTCCGTGTATTCGAGCACAACGTCGCCGAAGGGCGCCGAAAGGGTGACTTCATCGCCCACGTCGACGTGGTCGTGGAGGAGGTTGGACATCTCGCCGTCCGGCTTCCCTTCCGTGCGCACGCGCTTGACGGCGAAGCGCCGGTGCTGCCCGTCGTCGGCCTGGTTGAGGCTGTACTGGCGGGGCTGCAGGACGCCGTCGGGCATCTCCATCCGGAGGGTGACGTACTGCCCGGGCAGGGAGGGCTTGACCTCACGCTCGTCGGTGCGCTCCACGACGAAACTGGCAACGTCGCCGGTTTCCTGGATTTTTTCGGCCACCCGCCACGTGCGATACACGGTCTCCGGGCTCAGCCGGACGGCGTCGTAGAGGCCACGTTCCTTGTTGATGAGCATGTTGGCCATGAGCCAGTAGACCTCGTCCCACGCCGCGGCCACTTCCGGTGTCACTGCGTCGCCGAGGACATCCACGATGGCCCACATCAGGTTGTCGTGCACCACCTGGTACTGCTCGGGGCTCAGGCCCAGGGACACGTGCTTGTGCGCAATGCGGGACAGCAGGTGGTCCGGCAGGTGCGTGGGGTCGTTGACGAGGAAGCCGGCAAAGGCGGCGATTGACCCGGCCAGCGCCTGCTGCTGCCGGCCGTCGGCCTGGTTTCCTCGGTTGAATAGGCCGTTGAGCAGTTCGGGATGTTCCTCGAACATGTGGCCATAGAAGCGGGAGGCGATCTCCTGGATGTTTTCGCCGACGACGGGAAGGGTCGCCTGGATCACGGGGTATGCGGTGTCTGACAGCACGGTGATCTCTCCTCTGAAGGCAGGCCCCCTGGCAAGGCCCGGTTCCACGACACGCTAACAGCCGGGCCGAAACCCCCGACAGGCCCTTCGGCACTGGCGGGAAACGCCCGATTTGCCCGGCTTTGCAACAATGGACAGGTGACTGTTGCAGCAACTCCTCCCGCCCCCAAGCTGGAACTCCCGCCCCTGAAGCTGGGACCCATCACGGTTGACACCCCGGTGATCCTGGCCCCGATGGCCGGCATCACCAACTCAGCCTTCCGCAGGCTCTGCCGTGAGTACGGCGGCGGCATGTATGTGGCGGAGATGGTCACCTCCCGTGCGCTGGTGGAGCGGACCCCCGAATCCCTGCGGATCATTTCGCATGACGACGACGAGAAGGTCCGCTCCGTCCAGCTGTACGGCGTCGACCCCGGCACCGTCGGCGCCGCCGTCAGGATGCTGGTGGAGGAGGACCGGGCGGACCACATCGACCTCAACTTCGGCTGCCCCGTTCCCAAGGTGACCCGGCGCGGCGGCGGGTCCGCCCTGCCCTGGAAGATTGATCTCTTCACCTCGATCGTGCAGACCGCCGTCAGGGAAGCCGCCAAGGGCAACATTCCGCTGACCATCAAGATGCGCAAAGGCATCGACGATGACCACCTGACGTACCTCGACGCAGGCCGCATCGCCCGCGATGCCGGCGTGGCAGCCGTCGCGCTCCATGGCCGCACCGCCGCCCAGTTCTACTCCGGCAAGGCGGACTGGTCCGCCATTGCCCGGCTCCGTGAGGCGCTCCCCGACATCCCGGTGCTGGGCAACGGCGATATCTGGTCCGCAGAGGACGCCGTCCGGATGGTGCGTGAGACTGGCGTGGACGGCGTGGTGGTTGGGCGCGGCTGCCAGGGCCGGCCCTGGCTCTTCGGCGACCTGCAGGCGGCATTCGAAGGCAGCGACGTCCGCCACCGGCCCAACCTGCGGCAGGTGGCCGAGGGCGTTTACCGCCATGCCGAACTGATGGTGGAAACCTTCGGCGACGAAGGCAAGGCGCTGCGCGAGATCCGCAAGCACATCGCCTGGTACTTCAAGGGCTATGTGGTGGGCGGGGAACTGCGCACCCGGCTTGCCCTGGTCACCAGCCTGGAGGTGCTCCGGGACACCCTGGCCGAGCTGGACCTGGATTCGCCCTATCCCGGAGTGGACGCCGAGGGACCGCGCGGCCGTGCCGGCTCGCCCAAGCGCCCTGCCCTGCCCAAGGACTGGCTGGACTCCCGGGCTCTGAACGATGACCAGTCCCGGGACATCGCAGCTGCCGAACTGGATGTTTCCGGTGGCTGAAACACCGACGGCAGGAACTCCCACCGCCGCCCTGGCGCTGCCCGGGTACGATCTGCACGATTCCGCCCGCTGGGTGGAGGAGCCGCCCAAGAGCACCTACCGTTCAGACTTTGAGCGGGACCGTGCCCGCGTGCTGCATTCCTCGGCCCTGCGCCGGCTGGGCGCCAAAACCCAGGTGGTGGCACCGGACACCGACGACTTCGTCCGCACCCGCCTCACCCACAGCCTGGAAGTGGCCCAGGTGGGCCGCGAACTGGGCCGTGCCTTGGGCTGCGATCCCGACGTGGTGGACACCGCCTGCCTCAGCCACGACCTGGGCCACCCGCCCTTCGGCCACAACGGAGAATCGGCGCTCAACGAGGTGGCGCATGCCATTGGCGGCTTCGAGGGGAACGCCCAGACCCTCCGCCTGCTCACCCGCCTCGAACCCAAGGTGCTCACGGCTGACGGCCGGCCCGCCGGGCTGAACCTGACCCGCGCAAGCCTTGACGCGGCGTCGAAATACCCGTGGTCCGCCCTGGAAGCCCCGGTGATCCACGGCCAGCGGACCAGCAAGTTCGGCGCGTACGAGGACGACCTGCCCATCTTCAACTGGCTCCGGGAGGGTGCTCCGGAGCGCCGGACCTGCCTGGAAGCCCAGGTGATGGACCTGGCGGACGACATCTCCTACTCGGTGCACGACGTGGAGGACGCGATCGTTGCCGGCCACTTCCAGTTGCGCTGGATGGACAACCCGGACCACCGCGCCCGGGTGGTGGGCTACGCCAAGCAGTGGTACCTGCCGCACAACGACCCCGCAGCCATCGATGCCGCACTCGCCCGGCTGGAGGCCACAGACGTGTGGGTGCGCGAGGCGGACGGCAGTCGCAGGTCCATGGCGGCCCTGAAGAACATGACCAGCCAGCTGATCGGCAGGTTCTGCCAGAGCGCCCTGGAAACCACCCGCGCCGTCTACGGGCCGGAGAACCTCACCCGCTATAACGCCGAACTCATGGTTCCGGACGAGACCGTCATGGAAATCGCCGTGATGAAGGGCCTTGCCACCACCTTCGTGATGACCACTGAACACCGGCAGCCCATCTACGAGCGCCAGCGGGAGGTGCTCCACGCCCTGGTGACGGCCCTCAGCGCCACGGGGGACCGGCACCTGGAACCGATGTTCGCGGCGGACTGGCGGGCGGCCGACGACGACGGCGCGCGCCTTCGCGTGGTCATCGACCAGGTGGCGTCCCTCACCGACGGTTCCGCCCTGGCCATGTACGAGCGCCTGGTGGGGAGCCTGCCCTCGCTGTGGTGAGGAACGCTGTGGTGAGGAACGCAACAGGGTGCCGGCCGCCGTCGTACCGTGGGCCACGAAGGTCGGTGCCCGGGACTAGGATTGCTCTGTGCCTGGGCTGATCAAACGTGAAGATATCGACGAAGTACGCCAGCGCACGGACATCAAGGAAGTTGTGGACGGCTACGTCACGCTCAAGGGTGCCGGGCTGGGCACTTTCAAGGGCCTGTGCCCCTTCCACGACGAGCGCTCGCCGTCCTTTACCGTCCGGCCGCAGGTGGGCCGCTACCACTGCTTCGGCTGCGGCGAGGACGGCGACGTCATCGCCTTCGTCCAAAAGCAGGACCACAGTTCCTTCCAGGAAGCCGTGGAAAAGCTGGCCGCCCGCATCGGTTACGAGCTCCGCTATGAAGACGGCGGAACCGGGCCCAACCGCGAGGAAGTGGGCCGCCGCCAGCGGCTGCTGGACGCGCACAAGATCGCGGACGAGTTCTTCCGCGCCCAGCTGCTCACCCCCGGCGCCGCCGAGGCCAGGAACTTCCTGTTTGGCCGGGGCTTCGACAGGGCAGCGGCGGAACACTTCGGCTGCGGGTATGCGCCGCAGGGGTGGGACGCCCTCCTCAAGCACCTTCGGGGCCGCGGTTTCACCGACGCCGAGCTCAAGCTCACCGGGATGTTCAGCGAGGGCAACCGGGGGATTTATGACCGTTTCCGCGGCCGCCTGATCTGGCCCATCAAGGACATCGCCGGCGACACCATCGGCTTCGGCGCGCGCAAGCTCTACGAGGACGACCAGGGCCCCAAGTACCTCAACACCCCGGAAACCACCCTCTACAAGAAGTCACAGGTCCTGTACGGCATTGACCTCGCCAAGCGCAGCATCGCCAAGGACCGCCAGCTGGTGGTGGTGGAGGGCTACACCGATGTGATGGCCTGCCACCTTGCAGGAATTACGACGGCGGTGGCCACCTGCGGCACGGCGTTCGGCACCGAGCACATCAAGATAGCCCGCCGGCTGTTGTCAGACGACGGGACCGGGGGAGAAGTGGTGTTCACCTTCGATGGTGACGCCGCCGGCCAGAAAGCGGCCCTCCGGGCCTTCGAGGAGGACCAGCGGTTCACGGCGCAGACCTACGTGGCCGTGGAACCCACCGGGGCCGATCCCTGCGACCTCCGCCTCAGCCGGGGGGATGAAGCCGTGCACGCCCTGATCCAGTCCCGGCGTCCGTTGTTCGAGTTCGCCATCCGCACCACACTGAAGCAGTTCAACCTGGACACCGTGGAAGGCCGCGTCCAGGGCCTGAAGGCATCCGTGCCCGTGGTGGCGGCCATCCGCGACGCCTCCACCCGGACCGGCTACTGCCAGGCGCTGACCGGCTGGCTGGGCATGCCGGACCCCAACGAGGTCCTGCGCATGGTTACCGCGGCGATCAAGCGCGGCGAAGCGGGACGTCCCCCCGCCACGGGCCAACAGCAGGCGGGAGGTGCCAACCCATCCACGGCCCACTCCGGCGCCTCCCAGGCCGGGGGACCCGGCGTAGCTGCCGGGCCGGCGTCGGGCGCTGTCCCCTCCTATCACCGCCCCGATCCGCGCGACCCCGTGGCCTCGATGGAACGGCAGGCCCTGGAAGTGGCGCTGCAGCAGCCCTCACTGCTGGCAGGCGGGTTCTGGGACCGGTTCGCCGCCGCCGGGTTTGCCACCCCGGCCTTCCAGGCCGTCCATGACGCCATGCGGGCCACCGGGCCCGGGCTTGTGGGGGATCCCGTGCGCTGGGTGGAACACGTCATGCACGAGGTCCCGGAGCCGCTCCGGCCCCTGGTCTCGGAGCTTTCCGTGGTGCCGCTGCCGGCGCACACGGAGGAAGCGGTGCTGAAGTACTGCCGGGACATCCTGTCCAGGCTGTTCGAGCTCCAGATCACCCGCGTCAAAGCGGACAAGATGGGCCAGCTGCAGCGCCTCGACGCCGCAGCGGACCCGGAAACCTACCAGCGGCTCAACCGCGAACTGATGATGCTGGAAATGGAACGCCGGGCCCTGCGGGCGGAGTCGTAGGCGGCGCCTGCTCCGCAGAGGGGTGGCAGGCGGGGTGGCAGAGGTCACTGCCGGCTCGATTTCGTTTCCGCCGCAGGTGTTTGCTAGGCTAATACCCGCTTCATTCCTCCTTAGCTCAATTGGCAGAGCATTCGACTGTTAATCGAAGGGTTGCTGGTTCAAGTCCAGCAGGAGGAGCTTCCAATCCCCGTTCCGGCCTCCGGAACGGGGATTTTTTGTATCCGGGAAGGGCTGTTTGGGCCCGCAAAACCGCCGATTTCCCTTGTGCCGGAATCCTTTGCTAATGTCATACCTGCTTCATTCCTCCTTAGCTCAATTGGCAGAGCATTCGACTGTTAATCGAAGGGTTGCTGGTTCAAGTCCAGCAGGAGGAGCGCTACGAAAAATCCCCGTCCCTCCACTTGGAGGAACGGGGATTTTTTTATTGTCGCGGGCGGGGAAGCTTGGCTAGACGAAATCCATCTCCACCTGCAGGAACCTTTCGGCCTCGGCGATGGCTGCCTCGAATGACTCCTTCTCGGTGGGCGACTTCCGGGGTTCGCGCGGACTCCATTCATGCGGCGCGGAGTGGATCCTCACAAAGCCTGCGTCAGGCGGGGCGTAGAAAATCCCGAAGCGCTGCACCGGCCATTCAGGCGACGTCTCCGGCGCCACCAGCAAAGCTGCATTGAAGGCGGGGTTGAACCATTGGGCAATGGGCCTGCGCCGGTCTTCGGTGAACAGCCCGGCCGCGTACAGCGCCGCCGACTGCTGTCCCGCCTGCGCACACAGCCGCTCCCACCACAGTGGCAGGATCCGGGCGTCGCACCGTTGCCAGGTGGCCGGAAGTGGCGGTTGGTTCTGCCAGTTGGGCACGGGATCATTTTATCCCCGGACGCAGCCGCAGGGCAGGGAAAGCCGCCCGGTGAGGCAAAACAATCAGCGGCGCTTCCGGGGCCCGCCGTTCTTTGGTCCGGGCTTCCTTGGTCCGGGATTCACCCGGTAAAGGAGGGCGGCGCCTGCCAGTAGTCCCAGGACGATCCCCATGGCGGGGTTGCCAAGGGCGCGGCCGGCAAAATAGCCGACGACGGCGCCAAGCACCGCCCCGAGGAAGAGTCCCCTCCCGTTGCGGTGCGGCTTGGGGCTCATGGGCTGCCTTTCAAGGAAAGTCCGGCTTCAGCGGATCGACGGGCTGTCGGTTCATTGAACTCAGTGGATTGACGGGACCGCGCGGGGCCGCACCACCAGCCACAGGGCGGCGATGGCCAGCAGGATGCACACCGCCTGCACCGCACCCATCGGCGCGGCGCTGGTGATCCCCACCCAGCCCACCACGGGGGAGATAAGTCCGGCCATGAGGAACGTGGCGGCACCCAGCAGCGACGCCGCCGTTCCGGCCTGTGCTGCATGGCCTGCCAGCGCCAGCACCTGCACGCAGGGGAACATGAAGCCCGTACCCATGATGTAGAACCACAGCGGGACCATGACGCCCCACAGCCCCAGGCCCGCGCGGTCGAACACCACGATCAGCAGGGCCATCAGGAACATCCAGGCGGTGGCGCCGGCCAGGATCCATTGCGGCGGGACGATCCTGATCAGCCGCGCGCTGGTCTGCACCCCTGCCACAATGCCCAGGGAGTTGATGCCGAACAGCAGCCCGTACTGCTGGGCGGAGAATCCAAACACGTCCTGGAAAAGGAAGGGCGAGGCCGACAGGTAGGTGAAGAGGCCGCCGAAATTGAAGCCGGCCACCATCAGCAGACCCACGAAGATCCGGTCGCTGAAGAGGGTCTTGTAGCGCTGGCCGGCCGTCATGCCGCTCTGGCCCCGTTTCTCCGGCGGAAGGGTCTCACGCACCAGGAGCAGCGCCGCCACGATCACCAGCGTCCCGTAAGCGGCGAGGAACACGAAGATGCCCGGCCACGGCATCACCAGCAGCAGCTGCGAACCGATGACGGGGGCAAGAATGGGTGCCAGCCCGTTGACCAGGGACATGCGGGAGAACATCCGCACCATGGCATACCCGGAGAACAGGTCGCGCACCATGGCCATGGCCACCACGCCGCCGCCGGCCGCGCCCACTCCCATCAGCACACGGAAGATCCCCAGGGTGGTGATGTCCGCGGACAGGGCGGCGCCAAGGGATGCAGCGATGTGGAGTGCCGTGGCCAGGATCAGCGGGGTCCGCCGGCCGAACCTGTCGCTGAAGGGACCCACCACCAGTTGCCCGAACGCAAAACCGACCGTGGTGCCGGCCAGGGTGAGCTGTACCTGCGCCTCGGTCACCCCCAGGCTTGCCTCCAGCGCGGGAAAGGCCGGCAGGTACAGGTCGATGGTGAACGGGCCGAGGGCCGTGAGGGCGCCCAGGAGGAGGATGTACAGGAGCTTCCGGCGGCGGCTCAGCAGGTCGCCCGGATTGGGGGGATTGGTCACGGAGAACAATCCTAGGCCCGGCCAGGACTGTTTTTGCAGCGTTGTAGGCCGCGCCGTCCGGCAAGCCCCCAAGTTCGCCCTGAACCTGAATGGTAGTTTTGGTGGCGTGGACTGTGCGGCTGCACATTTCCGCAGTAAACGGAAGCAGTATCGACCCATGAGACCAGTAAGGCGGAACCGATGAGCGGACGTCACAGCGGGCGTACCAGTCCGGGATTGCGTATCACTGCGCTGCCCGGGACGGCAAGAGTCCTTTTCCGGTTGGCGCCCCGCCAGCTCAATGACGAGATCGCGTTCGCCAAGATCGAACTCAAGCGCAAGGGAATCCAGGTAGGCGTGGCCGCGGCCTTCTTCGCCGTGGCGCTCCTCTTCCTTGCGTTCCTGGTGGTAGGCCTGATCGTCGCAGCCATCATGGGCCTGGCCACCATCATGCCCGCGTGGCTGGCGGCCCTCCTGGTGTCCGCCGCTTTCCTGTTGATAGCCCTCATCGGTGGACTGGTTGGGGTCGCACGGTTCAAGAAGGCCATGCCGCTGATGCCGGAGGAAACCATCCGCGGCATCAGGCACGACATCGGTGTTGCCCGGGAAGGGTCCGCCTTCAACCCGGCTGTCCTGGACCCGGACAGCCCCGAGGCGAAGGCTGCGAAGGCCGCCAAAGCCGAAGCAGCGGCAAAGGCCAAGGCCGAGAAGGCAGCGAAGGCTGCCGAGCACGACAAGGAATTCCCGCACGCCTCCGAACCCGAGCTTGTGCACCGGCTGAGCCAGCGGCGCCACCACCTCACCGAGGTCCGCGACGAACTCGGCACGGAGCTGGACCTCAAGACCCAGGCCCGCTACGTGCTGGCCGTCGCACAGGTCAAAGCCCGCGAGGGCCAGGTGCTGGCGCAGCGCGGCGTGGATGCGGCGGGCCAAAGGCTTGCAGCGTTCTCCGGATCGGCGGACCTGTCCAAGCGGTGGAAGCCGCTGACAGCTTTCGTGGCGGCCGGAACCGTCCTGGTGGTCCTCCTTCGAAAGCTGCTCCGCTCCAGCTAGGCCAGTTCAGTGCACAACGTTCCAATGGACGACTCATAACCGAAAGACCGCGATGCGGCGCAGGAAGGAGAGGGGACGGGTGAAGTTTATTGGTGCAGGTGCCCGCCCCGGCCGTCCGCCGGTGGACCACGACATCGTCTTCACCATCCCCAACCTGCTCACCGTTGTGCGGTTCATGGGCGTCCCGCTTTTCATGTGGCTCGTCCTGGCCCAGAAGGAGTACGGGGCCGGCGTGATCGTCCTGGCCGTCATGGCCGGCACGGACTGGATTGACGGCTACATCGCCCGCCGGTTCGACCAAGCCTCAAAACTCGGCAGGGTCCTCGACCCGATCGCCGACCGGCTGGCACTGCTGGCCGTCGCCTTCACCCTGGTGATTGCCGGCGTCGTGCACTGGCTGTACCTGGCCGCCCTGGTGGTCCCGGACGCCGTGCTGCTGGTCCTGACGCTTTCCTTCTTCCGGGGGCACCCGGATCTTCCGGTCAGCGTGGTGGGCAAGGTCCGGACCGGGCTGCTCCTCCTGGGCACTCCGCTGCTGGTCCTCTCCCGCCTGGATACCGGCTTCGCCGAGGAGCTCTTCGCCGCCGCGTGGGTGGTGCTGGGGCTGGGCCTTGTTGGCCACTGGGTCGCTGCGTACAACTACTTCTGGGCCATCCTGCGAAAGGGCAGGGAACTGAAACAGCACGACGGCGGGAACGGCTGATGGTTTGGGTTGCCGTCGGCCTGGCGGTGCTTGGCGCCTTCTGCCTGGCCCTGGGTGCCCAGCGCCAGGGCAGTGCCGTCAAGGCTGACACCGGCGGCCTTGCCCTGAGTTCCAACGGATTCCTGCGCCTCCTGCGCAATCCCCGGTGGATGTTCGGGCTCCTGCTGCTGTGCACCGGAATGGCAATGAACGCCGTGGCGCTGGTCTCGGCCCCGCTCACTGTGGTCCAGCCCATCGGCGCCATCGCCCTGGTGATCACCACAGTGGTCAACGCCCGGGACCAGGACCTGACCATCAACCGTGCCACCGCCGTGTCCATCGGCGCCTGCGTCACCGGCTCAGCACTCTTTGTCCTCCTCGCGGTCAACGTCACCCAGGAGAGCCACCATGTCAGCCTGGCGGACGAGCTCACCATCGTGCTGCTGCTCGCCTTGGCGGTAGGCCTGTTCGGCACGCTGGCGGTGATGTTCAGGCACCGCATGAACGCGTTCGTCTACGTCCTGGGCGCCGGCATCCTGTTCGGCTTCGTTGCGGTGCTCACCAGGATTATCGGCAAACACCTCCTGGACCCCAACGGCCTGTTCCTGCTGAACGTGCAGTGGTACTCGGTAGTGGCCATCATCGCCGCCGGCGTCCTCGGCTCCTGGTTCGTCCAGAGCGCCTACTCCACCGGCCCCCCGGACCTGGTGATTGCCGGACTCACGGTCGTCGACCCCATGGTGGGCATTGCCATCGGCATCATCATCCTGGGCGAACTGCGCCCCGATGTCCATGCCGTCATGGCTATTGCGATGGGAACGGCGGCCTGCCTTGCTATCGTTGGGGTTATCGCCCTTTCCCGGCACCACCCGGAGGTCACCAAGCGCAAGAAGGACGCGCGGAAGGCCGCCGGCAGGCCGTCCCACTAGCCAATTCCCGCACAGACCAGCTATCCCACGAAGCCCCGGCGCCCTGCGCCAGCGGCCAACCGTGCTGCCAGTTCCACGCTGTCCGCACCGTGACCATCAGGAGTACTCCACATGACCACGCCAGCCGACCAGCATCCCCTGACCATCCTCATCGCAGCGGACACCTACCCGCCTGACGTCAACGGCGCAGCGCAGTTCGGATACCGCCTGGCCAAGGGAATGACTGCCCGCGGGCACAACGTCCACGTCCTGGCGTCCCGCGACAGCAAGGGGAAGAGCTTCACGGAGTTCCGCGAGGAAGCAACTGTGCACCGGCTCCGCTCGCACAAGGCCTTCACCCACGAGACCTTCCGCCTCTGCTTCCCGTGGGAAATCAAGAAGGAAATCAGCCTGCTCTTCGACCGGGTTAAGCCGGACGTGGTGCACATCCAAAGCCACTACATGATCGGCGAGCACGTACTCTACGAAGCGGTGAAACGCGGCGTCCGGGTGGTGGCCACCAACCACTTCATGCCCGAAAACCTCAACCCCTTCCTGCCGTTCCCGCAGTGGTTCAAGGACATCATCGGGCGTGTTTCCTGGAAGGACATGGGCAAGGTCATGGGCCAGGCCGACGTCGTCACCACGCCCACGCCGCTGGCCGCCAGGGCCATGCACGAGCACGCCTTCCTCCGCAAAGTCCTGCCGCTGTCCAACGGCATCGACTCAGCAGCCTACGAAGTCCAGCCCGGCGAGCACATCGAGCCGCATGGGAACCCCACTGTGCTGTTCGCCGGACGCCTGGCCGAGGAAAAGCATGTTGACGTACTCATCAAGGCCATCAGCAAGACGCCTCCCGAATTGAACGTGCACCTGGAGATTGTGGGCGGCGGGGAAGTGCGCACCGCCCTGGAGGACCTGGTGCGCCGGCTTGGGCTGGAAAGCCGGGTAAAGTTCCTGGGCCTTGCCAGCGACGAGGAACTGCGGAGGGCCTACATCCGGGCGGACCTGTTCTGCATGCCCGGAACGGCCGAACTGCAGTCGCTGGTGACGCTCGAAGCCATGTCCGCCTCCACTCCTGTGGTCCTTGCGGACGCCATGGCCCTGCCGCACCTGGTGCGCGACGGCGAGAACGGCTACCTGTTCACACCCAACGACAGTGATGACCTCGCCAAGAAGATCACCCAGGTCCTGGAGCTGCCCAAGGAGCAACAGCGGGCCATGGGCCGGGCCAGCCGCCAGATGGTGGAGCCGCACAGCATCCAGGGGACGCTGCAGACCTTCGAGGACTTGTACCGCGGCGCCACGTACGAGGACAAAGTGGTCTGAACCCTTTCCCGGGTTTGCTAGAGTGTTTCTGCCCTGCCGGAGCGTGCCTGTTTGGCCACGTGCCCACGGGGTTTGGGGCTATAGCTCAGCTGGTTAGAGCGCGGGACTCATAATCCTAAGGTCCTCGGTTCAAGTCCGAGTAGCCCTACCGCAGTAACAGGCCCACTTCCCTTCATTTGCAAGGGAAGTGGGCCTGTTCTATTTCCTGCAGCCGGTGTTGCTTGACAAAATCCTCGCTTCGAGTGCTCCCTGCTTTTCTTAGGCGTTCCCCGAGGATGGATCGTTTTTGGATAGTTCCGGACGGGGTGAGAGGGCTCTCCCGCCCCGAAGCATCAAGGGAGTGGCCGGTTGGACGCCCCGGATGATTGTTCTTTTGGTTCCCAGCGACTCACCATCGGCGGTTTTCCGGACGTCCTGGCATTTCACCCAGCACGTTACTTGTTGGAACACGTCATCCGTCCACGCGACATTGACCCAGTCCTGATTGCGATGGTTGGCGCAGCCGTGGACCTCGACCGTGCCGCCGACTTTCAGGGGCACCTTGGCGATGATCTTTTGGTTCTCCGCCGTAGACGAACCTCCGGACGCTCCCAGGGGCCAGCTCCGGCCGTGGGTCGGTGTGCTCATACTTCGCGCCGTCCTGAACGCAATTGGTTTGATCCTCGAAGAGCGCCATAGGACCCACTTAGCCACTCAGAACCACATGCATGTCGTTGTGGCATTGGGGGAATCAAGTAGAGGAGCGGGACCGATCCGAGTACTTGCTACTCGGGAGAACGAACTACTTGTAATGCTTGAATTAAGTGCCGGCGAGGAGAGTACCTTCCGAGACCCAGGACTCAACCCCAGCCCCCGCCGGCACCAATACTTATTAGCCGGAGGTTCGACGTGGACGTATTCGCATTCCTTGAAGCACGCATCCGCGACGATGAGGACGCTGCCCGTTGCGGCTTTTTGACCTCCGTGCCCACTGCTATTTTCCCGGGTGGGCCCGTCAGCAGTCGAGGCACGGAGCTCTCGCCCCCGATGCGACAACGGGTCTTGAATGAGTGCGCTGCCAAGCGTGCAATTTTGCTGCACTGCATGCTGCACTGCAGCGATTCCGGCGTCGAGGTCCTTGCAGTGCTTGCCCGGGTCTACAAGGACCACGCGGACTACCAGGAGACCTGGCCGTCGCACCGCATGTCGCAGTGGCCACCCCAAAGTGGGCATGCTGCATACACATAAGCGAGCGCCCCACCTCCGAAGAGGTGGGGCGGATTGTCCTAGAAAGGCAAGGGCGTAGGGGTCCACAGGACTGTGAGGGTGGCAGTGATGACAGCGGCCGGGATGTTCAGGGCGAGCATTATGGTGGCCGTCTGCCACCGGATCTTTCGATCGTGAGCACGCTGCTCGTAGGTGACCTTGCTGATTGTTTGCACCACATTTTAGGGAGACAGCGCCTTCCACCAAGGGAGCGTCTTCTTATAAACCTCTGCAACCTTCTTGGCAGAGTCGACTTGCTCCATGGGTGCAAAGTCGAAAACCTGAATGGCGCCTAGATCGACGGTTTTCTTGGATAACTCCGCCTCCTACGGTATGTTACTGGTCAGTAACATACCGTGCTCCGCTCCGCGGCATGGTCAGCGCTGATCATCAAAGAAGGTACCCATGGCCACCTCCGCAGCCGATCTCCACGAACTTCCCTACGCCGACGGGGACTTCTATGCCTTCGAGCAGCTCCTCTCCGGGAAGGAGCAGGACCGGCTCACCGAAGTCCGCGAGTTCCTGGCGCGCGAGGTTAAGCCCATTGCGGTGGACTGCTGGAACCGCGGCGAGTTCCCCGCGGACCTGGTGCCGAAGCTTGCCGGCCTGGACCTGGCCAGCCCGGTCCGTCGGCAGGGGTACTCCAACCTCTTCGCGGGCATGCTGCATGCCGAGGTCACGCGCGCCGATGCCTCCATCGCCACCTTCCTGGGCGTACACGACGGGCTGTTCACCGGTTCCATCGAGTTGCTGGCCTCCCAGGAGCAGAAGGACGAGTGGCTTCCCGACATCTACTCGCTAAAGAAGATCGGCGCCTTCGGCCTGACTGAACCGCTGGGCGGCAGCGATGTTGCCGGCGGGACGCGCACCACGGCGCGGAAAGAGGGCGACAACTGGATCCTCAACGGTGCAAAACGGTGGATCGGCAACGCCACCTTCTCGGACTGGGTGGTGGTGTATGCCCGGGACGTCGCCGACAACCAGGTCAAGGGCTTCATGGTGGACACCAGGCTCGACGGGTTCAGCGCGGCAAAGATCGAGAACAAGATCTCGCTGCGCACCGTCCAGAACGCCGACATTGTCCTGGCGGACGTGGTGGTGCCGGAGCACTTCAAGCTGGCGAACGCCAACAGCTTCCGCGACGTCAACAAAGTCCTCAAGGTAACCCGGCTGGCTGTCGCCTGGCAGGCCGTCGGGCTCCAGCTTGCCGCGTTCGACGTTGCCCGCCGCTACGCCGTGGAGCGCCACCAATTCGGCCGGCCCCTGGCCTCCTTCCAGCTCATCCAGGACCAGCTGGTCCGGATCCTGGGAAACACCGTCAGCTCGATGGGAATGATGGTCCGGCTGTCCCAGCTGGAGGACGAGGGTGCGGCCAAGGACGAGCAGTCCGCGCTTGCCAAGGCCTACGCCACGGCGCGCATGCGGGATAGCGTGGCGCTGGGCCGCAGCATCCTTGGCGGCAACGGAATCGTGACCGACTTCGAGATGGCCAAGATCTTCGCCGACGCAGAGGCCATCTACTCGTACGAGGGCACGGCTGAAATCAATACCCTGGTGACGGGCCGGGCCATCACGGGCATCTCCGCCATCGTCTAGCTTCGATCCTGGGTCCGCTGCGTCACGGCGGGCCCGGCAGCGGAAGCAGGACGGACGGGCGAAGGTCCAGGACGAACTGCAGCGGATTGACGTATTCGTCCCCGTTGCGGACCCCCCAGTGCAGGCACTGGGCCGCGGGGCAATGTCCCGGCAGCACCGTCCCGACCACCTGGCCCGCCGCAACGGCTTCGCCCACCGTCAGGGTGCTGTCCACGGGTTCGAAGCTGCTGCGCAGCCCGCCGCCATGGTCAATGGTGATCACAGGCCTGTCCACCACGACGCCGGCGAAACTCACCGTTCCCGCCGCAGGCGACATAACGGGGGCTCCGGGTGCGCCGAAACCCAGGTCAACGCCGCGGTGCCCGCCGAGCCAGGGCTTTGGCGGGGGATCGAAACCGCGCAGCACCGGCGGGCGCGGCGCCAGCGGCCACTGCCAGGAAGGCGCTGCACCCGCTGCGGCAGCCGCCGTCGTACTGTTTCTCTGGGAGACGGTGCTGTGCGTGACGGTGCTGTGTGTGACGGTGCCATAAGGGAGGGCCGGACCGGCGGAGGCAACGGATGCCGGCAGGAGCAGGAGCGAGGCCAGGAGAACTGGTGGTTTCATGTCACCAGCCTGCAGGGCTCCGTACGGTACCGGCAGGGGCGGTTCCTCCTATGTGCACAACCATCGGGACGGGCAGGCCGGCAGCCGCAGCAGTGTCCGGCGGGCGGGGGCGCCTGTAGTACACTTGATGGAGCAGTTTGCTGCGCCCTCAACGTTTCCCGTCCCAGTGGTCTACCCCCGCGGTAGATGGCCCTGTCCGGATTGCGTCGGCACATCTCATTCAGGAGTGTGGGGGAGCGGCGGCTGACTACGCGCATCCAGCCCTCCGGCAGGCGACGCCCCGGCGCCGTCCATGGAGGATCGCGCTTCCTTCGGTCAGGCTTCGATCCTGATGGGAAGTGCGGGGGATGCCAGGAGCACGGCCCGTCCGGGCCACGCTGATCAACCGTCAACTATTGGCAGGGTAAGAAGCCTTCGGGTTTTCTCATGAATGACCTGCCGGAAAATAAGGAGCGCCGGAATGCCCGTCGTAACCATGCGCCAGCTGCTTGACAGCGGCGTCCACTTTGGACACCAGACCCGCCGTTGGAACCCGAAGATGAAGCGCTTCATCTTCACCGAGCGCAACGGCATCTACATCATCGACCTTCAGCAGTCGCTGTCCTACATCGACCGTGCCTACGAGTTCGTCAAGGCCACTGTTGCGCACGGCGGCACCGTGCTCTTCGTCGGCACCAAGAAGCAGGCCCAGGAAGCCAATTGCCGAGCAGGCAACCCGCGTGGGCCAGCCCTACGTCAACCAGCGCTGGCTCGGCGGTATGCTGACCAACTTCCAGACGGTCGCCAAGCGCATCCAGCGCATGAAGGAACTCGAAGAGATCGACTTCGACGACGTCGCCGGTTCCGCGTACACCAAGAAGGAACTGCTGCTCCTCAAGCGCGAGCTCACCAAGCTGGAGTCCAACCTCGGCGGTATCCGCAACCTGACCAAGGCTCCGTCCCTGCTCTGGGTCGTGGACACCAAGAAGGAACACCTCGCCGTTGACGAGGCCAAGAAGCTGAACATCCCGGTTGTGGCCATCCTGGACACCAACTGCGATCCGGACGAAGTCGACTTCCCGATCCCGGGCAACGACGACGCCATCCGCTCCGTGAACCTCCTGACCCGCGTTGTCGCCGACGCCGTTGCAGAGGGCCTGATCGCCCGCAACAACCGCGGCGCGGGCGCCACCGAAGCTCCGGAAGAGCCGCTGGCCGAATGGGAGCGCGAGCTCCTCGAAGGCAGCAAGGCCGAGGAAGCTGCTGCAGCCCCCGCTGCTCCGGCTGAAGAAGCCGAAGCTCCGGCCGCCGCCGAGGCTCCCGCCGAAGACGCCAAGTAACACACTTCAATCCGGATTTTCCGCGCTGTCAGCAGCCGGAACTGCTGACAGGATGGCAGCCCACCTGCGTGGGCGGCCGTCCTGTCAGTCCGTACACCACCACACATTTTCTAGACAGAGGGGTTCACATGGCGAACTACACTGCCGCGGACATCAAGGCCCTGCGCGAGCGCACCGGCGCCGGCATGATGGACGTCAAGAAGGCTCTTGACGAAGCCAACGGTGACGCCGAGAAGGCCATCGAGATCATCCGCATCAAGGGCCTCAAGGGCGCTACCAAGCGTGAAGGCCGCTCCACCGCTGAAGGCCTGGTGGCCGCCAAGGTCAGCAACGGCGTCGGCGTCATGATCGAGGTCAACTGCGAGACCGACTTCGTTGCCAAAGCTGACAAGTTCATCCAGCTGGCAGACAAGGTCCTGGCCGTCGCCGTCGAGTCCGGCGCTGCCGACCTCGAAACCCTGCTCGCCACCGAGGTGGACGGCAAGCCGCTGTCCGAGGTTGTCGTCGAAGAGGGCGCCGTCCTGGGCGAGAAGGTTGTTGTCCGCCGCATCTCCCGCATCGAGGGCGCAACGGTCGACGCGTACCTGCACAAGACCTCCAAGGACCTCCCGGCCCAGGTTGGCGTGCTGTTCGCTGTCGACGGTGAAGGCGAAGCCGCTGCCACCGCCGCCCACGACGTCGCCGTCCACATCGCCGCCATGGCTCCGAACTACCTCACCCGTGAGGACGTTCCCGCCGAGCTCGTCGAGTCCGAGCGCCGCATTGCCGAGGAAACCGCCAAGGCCGAGGGCAAGCCCGAAGCTGCCCTCACCAAGATTGTGGAAGGCCGCGTGACGGGCTTCTACAAGGGCGAGGTCCTGGTTGACCAGGCATTCGCAAAGGACGCCAAGAAGTCCGTGGCACAGGTCCTCGAAGAGGCCGGTGTCAAGGGAACCGCGTTCACGCGTTTCCGCGTCGGCTCCTAGTCGATTCTGCATGGGGGTGGCCACTTCGGTGGCCGCCCCTTTTGCATGCGCACAGTCCACATGGAGCGCGGCCGGTTCCGACCAACGGATCCGGCAGGATACCCTTTTTTCAGAGTCACCAACCGGAAGGCATCATGGAAGCCGTCAACACTGTCATCCATTCCGAGAAGAACAAGCGGCGGGTCCTCCTGAAGCTCTCCGGCGAGGTCTTCGGCGGCGGAAAACTGGGTGTCGACCCCGAGACCGTCCGCGACGTCGCCAAGCAGATCGCCGCAGCCGTCCCGCAGGTGGAAGTGGCCATCGTAGTGGGCGGCGGAAACTTCTTCCGCGGCGCTGAACTCTCCCAGAGCGGCATGGACCGCTCCCGCGCCGACTACATGGGCATGCTGGGAACGGTCATGAACTGCCTGGCACTGCAGGATTTCCTGGAGCAGGCAGGCGTGGAAACCCGCGTCCAAAGCGCCATCACCATGGGCCAGGTGGCCGAGGCCTACATTCCGCGCCGCGCCATCCGCCACATGGAAAAGGGCCGCGTGGTCATTTTCGGCGCCGGCGCCGGCCTGCCCTACTTCTCCACCGACACCGTGGCAGCACAGCGGGCCCTGGAAGTCCACGCCGACGTGGTGCTGATGGCCAAGAGCGGGGTGGACGCCGTCTACACCGCTGACCCCAAGAAGGACCCCACCGCGGAACGCCTGGAAACCCTCAGCTACGACGACGCGCTGCGCCGGGACATCCGCGTCATGGACCAGACCGCCATGACCATGTGCAAGGACAACAACCTTTCCATGGTGGTCTTCGGCATGGAGGGTGAAGGCAACGTCACCCGCGCCATCCTCGGCGAAAAGCTGGGCACGCTGGTCACTGCCTAGCTGCGGCTAGGATGAATCCAGGACAGTTCCGTTCCTGCCCTTCCCGGCGGGAACGGAAACGGCAACAAAGAACCACGTGAGTGCAGGGAACCGGCGCCCCGGACTGCACCAGAACCGTCAGGAGAGACCGTGATCGAAGAAACCTTGCTCGAGGCCGAAGAAAAGATGGACAAGGCGGTTGAAGTAGCCAAGGAAGACTTCGCTTCCATCCGTACCGGCCGCGCCAATCCCGGTCTCTACAACAAGGTCCTGGTGGACTACTACGGCTCGCCCACCCCGCTGCAGCAGCTCGCGTCCTTCGCCATCCCGGACGCCCGGACCATCCTGATCACCCCGTTCGACAAGACCGCCATGCGGGACATCGAACGCGCCCTGAGCGACTCCGAGGTTGGTGCCAACCCGTCCAACGACGGCAACGTCATCCGGATCACCATTCCGGAACTGACCAAGGAACGCCGCAAGGAGTACGTCAAGATCGTCAAGACCAAGGGCGAAGACGCCAAGATCTCCATCCGCAACATCCGCCGCAAGGCCAAGGAAGCCCTGGACCGCCTGGTCAAGGACGGCGAGGCCGGCGAAGACGAAGGCACGCGCGCCGAGAAGGAACTGGACAGCCTCACCAAGGCCCACGTGGACGGCATCGACGAGCTGCTCAAGCGCAAGGAAGCAGAGCTGCTCGAAGTCTGATGGGCCAGGCAGATCAGGCCCCCGCACCAAGGGCGCGCACACGGGGGAAGCAGCCCAGGAGCAATCCGACGCCAAAGGCGGGGCGGAACCTGCCCGCCGCCGTCGTGGTGGGCCTGGCCATGCTGCTGGCCGTCCTGGGCGGGCTGCTGTTCCTCCCGCTGGCTTTCGTGGCAATCGTCACCGCCTTCGCGGTATTCGGCGTGTGGGAGATCTACCGGGCGCTGGAGCACAACGGAACCAGGATGCCCATCGTGCCGGTCATGACCGGCACGGTGGCCATGCCGTTCGCCGCTTACTTCGGCGGCATCGAGAGCCAGCTCTTTGCGCTGCTGCTCAGTGCCGTGGCGGTCCTGCTGTGGCGATCGATCGAAAGTGCGGCGGGATCGGCCAACAGCATCTTCGCCGGCGTCTTCACCCTGGGCTGGGTACCGTTCTTCATCAGCTTCGCCGCACTGCCGCTGCATGCCGCCGGCACTACACCGCTGGGGCTATGGCCCGGCGGCGTAGCCCCGATCGGGGCATGGGAGATTGCCGTGATGCTGCTGCTGGTGGTGTCCAACGACACCTTCGGCTACCTGGTGGGCGCGTCCATTGGCAAGCACCCCATGGCGCCGAAGATCAGCCCCAAGAAATCCTGGGAAGGTTTCGCGGGGTCCGCAGGAGGAGCCATGCTGATCGGCGTCCTGGCTGCCCTCTTCGTGCTGGATAAGCCCTGGTGGGTTGGCGTGGTGCTGGCAGTGGGAACCGTAGCCGCGGCCACGGCGGGGGACCTCGGCGAATCCATGGTCAAGCGTGAACTGGGCGTCAAGGACATGAGCAGCATCCTGCCGGGACACGGGGGAGTCATGGACAGGCTGGACTCCATTGTCTTCGCCTCGCCGGTGGCCTTCATCCTGTACGGGCTCGTGGCCAGCGCATAACCCTGTCCGGCCCGGCGCAGCCCGGCATCCGACACAAAAAAGGCCCGGGCGGCTGGACCAGCCCCGGCATCCTAAACTGGTGCGCAAGCACTACGGCTGAAGAGCATCGAAGGAATCGAAGTGGCATTGGACATTCATCGGCAGATCCCTGCGTCCTTTGAGCGCGTGCAGCGCAATGAGTACGGGTACAACGCCAAGCAGGTGGACCAGTTCCTGCAGCGGGCACGGGTCTCCCTGGAAACGCCGCAGGCCGCCACCGACCCCGTCAGCAGCGCCGATGTCAGGGCCGTGTCCTTCGACCCCGTCAAGGGCGGCTACTCTGCCGCCGTGGTGGACGCGGCCCTTGACCGGCTCGAGGACGCCTTCGCCCGCCGGGAACGGGATGAACTGATCGCGGCCCACGGGGAAGAAGCCTGGCTGCGCGAAATCGGCAACCTCTCCGGCATCCTCCGGGGGCGGCTGCACCGGCCCGACGGAGACCGCTTCCGCCGGCCCACCGGCAGGAAAGCCCGCAGCTACAACACGGACGACGTCGACCGGCTGTGCCACGAACTCATTGCCTACCTTGAGCAGGACAAGCCGTTGAGCGTGGACAGCGTCCGCCGTGCAGTCTTCCGCCCGGCGGTTGGCCGGGACGGGTATGAGGAATCACAGGTGGACGCCTTCCTGGACCGTGTCGTTGAACTGATGGCCGCCATCGACTGACGGTCCGCGGCCGGAAGCGGCGCTTATTCCGCTGCCGGCGGAGTGGGGGAGAGGGGCGTGAAATGGCGCCACAGAGCGCGGTAGCGCCGACCCCCGCGCACGACGGACACGGCGAGGAACCCAGCTCCGCACCCCGCGCCCGCCACGAAGGCAACTGCCGTGCCCGCCCCCGCCAGCGTCACCAGCAGGCCCGCAAGGATGGCAATCAAGGCAGCGTTCGCCGTCGTCATGAAGATCATGCTGCTGCCGGCCACTTGGCTGAAGTTGCCACGGCTTCCAAAGAAATAATAGGTTTGGTGGGCGCCGGCCTCGTCGTCGTGGTGTGCGGCCATGAGGTAGGGAGCCACGCCCGGGTCAAGGTCCACGTACGCACTCCGCAGCCGGTTCATGGCGGTGACGTACATGAGGTCCTCGTAGGCAACGTTCATGACGCGGAGCTGGGTCAGCAGTCCGATTGCCACATCGATGAACAGGACCACCACGGCCAGCAGGACAAAGGCATCCGAAAACCCCGTGGCCTGCCCCACCAGCGCCACGCTGACCAGGCTTGCCGACGTGAAGGTAAGGAACATGCTGATCCGGGTCAGCACCTCGCCTTGGGCCGTACTGCGCGATGCCAGCAGGCCCCAGTGTTCCGTGGCGAGCAGCTGGGCCCGCACGGAGGCCGGGACCGCACCCTGCCGGTGGGACATACCGCCGTCCTCGATGGACATGGCGTTATTGTCCTCCCGATCCCCGTTCGGTCGCCAGCGGCCGCTCCGGAGTATGGAGGCGGGACATGGTCCGTGGCATGGTGGCGGGGATCCGGTGGGCGGTGGCCCGGGACACGATGACCATGACGGCGAAGGCGGCAGGAACGCTCCACGCCGCAGGCTGCGCGAGCCAGGCAGGGGTCTGGCCTAAGCCGGACATGCCTAAACCGGACAGGCCGGCACCGGACAGGGAGCCCACAATCATCGCCCCTCCGCAGAGCATGCCGCCGGTCAGCATGCCGGCAATGGCCCCCGCGTCCGTCAGGCCGCGCCACCAGATGCCGAGCAGCAGGACCGGGCACACCGTGGAGGCCGTGAAGGCGAACACCAGGCCGACGCTGCCGGCCAGTGCCAGGGAGCCGGTCATGAAGGCAAAACCCAGGGGGACGACGGCGGATACGACGGCGGCGAGGCGGAACCCGCGGACGCTGCCGCCCAGGACGTCCTGGCTGATGACGCCGGCGAGGGACACCACCAGGCCGGAAGTCGTGGACAGGAACGCGGCGAAGGCGCCCGCCACCACCAGGGCGGAGAGCAGGTCCCCCGGCAGCCCGCCCACGAGTTCGCCGGGCAGCCGCAGGACCATGGCGTCCGGCTGTCCCGATCGGGCCAGGCCCGGCGCGTACATTCGGGCCACCAGGCCGTAAGCGGTGGGGAAGAGATAGAACACGGACAGCAGGCCCAGGACGATCAGCGTGGTGCGCCGGGCCGACTGCCCGTCCGGATTGGTGTAGAAACGCACCAGCACGTGGGGCAGCCCCAGGGTGCCGAACAGCAGCGCCACCAGCAGGGACACATTCTGGTACAGCCCGGCCGGCGCCAGGTCCGTGGGATTGACCGCCGGCAGCGACTGCGGCTCGGCACCGTTCCCGGCGAGCACGAAGATGATGAACAGGATGGGCACCGCCAGGGCCGTGAGCTTGAGCCAGTACTGGAACGCCTGGACAAAGGTGATGGACCGCATCCCGCCCGCCACCACCGTCAGGCACACCACCACCACGACAGCCACGGAGCCCACCCAGGGCGGCAGACCCGTGGCGATCTGGATGGTCAGCGCGGCTCCGTGGAGCTGCGGAACAATATAGAGCCACCCGACCAGGACCACCACCACGCTGGTGACCCGGCGGACCGTCCTGGACGAAAGCCGGGATTCGGTAAAGTCCGGGATGGTGTAGGCGCCCGAACGGCGCAGCGGGGCGGCGACGAAGAGCAGCAGCATCAGGTAGCCGGCCGTATATCCCACGGGGAACCAGAGCGCGTCGGTCCCGGACAGCAGGATGAGCCCGGCCACGCCCAGGAAGCTGGCGGCGGACAGGTACTCGCCGCCGATCGCGGACGCGTTCCACCACGGGCGCACAGTGCGCGAGGCAACGTAGAAGTCTCCTGTAGTGCGTGAGATCCGCAGCCCGTAGAAACCGATAATGGCAGTGGCGAGGGACACCACCGCCACTGCTGTTATGGCGACCCCGGCATTCATGGGCGCCTCACTGCTCACCGGCAAGGTCGCGGTACCGGGCCTCGTTGCGGGCCGCCGTCCTGACGTACAGCCAGGCACTCAGTCCGATCACGGGGTACATCCCGGCACCCAGCAGGAGCCAGCCGAAGGGGACACCGGCGATCCGGGCTTCGGCCAGGCCGGGCACCATCACCAGGATCAACGGGAACGCGGCAAGGATCAGCAGGAAGCCGCCAGCCACCACCAGGGCCAGCCGCAGCTGGGACCTGATCAGGGAGCGGACGAATACCTGTCCCACTTCGGAATCCTGCGCCGCTTCGCGTGACTCGAGCGGACGCCGCCCGCCCGGCACCGGGGACCGGGGGGACGCGTGCGGGGCGGTGACCCGGACGCGGGTCATGCGTGTGGCCTGATCCTGGTGGCCTCCAGCTTCTCCCGCACGGTGGGCAGATGCCGCCGGCTGATGGGAAGGCCCGCGCCGGCCACCGTGACGCGCGGCCCGTCAGCCGCCAGCTTCATCGAGGACACATGCTTCAGGGCCACCAGGTAGGAGCGGTGGGTGCGGATGAATCCGGCGTCCGCCCACTGCTGTTCAAGATCTGCCAGCGGCACCCGGATGAGGTAGCTGGCGTCGGCGGTGTGCAGCCGCGCGTAGTCCCCCTGGGCCTGGACGTAGGTGACGTCGTCCCGGCGGATCATCCTGGTGGTCCCGCCCTGGTCAACGGTGATCATCTCAGGTGCCGCACCGCCGTCGCGCAGTTCGCAGATCCGCCCCACGGAACGGGCCAGCCGTTCGGCGCGCACCGGCTTGAGAAGGTAGTCCACGGCGGCGAGTTCGAACGCCGCCAGGGCGTGGTCCTCGTCGGCGGTGACAAAGACAACGGCCGGGGGATTGCTGTTCCGGGCGATGGCGCCGGCGATGTCCAGGCCGGACACGGCGGGCATGTGGATGTCCAGGAAGACGGCGTCGATGCTTCCGGCAGAAAGGGCCGTCAGTGCTTCAGCGCCGGACGTGGCCCGCAGCACCTTTCCGATGCGATCGTCCCTGCCCAGCAGGAAGGCCAGTTCCTCAACGGCGGGCAGCTCATCATCAACGACGAGGACGTTAATCATTCTCCTAGGGTACTTCCAGCTGGGGTGCCGGCCTCACGCATCGTGCCCGGGCTGGGACTTTGGCACCCGCATGGTGATCAGCGTTCCCTCGCCCGGCGCCGTCTCCACCACCAGTCCGTGGTCGTTGCCGTACACCTGGCGGAGGCGGGCATCCACGTTCCTCAGCCCCACGTGGTCCCCGTCGGCGTGTCCCGCCAGCACCGACCGGAGCTGCTCCGGATCCATCCCCACGCCGTCGTCCTCGATGGTGACCTCCGCGAAAGCGCCGGTGTCCTCGGCGGTGATGGTGATGTGGCCGGGCCCGGCCTTGGCCTCAAGCCCGTGCCGGACGGCGTTCTCCACCAGCGGCTGCAGGCTGAGGAAGGGGATGACGGTGCTGAGTACCTCGGGCGCCACCCGCAGGCTGACCTGGACCCGCTCACCGAACCGGGCCCGTTCCAGGAGCAGGTAGCGGTCAATGCAGCGGAGCTCCTCGGCGAGGGTGGTGAAGTCGCCGTGCCTTCGGAACGAGTACCGGGTGAAATCGGCAAACTCCACCACCAGCTCCCTGGCCCGCTCCGGATCGGTGTTGATGAAGGACGCGATGGCGTTGAGCGAGTTGTAGATGAAGTGCGGGCTGATCTGGGCGCGCAGGGCCCGGACTTCCGCCTCCATCAGCAGGGTCCGGGAGGCGTCCAGTTCGGCCAGTTCCACCTGGACCGCCACCCAGTCAGCCACTTCCCCCGTTGCCCTGACCAGGCCTGCCCCCGCGGAAGGGGCGAAGGCGGCCACAGCGCCCACGATCCGGGTGCCCGCCCGTACGGGGGCAATGACGCCGGCGAGGCGGCCGCCGGTCCCATCGCCGCCCGCGGACAGGACGGCGGTCCGGCCGGAGGCAAGGACCCCTGCGGCAAGTTCCATCAGGCGCGGCCTGATGTCCTCGGCTCCGCCGTCCCAGGCGAGTACGCCCGAGGTGTCCGTAATGGCCAGGGCATCGCAGGCCAGGAGGGCGCGCAGCTGACGGCTCGCTTTCGCCGCCCCGGCGGGGTTCAGGCCGCGGCGCAGGTGCTGCCCGGCCTGGGAGGCCGCGTGGAGCGTGTGGTAGGTGGCGCGCTCGGCGTCAGTGCCCAGGTCCCGGAAGGAGCGGAGCACCTTCAGTCCCACGCCGACGACGACGGCGATGGCCATGGCGATCACCGCAACGGCCGCAGCGGTGAGGAGGGGGGAGTCCGGCATGGTGCCCAGCGTAGCGGCGGGTGCCGTTTGCCGCAGCATCGCAACCGTTGAGCGACCGTGGCGGCCAGGTTATGGAATGGACAGGGCAACGGACGGCAGAGTGATTGGTGTCACATCTCAATGAGGAGGAACGATGGGTCACGATGCCCATACTCCGGACGCAGCGGCGTCCGTGGACTTCGAACAAGTCCAGTCGACCGGGCAGTTCCAGGAATTGCGCAAGCGACACCGCAGCTTTGTCTTCCCCATGGCAGTGGCCTTCCTGCTGTGGTACTTCGCCTACGTCCTGCTCGCCGACTACGCGGTGGGCTTCATGTCCACCAAGGTATGGGGCAACATCAACGTCGGCCTGATCCTGGGCCTGCTCCAGTTCATCTCCACCTTCGCCATCACCGGCTGGTACGTGCACTACTCCAACCGGAAGCTGGACCCCATCGCCTCCGAAATCAGGCATGAGATCGAGGGCCACGAATTCGATAAGGACGGAAACCGAGTGGGCGGAACCAACAAATGATCACAATTCCAGCTGCGGTGGACGTCGCCGCCCTCAAGGACACCACCCTTTTGAACATGGGCATCTTCGGCCTGTTTGTGGCCGTGACCATGGTGATCGTGTTCCGGGCCAGCCGCAACAACAAGACCGCCGCCGACTACTACGCCGCCGGGCGCTCCTTCACGGGCTCTCAGAACGGAACCGCCATTGCCGGCGACTACCTGTCGGCGGCATCCTTCCTGGGCATCACCGGCGCCATCGCCATCAACGGCTATGACGGGTTCATGTACTCCATCGGCTTCCTGGTGGCCTGGCTGGTGGCGCTGCTGCTGGTGGCCGAACTGCTGCGCAACACCGGCAAGTTCACCATGGCGGATGTGCTCTCCTTCCGGCTGAAGCAGCGCCCCGTGCGGATCGCGGCAGCCATCTCCACGCTGGCCGTCTGCTTCTTCTACCTGCTGGCCCAGATGGCCGGCGCCGGCAGCCTCATTTCGCTCCTGCTGGGCATCAGCGACTGGGGCGGACAGGCGCTGGTGATCATCGTCGTCGGCGCCCTCATGATCATGTACGTCCTGATCGGCGGCATGAAGGGCACCACCTGGGTGCAGATCATCAAAGCCATGCTGCTGATCGCGGGCGCCGCCGTCATGACCCTGTGGGTCCTTGCCATCTACGGCTTCAACCTTTCCGCCCTGCTGGGCGGCGCCGTGGAAACCGCCAACAACCCTGCTGTCCTCAACCCGGGCCTGCAGTATGGCAAGTCGGACACCTCCAAGCTGGACTTCATGTCCTTGGGCCTCGCCCTGGTCCTGGGTACGGCAGCCCTGCCGCACGTCCTGATGCGCTTCTACACCGTTCCCACGGCCAAGGAAGCCCGCAAGTCAGTGGTCTGGTCCATCTGGCTCATCGGCCTGTTCTACCTCTTCACGCTGGTGCTGGGCTACGGCGCCGCCGCGCTGGTGGGTGCCGACACGATCAAGAGCGCCCCCGGCGGAGTTAACTCGGCCGCGCCGCTGTTGGCCTTCCACCTGGGCGGCCCGCTGCTGCTCGGCTTCATCTCCGCGGTGGCGTTCGCCACCATCCTGGCGGTGGTGGCAGGCCTGACCATCACGGCCGCCGCTTCCTTTGCGCATGACATCTACGCCAACGTCATCGCCAAGGGCAAGGCCGACGCCGCCACGGAAGTCCGGGTGGCCCGGCGCACCGTGGTGGTGATCGGCATCCTGGCCATCCTTGGCGGCATCTTTGCCAACGGCCAGAACGTGGCCTTCCTGGTGGCACTGGCCTTCGCCGTCGCTGCATCAGCCAACCTGCCCACCATCATCTACTCCCTGTTCTGGCGGAAGTTCACCACCCAGGGCGCCGTGTGGAGCATGTACGGCGGCCTGGCCTCGGCGATCCTGCTCATCGTGTTCTCCCCGGTGGTTTCCGGAGCCAAGACCTCGATGATCCCGGGCGCCAACTTCGCCCTCTTCCCGCTGAGCAACCCGGGCATCGTGTCCATTCCTCTGGCCTTCTTCCTGGGCTGGCTGGGGACCACCCTGGACAAGAAGAAGGAAGATCCCGCCAAGCAGGCCGAAATGGAAGTCCGCTCGCTTACGGGCATCGGGGCCGAAAAGGCCGTGGACCACTAACAGGTGGACCACTGACCGATATGCCGGCTTTACCGGCGTAGACGGAAGGAGCCTCCAGCCGCAGAGACCGCGGTTTGGAGGCTCTTTCCGTGCCCCCTGGCTTCCAGGGAGGAGGTTCAGCGCCGGTGGTGGTCGTCCGGCCCGAGGTTCCCGTGGCTGCCGTGCGGGACGGCGTGCTGGCCGGCCGTGGAGGCGGCGAGGCCCGGCGTCGTTATTCCTGCCACCAGGACGGCGCCGGCGAAAGCTGCCAGCAGGAGCCGGCCAGGCCGCATTCCGGTCCCCGCCGGAGCAGTGGGAACCGGCTGCCGTTCCCTGTACTGCAAATCACCGCGTTGCCGGACGGCGACCCGCCGGAGCCACCCGAGCGATGCAATGATCATGAGCGTGAGCAGCAGCGCCGAAAGCTGCGTAAGGCTGAGGTTGGCGGCGGCGGGGGCAACCGGCGTGAATGCTATCGCGGCCAAGTGGACGGCGGCGGCGCTGGCCAGTACATACCGCGCCCAGGGCCCGCCGGCCAGCCGGTCCCTGGCCAGGAACATCACGGCGCCGGCCAGCAGTGCCAGTCCCCAGGCGCCGGCCACCGTGCCGGCAAAAACGGCCGGTGGCGCCGCAGGTCCCGCTGATGCCGCAAAGACACTGGACGAGATGGCAAGGTTGAGCGATCCTGCTCCGAAGCCCGCGAATCCGGTGAGCAGGCGAACGGCAGGGCCCGCTTGGGACGTCTGGGCCTCCGGCACGGCTGTCAGAGCTGTTGGTGCGCTCCGGCCAGCCGGGGCAGCCGGCCGGAGCGATGCCATTCCCGGCGACGCCACGGCTAGGCCCGGGCGGCGGCGGGGGACTTGTCCAGGGACAGGCCCACGCCGAGGAGGAGTACGGCGCTGGCGAGGTGGAGGACGTTGTCGGCGCCGTTCAGGGCGATGATGTTCAGCGGCGAGTTCAGCAGGAACAGTCCAACGATGCCCACCAGGAAGTAGACGGCGCCCACGGTCGCGTTAACCGTGCGGGCACTGTCCGTCCCGCGAAGCCCGGCAAGGAGCAGCGCGGCGCCGATAGCCAGGTGGATGACGTTGTGCAGTGGGTTGACTTCGAAGATGATCAGGTTCGCGCCCTCGGTGGCGACGAACCCGACGCCGGACGTGACAGCGAAGCCCAGCAGGCCCACCAGGAGGTAGACGGCTCCGAAAATGGTGGCGACGAGGCGGTTGGGTGAGTTGCGCATGGCCAATTCCTTCCGATGGGGCGGGCAACAGTTCCCGCCGGACCAACAGGCCCCTGGGCGGGACCCTCGGAAGCAATTCGAATCATGGCCGTGGGTGGATGGGTAAAAAGATCAGTACCCTTTCCACTTTCCTGTCCGTCTATGCCGCCGGCCGCAGCTTGATGTTGGTCATGAGGGGCTTGTCCTTGCCTTCGAAGCGGTACGCCAGGTCCACTTTCTTGCCGGTGCAGCTGATCTGGCCCACCACATCCGCCGACTTGATCCCGTTCTCCGTGGAGACCTTAAGGTCGTTGTACGCGGGCTGGCAGGAGCTGTCCATTTCCAGGCTCTTCACCCCGGAGATGAAGGCTTCCTTGGAGAGCTGTTTCTGCAGGGCCGGGTCGAGGTATTCGTCGTAGGCGCGGGAGGTGTCGCCGGCGATGACCTTCCTGGTGAAGTCGTCCGCGAGTCCCCGGGCCTGGTTGGTTGCGCTCCCCACCACGTTCACCAGGATGACGACGCCGAGGATCACCAGGAGCAGCACCCCGCCGATGCTGCCAAGAATGATCCACAGCTTCCGCCGGTTCCGTTGCCTGGGCGGTTCCCCCGGCAGTCCGAACGGGGCGGGCTGCTCCGGCAGCGGCGGTAACTGCCGAGGTGTGTAGCCCGTCCGGCCCTGCTGGTACGGATCCTGGGAACTGCTCAAAAGTGGAGCCTTTCGGGAACTGGCGCGGCGGCGCCGGCGAACTGGCCCGGGCCCTTCCAGGCCCGGCGATGACTGCAACCAAGCCTATAACCCCGCCTGCCGCCGTCGTGCGTGCAGCATGTGTGGAAGGTCCGTTGGTGGCGTTAACCGCCTTCTGAACTATGTGCCTTTTGAACTATCCACCTTCTGAACCGCGGTCCAGCAGGGGCTGCACCCGGAAGGGGATCAGTTCGCCCATGGCCAATGCGGTGTCAGCCCGTTCCACGCCATCGCAGGCAAGGATCTTGCCGTTGATCCGGAACAGGTCCTCGGCATCCCTGGCCACCACGCGCAGCAGCAGGTCCGCTGAGCCCGTCAATCCGTAACCCTCCAGGACCTCGGGGATGGCTGCGATTTCCTCCGCCAGGTGCCCAAGCTTCTGCTGCTGCACGTGGACGGAGATGAAAGCCATGAGCGGATACCCCAGGGCGGCTGGATTGATGCGCCGTTCGAAGGACAGGAAGACGTGCTTTTTCTCCAGCTGGGCCATGCGCGCCTGGACCGTATTGCGGGACAGGCCCAGCTTCTGCGCCAGGGCCACCACCGTGCGGCGCGGATCCTGTGCCAGTGCTGCCAACAGGCGGGTGTCAGTGCCATCCAAAGCTCGCATAATGCGCAACGCTAGCACGGTCCCAGTGCCCCATATAGGGCACTCTGCTCAACTTGATCCGCAGTGGTTGTACCCGATGGCCATTGTGAGTAGGGTCACAGTATCTGGGGCAATGACGCCCGGAAGGCCGGTGGCGGCAGGGCCAAAAGCTTCGAAAACCACAGGTCAACGACGTACGAAGGTTGCGGCAATCGTGTCTACAGACGAAACGGGCCCTGGCGGCGCACAAACCCCCGAGATCGCAGGAAACCCCGGCGGAACGGGGCCGGATCTCCTCCAGCTGATCACCCCGTCGGGTGAGCGCATCAGCCACCCGGAATTCGATTTCTGGGTCAGGGACATTACCGACGATCACTTGTGCTCCCTCTTCGAGGACATGACCGTCATCCGCCGGATCGACGTGGAGGCCACGGCCCTGCAGCGGCAGGGTGAGCTGGCCCTGTGGCCCCCGCTCCTGGGCCAGGAGGCGGCCCAGATCGGGTCCGGCCGGGCGTTGCGGGCGGACGACTTTGTCTTCTCCAGCTACCGCGAAAACGGTGTGGCGTACTGCCGCGGTGTAGACCTGACGGACCTCCTGCGGGTGTGGCGTGGGAACGCGTCCGGCGGCTGGGACCCGTACGGCATCAACATGGCAACGCCGCAGATCATCATCGGCGCCCAGACATTGCACGCCACCGGCTACGCCATGGGGATCCAGAATGACGGCGCGGACGCGGTGGCCGTCGCCTACTTCGGTGACGGAGCCACCAGCGAGGGCGACGTCAACGAGGCCATGGTGTTCGCCGCCAGCTTCCAGGCCCCCGTGGTGTTCTTCTGCACGAACAACCACTGGGCCATCTCCGAACCCGTGCGCCTGCAGTCCCACATCCAGCTCGCGGACCGGGCCACCGGCTTCGGCATCCCCAGCCTGCGCGTGGACGGCAATGACGTCCTGGCAGTCATGGCGGCCACCCGGCTGGCACTTGACCGCGCCCGCCGGGGCGGCGGCCCCACCTTCATCGAAGCCGTCAGTTACCGCATGGGACCCCACACCACCGCCGATGATCCCACCCGCTACCGCGATGCCAACGAACTGGAGGACTGGGCCGCCAAGGACCCCATTTCCCGGCTCGCCGGCCTCCTGGGCCGGAGGGGGATCCTGACCGCGGAACTGCAGCAGCAGGTCAAGGACAAAGCCGACGCCGTTGCATCTGACATGCGCCGCGGCTGCACCACCATGCCGGAACCCCGGCCCATGGACATCTTCAAGCACGTCTACAGCACGCCCAATTCCTGGCTGGAACGCCAGCAGGACCATTACGCCCGTTACCTGGCGACCTTCGGGGACCCCGACGGAGCCGTTTCCAAGGAAGGTGCACGCTGATGACCCAGTTGACCTTTGCCCGTGCCATCAATGCCGGGCTGCGCAAGTCGCTGGAAAACGACTCCAAGGTGGTCCTCCTCGGCGAGGACATCGGTACCCTGGGCGGCGTGTTCAGGGTGACGGACGGCCTGCAGAAAGACTTTGGCAAACACCGCGTGGTGGACACGCCGCTGGCGGAGTCAGCCATTGTGGGCACCGCAGTGGGCCTGGCCTACCGCGGCTACCGTCCCGTGGTGGAAATCCAGTTCGACGGCTTCATCTACCCGGCGTTCGACCAGATCGTCAGCCAGGTGGCCAAACTGCACTACCGTACCCGCGGGGCCGTCAGGATGCCCATCACCATCAGGGTCCCGTTCGGCGGCGGCATCGGCTCGCCCGAGCACCACTCGGAATCGCCGGAAGCCTACTTCACCCACACCTCCGGCCTCCGGGTGGTCACCGTGGCCAACCCGCAGGACGCCTACACCGTAATCCAGCAGGCCATCGCCTGCGACGACCCCGTGCTGTACTTCGAGCCCAAGCGCCGCTACCACGACAAAGGCGACGTGGACGAGTCAGTGGACCCGCGTTCCGCCCTGCCCATGGACAAGGCCCGGGTCCTGACCGACGGCAGCGACGTGACCCTGGTGGCCTACGGCCCCCTGGTCAAGACGGCCCTGGACGCCGCCTCCGCCGCAGCGGACGAGGGCATCTCCATTGAAGTCATCGACCTGCGCTCGCTGGCCCCCGTTGATTATGAGCCCGTGGTGGCGTCCGTGCGGAAGACCGGGCGCCTGGTGGTGACGCACGAGGCCGCGCAATCCGGCGGGCTGGGGGCGGAAGTGGCCGCCAGCATCACCGAGCGGTGCTTCTACCACCTTGAGGCGGCTCCCGTGAGGGTGACGGGATTCGACATTCCCTACCCGTACTCCAAACTGGAGATGCACCACCTGCCGGGCCTGGACCGCATCCTGGACGGCGTGGACCGCGCCCTGGGCCGCCCCAATTCCCTGAGCGGGCTGGAAGGATGAGGGCAACCATGATCAAGGAATTCCGGCTCCCGGACCTGGGCGAGGGACTCACAGAGTCTGAAATCCTCAGCTGGAAAGTGGACGTTGGCGACACCGTCAGCCTGAACCAGGTCATCGCCGAAGTGGAAACCGCCAAGGCAGTGGTGGAGCTTCCGTCACCGTTCGCCGGCGTCATCAAGGAACTCCACGAACAGCCCGGTTCCGTTGTGGAGGTGGGCAAGCCGATCGTCTCCTTTGAGGTGGCGGACGACGACGGCGCGCCACCTTCACCACCGTCCGGCGCCTTTTCGCCCGGGGCGGGGGAGTCCGCCGGGGAAACGCCGAAGGCAGGGGAAAGCCTGAAGCGGGAACCCAACCTGGTGGGGTACGGCGCCGTCGTGGAAGCTTCCGGGCGGCCAACCCGGCGGCCGCGGAACCTTGCCCCCGTGGAGCCAGCCGCAATCCGGCCCCACGTGGTTGAGCACGTGGAAGACAAGCCCGTCCACTCCACCCCCATGGAGACCGGGCCAGCCGAAGACCACCACGCAGAGCGCCCCCGGTCCACGCCTCCTGTCCGGAAGCTGGCCAAGGACCTGGGCGTGGACCTCACGCAGGTAACCGGCACCGGTCCCGGCGGGTTGATCACGCGGGAAGACGTCCAGGGCTTTGCGGGGCATGCAGGAGAACCTGCCGGGGCCACGGCCGGGCAGGTGACCATCGCCAGCGGAACCCGGACGGGGGAGCGGGAGACCCGGACTCCCATCAAGGGCGTGCGCAAGCACACTGCGGCGGCAATGGTCCAAAGCGCCTTCACCGCGCCGCATGCCACCGAATTCCTCACCGTTGATGTCACACCCAGCCTTGAGCTGCTGGCAAAACTCAAGAACAGCAGAGACTTCGCCGGAACCAGGCTCAGCCCGCTGACGCTCGCCGCCAAGGCCGTCCTGGTGGCCCTGCGGCGGAACCCGGCCCTGAATTCCCGCTGGGACGAGGACAACCAGGAGATTGTCACCTTCAACTACGTGAACCTGGGCATTGCAGCGGCCACGCCCCGCGGACTCACGGTCCCCAACATCAAGGCCGCCGACGCCATGGCGCTCCCGCAGCTGGCGCAGGCGCTGACGGCGCTCGCAGATACGGCCAGGGCAGGCAAGACCACGCCCGCAGACCTTGCCGGCGGCACCATTTCCATCACCAATATCGGCGTCTTCGGGATCGATGCGGGTACCCCCATCCTCAATCCCGGGGAGGCGGCGATCCTTGGTCTGGGCGCGGTCCGGACCATGCCGTGGGAGTACAAAGGCGAGGTGGCGCTGCGCCAGGTGCTCACGCTCAGCCTGTCCTTCGATCACCGTCTGGTGGACGGCGAGCAGGGGTCCCGGTTCCTGGCCGACGTCGGAGCCATCCTGGCCGAACCGGGAATAGTCCTCGCGATGGTCTAGCGGCCTGCTCCAAGCTAGGGGGCGGGCGCGCTGTCCACCATCAGCGCTGCCAGTGCCATCCGCTCGAGCAGGGGGCGGGCCGCTCCGGCCGCCAGCCTCCTGCCATGGCTCCGGACCGAGTGCGGGGTGGAATTGATCAGGCCGAACGTGGCATGGGCACGCATCCGCAGCTCAGCGGCATCGGTCCCCGGGTGGACTTTGGCCAGGATGTCCACCCACACCTCCACGTAGCTGCGCTGCAGGGTACGCACCGCGGACTGGTCCTGCTCGGAGAGGTTGCTGAAGTCACGGTCCTGCACCCGGATCACGTCCGGCTTGCCGAGTGCGAAGTCCACCTGGAACTCCACCAGCCGGCGCAGGGCGGCCAGGGGATCCGGCGTGCTGTCCACCACCTGGCGGCCGCCGTCCAGCAGTTCCTGGCTCACGGTGACCAGGAGATCGGCCAGGACGGCCTGCTTTCCCGGAAAGTGGCGGTAGACCGCGGGGCCACTGACGCCTGCCGCCGCGCCGAGGTCCTCCAGCGAAACGCGGTTGAAGCCGTTCAGCGCGAACAGTGAAGCCGCAGCGGACAGCAAAGCCTGCCGCCGGTTCTCCTTCGCCTTGCCGCGCTGGGTCGTTGAAACGGAATGGGTTGTTGGAACGGGCTGGGCGGCAGGTACCGGCTGCACAGTATTGCTGGACACTTTTCCTCCTCGGACCGACGCAGATTCTACCAAGGCGGCCGTGTGTTGGACATCACAGTTAATCGAGACTAACCTGAATTTCAGTTATTAGTCACTAACCGAGTTGGCGGTAAAGCCGGCCGGGCACAGACAAGGACGGACCGTCAATGGAGACCCTGGCCACCCGGCTTGACCCCGCAAGCGAGGCCTTCCGCGCCAACCGGGAAGCGCAGTCGGCGCTCGCCGGCGAACTGCGGAAAAGGCTTGCGGATGCGGCGCTGGGCGGCCCCCAGAAGTCCCGGGACCGGCACGTGGCCCGGGGCAAACTGCTGCCGCGGGACCGGATCGACCAACTGCTGGATGAGGGCAGTCCGTTCCTGGAGATTGCACCCCTGGCGGCCAACGGGATGTACGGTGACGAGGCACCCGGCGCAGGAGTCATCGCCGGCATCGGCCTGGTGCACGGCCGCCAGGTCCTGGTCATCTCCAATGACGCCACCGTCAAGGGCGGCACGTACTACCCCATGACGGTGAAGAAGCACCTCCGTGCCCAGGAGATCGCCCTGGAGAACGGCCTTCCCTGCATCTACCTGGTGGATTCGGGCGGGGCCTTCCTGCCCAAGCAGGACGAAGTCTTTCCAGACAGGGACCACTTTGGCCGGATCTTCTACAACCAGGCGCGTCTGTCGGCCGCCAAAATTCCACAGATCGCTGCCGTGATGGGGTCCTGCACGGCCGGCGGCGCCTACGTCCCCGCCATGAGCGACGAAACCGTCATAGTCCGGAACCAGGGCACCATCTTCCTGGGCGGACCGCCGCTGGTGAAGGCGGCAATCGGGGAAATCGTCACCGCCGAGGAACTGGGCGGCGGCGAGGTGCACTCCCGGGTCTCGGGCGTGACGGACCACCTCGCCGAGAACGACGAACATGCCCTCCAGATCGTCAGGGACATTGTCTCCACCCTGCCGCCACCCGCCGCGCCCGCCTGGCAGGTGGAACCCGCCGTCGAACCCGCCGTGGACCCGGAAGCGCTCTATGGTGCCGTGCCTACGGACGTCAACGCGCCGTACGACGTCCACGAGGTTATTGCACGCCTGGTGGACGGCAGCCGGTTCCATGAGTTCAAAAAGGAGTACGGCACCACCCTGGTCACAGGATTCGCCCGGATCCATGGGCACCCGGTGGGGATCGTGGCCAACAACGGCGTGCTGTTCAGCGAGTCGTCGCTCAAGGGTGCGCACTTCATTGAGCTGTGCGACCAGCGGGGGATTCCGCTGGTCTTCCTGCAGAACATCTCCGGCTTCATGGTGGGCAGGGACGCCGAGCAGGGCGGCATCGCCAAGAACGGCGCCAAGATGGTGACGGCCGTTGCCACCGCGCGGGTGCCCAAGCTGACAGTGGTGATCGGCGGCTCCTTCGGGGCGGGAAACTACTCCATGTGCGGCCGCGCCTACTCGCCGCGGTTCCTGTGGATGTGGCCCGCAGCCCGGATCTCCGTGATGGGCGGCAACCAGGCCGCCAGCGTGCTGGCCACCGTGAAGCGGGACCAGTATGAAGCGGCGGGTGAGGACTGGCCGGCAGGGGACGAGGAAGCCTTCAAGGCGCCCATCCGGCAGCAGTACGAGGACCAGGGCAGCCCCTACTACTCCACCGCCCGGCTGTGGGATGACGCCGTCATCGATCCCGCCGATACCCGCACCGTCCTGGGCCTGGCCCTCGACGTCGTCTCCCGCACCCCCCTGCCGGAGACCTCCTTCGGCCTCTTCCGGATGTGAGCCAGGAATGACAATGGAAACCAACGCAGCCACAAGCAGCACGGCTTCCGCCGCGGTGGCACCCGGCAAGCCCCTCTTCGGTGCCGTACTGGTGGCCAACCGCGGCGAAATCGCCTGCCGCGTCATCCGCACGCTGCGGCACCTGGGCATCCGTTCGGTGGCCGTTTACAGCGATGCCGACGCCGGCGCCCGGCACGTGCGCGAAGCCGACACGTCCGTCCGGATCGGCCCCGCCGCGGCCACCGAAAGCTACTTGAACGCTGACGCAATCGTGGAGGCATGCCGGCAGTCCGGGGCCGAAGCGGTCCACCCCGGCTACGGTTTCCTGAGCGAGAACGTGGACTTCGCCAGGGCCCTGGAGAAAGCCGGCATCACGTTCATCGGCCCGGGCGTCGAAGCGCTGAATGTCATGGGTGACAAGATCCGCGCCAAGAACCACGTGTCAGGGTATGGCGTGCCCGTCGTCCCCGGCATCGCCAAGCCAGGCATGACGGACAGCGAACTGATCGAGTCCGCGGAGGCCGTCGGCTTTCCCTTGCTCATCAAGCCGTCCGCGGGCGGCGGCGGCAAGGGGATGCAGGCCGTCGGGAAACCGGCGGGCCTGCCCGCCGCCCTGGCCACGGCGCGCCGCGTGGCCGCCGCCGCGTTCGGTGACGACACCCTGTTCCTGGAACGCCTGGTGACCACCCCGCGGCACATCGAGGTGCAGGTGCTGGCGGACGGCCACGGCAACGTCATCCACCTCGGCGAGCGCGAATGCTCCCTGCAGCGCCGGCACCAAAAAGTCATCGAGGAAGCCCCGTCACCCCTGCTGGAGGGCCTTCCCAACGGGCCCGAAGTGCGGGCCCGCATCGGTGAGGCCGCCTGCAATGCGGCCCGCAGCGTCAATTATGTGGGTGCGGGGACCGTTGAGTTCCTGGTCTCCGATGACGCGCCGGACGAGTTCTTCTTCATGGAGATGAACACCAGGCTGCAGGTGGAACACCCGGTTACCGAAATGGTCACCGGCATCGACCTGGTGGAATGGCAGGTGCGGATCGCCGCGGGTGCGGAGCTGACCGTCCGGCAGGCTGACGTGGAGCTGTCCGGCCACGCCGTGGAGGCCAGGGTCTACGCCGAGGTGCCAGAGAAGAACTTCCTCCCGTCCACCGGGACCGTGCTGGTGCTCGATGAACTGCCGGGCCCGGCGCAGCGGCCCAGCGCCCCCGCACGCAACGAAACCGGGACAGCACAGGGCCGGGTCCGGGTGGACTCCTCACTGGTGGAAGGCCTGGAGCTGTCGGCACACTACGATCCCATGGTTTCCAAGGTGATCGCCTGGGCCGGGGACCGCGCTGCGGCGCTGTCCATGCTGGACCAGGCTTTGTCCGGCTACACGGCGCTGGGCATCGAGACCAATGTGGAGTACCTTCGGCTCCTGGTCAACGACCCCGACGTCCAGGCAGGGCATCTGGACACCGGCCTGATCGAACGGAAGCTGCCCGGGCTGGATTTCCGCCGCATCGACAACCCCGAGCTGGTGGCCGCTGCGCTCTACGCGCTGTCCCTGGACGCGCAGGACAACCCTTCCCAGGGGAGCGGGCCCTGGCAGGACAGGAATGGCTGGCGCCTCGGCGCGCCGGCGCCACGCCGCGTCAGCCTGGGAACGCCCGACGGCGGCGTGGTGACGGTGCAGGCCACCGGCAGTCCCAATGCGGGGGACAAGGCCGTGGTCGCCGTCGACGGCGGCCCGCGGCAGACAGCCTCGCTGCAGTGGTCCGGCCGGAAAAGCATCGAACTCGACCTGGACGGCGGGCGCCACGCCTACAGGCTGGCACCGGTGTATTCCGGAGCCGCCGCCCCAACCTGGGACAACCCTGTGCCCGCCGGCCCCGCACAGCTCTACCTCGGCAACGACGGCTGGTCCTGCCGGCTCGATGTCCTGACCCGCGAAGCACGGCTGGAACGCCTGCTGGCAGCCATCCAGCGGCAGGAAGGGGCAGCCGACCCGGAGGTGCGCTCGCCGATGCCCGGAACCGTCGTGGCCGTCCCGGTGGCTGACGGGGACACGGTCCAGGCAGGGGACGTCCTGGTGTCCGTGGAAGCCATGAAGATGGAGCACCACCTGGTGGCCCCGCTGGCAGGGACCGTGCACCTGGCGGCCCGTACGGGAGACCTGGTGAAGGCCGACCAGGTGCTGGCCACCATCCATCCCGCTGCCGCCGGCACAAAAATTCCCAGTACAGAAACAGCAACAGGCACAGCATCAGACACTGCTGCAGACCAAGGCGAAGGAGCCTGAAATGTCCGGATTTGAACTCAGTGAGGAATACCAGGACCTCAGCAACACCGTCCGGGAATTCGCCGACGAAGTAGTCGCCCCGGTATCGGCCAAACACGACGAAGAGCACAGCTTCCCCTACGAAGTGGTGAAGCAGATGGCGGAGATGGGCCTGTTCGGACTGCCCTTCCCTGAGGAATACGGCGGCATGGGCGGGGACTACTTCGCCCTGGCCCTGGCGCTGGAGCAGCTTGGCCGGGTGGACCAGTCCGTGGCCATCACCCTGGAAGCAGGCGTTTCCCTGGGCGCCATGCCCGTCTACCGCTTCGGCACCGAGGCGCAGAAGCAGGAGTGGCTGCCCATGCTGGCGTCCGGCCAGGCGCTCGCCGGCTTTGGCCTCACCGAGCCCGAGGCCGGTTCGGATGCCGGCGGGACCAAGACCCACGCCCGGCGCGAGGACGGGAACTGGGTCATCAACGGCAACAAGGAGTTCATTACCAACTCCGGAACGGACATCACCCGGTTGGTCACTGTCACCGCCGTCACCGGGCAAAAGGAGCGCGCGGATGGCAGCGTGCAGAAGGGGATCTCCACCATCCTGGTGCCTACCGACACGCCGGGTTTCAAGGCGGAAAAGCCGTACAACAAGGTGGGCTGGAATGCTTCGGACACCCACCCCCTCACATTGAAGGACGTGCGGGTCCCGGAAGCGAACTTGCTTGGTGCTGAAGGCCGCGGCTATGCCAACTTCCTTTCCATCCTCGATGAGGGCCGCATCGCCATCGCCGCGCTGGCCACGGGCGCCGCCCAGGGCTGCGTGGATCTCTCGGTCAAATACGCCAGCGAGCGCAGGGCATTCGGCCAGGAAATCGGCAAGTACCAGGCCATTTCCTTCAAGATCGCCCGCATGGAAGCACGGGCCCATACCGCCCGCCTGGCGTACTACGACGCCGCCTTCCGGATGCTTGCCGGCAAGCCGTTCAAGACCCAGGCGGCCATCGCTAAGATGGTCGCAGGCGAGGCGGCCATGGACAATGCGCGGGATGCCACCCAGGTATTCGGCGGCTATGGCTTCATCAACGAGTTCACCGTGGCACGCCACTACCGCGACTCCAAGATCCTTGAAGTGGGGGAGGGCACCACGGAGGTCCAGCTGATGCTGATCGCCCGCGAACTGGGTCTTTAGAAACTGGGACTGTAGCCGGCCTGAGAGGATCACTGATGATTGACAAGGTTGTTGCCAGCGCTGACGAGGCGGTTGCAGACATCCCGGACGGCGCCTCCCTGGCGGTGGGTGGATTCGGCCTCTGTGGAATTCCCGTTGCCCTGATCGACGCCCTGCACCGCGCGGGCACCTCCGGCCTGGAAACCGTCAGCAACAACTGCGGCGTCGACGACTGGGGTTTGGGCATCCTGCTGCGGGACGGGCGCATCCGCCGCACCATCAGCTCCTACGTGGGCGAGAACAAGGAATTCGCACGCCAGTACCTCGCCGGTGAGCTCGAAGTGGTGCTCACCCCGCAGGGCACGCTGGCCGAAAAGCTGCGGGCCGGCGGGGCGGGCATCCCGGCGTTCTACACCAAGGCGGGGGTGGGCACGCAGGTGTCCGACGGCGGCCTGCCGCAAAAGTACGACGCCAACGGCGGCATCGCGGTTGCCTCCGCCCCGAAGGAAGTGCGGTCCTTCGGGGGAGTGGACTACGTCCTGGAAGAATCCCTCACCCCCGACTTCGGGCTGGTCCATGCGTGGAAAGGAGACCGCCACGGCAACCTGGTGTTCCACGCCACCGCCATGAACTTCAACCCCCTGTGCGCCATGGCAGGCAGGATCACCATCGCCGAGGTGGAGGAACTCGTGGAGCCCGGTGAGCTGGACCCCGAACACATCCACACGCCCGGCATCTTCGTCCAACGCGTGGTCCTGGCCGCGCACGGGGAGAAACGGATCGAAAAGCGGACAGTGGCGCTGGCCCCGGCACAGGAGCGCGGCACCAACCAGCAGGCAGGAGCTTAGCCATGGACCCGAACAGCCCCTTCGCACCGCGGCCCGAAGGCGTCCGCCCTGAATACCGCCGGGCGGCAGGACAACAGCATGAGACGCCGCCTGACGGGACCGGCGCCAAGGGCTGGACGCGCAACGAACTCGCCGCACGGGTGGCCAGGGAGCTCCGCAACGGCCAGTACGTGAACCTTGGCATCGGGATGCCCACCCTGATCCCCAACTACATTCCCGCCGGAGTGGAGGTGGTGCTGCACTCCGAGAACGGGATCCTCGGCGTCGGCCCCTACCCCGCTGAGGACGCGGTGGATCCGGACCTGATCAACGCCGGCAAGGAAACCGTGACGGTCAACCGGGGCGCCGCGTTCTTCGATTCGGCAACATCCTTTGGCATGATCCGCGGCGGCCACGTGGACCTGGCCGTCCTGGGCGCTATGGAGGTTGCGGCCAACGGGGACCTGGCCAACTGGATGATCCCGGGCAAGATGGTCAAAGGCATGGGCGGGGCCATGGACCTGGTGTTCGGTGCCAAGCGGGTCATTGTGATGATGGAGCACGTGGACCGCAACGGCAATCCGAAGATCGTCCAGCAATGCTCACTCCCGCTGACCGGCAAGGGCTGTGTGGACCGGATCATCACCGACCTCGCCGTCATTGATGTCGTGAAGGACAACGGCGACTCACGCCTGGTGCTGCGCGAACTGGCCCCCAACGTCTCTGCCGAGGACGTCGTGGCGGCCACCGGCGCGGACCTGTTCGAGGAAGACCGGGAACTCACCGTATGACTGACGGAAACGGTCCGGCGTCCCGGCAGGAGGACGACGGCGGCAGGAGGGTCATCGAACAGCGCGGGCTGTACTTCGATGAGCTGGAGGAAGGCGTGCTGTACGCCCACCGTCCCGGACGCACCGTGACCGAAACCGACAACGTCCTCTTCACCACGCTCACCATGAATACCCAGGCGCTGCACCTGGACGCGGCCTGGAGCGCCGGGCAGCCCTTTGGCCAGCGGCTGGTGAACTCGATGTTCACCCTTGCCACCATGGTGGGCCAGTCCGTCACCCAGCTCACGCAGGGGACCATCATCGCCCAGCTGGGCCTGACGGACGTCACGTTCCCGCACCCGCTGTATCACGGCGACACGCTGTACACGGAGACGGCCGTCACCGGCAAGCGGCTTTCGTCCTCACGCCCCGGCCAGGGCATCGTGACCATGGAGCACACCGGGCGCAACCAGGACGGAACCGTGGTGGCCCGGGCCACCCGAAGTTGCCTGATGTGGACGCGTGAGGCCCACCGCAAGGCGCAGGACGCCGGACAGGAGACAATGCCGGTATGACTTTCGTAATGGGCCCCGCGCTGCTGTTCTGCCCCGCCGACCGGCCGGAGCGCTACCAGAAAGCCGCCGCGAGGGCGGACGCCGTGATCCTGGACCTTGAAGACGCCGTGGCGCCGGCGGACAAGCAGCGCGCCAGGGGTGCCATCCTGGCGCAGTTGGGAACCACCGGCGTGGAACCGGAGCTTGAACCCAGCTGCACCATCGTGAGGGTGAACCCCGTGGGCACCGAGGAGTTTGAAAAGGACCTGCACTGCCTGGCCCATACGCCGTACCGCACGGTGATGCTGGCCAAGGCCGAATCGGCCGAACAGCTCAAGGCGCTGGAGGGCTACCAGGTGATTGCCCTCTGCGAAACGGCGCTCGGCGTACTCAATGCGCCGGCCATCGCCGCCGCTCCCAACGTGGTGGGCCTGATGTGGGGCGCCGAGGACCTGCTGGCCAGCCTGGGAGGTACATCCAGCCGTAAGGATGACGGCGGCTACCGGGCCGTGGCCCTGCATGCCCGCTCCGCCGTCCTGCTGGCGGCCCGCGCCTACGGCAAGGAAGCGGTGGACGCGGTGTACACCAACATCCCCGACCTCGATGGACTGGCGGCCGAAGCAGCCGATGCTGTGGCTTCGGGCTTCAGCTCAAAAGCCTGCATCCATCCCAGCCAGGCGGCGGTGGTCCGCAAAGCCTACGCACCCTCGGAAGGCGAGGTGGCGGCAGCTGCTGCCCTCCTGGAGGCCGCAGCGTCAGCCGGATCGGGAGTGTTCCAGTACCAGGGGAAGATGATCGACGGACCCATCCTCAAGCACGCCCAGGAGATCGTCCGCCGCGCCGCTGCCAAAGCATAGCGGGACGGTCCGGCTACCGTTGCCGTCCGTGCTGCCGGCGCAGGGACGTGGGCGGGATGGGCTCGTAGAGCAGCGTCCGTACCCAGCGGTTCCCTATCTCCCGGAACTCCTTCCGGGTGGCGAAGCGGTAATGGAAGGTGCGAACGCGCACCCAGCGCGGCGCGGCGCCGTCGAACGGGTCATGCCTGAGGAGGCGAAGCATCTGCCGGTCCGCCGCCAGCAGCTTGGCAAGGAACGCGTAGAACCATTCCTCATGAACGGTGCGCAACGGCAGGAACCACATCAGCCAGTCCAGCCGCAGGTGGTAGGGGGCCCACTGCCGGGGAATCCGGCGCACATCACCGGGCTTGCCCTTGAAGCCGTACTCCCGCCAGCCGGAGCTGTCATCAGGGTCATCATCCAGGGTGCCTTCCACCACCACCTCGATGCGCTGCTTGGTCACCGTGCCGAACGCGCCGTAAGCGTTCACCAGCTGCCACCTGTTGAAACTGGCATTCATCAGCTGCCGCCGGGAGAACAGATTCCGAAGTGGCCAATAGCTCAGCACCAGCAACAGGACGGACGCCGCCAGCGTGATGGCCAGCCACCACAGCGGCGTCTCCTGCCGGCCTCCCATGGCGGCGTCCCAGTCCGCCGGGATGGCCGGTATCACCGCGTGCGCCACAGGATCACTGACCGCGGCGAACGCCAGCACGATGGCCATCCAGTTCAGCCAGGCGAAGTTGCCGCTGGCCACCAGCCACAACTGGGTAACGATGACCACCCCCGCCGCCACACCGGCCACGGGCTGCGGAGCGAAGAGCAGGAACGGCACCACCAGCTGGGCAATGTGGTTGCCCACCACCTCGATGCGGTGCAGCGGCTTGGGCAGGAGATGCGCCTGCCGGCTGAGGGGACCGGGCATGGGCTGGGTTTCATGGTGGTAGTACAGCGCCGTCAGGTCCCGCCACTCCCGGCCACCGCGGATCTTGATCATTCCCGCACCGAATTCCAGCCGGAACACCAGCCACACGATCAGGATCAGGATGGTCCGCGGCGGCTCCGTTTGGTTGGAACCCAGGAACGCGACGGTGAAGCCCGCCTCAAGGAGCAGCATTTCCCAGCCGAACCCGTAGAACGTCTGGCCCACGTTCACCACCGACATATACAACAGCCACAGGACCAGGAAAGCGATCAGTGGAACCCACGGCGGGCCCGTTTGCGGTATCCCGGCCACGAGCAGCGCAGACACCACCAAACCGGCAGCGCAGACGCCGCGAAGCAGCCGGTCCGAGTACCGCCAGCGGAACAGGGTGGGGCGACGCAGGCGGGTGAACGCCGCAAGGAAATCGGGTACCGGAAGGAGGCCGCGCTCGCCGAGCAGGGCGGGAAACTGGTTCAGCGTTGACAGGAACGCAACAAAATACAGTGCAGCGACACCCCGCTGCAGCACCTGCCGGGCGAATTCGTACTCCGGCGCATCAAACCAGGTGAGCCAGTCCACGCAATCCACGTTACGCCCGGCCACCTCCCGGTCAAGGGCGGCCACGGTATTGCAGCAGGCCACGGGCGCAAACAGGCAGGGCGGGGTGCGGGATACTTAACCAATGCAGCCACGCAGAATCGTCCTCCTCGGATCCACCGGTTCCATCGGCACCCAGGCGATGGACGTCGTCGACGCCGCCCCGCACCTGTTCGAGGTGGTGGCACTCAGTGCCGGCGGCGGCAACCTGGAACTCCTGGCCAAGCAGGCTGTCCACACCGGTGCGGCGGCGGTGGGAATCGCCGGTGGAGATCCCGGGCGGCTGGAAGCGCTGATCCGCGAGGCCGCTGCCGCTGCGGGCCGTCCAGGGTACCGGCCGGAGATCGTGGCCGGCCCTGACGCCTCCGCGCGGATCGCAGCCGTCGGGGCGGACGTGGTGCTCAACGGCATCACCGGTTCCATCGGCCTGGCACCTACGCTCGCTGCCCTCAAATCCGGAGCCACCCTCGCCCTTGCCAACAAGGAGTCGCTGATCGTGGGCGGCAGCCTGGTCAAGGCGGCAGCGCAAGAGGGGCAGATCGTGCCGGTGGACTCCGAACATTCCGCAATCGCCCAGTGCCTGCGCTCAGGAACCGCGGATGAGGTGGATAAGCTCATCCTCACCGCTTCCGGCGGTCCGTTCCGGGGCATGAGCCGGGAGGAACTGCACGCCGTCACCCCGCAGCAGGCGCTGGCCCACCCAACCTGGGACATGGGCCCCATGGTCACCACCAACTCCGCCACTCTGGTGAACAAGGGCCTGGAGGTCATCGAGGCCCACCTGTTGTTCGATATCCCGCTGGACCGGATCGACGTCGTGGTGCATCCCCAGTCCATCGTCCACTCCATGGTCCAGTTCGTCGACGGCTCCACCATCGCGCAGGCCTCGCCGCCCGACATGCGGCTGCCCATCGCTTTGGGTCTCGGCTGGCCGGCCCGGGTGCCCGGTGCCGCACGCCCCTGCGACTGGACGCAGGCCGCCACCTGGACCTTCGAACCGCTCGATGCTGGAGCCTTTCCCGCCGTTGGCCTGGCCAAGGACGCCGCCCGGCAGGGGAGCACCTTCTCCGCCGTGTTCAATGCGGCCAATGAAGAGGCGGTCACCGCCTTCCATGCCGGCCGCATCCGGTTCACCGACATCGTCGATACCGTGGACAGCGTGCTCAGCGAACACTCAGGTTCCTCGGGGCTGACGGTGGAATCAGTACTGGATGCTGAAAGCTGGGCACGCACCCGCGCCCACGAACGTTTAGCAGTCAGCAGTCTCTAGGAAGCAGTAGCACCTTCATGACCCCTGTCCTACTTTTCATCCTCGGCGTCGTCTTTGTCGCCGTGGGCATCGCCGTGTCCATCGCGCTCCACGAGGTGGGGCACCTGGTCCCGGCCAAGCTCTTCAAAGTCCGCGTCACCAAGTACATGATCGGCTTCGGGCCCACGCTGTGGTCACGCCGGAAAGGTGAAACCGAGTACGGCGTGAAGGCCGTGCCGCTGGGCGGCTACGTGTCCATGATCGGCATGTACCCGCCCAACAAGGAGGACGGTTCGGTCCGGCCCTCCAGCACCGGCATGTTCCAGACGCTTGCCACCGAGGCCCGTTCCATGGCCCACGAGGAAGTGGGGCCGGGCGACGAAAACCGGGTCTTCTACCGCCTGCCGGTGTGGAAGAAGGTGATTGTGATGCTGGGCGGCCCGGCCATGAACATGATCCTTGGCGTGCTGCTCACCGCCGTGCTGCTGATGGGCTTCGGTATTGCCACAGCCACCACCACCATCTCGGACGTGTCCAAATGCCAGGTGACCGCCGGCCAAACGGTCGATCCTGACTCCGCGGACTGCCGTCTGACGCCCGCTGCCGCCGCCGGGTTGAAACCAAACGACACCATCACCTCCTTCGACGGCAAACCCGTCACCAGCTGGGAGCAGCTGACGGAGTGGATCCGCGCCTCCGCCGGCAGGGAGGTGGCCATCACAGTGCAGCGGGACGGCAATCCCGTCTCCACCGCCGTGACCCCGGTGCTGTCGGCCCGGCCCGTGATGGGAGCCGACGGCCGGCAAGCCACCGACGCTGCCGGCAACCTCCAGTACCAGGACGTAGGATTCCTGGGCATCGGCGCCCAAACGGCGCTAAAGCCCCAGCCGGCGTCGTCCGTCCTGCCCATGGCGGGGGAGAACATCCGCCAGGTGGCCGGCGTCATCTTTAACCTCCCGGCGCGTGTGGTGGGCGTGGCCAAGGCTGCGTTCAGCGAAGAGCCCCGCGACCCCAACGGCCCCATCAGTGTGGTGGGCGTGGGCAGGGTGGCCGGCGAGGTGGCGGCCATGGAAGCCGTACCGCTGCAGTCCCGGGTGGCCACGCTCATTGGCCTGATGGCGGGACTGAACTTTGCGCTGGCAGTGTTCAACCTGGTCCCGCTTCTGCCCCTTGATGGCGGACATGTGGCCGGGGCCCTGTACGAGGGAATTCGTCGCCGCGTGGCAAAGCTGCGCGGACGGCCCGATCCCGGCGCGTTCGACATCGCCAAACTGCTTCCCGTCACGTATGTGGTCGCAGCGCTGCTGATGGGGATGAGCGTGCTGTTGATCTACGCGGACATCGTTAAGCCCGTGAATCTGTTCGGATAGATCCGATATTGGCTGACTTCAGAAGATCAGCCAAATGTGATTGATAAATGAGCATCAACCCTCTATGGTTGATGAATGTTCGTCATGACCATCGACCAGCGCGGAAGCACCGGTGACCAGGACCGGGTCCCGGCGCTGCTCGGACAGGTTTCGCGCCTCGAACTTCCCGAATCCGGACACCCGCTGTTCGACCGATCCGTCGGGGATGAGGTTCAGGGAGTGGTGCGGGACCCTTCCACTGTGGTGGAGATAGCGCTGCACGCCCTCCGGGAAGGCCGCTGGTACGTGGGGATCGGCGTCGGAAGCGTTTCCTTGCCCCCGGGCGCCAGCCCGCGCGAAGGGACCGGAACTGCTTTTGTTGCCGCCCGCAAGGCGGTGGAGCTCGCCAAAGGCGCCGGTTCCCAAGTGCCGCTGTCAGTGGTGGCCGGCATCATGGCAAGGGAAACCCGCGGGGGAACCCCTGCGGGGGAAGGGGCGCAGGCGTGTGCCAATGCGGAGGCGGTTCTTCGGTTGCTCGGCCGGCTTGTCCAGGATCGGACGGAAGCCCAGTGGCGAGTGGTCGATGCCCTGCGTCGCCTGGCTGCGGACGGGCAGGGTGCCGGCCGGCACGGAAGCCAGAAGCAGGTGGCCCTTGAACTTGGAATCTCGGAGCAGTCGGTGAGCCGGACCGTGCTTCGGGCCGGCTGGCAGGAAGAATGGGCAGCCAGGCCGGCTGCTTCCATGCTTCTCGGTTTTGCCGACTCCCGGGTTGCCCAGGCACTCGAGGATGGCCGGGAATAAAAGGTCCAGCCCCCGAAGGAGCCGGATGGCCGGATTGACGACGACCCGAATGAAGGAGACAGGTGACGGCACTTTGGGTGGCAGCGGCACTGGTGGTGGCGGGCTTCGCCGGCTGGCCGGTCACCGCGCTGGTGTTCAGGCTCGCCCGGACCATCGACGACAAAGCAGACGCCGCCAAGGCTGCGGAGGAAGCCCGCAGGGTCGAACATGACCCCTCTGCTGACGTCACGGTGGACGATCCTTCCGGCGGCGCAGCCAACCAGGCAGTGGACGGTGAACTGACCGCCCCTCCTGCCGTACCGGCGTCGGACGGGACGGCCGCCGGACCCGCCCTGGCCAGCCAGCGCATCCTGCGCGGCGGGGCCATCATCGGCGTGCTGGAGCGGTTGGGGGTGTGCCTCGCCATCCTGACCGGCCAGCCCGTGGCCATTGCCTACATTGTCGCCATCAAGGGCCTGGGCAGGTTCGCCGAGCTAAAGGAGACGCCCGTGGCCGCTGAACGCTTCATCATTGGGACCCTCACCTCCATGCTTTGGGCTGCCGGAACGGCTGCCGCAGTGAAAGTGCTCTTCCTGCACTGAAGCTTTATCCCTCCGCCGGCGCTGTTCCTGCATGGGGGATGGGTACGGTACCAAGCCGGCCATGGCGATAGGGTAGCGGTATGACAGTTTTTGCCGTTGAGTACGTTTATGCCGCCAACTCCACTGAAACCCGCAATGAGGTCCGCCCCGCACACCGGGAATGGACGGGCAGCCTGGCGCAGGACGGTGTCATCGTGGCCAGCGGACCCTACGGCGACGGTGCGGGTGCCCTGTTGATCTTCAGCGCATCGGATGAAGCCGCCCTCAACTCGATCCTCAAGCAGGACCCGTTCGCCGCGGCCGGCGTGATCGCCGGAACCCGCATCACGGAATGGTCTCCGGTAACCGGCATGCTGGCCGGGATTGCCGCGTAGCCGCCTTTTCACCCTTTCAACTCAAGGAGTCCACGTGACCTCGGTCAGCCTGGGAATGCCGTCAGCACCACCGCCCGTCCTTGCCCCCCGCCGCAAGACGCGCCAGATCAAAGTCGGCTCAGTTGGCGTTGGATCTGATTTCCCCATCAGCGTGCAGTCCATGACCACCACGCCCACCACGGACATCAATGCCACGCTGCAGCAAATCGCTGAACTCACGGCATCCGGCTGCGATATTGTCCGCGTCGCCTGCCCCTCCGCTGACGACGCAGAGGCGCTGCCCATCATCGCCCGGAAGTCCCAGATCCCGGTCATCGCGGACATCCACTTCCAGCCCAAGTATGTGTTCGCAGCCATCGAAGCCGGCTGCGCTGCCGTGCGCGTGAACCCTGGAAACATCCGCAAATTCGATGACCAGGTCAAGGAGATCGCCGCCGCCGCCAGGGACCACGGCACCTCCATCCGCATCGGCGTCAATGCCGGCTCCCTTGAACCGGGCATCCTGAAAAAGTACGGCAAGGCCACCCCTGAAGCCCTGGTTGAATCGGCTGTCTGGGAAGCGTCGCTTTTCGAGGAGCACGGCTTCCACGACTTCAAAATCTCGGTGAAGCACAACGACCCCGTGATCATGGTGGCGGCCTACGAAATGCTCGCGGAAAAGGGCGACTGGCCACTGCACCTCGGCGTCACCGAGGCAGGGCCTGCGTTCCAGGGCACCATCAAGTCCGCCACCGCCTTCGGTGCGCTCCTGTCCCGCGGGATCGGTGACACCATCCGCGTGTCCCTCTCCGCACCGCCGGTGGAGGAAATCAAGGTGGGCAACCAGATCCTCCAGTCGCTGAACCTGCGGCCCCGGAAGCTGGAAATCGTGTCCTGCCCGTCCTGCGGCCGTGCCCAGGTTGACGTGTACACTCTGGCTGAACAGGTCACGGCCGGGTTGGAAGGGATGGAGATCCCCCTCCGCGTGGCGGTCATGGGCTGTGTTGTGAACGGACCCGGCGAGGCCCGCGAGGCCGACCTTGGTGTCGCCTCAGGCAACGGCAAGGGCCAGATCTTCGTTAAGGGCGAGGTCATCAAGACTGTTCCCGAGAGCGCAATTGTTGAGACACTGATCGAAGAGGCTATGCGTATCGCCGAAGAGATGGGGGACGCCGATGGCGAAGATGCTGTCAAGGGTAGCCCCGTGGTTAGCGTCTCGTAGGGACGCTCCAGACCCTGCGGGGCTTTCTGTCCGCACGCTGGACGGCCAGGATACCCCCGCGCTGTTATTGCTGGCCCAGCAGGACCGGGTGGCCAACGTCTTCATCCTGGCCCACCTGCGCGCCACGGGGACGGCAGCGCCCACCAGCGGCGGTGCCGGTGTCATCGGAGTCTTTGACGACGGCATCCTGACGGGTGCCTGCTGGGCCGGAGCCAACCTGGTTCCGGTCCAGCTCGATCCCGCCCTGGCCCCCCTGGTAGCGGAGGCGGCCAACAGCTCCGGCCGCCGGTACGCATCTGCCTTTGGCCCCGCCGCAGCCGTGCTGGCGCTTAACGCCGAACTTGCCGGGTTGGGGCACCGTGCACACGAGGTCCGGGCTGACCAGCCACTGATGATCATCGACGGACCGCCCCTGGTCCAGCCCAACCGTGGCCTGGAGCAAGGGAACCTCGCGGACTTTGACCGCATCCTTCCCGCCTGCGCCGCCATGTTCGAGGAAGAAGTGGGGTATTCGCCCTACCTGGGCGGCAGGGAGTTCTACAGCCGCCGGGTGGAGGGACTCATCAGGCAGGGGCACTCCCTGGTCCACCTCAACAACGCCCGCGACGTGGTGTTCAAAGCTGAGCTCGGCGCAGTCACCGACGACGTCACCCAGGTCCAGGGTGTTTGGATGAACCCGGTCTTCCGCGGCCAGGGGCTGAGCGCCGGCTACATGTCGGCGGTGGTGGAAAAGGCCCAGGAGATCGCCCCCGTGACCAGCCTCTATGTGAACGGCTTCAACACCCGGGCCAGGTCCACTTACGAACGCGTTGGCTTCCGCCAGGTGGGGACGTTCGCTACAGTTTTGTTCTAGCCGGGCAGTGGCCGCGGCCAGCTGAATATTGGGGGAAAAATTGAAGAAGTCCGTGCTGGGAACTTTCGGGGCTTCCGCCCTGTTGGCCATATCCGTTTCTGCCTGCGGCGGGACGGCAGCGCCTCCCGCTGCGGAGTCTTCGTCTGCCCCGCCTGCCACGGCCCAAACTTCGGCCGCAGCCCCGGCGCCAACAGTTACGCCCGTTCCCACCGGCACGCCAACCCCCACCGCCAAGGCGTACACCAGTGGCGAACTCGCTGCCCTGGTGGGGCAGGTGCGGGACGCAGCCGACCGCAGGCTTTCGGTCCTGCCGGGCGGTGACATCGCCGCGGCCTTGGAGCAAACCAAGGCCATGATCTCCTCCATTGACGTTGAGCCGGCGGAGTGCAGGGAACTCGCTGCCGCAAGCACGGTCCCCTCGGTGGAGGATGCAGCCATGGCGATCGGCATGAGCACTGACTCTGCTACGGGCGCGGTGACCGCACTGTCGCTGGTGGCGGGCCTGGACCAGGGCGTCCTGGCCCAGGTTTCCGATCCTTCGGAGCAGTTGGCGAAGTGCTCCTCCATGACCATGACGGCGTCGGGCATCAACGTGGCAGTCACCATTACGCCGGTGGAGGGGGCCAGCGGGCTGCCCGGCGCCGTCGCCTACCGGACCGACACCGTATTGCCGGACGGCAGCACGCAATCCATCGTCAGGGCGCAGGTGGTCCACCACGGCATGCTGATCACCTCGGTGGCGTCCGGCGGTGAAAGCGGAGCCGACGCCGTCCGGCGGGCAGGTGCGCTGCTGGACTCCGCCGCCGCGCAGGTCCAATAACCATCCGTTGGGTCATAAAGTAAAAACACTTGTCAAACGTGTTCACGATCACATAAGTTCGATCTAGCTGCGCTGGAAGTGGGGTGGGCGGTCTCACCAGTCCTCACCAGTACTTAGGCGATAACGGCGTTGGGCCACGCCCGGATACGATGACCAGCCCTATTGGGGGGCCAGGGGCTTTGTATTCCCGGGCGTGGCCCTACTGTGTCCGGCATGAAAGGCGGCCCTACTGTGTCCGGCGTGAAGGAAGGTCGCCGCTGCTGCCCGCCCCGCCAGTCCGTGCCGCAGGCCGTGTGCCGGTAGATTAGTACCCAGACGAATTGTCCGGCCCTGCTGACCCAGCACTTCCCCAGAAACGGATACCACCCGTGGTCCTACGACTGTCCCAGCTTTTCCTGCGCACGCTGCGCGAAGACCCCGTCGATGCCGAGGTCGCCAGCCACAAGCTCCTGGTCCGTGCCGGCTACATCCGCCGCGCGGCCCCTGGCATCTACACCTGGCTTCCGCTGGGGCTGAGCGTGCTGCGCAAGGTCGAGGAAATCATCCGGGAGGAAATGGCTGCCATCGGCGCACAGGAAGTTCACTTCCCGGCCCTGCTGCCCCGTGAGCCCTACGAAGCCACCAACCGCTGGACTGAGTACGGTGAAGGCCTGTTCCGGCTCCAGGACCGCAAGGGTGCCGACTACCTGCTGGCCCCCACGCATGAGGAGATGTTCACGCTCCTGGTCAAGGACCTGTACTCGTCGTACAAGGACCTTCCGCTGAGCCTGTACCAGATCCAGAACAAGTACCGTGACGAGGCACGCCCGCGGGCAGGGCTCCTCCGTGGCCGCGAATTCATCATGAAGGATTCCTACTCCTTCGACGTCGATGACGCAGGGCTGGACGCGAGCTACGCAGCCCACCGAGGCGCCTACCTGAAGATCTTTGAACGCCTGGGGCTTGAGGTTGTTCCCGTTGCAGCCACCGCGGGTGCCATGGGCGGGTCCAGGAGCGAGGAATTCCTGTTCCCCACCGAGATCGGTGAGGACACCTTCGTCCGCTCTGCCGGCGGTTATGCAGCCAACGTCGAGGCCGTCACCACGGTGGTCCCCGACGAGATCGACTTCAGCAATGCACCGGCCGCAGAGGTCCTGGACACCCCGGACACTCCCACCATCGACACCCTTGTTGCCGCCGCAAACCAGATTGCCCCGCGGGCAGAGGCCGACGGCGGCGCCTGGACTGCCGCGGACACGCTCAAGAACGTGGTCCTCGCCGTCACGCTGCCCACCGGTGAGCGGCAGTTGGTAGTCATCGGCGTTCCCGGGGACCGCGCAGTGGACCTCAAGCGCGTTGAAGCGAACATCGGCGCCTTCCTGCCCATCGCGGGCGAGATCGGACTCGAGCAGGCAGGCGAGGAGGACCTCAAGAAGCAGCCGCTGATTGTCAAGGGCTACCTGGGCCCGGGACTGTCCCTGGACCAGCCGCTCCTGGGCTCCGACAGCGCCACCAAGCTGCTCTACCTTGTGGACCCGCGCGTCGTCAGCGGAACGGCATGGATCACCGGTGCCAACGAGGCCGGCAAGCACGTCTTCGGCCTGGTGGCGGGCCGCGACTTCGCGTGGGACGGCGTCATCGAATGCACCGAAGTGCGCGCGGGCGACCCCTCCCCGGACGGGTCGGGTCCCCTGGAAACCGCCCGCGGCATCGAGATGGGACACATCTTCCAGCTCGGCCGCAAGTACGCAGAGGCCCTGGACCTCAAGGTGCTGGACCAGAACGGCAAGCAGGTGGTGGTCACCATGGGCTCCTACGGTGTCGGCGTCACCCGCGCCGTGGCCGCCCTGGCAGAGGCCAACCACGATGACCGCGGCCTGGTCTGGCCCCGCACCGTGGCCCCCGCCGACGTCCACGTGGTGGCAGTTGGCCGGGGCGAGGAGATCTTCCAGGCCGCGGAGAAGCTCTCGGCAGAGCTTGAGGACGCCGGCCTGTCCGTCATCTACGACGACCGCCCCAAGGTTTCCCCGGGCGTGAAGTTCGGCGATGCGGAACTGGTGGGCGTGCCCACCATCCTGGCCGTGGGACGCGGCCTGGTGGACGGTGTGGTGGAGATCAAGGACCGCCGCAGCGGTGAAGCCGAAAACATCGAGGTCGATAAGGCCGTGGACTACGTGGTCAACGCCGTCCGAAACCAGTGATCTCCGGCTTCGAATCGATCCAACTCACCACCATCGTCCTGATCGTGGTGGCTGGATTCGCAGCCGGATGGGTTGACGCTGTGGTGGGCGGCGGAGGACTCATCCAGCTTCCGGCGCTGCTCCTGGTTCCGGGCATCGCACCCGTCCAGGCACTGGCCACCAACAAGATGGGCTCCATTTTCGGAACCGCCACCAGCGCCGCCACCTACTACCGGCGGGTGGGGCCGGACCTCCGGACTGCCGTGCCCATGGCGGTGATCGCCCTGGCGGGAAGTTTCGGCGGGGCCAGCCTGGCGGCCACCCTCCCCGCCGGGGTTTTCAAGCCCATCATCGTTGTGGCGCTGGTGGCCGTCGCGCTGTTCACCGCACTGAGGCCCAGCGTCGGTGAACTGACGGCGCTCCGCCACAAAGGCCACAGGCATTACGTCGTCGCCTGCCTCATCGGGGCCGTGATCGGCTTCTACGACGGCCTCATCGGCCCCGGAACAGGATCCTTCCTGGTCATTGCCCTGGTGTCCGCCATGGGTTATGCGTTCCTGGAAGCCAGCGCCAAGGCCAAGATCGTGAACATGGCCACCAACGCCGGAGCCCTGCTGTTCTTCCTGCCGCACGGGTCCATCCTGTGGGGCATCGGCCTGCTGCTGGGGGCAGCCAACATGGCAGGCGGATACCTTGGCGCCCGCACCGCCGTGCAACAGGGGAGCAAGTTCGTCCGCATAGTCTTCCTGGTGGTCGTTGCGGCCCTGATCGTCAAGCTCGGCTACGACGTCTGGCAGGAAAACTTCGCCTGATCCGCCACGGAAACTGCTCCTCGTAGCGGGCACCGGCCCGGCGTAGCATGCAGGTATGGCACACGGCGAAGACGGGTATGCCGCCGCTCTGGCGGCCGCAGCACGGCACGCGCAGGCCTGGCTGGACAGCCTTGCGGACCGCCATGTGGGACCCAGCCTGCACGCCACCGAGCTCGCTCCCGTTTTCGGCGGGCCGCTGCCGGCCGCGGGCATGCCTGCCGATGAGGTGATCGACTTCCTGGCCGGTGCCGCCGAACCCGGACTCATGGCCATGCCCTCCGGCCGGTTTTTCGGCTGGGTTATTGGCGGGACCCTCCCGGCGGCCATGGCGTCGGACTGGCTGGTCAGTGCCTGGGACCAGAACGCCGGTCTACGTTATGCCACTCCGGCCACCGCCGCCATCGAGGAAGCCGCCGGGCAATGGGTGCTGGAGTTGCTGGGCCTGCCGTCCACTGCCGACGTCGGATTCGTCACCGGGGCCACCATGGCAAATTTCACCTGCATGGCGGCCGCCCGCTGGCGGCTGCTCGCCGACGCAGGGTGGGACCTGGACCGGGACGGCCTCTTCGGCGCGCCCCGGATCCGCTGTTTCGTGGGACGGGAACGGCACGACACCGTGGACCTTGGCCTGCGCTATCTGGGCCTGGGACAGCCGACGCAGGTCGACGCCGACGGGCAGGGCCGCCTGGTGCCCGCCGCGCTGGACGCTGCCCTTTCCGCCGGCACCGGCCCCGCCCTCGTATGCCTCCAGGCGGGGAACCTGCACTCCGGTGCCTTCGACCCCTTCACCGAGGCCATCGCCGTCGCACGCAAACATGGTGCCTGGGTGCACGTGGACGGCGCCTTCGGGCTGTGGGCGGCCGCCGCACCGGAGCTTAGCCACCTCATGCGCGGCTGCGGGGAGGCGGACTCCTGGGGCACGGATGCGCACAAAACCCTGAATGTGCCCTACGACTGCGGCATTGCCGTCGTCCGGGACCCGTCGGCCCTGCGCGCGGCGATGGGACTGCACGCGAGCTACCTCGTCCACGACGCTGAAGGTCCGGGCGACCCCTTCGAGAAGGTCCCGGAACTGTCCCGCCGGGCGCGGGGAGTGCCGGTCTGGGCCGCCCTGAAGAGCCTGGGCCGGGACGGGGTTGCAGCCCAGGTGGGTGGACTTGCCGCCGCCGCCACCGCAATTGCCGAGGGCATGGCGGGCCTGGACGGCGTGGAGGTGCTTAACGACGTCGGCTACACCCAGGTGTGCCTGGCTTTCGGCGACGACGACATCACCCGCGCGGTCACCGCACGCGTTATCGAGGAGGGAAAGGTGTGGATGTCCGGCTCACGCTGGCGGGACCGCGACATCCTCCGGGTCTCAGTGAGCAACTGGCAGACATCCGGCGGGGAAGTGGCCACGGCCGTGGACGCTGTCCGGTCAGCCCTGGCCGCCGTGCGGAACGCTTAACGGTTTTCACGACCTGCCGTTAGCCGCCCTGGCCTATCCACCCTGGCCGGGTTCCGGCAGCGCATGGGGAAGCGGCAGGCCTTCCAGGGTGTCGCCGGCGAGGGTGCTGGCAACCCAGAGGGACCTGGCCAGGTCGCCGGGGTGGCCATGGGCGGCGTACCACAGCGCGTTCTCCACCTCCCTGGCAATGCCCCATTGCCGGGCCACGTCAGGGTCCAGCCCGGCGGCAGTACTGAAGTCGTGGCAGCGACTGAGCAGCGCCGGCCCGGCCTGGACCGCCGGCAGCTCCCCAAGGCGGTTCCAGAGCAGCGGCGCAACTGCGAACTCGGGCTCGCCGATCATCGGCTGCGGATCGATGGCAGCGTAAGCAGCCGGTGCCGGCGTGCCGTCCAGTTCGGCTGTACCCGGGCGCGCCAGGATGTTCAGGAAATGCAGGTCCGTGTGTACCAGCAGGTCGCGGGCGGACCGGCGTCCCACCGCGCCTCGCGTCTGGCAGACCTCCAGCGCCGCCTCCAACAGCCACCTGGGAAACGGCCGGCCCAGCTGCTCCCAGTCGGCTGGAAGATCATCACTCCACTGTTCGGCGCGGGCGGCGATGTGGCCGAACTCCCGCCACTCCGGCCGCTGGTCAGGGGCAAGCCCCAGTTGCCGCACCAACCCGCCCCACACCTGCATGGCGTCGTCCATCCCCAGGTCCGCCAGGGTCCGGCCGGCATCGAGGCGTTCCAGGAGCATGGCACACGACCCGGGATCCGTGGCCAGCAGCGCAACAGCGCCGCGGCCACCCCAAAGGGCCAGGGCATGCCGCTCCACCTTGGCCTCGTCGTGGGGAAAAGCGATTTTGAGGGCTGCCGGCAACCCGTCCTGCCGCCGCACCGGCACCACCAGGCCGCCGTGGCCGCTCCACGGCATGGTCCCCGGCGCCAGGTCCACCTCGAGGTGCCACTGCTCCAGACGCTCCTGCAGCAGGCCCGGGAGCTTGCTGAGCCACGCCCTTCCTTCAACGCTGCGGGCGTAGCGGGCCGAAAGATCCGGCGGGATGGGCACGGCCGCCACAGGGCCACTCATGAGGCTGCCACCCACGCCGGTGCCGGGCACTGCCGGTCCGGAACTGTCGAGTCAGGAATCATCGGATCAGACAACGCCGGAGGCGCCGAGCAGGTTGCCGATCAGGAAGGTTGCAGCGAGCGCCAGGGCACCGCCAACCACCACGCGCACGGCCGCCCGGGCTTTCGAACCGCCGCCGATCCACGCACCGAGGGCACCCGTCAGTGCCAGGGCCACCAGGACTGAAACGAAGGTCAGCGGAACGCGGACCTCCGGTGGCGGAAGCAGGATGGCCAGCATGGGCAGGATGGCCCCAATAGTGAAGGCGATGGCGGAGGCAAAAGCCGCGTGCCAGGGGCTGACGATGTCCGCCTCATCGATATTGAGTTCGGCGGACAGGTGCGCGGCCAGCACATCGTGGGCCGTCAGTTCCTCGGCAACTTTGGCGGCTGTTTCGGGGCTGAGGCCTTTGTCCTGGTAGATCGCCGTCAGTTCTGCCAGTTCCGCTTCCGGTTCTTCCTCGAGTTCGCGCCTTTCCTTCTCGATCAGGGCCCGCTGGCTGTCGCTTTGGCTGCTGACCGATACATATTCGCCCAGGGCCATGGACACCGCACCGCCCACGAGTCCGGCAGCACCCGCCGCCAGGATAGGTCCGGTCTCGGCAGTGGCCCCGGCCACGCCCACCACAATCGCGGCGACGGAAACGATGCCGTCATTGGCACCCAGGACGCCGGCACGCAGCCAGTTCAGCCGGTGCGCGACGTCGTTGCCGTGTGGTTCGGTCTCGAGATGGCTGTTCAATCCCTGATTGGCTGCACTGGCTGCACTGGCTCCCGGTGCATCGGCCGGATCGTCCGCGTTCATCCCCTCAGCAAACCATCCCCGCCTGCCCAGTGCCAGCCTCAAGGTGGCCTTACTTGGTGGCCGGGGTTCGGGGGAGAGCCGCTGACCACCGGGGTTCAGGGCGCAGCAGGTGACTGTGGTGCGCCGTCTCGGGCAGGCAGGGCAGCGCCGGCAGGAAGGGACGGCAGTTGGTCAACATCCAGGCGCAGCCCTGGAACGGGTCCGGGATCTGCACCCCACCGCTGGGCCCGGCCCGCGGCGGACTGCAGCGCTGACAATGCCCACCTTCGGTCCTGGCCCTGGGATACGGCGATAACGTCTCCGTAGGCCGCCACGGTGGCTGCCTCGAGCTTGCCCAAACCGGACGCCGGTGCAGCCAGGAAGCCTGGCTCAAGCACATACCCCGGCTGTTGCGGCAGGGGCGCCCCGCAGGCGGACCGGAGGTGTTCCGCCGCGGCTGCGGCCTGTTCCTTGTGCCGGAGCAGGAATTCCGACGCCGGGCCCGCCTCCGCGGGCGCCAGGCGGGGGAGTGCCGCCTGGTACCCGTAGGCGGCCTGTTGCTCCGCGGTGATGACTGCGGCCAGTGCCTGGCCCACGCTTGCGGCAGCATCCGGCCCGGTGGTCTTCGGGGCGGCAGCCGGATCTGAAGGCGACGGGCAAGCGGCAGCAGTTGCTTCAGCCGCGGAAGCCTCTTCCTGGGTTCCTGCCGGTCCCTTCGGTGCCGGTACCCCCGTTGCAGCGGCAAGGCGTCCGGCGGCGAGGAGCTGTGCGGTGCCGGTGCCCGCGAGGAGGCGCGCCATGCCGCCGTCGGCCGTCTCCGCGTCCTCGACGCGGGCGGTGCCACTGTTGGCCAGCGCCTGGACCAGCGCGGCGGGGGTTTGAAGGCCCGCACCCGAAAGACCTGCACCGGGACGGCCCGCTACGGCGGATGGCGATAGCGATGGCGACGCCGACGCCGGGCCGGAGTCCGAAGCAGGGACGGACAGTGCCCTGGCCTGGATGGTCAGCAAGGTCACAACCGGTTCCAGTGCGGTGGATTCGGCCGCGCCGGCGGAGGCCAGCTCCAACCCGGCAGCGCGCAGGTCCATCGCCTCGCTGAACGCCGCCGCCCGGGCGCGCTCGGAGAACGAAGGCGGGGCAGGTGCCGGCTTTTCCGCGGGATTCAGGGCGAAACCGAGGCTCAGGACAACCAGCACGGCAAGGCCGAGGACGGCAAAACGGAACGGGCGCATGCGCGGGCTGCTGTCCTGGCGGCGGTCTTTCACAACAGACCATGGTGTCACGGTAACGGGGCAACCGGGTGCACCGCTGGGCCGGTAAAATAGCTACGCTAGTAAACACCACATCATCTATAGGGAGGCGGCCGGCATCGTGAGCAATGCAGAAGCCACGGCTTCACCAGACCATACCGGTACGGGAAGCGGATCCGCGCCGGCCCACAACCCCGAAGCTGCCCGGCTGCGGGCCCTCCTGGAACCCGCCGTCCAGGCCAACCGCCTGTACCTGGAGGACGTGGCCATCATCCCCGGCTCGCACCGCGTGGTCCACGTTGTGGTGGACCTGCCCCAGGAGGAAAGCGGAGGGGTCAGCCTGGACGTCATTGCGGACATCTCCAGGGTGCTCTCGGATGTGCTGGACAACGATCCCAACGACGACGGCCGTCCCTACGACCTCGAAGTGTCCTCACCCGGCGTCGGACGCCCGCTAACGGAACCCCGGCACTGGTACCGCGCCCGGGGCCGGATGGCCAAGGTGAACGTCATCCAGGGCGATAACATCACCGGACGCATCCAGTCCGTGGACGATGGGGGAGTCACCCTGGTCCCCGAGGTCGCCGTCAAGAAGGGCATGAAGCCCCGCCAGGGCGAACCCGTAAAACTTCCTTTCGACAGGATCCGCAACGGAAAAGTCGAGATCGAATTCAGCCACCTCCCCGAGGACGGTCTGGAACCTGAACACAATGGACCTTCTGAGGAGGCCTGATGGATATTGACATGAGCGCACTGAGACTTTTGGAGCGTGAGCGTGAAATCCCGCTGGACCTCCTGATCCCCACCATCGAGCAGGCGCTCCTGGTGGCGTACCACAAGTCACCCGGCGCCTTCGAGAAAGCGCGCGCCGAGCTGGACCGCAAGAGCGGCCACGTCACCATTTGGGCCGTTGAGATTGACGACGACGGCGCCCCCATCGGTGAATTCGAGCACACCCCGGAAGGGTTCGGCCGGATCGCCGCCAGCACCGCACGCCAGATCATCCTGCAGCGCCTGCGCGATGTTGAGGACGATAACGTCCTGGGCGAATTCAAGGGCCGCGAGGGCGAGTTGGTGTCCGGCACCATCCAGCAGGGCAACAACCCGCACATGATCCAGGTCAACCTCGGCTCGCTCGAGGCCCTCCTGCCGCCGCCCGAGCAGGTTCCCGGTGAGAAGTACATCCACGGCAACCGGCTGCGCGCCCTGGTCATCGATGTGCACCGCGGCACCAAGGGTCCGTCCGTCACGCTCTCCCGGTCCCACCCCGGCCTGGTCCGCAAGCTCTTCGAACTCGAAGTCCCCGAGATCGCCGACCACTCCGTGGAAATCGTTGCCCTGGCCCGCGAAGCCGGCCACCGCACCAAGATCGCCGTCAAGGCGAACACCCCGGGGATCAACGCCAAGGGTGCCTGCATCGGTGAGATGGGCTCACGCGTCCGCGCAGTCATGACCGAGTTGAACGACGAAAAGATCGACATTGTCGACTTCAGCGAAAACCCGGCCACCTTCATCGCCAGCGCACTCTCGCCGTCGCGCGTGAATTCCGTCACCATCACGGACGAAGCCACGCGTTCGGCCCGGGTGGTGGTCCCTGACTACCAGCTGTCCCTGGCCATCGGCAAGGAGGGCCAGAACGCCCGACTGGCGGCGAAGCTGACCGGCTGGCGGATCGACATCGTCTCCGACGCCGCGGTGGCCCGCGACAAGTAAGGTCCCCGGAGGGGTGGCTTCCGCAACGCGGCAGCCACCCGGTTTCGGGCAGAACGGCCCAAAGGGGCTAGAATAGACAGGACCGCGCCTAACGGCCGGTAGCCGTGTGCCTTGGGCGTGCTCGTTTCCGTGACTGCGGAGGCGGTAAACCTGCGGCCAGCAGAATGAACGTCAGGACGATGACCGTGGCAGAAGTGCTTTCCACCGGAAGTCAGCCTGAACGTACCTGCATCGGATGCCGGAAAAAGGGCCCGCGGTCGCAGTTGCTCCGGCTCGTCGCCGAAGGCAGCGGGTCAACCGCTGTCCTGGTGGATGAACGACGCCGGATGTCTGGCCGGGGTGCATGGCTGCACCCCAGCGAATCGTGCCTGGCTCTTGCGGTCAAGCGGCGAGCATTCGGACGCGCCCTCCCCGGCGCAACCGAAACAGCCGCCGTCGAACACTGGATCACGCGAGGCCCGAACGTTGACGCCGCCCCGGTGGCTGCAACACCAACCGTCCAACCTGAAAGCGGGTCAGAAATCTGATGGAAACCCGATGAGTTCCCAGCGATGAGTGCGTAACGATGACAACTTTGTTGCGCTCTGCAATGGGCCCTTCCGCTGTAGTCGCGGCTGGGGTCCGCAGTAAGAAGTAGACGGTTCGTGCCTGGCTCGGTGCGGACCGAGACAGGAGAAATGTGGCCAAGGTCCGCGTACATGAGCTCGCCAAAGAGCTCGGTATTACTTCCAAAGATGCAGTGACAAAACTGCAGGAACTGGGCGAATTTGTTCGCTCCGCCTCTTCCACCATTGAGGCCCCCGTTGTGCGTAAACTGCGCAACGCCTTCCCCGACGCCGCTGCCAAGTCAGCGGCACCGGCCGCAGCGCCTGCCGCTGCGCCCAAGGCACCTGCTCCCGCAGCAGAATCACGTCCTTCAGCACCGGCTCCCGGCCCTGCTGCGCCCAAGGCTCCGGCCCCCAAGGCACAGGCACAGGCTCCCGCTGCCCCCTCCGCGCCCGCACAGGCAGAAGCACCGGCCACGCCGGCCGCCGCGCCTGCCGCCCCTGCGGCTCCGTCCTCGGCTGCGCCCACCTCGGGTGCTCCGTCCACCGGTGCCAAGCCCGGTGCGCGTCCGGCGCCCAAGGCCGACACCCCGGCTCCGTCCACCCGTCCGGGTGGATCCGCACCGGGTGCGTCCGGCCCCCGTCCCGGCGGTCCCCGCCCGGGCAACAACCCCTTCGCCACCTCGCAGGGCATGCCCCGCGGCCGCGGCGGAGACGGTGAACGCGCCCCCCGTCCGGGCAACAACCCCTTCGCCACCTCGCAGGGCATGCCCCGTCCCGGTGGCAGCCGTAACGACGGCGACCGCCCCGGCGGCCCCCGTCCCGCAGCCGGTGCAGGCGGGCCCCGTCCCGGCGGGCCGCGTCCCGCAGCCGGTGCCGGTGGGCCCCGTCCCGCAGCCGGTGCAGGCGGACCCCGTCCGGGTGCACCCCGCCCCGGAGGTCCCCGTCCTACTCCCGGCATGATGCCCAACCGCACTGAGCGTCCCGCACCCGCAGGTGCAGGCCGTCCCGGTGGCGGCGGCCGCGGTCCCGGACGCCCCGGCGGCGCACCCGGCACCGGCGGTCCCGGTGCCGGCGGCGGTGCTCCCGCCGGTGGTGGCTTCGGCAAGGGCGGCCGCGGCCGCGGCGGCACCCAGGGTGCCTTCGGCAAGGGCGGCGCAGGCCGTGGCAAGCAGCGCAAGTCCAAGCGTGCCAAGCGCCAGGAACTTGAGCAGATGAGTGCCCCGTCGCTGGGTGGCGTGAGCGTACCCCGCGGCGACGGCAACACCGTCATCCGGCTCCGCCGTGGTTCGTCCATCACGGACTTCGCCGACAAGATCGAGGCAAACCCGGCCGCACTGGTGACCGTGCTGTTCCACCTTGGTGAAATGGCCACGGCAACGCAGTCGCTGGACGAGGAGACCTTCGCCCTGCTGGGCGAGGAGCTGGGCTACAAGCTCCAGGTCGTGTCGCCGGAAGACGAGGAGCGCGAGCTGCTCTCCGGGTTCGACATCGACTTCGACGCCGAGCTGGAAGCCGAAGGCGACGAGCAACTCGAGGCACGTCCTCCGGTTGTCACCGTCATGGGCCACGTCGACCACGGTAAGACCCGCCTGCTCGATGCCATCCGCAAGTCCGACGTCATGGCCGGCGAACACGGCGGCATCACGCAGCACATCGGTGCCTACCAGGTCACGCACAACCACGAAGGCGACGACCGCAAGATCACCTTCATCGATACCCCGGGCCACGAGGCGTTCACCGCCATGCGTGCCCGTGGTGCGAAGGTCACCGACATCGCCATCCTGGTGGTCGCAGCGGACGACGGCGTCATGCCGCAGACCGTTGAAGCGCTCAACCACGCCCAGGCGGCCAACGTGCCGATCGTCGTGGCAGTGAACAAGATCGACAAGGAAGGCGCCAACCCGGAGAAGGTCCGCGGCCAGCTGACCGAATACGGCCTGGTTCCCGAGGAATACGGTGGCGACACCATGTTCGTGGAGGTCTCTGCCCGCCAGAACCTCAACATCGACGAGCTGCTCGAGGCCGTCCTGCTCACCGCGGACGCCGCCCTGGACATGCGCGCCAACCCGAACAAGGACGCCCGCGGTATCGCGATCGAAGCCAACCTGGACAAGGGTCGCGGTGCCGTTGCCACCGTCCTGGTGCAGTCCGGTACGCTGCGCGTCGGCGACACCATCGTTGCAGGCACGGCCCACGGCCGTGTCCGTGCGATGTTCGACGACGACGGCAGCGCCCTGACCGAGGCCGGCCCGTCCCGCCCCGTCCAGGTGCTGGGTCTGTCCAACGTGCCGCGCGCCGGTGACACCTTCTTCGTGACCGCTGACGAGCGCACCGCCCGCCAGATCGCCGAGAAGCGTGAAGCCGCCGACCGCAACGCCGCCCTGGCCAAGCGCCGCAAGCGCATCAGCCTGGAAGACTTCGACCAGGCCGTCGCCGAAGGCAAGATCGACACCCTCAACCTCATCCTCAAGGGTGACGTGTCCGGTGCCGTGGAAGCCCTCGAAGACGCGCTGCTCAAGATCGATGTCGGGGAAGGCGTGCAGCTGCGCGTCATCCACCGCGGCGTGGGTGCCATCACCCAGAACGACGTCAACCTGGCAACGGTGGACTCCGCCGTCATCATCGGCTTCAACGTCAAGCCCGCCGAGCGGGTTGCCGAACTGGCAGACCGCGAAGGCGTGGACATGCGCTTCTACTCCGTCATCTACGCAGCAATCGATGACATCGAGGCAGCACTCAAGGGCATGCTCAAGCCGGAATACGAAGAAGTCCAGCTCGGCACCGCCGAGGTCCGCGAAGTCTTCCGCTCCTCCAAGTTCGGAAACATCGCCGGCTCGATCGTCCGCTCCGGCATCATCCGCCGTAACACCAAGGCACGGATCAGCCGCGACGGCAAGGTCATCGGTGACAACCTCACCGTTGAGACGCTCAAGCGCTTCAAGGACGACGCCACCGAGGTCCGCACGGACTTCGAATGTGGTATCGGTCTTGGGTCGTACAACGACATCACCGAAGGCGACATCATCGAGACCTTCGAGATGCGCGAGAAGCCGCGCGTCTAACTCTTGTTAGTCCGTGGCCGGGGCCGTTGGATTTTTCCGGCGGCCCCGCCCCTGGCCAGGTTGGGTGCCTCCGAGTTTTGGGGGCGCCCCGCCCCTACGCTGGGCGGCAAAGGATCTTGCGATCCTTTGCCGCCCAGCTCCGGTAGGCCCGATGCCACTCCCGGGCGCCCCCAAAACTCTCCGGCATCGTCGTTGGCCCGCCTTTGGTGCGTGGCCGAAAACTGAAGCGTCCGTCGTCAGCCTTGCGCCGCCGTCGTACGTCCCTAATTCTTTCTTCTTATAGGAGTTGTTCATGGCTGATCCGGCACGTGCTGCCAAGTTGGCGCAGCGGATTAAGGTTGTTGTTGCTGAGGCTCTGGGCCGGAAGGTCAAGGATCCCCGGCTGGAGGGCATTACTGTTACTGATGCCCGCGTGACCAATGATCTGCAGCATGCCACCGTTTATTACACCGTCTTTGGCGACCAGGCTGTCCAGGCTGATGCTGCCAAGGGGCTTGAGAAGGCCAAGGGTGTGCTCCGGCAGGAAGTTGGACGCAACATTACTGTGCGCCTGACCCCCACCCTTGAGTTCGTGGCTGACCAGATTCCGGTCAATGCCTCCAACCTGGAGGAACTGCTGCGCGAGGCCAAGAAGCGGGATGCAGAGGTTGCTGCCCTGGCCGCCAACGCCCGGCACGCCGGCGATGCCGACCCGTACAAGTCCGACGCCGTGGCCGACGTGGACATTGACGAGGACGACTTCGACGAAGAGGACCTGGACCTCAGCGACGACGAAGACCTCGACGAGGACGGCAACAAGTAGGCAACTGAGGCTGCCAGCATGACAACAGGACCCGGAGGCAGCTCCGGGTCCTGTTGCATTTGCGCTGCCGCCTGTCAGCGGTCGACTTCGATGACCCTGCCTGCAGGCTTGGGAGCCGAAGCGTCCGGTGCTGACGGGTCTGACAGCCCCATCAGTGCATCCACCGTGGCGAAGACATCCCCATCCCTGTACTCAACATCGGCGGGCTGGTTCACGGAAAGGAAACGTGAACGCTCGGCGTCGCCGGTGAACTTCAGGATCTCGCCACCAAACAGCGACGCCACGTAGACGTCCCCGTTGTCTGCCACAGCAAGCCCGGTGGGGCTCAGGATATGGTCCGCCCAAACAGTCGTGTCACCGTTCCACGGATTCACCTTGAAGACCGCACCGCGCGGACCCATTTCCGGTCCTTCCGGGCCACCAGGCAACGACGTGACGTACAGCCAGCCGTCCGGCCCGATTTCGACGTCGGTGGGAACGGGTTCGAAGGCGTACTTCTCGCCGACAACACATTCAGGAACCGGCACACTGTTGCCCTGCATGTCAACGGGGATCTGCAGTCCGGCAGGGACCTTGGCCGGCCTTGGCGGCAGGACCGCCAGCGTGGAAATGGCGCCTGACGAAAGATTCACCTTGAGGATCGCGTTCATGCCGGCATCAGCCACATAGGCAGTATTGCCCTTGATTGCCAGGGCGTACGGGTGGGAATCCACCGCTCCCGTGTACCGTGCCGGCGGGAAGGCCGGCCAGTCCGCCAGGCACGTGTCGCTGACATCGGGCTCGAAGCCGTAGTGCTGGTCACCGTCGGGGTTGTGCTTCCGTTCGTAGTCCGCAAAGTTGGCGATGGTGTCCACATCACCCTTGGAGTCAATGGACTTGAGGTAGCCCTGGAGAGCGGCGGGGTCACCTTGTCCGGCTCCAATACTTTCCAGGAAATACGTCATGCCATCGTGGATTTCCGCCCCGGCCACTTCCCAGCCCTTCTCCGCGGTATGGATGTCCTCACGATCGCCGTCGTGCTCCACCCGGGTGAGGATGCCGGCGAAATCCTGGCTGACGCGGACAGTTTCACCGCTGCCCACCGCGAGATGGAGGGGCGAGACCAGGCCGGTTGCCATGACCTCATAGTCGGGGTTGTGGCTGGATGCGAGTGCCGGTGCGGCCTGCACCATCGTGGCGGTGGCCACGCAGGCGATAAAGGTAAGTTGTCGTTTCATTGGGTACTCCGGGGTGCGAGATGCCCTTGCGGGCTGGATATGAAGCCTCCGCAGAGGCGAAATGATCCCCCGGGCGCAAGCGTAGGCCCCTACCAGCGGGTAGTCGTTGGGGGCATCCCCCCTTTCTGGCCCCCATTTCGTCCCCCAACGGGGCACCTGTGGCTAGGATCGTGCTATGACGTCCGCAGACCACGGCAACAGGGGCTTGCAGCACCCCGAATCTGCTCAGCACCCCGAATCTGCCCACCATCCCGGACAGGCTCAATACCTTGAACAGGCCGTGGAACTGGCCACGCACAACGTCGCTGAGGGCGGCGGGCCATTCGGAGCGGTCGTGGTGACGCCTGACGGACGCGTCCATACCGGAGTCAACAGGGTGACCAGGGATAACGACCCCACCGCCCACGCGGAAGTGGTGGCCATCCGGGCAGCGGCCGCCGCTGCAGCCGATTTCGACCTCACCGGTTCGGTCCTCTACGCAAGCTGCGAGCCGTGCCCCATGTGCCTGGCGTCCGCCTTGTGGGCCAGGATCGGACACGTCTACTACGCAGCAGACCGGCACGGGGCCGCGGCGGCAGGCTTCGATGACGCGCTCTTCTATGACTACTTCAGTGGCGCGGCGCCGGAGCTGATGCCGGTCACCAAGGGTGACATCCCGACGTCGGACGTCCCCTTTCAGGCATGGCGCGCCTTTGACAGCAGGAAGGAATATTAGCCATGGAACCCACACTCTTGAGCTGCCCGGCCTGCGGCAAGACCAACCGGGTTCCGGCCAGGGCTTCGGGCCACCCGCGCTGCGGCAACTGCAAGGCGGACCTGCCCTGGATCGTATCCGCAGGCGACAGCGACTTCGCGGCCGTGGCGGAGCAATCCCCGGTTCCGGTGCTGGTCGACTTCTGGGCGGCGTGGTGCGGACCCTGCCGGATGGTCAGCCCGGTCCTGGACAAGCTGGCCAGGGAACGGCCCGGGAAGATCAAGCTGGTGAAGGTGGATGTGGATACGTCTCCCGGCCTGTCGCAGCGGTTCGATGTGCAGGCCATTCCCACCTTGATGGTGCTTGTTGACGGAAAGGTGGCAGCGCGCCAGGCGGGCGCTGCGCCGGCGGAGGTCCTCCGTTCCTGGCTGGACAAGGCCCTCGCCGGCGCCCGCAGCTAGCTGGAAACGGAGCGCTCGGAACCCGGCACCAGCCGTCTACGGCCGGGCGTCCGGAAGCCGGGACAGCCCATCCAGCAGGTCCTGCTTCCGGCCACACAGCGCGATCCGGACCCACCCCTCGCCAATGGAGCCGAAGGCGGTCCCCGGAGCCAGCGCCACACCGGAGTCTGCGAGGAAACGCCGAACCCAAGCCCGCACATCCCCGCCGCTCACGTGGGACATATCAGCCCACAGGTAGAACGCGCCCTGCGCCGGAAGATACCGGATCCCCTTGGCTGCCAGCACCGCAGAGGCGGCGTCCCGGTTCTCCCGGTAGTGCTGGTGGGCGTGCCGGACGTAGTCCTGCGGCCCGGTCAGCGCCGCGAGCGCCGCGTACTGCGGCGCAGACGCCACGCACGAGACGATCGATTCCATGACGTTGTCCATCTTCTGTTCGAGCCCTGGCGGACAGACCAGGGCGCCGATGCGCAGCCCGGTCAGGCCGTAGGTCTTGGACAGTGTCAGCGACGTGAACACGCGCGCATCCGCCGCCGTGCCGCCGTCGAACCTTGCCGGGCTGACGTGGGGCACATCGTAGGTGAACGCCTCGTAGCACTCGTCCGAGACCACCCAGATGTCGTGCCGGCGGGCCAAATCCATCAGTTCCCGGACTACTTCCTCAGCCAGCACGGCGCCAAGGGGGTTGGAGGGGGAGTTGAGGACCAGCACCCGGGTGCGGCTGGTGATCAGCGCCTCCACATCGGCAACCCGGGGCTGGAAGCCGTGTTCGGGGTGCAGCGGATAGCCCACGGGGACGGCACTGAGCAGCCGGCTGGTCATGGCGAAGGTGGGGTAGCCCGGGTTGGGGATCAGGATTTCGTCCCCGGGGGAGAGCAGCAGGCTCATGGCGAAGTGCAGGCCCTGCTGCGCACCGGACACCACGTAGACACGGTCAGCGCCGACATCCACTCCCTGTTCCTCCCGGAACCTGGCAGCGAAGGCTTCACGAAGGGCGGGAATCCCGGCGTTGGGCGTGTAGTTGGTTTCATCACGGTCAAGGCAGGCGATGCCTGCGTCCAGGACGTGGCGGGGGAGCGGGAACCCGGGCTCCCCGATGCTCAGCACAATGGCGCCGGGAGTGCGCCACGCGGCCTCGGTGATCTCGCGGATCTGGTTGACGGGCACGTCGCGGACATGGGCGGCAAGCTCAGGCATGCCAGCCATCCTAACCGTCCCTGCGGGACTGCCGCCGAGCGTGCCGTGACGGGCCGCAGTGGGTGGGCAGGCGGGCCTACCAGCGCCGATATACTGGGAGGCGTGCTTTCTGGACTGGTGATAGTGGACAAGCCGCAGGGATGGACCAGCCATGATGTGGTTGGCCGGATGCGGCGCCTCGCAGGGACCCGGAAAGTGGGGCACGCAGGAACCCTGGACCCGATGGCCACCGGCGTCCTGGTGGTGGGCATCAACAAGGCAACGCGCTTGCTCACCTACATCGTGGGCACCTCAAAGACCTACACCGCCACCATCCGGCTGGGCCAGTCCACCGTCACCGATGACGCGGAAGGGGAGGTCACTGCCACCACCGGCACGTCCGGCGTCAGCGAGCAGGCAATTTACGACGGCGTCGCAGCACTCACGGGCGGCATCCAGCAGGTGCCCAGCAGCGTCAGCGCCATCAAAGTGAACGGCGAACGCGCCTATGCGCGCGTGCGGTCGGGTGAGGACGTGAAGCTGGCCTCACGCCCCGTCACCATCCACCGGTTCGAGGTGCACGCCATTGCGCGAAACCCCGAGGCGGATGTGGTTGACCTCGACGTCACGGTCGAATGCTCCTCCGGTACGTACATCCGCGCCCTGGCCCGGGACCTTGGCAATGCCCTTGGCGTGGGAGGCCACCTCACCGCCCTCCGCAGGACCCACGTGGGCCCCTATTCCCTCGATCAGGCGCGCACCCTTGAACAGCTGGCCGAGGAGCTCAACGTCCTGGAGATGTCTGAGGCTGCCCGCGCGCTGATGCCCAACCGCGAACTCAGCGCCGAGGAAACCACTGAGATCTCCTTCGGGCGGCGCATTGCTGCCGGGGCCGCCCCCGGCGCTCCCGGTGCTGCCACCGCCGAACATCCCGCCGCTGCCTTCGCCCCCGACGGAAGCCTGGTGGCCCTTCTTGCCGACGCCGGCAGCTACGCCAAGCCGGTGCTCGTCTTCGCCCCCGGCTCCGGCGCTGCCGCAACCGCCGCGGAGGCCTAAAGCGTGGACGCGTATTTTTGGATCATCCTCGTCGTCGGCCTGGTGTCCACGCTGCTATGCCTGGGTGCGGGAGTCCTGAAGAAGGCGCCCAACGATGCCACCATCCTCTCCGTCGTTGCAGTGGAAGTGGCCCTGGTGGTGTACCTGGTGGGTTCCATCGTCAGGGTCATTGCCGGCGAACCCATTGCCGGCGAGGCGTGGGAGTTCTGGGGCTATATGGCCACCGCCATGCTCCTGCCGCCGGCAGCCATCTACTGGTCCATCCTGGAGCGCACACGGTGGAGCAATTTTGTCCTGGCCGCAGTCGGCGTCACGGCACTCGTCATGGCTGCCCGAATGAACCAGATCTGGTACTGAAGTGGAAGAAGCAGCAGGAATGAAAGACAAGCAGGCCCAGGCGGCCACCGGTGAGGCACCCGTCCGCAATACCCGCAACACCGGCCCCGGCCGCCTCCTGATCGCCGTGTACGGGGTCTTCGCCATCTCGGCCACCGCCCGTGCCGGCTACCAGATCCTCACCAAGTTCTCCGAGGCTCCACTGGCCTACCTGCTCTCCGCCTTCGCCGCCCTGGTCTACGTGGTGGCCACAGTGTCGCTGGCCAAGGCCGGAAGCACCTGGTTCAAGGTCTCCGTTGCCGCAGTGCTGGTTGAACTGTTGGGGGTCCTGGTAGTGGGGACCCTGAGCATCCTGGATTCCGTGCAGTTCCCGCACGAGACGGTGTGGTCCCTGTTTGGCCGCGGCTACGGTTTCATCCCGCTGCTGCTGCCCATCCTTGGCCTGGTGTGGCTCTACCGGCGCCGGCCTTCGGCGGCTGGACCGCGCGTCCAGGCTTCCCGGTGAAGCCAAAGCAACCGCAGGGGCGCCGGGGGCGTCCGAGTGTCAAGGGCAGCACAATGAATCCGGGTAATCTTGAAGAGTTCCGCGGCCGGTATGGTTCCGGAACGTCGATGCAGGCAGCTTAAGGCGAGGGTGATGGTTTACATCTGGAACGATCCGTCCGATGTCCCGGCGGATTTCGGCCCATCCGTTGTCACGTTCGGCAACTTTGACGGCGTCCACCGCGGCCACCAGCAGGTGCTGTCCCAGCTGCTCCGTTCGGCCCGCCTCTCCCATGACAAAGCCGTTGCCGTGACGTTCGACCCCCACCCCGCGCTTATCCACCGGCCCGAGGCCGCCCCGGAGCTGATCATGGGCCTGGACGACAAGCTGGAGGCGCTGGGCGAACTGGGACTGGACGCCATACTGGTGGTCAAGTACTCGCTGGACCTCGCCAGCCTCACCGCAGAGGAATTCGTGGAGCAGTACCTGGTGGACTGCCTGCATGCCAGCCACGTGGTCATCGGCCACGACGCCCGCTTTGGACGGGGCAACTCCGGCGACCTGGACACCATGAAGGCGCTGGGCGACAAGTTCGGCTTCGACGTCCAGGTCATCAGCGAGTTCGGTGCCGAGGGCTACCCCCTGCATGACGACGACGGCACGGACCGGCGCTGTTCCTCCACCTGGGTGCGCGAAGCCCTGCAGGAGGGCGACGTGGCCACGGCCGCCTCCGTCCTGGGCCGCCCGCACCGGATGCGCGGCGAGGTGGTCCACGGGGCTGCCCGCGGCCGGGCCCTCGGCTTCCCCACGGCCAACCTCTCTTCGAACGCCTCAGGGCTGATTCCCGCTGACGGCATCTACGCCGGCTGGCTGGTGGACCAAGCCGGTACGCGGTGGCCGGCAGCGATCTCGGTAGGGTCCAATCCCACGTTCGACGGCGTGAGCCGCCAGGTTGAAGCGCACGTGATCGACAGGCCCAAGGAGGCCGTGGAGGACTTCGATCTGTACGGCCAGACAGTGATTGTTGAATTCGTGGCGCGGCTTCGCGGCATGGTGGCCTATCGTGGCCCTGAGGCCCTGGTGGAACAAATGCGGCTGGATGTGGCCCAGGCCCACCAGCTCCTCAGCGGCCGCTGATTCCAGCATCCGCCGGAGCTTCAGCAACCGGGTGAGCACAACGAAAGGCAGCACGTGTCCGTCGAAAAGAACACCCGCAAGCTGGATAAGGGGATCGTCCGCGACTTCAGCTCGCGGATGAGCTACGCCTCCTACCTGCAACTTCCCACGCTGCTCAGCGCCCAGCAGCCGGTCAGCCAGCCCGAACACCACGATGAGCTCCTGTTCATCATCCAGCACCAGACCACGGAGCTGTGGCTCAAACTGGTCCTGCACGAGCTGCGGAGCGCGGCCGCCTGGCTCCGGGAGGACGATCTCGGTTCGGCGCTCAAGGGCATTGCCCGGGTGAAGCACATCCAGAAGACCCTCACCGAGCAGTGGTCCGTCCTGGCTACCCTTACCCCCACCGAGTATTCGCAGTTCCGCGGGTTCCTCGGCAACTCGTCGGGGTTCCAGTCCGCCCAGTACCGAGCCGTCGAATTCGTTTTGGGCAACAAGAACCGCAAGATGCTTCCGGTCTTCGAATCCGACCCCGAAGCGCACGCCATGCTGGAGGAACTGCTTGCCGCACCCAGCATCTACGACGAATTCCTGGCCTACCTCGCCCGCAAGGGTTTCGACGTGCCCCGTTCGGTCCTGGACCGGGATGTAACCCGGGCGCACGAGTTCGCCCCGGAACTGGTCCCGCTCTTCAAGCACATCTATGAGAACGCGGCGGACAACTGGGCGGCCTACGAGGCGTGCGAGGAACTGGTGGACCTGGAGGACAACTTCCAGCTCTGGCGGTTCCGGCACCTGCGCACCGTCCAGCGGACCATCGGGATGAAGACAGGTACCGGGGGATCCAGCGGCGTCACCTTCCTGCAGAAGGCACTGGAACTGACGTTCTTCCCGGAACTATTCGCTGTCAGGACGGAGATCGGACAATGAGCATCCACCAGGAAAACCCCACCAGGGTGACCGCCGACGAACTCCGCGCGCGGGCCGAAGAGCTGGACCGCCGGGACCCCCTGGCCCGCTGCCGGGACCAGTTCATCGGCACGGACACGCCCCTGTCCTACCTTGACGGCAACTCCCTCGGCAGGCCGCTGAAGCGCACGGCCGACGACGTCGCCGCCTTCATCCGGGACGAGTGGGGCGGCCGCCTGATCCGCGGCTGGGACGAAAAGTGGCTCAGCATGCCGCAGGCCATCGGGGACCAGCTGGGCCGCGCCGTCCTCGGGGCAGCGCCGGGGCAGACCATCATCGCCGATTCCACCACTGTGGTCCTCTACAAGCTGATCCGCGCAGCCCTGGCCGCAGTGCAGGACCCCGACCGCAACGAGCTGGTGCTGGACACCGAAAACTTCCCCACCGACCGCTACCTGGTGGAAGGGATTGCCCTCGAGGAAGGCCTGACCCTCCGCTGGATCGAGCCCGACCCGGCGGCCGGGGTGACCCTTGAGCAGGTGCGCCAGGCCACCGGGCCGCGGACCGCCGTCGTCCTCCTCAGCCAAATTGCCTACCGCTCCGGCCACCTGGCCGACCTGCCCGCCATCACCGCTGCAGTACACGACGCCGGCGCCCTGGTGGTGTGGGATCTTTGCCATTCGGCGGGGTCCGTGGAGATCGACCTGGACGGCGCGGACGTGGACTTCGCAGGCGGCTGCACCTACAAGTACCTCAACGGCGGCCCCGGTTCGCCTGCCTTCGCCTACGTCAATGCCCGGCACCTGCCCTCGCTGAACCAGCCCATCTGGGGTTGGATGGGGCGCAAGGACGCCTTCGAGATGGCCGCCGGCTATGAACCGGCCGCCGGCATCCGCGGCTTCCTCAGCGGCACCCCCGCCATATTCGGCATGATCGCCATGCAGGGCACCCTGGACCTCATCGAAGAAGCCACCATGGCTGCCATCCGGGAGAAGTCCCTGGCGCTGACCGCGTTCGCGGTGGACGTCTTCGACGCCTGGCTGGCCCCGCTGGGTGCAGAACTGGCGTCTCCGCGGGACCCGGGGGAGCGCGGAGGACACATCACGGTGGATCATGCCGACTTCACCAAGGCCACTGTGGAAGCACTTTGGGAAGGGGACGTAATCCCGGACTTCCGCTCTCCGCACGGCATCCGGGTGGGATTGTCGCCCTTGAGCACCAGTTTCACGGAAGTCCTCCAAGGCATGGCGGCCATCAGGGACGGGCTCCAAGGCTGAGGAGCGCGCTGTTTCGACAAGGTTAGGCCGGGGCCGGTAAACTGGACGATGGATCCGGCTGCAGTCCGTGGCGGCTGGTTCCTGTTGCAGTCCGCCTGCTCCGGTTCGCCGGATCAAGGCGTACCCGGCAGACCCGGCAGTGATTTTCTGACCTGGGCCCTCACGGCACATTTTCTAGGAGTTATTGTGGCACTTGACGCCGCTGTAAAGCAGTCCATCATCAAGGAATACGCAACCGCCGAAGGCGACACCGGTTCACCGGAGGTCCAGGTTGCTGTCCTGACCCAGCGGATCAAGGATCTGACTGAGCACATGAAGGAGCACAAGCACGACTACCACACCCAGCGCGGTCTGCTGGCCATGGTTGGTCGTCGCAAGCGTATGCTGAGCTACCTCAAGAAGACTGACATCGCCCGCTACCGTTCGCTCATCGAGCGCCTCGGCCTGCGCCGCTAGTCTGGCTTCGGGCGGCCCTTTCCTTCCGGAACGGGCCGCCTTCTTCAAATAAAAACTAAACAGGAGGATCAACCGCATCACGCATTCGCGGTCCTCGGTAGTGATCCCCGGGAGCGGCTTCGTTGACTGAAGCCGGCGGCCCGTGGGTCTCGATCGATGACCGGGTGCAGGGCCAGTAGACAGATGCTGGCCGGGTTGATGCGGCTGGACTTCCGTCAAACAGAAACGGAGGTGACTCTCTTGGAGGGTCCCGAAATCCAGTTCTCGGAAGCAGTCATTGACAATGGCCGTTTCGGCAAGCGCGTAATCCGCTTCGAAACCGGCCGCCTTGCCAAGCAGGCAGCCGGCGCAGCCATGGTGTACATCGACGATGACACCGCACTGCTGTCCGCCACCACTGCCGGCAAGCACCCGCGTGAAGGCTTTGACTTCTTCCCGCTGACGGTCGACGTCGAAGAGCGCATGTACGCTGCCGGCCGCATCCCGGGCTCGTTCTTCCGCCGTGAAGGCCGCCCGTCCACCGAAGCCATCCTGGCCTGCCGCCTGATGGACCGCCCGCTGCGCCCCGCCTTCATCAAGGGCCTGCGCAACGAGGTCCAGATCGTGGTCACCGTCCTGGCCATCAACCCCGACGAGCTGTACGACGTGGTGGCAATCAACGCCTCCTCGATGTCCACCCAGCTGTCCGGCCTCCCGTTCTCCGGCCCCATCGGCGGCGTCCGCGTTGCCCTGGTCAACGACGAAAACGGATCGCAGTGGGTTGCCTTCCCCAAGCACTCGCAGCTGGAAAACTCCGTGTTCAACATGGTGGTTGCCGGCCGCGTTGCAGGTGACGACGTCGCCATCATGATGGTTGAGGCCGAAGCAACCGACAACTCCTGGAACCTCATCAAGGAACAGGGCGCCACCGCCCCCACCGAAGAGGTTGTGGCCGAGGGCCTCGAGGCTGCCAAGCCGTTCATCAAGGCACTCTGCGACGCCCAGGCCGATCTGGCCGCACGCGCTGCAAAGCCCACTGTCGAATTCCCGGTCTTCCTGGACTACGAGGACGACGCTTACGCCGCCGTCGAATCTGCCGCCGCCGAAAAGCTTGCCGCTGTCTTCCAGATCGCCGACAAGCAGGAACGCGACAACGCTTCCGACGCGCTCAAGGACGAGGTCCTCGCCAACCTGGCCGGCCAGTTCGAAGGCCGCGAGAAGGAACTGTCCGCTGCCTTCCGCTCGGTTACCAAGCACGTGGTGCGCCAGCGCATCCTCAAGGACCAGATCCGTATCGACGGCCGTGGCCTGACGGACATCCGCCAGCTCACCGCAGAGGTTGAGGTCCTGCCCCGCGTTCACGGTTCGGCCATCTTCGAGCGCGGCGAGACCCAGATCATGGGTGTCACCACGCTGAACATGCTCAAGATGGAACAGCAGATCGACTCGCTGTCGCCCGTCACCCGCAAGCGCTACATGCACAACTACAACTTCCCGCCGTACTCCACCGGTGAGACCGGCCGCGTGGGCTCGCCCAAGCGACGCGAAATCGGCCACGGTGCCTTGGCAGAGCGCGCCCTGGTGCCCGTACTGCCGTCCCGCGAGGAATTCCCCTACGCCATCCGCCAGGTATCCGAGGCCCTCGGCTCCAACGGTTCGACGTCGATGGGTTCCGTCTGCGCCTCCACCCTGTCCCTGCTGAACGCCGGTGTGCCCCTGAAGGCCGCCGTCGCCGGCATCGCCATGGGCCTGGTTTCCGACCAGGTTGACGGCCAGACCCGCTACGCGGCACTGACCGACATCCTCGGCGCCGAAGACGCCTTCGGTGACATGGACTTCAAGGTTGCCGGTACCGCTGAGTTCGTCACGGCCATCCAGCTGGACACCAAGCTCGACGGCATCCCCGCTTCCGTGCTGGCAGCAGCGCTGAAGCAGGCCCGCGAGGCACGCCTGCACATCCTCGAGGTCCTCAACTCGGCCATCGACACCCCGGACGAGCTCTCCGAGTTCGCACCGCGCGTCATCGCCGTCAAGATCCCCGTGGACAAGATCGGCGAGGTCATCGGCCCCAAGGGCAAGATGATCAACCAGATCCAGGAGGACACCGGCGCGGACATCTCCATCGAGGACGACGGCACGGTCTACATTGGCGCCACGAACGGTCCGTCTGCAGACGCAGCACGCTCCGCCATCAACGCCATCGCCAACCCGCAGGTCCCCGAAATCGGCGAGCGTTACCTGGGTACGGTCGTCAAGACCACCACCTTCGGTGCCTTCGTTTCGCTGACCCCGGGCAAGGACGGCCTCCTGCACATCTCCGAGCTCCGCAAGCTGGCCAACGGCAAGCGCGTGGACAACGTCGAGGACGTAGTCTCGGTGGGCCAGAAGGTCCAGGTGGAAATCACCAAGATCGATGACCGTGGAAAGCTCTCGCTCGCCCCGGTGGTAGCCGAGGAAGAAGGCGCGGAGGCCGACACCGAACGTGCCCACACCACGGAGCCCGCTGAAGGCGCTGAGGTCTAACAGCCCGGGCTTCCCGGCACAAGCACGAATCGGCGGGACCGGTGGATGATCCACCGGTCCCGCCGCTGTTACGATGGCAGCCAGATCCGGCTGCCCGTCCTGAAAGGCATCAATGACTGTTGTACCCCTGCCGCTTGAGCAGAACCACGCCGGCGACACCCTGGTCCATGGCTCCGACGGCGGGTCCGAGGTCCGGCGTTCAGTGCTGCCAGGTGGAGTGCGGGTACTCACGGAGGCGATGCCCGGCCAGCGGTCGGCAACCATCGGGTTCTGGGTGGGCGTGGGGTCCCGGGACGAGGCGCCCGGCCAGCACGGCTCCACCCACTTCCTGGAGCACCTGCTGTTCAAAGGCACCAGGCGCCGCACGGCCCTGGAAATCGCCTCCGCCTTTGATGAGGTGGGCGGCGAATCAAACGCGGCAACAGCCAAGGAAAGCACCTGCTACTTTGCCCGCGTCCTGGACTCCGACCTCCCCATGGCCATCGACGTCATCGCGGACATGATCACCGGCGCCGTGCTGGATCCTGACGAGATGGAGCAGGAACGGGACGTCATACTGGAGGAAATCGCGATGGACAGCGATGACCCCACGGATGTGGCGCATGAGCACTTCGTCGCCGCGGTCCTCGGCAGCCACCCCCTTGGGCGGCCTATTGGCGGCACCCCGGCCGCCATCAAGGCCGTGGCCCGCGATTCGGTGTGGGAGCACTACCGCCGGTACTACAAGCCTGAAGAACTGGTGATCACCGCTGCTGGCGGCCTGGACCACGATTTGGTGTGCGGACTGGTGGTGGATGCCCTGCAGACCGCCGGGTGGTCCCTGGAGGCCGACGCCGCGCCGGTGCAGCGGCGTTCCACCGAGCGGGCCCTGATTACGGGAACTGCCGGCCTGCATGTGGTCAAGCGCGCCGTGGAGCAGGCAAACATCATTATGGGATGCCCCACGATCGTTGCCACCGACGAACGGCGCTACGTCATGAGTGTCCTTAACGCGGTCCTGGGCGGCGGCATGTCCTCCCGGCTGTTCCAGGAGGTCCGCGAGAAGCGTGGACTGGTGTACTCCACCTACTCCTTTGCGTCGTCCTACGCCGACGCCGGCTATTTTGGAATGTACGCCGGCTGCACCCCGTCGAAGGTGCGGCAGGTGGTGGACCTGCTGGGTATCGAGCTCGATAAGCTCGCCGAACACGGAATTTCCGACGACGAACTCCGCAAGGCCGTGGGGCAGCTCGGCGGCGGAATTGTCCTGGCACTGGAGGACACCGGCTCCCGGATGTCCCGGCTGGGCCGCGCCGAACTGGTGTCCGGTGAATACCAGGACATCGATGAAACCCTGCGGCTGATCAAAGCCGTCACCACTGAACAGGTCCAGGAACTTGCAGCCGAACTCGCTGCCGCGCCGCGGACCATCACTGTCGTAGGTCCCTTCGACGAGACCGAGACCTTCGGGCTTTAGCACCCGGCGCTGCAGAACAGTTCTGCCGTGGACAGGGCTGCCATTGGCAGTGCTGCCGTGGGGCGCTGCTTCCAGAGGCCACTGGCGCCCCGGCCCTGCGGAGCCCATCCTGAGGGGGAATGATCTTCAACAGGAGGTGGCGGAACGGTGAACGGGCCAACTGTGGAGCGCGCACATCCAGCCTTATCTGACCTGCTGGGTCACTGGCGGGGCCGCACGCACGTGGCTTCCGGTCCCTGGGGACCGGAGCGCAGCGTGGACGCGGAGGTGACCTACCACCAGGTGGCGGGAGGCCTCGGTGTAGTGCAGAGCTACCGGCACGTTGAGCCGGACGGGAGCCACTTCGAAGGCCACGGCATCTTCACGGTTGATCCGGTCCGCAACGATGTGCTCTGGTATTACGTCGACAGCACCGGTGCGCCGCCAGGTACTGCCGCGCGCTGCACGTGGCGGAATGGCGTCCTGCGGGTTGAACGCCGCAGCGACGCCGGGTGGACACGCCATTCCATCAAAATCGAGGGAGACGTCCTTACCCACGTCACCGAGTTGCATGTGGTAGGCAAGGACGACGGCGGCGACGCGCCCGACGCTGGCACCAACGGCAAGGCTTCGCCCTACAAGCCGTTCATGCGCTCAGAGTTCCACCGGGTCTGACCATGTCAGCGTGCAGGTCACGCCGCGGACTTGATGATGCGCGTCCTGGGCGCACCGGCCAGCGCAGGGGCGTTGGCAGGGGAATGCCACACGTGTTCGCGCAGGTTCGAGAGCAATCGCTCCGCCTTGTCCAAATCCGCGAAGTCCAGCTCAACCACAATGTAGTGCGGGTCCCCGAGTGGTTGGCCAATCCGATGGGAGAGCACCCCCGAAGCCGCCCTGTTGACCGGGTCGCGGTCAAAAGCGGTCTTCCAGGTTTGGAAGTCCGTGATGGTGTGTTCGATCTGCAGGGTGTACATCGGAGTCTCCTCACTCGTCCGTGACGTGGGCGCTGCCCACGTCGCCAACATAGACGGCACGGTCCCTGGCCGGTATCCCAGAAATCTGGTGGCGGGTGCGTCGGGTCCAGTGGTGCCGGCGGGAGCATACTGGGGGAATGAAGAGGGCCTGGGCGATGGCCCGAAGCCTTGAACGCATCCGGGTTCTTGCTGGATCCATCCGGGACCACCAGGCTCTCCGAAAAACCGTGCTCACGGAAGTAAGCACCATGGTGCCCTTCGATGCATTCGTCTGGCCTCTTTGCGACCCCCGCACAACGGTAGGCATGGCACCTCGGGCCAGGATTCCCTGCCCGGAGGAACTGCCAGCACTCATCCGCCTCAAGTACCTTTCCGCTCCGGCGCGCTGGACCGGGTTGATGGCTTCTTCAGTCCCCGCACTGAGCCTCCAGCACGCAACCCAGGGTGATCCTGCCCGCAGCCTGTTGTGGAGGGGAGTGCTGAATCGCTACGACGTTCGGGACGTGCTGTCAGTCGTCTTCGCCGACCAGCACGGGTGCTGGGCTTGGCTTGATCTCTGGCGGACGGGAGAGACAGGCGACTTCACGGAAGAAGAAACCACTTACCTGGCTGAGCTGGCAGCGGCGCTGACACCGGGTTTGCGTCGTTCCGTGGGCAGGCAATTCCATGCAGGAACCACGCCCGACGTTATGGTTGGGCTGGATCTGGCTTCCCAGAAAGGCGACTCGGCGCTGCCCGGTGGACCTTCTGGACAGGACCTGGTCCCTGGGCCGGATACCGGGAGGCAGCGATTACCCGAGCAGGGTGTCCTGACCTTGAGCGAAGACCTCGCCGTGGTTGGCCGGACTGAATCGGTCAACGAATGGCTCCATCTGTTGCAGCCCGGTCCCGTCCCGCATCACCACGTTCCGGCCGAGGTGCTGAACGTTGCTGCGCAGTTGCTCGCGAGGGAGGCCGGAGTGGACCACCATGATGCAGAGAGCAGGGTGCATATTGGTTCCGGCAGATGGGCCCTGCTGCGAGCCAACCGGATTGCCCCTGCCGCAGAGGGTTCGACACCGCCGCTGGCCGTGACCATTCAGGGCTGTATGCCTTCCGACCGGGTAGAAGTCTTTGCCCGTGCATTCAGCCTTACGCCACGGCAGAGGCAGCTGTTGTGGTTGGCTGCCGCCGGTGCGGACACAGTAACCATGGCGGAGGCCCAGGGAGTGACGCCATACACCGTCCAGGACCAGTTCAAGCAGATTTTCCTGAACTGCGGAGTCCACAGCCGCGCAGCCTTGATGGCCCTGGCGCTTGGAACCGGCTCACTGGGGTAACAATGGCTGCGTGGAGCGACGGACGCTGGACAGTGGACCCCCAGCGTTGCCAGCACAAGGTACAGCAGGACTTTTCACGACAGCAGCAACTGCCAGCTCGATTCTGGATCCGGCGGCAAGCGGAAGGGCATGGCGTAGAACTCGTCCCATAGCGGATCAGCAGGCGACAATTCATCCGGGCCAATGAAGCGGTCATCGGGTGGCTCTCCACATAGCACTTCCGGCACGTCCGGCCAATCCGGCATCTCGGCTAGTGACTCCAGGATTCCTGGTGGCCAGTGGGTTGGTTCCCGGTCGAGGTGTTCGGGTTTGTAGTGGCGGCCGGTGGGTGAGGTCCAGCCGGGAGAGCCGTTCTCCGTCGCGGGGTCGGGGTTCCATGACCGGGCGTGCTTGAGCCGGTGATGTTTGGGGCAGAGTTGTGCCAGGTTGCTGGTGCCGGTGGTGCCGCCGTGGTCCCAGGCGGTGAGGTGGTCGATGTCGTTGTCCGGGGTGCGGTTGCTGCAGCCGGGGAAGGTGCATTTTCCGTCCCGCATCCGGATCCATTGTTTGATGGTCTCCGGCAGCCGGTAGCGGGTGCGGCCGATCTCCAGCGGGGCCCCGTCCCGGGGGTCGACCAGGACCCGGTAAAACGAGTCCGCCCCGTCCGCGACGAGTTTCCGGGCCATGGATGCCGGGATGGGGCCCAGGCCGTCCAGCACCGCCGGTTCGTCGGTGACACCGAGCAGGGAGAACACCGGCACCATGACCAGGACGTCGGCCCGCGGCGTGGGGACTCGTCCAATATCACTATTGCTCCCCGCAGCGCTCCCGGTACCGGAAACGCTGCCTGCGCCTGTTGCCGCAGCATCACCGGTCCTCCCTGCCGTCTCACCCGCAGCAGCCTCACGCGCAGGCGTTCCGGTGCCGAGGAGCAGTGATGCTGCGATGTCGGGGCGGAGTTGGGTGAGGGTGCGGGTTTCGTCGGGGCCTTGGAGGCCGCGGGCGGTGGCGGTGGTGCGGTTCCAGATGGCGCAGGCGGTGTCGCCGGGGAGGCGGAGCGAGATCCAGGCCATGCCGTCGCGGTCCGAGGTGTATTCCATCCGCCGGTCCGCGACGCCCCTGGCGTGGCGTTTCTCCAGGGTTTCGGGGTGGTGGCGCTCCCGCCACCCCCGGACCTTCGCCCGGAACCGGGACGGAACCAGCTCACCGGGTGCGGCGCCGCGGGCTGGGTTCGGGGCATCGGGGTCGAAGAAGTGTGCCACCAGGGCGGCGGCACCGTCCGGGGTGAGGCCTTCGGTTTCGTCCGCAACGATTTTGGCGTGCTGCCAGGAGAGGTCCCCGGCGGCCAAGGCTTCCATCACCGGCGGGAGGGAACACACCCGCTGGGACTGCTCCACGAACGCCCCGGCAGCGCCTGAGCTGATGGTCAGGACCCCTGCGATTTCCTCCACCGCTGACATCTCCGCATACGTCCGCTCATGCACAGGGGCCTCCGGAGGAAGCATGGCGTGCTGAATGGCAACGGCTTCGGCAACATCACCGGCTTTCACCGCGGCGAGCTGCGCCTCCAGCCGCTTCACCACCTCCAGCCGTTCCAGCCGGAGCCCGTACCGCCGCTGCAACACATCAACATCAGCCCCAATACCAACCCCGGCAGCCAGGAATGCATCCTCAGCAGCAAGCGCATCGAGGGCGGCCATAGAGGAGTGAACCCCCTCCAAGACCACCCCGCCACCGCTGCTGATTCCCATAAGAGCATCTTCCAACGGGGGTCTGACATTCCAAGTTGCGCCGGGCCATCAGAGGGCTGACCATCAAAAAGACCAGGGCAGCCTCAAGAAGCTGTTCCGCCTACAACCCGGATACTTACCCGCCGGCGAACGGAGGCAGCACGTCCACCACGTCGTCCGGACCAAGAACGGTCGAGTGGTCCCGCACGGCCACCTCGTTGAGCAGGAAGCTGCTGCGGGAAAGGATCCGGGGGAGCGGCGGGGTTCCGGCGGGGGGTACGGCACGCTCCACGGCCAGCACCGCCTCCAGCAGGTCCGCCACGGTAGCACCAGCCGGAAGTTCGAACTTTTCTTCCTCGAAGCCTGCGGCAGCGCGTGCGGCAGCAAAATAACGTACCAGCATTCCAGTCAGCCCCCGATAGCGCTCATGCTGCGGTCCGGCTGGACGAAGTCCGGAGCATCCAGTCCCACATGGTCCATGCCGTGGGCCTTTGGTTTGATCCACATGGCGTCCTGCCACCGCTGCGCCAGTTCCTGGTCGGTGGCGCCTGCCCGCAGCAGGCCCAGCAGGTCGAACTCCTCGCGCGAGAACAGGCAGCTCATGATCTTGCCCTCGGCAGTGATCCTGGTGCGCCGGCAGTCCGAGCAGAACGGCTCGGTGACGGAAGCGATAATTCCGACGGTTCCCAGCACCGGACCAGCCGGATTTGCCGAACCTGCCGCCCGCCGTCGTACTTCAAACCGCTCCGCAGGGGCTCCGTCACGCGCGCGGGGATCGGGGCTGAGGACAAAGTCGCGGGACAGCAGATCGCGGATCTCGGCGGCGGTGATCATGTTGCGTCGGGTCCAGCCGTGATCGGCATCCAACGGCATCTGTTCGATGAACCGCAGTTCGTAGCCGCGCCCCAATGCCCAGTCGAGCAGCTGCGGCGATTCGGCGTCGTTAATGCCGCGCATCAGGACAGCGTTCAGTTTGACAGGGCCCAGGCCGGCAGCCCACGCGGCGTCCACACCGGCCAGGACCTGGCCCAGGAACGGACGTCGGGTCAGCTTGGTGAACGTTTCTTCATGCAGGGAATCCAGTGACACATTGATGCGGGTCAGGCCGGCTTCCTTGAGGGCAGCGGCCTTCTTGGCCAGGCCAACACCGTTGGTGGTCATGGAGATCGGCAGGTCCGGGTGGTTGGCCCGCAGCGCCGCGATGATCTGCACCAGATCGTGCCGGACAAGCGGCTCGCCGCCGGTCAGCCGCAGCTCGCGGACACCCAGCTGCTCCACGCCAACCTTGACAATCCGCACGATCTCCCCGGCAGACATGACAGCCTGCTTGGCGAGCCATTCCAGGCCCTCCGCCGGCATGCAGTAGGTGCAGCGGAGGTTGCACTTGTCCGTCAGGGACAGCCTCATGTCGGTGGCGCGGCGGCCATACCGATCCACCAGCCCGGTCGGTGCATCGGCCGGGCGGCGCGCAGGAACGCCGGGCAGCGCCGACGCTGCTTCCTCCCGCGGCTGGGGCATGCCTAGCTGGACACTCATGAAATCAGGCTACGCCACGTTGAGCCGCCCATCACACCTGTGACCAGACTCAGCTGGGCAAGATATATGGGCGCACCGCCGCCGGCGACCCTTCGCAAACCTATGCTGGAAGTTGTGAAGAGTTCCCAGCACAGGCACACGGCGGACGACGACGGCGCCGGCCTTGGGGAGCGTATGGAGAGTCCCGTCCCGCTGCAGGCAGTCCCACGCGCCAGGGGCGGTTGGGCTGCCGCTGCCGGGATAGCCGCGGCAGGCGCCGGTGTGGCAGCGGGGGAGTTGGCCGCGGGGGTTGTCAGCCCATCCCTGTCACCGTTGACAGCCGTTGGCGGCGCCGTCATCGACGCCGTCCCTCCGGGCGTTAAAGACTGGGCGATCTCCGTCTTCGGCACGGCCGACAAGGCAGCGCTCCTCGTGGGCATGGCGTTGGTCATCGCTGCCCTGGCCGCGCTGGCCGGAGTCCTCGAGTACCGCCGGCGGTTCACAGGTGCTGCCGTCATGGGAATCTTCGGACTCGCCGGAGCGGCCGCCGTGCTGACCCGTTCCCAGATGACCCCCATGTCACTGATCCCGCCGCTCCTGGCCGCGGGCGCCGCCGTCGTGCTGTTGCGCGTCTTGGTGCAAAGGCTGCACGCGTGGGACGTGTCAGTGCCCGTCCACCCAAGTGCGAGCCAGCCTGCTGCCGCTGCCGGAACCACGGCCAGCCCCGTGGCCGCGCAATCCCGCCGCAGCTTCTTCCAGTTCCTCAGTGTCACCGCAGCGGCTTCCGCGGTGGGAGGAGTGCTGGCGGGAATCTGGCGCGGGGCCACCATGGCGGTCACCGAAGCCCGGGCACGCATCACCCTTCCCACAGCGGCATCCCCGGCCAAGCCCGTGCCGGCTGCTGCCGACTCGGGTGTTGCAGGGATGACGCCGCTGGTGACCCCAAACCGGGACTTCTACCGGATCGACACCGCGCTGTCCGTCCCGGCGGTGAACCCGGATACCTGGGTCCTCAAAGTAACCGGAATGGTGGCCCGGGAAGTCCAGCTCTCCTACGCCGACCTCCTGGCCAAGCCGCTGACCGAACGGCACATCACCATCGCCTGCGTCTCCAACGGCGTGGGCGGTGACCTGATCGGGAATGCCCGCTGGCTGGGCTGGCCGGTCCGGGAACTGCTGGCCCAGGCCGGTCCCCGGCCGGACGCCGACATGGTCCTCTCCCGCAGCGCCGACGGCTGGACCGCCGGGACGCCGCTGGAGGTCCTCACCGATAACCGGGACGCCCTGCTCGCCGTGGGCATGAACGGCGAACCGCTGCCGCTGGAGCACGGCTTCCCGGTCCGCCTGGTGGTTCCGGGACTGTACGGCTATGTCTCGGCCACCAAATGGGTCACCGAACTCAAAGTCACCCGGTTCGCCAACGACGCCGGATACTGGACCCCGCGTGGCTGGTCCGAGCGCGGCCCCATCAAGACGTCGTCCCGCATCGACGTCCCCCGCAGCGGCCGCCCGGTCAATGCGGGAACCGTTGTTTTTGCCGGCGTCGCGTGGGCCCAGCACATCGGCATCCGGAAGGTGGAACTGCGGGTCAACCGCGGACCGTGGCGGGAAGCGGATCTCGCCACGGGGATCTCAGCCGACACCTGGTACCAGTGGAAGCTGGCCGTAGACCTCACCCCGGGGCAATACGAGGTCCAGGTACGCGCCACCAACCTGGCTGGCCAACCCCAGGACGAAACCGCGCGCCCCCCTGCGCCCGACGGGGCCACCGGATTCCACACCGTTAGAGTGGACGTGAAATCCTGACGGCCCAGACCCCCTGACGGCCAGACTCCCGATGGCCCAGACCAAAGGCGTACCCATGACCAGCCACACCCAGCACGGCCGCGTCCAGCACACTGCGCGGTCCGTCGCCGAGCACGCCGCCGCCGTCGCTGACCTCCTCCAGCAGTTCGGCGCAGCAGACCGCACGGAGACCCTGCCGCTCAGCCAAGCGCTGGGACGCGGCCTGGTGCACGGATTCCTGGCGCCGCTCAGCCTTCCCCCCTTCGCGAATTCCCAGATGGACGGCTATGCCGTCCGTTCCGCTGACATTCCCGACGGCGGCACCGAGCTGCGCATCATGCCCCCGGTTCCCGCCGGGTCAAGCCCGCAACCGCTCGCGCCGGGAACAGCCGCGCCCATCATGACCGGTGCCATGATCCCGGCGGGTGCCGACGCCGTCGTACCCATTGAAAAGGCAAAGCCTGACCACTTCCTTCCGGAAGGCGATGGCGCCATTGTGACGTTGCCTGCCACCGCACGGGGAACATACGTGCGCGTTGCCGGCAGCGACATCGCGGCGGGGGAGCGGGCCCTCGCCGCCGGCACTTGCCTTGGTCCCGCCCAACTGGGGCTGCTGGCGGCGCTTGGAATGCCGGACGTTGAGGTCTACAAGGCCGTGACCGTCCTGCTGGTCACCACCGGGGACGAGGTGGTGGAACCGGGCCGGCCACTCCCGCCGGGCAAAATCTACGACTCCAACGGAACCCTCCTGGAAGCCGCCATGAAACAGGCGGGCCTGGCAGTCCGCCGCACCGGAATTTCCACCGACAACCCGGCAGCGCTTCAGGCGATGCTCAGAACCGAAGGCCAGGGGGCTGACCTGATCGTCACCACCGGCGGGGTCAGCAAGGGGGCCTACGAGGTGGTCCGGCAGGCGATGGCGGACCAGCCGGTGGACTTCCTGCACGTGGCCATGCAGCCGGGCGGGCCCCAGGGACTGGGAACGTTCGACGGCGTCCCCTTCCTCGGGTTTCCCGGCAATCCGGTCAGCTGCCTGGTGTCCTTCGAGATGTTCCTCCGCCCCGCACTGTCGGAGTTGCTGGGAACCCCGGCCCGAAGGCTGCCGCTGCGCGCCCGCCTTGACCTTGGCGAGGCGGGCGGGAAACTCACCTCGCCCGGGTACAAGCACCAGGTCCGGCGCGGCAACCTGCGGCCGGACGGAACCGTAAAGCTGGAGGGCGGCGAGAGCTCGCACCTGATGCACGCCCTTGCCGGATCGAATGTCCTGGTCCACGTCCCTGCCGGTGTAACGGAACTCGCCGACGGCGACGAGGTGGAAGTATGGATGCTGTGAACGCAGAAAATACCCCCGCACTGACGCACCTGCGCCAGGACGGCAGCGCCCAGATGGTGGATGTCTCCGCCAAAGCGGAGACTACCCGGGAGGCTACGGCCACCGCCACTGTCAGGACCACCGCCGAGGTGATGCAGCTCCTGGGCACGGGCGGGCTCCCCAAGGGTGACGCCCTGGCCGTGGCCCGAGTGGCAGGCATCATGGCCGCCAAGAAGACGCCGGACCTGATTCCGCTCTGCCATCCGTTGCCCCTTTCAAAAGTCACCGTTGACTTCGAGCTCGGCACTGACGCCGTGACGATCAGCTCCACTGTCAAGACCCGGGGCGTCACCGGAGTGGAAATGGAGGCCCTGACCGCGGTGTCGGTGGCAGCCCTTAGTGTCTACGACATGATCAAGGCAGTGGACAAGCATGCTGTCCTGACGGATATCAAGGTGCTGGCCAAGAGCGGCGGCAAGAGCGGAGACTGGGCACTGTGACCAACCCCAACATCCTGGACGTCTCCGAACCCCACCGGCACGGCGATGTGCTGGGGCGGAAGGCCGGTGTCGTGATCGCTTCCACCCGCGCCGCAGCAGGCATCTACGACGACGAAACGGGCCCGGTAATCACCGACTGGCTCACGGAACACGGCTTCGAGGTCTACCCGGCCATGGTGGTCCCCGACGGTGAGCCCGTGGGCGCTGCCATCAGGGCGCTCCTCACACAGCGACCCGCCGTCGTCATCACCAGCGGTGGCACCGGCCTCAGCCCGGACGACCGCACGCCTGACGTCACCCTGCCCCTGCTGGACCGGGAGATCCCCGGAATCATGGAAGCGATCAGGCGGGCAGGTGCGGCAAAAACCCCGCTGGCCGCCCTGAGCAGGGGCTACGCGGGCGCCGCGGGCCGGACCTTTATTGTTAACCTGCCCGGGTCACCGAAGGGGGTCATGGACGGACTCAGCGTCCTGGACCCGGTAATCGGGCACCTTTGCGACCAGCTGGAAGGCGGACATGGGCACTGAAGCAGCATTCGAGGTAGTGCGGGCGGTCCTGAGCGCGGATCCTATTTCCGTGGACCAGGCGATTGCCGCGGTGGAAAGCGACACTGCGGGCGCAGTGGTCAGCTTCAGCGGGGTTGTGCGCAACCACGACGGCGGCAAGGCCGTTGAGCGCCTCAGCTACAGTGCGCATCCCACGGCCCACCAGGTAATGGCCGACGTCGTCGCCCGGCTGGTTGCCGAACAAAACGCGGTGGGGGAGGAGGCTGCCGGGGAAACTTCCGGGGGCACGGCCGGCCAGCCGGTCCGGATCTGGGCCGCACACCGGATCGGGACGCTGGAGATCGGGGACCCGGCGCTGGTGTGTGCGGTATCCGCTGCGCACCGGGGGCAGGCCTTTGCGGTCTGCTCCGAACTGGTGGACCGCATCAAGGAGCAGGTGCCCATCTGGAAGGAACAGTTCTTCGCGGACGGCACCGTGGAATGGGTCGGCGCCGGCGGCTGATGCTGCGCCCGCACTATGCCCAACTGCGAGGTAACGCACGCTGCCCGGTTCCTGCACCAACCTGTCCCGCCGGTAGGGTTAACGCTATGACCGAACAACACCCCGTTTCCAAGCTGGTGGCCGTCCTTGGTGCCAACGGACGCATGGGCGCCGAGGCTGTCAAGGCCATTGATGCCGCGCCCGACATGAAGCTCGTCGCAGCCCTGGGACGGGGTGACTCACTGGAGCAGCTGACCGCCTCCGGTGCCCAGTACCTGGTGGACCTGACAGTCCCCGAAAGCACCGAAGCGAACGTCCGCTTCGCCGTCGAGCATGGAATCCACGCGGTGGTGGGCACCACCGGCTGGGACGCCGACCGCCTGTCCGCGCTGGAATCCCTCCTTGCCGGGCATCCGGAAACAGGTGTACTCATTGCGCCGAACTTTGCCTTGGGATCGGTGCTGGCCTCCGCCTTCGCCGCGAAGGCGTCCAAGTATTTCGAATCCGTGGAAATCATCGAACTCCACCATCCGGACAAGGTGGACGCCCCCTCCGGCACCGCCGTCCGCACCGCAGAACTCATTGCCGCTGAACGCAAGGCTGTGCAGGTGCCGCCCAGCCCCGATGCCACCACCACCGAACGTGCCGGCGCGCGCGGCTGCGAGGTGGACGGCGTCCGCGTCCACAGCGTCCGGCTCCGCGGCCTGGTGGCACACCAGGAAGTCCTGCTGGGCGGTCCCGGCGAGCAGCTGACCCTCCGCCATGACTCCTTCGACCGAGCATCGTTCATGCCGGGCGTGCTCCTGGGCGTGCGCAACGTCGCCGCGCACCCCGGCCTGACCGTAGGCCTGGACGGTTACCTGGACCTGGGGCTCTAGGCCGTGAACGCTTTCGCCGCAGGCTTCCGCAAGAACCGCACCAAGATCTGGGTGGGAGCGGTGACCCTGCTGCTGGTCTTCTACCTGGTGGTCTCCTTCCAGCGCTCCCTCCTGCTCCTGGCGGACAGCAACCTGACGGCCAAGGCCATCGGCGCCGCCTACCTGGTGCTGCCTATCGTCGGCGCGTGGGCCCTGATCCGCGAGCTGATGTTCGGCGCCCGCACGGAGCAGATGGCCAAGGTCCTGGAAGCCGAGGGCGGGCTGCCCGTGGATGACCTTCCCCGCACACCCGGCGGCAGGATCGTCCGCGCCGCTGCCGACGCTGAGTTCGAAAAGTACAGGGTGGAAGCCGAGGCTGCTCCTGGCGACTGGCGCTCCTGGTTCCGGCTGAGCTGTGCCTATGACGCGGCAGGGGACCGCAAGCGGGCGCGCGCATCCATGCGTGACGCCGTCAAGCTCTTCACCGCGGCGTCCTAGTTGTCCTGACCCCGCGTTGCTGCCGCGGCGGACGGCCGACGTCTGGCGGCTGGTGCGGCAGGTTCAGGCCAGGGCCTTAAAGCCGCCACGCCCCACCAGGCTCGCGCCGTGGCCCACCCACTCCAGCGGGCCCCGCCACCTCAGCCGTGCGAACACGATGCCCACACCGATGGCAAGGGCGGCGTGGGCAAAGTACATCCCGTCCTCGGCCCATCCTGCCGGCAGGGGCTTGAGGTAGAAGCCCGAGACCACCCACACATGGACGGTGTACAGGGTCAGCGTCATGGCACCGGGGCCCCGCAACGGCAGCAGCAGGTCCAGGTCCACCCATTCGGCAAGGCGCTCCAGGAGCAGGCACGTACCGATGACGGCCGCCGCCACGGCCGAGGTATGCAGCAGGTCAAGCGGGGTGCCGGAATGCGGTGCGGCCGATGCCAGCCACCACCACGAACCCTCCTGGGGCAGTCCGGCCAGGTTCACCTGCAGTATGCTGCCCAGCGGGTATCCCGGTGAGTTGAGGACCTTCTCCAGCGCCTCCCGGCCGCCCCAATCCTCCATCGCCGTCACTCCCAGGGTCTTGGACACCACAGCCACCACTGTTCCGCCCACCAGCAGCAGCACGGGCACCACTGCCTTGGCCAGGGCCAGTCGGCCGATGGCCAGCCCCACCAGCAGGTAGGCCAGCCACTGCAGGACGGGGTAGTAGCCCGTGAGGAACAGGTCGGCGAGCAGCCCGGACGGTGTTCCGAGGTCCTCCCAGCGGGGGTTGTGGCCCAGCCTCAGGGGCGGCTCCGGGGCAAGGAGCCAGGGCCGCAGCAGGTAGGCCAGCACCGGTGACACCAGGATCCACCCGGCAGCCCACGCGCACAGGCGCTTCACGCCCAGTCCCAGGAAGGGAAGGACGCACAGGAACAGCACGGCGTAGTGGACCAGGATGATGGCCACATTCACTTCCAGGCCCCCCAGGGTCAGCCCGACGGCGGCAATCACCAGGGCGCGCAGTGCCACGCCGCGGCGGGCCGCCGAGAGTTCGGGGCCCTGCAACGGCTTGTCCTTCCCCGTGGACAGGGCAAGTCCCACGCCCGCCAGCACGGCGAACAGGGCGGCGGCGCGTCCGGAAAACGTCAGGCCGATCCAAGTCGGCGTGAGGCCCGCATTCGATTCGAATGTCGGCAGCAGGTGGGTGGCCATCATGCCCAGCAACGCCAGGCCGCGGGCAGCATCGACGCCGCGAAGGCGGCCCGGTTGGTGACGGCTTGCGGTCTTCCGGGGCCGGGTGGCCGGGGTGCGGGACGTCATGACCAGATCGTCTCACATGCGCCCGGGGCGTTGCTGTCGCAGCGGAGGACCCAGTACAACCCACCCTTGTATTCGAATATATGTTCGAATACGATGGGGGCCATGGAGATGCCACCACCAGAAGCCGTTGGCCCGCAGGGATTCACCCTTCCACCGGTGTCCGCCGACGGGAACGCCGGAGGCGGGCTGTTGAAAGCCATGAGCCCGGGCGTGGTGGACTACCTGTTCCGCCAGCTTGTCTCCGGGCGCCCCGCCGAGGACGTCCAGTGGGAACGGGAAGGCGTCAGCCTGGCCGCCCAGCCGGAAGGGGCGGAGCTTGCGCGCCGGCTGGCGGAAACGGACATTGACGCCCTGACCCCCACCGAGCTGTTTCACTACGTACGGGCGGCGCAGCGGCTCGCCTCCTGGGCGGAGGACCTCCGGCAGGCCGCCGTCGGCCGCTATTGCCATGCCGGAACGGACGCGCGGCAGTCCGGCCGGAACCGTATTTGACGCTTGTCACGCCCGTGGCATTGTCCTAACCAGCCGGGGACAAGGTAACGTTTTTTCCATGGCTGACTCTTCCGCGCATATCCCTGCCCTCGGTACCCTCCTGACCGCCATGGTCACGCCGTTCACCAAGGACGGCGCAGTGGATTACGACCAGGCGGCAGCGCTGGCCAGCAAGCTGGTCGACGACGGCTGTGACGGCCTGGTGGTCACCGGCACCACCGGGGAAACCTCCACGCTGACGGACGACGAGAATCTTGGCATGTTCCGCGCCGTGAAGGACGCCGTGGGCGGCCGTGCGGCCATCATTGCCGGTACCGGTACCAACGACACCGCGCACTCGGTCCACCTTTCCCAGCAGGCTGCCGCCCTCGGCGTCGACGGCCTCCTCCTGGTGACCCCTTACTACAACAAGCCCAGCCAGGCCGGTGTCCGCGCCCACTTCGAGACCATCGCCTCTGCCGTGGACGTACCCGTCATGCTGTACGACATTCCCGGACGGTCCTCCATCGCGATTGAACCCGACACCATGATCCGGCTGGCGCAGCACCCCAACATCGTGGCCGTCAAAGACGCCAAGGCCGACTTCATGGCAGCCACCCGTGTCATGGCGGAAACGGACCTCCTGTTCTACTCGGGCGACGACGGATTGACTCTTCCCTGGATGGCGCTGGGCGCCGTCGGCCTGGTGGGCGTTACCACCCACGTGGCCACCCGCCGCTTCCGCGAACTCATCGACGCCATCAACGCCAACGACCTCGGCACCGCGCGCAAGATCAACTTCGAGCTGCAGCCGGTGGTCCGCGCCACCATGACCCGGGTCCAGGGCGCCGTGGCGGCCAAACAGATTCTTAAATGGCAGGGAGTCCTGCCCAACTCGATTGTCCGTTTGCCCCTCGTGGAGCCGGACGAAACCGAGATCGAAACCATCCGCGGGGATTTGGCGGAAGCGGGGCTGGTCTTCTCCTGAGGCTAAGACCGGCACCCTTCCGCCTGGAAAGTAGTGCACTATGACCCAATCTGCCCTTACCGGCCTTGTCACCCCTCCGCGCCTGCCCCAGGGCACGCTTCGGATCGTTCCGCTTGGCGGCCTGGGGGAGATCGGCCGGAACATGGCCGTGTTCGAAATCGACGGCAAGCTGCTGATCGTTGACTGTGGCGTCCTCTTTCCAGAGGAGACCCAGCCCGGCGTTGACCTGATCCTGCCCGACTTCTCGTACATCGAGGACCGGCTGGACGACGTCGTGGCCGTCATCCTGACGCACGGCCACGAGGACCACATCGGCGCCGTGCCGTATCTGCTGCGCCTGCGCAATGACATTCCGCTGGTGGGATCCCAGCTGACCCTCGCCCTGATCGAGGCGAAGCTGCAGGAGCACCGCATCCGGCCCTACACGCTGACCGTGGAAGAGGGCCAGGTGGAGAAGTTCGGGCCCTTCGAATGCGAGTTCGTGGCCGTGAACCACTCCATCCCGGACGCCCTGGCCGTGTTCATCCGCACCGCTGGCGGTACGGTCCTGCACACCGGCGACTTCAAGATGGACCAGCTGCCGCTGGACGGACGCATCACCGACCTCCGGCACTTCGCCAAGCTGGGCGAAGAAGGCGTGGATCTCTTCATGTCCGACTCCACCAACGCCGACGTCCCCGGTTTCACCACCGCGGAGAAGGAAATCGGCCCCACGCTGGAGCGGTTGTTCGGCCAGGCCACCAAACGCATCATCGTGGCCTCCTTCTCCTCCCACGTCCACCGCGTGCAGCAGGTCCTGGACGCCGCGGCCAAGCACAACCGCAAGGTGGCCTTCGTGGGCCGCTCCATGGTCCGCAACATGGCCATTGCCGAGAAGCTGGGCTACCTGGACGTCCCCGCCGGGCTGATCGTGGACATCAAGAACATCGACAACCTCCCGGACAACCGCGTGGTACTCATGTCCACCGGATCGCAGGGCGAGCCCATGGCCGCCCTGTCCCGGATGGCCAACGGCGACCACCGGGTGGTGGTGGGTGACGGCGACACCGTCATCCTGGCCTCCAGCCTCATCCCCGGCAACGAAAACGCCGTGTTCCGGATCATCAACGGCCTCCTGAAGCTTGGCGCCGACGTGATCCACAAGGGCAACGCCAAGGTCCACGTCTCCGGCCATGCCGCCGCCGGTGAACTGCTGTACTGCTACAACATCCTTGAGCCGCTCAATGCCATGCCGGTGCACGGCGAAACCCGGCACCTGATTGCCAACGGCAAGATCGCCATTGAGTCCGGCGTCCCGGATGCCAGCGTCATCCTTGCGGACAACGGCACCGTCATCGACCTCCGCGACCACCAGGCGGACATTGTTGGCCAGGTGGAGGTTGGCTTCGTCTACGTGGACGGCTCCAGCGTGGGCGAGATCACCGACGCCGACCTCAAGGACCGCCGCATCCTGGGCGATGAGGGCTTCATCTCCATCATCACGGTCATCCACCGCGCCACCGGCAAGGTGGTGTCCGGGCCCGAGATCCACGCCCGCGGCGTTGCCGAGGACGATTCGGTGTTCGATGACATCATCCCCAAGATCAACGCTGCCCTGGAGGAAGCGGTCCAGAACCACGCCGACCACACCAGCCACCAGCTCCAGCAGGTGGTGCGCCGTGTCGTGGGCACCTGGGTGAACCGCAAGCTGCGCCGCAAGCCCATGATCATTCCCGTGGTGCTCGAGGCCTGACACCAGGCGCACCGCGTCAGTGGATCCCCGGAGGGGCCCGGTTCTTCATGGACCGGGCCTCCGCCGCATCCGGGCGGTCCTTCGGTGGGTACCGGTGGCCCCGATATCCCGGGAATCACAGCATGCTTCCGGTACCGTGGCAGTATGGCCACACGTACTACTTCCGCGCCCAAAGGTACCGGCAGGGGGAGCTCCGCCAGCAAAGCGGGCAGCTCCACAGGCCGCGGAACCGGCTCCACCGCCAGCAAGACGGGGCGCGGCGGCTCATCCAGCACCGCACGCACCCGCCAGCTTCCCGCCGTCGAACACCACCAGCCCTGGCTCCTGCGCGTCGTCGGCGGAGCGTGGCTGGGAGTGGGCCACCTGGTGGGCGGGGGAGTGCGCCGCATCGGCCACGACGTCAGCGACATCCCCGCGGAGGAACGCCGCGACGGCGCCGCCCTGTTCAACCTGGCCCTGGGCGTCTTCATCGCCACCTTCGCCTGGTGGGGCCTGACGGGCTGGTTCCCGGACGCCGTCTACGCAGTGGTCAACGGCACCTTCGGCTGGATCTCCCTGCTGCTCCCGCTCATGCTGTTCGTGTGCGCCTTCCGGCTGTTCCGCCAGCCCTCAGACGGCCGGGGCAACAACCGGGTGGGCATCGGCTTCCTGATCATGACGTTCGCCGGCTGCGGGCTGGCGCACATCCTTGGCGGCCAGCCCACGGTTGCCGACGGCTTCGACGGCCTCCGCAAAGCCGGCGGCATGCTCGGCTTCCTGGCTGCCACTCCGCTGGCCGCCATCCATCCCGCCGTGCCCGTGGTCCTCTACGCACCGCTGGCCTTTGTGTCATTGCTGATCATCACCGCCACCCCGTTCACGGCCATCCCGCGCCGGATCCGCGGAGCTTACGAACATCTCATGGGCATCGACCTGATGGACCAGGAACATTCCGGGGACGCCCACGACCGCAGCTACCTGGAACGGTCAGCACCGGCGGCGCCCAAAAAGAAGAAGCGAAAGCTGTTCGGCAAGGACCAGGAATCCGACGCCGGCCTTGAGGGCTACGTGGGCGACGAGGCCTTCGAGCATGCCGTCATTGACGACGACGAGCGCGAACCCGCCCGCCCGGCGCCCGGAGTGCGGCGGCCCACCCAGGCCGAGATCGCCGTCGAAAAGATCAAGGCGGCGCAGGGCCTGGGTGCCGGCGCCCAGGCGCCTCCCGCGGAAAACGCCACCGAGGCCATCCCGCTGGTCATCCCCGGTGCCGCGGCTCCGGGCAAAGCAGGTGCCGCGCCTGCCGCGCCCACCGTGCCGTCGAATCCCGTGGCCCCCGCGCCGCCGCCGGTTCCCATTCCGCAGCGCACCGAACAACTGTCCCTGGCCGGAGACGTCACCTACACGCTCCCTGCCTCGGACTACCTCACCCCGGGATCCATCCCGAAGGAACGCACGGAAGCCAATGACGCCGTCGTCGCTGCCCTGACGGACACCCTGCAGCAGTTCAACGTCGATGCCACCGTCACCGGCTTCAGCCGCGGCCCCACCGTGACCCGGTACGAGATCGAACTTGCCCCGGGCACCAAGGTGGAACGGGTCACCGCGCTGTCCAAGAACATCTCCTACGCCGTCGCGTCCAGCGATGTGCGTATCCTCAGCCCCATCCCGGGCAAGTCCGCCATCGGTATCGAAATCCCCAACACGGACCGCGAGACGGTCTCCCTGGGCGATGTCCTGCGGAGCCAGAACGCCCGGCGCACGGACCACCCGATGGTCATGGGCGTGGGCAAGGACGTTGAGGGCGGCTACGTCGTGGCCAACCTGGCCAAGATGCCCCACCTGCTGGTGGCCGGTGCCACCGGTGCCGGTAAGTCGTCCTTCGTGAACTCGATGATCACCTCCATCCTGATGCGCGCCACGCCCGATGAGGTGCGCATGGTCATGGTGGACCCCAAGCGCGTGGAACTGACCGCCTATGAAGGCGTCCCGCACCTCATCACGCCCATCATCACCAACCCCAAAAAGGCCGCTGAGGCACTGCAATGGGTGGTGCGTGAAATGGATGCGCGCTACGACGACCTCGCCAACTACGGGTTCAAGCACATCGACGACTTCAACAAGGCGGTGCGGGCCGGCAAGGTCCAGCCGCCCGTGGACTCCAAGCGCGTTATCCGCCCCTACCCCTACCTGCTGGTGATCGTCGACGAGCTCGCCGACCTGATGATGGTGGCGCCGCGCGACGTCGAAGACTCGATCGTCCGCATCACCCAGCTCGCGCGAGCCGCCGGCATCCACCTGGTGCTGGCCACCCAGCGTCCGTCAGTGGACGTCGTCACCGGCCTGATCAAGGCCAACGTGCCCTCGCGCATGGCGTTCGCCACGTCATCCGTCACCGACTCCCGCGTGGTCCTCGACCAGCCGGGCGCGGAAAAGCTGATTGGCCAGGGTGACGCGCTCTTCCTGCCCATGGGTGCCTCCAAGGCTATGCGCGTCCAGGGAGCCTGGGTTACCGAGTCGGAAATACATAAAGTGGTGGAGCACGTCAAGGGGCAGCTCCAGGCAAGCTACCGCGACGACGTGGCCGCCGAGGCGCCCAAGAAGCAGATCGACGACGACATCGGGGACGACCTCGAGGTGCTGCTGCAGGCTACCGAACTGGTGGTCACCACGCAGTTCGGCTCCACGTCCATGCTGCAGCGCAAGCTCCGCGTCGGGTTCGCCAAGGCCGGGCGGCTCATGGACCTGCTCGAATCCCGCGGCGTGGTGGGCCCCTCCGAGGGCTCCAAGGCCCGCGATGTGCTGGTGAAGCCGGACGACCTCGCCACCGTCCTGGCCGCCATGAAGGGCCAGGAGGCGCCCGCCGCCGCAGACTCCCAAACCGCTGCGCTCAGCGACAATGCCAACGCCAACATCGCCCAGGGCGGCTACGCCGAGGACCTTGTGGCCGCCGACCTGGACAAGAGGAACCAGAACGTCGAATATTACGACGGCGCCGATTCCGCTCCGGGCGGGTACGGCGATGATGACGACGGATCCGAGGACGCCTGGTCCCTCACCGGGCGCTAGGCCGGTAGCCTAGGAACGTGACTAGCACCGATGCAACCGCCGCCGGCCAGGGCCGTGCCGGGGTCTGGAACCTTCCCAACATCCTGACCATGATCCGCATCGCGCTGGTCCCGTTTTTCGTCTGGTTCCTCGTGGCGGACGCGCCCGGGCTGCACAGTACCTCCGGACCGTGGCGCTGGGCAGCAGTGGCGGCGTTCGCCGTTGCCATCTACACGGACAAGCTCGACGGCGACATCGCCAGGAGCCGGAACCTCGTCACGGACTTCGGGAAGATCGCCGACCCCATCGCGGACAAACTCCTGACCGGTTCCGCGCTGGTGATGCTCTCCCTGCTGGGCGAGCTGCCCTGGTGGGCAACCCTGGTGATCCTGGTCCGGGAATGGGGAATCACGGCACTGCGCTTCTTCGTGATCCGCTATGGGGTCATTCCCGCCTCCCGCGGCGGCAAGCTCAAGACCGTCGTGCAGACGGCGGCGATCTTCCTCTACCTCCTGCCGTTCGGGGCCTTCGCGCCGTGGATGTCCTGGGTGGCGTTCGCCGTCATGATGGCCGCCGTGGCCATCACCTTGTGGACCGGCGTCGAATATGTCGTCGAAGCACTGCGCCTTCGGGCGAAGGGCAAGCGGCAGTCAGGGACCGCCCCCGGTCAGGAAACAGCGACAGGGCAGGACCAGGCATGAGCAACCTCCACCTTTTGGCCGGGCAGGCTGTCCGCCAGGCGCTCGAGTCCGGGCGGACCGTGGCCACCGCGGAGTCGCTGACGGCCGGGATGGTGTCCGCTGTCCTTGCCGATACCCCCGGTGCCTCCGGCATGCTGCAGGGCGGGGTCATTGCCTACCAGAACTCCGTGAAGGAGTCGGTGTTGCACGTCCCGGCCGACCTCCTGGCCAGTGCCGGCTCCGTGGACCCGGACGTTGCCCGTGCCATGGCAGCCGGGGCGCGCACGGTCCTGGGCGCCGACGTCGGAATTTCCACAACCGGGGTGGCAGGTCCGGACGCCCACGACGGCAAGCCCGTGGGGCGGGTCTACGTTGGGATTGCCACGGCGGCTGGAGCCTCAGCTTTCGAATACTCCTTTACCGGCAGCAGGCCCGACATCAGGGGCGCGGCCTGCGCCGTCGCCCTGGAACGGCTCCTTGAAGCACTGTCCGGCTGACACTTGGCCGACCCCAAGTTACCGGGCGTAAAGTTGACGGGAACAAAAGCCGGTACCGATTAGTTATTACATTGTGTCGCTTCCGGATAGCGGAGGCGCCTAGGATGAAATGACCACGACGGTTCGCCACGGCGGACCTGACCAATGAGGGAGCAAGGCGATACAGATGGTAAAGCAGCCCGTATCCGTAAACGGCGTTGTCCGCTGGAAGGATGTGGGCCTCGCCGAACAGGCTAAGAGCGAACAGAAGGAGCGCAAGATGGTAGTACTTCGTCACGAAATCGGTGATGTGCTGCGCGATGTCCGCCAGCGTCAGGGACGCACGCTCCGTGAAGTTTCGCACAGCGCCCGCGTCTCCCTGGGATACCTCAGCGAAGTGGAGCGCGGCCAGAAGGAAGCATCGTCAGAGCTCCTGTCCTCGATCTGCTCGGCACTGGATGTTCCGTTGTCAAGCATGCTCCGCGAGGTTAGCGACCGTGTGGCAGTAGCCGAAGGCGTCGCAGTTCCGGACACCGTTCCGCAGGAATTCTCCCAGCGTTACGGCCGCGACCTGGAACGCGACCTCAACACTGAACTGAACGACGAACTCTCCACAGGCCTTCTCTCCGGCGCCCGGTAAAGGCAGCCCCCACCGCAGGTGGGCCTTTGAACGCAGAAGCCCCCGGCCACGCCGGGGGCTTCCTGCATGCCACACCCGCGGTTGAGCTTCCCGTTGTTGCGCGTGCGGGCTATTCCTCCTCTGCCGTGGATCCGCCCGCACCTTCCCTGGGGAACCCGTCACGCTCATAGGTGGAGTTCAACTTGGCCATGTAGCGGGCCAGTTCCTGCAGGTCCTCCACCGGCCACTCACGCAGCCGCTCCTGGAAAACCTGGCGCCTCGCGTCCTGGACCTGGTGCATCTTCTCTTCGCCCTTAGGCGTCAGCCGGATGGACTGTGCGCGGCGGTCCTGGGGATCCGCTTCCTTTGACACCAGCCCCAGGCTTTCCAGGAAAGCAATCTGCCGGCTGACCGACGGTTTGCCCACCCCGATGTTCATGGCGAGCTCGGTCAGGCGGATGGGGCCTTCCCTCCGGATCACCGTCAAAAGTCCGTAGGCCGCAGGCTCCATGTCGGGGTGGACTTGGCGTGAGAGCTGGTTGGAGATGGCCCTGGCCCGCCGCCAAAAGAGGCTGATCTGGTGTTCGACGTTCTGCAGCGCGGTGTCGGCCGCATCATCGCCGGCGTCCTGCCGCGGCGGAAGATCAGGGGAGTTGCTCATGGCAACAATTCTAGGGTCCGCGATCATGAGAGGATTTACCGATGCGAATCAGCGAGTACTGGCGCCTGATGGATGACGAGTTCGGTGCGGGATACTCCCGCGTGCTGAGCAGCACCCTGGTCCTTGGGAGTGTGGGCGGCCGCACCGCCGACCAGGCCCTGGCTTCGGGCGTCGACCCCCGCAAGGTGTGGCTGGCAGTCTGCGACGTCCAGGACGTGCCGGCCGAACGGCGGCTGGGCCGGGACATCGCCCCGCGCCGCGATTAGGGCGCCTGACACGCCGCACGGCCGGCACTCTTCGAATACCTGTTCGGATAACGCTATGCTTTTTCTATTGGGCTTATCCACATAGCCGTTGTCCTCAGGCCGGAATGTCAGTGGGTCCGATTAGCGTCAGAGATGACCAATACAACGGCCGCGAAGGCCACCATCGAGAAAGCATTAGAGGTGTCAACCATGGCGGCAGCCCCGGATCGTGCAAAAGCGCTGGAAGCAGCGCTTGCCCAGATTGACAAGCAGTTCGGCAAGGGCTCGGTCATGCGCCTGGGCGACGAAGTCCGTGCCCCGATCGAAGTCATCCCCACCGGCTCCATCGCCCTGGACGTCGCCCTCGGCATTGGCGGGCTCCCGCGCGGCCGAGTCATCGAAATCTATGGTCCTGAGTCCTCCGGTAAGACCACCGTTGCCCTGCACGCCGTGGCCAATGCCCAGCGCGCCGGCGGAATCGCAGCGTTCATCGACGCCGAACACGCCCTGGACCCCGATTACGCCGCCAAGCTGGGCGTGGACACCGACGCCCTCCTGGTCTCGCAGCCGGACACCGGTGAGCAGGCGCTTGAGATCATGGACATGCTGGTCGGCTCCGGCTCGCTGGACGTCATTGTCATCGACTCCGTCGCCGCCCTGGTGCCGCGCGCTGAAATCGAAGGCGACATGGGCGACAGCCACGTGGGCCTCCAGGCACGGCTCATGAGCCAGGCCCTCCGTAAAATCACTGGCCGCCTGAGCCAGACCAAGACCACCGCCATCTTCATCAACCAGCTTCGCGAAAAGATCGGCGTCTTCTTCGGGTCCCCCGAAACCACCACCGGTGGTAAGGCCTTGAAGTTCTACGCGTCGGTCCGCATCGACGTCCGGCGGATCCAGACCCTCAAGGAGGGCGCGGATTCCGTCGGCAACCGGACCAAGGCCAAGATCGTCAAGAACAAGATGGCTCCGCCCTTCAAGGTCGCTGAGTTCGACATCATCTATGGCCAGGGCATCTCCCGCGAAGGCGGCATCATCGACATGGGCGTGGAGCACGGCATCATCAAGAAGTCCGGCTCCTGGTTCACGTACGACGGCGACCAGTTGGGCCAGGGCATGGAGAACTCGCGCCGCTTCCTGCGCGACAACCCCGAGCTTGCGGCGGAACTGGAGCGACTGATCAAGGAGAAGCTCGGTGTCGGCGTAAAGCCCGCCGAGGACGAATCCAAGGACGCACCAAAGCTGAAAGCCGTCGACGGGTTCTAACCCTTGACAGGACCACGTTCACGACGCGACCGTACCGGCGGCCCTTCTTCAGGGCCGCCGGACGGCTTTAACGTTCCAGAGGATCCGCAGGCTGTTGACGACGAACCGGACCCCTTCACGGTGGCGCAGGCCATTGTGTACCGGCAACTCACCGCAGCCCCCAAGAGCAGGCTCCAGCTTGCCCGGAAGCTGGCCGAGCGGAATATCCCGGAACACGTCGCCGAGGCGGTGCTGGACAAGTTCCAGGAGGTCCGCCTGATCAACGACGCCGAGTTCGCGGACATGTGGGTCAGGAGCCGGTCCCAGTCCCGCAAGCTTGCCAAGGGCGCCCTCCGGCGTGAACTCGCCGAGAAAGGCATTGACCAGGAAACAGCGGCTGCTGCCCTGGAGCAGCTGACCGACGCCGACGAGGAATCCGCTGCACGCACGCTGGTGGAGCGTAAACTCCGGCCCGGGACGGACTTATCCGACCGGGCGGAACGTGACAAGGCTGTCCGGCGGCTGGCCTCCATGCTGGCAAGGAAGGGGTACCAGCCCTCCCAGGCGTTCAGGATCGTCAATGACGTCCTGGATTCCCCGCACGATCCCGACGGCGGCATGCTCTAAAGCCGGTACCCTTAACTGGTGAGTTTGACCATTCCTTCCCCCCATTCCGGCGCTGCCCCCTCCGTTGAGCCCGATGCTGTCCCGCTGTCCGGTTCCGTTCCAGCCGGCGGAGCGCAGCCGCGTACGTACCAGGTCCGCACTTTCGGTTGCCAGATGAACGTGCACGACTCGGAGCGGATGGCCGGCATGCTCGAGGACGCGGGCTATGTTCCGGCGGACGGCGAACATGCTGACGTCGTGGTGTTCAATACGTGCGCTGTCCGGGAAAACGCCGACAACAAGCTGTACGGCAACCTCGGTATCCTGGCCCCCGTCAAGGCAGCCAACCCGGGCATGCAGATCGCCGTGGGCGGTTGCCTGGCCCAGAAGGACCGCGAAACCATCCTCAAGAAGGCACCGTGGGTGGACGCAGTCTTCGGTACCCACAACGTCGGTGCCCTGCCCGCGCTCCTGGACCGGGCACGGCACAACAATGAGGCCCAGCTGGAAATCCTGGAGTCCCTGGACGTGTTCCCGTCCACGCTGCCCACAAAACGCGACTCCGTCTACTCCGGCTGGGTGTCCATCTCGGTTGGTTGCAACAACACCTGCACGTTCTGCATTGTGCCCGCCCTCCGCGGCAAGGAGAAAGACCGCCGGCCAGGCGACATCCTCGCCGAGATCCAGGCGCTCGTGGATGACGGCGCCATCGAAGTGACCCTCCTTGGCCAGAACGTCAACTCCTACGGGGTCGAATTCGGGGACCGGCAGGCCTTCTCCAAGCTCCTTCGCGCCTGCGGCGACATCCAGGGCCTTGAACGCATCCGCTTTACCAGCCCGCACCCGGCCGCCTTTACCGATGACGTCATCGACGCCATGGCCGAAACGCCAAACGTGATGCCACAGCTCCACATGCCGCTGCAATCCGGATCGGACCGCATCCTCAAGGCCATGAAGCGTTCCTACCGGTCAACCAAGTTCCTGGGCATCCTGGACAAGGTCCGCGACAGGATTCCGCACGCCGCCATCTCCACCGACATCATCGTGGGGTTCCCCGGCGAAACCGAGGAGGACTTCCAGGCCACGCTGGACGTGGTGGAAAAGTCCCGCTTTGCCACCGCTTTCACCTTCCAATATTCAAAGCGCCCCGGCACGCCCGCCGCCGATCTGCCTGACCAGCTGCCAAAGGCTGTTGTCCAGGAGCGGTTCGAACGCCTCACCGCCCTCCAGGACCGGATCGCTGCCGAGGAAAACCGGAAGCAGCTCGGCCGCAGGCTTGAGGTCATGGTCACCGCACAGTCCGGACGGAAATCCGGGGAAACCCATCGGTTGTCCGGCCGCTCGCAGGACCAGCGGCTGGTGCACTTCTCGGTTCCGGACGGCGCTCCGGCCCCCAGGCCCGGGGACCTGGTTACCGTCACCATCACCGAGGCCGCGGCCTTCCACCTGGTGGCCGATCCCACCCTGGAGGACTACAACCTGCGCCGCTCACGGGCAGGGGACGCCTGGGACAGGTCCCAGGCCGATTCCTGTGGTGCGCCTGCCCCGGGCGCCGCCGGCGCCGGACCCAAAGGCGTCTCCCTGGGCATGCCCTCGCTGCCGCTGCGCACCCGCTGAAGGTGGCTGCCCCGCCCGTCATCGCCGTCGTCGGCCCCACCGGCTCCGGTAAATCCGACCTCGCCGTCAACCTCGCCCTGGAACTGGACGGCGAGGTCATCAACGCCGATGCCATGCAGTTCTACCGCGGGATGGACATCGGCACCGCCAAGATCACGATGGCCGAGCGCAGGGGCGTGCCGCACCACCTCCTGGACATCCTGGACGTAACAGAGGAAGCCAGCGTCTCCGACTTCCAGCAGCAGGCCCGGGAAGTCATCGAGGACATCCATGCCCGCGGCAAACGGGCAATACTGGCCGGCGGCTCCGGGCTGTACGTGCGGGCTGCCCTGGATGTCCTGGAATTCCCGGGGACGGACCCAACACTGCGTGCCCGGCTGGAGCGGGACCACGCGCAACTGGGCACCCAGCCGCTCCTGGACAGGTTGAGGGCCGTGGATCCCGATTCCGCTGACAGGGTCTCGGACGCACGGCGGATTATCCGTGCCCTTGAAGTCCACGAACTCACCGGGCGGCCCTTCAGTTCCTTCATGCCCCGCCGGGAGTACCACCAGCCCGCGGTGCAGGTGGGCCTGGGCGTGGACCGGGAGGTCCTGCGGCAGCGCCTGGCGGAGCGGGTTCACCGGATGGTGGAGGCCGGCCTGCTCGAGGAAGTCCGGCTGCTTGATGCCCGGGGCCTGCGGCGGGGCAAAACCGCCTCCCGTGCACTTGGATATGCACAGTTCCTGCAGGTGGTCGACGGCACGTCCACCGTTGCAGACGCCGCGGAGGAGACCATCGTGGCCACCCGGCAGTTCGCCCGCCGTCAGCTGACCTGGTTCCGTGCCGATCCCCGCATCACCTGGCTGGACTGGCAGGATCCGGGACTCGTGGGCAAGGCGGCGGAGTTGTGCCGGTAGCTGCGGTTTCAGCGCCGGCGGCATGCGCCGCTACGCTTGGGACCATGAATGCAACCCCCGCCGAAACCACTGGGCCCGTCCTGCACACGCTGAGCGGGCTCCGCTTTTCCAAGGGGCACGGGACCGGCAACGATTTCGTCCTGGTGGCCGACCCTGAGGGCATCCACGCCATCGGTGCGGACCAGGCTGCCGCGCTGTGCGACCGGCACCGGGGGATCGGCGCCGACGGCCTGATCCGTGCCGTCCCGTCCCGTTTCCTGCCCGAGGGCCGGGAACTGCTCACCGAAACCCCGGACGCGGAATGGTTCATGGATTACCGCAACGCCGACGGCTCGTTGTCTGAAATGTGCGGCAACGGGGTCAGGGTGTTCGTCCACTTCCTCCGGTCCGAGGGCCTGATCGATCTGTCCGACGGCGGGTCGCTCACCATCGGCACCCGCGGCGGGGTAAAGACCGTGGTCCGGACAGGAAACGGTTATGCCGTGGACATGGGCCCCTGGGAGTTCATCTTCCCCGGGGAGGCAAGCGCCAAGGCCATGGATTCCCTGGTCACCGCCGAGGGGCTGGAAGTTCCCCGGCCTGCCCTCTCCGTGAGCATGGGCAACCCGCACACGGTGGTGGCCCTCGCGGAACTGGGCGAACTCGAAGGTACCCGGCTCTTCACCGCACCCAAGGTCGACCCGGTACCCGTCAACGGGACCAACGTTGAGTTCGTGGTCCCCGCGGAGCCGCTGGTCAATGGCGGCGTGGGCTCTGTGACCATGCGGGTGCACGAGCGGGGTGTGGGGGAGACCCAGTCCTGCGGAACCGGCGCCTGCGCCGCCGCCGTGGCCATCCGGCACTGGGCCGGCCCCGAAGCGCCGGACGCCTGGCGTGTCCACGTTCCGGGGGGAGTGGTGGGCGTGAAGTTCTTTGCCGGCCCCGCCGGCCACGAGCACGTGGAGCTCAGCGGCCCCGCCGTTATTGTGGCGAGCGGGACGCTTTCGTAACCTTCAGGATCCGGAAGGACTTTGACGTTGACTCGCGCGTCACGCTGAAGGAAGCATCGAGTTCACCGGCCAGCCAGCGCTGCAGGGAATCCGAGCCCAGGTTCTTCTGCACCACCAGCCATGCCGTCCCGCCGTCCGCCAGGCGTGGAAGCCACAGCTTGAGCAGCGCGTGCAGTTCGTCCTTGCCGATCCTGATGGGCGGGTTGGACCAGATGGTGTCGAACCGGACACCAGGGTCTACCTCCTGGGGAGTACTGGCCACGACGTTGGACAGTCCCAGCGAAGCCGCGTTTTCGTTGGTCAGGGTGACGCAGCGTTCGTTGACATCCACTGCGTAGACCTTTGACCCGGGCGCCAGCAAGGCCATGGTGAGTGCGATGGGACCCCAGCCGCATCCGATATCCAGCAGGTTGCCCTGGGGGTGCGGCGCCGGAACTTCGGCCAGGAGTACCGCTGTGCCCTTGTCGATCCCGTCCGGGCTGAAGATGCCCGTGGAGGTCTGGAGTCTCCGCGTTTCACCGGCCAACTCCACGGTAAGGGGCTTCCGCGTGAAGGGGCCGGCGGGGGACGTGCTGAAATAGTGTGCGGACTCCATAACTGGCCAGAGTAGTTCCCCTTGCAGCGTAATGGGAAACCGTGCTAAATCCGCTCTGCTACGCTGGATGGCATGTTCCTGATCTTCGAGTAGCCGGCACGGGCCACGCCCGTCCCGCAGCCTGTCCTCCAGCGACAGCCCGTCCCGCAGCGATGCAGGCCCCCAGCCTTCCGCTTGTGCACCGGCCAGACCCAACTGTCTGTCCCGGCCGCCGGACGATACTCGAAAGTCAGCCTCCCGCTGCCCTTCCCGCTATTTTCCGGCCCTTTTTTGCCTTGCCGCCGTCCCGACGCGGCATCCCCGGCCCCGGCACCGCAGCCGGCCGCCACAAAAACAGGAGAATTGCATGACCGCAGGCCGTCAGCCCAGCGCGAATACGTTCCAACTTCCAACCAATCAGCACTATTCTGGAATTGCCGAATCTTCAAAGGAGACCATGACCAGCCAGCCCAACACCGGTTCAGATCCAGCCGCCCAGGACATGAGTCCGCAGGAGATCCAGGCTGTTATCGACCGGATCCTCGCGAAGGACGTCCCGGCCAAGAATGTCAGCACGCCCGCCGGTGAGGGCAGCGGCAATGGAAAACCGGTGCTCGGCAAGGCACAGGCTATTTCCCGCCTTGACGAAGAGCACTCAACCTACGACGGCGACCAGCAGGACCTCGAGGAACGGCGCGCGCTGCGCCGAAGGGCAGGTCTGTCCACCGAACTCGAAGACGTCACCGAAGTCGAGTACCGCCAGCTCCGCCTGGAGCGGGTGGTCCTGGCAGGGCTTTGGTCCGAGGGGACCCTTGCGGACGCCGAAAACTCACTGCGTGAACTGGCAGCCCTCGCCGAGACCGCCGGTTCGGAGGTCCTGGACGGGCTGGTGCAGCGCCGCGACAAGCCGGACCCCGGAACGTTCCTGGGTTCAGGCAAGGCACTCGAACTCAAGGACATTGTCATGTCCACCGGTGCGGACACCGTGGTGGTGGACGCTGAACTGGCGCCTTCCCAGCGCCGTGGCCTTGAGGACATCGTCAAGGTCAAGGTCATCGACCGTACGGCCCTGATCCTTGACATTTTCGCCCAGCATGCCAAGAGCCGCGAAGGCAAGGCCCAGGTGGAGCTGGCGCAGCTGGAGTACCTGCTTCCCCGCCTGCGTGGCTGGGGTGAGTCGATGTCCCGCCAGGCCGGTGGCCAGGTGGGCGGCGCAGCCGCCGGCATGGGCTCACGTGGCCCCGGTGAGACCAAGATCGAACTGGACCGGCGCCGGATCCGAACCCGCATGGCGAAGCTGCGGCGTGAAATCGCCGCAATGAAGCCGGCACGGGAGACCAAACGGGCCAACCGCCGTCGTAATGAAGTGCCGTCAGTGGCAATTGCCGGGTACACCAACGCCGGCAAGTCCTCCCTCCTCAACCGGCTTACGGACGCCGGCGTCCTGGTGGAGAACGCGCTGTTCGCCACCCTGGATCCCACCGTGCGCAAGGCGGAAACCGCCGACGGCCTGGGCTACACCTTGGCCGACACGGTCGGATTCGTCCGTTCGCTGCCCACCCAGCTGGTGGAGGCCTTCCGCTCCACCCTCGAGGAGGTGGCGGACTCGGACCTGATCCTGCACGTGGTGGACGTTTCGCATCCCGACCCGGAAGGACAGATCGCTGCCGTCCGGAAGGTCTTCAGCGAAGTTGATGCCCGCAAGGTGCCGGAGATCATCGTGCTGAACAAGGCCGATGCGGCCGACCCCTTCGTGGTGGAGCGTTTGAAGCAGCGCGAGCCACGCCATGTGGTGGTCTCCGCCCGCACCGGCGAGGGCATTCCGGAACTGCTGAAGGCCATCAGCGAATCGATTCCCCGGCCTTCGGTCAAGATGGACGTGCTCATCCCTTACGACCGCGGAGACCTGATCAGCAAGCTCCACGAGTCCGACGCCGAAATCCTCAACGTGGACCACGTTGAGGCCGGGACCAGGGCTGAGGTGAAGGTCCGCGAGGGCCTGGCGTCCGAACTGGAACCATTCGTCGTCAATGAGTGATCCCGCGGCCGGCGAAGCCGCACAGACGGACGGCGAGCAGTTCGTTATCGAACTGCTCGACCGTGCCGTCGCCGGCATGGGCGGACAAAGCCGCACCGGACAACACGAAATGGCCCGGCAGGTGGCCCGGGCCATCGAAACCGGCAACCACCTGCTGGTCCAGGCCGGCACTGGCACCGGCAAGTCGCTGGCCTACCTGGTGCCGCTCATCGCGCACGCCCTGGAGAGCAACAAGCCGGCGTTGGTGTCCACGGCAACGCTGGCACTGCAAACCCAGATTGTCGGAAGGGACCTGCCGCGGCTGCTGAAGAACATCACACCGTCCTTGGAACGGCCGGTCAAGGTTGCCCTGGTGAAGGGGCGGTCCAACTACGTCTGCCGCCACAAACTCGAAGGCGGGTTCCCCTCAGAGGAGCCTGCCGAAGGGCAGCTCTTTTCCCTGGGCGAGGACACCAGCGTCCCGCACTTCGCCGCGTCCGTGGGCGGCCCCTCCTCCCAGCTTGGGAAGGAAGTAGTTCGGCTCCGCGAATGGGCAGAGAAAACGGCCACCGGTGACCGGGACGAACTGCTCCCCGGCGTGACAGACCGTGCCTGGCGACAGGTGTCCGTCACCTCCATGGAATGCCTGGGAGCGCAAAAATGCCCCATGGCCGCCGAGTGTTTCAGCGAGCTGGCGCGGCAGGACGCAGCCGAGGCAGACGTGGTGGTGACCAACCATGCCATGCTTGCCGTCAGCGCCTTCGAAGGGCTTGCAGTCCTGCCCGAGTATGACGTCGTGGTGGTGGACGAAGCCCACGAACTCCAGGACCGGGTTACCGGAGCCGTGTCCGGGCAGCTGTCTGTGGCCATGGTCCACGCTGCCGCGTCCGGCGCCCGCAAACATACCGCCATCACCGTCGATGCCTTGAACGCCGCAGCCGACAATCTTGAGCTGGCCCTTGCCGGCGCGCCAAACGGCCTGCTCCCCAACGGCCTGAATGATGAACAGCTGGACTGCATCGACCAGCTTCGGGAGGCGTGCCGCGCCGCATTGTCGGATTCCAAGGGGGACAGCAACACCACTGCGGACGGCGGCCGGCAGCTGGCGCGGTCCCGCCTCATGCTCATCCTCGAACTGTGTGAGCGTCTGATCGCTGCCAGGGAAAACCGGGAAGTCGTCTGGTTATCCCGCGCCGGCACATTCGACCCAGGCCAGGGATACACGCAGCCCGACGACAACGCACCCGTGCTGATCAACATCGCACCGCTTTCCGTTGCGGGCAGGTTGCGGGAAGGGCTCTTCGCCGGGCACACCGTCGTCTTGACGTCCGCGACGCTGGCGATTGGTTCCGCTTTCGAGCCCGCGGCCGGTGGACTGGGCCTCATCGGTGAAGGTGCACCCAGCTGGACGGGCGTGGATGTCGGCTCGCCCTTCGATTACCCCAAACAGGGCATCCTCTATGTGGCCGGCCACCTGCCAAAACCCGGCCGCGGCGTTTCCCCCGAGGCGCTGGAGGAACTGGAGGCGCTTATCAAAGCGTCGGGCGGCGGGGCTCTGTGCCTGTTTTCATCGCGCCGGGCGGCCGAAGAGGCCGCCGACGCCCTCCGGCCCAAGCTCGACGTGACTGTCCTCTGCCAGGGTGAATCGACCATGACTGCCCTGGTCAAGCAGTTCGCCGACGAACCGGACACCTGCCTTTTCGGGACGATGTCCCTGTGGCAGGGGGTTGATGTTCCGGGAGGCTCCTGCCGCCTTGTAGTGATCGACCGCATACCGTTCCCCAGGCCGGACGATCCGCTGATGACGGCGCGTTCACGTGCCGTGGCGCAGGCCGGCGGGAACGGCTTCATGTCGGTGTCGGCCACGCACGCCGCCATCCGGCTGGCCCAGGGCGCCGGCCGGCTGATTCGGTCCACCGGAGACAAAGGTGTGGTGGCCGTCCTGGACTCCCGGCTGGCCACTGAACGCTATGCCGGCTTCCTGCGGGGAGCGCTCCCGCCGTTCTGGGCCACCACGGACCGCAGCAAGGCGCTGGCCGCATTAACCAGGCTCGGAGCGGACGCGGCCAGATAGTTGACGCCCAGGGACAACTTCCCAGTAAACGTCCGGACCGCTGGCCAAGGATGAACGTGGCCGGCGGATCCTTGGCTCAAGGAAACGGCTAAAGGGAACGCAGGACCGAGACCACTTTGCCCATGATGGTGGCGTGGTCTCCCAGGATGGGTTCGTACTGGGTGTTCTGGGGGAGCAGCCAGGTGTGGCCGTCACGCTGGCGGAACGTCTTGACGGTCGCCTCGTCATCGAGCAGGGCCGCAACGATGTCCCCGTTGGCAGCGTCCGCCTGGCGCCTCACCACCACCCAGTCACCGTCACAGATGGCCGCGTCCACCATGGAATCGCCTGCCACCCTGAGCATGAACAGTTCGCCCTGTCCAACGAGCTGGCGGGGGAGCGGCATGACGTCCTCGACGAGTTGCTCGGCAAGGATGGGGCCGCCGGCAGCAATCCGGCCAACCAGCGGAACCATGGCCGTATCAAGAGCGGTGGGCAGTTCCGTCACCGTGGCTCCGCTGCCCTGGGCCTGAGGTGCAGGAGATGTGCCTGCTGCCTTGCCGCCGCCGCCGTCCAGCGTGAGGGGCATCAGGACTTCCATGGCGCGCGGCCGCTTGGGGTCGCGCCGCAGGTAACCCAGCTTTTCCAGTTGCGAGAGCTGGTGGGTCACGCTGGAGAGGCTCGCCAGGCCCACGGTGTCGCCGATTTCGCGCATGGAGGGCGGGTACCCGTTTTCATTGACTGAGCGCTGGATGGTTTCGAGGATCTTCTTCTGCCGCGGCGTCAAACCCTTGGCCGTCTTCTTCGATTGCGGGGCGGTCCTGCCCCCGGCGGCTGCTGCTGCCATATTCGCCAATGCCTTTCGCTTGCCGCCGGATCTTCCAGGAGCACTGTTTCCCAGCACCCCCTGAAGGACTGCCACTGTCATTGTCAGACCCTGCTGTTCAACTTCAGTGGTGGTTGTTCTGTGATTTCAAAGCTAGGCCAGCCACATGGGTTTTTCAAACATTTGTTCTAGCGAGTCTCGACATTATTCGTTGATAGGTGCTAAAACTAAACAAGCAAAGTTCGAACATGTGTTCTAACCAGTGCCTGCCCTATTCGAAGACGCAGCCGGAAGAAGTAAGCGGCGCGGAACGAATCGAGGGGCGGTTGGCTGGGTGGACACCCGGGCAGCACGGCAGGTCCAGGAGGGCTCAGTTCATGTCAGCTATATCTCTTCACCAGGTTTCACTCCCGCAGGCGGTTTCCCTCCAGGGGCGGAAGACTTCAAAGCGCTCGATTTCTTCAAGCAGCGCCCGCCCCTCAGCAGCACCTTTGCGGCTCACACGGCGGGGGCAGGTCGTCCTGATCGGAGTTCCGCTTGTACTACTCGCCGTCCTCCTGATGTCCCTGGCCGGACTCTTCAACTCGCCGGCCAAGGCTTCCGATTCCGCTGCGGACCTGGCCGTGACGCCCACGGTTACGGTAACGGTGCAGGCCGGGCAGTCGCTGTGGTCCATCGCCGGGGCCGTTGCTCCGGACCGGGATGCCCGGGACGTGGTGGCAGATATCGTCCAGCTCAACAACCTTTCCGCCGGCGCCGTCCTGCCTGGCCAGCAACTGTTCGTCCCTACGCGCTAAGGGGATGCGGGCGTCAGTCCTGGTAGAAACCCCGGCAATTGGCCGCCACGCCCTTGGCGAACAGCACCCGTCACATTTTCCGGTGGTTGTCCCGGCAACTAAACTGTTCAGGTGAACGACCAGCTAGAACGTCTGAACCGGCTTCCCCTCCGCAGCAATCTTCGTGGGCTGACCCCTTACGGGGCACCCCAACTGGACGTCCCCATCCTGCTGAATGTCAATGAGAACACCCATGGTGTTCCGGCGGACGTGCGTGCCGCCATCAGTGCCGCCGTCACGGAGGCTGCTGCAGGGCTCAACCGCTATCCTGACCGGGAGTTTACTGAACTGCGGAAGGCATTGGCGGAATACCTGGGGCACGGGCTCGACGAAACCAACCTTTGGGCAGCCAATGGCTCCAACGAGGTGCTGCAGCAGATCCTGCAGGCCTTTGGCGGGCCGGGACGCACCGCCCTCGGCTTCCCGCCCACGTACTCCATGTACCCCCTGTTGGCCAGCGGAACGGACACCGGGTACATCACGGGTCAACGTGCGGAAGGCTATGACCTGAGCGCAGAGTCCGCCGCCCGGCAGGTCAAGGAACTGCAGCCGAACATCGTCTTCCTCTGCTCGCCCAACAATCCCACCGGGACCGGCTTGGGACTGGACGTCGTGGAGGCTGTCTATGAGGCCGGCGAGGCAAGCCAGGCCATTGTGATCGTCGACGAGGCCTACCACGAGTTCGCCCACGACGGTACTCCCAGCGCCCTGAGCCTGCTGCCCGGACGGGAGCGGCTCATCGTTTCCCGGACCATGAGCAAGGCGTTCGCACTGGCCGGCGCCCGGCTTGGCTACATGGCGGCCGCCCCGGAGGTCACCGACGCGCTGCGGCTGGTGCGCCTGCCGTACCACCTGTCCGCGATCACCCAGGCAACGGCCCTGGCCGCCCTCCAACACCGTGAAGCGCTGATGGCTGATGTCCAGGACATCAAGGAGCAGCGCGACCGCATCGTGACGGAACTGACCCGGATGGGCCTCACCCCGGCCGCGTCGGACTCCAACTACGTGTTTTTTGGGGGCCTGGAAAACCCGCACCAGGTCTGGCAGGAGCTCTTGGATGCCGGCGTCCTCATCCGCGACGTGGGAATCCCCGGCCACCTTCGGGTCACGGCAGGCACTGAGGCGGAAACCACAGCCTTCCTTACGTCCCTGGAGCGCATCCTTGCGGGCCAGGCCGCGCTTCCCGCCTAGACTTGATACAGCGGCGCTGGACGCCTTGAACCACTTCCTCTCGCACAAAGGATCCTCACCATGAGTCCCACCGGATCGAATACGGCTGCGGCCCGGACCGCCCGCATGGAGCGTGCCACCAGCGAGTCCTCCGTACTCGTGGAGATCAACCTCGACGGCACCGGCGTATCGGACATCGATACCTCCGTGCCGTTCTACGACCACATGCTCACGGCCCTGTGCAAGCACTCCCTGATCGACATGACGGTCAAGGCCACGGGCGACACCCACATCGACGTCCACCACACAGTGGAGGACGTGGCCATCACCTTCGGTGAGGTGCTGCGGACCGCCCTGGGTAACAAGGCCGGGATCCGCCGGTTCGGCGAAGCCACCGTGCCGCTGGACGAAGCGCTTGCCAACGCTGTGGTGGACGTCTCCGGCCGCCCATACCTGGTGCACGGCGGCGAGCCTGCCGGCCAGGAGTACCACCTGATCGGCGGCCACTTCACCGGTTCCCTGACCCGCCACGTTTTCGAGGCCATCACGCTGCACGCCGGCATCTGCCTGCACATGAACGTGCTCGCCGGCCGGGACCCGCACCACATCGTCGAGGCGCAGTTCAAGGCCTTCGCACGCGCCCTCCGTGCCGCCGTGGAACCCGATCCCCGGGTCGAGGGCATTCCCTCCACCAAGGGGGCGCTGTGAGCGGACAGGTCCTGAAGGACGGCGCCATCATCGACCCGTCAGCTTCGCGCAAACTGCCTTCACCGGAGGGCAAGCCCACCGTCACCGTGCTCGACTACGGCTCCGGGAACGTCCGGTCCGCCGTGCGCGCACTGGAACGTGCCGGAGCGGAAGTGATCCTCAGCGCCAAGCCTGAAGATGTACTGAACGCTGACGGCTTGGTGGTCCCGGGTGTGGGTGCGTTCGAAACCGTCATGCGCGAACTCAAGGCCGTTGACGGTATCCGGCTCATCGGCAGGCGGGTGGCAGGCGGCCGTCCCGTGCTCGGCATCTGCGTGGGCCTCCAGGTCCTCTTCGAAGCCGGAGTGGAACACGGCACCGAAGCCGAGGGCATCGGCGAGTGGCCCGGCAAGGTCGAGGCCCTCCCGGCCGAGGTGGTTCCGCACATGGGCTGGAACACCGTCAAGGTGCCCGAAGGCTCCAAGCTCTTCGCCGGCGTCGAAAACGAACGGTTCTACTTCGTGCATTCATATGGCGTGCAGGAATGGAACTTCGACGTCATCCAGCCCCGGATGGCGCCGCCCCTGGTGACCTGGTCAGAGCACGGCGGCCCGTTTATCGCGGCGGTCGAGAACGGCCCCCTCTGCGCCACCCAGTTCCACCCGGAGAAGTCCGGCGACGCCGGCGCGCGGCTCCTGCGCAACTGGGTGGAAGGCCTGCGCAAGCCCGCTGGCGGCCAACCTGCTGCAGCGCCGGCAGACGCTGGCAGCGACGCCTAGATGTGGTCCGTACTCCTGATGGGCCTCGCCGGCATCCTCATCGGTGGCGGCATCTCATTCCGGCAGCAGCACAAGCCGCTCTGGACCCAGGTTGCGTTCTACGTCCTGGCGGGCATGTCACTGCTCGCCGCCTATCTGCTGACGCTGCCGGCCGGCTGACCACCAGCCGCCGGCGGCGCGATGGCGGCCTGCACGCCCTGCCCCACCAGCGTCGCAGTCCCGGCGCCCTGCTTTGCCCGAAACGAAGAACCAACACCGAGGATGAGTATGACCACCGCACATGACCTGCCGGTACTTGAACTTTTGCCAGCCGTCGACGTCGTCAACGGCCAGGCCGTCCGGCTGGTCCAGGGCGAGGCCGGCAGCGAAACCAGCTACGGAACACCCCTTGAAGCTGCACTGAACTGGCAGCAGCAGGGCGCCGAGTGGGTGCACCTGGTGGACCTGGACGCCGCTTTCGGCCGCGGCTCCAACGCTGACCTGCTCCGTGAGGTTGTGGGCCGGCTGGACATCAAGGTGGAGCTCTCCGGCGGCCTCCGGGATGACGAGACCCTGGAAGCCGCCCTTGACCTGGGCGTGGCCCGGGTCAACCTGGGGACGGCTGCGCTGGAGAATCCGGAGTGGACCCGGCGGGCCATCGAGCGGTTTGGCGACAAGATCGCCGTCGGCCTTGATGTCCGCGGAACAACCCTGGCCGGCCGGGGCTGGACCAAGGAAGGCGGGGATCTCTGGGACGTGCTGGGCCGCCTCGAGGAGGCCGGCTGCTCCCGGTACGTCGTGACCGACGTGACCAAGGACGGCACGCTGCAGGGACCCAACGTCGAGCTCCTGCGCCAGATGGTGGAAAAGACCGGCAAGCCCGTGGTGGCTTCCGGCGGCATCTCCAGCCTGGATGACCTGAAGGTCCTCCGGTCCCTGGTCCCCCTGGGCGTCGAAGGCGCCATCGTGGGCAAGGCCCTGTATGCCGGCGCCTTCACCCTGCCCGAAGCCCTCGACGTCGCCGGCCGTCGCTAAGCCCGGCGGCCTCTCCACCCATGCCTAACCTCGAAGAGCCGGGGCGCCCGGCCCCCCGCCCACTGCCTGGCCACATCGCGGCAGCGTTGGCCAGCGCCGGCGGCGCCACGGATTCCGCCGGCCAGCCGTGGGCAGGACGCAGCCTTGCCGGTGACGACGCGAAGATCCACAACTTCGAGGACGACGACGGCACGGCCGACGCCGGTTACCTCGCCGCAGTGGCAGCGCTCCGGCAGGGGACAGGAGATGAAGCGGGCGTCGTCGCCGCCCTGGCAACCGCACGGGTTTTCATTCCGATTGTGGCGCAACTGGCCGAAGAAGCTGAATCAGCCCACGGGCTGCACGCGGACAAGCAGGCAGACATGGCGCTGGTGACGCTGAAGGCGGCCGATGGCAGGACCGCCCTCCCCGCATTCACCTCGGCGGCGGCGCTGGCCGCCTGGCATCCCGAGGCCCGGCCCGTTGCCGTGTACGCCGCGCGGGCGGCCCTCTCGGCAGTCGCGGAAGGCGCCGAACTCCTGGTCCTGGACCCGGGAGCAGACGTGACGTTCGTGCTGCGGCGCCCCGGCGTCTGGGCACTGGCACAGCAGCACGACTGGATCCCTTCGTACGACGACCCCGAACTGGCCGATGAGATGGCCCGCGCCGCCTCCGGTTTCGCCGCCATCCGCAGCATCGGGCTGTTGCCGGGCAGGGGAGTAGCGTCCCGTGCAGCAGACGGCGCCGTGCTCCCGGGCGGCGGCGCCGGGCCGGAACTCCAGGTGGTGCTGTACCTCGAGGACGGCCTGGACGCCGCCGGTGTCCAGGAACTGGTGGCCGGTCTGCAGTCGGAGTGGTCGCGGAATGTATTGTTTGGGGAGCGCGTCGACTCCCTGGAAATCAAACTGAGGCGCGCTCCCGACTAGCCGGCAGCCGGATGGGTGATCCCCGCCAGCGCTGCGGCATACCCTGAAGGACCGCTTCGTGAATTTCGCTCTCTACCGGGAGTTGCTCGCCATCCGGCCGATCCGCCGGCTGCTGCTGGTGGGCATGATTGCCCGCATCCCGCACTCGGCCGCCGGGGTGCTCCTGACCCTGCATATCGTCCTCACCCTCGGCCAGGGCTACGCCGCCGCGGGTGCCGCGGCAGCCGTCATGACCATCGGCATTGCCTTGGGCGCTCCATGGCGTGGCAGGCGCGTTGACACCGTGGGACTGCGGACCGCACTCATCCCGTCCGTGGTCTCGGAGACGGTGATCTGGTGCGTCGTGCCGCACGTGTCCTACCAGTGGCTCCTCCCGTTGGTCTTCGTGGGCGGCCTGCTCACGCTGCCCATCTTCAGTGTGGTCCGGCAGTCCCTTGGCGTCCTGGCGGAAGGCGACCAGCGGCGCACCGCATTCGCCCTGGACGCCATCACCACGGAAATGGTCTTCATGATTGGCCCTGCCGCCGGCGCTGTGGTGGCCACCAGCGGATTTACCATCGCCGGGTTGACTGTAGTCGGCGTCGCCACGTCCCTCGCAGGGCTGTTCCTCATGTGGTTCAACCCGCCCACCCGCAGCCCGGGACAAACCGTCGAATGCGCCGAGGATGAGCAGCACGCAGCGGAAGTTGCCGTCGTCGCCACCGCGCCGGCCCACGTCCAGGAAGCGGCCGCGGAGCTGGCGCCCGCCGGAGCGGCCACCAGTGCTGCACAGGGACTGCGCGGAAGGCTGGCAGGTGGCTTCGCCTGGTTCACCGCAACGGTCGCGGCACTCTTTGCCGTTGCTGCCGGCGCCGGAATGGTGTTGAGCGGCACCGACGTCGGCATTGTTGCGGCGCTGCAAACCGGCGGACGCCAGAGCGAAATCGGTATCGTCTTCGTCTTCTGGTGCGCTGCGTCAGTGGTGGGCGGCCTCATCTACGGCGCCATGCACCGGCCCATCCCGCCTGTCATCCTGCTGCTGGGCATGGCGGCGCTGACCCTGCCCATGGCTTTTGCCCACGACACCTGGACCCTGGCGTTCGTCTCCGTCCTGCCGGGCCTGCTCTGCGCTCCCGTACTCTCCGCGGCCTCCGAGAAAGTCGCGGACCTGGTGTCCGAGGAGCGGCGGGGGGAGGCCATGGGCTGGTATGGCTCAGCCCTGACCGCGGGTGTTGCCCTCGGTTCGCCGCTGGCCGGCATCTTCATCGACGTCATGGGGCCGTCCGGGGGCTTCGTTTCCGTCGGCACCGCTGGCGTCGTGCTGTGCCTGGTGGGCCTGGTCCTCCAGCAGCGCCGCCGGAAAGCCGCCGCCTGATACCCGGCCTGCCCATCGATTGCTCCGCAGTTGTCGTTCTGGCTCCGCTAAACGGCAGGTACGGAGCAATCGATGGAGTTAAAGCGCGACGGCGGGACGACCTTGAAAGGCCGTCCCGCCGTCGGACGCTGCTGGGGTGGGTTCTTCCTTAGTTCACTGCCCCGGTGTACTTTTCGCCCGGGCCCTTGCCCGGGGCGTCCGGAATCAGCGACTCCTCGCGGAAGGCCAGCTGAAGGGACCGCAGTCCGTCGCGCAAGGGACCGGCGTGCTGTGAGCCGATTTCGGGGGCGGCGGCGGTGACCAGGCCGGCCAGTGCGGTGATCAGTTTCCGGGCCTGGTCAAGGTCCTTCAGCTCGGCGGCGTTGTCCTCTGCGGCCAGGCCAAGCTTGACGGCGGCGGCGCTCATCAGGTGCACGGCGGCCGTGGTGATGACCTCGATGGCGGGGACTTCGGAGATGTCGCGGATCTGTTGTGAAACGTCTGCGCCTGCGTCGCCGGGCTCGAAGACGTACGAATTACTGTCTGGGGTGCTCATACTGGTAAGCTTGACACAGACCGACTGGATGTCGTTATTTCAGAGATTGTCCCAAACGATCAGGTTCCCAGCAGCGCTTCCGGCGTTGACGGGAATTTTTTCTGTAGAATGGCTTCCAGTTTGCAAGCGGAGCTCTCTCCCACCCGCGTCAGCCGCTGTCCCAGGCGTTCCCTTCGGAACCTGCAGGGGGCGCAAGGTTGCCGGGTACCTGGTTGGGCACGGACCGGCATTCGCCGGGACTGTGCACGTGCAGCCCTTTCGGGGTTGCTGAGCCAACCTATCTGAGGCCTTCGATTGCTCCGGCAATTGGGGGCCTTCTCTATTTGCCGGGACTCAACAACAAACACAGGAGCTTTAACATTAGCGAGCCAAGAATCAATGAGCGTATCCGCGTCCCCGAGGTGCGGCTGGTCGGCCCTGCAGGTGAACAGGTAGGAATCGTCCGTATTGAGGATGCCCTGCGACTGGCTGCCGAGTCCGACCTTGATCTCGTTGAAGTTGCACCTCAGGCGAAGCCTCCGGTGTGCAAGCTGATGGACTTCGGCAAGTACAAGTACGAGGCCGCGGTCAAGGCACGTGAAGCCCGGAAGAACCAGACGAACACTGTTCTGAAGGAAATCCGCTTCCGGTTGAAGATCGACACCCACGACTACGAGACCAAGCGCGGCCACGCCCTCCGCTTCCTCGGTGCCGGGGACAAGGTCAAAGCCATGATCCAGTTCCGCGGCCGTGAGCAGCAGCGTCCGGAGATGGGCATCCGCCTGCTCCAGCGCTTCGCCGACGACGTCGCTGAAGTTGGCGTAGTGGAGTCCAGCCCCCGCATTGACGGCCGCAACATGGTCATGGTGGTTGGTCCCCTGAAGAACAAGGCTGAGGCCAAGGCCGAAGCCCGGCGCGCCACCCAGCGTGCGGAGGCGAAGGCGCAGAACGAAGCCAAGGCTTCCGGCCGCGTTGATACCTCAGGCCAGGACCAGGCCCCCATGACGCAGTCACTGGCGGACCTGCTGCCGGAGGGTTTCACCGTCTCCACCGAGCCGGACGCCGTCGCTGAGGACAACGCCCCCGCCGAGGCGCCCGCCGCTCCGGAACAGGAAGCTCCGAAGCAGGAGGCTCCAAAGGCTGCTGCACCGAACCAGGAAGCTCCGAAGCAGGAAGCCCCCAAGGCTGCTGCACCGAAGCAGGAAGCCCCCAAGGCTTCTGCTCCGAAGCAGGAGGCCCCCAAGGCTCCTGCACCGAAGGCTGCTCCGGCGCCCCGGCCTGCAGCTGCCGCCAAGCCGGAAGCCGCCGCGCCTGCGGCGCCCAAGTCGGCCGCTGTGCCTGCACCGCCCAAGCCGGTGGCCAGGCCTGCTGCGCCGAAGCCTGCTGCACGCCCTGCCCCCAAGGCAGCGCCGAAGCCGGCCGGCAAGAAGACCAACTAGTTCACAGCTGCCGGGGTACGCACCCGGCAGTCAGCAACCAGCATGCTGCCCGCAGGGGCGGCTGCGCGATAGAACTGCGGCCCCAGGGCCCGCAGAAACGTAAGGAGATCGGTTCCCATGCCGAAGATGAAGACCCACAGTGGTGCTAAGAAGCGATTCAAGCTGACCGGCAGCGGCAAGCTGCGCCGCCAGCAGGCCAACCGCCGCCACTACCTGGAGCACAAGTCCTCCCGCCTGACCCGCCGCCTTGCCGGCGACAAGATCGTCTTCAAGGGCGACGCCAAGGTCATCCGGAAGATGCTCGGCATCTAATTTCCAAGTTCTATGAGGGGCTGCCACCTGGTGGTCCGTCACCTGCCAAACAGCATTCTCAGGCCGCCGGAACTCCGGCAGTAGATGCTTGGGATCAGATTTTCGAAGGAGTACGCACGTGGCACGTGTGAAGAGGGCGGTCAACGCCCACAAGAAGCGCCGGGTTGTTCTTGAACGCGCAAAGGGTTACCGCGGACAGCGTTCGCGCCTGTACCGCAAGGCCAAAGAGCAGCTGCTGCACTCGTTTGTGTACAGCTACGGCGACCGCAAGAAGAAGAAGGGTGACTTCCGCCGCCTGTGGATCCAGCGCATCAACGCTGCTTCCCGCGCCAACGGCCTCACCTACAACCGCCTCATCCAGGGCCTGAAGGCCGCCGAGGTCGAGGTTGACCGCCGTATGCTGGCCGAGCTTGCCGTCTCTGACGCCAACGCTTTCGCCGCACTGGTCCAGGTGGCCAAGGACTCCCTGCCGGCAGACACCTCCGCCAAGAAGGCAGCAGCCTAGGCAAGCCGCTTCCGCCCCTCGCCTGAGGGGCCCGTTCAGGAACAGGTGGCAGCAGCTACTACAGTTCTTATATGAACGAAACCGGGCGCCCGCAAGATTTTCCACTGTCCAACCCCCGAGCCGATCGGGTGAAGGACGTGGCAAAGCTTGCAGGGCGCCCGGCCCGTTTAAAGCGTGGCCAGTTCCTGGCTGAGGGGCCCCAGGCCGTGCGTGAAGCACTCAAACTCCACCAACAGCGGATCGCGGCGGGAGCACCCGGAATAGTCACCGAGGTCTTCGCCAGCGAAAGCTGCCTTGACCGATTTCCGGAATTCGAGGAGCTTGCCGACGGCACCAACGCCCGGCTGGCCACGGAAGAAGTCCTGGCAGCCATGGCGGACACCGTCAACCCCCAGGGGATCGTTGCCGTCTGCAGGTTTGTGGACGTGCCCCTTGAAGAGGTGCTCGACGCCGGGCCCCGCCTGATTGCCGTGCTGTGCCAGGTGAGGGACCCGGGGAACGCAGGAACTGTCCTGCGCGCGGCTGATTCCGCCGGTGCCGACGCAGTGGTTTTGACCACCTCCAGCGTCGACATCTACAACCCCAAGGCTGTCCGCGCCACTGCAGGGTCGCTGTTCCACCTTCCCGTCGTACTTGCTGCCGATCCCGTTGAACTGGCCCAGGCCTGCAAGGCGCGCGGCATCGGCATTCTCGCGGCTGACGGCTACGGGCAGCTGGACCTGGATGTCCTGCAGGACGAGAACGCCCGGCGCAGGCTCACCGGTACCGGGCCGGACTCCGTCTACGATCTCGCCGCGCCTACCGCCTGGTTTTTCGGGAACGAGGCGCAGGGACTGTCCGATGAGGAGCTGGAACTGGCGGACCACCGGGTGGCTGTTCCGGTCTACGGTGCCGCCGAAAGCCTCAATCTGGGGACCGCGGCCACGGTATGCCTCTACGCCAGCGCCCGCTCCCAGCGCCGGGGCCAGGCTCCGATGGAACCAGCAACATAAGCAGGCACGACGGCGGGCGGAGCCTTCGTCAGCAGCCCCGTCCCTCACGGAGGCTTCGGGGCAGGGGATCCGGCGACAAAGACCGGGGCGCAGAGACCAGGCACAAAGACCGGGCACAAAGAAAAGGCCCCGGAAATCCGGGGCCCATCGGGTAATTGTAGACAGAGCGGTTATGGTGCGCGGCTGGTCCGTCCGCGTCCGGTGACTGCTCCGTAGATGCCGGCGACAACGAGGCCACCGACGATAGCGAGAATCCAGGTGCCGAGGTCGAAGAAGGCAAGATCGCCCTTGTTGAACAGCAGGCTGCCAATCCAGCCGCCAACAATGGCGCCAACAACACCGAGGATGAGGCTGGTGACCCAGCCGCCGCCGACCCGTCCGGGCATAACGGCCTTAACGATGGCCCCGACTATGAGGCCCAAAATAATCCAAGCAAGAAAACCCATGTCTCCTCCTTATTGTGACCGGGATTAATAGTCCCGATGAGGCTCAAGCTAACATAAGCCCCCCGCAAAGTCAGTAGCTCCAGGGGCGGCGTTGCGGCATCGTTAGGACCCGGCGGACCGCCCGGTTCATCGGAATTGCGGCGAGCCGGGAAGGGGTCAGGCGGCCAGCGGCCTTTTGCGCTCGAGCAGGCCGCTGAGGAGGGCGACGCCGAAACCAAGGATGGCGAGCACGGCGCCCACCAGGGCCGGGGCAACGAAGCCCCAGCCGAGGGCGATGACAACGCCGCCGAGGAAGGCGCCCAGGGCGTTGGCAACGTTCAGCGCGGCATGATTGAGGGAGGAGGCCAGCGACGGGGCATCGGGTGAGGCGTCCAGCAGCCGGGTCTGCAGGGCAGGAATGAGCATCGAGCCGGAGGCTCCCACCACAAAGACCATGACCATGGCGCTCCAGGGCCAGTGCGCCGCAATTGCGTAAACCACCAGGGCCACGGCGATGGCCGGGAGGACCCGGTACAGGGTGCCCATGACGGATTTGTCAGCGAGCCTGCCGCCCACGATGTTCCCGGCCACCATGCCAAGGCCGTAGAGCGCCACCACCAGGGGGATCAGGGCGGACGGGATGCCGGCTACCGCCGTCATGGTGTGGGCGATATAGGTGTAGGTGGCGAAAAAGCCGCCGAAACCCACAATGCCCACCAGGAGAGCCAGCCACACCTGGAGCCGTTTGAGGGCCCCGAGTTCGCGCCGGATGCTCGCGTCCGGGTGCGCGTGCTGGAAGGGGACGAATTTCCACACCAAGGCCAGTGCCAGCAGGCCGATGGCACCGACCAGGACAAACAGCAGGCGCCAGCCGAAAGTCTGGCCCAGCCACGTGGCGGCCGGTACCCCCACGACGTTGGAGACGCTGAGTCCGGCCATGACCATCGAGATGGCCCATCCCCGTTTGGTCGCCGGAACAAGGGATGCGGCAATGACGGCTGCCACCCCGAAAAAGGCGCCGTGCGGCAGGCCTGCGGCAAAGCGGGACACCAGCATGGAACCGTAGTCAGGCGCAATGAATGACGAAAGATTGGCCACTGTAAAGAACAGCAGCAGCCCCAGCGCGAGATTCTTGCGGGGGAGTTTGGCGCCGACGGCGGCCAGCAGGGGAGCACCCACCACCACGCCCAGCGCATAGGCGGAGATGAGGTGCCCGGCTTCAGGAGTGCTGATCCCCAGGCCCTCTTCCACTTCCTTCAGCAGGCCCATCATGGTGAACTCGGTGACCCCGATGCCCACGCCGCCCATGGCCAGGGCAAAGATGGCCATCCCGATGTTGTGTGTCTTGGTGCGGGTAGCCGTGGACGGGGAAAGAACGCTGCTCATATGCCTGCTTCTCGAAACGTGGATCGTATATAAAGGGCGGATGCCACGGCGGTGGGGCAGGACGGTCCGGACAGTGTGGCAAACCCATGCTGGGCAGGACCTATTCCCGCGGGATCACATTCCCCGGCGGGACTGCTGTTCCCGGACACTCCATTGTGGCCCATAGAATGAGCCGGTGACTGGACTGATTCAGGTTGTGGGCGGAGCTGTAGTGGACCGGCTGGCCAATCCGGCGGTGCTGCTGGTGGCCCGGCGAAGCGCGCCGGAGCACCTGGCGGGACTATGGGAGTTCCCGGGCGGCAAGGTGGAACCCGGGGAGGAACCCGAGGCGGCGTTGGTACGGGAGCTGGCTGAGGAACTGGGGATCGGCGTGCACCTGGGACAGGAGCTGCCGGCGGACACCCCGGGTGGCTGGCCGCTGAATGAAAGGGCCAGCATGAGGGTCTGGTTCGCGGAGGTGACGCGCGGAGAACCGATGCCCCTGGAGGACCACGATGAACTGCGCTGGGTTGACCTGGGGGACCGGGAGGCGGTCCTGGCCCTGCCGTGGATCCCGGCCGATTATCCGATCGTCCACGCACTGCTGGATTCTGTTGCCCAAGGTTCTGATCCCATGGATTCTGATGCGCTGCTTGCAGAGGCCCCGGGCAGGACAAAGGCCTGACACATCAGGACAGCCTGGTGTGGTGGGCCGGTTAGAACAGCGATTCCTGCACAGCATCCCGGGATGCTGCCGAAACTGGCGCCGGAGGATGATCAGCCGGGGCGCCGGGAACCGCAGTGGGAATGATCCCGGCCGGATATTCCGCTTCCTCCACCCTGGGGTCCTCCAAGTTCCGGTGGCTGAAACCGGCGGAATGTGAAAAGCCGTGCCGGGCCTTGAAATACCTGACCCTGCCGGCAAGCCAGGTGCGGTACTCCTTGGAGGCGTAGGAACCTGTCCCGTACAGCCGCCGGTACCGGCCGGCGAGTTCGGGGTGGTGGGTGGCGATCCATTTCATGAACCATTCCCTGGTGCCCGGTTTCAGGTACAGTGCGCCCGCGCTGACTCCGGTTGCCCCGGCTGCCGCCAGGGAACCGAACAGCGCATCCAGGGCTTCATCACTGTCTGACAACCACGGCAGGATGGGCATGGCCATGACGCCGCAGGGCAGTCCTGCCTCACGCAGGCGGGACACGAGTTTGAGCCGGGCCCTGGGTCCGGGCGTGCCGGGCTCGATGGCCTCCGACAAGGCTTCGTCGGTCATGGCCAGGGAGATGCCCAGCCCCACGGGTACCTGCGTGGCAGCCCTCTTGAGCAGCGGAATGTCCCTGGCCAGCAGGGTTCCCTTGGTGAGGATGGACAGGGGAGTGCCGGACTCCGCCAGTGCGGCAATAATGCCGGGCATGAGCCGGTACCGGCCCTCGGCCCGCTGGTAGGGATCGGTGTTGGTGCCCAGCGCCACCTGATGGCGTCCCCAGGAAGGCTTGTTCAGTTCCTTGCGGAGGACCTCCGCGACGTTCACCTTGACCACCACCTGGCTGTCAAAGTCCATGCCGGCGTCGAAATCCAGGTAGGTGTGCGTCTTCCGCGCAAAGCAGTAAACGCAGGCGTGGCTGCAGCCGCGGTAGGGATTCACTGTCCATTCGAACGGCATCTTTGACCCCGCCGGGACCCTGTTGAGCGCGGACTTTGCCGTGACCTCATGGAACGTAATACCGGCGAACTCCGGAGTGGTGATGGAGCGGACCAGTCCCGCCAGTGGAAGGAGCGCCGGAGCTGCCCCGGTTGCGGTGTCCGGTGGATTGGGCACCAGTGCCTGCGCTTCCCATCTCATGACTCCATTCGAAAACATGTTCGAATGGAAGTCAAGGCGCCGCGCAGCAGACCGTGCCAGCGGAAGAGGCTATTGTTCCAGTGCCCACGTGGCAGTGACGGTGGCCTCAAGCCGATTGGTACCCGGTTCGACTGCCACGCCCTCCGACGCGGACGTCCGCTGCATGCCTGCAAGTGGAACCGGTCCTGCTTGAGGCGGCCGGTCCGTCACGGACAGCACCCGGCCCAGGGTGGCGGAGGCCAGGGCTGCATACTGCATGGCGATGCGCAACGCGTCATGCCAGGCAGCTTCCCTGGCCTCTGCGCGGACCGCGGCGTCGTCAGAGAGGACCAGCTGCAGGTTGTTCAGCCGCACATTGTCCCCGGCCGCACCCACTGCCGCGGAAATGATGGCGGACGCGCTGCCAATATCCCGCAGCCTGACCGTGAGGCTGCTGGACGCTACGTACCCCACGAGTTTCTGGCCTTCGCCGTCCCGCCAGGCGAGATCGGCGCGGACGGCTAAACCCGCTGAGCGGATATCGGCCGGGGCAACGCCGTGGCTGCGGAGAGCGGAGCCCACCGCAGCCAGTCCCTCCGCGGCTGCCGCGTACGCGCCGTCACAGATGCGGCGCGGCACTCCACTCCCAGCGAAACCAGCATCAGGTCAGGGGCCGCCTCCGCCCATCCGGTACCCGTGACGGTGACTGTCCGCGCATTCCCGTCTCCGCCGGGTTCCTGTCCCATCACTTTCGCCTCCCCGCCGCGAGCGGGTAGCCGCCGGCTGCCAGCCCTGCCCGGCGTTCAAAGATGTTCCCCGTGCCCGGATTTCCGGTTCGCAGCACGGACCAGCCCGCGGCTGCGAGGTACAGCGGGATGAAGGGCAACCCCAGGCACCACGCGTACTGGGTGCAGTGCCTTTCCTCGTGCCCCAGGAGCCCCGGCCGGGACAGCAGTTCCCCGGCCGTGCTGCGGCACAGCACCACGTTGCCCAGGGTGTAGGCGTGGGCGAACGGCAGCCGCCAGCGGTAGTCCGCGGCGATGATCAGTCCGCGCGGCCCCCGGCTGATCCGGGTCCGGGCGGCGAGGGCGACGGCGAGCCCGGCCAAGGTGCTCCCGTTCAGGAGGTTCGCTGCCCGCCTCAGCCGCTGGGCCGTCGTCGGGCCGTGAAAGGCACCTGCGCGCTGCCGCAAAGTCATGAGGCCATGGTAACCGGAGGGTTCAACTAGACTGGAGGGCAGTGGCCGCCGGTCCTGCCGGCGAGCCCTGACCTGGTCATTGAATGCACCTGACGTTCAGCGCATTCATCCATGACCTGCCGGCGACGGACGCGCCGGGCGGGAAACCGCCAACGGCTGCCCCGGCCGCCGGCAGCCACGACTCGTAGCTAAGAACAGTAGATGACTGAAACTTTGCCGGGCGGCGCCATCCCGAACCCCACGGATGAGGCCGCCATCAACGCCGCTGTAGACCAGGCCATCACCGCCATCGCCGGTGCGGCCACCCTTGACGAGCTGAAGGCGGTGCGGCTTGCCCACAGCGGCGAGAAGTCCCCGCTGAGCCTTGCCAACCGCGAAATCGGCAAACTGCCGAAAGACCAGAAAGCGCTCGCCGGAAAGCTGATGGGCGCCTCCCGCGGCCGGGTCAACAAGGCGCTCGCCGACCGTACCGCGGTACTTGAGGCTGAAAACGACGCCAGGATCCTGGTCGAGGAAACGGTGGACGTCACCGCAGCGCCGCGCCGCCGCCGCGCCGGTGCCCGCCACCCGCTCTCCACGCTGCAGGACCGCGTGGCGGACATCTTCGTGGGCATGGGCTGGGAAATTGCCGAAGGCCCCGAGGTGGAATCGGAGTGGTTCAACTTCGATGCCCTGAACTTCAAGCCGGACCACCCGGCCCGCGAAATGCAGGACACCTTCTTCGTGGAACCACCCGAGGCCCACTTGCTGATGCGGACCCACACCTCTCCGGTGCAGGTCCGGTCCATGCTGGAGCGCGAGGTGCCCATCTACGTGCTGTGCCCCGGCAAGGTGTTCCGCACCGATGAGCTGGACGCCACCCACACCCCGGTGTTCCACCAGTTCGAAGGCCTGGCCATCGACAGGAACCTGTCCATGGCGGACCTGCGCGGCACCTTGGAACACTTCGCCCGGCAGATGTTCGGCGACGAAGCCCAGATCCGGCTCCGCCCCAACTACTTCCCGTTCACCGAGCCCTCCGCCGAGCTGGACATCTTCCACCCCGGCGCCAAGGGCGGACCGGCCTGGATCGAGTGGGGCGGCTGCGGCATGGTCAACCCCAATGTCCTGCGCGCCGCGGGCATCGACCCGGACGTCTATTCAGGTTTTGCCTTCGGCATGGGCATCGAGCGCACCCTCATGTTCCGCAACGAGGTGGGGGACATGCGCGACATGATCGAAGGCGATGTACGGTTCAGCGAGCACTTCGGGATGGAGATCTAACAGTGCGTATCCCACTTTCCTGGCTGCGTGAATTCGCGGCCGTACCGGCCGGTGCAACGGCCGAAGATGTCATGGCCGAGCTGGTCAAGGTCGGCTTCGAGGAAGAAGCGGTCCACCGCCCCACGGACACGCTGAAGGGCCCCATCGTGGTGGGCCAGGTCCTGAGCCTGGTCAAGGAGCCGCAGACCAACGGCAAGACCATCAACTGGTGCCAGGTCCGCGTTGTCCCCGAAGGGCAGGAGCAGACCCTCACCGGAGACGGGATTGACCCCTCCGGTGTCCAGGGCATCATCTGCGGCGCCCACAACTTCGTGGAGGGCGACAAGGTGGTGGTCACGCTTCCGGGTGCCGTGCTGCCCGGCGACTTCCACATCTCGGCCCGCAAGACCTACGGCCACCTGTCGGCCGGCATGATCGCCTCGGTCCGCGAACTGGGCATCGGCGAGGACCACGACGGCATCCTGGTGCTGTCCCGCATCGGGCTTGACCCGGAAATCGGCACCGACGCCATGGAGCTGCTGGGCCTGTACGACGAGGCTGCGGAAATCAACGTCACCCCGGACCGCGGCTACGCCTTCTCCATCCGCGGCGTGGCCCGCGAGTATGCGCATGCCACCGGAACCGCCTTCACGGACCCGGCAGCCAAGGTCAACGCCCCTGCAGGGCTGTCGGGCGGCTACGGCGTCAAGCTCAACGACGATGCGCCCATCTACGGCAAGCCCGGCTGCGACCGCTTCGTGGCCCGGACTGTCCGCGGCGTCGATGCCACCAGGCCCACTCCACCATGGATGGTGTCACGGCTCCGGCTGGCAGGCATCCGCTCCATTTCGCTGCCCGTGGACATCTCCAACTACGTCATGCTGGAGCTGGGCCAGCCCACGCACTGCTACGACCAGGACAAGCTGTCCGGCGAGATCGTAGTGCGGCGTGCCTCGGCAGGTGAGAAGATCACCACCCTGGACGGCAAGGAACGCGCCCTTGACACCGAGGACCTGCTCATCACCGACGACTCCGGTGCCATCGGTATTGCGGGCGTCATGGGCGGTGCGGCCACCGAGGTGAGCGACTCGACGTCGAACATCCTGGTGGAAGCTGCACACTTCGACGAGGTGTCCATTGGGCGCTCGCGGCGCCGCCACAAGCTGCCGTCCGAGGCGTCCAAGCGTTTCGAGCGCGGGGTTGACTGGCAGGTGGCGGGCATTGCCGCCCAGCGCGTGGTTGACCTCCTGGTGGAACTGGCCGGCGGCACCGCCGATGACGCCGGCACCGACGTGGGCACGGCACCGGAGACCATCACCATTGGACTGCCCGCCGGCTTCGCCGCCGCGCGCATCGGCATCGACTTCACTGAAGAGCAGATTGTCACCTCCCTTGAAGACCTGGGCGCTGTCGTCGAAAAGAACGACGGCGGCTGGAGCGTTACGCCGCCTACTTGGCGCAGCGACCTGGAGACCAAGGAAGACCTGACCGAGGAAATCGCCCGGCTGGTGGGCTACGACAAGATCCCCGCCACCCTGCCGGTTGCCCCTCCGGGCCGTGGACTGACCCGGGTCCAGCAGCAGCGCCGGCGCTTGATCCAGTCCCTGGCTGATGCCGGGCTGACCGAGGTGCTGTCCTACCCGTTCGTGTCCAAGGCAGCCAACGACACCTTCGGCGTGGCCGAACAGGGCGCGGAGCGGAGTGCGGTCAAGCTGGCCAACCCCATCAGCGAGGAGCAGGGCTTCCTGCGGACCTCCATCCTCCCTGGGCTGATCGAGGTGGCCAAGCGGAACCACTCGCGGGGCTTCCGTGATCTTGCCCTGTTCGAGTCCGGCCTGGTGTTCCTGCCGGCCGGGACCGTGGGCACAGCTTCGATCCCGCCGCTGGGCGCCAAGCCTGACGCCGAGGTGCTCGATGCACTGTATGACGGCGTCCCGGACCAGCCGTTCCATGTGGCTGCCGTCCTCACCGGTCATGATTCCCCGGCCGCCACGGGGCACACCCCCCGGCAGTGGGACTGGGCCGATGCGCTGGATGTTGCCCGCCTCGCCGGCGACGTCCTCGGCGTCGACCTGGTGGTCAGCCAGGGCAGCCACCAGGCGTTCCATCCCGGCCGCACCGCCCGCCTGGCGCTGCGGACAGGGGAGACCGTGGGCTACGCGGGCGAACTGCACCCCAAGCTGCTGGCAGCTTCGGACATGCCTGCCCGTTCGGTGGCACTCGAACTCGACGCCGACGCCCTGTTTGAGGCGGCACCGGACGTGATCGTGGCCCGCCACATCTCCACGTACCCGGTAGCCACCCAGGACGTTGCACTCGTTGTTCCTGCCGACGTGCCCGCGGACGAGGTCCTCGAGGCGCTGCGTGAAGGCGCCGGCGAGCTGCTGGAGGACGTTGCGCTGTTCGACGTCTACGCAGGCAAGGGCATCGAGGAAGGCAGGAAGTCGCTGGCCTTCGGCCTTCGGTTCCGGGCAGCTGACCGCACCCTCACCGCAGACGAAGCCTCTGCTGCGCGTGAGCAGGCAGTTGCCTTGGCCGCGGAACGCTTCGGAGCGGTCCAGCGGTAAGCAGGACACCCCCCAAATAGAAGTCCCCGCACCCCTCGAATTGGGTGCGGGGATTTCTTCGTTACGGCGCCAACTGTTCGAACATGCTGAAGGCGCAGAACTTTCTTACTTCCTAGGTTTCTCGGCACGTTGACGGATTCCCTTGAGCATCCTTCGCTCCATAACGAACCAGCATGCATCGACCAGCGGCGCCAGAATCCAGAGGACGACCTTTGTGTAGATCCGGATGCGTACCCGGCTCACCAACCGTGTGTGGTCTTCCTCCGGGTACAGCGCGAAACACCAACTGACGCGGCCGGAGACCGGTTCCAGTACCATGGCCCGTTCGGCGTCAAGGATCCTGACCGGCCAGTCCGGGCCCTTGCCCAGGGGAATCACGTCACCTGCCGCAAGCCCTTGGAACTCGGGAAGTATCCTGCCGGCGCTTGGGCCGCTCAGGATACCGAAGGCCCGGTCCAAGACGTCGTAGCTGTACAGCCCACCGCGCCTGTCGCCCATTTGCACAAGCCATGGCCAGATGCTGCCGGGAGGGGCCTTGATGGACACGGCCCTGGTTGTCGTCAGGTACGGATCGTTCACGAACTCGTCGCCTGGCATTGGGCGTTCTTCTTCGTCCTTGTTTGCTCCCCAGTGGAGGTGGAGCGGGCGGAGGAACTGGTGATAGACAGCTACCGCGGCGAGGATTGCCGCGGGAATGCGCAGGATTTTCGGGGGCAATTGAGCTGGCCGCCTGGGACTGTCCATGATTGAGGACTCTCCATCCTGTTACTGGTATCCCTGGCGATGTGAATGTACTTGCCCGGGGATGGCTGCGGTCTGCAGCCTGTTCCTTTAAGTGAGTCCCTCGGCCCGGCTCCTGATCCCGTGGAGCATGCGCAGGGACATGACGAAGCTGGCGACTTCCACGGCCTCGACCAGGAACCGTGCCCACCATTGCCGATAGGCGTACCGCTCACGGACAACGAGTCGGGTGGTGTCGTTTGGCTTGGGTTGGAGGATGAAGGCCCAGGTGAAGTCGAAGGGGCCGGGCGCTGAACTTGGGGGGATGCGCAGGACGAGCGCCCTTTCCGGTTCAAGGAGCGCCACCTCCAGATTCGAGGAGTCCGTGGGTGCCAGATGGACAGGGTCCCCCACTTTGATGTCCTGCCACTCAGGATGGATGCGGTCCGCGCTGTGGATGTCCAGGCCGGCGAGGTTCTCCAGGAAATCGTAGCTGTAGAGTCCCCCTCGGCGCTGGCCCATCTGCACCAGCCAGGGCCACACCCGTTCTGCCGGGGCATGGACGGTGACAGACCGCGTTGCCTGCAGACCGGCGACAGCGATCAGGTCATCACCGGGCAGTTGCCCGCCCGCCTCCTCGGGGGTTGCACCCCAGCGCAGTTGGAGGCGCCGGAACGCAAACCAGCAGGCCGGAACACAGATAAGTGCTCCGGCGGCAGGAAGTCGGCGCAGGTTTCGTTGATCCGTCATTGGCCGAGTGTCCCACCCTGGGGCTGCCTTTGGGGTGGGCCGAAAGCCCTGTTCAGCCATCCCAGGGCCAGGGTGTGGACGCCCCATGTACAACCGCCGCGCTCAGGCTGCGAACCGCCGTCATGGTTGTTCATGGTCCAAAAGGACCAGGTATCAGGGCACCAGGAGGACCTTGCCAGTGGTCTTCCGGCCCTCCAGGTCACGGTGCGCCTGGGCTGCCTGGCTCAACGCGTAGCGCGCGCCGATCCGGACCTTCAGGCTCCCGTCGGCGGCGGCGGCAAAGACCTCGTTCGAGCGCCAGCGCCGTTCCACGGCGTCCCGCAGGTAATGGCCCATAGTGGGCCGGGTGAGGAACAGGGAGCCGCCGGCGTTCAGGCGCTGCGGGTCGAACGGCGGAACAGGGCCGGACGCGGCGCCGAACAGCACCAGCATTCCCCGGACCCGCAGGGCGGCCAGCGAGCCGTCGAAAGTATCCTTCCCCACGCCGTCGTAGACCACGTCCACGCCCGTGCCGCCCGTGATGTCCCGCACCCGCTCCGCGAAGCCGTCGTACCGCAGCACGTGGTCCGCCCCGGCCTCAAGCGCCAACTGCTCCTTTTCGTCCGTGGAGACCGTAGTGAGAACCTCTGCTCCGCGGGCCTTGAGCAGCTGGATCAGCAGCAGCCCAACCCCGCCCGCTCCGGCATGCAGCAGGACCTTGAGGCCTTGCTCCACCTTAAAAGTTGAGTTCATCAGGTAGTGGGCGGTGATGCCCTGGAGGGGGAGGGCTGCGGCGGTAAAGACGTCCAGGCCTTTGGGCACAGGAAGCGCGGCATCCTCATCCACCAGGGCGTGGTCCGCGTAGCAGTTGATGCCCTCGGCCGTGGCTATCAAGTCACCGACTGAGAAACCGGTAACGCCCTCGCCCACTGCCTCCACGGTGCCCGCGGCTTCCGTGCCGGGGGTGAACGGGTACTGGACTTTGTAGGCCCCGCTGCGCTTGTAAGTGTCGATGAAATTGACGCCCGCCGCCCCGACTTTGAAGAGCACCTGGCCCGGTCCCGGGGCAGGGGTCTGAACCTCTGCGTACTCAAGGACTTCCGGTCCGCCTGCCTGCCGTGCGACGATTGCGTGCGTCATGGCTCTCCTTTCGCGGGTTCCGGCGTTTCCGGCCCCGGCTGCCGAATCCATCCTATGGATACTGCTGACAGGGACGGCAAGTCCCGAAACTATTCCTTGCGGCGGGACTCGCATGCATAAATATCGATACCAGTGCATAACTATTGCTGTATAGTCGGAGCATGACTATTTCTGTTGCGGTTTCGGGAGCCAGCGGCTACGCCGGGGGAGAGGTCCTTCGCCTTCTCGCCGGACACCCCGGTGTGACCATCGGTGCCATCACAGCCCACAGCAATGCCGGTTCCCGCCTCGGTGAACTGCAGCCGCACCTGCATGGGCTGGCCAGCCGCATCCTCGAAGACACCACCGTGGAGAACCTCTCCGGCCATGATGTCGTCTTCCTGGCGCTGCCGCACGGTGCCTCCGCCGAGATCGCTGCCCAGCTTCCCGAAGGGACAGTCGTCATCGATGCCGGCGCGGACCACCGCCTCGAGGACCCCGCCGCGTGGGAGAAATTCTACGGCTCGCCCCACGCCGGCACCTGGCCCTACGGGCTTCCGGAGCTGCCCGGGCAGCGTGAGGCCCTCAAGGGCGCCAAGCGCATTGCCGTTCCCGGCTGCTACCCAACCTCGGCCCTCCTTGCCCTGACCCCCGGCTTCGCGGCGAACCTGCTGGAGCCGGACGACGTTGTTATCGTTTCCGCCTCCGGCACCTCGGGCGCGGGCAAGGCCGCGAAGGTCAACCTGATCGGCTCCGAAGTCATGGGTTCGATGAGTCCTTACGGCGTGGGTGGCGGACACCGGCACACCCCCGAGATCGAGCAGGGCCTTTCCAATGCGGCCGGGGAAAAGGTCAATGTTTCCTTCACCCCCACCCTTGCTCCCATGAGCCGCGGCATCCTGACCACCGCCACCGCCAGGGTCAAAGCCGGCACCACCGCAGCGCAGCTTCGCCAGGCATGGACCGAAGCGTACGACGACGAGCCGTTCGTCCACGTGCTGTCCGAGGGCCAGTGGCCCGCGACCCAGTCCGTCCAGGGCTCCAACCACGCCGCCATGCAGCTGGCCTTCGACGCGCACACGGGACGGGTCATCGTCACCTGCGTGATTGACAATCTCACCAAGGGCACCGCCGGCGGCGCCGTGCAGTCCATGAACATCGCAGTCGGCCTGCCCGAAACCGCCGGCCTGAACCTCCAGGGAGTAGCCCCGTGACCATCACCGCACCCCAGGGATTCCGGGCAGCCGGCGTCACTGCCGGACTCAAGGCCTCCGGCAACCCGGACCTCGCCCTGGTCGTCAATGACGGCCCCTCCAAGGCGGCCGCCGCCGTCTTCACCAGCAACCGCGTGGCAGCAGCCCCCGTGCACTGGTCCCGCCAGGTGGTCTCCGATGGCCGCGTGGATGCCGTCATCCTCAACTCCGGCGGAGCCAACGCCTGCACCGGCCCCACCGGCTTCCAGAACACCCACAGCACGGCCGAGAAAGTGGCCGAGGTCCTGGGCATTTCGGCCACCGACGTGTTTGTCTGCTCCACCGGGCTGATCGGCGAACAGCTGCCCATGGACAAGATCCTGCCCGGCATTGAGGCCGCTGCTGCAGAACTCAGCACCGACGGCGGCCCGGCTGCGGGCACCGCCATCATGACCACTGACAGCGTGCCGAAGTCGGCCCTCTTCATCGGCACCGACGCCGACGGCCAGGAGTTCAGCATCGGCGGGATCGCCAAGGGCGCCGGCATGCTGGCACCCGGCCTGGCCACCATGCTGGTGGTGCTCACCACGGATGCCATGGTGCAGCCGGAACTGCTCGACGTCGTCCTCCGCGATGCCACGCGCGTCACCTTCGACCGCGCCGACTCCGACGGTTGCATGTCCACCAACGACACTGTGGTCCTCCTGGCTTCCGGCGCCGCCGGTGCCGTTCCCTCCGCCGAAGCATTCAGCGAGGGCCTGACCCAGGTGTGCGCCGAGCTGGCCCGGAAGCTGATCGCCGATGCCGAGGGAGCCAGCCACGACATCGCCATCCGCACCTTCAACGCCGCCAGCGAAGCCGACGCCGAAACGGTCAGCCGCTCGGTGGCCCGCTCCAACCTGTTCAAGGCCGCCATCTTCGGCAAGGACCCTAACTGGGGCCGCGTGCTCTCCGCCGTGGGCACCACGGACGCCGTCTTCGAACCGGACAAGCTCAACGTGGCCATGAACGGCGTCCAGATCTGCCGCAACGGCAGCATTGGGGACGACCGGAGCCTGGTGGACCTGGAGCCGCGCGAGGTGCTGGTGGAGATCGACCTGCAGGCAGGCAACGCCGAAGCCACCATCTGGACCAATGACCTCACCCACGACTACGTGCACGAGAACAGCGCCTACTCCAGCTAGGGGCTCCGCCAGCCATTTGCCCGCCCGAGGCATGAACCGCTGTGGAAAGTGACAACATGAACACCCAGACGCGTGAAACCACCAGCATGTCCGCTGCGCAGGACAAGGCGGCAACCCTGATCGAGGCCCTTCCCTGGATCCAGCGGTTCGCCGGAACCACCATGGTGATCAAGTACGGCGGCAACGCCATGGTCAACGACGAACTGCGCCGCGCCTTCGCCGAAGACATCGTCTTCCTCCACCATGTGGGCATCCACCCCGTGGTGGTCCACGGCGGCGGCCCCCAGATCAACTCCATGCTGGGCCGGTTGGGCATTGAATCCGAGTTCAAGGGCGGCCTTCGCGTCACCACCCCCGAAGCCATGGACGTGGTCCGCATGGTCCTCACCGGCCAGGTGGGACGCGAACTGGTGGGCCTGATCAACTCCCACGGGCCCTACGCCGTGGGCATGTCCGGCGAAGACGGCGGACTGCTGCGCGCCGTGCGCACCGGCACCGTGGTGGACGGCGAAGAGGTGGACCTCGGGCTGGTGGGCGAGGTGGTGGGCGTGGACCCCGCCGGCATCGTTGACATCCTCGACGCGGGGCGCATTCCGGTGATCTCCACGGTGGCCCCGGAAATTGTCGACGGCGGAGAGGGCGTGGCGGGCACTGCCCGGTTCCAGCCCACGGGCCAGGTCCTGAACGTCAATGCGGACACCGCAGCGGCCGCCGTGGCCTCGGCGCTGGGCGCCTCCAAGCTGGTGATCCTGACCGACGTCGAGGGCCTCTACGCCAACTGGCCGGACAAGTCCTCGCTGGTCTCATCCCTCACGGCGTCGGAACTGCGGCAGATGCTGCCCCGGCTCGAATCAGGAATGATCCCCAAGATGGCTGCCTGCCTCAAGGCCGTTGACGAGGGCGTTGAACGGGCACACATCGTGGACGGCCGCCTGGCCCACTCCATGCTTCTTGAAACATTTACGACGGCGGGTATTGGCACCCAGGTAGTCCCGGACGAGGAAGTGAACGCATGAACACGATGGAAAACTCATCAGTGACCGAGCTGGTCGAGACCACGGGCCACGCAGGCTCCGAGTGGCTTTCCCGCTACTCCAGCTCCCTCATGAACGTGTTCGGCACGCCCCAGCGGGTCCTGGTCCGCGGTGCAGGCTGCCTGGTGTGGGACGCCGACGGCAAGGAATACCTGGACCTGCTGGGCGGTATCGCCGTCAACGCCCTGGGCCACGCGCACCCCTTTGTGACGTCAGTCATCGCCAGCCAGCTGGCCACCCTGGGCCACGTCTCCAACTTCTTCACCAGCCCTACCCAGGTGGCACTGGCCGAAAAACTCCTGGAACTGGCCCATGCTCCCGCCGGCTCCAAGGTGTTCTTCAGCAACTCCGGCACGGAAGCCAACGAGGCCGCCTTTAAACTGGCCCGCCGCAACACGGGCAGCAGCGGGGTTAAGCGCACCAAAATCATCGCACTTGAGGGCGCCTTCCACGGCCGGACCATGGGGGCACTGGCGCTCACGGCCAAGGAAGCCTACCGGGCGCCCTTTGAACCGCTGCCCGGTGGCGTGGTGCACATCCCGTTTGGGGACGTCGAGGCACTCAAGGACGCCGTGGACGAAACCGTGGCGGCAGTCTTCCTGGAGCCCATTCAGGGAGAGGCCGGTGTCCGGCCGCTGCCCCCGGGCTACCTGAAAGTTGCGCGGGAGTTGACGGCAAGGACCGGGGCCCTGCTGATCCTGGACGAGGTCCAGACCGGAATCGGACGCACCGGAAAGTGGCTCGCCAGCGAGGACGCCGGGATCGTCCCCGACGCCATCACCCTGGCCAAGGGACTGGGCGGTGGTTTCCCCATTGGTGCCCTGATCACCATGGGTGAGCAGACGTCGTCGTTGTTGTCCGCCGGCCAGCACGGCACCACTTTCGGCGGAAACCCCGTGGCCACGGCGGCCGCCCTCGCCACCCTCCACGCCCTCGAAAGCCAGAATGTCCTGGCCAACGCCACGGCGGTGGGGGAGCACCTGCGCTCCGCGCTGGCCGCGATCCCGGGCGTGACCGAGGTGCGGGGCGAAGGGCTGCTGATCGGGTTCGACCTGGACGCCGACGTAGCCCCCGCCGTGGTGCAGGCCGGCCTCGACGCCGGCTTCATCGTCAACAGCCCGGGTCCCCGCACCATCCGCCTGGCGCCGCCGCTGATCCTCACCACGGCACAGGCCGACACCTTCCTCGCCGCATTCCCGGCAATCCTCCAGACCGCTAAGGACGCCCAGTGACCACCGCAACCCGGCACTTCCTCAAGGACACCGACCTCAGCCCCGCCGAACAGGCCGAAGTCCTTGAGCTCGCCGCCCGCATGAAGGCCGCCCCTTACAGCGTCCAGCCATTCGCCGCGCAAGGCAGCGGCCGCAAGACCGTGGCCGTGATCTTCGACAAGACCTCCACCCGGACCCGGGTCTCATTCGCCACCGGGATCGCGGACATGGGCGGCAGCGCCCTGATCATCAACCCCGGCGAGGCGCAGATCGGGCACAAGGAATCCGTGGAGGACACCGCCAAGGTGCTCGAACGGATGGTCTCCACCATCGTGTGGCGCACCGGCCCGCATGCCGGCCTGGTGGCCATGGCAGAGAACTCCAGGGTCCCCGTCATCAACGCCCTGTGCGATGACTACCACCCGTGCCAGCTCCTGGCCGACCTGCTGGCGGTCAAGGAACACAAGGGCAACCTCAAGGGGCTCACCATGAGCTACCTGGGCGACGCCGCCAACAACATGGCCAACTCCTACCTGCTTGCCGGGGTCACCGCCGGCATGCACGTGCGCATCGCCGGGCCGGAGGGCTATCTGCCGGCCGCGGAGATCGTGGCGGCGGCAGAGGAACGTGCGGCCGAAACCGGCGGTTCAGTCCTCATCACCACCGATGCCAAGGAAGCGCTGAAGGGTGCCGACGTCGTCGCCACCGACACCTGGGTATCCATGGGACAGGAAGCCGAAAAGGAAGCCCGGATGCAGCTCTTCCGGGACTACTCCGTCGACTCGGACGCCATGGCACTCGCCGCGGATGACGCCGTCGTACTTCACTGCCTCCCCGCCTACCGCGGCTACGAGATTTCCGCCGACGTCATCGACGGCCCGCAGTCCATCGTCTGGGACGAGGCGGAAAACCGTCTCCACGCCCAGAAGGCGCTGATGGCATGGCTGATGCACCGCTCGGGCCTGGCCTTCGTCGATGGCCTTTCCCCCGTCGAAGGCACCGGAGAGAGCACGTTCTAGTGTCCGCCCAGCCGTCCACTCCGGGCACCAGCCCGGCCACCAAGACCGCCCGGCAGGCGCGCATCACCGCCATCCTCACCGGGCAGTCCGTGCGTTCCCAGGCTGAGCTTGCGGCGCTGCTGGCCGACGACGGCGTGCAGGTCACCCAGGCCACGCTGTCACGGGACCTGGTGGAACTGGGCGCCGTCCGCGTCCGCGGCAAGGAAGGCGTCCTGGTCTACGCCGTTCCCGGCGAAGGCGGTGAACGGGCAGCGAAGAGCGGCGTGACCCAGGAAATCCTGGACGCGCGGCTGGCCCGGCTCTGCAGCGAACTGCTGGTCACCGCCGAAGCCTCCGCCAACATCGCCGTCCTCCGCACCCCGCCAGGGGCCGCGAACTTCCTGGCCCTGGCGATCGACCACTCGGTGATGCCGTCCATCCTGGGAACCATCGCCGGCGACGACACCGTCCTGCTGGTCTCCCGCGACCCGCTGGGGCGGCCCGGACCTCGCAGTCCGCTTCCTGCAAATGGCCGAGGAAACCGGGCAATAAGCTTGACGACAACGAAACAACCAATCCCAACAAGGAGCATCTAAAGTGACTGAACGCATTGTGCTGGCCTACTCCGGCGGCCTGGACACGTCCGTCGCCATCGGCTGGATCGGTGAAGCCACCGGTGCCGAGGTCATCGCCGTGGCGGTCGACGTCGGACAGGGCGGCGAATCGCTGGAAACCATCCGCCAGCGCGCCCTGGGCTGCGGCGCCGTCGAGGCCTACGTGGCCGACGCGTCGGACGAGTTCGCCAACGAGTACTGCGTGCCCACGCTGAAGGCCAACGCCCTCTACCAGGGCCACTACCCGCTGGTGTCCGCCATCTCCCGTCCGGTCATCGTCAAGCACCTGGTGAAGGCCGCCCGCGAATTCGGTGCCACCACCGTGGCGCACGGCTGCACGGGCAAGGGCAACGACCAGGTCCGCTTCGAAGTGGGCATCCAGACCCTGGGCCCGGACCTGAAGTGCATCGCACCGGTCCGCGACCTCGCCCTGACCCGCGACAAGGCCATCGCCTTCGCCGAGGAAAAGGGACTGCCCATCGAGACCACCAAGAAGAACCCGTACTCCATCGACCAGAACGTCTGGGGACGCGCCGTGGAAACGGGCTACCTTGAAGACATCTGGAACGCGCCCACCAAGGACATCTACGACTACACCGCCACCCCGGAGTTCCCGCCGGCACCGGATGAGGTCACCATCTCCTTCGAAGCCGGCGTGCCGGTGGCGATCGACGGCGTCAAGGTCACCCCGCTGCAGGCCATCAAGGAACTTAACCGCCGCGCCGGCGCCCAGGGCGTGGGCCGGATCGACGTCGTCGAGGACCGCCTGGTGGGCATCAAGTCCCGTGAGATCTACGAAGCTCCGGGCGCCATGGCGCTGATCACCGCGCACAAGCACCTCGAGGACATCACGGTTGAGCGCGAGCAGGCCCGCTTCAAGGCCACCGTTGGCCAGCGCTGGGCCGAGCTGGTCTACGACGGCCAGTGGTTCTCCCCGCTCAAGCGCTCCCTGGACGCCTTCATCGAGGACACCCAGAAGTACGTCTCCGGCGACATCCGCATGACCCTGCACGGCGGCCAGGCCATCGTCAACGGCCGCCGCTCCGACACCTCGCTGTACGACTTCTCGCTGGCCACCTACGACACCGGCGACACCTTCGACCAGTCCCAGGCCAAGGGCTTCATTGAGCTGTGGGGCATGTCCGCCAAGGTTGCCTCCGGCCGCGACATCCGGGTCGCAGGGAAGTAGCCCCTGTGGCTGAGCCCAAGACCGAAGCTACCAACGCGGGAGCCTTGTGGGGCGGCCGGTTCGCCGGCGGCCCCGCGGACGCCCTCGCGGCACTGAGCAAGTCCACGCACTTTGACTGGCGCCTGGCGCGCTACGACATTGCCGGTTCCAAGGCGCACGCCCGCGTGCTGCACAAGGCCGGGCTGCTGGACGACGCCGAGCTGGAAGGCATGCTCGCAGCGCTGGGCCGGCTGGACGAGGACGTGGCGTCCGGCGCCTACCTGCCCGCCGAGTCCGATGAGGACGTGCATGGGTCGCTGGAACGCGGGCTGATCGAACGGGCAGGTGCCCAGCTGGGCGGCAAGCTCCGTGCCGGCCGGTCCCGCAACGACCAGGTGGCCACGCTGGGCCGCATGTTCCTGCGCGACCATGCAAAGATCATCGCGCGCGGCGTCCTGGCTACGGTGGACGCGCTCGTGGAGCAGGCCAAAGCCCATCAGGGTGTTGCCATGCCGGGCCGCACCCACCTCCAGCATGCCCAGCCGGTCCTGCTCAGCCACCACCTGCTGGCCCACGCCTGGGCGCTGCTGCGCGACGTGCAGCGGCTTCAGGACTGGGACAAGCGGGCAGGCGTGTCGCCCTATGGCTCAGGTGCGCTGGCCGGTTCTTCGCTGGGCCTGGACCCGGAAGCTGTAGCCGCTGACCTTGGCTTCTTCTCCGCAACCCACAACTCGATCGACGGCACCGCGTCCCGCGACGTCTTCGCCGAGTTCGCGTGGGTCTGCTCGATGATCGGCGTGGACCTGTCCCGCATCTCGGAGGAAGTCATCTTCTGGGCCACCAAGGAGTTCTCCTTCGTCACGCTGCATGACTCTTACTCCACGGGGTCCTCGATCATGCCGCAGAAGAAGAACCCGGACGTGGCGGAGCTGGCCCGCGGCAAGGCGGGGCGCCTGATCGGCAACCTGACCGGGCTGCTGGCCACGCTCAAGGGCCTGCCGCTGGCGTACAACCGCGACCTGCAGGAGGACAAGGAGCCGGTGTTCGACGCCGCCGACACCCTGGAGCTGCTGCTCCCGGCCGTGTCCGGCATGATCGCCACGCTGACGTTCAACACCGAGCGGATGGAGTCACTGGCGCCGCAGGGCTTCGCGCTGGCCACCGACATCGCGGAATGGCTGGTCCGCCAGGGTGTTCCGTTCCGCGAGGCGCACGAGCTTTCCGGCGCGGCCGTCAAGCAGGCGGAATCCCGCGGCGTGGAGCTGTGGGACCTTACCGACGAAGAGTATGCGGCCATTTCGGCGCACCTCACCCCTGAGGTCCGATCCGTGCTGTCCACGGAGGGTTCGCTCAACAGCCGGAACTCGCAGGGCGGCACGGCGCCGGCCGCCGTCGAACGCCAGCTCACTGCGCTGGAAGGCGAGCTCGCGGGCGTGCGCGAGTACGCCAAGTAACACCTGGGCGGGATGCTCAACGCCCGCACCCTCCGCGAGATGGCACTTTGCAGCAATGTTTTCCGCAAACACTGCCGTGAAGTGTCATCTCGCGGCTTTTAAAGTGGCCGCTAGGCTGGCTCCATGAGCGAAACCTTCCGCAAGTTCCTTCGCACGCTTCCCGACTTTCCGTCAGACCTGCCCGGATTCGATCCCGGCAACGGACCGCAGGACCCGGCGCTGCTGTTCAAGCAGTGGCTGGACGAGGCACTGGACGCGGGGGAGCAGCAGCCGCACGCGTTCAGCCTGGCCACGGTAGCCGCAGCGCCCGGGGGCGGGCAGCAGCCGTCCTCGCGGATGCTGATCCTGAAGAACATTGACGACGACGGCTGGCACTTTGCCACGTCCCGCACCTCGCGCAAGGGCCGGGAACTGGCCGCCGAACCACGTGCTGCCATGAACTTCTACTGGCCGGCCCTTGGCCGCCAGGTCCGGGTGGTCGGCACCGTGGCCGAACTCTCCGCGGCGGCGTCCGCAGTGGACTGGCACGAGCGGCCACGGGCCGATGGCAGCGACAATTCGCGCTGGCAGCTTTACGCCGTTCAGCCCACCGAGATCGAGTTCTGGCAGGCCAGCAATGACGGCAACCATGTCCGGCACCGTGTGGGGCCTGACGGAACCCTGCTGGATTAAGTACCTGGGCCGCCTGGTTGCTCGGCTAGGCTGGCCGCATGACCTCTCCTTCCCCTGCCGTGCTGCTGGCTGAACTGCACAAGGCCGCCGACGCGCTGACCGCCGCCATGGACCGCATTCCAGACGGCGGTGAAAGCGCTCCGTCCACCCTTCCCGGCTGGAGCCGCGGCCACCTCCTGGCCCACATCACCGGCATTTGCGAAGCTTTGGCCCGGCAGGTGGAGTACGGCCGCCGCGGCGAAACGGTGGAGCTTTACGACGGCGGCGTGGAAGGACGCAACCGCGCCATCGACCTCGCGGCGGGACACAGCGTCGAGCAGCACCGCGATGACGTCGATGCAGCGCTGCAGCGCGTACTGGCTGCTTTCGATGCGCTGGGCGAGGATGAGTGGCAGACGCACATCGTGTTCCGTGACGGAGTGATCTTCGACGCCGGGCTGGCGCTCTGGCGCGAGTTGGTCATTCATACCGCGGACCTGGATACCGGCACGGGACCCGAAACCTGGAACCGGGAATTCTGCTCCCACCTTTTCGACTTCCTGGCGGCCCGCGTCCCGGCCGAAACCCGGCTGGTCCTGCAGCCGGTGGCACTTCCGCCGCTGGCCCTCGGTGCCGGCGGCAGCACCGTCGTCGTCAGTGGCATGGTCACGGACATTGCTGCATGGCTTGCGGGGCGGAAGCCATCGCTGGACAGCCTCCGGGCCACTGCCGCCGGGGACGGCACCGACCTGCCCGTCCTGCTGCCCTGGCCCTCGGCGATGCCCGACCCCAAGTAACACCTCCTTGCTCCATCACGTGTGGTCCCTAAACCGGGGTTTTAGGGACCACAAGTGATACAGCAAGGCAGGGGGCTGGGGGAGTTGCCAGGCGTCAGGCGGCCTCGCGGGACAGCAGGCTCTCCTTGATGCGCAGGCCCCAGCGGAAACCGCCCAGTGAGCCGTCCGTCCGGATCACGCGGTGGCACGGCACAAACAACGCCGCCGCATTAAAGGCACACGCGCTGGCCGCGGCCCGCACCGCACGCGGATTGCCCGCAAGGGCCGCATACTCCGTGTACGTGACCGGTGAGCCGGGTTTGACCAGGCGCAGCACCTCCCACGCATGGGCACGGAACGGGCCGGACTGCTGCAGGACCGGGACTGCCATGGCCGGGGCGAGGTCGCCGTCGTAGAAGGCCTCGACGGCGGATGAGATCCCGCCGAGGTCCGTTACCTCCTCCACGCCGTCGGGCCGTAGTGCGGGATGGACCTGTCCGGTCAGTTCGGCAAGGCCCGCCGTCCACCCCGAAGCAAGGACCACGCCATCCCGGGCAAGGATGGTGAATGGTCCGTCCGGTGTGGACAGCTGCAACAGTTGAGCTTTCATGGCATCCCTTTCGCGGGAACGGTTGTTGTCAGTGCGGGCCGTGCCGCGGCGCGCCACAGGTGCATGGTGGCGTAGGAGCGCCACGGGCTGGTCTCCCGGAAGTCAGTGCTGAGGGTGCTCTCCCCATTATCGAGGGCGCGGATTCCGTTCCGCACGGCGGCGTCATTGGCAGGGAAGATGTCCGGGGCACCCAGGACCCGCATGGCCACGTACCCTGCGGTCCATGGTCCCACCCCCGGCAAAGGCAGCAGTTTGGCGCCCAGGCTTGCGGGGTCGTCCCCATAACCGAACTCCAGTTCTCCGGCGGCCATGGCTGATACTGCCTGGAGCAGCGATTCGGTCCGCCTCCTGGGGCCGCTCAGCAGATGTCCGGCTGCGGCTATTTGGGCCGGGGTGGGGAAAAGCCTGTCCAGGCCGTCGCCGGCGGTACTGCTGGGACTGCCGGCCGCGGACAGCTGGGTCAGTGCGGTCCGAGCCGCAGCCACTGTAATCTGCTGGCCCACCATGGCCCGGACCAGCAGCTCCTGCGGGTCCAGCGCCCCCGGCAGCCGCATTCCGGGAGCGGAGGCGACCGTGGCAGCAAGCCGCGGATCGGCTGCGAGGGCGGCGTCAATGGCTTCCGGGTCCGCGTCCAGGTCGAACAGCCGCCGCACCCGGCTCAGCAGTGCCGGAAGGTCGCGAAGGTCCACCGCGCCCACGGTGAGGGTGAGCTGCCCTTCCCGCGTGCCGCCGTCGTACGCCACCCGGAAGCGCGCGTCGCCGTGGGGGAGCCGAAGGGTCCGTGAGTAGGAGGTGGACGTGCCCTCTTCAATCCCTGGGAGGGCGCGGACGGCCAGGAACGAGAAGATGCCCGGATCGAACGGCGGACGGTAGGGCAGGCCCAGGGTCAGGGCCGTCGTGCCGCCGCCGGTGACCGGGTGCCGGACCGTCCTGACCGGAGCCGAATTGCGCAGGGCCGTGGGGGTCATGTCGAACACTTCGGCGATGGTTTCGTTGAACTGCCTCACGCTGCTGAACCCGGCGGCGAAGGCGATATCGGCCAGCTTCATGGAGGTGGACACCAACAGCGTCCGCGCGGTTTGGGCTCTTGCAGCCCGGGCCAGCGACAGGGGACCGGCGCCGAGCTCCTGTCCCAGGATCCGGTTGAGCTGGCGGGGCGAATAGCCCAGGCGGGAGGCCAGACCGGCAACCCCGTCCCGGTTGATCACGCCGTCGTTGATCAGCCGCATCGCCCGGCCCGCAACGTCCTGACGCACGTTCCACGCCGGTGTACCCGGCACCGCCTCCGGGAGGCAGCGCTTACAGGCGCGGTAGCCTGCCTCGTGTGCTGCGGCGGACGTCTCGTAGAACGTCACGTTTGACGCCTTGGGCGTCCGGGCCGGGCACGAGGGACGGCAGTAAATCCCCGTGGTGCGGACGGCCGTATAGAACTGGCCGTCGAACCGGGGGTCGCGGGCATCGATTGCCCGGTAGCGCTGCCAGAAGTCCATTCCTTCATCCTGCCAGCCTGCCACGGCAGGTACTAGCGGAAATCGGACATGGCCGTGGACGCCCGGAATCCGGTGCCCGGCCGCATTCCCGGGAGCTGAAGGCGCCCCATCTGGGTAAGGTCAAGCAATGAACGAAAGTACTTCGGACGCCGGGCAGCTTCGGAGCTTCCTGTCCGGGGATGCCCGCGAGCTTGCTCCGCAACTGCTGGGTGCCGTCCTGACGCACCAGTCCAGGGAAGGCGCCGTGTCCATCCGGCTCACCGAGGTTGAGGCGTACCTTGGGCCCGAGGATTCCCTGCACCCGGACCCCGGCTCCCATACCTACCGCGGTCCCACCCCGCGCAACGCCCCGATGTTCGGTCCGGCCGGCCACCTTTATGTGTACTTCACCTACGGCATGCACCACTGCACCAACATCGTTTGCGGCCCTGCCGGCGTCGCGTCCGCCCTGCTGCTGCGCGCGGGCGAGGTGGTGGACGGCCTGGAACTGGCGCAACGGCGCCGTCCGACGTCAAAAAGTCCCGCCGACCTGGCCAGCGGTCCGGCCCGCCTCGCCAAAGCGCTGGGATTGACGACGGCGGACAGCGGCCGGGACGCGCTGGCTCCGCCTTTTGGCCTGGAGCTTCCCTCCGGCACCAGTGGTCCCGTCAGCTCCGGTCCGCGGGTGGGCGTGGCCGGGGCCGGGGGGTCGGAGGAATACGCCTGGCGGTTCTGGCTCACCAGGGACCCCACCGTCTCCAAATACAAGGCGGCCAAGCCCCGGATCAGGAAGCAGCAGGAAGGCCTGTCACCGGCTGCAACGTTTCACAAGCGTTAACGGAAATGGTTGTAGAATGGACGGTCTGTCTTTCGCGATAGGGGAACGTTAATGCACGACGCCGAATTGGCCCACGAACGGGAGTATGTAGCCGGCCTGTATGCCCGGCTGGAGGAACTCCGGGAGGAAAAGCGCCGCCAGCTTGCGCAGGTCCGGCGCGCCGGAGCCGTGGGCACCATGCAGAACGTTTCCGAACGTGATGCGTTCGCCGCACTGTATGAGGACCGCCTGGCGCAGCTGGATGCGGTGGATGACCGGCTGGTCTTCGGCCGCCTGGACCTGGACTCCGGCGAGGCGCAGTACATTGGCCGCATCGGACTGACCACCGAGGACCTGCAGCGGCTGATGGTGGACTGGCGGGCACCCGAGGCGGGCCACTTCTACCAGGCCACGGCCTTCGACCGGCAGGGTGTGCGCCGCCGCCGGCACCTGATCCTGCAGGGACGCGAAGTCAAAGCCATCGAGGACGACGTCCTGGACGCCGGAATGCTCACGGACGACGAATCGCTGCAGGGCGAAGGCGCCCTGCTCGCTGCCCTGAACTCCAAGCGGACCGGCCGCATGTCGGACATCGTCAGCACCATTCAGTCGGAACAGGACCGGATCATCCGGTCCTCCATCTCCGGCGCCGTCGTCGTCCAGGGCGGCCCGGGCACCGGCAAGACCGCCGTGGCCCTGCACCGTGCCGCCTACCTGTTGTACACCCACCGTGACCGTCTCAAGAGTGCAGGTGTGCTGCTGGTGGGGCCGTCGTCGTCGTTCATGAAATACATCGAACGGGTGCTGCCCTCGCTCGGCGAGACCGGTGTTGTCATGGCGAGTGTGGGCCGCCTGATGCCCGGCATCAATGCCGTTCCCGAAACCGACGCGGACGTGGCCGCCATCAAGGGCCGCCTGGACATGGCTGCCATCGTGGCCAACGCGGTGTCCAACCGCATGCGCGTCCCGGCGCAGAACCGGATCCTCGAAGTGGACGGCCGCAAGCTCACGCTGACGCCCCGGCAGGTCCGGCGGGCCCGGGAACGCGCCCGTGCCACCGGAAAGCCTTACAACGAGGCACGGGTGACGTTCGTGAAGATCCTGCTGCGGGAACTGACTGAACAGATGACGGAGCTCGTCGAAGCCGGCAACCTCGGCAACAACGCGGACCGCTCATACCTTGCCGAGGACGTCCGGACCGCCCGGGACGTGCGGATTGCGCTGAACCTGTGCTGGATGCCCATGACACCGGAGAAGCTGATCTCCGATCTGTTCAGCAAGCCGCAAATCCTTGAATTCTGCACCCCCAACCTGACCCCCGCCGAGCGGGCGCTGCTGCAGCGTCCCGCAGACGCCCCCTGGACCGAATCCGATGTGCCGCTGTTGGACGAGGCCGCCGAACTGCTCGGCGAGCTGGACCCGGCTGCCGGGCGCGGACTGGCCCAGCAGGAGCATGACCGGGCCCGTGACCTGGCCAACGCCAAGCAGACCCTGGTCAACATGGAAGCCGCCGGCGTGGACCCTTTGATGTCCGCGGAGGAACTGGCCGAGCAGAACCGGGAGCAGGAAGCCCGGCAGACGGCCGCAGAACGCGCCACGAGCGACCGCACCTGGGCCTTCGGGCACATCGTGGTGGATGAAGCGCAGGAACTCTCGCCCATGCAGTGGCGGCTGCTGGTCCGGCGCTGCCCACTGAAGTCCTTCACCATTGTGGGCGACATTGCCCAGACCAGTTCCGTGGCAGGCGCCAACTCCTGGCAGGGGGCACTGGCCCCCATGTTCGGCGACCGCTGGCAGCTGGAGGAGCTCACCGTCAACTACCGCACGCCTTCCCAGATTGCCGAAGCAGCCGTCAGGATGGCCAACGCCGCGGGCCTGGTGGTGTCCGCGCCCAAGGCGGTACGCGAGGGGCGCTGGGCGCCCATCATTGACGAAGTCGGGCAGGGCGCAGTGGTCAGCAAGCTGGTGGAGGTCCTCCCGGAGGAAATCAAGGCGCTCGACGGCGGCCTGCTCGCCGTCATTGCCGACGGTGACCTCCTGCCCGAGGCCACGGCAGCCCTGCGCGCCATGTATGGGCGCAGGATCGGCACCGGCGCCGGCAGCTACGAACAGGACATCGTGGTGATCAGCCCGCGCGAGGCAAAGGGCCTGGAGTTCGACGGCGTCGTGGTCCTGGAACCCTCCGTCATGCTCAACCACGAGCACGGCAAGGTGGGGGACCTGTACGTGGCCATGACCCGTGCCACGCAGCGCCTGCGGTTGATTGCCTCACAACCCGTGCCTGCCGGGATCGCGGGCTGACCCGCTGTTGGGCGTTACTGCTAACTTAGGAAGCGTGCCAGAACTGAACAACCTCGAACCGCAGCGCAACGACCCCACCTTCGCCAACATTTGGCAGGAACTGAAGTGGCGTGGGCTGGTCCATGTCTCCACCGACGAAGCAGAGCTCGAAAAGCTCCTCGCCAATGGGCCGGTTACCTACTATTGCGGTTTCGATCCCACCGCGCCAAGCCTGCACCTGGGCAACCTTGTCCAGCTGCTGGTCATGCGGCGTCTTCAGCTGGCGGGGCACAAGCCGCTTGGCCTGGTGGGTGGCTCCACGGGCATGATCGGCGATCCCCGTCCGACGGCGGAGCGTACCTTGAACACCAAGGACACGGTGGCCGAGTGGGTTGGCTACCTGCAGGCCCAGGTCAGCCGCTTCCTCAGCTTTGAGGGTGACAACGCTGCCAGGATCGTGAACAACCTGGACTGGACGGCCCCGCTGAGTGCCATCGACTTCCTGCGTGAGGTGGGCAAGCACTTCCGGGTGGGCACCATGCTGCGCAAGGACGCCGTGGCGTCCCGCCTGAACTCCGATGAGGGCATCAGCTACACGGAGTTCAGCTACCAGATCCTGCAGGGCATGGACTACCTGCAGCTCTACCGCGACTACGGCTGCGTGCTGCAGACCGGCGGCTCGGACCAGTGGGGCAATCTCACCAGCGGTACCGAGCTGATCCGCAAGGTGGAGGGCAAGAGTGTCCACGCCCTGGGAACTCCCTTGATCACCAACTCCGACGGAACCAAGTTCGGCAAGAGCGAGGGCAACGCCATCTGGCTGGACGCCGGCATGTGCAGCCCCTACGCCTTTTACCAGTTCTGGCTCAACACGTCGGACGCAGACGTGGTGGACCGGCTCAAGGTCTTCACGTTCCTGACGCGGGCCGAAATTGAAGAGATCGCGGTTTCCGTGGCCGAGCGTCCCTTTGCCAGGGAAGGCCAGCGGAAGCTTGCTTTCGAAGTGACCTCCCTGGTGCACGGAGTGGACGCAACGGAAAAGGTCATAGCCGCTTCCGCCGCTCTTTTCGGGAACGGCGACCTGGCAGCCCTGGACAAGGCAACCCTGCAGGCGGCTACCTCCGAGCTTCCTTCCACCACAGTGCAGGTGGATGCGATGGGAATTATCGACCTGCTGGTGGCGTCCGGTCTTTCGGAAAGCAAGTCTGCCGCCCGCCGGACAGTGGGCGAGGGGGGTGCCTACGTGAACAACGAGAAGGTCTCCGATCCAGAAGCCGTGATCTCCGAGTCCGAACTTCTGCACGGCCAGTACCTGCTCCTGCGCCGGGGCAAGAAGAACCTGGCCACCGTCGAGGTGCTGGTTCCTTAGCACCTTCGGGTCCTGCATGCACGCCCTTCCGCAGCCGATTTGCACGGTCGCTGGAGGGCGTGTATTGTTTTCTGAGTCGCCGCCGCTGAGTGGCGACAAACCCCCAACTTCTGAGAAGCAATTCTTACCGCGCAGGGCGTGGAACTGAAGAAATTGCTTCTCATTTTGCTGGGCGGATTCATTCCATCGAGTGAATTCCGGGAAAATAACCGGATTTGCAAAAGTGAATATGAATGAAATAAGATTGAAACATCGCAGCGAAGAAATACGGAATAAACAATTCAGCGAATTGCTTCCGGGAATATTCGAATGTGTCTGTTGTTTGAGAACTCAATAGTGTGCCAAGTTTGTTGATACCGATTTTTTTATAAATTGGTTGAATTTGCCGAGCCGTGCCGCCCCTGTGGTGTGGTTTGGTGTTTTTAGCTGGTTTCAAATTTTGTGCAGCCGTTTCCGCCGTTATTTCCGGTGGTTGTGGTTGTGTCTGTTTTACTTCAACGGAGAGTTTGATCCTGGCTCAGGATGAACGCTGGCGGCGTGCTTAACACATGCAAGTCGAACGATGAAGGGAGCTTGCTCCTGGATTAGTGGCGAACGGGTGAGTAACACGTGAGTAACCTGCCCTTGACTCTGGGATAAGCCTGGGAAACTGGGTCTAATACCGGATATGACCGACTATCGCATGGTGGTTGGTGGAAAGCTTTTGTGGTTTTGGATGGACTCGCGGCCTATCAGCTTGTTGGTGGGGTAATGGCCTACCAAGGCGACGACGGGTAGCCGGCCTGAGAGGGTGACCGGCCACACTGGGACTGAGACACGGCCCAGACTCCTACGGGAGGCAGCAGTGGGGAATATTGCACAATGGGCGCAAGCCTGATGCAGCGACGCCGCGTGAGGGATGACGGCCTTCGGGTTGTAAACCTCTTTCAGTAGGGAAGAAGCGTAAGTGACGGTACCTGCAGAAGAAGCGCCGGCTAACTACGTGCCAGCAGCCGCGGTAATACGTAGGGCGCAAGCGTTATCCGGAATTATTGGGCGTAAAGAGCTCGTAGGCGGTTTGTCGCGTCTGCCGTGAAAGTCCGGGGCTCAACTCCGGATCTGCGGTGGGTACGGGCAGACTAGAGTGATGTAGGGGAGACTGGAATTCCTGGTGTAGCGGTGAAATGCGCAGATATCAGGAGGAACACCGATGGCGAAGGCAGGTCTCTGGGCATTAACTGACGCTGAGGAGCGAAAGCATGGGGAGCGAACAGGATTAGATACCCTGGTAGTCCATGCCGTAAACGTTGGGCACTAGGTGTGGGGGACATTCCACGTTTTCCGCGCCGTAGCTAACGCATTAAGTGCCCCGCCTGGGGAGTACGGCCGCAAGGCTAAAACTCAAAGGAATTGACGGGGGCCCGCACAAGCGGCGGAGCATGCGGATTAATTCGATGCAACGCGAAGAACCTTACCAAGGCTTGACATGAACCGGACCGGGCTGGAAACAGTCCTTCCCCTTTGGGGCTGGTTTACAGGTGGTGCATGGTTGTCGTCAGCTCGTGTCGTGAGATGTTGGGTTAAGTCCCGCAACGAGCGCAACCCTCGTTCTATGTTGCCAGCACGTGATGGTGGGGACTCATAGGAGACTGCCGGGGTCAACTCGGAGGAAGGTGGGGACGACGTCAAATCATCATGCCCCTTATGTCTTGGGCTTCACGCATGCTACAATGGCCGGTACAAAGGGTTGCGATACTGTGAGGTGGAGCTAATCCCAAAAAGCCGGTCTCAGTTCGGATTGGGGTCTGCAACTCGACCCCATGAAGTCGGAGTCGCTAGTAATCGCAGATCAGCAACGCTGCGGTGAATACGTTCCCGGGCCTTGTACACACCGCCCGTCAAGTCACGAAAGTTGGTAACACCCGAAGCCGGTGGCCTAACCCCTTGTGGGAGGGAGCTGTCGAAGGTGGGACTGGCGATTGGGACTAAGTCGTAACAAGGTAGCCGTACCGGAAGGTGCGGCTGGATCACCTCCTTTCTAAGGAGCACCTACAAATCAGTCATGGCCGCGTATGTGGTGGTGGGGGTTTGTCAGGAAGCAAAGCCCGTTGCGCAGACGCAAGTTCTGCGGCGGGTGCTCATGGGTGGAATATCAGCAAATAGCGGCCGCGTTGTTTCCTTCTTGTCCTAGTACGAGCCAGTGATGGTTCTGGAACGGTGGGTGGGGTGCGGGGTGGTTTAGTGTTTGGCACACTGTTGGGTCCTGAGGCAACAGGGCCACGGGGTTTCCCGTGGGTTTGTTTGTTTCTGGTTTCCCTGCCATGACGCCTTCACGCATGCTGGCTCCCTTTTGGGGGTTGTGTGTGGGGTGTGTGGTGTGGGGTTGTTGTTTGAGAACTACATAGTGGACGCGAGCATCTTGTATAAGAAGCAATTTCCAAGATAATGAACCTGGATCTGGCTGCGTTGTTGATGCCTCCTTTGTGGGGTGTTGGGAGCGTGGTTGGTTTTCATGGTTCTCTCGAAATTAGTTTTTGATCTTTGTGGTCAAGTTTTTAAGAGCACACGGTGGATGCCTTGGCATTAGGAGCCGAAGAAGGACGTAGGAATCTGCGATAAGCCTGGGGGAGTCGATAACCGGACTGTGATCCCAGGGTGTCCGAATGGGGAAACCCCGCTGAGCGCGCGAGTGACTTGGTGACCCGTACCTGAACACATAGGGTGCGTGGGGGGAACGCGGGGAAGTGAAACATCTCAGTACCCGCAGGAAGAGAAAACAATAGTGATTCCGTTAGTAGTGGCGAGCGAACGCGGATCAGGCTAAACCGTTCCATGTGTGATAGCCGGCGGGCGTTGCATGGTCGGGGTTGTGGGACTTTCCATACCAGTTCTGCCGGGCTGGTGGGGTGTGATGTGCGCGCATAGGTGAACGGTTTTGAAAGGCCGGCCAGAGAGGGTGTTAGTCCCGTAACCGTAATGTGTTTGTACCGCCTGTGAGAGTATCCCAAGTAGTACGGGGCCCGAGAAATCCCGTGCGAATCTGTCAGGACCACCTGATAAGCCTAAATACTCCCTAATGACCGATAGCGGACCAGTACCGTGAGGGAAAGGTGAAAAGTACCCCGGGAGGGGAGTGAAACAGTACCTGAAACCGTGTGCTTACAATCCGTCGGAGCCAGTCTGATTCTGGTGACGGCGTGCCTTTTGAAGAATGAGCCTGCGAGTTAGTGTTACGTCGCGAGGTTAACCCGTGTGGGGCAGCCGTAGCGAAAGCGAGTCTGAATAGGGCGTTGCAGTGGCGTGATCTAGACCCGAAGCGAAGTGATCTACCCATGGCCAGGTTGAAGCGACGGTAAGACGTCGTGGAGGACCGAACCCACTTCAGTTGAAAATGGAGGGGATGAGCTGTGGGTAGGGGTGAAAGGCCAATCAAACTTCGTGATAGCTGGTTCTCCCCGAAATGCATTTAGGTGCAGCGTTGCGTGTTTCTTGCTGGAGGTAGAGCTACTGGATGGCTAATGGGCCCTACAAGGTTACTGACGTCAGCCAAACTCCGAATGCCGGTAAGTGAGAGCGCAGCAGTGAGACTGTGGGGGATAAGCTTCATAGTCGAGAGGGAAACAGCCCAGACCACCAACTAAGGCCCCTAAGCGTGTGCTAAGTGGGAAAGGATGTGGAGTTGCCCAGACAACCAGGAGGTTGGCTTAGAAGCAGCCACCCTTAAAAGAGTGCGTAATAGCTCACTGGTCAAGTGATTCCGCGCCGACAATGTAGCGGGGCTCAAGTACACCGCCGAAGTTGTGGCATTCACATTTTAGCTAAGCCCTTGTGGTTCAGGCGTGTGGATGGGTAGGGGAGCGTCGTGTGGGCGGTGAAGTCGCGGTGTAAACCAGCGGTGGAGCCTACACGAGTGAGAATGCAGGCATGAGTAGCGAAAGACGGGTGAGAAACCCGTCCGCCGAATGATCAAGGGTTCCAGGGTCAAGCTAATCTGCCCTGGGTAAGTCGGGACCTAAGGCGAGGCCGACAGGCGTAGTCGATGGACAACGGGTTGATATTCCCGTACCGGCGAAAAACCGCCCATGCTGAGCGGGGGATACTAACTGCCCGATACCTGCCCGATCACCCTTGTGGTGTGAGGGTTTTGGTGGAGCGCAGGACCTGATCCCGGGAGGCAAGCGTATTAACAGGTGTGACGCAGGAAGGTAGCCGAGCCGGGCGATGGTTGTCCCGGTCTAAGGATGTAGGGCGAGTGGTAGGCAAATCCGCCACTCACATAGCCTGAGATCTGATGGGACCCCCGTTTGGGGGGATTTGGTGATCCTATGCTGCCGAGAAAAGCATCGACGCGAGGTTTTAGCCGCCCGTACCCCAAACCGACACAGGTGATCAGGTAGAGAATACCAAGGCGATCGAGAGAATTATGGTTAAGGAACTCGGCAAAATGCCCCCGTAACTTCGGGAGAAGGGGGGCCCCAACCTTGAAGGAACCTTGCGTTCTGGAGGGGATCGGGGCCGCAGAGACCAGGGGGAAGCGACTGTTTACTAAAAACACAGGTCCGTGCGAAGTCGCAAGACGATGTATACGGACTGACTCCTGCCCGGTGCTGGAAGGTTAAGAGGACCGGTTAGCCGCAAGGCGAAGCTGAGAATTTAAGCCCCAGTAAACGGCGGTGGTAACTATAACCATCCTAAGGTAGCGAAATTCCTTGTCGGGTAAGTTCCGACCTGCACGAATGGAGTAACGACTTCCCCGCTGTCTCAACCATAAACTCGGCGAAATTGCAGTACGAGTAAAGATGCTCGTTACGCGCAGCAGGACGGAAAGACCCCGAGACCTTTACTATAGTTTGGTATTGGTGTTCGGAGTGGCTTGTGTAGGATAGGTGGGAGACGTTGAAGCCCGGACGCCAGTTCGGGTGGAGTCATCGTTGAAATACCACTCTGGTCACTTTGGACATCTAACTTCGGCCCGTAATCCGGGTCAGGGACAGTGCCTGATGGGTAGTTTAACTGGGGCGGTTGCCTCCTAAAAAGTAACGGAGGCGCCCAAAGGTTCCCTCAGCCTGGTTGGCAATCAGGTGTCGAGTGTAAGTGCACAAGGGAGCTTGACTGTGAGAGAGACATCTCGAGCAGGGACGAAAGTCGGGACTAGTGATCCGGCGGTACATTGTGGAATGGCCGTCGCTCAACGGATAAAAGGTACCTCGGGGATAACAGGCTGATCTTGCCCAAGAGTCCATATCGACGGCATGGTTTGGCACCTCGATGTCGGCTCGTCGCATCCTGGGGCTGGAGTAGGTCCCAAGGGTTGGGCTGTTCGCCCATTAAAGCGGTACGCGAGCTGGGTTTAGAACGTCGTGAGACAGTTCGGTCCCTATCCGCTGCGCGCGCAGGAAATTTGAGAAGGGCTGTCCTTAGTACGAGAGGACCGGGACGGACGAACCTCTGGTGTGTCAGTTGTACTGCCAAGTGCACCGCTGATTAGCTACGTTCGGATGGGATAACCGCTGAAAGCATCTAAGCGGGAAGCTCGCTTCAAGATGAGATTTCCATACACCCTCGGGTGTGAGAGGCCCCCAGCCAGACCACTGGGTTGATAGGCCGGATGTGGAAGCGAGGACTAACGACTCGTGAAGCTGACCGGTACTAATAGGCCAACAACTTACACCACACAGATATATACACATTCTGCTTGCGTCCACTATGTGGTTCCCAACCAACAACCCCCAACACCGGGGTCACGGCAGGAACCAAGTAAATTGAATAACAACACCACAATGTTGTAACCACACAAAGTTTTCCCACACCAGCCCCACGGGGTTGGTGACGGGTACAAGGGTTACGGCGGTCATAGCGTGGGGGAAACGCCCGGTCCCATTCCGAACCCGGAAGCTAAGACCCACAGCGCCGATGGTACTGCACCCGGGAGGGTGTGGGAGAGTAGGTCACCGCCGGACATAAATTGAGTAGGACCCTGACAAAGGAATGTCAGGGTCCTACTGCTTTAACCCCACATCCACCCAACAAACCCCCGCGCCGGAACCCAGGCAAACCCGCAGGAACTGATGAAGCGTTACAGGAAAAGCTGCCAAAAGTGAGCGGGCATCTCGGGGATACCCCCGGGGACTGGTGGGGCGTTTCAGGAAAACCTGTCAAAGGTGAGCGGGCGTTGCTGTGAAGATGGCCACGGTACCGCCACCAAGGCTCCCACTGTCCCGCGGGATTTTGTGGCTCCACTAGAATTGATGAAGATGTACGGACTTCGAAGCGCTTGATTTCGGGTTGCGTAGGAAACGAAACGAGCGGCTGCAGTTGCGCCAGTGGTCGGCTCACAACAGGAGGAATCCATATGGCCGAGCACAACGGGGGCAACCGCGGCAACGACCGTGGCGCGTTCCGCGGCAACAACAACTCCGGTGGGGATCCCCGCGGATTCCGGTCCCGGTCCGACCGCGACGGCAACAACTTCTCCCGTGGCGGTTCTGCCGGTGGCGGGGAGCGGAAGCCCTTCGGTGACCGTGACCGTAAGCCTTTTGGTGATCGTCCGCGCCGTGATGGCGAAGGTGAACGCCGCGGTTTTGGTGGCGGCGATCGTGACCGTGACCGTAAGCCGTTTGGTGATCGTCCGCGCCGTGATGGCGAAGGCGACCGCCGTGGCTTCGGTGGCGGTGACCGTGACCGTAAGCCGTTTGGTGACCGTCCGCGCCGTGATGGCGAGGGAGATCGTCGCGGTTTTGGTGGCGGAGCCGGTGGCGGCGAGCGGAAGCCCTTCGGTGACCGTGACCGCAAGCCGTATGGTGACCGCCCCCCGCCGTGACGGCGAAGGCGACCGTCGTGGCTTTGGCGGCGGTGACCGTGACCGTAAGCCGTTCGGTGATCGTCCGCGCCGTGACGGTGAAGGCGACCGCCGCGGTTTCGGCGGCGAGAACCGCAAGCCGTTCGGAGACCGGCAGGACCGGGCGCCGCGCAGCTTTGACCGCGGTGACGCACGTGGCGAATCCGGCCGTGGCGGATCCGGCCCCCGTGGCTTTGGCCGCGACCGCCAGGAGGAGCGCCCTGCCCGCGTGCCCAACGCCGCCGACCTTCGCAGCGCCAACCGTCCTGACCGGGAGCGCTCACCCGAGATCGATGAGGACGTCACCGGCAAGGAGCTGGACCGTGCCACACACCACCAGATCAAGACCCTCGAGCCCAAGAGCGCAGAGTGGGTGGCCCGCCACCTGGTGATGGCCGGCCGCCTGCTTGACGACGAGCCCGAGCTTGCCTTCCAGCACGCCCTCGCTGCCAGCCGCCGCGGCGGAAGGCTCGCTGCCGTCCGTGAAGCCGTTGGCCTGACTGCCTATGCTGCCGGCCACTACGGCGAGGCGCTCCGCGAGTTCCGCACCTTCCGCCGGATCAGCGGTTCCAACGTGCACCTGCCCGTGATGGCCGACTGCGAACGCGGCCTGGGGCGTCCCGACCGTGCCCTCGATGTTGCCCGTTCGGAGGAAGCCCAGGACCTTGACGCCCCCGGCAAGGTGGAACTGGCCATCGTGGCGGCCGGTGCCCGGACCGATCTGGGCCAGCTGGACGCTGCAGTGGCCGAACTCGAAATCCCTCAGCTGGACATCAACCGCGCCTTCTCCTACAGCCCCCGCCTCTTCCGCGCCTACGCCGATGCACTGGCGGCGGTAGGACGCCAGGAAGAAGCGGAGAAGTGGAGCCGCCAGGCCGTCGTGGCAGAAAACGCCCTGGGCCAGGGCGTGGACCAGGAACCCGAAATCATCGACCTCGGCTGGGACGAGGAAGAAGAGGCACGGGAAGAGGCTGAACGGCGCAGGCTGCTGGAGCGTGCCTCCACAGCTGCCGGGACAGAAGCCCCCGCCGGAGCCCCCGCAGCAGCTGAACCGGAAAACACCCGCGCCGCCGAAGCGGAGGCAGCCCAGGACAGCAACCTCGACGACCAGGACGCCGACTACTTCGTCTCCGACGATGCCGACTCGGACCAGGACTCCGTGGAACTCGACGAGCCCGGGACCGCAGCCGCGGAGGACACCGACATGGAGGACGCCGCTGACGCCCACCATGACGAAGAACGCCGGGAAGACTGAACAGTCATGAGTGATGTCTCGCTGGTTTCGCGCTTCGATGCGCTCCTCGCAGACCTGGACGGAGTGGTCTACGCCGGGCCCCACGCCATTCCCGGAGCCGTGGATTCACTGCGGCAGCTCTCCGGTTTGGGAATCGGCCTCGGCTACGTGACCAATAACGCCTCCCGCTCCCCGGGAGAGGTTGCAGCCCATCTCCGCGAGCTGGGTGCGCCTGCCGAGGACGACCAGGTGGTCAGCTCCTCCCAGGCAGCCGCCGAGCTGCTCGCCTCGCTGCTGGCACCAGGGTCAAGGATCCTCATCACGGGCAGCCCTGCGCTGGCCCGGGAAATCGAGCTCGTGGGCCTGGTGCCCGTGGGCAGCCAGGCGGAGGACCCAGTAGCGGTGGTCCAGGGGTTCAGCCCCGCCATTGGCTGGAAGGACCTGGCGGAAGCCACCTACGTGGTGTCCGCCGGAGCGTTGTGGGTGGCCACCAACACGGACATGTCCATTCCCCAGGCGCGGGGCATCGCTCCGGGTAACGGCACCCTGGTTGCCGCCGTCGCTGCTGCCACCGGCCAACAGCCCAGGGTCGCCGGAAAGCCCGAGGCGCCACTGTTCCACTCGGCCGCCAAGCGCCTCGGAGCGGAGCGTCCCCTGGTGGTGGGCGACCGGCTGGACACGGACATCCTGGGCGGCAACAATGCCGGCTTTGCCACCGTGGCTGTCCTGACCGGCGTCGACACGCGCGAAACCATCTTGGCCGCAAGGTCGGCGGAACGGCCCGACTACATCATCGAAAACCTGACGGACCTGCACCGCCCATACCCGGAGGTCACGCACGACGACGGCACATACACGTGCGGCCAGTCAACGGCGCGCGTGGCCAATGGAGCGGTGGGCATCATTGGCAGCAAGGATCACCTCGACTCGTGGCGTGCCGCATGCGCAGCCTGGTGGGCGGAGACGCCCGCCGCTGCAGCCCCCCAGGCGCCCAAGCTGGTGTGGCTGGATCACTAGACTGGTTCAATGACTGAGCTGACCGAACCGGACGACACCCCAGCCCGGCCGGCACCCGAATGGCCGCAGCCAGGCGGGCAGGACATCACCGATCCGGAGGTGGCGCAGGCCATCGCCAGGCTTTTCGACTTGCCCGGGCTACCTGTCGGGGACCACGAGACCGTCTACAACGGGCTTCATGATGAACTGCTGGCCGCCCTCAACAGCGATCCCGCAGAGCCCGGTCCCGCCGGGGGTGAAGCCTGATGCCGGTGCGCCTCGACCAGGCACTGGTGGCGCGCGGACTGGCGAGGTCCCGCACGCATGCCGCGTCGCTGATCAGCGAAGGCAAGGTCAGTTCCGGCGGCGAGGTCCTCAGCAAAGCCTCGCTTCAGGTGGACGACAGCCGGGATCTCGCCGTCGACCATGATGACCAGGACACCTACGCCAGCCGCGCCGGCCACAAGCTGGCCGGCGCCCTCGACGCCTTCCCCCACGTTTCGGTGGAAGGCAAAAGGTGCCTTGACGCCGGCGCCTCCACCGGGGGCTTCACCGACGTCCTCCTTCGGCGGGGCGCCGCACACGTGGTGGCGGTCGACGTCGGACACGGCCAGTTGGTGCCGCACCTCCGCAGCGACCCGCGCGTGGACGTCCACGAAGGCCTGAACGTCAGATACATGGCGCCGGCCGACATCGGCGGCCCGGCAGCACTGACGGTCGCGGACCTGTCGTTCATTTCCCTCACCCTGGTGGTCCAGCCGCTGGCGGACTGCACGGAGCCCGGTGGAGACCTGGTGCTGATGGTCAAGCCCCAGTTCGAAATCGGCAAGGACCGCCTGGGCCGGACCGGCGTGGTCACGTCGGAGCGCGAGCGGCGGATGGCCGTGGAGAAGGTGGCCAGGGCAGCGCTCGACGCCGGCCTGGACCTGTGCGGCCTGGCGGCCAGTCCACTGCCCGGGCAGGACGGAAACGTCGAATACTTCCTGTGGATAAAACGCAGGATCAGCAAAGACTTGCCTAAGATCGAAGAGCGAGAGGCAGCAGCCGCTGCGTTGCTCGGACAAATCTGGCCGAACCACTAGAGAGCGGAACCTGATGAGCAGGCGTGTACTGGTCCTTGCCCACACCGGCCGCGAGGAGTCGCTGAAGGCCGCCTGGGAAGCCTGCGCGCTGTTGCACGCCTCGGGCATCGTTCCCGTGATGCAGGAGTCCGAGCTGGGGGACATGGAACGGTTCTTCGGGCATCTGGCCCAGCCGGTGGAGGTACTTCACGACCATGTCCAGCTGCCCGATGTGGAACTGGTCATGGTCCTTGGCGGTGACGGCACCATCCTGCGGGCCGCCGAACTGGTCCGCGAAGTGGATGTGCCGCTGCTGGGAGTCAACCTGGGCCACGTGGGTTTCCTGGCCGAAAGCGAACGCGCGGACCTTGCCCAGACGGTCGAGTGGATTGCCAGCCGCGAGTACACGGTTGAAGAACGCATGACCATCGATGTCCAGGTGTGGGTCCGGGGCCAGAAGATTTGGCACACCTGGGCTTTAAACGAGGCTGCCATCGAGAAGGCCAACCGCGAACGCATGCTCGAGGTCGTGACGGAAGTGGACGAGCGCCCGCTGACGTCCTTCGGTTCCGATGGCATCGTGCTGGCCACCCCCACCGGGTCCACGGCCTACGCGTTTTCCGCGGGCGGGCCGGTGGTCTGGCCGGAGGTGGAGGCCCTGGTGATAGTCCCCATCAGCGCCCATGCGCTCTTCGCCAAGCCCCTCGTGGTGTCACCGCGGTCAAAGCTCGCTGTGGAGGTCCTGGGCCGCACGGACGCCCAGGGCGTGCTGTGGTGCGATGGCCGGCGTTCGGTGGACCTGCCGCCCGGCGCCCGCGTGGAAGTGACCAAGTCGGCCACTCCCGTCCGCCTGGCCCGCACGCACCAGACACCGTTCTCGGCTCGCCTAGTCCGAAAGTTCGAGCTGCCCATCCACGGCTGGCGGGGGCCGGTCCCCAAGTCCGATGCCGTGCATACCGGCCCTATTCCCATTGTGCGCACGCCACGGCCCATGCCGCCGCTGCCGGTACCGCACGTGGAAAACCCCGGCAGCGATCCCGATCCGTCGACTGCAAAGTGAAGCCATGCTTGAAGAACTGAGAATCCGCGATCTCGGCGTCATCACCGACGCAACGCTTCCGCTCGGCCCGGGACTGAGCGTTGTCACCGGCGAAACCGGCGCGGGCAAGACCATGGTGGTCACCGCCGTCGGGTTGCTCCTGGGCGCCCGTTCGGATGCCGGGGCCGTCCGCAGCGGCGCCAAGAGCGCCACGGCAGAAGCCGTGCTGAAGCTGGACGCCGGGCACCCGGCCATCGCCCGTGCCCTTGAGGCCGGTGCCGAGGCGGAGGAGTTCGACGGCGGCGCGGAGCTGATCCTGGCCCGCCGGCTGGGTGCGGACGGACGCAGCCGTGCGTTCCTGGGTGGCCGGGCTGCCCCCGTGGGCGTGCTGGCCGAGATCGGTGAGTCACTGGTGGTGGTGCACGGCCAGTCGGACCAGATCCGGCTCAAAAGCGCCACGGCGCAGCGTGAAGCGCTGGACAAGTTCGCCGGTGACGCCTTGGCCGGCCCGCTGGCCGGTTACCAGGAGCTGTACAACCACTGGAAATCCAGCCAGGCAGAGCTGGACACCCTGCGCAGCGCAGCACGGGACAGGCTCCGGGAAGCAGAATCGCTCGAGGCGGCCCTGTCAGAGATCGACGAGGTGGATCCGCAGCCGGGGGAGGACGAGCTGCTGAAGGCCGAGGCCGTGAAGCTTGCCAACGTGGAGGAGCTGAGGATCGCCGCCAGCACCGCACACCAGGCACTCATCGCCGAGGACTTCGGCGAAACCGGGGATGCCACCACGCTGGTGGATTCCGCCAAAAGGACCCTGGAACACGTGGCGGAGCATGATGCGGAGCTGGGTTCCGCAGCGGCCCGGCTGGCCGAGGTGGGTTTCCTCCTCAACGACATCGCCACCGAACTGGCCAGCTACCAGGCCGGCCTGGACACGGAGGGCCCGGAACGGCTCGCCGAAATCGAGGACCGGCGCGCCGCCCTGGCCAAGCTGGTCCGCAAGTACGCCCCCACCATCGACGAGGTGCTGGAGTGGGCGGAAAAGGCGCGGATCCGCTTCGACGAGTTGCAGGACGACTCGTCCCGGATCGAGTCCCTGGACGCTGAAGTGGTCCGTGCCGAAGCAGAACTGAAGAAGCAGTCCGCTGCCATCAGCAAGATCCGCGCCAAGGCCGCCAAGGACCTCTCCGGCCGGGTCAGCGCTGAACTCAAGGCCCTGGCCATGGCCGACGCCACGCTGGTGATCACCATTGAGCCGGCGGGGCAGCTGGGCCCGCATGGCGCGGACGAGATCAGTTTCCTGCTGCAGCCGCATTCCGGCGCCCCGGCCCGGCCGCTGGGCAAGGGCGCGTCCGGCGGTGAACTGTCCCGCGTCATGCTGGCCATCGAAGTGGTGCTTGCCGCCGTCGACCCCGTCCCCACGTTTGTCTTCGACGAGGTGGACGCGGGCGTTGGCGGCCGGGCCGCCGTCGAGATCGGCCGCCGCCTGGCCATGCTGGCACGCCACGTGCAGGTGCTGGTGGTCACGCACCTTCCGCAGGTGGCGGCGTTCGCGGACCAGCACATCACCGTGACCAAAACCTCAGTCAGGGGAGCCGACGGCGGCACGGCCACCGGGTTCACCTCCAGTGACGTGCGGCTGCTTGACGGCCCGGAGCGGGTGCGTGAGCTCGCCCGCATGCTGGCGGGCCAGGAGGACTCGGAATCGGCCCAGGCGCACGCCCAGGAACTGCTGGACGACGCCAAGCTCCTGCCGCAGCGGGCCTGACGGAACAGCCACGGGAAGGCGCAATTGATGATAGGCTCGAATTCCGTGGTGCAGCGATCAAATTCCCGTGTAAATTCCCGGTTCCCGGGCTCCTCCAAGACGACCAAGCACATCTTCGTCACCGGCGGTGTGGCGTCCTCGCTCGGCAAGGGACTGACGGCGTCCAGCCTTGGTCATCTGCTGCGGGCACGCGGCCTGTCCGTCACGATGCAGAAGCTCGATCCCTACCTGAACGTGGATCCGGGCACAATGAACCCGTTCCAGCACGGCGAGGTCTTCGTCACCGACGATGGCGCCGAGACGGACCTGGACATCGGGCACTACGAGCGCTTCCTTGACGAAAACCTCGAAGGCTCCGCCAACGTGACCACCGGGCAGGTGTACTCCACCGTGATCGCCAAGGAACGCCGCGGCGAATACCTCGGGGACACCGTCCAGGTCATCCCGCACATCACGGATGAGATCAAGCGCCGCATGCGCCTGCCCGCAGAGGGCAAGAACGCCCCGGACGTCATCATCACCGAAATCGGCGGCACCGTGGGCGACATCGAGTCCCAGCCGTTCCTTGAATCCGCCCGCCAGGTCCGCCAGGACATCGGCCGCGGAAACGTGTTCTTCCTGCACGTTTCGCTGGTTCCCTACATCGGCCCGTCGCAGGAACTGAAGACCAAGCCCACCCAGCACTCCGTGGCTGCGCTGCGCTCCATCGGCATCCAGCCCGAGGCGATCGTGATCCGCTCGGACCGCGAAGTGCCCGAGGCCATGCGGGAAAAGATCGGCCGTATGTGCGACGTCGACATCGACGCCGTGGTGAACGCCGCCGACGCCCCGAGCATCTACGACATCCCCAAGACCCTGCACAGCCAGGGCCTGGACTCGTACATCGTCCGTGCCCTGGACCTGCCGTTCAAGGACGTGGACTGGACCAGCTGGGACAAGCTGCTTGAAGCGGTCCACAACCCCAAGCACCATGTCGAGATCGCCCTGGTGGGCAAGTACATCGACCTCCCCGACGCCTACCTGTCGGTGACCGAAGCGCTGCGCGCCGGCGGTTTCGCCAACGAGGCCAAGGTCAAGATCCGCTGGGTGCCGTCCGATGAATGCGAGACCCGAGAAGGCGCCATCAAGGCGCTGGACGGTGTTGACGCCATCTGCGTGCCCGGCGGCTTCGGTATCCGCGGCCTCGAAGGCAAGCTCGGCGCCCTGAAGTTCGCCCGCGAAACCAAGCTGCCCGTGCTGGGCCTCTGCCTTGGCCTGCAGTGCATGGTGATCGAGTACGCCCGCAATGTGGTGGGCCTGGAGGGCGCTTCCTCCAGCGAGTTCGAGCCGGACTCCAAGTACCCGGTCATCGCCACCATGGAAGAGCAGCTGGAGTACGTTGAAGGCCGCGGCGACCTGGGCGGCACCATGCGCCTTGGCCTGTACGAAGCCAAACTCGACGAAGGCTCGGTCATCGCCGGAACGTACGGCAAGACCACCGTCAGCGAACGCCACCGGCACCGCTACGAGGTCAACAACAAGTACCGCCAGCAGATTGCCGACAAGGGCCTGGTCTTCTCCGGCACCTCCCCTGACGGCAAGCTCGTGGAATTCGTTGAACTGCCTGCCGACGTCCACCCGTATTACGTAGCCACGCAGGCGCACCCCGAGCTCAGCTCGCGGCCCACCCGCCCGCACCCGCTGTTCGCCGGCCTGGTCCAGGCTGCCCTGAACCACCAGGCCGCAAACCACGGGGACGCAGGGCAGGCCGGCGCCGCCGACACGGCTGTTCCCGCAGCCGGGGAGCCAGCGGCATCGGGTACCGTTACCGCTAAGTAGTCAAGAGAACAAAAAGGACGGCGCGATGCCTGGTACACCTGAAGCCACCCCTGCCAAACAGGTTTCGGATGCACCAAGCCCGCGCCGTCTTTTGTCTACGGAGAAGGTCTACCAGGGCCGGATCTGGGACGTTGTCAGCGACACTTTCCAGCTCTCCGATTCCGGCGACGCGCTCACCCGCGATTACATCGACCATCCCGGCGCAGTCGCGGTCCTGCCCATGAACGACGAGGGGCAGGTCCTGCTGCTGAAGCAGTACCGGCATCCGGTGGGTATGGACCTCTGGGAGGTTCCCGCCGGACTGCTGGATGTCGAAGGCGAAGGCTTCGTGGAGGGTGCCGCCCGCGAACTGGCCGAGGAGGCGGACCTTGCCGCCGGAACCTGGAACGTCCTGGCCGATCTCTTCAATTCCCCGGGATCCTCCAGCGAGGCCATCCGCATCTACCTTGCCCGTGACCTCACCGAAGTGCCGCACCACGAACGCCACGAACGGACGGACGAGGAAGCCGAGATCGAGTTCCACTGGATCTCCCTGGACGATGCCGTGGCGTCCGTCCTGGCCGGGCGCCTGCACAACCCGTCCGCCGTCGTCGGGATCCTTGCCGCCGCTGCCGCCCGCGCCGCCAACTATGAAGGGCTTCGCCCCGCCGACGCCCCCTGGCCCGCGCACCCCAGCCAGCGCTGATGGCAGGTGCTTCGGTAAGCGCAGGTGCTTCGGTAAGCGCGGACTCTTCGGCTGAAGCGGCATCTGCGGTTGAACCGGTTCCGGGCACGGGAACCGCTGCCGCAGCCCCCGTGCCAGTGCCGCCAGCCATCGACCGTGGAATCACGGACTATCTGCAGCACATGGGGGTGGAACGGGGACTCGCCGCGAACACGCTGGCAGCCTACCGCCGCGACCTTGCCCGGTACGCCCGCTACCTGGCAGCAGCCGGGTGCGCGCGGCCGGAGGACATCACGCGGCACCACGTGACGGGCTATGTCCGTGCCCTTTCGGACGGTTCCGACGGCGGCTCCACCCTGGGAGTCCGGTCCGCGGCCCGGACGGTGGTGGCGGTCCGCGGCCTGCACAAGTTCTGGGCCCTTGAGGGCCACACACCGGCCGATCCCGCCCGCGACGTCCATCCCCCCATGGCCGGCAAGCGGCTGCCCAAGGCCATCAGCGTTGACGAGGTGACCCGCATCCTTGAAGCGGCAGGAACCGACACCGCCGCCGGACTGCGGGACCGCGCCCTGCTCGAATTCCTCTATTCCACCGGTGCCAGGATCAGCGAGGCCGTGGGACTGGATGTGGACGACATCTCCCTGGCGGAGCCGGAGTCCGGGCCTGCCATTGTCCGGCTGTTCGGCAAGGGATCGAAGGAACGGTTGGTGCCGCTGGGTTCCTATGGAGCCCGGGCGCTGGACGCCTACCTGGTCCGCGGCCGGCCGCTGCTCGCCGCCAAAGGCAAAGGCACCCCGGCCTTGTTCCTGAATGCCCGGGGCGGCAGGATCAGCCGGCAGAGCGCCTGGACCATCCTGAAGGTGGCGGCGGAGAAGGCCAACATCACCCGGGACGTCTCACCACACACACTCCGGCACTCCTTCGCCACCCACCTGCTCGAAGGCGGCGCGGATGTCCGGGTGGTCCAGGAACTCCTGGGCCACGCATCCGTGACCACCACCCAGGTGTACACGCTGGTCACGGCCGATACGCTCCGGGAGATCTACGCGGCCGCCCATCCCCGGGCCCTCGGCTGAAGTTCTAGAACAGCGCCTCGATGGTGAGTTCCACGGGGCCCAGCAGGAAAGCCAGCACGGAGGTGCCCATGCCGGCAAGCAGCATCAGTCCCGGATGTGCCAGGCCAAGCACCACCCGGCGCAGCCGTGGCCGGCCGCGGAGGAACGATTTCGGTACCCGCGAGAGCGTGGGCACCTGCCGCCAGCCGCGAAGCCTCCGCAGGAACCACGCGCACCGGGCAACAAACGCCAGCCACAGGACGGCCACCACCAGCGGGACGAGGGCCGCCATCAGGGTGAAGCCCAGGGCGGTGACTTCACGCTCGGAGTCACCCGCCACGGCCTGGATGGTGGTTGAGATGGAGGCACTCAGTACCACCGAGATGGCCCAGACCATGAATGTAGCAACCAGGGCCAGGAAACGCACGAAGAACAGGCCCAAAACCGACTCCCTGGCGGCCTTCACCTGCTGCCGGGGCGTCACGTGGAGCACGGCCAGGGTGCTGAGCAGCGTGGGGAGGGCCGCCGCAGCCACCAGCAGATACCACGTCCACCCTGCCAGGTCCACGAATTCATCAGTGACAATGAGTGCTGTCCACACACAGGCCCAGGCCCAGCCCCAGTACAAAGGGTTGCGTACCAGCCACTCCGGCAGGCGGGCGTCAATGGTCGAGTTGCGGGCCGGCCGTATCCCGTCTGCTGTTTCGGGAGTCACACGTAGAGCTTGGCATATCCGCCGCCCCATGGCGCGTCCCGCCGGCAACTTCCGGACCCCCTAGGCTTGAATGCATGACTGCAGCCCGGGTTACCCTTTGCTTCCTGCTCCGCGACGGCGCCGGCGGGACCGAAGTACTCCTCGGGCTGAAGCAAACCGGTTTCGGCCGCGGCAAGATCGTGGGCGTCGGCGGCCACGTGGAACCGGGGGAGTCGGACGCCCAGGCCGTCATCCGGGAGGTCCTGGAAGAAACCGGCGTAGTGCTGCAGATGGAGGACCTGGCGGACGCCGGGTCGGTCCACTTCGTCTTTCCGGCCCGGCCGGAATGGGATATGCAGACCAGGCTCTTCACTGCCCGGACCTGGCAGGGCGAGCCCGCACCCAGCGAGGAGATCGTGCCTGAATGGTTCCGCGTGGATACGCTGCCGGTGGACCGCATGTGGCAGGACGCGGACCACTGGCTGCCGGTGGTGCTGGAAGGCCGCACGGTCAACGTGGTGGTCACCATGCACACCGACAACGAGTCGGTCGCCTCCTCCCGGAGCCTGCTGGAGTAAGCGGTTAAACGCCCGACGGCGGCCGGACACGGGTCGCATTCACGCGAAAGGTGCCCGCCCGCCGTCGGACGTTCCTGCTAAAGCTACGGAAGGTGCCGTTCCTCCGGACCGATGTACTCGCTCAGCGGCCTGATCAGGGAGTTGGCGTCCAGCTGCTCCATGATGTGTGCGGTCCAGCCCGTGATCCGGCTGGCCACGAACAGGGGAGTGAATGTTGGTGTATCAAAACCCATCAGGTGGTAGGTGGGCCCGGCCGGGTAGTCGAGGTTCGGCTTGATGCCTTTCGCCTCGTCCATCGCCGACTCCAGGCCGTTGTACAGCCCCAGCAGTTCGGGCCGGCCGTAGTGGGCAATCATCTTGTCCAGCGCGGCCTTCATGGTGGGGACCCTGGAGTCGCCGTGCTTGTAGACGCGGTGTCCGAAGCCCATGACCTTCTTCTTTTGCGCCAGGGCGTCTTCCATCCAGGCCTTGGCCCGGGTGGCTGCTTCCTCCAGTGACTCCTCCTGCCGGATGCCGATCTCGTCGAACGTGTGCATCACGGCTTCGTTTGCGCCGCCGTGCAGCGGGCCCTTCAGGGCCCCGATGGCACCGGTCACGGCGGAATGCAGGTCCGAGAGCGTGGACGTGATGACCCGGGCCGTGAAGGTGGACGCGTTGAAGGAGTGCTCGGCATAAAGGATCATCGAGACGTTGAAAGCCTCCACCACCTCCGGCACCTGTTCCTCGCCAAAGGCCATCCACAGGAAGTTCGCCGAGTAGCCAAGGTCTTCGCGGGGCTCCACCGGATCCTGCCCATGGCGGCGGCGCTGGTCGTAGGCCACTACCGCCGGCATGGCGGCAAAGAGGTCAACGGCCTTGGCCATGTTCGCTTCCCGGGAGGAATCCTCCGCCAACGGATGCCGTGCCCCCATGACGGAGGCGGCGGTCCGGCATACGTCCATCGGGTGCGAGGTGGCGGGCAGGGCATCAATCACCTGTTTCACCACCGGATCAAGGGCGCGGCCGGCGCGTTCCCGTGCAGTGAACTCCGCAAGCTGGTCCTTGGTGGGCAGTTCGCCGTTCCAGAGCAGGTACGCCACTTCCTCGAAGCTGCACCTGGCGGCCAGCTCCTGGACCGGGTAGCCGCGGTAGAGCAGGGAGTTCGTGTCCGGGTTGACCTTGGAAACGGCGGTGTAGTCCACCACCACGCCGGCAAGGCCCTTTTTGATCTCATTTTCAGCCATGCTGAAACTCCTTTGTTCCTAAAGCCTGTTGGTCCGGCCGCGGCCGGGATTCCGGTTGGATGTCAGGTGCCGGGGATCTGGAAATTGAACACGCCGGTGTCAAAGCGGTTGTAGGCCTCATAATCAACGAGGTCGTAAAGCCTGGCACGGGTCAGCATGCTTGGAACCTGTGCCTCCTGGGTGCCGTCGGATTTGATCGATTCCAGAGTACGCTCAGCAGCGCCCATGGCACTACGGAGCAGCGTTACCGGATAAATCACCATGTTCACGCCCACACCGGCCAGCTCGTCCACGGTAAAGAGGTCGCTTTTTCCGAACTCTGTCATGTTGGCCAGGATGGGCACGTCCACGGCTTCCCGGATGGCCCGGAACTCGCTGAGGTCCCGCATGGCTTCGGGGAAAATCGCGTCCGCCCCGGCTTCGACGAGCGCCTTGGCCCGTTGCTGCGCGGCTTCCAGCCCGTCGGTGGCGCGGACGTCGGTGCGGGCCATGATCAGGAAGTTGGGGTCGCGGCGGGCGTCGGCGGCGGCGCGGATGCGTTTGGTGGCGATGTCCAGGTCCACCACGTTCTTGCCGTCCAGGTGGCCGCAGCGTTTGGGGTTGAACTGGTCCTCGATATGGCAGCCGGCCAGGCCCGCGTTCTCGAGTTCCTGCACGGTGCGGGCCACGTTCATGGGTTCGCCGAACCCGGTGTCGGCGTCGACAATCGAGGGGAGGTCGGTCATGCGGGCGATCTGCCCGGCCCGGGTGGCCACCTCGGTGAGCGTGGTCAGGCCGATGTCGGGCAGGCCGAGGTCGTTGGCCAGGACGGCGCCGGAGATGTACACCCCGGCGAAGCCCTTCTCCTCGATCAGCCGCGCCGAGAGCGGATTGAACGCACCGGGGAACTGCTGGATGGTCCCGGAGGCAAGCAGTTCCCGGAACCGGACCCGCTTCTGCTCGGGAGTGGTCTTCGAATACAGCATTTAGAACAGTCCCTTCGGCGCGGCCGCGGGGTCGATGACGCCAGGGGCGGCGGTGATGTTCAGCTGGTCCAGTTCCCCGGCCTTCAAGTGGGGGAGGCGTTCGACGGCGGCGAGGAACCGTTCGATTTCGGCCTCCTCCACGAGCCCGGCGGCGAGGGTGCGGAACTTGTTGATGTACTGTTCCCGGGCGAACGGGCGGGCACCGAGCGGGTGGGCGTCGGCAACGGCGATCTGGTCCGTGATGACGGTGCCGTCCTTGAGCGTGATCTCCACCGTGCCGCCGAAGGCCTTCTCGGCAATGTCCAGGGAGTGGTAGCGGCGGGTCCATTCCGGATCCTCCACCGTGCTGACCTTGTGCCACAGCTCCACGGTGTCCGGGCGTGCGGCGCGCTGCGGGGCATAGGAGTCCACGTGGTGCCAGGCTCCGTCCTGCAGGGCCACGGTGAAGATGTACGGGATCGAGTGGTCCAGGGTCTCCCGGGACGCGGTGGGGCTGTACTTCTGGGGGTCGTTCGCGCCGGAGCCGATCACGTAGTGCGTGTGGTGGCTGGTCTTGATCAGCATGGATGCGACGTTGGCCGGGTCTGTGACCTCCGGGTGTTCGCGGTGCAGCTTGCGGGCCAGGTCGATCCAGGCCTGGGCCTGGTATTCGGCCGAGTGTTCCTTGGTGTAGGTGTCCAGGATGGCTCGCTTGGCTTCACCGGGGGTGGGCAGCGGAACCATGTAGGACGCGTCCGGGCCGTCGAGCAGCCAGGCGATGACGCCGTCTTCGCCTTCGTAGATCGGCACGGGGGAGGTCTGGCCGCGCATGGCCCGGTCGGCCGATTCGATGGCCATCTTGCCGGCAAATGCCGGGGCGTGGGCCTTCCAGGTGGAGATCTCGCCCTTGCGGGACTGCCGGGTGGCGGTGGTGGTGTGCAGCGCCTGGCCCACGGACTGGAAGATGGTTTCGACGTCGAGGCCCAGCAGGGTGCCGATGCCGGCGGCCGCGGAGGGGCCCAGGTGCGCCACGTGGTCGATCTTGTGCTTGTGCAGGCAGATGGCTTTGACCAGGTTGACCTGGATCTCGTACCCGGTGGCGATGCCACGCACCAGGTCGTGGCCGTTGGCGCCAACGTGCTGGGCCACGGCGAGGATCGGCGGGATGTTGTCCCCCGGGTGGGAGTAGTCGGCGGCGAGGAAGGTGTCGTGGTAGTCCAGTTCCCGTACGGCCACGCCGTTGGCCCAGGCAGCCCACTCCGGGGCGACGCGTTCCTCGATGCCGAACACCTTGGAACCCTTGCCGCCCGTGCTGGGACCGTGGGTCAGTGCCTGGGCGCGGGCTGCGACGATGGGAGCCCGGTTCAGGGAGGCAATGGCCACCGAAGCGTTATCGATAATCCGGTTGATCACCATGTCGGTCACTTCGTCAGACACAGCCACGGGGTCCGCAGCAACCTGGGCGATCTTGTACGCGAGCTGGTCCTCACGCGGGAGGTTTTCTTCGCTGCGGTAGACCCGGACGTGGTGTTCCTTAACCATGATGCTCCTTTTGCTGGGATGTATGGGTTGCTTTGACGTGGGAGAGGCTGCGGTGCAGGTGGACGATGGTGGCCGCCTCGGCGAGCCTCGGATTGCCGGCCGCGATGGCCTCCGCGATGGCGGCATGCTCGGCAGCGGCGGCAGTGAGGCGGCACGCGTCATCGGCGGCAAGCCGGCGGATCCGGACCAGGTGGACGCGCAGGCTCCGCATGGCCTGGGCCAGGTAGGAATTGGAGATGGCTGCATCGATGGCTGCATCCAGCCGGCCCACCAGTTCGTAGTATTCATGCAGGGCAGGGTGGTCGCCGCCGATCAATTCCGGAGCCCGGAGCAGGTCACGCTGCAGGTGCTCGAAGGTACGGGCGTCGCCGCGGCGTGCGGCCAAGGCCGCCGCCCTGCCTTCGAGGGTTTCGCGGAGCTCGAACAGCTCGTCGATGTCTTCCAGGGAAATGTCGCTGACCACCACGCCGCGGCCGCCCGCCGTCGTCAGGCCTTCTGCCGTAAGGCGGCCCAGGGCTTCCCGCAGCGGCGTTCGTGAGACGCCCAGGCGTTCGGACTGTTCCACCTCGGCAAGGACCGTCCCCGGGGCCAGGCGCCATTCGATGATGTCGTCCCGCAGGGCGGCATAGGCCTTGTCGCTGGCACGCATGCCTTCTCCTTCCTCGGCTGTGGCCTCCAGTGTATACATAAGTGCTGGACATTTGGGAAGAAGCAGGAAAAAAGGGCTAACTTTGGCTCTTTTGTATACATAACCTCTTGTTAGCCGCGGAGGCGCAAGTTACCATGAGCTGCATCACAATGTCGTGGACGGGATTACGTTATGGTCAGCAACAGCTATCGGGACAGCTACCGGCGCAGCATTGAAGAGCCGGAAGACTTCTGGCTGGAGGCGGCGGAAAAGATCCACTGGAGTGCTGCGCCTGCCCAGGCACTGGACTCCAGCCGGGCGCCGCTCTACAGCTGGTTTCCGGACGGCGCACTGAATACCTGCTACAACGCCCTGGACCGGCACGTCGCCGAAGGCCGGGGGGAGCAGGACGCACTGATCCATGACTCCGCCATGCTGGGAACCCGGCAGCGTTTCACCTATGCCGAACTGACCGGCCTCGTGGCCCGCTTCGCCGGCGTGCTGCGCGGCCACGGCGTGGGCAAGGGGGACCGCGTAGTCATCTACATGCCGATGATCCCGGAAGCCGCCATTGCCATGCTGGCAACCGCCAGGCTGGGCGCCGTCCATTCCGTGGTCTTCGGCGGGTTTGCGCCCAAGGAGCTCGCGGCCAGGATCCGGGACGCCGCACCTGCTGCGGTGGTCACCGCCTCGGGCGGGATCGAACCCACGCGCCGCATCGAGTACCTGCCGGCCGTCGCGGAGGCGCTTGAGCTGGCAGGCACGCGCGACATTCCCGTGTTGGTCAAGGAGCGGGACGGCTTCGCGTCCAAGGCGTCGGACCACGCCGGGTGGCTGGACTGGGACACCGAGATGGCATCGGCGCAGCTGGCCGCTCCCGTTGACGTAAAGGCCACCGACCCGCTTTACATCCTCTACACCTCCGGGACCACCGGCACCCCCAAGGGGGTGGTCCGGGACAACGGGGGCCACGCCGTCGCCCTGCGCTGGACGCTGGAGAATATCTACGACGTCGGTCCGGGCGACGTGATGTGGACCGCTTCGGATGTGGGCTGGGTGGTGGGGCACTCCTATATCGTCTACGGGCCGCTGCTCGCCGGCGCCACCACGGTGATGTACGAAGGCAAACCGGTTGGTACCCCGGATGCGGGTGCCTTCTGGCGGGTGGTCCAGGACCACAAGGTCAACGTGCTCTTTACCGCCCCCACGGCGCTGCGCGCCATCCGCAAGGCCGATCCGGAGGCATCACTGCTGGGCAGGTATGACATCTCCAGCCTGCAGACCCTGTTCACTGCGGGTGAGCGGCTGGACACTGATACCTTCCACTGGGCATCCCGGGTCCTTGGCGTGCCGGTGGTGGACCATTGGTGGCAGACGGAGACCGGCTGGGCCATCTGTGCCAACCCGCGCGGCCTGGAGCCCCTGCCCATCAAGGCCGGTTCCCCCAGCGTTCCGATGCCCGGCTACCGGCTGCGGATTCTCGACGGGACAGGCGATGCGGTGGCAGCCGGCGCCGAGGGCAACATCGTGCTGGGGCTGCCGTTGCCGCCTGGCACGCTGACCACTCTTTGGGGTAACGACGAACGCTTCATCTCTTCTTACCTGACGGCCTTCGACGGCTGCTACGCCACCGGCGATTCGGGCTACCAGGACCACGATGGGTACCTCTTTGTCATGGGCCGCACCGACGACATCATCAACGTCGCCGGACACCGGCTTTCCACCGGCGCCATCGAACAAGTCCTCGGCCAGCACCCTGCCGTGGCCGAGTGCGCGGTGATCGGCCTCGCCGATTCCCTCAAGGGCCAGCGTCCCAGTGGCTACGTGGTGCTCAAGTCCGGCGTCGACATTCCTGAAGACGTCCTGGCCAAGGACCTGGTGGCATTGGTGCGCCGGGACATTGGTGCGGTTGCGGATTTCAAGCAGGTGACGGTGGTGGATGCCCTGTCGAAGACGCGGTCCGGGAAGATCCTCCGCAAGACCATGCGCCAGATAGCCGACGGCGAGGAGTACACAGTGCCTTCCACCATTGAGGATCCGGGGGTCATCGACCAGTTGATCGGAGCACTCCGGGTGGACGGACCGGAAGCCGGCTGAACGGGGAATCGAAGGGCCGCCCAACCCCGGTTCAGCGGGCGTTCCAGCGGTATTCGTTTTCCGGCCTGCCGGGGGTGCCATAGCGGGCGGTCCTCGAAACAGTGCCGGCATCGGCAAGGTATTCGAGGTAGCGCCGCGCCGTCACGCGTGACATGCCCAGGGCGTCCATGACTTCGGTGGCGGACACTGCTTCCGGCTGCCGGCGGAGAAACTCCTGGACGGAGCCCAGGGTCGAGGTGGAAAGGCCCTTGGGAAGCGGGAGTTCGGACGGCGCCCTGAGGCTGGCAAAGGCCCTGTCCACTTCACTTTGGGACGCACCCCCCTTGCCGGGACCGCCGCTGGAACCACCCAGTTGCTGGCGGAACAGCCGGTAGTTTTCGAGCTTGTCGGAGAACGTGGCGAACGTGAAGGGCTTGATCAGGTACTGGACCACGCCGATTGCCACCGCGCTGCGGACGATGGCCAGTTCACGCACGGCGGTGATGGCGATGATGTCCGCGAGGATCCCCGCCGAACGCATCCGCCGGGCAATGTCCAAGCCATGCAGATCGGGCAGGTTCATATCCAGCAGGACCAGTTCCACCGGCTGTCCCGCCGCCACGAATTCGTTCAGCAGCCGCAGGGCAGACTGGCCGTCGGGGGCAGTCCCGGCCAGCTCGAATCCTTCCAGCCTTCCCACATAGGCAGCGTGCGCTGCCGAAGCGATGGCCTCGTCTTCGACGACGAGCACCCGGATGTTGCTCACTGTCTGTGCTCCTTCTCCGCGGACGCTGCGGGCAGGAATACTTCGAACTTGGCGCCGCGCCGGCCGTTGATGGCCAGCGTACCGCCCAAACGCTGCACCGCCTGCCGGACCAGCGCAAGGCCGATGCCCCGGCCTCCGGGCCCCGCCGGCTTCGTGCTGAATCCGTGCCGGAAGATCTTTTCTGCATCGGCGGGGTCGATGGGCGTCCCGGAGTCGTTTACGGCGATGTCCAGGCCTTCGTCGTCGGCCTCCAGGGTCAGTTCCACACGCCGGGGAGGCGGTGCATCGGCGGCGGCGTCAATGGCGTTGTCCAGCAGGTTCCCCAGGATGGTCACCAGGTCCTGGACGGCCACCCCGGGTGCCGTGCCGGAGCCCAGGGTGGAGACTTCCAACTGGACCCCGCGTTCGTGGGCTTCGGCCACCTTTCCCATGACCAGTGCTCCCACCACCGGTTCATCGATGGAGCTCACCATGTCATCCGTCAGCTGCTGGCTCAGGGCCAGGTCCTGGGTGGCAAAGTCCAGGGCTTCCCCGGTCCTTCCCAGTTCCAGGAGCGAAACCATGGTGTGCAGCCGGTTGGCATGTTCGTGGGTCTGGGCACGCAGGGCGTCGGAGAGGGTCCGCATGGTCTGCAGTTCATTGCCCAGTGCTTCGATCTCGGTCCGGTCCCGGAGGGTGGCCACGGTGCCGTACACGGGGACTTTTCCGCGCGTTCCGTGGGATTCAGGACCCCGGGCCGGCCCCTGGTTGACCACCAGCACGCGGGAATCGGTCAGGACCATCTCGTCCTTGGTGGTCCGTCCGGATTCGAACAGGCTGCGCAGTTCCTCGTCCAAGGGAAGGTCTGCCAGCGATGGGGGCCGGGTGGGATCATTGCTGCCCGTGTCCGCCAGGCCCAGCAGTTCGGCAGCCTGGTCGTTGTACATCACCACCCGCTTGCGCGCATCGATGAGGATCAGTCCTTCACGGACCGAGTGCAGCACCGATTCGTAGTAGGCGAACAGCTGCGCCAGCTGCTCGGGACCCCAGCCCCTGGTTACCCGCCGCAGGTACCTGCCCAGCAGCCACGACGCCAGGGAGCCGCCCACCAGGAGGGCTATGCCAACGGCCAGCAGGACGGGAAGACGCCCGGCGAAGGCAATATCGACGCTGCGGACAGTGACTCCCACCGCCACGAGCGCCTTGACGGTCCCCGCGGAATCCTTGACCGGAACAATCGTGCGCACGGACGGGCCCAGGGTCCCGGCCGTGACTTCGGTGAATGGCTGGCCCCGGAGCGCGGCGTCAATCGATCCGATGTACGGCCGGCCCAGCTCCTCGTCCCTGGGGTGGGTCCAGCGGGTGCGGTCGGGAGCCATGATGGTGATGAAGTCGACGTGGGCCGCCGTGGTCACATCCCTGGCATACGGCTGTAGGAGGGTGGACGGGTCCGGCGTGGCGGCAGCCTGGAGCACCAGGGGATTGGCGGCGATGGAGGCGGCCACTCCTTCCATCCGGCGGCCGGCCTCGTCATAGGTCCGGTCCCGGGCATCCACGTAGGCGGCGGTTCCCACAATGGCGATAAAGGACACGACGATCAGCAGGTTGGCCAGGAACAGCCGGCGGGCGATACTCCAGCGGTGGATCATGCCTGCCTCTCGTTGACCCTGCGGATGCCGCGACCAATATGAACGCAACGGTGAGCTGGATCACGGCGTAGCCAATGATGGATATCACACCGCAAGGACGTGATGAGCCCAGAGACTGTGCCCCAGCGTCTATCAGATTATCCATAAGGAGACACATCATGGCTTCTCAACGAGGAGAGTCCCTTGACACCGTGAAGACGCGGCGCAAAGGCCTGGACAAATCGCACTACCTCTACATTGCCGTCATCGTCGCCGTGATCCTGGGTGCAGCCGTTGGCCTGCTGTTCCCGGAAGTCGGCAAGTCCCTCAAGCCCCTGGGTGACGGATTCATCAAGCTCATCAAGATGATGATCGCTCCGGTCATTTTCTGCACCATCGTCCTGGGCATCGGCTCCATTGCCAAGGCGGCCACCGTCGGTAAGGTCGGTGGCCTCGCCCTGGGCTACTTCGTCGTCATGTCCACCTTCGCCCTGGCCATCGGCCTTGTGGTGGGAAACATCATCCACCCGGGTGAGGGCCTGAAGCTGTCGCCGTACGACCCGAACAAGAAGGCCGCCACGGACAGCACCGTGGACTTCCTGCTGGGAATCATTCCCAGTGACGTCCCCGTCCTGCCCACCCTGCTGGCAGCCATCCTGGTTGGCTTCGCGCTGCAGAAGATGGGCGCCCAGGGTGCCCCCATCCTCAAGGCCGTCAGCTACGGCCAGGCTCTCGTATTCCGCATCCTGATCATGATCATGTGGCTGGCTCCGGTAGGCGCCTTCGGTGCCATTGCCGCCGTCGTCGGTGCAACGGGCTTCCAGGCAATCATCAGCATGTTCACCCTCATGATTGCCTTCTACATCACCTGTGCACTGTTCATCGTGGTCATCCTCGGCGGACTGCTGCAGGTAGTGGCCGGGGTCAACATCTTCAAGCTCATGAAGTACCTGGCCCGCGAATACCTCCTCATCTTCTCCACCTCATCCTCCGAAGCCGCCCTGCCCCGCCTGATCGCCAAGATGGAACACCTGGGCGTCTCCAAGCCCGTCGTCGGCGTCACCGTCCCCACCGGCTACTCCTTCAACCTTGACGGTACGGCCATCTACCTGACCATGGCTTCGCTCTTTGTCGCCAACGCCATGGGCACCCCGCTGGACCTCGGCGCGCAGATCTCGCTGCTGATCTTCATGATCATCGCCTCCAAGGGCGCCGCCGGTGTGACCGGCGCCGGCCTGGCAACCCTGGCGGCCGGCCTGCAGGCCCACCGTCCCGAACTGCTGGGCGGCGTGGGCATGATCGTCGGCATTGACCGGTTCATGTCTGAAGCCCGTGCCCTGACCAACTTCACGGGCAACGCCGTGGCCACCGTCCTGATCGGCACCTGGGTCAAGGAGATCGACGGCGGCCAGGTGGGCCGGGTGCTCTCCGGCGAAGAACCCTTCGACGAAGCAACCATGATGGTCCACCACCACGGCGAGATGGCACCCAAGGAAGAGGGCGCACGCGAGGCCGCAAAGGCCTAGCCGCCACCCGCACACCCACGAAACCGCCCCTGCAGCCATGCTGCGGGGGCGGTTTCGCGTTCCCCGCCACTTCAACCTTCGACCTCAGCTAGAGGGTCAAGGCTCAACATTCGCGGAAAGTCAAGTTCCGTCGAATACCGTGTCGGGCGCTGTAACCTAGGGAGCAGAACGAACGGCGCTGGTGAGCCAGCGGCAGGAAATCACCGTCATCGAAAGTGTGGACAGATACGTGAGCAGCGAACAGGGTTCAGCAACTCTGGAGGGCACGGAATTCGACCTGGAAAACGCGGTGATGGGGCCCACGGGGCGCCCATACCGGGAGTTCCCGGAACCCGCGCCGCTGCCCTCCCACGGTCCGGCACGCGTGATCGCCATGGTCAACCAGAAGGGCGGCGTGGGGAAGACCACCTCCACCATCAACCTCGCCGCGGCGCTCGCCGAGTACGGCCGCCGTGTCCTGCTGGTGGACTTCGATCCCCAGGGTGCGCTCTCGGCCGGCCTGGGCGTCAACCCGCATGAACTGGACCTCACCGTGTACAACGTCCTGATGGACCGCAAGGTGGATATCCGCGACGCCATCCACCACACCGGTGTGGAGAACGTGGACCTGCTGCCGGCCAACATCGACCTCTCCGCCGCAGAAGTCCAGCTGGTCAACGAGGTTGCGCGCGAACAGGTCCTGGACCGTGCGCTCAAGAAAGTCGAAGACGATTACGACGTCGTCCTCATCGACTGCCAGCCCTCCCTGGGACTCCTGACCGTGAACGCACTCACTGCAGCCCACGGCGTGATCATTCCGCTCATCTGCGAGTTCTTCGCCCTCCGTGCCGTGGCGCTGCTGGTCGAAACCATCGACAAGGTCCAGGACCGGCTGAACCCGCGCCTGCAGGTGGACGGCGTACTGGCCACCATGTACGACGCACGGACACTGCACAGCCGCGAAGTGATCACCCGGCTGGTGGAGGCATTCGGCGACAAGGTCTTCGAAACGGTCATCAAGCGCTCCATCAAGTTCGCAGACGCCACGGTGGCCGCGGAGCCCATCACCAGCTACGCCGGAAACCACGTGGGCGCGGATGCGTACCGCCGGCTGGCCAAGGAGCTGATCTCCCGCGGCGGCGCGCCCTAAGCACGCCGTGGCCGAATCCAAACCCGGCTTCGAGGTGCGGCTGGCCAACTTCACGGGTCCGTTCGACCTCCTCCTGGGACTGATCGCCAAGCACCAGCTGGACATCACCGAAGTGGCCATCGCCACCGTCACGGATGAGTTCATCAAGTACATCCGGAAACTGCAGCAGCTCGGCGAAGAATGGGCGCTGGACGAGGCCAGCGAGTTCCTGGTGATCGCCGCCACGCTGCTGGACCTCAAGGCAGCACGGCTCCTTCCAGCCGGTGAAGTGGAGGACGACGAGGACATCGCCCTGCTGGAAGCACGGGACCTCCTCTTTGCCCGGTTGCTGCAGTACAAGGCCTTCAAACAGGTGGCAGGAATCCTGGGCGAAACCCTTCACCAGGAAGGCCGGCGCTTTCCCCGGCAGGTGGCCCTGGAGGAGCACTTCGCGGCGATGCTCCCCGAGCTGGTCTGGAAGCACACACCGGAGCAGTTCGCCGCGCTGGCCGAGGCCGCGCTCCGGCCTAAAGCGCCGGCCCAGCCGCCCCAGGTGGCACTCGGACACCTGCACGGAAGCACCGTCAGCGTCAAGGAAGAAGCGAGGGTGCTGGGGCTTCGCCTTCAGCAGGAATCGCCCCAGACCTTCCGTTCCCTGATTGCCGACGCCGAGTCCACCCTGGTGGTGGTGGCCAGGTTCCTGGCCCTCCTGGAACTGTTCCGGGACCGGGCCGTCGCGTTCGACCAGCTGTCCCCGCTGGCCGAGCTTGCCATCCACTGGACAGCCGAAGGCCGGGACTGGTCTGCAGAAAACCTGAGCGAAGAGTATGAGGAGCAACCGTGAACCCCAAGCCGCAGGAAAGGGCGCCCCAGGAGGACCTGGACCACGGCCCGGACTTCGACGACCTCCCCGGCGGTGCCAAAGCTGCCCTCGAAGCTGTCCTCATGGTCCTCGCCGAACCAGCCACCGAAGAGGAGCTGGCTGCGGGAGTGGGCCTGACGGTCAATACCGTCCGCTGCCTCCTGGCAGAACTGCAGCGTGAGTATAACGGCTATACTGTTAAAGCCCCGGAGATGGAGGATGCCAGCCACGCTGGCATCGGTTCCAGCCCCCGGGGTTTTGAATTGCGGAACATCGCCGGTGGCTGGCGGATCTACTCGCGCACGGAGTTTGCCGACATTGTGGGCAAATATGTGCTTGAAGGGCAGACGGCCAGGCTTACCCAGGCGGCGCTGGAAACACTGGCAGTCATCGCGTACCGCCAGCCCGTCTCCCGGGCCAGGGTGTCTGCGATTCGCGGTGTCAATGTTGATTCCGTCGTACGGACGCTTGCCCAGCGCGGGCTGATCGAGGACGCGGGAACCGATCCCGAGTCCGGCGCAATCCTCTACCGGACAACCTCCTATTTCCTCGAACGGATGGGAATCAGTTCAGTGGGGGACCTGCCCCAGCTGTCGCCGCACCTTCCGGGGCTCGACGGGATCGCAGAGTTCTACGACGCCGGGACGATGTAGGCAGGCGCCCTGCCGGCACCTGTCCCATCAGCAGGTTTTATCAGGTTTTTTATCAGGGCAGACGAAGTCTGCACGGCTGGCTAGGGTTGTCCTTGGACATCTTTGCCGGCCAAAACACATTGAAGGACGGGTCATGACACAGGCGGGACGCCAGGGTTCACCACGTAACGGTTCGGGACGCGGCGGGAACGAACGCAGCAATTCCCAGCAGCGCAGCACACAGGGCGGCGGCTTCAGCGGAGGCTCCCGCGGCGGAGCAGGCAAGCGAGGCGCCGGCTTTGGCGGGGACCGGCCGCACCGAAGCCCCAAGCCGCGCGAGGAACGCTTCATTGACCCCGACCTCGCGGGGGACCAGCAGGGACGTCCGGCTGAGGGTGCCCGTGGCGCCAAGCCGTCGTCGCGGAAGCCCGCTGCCCGCAAGCCCGGCGCCAAGAAGGCTCCCGGAACTCCCGGCGCCCTCAAGCCCAAGCCGCGTACCGGCACTCCCGGGGCAGCAGCTTCGCGTGCCTTTGGCAGCGAACGCTTCGGCCAGAACCTGGGTCCGGTCCGCAAGCCCGGCCGGAAGAAGGGTCCCCGCGGGAACGTTCCGCAGTCGGAACTCCACGATGCCGACGGCGTGCGCCTCCAGAAGGTCATGGCGTCAGCAGGAGTGGCGTCCCGGCGCGTCTGTGAAGAGATGATCGCCGAGGGCCGCGTTGAGGTGGACGGCCAGGTGGTCACGGAACTCGGCATGCGCGTCGATCCCAAGACCGCCGTCATCCACGTTGACGGCCTGCGGATCCAGCTGGACGAGAACCTGGTCTACATGGTGTTCAACAAGCCCAAGGGCGTGGTGTCCACGATGGAGGACCCCGAGGGCCGGCCCTGCATCAGCGACTTCCTGAAGAGCAACAAGAACACCGGCGAACGCCTCTTCCACGTGGGCAGGCTCGACGTCGCCACCGAAGGCCTGCTGTTGCTAACCAACGACGGCGAACTCGCCAACAGGCTGACCCACCCGTCCTACGAGGTGCCCAAGACCTACCTGGTGCAGGTGCGCGGGCCGTTCCCGCAGGGTGTGGGCGCCCAGCTGAAGTCCGGCGTGGAACTGGAGGATGGCTTCGCGAACGTCGACTCCTTCCGCCTGGTGGACTCCACCCCGGGCCACGTTCTGATCGAGGTTGTGCTCCACTCGGGCAAGAACCGGATCGTCCGCCGCCTCTTCGATGCCGTCGGTTTCCCGGTGCAGCGGCTGGTCCGCGTCAAGGTGGGCCCCATCGGCCTCGGTGACCAGCGCCAGGGCAGCATCCGCAACCTGGGCAAGCAGGAAGTCGGCCACCTGCTGGCATCCGTAGGACTCTGACGCATGTCGGCGTTCAAAAGCCAGGGCCGTGGCCACCTGGATGGCCCGGTAGTGGTGATTGGCACCGGACTGCTGGGCACCAGCATCGGGCTGGGCCTGCGCGGCCGTGGTGTACCGGTATTCCTGTCCGACCCCTCGCCCACCAACCAGGCGGTGGCGGTGGATATCGGTGCCGGGCGTCCCTTGGCGGACCTCGGGGACGCCAAGCCCCAGCTTGTGGTGGTCGCCGCTCCGCCGGACGTTACGGCCGACGTCGTGTACAAGGCGCTCGCTGATTACCCAGCCGCCGTCGTGGTGGACATTGCCAGCGTCAAGGCGGACATCCTGGCCCGGCTGCGCAGCCTCGGCGCCGACCTCAGGCGCTACGTGGGCACCCACCCCATGGCCGGGCGGGAAAAGTCCGGTCCGGTAGCCGCGCGCGGCGAGCTGTTTACGTCCATGCCATGGGTGATCTGCCCGTCGGAGGAGACCTCCGGCGCTGCCCTTCAGGTGGCACGGTCGCTCGCCTCGGACCTGGGGGCAGTGGTCTCGCAGTTCACGGCGGACGACCATGATGAGGCGGTGGCCCTGGTGTCGCACCTGCCCCAGGTCATGTCCTCCCTGCTGGCCAGCCGTCTCCAGGGAACCCCGCTGCATGCCCTGTCCCTGGCCGGCAACGGCCTGCGCGACGTCACCAGGATCGCCGCGAGCGACCCCACCCTGTGGGTGCAGATCCTGGGCGGGAATGCGGCCAAAGTCGTGGAGATCCTGTACGGCGTCCGTGAGGACCTGAACCGTCTCATTGGGACCTTGGAGCAGCCCTCGGCGCCGGGAGCCCGGCTGGACCTGGCGCAGCTGATCAGTGAGGGCAACGCCGGGCAGGCCCGGATTCCCGGCAAGCACGGCGGCCCGCCGCAGGCATATTCCTGGCTCACCGTCCTGGTGGATGACAAGCCCGGCCAGATCGCGCAGCTGCTCACCGAAATTGGTGAAATCGGTGTGAACGTCGAAGATCTTCGGCTGGACCATTCCTCAGGACAGAACGTTGGCATGGTGGAATTGTCTGTGTTGCCGAACAAGCACGACCACCTGATCGAAGCTCTCAACGACCGCGGATGGCGGGTACTTCAGTAATGACACAGGAACTCCTCGAAACCATGCGCGCGTTGCGCATCGGCCGGCCGCTGGTGGTCGCCATCGACGGACCGTCAGGTTCCGGTAAATCCAGCGTGAGCAAGGAGGTTGCCCGCAGGCTGCGGCTGGCCTACCTGGACACCGGAGCGATGTACCGCGCCCTCACCTGGTACTGCGTATCCCAGGGTATCGACCTTGACGACGGTGCGGCCGTGGAACAGGCCTCCCGGGACTTCGTGCTGGAATTAAGCACCAGCCCGCAGGAGGAATACGTCCGGGTGGGCGGCGTGGACGTCACCGACGCCATCCGTGAACCGGAAATTTCCTCCGCGGTCAGCTCCGTGGCCACCACCCTTGGTGCCCGGACCGAACTCATCCGCCGTCAGCGGGACCTCATCGAAAAGCACCACCGCCGGATGGTGGTGGAAGGCAGGGACATTACCACCGTCGTCGCGCCCGGAGCCGAGGTGCGCATGCTCCTCACCGCAAGCGAGGAAGCCCGCCTTCGCCGGCGGGGCATGCAGCTGGGCGGGACGCAGAACGCCGAGCAGCTGGCAGCCCAGGTGACCCACCGGGATGCGAAGGACTCAACCGTGGTGAACTTCACCCAGGCCGCTTCCGGGGTGGTGACGCTGGACTCCTCGGACCTGGACTTCGAGCAGACCGTCAACGCCGCGCTGGTAATCGTCACCAAGGTGCTCAACCGTGACTGACGCCGGCGTGGCCCTGCCGTCCGGCCTGACCATGGCGTGGAGCAGGCCGGTGGGCTGGATCCTGGACCACTTGGTCTACCGGACCACCGTGACGGGCAGGAGCAACGTTCCCACCGGCGGGCCGGTAATCTTCGCCGCCAACCACATCAGCTTCCTGGACGGGCCGGTTATGTTCGGCGCGGCACCGCGGCCCATGCACATCCTGGTGAAACAGGAGATGTTCAAGGGTTTCCTGGGCCGGGTGCTTACCGCCTCCGGGCAGCTTCCGGTGGACCGGCGGGGGGACCGGGCTGCGCTGCAGCGCTGCAAGGACATGCTCGACGCCGGACGCTGCGTTGGGATTCTTCCCGAAGGGACGCGGGGGAGCGGCTCAGCGGCGGACATCAACGGCGGCGTGGCCTGGCTGGCATTGAACTCCGGTGCCCCCGTTGTTCCGGTCGCCATCCTGGGCACCCGGCAGGGCAATGAGCACCTGGACTTCGTTCCGCGGCCCGGGCGGCGCTTCCACGTCAGCTTCGGCTCAGCCCTTACCCTGGCCCGCCGGGCCGGCGAAAGCGGGCGTGCTTCAATGGACAGGGCGGCGCAGGACATCCGTGCAGCGCTGGCAGGGCACGTCCAGGACACCATCCAACTCAGCGGGCAGCCACTGCCCTTCGCTGACCATAACGACTTGACAGCAGTAGCCGGGGACGCCGGCAGATGACCACTAAGGACAGTGCAATGAGCGACACCACCCAGACTTCCGGGCATTCCGGCGCCGACGACGAATACACCCCCGCAGGCACCGACCAGGTTGCCGAACGGCTGGCGGCAATTGGCGACGACGAAGCGGAGCTGCGTGCCGCCTCGCTCCGGGCCGGCCTCGAGGACTACGAGCTTGACGAAGACGATGCCGCACTGCTGAGCGGGGAATACGGCGACGAAGACGTTGACGGGCCGGTCAAGCTTGATCCCGTCCTGGCGATCATCGGGCGGCCGAACGTGGGGAAGTCCACCTTGGTGAACCGCATCCTGGGCCGCCGCGAGGCAGTGGTGGAGGACACCCCGGGCGTCACCCGCGACCGTGTCATGTACTCGGCCAACTGGAACGGCCGCAACTTCACCCTGGTGGACACCGGTGGGTGGGAACACGACGCCCGGGGCATCCACGCCCGGGTTGCCGAGCAGGCCGAGATGGCCGTGGAACTCGCCGACGCCGTGCTTTTCGTAGTGGACTCCGCCGTTGGCGCCACTGCCACGGATGAAGGCGTCATGAAGATGCTGCGCCGCAGCAAGAAGCCGGTCATCATGGTGGCCAACAAGGTGGACGACTTTGCCCAGGAGGCTGACAGCGCTGCCCTGTGGGGCCTCGGCTTCGGCGAGCCCTACCCGGTCTCGGCCCTTCACGGACGCGGTGTGGCCGACCTCCTGGACCACGTCATGGAGGTGCTGCCGGAGTTCTCCACCATTGAGGGAACCGACCGTTCCGGCGGCCCCCGCCGCATTGCCCTTATTGGCCGGCCCAACGTGGGGAAGTCCTCGCTGCTGAACAAGCTTGCGGGATCCGAACGGGTAGTGGTGGACAACACCGCCGGAACCACCCGCGACCCGGTGGACGAATTCATCGAACTCGGCGGCCGCACCTGGCGGTTCGTGGATACCGCCGGCATCCGCCGCCGCCAGCACATGGCCCAGGGTGCTGACTTCTACGCCTCACTCCGGACGCAGTCCGCTCTCGAAAAGGCGGAGGTCGCCGTCGTACTCCTCGCCGTGGACGAGGTCCTCAGCGAACAGGACGTCCGCATCCTGCAGCTGGCCATCGAGTCCGGCCGCGCGCTGGTCCTGGCCTTCAATAAATGGGACCTGCTGGACGACGAGCGCCGCCGTTACCTGGAGCGCGAAATCGAGCAGGACCTGGCGCACGTCGAATGGGCGCCGCGGGTCAACATTTCGGCGAAGACCGGCTGGCACAAGGACCGCCTGGTTCCGGCCCTGGACCTTGCCCTGGAGAACTGGGACAAGCGCATCGCCACCGGCCGCCTCAACGCCTTCCTGGGTGAGCTCGTGGCTGCGCACCCCCACCCGGTCCGCGGCGGCAAGCAGCCACGCATCCTGTTCGGCACCCAGGCCTCCAGCCGGCCGCCCAAGTTCGTGCTGTTCACCACGGGCTTCCTGGACCCGGGGTACCGCCGGTTCATTACCCGCCGCCTGCGCGAGACCTTCGGATTCGAAGGCACCCCGATTGAGGTCAGCATGCGCGTCCGGGAAAAGCGTGGCCGCAAGCGTTAATTGCGACACACCTGGGGCTGATCGCCGGAAAGTGTCACAGGCACCCCTCCGGATCGTGTAAGCTCTTCTAGGTGGTTCGGCCGGACTGCTGATGAAAATCCTCGGGTTTGAGTTCAGCGGAGAACGGCGGAACCAGCGGGCTGTAGCGCAGCTTGGTAGCGCACTTGACTGGGGGTCAAGGGGTCGCAGGTTCAAATCCTGTCAGCCCGACCACAAAGCGGAAAGCGCCGGAGAATTTTCTCCGGCGCTTTCCGCTTTTTTGGCATTTCTTCCGTTGGCTTCCTGCCCGGCCTTCCTACTTCAGGAATTTGGACGTTCTCCGGTCCGCCAGGATCTTGCCTTTTGTCTGGCAGGTAGGGCAGTACTGCAGGGCAGTGTCCGCGAACGAGACTTCCCGGACCGTGTCGCCGCAGACGGGGCAGGGCTGGCCAGTCCGGGCGTGAACCCGCATGTGGCTGCGCTTGACGTCCTTGAGGTCCTTGGGCGGCTTGCCGGCTGCCTCCGCCAGCGCTTCGCCCAGCACGGAGTGGATGGCGTCGTACAGCACCTGCACCGTCTCCCGGTCCAGGGATTTTGCGATGGCGAACGGCGAGACCCGGGCGGCGTGCAGGATCTCGTCACTGTAGGCATTGCCAATGCCGGCGATGACGCTCTGGCTGCGCAGGAGTCCCTTGACCTGCTGGGAACTGCCGGCGAGGATCTCACCCAGCATGTCGGCGTCGAACGCTTCAGTGAACGGATCCGGACCCAGGGCGGCGATGCCGGGGACCTCCTGGGGGTCGCGCACAACATAGACGGCGAGGCTCTTCTTGGTGCCCGCTTCCGTCAAATCCAGGCCACGCGGCCCGTCCGGACCGGAGAAGGCAGCGCGGACGGCGATCAGGCCCTTGCCCATCCGGAGCTGGCTGCCGGCGGGGGAGTCCGTGAAGCGCACCCAGCCCGCGCGTGCCAGGTGGAACACCAGGGAAATGCCGTCCGTGTCGATGCTGATGAACTTTCCGAACCGGCGGACGCCGGACACGGTACGGCCTTCGACGGCGTTGAAGGGCGGGTCGGCGGTCTTGAGCACTGCGAAGGAGACGATCTGCAGTTTGGACACCATGCAGCCCCGCAGCTGTTCATCAAGGAACGCGGCCAGGCCGGCGACTTCAGGCAGTTCCGGCATGGGCTACCTGTCCTGTCCCCGGGATGCCGCACCAGTGCTTGCACTCATGGCTCCCATCTTGTCAGAAAGGCCCGTGCCGGCCCCGGCAGTTGTGCCTATACTTTCAGCGGCGGCCCCTTTTGCGGGCCCCTTTTGACATTTGGCGCGTACCCCGATGAAAGGCCTCCCATGAGCAACATTCCCGAAGACCTGTCCTACACCGCCGAACACGAGTGGGTCACTGCCCCCAATGCCGACGGCGTGGTCCGCGTGGGAATCACCGACTTTGCCCAGGACGCCCTCGGAGATGTGGTTTACGCCCAGATGCCCGAAGTCGGCACGAAGATTACGGCAAACGAAGTAGTCGGTGAGGTTGAGTCCACCAAGAGCGTGAGCGACATCTACGCACCTGTTTCCGGCGAAGTGGTGGCCCGGAACGACTCCCTGGACAGCGATTCGGCGCTCATCAACACCGATCCGTACGGCGACGGCTGGCTCATCGAGGTCAAACTCGCCGAACCTGACGCCGTTGAGTCCCTGCTCAGTGCATCGGAGTACGAACAACAGGTAGGCTAAAGCTAACCGGTATTTCCGGTCCGGCCCCGCGCCGCAGGCAAAGCGTCTTCGCACGTCAGCCCCCGGATCGGGTGCCGGTGCCGGACCTGCTGGCAGGGCCGGAGTGCAAACGTTGGTTGCGGGTTGATGCCCGCAACGTCAAAGAGGAGGAATCCATGGCTGGCCACAGACACAACCCTGCCGATGGGGATTACGGCACGGGTGCGGCTAAGGCGTCGGAGACCACCTCGATCCATCTCACCCCCGTCACCGATGAACCCACCATCGCGCCCAGGCTGTCCTTTGACGAGCGCAACTCGGTGGAAGCCCTTCCTGCCGGTTCGGCGCTGCTTGTTGCCCACAGCGGCCCGAATGCCGGTGCCCGGTTCCTGCTGGATTCAGACGTGACCACCGCTGGCCGGCACCCGGACGCGGACATCTTCCTGGACGACGTCACGGTTTCGCGCCGCCACGTCGAATTCCGGCGCACGGCGCGCAGCTTCGAAGTAGTGGACAAGAACAGCCTCAACGGCACCTACGTCAACCATGACCGGGTGGACCGTGTGGAGTTGAAGTCAGGCAGCGAAGTCCAGATCGGCAAGTTCCGCCTCACCTTCTACCTGAGCCCTGCCACGGCTGCAGGCCGCAGCTGAACCGGGGACCGCTGCCTGTGGCAATGGCACAACCGGAACGCCGGGGCCCCCAGGTCCTGAACATTGGCGAAGTCCTCGCCCAGTTGAGCGCTGACTTTCCGGGCATGACGGCGTCGAAGATCCGGTTCCTTGAGGAAAAGGGACTGATCAACCCCCGGCGCACCCCAGCCGGCTACCGCCAGTATTCCGACGGCGACGTGGAGCGGCTGCGCTTCGTGCTGGCCCTGCAGCGGGACCAGTACCTGCCCCTGAAAGTCATCAAGGACTACCTTGATGCCATCGACAGGGGGGAGCGGCCGGAGAACCTGCCGCCCGGCGTCGTGGTTTCCCCGCGTATTGTCTCTGACGAGCTGGCCGCCGAGCTGCAGAACCGGGGCAGGAAACTGAGCGAGGAACAGCTGCGCACCGAATCCGGCGCCAGCGTTCCCCTGCTGCAGTCACTGCTAAGCTTCGGCCTCATCAGCCACAGCAACGGCCAGTTCGACGAACACGCCCTCCAGGTTGCCCGCGCCTGCGTCCAGCTGGAAAGCCACGGGCTGGAACCCCGGCACCTGCGGCCCTTCCAGGCAGCAGCCGAACGTGAATTCGGCCTGGTGGAACGCGCTGTGGCACCGCTTGCTTCCCGCAAGGACTCTGCATCACAGGCGCGCGCGGCCGAGGCCGCCCGCGAGATCAGCGACCTCTGCCTCACCCTGCACCGGGCCCTGGTGCAGGACCACATCTCACGCATGGACATCTGATGATCGAAGTCGAGATTGTAGGCGTTCGCATCGAACTGCCTTCCAACCAGCCGCTGGTCCTGCTCAAGGAGATGCACGGCGAACGCCACGTCCCCATTTGGATCGGCACCCCGGAAGCCAGCGCCATTGCCCTTGCCCAGCAGGGCGTAGTGCCGCCCCGGCCCATGACGCACGATCTCCTGGTGGACGTCGTGGAGTCGCTGGGCCACTCGGTGGTCAGTGTCAACATCGTTGCGGTGGAGGACAACATCTTCTACGGGCAGCTGCAGTTCGAGAACGGAACCACCGTAAGCTCCCGGGCTTCGGACGCGCTTGCGGTGGCGCTGCGCGCAAAGTGCCGGATCTGGTGCGCCGATTCCGTCATGGATGAGGCCGGAGTCCGCATTACCGAGCACGATGAGGGCGAGGACGCGGAGCCGGGCCCCACCGTGGATGAGGAACGCGAGCTGCGCCGATTCCGCGAGTTCCTCGATGACGTGGAACCCGAGGATTTCGACGGCTGAGGTCACGTTAAGGTTAAAGTTAAGCCTGAAAGTTTCGACACGCCTCTTCCAAGCCCCTGGGGTCTTTGACCTCGGGACCCGCCGGGCCTAACGTCGAAGTATCAAGTTCCCTTGCTTACGGCAGCCGCGCAAGTCACACTGGAAAGTGCGCCCCGCGGAAAAATTACACGCATGGTCTTCATGCCAAGGCTGCCGTATCAGTTCCCGGGAGCGTACGACAAGGAGGATCCAGGTGAGTCCCAAAGGCGAAGCAGGCGGGCTGAAACAGCCCACGGCTGGTGTTGCTGTGCCCGTGAGCGGTGCCCAGGGCCTCCTGTTCACCGAGGACCTGCCCGTACTGGACGAGGACGCCGGCTACCGCGGTCCCACTGCCTGCAAGGCAGCAGGCATCACCTACCGCCAGCTTGACTACTGGGCCCGTACAGGGCTGGTTGAGCCTGCAGTCCGCGGTGCTGCAGGATCCGGCTCCCAGCGGCTGTACGGATTCCGCGACATCCTGGTGCTCAAGGTGGTCAAGCGGCTCCTGGACACCGGCGTATCCCTCCAGCAGATCCGCACGGCCGTTGAACACCTGCGGGAACGGGGCGTCGAGGACCTGGCCCAGATCACGCTCATGAGCGACGGCGCCAGTGTCTACGAGTGCACGTCCGCCGACGAAGTCATTGACCTCGTCCAGGGCGGCCAGGGCGTCTTCGGCATTGCGGTGGGCCGCGTCTGGCGCGAAGTGGAAGGCAGCCTTGCTTCCCTCCCCAGCGAGCATGCCGCAGAACAGTCCTTTCCGGACGACGAATTGAGCAAGCGGCGGGCCGCGCGGAAGATCAGCTGAGCCGCACAGATACCTTAAACAAACAGGTCCGCCCTCCAGCCGGAGGGCGGACCTGTTTGTTCTGCGCGTGTCAGCGGGTGCGGCTGCGCAGGCCCTTGCCGGCTGCCATGAGATTGGACAGCAGTTCGTCGAACAGTCCGGCCGCGGACTTCGCCGAATCCCCGGGCCAGTGGTGGACGGGGTGGGCGGCGCCCTGGATCTGCTGCCAGTTGGCCTGTTCGGGAATGCGCGGGCTCAGCAGGAGTTCGCCGAACATGGATTCCATCTCTGCCAGGCGGTAGGTGTGCTCGGAGGAGCCGCTGCGGACGCGGTTGGCCACGATGCCTGCCGGTGACAGATTGGGTGCGAACTCCTGCTTGAACAGCTGGATGGCGCGCATGGTGCGTTCCGTGCCGGCAACTGAGAACAGGCCGGGCTCCGCGACAAGGGCAACCTTGTCGCTGGAAGCCCACGCCATGCGCGTCAGGCCGTTCAGCGACGGCGGGCAATCAATGAGGACCAGCTGGTATCCGTCGGCGCCGGCGAGCACGGCGGAAAGCCGGCGGAGGTCGCGGCGGCCAAGGTCCGGCCGGTCATAGATACCGGTGTAGGCAGATCCGACGGCGACATCCAGCACGGCCGGCCCGGCACCGTTTGATGGGGCGCGGTCAGCCCAGCTGCTGCGCACCACATTCTCGGCCAGTTTCGCCCTGCGCGGGCTCTTCAGCATCCTGCCGATATCCAGGTGGTCGCCCGGCTGTACGCCGAGGGCCGTGGTGGCGTCGGCGTGCGGATCCAGGTCCACCACCAGCGTGGGTACTCCGGCGGCCAGCGCCGCAGACGCCAATCCTGTGGTGACGGAAGTCTTGCCGACTCCACCCTTAAGGCTGCTGATGCTGACTACTTGCACTTGAGAGACCAAAACCTAACGCCGGATGCCGTGTTGGGAGTAATGTTTGCCTCGGCAGAGCCGAAGCCGGACGGTCCTGCCGCCCTACTCATCATATGTTGATGCGTCGGCGAATCCTGCTTTACCGGGCGTCGGCATGGCACCGACTGTGCTGCCGGGGCGGTTTCCGCCAGCCAGGCTGAAAGCGATCGGGACATGACGGGAAAATCTGTGACTGTTGCCACAAAGATTTGTGTTTGTCCTTGTAGGTCCTAGACACTGTGACCACTCATCAGTCCACCCCGCAATGATGCAGGAGAAGCATGTTTTCCAAAATTCTGGTGGCCAACCGCGGTGAAATCGCGATCAGGGCCTTCCGCGCCGGCTACGAGCTTGGCGCCAAGACCGTTGCCGTTTTTCCCCAAGAGGACCGAAACTCGATCCACCGCCAGAAAGCGGACGAGGCGTACCTGATTGGCGAGGAAGGCCACCCCGTCCGGGCCTACCTCGACGTGGCGGAGGTGGTGCGGGTTGCCAAGGAATCCGGAGCGGACGCTATCTACCCGGGCTACGGTTTCCTCTCGGAAAACCCCGAACTGGCACGGGCAGCAAAGGAAGCCGGAATCACCTTCGTGGGTCCGCCCGCCGAGGTGCTGGAGCTTGCAGGCAACAAGGTCGCCGCCCTGAAAGCGGCCCGCGAAGCGGGTGTGCCGGTCCTGAAGTCCAGCGAGCCGTCCAAGGACCTGGACGAGCTCCTGGCTGCCGCCGATGAGATCGGATTCCCCATCTTCGCCAAGGCTGTGGCAGGCGGCGGCGGCCGCGGCATGCGGCGGGTGGATACCCGCGAAGCCCTCCCCGAAGCCCTCAAGTCAGCCATGCGTGAAGCGGATGCGGCGTTCGGTGACCCCACCATGTTCCTGGAGCAGGCGGTCCTGCGCCCGCGGCACATCGAAGTGCAGATTCTCGCGGACGCCGAGGGCGACGTCATGCACCTTTTCGAGCGTGACTGTTCCATCCAGCGGCGGCACCAGAAAGTCATTGAGATCGCTCCGGCCCCCAACCTGGACGAGGGCATCCGCCAGGCCCTTTACCGCGATGCGGTGAAGTTCGCCAAGGCGCTCAACTACGTCAACGCCGGCACCGTCGAGTTCCTGGTGGACACTGAGGGCGAGCGGGCAGGCCAGCACGTGTTCATCGAAATGAACCCGCGCATCCAGGTGGAGCACACGGTCACCGAGGAAGTCACGGACGTGGACCTGGTCCAGGCCCAGATGCGGATCGCCTCCGGCGAGACCCTCGCCGACCTTGGCCTCTCCCAGGACTCCGTCAAGCTGCGCGGCGCAGCCCTGCAGAGCCGCATCACCACGGAAGACCCGGCCAACGGCTTCCGGCCCGACGTCGGCAAGATCACCGGCTACCGCTCGGCAGGCGGGGCGGGTGTGCGGCTGGACGGCGGCACGGTCTACTCCGGTGCCGAAATCAGCCCGCACTTCGACTCGATGCTGGTCAAGCTCACCTGCCGCGGCAGGGACTACCCGGCCGCCGTGGCCCGTGCCCGCCGCGCCCTGGCCGAATTCCGCATCCGCGGCGTCTCCACGAACATCCCCTTCCTCCAGGCCGTCCTGGATGATCCGGACTTCATCGCCGGGGACGTGGCCACCAACTTCATTGACCAGCGCCCTGAACTGCTCAAGGCGCGCGTCTCGGCCGACCGCGGCACCAAGCTCCTCACCTGGTTGGCCGACGTCACCGTCAACAAGCCCAACGGCGAACTGACAGTGCACTCCAACCCCGCCCACAAGCTGCCCGACGTCAAAGGCAAGCAGCCGGCACCGGGTTCACGCCAGAAACTCCTTGAGCTCGGCCCGGAAGGCTTCGCCAGGGCGCTGCGTGAACAGACCGCCGTCGCCGTCACCGACACCACCTTCCGTGATGCGCACCAGTCCCTGCTGGCCACCCGTGTCCGCACGCGGGACCTGGTTGCCGCGGGACCGGCCGTCACGGCCCTGCTTCCGCAGCTGCTGTCCGTGGAGGCCTGGGGCGGGGCAACCTATGACGTGGCCCTGCGCTTCCTGGGGGAGGACCCCTGGGACCGGCTTGCCGCCCTCCGCGCGGCCATGCCCAACGTCTGCATCCAGATGCTGCTGCGCGGCCGGAACACCGTTGGCTACACGCCGTACCCTGAAGAGGTCACCGAGGCGTTCGTCAACGAGGCCGCAGCCACTGGCATCGACATCTTCCGTATCTTCGACGCCCTGAACGATGTAAGCCAGATGGCACCGGCCATCCGAGCCGTCCGGGCCACCGGCACCGCCGTCGCCGAGGTGGCGCTTTGCTACACCGGGGACATGCTGGACCCGGAGGAGAAGCTCTACACACTGGACTACTACCTGGGGCTGGCGCAGAAGATCGTCGACGCCGGCGCCCACATCCTGGCCATCAAGGACATGGCCGGCCTGCTGCGGCCTGCAGCTGCCGCCAAACTGGTCGGAGCCCTCCGCGACCGGTTCGACCTGCCGGTCCACCTGCACACCCACGACACTGCGGGCGGCCAGCTGGCCACGCTCCTGGCAGCCGTCGACGCTGGTGTGGACGCCGTCGATGTTGCCTCGGCGTCCCTGGCCGGCACCACCAGCCAGCCCTCGGCGTCGGCCCTTGTTGCCGCCCTGGCCCACACTCCGCGGGACACGGGCCTCAGCCTGGACGCCGTCAGCTCCCTCGAGCCGTACTGGGAGGCCGTACGCCGCGTCTACGCGCCGTTCGAGTCCGGCCTGCCCGGCCCCACCGGCCGCGTGTACAAGCACGAGATCCCGGGCGGCCAGCTGTCCAACCTGCGCCAGCAGGCCATGGCCCTGGGCCTGGGGGAGCGCTTCGAAGCCATCGAGGACATGTACACCGCGGCCGACCGCATCCTGGGCCACCTGGTCAAGGTGACGCCGTCCTCCAAGGTGGTGGGCGACCTCGCCCTGCACCTGGTGGGCCTCAACGCCGATCCCGCAGATTTTGAGGCGAACCCGCAGAACTACGACATCCCGGACTCCGTGATCGGGTTCCTGTCCGGCGAGCTCGGTGATCCTCCGGGAGGCTGGCCGGAGCCCTTCCGCACCAAGGCCCTCCAGGGCCGGAGCGTGAAGGTCCGCGATGTGGAACTCAGCGCCGAGGACAGCGCCGCGCTGAAGTCCGATTCGAAGACCCGCCAGCACACGCTGAACCGGCTGCTCTTCGACGGGCCCACCAAGGACTACCTGAAGAGCGTGGAGACGTACGGGAACATCTCCGTGCTGGATACCCGTGATTACCTCTACGGTCTGCAGCGCGGCCAGGAGCACGAGATCCAGCTGGAGAAGGGCGTGCGCCTGATCGCGTCCCTCGAAGCGGTGTCCGAGTCTGATGAGAAGGGCATGCGCACCGTCATGTGCACCCTCAACGGCCAGTCCCGGCCGGTCATGGTGCGCGACCGTTCCGTCGTGAGCAACGTCAAGGCCGCCGAGAAAGCCGATCCCGCCCAGCCCGGCCACGTGGCCGCGCCGTTCGCCGGCGCCGTCACCGTCACGGTCAAGCCCGGCGACGAGGTGAAGGCCGGCGACACGGTGGCCACCATCGAGGCAATGAAGATGGAAGCATCGATTACGACGCCGGTGGGCGGCAAGGTCTCCCGCCTCGCCATCTCCTCGGTGGAGCAGGTCCAGGGCGGCGATCTGCTGCTGGTCATCGAACAGTAAGTCGAGGCCGCACGCCAGCGCCACGAAGAGGGCCGCTCCCCAAAGTATGGGGAGCGGCCCTCTTCCGTTCCACGAAACCAAGGTCGAGTGACTGGCCGGCCTGGTGTGGAAGCCCGGCACAGGCGGGCCGCGGTCCGGCAGCGTGCGTAAAAGGGGCCCCGCGCCCCTGCTCGCCGCGAAGCGGCCTTAGCAGGGCGTGGGGAATAGCACGCAGAGGATCGGGGTCCGCCGGTCCCAGAGGGTTCAGGAACGCGGGGCCGAGTACATTTCCTCGATGACGGTTTCAAAGTCCTTCATCACCTGGGCCCTTTTCACCTTCATGGACGGGGTCAGGTGCCCGGAGGCCTCGGTGAAGTCTGCCGGGACGATGCGGAAGGACTTAATGGCCTCGGCCTGGGAAACCGATGTGTTTGCCGCCGTGACCAGGTCCTGCACCGCTGCCTTGACCACCGGATTCCCGGCAGCCTGCTCCAAGGTGGTATCGGCTGGAAGTCCGTGGCGCTGGAGCCAGCCCGGGAGGGCTTCCTGGTCGAGGGTCACCAGGGCCCCGATGAACGGCCTGTTGTCGCCAACAACCAGGACCTGCGACACGAGTGCGTCGGCACGGATCTGGTCCTCAAGCAACGCGGGGATGACATTCTTGCCGCCGGCGGTGACGATGATTTCCTTCTTGCGGCCCGTGATCCAGACAAAGCCATCGTCGTCCACCCTGCCGATGTCACCGGTGTGGAACCAGCCATCGGTGAACGCCTCAGCCGTGAGGTCTTCCCGCCGGTAGTAGCCCCGCATGACGCAGACTCCCTTGGCGAGGATCTCGCCGTCGTCGGCAATCTTCACGGCGTTCCCCGGCAGGGGCTTGCCCACTGAGCCGATCTTGATCCTTGACGGGGTGTTGACCGTGATGGGTGCCGTGGTTTCGGTGAGGCCGTACCCCTCCAGCACCTGCAGTCCGATGCCCTGGAAGAAGTGTCCCAGCCGCTCGCCGAGGGGGCCGCCGCCGGACACAGCGTGGGCAACGTGCCCGCCCATGGCGGCGCGCAGCTTGCCGTACACCAGTTTGTCGAAGAGGGCGTGCCGGAGCTTCAGTCCCAGCCCCACCCGTCCATCCTGGCGGGCTTTGGAAAACGCGATGGCAGTTTCGGTGGCGCGGTGGAAAATGGCGCCCTTGCCGCCGTCCTCTGCCTTGGTCAACGCTGAGTTGTAGACCTTTTCGAAGACCCTGGGCACCGCCAGGATGAAGGTCGGCTCGTAGCTTTGCAGGTCTGCCAGGAGGTTCTTGATGTCGGGGGTGTGGGCCACGGTGGTTCCGGCGGCCATGGCCAGCACCGAGATAAAGCGGGCAAACACGTGCGCCAACGGGAGGAACATGATGGTCTTGGCGTTCTCGTGGACAATGTCGCCGATAATGGCCAGTGCGTTGTCCGAGAGTTCAACGAAGTTTCCATGCGTGAGCTCACAGCCCTTGGGACGTCCGGTAGTTCCGGACGTGTAAATGATTGTGGCAACGTCATGGAGGCCGGCTGCACTTCTGCGTGACTCTAATTCTTCGTCACTGACGTCGCGGCCTGCCTCGCGGAGGCTGTCCAGGCCGTGGCCCTCGAGCTGCCACACATGCTGCACCGCCGTAAGTCCTTCGGCTGTGACGGCCTGGCGGATGACGTTCTCGTGGTGGGCGGACTCGCCGAAGGCGGCCACCGCGCCCGAATCGCCCAGGTTCCAGGCGACCTGGGAAGGGGAGGAGGTTTCGTAAATGGGCACCGACACCGCCCCGGCGAACCAGATGGAGAAGTCCACGAGAGCCCACTCGTAACGGGTCCGGGACATGATGCCCACGCGGTCACCTGCACCGACTCCGCTGGCGATAAGCCCCTTGGCCAGTGCCTTCACGTCGGCAAGGAACTCGGTGGCAGGCACATCACGCCACGTGCCTGCGGCGTCCAGCCGGGAAAACAGTGCCGGGTTGCCGGGCTTGGCCGCCTGCCGCAACACCAGATCGGTGATGTTGGTTTCGGGTGGGACAACAACCAGGGGCGGAACACTGAATTCGCGCACTATAGCTCCTTTGATATCTGAAGTCCCGCGCAGGGGTTTGCCTAAAGACTAGTACCCCTGCCGGAACTGTGCAGTACACAAACCTACTGGTGAGTAACTTAGTCGTCAATGGGAGCGGCATGCGGGACGTATATTGTCAAGACAATCCTTCCGCCCGCCTAGAATGGTGCACTATGTACGGACCCTTGTCCGGCGATCAGGCCGGCCCCCTCAAAAGACCAGCGCCCTGGCGCCGCCGTCCCGCTTCGTACCGGGCCGGGCAGCTGCACGGCGGCGTCGGCGGACACCTTCGCCTTGGCCGCAAGGGACTTGCCATCGGGATCGACATCGGGGGAACGAAGGTGGCCGCCGGCGTGGTGGACGCCGAAGGCAGGATCCTCAATGAGGCACGGCGCTCCACCCCGGGAACGGATCCACGGGCAGTGGAGCAGGTCATCGTGGAACTGGTGGAGGAGCTGGGCCGGGGGCACCGTATCTGGTCAGTGGGCATCGGAGCTGCCGGGTGGATGGACCTGGCCGGTGGAACCGTGCTTTTCAGCCCCCACCTTGCCTGGCGCAATGAACCGCTGCGCGAGAACCTCCAGCGGCTCCTGCGCCGTCCGGTGCTGCTGACCAACGACGCCGATGCTGCGGCCTGGGCCGAGTGGCGCTTCGGCGCGGGGCAGGGGGAGGACCGGCTGGTTTGCATCACGCTGGGCACCGGCATCGGGGGCGCCATGGTGATGGACGGCAGGGTGGAACGCGGCCGGTTCGGCGTGGCAGGGGAGTTCGGCCACCAGATCATCGTGCCCGGCGGCCACCGGTGCGAGTGCGGCAACCGCGGATGCTGGGAACAGTACGCGTCCGGCAACGCCCTGGGCCGGGAAGCCAGGCTCCTCGCCCGGTCCAATTCGCCGATGGCGCAGGACCTGCTGGCAGCCGTGGGCGGACATCCCGACGCCATCACCGGAGCGGTCGTCACCGAACTGGCCCTGGCCGGAGATCCCGCGTCCCGGGAGCTGATCGAGGAAGTAGGCGAATGGCTGGGCCTGGGGCTGGCCAACCTGGCGGCCGCGCTGGACCCGGGCCTCTTCGTGATCGGTGGCGGCCTCTGCTCAGCCGGTGACCTGCTGGTGGAGCCGGCCCGCAAAGCGTTCGCCCGGAACCTGACGGGCCGCGGCTTCCGCCCGGCCGCAGGAATAGAGCTGGCCGCACTTGGCCCCAACGCTGGGCTCATCGGCGCCGCAGATCTGTCGCGGGTCAGCAGCCGCGTCCGCAATTGACGACGGCGGCAGGTCGGCGGGAAGGACGCTAAACCCTTGCGCCGTCGTCGTCCCCGTTCTTCTCCTCCGGCAGTTTCATGATCAGGTACACGGTTCCAAGCACGAACGCGGCAACAATGCCGACGATGGCCAGCAGGGGCGCCGCGCGCCAGAACATCACCGACAGCAGCAGTGCCACCGGTCCGCCCACCGCGCCAAGCCAGGCCAGCATGGTCAGGGGATCGGTGCCGGCCAGGCTGGGCGGCTCCTCCGGCACGAACTCCTCGCCGCCGTCGTCCACCTCATAGTCCCGCGGTCCCTCCGGGGATTCCTGCGCGGCATCCTGTCCGCCCGCTGCCGCCTGGCGCTGCGCCGCGGACAGTTCGGCGGGCGGTGCCCCCGCCAGGCCCAGGGGGTCGAAATCGCGGAAGGCGGACTGCGCCGGCTTTTCCGGTGCGGCGGGTTCCGTCTCCGCCGGCAACTGTTCCCCGGGTGCCGGGGAATCGGGGCGAAGGGCCACCGTGTCCGATTCGAGCCGTGCCACCAGGTCCAGCCACACGGCGTCGTCCTGGTTGGCGCCCTGGTCCGGCTGCTCGGAATCAGGCCTGTTCACTGCGGACCTCCCGTCCCGGTCCCGCCGGCCCGGACTCCAGCACGCGCCGGACAAAGTCCACCGACCCTTCAAAGATACGGTCGGCGTCATTATCGAGGGTGGCGACGTGGTAGCTGTTCTCCAGCCGGACCACTTCCAGGGGAGCGTTGGCCAGCCCGCGCCGCAGGACATCCATGCTGGCGTCGGACACCACGTGGTCCACAGTTGAGCGGTACACCTGGACAGGCGCTGTAACGCGGGGCAGGAGCCGGACGGTGTCCTTGAACATCTTGTTGAGCTCGTGGGCTGCGGCCACAGGGGTGCGGGCATACGCGCCCTCGTCCACCCCGGCTTTGAGGATGTCATTGCCGATGGACGGGGTGCTCTTCAGGACCAGCTTGAGGAGTCCGGCCAGCGATGCGCGGGGATCATCAATCACCAGGCCGGGATTAACCAGGAGCACCCCCGCGACGGGGCGGGTAGCGGCGAGTCGCAGGGCCAGCGCCCCGCCCATGCTCAGGCCTGCCGCGAAGACTTGGTCGCACTCGGCGTCCAGTTCAAGAAAAGCGTCGTCCAGGGCGCCGTGCCATTGCTGCCAGCGGGTCCGCGCAAGGTCCTGCCAGCTGGTCCCGTGGCCTGGCAACAGCGGCATCCGGACGGCGAATCCGGCCGCGGCGAATGCCATGGCCCAGGCGCGGAGGCCGTGGGGGCTTCCCGTGAAGCCATGGGAGAGGACAACGCCGGTGCGGGCCCCTTCGCCGCTGAAGGCGCTGCTGAAGGGGCTGTGGTCCGGGCCGGACGTCATGTCGTCTCCAAGCTGCTGGTTCGGCGGGCGTGGGCGGCGACGAAATCTGCCGACCCGGCGAAAATTGCGGGCGCGTCAACGTCCAGAGTAGCCACATGTCCGCTGCTGGCAAGGTCGATCACGTCTGTGAGGTTCCCGCCCAGCCCTCTGCGCAGCAGCGTCAGCGACGTAGGCGGAACAACGGCATCGGTGCGCGACTTGAAGACCTGCACGGGGGCGTCCACGCGGGGCAGTCCGCGCACTGCTGCTCCGAAGAGTTTCTTGAGCTCATGCACGGCAGCCAGCGGTGTCAGTGAATAGTCGCCGTCTTCAGTCGCTGGTGCCCCGGTCTGGTCCTCCTGGATCGGGACGGTGGTCCGCTGGAAGTACTTAAGGAGGCCGATGACCCGCACCCGTCGGTCATAAAAGCTCAGGCCCGGGTTGACCACGCTCACGCCTGCGACCGGGTGGCGGGACGCTGCCAGCAGCGCGATTGCGCCGCCCATGGACAGACCGGCGGTGAAGCAGGTGTCGGTCCGCCCTGCCAGCTCGAGGAATGACTCCTCGTAACTGCGGTACCAGTCCTTCCAGCCGGTCCGGGCAAGCTGGCGCCAGTCCGTGCCGTGGCCGGGCAGGAGGGGGACGGACACGGCATACCCAAGCTCCGCCAGGTGCTGCGCCCACGGCATGATGCTCAGCGGGCTGCCGGTGAATCCGTGGCAGATGGCCACTCCGGTGCGTGCATTGGCGCCGTGGCCTGGATAGCTGAAAGCGGCTGGACGGGACGGGGTGCTGCTTTCAGTCATGACTCCATCGTGTCACTGTTCCAGCCAAATCTCACTAGAGTAGGGTTGCATTGAATCGCTGGCCAGGCCCGATGCAGGGCCTGGGGGCTGCCTTCCGGAGAGGTTCACCACGTGTTCTATTGGGTCATGAAAAGGATCTTCCTCGGTCCGGTGATCAAGCTGCTGTTCCGGCCGTGGGTCAAGGGCCTGGACAACATTCCGGCGCAGGGGGCCGCCATCATCGCCTCCAACCACCTGTCGTTTTCCGACTCAATCTTCATGCCGCTCATGGTGCGGCGGCCCGTGGTCTTCCTGGCAAAGTCCGAATACTTCACGGGCACGGGAATCAAGGGCAGGCTGACGGCCGCGTTCTTCCGCCTCACCAACCAGCTGCCCATGGACCGGTCCGGAGGCGCTGCCTCCGCCGCATCCCTGAACGCCGGCATGGAAGTCCTCAATGCAGGCGGCCTGCTGGGCATCTACCCCGAGGGCACCCGCAGCCCCGACGCGCGCTTGTACCGGGGCAAAGTGGGCGTGGCCAGGCTGGCCCTGGAGGCCGGGGTCCCGGTGATTCCGGTTGCCATGATCGGCACCGACAAGGTCCAGCCCATCGGCAAGCGGCTGCCCAACATCCGCAGGATCGGGATGATCTTCGGTGAACCGCTGGACTTCAGCCAATACCGGGAGCAGGCGGAGGACAGGACAGTCCAGCGCCAGGTCACCGATGACATCATGACCCACCTGATGAAGCTGTCCGGGCAGGAATACGTGGACGAATACGCCGCCGTGGTGAAGCTCCGGCTCGCCGGCAAGCATGGAGAACCCGTGGCCGCTGCCGAGCCGCTGGCCGCCCCCGTGGCGTCCGAAGGCAGGTTTGTCCAGGACGCCGGGTCCGGCAGTCCGGCCGCCACGCACTCCGGTGCCGGGGACGGCGCCGTGGAGGACGACGCCGGCACGTCAGCGGCGGGCTAGCGGAACCTTCCGCAGGACGCGCCACGGTTGTGACGGCGACAGCGGGCAGCGTGACGGCCCGGTGCCCGGCGGTGCCGCCCTGCCGTTAGTCTTAGAGGGTGACTGAGCTATCTGCAAAACCCGCCTTTTCGCTGTCCAGCACCGCCCAGAGCGGAGCCGCCAACTATCCCGGACTGGACCACTGGCGGGACCTTCCCATCTCCCAGCAGCCCAGCTGGCAGGACCGGGATGTTTTCGAGGCGTCGGTAAAGGAACTGTCCGCCCTCCCGCCGCTGGTGTTCGCCGGCGAAGTGGACGTGCTGCGTGAGCGCCTGGCTGCTGCTGCCCAGGGCAAGGCGTTCCTGCTGCAGGGCGGTGACTGCGCTGAAACCTTCGAGGCCGCCACGGCTGACAAGATCAGCGCCCGGGTCAAGACCATCCTCCAGATGGCGGTGGTGCTCACCTACGGCGCAGCGATGCCCGTCATCAAGATGGGCCGGATGGCGGGCCAGTTCGCCAAGCCCCGTTCCTCCAATGACGAAACCCGTAACGGGGTTACCCTGCCCGCCTACCGCGGCGACATCGTCAACGGCTACGACTTCACCCCCGAGTCACGCGGGCACGATGCCTCCAGGATGCTGCGCGCCTACCACACCTCCGCGTCCACACTGAACCTGATCCGGGCCTTCACGCAGGGTGGTTTTGCGGATCTGCGTTCCGTGCACCAGTGGAACAAGGGCTTCACCGAAAACCCTGCCCACGCCCGCTACGAGTCGCTGGCGCGGGACATCGACCGGGCCATCAAGTTCATGGCGTCCTGCGGCGCCGATTTCGAAGCACTCAAGCGGGTGGAGTTCTTCGCAAGCCACGAGGCCCTGCTGCTCGATTACGAACGCGCGCTGACCCGCATCGACTCCCGCACCGGCTTCCCCTACGACACCTCAGCGCACTTCCTCTGGATCGGTGAGCGCACCCGCGAGCTGGACCACGCCCACGTCGATTTCCTGTCACGGGTGCGCAACCCCATCGGCGTCAAGCTCGGGCCGTCCACCACCGGTGATGACGCCCTCCGCCTCATCGACAAGCTGGACCCGGAGCGCGAACCCGGCCGGCTTACCTTCATCACCCGCATGGGTGCCGGAAACATCCGCGAAAAGCTGCCGGCCGTCGTCGAAAAGGTCACCGCTTCCGGCGCCCAGGTCCTCTGGGTCACAGACCCCATGCACGGCAACACCGTCACGTCCCCCAACGGTTACAAGACGCGCAATTTCGACGACGTCATTGACGAGGTGCGCGGCTTCTTCGAGGTGCACCACGGGCTGGGGACGGTGCCGGGCGGCCTGCACGTCGAGATGACCGGTGACGACGTGGCCGAGTGCCTTGGCGGCGCGGACCCGATCGACCAGGAGGCCTTCCTGGACCGCTATGAGTCGGTCTGCGACCCACGCCTGAACCACATGCAGTCGCTTGAGATGGCGTTCCTGGTGGCAGGCGCCCTGGCCAAGCACTAGAGAACGAGAGCAACCACCGGGAAAGGGTGGGCCGGCGGCGCCGGCCCACCCTTTCCTGCAGGCCGCGGGTTACACCACCGTGATGGTGATGACGGAGCCTTCCGGGACTTCCTTGTTCACCGGCGACTGGTCGCGGACCGTGCCGAAGAAGCCGCCCAGGATGTTGTTCACGCGGACCTCGAAGCCCAGGGCTTCCAGTGCCTTGCGGGCGTCGGTTGCCTGCCTGCCGATGTAGCTTGGCACCGCCACCATTTTGGGACCCTTGGAAATCGTCAGGGTAACAGTGCCGCCGCGGGTCAGTGTCCCGTTGGCAGGGGACTGGCTGACGACTGCGCCTGCCGGGATCTTCCGGTCGAATACTTTGTCCGGGGCGACGTCGGCCGAAAGCCCTGCTGCCTTGACCGCGGCCACGGCGTCATCCGCGGACTTCCCGACCACCGAGGGCACGGGGATGGGCTGGGGGCCCTTGGAAACGACAATCGCCACGGGCGTGCCGTGCCGGGCAGGGGTGCCGGCAGCAGGTTCCTGCGACAGCACAGTGCCCGCTGCTGCCTTGTCATCGAACTGTTCCGTGACAGTGCCCAATGCCATCTGGTCGGCGTTAAGGGAGTTCTTTGCCTCTGCCAGTGTTCCACCGGTGAGTTTGGGCAAGGGGAAGAGCTGCGGACCCTTTGAAACCAGCAGGGAGACGGGCTGGAACTTCCGGATTTCCGTCCCGGCAGCGGGATCTGTGCCTACCACCAGTCCTGTGGGCACCTGGTCGTCGAAAACGTCGCTCGTGGTGGACCGGAAGCCCACCCCGCCCAGCAGCTGCTGGGCCTGCGCCACCGTCTTGTTGGCCACGGCCGGTACGGCGGCAGCAGCCCCCGGGCCCATTCCGAAGAACCATCCGGCACCCGTGGCCAGGAGTGCAGCGATGATGAGGACCAGGACCCACAGGACACCACGGCGGCGGGGATTTCCTTCATGCAGCGTACGCGCCGGCGTGGCGGCGGCCAGGGCACGAAGCTTCTCGCCTTCCTTGTCCGCCCGGCGCTGGGCCCGCTTGCCCAGCCGCGGCGGCGGGGGAGACCATCCGCTGTCGGCATCGTCGTCGTCGGGCAATGCCAGCCCCGGACGCCGCCGGTAGCCTGCCTGGGCGGCAGGGCCCGCCGCTCCCGGCCGGACCGGTGCCTCCGGCCGCCGTCCGGGCGAATAGGCAGGCGCGGGCCGGGAAGGAGGCATCAGAGTCGTGGGGTTGTTGCCGCGGGCCAGGACCTCTGTTTGGTGTTGGGAAGCGGCGGCAGTGGAGGCAGGAGGCTGCAGGTCCAGTTCGGCATCAGTGAGGTTGGTCCGGATGTGGCGCAGTTCCTGCAGCAGCGCGTTGCCGTCCACGGGGCGTTTCTCCGGATCATTGGCAGTACACCACTGCACCAGTTCGTCCACTTCCCCGGCGAGCCCAGGCACCAGGGCCGATGGCGGGCCCACCGTTCCGTTGACGTGCTGGTAGGCCACCTGGATGGGCACTTCACCCTCGAACGGCTGCCTGCCGGTCAACATCTCGTACAGCATGATGCCCACGGAATAGACGTCGCTGCGTGCGTCCGCCGGCTTCCCAAGCACCAGTTCCGGCGAGATATAGGCAACGGTTCCGATCAGTGCCCCCGTGCTGGTTGAGCTTGTGACGGCACGCGCCAGGCCAAAGTCACCAATCTTAATTCTGCCGTCATCGGCGATCAGGACGTTTTCGGGCTTCACATCACGGTGGATGAAACCCGCGGCGTGTGCTGCACCCAGCCCCTCCACCACGGGATCGACCAGCGCCAGCGCCAGCCGGGGCGGCAGGGCACCCCTGTCCCTGATGACGTCCCTTAGCGTGTGGCCCTTGATGTACTCCATGACGAGGTAGGCGGTGGTGCCGTCGTTGCCCTGGTCCAGGACACCCACCACGTGCGGATGGGACAACCGGGCGGCAGCCTTCGCCTCCCGGCCCAGCCGGTCCAGGAAGTTTTCGTCAGCAGCGAGGTGGGGGTGCAACACCTTCAGCGCCACTTCGCGGTCCAGCCGTTGGTCTACGGCCAGGTAGACAGTGGACATTCCGCCGCGGGCAAGCCGGGAGGTGACTGCATAGCGGTTGTCCACCAGCGTTCCTGCAACTGGGTCTGACACGTGTTCCTGCACCTTACGATCCTAATCCCGCAGCAAAACGGCGTCCGACACGAAAACGGGTCCGAACCGGTAACGGTTCGGACCCGCGCTCAGGAACCGGCCAGTGGCCAGGTTCAGCTGAAGTTCTTCTGGTGTGCCTTGATGGCGGCGAGGTAGGCCTTGGTGTCGTCGTACATGCCGTACTTGCTCACTGAGTACTGGCCCTGGTAGTAACCCGCAATAGCGGTGTCCTGGTCCTTGCTCGTTGCCAGCAGCTGCCGGATGATGGCGACGCCGGCCGTGGCGTTGTCGTACGGGTCCAGGAGGTTCAGCTTCCGTCCCACCAGGTCCGACGCCCACTGCCCGGAACTGGGGATCACCTGCATGGTGCCGATGGCGTTTGCCGGTGACACGGCACGCTGGTTGAAACCCGACTCCTGGAAGGCGAAGGCAAGGGCCAGGGAAGGATCCACCCCCATCCGGCGTGCGGTGTCCGTCACGATGTTCTTCATTTCCTCCCGGGAGGGAACGGGCGAGGCATTCAGCAGTGCCTTGTTTTCATTCGCCGAGCTGACCACGGCGGCCGGGTAGCTGAAACCCAGGAAGGAGCTGGGGACCAGGGGAGCGGCGGGAGCCTGCGGCGCGGCAGGAGCCGGCTGGGCGGAGGCGCCCGGAATCACCAGCTTGCTGCCGGGGTAGATGATGCTGGTCATGCCCAGCTTGTTGGCGGAGAGCAGGTCCGCGAGCTTCACGCCGTTCCGGGAAGCAATCGCCGAGAGCGTGTCGCCGGCTTTGATCGTGTAGGAACCCGTTGCGGGTGCTGAGGTGGCTGCGAGCGGCGCCGGTGCGGCGGGTGCGGGGGCCGCGGGGGCCGCGGGGGCGGGGGCAGGGTCGCCGCCGCCCACCTTGATCTTCTGCCCCGGGTAGATGATGGAGCGCATGGAGAGGTTGTTCCAGGCGAAGACGTCGGACAGGGCCACGTTGTGCTTTGCAGCGATGGCACCCAGGGTGTCGCCCGGTTTCACCGTGTAGGTTGCCCCGCCTGCAGGGGAAGGAGCTGCCGGAGCAGCCGCCGGGGCAGGAGCGGCCGAAGGTGCAGCCGGGGCCGAGCCGGACAGCTTGAGTTTCTGGCCGGGGTAAATGATGGTGTTCGCCTGGAGGTTGTTCAGCTTAAGGATTTCCCCGGTTTCGAGGCCGAAGCGGCCGGCGATGGCGCTGACCGTGTCGCCGCGGACAATCGTGTACTCCGCTGGAGCCGCCGGCTGCGCGGGCTGGAAGGCCGCCGGAATGGTGGTGGAGACAACAGCAGCGGGGATCACTGCTCCCGCCGCCTTTACTGCAGCCTGGGCCTTCATTGCTGCTGCAAGGCTGCTGGGGATGTTCCGGGCCGGCTGCTGTGCGGCGGCAGGCTGGGCAAGGGCCAATGATGACAATACGACCGCTGGCAGTGCCGCAGTGGTGGCGGCAATCATGGGCAGACTCGGCTTGGGGGGCTGCTTGGGCGAGCGGGACGTCGTCATCGGAAGGAATCCTCTTCTCAACTGCGGGGTGCGGACGCGGGCGGGGATGCCGCTGTCAATCTTGATACTACTGTGACTTAAGTTATTACTGTTACAACTGTGATGAATGTGAATCTCTCACGAATTTCGGATTAGCACAAGAATTTTCGGATTCCGCGTAATGCCGTCTTTATGGGAGTGTCCGCAGGCCCAGGGCGGAATGAATTGCCCCGACTAGGCGCGGGGGTGCGCCGCGTGGCAACCTTGATCCGTGAATAACGTAGAAAACCTGGTGGGCGAGTGGTTGCCGCTGCCCGACGTAGCCCGTTTATTGGATGTTTCCGTCACCAAGGTCCACAGCCTGATCGATGAACACGCCCTCGCGGCATTGCGCGTTGGGGAACGGAAGATCCGGTCGGTTCCCGCGGAATTCATCCAGGACGGCCAGGTAGTGGACAGCCTCAAGGGGACCATCGTGGTGCTGGCAGATGCAGGCTATTCGGACGAGGACCTTATCGTGTGGCTTTTTACCGCCGACGAGTCTCTGCGCGGCCGCCCTATTGATGCCCTCCGGGAAGGCCGCAAGACCGAAATCCGGCGCAGGGCCCAGACCTTGGCCTGGTAACGGCCGGTTTCAGGAGGCTCGGCTGACGGTCGCTTCAGCCAGCCTCCGCAGGGCATTCTTGGGCAACTCTTCCAAGTCAAGCCCGTCAAGGGCATCAAATGCTGCCGCGCCGAATTCATTAATAAGGACTTCGGTGGCCTGCAGAGCCCCGGAATCCTCGATAATCCGGCGGATTTCGACGATGTCGGATTCGGACAGGTCCGGCCTGCCGAGGCTGGCATCAATGAAGGCGGACTCTTCCGGCGAAGCCTGGTCCAGCGCGAGGGCCACCAGAACGGTCCGCTTCCCTTCACGCAAATCGTCGCCGGCCGGCTTGCCTGTGGTGAGCGGATCCCCGAACACGCCCAGGACGTCGTCGCGGAGCTGGAACGCTTCGCCGAGCGGGAGGGCGAACGAGGAGTAGCCGCGGAGCAGGTCATTGGACGCTCCGGCCAGGGCTCCGCCCAACGCCAGTGGGTGCTCTGTGGAGTATTTGGCGCTCTTGAACCTGATGATGGAGTGCGCCCTGCCAACGGCCCCCGCGCGGTCCCGGACCGGACCGGCCACTTCTTCCAGGATGTCCAGGTACTGTCCGGCCATGACCTCGGCGCGCATCAGATTGAAGATCAGCCGGGCCCTGCTTCCGGATGCCGCCCGCTCGCCGATATCGGTGAACGCCTCCTCGCTGAAGGACAGGCAAAGGTCACCCGCCAGGATCGCGGCCGCCTGGCCAAACCGCTCACTGTCCAGGGCCCAGCCCTGTGAAGTATGCAGCTGGCTGAACCGGCGGTGGACGCTGGGGCCGCCGCGCCGGGTGTCCGAACGGTCGATGATGTCGTCGTGGATCAGGGCGGCGGCCTGGAACAGCTCAAGCGCTGCACCGGCCGTGACCACCTGGCTGGCCCCGGCCTCCCCGCCGGCACCGCGCCAACCCCAGTAGCACATTAGGGCACGCAGTCGCTTGCCGCCCGTCACCAAGTTCGAGATTGATCCCATGATGGGCTCAATATCCGGGGAAATGCCGGACATGACCGACTGGCGTGCTGTGAGGAAGCTGGTCAGCTCGCCGGCAACCCCGGCCACGAAATCAGCCTGTTCATTCCGCAGCTGCTCTGCGGCGGTCACTTGGCGGACTCAGCTGCCACGTTGGCACCGATGGTGAAAGTGGAAACACCCGCGGCCTCGACCACGGAAAGGTTGACTGTCTCGTTGTCACCGCGGACGAAATCCCTGGAAGCCACCGCGCCCACGTTGTCCCCGGGAACGGCTTTGAAACCCTGGCCTTCCAGAGTCTTCGAATAGAAGTCCATGACGGCGGCCGTGGGGGCCTTGACGCTCCCCACCATTGCGGCTGTTGCAGGCGTTTTAGCTTTGTCAAAGCTGCTGGATACCACGGCCGCCCCCGGCATCAGGGGCAGGAGTTGCTGGGGGAACCCTTCCACCACGGCTCCAACTGTTGCGGAGGTGTTGGGCGACGCCGACGGGCTGGGGGAGGCGGTCAGCGTGGATTGGGTGGCGGCAACGGAAGTTGACGGGGCCGGCTCCGCCTGTCTGGATTGGGCCGGACTGCATGCCGCCAGTGAAAGTGCCCCGATGGCGGCGAGTGCGGCCAGGCCAGCTGGCTTGTAGTTTCCAATAGCCGTCACAGAGACTTTCCTCCTGGTGTTGTTGGCGGGAACCAGCCTCCAGTTTAGCCAGCCTGCACTCCTGTCCTGACAAACCAGGGAGTCAGGGCGAACCGATAGGATGGGATCCGTGGGGCCTGCAGGTATGAACCAGCCATCCGCCGTGCGCCCTCCGGGCCGCAGGCCCACGTGCATCATGCATGTGGACATGGACGCTTTCTTTGTTTCGGTGGAGCTCCGGACGCGCCCGGAGCTCCGCGGCAAGCCGGTTATTGTCGGCTTCCCGGGGGAACGGTCGGTGGTCCTCTCAGGATCCTACGAGGCCCGCGCCTTCGGTGTTAAGTCCGCTATGCCCATGGCTGTGGCAATGCGGATGTGTCCGCAGGCGGTGGTCATTGAACCCCGCCACAAGCTGTACTACGAGGTGTCCGGGCAACTGATGGCCATTTTTGAATCCATCACCGGACTCGTGGAGCCGCTCAGCGTTGACGAGGCCTTCCTGGATGTAACGGGAGCACTGCGGCGGCTTGGGCCGCCGAGGGGAATCGGTGAGCTCATCCGCCGGAGGGTGTCAGCTGAACTGGGCATCACTGCATCGGTGGGGATCGCGGAAACCAAGTTCGTGGCGAAGATCGCCTCCACACGGTGCAAGCCCGACGGCCTGCTGCTCATCGGCCCGGAGCAAACCGTGCCCTATCTTCACAGCCTCCCGGTCGGTGCCCTCTGGGGCGTCGGCGCCAAGACCGGAGAGGTACTTGCGAACATGGGGATCCGGACTGTGGCGGATGTGGCGGCGACCCCCGTGTCTTCCCTGAAGAAGGTCCTTGGCGCCACCGGCGAACACGTGCACCGCCTTGCCTGGGGCATCGATCCCCGTCCCGTTACCCCGGTGCGCCTGGAAAAGAGTATTGGTGCCGAAGAGACCTTTGCCGTGGACACCACCGATGATGCGCTCCTTCGCCGGGAACTGCTGCGGCTGTCCCACCGCACCGCCACCCGCCTCCGGAGCTCCGGAATGGTGGCCCGGACAGTAGCGCTGAAGCTGCGCTTCGCCGACTTTTCCACCATCACGCGCAGCAGGACGGTCCAGACGCCGGTGGACAGCGCCCAGCTGATCTACGCGGTGGCGCTCCAGCTCCTGGAGTCGCTGGGGGCACGGGCCATGGCTGTGCGGCTGGTGGGGGTCAGGGCCGAGCAGTTGGAGGAGGCGGCCCGCACTTCGCTCCAGCTAAGCATCGACCGCCGGGATGAGAACTGGCGGGCAGCTGAACAGGCACTGGACCAGGTGGCGCGCAAATTCGGCAACAAGTCCGTCCTGCCCGCCCGCCTGATGGAGCAGGAAAGCCGGCCGGGAGACGGTTCCGGGCGGCCCGCCTAAGGGGCCCGGCAAAGTCATTGCCGTCTTTCAGATCAGGCCTCAACAATCTATCCTTATAAATACATAGTTTTCGAGTGAATGGACTTACTGCCGGACCCTCTTGGACATGCTCCCGCTCCCGCGAACGCATGCTGCATTCCTGTTCTGGCCACTGTCGGCGAGGCGGGAACTTTCCAGCAACAGCAGGCGTTTGAACGGAGTAGAAGTAGTGGCTGGGATCAGCCCGGACGTTGGCCTACAAAAGGAGGTCGTGATGCCGCTGTCGGAGCACGAACAGAAGCTGCTTGAGCAGCTTGAAAAGCAGCTTCACGAGGACGACCCGAAGTTCGCGAACTCAATGGGTTCGGACCCGGGACGTTCCTGGTCCACGAGGCACGTGGTTATTGGGGTCCTCTGCGCACTTGCCGGCGTATTCCTGTTGCTGGTCGGTGTCACGCTCCAGAACATATTTGTCGGCGTACTGGGCTTCGTGGTGATGGGCGGGGGAGTCTACTTCGCCACCATGCGCAGTTCCCGCGGGACGGCCGGGGCCAAGGCCGGAGGGGGCAAACCCGGCAAGCAACGGAGTTCGTTCATGAGCAACCTTGAAGAGCGCTGGGACGAGCGCCGCAGGGGCGAGCCGTAAAGAGCATGGACCCCCGGGTGCCAGGCTTCTCCATTTCGCTCCCCTGACGCAGGGGGACTGCACGAAAAGACCCGCTACGGCGGGTCTTTTCGTGTTTAAGGGCAATTCCACGCCCATGCCGTCGTCGTGGCGCATCAATGCCACGGGACCCTCCACCCGGAAGCGAAATGTCCTCCACTTTCCACCACTGTCCTAAATCCGCGCCATTTCAGGGGTCTTTTCCCATGAATCACCCTGCACAGGGAGCGTTCCGCGTTGACTGTGGTGGAAAGTGGAGTAATGTGGAGGACATAAGAGGGTGGTTGCAACATAGGGGATGTGCAGTTCCTGACGGCGGACAGGCGGTGGGCCAGTGTTTCTGGGCACTCACTCGCCGCGTCTGGATGAAAAGGGACGGATCATTCTCCCCGCCAAGTTCCGCGAGGAGCTTGCCAGCGGCCTGGTGCTCACAAGGGGCCAGGAACGTTGCATCTACGTCTTCAGCGAGAAGGAATTTGCGCGGGTCCACGAGCAGATGCGGGAGGCACCAATCTCCTCCAGGCAGGCGCGTGACTATATCCGCGTATTTCTCTCTGGAGCCTCGGACGAGGTACCTGACAAGCAGGGGCGCGTGACCATTCCACCGGCGCTCCGGGAGTATGCAGGACTCGGAAGGGAACTTGCCGTCATCGGCGCCGGTACCCGCGCCGAGATCTGGGACGCCCAGGCTTGGAATGAATACCTTGCGGAGAAGGAAACAACCTTTTCCGAAACTGACGATCCCATTCCGGGCATTCTCTGAATTCCGGAGCGGGGCAGCAGGAGGTTTCTTGGATGAGATCTCCAGCCGGCCCATCGGCTGCCAACCTGGCTCACCTTCCCCGGAGCCAGGCGGGCGGGACGGTAGGCGCGGATGGGGATCTGGTCCAAGGAGCAGCAGGTGACAACGACGGCGGGAAAGGACCAGGCGTGACCGATCAACCCAAGCCCACGTCCGAACGCCATGTGCCGGTCCTTCGCGACCGGTGCATCAATTTGTTGGCACCGGGGTTCGAAGCAGCAAGGCTGCGCGGCGAGACCCCCATTGCCGTGGATGCAACCCTGGGCATGGGCGGCCACTCCGAGGCAATGCTCCAGCGCTTCCCCGATCTCCACCTCATCGGCATTGACCGTGATGAAGAAGCACTGGCACTGGCGGCGGAGCGGCTCGCTCCGTTCGCCGCCCGGACTGACCTGGTCCACGCCGTGTACGACGAAATACAGGACGTCCTGGAAGACCTCGGCGTTCCTGAAGTCCACGGAATCCTGATGGACCTGGGCGTTTCTTCACTGCAGCTGGATGAGCGTGGGCGCGGTTTTGCGTACTCCTTTGATGCGCCGCTGGACATGCGCATGGATACCAGCCGGGGCCAGACGGCGGCCGATGTGGTCAATACCTACAGCGAAGAGGACCTGGTCCGGATCATCCGCAAATGGGGCGAGGAAAAGTTCGCCGGCCGGATCGCCAACCGGATCGTCGCGGCACGTGCCGTCAAGCCATTTACCACCACCGGCGAACTGGTGGAGCAGATCCGGTCCGTGGTTCCCGCGTCCGCAGCGAAGTCCGGTGGACATCCTGCCAAGCGGACCTTCCAGGCCCTGAGGATCGAGGTCAACGAGGAACTCGACGTCCTGGAACGCGCCGTTCCCGCCGCCGTCGCTTCCCTGGCCCTCGGCGGCCGCATCGTGGTCATGTCCTACCACTCGCTGGAAGACAAGATCGTCAAAGGCGTTTTCCAGGCCCGCTCCAAGTCTTCTGCTCCGCTTGGCTTCCCCGTTGAGCTGGAAGAGCACAAACCCGAACTCAAGACCCTGACCAAAGGCACCGAGGTGCCCACCGCCGTCGAAATCGCCGAAAATCCGCGCGCTGCCTCCGCCAGGCTTCGCGCGGCAGAACGTATCAGAGCCAGGAGAGCTGCATGAGCACCGCCGCCGTCAAGAACTTTCCCGTTGTCTCCGGCAGTTCGGCGGCCGACACCAGGCGTGAGGCTGAACAGGCCGGGGGCCGGAAGAGCCGTACCCCGCTTTCCGTGGTCCGCACGGCGCCGCGAAAGCGCCGCGCGCCGTTCGTGGTCCTGTGCTTCGCCATGCTCGCCGTAGCGTTGGTGGCGGTGCTGGTCCTGAACATCTCGGTGTCCACGGCGCAGTACCAGTTGGTGGAGCTGCGTGCCAGGCAGAGCACGCTGACCAAGACGAACCAGGACCTCACCCAGCAGGTGCAGAGCTTTGAGGCCCCGCAGAACCTGGCGGCCAAGGCCACCGAACTGGGAATGGTGGCGTCCACCGTCAAGGGCCAGATTGACCTGTCCACGTTGTCAGTGACCGGGAAAGCCACCCCGGCCGTCAAGGGCGCAGCATCAGGAGCCGTCATTCCGTCGCCGGCAGTGGCAGGCCAGCTTATTGTGCCGCCCGCGTCCCAGAGTGCAGATTCAAAGGATGCGAAGTCCAAGGATGCACAGTCCAAGGATGCACAGTCCAAGGATGCAAAGTCCAAGGATGCAGCCGCGGACAAGGCGGCGGCGCCGGATGCCGGCAAGGCTCCTGCCCCCGCTCCCTCTGCCGACGCTGCCCAGGCGGCTGCCGCCCAGGCCGCCGCCGCAGCGGCTCCCGCCCCCGAACTTCACGGCGGTTCCGTCCCGGCGCCCCAGCAGAAGGTCCCCGGACAGTAGGCCAGCAGGCAGGACAGGCAGCAGCGTCGAGCAGCAAGGAATATTACGGTGGCGGAGACGACCGGCAAGGCAGGAAAAAGCAAGGCACCGAACGCCACCAAGCGCTTGCGCCTGGGACTGGGCGTCATGCTCACGCTCCTGCTGGTGGTGGGCGGGAAGCTCTTCCTGGTCCAGGGGCTCGACGTCGGCGGCATGGCCGAGGCGGCACTGAACAGCCGGATGACCTCGGCGATCCTTCCGGCCGAGCGGGGCAGCATCCTGGATTCACGCGGCACCGTCCTGGCCAACAGTGTGATCCGCTACAACATCGTGGTTGACCAGCGGGTCAATACGAAGACAGACGCCTATAAGCGGCTCGAGCCACAGGCCGACGGCCATGACAAGCTGGTGGATGTCACCCGCGACCAGGCAATTTCCGAACTTGCCGCCGCGCTGGGCATGGACACGAACGCCGTCCGTGACGCGGTGACCGGGGAAAAGCCGTACTACATTGTGGCCAAGGACGTGAAGCCCGACGTCGAGGACCGCATCTCCAAGCTCCAGGTTCCCGGCATCGTTGCCGAGGGCGTCAGTAAGCGCGTCTACCCGAACGGTGCCGTGGCAGGCGGTGTTGTGGGCTTCCTCCAGGACGGCACCACCGGGCAGGCCGGCATTGAGCAGACGCAGGACGACCAGCTCAAGGGCAAGGACGGCAAGCGACTGTTCGAGATCGGCGCCGACGGGCTCCGCATCCCGGTGGGCCTGGACGAGCTGACCCCGCCGCAGAACGGCAAGGACGTCAAGCTCACACTCAACTCGGATCTTCAGTATTTTGCCCAGCAGGCGGTCCAGAGCCAGACTGACAAACTCAGCGCCGAATGGGGCGTCATCATCGTGATGGACGCCAAGACCGGGAACCTGCTTGCCCTGGCCGACACCAACTCCCCGGACCCCAACAACCCCGGCCTCGTGGCAGCCAAGGACCGTGGCGTCCGGTCCGTGACTGCGGCCTATGAGCCCGGCTCGGTGGAGAAGATGATGACGGCGGCGGCCGTGATCGATGAGGGACTTGCCAGCCCCCTGGACCACTTCACCATTCCGCCCACCTACACGGTGGACGGCCAGACCTTCAGCGACGCTTTTGCCCACGGCACGGAGGAACGGACGCTGGCGGGCATCATCGGCTACTCCATGAACACCGGAACGGTCATGGCAGGGCAGCGGCTCAGCAAGGAGCAGCGGTACGACTGGCTGAAGAAGTTCGGCATCGGCGAAGCTCCGGACATCGGACTCCCCGCCACGGCAGGCGGCATCCTCACGCCCCCGGACCAGTGGGACGGGCGCCAGCAGTACACCGTCCTGTTCGGGCAGGGCGTTTCCCAGTCCACGCTGCAGACGGTCCGTGCCTACCAGAGCATCGCCAACAACGGTGTCATGCTGCAGCCGCGGCTGATCGATTCGTACATTTCCCCTGACGGTACCGAGGAGAAAGTTCCGGCCCAGCCGTCGCGGCAGATTGTCTCCGAAAGCACGGCCGAGCAGGTCCAGGACATCCTGGAAAGCGCCGTCACCGAAGGCGAAATCAAGGACGCCGGGATCGACGGGTACCGCGTGGGAGCCAAGACCGGTACATCCGAATCACCCTGCGACGACGGCAAGTCCGGCTACTGCGGGTACACCGCCTCAATTGTGGGAATGGCGCCGATGGATGATCCGCGGTTTATTGTGGAGGTGGTCCTCCAGCGGCCGAAGGGCAGCATCTACGGCATCACCAACGGGCCGGTGTTCCGGTCCGTCATGAGCCAAGCGCTGCGGACCTACAACGTCCAGCCTTCGACCGGCCAGCCGGCCAGAATGCCGCAGTACGCCAAGTAGCCGCTGCACCCCGCCGGAAGTACCAGCAGCATCCAGCGCCTCACAGTGCCCGGCGCGAACCATGCCGGGCACGCACTAGCACCATCGGAGATCCCCTTTGTCAGAGTTCACCACGCCCGGCAGCGATACTGACCGGGACGAAAATCCGGGCCGCTTCCGGCCCGCAGCCGTGGCGGCGGTCCCGCTGGCCGCCGTCGGGCAGGCCGTGGGCGTATCCGTACCCGCTCCAGCCGCCGACGTGGAAATCACTGGCATCTCGATCAATTCACGCACCGTCGAGCCCGGAGACCTGTACGTGGCCCTGCCCGGGGCCAGCAGGCACGGCGCCGACTTCGCCACGGACGCCATCGGGGCCGGCGCCGCGGCCGTCCTCACGGACGATGCCGGTGCGCACCTGCTGGCACTCTCCGCGGACACGCCCGTGCCCGTGCTCGTCGTCGACAAGCCGCGCAACGAGGTGGGACCCCTCTCCGCCATGATTTACCGGAGCCAGTCCGCCGACGGCCGTCCGCTGCAGCTTTTCGGCGTCACCGGGACCAACGGGAAAACCACCACCACCTACTTCATCACCTCGCTGCTGCGCGCGCTGGGGCGGCAGTCCGGCCTGATCGGCACCATCGAGATCCTGGCCGGAGGGGAGCCCATCCCCAGCCTCCTCACCACGCCGGAATCGCCGGAGGTCCACGGACTCCTCGCACTCATGCACGAGCGCGGGCTGGACGCCGCGGCCATGGAGGTGTCCTCCCATGCGATCTCGTACCAGCGGGTGGACGGCCTGGTCTTCGACGTCGCAGGGTTCACCAACCTCACCCAGGACCACCTGGACCTGCACCACACGATGGACGGGTACTTCGCCACCAAAGCAGAGCTCTTCACACCGGGCCGCGCCCGCAGGGCCGTGGTCACGGTGGACGTCGAGTGGGGCCAGCGCCTGGCCGGCAACACCGAGGTGCCCATCACCACGCTCAGCACAAGCGGCCGGACGACGGCGGACTGGACAGTCAGCGCTGCCTCGCCACGCGGCCTCGGCACCGACTTCACCCTGACAGGGCCCTCCGGTGCCGTCCTGAACGTCCACACCGGGCTGCCCGGCAGCTTCAACGTTGCCAACGCCGCCCTGGCCGCGCTCATGGTTCTCACGTCCGGGGTTGACGCCGCCGAACTGCAAGCCGCCCTGGACCGCGCCGATCCGTTCAGCACGGCCGTGCCCGGGCGCATGCAGCTGGTCGCCGGGCAGCCGGCCGCCGTGGTGGATTTCGCCCACAACACCGACGCCCTGGCACGGGCCCTGGAAGCAGTCCGCTCACCGGAACCGGACTCCCGCCTGATCGTTGTCTTCGGTGCCACCGGACAGCGTGACCAGGGCAAGCGCCCGGCCATGGGAGCCATTGCCGCCCGGCTTGCCGACACCGTGATCATCACCGACGACGATCCGCACGACGAGGACGCAACAGCGATCCGGGCCGACGTGCTGGCCGGCGCGCGGGAAGCCGTGGAGAAAGAGTCCCTGCACACCGACCTGCTGGAGATCTTCCCGCGGGATGAGGCCATCCGGCACGCCGTGGGCCTGGCACGGCCGCAGGACACCATCCTGGTGGCCGGCCGCGGCCACGAGGTCTGGCAGGAAGTGAAAGGCGTGAACCTCGCCCTGGACGACAGGGTGGAACTGCGCAACGCCTTGACAGCCAGGGGATTCAACGTTCTCCATGACGACCGGATAGAGTCCTAGACCGAGATGATTGCATTTACTGCGGCGGAAATCGCCGAAATCACCAGCGGGCGCCTGGACGCCGATCCCGGAATTACGCCCCTCTCGGTGGTGACGGATTCACGCGAAGCCACGCCCGGTTCGCTTTACGTCGCAAAGCCGGGCGAGCACGCCGACGGCCACGACTTCATGGAAGCCGCCTTTGCCGCCGGAGCTGTCCTGGCCCTTGTCGAGCGCCCGGTCGAAGCCCCGGAAGGTACCGCCTACCCGTCCATCGTGGTTGCGGACGCCGTCCTTGCGATGGGCGCCCTGGCCGCCGAAGCGGTCCGCCGCATCCGTGCCGCCCGTGCAGCAGCGGGTGAGCAGCTGACCGTCGTGGGCATCACCGGTTCAGCCGGCAAGACCACGACCAAGGACCTGCTGGCCGGGATCCTGGCCACGCAAGGCAACACCGTGGCGCCCCAGGGCTCCTACAACGGAGAGGTCGGCGTGCCGCTGACCGTCTTCCGGGCCGACGCCGACACCCGCTACCTGGTCATCGAGATGGGGGCCACAGGAATCGGCCACATCCGCTACCTCGCGGAGATGGTCAAGCCGGACATCGGAGTGGTCCTGGCAGTGGGCACCGCACACGCCGGAGAGTTCGGCGGGGTGGAGAACATTGCGCTGGCCAAGGGCGAGATGGTTGAAGGCCTTTCCGCCGCCGGCACCGCCATCATCAATCTCGACGATGAACGCGTCGCCGCCATGCGCAGCCGTACCTCGGCCAAGGTCCTCGGTTTTTCCGCCGACGGACGCCAGGACGCACAGGTCCGGGCGCTGAATGCTGATACCAATGCGGGGGGCAGCCCCGAATTCGACCTCCAGCTGCCCAACGGCGATGCACCCCGCCATGTGAGCAGCCGGCTGATCGGAGCGCACCACATGGGAAACCTGCTGGCAGCCGCGGCAGCCGCATGGGCCGCCGGAGTGACGGGAGACCACATTGCTGCCTCGCTGAGCAGCCAGGCAGCCGCCAGCCGCTGGCGCATGGAACGCACGGAGCGGCCGGACGGCGTCACCATCATCAACGATGCCTACAACGCCAACCCCGAATCCATGCGTGCCGCTCTCCGGACGCTGGCAGACCTCGGCCGCGGACGCCGCACCTGGGCGGTCCTGGGAGCCATGCTGGAACTGGGCGATGACTCCATCCGCGAGCACACCGCCGTGGGCACCCAGGTGGTGCGCCTCAACATCTCGCGGCTGCTGGTGGTGGGCCGGGAAGCGCGCGCCCTCTACGTCTCCGCGGTACAGGAAGGGTCCTGGGGCGACGAATGCCTGTTCGCCGAAAGCGTGGAGGAGGCCCACGACATCCTCGACGCCGAGCTCCAGCCGGGCGACCTGGTGTTGTTCAAGTCCTCCAACAGCGTGGGGCTGCGCCATTTGGGCGATCGGATAGCATTACCCCCAACCCCGACCCCTGCCGACGAAAGGAGCACTCTGCTGTGATTGCTCTGCTGATCGGCGCAGGCCTTGCCCTGCTGTTCGCCCTGGTGGGCACGCCCCTCTTCATCCGGCTCCTGGTGCACCGCGGCTATGGCCAGTTCATCCGTGACGACGGCCCCACGTCGCACCACACCAAGCGTGGAACGCCCACCATGGGCGGAACGGTGGTCGTGGCCGCCGTCCTGCTGAGCTACGGACTCACGCACCTCATCATGCTGATGATGAACCCTGATTCCCCCGGGCCTTCCGCCTCGGCACTCATCCTGCTGTTCCTTATGGTCGGCATGGGCCTGGTGGGCTTCCTGGACGACTTCATCAAAATCTCGCGACAGCGGAGCCTGGGCCTTAACGCCAAGGCGAAGCTCATCCTCCAGGCGGCTGTGGGCATCATCTTCGCCGTCCTGGCGTTGAACTTCCCCAACAGTGCGGGCCTGACACCGGCGTCGACGAAGATCTCCCTGGTCCGTGACCTGCCGTGGCTCGACCTCGCCTTTGGCGGCACCGTCCTCGGCGCCATCCTCTTTGTTATTTGGTCCAATCTGATCGTCACCGCCGCCACCAATGGCGTCAACCTCACTGACGGCCTGGACGGCCTCGCCGCCGGCGCATCCATCATGGTATTCGGCGCATATACCCTCATGGGCATATGGCAGAACAACCAGGCCTGCGGCTCACCCAGGGAAGCCGGCAGCGGCTGCTACCTGGTCCGGGATCCGCTGGACCTGGCGCTGCTCGCGGCGATCCTGAGCGCCGCACTGGTGGGCTTCCTCTGGTGGAACACCTCGCCGGCCAAGATCTTCATGGGCGACACCGGGTCCTTGGCCATTGGCGGTGCGGTGGCTGGTTTCGCGATCCTCTCCCGGACCGAGCTTCTGCTGGGCATTGTGGGCGGACTCTTCGTGCTGATCACCCTGTCCGTCATCATCCAGGTGGGCTACTTCAAGGCCACCGGCGGAAAGCGCGTCTTCAAGATGGCGCCGCTGCAGCACCACTTCGAGTTGAAGGGGTGGGCCGAAGTGACCGTCGTGGTCAGGTTCTGGATCCTGGGCGGACTCTTCGTCGCCGCCGGCCTTGGTATCTTCTACGCTGAATGGGTTGTACTGCTGTGACCGTTTCCCCCCGCCTGGCAAACCTTGTCTCCTGGGACTCTGACTGGGCCGGCCTGCGCGTGGTCGTCACTGGCATCGGTGTATCCGGCTTCGCCGCCGCAGACACCCTGATTGAACTCGGTGCACGCGTGGTGGTGGTGGATGCCGCCACCAGCGAAACAGCGCATGCACATGCAGACACCCTCAAGATCGTGGGCGCCGCCGAGGTGCTGCTGGGACCGGATGCCGTCACCCACATACCGCGAGTCGACGGCGAACTTCCGGAACTGATCGTGACGTCGCCCGGCTGGCGCCCGGACCAGGCCCTCCTGGCTGCCGCGGCCAGGGCACACATTCCCGTCTGGGGCGACGTCGAACTCGCCTGGCGGGTGCGGACCCGGGAAGGCCGGAAGACAGCCGACTGGCTGGCCATCACAGGCACCAACGGCAAGACCACAACGGTTGGGCTCACCGAATCGATGCTGCGTGCCGCCGGACTCAAAGCGGTCGCGGTCGGAAACGTCGGAACCCCCATCCTGGATGCCCTGCGCGACCCGGTGGAGTACGACGTCTTCGCCGTTGAGCTCTCCAGCTTCCAGCTGCACTGGGCGGAATCCGTGTCGCCGGTGGCCAGCGTCTGCCTCAATGTGGCCGAAGACCACGTGGACTGGCACGGTTCCTACGACTCATATCTCGCCGACAAGGCCAAGGTCTACGAGCGGACCCAAAAGGCCTGCATCTACAACGCGGAGCAGGTGGAAACCGAGCGCATGGTGGAGAACGCGGACGTGGTGGAGGGCTGCCGCGCTGTCGGCTTCACCACGGTCACCCCCGCAGTCAGCATGCTCGGAGTTGTCGAAGGGCTCCTGGTGGACAGGGCGTTCATCGAGGAGCGCAGGAACAGCGCCGCCGAACTTGCCTCGATGGCCGACCTTGGTCCGCTGGCTCCACGGCACATGGTGGCCAACGCTCTCGCCGCCGCCGGCCTGGTGCGCGCCTACGGTGTGGATGCCAAAGCGGTCCGCCAAGGCATTCTGGACTACGTTCCGGGCGACCACCGCATCCAGCCCGTGGCCCGCCTGAACGGCGTCCTCTGGGTCAACGACTCCAAGGCCACCAACCCGCATGCTGCGTCTGCTTCCCTGTCTGCCTTCAGCAACGTGGTCTGGATCGCCGGCGGCCTCTCAAAGGGCGTCAGCTACGACGACCTGGTGAGGGACCATGCGGCGCGGCTCAAGGCCGTGGTACTGATCGGAACAGACACCTCCCCGCTCCGGGAGGCCCTCCAGCGACACGCGCCCGATGTCCCGGTGATCGAGCCGGGGGCAGGCGACACTGAAGGAGTGCAGACTGCTTCGGCGCCCGGTGGCACCCCTGCCGGTTCACCCGGCAACGGAGAACAGGTGATGTCCCGGGCCGTTGCGTCAGCAGCACAGCTTGCCGAATCCGGTGACACCGTGCTGATGGCTCCCGCAGCTGCTTCCATGGATCAGTTCTCTTCCTACGCTCACCGTGGCGGTACTTTCATCGACGCTGTCCGCGAGCTGGTGGAAGGGCAGGCCCAGACCGGCGAGGAGTAACAATGGTCAGCACGCCCACCCGGCCCAAGGGTGGCAAGCCCCAGGGGGTCAAAACCCAAAGTGGCAAGCCCCGCCCCGGCTCCACGGCCACCCGGCGGCCTGCTCCGGCGGCCCTGAAGCTGCGGACCATCTACCGCCGGTTCTGGTCGGCGCTGGAGGGAACGGGCACGTCCCGGAACGGCTCCACGTACTACCTCATCCTCGGCGCCACGCTTGCCTTGACAGCCATCGGAATCATGATGGTCCTGTCCGCCTCCAGCGTTGAATCCATCGCTGCCGGCAAGTCCCCCTACGGCGACGCCTTGAAGCAGGGTGTCTTCGCCGCAATCGGCATCTTCACCATGTTCGTGCTCTCGCGGATCAACGTGGTGTGGCTGAAGCGGCTCGCGTGGCCCGCGGTCGGCGCTGCGGTGCTGCTGCTGGGCCTGGTCCAGGTGGTCGGCGACGAAGTCAACGGCAATAAGAACTGGATCGACCTGGGCGGGATCACCTTCCAGCCTTCCGAAGCCGCCAAGCTCGCGCTTGCACTCTGGCTGGCCACGGTGCTCGCCCGGAAGGGCAAACTGCTCAGCCGGTGGCAGCATGTGCTGGTTCCTGCCGTGCCCATGGCAGCTATCGTCATCGTGCTGATCCTGGTGGGCAACGACCTCGGCACGGCCATGATCATCATGATGATCGTGGCAGCGGCGCTCTTCTTCGCAGGTGTTCCGCTCTACCTCTTCGGCATCGCCGGCATCATCGCCGCTGCGGGCACCGCTGTCATGGCCATCACCAGCTCCAACCGCATGTGCCGCATCACCTCATGGTGGACCGGCCAGTCCTGCGCGGACGGCATCGACGCCAACTACCAGGCCACCAACGGCATGTACGGCCTCGCCTCCGGCGGCTGGCTGGGCGTGGGCCTGGGGCAGAGCCGGCAAAAGTACAGCTGGATCCCCGAAGCCCACAACGACTTCATCTTCGCCATCATCGGCGAGGAACTCGGCCTGGTGGGCACCGTCGTCGTCCTGATCCTGTTCGCCATCCTGGGCGCTGCCATCTACCGCGTGGTGGTGGCCCAGGAAGACATGTTCCACCGGGTCCTGGCCGGCACCATCATGGTCTGGCTCCTGGGCCAGGCCACCGTGAACATGTCCGTGGTCACGGGTTTGATGCCCGTCATCGGCGTGCCGCTGCCGTTCATTTCCTACGGCGGTTCGGCGCTGCTGATGTCACTGTGCGCGGTGGGAGTGGTCCTCTCGCTGGCGCGGGAGCAGATGGCCCCGGCCATGCGCCCCAAACGGATGCTGAAGTTCAAGGCCCGGCCCGGGCGGGACAAGAACAAACCAAAGATTTCCAGAAAGCGTGCCTGACTCCAGATGACTCCGACACAACCCTCCATCGTCCTGGCCGGCGGCGGAACAGCGGGCCACATCAGCCCATTGCTCGCCATCGCAGCCGCCCTCAGGAGCGAATCTCCCGGCGCATCCATCCTGGCGGTTGGAACGCCCTCGGGGATGGAAACCCGGCTGGTTCCCGCCGCCGGAGTCCAATTGGCCACGATCGACCGCGTGCCTCTTCCGCGCAAGCCTTCCGCGGACCTGTTCCGCCTCCCTGCCAGGCTGGCCGGGGCGGTCCGGCAGGCCGGTGCCATCCTGGACCGGGCCCAGGCCGATGTGCTGGTGGGAGTCGGCGGCTACGTTTGCACACCGATGTACCTGGCGGCACGGAAGCGCCGCATCCCCATGGTCATCCATGAAGCCAACGCCCGTCCCGGGCTGGCCAACCGGGTGGGGGCCTTCCTCAACGGCCGGGTTGCCGTGGCCTTCGAAGGCACCCCGCTGCGCAATGCCGTGCATGTGGGAATGCCCATGAGGAAGGAAATTTCCGGCCTGGACCGGAAGACCGCACGCAGCGCCGCGCGGGAGGCCCTTGGGCTCGATCCCCACCAGCCAACCCTGATCGTGACCGGCGGTTCCTCCGGCGCGCAGAGCATCAACCGGACCATCGCCGCCGCGGTTGGCCGCCTTGCCGATTCCGGAATCCAGACCCTCCACATCACCGGACGCGGCAAGACAGTCCTGGACCAGGCGGGCCGGCCCCTCGCGGCGAAGGGCTACCGGCAGGTGGAGTACATCGACGGCATGGAGCTTGCTTATGCTGCTGCGGACCTGCTCCTGGCACGGTCGGGCGCGGCCACGGTGTGCGAGGTGGCCGCCGTCGGCGTCCCCGCGGTCCTGGTGCCACTGCCCATCGGCAACGGGGAACAGGCACTGAACGCAGCGGGCCTGGTGGCCGCAGGCGGAGCGCTGCTGGTGGCTGACCGGGACTTCACGGCGGAGTGGGTCGACCGCGAATTGATTCCCCTGATCACCGACAAGGCACGGCTTGCCGCCATGGAAGCCAAGTCCTACCGGCTCGGAGTCCGAAATGCTGACCAGCGCATGGCTGGTCTTGTCCTGGAAGCGGTAACTGCATGAGCCCCGAGAACACTCCCAGCCTGGAATCGCTTGGAAAGGTGCACTTCATCGGCATCGGGGGAGTAGGCATGTCCGCGGTGGCCCGCATCATGGTGGCGCGCGGAGTCCCGGTCAGCGGATCCGACGCCAAGGACCTGCCCGTCATGGCGGACCTTGCCGCGGCCGGTGCGCGCATTGCCGTCGGCTACTCCGCGGGCAACCTGGCGGACGCGCAGACTGTGGTTGCAGGCTCAGCCATCCGGGAGGACAACCCCGAGCTGGCGGCGGCACGCGCGGCCGGGCTGCCCGTGCTGCACCGGTCCCAGGCCCTGGCCGCCACCATGGGCGGTGACACAGTGGTGACGGTCGCCGGAACGCATGGTAAGTCCACCACCACGTCGATGGTCACCGTGCTGCTCCGGGCGGCGGGCCTGGATCCCTCCTTTGCCGTCGGCGCCAACATTCCCGCGCTCGGCGTGAACGCCGCGCACGGGACGTCCGGCATCTTCGTTGCCGAGGCGGACGAATCCGACGGGTCCTTCCTGAATTACAGGCCCCGCATCGCCGTCGTTACCAATGTGGAGCCTGACCACCTCGACTACTACGGCACCGCTGAAGCCGTCTACGAGTCCTTCGACCGCTTCACTGCCCTGCTGCCGGCGGACGGCCTCCTGGTGGCCTGCGGCGACGACGCCGGCGCGCTGGCCCTGGCGGAACGGACCAGGGCGCGGGGCAACACGCGGGTGGTCCTGTACGGCACCGGCGACGCGGCAGACATCAAGCTTGACGACGACGGCAGGGGACAGGTTGCCATATCGGCAGACGGCGCCCGGTTCCCTTTGTCGCTGCAGGTGCCCGGACGGCACAACGCCCTTAACGCAGCGGCCGCCTTTGCCGTGGCCCTTGAGCTCGGTGTGGACCCGGCCGCCGCTGCCGACGGCCTGGCCCATTTTTCCGGCGCATCCCGCCGCTTCGAACTGAAAGGCGGAGCAAGGGGGGTGCGCGTATTCGACGACTACGCCCACCACCCCACGGAAGTGCGCGCCGCCCTCACCGCTGCCCGGTCGGTGGCAGGCGGCCACAAGGTCCATGTCCTGTTCCAGCCGCATCTGTTTTCGCGTACCCGTGAGTTTGCCGCGCAGTTCGCCGATGCCCTTAACCTGGCCGATACCGCCCTGGTCCTGGACATCTACCCCGCCAGGGAGGACCCGATCCCCGGTGTCACGAGCCAGCTCATCGCCGACCACCTCAAGGAAGGCGGACGGCTCGTTTCTGCCGGCGATGCGGTTGGCAGCCTGGCCGGAGCCGCCGCGGACGGGGACGTTGTCCTCACCGTGGGAGCCGGTGACGTCACCGCCTACGGTCCCAAGATTGTGGAGGCACTGAGTGCCTAGCTCCCGCCGCCCCACCTACTCTCCGGCCAAGGGGAAAAGCCGCCCCGACTCCAAGTCCGGGAACAGCACGGACGCGCCGGCACAATCTTCCGCAACAACCGGAGGCGGTGCACGCAGTGACGTCATTACTGCATCCCGCAGCGTCCCGGACCAGGTGTCCACGCAACAGCCGAAGGAGCAGAAACCCGCCGGGGCAACGGTCCTTGCGTTCCCGGAGCCCAAAGGCCGGCGCCGCAGGAAAAAGGTCCTGCTCGCCGCGGGAACTGCGCTGCTTCTGGTTGCCGGGCTGCTGGCGGCCGCCGTCTACTCCCCACTCCTTGCCATGCAGAACATTGCGGTGTCAGGCACGCGGCTTGTCACGCCTGCCCAGGTTCAGGCTGCGCTGGAACCCCTGCGCGGCAAGCCGTTGCCGCAGATCAGCGACGACGACGTCCGCGGGCTCCTGGGCTCCCTGATCCAGGTCAAGTCCGTTTCCGTGGAGGCGCGGCCGCCGTCCACCCTCGCCGTCGCGGTGCACGAGCGTGTGCCGGTGGCGCTGGTCAAGCAGGGGGAGCAGTACCAGTTGGTGGATGTCGACGGCATCCAGCTGGCAACCACCGACGATCCGGCGTCGGCCTCGCTGCCGCTCATCGACGGCGGTGCCGGCGCAATCGGCCAGGACCTGTTCCGCGCCACCGCCGCAGTCCTCGGGGCACTGCCGGCCGATGTGCTGGCGAAGCTGTCCAACGCGTCCGCGCAGTCCGTGGACGCCGTGGAGCTCAAGCTGGTGGACGGCCAGACCATCGTGTGGGGCAACGCCTCCGAGAAGGAACTCAAGGCCAAGGTCCTGGCCGCGCTCCTCAAGGCTCCGGCGGATCCTAAGAACCCGGTCAGGGTCTACGATGTCAGTGTTCCACGGCACCCCGTGACGCGCTGAGCGCTTTCTTTTCCGGTATTAATCCGACACGCGGACCCGGTTATTGAATGTCGGAACCAGAGGAAATACCGTCACAGACAAGAGTTACTTGACATAACTATAACCTTCAACTCGAAGGTTAAGGTTTCAGCCTTCAAGCTCTCCATCAGTTTTCGCAATAAGACACGAACAAGGGACACGTAACGTGGCAGCTCCGCAGAATTACTTGGCCGTCATCAAAGTCGTCGGCATCGGCGGCGGTGGCGTGAACGCAGTCAACCGCATGATCGAGGTCGGCCTCAGGGGTGTTGAGTTCATCGCCATCAACACCGACGCCCAGGCCCTGCTCATGAGCGACGCCGACGTGAAGCTCGACGTCGGACGGGAGCTGACCCGTGGCCTTGGCGCCGGCGCCAACCCGGAGGTGGGCAAGCAGGCTGCCGAGGACCATGCCGACGAGATCGAGGAAGTCCTGCGCGGCGCCGACATGGTCTTCGTCACCGCCGGCGAAGGCGGCGGCACCGGCACCGGCGGCGCGCCCGTCGTCGCCCGCATTGCCCGCTCGCTCGGCGCCCTGACCATCGGCGTGGTGACGCGCCCGTTCACGTTCGAGGGCCGACGCCGTGCCGGTTCCGCAGAGGCCGGCATCGACGCCCTGCGTGACGAGGTGGATACACTCATCGTCATCCCCAACGACCGTTTGCTGTCCATCAGCGACCGCAACGTATCCGTCCTTGACGCCTTCCGCTCCGCGGACCAGGTCCTGCTGTCCGGTGTCCAGGGCATCACCGACCTCATCACCACGCCCGGCCTGATCAACCTTGACTTCGCTGACGTCAAGTCCGTCATGCAGGGCGCCGGCTCTGCCCTCATGGGCATCGGTTCCGCCCGGGGTGAAGACCGCGCCGTCAAGGCGGCCGAACTGGCCATCGCCTCGCCGTTGCTGGAAGCATCCATCGACGGCGCCCACGGCGTGCTGCTGTCCATCCAGGGCGGCTCGGACCTGGGCCTGTTCGAGATCAACGAGGCCGCGCGGCTGGTCCAGGAAGTGGCCCACCCCGAGGCGAACATCATCTTTGGTGCCGTCATCGACGATGCCCTGGGTGACGAAGCACGTGTCACGGTCATCGCCGCCGGCTTCGACGACGTCAAGGCCACCTCGCCCTCCATGGACCAGTCCCAGCCGCAGGCCGCCCCGCAGCGGCCCGCTGCCCCCGCAGCCGCTCCCGCCTCTGCCCACCCGCAGAACGGAAGCCACCAGGGCAACGGCAACCACCAGCAGAACGTCCAGCCGATCCATGCGGGCGTCGGTGCCGCGGGCCTCAGCAACTGGGGACAGCAGCGCCCGTCGGCAGTCCCCGCCGACTCAGGCTTCGACGTCGACCTGCCCTCCGTCGTGGAGCCGGACCTGACCGGCACCCACCCGGATGACCTGGATGTCCCCGACTTCCTGAAGTAGGCAGCGGATTGTTCCATTGGCGCGCCGACATCCTGCCCGGGGTGTCGGCCGCGTTCACTGATGTGGCCGCGGGAAATCTTGCCCTGCACGTAGGGGACGATCCAGCCGGGGTCCAGCAGCGCCGGGCCCGGCTGGAGGAGTCGATTGGCGTGCGTCCCCAATCGCTGCGCTTCATGAACCAGGTCCACGGGAATACCGTGGCCGTGATGGGCCCCGAAGCCCCTTCACCCGAGGCTGACGCCATGGTGTCCCGCGGTCTTCCCCTGGCCGTCATGGTGGCGGACTGCATTCCGGTGCTGCTCGCGGGGGAGTCCCCAAGCGGGCCAGTGCTTGCCGCTGTGCACGCAGGCCGTCCCGGCATCGCCAACGGTGTCATCCTGGCCGCCGTGGAGAACATGGTGTCCCTTGGCGCCTCCCGGGTCCGCGCCTGGCTGGGCCCATCGATCTGCGGGTCCTGCTACGAAGTCCCTTCAGCACTGCAGGACGAGGTGGCCGCCCTGGTCCCTGCCACCCGGAGCACCACCTCGTGGGGAACACCCGCCCTGGACCTTCCCGCCGGTGCGCGGAGCCAGCTCGAGGCTGCCGGCGTGGGCGTGGAATACGCCGGTGCCTGCACCCTCGAGACGGACACCCTCTACTCGTACCGCCGCGATCCGAATACCGGCCGTTTCGCCGGACTGATCTGGTGCCATGACTGAGCCGGCAAGTAGAGGGCAGGGCCATGCGGATGATCCCCGCAGCACGGAACTTTCCGGGCGGCTTGCGGCCGTGCGGAAGCGGATCGCAGCGGCCGCCGGGGACGCCGGCCGCGCGGACCGGCTGCCGACCCTGATCGTGGTCACCAAGTTCCACCCGGCGGACGACATCCGGCGACTGGCCGCCCTTGGTGTGACGGACGTTGGCGAGAACCGGGACCAGGAGGCTGCCGCCAAGACCCTTGAGCTGGCAGATCTGACCCTGGCATGGCACTTCGTAGGCCAGCTGCAGACCAAGAAGGCCAAGTCCGTGGCGAGGTACGCGTCCGCAGTCCATTCCGTGGACCGGCCGCAGCTCGTGGACGCACTGGCCAAAGCCGTTGCCCATGAGATGGACGCCAGTGGGAGGGCAGCGCTGGACTGCTTCATCCAGGTCAGCCTTGAGGGCGACGGCGGCACGCACCGCGGCGGTGCAGACCCCGCCGACGTGCCGCTCCTGGCAGAGCGGATTGCCGCGGCGGAGGGCCTGAACCTGGCCGGCGTAATGGCAGTTGCGCCGCTGGGTGCGCCGCCGGAGCCGGCGTTCGAGCAGCTCGCCGGGATTTCCGCCCGGCTGGCGGCGGCTTATCCCGCGGCGACAGGCATTTCGGCAGGCATGAGCCAGGACCTGGAGGCCGCCATCAAGTTCGGAGCGACACACCTGCGAATCGGTTCGGATATTCTCGGTTCCCGTCCCGCCGTGGGGTAGCGTCGGACCTATTGGAAGTGATGGGCGGGGGACTCCAGTGCTGTCAAATCATTGGGCGGCCCGCTTACGGGACACGATTAGGAGTCGACCATGGCCGGCGCTCTGCGCAAGACAATGATCTATCTTGGGCTCGCCGACGGCGATGAGCATTACGAGTCCGAGCAACAGACCACACGTAAGGATGAGGACGAACCGATGGAAGTTGACCGCGAGGAACGCCGTGCTCCGGCGCCGGTCCGCGAAGTCAGCCGCGAGGCGTCCTACGCCCCTGAAGAGGAATACCGCGCCCCTGTGACCCCCATTAAACGCGCGGCTTCGAGCCGCGAAGAGAACACCGGACTTCGCCAGATCACCACCATCCACCCGCGCTCCTACAACGATGCCAAGCTCATCGGGGAAAGTTTCCGGGATGGTATTCCGGTGATCATGAACGTTACGGACATGGGCGAAGCCGATGCCAAGCGGCTGGTGGACTTCTCGGCAGGCCTTGTGTTCGGCCTCCGTGGAAGCATCGAGCGGGTGACCAACAAGGTCTTCCTGCTCTCCCCGTCCTACGTCGAAGTAATCGGTGACGACAAGAAGGCCAGCGACACGCAGGCCAGCTTCTTCAACCAAAGCTGAGCACAAAAAGCCGCACCCGGATGCCAGGCAGGGACACCTGTCTGGCATCTGTGCTGAAATAGACAAGACAACAGCAGGACAACAGCGGCCTCCGCGATGGCAGCGCCGCACGAATATGGAGATATGAAATAAGTCATGGGAATTGTTTTCGGACTTCTCTATCTCGCCCTGCTGCTGTTCTTCGTCGCCCTGATCATCCGCCTGGTGTTCGACTGGGTACAGATGTTTGCCAGGGAATGGCGGCCGCGGGGCGCGGCCCTGGTCGTGGCGCACGCCGTGTACTCCATCACCGATCCGCCCCTCAAGGGCCTGCGGCGCATGATTCCACCGCTGCGGCTCGGCGGCATCTCCCTGGACCTGGGTTTCCTGATCCTGTTCATCGGCGTCAGCATCGCGATGAACGTCACCAGGGGATTTGCCTGATCCATGCACCGGACCGGCAATGCAGTGTGTTCCCCCGCGGAACGGCTAGTGTAAAGCGAAGAAACCTCGCGTTTGACACCGCAGTGTTGAATTAGAGTAAGCAGACCAAATTTAGGTACCGTAGTTTTGACGGCCGGAAGGCCTACTGACTAACCAGACCAGTGAGGTGACCAGATGGCTTTGACGCCAGAAGACGTTGTCAACAAGCGCTTTCAGCCCACCAAGTTCCGCGAGGGCTATGACCAGGACGAGGTTGACGACTTCCTGGACGAAATCGTCGTTGAACTCCGCCGCCTGAACCAGGAAAACGACGAGCTCCGCAAGAAGCTCGCCGAAGCAGGTTCGAGCGTTCCGGCAAGCTCAGCTGCCGCCCCCGTGGTGGAGAAGGTCCCCGCGCCGGTCAAGGCCGACAAGGACGAAGCCCGCGAGAAGGCAGAGGCCGAGGCGAAGGCTGCCGAAGCCAACAAGAAGAAGGACGTCCAGCCGGCTGCCCCGGCTGCCGCCGCACCGGCTGCGCCCGCAGCTGTCGCCACTCCTTCCGCTGAATCCGCCGCCGGCCTGCTGGCCATGGCCCAGCAGATGCACGACCGCCACGTCGCTGACGGCCAGGCGCAGAAGGACAAGATCATCGCCGAAGCGCAGATCGAAGCCAGCAGCCTCGTCAACGACGCCCAGGAGAAGTCCCGGAAGATCCTCGGCGCCCTGGAGCAGCAGCGCTCGGTCCTGGAACGCAAGGTGGAGCAGCTCCGCGGCTTCGAACGCGACTACCGTTCACGCCTGAAGGCCTACATCGAAGGCCAGCTCCGTGACCTGGATGCCCGCGGCTCCGTGGCTACCCCGGAAGTCAGCGAAGCCAACTAAGTCTGGCAGCACGTATTCTGAAAGCCGGTGGCTGAGGGTTCCTCGGCCACCGGCTTTTGGCATTGACACCCAGCTCCACGAATTGAAAGCACCATGACTGACGAACTCGCTGCGGATGCGGCACGCCCTGTCCCACCCTCACCGCGCCCGCGCCGGGCGGTGCTGCTCTCCCTGTTCGCCGGGTTCGCGGTTTTCGCCTACGTCCTGGACCAGCTGACCAAACTATGGGTCACTTCCAGCATGGTGGAGGGGGAGCGGATCCCCGTTCTGCCACCCCTCCTGCACTGGTACTTCATCCGTAATTCCGGTGCTGCGTTCTCCATCGGCGAGAACGTCACATGGGTGTTTTCCATCATCATGGCCGCCGTGGCCATCGCAATCCTTTTCCAGGTGCGCAGGCTGGGTTCGGCCTGGTGGTCACTCGCCCTGGGCCTGCTGCTGGGCGGCGCCCTTGGCAACCTCACCGACCGGCTCTTCCGTGAGCCGTCCTTCGGCATGGGCCACGTGGTGGACTTCATTCAGCTGCCCAATTTCGCCATCTTCAACATCGCCGACTCCGCAGTGGTGTCCGCCGTGGCCATCATCTGCATCCTGACCATCCGGGGAATCGCCCTGGACGGAACGCGGCTGGGGAACGCACCTCAGGAAAAGCCCGCCCATGACTGAGCGCATTGTCGTGGCCGAAGAGTACGGCGGGACGCGGGCGGACGCCGGGCTGGCCGGCCTGCTGGGGGTGTCCCGCTCCGTGGCGGCATCCCTGCTGGCGGAAGGCAACGTCCTGAACCGGGGCAAGGCATTGGGCAAGTCGGCAAAACTCGTGGCCGGGGACGTCCTGGACGTCACCGTCCCGGAACGGCGGGACCCGCTTGAAGTGGTGGAGGAGATTGTGGAAGGCCTGAACATCCTGCTCGATGACGACGATTTCGTCGTCGTTGACAAACCTGTGGGCGTGGCAGCCCACCCGTCGCCGGGCTGGGTGGGTCCCACGGTGGTGGGCGGCCTGGCCGCTGCTGGATACCGCATCTCGACGTCAGGTGCGCCGGAGCGGGCAGGCATTGTCCACCGGCTCGACGTCGGCACTTCCGGCGTGATGGTCGTCGCCAAGTCCGAGCGGGCCTACACAGCCCTTAAACGGGCTTTCAAGGAGCGCACGGTGGACAAGGTCTACCACGCGGTGGTGCAGGGCCTTCCCGATCCCCTGACTGGGACCATCGATGCCCCCATCGGACGCCACCCGGGGCACGACTGGCGTTTTGCCGTCATCGAGGACGGCCGCCCTTCGGTGACCCATTACGAAGTCCTGGAGGCTTTTGGCAAGGCCAGCCTGGTGGAGGTCCACCTGGAGACCGGCCGCACACACCAGATCCGGGTCCACTTCTCCGCGCTCCGGCACCCCTGCGCCGGCGACCTGACTTACGGCGCCGATCCCCGCCTTGCCGCCACCCTGGGACTTACCCGGCAGTGGCTGCACGCCCGCGAACTGGCATTCGACCACCCGGTGACGGGGGAGCGTGTCACGGTCTCCAGTGACTACCCCCAGGACCTGGCCTACGCCCTGGACGTACTGGAATCGGGACAGGCCTGACACGGACCGGCTGGCGGGGCTGCAAAGCGGCAGAGCTTAGAATGGTCCGGTGAGTTCCAGCAATGATTCGTTTGTCCACCTGCACACCCACACCGAATATTCCATGCTGGATGGGGCGGCCCGCCTGGGGGAGCTGTTCGACGAAACCGAGCGCCTCGGCATGCCGGCCCTCGCCACAACGGACCACGGCTACCTCTTCGGCGCCTTCGATTTCTGGCGGAAAGCCACTGACAAGGGCATCAAGCCGATCATTGGCGTCGAGGCGTATGTAACTCCCGGCACCGCACGGACGGACAAGGAACGCGTCCGCTGGGGCGATGAATCCCAGCGCAAGGACGATGTCTCCGGTGGTGGTTCCTACACCCACATGACGCTCCTGAGCTACAACAACGTGGGCATGCGGAATCTCTTCCGGGCCTCGTCCATCGCCTCCCTCGATTCGGTGTTCGGCAAGTGGCCCCGGCTGGACCGCGAGCTGCTCAACACCTACTCCGAAGGGCTCATCGCCACCACCGGCTGCCCCTCCGGCGAGGTCCAGACCCGGCTGCGGCTCGGCCAGTACCGCGAAGCCCTGGAAGCGGCGGCCGAATTCCGGGACATCTTCGGCGCGGAAAACTACTTCTGCGAACTGATGGACCATGGGCTGGACATTGAACGGCGGGTCACCGGCGACCTCCTGCGGCTTGCCAAGGACCTGAACCTTCCGCTGGTTGCCACCAACGACCTCCACTACACCCACGAGCACGACGCCAAGGCGCACGAGGCCCTGCTGGCCATCCAGTCCGGCTCCACGCTGCTGGAACCCACCTACGACAACGGCGGATCGCGGTTCGCGTTCTCCGGCAGCGGCTACTACCTCAAATCGCCTCAGGAAATGCGCGAACTCTTCCGGGACCACCCGGAGGCGTGCGATAACACCCTCCTCATCGCCGAGCGCTGTGAGGTGTCCTTCAACACGGACGCCAACTTCATGCCGCGGTTCCCCTGCCCGCCCGGTGAGGACGAGACCTCCTGGCTGGTCAAGGAAGTGGACAAGGGCCTGCAGTACCGTTACCCGGGCGGCATCCCGGACGAGGTCCGCAAGCAGGCTGACTACGAGCTCGGCGTGATCACCTCCATGGGCTTCCCGGGCTACTTCCTGGTGGTTGCCGACTTCATCAACTGGGCCAAGAACAACGGCATCCGCGTGGGCCCGGGGCGTGGCTCGGGTGCAGGCTCCATGGTGGCCTACGCCATGCGCATCACCGACCTCGACCCCCTCCGCCACGGGCTGATCTTCGAACGGTTCCTCAACCCGGACCGCGTCTCCATGCCCGACTTCGACGTCGACTTCGATGACCGGCGCCGCTCCGAGGTCATCGACTATGTGACCCGGAAGTACGGTGACGAGCGCGTGGCCATGATCGTCACGTACGGCACCATCAAGACCAAGCAGGCCCTGAAGGACTCGTCCCGCGTCCTCGGCTACCCCTTCAGCATGGGTGAGCAGCTGACCAAAGCGCTGCCGCCGGCTGTCATGGCCAAGGACATCCCGCTGGCGGACATCCAGAACCCGGAAGCCAAGCGCTACAGCGAGGCGGGGGACTTCCGGCAGCTGATTGCCACCGACCCCGAAGCTGCCAAGGTCTTCGAGACCGCCTTGGGCATCGAAGGCCTGAAGCGCCAGTGGGGCGTGCACGCTGCCGGCGTGATCATGTCCTCGGACCCCATCATCGACGTCATCCCCATCATGCGCCGGTTCCAGGACGGCCAGGTGATCACCCAGTTCGATTACCCCACGTCCGAGGGCCTTGGCCTGATCAAGATGGACTTCCTGGGCCTGCGGAACCTGACGATCATTTCCGATGCCCTTGAGAACATCAAGATGAACCGCGGCATCGACCTGGACCTGGAAAACCTTGAGCTGGACGATGCTCCGTCCTACGAACTCCTTGCCCGCGGTGACACCCTTGGTGTCTTCCAGCTCGACGGCGGACCCATGCGGTCGCTGCTGAAGCTCATGAAGCCTGACAACTTCGAAGACATCTCCGCCGTGCTTGCGCTGTACCGTCCCGGCCCCATGGGCGCCAACGCCCATACGGACTACGCGCTGCGCAAGAACGGGATCCAGGAAGTGATCCCCATCCATCCGGAACTGGAGGAACCCCTCAAGGAGATCCTCGGCGGAACGTATGGCCTGATTGTGTACCAGGAGCAGGTCATGGCCGTGGCGCAGAAGCTGGCCGGCTACTCGCTGGGCCAGGCAGATATCCTCCGCCGCGCCATGGGCAAGAAGAAGAAGTCCGAGCTGGACAAGCAGTTCGCGGGCTTCTCCCAGGGCATGCAGGACAACGGCTACTCCATGGAAGCCGTCAAGACCCTGTGGGACATCCTGCTGCCCTTCTCCGACTATGCCTTCAACAAGGCCCACTCGGCCGCGTACGGCGTCATCTCCTACTGGACCGCCTACCTCAAGGCGCACTACGCGCCGGAGTACATGGCGGCGCTGCTGACCTCGGTGGGTGATGACAAGGACAAGTCCGCCATCTACCTCAACGAGTGCCGGCGCATGGGCATCACGGTGCTTCCGCCGGACGTCAATGAGTCCGCCTTGAACTTCACCCCGGTGGGGAACGACATCCGCTTCGGCATGGGTGCCATCCGCAACGTGGGCGTCAACGCCGTCGAGGCCATGGTGGCTGCCCGCGAAAGCGAGGGCGCCTTCACCTCGTTCAAGGACTACCTGATGAAGGTTCCGGCCGTGGTCTGCAACAAGCGGACCATCGAGTCCCTCATCAAGTCCGGCGCGTTCGACTCTCTGGGCCACCACCGCCGCGCCCTGGCGATGATCCATGAAGAGGCCATCGACTCCGTCATCACCCTCAAACGCAATGAAGCCATTGGCCAGTTCGACCTCTTCGCCGGCTTCGAGGACGCCGGCGCGGAATCGTCCTCACTGAGCATCGAGATCCCGGACCTGCCCGAATGGGAGAAGAAGGACAAGCTTTCCTTCGAGCGGGACATGCTGGGCCTCTACGTGTCGGACCACCCGCTGCAGGGCCTGGAGGGCCTCCTGGCCCAACATGCCGAGATGAGCATCACCACCATCCTGGGCGAGGACGGGCCGCAGGACGGGGCCATCATCACCATCGCCGGGATGATCACGTCGCTGAGCCGGCGCATTGCCAAAGCCAGCGGCAACGCGTACGCCCGGGCGGAGGTAGAGGACCTGGGCGGTTCGATCGAGGTCATGTTCTTCGGGCAGGTTTACGGGCCGATCGCATCGGTCCTTGCCGAGGACCTGATCGTGGTGGTCAAGGGCCGCCTGCAGAAGCGCGACGACGGCGCCATCACCCTGAACTGCATGGAGCTGTCCGTCCCGGACCTGAGCGAAGGGCTGAACGGACCCCTGGTGATCACCATGCCCACCCACAAGGCCACCGAGGCCGTTGTCACCGAGCTGGGCGACGTACTGCGCACCCACCGGGGCAACTCCGAGGTACGGCTGCACCTGCAGGGCGATACCCGCACGGAGATCATGGGCCTGCCGGTCCACCTCCGGGTGAACCCCAGCCCGTCGCTGTTCGGCGACCTCAAGGTCCTGCTGGGTCCCGCCTGCCTGGACGCCTAGGACGGCTTGACGTCAATCAAAAGGGCGGACGACGGCGGGAAGCACCTCCCGCCGTCGTCCGCCCCTTGGTGCCGCTCGAGCAGCAGGGGCTAGATCTCGTAGTCCAGCGGCACGGGCTGCCCGTAGGCGCCGCCGTGGTACAGCAGGGGCGATCCCTCGCCGCCCACCTGGCCGTCCACCACCTGGACCACCACCACAGCGTTGTTCTCGAAGGACAGGCGCATCTGGATCTCGCCGACCAGCCAACCCGCCACGTCCTTCAGGATGGGAACCCCGTGCGGCCCGATCTCCCAGTGGTTGCCTTCGAAGCGGTTGCCCGGGCGGGCAAAGCGGGCAGCCAGTTCCTGGTTCTCCAGCCCCAGCATGTGGACGCCCAGGTACTGGGTGTTGGCCACGGCGGGCCAGGACCTGGAACTGCGTGCCATGTTGAACGTGAACCGGGGCGGCTTGGCGGACAGCGACGCCACCGACGTGGCGGTAAACCCGTAGGGCTCGTCCTGGTAGTTCACGGTGATGATGGCAACGCCCGCAGCGTGGCGGCGGAACATCTCCCTGAACGTCTGCTCGAACGGCTCGCTGTTGTCGGTCACCGGAACTCCTGCACTAAGTGGTGTAACTCTTTCTCCAAGCGTATTGGCCCTCGACTGCGGCGGGAAAACCGGCAGCGGCAACACCCCGGCCACAGGCCCTGCCAGCAACCTTTGTTAAGGTGTGTTGCATGACAACCTCCGCCCGCCCTGCCAGGCGGCTGCCCTGGTCCCTGCTGCTGGTCCCCGCGGTTTCCGGGATTCCGGCAGGCATCCTCTGGTGGCTCCTGGCGCCGGGCGGATTGAACCTGGTGACGCGGGATCCCGCCTTGGCATCAGGCACTGTTCCCCTGGTGTGGCTGCCGCGCGACCTCACCCTCGCCGGGATCCTGGTGCTGGCCGGCTGCCTGCTGGCCGTGTTCCTGGCGGACGGCAAGCGCCGGGACCCGCAGGTGGCCCTGCTGACCGGCATTGCCGGGGCGCTGGCAGGCAGCGTCCTCGCGTGGGGGACAGGGATCCTGGCAGCCCGGCTGTTCGGTCCTGCTGTCGATGCCTCGGCGAACGCCAGCATTGCCTTTTCCCTCCGGGCCTGGCCGGTGCTGCTGCTGGGGCCTGCCGCCACGGCCGTGTCGGTCTTCGTGCTGGAGCTGGTGGGGCGGGCAGGAAGCCGCAGGTGGAGGCGGCTGAACGGGCAGGCGGGAACAGCCCCGTAAAATAGTCCCGTGACCACTTTCCCGGAGTTTCCCGCCCCTGCTGCAGCCGCCGTCGATTTCCGTACCGTCGACCTTCGTGGCCGCAACCTGACGCTTACCGCGCTGCGCGCCGCCGTACCCCGGGCCAAGGGCCAGACAGTGGCAGACGCCGAGGCAAAGGTGCTGGAGATCATCGCCGCCGTCCGGCAGCGCGGCTTCGCGGCCCTGGCGGAGCTGGCGGAACGGTTCGACGGCGCAGCGCAGGACCACCCGCTGGTCCCCGCGGATGCGATTGAGGCAGCGCTGGACCAGTTGGACCCGGCGGTGCGGGCCGCCCTGGAGGAGTCCATCAGCCGGGCACGGAAATTCGCCGACGCCCAGCGCCCCCGCAACGTGGACGTCGAACTGGGCGACGGCGCAGTGGTCAGCCAGAACTGGGTGCCCGTGGCCCGCGTGGGGCTGTACGTTCCCGGCGGCCTTGCCGTCTACCCGTCATCGGTGGTCATGAACGTTGTGCCCGCACTGGCGGCAGGCGTGGAGTCCATTGCCCTGGCCTCGCCGCCGCAAAAGGAGTTCGGCGGCCTGCCGCACCCCACCATTCTTGCGGCAGCAGCGCTGCTGGGCATCACCGAGGTCTATGCCATCGGCGGCGCCCAGGCCATCGCCGCCTTCGCGTATGGCGTCGAAGCCTCGCCGGCCGGTCCTTCCCTTGAGCCCGTGGACGTGGTGACGGGGCCCGGGAACATTTTCGTGGCCACGGCCAAGCGGCTGGTCAAGGGTGTTGTGGGAATCGACTCCGAGGCGGGAACCACCGAGATTGCCATCCTGGCCGATGACTCCGCGCAGCCGGCACTGGTGGCCGCCGACCTGCTCAGCCAGGCCGAGCACGACCCCAAGGCCGCCTCGGTCCTGATCACGGATTCGGAAGAGCTGGCCGCGGCCGTACGCGCCGAACTGGAACTGCAGGCCGCCGCGACCAAGCACTCGGCGAGGGTCCAGGAGGCGCTGTCCGGCCCGCAGTCCGGCGTCGTGCTGGTGGACAATCTGGAGCAGGGGATCGCTGCCTGCGACGCCTACGCGGCCGAGCACCTGGAAATTATGACCCGGGATGCTGCGGCGGTGGCTGCGCGGATCCGGAACGCGGGCGCCATCTTCGTCGGCGACTACAGCCCGGTGAGCCTTGGAGACTACTGCGCCGGCTCCAACCACGTGCTGCCCACCAGCGGCACCGCTGCTTTTTCATCGGGGCTGAACGTCACCACTTTCCTGCGCGCCATCCAGGTGGTCAATTACAGCCGTGACGCCCTGGCAGCGGTCACCGGACACATCGTGAGCCTCTCCCGGGCCGAGGACCTTCCGGCCCACGGCGACGCCGTCTCGGTCCGTTTCCCCGGCTGACGTTGCACCACTACATATAGTAATTACAGGATTGTTATTACCCCAGATGTGCCCGTAAACTGGGCAGTGCCACAGCATTGCCCCCCGGCGGTGCTGATGGCCTCCAACGACGTTGCACACCACAAGCGAAAAGGGGGAACGCCATGTACTGCCCGTTCTGCCGCAACCCCGATTCCCGCGTGGTGGACAGCCGCATGGCTGATGACGGCTCAGCCATCCGCAGGCGCCGGCAGTGCCCTGAATGCGGCCGCCGGTTCACAACGGTGGAAACCACCAGCCTCTCCGTGATCAAGCGGTCCGGCGTGGGCGAGCCCTTCAGCCGCAGCAAGGTCATCAACGGGGTGCGCAAGGCCTGCCAGGGCCGGCCGGTGAGTGAGGACGACCTCGCCATGCTGGCCCAGGAAGTGGAAGAACAGATCCGGTCCTCCGGCGCAGCCGAAATCGATGCCCACGAGGTGGGCCTGGTGATCCTGGGGCCGCTGCAGAAGCTCGACAAGGTGGCGTACCTGCGCTTTGCCAGCGTGTACCAGGCGTTCGAGTCCCTTGAGGATTTTGAAACCGCCATCGCCCTGCTCCGCCACGAGGCCGAGGAAGACGCCAAGGGCGCGGCCCCCAGCGCCAAGAGCTCCGAGAAGAGCCCCCTCTAGACTCCGGTGGCGGCAGCGGAGGGGAAGCCGCAGCCGCCACCGGCACCAATGCCTACTTGGCCAGCTTGTGCTTCAGGGCAATTTCCAGTGCGGCGCCCACAATCCCTGCCTCGTTGCGCAGGACGGCCGGCACAATCGGGGTGCGCAGCTTGAGGTTGGGCAGGTACTCATCCGCGCGCTTGGAGATCCCGCCGCCCACAATGAACAGTTCCGGCGAGAACAGGAACTCCACGTGGGAGAAGTAGCGCTGCAGCAGCACGCTGTACTCGTCCCAGGACAACCCGTCCCGTTCCCGTGCCACGGCGGACGCCTTCGATTCGGCGTCGAAACCGTCAATCTCCAGGTGGCCCAGTTCAGCATTGGGAACCAGCTTGCCGTCGAAGATGAAGGCGGAACCGATGCCGGTGCCGAGGGTGATGACCAGGACGGTCCCGGAGACGCCGGCGCCGGCACCGTAGCGGGCCTCGGCAAGGCCGGCCGCGTCGGCGTCGTTGATGACCTCTACGGGACGGCCCAGTTTTGCGGTGAGGAGAGCGTCGATGTCGGTGTCCAGCCAGCTCTTGTCCACGTTGGCGGCCGAGTGGACCACGCCGTGCTGGATGATCCCCGGGAAGGTCACGCCCACGGGGGAGCCGGCTTCCGGTGCCTCGGGGCGTGCCGAAAGCTCGGCCACCACCAGGGCCACGGCCTCGGCGACGGCCTCAGGGGTGGCAGGCTGGGGGGTGGGCACGCGGAAGCGGTCACCCAGGAGCTTGCCCTTCTTCAGGTCGACAATGCCGCCCTTGATCCCCGTACCACCGATGTCGATGCCGATCAGGGGTGCGTTCTTGTGCGGTTTTTCGTCCTTCTTGGCCAATGGGATTCCGTTCGTGACAGGGGCGGGCAGGAAAAGGGGCCGCTTTCGGCGGCCAGTAACAAGGTGTCCGGTCTGCACCGGCAGCATGCCCTGCGCGGGCATAGGGCGGGCTACGGGAGGGTGAGGATCTCGGCGCCGGTCTCGGTGACCAGCAGCGTGTGTTCGAACTGGGCGGTGCGCCGGTGGTCCCGGGTGACCACCGTCCAGTCGTCGCTCCACATGTCCCACTCAACGGTGCCGAGGGTGAGCATTGGTTCGATGGTGAACACCATCCCGGCCTCAATGACCGTGTTGTAGGCGGGGGCGGCATCGTAGTGCGGAATGATGAGCCCCGTGTGGAACGCTTCACCAACGCCGTGGCCCGTGAAGTCACGCACCACGCCGTACCCGAACCGCTTGGCATAGGACTGGATGGCCCGTCCAATGACGTTGATTTCCCGTCCCGGCGCCACAGCCTTGATGGCCCGGTTCAGCGACTCCCGGGTGCGTTCCACCAGCAGCCGGGATTCCTCGTCCACGTCCCCCACCAGGAAGGTGTAGTTGGTGTCTCCGTGGACGCCGTTGATGTAGGCCGTGATGTCGATGTTCAGGATGTCGCCGTCCTGGACCACGGTGCTGTCCGGGATGCCATGGCAGATGACCTCGTTCAACGAGGAGCACAGCGATTTGGGGAACCCGCGGTACCCAAGTGTGGACGGGTAGGCCTGGTGGTCCAGCAGGAACTCGTGGCCCACCCTGTCCAGTTCGTCGGTGGTGACGCCCGGCTGGATGTGCTTGCCCACCTCGACGATGGCCTGCGCCGCGATCTTTCCGGCGATCCGGATCTTCTCGATGGTCTCCGCGGACTTGACCTCGGAACCGGTGAATTTTGCGGGCGCGGGCTTGCCCACGTACTCCGGACGGGGGATGGACGCCGGGACGGGACGCTGCGGACTCAGGGTACCCGGGGTGAGGGTGCCAATGGGTGCAGTCGAGGCAAGGGAAGGCATAGATTGATCATATAAGGCACCACAGAACGCCTAACAACCGACAAGCGGCGGAGGGCACACGTAAGGGTTTGTGTTACGTGCATCACCCTGTTTTCCCTGTCGCCGGAACGAGGAGCAACGATGACTGAGTACTGGTTCAACATCAAGACCCATGAGGTGGAAGAGGACCGGTTGTCGGACTGGAGCCAGCTCATTGGGCCGTACAAGACCCGGGCGGAAGCCGAACATGCCCTGGAGAAGGTCAAAGCGCGCAACGAGGCCTGGGAAAAGCAGGACGACGACTGAACCGGTTGGGAGGCTAGGGCGCCTGGCGGTGCTCCGGAAGCGGACGTCAAGGTGAGGCCGCCCGCGGCCGAGGCAGTCCGCGGAGGAGTGCCACCAGGCGCCACCCGCGGTTTTGGCGGTTGGCGCTGGTTCTCCTGATGGTGGGGCGGGCCTAGAAGGTATGTTCCGGGCCGGGGAACTGGCCGGACCTGACGTCCTCACCGTAGGCTGTGGCGGCGTCGAGCAGGGTGCTCCGCAGGTCCGCGTACTGCTTGACGAACTTGGCCATCCGGCCGCCCCGCAAACCCGCCATGTCCTGCCATACAAGGACCTGGCCGGTGGTCGCCTTGCCGGCGCCGATGCCCACCGTGGGGACGCTGACCGCCGCGTCTACCGCCGCCGCCGTCTCCGCAGGCACCATTTCCATCAGCACGCAGAACGCTCCGGCGTCCGCCAGCGCAACGGCGTCGTCAATCAACCGCTGGGCGTCGTCCCCGCGGCCCTGGACCCGGTACCCGCCCAGGGCGTGTTCGCTCTGCGGGGTGAAGCCGATGTGCGCCATGACCGGAATGCCTGCCTGCACCATGGCCCGGACGGTCGGCGCGTAGTACTTCCCGCCCTCGATCTTCACGGCGTGGGCCAGACCTTCCTTCAGGAAGCGGACGCCGGCGGCCACTGCCTGTTCCGCGCTGACCTCGTAGCTGCCGAAGGGAAGGTCCGCCACCACCAGGGCGCGCTTGGCGGACCTGGCGACGGCCCGGCACAGGGGGAGCAGTTCGTCCACGGTCACCGGAAGGCTGGTCTCGTTGCCAAAGACGTTGTTCGAGGCCGAATCGCCCACCAGGAGCACCTCGATGCCGGCAGCGTCGAAAATCTCGGCCGTGTACTGCTCGTAGGCGGTGAGCATGGCGAACCTGGTGCCGTCGCGCTTGGCCTGCTGCAGGTGGTGGATGCGGACCTTTGCCGGCTTCCGTTCAGCCGGAGCCGCAGCCGGGGCCGGAGCCGCAGCCGGTGTGCCGGGGCCGCTGCCGTACGGGGCGGGTACTTCTGCGGACGCGCTGGAGTCGGAGCTGTTGCTGGAGGCCATGGGATGAGCGTAGTGCGCCATCCGCTGTCCTAGCTACCGCGTGCAAGGCGGGTCAAAGGTGATTAGCGTCTCAGCGGCCTGCAGGGACCCATGCCAGCGGGCGGTGGAAACCGCGGCCGGGCGCGGCCTGGGCTGCCTGCCACGTTAATGCTGTGTTACGCAGGGCCCTTGCTCAAGCATCGGTGCCGAATGATTAGTACAGTGTTGATGAACTGCTGCCGGCTTTCCCCTTTGCCTGGGCCCCGGAGCATGAACGTTGACCGGAGAAGAGGCCATCATGGACCGCCAGCAAGAATTTGTCCTGCGCACGATCGAAGAGCGGGACGTACGTTTCGTGCGCCTGTGGTTCACCGACGTCGTGGGTTCGCTGAAGTCCGTGGCCCTGGCGCCGGCGGAAGTCGAGGGAGCATTCGAGGAAGGCCTTGGCTTCGACGGTTCCTCCATCGAAGGACTCGCCCGCGTCTTTGAATCGGACATGCTGGCCCAGCCCGATCCTGCCACCTTCCAGATCCTGCCGTGGCGCGGTGAGACCGAACAGACTTCGCGGATGTTCTGCGACATCCTCACCCCTGACGGTGAGCCTTCCGCCGCCGATCCGCGCAACGTGCTGAAGCGGACCCTCGCCAAGGCCGCGGACATGGGCTTCACCTGCTACACCCACCCGGAGATCGAGTTCTACCTCCTCAAGTCGCACGAGCCCGGTCCGGACGGCGCGCCGGTGCCCGTTGATGAGGGCGGCTACTTCGACCACGTTCCCGGCGGCGTGGCCCAGGACTTCCGCCGCACGGCGGTCACCATGCTGGAGTCCGTGGGCATTTCCGTGGAGTTCAGCCACCACGAGGCAGGCCCCGGCCAGAACGAGATCGACCTCCGCTACGCGGACGCGCTGCAGACGGCCGACAACATCATGACGTTCCGCACCGTCATCAAGGAGGTGGCGCTGCAGCAGGGCACGTATGCCACGTTCATGCCCAAGCCCTTCACCGACCACCCCGGCTCCGGCATGCACACGCACTTCTCCCTGTTCGAGGGTGACAGCAACGCGTTCTTCGAGGCAGGTGCGGAGTTCCAGCTGTCCAAGACGGCCCGGCAGTTCATTGCCGGCATCCTCAAGCACGCCCCCGAATTCACGGCTGTGACCAACCAGTTCGTCAACTCCTACAAGCGGCTGTGGGGCGGTGGAGAGGCACCCAGCTACCTGAGCTGGGGCCACAACAACCGCTCCGCCCTGGTCCGTGTGCCCTTGTACAAGCCGGGCAAGGGCCAGTCAGCGCGCATCGAGTACCGCGGCATCGACTCCGCTGCCAACCCCTACCTTGCCTATGCGGTCCTGCTCGGTGCCGGGCTGAAGGGCATCGAGGAAGGCTACGAGCTGCCGGCAGCCGCCGAGGACGACGTCTGGTCGCTGAGCTCGGCCGAGCGCCGCGCTATGGGCCACGACCCCCTGCCGGCGAGCCTGCACGACGCCATCCGCTCCATGGAGGACTCGGAGCTCATGCCGCAGATCCTGGGCGAACAGGTCTACGAGCACTTCCTGCGCAACAAGCGCGCTGAATGGCAGGACTACCGGCTGCAGGTGACGCCCTACGAGCTGCAGCGCAACCTCGGCATCCTCTAGGTGCCCGGCGTGAGCCTGGCACGCCGCCTCATCGCGGCCGGATTCAGCGACCTGGAGAAGGGCGAACGGTTCCTTGCCGCGCGCGAACTCGAGGGACTGGACCAGGACAGGCTCTTTGCCGGGCTGCAGCTTGCCGCCAGTCCGGACACCGCACTGCAGTCCCTGGTCCGGCTGATCGAAAAGCACCCGCAGCTGCGGGAGCTGGCGGCTGCCGAGCCTGAGGCCAGTGAACCGATGTACCGCGTCCTGGGCTCCTCAGAAGCCCTGGGGGAGTTCCTGATCCGGCACCCCGAGCACCTGGACGCCTTCGAGGTCCGCGCCAGTCCGGAGCCGCTTCCCGCCGACCCGGGCCGGTTGCGCGCCACGCTCCTGCAGTCCGTGGGCGCCGACGCCCGCGCCGCCCGTCCCGTTGCCGCCGTGACCGGCGTGGACGCCTATGCAGCCCTGCGCACGGCGTACCGGCGCGGACTGGTCGATCTCGCCGTCAAGGACCTGTGCGCCGCGGATCCGCTGGACTTCCTGCCCTCGGTGGGCGGTGAACTGGCGGACCTTGCCGCCGCCGCCATTGAGGCCGCCCTGGCCGTTTCCAGGGCCGAGGCGGCCGAGCAGCACAGCGCTGCCGACGTCGCCGACGTCGGCCTTGCGGTGATCGGCATGGGCAAATGTGGCGCACGGGAGCTGAACTACATCTCCGACGTCGACGTCATCTACGTGGTGGACCCGGGGAGCCTGGAGGACGCCCACGCCAACACCATCGGCACGGCCCTGGCGAGCGGCATTTCCCGGGCCATTTCATCGGTTGCCAGGGAACCCGGGCTCTGGGAGGTGGATGCGAACCTGCGGCCCGAGGGCAAGTCCGGGCCGCTGGTCCGCACCCTCGCCTCCCACGAAACGTACTACGCCAGGTGGGCGGAAAGCTGGGAATTCCAGGCGCTCCTCAAGGCCCGCTGCATCGCGGGTGACGCCGCGCTGGGCCGTGCCTACGAGGAAGCGGTGGCGCCGCTGATCTGGAGCTCGGCCGGGCGGGAGGGCTTTGTCGAGTCCGTCCAGGCGATGCGCCGCCGGGTGACCGAGCACATCCCGGCCGCCGAGGAGCAGCGCCAGATCAAGCTGGGGCGCGGGGGGCTGCGCGACGTCGAATTCACCGTCCAGCTGCTCCAGCTGGTGCACGGCAAGGCTGACGAGTCATTACGACGGCGGGACACCACCTCGGCGATCGCGGCATTGTCGGCGGGAGGTTACATTGGCCGTTCCGACGCTGCCGCCTTCGACAACGCCTACCGCTACCTGCGCTTGCTGGAACACCGGATCCAGCTGTTCCAGCTGCGCCGCACCCACCTGATGCCGGTGGCTGAGCCGGCGCTGCGCTCACTTGCCAAAGCCGTGCTTGGGCCCTTTTCCAACGAGCGCCCCAGCCCGGACTCCCTGCTGTCAGCATGGCAGCGCACCAAACGTTCCGTCCGGGAACTGCATGAGCGCATCTTCTACCGGCCGCTGCTGAATACCGCGGCCAAGCTCAGCAGCGAGGACGCCAAACTGACGCCCGAGGCGGCGCAGGGGCGGCTGGCGGCCCTCGGATACCGGGACCCCCAAGGGGCAATGCGCCACATTGAGGCGCTGACTGGCGGGGTCAGCCGCCGCGCCGCCCTGCAGCGCCAGCTCCTGCCCATCCTGCTGGACTGGCTCGCGGAGGGCGTGGACCCGGACGCCGGCCTCCTTGCCTTCCGCCGCGTCAGCGAGGCCCTGGGCACCACGCACTGGTACCTGGGCCTGCTTCGCGACTCGAATGCGGCCGCCGAACGCCTGTGCCACATGCTGTCCAACTCCCGGCTGATCGCAGACCTCCTGGAAGTCTCGCCGGAGTCCGTGGCGTGGCTGGGACAGGACAAGGACCTGGTGCCCGTGGGTTTCGAGGCCCAGTGGCAGGAAATCACTGCGAAGATGTCCCGGCACGCGGACCCGGAGAGCGCCATGCGCCTGATCCGGCTGATCCGGCGCCGCGAAATCCTGCGCATCGCCATCGCCGATTCGGCCGGCCTCCTGGACCAGGAAAAGGTGGGCATGGCGTTGGCCGATACGGACCGCGCCGCCGTCCTGGGTGCCCTGCGGGTGGCGGAAGGAATAGTCTCCGCCGGAGGGCCGCTCAAGACCACGGTCCTGGTGGTGGCCATGGGCCGGCAGGGCGGCCGCGAGATCGGCTACGGCTCCGATGCTGACGTGATGTACGTCCACCGGGCACTTCCGGGCTTCTCCGAGGCGGAGGCGCAGGAACAGGCCGGCCGCATTGTGGCCAGGATATCCAGCCTGCTCACCCAGCCGCTGAAGCCGGCCATCATGGCTGAGCGCGTCCTCCAAATGGACGCGGACCTCCGGCCCGAGGGCAAGAACGGGGCCATGGTGCGCTCCCTGGACTCCTTCGCCGAGTACTACCGCCGCTGGTCCCTGGTCTGGGAAGCGCAGGCCCTGCTGCGGGCACGCCCCATGGCCGGCGACGACGCCCTGGCCGCTGACTTCGTCAAGCTCATCGACCCCATCCGGTACCCCGAGTCCGTCTCCGAGCAGGACGTCCGCGAAATCCGGCGGATCAAGGCGAGGGTGGAATCCGAGCGGCTGCCGCGTGGGGCCGACCCGGCACGGCACCTCAAGCTGGGGCGGGGCGGCCTCAGCGACGTCGAATGGCTGGTGCAGCTCCTTCAGCTCCAGCACGCAGGCAAGCACCCGGAGCTCCGCACCACCTCCACCCTGGAAGCCCTGGCGGCCGCGGCGGAGCTGGGGCTGCTGGACAGCTCCGACGCCGGCCTGCTCGCCGAGGCCTGGCGGCTGGCCAGCCGCATCCGGTCCGCCAACGTCATCTGGAACGGCAAGGCGTCCGACCTCCTGCCCTCCTCGCGGCGTGACCTTGAGGCCGTGGCCCGCTGGTGCGGCTACGAACCGGGCAATGCCACTGCCCTGGAGGAGGACTACCTGAGGGTGAGCCGGCGGGCCCGGGCAGTCTTCGAGCGTGTCTTCTATGGGCACTGAACCCACGCCGTGGGTCTGGCTCATCCAATTGGAGGACCTGGACTCCGACGCCCTGGCCATTCAGCTCGACGCCATCGCAAACATGTCGCTGGTGCCGGGCCAGGACCGCTTTGTGGGCGACCCGCTGCGGATGGCCCTCACCGGACTGGCGGAAGAATCACGACGGCCATACGTGGTCGAGGCGGGCGGCAGCGCCGTCGGCCTGTTGACCCTGCAGTCCGGGGCCGCGCGGCTGGCCGGCTGGCCTGACGATCACTCCGCGTGGCTGCTGCGCGGGTTCCTCATCGACCGGCGGCACCAGGGCAAAGGCCTGGGCACGCTCGCGGCCGCCGCCGCTGTGGAGGCGGCACGCAAGCTGAGCGTGCGGCACCAAACTGGCGGGTCCGGCGTCGTACTGTCCGTCAACCAGGAAAACCCTGCGGGCCTGTCCGCCTACCGGCGCGCCGGCTTCATCGACTCCGGGCCGTACCTGGGCGGAACGTCCGGGCCCCAGCGGACCATGTTCCGCAGCTTCTCCGCAGTGGCGCCGGCGTAACGCGCCGGACCGGCATTGCGCTTAGCAAGCGTTTGCCCGATCATGTGGATTGGCGGTGTTCTCCAACCTTGTTGGGGGGAAGGCTGGACAGTCTTCGTCTCGGGGGGCATTCGTCAGGGGGTCCGGCTCCCGGTCTCAGCACGTCTGGAGGCGGGCCCCCACCCTATGGTCTCCGTCCGCGGCTTTAAGGCCCGGACAAACGCAGAAGGCGGCCACCGGTTCATCACCGGTGGCCGCCTTCTCCTGTTCCGCTTTCCTGCAGGGCAGGGCTGGGACTAGACGCCGTAGTAGAGCTCGAACTCGTAGGGGTTCGGGCGCAGGGACAGCGGGCGGATCTCGTTTTCGTACTTGTACTCGATCCAGGTGTCGATCAGGTCCTGGGTGAAGACGCCACCGGCCTGCAGGAACTCGTTGTCCTCGCGCAGGGCCTCCAGGGCTTCCTCCAGGGTGCCCGGAGCCTTGGGGATATCCTTGGCTTCCTCGGCCGGGAGCTCGTAGAGGTCCTTGTCGATCGGAGCCGGCGGCTCGATGCGGTTGCGGATGCCGTCAATGCCGGCCATCAGCTGGGCAGCGAATGCCAGGTACGGGTTGGAGGAGGGGTCCGGAGCGCGGAATTCGATGCGCTTGGCCTTCGGGTTGGAACCGGTGATCGGGATGCGGATACCGGCGGAGCGGTTGCCCTGCGAGTACACCATGTTGACCGGAGCCTCGAAGCCCTTGACCAGGCGGCGGTAGGAGTTCACCGTCGGGTTGGTGAAGGCCAGGACGGCGTCGGCGTGCTTGAGCAGGCCGCCGATGTACCAGCGGGCAGTGTCGGACAGGCCGGCGTAGCCCTTCTCGTCGTAGAACAGCGGCTCGCCGTTGCTCCACAGCGACTGGTGGCAGTGCATGCCCGAGCCGTTGTCACCGAAGACCGGCTTCGGCATGAAGGTAACGGACTTGCCCCAGGCGTCAGCGGTGTTCTTGATGACGTACTTAAACTTCTGCAGGTCATCGGCAGCGTGGGTCAGGGTGGTGAACTTGTAGTTGATCTCGGCCTGGCCGGCGGACCCAACCTCGTGGTGGCTGCGCTCGACCTCGAGGCCGGCTTCGTCCAGGGCAACACACATGGCGTCACGCAGGTCGGCCTGCTTGTCGGTGGGGGAGACCGGGAAGTAACCGCCCTTGACGGGGGTCTTGTAGCCCAGGTTGCCGCCCTCTTCCTCACGGCCGGTGTTCCAGTGGGCTTCCTCGGAGTCGATCTTGTAGAAGCTGCCCTGCGGGGAGGACTGGTACTGGACGTTGTCGAACACGAAGAACTCGGCTTCGGGAGCGAAGAACGCGGTGTCGGCGATGCCGGTGGAAGCCAGGTACGCTTCAGCCTTTTCGGCCACGCCGCGGGGGTCGCGGTGGTACGGGTCGCCCGTGCGGGGGTTCACGATCGAGAAGTTCAGCGCGAGGGTCTTCTCCATGCGGAAGGTGTCCAGGAACGCGGTGGTCACGTCCGGGATCAGCTGCATGTCGGATTCGGCGATGCCCTGGAAGCCGCGGATGGAGGAACCGTCGAAGAGCTGGCCGTTGACGAAGAAATCAGCGTCAACACTCTTGGCGGGGACGTTGAAGTGCTGCTGGACGCCCGGAAGGTCGGTGAAGCGGATATCGACGAACTTTACATCTTCGTCCTTGATGAACTTGAGGACTTCGTCCGCAGTCTTGAACATCTATGCTCCTAACGCATATGTAAATATCTGGCATGGAAGCCATCTGATCCAGCGCAATCCAAAAGCAGGGAAAACGCGTGGTTTCCCTGCTGGGTACCTGCCGGGGATTGCTTGAAACTGCTAACAGACTATGGATGCGGCATTTCCCGTCCGTGTCCGCATTGTTTCGGGCAGGTTACAGAATGCCCTGCTATGACCACGCTATCCTCCGTCCACATTGCGGTCGAGCCCTATCCACACTGTGGGCGCACCGGGCACCCGCGTGGCTCGGTAAGCTTGGACGGTGGTAGATCGCAAAGACATTGGGTCCTGGCTCAGCGGACCGGACACCTCCGGCATCTCCAAGTATCCGGGGGAACGCCTGGGCCTGCCCGAGTCCGGTCCGGGCTCCATGGCACGTGCGGGGCGCAGGATCGCAGCCATCTGCATCGACTGGGGCATCGCGCTGCTTATCAGCAACTTCGCCTTCGGCGGCGACTCCTGGGCCACCCTGGCGGTCTTCGCAATCGAGCAGATCCTCCTGGTGGGAACGCTCGGTTACAGCATCGGCCACCGCATGATGGGCATCGCGGTGGTGAAGCCGGGCGGCGGCACGCCCGGGCCGCTCCCGGCGCTGGTCAGGGCCGTGCTGCTCTGCCTGGTCATCCCCGCCGTAATCTTCGACCCGGACCAGCGCGGCCTTCACGACAAGGCGATGAACACGCTCCTCATCCGCCGCTAGGCACGGATGCTCCGGGCATCCGCACAATCCTCAGCCTTGCCCTTCCAGGGCTTTCTGCCGGCGGAAGTTCGGCGCATTGGCAACGACCACGCCGCCGATCACGATGGCACCGCCCACCAGTTGTGCGGTGGTGTGGACGTGGCCGGCGAGGATGGTAAGGACGGCGGTGAACACCGTGATGAGGTTGAGGAACACCCCGGCGCCGCCTGCGGGCAGGACCGTCAGGGCACGGTTCCACAGCAGGTAGGACAGCACCGACGGGAAAACAGCGATAAACAGCAGTGACGCCCAGGAGTTGCCGGTTGAAGGCAGGGCCAGCCCGCCAGCGGCCAAGCGGACCGGGGCCAGCAGGGCCACCGCCACTGCTGCCTGGGCTGCCGTGGCCGTGATCGGCGGAATCTTCGGGGCCCGGCGGCCGATCACCGTGTATGCGGTCCAGACAACCACGGCACCGACCATCAGGACCTCGCCGGTACCGAAGCCGGCGGTGAGCAGCCTGCCGGCATCCCCGCCACTGATCACGATCAGGACGCCGGCCAGGGCCAGGAGAACGCCGGCCACTGACAACGGCGTCAGCCGTTCATGCAGGAAGACGGCGGCGGCAAGCGTGATGAGTGCCGGATTGAAGGCGTTGATCAGCGAAGCGTTGAACGCATCGGTGTGCTCCAGGGCGACATACAGCAGGAGGTTGTAGCCGAGCAGGCCGCAGACGCTGAGCGCCACCAACCACGGCCACGCGGCCAGGACTGAGCGCCAGTTTGGCCGCTCCACCAGTTGGGCTATGACCAGCAGCGGCACCAGCGCGATGGCCCAGCGCAGCAAGACCAGGCTCAGCGGCTCAATGCTTTGGACCGCACCGGCGCCTACGACATAGTTGCCGGCCCAGAACAGCGTTGCCCCAAGGAGGGAGAGCAGCGCGACCATGCGCCTGCGGCCCTGGGCGCGCCCGGATGGCGGCCCCGGCCTGGCGGACGACTGTTTTGAATCGATGGAGTCCACGGCTGATGACACGTTCGCCCTATACCCGGCTGGACTCGAGGTCACCCGCGGGCGCTTCTGCCCGTGCGGCACTGAGGTAACCGCGCCGGCCGGCCCACCGCTCGAACTGCAGGGTGGCGAACGGGAAGATGGCGGAGAACCCCGCCAGCACCGCCACCATGAAGGGCCACCGCTGCACCCGCCACAGCATCAGGGCAGCGACTCCGTAGCCGATGAACAGCGCACCGTGGATGGGTCCAGCCACCTGGACGCCAAGCTCACTGGTGCCCGCTATCCACTTGAAGTACATCCCGGCAAGGAGCGCTGCCCAACTGCAGGCCTCGGCCACCGCGAGGATATGGAAGGCACGGATCACGGATGTCCTGGGGTTCATGGTCACGTCCTGTCTTAGGTTGATGGCAGGGCCAGTCGGTTGGGCAAGGGCTGCCGCTCCGGCACAGGCGGTCGGCGCGCAAGAAAAAACGCCCCGGCCCGGCAGTGCCGGTACCGGGGCGTTCCGCCGGCTAGCGTCCGCGGTTGGGACGGGCCTTGTAGGGATCGATGCCCTTGGGGATGGGCATCCGGGTGCCCATCGAGGCAATGCGCTTGGAAACGGTGCTGACCTCCAGCTTGGTCAGTTCGTTCTTCATCTTGCCCATCTTCTTCGCCACCTGGCTCAGGGGCACCTGGCCTTCGCCGTGTCCGGTCTGGATGGTGTGCACGGGAACGTTGGGCAGGATGCGCGCCAGGCGCTTGCGCTCGGCATCGAGCAGCGGCTTCACACGGTGGGTGGGGCCTTCGCTGACAAGGACGACGCCGGGGCGGCCAACGGCGCGGAACACGGCATCCTGGGTGCGCGGGTTGACAGCCACGGGCTGCTCTTCGGTGATCCAGCCACGGCGGAGCGTGCCCAGGGCGGCGCCCGAGGCGCCGGGCTGGTTTTCAATCTGTGCGAAGGCGGCACGTTCGGCGCGGCGGGACAAAATAAACGTTGCCGCCAGCAGGCCCAGCGGAATGCCGATGATGAGGCCGGTAATCCAGTTATCCAGCCAGAAACCCACCAGGAAGCTGACTGCCACAACGCCCAGGAACGCCAGCAGCATGAGCCACGGAACCATGGGATCATGTCGGCGGGTCATGGTGAAGACCTCGCCGATCTGCTTGAGCCTGCTGGGCTTCTTGGCCTTTGCTTCCTTCGGCTTGCGCGTGAACAGGCCGCGCTTCACCGCGCTTGAGCCCGCCGGGGTGGAGTTGCTGGAGTCAGGGGATTTCGCCATAGTGCCTCAATTCTACGTGACTTAAACCAAAGGGCCGGACGCTGGAATGATCCGGCGTCCGGCCCGTGGCCACGTCACTGCGGGGAGGTCAGGAATGTGATGCCAGGAGGGTGGCGGCTTCCTGGCGGGTGGTGCCTGAGTCCTGGATGCCGTCGGCGATGTGGGCGAGTTCGGCGGGGATGTCGCGGCCTTTTTTGCGCATGGCGGTGGCCCAGAGCCGGCCTGCGCGGTAGGAGGAGCGGACCAGTGGCCCGGACATGACGCCGAGGAACCCTATTTCCTGGGCTTCGTGCTGGAGGTCCACGAATTCCTGGGGTTTGACCCAGCGGTCCACGGGCAGGTGCCGTTCGGAGGGGCGGAGGTATTGGGTGATGGTGATCAGGTCGCAGCCGGCGGCGTGGAGGTCGCGGAGGGCTTCGGAAATTTCTTCGCGGGTTTCGCCCATGCCCAGGATGAGGTTGGACTTGGTGACCATGCCCAGGTTCCGGCCCTGGGTGATGACGTCCAGGGACCGTTCGTAGCGGAACGCGGGGCGGATCCGCTTGAAGATCCGGGGCACGGTTTCGACGTTGTGCGCGAAGACCTCGGGGGCGGAGTCGCAGATCGCCTTGATGTGCTCGGGGTTGCCGGAGAAGTCCGGGATGAGCAGTTCCACGCCGGTGCCGGGGTTCAGTTCGTGGATCTTGCGGACGGTTTCGGCGTAGAGCCAGACGCCTTCGTCTTCCAGGTCATCGCGGGCCACGCCGGTGACGGTGGCGTAGCGCAGCTGCATTGACTGGACAGAGCGGGCCACCTTGGTGGGTTCGAACCTGTCCACGGGGGAGGGCTTACCGGTATCGATCTGGCAGAAGTCGCAGCGGCGGGTGCATTCGGAACCGCCGATCAGGAAGGTGGCTTCCTTGTCTTCCCAGCACTCGAAGATGTTGGGGCAGCCGGCCTCTTCGCAGACGGTGTGCAGGCCTTCCTTTTTCACCAGGTTCTTCAGCCCGACGAACTCCGGGCCCATCTGGACCTTGGCCTTGATCCATTCCGGTTTGCGTTCCACCGGGACCGCAGCGTTGCGCTGCTCAATCCGCAGCATCTTCCGGCCTTCAGGTGCCAATGTCACAGTAGAGCTCCTTCAGGGCTCGAAACCAATGCTTCTTCATGTTTGCGGAATTCCTCCACGAACCGGTCCACGATATCCGCGGGCCGGATGTCCCGGCCTGTCTCCTGGGACATGGTGGTCACGCCGGCGTCAGTGATGCCGCAGGCGATGATCTGGCCGTAGGGTGCCAGGTCGTTGCTGCAGTTAATCGCAATGCCGTGCATGGTGACACCGTTCAGGACGCGGATGCCGATGGCGGCGATCTTGCGGTCCGGGCCTTTGGCATCGGCCTTGATCCAGACACCTGCGCGGCCCTTGATGCGTTCAGCCGTGATGCCGTAGTCCGCCATGACGGTGATCATGACCTCTTCCAGCCGCTCCACGTAATCACGGATGCCGGCACGGTTCCTCAGCTTCAGGATGGGGTAGGCAATCAGTTGCCCCGGTCCGTGCCAGGTAAGTTTGCCGCCGCGGTCCACGGCGACAACCGGCGTGCCGTCGAACGGCCGCTCGTGGTCCTCGGTCAGCTTGCCGGCCGTATATACGGCGGCATGCTCCAAAAGCAGGACTGTGCTGGGCGCAACTCCGGCGACAACCTTGTCATGGAGTTCGCGCTGGGCATCCCAGCCTTCCATGTAATCAACGAAGTCAGGGGCAAGACCCAGCCGTGAAAACTCAAGAGTCATGGCATCCAGCTTAGACCCCGCAGCCACGCCGGCCCGGTTTAGTGTCCAAGCTCACCGGCTGCCCGCTTTGTGACCGCAACGGCCAGCCCTGTGGATAACTTCTGCGGCGCGGCGGAAAGTCGACTAGACATGCAGTATGGACGATGTACAGGCCCCGGAGGTTCCCGGTTACGACGTCGGGCGGTTGCTGGGCAGGGGCGGCAGCGCCGACGTATGGCTGGCAAGGGAGCAAGGCAGCGGCAGGGATTGCGCGCTCAAGTGCTTCCGCGCCGGAGGCAGCAGGATCCGGGGCAGGGCAGCCCTCAGCGAGGAGGATGTGCGGCGGGAGGTCCGGATCCTGTCCGTCCTGGACCACCAGCACCTCATCAAGGCCCACGACGCGGTGCGCATGGCGGGACCCGGCGGCGGCACGGCCTTGAGCATGGATTATGCCGCCGGTGGCTCACTGGGCCAGCTGGTGGCTGCCCGTGGCAGGCTCAGTGTGGGGGAGACGGTTACCGTTCTGACCCCCATCGCCCAGGCGCTGGGTTACCTGCATGGAAAAGGGTTCACGCACTCGGATGTTTCGCCGGGGAACGTGCTGTTCACGGGGCAGGGGAAGCCGATGCTGTCCGACCTGGGTGTTGCGAGGATGCTTGGCGACCCGGGCAGCACGGGGACTGTTGGTACGGGGGGCTTCCTGGATCCGTCGCCGGTGGATGCGGTCCGCGCCGGCCTCCAGCCGGGGCGGGACGTCTACTCGGTGGCCGCCCTGGGCTGGTTCTGCCTGACGGGTGAGGCCCCTGGCCGCACCGCCGACCGTCCGCCGTTGCCCCTCCTGGTTCCCGGCGTCCCCAAGGATCTTGCGGCTGCCCTGGAGGCAGGACTGAACGAGGACCGGCGGCTGCGCCCTGACGCCCTGGCCTTCGCCACGGCCGTTTACCGCAGTGCCGAACCCCAGCCCGTGGATCTTTCGGATGCGGTCCATCCCACCGTCCTGCCTGAGCTGCTGACGCGGCGGCACAGTCCCGCCACGTCCAAAGGCGGCAGCCTCCGGGTGAAACTCCAGGGCCTGCGGCGGCGGGCGGTGACATCCCGCTGGTCCGACCGGTTGGTGCCGGAGCGTAAGACAGCCATACCGGAGCCAAAAGCGGCGGCGTCGGGCCGCGGAAAACATACAGACTTGCCTGTTACCGGCCGGGGCACGCGAACTTTGCGGCGTGCCATCGTCCCGGCCGTTGCCGCCGCCGCAGGAATGTGGTGGCTCTCCGGGGTCGGGCAGGAGATATGGGCCCCCGCAACCGGCTCGCCGCCGGTGTCTGCGAACCCATCCGGGGCGGTCGCCGCCGGAATGGGCGCTGCTGCATCCGTGGACGATGCCCGGCAGCGGGCCGGCGCAGCTGATCCCGTGGTGGCCTTGCAGGGACTGGCGGCGCTGCGGGACTGGGCGTTCAGCAGCGGAAGGCTGGAGCTGCTGGCGGAGGTGAACGCCCCGGGCTCCGCTGCAGCCGCTGCCGACGAGCGCACCGCCGGCCAACTTCATGCTTCCAAGCACCGCCTGGACGGATTTAGCAGCACCCTGTCCGGGGTGGCGGTGGAAGATGGCGGAACCCCGCACCAGGCCGTGGTCCGGGTAACCTCGGCCACCTCCGGTTACCGCAAAATCAGCGCGGAAGGTACGGTGCTGGCGGCGGGGGCTCCCAGCGCGCCGCAGCCGCTTCGGTTGGTCCTGGTCTCCGTCGACGGCCGCTGGCGGGTCAGCGACATCCTTGCGGCACCAGGGGCCGGCTAGGCGCTGCGGCCCTTGCCGGCCACCCAGCGGGCTGCATCTTCCAGGCGTCCGTGCTGCCACTGGAACCCGGCCGAGGACAGGACCGCAGGCTCCATGCGCTGGCTGTGCAGCAGCAACTCCTCGCCGAGGCCAGGCATGACGGTCCGCAGCACAGGTGCTGGAACGCGCAGCACGGCCGGCCTGTGCAGGGCGTGGGCCAGGGCCGCGATGATCGTGTTGACGTCCGCCTGCTCAGGCGCGTTCACATTCACGGCGCCGGAGACCGGTGAGCCGAGGAGGAAGAGGAAGGCGGCGGTAACGTCCGGAAGGGTTACCCAGGGCCAGAACTGGTGGCCGTTGCCGAACGGACCACCAACGCCCAAGCGCAGCAGCGGAAGCAACTTCCCCAGTGCTCCACCCGAGAGGCTGAACACCACCCCGGTGCGCGGCGTTACCACCCGCACTCCTGCCGGAGCCATGTGGGCAGCCTGCTCCCATTCAACGCAGATCTGCGCCAAGGTCCCCGAACCGGCCGGCGCATCTTCCCGCAGGACCGTATTGCCTGCATCACCGTAGTAGCCGGACGCCGACTGGCTGATGAAGGTGGCCGGCGGGGCATCCAGCTGCGCCATGGCGTGCACTAATGTCCTGGTGGGCCCCAGCCGGGAACTGAACAATTCCTCCACCCGCTTCCGCGTCCACGGCCTGTCTCCGATGCCTGCCCCGGAGAGGTTGACCACCGCATCTGCCCCGGCCAGCGCGCCTGGATCCAGGATGCCGGCGGCGGGGTCCCAGCTGATTTCGGCGGGGCAGGCGGGCGGCCGGCGGACCAGGGTCGCCACCGAGTGGCCTGCGCTGCGGAAGGCTGCGGATATGGAAGTGCCGATGAGCCCGGAGGCGCCGGCCACGACGATATGCATGGTCCATCTCACCATGGCAGCGCGCGCTGTGTACCTCCCGCTGTGCAGGTGGGGGGTTGACTATGATCGAACGATGACCTCTTCGAGCTACTTCCGTTTCCCGCATGTGCACGGCGATCTGGTCACTTTCGTGGCCGAGGACGACGTGTGGATTGCGCCCCTGGATGGCGGCCGCGCCTGGCGTGTCTCGTCGCTCCAGCTTCCTGCCCGCAACCCGCGTTTCACCCCTGACGGCAAGCGCCTGGTGTGGACGGTTGTGCAGGGAACGGCGCCGGAAGTCGTGTCGGCACAGGTCGACGGCGGCGGGTACCGACAGCTCACCTACTTCGGCCACAGCACCACGAAGGTTAAGGGATTCACCGCCGGCGGTTCCGTAGTGGTCACCAGCGCCTTCCGCCAGGCTGAGAGCCGGCACACCCACGCCTACAGCGTCCCTCTGGAGGGCGGCTGGGCGCAGGAGCTTCCTTACGGTCCGGTGGAGTCCGTCGCCTTCGGACCGGAGGTCGGCGATGAACGGCCCGTGGTGCTGGCAAGCGTGCTGTCACGTGAACCGGCATGGTGGAAGCGGTACCGGGGCGGGACGGCCGGCAAGTTATGGATCGACCGCGACGGCAACGGTGAGTTCGAGCGCCTGGTGCCGGACCTTGACGGCAACCTCACCGATCCGCTGTGGGTGGACGGCCGGATCGCCTTCCTGTCCGACCACGAAGGATACGGCAACCTGTACTCGGTCCTTCCCAGCGGAAAGGACCTGCGCCGCCATACCGACCACCAGGACTTCTACGTCCGGCATGCCGCCACGGACGGCAAGCGGGTCATCTTCGAATCCGCCGGGGAACTCTGGATCCTCCGTGATCTTGGCTCGGAAGCCGTAAAGCTGGACATCACCCTCGGCTCGGCCACGCAGACCAGGCGTCCTGCCCTCCTTGATGCCGTCAAGCACCTTGGTGCGGTGGCGCCGGACGTGGCAGGTTCCGCCAGCGCGGTGGAGTCGCACGGGACCATCCACTGGCTGCGGCACAAGGATGGTCCGTCCCGCATCATCGAGGCCACCCCGGGAGTCCGCGGCCGGCTGCCGCGGCCGCTGGGGGACGGCCGCATCGCCTATATCGCTGACCACGACAACGTGGAAGCACTGCACATCAAGGACATTGCCGCGCCGGTTCCGCACACTGCCGGGCACACTGGGGCAGGCGCCACCCTGGCCGCTGCAGCATCGGAAACACCAGCGTCACCAACTCCCGGTTCCGGAGACACAGCAGAGACCGGTGCGGCGGGGAGGGAAACGGTGAGCCTGCCGCAGCCTGTTCCCGCGGCGGGCGCGGCGGTGCTGGCGGGAGGCCAGCCGCACGTTGCCGCAGACGATGAACAGCAGGCAGATGTGGCCCCGGCCCCGGCACCCGGAGCTGACGCACCGGAACCAGCGGCGGGGGCAGGCATCACCGTCCCCACGCCGTCACGCGCCAGTTCGCTGGAAGCAAGCCCGGACGGACGCTGGCTTGCCCTGGGGACATCCTTTGGCGACGTCTACGTCCTGGACACCCGCAGCGCCGACCTCACGCAGGTGGCAAGCATCGGCGAAGGCAGCATTTCCGAACTGGCGTGGTCTGCGGACTCGCGCTGGCTGGCCTGGTCTGAACCGGTCACGTCCTTTGGTTCGCGCAGCCGGCTGCGGCTGGCCACCGTCGACCGGCTCGACGCCGAACCGGTGGACGTGACCGATGGCCGTTTCCGTGACGCCTCCCCGGCTTTCACCCCGGACGGCAGGTTCCTCGCCTTCCTGTCCAACCGCAGCTTCGATCCTGTGTACGACGGACATTCGTTCGACCTCTCCTTCCCCAGCCCCATCAAGCCATACCTGGTGGCACTCTCCGCAGAGACGCCGTCGCCCTTTGGCCCCTCCGTTGACCCCGCGGGTGCAGAGCCGGAGACCGCCACGAACGCGGATGCCGCGGCCGGCGGCGACGGAGAGGAAAATGACGTGCCTGCCGTCCATGTGGACGCGGAGGGACTGGCGCACCGGGTCATCAGTGTTCCCGTACCCCAGGGCAACTACAGCTCGCTCAAAGCCGTTGACGGCGGACTCCTCTGGCTCGACTCCGCCCTGGCCGGCGTAACCGGCGACGGAAAGGCCAGCCAGGAGGACAAGGACGCCCGCCCCAGCCTGGTCCGGTATGACATCGCACGGCGCAAACAGACCACCCTGGTGGATGCCGTGGACAGCTACCGCCTCTCCGGCGACCGCAGCAAGGTGGCAGTGATTGCCGACAAACAGGTCACCGTGGTTCCATCGGACGCCAAGTCGGACGAAGACTCCGGCAAGGTGGTCAAGGTGGACCTTGGCCGGATCCGCGTCCTCATGGACCCGCTCAGCGTCTGGGGCCAGGCCTTCGATGAGGCCTGGCGGCTGCAGCGCGACTTCTTCTGGACCGAGGACATGGCCGGTCAGGACTGGGACTCCATCCATGCCCGCTACCGCCCCTTGGTTCAGCGGCTGGGCTCGCACGATGACCTGGTGGACCTGCTGTGGGAACTGCACGGCGAGCTGGGGACGTCCCACGCGTACGTGCGCCCCGCCCCGGTTACCGAACGCGGCAGCCGGGGACAGGGCAGGCTCGGCGCCGACCTCGCGCACACCACCCGCGGCTGGGAAATCACCCGCATCCTGGCGGGCGAGTCCTCCGACCCCCTCGCCACGTCACCGCTCACCAGGCCGGGCGTGGGTGCCAAGGCGGGGGACATCCTGCTGGCCATCGACGGCGTCCCGCTGTCCGACAGCGTCACCCCGGCCATGCAGCTGGTGGGCGCAGCGGGCCGCGCCGTGGAGCTGACCCTCCTCAACGGCCCGGGGCACGGTGCTGCTGAGGGCACCCAGCGCCGGGTCGCCGTCGTGCCCGTCAAGGATGAGGAACGCCTGCGCTACCAGGAATGGGTGGCCGGCAACCGGCGGACCGTCCGGGAAGCTTCCAGCGGAACGTTCGGCTACCTCCACATTCCGGACATGATGGCCAACGGCTGGGCGCAGCTGCACCGCGACCTCGATACGGAAACAGCGCTCGACGGCCTGATCGTCGACGTCCGCCGCAACCGTGGCGGACACACGTCGCAGCTTGTGGCGGAACTGATTGGCCGCAAGGTCACCGGGTGGAGCATGCCGCGTGGGGAGAAACCGCGCACGTACCCGCACCACGCGCCCAGGGGGCCGGTGATCATCCTTGCGGACGAGTTTGCCGGATCCGACGGCGACATCATCACCCAGGTGTCGAAGCTGCGGGGCATCGGCCCGGTCATCGGAACACGGACCTGGGGCGGTGTGGTGGGCATCGACAACCGCTTCGCGCTGGCGGACGGCACGGGCGTCACCCAGCCCCGCTACGCCAACTGGTTCAGCGGCGGCATTGGCTGGGGCGTGGAGAACTACGGCGTTGATCCGGACATCGAAGTGGCCTACCCGCCGCACGCCTACGCCGCCGGCCGCGATCCGCAACTGGAGTACGGCATTGGGGCGCTGAAGGAAATGATCCAGGAACTGCCCACCGACCGGCCGCCGGCCCGTTCGGGCTACCGCAAGCTGTTGCCCGCACCGCTGCCGGCCCGCCGGCAGGGGAGTCAGCAGCCGTAGCTCCAGAGGGTAACTAAAACGCCCTGCCCGGCCGGAAGATCTTCCGGCCGGGCAGGGCGTTTTGTTTAGCTGGGGGAGGGCTTAGGCCTCGAGCGTGGCGTCCAGCGTGATGTCGATGCTGGCGAGGGCGCCGGAGACGGGGCAGCCCACCTTGGCGTCCGTTGCGATCTTCTGGAACTCATCTTCCGAGATGCCGGGGACGCGGGCTGACATGGTCAGGTGGCTGCCGGTGATGCCCGTGCCCGGCACGAAAGTAACATCTGCCTTGGTGCGAACTTCCTCCGGTGTGTGGCCTGCATTGGCGAGTTCATTGCTGAAGGCCATGGAGAAGCAGGCAGCGTGGGCTGCAGCGATCAGCTCTTCCGGGCTCGTCTTGCCGTTGGCCGCTTCAGTCCTGGCCTTCCACGTGACATCGAAGGTGCCCAGGCCTGAGGTGGCCAGGCTGGTGGTGCCGGAACCCTCCGTCAGGTTGCCGTTCCATACTGCGTTTGCCGAACGTGTTGCTGCCATGTCACTCCTCAGATTGATCCTTACCGGGGCAGGCTGCTGCCACGACCCCGCCGCTACCCATCCTAGGGATTCGGCACCCCGGGCGCACGGGTTGTCCGCTGTCAGAGGATTGTGACCATGGGGTTAAAACGACGGCGGCGGCGCCCCCGGGGAAGGGGGCGCCGCCGCCTACGTGCGGATGCAGCCGCTTACTGCCAGAGGGTGGCGATGGCGATGTTGATCAGCGCCAGTCCGCCGACGCCGTGCGCGAGGCCGGTGGAGACGGGCTGGCCGTTCTTGACCTTGCGCGTTCCAATAACGGCCAGGACGGCAACCACGACGGCGATGACGAACTTGATGCCCAGCTTGGCGTAGTTCGGGTCGGAGTCCGGGAGGAACGGCAGGATGCCCATCATGGCGATGCCGGTGAGGAGCTGCAGGAAGGCGCCGTCACGCTGGCGCGGGTGCACCGTGGGGGTCCGCATCGTGGCGATCCAGTAGCCCACGATCATGGCGGCTCCCACGACGTGCAGGAAGACCAGGATGTTGAAGAGAATATTCATGGCTCCAGCTTAGCCAGTCAGTTCTACAGCTCGTAGCAAAGCCACGCGGACGACGGCCCGGGGCGGCCGCGGGCTGCTTGACGTTAAACCGCGACGGCGGTGCCGGCTGCGGGAGGTTTCCCACCCGTGCCGGCACCGCCGTCGTTGTACTGCTGTGAAGGTTACAGTCCCAGGTCCGCTTCGAAGGCGCCTTCTTCAAGGCGTGTCTTCAGGGTCTGGAGGAACCGGCCGGCGTCGGCGCCGTCCACCAGGCGGTGGTCGTACGTCAGGGACAGGTACATCATGGAGCGGATGGCGATTGAGTCGTCACCGTTTTCGTCAGAAACCACAACGGGCCGCTTGACGATGGCGCCGGTTCCCAGGATGCCCACCTGCGGCTGGTTGATGATCGGGGTGTCGAACAGTGCGCCCACCGAACCGATGTTGGTGATGCTGAACGTGCCGCCGGACAGCTCGTCCGGGCCGATCTTGCCGTCGCGGGTGCGGGAGGCAACATCGGCAATCTTGCCGGCCAGGCCGGCAAGGTTCAGGTTGCCGGCGTCGGCGATGACCGGAACCAGCAGGCCCTTGTCGGTGTCGACGGCGATGGCCAGGTGTTCGGCGTTGTGGTAGGTGATTTCCTGCTTTTCCTCGTCGTACGCAGCGTTGAGCTTGGGGTGCTGCTTGAGGGCCTCGGCCACAGCCTTGGCGATGAAGGGCAGGAACGTCAGCTTGGTGCCGTTCTGGGCCTGGAACGAGTTCTTGGCCCGGGCGCGCAGCTTGGCGACCTTGGTCATGTCCACTTCGTGGACCTGGGTCAGCTGGGTGGAGATCTCCAGGGATTCGCGCATTCGCCGGGCGATGACCTGGCGGATGCGGGGAGCCTTCTGGGTGGTGCCGCGCAGGGAGGAAGCAAGTCCAGCCGATGCGGCCGGTGCGGACGCGGAAGGCGCTGCGGCCGGAGCGGCAGCGGGAGCGGCCTTGGCCTCAGCGGCGGCCATGACGTCCTGCTTGCGGATGCGGCCGCCAACGCCGGTGCCGGAGAGCGAGGAGATGTCCACGCCGTGCTGGTTGGCCAGCTTGCGGACCAGGGGAGTGACGTAGCCGGACTCGGAGCCAGCGGCCGGTGCCGCCTCCTGGACTGCGGGAGCAGCAGCGGGAGCGGGGGCCGCCTTCGGAGCTTCCTGGGCGGGTGCCGGTGCAGCTGCAGCCGGGGCTTCCTGCTTGGGTGCTTCCTGCTTGGGGGCTTCCTGCTGAGGAGCGGCAGCCGGGGCCGGTGCAGCCTGCGGAGCAGGAGCAGCGGCAGCGCCGGAACCGATCACGGCAAGCACGGAACCGACTTCAGCGGTCTCGTCCTCGTTGACCCGGATTTCCTGCAGTGTGCCGGCAACCGGAGACGGAATCTCGGTGTCCACCTTGTCCGTGGAAACTTCCAGCAGGGGCTCGTCGACCTCCACCTGGTCGCCAACGGCCTTGAGCCAGCGGGTGACGGTGCCTTCGGTGACGCTTTCGCCCAGTGCGGGGAGGGTGACCTCGTGGCTTTCGCCGCCGCCGGCAGCCGGCGGCTCCTGTGCGGGGGTTTCCTGTGCAGGTGCTTCCTGGGCGGAAGCTGCTTCAGCCGGTGCTTCCTGGGCGGGAGCTGCTTCCGCAGGAGCCTCCTGGGCCGGTGCGGCAGCGGGAGCTTCCTCGGCGGGTGCGGAGCCGCCGCCGGAGCCGTCACCGATGCGCACCAGGGGTGCGCCTACCTCGGCGGTCTCGTCTTCGGCGACCAGGATTTCTTCAATCACGCCAGCTACAGGAGAGGGGATTTCAGTGTCTACTTTGTCGGTGGAGACTTCGAGCAGCGGCTCGTCCACCTCTACCCGGTCACCTACCTGCTTGAGCCAGCGGGTGACGGTTCCTTCGGTGACACTCTCACCGAGGGCGGGCAAGTTAACGGATTCAGACATGTCGTCCCCGTTCTCCTTATTGATCTTTAGTGCGAATGATTGCTGCCTTGTTGGAAGCCTAGTGCACCCGGTCTTGACGACCGGGTGCACCGGGCCTGGTAATGCTGGGGAAACCTAGCCGTGCAGCGGCTTGCCGGCCAGCGCCAGATGGGCTTCGCCGAGGGCTTCGTTCTGGGTGGGGTGGGCGTGCACCAGCTGTGCCACGTCCTCCGGGTACGCTTCCCAGTTCACGATCAGCTGGGCCTCGCCCACCTGCTCGCCCATGCGTGCGCCGATCATGTGGACGCCCACCACGGGGCCGTCCTTCTGGCGGACCAGCTTGACCAGGCCGGAGGTGCCCAGGATGGAGCTCTTGCCGTTGCCGGCCAGGTTGTATTCCTGGGTCTGTACCTGGTCTTCGCCGAACTTTTCCTTGGCAGCCTTTTTCGGTGTAGCCGACGGTGGCGATTTCGGGTTCGGAGTAGGTGACCTTGGGGATGTTGATGTCCTCGACCACCACGGGCTTCAGGCCGGCGATTTCCTCGGCCACGAAGATGCCCTGCTGGTAGCCGCGGTGGGCCAGCTGTACGCCCGGGACGATGTCGCCCACGGCGTAGATGTTGCCGACGCCGGTGTGGAGGCGCTCGTTGGTGATGACGAAGCCGCGGTCGATGGTGACGCCGGCTTCCTCGTAGCCCAGGTTGGCCGTGACGGGGCCGCGGCCGACGGCGACCAGCAGCAGGTCCGCTTCGAACGTCTTGCCGTCCACCAGGGTGACCTTGACGCCGTCGTCATTCTGCTCGACGCCCTGGAAGAAGACGCCCGTGGAGAACTTGATGCCCCGCTTCTTGAAGGCGCGTTCGAAGTTCTTGATGATCGTTGCGTCCTCGTTGGGGACGAGGGAGGGCAGGCCTTCGACGATGGTGACGTCCACGCCGAACGACTTCCAGACCGAGGCGAACTCGACGCCGATGACGCCGCCGCCCAGGATGATGGCGCTCTTGGGGATGAAGTCCATGGTCAGGGCCTGGTCGGAGGTGATGACCTTGCCGCCGATTTCCAGGCCGGGAAGGGTGCGCGAGTAGGAGCCGGTGGCCAGGACGATGTTCTTGCCCTTGTACGCGGTGCCGTTCACCACGACCGTGTCGGTGCCCTGCAGCTTGCCTTCACCCTCGATAACGGTGATGCCCTTGGACTTGATGAGCCCCTGCAGGCCCTTGAACTTGCCGGCGATGATGCCGTCCTTGTACGCGTTGACAGCGTTGATGTCGATGCTGTCGAGGGTGACGTTCACGCCGTACTTGGCGGAGTCACGGGCGTGGTCGGCCAGCTCTGCGGAGTGCAGCAGGGCCTTGGTGGGGATGCAGCCGTTGTGGAGGCAGGTGCCGCCCAGCTTGCCCTTCTCCACGAGGCCGACGGTGAGGCCGAGCTGTACCCCGCGCAGCGCCGCAGCGTATCCGCCGCTGCCGCCACCGAGTACCAGGATGTCGAATTCTTGCGCAGTTGCCTGATCGGCCACTAAAACGCTCCCTCGCGTGAACGATGACGCGTTCTGCGCGCATCATCTGGTCTTGGAACTTGCACTGCCGTGATTATGTCAGCAGGGCAACTCTCTTGCATTTGTGACTACCGTGGTTCACCTTAGCGAACCACCTATCCATGCTCCACCTTGGCGCTGTGTTTGTGGAGCGCTTGTGTCCAGTGTCACGCGGCTCTGTGGCACAGCAATCACTGCGCCTCAGAGCCGCGTGACACACGGCGTTGCAGCCTTCGTCCAGGCAGCTTTTCAGGCCGCGGCCAGGATGTCCTCGACGTAGGCAACCAGGGTACGGACAGTGCAGCCGGTGCCCTGCTTGTGGGTGTAGCCGTAGGGGCTGCCGTTGTTAAAGGACGGCCCCGCGATATCGATGTGCGCCCAGGGGATCTGTTCGCCCGCCTTGTCCTTACCCACGAACTCGCGCAGGAACACGGCAGCGGTCATCATGCCGCCGTGACGTTCGCCAATGTTGGCCAGGTCCGCCACCTGGGAATCCAGGCTGGGACGCAGTTCCTCCGGCAGGGGCATGGGCCAGACAAGCTCGCCGGCGCGGTCGGCTGCTGCCTTGAGGGCGTCCGTGACGCTCTCCGAACCCATGACACCGGCGGTGCGGTTGCCCAGTGCGATGAGCTGCGCGCCGGTCAGCGTGGCCACGTCGATGATGGCGTCCGGGTATTCGCGGCTGGCCGCGACGATGCCGTCCGCCATCACCAGGCGGCCTTCGGCGTCGGTGTTGAGGACCTCCACCGTCTTGCCGCCGAACATGGTCAGCACATCGGCAGGGCGGGATGCGCCGCCGCCGGGCATGTTCTCTGCGATGCACAGCCAAGCGGTGGCCTTCACCGGCATGCCCAGGCCGGCGAGGGCCAGGACAGTATTAAGTACGACGGCGGCACCCGCCATGTCGCTCTTCATGTCGCCCATGTTCAGGGCCGGCTTGAGGGAGATGCCGCCGGTGTCGAACGTGATGCCCTTGCCCACCAGGGCAATTTTGGCGGCGGCCTTGGCGGGGGAGTACTCGACCTTGACCAGCCGCGGCTGCCGGGTGGAGCCCTTGCCGACGCCCATGATGCCGCCGAAGCCTTCCTTCTCAAGGCGCTTCTCATCCCACACTGTGACCTTGACGGGGAGCCCCTTGGCGAGGTCCTTGGCGGCCTCGGCAAAGGACTCCGGGTACAGGTGGCTCGGCGGCGTGTTGACCAGGGACCGGGTGGCGTTGACGGCCTTGGCCACTAATCCGGCCCGCTTCAGGGCGGAGTCCAGGCCCGTGCTGCCCGCCAGCTCCGTGAAGATGACGGCATTGCGGACGGGATCCTTGAGCCCGTCCGTGGAAGTCCGGAACTCGGTGAAGGAATAGGCGCCCAGCGCGGCACCCTCGGCAACGGCCGTGACATCCTGCACGGTCGCCGTCGGGAATGCCAGCGTCACCGTGGGGAGCCCGGCCAGCTGCCGGATGGCCGATCCCGCGGCCCGGCGGAGCGCTTCGCCGGCAAGCGGGCTGCTGTCGGACACCTTTCCCACCCCGGCCAGGACCAGGATGCCGGCGCCGGTCTCGGGCAGGCCGGGGAGGCGGACCAGCTGGTCCGCGGCGCCGGTCATCCCAAGCGCCTTCAGCGAGTCAGCGAGGGCCTCCGCGGACTTCGCGGTCAGCGGGTTGTCAAGCAGGACCGGCCCGTCGCTTCCCTGCCCCACCCCGATGACCACTGCGTCGCTGGGGTTCTTCTTAAGGTCCCGCGAGACGGTACTAAGGTTGATTTCAGTATTCTTGACCACAGGGATGAGTCCTCAATTCTCGAAACGTTCGGGCAGGGATGCATGTTGGGCGCTCTGCCATGGTGGCCCGGATCCGGCCGTTCTGGACGGCGCCGGGGTGCGTGCAAGCCCGCCTGGCAGGCCAGTTCCGATCGTAGCCCTTCGCCCGCACAGCGGGAGAATTTCCTGAGATGTGCGCCACAGCGTGCCGCGGAATGCCGGCTGCCCCTGCCGCGTTATGCAGGATGTCCACCCGTACCCCTGAAAGGAACACGCCGTGCTTGAACGGATTTCCGGCTCCCTGCTGGACCCCGACGCGCTCTACGCCAGCAACATCGAGCTGTTCCACAGCCCGGAGCTGCAGGGGCTGGACCTGGTGATGGGTTTCACGGGGTTCGCCGACGCCGGCCATGTGGTCAAGCAGATCAACGCCGAACTGCTGGACACCCTCGATGCCCAGCCTGTTGCTGTCTTCGATGCTGACCAGTTGATTGACTACAGGTCCCGGAGGCCGCACCTGAGCTTTGTGGAAGACCACATCCAGGACTACCAGGAGCCGCGCCTGGCCCTGTACCGGCTGGTGGACGGGCTGGGGAAGCCGTTCCTCCTCCTGGCAGGCTTCGAACCCGACCTGCAGTGGGAACGGTTCGCCCGTGCCGTGGTGAACATCGTGGAAAAGCTGGACGTCAACCTGGTCACCTGGATCCACTCGATCCCCATGCCCGTGCCCCATACCCGGCCCGTCGGGGTGACGGTTCATGGGAACCGGCCGGAGCTGATCGAAGGCATCTCCGTGTGGAAGCCCACCGTTGAAGTTCCGGCGGCTGTCGGCCACATCCTGGAGCTGCGCCTGGTAGAGGCAGGACGCAATGTTGCCGGGTACGTCATCCACGTGCCGCACTACCTGGCTGAGGCCGAGTACCCCACCGCCGCCGTTGCCGGGCTGGAATACCTCGGCGCCGCGACGTCGCTGATGCTGCCCACGGACCGGCTCCGTGAGTCCGGCCGTGAGGTCGGCCGCCAGATCGCACAGCAGATCGAGGCGTCCGAGGAGGTCCAGCAAGTGGTTTCCCGCCTCGAGACGCGGTACGACGAGAAGGCGGACGGCATAGTGCGCCGGTCGCTCCTGGCGAATGAAAATGACGAGCTTCCCGACGCCGACGACCTCGGAGCTGCCGTGGAGGCCTACCTGGCCAGGGAGAACCCCGGGCAGTAGCAGGGCGTCACAGCATCCGGGCCGCGGGCGCGGGCCGGGCATAATGAAGTAGTGACTGCTCCCCGCGCCTGGCTTATCTGGACCATTGGAATTTTCGGGTACCTGGTGGCCGTGGCACAGCGGACGTCCTTCGGTGTGGTGGGGCTTGAGGCCACCGAGCGCTTCCATGCAACCGCGTCCGCCATTTCCTTCTTCACCGTCCTGCAGCTGCTGGTCTACGCCGGGCTCCAGATCCCGGTGGGAGTGCTGGTGGACAGGTTCGGTTCGCGCGCCATGATCGCCGGCGGCGCAGTCCTGATGGGACTCGGCCAGCTGCAGCTGGCTTTCGCCGAAAGCATCCCGGGGGGAGTCCTGGGCCGTGTCCTGGTGGGCGCCGGTGACGCCATGACCTTTATCTCCGTGATCAGGCTCATCCCGCTCTGGTTCGCCCCGGCCCGCGTCCCCCTGGTCACCCAGTTGACCGGCATGTCCGGCCAGTTGGGGCAGCTCTTCAGTGTCCTGCCCTTCGCGCTGGTCCTGCACCTGTCCGGCTGGACCCCCGCTTTCCTGATGCTGGCAGGGATGTCCGCGCTCGCCGTCGTGCTGGTACTGCTGCTCCTGCAGGATGCTCCGCCCGGGACCGGGCGCCCGCACGCGCGGCAGGGACTCAGGGCCACCGGCGCCTCGCTGGCCCGTGCCTGGCGCCAGCCCGGGACCCGGCTGGGGATGTGGAGCCACTTCACCATCCAGTTCAGCGGCACTGTCTTCGCGATGACGTGGGGCTACCCGTTCCTGATCTCGGGCCAGGGACTGGATGCCGGCACGGTTGCCGCCCTCATGGCGCTGTACGTCGCGGCCGCCATGGCGGTGGGCCCGTTCATCGGCCGCTTCGTTTCGCGCCACCCCCTGCGCCGTTCCACAATGGTGCTGCTGATCGCCGGTGCCACCGCCGCAGCATGGGCGGCGGTGCTGCTGCTGCCCGGACGCGCCCCGCTGTGGCTGCTGGCCGGCCTGGTGGTGGTGCTCGCAATCGGCGGCCCCGGTTCGATGATCGGCTTCGACTTCGCACGGACCTTCAACCCCGCGCACCGGATCGGCACCGCCACCGGCATCGTGAACGTTGGCGGCTTCATCGCGGCCCTGGTGTCCATCTTCCTCATCGGCCTGGTGCTCGACGTCCTCTACGCCACCGGATTTTCACAGGGGGTGCTCTACGGCCTGGCCCCCTTCCGGCTGGCCCTGAGTGTCCAGTTCCTGCTCCTGGCCGTCGGTGCCGGGGCCATCCTGGCATCCCGGCGGAAGGTACGCCGGCAAATGGCCGCGCAGGGGATCGTGGTTCCGCCGCTGCGCAGCGCCATCGCCCGGCAGCGCCGGGAAAGCCTGGCCCGCCGCCGCCAGCCGACGCCCGACGACTGAGCCCGTCCCCGCCACTCTTCCTCCACCGCGGGCTGGTTACCCACATAGCCGGCTTGGCCCCTGCCCGCACCACCGCCGGCGGCGAATGCTGGAGCCATGACAGCTTCAGACCGATTAATAGTCCGCGGGCCGGAAGACATTCTTGGCTTCATTCCACATTCGCTGGGGTACTGGCCAGAGGCCAGCCTGGTGGCCATGACGCTGCACGGCACCAGGCTTGGAGCCACGCTCCGGCTTGACCTCCCGGGGCCGGAGATGGAGACGGCCCCGGCCCTTTTTGCACGTGCCGTCCGCCGCTACCTCGCATCAGACAAGGACGCTGACGGCACTTTGCTGGCTGTCTTCACCAGCGACGCAGGAATTGTCCGGCCATCCCCGTATGACCTTCTGCTTTCCACAGTGCAGGGTGTGCTGGGCCAGGCCGGGATGCCCGTCCGCGATGCCTGGTTCGTGGGCGATGAGTACTGGCGGGACGCCCTGTGCAGCGATGCCTCGTGCTGCCCGCTCCCGGGACGGCCGCTGCAGGAGATCAGGGACAGCATGCTCAATACGGAAATGGTGTACCGGGGCAGCAGTGTTGGACCTGCCCCAAGAGCTCCGCGCGGGCCGGAAGTCCAGCAGGCGCCAGTCCCCGCCCTGCATCTGGCGGCCCTCCTTGAGGCGCAGGCCGCCTGGGAGGCTGAGCTTGGCGGGCAGTCCCGGAGCAGGGCGCACTTCACTGCGGTGCTTGACTTCTGGGAGAGCCTGCTTGACCGTGCCCACGCCGGTCCATGGATTCCGGACGTTGAGCGGGACGCCTTCCTTCGCGCCACACTGATCGTTCCCACCTGGCGCGATGCCGTGCTCGTGATGGCCGCGGCCGGAAGGACTGCCGCAGAGGCAGGCGCGGAACAGTTCGGCGTCCTCTCGGACGCGAGTGGGGACGGCAGTGGCCATTCCGTGGTGGCGGTGCCGTTGCTGCCACCGGCGGAACCCGCCGGCGCGCGGCGGGGGTCAACGAAACAGGGGACAAGGGAACCGGGGGTGGGAGCGCCGCGGGCATCGAGACGTGCGGCCGAGACGCGGCGCACGATGCCCGGTGCCGCGTCCGGCTCCGTTCCTGCCGGCTACGGCGAGGTCCTCATGGGACTGGCGCCGGACGTGCCGGACTGGGCGGGCCTGGACGCGCTGGACCGGATTCTGGGAGAACTGGCGGTGCCCGGCGGGACCCCGGCCGCCGCAGCGCTGACGCTCCGTGGCTGGGTGGACTGGTGCCGCGGCCGCGGCTCCTACGCCGCTGCCCACCTGGGCCAGGCCCTCGGGATCGAGCCGGAATACCGGCTTGCGGAACTCCTGCTGGACCTCGTGGGCAGGGGCACGCTCTGTGGCTGGGCCGCACGGAAGGAAGCCGCCTGGCAAAAATTCCGGACCGATCCCGCGGGGCAAAAGGAAACGCTGTGAACCGGGGCCGACCGGCCTGAAGAGCGGAGGACATGGGGCCGGCCGGGGCGGTCCGGCCGGGGGCAGCAGGAATGGATGGCGGCACGGGAGGCCGGATCCGGGCAAATCGTGAGACAATGGATGCCGAGACCCGGTTGGGTCCGTGTATCGAGTGCTTGTAACCGTCCCCGCAAGGGAACATTACAGCCGCTCCGGGAGTTGTCTTAAGTGACTCTGCCGGCCGTGGTGGTGCTTGGTTTTCACCACGGACTTGACAGGGTCATAGTGGTGTTGCCCGTATGGTGATTCCACAGACCACCGCTAGAAAGGTTTTCTGTGACCCCGTCTTCCACGAAGAAGGATTCCGCCGCCCAGGATGTCTTGTCCCCTGAGGAGAAGCAGGCCGCGACCAATGCCAAGCGGGCAGCTACGCGGGCAGCCAACAAGGCTTCGGCCGGCGAGGCTGCAGCCGACGGCAAGCGCGAGCCCAAGAAGCGTGGGCCCAAGCCCGGCGCCAAGGCCGCAGCCGAGGCTGCGGGAAAGTCGGCCGGTGACGTTGACCCGGATGAGGTCGAAGACGTCGAGGAAGACCTCGACGACATCGTCCTCGAAGGTCCCGAGGCAGCAGAGGACACTGACGCCGATCCCGTCAAGGGTGCCGCCGGCAGCGGCAAGGGCTTCGTCTACTCTGACGCCGACGACGATGACGCCCCGGTGCAGCAGGTCATGTCTGCCGGCGCCACGGCTGACCCCGTCAAGGACTACCTGAAGCAGATCGGTAAGGTGGCACTGCTCAACGCGGAGCAGGAAGTCGACCTTGCACTGCGGATCGAAGCCGGGCTGTTCGCCGAGGAAAAGATTGCCGCAGACGACGGCTCCATGGATCCGAAGTACAAGCGCGAACTCGAATTCATCATCCATGACGGCAAGCGCGCCAAGAACCACCTGCTGGAAGCCAACCTCCGCCTGGTGGTCTCGCTGGCCAAGCGCTACACCGGCCGCGGCATGCTCTTCCTGGACCTGATCCAGGAAGGCAACCTTGGCCTGATCCGCGCTGTGGAGAAGTTCGACTACACCAAGGGCTTCAAGTTCTCCACCTACGCCACCTGGTGGATCCGCCAGGCCATCACCCGCGCCATGGCCGACCAGGCCCGCACCATCCGTATTCCGGTGCACATGGTTGAGGTCATCAACAAACTGGCACGCGTCCAGCGCCAGATGCTGCAGGACCTGGGCCGCGAACCTACGCCCGAAGAGCTGGCACTGGAACTGGACATGACCCCGGAAAAGGTGGTCGAGGTCCAGAAGTACGGCCGCGAGCCGATTTCGCTGCACACCCCCCTGGGTGAGGACGGCGACTCCGAGTTCGGCGACCTGATCGAGGACTCCGAAGCTGTTGTTCCGGCCGACGCCGTGAGCTTCACCCTCCTGCAGGAGCAGCTGCACTCGGTCCTGGACACCCTGTCCGAACGCGAGGCCGGCGTGGTCGCCATGCGGTTCGGCCTGACCGACGGGCAGCCGAAGACTTTAGACGAAATCGGAAAGGTCTACGGCGTCACCCGCGAGCGGATCCGCCAGATCGAGTCCAAGACCATGTCCAAGCTCCGCCACCCCTCCCGGTCGCAGGTGCTGCGGGACTACCTGGACTAGGTCTCTTCCGGACAGCCAAGCAGGGGCTGTTCCCGAATCCACTCAAGGTGGGTTCGGGAACAGCCCCTGCTTTGTTTCCAGCTGCCGCGGCCGGCGTCTGTTCCGGCGCCGTTAAACGCCTGCGGGGCCCTTCCGGATTGGAAGGGCCCCGCAGGTCCGTTATTACCGATGCCTCATCTAGTCGATTTCCACGGCAGCTTTCTCGTGAAGCTTTCCCGTCTCGTCGTGCCAGTCGGAGCTCAACGGCTTGAGCGTCGCCTCGACTGCACGGGCGTGGTGGCCGCAGAACAACAGCTCACCGCCGGAGGACTCGAGTACAACCCGGACATATGCCTGAGCTCCGCAACGGTCGCACCGGTCGAGTGCGTTTAGTGTGCGGTCTGCCACTGCTGTTGTCATGTCGGCCTCCTTAGTAGATCAGTACATCTATATAACCAGTATTCGTATCCGAACCATCGCAAGGATGGGGCAAGTTCGCTGTCCGCGTATCCGCAAGGTTAGGTCAAGAATTGCCCAGTCCCGCGCATCACGGGGGCTGGTGGCGCGCCGCACACGTCCTGGAGGGTGTGGCAGACGCCTGCGGCCGCTGCCGCCGACTACTCTTGAAGGTGCGGTCCCAGCGCCGCTTCCACGTCCCTGAAGGAGTTCATCACCAGTGGCACCCAGCTCTGAGTACACCGCCCGGCACCTCTCCGTACTGGAGGGCCTCGAAGCCGTCCGCAAGCGCCCGGGCATGTACATCGGCTCAACCGACTCGCGCGGCCTCATGCACTGCCTCTGGGAGATCATCGACAACTCCGTGGACGAGGCCCTGGCCGGGTTCGGCCACGATATCCGCATCATCCTGCACGCTGACAACTCCGTGGAGATCCACGACGACGGCCGGGGCATCCCCATCGACAAGGAACCCAAGACGGGACTCACCGGCGTCGAAGTGGTGTTCACCAAGCTGCATGCCGGCGGCAAGTTCGGCGGCGGCTCCTACACCGCTTCAGGCGGCCTGCACGGTGTGGGCGCGTCCGTGGTCAACGCACTGTCCTCCCGGTTGGACGTCGAGGTGGACCGCGGCGGCAAGACGTACAAAATGTCCTTCCGCCGCGGCGAACCCGGACGCTTCAAGGACACGGGGTCCCGTCTGGATCCGGCAGCGCCGTTCACCCCGTTCGTCGATGACTCGGTGCTGGACATCGTGGGCAAGGCCAAGCGCGGCGTTACCGGGACCCGGATCCGCTATTGGGCGGACCGGCAGATCTTCACCCCCGATGCGAAGTTCTCCTACGAGGATCTGGTTGCCCGTGCCCGCCAGACCTCGTTCCTGGTGCCGGGCCTCAAGCTCACCGTCCGGGACGAACGCAAGCTCCCCGGAACCCCGGGCGAAGCGGGCCCGCATGAAGAGGTCTTCCACCACGACGGCGGCATCTCCGAGTTCGTCGAGTTCCTCGCCGCGGACCCGGCCGTCACGGACGTGTGGCGGCTGCACGGGTCCGGGAAGTTCAAGGAGACCGTCCCGGTCCTTGACGAACGGGGGCACAGCCAGCTGGCCGAGGTTGAACGCGACTGTGAAGTGGACGTGGCGCTGCGGTGGGGCATTGGCTACGACAGCACCGTGCGCAGCTACGTGAACATCATCGCCACCCCCAAGGGCGGCACCCACCAGTCCGGGTTCGAACAGGCGCTGGTCAAGACGTTCCGGAAAGCCGTGGAGACGAACGCCCGCAAGCTCAAGGCCGGAAACGACAAGATCGAAAAGGATGACATCTTCGCCGGCCTCACGGCGGTGCTGACCGTACGGCTGGCCGAACCGCAGTTCGAGGGCCAGACCAAGGAGATCCTCGGCACCAGCGCGGTACGTGCGATCGTGGCACGGGTGGTGGAGCGTGAGATCTCTGCCAAACTGTCCTCCAGCAACCGGAACGACAAAGCCCAGTCCGCCCTGCTGCTGGAAAAGATCGTCAGCGAGATGAAGTCCCGCATCTCGGCGCGCGTGCACAAGGAGACCCAACGGCGCAAGAATGCGCTGGAAACTTCCTCCATGCCCACCAAGCTTGCCGACTGCCGGACGGACGACGTCGAACGGTCCGAGCTGTTCATCGTGGAAGGCGACTCCGCGCTGGGCACCGCCAAGCTGGCCCGCTCCTCCGATTTTCAGGCCCTCCTGCCCATCCGCGGCAAGATCCTCAACGTCCAGAAGGCGTCGGTGGGGGACATGCTCTCCAACGCCGAATGCGCCGCCCTCATCCAGGTGGTGGGCGCGGGCTCCGGCCGCAGCTTCGACATCAGCGCGGCGCGGTACGGCAAGGTGATCCTCATGACCGACGCCGACGTCGACGGCGCCCACATCCGGACCCTGCTGCTGACCCTTTTCTTCCGCTACATGCGGCCCATGATCCTGGAGGGCAGGGTGTTCGCCGCAGTTCCACCGCTGCACCGGGTGGAGGTCATCAACGCCGGCCAGAAGGCCAACGAAATGATTTACACGTACTCCGAGTCAGAACTCCATGTCCTGCTGGCCCGCCTGGCCAAGGAAGGCAAGCGGTACAAGGAACCCATCCAGCGGTATAAGGGCCTGGGGGAGATGGACGCCGAGCAGCTGGCGGAAACCACCATGGACCCGCGGCACCGCACCCTGCGCAAGGTGGGTATCGAAAACGCGCAGCAGGCAGAGGAGATCTTCGACCTTCTGATGGGCTCCGACGTTTCTCCGCGCAAGGACTTCATCATCGCGGGCGCGTCCAGCCTTGACCGGGAGCGCATCGACGCCTGATTGAAGGCAAGCGCAGCGCGCCGGGGTCAGCCCAGCAGGCCTGGAACCACCAGCAGCGCCGTGGGCAGGGCCAGCAGCAGCACGGAGCCGGCCAGGACGGCGCTGCGGACGGCCGCGGGAAGCTGGGGCTGGGGCGTCAGGAGGCGGCTGACCCGCGAGGCTGCGGTCCTGACCGCGTCCGAGCCCGGTCCGCCCGATGCCGCTTCCAGCCCTGACAGGGCGAGCGTGGGTGAGGACGGCCGGATGTCACCGGCGCCGGCGTTTCCTGCCGAGCCGCTGGCCACGATGGCGATTGCCTTGATGAGGGTCGCCTTGCTCTCGGTCCGCAACGCAACGTCGTCGGCCAGCATCTCGATCAGCGAGTTGACGGCTTCCTGGGCAAGCCGGGTGGTGGGCAGCCACGGGAGCGCCTGGCGCCAGGCGGCAAAGGCCCACAGCAGCAGGTGGTGCCGTTGGCTCAAATGTGCGTTTTCGTGGATCAGGACGGCCCGCAGTTCGGCCGGCTCGAGGGCAGCCATCAGGCCGTCCGACAGGACGGTTACCGAGCGGGCGCCGCCGGGCAAACAGTACGCGACGGGGGAGTCGTGGCTGATAACCAGCGTCCCTGCGTCCTGGGCCGACGGGGAGGCCAACAGGGCCAGCAGTTCGCGGTGCCGGCGCCGCTGCCGCTGGATCTTGTAGTACGTCAGCAGCAGCGTGAACACCAGGTGCGCCGTGAGCAGGGCGGCCGTGGACAGCGCAAAGATATGCCAAAAGCCCAGCGCCGTGGTGGGGGCATTGAACAGCACCATTCCTGCCAGTGCGCGCAGCCCTGAGATGAGGTTGTCCCCGATGGGTTCCAGGCCGTAGACCAGCATGGCGCCGATCATGGACAATCCACCTGCGAGCGCGATCGCCTGCCACAGCAGCATGGCCGTGAACGGCGACCTGGCCGGCCATTGTGCCCGCGACAGGAGGATCGGCACCGGCCAGGCCAGGATTATCGCAAGGACCGCCAGCAGGTATGAGGCCCAGAACATGGTGTGTTACAGGTGGCCCAGCAGTTTGCGCAGCGTCTCGGCTTCACCTTCGGACACGGACCCGATGAAGCGGGCCAGGACGGCCTCGCGGTCCGGGGCTGATCCCAGGACTTCATGCATGAGTTCGGCGGTGTGGTCAGCACGGCTGGACACGGCCTGGTAGCGGTGCGGGCGGGTTCCGCGTTCGCGTTCCACCAGCCCCTTCTTTTCCAGGCGGGAGAGTACGGTGAGCACCGTGGTGACGGCCAGTTCCTTGCCTTCGTGGCCCGGCCCGCCCTGCGCCGCGGACGTGCGCGCCAGCTGGTCCCTCAGGGTATTGGCCGTAGCCGCTTCCTGGCCCGCCCAGAGCAGGTCCATGACTGCCCGTTCCAGTTCACCAAGACTAGCCATTTCACTTTTCCTTTTATTTCCCCGCACCGTGCTCTTTGAATGCCGGTGACGTCACGCGGTTGTTCAACTACATCACTAAATCTACCCCGAAACCGCCCCGGGTTCTACATCGGGTAGAACATGTGGCGCGCCGGCACATGCCGGTCCATGCTTGGGAAGGGCGGTTGGTTTTCGCCCGCCGGCGCCAATGTTCTACACTTTGTAGAAGTTGCAGTTCTACGAAGCGTAGAAGACTGCATTGGCCAACAGTAGGGACAGCCATGGACGCCTTGGAAATCGCACGCTGGCAATTCGGTATCACCACGGTCTACCACTTCATGATGGTGCCGCTGACCATCGGCCTGGGCCTGGTGGTCGCCGTCATTCAGACCGCCTGGTACCGCACCGGCAAGCCGGAGTACCTGCGCATGACCAAGTTCTGGGGAAAGCTGTTCCTCATCAACTTCATCATGGGCGTGGCCACCGGCATCGTGCAGGAATTCCAGTTCGGCATGGCGTGGAGCGAATACAGCCGGTTCGTGGGGGACGTCTTCGGTGCCCCGCTGGCCCTTGAAGCCCTCCTGGCCTTCTTCGTCGAATCGACGTTCCTGGGCATGTGGATCTTTGGCTGGAAGCAGCTCAAGCCCGCCATCCACCTCGCCTGCCTCTGGGTGGCCGTCATCGGGTCGGCCCTTTCCGCCTACTTCATCATCGTGGCCAACAGCTGGATGCAGCACCCGGTGGGTGTGGAAATGATCAACGGCCGGCCCGTCATGACCGATGCCTGGGCCGTGTTCACCAACAACACGGCACTGGTTGCCGTCCCGCACACCCTCTTCGGCGCCCTGGCTGTAGCCGGCGGCTTCCTCCTGGGCATCGCCTGGTATCACCTCTGGCGGAGGCGGCACGACGGCGTTGACACCGTGGGTGCCGACGGCAAGGTCATCCCCGGTGAAGACGTCCGCATCCCCGGCCGTGACCGTGCAGACCACAGTGTGTGGATCCGGTCCCTGCGGATCGGCGCCGTGGTGGCCATGATCTCCTTCGCCGGCACCGCGGTGACCGGAGACCTGCAGGGCAAGCTGATGTTCCAGCAGCAGCCCATGAAGATGGCAGCCGCGGAGGCAGCCTGCCACGACGGCACCGGCTTCTCCGTGCTGAGCATCGGCAACGTGGGTTCCAGGAACTGCGACGACGTGGTGGCCGTGATCGAGGTTCCGGGCATCCTGTCCTTCCTGGCCAAGGGCGACTTCACCACCGAGGTCAAGGGCGTCAACAGCCTGCTGCCCGAGTACAAGGCCAACTACGGAACGAACCTGCCGGACAACCCCATTTACGGTGAGCGCGCGGGCCAGGAGATCGAATACGTGCCCGTCATGGAAGTCACCTACTGGGGGTTCCGGATGATGATCGGTTTTGGTGGCCTCGCCGCCCTGGCCGCACTGGTGGCGCTGTGGCTCACCCGCAAGGGAACCGTGCCGGAGCAGCGGTGGCTGATGCGGCTGGCTGTCTTTGGCATCCTCGCTCCGTTCGGAGCCAACGCCGCCGGCTGGATCTTCACCGAAATGGGCCGCCAGCCGTTCGTCGTGGCGCCCAACCCGGACCCCAGCGGCATCGACCAGGTGTTCATGTTCACCGCCGCCGCGGTTTCCCCGGGGGTCTCCGCAGGGGAACTGATCGCCTCGCTGGTTGCCCTGACCGCCGTCTACGCAGTCCTGCTGGTGGTGGAAGTCAAACTCCTGGTCAAGTACATCCGTGGCGGGGTGCTCTCCGCAATGCCCGAACTCGGCCACGCACCGGTGGACGAGAACGAGGACGCGGCACCGGGCCCCGGCGGCAACGGTGATACAAAACCCGCCGACGACGTCCTGGCCTTCGCCTACTAGCAGAGGAAACACACAATGGAACTGCTTCCCACCATTTGGTTCATCGCCATCGCGGTGCTGTGGACCGGCTACCTCTTCCTGGAAGGCTTCGACCTGGGCGTGGGGATGCTGATGAAGCTCTTCGCCCGCAACAACACCGAGCGCCGGGTGCTGCTGAACACCATCGGACCTGTCTGGGACGGCAACGAGGTGTGGCTCCTGACGGCCGGCGGCGCCACGTTCGCAGCCTTCCCGCTCTGGTACGCGTCGCTGTTCTCCGCGCTCTACCTCCCCTTGCTGGTGGTCCTGCTGGCGCTGATCTTCCGGGCCGTGGCGTTTGAGTACCGCGGCAAGGTGGACACGGACAGCTGGCGGAACCGGTGGGACTGGGCCATCGCCCTGGGCTCGTTCTTCGCCGCCTTTGGCGTGGGCGCTGCGCTGGCGCTCACCACCACGGGCCTTCCGCTGAACGCCAACGGCGACCGTGAAGGCGGCCCCATGGCCTGGTTCAGCGGCTACGCCCTGCTGGGCGGCATCGCCGTGGTGGGGTTCGCACTGCTCCACGCCCTGGCGTTCCTGGCCCTCAAGACCGATGGGGAGGTACGGCACCGCGCCCGCCGGTGGTTCGTGCGGCTCCTGCCCGTCCTGCTGCTGCCCATCGCGGCGTGGGCCCTCGCCATCCAGTTCATGGAGGGCAAACTTTGGACCTGGGCCGCCGTCCTCCTGGCCGTTGCTGCTGCCGTTACTGCCTGGCTGCTGGCCCGGAACGGCTCCGAAGGCCGGTCCTTCCTGGCCCTGGGCGCCTTCCTGGTGCTCGGCACGGCGTCCATCTTCGGGGCCGTGTACCCGGTGGTGCTGCCCTCCACGCTGGACAGCGCCTTTGACCTCACCATCTCCAACGCCTCCTCCTCGGACTACACGCTGGGGCTGATGAGCATCGTGGCAGCTGTGGGCCTTCCCCTGGTGATCGCCTACCAGGCCTGGACCTACTGGGTCTTCCGCCGCCGCGTCAGCGCCGCCCACATCCCGGAAGCCCACAGCTTCCTCCCGGCGGTGGCCGCCAAGGCGTTCAACACCAAGGGCTGACGTGCGGCCCGCCTTTCCTGCCGGTCCGGCAACCCGTTCGGCCATCTACTGGTTGGGGGTCCTGGCCGCCCTCAAGGCCCTGTCCCTGGTCCTGATCGGCCAGGCGGTGGCTTCCGTCCTGGCCGGCCTTGTGGCCGGGAACCCTGCCTGGGCAACCCAGCTCACTGCCGGGCTCGCCGGCGTCGTCCTTCGCTCGCTGACCGTCTGGGGCCAGGCCGTCGCCGCCCGCCGCGCAGCGCTGGGGGTCAAGGAAGAACTCCGTGCGGAGCTGCTGGAACGCGCCCTCCGCACGGGCGTCAGGTCGTCGGGCCCTGGCGACGGCGGCCTGGCGGTGCTGGCAACCCGCGGACTGGACGCCCTGGACAGCTACTACACCCAGTTCCTGCCCGCGCTGGTCAACTGTGCGGCGGTGCCACTGCTGCTGGGGGCCCGGATCCTCTTCGCGGACTGGGTGAGCGCGCTGGTCATTGTCCTCACCGTGCCCCTGATCCCGGTGTTCATGGTGCTGATCGGCCGGTACACCGAGGACAGTGTCCGCGAGGCGCAGGCATCACTGGCCCGGCTGGGCGCCCACATGCTGGAGCTCGCCAAGGGCCTGCCGGTTTTGGTGGGGCTGGGCCGGGCCACCGCCCAGCGCAAGGCCCTGGAGGAAATCTCCGACGAATACCGCACCCGCACCATGGGCACCCTGCGGACCGCCTTCCTGTCCGCACTGGCCCTGGAACTCATCGCCACCATTTCGGTGGCCGTTGTGGCCGTCTTCATCGGCGTCCGGCTGGTCCACGGCGACATGCCACTGGAAGCCGGCCTGCTGGCGCTCCTCCTGGCACCGGACTGCTATCTCCCGCTGCGTGAACTGGGCACCGCCCACCACGCCAGCGACGACGGCCGGGTGGCGCTCACGGAAACCGCCGCCGTCACCGGCGGACCCGAGCCAACACCCCTGCCGGCGGCAAAGGCCGGCAGGCCGGGCGCCCCGCTGGAGGTCGCCGGACTCACCGTGACCTACCCCGGACGGTCCCAAGCAGCCGTGGGACCCCTCACCTTCACCGCGCCGCAGGACAGGATCACCGCCCTGGACGGACCCAGCGGCGCGGGCAAGAGCACCATCCTGGGCGTGCTGGCCGGAACCATCGGCACCGGCGACGGGACGGGCATCACGGGATCCATCCGCGGACTGGACCGCGGTACCGTGGCCTGGGTGCCGCAGCACCCCGTCATGGTGGCCGGCACCGTCCTGGACGAGGTGCTGCTGTACCTTTCGCCGGACCCCGGCTCCGGACGGGACCGGTTGAGCGCCGAAGAGACTGCCCGCCGCTGCCTTGACCGGGCCGGAGCAGCCCACCTGGCCGCAAAGCACCAGGCGGAACTGAGCCCCGGCGAGCTGCGCCGCGTGGCCCTGGCCCGCGGGCTGGCCAGGATCGAGGCCGGTGCCACCCTCCTTCTGCTGGACGAGCCCACGGCCCACCTGGACGATGCTTCCGCACTCGTTGTGGAGGACGCCATCCGGCGGCTCCGTGGTCAGGTCACCGTGATTCTGGTGGCCCACAACCAGCGGACCCGGCAGCTCGCAGACCTGCTGGTGCCGGTGGGAACGGGAGCCCAGGCCGAGCCGGCAACGCTCCGGGATGACACCGCTGGCCAGGTCCTGCCCACCGCCGCCACGGGCCCCGCCGCAGCAGAGACAAGCGGGGGCAACGCAGCCAACAACGCCGGTACCAGCCGGCCCGCCCAGGCCGCACCTGGCCCGGTCCGCCTCCTGGCCGCCCTCCTGGCGCCGGTGCGGGGAAAGTTCGCGGCCGCCGCTTTGGTCGGCACCTTGGCGGCCGTCTTCGCCGTCGCGCTTTCCGGCCTTTCCGGGTGGCTCATTATCCGCGCCAGCGAGCAGCCGCCCATCCTCTACCTCCTGACCGCCATCGTGGGCGTACGGTTCTTCGGCATCGGGCGGGCCGTCTTCCGCTACTGGGAGCGGCTGCTGCTGCATGACGCCGTCTTCGCCGCACTCACCCGCCTGCGCGGCCGGCTCTGGGAGTCACTGAGCCGCAGGGCCCTGTCGCTGCGCCGGCTCCTGCAGGGCGGCAACGTGCTGGGGACGGTCATTGACGACGTGGACACGGTCCGCGACCTCCTTCCCCGCGTGGTCCTGCCGCCCATCACGGCGGTGGCGGTGTCCGTGCTGGCCGTGAGCGCCACCGCTGTCCTGGTCCCGGCAGCCCTTCCCGCGGTGGCCGGTGCGGCCATCAGCGGCCTGCTGCTGGCACCCGCGGCCGCCCTCTGGGGCGACCGAAAATCCGCCACCGCCGAGCAGTCCCTTCGCTCCGGCGTCCTGCGGCGCGTGACGGCGGCCCTGGACGCGCGCGCCGAACTGCACGCAAACGGCGTGGCACCTTTCGTGCTTGACGCGCTGCTGGCAGAGGACCGCCGCGCCACGGCCGCATCCCAGCGATCAGCCTGGGCCGACGGCCTGGGACATGCCATCGCCACCGCCGCCTGCGGCACAGCCGCGCTGGCCGCCGCATGGCTGGCGGCACCCGGCGTCCTCGCGGCCCAGATGGCCCCCGCCACCGCAGCCGTCGTGGTCCTCCTGCTGCTCGCGCTGGTGGAACCATACGCAGCGATGACGACGGCGGTCCGCCAGTTCCCGGCGCTCCGTGCCGTCATGCGCAAGGTGGGGGAGTCGGGGGCCCTTAAGGGCGGCGGCGACGTGTCAGACGGGCTGTACCCCGTTCCCGGCCGGGCCGGCGGTGTGCCCGGTGTTGAACTGGTGGACCTGGCCGTGGCCTGGCCGGGCGGCTACCCGGTCTTCACAGGCGTGGACGCGGTGGCAACTCCGGGGCGGTGGCTGGCAGTGACCGGGCCCTCGGGTTCGGGAAAGTCAACCCTGCTGTCGGCGCTGCTGGGATTCCTGCCCCCGGCAGCGGGCCAGGTGCGGGTCACCGGCCGGGCGGCGTGGTGCCCGCAGGAGGCACACCTTTTCGACTCCACCATCCGCGGCAACCTCATGCTCGGCAGGCCCTCCGGGAACGGTGCACCACCCCTGGCGGACGACGGGCTGGAAGCCGTCCTGGCCGCCGTCGGACTTGCCGGCCTGGTGGGCCGGCTCCCGGCAGGGCTGGACACGCGGATCGGTCCCGGCGGTGCCTTCCTGAGCGGTGGTGAACGCCAGCGGCTGGCCGTGGCACGGACGCTGCTGACCGGCGCGGAGGTGATCCTGCTGGATGAGCCCACCGCCCACCTGGACGCGGAGTCCGCGGCCGCCATGCTGGCGGACCTGCGCGCGGGGCTTCGGGACCGCACCGTGGTGCTGGTCACCCACAACCCGGCGGACATCCAGGCCGGCGACGCCCGGCTTGACCTTTCGGCGTCATCGGGACAGCCCCGGGGATCGCTGGCCGCTTCCCGCTAGGACCGGCCTGGTTCCGGTTTTCTAGCCGTCGACGTCGTGAAGGTGGTGGACGACGTCGTGCAGGAAGTATTGGGAGAGCGTGAGGACAGTGAACTCCGAGCCGTTGCTGCGCAGCCCCCTGCGTCCCCAGTCCTCTTCGCGGACACCGGCGAACGCCTCAGCGGCTTGGTGGCCTTCCGCCACCAGTTCGCGGGCCACCTCGGAGGGTTCGGCGTTTGCGTAGTCCTTCTCAACGGCCGTCCGGTCCTGGTCCCAATCCTCGAAACGGGCGCCGTCTTCGGCCAGCATCAGGTTCAGCCGCTGGTCGAAGAGCGCAAAGACGTCCCGCACATGGCACGCATACTCCAGCGCCGACCATGTGTCGTCGTCGGGGCGCTGCGCTGCGTCCGGCCGGCGGAGGACGGCCCGCCACCGGGGAATCATGCTTTCGATGCTCCCGGGAACCGTTGAGGGCGTGGCCGTGGAGGCGTTGAAGGAGCATTCCGGGCAGGGGCGGGACAGGACCCAGGTCCAGTCCTTGGCATCAGGAACGATAGGCATGGGAGCAGTCTAAGCGGTACGCATGGGCCCGAAGCTACGCCTCCGCTGCGGGTCCGTCCGTCCAGGCCATGGCCGGGCCTACTGCTTCGACGGCCTGGGAGAGCGGGACGCCCGAGCCGTCACGGCGGCCATGTTCCTGCGGCAGTGACCGTGCCACGCCGGCAGCCGATGAAGCCTTGGCCGGACCGTGGCCGGCCCAGGCCAGCAGCAGCATGTCCTCACCCTTGAGGAACCGGTGCGACCGGACCCCTGCGGTGGCCCGCCCCTTGGCCGGATACTCGGAGAACGCCGTGACCTTGGCGGTACCCGGGGCGGTGCCCGGCAGGGCGCCGTTTGTGCCGGCGATGGTGACCACGACGGCGGCCTCGTCCTTGGGCTGAACGGCGCCGAAGAAGATCACCTGGTCGCCCGCGGCGAGCTTGATCCCGGCCATGCCGCCGGCGGTGCGTCCCTGGGGGCGGACGACGGCGGCGGGGAACTTCAGCAGCTGGGCCTCCCTGGTGAGGAACACCAGTTCGGCGTCGTCGTCTCCGGCGGGAGACACCCCCACCACCACGTCCTTGTCCTTGAGGGTGATGACTTCCCAGTCCTCGCGGTTCAGCGGGTAGTCCGGCTGGACGCGCTTCACCACACCCTGGGCCGTGCCGATGGCCAGGACCTCATCAAGGCGCACAAACGCCACCAGGGTTTCGCCCTTCAGCAGGGTGAGGAACTCCTTCGCCGGAACGCCGCCCGCCAGGTTGGGCAGGCCGGTCACCGGCGGCAGGACCGGCATGTCCATGACCTGCAGGCGGAGCATGCGGCCCAGCGAGGTGACGGCCGCGATTTCACCGCGGGCCGAGGTCTTCACCACGGAGGCGTACACGTCATGCTTGCTCCGGGGCCCGGCCTCGGCCAGCGGCTCCTGGTTGCTGGTGCGGGCCACTTGCCCGGAAGCGGTGAGGATGGCCCAGCAGGGGTCGTCAGCGATCTCCAGTGCCAGCGGCGCGGCCTTGCCCTTTTTGCCACTGGCCGCCACCAGCTCGGCGGACGCAACGGTGGGGGCCACGGCCTCGGATTCCAGCAGCATGGTGCGGCGCGGGGTGCCATGTTCCTCGGCAATGGCGCCGAGTTCGTCGGAGACCACGGTGCGGAGCAGTTCCTCGGAGTCCAGGATGGCCTGCAGCTCCGCAATTTCGCGGCGGAGTTCGTCCTGTTCCTTCTCCAGCTCGATCCGGGAGTATTTAGTGAGCTGGCGGAGGCGCAGTTCCAGGATGTAGTTGGCCTGGATCTCGGTGAGGTCGTAGATGGACATCAGCCGCTCACGCGCTGCTGAAGCCTCGTCGGAGGACCTGATGATCTGGATGACCTCATCGATGTCCACGATGGCGATGAGGAGGCCCTCTACCAGGTGCAGGCGGTCCTTCTTCTTCCCGAGCCGGAAGACGGTCCGGCGCCGGACCACGTTGATGCGGTGGTTGACGTAGACGCGCAAGAGGTCCACCAAGCCAAGCGTCTGCGGCTGGCCGTCCACCAGCGTGACGTTGTTGATGCCGAAGGAGTCCTCCATCGGCGTGTACCGGTAGAGCTGGTGCAGGACCGCGTTCGGGTTGAAGCCGTTCTTTAGCTCGATGACCAGCCGCAGCCCGTGCTTGCGGTCGGTCAGGTCCACGATGTCGCTGATGCCGGTCAGTTTCTTGGCGTTGACGGCATCCTTGATCTTCTCGATCACCTTTTCCGGACCCACCATGTACGGCAGTTCGGTGACCACCAGGCCGGTACGGCGCGCGGAGAGCTGTTCCACCTCCACCTTCGCCCGGGTCTTGAAGGAGCCGCGGCCGGTGGCGTAGGCGTCGCGGATGCCGTCCAGGCCAACGATGCGGCCGCCGCTGGGCAGGTCCGGGCCCGGGACGAACCGCATGAGGTCATCCAGGGTAGCTTCCGGGTTGGCAATCAGGTGCCGGGCGGCGGAGATGACCTCCACCAGGTTGTGCGGGGCCATGTTGGTGGCCATGCCGACGGCGATGCCGGTGGCGCCGTTGACCAGCAGGTTGGGGAAGGCGGCGGGAAGGACGTCCGGCTGGGTCAGCTGGTTGTCGTAGTTGGGGACGAAGTCCACCACGTCTTCGTCGAGGTGGTTGGTGAGGGTGAGGGCGGCCGCCGCCAGCCTGGCCTCGGTGTACCGCGGGGCTGCCGGGCCGTCGTCGAGCGAGCCGAAGTTGCCGTGCCCGTCAATCAGCGGCAGCCGCAGCGAGAAGTCCTGCGCCATGCGCACCATGGCGTCATAGATGGCGGCGTCGCCGTGCGGGTGCAGCTTGCCCATGACCTCGCCCACCACGCGGGCGCTCTTGACGTGGCCCCGGTCCGGGCGCAGGCCCATGTCGCTCATCATGTACAGGATGCGGCGCTGTACCGGCTTCAGTCCGTCGCGGGCGTCGGGGAGGGCGCGGGAGTAGATCACCGAGTACGCGTACTCCAGGAAGGAGCCCTGCATTTCGGAGGTCACATCGATATCGACGATGTTTTCCGTGTAGTCGCTCTCCACGATGGGCTGTGAACTTTGGCGGCGTGCCATGGGGTTTGGTAAATCCTTCTGGGGTTACTGCGCAGCCTTGGGGTGTGCTGCGATAGTTTTTGGCTAGGCTAAGCCTATGGTGGATCAGCCCGGGGACGGCGAATATCCGGAACATTGGGAAGCCGATGTCGTCCTGCGCGACGGCGGGACAGCGCACCTGCGGCCCATCCACCCGTCGGACGCGGACGCGGTGCAGGCCTTCCACACCGGACAGTCGCAGAGTTCAATCTACATGCGCTTCTTTGCCTTCAAGGCAAGGTTGTCCGCCAAGGAGCTCAAGCGCTTCACGGAAGTGGACTACAAGGACCGGGTGGCGTTCGTCATCACCATCCACGGGGAAATCATTGGCATCGGCCGCTACGACCGGCTTTCCGATCCCACCGAGGCAGAGGTCGCCTTCAACATTGCCGACGCCCACCAGGGCAGGGGAATCGGCTCCATCCTGCTGGAGCACCTGGCCGCCGCCGCGCACGAAAACGGGATCCGTAAGTTCACCGCGGAAGTTCTGCCGGAAAACCGCAAGATGCTGATGGTCTTCTCCGACGCCGGTTACGACGTCAAGCGCCACTTCGACGACGGCGTGGTGAGCCTGGAGTTCAACATCGACCCCACCGAGAAATCACGCGCCGTGATGGAATCCCGCGAGCACCGCGCCGAGGCGAGGAGCGTCCGGGAGCTGCTGGCGCCGTCGTCCGTTGCCGTGATCGGTGCCAGCCGCAAGTGGGGCACCGTGGGGTACCAACTGCTCGAGCACATCATCGAGGGCGGCTTCCACGGGTCCGTGTACGCCATCAACCCGGAAGCGCTGGAGCTGGCGGGGATGATGTCGTACGGCAAGCTCTCCGAAGTTCCCGAACCCGTCCAGTTGGCCATCATCGCCGTCCCCTATGAGGAAGTGGCGGGCGTCGTGGCGGAGTGTGCGGCCGCGGGCGTCAAGGGAGTGGTGATCGCCTCGGCAGGCTTCGCGGACGACGGCGGGCGGGGCCTTCTGCGCCAGCGCGCCCTGGTGCGCCAGGCCCGGGCCAACGGGATGCGCGTGATCGGCCCGGCATCGCTGGGCATCGCCAACACCCACCCGGACGTGTCCCTGAACGCCTCGATGGCGCCCACCATGCCGCGGCGCGGCGGCCTGGGTTTGTTCAGCCAGTCGGCGGCCATCGGCGTCTCACTGTACGCCGCCTCCAGCCGGCGCCGGCTGGGGCTGTCCAGCCTCCTCTCGGCGGGCAACAGGGCCGACGTCTCCGGCAACGACATGATGCAGTACTGGGAGGACGACGCCGACACGTCCGCGGTGGGCCTGTATCTGGAATCGATCGGCAACCCGCGCAAGTTCTCCCGCATCGCACGGCGGCTGGCCCGCACCAAGCCGGTCATCGTGGCCAAGTCGGACACCATGGGACTCCGCCTGCCGCCCGGACACGCGGTCCGGACCACGCAGGCGCCGGCCGGGGCGCTGGATGCCATGCTGCGCCAGTCGGGCGTGATTCGGGTGGAAACGGTGGAACAGCTGGTGGACGTGGCCCAGGTGGTGTCAGGGCAGCCCCTGCCCGCAGGACCGGACGTGGCCATCTTCAGCAACTCCCAGGCGCTGGGGAACGTGGTGGCGGACAGCGCCGCAGCGCATGGGCTGGGAGTGGCCCGGGTGGTTTCCGGGCTGGACCTCGATGCCGGCCAGTCGGTGGCACTGCCCGCACTGCGGAAGGCCCTCCTTGACGCCCTGGCCTCGGATACCGTGCATGCCGCCGTCGCCGCGCTGCTTCCGGCCCGCGGGCTGACCGCCGACGCCGTGGCGCAGGTCCTCGCCGAATGTTCGGCCAGTGCCGGGAAACCCGTGGTGGCAGCGTTCACCGGCATCCTGGACCCCGCCATCAACGTGGAAGGCCTGGTGGGGGCGGAGGAGTGCACCGTCCCGTGCTTTTCCAACCCCGGCGCCGCCGTGGCCGCGCTCGCGGCCGTGGTCAGGTACGCGGAGTGGGCGGCCCGGGACCAGGGGCAGTTCGTCGAACCCGCCGGCTGCGACCCCCGGCAGGCGGAGGCCGAACTGGACGTCCTGCTGGGGGACGTCACAGGCGAACAGCTCAAGCAGCTGGACCCCGCCGCGGCTGCTTCCCTGCTGGGGCATTACGGCATCTCCGTCCTGCCCTCCGCCGGGTTCACCACCCCGGATGAGGCCGTGGCGGCAGCAGACGCACTGGGCTGGCCGGTGGTGTTGAAAACCACCGACCCCGCACTGCGGCACCGGCTGGACCTGGGCGGGGTGCGCCTCGGCATCGAGGACGCCCAGTCGCTGCGCCAGAACGTGGAGCAGATGCGGCGGGCGCTCGCCGCCTATGGCGATCCGGTCCTGGAAGTCCAGGCCATGGCGCCCGTGGGGCAGGCCTGTACCTTCCGCGCCATCGAGGATCCGCTGCTGGGCCCTGTCATCTCGTTTGGCCTCGCCGGCGACGCCGTCAACCTCCTGGACGACTGGTCGCACCGGGTACCGCCGCTCTCCGCGGCGGACGTCCATGATTTCGTCCGGGCCCCCAGGGCGTCCCGCAAGCTCTTCGGCTACCAGGGCCTGCCGGCCGTGGACGTGCCGGCGCTGGAGGACCTGGCCGGCCGGCTGGCATGGATGAAGGACAACCACCCGGAGATCGCGCTGGTGGAATTCAACCCTGTTTTGTGCGGCACGTCGGGAATCACCATCCTCGCCGCCGACGTGCGCATCGGCAACGCCGCGCAGCGCACTGACAGTGCGCGCCGGGCCATGCTGGGCTGACGCGGTTAGCAAGTCACCGGACGATCTGTGAAAATGGGGGCATGAGCTTCCAGCCTCCCGCTTCGGCGCCCGAAACGCCCGGCAACGAAAACCAGGCAGTCCGCCAGCACAGCTCACACAACCACGGAATCCAGGGCCAGAGCCTGGAAGATGCGCTGCAGAAGGCCGGGTTCTACCCGCCCCTGGTGTCCGACGTCGTCGATGACGCGCTGGACGGCCGGGACTGCGTGGCCCACCTGGTGCACCTGGAAACCCATTTTGACCGTGCGGAGGTGCGCCGCCACATCACCGTGCTGGTCCTCACCGCGGACATGCTGGTGATCACCCACGTGGACGACCAGCAGCTGGATGAGGCGGGGGAGCAGATCGTCGCACAGATCTCCACCGAGTCCGTCCCCGTGGCCCAGATCCGGTCGGTGGTCCTGAGCTACATGTACGCCCAGCCGCAGAACTACAAGCCTTCGGACCCGGTCCGGGAACTCACCTTGTCCATTGCGTGGTCCGGTGGGCAGCGGCTGGACATGGGTCCGGCCAGCTGCGGCGATCCGCAGTGCGAGGCTGACCACGGCTACACCGGAACCATCGCCCAGGAAGACATCGTGCTGCGCATCAGCGCCGAGGCTGACGGGCTGCAGGCGGTGCAGGACGCCAAGCTCTTCGCCAGGGCCCTGCGCGCGGTCAACACCGGTTCCGCCACTCCCGTTTCCCACGCCCAGTCCATGGCGCCGCGGCCGCGTGCCGGGGTGTTCGGCAACCGGCTCAGCCGCGGGCACCAGCAGCGCTGAGATGCCGGAAGAACGCCCCTCAGCCCTCCAGGAAACCGCAGCCACCGGCCGCACTGCCGACCTTCCAGCCGCACCCGCCTACGGACAGCGTTCCATCGCGGAAGTCCTCACCAGCGCCGCAGCCAGCATCGGCGTGGAGGGCTTCACCAACGCCTTGGGATTCCCGGCCGCATCAAGGGTTTGCATAGTCCTCGCCGACGGACTGGGCCGGAACCTGCTGAAGCAAAAGGCAGCCCATACGCCCTTCCTGCGGTCCGTGATGCAGGCCGGGCAGGGCGAGGTCCCCGTGTGGCTGGATTCCGCCTTCCCCTCCACCACGGCAGCGGCATTGTCCAGCCTTGGGACCGGACTTCCCGCCGGCCAGCACGGCATGGTGGGCTATGACGTCCTGGACCCAGACCAGGACAAGGTGGTCAACCTGCTGGGGAACTGGGATCCGGGTGTTGACCCGGCCGCGTGGCAGCCTTTTCCCACAGTCTTCGAACAAATCGCCGGACAGGTGGATGTCAGCACCGTCAGCCTCGCCCAGTTCGACGGCTCGCCGATGACCCGGGCTGCCCTGCGCGGCGGCAGGTTCATCTCCGGGACCACGGCCCACGCCCGGACTGCCGCCGCCGCCGAGGCCATGGCAGGGTCCGGCCCGTCCCTCATGTACTTCTACGTCAATGAGCTGGACAAGGCAGGCCACCGTTACGGCTGCCGTTCGGAGCAGTGGGAGCACCAGCTGGAAGAGCTCGATGCCACGGTCAAGCGGCTCAACTCCTCGCTCCCCGCCGGGACCACCATTGTGCTCACCGCGGACCACGGAATGCTGGACGTCCCGGAAACCCAGCGGATCGATTTTTCCACCCATCCGGAGCTGGTGGACGGCGTCCGCCACACGGCCGGGGAACCGCGCATGGTGCACCTGTACCTTGAAGAGGCGGACCTGGAAGCTGATGCAGGCGTGCGGGACAGGCTGCTTGCCGCGTGGAAGGCGCGGTTCGGCGACCGGGTCTGGGCCTTCACGCGTGAGGAAGCCATTGCCGGGGGACTCTTTGGTGACGTCCGGCCCGCTGTTGCCGGCAGGATCGGTGACGTGATGATCGCTGCCCGCGACGCCGTCGCGCTTTACGACGGCCGGCGCATGCGGCCCACTGCCATGGAAGTGGTGGGCCAGCACGGCTCGCTGACGAAGGCGGAGCGGGAGGTCCCGCTGCTGTGCTTCACGGCTGAAGGAAGGAACCGCCGGCGTGGCTGAACTCATTTTCTTCTCCGGCACCATGGACTGCGGCAAATCCACCCTGGCGCTGCAGATGGACTACAACCACCGGGCCCGCGGCCGCGGCGGCGTACGCTTCAGCCGCAACGACCGGGCCGGGGAGTCACGGATCTCAAGCCGGCTGGGCCTGGAGACGGACGCCGTGGAGGTGCTGGACAGCACCGACTTCTGGGAGGAAGTGATGCTCCGCCGCACCCAGGGCCGGCGCGTTGACTACCTGATCTGCGACGAAGCGCAGTTCTACACTCCGGAGCAGGTGGAGCAGCTGGCCAAGGTGGTGGACGAAATCGACGTCGACGTTTTTGCCTTCGGCATCACGGCCGACTTCCGCACCCGGCTGTTCCCGGGTTCACAACGGCTCATCGAGCTTGCCGACCGCGTGCAGGTGCTCCAGGTTGAGGCGCTGTGCTGGTGCGGACGGCGCGCCACGCATAACGCCAGGACGGTCGACGGCGTCATGGTCACCGAGGGCGCGCAGGTTGTGGTGGGCGACGTGGACATGGTGGTTGAGGCTGCCGCCGCCCCCAACGCGGAGCATGTGCCGGTAGTGGGCTACGAGACGCTGTGCCGGCGCCACTTCATGCGGCGGGTGACGGCGCACGGTGCCAGCCTGATGGCCCAGCAGGACCAGTTGCTGCCGTTCGATGTGGATGCCTGCCTGTGGCGGGGCTCAGGCGGACCGGGGGAGAGCCCGCGAGATGGCAGTTAACGGCAGTCGTGGCGCGGTGCATTGCCGTTAAGTGTCATCTCGCGCGGCGGTAGCTGCTAACTGACCCTGCGGTAGCGGATGTGGGTTGCCAGCGGCGAGTGGAGCACCTCGACGGGCTCGAAACCGAAGGATTCAACGCCGTCGAAAATCCGTTCCCCTGAACCGAGCAGGACCGGTGCAATGTCGAGGGTGAGCTCGTCAACCACGCCGGCGGCCAGCGCCTGCCGGACTGTCGACGCTCCGCCGGCGATATCCACGCCGTTGTTCCCGGCGGCTTCCCTGGCTGCAGCGTAGGCGGCGTCGAAACCGCCGGTGATGAAGTGGAAGGTAGTCCCGCCCTCCATCTGGATGGGGCCGTGCCGGTGATGCGTCAGAACGAAGACAGGGGCGTGGTACGGCGGTTCGGCGCCCCACCAACCGCTCCATTCCTCATCCCAGTCCCCGCGGATGGGGCCGAACATGTTCCGGCCCATCACATATGCGCCACGCGGGCGCATCAGCCATTCGCTGGCCACCTTGTCGGCATCGTTCGCCCGGGGGTCACCGATGTGCCAGCCATGCAGTTCCAGCCCCCGCCGGCCCAGCGGGTTGTCCCGGCTCTGGTCCGGCCCTGCGACGAAACCGTCCAGCGAGACTGACATGTGGCAGGTTGTGTCCGGCACCGCAAACCTCCTGGGGATGGTGCCTTGCATGCGGCACGTGCTGGGGAGCCTAGCACGTGACCTAAGCCATAAGGGAGCCTGGGCTGGCTAGTCGCTCCGGGTACCGAAAACGATCTCGTCCCAGGACGGCACGCTGGACCGCTTGGGCCGTGCAGGCCGTTCCGGCGCCTCAGTCTCCGGCAGCTGTCCGGTGGAGGGGGCAGCGTCGTCCTGCTTTGCGGCCGGGCGCCGGGGATTGCTGCCGAGCAGTTCATCCAGTCCGGCTCCGCCGGACGTTCCGGGACCTGCCGCGGGAACGGAACCCGAGGGTTTCTGCGGGGACGCCGCAATGGTGATTTCCCTCGTGTCGGTGCTCACGCCGTCGTGAAGCCGCAGCGCATCATCGTGGTTGTCGCGGTGGGGCGGAAGGAGGCTGAGCCTGGACAGCATGGAGGGCCTGGTGTCCCTGCGCCTGATGAAGGACTCGCCCTGGGCTGCCGGCGCATCCTGCTGGTCGTCCTGCGCATCCGGTTCCTCTGCCTCGGGTTCGGCCGGCACCTCGGAAGGGCGGGGATGGGCGGCAGGCACGCCATGCGTGAGCAGCAGCGCCAATGCGTCGTCCGAGTCCTCATCCACGCCCAGCCGCTGGCCGCGCCGTGACCGGAGCATGTCCAGGAGGCCGTCTGACTCCTTGCTGGAATCCTGGACGGGCACCCCCTGGGCGCCGGCTGGCGTCTTGGACGCATCCGCATCCGTCTCGAAATCAAAGGGGCGGTCGGAAACCGCGGTGAGCCGGCGGGCAGGAACGGGTCCGTCCAGCGGCTCAAGCTCGCTCAGTTGCTGCGCCCACCGGTTGGTGTTCTGCAGTGACTTCCGTCCCGGATTGAACGTCCACAGCGCGGGCGGCTCCTCGCCAATGCCAGAGGTGCCGCCGGACTTGGCCTCAAAGCTTGCCGAGACAGTCCATGTACCGTCCTGGCGCCGCCAGGAGTCCCATTCCACTGTTGAGGGATCGATGCCGTGGGCGGACAGGCGGTGGGCCACCATGTCGCCCAAAGTCGCCGGGTTGTCACCGAAAGCGGAGCGGTAGATGTCATGGCCGGGGGAGGGCGCCGCGACTTCGACTTTCCGCGCCTGCTGGGCAACGTATTCGCGCTCCGCGAGGACCGGGCCCTCGTAGCGTTCCACCTTGGCAAGCGGCATCCCGGACAATTCCGCGACGTCCGCCGCCGTTGCCCCGGCACGAATCCGCGCCTGGATGTCCCTGGGGGACATGGGAACGGCAGGCCTTTCCGCCCGCGGCTTGGCCGTGGACCTGCTGGCCGTTCTGAGGGCCTCATCGATCGGCAGCTGGAACATCTCGCCGCCGGCCCCGCTCAACAGGAGATGCGTCCCGTCGTCGTGCACGCCTACAAGCCGTAGATCCTGCATACAAATCCTCCACCCTGGCATTACTATCAATCGAAACTCTGCCATCCGGCGGCGGGGAATTGGCTCAAGGAGCAGGGCGCGCCGTGATTTTCCGCTGGAACCAGGCCGGAAAGGCGTGTTCGGGCGGCTGCCGGGCAGCCAGGCAGCGTCAGCGCCGCGTCAGGGCTGCCGTCAGCTGATCAGGATGGCGGGTCGAGGCCAGCCAATAGGGGGTCCGGTCGGCGGGGTCGGTGATCTCGATCTTCACGACGGGGTCGATCCAGCCCCGGATGCACAGGTAGGCAAGCCCGTTGAGCCGGGTGCCCCGTTCCGCCGTCGCCTCGCCGGCCCTGAACTCCTGTACGGCGCCGACGAAACGGCGCTCAATGGTGGCCCGTCCAACGGTGAGGGTGTCCGCCGTGACCATGATGACGGGGGTGGAAAGAACCAGGAGGACAGCGATGATTGCGAAGAGCACCAATGCGGCGGTGTAGCCCGCCGCCATGCTGATCGGGGCAAAAACCAGGATGCCCGCCGCCGAGACGCCGGCTGCAATAATCCAGATCCAGGCATTCGGCCACAGCTTCTCCCTGTAAATAACAGCCATGCCGGCGGAGGGTGTGCTGGGAACGGACGCAGACGGGCTTGAATCGGGCATAGCCCCAGCTTTCCACCTTTGGCCCGCTATTTCACCTTGGGAGAGGCACCCCCGCCCGGCTTCCGGCCGCGGCTTCCCTAGGAGCGATTTGGGAGCGCGGGTTAGAGTGAGTGACTGTGACTGATCATCCCGCCACGGTAGACCTCGTCCCGGACGCAGCATTGCCCGCCCCTGCAGCTCCCACCCTGCAGGTCCAGTTGAAGATGCTGGATCCGGAGCTGGAGGCGCCGTCCTACGCGCATCCGGGCGACGCGGGCGCAGACCTCCGTGCCCGCGAGGACGTGGTCCTGATGCCCGGGGAGCGCAAACTGGTCCCCACCGGCGTCGCCATCGCTCTTCCTTACGGCTTCGTGGCGCTGATCCACCCCCGGTCCGGCCTGGCCACCAAGCACGGCCTGACGATTGTGAACGCCCCCGGCACCGTTGACGCCGGCTACCGGGGCGAGATCTCGGTAACGCTGCTGAACACCGATTCGTCCCAGCCGATAGAGCTGCGGCGCGGCGATAGAATTGCCCAAATGGTCATCCAGCGGGTGGAGCATGCCCAATTCATTCCTGTCAGCGAACTGAACGGGTCCGTGCGCGGCACGGGCGGCTTCGGCTCCACCGGCGGGTTCAACCTCCCCGGAGCCTGACCTCAGGCTGCACCGCTGCCACACCGGCATGCACGACGGCGGAACCTCCAAAGTTCCGCCGTCAGGTTTCAGGACTGGCACATTTTCGGAATTAAGGAGTCACCCATGGTCTTTGGGTTCGGCAGGAAAGCAAAGAACGAAGAGCCGGCAGAGCCGGCCGATGAGCTCACCGTTGCGGAGGGTGAAGAAAGCCCATCCGCCACCGGCGCCCGCCGCCAGGACGGCCCCTTCGACGAGGCCGAGATCAGCAGCCGCGACGGCTATGTGGACCTCGGAGCCTTGCTGATCACTCCCAGCGAGGGCCTTCAGCTCCGCCTCGAAGTGGAAGAGGCCACGCAGCGGGTGGTGGCAGTGACCCTGGACCTCAACGGCTCCAGCCTTCAGCTGCAGGCCTTCGCGGCGCCCAAGACCGAGACCCTGTGGGACGAGATCCGCGAACAGATCGGCCAGTCGGTGGGTGCGCAGGGCGGCCAGGTTGAAGAGGTGGAAGGGGCTTTCGGCACCGAACTCGTGGCCAAATTGCCCGCGGGGCTTCCGGACGGCAGCCAGGGCTACCGCGTAGCCCGCTTCATCGGCGTCGATGGTCCCCGTTGGTTCCTGCGCGGCGTCCTGGGCGGACCCGCGGCGTTGGAGCGCGCCGCCGCGGAACCGCTGGAGGCACTGTTCCGGCAGGTGGTGGTGGTCCGCGGCGACAGTCCGATGCCGCCGCGCGACCTCCTGCAGCTGAGGCTGCCCAAGGACGCATCCGCCACTCCTCCGCCCGCCGCGCCCACCCTGGAGGAGCCCGAACGTGGTCCCGAAATTACCCAGATCGGCTGAGCCTCCCCACGACCACCCGGTCCATGCATCCGGCGGGCTTACCCCGCTGGGGCAACTTCCGGACAAGGGACGCGTCATGTGCCAGGGGCACGTCGAATCAGTGACGTTCGTCCCCGCCGACCGGAACCCCGAATTCAGTGCCATCCTTTCCGAGGACGACGCCGATCGTCCCGCCACTGGTCCGAGGCGGGGCAGGCCCCCGCGCCTCCGCGTCGTCTGGCTGGGCCGCCACCGTGTGCCCGGCATCGAAGCAGGCGCACAGATCCGGGTTGAGGGGATGCTGGCCCGGGGCAAAGACATGCCCACCATCTTCAATCCCCGCTACGAGATACTGTCCCGCCAGGAGCACGAATGACCGCCCAAGAGCCCGAACAACAGCCCTCCGGTCCTGCCCGGCCGGGCGGAGCACAGGAGGGCACGCCGCAGGCTCACGGTCCATCCCCGGTTGCCGGCCTCGCCGCAGAATACGCCGCAAAGGCCGGGCTCCGCCGCACCCACGATGGCCGGGTGGACGTCCTGCGCAGCGCCGGGGGAGTGCAGGGCATTGCCGAGAGCATCGTTCCCGGCCTCGTGTTCCTGGTGGCGTTCACCATCACCCGCGAGCTCACGTTGTCGCTGGTGGCAGCCCTGGCATCCGCGGCCGTGTTCACCGTTGTCCGCCTGATGCAGCGGCGCCCCCTCACCCAGGCCCTGGCGGGCGTGGTGGGCGTGGGCATTTCCGCCTGGCTGGCCAACACCACCGGCAAGGCCGAGGACTTCTACCTGCCCGGCTTCTTCACGAACGCTGCCTACATCCTGGCCATGGTCATCTCAATTGCGGTCAAGTGGCCGGTGGCCGGGCTCCTCTTCGGTTTCATCCGCAACGAAGGGGTGGAGTGGCGCAAGGACCCTGACCGGGTCAGGGCGTACCGCCTGGGCACCTGGATCATCGTGGCTGTCCTGGCGCTGCGGCTCATCGTGCAGGTGCCCCTCTACCTGATGGGAACGGACGGACTGGCTGCCCTCGCCACCACCCGCCTCATCATGGGGGCGCCGCTGTACATCCTCGGTGTCTGGGTAGCCTGGCTGGTGACCCGGCCTGCTCCGGCGGAACCTGAAGCCGGCGCAGACCAGACCGCGTGACGCCCAGGTGCGCCGCTGCACGGGTGCGGCGGCGGACCTAGCCGTCGAATCCGTCGTCGTCCTGAGCATGTCCGTGGCTGCCGGCGGCAGCGGGCTGGGCACTCTCCGCAGCCTCACCGGTCTCGATGCTGCCGGGGGCGGAGGAGAGCAGCTCCCGGAGTCCGTCCTCAGCGGCGATGGTGGTGACGAAGAAGAGCTCGTCGCCGCCGTCGATCACGTCGTCCCGGCTGGGCGTGATGGGTGCCTGGTCCCGCAGGATCGCCACCAGCGTGGCGTCCTCCGGCCAGTGGATGTCGCCTACGGTCATGCCGATGACGTGGGAATCGTGCGGAACGGTGAATTCCACCAGGGACGCCACTCCGGTCTGAAGCGTCAGGAGGCGGACCAGGTCGCCGATCTCCACCGCCTCCTCCACCAGGGCGGTCATCAGCTGCGGGGTGTTCACGGCCACGTCGACGCCCCACGAATCATTGAACATCCAGTCGTTCTTCGGGTTGTTCACCCGGCCAACGGTGCGGCCAACCCCAAACTCGGTCTTGGCCAGCAGGGACACCACCAGGTTCACCTTGTCGTCGCCGGTGGCGGAGACCACCACGTCGGCATCCTCCACCTTGGCACCCTGAAGCGTGGAGAGCTCGCAGGCGTCCCCCACCAGCCAATGGGCGCCCCGCAGGCCGCTGCGTCCGATCACCTCGGGTTTGAGGTCGATCAGGAGGATCTCATGCTTGTGCGCCAGCAGCTCCCTGGCGATGGACGATCCGACGCTGCCCGCGCCGACAATAACAACTTTCACTGGTACTCCTTGGCGGGGGCTTTGGCGAGGATCTGTGCGATCTGGGCGCTGCGGTCCACCTGCAGCATGGCGTGCACGGTGTCGCCGTCCTGGTACGCGGTCCCGGCGTCGGGCAGCAGGCCCTCGCCGAAGCGGGTCAGGTACGCCACGCGGACATCGGCAGCCTTCTCAATGCTGCTGACGCGGTGCCCGATCCAGCCGGCATCGAGTTCCAGTTCGGCCAGGACCAGGCGTCCGGAGGGTTCGCGGAAGTCGCCCGCGAGGTGCTGTTCGGGAAGGATGCGGCGCAGCACCTGGTCGGCACTCCACCGGACAGCGGCCACCGTGGGAATGCCCAGGCGCTGGTAGATCTCTGCCCGTCCAGGGTCGTAGATCCTGGCGACGACGTGAGGTACGTGGAAGGTCTCACGGGCCACCCGGGTGGCCAGGATGTTGGAGTTGTCACCGCTGGAGACTGCGGCGAAGGCGTAGGCCTCACCCACCCCCGCCTGCTTGAGGGTGTCCCGGTCAAAGCCGACTCCGGTGACTTTCCGTCCGGTGAATCCCTGGCGGAGCCGGCGGAAGGCGCGGTCGTCCTGGTCGATGATGGCCACGGAATGCCCGGCATCCTCCAGCGTGTGCGCCAGCGTTGCCCCCACCCGGCCACATCCCATGATCACGAAATGCGCCACCGTATCTCCTCCATATGTAAGTCAGGATCGTGCAGCTAGAACTCTACCGGCATGGCCCTTGTGAGGCCTGGCCCGGAGCCGTCATGACATCGTCCGCGATTCAGACTAGCTTTGTGGGGTGTTGACAATACTGAACGCCGTCAAACGCGTGCTGGTGGGACGGCCGTTCCGGAACGACCGGCTGGCCCATACCCTGCTTCCCAAGAAGATCGCTCTGCCGATCTTCGCCTCCGACGCCCTTTCCTCCGTAGCCTACGCGCCGGACGAGATCCTCCTGACCCTTGCCTTGGCAGGCGTCAGCGCCGTTGCTATCTCGCCGCTGGTGGGCCTGGCCGTGATGGTGGTGCTGCTGACCGTCGTCGCGTCCTACCGGCAAAACGTCCACGCGTACCCATCAGGCGGCGGCGACTACGAGATCGCGAACGTGAACCTGGGCAAGTACGCCGGCCTGACGGTGGCCTCGGCCCTCCTGGTGGACTACGTCCTGACCGTGGCCGTGTCCATGTCCTCGGCAGCCGCGTACCTCACCACTGCCGTACCATCGCTGCACGGTGAGCAGGCCGTCATCGCCACTATCGGCGTCGTCATCCTTGCCCTGGTCAACCTGCGCGGCATCAAGGAAGCGGGCAGTGTCTTCGCTGTCCCCACCTACATCTTCATGGCATCCATCCTGGGCATGACCGCAGTAGGCGTGTTCCAGGCCGCAACGGGGCAGTTGGGGGAGGCACCGTCCGCGGCCTTCACCATCGTCCCGGCCGAGGGCTTCGACCAGGGCCTCGTGGGCCTGGCCGGTGCCTTCCTGCTGCTCCGGGCCTTCTCCTCCGGAGCCGCGGCGCTCACAGGCGTGGAAGCAATCAGCAACGGTGTGCCGAACTTCCAGCACCCCAAGAGCAAGAATGCGGCCACCACCCTGCTGCTCCTGGGCATGATCGGCGCGGCCATGCTCGCCGGCATCATCTACCTGGCCAACGCCACCAAAGTCCACATCGTGCTGGACCCCGCCACGGAATTCCTGCTGAACGGGAATCCGCTGCCGGAGGGATACGTCCAGAACCCCGCCATCAGCCAGATCGCCCAGACCATCTTCGGCGCGGGCAGCATCCCCTTCTACATCGTGGTGGCCGCCACCGGCGTCATCCTGGTGTTCGCATCCAACACAGCCTTCAACGGCTTCCCGGTCCTGGGGTCCATCCTGGCGCAGGACGGCTACCTGCCCCGCCAGCTCCGGACCCGCGGCGACAGGCTCGCGTTCAGCAACGGCGTGCTGGCCCTCGCGGCAGGCGCCCTGGTGCTCATCATCTCGTTCGACGCGGACGTCACCAAGCTCATCCAGCTCTACATTGTGGGAGTCTTCATCTCCTTCACCCTCAGCCAGCTCGGCATGATCCGGCACTGGGGGCGCGAGCTGAAGCTCGCCAAGGACAAGGCCGTCCGGCGCCGGATGATGAAGTCCCGCACCATTAACAGCATCGGCTTCGGCATGACCGCGCTGGTGCTGGTCATTGTCCTGATCACCAAGTTCGAGCAGGGCGCCTGGATTGCCCTGCTGGCCATGTTCATCCTGTTCCTGATCATGTGGAGCATCCGGGCGCACTACGACAACGTGGCCAAGGAACTTGCGGTGGACGAGGACTCCTCGCCCCGGGCCCTGCCCACCCGGGTGCACGCCGTCCTGCTGGTGTCGCACGTCCGCAAGCCCGTCCTGCGCGCCCTGGCCTACGCCCGCGCGTCCAGGCCCTCCCGGCTGGACGCCATCACTGTGGACATCGACCAGGAGGAAACGGCGCACACCATCGCCGACTGGGAAAAGCTTGAAATCCCCGTCCCGCTGACCGTCCTCGCCAGCCCCTACCGTGAGACCGTCACGCCCATCATGGACTACATCAAGCAGATGCGCCTGGACTCCCCGCGGGACCTCATCGTGGTCTACATTCCGGAATACGTAGTGGGCAAGTGGTGGGAGCAGCTGGTGCACAACCAAACCGCACTGCGCATCAAGACCCGCCTGCACTTTGAACCGGGCGTCATGGTGGCCAGCGTTCCCTGGCAGCTCAAATCATCCGAAGAAGCCAAGAACCTCCAGGACGTGCAGTGACCACAGGAACTTCCGCCAATGCCCCGCAGGCACCCGAGGCCGCCGGCCATGCAGGCGAAGAGGTGGTCCTCGACGTCGGGCCCGTGGCGCATGGCGGGCACTGTGTGGCCCGCCACGGCGGCAGGGTGGTCTTTGTCCGGCACGCCATTCCGGGGGAAAAAGTCCGGGTCCGGCTCACCGACGCAGGAGACGACGCGAAGTTCTGGCGGGCGGATGTCATCGAGGTGCTTGAGGCTTCCCCGGACCGGGTGGAGCACTTTTGGCGCCCGGCGGATTCCCCCCGGGCATGGAGCCATGGCCATCCGCCGGTGGGAGGTGCCGAGTTCGGGCACATGACGCTGGCAAGGCAGCGCAGCCTGAAGGCGGACGTCCTGGCAGAACAGCTCACGCGCCTGGCCGGTTTTGAGCAGGTGCCGCCCGTCTGGACCGGCGGCGTGGAAGCCGTGGGGGAGAACCAAGACGGCGGCAGGGGGCTTGGGTGGCGCACCCGGGCCAGCTTTTCGGTCACCCCCGGCGGCAGGCTGGGCATGCACGCGCACCGCTCCAACGACATCATCCCGGTTCGGGAGATGCCCCTGGCCAGCGGCGCCATCAACGCGCTGCGCTTGTGGGACCTGGACCTCCAGGGCATCGAGCGGGTCGAGGTGGCCGCCCCGGCCAACGGGTCGCGGCCCCTGGTGCTCCTGGCCCCGGCACCCGGAACCAAGGACAAACGGCTGCGGGCAATCGCTGCGGGAGTGCCGGAGGACGCCTCGGTGGCGGCCTTTGATCCGCTGACGGGCAGTGTGACGCAGCTCCGGGGGCGGACCTGGGTACAGGAATCCGCCGTGGGCCACGACTACCGGGTCACCGGGGAGGGCTTCTGGCAGATCCACCGCGACGCGCCCGGGACGCTTGTGGGGGCTGTCACAGAATTCCTGCGGGAGGGCGACTTCCTCCACGCCGGGGCCGTGGTTGCCGACCTCTACGCGGGCGCCGGCCTCTTCACCGCAGTTCTGGCCGACGCCGTGGGGGAGACGGGGTCCGTGCTGTCGGTCGAGGGGGCGCCGGGAACCAGCCGCGACGCCCGGAAGAACCTGCATTCAGCACCGCAGGTGGAGGTGGTCCAGGGCCGCGTGGAACGGGTCCTGCGCCAGAAGCCGCGGAATTTCGACGCCCTGCTCCTTGACCCGCCCCGGGCCGGAGCCGGGAAAGCCGTTGTTGGCCAGCTCGTCGCGTCGCAGCCCCGGGCCATTGCCTACGTGTCCTGCGACCCGGCGTCGTTTGCCCGTGACCTGGGTTACTTCCGCCGCTCAGGGTGGGACCTGGCCGGACTCCGGGCCTTCGACGTGTACCCCCACACCCACCACCTCGAGACAGTGGCACTGCTGACTCCGGCTCCATGATGCCGCGGGGGTTTTGGACTACGATGGCCGTAGTAGTCCCACGTCGCGCCCGTAATCTCGGCCGGCCGTGTGCAATTTTCGGGCCCTGTAACTACTTAGGGCGTCCTAACTAGCAGGCGGTCAACCGCGCGACAAAGATGAAACTGTTGCGAGAGGAGTCCTGCGATGAGCACTGTGGACAGCTTCGGTTCAAAAGGCAAACTTAATGTAGCCGGAACCGAATACGAAATTTTCCGGTTGAACTCCGTTGAAGGTGCAGAAGCCCTTCCGTTCAGCCTCAAGGTATTGCTTGAAAACCTGTTGAGGACAGAGGACGGCGCGAACATCACTGCCGATCACGTCCGCGCTTTGGCAGGCTGGGATCCGAATGCGGAGCCCGATACAGAAATCCAGTTCACGCCGGCACGCGTGATTATGCAGGACTTCACCGGCGTTCCCTGCGTGGTTGACCTTGCCACCATGCGTGAAGCGGTCAAGGACCTGGGCGGGGACCCCAAGCGGGTCAACCCGCTGGCACCGGCCGAAATGGTCATCGACCACTCGGTGCAGATCGATGCCTTCGGCAACTCCGGCGCACTGGAGCGCAACATGGAGATCGAATACCAGCGCAACGGTGAGCGCTACCAGTTCCTGCGCTGGGGCCAGACCGCGTTCGACGACTTCAAGGTGGTTCCCCCGGGAACCGGCATTGTGCACCAGGTCAACATTGAATACCTGGCCCGCACCGTGATGACCCGCGAAGTGGACGGTGCGCTCCGCGCCTACCCCGACACCTGCGTCGGTACCGACTCCCACACCACCATGGTCAATGGCCTGGGCGTGCTGGGCTGGGGCGTGGGCGGCATTGAAGCCGAGGCGGCAATGCTCGGCCAGCCCGTCTCCATGCTGATTCCGCGCGTCGTTGGCTTCAAGCTCAGCGGCAGCATCCCCGCCGGCGCCACCGCAACCGACGTGGTGCTGACCATCACCGAAATGCTGCGCAAGCACGGCGTCGTGGGCAAGTTCGTCGAATTCTATGGCGAAGGTGTTGCAGCGGTGCCGCTGGCCAACCGCGCCACGATCGGCAACATGAGCCCCGAGTTCGGTTCCACCGCCGCCATGTTCCCCATCGACGACGTCACCCTTGACTACCTGCGCCTGACTGGCCGGTCCGAGCAGAACGTCGCCCTCGTGGAGGCGTACGCCAAGGAACAGGGCCTGTGGCACGACGCGTCCCGCGACATCAAGTTCTCGGAGTACCTGGAACTGGACCTGTCCACCGTTGTTCCGTCCATCGCCGGCCCCAAGCGCCCTCAGGACCGCATTGAGCTGACCGAGGCCAAGGACGAGTTCCGCCACGACCTGCTCAACTACGTCTCGCACGACGCCAACGCAGGCACCCTGGACGAGTCCCTCGAAGAGACCTTCCCGGCCTCCGATGCGCCGTCCTTCACCTCCGGCGGAACCCACGTCTCCGACACCGACCGCGAACCGCCGAAGTACTCGGCGGCACACGGCGGTGCCGGGCGCATCTCCAGCCCGGTCCCCGTGAAGATGGCTGACGGCCGCGAGTTCGAGCTGGACCACGGCGCGGTCACCATCGCGTCCATCACGTCCTGCACCAACACCTCCAACCCCTCGGTCATGCTCGCCGCCGCCGTCCTGGCGCGCAATGCCGTCGAAAAGGGCCTGACTGCCAAGCCGTGGGTCAAGACCTCCGTCGCCCCGGGCTCCAAGGTTGTTACTGACTACTACGAGAAGTCAGGCCTGACCCCCTACCTGGAGAAGCTCGGCTTCTACATCGTGGGCTACGGCTGCGCCACCTGCATCGGCAACTCCGGTCCGCTGGAAGCCGAGATCTCCGAGGCCATCCAGGCCAACGACCTCGCCGTCAGCGCCGTCCTGTCCGGCAACCGCAACTTCGAAGGCCGCATCAACCCGGACGTCAAGATGAACTACCTGGCCTCCCCGCCGCTGGTCATCGCCTACGCCCTGGCCGGTTCCATGGACTTCGACTTCGAGACCGACCCGCTCGGCAAGGATGAGGCCGGCAACGACGTCTTCCTGAAGGACATCTGGCCCAACCCGGTGGAGGTCCAGCAGGTCATCGATTCCTCGATCGACAAGGAAATGTTCGCCAAGGGCTACGAGGGCGTCTTCGACGGCGACGACCGTTGGAAGGCCCTGGACACCCCGGCCGGCGACACCTTCGCCTGGGATCCGAACTCCACCTACGTCCGGAAGCCCCCGTACTTCGAGGGCATGCAGGCGAAGCCGGAGCCGGTCAAGGACATCACGGGCGCCCGCGTGCTGCTGAAGCTCGGCGACTCCGTCACCACCGACCACATCTCCCCGGCCGGTTCGTTCAAGTCCGACACCCCCGCCGGCCAGTACCTGCTGGCCAACGGCGTGGAGCGGAAGGACTTCAACTCCTACGGCTCACGGCGTGGCAACCACGAGGTGATGATCCGCGGTACGTTCGCGAACATCCGCATCAAGAACCAGCTCCTGGACGGCGTTGAGGGCGGCTTCACCCGCGACTTCACCCAGGCTGACGGCCCGCAGGCCTACGTCTACGACGCCGCGCAGAACTACCAGGCAGCCGGCACGCCGCTGGTGGTCCTGGCCGGCAAGGAGTACGGTTCCGGTTCGTCCCGTGACTGGGCCGCCAAGGGCACCGCCCTGCTGGGCGTCAAGGCCGTCATCGCCGAGAGCTACGAGCGCATCCACCGCTCCAACCTCATCGGCATGGGCGTCCTGCCGCTGCAGTTCCCGGCCGGCGAGAACGCCGCCAGCCTGGGCCTGACCGGCACGGAAACGTTCTCGGTTGAGGGCGTCACTGCCCTGAACGAGGGCACCACGCCCAAGACGCTGAAGGTCACCACCACCGCGGAGGACGGCTCCTCGAAGTCGTTCGACGCCGTCCTGCGCATCGATACCCCGGGTGAAGCGGACTACTACCGCAACGGCGGCATCCTGCAGTACGTGCTGCGCCAGATCTCCGCGAACTAGCGGTTTCTGCCCAGCAGCAACATCCTCCCGAAGCCCCGGCCGGTCACCGACCAGCCGGGGCTTCGGCTTTGCAGCCAAAACCAAGGCGTTAGAGTTAAACGGCACGTCTACCACCCGAAGGAGGGGTCATTGGGAATCTTGGACACCATCCGGAATCCGCAGGACCTGAACGAGTTGACCGAGGAACAGCTGGCACAGCTGGCCTCGGAGATCAGGGACTTCCTGATCACGAACGTTTCCCAGACGGGCGGCCACCTCGGACCCAACCTCGGCGTCGTGGAACTGACGCTGGCCGTGCACCGCATTTTCGAGTCTCCCCGCGACAGCATCGTCTTCGACACGGGCCACCAGTCCTACGTCCATAAGCTGCTGACCGGGCGCCAGGACTTCAGCACCCTCCGCCAGGAAGGCGGACTCTCCGGCTATCCCGCCAGGGCCGAGTCAGAACACGACATCGTCGAAAGCTCCCACGCCTCCTCCTCCCTTTCCTGGGCGGACGGCATCTCCCGGGCCCGCCAGCTCACCGGGGAAGGCGACCGCCACGTCGTCGCCGTCGTGGGCGACGGCGCCCTTACCGGCGGAATGGCGTGGGAAGCCATCAACAACATCGCCGCGGACAAGAAGCGCCGCGTGGTCATCGTGGTCAATGACAACGGCCGCTCCTATGCACCCACCGTGGGCGGATTCGCCGACTACCTTGCCTCCCTGCGCCCCACCATCGACTCCTTCCGCGCCGCGCCCGCCTATGAGGGGGCCCTGGACTGGTGGAAGAAGAAGCTCCAGAACGGTGGCCCCGTGGGCCAGTTCACCTATAAGAGCCTGCATGCCATGAAGAAGGGCATCAAGGACTGGTGGGCGCCGCAGGGCATGTTCGAGGACCTCGGCATGAAGTACATCGGCCCCGTGGACGGCCACAACCTCCAGGCCATGGAGCACGCGCTCTCCACTGCCAGGAACTACGGCGGCCCGGTCATCGTCCACGCCATGACGGAGAAGGGGCACGGCTACGCCCCTGCCCGCGCCCATGAAGCCGACCAGTTCCACGCCGTCGGCATCATCGATCCCGAAACCGGCGAACCAACCGGCAGCGGCGGCGCCCAGTCCTGGACCTCCGTGTTCGCCGATGAAATCGCAGCCATCTCGGACGAGCGCGAGGACATCGTGGGCATCACCGGGGCCATGCTGATCCCTGTGGGCCTGCACAAGTTTGCGGCCAAGCACCCTGAGCGTGTCATCGACGTCGGCATCGCCGAGCAGCATGCGCTCACCGCGGCCGCCGGCATGGCCTTCGGCGGGCTTCACCCGGTGGTTGCCGTCTACGCCACCTTCCTGAACCGTGCCTTCGACCAGCTGCTGATGGACGTCGCCCTCCACAAGGCCGGCGTCACCATTGTCCTGGACCGTGCGGGCGTTACCGGCCCGGACGGCGCCAGCCACCACGGCATGTGGGACATGGCCATGGTCCAGATTGTTCCCGGCCTGCACCTGGCCGCACCCCGCGACGCCACCAGGCTCCGCGAGGAACTCCGCGAGGCCGTGGCCATCAGCGACGCCCCCAGCGTGGTCCGCTTCTCCAAGGGGTCCGTGGGTCCGGCAGTCGAGGCACTGGAACGGTTGAGCGACGGCGTGGACGTCCTTGCCCGCCGCCCCTCCGGTTCAACCGAGAACGACGTGCTGATCGTCAGCGTCGGAGCCATGTCCGAACTGGCCCTTGACGTCTCCAACCGGCTCGGTGCGCAGGGCATCAGCACCACTGTGGTGGACCCCCGCTGGGTCCTCCCGGTCCGCCGCTCCATCATTGCGCTGGCCTCCCACCACCGGCTGGTGATCTGCATCGAGGACGGTGTGCGTGCCGGCGGCGTCGGATCGCGCATCCGGCAGGAGATGCGTGCCGCAGGGGTGGACACGGCCCTGAATGAGGTTGGCCTGCCCGTGGAGTTCCTGGATCACGGCACCCGCAACCAGGTGCTGGAGCGCGTGGGGCTGACCGCCCAGCAGATCACGCACGACGTCGTGGCGCAGGTTTTGGGAACCAAGGTTCCGTTCGCGCGGCCCTTGCCCGGGCAGCAGCACCCCACCACCGGCAGCCTTCCGATCCTGTGAAGGACGAGGACGAACTGAAGTACCCCGGCCCCGCGGGGGAGTCCGGACCGGTCCTTCACACCACCACCACGCGCGTTCCCAATGGACTGCAGCCCGGACAGCTGGTGGTCTCCCGGAACCGGAAGTGGAACGGCAAGGCCCACTGGGTGGTGCCGGGCCGGTACCTTGGCGAAGACCGGCACGGGTGGTGGATCTTCCAGGGCACCAACGAGTTCTGTTCCCGCCCCGGCGCCGCGTTCTACACGCGTTCGGACGCCGTCCTGCTGGTGCCGCGCCAGGGCGACTGGGTGGCCACTTTTTACGACTCGGCCCACCCCGCGGGCGTACGGGTCTACATCGACCTGGCGGTCGGCCACGAATGGACACAGATCCGGCCGTCAGTCACCGAGTTCCACGTCATCGACATGGACCTGGACGTCATCCGTACAGCCGACCGCGGCGTCTTCATCGACGACCAGGACGAATTCGCGGAACACAGCGTCTCCATGCGCTACCCGCAGCCACTGATCGAAGACATCCAGTCCTCGGCGGACACCCTGTACCAGGCCGTGAAGGCACAGCAAGCTCCATTCGACGGCACCGACGTCGAATGGTTTACAAAAGGACGCACATGAGCGGCATTGTCAGGGTCTACAAGCGCGACGACGAGGGCACCCTCCACTTCCGGGAGGCCTGGTTCGACGAGGACTACTCGCAGTTCGTCATGAATTTCGGCGCTGTGGGGCACCAGAGCAAAACCGAAGAAACCGATGTCCCTGACGCTGATGCCGCCGAAGGCCTCCTGGACGCCTTTGCAGCCCAATGCGAGGAGGATGGATTCGCCGAGATCCCCGCAGAGGAGCAGTTCTGGGTGGTGGCGCAGTTCGCGCTCAAGACCCGGGAAGGTACGGAGCGGGACCGCTACCTGGAAGAGAAGGCCACCGACGCCCTGATCAGCCACCTCGCCTGGCGGGGCCTTGGCACGGTGGAGCGTTCCGAATTCACGGACTACAAGCTCAACATCTTCTGCCTTTGCCCGGATGTGAACAAGGCTGTGAACGCCATCAAGGTCTGCGCCCGCGGCGAGGACCTGGACTTCACCAAGCTCAGCATCGGTGCCGCCCCCTACAGCGACCCGGACCACTACAAACTCAAGCACTCAGCCAAGCCGGCCAGCAGCTTCACCCTCTAGGAGGCGTCCTTGACCAGTTACCGCCGCGTTGGAAAATCAGGCCTGACCGTCTCCACCGTGGGACTTGGCTGCAACAACCTCGGCCGTGCCAATACCGCCACCGAGTCGCAGGACGCAACGGACGCCGTCGTCCACGCGGCAGTCGATGCCGGCATCACCCTCTTCGATGTCGCCGACACCTACGGCCGCGAGCCCGGGCTGAGCGAAACCATGCTCGGCAAGGCCCTCGGAAACCGGCGCTCCGGCGTGGTGCTGGCCACCAAGTTCGGCATGGACATGAAGGGCGCCAGCGGGCCCGACTTCGGTGCCCGCGGGTCGCGGCGGTACATCATCCAGGCGGTGGAGGCTTCGCTGCGGCGCCTGGGCACCGACTGGATCGACCTCTACCAGTTCCACACGCCGGACCCGCTGACCCCCATCGATGAAACCCTCGCGGCGCTGGACGCCCTGGTCCGCAGCGGCAAGGTCCGCTACATCGGTCACTCCAACCGCTCCGGCTGGCAGATCGCCCAGGCGGAGTACGTGGCACGCGAACTGGGTACCGCCCGCTTCATCTCCACCCAGAACCACTACAACCTCCTGGACCGGCGTGCCGAGCTTGAAGTGACCCCGGCAGCAGAGGAATTCGGGCTCGGTATCCTGCCGTACTTCCCGCTGGCCAATGGACTCCTGACCGGCAAGTACGCCCCGGGCAATGCGCCGGAAGGATCCAGGCTCAGCCACACCCGCACCAATATGGTGGACGACGCAGACTGGGACCAGCTGGGCCGGTTCAGCGCCTTCGCGAAGGAACGCGGGCTGACCGAGATCGAGGTGGCATTCTCCTGGCTCGCCGCCCAGCCCTCGGTGGCCAGCGTCATCGCCGGGGCCACCAGGCCGGAGCAGATCAGGCAGAACGCGGAAGCAGCAAACTGGGTTCCCACACCAGAAGACCTCGCTGCCCTGGACGGGATCTTCCCGGCCGTGCCCAAGGTCGCACTCTTCTAGGCACCCGTGCCCGCCTACCTCCTGGACGTTGACACCGGGATCGACGACGCCCTGGCCCTCGCCTACCTGGCGGCCCTCCCGGACACGGAGTTCGTGGCGGTAACCGCCACTCCCGGCAACGTGGACGCGGACCAGGTGGCCCGCAACACCCTTGCGCTGCTGGAACTGTGCGGCCGGCCCGGGGTCCAGGTGGCCGTGGGGGCCCGCAAGCCACTCTCGATCCCGCTGCTGACCACCCCTGAGACCCACGGACCGCAGGGGATTGGCTACGCCGTCCTGCCGGAGCCCGAGGGCCGGATCAGCGAACGCGATGCAGTGGATCTCTGGATCGAACATGCCAGGGCCAGGCCGGGGGAGCTGACCGCGCTCATCACCGCCCCGCTGACCAACTTCGCCCTGGCGCTGCGCAGGGAACCGCAACTTCCCGATCTCCTGGCCAAAGTGGTGATCATGGGCGGCGCCTTCTACCATCAGGGCAACACCACCCCCACTGCCGAGTGGAACACGCACGTGGACCCGCACGCCGCCAAGGAGGTTTACGCTGCCTACCGCGGAAAACCGTTGCAGAAACTGCCTATCGTCTGTTCCCTGGACACCACCGAACGCATGGAGCTCCGCCCGGCCCACGTCGCGGCGCTGGCCCGGGCTGCAGGCGCCGCCGTTCCCGAACTGGTGCTCCCGGAAGACCCCCAGGGCAAGCGGAGCAGCTCCGACAACACGCTCATCAGGCACCTTTCGGATGCCCTTCGGTTCTACTTCGAATTCCACCGGCTCTACGACCAGGGCTATCTGGCCCACGTCCACGATTTTTTCGCCGCAGGAGTGGCGGCTGGCACGCTCGAGTTCACGGCCCGCCCCGCCACCGTAGACGTCGAAACGGATTCGCCGCTCCTGGCGGGAACCACCGTGGCCGACTTCCGCGGGCTCTGGGGCACGCCCGCCAACGCCAGGATCGTGGCCGGCAACAACCCGGAGCAGGCGTTCCGCGGGCTGGTTTCCGCCGTTGGAATGCTGGCCCGCCGGATGGGCTGAACGGGCAGGCGGGCGGCACCTGGCCAGCAGGGCACCGCGCATGGGACGCGGCCCGGGATGGCCGGTAGAATGGGGCACGGACCGGCCCGGCGCAGTTGCCGCCGGCTGCTGCCGAGGTGACATAGGCAGCCACACTGACGGCCCGGCATTGCCGGGCCATTGCCTGCACCCAAAGGAACATTCCCCATGTCATCGCCCTCTTTGACGCTCCCGTCCCAGGAACGCCCCGCGGCCCGCCGCCGGCTCCTGGAGATCCTCGGCGCCCTGGCCATCGCGGCCACCTATGTCTACCTGGTGCTCAACCAGCCCGCAGACATCACCGGAGGTCCGGGCAGCGCATCGGCCCTGATCGCCCTCACCGGCTTCCTGGCAGGCGCGGTCCTGCTGATCGTCGCCGTCCTGCCCACGCTGCCGGCGTCCACCCTGGTGCTGATCCCGGTGGCCCTGGTCCTGAACATCGTGCTCGGCCAGTTCGTTGGCAGCACCCTGGTTCCCTTCTACCTCGACGCCATCGGCACGGTGCTGATTGCCGTCCTGGCCGGTCCGGCCGCCGGCGCCGCCACGGGTGCACTCAGCAGCATCGTCTGGTCCTTCTTCAACCCCACCGTGCTTCCGTTCGCCGCAGGCGCCGCACTGATCGGGTGCCTGGCCGGGCTGGCAGCACGCTACGGCCTGTTCCGGCGCTTCTACCTGGCTCCCGTGGCCGGCTTCGTTACCGGAATCATCGCCGGCGTGGTCTCCGCCCCGGTGGCTGCCTTCGTCTTCGGCGGAACCTCGGGCGTGGCAACGGGGGCGATCGTCAGTGCCTTCCGTGCCATGGGCGACACCCTCCTGGCCGCCATCACCAAGCAGGCGCTCATCTCCGATCCCATGGACAAGGCCATTGTGTTCACCATCCTGGCCATCCTGGTCTATTCGCTGCCCCGCCGTGCCCGCCAGCAGTTCCCCTTCATCCGGCGCAACCGCGTCCTGGCCGGCAATGCGCCGGCGGTTGGCGTTCCCGCGCAGGGAGCCACCCAGGATTCGGCCCAGGGCACCGCCCCTGACTCCGCACGGAAGCGCTGACCATACCCCTGTGACGGCATCATCGGCAGGCAGGACGGCAACGCCGGCCAGACGCGGACGGCTCAACCCGCTGACCTCGCTGACCGCTGCGGCGGCCACAGCGGCCATTACGACGGCGGCCGGCAGCTGGCCGCTGTCCCTCGCCGTGGCTGCCGCGTGCGTTGGCCTGTCCGTGGCGGGCGGCAGGGCCCGCCTTGTGCTGCCGGCGGCTGCAGCAGTCCTGGTTCCGCTGGGCCTGTCACTGCTGTGGCTGCATGGGCTGTTCTTCCCCGAAGGACGGACTGTGCTGGCAGCCTGGGGACCTGCCCGGATCACGGCAGAAGGCCTGGACTTCGCCGGGCAGCGGATTTTGCTGCTGGCCGCCGTGGTCCTGGCCCTGCTGCTGTTCTCCTTCAGCGTCAGCGTCCCCGACCTCGTGGCCGCCTTGTCCGCCCGCGGGGTGCAGGGCCGGTTCGCCTTCGTCCTGGCCTCCACCTTGACCCTGCTCCCTGCCATCGCCGCCCGGGCACGGCGCATCCGCCAGGCCCAGGAATCGCGCGGCCTGGTGGTCTCCCGGAGGCTGATGTCCAGGCTGGGCGCCTTCCGGCTGCAGGCCGTTCCGCTGGTCCTCTCCCTGATTGAAGACGCCGGCACCCGCGCTGCCGCCCTGGAGGCCAGGGGACTCAGCAATACCGGGCCGCGGACCAGCTACCGGGAGGTGGCTGATTCCAGCCTCCAGCGGGCAGCACGCACCGTCGTGGTGCTGGCGGCCCTGGCGGCAGTGGTTCGCCGGGTGTTCCAGGCGGGCACCGGTGGCTGAGCCCGTGGTGACCAGCGGCCCAGGTAATGCGGGCAAAGCAAGTAATGCCGGCAAAGCAAGCAATGCCGGCGTGCCAGGCAAACCGGTCCTGGCAGCCGGGATCCGGCACTTCACCTTCCACGACGGCCGGGCCCCGGCCCTGCACGATGTAACCGTGTCCTTTGCGCCGGGCTCGTTCACGGCCATCCTGGGCGCCTCCGGCAGCGGGAAATCAACCCTGGGCCGGTTGCTGGCCGGCTGGCTGCCTCCGGGCGGCCACGGGACACTGGCAGGGTTCCTCGAGTTGTCGGGCACGCGGCTGGAGTTCGACGGCGGCCCGGGGGACCCCCGGATCGATCCCGCCCAGTGGGGCCGGCACGTGGGCTTTGTCCCGCAGGACCCCGCTGCCGTCCTGTCCACCGTGCGGGCCACTGTGGCGGAGGAACTGGCGTTCGGACTGGAAAATGCCGGCACGGAGCGCGCTGACATGCAGGTGGCTGTAGAGCGCACAGCCGGGCTGCTGGGACTTAGGAACCAACTGGACCAGGACCCCGCCCAGCTCTCGGGTGGCCAGCTGCGCCGACTGGCCATCGGCTGCGCCATCATCGCCGGACCGCCCGTGCTGGTCATGGACGAGCCCTTCGCCTCCCTGGACACCGCAGGCGCGGACGATCTTGCCGCCCTGGTCCGGGACCTGCTGAAGCGGGGTACCGCCGTCGTCATCCTCAGCCAGATGGTGGACCCGCTGCTGCTGCGCGCCGACACGTGGATGGTGCTGTCGGATGGCACGGTGACCGCGTGTGGACCTCCCGCCGGCACGGGAACCCGACAAACCGAAGGCGGGAACGGCCTGGACATGCTGCCCCGGGCAATCCGGCGTCCGGCCGAACGGGACGCTGCGGCGCCGCCAAGGCCGCCTGCAGGGCAACTGCCGGGACCGCCAGCGTTGCTGCTCCGCGCTGTGTCCTTTGCGTACCCGGGGCCACAAACCAACGGCAAAAGACGCGGCAAACGATGGGGCAAGGCGGCACGGACGGAGGAGCCGAACCATGGCACCCCGGTGCTGCAGGACGTCCACCTGGCGGTGCAGCCCGGGGAAATCGTGGCGGTTACCGGGCCGAATGGCGCCGGAAAATCCACGCTCCTGCGGCACTTCAACGGGCTGCTGAGGCCCACCGCGGGAACTGTCCTGGTCGGCGGCAATGACATTTCCGGCGCGCCCGTCGGACGGACCGCGGCAGCCGTAGGCCTCCTGTTCCAGCAGCCGCGCGACCAGCTGTTTGAACGGACCGTCCTGCGGGAGGTCAGCTTCGGGCTGGACGGCCTGGTGGGTCCGGACAAGGCTGCAGGACGGGCCGTTGCAGCCCTTCAGGCAGTCGGCCTTGCGAAGGCCGTCGACGAGCACCCCGCCGAGCTGCCGGCCTCAGCCCAGCGCCTCCTGGCGCTGGCCACCGTCCTGGCGCGCAGGCCCCCCGTCCTTGCACTGGACGAGCCCACCGTGGCACTGGACGGCGACGGACTGGCCCTGCTGGACGCCGCCGTCGGCTCGGCCGCAGCGGAGGGCGCCGCCGTCGTGCTGGTCACCCATGACCTGGGCTACGCACGGACCGTGGCGCACCGCATCCTGATGCTCGACGGCGGCCGGTTGGCGCCGGCCTGACCGTCGGTATGACGGCGGCTGGCAGTGCGCCGCCCGCCAGTGGGCGGGCGGCGCGCCAATCCGCCTAGCCTGCGGCGGGGGACGCGACGCCCGGTGCCAGGAAGCGCTTGCCGTTCACCCGCTCGGAGGCCCCCGCCCGGTCCAGGTAGGGGGTGATGCCGCCCAGGAACATCGGCCAGCCGGCGCCCAGGATCATGCAGAGGTCGATGTCCTCCGGACCGGCAACGACGCCCTCGTCCAGCATGAGGCCGATTTCCTCAGCCAGGGCATCCTGGACGCGGCGCAGCACCTGCTCGCCGGTGGAGGGGCTGGAGCCAAAGGACAGCATTTCCAGCGTGGAAGCGGGGATGGCACGGGTACCATCCGGGGAAGTCTCCCACAGGGCCTTGACGTTGTTGTCGATGAGCTTCTTGAGGTTGGTGGAGACCGGGAAACGGTCGCCGAACGCGGCGTGCAGCGATTCCTGGACGTGCTGCGCCACGGGCAGGCCCACCATGGCAAGCAGCGTGAACGGCGTCATGGGCAGCCCCATGGGCCGGAGCGCATTGTCCGCCACCTCGGCCGGGGTGCCCTCATCAAAGGCGGCCGTGACTTCCCCCATGAGCCTGAGCAGGATGCGGTTGACCACGAACGCGGCGGCATCCTTGACCAGTACCCCGGTCTTCTTCAGGGACCTGGCCAGTTCGAAGGCGGTGGCCAGCACTGCGTCGTCGGTCCGCGGGGCCCGGACAATCTCCAGCAGCGGCATCACGGCCACGGGGTTGAAGAAGTGGAACCCCACCAGGCGTTCGGGGTGCTGCAGGTCCGCGGCCATCTCCGTCACGGAGAGCGAGGACGTGTTCGTGGCCAGGATGCATTCCGGTGCCACAATGCCTTCCAGTTCGGCGAAGACCTGCTTCTTGATGTGCAGTTCCTCAAAGACCGCCTCAATCACGAAGTCGGCGTCGGCGAAGACATCCTTTGACACCGAACCCGTCACCAGGGCCTTGGTGCGGTTGGCCGCGTCCTGGCTGACGCGCTTTTTCGCCAGCAGCTTGTCCACCTCGGCGTGGACGTAGGCCACGCCCTTGTCCACACGCGCCTGGTCGATGTCGGTCAGGACCACAGGCACCTTCAGCTGGCGGGCGAAGAGCAGTGCCAGCTGGCCGGCCATCAGCCCGGCGCCAACCACGCCGACCTTGGTGACGGGACGGGCCAGCTTGCGGTCAGGGGCGCCGGCCGGGCGCTTGGCCCGCTTCTGCACCAGGTCCAGGAAGGCATAAACAGTGGAGCGGAACTCGTCGGTCTGCATCAGGTCCGCCAGAGTTTCGCATTCCAGTGCGGCGGATTCCGCTGCCGTCATGGTGCGGTTCGCTTCGAGGATATCCAGGACCTTGGCGGGTGCGGGGGACGCGTTGGAGGTCTTGGCCTCAACGAACGCCCGGCCGGCCTCCACCGCGGCGGCCCAGCGGGTTGCCGCCTCAGGAGAGGAAGGGTCGACGGCGTTGGCCCGCTCCGGGACCACGTCACCGGAGATGACACCGGCGGCCCAGGCAAGTGACTGCTCCAGGAAGTCGGCAGGCTCGAAGAGAGCGTCGGCGATGCCCAGCTTGAACGCCTCCGCCCCGGACAGTGTCCGGTTGTTGCTGAGCGGGTTCTCGATCATGACCTTCACGGCATTCTCCGGGCCCACCAGGCGGGGGAGGATGTAGACGCCGCCCCAGCCGGGCACCAGGCCAAGGAACGCTTCCGGCAGTGCCAGGGCCCCGGCACCCGTGGATACGGTGCGGTACGTGGACTGCAGGGCGATTTCCAGGCCGCCGCCCAGGGCGGCGCCGTTGATGAAGGCGAAGCTGGGGACGCCAAGGTTGGCCAGCGTTGCGTAGACGTCGTGGCCCAGCTGTGCCATCCACAGCCCGTGCTCACGTTTTTCCAGTGACTTCACGGCGGAAAGATCGGCGCCGGCCGCCAGGTAGTGCGGCTTGCCGGTCACGCCGACGCCCACGATCTCGCCCCGGGCGGCCCGCCCGCGCAGGCCTTCCAGGACCGTGCCGAGCTCCACCAGGGTGTTGGGGCCCAGGGTGGTGGGCTTGCTGTGGTCGAGGTCGTTGTCCAGGGTGACCAGGGCGAAGGTACCCGGGCCTGGCTGGCCCGCGGTGCCCGGCAGTGCGATGTCCTGCACATAGGAGTGGGTGACGGTTTCGTTGGGGAAAAGGTCCGCCAACTTTCGGAAATCTGCGGCGCTCATGCCATGGCTCCTTCGGAAACGGTAGCGGCGGTCTCCCCGGAAGAGGTTCCGCTGTAGTCGGGGTGGTTCGGGTTCTCCCAGATCACGGTGCCGCCCATGCCAAGGCCCACGCACATGGTGGTGATCCCGTACCGCACCGACGGGTCCTCTTCGAACTGGCGGGCCAGCTGGATCATCAGCCTCACGCCGGAGGAGGCGAGGGGGTGTCCCACGGCGATGGCGCCGCCGTACCGGTTGACCCGGGGGTCGTCGTCGGCGATGCCGTAGTGGTCCAGGAAGCTCAGGACCTGCACGGCAAACGCTTCGTTGATCTCGAAGAGGCCGATGTCATCGATGGTCAGCCCGGCATTCGCCAGCGCCTTTTCGGTGGCGGGGACGGGGCCGATGCCCATGACCTCCGGCTCCACCCCGGCGTACGCGTAGCTGACCAGCCGCATCTTCACGGGAAGACCGAGCTCCGCTGCGGCCTCGGAGGACGCAAGCACGGCGGCGGTTGCGCCATCGTTCAGGCCGGCGGCGTTTCCCGCAGTGACCCTGCCATGGGCCCGGAACGGCGTGCGCAGGCCGGCGAGGTCAGCCATGCTGGTCCCCGGACGCGGCGGTTCGTCCTTGCTGTGGACGGTCCAGCCCTCTCCGGGCTTGCGGGCGGCAACGGGAACCAGGTCCGGCTGGATCTTCCCGTCCCGGTAGGCGGCGGCCAGCTTGTCCTGCGAGGCCACGGCGTAGGCGTCGGTGCGCTCTTTCGTGATGGCCGGGAAGCGGTCGTGCAGGTTCTCGGCAGTGTTTCCCATGTTCAGGGCTGCCGGGTCCACCAGGCGTTCGGACATGAAGCGCGGGTTCGGGTCGGCGCCGGATCCCATGGGGTGGTGGCCCATGTGCTCCACGCCGCCGGCAACCACCACGTCGTAGGCGCCAAAGCCGATGCCGCCCGCCGTCGTGGTGACGGCCGTCATGGCACCGGCGCACATGCGGTCGATGGCGAAGCCGGGGACCGTCCGGGGGAGGCCGGCCAGCAGGGCCGCGGTCCGGCCGAGGGTAAGGCCCTGGTCGCCGGTCTGGGTGGTGGCAGCGATGGCTACCTCGTCGATCCGCTCCGACGGCAGGGACGGATTGCGGCGAAGCAGGCCGCGGATGCATTTCACGATCAGGTCGTCGGCCCGGGTCCCGGCGTAGATTCCTTTCTCGCCGGCCCTGCCGAAGGGTGTGCGGATGCCGTCCACAAAGACGACGTCGCGGACAGTGCGCAGTGATGCGCCGCTTCCGTGCTGGCTCACGTTTAACTCCTCATCGAGACGTAGCGCGCCGGGTGCATGCCGGAGTGCGGCACTAACTGGCGTCGGTCACACCGATGTTACTCGCGAGTAACTTAGCCTGCAAGGGCTGACGTGAAAGGTCTACTGGCCGCCTGCGGCAGCAACCTGTTTAGGTTCCTTGGGTGGAAGGGGCTGCGGATTCAGGAAAGCGGCGGTGATCAGTGGAGCCGTGAGTTCCACCTGCCATGGGCGGGCACCGAGCGCCCGCAGTTCGGCGGAAATCGAGTCTTCGGTGACGTCGGCCGGCGGCCGCCACGCCACACGCCGCAGGTAGTCGGGCGTCAGGAGGTTCTCCAGCGGAAGGTTCAACTCCCCGGCCTTCTCCTGGAGCAGGGGGCGGGCCGTGGCCAGGCGGGCGGCGGCTTCGGGATCGCGGTCTGCCCAGACCCGCGGCGGCGGCGGGGCGTTGGTGGCAAGGTGCAGGGGCGGCAGTTCCGCCAGGTCCCGGGCCGCGGCGATGCAGCGCAGCCACCGTGGAGCTTCGCGCTGGGCGGCCCGCCCGTGGAAGCCCTTGGTGCTGAGCAGTTGGGGGACAGTGGCGGGCATGGCCTTCGCCGCGGCTACGAGGGCTGAGTCCGGGAGGAGCCGCCCGGGTGCCACGTCGCGTTTCTGCGCCAGGGAGTCGCGTTCCAGCCACAGCTCGCGGACCGCGGCAAGCTGGCGGCGGTCACGGATCTGATGCAGGCCGGAGGTCTTCCGCCACGGGTCAACGCGCGGGGGAGCGATGCCCGCTTCGAGGATGGCCGCGAACTCCTGCTGGGCGTATTCCAGTTTTCCGTCCGCCTGCAGCAGCTCGATGAGTTCCTCGCGCAGCTCCGTGAGGACCTCGACGTCCAGTGCGGCGTAGCGCAGCCAGGGCTCCGGCAGGGGTCGGGTGGACCAGTCGGCCGCAGAGTGTTCCTTGGCAAGGCCGAATCCCAGCAGCTGTTCGATGACGGCGGCCAGGCCCACGCGGGGCAGCCCGGCCAGGCGCGCTGCGAGTTCCGTGTCGAAGAGCTTGTCCGGCCACATTCCGAGTTCGGAGAGGCAGGGGAGGTCCTGGGTGGCGGCGTGGAGGATCCATTCGACGCCGCGGAGGGCGTCGTTGATGATGTCCAGGTTCTCGAACGGCTCGGGATCGATCAGCCAGGTCCCGGCGCCCTCGCGGCGGATCTGGACCAGGAAGGCCCGCTGTCCGTAGCGGAAGCCGGAGGCGCGTTCGGCGTCCACGCCGGCGGGCCCGGTGCCGGCGGCAATGGCAGCGGCACAGCGCTCCAGGCCGGACTGCGTCTCGATGACCAGCGGAACGCCGTCCCGGGGCGAGTCAAGGTCGATGATTTCAGGGATGGGGCTGTCAAAGCCCTCCACCGTGATGTGGGGTGCGGCAGCAGCAGCCGGGACGCCGGCTGTGGTGTTTTCCGGAATGTTTGGGGTCATGATGCCCCCAGTTTACCGGGCTGCCCCATAACCGTTCTGCTGGCTTCGCCGCCGGGGCGGGAGTGCGGTGACGCCGTCGGGCAGTGGCGGCAGTCCGGCGAACGTGCACACCATGTCGGACCAGGCCTCCAGGTGGGCCTGGACATCGGCGGAACCGGGCGTCCAGGAGGCCCGGAGCTCGATGTCTATGGACCCGGGCCGCCCGGCCAGGGTCCCGAAGCTTTCGGACAGGACGCGGGTGGCGGTGCCGCCCGCGGCCCGGTATGCCGCATTATGGTTCTCCAGTGCCTCCACCAGCCAGGTCCACGCCACGGTACCCAGCATCTGGTCGTTGCCCATTTCCGGTTCCAGTTCGGCACGGATGTAGGTGACGATCCGGAACTCGCCGTCCCAGACTGCCGAGCCGTCCGGATCATGCAGCAGGATGAAGCGTCCGGTGGCGAGCTCCGTTTCGTCCTCGTCCGCCGGCCCCGAAGCGGAGGCGGCGGCAAGGGCCATGGCCGCGGGTCCGTGGACGGGCGTGGCGGGGGCGCCGGGCGCCATCACTTCGGCGCCCAGCGCGACGGCGAAGGGCGCCAGCCGTGCGGGGGCAGGGATCTCCGCGAGGCGCAGTTCCTTCCGGCACCGGGCTTTCCTGAGGGTTCCCAACGCGTGGAGAAAATCCGGGGGAACCTGGTCAAGTGCGTTCACCTTGGCAGATTACGGGGCGGGACGGGCGGGGGCGGGAAGGCTCGCCGCCAGCGCCCGTTCACCCTGCCTGGCCGGGCCGGTGATCCCGGAGCTCATGGCGGATCGCGGCAGCAAAGGTATCGACGTCCTCTTCCGTGGTGTCAAAGGAACACATCCACCGGACTTCCCCTGCCGCCTCATCCCAGTCGTAGAACCGGAAGGACTTGCGCAGCCGGTCCGCTGTCCCGGGGGGAAGGATGGCGAAGACGCCGTTGGATTCGGTCTTCTGGGTGGGCCGGACGCCGTCAATGGAGTCGACGGCGGCACGGAGGCGGGCGGCCATGGCGTTGGCGTGCGCCGCGGAGCGCAGCCACAGGTCGCCTTCCAGCAGCGCGATGAACTGCGCGGACATGAACCGCATCTTGGAGGCAAGCTGCATGTCCATCTTGCGCAGGTAGACCAGGCCGTGGGCTGCCTCGGGGTTCAGGGCCACCACCACTTCGCCGAAGAGCAGTCCGTTCTTGGTGCCGCCAAAGGACAGGATGTCCACGCCGGCGTCACGGGTGAACGCCCGCAGGGGCACGCCCAGGTGGGCGGCGGCATTGGCCAGCCGCGCCCCGTCCATGTGCAGCTTCATGCCCCTGGCGTGCGCATGGTCGGCAATGGCACGCACTTCTTCCGGGGTGTAGCAGGTGCCCAGTTCCGTGGTCTGCGTGATGGAGACGGCCAGCGGCTGGGCGCGGTGTTCGTCGCCCCAGCCCCAGGCCTCCCGGTCGATCAGTTCGGGGGTGAGCTTGCCGTCCGGCGTGGGGACGTGCAGGAGCTTGAGTCCGCCGATGCGTTCGGGGGCTCCGTTCTCGTCCATGTTGATGTGGGCGGTGGAGGCGCACACCACGGCGCCCCAGCGGGGGAGCAAGGACTGCAGTGACAGGACGTTGGCACCGGTGCCGTTGAAGACCGGGAAGCATTCGATGCCCGGGCCGAAGTGGTCAACCATCAGTTCCTGCAGCCGCGCCGTGTAGTCGTCTTCGCCGTAGGAGACCTGGTGCCCGTCATTGGCGGCGGCAAGTGCCGCGAGGACTTCGGGGTGGACGCCTGAGTAGTTGTCGGAGGCAAAGCCGCGCACGTTGGGATCGTGCAGCCGCAGCCCCGTGCGGGTTTCTGCTGTTGTCGTCATTGGGTTGCTCACGCTTTCAGTTTAGGTAATGCCGGGGCCGTCAGCCGGCCAGCCTGAGGCGGGCACCGTTGAGTTCGGCGGATGGTGTGCCAAAAAGGCGTACGACGGCGGAGGCCAGGTCAGCCACGTCAGTCGCCCCCGGGAACCTGCGCTCCGGGTGGGTTCGGCGCAGGTCGTCGTCCACCAGCGCCTTGACCACCAGGATCGTGGCGGCGGCTTGGCTTCCGCCGGCCCCGGAGGCCCGGCGGAAGCCATCGGCCATGGCCATGGTCCAGGTTTCCGCGGCTGCCTTCGCTGCCGCGTAGCTGGCCACGGCTGCAGTGGGTTTATCCAGGGCGGTGGAGGACACCATCGCAAACCGTCCCGAGGCGGATGCGGCGAGGTCGTCAAAGAAGACGCGTGAGACGTTGCGCAGGGTGGTGATGGCGCCGCGTTCCAGGAAGTCCCAGTCGTCGTCGGACTGGTCCGTGATGCCCTTGGCCCCGCGCCAGCCGCCCACCAGGTGGATCACGCCGTCTACCGCCCCCATGGCGCCGGTGACGTCGTCGCGCAACTGCCGGACGTCCGCCAAAACGGCGAGGTCGCACGTAAAGGGCGTGACGCCGTCGCCCGCTTTCTGCGCTGCTGCGCGGATGCCGGCGGGATCGGACCCCGCCGCGGCCACCCGGTGGCCGGCCGCGGCCAGCGCCCGGGCCACGGCGATTCCGGAGGCACCGCTGCCGCCGGCCACCAGGACGGTGAGCGGCCGGGCATGCGGGCTCTGGCCGCCCTGGTCGGCTTCTGTTGCTCCGGCAGTGCTCACAGTGCGGAGCGGCCGGTGATCCCGGCGGTGGACTCGATGACGGGGCGCATCTTCTTCTCCAATGCCTCGTAGAACATGGACAGCGGGAATTCGTCGTCCAGCACCTGGTCCGTGAGGCCGCGGGGCGTTCCCGCCAACGGGAGCGCGTCCGGGCCCTTGGCCCACACGGAGGCAGGGTTGGGGGTGACAGTGGCCGAGACCAGCTGGTAGGCGGCCAGCCAGTGGGCGGTCTTGGGGCGGTCGATGGAGCGCCAGTAGAGTTCGTCGATGCTGGCTCCCAGGGCGATCACAGCGTCCGCCACCTCATCCCAGTCGATGGCAAGCCGGGTGTCCGTCCAGTGCAGCACGTGCTGCTGGTGCAGCCAGGCAAAGAGGAGCTGGCCGCCCAGGCCATCGTAGTTGCGGACGCGGCTGCCGGTAATGGCGAAGCGGAAGATGCGGTCGAAGATGATGGCGTACTGCACGAGCTTCGCGTGCCGCCGTGCTTCAGGATCGGCGTCGTCGTCCTTTTCGATCCGGACCGATTCGCGGAATGCGGTGAGGTCGCAGCGCAGCTCTTCGAGCGAGTACAGGAAATAGGGCATCCGCTGCTTGATCATGAACGGATCGAACGGCAGGTCCCCGCGCATGTGCGTCCGGTCGTGGATCAGGTCCCACATCACGAACGTGGCCTCGGTGAGGTCCTGGTCCGCGAGCAGTTCCGCGGCGCCCTCCGGCAGCTCCAGGGACGTGATCTCCGCTGCGGCTTTCAGGACGCGGCGGAACCGGGCAGCTTCCCGGTCGGCAAAGATTGCGCCCCAGGTGAAGGTGGGGGTCCGGCTGACGGCCACCGTTTCGGGGAAGAGGACGGCTGAGTTGGTGTCGTAGCCCGGGGTGAAGTCCACGAAGCGGATGGGGACGAACAGTTTGTTCGAGTAGTCCCCGGCTTCCAGCCCGGCGATGAATTCGGGCCAGATGACCTCGACCAGCACAGCCTCCACCAGCCGGTTGCTGCTGCCGTTCTGGGTGTACATGGGGAACACCACCAGGTGCTGCAGCCCGTCGCGGCGCTGCTCCTGCGGCTGGAACTCCAGGAGCGATGAGAGGAAGTCAGGGACCCCGAAGCCGCCGGCAGCCCATGCCTCAAAGTCTGCGCAGGCGGCGCCCAGGTAGCCGGCGTCGTGCCGAAAAGCAGGAGCCAGGGCCTGGACTGCGGCCACGATGGCATCCACGTACCGGGCTGCTTCCGGGTGGTCCTCCGGATTGGGGACGGAGCCGTCCTGGACCTGGAGCCCCTGCAGTGCGGTGGCGGCTGCCTTGAGCCGGAGCCAGTCCTGGTTCTGTGCGGAAATCCCGGTAACGGCGGTGGTCAGGGTCTCTGTCATCGTCGGCTGCCTTTCTGGTTGCTTGCTTCTCTGGCGAGCGTAACAAGCAACCAGCAGAACTTATGCCAAAACGTATCTTTCGTAAGAAAGGCTTAGCCTCGCTGCTCCGGCGGAAGGACCGAGACAGGTCCTTCGCTGTGGGATAGGCGCCTGGACAGCCCTTCCGGTGCCCTAACTTTGCGGCGTCCCTTCCGGTTCGGCGTCCTTTGCCACGAGTCGGAGGGACACGGAGTTGATGCAGTAGCGCTGGTCGGTGGGCGTGCCATAGCCCTCGCCCTCGAAGACGTGGCCAAGGTGCGAGTCGCAGGAAGCGCAGCGCACCTCGATCCTTTCCATGCCGAGGGTCCTGTCATGGATGTAGCGCACGTTGCCCTCAGCCAAAGGAGCCCAGAAGGAAGGCCACCCGCAGTGCGAGTCAAACTTCTCGTTGCTGGTGAACAGTTCGGCGCCACAGGCCCGGCACTGGTATACGCCCTCGGTATGGGTATCCCAGTATTCGCCGGTGTACGGGCGCTCGGTCCCGGCCTGGCGGAGGACGTGGTACTCCTCCGGGGTCAACTCCTCCCGCCACTGGTCATCGGTTTTCTGGACCGTGTTTGCTGGCGTGGTGCTTTCCTGGCCGCCGCCAACCATGTCCGTTGCCTTGTTCCCGAAAATGCTGTTTCCAAAGATGCTCATAGCTTTCCCAACGCTCAGGAGTCGCCGATAAATCCCGAGCCCGCGTACAGGTGGAGCACGGGGACACCGAGTTGGTCCTGCGCCTTGTTGGCCCAGTCCGTGTGGAAGGTGTCGGACACGGCATGCGGCCTGGTGATCACCACGGCCTGGGAGGCGCCGGTTTCCCGGACCTTTGCCACCAGGCCCTCCACTGCCTTGCCCTCCACCACCTGGCCGCTTACACCCGAGCCCAGGCCCTCCAGTGCCGCGAGCGACGCGGTGAGGATTTCATCTGCGTGCGCCCGCTCTGCGGCGGGGTCCGGGTTGCGCGCTCCAAGTTCCCGGAACGCCTTGGCAACGTCAAGCATGGAGAGGTTTTCCAGGAAGTCCACGAGCAGGTGCCGCTCGGTGTTCGCCGGCACCAGGACCAGCAACCGGTTGTCCGCCCCATCCACCAGCCGTTCAATGTTCACGCGGTCGTCCGCGCCCAGGGGTTCTTCGGTCAGGATGATGATGGGATCACTCATGGCCTTAGCCTAGCGCCGCCCGCGGACGCCCGCACGGCAGCAAAAGAAAGTGCCGGAACAGGGCCGGTAGGCTGCGCGGCGCCGTGCCGGTCCTGCCCGGGAATGCGGGTATCGGCGGCAACGCCGGTAAGAATAGTTCCATGGCACCTTTCCGGCGAGCGCGCCCTGCAATGACTGCATTCCTCCGGGATTCCGGCGGAATGTCTCCCGGAGCAAAGTGGGCCATTGGCGGCGCCATCGCCGGCGGATCCGTGGCCAGCCTGCTGGGAGCAGGCTCCTCCGCGCTCGCCGTGTACTTTGCCCGCCGCGTCATCACGCCTGCACGGCAGCGGGTTGCCGACAAAGAACTGCTGGCCGTTATCCGGGACGGGCACAAGCAGCAGGTGATCCTGGCTGCCGACGATGACACCACTGTGGACGGGGTCTACGGGTTCTTTTTCGACGGCGGCAAGGGGCATGTGCGCATTGGCCGCATTATTTCCTACTCGCCCGCCGAACGGACGGTCCTGCGCGAGGTGGAAGCTGTCTACAGCGGTGATTTGTCCACGGCCCGCTGGGGATGGTGGAGCGGTGCCATCTACCCGGACCCGGCCGCCGTCGGAATTCCTGCCGAGGACGTGCTGGTTCCGGTGGAACGCGGGGAAGCGCCGGCCTGGCTGGTCCGGGCGAAGGGGACGGCCCGCACCTGGGCCATTATGGTGCACGGACGCGGGGCCAGCCGGCAGGAGGCGCTGCGGGCGGTGGGACCGGCACTGGAGCTGGGCCTGACCAGCCTGCTGGTGTCCTACCGCAATGACGGACTGGCGCCTTCGGCCGATGACGGACGCTACGGCCTGGGCTCCACGGAATGGCAGGACATTGAAGCTGCCATTGAGTATGCGCTGGCCCATGGGGCCGAGGAAATCGTCCTCTTCGGCTGGTCCATGGGCGGGGCCATTTGCCTGCAGACCGCGGACCTGTCCCGCTACCGGCACCTGATCCGGGCCATGGTGCTTGACGCCCCGGTGATCGACTGGGTCACCGTGCTGGCGCACCATGCGCAGCTGAACCGGATTCCGTCGCTGGTGGGCCGCTACGGGCAGCTGATGCTGGGCCATCCGCTGGGCCGCCGCCTGACCGGCCTTTCGGCGCCGGTTGACCTGAAGGTCATGGACTGGGTGTCCAGGGCCGTTGAACTGCGGACTCCCACCCTGATCATCCACAGCGTTGACGACGAGTATGTTCCCTACGGACCGTCTGCCCTCCTGGCCGAGCGGAACCCGGAAATGGTCACCTTCGAAACATTCAGGCACGCACGGCACACCAAGGAATGGAACGTGGACCCCGAGCGCTGGGAACGGCTGGTCAAGGCCTGGCTCCGGCAACAGCTCGCCCCCCGCCTCAACCCCGGATCCGGGCTAAGCCCGGGGGCCCTGGCCGGACCAACGCCTGCGGGGGCGTGACATGGCGGACCAACTGCAACAGGGAAAAACAGGGACGTTGAGCGCACGTGGGCGGGAGCTCGCAGCGGGACTTGAAGGACTGGTCACAGCTGCCCCGGGCGGGCCGGCCCAGGCGTCGCGTGCACCCTTTGACGGGACCGTGATTGGTGAAGTGCCTGTCTGCACCGCGCATGACGTTGCTGCCGCCGTCGGTACGGCCCGCCTGGCGCAGCGGCACTGGGCCACTGTTCCGGTGGCTGAACGCTGCGCCGTGGTCCGGCGCTTCCGCGGGCTGGTGCTGGACCGGGAGCAGGACATCCTGGACCTGGTGCAGGCAGAGAGCGGCAAGTCCCGGCTGAGCGCCTTCGAGGAGTTCGCGGACGTTGTCCTGACGGCGGATTACTATCTGCGGAACGCTGAACGGTTCCTTGGGCCGCGCCGCCGGAAGGGCGCCGCCCCGGTCCTGACCCGCACCACCGAACACCGCATGCCCAAGGGCGTGGTGGGCGTCATCAGTCCCTGGAACTACCCCCTGACCCTTGCGGTCTCGGACGCCATCCCGGCCCTGTTGGCCGGAAACGCCATCGTCCTGAAGCCGGATTCACAGACGCCCTTCACCGCCCTGCTGATGCTCAGGCTGCTCCGTCAGGCAGGCCTTGCAGCAGAGCTGTTCCAGGTGGTCACAGGGCCCGGCCCCGCGGTTGGGCCCGCCCTGATTGAGCGGGTCGACTTCCTGATGTTCACCGGATCGTCCAAGACCGGCAAGACCGTTGCCCGGCAGTGCGGTGAGCGGCTGATCGGCTTTTCCGCCGAACTCGGCGGCAAGAACCCCATGCTGGTTCTGGCTGACGCGGATATTGGCAAAGCTGCAGCCGGCGCGGTCCACGCCTGTTTTTCCAACTCGGGACAGCTGTGCGTCAGCATCGAGCGGATCTACGTGCACTCTGACGTCCATGACAGTTTCCTGGCCGCCTTCGCAGCCGGGGCGAAGGGCATCCGCATGGCTCCAGGACCGGACTGGGACATCGGCATGGGGTCCCTCATCAGCGCGGCACAACTTGAACGGGTGGACCGCCACGTCCAGGATGCCGTGGCCAAAGGCGCGCAATTGGTCACCGGCGGCCGGCGGCGGCCGGACCTGGGGCCCTTGTTCTACGAGCCAACGGTCCTTGCCGGAGTCACCGGGGAGATGCTTGTGGCCCGTGAAGAGACTTTCGGTCCCGTCGTGGCTGTCTACCGGACAGCTGACGATGACGAGGCCGTCGCCCTCGCCAACGATTCCGACTTCGGCCTGAACGCCAGCGTCTGGTCCGGCCGCCGCGGGGAGGCTGTGGCGCGCAGGCTCCTGACGGGCACGGTCAACGTCAATGAAGGCTATGCAGCCACCTGGGCATCCCATGATGCGCCCATCGGGGGCATGAAGGAGTCCGGCGCGGGCCGCCGCCACGGCCGGGAAGGCATCCTCAAATACACCGAGCCGCAGACCATCGCGGTGCAACGGCTGCTGCCGGTTGCACCCATGCCCGGCATGTCGAACCGGGCCTACGCGCGGATCATGAAAGGGGCCATCACGCTGATGGGCCGCTTCCCCCGCAACCGCTAACCGACATCGCCCGCGCCGCCAGGACATACGCCTCAAAACGCCAGGAGAACCATATGCCCACAGGAACCGCGCTTTCCGGCGCCACAGTGTTGATCACGGGAGGTGGCAGCGGGCTGGGCCGCCGCCTGGCGCTGGGAGCCGCCCGGCGCGGCAGCCTGGTGCTCATCTGGGATCTGGACGCTGAACGGTGCGCAGCGGTGCGCGATGAGATCCGGGCCGACGGCGGCTCCGCCGAAGCCTACGTTGTGGACGTCACGGACCGTCAGGCGGTAAAGGCTGCCGCGGATGTTGCCGGACCGGTGGATGTCCTGGTCAACAACGCCGGCGTGGTCAGCGGCCGGCCACTCCTTGAGGCCGCGGATGAGGCCATCGAACGGACCATGAACGTCAATGTCATGGCCCTGTACTGGGTCACCCGCGCCTTCCTCGGCGGAATGGCCAACCGCCGGCGGGGAACGGTGGTCACCGTTGCCAGTGCTGCCGGCCTGGTGGTGTTGCCCGCCAGACCGACTATTCCGCCAGCAAGTTCGCCGCTTTCGGCTTCAACGAATCACTCCGTGCCGAGCTCCGCGCAGGAAGAGCCGGTGTCAATACGCTGGTGGTCTGCCCTTACTACATCGACACCGGGATGTTCGATGGCGTCCAGACCCGCTGGCCACTGCTCCTCCCCATCCTCCAGGAAGAGCAGGTGGCAACCAGGGTCCTTGACGCCATCGAAGCCGGGCGCCGGAAACTTGTCCTGCCGCCCATTGTGAACCTGTTGCCCGCCCTGCGGATTCTTCCGGTCACCGTCTTTGACGGGCTCATGGACGTGCTGGGAGTCAACCGGACCATGGACCACTTCACCGGACGGGATGCGGGGCGGGCAGGAGGGAATTAGGGGTAAGGCCTACCCTCCTTCATTGGGGACCCGTGACCCTATGACAGACCAAAGCCCGGGTCTATCCTGCTGCCCAGGGGGGATACCGTTGCGAAGAAATGGGGCCCCGAAATGCGCATGACAAGACGACAACTGCTGCAGGCCGGTGCTGTTGCCGGTGCAGGGCTCCTGGCTTCGCCCGGCTTGCCGGCTGCCGCGGCCCGTGCACCTGCGTCCGGGAAGCAATCGATGTTTACCGAGCAGCTCCCCACCATGGATGAGCTCGGAGTGCTGGACGTGCAGGCTGGCGGCAGCAAGTCGCTCTGGGTCCGCAACGCCCGCCACCGGTTCCAGGAACACATGGGCCTGACGGACACCTTGGCCTACCAGGAGGCCGGTTCAACCCGGACGTACCTTGGCCCCGTGATCATCGCCCGGAAAGGTACGCCCTTCGAGCTGACGGTCCACAACCAGGCCGGACGGCATCCCCTGGCCTTTGCCATCGACCCCGAACTGGTTCCGGCGGGCAGCAACGATGCAGTGCGGCCGCGGACGTCCGTCCATCTTCACGGCGGCAACGTCAGTGTGCGGTCCGACGGCGGCCCGGACCAGGCCTTCGGTCCCGGCGCCTCCTACACGTACCACTACGGCAACAACCAGGATGCCGCCGGGCTCTGGTACCACGACCATGCACTGGGCCTCACCCGGCTGAATGTCTACGCCGGGTTGGCCGGCGGCTACCTCCTCCGGGACAAGCCTGGCGGGACCGGGATCGATACCGGTGACGGGACACACCTGCCGCCGCCCCCGTACGAAGTGCCGCTGATTATCCAGGACCGGATGTTCAACTCCGACGGCTCGTTTGCCTACCCTCCCAATCCGGATCTCGTCAGCGCAGACGGCACACCCCGCCCCTGGGCCCCGGAGTTCTTCGGCGATGTGGCCACCGTCAACGGGAAGAGCTGGCCTAACCTGGACGTGGCCCGCGGGAAGTACCGTTTCCGGATGTTCAACGGCTCCAACGCCCGGTTCTACGACTTCAGGTTCCTCGCCGGCGGCACCCCGGTCCCATTCCACCAGATAGGGTCCGACGGCGGCCTGCTCGACGCTCCTGTCCGGCTCACCAGGCTGGTGATGGGACCGGGCGAACGGGCAGACATCGTGGTGGACTTCGGGGGACTCAAGGCAGGCGCCAGGGTGATCCTGGCCAACAGTGCTCCGGTGCCCTACCCGGACGGGCCAAAGTCTGTCCGGCAGGGCGGACTCCCGCTCCCGCAGATCATGCAGTTCACCGTCCTCTCCGAGCCCGGCTACACGGTGCCGCTGCCGGCCCAACTCCGGTCCGAAGCCGTTACCAAGCTCGGAGAACGGCCGGTCAAGGCAACGAGGTCCATGGCGCTGGTGGAGGTTGCCAACGCGGACGACGTGCCGGTGATGGCGCTGCTGAACAACAGGATGTTCGACGGCACGGACATCACGGTGGTGAAAAGTGACACCCTGGAACAGTGGGAGCTCATCAACACCACCGTGGACGCCCACCCCATCCACCTGCACTTCACCCAGTTCCAGGTCCTCAACCGGCAGAAGTTCGACGTCGATGCCTACCTCGAGGCCACAAAGTTTGTAGATCCGGAAACCGGACTCGTCACGCCGGGGGCGGGCAAAGCGGTCGACGTCGGGCCACACCTGATGGGCCGTCCCGAGGACGCGCCGGCCACCGAGCAGGGCTGGAAGGACACGGTGGTGGCGATGCCGGGGGAGGTGACACGGTTCCGCGTCCCCTTCGGTGCTGCCGCAGCGGGCGGAGACCCGCTGGCCATCGGCTCATCCTTCAAGGGCGAATACGTATGGCACTGCCACATCCTGGAGCACGAGGACAACGACATGATGCAGCGCTACGTGATCAAGTAACCTGTCGTTCCCATTCTCTGCGCTGCTATGGCTGAGAGCTGCCCGCAGCCAGCGAGCTGATGGGAGCGGTAATGGCGTTCGTCAGCCGGGCCAGGTCTGCCGGGGCGAGCTCAATGTCCAGGCCGCGGCGGCCTCCGGACACCAGGATCGTGTCCAGCCCCAGGGCGGTGGAATCCAGCACCGTGGGGGAGGGCTGGCGCTGCCCGATGGGGGAGATTCCGCCCAGGACGTAGCCGGTGCGGCGCTGGGCTGCGGCGGGATCGGCCATCGCGGCCCTCTTGGCTCCGAGTGCCGAAGCCATTGCCTTCAGGTCAAGGCTTCCGCTGACCGGCACGATCCCCACTGCCAGCCGGCCCTCCACGTCCACCATCAGTGTTTTGAAGACGCGCGAAGGATCGATGCCAAGGGCTTCTGCAGCTTCAGCGCCGTAGCTCGGCGCGGATGGATCGTGGGTGTACGGGTGCAGCACAAAGGGAACCCCGGCAGCGGTCAGCGCCGCTGTTGCCGGGGTTCCCTGGGAGCCGTTCTTCCGTGCCATGGGTACTGGGGTCAGGCCTGGGCGCGGGAGCCTGCGGCCACCTTGCGCTTGATCCTTCCCAACATGGCGGTCATGCCCCTCATACGCAGCGGCGTGATGGCGCGGGTGAGCCCCAGCAGTTCCGGCATGTCGTCGGGCACGGACAGGATTTCAGCGGCGGACAGGCCATCCAGGCCCTCGTGCAGGACGCCGGCAAAACCCCGTGTGGTGGGCGCCTCGGCCGGTGCCTTGAAGAACAGGTGGACCGCGCCGTCGTCGTTGTTCCCCGTCTCAATGGTGAGGAACAGCGGCGACTGGCACTCCACCACCTGCTCCAGGAGCTCGGGGTGGTCCTTGAGCCGGTCGGGGAGCTCGGGCAGTCCTTCGGAAAACTCCAGCAGCAGCTGGAGCCTCTCGGGTTCGGACAGGGCCTGGAAGTCGTCCACGATCGCCGCCAGGGCGGATGGCAAAGCTTGAGTAGTCATCGTTTCAAGTCTACGCGGGCGGGTGCTGCGTCAGGCTCCGACGGTGGCTGGAACGGAACCCCGCTCGGCGCCCTTGACGATCGGCGCGCGGACCGCATTGCCCCACTCGGTCCAGGATCCGTCGTAGTTGCGGACGGAATCAAAGCCCAGGAGGTACTTCAGGGCGAACCAGGTGTGGCTGGAACGCTCGCCAATGCGGCAGTATGCCACCACGTCGTCACCCTCGGACAGGCCGGCCTCGCCAAGGTAGATCGCCTCCAGTTCCCCGCGGCTCTTGAAGCTGCCGTCGGCGGCAGCGGCGCGGGCCCAGGGAATGGATGCGGCGGTGGGGATGTGGCCGCCGCGGAGGGCGCCTTCCTCGGGGTAGGCCGGCATGTGTGTGCGCTGGCCGGTGTATTCTTCGGGCGAGCGGACGTCGATGAGCGGGCCGGTGCCGAGGTGGGCCAGGACGTCGTCCTTGAAGGCGCGGATGGGAGCGTCGTCGCGCTCAACCTCCGGGTAGTTCCCCGGGGCGGGGGCGGGCCGGTCCCTGGTCAGTTCGCGGCCTTCGGCAATCCACTTGTCCCGGCCGCCGTCGAGCAGCCGGACATCCTGGTGGCCGAACAGGGTGAAGACCCAAAGCGCGTAGGCTGCCCACCAGTTGGACTTGTCGCCATAGATGACCACGGTGCTGTCCCGCGAGATTCCCTTGGACGCCGCGAGCTCCGCGAAGGCCGCGCCGTCAATGTAGTCACGGGAAACTTCGTCGTTCAGGTCCGTGTGCCAGTCAATCTTGACCGCGCCGGGAATGTGTCCTGTTTCGTACAGGAGCACATCCTCGTCGGATTCCACCACGACGAGTCCGCCGTCAGCCACTGCGCCGTCCTTGATGGCAGCCGCCAGCCACTCCGTGGAAACGAGCCGCTCCGGGTGGGCATAGGCAGCAAACTTCTCATTCTGGTCAACCGGGTAGGGCATTGCTTGGCCTTTCAGTAAGAGCACGGGAATCCATGGAACATGCATTGGAACCTGTTCCCACCCTAGCCAGCGCCCCTGACGTTGTCCGTATTCCGTTAATAGGGCGAAATGTTGTCTTCGTCACTCCATGCGCCGGGAGGAGGGCAGCCAGCCCGGGTCCGGCCTGCATAGCCGGTATCCTTTCTGGGGACCAACCACCAGCAGAACGGACCACCTTGGTACAGATCGAACAGCTTGCCGCCCGCACTCCGGCAGTTTCGGTGGACGAACTCCTCAAGGGCTTCTACCCATCGCCGCGGTTCGGGGAAGTCTCCTTTGCGAGCTACCGCCCGGACCCCAAGCAGCCCAGCCAGGCCACGGCCGTGCGGGAACTGCACGGGTTTGCCGACGGCGTGGGGTCCGGTAACGGGGGCGGGCTCTTCAAGAAGCTGTTCGGCAAGAAGGACGAATCGCGCGCCGGCATCTACCTTGACGGCGGGTTCGGCGTGGGCAAGACCCACCTGCTCGCGTCCCTGTGGCACGCGTCGCCGGGCCCCAAGGCTTTCGGCACGTTCGTTGAATACACCAACCTCGTGGGCGCCCTGTCCTTCCGCAAGACGGTCGATGCCCTGAGCAGCTACAAGCTCGTCTGCATCGACGAATTCGAACTTGACGATCCGGGCGATACCGTCCTGATGTCCCGGCTCATGCGGGAACTGGCCGACGCCGGGGTCAAGCTTGCCGCCACCTCCAACACACTCCCTGGCTCGCTTGGTGACGGCCGCTTTGCCGCCGTGGACTTCCAACGCGAAATCCAGGTCCTGGCCGACCAGTTCGAGGTCATCCGGATCGACGGCGAGGACTTCCGGCACCGTGGCCTGCCCGCCGCCCCCGCCCCGCTGAAGAACAGCGAACTCAACGCCCACATGAAGGCGGAGTTCGACGGCAAGACGGTTGCCCAGGACGAATTTTCCACCCTCATCCACCACCTGGCCGGCGTGCACCCCAGCCGCTACCGCCAGTTGATCGATGGCATTGACGGCGTGGTCTGGCGCAACGTGGAAACCATCAAGGAGCAGGCCGTGGCGCTGCGGTTCGTGGTCCTGGCGGACCGGCTCTACGACAAGGATGTTCCCATCCTGGCCAGCGGCGTCCCCTTCGACCAGCTGTTCACCGAGGAAATGATGACCGGCGGGTACATGAAGAAATACTTCCGCGCCGTCTCCCGCCTGACCGCCCTGGCCCGTGAAGGCCAGAACCACGAACCCTCGTAGGGCAACACTCCTAGGAGGACGTCAGGCTGCGGCGCGGCTTCAGCGCCCACCGGACCACGAGCCCGGCAATCAGCGCCCAGAACGCGGCACCAATTCCGGCAAAAGCCAGCCCCGAGGCCGCCATCAGGAACGTGACCGCCGGGGCGATTCGCTCTTCGGCGTCGGCAAGGGCTGTCGAAACTGCCGAAGCCAGGGTGCCCAGCAGGGCCAGTCCGGCCACGGCTTCGAGCATCCCCGCGGGCGCCTGGTTAACTACCGACACCAAGGCCGTGGAAAAGGCAGCCAGCACCAGGTAGGCCAGGCCGGACGTAAAGCCGGCGATCCACCTCCTGCTTCGGTCGCCGCCTGCTTCGGGGCCGGCGGCGAGGGCCGCGCTGAGTGCTGCGAGATTGATGGCGTGGCCGCCGAAGGGTGCTCCCACAATGGTGCCCGCTCCCGTAACCAGCATCGCCGGCCGCCACGGGGTCTCATATCCGAATGAACGCAGCACGGCCACTCCGGGAACGTTCTGCGACGCCATGGTCACCACGAACAACGGGACGGCAAGGCCGGCGAGGGCCTGCAGGCTGAACGAGGGCGTGGTCCACGCCAGTGCGGGCATGAATCCTGCCGGATCCACTGGCGTCCCGGCCGACGCCAGGGAAGTTCCGATCACGCCCAGGGCCACCAGCAGTGCTGCAGGAACCGCCCAGCGCGGAGCGAACTTCATCATCAGCAGCCAGCACAAAATGACCGGCGCAACAAATACGGGGACCGTGCCCAGGGCTTTGAAGGGGGCCAGGCAGAGCTGCAGCAGGACCCCGGCCAGCATCGCCTGCGCCAGGGAGGACGGGATGCGTGCCATCAGCCTGCCAAGCGCCGGCACCATGCCGGTCAGGGCCAACAGCAGGCCCGCCGCGACGAAGGCCCCGACGGCGGCCGGCCACCCGCCGTCGGGAATTCCCGATGCTGCCAGCAGCGCCGCACCCGGCGTTGACCAGGCCAGTGTCACCGGAACGCGGGAGCGCCACGCGAGGACCAGGACGCCGAACCCGACGCTTAGGGTCAGTGCCAGCAGGCCGGATGCGGCCTGGGCGGAATCGGCCCCCACCGCCTTAAGGCCCGCCAGGACCACGGCAAAGGATGAGGTGAAGCCCACCAACGCGGTGACGATCCCGGCGACGACGGGCCGGGAATCGATCCGGGCCCGGGTGGTCTTTGCCTCGGAGGGTGCGGGGGAGTTGGGCATACCGGCAGGTTACCGGCGGGCGTCCGGGAATCGGGAATCGTTGGCACTGACGCCGTTACCTGCGGGAACTGCCCCAACCTGTCGTCAGCGCCTTTAAACGCCGAAGGTGCGGGCGCCGCCTCCCGGCGGGACCCGCACCCCGTTGACTTGCTGGGGCAAAGCCCTGGCCAAATCCTTTACGGAGCCCTGTCAACCGGCGGAACCGGATTTTCAGGAGCTGCCGGCGGAACCTGCCCGGCGGCAGGTGCCTGGCCCGGGGTTCCGTTCTTGTCAATGAGCTTGGAAGCGCCATCCTGGATCTTGTCGACATGGCCGGTGTACTTGCCGCCGGTCTTGGTGTCGACGAAATCGCCGGCCTTGCTGATGCCGTTCTTGATGGCCTGCTCGTTGCCGCGGATGAGACCCTGAGCCTTGCCCTTTAGATCGTCAATCAAACCCACGAGCACCTCCCTTCGATCGCGGAGCCAGGTCGCTCCTCGCGCCTTCGATCCTATCCGCGGGTGACAGGCGTGCCAAGGGAGTTCGCCCGCAGCGGATGCCGGGGAAACAAAAAAAGCAGCTCCGCAGAGCTGCTGTTCGTGTGGGCGATACTGGGATCGAACCAGTGACCTCTTCCGTGTCAGGGAAGCGCGCTACCGCTGCGCCAATCGCCCGGAACCGGAAGACCGGCTAATGGGATGTAAGAGAGCGGACGACGAGATTCGAACTCGCGACATCCACCTTGGCAAGGTGGTGCTCTACCAGCTGAGCTACGTCCGCGTGTGCAGGATGAACCGGTAAACCGGCTGTACTGCGGGCAAGTTGCCTTGCCAGTGGGCGATACTGGGATCGAACCAGTGACCTCTTCCGTGTCAGGGAAGCGCGCTACCGCTGCGCCAATCGCCCATTGAATCCGAAACGTCCGGAAACCATGGTTTTCACCGAGGTGGGTACGGGATTCGAACCCGTGTATACGGCTTTGCAGGCCGCTGCCTCGCCTCTCGGCCAACCCACCGTGTTAGCGTCAATTCCGAAGAATGTTTGCTGTGACAGTGTCCTGCGAGCGGACGACGAGATTCGAACTCGCGACATCCACCTTGGCAAGGTGGTGCTCTACCAGCTGAGCTACGTCCGCATTTTGGAGGGTTGATTCCTTGCCGTTTCCGGCATTTCCTCGCGTTCCAACGAGTAAAAACAATATAGGAGGTTCGGGGATTCTCCAAATCGCTCTGGTCCGGGCCGGAACTATGACCTCCGGATCCCTGTAACTGCGCGGATTTTTAGAGTTACAGGCGTGTAATTCCCGACGGCGGCAGCGGGGGCTGGTGCGTCATGCTGCGTTCCGCCTGGCTGCTTTCAGTCATTGGTGGCGAAGTAGGTGGTGCGGCTTTGGGGCCGGTCCTCAAGGTCCGCCGTTCGATTTTTGAAATAGGGCAGAGGTGGGCTAGCATTCAAATGCATCGGGGCGATTGGCGCAGTGGTAGCGCGCTTCGTTCACACCGAAGAGGTCACTGGTTCGAACCCAGTATCGCCCACCGCAGAGGCCCGTTTCCGCTCATCAGCAGCGGAGACGGGCCTCTTTTGCGTGCAGCTCCTGCCTCCCGGAGCTTTTGTCGGCCCCCTGTGAAAGAGTCTTTTGTATGACTGATCCGCTTCTCGCCCACGCCACCGAATACGGCCGGATGTATGCACGGTCAACGTCCGAGCAGTTTTCGGTACCTTCCATCACCACCGTGATCAGCCAGCAGCCGCACGGCCTGGATGGCTGGTTCGGTTACATGGGTGCGAGCAGCCTGGCCAATGATCCGCTGCTTTCGGACTGCCTGGGCAGTCCCGCCAAAATCAAGCAGGCCATCAATCGTGCCGCCAAGGCTGCCGAAACCTACCGGGACGATGCCGCCAGGCGCGGGGACCGCGTCCACAATTACTGCGAGCAGGTGGCGCTCCGGGCGCTCGGGCGCCCCCATGGCATGAAGGAAGCCCGCGAGGCCTTGGCTGCCAACGGGGAAGAAGCCTTCGCCGTCCGCTTCGACGAATGGTGGGAACTCTTCCAGGTGGAGCCCATCGCCCCCGAAATCACTGTCTGGAACAACACCGTGGGCTACGCGGGCACCCTTGACCTTGTAGCCCGGATCAACGGACGCATTTGCCTGATCGACTACAAGACCAAGGGCACAACCCGGGACGGCCTGGTCAAACCGCTGGATAACAAAGTGGTGATGCAGCTGGTGGCCGGCATGAAGGCTGAGGAAAGCCTGGTGGATGCGGAGGCTGGAACCTGGGAGCCCTGGAAATACGGCGAAAACCCTGTCCTGCTGGCCGTGGCCATTGGCGAGACGGAGGTCCGTCCGGTCCGCGCCAACCCCGAGGTCCTCAAGCACCACTGGTGGAAGTTCTGCGCCCTGCGGCGGGTCTGGGAATTGTCCGCGGACACCATCAGTGCCGGCACCGCGCTGCTGCCCATCGCACCCCCGCCGCTGGCACAGGCCCGCACCGCCTAAGCGGCGGGTGGACCTCGAGAGACTGCACCTAAACTGGATAGGTTCCCTTTGCCCCCAACCGTGAGGACACACAGCGCATGGCTATTCTGAATATCCGCATCATCGGTGATCCTGTGCTGCGCACAGTTGCCGATCCCGTGACGGAATTCGGACCCGAGCTTGCCAAACTGGTGGCCGACATGACCGAAACCATGGAGGACGTGGACGGTGCAGGGCTTGCCGCTCCGCAGGTGGGCATCAGCAAGCGCGTCTTCACGTACCGCATCGACGGGGTGGAGGGGCACATCATCAACCCCGTCCTGGAGAACAGTGAGGACTACCAGCCGGACCACGTGGAGGGCTGCCTGTCCATTCCCGGCCTGGGCTTCCCCGTCCGCCGTTTCCGCGCCACCCGGGTTACCGGTGTGGACATGCACGGAAATCCGGTATCCGTGGATGGGGAGGGGATGCTGGCACGCTGCTTCCAGCATGAAAATGACCACCTGGACGGCATTCTCTACACTGACCGCCTTGAGGGCGAAGACCGGAAGACTGCGTTGCGGTCCATCCGCAACGCCAATTACGACGCCGTCACCGGGCGCACCACGGCCAAGCGCGCCAAGAGTGTTGGGTCAAGTTTCGGCGGGGCCAGCTTCGGCGGAACCAGCACCGCCGGCTCCAGCTTTGGCACCCAAGGGTGAGGGTCCTCTTCGCGGGGACACCCGCCGTCGCTGTCCCGTCCCTGGACGCCTTGGTCAAAGCCGGCTTCAACGTGGTGGCGGTCCTGACCCGGCCCGACGCGCCGGTAGGCCGCAAACGCGTGCTGACGCCCTCGCCGGTGGCACAACGCGCCGCGGAACTGGGCATTGACGTCATCCGTGCCGCGCGCGTCGACGCCGAGGCCATTGCCGCTGTCTCCGCAGTACAGCCGGACGTCGCGGCAATCGTCGCCTATGGCGGACTGGTTCCCCCTGCAGCACTGGGCATACCGCGGCACGGCTGGGTCAACCTGCATTTCTCCCTGCTGCCCGCCTGGCGTGGTGCGGCACCGGTCCAGCGGTCGGTCATGGCAGGCGACGATGTCACCGGTGCCGTTACCTTCCAGCTGGAGGAAGGGCTGGACACCGGCCCCGTTTTTGGCACGCTGACCGAGGCCGTCAGGCTGCAGGACACTGCCGGCGACCTGCTTGAGCGGCTGTCCCGCAGCGGCGCGGTCCTGCTGGCGCAGACCCTGTCCGCCATCGAGGCCGGGAAAGCGTCGCCGCAGCCGCAGGCCGGCGACGTCTCGCTGGCACCCAAACTGACCCTGGAGGATGGACACATCAACTGGTCCCATCCTGCCCTTGCCATCAACCGGCAGTCACGGGGAGTCACCCCTGAGCCCGGCGCCTGGACCCTGTTGGACGGGCAGCGGGTCAAGCTCGAGCCTGTGCGGCTCCGGCCGGATATCGCAGGGGTTGCCCCCGGCTCAGTGGCCTTGCAGGGGAAATCCGTGGTGGTGGGAACAGGCTCGCACGCCGTGGAACTTACCCGGGTCCAGCCTGCAGGGAAAAAGATGATGGCTGCAGCCGATTGGGCGCGCGGCATGGCCTCACTGGAGGGTGTGGTGTTCGAATGAGCGGGTCCGGCGGCAATACAGGTGGACGGAATACCGGCCGGCCCAACACAGGCGGAGGGGGAAACGCCGGAGGATACGGCCGCGGCGGGAAGAGCGGATCGGGTGGCAGCGGCGCGCCCGCCGGCAGCGGCCGGGGCAACGGCGGACCCCGGGACGCCAGCAGGAGGGACGCCAAAGGCCGCGAACGCAACCGCGGTCCGCAGCGGGGCTTTACCGAACAGGCGCCGTCGCAGCGCACCAGGCGCGCCGACCCCGCCCGCCTGGTGGCCTTCGAAGTGCTGCGCGCTGTGGCAGAGGAGGACGCCTACGCCAACCTGGTGCTGCCCGCGCGGATCCGGCACCACCACCTGGACAAACGGGACGCCGGGTTCGCCACGGAACTGAGCTACGGCGCCCTGCGCGGCCAGGGAACCTACGACGCCATCCTGGCACGGTGCGTGGACCGGCCATTGGCCAAGCTTGACCCGGCCGTCCTCGACGCCCTCCGCATCGGCGCCCACCAACTGCTGGCCATGCGGGTCCCGGCGCACGCCGCACTGGACCAGACGGTAGGGCTTGCCCGTGCCGTCATCGGCGCCGGCCCCTCGGCACTGATCAATGCCGTCCTCCGCAAGGTTTCCGCCCACTCCCTTGAGGAGTGGCTGGACCTTCTGGTGGAGGGCGAAACCGACGAGACGAAGATTGCCTCGCTCCGGTACGCCCACCCCGAGTGGATTGTCCGGGCCATGCGCCAGTCACTGGTGGCCCACGGCCGGCCCGCAGGCGAAATCAACTACCTGCTGGAGGCGGACAACGCCGCCCCGGTGGTGAACCTTGTGGCCCTGCCGGGGCTGGGCAGCCTCGATGAAGCGCTGGACAACGGTGCCACACCCGGTGAACTGGTGGAAGGCTCCGCGCTGTCCAGCGGCGGGGACCTGGGACGCCTGGCGTCGGTGCGCGCCGGTACCCTCAGGGTGCAGGACGTTGGGTCACAGCTGGTGGCCAGGGCCCTGGCCGCGGTGGACCTTACCAACGATGCCGGTGAAGCTTGGCTCGATCTTTGCGCCGGCCCCGGTGGAAAAGCGGCCCTCCTTGGTGCTCTCGCCCACCAGCGGGGCGCCACGCTGCTGGCCAACGAGCCCGCCCCACACCGCGCAAAACTGGTCAGTCAGGCGCTGTCCGCCGTACCCCAAGGCAGTTGGCAGGTCCGGACCGGCGACGGCCGGGATGTGGGGGCGGAACAGCCGGAACAATACTCCCGCGTCCTGGTGGACGTTCCCTGCACCGGCCTGGGAGCTCTTCGGCGCAGGCCCGAGTCCCGGTGGCGGCGCTCTCCCAAGGACATTGCAGACCTGGGCCCGCTGCAGCGCGAACTGCTGGACTCCGCCCTGGCCGCCGTCCGGCCCGGGGGAGTGGTGGCCTATGTGACCTGTTCACCGCACCCGGCGGAAACCACGGCTGTTGTGGCCGACGTCCTCCGGAAACGCGCCGACCTGGAACTCCTGGACGCGGGCGCCGCCCTGGACGCGGTCAGCCTCACCGGAAACCTGGGCGCCGGCCATGAACTGACCGCCCAGCTCTGGCCCCACATCCACCACACCGACGCCATGTTCCTGGCCCTGATTCATAAGAAGGCCTGACGGGGAAGAACCCGCGACTCCCTATCTGGCTCCCGGTCCGGCCTGTTCCCGGCCGCGGCCCGGAAGTTTTCTACAAGACCAAGCACCTTCAGCGAAAGGCACCCCTGTGACGCAATGCTGCATCAACCCGAGCATCCTCTCCGCCGACTTCGTCAACCTTGAGGCCGAACTGCAACGGATCAGCAATGCCGACGCCGTCCACGTGGACGTCATGGACAACCACTTCGTCCCCAACCTGACCCTTGGGCTGCCGGTGGTGCAGCGGATCCAGGCGGTCAGCCCGGTTCCGCTGGACGCCCACCTTATGATTTCGGACGCGGACCGGTGGGCGCCTGGGTTCGCCGACGCCGGCCTTGCCTCGGTCACGTTCCACGCCGAGGCATCCACTGCACCCATCAAGCTGGCGCGGGAACTGCGCAGCAGGGGATCCAAAGCGGGGATGGCGTTGCGCCCGGCCACCCCGGTGGAGCCGTACCTGGACATGCTGGCCGAGCTGGACATGCTGCTCATCATGACGGTGGAACCGGGCTTTGGCGGCCAGGCATTCCTGGACGTCACCTTGCCCAAAATCCGCCGGGCCCGCGCAGCCGTGGAAGGCTCCGGACTGGGAGTGGCCATCCAGGTGGACGGCGGGATCACGGAAGACACCATCGCCCGCGCGGCTGAAGCCGGCGCCAACGTTTTTGTGGCCGGCTCCGCCGTCTACGGCGCCGACGACCCCGCCGCAGCCATTAGCCTGCTGCGCGACAAGGCCAGCCGGACATTACGCGGGGCGACGGAATAACCGGGAGCCCCTGCCGGTTGTGGCACAATAACAACACACATACGTGCTCCGGGGTCGGTGTAAGTCCGAACCGGCGGTGACAGTCCGCGACCCGCGAGCCGGTTTTTTCTGAGGAGGATCCCGGCAGACGGTTGAACCGGTGGAATTCCGGTACCGACAGTTAAAGTCTGGATGAGAGAAGCACGTACAGCTGTATCAGTGGGCCCGTGGGCCCGCAACGTTCTGCTGTCGTATCCCCGGAGCCATCGCGGTTCGACAGGGAAGGAACGACACGCACATGAACCCCCAGCGATGGCTCTTAAACGCCGAAAATCCTGCCGCCTCCAAGGCAGCCACCCAACCCGCAACGGCCGCCGCATGACGGGCGCCGTGGAACTGACGCCCGCCGCCGGGGTGGTCACGGCCTTCAGCGCCGACGAAACCCGTGCCATGGAGCATGCCCTGCGGGCAGCCCTGCAGGGCCCGCGCGGCGCGAATCCGCTGGTGGGCGCCGTCGTCGTCGGTCCTGACGGACGCCACCTTGTCACCGGCTACCACCGCGGTGCCGGCACCGCACACGCCGAAGCGGACGCAATTGCCCAGGCCGCCGCCGTCGGCCTGGATCTCTCCGGATGCACCATGGTGGTCACGCTCGAACCCTGCAACCACGTGGGCCGCACCGGGCCGTGCACGGAAGCAATCATCGATGCCGGCATCACGGACGTCGTGTACGCCGTCGACGATCCCCATGACCCCGCCGCCGGCGGCGCCGCAACGCTGCGGAGGGCCGGCGTCCGGGTCCGCAGCGGCCCCGGCGCCGACGAGTCCCTGGACATGAACCGCCAGTGGTTCGAGGCCGTCGCCGCCAAGCGCCCGTTCGTCACCCTCCACATCGCCCAGACCCTGGACGCCCGGATAGCTGCCGAGGACGGCACCAGCCAATGGATCTCCAGCCCTGAGTCGCTGGCGGACAACCACGGAATCCGCAGCCGCATCGACGCCATCCTGGTGGGCAGCCAGACCGTGCTGGTGGACAACCCGCGCCTGACCGCCAGGGAACCCTCCGGCGACCCCGCACCCAAACAACCGGTACGGGCCGTCATGGGACTGCGCGGGATCCCGGACGGCGCCGCGATCCGCGGCGACGACGGCCTGGCCCTCCACCTTCCCACCCGGGACCCGCGCGAAGCGCTGACCATGCTGTATCAAGCCGGCATCCGGCACGTCATGGTGGAAGGCGGGTCAAGGATCCTCAGCGCCTTCCTCTCAGCGGGCCTGGTGGACGAACTCATCGTGTACCTGGCGCCCACCCTGCTGGGATCCGGCACCCCCGCCCTGAACGGGCTGGGCATTACCAGCCTCCCGGACGCCCAGCAATGGGAATGGGACGAGGCCGACGGCGGCGCCGTCCGGACGCTCGGCCGTGACCTCAGGCTTCACCTCAGACCGCAACGGAAAGTTGCACTCGACCACCCACCAACCCGCGGCAGCGCGGAGCAAGCCCAGGGAGGCTACTGATGTTCACCGGAATTATTGCCGAGCAGGGGCAGGTGCTGTCCGTGGAGCGCGACGGGAACACCAGCGCCACAGTGCGGCTGCACGCCCCCGGCTCCACCGAAGGCCTGCCACTAGGCGGCTCCATTGCCGTGAACGGGGTCTGCCTCACGGCAACCGCCATTGACGGCAAGGAGTTCAGCGTTGATGTCATGGGGGAAACCCTGGTCCGGAGCACCATCGGCGAACTCGTTGCCGGGGATTCGGTCAACCTGGAACGTTGTGTTCCTGCAGGCGGACGCCTGGACGGGCACGTAGTACAAGGCCACGTGGACGGCGTGGGAGTCCTGCTGGAACGCGAACCCCTGGGCAACTGGGAGCGGCTGCGCTTTGGCGTCCCCGCCAACCTGGCCCGCTACATTGCGGAGAAAGGCTCCATCGCCATCGACGGTGTCTCCCTGACTGTGACCGCTGTCAGCCCGGCATCGGAGCAGGAGCCCTGGTTCGAAGTGGGCCTGATCCCCACCACTCTGGCCGAAACGGGCCTGGGCACCAAAACCGCCGGCAGCCGGGTGAACCTGGAGGTCGACGTCCTGGCCAAGTACACCGAACGGCTGCTTGCCTTCCGCGATGCCGGCGCAGCAGCCGGTACCGGTGGCACCGCGGTTGCAGGAGGTGTACGGTGAACGCCGCAGTACACTTGGAATCCGCCGCTGCCGCGGATGCCGTCAACACCGACGGTGCCTCAGGCGTTCGGGCGGCCGCGCCTGCCAAGGGACTGGACTCCATTGAGGATGCAGTGCGCGCAATGGCCGCAGGCCGGCCCGTGCTCGTCGTCGACAACGAGGACCGCGAAAACGAAGGCGACATCATCTTCGCCGCACAGCACGCCACACCCGCCCTGATGGGCTGGACCATCCGGTACAGCTCGGGCGTGATTTGCGTGCCGTTGACCGGGGACCGCGCGGACGCCTTGGCGCTGCCGCCCATGACCGCGGTCAACGAGGACGCCAAAGGCACGGCCTACACCGTGTCCTGCGACGCGGCGATTGGCGTCAGCACGGGAATTTCCGCCACGGACCGTGCCCTGACCGCCCGCATCCTGGCCGACCCCCAGGCCACACCGGCCTCCGTGACCCGCCCGGGGCATATTTTCCCGCTCCGTGCAGTTGACGGTGGTGTGCGGGAACGCCAGGGCCACACCGAGGCCGCCGTGGACCTGTGCCGCCTTGCGGGCCTGGAGCCCGTCGGGGTAATCGCGGAAGTGGTGTACGACGACGGTGAAATGATGCGCCTTGACGGCTTGCGTTCGTTCGCAGCGGAACATGGATGTCCGCTGATCTCCATTGAGGACCTGGTGGCGTATCTTGAAGCCGGGGCCGGGGGAACCCAGCGTGAGGATGTCCGGGTAACGCCGGGCGAACAGAAGGAGAAACGATGACGGCAGCGGCAGCCAGCGACGACAGCCAGCAGAACGGCCACCGGAAGCACCACGCAGTATCCGGGGAGGCACCCCATCCTGTCAGCGGAGGGCCTGTCGTGCAGCTGCCCACCGCCTTCGGCGACTTCGTGGCCCAGGCATGGACTGATCTGGTGACCGGCGTGGAACACCTGGCCGTCAGTTCCCCCAACGCGCCCACCGACGGTCAAGCCCCCTTGGTGCGGCTGCACTCCGAGTGCCTCACCGGCGATGTCTTTGGCTCCTACCGCTGCGACTGCGGGGAACAGCTTGCCTACGCACTGGAACTGATCCGGGACAACGGCGGCACCCTGCTCTACCTGCGCGGCCAGGAGGGCCGCGGCATCGGCCTGGCCAACAAGATCAAGGCCTATGCCCTGCAGGAAGCCGGCTTCGACACGGTGGAGGCCAATGAACAGCTGGGCCTGCCCGTTGACGCCCGGTGCTACAAGGCCGCAGCCCAGATCCTTGCCGAAATGGGCCTGCACGAGGTGCGGCTGCTCAGCAACAACCCGGACAAGCAGAACAGGCTGGCCAAGGCCGGCGTGAACGTCGTGGAAATGGTGCCCACCGAGGTGCCTTCCCGCGAACAGAACATACGCTACCTGCGCACCAAGAAGGACCGCATGGAACACCGGCTGCTGCTGGATACGCAGGTGGCTCCGGTGCCCGTGCCGGCCCCCGAAACCCCTTTCGACCACGAACAAGACTGAACGGAACAGAAGAACCCATGAGTGGACACGGCGCCCCCGACATCGACCTCAGCACCCTCAACCCGGCCGAGACCTCGCAGCTGAAGCTCGCGATCGTCGCAGCCAGCTGGCACACACAGATCATGGACGGGCTCCTGGACGGCGCGCTCCGGGCCGCCAAGGACGCCGGCATTGCCGAGCCCACCGTGCTGCGCGTTCCCGGCAGCTTCGAACTGCCCGTTGCTGCAGCACGCCTGGCACCGCACTTTGACGCCGTCGTTGCCCTCGGCGTGGTGATCCGCGGCGGAACCCCGCACTTTGACTACGTCTGCCAGGCAGCGACGTCCGGCCTGACCGACGTCAGCGTCTCCACCGGCGTGCCGGTGGGCTTCGGCGTGCTCACCTGCGACAACGAACAGCAGGGACTGGACCGCGCCGGCCTGCCCGGCTCCAAGGAAGACAAGGGCCATGAGGCCGTGACGGCGGCGCTGGCCACCGCCGTCGTGCTCAAGCAGTACCAGAGCTAAGGGACAGCCTGCTGCGCGGGCGCGGTGTGTATTCGCTCACATCGCGCCCGTCATGCAACGGCCCGGGAAGCGCCGGTGCGGCCGCAGCAAGTAGGCTGGAGGGCGTGAAGAATTTCGAGACGCTGTTCGCTGAGCTCAGCGAGAAGGCAGCCACCCGCCCGGAAGGCTCCCGCACCGTCGCTGAATTGGAGTCCGGTGTTCACGGCATCGGCAAGAAAGTCGTTGAGGAAGCAGCCGAAGTATGGATGGCTGCCGAATATGAATCCGATGAAGCCGCGGCCGAGGAAATTTCCCAGCTGCTGTACCACCTGCAGGTTCTGATGCTCGCCAAAGGCCTGACCCTGGAAGACGTCTACAAGCATCTGTAGCCACCGGTCCGGCGCGCTGACGCCGGGCCCGCTGTGGCCTGCAATGCCTGAAACCAAGACCTTCCACCCCAGAAAGAATCTCCCATGCTGCGAGTAGCCGTCCCCAACAAGGGCTCCCTGTCCGAAGCCGCCTCCGCCATGCTCTCCGAAGCCGGATACCGCCAGCGGCGCGACAGCCGCGAGCTGGTCATGGTGGACCCCGACAACGACATTGAGTTCTTCTTCCTCCGCCCCCGCGACATCGCGGTCTACGTCGGCCAGGGAACGCTCGACGTCGGCATCACCGGACGCGACCTGCTGCTGGACGCCGGGGTGGAGGCCGAAGAACTGCTTCCGCTGGGATTCGCCGCCTCAACGTTCCGCTTCGCCGGCCCGGTGGGCGACTTCGCCTCCGCCGCCGAACTTGAAGGCAAGCGCCTGGCCACCAGCTACGATGGCCTGCTGCGCAGCTACCTTGCCGAACGCGGCATCAACGCCAAGGTGGTCCGCCTGGACGGGGCGGTGGAATCCTCTGTCCGGCTCGGCGTCGCGGACGCCATCGCCGACGTCGTGGAAACCGGCAACACGCTCAAGGCCGCAGGCATGGAAATCTTTGGCGATCCCATCCTCAAATCCGAGGCCGTCCTGATCCGCCGCACCGGCAACGGGGGCGCCGCCAACGGCACCGCCAGGGAAATCGACGTCCTCATCCGCCGTCTCCAGGGCGTCCTGGTGGCGCGCCAGTACGTGCTGATGGACTACGACATCCGCAAGGAGCTCGTGGAGAAGGCGGCCGGCCTGACACCGGGCCTCGAATCGCCCACTGTTTCACCGCTGCGCGATTCCGATTGGGTGGCCGTCCGGTCCATGGTGCCCAAGAAGGAAACCAACCGGATCATGGACGAACTGTACGACCTCGGCGCGCGCGCCATCCTGGTCAGCAGCATCCACGCCTGCCGCATCTGAGCCGGCCGCAGCAACCACCACAGATTCCAGGAGTTCCCATGGCAGTAGCAGTACGCGTCATTCCCTGCCTTGACGTCGACGCCGGACGCGTCGTCAAGGGCGTCAACTTCGAGGGCCTGCGCGATGCCGGCGACCCCGTGGAACTCGCCCACCGGTATGACAACGCCGGTGCCGACGAACTGACGTTCCTTGACGTGACGGCCTCCTCCGGCAACCGCGAGACCACATTCGACGTGGTCCGCCGCACCGCGGAGGAAGTATTCATCCCGCTGACGGTGGGCGGCGGCGTCCGCGGCGTGGCCGAGGTGGACAAGCTCCTGCGCTACGGCGCGGACAAGGCCTCCATCAACACCGCGGCCGTGGCCCGGCCCGATGTCATTGACGAAATTACCCGCCACTTCGGTTCCCAGGTGCTGGTCCTGTCCGTTGACGCCCGCCGCACCCGCCCGGGCTCGCAGCCCACGCCGTCGGGATTCGAAGTGACAACCCACGGCGGCCGCACCGGCACCGGGATCGACGCCATCGAATGGGCCCGGGAAGCAGCGGACCGCGGGGTGGGGGAGATCCTGCTGAACTCCATCGACGCCGACGGCACCAAGGACGGTTTCGACCTCGAGCTCATCAAACTGGTCCGGGCTGCCGTCAAGGTCCCGATCATCGCCTCCGGCGGCGCGGGGGAGCCTTCGCACTTCCCGCCGGCCGTCGCAGCCGGTGCCGATGCGGTCCTGGCTGCCTCGATCTTCCATTGGGGACCGGACGACATGATGTCCCAGGTCAAGGAAGCGATCCGGGAAGCCGGCTTCGAAGTCCGCTGAAGCGTGTTCCCACCCAACTAAGTAGCGCTAAGTGTCGCTTTGAGGGCTCATAACGACACTTAGCGCTACTCAGTTGGAGGGATTAGAGCCCTACTTCGGCTGACTGGAGGAGGGCGACGGCGTCCGGCTGGCCTTCGAAGGTGACCAGGGCATGGCGGGTGCGGCCGTGGGCGTGCATCAGCAGTTCGCCCGGCTCACCGACAATCGCCACTGAAACAGGTGCCCGCTTGGCGACGTGGCGCGGACCGGACGGACGGACCAGGACAATGCCCAGGTCCACGCCGCGGTAGAGAATGGCGGCCCGCTTCACGAGTTCGTCCCACAGGGCGTCCGAGTATGCCTCATCAAGTGCCCTGGGTGCCCACCGGTCCACGGCCCGCCGGACGTCCTCGGTGTGCACGAAGTACTCGATCAGGTTGGCACTTTCGTCCAGCGCCTTGATGCTCATCGGCGAAAGCGCCGGGGGACCCGCGCGGAAGGTGTTCACCAGCCGGGCATAGTCGTCGTTGCCGGTCAGCTTTGCCGCCAGCCGGGCGGTTGCCTGGTCCGATGCCTTGGCCAGGCGCTTGATGATCAAACCGAGCCCGACGGCGGCCTTCCGCTCGCGCAGGTAGAGGTGCGCGGCAAGGTCCCTGGTACGCCAGCCCTTGCACAGAGTGGGCGCATCAGGGCCGGCCGCAAGCAGGGTTTCGGCCAGGACTTCTCGGGACGGTTCGACGAAATGCATCACTTGTGAAACTAGCACGAGAGGCGCGGAGTTGGGCAGCACTTCAGAGGCCGGTGGCGTGCCGTTGTTCACAACAGGAGTACGGCGCGTGTTGGCACTAGACTTGACCCGATGTCTGAGCAGCCAACCCCCGTCCCAACCGCCGGATCCGCCGTGTGCCCGCCCGTGGAAGCCGTGCCGCCGTCGTCTGAAGAAACTGTGCCGCCGGCCGGCCCGCTGCCCCGGGAAGTGGCTGCTGCGCTCAAGCGCGACGGCGCCGGCCTGGTGGCCGCCGTGGTGCAGCAGTACGACACCAACGAAGTCTTGATGCTTGGCTGGATGGATGACGAGGCGCTTCACCGCACCATGACCACCGGCCGCGTCACGTTCTACTCCCGCTCACGGCAGGAGTACTGGCGCAAGGGCGATACCTCCGGGCACGTCCAGTGGGTCAAGTCCGTGGCTCTGGACTGCGACGGCGACGCACTGCTGGTGCGCGTGGACCAGGTGGGCGCGGCATGCCACACGGGTACCCGCACCTGCTTCGACGGCCGTGCCCTCGACGTCGTGGCGGGCCAGGCAGGCTAACCCGGTACGCTGCCCGGCAGGCCTCCCTCCACGGCCACCACAGCAAGATCACCATGGCGCCCGGCAAGGCCGGCCCTTCCGAAGAACAGGCGGACAAGCATAACCATGCAGGACCTTGGAACCATCAGCCCAAGCCTTGAGGAATTCCGGGAACTTGCCGGCCACAGCCGCGTCATTCCCGTCAGGCTCAAGGTCCTTGCCGACGCCGAAACCCCCATCGGGCTGTACCGGAAGCTGGCGCAGGGGCAGCCCGGCACCTTCCTGATGGAATCAGCAGCCGTCGGCGGTGCCTGGTCACGGTACTCCTTCATCGGCGCCAGGTCCCGCGCCACCCTGACCACCAGGGACGGGCAGGCACACTGGCTGGGCGAACCGCCCGCGGGCGTGCCGGTCAGCGGCAGCCCCGTGGACGCCATCCGCGACACCATCGAGGCGCTGCGCACCGACCGCTTCGAGGGGCTGCCGCCGTTTACCTCCGGCCTGGTGGGCTTCCTCGGCTGGGAGACGGTCCGTCACTGGGAACGGCTGGTCAGCCCGCCCGAGGATGACCTGCAGCTGCCGGAAATGGCCCTGAACCTGGTGACCGACATGGCCGTACACGACAACGTGGACGGTACGGTCCTGCTGATTGCCAACGCCATCAACTTCGACAACAGCTCCGAGCGCGTGGACGAGGCCTGGCACGACGCCGTCGGCCGGGTCAAGGAACTCCTGGCAAAAATCAGCGCGCCCGTGGTGCAGCCGGTTTCCGTGCTGGCACCGGCAGCCCTGGACTTTGCGTCCAGTGTCCAGGAACGCTGGGACGAGGCTGAATACCTTGCCGCGCTGGACCGCGGCAAGGAAGCCATCGTGGACGGCGAGGTTTTCCAGGTGGTGATCTCGCGACGGTTCGAAATGGAATGCAAGGCATCCGCCCTGGACGTTTACCGGGTCCTGCGCAACACCAACCCCAGCCCCTACATGTACATCTTCAGCCTGGCCGACGCCGACGGCCGCGAGTACTCCATTGTCGGGTCCTCGCCGGAGGCGCTGGTGACGGTCACCGGCGAGGAAGTCATCACCCACCCCATCGCCGGCTCGCGTCCGCGCGGAAAGACCGTCGAAGCGGACAAGGCCCTGGCAGAGGAGCTCCTGGCGGACCAGAAGGAACGCGCCGAGCACCTGATGCTCGTGGACCTCTCCCGCAACGACCTCTCCAAGGTCTGCGTGGCCGGCACGGTGGACGTCACCCAGTTCATGGAGGTGGAGCGGTTCAGCCACATCATGCACCTGGTCTCAACCGTCGTGGGCCGGCTTGCCCCGCAGGCCAAGGCCTATGACGTGCTGAAGGCAACGTTCCCGGCCGGCACCCTCTCCGGCGCCCCCAAGCCCAGGGCGCTGCGCCTCCTGGACGAGCTGGAACCGCACCGCCGCGGCATCTACGGCGGCGTGGTGGGCTACCTCGACTTCGCCGGCGACATGGACATGGCCATCGCCATCAGGTCCGCCTTGATCCGTGAAGGACGGGCCTACGTCCAGGCCGGTGGCGGCATCGTGGCGGACTCCGTGAACCCCACCGAGGCCCTGGAAACTGTCAACAAGGCCGCCGCCCCGCTGCGCGCCGTGCACACGGCCGGTTCGCTGCACAACATTTCCGCGGAATCCCTTCCGGGCGGGACGGAGTCCTGATGCCGGACTCCGACATGGCGCCGGACCGGTCTGGCGGCGGGCCCGCAGCAGGAGCGCCGGACACGGCGGCCAAGGCCGTCAAGCCCGGGAAAAACCGGGCTGTTCCGGCCTGGGGGCGCAAGTCCACGCTGGTGCTGCTGATCGCCCTCCTGGCGCTGGCCGCATTCGGCACCACCACCCAGACCTGGATGACCGCAACGCTGGACCCCAACCAGGTGGGACAGTCCGGACCGGCCCAAAGTGTCATCCAGGTACAGGGCAGCAAGGCCGCCACCACCGTGACGGCCCTGGCACTGGTGGCCCTGGCCGGCGGGCTCGCAGCCGCCATTGCGGGCAGGATCGCCCGGTGGGTCATCACCGCCATTGTTGTCCTTGCCGCGGCCGGCGTGGTGACTGCCGCGGCCACCGTCCTGGCCGACCCGCTCACGGCGGCGCAGGGATCCATTGCAGCGGCCACCGGAGTCTCCGGCAGCCAGGCGCACGTGGAGCTGACCCCGTTCCCGGTCCTCGCCGTCGTCGCCGGCTGCCTTCTTGCCCTGGCAGCCCTGCTGATTCTGCCCGCCTCCCGTTACTGGAAGGCGCGCACCAAATATGACGCGGCGGGCGCCGCGGGGACCGCAGCTGCCGGCGGGACGCCACCGGCCGGGCCCGTGGACGAAATCGACAGTTGGGACCGGCTTTCCCGCGGTGAGGACCCCACTTAACCCCGGCAGGCGCCCGGACCGGCAGGTGCAGCAAGCCCTGCGGTACACGGGCGGCAGCCAAAAAATGGCAGAATGTAAGCAGTATCCATCCTGAGGAGATTTCCATGAGCAAAGCACCTGCGTCCGTTTCCAAGTCAGGCACCCGCACGGTGGCCCCCGGCGCCATTGACCACAGCCAGGAACTGGGCCATGGCAATAGCCCGGCCGCCTGGACCTGCGTCATCGTCATGCTGGTAGGCGCGCTCATCGCCGCCATCGCCTTCGTCATCGCCAGCACGCCCATCTTCATCGGCGGCGCTGTTGTCATGGTCATCGGCCTGATCCTCGGTTACGTCATGCGCAAGGCAGGCTACGGCGTCGAAGGCAGCAAGCTGAAGAACTCCGGCCACTGATGGCGACTGTTCTCGACGACATCAACGCCGGTGTCAGGGAGGATATGGAGGCCAGGAAGCGGCTCGTTTCCTTGGCCGAGCTGAAGGACCTGGCCCAGGCCGCGGCACCTGCCCGTGACGCCTGGGCAGCCCTCGGCGGAACCTCCCCAACCCGGGAACAGCTGAAAGTCATTGCCGAAATCAAGCGCCGCAGCCCCTCCAAGGGCGATCTCGCCAGCATCGGGGATCCGGCGTCGCTCGCCAGGCAGTACGCCGACGGCGGTGCCTCCGTCATCAGCGTCCTCACCGAACGGCGCCGCTTCAACGGATCCCTGGCCGACCTCGACGCCGTGCGCGCCGCCGTCGACACTCCGCTGCTGCGGAAGGACTTCACGCTCGACGAGTACCAGATCTGGGAGGCCCGTGCCCACGGCGCCGACCTCATCCTGCTCATCGTGGCAGCCCTTTCCGACGCCCAGCTCGCCGAATTCAGCGCCCTCAGCCGGGACCTCGGCATGAACGTGCTTGTCGAGACGCACACGGAAGAGGAAATCGAGCGTGCCGTCGCGGCCAACGCGCGGATCATCGGCGTAAACGTGCGCAACCTTAAAACGCTCGACGTCGACCGTTCCGTCTTTGCCTCACTGGCAGGGCTGATTCCGGCCCAGGCCGTCGTGGTTGCCGAATCCGGCGTCCGCGACGCCGACGACGTCACGCACTACGCCGCCAGCGGTGCCAACGCCATACTCGTGGGTGAGGCACTGGTAAGCCACGCCACACCCCGGGAACGCATCGCCGAGTTCACCGCCGCCGGCGCCGCCGCCATCGCCGCCCGCCGCTGAGGCACGCATTACCCGGCTTCCTGCGGGGGCCCGCAGCATGTCGGGCCCCTGCAACCAAGGCATCCCGTTCCGGCCACCCCGGAACAGCAAACTTTTGACCAACTACCACCGAACAGGACAGGACTGATGGCTGACGCACCCTCAGGAAACGCTGACAACAACACCGCGGAAGCATTCCTGCAGGGCGGATCCCTCCGCCACGCCCCGGGGCCGTACTTCGGCAACTACGGCGGGCGATGGATGCCCGAGTCACTCATCGCCGCCCTGGACGAACTTGAAGAGACCTTCAACAAGGCCAAGGACGATCCCGAGTTCCGCGCGCAGATCGCGGACCTGAACAAGAACTACTCCGGTCGGCCCTCGCTGCTGACCGAGGCCAAGCGGTTCTCCCAGCACGCCGGCGGAGTGCGCGTCTTCCTCAAGCGCGAAGACCTCAACCACACGGGCTCGCACAAGATCAACAACGTCCTGGGACAGGCACTGCTCGCCAAGCGGATGGGCAAAACGCGCGTCATCGCCGAGACCGGCGCCGGCCAGCATGGCGTGGCCAGCGCCACCGCCGCTGCCCTCATGGGGCTCGAATGCGTCGTCTACATGGGCGCCGAGGACTGCCGCCGCCAGGCGCTGAACGTCGCCCGTATGGAACTCCTGGGCGCCAAGGTCATTCCCGTCACCAGCGGATCCCAGACCCTCAAGGACGCCATCAACGACGCCCTCCGGGACTGGGTGGCCAACGTTGACAACACGCACTACCTCCTGGGTACCGCCGCAGGCGCCCACCCGTTCCCCGCCATGGTCCGGTACTTCCACGAAGTCATCGGCGAGGAAGCCCGCGCCCAGATCCTGGAGCAGGAGGGCCGGCTCCCCGACGCCGTCTGCGCCTGCATCGGCGGCGGTTCCAACGCCATCGGGATCTTCCACGGGTTCCTGGACGACCCCTCCGTCAAGATTTACGGCTTCGAGGCCGGCGGCGACGGCGTGGAGACCGGCCGGCACGCTGCCACCATCACCCTTGGCAAGCCGGGCGTCCTCCACGGCGCACGTTCCTACCTGATGCAGGACGACGACGGGCAGACCATCGAGTCGCACTCCATTTCCGCCGGCCTGGACTACCCGGGTGTCGGCCCGGAGCACTCCTACCTGTCCGACATCGGACGGGTCAGCTATGAGCCCATCACGGACAGCGAAGCCATGGAAGCCTTCCGCCTCCTCTGCCGCACCGAAGGCATCATTCCCGCCATCGAGTCCTCACACGCGCTGGCCGGAGCCATGAAGGTGGGCCAGCGGCTTGCCGCCGAGGATCCGGCCTCCGCATCCGAAAAAATCGTCATCGTCAACCTGTCCGGACGCGGGGACAAGGACGTGGCCACCGCCGCCGAATGGTTTGACCTGTTGGACAAGAATTCCGCCGAATCCGAAATCGGCAAAGAGGGGGAGCAGCTGTGAGCAGCGCAGGCATGGCCAACCAGGCAGAGACCACCAGCAAGTCGGCAGCAGCCATTGACAGGGCGCGGTCCCAGGGGCGCTCTGCCCTCATCGGTTACCTCCCCGCCGGCTACCCCAGCGTGGAGGACACCATCGCTGCAGGCATTGCCCTGGCTGAGAACGGTGCGGACCTGATCGAGATCGGCATCCCCTACTCGGACCCCGTCATGGACGGCCAGGTCATCCAGGCGGCCACCACCGAGGCGCTGGCCAAGGGCTTCCACGTCAGCCAGGTGTTCGACGTCGTTGCCGGCATCACCAGCAGGACCGACGCCGCTGTCCTGGTCATGACCTACTGGAACCCCGTGGTCCGGATGGGTGTCGACGAGTTCTCGCGCCGGCTCACCGAAGCCGGGGGAGCCGGGCTCATCACCCCGGACCTGATCCCGGACGAGGCCGCCGAATGGATGACGGCCTCGGACAAGTACGGCCTGGACCGGGTGTTCCTCGTGGCGCCGTCCTCCACCGCCGAACGCATGCAGCGGACCGTGGATGCAAGCCGCGGCTTCGTCTACGCCGTCTCCATCATGGGCGTCACCGGAGCCCGCACATCGGTCAGCACCGCAGCCAAGGATGTTGTGGCGGCCGCGCACGCCGCGGGCGCCCAACGCGTCTGCGTCGGGCTGGGTGTCTCCACGGCCGACCAGGTCCGGGAGATCGCTGCCTACGCCGAAGGCGTCATCGTGGGCACCGCCCTGGTGGCGGCCCTCCGCGACGGGGGAGTGGACGCCGTCGGCGCCCTCACCAAAGACCTGAGCACGGGCCTGACGCGGGAACCGGGCCTAACGCAGGAAACCGGGGCCTAAAGCATGCAGCCACTCCTTCAGGCAGCCGCGCTGGTGCCCGCCCTGGCGCCCGCCAGCATCCCCAGCCCGGACTGGTCCGGCTTCGACATTCCGCTGCCATGGGGCAGCCTGCGGATCCACGCCTACGCGCTGTGCATCCTCGCCGGAATCGTCGTGGGCCTGTGGCTGACGTCCGTCCGCTGGGCCAAGCGCGGTGCCCCTGAAGGCAGCGTCTGGGACATTGTCATCTGGGCCATTCCCTTCGGCATCATCGGGGGCCGGCTCTACCACGTTGTCTCGTCACCGGATGCCTATTTCGGCCCTGGCTTCGACGGCACCGGGGACCTCTCGCTGATTCCGCAGATCCAGCGCGGCGGGCTGGGCATCTGGGGCGCAGTCGTCCTCGGCGCCGTGGGCGCCTGGATCGGCTGCCGCCGCAGTGGTGTGAAGCTGAGCGCATTCGTCGACGCCGCGGCGCCGGGCCTGCTCCTGGCCCAGGCGGTCGGCCGGTGGGGCAACTACTTCAATCAGGAACTCTTCGGCGGTCCCACCACCCTGCCGTGGGGCCTCCAGGTCGACGCGGACAACCCCAACTTCCCTGCGGGCATGCCCGCGGACACCCTGTTCCACCCCACGTTCCTCTACGAATCGCTGTGGAACCTGGCCGGCGTCGTGATCCTGCTTGCCCTGGACCGGCGCTTCAACTTCCGCCGGAGCCGGCTCTTCTGGCTGTACGCGATGTACTACACGCTGGGCCGGGTCTGGATCGAGGCCATGCGCATCGACGACGCCGAACAGATCAGCATCCTTGGCATCACCACCAGGCTCAACGTGTGGACCAGCATCTTCGTGTTCCTGGCGGCACTGACCGCCTTCATCCTCCTGGGACTCAAGGGCCGGCCGGATCCGGACACCGTGTACCTTACGGGCCGTGAACCGGAGAAGGCTGCGGAGCCGGGAACGGAGGCGGCGGCCGGTCATGAAGTCCGTGATCCGGACAATGTTGTCTCAGATAGTGATTCGCGTGGTAATCTCCCTGATAGCCACAGCGGTTCCAGGCATGCTTCCGACCCCACGGAAGAAGCCGCGGCGGCACCGGCCGGCTCCAAGCCCGGACCGGATGCAACGGCTGCCGGACATTCCGGCAGCACAGCCACAGGACCCGCACCGGAAGCCGGCACCAGTAAGTAGGGCGCCGGCCAGGCAGGGCAGCAGAGCCACCGCTCGATGCGCCCGAAAACCACAATGTCGTGGCATGGGGCACCGTCCGGCCGGCATGTATTTGCCGCTTGATGATGTCCCGGGCAGGGGCCTGCGTAACCGTTAGTTCAGCAGGCTGCGCTGACCTACAATTTCCAGTAATCAACACTTTGTTGTGCCCACCGCAGCGGCGCCGACGAGTGGGGCCAACGGTGTCCCTTCCATACGCACGATCAGGAGGAAGGACGTCTCCCATGACCCAAACTCTTCACACTCCCAGCTGGTCCGAACCGGACCAGCCTGAGACTGCAATGTCGCCGTTCAAGCGCTTCGCAGCCATGCCGGAGGCCGCCGGGCTCTACAACCCGGAACAGGAGAAGGACGCTTGCGGACTGGCGATTATCGCCACCCTGCGCGGCGAACCCGGGTACGACATCGTCGACGCCGCCCTGACCGCCCTGCGTAACCTGGAGCACCGCGGTGCCGTGGGTGCCGATGAGGGTACGGGCGACGGCGCGGGCCTGCTCATGCAGATCCCGGACGAGTTCTTCCGCGCAGTCACCGAGTTCGAGCTGCCCGCACCCGGCCAGTACGTTGCCGGTACCGCCTTCCTGCCTGCTGAGCAGCGCGAGGCCGACGCCGCCAAGGCAGGCATCGAGGGCCTGGCCGCCGATGAGGGCCTGAAGGTCCTCGGCTGGCGCGAAGTGCCGGTGGTCGCCGACCTCGTCGGTGCCATGGCCCGCGCCTGCATGCCCTACTTCTCCCAGCCCTTCCTGGCATCGGCCACCGGCGAGGAACTGGACCGCAACGAGCTGGACTCCCGCGCCTGGCGTATCCGCAAGCGTGCGCAGAACAAGTTCGGCGTGTACTTCCCGTCGCTGTCCTCGCGCACCATCGTCTACAAGGGCATGCTTACTACCGCGCAGCTGGAGCCGTTCTACCCGGACCTTTCCGACAAGCGGTTCAAGACCAAGCTCGCGATCGTCCACTCGCGCTTCTCCACCAACACCTTCCCGTCCTGGCCGCTCGCGCAGCCGTTCCGGACCATCGCGCACAACGGTGAAATCAACACCGTCAAGGGCAACCGGAACTGGATGCGGGCCCGCCAGTCCCAGCTGGCCAACCCGCTGCTGGGCGACTCCCCGGAAGAGCTGTACCCCATCTGCACCCCGGGTGCCTCGGACTCCGCGTCCTTCGATGAGGTAGCCGAGCTGCTGTGGCTCTCCGGCCGCCCCATCACGCACTCGATCATGATGATGATCCCGGAGGCCTGGGAAAACCACGCCACCATGGATCCGGCCCGGCGCGCGTTCTATGAGTACCACTCCCTCCTGATGGAACCGTGGGACGGCCCCGCCGCCGTCTCCTTCACCGACGGCAACCTGGTGGGCGCCACCCTGGACCGCAACGGCCTGCGCCCCGGCCGCTTCTGGATCACCGAGGACGGCCTGATCGTCTTCGCCTCCGAGGTGGGCGTGATCGACGTCGAACCCTCCAAGGTGGTCAAGAAGGGCCGCGTGTCCCCGGGCAAGATGTTCCTGGTGGACACCGAAGCCGGCCGCATCATCGACGACGAAGAGGTCAAGGCCGAAGTCGCCGCCGCCAACCCGTGGGCGGAATGGGTCAAGGACAACCTGATCGACCTCAACGAGCTGCCCGAGCGCGAGCACGTGGTCCACACCGCCGCGTCCGTGAACATCCGCCAGCGCACCTTCGGCTACACCACCGAGGAACTGAAGATCCTGCTCGGCCCCATGGCCCGCACCGGCGCCGAGCCGCTGGGCGCCATGGGCTCCGACACCCCGGTGGCCGTGCTGTCCAAGCGCCCCCGGCTGCTCTTCGACTACTTCGTGCAGTCCTTCGCGCAGGTCACCAACCCGCCGCTGGACGCCATCCGAGAAGAACTCGTCACATCGCTGACCTGCGCCATCGGACCCAACGGCAACCTGCTGGACACCAAGCAGGTCCGCCAGCCCCAGGTGCAGCTGCCGTTCCCGGTGATCAACAACGACCAGCTCGCCAAGATCGCCAACATCGAGGACGCCGACGGCAACCGCGTGGCCATGAAGGTCCGCGGCCTCTACCGCCCCGAAGGCGGCGAAAACGCGCTCCGTGCCCGGCTCACGGAGATCTGCGAGCAGGTTTCCGGCGCCATCAACCGGGGCGTGCAGTACATCGTGCTGTCCGACCGCGACTCCAACGCCCAGTGGGCGCCCATCCCGTCCCTCCTGCTGGTCAGCGCCGTGCACCACCACCTGCTTCGCAGCGCCAACCGCACCAAGACCGCCCTGGTGGTCGAAGCCGGCGACGTCCGCGAGACCCACCACGTGGCCGTCCTCATCGGCTACGGCGCCTCCGCCGTCAACCCGTACCTGGCCATGGAATCGGTGGAGCAGCTCATCGCTGCCGGCGACGTCACCGGCGTCACCCCGCAGGACGGCGTCTACAACCTGATCAAGGGCCTTGGCAAGGGCGTCCTGAAGATCATGTCCAAGATGGGCATCTCCACCGTGGCGTCCTACACCGGCGCGCAGACGTTCGAGGCACTTGGCCTGGGCCAGGACCTGGTGGACGAATTCTTCGCCGGCACGCACTCCCAGCTGGGCGGCGTGGGCCTGGACGTGATCGCGGCCGAGGTTTCGGCCCGGCACCAGATGGCCTACCCCGAGGGCGGCATCGAGCAGCCGCACCGCCCCCTGCTGGGCGGCGGCGAGTACCAGTGGCGCCGCGACGGCGAACCGCACCTGTTCAACCCGGAGACCGTCTTCCGGCTGCAGCACGCCACGCGTGAACGCCGCTACGACATCTTCAAGGCCTACACCAGGGGAGTGGACGACCAGTCGACGAACCTGATGACCCTCCGCGGCCTGCTCAAGTTCAAGAACGACCGTCCGTCTGTTCCCCTTGAGGAAGTGGAGCCTGTCTCCAGCATCGTCAAGCGGTTCTCCACCGGCGCGATGAGCTACGGCTCCATCTCGCAGGAGGCGCACGAAACGCTGGCCATCGCCATGAACCAGCTGGGCGGCAAGTCCAACACCGGTGAAGGCGGCGAGGACGTCGACCGCCTCCTCGACCCCAAGCGCCGCTCGGCCGTCAAGCAGATCGCATCCGGCCGTTTCGGCGTCACCAGCCTCTACCTCACCAACGCGGACGACATCCAGATCAAGATGGCCCAGGGTGCCAAGCCCGGCGAAGGCGGCCAGCTGATGGCGCAGAAGGTCTACCCGTGGGTGGCCCGGACGCGGCACTCGACCCCGGGCGTCGGACTCATCTCTCCGCCCCCGCACCACGACATCTACTCGATCGAGGACCTGGCGCAGCTCATCTACGATGCCAAGCGCGCCAACCCCTCGGCGAGGGTGCACGTCAAGCTCGTCTCCGAGGTGGGGATCGGCACCGTGGCATCGGGCGTGACCAAGGCCAAGGCCGACGTCGTGCTCGTTTCCGGGCACGACGGCGGAACCGGCGCCTCGCCGCTGAACTCGCTCAAGCACGCCGGTGTCCCGTGGGAGCTCGGCCTCGCCGAGACGCAGCAGACGCTGATGCTCAACGGCCTGCGCGACCGCGTGGTGGTGCAGGTGGACGGCCAGCTCAAGACCGGCCGCGACGTGGTGATCGCCGCGCTGCTGGGCGGCGAAGAGTTTGGTTTCGCCACCGCTCCGCTGGTGGTGGAAGGCTGCATCATGATGCGCGTCTGCCACCTGGACACCTGCCCGGTGGGCGTGGCCACGCAGAACCCTGAACTGCGGGCACGCTTCAGCGGCAAGCCGGAGTTCGTGGTCAACTTCTTCGAGTTCCTCGCCGAGGAAGTCCGGGAGATCCTGGCCGAGCTTGGCTTCCGCAGCCTCGAGGAGGCCATCGGTCACGCCGAGGTCCTGGATACCCGCGAAGCGATCAACCACTGGAAGGCCGACGGCCTGGACCTGGACCCGATCCTGCACGGCCTGGAGTTCGACGACGACGCGCCGCTGCGCAACATGACCGGCCAGAACCACGAGCTGGACAAGCACTTCGACCAGCGCCTGATCACCATGGCCACTGAGGCGCTGACCGACCGCAGCCCCGTGAAGATCGCGGTGGACGTCATCAACACGGACCGTTCCGTGGGCACCATGCTGGGCCACGTGGTCACCAAGACGTTCGGCACGGACGTCCTGGCCACCGACACGATCGATGTCACCCTGAGCGGCACCGCTGGGCAGTCCCTGGGCGCCTTCCTGCCGGCAGGCATCACCCTGCGGCTCTACGGCGACTCGAACGACTACGTGGGCAAGGGCCTTTCCGGCGGCCGGATCATCGTCCGCCCGGACCGGACCAACGTCTTCAAGGCGGAGACCAACGTCATCGCCGGCAACGTGATCGGCTACGGCGCCACCAGCGGCGAGCTGTTCCTGCGCGGCCAGGTGGGCGAACGCTTCCTGGTCCGCAACTCCGGTGCCACCGCCGTCGTCGAAGGCATCGGCGACCATGGCTGCGAGTACATGACCGGCGGCCAGACGCTGATCATCGGCCGCACAGGCCGCAACTTCGGTGCCGGCATGTCCGGCGGCACTGCCTACGTCCTGGACCTGGACACTGCCAAGGTCAACAAGGACGCCCTGCAGTCCGGTGAACTCCAGCTCCGCGAGCTGGACGCCGAGGACCGCGACATCGTGCACGGCCTGCTGGTCAAGCACGTTGAAGAAACTGACTCCCAGCTGGCGGCGCGCCTCCTCGAGAACTTCGATGACACCGCCGCCCGCATTACCAAGGTGCTGCCGCGCGACTACGCGGCCGTGCTGCAAACCCGTCTCGACGCCATCGAAGAGGGCCTTGACCCCGACGGCGAAGAAGTATGGTCTCGAATCCTGGAGGTGACCGGTGGCTGATCCACGCGGATTTCTGAAAGTACGCCAGCGTGAAACCCAGCCACGCCGTCCCGTTCCCGTCCGCATCATGGACTGGAAAGAGGTTTATGAGGCGCAGGAAAAGGGCACGCTGAAAGCGCAGGCCGGACGCTGCATGGACTGCGGCATTCCTTTCTGCCACCAGGGCTGCCCGCTGGGCAACCTCATTCCCGAGTGGAACGACCTCATGTGGCGGGACAAGGGGGAGGAAGCGATCGAGCGCCTGCACGCCACGAACAACTTCCCCGAGTTCACCGGCCGGCTCTGCCCGGCACCCTGCGAGGCGTCCTGCGTGCTGGGCATCAACCAGCCCGCGGTCACCATCAAGCAGGTGGAAGTCTCGATCATCGACGAGGCGTGGGACAACGGCTGGGTCAGCCCGCTGCCGCCTGCACGCCTGACCGGGAAGACCGTTGCCGTCGTCGGCTCCGGCCCTGCCGGCCTGGCCGTCGCCCAGCAGCTCACCCGCGTGGGCCACACCGTTGCCGTCTACGAGCGGGACGACAAGATCGGCGGCCTGCTGCGCTACGGCATCCCCGACTTCAAGATGGAAAAGGAGCAGGTGGACCGCCGCGTCGAGCAGATGAAGGCCGAAGGCACCCGCTTCCGGACCGGCGTCTCCGTGGGCACCGACGTCACCTGGGAGCAGCTGCGCAGGCGCTACGACGCCGTCGTGGTCTGTACGGGTGCCACCGTTCCGCGGGACCTGCCCATCCCGGGCCGCGACCTGGACGGCGTCCACTTCGCCATGGACTACCTGGTGCCGGCCAACCGCGCGGTTGCGGGGGAGACCATCGAGAACCAGATCAACGCCCACGGCAAGCACGTGGTGATCCTGGGCGGTGGCGATACCGGTGCCGACTGCCTGGGCACCGCCCACCGGCACGGCGCCGCCTCGGTGACCACCCTGGCGATCGGCAAGCAGCCGCCGTCGGAGCGCGCCGGCCACCAGCCGTGGCCCACGTTCCCCACCCTGTTCGAGATGGCCAGCGCACATGAGGAAGGCGGCGAACGCACCTACCTCGCCTCCACGGTCGAGTTCGTCGGCGAGAACGGCAAGCTGACCGGCGTCAAGGTCGCCGAGACCGAATTCGTCGATGGCAAGCGCCTCCCGAAGGCCGGCACCGAGCGGATCATCCCCGCCGACCTGGTGTTCCTGTCCCTCGGCTTTACCGGCGCTGAACCTGCCGGCATCACCGAGCAGGTAAACGCGGAGTTCGACGGCCGCGGAAACGTGGCCCGCGACGGCTACTACATGACCAACACCGAAGGCGTCTTCGTGGCAGGCGACGCCGGCCGCGGGCAGTCCCTGATCGTGTGGGCCATCGCCGAAGGCCGCGCCGCCGCTGCCGCCGTGGACAAGTACCTGATGGGAAGCACCATCCTTCCCGCTCCCGTAGCGCCGACGGACCGGGCCATCGCCGTCCTCTAGGGGTGCATCGAGGGTTCACCTCGCCGACAACTTAACCAATGCAAGAGACCAATAGGGTAGGTATATGAGACGCGCAAAAATTGTGGCTACGTTTGGCCCGGCAATTGCCAGCTACGAGAACACCCTGGCTGTGCTGGAGGCCGGTGTTGACGTGGCCCGCATGAACATGAGCCACGGCGACTACACCGTGCATGACAACACCTATGAGAACGTCCGCAAGGCAGCAGCCGACCTTGGCAAGGCCGTTGCCATCATGGCCGACCTGCAGGGCCCCAAGATCCGCCTGGGCCGCTTCGTGGATGGTCCGCACGCGCTGGCCGTGGGTGACATCTTCACCATCACCACCGAGGACGTTCCCGGTACCCAGGAAATCTGCTCCACCACCCTGAAGAGCCTCACCGAGGACGTCAAGGTGGGCGATGCCCTGCTGATCGACGACGGCAAGGTGGCACTGCGCGCCATCGAGGTCGACGACGTCAAGGTAGTGGCCGAAGTTACCGTCGGCGGCATGGTGTCCAACAACAAGGGCATCAACCTTCCCGGCGTGGCCGTCAACGTTCCCGCGCTGAGCGAAAAAGACGAGGACGACCTCCGCTGGGCCATGCGCCGCGGTGTTGACCTGGTGGCACTGTCCTTTGTCCGCGATGCTTCCGACATCGCCCGTGTGCACGAGATCATGGACGAGGAAGGCCGCCGCGTGCCGGTCATCGCCAAGATCGAAAAGCCGCAGGCCGTTGAGCAGCTGCCCGAGATCATCGATGCGTTCGACGCCATCATGGTGGCCCGTGGCGACCTTGGTGTGGAGCTTCCGCTGGAGGAAGTGCCGATCGTCCAGAAGCGCGCCATTGAACTGGCCCGCCGCTGGGCCAAGCCGGTCATCGTGGCCACGCAGGTCCTCGAGTCCATGATCGACAACCCGCGCCCCACCCGTGCAGAGGCATCCGACTGCGCCAACGCCGTCCTGGACGGTGCGGACGCGGTCATGCTCTCCGGCGAGACCAGCGTGGGCAAGTACCCGATCGAGACGGTCAAGACCATGGCCCGGATCATCGAATCCACAGAGGTCCACGGCCTGGAGCGCGTCCCCCCGCTGGGCACGAAGCCCAAGACCCGTGGCGGCGCCATCACACGTGCCGCCGTCGAAATCGCCGACCAGCTGGACGCCAAGTACATCTGTGCGTTCACCCAGTCCGGTGACTCCGCCCGCCGGCTTTCCCGCCTGCGTCCCATCAAGCCGGTCTTCGCCTTCACCCCGGTGGAGCAGGTGTGGAACCAGATGGCACTGACCTGGGGAATCCAGCCTGTACTGGTGCAGATGGTGGACCACACTGACGCCATGACCGCGCAGGTGGACCGCAGCCTGGAGGAAATGGGCCTGGTGCAGGATGGTGACCTGGTGGTCATCGCCGCCGGTTCGCCTCCCGGAAAGGCCGGTTCCACCAACTCACTGAAGGTGCACAAGGTGGGCGACCTTGCCGACTCCACCCGCGCCGGCGACGTCAACAGCAACAAGGAAAAGCTCGGCCCCTGGCCGGAAAAGAAGAAGAAGGTTCAGGACTAGCCTTCAGAACAAGAAAGGGAGGATCCCCACCGGTTGGTGGGGATCCTCCCTTTCTTTGTTGAGCTGTGGCTTAGTTGACCTGGTTGATGATGGTTTCGGCGACCTCGCGCATGCTGAGGCGGCGGTCCATGGAGGTCTTCTGGATCCAGCGGAACGCCTCGGGTTCGGTCAGGCCCATCTTGGTGGTCAGCAGGCTCTTGGCGCGTTCGACGAGCTTGCGGGTGGCGAACTGTTCCTGAAGGTCGGACACCTCGCTCTCGAGGGCCTTGATTTCCTCGTGGCGGGAGAGTGCGATCTCCAGCGCCGGGATGAGGTCTGCGGGGGTGAACGGCTTCACCACGTAGGCCATTGCACCGGCGTCGCGGGCGCGCTCCACCAGTTCCTTCTGGCTGAAGGCGGTCAGCAGCACCACGGGAGCGATGCGGGCCTTGACGATCTTCTCGGCCGCGGAGATGCCGTCCATGACGGGCATCTTGACGTCCATGAGGACCAGGTCCGGCTTGAGTTCCTCGGCGAGCTGGACGGCCTTCTCGCCGTTGTCCGCCTCGCCCACAACGTCATAGCCTTCGCCGCGCAGGATCTCGATGATGTCGAGGCGGATGAGGGTTTCATCCTCTGCCACAATGACGCGGCGCGCCGGCTGGGACGTGGGCTTGGACTCCGTCTGTTCAGTCACGGGATCTCCTTGAAAAGGTACGGCGGGACATCACTATCTTAGGTGCCACCGCGGCTGTACTTGGCTTGCAGGGTTTGTTTGCGGCGACGGCGGCGCGATTCTGGAATTCAGCCTATCTGCATGTAGAGTAATTCCGCGTACGTGAAGCGATCGCGTTGCTCACAGTCAGCTGTGGGCGTACTTCGGCTTCACGTATTCCGCGCCCGAGTGGCGGAATTGGCAGACGCGCCGCACTCAAAATGCGGTATCGAAAGGTGTGTGGGTTCGAGTCCCACCTCGGGCACAGTGTTTTCGCAGGTCAAGGGCCTGTTTCCTCTTTGAGTGTTGACAAAACCGCCTAAAGTGTTGACAGCGGCGTACCGTTTTTGGTGTGGCAAGCATTCGGAAACGCACCAAAAAGGACGGCTCGTCGTCCTACATGGTCTTGTGGCGGGACCCGAAGAGCCGCGAGCAGCAGGGACTGACAGTTGCCACGGTCGTCGAAGCTGAAACCCTGAAGAGGCTTCTTGACGCCAACGGCCAGTCCTTCGAGATCGCCCAGCATGCCATTCTGTCGAATGAGAAACGCACGCCTACTGTGGCCGAAGTCATCCAGGAGCACATCGACCTGTTGATCCGCCCCTCAAGCGGAACCACGAAGACGTACCAGACCATGCTGGACCTTCATATCCGGAACGTCATCGGCCATGTACCGGTGGACAAGCTGGATTACCGTCTGATCGCACACTGGGTGAAGTCGATGATGGCCAAGGGCAAGGCGCCGAAGACCATCCATAACGTGCACGGCCTGATTTCGGCAGCCATGAATACCGCGGAGATGCTCGGCTACATCACGCGGAACCCCTGCCGCGGCGTGCAGCTTCCCGGAATTGAGAAAGCCGAGGACGAGGCAATGTTCCTGACCCATGGCGAGTTCAGCCTCATCATGGAGGGCATGGGGGAGCGGTACAAGGCTTTCACCAACTTCCTTGTCATGACCGGTACCCGCTTTGGAGAGGCCACCGCGCTGACCGTGGCGGACGTTGATCTGCTGTCCAAGCCGCCTACCGCCCGGATCAACAAGGCATGGAAGCGGGACGGCCAGAATCAGTTCTACATCGGGGCGACGAAGACAGGTGCCGGTAAGCGAACCATAGGACTCAACCCTGCCCTGGTGGAGCTGCTGATACCGCTGGTGGCGAGCCGGCCTGGTAAGGAACTTGTGTTCACCACGCCCAAGGGTGAGCGAATCATCCACAAGCTGTACTGGCACCACTACTGGGTCCCAGCCGTTCGAACGGCCCAGGCAATCGGCCTGACCAAAAACCCACGCATCCACGACCTCCGCCACACCCACGCGTCCTGGCTGATCCAGGACGGAGTGCCCTTGTTCACCATCTCGCGCCGGCTCGGGCATGCCTCGACCAGGACTACAGAGCAGGTGTACGGGCACTTGATGCCGGAGGCCCTGCAGGCTGGCGCTGACGCCACTGAACGTTCTATAACGGCCTTTCTTCGATGACGGCGGTAGTGCAAGAATCGGGCGCTTCGGATCTCTGTCCCGGTTGATTTCCAGACTCGCACTTCCGTCATGTCGATTGGTCTCCATGCGGCCATGGAAGGGGAAAGCACCCTTCCTAATTGGAGATCCCGTGGAGATCGAGTTCTTTGAACCTGCTGAAGCTGCCGCACTGATGCGCTGCACAGAGTCATGGCTCCGTGACGGCGCCACCAGTGGACGATTTCCGCACGCATGCTGGGGAAAGGGGAAGATCATCTTCACTTCCGAACACATCATGGAAATCGCAAAGTTGAGTGAGATCCTCCCCGCCACCACTGCTTCGTCGCTCTCCGCGAGTGGGCACGTGACGAAGGAACGGCTCATCGGTACCCGCTCGAAAGTTAAACTCGCCACCGCGAATTGAGCGGGGCACCAATACGCGTCGCAACTGGGTACAAACAATCGCCTCAACGAGGCGCCACACGAAGCGGACGACGTGGGCCCAGAGGAAAGGAAATGTGGCAGGCACCACGGACACGGTTACGCTCGCCAGGCATTGGTCGAAGCTAGCGTGGAACGACCGTCGAAATCCAAAAGGACCATGAAGACCACCTGTTCTCCAGCCAAAATCCTGACCGCTGTCACCGCATTGATGCTGGCGGGGTCATTAGTAGGTTGCGACGCTGCAGCTAACGCTCTTGAGGCCATTGAGTCTACTCAAGGTAGCGCTGCCGATGAGCCTGCCCCGCTCGACCCGGCGTTGGTGGGTGACGCTGCCGATGCCCTCGTCCAATTGGAAAGCATTCCTGTGAAGGGTCGCGCGCCAAAGACCGGATACACGCGCGACGAGTTTGGACCGGCATGGGCTGACGTCGACCGAAACGGCTGCGACACCCGCAATGACATTCTCGCCCGGGATCTGTCCAACGAAACGTTCAAGCCGGGCAGCAAAAACTGCGTGGTCACCGCTGGCACCCTTGCCGATAGGTACACCGGCACCATCATCAACTTCGTCCGCGGCCAGGACACCAGCTCCGAGGTGCAGATCGACCACCTCGTTCCGCTCAGCGATGCTTGGCAGAAGGGCGCACAGCAGCTCAGTGCCGACCAGCGCAAGGAACTCGCCAACGACCCGCTGAACCTCATGGCCGCCGACGGCCCCACCAATAGTGCCAAAGGCGACAAGGATGCCGCCACGTGGCTGCCGCCGAACAGTGCTTTCCGATGCGAGTACGTCGCCCGCCAAGTTGCCGTCAAAGCTCAGTACGCCCTTTGGGTCACCCAAGCCGAGCATGATGCCATGACAGGGATACTTTCGAGCTGCAAACTGATCACGGCGTCCGTACGTCGTTGACGGGTGGACCGGCCGAATTGTTGTACCTACGTTGGATGAAACGGTTCCGGCAGAAGCAGCTTGTCCTTTCTGTACGCCTCAAAGACCTACTGGCAGCTCCAGGCCGTGGTCCTCCTATCCATCTGTTCTCAGGCTTGGGCGGCCCACCGGCACGCAATCTCAGGTAGCCGAAGAGTGCCTGGCCGCGAAATCCACCGCTTACCGACCTAATAGGGCTATAGGCCAGACAGGTGCGCCCGAATATGCTTCCCCATGGGGTTCATAATTTTCATGGTCATCGTCTTCATTCTCATGTTCTGCGCGGCCGGCTGCATTGGGTTCGCGCTTTTCTTGTCCGGTGAGAAAAGTAAGAAGAAAGCCGAGGCAAACGCGCCTGAGATCTTAGACAAAGCATTCGTCGGGGAGGACGTTGCATTCAAGATCAACGATGCCTCGCCTAAGTACGAGACAGTGGTTCTCGGCGCCAAGGCCCGCAGGTACAGGTTGGCCAACGAAACGCGAGACACTGCCAGCGGTTCCTCCAAGACGCTGATCTTCGAGAAGATCTGACCCTACGCAGGAGTCTGCTTGTCAGTTTTTCCATGCTGCCCGAAATACAAGTAAACGATTCAGTTCTTAGGTGGCAGTAGGAGAGCGCGGTGGCACCCTTGACAAGCTAATCCCTTCGAAGGCACGCGCTGCTGGTACCGCGACACGCCGACACAAAAAATTGTTTTGAGCTGATTTTCTGGAAACCCCTGGGGGAAATATAGGGAAAGCTGCTCCGCCCTCTCAATGTCCGTTTGGCGCACAGAATGTTCCATATGGAGTCCGGCGAGCCCATATAGAATATTTGAACCTATACAGGGCACCTCGTTCGCAGCCAGGCTTTCCCTAATGTTGACGGGATCCCCCAGGGATTGGGGCCGCTTGGCCCCGTTTTCCGGAATGACCATACGGGTCTCGTCGTACTGGACCGTTAGCCTTTTAACGTAAGCGGCAGGGCCCCCCGAGTCGGCAAACTTTCAGGGGCCCTGCCATTAGGAAACGATCAGCGCGTGCTGGTGCGTTCCGTGCCTAATGCTACCCATCCCTGGCACGGAACGCACTCAGCCGCGCGGGAAGTCTGTGCAAATGGCGAAGCGAAACAGCCCACACCGGCCCTGTCAATGTCGTCACTGCAGGTCCGCCCTGCCAAGGATTCTTCATCCCTGGGCGGCGCCGGCCGCGGCCGCCATCATTGAGCTTGTAAAGGCGCTGATGAGGGCCTAGACAAAAAGGTGCCCCTCCGGGCCTCCCTGCCGCGGAGGGGCCCCTTTCCGGGCTCGCCTGCTTCCCGCTAACAGCCCGTTCTCAGTCCACCTCTCGGTGGCACCAGGACGGCAAGGGCCCCGCGCTTGGGCATCTCTTCCGAACTCCAGTGCATCCACCGCTTACCCACAGAAATCCGGCGCAACCACTGTCATGATGGACCAATGAGTGCATCCATCAAGGTTCCCTACACAGAATCCCGGACCGGGGAGTGGGAGGGAGTGCGGAAGGTATACAAGCCGTCGGTGCCCGGGCCTGACGTTCTCCGGGCCTTGCATTGGTCCCGTCATGCTCTTGGTGAGGCGTATGGCCGCTGCACCGGCAGCCAAAATGATGCACAAAAAACTTGGACGGCAGCCGTTGAAGGTGTCTGGTGGGCACTCGCCTTGGACGAAGAGCTCAAGGAGCAGATGCCAGTGATTTACCCGGAGGCGCGAGCTCAGGACCCGTACGGCCAGACTGTGAGTGGGTTTCGGTGGCTGCGTAACCGGCACGCCCACGAGATTCTCGTGACTGGGCAGGGAGGCCCGAAGAAGGACTTTTTCGCTAAACCCGGCGATGACTACATGTTCTACATCAGTACTTCGAACCGCTGGAAGAGACGCGATGATATAGCACCTCGCCGGGAGAAGATCGACGAAATAGCCCAGGAGCGTTACGACAGCCACGTAGCTGGTTGGCCCTTGGATATGACACTATCCAGGGCTAGTACCTGGTTCGACAGGGTATTCAGTGCGTGTGGTTATCCGCCCGTTGATGAGATGGTCGACAAGACGGTCCTCTAAGCAATGGCATAGGTGAGGCCCCGTGGCATTGGGGGTAGCCACGGAGCCTCTTGACGGCCCGCCCAGATGGGGGAAAATGGGCAGCCGCCTCAACAAAGTTACTGGCCGGTCAAGTTCCGTGCAAACCAAACGTTCCCGGAGCTCAGCCGACAGGGATGCCAGCGTGCAGGTGGCGTTCCAGAAAGCGTTCTAACCCATGCAACTCGTCGAAGAAGACAACCTCCCCGACAGTTGATATTTCCTCCCCCATGGCCTTGTCCCAGGTTTGTTTGACTCCGATCGCAACTGCGATTCGAGATTCCTGCGGTGCCTCGGCAAAGCTGAACAAGTAAGCAGCGTTCGATTTGGTCCTCACGCTGCTGCTTATCGGTGCCACCAATTGCTTGGACGATTGTCGGGCCAGAACCCGACCAATGAATTGCTGCGGTGACCTGTCTTTTTCGTCCAGACATAAGCCATACTTCTGGTGCCTATCAGCTCTGGACATGTCCAGAGCGGGGGCGTTCAATTGAAGGTGGAGCGCTTGGCGCCACCGGTGGCAGCTATCAATGGAAGCCACGCTTGCTGTCCGCTGCAAGGAGGGGGCGGTATGGGCCAGCAAAAATCGCAAGAACAGGGGCCAGCTCAGGTTGCGGCGGAGGCTTTCTTATCACTGCGGCTACCGAGCCACCTATCGCTGGAGAAGCTCATCGCAATCGTGGCCGCCCGACGTCGGCGTCGAATCGAGATCGAGGCCACGACGATCCTCAACGGCACGTCCGTCTGCGGTCTCTGGTTGTCGACGGATAGTCGGGAAATCATTCTGCACGCCGTCACGGACTCGGCACTCCATAGGCAGCAGTTCATCCTTCATGAACTTGGGCATATGATCCTGCGCCACGATGAGTTGGGGATCTCCTCCGACTATGCAGGCAGCCTCTTCCCCAATCTTGACGGAGAGATGGTGTCACGAGCTTTGGCGCGGAGCAGCTTCGTCGACGATCTGGAGGCCGCAGCTGAGACTCTCGCAGATCTTCTTGCCGGCGCTATCCGCGACAGCACCATGGAGCCAAGGTCTTTTGAACAGGTTTTCGGGTGATCCAGGCAGTCGCGGCTGCGGTCATTTGGGGCCTTGTTCTGTGCTTGCTGCCCGGCGCGCGTACCAGGAAAGACCACAGCATCCTCGTTGCCGCCGTTGCGATTGCAACCGCGCTCTCCTTGAATGTCGATCCAATCTATCTCGTGGGTGATCGAGCCCTTGGCGGCCACAACCTCCTGGATCTTCTCGCGAACATTTTGATGGTCGTGGGAATCTACTTTCTTTCGCAGGCAATCCTCCGGGCTGCAGAGCTCAACGATGCATCGGTGCGCAGAGACCGTCGCGGCCTCCTAATCTTGGCTCTAGTCTCCGTGGGGCTGGTCCTCGCATTCCTCCTCATCGAAGCACCCGTATCCTCAACGAAATTCATGTTGGATTACGGGGACCAGCCTGCTGCCGCCCTCTATTCCGCCATCCAGTTCGTCTACATCGGGGCGGTTGTCGGCGTCACCGGATACGTGTGCTTCAGATTCCGACGGCGGATGGCCGCCTCCTACTTTCGCGTCGCCTTCACCCTTATCGGCATTGGCTGCTTCCTGGCTCTCGTCGTAGTGTTCTCAGTCTTGGGAATGGACCTAGCCCATCTTCTCGGAGACCAGTCGACAATGCTGCAGTTGGCGGCTATCTACGACACCAGTTTTGTTGGGGCGATGTTCTTCCTGTGCGCTGGACTGGCTATGCCACCAGTAGCACGCCGGATCGTTCAGCGAACGCAACATATGACCCAGGCTGGCTTACTCGAAGACCTCACATCCACTTGGGAGAAGGCGACAGCTACACGCAAGGATGGACGCCTGGCGACGCCCGCTGGAGTCATCGAACGGGGAGACCCAGAGACGCGGAGGCTTCATCGGATGCTCGTCGAGATCGAGGATGCTCTCCTGATGGATCCCGCTGCTGCTAAGTTGCTGGATGAAGCTGATTTTCAAACATTGACTCGAACAGAGACCTACCTCGCTTCCCATAGGGACACGCAGGGTGCTCGATTGGGCAGTGCGCGATGGGGGAGGGGGAAGAACCCAAGTGGCAGATGATGCCGTGGAACCCCCGGACTCGCCGCAGGCCAGGCTCGCTCGCAAGATCAATCTCTTGCTGGATTTGTATGAGTCCCGAGGAACAGGGCCCTTGTCCTACAAGGAAGTCAGCGAAGCAATGTCCCAACATGGCACGCCGTTGTCGCGGTCAAGATGGGCTTACATGCGAAGCGGTGACAGCTCCCTGGCTATGGACCAGGATCTGCTGCAGAACCTCGCGGCATTCTTCGGCGTGGATCGCCGGTACCTTTTGGATGACTCAACAGAGATACCCGAACTAGTGGAAGCCCAGATCAACCTCCTAAGGTCGATGCGGGAGGCTCGCGTGAAAAATTTCGCAGCAAGGCAACTGCAGGACTTGTCTCCCGAAACGCTGGCGCGACTTACGGACGTCATTGACAAGCATGTCAGGAGCGAAGATGAAGACTCCTAGAACGCTGCGCTTTCTCACCATTGCAGCCGTATGCGCATCTTCAGTGACGTTTTTGGGAGCTGCCTACTTTGCGCGTCGGGTGGTTGTGCCAAGCACTTCACGTCGGGAGGATCTTTCCATCAGGAAAGTCTTCTCCGGCGAGGATGGATCCCTGAGGATCGAACTGCCAGCGACCCCGTTAACGAGAGCGCCAGGCCGATACAGCTTGTGGTTCGGCAACGGCAAGGGCCACGCCTGCATAGGGGCTGTAATAGCCGAGGACACCAACGCGGAAGCGGTGACTCGTCTCGTGGAACGAGTCGACTCCGGTGACCTGCACGCTGCTGCCGCCGGCATCTGGAGTGGGTACGCGTACTCCAAACCAGAGCAACTGGGCCTGCCTTTTGAAGACGTGGAGATTCAGGTCGACGGCGGCACGGCGCCTGCATGGAAATTCACGCCGACCGCCGCCGGTCCGGTGTCGTCGACATGGGCCATCCACGCGCATGGAATGGGTGGAAAACGGGCCGGCGCCCTTCGCGGTGTTCCTGTTGCGAGAAGACTCGGCATCACATCGCTGGTCGTGTCGTTCCGGAACGACGGCGAAGCGCCGCCGTCGAAGGATTCCCGGTACTCATTGGGCCAGAATGAGTGGTTGGATGTGGAAGCGGCCATCAACTATGCGGTGGACCACGGCGCCGAGCGGATCGTATTGTTCGGTTGGTCTCTGGGCGGTTCGATGGCCCTGCGTGCAGCAGATCTTTCAGCCCACTCTGATCGGATCATCGGACTGGTGCTCGTGGCTCCCGTCCTGGATTGGGCCGAGACTCTAACGTCTAACGGGAGCGCAAGTGGGTTTGCCTGAAGCTATCGCCAGGGCTGGGCTGCGTATGTTGGCCTCGGATGTAGGCCGCTGGGTCACCGGTCTCAAGCAATCCATTGACCTCTCCGCGCTGGACTGGGTTACCCGCGCCGGGGACCTCAAGACACCGACCCTCATATTGCACGGGATCGACGACAAATCGACACCGGTCGCAGCCTCTGAACGATTCGCAGAGCTACGACCCGACCTCGTTCAGTTGGTTCGCTTCGATGTTCCGGGGCATTCGCTCGAGTGGAACGCTGATACCGAGAAGTGGGAGTCGTCCGTGACGCGGTTCCTGAAGTCGCTGCCCGCTGACTGAAACGTGGCCGCAAGGTCCGCAAGCTCCCTTTCGACCATATCCGGCCGCGCTTTATACTTTCCCGAACCGAGGATGACTAGGCCTGCCTCGCACAGAAGACTGAGGTGTTTGCGTACAGAGGCAGCAGATACGGTGAGGGCTGCGGCGACCTCCCGGCAGGTCGCCGGGCCATGGATGATCAAATAGCGAATGAGGCGGCTTCGCGTCTGGTTCATCAAGATGTTCGCCATGGAGACCACCAGGTGACGAGGGAATCTCTTGTCGCCCGCTGTAGACGGGTCTACAGCAGAACGATACGCTCATCCAGATACGGATGGAAGGACGAAGCCCCGCTTATTGCATGTGGCGTTGGCCAAGGCAATACTGGGCACAATTAGTGACTCGCTGACGATAGTCATGTCTGACCTGGGAGGTGAAGCGTGTCTGGAGGCGATGAAGGTCTCGAAGGCGCGGAACTGTCTCCCCAAGCCGAACTTGCACGCCGCCTCAACCTGCTGCTTGACGTCGTCGTTGCAGAGCGAGGACAACCCGTCACGTTCCGCGAAGTCCAGCAGAAGCTGGCGGAGAAGGGCATCAAGCTTTCCAGAGCCCGCTGGTTCTACATGAAAGACGGCACAGGCAGGCTGGTGAGCGACCCCGCGCTGCTAGGCGCCCTGTGCGACATCTTCAACGTGGATCCGGCATATTTGCTAGGTAGCGACGACGCAAGCCTTCCCGAGCGCATTGATTCCCAGCTTGAGTTTGTGAAATCGCTCCGCGCTGCGAGGGTGAAGACTTTCGCGGCTCGGACCCTTGGTGACGTGTCGCCCGAGACACTTCGGGCGATCACAGAGTACTTGAATAAGGACATCAGCCGCCGGCCAGAAGGGGAGAGGGCCGAGGCCCGTCCGCAGTTGGACGCGGATGAGGGGCCGGGGCGCGCAGACTAAACGTCTGGCTCATCTTTCCAACCCACTGCCGCTACTTTTCCAGCAAGTACTTAAGGTGAGCGTCGAGCAGTTCCTTGATCCGGACAGGGTTCGCCGAATACCGCGGTGACCGTCCGTGCCTACGTCCAGGCTCGACGTCGACCATCACCACGCCTGCCTCTTCGAGCGCGGCCAGATGCTTCGCGACGCTGGGATCGCCCGCGCTGACAGCAGCGACGATGTCTCCGCGCGTCGCAGGCCCAGTGGCTGTGAGGAATCGAAGGATTTCGTTTCGGGCCCGATTGCCGAAGGTTGCGACGGCAGCCTCGACGTCGGCCGACCAGGCGGCGTCGTGGGGCTGCGTAATTCTCGGCATACGGCCATTCTTCCCGAAGGCATCGCAAAAAGTAAGAACAGCACTCTTGACGATACTTTAATTATCTTCGACAATAATTCCTGTAGCTTCTTCTGATCGTTGTTGGATCTCCGCATCCACTAACTGGGGTGGCCGTTTGGGCGACTCTGCGAACTACTCGATCTGAACAGTCAAAGCGGTGAAGCCATGGAAATTGAAGCCAAGGCGTATCAATCTACAAAGGGGCCAGAGACGGTCGCTGACGTTGACGTCTCGTTGCGAAGCGCACCTCCGCCGGGAGAACCCGTCATCCAGATCGACCGGATCATGGTCGCGGTCGATGCGGTGCACCGTTACGTCGTTTCCCGCCTCACGCGAATTGGGCGGTCCTGCGATGTGGACGACGTTATGCAGGACATCCGGGTCGCCGTGTGGGACGGGGTTGCGCGGGGACGCTACCGGGAGCTGCCCGGCATTCCGTTTGAAGCGTGGGTCCAAGGTGTCTGCAACAAGATCTGCGCCGCCCATATCCGGCGCGAGCTTAGCCATCAGACGTTGCCCTTGCTTGTTGACTTCACGACGACGGAAAGCTCACCGGAGCTTCTTGCTGTCGTCCAGGCCGGGGCGTCAGGAAACGACGTCGAGAACTATGTTGATCAGGCCTGGGCACACGCCATGCTGGGCCTGGTCCAGCGCAGCGTCAGTGAGGAAATCTGGAGGCTTGCCGTATCCAGCCTCACGGGGCCGAGGCATTACGGACCTCCGTCTCCCAAGGACCGGCGTCGGTGGCATGCCGTAACCGTCGTTCGGCAGACGGCCAAAACGATCAACACGGCATTGAACTGCCACCCCGAACCCGGATTGGGCGTCGACGATCTCTGCCGGTGCGCTGCCAACTGCCTTCCCACAAACGTCCTCAGGAGCGTCGCGGAAACCATAGTCCGTCCGGGTCTGCGAGGACTGGATAGGTCCGTTCAGATGGCTGCTCTGGCCTGTGAGCTCGGCGTCACTGAGAGGTACATCGCGGTGAATATCGGATTTGCCCGGCAGTTGTACCAGGCAGCGTGGCGCGTGCTTCAGCACGAAGTGAACAGACCGGCTCCGTAGGTCTTGAGTTTCGGATATCGGTTTGGGCGATGAATTGGTTCCGTAGAGTTGGCCGCCGGGAGCGGCTGGCGGCAGGGCTGGTTGCCCTGCTCATGATTAGTGCAGTCTTTCTATTTTGGCCTGCCGATAGCCCCAGCGGATCGGTCCAGCCGACCACGTCCGCTGCCGCGCCTTCAACGGCGAAGCCAGCAGGCTCTGCCACTGCACCAGGCGGTAAGTCCGGTGTTCCTGACGAGCCGGTCGTTACGGCGGAAGCAGCGTCGGATGGTTTGCCTCGTACCCGCGATTACCGGGCGCTCGCTGTCGCGGTAGCAAAAGGAGTCTATAGCTGGGACAGCCGTTCGTCGTCGTACTCGGATGTGTATGCCAAAGTGCGGTCCTGGTGGGAGTTGCTGCCTGATGGATCGAATCCCTTATCTGTGCTGGTTCGAGAGTTTGAAGGGACCGGCGTGACAGCGGGGACGTTCACCGCCCTAACAGATCAGTCCGCTCGCCGAAGCAGCACCGCTGAGTCCCTGCGTTGCGATCTCGAGTTGGCCAAAGTCCAGGAGTATCCGGCTCCGTGGGAGGGCCTTCACGTATGCACGGTGACGGTGCAAGTTGTGGAGGAGTCTAGTACCGGCAGAGGTGCCTATGCGGCACCCGTCACGGTGATGGTCAACTGTCCTCCTGCCACCACCGCTCCAACTGGACGCTGCGCCATGGTCGCCTTTTACGCGACAGCAGAGAGGATCGTCTACTAGTGGCTGGACTCGAAGCCGTCGCAGTCCTCATTCGGCGCCGGGCATTAGTGAAGCTCGTATCGGCCGCTGCTTTCCTCGCTCTGCTAGTTGGCGCCATGGCATTTGCCGGAGGCGTGGCGGCGTTAACCGGTGTGGCGCGCCAATCTGAAGTTGCATGTACGCAAGTGGGATCCCGGATGGTCAATTCACCTGGCGTGGCTGGCACTGGCTTGGAAGTTCGGAATGCTGGGCGCTTGCTTTACGCGCTGACGCCTCGGCAGGAGAGCGTTGCAGGGACATACATTGCGGTCGGCAAGCAGCTTGGAATACCGCGCTCCGGGCAGGTCATCGCCATTATGATGGCGCTGCAGGAATCAAGCCTGCGCATGCTCGCGAACCCCAGCGTGCCGGCTTCCCTACAGTTTCGCAATGATGGCGTTGGGCGTGACCACGACTCGATCGGTTCGGCCCAACAGCGTCCAGCGGCAGGCTGGGGGACCGTTGAGCAGCTGATGGACGCCTCTTACAACGCGCGTGCCTTCTTTGGCGGGCCGTCGGGACCGAATCGCGGCAGTCCTCGAGGACTGCTGGACATTCCTGGGTGGCAGGCAATGGACAAGGGACTGGCTGCCCAAGCCGTCCAGGTGTCTGCTTTTCCTGAACTGTATGCGCGTTGGGAACCGGCGGCCTCGGCAATCGTGGCTGGGCTTGAGGGTGGCACTGCTCCTGCCTCCTGTTCCACCTCACCGGCAGGGCCGCGGTCCGCGGGATCAACAGCCAATTTGAGCCAGCTACGGCAGGACATTCTGAGGTTTACGCAGGAAGGTCTGGGCGGGCGATACGTCTGGGGCGGCACTGCTTTCAAAGCGTGGGACTGCTCCGGCTATGTGCAGTGGATTTATCGACAAGCCGGGATCGAACTACCGAGAGTGGAACAGTGGCGCGTTGGTGTCCGGACAAATGATCCACAACCAGGAGACCTTGTGGTTCAAAATCCACAGGGGCCCGATAACTGGGGCCACGTCGGTATTTACGCGGGCGACGGCATGATGTGGAGTGCGCTGAACCCGGTTGCCGGGACTTTGCTGCATCCCGTGAGCTGGAACCCCGGTGCTGCCTATTTCGACCTGTTGGAGCGCTGAAGGCGCATATCAGGTTTGCTGCGAGTTCTCCGGCAGGGAAGAGACAAATCAGCCGCCAAGCCAGGGCATTCTTGTGGACTCGAACGTGAGTTGGCGCGAGCGGGGAACAGCCGGCGGAGTGTAGCCTCGGCAAGACTCGGGAAAATTTGCCGGCGCGTTCCTGATAAGTGCGCTTATCGGGCCATGGAGGGAGGTACCCGTAGCGTGACACGCTGACTGTTCTGACGGGCCCCTCCGACGGCGACGGTGGGAGAATCAGGAGGATGACGACGGCGCTTCCTGACCTCTGGACCGACTGGTGCTTGGTCACGGGTGTGCCTGCCGGGAGGATCGACGAGGCCTCAATCTCTCGTTTTGTGCAGCAGGTACAGCCGTCCCGGGCTGTGCTCTCGACACTGCGCCGGCGGCTGGCTCCCAAAGGCCCTGCAGCCCCCGCGTGGCCGCGCGATCACCGTGAGGACACCAGTTCCCTGCAGCGGCTGATCCGACGCGGTGCGGCAATCATCCAGCACCCAGGCACCCACTGGGTCTTCCGGCTGCGGCTGCGCCGGATGCTGTTCGCCGCGGTACTCCTCGCACCGCCCTCCCAGGGAGGCCTCGGGCTGGACAGGTCAGGTGCGCTGGAGATGAGGCCGGACGGGATGCGGCGACTGCGCCCCAGGGTCGGCGTCGCCGAGGACCCCGCCTCCTGCCCCTCGTGCGCCACCTGGTCGTGGCTCGATGTGATCGGGACCAACAGCGGGTGGTCGCACGGTTCCGTCCGGGCCCTGGGGCACCGCCTCGACGAAGAAGGAACCGCTCACCGGCACCTGCAGCCGGACCCGAACCCGGACTGGCACCTTTGCCTCGGCATGCTGCCCGCCGTCGACCGCTGGGGATGGATCGACAGCTACCGCTCCATGCACCCCTCGTCGCTGTCGGCGGTCATCAGTGCCATGACCCTGCTGCTCGACGGTCCGGAGCCAGCGCCTGCTCCGGTGCCTGCCGCAGCTCCGATGCAGGCCAGCCCCCGGCGGCAGATGTCACATGAAGAGGAAGAGCAGATCCTCAAGCGCGCCGACGAACTCACCGCGCGCGTCGAGGCGATCCTTCGCGAGTTCGATACCGGCCGATAAAGTCGTGTGTATGGGATTCAACTGGGAGCAGGTCCTCGGGACCAAGGGTGCAGGCCTCTCCGACACCTACGACCAGAGCGCCTCGGACGCGCTGTACCAGGACCACCCGGGCGCGGCTCCGCCAGCAAGTCCGGAAGACCCGGGCGATGAGGTCGTCCGCCTGCCGTTCGACGAGAGCTGAGCCTCCAAAACTCCCATGCCGGGATGTCCGTTTGAGACATAACCCCATGTCAGGCCGCATGCACGCTTAGGTGTGCACTCCCCCGGGTCTGTGTCCTTAACCGTGTATTCGTGAGGAGGCATCCAAGCGATGGCCGACTTGCCGTCAAACCTGGCGGTATTCATCGCACGGATGCAGCGCCTGCCCGAGCCTGGCTCCGAGCTGCTGCCCGGGTTCGCCGTGGGCGACGTGTGAGCGGTGGGCGCGGCCCTCGACGCGGGGATGAAGGCCAGCGGGCTAAGCATCTCACCGCGGTCTCTGGTCTTCAGATGCTCCTGAACTCCATCAGCCCTGGGACTCGGCCCGTTCTTCCGCGCGCCTGCATCGACCCCGAATGCCTCTAGGACGACCGGGCCTACAAGGGGAGAAGGTCTTCGCCCTCACGTGTCAGGTTGAGTTCTATGACTCACTCGTGACCTTCTCAGGAAAGAAGAAATGGACTGTGACAGCCGGCACCCACAACCCATACGCCAAAAGATGTGCCTCTACCATATTGCCGTAAGGAAAACGTGACCAGCCCTAATGTTGTGGCGCCTTTTCACAAGGCATACTCTTTGAGCCTGATAGGGAATTGGGGTGCGGTCGAATGGCCGAAAAAATCAGACTGTCATTATTTGCCGTTACGCTACTGGCCGTTCTGAATGCCTGCGCAGCTCCTGCCACGCCGACGGTCGAAGCCTCCCCGGAAGCACCGCCCCCTACTGCCTCCACCATGCCGATGATGCTTTACACTCACTGCGGGATTGAGGAATTGCGGGTCGTCGACACGTTCTTCACTGCCGAAACTCCTTTAAACGACGGTCAGGGCAATCCCCCTCCGGGATGGGGGAACCCGTATCAGGCTGGCACCGTGACCGTGGCCGGTTCAGAGGCGGTCTTTCGGGATGATAATGGCCACGTCGTAACCTTCCATGCTCGCCCCGGTGCCACAAGCTTTCTCAAGATCTGTTCCTGACGGTCGAGAGATACCATCGGTAAGATCCTCGCCCGGACGCTTGGGGAAGTCCGTTGAGCAGCTACACTGGGCCCAAGGACGGATTGGGGGATCCAGGGTGGCATGCCGCTATTCCGCTGGTCGGTCGCAGCTAGCGAACCAAAGGAACGACCATGAACTTCTTCCAGGATTACCCGATCCCGGCGCCCCCTCCCCGTCGGAGGGCACCTCAGTTCACACCGCCTCCTTGGGCGGCGCCTCCGCGCTTCGAGTTGCCAGCCATCGTTTCTATCGGTGAATTCATCTACAAATCGCCGGCCTTTGTTTTGGCCGTCGAAGCAGCCAAGGTCTACTCCACCGGGTGCATCTTTGACGTGAATTGGATGCTGCGCCGAACTGATCAGGAGGACCGGAAGTGGGCGGAAATGAACGCCGTCTTCCACCACCCGGCACCGCAACTAACTGACAGAGGGATTGCAGTCGATTCTGTCCTCCTATTCGGTGCGCAGTTCCAGGACGGCGTCAAAGCCATCAGTTCATCCCTTTCGATGTACGCGCCACACAAGCCAATGGATCAGGAGCCCGACGGTCCGGTCTTCGAATACCGACCCAAGGGCGGCAACGCCGGGGAAGACGACATGTCCGCAAACGGTGCACTCTGGCTATGGCCGCTCCCGCCGGCCGGGGACCTGCGCCTAGTCGCTCAGTGGACCGAGATGGGCATGGGTGAAAGCTCGATCACCGTCGACGGTACCCAAGTCCGGGATGCCGCAGCAGGCGTCAAGAGGTACTGGCCGACTGAGACCGGACATGAATAGTGGTTCTTCCCATAGGCTCCTGGTCAGTTCCGTATAACGTTCGGCAATTCCCCGGGGAGTCTCGGCGAAGAAACGGCGTCAACTTCTGAGCACCGGTAGCCGATCCTCCACTGCGACAGATCCGTCACCGGGGCGTGCCCCCAAGATCGATGTCACCTTTCGGCCACTCGCTCGCATCGCGTTTGGCGGAGCAGATGAGCTTTGGCCCACCGTAAGATACGACCGCGGATTTCTGGTCTCTGCGAGATAAACATCGTTCCGTGGCATGGACCTGAACCCACCCCGCTGACTCGGGTCACCGGCGCCACGCCTGACGGAATCCTTCAGACCCTCACCAGGACGTGGGGCACGGGGCGGAACCGACGGGGATGACAGGCCTTCTGGCCCCCTCGGCTCCCGCCACCTCCACGCTCAGCCTGATCCACCTGGTCTCCGTTCCGTGGACCAGGAAGCCGCCCGGCCACCAGGTGTACGGGGTCTTCTCCTCCGGGCACGCCGTGAAGGTCACGGACGTGCTGCCCTCCGTCGCTCCGTACTCGGCCACGAGTCCCACGGTCTTTTGCTGCTCCGACGCCACGGTGACGGTGACCGTCTGCCCGGCACGCAGCCAGTACGGATCCTTCATCCATTGAACGCCGTTCATGAGGTGCGTTGTGCCACCGCTGGTCTGGGAGAAGTTATCCCTGATGAACAGCGGATCGACGTTGAAGAGCCTTTCGCCGGACGGGCTGAACCCCGCAGCGTTGGTCTGGCCCTGCAGGCATCCCGCCTCGTAATGCCCGGCAGGCGGAGGAAGTGCCGTGACGGAGGTTTGGGCCGTGGACGACGAAGGCGGGGAGCCGCTCGCAGCGTCCGGCGCCGGAGTGCCGCCGCCGGTGCATCCGGCCAGCAGCAGGATCAAAGGAACCAGTCCGAGCGGATGGCGCCGCGTCTGCTCCACCATGCCCTCACGCTACGCCGGCGCGTCGCGGGCGGAAAGTACAGGACGGCGCCACAGTCTATGCAGTGGTAAATGAAGGATCCATGACCGCAGGGCACCCGCGGGACCAGGGCAACCAAAGTTCCTCAGTGGGGCCAGAAATAACCGTCATGCTGGGGTCAAAAAAGGTTGACATAGTCAAGGCCCATCACCCCGCGGTGAAGGTCCTCTCTGTCCACCTATTCAGTCGGCCCAGAGGGCTGTATTACCTGTCGCCCCTCCGCTTTCTCTACACTGAATGCGGCAGACACGGGAAGGAAGGCGGCATCTAGTATGAGTGCACCGTTTCGTTTTCCGCGTGCAGTCGCTTTTACTGCAGCGATGTTTGCTCTCGCCTCCGGCGCCCACGTGCTTGCCGGCGGTTCGCTTCCAGCCCCAGCCATTTTTGCCGGTCTCATAGCACTGGCGCTGGCCCCGGTAATGGTCCTGGCCAAAATCCGTGTCACCGCGCCTGTGATGGCGGTGCTGCTGATTGCGAGCCAAATAGTTCTGCACGAAGCCTTCAACGCCCTGTCCGTGCCCACCGGGCTGGCCTCCGTTTCCGCCGATCACCAACACGGAACCTGGCCACCTGTCATTCCTGCAGAGGCGTTTGCCCCAGGCGGGACTGCTGCGCCTGGCGTCCTGATGTTGATCCTGCACTCCGCGGCGACCCTGGCCACCGCCTTGGTCCTTGCCCGGAGTGAGGCCGCGGTCTGGGCCCTGGCCGCATGGCTGAGACCCCTGATCCGGATCCTGATAGCGGTCGTAGTTCCGGATTGGCCTCACCTTCCGGCACCTGACTACGTGGTCATGCCTTCCCGCTGGAGGAACCTGCGGCTTCCCGCTCTACGCGGCCCGCCCCGCATTCAACCCGCGATCTAGAGCGGCACCTTGCGCTTGAGGATTCGCATGGTCCATACCCGCCTCGTTGCGGTATACCGGCTTCCGTTTGCGGATCCTCAGCTCCATTCCTCTTTCCCGCGCCGCCGCACGAACGGCTTATTCGGCGCACCCCTTTTGCCTTGGAAGGCACATCATGAAGACTTCAATCCGTCGTACCCTGAAATCCCTCACCGCTACTGCCGCGGCGGCCGGCTTGGTCGTCCTAGGCGCCACCGCGGCCTCGGCCCACGTCACCGTGAACCCGGACGACACCGGCGCCAACGGCTACTCGCATCTGACGTTCAACGTCCCCAATGAATCCCCCACGGCCAAGACCAGCAAACTTGAGGTCACCCTGCCCACGGACACACCGTTCACCTCCGTCTCCGTCAAGCCCGTTGAGGGTTGGAGCGCCCAGGTCATCACCAGCGACCTGCCCAAACCGGTCACCGTTGCCGGTGCGACCGTTACCAAGGCCCCGACCTCCGTGGTCTGGACCGCCGACGAAGCGCATCAGCTAGGTCAGAACCAGTACCAGGCCTTCTCGCTGTCGGTGGGCAGGCTCCCCGCCGCAGGGACGACCGTGACGTTGAAGGCAGCCCAGACCTACACCGACGGAACCGTGGTGAATTGGGACGAAGCAACGGCCGAGGGCCAGCCCGAGCCCAAGCACCCCGCCCCGTCCTTCGTCACGACCGCAGAAGATTCGCCGGCGGGGGCCTCGCCCGAAGCAACGCCAGCCGCTGCCACCCAGACCTCGGATACGTCCAGCGATGCCTCATCCGTATGGGGGATTGTCTTGGGAGCTGGCGGCTTGGTTCTGGGTGCTGCCGCATTGGGCCTGGTGCTGGCTGGCCGACGCAGCCGAACCGCCGCCAACTAACCGCGGCCAACTGAAGGTGCGGTGGAACGGATGTCCCACCGCACCTTCAGTTACTACTTTTGAATGGACTTTCTCATGACATCAGCACGGCGACCCCCGACCAAAGAACGGACCTGGAAGCGGCTGCTTACTCTGATCATCACGCTGTTCCTCATGGTGCCCGCAGCAGCGGCCCAGGCACATGATGTCCTTGAAAGCAGTGACCCGGCCGACGGCTCGACCGTTCACACCGTTCCTGCAAAGGTCGGCCTGACCTTCGATCACACCCCGATAGCGATCGGCTCCATCGTCAGGGTTAAAGACCCTAGTGGGACAGATCAGGCCGACGGGTCGGTGGAGATCATCGACAACCATGTCACCCAAGCAGTCAAAGCCAACGCACCACAAGGCAAATACACCGTGGTGTGGCGGGTCGTTTCCTCCGATGGCCACCCCATCGAAGGGACCTTCACGTTCACAGCAGATGCTGCCAGCACCGACACCGGGGCAAGCGCCTCCGCGCCAGCTGCGGCAGCGAACACCGGGAGCGCTCCGCAGGCTGGGCTGCTCGTTGCGGGAGCAGTAGGTATCGTGCTGCTCCTTGCGTTGATAGCCGCAGCCGTAGTGGTTAGGCACCGGTTGCGCAGCCCGGGGTCCGAAGACTAGGCATCAATAGCTGAGCCTCCTAGCGTCTGATCGAACCTGAGGCGGCCCACCTTTTGCATGATCCTGCATGAGTAAGGGCCGGGCCGCCTGAGGTACCCAGGGTTGACTTGTTCAGTGCATGGAGCGGTGCCAATAGGGCGGAGCTTTCACGACTGCTGCGTCTTGGTCTAGTGGAAAACCGCAGGTACCGGCATCGGAGCGCTCTGCCCGTGTGCCTTCTGTGACCACCACCTAAATCCGAGCGGCGGCGAACCAGGGACGAGCCTTCAGTTCCGGGAACCTACGCGGATGCACCACCAACTCTTTCCTTCACCCTCGACTGCGAGTTTGGCCGACGTGTGCTGTCGGAACTCGACAGTTAGTGAACATGTGGTGATCGCAGTGGGAGGGGGCTGTTTGTGCTGATTTAGCAGGGATCTTTTCTCCTCCAGTATCAGTGCACCAATACACCGATACGCGGACCCTCGGGTCTATGTCCTTAACCGTGTATGCGTGAGCATCCGAGTGATGGCAGACTTGCCGTCAAACCTGGGCGGTATTCATCGCGCGGATGCAGCGCCTGCCCGAACTTGGCTCCGAGCTGCTGCCCGGGTTCGCCGTGGGCGACGTGCGAGCGGTGAACGCGGACCTCGACGCTGCAGTGAAGGCCAGAGGACCTAAGCCATCTCACCGCAGTCTCCAGTGTTCAGATGGTCCTGAACTCCCTCAGCCCTGGGCCTCGGCCCGACCTTCCGCACGTCTGCATCGACCCCCAGGGTCTTCGCCCCCACGTGTCAGGTTGAGTTCCGACCCACTCGTGACCTTGTCAGGAAAGAATGAAATGGACTCTGTTGTGACAGGACCCGGGTGGGTCGCCGACGTCAGGTTGGGGTGTAGCTCAACTGGCACGCCGGGCAAATGCTTGGAGGCGAGCCAGGCGGTCGTAAAGGCTTCGAGCCAGATGACGGCGTAGGTTGCGCGTTGCGGCTCGGGTACGGGAAGCCGAATCCGGTCTCCTGCAAGGTGCCTGAACTAAGGCTCATCCCCAAGACCCGCAGGCTTCAGAATTACCATTCCCTGTTTCATCACCTGATCATCGTGAGCCCGTGCAGTGTTCTTCGAAGGAGCACCCGGGACTTTCTTGGTCTTTTGATCTCTCCCTACATGCGCAGATCCGTGGGTTGCTGCGACCTCGTCCTGCGCCATGTCTGATGCTGACCGAGTCCAGGTTGCACGGTTAGGCCAACCAAGCCTGCGGTCTCATGACCTTAAGGCACCGGCTGCGTGATGCTTGTGTAGTGCTCAGGGCGCCGATGATCAGAGAAGTTGAATACGTCCCGCCGGTACCGGGTTGCCATGTCCAAATCAATTTCCGCTGTTACGATTTCATCACCGAGCGTTCTCGCGGCGGCAACAATTTCCCCTGAGGGGGCGATGATGGCGCTGCCACCTATTTGGCTTACTCCTTCTTCAATTCCTGCTTTGGCGGTGCCGATAACCCACATGGCGTTTTGGTAGGCTCCGGCCTGCATGGACAGGTGGTTGTGAAAATCAGTCAGCTTGTCAGATTCCGGAAGATGAGGATTGGATGCAGGGGTGTTGTACCCCAGACAGACAACTTCAGCGCCGCCAAGGGCCAGCACCCGGTAGGTTTCCGCCCATCGTCGGTCATTGCAAATAGCGAGCCCAATCCTGGTATTGCGCCATGCTTGGACTCCAAACCCGAGGTCACCAACCTCAAAGTACTTCTTTTCCAGGTTTTGAAAAGGGGTTCCTGACTGCACGTCACGAAAACCCGGCAGATGGATTTTGCGGTAGCGATGAATCACTTGGCCGCCCTCGTCCACGAAGGCTGCGGTGTTGAACCGCCGCTCATCCGTCGTTACTTCCGCGTAGCCCAAAACGAATGCGACTCCTAGGCTGCGGGCTGCATCAAACAGGGCTTGGGTACCGGTTCCGGGGACGTATTCCTCGAAATAACTGCGAAGTTCCGCTTCATCCTGCACAAGCCAGTGCGGAAAAAAGGGAGTCAATGCAGCTTCCGGGAAGACCACCAGCTCCGCCCCTTCCACCGCCGCTGCTTCAAGGAGTCGGATAAGGCGGGCCAAGGTCTCCGCTCGAGTCGACGAACGGGGTATCGGCCCCAGCTGGGCGGCTGAAACTGTCAAAGTTCGGGTGCTCATCAGACGCTTTCAGAAGTAGGGGAGGGTGCCGGTATCGGCTGGGGGGAAGGGCTGTTTCGCCAATGGAGGCGTCGGAGCGCAGAAGCCGCAGTATGCAGAGAAGATTGCCCGTGTCGGGGAAGCAGCTCCGGTAAGTTGACCATATGACTACCCCTTTCGATTTCTTCAGATCCAAGCTCCAGTATGAGATCGATGTGATGGACGTGGCAGCCGGTCTTCATGCCGGGGAGTTCGTCCTGGTTGATACTCGGCGGCGTGCATCCTGGGACCACGCGCATATTCCCGGGGCACTTCACTTGCCTTCGACCGAAATCACCGCCGCTGCACCCCATCTCATACCTCGGGGGAGCAGTGTGGTGGTGTACTCCTGGGGCCCTGGCTGCAACGGCAGCACCGTAGGGGCGCTGGCTTTCGCTGAGCTCGACTACCCCGTGCGTGAAATGATCGGCGGGATCGAATATTGGATCCGGAATGGGCTTCCTGTTGAGACCGCGGACGGCCTGGTTTCGAGGGAAGCGGACCCGCTGGTGCGGGCCCACAGCCTGCCTTAAAGGCCTCATGTCCGAAACCCACCTGGAAGATTCCCGTTACGCCCGTCATGAAGTACCACGGGTGGCAATTATTTCTGCGACCAGGTCGAGTTGGCCGCTGTCTTCCAGTGCCGAACCGATGGCGATCGTTGTGGCCCCTCCATCAAGGAAGGCGACCGCGTTGGAAGCATCGATCCCGCCTGTAGCGACAAAGGAGACCCCCGGGAAGGGGCCACGCATTGCCTTGAACCATTCCGGACCAAGAACGGATGCCGGGAATGCTTTGAGGGCCGTGCAGCCCAAGCGTGCTGCTGACTGTATCTCGCTGGGGGTGGCCACCCCCGGTAGGTGCGGCAGTCGGAGGTCCCGGCAGAGGTTGACGACGTTGGGGTCCAGGCCTGGAGCGACCGTAAAGGCGACACCCATCTTGGCGCTTTGCCGGACCTGTTCTTCCGTCACAACAGTTCCGGAACCGACCGGTTTTCCACGTTCAGCCCCCGCTTGAATGACGGCGGCCAACGATGGCACGGCGTCGGGGGATTGGATCGGAACCTCGACCAGATCAATGCCGAGGTCCCATGCCTTTGAGGCCAATTCAACAGACCGTCGGGGGTCCATGTTGCGGAGAATGGCCATCACAGGTTGTCCGCGAAACAGATTGGTAACGTCAGTGGACACAGGTGTTTCCTTTCGGAGAGAGGGAATGCAGATCGTCGAGGTGTGAGGCGTTGAGCCGGATCGCCGTCCAATCGTCCCCGTCGAGTCCGCTGACGGCCAGAATGTCTTCGGGGGCGGGCAGGAGAGGAAGGTCACTGACGTGCTGAAGTGTCAGGCCGGCCATCAGGTGCCCAAGGCGGAGGGCCCTTGGAGTGTCAAATCCACGCATCAATCCCGAGAGGTATCCGGCCGCGAAAGCATCTCCGGCGCCCACCAGTTCCACGATCTCTGCGGCCAGGGCGGGTTGGCGGGTAACGGCCCCTCCAGTGAAGTGAACAGCTTCGATGCCGGCGTCCTTGACCACCAAATGCGGCACATCGGGCAGGATTTCCCGTACGTCTTCCGCACGCTCAGTACCCCATAGCCCTTGCGCCTCATCCCTGCCGACGACCACGATGTCTGCATGCCGCGCCAACTCCAGCAGCCGTTTGGCGGCTGCCTGAGGGGGCCAGAGCGCGGGGCGGTAGTTGACATCAAAACTTATGAGGACATCCGGGACCTTGTGATCAATGAGGATGTGCTGAAGCAGGTTGTTGGCCGAGGGCGAAAGCGCTGCGGTTATCCCCGAAATGTGACAAAGGGTCCGTTGTTCAAGGGCCAGTAACGCGGAGTCGCCAGGGCTGAGTGCAGAGGCGGCCGAGCCCGCGCGGTAGTAGTACACGCGGCTTGCCTCCGGTTCGCGGTCTTTGAAATAGATCCCCGTCGGACGCTCAGGGTCCACCTGCACCCTGTCAAGGCAAACCCCCCTGCTTCGAAGGAAGTCGGTAATGATGTGGCCGAAAGGATCATTGCCAAGTCTGCTGATCCACTCAACGTCGTGGCCCAAATGTGCGATCCCGGCCGCCACGTTGCTTTCCGCACCTCCGACGTGGATGCCCAGATGGCTGTTTTTGGCCAGGCGCCCCTCATCCGGTGTCAGCAGCACCATGGTTTCGCCCAGGCACAATATCGGCGGCGTGCCGCCCGGCGTTCTTTGTGTATTCATGGTTTTTCCAGCCGCGGCGCCAACACCTAGTTGGCAGCCATCGGCGCGGTGTCGAGCAGTTCGCCATTGTCCGCTGAGTACCAGAGGACGTCGTCAGGGTCGAATGATACCGAGCACATCTGGCCGTGTTTGAGCCAAACGTCGCCCACCAGCTTTGCGTAGAACAGGTCACGGGATGCCCGCGCCCCCACTTCAAAGTCATGGGCCTCAGCGCCGAACTTGAAACCAACCACCGTCTCCGCACCCAGGTGCTCCACCGTGATGACCTGCGCCTGGTAGCCCTGCTGTCCGTCGGGATGGATGGTGACCTTCTCGGCGCGGATGCCAAGCTGCATGGCCCCCTCGGCTGTTCCTGAAGGGGCAAAAGGCAGGACGTTGCCGAACATCTCCGCTCCCTGCCCGGTTTGAGTGACGGGGATAAGGTTCATGGGCGGGGCCCCGATGAACTTGGCCACGAAGGTGTTCGCTGGCCTGTCGTAAATTTCCTTGGGCGTCCCGTACTGCTGGACAACCCCGTCATTGAGGACGATGATGCGCGTTCCCATCGTCATCGCCTCGACCTGGTCGTGCGTCACGTAGACGAAGGTCTTCTTTACCCGATCGTGGAGTGCCGATATCTCGGCCCTCATCTGGGTGCGGAGCTTGGCATCGAGATTGCTGAGGGGTTCGTCCAGCAGGTAAAGCGCTGGTTCTCGGATCAGGGACCTTGCTACCGCAACTCTTTGGCGCTGGCCTCCTGAGAGGGCCTTGGGCCGCCGGTCCAGGTAGGGGGCGAGTTCAAGCATCTCGGCGACTTGATCAATCTTGGCGGCGATGTCCTTGCGCTTCATGAGGGCGCGCCGGGCAAAGCCACCTGCCACGGGGATGTGATGCCACCAACGGAAGTTGTCCATGACCAATGGGAATCCGATATTGGCTCGCACGCTCATGTGGGGGTAGAGGGCATATGACTGGAAAACAAACGCGATGTTGCGCTTCTTGGGCTCCAGGTTGTTGACCACAACACCATCGAAACGGAGCTCACCGGAGGAAATATCAGTCAGTCCGGCGATCATTCGGAGCATTGTTGATTTCCCGCAGCCCGACGGTCCCAGCAGGACCAGGAACTCCTTGTCCGGCACGGTTGCGTCGAAGTCCTTGATGACGGTGTTGCCGGCAAAATTCTTGCTTACCTGGTCAAATTCAATCGTTGGCATGGAACTATCCCTTTACTGATCCGGCGGTGAGTCCGGAGACGATCTTGCGCTGCATGAGGAGGAAGAAGACCACGGCCGGGACAGTAAAGACCAGGGCCGCGCTGAACACGGTATCCAGCGGCGTCGAAAATTCCCCGATGAAGGAAGCGAGGCCGGTGGAGGCGACCCAGGACGAACGATCGCGAATGAACGTCGTGGCAAACAGGTACTCGTTCCACCCATCAAAGAATGTGATGACTGCGGCGGCTGCCATGGAAGGAGCCACGAGCGGTACCACCATGACCTGGAGAATGCTCAGGGGGCTGCAACCGTCCACCCGGGCCGATTCCTCCAGTTCAAAGGGAATGTTATCGATAGCGGACTTCAGGATGAACAGTGCCACCGGCATCGCGAATGCGGTGTTGACGAGCACCAGGCCACCGAGCTGGTTCAGCAGTCCAAGCGCCGCAAACAACGAGTACAAGGGCACCACCAGCAGGGCCTCCGGAAGCATCTGCGTGGCGAAGAACAGGAACCCCATCGGCCCTTTACCCACGAACTTATAGCGCGAAAGCGCGTAGGCCGCCATAGTCGCCAGGATGAGGCTGAGAAAGGTGGTGCCAAAAGCGACCACGGCGGAGTTGGCCATCCAGCGCAGGAACGGTGTGTCCGTCGTCAGCACGGAAAAAAGATTGAAAGTCCTTGAAATGTCGGGAACGATCTTCTGCTGTCCCTGGTACAAATCGTTGGTGGGCGTCATCGCAGTATTGATGATCCAGAAGAGCGGGAACCCGGCAAGGCAGGTCAAGAGCAACGCCAGAAAGGCCCTCAACCCGACGCTTAGACGTCTGTGCGCAATCATTAGTTCATTCCGTTCTGCTTATTGGCCCGCTGTTCGACGGCGAAATAAATCGCCGTAACCACAAGGGAAAGCACCAGGCCCAGCATGCCCGCGGCGGCCGCGAGTCCCAGCTGGCTGTTGTTGAAGGCCTCCCGATAAACGTCGATGACTATGGTGTTTGTGGCGTCCACCGGCCCGCCCCCGGTCAGCAGCCAGATGATCTCGAAGCGCCTGAAGGACCAAATCGTCATCAGCAGCGCGACAACGCGCAAAGTGGGCAGCAGGAACGGGAGGACGACGAGCTTAAAGGTGCTGTAGCTGTCTGCTCCATCAATCCTGGTCGCCTCGTAGAGGTCCTCGGGAACCGACTGCAGGGCGGCCAGAACCACCAGCATCACGAACGGAGTGACCTTCCAGACCGTGGCGATGACCACCGAGGGCATCCCGTACGCGGGATCGGTCAGCCAGCCATGTTCGCCGAGGCCCAGGGCGCCGCTGGCACCGTTTGCGATGCCCGTGGAGTCGTTGTAGATCCATCGGAACACCAGCGCGACGGCGACGGTTGGGACAGCCCACGGCATCACCATGACGGCCCGGGCGAGCGTGCGTGCAGGAAAGTACCGGTTAATGACAAAAGCCGAGACCGTACCCAATGTCAGCGACAGGACAACGGTAAAGGCAGTGTAAATGAGCGTGGTTACCACTGACTTGAAGAACGCCCCTCCGCCCAGCAGATGGTCGTAATTATCGACGCCGATATATCGTCCCGCCGTCGGGTTGAGGAGGCGGGTGTTGGTAAAGCTCAGATCGAGCCCCTTGAGCAGCGGCAGGACGGCGAACAAGAGCAGATACAGTACGGCGAGTCCGATAAAAAGATACGGAGTCCAGCTGAAGCGCTTGCGGGGGGTTGTCGCCGCCGAACGGGCGGTAGCGGTAGTAGTCGCGGTCATCGATGGATTCTCTCGATAGGGGGCAGGCTGCCCCGGCGATAAGCCGCCGGGGCAGCCGTGCGTTTGCTAGGGAGCCAGGCTGGAGGCCTGTTGCTGGGCGGCATCCATTGCTTCCTTGGCCGATATGCCCGTGGTAAGCATCCGTGCAACCTGGGTAAGAACGATGGTTCGCACCTGGGGTGTCTTGGTTTCAAAGCCCGGAATCACCACAGACGAGGAGTTCTCCAACTGCTTGTAGAACGCGTCGATCCAGGGATTGGCCTTGATCTTGGCGTCCGGGGCGGACACCCCAGTGGCAATACCGGAGGGGAACAGGGCATCCACGAACTTGGACTGCGCATCGGCCGTCATCATCCACTTGATGAAATCCTTGGCAAGCGCCTTGTTCTTGGAGTGGGCGTTGATTCCAATGGAGAAGCCTGCATAGGCGGATCCGCCCTTCGGGAACGGCAATGGCGACGCCGACACCTGGGTGGACTTCACACCGTCCTTGCTGGAAACCATGGTGAGCAGGGCTGAGGAGTTGTCGATGACCATTCCAACCTCACCGGCGGAGAACTTGCTCCGGTAAGTTGAGGCATCATCGCCTACACCGAATCCGCCGGACTTGTAGGCCTTGAGGAAAGCGTCTGCAGCAGCAATGTTTTCGTCACTGTTCAGGGTGAGCTTTTTGCCGTCGGACCACTTTCCGCCGAATCCGAAGACCCAGTTGCTGTAGTCCGTGAACCAGGGCGCCTCCTCATTGAGCTGGTGCCGGACAACGAAACCCGTTTTCCCGGTCTTGTCCTTGATTGTCTTGGCGGCCGAAACAAGTTCATCGGCCGTTGTTGGCGGCTTGACCCCGGCTGCCGACATGATGTCGTTGTTATAGAACAGTGCGTAAGGCACGGCCTCCCAAATGTAGCCGAGCTGCTGGCCGTCGAACTTGTAGTTTTCATTCGTCTTGCGCAGGGCTTTTTCGCTGGTCGATTCCAGGATGCCGTCCAAGGGCTCAAGCGCACCGCTGGACGCCAGTTCGGGAAAGAACGGGTCCGGAACGATTAGAATGTCCGGTCCGGCACCCGAGCCAATCTGGGTGCTGATGGTTTTCTCGTAATCGGCGCGGGTAATCTCCTGCTTCTCAATCTTCGCCTTGGTATTGACCTTTTCGTATTCCTTGACTGCGGCCAGGATGTTGTCACCGCGGCCCTTCTCCAGCCACTGCCAGTTGGCGAAAGTAAGCGTTCCCCCCTCAGCGGCGGGCGGGCCTGACTCCGCTGTACCGCCGCCTCCCCCTCCGCTGCAACCAGATAGCGCCAGGCTCAGGGCAACCGCAACGGCTCCGCTCTTCATCACTGTTCGAATCTTCACGAGGACTCCCGATTGTGCATATGTTGCAACACGTGTTGCGTGATTGCTATATTGTCAGTTCCGGCCCGGGCTGTAAATAGCGGTGTGCTATTTCTGCAAGCGGCGGACGGCCCGTCCCGGTTTTGCCGAAGTGCGGATTCCTTGGCGTATGGTTGCCTCGCCGTTGACAAAAACGTGGTGGATTCCTTCGGGCAGCACTTTGGGGTTGTCGTATGTGGCGCGGGACCCAACTGCCCTAGCGTCAAAGACGACCAGATCGGCCCAATTGCCCACTTTGACCACGCCCCGGTCTGCCAAACCCAGCCGGCGGGCCGGCCTCGATGTCGCGTGCAGGACCGCTTCTTCCAGGCCCATGACGCCAAGCTCCCGGACGTAGTGGCCCAGGAAGCGTGGGAAAGTTCCCCACCCACGCGGATGGGGCCGGTCGCCCACCAGGATGCCGTCGCTGCCCACCGTGTGCGCGCGATGGCGCATGACTGCCTGCACATTCTCCTCGTTGCCAACCTGCACCAGGCAACCTGCACCAAAATCATCTGCAACAAGCAGGTCCAGGAATGCATCGCCGGCGGAGGCGGTGCCAGCCGCTGCCATTTCCGCCACGGTCTTACCCACCGCCCAGGCATTGTCGCTCCGCTGGGTAGAGGCGATGACGATCGTGGTCCAATCCATCGGCACACCGTGGTGCCCGTCGGATCCCTCCACCTCGATCTCGTGAAGGATCCGCTTCCGAATTGTCGGGTCTGCCAGCCTCCGGCCCATAGCGTCCTTGCCGCCTTCGTGGACCCAGCTGGGGAGCAATGCCGCCAAATAGGTGGCCCCTGCCAGGTAGGGGTAGGAATCAAGGGTGACGTCCAGGCCCGCACCCATGGCTTCGTCGATCGCGGCCAATACTTCAACGGCCCTTCCCTTGTTCTGCGGAAAATTGACGTGGCAGTGAGCCAAATGCAGCGGAACCTCCGCAGCGCCGGCGATCTTCAGGCAGGCCTTGTACCCCTCCACCACGTTCACTCCGTAATTCCGGTGATGCGGGCAGTAGTAACCACCAATTTCCTTGACGGCAGCCAGCGCATGAACCAGCTCCTCATCCGAGGCATACATGCCAGGCGTGTACGTCAGTCCTGTGGACATTCCCATGGCACCATCCCGGAGCCCCTGGACCACAATGTCCCGGATCCTGCCCAGCTCGTCTTCAGTGGCGGCACGTGACTCAGTGCCCATGACCATCATTCTCACGGTGCCGTGGGGTACAAGCACCGCAACATTGACTGCCGCTCCTTCGTCTACTTTTGCCAGATAGTCGGCGATACTTCGCCATGAGTAGTCCAGATCAGGAGTACCATTCCAACCTGCGATCTGCTCCCGGGTTGCAGCCATCACTTCGTCGTCGACTGGCGCGTACCCCAGCCCATCCTGGCCCACCACCTCCAAGGTGATCCCTTGGGCTACCTTGGAGACATGCTCGGGATCAGCAAGGACGGCGAGGTCCGAATGCGCGTGCATATCGATGAACCCGGGCGAGACCACTAAACCGGCAACATCCAACTCCTCCCCGCTGAAGTCCTGGCCTGGAGGAAGGACACCGCTGACGCGTCCGCCGCTGATCGCAATATCAGCCGAATACGCCGGTCTGCCCGTACCGTCAATGATCGAACCGCCCCGTAAAACCAAATCACCCATAGCAGCCTCCGCTGAAGCATAAACGTTGCACTCTTTGCACAGGGGTGTGCAAGAATGGTGGAACACTGCGAGTATATAAGGGGAGTGAATGTCTCAAGCCGTGCAGCGGGCCACCGAAATCCTCGAGTTCTTGGGTGAGGGCCCCCGGAGCCTGAGCGAGACAGCCAAGCGGTTCAATGTGCACCGCTCAACTGTCCTGCGTCAGCTGCAGACACTGGAAGAGGCAGGTTTTGTCCTGCGGCGGGGGAACGGCCATTACAGCATCGGACCGGCAATGATCGCGATCGCCCAACAGGCCCTGGACAGCCTTGACATGCGCGCCGTCGCCCATGACGAGATCCGGCGCCTGCATGCACGGACGGGCCAGACCATCCACTTGGCGCAACTCGTCGAATCAACGGTGATGTATGTGGACAAAGTGGAGGGACAGGACAGCGTCCGGATGTACTCCCGCATTGGAAAGACTGTGCTGCCTCACGTTACCGGGGTGGGAAAAGCAATACTCAGCCAGCTTCCGCAGAGCCGCCGTGATTCCATCCTGGCAGGTGTGGAGTGGAAGGCCTTCACCCCAAACACGCTTGCAACACGCGAGGCGCTTGAAGAGCAGTTGGCCCTCATAAAAGACCGGGGGTGGGCAATCGACAACGGGGAGTTTGAGGACTTCGTCAACTGCATCGCCGTGCCCATCACGAACTCCAGCGGGAGCGCCGTAGGCGCCATCTCCCTCACTGCAATCAAGGCCGTGGCCGCGGTGGAGGACCTCATGGCGCACTTGGAGGACATTCGCAGCACGGCCCAGACCATTTCCCGCCACCTTGGCTAAGACGAATGAAAGGCAGCATGAACTTCTATTCCGGCCTGGGCCTAAAACCCGTTGTAAATGCCGCCACAACCTTCACCGCGCTCGGTGGGTCCCTGATGCCCGAGGAGGTGCTGGACGCGATGAGAGAGGCTGCGGGTTCTTTTGTCGATATGCACGAACTGCACTTGGCAGTCGGTAAACGTTTGGCTGAAATCACCCGCAACGACGCCGCATATGTCACATCCGGCTGCGCCGCGGCCCTCATCCTTGCGCTCCTGGGCATCCGCACCAAGGGAGACCCCCGGGTCCTCACCGAATTCCCCGGCCGCGACCTCGCCCCAAGCGAAGTCATCATGCACGCCGCGCACCGAATTCCTTATGACGCAGCGATAGCAATGTCAGGCGTCACGATCCGCCAGATAGGCAATATTCAGCAGACATTCGATTGGGAGCTGGAATCGGCCATCACAGAAAGAACGGCCGCCGTCCTCTACGTGGCAGGCTCCCATCTCCCTCAGGTCGCCCTGCCCCTGCCCGAAGTTGTACGCGTTGCCAAAAAGAAGGGGATACCGGTGATCGTCGACGCCGCCGCGCAGCTCCCTCCGGTCGAGAACCTTTGGCATTTCACCCAGGAGTTGGGCGCGGACGTTGCTGTATTTTCCGGAGGGAAGGCGCTGCGCGGGCCGCAAGCCAGCGGACTCATGGTGGGAAACCCCGACATCATCGAAGCAGCGCGCCAAAACGGAGCACCTTTCCAGCGCTGGGCACGGGCCATGAAAGCCGGCAAGGAAGAGATCGCCGGACTCCTGGCCGCCGTCGAACGCTTCGTCAACCTTGATCATGCCTCGCTCCATAGTCAATGGCTGGCGACCGTGGAAGCCTGGCAAGAGGGACTCATGAATCTCGACGGTGTTTCGCTGCGTCCTGAGGCCCTGAACGAAGCGGGCCAGCCGGTGCCCCGCCTCTACGTCGGCCTAAACGACACCTCCCGGGCTGCCCGCGTGCTCGGTCAACTGGCAGCAGCAAACCCGCGCATCGCCGTCCACCCTGACTTGCGAAACGGTACACCATACGGGTTCTGGATCGGGCCGGACCTGCTCCAGGACGGCGAAGCGCAGATCGTTCTGGACACGCTACACTCCGCAATCGCCTCCTCAGCCAGCAAATAACACTCAACAAGGAGAACCATGAGCAAGAAGGCCATCGTCATTCCCAACGCCCCTGCGCCAGCGGGGCCATACAGCCAGGGCATCGTCGCCAACGGATTCCTCTACACCGCAGGTTTCGGTCCGCAGGACCCTGCCACTGGGGAAGTTCCCGACGGCGTAGCAGAACAGACCCGTCAGGTGCTTCGCAACATTGAAGCAGTTCTCACCGAAGCAGGCGCCACTCTTGCCGACGTCGTCAAAGTCACCGCGCACCTTCAGCACCTCAAGAGGGACTTCGACGAATACAACAAGGCATACGTGGAATTCTTCCCGGCTCCCTTTCCCGTGCGCACAACAGTGGGCTCGGACCTCTACGACATCCTCGTCGAGATAGACGTCGTGGCCGCCCTTCCGCAGTAAACCTAATGGCGGCTTCACGCTTCAGCGCTCCGGCGTTGCCGCCGATTATGGTCCAGAAGGTTCACTAAACAGCGCGAAAACACCTCTTTCGGACCCTATCCTGAGGTTCCTTTGGTTGCTGGCTCGAGTCATGTTGGGGTGTGCTGCAACAGGACGCGTTCCTGGAAGCAGTCACTTCGAAGGTGTGCAACCTTCTCCCGCCTTGCCTAGTACGCTGTTCGCCGGCTGGTTTGGAACTCTGGCGTCGGTGCCAGTAGGCCCAGTAGGCGTGCATTTTGGACTGCCATGAGCCGGTCACGCACATCCAGTTTGCGGTAAATATGTTCCAGGTGTTTGCTGGCTGTGCGTGGCGATATGGCGAGCCGCCTGGCGAGTGCTTCTGCCGTCAGGCCTTGACTCAGGAGCGTCAAGATAGTCATCTCACGAATCGTTAAATCTGGCGGGGAACCTTTCGGGACTGTGCCTCTTTGTAACACTGCGACATCGAGTTGGAAGGACAACCCGGTGAGAATTGGCTGCAGCAGTCCGGCCAGCGCAAGCTCCTGCTCAGTGAAGTCTCTATCAGGCCGGGAAAGAAGGTAGGCGTTATGGTCGCCTCCACCTACTCGCAAGGGGATGGACAGCTGATGGTTGATACCCCACGGGCGAGATAACTCTTCCCAAACCCCTTTTTGGTAGTCGCTGGCCAGCTCGTCGGGGACGCGGCCATAGGATTGAGGCCCAGTCCGCCCAGTGAGCACAAACCAGCGCAGCAGCGGTTGTTGGCTAAAGTCGTACCCGCCTGGAGGGTCATTGGGAATGATGTCGCGGGGCCAGCAGGAGAGGATGTGGTCTTCCCAGGTCGGGCTCACTTGGTTTCGCGATGCCACTGCGCTGTTGAACGACTGGGCTAGGAGCTCCAGGAGTTGTGGCTCGTATAGCCGAGACATGGTCAGCGGCTGGCGGAGGACCTCTCCGAGGAACTCCAGCCACAACCTGTACAGCGCATTATTGCTGGCCACGCGAGAATCTTAGACCCGGATGGTCTTCAGCAACACCGGAAGAAAATCACTGCTTGGTCGGTTGGTGCTCAACCTGTACGTAGTACTGCTTACAGAAACGACCGTTTCACAAACTTATTCTGGAGATAGCAGGCACGGAGACCAAAGAAAGGTCACACACCGTCCTGCGTTGGTTGACCAAGAAACGGGGCTCTTCGATCAGAACCTCGGGGCAGGCAGTGGACGTCTGCACCGGACTTAAGTAGCAATAATAAACGGAGGGACTCAGCCAGACATTTGGGCAGCTTTGCGAATATATCGCGACGAATTGCACTTGGGGGACTCTTCACGCCACCCCTCTTGGGCTGGCCACATTAACACACCTCGTGTCCTAATTGGAGACAGCTATGCCCGCACACCATCCCTCAGTTATTGCCGCCCTTTTCCTGGCACTCTTCCTCCCGGCAGGAGCAGCTACCGCACCCTCAGATACTGATGACAATATGTTGACCACCTACGTCGACTGCCCACTGGAACGGATCGGAATCCAGCTGGTGCGGTGCGATAACCTCACCGGCGCGGGAGTAGGGGCACCCATCTGGATTCCGGAACAGAAATAGAGTCCGTCAGCCTAGCCGGCAAGTAACACGAACGTGAGCTCCATGGCCAATGGAAACGATTCACCGGGTTTGCTTCCTGGGTACACGGCTCTTGGATCGTTCGGGGCGCAGTAATGCGGCGCCCGCCGAATAGCTATCATAGCCGTGACCCTCACTGCCCTCGAATGGGGATCACCAGGCGAGGGCCGGGTTTCGAGTAGCCCACTCGATCTCCGACTCCTTGACAGCTCTGGCACACGGGAGGAATGTGGCCCGCACGAAGTGGTCTCCTTCAATCTCACCAGCCTCGGCAGTGGCGCCGGGACAGTTCGAAGGAGAAACGCATGCATATCCAGCCAGCCCTCATTGCCTTGCTCGCACCGGTTCTATGTTTTACCAGCGCCCTTCCGGCTGTGGGCTCGCAGGATGAAGTGCTGAAGGGGGCTGAAAACGGCGACATCGCTTTTGGAAGGTACGACCCTGCACTGCAGGGGCTAAGCCTCTGGGTGGCAGAAGCTGATGGCTCCCACCAGAGGCGCTTGACCTACGACCAGGCAAATTTCTCTGACTGGGGCCCGGAGGGCAGGCTGATCGTGTTTGACTTCACCGACGACACCGGGGTGCACATTGCGACCATCGATCCCGACGGCGGGCACCGGACCACTCTGACATCAGCACCAGGGGTGCAGGAAGCCCCCAAGTGGTCTCCGGACGGCAATTCGATCGTCTATGACGGATTCCCGTTCCCTGTCGATGAGGCCAATTTCGCCATTTCCATCTGGGTCATCGATGCAGACAGCTCAGATCCTCGTCAGGTCACACGCAACGCCTTGGATGTCGAACCCGTTTTCTCCCCTGACGGGACCAGAATCGCCTTCGGCCGCATTACCGGAGACAGTCCCGACGGGCAGCTCGAAGCGATTTACGTGATTAATTCCGATGGTACGGGTCTCCGCGAAGTGGTCGCCCCCCGAGCAGGCCTGGAGCACCCGGATTGGTCCCCTGACGGCCGCTCCATCACCTTCAACATCGCACCCGAGAATCCAGCCGCCGCGGACTCCGGCTCAATCCTGGCCGTCCGGCCCGACGGCAGCGGCGTTCGCGTACTTCAGCCAGCGACATCAGGATTCAAATTCTTCAAGGCGGTATGGTCCCCTGACGGACGCAGAATCCTCAGCGGGTGCGTGGAGGTAAAAGCCAGCATCGACAGGATCTGCACCATCTCCCGCGGCGGTCGAATCAATATCATTGTGGCCGGAGCCCAAAGGGTGAACTTCCCCTCGTGGGGACCGGCCGATTAATATTTGACGTCAACAACGGCTCAGGTTGGCGAGGCCTCTCTGCTCCGTCTCAGGAACTTTCGTCTGGAAACACTCTTTCGAACGCAAGTCAGACTGTGAATCCCAGCAATAAAGGGCAGCGCTTTCGCACCGCTAGATACTGGCAATTTGAGTTCCTCGCGCCTAGGCAGATAATCGAAATCCGTAACTGGAGCTTTCTCGGTGGATCGCCCTGCGGGTGCTGGGTCATTGTTCACCGAGTAATCAAGACCCACTCGCCCGGAAGGTCCGCGTAGTCAAGAACCGCCAGCGGCAAAAATGGGCTTTCTGCACGTCGGAACCTGTGCGGTGATTTATGTCAGGGCGAAGGAATTCTGGCTGACCAATGAGGCAAAGTAGCCGTGCCTGTAGCCTTCCGCCGTTGGATGGAAATTCGCAGGATCCTGCAGGTTATCGGGGTTGAAGTTGATCCATGGGTCAACTGACCCGACCCCATGTCCGGCGAAGGCTCCGGTGACGTCGACATACTGGACATCGCCGAACTGGGCATTGGTGAACTGAGCGACGCCGGCAATTACGGCGTTGAGTCCACCAGCCAAGGAGTTGACTTCGGCAGCCAAAGGGTGGCTCGGATCTAAGGGGAATGGGTATCCCGTGAGGGTAATCTTCGCGTCAGGTGCGAGCATGTGGATCGTGGTCACCAATGTGGTCAGCTCCATTGCAAAACTGCCGTCCGTCAGCATAGTTGCCACACGCGTACGAGCCGCGAGGCATTCAGGCGATGACGGCGCTGGAAGGCATGCGAACAGGAGTTCCGTGGAGTTCAAATCGTTCGCACCCACAGTGAGCGTGACGATTTCCGCTTCCTGCAGAGCAGCGACGGGAAGATTGGCTAGCACCTGGTCCATCGTCCATCCAGAGCACGCGGCGTTGGCTGTCAGCTGCACGACCCGGAGTTTGTCCGCGATGGCAGGGTATCCCTTTTGGCTCACGAAACAGTTGAGGTCTGTATACGGGACCGCGCCGTGACCGGACGCGTACGAGTCCCCGAGCGCAACGTAGTCCAGCGGCGTAGGCCGCGGCGCCGCCTGTGCCGGTATGGCCACTAATCCGATTGACATAGCCGTAGCAGCGATACCTGCCGCGAATGCCGAGAGCCGCCGTCGTCCTGCTGAATGTGTCATTGGTCCCCTTGTAATTTCTGGACGCACGATTCAAGAGGGTGCGTAGGAGCCACCGTACGCCTGAAGGGGGTTCCGGTCATCGGCCAGGAGTACCTGTTTTTCTGTTGGCCCAAGGTTTCGGCAACATCAGCAACTTCAGGATCACCTGTCAGCCCTGGTCCAGAAACGACCGGTCTAAGCTCCTTCAATATCGAGATAGATTCTGTTATTGCCTTCATCTCCGTCAGTCAAGTTCGTGGGTCATTGCGGCTCCTGCATCCCAGGCCGTCGCACCCAGTACTCAAGCGCCATGCCCGGTCTTCCGACGCAACAGCTCCTTGTTCTGTCCAACCAGGAGTTGCCAAATCGCGGATTTTCCCACGAAAGGGTGGGAATATCGCGCAGCAGAGGTGCAATGGACCCGTATAAGACGTGTTCCTAGCTGTTCTGTTTCAATGCCAGTGACAGGATAGCGATTAGTCTGTTATCTACCTGTTCGAGGGATGTCAGGCGGACGCGCAGGTTGAAGGGGTCGTCGGAGCGGGTTTTGATCCTTTCCAGCCGTCCTTCGACCTCGGCGTTGAGTCGAAGGGTTACGTCGACGGCATTGTTGGTGGCCCGGGTGATCTGCGCGAATTTTCGCCGTGGGCTGTGCAGGGAAACGAAACCCTTCCGCATTTGAACATGAATAGCTGCGGTGTTTGAGGCCCAGGTGAGAATTGCGTCTGCAATGGGACGCAGCTGCGGATGATGCTCGTACTGTCCGTTGATGAGCTGATCGGCGTCCTTGAGCATGAAGTCCGGGTAGCCGAACATTTCCCAGGACACGGCGTACTGCGCATAGCCCGTGATACCGAGCTCTTCCCGCATCCAGTCACGAAGTTCACGGTCATTGCGGACTCCGGCATCGCGGGCCCGTCCCACCCAGTACTCAACGTCATGCCCGGTCTTCCGCTGCAGCAGTTCCTTGTTGCTGTCCACCATGTGTTGCCACGTCCCGGCCTTGTTGTCGCGGGGAGCCGGCCCTTCTGGAGTTGACGACTCAACGGGGCGGGGTTCAGCGGAGTCAGGCATTAATCGATCGTAACGCAGCGTTTCGCCGGCGCTGGCAGTCTATCGACTGGGACTGGATACACCCGGTCAAGGTTTGTGGTCTGCGCTCTGACGATGCGTCATGAAGCCTCCGGTGAAAGTTTCACCAATGCTGACGCAACCCACCGGCTTGGGTCTGGGCTCCTCAGCTGCAGGCGTGGAATGAGGAAGCCGCATCGGAGGCAGCCGAATTGGGGACCTATCCTAATGGGTAAAGACAAGGCTCATCCGACCGGGGGCCTTGTTCTTAGGAGATCTTCTCCATCGACGCCGCTCCGACTCTTGTACGTGGCAGGGTCAGGGACACTGTGGTGCCCTTCCCGGGGCTGCTGGAGAGAGTGATGGTTCCGTTGTGGTTTTCGATGATGGACTTGGTGATGGCCAATCCAAGCCCCGCCCCGGGGATGGTGGAGGAGTGCAGGCGGGCGGCCCGGAAAAACCGTGTGAATGCCTGGGACATTTCTTCCTCTGTCATGCCGATACCGGTGTCAGTGATGCAGCAGTAGAGGGTGTCTTCGTTGGCGCTGGCGGAGAGGGTGACGGACCCGCCGTCACGGGTGTATTTGAGGGCGTTGGAAATCAGGTTGTCGATGGCTTGGCCAATGCGGTCAGGGTCGAAACTCCCCTTAAACTGGCAGCCGGGTTCCACATCGAGTGTGAGATTGGTGCCCGTTGCGTGCGCCTTGGGACGGGCGGCTTCGACGCTGTGCGCGAGGATTTCGGCGAGGTCTGCCGGGCGCGGGCTGATGCTTAAGGCCTCGGTGGCGGTGGCAAGCAGGTCATCGACCAGGCCCAGGAGCCGCTGGGTGTTGCGGCGGATCACGGTGAGGTATTCCTCCAGGTCCGGGTCCAGGTCCTCGTCCTGGGCGAGGGACAGGTAGCCAAGGATTGAGGTCAGCGGGGTCCGCAGCTCGTGGGAGACGCTGGCGACGAACTGGTCCTTGACTTCGAGTGCTTCCACGAGTGCTGTGACGTCGGTGAAGGCCATCACGGCGCCGGAACGGCACCCGTCGGGGCTCTTGATCAGCCGGCAGGTGGCTGAATAGGCGCGCTGGTTGGTGCCGCTGCCGATCCAGAGCAACTCGTCGGTGAAGGATTCACCTCTCGCGGCCCGGCTGCGGGGGCTTTGTTCCTGAGGCAGGGGAGTGACGCGGTCCCGGCCGTAAATGGTGATCCCTGAGGGATTCTCCGCCGCCGGGTCCTTCCGGACCGCACGGGTGAGGTGGCTGCTGTACTGGTGGTTGGTGAGGGTGGTCCGGCCTTCGCCGTCGACGGCGGATACTGCGACGCTGACGGTGTCCAGGATGGTGCCGAGCAGTTGTTCGCGGTCCTGGCTGACTGCCAGCAAATCGCGCACCTGCGTTTCGCGTTGTTCCAGGGAGTGCCGTTGGAATGAGATGACGTTGAAGGCGCCGTACGTGGTCAGGGCTACGGCTCCCAGGATGGCGGGGAGCAGGAGCACGCGGATGAAGTCTGCCGGGTCGACGTCCGTGCCGAGGATGATTGGGGGCAGGACTGCGCTGAGGACCGTTGCCATCACGGCAATGACGATTCCTGAGCGGTGCCGGCTTGCTGAAAGCCAGACCACGGGAAACACGAGGAGGAAGCCCAGCACAGCCAGGTACTGGTCGGCGGCTTCGCGGGTCAGCCCTATGGCCAGGCAGTCCAGGAACGGGATGATCAACGCTGCCCTCGCTGGCAGGCGTTCCCAGGGGATCAGTGCGCAGGCGGCAAGGAGGAGCAGGTGAGCTCCCATGCTGAGGATGAGCGGTGGCGACCAGTCAAGGGCTGGGTGCAACATTGCCACCAGTTCGGTGACCAGCAGCATCGTAACGGACAGCGGCAGCTGGAAGAGGACTGTATGGCCTCGGGGCCCCAACGAGCGAAAGTACCGTTCTGCGCCGACCAGAAGCGTGGTATCCCCCATAAGGGCATTCAATCACACCCGCTGCAACGCCCCGGACATTGATGCCACGGCCCAGAACCTGACCTTTTCCGTGACAGTGAGTTTCCCTCCAGGAAGCAAGGGAAGGCATGGACGCAGGCGACCTACCCTCCACAGCCCCACTTTCCGCGCCGCGCTTCGGAGTGTCCAAGAGAGGGAGGACCTAAGGCGACTTGGGCGTTTTGAGCCGGGACCATAAATTGGGGCAGGAACACGTCCGATGCGCCGGGCGCCTCTGCGGCCTGTTGCGTGGCCACCAGCGCCGGCGTCATTTAGCCAGTTCCTCTATCGTTACTCTCAGAACTTCAACCTCCAGCCCGTGGAGGAGGGGGATGTCATGAACGAAGGCGTCCAGTTCCAAGACCCCAGCGCTTCCTCCTCGTGATTTGTACTGAAGCCAGAGGTCCTCAATGGACAGTTCGCCTGTTTCCAGGAGGTGCAGGGCTGCTGGGCGAGGATCGTATCTTTTCATCTCGACCTTTTGGATGCAGTTTGGGTCATGTGATGTCTTTGCTGGAAAGGCATCATAAGAGACGGTGGACAGCCACTGCTTGACGTCCTATAAGGCTACTCCCTGACCGGATATAAGGACTATCGGCTCTGTACCAGATCGACTTTGGTCGGAAAGACTCTTTCATGCCGTTCTTCCTCGAATACTCGACCGATAAGAGCGGTGGTTGTTTCACGGTTGAAGGCACCAATTCCAGCGACGCCATGACAAGGGCAATTGACGCTCTGCGCGGCATGGGTTGCACCAGCGCGGCCTTACGGCAGAATTTTGATCCGCAGCCCGTCTTCGGGCAAGGCTTAATCATCGCTACCTACACCGCGCGCGCAGGCTGGAAAGTCCACGGAGAGTAACCCAACCAGCGCAATCCGGGCCTGCCGCGGGCCGGATCCCTCACGACGGTGCCTTCCCATCCGGCGGTCATAGGCAAGGATCAGGCAGCGTAGAGGTCGTGAACTCCGGCTGCTTGCGCCGACTATTTGCGAACGCCGATACTAGAAATTCTGTCAGTCTGCCCGAGGCGGAAACTGACGGTCTTGGCGCTGCCACAAAGCTGCCCAGCGCAGGGCCACATTTTCAACATTCGTGGTTGCCTGCGTGCTGAAGCCAAAGTGGCCATCATTCCGGCTACAGCAGGTTGAAAAATACACTTCCGGGAAGTGCCGGAACGTCCAGCGACAGCACATCAGTGAGCAGGGCGGGGGTGTGCCCGGGACTGCCAGGAAATGGGCAGCCGCGTGTACCGCCGCATGGGCGTGCCAGGCGGCCAGGATGGTGCGGCTCCGACCGCGGCTCTTGGGTTATCCGCTTAGGGTCTCGGCGATCCGTTCGCCCCGTGTCCGACGCCGCGGACTCACGCGGCGGCAGAGACCCCGAGGTCTGCGGCGTGACCGCTGATGGTGTGGGCCAGGTTAATGTCCCGACTGGTGATACCGCCGACGTCGTGGCTCGAGAGCGTGACTCCGGCCTCGGGGTAAGTGAGTGTGAGGTCGGGGTGGTGGTTGGCCTCCTCGGCGGAGGCGCTGACGCGGTTCACGAGCTCTAGCACGGTCGAGAACTTCCGGGTACTGAAGCTGGCGGCGAGGTCTTCGCCGGTCACGCTCCAGGCTATTAGCCCGGGTTCGGCGAGCTCGGCGGCGGACAGGAGCCGGCCGCAGAAAGCTTCCACGTCGTCGATCTTCCTGTCAGTGGCGGGGTGGGGGCACCACGACGGGCATCCTCACAATCAAGATGCTGCGGTGGTCGTTCCGGTTTGAACGCTTGGTCGTTTACGAGCGTCTGCTGTGAGCAGGAGGACTGAGACTATGGCGATCCAGAGGAAATCGGGTTGGAAGGAAATCATGAACAGTGGTATCTGGGTGAGCAGCAGCGGTCGCAGGATTGTCACGATGCCGGCGATGATGCCGAACCAGGCGACCCACTTGGGCAGACCATCGGCGAGCAGCGAACTCGCGCTGAGGGCAATGATGACGACTCCCAAAGCTACCTGTCCCTGTGCGAGGGCGGTGAACCAGAGGCCCTGCAGCAGAAGGGCTGAGTTGATGTCGAGGTTATAGTCGGGGGTTGAACGCAGCACTATGGCGATGCCCGTCGATAGTGTTTCTGACAGCAGCCCGCCAGCGAGAACGCTCCATTCCGGAGGTAGTCCGCGAGTTTCCCTCCCGCACCGGCATCCCAGTAGCTGGGTGTCCTTTGCAGGGCTATCGACAGGGGACCATTGATCACGATGGCTGCAACCATCCCAAGCCCACACCACCCCGTAAGGCGACGCGCTCGGCCATTGAGTAAACAGCCATCCGGCAGGGCCGGTGAAAACACCGCGCTGCCCCTTGTTTCTGACGACTTCCACATTGCCCTCTCCACCTCACGTTAGTATGACTCTAACGAACCAAGTTATACTCCACTTAATTTGCCTTGACTATACTGAACTCATGAATTCTTCCGGCCGAATTACCCATCGACAGCGGCAGGCTCAGGAAACCAAAGATCGAGTGGTTGCCGCAGCGCGCACGCTGATGTCGGCCAACGGTTGGGCCGCTACCACCATTGATTCCATTGCTGCGGAGGCCGGCGTCGCCCCTCAAACGGTCTATGCCGCGTTCGGAAACAAACGTGCCTTGCTCGAAGGTATGCGCGAAGTAATGCTGCGGGAATCGAAAATACCTGACCTGATGGCCCGTGCCGCCGCCGAACCCGATGCCTCCAGCAGCCTTAAGCTCTGGGCGGAACTGGTGCGCCAGCAGATGGAGACAAGTTATGACGTCATCTCCATCCACCGCCAGGCCGCGGCGTCCGACCCAAAGGTCGCGGCCGATTACCGCAAAGTATTAGACAACCGGGCCCGAACCTTCGCAGAGTACATCCGCAACCTGCGCAACGATCTCGCCGACGGTATCGACGAAACGACCGCAAGCGACCTCCTGTGGTGCTTCTCGAACGAGGAAATCTATCGGGAACTTGTCCAAGAGCGCGGCTGGTCGGCCGATCGCTACCAGCAATGGCTTGCCGCGACGCTTGTCGCGCAGCTCGTTACGAGCCGAACCAAATAGCAATACGACCGCGCTGAGATGAAGCTGTCCGGCTCGCTGATTCCGCCCCTACCAGCCCTCGGGCTCTCTCCAGAAAAAAGTAGGATCCAAAGCTCGACTTCGTCGGGTTGGGGTGTAGGCCATCTGGCTGTGCGGGTGGGCCCTTGACCAGGCCTGCCGATTGATCCGTTTCGATTACCAAGGGAAGCCATCTTCGAGAGCGCTACTTGGTGCAGTTCTGGTCTGGCAGCCCTACTAGATATGGTGCGAATTGTTCGTAGCTGAATACTCACTTCTACAGTTGGCTGTGCTGTGGAAGCGCTCTCAGCACCTTCAGTTCTAGCTGGCGAGGACGATTGCGATTCCGAATATTCCCAGCACTGATCCGGCCAGGGCTGTCCACAATACTGCGGCTATGTCGGCGTTAACCTTTTGCCGTGTGATGCCATGGGAGCTGGTGCTGTACCGCCGGCGCTGGGTGAAGTAGATGACAGCGGCCGCAGTTACAGAAATTGAGAGTAATGCCAGGACGGGCAATCCGTGATGAGGAAGCCAGCGGAGGAAGATGGTGCTGGCACCTGCGAGGGCCATCATGGTTCTGCCCCAGGCAAGAGTGGTACGTTCCGGTTGCAGGCCAGCATCTTCGTGAATGCGATGGGATGTCATGCTTTCAGGGCCAAAGGATGACGACCAGTACGATGGCGGCTGCCAGTGCGCCGGATGCGGCCAGCAGCGGAACAATAAGGGGGAGTGGAAGGGGCGCCTTACCGCGGATGCTGCGTTCCACCCGCAGCCACCGCACAGCCGATCCCGCGCTCAACATGATGCCCATTAGAAGCAGAAGGACCGCCAGTGCCTTGCGGGCGGGTTCGAGGAACAGGTCTGCCGTGAACGCCTCAATAGCAATACCGCCGGCCAGGAGGGCGAGGGAGGTGCGGATCCAGGCAAGGAAAGTGCGCTCGTTAGCGAGCGTGAAGCGGGGATCCGGCTCTGATCCGCCGGGGAGCAGCCGCTCGGCGATCCGTCCGCGAGGGGGCGGAACCTGAGCGGTGCCCTTCGTTATGTTGCTGGGCATGGTCAGTGCGTTTGCTTTGGTCGGTGTGCCATGTTGATTGGTCGATCCAGCGCTTCATGCTGGTAGTGCAGCAGAAACTCGTGTTTGTAGTGAAGTCCAATCCAAGGCGAGGCAATAACGCCATCGATTTCGGCAGCCAATTGCAATGACGTTTTCATGTTCGCTGCTTCGAGTCCCGGGTTGGTGGTTGGGTGGGGGGTGACTGGCTTCATGTCGCGTTTCCTTTCTTGATTGTCCGCGTGCAGCGGTGGAGCATTTTTCGTCGGCAACACATCCACCTCCGCACCGGTCCTTCACGAGGCGGCGGGCCAGCCAGTGTAGGCCTCGGCGAGGTAGGCCATGCCGTGGCGGGATGAGACCACTGAATTGAGTTCGCCGAGCTGGCGGGCGCGGGAGAAGTCGTCCTCGCCGGCTTGGGTGTGCAGCATGGTGGTCATCCAGTAGGAGAACTGCTGGGCCTTCCACACCCGGTCCAGGGCGCGGTCGCTGTAGGTCTCCAGCAGCCGGTCGGAGCCGGCGTTGTAGTGGCTGTCCAGCCCCTCGAAGAGGACCTTGACGTCATTGATGGCCAGGTTCAGGCCCTTGGCGCCGGTGGGCGGCACGGTATGCGCCGCATCGCCGGCCAGGAAGAGGTTGCCGTGGCGCATGGGGGTGTGGACGAAGCTGCGGAAGGGAAGCACCATCTTCTCCAGGACCGGCCCCTCCTTGAGTTCAAAACCGTTGCCGTTGACCCGGCTGCGGAACTCGGCCCAGATCCTGTCGTCATCCCATTCGGCCACGTTCTCCTTGGGGTCGCACTGGAAGTACATCCGCTGCACGGTTTCCGTACGCTGGCTGATCAGGGCGAAGCCGTTGGCGGAGTTGGCGTAGATCAGCTCATCCGAACTGCGCGGCGCCTCGGCCAGGATGCCGAACCAGGCGAAGGGGTATTCATGGAAGTACCACTTGCGGTGGGCCTCGGGAATCTGGAACCGGCAGTGGCTGCGGGAGCCGTCGGCACCCACCAGGAAGTCCGCCTGGATCTCGAACTCAACGCCATCGGAATCGGTGAACCAGACCTTCGGCTTGCCCTCAAGATCATGGACGGAGGTGTCCGTGACGCTGTAGCGGACGTCGCCGCCGTCGTCCTTCCTCCGTGGGGCAAGATCCAGGAACACGTCCGTCTGCGGGTACAGCCACACGGACTCCCCCACAAGGTCCTTGAAATCGACCCTGTGGCTCTCGCCGTTGAACCGCAGTTCGATGCCGTCATGACGGTCCCCGTCGCGCAGCACCCGGTCCGAGACCCCGCTGTCCACCAGCAGGTTGACGGTGCCGTGCTCCAGGATGCCGGCGCGGACGGTGTGGGAGATTTCCTGGTGGCTGCGGACCTCGATCACCGTGGATTCGATGCCTGCCTTCGCCAGGAGATGGGAGAGCATCAGGCCTGCCGGGCCGCTTCCCATGATGGCCACTTGGGTGGTGATGACTTTTCGTGCCATGGCTGCGTCTCGCTTCGTTGCGGGCCCCGCAGTGGCGGTGGCCTGGGTGGGTTCAGTTGCCTCCCAGTCTGCGCTGGAAGGGGTTCCGGTGTTATGCCGGTTCCGTTGAACGGCGGGTGGGTCACAGGGTTCGCCGAGTCACTTGAAACTGTCCTGGGCTGATTGACAGGTTTACGTCCTGTCCAGGAAACGGAGAACATTCGGGATTGTCCGGCTGTGACCGACCTTTAGGGAGTGGTGGCAGCTGGCAGGTAGGCTTCGGGCCGTCCCGGAACGAACCGGCTAAGCCTTGGTGCTTGCTTGGGCAGGTGTGACTTCCAGGCCACTGGGCGTGGTGGATGCATCAAGAGTGGACGCGGCGGGAGCCCCATCATGGGCTACGTCCAGGCCAAGGCTGCGTCGGTCCCGCTGCTGGTTGACGAATACCAGGGCCAGGACGCCGAACGTCAGCAGCAGCGCTCCGGCCAGGGCGAACGCTGCACGGTATCCTTCAGCGGGGGTGGCTGCGCCACCGATCAGGAAACCTGAGACGGCGGGTGCAAACACGCCCCCGGTCGTGAGGACGGCATTGGCGATGGAGAGGTTTGCGCCGCGCTGCGCGATGGTGGTCAGCTCGGCGACGACCAGGTAGGTGATGGCGAAGAGGGCGGGGGCCGTTCCGAAGCCGAAGACCATCAGGGCGATGGACAGGACTGGCGAAGTGGTGAGTGTTGCTGCCACGAGGCATGCCCCGGCGAAGGTACCGGCGCTGCCGAGCACCCAGCCGCGGGCTTTCCTCGTGGGTACGCCTTTCAGGTGCAGCCGCTGGGTCAGGGCACTGAGACCGACGGTGGCAATGGTGCCCCAGGCGGCAGGAAGGGCGATCATGGCGCCGGATTGCTGGCCTGTGAAGCCGAGCACGTTTTGGAAGTACGCCGGTCCCCACGACATGGCCAGGGTGAAGGTCCAGTAGCCGAAGAAGGATGCCAGGACCGCGAAGATCCAGCTGGGAGAGAGGATGGTGCGCCAGTAGCGGACCTTGGTCTCGGTTACGGCGGGAGCTTCTTCGGAGCCGGTGCCGTCGATTTCCTGTTCGGCTTTCCGGCTCGTGTACGGGCCTTCCTTGCCTGCAATGAGCCAGAAGATGGACCAGACCAGGCCCACGATGGCGAGCAATGCGAAGGCCGTCTGCCATCCAAACTGCCCGATGACCCACGCCAGGACTGGTGCGAAGGCTACGATGCCCAGGGTTACGCCGGAGGAGGCAAGAGCTGCCGGGGTGGCGCCTTTCTTCTCCGGGAACCACTTGTAGATGCCGTGCATCAGCACCGGGGCCAATGGTCCCTCGCCGGCGCCAAGCAGCAGCCGGCTTGCCCAGAGTGCCGGCAGGGAGGCGAACAGCAGGATGGGGACCTGCGCCACGGACCACAGGAGGCAAAGGACCAGCAGGATCCACTTGCTCGAGATCTTGTTGGCGATCGGGGCGGCGACGATCTGGGCTACGCCGAAGGTGAGGAACATGGCGCTGCCCACCAGGCCGAACTGCTCGGGAGTGATGCCCAGCTGCTTCATTATCGGCACGGCAGCGATGCCGAGCACCGCTTTGTCAGCCCAGCTGAGCATCATGAGGAAGAGGACGCTGAACGTAATGAACCAGCCGTAGCGGTTGCGCTTGGCCCGTGACCAGGTCCGGGGATCGCGGGAGGCGGCAGTGGCCGGCACCACGCCGGTAAGGGGAGTTTCAGACACGGTATGCCCAATCGTTGAAGGGGAAGTCTTTGCCGGTTTGGGGCGGCGTTTCCTTGACTCTAGGCTCGTGTGACGGGCCTTACATTCGAGCTTTCCGTTGGGCGGAAAGCGACTTTTCGCCCCGGCGCGCAGTGCTTGCCGTCCCGCTCGCGGCCGGGCCCAGAAGTGCCAGCAGGCCCATTCCCAGGATGCTCAACCCGCACGTCAGCCACCACGTGGTGTTCCAGCCGCCCGTGGTGGTGGCCAGCAGGGCGAACAGCATGGGTCCCAGGAAGTTCCCCACGTTGAAGATCTGCTGCGTCAGCCCCAGCACCGCTGTGACGGAACCGTCAGCGGGGGCAATGTGCACGGAGTACCTGGTGACCGCGGCCGGGATGAGACCGCCGACCGCGGAGAACACGGCGATCAGGATGAACTGGAACAGGATGCCGTTGCCGATGTTCTCCCAGTCTGCGGCGAAGGTGGCCGCCGACGCTGCGGACATGGCAAGGAAGGTCCAGAAGATGATTTTCCGTTCGGACAGTCCGCGCTGGATGAGCGGGCCGGCGCTGAGTGCCCCGATCGCATTGACTCCGCCGACGACGGCGCTGAGGATGCCGGGAAGCGGGCCCTCCAAGCCGGCGGAATGGTAGATGGAGGGCAGGAAGCCGAGCACTGCCATCCATTGGGCTGTATAGCAGGCGAAGACGACGCCGATGATCCACGGCTGGGGCGAGGCTACTGTCCGGCCGACGCGGCGGAGGGCAGCGCGGAGCCCGGCATCGGCCGGAGACTCGTCCCTGGGTACCTGGCGCAGCAGCAGAGGCACCGGAAAGAGCGTGAGCAGCGCCATTACCAGCCACCACTCGCGCCATCCGGCTGCCTGTAGAAACAGTGCTCCGGCCGTGAGGCCTATCAGCGTGGCCATGCCCTGGAAAGCACCCCAGCTTGCCAGCGCCACGTTCAGCCGCCGCGGTGGTGCCACCTTGCGGATCAGGGCAGGGGCGACGACGACGGCCAGCAGGAATCCGGCGCCCTCCAAAGTCCGGGCTGCCATCAGCAGTTCGGTGGTGGGGGCGGCGGCCCCCAGCGCGGAGGCGGCGCTCAGCAGTACCAGCCCGGTGAGCAGGAGTCGGCGGAGGCCAACCAGTTCCCCACCCACCGCCGTGGCGAGGCCACCCACCACGCTGGCCAATTGGATGATGCCGAGCAGCAGCCCGCCCTGAACCAGGGTTGTGTCCAGATCCGCCTGGATGCCGGCCAGGGCGGCAGGCAGTTTCCAGATGTGCATTGCTGCCGCGATGCCCGCTGCGAGGACGGCCAGCCAGGCCCCGTCCGCCGTAATCCTTGAATCTTTCATTGCTGGTGCGGGCGACGGCAGTTCCAAAGAGTTGTCCTTGATGCGGGATGGCGGGGAGGTTTCCTTGGTACCCGGGTTCCTAAGCGGAGGCCAGCACCGGGCTGCCGATGCGGAAACGCTGGCCGCTGGCGGCAACATCGACAGGCCCGTCGAAAGTAGAAGCGGCGCGGGCGCGCCACCATTCCGGCTCCGCACGGCCGGCCAGGTGCGAGAGGACCAGCCGGCCCACGCCGGCGGAGGCCGCCACCCGGCCTGCCCCCTCGGGCGGGGTGTGTGCGATCCGCTGGTGGTTAAGGAACTCCGGCGAAAAACCCTTGCCCTCATAGAAGTCGAGATTGACTGCCTCATGCACCAGGACGTCCGCCCCATTGGCGAGTGCAGCCATGGCATTACATTCAGCGGTGTCGCCGGAAAACACCACTGAGCCGGCATCGGTGTCAAAGCGGAAGGCCAGGGCAGGGCGCACCGGCGGGTGCTCCACCAGGATCCCGGTGACCTTGACCCGGTCATCCTCATAGACGTCGAAGGGCCTGGCCGCGTCCGGGCTCCCAGGGGCCGGAGTTGTGAGGTCCACGGTGTGTACGAGGGAGGAAAGGTCCGGGCGTGCCTCGTCATGGACGCGGATATCGATGTCATAGGAGAAGGCCTGCAGGGAATGGGAGACGAGTCCGCCCGTCCCGGACAGTCCGGCACCGCCTGTGCGGGTGGCGTCTTTGCCGGGACCCACAATGGAAACGGGGCCGGTGAAGCCCTCTACCGGGCTGCCCCAGTTCCACAGCAGGAAGCCGGGAAGTTCCACCACATGGTCCGAGTGCAGGTGGGTGACGAAGCCTGCGACGAAATCCTTGCCGCGAAGCCCCGCTTCATGGGCAGCACGCGAGCAGCCCAGGCCAAAATCCACCATGTAGAAGGCGTCGCCGACCACCAGTGCGCTGGAGATGCCGTTTTCAGGTCCGCGGATGGCCGGGCCGGCGGCGGTGCCAAGGGTGATCAGTTCGACGCTCACAGGAAGTCCTTCTGCAGGGTGGGGGCGGGCTCAGGAGTGGGGGCGGGCATTGATGACGCGGGTTTCCAGGTATTCCTCCAGGCCCCAGCGGCCGCGTTCGCGGCCGATACCGGAGGCCTTCCAGCCGCCGAAGGGGGCGTCCGGTTCCACGAGCGTGTGCTGGTTAATCCAGACGGTTCCTGCTTCAATCTGCGAGGCGGTGGTGTGGGCGCGTTCCTGGTTGGGACTCCAGACGGAGGCGCCGAGGCCGAATTCCCCGGCGTTGAGCCCGGCGATGGTCGCCTCGAGATTGTCGTATGCCACGATGGGCAGGGCCGCCCCGAACTGTTCCTGTTCCACCAGGTCCATGCCCGGTTCGGCGTCGATGATTACTGTGGGGGAGAGGAAGTAGCCTGGCAGGTCGCAGCCGGGGCTGCCGCCGGTGATGATGCGGGCTCCGGCGCCGACGGCTGAGTCAACGAGTCCGTGGACCAGTTTGAGTTGGGATTCGTTGTGCATGGGGCCCATGGTGGTCCCGTCCGCGATGCCGTGGCCCAGCACGTGGCGGGAAGCCTCGGCGGCGATGGCCTCGGCAAGTTCGGCGCTGCGGCTGCGCGGGACGTAGACGCGTTTGACTGCCATGCAGACCTGGCCGGCGTTGCGGAAGGCGCTGCCCACGATTCCACGGGCGGTCACGGCGATGTCAGCGTCATCGAGCACGATGGCAGGATCGTTTCCGCCGAGCTCCATGGTGACGCGTTTGACCGTGGGGGCGGCCTGCTGGGCCATGGAGATACCCACTTCGGTGGAGCCGGTGAAGGAGATCTTTCGGACGCCCGGAGAGGTGCTCAAGGCCACGTTCACCGTCCGCCGGGAGCTGGTCCGCACGTGCAGCACGCCGGTGGGGAGGACCTCGTTGAGCAGGTTCACCAGCGCGACGGTGGACAGCGGCGTGGACGGGGAAGGCTTTGCGATCACCGTGCAGCCGGCCACCAGGGCAGGGGCCAACTTGACGCAGAGGAGCGAGATGGGAAAGTTCCAGGGCGTAATCGTGCCCACGATACCTACTGGCCGGTACTGGACCTCAAGGTTCCTGTCCGCCCGTGGCGGGAGGGGCTCAACTTCATCCCATGGCAGGTCCGCGTAGTACTCAAAGAGTCCTGCCGCCACCGTAAACTCACCGGCGGCCTCCGCCTTGGGTTTACCCTGCTCACGGGAGAGCAGGGTGGCCAGCGAATCGAGGTCACGGCGGATCAGGGCGGCTCCGGCACGCAGGGCGGCGCGCCGGGCTTCCCGGTCTGCTGCCCAACGGGGCGATGCCAGGCGGGCAGCAGCAACGGCCTGCTCAACATCAGCTCCGGTATTTTCCGGGGCGTGCCCCACGAGCTCAAGCGTGGCCGGGTCCAGGACCTGGTAAGTGGATGCCGTCATGGCCTGTCCTTTCGGGCGGGAAGGGAAATTCTCATCCCAGTCTCATGGCACCTGTCACAATCCGCGCCGACCTTTCCGCCCAACGGAAAGGCCTGGCGGGGGAACTGCTGCGGTTTGCCACTATTGGGTGAAGCACGTCACGCACTAACGAGGAGTCCCATGTCCCAAGAGCAGCTTCCCATCGTCCTCACGGGGGTTTCCTCCGGCATTGGTGCCCGGACTGCACAGGTCCTGGCCGCCCGGGGTGTGCCGCTGATTGGCATTGACCGCAACGCGCCCGCCGGCTTCTGCGGCACTTTCATCCAGGCTGATCTTTCCAGCCGGGCGGGCATCGACGCAGCGGCCGCTGCAGTCGCCGCCGCAGCGCCGCAGGGCCTCGCGGGACTCGCCAACATCGCGGGTGTCCCTGGTACGGCCCCGTGGCGCACAGTGTTGTCCGTCAACGTTTTTGGTGTCCGGGAACTGGTGCGGGCCCTCGCGCCGCTGCTCGGCGAGGGAACCACCGTCGTAAACCTTGCTTCGAGCGTTGCCGTTAACTGGCGTGAAGTGAAAGGCAAGTGTGCCGCTTTCGCGCTTGCCGCCGATCCGGCCGCCGCGCTGGATTCAGTCTTCGGGGATGAGGACATCACCGGGGAGTCCTACCTTTTCTCCAAGCAGTGCGTCCGCTTCCTCACGGAGCACCTGGCCGCGGAACTGCTGCCGCAGCGCATCCGGGTGAACAGTGTGAGCCCCGGGCCGGTTGCTACGCCGATCCTTGAGGACTTCAAGAAAGACCACGGCCGGGACAAGGTGGAGGGGGCAGGCGCGCTGCTGGGCCGTTTTGGCGAACCTGACGATATTGCCAGCGTCATCGACTTCCTGCTCCGCCCCGAGGCTGGCTGGGTCAACGGCTCAGATATCCGTGTGGACGGCGGACTGGGCGCCTACAGGGGTTCAAGCCTGGCCACCGCCACCAGCTAAAAATCTCGTTCAAGATTCGACGCCGGACCCTCCTTGCCCCTGCGGGGCGGGGCCTGCGTCGGCTTAAAATGGTGGTGCGGCATAGCGTCAATGATGCGCTGCTGCTTCCAGCGCTCAGAAGGGTGATCCATGGCTAACGCTGCCCCAAGCGGCCGGGCCGCCCGCCCCGCGTCTGCGGCCGCCAGGCCCAAGGCATCCAAGACTGCCGGGGGCGCTGCTTCCGCGCAGCAGGCAGCGAGTGTCACCTCACGGGCGCTGGCCCTGCTGGGCACCTTCGACGCCGAACATTCAGTCCAAAGCCTGAGCGCAATGGCGCGGCGCGCGGGCCTGCCGGTGACCACCGCCCACCGGTTGGCCGGTGAACTGGTGGCGTGGGGCGGGCTGGAGAAGGCCAACGGCGAATACCGCGTAGGGCAGAGGATTTGGCGCCTTGGCCTGCTCGCTCCTGCGCAGCAAAACATCGCTGAAGTTGCGGCCCCGTTCATGCAGGATGTCCTCTTCGTCACCCACAATGTGGTGAACCTGTTCATTTTGGACGGGCAGGAGGTCCTGTTGGTGGAACGGATGTCCGGTACGGGAGCAGGCCAGCCTTTCCGGCGGGTGGGTGCACGCCTGCCGCTTCATGCCAGCGCTGCAGGGAAGATCATGCTGGCCTACGGGGCCAAGGAGCTGTTTACCGCAGCCAGCCAGCGGCTGGAGCCGCATACTCCGCGCACCATCACCAGCTCCGCTGCGCTCGCTGCTGAAGTTGAGCGCGTCCGGGCAAGCGGTTATGCCACCACCGAGGAGGAAGCGGGGCCGGACAACTATGGCCTGGCCGTCCCGGTGTTTCTGCCCAACAAACAGGTGGTGGCCGCTTTGGGCATCGTCACCCGGAGCCGTCCGGCGCCGGTCGGCAGTGTGGTTCCTGTGCTCAATATTGCTGCCCGGGGTATCGCCCGGAGGCTTGGCGTGGAGCATCTGCCGCAGTGAGGGGCCGTCATGCCGTTTCTCCCTGGTCTTTCCGTTGGACGGAAAAGGGTGCCCCGGCTGTGGCCTGGAACACCTAATCTCAATTAAGCCGTAATTCAGGCCGGATCCCCGGCCCCAGGGGCCGCCGTCCAGGCGGGCCATCCCAAAGGAAGTGAAGACCTCATGACTGCATCTGCAGGAGCCACCATCGACGTTGTGGTCGATAAGGCGGACATTGTGGCGGACCGGGTGGTTTCCCTGGTCCTGCGGCGGGCAGATGGTCTGCCGTTCGAGCCCTGGCAGCCAGGCGCGCATATTGACGTCCACGTGGGGGACGGCCTAGTGCGCCAATACTCGCTGTGTTCCTCCCCCCAAGAGTTGGACCATCTGCGGATTGGCGTGCTGCACGTACCCGATTCGCGCGGCGGGTCCAAGGCTGTCCACGCCCTGCTGCAGGGAACGCCGCTGGCCATCTCGGAACCCCGCAACAACTTCCCTCTTCGCGAATCCCGCCGTTACCTTTTCATCGCCGGGGGCATCGGCATCACGCCGCTTATTCCCATGCTTGAAGCGGCGGATGCTGCCGGTAAGGACTGGACGCTGGTCTATGGCGGCAGGAGCCGGAACACCATGGCCTTCGCCCAGCAGTTGGAGGACCGGTACGGCGCTGACCGGGTCCGCATCGTTGCCGAAGACGAGGTTGGCAGGCTGGATTTGGACAAGATCCTGGGCATGCCCCGCGCTCACATGCTGGTCTATGCCTGCGGCCCCGGTGGGCTGCTGGGTGCCGTGGAAGAACGGTGCATGGGCTGGCCTCCCGGTGCCCTTCACACCGAACGCTTCGTTGCCTCCACCCTCGGTGCCGCAGCGGCCAATGCGCCCTTTGAAGTGGAGTTGGCCCGGACCGGAACCACCGTGACCGTACCCAACGACAAAACCATCCTCGAAGCAGTGGAAGAGGTGGGCGTACGGGTTCTATCCTCCTGCCGGCACGGGTTGTGTGGCACGTGCGAAACCCAGGTCATCTCCGGCGAACCCGAACATCGCGACGCCGTCCTGACCGAAGAGGACCGTGAGGCAGGGGAAATCATGCTGGTCTGCGTCTCCCGCGCCGCCGCGGGCTGTCCCCGCCTGGTCCTGGATCTCTAAACCAATCCCACAACGCCCCGCCGCCACTATTTACTTCGTTCGGCCCACGGGCCCACCACGTTTCGCCACCAGGAGAGCTCTAATGACCGTTACAACCCACGAAGCAAACGTCTTGGGTGAGGACCCTTTTGAAACCGCGAACCTCCTCGATCCCTACCCCTTCCTCGGCAGGCTCCGGGACGCAGGCGCAGTGTCCTACCTTGAAAGCACCGGCAGCTATGCCGTGGCCGGGTACCGGGAGGTGTACGAAGTCCTCACGGATTTCGAGACCTATATCTCTTCGGGTGGGCTTGGCCCCCGTGACATCCGGAAGGACGCGGGGTGGCGGCCGCCCAGCATCCTTGAATCCGATCCGCCCATCCACACTCTGATGCGCCGTGCGCTGACGGGAGTCATCAACCCCGGCACCGTCCGCGCCCTCCGGGAGCCGTTCACGCCGCCGGCCGAGGAACTGACCGAACAGCTGGCGGGCCGCGAGCGGTTCGATGCCATCACTGACCTCGCCGAGAAGTATCCGTTGCGGGTCTTCCCTGACGCGGTGGGGATTCCCGACGTCGGCCGTGAGCATCTGCTGCCCTACGGGAACATGGTATTCAACGCCTTCGGGCCGGAAAACTACATTTTCAAACAGGCTTTCGCCCAGGGCGATGAACACGCTGCCGCGGTGATGCGGAACTGCCAGCGCGAAAACCTGGACGACACTGGTTTCGGCGCCCAGATCTGGAAGCGTGTGGAGGACGGCCTCATCACCGAGCAGCAGGCCACGCTGCTGGTCCGGGCGCTGCTGTCCGCGGGCGTGGACACCACGATTTTTGGGATCGGAAATACTCTGTCTGTCCTGGCTCGGTATCCGGAAGCCTGGGCACGTTTGCGGGAGAATCCCAAGATGGCGAAGTTTGCGGTGGACGAGGCGTTGCGGTTGGAGTCCCCGTTCCAGAAGTTCCACCGGACCGTTGTAGTGGATACTGTCCTCGGCGGCGTGCACCTGCCGGCCGGGGCGAAGGTGCTGGTGTTCCTGGGCGCTGCCAACAGGGATCAGCGCAAGTGGGGAGACAACGCTGACGAATTCGATCTGGACCGCAATGCCTCCGGGCATGTGGCCTTCGGTATGGGCCTGCACCAGTGTGTGGGCCAACCTATCGCCCGGCTCGAAATGGAAATTGTGCTGCAGCAACTGCTTCAGAGGGTAGTGACCATCGAACCCGACGGAGCCCCGGTACCGATCCTCCACAACGTGCTGCGTGGCTTTGAGTCCCTGCCGGTGAGGATTACTGCCGGTTAGCCCTCTAAAAAGGGCTTTGTCCAGCCTTCCAGAAGACAGTGCGCCACGCGTTGAAGGAAGCCCAAGCTGAGCGCCTCCAGCGACGCGGACAAACAGACGGGAACAAACGCAGGCCACTCGAGTAGCGGGCTGTCCTTGCAAGACTGGCCCCAGACCCAGATCGACCTGGGGATGCTGATTTTCCTTGGATAACGGAGCTGGAGGGTCCGCCGGGTAACGGCAATCAGCACTGTGGCTGGTGTGGACTGGCGGGAGGCAGGTGACCTTTGACGGTATTTGGTTTCTCACGGTTCATGGTTTCCGGTGCTGGTGTTGACCCCGGGCTCCCCGCCGGCCTGGGCTTCGCGTGACGACTCTCCCTGGAATCCAGGACCGCGCTGGTTGGCTGCCTGCCAACGGTCGCCGATGTCCAGTGCACGGGCATCATAGTTTCATCTCCGGTCTGGCCGTTGCCGGGACTGTTTCCTTGTGGGCTACTGCTTGTGGTCACGTCATCCGGGTCAGGTTCAAGAGTTCCCGAAGGGCGGGGCGGGCTTCGAGTCGCAGCTGGACGGAGGCTGGCAGCCCATCGACAGTAATGGAGTTCTGGCTGATGTTGATGGCGATCCTGTTTCCTGCTAGGGGGACGTTGTCTATTCGGAATTGCCCGAAGCCTTTTGGCAGTTCCGGTGCCAGCCACAGCTCATTCCACGGGAGAGCAGGGTCGAACCGCATGAGCATACGGATCAGATGAATGGGAGCGGCTGCGGCCCAGGCCTGGGGTGAGCACGCCGCGGGGTATGGTACCGGCGTTGGGAATCTTGCCCGGTCAAGTCCGCAGAAGAGCTCGGGAAGCCGGCCGCCGAAGTAGTCCGCCGCTTCGAAGAGTCCGTACGCAATTCTTTGGGCGTCCTCGATGAAGCCGTATCTCATCAGACCATGGGCCACCAATGTACTGTCGTGGGGCCAGACCGATCCGTTGTGGTAGCTGAGGGGGTTGTAGGCTCCCATGGTGCTGGCCAGGGTGCGGATACCCCAGCCGGTGAACATTTCCGGGGACATCAGCCGCTCGGCTACCTGTGCTGCTTTGTCGGTGTCCACGATGCCCATCCAAAGACAATGACCCATGTTGGAGGCCAAAGCGTCTACAGGTTTCTTGTCCCCGTCCAGGGCGATGGCGAAATATCCACGGTCCGGCAGCCAGAAGCGTTCGTTAAAGGCCTCTTTCAGGCGGACCGCCTTGGCGGTCCAGAGATCCGCGGTCTCGGTGTCCCCGGCGTGGAGCGCCATGAGTGCACGCCCTACATAGGCCCCGTACGTATACCCTTGGACTTCGCAGAGCGCTATCGGCCCATGGGCCAGGGAACCATCAGCGAAATTGATGCCGTCCCACGAATCTTTCCAGCCCTGGTTGATTAGCCCGTGTTCGGTTCGCCGCTGGTACTCGACGAATCCGTCGCCATCGCGGTCGCCATAGTTCTCGATCCAGGCCAATGCTCGGTCTGCAGCTGGCAGCAGCGCTTGGACTGCATCCGTTTCCAGCCCCCACCGCCCCAGTTCACTGAGGATGGCGACGAACAAAGGGGTCGCATCAGCGGTTCCGTAGTAGACACTGCGGCCACCCAACACCGACTCCGCGCCCGTGCCCAGACGCACTTCATGGAGTATCCGGCCGGGCTCCTCTTCCGTGTCAGGATTCACCTCCTTACCCTGGTGATCCGCCAGCGTCTGCAGCGTGCCAAGCGCCAGGGAGGGGTCCAACAGGAGCGACATGAGGGAGGAAAGCAGGCTGTCACGCCCGAACAAAGCCATGAACCATGGGGCTCCGGCGGCAGCAACGACCCGGTCCGGGTGGTCCGGGTCAAAGATCCGGAGTGAACCCAGATCCTCCTGGCTCCGCAGGATCGTCTCCTGGACCGCCGCGTCGTTCAGATTGGGGATGGGCATGGACATCCGCCAGGAGAGAAGGCGCTGCTGGGCCTGAGACCAATCTCCCTGGGTGCCATATGCCCCTGAAGAAATCACCTCCTGCCCATTCAAATACGGCAGGGCGGTCAAGGTCACCGTCCATGTCCCCTGGGCGGGAATTGTCTGAGAAAAGATGAACCGGCCGCCCTCGAAAACAGCGCCTACCGCCCGGATGGCAAGTCCGTAGCGCCGGCCTGCGCGTTCAGATTCAAGGAGGAAATTGTCACCCGCGACGTTGAACTGCTGCTTTCCCGGGCTGGCAGGTCTGCCGTTCTTGACCTCGAATAGATCCGCGAAATCGGCGTTCACGGTCAGGGCGAGCGTGCAGTTCTTGGGTACGGCCAGGTGGTTTTCGACAGTGATGGTTTCAGTGAGCCCGGCGCCAATGGACCTTTCCCGTTCAATGAGCAACGGAATATCAGCCCTTTCGACCGGGCCGCACGCCCTGCAGACAAGCAAGGCCCGGAAGGGGTCCTGGACGGTTGAAGCAAGTACTTCGAGGGGAAGATCGTCGATGGTGAGGTTCCATGTAGATATGTAGCGCGTGTCATGAAAGAACGCGCCGTGGGGACTTCCAGAGATCATGTCTCCGTTGGGCGCCGTAATGCAAAACGACGAGCCGTCAAGGATTGTCAGGGCCCGGGCGCCTGCCGGGCCTGCCGCATTGTCGGTGTTCCAACCCGACATCAGGCGCACCTCCTCGCTAAAACCAGCACAGCCACTCGACAGATATTTCGGCCCGACTCCGGTATCAGAACTATGATCCCTGCCCTCAAAGGAAACAAGCCCTCAGATCCAATCCTGTCAGATCCATGTTGGGCCGCAGGAGGATCGCCTGTGTGCCTGCGGATGAAGTGGGCCTGCTAGGGATCAGCGATTTACTTCAACGGGCGTGATGCCACCCGGCGTCCGTCGGCATGGGAGTTCCGACGTCCGGCTGCGGCCTCCAGTTTCCGGTCGCCGCTTGAAGCCATAGCTAGTCGAGAGGGAGGGTGACCGCGAGGCGGAAGCCGTTGCCGGGGCTGGAATCGATAGTGATGGTGCCGCCGGCTTCATGCACGGCGATGGACATCAGACGGAGCCCGAACCCGCGGGTCCGATTGCTGGTTGCCGTGCTGTCGAAGCCGTTGCCGTTGTCGGCGATGGTCAGGCGGATGCCGTGGTAGACGGCGGCGAGCCGGATGGTGATTTCGGAGGCCTGTGCGTACTTAAGGGCGTTACTGAGTGCTTCCTGGGCTGCGTGGTAGAGCAGGGCCGCGGAGGTCGCCGTTATTTCGATGCCGTGATGTGGTGTGTCCCATCGGATCGCGGTTCCCCGTTGGCGGAGGGGGTCCGTTAGTCGGTCAATGCAGCCGGCGACGCCCAGGGCATGGAGGTCCAGGGCGCGGTGATCGGTGATGATGCCGCCGATGACAGATACTTCATCCAGGGCTGGTGTTTGAGACATAGCCGTTCCTGCTTCCACTGCTTTTTCCGTTGTCGGTGCGGCCATGACCTGTCTGGGTGCCGTGGCCTGGCTGTTGTGTCGATAGTGCAGGGTCAGCATCAAGGGTTCCGGTGCTTTTCCATAGCTCCAGTGCAGGGTTTGGGCAGGATTTAACAAGACTGCCCGACGACTTATTTCGTATTATCGGGTGTCCATTATTCGAGCGGATACCGGATGGCCTTGGCGCAAGGGAAGCTGGCTCGGTGGGCACTTGGCGACGCTATCTCGTTCCTTACCGAACGGATGGTGGATCGCTGCTCCAAGGCTGGTCGTCCCGGACGGTTGGCCCGGGATTCGTTGCTTGATATCAGTCCGCTTGCTTTACTTGTTCACCCCATAACAGAAATTCGATTCTTTCTGGTTGTATTCTTTGTTCAGGCTGACGCTGCGCTTTTCGAATTATTGAAGCGAATCGCGGTTTAGGCCTGGGTGCCGGGCTCAGCCGGCGCTTCCAGTCAAAAAAGGAATAGCCGATGTCTAGGGATGATTTTTCTCTCCCGGCGGTCACCGGCGCAGAGGTCACACCGGGTCTGGGGGGACCTGCTTTTCCGCCCCAGGCGGTGGGGGGTACTTCTCTGCGGTCCCAGGTGATGGAGCTGATCAACGATGTCCTCTCTGACCCTGCTCCCGAGACTGAATGGGCCAGAAGTCAGCTGCGGACACTTCTGGCCTCATATCCGGATAATCCCGAGCGGGCGTTTCTTGAGCATCTGATTGGGACACGGAAGCAGGCCGGGCAGCGCCTCCCCGTGAACGGCGAGGGGAGTACTCCAGCAGGTCGCCCTGTTTCGCAGGGCGCTCAGGACAGCGGAGCGACGAAGAGGATCAAGTCCGTACTGGGCAGCAGGCTGTTGCTGACGGCGTTCCAGCCAGTCCATAGATTGCCGGAAGGAGGAGTCGCCGGGGTCGAAGCCCTTACGCGTTTTGTCAGCAGCGATGGCGCCGACGCGGACACCTGGTTCCGGGAAGCGGAGAGCGTGGGTCTTGGCGTCGAGCTGGAGATCGCGGCATTGGAGTGCGCTGTATCCGCGGCGGGGAAGATCCCTTCGCATCTCTTCGTCGCATTCAACCTGACTCCCACGGCGGTGACGGAGAGCCGCACCCAGGGCCTGCTGCAGAACTCCGGGCTGGCGATGGACAGGATTGTTGTCGAACTCCGGGGCCAAACAGATGACACGCAATGGGAAAGGGTCATCCGGTCGCTGAAACCGCTCCGCAGAAGCGGGTTGCGGGTAGCGGTCGATGGGTCCGGCCCAAGCTTCACCCCGGTCGACCGGATTCTTGCCCTTCGACCGGACATCATCAAACTCGACCGGACATTTATTGATGGAATCCTCGAAGGGCCAGAGCCTGATGAGCCGGTCGTGATAGGTCTGGCCCGGGAGGTTGGAGCGGTCCTGGCGGCCGAAGGCATCGAAACAGAAACGGAGCTTGCAGCGGTCATTGATGCTGGCTTGACTGCAGGGCAGGGTTATCTGATGGGACGGCCGTCCGTGCATCCGCTGGATTGGTCGTCATGGATTATTCAACCGACTGTGGGGGTCACCGTTGAGCCATAGCAGCAGCCCAGCGCGCCCCTGCATCAGTGATTGGCTGGAACTGGCCGCGGCCGGGGAAACCCGGCTCGTCAGATACGTCAACAGCTGAAGCAGGGAACGGGTGGGCCGGATCGAGGACAAACTCGGGGGGATCAATGGAGGGGCAAGGACGGGATGACCTGCTGACGCAGTCGCTGCTGCTCGATGAGATCGGCCAGTCTGTGATCGGGATGGACAGCCGGTGGCGGGTCACTTACTGGAACCGCGCCTCCGAGCGTTTGTACGGTTTTGCTGCCTCCGAGGTGCTGGGGAAGACGCCCATTGATCTGGGCATCATCGGTCATTTCCAGACACTGGAGCCGGGGCCGACGGGGGAGGAGATCGCCGGGCAAATCGCCAGTGGCAAGGACTGGTCCGGGGAATTCTGGGTACGGGACCGGGCTGGCAGGGAGTTCCCGGTCCATGGGACGATCAGCTCGATCAGGGCCCGGCACACTGTGCCGGTGGACATCGTGGCCATTTCCAAGGACATCACCGACCGGAAACACACCGAGGCTGTCCTGCGCCGCCTCTCGGCGATGGTGGAGTCCTCCGGAGACGCCATTATCAGTGCGGATATGGATGGAAAGATCACCAGCTGGAACGCGGGCGCTGTCAGGATGCTGGGCTGGAGTGCGGCAGAAGCCATCGGGCGGGCCCCGGACCTTTTCACAACCCGCGCGCCGGAGGATACCAACGACCGAGTGGCTGAACGGATCCGCAGCGGCGCTTTCGTCCCCGGCCTGGAAGCGCGGTGGCGGCGGAAGGATGGGTCGGTCATCGACGTCGAGCTGACGGTGTCACCGGTCTACGGCCAGGATGGGAAGCTGGCCGGAGCCTCCGGAATCGCCCGGGACGTCACCGAAATCAAACGGTTGCAGTCAGAAGCTGCCGCGGAACGCCGCCGGCTGCTGGCTGCCCAGGAGATGGCCCATGTGGGAAGCCTCGAGTACTCGCCCGCCACAGGAGCGACGTGGCATTCGGAGGAGTTCGCCCGCATCGTGGGCCTGGGGTCGGGTGAATCCCCATCGTGGGAATGGATGCTGGAGCGGACGCACCCGGAGGATCGGGACGGGGTCCGGCAGATGTGGCGGAGACTGTACTCGGGTTCGGGTTTCGAGGACATCGAATACCGGCTCCTCCTGCCCGACGGCGGGCAGCGATGGCTGCATTCGAGAATCCGAAGCGTGAACGGTCCGGACGGGAAACCCTTGCAGTTCCTTGACACGGTGCTGGACGTTACCGAGCGTAAGAACGCCGAACAGGTCCTGGAGTGGCAGGCCCGCCACGACGCCCTGACGGGCCTGCCTAACAGGTACCTGATCACCGAGGTACTGCAGGGTTTCCTGGACCGCGGGTCCCGGCCGGTGGTGATGTTCGTTGACATCGACCGGTTCAAGCTGGTCAACGACGGCATCGGTCATGGTGGTGGGGACAGGATCCTGATGCTCCTGAGTGAACGCCTGCTCGGGGCTGTCAGGGCCGGGGACACCGTAGGCCGCTTCGGCGGCGATGAATTCATCATCGTCTGCGAGAACATGGGCATGCGGGCCGCCAAAATCCTCGCCGGGCGGGTTCGTGAATGCATCAGGGCGCCGTTCGAGGTCGAGGAGCGGCAGATTTTCCTGAACGTCAGTGTCGGCATCGCGCTGGCGGGATCTGAGGACACGGCACAGTCCATGCTCGGGGGCGCGGACACCGCAATGTACCGGGCGAAATCGGCCGGTGGGGACGCCTCCGTGGTGTACCACGAGAGGATGACCCGACGGGCCAGCGGGCGGTTGGACCTGGAATCGGATCTGCGGCTGGCCCTGGACAGGGGAGAGATGTGCCTGCACTACCAGCCGATCATGGACCTGGACGCGGGGGCGCCGCTTGGGTTCGAGGCGCTTCTGCGGTGGAAGCACCCCGACCACGGCGTCATACCCCCGGAAACGTTCATCCCCATCGCCGAGGAGACTGGCCTGATCATTCCGATTGGAGCCTGGGTCCTTCAGGAATCCCTGCGCCAGGTCCAGCAATGGCATCACCAGGTGGAGGGGGCAGAAGACCTCACGGCAGCGGTGAACATTTCCGGACGCCAGCTGGTAGCCAAGGATTTCCCGGACGTCGTCGAGGCAGCAATCCAGGCATCCGGCATTGATCCGGAAGCTGTTCATTTGGAGATCACGGAAACAGTCCTCATGGACGAACCGGACCTGCCCAGGGAAAGCCTGCAACGTCTTTCCCGCCTGGGAGTTGGCCTTTCCATCGATGACTTCGGCACGGGCTACTCCTCCCTGAGCTACCTGAAATGGCTCACAGCGAAGACGTTAAAAATCGACCGCATATTCATTCGTGAACTGGGACTGGACCCGCACAGCGGCACCGTCATCGAACTCGTCCTGGGCATGGCGAAGAGCCTCAAACTCGACGTCATCGCCGAAGGCGTTGAAACCCCCCGACCAGCTCAACGAACTCCGGCGGCTGGGCGTCACCCGGGCCCAAGGGTACCTTTGGAGCAAACCCATTCCCTCAGAACGCGTCCCCGCCTGGTTAAACGGCAGGCTGCGTAAACCGGCCCAACAGCCGCGATGACTGCCAATTTGGCACGTCAATGAAGAGGAGCAAATCGCCTTGACGATCCCCCGGCCGCCCCTGGCGGTCCTGCCCGATACACCCGATACGAGATTGCTGGTTGACCTGACCAGCTATGCCAGCGACGTGTCGGAAGCCTCCCACGCCCTTGACTGCGCATTGGGCGCCGGTGAGGGGTCGGAGTTATGGATGCCCCTTACCTCCCATGCCGTGACCTCCTACGTCCGGCCCTTCATCCTCTCCAAGGTCCGGAAGCGTCTTGATGAAATGCCGGGCATTGCGCCGATGCCGGCCGCTCTCCACCCCATTCACCGCGTCATCCGGGAGTATCGAAACACGACCATCGCGCATTCCCAATCGAATTTGAGCCTGCCGCTGCCCGTGGCATTTCTGGACAGCCAGGGAAAAGGCGTTGATGTCGCGGGTTGGTCCCTCATTCATCCGATGCCATTGGCCCTGGCTGAGCAGTTCGCGGACCTCATCGCCGCGGTCGAAGACATGCTCGACCTGGCAACGCAACCGGTTCTGGAGCGTCTTCGTTCCTGGTTGAAGGATCAAACGCCGGAAAAAATCAACGGCTGGGCGTTTCCCGAATTTCTTCACGCTGCCGACAAGGATTTCACGGCCTCAGAGCGAAGACGACGAACACCGCGCTTCACAACCTATTGGCGCAGTGAACAGCAACGTGACGAGGACCCGGCCTGCAAAAACCCGTTGCCCTGACCATCCGCCGTGGCCGGCAACCACCGACCATCGGCAACGGAGTTTTCCGTGCCGGAGAATTCCACTGGAGAAGCCCGCCGATGGGGGATCGACGGGCTTCCCAATAGCACAGTAGGACCGCTTCATTTGGCTGTCGAATAGACAATCAAAAAGGAGAAACGGCGGCAAAAGGAACGAATGTTCCACAGTGCGATTGAAGTGCGGCGTCTGCTCAACGGCGCCTTAATTCCAATCCTTGCGTGTGTAGCTCAAGTTTTTATCAAGATGCGCGCAGGAAGGCACGAGGGTTGGAATTTCATCATCCTGGAAATGTCGCCGGCGGGAATTTGAGGGCTCTTTTTTAGCTGGAGAATCCTGACGCCCAAGCGCTGATGTCAGCGTCTGTGAAGGTGATGACCGGCAGCTGTGCCTGGAGTGCCGCCCTTAGCCGGGCTTCAACAACAAACCGCGGCATCCCCTCCGTCGCGCGCCGGACATCTTCGATGACCCGTTCGAGGCGGAGCAGAAGACTGTTCAGCATCGCATTGGCGGCATCATCATCGGGGGCAGCGCGGGGAAGCTCTGCTTCCATGATCGGCTCCTTCCGGATGTGGCAGCAGACCGTGGGTCCGAGACCGGGGGTCCGGACCCACGGGGGAGGCCCGTGAGAATATGGTAGCGGCCGGACGGCAGCCGCCGGCAGGGGCGTGCCCGCGTGCCGTCCCGTGACTGTTGGGAATAAAGGGTGTGGCATTGGTTAATGACGTGGAGGCTTGGCGGCTGGATCCTGCCACCCTTCGTGAAGTTGTTCTGGACCGGGCCGTGATCGAGGGCCGGCTTGAGGGTTGCCCGGCACTTGAACGGGTGTGGATTTTGTCCGTGCTGGGACGTGATCAGGAAGCCGTGGCTGAAGGCAGGCTTTTGTTGGCTCATTCCCGGGACCGGTTCAGGCCGCTGCTGGTTCTCGCGCATGCCTACCAGCGGCAGTACAGGTGGCATAAGGCCGCGAAGCTGTACGAAGAAGCGCTGCGGATGGCCGGCACTGCCCCGCGTGAAGCCCTGGTGCGTCATCAGATCGGGCGGCGGCTCTTCGACGAGGCGAGATACCGGGACGCCGCAGCGGAGTTCGAGTGGGGTCATGACCTCTACCGAACCACGGGGCGGACACGGCTGGCAGAGGCCTCGCGCCAAGCGATGCTCCGGGCCCGCCAGCTTGCCCAACAGTCCTGACCCAAAGGCCATGTCCTGGGCCTCGGGGAGGCTGCGGCTGCGGCGGCGGCGGGGCCAGCGGGTCATTGTTGGTTTGCTTTTAGCTGCGCAGTCCCCGCCTGGCGGTCCGGACCTGCCGGCGGATTGGAGAGGTTTCCTTCCGGGCGACCTGGAGGTATGGGAGGAGGCCGGCACGCAACTGATCCGCGTGGGTGCTGCTGAGGTCGATTTCGTACGAGCGGCCATCGAGGCTGAACTGCACGGTCTCGGCTGCCTCACTGCCATCGAGATCGTCTACAAGGCTGCTGATGATTCTGGTTGCCACCGGCAAGACCCTACCAGCGATGCCGGCACGAAACGGTGGTGGCTGAGTTTGGCAGCGCAGGCCGGGGCCGCAGCCGTGGTCAGCTCCGGTCCTCATCCGCAGTCCTTACCGCCCCGGGCGGGGTTTCCTTGGGCGTGGGGCCTTCTTCTGGTCCTGTCCGGGCTGCACGGCGGCGCTGGCGTGCTGACCGGCCGGTTCGGTCAACCAAGTGAGGGCTTCATTGATGGAGCTGAAGAACCTGGTGGGGGTGGCAGGTTTGTGCCGGGCGGTGTAGAAGACGACGATGACCTCATCGACCGGGGAGTCCCCCAACGATTGCTGTTCTGCCGTGGGGCCATTCGGTGGCGAAGACAGAACCGGCCTGGGGAGTGAGGCCTTTGATCCCGGTCATTTCGACGAGGATCGGCAGTCCCTGCCCGTTGGTGAGTTCACGCGCCCGGGTGAGCGTTGCCCTGGCAGCAGCCTCACTGATCAGGATTCCCGGGGTCCAGCGGACCCGCAGGACCCTCCCATACAGGTCCACGGCACCGAGGTGGTCATCGTGCAGGCCTTGTCTCATCTATCTCCCCTTAGGGACCGCCAGGCGCGTGACGGACGGGCGGGCAATGCCGGTTCTGGAAGCGGGCAAAGGATGGGTATGAAAAACCCGCCCACGGGGGGACGGGCGGGTTCCTCGAGAACTTTAGACAGACCGGCGGCAAATAGCGAAACGACGGCACTCTTTCCCTCGAACAATCCGGGACTGACCCATCGAATTGCCGATCGGTCAGGGATGGCTGCCGCCATCGCCGGGTGGTCCTTCCCGCCAGCCTGCCCAGTCAGAGGGGTGCAGTGTTGGGCGCCCGAGGAGGTATCCCTGGGCTGAGGTGATGCCGGCCTGGGTGACCGTAAGGAGTTCGGCGATGGTTTCAATTCCTTCGGCCAGGACCTGGGCGCCGGTTTGTTGGGCGAAACTGACCATGGCCGCGCCCAGGGCACGTTGTCCCTGGTCCCTATCTATCCCGGCGATCAGTGTCCGGTCGAGCTTGATGATGTCCGGGCTCAGCTGCAGGATATGGCGCATTGAAGCGAACCCTGATCCTGCGTCATCTACCGCTATCCGCACCCCGTCCCTGCGCAGGGGCGCCAGCGACGCCAGGAGTTGCGCGTAGTCGGTGACGGCGTGCCGCTCGGTCAGTTCGAGCACTATACGTTCAAGGGCCACGCCCGAGCGGCGCAGCAACGCCGGCAGCCGCGGATCCATGCACGTCTCGGGGGCGACGTTGAATGAAACGTAGAGGTGGCCGGGAAGCGTGGCGCTCTTGCATAGGGCTGCGGCCAGTGCGGCGAGTTCAAGATCCGCGCCGAGTCCGACGCTGGCCGCTTCACTGAACCAATGCTCCGGGCTTCTGCCGTCGTCGCTGGGGAACCGGGCCAGCGCTTCAACCCCGGCCATGGCCCCGCTGGTCAGGTCATGGATGGGCTGGAACGCGGTGAGGATCAACCCCTCGGCGACAGTGCCGATGCGTTCCCGCAGCCGCTGCGCCACGTGCGCTTCCGCGTCCGGGGCGGGCAGCAGGCGGCTGGTCCCTTCGAAGCGCTGACCGGTTCCTTCCCGGGACGGGCAGGACTTGCCGGACATCTTCATGAGGACCGGGGTGCCGTTGCGGTGCCTGCAGCAAACGGTGACGGCGGACCAGACCGGACTGTCGTTAAGGGCGCTGGCGACTGCTTCACGTGCCGTGGACAAGTGGTCGTCGGTGATGATCAGGCTGAAAGGCCTTCCGAGAAGTTCGGATGGTTCGTAGCCGAGCAGGGCGGCGCTGGCCCTGCTGCAGAACGTGAAGATGCCGCCCGCGTCCACGGCCCACAGCCATTCCTGGCTCGTGTCCAGCACGGTGTTCATCAGGCTTGAGGTGAGGTTGTTCCGGTCCCGTTCCTCACGGTGCGCGCGGGCGCTGCGCGCGGCGGCCCAGCAGGCGGCCAGGATCATGCCCGCGGCCAGGGAGGCGAGCACGCCTGTCAGGACCGCAGGCTCCTGGACGCGGGGAACCAGGACATGCAGCCACGCCGTGAGGGCCAGAACGAAGGCTGCCTGCGCGGCGAGCACACACAGCAGAAGGCGGCTGCCAATGAATACCCGAAGGCCTGACCTGCCCCCTGCCCGTCCGCTGTCCCACTCCCGCTCCGAAGCCCGGGACCTGCTGCGGCCTTCGGGTGCCGGTGATGGAACAGTGGTCACGAGGCCACAATGTGCGGCCTTTCCGGAGACGGTGGTCATGCCTGCGAGTCCGCCGGCTCGGGCTGCGGTTCGACCTGGGCAGGCTCTGAGCCTGCCCGGTAACGGTAGGTGATGTTCTCGTCCTGGACCACGAAGGTTTCCACCCCGCTGCGGGACCAGTGAAGGACCAACAGGCCATAGCGTTCTGCCAGTTTGGCCAGGGTCGGGAACGTCGTGACATCGATGACGGGCCTGCCCTGGGGTGCCGGCATCGGGTGGACCCGCACCAGCAACGCTGCGTAGCGGCGGCGGATCGCCGCCGCCTCGTCCGCGGGGGTGCTCCGACGGGCGAAAACCAGAATGATGATTCCCGTGGCCAGGGCAGCGAGCAGGAACACGGCCGAGATGACGCGGGCGGCGGCCGCGGTAACCGTGAGCCCACTGACACCGACCATGCGGGGCACCAGGGCGGTGTGCTCCTGGGTGGCCGAATCCGTGACGGCCAAGCTGCCCGGACCGCCCGGGAGGGTGAGCTGGAGGGGTGTGAGCTCGAGTTTGAGCTCCGGCCGGAATTCTGCGCCCGCTGCTGTCCTAACGGCCGGGGTCAGGGCGACGGAGACCGGCCCGGCCGGAAGACCAGTGACCGCTGACGCGGCCTGGGCTTTGGCGTCGAGGCTTGCCAGGTCCAACCGGACACTGCCCTCATAGTCGCTGCCGTCAATCGTGACCGGACCGCTTAGAGGGAGCGTGGAATGCCAGCCTCCCGGGGTGGAGAGCTCCGCTGTCACGGTCACGGTTCCTGGCTCGCCATGATAGCTGTATCCGACATCGACAGTCCTGGCGAGTTTCCGGAAGACCGGGCCCGGTGACTTGGCCGTGGTCCCGTCGTAGGCCGCGCTTTGGCCGACGTCCGCGGTGTAGGAGAAGTTCATCCGTGTGCCGCTCTTGACCTGTGAGCTGGCTGTTTCCTCCAGGGGGCCGGACCAGGCCAGGGCGCCGAGGATAACTCCGGCGACGCCGAAGACCGCGGCCAGGGCGGTAGGGATGCGCAGTGAGGGCGGCAGGCCGCCCAAGCCCTGCCGGGCCGGGGGGCGGGTGCTGATGTGGCGGGACATGGATGCTCTCCTTCGTTTGCGGCGATGCCGTGTCGTTGCTGCGCCCCCGCCGGCCAGCAGCGCGAAGGCCAGCAGCCCCAGGATCGGGGGACTGGTCAGGGTTTCCAGCCACAACCCGCCCTGCGGGATATGAACCAGGGAACGCCCGACCAGGTCAGCCGCGGGCGGGGTGATGGGGTCAACGGATTGGTTATTGTCGCCCTTGAAAACGAAGGCTGCGTCGTTGCCGCCGATAATGCGGTGCAGCGCCACCTCGTCCCGGCCCGGCAGGTTATACGCGGCGATGTCGCCGACTGTATAGGAGGAGGCCCGGGCGATGATGACCAGGTCGCCCTGGTGGTAGAGCGGATTCATGCTGACGCCGTGGGTGATGACGATCCCGGCCTGGCCGGTGGCCAGAACAACCCCCACACACGCCCCAAGAACCGCGACCACTGCGAGGACGGCGGTGCGGAGGCGGTACGTCAGCCGCTGTGCCAAGGCCAAACCCCTCTCTGGAACGCGCCGAACTGGTTCTTGGAAAATTCTTGAGAAAAGGGTGAGTGGCCGGCCCCCAGCGGGCCGGCCACTCACGCTCCTTGTTAGACGGCGTCCGCGACGGTGACGGATGCGCCGTCGACGTCGCTTTGGCTCGTGCCCGTAGCGGCGTCACAGATGGAGAGGCCGTCAATGTCGATGGCGGTGCAGCTGAAGGCGGCGGGAGTGGCGCCACCGGCCAGGGACACATTGACCGTCTTGCCCTCAGCGCCCGGTGCGAAGGTCAGGGTGACCTTGTTGACGGCGGTCTTGGTGCCATCGGTGAAACCATATTGGAGGTTGGTCAGAGTCGCGCCGGTGACGGTCTGGTTGACCGTGCCGCCCACGAACTGGCTCGGACCTGCGGCGTTGACGAGGCCGGCACCGGTGAAGGCGGAGCCGGCAGCGAGGGCCAGGCCGGTAACGGACAGGGCGGTGACGATCTTTGCAGAAGTGCGCATGATTTCTCTTTCAGGTAGGAAGCCCGGCAGCCCCTGAGCGGGCTCCGCGGCGGTTGCAACCCCCAGGTACAACTGGATGCCGCTGCCAACGGACACGGACCGAAACATCGTCTGCATCACATCGACATCTCGAAGCTAACAGCGGCGAAACCTTAAAAATCCGTTCCTTGGATTAACTTCGGGGAACCTTTGGAAAGCTGGGAAAAAACAAGGAAATACGGCTGCAATGCACAAAAGCTGAGGAAAACCCCGGTGGCCGCCGGTGTCCCCGCAACTGGATCGGCTCAGCGAGATCCATGCACTCTCGGCCGGCTGCCACTCAAGGTGGCGCCAAGGTTTGCACAGGATCGGCCGAGGATAAGGCGTTGGGATCATGAGGGGACGTAGCCTTTAAGGCATGGCCATTTCAGCATCACCACAGGGACCGCCAGGCGGTGAAAAATCAACAGCGGCGATAACTGACGCGTGGACAGCCGCCCAGCCTGTGCATGACAACGACACCCACACGGTGCCGCTTGTGGATCCCGTGGTGCTGCAGGATCTCGAAGACGAGCTCGGGCAGCCGGAGCTGGTCACGAATTTCGCGAAGGACTATGTGCGGTTGTGGGAGACGCGGGAGCGCCGGCTCACCACATCACTTGCAAATCAGGATCGTGCCGCAGCCTTGGATGCCGTCATCAGCCTGAGAGTCTCGTCCACCATGGTGGGTGCGCTACGCCTGGCGGGCCTGGCGGTGGCTCTCGAATCCGCGGTGCGCAGGGGCGACCTTAGTGGAGGATTCTTCGGGGAGCTGATTTCAGTTCAGGGGCGGGCGACGGTCGAAGAACTCCGGGAACGGTATCTCCAGCACCGCGGATAAAGCTTGTAGAGCTGGACGGCCTCACGCTGGCGGGTTCGGAAGCCGTCGGGCCGCCAGCCGGTAACCGGCGCCGCGGACCGTTTGCAGCCACCGGGGCGATTCGGGATCGTCCCGGAGTTTCCGGCGCAGATTACCGATATGCACCTCGACAGCGCGTTCATCAGAGTCGCTGATGTAAGCGTCCTTGGGGTAGTTGTCCCCCCGGACGGCGCGAACGAGGTCAGTGCGTGAGAGGACCCCACCGGAAGCGCGGAGCATCTCATGCAAGAGATCGAATTCGCTCCGCGTCAATTGCAGTGGAGCCCCGTCCAGCATGGTGATACGGGTCCTGGGGTTCAACGTCAACCCGTTATGAGCGAGGACAGTACCCCCCGTAACAGCCAGGGCCACCGGCGGAAGCGGCTGTGGGCTCTCGTCATGCTCAACACTTCCGTTCCTTGGCCTGCGCATCATCGCCGCAACACGTGCCCGCATTTCCCGGGGCCGGAACGGCTTCGTAATGTAATCATCCGCCCCGCCTTGAAGGGCAGCCAGCAGGTCCGGCTCGTCCGTCCTCCCGGTAAGCATCACTACGTAAGCGTTGCTGAACTGGCGGATCCTGCGCAGGACCTCGAACCCGTCAATATCAGGCAGACCCACATCCAGGCTCACCACATCCGGGCGCTTCTCCCGGACCACCTCCACGCCCTGACGGCCATCGCTAGCGGTGTGCACGACAAAGCCAGATTGAAGGAACACCCCTTCCACCAGATTCCGCAGATCCAGGTCATCTTCGATGACGACAACAACACCCAGGTCGCCCACGGCCCCCCCTGTTCCGGATAAATCCCCAGCCCGCCCAGCGCCGACCGGTATTCAAACCCACTCCCTAAGCTACAAGGATTAGGTAAAAAAGCTTGATCAAGTCTTGAGGATCTTCATGGGATACCTTGAGCTTGACTGTGTATAGAGTCCCATCTCACGTTAGGATCAGCAAAAAACTGGCCTATGAAAGGTGCCTTTCTTGGATTTCGTCCGCTATCTAACCGGACTGCTGGTCTTCCTGGGGTCATCGTTTGTCATCGCTTTTATCGCCCACCTGATCCTGATGCGGCGTACAAGGCGAAAAGATGCCGCACTCTCAGGACGGGAGCAATAGGCGATGCCCTACATCGATATAAACCCACATCGACAACGCCCGAAATGGCTGGGCTATCTCATATTGGCCGTCCTGGCGGCACTGACCGCAACGGTTGTCTTCCTTGCCCTGACCCTGAACTGAGCCCGTATCGCTTCTTCAACAGACCTGGGCCCTGCTGAATCAGCAATCGCTCTCCGCGCTTATCGGCCGCCGAGGGCTGACAGCAGGTCCTTGGCCTCATGGAAGGGTACGGTTTTCAAGCCGTTAACGGTAGCCACGACGTAGGCCACCAACTAGCCGGACTTTTAGTCTTGTTAAGCTTGACTGGCCATGCCGCGCTGTTACGGGTTGGACAGCAGCGGACCGCATCTGTAGGGAGGGGCGAGATTAGTCCTACCGGCATCCACACATATGGACCCAATGGTCGTCGTCTGGCTGAAGGGACGCGACGCCCACTGCTGGACACCACGCCCATAAATAAGGCTACTTACTATTGCGGCTTGGGGTCAAAGAGTTCTCTCGTTGCTCCTGCTGCTCTCGCTGTCACCTCACATGACTCAGCAGTCGTCGACGATCTTGCCGACCACGCCTCCGATAGCGGCGCCCACAGCGGCTCCACCGGCACCGCCAAAGTAACCACCAATGACTGCACCTGCGCCGGCAAGGGTGCCTTGCCAGTTACCGCCTGACTTTTTGTAGACCACCGTAGACCCGCCGGGCTCAGTGCCGTCGCCGGACACGTAGGATCCAACGGCGCCCGAGGCGTAGGCGAGAGCAACCGGGCTCGCGTTGCCGTTGACCAGGAGTTCCTCATAGGCCTTCTTCACTTCCTGGTATGCCTTTGCTGCGTCGTGTTTTCCGCCAGTCGCCGCGTGGCCGAGCTCGCAAATATGGCTCAGCACGGGCAACTCCTTTTCCGTGATGAAATTCAGCTCATGAAGCCTGGTGAGCACAATCTTGTCGGCTTTAAGGCGGTCGCCACCGACCTCGGCCATGATGCGCTTAACTTCCCTTGACGCGGCGCTTTGCATCTCGTAGACGCCGATTCCACTAAAGGATTCTAAGCTGCTCATTGGAACGTCCTCCTGTTCGATGACCAATGCGCGGGGGACCCGCGCATTGGCAGTTTGCTCCCGTCTCGGACGCAGCGGAATACCCCAAGATTCGGGCTGCCCGAAGGGGCGCCCGGCTCCGAGGGCCGTCAACAGGATTTTCGGGAGTAAGCACTCCGAGTGTCGGTCGGAAAAGTAAGCTGGGTAGCTGGTTCAAGAGCCGCAAGAACGGGATCGCCCAATCGGTGGAACAGCTAATTGACACGCAAGTCCGTGTCAAGGAGCTGGGGCTGGGGCTTCTTTTGTATGCGAGTACCGACCAACTCGAATAGATAGGGCTACATCGCCGACGCCTACCAGCGCACCGCGCATGGATCGCAGCCGCGCCAATAGATGGTGCCAACCCGGGAGCTGACCAACGTGCCGTCTCAACCGGAAACACGCACTCAGCCGATGGCACCCGTCCAGAGCGTATCGGGCCGGGGCCGGTAGGGACAGGTGCGCGGAAACATCCAGCACGAAGCCGTTCGGTTTGGAGGAACTCCAGCCACGGCTTCGCGACATGGAAGGGTGCCCCTGGCCAGTGCGCGAGACAGTGGTAGAAAGGGGGTGGGGGCCGGCATCGGTTGGAGCGGCATCCCCGTAGAGGCCCGTGCCGCCGGCACTTGTCACCACTTACTTCTAAGGCCCTGCCCCAGCAGCAGGATCTAGGGCTTAGTCCTTGTTCAGGGCAAGTCTGTTGACTTAGACCTGCCAATGGATTCTGTGCCAAGTGGCGCGTACCGAATTCAGGACCGTCAGAGGCCAATTTGTACTGCAAAAGGGCATAGCCGCGGAAGGTCATTTCGGGAGGGGCGCTTTGGTATCGGTACCGGGGCGGGCTGTCGGAGGCTAATCGTCAGCGCCCCCTGGTGAATCGGAACTTCCATAGTTCGCGGGCTTCGAGCGGTAACTGGCTCCACCCATCACTGGGGTTCGCTCTCGCCCCTGCACGGGAAGAGGACGTGGTTGCGCTGCTGATGGTAACTTTGGCGCGGATCGCGGTCTCAGGACCGACAAGCAAAACGGAACCCAAGATGACGGCCAAGAAGAATGGCCAGATATGGCGATGGTTATGTGTGTAGTCGTAGGCCTGCATAGAAGCCTCAATTAATGTACTTCGTGGGTTTGTGGCCGCTAGTCAAGGAAATTCAGGTGTGAGCTGGGAGTGGCAGGGCCGAAGCTCAGACGAAATAGCGCTGACCGGACCGTTAGGTTTGCCAGGTGCGGCGCGATCGCTCATCTTTTGGTTCGATCGTTCACAGCTATTGTCCACCTTCGGTGGCGCTCGAGCCATACGAATAAGTACTCGCCTCGGGTGAAACCCGGGCGCCTGATGTCAGGACCAGAAGGCGGAAGCTTTCTCCGTATCTTCCTGGAGCTCGAAGACCTCCGTTACTTTCTCGCCGGCGAGGGTAAACACCAGGACCGACCGCTGATCCAAGGGCTTGCCATCACGCTCTGCATGGTTGGACTGGACCCCAAACACGTACCTGTCGCCGGCAGCCACATCTTCCAGATTGACCTTGATGGAGCCGTTGGAGCGTGACCCAAGCTCACCGAAATAGGTGAGGATGGCGTCCCTGCCCTGTTTGTCTCCCGACAGGCCGCCGCTGCCGCCGACATGCCACACGGCGTCCTCGGTGAACAGTTCCCTGAGCGTGTCCATGTCGCCAGCGTTGAATGCTTCATAGCCGCTCCGGACCAGCGCGACGTCTTCCTGTGCGCCCATTTTGGGCACCCCCGTCTTCATTGTCGGATTCCTGCGAGGTCAGGTTAGGCCTGGGAGCTGGTCCCGTCGAGGGGGACTGGCCCCCTGCTTTCCCCCTCCTTGGCCTCCTGCTCCTATAGGGGATTTCGGGGCGTTGTCGAGGTCATGGAAGGCCGCCCGGAGGTCTTGGGGTTGGATGATGGCCCTGCGGCATCCTGACGGTCTCAGATCGAGAGTCGTCACAGCCGAGTGACAGTCCTAAAACCAAGGAGAAGCATCCATGAACAAGAACGAGCTGGCCCGGTTGGGCCTCGACACGGATGACCTTACGCCTGACGCCGACTACGTCCCGAACCCCTTCACCGCCGATGACGGTGTGCACGTCGACCTCGTGTACCGCGCGTACCTGCAGCTCGAGCAGATTAACGCGCTGGGCGGTATCAGCCTGCTCGGCGGCTCGCGCGAGCGGCTGGAGGACATTTATGGCGGACTTGAGGACGGCATGGACCTGATGACGGCGGTGGCGCGCTTTGGCGACGATGAGCAGCAGCAGCGCGCCCAGCAGCTCATCGCGGCAGGGAAGATCAGCGGCTCCTGACAGGCCTCGACGGAACCCCGACAGCCCAGGCTGTCGGGGTTCTTTCTTTTCGTCATGCAGACCGAGCTGGCGAGAACCCCTGCGATGGGTATGTGTCAGCGGTACCAGCGCCGGCGGTTGGGTACTTCTATCCGCGGGATTTCGTGCGGTTTCAGCGGACGTTGGGGAACCGGGCGGATGGTGTAAGGGGTGATGCGGTCCTCCTCGTGCTCCCTCTCGATCATTTCTGCGGCGCTCCTATCAGTCCTACGGATGTGGTCCACAGCCCAGGTCAGGAGGACGTCGAGGCGATTGACTTCCGCTTCTGCAGCCAAGAGCCGTTCATGTGCAGTCACCGAGCCATACCCGCACCATTGGCGGAGGATCTCATGAATGGGCTTTTGACGGCGCAGGTAATAGTCGTATTCGAACTCTGCAGATGTAGCTACCGTTTCTCGGGTCTCCCAGTCTTCAATGGTTCCGCCCCGCTTGGACTTTTCTCCAGCCACTGCTTCCTCGGCCATGACGAGGTCCAGGACCGGGGCCGGGTTCCTCCGGCAGGCCAGCTCCACTACAGCCAGCGCCGCACGCGGCGACAGGAACACCTCGCCGTCATGAACCAGCCAGGAAAATCGGGATTGGAAGGCAGCCACGGTCTGCCCGGTGAGCGTTTCGAAGGCAACGTGATCATGGACCGTCAACGAGTCGTCGCTTGAAGCGACAGACAGCTCAGCGACCTCCGAAGGTACAACCAGCTCAAGTGCCGCCCACAGGGCCGACGCCTCATGGCCGTCGATGGACTCGGCCTTGAGACGCCTCCAGCCATCCATCGAGGCGTCGTACGGGACTACGTCTTTCCACGGCACCTTGAGCCTCGAGCGAGGAACGTTCTCTTCCCTGCCCGGTGGATGACCGTGCATGTGGCGGATGTCGACGCGGAATCTTCGACCCTCCTGGTGCACCGCCACGATGTGCACCCGCTCGGACGGCGCACCGTCACGCCGCCTGTAGGCCCACTCTTCCCCTGGGCAAGGACCGCGGGAAACCTCAGCATTTGGTTCCATAGCCGCTCATTATCCGTCCACACCAGGCTGCTGTCTCCTAGCAGATCCATGCGCCTAACAGTCAGAAGTGCGGTCCTGGTGTTCATGTGGTGTCCGCACCGTTCTACCTGATAATGCAAGGATCGCAGCACCTTCGATCACGCCGTTATTCGCGTTCCTCCGGGAGTCGGGAAGACCATGCTGGCTCCAAAACGCTGCAATATGCCCCTCTTGGTGGGAGCAGCCCAAAGAGGGGCACCCATCACGCCGCTCGATAGGACGTAGGACTCGGGCCCATTCATCTCGGCCTCCCTAAGGGGCATCCACCCCTGTCACTGTCATCTCACTGCGGTCATCGCACGTCTGGTGCTCTTGCCGCTTATATAAGGTGATCGCTGATCGAGTCATGTTGCTCCGCTCCGCAACATCCATGAACCCGTGAGCTCATCTGCTCACTCCATGGATTACGACGGACGGAGCACCAATGTTATTCGCAGCGGTGGACCCGGGGATCACCCCGAACGCGAGCTTTCCCTTCCTGGAATCGCTCAAACAGATCGGCGGCGGCATCCTCGTCGGCGCTTTCATCATCATCGCCATCGTGGCCATCATAGGTGCCGCGATGCTGCTGGCCGGCAAGCTTAGCCAATCGTCACGCCTTGCCTCGGGTGGCGGCGTGATCCTCCTCTGGACCGGCCCGGTGGCTGCCATTCTCGGCGGCATCAACGGCTACATCCTCTGGTCGCAGACCGCCTTCCCGCTTGGGTTTTAGCTCATGCCTGTTGAGTGCGACCTCAATGGATGGTGGCCGCCCGGCTGCGGCTTGGTCTCACAGGCTAACGACAACGCCCTGGGCGCAGTCACGTCTCTCTTCGCAAACATCCTCCAAAACATGGCGTCCTGGCTTTGGGCCTTCATCACTGGCGCCTTCACCGTGTCGGATGTGGACGACTCCCAATGGCTGTCGATAGAGGGGCTCACAAGCTGGTGGGTCGTCGTTATGATGACGCCGCTCGTCGTCGTGATGATCCTCCAGGTCCTGTCGGGCCTGGTCAGCCAGCAGCCCAGACGAATCGGCCGCGCGATGGTCGGTGGCGCTGCCGCCATTCCTCTCGTAGGGGCTGCCGTCTATCTGGTCCGGCAGCTGACGCGGGCGAGCGATTTGGCCTCGGCCGCCTTGCTCGAATCGATTGGTTCTGACCCATACCTCGTGTTCATGAGGCTTTTCGGGTTTGAACGGGCACCAGAAGGAAGTGGTCGGGAATGGAATTTGGTCTCGCTGGCACCTGGGACGACAGGGGGCCCAGCCGGTGCCGTCGTCGTTACAGTGATGGCAGTTATCGTCGTGTGGATCCTTGCCTTCATCCTGATGTGCTCGATGATCTTCCGCTCCTTTGCACTCGTCGTGTTGGCGGCCGTCGCGCCGGTGGCCCTGATGCTTCTGCCCTGGGACAAGACAAAGTCCTGGGCACGCCGCTGGTGCGAGGTGGTCATCGCCCTGGTGTTGGCCAAACCCCTATCCGGAACGGTCTTGGCCGTGGCGGTGAAGCTCTTTGCAGAGTCGAAGTCCTTTGCCGGGTTGGCTGCCGGAACGGTGGGCATGGCGCTTGCCTGCGGCGCACCTTTGATGGCCCTGCGCTTGGTCGGCTTCGCTGGCGGGGAACTCGCGGCAGCGGCCCAAACGGCCGGAGGCGGCCACGTTCTGTCCCGGACAAGCAGCGTTGCGGCTCGCCAGATTAGTCGGCAGACCGGTGGTCGCCTAACGCTTGCGGGCTTGGTGAATCGATCCGCCATGACTCGGCCGATCAGCTCAAGCCGTAGTATCTTCCCGACGCAAGCGTTGGCACCCGCTGTCCGGTCCGTGCTGCCGTCGCCCCAAGGTGAAGGGGGCCATCTGGCCCTAAGAACCGCGCCCTCCACCGGAGGCCCGAATACCCCGCACCCATCGGGGTCGCAGCAGGGCTTCGTGCACAGAGCTTTTCACGAAGAAAGCGGAACCGGCCCAGCACCTATGCGGCAGGCCCCACCCGGGGATGCCGAACCGCGAGCGCACCAAAACGCGACCGCACCGGCGCCTTCAAGGGTGCCGCCTCCGAAACCCCAACCACCAAAATTCAACCCTCCGAACGGAGGAATCCCGCATGTCTGACGATGCGCGTGCCCTTGAAGCCGTCAAATTTCCGAGATACGAGCGCCGCGGGTTCTTCCTGGGCCTCAAGTGGTATCAGTTGCTGATCGTTGCGGGGGGAGGGGCGGTTGCCATCGTGGCTTCCGCGAGTAGTGGGCCGGTTGGCCTGTTCTCCTCTGGGCCCCTGTGGATTGGGCTTATGTTGCTGGGGCTCCTTCAGTATTCCCGTATCCCTTATCCGGTATGGGCGAAACAGCTCGTTATGTTCTTCTATCGCGCAGCGGCAGGACAAACACGGTTCCTTGCAAAGCCCGCGGTTCCGCAACTCGCTGGTCGTCTGGCGCTCCCGGGCGGCCTCGGCAACCTGGAGATCCGAACAACCGCCAATGGTGAATGCTTCATGGTCGACCGTCACGGCAGGGAAGCAATCGCAGTCTTGCGCTGCAGCACGCGATCCTTTGCACTGCTGGATGCAGATGACAAAGCCTGGACGGTCCAGGCCTGGTCACGTGTGCAAGCCGGCATGGCCCAGCGGCCAAGCGTGGCCAGGATTGCCGTCCAGGATTACACAGTGCCCTATCCGTCGTCGGCGCTCTGGGAGTTCTACAAAGACAAGGCCAGGCTGGCGCAAGCCGACGAGAAGGCTGCGTGGGGACAACGCGCGTATGAGGACTTGCTCAGTGCAGCCGGGGCAACCATGAGCCATGAGCTGCTCGTGGCAATTGTCCTGGACACAAGCAAGGCTCGGCGGCGGATCAAGGAGTCGGGCGGGGGACTGGTAGGCCTGAAACGCGTCCTGCGGCTGGAAGTCGAGGCGATGAAAACGTCTCTTACTACACACAGCGTGAAGGTGGACGAGTGGATTGGGGAACCCGGACTGCTGAGCATCATCGGTGCCGCCTTCGATCCCGCTGCCTTGCCTACCGCCAAAGCGTCGGCGGCGGCAGCCCCGCCGTCGGACGATCCGGCAAGTAAGGCGACGGAAACCGTCCACCGTCATGGACCAATGGCCGTCGAGGAACATTGGACCTACCTGCGGACGGACACCGGGTTCCACCAGACCTTCTGGATTGCGGAATGGCCGCGCCAAAAAGTCTTCCCGGGCTTCCTACACCCCTTGATCTACGTGGGCGAATTCCGCCACACGTTCACGGAAGTCATCCGGGCAGTGCCTACCGCTGAAGCCCTCCGTGACATCCGCTCCGCTCAGGAAGCGCACGAAACCCGCCGCCGTATCAACGCCCGCTTCGACAGGCCTCTCACCCGTGAGCAAAAGGCCGAGGAAGAAGAAGTGATCCAGAGGGAGGAAGAGATCGTCGCCGGTCATGGTGACGTCCGCCCGGCGGCCTACATCACCGTCACCGCGACATCGCTGGAGGACCTGGCACGGCATCGCCAGGAACTTGAGTCCGCCGCCGCCGGAGCGTTCGTTGAGCTCCGGCTTCTCTATGGACAGCAATGGGCCGCGTTTGTCGCCGGCGGCCTGCCGCTCGGAAGGGGACTGCGTTGAAACAAGCAGTGAAAAGCTTCGAGTATCTACCGTCGGGGAAGAACCGGACGGAACGGAAAGCACGACGCCGACCCGCACCGTTCGCTGCAGGGTGGGAGAGTGCCGCGGAAGGGGAGAAGCAGCGCTACCCCCAGGGGTTACCCCTCGCGGGCGACTGGGGGAGCAGCGAGCCGAACTCCCTGCGTGGTCCTCATCGGCTGCGGCCCGCGCCCCACCGCGCATCAACCATGACGTTTGCGGCCGCCTACCCGTTTCTTACGGAGTCGGGACTGGGGCACGAGGGAACCTACATCGGTACGGATGTGTTCGGGTCCGGGGCTTTCTCGTATGACCCTTGGATCCTTTATGACAAGGGAATCATCAGCGGCCCTTCCATCGTTGTGATCGGGACAGTCGGCACCGGCAAGTCAATGTGCGGCAAGTCGCTCGTGACGCGGTCAATCACACTAGGGCGAAAGGCAGCCGTCGCGTCTGATCCCAAGGGCGAGTGGGTTGCAGTAGCGGAGGCTGTTGGTGGCAAGGTCATTTCCATCGGCCCGGGCCGCCCTGCAAGGGTGAATCCCCTCGACGCCGGTCCCCGCTCCACTGCCCTTACCGAGGCTCAATGGCAAGCGGTCGTGAGGCAACGGCGTCGTTATCTCCTTGGGGCCTTGGTCTCGCTCATGCGGCAGGGCACGCCCCTTCGGCCCGTGGAGCACACAGCCTTGGACATCGCCCTCATGGAAACTATGGCCGAGAACTCAAACCCGACCCTGCCCATGGTGCTCGACCACCTCCTCAAGCCGTCGAAAGAGATGACCGCCCTGGTCGGCGCAGATGGAGCAACCGCCGTCAGCCATTCCCTGAGACGTACCGTGTCCGGTGATCTCGAAGGCATGTTCGATGCTCCCTCCACTGTTGCCTTCGACGCTGACGCTCCCATGATGGTGATGGATACCTCGGCGCTGATCGGAGCATCGGAGCAGGCCCTTTCGCTAGCCGCTGCCTGCGGTGCCACGTGGTTGGAAGCCGCCATCACCAACCCCGACGGCGGTAAGCGCCTTGTGGTGTACGACGAGGGGTGGCGGATGCTCGCTGATCCGTACATGTTGGCAAAGATGAGTGAACAGTGGCGGTTGGCCAGAACGTACGGGATCGCGAACCTGCTGATCATGCACAAGGTCGCCGACCTTAACGAGATCGGTGACAGCACGAGTGGACACAGACAGAAAGCACTGGGCCTGCTGACCGAGGCTGACACAAGGGTCATTTACCGGCAAAAGCACGATGCGATGCGCCTGACCAAGGAAGCGCTCGGCCTGACCGAAGCGGAGTGCGAGCATGTCGAGAACCTTCCGAAGGGCGTCGGTCTCTGGAAAGTGGGCAACCGCTCCTTCATCGTTGCCAACCGAGTGACCACTGACGAGCTCGCTGTCTTCGGGACAGACGACAGGATGCTGTGAGACGGCCAGCGAGCTCGCGGGCGGCAAGCGACAACCCATTGGTGACCGCTGGTCTTGTCGGCGCGGCAGCCTATGTATGTCTTTGCGCAATGGTGCAGGCTGCAGTACATGTGGCTGGATCCTTGCAGTGTGGCACTATGCCGCCGTCGCCCTTCAACCCTGCGGCCGCCGTCGGACTTGTTGCCAACAGAATGGAGTGGATCGTTGTTCGCCGGGCTGATTGTGTGCTCGGCACGGACAGCGTCTGGTGGGTCCTGGCCCCGGCTCTCCTTCTGGTTGCTGCGCTCGCCGTCGGCGCGGTGGTCCTTTGGCGGCGGTGGAAGCAATCGGGCCGCTGGCTGCGCCAGGACATCTTGAATCGCGACGGCGTTGCCCGTCGCGCGGAGATTCTTCACGATTTTGGGGCGAGGGCCGTGCGGAAAAGAGGAAAGTTCACGCGCCCAGGACTCGCAAACCCTTCGGTGCAGGACGTGTCGTGGACGCTGGGCCGCTCCCGCGGCGTCACCGTCCATGTTTCCACGGAAGAGTCGATGGTGATTCAAGGTGCTCCGCGATCCGGGAAGGGGCTTTACGTCGTCATCAACGCCATCCTTGATGCACCGGGGGCAGTCGTCACAACATCCACGCGTGCGGACAACCTGGTGGTGACGATGAAGGCAAGGGCATCCGGAGGCCGACCCGTGACCGTCTTTGACCCACAGGGCATGTCGGGGATCCCGTCGTCGCTGCGCTGGTCACCGGTACGCGGATGCGAGGACCCGGACATCGCAACCCGGCGCGCGCTGGTCATCACGGCGGACACCGAGATGAAGGGCGAGAATGCTGCGTGGCAGAAGCGCTCGCTGATAGTTCTTCAGTGCCTGCTCCATGCTGCGGCACTGTCTGGGCAGGGAGTGACTGCATTTCGCCGCTGGTCTTCCAGTCCGGTACTGGCGCGCGAAGCTTTCGAGGTGCTGGGTCAGCCGGGCGCGGCGCTGGGTTGGCAGGCCGACCTGATGGGCATCCTGGAGGACGACCCGCGGAACACGTCCAATTCGTGGATTGGCGTTTCGGCGGCGGTGGCGCCTCTGTCCTCACCCAAGGTGCTGGCCGCGCTGAATCCGCAGGATGGGTCTGAAGAGTTTGATCCGAAAGCCTTCATCCGGGAGCGGGGAACCCTGTACCTGATTGGCACTCGGGCTGGAGCCGCTGCCGCAGGGCCGTACTTGTCCGCGCTGATTGACGACATCGACAATGCAGCGCGGGAAATGGCCTTCGTATCGCCAGGAGGACGGCTGGAGCCACCTCTTTCCTTGATCCTCGACGAAATCGCCAACCTGGCCCCATGGCCCGGGCTGCCTGTGGCGCTGTCCGACGGCGGCGGTATCGGGATCTCAACGCTCGTCGTTCTGCAGTCGTTGTCCCAGGCCCGTTCGGGCTGGTCCATTGATGAGGCATCGACCATCTGGGACTCGGCGATCATCAAAGTGATCTTTGGCGGCGGATCTGACGAACGGGACCTGCGTTCGCTCGCCGGATTGCTGGGGGAGAGGAGCCTCACCCTCACCACGCGGTCCTGGTCTTCCGCTGGCCGGCAGGACGGGGAGCAGATACGGGAAAGTCCTGTGATTGCTCTGGACGAGATTCGGCGCCTGCCCGCTGGCACCGCGCTCATGCTTGGGCGGCGGACTCGACCGATCCTGCTCGACCTACTCGAGTGGCACAAGCGTAAGGACGCAGGGGAGCTGCGCCGCTTCAAGGCGGAGATGGAGCGCATCTTGGCCGACGGGCACAGGGAGCGTCAGCAAAAGACAAAAGGGGCGTCGGATGCGCAGCCATGACGAGACCGAGGAGTTCGATGTTCCGTCTGCTGGCTCCTTCGGGGACGACGAGATCACCGCACAGTTGTTTAGATCCGCTTTTGGTGCTTCAGCGGCTTCCAAGAGCGTGACCCGCCGTTGGCGGGAAATGACTACGGAGCAGTCCCAGGAAGTCTGGGGTGCCCTTTTCTCATGGGTGCGATGGCTTGTCTCGACTTATCAGCTGACGACGTCGATCATTCCTGACTGCTGGTGGCGTCACCCCGAGATTGTGGCTGAGTTGTATGCGCTTCACCGCGCCGAGCTTGCCTCCTACACCCAAGATGACCCGGGCTTCGGACCGCTTGCCTTTCACGAAAGGCTCCCGCACGCCGTCGAACGCTTGCGGATGCACACCAGGACTGCCGGATGTGTAGGGCTGCAGGCACACAAGGAGCCTGCGCCTCGAATCCTGTCTGGTGACGACCCTGACTTTGTTGAGTGGCGGAAGGCTGCTCACCAATTGGTTGCTGACTTCTGAGTCATGTCGCTCTTGAGGTGCTTAACCATGAACAGGTGTCTGCGCAGCGATGCTGCGGTCCAAGAAGCATGAAGGGTGGCTGTCGTGGCCGCTACACCTGAAGTTCAACCTAGCATTTTGCCTGACCAGAGCTCTCAGGAAGCCAGCATCGGCGCCCGCCGTATGGCGCCCGAGGAGCGAATCGCCTCTTTGATGGATGGCCTGCACTCGATCCTGGAGGAGGCGGTCGAGTCACCTTCACATTGGCAGGTTCTGCTCGATGCCTCAGCCAATTTGTGGCGGTACTCAGGCGGCAACGTCGCCTTGCTCATGATGCAGATGGCGCAGCGGGGTACGGACGAGCCGACGCTCGTCGCCGGGTACAAGGAATGGGAACGACACGGCCGCACTGTCCTTCGTAGCGAGCAGGCCCTGTGGGTCATTGCACCTCGGACTGCCCGTGTGCAGCAGATGCTGCTGCCCGATGGTACGCGCCAGCGCATTCCTCTGGGTGACACGCTTCCCAAGGGTGCTATCGACGAGGGGAAGAAGACCCTTATCACGGGTTGGCGTGGCCAGGCAGTCTTCGACGTTTCGCAGACCCAGGGGGCTCCGCTGCTGGTTCCCAGGCCGAGGGATGCCCCGACCTTGGACGTGCGGCACCTATGGGAGTCGCTGGCCCGGGTTGCACGCACGCACGGCTTCTCGATCCAGGTCACCGATGCGCAGTTTGGGCTGACGAGCGGCTTCACTGACTTCGCCCAGCGTCAAATTCAAGTGGGCGGCTGGCTGAATGCGGAGGAGCGCGTCGCCGTCCTGGCGCATGAGCTTGGGCATGTTCTGCTGCATGGTCCGGATGACCACGTGGGCAAGCTTTATGGGAGCAGTGTGGACCACCGCGGGCTGGCTGAGGTCGAAGCCGAGTCAGTTGCGTACACCGTGCTGAAGGCGCACGGAATAGACCGGGGTCCCCAGTCAGCGAGCTACCTATCCGGCTGGGCTGACGCAGTCATTGAGGCTGAGCATTCCGCCGCGGCGCGCGACTCTTCTTCGAAGCAACCGGCCTCGCGGGTCGACATTGCGAAGTCAGTCTTGGGCCGCGTCACGGCGGCAAGCAAGGACATCCTCGAAGTCACGAATCCTCCGGGTTTTGGCGGGAAGGTCCCCGCTGCTGACGTCTCACCCAGCGTGCGGGGGCAGGATTCGTATGTTGGCCTGCAGCAGCCGGGCGAGCCCACCCGTGGCTTGGAGATCTCGGGCCCCTAGGGCATCCACCAACTGTTGGACGGGAGAGCCCCGTCTACGAATGAAAGGGCAGAAGATATGAGCACCAAGATTCCGGTCAACATTGTTGGCAATCTCGTTGCGGACCCCGAGCTCACGTATGGGGAGTCGGGTGTAGCGCATACCAAACTGCGCGTAGCGGTGAACCAGCGGATTCAGGGAGCAGACGGAAGCTGGCACGACGGAGACCCGGTCTTCCACAACGTATCCGCGTTCCGAGCGCTCGCAGAGAACGCTTCGAACTCCCTCAAGAAGGGGGACCCGGTAACGGTGTCGGGTGAACTCGAGTTCCGCGCGTTCGAAAAGGATGGTGAGCGGCGGGAAGCTCGTCGGATTGTTGCTGAAACGATCGGTCCTGACCTTCGGTTCGGGACAGCCGCTTACCAGCGCTCCCCACGGGCGGCAGCCGGCCCGGAAGCTGCGGTCGACGCGGGTCTGCAAGCGGCGCCTGAAGCGGCTCAACCTGCTTACAGCATCGCTACGAAAGGTCCGGTGGCCGCACCCCCTTTAGGCGGGCGGGCGCGGGCTGACATAAGTATGTAGCTGACCGCTGCTGTAAGTGTGATGGCCTGATCCTCTTTTGGACCAGGCCATCACTTTGTCAACGCTCCGACGCTTTCGGCAGCCGCTCTAAGACAGCCGGCGGAATTGTCCAGGCTTCACCTGCACCAGGATCGGCAGCGCGAGCTGGACCGGTGCGGCGCCGACCGGCTGGTCGAGAAGATCGTTGATCGACGTCTGTCCTCTCAGCTCACCTGAGGGATCTCTTTCCATGCCCACGACCCTAGGCACGACCGCGAGCCTTGCGTTTCTTCGAGACGCAGGGCGCCACCCGATGATTTCCTGAGCGTCGCCGGGATGGCTGCCGACTAGAGCGCACTACTGCCCTTCCACTCATCAGGCTTTACACGCCTGATGCTCGAGGAATGCGCCCAACCCATGTGGTATTTGCCGGAAGTATCCAGCCACTCGATGAGGCCGTACTTGTGGGTCCACCCGACGGCTTTGCCGTAAATTCCGCTGACGTACACAAGCGGACGCCCATACTTCGGGAAATCCCGGATGGGTGCGGGGTCGTCTATCGGCCGGCTTGCTTCGGCGTCCATGCGCATCATCATTCGCTCGACATCTTCAGGGGAGCCGGACTTAATCATGAAGCTATTTTAGAACATACGTTCGAATGTTTGTATCGCCGGAGCGTCGTAACAGCAGATGCCGCTTAGGGGCTCCTGCCTTCGGCGGGTGCCCAGGCTAAGCAGTCGGCGGCTCGAATGAAATACGTCTCTGGCCAAGGTGTGCTCGGCATTACTTGAGTGGGGTCGGGGGCGATGAGCAGGACGGATCCTGGCCATAGTGGTTCGGGTAGTGCTTCTATCCAGGCTCGCTGAACGTGGTTGAAGCGGTTCCACATGATGGTGACCCACGCGCCGGTGGGTTGCACCGCGTCGACGCTGAGGAGGGTCACCTCTGTCGTGGTCCCGCTGGCGAGCTTAGCGCTGTCGAAGGATCGCCACCTGTTTGCTGCGTTAGCCAGCCAGGTCCGCCGTCGGGCAGATCTTTTCCCCCATAACAGCGCCAGCACTAGAACAGTTGCCAGCAACAAGCTGCCAACGATGACCTTCATGACGAGAGGAAGTTCCGTGGGAGCCAAGGCTACGAATGAGAGGGCGCAGACTATGAAGACAACCGCGCTGGCTATCACTAGTCCGGTTGTCGCTACCTTGGGTCTTACCACTGGATTGACGACCATTCGCATTACCTCCCTACCAGATTAGAGCTGCCAGCCGGCACCTGTAAGGACGACTTGCTGAGAAAGGGCTGAATCCACAGGTGAGTCATCTCGTTGAGCGGTGCCACGGCGATGAGCATTGTTAATTGCTGCGTTGATTCGTTCACGCTGGCCCCGTTGTTCCCATTCGTAATCCGCGGGAGACGGACCCAAGGGAAGGGGAGAGTCCGGCAGCGCCCACCTGTCGCGAAAGACGGCAACGTCACGGACCAGCTGCCAGGTTTCGCCGCTGGTGCCATCTCCGACGGCTTCAAGCAATGCACGCTTCCACTCAGGATCGGCTGTCAGCGCTGCCATGCTCACGGTCTCCGTCCTTTGGGAGATACGTACCCTGACCTGCTGAATCATCGACGCTAAGTCAGGGCGCGGAATGGTGAGCTTTTCAACCAGAGGTTCCTCGACCGCCGTCGTCCTCCCTTTCATGAACCGGCGTAAGCGCGTGGTGAGGACAGCGCAGCGATCATTGGCAATGCTACTTTCCTGGCAGAACTGGCTCAGTATGCGCTCGGTACCCTGCCGGCTGACGGCTGTGGCTTTCCGCCATGCCGCGACAGCTGCGCCCCACGACGGAGATTGTTCGAATTCCTGCGAGGCGCCAGGGACATGTTCGTCCAACTGCCGCCTAAGATCCAGTCCTGCCGCGATCTGCGCGAGGTAGTCATACTCCGCGTAGAGCCGCTCAAGGCTGTCCGCCTTCCTAAGCTCCGCGTCACGCACCTCGTGCGCGGTCCGCTCAGCGCCTTCCGCAGCGAGCACCTCGCCGAGGATTCCCCGCCACGACAGCTCCTGGGACGGGTCGACGGCAGGATGGTCGGCGTCGTCACCTTCGCTGACGTACGCAAAGTTACCGGAACGGCCACGCGTCATGCTCACATACAGCAGCTCGCGGGTGAGTCGGCCCTGGGTGACTACCGTGTGGCCGGTGTCTACGGTAATGCCCTGGGAACGGTGGGCTGTGGTCGCGTAGCCCAGCTCGACGGATATCTCCAGATACGCCCGGGGGAGTAGGACGCGCGCGCCCGTGTCCCGCCGCCGCGCGAGCAGGGAGCCGTCACGCCGACTGATGCCTTCGACGTCGAACAGCGTTCCATTCCGCACGAAAGCACCGCCGCTGTCCACGAGCTTCCGGTCATTTCCCCGGGCGATGATGGCGTCACCGGAACCCGCACATAAGCCATCGCTGAGCAACACCGTCTGATCGGGATCGACCTCACCCCGCGCCACTCGATCCGCCTGCGCCCGTTCATTGAGCATGCTGACCGTTTCGTTGTCGGCGGCGATGAGGATGGACGACTTTCCTGCCCGGGTATCGGCCTGCCACGCGAGGTACGCCTTGTCAGCCATATCCAGGTAGCTACCGTGCCGGATCCTTCCATGGTGTGCGTAGTCGGATATAGCTGCGTAGTCACCCTTCCGAAGCTTCAGCGATGCTGTGCGCTCCCACTCCTCATGGAATCTCCAGATCGTGCTCAGCCGTGTTGCCTTCCCTTGCCGGTCCAGCCAGCCAAGAACGCCGCCGGCGTCGATGGCGTCCAGCTGCCCGGGGTCGCCGACCAGGAGGATCTTCGCGCCGGCTTCCTGGGCTTGCTGTACGAGACCTGCGAGTTGGTATGTCGAGACCATTGACGCTTCATCAACGATGATGAGCTGATTCGCATGGAAGCACCAGCGTTGCTGGGTAGCAGCGAGCTGCGCAGCCTCCTGCGCTAATGCGATGCTCCAGCGCTCGCCGATAGGAACCGTGGTCAGTTGCGACTGCACATTGAAGAAGCGCCCAGCCCTTGAACTGGCCCCCTGGCCGGCCGACTCGTGCAGCCATTTCGTGACGTTCTCCGTTGCCATAGCGAGTTCGCGGCCCAGCACTTCCGCGCTGGCAGCTGCCGGGGCGAGCCCAACAACGCTGCCGGCGCCGTACTCTGCTTCCCATACTGCCTTCACTGCACTCAACGTTGTCGTCTTTCCCGTGCCCGCTGGCCCCACGATGGCGTCGAGCCTGTGGCCGCTCAGGACTACGTCGGCAACGGCGGCACGCTGGTCAAAGTGAAGCACTCGGCTCTCTGGCTGTTGGACTTGGTCAAGGAGATCCATGATGACGTCTGCGCGGACTGCCGGGCCGCCGTCGTGGATCCTTGCCGCCATGACCGCGTCCTCACAGGCGAGCGTGGACGTATCGGTGTAGAGGCGCGACCCATGGAAGTCGAAGACGCTTCGTGGTCCATGTCGGACGTCTGCCTCGGCGCGGGCAGGGACGGTGTAGCGGTAATCATTCAGAGGCACGGACTGCTGCTCGGCTGCGGTGGCGACGGCGTCCATGAGCGTGCTCCTGTCCGCCGCCGTCCGGCAACGCACTTGGGCGCAGACGCGTTCGGCTTCCGCAAGGAGATTCCAGCGGTTCCAGGTTGAGCGTTTGTGGGCGACCCGCTCACGTGTCAGGTTTGCGACGGCGCAGATCCAGTCAGAGGTGAAATCAGTGAAGCCACATGGGGCGATTCGGGAGCGGTTGATCGTGGCCGCGATTAAGTCGTCCGGTGGGAATCCTTTGGCGGTGGCGCGTGCCTTCCATTCTGTGGATAGCTCGTGCAGGGGCGTGGGGAGCTCGGACTTGGGGACGCGTGTGGCCAGGGTCGCTTGCTGCCGCAGTTTGATGACAGTTGCTGTGCTTGGCGGATGGCCGCGTTCCATTGTCCACTCCGCGACGAGGCGGTCTGTTTCCACGTTGATCAGCCGGGACCGGTTGGAGAACTCGCGGATGAGGTCCTCTTCGATCCCGGTGAGCTGCTGGCTGGGATTGCCCGTATTGACAAGGGGGACGCGGATGTCCGTGTCGGTGCCAAGGTGGCAGTGGAGGGCGTCGAATAAGAGTCCGTTGTAGTGTTCGCTGGCGGCGACGGCGGCCTTGTATAGCGTGCGGGAGTCAAGGGTGACCCAAGCTCCGTCGGTGAGGCGCTGGATACGGTTGGCGATGACGAGATGGGTGTGAAGCTGGGGGTCGCCGGTGCGGGATTCCCAGTGATCGAAGGCGGCGGCGATTGCGCCCATTGTGCCGACGCGGGCGACGCCGTTTCGTCCGGCCCGGGTGTGGATGACCTGCTCTTCCAACCAGGCAAGGGTTGCCTCCACCGCCTCGTGGTGGGTGCGGAGAATCTGGTCTTGCGAACTGCGAGGGCTAAGCGCCCAGAGGACCGACACCGACTTCGGCACACTAAAGGTCAGGTCGAAACCTACGACGGCGTGCCTCACGGTGGGCGGGCCGGTTTTGTTTTCGACGGCGGTGGGTTGGCTATGCTGTCGGCCCAGCGGCGCGTTGGTGTCCGGATGGACGGCTAAGTCGAACACTGCTTTCGCGTCGGTTTCGGTGACGACGTCGCCGGCAGCTCTGTTGATCCCTTGTAGTCCGCTGCCGATCCATCGGCCCTGCGGTGTTCCGGCTTTCATGTAGTAGGTGGTGGCGTCCGGGGGAGTGGTAGAGAGGTCGTCCATCATCGTGGTCTTGAACAGGTAGCGCAGACCTGATTGTGCCGAGAGGCGCGCGATGGACATCGTCATGGCCGCGCCGTGCTTGCCTGGCGCTTGGATGGACGCCATCCGCGGCGGTTGAGGATGTCCAGCGATGCGGGGTCCAGGGCGACGCCTTTTGCGTTCGCAAGCGAGACCAGCCATGCTGCGAGATGCGCGAGGTCCTGCACGTTGGTTCTTTGCGCGCGCTTTAGCCTGGCTACTTCCAGTTGGAGGACATTGTTGTTTTGACGCTGCTCAGAGTTCTCGGCCTCGAGACGATCAATCTCACAGGACTGGGAGCGGAGCTTCGACTGGAGAATGTCGACACGCCGCTGAAAGATCCTTGTCCTAGTTGCCAGCTGGCGCTGCGCAGCCTTCAGCTCGTCCTTCGGAACTACGGCTCCGGCGTCAGCCTCTACCGCCACGGAGGGACGGCGGGCAGTTCGACGCATACGGTCACGTTTCTTGTTGCCGCAACGGATTGAACAGAAGCGCTGACTTTTGCGGGAAGGCTCGAAGCCACCCGCGCACTCTTCGCAAATTTTGACGGTCACGATGGTTCATCAGTCCCGGGGGCCGGTTTCGACATGACCGGACGTGAGGTGTCCTCACGCTGATGACCTTGGATGCCAGAGGTGTGAGGAGTTGATCCGTTATGAGCAGGTGGGGGGCCAGGGACAACTGTGGCATCGGTATCGAGGCTGGGCGTGTGGAGGATGAGGCGGACCGCTGAATAGTGCCACAGCTCGTGCCACTATTGCCGCAGATTCGAGGACAGGCAAGGCTCGGACAGGTAGAGCCCCGTGCAGTTCGGATTCTTAATTGTCCAGATGGCATCTGGACAATTGCGCAACACGTTGTTGCACAATTGCCAGGCACCCGCCGACACAAGCTCAGCAACAGGGTCGGCAGTCAGGTTTGAATCTAAGACTTTCACTGGGCAGGTGCAGAAACTGGCTTTTGCACCCTGTCCTGACGGTCTTTTGAGCGTTTCCTGACGTCAGGTTAAGGTGTGCCCTTCACTGACGAGAAGCCCTCGGAGTTACACCATCCGAATGCGCCGCGGGCGGTTGAAGCTTGAGTGCGCAGATCTAGTTCCCCCCAACACGATCGCCGTCAGATCCAGGTACGGCGGATGTACGTTCCTGGTTGTTGTTCTGCGACGCGCCGGCTGTGGGCTCCGTCCTGCATCAGCCACAGTAGAGATCCGTCGGCCATGACCGCTTCGACGCGGCCGCGGTCGGTTACGCTGCCGTGAGTGTGGACTTCGACGTCTTGGCCGGTCAGCACAGTCCAGTCGTCAATAGGCTGCCGCGGTGCGAAAGAGTGGATGTTTGTTTGGTCTTGATTCGGCGTCATGCTTGTTGGCATCTCGTCCTCGAGCTTCATAGCAGCAGGATGCTGAGCAAATTTGTGACGGGTAGCAAAGCGTTCGGATGATGTTTGTATTTTGAGCGCTTAGCCGAACAGGACGGCTGCTTCGTCGTAGCGGTTTTGTGGGACGGTCTTGAGCTGGCCCAGGGCCTCCTCGAAGGCGACATGTTGGATGTCTGTTCCCTTCAGGGCGACCATGGTGCCCCAGTAGCCTTCGACCACGGAGTCGATGGCGGCCATGCCCAGCCGGGTGGCAAGGACCCGGTCGAAGGCTGAGGGGACGCCGCCGCGCTGGATGTGGCCAAGGATCGTGGCACGGGTTTCGATGCCGGTGCGGGCTTCCAGCTCCGGGACCAGCTGGTCCGCGATGCCGCCAAGCCGGGGGCGGCCGAAGGCGTCCAGGCCCCGTTCAGAATGGGCCTCATCCATATGCTCGGGAACGAAGCCTTCGGCGACGACCACCAGGGGTGCGCGGCCGCGGTGGTGGGCTTCCTTTACCCACTGGGTGATTTGCTCGATGCTGACTTTTTGTTCCGGGATCAGGATGGCGTGGGCGCCTGCGGCCATGCCGGCGTGCAGCGCGATCCAGCCCACGTGGCGGCCCATCACTTCGGCGATCATGCAGCGGTGGTGGGATTCGCCGGTGGTGCGGAGCCTGTCGATGGCCTCCGTGGCGATCTGCACGGCGGTGTCGAAACCGAAGGTGTAGTCCGTAGCGTCCAGGTCGTTGTCAACGGTCTTGGGAACACCGACGATCTTCAGCCCGGCATCCGTAAGGCGCTTGGCGGCCGCCAGCGTGCCCTCACCGCCGATTGCGATGATGGCGTCGATGCCCAGGCGGTCCATGTGGGCTTTGATGACCTCCGGGCCGCCGCCGTTGTCGAAGGGGTTGGTGCGGGACGTGCCAAGGATGGTGCCGCCCTGCTTGGCGATACCGCGGACCATGGTGCGGGGGATGTCGATGATGTCGCCCTCCACCACGCCGCGCCAGCCGTCGAGGAAACCCACGAATTCGTGGCCGTGGATGGCGATGCCCTTGAGTACGGCGCCGCGGATGACCGCGTTCAGTCCGGGGCAGTCACCACCGCTGGTGAGGATTCCAATTTTCATGCGTGATTCCTAGGTTCAGTTGCCATGTTGGAAAGGGGCCATCAGAAAAGCCCAAGACAGGCATGAGGCTGATTTCGCCTATCGCCTTCGTGTACTACCAGGTTGTTCGTTCGTAGCTCATGCCGTAGGGAACATTTGGGTCAAGGCTTACGATGACCGTTCCCGGAGCCGTCCGGGTTACCAGAATTCCCTGCTTCCGGTACCTCGCACGAGCAGAGAGTTGTTGGACGGCGGCCTCCACGGCGGCCTCCAAGTGGGATCGCGTGTGGACGTGGATGGTGATGGAATCGTGCTGCGTGGGTACATGCTCGTGGAAGTCCGTGCAGGTGGAATTTTCTGTCTGCATTTATCCACTGCTCCTACAGTTCATTCGCGGTGGGATATATAGCCCTGGGGGTTGTTCTTCTGCCAGCGCCAGTGGTCTTTGCACATTTGGTCCACGGTCTTGGTGGTGGACCAGCTGAGGTCGGCCAGCGCGGAGGTGGCGTCGGCCCAGAAGGCAGGGAGGTCTCCGGCGCGGCGGCCGGTGATGTCGTAGGGGATGGGCTTGCCCACGGCCTTCTCAAAGGAGCGCAGGACCTCTAGGACGGAGGAGCCCTTGCCGGAGCCGAGGTTCCAGCGGAACACGCCGGTGGTGTCCGCGATATGGTTCAGGGCCGCTATGTGCCCTTCCGCCAGGTCCACCACGTGGATGTAGTCGCGCAGGCAGGTGCCGTCGGGGGTGTCGTAGTCGCCACCGAAGACTATGAGCTTGTCGCGGCGGCCCACAGCCACCTGGGCGATGAACGGCACCAGGTTGTTGGGGATACCCTGCGGGTCCTCGCCAATCCGTCCGGAGGGGTGTGCACCCACCGGGTTGAAATAGCGCAGCAGGGCTATGTGCCAGCGCGGGTCGGCGGCGCCGAGGTCGGAGAGGATGTCCTCAATCTGTTCCTTGGTGCGCCCGTAGGGGTTGTTGGCCCCGATCTCCATCTTTTCCACATAGGGGATGGGGTTGTGCTCCCCGTAGACGGTGGCCGACGAGCTGAACACGATGGACCGGACGTCATGCCTGTCCATCACACGGATCAGGTTCAGACTGCCTACAAGGTTGTTGTAGTAGTACTTCAACGGCTCCCGCACGGATTCGCCCACCGCTTTGAGGCCAGCGAAGTGGATGACGGCCTCGATGGCTGCGCCGGCAAAGACCTTGTCGATGGCGGCCTCCTCCACCAGGTATACCTGATGGAACTCTGCGGTCTTGCCGCTGAGTTCGGCTACGCGGCGCAGCGACTCCTCGCTGGAGTTGACCAGGTTGTCGATGACGACCACGTCGTGGCCGGCTTCCTGCAGGGACAAAACAGTGTGGGAACCAATGTAGCCCGTGCCCCCTGTGACCAAGATTTTCATGAACGGGTGCGTGTTGGGTCGACTGGTATCGCTTCAATATTCCAGCTCGCGGTATGACTCTGCCCCGGGAGGAGGACTATGAGGTCCGTCCTAGTGTTGAAGGCATTAGGCGGACAGGTCATTGGTTCTACTGCCAGGCCAGCTCTGCTGGATTCCGCATCAGGGAGGTCGGCTGTGTGTATCTGCACCCAGGGGCAGTCCCGACCCCATGTCATCGAAGTTCCGGACCCGTCCCATGTAGTCAGGCATGCGGTTGAGTAACCTTCGTTGTCACGTACGAGATCAGTGAACGCATGGTCGAGTGTTGTGGAACCGATGAGGCGGGGGGCAACAAAGTCGTAGTGTCGATCCTCTGAAACGTCGCTAACTCCTGTAGGTATCAAAAGGTCCGGGCTGACTTGCTGCACTTTTCGTGCGGGCAGTTCGAGAATCCAGTCGTCGACCCGGCCCTCCCCGGCGACCAAGTATGGGTGCCCGGCGGCCCCGTAAGGTGCTGAGCCGGGGCCGGTGTTGGTGGCTGTAACAGTGGTGTGCAGCCCGGAAAAATCCAGCTGGTAGGACACCTGTACGTCCAGGCGGAAGGGGTAACCGCTCCTCGCTTGAACGACGGTGGACAGAATGGCCGAGGACTCGTCCGATTTAACCGGGCACCAGTCTTCCCAGGCCAATAGGCCATGAAGTGCGTGGCCCCGGCTCGGTTCGTTGACACCGAGCTGGTATTCCACACCTTCGAATTCATACCGTCCCGCGATAACCCTGTTAGGCCAAGGCACCAATACTGCCCCTCGGTAGGCGGGGCGGACCTGATGTTCCGAAAAGGGGAGAATCAAGTCCCTGCCGTTGTAGCGCAAGGAGCGTAACGATGCACCGACGCTGGCTATTTCGGCGGTGTAGGGGCCGCAGCGCAGCGTGGTCTGCCTACCGGAGATCGGAACGGTATCGGCGCTCATCCTGGACATCACGAGGCTGGTCATTCGGAGGCCGCCAGGCGGAAGGTGAGCGTCCGAGCCTCCGGCGCCAAGGCGGACTCGGGCCAGACATCGGGGCCACACGAGCGGGTGCCGAGCCCGTGCTGAGCCGCGTCGAGGTATAACCATGAACGCGTGGCCGGAGGCAGCTCATGCGGGTGCCGGGCCGCGGCGAGCTCCTGGGCCGTGTACCGGCTCAGTGTGAATCCCGGCAGGCGGCCCCGCGCGTCCGCGAACGCGTCTACCCGTACCCACGGCTCCGAGCCCCGGAGCAGGTCGAGGGAGCGCATACCCCCGCGGTGACCGGTCTCCTGCGGGCGCGCATACGGCACGGCGAGCTGATCGATCCCGGCTGCGTACCGTCCCACAAGCGCAGCTTCGAGGCTGTCAGGGTAGGACTCGTGCGGTCCCAGCCCGAACCATGACGCCGCGTCCACGTCGGCGGGCAGCCCGAACCGCACACCGACACGGGGCCACACACCGTCCCAATCGGAGGACGGCAGAATGTCCACCCGCAGCCACAAACCTTCGGGGTCAAGAATCCATTGCTCCTCGACGGTGACGGTGCGCACCTGGTTCGCCGCGGCGTACCGGGTGCGTACACGGAGGGCACGGTCATCGAGCACTTCGACTGCCTCAACACGCCCGTGCAGCCGGTCCAGACCGGCTGCGTGCCAGCGCGCTGCCGACGACGGCCCGGGAGCTCCTACGCCCGGGATGCCGTCTGCGTCTGGCGCCCAAGGGTCGGTGTCGATGTAGCCGCCCCGGGATTCGCCGCGGTCATTGTCCGTGGGCGCCCGGAACAGCTCAAGCCGGGGCCCATCCACAGGGAGGCCAGCGAGCTTAACGAGCCGTCCTTCATCGAAGACTGCCGGCCCGAGCTCCAGTAGCCCGGCGCCTTCTCCCTGCGGCCAATTTCCGCCCGGGAGCCCGGCTGCGGACGGCAGCGGGCGCTTCGCGGGCGACGCGAGACGGCCCTGTGCTGAGGCGACTTCGTGCCCGGAAGGGGCCCACCCCGCATCCTGAGCGAGGACCGCTTCGACGGTCACCCATACCTCTCCAGTGCATCCCTCGGCGGACACTGGAAGGGGGACGGCGGCCGAGGCGCCAGGGGCGAGTGGACTACCGTCGAGCCCCTCGACGGCGAGCTCACCGGAGGCGACTGGTTCGCCGTTGTCCTCGATCCGCCAGCGAAAGAGCAGGTCTCCCAGATCCGCGCTGTGTCGGAGGTTTGTCACCCGTACACAGGGCTTGCCGCCCGGCTCGAGTCCGTCAAAGGCAAGTCCCACGGGCGCCACGACGGTCTTGAACTCATACAGTCCCGGCGAGGGCATGGAGTCGGAGAGGATGAGGCCGTCGAGCACGAAGTTGCCGTCATGGATTTCCTCGCCGAAGTCGCCGCCGTAGGCGAAGTATTCGGTGCCGTCCGCAGTGCGGGCGGCGATACCGTGGTCGCGCCACTCCCAGACGAACCCGCCGTGCAGCCGCGGGTATTTCGCGACGAGGTCCTCGTACAGCAATATGTTCCCGGGCCCGTTGCCCATTGCGTGGACGTACTCGCACAGAAGGAACGGCTTGGTCCGCTGCCGCGCCCCCTCGGCAGGGGAGCAGCCCAGCAGCGGTGTGGTGTCGTCGTCGCGTCCGATCGTTTCCACCTCGGGCAGTGTCGCGTACATGCGGGAGTACACGTCGGTGTACGCGCCGGCGTAGTCGTTTTCGTAGTGGACGGGTCTGCCCGCATCCCGTGCGTGCACCCACGCGGACATAGCGGCGAGATTTTGTCCTGTGCCGGATTCGTTGCCGAGGGACCACATGACGATCGAGGGTCGGTTCTTGTCCCGCTCCACGGTCCGTTCGATCCGGTCAAGGAGCGCCTCGCGCCACATCGGCTCATCGCTCGGGTTCTGGGCCCAGCCGTGCCGCTCGAACCCGTGCGTCTCGAGGTCGCACTCGAGGATTACCCAGAAGCCCATCTCGTCTGCGAGTTCGAGCAGTCTCGGGTGGGGCGGGTAGTGGCTGGTACGGATTGCGTTGACGTTGGAGCGCTTCATGAGCGCGAGGTCCTCGCGGGCGAAGTTCTCGTCGAAGACGCGGCCGAGCGTGGGGTGGGTTTCGTGGCGATTGACACCGTGGAACACCACTTTGCGTCCATTGACCAGGAATTGGTCTCCGACAATCTCTACGGTGCGGAAGCCGATCCGCAGCGACACCGTCTCGGCCTTGCTGGCCACGGTCGCATCGTAGAGCCGCGGGGTTTCTGCGGTCCAGGGCTCGACGGCAGAAACAGGTACCGGTGCAACATCACCGGGATTGGCCCACTCGACGTCGATGCCGAGCTCGGGTACGCGGAGGCGAATAGGGTATGACGATGCTGGCGCTTTCACTTCCGGTTCCAGGGTCCCGGCCCCGTCGTTGTAGCCGGTCTGGAGCCAGACGTCCTCGATGCCGCCGGCCGGGCGGGATAAGAGGGTCACGGAGCGGAAAATGCCCGGTAGCCACCACTGGTCTTGGTCTTCGAGGTAGCTGGAAGCGGACCATTGATGGACGCGGACTGCGATGGTGTTGGTACCGGTGCTGACAGCGTCGGTGACGTCGAACTCCTGGGCGAGGCGACTTCCGGCGCCCCATCCGATTTCTGTGCCGTTGACCCATACCTTGTACCGGGATTCGACGCCGTCGAAGCGCAGGACGACGCGGCTCTCGCCGCCTGTGTCGTTGGCCTTCCAGCCGTCGGGCAGCTCGAACGTGCGGCGATAGTCTCCGGTGGGGTTTTCGTCGGGGACGAATGGCGGGTCGATTGGGAACGGGAACTGGACGTTGGTGTAGATCGGGCGGCCGTACGATCCGTCGCCCTTGAGCACCCAGTGGGAGGGTACGGTCAGCGACGCCCACGAAGAGTCGTCGTACTCCGCAGCGGCCATCGCCTCCGCGGCCTCCCCCGGGGACAGCACCCCACGCCCGCCGGGTGTTCCGGGGACTCCCTTGAGGAGTCGGAATCGCCATTGCCCGTCGAGGGACAGGGACGGGGCGTCGGTGCGAAGCCAGGAACGGGCCGGTACTCGCCGTCCTTCTCCCGGGCCCGGGTCGGTGACGTAGGCGGTGGAGGCTGTGGCCTCCGCTGGACGGGGGCTCATTTGACGGCTCCTTCTGTGAGGCCTCCACGCCAGAAGCGCTGAAGGACGATCATGGCGATGGCGAGCGGGATGACAGACAGCAGTACGCCGCCGGTGGTCAGCTGGTAGAACTCCGGGAGCCGGTCTGCCTGGCTAAGCCAGTTATTCAGACCTACCGTGATGGGGAACAGCTTCGAGTCGGAGAGCATCACCAGCGGCAGGAAGTAGTTGTTCCAGATGCCCACGAGCTGGAACAAGAACACCGTCACCAGGGCGGGAGTGAGAACCCGCAGCCCCACGGAGTGGAAGATGCGAAGTTCGCCCGCGCCGTCGATTCGCGCAGCCTCCAACAGCGCCGGATCCACTGTTGCCTGCGCATAAACCCGACACAGAAACAGGCCAAACGGCGAGACGAGTGAGGGCAACAGGACGCTCCAGTACGTGTTGGCGATGCCGAGCTGGCTGAAGAACAGAAACAGGGGCAGGGCTGTGGCGGTGCCGGGGACGAGGACGCCTCCGAGGACGAGCCCGAAGATGAGACTGTTGCCCCGGAAGTTGTACTTGGCCAAGGCGTAGCCGCCAGCAGCGGCGAAGTACGTCGCGGCCAATGCGCCAACCCCTGCATACAGAATTGAGTTGAGGAACCAGCGCACAAAGACGCCGTCCCCGTAGGAGAGGACGTTCGCCAGGTTGTCCCATAGGACGAAATTAGGCGCGAACAAGAAACCGTTGGTCGCGAACAGGTCTCCGCTGGTCTTGGTCGCAGCGACCACCACCCAATAGACCGGGACCAGGAAGTAGAGCGCGGCTACGACAAGCAGCCCCGTGACAAGAATCGTTGTGGAGCCCGGGCGTCGGCGCCGCGTCACAGGTGGCTCCCCGGCGACGCTCTGGGGCCGGCTAAGGGTGGGAGTGGCAGTCATGAGGACTTCCTGTTCGTGAACCGGAGGAAGGTGAAGGAGAGGATGAAGGCCGCGAGGGCAATGAGCACGGCCTGGGCTGCGGCGACGTTGTAGTCGTTGTATGCAAAGGCAGTGGTGTAGGCGGAGAGGTTCGGGGTGTATTGGCTGTCGACGGCCGGAGCCACAGTCTGAAGGACTTGCGCCTCGGCGAAAAGTTGAAGCGTGCCGATGATCGAGAACACCGTTGTGAGCACGAGAGCGGGCCGGATAAGCGGCAGCTGAATGGTCCACGCGACACGGAAGGGCCCGGCACCGTCCACGCGCGCAGCTTCATATATCTCGCCGGGGATCGACTTAAGCTGGGCTATGACGATGAGCATGTTGTAGCCCGTGTAGCTCCACGTAACGATGTTGGCGATGGACCACAGCACGGTGTCCGGGCCGAGGAAGTTCACGGTGAGGCCTACGGACGTGGCAGCGTCCACGAGCGGGCTCAGGCCCGGGACGTAGAGAAAAGACCAGAGAATGGTCGCGATGACACCCGGCACGCCGTACGGCATGAAGTAGGCCGCGCGGAAGAACCCGGGCCACTTAGCCGAGGCCGACTCCAGCAGGAGCGCAAGGACTGTACATAGGGCGATCATGACAGGAACCTGGACCACGCCGAAGAGCAGTACGCGGCCGATCGAGGCGAGGAAGCTACCGTCCCCGAGGGCGCGGGCATAGTTCTCGAACCCCGCAAACCCGGAGTGGACGCCCGTCTCGCCGAAGAGGCCACTGCGGGTCACTTTCGTAAAGCTCGAACCGACAGCAGCGATGATCGGGAAGATGAACGTGAGGGCAAAGAGCGCCAGGAAGGGCGCGAGCAGTATCCAGGGTGCACGGGTGACGACGCGGCGCTGCTGCCTTGCCCGTCCGTGCCCCTCCCGCTGGACTGCTGACGGATGTGCTTGTGCGGTATCTGCCGTGGCGCTCATGCCTGCTCCTTCCTAATCGTCAGACCTTTGTTCCTGAAGGCGGTCATGATCTGCTGCTCGGCGGCTGCTACGGTGTCGACTAGGCTCGTGCCCGATGCCTTACGGCGGAACCCGTCGCCCAGGATGTTGAAAGACTGCGTGGTGACGGGCCACCAAGACCAGTCCATGTTCTGCGACTTACTCGCCGGCACGATCACGTCCTGGTTGTAGTTCTGCCCCCCGAAAAAGTCGGAGGGCCTCTCGCGCTTTGCACCGATGATGCCCGGCACGGGCGACCATCCGATGCCACTGTTGGCGATCTCGGCGTCGATGCCGGCCTGCGTGGACGTCATCCAGACAGCGAACTCGAGGGCCTCGCGGGGGTGCTTGCTGTTAGCCAGGACCGCCGCGGTGGAGCCGCCGAGGTAGCTTGAGCCATACCCTCTGGGGTCCCAAATGGGCATGGGCGCCACGCGCCACTTGCCCGCTCCGCCGCTGACGCTCTGCACAAGGGCATCGGCCCAGCTGCCGCTCGTGAGCGACGCGAGCTCCCCCTTCGCAGCCGCCGCGTACCAGCCGGGGGTGAAGGGTCCATAGGCGGTGGTGACGATGCCGTCGTCGATTGCCCGGTCAAAGAAACGCGCGACGTTCAGCGTTGAGTCGTCGGTCATGTTGATGACCCATCCGTCCTCGGCTGGGCGCAGCCAGGAAGCGCCAGCCTGTGCGGCGAAAGAGACGAAGTAGGAGGTGTCCGCGAGAGAAAAGCAGTCGATGTAGGCGTTGGCACCGCGGAGTTCCTTCCCAACGGCTGCCCACTCCTCCCAAGTCACCGGTGCCGCCGCGCCTACCTTGGCCAGGACGTCGGGGCGGTAGAACGTGGCCATCGGCCCCGAGTCCTGGGGGATGCCGTAGACGCCCCCGGAGAAGCTCACCTGGCTCCAAAGTGCGGGGTCATAAAGGTGTGCGTATTCACGGGCACCGTAGCGCGAGAGATCCACGAGCCCGTTGACGAGCATGAACTCAGGAACGGTACGCATTTCAACCTGCGCTAGGTCAGGGCCGCCGCCCGCCGCTAGCGCGGCGTAAAGCTTGGAGTACCCACCACGGTTGCCGCTGGGGATCCAGACCGTCTCAACCTGGACATTGGGGTGGCTCGCGTTCCAGATATCGGCGACCTTCTGAACATTCTTGAGCCAAGACCAGTACGTGAGTGTCACCTTCTCACCGGTACTGGCCGCAGGAATGGCAGGTGCGGCATTGACGGAAACAGTGCCCGGAGTGGCGCATCCGGTGAGAAGGGCAAAGGCGGAGGCGCCGAGTCCACCGCAAAGGAGTTGTCGTCGTGTCAGAGATGGCATGAGTCCCACTTCGTTATGGTCAGCGCCGCGGACACGGCGCCGGGGCCGTGCGGCCCGACGTGACAAGGCTAACACAAAAGCTGAGTGGATGCTCAGTTTTTAATGAAACTAGACTGGATTCCATGACTAAGAAGGCGAACGCACGCTCAGGCCCGCGCGGCCCCTACGCCAAGACCGCTGAGCGCCAACGGCAAATTCTTGAAGCCGCCGTAGAGGTCTTCGGGTCACGGGGCTACAACGGCGGCAGCATCCAGGACGTCGCGGACCGGGCAGGGATCAACCAGACCACGCTCCTCCACCATTTCCCCACCAAGGCTCAGCTGCTCGTGGCGGTGCTCGAGTACCGCGACCGGATCTCCACGAGCACCCCGGGCACACGGGAGCGGTTTGCCGAAACCATCGTGCGGCAGGCGAAACACAATGAGCGGATTCCCCACCTCGTAGAGCTCTACTCCGTCCTCTCCGGAGAAGCCACGACTGAGGACCACCCGGCCCGTAACTACTTCGTCCAACGCTTCGCCCGGCTTCGGAAGGAATACAGTGGGGAGCTGCGGTACCTCGCGAGCATTGGCCGGCTTCGGCCGGGCGTCGACCCAGATGTCGCGGGCCCTACCATCGTGGCTCTATGGGAAGGAATTCAAACCGAGTGGCTCCTCAATCCTGACACCGTGGACGTGCCCGGCATCCTCAAGGGCTACCTCGACCTGATCCTTGTGCCGGAAGAAAATGCAGGGTGGTCATCTGGTACCGAGACCCCCGTGGAAGCGCTGAATACACTTTGAAGACGATGCTTCACTAATCGGTTCCCGATAGAGGCGGCCGCCGTTCCCCGCCACGGGGCCACGGCAACGCCGAGAATGGATATTCGGTCAAGTAGCTATCGGGTAATGCCACGAAGCAGGAGCCGTGTGAGGGTTCCCGCACGCCTTGCCCGTAAAAGTTTCTCTGAGGTCGCCTCGCCCTAGAGCAGCGTTGGACAGGGTGACGGGGAGCGCGGGCAAGTTGCGGCGCCGGTCTGGCGTCAGAATAGCGCGAAATTCCGCATTGTTGACGGTGGCTCATGATGTTCTCAGATCCCACCCTGACAGTTGGAGGGGCAGGAAACCGAGCTGCGGTAGCCCGAGAACTATCAAAATAGTCCGAAGAATCAGGTCTTGATGGAAGTCGCTTAGCGAAGGGGCGGGTGATGTCACCTCCTGCGGTTCGTCAGGTGTCTGAGAACCAGGCCGGAGCTCCACCTACGGGGCAAGTCTTCCCACGTCAGGCGCCCCGACGTCAGGTTGGGGTGTGCTTTATCCCAACAGCCAATGTCCGAGATGGCGTTCCGGGGCATCGCTGCGATCGTCCCAATCGCAACCGGAGCTGTTCGCTACTGCCTCTGATGCCGAATTGCTACGCCAAGCATCTTTGGGCTTGATCCACCTCGTGGATGTAACCGTAAGGGACGCTCGAACTCAAGGAAACTGTGTAGCGCCGGAAGTTCAACCGAGTGATGACAATGCCCTGTTGTCCCACAGAAGTCGCGGTGGCTTTGGCAATGGCCAGGGCATTCGCAAGTTGCGAATCTCGTTCTGCAGCGGTTGTCACCGCAAAGTCTGCAATAAGGGTCTTAGGTGGCATTCTGAGGTCTTCCCGTTGACTGGTTTCATACCCTCCGCGGGCCGCGCCGTTTAGAGGGTGCTATAGAGGTTGGTGGTTATGCTCCCCGGTGCGTGGTGCGCTGCAGGGTGAGGGGGTCGAGTCGGTTCACAGTGGTCCTGCCCTTGTTTCTGTGGGGTTCGGGTAGTTGCGTTGGATTCTGCTGCCGTGACGGTTGCCCAGCCGAACCAGGTCTTAGCGTGGGGGCATGGCATACCCGACGTAGCGACCCGAAGGGTCTCCCGCAGCGTGGCACATCGCAGTCGCCGGTTTCGGCGGTGGGGAAGGCACGCCCCGGGCTTTCGTTCGGGAATTGGCGGCGTGGGGGCCGCCGGTTATCAGGCTGCAGTTTCGTTTTTGTTGAGCTCCATCAGTGGCTGGAGGGCTTCGTGGGGGAAAAGCTCCGTTGGTGAAGGCAAGGAACTGCTGCATCGGCATGGATTCGACCATTTTGAGTTGGTCGGGGTTCTGTTGGGCCCGTTCTTCGGTTATGGCAGCGGTGAGGCCAGCCATGATGGCCGGGCCCACCGGCAGGGTGGGCGAACCAGCCCCTAAGGTGGCGTCAGGTTGAGTTCCCGGACAATGTTGTCTCCGGTGAGAGTGAGGTCCTGTTGTGTCAAAGCAGGGCGCGCCCATTGGGAAGAACCCTGCGTCGGCGCCTACAGTCCCTCTCCTGTTAAAAAGCGCGGAGGATGTCTTCGACGCGTTGTTTGGCGTCGCCGAAGAGCATTTGGGAGTTGTCACGGTAGAACAGTGGGTTCTGGACTCCGGCGTAGCCTGCGGCCATGGAGCGTTTGAACACGACGACGTTCTCGGCTTCCCACACTTTGAGGACGGGCATTCCGGCGATGGGGCTGCCGGGGTCTTCTGCGGCAGCGGGGTTGACGGTGTCGTTGGCGCCGATGACCAGGACCACGGAGGTGCTGTCGAGGTCGTCGTTGATTTCGTCCATTTCCAACACGATGTCATAGGGGACCTTGGCTTCGGCAAGGAGGACGTTCATGTGCCCGGGCAGGCGTCCGGCGACGGGGTGGATCCCGAACCTGACGTTCACGCCCCGTTCGCGCAGTTGGTGTGCGAGTTCGGCCACGGGGTATTGGGCCTGGGCGACTGCCATGCCGTAGCCGGGGGTGATCACGACGGACGAGGCGTTGGTGAGCATTTCCGCTGTTGCCTCGGCCGTAATTTCACGGTGCTCGCCCTGGTCTGTGTCCCCTTTGCTGGCGGGGGCGGCAATGCCGAAGCCGCCGGCGATCACGGAGATGAAGGACCGGTTCATGGCCTTGCACATGATGTAGGACAGGTAGGCGCCGGAGGAACCAACCAGTGCACCGGTGATGATCAGCAGGTCATTGTTCAGCAGGAAGCCTGCCGCGGCCGCGGCCCAGCCGGAGTAGCTGTTGAGCATGGACACGACGACGGGCATGTCACCGCCGCCGATTGAGGCCACCAGGTGCCACCCCAGTCCGAGGGCAAGCACCGTAACAACCACCAGGAGCCAGAGCTGGGAATCATTGACGTACCAGACGGTCAACGCGACGAACACGGCGAGGGCGCCGAGGTTGATGGCGTTCTTGCCGGGCAGCATCAGCGGTGAAGATTTCATCCGGGCCGACAGTTTCAGGAACGCCACGATGGAGCCGGTGAAGGTGACCGCTCCGATGAAGACGCCGATGAACACTTCGGCGTGGTGGACGTCCTCAAGGGCTCCGGTCAGGTCCGGGGCTTGAAGGTGGCCGTTCCAGCCAACGAGCACCGCGGCCAGGCCGACGAAGCTGTGCAGCAGCGCGATGAGCTCGGGCATGCCGGTCATCTCTACCACCCGGGCGCGCCAGAGCCCGATCGCACCGCCCACCAGGATCGCGGCGACGAGCAGGGCCAGGCCGGTCAGGCCGTGGCTTGTTCCCCAGGCACCTTGCACGGTCAGCCACACCGTGGCGCCCAAGGCGATCACCATGCCGGTGATGCCGTAGATGACACCGGCCCTGGCTTTTTCGTGCTTGCTCAACCCGGCCAGGCTGAGGATGAACAGCAGGGCCGCGACGACGTAGGCCGCCCCGGCGATGGATTCCGCGGTCAGCGGACCAGAGACGGCGTCAGGCAAAGTAAGGCTCCTCGAGATGATTTCAGTTGCTTCGGTGGCGGGGCTCATGAACGTGCCTTCCCGGCCGAGAACATGGCGAGCATGCGCCGGGTCACGGCGAAACCGCCAAAGATGTTGATGCTGGCCAGGAGGACTGCGACGGCCGCGAGGACCTGCTCCACCGGGTTCTCCGAGGTGACCTGCAGCAGGGCACCGACCACGATGATCCCCGAGATCGCGTTAGTGACAGACATCAGCGGGGTGTGCAGCGCGTGATGGACTTTCCCGATGACGTAAAAGCCCACCACGACCGAAAGCATCAGCACCGTGAAGTGCTGCGGCAGCGGCGCCGGGGCCACCGCGTTGATGCCAAAGAGGGCAGCGATCCCCGAGGCGAACAGAACCGCCTTGCCCGCAGGACTAAGGCCTTCCTTCTTCTTCGGCGCATTGGTTACTTCTGCTGTGGCCGGGGCCTGGGCGGCGGGGGCAGCGGAGACCTGCACCGGGGGCGGCGGCCAGGTCTTCTCACCCTCCCGAACCACAGTCACTGAACGCTGGACGACGTCGTCGAAGTCGATTCTCAGCTGGCCGTCCTTCTCCGGGGTGAGGAGCTTTAGGAGGTTCAACAGGTTAGTTCCATACAGCTGTGACGCCTGAGCCGGCAACCGGGCCGGCAGGTCCGTGTAGCCGAGGATGACTACACCGTTTTCGGTGACGGTCCGCTCCCCGGCCACCGAGCCTTCCACGTTGCCGCCCTGGCCGGCAGCCATATCAACAATCACGCTGCCCGGCTTCATCGCGGCCACGTCATCGGCCGTGAGCAGCTTCGGCGCCGGCCGGCCCGGGATCAGGGCCGTGGTGATGATGATGTCCACATCCGCTGCCTGTTCGGAGTAGATCTCCGCGGCACGCCGGTTGTACGCCTCCGACGTTGCTTTGGCGTACCCATCCGAGGATTTCATCTCCTCCTCAACCTCTACCTTGAGGTAGGACCCGCCAATGGACTTCACCTGATCAGCGACCTCGGGCCGCGGATCCGTCGCGCGCACAATAGCGCCCAAGCTCGAGGCCGCACCGATCGCCGCCAGCCCGGCAACACCTGCACCCGCCACCAGGACCTTTGCCGGCGGGACTTTGCCCGCAGCGGTCACCTGGCCCGTAAAGAACCTGCCAAACTCGTGGGCCGCCTCAATCACGGCACGATACCCGGCGATATTCGCCATCGAACTGAGCACATCCATCGACTGCGCACGCGAAATCCGCGGAACAGCATCCAACGCCAGCGCCGTAATCGGACGCACCGCAAGAGCCTCCACCAGTTCCGGCCGCAAACTTGGGGCCAACATTCCAATCAGCGTCGCACCGTCAGCCAAACGGCCAATCTCATCCTCCGAGGGTGGATTGATCCGCAGCACCACCTCACTGCCCCACGCCTCATCAGCACCCACCACCGAGGCACCTGCAGCTTCGTAGTCCTCGTCACGGAACGCTGAGGACTCCCCCGCACCCTTCTCGACCACAACCTCGTAGCCCAACTCCAACAACCGCTTCACCGTGGTGGGCGTCGCCGCCACCCGGCTCTCGCTGCCCAACTCGGCGACAATGCCAATACGTGTCACTATGATCTCTCTCTAAGATGCGGCGCCTGGGCAATCTGATTTCGATCGCCGGGAGACAAGCCGGGGTCACTGCTTCCAGATGAAGCATCGCCCGGAATGGATCCGTCGCCGGGGCCGCCCCGGATTTCGGGGTGCCTGTTGCGAAGGGCATGCGGACCCGGCGACGGAATTCTTTAAGTCCTAAACGGTGGCGAGCTCTTGGGGTTGCCTTACCGCGAGCCTCGGTGATGCTGCGAGGCGTACTGACATCTTCGCAACCCTTTCCCCGCTTCATACCAGAGCGCTGCCACAGTCCGGTTCGAGGCGTGCAGCTACATTGCGAAGACGTCGCCCGCCCTAGAAGTAGTGGGGGAAGCGGGACCAGTCCGGGTCGCGTTTCTCAAGGAAAGCCTCCTTGCCCTCCACTGCCTCGTCGGTCATGTAGGCCAGCCGGGTGGCTTCGCCGGCGAAGACCTGTTGGCCGGCCAGTCCGTCGTCGGCGAGGTTGAAGGCGAACTTGAGCATCCGGATGGCCTGCGGTGACTGCCGGGCGATGTCAGCCGCGTATTCCAAGGCTACTTCTTCGATCCGTTCGTGGTCTACGGCTTCGTTGACGGCACCCACGCGGACCATGTCCTCGGTGGAATATTCGCGCGCCAGGAAAAAAATTTTCCGGGCTGCCTTCTGTCCGATCTGCCGAGCGAGCAGTGCCGAGCCGTAGCCGGCGTCGAAGCTGCCCACCGTGGCGTCGGTCTGCTTGAACTTGCCGTGCTGCCTGGAGGCGATGGTCAGGTCTGCCACCACATGCAGCGAGTGCCCGCCGCCGGCCGCCCAGCCGTTGACCACCGCGATGACCACCTTGGGCATGGTGCGCATCAGCCGCTGGACTTCCAGGATGTGAAGCCGGCCGGCCCTCGCGGGATCGATGGTTTCCTGGGTCTCGCCGTCGGCATAGCGATACCCGTCGCGGCCCCGGATGCGTTGGTCCCCGCCCGCACAGAAGGAGTGGCCGCCGTCCTTGGGGGAGGGGCCGTTGCCGGTAAGCAGGACGGTAGCTACATCCGGCGTCATCCGGGCGTGGTCCAGGGCCCGGTAGAGCTCGTCCACAGTGACGGGGCGGAATGCGTTGCGGACCTCGGGACGGTTGAAGGCAATCCGGACCGTGGGCAGGTCCCTGGTGGTGCCGTCCGCCGAACGCTTCACTTGGCGATGGTATGTCATGTCCTGAAAATCGAAACCGGAGACCTCGCGCCATTGGGCGGGATCGAAGGTGTCAGACACTTTAGTGGGGATTTCGTTTCTCATAGGTCCCTGGTTGTGTTGATTACGTTGATGGCGTTGAGCAGCCACGTAGAATTCGGCGGAGGGCTGATTTGAATCGTAAAAGTCAGCTTCTCCAAATCCCCTCAGCTAGGTGGTCTCAGGGAAACTGAGATGAGCATTGTCGATGAGACGAGTGGTTCCGACTCTGGCTGCGATCAGGAGTCGTGCATCCGTACCGCCGCTGAAGGGAGCGAGGTGAGCCGTTCGCAGTTCGACGTAGTCTGGTACTACCTGCGGTTGCGCTGCCAGTGTCTCTTGGGCGGCTTTCAGCGCAGCGCGGGGTCCGTTCCCGGCTGCTGCTGCTGCCGCTGTGAGGGCCTGGGAAAGAGTGAGGGCGGCGGTGCGCTGCTCAGTAGTGAGGTAGCGATTGCGTGAGGACAAGGCCAGCCCATCGGCGTCGCGCCGAGTGGGCACACCCACCACTTCAACGCCCATATTGAGGTCTGAAGACATCGATCGGACCAGGACCAACTGCTGGTAGTCCTTCTCGCCGAAGTAGATTCGGTCTGGCCTTACGATATTTAGGAACTTGGCCACAACTGTGAGGACACCTGCGAAATGTCCCGGCCGGGTTCTACCTTCCAACTGGTCGCCGAGCGGCCCGGGGACGATAGTCACTACGTCTGCATCGCCTGAGGGGTACATCTCGTCCACGCTGGGTGCAAAAACGAGATCAGCGCCCGCCTCGCAGCTTACATCGACATCAGCTTCCAGATCACGGGGGTAGCGTGCGAAGTCTTCATGAGGGCCGAACTGCAGCGGGTTGACAAAGATCGACACCACCACGGAAGTCCGGCCGTCCCGGCTGGCTTGGCGTATTAGTTCCTGATGACCGCTGTGGAGGGCGCCCATGGTCGTAACCAGCGCGACCGACCGACCTGCAGCGCGCAGCCGGGCTACGGCGGCGGCGAGAGATGAGGAATCCTCGTGAACAATTATCTGCCCTTCTTTGGATAATGCGTGCTGTTGCATTTGTGCGTTCCTTAAAGTGATCGCGCTTGGTCCCTTGGAGCAGCGGGGTTCGGGCTTGATGGGCGACTATCGAGCTCAGGGTGTGATGTAGCCGTCAAACTCATGCCCGCCGGGCAGGGGTCTTTGACGGGGCAACTTGCTATTCCTGACGGCCGAGTCATGAACAGGTGGAAAGGAGGAAACCGCGGCCCGCGACATCCCATGACAGAAGTCCTGCAAGGGCAGTCAGGGCAGCTAGTTGCTGGCCTTCTCTGTCGGACGAACTTCATCGGCCAGGGACCGAAGCCCGGGCCGCTCCTTTTCCTCCACGTAATCGTAGTAATACCAAAACAACCCGTCGCGGGTAAGCCACGATGCTAGTCGGCCATCACGATGCCGAATCGCATGCAGTAATTCGTCATGATGCCGAATAGAAGCCAACATCTGTCCCCGGCTGTCCCCGGAATCGATGATTCTTTGCTGAATGAGGTTAAGGACGGATTCACGGACGGCCTCGCCGGAAAGCTCCAACAAAGCATTGCCGCTTGCGCGCGCGACGATGCGGTGGAAATCGAAGTCAGCCGCGCTGAAATCCTCATAACCCAACTCAATGCTCGCCCGCATGCGCGCATTTGCCCGTTCCAGTTCCAGGAGTTCCGATTCGCTTCGATTAGTTGCTGCGAGCACAACCGCAGCGCTTTCGATAATCATGCGGAACTGTAACAAGGAGGCGAAGCCGACAATGTCTCCGGATGTCAGCCTCGTCAACGATTTTTGTAGGGAGTGGGAACTTGCCGGAAGGACGACCGGCCCGCGGCGGTCTCCTAATCGCGATTTGACCAGGTGGTTGCTTTCAAGCAATCGGAGGGCTTCCCTGACCGTTGGGCGGCTGACACCATATTGCTCCACTAGCTCCCGCTCGCTGGGGAGACGGTCTCCGGGTTTCAGCTCACCCGACAAGATAGCGCTCTCTACGCGGCCAGCGATCACCTGGTAGGCGCGGCCGGGCTGCGATGGCTCGGTGTTCACGCTTCCGCACCTTCCTTTCTTTTCACCTTGGGTTCTCGGACCTCCCGGTATTGGGACTCTGCCCTATGAAGTTGGGGGATCGAAGCGGCCGTCCACTGCTGTCCATCCGCCGTCAACATACAGTACCGTTCCGGTCACGTAACTGGCCGCGTCAGAGGCCAGGTAAACCACTGCGCCCGTTAGTTCGCTCGGCTGGGACCAGCGCCCCAGCGCGCCCTTGGTGGCATAGGCGTTGTACCATTCAGGGTTTGCTTTGATGGAATCGGTCAAAGGCGTGTCAACACACCCGGGCGCTACAGCATTTGCCCGCACACCGGCAGGGCCAAACTCCGCAGCCGCTGTCCGGAGCAGTTGCACCGTTGCTGCCTTTGTGGCGGCGTAGACGCCTTGTCCGGGTTCGACCACCACGTGGCGAACTGAGGAGAACCCGATGATACTCCCCTTCTGCTGGCGGACCATGTTGGCGCCAAAGGCGCGGATCAGGTCAAAGCTGGACCGGACATTGAGGTTTACGACGCGGTCGTACTCTTCAGAGGAGTAGTCGAGCAGCCTCTTGCGCACGTTGGTTGCTGCGGTGAAGAGCAGTGTTTCCACATCTGGGTGATCGGCAGCGGCAGCGAAGACGGCATCGGTATCGAGAACATCGAGTTCGTACGCTTGGGCGTGCCCCCCTTCGTTTTCGATCAACTTTGCTGTGTGCTTTGCCGCATCTAGGTCTCGATCGGCGCAGATAACGTGGGCGCCATGGGCGGCCAACGCCAGCGAGGATTCACGGCCGATGCCGCTTCCGGCTCCCAATACGAAGGACTTGCGGTCATCAAGTCGAAAAAGGTTGCTGTAGTTCACTTTGCGGTTCTCCTGTCAGGGCGAATAACGGCCATGCGGGTTACGGTCAGTTCTTCCATTGCGAAGCGGGGGCCTTCACGTCCTGTCCCAGAATCCTTGACTCCGCCATAGGGCATCGTGTCATTCCGGTAGCCGGGGACCTCGTTGACGATCACCCCGCCGACGTCGAGCCCGTCGATTGCCCGGTAGGCCCTGGCAAGCGAGGCTGTAAAAACGCTCGCTTGCAGCCCGTAGCGGGAGTTGTTGACGAGGCCTATGGCTGCATCAAAATCGGGTGCGGAGCGAATACACACAACTGGCCCGAAGATCTCCTCATCCCAAACCTTTACACCGGACGGGACGTCAACGAGGACGGTGGGTTCGAGGAGACCATCCTTGGTTCCGCCGCCGAAGGCGATCTCGGCGCCGTTGCTGACAGCTTCGTCAATCCATTCTGTTACCCGCCGGGTTGAGTCTTCGTTGATGAGTTTGGCTACCCGAGTTTTTTCATTTCTGGGGTCCCCGACAACCACCTCTCCCATTCGCTCCACCACCCGTTTGGAAAGATCAGTAATGATGCTTTCGTCAGCAACGATGCGTTGGACTGATATGCATGCCTGCCCGTTGCCGTAGAAGCCGCCGCGGATGACGGCGTCGGCGGCTGCATCCAGATCAGCATCCGATGCCACAATCAGTGCAGCGTTGGATCCGAGCTCAAGTAGTACCTTGCGCGGCGCGCAGTCCCGCGCAATCTGGTGTCCGACAGCTGCAGAACCCGTGAAACTGACAGCACCGATCCGGGGATCGCTGGTAAGGACGCTGCCGACTTCCGGGCCGCCTGTGATCATCTGAACAATGTCCTCGGTGACGTTCAGGGCCTGAGCGGACTGGCGAATCAGGTGAACCAGCCATAGCGTCGACAAGGGTGTGTTGGGTGCCGGCTTGCAGATAACAGCGCATCCAGCGGCGATGCTAGGTGCGATCTTGTGGGTGGCCAGTAGCAGCGGATAGTTGAACCCGGCGATACCGACAACCAAGCCAATAGGCTTGCGAGTCCAGTACCCGATCATTCCTTCTCCACCGGCCTGGATATCGAGCGGGACCGTCTCCCCATGAAGGGCTGAAATGGCCTCGGCGGCAGCGGCCCAGGTGAAGAGGGTGCGGCTGACCTCTGTTCGGCAATCCACAAGAGGCTTGCCCGTCTCTGCCACCAAAAGCTGTTCAAATTCGGAGCGGCGCTCCTCAAGAGCATGACGGACATCCAGCAGCAGCTGGCGGCGGGTCGCTGCAGTCAGGGCTGCAACCAGTGGCTGGGCGGTGAGGCCGGCATCAAGTGCTTGTCTCGCATGGTCGGTTGTGCCGACCGGGGCCTGCGCCACCTCGGAGCCGTCGTAGGGAAACGAAATGGTGGATGTACCGACGCCGTCGGTAACCCATTCTCCGGCAATAGGCAGTCCATTGGGGTAAGGGGGTTTGAAAAGGCCCACTGTTGAGTCCACTCCTTTGGGGTTCATTGTCGGCACTGGTAAGGCCGGTGATACTTAAAAGAATGCGCTAGTGAGTAGTCTCACGTCAAGCGCAGGGGTTTGAACCGGACGATACGACGTGGTCAAGAGGGTCCAGAGGCCCTAAACGACCGCCGTGATGCTCAACGAAGTGGGCAAGAACTGTTGACGCAACACTCGCATCTCGCGATACTTGAGTCTCTGGATCCAAAGACGCTAGGAGTCTTGGATTGAGAAAATCCGCGCAGGCAGCTGGATTGCCTGCTACATCTTCGGGATCCGGAGCGTTCCGCACAGGCGTGTAAGTGGCATCTCCAATGAGGGACTGGCCTTCAGAATGACGACATCTCTTGTTGCGTCCGACACGAGTGGAGCATGACCGAAGAGATGCCGTCCACGGGGACGGCAAACTCTGGCGCGACTTCGATCTCACGAATTAGGACTCGATATTCTTGACTACTTATGACTTGGCCATCATTCATGGCGACGGCATCGGCCCGGAGGTCAACCGGGAGGCCGTAAAAGCGCTGCAAGCCGCCGCCAGCCGTTTCGGGTTTGGTCTGCAGACAACGGAATATCCGCTGGGTGCGCAGGCATATCTCGAGACGGGAACGCTGATTGACTCGGGTACCATAGACAGCCTCCGGGCCCACGACGCCATAATGTTCGGGGCCATGGGAGATCCCCGAGTAACCCCGGGCATCCTCGAACGAGGTTTGATCCTGCGGATGCGCCGCGAGCTTCGCCAGCAGGTCAACCTTCGACCGGTGCGTCTCTATCCGGGAGTGCCAACCCCCATCAGAGACCTCGAACCGGGCCGCTGCGATTTTGTGGTCGTCCGTGAGAATACCGAGGGCATGTACGTCGGCGGAGGTTCGACTGTCCATGCCGGGACCAGGAATGCCGTAGCACTGCAGGAATCCGTCAACACCGCCCAGGCCATCTCCGACGTCGTCGATTACGCCTTCCGCCTCGCACAGGCACGCCGCGGAAGGCTGACGCTCTGCCACAAGAAGAATGTCCTCGTCCACGCAGGTGAACTGTGGCAAATCGTCGTCAACGAGCACGCGGCCCAATATAGTGACGTCGAAGTCGACTACGTCCATGCTGACGCCATGTGCCAACACATGCCCATGAACCCCGAGCGATTCGACGTAATCGTGACTGATAACCTTTTCGGCGATATCATTTCGGACCTGGGCGCCACCATCCAAGGAGGCCTCGGCGTTGCCGCCAGCGCTAACCTCAACTTGGACGGCACCGCACCCAGCATGTTTGAACCCGTCCACGGGTCCGCGCCTGACATTGCCGGAAAGGGATGGGCAAACCCGGCGGCAGCTGTACTCTCCGCCGCACTATGCCTGGCATCTTTGGGCGAAGGTAAAGCAGCGCTGGCTCTGGAGAATGCAGCGGCCTCTGTGCTGGGTGAACTGCCTGCTTTGGCCGGAGCGGGTATGGGTGCAACGACGGTGCAGATCGGCGATCGTATCGCAGAGCGCATCGCGGACGAAACGGGCGTAGATTCCCACATTGGAGAGACGTCCATCATGACGGCGATGGCCGCGATCTGACCCCGCCGTGTACAGCAGGCACCGAGTCAAGAACTCGGGATGCCTGCTGTACACGGCTAGAAGCATTGAGCAAGGGTTCTAGCCATAGGGCAAAGCCAGCCCCATACTTTTCATCCCCGCATGGGCGCCGATTCGCTAGGCGGGCGCTTGAAAATATTCGACTGAGGACTCACGGGGGGCGCCGCTGCGTAGCTGGTGGATCGTTTTCTCGATGTGGTCCCTGGCCAAGCGCTCGGCCGTAACACCATCCCCCAATTCGATCGCGTCCACAACTGCTGTGTGCTCATCGATGGCCCGCAGTGCACTGCTGGGCTCGATCATCGCAACGGGGGCAAATACCTGAGCTGTCATTCGAATAATGGAAGTCTGGGCAATCACGAACTCGTTGTTTGTCATTTGCACGATCATTTCGTGTAAATCGACATTCAGCTTTGAATATCCCCGGGGGTTCCAAGGGTCGACGGCCTTGCGCTGTGCAGCAATAACTTGCCGGAGATCACGAAGGCGTGCAGCCGAGACGTTGCCCGCCGCCAAGCGCGCCGCTAAACCGTCGATAACAGCACGCAACTCGTAAGCTGCGAGCAGAGTCGTCGCATCGCCCGAAATGACTCTGACCCCCCGGCGGGAGTCAGACTTGATCAGTCCTTCTTGTTCCAGCCGGCGCAGCGCTTCGCGCAGAGGCGTCCGGCTTACGCCCAGTTCCTCGGAGAGTTCCTCCTGCTTTAGCCAGGTCCCTGTCGGGTACTGCTGCGAATAGATCCGCTCGCGCAGAAGCACCGTGATTTCGTCCACCAAGGGGACCCTGCGCCGGGCGGGAGCATCAACAAGGCCGTCGCCGCCACCGTGTTGGACTGACTGGGAACCAACCACCACTCACAACCTTTCGTTAGTACAAGCTTAGTCGAGCATGGAAGGCACGCGGACAGGCGCAGAGCCAGCAGATTGCTCCGGGCGCCGAACTGGGCTGCCGGACACGCGAAGACTCTTGTGATCTGAAGAGAGTGGCAATCTGGTCACTGGTCTTACCTGTGAAATTCACACTTCGCCGCAACGGCTTCCTCGCACGGAAGCGCGAATTCGGGAGTACTTAGGCCTATTGACATGTTTTATTTCGCAAGTCACAGTTATCATGGGCTTGTGAGGGTTTTTGGATCCAAAGAATCCCGGTACTTCCTACCATCGGCGCTCTAACCCCGAAACGCTGCGCGGCTCAATGTGGAGGATCGCGGCGATGGCCTTTCGGGAAGAGCTTTTGACCTGGATCATAGCCTCCCTAACTCGCCATGAGATGGCGCTGAATCGCGCCCGCGGGCAACGAAAGAAGGTAACAGTGGCACTCGACAACGCCACCGGGTTCCTCGACGGGACGCCGGGACTCGAGCGAAGCACCATGCGACTTGTAACATGGCGGCTTGGTCTGCTCCTGTTCGTCGTCTACATCCTTAACTATCTCGACAGAACCAACATCGGGATCGCAAAAGATCATCTCCAGGCCTCCCTGGGGCTGAGCGAGGCGGCATATGGGCTTGGCGCTGGCTTGTTCTTCATCGGCTATGTGTTGTTTGAAGTACCGAGCAACCTGATCCTCTACCGGGTCGGAGCGAGGCTATGGATTACACGCATCATGGTTACTTGGGGACTCGCAGCCATGGGCATGGCCTTCGTGCAAAATGAGATGGCTTTCTACATTCTCAGATTCCTGCTGGGTGCCGCGGAGGCAGGGCTCGTGCCGGGCGTGATCCTCTACCTCACGCAGTGGATACCGTCCGCCCGCCGCGCCCGACTCATCGCACTGTTCTATCTAGCCGTGCCGCTTGCATCAGCGTTCGGGTCCCCGTTGTCCGGCTGGCTGATGGGCTTCAATCCCTTCGGCGTCGAAGGTTGGCGCTTCATGTTCTTCCTCGAAGGAATTCCATGTTTGTTTGTCGCCGTGCTCGTACTTGCCTTCCTGACGGATACTCCCACCCGTGCAAAGTGGCTTGACGAACGCCAACGTAGGTGGCTAACGGCTGCTTTGGCAAAGGAAAAGAGTGAAGAGGATACAACTCACCAGTCAGGGACGCTGCGCCAGGCGTTTATCAACCCTCGTGTACTTGGCATGGCAGTGGTGTTCTTTAGCATGATCATCCCTATCTACGCGCTGGCGTTTTTTCTTCCTGCGATCATCAAACAGATGGGCACCTTCTCGATCCTTCAGGTAGGTTTCATCACTGCCGTTCCTTACATCTTCGCCTCTGTCGGGATGTTCCTCATCTCCCGGCGATCTGACCGAACAGGGGAACGTGTGCTGCATTATGTAGTCCCGTCTGCCCTGGGCGCAGGTGGCTTGGTCATGGCTGCTCTGACTCTGGGTTCGGCACCCGTGGTTGCCATGGTCGGTTTCTGTGTCGGCGCGATCGGGTGCCTCTCAACCCTCCCTGTATTTTGGTCCATCACTCCCCGGTTGCTCACCGGAGTGGCCGCAGCCGGCGGCATCGCCCTGGTCTGCGCCATCGGGAACGTAGCTGGTTTCGTTGCCCCCTACATGGTCGGTCTCATCCGCGGTGAAAATGCGACGGCAGCGTCGAGTTCACAAGCGATCCTGGTCAGTGCCGGCTTCTTGCTGGTTGCGGCCGTCGGCATGCTTCTTGTCGGCAAATCCCTGGGCAAACGACACGCCCACAAGTCAGAAAGTAACGCCAATGCATATTAGTCAGCAGCACTCAATCGGTTTGGTTGGAGCGGGGAAGGTCGGCATCGTTCTCGCAACAGCGCTGGTTCGCGCAGGTCACACCGTGGTTTCCGTGTGGGACCCGTCGCCAGCTGCCGTAGAGGGCGCGCGGGAAACACTAGGGGACTTCCAGGCAGCCTCAACGGTGGCTGAAGCTACCGCCGGAGCCGACCTTGTACTTCTCGCCGTGCCCGACGACGTCCTGCAAGGCCTCGCCCAGGCATTGGCCGCCGAGCGACAAGACTGGCTCGGCGTCAACGTCGTTCACGTCAGCGGAAGATACGGGGCTGCGGTGCTTAACCCCCTGGGGGACCAAGGAGCCTCGGTGATTGCACTGCACCCGGCAATGGCTTTCAGCGGAGACCGCGACACGGAACTGAGCCGCATTACCGGTGCTCGTTTTGCCGTCACGGCTGAAGATGGTGCGCGGCAGACCGCAGAAGGCCTCGTCCATGACATGGGCGGAATCCCATTCAAGGTTGCCGAATCCGACCGGGTTCTGTACCACGCGGCTATGGCCCATGCCACCAATCACCTGGTCACTCTGATTGTTCAGTCATCGGCCATGCTCGCCAGCATCTCGGTCAACGACACCTCTGAAGTGCTTCGCCCGGCGCTGGCGGCAGCACTGGATAACGCCCTGCTGAAGGGCGCTGCCGGCGCCACCGGGCCGGTAGTGCGCGGTGACATCGGAACAGTCACTGAGCACATCCGTGCCCTCGCGGAACGAACGCCGGAAAGCCTTCCCGTGTACCGGGTAATGTCCGAAGCCGCAGCGGACATCGCTCTAACCGCGGGACGCATCTCGGAAGAGGTAAAACAGCAGATTGAGCAGATAGTTGGCGTCCCCTCCAACGTTCCCGAACCACTGCATGCCAGTCATCGAGCATAAGTTGGGTATTCCTCGCAACCCGTCCGACGCCTGACGGATACTTATTACCTCCTGCCGGCACTCCATCTACCTTTTCGGCAAGACCAAGAGGAATAGGAATCGATCCTGGACGGGTCGCTTTAGGAGCGAATCAGCTCAACACCCCAACGAGGTTCATAACGACTTTTCGGTAACGGTCGCCCGCACCCGTTCTATTGTTCACCTCAGCCCTATGGGGCGGATGTGGGGCAGCCGGATGGGCGCGGGGACACTCCGTCCTGCGCCCTGAGGAGTAACGGCCGGGCGCCCCACCACTAGGGCGTCCGGCCACCCTAGTGCTGAAAACTACCTACGTATGCGCTCGTCACTGGCCGAGCCGTCTGAGGCGAGCCCATCGTTCCTAGCCAGCTCCATGAATTTGGTGGCCTCCACGGGCCGCCAACCGCTTTGGTTTCACCGCCAAACCAAGATTCTGACTTCGTATGTCAGCGGTCAGATGAAACTGGCACCAAAGCAGCTCAGACGTACCGTGAAGGCGCCCACACTCCAGACCATAACGGGGTATCCCTTTGCTGATGCCCAATACAGCTAAGGTCCTTGAGCGGGAACCTGCCCGACCGGCTTCGTCGGTGCTCGGCATTACTGAGCCGTTCGCGGACCGTAGTTGCCAGAGGGCTCATGAGTGTTCCGGCGGATCTCACAGCTTATGGTCCAAGGACTGCGTCCGAATGCCTTGGATATGGCACGGATGCTACGCCGGGCCTGCAGCAAGTCCGGGTTCGTAATCCGCTCGAACCCGGAAAGGAACCGGACGGAGATCACTGTCGGCCTCTCATGTGAGATGGGAGCGTCCTTCGGAGGCGCTCCCGGGACTTCCTGGGCCTTTCAGCTCTGCCAATTGCAACTCCTAAATCACTCAAGTATTGCAACGACCACTGAACGCCAAGGGCTAACCACGGCTACGTTTCGACCATCGTTGACGCCTCAGCCCGCGAATGCAAGTTGTCGTACGGCCGTCGGCGCGGCTGGCAGGGCTCGGTCAGTCGGGGAGCGGAGTAGAACGTCCCCAGCCTAAATCCCTCGTCAAATGGTCAAGAAGCGGCTGCACGCGATAGGGGAGGGGCGTCGATACCGTAAGGGTTGTATTCGTATGTCTGACACCGGGGATATCGACCATCCTTGCTGCGGCAGCCTGAAGTTCCTGGAGTGTTGCGGATGCCACTCTTACCAATAGGTCTTCCCTGCCGGCCTGGGTCGTGACTTCGAGGACCTCCGGGATCTGTCTGAGTGCTTCGACGACGGTGCTTAGACGCCGCTGATCGAGTTCGAGACCGACAAAGGCCTGCACGGGGATTCCGGCCGCCTCTAGGTCCACAACCGGCCGGTATCTCTGGAGCACACCCCGCTTTTCCAGACCTTGGAGTCGGGCTAGGACCGTGTTTCGGGAGATGCCCAGTTGGGCGGCAAGGTCTGCGACGCCCGTACGGGCGTTGTTGTCGAGCCTCTTCAGGAGCTCTGAGTCGAGCCTGTCGATACTAATCATTTCGTCCAGCTGAATCCCGCAAAGTTTCCCTCATCTACGTCTGATGCTTAGTTAACTGCTTATAAGTTGACCATAGCCGCAGGCACATCTCAAGCTTATGCATCAGATCAATCAGCACTGCTACCCATAGATAAGGAGGCATACATGTGTGAGGTTTTGTTGATCGGCCCCGACGCGAATCAGTTCCGTGAAGTGAACGGGGCGGTTAGTGGTAGCCCACGGGGCCTCCCCTGGCGCAGGAATCAGAGGAGAGATCGCGTCCTTGGTGCATAGCGCGGCATTCCATTCTTGGAGCCCCAGCAATCAGGGTCGCCGGGTACGTCACACACACCCTCAAGCAGGCTGGAAGAAGAGTGGTGGCCTCCCGGGCTGGACAGAATCCTTAATGCGGTTGACCGCAGCTTCAACTACTAACGGACGAGATGAACCATGATCGTAAAACAATTCGCCCTGCCGGATGTGGGTGAAGGCCTCACCGAGGCAGAAATCATCAATTGGCTTGTCAAACAAGGCGACCAAGTCACGGTTAACCAAGCCATCGTAGAGATCGAGACAGCAAAATCGCTGGTAGAACTCCCTTGCCCATTTGCAGGTGAAGTCAGCGAATTGCTGGCCGAACAAGGGGAGACGGTTGATGTAGGACGGCCAATCATCAGCATTGTGACTTCATCCCCTGAGCCTGCTGACGGATCCGACAGGCCAGGAACGTCCCCAGAGTCAACAGCCACCGCGGATGAGGAAGATCCCAAACTCCTGGTTGGCTATGGAGCGCGTGAAGTACAAAGTAAGCGACGCCGCTCCCGAACCGTCCCAAGCGAAGTTAAGGATAGTCCGGCGGTTCAGCCCCCTGCCGAAACCGGGCGCCCAAAGGCGACCCCGCCGGTCAGAAAGCTGGCAAAAGACCTTGGCCTTAATCTGCATGCCGTCGAACCCACCGGGCCTGGCGGCATATGCACCCGCGAAGATGTGCTCAGGGCACACGCCAGCGACAATGGTTTGAGTGACACCCCGATTGGTGGTCTGAAAGCACAGGTAAACCCCGTCGCTGGCGGCGACATTCGTATTCCTATCAAGGGGGTGCGGAAACACACTGCGGCTGCCATGGTGCAGTCCGCATTTACAGCACCGCACGTCACGGAATTCGTTACAGTCGACATTTCACGGACTCTGGCATTGAAATCCGAAATAGGCCGCCGCAGGGAGTTTTTCGACGTCAAGCTCACACCGCTCGCCTTCGTCGCAAGCGCCTTCCTGAAGGCCATTCAGCGGACGCCCGAGGCGAACTCGAAGTGGGATGAAGCCGCGCAGGAAATTGTCCAGTACCGCGAAGTCAACCTAGGCATTGCGGCGGCTACACCGAGAGGGCTGATCGTGCCCAACATCAAGGGTGCCCAGTGTCTGGGTCTCGCTGAACTAGCGACGGCGATCGGTGACCTGGCTTCTACAGCCAGGTCGGGCAAGACCGAACAAGCGGCGATGACCAACGGGACAGTCACGATCACGAATATCGGCGTTTTCGGAATTGATACGGGCACACCAATCCTCAACCCAGGGGAGGCCGCGATCCTGGCGGTAGGAACAGTTCGTCGGACTCCTTGGGTCGTAGAGGACGAACATGGCGAAAGAATCGAGCCTCGATCGGTCCTCCAGCTAGCACTGTCCTTTGACCACCGGGTCATGGATGGACAGCAGGGCTCACAACTCTTGGCAGACACAGCCGCGCTCCTTAGGGAACCCGGTCTGGCACTGCTCTAAACCACCCACGGGTAACAACCCAACTCCCGGGTGCGGCCGCCATCACGAGGCCGCTCCCTAGTGGCAGATGACAGACCATCCCAATCGGACGTCGGTTGAAGTCAGGCAACATCGACGCTCATTCCGAACAAATGTGATCGCGGGTTAGTGGTATGGCCGGCCGCAGCATCGTTCGGCTCCCACAAGGAGAAGGACTTTGCCGCCAGTTCGTGGACAAAGATACGGCCAGAAGCTTTATCCCATCGAACTTTCAAGGCCATGGGCAAGCTGCCCCGTGGCCGTGGCCGTGGCCGTGGCCGAACCGTTAAACAACAAACTAAACGTCAGAGAAGAGGAACCATGCCGGTGCTCCAGAAAGGGCCCCCGCCTGCGTCCGCAGCGCCAGGAGTTCAGGACAATTTGCCGCCGTACCCCGAGGCGGATCTTCTTTACCTTTCGGGCCTCCTCACCGTAGCCGAGCAGGCCCAGCTCGCCCAAGCCCGCAACTTTTTCCAGCAGGAAGTACGCCCCATTGCCGTCGATTTTTGGAATCGAGCGGAATTCCCATTCGAGCTCCTGCCCAAACTGGGCAAACAGCAATTGACCGGACTGAATAGCCGTGGGCATCTATTGGCCGGATTGATCCAGATGGAATTCACACGCGCGGATACCTCCGTGTCCACGTTCTTTGGCGTCCATGACGAACTGTTCACCACAGCGATCCGCGAATTGGGCTCCGATGAGCATCGTCAGACCATGCTTCCAGACTTGCTGTCCCTGAAAAAAATAGGAGCCTTCGCCCTTACGGAGCCCCTGCACGGGTCCGACATTTCCAGGCAGATGGAAACCACTGCAACCCGAAGCGGAGATGAATGGATTCTGAATGGGCACAAAAGATGGATCGGCAACGGTACCTTCGCGGATTACGTCCTGGTCTGGGCCCGCGATACAGCGGACGACCAGATCAAGGGGTTCATTGTCGAGAAAGGCACCGAGGGTTTCCGCACTGAAGCCATACCCAACAAGGCAGCTGTCCGCATTATCCAGAATGCCAACATCACTCTGGATAACGTCAGAATCCCGTTCACCAATTGGCTGCCAGGAACACGAACGTTCCGGGACGCCAACTCTCTCCTCCTTCACTCAAGGGTGTGGGTCAGTTGGCAGGCCGTCGGCCAGCAGTTTGCAGCATTCGATGTTGCGAGGGCATATGCGCTCCAGCGCAAGCAATTCGGCAAACCGATTGCTTCCTTCCAACTCATTCAGGCTCAACTGGCTCGAATGATAGGAAACGCAACCATGTCCCTTTCCCTGATGATCCAACTCGCACGCCTCACGGAGTCGGGCCTTCTCACCATGGACCATGCTGCGCTGGCAAAAGCAACCTGCACAGAGCGGATGCGCAAGACCGTTGCTCTCGGTAGGTCAATCGTGGGAGGCAATGGGATCAGCACGGACTTCGAGATGGCGAAAATCTTCGCTGACGCGGAAGCCATCTACTCCTACGAGGGCAGCCACGAAATCAACACTCTCTTGGTCGGGCGGGCCCTGACAGGTATCTCTGCGTTCGCCTGACCCAAAGCCCTTGCCGCCCCCCCAATATCAGCCGCATCACCACCTGCACCGTCCCGGAAGCAAGCGCCCTACACAGAGGAGCAATTAATATGGAGCTCAGCAATACTGCAGCAATCGTTACCGGCGGCGCGTCAGGTCTTGGCGCAGCCACCGCCCGGGTTCTCGCCGAACGGGGCGCAAACGTGTTTGCCGTCGACCTCGGCGACTCCATCGGAAAGAGTCAGCCGGTGAACGGCGTGGAGTACGTCGAGGCCGACGTGACCGACGTTGCTCAGATCCGTGACGTCGTTTTGAAAGCCTCGGCCGATAAGCCCCTGCGGACAGTAATCAATTGCGCAGGCATTCTCCCAACAATGCGAATCCTCGGGAAAAGAGGCGTACATGACCTCTCACTCTTCGCAAAGGTCATCGAAGTAAACCTCGTCGGATCCTTCAACGTTCTCGCCTCCGCGGCTGAAGCCATCTCACGCACAGACCCGGATAGTGATGGTCAACGCGGTGTAATTATCAACACGGCTTCCATCGCTGCCTTCGAAGGGCAGATTGGCCAAGCCGCCTACGCCTCGTCAAAAGCCGGCATTGTAGGCCTCACCCTTCCTGCAGCCAGGGACCTTGCCCAGTATGGAATACGGGTAAATGCCATAGCACCCGGCATCGTCGAAACCCCCATGATGGCCTCTGTGAGCGATGAAGTGCGTCAGGGACTTGCCGCCGGCGTCACCTTCCCCAAACGGTTAGCCCGCCCCGAGGAATTCGCTCAACTGGCGTTGTCAATCATCGACCACGACTATCTCAACGGGGAAATCATCCGGATGGATGGGGCGCTGCGAATGGCCTCCCGGTAGCCCCGCACATCAACACTGATTTCGAAGGACAAAGCATGCACAGCAAGCCAACACATGAAATACCCTCCCGCCCGGAGGATGTAGTGATTATCGGTGGTGCCCGAACCCCCCAAGGCAAGCTCAACGGCCAGTTGGCTGGACTGACCGCGGTAGAACTCGGTGCAGCAGCAGTAAGCGGAGCACTTGAAAAGGCCGGCATCGATCCGGGCCTGGTAGATGCCGTGGTGATGGGCCAGGTTGTGCAGGCAGGCTCAGGACAAAATCCGGCCCGCCAGACCGCGCTAAAAGCTGGAATTAGCGGGAAAGTACCTGCGACCACAATAAACAAAGTTTGCCTGTCCGGGCTTACCGCCGTCATAGATGCTGCACGCCTCATCCGCGCCGGTGACGCGGAAGTAGTGGTTGCCGGCGGGCAGGAATCCATGAGTCGGAGTCCACACCTGCTGCCTGGCTCGCGCCAAGGATGGCTATACGGCGGCGGCAACTTGATCGATTCCCTTGTCAGTGACGGCCTCAGCGACGCACAGGAAGGCATCTCTATGGGCCTCCTGACTGAACGAGGCAACCAGGTGCACAGCATAGGGAGACGCCAACAAGACGAGGTGGCGGCGGCGTCCCATCGGCGAGCTGCTCAGGCAGCCGACGAAGGAGTGTTCAAGGACGAAATCGTACCCATCACTGTTGACGGCAGGAGGAAAGGACAGTCGCTGGTTCTGGACAGGGACGAACAGATAAGACCGGGCACCGACGTCGGTGTCCTGTCCCAATTACGTCCCGCCTTTGCTGCCGATGGCAGCATCACGGCAGGAAACGCCTCGCCCCTCTCCGATGGAGCTGCAGCCCTTGTCCTCACAAGTCGCGCCAACGCTGAACGACTCCAACTTGAGATCCTTGCCGTCGTCAGCGCCCCTGGCCAAGTAGCTGGTCCTGATAATTCACTGCATTCACAGCCCTCGAACGCCACCCGTGCGGCGCTGGCACGGGCCGGGTGGACCGCAGAAGATCTCGACTTCATCGAGATAAATGAGGCCTTCGGCGCCGTCGCGGTTCAGTCGCTGAACGAGTTGGGAATTCCCTTGGACCGCTGCAACATACACGGCGGGGCCATCGCTTTGGGCCATCCCATCGGAGCTTCGGGGGCGCGCCTGGCACTTCATGCCGCCAACGAACTGTTCCGCAGGGGGTCCGGCCGCGCGGCAGTCGCCCTCTGCGGTGGCGGTGGACAGGGCGAAGCGCTGCTGCTCTACCGGAACTAGCTCCCCCTCCTCAACGACACGGCAAAAGTGCGACGCCTGCGCGGTCCAGAAATCCCATCATCCGCAATCCTGAAAGAATCAACGTGAAGAATAAACATTCCGTCCGTGTATACAAGAGTGAAGAGAACCTTGCTCGCGAGGAGCAGCTGGCGTACAAGATCGCGGTGGTCGCTGCTGACGATGTAGAAGTTACACCGCTAGTGGCTGATATGGTGATCAACCGCGTCATCGATAACGCGTCCGTGGCCATTGCCTCGCTGAACCGGGCGCCGATCGTGGCCGCCCGCGCCCAGGCACTGGCCCACAGCCCCAGTACCGGCGGAAAGGGGGCTAAGGTCTTCGGCGTCGGCGAACGGGTCTCGCCGGAATGGGCTGCCTGGGCCAATGGCGTTGCTGTACGAGAGTTGGACTACCACGACACGTTCCTGGCTGCCGAGTATTCACACCCGGGCGACAACATCCCGCCGATCCTGGCCGTCGCGCAGCACGTGGGTTCCAGCGGCGCCGACCTGATCCGGGGCATTGCCACCGGCTACGAAATTCAGGTGAACCTTGTGAAGGCGATCTGCCTGCACAAGCACAAGATCGACCATGTGGCCCACCTCGGCCCCTCCGCCGCAGCAGGGATTGGCACCCTTCTGGGCCTTGATGTCGAGACCATCTTCCAGTCTGTTGGCCAGGCGCTGCACACCACTACCGCCACTCGGCAGTCACGTAAGGGCGAGATCTCCACCTGGAAAGCGCACGCCCCCGCCTTCGCCGGGAAGATGGCCGTTGAAGCCGCGGACCGTGCCATGCGCGGACAGACCTCCCCGGTGCCGATCTACGAAGGCGAGGACGGCGTCATCGCCTGGATGCTGGATGGCCCGGGGGCCACCTATGAGGTCCCGCTACCCGAGGCCGGCGAGGCCAAGCGCGCCATCCTGGATACCTACACCAAGGAACATTCCGCCGAATACCAGGCCCAGGCCTTGATCGACCTCGCTCGGAAGCTGCACAAGGACCACCCGGAGGCCACCGACCCCGCAAACGTGAGGTCGGTGCAAATTAGGACGAGCCACCACACTCACTACGTCATCGGGTCCGGCGCCAATGATCCGCAGAAATATGACCCGACCGCCTCACGGGAGACGCTGGACCACTCCATCCCGTATATCTTCACCGTCGCGCTCCAGGACGGGGCCTGGCACCACGTGGATTCCTACGCCCCCGAACGCGCCGCCCGGCCTGACACCGTCGAGCTGTGGCACAAGGTGACCACCGAGGAAGACCTGGAGTGGACCCGCCGCTACCACTCCCTGGACACCAACGAAAAAGCCTTCGGCGGATCCGTGGAAATCACCCTTACGGACGGCACCATCATCACCGATGAGATCGCTGTGGCCGACGCCCACCCGCTTGGGGCCCGGCCCTTCGCCCGCGAACAGTACGTGCACAAGTTCCGCACCCTTGCGGCCGGGCTCGTCGAGGATGCCGAAATCGAGCGTTTCCTCGCTGCTGCCGAAGCTCTTCCGGACCTGGGCCCGGGCGAGCTGGACCAGTTAAACATCACCGCCGCCCCCGGCGTCATCGACCTCGACGCAGCACCACGGGGGCTGTTCTAAATGCTGTATTCAGGAACAACGCCCGAGTGGAAACGCGTTAAACTGCGGGAACTCCTGCGATCCGGGCCCATCGCGCAGTTTCCCGGCGCCTTCAACCCACTTTCGGCGCGGCTGATCGAGGAAAAGGGCTTCGCGGGCGTTTACATTTCCGGCGCCGTCTTGGCCAATGACTTGGGCCTGCCGGACATCGGGCTCACCACGCTCACCGAGGTAGCCACCCGTGCCGGTCAGATCGCCCGGATGACCGACCTGCCCGCGATCGTTGACGCGGATACTGGCTTCGGCGAACCGATGAACGTTGCCCGCACCGTCCAGGAAATCGAGAATGCAGGCCTGGCCGGGCTCCACATCGAGGACCAGTTCAACCCCAAACGGTGCGGCCATTTGGATGGGAAAAACGTGGTGGACCTCGACACGGCCACCAAGCGGATCAGGGCAGCCGCCGACGCCCGCCGCGACCCCAACTTCCTGATCATGGCCCGCACCGACATCCGCGCCGTGGATGGACTCCGGGCAGCCAAAGACCGCGCAAAGGCCTTGGTCGACGCCGGCGCGGACGCCATCTTCCCCGAGGCCATGCGAGACCTGCACGAGTTCCGTGCCATTCGGGACGCCGTCGACGTGCCGATCCTTGCCAACATGACCGAGTTCGGCAAAAGCGACCTGTTCACCAAAGACCAACTGCAGAACGTAGGCGTCAACATGGTGATCTATCCGGTGACCCTGCTCCGCAGCGCCATGGGCGCTGCTGAACGGGTTTTGGACACGCTCAGAAGCCTCGGAACACAGCAGGTCCGCGTCCCCGAAATGCTCACTCGTGCGCGTCTTTATGACTTGGTGGACTACGAGGCCTACAACAAATTCGATTCCGACGTCTTCAACTTCCAGATCCCTAATATCCGCTAATACACGTAATGCAACGAAGGAGTTCAGCATGACTGATACAGACATTCGAAAAGGCCTCACTGGGGTCGTGGTGGACTACACCGCCATTTCCAAGGTCAACCCGGATACCAACTCCCTGCTGTACCGCGGCTACCCGGTTCAGGAACTCGCCGCTCGGTGCAGCTTCGAAGAGGTCGCCTACCTCCTCTGGAACGCTGAGCTGCCCTCAGAAAGCGAACTTGCGGAGTTCATTGCTCGCGAGCGTGCAAGCAGGAGCCTCGATCCGGCTCTCAAAATGATCATTGATTCGCTGCCTAAGTCCGCTCATCCGATGGACGTCTGCCGCACCGCAGCATCCGTCCTCGGCGCGCGTCACCCGCTGTCCGAGCACTCCTCACCAGAGGCAAACCTGACAAAGGCGATCGATCTGTTTGCGGCCATGCCTGCCGTTGTTGCCTACGACCAGCGCCGCCGCCGCGGCCAGGATCTCGTGAATCCTCGGGATGATCTGGGCTACTCGGCCAATTTCCTCTGGATGAGCTTTGGTGAAGAACCCGCGGACGCGGTCGTAGAGGCTTTCAATGTCTCCATGATCCTGTACGCGGAGCACTCCTTCAACGCCTCCACGTTCACTGCGCGTGTAGTCACGTCCACACTTTCGGACCTGCATTCCGCCGTTACAGCCGGCATCGGGGCGCTCAAAGGTCACTTGCACGGCGGCGCCAATGAAGCAGTCATGCACACCTTCACTGAAATCGGAATACGCCCGGAGGAATCTCTCGACGAAGCCGCGACCCGGGCCAAATCCTGGATGGAGGAAGCCCTCGCAGAGAAGAAAAAGGTCATGGGTTTCGGACACCGGGTCTATAAGAACGGCGATTCCCGGGTGCCCACCATGAAGGGGGCCCTGGACAAGCTGATCGACTACTACGGCAGGCCGGAAATTCTGGGACTGTACAACGGCCTCGAACAGGCGATGGACGAAGCCAAGGCTATCAAGCCAAACCTTGACTACCCTTCGGGTCCGGCCTATCACCTCATCGGCTTCGACACCCCCATGTTCACCCCCATCTTCGTCGCCAGCCGTATCCCCGGCATGACCGCCCACATCATGGAGCAGGCCGCTTCCAACGCCCTCATCCGCCCGCTCAGTGCCTACAACGGGCCCGAAGAGCGGTCGGTCCCGGTTGGAATCCACACCCACTCCTAGTTGCCTAGCGCAGCCTCCTTCGAGGAAGAGCATGAATTTTCGAACCATCACCGTAAAGCAAAATGGACGCGTAGGCGTCATCACACTGAATCGACCGGAGGCTCTCAACGCACTGAACCTTCAACTCATGCAAGAAGTCGTCTCGGCTGCCAGAAGCTTAGACAAGGACCCTGATACGGGTGCCATCCTTCTGACCGGATCCGATCGCGCCTTCGCCGCAGGGGCCGACATCAAGGAGATGTCTTCCCGGACTTACATGGATATGTACTTGGACGATTGGCTGCAGGGCTGGGACGGTCTGGCCGCCGTACGGACCCCGATAATTGCTGCCGTCGCTGGCCACGCGCTGGGCGGAGGCTGTGAACTGGCAATGATGTGCGACTTCATCATTGCAGCTGACTCAGCGCGATTTGGCCAGCCGGAGATCAAATTGGGCGTCATACCTGGCATGGGAGGTTCACAGCGGTTGACGCGCGCCGTCGGCAAGGCAAAGGCTATGGAGATGATCCTCACGGGCCGCACTATCGACGCGGCTGAGGCTGAACGCATCGGTCTGGTAGCAAGGCTTGTCCCTCACGACAGGCTCCTGGAGGATGCCTTGGAAACTGCGAAGACTATCTCTGAGAAGTCCGCGCCAATTGTCATGCTGGCAAAGGAGGCAGTGAATGCTGCCTTTCAAATGCCCCTGGACAGCGGCATCCTCTTCGAACGCAGGATTTTTCACTCTGTGTTCGCCAGCTCGGACCAAAAAGAAGGTATGCGCGCCTTCGTCGAAAAGAGACAGCCCAACTTTACCCACGGCTGACGCCCTACCAGCTGCGGGGCGACGTGCACATTTCAATCTCCCAGCAGCCCTCGACGACAAACCTGTCAAAAATTCCCGGCGCGGCAAGGAGAAGCGCAACGCACACGCCCGAAGGCCGGGTGCCGCGCCGGGATCCCACACCTACAAAACAGTCCACCCGACCCGAAGCCAGTTCACCCTTCGGGACCCCAACCATGAATCACCCTCGGTCACCACGCCACTTCGATAGACAAAGATCTTGCAGCCGGCGTTGGCCGGAGAGTCGGCAGAACCTAACCGCAGCCAAAGTCACTAGGCCCACGAGGACGTCTGCGATGATCAGCTTCAGCAGGCTGTCCAACGACATGGGATCGCTCCCGTGGTAGTACCAAGTTATGGTGGGAAAGCGGTTCGAGCCGTTGGCTGCCCAGATCTAGTGGCTGATTGTCAGCGATGGTCGAAAAGTAAGCCAATTTGCGGGCTCGGCCGCCCGGCGGTCAGCTATCTGTGGGGTCAGGCAGAATTTCCTGGCACTCAGAGTTGTAATCTGGTCGGCTCCGGCATTTGTTCCGACGGAGCATGTAGATGGGTGGGCCGGGGTCCGCTTTCACGACATAGCCGGCGACGGCAGATATCGACCCTCGTGCCGCCGTGGTCTTGTTAGCTCACTTTGGACCATTGCTGTATCAGCGATGAAGCTAATCTGCTACGGGCATCGACGGTCACACCGGGCGAATCTTTGGACCACGACTTCCAGCGAAGACCCAGCGGGATGCCTGTCCTGGGCTGAGCTTGTCGCCGCCACCACCACGCGGTCTACTAAGCCTTTCAGCTGCCCCACCCCTGCCCTTGACTTGCTGAAATGTTACGGAGTCTCAGTCACGGCCTGGCTTGCCAACCAAATCAGGCGGAAGTGGCCCGGGCTGCCTTCGCGGCCTCCTTCTCGGCATAACACCACAGCCAGCCGAGCAATAATCCTTGCACGCAGCAATTAGACAGCACCCCGGACCCACATAGATCCACGGATTTGGAACCGGTCAAGGACCTACCCGGCAACCGGGACACGGATGCAATATTCCAACACCACGCCGTGCTCCGCCGGAAAGAAGAGGCCGTGCAAAAGAAGCAAACCTACTTGAAAGCCGGTGCTCAAAGACCAGTCCAGGAACGCGTCCGGCTCTGCCCCCTGGCTCACTTCCGGACGTTTCTCGAGTTGGGGTCGGCACGTAACCCAGTTGCTGCTTACCGGCAGCCGCTTTCCCTTCAGAACCAGTGCACGACCACAGATCAAACACCCAAGAGACATGCAAGAACCCCAGCAACCCTAAGGGCCCAAAGCATAGCTGCCCCCGACTTGCCCCTGTTGCTGGCAAGTAGGACACTGCCATACACACGTTTTGCCCTAAACCCGCATAGCAGCCCTTCCGGAACGCTGTGGAGATTTCCCCGCCTGCCGCCAGTCCCAAAAAGGCCATGTCCTGACTCCAGCCATCAGCGGGAGCTCCTTGGGATTTATGGTGAAACAGCTCCCGCATTCTTAAATCTGAAGGCTCGGATCCCTGCTGTAACGAATGCTCTCAGACGCATTCATTACAGCAGGGATCCGAGCTATGGCGCGGCACTCCCGCTGCGGCCACCGCATTTTCCCCAGCCCGGTTTTACGTCGGTGGCACCGACAAGTCGCCGACACTGAGGTGGTCACATTCGGCAAGAGCCGCTATGAGTGGTTGTGCCGGCGACAGACATACAACCGACTACAGCCAAAGTCTGTGCCTGGCCTGGTCCATCCTCCGGATCTTTGGTCTTTGATGCAGCGTTGCGCCGTGTTCGGATGGAGCGCGCAAAGACGGCGGCAGCTTCACCGATCCCTGCGTCGTGGAGGATTGCCCAGCAGGCGTTGAGACTCGGCAGCTCTCACTCTGCCCTCTCCCTATATTCGTGCCGTCACGTTACGTCACTGGACCAAAGGATTCGAGTTGGACGTGTAGTCCGGTTACCGAGGAACTGCCGGCTGCAGGGGGGTGCGGTAGGTTTCTTTCATGAGGGTAAGTGCGACTAGAGCAATTACGGCCTCCAATCCGAAAAAGATAACGTACGCCCAAGCGTTGTTATTAAACGCGGCGGCCAAACTCGAAGCAATCAGAGGTGAGAATCCTGCGCCCAACAGCGTTCCAATCTGTTTTGCAATTGAGAATCCAGAGAAGCGAACCGGCGTCGGATAGTTCTCGGAAATGAGTGCTCCTTCAACGCCGTACATCAGCGCTTGTGCCACCCCAATAGCTACTACCATTCCGCAACCCACAAGTAGAATATTCTGTGACGGCAGTAAGTACAGGAAATAGACCGTAACCGTTACCATGGCGAGCGGAATACCGATGTAGTAGTTGCGTTTTCGTCCTCCCGAGTCGGATAGGCGGCCACTGAGGGGAATAGTAATCAGCGAAACAACGCCCGCGACCATGGTGGCGACGGTAAGTCCGGTCACTGAGAGACCGTAGTTCCGAGGCCCAATCGACAGTGCAAAAGTCGCAACGAGGTGGTAGAGAGTGGAAGCAACCATTGCCAAGGCAATTCCGGCAAGAGTAGGCCGCCATGCAGTTCGGAAGACTTCGAGAGCAGGAACCTTTATGATCTGTTGTTTCTTCGCAAAAGCCGGCGATTCGGTGATACGGCGCCGGATGTAAGCACCGATTACAACTAGGATAACGCTGCCCAGAAATGGTAGGCGCCATCCCCAGGAAAGTAGATCTTCCCGCGGCATCAGACTTAGCAGTGCAACGGAACCAACTGAAAGTATTACCCCGACGCTGGCGGTTGCCATGACGATTGAGCCATACAGGCCGCGTCGGTTATCCGGAGCCGTTTCAAGGGTGAGGAGCGTGCCAGCCCCCGTTTCACCGCCGACGCCAATTCCTTGAATAAATCGAAGCGTGACCAGGAATACGGGTGCCCATACGCCTATGGTTTCGTAGGTGGGCAGCATACCAATACCTACTGTAGAGACACCCATCACGATCAGAGTCACCATGAATATCTTTTTTCGACCGACTTTATCCCCGTAGTGGCCGAATACGATGCCTCCAAGTGGCCGCGCGCCGTATCCTACGGCTAACGTTGAGAACACAATAATGGCGCCGACCACAGGGTCGAATGTCGGGAAAAACAGCTCGTTGAACACAACGGGCGCCAGGAAGCCGTACAGGAGAAAGTCGTACCATTCTATCGTGGTGCCCAGCGCGCTCGATATTACTGTTCTTCGACGGTTTGCCTGAAGGGAAAGTGATGTGCTTTGTCCGGAATTCAGTCCCGCTGAAGTAGATAGATTGTTGTGTGCCATGCCTGTTCCTGACCGTGTTAACTAGCGTTTTACAAATAAGCTAGTATACGAAAACCCTTTGAATTATTGGACCTAAACTCAGCGATATGTGTGTAGTGCGCGTCCGCGCATGACTTTCCCGGGAAGGGAATGTCCCACAATGGATTCGGATTGGAGGGCGACGTCGATAAGGCGGTCAAGGTCGACCCCGGTGTCGATTCCCATTTCGTGGCACATGTGCACGAACTCCTCGGTGGCGATGTTCCCGGCGGCGCCGTGGTCCCCGCCGAACGGGCATCCGCCCAACCCCGCGACCGAGGCATCGAAGTCGCGTGCTCCCAGCTGCATCGCCGCGTAGGCGTTGGCGATACCCATGCCGCGGGTATCGTGCAGATGCATCCGAATGTCGTGTTCCGGCCAACGCTCCCGAACTTCACCGACGGTGCGGCGAATCTGTTCGGGGTTGGCCCACCCCATGGTGTCCGCCAAAAGCAAAGTGGGGATATGAACACCTGCGTCCGCTGCTACTGCAAGCGCACGCGTAAAGCGATCGATCACAGCACCCAGGTCGATGTCTCCGGCGTAATTGCAGCCGAAGGCCGCCGCGACCGACAGGTAGGCCACTGGTACGTTCGCATCGCGGGCGACAGCGAGAGAGTCCGGGAGGTCGGCAAGCACCTGCTCGGTGGAACGTCTCATGTTTTTGTGGGAAAACTCCTCGCTCGCCGAGACGACCACTGCGGCCTTGACGTCCAAAGTGCCGACCGCGAGTGCGCGTTCGAGACCCTGCTTGTTCAGGTAAACACAGGTATATTCGGTGCCCGGCTTCCGGGTGAACCCTGTTGCAACCTGCTCGGCGTCCGCCATTTGCGGCACCCACTTCGGTGAGACGAAAGAGGTAACTTCGATCTCCGGGAAGTTGCACTCGGACAGAAGGTTCACCAGACGTATCTTCTCCGCCGTCGAGATTGGTCCCTTCTCGATCTGCATACCCTCACGCGCGCCTACTTCACGCACCACGACAGACTTAGGCAGTGTCATTAGTCCTCCTCCTTTGGGGACACGGCCGGGGGCGTCGCTCCTACCAGCACGGGGCACTTTGCTTGATGGGTTTGCAGTCCAGGGACGTCGTTAGTCAAGTGATACACAGCACCAACACGCTCCGCCGGGTTCAGGGACCCCGTGGTGATGAATACCTCGTCCATTGCAGTGCCGCCGAAACAAACGTTGGTCACGATTTCCTGGGGAATGTTAACGGTGCGCTGCAGACCTCCGTCAGGACCGAAAACAAGCACACGGGATGCGAACGCGTTTGCTACCCAGACACTTCCATCAGCCGCAACCGCTAGCCCATCAGGGATGCCCGCGTCCATCGTGGCGAACAGACGTGGTGCGCCGACACGGCCGCTGGCAACGTCGTAGTCATATACGAAGACAGCCTGCTGACCAGAATCTGCATAGTAGAGGCTGGTGTCGTCTGGGGAGAACGCCAAACCGTTGGTGTGCCGAACCTTAGGTGACGGTATTAGACATCGGGCGGATCCGTCCAAGTCGATGAGCCAGAGACTCCCGTGGTCGGAGAGATGGTTTTCCTCGGTGGGCCGAGACCCTAACATACCGGCTAGCACGCGGCCCGCTGCATCGGCACACATATCGCTGAATCCGACCATTCCACTTACTTCAGGGGTGTTGTCTAACAGAACGACCGTCGACGATACATCGGTTCCCTTGTATGCGACATTGCGACCGGATACGACAAGACCGCCGGACTGATGACGCACTAACCCGCCGATTCCTCGTCGGTGTTGCACGATAGTGGCGGGGCCAGCTCCAGTCTCGTTGAGACCAAATACCCCGCCCCCCTCGGCGTCTGCGAATACCAAGCCGGAGGCGGGATCCCAGACCGGCCCCTCCAGTAAACGAAATCCTGCTGCTATCTTTTCGAGACGGGTCATAGCCGACCAACCTCGATGCCTTCCGACACGCGATCCCACAACTGCTTGACGTTGGATTGCGCATCCGTGCGAAGCGAATGCTTTTGAATTTTTCCGCTCTCAGTTCTCGGCAAGTCTTCGCGCGTATCGATAAATCGCGGCACCATGAAGTACGACATTCGTCCCTCACACCACCTAATCAGATCAGCCGGCACAAAGTTGTGGCCTGGCGTAGTAATAAGAGAAACGCCCACTTCTTCGTCTCCGTCAATCGCCACCGCATAGGCACAGACTTCCGCAATGCCCTCGTAGTCCATCAACACCTGCTCAACCTCGAACGCAGATATATTCTCACCGCGCCTGCGGATTGCGTCCTTCTTTCGATCCTTGAAGTACAGAAATCCGTCTGCATCGCAAATTCCTAAATCTCCGGTATGGAACCATTGATTCCGCAGACTAGCCGCTGTCTCGGTTGGCATCTTGTAGTAGCCCGAGGCACTATGCCATGGCGTCTTTGTGCGCAAGACAATCTCGCCAAGATGTCCGTCAGGTACCTCGAAATCGTTATCATCAACAATTCGTACCTCGAAATGCGGTGACACCATTCCGCAAGATCCAAACTTACCAGGAGGATCATCGACCGTCGAAAAGTTTGAAACTCCGAAATCGGTTAATCCGAAACAGGACACTAGCTGGACATGCCAGCGTTCTTCCATTTGGCGACCGCGGTCTGGTATGGGTCCCGCCATAATTTGGCGAAGGGTGTTCTTGCGCTCATATTCGGATGGATCAAGATTCCAGAGAATGTCACCCATTGAACCTAAAAGGTTTGTCAAAGTGGCACCGTAGGTATATATGTCATGCCAAAACTTGGATGCCGAGAATTTGGGCTTTACAACGACCGTGGCTCCGACCAATAAGCACCCATACGTGGCGGAATGCAAAGCATTCCCGTGAAACAAGGGCATGGATACGTACATGATGTCGTCGCTGCGATAGCTGTGTGCATCGGCGAACCCCCCGGCCCACGTAAGGGCGTACGCGTGTGTGTACATAACGGCCTTCGATGGGCCGGTCGTCCCTGACGTGTACATCAGGAAGGCTTGATCGTTGTATTTCACGGCAGTTTTGGGCGCAAGTGTATTGCTGGACCGCAGATCGGTGAACTTCAAGACAATGAGACCAGCAGGCAGGTCAGCGCCAGCGGGCGGCTCACCGACGATGATCAAGCGCTTCAAAGAGGAGGTTACGTGGATGATCGCCGCGATATGCGGAAGGAACTGTGCATCAGCGATCAGCGTGGTGGCATCAGCGTGATCAAGATTGTAGGCCAGCCCCTTGCCTCTCGCCGATGTGTTCAGCGGGACGGCTACGGCGCCTAGTTTCCCTAAGGCGAAAATTGAGAGCAAAATCTCTGGACCATTACCCAACATAACTGCTACGTGTTCGCCGAAATCAACTCCAGCTGAACCCAGGCCGTTGGCGAGTCTGTTGGTTTCCAGCTCTACCTCCTGATACGTGAAACTGACTGTTTCGAAGACCAGGCACGGTTTGTCACGGTGTCGTGTGGCTTGGGTCGAGAGAACCTCTCCGATCGTCAAGTCTCGAAGGGCGAACTGCATCAGAACCTCACTTATATAGACTGTGCTCTCTGGATCCAGAACTTCCGAAAGCATGGATAAACTGTGACTCAGAAGACACTGACTGTCAAGAACCCGCGCATAGTGGGCCTACTGGCCAGCAGCCGCATTGAATGCCATGGCGGGTGGAGCTGCGCTTATTGGCGTACTGGCCTTACCGGTGGCAGAACTGTGTAAGTCAGCCGTAGCACCCCTGGACAAGGTGACTTGTCCCATTTCGCTACTTGGGAAGCCTCGGAGCTGTGCAAAAGATGCATTACGGTGGCTGACCTTTCGAGCGATGCTGAATGGCCGGCCGATGTTTAGCCTGGACATGCCCCCTGTCGACAGTGGGCACGACCCCGCTTCTCGAGCTGACCAGCAAAATGCGCGATCTTTCCGTGGCACAAGCCGCCAAGACGTTGGTGACATCGCCAGTAGGGAAGACCTCTTAGATTGGTGGTTGCCATAACTGCCAACTGAATCTAAGAGGTCTTCGTGTGTCCCACCGTGGGGGCTGCCTGACCGAGACTGGGTCCACCTAGATGAGGAGTCGCCCCTAACTCAAGGCGTCTATTCTCGTCGGTTCCGCTGCAGGGGTTTGATACCTTGCGCGTATTGTCCTGATGATGAACGGCACAATCGTGCCGAGCGCGATGACGACGATTAAGATGAGCGACAAGGGCCTGCTAATGAACGTTGTCCAGTCGCCGTCTGATACGAGTAGGGATCGACGGAGATTCACCTCGAGCATGGGAAGCAGTACGGCTGCCAGGATTGCCGGCGTGAGCGGGAAATCGTTCTCCTGCATCACGTAGCCGAGCAAGCCTATGGCGATAAGCAGCAACAGTGAATAGAAGCTGAATGTCAGGGCATACGCGCCTAACATCACGAATGCCAGTACTCCGCCGTAAAGCAGCGGCGGTGGTGCTTTCAGCATTGGCGTGAAGATGCGAACCATCGGCATGTTCAACGCCAGCAGCATGGCGTTACCTATCAGCATCGACGCGACGATCGTCCAAACGAGTGGACCATCGTTCACGAAAAGTTGAGGACCCGGCTGCAACCCATACATCTGGTAGACGAAAAGAAGAAGCGCCGTTGTCGCCGATCCTGGTATCGCTAAAGCCAGCATGGGAACCATGGCACCGCCGACTGCAGCGTTGTTTGCAGTCTCAGGACCGGCGACCCCTTCAATTGCTCCCTTGCCAAAGAGTTTCTTCCGCTCGCCCCGGGCAACACTTCGTTCCAATGAGTAGGAGGCAAACGAGCCAAGTGTCGGTCCGAGGCCAGGTATCACTCCGGCCAAGAATCCAACTACGGAGCCTCGGGCGTAAGGTCCCACTGATAGGCGAAGGTCTTCCTTATTCATCCAAGCCCGTTGGACATGCGTCGTAGACGAGGGCTTCCGGTCACCGACTGCGAGGTGACGAAGCGCCTCTGGCACGGCGAAAAGGGCCATGGCAACTAGAGCGATGTCGATGCCGTCGGAAAGCTCGATAGCCCCTCCGGTCCAACGTTCCACTCCGTTTTGCGGATCGAGCCCGACCACGCCGAATGACATTCCGATAAGCACGGAGATACCGGCCTTCAGCTTAGACCCACTCATCAAGGATGCCGTGAGTGCAAGTGCTCCGAGGAGCAGAACAGTGTATTCAGCGGCTCCGAACGTTGTCGCGAGGGTGACCAGAGCCGGAGACAGAAAAACTAGACCGATGACGGCTAATGTGCCGCCAATGAACGAACCAACGGCAGCGGTAGCCAGGGCAGGCCCAGCGTGTCCCTTTTTGGCCATCTGGTGCCCGTCGAGCGCTGTGACAGCAGATGCCACCTCGCCGGGTGTTCGTATGAGTATGGAAGTAATTGATCCGCCGTACATCGCGCCGTAGTAAACACCTGAAAGCAGTATCAGGCCGCTAGTGGGTTCGAGGCCGAATGTAAGCGGAATCAAAAGTGCTATGGCCGTAATGGGGCCGAGTCCAGGGAGCACTCCTACGATTGTGCCGATGAGAACGCCAAGGAAAACGAACATCAGATTGGTCGGGGTGACCGCAGACCCGAGGCCAGCTAGGAGAGAACCGAACGCGTCCATTCAGCCCCCTACCGGTAATCCGAGCACACCTACAGGAAGCGGTACGCCGAGGAGTTGGGTGAAGCCCAGATAAACAATGGCTGAGAAGCCTAAGGCGAACAGCACATTCCGCTTCCATTTAGCCGGATCGATGACGGTAACTACGATCCCGAGAAAAACCGCCGTCGACAGCACGTAGCCGAGAGGGATAAAGGCGACAGCGTAGCCGACAAAGAGGAGGACCATGACAAGGAGTTTCTTGAGCGGGACGGGTGGTTCAGCTTCCTTCAAGAGCGCTTCTACATCGCTTGCGGCTTGTGAAAATGTTTGCGTACCGGTGTGGGATGCTCGCGCCGCCCGAATACCGGTGAAGAGAAGCGCGGCACCGCCGGCCATAAGCAAGGTCGCTAGGGCAACAGGCACCGTCCCAGGACCAATTCCCGCTTTAGTCCCAAGAGTAGTGTCTATGCCGAGCGCGCTGACGAGTAGAAGTGAGCCCCCAACCAGCACGCCGAGTCCACACAGCAAGTCGGAGCGCCCGCGGGATAAAGTGGGGGTCTTTTCAGCCGACATTGGTGTGGTCACCCCTTCTCAATTTTCGTGAAGGCATCGGTCACCTGCTGGTTCGTTTCCTTCAGAAAGGTATTGAGATCCTCACCCGTCCGGTAACTCGTTACCCACTGGTTCTTCTCCGCGGCATCACGCCATTCCTTTGTCTCGAGTGCTTCCTTGATCGCGTTCTGCCAGTACTTGACGGCGTAATCAGGCATGTTAGGGGGGCCGTAAATCCCGCGCCAGTTTGCGATCGTAACGTCGTAACCCAGCTCAGTTGTAGTCGGAACATCGCTCAACTTTTCGTATCGCTCCTTGCCCACTACAGCCAGAGCTTTGAGGTCCCCAGATGTAATCAGGGGAAGCAATTCGCTGCTGCCAGCGATAGCGACGTCTATGTCTCCGGAAAGCAGAGCAGTGGATTGTTCCCCGCCGCCCTCGTAGGCCACAAAGTTGATTTTGGAAGCGTCACCGCCCGCAGCTTCAACCAGTAACGCGAAGGGCATCTGATCATCCGATGCAGCGCCAACGGGTACCGACCCTGGGTCGGAAACGACCGCATTGAGGACCGCCGGCAGATCACCGTAGCCCGAGTCCTTGTTCGTGACAACGGCAAAATTTTCCGTCATCAGCTGCGCGATCATAGTGACATCGTCATAGTTGAACTCAGACTTGCCACGAGCATGATTCGTCATCATCACCAATGATGTGACGGAAAGGCGGTCGTCGGCTCCAGAATACTTATCGATCATTTGCGAAGCCCAGAGCCCGCCGTCAGCCCCAGGCCGGTTATCGATAGGGGTGGGGACATCTACAATCTTATTTTTCCCCAGGACTTCTGTAAGCGTTCGCAGCGTTAGATCGAACCCGCTGCCGGGAGCCCCGCCCACAGTCATATTGATTGGACGGTCGGGATATTTTTCTTCACTGCCCGTCGTCGAGGCGTTGCCGCCGCAGCCTGTGGCTGTGAGACCGACGATCAGGCATAGTGCTGCAAATGAAATCTTTTTCACTGAGACTCTTTCTATGATTGTGGCTAGCGGCATACTTATTAGTCGAGAGATCGGCCTTCTGCTGAGAGGTCTGGACTTGGGAGACGTCAGTTTGCACCTCCTGCAATCAGCTGCCAGACGGGGCGGTTACGGGAAGCTCCAGGTTCCGCACACTGGTCCGAGGATTCGAGCCCGCGACCTTCGCGCTGCGCATTGGACCGCCGCATGCGATGCATCACAAGACCGACGCCGGAGTCGATCCCCGGCAGCTCGGTGGACTAGTTCCCCTTTGCGACCTTTGCGATACTCCCCAGTAGTGCCCGGAGCGTAGGGCCGTCAACACCGCGCCCCCGGATTCGGAGGCAGTCGGAGCATCAGCGATATGTGTGTAGTGCGCGTCCGCGCATGACTTTCCCGGGAAGGGAATGTCCCACAATGGATTCGGATTGGAGGGCGACGTCGATAAGGCGGTCAAGGTCGACCCCGGTGTCGATTCCCATTTCGTGGCACATGTGCACGAACTCCTCGGTGGCGATGTTCCCGGCGGCGCCGTGGTCCCCGCCGAACGGGCATCCGCCCAACCCCGCGACCGAGGCATCGAAGTCGCGTGCTCCCAGCTGCATCGCCGCGTAGGCGTTGGCGATACCCATGCCGCGGGTATCGTGCAGATGCATCCGAATGTCGTGTTCCGGCCAACGCTCCCGAACTTCACCGACGGTGCGGCGAATCTGTTCGGGGTTGGCCCACCCCATGGTGTCCGCCAAAAGCAAAGTGGGGATATGAACACCTGCGTCCGCTGCTACTGCAAGCGCACGCGTAAAGCGATCGATCACAGCACCCAGGTCGATGTCTCCGGCGTAATTGCAGCCGAAGGCCGCCGCGACCGACAGGTAGGCCACTGGTACGTTCGCATCGCGGGCGACAGCGAGAGAGTCCGGGAGGTCGGCAAGCACCTGCTCGGTGGAACGTCTCATGTTTTTGTGGGAAAACTCCTCGCTCGCCGAGACGACCACTGCGGCCTTGACGTCCAAAGTGCCGACCGCGAGTGCGCGTTCGAGACCCTGCTTGTTCAGGTAAACACAGGTATATTCGGTGCCCGGCTTCCGGGTGAACCCTGTTGCAACCTGCTCGGCGTCCGCCATTTGCGGCACCCACTTCGGTGAGACGAAAGAGGTAACTTCGATCTCCGGGAAGTTGCACTCGGACAGAAGGTTCACCAGACGTATCTTCTCCGCCGTCGAGATTGGTCCCTTCTCGATCTGCATACCCTCACGCGCGCCTACTTCACGCACCACGACAGACTTAGGCAGTGTCATTAGTCCTCCTCCCGCGGAAACACCTGTCGAGGCGCGGCCTCGGCCGTTATGGGGTATTTCGCTTGGTGGGCAAGGGGTTCCGGATCATCGTTGGTCGTCTTGGAGACGCTGCCGACGCGTTCGGCATCCGGGGCTCTCCCAAGGTCGCGAAAGCGTAGTGCGATGAGAAGTCCCGCAAGCAGCATGGCGACGGCGACGATAATCAGACCGCCCTTGTATCCTCCCGTGGCGTCACTGAGCGCACCAAACGAGTATGGCCCAAGAAAGCTGCCAAAATTGGCAATCGTATTGATCAGGGCTATTACGCCGGCCGCGGCGGCGCCTGTATAGAGACGCGACGGAAGAACCCAAAACGTAGTAAGGGATCCAAGAACCCCGACCATGGCCACCGTTAGCGCTGCAAGAGCGATATACGGGTTGTCCAAACCAAACATGGCAAGGAAAAAGAACCCTATCGAACCGATAGTCGCGGCCGCAACGAAGTGTTTGGTTACTTCCCTTTTCTTGTCCGACCTGGAGGCGAAAAAGAGCATACCCGCGCCGCCGATAGCCCACGGAATTGCAGAGAGGAGACCCACCTGCACGCTGCTAAGACCGAGAGACTCCCGGGCATTAATATCTTTGAGCAGGGTTGGCAGGAAGAACGTCACGACGAACATGGAGTAGAGAACCAGGAATGGCGCGACTGCGAGTAGCCACACTTGCCCGTTAAGCAGGGCCTTGCGAATGCTGTGATTACCCGCTTTTTCCGGGGTCTCAGTGGCCAACGCCTCGGTGAGCGCCTGGCTTTCCTCGGCTGTCAGCCAATGCGCATCCGCAGGCCGATCTGTCAGGTAGAACCAGCACATGACGCCGAGCACCACTGCCAACAAACCCGTGATCAGAAGGATCACACGCCAACCGTCAAGCCCGAAGAACCCGTCCATATGGACACCAATCAGGGTCATAGACGGAACGCCGAAGGCGGCCGCGACAGGAATACCAAGCAAGAAGAAGGCTGTCGCCCGTGAGCGCATCTCGCGCGTGAACCAGTATGTCAGGTAGACCACGATTCCGGGGGCAAATCCAGCTTCAGCTACCCCCAGCAGTATGCGAAGACCGTATAGCCATTCTGCATTTGGAACAAAAGTCAGGGCCGTCGCCACGATTCCCCATGTGACGACGATACGCGCAAGCCATCGCCGCGCCCCGAACCGGTGCAGGGCGAGATTACTGGGAACTTCAAGTGCCATGTAGCCGATAAAAAAGAGGCCGGACGCAAGGCCGAACTGCGCGGCAGTCAACCCAAGCTCGTCGTTCATACCATTGGGTCCGGCTACCGAGATATTAATGCGGTCGAGTTGGTTTACCACGAAGAGCAATGCCACGAATGGCATCAACCGGCGAAATGCCTTCTTTTGAGCTCTGTCGAGCACAGTTTGCTTCATTACAAGCTGCCTTTCCATGTGCACCAGCGATCTTGAGCGAGGTGGCTGAAAGTTTGAATTGGTTTGAAGTCTCAGGGGGTCCCATGACGGTCGCGCTGCCGCAACTATTTGATCAGTTGGCATATGTTCTGTCTCGCTCAATGATGGCGGTTGACAGTAATGCCAGTTTTATCCGTCCAGGGAACTGGTCGGATTACGGCACCCTAGGCACTACCAGTATTTTTGGGCAAAGGTGGCGTACGTTCATCGGAATTGTGTCTTTAGAATTGCAGAGTGGAAGCCGTTTCGGCATGGCGACCGTTAGCATGGAGTTGTTAGTTTGTTAGGCAAGCAGCGCTTCCTATGAATCAGCTCTAACAGCTTTGCGGATGACTCACGTGGGCTATCTATTTGAGGTGGCTGTCGACAGGTAGGACTGGGCTTTTCTTGGGTCCTCGTCAGCGTTCGCTAAGGCGTGCTGAAGCGCTTTCTGGGCGCCGGACAAGATCGTGTTTCTGTTTGTATCATTGGCGTTGTTGGTGAATCGCTTTGCACGCCTTAGAGAGTCCACATTTCCACCCATCCATCCGGTGAAAATATCTGCGATGCCTTCTTCCGCTTCCTGGATCGAGGCGCACAGGACGACATTATTGGCAAAGCTACTGATTTCCCTGCCGGAGAAGCGCTTGCCTTGCCACATCATTCGAGCTCCGGTCGCGGCATGCCCCGACGCGTCCAGAACCGCTATTGCATACACGGGAACAAGTCCGTGCAGCAGTTCAGGCAGCGCGAACCAGGCCCGTTCCGTTGAAAACACAAGATCTGAACTAAGAGCGAGAGCACATCCGAACGCTTGAGCCGCGCCGTCGACCAGCGCTACTGCTGGAATGCTCCGTGACAACCACTGCTCGGTGAAGTCGTGAATCGCAGCGCTGTAATCAGGGTCACGCCTACCGCGATCATCAGCTATGTCGCCGCCCATACAAAAAGTTTCGCGACTACTGCGAATGAGGAGCGCGCCGATGGAGGCATCGTTCTCCGCACGTCTTATTACTTCGGCCAGCTCACGATACATCGAAGCAGACAGGGCATTCCCGCGTTCGACCCGATCCAGAACTACCTCTAGAATCCGACCGTCTGCCTGCCTGGTGATCATCAGTCCGTCGGGCATGTCATGCTCCCTTCCCGAACCGAGCGGGTTGATCGCTTTCAATTGACATCAGACGATTCCCTTAAGTTCGAGGTCGGCGATCTGCTCGGCGGTGTAGCCCAGCTCAGTGAGGACGGTTGTGGTGTGTTCGCCCATGAGAGGGCCCGCGCTCCGGATGGAGCCAGGGTTCTCGCTGAACTTGGGCACTACTCCAGGCAATGTGACTGAGCCGAGTGTGGGATGACTGACTTCTACGAGCATGTCGCGTGCTGCATAGTGCTCATCCTTGAAGATGTCGGCGACGTCGTAGACAAGGGAGTGCGGGACCGAGAAGTCGTCCAGCCGCTTTTGCAGTTCTTCGCGGGTGTAAGTGCCGGTCCAAGCGCTGACCAGCTCGTTCATCTCGGTCCTCCGCGCTAGTCGTTCCCGGTTGGTCGAGTAGCGCGGGTCGGTGAGCATGTCAGGCCGGTCCATCGCTTCGGCGAGTCGGGCGAAGGTGCGCTCTGTGCTGGTGGTGATGACGACCCAGTGTCCGTCCTTTGCCTGATAAATTCCTGCAGGGCAAGAGGCTGCTAGCTCGTTGCCGGTGCGTTCTCGGACTGTGCCGAGCACGTCGTACTCGGCAACAACTACTTCAAGCATCCGGAAGATTGATTCGTACAGCGCGGCGTCGACTTCCTCGGCCGGCCCGCCCGACACCTTCAGTTGATATACGGCCGCCAGGGCACCTAGCGCGCCGAACATGCCGGTTAGGTAGTCCACCAGAGACACTGACGGCAATACCGGAGGACGGTCGGGGTACCCGTTGATATGAGCGTAACCACTGAATGCGGTCGCAGGGGTCCCGAAGCCTGCCTTACTCCCGAAGGGACCAGTCTGGCCGTAGCCCGAAATGCGTACCACGATCAGGTTGGGATTCGCCGCCCGCAGCCGGTCAATGCTAAGGCCCCACTTGTCCAAAGTGCCGGGCCGGAAGTTCTCGATGAGAATGTCCTGCTCGGCGAGAAGGCGGATGAGAACTTCTTGACCCTCCGACGATTTCAGGTCGAGAGTCATGCTTTGCTTGTTTCGAGCCGCTGCAGCCCAAGTAAGCGATGTGTCGCCCTGGAACGGACCGAGGGCGCGCAACGGATCGCCTACCCCTGGCATCTCGACCTTCAGCACAGTTGCTCCCATGTCGCCAAGCAATGCGGCGGCGAAAGGGCCGGCGAATACGGTGGCAATGTCCAGGACACGCATGCCGCTAAGTGGACCACTCATACAAATAGCTCCTAATAAGGGTTGGTTACGCGACTTGAATCTGTGATGTCGGCGGCGACTTGCAGATCCGTTCAAGCGCGTAATTTCAGGCCATTAGCGAGTCTGTTGGTTCCAGATCGACCTCGTGATATCCAAAAACCGACTGTTTCGAGGACCAAGCACCTTTTGTCACGGTGTCGTGTGGGCTTGGGACGAGAGAACCTCTCCGGTCGTCAGTTCCGAAGGGCGAACTGCATCAGAGCTTCGCTTACGTTGTTACCTGCTCTCTGGATCCAGAAGGTCCGATAGCATGGATAAACTGTGACCTAGAAGACACTAGCTGTCAAGAAGACCGCGGGATGACACCCATATAGCGTCTTTTTGGAGTAAAATTCTAGGCCCGCCGGCTGTGGGCGATTGCACACTGGTCTTACCGGTGGCTGCGCCAGAGGGCACACTGGTCTTACCGGTAGCTGTGCGAGTGCGTTATCGACCCGCTGGACACGGGGCTTGTCTGGACTTAACGAACTGTGGAGCGAAACCCCCGAGCTTGTGTTGGGATGCTCAGGGAGCCAGACAATTCCGAGATGGCGCGTAGCCGCAGAGCTCACAGGGGAGGCGCTGGGCGCTCCAACAGTGGCCCGGGTGGAGCCGACGGGCTACGACCCGCGTTACTGCTGAGCAGCTACTTCAGGGCTGGGATCCCCCGGAAGCACCACCGTGATCATCCGCGCTGAAGCTACGATTCCTGGCGTCATCGTGGGCCCACCTGGCCCTACCCGCAGTTGGACTAAGGCGGCGGCCCGCCGGCCCGGGCAAATAAGTGATATTGATGCATTTGGTCTGGGCCGCGGCGACCCGGAGCGCGCAAATCTTCGCTAGCTGGTCCACCAGCAGCAGGGCCCGTTCTGACAGCGAGGGAGGCGGTGATGGTGAGCAGCTCCGCGGCGTCCTGGGAAAATACCCTATCCAGCAGCGTCTTGCCGTTGCGATCCAACGCAACGGCGTGTTCTTTGATCAGGCCGCCTCCAGACACTCCGATGTGATGACAGTGCTTGGCCTGTCCTTCGGCGGCAAGTTCGGCATTCACGTTACGACCGAACCGGCCCGATGAAAGCTTCGGCCGGTACCGTCCTCACCCGCGATCGTCGGGCGCCTATCATGCCCCGGCGAAAGCACCCCGTGTAACCCGTTAACGGTGGGCCGGGACCAGCTGGCAGGGTGATTACTGGCGGCGGGCTCTCTTTGGCCTGCGGGTCCAACCACCCTCGGCCCCGCTTGAGGGCCTTTGGTCCGAATTTTCCAGCGAGGGTAAAGGCCGCGGGTGCCTGGCCAGACCACGCCGATGGGTGATCAGAAGGTGGCCCGCCCCCCTGCAGAGATGGCTCGTCGCAGGAATGCCGCGGAGCATCGCCCTGGCCGGGCCGCTACCGCACGCACCGCGATCAGAGTATTTGCTCATTTTCGGGAAAGGAACCGTGGCCTCGAAGTCCAATGTCGCACGCTTCCACTCGTAAAAATACACGCCAGCACACAAACTTAGACGCTTCCGTTCGAAGAGGCCCAACCGTCTCTTCCAGGTTCCGAAGTTGGGAATGTCGGAGTGCGCGAGTCACCTAATTCTGATGCAAGTTCGGCGGTGCCTGTACGGGCGTTCGCGTTGAGTCGTTTCGGCAGCTCCTAGTCGAGACCGTCGGTGCTAGTCGTTTAGTCCAGCTCCGCATGCGTCTTCGAGTTCGTTATGAACAGATCGCTCAGTTGCAAGGGAACAAGTTGACCACAACACGCCTTCTCTTCAGAGTTAGGTCAGCGATTCATTCAACGACAATCCGTCGGAAAACATTTTTAGGAGGGCGCCATGCTTGTGGCTTCGACTACCGGCCCCAGCACAGAACAGGGCGGCGTCTTAGATCTGACCGTGGCCCGGGTCGTGTCTGGCTGCACAGCGGCAACGGTACGGCTTCGCCCAGTCACGCGGCCCTTTGCCGCTGCGGGTTGTGCCGCACCAGCCCAAATGCTCCGGGCAGTCCAGCCCAAAGGAAAGGGAAGCAGTTCATGACGGACGAGCCGATCAGTCTGATAAGCCAGGACGGATCTATCCAAACGAATGAGGTGTTGAAGCTCGACGTCGGCACGGTCGATGGCCCGGGCCTGTATCGGGACATGGTGCTGGCGCGGAGGGTGGACACCGAAGCGATTGCTCTGCAGCGGCAGGGGGAGCTGGGCCTTTGGCCGTCCCTGTTGGGTCAGGAGGCCGCGCAGGTCGGGGCTGCCCGTGCACTACAACCAGGTGACATTGTTTTCCCTACTTACCGCGAGCATGCCGTGGCGTGGTGCCGTGGGGTGGATCCTGTGAATCTCCTGGGACTCTTCCGTGGCACGACCCTGGGGGGATGGGACCCAACAGCCAATAATTTCAATCTCTACACGCTGGTTATCGGTGCACAGACGCTGCATGCGGTTGGTTACGCCATGGGTATTGTCCGGGACGGCGACGTTGGCACCGGAGATCCGAACCGCGACCGGGCGGTGATGGTGTTCCTCGGTGACGGGGCGCTAAGCGAGGGCGAGACGAACGAAGCTTTCGTCTGGGCGGCAGCGCAGAACTTGCCGGTTGTATTCTTCTGCCAGAACAATCAATGGGCAATTTCCGCCCCGTACTCGGTCCAAAGCAGGGTTTCCGTCGCGCAGCGCGCAGAAGGTTTCGGCTTCCGGGGTGTCCGTGTGGACGGCAACGACGTCTTTGCCTGTCTGGCTGCAGCCAGGCAGGCTCTCGACAACGCGCGCAGTGGAAATGGTCCTACACTGATCGAGGCCCTCACCTACCGCCGCAACCCGCACACCACGTCGGACGATGACGGTCGATACCGCTCCGGCGCCGAAAACGACGAGTGGGCAGCCCTGGATCCGATTGATCGGTTCCGCCGCTATCTGGACTCCACTGGACAGATCGACGATGCCCTTCTGGACCAGATTGCCGACGAGGAAAGTCGTCTGGCAGAGCGGCTGCGGACCGGTTGCCGTAACCTGCCAAGCCCAGGTCCTGAGTCGCCCTTCCGGAATACCTACGTTGATCTGCCCGTAGAACTCGAACAGCAGATGGCAGAACACATCGAATTCGTGGAGGCAGGAGAATGAACCAGACGATAAGCAAGATGCCAATCGCGCACGCACTTAACCTCGGTTTGCGCCATGCAATGGAATCCGACGACAAAGTGATGCTCCTCGGTGAAGACATAGGGCAACTTGGCGGAGTCTTCCGAGTGACCGACGGCCTCCAGAAAACCTTTGGACCGCAGCGCGTGGTCGATTCACCGCTGGGGGAAGCCGGGATCGTTGGCGGCGCCATCGGACTCGCGATGGCAGGATACCGGCCGGTTTGCGAGATCCAGTTCGACGGGTTCGTCTTTCCCGCCATGAACCAGATCATTACCCAGCTGGCAAAATACCGGCACCGGTCAGAGGGGACAATCACTCTCCCCGTGGTGATCAGGATCCCGGTTGGCGGGGGCATCGGCGCCATTGAACATCATTCGGAATCGCCTGAGGCATACTTCGCCCACACGGCCGGGCTCAAGGTGGTCTGCCCGTCCTCACCGCAACAGGCCTACGATATGATCGGCCTCGCTGTCCGCAGCCCAGATCCTGTCATTTTCCTTGAACCAAAACGCCACTACTGGCTTAAAGGCGACGTGGATCCGAACAGGATGCCGCAGGCACTTGAGAAAGCCGAAATTGTCCGGGCGGGGAACGACTTAACGATCGTTACCTACGGAGCGTTGGTGCCCGTCGCCCTTAAAGTCGCAGAAATATGCGATCAAGAGGGTCGTAGCATTGAGGTTATCGACCTCCGGTCCCTGTCTCCGATCGATGACGCCACAATAATCAGGTCCGTAGAGCGTACCGGGCGGCTCCTTGTTGCCCACGAGGCATCGAGGACCGCAGGACTCGGAGCCGAAATTGCCTCCCGAATTCAGGAAACGGTCTTCCACTCGCTGTTGGCCCCAGTCGTCCGCGTCACCGGGTACGACACCCCTTATCCCCCCAGCCGTCTTGAGGAGGACTGGCTTCCGGGCCTGGACCGCATCCTCGATGGAGTCGACCGAAGTTTCGCCTACTAAGGACCTGAACCCAGCCACGGGGTCAAAAAGGTCTTCACCGCCCGATGTGTCACCAGGAGGTGACTGTTCGCCTTCCCCCAACCCGTAACAGTAAGAGCGTGGTGGCCTGGTGTCCCTGAGAAGCAGCTGCAGCAGGCATTGTGCAATCGCGGGGTTACTGGCGTCCACGGACTCGCCGTTCAAACGGATGAGTTCAGGTGAAGAGGTGGATTCTAATGTGCTCAGCAGAAGCGCCGGCTCCGGTGGAGTTCATAGCGGGCTTCGTCGGCAACGAGGGGCTCGGCTGCCATCCCGCAGCCCGGGGCTCATGATGAGCGACGGACTGCCCGCATAGGGTTGCGAGGTAGGCAGACTCACGTAACACGACTGGACGACGCCCCGCACCATGAAAGTTGCGGAGGAAGACTCCGATCCCTCATGCTGAGCCCAAGGCCAACATTATGTAGGCAGCTGGGCCAAACAGTGATCCTCAACTGGAGCGCGCCTCCGCAGGGATTTCATGGGCTTACTGGTTGTGTCGCAAACAGCCGTTGCATAGAAGGACTATTGACGTGCTAGGTGTGCTTTTTAGTGGGCTGCTGCCGTGCAGGTGTCGATTTACGTTTGGACGGTAGCGCCGAAGTCTGCCCCCAACTCGTGAAAATTCCAAGCCGTCAAAGAAATTCGCCCGGTTCCTGCATTCCTCGTTCCCGGTCATTACTGCACAAGGGTTCGGCCGAGTGTGGCCGGTGGGACGCCCAGCTCGGTAAGCTGCGGCCCGTGGGGCCGGGCGACAGTAAAAGCTTTTCCGTGGAATGGAGCAGTTTCATGACCAGGGAGGGGGAAACGCCAGCGTCCGCCGAGATGTCACCTACCGCGGAGCTGACCGTTAAATCGTGGCTGGGCTGTTCACCCTCCCACCTCTTTGCCGGAACACCTCTGCACAGCCGGAACGTCAAAATCTACGCGCATGGAACGGGTATCCACGCTGATCTTCTGCGCCATGGCTACGCGAGTCCCGGAACTATGCATGGTTACTACGTAGCGGCCGGCGAGTGGGAGCGGGAAGGCATACCCGCCGTCGTCGTCCGTTCGGGTGGTGCCCAGATGCCCACCGCCGGCTTCGAGGAGTGTTATCACCGCGTCGGCTACTGTCCCACTGTTGTCGTTGACCGTCCCGGTAATCTCTAGCCGCTCCTGGAGCAGGAAGTCTTGCTGGAGGGTGCGTCCGTCGACCTCAAAGACCGCGGCCATGGGCGACCAGCCAGCGGCGTTGGCTACCATCAGGTACTCGCCGGCGTGGGGGAGGGCGACTGAGTAGTTGCCTTCAGCGTCCACGCGGCTCCAGTCGACTTGTTCTCCGCTGGTTTTCAGGACGGTGACGACGGCGGGTGTGAGGGGCTGGTGGTCCGGTGCCAGGACGCGTCCTTGCAGTACGAGTTCAACAGCGCCGACGTCGGACAAGGGCGCACGGGGGATAAGGACCGCGAACAGCGCCGATGCTGCCGCCGCCAGCGCTGCTATCCAGAAGATGTCCTTGAATGCTTCGAAGGACGGCAGGCGAGTGCCGTCGACCGTCATGGTGACCGAGGTGAAGACGGCGGCAATTGCCGCGCTTGATGTCGAAGTTCCTATGGCACGGACCAGGCTGTTTAGACCATTCGCGGACGCGGTCTCGGTGATGGGTACGGCACCCATGATGAGGGTGGGCATGGCCGCGTAAGCGATAGCTGTGCCGATGCCCACGACAGTGGAACCGACGATCACCCAGGGTATGGAGTCGTAGAAGAACACGCGGCCCACGTAGCCCACGACCATCACAGAGGCGCCAGCCATGAGGGCAATCTTGCCGCCGAAGATCCGGATAATACGACCGGACAGTGGTGCGAATACCACCATGGCCAACCCGGAGGGGATCATGCACAGGCCAGCCGCAATTACGCTGAGTTCGAAACCATAGCCTGTGGCAGTGGGTAGTTGGAGTTGCTGGGTAGTGAGTAGCATGTTGGCAAACATCGCGAAGCCGATGAGCAGCGAGGCGAGGTTGGTGAACAGAACAGGCCGGAAGGCGGATGTTCGAAGGTCAACCATCGGCTGGCTGACTTTTAGTTCGTACGGCACCCAGACTGCCAGCAGTATGGCGGCTGCAAGGAACAGCAATAGGACTTGCTCAGACCCCCAGCCCCAGGAACCGCCCTTTGAGATAGCCAACAACATCGCGGTCAGCGCAGCCGACAGCACCAACGCTCCTGTGTAATCGAAGGTCCCGGACGTGCGGACCTTCGATTCAGGGATTACCAGCACCACGGCAAGGAGCAGCAGGAAACCTGCTGCAGCCGAGACCCAGAAAATCCAGGCCCACCCCAAGCTCTCGTACAGTATCCCCGCCAAGGGAAGGCCCATGGCGCTGCCAATGCCCAAGGTGGCGCTCATCAGGGCCACGGATGAGCCCATCTTCTCCTTGGGCAGTTCATCCCGCATGATGCTGATTCCCACCGGGATCAGGGCCGTGGCGAAGCCCTGAAGTGCCCGCCCAATGACCAGCCACACGAAGGAGCCGCCCACCGCTGCCAGCACCGACCCCGCGACCATAGTGGCTAGGCACACCACCATCATCTTGCGCTTGCCGTACATATCCGCGCTGCGGGAAACAATCGGTGTTGCCACGGCACTGGTGAGCAACGTGGCGGTCACCAGCCAGGAGGCGTCGTCGGATGTCACCTTCAGGATGCCAGGGAAATCGGGAAGGAGCGGAACTACCAGCGTCTGCATGAGGGCGACAACCGTGCCGCTGAGTGCCAGGACTGCGGTGACTGCGGCAGGGGACTGACGTCGCTGTGGCCTTGGCGCGGGAGACTGGGGCATAAGGTCCTCCTGAAATCCGGGGGGGGAGGGGACGGCAAGCGTATAAGTGCTTGTTTGCAACGCGTAAGCACCAGCCACCCCCATTCGCACTCTTAGCAAGGGTTTCGCCTGTGCGCGCAGTTGGGATAGTCCTACCGCGCACGGTGCGATTAGATTGCGGAGATGATAAGGGCATGTGGCGGGCGTAGGAGCCCGGGCGTGAGACCCTCCGCGGGGTCGTTGCCAATCTGGATCATCCTGTTGTTCTCGTCTACGTGGACTACCCGGGGCTCATAGGCTTTGGCTTCCCCGGTGGTCATTTCGGCGTAGGTGATCAGGATGACGATGTCGTTTTCCTGTACCAAATGGGCGGCCGGGCCATTGATGCCGATCACGCCCGAGCCTCGTTCGCCGGCAATAGTGTAAGTCTCCAGTCGGGCGCCATTGGTTACGTCCACGATGGCCACAAGCTCACCAGGAAGGATGTCGGCAGCATCGAGGAGGTCAAGGTCAACGGTAACTGAGCCTACATAGTGCAGGTCAGCGTGCGTGACTGTTGCCCGGTGAATTTTGGACTTGAACATTGTTCTATTCATAGGAAGCTCCAGCATTTGGGTCGTAGAGCCGCTCGGCGGCGGTATTCGGCAAAAAGCATCCCGTTGCAGACCTGCCGAACTCCTACTGATTGCTCTCGGGCCCCCCCGGGGGCATGAAATGTGTGAAAACCTGGTTTCCGTCGAAACGGAAAATCATCTGCCGCGACGAGGCTCCGTCCGCGGAAATCCAAAGAAGCGTCTCATCTGGCATGACGACCTCCACGGTTCCTTTGCGTACCAGCTTCCCGTTATTCCAGATTTCTACACGCTGCCCGACTGTACGTTGCCAATTTGATTGCAGGTGAAGGTCCATCGTTTACTCCTGAATATACGCGGCTCAGATTGGGGCAGCTGTACTGGGTCATTTGGCGAGCCTGCAATGAGGTGTCATGCGTTGCGATAGTTGATGATCCCGGTGACCATCGACACCCCACCGCAGAAATTGTGGCTACAGGGATTGCAGGTAAACGACACCCTGCCGGGCCCGTGGTACACGCTGAGAGGTGGCCAAAGAGCCGCTAGTGGCGGCGCCACCCGTAGCAGCCAGGGCAATTCTTGTGCCAACCGGCAGGTATGAGCAGCAAGGATCAGGTCGCCGCTAGGGTGCTGCCCAAAGCTTCCAGCACTGCAGAGCCGATCTCGGCGTCCTGGTCAGGCGTCCCGCCCGCGACACCAAGGCCACCTACGTGCTTTCCCGTGAACACCAAGGGGAATCCCCCACGAATGTTGGTCAGGAGGTTATCGGTGCCCATCGGAAGGGCAAGGGCGAAGTCTCCCTGCATCCAGCCGCTGGGCCTCCGAGAGGAAGCCGCCGTATTGGCTTTCCTTCGGCTGGTCTCCACGCTGTGAGGCATAGAACCGTCCGCCCGGCCGAAAGCAACAAGGCCCATCATCGGGTCGACAACTGTGGCTGCTACCAGGACACCGCGCTTTTCCCCCTCTTCAAGGGCCAAGACAACGGCCCTGGCGGCCGCCGCGTAGCTTACCGACAGTGATTCAACATAGTTCTGCATGAGGTTCCTTGAGGTCTATGACTTAGCCGCATGGAGGGCTACTGAGCGGGTGACGCGTTTTTGCTCACGTCGTCGTTTGTGCAGGAGGGGTTCGGTGTAGCCGTTTGGCTGTTGAGCCCCTTGGAACACCAGGTCAGCAGCGCACTGGAACGCGATGCTGTCCTCGAAGTTGGAAGACATAGGGCGGTACGAGGGGTCCTTCGAGTTCTGTGCGTCTACAACACCGGCCATCCGCATCATGCTTTCATGCACATCCTGCTCGCTCACCACTCCATGACGGAGCCAATTGGCGATGTGTTGACTTGATATGCGCAGGGTAGCCCGGTCCTCCATAAGTGCAACGTCATGAATGTCCGGCACCTTTGAGCATCCCACTCCTTGGTCGACCCAGCGGACGACATATCCGAGCAGCGACTGCATGTTGTTATCTAGTTCTTCCTGGCGCTCGGCTGCCGACCATGACGGATTAGCCGCGATGGGGAGAGTAAGGAGTCCCTCAAGAGTGCCGCGGCGGCCCTGAGTGGCGATGTCCTGCTGCCGGGCAGGAACATCTACACGGTGGTAATGGATGGCGTGAAGAGTCGCTGCCGTGGGTGAGGGGACCCAAGCAGTGGCGGCGCCGGCCAAGGGGTGAGCAATCTTTTGCTCAAGCATTGCAGCCATGAGGTCAGGCATCGCCCACATGCCTTTGCCGATCTGGCCGTGGCCGGGCAGCCCCACTTCGACGCCGACATCGACGTTTTGATCCTCATAGGCGGAGATCCATGCTTGACTGCGCATGTCAGCCTTACGGACGAAGGGCCCGGCCTCCATGGACGTGTGTATTTCGTCACCGGACCTGTCCAGGAAACCGGTGTTGATGAATACCAGTCTTTCCTTGGCTTCCGCTATGCAGGCCTTCAGGTTGACTGTGGTCCGCCTCTCCTCGTCCATGAGGCCGAGCTTAAGCGTGTTCGATGGCAGTTGGAGAAGTTCCTCCACGCGACGGAAGAGTTCCACTGTGAAAGCCACTTCGGCCGGGCCGTGCATTTTCGGTTTGACGATGTAAATGGAGCCTTGGGACCCGTTTCGCAGGGGGTTGGAGGGGTCCCGACCGGGCAGCGCGGTTAGCGTGGTGAGGACGGCGTCCAGGATGCCCTCGCCGATCTCATTTCCCTGGATATCGAGTACGGCATCGGAGCTCATGAGGTGGCCGACGTTCCGGACGAAGATGAGTGACCGTCCCGGCACCGTTACATCTTCCGCGCCATTTGGAGATGTGTAATGCCGATCGTTTGCCAGCCGCCGAGTCATCACTTCACCTCCCTTTGTGAAGGTGTCTGCGAGGTCGCCGCGATTGATTCCGAGCCAATTGCGGTAGCAGACGATTTTATCCTCGGCGTCCACGGCGGAAACGGAATCCTCGAAGTCCATGATCGTCGTAATGGCGGATTCGAGGAGCACGTCGGAGATGCCTGCCGGGTCCGTCTGTCCTACCTGTGTGGCAGGGTCGATAGTGATCTCGACGTGGAGTCCATGGTGGCGCAGAAGAATTGCCGATGGCGAGCTGGCCTCACCTCGGTATCCGGCGAGCAATTCAGACTGAATCAGACTGCTAAAGGTGCCGTCAGCCAGTTTCACCGTCAAGATGCCGTCGCGTACCGTGTATCCCACTGAATAGGCGTGTCGCCCTTCGTTCAGCGGAAAGAACTCGTCCAATAGCTCGCGCACATATGAAACCACCAGCTTGCCGCGTGCCGGATCGAATTCCTTCACTCCCGTTGCCGGGCCCAAGGCATCGGTGCCGTACAGCGCGTCATAAAGTGAGCCCCACCGCGCGTTTGCGGCGTTTAGTGCATAGCGGGCGTTCGAAATGGGCACAATCAGCTGGGGTCCTGCCACGCGGGCAATCTCCTCATCCACTCCGTGAGTGTGTACTTGTACGTCTTCGGGTTCGGGAAGGATGTAACCGATGTTCTGGAGGAAGGATCGGTACTCATGTTGATCAAATGGAACTGGGTGCAGTGCGTGCCAGCCGTCAATCTCGGCTTGGAGTTCATCGCGCCGGGCGAGTAGCTCACGGTTTCGGGGCGCCAAGTCCTGAACAATTTGTTCAAGACCACTCCAAAAGTCTGCCGCTTCGATGCCCGAGCCCGGAAGTGCCTCCTCCTCGACAAAACAGTGCAAAGCTGCGTCGACGGAGAGCCCTCCGCTTTGGATGCGTCCTTCCTGGTCCATCATGAATGTCCTTTCTTCGCAGCCAGGCCGGCAGTACCTGACGCAGCAAAAATGGTTCCAGGGTTGAGGATTCCTGCTGGATCCAAAGCCCGCTTTACATTGTGTGAGATTTCAAGGAGGTCTTCTCCGATCTGATCAACGAGCCAGGGCCGTTTGAGTCGGCCTACGCCGTGCTCGCCGGTGATGGTGCCTTCCAGTTCTATGGCCAGGTCCATTACCTCACCGTAGGCGAGGTATGCGCGCTCCTTCATGGCGGCGTCGTCCGGGTTGAAAACAATCAGCGGATGCGTGTTTCCGTCACCCGCGTGGGCAATGAATGCGATGACCACATCCCGGGCTTCAGCGATCTTCTCTACTCCGAGAATTAGTTCTCCCAGTCGGGGGATGGCTACGCCCACGTCCTCGAGGAGTAACGTGCCCAAACGTTCGACGGAAGGGATCGCGATTCGCCGGGCGTGGGCAAACCGCTCACCTTCCTGTTGGTCTGTGACTTCAAATGCCTCGAACGCGCCGTGCTGTTGGAAGGCTGCCAGCATGGTCGTGACCTCGGCCCCGCTAGGGCTTTGATCATCAGAGCGCGCTACGACAAGGGCGGACGCGTGGCGGTGCAAGCCCATATCCAGCACGTCTTCAACGGCGTTGATGGACGTCGCATCCATGTACTCCAGCATTGATGGGCGGATGCTCGAGGCGACCTCAAGGATTGCGGCTGCAGCATCCCCGCTGCTGGAGAACCATCCAACTACTGTCCGCGCGGGAGGCGCTGCCGGAAGGAGCCGCAAGGTGAGTTCCGTGATAATGCCCAGTGTTCCCTCGCTGCCGACAAAGAGCTTGAGCATGGACAGTCCCGCGACGTCCTTAAGCCGCGGTCCGCCAATGCGTACGACCCGGCCGTCAGCCGTGACCACTTCCATGCCCAAGATGTAGTCAGAGGTGACACCGTATTTGACGCAGCACAGGCCGCCGGCGTTGGTCGCGGCGTTGCCGCCGATGGTGCAGATCTCGTAGGACGCGGGGTCTGGCGGGTACCACAGTCCTGCCTGAGCGGCTGCCGCCTTAACCTCAGCGTTGAGAAGTCCCGGCTGAACCACCGCAGTGCGGGTGACTGCGTCCACATTGATGCTGCGCATCCGCTCGGTACTCAACACTATTCCGTCACTTACAGCGGTTGCCCCTCCGGATAGACCAGTCCCGGCCCCCCTGGGCACGACGGGAATCCGATGTTTGGCCGCCCACTGCATTGTGACCTGGACGTGCTCGGTGGTCAGGGGAAGCACAACAGCAATCGGCATACCAGCATTGGGATCGAAGGCGCGATCCTGTTGGTACGGCCCCATGGCTGTCGGATCCGTGATTAGGGCTTCGGGCGGCAGTACCGCACCGAGTTCATGGATGGGCTCACCGGCGCTACCTTGTTCATCGGTAACTCCAAGTGGAGAACTTTGCAACTCCGCCTCCCGCTCAATGGCTGGGTATGACATGTCGTCGCTCCTTTTCAATCATAGTTAGGTCGAGAGAGTTCCTGAGGTCACTCACCGCGCTGCTCTCGTCGACGGCAGCGCTCCATTCACTCGGACCGCTGCCCGCACATCAGGAGTTACGTCCGTATGCGGACAAGATTCGAGGGTGTTAGTTCACCCCTGCCAGTTCCAAGGCCGCTCAACGTGGGTTTTGTAAAGCCGGTTTCAGGCCGGGTGATTGGCAAGTCCCCAGAGCCGGAGCGGAGCTGCTCCGAGCATTCACTACGCTGGTTCCCGCCGCAACGTCACCATGTCTCAACAGAGGCCCCACCAGCCGACGCTTCCAACATCCAGCTTCAGGGCTGTTGGTTCGGCGATCATGAAGCGACGATATTTTCGCGTCCGGTGTTCCGTAGTCTGTGCGCCTACGTAGGGGGCGAAATTCGGTTGCTGGTAGAAATATCTTGTGGTCTAGTGCCGTCTCGAGGCCTGCGGTTCGAAGCTCCAAGACGGGCACCTCCTAGGTTGGATCATCGGCTGTCTAATGAATGAATTGCTGCACTAACTTTGAGCAACACGTGTGATTTGGTCAATTCGTTTTATCGCAACTGATCAATCTGACAGTCATAGTGGCATAGATCATGTGTTGATCTGAACGAAATGATTAGCATCGATCCCCTCCACTACCTGTGCGGCGAGACTGGCTGCCAGAAGGTACTAGGGTGGTGCCTTATCCCACACCTGCAGCCCTTTGGAGAACCCATCATGAGCACTAACGTCATCACCATAAATGGCCGAACGCCGCGTCTCGCTGCCGGCACTTGGATCGCCCCGACCGCCACCGTGGTCGGCGATGTCAGCCTAGGGCAGGCGTCGGGAGTCTTCTACGGTGCTGTGTTGCGCGCGGACATGGAAAACATCACGATCGGATCCGGCAGCAACATCCAGGACACAGCCGTCGTCCACGCAGATCCCGGATACCCCGCTCACTTGGGCGACCAGGTCAGCGTGGGTCATGGAGCGGTCCTGCACGGCTGCACCGTGGAAGCGGGCTCGCTCATCGGCATGAACGCGACCGTTCTCAATGGCGCAGTTATTGGGAAGGGGTCACTCGTAGCCGCTAACGCATTGGTGCTGGAAGGCACTGTTGTTCCTGCGGGTTCCCTCGTGGCGGGTGTACCCGCCAAAGTGCGCAGACCCCTTACGCCTGGGGAAATCGAGCATTGCCGGGCGAACGCCGAAAACTACAAGGCGCTCACTAGTCAACATCTCGAAGCAACCGGCAAAATTCATGCTTCTGCCCATGATTCCCATGGACTCTGATGCACCAATCCAACATGTCGGAGGCGGGCCCTTGCCTGAACAGCTACGGCGCTCTCGCGCCTCACGCTGCACTATCTCGGCGTGCGGACGGCGCCTGAAGCGATGCCCTGGTCGCTGACGAGTCGCAGGAGACAGTCTCATGGCTGAGAAATCCCCCGGAGGCGTGCAGTCTGTTGAGCGCGTTTTTGAGTTGTTGGAACTGATTACGGATGCAGGCGGCGACGTCATGCTCAGCCAGCTCTCCTTATCGACCGATCTTCCGCTACCCACCATCCACCGTCTCCTGCGTACGCTGGTCACTCTCGGCTACATCCGACGGCTTCCCCACCGCCGCTACGCCCTGGGACCCCGGTTGATCAGGCTCGGCGAAGTAGCAAACAAGCAGTTGGGCGCCATAGCCGGGACGCAGCTAAAATCCCTCGTGGATCAGCTCGGGGAGACCTCCAACATGGCCGTGCTCGATTCGGACATGGTTATCTACGTAGCCCAAGTTCCCTCCCGGCATTCCATGAGGATGTTTACTGAGGTCGGACGCCGTGCCCACGCCCACGACACGGGCGTCGGCAAAGCCATCCTGGCCCAGCTTGATGACGAGGTGGTCCGCGGCATCGTGCAACGCACCGGCATGCCCACTCCGACTTCCAAGAGCATCGGCGATGTCGAATCCCTCCTGGCAGACTTGGGCAGGATCCGGGAACGCGGCTACTCCATTGACGAGGAAGAGCAGGAGCTGGGCGTGCGCTGCTTTGCCATGGCAGTTCCCGATGCACCTACTCCTGCCGCCATCTCGGTCTCCGGGCCGGTGTCCCGCGTGGACCAGTCATTCGCCGGGCGTGCCGTCCCGATGCTGCGCGAGGCCGCCCAGGCCATCTCGAACGAGCTCAACCGCAACTGACCGTGCCGGCGCAACGGCCCGACCTCTGCGTTGACGTCACTGGCGAGGCAGGTACTGTAAAACGGTCTTTCGGCTGGTCCTCTGTACGCGGGCACGGGCGACCTTAGGAACGCCGCTGTCGGCGCGCCGGGCCAGTTCGCCGGCATGCTCCGGTGAAGGGGTCTTCTTTCGTCCCTTGTACGCACCGCGCTGCTTCCCAGCGCAATCCCTTCCCGTCGCCGCTCCCTGATCAGGGACTGGCCGAACTCCGTAAAAGCCCCCACGTCCGAGGGCGTGACGTTGGCGATGGGGGAGTCCTCCCCGGTGACGACCAAGCTTTCTTTGTCGAACTCCGCCCGGACTCGTTTTCGAGTGCGACCCTGTACCAGAGCACGCAAGTGGTCTAGGTCGGGGTGAGCCTAGGCCCTCCCCGGCGGTTTTCTTACGCCGATATGAATTTCAATTAAGTAAACATCGGGTCCAGGAGGGGCCGGTACACACCGCGCCCGCTTCTGCCGCGTCAGCCTTGGGCGAGATTCCGTTTCATTAGCGGCCGCTCTATGGTGCTCTCAGACTTCACCCTCACGGTCGGAGGGGAAGACACCCGAGGGGCAATGCACCACACCTCGCAGATTGGGTGTTGACGCGTGTCAAATTGGACTGTTAGCGTTTCTTCCATTCCTTGCCCGGCTTGTGTGGGGGCTTCGATCCGATGAGGGAGACGAAAGCATGACGAGAACGGGCTGTGCTGAATACGACGTCATTGTCGTCGGACTTGGAGCTGCAGGAGTGGCCGCTGCCATTGAAGCGTCAGACGCTGGAGCACGCGTACTGGCTATAGACCGAGCATACGGGGGCGGTGCAACGGCACTCTCCGGCGGCATAGTTTACGCTGGCGGTGGTACAGCACAGCAGGCAGCCGCGGGAGTCACCGACGACCCGGACAACATGTTCCGTTACCTCGTGCAAGAGGTCCGGGGCGCGGTATCCGAGCCCACCCTGAGGAACTTCTGCGACGAGAGTGTCAGGATGATCGAGTGGCTCGAACGTGTGGGCGCCTCGTTCGAGCCGTCCCTCGCCCCGCATAAAACTTCGTACCCCACGGACCGGCACTATCTCTACTACTCGGGCAACGAGAAAGCCCACCCGTATATAGAGCATGCCCGGCCGGCCCCACGCGGCCACCGACAGGTAGCAAAAGGCCTCGACTCCGGGAAGGTCCTGTTCAGCAGATTGCTGGCAACCGCCATCCACAAGGGAGTGACAGTCTTGCCCCACACCAGGGTCGATGAGCTGATTGTCGAGGAAGGCGCGGTTGTTGGCGTCCGTTACAGGACCGTGCAAGAAATGAACCTGCCAAAGAACTATCAGCGTCGCAGGCTGCTTGCTGACAAGCTGGGCAACTGGGCACCCGGGATCGGCGCCAAGCTAGCAAGGAAGCTCGAGGCGGAATGGCAAGACCTCGCACAGCCAGGGGAAGCGCGAGCCGGAAGCATTGTGCTTGCCGGCGGTGGTTTCGTTCGAAACCGACAGTGGATGGAACAGTGGGCCGGTCCCTACCGGGACGTATCACCCTTGGGCACCAGCAGCGATGACGGTGGAGCCATCTCCCTCGGAATCACCGCCGGCGGCGTCGTCCAGCATATGGATCGTTTAACTGCCTGGCGCTTTATCACGCCGACAAGCGCCATGACCGAAGGCGTAATTGTTGACGGCGTCGGGTACCGCATCGCCAATGAGGACCTCTATGGGGCAACTTTCGCTGACCAGATGGTACGCAAGCATGAAGGAAAGGGCTGGCTCATTCTCGACGCGGAACAATGGCGAAAAGCGCGCAGGCAAATCCGGCATCAGACGAACGCGTTCCAACTCGCCCAGCTGCTCTATCTATACACTGTCGGGCACCGCAAAAGCCGAAGTCTTACTGCTCTTGCGCGCAAGACAGCAATCCCATTCCATACCCTTGAGTCAACAGTCAACGCCTACAACTCTGGCGTTCTGTACGGCAAAGGAGATCCAGCAAAAAAGGCTTCAGAGTTGTCCTCTGCCATACGCTCGAAGCCATACTTCGCCATCAATGTTTCCATTAAGAACTCCCCGTTCTACCCCGCCCCTGGACTGACCCTGGGCGGGCTCAAGGTCGACGAGGTAACAGGAAATGTGGTTGACATTGATGGAGAGCCCATCGAAGGATTATTCGCCGCGGGCCGGACGGCCGTTGGGGTGTGCTCCGTTGGCTATATCAGCGGACTTTCCCTGGCCGACTGTTTCTTTTCGGGTCGGCGGGCAGGCCGGTCCGCGGCTGGAATCAACCGGGTCGACAAAGAAGTTCGCCTCCAACCGTCAGTAGCGGAACCTAATCTGACGAGGCATTGATCCTGCGGAAGCCCTTTGAGACTACAGCCTTGAGATGGAGGCGCCTTGTCCAATGAGTGCCTTGGAGGTCTACAAAAGCCTTCGCTGCGCCGGGCTCGTATGCCTGGTAGCTGCCGGCCCAGAGAGGGCGGAGGTGTGGCACTTACCGAGCAGACTCATTGAGAGCGCAGCCAGCTCCGTCAGCGATCGCCGGAGACAATGATCTCCTGGCGGCCGCCACAAGACGCCAGAAAGCATCCACAGCCTCCACTACGTCCAGGTCCTCCCTATATCGCCTCTGAAGCTGAAGCCCATCCTGCACAGCGATCCCGAGCGTGGCGATCATCTCCGGGGTCAGCCTCGATGTGCTCGCGTTGGTCTCCGAGTCCGGCTCTCGGGTCTGTATCTGAGCCGAGCGATAGTGCTCCGCGAAATACCCGTGCGCAGGGTGGTCACCGTCGATCGCCTCGGCCGAGAGAATGATGAACAGGGACGTCAGCCCCTCATGTTCCGCGGAATGGCGCGCGACTTCGCGTGATCGTGTCGCAACGTCTGTGGCTTGGAACGTTGAGAGGTAGTTCTCGACGGAGGAGTCGCGGAGACCAAGCACTTCAACAAGGAGCTCCTCCTTGTTCGCGAAGTAGTGGAGAAGCCCAGGCTGGGTAAGGTTCACCCGCTTGGCAAGTTCGCGCATGGATGAGTTCCTGTAACCGGACTCGGCGAAAAGCTCAGCTGCGGCGGCAATAATTTCCCGCCGGCGCTCTGTTCCCTTGCGATAGCCTCCCCGAGGTCCACTGCTTTGTGCCATGCCCTCACGGTACCCGAGACAGGCGGCCCAGCGAAACCTTGTCACGTGAAAGGTTTTGGGCTAATGTCAACGCAGCAGTATCCAGAGAAGCCGATAAAGACTGGGATGCAGCTCCCAGCATGCAGGCGCCAGTGACCGATCACAGGCTTCTGACCCGCAGTTGAAGTCCCGAGCACCAGCGGCGAGCAGAGCGTCACCTCGCTATAGCACTCAATGAATTCATCGCATAAACAAAGGAGTAACGAATGCGATTTACCCGAAAGGCTCTTGCCCTGGCTGGGGCGGTATCACTCACCGTCCTGGCCGCAGGTTGCTCACCTAGCGGAGACGCTAGCGGGGGCGATGGCAAGCCGACACTCACCATCTCGACATTCAGCGAATGGGGATATGGGGACTTGATCGACGAATACCAGAAGCTCCATCCTGAGATCACTGTCAAGCACAATCGCTTCGCAACGAGCGACGAAGCGAAGGAACAGTTCCAGACCTCGCTCGGTGCCGGTTCTGGTTTGGCCGATGTCGTGGGCGTAGACAACAGCTGGATGCCTCAGGTCCTGCAAAACTCCGAGAACTTCTTGGATCTCTCCTCTTCCAGTGTCGAAGGCCGCTGGAACGACTGGAACGAGAAAATCGCCACTACTGACGATGGCAAGCTCTTGGGCTATCCCACCGATATTGGGCCGCAGTCCATCGCATACCGCGCGGACTTGTTCAAAGCCGCAGGCCTTCCAACGGACCGCGAAGAGGTAGCCAAGCTCTTCGGGGGTAAGGACGCCACATGGGATGACTTCTTCAAAGTCGGCGAAAAGTTCAAGGCAGCGGGAACGGGCCCGGCGTTTTACGACGACTCGTCGTCGGTGGCTACCAGCTGGGGAGACCAGTACAGGGTCCTTTGGGAGGACCCCGATAACGGTGACATCATTGCGGGCAACAACAAAGACCTGCGGAACATTTACGACACCGTGACTTCGCACGACGACCTGTCAGCTCACATCGCTCGCTGGAGCCAGGACTGGGTTGACGCGTTTCAGAAGGACAAATTCGCTGTCATGCCGGCACCCTCATGGATGCTCGGCGTCATCAAGGGCAACGCCGCCGGTGTTACCGGCTGGGACGTCGCCAACGTCTTTCCTGGCGGCGGCGTCAACAGTGGCGGGTCGTACCTGACGGTGCCGAAACAGTCGCAGCACCCGGAGGAGGCTAAGGCACTCGCTGACTGGCTTACCGCCCCCGAGCAGCAGCTGAAGGCTTTCAAGGCCACGGGCAATTTCCCCAGCCAGGTACAGGCGCAGAAGAGCGACGAGCTGCAGCAGGTGACGGACCCGTTCTTCAACAACGCACCCGTGGGGAAGATCCTGACAGACCGCGCAGCGGCCGTGAAAGAGATTCCTTTCAAGGGCGACAACTACTTCGCCATCACGACGGCCTTCAATAACGCAATCAAGCGTGTTTCCGTGGACCGCACCCACAGCGCACAAGAATCGTGGGACATGTTCGAAACTGAGCTGAAGACACTCGGATAAAACAATCCGACCGCTGGCACGGAGGCGCGCCGAGCGCACCTCCGTGCCGCGACCAAAGGAACATCATGACTCTCTTGACCAAGGGATCCCCGAACACCACTAAGAGCCCGGCACAGATGCCGTCGCCATGGCGAGAGCGTCTGGGGCGGTGGGATATCAAGGCATCGCCCTACCTCTACATCTCACCGTTCTTCGTCCTCTTCGGAATAGTAGGCCTCTTTCCACTCCTCTACACCGCCTACGTCTCGCTGCACGAATGGTCGCTTATAGGCGGCCAGGGCCGGTTCGTGGGCTTCGACAACTTCGCATTCGTCCTCGGCCAGCCTGTCTTTTGGAAGTCCCTTGGCAACACCCTCAGCATCTTCCTGCTCTCCACTGTGCCCCAAGTTGTCATAGCGCTCGTTCTCGCCAACCTTCTGGACGCGAACATCCGTGCTAAGACCTTCTGGCGTATGGGTGTACTTCTTCCGTACGTTGTCGCGCCGGTTGCTGTAACACTCATCTTCTCCCGAATGTTCGCTGATCAGTCAGGACTCATCAACTCACTTATCGGGCTGGTCGGAATAGAGCCCATCGGCTGGCACCGGGATAGTTTCGCCTCGCATATCGCCATAGCGACGATGGTCAATTTCCGCTGGACCGGCTTCAACACGCTCGTGCTGCTGGCGGCGATGCAGGCAATCCCCCGCGACCTCTATGAAGCAGCAATCATCGACGGGGCGGGGCGCGTCAGGCAATTCTTCTCCGTCACGGTGCCGGGCATCCGCCCAACGATCATCTTTGTTGTGATCACGTCCACTATTGGTGGCCTGCAGATATTCGACGAGCCTCGACTGTATGACATCCAAGGGCTTGGCGGGAATTCTGGGCAGTGGAAGACGATCACCCTGTACCTGTACGAACTTGGCTGGAACCAGCAGAAACTGGGACGCGCTGCGGCTGTCGCTTGGCTGCTCTTCCTCTTGATCATAGTATTCGCGCTGCTAAGCAACTGGATATCCAGACGAATCGCCTCGGGGGATGATTCAACTGCCGCAGCCCGTAAGGCTACCCGCGCTACCTTGCGGAAGCCCAAGCCTGGAGCCGATCCCTCCGCGGTCACCTCTTCACACTCCGATGACTCACCTGGGAGCAACTCGTGACTACGCCGTCTGTACCCTCCATCGAACAAACGGCCGGCCGAGCCGCGGCCAAGGCAGCGCGACGCCGTCAAGGACATGAGACGGAGGCAGGGCGCCGGCCAACTTGGGTTACCTATGTCCTGCTCGGGGCCGTGGTGCTGATTTCTGTCTATCCCCTGTACTACACATTCCTCCTCGCATCATCGACGCCTGCGGAGATTGCACAGAACCCCATCACGTCGCCCATTCCCGGGGGAAATCTAGCCGATAATCTCACCCGCATTTTCGAATCCGACATCGACCTAGTCCGCGCTTTCTGGAACTCGGTAGTCGTCTCGACAGCGACGGCTCTCGCCGTTGTATTTCTCTCCACCCTGGCAGGCTTTGCGTTCTCCAAGCTTCGATTCAGGGGGCGCGCCGGGCTCCTCACTTTCGTCGTAGCCACTATGGCGATTCCAACCCAACTCGGGGTAGTGCCACTGTTTATCGTTATGCGGTCAATGGGACTGACCGGCAGCTTGTGGGCTGTCATCATCCCCGGCATCGCCTCCGCGTTCGGTGTCTTTTGGATGACTCAGTACCTTCAATCGGCACTGCCTTACGACCTCATCGAAGCTGCCCGCATCGACGGCGCTTCGACTTTCAGGATCTTCCGTGCCATCGTGCTGCCCGCCGCCAGGCCAGCAGCCGCGATGCTCTCCCTGTTTACGTTCATCGGAGCATGGACCAGCTACTTCTGGCCCTCGATCGTACTGGGCAGCAGCAACCCGACGCTTCCAGTCGCATTGCAACTCCTCCAGGCCGGATTCTTCAAAGACATCGCCCTCATCATGTCCGGCGTGCTCATCTCTGTTGTGCCACTCCTGGCATTGTTCTTCATCCTCGGAAAGCAGCTCGTCGCTGGTGTTATGCAAGGAGCCGTCAAAGGATGACCGAGCCGGAAGCCCTGCTTTCGTCGCCAGCAGTAATGGTTGGTCATGTCGGAATGCCTTGCATGATTGGGCCAGACCGTTGACCTTGGTTTGGCAGATGCCACGAGGTACGCCGTTGTCCACACCATCAATACCCGCGCCTAATCGCTCAACCATGAGAAGCGGCGGAAGTACCCCGCCTCCATCGTTCTTCAGCCCCTCCACGTAAAAGCAGCGGACGCTACACCGCACTCACGAAAACGAGATGATGACCGACCTTAACAAAGTCCTCTCCCGCATGGATCTTGACCAGAAGATCGGGCAAATCCAAGGCATCGTCCCCATGGACATGACCGCCCAGTCAACCGGGTCCAATGTACTGGGCGATGTCATGTACGACGTTGAGTCGGTCGCCAAAGTTCGCCCACACGGAGTCGGCCACCTATCTCTCGGCGGCCAACTCACTGCAGACATTGGCAACCTACGTCAGGAGCTCGTGCGATTCCAGGCAGCTGCCCGTCAGGTGTCACCAATGGGGATTGGTGTATTGGTTCACGCTGAAGGCATCAGCGGATTGGTCCACCCACAGGGTCACCAGTTCGCAACATCCTGGGGACAAGCCGCGAGTTGGAACCCACAGGTTCCATGGACTGTTGGCGATATTGCTGCCCGCCAGAGCCGCGAGATCGGCATTCACCTCCTATTCTCACCTGTTCTCGACCTGGCGAGAGACATCAGGTGGGGAAGAGTCCACGAAACGTATGGAGAAGACCCTGAGCTTGTCACCCGTATGGGTGTCGGTTTCATTCGCGGCGTCCAAGGTGTTGAACGCCGAAGCGGTGTGCTGGCGGCCGGAAAGCACTTTCTGGGTTACGGAGTTTCGCTGGCAGGGCTAAACCAGGCGACCACACAGCTCGGTAAGCGCGAGTTGACCGATGTCTACGCCGAGCCTTTCCGGCGGGCCATCACCGAAGCAGGCCTCTCCATCGTCATGAACTCGTACAACGATCTTGACGGCATACCCGCGGTCAGCAACGCGTGGCTGCTTCAGGACTTGCTCCGCGGTCAATTGGGTTTCGAAGGCCTCGTCGTCAGTGATTACGGGGCGATATCCATGCTACTCACGAGCTACCTCACCGCCGCGACACCTGGAGATGCTGCTGCGCAAGCAATTACAGCCGGCATGGACGTTGAATTGCCGAGCGCCGCAATGACTTCAGGTCTTCGACCTCTCATCGAGAATGGCACCTTCTCTGAAGAAACACTTGATCGCGCCGTGCTAAACGTCCTCACGGTCAAGCAGCGGCTCGGCCTCATCCCTGGCCTTGCCCCATCAGTTTCGTCAGATCAACAACGTCCGCTCTCCGACGGTGAGCCTGAATTGAAGGCGAACGAGGTCGCTGCCCAGTCGGTCACGCTGCTGGCAAACGATGGAATCTTGCCCTTACAGCCAGGGCGGCAGAAGATCGCCGTGGTTGGGCCAGCCGCGGACGAACTCCGTATCCATTTCGGTGCTTACTCTTCTGTAGCTGACGGGGAGATGCCCTTCGCGGTCAGAGAAATACTGGCAGGAAACGTAACTGGAATTGAGGCGTCACCCGATGTGCTGCCGGATATGTTCCAGACTCGGCTTCCTGGGGTCGAACCAATCTTCGAGGAAGGGGCCAGGCGCCTTCATCCCCGTGCAGCGACAGTGCTTGGAGCGTTGGCAGCCATCGATGCAGAACTCAGCTACCACGACTACGGAAGCCTCACCGATCAAGATTCCTTTATACTCGACGATCTGCTCTCGGATGTAGAGGGTGCTGATGTCGTCATCGCCGTGGTGGGGGAGAGAACCGGTTGGTTCGGAAACCACACAGGGGGAGAAGGCAGGACTGTCGCCGACCCACGACTTCCCGGCGACCAGACCGAACTGATCGCTGCACTTGGTGCGGCCGGGAAACGCGTTATCAGTGTGGTCATTTCAGGACGCCCACTGCTGCTGGAGCGGGTCCACAAGGCATCATGCGCGGTCGTCCTTGCCCCGCTCCTCGGTCCCTCAGCAGGCGAAACCATCGCCAATATGATCTTCGGACGGATTAGCCCAAGCGGACGGACGCCATCAACTTTTCCACGTTCGACTGGGCAAATTCCGCTCTATCACGGGCACCCGATCGGCAGCGGTTACGACCATCCTCACCTAAAGAGATACGGCTACTCAGACCTTCCCGACAGCACACCGCTTTATCCATTCGGCCATGGCCTCGCCTACACCACTTTCGATATGTCCATCGTTGATGTCCGTCTGAACAAAGAGCGGCTGGAAGTTGACGCAACCGTCAGGAACACCGGCACGGACGCCGGGACCGCAGTACCCCAGCTGTATGCCCGCGATGAAAGCGCCGCGGTCGTCCGCCCTGTCCGGCAGTTGCTCGACTTCGCCCGCGTCGATCTGGAGCCGGGGTGCAATCAAACGGTCCATCTTTCCGCTCCTCTCAGCCGCCTCGCATACACCTGGCCGGACGGGCGCCGTGGCCTTGAGGCAGGTACCGTCACGCTCCTGCTGGGATCCTCAAGCGCCGCAATAGAAGCAACATCGACGATCGAAGTCACCGAAGTCTTCATCGACCGCACCACCCGTTAGCGGACAACCCCTCCGCACAACTGAGTACCCCACCCTGGAAAGCACGCCCCATCGGACCAAGCCAGGCTTTATCTGGCCTTTCCCCAGAACCACGGCTCGCCCCGAATTTCAGCACGACCCGCAAAGGAACAACAATGTCTTACTCACTCCAGCTCTACACCCTGCGCAACGCCATCGCGGAGGACCTGCCCGGCACCATCAAGAAGGTTGCGGAGATCGGCTTCACCCAGGTTGAGCCCTACAACTTCGTCGCTACGGCCAAGGAACTCGGTGCCGCGCTGAAGGAGAACGGCCTCACCGCACCCTCCGGCCATGCGCCGCTGCTGTCCCAGGACCAGGACGAGATCTTCACCGCGGCGAAGGAACTGGGCATCAGCACCGTCATCGATCCCTACAGTCCGGCGGACAAATGGCAAAACGCCGAAGACATCCAGGCCACCGCAGCCAAGCTCAATGATGCAGCCAGAAAGGGCGCCGAGTACGGCATCACCGTGGGATACCACAACCATGAATGGGAACTGGAGTCCACGGTGGAGGGGCTAACGGCGCTGGAGTATCTCGCCGAGCACCTCGACCCCGCAGTAATCCTGGAGGTGGATACCTACTGGGTGGCCGTGGGCGGCCAGGACCCCGTGGATATCCTCACCAAGCTCGGTGACCGGGTGAAGTTCATCCACATCAAGGACGGTCCCCTGAACAAGGACACCAAGGCCCAGCAGCCCGCCGGGCAGGGCCAGGTCCCTGTCCTGGACGTGATCGCCGCCGCGAAGTCCCTCGACGTTGGCGTGGTGGAATTCGATGACTACTCCGGCGACATCTTCGACGGCATCACCCAGAGCCTGGCCTTCCTTAACAACAGCACCGCCACCGAAGGAGCCAAGGCATGAGTTTCGCACCATCCACCCGCAAGGGACCTGTTGGCGTTGCGGTGATCGGCGCGGGCAATATCTCCAAGGCGTACCTGGACAACCTGACGGTCTTTCCGGACCTGAAGGTCCTGGTGATCGCCGACCTCTTCGAAGACGCCGCCGAGGCCCGCGCCAAGGAATACGGCATCCCTGAATGGGGCGGCCCGGAAAAGGCGCTGAACCACCCCGACGTCGAAATCATCGTCAACCTCACCATCCCCGCGGCCCACGTGGAGGTGGCCACCGCAGCGGTCAACGCCGGCAAGCACGTCTGGACCGAAAAGCCTTTCTCCCTGGACCGCGAATCCGGGCTTGGCCTGCTCAAGGCAGCCGACGCTGCGGGGATCCGGCTCGGCACCGCTCCGGACACGTTCCTGGGCGCCGGGATCCAGAGCGCACTGCGGCTCATCCAGCGCGGCGACATCGGCACCCCGCTGACCGCCATGACCACCTTCCAGACCCCCGGCCCGGAATCCTGGCACCCCAACCCTGCGTTCCTCTTCCAGCACGGCGCCGGCCCCCTGTTCGACATGGGACCGTACTACCTCACCACCCTGGTCCAGGCCTTCGGCTCAATCCGCAAAGTGGCCGCCGTCGGGTCCAAGGCCAAGGAAGTCCGCGTCATCGGTTCCGGGCCCAAAGCGGGCGAGGAATTCACCGTAGAGGTCCCCACCCACGTCTCAGCGATGGCGCAGTTCGAATCCGGCGCCTCCTCGCACAGCGTCTTCTCCTTCGAATCCCCCCGGGCCCGGATGGGGTTCGTGGAGATCACCGGCACGGAAGCCACCATCTCCCTGCCTGACCCCAACTACTTCACCGGCGACATCAGGCTCTGGCGCGCCGGCGACGAAGACTGGACCACCATCCCCGCCACCGGCCCTGCCAACGGCCGCGGCATGGGTGCCCTGGACATGGCCCGCGCCATCCGCGCCGGCGTGCCGCACCGCGCCACCGGCGACCTCGCCTACCACGTGCTGGACAGCATGGTCTCGATCTCCGAATCCATCGACTCCGGAACCTTCGTGAACGTCGAAAGCTCAGCTCCCGTTTCCACAGCCCTCCCCGAGGACTGGGCCCCGGAAACCGCAACTCTCTAGCTCAGCCAGCAGGAAGCAGCAGGAACACGCCATGACCACTCCCGCACACCCAACCGCAACCCCGGCTCCCCCATCCCTCGGGGTGGCCGCCATCGGCTACGCCTTCATGGGGAAGGCCCATTCGAATGCGTGGCGGAACGTGGCAAGTTTCTTCGACGTCCCGGCCTTCGAGCAGAAAGTGCTCGTGGGCCGGGACGCCACCGCCGTGGCCGAGGCCGCCACCAGGTACGGCTGGGCCGAGTCCGCCACCGACTGGCGTGAAGTCATCCAACGCGACGACATCCACATCATCGACATCTGCGCCCCCGGCTGGATGCACGCCGAAATCGCCATTGCAGCGCTCGAAGCCGGCAAGCACGTCCTGGTCGAAAAACCCCTCGCCAACACCCTTACCGAAGCCGAACTCATGACCGCCGCCGCTGCCAAAGCCCGTGCCCGTGGCGTCCAGTCCATGATCGGCTTCAACTACCGCCGCGTCCCCGCCCTCGCCCTGGCCAAGGAACTCATCGCCGAAGGCCGGTTAGGCACCGTCCGGCACGTCCGCGCCGCCTACCTCCAGGACTGGCTGGCCGACGACCAATCACCCATGACCTGGCGGCTCCGCAAGGAAACCGCCGGCTCCGGAGCCCTGGGCGACATCGCCTCCCACGCCATCGACGAAATCCAGCACCTTACTAATGAGACGGTTACCGAGGCAACCGGGACACTGCGTACTTTTGTCACGAAGCGCCCGGGCAACCACGGCCTGGAAGACGTCACGGTAGATGATGCAGTTTGGGCCACACTTGGAATGACAGGGGGAGTCGGTGCCTCGGTTGAGGCGTCTCGAGTCGCGACCGGCCAGAAGAACAGCCTTCGCATAGAGGTTTACGGCACTGCAGGTTCACTCCTGTTCGACCTGGAGAACCTCAACGAGCTCCGCTTCCTGGACGCCACCGCCCCGGTGCGCGAGCAGGGATTCCGCCGCATCCTGGTCAACGAACCCGAGCACCCCTACCTCGAAGCGTGGTGGCCGCAGGGCCATATCATCGGCTGGGAACATAGCTTCACCCACCAGGTCAGGGACTTCCTCACCGCCATCCAGGACCAAACCCCGCCCTCGCCTTCCTTCGAAGACGGGCTACAAATCCAACGCGTCTTGTCCGCCGTCGAAGAATCGGCAGCCAACCGCAGCGTCATCACGCCGGTACTACAACCAATCCTCGCTACACAAGGAGCCTGACCATGCCCCGCCCGTTTACCCTGTTCACCGGCCAGTGGGCCGACCTTCCCCTCGAGGAAGTCGCCAAACTTGCCTCCGGCTGGGGCTACGACGGCCTCGAAATCGCCGTCTCCGGAGACCACCTGGACGCCTGGCGCGTGGACGAACCAGGCTACGTCGAGTCCAAACTCGAACTCCTGGACAAGTACAACCTCAAAGTCTGGGCCATCTCCAACCACCTCAAGGGCCAGGCCGTCTGCGATGACCCCATCGACTTCCGCCACGAAGCCATCGTCGGCTCCAAAGTCTGGGGCAACGGCGACCCCGAAGGCGTCCGCCAACGCGCCGCCGAGGAACTCAAGCACACCGCCCGGCTCGCCCGCGCACTCGGCGTGGACACCGTCGTCGGATTCACCGGCTCCTCCATCTGGCAATACGTCGCCATGTTCCCGCCCGTCCCGGAAAAAGTCATCGACGCCGGCTACCAGGACTTCGCCGACCGCTGGAACCCCATCCTGGACGCCTTCGACGACAACGGCGTCCGCTTCGCCCACGAAGTCCACCCCAGCGAGATCGCCTACGACTACTGGACCACCGTCCGCACCCTCGAAGCGATCGGCCACCGCGAAGCGTTCGGCCTGAACTGGGACCCCTCCCACATGATGTGGCAGGGCATCGACCCCGTGTCCTTCATCTGGGACTTCAAGGACCGGATCTACCACGTGGACTGCAAGGACACCAAGATCCGCCAGACCGGCCGGAACACCGTCCTCGGTTCCCACCTGGCCTGGGGCGACCCCCGCCGCGGCTGGGACTTCGTCTCCGCCGGCCGCGGCGACGTGCCCTGGGAGGCGTCCTTCCGGGCGCTGGCCGCCATCGCCTACGACGGGCCCATCTCCGTCGAATGGGAAGACGCCGGCATGGACCGCCTCCATGGCGCCCCCGAAGCCCTCGCCGCCCTCAAGAAATACGACTTCCCCGCCTCCCAAACCAGCTTCGACGCCGCCTTCAGCAGCTAAGACTGGTGGGGCTACCGACCTCGGCGGTGAAGTTGCCGGACCAAGCCTGACGATGCACGGACTCTTGGTTAGCGGCCGTTCGTGAAGGAGCTCGGCCAAGTCGGGCCGTTCTTGGATCTGGTTCCCAAAATTTATGGTCGGGTAATCTTACGAATTCAATTCCGCTAGTTCGAGCGCCTGAGCCCAGCTGGTGCGGGACTCGATGTGCGCGCGCCACTGCCGGACGGCTTTGGCGGCGCCGGCTCCCATCACGCCGGCTAGCCTTTCCCCTTTGCGGTAAATCGCGACTACTTTCCCCTCCTCGATGCTCCCACGAAGAATCTTCACTTCGTCGTGGTCGCGGAGGTAGCCGTGGGCCTGAAGTTTGACGTTGTACTGATCCGACCAAAAATACGGGACGGTTGTGTAGGGAAGTTTGTCTCCTCCGAGGATTCGATCAGCGACGTGGAGGGCCTGTTCAACAGCGTTGGTTCGGTGCTCTATGCGCATTGAACGATCGAAGAGTGGATTGTGCCATCTGGCGACGTCCCCTACCGCATATATTCTGTCGCCGGCTGAGCAGTCAGATGCGCATACAACACCGTCGGACAGAGTGAGAGGGCTGGCTCGGAGCCAGTCCACTGCTGGCTCCGAACCAATCGCCACAACAACCAGATCAGCGTTTTCCGTCCCCCCGGATGCGAAATGCACGCCAGTGACTCGATGTCCGTTGGTTCGTAGGGACTGCACGAGCGCGGCTTTACCCGTGCGAAGGCGGATCCCCTGCGTTTGATGCAAGGAGGTTAGTTGTTGTCCCACTTCGCTGCCGAGCGCATTCTCCAGAAGTGTCGGGGTCTTGGTCGCCAGAACAACTTCAATTCCTCGTTGTATTGCCGCGGCTGCGATTTCGGTTCCGAGGAAACCTCCTCCGATAACAACGAGACGGGAAGCTGCTGAGAACGCTGCCTGAAGGTGGTGTGCGTCATCGACCGTCCTCAGCGTGTGGACATTGGAGATGTTGTTGGATGCCGGAAGATGTTTGGCGTTCACTCCTGTGGCAATGATGAGACGTTCGAATTCAAGGTCTGTGCCATCTTCAAGCAGCACCTTCCGGTGACGGTTGTCGAGGTGGACCGCGGCGACTCCGCGGCGTAAGTCAATACCGAGGTCCTGGAGGTGGTTGGGCGGCCGCAGTGCCAGTGCTTCCACCGAGACTGGACCATGCAGTGCCTGCTTGGACAGGGGTGGCCGGTCATAGGGTTCGTGCTTTTCCGCGCCCACGAGCACAATGTCACCTTCGTGTCCCCGCGTGCGCAGGGCTTCGGCCGCGCTCACCCCAGCTGACGAGGCGCCGACAATCACGGTCCTGAGGGTTGGATGATTGGTACGGCTCATTGCTTGGACAGGGTGATGACAGCTGCCGGGCAACGCACTGCTGCGTCCCGCAGCTTCGACTCCTGTTCGGCGGGAGGGTGCGCGTTGAGGACGACGACAATGCCGTCGTCCTCATTCTGGTCGAAGATTTCGGGTGCCGCGATGGCGCACACGCCGGCTCCAACACACTTGCTTACGTTGATGTCGAAATTCATGAAATTACCTCATCCCAGTTGATCATCAGCTTTTTGATTCCGTATACGAGCATGTCGTTCTTGAAAGGGATGTCCGTTTCCGGGGTCTCTACCCTCATGCCCGGTAGCCGGCGGAACAGCTCAGGCAGTGCAATGCGCAGTTCAAGGCGTGCAAGATGCTGTCCCAGGCACTGATGCGGTCCGTACCCAAAGCCGAGATGGGCAGAGCGTCTTTCAAGGTCCAGCTGGTCACCATCAGAGATGAACCGGTTATCCCTGTTGGCCGATTCAAGGACCACAGCCACATGTTCGCCCGCACGGATTGTCTGCCCGGCAATGGTGGTGTCCTTGACCGCTTTGCGCAGGACACCGTTGTGCACAATGGTGAGATAGCGGATCAGCTCATCGACGCCTGTTTCCATGACAGCCGGATTTTGTAGCTTTGCAGCTTGCTCCGGGTGCTGCAGGAGGGCGTAGGTGCCAAGAGTGATCATGTTTGCCGTGGTGTCATGACCTGCGGTCAAAAGCAGGAGCGCTATCCCTTGGAGCTCTGCGGCGTCCATGGGGCGCTCGGTGGGTTCCAGGATGAGTCGGCTGAGCAGGTCGTCACCGGGATTCTCCAGTTTCGACTGGATGAGGTTCGCGAAGAAGCCCGCGCTCTGGATGGCCGCCGCCTGGCGTTCCTCGAGAGGCAGGCTCAAATCGACTTGAGAGGCCGTAGCATTCTCAAATTCCGATCGCTGCCCCTCGGGCACTCCCAGGATCTCGCTGATCACCAAAGCGGGGACGGGCAGCGCGAACTCGCGGTAGAGGTCGAGCGGGCCTTTCTGCTGGCCGATGCGGTCGATGTGCGTAGCGACGAGGTCCCTGATGAATGGCTCGAGACGCGCTATCCGCTTGACCATGAACTCCCGGGCCAGGCGGAGCCGGAGCCGGGAGTGGGAATCACCGTCATGCCTGAGCATGACGCCCGGTGGCGGGGGTGCGCCAAGGTTGTCTTTGTCGCCCATTAGGTGGGATGAACTGGCGTCTACATTGCTGAAGGTCTCGGCGTCGCCCAGGACTGTACGCGCATCCTCATAGCCGCTGACGAGCCATACGTCGAAGCCTGCAGGAGTGCCGACGCGCAGTACGGGGTCCGAGGTGCGAATACCTTCGTACCTCGGGTCGGGATCAAATGGGCACCGGTTGGTCGGAAACGGCACGGATGCCGGTGGCGGCTGCTGAATTGTTGATGTCAAAGAAATCGGCTCCTGTATCTGCGGGGCGACGACGTTGTTGCTGTTCGGTTTCACCTGCGGTTGGGGTAGTTACAGCCTCTCGCCCAAGCCGCAGGAAGTAAGCCCGCCGCTGCGGTATTTCAGGTACTGCATCCGCAGTACCTTCGTTCTGTGCCTGCCGGCATTCCATCCGGTGACTTGTAGCCTCCCGCAGCCGCAGGGTCCAGCGCTTGCGACAGCGCAGTCCTTTGTATGGAATCTGGCCAGTAGATTCACGAGTCGATGGCAGGCGGACCTCAGTCGTGTACGGTCCTGATCTCAAAAGAGGAGGCAACCGTCCGATCGTTCTCAGTGGTGGTCTCAGCCCGGGTCCTCGTCTGAAGTCCGGTTTTCGTCGGCTCTCAGATCCTGACTCTTTCGTGGATTTCACCGCATGGGACGGACAGATCGACCGCAATCTGAAAATCCGTGATGCTGCACCGGGTAACTGAGATACCTGTGCGGCTCCTAATCGCTTCTGGGATGAGTTCCTGAACGGCTGTGCTGATAGCTGTGTCTTTCGTCTTCGCGTCCTCGACCTGTACGTCCAGGACCTGGGGATAGGGGTAAGGCATCGGGCCCTCCAGTTTGCCGCGGCAAAGCAGCCGACGGGCTCGGTTGTGTGCATATTGGGGGATGGCCGGGCAGGCCTTGTCCAGCTAAACACGCGTATTGGCACGCGTCAATAGGCGTCTCCCGGGGGGACTGCGGTAGGCTGGGTATGTCGTTGAAGCGTGTCAATGAGGCCGCCCGACAAGTCCTGGCGCGGGGAGAGAAGGGAAGCTGTAATGACAGGTAGTGCTGACGTTGCTCTTCGTGCAGGCGTTTCCAGGTCTACAGTGAGTCAGATTCTCAACGGCCGTGCCCACCTGTTTGCCGAAGAAACGGTCGCAAAGGTTAGAGAAACAGCGGCGGCTATGGGTTACCGCCCCTCGCTGGCTGGACGAACACTGGTCCGTGGTAAGAGCGACATCGTCATCACGCTCATACCGGACATCACTTTCGGCCCGACCGTTCGCGAATTCGTGGATCTCCTGACAGAAGGACTGGCGAAGGAAGGCCTGACGAACCTGCTTCGGCTTTCGTCATCAGAGGATACCCTTCAGGACGCAGTCCTCGGGCTGCGTCCTCACTCGATTGTGACAATGGCTCCGCTTCGCCCTGAAGACGTTGAGCGGCTCGAAAAACAGGGTATCCACGTGATTGGACAGTCCCAGGCTTTCCAGGCTGCGGCTGACGTGATTATTGGCCGCCTTCAGGCTGAGCATCTTCTAGGCCAGGACTACAAGCGCATTGCAGTTGTCCGCCCGCGGTCGAAACGGGAGCAATACAGCGCTCCGGAACGCGAGAAGGGGGTGCTCCAATATGGCAGCCTTCACGCTATGGAAGTTCTGCCTACATTGGAGATTGGCCTGAGTAGCGACGAAGCTCTGAAAGCAGTGCGCAGCCTTCCGGCGGGACGGGTCGGTTTGGCGTGTTACAACGATGAGGTGGCCTTGGCGATTTTAGGGGCCGCTCTTCGAGAAGGGGTCAGCATTCCCGCGGAGATGGGAATTATCGGGGTCGACAACTCTGTGATCGCACGCGCTTCGACTCCGACAATTACGTCTATCAGCATAGACCTGGAGCTAAACGTACGCGAGCTGGTCAGCCATATCGTCTCCGGCCAGGAACTGCGGGTCCCGCCTGAAGCAATCAATGAGTACGCGCGTGGTTTCACAGTCATCCAACGAGACACCACCCTGCGGTAGGACTAATTCCTACTGCTGATGCAGTACCAACGCGCCTGCGTTCGCCGGATGTCCATAACGTGCTGTCCTCAGATCATTGGTGAAGGGCTTTCAAGACACACCCTTTCCATCAACACTGTTAGGACTTTCGCATGGCTGCATTTCTTGCACGGATTGGGAGGCTGGCGGGCCGTCATCGTATCGCTGCCATTACTGTTTGGCTGGGTCTTCTGGCCGTAGTTTCAGTCGTTGCTTTGGGCGGGATGAAATTTAGCGACGGTGCTTTCGACGTGCCGGGCACGGAGTCCAGCAAGGCCATGGGCCTGCTGCAAGAGCATTTTCCGTCCACACCCGCCGGCTCTGGTGAACTGCAGCTTGTGGTGCAGTCGCCTGCCGGAACCGGGCTGACGGCCCCTGGGCCGGCGGATTCCCTGACCCGGGCAATCGAGCAGCTGCGTTCTCTTCCCAACGTCAGCCAAGTCCTGGATCCAAGGGATCCGGCGCGCCCTTATCTTTCAGTCGACGGCACGACAGCGGTCATCCAGGTATCCCTTGAAGGGTTAGAGGACTCAGAGCGTGAGACAGTGCAGGAAAACGTCACCGAAGTTGCGGAAGGGGTCCGCGGGCAAGGGTTGACGGCCGAGGTGGGCGGGTCCCTTGCCTCGGGTATTCCTGAGATCCTTGGGCCGTCTGAAGCCGTCGGGGCGGGCATTGCTTTTCTAGTCCTGGTCTTGACCTTTGGCTCCCTTGTCGCGGCGGGCGCGAACATGCTGAGCGCATTGATCGGCGTCGCAACCGGGATTCTCGGAATCCTTGCGTATTCGTCTATCAGTCCCATTGGCAATGTCACGCCGATCTTGGCTGTGATGCTTGGCCTCGCTGTCGGCATCGATTACAGCCTCTTCATTCTTGCCCGCTTCCGTGCTGAGCTGCGCGAGGGCCACACAGTTGACGTGGCCATTGGCAGGGCGACTGGCACAGCAGGTTCTTCAGTTGTGTTCGCGGGGGCGACGGTCATCATCGCCCTGGCCGGACTCACCGTTGTTGGCATTCCGTTCATCGGAGAAATGGGGTTGGCCGCGGCATTTGCAGTCGGTGTGGCGGTACTGATGTCACTGACGCTGCTGCCTGCTTTGATGTCGTTCATGGGTCTTCGGGCTCTGTCCAAGCGGGACCGGAGGCAACTTTCCGCTGCCGAGCCGGCACGTGTCCCTACACGGGTGCCGGGATTTCTCTTCCGTTGGGCGCAGTTCGTTGTGACCCGGCCTCTTGTTTCAGTAGTTGGCGGCACCCTGCTGCTCATCGTGATGGCGTTGCCGTTGCTATCGATGAAAACAACCCTTTCGGTGCCTGGCGGCGAAGACCCGGAATCAACGCAACGGGCTGCCTACCAGATCGTCAGCGACAAATTTGGGCAGGGCTCGCAGGATCCCCTTGTGGTCCTCGTTGAAACGCCTGGAGGCGGCCTGCAGGAAAGAATCCCCGAAGTTCAGGAGTTCCTGGCAGGGATCGACAACGTAGCGTTGGCGGTGCCCGCAGGCGTGGCCAGCAGCGGAGACGCGGCGATAGTGTCCGTGATTTCCAAATCCGGTCCCCTCGATGACCGGACCATGCAGTTGGTGCGGGACATCCGCGCCGAAGCACATAACCTTCCCGGAGCCAACCTGTACGTCACCGGAGCCACCGCACTGGGTTTGGATGCGGACGCGCAGCTTAGGCAGGCCCTAGGACTTTACGTTGGCCTGATTGTCGGCCTTTCGCTGATCTTGCTGGTCATCCTGTTCCGTTCCGTGCTTGTTCCCGTTGTTGCCACGGCTGGATTCCTTCTGTCTTTGGGTGCGGGCCTGGGAGCGACCACCGCAGTGTTCCAGTGGGGGTGGCTGGGGGACGTGATCCAGGCTCCGCAAGGAAATGCTCTGCTCAGCCTGCTGCCGATTATCTTGACCGGCATCCTATTTGGTCTTGCCATGGATTATCAGGTGTTTCTTGTAACGCGGATACAGGAGGCATACGGGCAGGGAATCCGTTCCAAGCAGGCAATTCTTCACGGTTTCAAAGCCTCCGCCGGCGTGGTCGTCGCCGCCGCAGGCATCATGGCAGCGGTCTTTGGTGGGTTTGCCTTGAGTCATTCTTCCCTAGTCGGTTCGATAGCTCTTGCCTTGGCCGTGGGTGTCGTTGCCGATGCCTTCATCGTGCGTATGGTTATTGTTCCCGCCGCGCTTGCTCTTTTGGGCCGCTCCGCGTGGTGGATGCCCAAGTCGTGGGCGGCACGCCTGCCCGTACTTGATGTCGAAGGCCACCACCTCAATACTGTGGAACTTCAGGAAGCCGAGGGTACCGATGATGCCGAACAGGACGCAGCCGACGCCGAGCCATTCCCCGTTGGACGCCGCTGACATGACTCTCACTCCCCGGCCGGGTTCTCGGTGGGAGGTTGCGCTCGATGCGGCTGCCGTCCTCGCCTTCCTGTCGGAACTCATGAGAGGAGCAACGGGCGGAACCTATGAAGGTGTCGTCCTGGTGGCAGCAATGCTCGTTGCTGCCACCTGGCGTCGGAAGTTCCCGGCCTCTGCCGCTGGCGCGGCAATCATTGCCAGTGCCTTGGTGGCGGGCGTTCCCGGAGCAGCGATACCTGTCTGGGTTATAGCCCAGGTCTGTATTTTCTCGCTTACGCTGCGCCGTTACGGTGCGGCATCGGTTGCTCTCCCGGTATTACACGCCTGCACCCTTTATGTCGGCGGTCTGGTCTTCTTGCGGCTCGAACCCTTTGATGTGGTGTCGTTGAGTTTGCCGGTATGGACGGCAGCTGCCGCTTCAGCCGGGTACGCTCTGCGATCCCACAACGAAACAATTTCTGCTCTCCGGGATAAGGTCGCTGCGTCGGCCGCGGCGAAGGACAGCGAAATCCAACGCAGACTCGGCGAGGAACGAATCAGAATCGCAAGGGATCTGCACGACGCCGTGGCACACAATATCGCCATTATCAACGTCCATTCAGGCGCCGCTGAGAAGGCGCTGGATCAGGACCGAGAGCGGGCGAAGGAATCACTCGAACAGGTGCGGGCGGCAAGCAGAAACGTGCTTAGGGAGCTCCAGGACATACTCCTCATTCTCCGTTCCGCCGGCCATCGGGACGATGCCGGACCCATCCCCAGCGTTGAAGGCATCCCGGCCCTGTTGGAGAGCTCACGGGAACTGGGCCTTGCAATCGATGCCACCATCGAACCGCTGCCTGGTGTTTCTCCAGCAGGGGAGGCCGCGCTGTATCGTGCGGTCCAGGAAGCACTTACCAACGCCCACCGGCACGGAAACGGGCGGGCACACCTTGTACTCTCCGCGCGAGATGGATCCGTTGTCCTGACCATTTCAAACACCTACAGGCTCGGTCGTGACCGCCAGGGCGGCTATGGCCTGATAGGCATGCGGGAACGAGCCGAATCCGCAGGCGGCGACCTGTATACCCAGGATGAAAACGGTACCTTTCTGCTGAGGGTCACTCTGCCGGCCATCAAGACGAAGGAGAGAAAATGACGGCGGTACTCATCGTTGATGATCAATCCATGATCAGGGCCGGCCTGCGCGGCATCCTGGAGAACTCGGGAATCACGATTGTGGGCGAAGCTTCTGATGGACGTGAAGCTGTCCGCATGACCCGGCAGCTGAAGCCCGACCTGGTCCTCATGGACCTGCGAATGCCTGTTCTCGATGGCATGGCCGCAACCCGTGCCATACGCAGCGATGAGACCCTCGCGGAAGTTAAGGTTCTCGTCCTCACAACGTTCGAGGGCGACAAGGACGTCATCGGAGCCCTTGGAGCCGGTGCATCGGGGTTCCTGAGTAAGGGCGCAAGCCCTGACGAACTGGTCGCGGCTGTCCTGGACGCCGCCGCGGGGCAAACGACCCTGTCGTCAACTGCGGCGTCCGCAGCCATCCGCCACATTTCTGCCACAGCGCAACGGCCACCGGCTGCGCCCGACCCGCAGTTACTTCGGCTCGTCAGCCAACTAACGCCCAGGGAGCGGGACATGGTGGCTGCTGCTGCCACCGGCATGGACAACCCTGCCATTGCCCGCGAACTTCACATTTCACCGTTAACGGTTAAAACGCATCTCAACCGGGCGATGACAAAGTTGGGTGCAAGGGACCGTGGACAGCTTGTCGCTCTGGCGTTTAAATCCGGAATAGCCCAGGTATAGCCTCACGGAGTGCGGGCAGGCAGGAGACCTGCCGCCGCTGTCCTGTCTCCGGAATCACAGGGAAACAAGTGGGAGCCGGTCCGAAAGGACCGGATCCCACTTGTATAGTGCCTTGCTAGATGGCGACCCGCGTCCCAGCGTTCTGAACTTTCGCCACCAAATCATCGACTACTGATTCTGGTAGCTGCCCTTGGCTGTAATAGGCCATCTGTGCGAGGGTCATTCCCATTGCAGGGGCGAGCATCTCTTCGCTTGCCCCGCCCATCATTGCCCGCAGCAGCTCGCCGCCCACAGGGTGGTCGAGCCAGTCACGAATCGTGCTTTCGGCCGTCACCGGGGCGACGTCCAAGGTGTCCACATTCTTCGCTGCCGCGATTTGGGCGGCAAAGTCCTCGTACGACCCGGTCTCCACCAACACGGTGCTGAAAAGCTGGCGGTTCGGTCCCGGAAGGTGATCCCTGCCTGTCAGCGCTACCTTGGTCTGCAGGGGCGTGTCCGCTGACGAGCCTCCTATGTAGAAGCGGATGAGGCCCGGCTCCACAACCCAGCCCTGTTCAGCATCCCACAGCGCGAACATGCTTGCCGGGATGCTCACGGTGATTTTTGCGGCCGTCCCCGGGTCCAGGGAGATCCTCCGGAACGCGACCAGGACCCGCCCGCGCCGGGCGGTGCTGCCGATAACATCCCGGCCATACACCTGGACGACTTCCTCGCCAGCGCGCTCTCCGGTGTTGGTAACGGTAAACGTCAGACGGATTGTTGATTCGGTTGCTGCTTCGTGCGCCTCCGCCACCAGATCCCGGTAGGCGAACTGGGTGTAGCTGAGCCCATGTCCGAAGGGGAACACTGCGGTTGTCTCCCCATTGAAGTAGGAGCTTGGCTGCAGTGTTCGCCAGTAGGGGAGCGGGGCTGAGGCAGCGGACTGCAGCATGGACATCGGCAGCCGCCCGGCGGGGTTCACGTCACCGAAGATCACCGAGGCCAGCGCGTTGCCAGCTTCTTCACCGCCAAAGAAGGAGGAAATTATTGCCGGCACGGCTTCCGTCATCCACTTCAGTGCGTAGGGGCGTCCGTGGCTGAGTACCACAACGGTCGGGGTACCGGTTGCCGCAATCGCTTCCACCAGTTCACGCTGCACTCCGGGCAGGGTGCAATCCGTGCTGTCGATTCCCTCACCGACGGTGCCATAGGAACCAATACCTGCCTGGTCCCCGACCACGACTACGGCCACATCTGCTGCCTGTGCTGCGGTGGCTGCTGCGTCGAACCCGGTTCTGTCTTCTGCGGCGACGGGGCAGCCCCGTTCGTAGAGAACCGTGGTGTCGTTGCCCGCACGACGCTTAATGCCTTCAAGGAAGGTAACTACGGGAACCGACTCGACCAGCAATTTTGCCTCGTCCGCGCCGGCCGTCGCTGCCTCTGCGTTCTCGAGGCGCGCCTGGGGGTCAGCGGCCAGGGCGAAGCGCTTCGTCATGCTGTCGAGCACCTGGTAGCTGTAGTTTCCGAGCTGGCCCATCGGGCGGTCAGCGTTGGGACCGATCACCGCAATTGTGCGTACCTTCCCGTCGAGAGGCAGCAAGGGATCAGCTCCGTTAACGGGCTTATTCTGCAGCAGGACGACGGCTTTTTCGGCCAGGGTACGGGCTAATGCCCGTTCGTGCGGTGAATCCAGGGTTTCCGGAACCTCATCCAGGTTCGTGTAGGGCTGCTCGAATAGACCGAGCCCGAATTTCGCCCGAAGGACGTTGGAAACTGCCCGGTCCAGATCGGCTTCAGCCAGCACCCCGTTCCTGACAGCTTCAACGATCCGCCCGGAGTTGACGGCGTTGTCCAGGTCCAGGTCAACGCCCGCCCGCAGGGCCTGGGCAAAGGCCTCGCTGCTGTCCGCGACGGTCCCGTGCTTGGTGTAGAGCTGGGACACCGCATTGAGGTCAGAGGTCACAAGGCCTTCGAATCCGTAGTCACGGCGCAGCAGGTCCTGCAGATACTTTTTTGAACCAGTTACCGGAACACCGTCGAGTGTATTGTAGGCGGGCATAACGCCCTTGGCCCCGCCGACGCCGATCGCCATTTCGAAGGGCACCCCGTGGACTTCTCTGAGCTCGTTTTGGCCGATCTGCGCCGGGTCGGTATTCCGCCCGCCGTCGCTGGCACCGTAACCGATAAAGTGTTTCAGTGTCGCGATGACGGGCGCATGGTGGTCGGTATCCTGCAGCCCGCGGACAAAAGAGGTTGCCATGGATCCTACGAGGTAGGGCTCTTCGCCGTATGTCTCCTCCACACGTCCCCACCGCGGGTCGCGTGCCACGTCAGCCAACGGGGAAAGAGCCTGCCGCACTCCGATGCGCGCCATTTGCGCGCCAATGGCCCGGGCCATTTCTTCGACCAGTTCGGGCTCCCAGGTGGCAGCCTGGGCGATGGCGTCGGGATAGGTGGTTGCGTCCCGCACTTTCAGTCCGATGAGCGCTTCCTCGGCCAGCAGGACCGGGATGCCCAGACGGGTATCCTCTATGTGCTTTCGCTGAAGTTCGTTGCCTTTTTCTGCGGCTTCGCGGGGTGGAAGGCCCAGCGTCGACAGGGCCGCTGTCGCACTGCCCCATCCGGTCGGGGGCGGGTTGTGGACATCAACGGCTGATCCAAAGGGGGACGCAGTCTGGGCGGCCTTTTCCTCCAGCGTCATCCGTCCCAGCAGATCCTGCACCCGTTCCTCGATGGGGAGTGCCGGATTTTGATAGGGGTGCACTTCGGAAGTCATAAGACGTTCGCTTTCATTGGTGAGGGTTCTGTTGGCTGTGGTGGTCACAGTGCGTTCGCCGTCGCGAGGGCGCCCAGGACATGAAGGCTCGGCTTGGGAATGCGTTCGAAAGTCTCCCGATTCACTGCAACGAGACCAAAAGTCGGTGCCCAGCGGCCCCACTCGAAGTTATCGAGCAGGCTCCAGTGGATGTATCCGAGTACGTTCGCACCCTCCGCCATGCAGTCCCGAAGGTGGTTCAGAGCTTCATTGATGTAGGCGATCCGGCGTTCATCGTCTGCTGTAGCAATGCCGTTTTCGGTGATCACGATAGGTGTATCCGGCAGGACCTCACGGGTGTGCCGTACCGCGATGCCAAGCGCATCCGGCCGATATGCCCAACCCATAATGGTGTTGTCGGGGTGTGGCGGGTGGCGAACGATTCCGTCGGCGTCGATAGGCTGACTTGTGTATGACTGAACGCCGATGAAGTCATCACCCCTTGCCGCTTCCAAGTACATGTCCTCGAAGAGGTACTGGATCTCCGTGTGCTTGTCCTCAGCACCGGGTGTCACCGTAAAGGCCTGGTTCGCGACCGTCCAACCGACTTTGGCGGTGGTTCTGCTGCGAACGATCTTGGCCGCGGCCTGGTGTGCGCGGATCAGTACGCGGCCGATTTCCGGGTCCGGGAGGTAGCTCTCTTCCGGGTCATACACCTCTCCAGCGACGGCCAGACGGCGCTGCATGCCATGGTTGATGGCAACAACGTTTGGCTCATTGATGGTGCATACCCACTCGACGCCCTCAAGGATGGTGCAGGCCTGCTCAACATAGCGGGTGAAGAGGTCCACGGCGTCATCGGCCAACCATCGTTGCTCGTCGAACCACAGGGGATGTGTGAAATGGTGCAGGGTCACCACGGGTTGAAGTCCGAGACGCTGGCACGCCTCGATCATCCGCCGGTAGTGGGCCAGTTCGGCTTGTGAAAACCTGCCTGGGCTGGGTTCGATGCGGGACCATTCAAGGCTGAAGCGGTAGGTGTTGAACCCCGCCTCAGCCAGGAGTCGCATGTCCTCTTCATACCGGTGATAGCTGTCGAGTGCGTCACCGCTGAATTCCACACCGTGCTCGGCTGCGTCGAGCTCGAGCTTCCAGAAGTCATTATTGATGTTGTTGCCTTCCACCTGGTGGGCAGCTGTCGCTGCCCCCCAGAGGAAACCGTCGGGGAAACTGCGTGACATGGTTGGCTCCTTGCCGGTAGGTCTGTTCTGTATCCGCCTGCAGCGCGATGTATGCAGGCAACGCATCTTGCTGCACTCCGAGGCAGGGAAGGGAACCGCTACTGGGGGCGGATCCGGAGAATCAGCGGGGATCCGCCGAAGCTCCCTGGGGTGCCCGGTCTTCGGGCCTGGGGAAGAAGCTCGTTGGTCATAATGGCTCCATTGGCATCCGGTGACTGACGCGTTCTGGAAAACGCGGACCTCTGTGTCATTCATAGCGAGGGTACTGCGCCTTTTGACGCGCGTCAATGCAACAGTGCGGCCATTGACACGCGTCAATTGCTGTGCTTCGCTGGTCTGAACCAATAGCAAGACTGCGGATTTCAGTGCCCGCAACCGGAAGGACAAAGATGACCCTGGCGTCGCGTGTTACAGAGATGTTGGACCTGGACGTTTGGGAGTTTTCCGTCGGAGCCTCCGACAGTTGGTCCTTAGTTCGGCTTCCTCACGATGCCATGATTCACGAACAGCGCCGGGCTGATGCAGAAGGAGGCGCTGAAGTTGCCTACTATCCGGGCGGCCGGTACGCCTACAGGACAACCTGGCGCGCCGGTGTGGACCCGGCGCCTAACGTTGCGTTGCGGTTTGAGGGCGTTCAGGGCGATTCCACTGTCTCAGTGAACGGCACACCTGTCGGGACGCTTAGAAGCGGTTATACGGAATTCGAACTGTCGATAACCGATCATGTTCTGTGGGGCCAGGATAATGAGGTCCTTGTCGACGTCGACAACTCTGCCCAACCTGCAAGCAGATGGTACCCGGGGTCAGGCCTGTACCGTGCCGTGTCACTCGTCTTTCGGCCAGCGGTCCATTTCGCTGCGGACGGTCTGCAGTTGCGGACGAAAGCGACCTCAAATGAGGCGGCAATTGTCGAAGTCGAATACGTACTGGTGAACGCCGACGCGCACGATACCCAGGTCGTTATCGAGCTTTCGCACGAAGGACAAGTCGTTGCCGCCGGCGCCGGTGGGGGGAGCACCGGTGCTGTGGCCCTGCGCATCGACCACCCGCATGTTTGGTCGGCGGAAACGCCGCACCTCTACGAACTTGCCGCGCGCCTCGAACTGGACGGCTCGGTCGCTGATGAACGACGCGAAATGGTGGGTCTGCGGACAATTTCCGTTGACACCCATTACGGGCTGCGGATCAACGGCACAACTGTCCTGCTACGTGGTGCGTGCATCCATCACGACAATGGGGTCCTGGGAGCCGCAACCCACAGGGCAGCAGAGTACCGCCGCGTCCGGCTGCTCAAGGCGGCAGGCTTCAATGCAATCCGCAGCGCACACAATCCCATGTCCAGGCACCTGCTGGATGCATGCGACGAACTGGGCATGTATGTGCTCGATGAACTGGCCGACTATTGGGTAGTTCCGAAAACCAAGCATGATGCCTCATGGCGTTTCCGGGACACGTGGCGGGAGGACGCGGACCGTATGGTCGAGAAGGACCGCAATCGCCCCTCCGTGATCATGTACGCCGCCGGCAATGAGATCCCGGAGACTGCCACGGCCGAAGGTGTGGCGCTTACCCGCGAGATTACGGAATACCTCCACTCCATTGATCCTGACCGGCCGGTGACACTGGCTACCAACCTATTCCTGAGCACCCTGGTGTCCATGGATAAGTCCCCCTATAAGGATTCACCTTCGGTTGAGGGCGAATCCTCCATCGCGGGGTCTACCGAGGCGAATGTGATGATCAACCAGATTGGCCGCATGATGGATCTGGTCTCACGGCTTCCCCGTGCGGACAGGGCTACCCGGGACGCGTTCGCGGCCGTGGATGTGGCTGGTTACAACTATGGCCTGGGCCGTTACAAAGGGGACACGCGCCGGTACCCGGAGCGTGTCATCCTTGGTTCCGAAACCCTGCCCGGCGATGTTGCACGTGCCTGGCACCTCGTACAGGAAAACCCCGCGGTCATCGGCGACTTTGTCTGGGCGGGTTGGGAGTATCTGGGGGAGGCCGGAGTAGCCGTGTGGGTGCCCGGGAAACGCGCCGGCTTAGCTAAACCCTTCCCATACCTAATTGCAGGTCCTGGAATGTTCGACCTTATCGGGCAACCGGACATCACGTTGCGGCTCGCCCAGGCAGCATGGGGTTGCCTGGACGCTCCAGCCATCGGCGTACGACCCGTGGACCGCAGTGGCGTTGCCATGGTGAGGTCAGCGTGGCGCGCTACCGACGCCGTAGAAAGTTGGTCCTGGCGAGGATGCGAAGGACGCAAGGCAGATGTTGAAGTGTACTCCGCAGATGACCACGTCGCCTTGTTCCTCAACGGCCGCCGCATAGCCCGCAGACGGGCAGGGCGAAAGCAGGGGTATCTTGCCAAATTCACCGTTCCCTACGAACCGGGGAATCTGACCGCGATTGGGTACCGCAACGGTTCTGAAGTGTCGCGCACAGAGCTCAGAAGCGCCAGTGGAGAACTTGGACTACGCGTCACGAGCAGTGCCGGCACGGTTATCGCGGACGGTGCGGATCTTCTCTTCGCCGACCTTGCTATCACCGATCGCAGTGGAGTGGTGGAGATGCTCGCGGATGAACAGGTGGTTCTGGACGTTACGGGGCCCGGAGAACTCATCGGTTTCGGAACTGCAGCGCCCGCCTCCGAAGAGGCCTTCACGGGCAACACCCGCACGACATTCCGCGGACGGGCCTTGGCCGTCATCCGCCCCACCGGAAAGCCAGGACTCATCACAGTCAGTGCCCGATCACAAACCTTGGGTGCCGCCGATCTGGTAGTTGAAGCGATCGTGACCGGTTCCTTGGAAGAATCTACCGACCTCGCCGCAGGCGCGCTCACCAGCTAACCCATAACCTCGACCTCGGAAAGTTCTGTCAATGACCAATCAAACACAAGCCCAGACCGGCGCCACTGTTGATACCAGTGCCATGACTGAAATAGCTGGCATGCCTGCCGACCGAAAGGCCTCCCTGCTGTCCGGGCAGAATTTCTGGGAGACCGAACCCATCGACGAATTGGGCCTTCCTGCAGTGACCTTGGCCGATGGAACCTACGGATTGCGCCACCAGTCAGGACGCCACGACCACCTCGCAATGTTCGAAAGCGACCCAGCCACGTGTTTCCCTCCCGGCGTCGCGATTGGCTCCAGCTGGGACCCGGGTATAGCGTCGCGTTTGGGCTCCGCCATCGGCAAAGAGGCCCTCGCCCAAGGCGTACACATTGTCCTTGGTCCGGGAATCAACATAAAACGCTCCCCGTTGTGCGGACGAAACTTCGAATACTATTCGGAAGATCCTCACCTCACCGGGGTACTGGGATCCGCCTTCGTTAAGGCCCTCCAGTCCGAAGGCCCGGGAGTCTCGGTCAAGCACTTTGCAGCGAACAACCAAGAGACGAACCGGCAGACGATCAGCGCGGACGTTGATGAGCGGACGCTTCGGGAGATTTATTTACCGGCTTTTGAACGGGTTGTCACAGAAGCACAACCAGCGACCGTCATGGCGGCCTATAACAAGATCAACGGACAGTTTGCGTCGGCAAACCCCTGGCTGCTGACCGAGGTGCTTCGTGATGAGTGGGGTTTTTCCGGAGTCGTTGTATCCGACTGGAACGCTGTAACGGACCGCGTGGCAAGCCTTCGGGCAGGATTGGACCTCGAAATGCCAGGAGGTAGCGCCGCGCATGACCACGATGTTCGTGCAGCGGTGCGCTCAGGTGAGCTGGACGAACATGAGCTCGACGAGAGTATCGCCAGGATTGCCGCACTGGCCCAGTACGTTCCCGAATCAACGACAGATATCGACTACACCGCCCAACATCGCATTGCTCGAGAGCTTGCAGCCGACTGCGCGGTCTTACTGAAGAATGAGGCTCAAACCCTGCCATTGAAAGCAGGCACCCGCCTCGCAGTCATCGGCGAGTTCGCTGCCAAGCTCCGTTACCAAGGCGGAGGCAGCGCGCATGTCAATGCCACCCACCTGGACCAGCCCCTTGAGGCTATACATGCCCTCGCAGGAGAGCATGAGGTGACGGTGACCTATGCACAGGGTTTCGCGATCGGCGGTGATGAAGACGCCACGCTGCGGCAGGAGGCCCTTGATACGGCCCGGCACTGCGATATTGCGGTGATCTTTGCTGGCCTGGACGAAGTGGCTGAGTCCGAGGGGATGGACCGCGAAAACCTCGATTTGCCTGCGGCCCAATCGGAGCTGATCGCTGCGGTAGCTGCCGTCGCACCCCGTACGATAGTCGTCCTTTCCAATGGCGGCGTCGTCTCTCTGGAGGGGTGGCATGACGACGTCCATGCCATCCTCGAAGGTTTCCTGCTGGGGCAGGGAGGTGGGCACGCAATTGCCGATATCCTATTTGGCCGCACGAACCCTTCCGGGCACCTGGCGGAAAGCATCCCGCTGCGGCTGCAGGACCACCCCAGTAGCCTGAACTTCCCGGGCGAACGCGGGCACGTCAGGTACGGCGAAGGCGTGATGGTCGGCTACCGCTACTTCACCACCTTCGACACAGCTATCCGATACCCGTTCGGTCACGGCCTTTCGTACACCTCTTTTTCCACTTCAGCCCCCCGGGTGACAGTGACATCAAGTGAAGACGTCACAGTCAACGTCGATGTACGAAATACCGGAGACAGGCCCGGCAAGCACGTGGTTCAGGTCTATGTCGCAACCCAAGCCGGCCCCGTGCGACGTCCGGCACGGGAACTGCGGGGGTTCGATAAGGTGCACCTCGAACCCGGCGAAACGAAGACTGTCACGATCGACCTTCCACGACGGGCCTTCGCCTACTGGGACATCCAGTATCGTCGCTGGGTTGTCGCCCCAGGTGAATACCGGATTCAAATTGGCACTGATGCCCACACCATCCTGCATGACGAGAGCCTCACGCTGACCGGCGACCTTATCGTCACCGAGCTCACCATGGAGACCCCCATGGGTGAATGGTTTGAACACCCCCAAGTGGGCAACCGCGTCATGGAAGCACTCGGATTCAATTCGGTCGAAGTCTCTGCCGAACACCTGGCCATGCTGTCGTCCATGACCATGACCCAGTTCATCAACATTTCCGGCGTGCCGGTTCCAGAGGAAACCCTGGCGCACCTGATGCGCGACAGCCGCCCGGCCTGAAATCCCCAGAACCAGGAATGGAAAGCCCAGTCAACGGTTATCGGGCGCAATCCCGAACAGGCGTCCAATCGCACTGGCCAAGACCGTTCTCGCTTCAGGTAGGACCCAACGCCCAAATCCGTAGCAGGCTCGGCTTCGCCAATGGAGCCTATTAGTGGAAGAAACCAACATGCATCAAACTCCAAGCACCGTCGTAGACCAGTGGACAGGCCCCTACCTGGCAGTCGACGGCCAGCCGTTCCTGATCGTTGGCGCCGAAGTGCACAACTCCAGTTCAAGCACCCTTGAAGCGATCGCGAGTTCTTTCGCAACCATTAAACTGCTTGGCGCCAACACGGTACTTGCCCCGGTCGCCTGGGATCTTTTCGAACCGGAAGAGGGCAAATTCAACTACACCCTCATCGACGCGATGATCGCCACAGCGCACGAGTTCGAGCTGCGGCTGATTCCGTTGTGGTTTGGTTCGTGGAAGAACGCCGCCTCCACCTATGCACCGCACTGGGTCAAGAAGGACGTAATGCGCTTCCCCCGGGCTGAACTGGCTGACGGACGCCGCATCGAGCACGTTTCCCCGTTCTCGTCCGAGGCGAAGGCCGCTGACTCCCGGGCCTTTGCCGCGCTTATGCAGCGGCTCTCTGACACCGACCATGAAGGCACCGTCCTGATGGTCCAGGTCGAGAACGAAGTCGGACTCCTCGGAGCATCCCGGGACCACTCGCAAGCAGCGCAAGCGGCTTTTGAAGGGCGCGTACCCGCTGCAGTGATCAAAGCCGTCTCGGCTGATTTCGGCATTCCGGTCCATCAAAACTGGCAAGAAAACGGATCCCGAACCGAAGGCACCTGGAAGGAGGTGTTCGGTGAAGGAGACCGTGTGGACGAGGCCTTTATGGCAGCTGCATATGCTTCCTACGTGGATGCTGTCGCCTCCGCGGGAGCTCAAAACCACAGAGTTCCATTGTTCGTAAATGCCTGGCTGGATGCAGACAGCGTCCTGGACGGCCCAGTCCCACTCGCGGGCGGCAAGCGCCCCGGTGAGTACCCGAGCGGAGGACCGGTCGCCCCGGTCGCCCCGATCTGGGATTCGCTGGCCCCAGCTCTGGATTTCCTCGCCCCTGATATGTACGTAGATGACGCCGAGCCTGTCTTCAGTGCCTTCTCCGCCAGGAAAGGCCGGCTGTTCATACCCGAATTGCGGGCCGATACAGTCGGCATCGCACAAATGTTTTCCGCAGTCGGCGGCCACCGTGCACTAGGGGTATCCCCGTTTGGCGTCGATGACATGGACCCGGACGCGGACAGCAGCACGGGCCTCAAAGACGCCTATTACCTGCTCTCGGCGGCGGCTGCCATTATTCGTACGAACCCTGAAGCCCGGATGCAAGGCTTCGTGCTTAACGACGAGACTCCGTCAGCCTCTTTCCAGTTTGGCGAAACAGCGCTTCAGATTAACACCCAGTCCGACTGGAGCCCGGCACTGCCCACCTACCCTGCCTACGGGTTGGTCATTGAGGACGGTGACGGGGCTTTCGTCATCGGTCGCGGTTTTTGGGTCACGCCCTTTGCCGGCGAAGGAGCCCCAGTCTCCTTCCTTTCGGCAGCCGAGTATCGGCTGGAGGCAGGTGAACTGATAGTCACCCGCCGTATCAATGGTGATGAAACTGCGTCGGGGACCCTGGTTCCTTTCCCGTTCGTGGGCACACCTCCGATGTCGGACAGGGCTATCCCCACCAAACTCCCTGAAGCGGGAATCGTTAGGTTCAGCCTCTACACCTACTGACCTCCCGCTCTGCACAAGACCGGGGGCCGGGCAAGGGTACGCCCTGCAAGGGGAACGTCGGACAGGCACGCCCTGAAGTCGCCGGCGACACGTCCGCCCCCGGTTGCAGGCGGACCTGGGACACATATCAGAGATCAATGTCCTGATAATGCACCCCAAAGCACTTAATTCATTCGACAGAAAGGCCAGCGACATGCAGGTTTACGGCAAAACGTTCGTAGTGACGGGTGGCGGCAACGGCATCGGCCGCCAAGTAGTGCTGGGGCTCCTCCGAAAGGGAGCAACGGTTTCCGCCGTCGATCTGAACGCCGATGCGCTCGAAGGAACACAGGCCTTGGCAACCGGAACAGGCACACTGAGCACCCACGTGGTAAACGTGACTGACCGTCAGGCCGTCGCAGCGCTACTCGAAGACGTCACCAGCCTCCACGGCCACGTCGATGGCCTCATCAATGTAGCGGGCATCATTCATCGCTTTGTGCCTGTGGCTGACTTGTCATTTGAAGACTTTGAGCGCGTAATGAACGTAAATCTCTGGGGCACCGTGAACATGTGCAAGACGTTCCTGCCGGCCTTAAGGTGTCGTCCCGCAGCGGCCATCCTTAACGTATCCAGCCTCTCAGCCTTGCTCCCATTCGCCGGCCAAACATTCTATGGAGCGACAAAGGCTGCTGTTAAGCAGTTCAGTGAGGGTCTTTACCAGGAATTGAGCGGCACGGCTGTTGCAGTTACGACTGTTTTCCCGGGAAACATCAGCACTGACATCAGCGGAAACTCAGGGGTCAAAGCGATCGACCCCAAAGGCAGAAAAGCACCTTCCACCACGCCCGAAGCAACTGCGGCCAAGATCATCCAAGGCCTGGAGAGGGGCAGCTTCCGAGTGTTGGTCGGCACGGATGCAAAAATACTCGACGCAGCCGCGCGGATGTCATCCCGTATTGCGACCGCTTTCATCGGGCGCCAAATGAAGTCGGTCTTGTGATGGTGTCGGACGCGGGCTGGCAGCCAGTTGACGACTGGACCGTTCTCGCAGGCCTGGAGGTGGAGGTTTGGGACAAAGACCGCCTTGTGGACCAGGGAACCGTAGATACAGTCACCGCGGATGGCGCAATTTTCTGGCTTAAGCACTACGGCATTCTGCAGCGCAGGGCCATTGAGAAGGTTGACCACCGCTACGTGAAGGTAATCCCGGTCCCGCAGATCATGGAAGGAACGCTGCGGGACGACCATCCGGTGACCGCCGCTACTGGCAACTAATGGCGGTCACCGGCTAATAAGCGCATGAGAGGACTGTTCTCCCCGCGAAGGGGTCGGTCGTCTCCTGTCGCCGGTCCGGGGACTAAGACCATGAGACGCTCGCCTCGACACCGGGCCCCTCGGCAGTGATGGCAACCCGAGGGCTGCAGGCGGGCGCTTTCAGGCTGGCCCCTCACTCCTCACTCGGCGGCTATAGCCTTCAGCTTCGGCTTTGTTTGAGGAGCGTCTTCCTCCCCACTGCTCGCCTGCGACGACGCATCCCGAACCCTTCTTCGTCCCGAACGTCGCCATGGCAATAAAACATCGAACGCGATCTGCGTTAGCCGCTACTGCCTGCGAACAGGCATTGGTAGTGCATGAGAAATCGAAGTTGCCCTCCGCGCGCAGTGCAGCTGCTTCCGCTATCTCGACAAGCCAGCGTCCCTCCCGCTTGGCAACTGGGGATGAACATCGGCGAAGTGTGAAAGCGTCCGGGTCGTTCGTCGCACCTTCCCGCACACGCGTAGGCAATCCAACGAGGTAGCAACAGGCTCATCGACCAAAGCAATCTGTCCCTGTGACGGCCGCCAGGATTTTCAGGCAATGCGTTGGGCCGCTGGCTTCTTGGTTCCTATGTTGGGATAGCAGCTCGAGGAGTACTGCGTTCTCAATGGTAATTTTCATATCTCGGCTTACCGGGACCTGGCACAAATCCCCTCCTTGGTTCGCAAAGATTGGACCCGAGAGTTTCGGCAGCAGGGATCGCGCGAAAAGAGTGGTCCCTTACCTCGTTGACTGCGCCAGGGACATCGCAAAGCACCGGATATCGGTGGTATTCAGTGACAGCCAGGCTTGGCCTCATGATCTTTGTGAGGCCGAAGCGGCCACCGTCGAACCAGTGATGGTTCGGCGGTGGCCGCTTTGATGACTCAGCCTGCCAGTGCCGCTTGAAGATCACCCCTGAGACCTACTGGGGCTCCCGGCATACTCTCGAGAATGGTGTTCACAGACTCTGGCCTGCAGTCCAACTCCGTCGTTTCAACGGGGAAGTGAGGAAGGTGCTTGGTGATGGCCCGAAGCACGGCATCCCAGACCTCCGGATGCTCGGCCACTTTCATCAGCGGTGAATCCAGAGTGAACGACGGGCGCTGGCCGTACGGTTCAGCAGCTTGGTACTGCCACTTGTGGTTGCCCGAACTTACGTCTTCGACGGCATTTTCCGGATGCAGGGGAAGGATGACTGTTGCTGTCGCACCTGCCGGTATCTGCGCTTCCACAGTTACTACATCGGATTCGACCTGCCACATGACTTCGGCGCGGCCCCGCGTGGTTTCATGCGCTGTTCTTGCCCATGTCAGTCCTCCTCCGGGCTGCGGAGCAACACGGATGTGTTCCCACCCGGGCGACAGGCGTTCCAGGCCACCCACGACGCGGTGCAGCCAACTAGCCACGGCACCAAGCGCGTAATGGTTCAGGGAGGTCATCCCGGTCGAGTTCAGAGTACCGTCGGGACGGATCGCGTCCCAGCGTTCCCAGATGGTGGTCGCACCCATGGTGACCGGGTGAAGGAATGAGGGGCATTCCTTTTCCAGCAGCAGCCGGTAGGCGGCTGACAGGTGTCCTGTGCTGCTCAGGGCGTCTGTGACGAGGGGTGTTCCCGCAAAACCTGTGGATATGCGGTACTTGGCCTTCTTTACGATTTCTGCCAGGCGGTTGCCGGCCACTTGCTTTTGGTCTTCGTCGAGGATGCCAAACATGATGACCAAGGCGTAGGCGGTTGCAGATTCATTGACAACACGGCCGGCCGGTGTGACGTATTCGCGACGGAATGCGCTGAGGACGCGTTCGTGCAAAGCACGGAATTCGGCTTCGTCCTGCCGACAGCCAAGTACTGCCGCAGTTTCTGTCATTTCCCTGGTGGTCTTCACCAGGTAGGCCGAAGCAACCAGATACCGATCTGTCTTCCCCCCCGCCGCATTGGTGGCAGGTGCGTCTGGATCCAGCCAGTCGCCAAACTGAAAACCCGCAGTCCATAGCCCCTGCTCGTCAAGCAGCGAACCGATCTGGCGGATGAGGCTGGTCATCGATTCGTAGCTGCTGCGTAGGATTTCCGCGTCGCCGTACTCCTGGTACAGCTCCCACGGCAGACTCACGGCTACGTCGCTCCAGAGGGCTGTGGGTGCCGAAGGGCTGGTCATAACGTCAGGTACGGTCCAAGGAACGTCACCGGTTGCCTTCTGCTCGACGGCCAGATCTGCGAGCCAGGACCCAAGCACCCCCCGCACGTCATACAGGTAGGTTGCGGTCCTTGAAAAGGCGTTCAGATCACCGGTCCAGCCCATTCGTTCGTCTCTTTGCGGGCAATCCGTCGGGACGCCAACAAAATTGTCGCGCATCGACCAGACCGTATTCTGGTGGAGTTTGGTAACGAGTTCGTCGGAAGTCTCGAACCAGCCGGCGCGTGGCATGTCGCTGTGAACAACGACGGCCTGAAGTGCGTCCGCCTCCAGCTCACCGGGCCATCCTTCGACCTCTGCATATCGAAAGCCGTGGAACGTGAACTGCGGCTCCCACACTTCCTCGCCTTCACCGCTAAGAGTGTATCGATCGGTCGCCTCAGCAGTACGGTTCGTCTCCCGCTCCAGTTCCCCGGACGGGGTCAGGACCTCAGCATGGCGGAGCGTGATCACTTTGCCGGCCTCGCCAGAAACTTTGATTCGCACCCATCCTGAGATGTTCTGACCAAAATCAACGATTGTTGTCCCGGAGTCGGTGACGCGGAGTTCGACGGGTGCGAGTTCTTCAATGCGCCTGATGGGTGGGAAATCAGCAACCACCAGGGATGACAGGGGCCAGTCGACTGGCTCGATCGCCGCCCATTCGACATCCTCGAAACCGGCTTGTGTCCAGCCCTCGGGTTCCATTCGGGCGTCGTAAGTCTCGCCCGCATAGATCCCATTTGCACGAACCCCTCCGGATCCCACCCGGAATTCGTCGTCAGTTGCGATGACCTCCGTCCGGTCAGGATACTCAAGTTCCACCTGAGCAAAGAGCGCGGGCCGGTCCGAGTAGTTGTGGCGCAGGTTGTCCCATGTCAGAGCCCCTACAGCCCAGCCCTCACCGACAACGGCGCCGAACGCGTTGGCACCCGGGGCAACAAGCGAAGTTACGTCGTAGGTGCTTACTGCCAGGCGGTGCCGGTACGAGGTCCACCCTGGTGCGAGAACTTCGTCCCCCACCCTTGTGCCGTTGATGTACGGGACCACGATACCGAGTGCCGTTACACGTAAAGTAGCGCGAATAGGACGTTCTGCAAGCTCGAATTCCCTCCGGAAGTATGCTGCCGGATCATCAGCGTCCGAGGCTTTCGCCGGGCCGACAAAGGTCCCGTGCCATTGGCGTATTTTTCCGTCGCCTTGTTCGTCGCGGTCGGTACCGGGAGGTTCCGTAACGATGCTAGTCATCGAGAGCCTTTCTCCTGCTTGGCTGTGTGTTTAGGTGGCCCAGTGAGAAACGTTTGTTCTGGGTGCCGGGAATGGTCATTGAAGGAGGCGCGGACCGACGTCCGCGCCTCGATGGATTGTTATCTCGCCCCACGCACCCGGGCAGCAGTGATAGCAGCACCGAGGCTGAGAAGGCCGCCAACGATGAACAGCGCGGTGTAGTTAGCCCCCGTACCGCCGATGGCGAGGACCAGGGGTGCCATGACGGGGCCCACAGTGCTGGCGAGGCTTCCCGAGAGGAAGTAGATGCCCATCCATTTGCCGTTCTCATTCCCCTTCGGAACAACGTCTGCCGCGAGTGCCAGGTCTACCGAGTTGAAGGCTCCGACACCTGCTGACAGCACAACACCGCCAATAATGTAGGTGAGAAAGTCCGGGGAGATGGCAATCGTGATGGAACCAGCGGCGATCATTGCCGAGGACAAGTAGATAAACGGCTTGCGGCGCCGCAACCGATCAGACAAGTAGCCGCCGCCGAGGGTGAACAGGAGCGTCCCGAGAAGGCTGAGGCCGCCGACCGTTGCCATCTGCTGGCCTGCGGTCTCAGGGGTGAAGCCCATACGGTCCAACAGGAAGTAGAACTGGTAGGTCGAGAAGAAGGAGAATCCGATATTGAGTGCGAACTTTCCCACCCAAACCCATGCAAAGTCCCGGTGCTTTTTAGGGTTGAAGGCGAGGTGGCGGAAAATGTCCATCAGCGAACCGATGCGGGCTTCCTTGGGGGCAGGGGCATCGGGCACGGTCACCAGCCACAGTGCCGCCGCGACGGCAAACACTGCCACGGGCGCCAGGAAAAGGAGCAACAGGTTGCTCGTCAGGAAGCTGCCCGCCAGAGTTGCCACGACTCCGGCAACTGATGCTGCCACGCCGCTAAGGGAACCCAACCGGCCGCGCTGGTAGTCCGGCACGCGTTCGGCGAGGGTGGGATTTAGGGCTGCGCTGATTGCGCCGCCGCCGAGTTGGGCGATGATCCATCCGACGATAATGACCCAGACGTTTGGTGCTAGCGCGATGATGACGGCACTTACGAGTGAGAGTGCAAAACCCACAATGATGTAGGGCCGGCGACGTCCCCACCGTGTGCGGGTGGCGTCGCTGAGGACACCAAAAATTGGACCTGTCACGAGGCTGATGAAGCCGCCGATGCCAATAATGAGGCCAAGAGTCGCCTCTTTGGTCCCGGGGTCTATCAGCTGCACTTTATACGCGAGGCTGAACAATGTAGGCATGAACAGGACAAGGAAAAACCCGAAGTAGGTCAGCGCGAAAACGGTGGTGAACCACGCCCCGACCTTGGGGATAGCAGGCGCTTCTCCGACTGAATTCCGGGTTTCCGGGTGCTCTGCCAAGGCCTCGGCAGTGACACTCTGGGGTAACGCGCCCGGAACGACGTGGCTGGTGGATTCTGATTGATCTTTCATGACGGCTCCGTTGACATCCAAATTCGGGGGCGGCAAGTGCCACCACCGGACTACAGGAATATTGTAATTGACTCGTGTCAATGGTTCGCGGAAGGTCCCCTGAATAGGGGACACGACCGCATGACACGTGGGTAACGGCGGCACCCGTCGGGGTGCGCACCTCAGGACAAAGGCACACGCGGGAAAGGCTTAACTTCCGGCGACGCCCTTTACTTGGCTTCCCCTTGTGGCTTGCACTTTGGACCGCAAGGAATTGCCGGGTATTGATATCACATCGCGCAGTCGGGTTTGGGGTCGCGGCGCTGGTGTTGTTTTTTGGGGGCTAAGCTTTGTTGGCTCCGGATGCTTGAAGTTCCCGTTCACGCCCGGGGGTGCCCGCGTTCTCCAAAGTTAGATAGGAAATGCGTTTGGCGACAATCGCGCCGGCTGTCGGTTCGATACCGAATGTTCGTCCAGTGAAACCACCTGCTACTTCCGTCGACAGGTAACGTCCGTCCAGGGTGGCAAGGACTTGTTCGTCTCCGCCCGCCGTCAGGATGGAAAGCTCAACAAGGTCCGGTTCGTGGGCTGGATAAAGCGGGTTTTCGTCCGGTTCACGAACCGCGATCCGCAGAGTGACATTGCGGCTGTCCTCTATGGCCAGGTGGCCCAGAGAGGCGATGGAGGGACCGATAGCTGCAACGGCTTCGGCGCCCGTTTCACTAACCATGAGTCCGTACCAATGGGCACTATCGATTCTGAGAAGGAACCGGCAGGAACCGGCACTGACGTCGATTGTCGCTTCTGCAATCCATTCCCTATCGCGCGCCCTGGCCAGAAGCATGCCTTGAGGTTCATCTTCTTTAGGCGCATCGATCCTAATTCCGGCCGGCGTCTGACTTGAGACAACCTTCTGCAGATGCACGTTCGGCGAAATCCATCGCTGATCCAATTTCTGGGAGTCAAAATTGTCAACGAAGGAGTGCGTAGGAGGCGTTGGGGTGAATCTCTCCTCATCAATAACGGGCCACCCGTCGATCCACTCCACGCCCGCTAGGAACGTTTCGCGGCCGTTGACATGGAACATGGGGCTACGCCCCCGCGGCCGGACGCCCAGATAGACCATCGCCCAGGAGCCATCCTCCAACTCCACCAGGTCTGCGTGGCCCGTATTTTGTACAGTGGCGCTTGTGCTGCGGTGCGTCAGGATCGGATTGCTTGGCGCCGGCTCAAAAGCATCTTTCAGGGTTCGAGAGCGCGCGACGGTGACGGCGTGTCCCCGCTCCGTGCCCCCTTCAGCCAGGAGCAGATACCACCATCCATTCAGACGGTAAAGGTGCGGACCTTCCGGATGGGACAAACCAGTACCCTGCCACAGAAGTTTTGGTTCGGACAGCATGACACCGGTTTGGGGGTCAAGAGGTACGCTCGCTATGCCAAAAAGACCTGGCACGGACGACACCCACGTCAAGTGACAGACGCCGTTCTCGTCCCAGCACAAATCCGGGTCTATGCCGACAGCTCCTTCAACATAGACCGGCTCCGACCACGGGCCCGCAGGGTCCTCGGCCGACACAAGCAGTTGTCCCCGCCCGTACTCTAGAACGTTCGTGGTTACCAACCAGAACTTGCCGTGATAGCGAAGAGTCGTGGCGTAGACACCAGTACTGGGCGGAGCCATCCGGACATCAAGCTGACTCTGTCTATCGAGCGCGTTGGTCAACGGCGTCCACGTTGTCAGATCGGCACTGCTGTGAATCGGAGCTCCTGGCGCAAACTCAAAGCTGGAGTTGGCGATGTAGTACGTGCTGTCACGCCGGCAAATCGACGGGTCCGGGTAGAACCCGGCAATTATCGGCGTGCTGCTCATTAAGACTCCTAGAAGTGATGGGAGTTACATAGAATCAGGTCCATTGTCGCGTGTCAATAGGCTCATTGAAACGAATCATTTCGCGCTTAACCTCCTTGGGGCATATGTCTCTGGGCTTTAAGGAGCTTTTCCTCATCGGACAGTGTCTCCAGCCACTGCCCTTGGACCGCGCCATAGCACCAAAGGTTTCATCACGCCACCGCGGCTTTACGCTCCATCGACCCCGTATCCCGCCCACAGTCTCCAATCTCCTGCTTATTGACTGCGGCCGCCAACCGCTGGCAACTATCAGAGACAGGACCGATCTGAATCATTCCAATTCGTCACGGGGAGGCGGGAGTTCCAACCATCCACCCCTATTCCAGTGCCTCAAACGCCGATACGGATCTTTCGTCAAGCTATCGGCCGAGGCTGGGGGAGAGGTCATGCCTCTTCTTACTAGGGCTGTGAGGCCTGTAAAAATGGGTGCCATGGACAAATTTGAGGCCACGTCGGGTATGGGACAGGACTCTGTCCTGGAGGTTCGCGTGGCGCTGGTCGACAGCGAACCTGAGATCTGGCGTCGATTCGAACTCCGGGGCTCGCTGACTTTAGGCCAGGTACACCGGGTCCTGCAAGCAGCATTTGGCTGGGAGGACGCGCACCTGCACAGGTTCGTAGCAAGCGACCCGTTCGCGCCGCTGCGGCCAGTCGACGGCGAATTTCCGGAGGTCCCGCAGTGGCTTGCAGGGCAGCAGTGCGAAGAACCGGGCGACAGGCCTGAGGAGGAATGTTCCCTGGATCAGCTGCTCGAGCTGGGGTCAGGCGAAGCGTTTTACGAGTACGACTTTGGTGACAGCTGGCTTCACCGGATCGAGCTGGTTTCCCGCCGGTCCGTGGGCGAAAATAATCCGCCGGCCCGGCTGATCGACGGCGCCCGGCGCGGCCCGCTGGAAGACTCCGGAGGTCTCCCCGGTTACGAGGAGATCATGGATGCCTTGGCCGACCCGTCGCATCCTGACCATGCCGAACAGGCCGCATGGGTGGCCGACATGACTGGATCTGCCGAACCATTTGACCCAGCCTTTCTGGACATCCCCGCCGTCAACCGGGCGCTGACCGGTCACTTCTGACTTACGGAAGCCGGGATTAACTCCACGAACTGTGGCAGGAAACAGCCCCCTCTAACGGCACTCCCCCCCTGGTCGAGAGGGCCGATAATAAAGATTTCGTCAGGCCAGAGTCAAGGAGTTGGGGGAGCGGGCCTCGACACTGCTGCACAGCAGGCAGGGCAGGGTGATCATTGACGCGCCCAGTTCTGCAATTCACAATATTCGTGTCAAACACAAACAGCCCTTACCGGGGGTGGATGTGCAAAACAAAGTCCGTGATTTCCGCATCGCAGCCGGAATGTCGCAAGGTGAGCTGGCCACGGCCCTGGAGGTTTCGCGGCAAACGATCCAATCCATAGAGGTTGGCCGCTACCTTCCTTCCCTTCCTTTGGCTCTCGCCTAAGGTCGCTATTTCCGGCGACCGGTGGAGGAAATATTCGATCCCTGCGGGGGACCGTCGTCAGTAATGGATGCAGGCGGACCTCAGTCCACAAAGTTCCCTGACCTAGCAACCGGTGCGGCCGAAGGCCGCTGATCTTCGATGTTCAGCCGCTGCGGTCAGATGCACGTTTCTCTCAACTACCGAGCATCCGGCCAAAACGCCGATAATGGATATTCCGTAAAGCTGGTGGTGTTAGCTGACTTGGGCAAGGCTGACTGGTTGGTCAGGCTGGGTGCTCATGGCCGACGGCTACAGCAACGGGTGAACTCTGAGAGAGCGGCTATTTCCTGGAGGGCCCAGCCAAGGATGGTGAGCTGGTAGTCGTCTCGTTCCTTCATTCCGTGCAGGTACACATCAAAGTCAGCCGAGGTTGTCGTGCCGCCGTTGGCCAATACTTCATCCAAAGTTCGTCGGCGGTGGTTTCGTGTTTCTGGATCATCTCCAGTGCTGGGGTCCGCGGATCTTCCATAACGGTCCCCTCGTTAGTGTCCATTGGCTTTGCCGACCCCTTGGTAAGCATGATCGGTTGCCGCCGCTGGTGGAGCTGGTACTTACCGGGGCTTTCCCGGAAGCCGGGCACCAATTACTCCTGTGCTTACCAAAAACAAGCGCGGCCTCGAGCATGCACTCGCGGTCGGCACTTTGGACGCCAGGACTGCAGTGATTGTCTCGGCCAGCAAGAAGTTTTCCCACAAGAACATGGGACGGCCCACCGAGTAGGTGCTTGCTGACGTCCCGGAGTCTCTCGCTATCGCTCGCGATGCCTCAAAAAACGTCTCTGCAGCAGAACCGGACTGACTGCGAAAGGCTGAGTAGGGCGGCAATCGAGATATCTTGCTGACCAGTTCACCTTCCCGGGACTTCATAAGAGGACTCTTGAGTGACGCCGCATGGAACGTCTTGATCGACGCGGACGGTGTATTTGCCGTAATCGCGTTGCACGACGATAATTCCCTGCTTGAGCTCCAAAGCGGCGGGTATGAGCATGGCGACCGCATTGTTGAGCTTTTCGTCCCTGCTCCCAGGCTCCTCCACAGTGATCACTTCAACGGAAAGAGGGAGCGGCCAGTTCGGGAAAAGGTTGCCGCCCATAATCGGGGAGGCATCGCTGACTACCGACAAATGCGAATTTTGGGACATAACTTCTCTTTTACGGGATCGACAGGGGTGCACGGGGCTTCCTGCAGGACAGGATGAGCTGCCTGCAGTCAGCTCGTCAAAACGCAATCCTCCACGCATTGGACTCGACCTTGAGTCCTTGGGCTTGTCCTACGACGAATTCAAGGTGTCTGGTCGATGGCCGTCGAATTAGGCTGTAGTGGGCCGTGCAGGATGCTGTTCGGGCGTAGCGAATGGGCGCGTGTCAGCGGTTGAAGGTGACGGTTGTAGTGCTGTGCTTCGTTGTGGCCCCTAGGGTGTATTGCTGCTGTTGATTTGGTGGCCCCTGGGGGACGCTGAAGGTGATAGCGCCGTTTTTGTCTGGCTGGACGCGGGTGGGCTTTCCATCGATTGTCACAAAGACAGGCTTTGCTCCGCTAAAGAGGGGCGGCGTGGTGATTGTTGTGGTGCCGCTGCCGGTGATGGTCAGTCCATTGGCGCTGACATCCTCCAGGGTCAGGAATTCCAGCGGCCGTTGCGGGTCAGCGGTGATCTTCCATCCGTAGATATCGAAGCTCGGCTCGATGGAGGTGTGATCGAATACCGTTGGTGCTGTGGTGCGCCTTGCGAAGACGTTTTGGAAGCGTTCAATGGCTTGGGCTATCTGGTACTGGAACTGGGCAGGACTGTGGCACCCCCAGGATTCGTCCTGCCATCCGTGGCTGATGTCGAGGGCGAGGAGGGTCTGATGCAGTCGGACGCTTTCCGGACGTATGACGCCCGCTTCGGTAGCGCAACCCGAGGAGTCCGCTAGTCCGGATTCCCGCACGAGGTCGGGCACACCGTTGCCGGTGAACAGCTGCAGGTCTACACCGCGCAGGTTGCGGGCTAGGTCGGTTGGGTTATGCCCTCGCCACCTGACTTCTTCGGTCGCGCGGGGTCCGTAGATTGAGTCCGGTGCAGCACCCTGCAGAGTCGGGCTTGCCGTAATCGCGCCCGCGCCGGGGGCCCAGTTACTGTCAACGGCACCCGAGAGGCTTGCCGCGGCAGCAAATTTGTCTGGGTGGCGTGCGGTGAACATGAGGGCTCCGTAGCCACCCATGGATTCGCCCATGATTGCCCGGTGGGCACGGTCAGGGATCGTGCGGAAGTTAGCGTCAATGAGAGGGATGAGCTGATTCATGACGAACGTCTCATACTCCGGCGGGCCTGCGGTGCCCGTGTTGAACCAATCGCTCCAATAGCCGCTGTCACCCCTGGGGGCAACGACGATTGAAGGATACGACGCAGTCAACGCCTCACCGTTGTATATGGTCCTGAAGGACATTTCGTCATGTGTGGTCCCGGCAGTGTAGTACGTTACCGGCCACTTTTTCGTACTATCAGCGTTGTAGCCGACAGGAAAGATGACTTCCACCAGCGCCGGGGCTGCAAAGGCATCTGTGGCTACCGTGAGCTGGAGGGTTCGTTCTGTAAGCCAACGTTCTCCCATGATGTGGGGGCCTGAAGCGGACACTGTTCCCGAAAGCGGCGGCGGAGCATCCGCGGAAGCAGGTATGGCCGGGGCGAGAAAGGCTGTTGCAGAAAGGGCCGCGACTGCAACAACCTGGCTGCACCGGCCTGGCCAAGCCGGGGTACGGGGAATTCTATACATCGGGATCCTCATCAATCAGTTAGCGATAACAGGGACGCTATTTGGAGCGGACATATATAGGCCGATGTACCGGTCTAGAAGCTTGAGCGAGCTATTCGTTGGACGTTGCCTTTATGGTTGCCGGCGACCTGACGAAACCAGCCGGGACCACGGGGTGTGCCCTGATGATGAAGTGCTCCGGACCGAGGTCGGTGACCAGGATTCCTATGTTGTTCCGCTGGGCCGCATCGGCTACGCGTTGGATGGCTGCGTCGAGTACCTTTCCAGTTTGTGCTCCTTCTTTGACGGTGACTTCGACCATCCCCTTGGGTCTTTTCCCTGGTTTTCCTCGGCTTGGTTGGGTGGGGGAGTGAAAGCTGTACGTCCGGCGTGGAATGAGTTGCGTTTCTGGATCGGGCTGAGGTTGGGCGGTTGTGTCTCGGTGGTGGTCATCGGCGTTGTTCTTGTCGTGTTGTGAGCCGGCGGGCAGGTAAGGACCTTCCCGCCGGCTCAAGTTGTCTTTTGCGGCGGCGGAGAACGGATCTCAGGCTGCTGTCAGGAACGTCCGGCTTTGAAACGGCGTGCGCGGCGGTACTGGTCAATCGTGACTGCGGCGGCAAGGATGATACCGATGAAAATGTTCTGGTATAGAGGGTTCACATTTGCGAGTGCCAAACCATTGTTGATGGCTGCGAAGAGCAGTGCGCCGAGGGCACTGCCGGTGATGGTTCCGATACCGCCGAAGAGGCTGGTTCCTCCGATGATCACGGCCGTAACGACTTGGAATGTCAGGGCCGTTCCACCGGCCGAGGGTGATGCGGTGAATAGCCGGGAGGCAGCGAGCAGTCCGGCCAGAGCTGTTACTCCGCCAAGTGTGGCGAAAAGGATGAGATCGAGTTTTTGAATGTGGATGCCGTTTGCAGCCGCTGCCGTCCTGTTTCCGCCCATAGCCCTCACGTTGTAGCCGAAGGGTGTTTTTTCCAGCAGTACGTGGAAAATGAAGCCGACGATGATGGCGATGTAGATCAGGTTGGGGACTCCGAAGAGGTTGCCGCCGCCGATGTTGGTGAACGCTTCTGGAAAGCCGTAGACGTCCTGCCCGTTTGTCATTACAACTGATACGCCGCTCACGATGAAGAAGACAGCCAGTGACGCAATCAGGGACGGCAGCTTAAGATAGACGCTTAAGGCTCCTGTAACTAGGCCGATACCGATGCCAACACCGACCCCGGCGAGGAGAGCTATTGCCCATGGTACGCCGGCGACCATCATGGTTCCGCTGATGACGGCGCCAATTGCGTAGACAGCTCCTGCTGAGAAATCAAGTGCTCCTGCTACGAGAATGAGAGTCATGGGGCAGGCGACCATGAAGTAGAGGGTGGCAGACCTGAGGAGTTCGATGAGGTTGCTGCTGCTCAGAAAGTCGGGGTTTGTGAACTGGAAAACGGCCCCAAGCACAACAAGTACGGCAATGATGCCGACTTGTTGGGTGTAGCGGCCCCAGTCGATGCTTCGTTCTGGGTGTTTTACGGTCTTTGTTGAAATCGTTGCTGCGCTCACCTGGCAACTCCTTTCGCTGATTCTTCGGTGATGGCACCGGTGATGAATCCGATGACCTCGTCCATGGTGGTTTGGGCACGTTCTCGTACCGTTGCGACCCGTCCCAGTCGCATGACCTGGATCTGGTCGGCGAGGTCGAGGACGAGAGACATGTCATGGCTGACACAGATCACGGCGTTTCCGCGGTCGCGGAGCCGGCGGATCATGTCGGCGGCTTGTGCTGTTTCCCGGACACCCAGTGCGGCGGTCGGTTCGTCGAGCAGAACAACCCGGCCGCCGGTCCGCATGGCGCGGGCGATGGCGACTATTTGCCGTTGCCCGCCCGAGAGCATCCCGATGGGTGTGCGGACGTTCGCGACGGTTACGTTCAGCTCGTCAAGGAATGCGCGGGATTCGCGTTCCATCTTGCGTCGGTCCACGAAGGGCCCCCGGCGGGGTACCTGACCCAGGAAGAGGTTGGTGGCGACATCGAGGACCTCCACCAGAGCAAGGTCCTGGAATACGGTGGCGATCCCTGCGTCTTTGGCATCAGAGGGCGCGTGGAATGCCCTTTCCTTTCCGTCAACGCTGATTGTTCCTTCGTCGGGACGGTAAACCCCGCTGATGGTTTTGATCAGGCTTGACTTCCCTGCGCCGTTGTCTCCTACGACGGCGAGGACCTGTCCGGCGTATGCGGTGAGGTTTACGCTGTTCAGAGCTGTGACATGTCCGAAGCGTTTAGTGATTCCTCGGAGTTCAAGAGCGGGCGTTTGTGTCATTTCGTGGCCGTCCCGCTTGCCAGTGCCTCTGCCAGGTTTTCCTTCGTGACGAAAGTTGTCCCGGTATCGGTGTTGGCGGGGACTTCCTCTCCCTTGCTGAGTTTGACCAGATTTTCGACAGTCTTGGTTGTCATGGCGCAGAAGTCTTGCTTGCTGGTGCCATAAAGGGTGCCGTCGTTGATGCCGTCCTGGACCTGAGGGGTGAGGTCGTTCACTACGCCGACGGTTTTACCGACAAGCCCCTGTTCCTTGATGGAGGCGGTGATGCCGCCGACAGCTGTACCTTGCCAGGAGTACACGAGGTTGATTTCGGGGTTCGCTTTGAGCATGGCTGTGACCGTGTCGGCGGTTTTGTTCGGGTCACCGTTATCGTAGGCCGTCGTTACGGCCTTCACGTTTTCAGGCAGGTTTTCCTTAAGGGCGTTGATGATCACGTCTCCGACGCCGCCAGGGGCGTTGGTGATGATGCCGACGTTCTGCTGTCCTCCACGTTTGCCGATTGCCTGGGCTACTGCCGCGCCCATCTTGGAGTACTCGGTGCCGATCGTGAAGTCCTGGGTTGTCGTCGAGTCCCCGGTATTCAGGGTGACGACACGGATGCCCTTGGACTTGGCCTGTTTCATTAGGGGCTCGTATTGGGCGGGGACAATAGGCACCATAATGATGGCGTCCGGCTGCTGGGCGATTGATTGTGTGATGCGGTCCAGGACGAACTGGTTGTCCACGCTGAGTCCGGTCGGTCCGGAGGTCTTACCATCGATGCCGTATTTTGCGGTCGCATCGCGGAAGCATGTGTCGGCTGTTGCCCAGTCGGGGTAGGACGGCAGAGGGTTGGCAAAAAAGATGCTTTTAATCTCTCCAGTTTCACCGGTCGAACTCGGACCGGCGGCGGGGGAGCCAGCACATCCTGAAAGAGTCAAGATCCCGACTGCGAAAACGGCAGCAGTGCTGAGAGGTTTGTGGTTCATGTCTACTCCATCGTGTTATTGGTTACCGGGTGATACTGGGGCGGGGATGTATGCAGAGCAATGCCCTTGCCAACTGGTTTTCCCTGATCGGCAGCGCGGTCCTTGCGTGAGGCGGGTGAGAGGGCTGTCGCCTCGCGAGGCCGGCGGGCGTTGCCGGTGGCCAGATTGGCGACAGGTGTGGGGAATCGACGGGCATTGAGCGATATTTCTCTGACGAATTCGGGCCAGAGGGCTTGGGGAACCTCGTGGCCCATTCCGGAGAACAACTCAAGGCGTGCCCCGGGGATGAGTTTGGCGAGTTCGATCGAGGCTTTGTAATCAATGAGCTTGTCAGCGTTGCCGGTAAGGATGAGGGTGGGGGATCGGATAGCGGTTATGTCTTCGCTTCTGTCCGGTGCAGATAGGACGGCCTCGGCCTGTCGTGCGTTCCCTTCCCTGACGGGGTCGCGGTCATATGAACGTGCGGCCAGTTCGGTAAGCCAGGGCAAATCCTGTGGGTAGCGCTCGGAGCGGCACAGGTATTCGCCTGCGACAAATTCCCGAATGGCTTCGTCTCGGGACTGAGTGGCGTGATGTTGAAGGATTTCCCGGTTCAACGCCTGGGGAAGGAACCACTTCTGGGACGCTGCGGTGTAGATCAGGGTCAGCGAGGACACCAGATCGGGGTTCCGGACTGCAAGCTCCTGGGCGATCATGCCGCCCATGGACTGGCCGACGACAGTGGACGGACCGAGGCCGAGCGCCTGGATCAGGCCGGCTGTGTCCTCTGCCATGTCCGCCAGAGTATAGCTGTGGCCGTCAAATTTTTGAGATAGGCCGACGTCCCGGTTGTCGAACCGGATGACCCGAAAGCCAGCGTCGACCAGCAACTCGCAAAACTCCTCCCGCCACTTGATCATTTGCGCGGTCAGTCCCTCTATGAGGACAAGAGGCTTCGCGTTCTCGGGGCCGAACGAGTCATAAAACAAGGTCGTGCCGTTGGCGGCATTTATGTAGGGCATTGCAGCGGTTCCTTTTAGTGGGAGGTTCTATGGCCAGTGCTGCTCTGCGCGACCGGTTCGCTGACACTTTTGATGGCTCTAATTACGTCGTCGCGCCACGTTCGTGCCGCTTCGAGGACTGCTGTCATCAGTGCTGAGGCGTGAATCTGGCCTTCTGCCACAAGGTAGGTGACATGTACGCCAGACTGGCTGAGGCGTCGGGCGTAGGCGTCCGCGCTGCCACGGACCAGGTCGTACTCCGATGCAAGTATCACCACAGGCGGCAACCCCGACAGATCCGAGGCCAGCAACGGAGAGGCGTAAGGGTTCAGTGCGTCATCCGGATCGGCTAAATAGTCCTTGCCGATTTCCACGATTTCGGCCTCCTCGAGGACGTATCCTTTGCGGTAAGCTGAGAGGTTTGTTTTCCAAGTGAGATCCAGCGCAGGGACTTCGAGGATTTGCAAAGCGATAGCCGGTCCGTTCTGGTCACGGGACCGCAGAGCGACTCCAGCGGCAAGGTTTCCCCCGGCCGATGCGCCACCGATGATAAGCTGCCCGGGACGCGTGCCGAGCTCACTTGAGTGCTCTGCGACCCACTGGAGTGCGGCGTAGGCATCGTTGACCGCTGTGGGAAATTTGTGTTCGGGTGCCAGCCGGTACCCGACGGAGATAACGACTGCGTCTGCCCCGACACAGCGTTCCCTGCACATGCCGTCGATGTAGTCATAGTGGATGGAACCGCCCCGGAACCCGCCCCCGAAGAAGTAGAGATAGGCAGGATGTGGCCCGGGGGAGAAGGGCTTGTAAATGAGCAGCTCAATGGTGCCGCCTTCAACTGCGATCTCCACGAGTTCCCGGCTATGAACCTCGGGGTAGGGTTCTGCGAGCTGAGCCGCAAGGGTACTAAGGGTTTGGCGCTCCATGTCCCGGAAAGCGGCTGCATCTGTGATTTTCGGTGACGGTAGCGTGATGGCAGAAAGAATGTTTTCCAAGAGTGGATCGATGGGCACTGTTGCTCCTCTTGTGACCTTGCGGGAAGATGACCGGGGCCGAGTTGGTTACCCGTCCCGGACAGGATGGCTAGCGGGACGGTATTTGATTGGGACGTGTTCGACGCCCACTGTGTGGGTGGACTGAGTACAGCTAGGTGTTACCCGATCACGCCGCTGTGGTTCGATGCATGGGCCTTCAACTCGGCAATGACGTGGTCCCGCCATGCCGCCGCTTCCGGGAGCAGCTTGGTGAATTGGGAAGACGCGTGCACGTGCCCTTTGCCCAGAGAGAAAATTGCCTGTACCCCCGCGTCCTGGAGCCGCTGAGCGTAGCGTGAGCCGTCCATCTGCAAAGGATCCAGCTCTGAGCTGATGATGTACGCGGGAGGGAGCCCGGATAAGTCCTGAGCCAGCAATGGCGAGGCGTACGGGTCGGTAGCGGCCTCAGTGGAAGGCAAATATGCGGCCAAACACATGTCGATCTCCGGTCGAGACAGCGGATATTCCCCGCCTCCGTACTGCTCGATGCTGGGGCTGGCCAGCGTCAGGTCAAGTGCGGGAACCTCCAAGACCTGGAAGGTAATCCGAGGTCCGTTCTCGTCCCGGGCTTTCAGCGCGACTGCGGCAGCAAGATTCCCACCTGCTGAACTACCTCCGACAGTCACGCGTTCCGGGTCGGCGTCATAGTCAGCAGCGCGCTCAACGATCCATAGCATCGCAGCGTAAGAGTCCTCCAGCGGAATTGGGTATTTGAACTCAGGTGCCAGGCGGTACTCGACAGCGACAGTGACATATCCGGCAAGTGCCGTCCGTTCCCGACACGCGATGTCCACGAAAGCCTCCTCGATGGTCCCGGTGATCCACCCACCGCCGTGGTAGTAGAGGTGGATCGGGTGCGGACCGGCAGTCGCAGGCTGGTAAATACGGACGCCGATCTCGCCGCCGTCGACTGGCACCATCGCGGTCTGTACCGAGCCGACTTCAAGCGGTCCAGCGGCCACTTGGGCGGCGAGTGCGTTGGAGCCCTCAAGGTCAGCCTGCCGGACGGAGGGGAAGTCGGCAGGGTCGAAGGGCGCGCGCGGAGGCAGGCTGTTAAGGAGCGCCCGGAGCGCGGGGATGACGGGCATGTCAGTGTCGCTTTCTTAGAGACGGGACAGGCTGGGCTCAGTGCGGTTCCGGCAGCTGTACAGCTCATCGGAAACCCGCAAACTCGGAATCGGTTTTCTGGCCGTGTTCAAGGCCGCACCTCGAAGTACGAAGCTAGACCAGTAAAGACCACCACCTGACAGGGGATCCTTGTCTGCCCCAGCCTCGGCAGTCCAACTGCCCAACGCACTTTTCGTTCGGGGAGCATGGGGGTTCAACATCTAATCCTCCTTGATTAATCGTGTCAAGCACCGTATTTCAATACGCTATGCCCTACGATTAATCGTGTCAAGCACTTTGGAGGTAATTATGAGTTCGACGCCGTTGACCGTGAGTGACGTGGCCCGGGAGGCCAGCGTGTCCAGGGCGACCGTCAGTTACGTCCTCAACGGCCGCCGCGATGTCCGGGTCAGCGAGGCAACACGTCAACGCGTGCTAGACACCGCGCGCAGGCTCGGCTACGTGGGCTCGCCGGCCGCCCGCGCTTTGCGCAGCGGACGGGGCGACGTGGTCCTCCTTCTCATTCCCGGCTGGGAAGTTTCCGGTCAACTCGAGCTCCTGCTGGAGGAAGTCGGCCGCCTCGTTGCTGAGTATGGGCTGGTCTGCCTTCGCTACGAAGGTGAACACTGGCAAGGATCGCTGTACAAACTACTCTCCCGCATCTCCTGTGCATGCGTCGTTACCTTCGACCCGCTGACCGCTGACGATGTCCAAGCGCTGGAATCGGCTGGCGTACCAGAAGTATCCTCACGGCTGCTCGACCACCCTGGCATGCCGCACAACACGGCGATCGGACAGGACACGATAGTGGCCGCCCAAGTCGACCACCTGCTGGATCAGGGATATACCCGCCTCGCCTACCTGGCGACGGAGGAGCGCCGTGGACAAGCCTTCATCACGTCACGAATTGAAGCGTTCCATGAGATCTCCACAATGCGCGGCGTCAAAAGTGCGGTGTCCGCGATCGTCCCCAGCAACCTGGAAAGCATTTCCGACATCCTCCAGGCGTGGCTCGCGCAGTCAGTTAAACCCCTGGGGGTAGCTGCCTGGAACGATTTGACTGCTTTGGGCATCATTAGTTCAGCGGCGTCCCAGCAGATCCCGGTTCCTCAGAATCTAGGCGTGGTAGGCGGTGATAATACACCCATCGCGGCACTCGCACGCCCACCGATCAGCAGCGTCAAGTTTAATTTGCCGTCAGAAGCAAAGCAAATAGCCAGCCGCATCGCAGAAGTAATTGGACGCGACGAGAAGGGTAGGACCGCGGAGCCTGTCCCGGTGGTGGAAGTCGTCCCCCGGCTTTCGTCTGCATTGCGTTCATCCGCATGAGCAAACAGATTCAGCATTGAAGGGCGCGATCCAATTGATGCGGTGCCGCAATTCTGGGGCGGCGGGCGCGTCGATGACAGTCGCGGAACGTTACGGTAGCTTCAACACAGTCCGAGCCGAAGGAAAAGCCGCTTCTGACCTGCGGAAACGCGGAATACGTCGACAGGCGGGAGTTCTCGCAGCTACTTCTACTCCCGCTATTTAAACGCCGATAATGTAGGTTCTGTAAAGCTGTTCTTCATTCCGACGGACCTGCTCGCGGGGCGACAAGGGCCGGGAGTGTCCGTTCCGAGACAACGCATAGACTGTCTTACTGCACTGAGTGATGGTCCCGCATTCGAAGCGCGCCAAACTGATGCTTCTCCGCCGCAAAAGGTCCTACAGCCTGTTGGACCTTTTGCGGCGGCTCTTCCCGAGTAGATGAATCGCTAGTCAGCAGCCCACGCGCAGGTGGCAGGATCACCCCAGGAAGGGCTCGATGATTTTCTGCCCTTCCTAAAGGGCTAGTCGAAGGGTAGTGCTCTAAAGGCGGTGTCTTTGTTCATGTTCCAGCCGGCGACGAGGCCGGAGCCGATCATTTGGTCGCTGAGGCGGGCAAGGCGATAGGCGGGGTCGGTGTCGAGGGCGAGTTGGAGGAATTGGTGTGCTTTGCTGCCCCTGCCTTCCCACCAGTTGATGTAGCCAATGGTCGTGAGGACAGGTGCTGCATGTTCCGCGCTCGTGCGGGTGTAGGCGTGCAGGAGCAGTTGTTGTGCCCACTCGATGCGTGACCACTTCGGGGCTTGTTCGGTTTTGGCGAACAGGATCTGCTGCATCGGTTCGTCCACTCCGGGGATGTCTGCGATAAGCCGGTCGCGGATCGCCGGGAACTGCAGGTTCGCGACCAAGGCGTGGCAGTCATCGTCGCTGGGGAAAGTGTCGGCGTCGAGCATGCCTGCCCAAAGTTTCCGACCTTGCTTGAGTGCGTCGTCCGTTGGCTGGGATGCGATGGTGTCCATGTGGCGCTCGACGGCGGCCGCTTTCGCTTCTGCTTGGCTAGTGCTTGGGAGGGTGATCCGGTCGGTGGGTTCAACGAAGCTCCCGCGGTAGATGAACTCGGCGTTGATGGCACTGGTCTGGGTGGAGTTGACGGGCAGCGCTAGGCTGGTGCCGGGTTCGCCGTCGTAGGGGGAGAAGGTTTCGTCGCCGACGAAGAGTCCGTCCCTGATGGTGATGCCCTGTTCGGCGAGGACGCCGGTGAGCGCCGCGATCGTGCTGGCCTGCGGCCTGGCCTGTCCGTGCTGCGCTGTTTCGCTGGTGTAGACGGCGAAGAGGATGGATGTGGCGTTGGTGTCGCTGGTGAGGTAGTGGGCGACGGTGCGTGCGTAGGGGAGTTCCTGGCCGGGTTGGCGGGGGAGGTCGATGCGCAGGGTCGCGCCGATGCTGTTCTCGTTCAGGGTGATGCAGACCAGGCTTTCCTGTGGCCAGAAGCCCAGGGTGTGCCCGATGAAGCTGAGTACGTCTGATGGTGTTGTGATTGTGAGCTTTTCCATGATCCCGGTTTTCCCTTTACCCTTTGTGTTGCTGGGGTTTCTGCGGTTGGTGGTTGTGGGCGTCGTTCTGGTAGGGGACCATCCGCTGGGTTGAGGGGCCGGAGTGCAACTTGGGGGACCGGCGCCGGGGACGAAAACTTCATCCGCAGGCAATGCTTCATCCTTTTGATGAAGAAGTTTTCGGTTCCGGGGTCGGCGCGGTAGCGCCCTGGTTGCTCGGAGGACCCGCCCAGCGATCATGGGTCATATCAGAATGACAAACAGCGATTGAACTTCTGCCCGTTCATCGGCGTAAACGAATCAAGCCGCATGACTTTCGCGAATTCACTGCCCTTCGTCCAGTCGCCTGCGTATCTCGGCCAACGGGTGTAGGCAGCGGTGTTGACCATAGGGGAATGAAGCGCTGATTTTAGGACACTGGACAAACAAAGCCTTCGTTACATTTCCACAGGAACGCCGGTGATAATATCGGGCTCTTGCCGCGAAGAAGGAATGCCCATGGAAGCTCTATTTGGTCTGTTGTTTGTAGCTGTCGTTTTCTGGTGGCTAGCACGCAGAAAGAAGCGCCAGAAGCCGCAAGTTCTATCCTCCTCACAGGCCAAAGCTCCGAAGGCTGAAGTCCGTAAGCCGCTGACATATACACGGCCCCGCGCGGTCCAAGACCCGGCCCCTGCACAGGGTACGTCCATGCGTTTTGCTGAGCCTGGCCGGGTAGGTGAGCTCTTCAGCTATGGCGGGCCCTCATCAGGAAAAAGCTACATACATGACGGTTCCTTTGCCGTTATCGATGTCGAAACAACAGGGTTTTCACCAGGCAAAGGCGATCGCGTCATCGAATTGGCAATTGCGCGCGTAGATAAGAACGGGCGCATCGAAGACGAATATGCGACACTTCTGAACCCGGAAGGACGCGATACAGGCGCCGTTATTATCCATGGAATCAGCAACGAAGCTGTGCGGAACGCCCCGCTATTTTCCGACGTTCTAGCCGATGTTTTAGCGCGTCTGGACGGCGCAGTCATCGTTGCGCATAACGCAATTTTCGAAGAACGATTCATCGCGGCCGAGTTCGCTCGCGCCGGGATGGCAACACCGCCGCTGCCAGCCCTGTGTTCTCTATGGCTGGGGCAGCAAACCTTCGATACCCCGAATCACAAGCTGGGCACTCTCGCCCAGCACGCAGGAATACCCCTAGTTGATGCTCACGCTGCCCTTGGCGACGTCAGGGCTACAGCGGCCTTGCTTCCACTAATGCTCGACCGGTATGAGCCAACCATTGGGTTCGGACACGATCCAGCGCGTGGCCTTTTTGATCCTTACCGCTTGGGTGCAGTAAACCCGATGACACGTGCCGCTTCATTGCGAAAGGGCACCGACGGTTGGATGCACTCCTTGATGTCGCGCCTCCCCATCAGTGCAGGCGATGTCAGTGACGCCTCGGCCGCCGAATATCTTGAAGCGCTTGCCACTGCCCTGGAAGACGGCAAAATTGTCGGGGATGAGGCTAAAGCCCTGGCCAAAGTCGCCGGTAGAGGTGGCATGGGGGCCGAACAGGTTCGCGGCCTCAATGAACGGTTCCTGGAGATGATGCGCGAAGCCGCGTTCGCAGACCAAGTGTTGACAACCGGCGAGCTCACCGAGCTTAAGCGCGCAGCAGATGCTCTGGCCGCCCCCGGCTATTTCGACGATCTACAGGCGACCGTGACGCAAACCAATGTTCCCGCAGGACAGGAAGCAGATTCAGCAACACAGGCGGCGAAGCCCCGAAAATGTGGACACTGCCGGACACCTGGCCACTACCGTTCGAAGTGCCCTGAACTGAACTAAATAGGGCCTGTGGACATTGTCCACACTCTCAGCGTTGGATCGGGCTTTAGGGCCGTCGAACTGCTTCGGATCCCGCACGTTTTCGGGAGTTCTCAATGTTTGCAAGGCCGCGAATGCAGTTCGAGTCCCACCTCGGGCACAGCATATTCCCACGTTAGAGGGATTTTTGCTTTAACGCGTTGACATGGCTTGTGGTGGCGTCCCTCTGACGCTAGGTGTGCGGGCTGTGGCCTGGCTGCCGCGGAGCCTGTTCAGGTGTGTGGGGTGGCGGGGTCAAGTCCCTGGCTGGTGGGTCCTCCGCCTGCTGTAATGGGATCCCGGGTTCCTCTTTCCGGTGCTGTCGGGTCGGCCGGTAGTTTGCTTACATCAATTCATGGGTCCGGCGGACGCGTACGACATGACCTTCGCTGGCTCTGCTGGGTGACGTCATGGGAATGCTCTTCTTGCACTTCATGAGAGCTGGGCGGGGGAGGTTTGTCCGGTTAAAGGTGGTGTGTACAGTGGGCACACTCACGTCTGCTTTATTGCGTAGTCCTTCGGCTGGGGCCTTATTCCACATGGATACCCGTTCGATTTCAAGGCGCGGGCGGACCACACTCTTGTCTGCTCGCTTGTGTGGGGAGGTTGGCAACGAAGAGCTGACAGAGTCGCCCCGAAATGCAGATTTCGGTGTCAGGTACGGTTACGGTTCATGACCTTATTGGGACCGTGTTTGCGAAGTCGATATTGGGCCTTAATCTGACGCTATTGGCCCTGCTGCTTGACGTCAGGTTGGGGTGTGCCCTATTTCGAGCAGTAGCCAGGAACCACTTCTCGACAAAGGTGGGACCCCAAGGCTCATTCCAACGGGGAGTTGGAACCAGTGGCAGCCCAAAGAGCCAACACTCTTAATGATGCATGAACTCCGTTGGCGCTTCTCGATGAAGGCGCTCCTGCCTTCTTATCTGATCCTCGGGGCGAAGAGGGAGTGGAAGATTCAGCGCTCAAAGAGGACGCCCTGTGCGAGTCCAGTTTCAAAAGCAGCGGTCATGGCTTCCTTTGGCCATCATGGTTAGAGGCTTGGACTTGGAGGCAATCACCTCCGCAACCTTTAACGCCTCTTTAAGCACATCACTGGTTGGTACGACCCGCGATACCAGCCCCGCCCGCTCAGCTTCTTCCGCACCAATAGATAGCCTTGTTAGCACTAAGACCATTGTCTTGGCTTTGCCTATAGCCCGAGTAAGGCGCTGTGACCGGCCCATAGCAGGCAATACACCTAGTGAGGCCCGTCATGAAGGGAGCCGTTGCTCTGTTCTTAGCAGCAGCTGTTCGGGGGAGACCTTGAGGACGTATCCGCTACTTCGTTCCAGGAGTTTGCGGGGTCCGCTGGCATCTGCGGCGACCCAAACAATCTTCGAATCATCTGTTGCCGTCTCAACAACCCGGATCCCCTCAAGTATGCCTCCCTGCCAAACTTCGACCTGGGCTCCAGGGAGTCTCTGCCAGTCATCGAACCTAATGAACGTCATCTGCCCTGCGCTTGGAGTTGTCGGCTGCTATGAAATGAGCTGGTGAGGCTTGACTGGACGTAACTGGCGGTCTTGGTCACGGCCAGCTATTCCAGCCGGATTCTGAAGGCATCCGCCGGCCCAGTCTCGAGATCGATCTCGAAGGTGTTCATCACCCGGCTGACCATCATGTAGAAACCGATGAGCAGCACGAGCTCCACGAGCTGGCTCCTGCTGTACCGTTCTTCGACTCGGCGGAAGATCTCTTCTGGAGGTGTCGTGTCCTTCACGACAGCGTCCGTGAAGGCAATGAGGTCTCGCTCGTCTCCGTCGAAATCAAAGCTGGTGTTGGGGTACTCGCCGATGGCGTTGATCTTGTCTTCTGGAAGTCCGACACGGCGGGCCACGGCTGTGTGCTGCTTAATCTCGTAGGCAGCGGCAGAAAGGTGGCCGATGCGGAGGATTACTATCTCGCGGTCGACATGATCAAGCGAGGAGCCATGACTGAGCTTTTGTCCCAGAGCCAGGACTTCAGCGCCGGCGCCCTCGGAGTTGGCAATCATGCGGAAAATGTTGATCTTCTTTTTTCCCTCGAGTGCCCTGACAATTTCGGCGGAGGCAGTTGCAGGATCGAAGTAGTCTATGCGGGCCATGTGTGCTTCTCCAGGGGGCTTGGGTGGATCGGTGGGACCGGAAATGCCAAATGGGTGAATGATGTCATCCCAGGGAGCAGGCCCGCTTCCTGGGATGACATCGGCACTTGGACTCTTAGGACGCGAGGGCGACCCGTGCTGCCTTCAGCTTTTCGGCCTGCTCGGCCATCCACTCCGTACGGGGGCGGGCTTCGGGATCCTGCTTTACCAATTCCATAGTCTGACGGAGGATCTCTTCCTCGCTGTCTTCCAGATTCAGCGGCTCACCAAGTGGCTGCTGGGTGTAGTAGTCAGAGTGGGTGTAGACCTCGATCATGTTGCCGTCCGGGTCATCGATGTAGATGCTCCAGGCGTTGCCGTGGTTCTTAACGACCTGCACGGGGATGCCCGTTTTCTGAACGTGGCGCCAGAAAGCCCGCAGCTCGCTGAGCGTGGGGACCAGGAAGGAGATCTGGGCGGTAGTTGGCGGGGTGTCTTTGTCGCGGCCCTCGATGAGCGCGAGCTGGTGGTGCTCGGATGGATCACCTGTGAGGAATGCGCCTCGGCGGCGGATGCCTGCCTTGCCGGACTTTCCGAGGCCGGAGTCGCTGATGATCATGCCGAATTCCCGGCAGTAAAACTCGACCATGGCATCCAGGTCCTTGCAGAAAATGCCGAGGTGGGCCAGCCGGGGATTGAACTCAGTCTTTTGAGCGGCCGCAGTAGTGGTGGTTTCCGTCATCGTTCTTTTCCTTTGCTTTGGTGGTGGAATTCTCAGCGTGTCAGCTGGGCCGCGAGTTCGGTCACGTCCGTAACCTGCTCGAGGTTTTCAATCAGGTGGAGCCCGTACTTGGCCTTGTCTTCGCTAACAAGTCCGGCGAACCGGACGTTGCGCCAGTACTTGTCGACAATCGCGTCATAGGGGGCCGGCGTGTCGAGCCACCCAGCTGGGTCTTCGCGGTATGTCTCTACGGCGCGCCCATCTTTCAAGTGGACGGTCATCCGGATGGCATGGTTTTTACCCACGGGCAGGCCGCCCCTGAGCTTGACACGTGCGGTCAGGTCAAGAACCGCCGGGTCGTGGATCATCTCTTCGGTGTAGTGCTCAAGTTCCGGCCGGCCGCGATACAACGCGTTGGCGACGGCATAAGGGATGGTGAACAGGAATTTGGGCTGCATGTCATCTGCAGTGGCTACCTGGTTCAGGAAGTGATCGAGGCGGTTCGGAGGCACGTCGAGGAAGACTTCCGCGACGTCATCCGCGGCGAACCCATGCTCCTCGCGGAGCAGCAGGGCGCATTCGATCGGATTATGGTTGCCGTAGCACGAGGGGTGCAGCTTGTGCTGCCCCTTGACGTAGAAGATGGATCCGAGGTCGGCCAGCATGACGTCTGGGTGTGGATCCGCGCAGTAAAGGTTGAAGTAGCCCAACCGGCTTTCCAGCGCATCCCGGACACCGGTAAATCCCCCCAAGGACAACTGGCAGCTGAGGATGCCGTTGTAGGCGGCAGCAGCACCAGGAAGCTTGAAGGAATGCACACCATCCCAAATACCCTGGTAGGAACCGGCCATGAGGTTGATGGCAATCCCGAAAGCGTTGCGGAGTTGCTCGTGGTTCAGGCCCATGAGACGGCCGGCCACAGCGGTGGCACCGAACGCGTTGGACGTTCCGCAGACCTCGAAGTCTGCATCGAAGTTGAACGTGTTGGAGACGGAGATGCGTGCCGCGACGTCACCTCCGAGGATCACTGCCGCCAGCATTTCCTTGCCCGTGGAGTGGACGTACTCGCCCACGTTCAGAGCCAGGGGCTCGGTGGTGCTGGCGACGTGGCCGACCATTTTGCCTTTGTTGATCCCTTCGGGCTCCGGGCCGCATACTTCAAAGTCGAAGGAACGGGTCTGCAGGGAATTCACCATTGCTGCATGGGGAAGGGGCAGTTTGGTGCCGGAGCCCAGCACCGTTGCCTGGGAAGCGCCGCCCCATTCGCTGAAGATGTTGAGCATGGCGTCGTTCCCTGAAGCGCCGGCTCCCGAGATGGTGCAGCCCAAGGCATCAATGAGGCGCTTCTTGGCGGCTAGAACGGTGTCGTCGCTGAACGCTTCGAAGGGGGTGTCCAGTACGTGTGAGACCAGTTGGTCGATGATGGAAGCCATCTGGAATCCTCTCTCTGATGGGGGCGTCACCGCCGGCTCCGAGCTCATTGGCCACCACCTGCGCGTCGCAGGAGCGTGCCGAGGACGCGTTCTGCTGTTGCGAGATCCTGCGTCGGAATTCCACGGAGCTGCTCATGGGTGAAGTGTTCCGCGCTGCGGCGGAGCGCTGCCCGTACGTCCCGGCCCTCATCGGTGAGAGCCCAGTTTCCATCCGCGAGCCTCTCGGCCTGGCCTTTGCCGGACAGCTCCATCAGGGCGTCGTCGACGGCGCTTTCGCCCAGGAACGTCTCCAGTTCCAGCACATCCGGGGCACATGGTCCTTCGGAGAGCCTGTTGAGGATCCGGCCGCTGGCGACCGTGACGCCTACCTGCTGCCGCTGCTCCTGGAACAGCGCGGACATGTGGTTGTCCGCGGCTTTCAACAGCGACAGGAACAGTGATTCTTCTGATTCCCGGCTGTCGTTGGCGGGCTGCGGGTCTGGTGCCGGGGTCGCATCGGGGTGCGCAACGGGAACGCCATACTGTCCTTGGGCGAACAACAGCGGGGCGCCTTCAAACCGGGCGTAACGCTCCACCCGGCCGATCAGGATATGGTGGTCCCCGCCGTCGACCACCGCTTCCTGGACACACTCAAAGTGTGCGATGGCACCTTCGAACAGTGGGTCGCCGTGATTACCGGCCCTCCACTTCGCCTGTCCGAACTGGTCCGGTTGTGGGCGGCCAAACAACGCGGACAGGTCCATTTGGTCCTCGCCGAGGACGTTGATGCTGAAGTGGCCGTTGTTGAGGAAGGCGGGGACACTCTTGGACTCTTTCCTGATGGACCACAGCACCAGCGGCGGATCCAGCGAGACCGTGGAGAACGAATTGGCGGCCATGCCTACCATTTCGTCGCCGGCGCTGGTGGCAATGACGGTGACCCCGGTTGCGAATTGGCCCAGGGAACGCCGGAAGGCACGGAAGTCGTCGGAAGGGTTGCCCTCCTCGACAGGCCCGGGGGAGTGCTTGAGGTCTGTTGCTTGGTTCATCTTGGTGGTCCTTTCACGGGTGCGGAAGCGGGCTCACGGTGGCCCGGGACCTTACTTGTAGTAGCTGAGCGTGCCGAAGTCGGAAAACGGTGCGGGCGGCAGGCCGAAGAGTTCCTTGACGTACTGTCCGGCGGCGAGTTCCTTGCCCGCCGAGCCGTGGTTCCGTGCCGCCATGAGGTCCCGCATGGTCTGTTGGAGCGGGTTGCTGCTCGAAGATGCCGCAGCCCCTGCGATCGGCCAGATTTCGGTGAAAGACTCAAAACTTGCTGCGATCGAATCGGCGGCCTCGAACCGGACACGCATGCGCTCAAGCGCGCTGGCCTCCTGCCCTCGGCAGGCAACGTCGAACAGTTCACGCCAGTTGTTCAGGTGGCGGTCCTTGACCGTGCGGACCCGCGTACGGGCTTCGGCGACCTTGAGATGCAGGAACGGGTTCTGCGCCGCCGGCGCGCCGGTGCCCTGGCGTGTGAGCCGGACCCGTGACTGTTCGATAAAGGTCTCGATGCCTCCGGTCGCCGTTCCGATGGCCGTGTTGGCCGGCGTTGAATTAAAAAGCCCCAGGAAGGAGACCCAGTAGAGCGGGCGGTTGTTCACTTCCCAGCCTGGGTTGGCGTCGTTGTACGTGTCGACCAGGAGGTGCGTCCGGTAATCGGGGACGAAGACATCTTTCAGGGTAACGGACTTGCTGCCGGTGCCTTTCAGGCCCTGGACATCCCAGCTTCCGTGATCAATTGCAACGTCATGGAGCGGGACGACGAAGTTGCGGTCCCCGCCACCGAGGATGACCCACTGCGCATGGTCCACACCGCTGGAGAACGTCCAGGTGCCGTTGAGCCGGTAGCCGTTCTCGACCGCGATGTACTTACCCACAGGGGCGTAGGAGCTTGATGCGCGGGTGTCGGGGCTTTCGCCCCAGAATTCTTCCTGCATCTTTTTATCCATCAGGGCGATTTCGAACGAGTGGACGTTCAGCTGACCGGCGATCCAGGCGGCAGCACTGTCAGCCTCCGCAATTCGCATGATTCCCTCAAAAAATGAGGCCGGGTCCATTTCCAGGCCGCCGTACTGCAAAGGTGTGAAGGCGCGGAAGAGCCCCGTGCTGATCATCGCGGCGACGGTTGCATCTGGTACGCGGCCATCCTGTTCTGAAAGGTGGCGGCCGGCGCGGACAGTGTCAAGGATGCCGTCCACCTCGGCAAGGTATTTGGCTCCCTCATCAAGGGCCCGGCGTCGATACTCGCTCCAGTCCTGAGAACGGGGTTCCAAAAAGTCGGCGGCTTTCGTGGTGGTATCGGCTTGCGTTGTGGTGGACATCTAAATTCTCCTTGGTGCAAGGACGGGGTGTTACCGGGAGCCTATGCCGATGCGTGCACGGTTGCGAGGGCCGTCTTCCAGATAGCGGAACGAACAAAAACATTCTTTTTCAACGGCCCGGCCAGGTGATGAGTACCTGGCTGTCAGGGTTACCAAAGTCATGGACCGGTCATTCCATAATGCGGCATAAACTCATTCCCCGCTTCCCCGGACGCCTCTAGTGTTGGTCCCCACGCATACAGCCGAGAGGCGACTTCCGCGGCCACATGTGTCGCCCCAGGATCCACAGAAAGGAGTCCACCATGACTGGTGAGGCAAGCACAGGCGGCTATCGCAGCGTATGGACATACCTCAACACCGTTCCACATACGTTGGGCTGGGTCGACGCTGGCGGCATTCGCACGCGCTACCTTGAAGCCGGGAATCCGCAGGGCCCAACTGTTCTCCTGCTTCACGGAACGGCGGGAAGTCTGGAAAACTTTTGTGCGAACTACGGCGCACTCGGTGAAAGCCATCGCGTCATCGGCATCGACATGCTCGGGTGCGGTTACACGGACAAACCTGACCGCCCCTACCTGATTCCGGATTACGCAGCCCATGCATTGGCCGTAATGGACGCACTGAGTATTCGGGAGGCTGCAGTCATCGGTGTTTCCCTGGGTTCCTGGGTCGGAGCGAGGCTTGCCTTGGATCATCCGGAGCGTATTACCAGGTTGGTAATGGTGGCCCCCGCAGGCGTGGTCGTCGATGCCGATGAGGAAAAAGACTTTGGTGTAGATGTCAGGCGCCGACGGCAAAACGCCGCGCAGACTCCGTCCTGGCAATCAGTCACCGCCGCCATGGGACGGTTGATGCTGAATCCGGAGGATCTCATCGACGACTTGGTCGGCGTCCGCCTGCGTATCTACAAACAGCCGGAGATGGCTCGGGCGATGAGGCACCTGCTTGCTTTTACCGAAGGCGGGCAACACTTGTCCCGGGATGAGTGGACACGGCTGGAGCAGCCAACAATGATCATCGCCGCAGTGGAGGCTCCGAACATGTTCTTGGATAACGCCAGGTTGCTCGGAAAGCTGATCCCCAACAGCACGGTCGTGGAGATGACCGGCTGCGATCACTGGGCCCAGTTTGAACAGCCCGAGCGTTTCAACCGGGTTGCTCAGGAATTCCTGGGTGTTTTGCAGGCGGAGGGAGCCAGGTAATGGTCCTTGACCAGCAGACGTCCACCCTCCTGGCCCAGGAACTGCATGAGGCAGAGCAAAGCCGGGAACAGGTCCGACATTTCTCGCGCCGATTCCCGCACATGAGTATCGAAGACGGTTACGCCGTTTCACGAGCGTGGGCCCAACTCAAACAGGACGAGGGCCAACGAATAGTTGGACACAAGATCGGATTGACCTCCCGTGCGATGCAGATCAGCAGCCAGATCAACGAACCGGATTTCGGAACACTCTTTGACGAAATGGTTTACGAATCAGGGCAAACCATCCCCACCGAACGGTTCATCCGTCCGCGCGTCGAAGTCGAGCTGGCCTTTCTCCTGAACCGTCCGCTCGAGGGCCCGCATGTGTCCATCAACGATGTTTTCAACGCCACCGACCGAGTGACCCCCGCCCTGGAAATCATCGATGCCCGCATCGAGCAACTCGACCGCGACACAGGCGAGCCCAGGAAGGTCTTTGACACCATCTCCGACAACGCCGCCAACGCCGGAATCGTCACCGGCGGCACCCCCGTCCGGCCTGATGAAGTGGACCTGCGATGGGTGAGTGCACTGCTTCACCTCAATGGCGTCGTTGAGGAATCGGGCGTGGCCGCGGCCGTCCTCGGCCACCCGGCCAGCGGTGTGGCGTGGCTTGCGCGTCGGCTGCACGGTTTTGGTGAACGTCTGGAAGCCGGTGAGGTGGTTCTCGCAGGGTCATTTACGCGGCCCGTTCCCCTGACGGCGGGCGACGTGGTCCAGGCCGACTACGGCCCTCTCGGAACCGTCTCCTTCCACTTACTCTAGCAACGGAGACACATGTCAATCACCAGAAAAACACCGCCTAACCGCTTCAAAGAGAGGATGGCCGCCGGCGACATACAGATCGGGCTCTGGTCCGTCCTGGCCGACGGATACGCCGCAGAAATACTGGCCGGCTGCGGGTATGACTGGTTGCTTCTCGACGCCGAGCACGGCCCCAACGACTTGCGTTCGGTGCTGGCACAGCTGCAAGGCATAGCGGCAGCCGGGTCGCTGCTGGGGGACCAGGCCAACGAGCTGTCCCAGCCGGTGGTCCGGCTGCCCAATGGTGACACGGCTCTGATTAAGCAGTACTTGGAAATCGGGGTGCAGAACCTGCTGATTCCGATGGTGAACACCCCTGAGCAAGCGGCGGAACTGGTCCGGGCAGTGCGCTATCCGCCGCACGGTGTGCGTGGGATGGGCAGTGGGCTTGGCCGCTCCTCGCGGTGGGGCCGTGTGACGGATTACGTCCTGGCGGCAGGCGACAGTATCTGCCTCGTAGTCCAGATTGAGACCGCCGAAGCCATCGAAAACCTCGAGGAGATAGCTGCGATGGACGGAGTCGACGGAGTGCTTTTTGGGCCAGCGGATCTCGCCGCCGATCTGGGCTTCAGGGATCAACGTAGCCACCCGGAGGTAGCCCGCACCATCCAGCAGGGCATTGAGACCGCTCGCCGCGCCGGAACTCCAAGCGGCATCATGCTCAGCGACGTCGCTGCCGCCCGGGAGTGGTTGAACAAGGGAATTACTTTCGCCGGTGTCGGCGTGGACTCATCACTGTTAGTCCGGGCAGCGGATAACCTGCTGGGTCAGTTCCGCGCCACCAGCCAGAAACCGGCAGACACAATCAGCAGCTACTGAAGCCGGAAGGTGCCGCAGGTGCCTCTGCCGCCAGGTGGAGCTGCAGAGGGGAAGGGGTTCCGCTCAGACCTTGGACTGCCAGCCCTCCAGGGCCTTGGAAAGCATGGGAACCAGGATGCCGGCAACGGCGTCGGATGCCAGGGGGTGGCCCAACGCCGAGCCGAGCATCAGGCCTTCGCAGAGCCGGGCAACAATCCAGGCCAGATGCACGCCGATTGTCTCTTTATCCTGTGCCGCTGGGAGAACCTCTTCGAACCATAGGGCCAACTGTTCCTCGGCTGACGCTGTACCTGCCAGGACAGCGGACCCACCTGAGGTGGGCGGGTCCCAGCGCTGGAGCTTTAGCAGCAAGCCGCTTTTGACGGTGTCCGGGTGTTCGTGCGCGTCGCTCATCACTTTGGTGAGTGCGGACGACAGTTCCTGCAGCCAATCATTGCTGGTCATTGGCAGCTCGCGGAGGGGTGTCAGCAGCTCCAGGAAGGGTTCCGCGACAGCGGCTGTAATCAGCGCATCCTTGTCCTTGTAACGCCAGTAAATTGAGCTGCGTTTCATCCCTGACGCTTCACAGATCCTACTCATCGTGGCGCCTTCATAACCATGTTCGGCGACCAATGCCCGGGTTACGTGCAACAGGTTGGGGGTTTCCGGCGCGGTCTGGGCCGTCTCAGGCCGCGCCGGGAGGGCGGTAAGGGGGTTCCGTTCCGGGACGAGATGCTGAGCGGATCCAGTCATGACCTCAAATGCACCAGCAAGGGCATGTGCCACGATGGTGCTGCGTTGGGCCGCGTCACGGTCCTCAACCGCGACGTCGGAAATGTAGTGGCCGTCCAGGAAGGCCATGGTCAGCCTTCCCATCCATTCAACCCCCGCGGCCCGGGCGGCAGCTTCAACCGCACTTTGCCCGGCGAAGGCGGCCTCCCACCAGGCTTCGATACGCAGTTGAGCGCCTGTCCGGCGCCGCTGGAAGGGCTCCTGGATCTTGGAGTTGGCCGCGCTTCCCTCCAGCGCGAGCATGATGCCGAGCCGCAGCGGGTCTTCGGACTCTGAAGCGCGGAGTTCGGGTTCCAGTTCTTCCCTGAGCTGTTCCAGCAGCGGACGTTCAGGCTTGAACTCTTCCCATGGCCGGCGGGAGGGGGCTCCGTGCGAATACGAGTTTTCCAATGCCGCCGTAATCAGCTCGTCCTTATTCTCAAAAAACCAGTAAATCGAGCTGGCGGGGCGTTCAGTAGCTCGGACAATTCTTGCGATGGTCGTGTTGTCGTATCCGTAACGGCTGACCAGTTGCACCGTGGACTGCAGGATGCGCTGCAGGCTGGCTTCCCCGCGGGCGTTTCGACGGCTGGTGTTCATGAAAATCTCCCCTCGGAGGGCTGTGCCGCGGAGGGCGGAGGCGGAAGCGCTGGCACCCCATCGTACTTCTGCCGGGCTCAAGGGCGGCCATTGCGACGGAGTGGAACGCTCGTTACAATCAGTGTACCATTCACTACAGAAGTGAGTCAGCTCACCGCCTTCCGTGAGTAGACAGCGAAGTGGCAGGCCCGCCACGGACAGAAGTGGAGTCAACCATGACAGCAGTAATAGAAGACCGACACGATCTTCACGAGACGGCCCGACTCGATGCCAGAAGCGACAGCCAGGGAACCGCCTCAGTACTCAAGGCCCTCCAGTTGTTGGACGCCTTCCGCGATGGCGGCCCCCTCCTGGGTGTGAGTGAGATTGGACGCCGCGTCGGGGTTCCCACCTCCACCGCCTTCCGTCTGCTGGCTTATCTGGTGGAAGGCGGTTTCGTTTCCAAGGAAGGCACTCGCTACCGCCTGGGAGACAAACTCTTCGAACTTGGAAACCAAGTAGCTCTGTGCCGGCCCAAGGGGTTGCGGGAGCAGGCCTCGCCTTACCTCGGGGAGCTTTACGCGGCTACGGGCATGACGGTCCGGCTTGCCGTCCCCGAAGGCTCCGAGATTGTTCTCGTGGACAAGGTCGTGGGGCTGCGCACCGTTCCGGCCCCAACGGCGATCGGCGGCCGTGCTCCTTCCACGTGCACCGGCCTGGGCAAAGCCATGCTCGCGTTCCAGCCGACCGAGACGGTCGCACGAGTCCTGCAGGGACTGCTTCCGCGGCCCACCCGCTACTCCCTAATCCACCCCCGGCTGCTGCAGAAGCAACTCATCGATATCCGCTCGACCGGGTTGGCTTACGACCTGGAGGAATCTGTTCTGGGCCAGGTCTGCGTCGCCGCGCCCATCCTGCATCGCGGTGTGGCCGTGGCCGCCATCAGCGTGTCCGCACGGACACACCAGACGAACCTGGCGCAGTCCACGACCGCCCTTCAGCGAGCGGCGGGTCAACTTCAAAAAACTCTCGGCGCCTAGGATCCGGCGTTAGCTTTGCGCCATGTGGAAAGACCCGTTGCATGGCCCGCCCGCCCTTCGTAGCATTCTGTACCAAGCACTACATAAGTGATTCACCGCACAAATCATTCCGCTTACATGAGACCGGAGTTACCCAATGCCCGCCATTACCAACTCATCCTCCTTGGTTCGCCGCAGCAGCGCCGCCGCAGCGACCGTGGCCCTCGCACTGATGCTGGGCGCGTGCGGGGGTTCTGACACAGCCGCCCCCCAGCCAGCCGCCGCGGACCAGGTAAAGGATCTCAAGGTCGGAGCGACGCCAACTCTTTCGGGGTTGGGCTTGCGCGTGGCCGTCAGTGACGGCAACTTCTCTTCCAGCAGTCTGAACGTCTCGGCAGTAGCCAACAAATCGGCAAACGATGCGGTGCCCCAGCTGCTCAGCGGTGAGCTCCAAGTCGCTCAGATGGATACCATCACTTTCATGCAGGCCCGCAGCCAGGGCCTGCCGGTAAGGATCATCGCCGTCAATGGTGAGCAGTCCACCAACGGCGGTAACGGCGAAATGTCCGCTGCCGGGGTTGTGGCAAAGACCGACAGTCCCATCAACTCTCCAACTGACCTCGTGGGGAAAAAAGTCGGCGTTCCTGCAATCAAGACGCAGACGTGGATGAACATCAGGGCATTCGTTGACGCCGCCGGCGGTGACTCGTCGAAGATCGATTTCGTGGAGGTTCCCTCCGCTCAGACCATCGATCTGGTCACGCAGGGGACGGTTCAGGCCTCCACTCCCGCTGAGCCGTTGATGTCCAGCTCCATTGCCGCAGGAAAGGTCAAGCTGATCCACAACACGGACGCCCCGGGAAACAAGGGAGTTCCGAGCTCTGTTTATGTGGCTACCGAAGACTTCATCGCTAAGAACCCGGACACGGTTAGAAAGTTTGCCGACAGCGTCTACGCCGCTGCCAAGAAGGTCAACGGCAACCGTGAACTTGCTGCGAAGGTGGCCCAGTCGGAGCTGAAATACACGCCGGAACAACTTGCCAACGCGTTCTACCAGACCTTCGGCACCTCGGAGACTACTCCAGCCCAACTCGATAAGATCTCCGATTTGGCGGTCAAGTACGGGATCCTGACCGAAAAGCCCAAGGCCGAGGACCTCCTCGCTGATATCAAATGACCGAAATGACGGCGAACAATAAGGCGGCTGCCCTTGCAGGGGTGCGCGCAAAAGCCAGGAGGGGGAACCCCGCGAGCCCTGAGCGGAAACGGGTCGGGCTGGGTTACAAGGCTGTCGCTGTCGCCGCCGTCCTGCTGATCTGGCAGCTGGTATCTGTGAGTCCACTCGTGGACAGTGACAGCCTCCCTGCCCCGACGGCCGTGTTTAGCGCGCTGATCGGACTGTGGGGTACGCGCGGATACTGGGCTGCCCTCGGCAGCACCCTGCAGGTATGGGCCATCGGGTTGGCACTCTGCGCGGTCATCGGCATCCCGGCCGGGTTGCTTATTGGCGTGTCCCTGAGGGCGACCCAGAGCACACGGTGGGTCATTGACTTCTTTCGTACCATTCCAACAATCGCCCTCCTGCCTCTGGTCCTCCTGCTCTTCGGGGCCACGAGCAGGATGGAAATCACCATGATCGTCCTGGCCGCGGTCTGGCCGCTGCTCATCCAGTCGATGTACGCGGCCAAACAGGTGGAACCACTGCTGAAGTGGGTTGTGCGGGTGTTCCGCATTTCCACCAGGGACCGGTTGCGTTTCCTGTGGGCGCCGAGCGTGACCCTGCTCGTTTCCACCGGGATGCGGCTCGCGGCAACAATGGCTCTGCTCATGACAATCGCTGCCGAGTACATCGGCGGTGCGCCGGGACTGGGCCTGGAACTGTCGCATATGGAACAGGCCTTCAAACGCCCAGAGGTGTTCGCATACGCGATCACCGCCGGTGTTCTCGGTCTTTTGATCAATGCGGCCCTCGTCCTGTTTCAGCGCCGGATGCTCTGGTGGCATCCGATCATCCGAGGGGAGCGCTCCGCATGAAGCGCCTTACGTCTCTTGCCTGGGAGATTTGGCTCCCGTTCGTCCTCATTATGCTGTGGCTCGTTTTGTCAGCCGGCAGCAAGTCCTTCTACTTTCCCCCGCTGGCGAAGATCCTGGATGCAGTGAACCGGCTCTGGTTTTTCGACGGGATCGTAGAAAACCTGGTTCCGAGCCTGTTCCGGATTCTGACAGGATTCGGGGTCGCCCTCCTGGTGGGGGTCATCGGAGGGATCGTGCTGGGACTCCTGCCCCGTTTCGAGGAAGCTATCCGGCCGCTTCTGGAATTCCTTCGTTCGACCCCCGGCGTTGCGCTGCTTCCGATCGCAATTATCTTCCTCGGAATCGGGGATGGCATGAAAGTCTTCATGATTGCCCTTGCTTCCATGTGGCCGATCCTGCTGAACACCATCGATGGTGTGCGTTCCGTCGAGCCGGTCCTGCTCAGGATGGCCAGCAGCTACCGCCTCCCGCTTAGAGACAGAATCCGCTTCATTTACGTCCCCAACGCGGCACCGCAAATTTTCTCAGGTGCCCGGGTAGCCCTTGCTATTGCCGCTGTCGTTATGGTGGTGACCGAAATGGTCGGTTCCCCCGGGGGTATCGGCTACTTCATTCTCGACTCCCAGCGCACCTTCAAAGTGTTGAACATGTGGTCAGGCATCGTGATGCTCGGCGTGCTGGGGTATCTCCTCAACTTCGGGTTCCGATTGGTGGAATCCCGGGTCCTCGACTGGCACAACAAGAAGAATGCTTAGGAGCCTGACTGACATGACCACCTCTGAAACACCACTCGTGGGCGACCCGGCCCAAACGGACGAACTCCTCGTAGTGGAAGGTCTCGGCAAGAGCTTCGCGGACCACCAGGTACTCGGTGACATTAACGTCACCGTCCGCTCCGGTGAGTTCATGTGCATCGTCGGTCCTTCCGGCGCCGGAAAGACTACCCTTCTCCAGTGCCTTTCCGGACTGACCACCCCCACAAGGGGAAAGGTCTCCCTCCGGGGCCGGGAAGTCACAGAACCGCCGGCCGAAATGGCAATCGTTTTCCAGGACTACTCGCGATCACTCATGCCATGGCTCTCGGTCATTGACAACGTCATGCTCCCGCTGCGCTCGGCCGTGAAGGATAAGTCCAAGCGCCGGGCCAAGGCAATGGAGGCGCTCGTTGAGGTAGGCCTGAAGGACCACGTGGACAAGTACCCGTGGCAGCTCTCCGGAGGCATGCAGCAGAGGGTCGCCATCGCGCGGGCGCTTGCCTATGCGCCTGCAATCGTGCTCATGGATGAGCCCTTCGCCTCGGTGGACGCCCAGACCCGCGGTGACCTCGAAGACCTGACCCTGAAGTTGAAAAACCACCTCGGCATCACCATTGTGCTCGTAACCCACGACATTGATGAAGCCGTGTATCTCGCCGACCGCGTCTTGGTCTTAGGTAAAAAACCCACCCAGGTCGTCGATCTGATCGAAACCAACCTGGGCGAGCGGCGCGACCAGATCACCACCAAAGCCACCCGTGAGTTCGCCGAACTGCGCACGCGTGTCTACCAGGAAATCCGGCATGGCGACATTCCTAGTTCGTCGGGGTCTGTAGCTGCGCCGGCGGGCGGCTAGTCGCTGTCTTTTTGACCGCGGTTGGCGAATTTTTGAAAGGAATGCTGTTGGAATCTCACGGTGGGCCGGGCCCTCATCATGTGCTGCCGTTGAATGGCCTCGTTGTGGCGGACTTTTCGCGTGTCCTCGCCGGCCCTCTCGCCAGTATGACGCTGGCAGATCTTGGGGCTCGGGTTATCAAGGTCGAACGTCCCGGTGCCGGTGATGACACGCGCAGTTGGGGGCCTCCCTTTTCAGCTACGGGAGCTACGTATTTCGAGAGCGTGAACCGTAATAAGGAATCAGTCTGCCTCGATCTTGCCGACCCGGAAGATCGGGAGCTGGCCCGTGAGCTGGCCCGCAGGGCCGACGTCGTCATTGAGAATTTCAAACCGGGCGGGATGGCCCGGTTGGGGCTCGGCTATCCGGACCTGGCCGCGGATAATCCCGGTCTGATCTATGTTTCGGTTACGGGGTTCGGTAGCGGTGGCGGGGCCGATCTCCTCGGATACGACTTTGTGGTCCAGGCCCTGGGAGGCCTTATGAGTATCACGGGAGAGGCTGACGGTGACCCGACCAAGGTTGGTGTTGCGCTCGTTGACGTGCTGACGGCCAAAGATGCAACCATCGGGGTGTTGGCGGCGCTGAACGAACGCAACAGGTCAGGGAACGGGGCACTGATAGAAGTCAATCTGCTCTCGAGCCTTCAGGGTGCGCTGGCGAATCAGGGCCAGGGGTTCCTTGGCGCCGGTGTGGTCCCTGGAAGGATGGGCAACGCCCATCCTTCCATCGCCCCTTACCAGCTCCTCCAATGCGCGGACGGGCCGCTGGCGGTTGCCTGCGGAAACGACGGCCAGTTCGCCAAGCTGTGTGACGCTCTGGGCCTTAGCGCTCTGGCTGTGGACGAGCGTTTTCAAACCAACAACAGCCGGGTTCAGCACCGTGCAGAATTGATCCCGCTGCTCGAAGGCGCTCTCGCCCGCGGCCGTGCCCAGGATTGGCAGGACACGCTGAACAGGGTGGGTGTGCCCGCAGGGCAGGTAGCCACCATCAAAGAATCCGTGGAGTTCGCAGAATCGCTGGGACTGGAACCGACAATTAACGTCCATGATGCGATGGGCCAGGTCACGGGCAAGCAGATCCGGCATCCCATCACTTGGACGCCCCCGCTGCATGAGCGCCGCTTCGCGCCACCTGCGTTGGGGGAGCACAGTACCTCGGTGCGCCGCTGGCTAAACGACACCCCTGACGATGCTGAAGACCGCGCACCAAGGACAAAGCAAACCACTGAAGTATGACCGGTTCGACGCTGGAACCTGCCACTACAGAGACCACATCTCGCACTAAAAGGACACCATGACTGACCCTTCAGACCTTCTCAAATTCGACACACTTCTGACCCCGGACGAGATTGCGCTCCGGGACACCGTGCGGTCTTTCGTTGACTCAACCATCAAGCCCAACATTGCCAACTGGTATGAATCCGCCGTGTTCCCGCTGGAAATCGTGCCCGAGATGGCAAAACTGGGCCTGCTCGGTATGCATCTGAAGGGTTACGGCTGCGCCGGCCGCACGGCCGTTGAATACGGCCTTGCCGGGGCAGAACTGGAAGCGGGTGATTCCGGGCTCAGGACCTTCGTCAGCGTCCAAGGCTCCCTCGCCATGAGCGCCATCTACAAACACGGCTCCGAAGAGCAGAAACAGGAGTGGCTGCCGCAGATGGCGGACGGGGAAGCGATCGGCTCATTCGGCCTCACTGAACCCACCGCCGGGTCCGACCCCGGTGCCATGAAAACCTTCGCCCGGCGTGATGGGGACGACTGGATCATCAACGGCTCCAAACGCTGGATCGGCCTGGCCTCTGTTGCCAAATTGACGATTATTTGGGCCCAGACAGAGGACGGTGTCCGCGGCTTCATCGTGCCCACCGACACCCCCGGATTCAAAGCCACTCCGATTGAGCCGAAACTTTCCATGCGCGCATCCATCCAATGCGACATAGAGCTGACAGACGTCAGGCTTCCCGCCGACGCAATCCTTCCCAACGCGAAAGGATTGAAGGGTCCCTTCGAATGCCTCAACGAAGCACGCTATGGCATCATTTGGGGCGCCATGGGCGCTGCCCGCGACAGCTTTCTCACCGCCCTCGCCTACTCCCAGGAACGCCTGCAGTTCGACAAACCCCTCGCCGGCTACCAGCTCACCCAGCAAAAACTCGTCGACATGGCCCTGGAAATCAACAAAGGCTTTCTTCTCGCCCTGCACCTGGGTCGGCTAAAGGACGCCGGAGATCTGGAGCCGCACCAGATCTCAGTCGGTAAGCTCAACAACTGCCGGGAGGCCATCCGGATTTGCCGTGAAGCCCGCACCATGCTCGGCGGTAACGGCATCACCATGGACTACTCCCCGCTGCGGCACGCCAACAACCTCGAATCCGTCCGCACCTACGAAGGCACAGACGAGGTCCACACGCTAATACTTGGCAACAAAATCACCGGCCTACCCGCCTTCCGCTAAGAAAGCACAACCATGACAGCAACAATCGGACTCCAGCACCTCATCAACGGGGCCTGGGAAGACGGGACCGGGTCCCCTGTGGCAAGCAGCAATCCCGCCCGCCCCGCCGAAACAGTAGCCCACGGCCTCCAAGCGGGCGGGCCCGATGTTGACCGGGCCATGGCCGCCGCCACGGCAGCCAAGCACGGCTGGGCCAGGACACCGGCTCACGAACGGGGCCTGGTGCTGCTGCGAGCAGCAGCCATCCTGGAGCAATCCGCCTCAGCCCTGGGACTGGAATTGGCCCGCGAAGAGGGAAAAACCCTGGCCGAAGGAGAAGGCGAAGTCCTGCGCGCCGCCCAAATTCTCCGGTACTACGGGAACGACGGCGACCGCGCAGCCGGTAGCATCTACTCCTCACCCCGGCGGGGAGAGACCATCATGGTCACACGCAAACCCCTGGGCGTCATTGGCGTCGTCACTCCCTTCAATTTCCCTATCGCCATCCCGGCCTGGAAAATCGCCCCCGCACTGGCATACGGCAACACCGTCGTCTGGAAACCGGCCAGCACAGTACCGTTGCTGGCCATGCGGCTCGCGGAAGCCCTGCAATCAGCCGGCCTGCCCAAGGGCGTACTGAACCTGCTGATAGGCCCGGGGTCGATGGGAAACAGCATCGTTGACCACCCCGCACTGGACGGGCTGACCTTCACGGGATCCACCGGTGTAGGCAGGAACCTGGCCTCCAAAGCCGCCGGGCGGGGTGTCCCCGTGCAGGCCGAAATGGGCGGAAAAAACGCCGCCATCGTGCTCTCTGATGCCGACCTGGACCTGGCCGTCGAACAAGTGATGCTCGGCGCGTTCCGCTCCTCGGGACAAAAATGCACAGCCACCTCCCGGCTCATCGTCGCCGACGAGATCGCCGATGACTTCCTCACCGAACTAGGGAAACGGGCTGCCGACCTGGCAGTAGGGGACCCCACAACACCCGGAATTAACATGGGCCCGGTGATCAACGAAGCAGCACGCTCATCCATCCAACAGGGAATCAACACTGCAATCTCCCAGGGAGCCAACGTCCTCGCCGGCGGAACCCCCTACGCCGGTGACCTCGCTGCAGGCTACTTCATCGCCCCGACCGTGCTGGAACTCCCACGTGACCAGAACCAGGACGTTTGGACTCAGGAGCTCTTCGGTCCGGTGCTCTCGGTCCGCAGAACCGGCTCAACCCAGGAAGCGCTGGAGTTGGCAAACGACAGCGAATTCGGCCTCTCCGCGGCACTGTTCACCCAGGACATAACCACAGCACTCTCTGCAATCGACGAAATCGACGTCGGGATCCTGCACGTCAACTCCGAATCAGCCGGCGCTGACCCTCACGTCCCGTTCGGCGGGGCGAAGAAGAGCGGTTACGGCCCCAAGGAACAGGGCGACGCCGCCAAGGAATTCTTTACGCACACCACGACCGTCTACCTCCGCGGAGGCAACAATGTCAGCCGCTGAGGGGGCAAACCAGCGCGAGATTGAGCGAGTCCTCGTTGTGGGGGCAGGTGCCATGGGCTCCCAGATCGCCATGGTCTTCGCTCTGGCCGGCCACCACGTCACCATCCAGGACATAGCGGAATCGGGTTTGACGACGGCCAGGAAGCAGCTCGAGGAGCGCATGGATACCGCCGTGGCCAAGGGCCGCACTAGCGCGTCGGCCGCCCAGGAGGCACTGAGCAGGCTCAGCTTCACTACCGACTTGGGCAACGCGGCATCAGCTGCGGACTTTGTCATCGAGGCTGCCACGGAGCGGTTGGAGATCAAGCAGCAGATTTTCGCCGACCTCGACCGGTTTGCTCCACCGCACGCCATCCTTGCCACGAATTCCTCCACGCTTGGCTCCTCAAAAGTCGCCAAAGTCACGCACAGGCCAGAGCAAGTATGCAACGTGCACTTCTTCAACCCGGCCCTCGTAATGAAGTGCGTGGAAGTGGTCCGCCACCCCCAGACTTCACAGGCGACGGTGGACATCGTCATGGAGCTGGTTCGAAAGATCGGCAAACAGCCGGTCCTAATCAACAAGGAGATTCCCGGCTTCGTGGCCAACCGACTCATGGGCGTGCTCCGTGACGAAGCGCTGAACCTCTTAGGCGCCGGAATTGCCAGTACCGAGGACATCGACACCGCCGCCAAAACCGCCCTTGGGCATCCCATGGGCCCCTTCGAACTCATGGATCTGGTCGGAATCGACATCAACTGCATGATCGCCGAAGCCACCTACGCAGAAACAACCGACCCCGCCGATCTACCCCACCCCATGCTCCGTGAAATGCACCAGGCAGGAAACCTAGGACGCAAAAGCGGCAAGGGCTGGTACACCTACGAACGCTAAATGGCGTGGGTGTCTGCCGCAGCAGGCGTCCTTCGTGACAAAAGCCGGGACCCCACGTTTTCTCCTCTCACTAGGATGTCCCTGTGACCAGAGAATCGCCCGGAAAGCCGTCCCGAACCGTCGGATCTCAAACTCTTGCCCGCGGACTTGAGGCCTTGAAGGCTATTGCCGACGCCCCCGACGGGCTTGCCGTCAATGACGTTGCCCTGAATCTGGATGTTCACCGCACCATTGCATACCGCATCCTCAATACGTTGAGCGACGCGAAACTAATACATCGAAGCGACGACAACCGCTACAGGGGCGCGGCAGGGTTGCTCCAACTCACTTCCGCTGCACATGACGCAATTCGTGCCGCCGCCCTCCCGGTACTAAACGATGTTGCCAATGACCTGGCTTCCACAGTCTCGCTACTCATCAGGGAGGGGGGAGAGGCGGTGGCACTGGCGGTAGTAGAGCCGCGGGGCGCCTCGTACCACGTCTCATTCACCCAGGGAAGCCGGCATCCACTTAACCGCGGAGCCGCGGGACTTGCAATCCAAGCAAGCCAGCCCCCGCTGTCCTCAGAAGACGAAGCTGTGCGCACTGCCAGGGGCAACGGCTTTGCCATCACCTTCGGTGAAGTGGAACCCAACATGTATGGCCTCGCAGCGCCCATCAAAGGTTCCGGACCAGAAGTCGCAGCCTGCATCAACCTCATCACCACCCGAAGGGAAGTCGCAGAAGGCGCCGCCACCACCATCGTTTCCGCGGCGGAACGTATCTCCAACCGCCTTCGCTAAGCGTGCACTTCCAAAACTTGACCTGGGATTCCACTGGGCGGCAAGCGCCTGTAGACCCTGAAATCCTCCCCATGATCTGATGATTTCAAGAAATTGTAATTATCGCCTTTCCTTGTGCGTTATATACACAATAGGAGCCCGCTATGCCAGCACATCCGTACACGAGCGTCTGGTCCGACCTGGCCGAGACGGAATTCAGCCAGGGATATATCCAGGCCGGCCCCTACCGGACCCGCTACCTGCACGCAGGGGACTCCTCGAAGCCCACCCTGATCGCCATGCACGGCATCACGGGCCACGCCGAGGCCTACGTTCGCAATCTGCGGGCCCTGTCCGAACACTTCGATGTGTGGGCCATCGACTTCATCGGCCATGGCTACAGTGCGAAGCCTGAACACCCCCTTGAAATCAGGCATTACATCGACCAGCTTCTTGGCTTGATGGACGCACTAGGCGCCGAGAAGGCCTACCTGACCGGGGAATCACTGGGTGGATGGGTTACCGCGCAGTTCGCTATCGACCATCCGGAGAAAGTTGAGCGCATCTTCCTGAACACCATGGGTGGAACCATGGCCAATCCCGCTGTGATGGAGCGCCTTTACACGCTCTCCATGGAAGCAGCCAAGGATCCCTCGTGGGAAAGGGTGAAGACGAGGCTGGAATGGCTGATGGCTGATCCTTCCATGGTCACCGAAGACCTCATCCGCACCCGCCAGGCCATCTTCCAACAACCGGGCTGGCTCCAGGCCTGCGAAGCCAACATGGCACTTCAGGATCTGGAAACCCGGAAGCGCAACATGCTGACGGATGAGGCGCTGGCCAGGATCAAGGCGCCGGCACTGGTGCTCTGGACTACCAAGGACCCCTCCGGGCCAGTAGACGAGGGACGCCGGATTGCCGGCATTATCCCCAACGGGGAGCTGGCCATCATGGAAAACTGCGGTCACTGGCCGCAGTACGAGGATCCGGCCACGTTCAACAAGATTTTCCTTGACTTCATGCTGGCCCGCTAGAACAACGTGCAACGACGCGAAAGCACCCAAATGACAACCGACAGCTTCGATATTGAAACCGAAGTCCTGGTGGTAGGCGCCGGGCCGGTAGGGCTCATGCTCGCCAACCTGCTTGGCCTGTATGGCCAGGACGTCACCCTCGTGGAGCAGTTGCCCGAGTTGATTGACTACCCGCGTGGAGTCGGTATCGACGACGAATCACTCCGCTCGGTCCAAACGATCGGGCTCACCGAAACGGTCCTGCCCCACACCACCGCCCAGCACATCATGCGGCTGGTTAATGGCCGGGGCAAGGTCATCATGACCAACGAACCCAAGGCTGATGAATTCGGCTGGCCCCGCAAAAGTGGTTTCGTCCAGCCTTTGGTGGACCGCGCCATGTTCGACGGCCTGAACCGTTTCGCCTCAGTGACGGCGCACTTCGGCCACGCCGTCGTGGATGCAAAGGAAACGGCCGACGGAGTCATCGCCACTCTCGAGTACCGCGACGGCGGCACGCCTGCCGTCAAGCGGATCAAAGCCCAATACCTCGTGGGTTGCGAAGGCGGAAAGTCACCGACCCGGAAGAGGCTCGGTACCAGCTTTGACGGGCAGTCGCCATCAACCCGCTGGCTCGTGGTTGACGTGGAGAACGACCCTTTGGGTACCCCGAACGTGTTCCTTGGCGCCGACCCCAAGCGGCCCTACGTATCCATCGGCCTGGCCCACGCAATCCGGCGCTGGGAGTTCATGATCTTCGACCACGAGACCGACGAACAGGTCACGGACAAGAAATTCATCCATAACCTGCTCAAGGACCACGTCCCTGATCCCTACGAGCTGGAAGTGATCCGGGAGCGGGTCTTTACGCATCATGGCCGGATCGCCGGTTCCTTCCGCAAGGGACGGCAGATTGTTGCCGGGGACGCCGCACACCTGATGCCGGTCTGGATGGGCCAGGGCTGGAACTCCGGCGTCCGGGATGCCACCAATCTCGCTTGGAAACTGTCCACTGTGCTGCGAGGACAGGCCGGGGAGGGGCTTCTGGACACGTATGAGGACGAGCGCCGTGACCACGCCAAGGCCATGATCGACCTCTCCCTTACCCTGGGCGCGGTCATCAAGCCAACAAATCCGGTGGTAGTGGGAGCCCGCGATGCGACGGCCGCGGTCCTGAACCTGTTCCCACAGGTGAAGTCCTACTTCTCAGAGATGCGGTTCAAACCGATGCCCCGCTATACCAGAGGTGTTGTTGTTGACCCCACCTCAGCTTCCCCGGGGACCGCCAAGGCCCGGCTGACCGGCAAGCTGATTCCCGTCCTCACGGCCAACAACCGCAATTCGCCCGTGGGCGTACAGTTCATCCAACCCCGCGTCAACACCAAGGACGGTCAGGGCGTCCGTCTCGACGAGGCGATCGGTAAATGGTGGACCGTGCTGGCTTGGGGCAATAACCCCAAGGGCATGTTCAGCTCCGAAGAAGTCGCAACCCTGGAGGCACTCGGGGCCACCTTCGTCGCCGTCGTTCCCGAATCCCAACGAAGCTGGGCCGAGGAGCGCTACAGCCGTGACGTGATCGTTGTCGGCGACGCCGAAGGGCGTCTCAAGAAGTGGTTTGATGACCGCCCGACGCCGGTCCTTTTCATCCGCCCAGACCGCTTCGTAGCTGGTGCCTGCCTGGCCCAGGACGCGCCGCGCACACTTTCCGCCATCCTCACCGCAATGTCTTTCAAGAAAGGAGCCAGCCATGACACTCGCTCTCGTCTGCATGTCGCATAGCCCGCTGCTGGAGGTCACCGACCCTCCGGAGGAAATCCAGAAGGACGTCGACGCCGCCTTCGCGGTGGCACGCAAGTTCGTTGAAGACTTCGATCCGGACCTCGTCGTGTCCTTCGCGCCGGACCACTACAACGGCTTCTTCTATGAACTGATGCCGCCATTCTGCGTCGGCTACGAAGCCGTTTCCGTAGGCGACTACGGATCCGAGGAAGGCCCGCTGAACGTCCCCACGCAAATTGCCAAGGACCTCGCCCAGGCAATCATCGACGCCGACCTTGACGCAGCGATCTCGCTCAAAATGGAGATCGACCACGGGGCCGTGCAGCCCCTCGAGCTGCTCTTCGGCTCCATTGCTGCCAAACCGGTCGTGCCGATTTTCGTCAACTCCGTGGCCCCGCCGTTCGTCTCGATGCGCCGCGTGCGGCAGCTGGGAACCGCCGTCGGCAACTACCTGAAGACCCTGGACCAGAAGGTCCTCATCATCGGTTCCGGGGGACTTTCCCATGATCCACCCGTGCCCCAGATTGCCACCGCCACTCCCGAGCAGAAGGCAATGCTGCTTAATGGCCGGCACCCCACGGCGGCCGCCCGTCATGCGCGGCAACAACGCGTCATCGACACTGCCGCAGCATTCGCGAAGGGAGAGGCCAACATCATGGAGCTGAACCCCGATTGGGATCGCGAATTTCTCGCCATTATCGCCTCCGGCGACCTCGAGAAACTCGACACATGGACCGCCCCCGCCATGGCCGCCGCCGCCGGCAACTCCGCCCACGAGGTTCGCAACTGGGTGGCCGCCTATAACGCCCTGGCAACGGCTGGGGATTACACGGTCGTCTCCGAGTACTACCGCCCCATACCCGAATTCATCGCCGGCTTCGGCGTGACCACAGCAACGGTGAAATAGATGAGCACCCAAACCGAAACCGCACGTACCGAGCTGAAGAACCAGATGGCCGCGGAACTGCTGGAGGCCACCGGCACCCGGGTACCCGTGGCACCCTTACGGGACCGGCTCGAAAACATGACCGTCCAGGACGCTTATGAGATCCAGACGACCCAGCTTGAGCATCATCTGGCAGCCGGACGGGTACTCGCCGGCCGCAAAGTCGGGCTTACATCTCTTGCCATGCAGCGGCAGCTCGGCGTGGACTCCCCCGACTTCGGCTTCTTCTTTGAAGACATGGTCCACCACGATGAGGCGCGAATCCCGGCTTCCCAGTTCATTCAGCCCAAGGTGGAACCGGAACTCGGATTCATCCTGAAAGAGACCCTGCACGGCCCAGGTATCACACTCGAGCAGGCGGCGGCCGCAATCGGAGCCATCTACCCTGCAATCGAAATCATCGACTCCCGCGTCACGGACTGGGACATCAAACTCGTCGACACCATCGCGGACAACGCTTCCTGCGGAGCCATCGCTGTCAGTGCCCACGCACTCTGGCTGGATCCGTGCGATCCCGCCGGTCTTCTTGATGTCACCTGTTCGCTCCTCATCGATGGCGAAGTCACCGGTACCGGCACAGGCGAGGACGTCATGGCGCATCCACTCGCACCGCTCGCCTGGCTGGCAAACGTCCTGGGCGAACAGGGCGTAGCACTGGAAGCGGGACAACTCATCCTTCCGGGCTCCTTCACCGTTGCCATGCCAGTGGTGTCAAACAGCACCGCGACCGCGGATTTCGGGCCGCTGGGATCGCTGACCATTCACTTCACAGACTAAGGATCCTCCATGGCCAAGAAAACCGCCGCCATCGTCGGCTCGGGCAACATCGGCACCGACCTGATGTTCAAAATCATGCGACGCAGCAAAAACCTCGAAGTAACGTACATGATCGGTGTTGACCCTGCCTCGGACGGGCTCGCCCGCGCCGCCCGCCTCGGCATCACCACCTCCGCGGAAGGCGTCGACTGGCTCCTCGCCCAAGACGAACTCCCGGACTTCGTATTCGAATGCACCTCCGCCAAAGCCCACGAAGACAACGCCCCCAAGTACAAGGCCGCAGGCATCCACGCGATCGACCTGACCCCTGCCGCCGTCGGGCCCTACCTGTGCCCGGTCGTGAACCTCGACGCGCTCGAGGACGTCCTGAACGTCAACATGATCACCTGCGCAGGGCAGGCCACCACCCCGATCGTCGCCGCGATCGCGGCAGTCGTCCCCGTGGACTACGCCGAAATAGTCGCATCCATCGCCTCCAAATCCGCAGGGCCGGGAACGCGCGCCAACGTCGACGAGTTCACCGAAACCACCGCCAAGGCCCTGGAAGAGGTCGGCGGAGCCAAACGGGGCAAAGCAATCATCATCATCAACCCGGTCGAGCCGCCCATGATCATGCGCAACACCATCTACGCCGCGATCCCCGCCCACGCCGCCGAACCCGGCCAGGAGCAGGACAGGATCATCGCTTCAATCAACGATGCCGTCGCCCGTATCCAGGACTACGTGCCGGGATACTCACTGCGGGTGGAGCCCCAGTTCGACACCGCCCGGGAAGACTGGAACGGCAACGGCCGGGTGGGCGTCTGGGTCCAGGTCAAGGGTGCCGCCGACTACCTGCCCGAATACGCCGGAAACCTGGACATCATCACCGCCGCGGCCACCCGGACAGCTGACCTGCTCGCCGAACGCATGGACGCCAGCACATCGACCCCCGTAGGAGCACAGCCATGACCCCCACCCAGAATCTGAGCGTCCGACTGACCGACACCACCTTGCGCGACGGCTCCCACGCCATGAGCCACAGATTCACAGAAAAACACGTGCGCTCCGTGGTCCGCGCCCTCGACGACGCCAAAGTCCAAGTCATCGAAGTCACCCACGGAGACGGCCTCGGCGGCTCCTCCTTCAACTACGGGTTCTCCCTCACCCCCGAACTGGACCTCGTCCGCGCCGCAGTCGACGAAGCCAGGAACGCCAAGATCGCGGTGCTCCTTCTCCCAGGCCTGGGCACCATCCACGACCTGAACCAGGCCCACGACGCAGGCGCCTCCGTCGCCCGCGTCGCCACGCACTGCACCGAAGCCGACGTCTCCATCCAACACTTCCAGCACGCCCGGAAACTCGGCATGGAAACCGTCGGATTCCTCATGCTCTCCCACCGAACCACACCCGAGAACCTCGCCAAGCAAGCCAGAATCATGGCCGACGCCGGCTGCCAATGCGTCTACGTCGTCGACTCCGCCGGCGCCCTCATCCTCGACGACGTCTCCGACCGCGTCTTCGCACTGGTCACCGAACTCGGCACCGACGCCCAGGTCGGGTTCCACGGCCACCAGAACCTGTCCTTCGGCGTCGCGAACTCCGTCTACGCCGCGCGTGCCGGCGCCAAACAAATCGACGGCACACTCCTCGCCCTCGGCGCAGGAGCCGGTAACTCACCCACCGAAGTCCTCGCCGCCGCCTTCGAACGGCTCAACATCCACACCGGCGTTGACGTCCACGGCGTCATGGCCGCCGCCGAAGACATCGTTAAACCCATCATCACGCGCATGCCCATCATGGACCGCGCTTCCATCATGCAGGGCTACGCAGGCGTCTACTCCTCCTTCCTCATCCACGCCGAACGCGCCGCCAAACGCTACGGCATCCCTGCCTGGCAAATCCTCGAAGAAATCGGCAAAGCAGGCTACGTCGGCGGCCAGGAAGACATGATCGTCGACGTCGCAGTCCAGCTCGCCTCCGGAGCACGGGTCGCCTGAAGAACCTTCCCTACCGAAGTTTCCTTAAGCCCTTGCTGGTCTGCCGGCCCTCGATCAAGGGCACCGCATCAGCCGTTACCCCGCATTTGTGGCTTTTCGTTCCCATAAAGGAGAAGTATGAACTCCAGTTCTGACGTAGTCATCGTTGGTGCCGCCCGCACAGCCCAAGGCAAGCTGATGGGCCAACTGGCTCCGTTGTCCGCCGTTGAGCTCGGTGGCGCGGCGATCGCTGGCGCGCTGGATAAAGCGGGGCTCCGGCCGGAAGCCGTCGAAGCAGTCATCATGGGTCACGTACTCCAGGCGGGCGCCGGGCAGAATCCTGCCAGGCAGGCTGCCGTACTCGGTGGCATCCCGCTCAGCGCGCACGCGGCCACCGTCAACAAGGTGTGTCTGTCCGGGCTCAGTGCCATCATCGAGGCAAGCCGACTCCTGAGGCTGGGTGAGGCCATTGTGGTGGTGGCTGGAGGTCAGGAATCCATGAGCAATGCCCCGCATCTGTTGACAGGGTCACGAGCAGGGCACCTCTATGGGGACGCGGCGCTGATCGACTCCGCTGCTCGCGACGGCCTCACCGATGCCTTCAACCACGAGTCCATGGGATTAGCCACCGACCGCGCCAACGACGCCCTTGGCATCCTGCGTGCCGATCAGGACAAGTTAGCCGCCGCATCCCACCAGCGTGCGGCAGCAGCCCAAGCTGCAGGGCGCTTCGACGCTGAAATTATCCCTGTCAAAGTGCCACGGCGCAGGGGGGAGGCCGAACTGGCACGAATCGACGAGGGCGTTCGTCCCGACAGCACAGAGGAATCGCTCGGCAAGCTCCGCCCCGCCTTCTCCGCAGCCGGCACCGTAACAGCTGGCAATGCGTCACCGCTTAACGATGGCGCCGCCGCCGTCGTTCTGACGACGCGGAGCTACGCGGAGAAGCATGGGCTCGAGGTACTTGCGTCGTTAGGCGCCTCGGGACAGATCGCAGGCCCGGACACCTCACTGCCGGACAAGCCCGCCCTTGCCATCCACCAGGCGCTCAAAGCGGCGGACTGGACTGTGGAGGACCTCGACTTCGTGGAAATCAACGAGGCATTTGCCTCTGTGGCCCTGCACTCGGCTGAACAGCTGGGTCTCAGCCCCGAAAAGGTCAATGTCAATGGGGGAGCGATTGCGTTCGGGCATCCTATCGGCGCCTCAGGTGCACGGATTGTCGTCTCCGCTGTGCACGAACTTATCCGACGCGGAACCGGGAAAGCGGCCGTGGCATTATGCGGCGGCGGAGGCCAGGGCGAAGCGCTGCTCTTGTCACTCTGACTTTCGAAGAATGCTTCGCGCGGACAGGAAAATTTGCACGGGGGTAGCCGCCCGGGCCGAAAAAGAGCTTCGAGGGAGCATCGGGGTGTTGCCAGCAGGGGTGGGTGAGCCCTGGCCCTTGGCTTGCGCTGCAGTATCGGTCGAGGGTTTCCGAAGGCGTGCCTTGTGACAGCGCTGGCACGAGAGTGAATGAAGCGCGCTGACGATGCTGCAGGACAGGGACTGGACTCGAGGTGGTTGGGATACTGTGATTTGAATGTGGGTGGGCTGGGTGCGCAAGTTTGGAGAAATGGCTTTTGCGCGCCCGCGCCTGCTCGGGCGAATCCTGATCCAGTTGATGTGGGTTCTGCTGGCTCTTTACGTGCTGTTTCTTTTGTTCCATGGCGGAGGGTTTGATCTGCTGGTGGACGGATTGTTGGGTTGGCTGCCCAGTGGGTTCCTGCAGCGGTGTGTTGGATGGCTGTGCGGAGGGCCCGGGCACGGAGGTCCCTTGTCTTGGTCGCGTCCGCGGTCACCGCGTACGCGGCGGGAAGCACCTGCAATGTTCTTGAGCTGGTCACGGGCGGCTCATTTGTCTTTCCATCCGTGGCTGACATCGGCTTTTTGTCGTTTTACCCGCTGGTACTTTGCGGTTTGTTTGTCTTTGTCCTCGGCCGGGGCCAGCGGTTGCCCCGGGTGGCTCTTTTAGATGGTGCCGTAGGCTCCCTGGGAGCCGGTGCCGTTTTGGCCGTACTGCTCGGCCCGCTGCTGATGCCCTCGGTCGATGCGCCGTCCCTGGTTGTTGTCGTAGCGGTCGCGTACCCGCTGTTTGACCTGCTCTGCATTGCCTTGGTCGCCGGTATTGCGGCGTTGCCTGGTCGTGCCACGGGTCGGTACGGGATGCTTCTGCTCCTGGGGTTGACGATTTTTGCTCTCACTGATGTTTTCTACGCCTATCAGGTGGTGGTTTGCAGCCATCAGTTGGGGACCATGTTGGACGCCGGATGGACGGCCGGTATCTGCCTGACCGCGGCATGGGCGAACAACCTCGGACGTAGCGGCGTTCCGGACCGATGGGAGTCCGCCCCTGGCGCGTTGGCTGTTCCCGCGTTCACAACCACTGCCGCGGCAGCAGTACTGATAGCCGGCACACGAGTACACGTGCCGGTCCTTGGCGTGTTCCTGGCGGGTGCAACTCTTCTAGGTGCAGGGTTCCGCAGGAGCTGGGCATTCCGACAACTAGTGACCCTCGAGGAAGTGCGCCGCCAGGCGAGAACAGATGAGCTAACAGGCCTGCCCAACCGTCGTTCCCTGTATGCAGATGTCCCCGAGCGGCTAGGCACCGGCACCGTGGCCAGCGGCTCGCTGCTGTTGTTGGATCTTGACCGGTTCAAGGAGATCAATGACAGCCTGGGCCACGATGCCGGGGATCAATTACTGGTCCAGATCGGTCAGAGGTTCTCGAAGTCCCTGCGGCCAACGGATCTGATCGCCCGGATCGGCGGGGACGAGTTCGCCCTTTGGCTGGAGGACACCAGCGCTGAGGAGAGTATCACCATGGCCAATCTTCTCCGGGAGGCCCTGATCGAGCCCTTCACGCTCGAAGGGCTGGCCCTGCATATCAATGCCAGCGCTGGCATTGCCCTCTATCCCCGCGCATGGCTAGGATCTGGGCGTGCTGCTCCGAAAAGCCGAACTGGCCATGTACACGGCGAAAACCTCCCGCACCGGGCACTATGTTCACCTCAGCGGCGCTCGTCCGTTGGGACCACCCAGAGCGTGGGTTGCTTTACCCGGGCCAGTTCCTTCCGCTGGCCGAAGAAGCAGGGCTCATGAACCGGCTCAGCAACCAGGTCCTCGAACTGGCACTGGACCTGGCAGTCCCAGAACCAGTCCCTGACGATCGCCGTCAACCTCTCAGCCAGTTCCCTGATCGACGCAGAGTTGCCCGACCGAATCGCTTCCATGCTCCGCGAACGCGCCCTGGCCGGGACCTCCGTCATTATTGAAATCACGGAGGAATTCATGATGCCCGACCGTGACCGGGCCAGAGGGATCCTGTCCCGGCTCCGCGAACACGGGATCCGGATCTTGATCGATGACTTCGGCACCGGTTACAGTTCTCGGCCTACCTCCGCGACCTGCCGGTCAACGAACTCAAGATCGACCGCTCCTTCGTGCTTCCCATGTCCGAAGACCCGAGAGCAGCAGACCTTGTCACTTCCATCATCGTCCTCGCCCAAAGCCTGGGGCTAACAGTTGTCGCCGAGGGAGTCGAAAACGCCCAGCGGCTCGATCAACTCACATTATCCGGATGCGACCAAGCGCAGGGCTTCTACATATCCAAGCCCCTCCCCGCCTCCGACCTAAACGCCTGGCTCACCAGGGACAGCCCAGAACCAAACCCACCCTGGCGGAAGCCGGTCATCAATAAAAGACGGGGTTGAAAATGGTGGCTCAAGACTCCCGAGCGACAGATGCCTGCCAGCAGGAGCCTCCGCAACCGTCACTGATCGGCGACACCGGTTGGGATGTGGCGGGAAGCCCCCGATGATGGTGAGCTGCTCCCCGAACGTTGGACTGGAAAGGAAGGACGAACGCCATCCCCCTCGGGATTCCAGCCCTACTTCAGGCACCTCCTGCACGTATTTGATGATCTGATAGCTGACATTCTGTCGGTCGCCCACACCCGGGGCAGGTCCAAGCCCTCATTGTGTGGAACAACATGTGGTTCCGACGGGGATCGATGTGCTAGCTGGCGAGGCTCTCGTTCAAGTACGCAAGCTGGCGGACCCAGTGGTGTTCCTGTCCGCCCTCGTGTCCGTTGAAGTGGTAGACCTCGATGGATTTGGTGGGCCCTTGTTCCCGGGGTCGTGGCCTTCCGGTTCCGTAGCTGTTGTAGGAAGCGAAGACGGTGGATGGTGGGCAGACGTCGTCGAGCAGGGCGACGGAAAACAGTGCCGGAGCGGTTGCCCTGCGGGCGAGGTGGACTCCGTCGAAGTAGTTCAGGACCTCTAACACATGCTCGTGGTGGTTTCGGTGGCGGGAGAGGAATGCAGTGATCTCCGGGTAGGGACCCCGTTGGGCGAGATTGATTGCGCGGGGAAGGTCCTGAAGGAAGGGTACGTCTGCCAGAACAGCTCGAATCCCGTTGAGCCTTCCGGCAGAAAGCCCGGCCGCGGCCAGGGCCAAACCCCCTCCCTGGCTTATACCGGCGAGGACGACGTTGTCGCTGTCCACCTGGGGGAAGCTTTGGACTGTTTCGATCGCGCGGAATGCGTCCACATACAACCGGCGGTAGTAGTAGTCCTCCTTGGAGGCCAGGCCGCGTGTCATGAGGCCCGGGTGTGCCATGTCTCCTGCTGATGGGTGGGGATCTGGAGTGGCGCCGGTGATCCCGCCGTAGCCTTGGCCTCGGGTGTCCATGATGAAGTGGGCGTAGCCCGCCTGTGCCCATGTGGTGTCCTGCTGGACCAGGCCGCGGCCGCCGGAGTATCCGATGTACTGGACCACTGCCGGCAGACGTTTGCTGGGGGACCGGTGTGCGGGAAGGTGGAGCCAGCCCCGGATCCGGTCTCCGCCGTAACCGGCAAAGGAGACGTCGAAGCTGTCAATGAGTGGCAGAAGGTTCTCGACGGGAGAGTATGCAGGTGCCAGAGGGACGGCGCGGGCCTCGGCGAGGGTTTCATCCCAGAAGGCGTCAAAGTCGTGAGGCTTTCTTGCGGCAGAGGTGTAGTTGCGTAAGTCTTGCAGGGGCATGTCTACGGTTGGCATTTCTCGTTTTCCATCATCTGGTGCTCGAGGGGTCCTCTTACCCAGCCTTGCGGGGTGTAGGATTCTCGGAAATTGGTGGACAGAAAGAAGACAGAGGACGTCCCATCTCCTGTATCATGAGTCTAGACGAATGGCCGCCGCCGAGTGCGGCTGAAGGAGATGACGTGACAGTAGCACCCGCCTCGGTGTCGCCGGCAAGGTTTAGCGCGCAAATCCGTTCCCAGGCCCTGCAGACACGGATCATGGAGCTCATCCTGGAGCGGGGCCTTGATGTTGGTGATGCCCTTCCCACTGAAAGTGAGCTGTCCGCGGAGCTTGGGATCGGACGGAACACTGTTCGGGAATCCCTGAAGGTGCTGCAGGCCCTTGGCGTTATTGAGATCCGGCACGGATTCGGCATGTTTGTCGCTCCGAATAATTTCAGCGCCCTGGTGTCCGGGCTGACGTTCCGGGGCAGGCTTTCGCTCCGGCACAAGGGCGAGGAAGCCATGGAGCTTATCGACGTCCGGCAGGCTCTGGAGTCGGGCCTTATCGGCTCGGCCATCGAGCTCCTCACGGAGGATCATTTGGCTGATCTGCGTGCCACGATGGAAGCGATGCAGGACGCCGCCGGCAAGGGTGAGCTCCTTGTCCAACACGATGCGGAATTCCACCGACGTCTCTATGCGCCCCTGAACAACGAACTGCTCATCAACCTGATGGACGTGTTCTGGCAGGTCTACCGGCAGATCCATGAGGCCTTGGGCTCCGGGCCGGTCAACCTTGACGAACAGGTCCAGATGCACTGGGACATCTACGAGGCAGTGGCGAACAGGGACAAAGCTTTGGCTTCCGAGCGCCTTCAACGGCATTTTGACGGGATACGCCGCAAGTTGAAAGACGTCGCGTCAACCTGACACTCGAGACTGCCAAGCGGGGCGTGAAATCCCTACCGGCGGCAGAATCGTCACCTAAAGCTCCCGTTTCCCGTAGTCCAGATGACTGCCGGAGCAGCGGTGAGGCACCCATTTTGAGAGAGCGCCCTTTTGCCATGGAGATTTTTGTTGTGCCCGACGCCTCGGGTACCGGAGCAGTTGCCGCCGGAATTCTTGCCGCCGTCATCCGAAGCAAGCCGGAAACGGTCCTTGGTGTCGCTACCGGCAGCTCGCCACTGCCCATCTATGCGGCACTGGCCGAGCACCACCTGGACATGTCCCGCGTGCAGGCGTTCGCGCTCGATGAGTACGTGGGCCTGCCTGCCGGGCACCCGCAAAGCTACGCGGAAGTGGTCCGCCGTGAAGTAACGGAACGCCTGGGTCTGGACCCGGCCCGTGTTTCAGTTCCCCACGGTGGCGCCGAAGATCCTGATCACGCAGCGTCCCTGTACGACGCCGCCATCCGCGTGGCCGGCGGCGTGGACGTGCAGATCCTGGGGATTGGCCACAACGGACACATCGCCTTCAATGAACCAGGTTCGGAATTTGGTTCCCGGACGCGGGTGGAATTTTTGGCAAAGCGGACCCGCAAGGCCAATGCGCGCTACTTCCGGTGCATTGACGACGTGCCGACCCGATGCATTACCCAGGGCCTCGGCACCATCCGTGAGGCCAGGCACCTGCTGATGGTGGTCAACGGGGCGGATAAGGCTGACATTCTGGCTGCCGCGCTGCAAGGCCCGGTGACCCCTGACTGCCCCGCTTCAGTCCTGCAGCTGCACCCGCACGTGACCGTGGTGGCCGATGAAGCCGCGGCTGCCCTCCTTGGCGCCGACCTCGGACAGGTGGCCGTCCGGGTCGCAACTCCGAGCGCCTGAACCAGCCCCTGAACCGAGAGTCGGAATGAGCGGCAACCGTGGCCTTAGGACGCAGGCGAAGGGGCGGCCGTGACGGCTGCGACAGGCCGGGGGAGTGGCAGGCCGCGACGGAACACCCTGATCGGGCCGAAGTCACGATCCACCGCCAGGATGTCAGCCTTCAGCCCTGGGCGAAGGCTTCCTACCTCTTGCTGGATCCCAAGGATCCCTGCCGGAACGGCCGTGGCTGACAGGACGGCGCTTGCCGCATCCACCCCTGCTTCGACCGTCCGCCGTAGAACGTCCAGCAGTGTCGCCGTTCCGCCGGCCAGGGCGCCATCGCTGCGCAGCCTGGCCTCGCCATTGTGGACTTTCACTCCTGCCGGGCCAAGGTCGTAGTCGCCGTCCGGCAGTCCCGTCGCGGCCATCGAATCGGTCACCAGGATGACGTTGTCGCGGCCGACGAGTGCGAAGACCATCCGCACGGTCTCGGGGTGGAGGTGGACGCCGTCGGCAACGAGTTCCACGGCAACCGTTCCTGCCGCTGCGAGGCGCAGGCAGGCCGCTGTGGGCCCGGGGTCGCGGTGGTGCAGCGAGGGCATGCCGTTGAACAGGTGGGTGACCGTGGGCCGGGTAGTGCTGCCCTGCGCGGAGGCGAGCAGGCTCGCTGCCCGGGTGAGGGAAGCCGCCGTCGTGGTTGTAGCGGCGTTCGTGTGTCCCAGGGACGGCGTGACCCCGAGATCAACTAAGGCTTGTACCAAAGCTGCGGTGCCGGGCAGCTCGGGTGCATAGGTCATGGTGCGCAGGTGCCCGCCGGAGCTCTCAACGAGGTCCCGGAGCAGGTGAGGATCGGGGTCGAGGAGGAACCGGGGATCCTGGGCTCCGCAGCGCGCGTGGGAAAGGAACGGGCCTTCGGCGTGGATCCCGGCGATCAGTCCCTCCTCCGAAAGAGGCCGCAGGGCCCCGGCAGCGCGCAGCAGGTCCTCACGGGGAGCTGTCACCAGGCTCGCCAGCAGGGTGGTGGTACCGCTGGCGTGGAGAAACTCCACCGCGCGGCGCGCAGATTCGAGATCGCCGCCGGGGAAGTCCCCGCCTGCTGCGCCATGGCAGTGCAGATCCACCAAGCCGGGCAGGAGCAGGGTTCCGGGCGGAAGCTCCACTTCCTCCAGCCCCGGCAGCGAGGAAGTGTCGAAGCCGGTCCGTGGGCCGGCATAGGCGATACGTTCACCGGAAACGGCGACCAGCGCGTCCACAACGACAGTTCCGTCGCTGACAATGGTGCCGGACAGCAGGAAAGCGGGCGGCGTCCGGGTGGTCATTTCAGCGCGTCCGCAAACCAGCCAGTAATGGTGGCCGGATGCGTGATGGCCGTTCCGACCACCACGGCGAAGGCCCCGGCATCAAGTGCCTGCCTCGCCTGGGCGGGGGTGTGCAGCCGGCCTTCGGCGATGAGCGGCACGCCGAAGTCCGCGGCTGCTATCTGTCCCAGCAGTTCAAGGTCCGGGCCCTGGGTTTTGGGGCGTTCGCCGGAATAGCCGGCAAGTGTGGTGCCGATCAGGTCTGCTCCGGCTTCGACGGCGGCGGCTGCGTCCTCGAGGGAGCCGCAGTCGGCCATGACCAGGGCGTGGGATTCGGTGTGGATTCCGGCTACTGTTTGGGCCAGGGTCAGGCGATCCGGGCGTGGGCGGCGGGTGCCGTCAACCGCGACGATGTGGGCGCCGGCGTTGGCTACCGCCAGTGCGTGCCGGAGGGTGGGGGTGATGAAGACGCCGTCGTGCCCGTCCTTCCAGAGCCCGATGACCGGGACCTCCACGGCTGCCCGGGTGTGTTGGACGTCCGCGAGACCCTGTACCCGGACTGCGGCGGCGCCGCCGGTGACTGCTGACGCGGCGACTTGTGCGGTGGTGCGGGGATCGCGCATCGGCTCACCGGGATAGGCCTGGCAGGAGACGATGAGCCTGCCCCGCAAGGATTCAAGGCCATCGGGGGAGAGAATCATGGTCGGTTCCTTCGGAAGGTGAGCGAATCGGTGAGCACCAGCTTGGCTGCGCCAATGATGGCGGCGGCGTTGCCCAGTGAGGCGGGCAGGACGGGAATGTTTGCCAGGGCTGGAAGAAGTTCGGCCCGAACGGCGTCTTCCAGGGGCCGCCACCAGGGTGCTCCTGCGTCCGAGAGCCCGCCTGAGACGACGACGACTTCCGGGTCCAGGATGTTGGCCAGCCCGGCCACGGCCTGCCCGGCCGCTGCGGCGGCAGTGCCGATGGTCCTGATGGCGGTGGCATCGCCATGGGCGGCGAGGGCGAAGACACCGCGGGAATCCGGTGAACCTGCCTCCCCGCCCAGCCGCCGGTAGGCTTCGGCGATGGCAGGTCCGGAGGCGATGGCTTCAACATGGCCTGCTCCGCCGCAGACACAGGGCAGCGGCCGGTCGTCGTAGCATGCGTAGGGTGAGGCAAAGTGGCCAACGTGTCCGCCCACGTAGCGGTGTCCGAGAAATGGTGTGCCTTCATGAATGTAGCTGCCGCCGACGCCGGTGCCGAAGGCCACCAGGAGTGAACTGGCGGTTCCGGCGGCGGCCCCGGTCCAGGCTTCGCCGAGGGCGTGGGCATGGACGTCGTTCACTGCCCGGATGGAGCCCGGCGGCAGGTCCAGGCGCGCTGCCAGGCCGGCGCTGATGGCAGTACCGGCCCACCCGAGGATCGCATCGGTTGCTGAAACCACTTCGCCTTTACGGGCATCAATGACACCAGCCGAACCGATGCCGACGTGATCGACGGCGATTCCGGCAGCAGCGGCGCGTCCCATGAGTCCAGCCACCAGAGCGGCAGTGGCGTCGAGGATTGCCTCGCCGCCGTCACGGTTGAGGGTGGGAATGGTCTCGGAAAACAGCACTTCACCCGTGTCTGAGACGACCCCGGCAGCAGTTTTAGTGCCGCCGAGGTCAACACCAATGGCGTGCATCAGCTTCAGCGACCTGTCCCTAGACCAGGCTGTTGCGTTCGAGGATGACCTTGATCGCGGTGCTTTCCTCGTCGTTCAGCGCGGGCATCGGGATGCTCATGGTGTTGGATTCGATGATGCCCATGATCTGCAGGGCGGTTTTGAAGGCGCCCAGGCCCGCTGCCCCGCCAGAGACGCGTCCGTTGGGGGTGTAGACGATCTCGAAGAGGTCGGCCATGCGGTCCTGTTCGGCGGATGCTTTGGCCCAGTCCCCGGCAGCGGCGGCGTCGACGAGGTTGCGGTAGCCGCGGGGGTCGACGTTGCCCAAGCCGGGAACGACGCCCTGCGCGCCGCCCAGGAGCGCGCCGTCGACCACGACTTCGTGGCCGGTGAAGATGTCGAAGTTCTCGATCTCCCGGGCCGCGAGCAGGAGCTGGCGGAAGGAGACGTCGTCGCCGGAGGAGTCTTTGACGCCGGCGATCACGCCGTCGCGGCCCAGCCGGACCAGCAGGTCCGTGGGGAGCTTGAAGTGGGTACGGACCGGGACGTCGTAGGCGAAGATCGGTGTGTCGACGGCGGCGTGGATGTTCCGGAAGTGGGTCTCTGTTTCGTCGGCGTTGCCGATGGCGTAGTACATGGAGGTGACCACGATGGCGTCGGCCCCGAGGTCGATGACGCGTTTGGCTTCCTCGATGACGCGGTTGGTGGTTTGTTCGTTGGCCCCCACGATCAGGGGCACGGCCCCGGCGTTGGCCGCGGCGATGGTGCTGACCACGAGTTCGCGTTCGGTGTTGGTCATGTACGGCACCTCCGCGGAGGAGCCCAGGACGAAAAGTCCGGAGACTCCGCCGTCGAGCAGGTGCTTGGTGAGGTTCTGCAAAGAGGCGGTGTCGATGCTGCCGTCAGCATGGCGGGGTGTGACGACGGGCGGGATGACGCCGGAGAACTGGGAAGACACGGAAAAACTCCAATGGGTGGGTTGTAAAGGGTGAGGTTTGGGAATCTAGGTGTGCAGCAGGCTGGGGGCTGCTCCGAGGAGCTTCTTGGTGTAGTCGTTCCGGGGGTTGTCGAAGACCTGGGCGGCTGGGCCTTCCTCGACGATTTCGCCGAAGTACATGACGCAGATCCGGTCCGAGACATAGCGGACGGTCTGGATGTCGTGGGAGATGAAGACCATGCCCAGGTTCAGCTGGGTTTTCAGGTCCGAGAGAAGGTTCAGGACCTGCGCCCGGACAGAGACGTCCAGGGCCGAGGTTGGTTCGTCGGCGACGATGATGTCCGGGTCCAGTGCCAGGGCCCGGGCGATGGCCACGCGCTGGCGCTGGCCGCCTGAAACCTGCGATGGCATGACTTCGGCCGCGGAGGCGGGCAGCCCTACCAGGGCGAGGAGTTCTTTGACCTTGGCCGCACGGGACGCGGCGTTGCCGATTCCGTGTATTTGGAGGGGGTCGGTGAGGATGTCCTGGATGGTCATGCGCGGGTTCAGGGCCGTGGCGGGGTCCTGGAATACGACCGATACGGCCCGGCCGAATTCCTTGCGCATGGCGGCGTTCCGTTTGATGGCGGGTTTGCCGTGGAAGAGGACCTGCCCGGATGTCGGTGTTTGGAGGCCTACCAGGACGGAGGCCAGGGTTGATTTGCCGCAGCCGGATTCTCCCACGATGCCCACGGTTTCGCCGCGGCTGATGCTGAAGTCCACGCCGTTGACGGCTTTGACGATGTTGGGGCGGAACAGGCCGCCGGTCCGTGCACGGTGGTGGACTTTGACGTCTTTGAGTTCGATGACGGGTTTGCCGGTGGAAATGCTCATTTTGCATCCTCCTTTCGGTGGCTGGCCCAGTAGTGGTCAGAGTCCCCGCCGACGGCGGTGAGGACCAGTTGCTGGTTCGGATCGGCGCCCGGGCGCAGTGAGCGGGGTGCGAAGCGGTCGCCGGGGGCGAAGTCCTGGGGTGAGGGAACAGTGCCGGGGATCTGGTGCAGGCGGGTGGCGTCGGCTTCGATGGAGAGCACTGCGCCCAGGAGCCCGCGGGTGTATTCGTGCCTGGGGTTTTGCAGCAGCTCGGACGCCTGGGCGGATTCGACCACTTGGCCTGCGTACATCACGGTGATGCGGTGTGCCAGCGAGGCGACCAGGGCCAGATCGTGGCTGACGAACACCATCGCGAAACCGAGCTGTTCACGGAGTTCGTTGAGCAGGTCCACTACCTGTTTCTGGACGGTCACGTCCAGGGCGGTGGTGGGTTCGTCGGCGACCACGATCTTGGGGGAGCGGGACAGGGCCATGGCGATCAGGACGCGCTGGCGCTGGCCGCCGGAGAGCTCGTGAGGGTAGCTCGCGAGCGTGCGCACCGGGTCCAGCTTGACCATTTCCAGCAGCTCGGCAGGGGTTTTGCGGCCGCCCCGGCGGGTCAGTTGAAGTATTTGGTCTTTGATCTTCATGGACGGGTTCAGCGAGCTGAGGGCGTCCTGGTAGACCATGGCGATCTGTTCGCCGCGCAGGCCCTGGTAGGCCTGGGGATCGCTGTGACTGGTTTGCGGGTCCAGCAGTTCCTTGCCATCGAATTTGATCGATCCGCTGATCCGGGCCGTTTTGGGCAACAGGCCCATGACGGCGAGGGAGGTGATGGACTTGCCGCAGCCGGATTCGCCCACCAGGCCCATGGTTTCGCCCTCGCGGACACTGAAGGAGACGTTGTCCACGATGGCTGTGTCACCGAACCTGCCGGGGAACCGAATGGAAAGGTTTGTCACCTCCAGGACCGTGCGGGCGTCCGCGGGGACCTGTGGCAGGCGGTCCGTTCGGGTGGCTTCGACCGCGGCCAGCAGTTCCAGTTCGCGGTCGAGCAGCAGGTGCGGGTTGGCGGCGGCCACCTTGACATCGGTGAGTACAGCTGACCTGTTGTAGTTCTCCTCCTCGAGGGTTCCTCCGGAAGCGGAACGCACGCCGTCGAGCTCGTGCTCTTCCACGACGGATGGCTGCGCTACAGAGGTGGCGACTTCGGAGTCCACGGCTGCGCCGGCGACAACGGCACCGGAGCCGTCGTCGTCCTTCACAGCGGGTGCCTTGCGCAGTTTGGGGTTCACCATGGCGTCGGTGAGGCCTTCGGCGAGGATGTTCAGTGCCAGCACGGTGAGCAGGATGGTCACGCCGGCGAAGGTGGTGGCCCACCATCCGCCGGACAGGACCAGGTTGCGGCCGTAGGAGATCACGTTGCCCCAGGAGGGGGCGGGGTCCTGGACGCCGGCGCCCAGGAAGGACAGGGACGCTTCGAGGATGATGGCGTCGGCGACCATGACGGTGGCGAACACCAGGACCGGGGCCGCGGTGTTGCGGACGATGTGCTTGATCAGGATGTAGAAGCGGCCGGCGCCGATGACCCGCTCGGCACGGACGTAGTCCTCGCCGTACTGGGAGAGTACGTTGGCGCGGACCACCCTGGCCAGCTGCGGGGTGTAGATGATGGCGATGGCAACGATGATGGTGGGCACCGAGTTGCCGAAGGCTGCCAGCAGCACGGCCGCCAAAGCGATCCCGGGGAAGGCCATCAGGATGTCCATGAGGCGCATGATGAGCTCGTTGACGGCCTTGCTGGACGTGGCAGCGAGCGAGCCCAGCAGGGCGCCGGCCAGGACAGCCAATGCCACGGCGCCGAGGCCGATCATGAGTGAGGACTGCGAGCCGTAGAGCAGGCGGGAGAAGATGTCGCGGCCCAGCCGGTCGGTGCCGAAGAAGTGCTCAGCTCCCGGAGGCGTTGCCGGGATGAAGGTTTCGAGTGGGTCGTGCGGTGCCAGGGCCGGGGCGAAGATGGCGGCGAGGACGATCACCACCAGGAAGGCCAGGGCCAGTCGGGAGCTCCAGGGCAGGGCCTTGAAGCGGAGTCCGGGGGCGCTCAGACGTTCAGCGAGTTTGCTGCGCATGGGTCACACGGTCCTGATTCGGGGGTTGATGAGCAGGTAGAGAAGGTCCACGGCGATGTTCACCAGGACGAAGGTGACGGAGATGGTGAGGACCACGCCCTGTACCAGGTTGACGTCCAGGTTGGTGATGCCGTTGAGGATCAGCTGGCCCATGCCGGGCAGCGCGAAGATCATTTCAATGACGACGGCGCCGCCCAGCAGGTAGCCGACCCGCAGTCCCAGCACGGTCACCGGGGTGACGAGTGCGTTGCGGAGCACGTTCTTGGAGACCACTTCCCGGTAGGGGACGCCGTTGCCGATGGCGGTCCGGACGTAGTCCCGGTCCAGCTCCTCCACCATGGAGGTGCGCACGACCCTGATGAGGGAAGCTGAGACCGGGATGCCCAGGGCCAGGGCGGGCAGAGCCATGGAGTTGAGCCAGCCGCCGAAGCCGGACTCCGGGGTGGCGATGCCGCCGGACGGGAACATCGGCGCCGGTCCCAGGGCGAACCACTGGATCAGCAGGATGCCCAGCCAGAACGACGGTGTTGCCACCGCGGCGATGGAGAAGACGCGGACCAGTTGGTCCTGCCACTTGTCCCGGTACAGGGCACCGATGATGCCGAAGACCAGGGAGACCACGACGGCGATGATCACGCCCAGGAAGGTCAGCTGCAGCGTCAGGGGGAACGCGGAGCCGATCATGCTCGCCACGGATTTCGCCGGGGGAGTGGTGACTCCCAGGTCGAACTGCAGGAGCTTGCCGAGGAACCGGACGTACTGGGCCAGCAGCGGATCGTTCAGGCCGTTGGCCTGGCGGTACTGCTCTTTGGCTTCCTCACTGGCCCCTTCGCCCAGGGCGCTGCTCGCCTGGTCGCCGGGTGCGGCCTGCAGGACGAGGAACACGAGCAAGGTGATGCCCAGGACCATCAGGGGCAGGGCCGCGAGCCTTCGGCCCAGCAGGCGCAATATCGTGGTCAATGTAGTCTCCGGTTGGTGGGGCTAAGCCGTGCGGCCGACGTCGATAAACGACAGTCCGGTGGTGGGCAGGGGCTTGAAGCCGTTGAGCTTCTTCTCGTCCCAGGCGCTGGGAAGCTGGCGGTGGAAGATGGGGTACAGCGGAACTTCCTCGGAGATGAGTTCCACGATCTGCCCGGTGATCTTTTTGGCTTCGTCCTTGTTGGCCCTGGAGCCCTTGTCCATCAGGTCCTGCAGCTGGGCGCGTTCAGGGGCGGTCCAGTAGGCGCGCTTGTCCATCCAGGTGGGGCCGGAGTAGAACCAGCTCAGCAGCAGGTCTGCGTCGTTGCCGAAGACGGACGGATCGCCGGGGGCAGCGACGACCGAGTAATCACCCGCGCCGACGCGGTCCGCGTACAGGGCGCCGGACTGGATGCTCTTTACGGTGGCCTTCACGCCGGGGATCTTGTTCCAGGACTCCAGAAGCAGAGGGGCGACGTCCTTGACCCAGGCCGTGTCTGTCGTCAGGAGTTCGAATTCCAGGTTGCTGACCCCTGCCTGCTTCAGCAGGTCCGCGGCCTTGCTGGCGTCGTAGCCGTAGACGTTCTTGGCCTTGACGTAGTCCGGATGGCCTTCCTGGAAGTAGGAGCTGGCCGGCTTGGCGTTGCCGAACAGGGCCTTCTTGATGATGGCGTCCTTGTCCAGGCCGTAGTGCAGCGCCTGGCGGACCAGCTTGTTGTTAAACGGTGCCTTGGCGCAGTTGAACATCAGGAACATGAGCCCGAAGGACTGCACTGCCTCAACCTTGACCTTGGATTTCAGGCCCTCCATGTCCAGGTACGGGACGTCCTCGATGGCCTGGACACGGCCCGACTGCACGGCGGTGACACGGGCTGCCGCGTCCGAGAGCAGCAGCCAGGTCATGCCCTTGGCCAGCGCCGGCTTGGGACCGTTGTAATCGGCGAACGCTTCAAAGACGATCTTGTCGTCCTTTGCCGCGGAGACAAACTTGTAGGGGCCGGAGCCGACCGGCTTGGCGTCGAAGGCCTTCAGGTCGGTGGCGAGGGCCTTGGGGACGACCTTGACCACCGAGATGCGCGGGCCGAAGCCCGGGAACGGGTACTTGAGGGTGAACTCGACCGTCTTGGCATCGAGGGGTTTGACGTCCTGGATGAAGGGGATGAACTGGGAGAACAGGGACTTGTTCGCGGGATCCATCACCCGGGTGAAGGAAAAGGCCACGTCCTCGGTGGTGACAGGGGTGCCGTCGTGGAACTTGGCGTTGTCCCGGATGGTCACCTGGTAGGTGGTGTCGTTGACCTTCTTGGGGTCGGAGGCTGCCAGGGCGTTGTAGGGCTCGCGTGTGGCCGGGTGCAGCTCCACGAGGCCCTCGAAGATGTGCAGGTTGGCGGCCATGGGGGTGGCGCCGGAGGAGCTCAGCGGGTCAAAACCGGTGGACAGGGCGTAGGAGATACCCGCCTCGATAGTGAGGTCCTTGTTAACAGCGGCGGTGTTGGCGGCGCCGCCGGTGGTGGTGGCGGCCGGCCCACCGCAGGCGGCGAGAGAGCTGGTGAAGGCTGCAGCCAGGCCCATGGCCCCGCCGAGCTTGAGGAAGTTCCGGCGGCTGGCGTCATTGACCAGCGGCAGGTTCTTGGAGGAGAAATTCATGAAGCCCCATTCCAGAAGGTTTATCGGACGTAGGACGTCCGAGCTCGTGATAAAACTGTAAGTGCCATCACAAGCAGCCGTCAAGTGGCAAGCATCACCCGCCCTTTGCCTGTTGCTGCTGGTTCATATCCGCTCGGACCTGCACCTTGCCCCGCTTTCGGTCAGGCCGGGCCGCAACCGGCGGCCGGCCGTTTTATCCTCTGAATGGAGTTCAGATGTCCCTGATTGTTGGCGCCTATCCCGCCCAGCCACCCGAGGACTCACGGCGCCAGTTCTATGAAGAGCTGGGGCGGGTTCCGTCGATCCGTGGGCTGGAGCTCCCGTATGGTCCGTGGGGCGGACAGCCGTGGCCTGCCGGCGCCCCGGACGGCTGGACTGCGGTGATCACGGCGATCCCCGGGACAATGCAACGACTGACGGCCGCGACCACCTTTGGCCTTGCTTCGGCAGACCCCGACGGCCGGAAAGCGGCGCTGGACTTCGTTTCCGGACTGCGGGAATACGGCCTCGCACTTGCCGATGAGGGGTACCGCGTGGAAGCCGTGGAATTGCATTCCGCCCCACCCTTGCGTTCGTCTGTGGACTTCTTTGAGCAGTCCCTCAAAGAAGTAATGGACTGGGACTGGGGCGATACCCGGGTGCTCATTGAGCATTGCGATGCTCCCCGAACCGGCAGCAGACCTGAGAAGGGGTTCCTCACCTTTCAGGAGGAACTGGATGTCACCTCGTCCCTCCACAGCCAGGGCGCAGGGAACCTGGGTATGGTGATCAACTGGGGCCGGTCGGTCATCGAATCCCGAAACCCCGACACCGCAGTGGAGCACGTGGCGGAGGCACGGGAAGCCGGCGTCCTGGCGGGCGTGATGTTCTCCGGCTGTTCGCCGGTTTCAACCGAATTTGGCTACCCGTGGATCGACGCGCACCTTCCTGCCGTAGAGGTGGAGGGCGCCCCGCCGAGCTCGCTGCTGAACCACGGTGAAATTCAGCGCTGCCTCGCCGCGGCAGGCCCCGTGCCGATCACCGGCTTTAAGATCGGGCTGCCACAGCATGGACTCTCGATACAGGACCGCGTCGAACGCCTGAAACATATGGGCGCCCTCCTCGGGTGACAGCGCCGGTTCACCTGACCCGAGGCGACCACACCAGAGTTAAGGCCTTGCCGTCATGTCGTCCTGCACCGAGACCTCTCCTGTTATGACGTCAAAGCGGAAAATCCGTGACGACCTCCAAGGAGAGCTCCCACATAGCCCGGAGAGCTCGTAGGTGACGGTGAAAGCGTTCTGCTCCACGTCCTCCTCGGTCACGGTGTAGGTGGGGGTGAAGTACAGGGCCTCCTCACCGGCCAGGAGATCCGCCACTGGAAAGGCATCCGCACCCGGTCCGGACAGGCGGACAGTAGCCGCGGCTTCCGGGCCTTCATTCAGGACCCGGCCGGTGAATGCCAAAATGTCCCCGGCCTTGTACCCGGGGATAATTGGGCCATAATTCAAATCCTGCGCCTCCCGGGTCCCCAGGACCTGGACCTGGTCCGGCGAGTACCCCTGACCGATCTCCTTCCACGACTCGGCGCCCCAGCCCTCCCCGCCGGGGGCCATTACGTGGAACTCTCCGGCGTTCTGCCACACCGCCGGAAGGCCGGGTGTGATGGACCGCAGCTCCATGTCGAAGGTGAGTCCCGGCACCGATGGCGGCAGGCCGCCGTCGGACACTGCTGCGGGAAACGTCGCTGGCGGAAGCTGGCCGGTCAGCTGCCCGGGCGGAACGGACACAAAAACAATCTCCCGGTATCCCTGCCGCTCGTACAGGACGCCGATGTTGCCATCCGGAAGCCGTGTCGCCGTCGAGTACGCCGAACTTCCCTCGCAGAGGACCAGCTTGGCAGGCCAAGTCGCCCCATTGTCGGGGGAGAGGCTCAGCACGGTGTTCCGCCGCAGATTGGCGTCGTGGTTGTTCGTGGCCAGGAGCCAGCTATCTGTCGCAGGCATGGCCAGGTTTGGCACGGAGGGCAGTCCGTCGAACCGGGTAAGGGAGCCGTTGTCGCTGGGATCCGGCAGGTCCTCGACGGGAACCAGAGAGCTCCAACTGTGACCGCCGTCGTCCGAGAACGCTGCCAGGCGCCGTGGAGTGGCGCGGCTGTGCAGGAGCAGCCGCCCGTCGGCCAGCGCGGCGACCTTGTTTTCGTTGGGCGCTCCGCCGTCGGCAGTTCCTTCGATGAGCTTTCCCAGCCGCCAGGTGTCGCCGTGGTCATCGCTGTAGGCCGAGGCCGCCATGATCCTGCCGCCGCGGAGTACGACGAACTGCTGGACGAGCCGGCCCCGGTAGGGTCCTGCGTGGATCTGGATACCCTGGCCGGCGGCCGCGAAAATGCCGGTAATCTGTCGGGCGGCGGCATCGCTGCCCTTCAACTGGGCCGTGATCCGCCGGTGCTGCCACGTCATGCCGTCATCGTCCGAGTAGCTGAGGTCGCAGTGCTGTATGAACTCGTCCTCCGGGTCCAGCCCGGTAGTTGATTCAAAAAACCCCGCCCGTGTCCCCGCGGCATGGAAGAGGAAGACCCTGTTGGTCTCGGCATCGACCAGCAGGCTTGGATCCCCAAAACCATCCAACCCGGACCCGGTCCGCACCACCTGCTGAGCCCCCCAGGTCTGCCCGCTGTCCATGCTCCGCCGGAGCAGCAGATCGATGGGACTGGGCAGGTCATCAAGATTTGGCCGCCCGTCATACGCCGCCAACAGCGTGCCCCGGACGGTCACCGCCAGGGCAGGAATGCGGTACTGCCGGTACCCGGCATACCCACGGACGGCCAGGACCTGCTCAACAGAGGGATGGGCGGATGCAATCGAAGCGGAAAGGTAGGATGTCACATCTTCAGTGTACCCAGCTCTGGTTTTGTGATCGCTGACACCTTAGGGTTTGTAGGACGTCGTATGTAGAAGGAACAGGGCATGTGTTTTGACCGGCATCGACGTCTTCATGTAGAGCCGCGGAGCGGAGTCCAGAAAGGGCAATGGATTTGCGAGATATGACAAGACGCACCAAAGAGCGAACGATAGGCTGGGCAGCGGGAGCAGGCGCACTGGCCCTGGCACTGCTGGCCGGCACCGGGGTGCTGGCGCAGGCGGCCCCCATCCCGTCAAATAGTCCGGCAGCCCCGCCAGGTTCCTTCATGGAAGTAAACCTGGGAGCGGACAGGACAGCGAACAACTTCTTTTACCGCATCCCCGCCTTGACGTACCTTGGCAACGGGGTGGTCCTGGCCGCGTGGGACGGCAGGCCTGGAAGCGCCGCTGACGCCCCCAACCCCAACTCCATCGTCCAGCGGCGCAGCACCGACGGCGGCCGGACCTGGGGCCCGGTGCAGGTCATCGCTTCCGGACACGTAGCCGACGCGGCCGGCCCGAAGTACGGCTACAGCGATCCTTCCTTTGTCTATGACGCCGAGGCCGGCAAGGTCTTCGCGTTCTTCGTCTACTCGAAGGATCAGGGCTTTGGCGGAAGCCAGTTCGGCAATGACGACGCCGACCGGAGCGTGATTTCCTCCGCCGTCATCGAGTCCTCCGATGGTGGCATCACCTGGAGCCAGCCCAGGCTTATCACGGACGTCACCAAACCGGGCACCAGCAAGACCAGCCCCGCGGCCGGTGATGTCCGCTCCAACTTCGCATCCTCAGGTGAAGGCATTCAGCTCAGATACGGCCCGTACAAGGGCCGCCTGATTCAGCAGTACGCTGGAGACGTCCGTCAGGCGGACGGCACCAACAGGATCCAGGCCTACAGCGTTTACTCCGATGACCATGGTGCAACGTGGCACAAGGGCGCCAATGTGGGCGACCGCATGGACGAGAACAAGACCGTGGAACTTTCCGACGGGCGGGTGCTGCTCAACTCCCGGGACAACGCCAACCAGGGCTACCGGAAGGTAGCCATCTCCACCGACGGCGGGGCTACCTACGGGCCGGCCACCCAGGACACCGAACTTCCGGACCCTGCCAACAATGGTTCCATTGCGCGGATGTACCCGTCTGCGGCCCAGGGATCCGCCGACGCAAAGAAGCTAATTTTCACGAACGCCAACTCCAAGACTGGCCGGGAAAATGTGTCCGCCCGGATCTCGTGCGACGATGGCGCGACCTGGCCGGGGGTACGGACTATCCGTCCGGGCTTCTCGGCCTACTCCACCGTGACCCGGTTGGAGGAAGGCAAATTCGGTGTCCTGTATGAGGGTAACTACACCGACAGCATGCAGTTCGGCACCTTCGACGACGCGTGGCTCAACTACGCCTGCGCCCCACTGTCAGTACCAGCTGTCACCTCTGCGCCGGGAGCAACCCGGCAAGTGCCGGTGACAGTTACAAATCAGGAAGCCAGCACCCTCTCTGGTGCCACCGCAACGGTGTACACCCCCACGGGCTGGACCGCCACCACCGTGCCGGTGCCAGATGTCGCACCGGGCGCTTCGGTGACGGTCGACGTGGCATTGACCGCTCCGGCCAATGCCAGCGGCCCGCAGAGCCTTAATGCTGCCTTCACGACGGCGGACGGGCGGGTATCGCAGTACACCTTCGCAGCCACCGTGCCGGTCGCACCGCAGGTGGGCCTGACGATCACGGGCTCGGCGCCTGCCCGTGACGTAGCAGCCAGCCCCTACAAGGCCGGTGACGTGTTGAACTACACGTTCAGCGTCAAGAGTACCGCCAACGTCACCGCCAACTCCGTCCCCGTGTCGGGCTCCTTCGACGCCGGCTTCCTCCCGCCGACGGCTCCCAACTGCCGGTACAACAACCTCGCAGCCGGCGCCAGCTACACCTGCACCACCGCCAGGCACACCGTCACCGCGGAGGACATGGCCCGCGGCTACATCGTGCCCGAAGCCGTCTTCTCCGCAACAGCCAGCGCAACACCCACCCTCACCAAAACAGTGACGTTCACCGGAACGGCGGTGGCCCTGCGCGACGGATTGCTCTCCGCAGAGATCAGGGGCAGCCGCAACGACAGCAGCCGTGACCTTGCCACCCAGCCCTATGCGGCGGGTGACGCATTCCCCTACAAATTCGATGTCACCAACACCAGCCCACTGGCGGAAAAGGTCGTCCCCACGGCCGGGAACTTCAGCCCCTTCGTCCCCGAAGGCCCAGGCAACTGCCGCTACAGCAGCCTGCCCGCAGGACAGAGCTACACCTGCGCCACACCACGCCACACCGTCACCGCTGAGGAAGCCGAGCAGGGCTTCTTCGTCCCCAGCACCACCTGGGAAATCAGCGCCAGCGGGCAGACCACCAAGAGCTACGACGTGGATGGCGGTGAGGTGGACCTGAAGGTCCGCGACGCCAAACTGGAAGGCACCGTTGCGGCTGAATGGAAAGACGCAGATGGCGACCGGTACGCCTCAACAGGGGACACCGTCACCTACACCTACAAGCTGGGAAACGGTGGTAACGTCCTAATGACCAGTGTCAGCGCCCCGGCGGCAGGCATCAGCCGGGAACGGCTCGCCGCCGGCGACAGCATCACAACCACCCGTGACCACGTGCTGACCGCCGCTGACATCACCGCGGGTCGCCTCGAACCCGTAACGTTCGAAGCTACCGGCAGCAACGGATCCAAGACTGTCTCCGTCTCCGTCAGCGGCGACGCGACAGAACTGAACGTCCAGCCGGCACAGCCTGGAATCGTTCCCGCACTGACAGTTCAGGACTTGGACGGGCAAACCCCGCCGTCCGACTTGGGAACCAGCGACAAGTACCGCAATGGCCAGAAAGTGGTCCTCAAGGGCCTCGAGTACGGGCAGTGGTACTACGTCTACCTCAACAAGCATAGTTACCGGATCGGTTGGATCTTCCCGACCACCGAGGACACCGTTGAGTTCATCCTGCCCGCAGAGGTTCAGAATGGCCGCGACGACGTGGTGGTCCTGGACAAGGATGGCAAGCAGGTCTCCTTCGACCGTCTCCAGGTAACGCCGAAAGGATAACCGAGCAACGCCCCTAAAGCTCCAGCATCACTAGGCGTTTCAACAAAAACAGGAGCAGCCCGCACTCCCGCTGGCTGCTCCTGTTCTGTTAAAGACGAAGTCGGTTCCTTTGCTCCTGAAACCAGTCCAACGGCCTCAGCTTCCAGGTCTTCCAGCCCGCATGCCAGATCCGAGTTCATACTGCCTGAACTCGGATGTTACCTCTGCCCTAATGATGAAAACTGGCTGCGAAGCCCCCCTTTCAGGGGTACTCCCCCGGGCATCTTGAAGAGCCGATAGTGTACCTTCCGTTAAGCTGCGCCAACTCGGCTAGTCCTGAAGTGCCTCACGGAAGGTCGTAGGGCAGGGATTTGTATGCGGTGTCTTTGTTCATGTTCCAGCCGGCGACGATGCCGGAGCCGATCATTTGGTCGCTGAGGCGGGCGAGGCGGTAGGCGGGGTCGGTGTCGAGGGCGAGTTGGAGGAATTGGTGGGCTTTGCTGCCTCTGCCTTCCCACCAGTTGATATAGCCGATGGTGGTGAGCACTGGTGCTGCGTGTTCGGTGCTGGTGCGTGTGTAAGCGTGCAGGAGGAGTTGTTGTGCCCATTCGATGCGTGACCATTTCGGAGCCTGGTCGGTTTGGGCGAACAGGATCTGTTGCATGGGTTCGTCCACCCCTGGGATGTCGGCGATGAGCCGGTCACGGATTGCCGGGAACTGCAGGTAGGCGATGAGGGCGTGGCAGTCGTCATCGCTCGGGAAGGTCTTGGAGTTGAGCATTCCTGCCCAGAGTTGCCGGCCCTGCTGGAGCGCGGCGTCAGTTGGTTGGGAGGCGATGGTGTCCATGTGGTGTTCGACGGCGGCGGCTTTGGCTGCTTCCTGACCGGTGGTCGGGAGGGTGATCCGGTCTGTGGGTTCGATGAAGCTGCCGCGGTAGATGAATTCGGCATTGATCGCGCTCGTCTGGGTGGAGCTGACGGGTAGGGCGAGGGTGGTGCCGGGTTCGCCGTCGTAGGGGGAGAAGGTTTCGTCGCCGACGAAGAGTCCGTCCCGGATGGTGATGCCCTGTTCCGCGACGACACCGGTGAGAGCGGCTATGGTGCCGGCATACGGTCTGGCCTGGCCGGGCTGCGCTGGTTCGGTGGTGTACACGGCGAAGAGGATGGCTGTGGCTGAGCTGTCGCTGGTGAGGTAGTGGGCGACGGTGCGTGCGTAGGGGAGTTCTTGGCCGGGTTGGCGGGGGAGGTCGATGCGCAGGGTGGCGCCGATGCTGTTCTCGTTCATGGTGATGCAGACCAGGCTTTCCTGTGGCCAGAAGCCGAGGGTGTGGCCGATGAAGCTGAGGACATCTGCTGGTGTTTTGATCGTGAGCTTTTCCATGATCCCTTTGGTTCCCTTCACCCTTGTGTTGCTGAATTTCTACTTTTGCGGTTGTTGGTTGTGGGCGTCGTTCTGGTAGGGGACCACCCGCTGGGCTGAGGGGCCGGAGTGCAACTTGGGGAACCGGCGCCGAGGCGAAACTTCATGTGGCGGTAGTGCTCCGCTGTTCTGGTGATGAAGTTTTCGGTTCGGGGGCGGCGCGGTAGCGCCCTGGTTGCGCGGAGGACCCGCCCAGCGATCATGGGGCGAATCAGAACGACAAGCAGCGATTGAACTTCTGCCTGTCCAGCGGCGCCGAGGTATCGGGCGGCATGACTTAGCAAGATATGGCCAGTTCGGAACACTCCGAGCGATTCTTGCCCGTGTGCGGAGCATACAAAAGGTGGGATGGCCAGTGTGAATTCTAGGGCCGCAGATGTCTGTTAGGCGCGATCCAAATCTGTCAGGACAAAGAACAACCGCATCCCGTCCTTGCGGGGTGCGGTCTTAAGGTTGATCGCTTAAACGGGGCGGAAATCGGGGTGTGGACATTGTCCACATTCTTGGCCTCGTATTGGGTGATATTGCCCTCGTACTGCTTCAAATTCAGGGTATTTTCGCGGGTTCCCAGTGTTTGCAGGGGCTGGAATGTAGTTCGAGTCCCACCTCGGGCACAGCATCTTCCCTCGTCAGAGGGATTTTTGCTTTAACCTGTTGACAAAGCTTGCGCTGAGGCGCCTCTGACGCTGTGGGTGCGGGCTTTAGCCTGGCTGCCGCGGAGCTTATGCAGGTGTGTGGGGTGGCGGGTTCAGTGTCCTGGCTGGTGGGCGCTCCGCCTGCTGACATGAGGTTATGCTGTTCCTACTTCCGGTTCTGTCGGGTAGGCCCGGGCTGGCCTACACCTATTCATGTGCCGGGAGATCGAAGACGACATGACCGCGCCGATTTTCTGTGCAGGCAATTCTTCGATGCGATCGCGGGGGCGCCTGGGAGTCCATCCCGGCCGTTGTCCTGTCAAAGATGGTGTTGACAGTGTCAACATTTACATCTGCTGTCTTCGGCGCTTTTGCGCTGTGCGTCGCAGCAATAAATGGCCGTCTTTTCGCAGCGCTAAATGCCACCCTCAATCGCTAGGCCGATCCTTCAGATGCTGTAGCAAGCACCACTCGAGGCACACACTCACGGCATGCGCCGGTCGACTGTCTTGAAAGGCTAGGGATTCGAGGCACGGAGGTTTCGAGACACGTTGCGACGGGCTACGCCAGCTTCGGGTGCCCGTAAGGGGATCCCTACCCGGGCACTGGTCACGAGATCGTTGGCAACCGTCCCGTAGAAGGTTCCTTCACCGATCGCAGTCGGCTTCTACATGGCAGGCCGATGCGGGGACGTCCAGTGCGGACTCCCCTGAGTTTGAGTGTGCTGATCCCGTGGATGGGTGGATGGATGGGTGGATGGGTGGATGGGTGGCGAAGCGGGCAGCGGCGCCGGGTGCCCGGCAGGCGCCGGCACCCGCGGGGCGAACGGTAGAACTCGCCGTAATAGGTCCCGAGCCGGTCTCGATAGGCGGGATCGTCAGCGGTGGCATCATCGAGTTCTGGCGAATCCTTGATCTGGGCCTTCGTGAGATCGACGTAGACCTTCTCGTCCGCGTCGTCGACACGCTGAATCGTGCCCGCCGGAAGAATTACCTTCCGGCCGAAGATCCATGGGCCGGTGTCGACCACGATGCTGCTTTCATCGACCGCGTAGCTGGCCTCGTCGACCTTGCCGATGTCGCCATCAAAGGCGTGAACGCGATAGCCCACGATGGTGCCGGACTCAGCTGCGCGAGCCGACGAATCACGGTAATTCCAGGCGTCCCACCGATCGAAGTCATCGGAGACATCCTGTTGCGATGACCGCCAGAATCCACCGATCCCTCAGCGGGCGAATTTCGGTCGTCGTGACCGAATGTGCCCTTTGACCGGACGATCAATGGAGATTCGCCGCGCCCGTGCTTTCGACAGAGTCTTCCAGCGGGATCTGCGGATCGGACCACTAGACAGGCTTGTCGAATACGCCCTGGATGAACACCGTGCGCCCGGCGTCGGTGTTGCGCCCGGAGTTACTCGTCTTGACGGCTGCCTGTTCTCCCAGCACGAGATGCATTCCAAGCGGAGGAGGGGCGCTGGAGCCGCTCGCACCCGACGCTTGCGCCTTCGCCTGCTGTGCCTTACGCGCCGCCACGATGTCGGCGGTAATGTCGCGCCAAGTGCGCTCCAGGAGACCTGCACCGCGGATCAACCCGCGGAGGGATTCTGCGTCGGCCAGATGGCTCTGGTTGGGGCGGCTCGCCCATGGGACCGGAAGCTCGATCGGCTCGCCGTTCCCCGCGCAGATTTCCTGGCAGACGAATAGCCCGCCCGGCCTGAGTACCCGGGCGATTCCGGAATACAGGTGGCGCTTGTCCCGGATGTTCATCTGCATTTGTATCGTCCACACCACGTCGAAGCTGGACGCGGCGAACGGAAGCTCCAGGGCATCACCGGCCTGAAAGCGGGTGCGATCGGACAACCGCGTCATCCGAGAAAGGGCGTTGGCCACCCCGCAGAATTCAGGCGAGAGATCGATGCCTGTCACGTCGCAACCCAAAGTTGCGGCGAGGTAACGCGCCGGGCCGCCCAACCCGCTGCCCACGTCGAGCACTCGCGATCCTGGCGGAATTTTTGCAAGCTCCACCAATGCGCGCGTAGCCGAACGTCCCGCGGAGTGAAACTCGTCGGCCGGCGCGAGATCTTCGTGCGTGACCGAGTCCAGGTCCTTGTCGAGAGCTTGCAACCCCGCCACGATTCGCTGCAGAAGTTCGCCCGGCTCGTAGTGACGAAGCATTTCCTCGTGCGAGTCGCCCATGGACGCAAATTCTGCGCGGATGTCGGGGAGCCGTCAAGTATGCGCTTGCTCCCACCACCCCGTCACCTGCCTTCCTCCGGCAGGAGGGAGGGTCTGGCCTGTGCCCTCACGAGGTCTCCACTCGACGCAGAAAGGCATCGCAGACCCCCTGACCAGCAAACGATCTCTGTCCTCCTAAACGACATCGGAAGGGTCGCGGTCGTGCAATTCTCCCTTCGTCCCAAGGGTCCGTGGGTGGCTGACAACCTGGATCAGCGGATAGCTCGCCTCCCCGCAATCGCTTACGGCTTCGTCGTCCGCTGGACCGTTCCCGAGATGCGATCCATGGCGCAATTCCTACTGGTGCTGTCAGGCGTCTTGCTCGGCACCGCAGCAACGCTTCTTATCGAATTTCTCCTGCCCCGCCGTGCGGCAGAGAAGGCAGAGGCGGCGACGGATGCGTCGCGAGAAATTCAAGAGACGTCGCTAGAACTTCTTCGCGAGACTCAACTCCTGCTCGCCCGCGCGCAGGCCGAGTTGTGTCAACGACCCTGGTGGCGACGGCGGCCGAAAGGTTCAAGGCGATACAAATAGGAACCTTATCTACCTCGACCCTGTCGTCTCGCGGAGGCCAACATCGCCGTTCAGCGATCACAGCGAGCCACCAGCGTTCGTAAGCCGGTCGTCGAGCGTTCAGCCGGACATGGATTCATCCCTCTGCTGCGTTGTCAGCCCCTGATACGTACGTTTGCCCCGAACGATGAAATGCACGGTGAAGGTGCGCTAACCGCTACACCTCCGAGTGCCTCGAAACCCTTGGGAAACGAGACGTCGTAACGGGCTAACAGTCGTCTGACCTGCAGAGTCCCAGATTTCCTGCAGAATCTTGGACGCGCGTTGGCAAGGCGATTCTCGTAACTATGTCTCATAACTTCGTAGCCAAAATCTGGTACTCATCCTTGGTTATGAGACAGGTGAGCGCGCGTCGGCTCGAGGGGACTAGAGCGAGGCCGGAAGTAAAGACACTTCTGGGTCCAGCAGCCTAGCTTCTTGAAAAACTCTCCAAGACACCGCGGCCCTGCTCGGGTGCGTCTGGTCCAATTAGCGGGGCGTGCAGTCCAGTCAAAGCAGGTACCGTTTTGGTACCATAGGGACATGGCTATGAATCTCCGCGTCCCCGAAGACCTCGATCGGCGGCTGGAGAAGTTGGCAGCCGAGGAACATACGTCGAAGTCCGCGCTTCTGTTGCAGGGAGCGGAGTTGGTTCTGCAGCGCCACGCGCGCCGGCGTGAAATCAGCGCAGGTCTTGATTTTGTCATGAGTCATGACGCTGATCTGCTGAAGCGCCTTGAAGACGCGTGACAGCGTACCTGGACATTGAGGATGCACTTCAGGTAGTTGATCGGTACGGCTTCCATGTCCGGGATGTCGGGTTGTTGGCCTCCGCATTGGCCAGGCCGGCTACAACTGCCATGGGCGCGGAAGCCTATCCGGAACTCGCGGTGAAGGCGGCAGCCTTGCTGGAGTCGATCGCCCGGTTCCATCCCCTCATTGATGGCAACAAACGGACTGCGTGGACGCTTATGGTGCTGCTGCTGTGGATCAACGGTTACCGTCATGACTACACCACGGATGAAGGCTTCGACCTCGTCGTCGGAGTCGCCGCGGGCACCATCGACCTGGCGAACGCTGCCGCCCAGATTTCCAGGCATCTGGTGCCCCGATAGTCCTCCGGCGCCCCCGAAAGGGGGTGTGAACAACGTCCACACTTTTCGTCTCGTACTGGGCCAAACAGCCTTCGGACTGCCCCGAATTGCGCATGTTTTCGCGGGTCCCCACTGTTTGCAAGGGCTCGAATGTAGTTCGAGTCCCACCTCGGGCACAAGGTATCCCCTCGTCAGAGGGGTTTTTTGCTTTAACCTGTTGACATGGCTTGTGGTCGCGTCAACTGACGAGTTGGTCGCGGGTTGTGGTCTGGCTGCCGCGGAGGCCTGTTCAGGTGTGTGGGGTGGCGGGTTCAGGACCCTGGCTGGTGGGCCTTCCGCTTCCTGTTTACTGGGTTCTTGCGTTTCCTCGTTTCGGTTCTGTCGGGTGGGCCGGTATTGGCCTACACCTATTCATGTGCCGGGGGAGCCGGGACAACATGACTGTTCCGGACCTGCTCTAGGCGCTGCCGCATGCCGGCCCGGAAGACTGCTGGAAAGGATGGCTTGCGTCTTTTGTCCTATTAAAGAGGGTGTGTACAGTGTCCACACCTATACAGACCGGGCTGGATTCTTTGGGAGCGGTGCCGGCGTCGGACGTGGCGCCCGAAGTCCTTGCCGACGTCGAGAAGCGCCCTTAGATGGTTGCCGCCTGACGGTCTGCGGATACCCTCGTAAGAAAGTCCTCGACTACGGCGGCGAACTCGTCAGGCCGTTCGATCTGCGGCATGTGTCCGGTCTTGGCGAAGACGTGCGACTCGGCGCGGGGCAGCGCCGCGGCGGCAGATTCAAGGTGGCTGAACGGCAGAATGTGGTCGTGGTCGCCCCACACCACCAAGGCTGGAACGTCGGACTTGGCGAGCGCCCCGATCAGAGCGGTGCGCCACTCGGCCCGGACACCGAAGATCGTTCCCAGGTCGCGGGCGACGTCGTTCAGCGTCCTGCGGTGCGCCTCCCGCTGCGACAGGGCGAGCGCGTGGCCGATACGGTCGTCCGTGACCAGCGTTTTGTCGTAGAAGAGCGAGCGGACGGTCCGGCGTGATGCTTTCTCGTCGGGCCGCAGGAGCAGGGCCGCGAGCGGGCGGACCGCAAGGAGGCGAAGGACCAGTGCCACTTCCTTGCCGAATCCGGCGCTGTTGGCCAGCACGAGCGCGGAGACGCGGTCCGGATGGTCGGCGGCCAGCTTCATGGCCACGGCGCCGCCGAGCGAGTTGCCCATCACAGGCAGCGGCCCGGAAACCCCGACGGCGTCCAGGAAAGCCGGCAGGATCCCGGCCAGCTTCGCGAGTGTCGTCGTGCCGGGGAGCCGTTCGGAGTACGCGAAGCCGGGAAGGTCGATGCTGTAAACCGTGTGGCGGTCCAAGAGCCGCTCGTGCTGTTCGTTCCAGTCCTCGAGGCTCTGGCCGATGCCGTGCAGCAGCAGGACCGGATCCCCGCTGCCGGTCTTCCGGTAGCGCAGGCGTGTCCCCGCGACGGTGACATAGCCCGTTCCCGGCAGCGCGAGGGGATCACGGGCCGGGACCGCGGGTTGCTGGACGGTTTCCCGCACCGGCTGCCCGCGCCGGCCGAACCGGACGTGGTCGGTCAGCCTGCCCGCCCGGAGCAGGGCGAAGTCGCGGAAGTAGTTCTGGTGCAGCCGCCACGGCGAGCCTGCGCCCTGCCGGGGCAACTGGTTGGCGCCGCGGAAAATGTAGCCGGCCTTCAGGTCGATCAGCGAGGACAGCGTGCCGTTGGCGACGTCGGCGGGTGCCACGGGTACCACCCACTGGAGGTTCCGGCGGTCGAGCTGCTTGATCAGTCTGCAGATGTAGCCGGCGACCAGGTCCGCCTTCAGGGTCCAGGACGCGTTGGTGTAGCCGATGGTGAGGGCGAAATTCGGGACACCCTCCAGCATCATGCCCTTGTAGGTGAGGGTTCTGCCGACGTCCACGGGCTGGCCGTCGACGGAGAGCTTCATGCCGCCGATCACCAGCAAGTTCAATCCCGTGGCCGTGACAATGACGTCGGCGGGCAGCGATGTGCCGGAGGCCAGGTCAATCCCGTCCGGGGTGATCCGGGAGATCGTGTCGGTCACGATCTCGGCAGTGCCGGCACTGATGGCCCGGTACAGGTCCCCGTTGGGGATCGCGCAGATCCGCTGGTCCCACGGCTGGTACGACGGGGCTAGGTGCGTGTCCACCGGGAAGCCCGCCGGCAGTTTGGCTACTGCCGACTTGCGCAGGATCGCCTTCATCGTCTCGGGCCGCCGTCGGCTGAGCTGGTACGTGAACATGGAGAAGAGAATGTTCTTGGAGCGTACGACGTCGTACGCCAGTTGCGCGGGCAGCTTGCCCCGGAGGCGGTCGGCCAGGTGGTCCCGGGCGGGCACGGGGGCGATGTAGGTGGGGGAGCGCTGCAGCATCGTCACCTTGGCCGCCGACTTTGCCATGGACGGCACCAGCGTCACGGCCGTGGCGCCGCTGCCGATGACCACCACCTGCTTTCCCTCATAGTCGAGGTCGGCCGGCCAGTGCTGCGGGTGGACGATCGTTCCGGCAAAGGTGTCGGCCCCGTCGATGGCCGGGGTGAAGCCCTCGTCATAGCGGTAGTAGCCGGAACATACGGACAGGAACGAGCAGGTGAAGGTGACCGGCTCGGGGGAGGAGACGGTGTCGCCGGACCGGAACTCGCCGCCGGAGGTGCGGACCGCCGTCACGGTCCACAGTGCGGTTTCGCTTGACCACGCGGCGGAAATGACCCGGGTGTTCAACCGGATCCGCGGCGCCAGGCCCTCGTCGGCGACCGTTGCCTCGATGTACTCGCGAATGGACTCGCCGTCCGCGATCGCCTTGGCGCCGGCCCAGGGCCGAAAGGAGTAGCCGAGCGTGTACATGTCGCTGTCGGACCGGATCCCGGGGTACCGGAACAGGTCCCAGGTCCCCCCGACGGCGTTCCGCGACTCCAGGATGGTGAAGGTTTTTCCGGGTACCTCGCGCTTCAGCCGACTGGCGAAACCCACGCCGCTCAGCCCGGCGCCGACAATCAACACATCCACGCGCTCGCTCATGCCGCCAAGTTATCGACTTAATGTTGAGATAGTCAACAGCGTGTTGAGAACCGGGGCTAGGATGGGCGAATGGCTCAAAGGGGAAGACGCAGCGCGAGGATTTCGGGCGATGAGCGGCAGGACGCAATCCTGATCACCGCGGAGGCCCTCCTGGCCAGCCGTGCCTTTGACGACGTCTCCATCGAGGATCTGGCCCGGGGTGCCGGCATTTCGCGCCCCACGTTCTACTTCTACTTCCCCTCGAAAGATGCCGTGCTGCTGGCCCTGCTGGACCGGGTTATCACCGAGGTCGAGCACCGGGTGGGGCACCTGCCGCGCGATTTCGAGAGCGATCCCGCGGGTGCGTGGACCCGTTCCATCGGAATGTTCGTTGAAGTGTTTGTCTCGCACCGCGGTGTGTCGACCGCCGCCATCGCGGCGCGCTCCCGCAACGACGAGGTGCGCGCGCTGTGGTCCAAATCGATGCAGTCCTGGGTCGACTTCTCAAGCGACGTCATCCGCGCCGAGCAGGCCCGCGGGGCCGCGCCGGCGGGCATCGACGCGCACGACCTCGCGGTGAGCCTGAACCTGATGAACGAACGGGTCATTACTGCTGCCCTCAACCGGGAGAGTCCGGCCATCGCGGAGACCGCCGCCCTGGACGTCCTTTCAACCATCTGGATCCGCAGTATTTACGGGTCCGACAACCCCGGCGGCCGCTAAGGCCCGCGCCGAAAGGAAACCATAATGCCCTCCATCAAGACGCTCACCGTGCTCGGCACCGGAGTGCTCGGCTCCCAGATCGCTTTCCAGGCCGCATTCCACGGTTTTGCGGTCACCGCCTACGACGTCGACGAGGACGCGCTTGCCAAGGCGCGGGACCGTTTCACCCGCCTCGCCGGCATCTACCGGGCACAGGTAGCCGGCGCCTCCGAGGGCAAAACCGAAGCAGCCCTGGCAAACCTCCGCCTCGCCGCAGACCTCGGGGACGCCGTCGTCGGCGCGGACCTCGTGATCGAAGCCGTTCCCGAACTGCTGGAACTCAAACGCGACGTCTACCGCAGGCTCGCTGAGCTGGCGCCGGCCAAGGCCATCTTTGCGACCAACTCGTCCACCCTGCTGCCCAGTGACCTGAAAGACTTCACCGGACGCCCGGACCGCTTCCTCGCACTCCACTACGCCAACAACATCTGGGCGCAGAACATCGCCGAGGTCATGGGCACCGCGGAGACGGACCCGGCGGTGTACGCCGCTGTCGTCGACTTTGCCCGGAACAGCGGACTGGAACCGATCGAGATCAAGAAGGAGAAGGCCGGCTACGTCCTGAACTCGCTGCTGGTTCCGCTGCTGAACGCGGCCGCCGGACTGCTGCTGCAGGGCGTCGCCGACCCGCACACCATTGACAAGACCTGGCGCATCGCCACGGGGGCCCCGACCGGACCATTCCAGATCTACGACGTCGTCGGCCTCACCACGGCGTACAACATCGCCTCGGCCTCGCCGGATGCCGGTTCCCAGGCGTTCGCCCAGTACCTGAAGGAGCACTACATCGACCAGGGCAAGCTGGGGGTCGCCTCGGGGGAGGGCTTCTACAAGTACTGAGCCACGGACGTTTAGTGCTGCTGCAGTTCTTCCCGTTCCACGTCTTGGGACGACCGGGAGAGCAGGCAGAACACATTGCCCTCCGGGTCGGCCAGCACCACCCAGCTGACGTCGGGCCCCTGGCCGACGTCAGTGCGTTGCGCGCCGAGGGCGAGCAGGCGCTCCAGCTCCTCGGCGGTGGAGACGCCGTCGGCACGCAGGCGATCTGACGCTCTCTGTCCCCGGTTGCGCACGGGAGGCTGAAACGGGCGCGCGCCTTCCGGCTCAGCGAGACTGAGGTTGTCTTATCGACCAGCCACGGGGGTTGAAGCTGGCGGGATCTGTTACATGTGGGTGTGGAGGTAGTGAAGAATCGCGCGGGCCGTTTCCTCCGGTGCGCTCATATGGGGGCAGTGCCCGGTGGCCTGGAGATGCACGAGGGTGCTGTGTTCCAGGTTCTTGTGCAGGTAAGCGCCCACTTCGGGTGGGGCAAGCCTGTCGTCGGAGCATTGCAGAATTAGGCAGCTGGTGTGCAGCTTTCTCAATTCCGGGCGGGAGTCGGAGAAGAAAGTCACTTCGGCGAAGTGCCGTGCGATGGCCGGATCTGTCCGGCAGAAGCTAGCACTCAGGTCCTCCGCTAATTCCGGCTCTTGCGGGTTGCCCATGATTACGGGAGCCAGGGCCGCGGCCCAGGCGAAATAGTCGCTGTCCAGAGATGCCAGTAGGCCCTCGATGTCTTCCCGCGTAAACCCGCCTACGTAGCCGTCGTATGGGTCGTTGGTATGACGGGGTGAAGGAGCAAGCAGGATCAGGTGGGAAAACCGGGTTGGTTCCTGCGCTGCGGCGATCACAGCGATCATTGTGCTGACACTGTGTCCCACCAGGATGACGTCCTCAAGTTCGAGGGCGGCGCAAATCTCCAGCAGGTCCGTCGCGTACCCATTCAGGGACGCGTACTTATCCCAGTCGTAGGCGCTCATGTCGGAGTGTCCTGCACCAACATGATCAAAAAGCACCAGCCGGTAGTCATGAACGAAGTAGGGGACCAGCTTTCGCCATACCGCCTGGTCGCAGCCAAAACCGTGGGCAAACATCAAAACAGGCCCGTCATCCCGACCCAATACGGTGATATTGTTCCGGTCGATTACCGCAGTATCTGCTTTGATCACATTCTCACTCACGTAGGGTGGCGTCCTCTCCCAGACTATGCACGGGAAGGAGAGAATCCTAGGGATCCTGCCACTGTGACCTTTAGGGGGTGCCGATTCAGCTCGTTGCAGATGATGCGGCTTACCTGATCCCTCGCCCAGGGACGACCGAGCTAGAGTGCGAAGCTGGAACGCCGATAATGGGCGTTCGGCAAAGCAGACAAGTCTCTTTGGATTTAGGCGACTGGATTTAGGCGACTGGCTGACTGAAAGAGACAGCCAGTGAACTTTATGCCGGCGCCCGGGCCCCTTGACTCGGGGCTCGAATTGAAGACGGGAGAGACCGAAAAGGTGCGAGTACCATTTCGGTACCATAGGGGATGGCTATGAATCTTCGTGTCCCTGAAGACCTCGATCGGCGGCTGGAAAAGTTGGCTGCCGAGGAACACACGTCCAAATCCGCGCTTCTGTTGCAGGGGGCAGAGTTGGTTCTGCAGCGGCACGCGCGCCGACACGAAATCAGCGAGGGCCTCAATTTTGTTATAGGTCATAACGCTGAGTTGCTGAAGCGCCTTGAGGACGCGTGACAGCGTACCCGGACATTGAGGATGCCCTTCGAATAGTCGATCGATACGGCTTCCATATCCGGGATGTCGGCTTGTTGGCCTCGTCGTTGGCCAGACCGGCTACCACTGTCATGGATGCGGAGGCGTATCCCGAACTGCCCTAATCACTCTATTTTGAGCGTCCTGCCCTCTGACGTCAGGTTGGGGTGTGTCCAAACCTGGTCTTCAGGGCAGGGAACCTAAGGGAGCAGCCTCATTAAGGACTGCAGGTTTAAGGAGCGCGCTGGGAGCTTCCGGCAACGCCCGTTCTTAAGGGGTGTGAATCTGTTGAGACCCCTAGGCCTCATGCAAGGCTTCATGACGAATCTGCACTCGGGTGTACGGGCGCAGGCGTGTCCGGGGCCAGGATGGTGCCGGCACCGAGCGCGGCTCTTGGCGTTTCCGCTTAGCGCCTTGACGAGCCGTTCGCCCCGTGCCCGACGGCGCGGACTCATTCCGCGGCAGCGACCCCGAGGTCTGCCGCGTGGCCGCTGATGGTGCGGGCCAGGTCAATATCGCGGCTGGTGATCCCCCCGACATCGTGGCTCGAGAGCGTGACGCCGACCTCGGGATAGGTGAGCGTGAGGTCGGGGTGGTGGTTGGCCTCCTGGGCGGAGGCGCCGATGCGGTTCACGAGTTCCAGGCCAGTGGAGAACTTCCGGGTCCGGAAGGTGGCGGCGAGGGCCTCGCCGGTCACGCGCCAGCCGGTGAGCCCGGCCTCGGCGAGTTCGGCGGCGGACAGCTTCCGTTGGGGATCAGTCATGGTGCCATCATGGCTCCGGATGGCCGCCGTGGGCTACCCCTGAGGCACCACCCCTTCCCAAGGGTGATGGCATGGCAGGCGCCGGCGACTGAGGGTAAAACGTCGGCACTGCGCGGGGATAACGCCGACACCCGCTGGCACGTGAGAGAAAAGCCTGGGCGCGCCGTGGCTCGACCACAGCATCAGCAGTGACATTTCGTCCTTTTCGAGACCACCGACGAGAACGTCTGGGGTGGCCCGCGACCGGTTTCGACTGCTACATCAGCGACGATCTCGAGCGCTGGAACGGCCCCATCGCCGCATTCCGCCCTGCGATGGGCATCGCCGAATCAGTGAGTGGAACCATCACGGGCCCCTGGATTCAGCACGACCGGCCCCTGTGGTCCAGCAACGGCGGCCACGGCATGATCCTCCGCACCTCCAAAGGACAGGACTACCTGGTCTTCCACTGGCCAAACAACACCCCGGACGAACGCGTCAAGCTCACCGAAGTGGAAATCAAGGGGACGCGGATCCGGATCCTGTCATGAATTGCGCGTGGGTCTCGCACCAAGCTCCAGGTTCCCAAACTGATTCAGTGGTCCCTGCTCTTAACCACACGTTGGGCTTCTGGCCTGTGCGCGCCAGCCATGCAGCCTGGGCCGTGAAAGTCAGCTAATCGACGTTTTGCAAAGCTTTTCGTCATAATCCGAGGGCCCTGCTCTCAGGGCGACAAGGGCCGGGAGTATCCGTTCCGAGACAACGAATAGGCCGCCGTACTGCACTGAAGAATCGTGGCCGAATGGCGCCAGGTTAACCGCCTGAAGGATATCTGTGGTGAGTGATGGTCCCGAAGTCGAAGCGCGCAAGCAAAGACCTGCTTGACCGACGGCGCGGGATCGCCCAGGGTCCAGCGACGGAGAGGCGTGCAAGTCCGCGCGCAAGAAACATGCGGTTTCTGATTACCGAGGCACCGGCAGTGCCAGTGCACAACCGGTATAACACCAAAAGAATCTCGGCAAAACTCAAGGGCCTGAGCCCGGTGCAATACCGTACTCAGGCCCTTGCGGCTTAGGCTTTGGCCAGTCCAACTTTCGGGGACCAGTTCAATGCGGGTGTGGCGTTTCTAAATGCGCTCTTGGCTCGTCACTTCAAGGTGCCAGGTCTGGCAGCGAGATCGCGCCCGGCCATGCCCGGGAAAGCAGTCGCGGCCGTGAGGACGGCCGTCTCCCGCTCGCCCTGCTGCACCTCGTCGAGTTCCTTGAGCGTGTAGTTTTTGGTCTCCTTGGCCGTGAGGGCCGAGATCCCAGCCAGGACCATGAACCCGAGCGCGACCATGGACGGGCCGACCCAGTCTTTCAGGTCGGGGCCAGCGAGTGCTGTCGATAGAACGGGGCCGATGACGCCCGAGATGGCGAAGCCGATCTGGGTGCCCAGGGCGAGTCCGGAGACGCGCAGCCGGCCGGGGAACATCTCTGCGAAGAACGAGGGCCAGGACGCATTCACCATTGAGTAGAAGAGGGAGTAGTTGATGATGCCAAACAGGAAGATCAGCGACCAGTTGCCGGTCGTGATTGACCAGAGGTAGGGCACCATGGTGATGCCTACGCCGCCCGTTGCGATGAGGAACATCGTTTTGCGGCCGATCTTGTCCACAAGGAATCCTGCCAGTGGGGTGATTCCGAGGGCAATCACTGCCGAGACTGTGGTTGTCAGGAGCATGGTCGGCTTGTCCAGCTTGTATCCGGCGGTACCGAATGCCACCGAGAAGGTTTGCATCATGTAGCTGGTGCCGGCGATGAGTGCACAGAATACGATCCGCAGGACCGCTCGCCAGTGGAAGCGCAGAAGGTGCCTGAGGGGGGCGACGTTCACCTTGGCGGCCTGGAGCTTTACGAACTCGGGCGGCTCCTGGATGTGGCGGCGGATCAGGTACGCGGCGACGACTACGACGGCGGAGGCCCAGAACGGAAGCCGCCAACCCCAGGACAGCAACTGCTCCGAGGGCATGGCTGCGATCGGGATGAAGACCAGCAAGGTGAGCAGCGTGCCCGAGGAAGAGCCCAACGTCGTGAAGCTCGCGAGGAAACCGCGACGGCCCTCGGAAGCATGCTCCAGGCTCATGGTGATGGCACTGGGCTGCTCGCCGGAAAGGCACAGCCCTTGGATGACGCGGATCAGCACGAGCAGGATCGGAGCAAGAGGACCGATTTGGGCGTACGTGGGCAGGCACCCGATCAGGAAGGTACAGCCGCCGATGCCGAACAGTGTGATCATCATGACGAATTTGCGGCCACGGCGGTCACCAAGTGGCCCCAGAATGAGTGAGCCGAGGGGGCGTACCGCGTAACCGACTGCGAAGGTGATCATGGCGAGCAGCACGCTGATGCCCTGGGGTAGCTCGGGCGAGAAGAAGAGGACGTTCAGAATCAACGCGGACGAGGTGCCGTACACGGCGAAGTCGTAGTACTCCAGCGTTGTGCCGATCCAGGCCGCGACTGCGGCCCTGACCGGGGTCTTCTTCGGAAGTATGGTTTGAGTCATTTCATCTCCGTTGGCGATGGGTGAAAACCGGCTGTCGCTACACCTGGGCTCTGGGAAAGAGATTTCGCGTGGGATATCCGGGTGGTCCTGCTGCGAGCGCTCTCGCAAGTCGTATTTACGGCTTTGCGGACTGGCCTCAGAAATCAAGTTAACGTTTGCGGTGTGGGTCACACAAAGTCCCCTTTTGTGTCCCCACATAGCGATTCGTTATGGCATGGAGTCGAAAGAACGAAGACCATTCGCCCCTCCACAGGAGTCCTTCACAGCATTGGTTGGTGAATGGGCTGGACCTTCATCGAAGGGATTTCGACGTGGGGCGGGCGCTTACACGACGCCGTACCGCTTCCTCAACCAGTTCGGACATCCATGGCCGGTGGCCCCGGTGAAACACCATCCCCGGGGGTAGTCCCGTAATGGACGGGACGGAGTCGGCAATGTCGATGGTGATGCGGCCGTTGCCAAGCGGGGCGTTGGAGATGTGCAGGTCCCCGAAGGACTGGGGAAGGACGGGATCGAGCCAGACTCCACCGGCTGAGACAACCGGGTCATAACGCATGAGGCTGGACACGATCTGGATGGGTGCGGTGGCTGCCCATGCCTGGGGCGAGCAGGCGGTGGGGTATGGAACGGGAGTGGAGAGGTGGTCACGGCTGAAGCCGCAGAACAGCTCCGGGAGGCGGCCGTCGGAGAACTCGGCCGCGTCCATTATCCCGGTGGCGATTCTTTGGGCTTCGGCGACGAAGCCGTACCGGAGGAGCCCGGCGGCGATGATGGCGTTGTCGTGGGGCCAGACGGACCCGTTGTGGTAGCTGGCAGGGTTGTAGGCGCCCATGTTGCTGGCCAGGGTGCGTATGCCCCAGCCGCTGAACATTTCCGGTGACATCAGGTGTGCTGCGACTTGCGGGGCTTTGTCTTCGTCGATCAGGCCCTGGAGCAGGCAGTGCCCCATGTTTGAGGCGCAGGCATCCACCTGCCGTTTCCTGCCGTCCAGGGCGATGGCGTAGTACCCGCGCTCGGGCATCCAGAACTGCTCGTTGAACTGTTTCTTCAGCCGGGCAGCACGTTCGGTGAGGTCGTTGCCCAAGGCCATGTCACCGGCGTCGTAGGCCAGCCATGCCCGTGACAGGTAGGCGACGTAAACGTAGGCCTGGACCTCGCAGAGCGCGATTGGGGGCTCGGCCAGGGTGCCGTCGGCAAAGTTGATGCCGTCCCAGGAGTCTTTCCAGCCCTGGTTGAGCAGCCCCTGGTCGTTGAGCCGCTGGTACTCGACAAAGCCGTCGCCGTCCTTGTCGCCGTAGTTCACGATCCAGTCCAGTGCGCGGTCGGCGTGGGGCAGCAGGGCCTTGATGGTGTCCGCGGCGAATCCCCAACGGCTGACGGCTCCAAGTACCATCAGGAACAGGGGAGTGGCGTCCACGCTGCCGTAGTAGTTCGACTTGCCGCCCAGGGACAGGCCGCTGGAGACATCGAGCCGGACCTCGTGGAGGATCTTGCCGGGTTCCTCTTCCGTCATGGGGTCCACCACGGTGCCTTGGCGGTCCGCGAGGGTCTGGAGTGTGCCCAAGGCGAGCGACGGGTCTACCGGCATCGCCATCACCGAGGCCCACAAGGAGTCCCTTCCGAACAGGGTCATGAACCAGGGTGCACCGGCGGCGACGACAACGCGCTCCGGATGGTGGGGGTCCTCGATTCGAAGAGCGCCGAGGTCGTCATAACTGCGGCGCAGGGTCCGTTCCACGGACCGGTTGGCCACCTGCAGTACGGGGATTTTGGCCACCCACTCCCGTCGGCGGCGGTCTCGGGGCGATAAGCTATCCCGCTCGGAATGGGCGAAAGCCGGTGACTGCTTTCCATCGTCAGTGGGCAGAACGGTCAGGACTGTGCTCCATTGCCCATGAGCGGGTACCGACACCCGATATTGAAGGGTGTTACCGGAAACGTGGGCGCCAGGAGCGTGGATAGCGGTGCCCTTGCGGACGTCCTGCCAGCTGCCCCGAATGGTGAGCATTCCGTCGTCGGCTTCCCGTGTTTCCTCCCACCGTCGCCGGAGCCGTGCCTCCTTCACCTCGAAGAGGTCCGCGTAGTCGGCCCCTGTTTCCAGGACGATGAGGCACTCAGCAGGCTCCTGGGAGTAGTTGTGGACGGTGAGCTGCTCCTGGAGGCCCGCCCCGACTTCCCGCAGCCGTTCCACGATAAGTGGGCTGTCCGAGTAACCGTCGGACCGGGGGATGCGTGCAACAAAAGCGGCACGGAACGGCTCCTTTGTCTCCGCTGTGAGTGGTTCAAGCGCCTGTCCATCCACTGTCAGGCGCCAGATTGACAGGATCCTGACGTCGGCCACGAAGAGGCCATGCGGACGATCGGCTTGAATATCCCCGTTGGATGACGAAATACAGAAGGATGAGCCCTCGACCAACGTCACAGAGCCAGCCCCTAGTGGACCGGCCGCCGTATCCGCATTCCACCCAGCCATTCCGGCCTCCTCCGCGCCTTACCGAAGCGCCGTGCAGGCAGACATCATGCTTGCGGCGGCCTCTTTGAAAAGACGCTACGCTTGCTTGCCAGTCGTCGCCAGAGCGGAGGCGCGAAGCTAAGCCGGAGCTCCTCGGCGCCGGTGTCCGCAAGGGACAACTGGTCGGATAACGGCCGGCCGCAGATCAGATCAGCCGGGACAGATCATCCTGGCTGGGCCACACGCGCACCCACGCCCCTGGTCATCTTGCGGATCTCGTCGGACTTCAGTCCGCTTGCGCCGGCCAGTTGGTAGTCATCAAGGAGTCGGAACTTCCTGGCCATGGCCAGTACCTGCGTGCGTTCTTCTTCTGCGGCATTCCGGGTGCCTTCGGCCGCCGCCAACTCCGCAGTTAATCCGGCGATGAGTTGAAGATGTCCACTTCGGGCTTGGCCCGTGGGGTACAGCTCGCCGCGTGCCAGCGCGGCAGAGCGGATACTGGCGGCTGGCAGGCCAGCGGCCTTTGCGACGGCGGCAACCTTTACGCCGTCGCACAGGGCCTGGGCAACGCAGTCGCCCAGCTCGGCGGTGAGGGCACGCACCCTGCTGGACCGGAGCGCGATGGTCGTCCGTAGTTGGGCCAGCACGGCAAGCGCTTGTTCAGCGCGGGCAGTGGCGGGGTCCGCCTTCGGCGCGCCCCTGTACCGGTAGGCGGCCACCCCGGTTCCGCCCGTCCCGGTGCCGGTTGTACGCGGAAGCATCTGTTCCTGAATCTCTCTACCCGGCACCTCTGCTCCTTGTCTCCGTGGTGTTTCAATGTCAGCGCCGCGTCCCGCGGGTAGGGGACTTTTGCCATTGTTCGCCCCGCAGGCCCTGAAAGGACCGTCGCCGGGGCCGGCGCCGTTCCTGCTTTGGGTCCGCTGTCCACCCTGCAGGTTACGCGGCTGGCAAGCCCGGCAGGCAATACCGAAAGTGCGTGGAGCAATACCCGAAAGTTCTGGCTGCTCCCGTCATAAGGGCTGCTTATCTGTCCACGCACTTTAGGTCTTATCCAAGAGTGCGGCTCCTTCCCTAGGCTCGAATGAACCACCCTCATGTACCGGAAGCCTGGAAGAGAACATGCCTGAATTCGTGCCCGCATCACGGGTAACCCGTATCAAATCCTCACCCAGCGTTGCCGCGGCCGCCCGTGTGCGGGAGCTCAGGGCCGAGGGCCGCCGGATCCTGGACCTGACGGTCGGCGAACCGGATTTCGACACGCCGCAGCACATCAAGGACGCTGCCATCGCAGCCATCGGCCGCGGTGAAACCAAGTACACGTCGGTTACCGGGACGCCCGAATTGCAAAAGGCCATCCTGCAGTCGCTGCAGCGCAAAACCGGCCAGCAGTACACCCCGGCTGAGATCACCATCGGCGGCGGCGGGAAGCAGGTCATCTTCACCGCATTCATGGCCACCCTGGACCAGGGCGACGAGGTTGTCATCCCCGCACCGTACTGGGTCTCCTACCCGGACATGGTGCTCGCCAACGAAGGCACCCCCGTCATCGTTTCCTGCGGCGGAGAAACCGGCTTTAAACTCACCCCTGCAGCCCTGGCAGGGGCACTGACGGAGCGCACCAAGTGGGTCATCCTCAACACGCCGTCCAACCCCACAGGAGCTGTCTACTCCCGCAAGGAACTGGCCGCCCTGGCCGCCGTCCTTCAGGACCATCCGGCCGTCTACGTCCTCACCGATGAGATCTACGACGAGATCCACTTTGGCGACGAGCCCATCACTAGCCTGGTGGCAGTTGCCCCTGAGCTCAAGGACCGGGTGCTGGTCACCAACGGCGTTTCCAAGGCCTATGCCATGACGGGCTGGCGCCTGGGCTATGCCGGTGGTCCTGCGCCCCTGGTGGCTGCCATCAACAAACTGCAGTCCCAGATGTCCTCCTGCCCGTCCTCCATCAGCCAGGCGGCTGCCGCCGAGGCACTCACCGGAGACCAGGCATTCGTCCGCGAAAGCGTGGACGTGTACCGCGAACGGCGGGATACGGCCATCACCGGGCTGAACGCCGTCAACGGCCTTCAGTGCACGACGCCGGATGGCGCCTTTTACGCCTACGTCAACTGCGCAGGGGTCATCGGCAAGACGACGCCCGATGGCAGGCAAATCACCAGCGACGAGGACTTCACGCTGTACCTGCTGGAAGCAGCATCTGTTGCCGTCATCCAGGGTTCGGCCTACGGACTGAGCCCCTATTTCCGGATCTCCTACGCCACCGGGCTGCCGGTGATCGAGGAATCCATTGCCGCCATTGAAAAGGCCGTCACGGCACTGGCCTGACCCAACCATCCCCTTGCCTAATCTGTCCAACAACCAGGAGCACCCCATGATCCACGTCAAAACGAAATTCGATCGGCCCTCAGAGGACGCTATTCAGCGCCTTTCCAAGTTCTCCTCCGCTACCGTGCATGAAGCACAGGGCCGCAAAGGTGCCCTGAGCTCCAGGATTAAGCCCATCGAGCGCAGCATGACGTTCTGCGGACCCGCCGTCACCGTGGTCTGTGCACCACGTGACAACCTCATGCTCCAGGTGGCCATCCACTATGCGCAGGAAGGCGACGTTGTCCTGGTAGCAGCGGGCGAGTACGAGGAAGCCGGGACATTCGGCGATGTGCTGGGCAACGCAATGAAGGCGAAAGGCCTGGCAGGCATGGTCACGGATTCCGGTGTCCGCGACACCAAGGACCTGATCGAACTCGGCCTGCCGGTGTTCTCCGGCAGCGTCTGCATCAAGGGGACCGTCAAGGAAACCATTGGCCCCATCAACCATCCCCTGGTGTTCGGCGACGAAATCGTCTACCCGGGCGATGTCCTGCTGGGTGACGCTGACGGCGTGGTGGTGGTCCGGAAGGATGAGATCGAGGAGGTCATCCGCCTGTCCCAGGCACGGGTGGACGCCGAGGACGACCTCATCCGCCGGTACAAGGATGGCGGCACCACCATAGAGTTGTGCAAACTGACGGACGTGCTGAAGGCCAAGGGCCTGCTGGTGGAGGACGCCGAACTGGAGCCGGCCCTGTAGCCACCTATCCCCATCGATTGCTGGGTATTTGCCGTTATGACCCCTTAGAACGACAAATACCTAGCATTCGACACGGTTAAACCAGGAGGCCCGGGGTTCCTTTCGGAACTCCGGGCCTTTCCTTTTGCCGCTTTAGAGTCGATGAGCCGGTCAGTTCATGCCGGGCAGGAGGTAGGCGGGTGGTCCCGCCTGCGCGTCCTCCAGATACCACATGGTGGTGCCGCGCCTGCCCGGGGGCATCATGCTTCCCTCGAACACAAAGACGGGCTCGGTGGCGCCCCCGTCCTCGGGACGCCAAAAACCGTTGGTGGGGCAATGTGAACCGGTGCTGGCTTTCAGCTGGATTCTTCTTTCAGCTGTCTTCCGGTACTGCAGGCTGGTGATCTTCTTCATGGCTGGGCTCCAGGGAATTTTTTATTGCCGCGGTATCGCCTCGGCGACACCTTTATGGCTTTTATCCTAGAACGCACGCAATTCCATGAATAAGACTAAAGCGGCGTGACCTGATAAGGCCCGCTTATGATGCCTCGAACGGTGCGGCGGGGAGCGGGGGATATTTACTCCGGAGCATTTCCTGCAGCATTTCCTTAAGTACCAGCAGGACGGCGGACGCGGCTTCCGACAAAGGTTCATGATCGGGCGTGCACAACGCAATCCTGCACTGCAGGGCAGGCTCGATGATCCTCAGGACCCGGAAGTCCTCCTCATGGAACAGGGCGTCCGCCGCTGACTTGGGCAGGATGGTGGCTCCGAGGTCGGTGCGCAGCAGCCGGGTGAGGGAGGGGACGGATTCCACTTCGCCCACCAGCTTCAGCTTCAAGCCCCTGCTGTCGATGCCCGCCTGAACCACCTGCCGAAGGGTGTGGATCTGTTCCGGCAGGAAGAGCCCCACGGCAGCCACCTCGTCCAGCGTGATGGTGTTCGCTGTGGAGGCTACCGGGAGCTCCCGGCGGGAGTTCACAATAAGGTACAGGTCCTCGACGATGAGGGTGGTGAACTGCACCCCGCGGATGGGCCCTGGTTCATAGATGAGCGCCATGTCCAACCGTCCGTTTTTGATGGCCTCACTGAGCACACCGCCGTAGATCTCGGTCAGGTGCAGCACGATGTCCGGGTAGCGGCGTCCCACTTCGCTGATGATCCGGGGAGTGAGGCTTGAGGCCATGCTGTAGGGGGCGATCGCTATGGAGACGCGGCCCGAAGGTGCCGCTCCTGACGCTGCCACATCTATCCTGGCTTGCTCCACGAGCCGCAGGATGGTCTGCGCGTGCCGGTACAGGGTATGGCCGGCCGCTGTGGGCTCCACCCCCTGCTTGCTCCGGATCAGGAGCCGCTGTTTCAGCTCCGTTTCAAGGGCGGACACCTGCTGGCTCAGCGCGGGCTGGGCCACGTGGAGGGCGGCGGCGGCCTTGGTGATGCTTCCTGAGTCGACGATCTTGACGAAGTACGCCAGCTTCCGGGTGTCCATAGCGCTCCTCTTTTCCGGCGGGGACGGCACAGCATGCGGGGTCATACGTTGGCGCTATGGCGGGACAGGCATTACGTCTTTGTGTGATCCGAGTCTCGGGCATAGGTTAATTGCAGATGACTTTCCAATGACCAAGACATTCTATCCCCGCCCAGCCATCGCCGATTTTGATGATGGCATATGTTTTTTGCATAAGCAGGGAAACAGCTTATTGGCAGCACTATTTTTACAGTAACGAAACAAGAGCCGCGGTACATTCCTTAAGGTTGGTGCCAATAGCGCCGGTGAAGGTCATAACCGCTCCCTATAGGGAGATACCGCATTCGTCTTTGTGTGGCTCAAATTCCGATGCCACACTCATTTACACCCCGCAGTACCAGGCAGAGAAAGGCCCGTAATGCCCACAGTCGATCTCGTAGCGGATCTTGGTGAAGGTTTTGGTGCCTACTCGATCGGTGACGACAAAGCCCTGCTGGAGATCGTATCCAGCGCCAACATCGCCTGCGGCTTCCACGCAGGGGACCCTGACATCATGGACGCCACGGTGGCTGAATGTGTCAGGACGGGAGTTGGCATCGGCGCCCATCCGAGTTTCCCGGATCTCCGCGGCTTTGGCCGGCGGGCCATGGACCTCACAGCTGACGAAGTCCGCACCGACGTCATCTACCAGCTGGGAGCCCTGTCAGCGTTTGCCGCCTACCACGGCGGTTCCGTCTCCCACCTTGCCCCGCATGGCCGGCTGGGAAACCTGGTGGCAACGCGGGCCGACTATGCCGGAGCCGTAGCAGATGCCGCCGTGCGTGTGGATCCCGCCCTCATCATCCTGGCGCAGGACGGTGAACTCGCCACCGCTGCCGCGGGGCGCGGCCTGCGGGTGGCCATCGTCGGCATCGCCGACCGCGCCTACCAGGATGACGGCACACTGGTGCCGCGCAGCCAGCCCGGCGCCGTGATCCACGACCCCTCCGTCATCGTCGAGCGCACTGTGCGGATGGTCTGTGAAGGACTGATCGAGACTGCCTCCGGCAAGGACATCGCCATCCAGGCAGACACGGTGCTGCTGCACGGCGACAATCCCGGCGCCGTCGAACTGGCCCGCCTGATCCGCAGCGAACTTATTGCCGCCGGCGTCACCATCGCCCCGGTGGCAGAGGTACTCGCCGCAAAGCAAAAGGTGTCCTGACCATGACCACAACAACAACGACAACGCCAACAGCACTGGATATTTTCGAATCCGGTGACGCCGCCCTGCGCGTGGTGGCACGGTCCGGCGACGCGGAAGCGAACTGGTCCACCGTCCACTCGTTGGCCGGTTGGCTGGCCACCGCCGGCGTCGACGGCATTTACGGCGCCGTTCCCACCTACGACTCGGTCCTGGTGGAATTCGACCCCTACCTCACCTCCGCGCGCCAGGTCCGGGCGTTCGTCCTCCTGGGAATGCGCCAGCTGGACTTCACCGGCACTGCCATGCGGGAACCGCGCCGCTTCGAAGTTCCGGTGGTGTACGGCGGCGACTACGGGCCCGACCTGGACCGCGTGGCGGACCACCAGAGCCTGGACGTTGAGGACGTCATTGCCAGGCACACGGCAAAAACTTACGTCATCCGTTGCCTCGGGGCGCCGGCAGGTTCTCCGATGATGGATGGGCCGGACTTCCCGGTCCCCGTCCCCAGGCTCAAGGACCCGCGGCTGTCCGTTCCCGCCGGTGCCGTATCCGTCGCCGGACGCCAGGCCGTGATCGCGCCCGCAGTGGCACCGGGTGGCTGGTGCGTCATCGGGCAGACACCCCTGACAGTCCTGGACGCAGCACGCGAACCCCTGGTGCCTTACGTCCCCGGCGACGAACTGCGCTTCTACCGGATTTCCGCGGATGACTTCGGAAACTTCGCGGGGCAGTTCCTGGAGGCCCGGCCATGACCGGTTCCCTGATCATCCTGCAACCGGGCCACTCCGTGGTCACCGACCTCGGGCGGACGAAGGGCCCCGCCTACGGCCTCCCCGTCAACGGCGCCCTGGACCAGTATTCCGCCAAGGCCGCAAACATCCTTGCCGGCAACGAAGACAACGACCCCCTGCTGGAACTGACTGCGCTGGACTTCCGGATGCGGGCCACCACCGACCTGCTGATCGCCGTCACCGGAGCGCCCCTGGACCTCACAGTGGGTGGACGCGACTGCCCCCAGTGGGAACCGGTGCCCGTCCGGGCCGGCGAGGTCGTGGCCGTACGGGGCATCCGGACCGGACTGCGCGCCTACATCGCCGTCCACGGATCCTTCACGGTCCCCACCCTGTTGGGAAGCTGCGCCCCTGACACTGTGGTGGGCTTCGGGTTGAAGCTCGTGGAGGGCTTCCGCCTCGAAACGCGGAAGACCACGGCGCCCATCACCCAGCCCTATTTCGGTTTGCCGCTGTTCCGGCTGGGCCTTACCAAACCCGTCTTCACAACCAACCCGGTCATCGACGTCACGGACGGGCCGGACGTGGCGGAATTCGGGGACACGGCAGACCTGCTGTTCACCACGCAGTACACCGTGAGCCCCCGCAGCAACCACATCGGGCTGCGGCTCGGCGGTGCCCTTCCCGAGCGTCAGCTCACGTCCGAAGTGCTCTCCCGCGGCGTTCCGGTCGGGGCCATCGAGGTCCCGTCCCGCGAAGAGCTGCTGGTGCTGCATCGGGGACGTGGCGTGACGGCGGGCTACCCGGTCCTGGCGGTGGTCACGAGCCGGTCACTGGACACCCTGGCGCAAGCCAGGCCTGGGCACACCATCACCTTTCGAAAGACAACCGTGGCTGAAGCAACAGCCACGCATCGCGCAGCCTGCCTGGAACTGGGCAGGCTCCGGAACACCGTCAATACGGTCTTCGGACTCCTCGGCATCGGCGCCGGCCAGCGCTGGCACGAACTCAGCCCAGCGTCAGGAGCCTGAACACCATGAATACTTTTCCCAACGCCATTAAGGAAAACGAGATGTCAACATCAACACATGCGGTAGCACCGCAGCACGACCGGCTGACTGCGAAGCAGGCACGCAAGGTTGTCACCGCCGGCTGCGTGGGCATCTTCGTGGAGCTCTATGACAACGGCATTTTTGCCTTCATGGCCGGAACCCTGGCCCTGGTGTTCTTGGCACCGGGCAACCCGGACAACGCCCTGCTGTTCGTCTTCGCGGGCTACGCCGTGTCCTTCTTCGTCCGCCCGCTCGGCGCCGTCGTCTGCGGGTACCTGGGTGACCGGATCGGCAGGCAAAAGCTCCTGGTCTTCGTGATCCTGCTCATCAGCATCGCCACCGCCGGCATCGGCGTACTGCCCAACTACGCGGCCATCGGCATCGCGGCTCCCATCCTGCTGGTCCTCCTGCGGCTCCTGCAGGGCTTCTCGGTAGGTGGCGAGGCCGCCGGCGCCATGACCTTCCTCGCCGAGCACGCGCCCGAAGGCAAGCGCGGCGTCATCACCTCCTACGCCCAGATCGCCTCCTTCGCCGCACTCCTCACCGGCACCCTCGTGGCTTACTCCATGTCTCCCTGGCTCACCCAGGCGGCGATCGACGGCGGCGGCTTCGGTGCCTTCGCATGGCGCATCCCGTTCCTGGTCGCCATCCCCATGGGGGTCATCGGCTGGTACATCCGCAAGGCCATCAGCGACACCCCCAACTTCGTGAAGCTGAAGGAAGAAGGCGGCCTGTCCAAGAACCCGCTCAAGGAAGCCTTCAAGTCCGCCGAACACCGCCGCGCCATGCTCCTGGCCCTGTTCATCCCCCTGATGAACGGCTCCGGCTACTACGTCCTGTTTTCCTACATGCCCACCTTCCTCAAAGGCAAGCAGCTGAACTTCACCATCGGCGAGGCCCTGCTGGTCACCGCCTGCAGCCTGGTGGTCATCTGCATCGCCATCCCGTTCATGGGGGCATTGTCCGACCGCATCGGCCGCAAGAAGGTCATCGCCGGCTCGGCCATCGCCATGGCCGTCCTGGGCATCCCGTCCTACGCACTGATCGCCACCGGCAACATGGGCCTGGCCATCCTGGGCGCGTCCATCATGGCCGTCGTCTTCGCCGGCCACACCGCGGTCATCCACATCCTGATCGTTGAACTGTTCCCCACCCGCGTCCGCTACTCCGCCTACGGCCTGGGCTACAACATCTCCTCGGCCCTGTTTGGAGGGACCGCGCCGCTGCTGATGACTTGGCTGATTTCGGAAACCCACAACATCTACATGCCGGCCTTTTATGCAGTGATCACCGCGCTGGGCACCCTCGCCGCGGTGAGCACCGTCAAGGACCGCGCCCACGAACCCCTGCGCGACGCCTAACCCCTTCCAACCCGGGGCTCTTGCGTCCAGTCCCTTGCCGGACGCAAGAGCCCGCCCGACTTCTACACTTTGGAGTACCAATGCCCTTTTCCGATTACACCACCGCCCTCGTCACCGGAGCATCCACAGGCATGGGTGCTGCCATCGCCGAACGACTTGCCAAGCGGGGCCTCATGGTCCACGCGGTGGCCCGCAACGAGGAACGCCTCGCCGAGCTTGCCGACCGCACGGGAGCAGTCCCGCACGTGGTGGACCTGACCGACACCGCCGCCTTGTCCGCCGTCGTCCGTGACCTGAAAGTGGACGTCCTGGTCAACTGCGCCGGCGTCTCCAGGCCGGGCAACATCCTGGATTCCTCCGAGCAGGACATCGACGAACTGGTGGACGTCAACCTCCGCGGGCTCCTCCAGCTCACCCGGCTGGTCCTGCCCGGCATGGTGGAACGGGACCTCGGCCACGTGGTCAACATCAGCTCCATCGCGGGCACCTACAACTTCTACGGCCACACCGTGTACCACGCCACCAAGGCCGCCGTGCACCAGATTTCCAGGCAACTCCGAAACGACACCGTGGGCAAGCGCATCCGCGTCACAGAAATCTGCCCGGGCCGCGTCGAGACCGAGATCTTTGGCCGGAACATGGGCGGCAGCCCCGAGGCCATGAAAGAAGCCTGGCAAACGTACTACGAGGGCTACGAATCGCTGACCACCGACGACATCGTCAACGCCCTGGACTACGCCATCGAAACCCCGCGGCACGTTAATGTAGGCATGCTGGAACTAATGCCCACCTTCCAGGTCCCCGGCGGCCTCACCTTCGACCGTCGCGGGGACTCCGACTAAAGCCGCCCCCACGACGCCCAAACCCGCGGAACTACCTTCCCACCGCACAACCGATAGGCCCTCCAGATGCATTTAGTACGAACCGTCAGTTTCCCCGAACCCCAGCTCCTGGCTGACCTCTCGCCACTCCCCGAAGGACTGCGGGGCGTGGTGTGGGACATGAAGGACGAGCCGGGGGAGGAGCTGGGTGGGATCGACGGCGTCATCCTGCCGTACATCGACGCGGGAGCCGTGCTGGGTTCCCTGGCCAAGGTCCCGGACCTTAAGTTCGCGCAGACGCAGTCAACGGGGTACGACGGCGTATGCGAGGCTGCCGGGCCGGGCGCCGCAGTGGCAAACGCCTCGGGCGTCCACGCAGCTGCCACCGCGGAGCTGGCCGTCGGCCTCATTCTTGCCAAGCTGCGGGGCATTGACCAGGCCGTCAAGGACCAACAGATTGAAAGCTGGAAGCCGCAGCGCCGCCAGTCTTTGGCTGACCGGAAGATCCTGCTGCTGGGAATCGGGGGCATCGGCAAGGAACTCGCCCGCCGGCTCGAGCCCTTCGAAGTCACCGTGACCCGGGTGGGAAGCTCAGCCCGGACGGACGCGGACGGACAGGTCCACGGTCCGGAAGAACTGGTGGAGCTCGCCGCGGGCCACGACATCCTGGTCTCCGTCCTGCCGCTGAACGACAAGACCCACCACCTGGTGGGCCGGGATGTCCTGGCAGCCCTGCCGCACGGCGCCCTCGTGGTGAACGTGGGCCGCGGGGCGGTGGTGGACACCGACGCCCTGACCCGGGAAGTGGTGTCCGGCCGCCTGCAGTGCGCCATCGACGTCGTCGATCCCGAACCGCTGCCCGCCGGCCACCCGCTGTGGTCCGCGGAGAACGCACTCATCACCCCTCACATTGGCGGTAATGCGTCAGCGTTCGAACCGCGGATCCTCAAGCTCCTGAAGCGCCAGCTTGAGGCCCTCGCCGCCGGTGAAACCCCGGCCAACCTCGTTCAGGAAGGCCCTTTCGCATGAGCGCGCTTTTTGACCTGACCGGCCGGGTTGCCCTGGTGACGGGCTCCAGCAGGGGCATCGGTTCGGCACTTGCAAGGGCGTTGGCCGACGCCGGAGCAACAGTAGTGCTCAACGGCGTCAATGAGGAGCGGCTGAAGGACGCCGCCGCGGCAATGGCCGCGGACTTCCCGCCGGGCCGCGTCCACAGCATCGCATTCGATGTGACCCACGACGACGCGGCCGCCCGCAGCATCCGATGGATCGAGGAGAATGTGGGCCCGCTGGAAATCCTGGTGAACAACGCGGGGATCCAGCACCGGGTGCCCATGCTGGACCTGGACGTCGCGGACTGGGAACGAGTCCTCTCCACGGACCTCACCAGCGCATTCCTGGTGGGCAGGGAAGCCGCGCGGCACATGATCACCCGCGGCCGTGGCAAGATCATCAACATCTGCTCCGTCCAGACGGACCTGGCCCGTCCGACCATCGCCCCGTACATTGCGGCAAAGGGCGGGCTGCGGAACCTCACGCGCGCCATGACGGCAGAGTGGGCCGCCTCCGGGCTGCAGATCAACGCGGTTGCACCCGGCTACATCCACACCGAGATGACCCAAAACCTCGTTGATGATGAGGCCTTCAACTCCTGGATCCTGGGCCGGACACCCGCCCACCGGTGGGGCACCGTGGAGGACCTCGCCGGTCCCGTGGTGTGGCTTGCTTCAGATGGCTCGAACTTTGTGAACGGACAAACCATCTTCATTGATGGTGGAATGACAGTGGTGGTGTGATGACTCTGAATACGCACTTGGGCGCAAGCTTGGAAGAACTGCCTGCCACGGGCCCGGCCCTGGTGGCGCACGCCGCAGATGACCTGCGCATCGACGAGGTCCCGCTGCCGCAGCCCGCACCTGATGAAGCGGTGGTGGAAGTTCTGTACGGCGGGATCTGCGGTTCGGACCTGCACTACTGGCTGCACGGTGCCGCGGGGGAGTCCATCCTCAAGGCCCCGCTGGTGCTGGGCCACGAAATCTCCGGCGTGGTGGTGCGCCCGGCAGCGAACGGTGCAGGGCCACAGGCCGGGACCGCCGTGGCCGTCCACCCCGCAACGCCCGGCCCTGGCGCGGCTAAGTATCCCGCAGACCGGCCCAACCTCTCACCCGGGTGCACCTATCTGGGCAGCGCTGCCCGCTACCCCCACACGGACGGCGCCTTCAGCAGGTACGTGAACCTTCCGGTGCGGATGCTTCGAGCCCTTCCCGCGGACATTGACCTGCGCACCGCGGCCCTTGTCGAACCCGCGTCCGTGGCCTGGCACGCAGTCTCCCGCGCCGGCGACGTCCGCGGAAAGACGGCGCTCGTCATCGGTTCAGGGCCCATCGGCGCCCTGGCCGTTGCCGTCCTCAAGCGTGCCGGCGCCGCCCGGATCACCGCCGTCGACCTGCACCCCAAACCGCTTGAGATCGCCACGGCCGTCGGCGCTGATCAGGTGATCAACGCCGCGGACGCCACAGCGATCGCCGCGGTGGAAGCCGACGTCGTCATCGAGTCCTCCGGCAGCCACCATGGCCTGGCCTCAGCCATCCAGGGCGCGGTGCGCGGCGGAACCGTGGTGATGGTGGGCCTGCTGCCCACCGGCATGCAGCCAGTCCCCATCTCGCTGGCCATCACCCGAGAACTGGACCTCAAAGGCTCCTTCCGCTTCAACGACGAGATCGACCACGTAATCGCCGCCCTCGCGGACGGATCCCTGCACATCAGCCCCGTCATCACCCACGAATTCCCGTTGGCCGACGCCCTGCACGCGTTCGAGGTAGCGAAGGACTCCACCAGCTCCGGCAAAGTGCTCCTCTGCTTCGGGGAACCCGGGGACGTCCGATGAGCGGCCACTTGCCTCCATTGGTGGTGATGGGGGTATCCGGCTGCGGTAAGTCCACCGTCGGAACCCTGCTGGGCCAACGACTGGGGATGCCATTCTTCGACGGGGATGACTTCCACCCTGCCGCCAACAAGGCCAAGATGGCCGGCGGCGTTCCGCTGAACGACGACGATCGGGCGCCGTGGCTAGCCGAAATCGGTGCCGCGCTGGCCTCTCCCAGCGAAGGTGTGGACTCCTGCATCATCGCCTGCTCCGCGCTCAAGCGCAGCTACCGGGACCTGCTGCGCAGCTTCGCTCCAAACACAGTATTCATTCATCTCTCAGGCGACGAAAGAACTATCTCTGACCGGCTGAGAACCAGAGAACACGAATACATGCCCGGCAGCCTGCTCGCCTCGCAGTTGGCCACACTCGAACCGCTGGGAACCGACGAGGCACATGTTGCAGTGCACATCCACGAAGACCCGGCGCACTTGGTGGACCGCATCGTGAAGGAGCTGTTCGTCTCGCCTCAGGTCACAAAACCACGCCGAAAGTCATAACCGTCATTGGTCAATAAAGCTAGTTGGCCGCTTTACCGCAGAGCCGTGTCTGCACTTTTAACCACAGCCCCGTCCTGGATGACGTAGTCGAGTTTCGATTGTGAAAGTACGGTGATGTCCTTCAAGGGATCGTCTGTAGTGACAATGAAATCACCCCGGGCGCCGACGGCAATGGTGCCCAGCTCGTTCTCTCGCTGAATGAGTGCTGCAGCCGTCGTCGTAGCGCTGCGGATGACGTCAATTGCGGGCATTACCTTAGCGCGTATGGCGAATTCCTCGGCTTGATGAACCTGCATACCGCCCAGCAAGTCAGTCCCGTAGGTCAAGTTGATGCCTGCCTCATGGGCTTTGCCCAGAGCCTCGTATCCGCCGTCGAGCACGGCCGCAACTTTTTCCCAGTTCTCCTGCGAAAGCCCGAATTTGCGGCCTTCCCGTTCCAGTGCCCAATAGGTCACCAGGTTCATCGTGAGGAATGCGTTGAACTCCTTGAACAGTTCCAAGGACTCATCATCGAGGAGGTTGCCGTGTTCAATACCGCGGACGCCTGCGCGCAGGGCGCGGTTGATTGACCGGCCGGTGTAGGCGTGCGCCGTGACATAGCGGTTCGCGGCGGTGGCTTCCTCTACCGCGGCTTCAATTTCCGAAAGGGAGTACTGCGTGGAGTCAATCCGGTCCGTGGGCGACGCGACGCCGCCCCCGGCCATGATCTTGATGTGGTGGGCGCCTTTGCGCAGTTCGTCCCTGGCGGCCTGCCGTACGGCATCGACCCCGTCAGCCAGTCGGCCGATGTGAGGGTGGCAGTAGCCAGCGTCGTAGGCCTGCCGTCCGCGGGGTCGCGGGTCTGCGTGGCCGCCGGTTTGTGAGAGGGCCTTCCCGGCGAAAAACACCCTGGGGCCGCGCAGGAGCCCTTCGGTCTGTGCATCGTGGATGCCGAAGTCAGCCCCGGCTGCGTCCCGGACGGTCGTAAATCCGCGATCGAGCATTGCACCCATGAGTTTGGCTGTGTGGAACGCAAGGTAGTTCGGGGACCATTCACCGAGTTGGCCAAGATCGGCGGTGGCAGCTGTCACATGCACGTGGCAGTCGATCAAGCCGGGCAGCACGAACTTGTTGCCAGCATCAATAACCGTTTCGCCTTCTGCCTTCAGGTCTGAGCCGATCTCGGTGATCGCGCCTCCTGACACCCTGATGTCGCCCTGGCCATAGCGGCCTTCAGCGACGTTCAGGTACGAAGCGTTCTTTAGGAGCAGGTCATTGCCCATGGATTATTCTCCTGCTGCTTCCACTATGGCTGAGGTGAACCGGCGTGCGATGTCCAGAACCTTGTCAACGTCCTGGGCTGTGTAAGCTCCCTCAGCATCCAGAACGTTCAACGCGGCAACGGTGGTGCCCGCCCGGAGGACAGGTGCGTTAATGATCGAGCCACAGCCCAGGCTTGATATCAGTTCGGCGTCCTTGAAAACTCGTTCAACATCGGCTGCCGTTGGCCCGAAAAATGGTTGCTGCTTCACGAGGCAGGCTTCCAGCCAGTCGGCTGCCACGTCCCGTCCGACGTCCTTCCTTCCTCCCACAGGGTATTCGACAGGGTGGGAGGAATAGATCCTTTCCATCTGCCGGCCCTGGTCCCGGAAGGCCAGGATAGTGAACAATTTGAATCCCACTTCCGCGTTCACTGCCTGCTCAACCTCACCCAGGCTCTCTGCTGCTCTGCCGTTCACCGGCGGGCTCCTTCCCTGCCCTGGATCTCGCTGATCGTAATGTCTTCAAGGGACCTGCCTTTGGTCCGCACCGCGAAGAGCAACGTACAGATGACCCCTACGGCAAGTACTCCTGTTGTCATGCCGAACACTCCCACGAACCCCCATTGCGTGGCGAAAATCCCAATGAGCAGCGGTGCGGTGATCGATCCAATCCGGCCGAAGGAGGAACTCAGGCCAACACCAGTTGCCCGCAACCACGTGGGGAAGACCTCAGGCGTGTAGGCGTAGACGCCGGCGTATGTTCCGTTCAGGAAGAAGGAAAGGGCGATGCCTGCGGCAGTGATCAATGCTGGGTCGGTCATGGTGCTAAGCCAGAACGCACTGATCGCCGAGCCGACCAGGTAGCTGGCAATCGTGTATTTCCGATCGAACTTCTCGTTGACCCATGCGGCACTGAAGTAGCCCGGAATCTGGGCGATGTAGATGTAGAGCGAGAAGGTGAAGCTGGTGGTGACTGTCAGGCCTTTACTGATCAGCAGTGTCGGGATCCAGGAGAAGAAGCCGTAATAGGAAAAGGTGATGACAAACCAGATGAGCCAGGTTACGGAGGTGATCCGCCACATCTGACGGCTCCACAGGAATTTGAGCGCCTTCCCGAGGGAAAACTTTTCCGGCTCCGGCTCTTCCGCATGATTCGGGTCCACCGGCGGTAAAGACTTTCCCGTGGACGCCAGCACCTTATCTTCGAATGCGATGACCACCCTTTCGGCCTCTGCCTGTTTGCCCTCGTTCATCAGGAAGCGGGGTGATTCAGGGAGAGCGCGCCGCCACCAGAGCAACAAAACAATCGGGACAAAGGTGATGACCTGAGCCCAGCGCCACCCTTCCGGAAACGCTGGGACAACGAAGCGTCCAATGAGGGCAGCGCCGACAAAGCCGAACGAAAAGAATCCAGCCAATGCACCCAGGAACCACCCGCGCCGATGACTTGGTACGAACTCTGACAGGAACGGGGCAATGATTGCGCTCTCGGCTCCGGCCCCCAGCCCGGCCAATATCCGCATGATGAGGAACACTTCGAAGTTCCAGGAGACTGCGGCAACTAACGATGCGATGGCGTAAAGCGCCAAGGCGTACATCATGACCGCTTTCCGGCCTAACCTGTCGCCAAGGTACCCGGCCAGGAAGGCGCCAAAAAGAAAACCGAAGGGCGCCGCCGAGGCGACCAGCCCGAGCTGCGCTGACGACAGGGAAAAAGCCTTCCTGACGTCCGGCAGGAGAAATGCGACAACGGCGTTGTCCATGCCGTCGAACGTGTAACCGAGGCCGCCAATAAGCAATAGCGCATAATGAGGTTTGCTGAGAGGCAGGCGGTCCAGCCTCGCGGAGAGGGACACACTGATCTCCTTAGAGGGCCAAAGTGAGGCATGGCCCAGCCCTAAAATGAAAGGCTGCCGTCAGTGTAGGCCGGGGGATGCGTCTAATCAATACGCTCTGGTCCAGGTGTACTCAGCCGGTCGCTCGGTTCCACCTGTTGATCGGCGGGTTGCCTCCAAGACTGCCGTGAGGCGGTGGTTGTGGGAGAAGCTTAGCCATGGCTGCGGGGCCTCGGAGCGAAGTTGGACGTTAAGGGGTGGCGGTAGACCCAGCCTTTCTGCAGTGTGGTTGAAGCGTTCTGCTTTGGGGCAGGCCTTTCTGCGGGACCATACCCTTGGTCTGCAGAAAGACCTGCCGGACAGCCAGGGAACGGACTAGTGCACGTCCTTGATTTCACGGATGGTCAGATCCCGGAAAGTGGCGGCACCCTCGTGGGCATAAAGGCGGATTCCGTTGTCGCCTTCAAGTGGGAATACCCGGTGCGAGTGCACCACCCGACCGTCTCCGACGAACATTTCCACGCTTGTAAGGTCCACGAGGATGCGGACGGTGAGCCGGCCTGTCGAGGGGTCGATTGGAGTCTGGGTTTCGCCGCCAGTCGGGTTGACCGTTGGCCGCCTGTTGAGATACACGAAGGGGCCCCGCAGGTATGCGCCGGCGGCGACGTGCCTGCCGCCGCCCGCTGCGCGGCACAGCTCAAGACCCACGTTGGCAGGTGGGGAAGCGGGGTCCCACACGAGCTCACAGGTCAGGTCATAAGCGGCTGCGTGGACGTCGAGGTCGCGGGTGCCCCGTACAACTACGTCACCCAGGACGTGCTCGCGCTTCACATGGTTTTCCAGCGCTGACGTGGGGGCGGACACGAGGTGGTACCCACCGTCCGTATGCTTGAGGCGGAGGTCACGCACGATCATGTCGTCGCCGTTGTAGCCGTCGGTCTCGAGGGTCGGCGTGTTGTGGGGATAGTCCCAGAAGTTCGCCCAGCCGAGGGCCCGGCGGAGGGTCGCATCTTCGGCGCCCGAGGCGTCGTGGTGCGGATAGGTGACTGCTCCATAAAAGTCATAGCCGTAATCGAGCCATTCGGGCTCGGGCCGGTCTGGCGTGAACGATGTGCCGTCGAAGGTGCCCATCCAGTACGCGTAGGTTGCGGGCAGGCCGCGGCCTTTGCCGTTGGCGCTCGTGCCGAGGATCCAATGCGAGGTGCCGTCGTCAGCGGTCATGCGGAAGATATCAGGGCATTCCAGCAGTCCCAGATCGCTGCGTACGAACTCGCCGACGCGCTGCCAGGTCCGCATGTCGGCGGAGGTGTAGAAGCCGAGCTTCTGTCCCTCGGCGTTCGCCATGAACCATCGCCCCCGGTCACCGTCCCAGATCACTTTGGGATCGCGAAAGTCATGGACTCCGGGGTTCGGCAACACCGGGGCCGTACCGGCGGCCTGGAACGAGCGCCCGCGGTCGGTCGAGTACCAGAGGTATTGGGCCTGGCGGCCTTCGGGTGCCTGCGTCACAAGCGCAAGCACCGCACCCTCGCCATATCCGGCCGTATTCCGCTCGTCGACCACAAGGGAACCTGACCAGCAGTCGCCGTTGTTGTTGCTGAATTTCGGGATCGCAACGCCGCGGTCAGTGAACGTGACGTGATCCGTGGTTGTCGCGCGGCGCCATGACGTGCCTCTGCCGCCCTGCAGGTAGTCGGCGTTGTACAGGTAGTAGTAGTGGTATTCCCCGTCGATGTAGATGGGGCGCTGAGGGTCGTTCTTCCAGTTGTCGGGGACGCTGAAGTGATAGGTCGGGCGCATCCGGCGTGATCCTTTTGACATCGAGCCTTTTAAACCGGGGTCAGGTGTCTTGGTGGGTACGGCGGCGGCGGGCTCGGCGAACGCTGCCGACAGTGCCAGCGATCCGCTGAGTGCAGCCGCCCCGCTTCCAGTAATGAGTGAACGACGAGAGACCGTGGGTGAACCTTCCATGAGTTCCTTCTTGTTTTTGGGCAGCGTCGATGCTGCTGTGTGAGTGGTTGTTGATGTAGAGCCCGCGCGTTTAGGGAAAGAGGCTCCGTGTACCGTCAAAGATGCCGGCCATTGTCCATGCGTCCCGGGACAGTATTTGCGCCGTGCCCTCGGCGGCAAGGCTGACGTGTTCCCCGCCCAGCGTGGGGTAGACGCGGGCCGTGAGCGGGACGCCGTTGGCAAAAATTTCGACGGCGGACCGGTCCAGGAGGACACGAAGGTGCACCCGCCCTTCCGGCATGGGGACGGGTCCGGACTTTTCTTCGACATCAACGGTTGGATCAAGGCTGCTTCGGGTGCGGTCCAGGCGGAGCGTGCCGTTGTTGGTACCGTCAGTTGCCCTGCATAGCTCGATAACAGTCTCCTCGTTGGGGCTGCCGGAGGTGCCCCCCTCAGTGGAGCCCAGGACACCAAGCCGCAGCAGGGCGCCCGGTGCCAGTTGGAGATCCAGCTCGAGGTCGAGTTGCGTGCCGGACAAGCCAAGTTCCAAGGGCCCCGAAGTGCCGGTCAACACCTGCCCGGGCAAACGCACGTGGCCACGGCGCAGCTTCTCGATTTCCGGGACGGGTGCGAAGCGCAGAGAGCCGTCGTCTGCAGCCGTGACGATTCGCGGCAGGCTCATGACGCCGGACCAGCCGGCCTCCACCATGGCGGCATCACTTCGGCCTTCCTGCATCCAGCCGAACATGACACGCCGGCCGGACTCATCCTCGAACGATTGCGGTGCGTAGAAAAAGCGGCCTCCATAGTCGAGCCGGTGCAGCGCCCCGGGCTCGAAGGTGTCCCCGGCGTACCGGCCGGTCCAGTACAGCGGGTGGCGGGTGTCGCCGTCGTTCCAGGCGGAGAAGACCAGCACGTCCGGTGAGCCGTCGGAAGGTGCAGACCCCAGCGAACCCTGTCCGGCCCGGAAAAGGTCCACGCATTCCCACATGGTTCCCGTCCAGTCAGCGTCAGCAGGATCGCCATGCGAAGCATCGCCGATGAACAACGGTTCGATGTAGTTCCACGCCCGCAGATCTGCCGACTCGTACAGGAACGCCGTGCCGCCGCGCCCACGGATGCCTGAACCCACCAACTGCCGCCACTTCGACCCTTCACGCCAAACGCAGTGATCGCGGTAGGCCGTAATGTCTACGACAACCGGCGGTGCTGCAATCACGGGGTTTCCGGGGTCCTTGGTCCAGCTCAAAAGGTCCGGGGATCCTACGGCGACGCAGGGCAGCTCCTTGCCCTCGGACCGCCCCGAATACACCAGGGTGGGCGTGCCGCCGTCGTTCACCAATACTCCGGACCAGCAGCCCTCGGCGTCCGGCCCTTCGGACGGTTCCAGGGCAACAGGCTGGTCCGTCCAGGTGACGAGGTCGGTGCTGGTGGCGTGGCCCCACTGGATGCGGTGGTGGAACGCGCCCTCCGGGTTGTACTGGTAAAAGAGGTGGTACGTGCCGTTCCATTGGCTGACGCCGTTGGGATCGTTGAGCCAACCGGCCGGCGACACGAAATGGAAGCGTGGCCGGAGCGTGTCGGCTTCGGCTCGGCTAATCAACTCGTCCTGCGGGACAGTGGCGAGCGGGTGGGTCAGGTCAGTCATGCGGAGGCCTTTTCTTGGGCGTTCGACGCCGGGAGGTTGGGTTGCGTCGGTTCGCCCGCCAGGGCATGGCCGTCGCTGCCGGCCCACGGCCGGTAGAGGTGGCAGCGCACCCAATGGCGGTTTCCGGGGTCTCCAACCTGGTGCCGCACGGGTTCTTCCGCCGAACAGCGCTGGTTCGGGTCGCCGTCGTAAGCGCAGCTCGTCGAAGCCATGACGGCCTGCCGCAGTTCGGCCCGGCGGACAGGATCGTACGAGCCTGCGCGTGCCGGATCCGGGACAGCCGATACCAGAAGTTGGGTGTAGGGGTGCGCCGGGTTTGAGAGCAGGTCCAGGGATTCGCCTTCCTCAACCAGTTCACCGGCGAACATGACTGCCGTGCGGTCCGCCAGGTAGCGGGCGGACGCGAGGTCGTGGGTGATGTAGAGCATGGAGATGCCCTGCTCGTCGCGGAGCTTGCGCATCAGGTTCAGCACGCCGATCCGGACGGAAACATCCAGCATGGAGGTGGGCTCGTCTGCCAGGATGACCTGGGGTTCAACGGCGAGGGCCCGGGCAATCGCAACCCGCTGGCGCTGGCCGCCGGAGAGCTCGTGCGGATACGAGTCCAGCATGTCAGCCTGCAGGCCAACGGTGGTCATCAGTTCTTCGAGCCGGAGCCGGGTCTCCTCCCCGGAACCGCCACCCTTGCCATGGATCGCCAGCGAACGCCGCAGGAAGTGCTCGATCCTGTGCGCCGGGTTCAGGGAACCGAAGGGGTCCTGGAAGACCATCTGCAGCTGGGACCGGAACGCACGCGACGCCTGGAAACGGTCCCGCTTGAGGATGTCGACGCCGTCAACCAGGATCGCGCCGGAGCTCGGCTTCTCGAGCCGGGCAACACAGCGCGCCAGGGTGCTCTTGCCGGAACCTGATTCCCCTACAAGGGCCACGATCTCGCCGCGGTTAATAGTCAGGTCCACGCCGTGCAGGGCGCGGACCGACCCCCGGGAGAACAGCCCTCCGATGGGGAAGGACTTGCCAAGCCCACGGATTTCAAGGGCGGGGGTGCTGGTGGTGGACGCAGCCACCGGGGATGATACGGCGTGGCTCATCGTGCGGCTCCTGCCAGGTTTTCGGAATCAATCACTGACGCGTCGGCACCAAGCGGGGCCACGAAATGGCCGGGTGCTGCCTCGGTGAGGTCCGGGATGTTCCGGAACTTCACGCCGTCGGGCAGTCCTGTCAGCGGAACACGCGGCCCGGTGAGCGGCGGGAATGCGCCCATCAGCGCCTGGGTGTAGGGGTGGCGGGGGTCGGCGTAGACGTTCTGGGCCTTCGCGGTCTCCACGATCCTGCCGCCATACATCACGGCCATGCGGTGTGAGAGTTCCACCATGAGCGACATGTCATGCGTGATGAAGAGGACCGAGAACTCCAGTTCGCGCTGGAGATCCTTGATCTGAGCCATGATCTCCTGCTGCACCACCACGTCCAGGGCGGTGGTGGGTTCGTCAAGGATCAGCAGCGACGGCTTGAGCGCCACGGCCATCGCTATCACTGCACGTTGACGCATGCCACCGGAAAGCTGGTGCGGGTAGGACTTGAGGCGTGCGCGGTCAATCCTCACGAGTTCCAGCAGCTCACCGGCGCGCCGCAGGGATTCCTTGCGGGAATAGCCGGCGTGGGTGGTGAAGATGTCCACGATTTGTTCGCCGATAGTCAACACCGGATTGAGCGAGTTCATGGCTGACTGGAAGACCATGGCCACGTCCTGCCAGCGGAAGCGTCGCAACTCCTCCGGGCTCATCGCCAGGACATCCTTGCCGCCGAAGGAAATGCTGCCGCCTGCGATCTTCGCGGGATCCTTCAGGAGCCGCATGATCGAGTTGGCGATGGTGGACTTTCCGCAGCCCGATTCCCCTGCGAGGCCGAACACCTCACCGGTGCCGATGCTGAAGGAAACGCGGTCGACGGCGGTGGTGGAGCGGGTGTCGCCGATGTACTTGACGGTGAGGTCCTTGACGTCCAGGACGGGTTCACGGGAGCCGAAGGACACTTGGGAGATGGTCATTTGGAGGTGCTCCTTTCGGTATCTTTCGGGGTTTTGATCTTCCGCAGCCGCGGGTTGGTGACCTCGTCCACTGCATAGTTGATGAGGGCAAGGGCGAAGGCGACCAATGCGATGCAGACGCCCGAGGGCACGAACACCCACCAGTTGCCGGTCAGCAGGGCGCCTTCGTTGCCTGCCCAGAAGAGGTCGTTTCCCCAGGAGACCGTGCTGGCGTCGCCCAGGCCCAGGAACTCCAGGCCGGCCTGCGCACCGATGCCATAGATGACGCAGGCCAGCAGGGTCCCCATGACGATCGAGGCCATGTTGGGCAGGATTTCGCGGAACATGATCCTTCCGGCCCGTTCGCCGGACACCACGGCCGCGGCCACAAAGTCCTTGGAACGGATGGAGAGGGCCTGTGAGCGCAGGACGCGTGCTGAGCCTGCCCAGCCGGTAACCACGAGGACAAGAATCACGGTGCCCAGCCCCGGAGGCAGGAATGCGGCCAGGATGACCAGCAGCGGCAGGCCGGGAAGGAGCAGGAAGACGTTGGTTACCAGGGACAGCGCTTCGTCGATGAACTTCCCGAAGTACGCCGAGGCAAGTCCCACCAGGATGCCGATGAAGGTGGACGCGAAGCCCACGGTCAGTCCCACGAACAGGGAACTGCGGGAGCCGTGGACGGTCAGTGCCAGCACGTCCTGTCCCTTGGCTGTAGTTCCCAGCCAGTGCTCGGCTGACGGTTCCAGCGAGGCCATGGCGGTGATCCGGGACGGGTCGCCGGGGAAAAGCACCGGTGCCAGCAGGGCCAGTGCGATGAAGACGAGCATCACGGCCATGCCTGTGAGGGCTTTTTTGTTGGTGATGAGGCCATGGACGAAGCTGCGGTTCGGCTTGCGGGCCGCCGGGGTCTTGTCGGCCGTTTTGCCGGGTTGCTGCAGGATTGCGGTTGTCATGATGTGTTCCCCTAGTTGCTGCGCACGCGCGGGTCGAGGCGGACGTAGAGGATGTCCACCAGGAAGTTCGCCAGCAGCACGGCGGCGGTGATGGTCAGGAACAGGCCCTGCATGAGCGGGTAGTCGAGGCCTTGGACGGCGTTCAGGAGCTGGTAGCCGACCCCGGGGTAGGCGAACACCACCTCGGTGAGCAGCGCACCGCCCACCACGAATCCCAGTCCCATGCCGAAGCTTGTGACCGACGGGAGCATGGCGTTGCGTGCCGCGTACCGGAGCATGATGCGGCCCGGGCGGAGTCCCTTGGCTTCGGCCATGGTGATGTAGTCCTCGGAGTTGGTGGCGATCATGGTGTTCCGCATGCCCAGCATCCAGCCGCCGATGGAAACCAGCACGATGGTCAGCGCCGGAAGCACCAGGTGGGCGCCGACGTCGCCGATGAACTCCCACGTGAACCCGGGCTCCAGGCCGGCGGTAAAGGCGTGCCGGATGGGGAACCAGTTCAGGACGACGCCGAACAGGTACAGGGCACCCATCGCGAGCCAGAAGTAGGGGAACGAGCCAATGAATACGAGCAGCGGCGGAAGTGCGGAGTCGACCGCGCCGCCGCGGCGCCAGGCTGCAAGGACACCCAGCAGGTTACCCACGACGGCGGCAATCACCAGGGCGGTTCCGCCGAGCAGGAGGGTCCAGCCGATCTGGGACGAAATGACCTCGGTGACCGGGGTGGGGAACCGGGAGATGGAAACGCCCATTTGTCCGGTGAAGATGTTGGTCAGGTAGCCGATGTACTGCTCCCAGAGGGGCCGGTCATCGACACCCAGCAGCTTGCGCAGGGCCTCGATCTGTTCGGGCTGCATTCTGTCCTGGGAGCGGGCAAACATGCGGGAGACCGGGTCCCCGGGCATGAAACGCGGGAGCAGGAAATTCAGGGTGATGGATGCCCAGAAGGCGATCAGGTAGAAACCCAGGCGGCGCAGGATGAAGCGCACGGTTTCCCTCCATTCGGGAATTACGGAAAGTTTGGGGGCTGGCCGCCGGTTATCCGGCGGCCAGCTGGTGTGGGTGGGCCCACGCCGCCCGGGTTCCCTGGCCGAAGCGGAGCGAGGCCAGGGAACGCGGTGGGTGGGCCCACGCCGCCCGGGTTCCCTGGCCGAAGCGGAGCGAGGCCAGGGAGGCGGTGGGGACTACTTGCGCGGTTCCAGCGTGGTCAGTACCAGCACCGTGGTGGGCGACTTTACCGAGAGGGTGGCGTAAGGGTTCTCCTGGGTGGGCCAGCCGGTGAAGCGGGTGTCGTTGAAGGCGCCCCATTCCGGTCCGGAGAACAGCGGCACCAGCGGTGCGGCGTCGTTGTATTCTTCCTGCAGCTTGTTGGCGATGTCCTTCTGCTTGGACTGGTCGGCCTCCGCAGCGAATTCTGCCAGCAGGGCGTCGGCTTTGGTGTCGCCGAAGCGGTGGTAGTTGTCGAACGCCTTGGTGCCCACCGGCTTCACCGTGGCTGTGCCCATGGAGGCGTTGAAGTACTTGTACGGGCTGGGGTCATTGGCGCTCCAGACGATGCCGGAGTCGAAGTCGCCGGTCTCGTAACCGGCAACCACTGCTGCCCAGTCAGGGGACTCCACCTTGGCAGTGACGCCGACTTCTGCCAGGTTCTGGGCGATCACGTTGGCCACCGAGAGCCAATCGGAGGAGGTTGCGCCTACGGAGATCTTGAACTCGAACGGCTTGCCGTCCTTGAGCGCGCGCTTGCCGTCGGCACCCTTGGGGTAGCCCGCCTTGTCCAGAAGCTCGTTGGCCTTTTGGACATCCAGCTTGGTCCAGGTGCAGTTGTCCTTGACCTCGTTGTTCTTCCAGGTCTCGTAGTTGCCGGATAGTCCTGTGCAGTCTGCGGGCTTGGCGTAGCCGCTCATGCCGATCTTTGTGACCTGGTCCCGGTCAACTGCCATGCTCAAGGCCTTGCGGACATCCACATCGTTGAACGGTGCCTTGGTGGTGTTGAGCTGCCAGTTGATCATGGCGCCCGTCGCCGGGAACCAGTAGTGCCGGTGGTCCTTGTCCTTCGAGACGAAGGTCTTTTCGATGTTCGGGATGTACTGCGGGGCCCAGTCCACATCGCCGTTCGCGGCGGCGAGGTTGGCGCCGTCGTTCCCTGCAAAGGCGAGCATCTTGACACCGGCGATCTTCTGCTTTTCGGGCTCCCAGTAGTTGGGGTTCTTTTTCAGCACGAAAGACTGGGCCTGGAAGCTGTCCACCTCCGTGTACGGACCGGTGCCGACCGGTTTCGCGTTCGCGTCCTTCTCCGGATCGGGGAGCGCGGACCAGATGTGCTTGGGCAGGATGCTGAGCTGACCGACGTCGTAGAGGGCAGGGGACCAGGGCTTGTTGAAGTTGAACGTGACCTTGTTGCCTTCTGCGGCCACGCCGTCAAGGTACTCGTAGCCGCCCTTAAGCTTCTTCTGAAGCTCGAACGTGTAAGCGACGTCGTCGGCAACGAACGGCTGGCCATCGGACCACTTCACTCCGTCGCGCAGGGTGAAGGTGATGGACTTGCCGTCATCGGCGGCCTTCCATTCGGTGGCCAGCCACGGAACCGTGTCCCCCTTGGCCGGGTTGAAGATCAGCAGCGACTCATAGATGGACTGCTGGACCATCGGATTGACAGTGGGCGCGAACGGGTTGAAGTTCTGCACGAATGTGCCCATGTCCTCACGCGGGATGGTGAGAAAGGCGCTGGCGTTCGCCGCGGCGTCGGTGCCGGCAGGCTTGTTGGCTGCACAGCCGGTCAGCAGGAGTGCGCCTACGGCAAGTCCGGCTGCCGTCACGCGGGCAGCCATCAGGAATCGGGGTTGTGTCATGATGGGTATCTCTTTCCTATCTTCATCAGCAAGGTGAAGGGGTGGGGGAGGGGTTGCTCTTCGCTATTGATTTCGCGGTCAGACCGAAGAGCGTTCTAGCAGCGGACAGCCGACTAATTGCTGGTCGGCAGTTATCGGCTGTCCTGCTGTCAGGGCTGCGAGCGTCTGGACTCCCAGGGCGCCCATTTTTTCAAACGGCAACGCAACCGTGGTCAGCTTGGGCCTGAGGTAGGCCGCAATCAGTTCCTGGTTGTCGAAGCCAATCACGGCGATGTCTCCGGGGATGGTCAGGCCCCGTTCCTTGATGGCGTCGTAAGCGCCCATCGCCATGCGGTCGTTGAGGCAGAACAGCGCGGTTGGCCTGTCCTCCTGTGGGTAGCGGTCCAGGATGCGGCACGCGGCCTCATACCCGCCGTCCGCCGTTGCATATCCAGAGACCACGAGCTCGGGGTCCAGCTCCAGTCCGGCGTCGGCGAGTGCTTCGCGTGCACCCGCCAAACGCCCGATTGCTGCGGGAATGTCCGGGTCCAGGTTGATGACTCCGATCCTGCGGTGGCCGGCTTGGAGCAAACGTTCGACGGCGGTGCGGCCGCCGGCGCGTTCGTCCGGGACGATCGAGGGCAGCTTTCCGTCGGCGTCGAAGCAGTTGATTAGGACGGTGGGTACTTCCTTGGTGCTTTCCGGCACGTGCACGCCACGGTGGAACGTGGCTGCGTAGAGAAGTCCTTCCACGCGCTGCTCCAGCAGCTTCTCGGTCGCGGCGTCTTCCATACCCTGGTTGGGTCCTACGGCATCGGCCTGGTCGGAGGGCGCGATGAGCAGGAACTTGCGGTCCAGCCAGGCCTGGTCCTGCGCACCTTTGATGATGTCGACGGCGAATGGTGCCGTCACAATCTCGGTGACAATCCCATACCAGTCACTTCGCTGGGATGCCAGTGCACGTGCTCCGGCATTAGGGCGGTAGCCCAAGGCCTGAACAGCTTCGTTGATCCGGGCACGGGTTTCCTCGGAGATGCTGGCATTCGCGCGGTTACTCAGGACGAACGAAACCGCGGTCCGGGAAACACCGGCGTGCTTGGCAACATCATTCATGGTGACACCCCGCTGCCGCGCAGCCGCGGCAGGTTTCGAGGTAGTGGTCTTCGCCATTGAATGCTCCGGTGGTGGTGGTGGTGATGCTGCCAGGACAGGTAACGCGCGTTACTAACACTGCGTGTGATAGAGGTTACGCGCGTTACTTGAATGCTGTCAAGGGGTTGGTTCTGGACTTCATCGCGGTCTCCTGCATTGAGCCCTTCCGCGGGTGGATGCAGACCTTCAGTGCCCGTCCTGGCAAAGTGGTTTCTCGGAAAGGTCATCGGTGAAGCAGCGCAAACGCTCCGGGAAGCCGGGTTCGACGTGCTCCTTTTTGAGCTGGCCACCCTTGCGCAGCGGGAGCGGTTCTTCGGCGGTGCGCATCTGCATGGCCGGACCGACGGCGTCATCATCATCGCGCTGCAGCCCACCGGGGACGAGTTGGAATCGCTCCTTCCCAGGGCCAGACAGTGGCGTTGCTTGGTGCGGAAGCACCGGGCATTGGATCGGTATCAGTGGACAACGCCGGCGCAGGGCAGGCAGCCGTGAGGCACCTGCTGAATCTGGGCCACGAACGGATCGCGTTCATCGGCATCCGTGATGACGAGGGCAGCAACCTCGGCGGTGTCCCTCCCTTGCAGCGCTCATGGGCTATCGGGAGACCCTCTCCACGGCGGGACTAACCCAGGGCGTCACGCTTGAACAGTTTGATGGGAACAGTGTCGCAGGGGTGCCCTTGCCACGTCGCGGCTGTTGGTTGCGGAGCAGGTCCCGACAGCGGCTTTTGTTGCCTCCGATGAGATGGCCTTCGGCGTTCTGAAAGTCCTCCGCAAGGCAGGCCTGGATGTACCACGGGATTTCTCCGTACTGGGGTTCGACAATCATGAGCTCTGTGGCGTCGTGGACCTGACAACCATGGATCACGACGTAGCCGAGCAAGGACAGGACGCCGCCCGGATCCTCCTGGAGGTCCTGAATGGACGGTCCCCTGCTGCCATCGTGCGTCCTGTACGCCTGGTGGTGCGGGGGACCACTGCACCTCCCCGTGCACTGCGCTTGGCTGCCGGCACCCCGGATTCTCCCCCTTCCGCCGGACCCCCGGCACCCCTTGAAAGGAAACTTCATGCAATACCGCAAACTCGGCACCAGCGGTATGTACGTCAGCGCCATAGCCCTGGGCAACTGGGCCACACACGGCGAAACCGTTGACCAGGACCTCGCCACGGAATGCGTCCGCAAGGCGCTGGATTTGGGCATCACCACTTTTGATACGGCGGATGCGTATGCAGGCACCAAGGCCGAATCCATGCTCGGCGAGGCACTGAAGGGAGTGCGCCGCGAAGGCGTGGAAATCATGACCAAGGCGTTCTTTCCCACCGGACCGGGCAAGAACGACCGCAGGCTGTCCCGCAAGCACGTGATGGAATCGATCAACGGTTCGCTGAGCCGTCTGCAGATGGATTACGTGGACGTTTACCAGGCTCACCGCTACGACTACGAAAGCCCGCTGGAGGAAACCATGGGGGTCTTCGCGGACATCGTCCATGCCGGTAAAGCCCACTACATCGGCGTGTCCGAATGGACCGTGGAAGAGATCCGGGCCGGCGCAGCGCTGGCGGCCGAACTGGGCATCCGGTTGGTGTCGAGCCAGCCGCAGTACAACATGCTGTGGCGCGTGATCGAGCCCGAGGTAGTGCCGGTCTGCGAAGAGTTGGGGATCACGCAGGTCTGCTGGTTCCGGCGGCGGGCCGGCGTCCTTGGACCACAGGAAGCCGGGGACTGGATTATTTCCGGTCCCCGGCCGCGGGGAGGCGCCGTGCTAGAACGAAAGCTGGGGCTGATGCTGAAGCCTTGCTCGGAGTTCATCTTCAGTTGGAGGCCGGGCACCCGCCCGGGATACGGTGATCGCGGCCGCAGCGGCCGCTGTGCGTCCGAGCTGGTCAAGGACCGAGGGCGCGAAGCCAGTGGTTCCGCGGGTGAGGAGTCCCAGGATCAGGGCTGACATGTAGGAGTCGCCGGCGCCGATGGTGTCAACCACAGAGGTCTTCACTGCAGGGACGCTGAGGGAGGCGGTGGGTGTCGCGAGCAACGAGCCTGATGAACCCTTGGTGATGACGGCAAGATCCGTTCCCAAGCCCAGGATGTGCGTTGCCGTTTCCTCCAGGGTCTTTTCCGGGTAAAGCCATTCGGCGTCCTCATCGCTGAGTTTGACGACGTCCGTGAGGTATACCAGGTCCTCGAAAGTGCGCCGTGCTTCGGCGCGGGTTCCGAGCAGGTCCGGCCTGATGTTGGGGTCGTACGTGATGATGCACTGGCTGCGGAGTCGTTGGAGGATTGCCTTGACCGTGCCGGCGCCCGGTGAAAGGAAACTTGCGATCGAACCGGTGTGAAGGACCTTGGGCGGGGCGGGTGCCAGGTCCAGCGGTTCCACATCCCAGGTGATGTCGAAGGCGTAGCTGGCCGAACCATCGCGGGCGATCGTGGCGGTCGCCGTCGACGTTCTCTCCGGTGACCGGGAGCCGGGCAAAAGCGTCACACCGGCACCGCTGAGATGCTCCTCGAGCGCATCACCCCGGCGGTCAGCGCCCAGGGAAGTAAGCAGCCCGGTGCTGACTCCGAGCTGGGCAAGGCCGTAAGCGACATTGGCCGGCGACCCGCCTGGATGTTCATTAGTCCCCTCAGGCGTGGTCACGACGTCGATAAGGGCTTCCCCGATAACGACGACGTCCAGCACCTGCCGGGGAGGGGTGGGCTTGCCGTTGTTCTGCATTTCCGTTTTCCTTGCTTTTGGTGCTTCCCTACGCGAGCTGCGTGACCTTGATGCTGTTGATGGTTGCCGTGCCGGCGGCGGCGTAAACGGCGACGTCGGTGCTGGTTTCTGCGGGGAAGATCAGTTCGGTCATGGTGACCTGGCCGTCCTGGGCAAAGACTTCAACCGAGCAGTGGTCCACGAAGACCGTGAGGTCGTAGGACCCGTTCCTTGCCAGGATGGGAGCCGTGTCTTTCGAGCTGAAGGATGGGTGGAAGTCTGTCCTGCCGGATTCGCGACGGTCCACCAGCAATGTGGCTTGGCCGGGGCGGATGCCCACGCGGGTTCCCTTCGCGCCGTCTCCACGCAGGATGAGACCGAATTCCTCTGCGCTTCCGGGGGTGAAACTGACGTCAATGCGCTGGACCGTGCCGGCGGCGCCGGGCAGAACCTGCACGCCGTCGTGCATGGTGGTTCCAGAAAGGCAGAATGATTCCGGATCGGCCAGGCCACCCCGGTCGTTCGCGGGCTGCTGGACCAGGCACAGCTTTCCGTCGCTGGTCTGGAGCGAAATTTCGCGGGCGAGGCTCATAGGGCTGCGCCACGGCGCGGTGGGGATGTGGTTGGCGTATTCCCAGTTGTTCATCCAGGCGATCATGAGGCGGCGGTTGTCCGGGGCGTCGCTGAAGGAGACCGCGGCGTAGTAGTCCCGGCCCCAGTCCAGCCACTGGTATTCGCCCAGCCGGTCCGGGTCCTGGAGTCCTTCGGTTACGGTGCTGTCCGGGATGAAGGTGGTCCCGTCGAAGCCGCCCAGGAAGTACTGGCCGGCTGACCCCCCGTTGGGCCCGCCGGGGTTGAGGTTGACGGTGAGGACCCACTTGAGGTTTTCAGGGTCGCCGTCCACTGGCAGGGGAAACAGGTCAGGGCACTCCCAGACGCCGCCGGTGGCGTTTGCGGGGCCGAAGGTGCTGAGCAGTTCCCAGTGCTTGAGGTCGTCGGATCGGTAAAGCACCACCTGGAAGTCCGTGGCTTCCACGGCGACCATCACCCAGTAACTCTCCGTGCCGCCGTCGTACCTAAATACCTTGGGGTCGCGGAACTCCGCGGACCCGCGATTAAGGACGGGGTTGCCTAAGTATTTTGTCCAGGTGTGGCCCCCGTCCAGGCTGTAGGCCAGGGACTGGGCCTGGACGCCCTCATACGGCGAGCCCGGCTTGAAGGCACTGGTGTAGATGGCCACGAGCGGGGCAACGGAACCGCTGCCGAATCCGCTGGTGTTGCGACGGTCATAGACGATGCTCCCGGAAAAGATGTCCTCGTTGGCATCACAGGCGATGGCCACTGGGTGTTCGGTCCAGGTCAGCAAATCGGTTGAGGTGGCGTGACCCCATGACATGTTTCCCCAGACGTTATCCAGCGGGTTGTTCTGGTAGTACAGGTGATAGACGCCTTCATGAAAAATCAGGCCGTTGGGATCATTGAGCCAGGTGTTTTTTGCGGTGTAGTGCAGGGCCGGGCGGTAGCTTTCGGCTGTGGCTGCAGTGGGAGTCGAAGCAAGTGTATCCATGAGGTTCCTTGTGAGAGTCTGAGTTATTTGCTTGCGCCGGCCGTGAGACCTTCGCGCAGGGTGCGCTGGCCGAAGATAAAGACCACCAGTGCGGGCAGCATGGACAGGATCACGCCGGCGAGGACCACTGAGATGCTCCCGGTGCCGAGGTTTCCCTGGAGCGTGACCAGGCCGAGGGGGAGGGTGAAGTTCTGTTCGCTGATGGTGAGGATCAGTGGCCGGAAGAACTCGTTCCAGTGGAAATTGAAGGCCAGGATCCCCACGATTGCCATGCCGGGGACCGCCAGGGGGACGTAGACGGAACGGAAGATCCGCCATGGTCCGGCGCCGTCCAGGGCGGCCGCCTCTGCGAAGTCGTTTGGTAGGCCCAGGAAGTATTGGCGCATCAGGAAGGTGCCGAAGGCTGTGGGAATGGCCGGCAGGATCAGGGCCAGCAGCGTGTCGGACAGGCCCATCCCTCGAATGAGCATGAACACCGGGACGATCGTTACCTGAACCGGGACCATCATGGTGGCCAGCACCAGTGAGAAGATGGCGTTCTTGCCGCGGAAGTCCAGGCGGGCGAAGGCGTAGCCGGCCAGGGTGGCGGAAGCCATCTGGCCAAGCGCGATCAGTCCGGTCACCAGTGCGCTGTTCAGGACCAGGAGGCCAACGTTGATCTGCCTGAACACCTCCTGGTAAGCGGTGAAGTCCGGGTTGATGGGCAGGAAGGACGGTGGCAGGTTGAACGATTCCGACGGCGTCCGCAGCGAGGTGGACAGGGTCCACAGGACAGGCCCGAGGGTCAGCGCGGCTGCCACGGCCAGGGCCGTGTACCTGCCGACGGTTCCGGCGGCCGGCAGACGGCGGTTGCGGTAGCGCTTGGGGGTGGTCGGTGTTCCGGTGGTGGAGCCTGTGTGCTCGGTGGTCCCGGTGTGCAGGGTCTGGCTGGACATGAGGGACCTCACTGGTAGAAGACGAAGCGGCGGCTGAGGCGGAATTGCAGGGCGGTGACGGCCAGGATCAGCACGGTCAGTACCAGGCCAATGGCCGAGGCTTCGCCGAATTCCAGTTGCTGGAAGGCGGATTCGAAGATCACCATGACGGCGGTGCGGGTGGAATCGCCGGGGCCTCCGTTGGTCAGGACGTAGGGCTGGTCGAAGACCTGCAGGGCACTGATGATGGCCATGACGGAGGCGACGAGCACCGTGGGGCTGATCAGCGGAAGGGTGACATTGCTGAACTGTTTCCAGCCTGTGGCGCCGTCCAGGTTCGCTGCCTCGTGCAGTTCCTTGGGGATGTTGGTCAGCGCGCCGAGGAAGAGCAGGAAGGAGAATCCGAAGTTTTGCCAAACATAGACCAGGACGACGACGGCGGCGGAGGCCGCGGGGCTGGTCAGCCAGGGCACTGCCGGAATGCCGACGAGCGACAGCAGCCAGTTCACCACGCCGAACTGTTCGTTGAACATGTAGCGCATGAAGATGGACACCGACGCGGCGGAAAGGACCAGGGGAAAGAAGAAAGTGGACCGGAGGAACACCCTGAGCCAGGACGGCATTCTGGCCTGGAGCATGGAAGCCAGGCTGAGTGCGATGCCGAGTTGCAGGATGACCGCGACGACGACGAACACGATGGTGTTCATGAAGGACACGCGGACGGTGGGGTCCTGTGCCAGGGAGGCGAAGTTGGCGAAACCGACGAACTGGGGTGCGGAAATGATGTCCCAGCGGAAGAAAGCCAGAACCAGCGATCCGATGATCGGCAGGAACGTGAACAGGGCCATCCCCAGCAGCGTGGGCGCAAGGAAAATCATTGCAAGCCATCGCTCAACGAATGAGCGGCGCGCTGCCGGTGGTTTAACCGTGCGGCGTGGGGCGGTGGACGTGGTGGTCATGAGTTCCTCCTCAGGGCCAGCTCAAGATCGCGCTGGAGGGTACCCATCGCGGCCCGCACATCAGCGGAGCTGCCGCTGACAGCGGTGGAAACGTTCTTCATCAGGGCAGTTTCGACGGCGGCCTGCTGGGGCGGAGCCGGGATGGGGCCGGAGGTGGGGAATTTGTCGAGGGTGTCGTAGAAGACTTTCCAGTGCCGGGGCCCGGTGGCGGCGTAAAAGGACTCGTTCACCATCGAACGGCGGGTGGGAGTGGTGTTCGGCTTGGGCATGGCCAACTGCATCGCCTCGCGGCTGGAGCAGAACTTAACCCATTCCCAGGCGGCATCCTTGTCCTTTGCCGTGCGCATGATCGCATAGCCGGCAGCGCCGAACTGATGCCGCTGCGTCCGCCAGCGGGGGAAGAACTGGACATCGAACTGGTCCGCAGTCATTCCTGCTTCATGCAGGCCCTGCGCCCAGTAACCCCCTGCCGGCGTGGTGCCGATGCGGTTGTTGCCGAACAGGCCAACCAGGGCGTTTCCGCCGCCGGATTCAGGCCGTACGCCCAGTCCTTCGGACACGAGTTCGCGGATGTAGTCGAAGGTTTCGATAACCCGCCCGTCTTCGGCGTTGGGAGCCTGCCACAGGTAGCCGCCGCCGCGGGTGGCCCGGGCTGGGTCGGTAGGGTAGAAACGGTCCCAAAGCCAGTCCCCGCCGGGAGCCTTGGTTTCGGTGAGGAAGCTGGTGTCGTTGGCGTAGAGCCACGGCACTACTCCGCCGAAAAGCCGGTTGGTCCAGTAGTACGGGGTGAAGTCGGTCGGGCGTGCTTTCCGCAGGGCGCGGAGGGTGGCGCTGAAGTCATCCTGCGTCCAGTCGTCCTTCGGGCGGTCAAGGCCGGCCTGGGCGAAGGTTGTGGTGTTCAAGTACATGTTCGCCGCGTTCCAGTCCAGCGGAAGCTGGTAAAGGCTTCCCTGGTACATGAAGGCTTCCAGCAGGCTCGGGTGGACGTCGTCGAAGTAGTCGCTCATGTCGGCTGCGTCCCGGCGGACATAATCATCCAGCGGCTCGGCAAGCTTGTCAGCGAACAGCTGGGCGCCCTCGGTGGCCACGTAGACGACGTCAGGCGGTGTTCCAGCGGCCACCATGGTGAGGATTTTGGAAAAGAAGTCCTTCCAGTCTGCGCCCTGGATGGCCTGCAGCTGCACCGGAATCTCTGGGTGGGCGGAGGTAAACGCCTGAACCAGCCCCTGGCGGGCTGCTGCGTCGGCCGAGGTGCCAAGGATGGCGATGTTCAGGGCCTTGCTCCCGCGGCCCGGAATGTCAGTCCCCGTCAGTCGGGGCCAGGCGCCCACCGTGGCTCCCGCAACAGCCAGGCCGGTAAGGCCCAGCATAGAACGCCGCGTGAGCTGCGAAAGTCCGTTATGGGACGGCGGCCCATATGAGGGAGTTGGTTTCCCCGGTGTCTTTTCAGACGTCATTGTCGGCTCCTCCTAACACGTGTTAAGTAGCGTAAGTACCGCACCTAACACGTGTCAAGTAGGACTTCTGCTGGAGCTTCATTGAAGACGAATTACGTGGGCGAGCCAGCGGCGATACACGGACATCAGGCTCCCGCCGGAGGCTGGGCAGGTCATCTCTGGCCTAACATTTCAGCACCGACGCAATGGGGAAACGGCCGCCAGGTCCGCCAGGTTAGCCGGCCGGGACCGCTGCAGTGGACGCCCGCGGGATGATCCGGCAGGGCATGTAGAGAATTCCTGCTTCCACTTCCTCAGCTGCCGGAGCTTTTCCTTCCACGGCGTCCAACAGCAGGGACATGGCCGCTGCTCCGATTTCGGCGTGCGGAAGCGCCACCGTGGTGAGGGCGGGGACAAGGTTGGCAGCGAGGTTCTGCTGGTCGTCGTAACCCACCACGGACAGATCCTGCGGTACGCGCAGTCCTGCGGCAGCGGCGTAAAGCAAAACGCCGGTGGCAACCCTGTCGTTGGAACAAATGATCGCCGTCGGCCGGTCCTTGCCGCCCAGGACGGAGGAAGCGGCCCGGTAGCCCTCGTCGATGTCCCATCCGGTCAGGTGGACATGCTGTTGTTCAGGACCGAGCCCCGCGTCGGCCATGGCTTCACGGTAGCCCTGTTCGCGCTGCGGTGCGGCGGGGGAGCTGAGAGTTCCGGTCAACAGAGTGATGCGGCGGTGGCCCAGGTCAAGGAGCAACCGTGCCGCAGCGCGTCCGCCGTCGACCTCTGCCGGTATCACTGACTGGAGCTGGGACTCGACATCGGTGCAATTGGCCAGAATGGTCGGCAGGGTGAGCATCGCCGGCGGGGCGGTAATTTCGCGCAGGCTGCCGGTGGCGTACATGATCCCGTCGACCTGCCGGTGCACGAGTTGCTCCGCCGCAGCGCTATCGCGGGCCGGGTCATGTTCCGTGTCCACTACCAGGACCATGTATCCCCGGGCCAGGGCCGTGCGTGAGGCGCCACTGATCAGCCGGCCTGCGAAGGGGCTGGTGACGATGTCATCCGTGATGATGCCGATCGTTGATGTCTGCTGGTTGCGCAGGCTGAGGGCAACGGAGTTGGGCGTGTAATTTAGCTCCGCCGCGGCGCGGCGCACCCTCTCCTGGCGTTCGGCGGTGACGTTGCCGTCTGCCCTGCCATTGAGTACCAGTGACACTGCACTGCGGGACACCCCTGCCCGTCGTGCCACATCCAGTGCTGTTGCTTTGCGCTTGGCCATGCTGATCCATCCCCTGCCTTTCGGCTTAGCATACCTAACTCGTGTGAGGCGGGGGCGGTCAGCGTAAAGGATGCGGGAGCTGCGTTGAAGCGAGCTTCCTTCTCTCAACAGGTTGAAGAAAGCGTGCAGAGAGCGTGTGCGTTGTCCACGGTCTTGGCTCCGGAGTGGCAATCCTGTGCCCGGGCGGGGACGTCTGTCCAGCCGGAGAGGGGTGAATTGGACTTTGTTCGGGTGCCTCAGCTGATGAAGGCGGTCATACGGATCGAAACAAGTATTCCCGGCAGGTCGACGCCGAGCTTGGCCACGTAGCGTGTGGGAGGGTCCTGGGGGAACCACCGTGCATACTCTTCATTTAGTTCCGCGAAGTCCGACGGATTACCAAGCAGCACGCCGACCTCTACTACGTCGCCCAGGCCTGTCCCCGCTGCTTCCAGGATGGCCTCGCAGTTCGTAAGAGCCTGACGCGTCTGGTCTCGAATGCTGTCGCCCGCGAGCTGGCCGTTGCTTGGATCGGTGCCAACGGTCCCCGAGACGAAAATGAATGGTCCCGCTTTCACACCCTGGCTGAAGAACGGCGAACTCGGTGCCTTTGCCGATCTAACGATGTCCCTCGTCATGGCCGATCCTTTCCGTGGCCCAGTGTGGTGGCAGCAGAATGGCAGCCATCGCTGGCAAGCGCAACCCCTTGCCCTCTGCTTACCCAAGGGTTCATACCGCGCGTCCACCACTTGGCCGCGATGTACCGGCAAGCACCGGCCTGCAGGCCCTTTAACGACCCGGCCCGTCATTCTGTGGATGATTGGCCGGTTCTTTATAGGCCTACCTCAAGCGGGTATTTATTCGGACTGCTTGCGCAGCGCTGCCCAGGCCTGGAAACCGCCGATCAGGTCGGTGGCACGTTTCAGTCCCAGCCGTTGCAGGGTGTGCGCGGCGAGGCTGGAGCTGTAGCCCTCGTTGCAGACAACGATGATCCGGCGTCCGGGGTCGTCCGCAATCGGGAGCCTGTGGGGGCTGGAAGGGTCGAGCCGCCACTCAAGAACGTTTCGGTCAATGACGACAGCTCCGGGAAGCTCACCGTCGCGGTCCCGCTGATCGACGGGGCGTGTGTCCACAACAAGGGCGCCCGCTGCCATCTCCCGCCCGAGATCCGCGGGGTGAACGCGTTCAAGTCCGACGCGGCTCTCGACGAGCAGTTGGTTGATAGTAAGAGTCCCGGGGGAGTCGCTCGAATCTGAACCGGGCTGAGAGACTGCGACGCCGTCGTCGGAAATATCAGACTGCTTCACGGTTTTCCTCGCTTTGCCTGCTGATCGCTCTGGGTTCCACCCTGAAGCGAAACGAGGAGCTGCTCTTTGTCCCCAATTATCACCGCCCAGAACCTGATCGTGGGTTTTTCTTCTGAAAGGCCGGGCACGTAGCGCGCAGAACGGGGACTCTCTGGGGGTGCGGTGGTGCTGGCAATTAACGCCTTCAACCGGATCTCAATCAGCAGTGCCTACACGGTTGGACGCGAACGTAGGCCTGCAGGCGGTGGCTGCCAAAGACTGTCATGACGGAACCATGCGTCTTTGGCCTGCCCGTGCCGCCCTAGCTGTTTCCAACGTCACCGTGGTGGGCCGAGGCGACGAAATGCTCCACGCGGCGGTCCGGCACCAGCCAGATCAACGCCACGACTGTATAGACGGCAATTCCGAGCAGGGGCTGGGCAAGGGTAAGCGCGATGCCAAGAAGGTAGATCAGCGGGGACGCTTTGCCCTTCCAGTCCCGGCCGACAGCCTTGGCGAGTGCCCCGTCCCTGCCCTGCACGGCGATCAGCCGGCGTTCGAGGATGAAGAAGGCGATCGCGGCTAACAGCAGATTGATGCCGTAAAGCAGGACAGGGACCTGCATGAAACCGGATTCATCCATCCACCGTGTGGTAAACGGAAACAGCGACAGCCAGAACAAAAGGTGGAGGTTGGCCCACAGGATACCGCCGTTCACCCGGCTCGCCAGGTGGATCATGTGATGGTGGTTGTTCCAGTAGATGCCCACGTACACGAAACTCAGCAGGTAACTGAACAAGGTGGGCAGGATGCCGGCCACACCTTCCCACGTTGGTTCCTCGGGGACGTGAAGTTCCAGAACCATGATGGTGATGATGATCGCCAGGACGCCGTCGCTGAATGCTTCGAGGCGGTTCTTGTTCATGAACTGGGTCCTTTCGGATGGCCCTCTGATGCTGTTTCTTCAGAGTGCAATCGACCGTTGCGGCGCTATGGGCCCGGGAATGGCGGGCTCGCTGCCAGCCAGCCTAACGCGATGTCATCTTTGGACGCCTTCCTGGACCAGCGTTTCCCCCGCTCCATGGCGGGAGCACTCCGCCGTCCAGCCCAGCGGTGTTACCTGTACCTTCATCCGGCGCCCGCAGGCCGCGCAGTAGCGCGGCGGCTCCATCGTCAGGCGCTCGCCGCAGCGGTGGTGGACGTACGACGGCGGCCCGTCGCCGCCGTCGTACGCCTCGCCGCAGTGCCCGCAGAAGTTTCCCGCGGCTGAACCTGCGGGGAGTGGAACGCTGTTCACAGCGTCTTCTGGAGTTCCTTGATGGGCATGTTGAGGTCCACGAGCAGGTTCAGGTCTGCGGTGGCGGGGCGGCCGAGCGTGGTGAGGTAATTTCCCACGATGACGGCGTTAATGCCGCCGAGCAGGCCGTCCCGGGTACCGAGGTCACCCAGGGTGAGCTCGCGGCCGCCCGCGTACCTCAGCACGGTGCGGGGCATGGCCAGGCGGAAGGCGGCGATGGCGCGGAGGGCGTCCTTGCCGTCCATGATCTGTTGGTTTTCCAAGGGCGTTCCGGGCCTGGGGTTGAGGAAGTTGAGCGGGACCTCGTGCGGCTCCAGTGCCGCGAGCTGGGCGGCGAGTTCGGCACGCTGCTCCAGGCTTTCGCCCATGCCGATCAGGGCGCCGCAGCACAGTTCCATGCCGGCCTCCTTGACCATCGCGCAGGTCTCCAGCCGTTCGTCATAGGTATGGGTGGTGACCACTTCGGGGAAGTAGCTGCGCGCTGTTTCCAGGTTGTGGTTGTAGCGGTGCACGCCCCAGTCCTTGAGCTGGTCCACCTGGCGCTGGGTGAGCATGCCCAGGGAGCAGGCGATGTTGATGTCTACCTCTGCTTTGATGCGGTCAATGGCGAACTTGATCTGGTTCATCAGCTTGATGTCGGGGCCGCGGACGGCGGCGACGATGCAGAATTCGGTGGCTCCGGTGGCTGCTGTTTCCTTGGCGGCCTTGACCAGTTCCGGTATATCCAGCCAGACGCCGCGGACGGGGGAGTCGAAGAGGCCGGACTGGCTGCAGAAGTGGCAATCCTCCGGGCAGCCGCCGGTCTTGATGGAGATGATTCCTTCCACCTCCACGTCTTCGCCGCAGTGCCGGAGCCGGACCTGGTGTGCCAGCTCCAGCGCCGCGGGGAGTGCCTCGTCCGGAAGGCGAAGGACCTCTTCGAGCTGGGCCTGGGTCAGGCCGATGCCGTCCTCGAGGACCTGCACGCGGGCGGTCTCGAGGATCCCATACCCTGTGCCGGTGCCGCGGCTCGGTGCGGTGGGAAGGTTTGGCTGGATGGTCATTAAGTCGTCCTTCACGTCTGCTTGGAATATCCCTTAGAGCAGACGCTAGTTCTCCTTTGATGAGCCTATTTTGGAGGGGTCCAACAAAGAATGGGGTGATTGGGCCGACGAAGGCGCCCACTACAGGGCCGGCTCAGGACTTTCCTGAGTCTCCAGGAAGAAGCAGGCGGACCTGGGTCCAGATGTCCTGGACAATGTCCTCGATGCCGGCGGCGGGATCCGGGCTTCCTGCCATGCCGAGGAACATCATTGCCGAGACGACGTGCGCCGTGGTGGCGGCATCAGCGGCGCTGAGCCTGCCCCTGCGCGCCAGGACGGCAGCTATGGCCTCCTCGGTTCGCGCGACGATGTGCAGGGCTTCCCGCTGGCGGGGCTCAGAGGAATCGCCGAAGACCATCTCCTTCAGGTAGGTGCGCCCGTTTTCGACCTGGACCCGGTTGCACTCCAGGATCGGCTGCAGGATGGCCATCACCGCATCGAGTTCATCCGGAATGGTTTCAGCGGCGGCGCGGCCCCGCTCCAGCGCTTCGACGTAGTGGGCATTCTGCACCAGCAGGAGGAGCTCGCCCTTGGACTTCGCGTAAAGGAACAGGGTGCCGGTGCCTATATCGGCCCTGCCGGCGATCTGCTGCGTTGTCACTTCCTCCACGCCGTGTTCGGCGAACAGCTCACTGGCTGCGGCGGTGATGCGGTCCAGCTTCTGCTGCTTGTTCCGCTCGCGCCGCCCGGGGGCCGGGAAGAGCACCCCGCGGCTCCGGCAAAGGCAATCAGCAGGCACACGGCAAAGGCAAGACCTGATTGCCTTTCCTTCCTTCCCACATTTCCATGGTGGTCACGCCCATAGCGCAAGGCAGTGGTGCGACGATTGACAGCACCGCCGGGCCGGAGTATCACAGCCAATGGCGGGTCCAATTTCGGGCCGCCGCAGACAATTGTGCATGCACCGGCAGGGCAGGGGTGCCGTTCCCCATTGAGGGACCGGGCCCGCCAACGGTGCGGCACGCTTCAAAGGAGAAGCGCCATGACTGTTGCCCATATCCTTCACCGTGTTGCCGACTACGACGCGTGGCGCAAAGTTTACGACTCGGTCGGTGACATGCAGAAAGACGGCGGGGTAACCCAGGAATCGGTCCACCGTATGATCGACGACCCGAACAATGTCCTCGTCATTCATCATTTCGATACCCTGGAGACCGCAAAGGCGTTCCTCGGCAGAAGTGACCTCAGGGACGCCATGCACCGCAGCGGTGTCCAGGGAGAACCGCGCATCGAGCTCTTCGAATAACGCCAATCCTGAAGTTCCTTCCGTGCGGGCTTTGCCCCCGGAAGGACCCGCCGAGGGCGGGTTGACTGTCGACAATCAACACAACCTCAAGATTGGAGCAATAAGTCCCGATGATGGACGAAATACCTTCCGTCTTCCCGTAGTGCTTTTTAGAGTGTCCATACAGGCATTACGTCGGGGGACATTCCCCCGAAAGAGCAGGTCAAGGGGAGGCCATGAGCACAAGCAAGCCGCTGACACCCAAGGACGCCCGTGCTGCAGCCCCGGGAATGGGCGGATCTCCTGTACCCGCACCGCCCAAACAGCCCTTGGTAGCACCCAATGCCGTTCATCAAACGTCGACGTCCAGAGGACGTGAACATGAGGTGCAGCGCCTGATCCGTGACCTCGCCGTGCTTGCTGCCACGCGCCGCCCGAAAGCCTCGTAGGCGCGACGCAGCAGCGCTGCTCACGGAGGAGGACGCGCCCAACTTTCTTCTGTCACTGCCGCTGTCCTTTGGGATATGCTCCTGAAATGGCACCGCGAAGTTTTCTTCAATGGCCGGTCGTCCGTCAACTGACTACGGGCGACCTACTGGGGCGCGGGCCGTCTGTGACCTCGCCCCGCACGCAGGCAATCGCTCCACGGACGGCCACCGCAGACCGCGTGGTGCAAAGTGTGTGCCCGTATTGTGCTGTTGGATGCGGGCAGCGGGTTTACGTCAAAGACGAAAAAGTCATCCAGATCGAGGGAGATCCGGATTCACCCATTTCCCGCGGTCGTCTGTGCCCCAAGGGCTCTGCCAGCGAGCAGTTGGTCAATTCTCCGGGCCGGCAAACAAAAGTGCTTTACCGTGCACCGCGTTCCACTGAGTGGGAACATCTGGACCTGGCTACGGCAGTTGAGATGGTGGCGGACCGCTTCATCGAAACCCGCCGCAGGACGTGGCAGCAGGAAGATGACCAAGGCAGGCTTCTGCGCCGCACCATGGGCATAGCCTCGTTGGGCGGCGCCACCCTGGACAACGAAGAAAACTACCTGATCAAGAAACTCTTCACAGCTGCAGGGGCGGTGCAGACCGAGAACCAGGCCCGCATATGACACTCCGCCACGGTTCCCAGTTTGGGAGCCTCGTTTGGACGCGGTGGTGCAACGCAATCACTGCAGGACATGGCTAACGCTGACTGCATCATCATCCAGGGTTCCAACATGGCCGAGTGCCACCCGGTGGGGTACCAGTGGGTGGCGGAAGCGAAGGCCCGTGGTGCGAAGGTTATCCACATCGATCCGCGGTTCACGCGCACGTCGGCGGTTTCGGATAAGCACATTCCCATCCGTGCAGGTTCTGATGTTGTGCTCCTGGGCGCCCTCATTAACTACGTCATCAGCAACGACCTCTGGTTCAAGGAGTACGTCGGCGCGTACACCAACGCAGCCACACTGGTTCACGAGGACTATCGCGATGCCGAGGACCTGGGCGGCTTGTTCTCCGGTTTCGATCCGGAAAAGCGGGCGTACGACACGTCGTCGTGGTCTTATGCAGAACAAGGGGAGGGAAGCATTGACGACCCCGGGCCCGGCTCCGAACACGGCGAGGATGCTACGGCCCGTGCTGCCGGCCATGCCTACGGCAGCGGCGGCCCGCCCTTGGAGCACGCGGAAGTGCAGCGTGACGATACCCTGCAGGACCCCCGGACGGTCTTCCAGATCGTAAAGCGGCACTACGCCCGCTACACCGCGGAGATGGTCAGGGACATGTGCGGTATCGACGTCGCTGACTTCGAGTACCTGGCCCGTGCCATTACGGAAAACTCGGGACGCGACCGGACCACCTGTTTCGCCTACGCTGTCGGTTGGACACAGCACTCCCTGGGAGCCCAGTTCATCAGGGCCGCAGCCATCCTGCAGCTTCTGCTGGGAAATATGGGACGCCCTGGCGGCGGAATTATGGCCCTGCGCGGCCATGCCAGTATCCAGGGTTCCACCGACATCCCCACGCTGTTCAACCTGCTGCCCGGATACCTGCCGATGCCCAGTGCCGGCCGCCATGACAGCCTTGGCGAATACCTGGAAGCTGTGGGGTCGAAACAGCAGAAGGGCTACTGGGCGGATGCCGACGCCTACACCATCAGCCTGCTCAAGGCCTGGTGGGGCGACGCCGCTAACGAGGACAACGATTGGGCCTACGACTACCTGCCCAGGCTCACCGGTGCCCACGGTACCTACGAGACGGTCATGGGCATGCTCGAGGACGAAGTGGAGGGCTACTTCCTGCTCGGGCAGAACCCTGCCGTGGGCTCTGCCCACGGCCGCATGCAACGGCTGGGCATGTCGCATTTGAAGTGGCTCGTGGTGCGCGACCTGAATCTCATCGAGTCGGCAACGTGGTGGAAGGACGGTCCGGAAATCGAATCCGGCGAGCTGCGCACCGAGGACATCGAAACTGAGGTGTTCTTCCTGCCTGCAGCAACCCACGTGGAAAAAGCCGGCTCGTTCACACAAACCCAGCGGCTGCTGCAGTGGCGGCACCAGGCGGTGGCACCACCGGGGGAGTGCCAAAGCGAACTGCAGTTCTTCTTCGAGCTGGGCCAACGGATCCGGGAGAAGCTGGCCGATTCACAGGACGAGCGCGACCGTCCGCTGCTGGACCTCACGTGGGACTATCCCGTGGACGAACACGGAGATCCGGATGCGGAGGCGGTGCTTGCCGAAATCAACGGCCGTCACCTGGCGGGCCCGGAGGCCGGAAAGCCCCTCTCCGCATACACCGAACTCCGCGCCGACGGTTCCACATCGGCCGGCTGCTGGATCTACACCGGGGTGTACGCCGACGGCTTCAACCACGCCGCAAACCGCAAGCCGGGCCAGGAACAGGGGCCGGCGGCGTCCGAATGGGGCTGGGCATGGCCGGCCAACCGCAGGATCCTCTACAACCGGGCGTCAGCCGACCCCGCGGGTAAACCCTGGAGCGAACGGAAGAAGTACATCTGGTGGGACCAGGAGCAGGGTAAATGGATCGGGGACGACGTGCCCGACTTCCCGCTGGACCGGGCACCAGGCAGCCACCCGGACCCCTCCGTTGGCGGGGCAGCCGCCCTCAGCGGTGACGATCCCTTCATCATGCAGGCGGACGGCAAGGGCTGGCTGTTCGCGCCGAAGGGACTCATGGACGGACCCCTTCCCACCCACTACGAGGCCCAGGAATCACCGGTGGCCAACGCGCTGTACCCGCAGCAGCAGAGCCCGGCGCGGCTGGTGTTCCCCCGCGCCGATAACCTCAGTGCGCCCAGCGCCGGCACCCCTGGCGCAGACGTGTACCCGTACGTCTTCACCACCTACCGCCTCACCGAGCACCACACGGCGGGCGGGATGAGCCGCTGGCTGCCGTACCTGTCGGAGCTGCAGCCGGAGATGTTCTGCGAGGTCTCGCCCGAACTGGCCGCTGAGCGTGGACTGGAGCCCTACGGGTGGGCCACCATCATTTCGCCCCGCTCCGCTATCGAGGCGAAGGTGCTTGTCACCGACCGGGTGAGGCCCCTGGCCGTCGGCGGGCACACGGTGCATCAGATCGGGCTGCCTTACCACTGGGGTGTCGGCAGCAATGCCGTGGTCAGCGGTGACGCGGCCAATGATCTGCTGGGTGTGACGCTGGATCCCAACGTCCAGATCCAGGAATCCAAGGTGGCCTCCTGTGACATCCGGCCGGGCCGCCGGCCCCGCGGAGAGGAACTGCTTGCCTTGGTTGCCGAGTACCAGACGCGCGCCGGACTGACCACCGAGACCGGTAACCGGGCCGTCACCGATCAGCTCGGCAGTATTCCGGGTACCGACCCGACATTGGAGGACTAGATGGGCCAGTTGTCCGGACCGACCGACCCTACCGCCGATGCCCACTGGGAGCACAACCACCCGCGCAAGGGGTTCTTCACCGACACCTCGATCTGCATTGGCTGCAAGGCCTGTGAGGTTGCCTGCAAGGAGTGGAACCACAACCCGCAGGACGGCAACCTGGAACTGCTCGGGTCCTCCTACGACAACACCGGCTCCCTGGGGGCCAGCACCTGGCGGCATGTGGCGTTCATTGAACAGGGCCAGGAACGCATCGAGGAGGCGCGGGAATCAGGACGGGCCCTGGTCAGCCTGGGCATGCCGCGCATCGGTCCGCCCCAGGCGGCGCCTGCCGGGACCGATTTGGCGGGCGCGGACACCACGCCCCCGGACACGGCAGACTTCCGGTGGCTGATGTCCTCTGATGTCTGTAAGCATTGCACGCACGCCGGATGCCTGGACGTCTGCCCCACCGGAGCGCTGTTCCGCACCGAATTCGGCACCGTGGTGGTCCAGGACGACGTGTGCAACGGCTGCGGAACCTGCGTGGCCGGCTGCCCCTTCGGCGTGATCGAACGCCGCAGTAACGGCACTGTCAAGGTCGCCGCCAGCAGGGAGGAACAGCACGCCAAGCATCCCGCGGTGCCGAACGAGGGCATCGCCCAGAAGTGCACGCTGTGCTACGACCGGCTGGTGGCAGACGAGACGCCTGCCTGCGCCAAGGCATGCCCGACGACGTCCATCAAGTTTGGCGATCACGACGACATGGTGGACACGGCCCGGGAACGCGTCGCCACGCTGCATGCGCAGGGCATGACCGAAGCGAGGCTTTACGGCGCGAACGAGAACGACGGGGTCGGCGGAACCGGATCGGTCTTCCTGCTGCTGGACGAACCCGAAGTCTATGGACTGCCGCCGGACCCGCGGGTGCCCACCGCCGATCTGCCCCGGATGTACCGCCGGGCCGGGATGGCAGTAGCGGGCATGGCCGCGGCAGCTGCCCTGGCTTTCCTGGGAGGACGTGCGTGACCCTCTCAGAGTTCGACAGCTTCCGGCCATCCGAGCCTGCCCGCCGCCGGCAGGGCGCCAAGCGCGGCACGGGCCGCCGACGGGACAATAGTGACGGCTCCCGGGAAATGCCCATGGTGCCGGAGCCGGACTTCACCTCGTACTACGGCCGTCCGGTGGTCAAGCCGGCGCCGTGGGGCGATGACGTGGCCATCTACCTGTTCCTGGGCGGCGTTGCAGCCGGGTCGGCCCTGCTTGGCCTCGGCGGTCAACTGACCGGACGGCCAATCCTCTGCCGCAATGCCAGGCTTAGCGCGCTGACGGCGGTGAGCGCCGGCGCCGTCGCTTTGGTGAAGGACCTGGGCAGGCCGGAGCGTTTCCTGCACATGTTGCGGACCTTCAAGGTGACCTCGCCCATGAGTGTGGGCTCGTGGATTCTCAGCGCCTTCAGCGCCGGCACTGCCGTCACTGCCGTCGCGGAGATCGACCGGCTGAGCGGAACGCGGCTTCCGTTGGGTGTGTTGCGGAAAGTGCTGCAGGCTGTTGAGGGACCGGCCGGGTTTGAGGCCGCCGTCTTCGCGGGGCCGTTGGCGGCCTACACCGCGGTCCTGCTTGGCGATACCGCCACACCCACATGGAACGCCGCCCACGAGGAACTGCCTTTTGTCTTCGTGAGTTCGGCCTGCCTCGCGTCTGCCGGGCTCGCCATGGTCACCACACCCGTACGGGAGACCGGGCCTGCACGCAAACTCGCCGTACTGGGCGTCCTGGGTGACGTCGCTGCCATGAGGGTGATGGAACGCCGGATGGATCCGATAACAGCCGAGCCCCTGCACCAGGGCAAGGCGGGCGCCATGCTGAAGTGGAGCGAGCGGTTGGCGGTGGCCGGTGGCGTGGGGACGCTGCTGGGCGGACGTAACCGCGTGGTGGCGGCGGCTTCGGGACTGGCGTTGCTGGCGGCATCGGCACTGACCCGCTTCGGGGTATTCGAAGCGGGGCTCGCCTCTGCAAGGGATCCCCGGTACACCATAGAACCGCAAAAGAACCGGCTTGCGGCCCGCCGTGCCGCCGGCGTTACCGGCGACGCGATCACTACTGCCGGCTGAGCGCGCTGCCGGGCTTCAGCGGACCTGGATGCCCTGGCCCGCGGTGGTGTGGCCAATCACGGGGTGACCCGGCAGCTCACCGACCACCAGCAGGCCGCCGGAGGTCTGGGCATCGGCCAGTACCAGCAGATCGTCCTCGGTGACGCCGGGACCGGCCTCCACGTGCGGCCGCACCCAGTCGAGATTGCGTCGGGTCCCGCCGGAGACGAAGCCATCCCGCAGCGCCTCACGCGCCCCTTCGATCAGCGGTACCGCTGATCGGTCAATCACGGCGCCTACTTCCGAGGCACGGACCATCTTGTACAGGTGTCCAAGCAGGCCAAAACCCGTTACGTCTGTCGCTGCCCGGACGCCGGCGGCCACGGCGGCTTCGGCCGCGTCGCGGTTCAGCGCCGCCATGGTCTCGACGGCTTCGGTGAACACCTCGCCGGTCTGCTTGTGCCGGTTGTTGAGAAGCCCGACGCCGAGTGGTTTGGTCAGCGTGATCGGCATCCCGGGCTGGGCGGCATCATTGCGGAGCAGGCGGTCGGGGTGGGCTATTCCGGTGACGGCCATGCCGTACTTTGGCTCCGGATCGTCGATGGAGTGCCCGCCGAGCACCGGGCACCCTGCTTCTGATGCGACGCTTAGGCCGCCGCGCAGCACCTCCGTCATGAGCTCCAGCGGCAGGACTCCGCGGGGCCAGCCCACGAGGTTGATCGCGGTGACCGGCTGGCCGCCCATCGCGTAAATGTCAGAGAGGGCATTGGCGGCAGCGATGCGGCCCCAGTCAAACGCATCGTTGACAACGGGGGTGAAGAAGTCGGCGGTGGTAAGGACCGCCAGATCGTCGCGCACCAGGACCGCCGCCGCGTCGTCGCCGCTGTCAAGGCCAACCAGGACCTCTGCGCCCTGTTGGCCAATGAGCCCGCGGACCGCGTCTTCGAGCTCGCCCGGCGGAATTTTGCAGGCGCAGCCCCCGCCGTGGGCATATTCGGTCAGCCGGAGCGTGCCGGCGGCAGCATGATCTGGTTGCTGAATTGGTGTCTGAACCTCACTCACCCGCCCAGCCTAACCCCCGCAGGACAACCTGCTATATTGAGGCGCGGTGGCGTCCGGGTCCTGGTGGGCCCCCCGGTCTTCAAAACCGGTGCGGCTGAGCATCTCGGCCTGGCGGGTTCGATTCCCGTCCGCCACCGCCAACTTTCGGCAGTGAATGCCGCGACACGAGGAGGGCTGTGGACCAGGTCGATCCCCGGCGCCTGATTCCCCGCACGAACGACCTGCTGGCACTGCCGGCCGTTCACGAGGCCCGGACAAGGCTCCACGAGCGGGTCATCCGCGAACTGGTCCGGCAAGTCCAGGAGCAGGCCCGGTGCGGTGATCTCCCTTCAGGCCAAGTGGAACCAACCCTGCTCGCCGCGCTGGCTTCACGAACGGCCATGACCCTGCGCCCGGTGCTCAATGCCACCGGCGTCATCGTCCACACCAACCTGGGACGTGCGCCCCTTTCCACAGCCGCGGTGGACGCCCTTGTCACCGCCAGCGGCTACGTGGACGTGGAACTGGACCTGGCGGACGGCAGCCGCTCACGACGCGGCGCGGGCGCCCGCGCTGCATTGCTCGCCGCCTGTCCCGCCGCCGAGGACGCCCTGGTGGTCAACAACGGGGCAGCGGCGCTGGTGTTGGCCACCACAGCCCTGGCCGCCGGCCGGGAAGTGGTGGTGAGCCGGGGCGAACTCGTCGAGATCGGTGCGGGCTTTCGGCTGACGGACTTGATGGAGTCGACCGGTGCCAGGCTGCGCGAGGTGGGCACCACCAACCGGACACACCTGCATGACTACGCCGGCGCCCTCGGACCGGACACCGGTTGCGTACTCAAGGTCCACCCCAGCAACTTCCGGGTGGACGGATTCACGTCCGCTGTTCCGCTTGACGAACTGAGCCCGCTTACGGTGGCACACGGCGTTCCACTCGTGGCCGATCTGGGCAGCGGGCTGCTGGCCCCCGACCCTTACCTGCCCGATGAACCCGATGCTGCCACCGCTTTGGCGAGCGGGGCCGACGTCGTCATAGCCAGCGGTGACAAGCTGCTGGGCGGCCCCCAAGCGGGCCTGTTGCTTGGCCGTAAGGAGATCATCACCCGCCTGGCCCGCCACCCGCTCGCCCGTGCGGTCCGCGCCGACAAACTTGCCCTCGCCGCCCTGGAGGCGACCCTCGCGGGGCCAGCGGCGCCGGTTGTCCAGGCCCTGCACGCCGATGTCGAACAGTTGCGCCAACGTACAGAGCGGCTGGCCCATGCCCTGGGTGTACCCGTTGTGGCACATGACGGCAGGGTAGGGGGCGGCGGCGCCCCCGGAGTTCCCCTGCCGGGATGGGCCCTCCGACTCCCTGAGAAAATCGCAGGCCACCTGCGCACAGGCAACCCGGCCGTCCTGCCGCGGGTCAATGACGGTTCCTGCCTGATCGACCTGCGTTGCGTGCCGGCAGCGGACGACGACAGGATTCTCAATGCGGTACGGCAGGCACTGGCAACCCGTGAGGGCGCCGATGCAGGCAGGGCAGGCTGATCCGTGCACGTTGTTGCCACCTCCGGACATGTCGATTCCGGTAAAAGCACCCTGGTCCGCGCGCTCACCGGCATGGAGCCGGACCGTTGGGAGGAAGAACGGCGCCGCGGGCTGACCATTGACCTGGGCTATGCCTGGACAACCCTCCCGTCCGGAAAGGATGTTGCGTTCGTTGACGTACCGGGCCACGAACGGTTCCTCGGCAACATGCTTGCCGGAATAGGGCCGGCGCCGGTGGTCTGCTTCGTCGTAGCCGCGGATGAGGGCTGGCAGGCGCAGTCAAGCGATCACCGGGACGCCGTCGCTGCGCTCGGTATTGAACACGGCGTCGTGGTCCTCAGCCGCGCGGACCGGGCATCCCGGCAGCGGGTTGCAGACGTACTCGCCCGGACCCGCAGTGAGTTGGCCGGGACCGGTTTGAAGGACGCGCCCGCCGTAGCTGTGTCCGCCATCGACGGAACAGGCCTGGTTGACCTGCGGACAGCGCTCGACGACGTCCTGTCCCAGGTGCCGGCTCCCGCCACCACCGGGCGGGTCAGGTTGTGGGTGGACCGCTCGTTCACCATCACCGGTTCCGGAACGGTGGTCACCGGAACACTGGCAGCAGGCACACTCGCCCAGGGTGACCGGCTGGAGCTGCTGGGCCACGCCGGTTCCCGCACCGTCACAGTCCGCGGCCTGCAAAGCCGCGACACCTCCTACGCCTCAGTGGAGCCTGTTAGCAGGGTTGCCTTGAACCTGCGCGACGTTGCCCCAACGGATATCCGGCGTGGGGACGCGCTGGTTACTCCCGATGCGTGGCCCACCACCGGCGTGGTCGGCATCCAGCGGACCACCGGCGTCGCCTATACCGAGGTGCCGGAACAACTCGTGGTGCATGTTGGCACTGCCTCCGTGCCTGCCCGCCTGCGGCCGTTCGGAACCGACCATGCCCGGCTCGTCCTGGACCGGCCCCTGCCGCTTGTCCTCGGCGACCGGATGGTGCTGCGTGACCCCGGAAGCCGGTCCGTGCTGGGCGGCGCGCGCGTCGTCGATGCCGACCCTCCGGCCTTGGAGCGGCGCGGCGATGGCGCCCGCTGGGCCGAACGGCTTGCAGGCATGGACCCCGCCGGAGATGTACTGGGAGAAGTAGCAGCCCGCGGAGCCGTCCAGGTTCAGCATCTGCGCAGGCTCGGACTGCTGCCCGGGCAGGACGCGGACGCGCCGTCGGGCATACGGGCTTTTGGGGATTGGTGGGTGCATGTCCCCGTCCTGGAGGCATGGCAGGATCGGCTGCGCAATGCGGTCCAGGCGCTGCAGGAGCGTGATCCATTGGCGCCCGGCCTTTCCATGGGCGCGGCGCGGGACCTGCTGAGGCTGCCCGGCGAGAGGCTTCTGCCCCACGTCATCCGTGGGGCCGCCCTTGAACAGGACAGCGGCCACATCCGGCTGCCTGGCAGCCAGGGCAACCTCGGCCCCGTGGAGCCCGCCATCGCCGAATTGGAGCGCAGGCTCGGCGCAGATGCGTTCCATGCCCCGGAGGCCGATGAGCTGGCTGCACTGGGCCTCGGAGCCCGGGAAATCGCCGCCGCCGAACGCACGGGGCGCCTGCTGCGGTTGCGCGACGGCGTGGTGTTGCTGCCTACGGCGCCGGCCCTGGCGATGCGCACCCTGGCACGGTTGGACCAGCCCTTCACCACAAGCGAAGCACGGCAGGCACTGGGCACAACACGCCGGATTGCCGTTCCGCTGCTGGAACATCTCGATTCCCGTGGCTGGACGCAGCGCCTGGATGCCGGTCACCGCACGGTGGTGCGCTGACCGCGCGGCGGCGTCACGGGAAATCATGCCGGGCAGGTCATTTGGGTCCCGGCTTGGGACGTCGTCCAGAATGTGCTCCAGCGGCGCCATCTGCAGTCGTCCGGTTATCCAGCCTCGAAGCTTGATGGTTTGATTAGTCAGTGCTCCGTGTAAAACGCTTTGTGGTCTTTGGCCTGTTGGTGGTTTGCGTCAGCACGGCATTCTCCTTTTGGTTTATCCGGCAGCCGGGCGCGGATGCCCGGGTGGCCTTTTCCGCACCACCGCGGGCCGGCGTGATCTTCGATGCCCGGCCCGCCGGCATGGATACCGCCGTGAACGTCACGCGGAGTCCGGACGCCGAGTGGCTGGTGCGGTCCGCGGCACAAACAGGGATCCCTGCCCGGGCGCTGCGGGCGTACGTTGCTGCCTCCGACGCCGCCAATCGTTCCACCCCTGACTGTGGAATCGGCTGGAATACGCTGGCGGCGGTGGGCTTCGTCGAATCAGCCCACGGAACTTATGGCGGCGGCAGACTTGGCGCCGACGGGCAGGCCAGCGGTCCCATCGTTGGTCCGAGCCTTAACGGCGATGGATTCGCTGCCATCGCAGACACCGATGGGGGTCTCCTGGACGATGATGCCCTTTGGGACCACGCCGTAGGACCGATGCAGTTCATTCCCTCCACGTGGCGGCTTGCTGGAAGGGACGGGAACGGGGACGGAGCGGCAGATCCGTCCAACATTGACGACGCCGCCCTCAGCGCCGCCACGTACCTGTGCGGCCACGGCCGGAACCTGACAACCGCGCGGGGGTGGACGGACGCCGTCCACTCCTACAACCAGTCTGATGCCTATATCCGCCAGGTGCGGGCACAGGCGGCTGACTACGCCGCAAAAGCGGGTGCCCCGGAATAGGCCGGGCCACCTGCCGGTCAGGCGGGCTGCCACCTGCCGGTCAGGCGGGCTGCCACCTGACGGGCAGTGCCTTCAGCCCGTAAACAATGGTGCTTTCCATTCGTTCCAGCTGCGCTTCAGGTGCCAGGGAAAGCCCCGGCAGGCGGGCCAGCAGTGCCTCCAGTGCGATCCTCGCCTCCAGCCGGGCCAGTGGCGCGCCGAGGCAAAAGTGGACGCCGTGTCCGAAGGCCAGGTGCCGGTTCGGGCTGCGGTCGACGTCGAACTCAGCCGGCCGCTGGAACTGCTGCTCATCGCGGTTGGCGGAGCCGATCCAGGCCACGATCGGTGCCCCTGCCGGGATACGTTGATCGCCCAGGAATGTCTCCGCCACGCTCACCCGGTACATCGATTGGACCGGCGACCGGAAGCGCAGCACCTCTTCGAGGGTCTGGGGCAGCAAGTCGGGCTCTTCAAGGACACGCTCGAGTGTGCCGGGCGACTCAGCCAAACAGAAGACGGCGTTGCCGATCAGGTTGGTGGTGGTCTCATTGCCGGCGACGAGCAGCAGACTGCAGAATCCGAGCAGTTCAGGCACCGTCAGTTTTTGGCCGTCTATTTCGGCGGCCAGCAAGGTGCTGATCAGGTCCTCGCCGGGCCGGCTCCGGCGTTGGTCAATGAGGGCCAGGAAGTACCCGATCATCTCTGCTGCGGTGGCATCATCTCCGTCGCCGGCCGGACCGGACTGCGTTTGGCTGACGATCACGTCCGACCATTGTTTGAAACGCTCGCGGTCCTCCGCCGGGATGCCCATGAGCTCGGAAATCACGATGACCGGCAGCGGATATGCCAGTTCTTTGATCAGGTCTGCGCTCCCGCGGGCAGCAATCCCTTCCAGAAGCTCGTCCGTGAGTTCGACAATGCGTGGAGCCAGCGCGTCAACGGCTTTCGGGGTGAAAGCCTGCGTGACCAGGGAGCGCAGCTGCCGGTGCCTTGGGGGATCGGTGGTGATGAGGCTTGCGGCGAAGAGCTGCCCGGAACCGGATGGATTATCACCGCCCATGCGGGACGAGAATGTTGCGTGCTCGGACAGCACCCGCTGGACGTCGTCGTACCGGAAAACGTGCCAGCTCCCCGATCGGTCATCCTGAAAGACAGCGGCTGTTGCCCGCATCCGCTCATAGTGGGGGAAGGGGTCCAACGCATGCGCGCCCGGCTGTGTGACGTCCATGGTGGCCTCTCTGCCTCCCCGACGCTCCCCGGGCCCGACGGCGCAAGGCCTCAAATGGCTGAGCGTGGAACCTCGATCTTAACCAAAGCCTGCCTCCGCGTCATTACCTCCGGCGTCGAACTTTGCCCGGTAAATATCTACCCGGCCCGGCCGGCCAATGGAGCCGGCCGGGCCACGCTGTCCCGCAGCAAAGCTCAGCTGACGCGCTCCTGCGCCGGCTGTCCGGCTGCTATTGCGGGCGGGACTGCCAGCAGGCCTACGACGGCGAGTGCCCCGGCTGCCGCGAAGGCGTAGAAACCCCATGGGTAGGCGATGCCTGCGGCGACCAGGCCGCCGGTGACGGCGGGTCCGGCGATGGCGCCGACGCGGCCGACGCCCGCGGCGAAACCGAGGGCGGTTGCACGAAGGTGCGCCGGGAACAACTGGCTGACCCAGGCATAAACGAGCACCTGCGAACTGAAGACAAAGACGCCCGTGACGAAGACAAGGGCATTGAGCAGGATCGCGTTGTCAACCTTGAAACTGAGCAGGGCAAGGAACACGGCAGAAAGACCGAACCACACCAGCACAATGGGCTTGGTCCCGTGCTTATCAGCAAGGACGCCAGCGATGAAGAGGCCTGCGACGGCACCCAGGTTCAGCACGAGCAGCAGGGAAAGGCCTGCACTGACGGGGTATCCCGCCGACGCCATCAGCTGCGGAAGCCACGTGTTCAGGCCGTAGACCAGCAGCAGCCCCATGAATGAAGCAGCGGCGATTGCAGCAGCAACCAGGGGATATGGCTTCTTGCCCAGATCCCGGAAAGTGGCCTGCTTCTCTTTCCGCGCGCTCCGTTCCGCGTGTGTCATTTCCGGCAGTTTGAACCACAGGAACGGCAGGAGAACCAGCCCTGTAACGCCGCCCACCACGAACATCGTCCGCCAGTCCGGAATGACCAGCAACGCCAGGAAGGCTGTTGCCACGGCGCCGACGTGGTACCCGGTCATTGTGCGGGTGGTTGACTTACCGGCTGACCCCGCCGAAGCGTAGTCGTTCATGTATGCGAGGGCGACCGGGAGGCAGGCCCCAAGGCCGAGGCCGGCCAGGAGCCGGAAAGCACTGAATACAGCCACGTTGGGAGCCCATACGACGGCGATGGTGAAGACCGAGAACCAGAGTACGCAGGCGAAGAGCAGTTTCCTGTGCCCGAACTTGTCTGAAAGCGGGGCTATGAACAACGCGCCCAGGCCAACGCCGACAAGGGAAATAGTTGCTGCCAGCGTGGCGCCAACCGCATCAAAGCCCAGTTGGCCGGTCTTGAGCAGCGTTGGGATAACGGTGCCCAGCACCACCAGGTCAAAGCCGTCCAGGACCATGGCCAGCCAGCAAAGCCAGACCGGCCATTGGGAAGGGCGGGCCGTGGGGGAAATAGTCATGTAATCCTCTTTGATCAATACGTCTAAACAGGCATGCCAGGTGAGAGCTCCATTACTTGGAGGAGTGATCTGTGGCACGCAATTCTGCGAGAATACCCTAAGTTCATGTCACGTACAAAAGTTCGACATACGAACAGCGCCATTCTATGGGCGCGTCCCACGGACCAGGGATCTTGCCCGTGACGCTAGGGTGGTCCTGTGCATGCCGTCTCCCGGGCTTCGCGCCATGACGGGCAGTGCAACGGCAGAAATCTGGACCGTAGGGGAGCGTCGATGAACGGCGGAATGACAAGCGGCACACTGGAGTGCCTTTTCACCGGCTCCGTGTGGGCGGAGGGACCTTTGTGGGTACCGTCGTCGCAGACGGTGCGATGGAGTGACATCCCCAACAACCGCATCCTCGAGTTTGACCCGGCCACCGGGACCATTCGGGAATACGCAGGTGGCGTGGAGTTCACCAACGGTCGCACCCTGGATCATGACGGCAGCGTGGTGCAGTGCAGCCACGGCCTCCGCCGGGTGGAGCGCGACCGTGAAGGAACCGTAACCGGCCTGGTGGATTCCTTCCAGGGCCGCAGGCTGAACTCACCCAACGACGTGGTGATTGCCCGGGACGGCAGCATCTGGTTCACCGACCCGCCGTATGGGATTCTTCCGGGGACGAAGGAAGGCCACGAAGGCGAGCAGGAATACGGCGGGTGCCATGTGTTCCGCTTTGAGCCCAGCTCAGGATCAATGACGGTGGAAGTTACGGACCTTGTGCACCCCAACGGGCTCGCCTTCTCGCCTGACGAATCCGTCCTCTATGTCGCGGACACGGCCGGTTCCCCTTATGGCGTGCCCCTGCGGATCGCCACCTACAGCGTGCATGAGGGCCGCTGCAGCCGCAGGACAGGGACGCTGGAGCTGGAAGAGGGTTTTCCGGCTGACGGACTGCGGGTCGATGTCGAGGGCAGGATCTGGACCTCCGCCGGCCCGTCCGTAAGGATCTACTCACCGTCTTTTGAACTCCTGGAAACCATTGCCGTGCCGGAGACCGTGTCCAACCTGTGCTTCGGCGGTCCGGACGGGCAGGACCTGTACGTCACAGCAACCACCAGCCTGTACCGGATCCGCACCAGCACCCGGGATGCGGCCGGCCGCAGCTTTCCGCCCAACCACCACTGAATGTGAGGACAACCATGCAGTACCGAACACTGGGAAACAGCGGCACCATCGTCACCAGCTATGCGCTGGGCACCATGACGTTTGGCGCGGAGGCGACGGAGGAAACCTCCCATGCCATCCTGGACAGCTACTTCGAAGCCGGCGGCAACTTCATTGACACCGCCGATGTCTACAGTGCTGGAGTCTCGGAAGAAATCATCGGCCGCTGGCTGGCCAACCGGCCCGAGGTGAGGGATAAAGCGGTGATCGCCACTAAGGGACGCTTTCCCATGGGTGCGGCACCGAACGACGTCGGAACGTCCCGGCGGCGCCTGACGCGCGCCCTGGACAATTCCCTCCGCCGCCTGGGCGTGGAACAGATCGACCTGTACCAGATGCATGCATGGGACCCGATCACCCCGCTGGAGGAGACCCTCCGCTTCCTGGACGACGCAGTGACCCGCGGAAAGATCGCCTACTACGGCTTCTCGAACTTCCTGGGCTGGCAGCTCACCAAGGCCGTGCATGTGGCACGCAACCAGGGGTGGAACCCGCCCGTCAGTCTGCAGCCCCAGTACAGCCTGCTGGTCCGGGACATCGAATTCGAAATCGTTCCGGCCGCCCTTGACGCCGGGGTTGGCCTGCTGCCGTGGTCGCCCCTGGGCGGCGGCTGGCTGTCCGGCAAGTACAAGCGCGACCAGCACCCTTCCGGCGCAACACGCCTCGGCGAAAACCCCGAACGTGGCATGGAGGCCTGGAAGGCGCGCAACGAGAACCCGAGGACGTGGGCTGTCATCGACGCTGTCCAGGACATCGCGGACGCCCACGGCGTAAGCCCGTCCCAGGTGGCCCTGGCCTGGCTGGCGGACCGCCCTGCCGTGACGTCCGTGATCCTGGGGGCCCGGACCATGGAACAGCTGGCTGACAACCTGGCCGCCGCGGACCTGGAACTCAGTGCTGACGAATCCGCCCGGCTCACCCAGGCCAGCCAGCCGGAGACGGGCGTCTATCCCTATGGCCCCATGGCCTTGGAACAGCGCAGCCGCAAAATGGAGGGCGGGCGGTAGCTCTCCAAGGAGGCCGGGGGAGGGCCTACTCCGGGTGCTTCAGCACGTCCGGAAGCTCGTCCACATACACCGTTTGCGGCGGGTCGAAATAGATCACCAGCACCTCACTGCCCGCCGGGAACTCACTGGTCTTGTCGTACGGGTGGGCATGGAATGCCATGGTGCCGCCAAGATAGGGAAGCATGACTTCGCCAATGGTGCCCGGGCCGATGCGCCCGGTCACCCGGCCGATCTTCCCGGTCAGGCTCCGGTCAACGTCCTTGTGCACCGGCAGCCCTACGCACCCGGTGCCTTGGGCGGACGCTTGGTGTCCTCGCCTTTTCGGAGCGCGGACGCGAGGGCAGGCAGGTAGTCGCCAGCCTGCGCCAGGATGCCGCCCAGCATCTTGTTGACGCCCTCGCCGCCGTTGAGGACGGTCATGTTGCCCACGTGCGAGAAGGGCTCCGCTGCTGCGGCGATGATGGCAGGCATGTTCTCGGCAAGCTGCTGGGAGATGACCGCGTCCTGGTTGGTGCCCAGCGCTTCGGCCCGGGCCTTGATGCCGTCAGCTTCGGCCAGCGCCTTGGCCTTGATGGCGGAGGCCGCGGCGTCACCCTTGGCCCTGGTTGCGGCGGCTTCGGCCTCACCGGTGACCTTCGTTGCTCCGGCTGCCGCGGCAGCGGCGGTGGCGTTCGCCTGGGCCTGCAGTTCCGTGCGCCTGGCGTTCGCCTGGGCCTCAAGCTCGGTGCGGCGCGCCAAAGCCTCGGCGGCGCTGATATCCGCCGCCTTCTGCCCTTCGGCGTCGGTGCGCTTGGCATAGGCTTTCGCGTCAGCAGGCTTCCGGATGCTCGTCTGCAGCTTTTGCTCCTCACGGTCCGCCTCAAGCTTGGCAACTTCGGTTTCCTGGACCACCACCTGCTGCCGTGCAGTAGCCTCAGCCAGAGGTCCGGCCTGGGCGGCGTTTGCCCTGGCCCGTTCCGCGTTGGCCTGCGCCACCGACTGCCGGATCGCCGAAACGCTCTGAGCGTCCGCAATCAGGGCTGCGGCTTCCGCTTCCTTTTCCGCCGCTTCCCGGTTGCGGGTGGCCTCGGCAATCCGGGCCTCCATCTTTACCTGGGCGATATGCGGCTTTGCGATGTTCTGGATGTAGCCGGTGGGGTCCTGCAGGTCCTTGATCTGGAGCGAATCCACCACCAGGCCCAGCTTTTCCATTTCCACCCCGCTGGCGCTGCGGACCTGCGAGCCCAGTTTGTCCCGCTCCCGGATGATTTCCTCCACCGTCATGCTGCCGATAATGGAGCGGAGGTGGCCTTCAAAGACGTTGTATACCTGGCTCTGCATTTTGGGCTGCTGGCCCAGGAATCGGCGCGCCGCGTTGGCAATGAAGGGCGGAGCATCGCCGATCTTGTAAATGACGACGCCTTCAACAATGACCTGGATGCCCTGGGAGGTAACACAGGAAACCTTGAGTTCCGTTTCATTCAATGTGAGTGACAATGGCCGCACGGTCTGGAGTCCGGGGAGGACCAGGGCGCCTTTGCCGGTCACAATCTTGAAGTCCATTCCTGCCCTGGTTTCCAGGGTTCCCCTGGTCAGCCCGGAGATGATCAGGGCCTCGTTGGGTTCTGCCACCTTCCACATCAGCTTTGTTGCCACCCAGATAAAAACAATGGCAACAAGAACGCCCAGAATAATGGCGATCAGCGGGAAGAACGGTGCAAAGTCCGGCATGGCCAGGTCCTTTCAATGCCGTGAAGAATGCCTCACGGTAAAACCCCAATAAATGCAGCCGTCCATTTACGCGGGCATTGAAAGCGCAGACAATTCGGGCGCGGTGGCCAACTGTTGTAGACAGTCTGGTGTGCCCCCGGCCAAGAGTCCAGAGCGGGACAGATATTTGCCTGCAGCAACGGAAAAGGATTGGTCAGCGGCGGTCCAGAAGGCCCGAACCCATTGCAAGGATTGCTTCCACTTCCGCTGAGCGGTGGGCCTCAAAGACGCTGTCTGCAATGGCACGTGTGCTGGCTAGGATCGGTATTGGCAGACTTGCGTTGCACCCCCTGCAGCGGATCTCATCGGTCCAGACCCAGTTGTAGGCAACGTGGCGTTCCAGGACACTTTGCATGGTGGCGGCAATGGCCGTCGCGATGACGTCGGCCGCCGCGCCGAAACGCGCCGAATCCCCGGTGCTGCAGATGGACCCAACCTCAATATCGATGCTCATGGTGCCTCTTCCCGCGATCCGGATGGTGCTGTCGAGCATAGTGTGCGCCGCATCACAACCCTGCATTGGGAATGTCTCAGTTGCCTAACGGGGGCCGGTGGAGGGGCCCCGCTCAGGGCTGCGGGTCCGGATGCACCACGGTGACCTGCAGCGGCATCCTGTTTGTCCTGCGCAGGCGTCCGCCCAGTATGTTCCGTAACCCGTGGGTCACCAGCCGTCTTTTAGTCAGGAACCGGAACTCCGCGGCCTCGGATGTCACAAGATCCACGATGGGCCGTGCCGCCTGCCCGGCGCTCTGCCCCCACAGTCCCACCACCACCTGCAGGGCCCCGAGGCGGTGCTCGAACCCCGGCTGGGACGCCACCCGCCCCAGGAGGTCCGTTTCCACCAGGCCGGGATTCATGCCGTGCACCCGCACGCCCGTACCTTTGGTTTCCAACCGCAGTGTCTCCGTGAACTGGCGGACCCATCGCTTGCTTGACGCATACGCGTTCTGCAGCGCCACGGGTCCCCGGTCACCTTGGCCATAGAGGTTCACCAGGTCACCGTGGCCTTGCTGCAGGAACACCGGCAGGGCCACCCTGGCCCCGTGGAATGTGCCCAGGATGTTGGTCCGCACCACGCGTGTGAAGTCATCCACGGGCGTTGACGCAGTGGGCCCATAGAGCCCCGACGTGCCGGCGTTGTTGATCCAGATGTCCAGCGTCCCGCGGCTGATGGCCTCGTCCCGGAGTGCTTCCACGTCGGCGAGGTCGCCGGTGTCGCAGCGCCTCCCGGATGCAGCGATGCCCGCAGCACGCAAACGTTCGACGGCGGCAGCAACGTCGTCGTCCGATCTTGCTCCCAGCACTACAGCCGCACCGTGCAGGCCCAGCTCCCGGGCCATGGCGAATCCAAGGCCGCGGCTTGAACCGGTCACCACCGCAACCCGGCCGCTAAGCACGTCCTGTGGAAGCACCGCCTGGGGGGAACGCATTCCTCTGTCCTACGCCCGCGCATGAGCGGGGGCAAGAGCCCAAAGCCGCTACCCTTCCGCCCCGGCGTAACGGTCCCGGAGGGCGGCGGCCAGATAGGGAGCGGTGCGGCTGCTGCGGGAACGCGCGACGGCGGCCGGGCTGCCGGCGGCGACGAGCTTACCGCCGGCGTCGCCACCGGCCGGCCCCAGGTCCATCACCCAGTCCGCGGCGGCCACCACGTCCATGGCATGTTCCACAACGATCACCGTGTTGCCGGCGTCCACCAGGCGGTTGAGCTGGGCCATCAGGAGTTCGACGTCGGCCGGGTGGAGTCCGGTGGTGGGCTCGTCCAGCAGGTAGAGCGTGTGGCCGCGCCGGGCCCGCTGCAGTTCAGTGGCCAGCTTGATCCGCTGCGCCTCACCACCGGAAAGCTCGGTGGCCGGCTGGCCCAGCCGGAGGTAGCCCAGGCCCACTTCCTGGAGGGTCTGCAGGGAACGCGCCGCGGCGGGAACCCCTGCCAGGAAGCCGGCCGCGGCATTGACCGTCATTCCCAGCACCTCCGCGATATTTCTGCCCTGATAGGTGACCTCCAGGGTTTCCGGGTTGTAGCGCGAACCGCTGCATTCCGGGCAGGGACCGTAGCTTCCGGGAAGAAAGAGCAGCTCCACGGCCACGAAGCCCTCGCCCTGGCACGTCTCACACCGTCCGCCGGCCACATTGAAGGAAAAGCGCCCTGGGCCGAAACCGCGGCTCCTTGCAGCATCGGTGGCAGCGAACTCCTTCCGGACCGCATCAAAGAGCCCGGTATAAGTGGCCAGGTTGGAGCGGGGCGTGCGCCCGATGGGCTTCTGGTCCACCTTGACCGTGCGGTCAATCCGCTCCAGCCCGGACACGTGTCCCACACTGCCCGGACCGCCGTCCTCGTCGATCTCAATGCCCGGCTCTTCACGTGGCTCCCGGCTGGTATCGCTGGCCTGCCGGAAGGTGCCGGCAACATCTGCGAGGACCTTGCTCACCAGGGTGGACTTACCCGAACCTGATACGCCCGTGACGGCCGTCAGGACGCCGAGCGGAAAGGCCACGTCCAGGTTCCGCAGGTTGTGGCGGCTGATGCCGCGCAGTTCCAGCCACCCGCCAGCGTCCCGCGTCGCACCCGTGCCGCTCCCGCCGTCGGCCGTCAACCCCGCCGCATCCCTGGGGAACAGGAAGGGCCTTGTCACTGACCCTGGCACAGCGTCCAGGCCCTGGACGGGCCCGCTGTACAGCACCTGCCCGCCGTCCTCGCCGGCGCGGGGACCCACGTCCACCAGCCAGTCGGCGCGGCGGACCACGTCCATGTTGTGCTCCACCACGAACACGGAATTTCCCGATGCCTTCAACTGGTCCAGGACTGCAAGGAGGGGTTCGGCATCCGCGGGGTGCAGGCCGGCTGACGGTTCGTCCAGCACATAGATCACCCCGAACAGCCCGGACCGGAGCTGGGTGGCGATCCGGAGCCGCTGCATTTCGCCCGGCGAGAGCGTCGGGGTGGCCCGCCCCAGCGCCAGGTAGCCCAGGCCAAGGTCAAGCAGGACGTTGACGCGCTGCAGCAGGTCGCGGGTAATGGCCACGGCCACTTCATTGGACTCAGAGGACTGCTTCCGCGACGCCGTGCCTGCCGTAGCCAGCAGGGTTGTGGGGCGGATGATGTCCGCCAGTTCGGTCATGGGCACGGCATTGAGTCCGGCAATGGTGTGCCCGGCGAAGGTCACCGCAAGGGCCTCGCGCCGAAGCCCGGTGCCATCGCAGCGCGGGCACGGTCCAGTCTCCATGAAGCGCAGCACCTTCTCCCGCATGGCAGGGCTCTTGGAGTCAAGCAGTGTGTGCATCACATAGCTTTTGGCACTCCAGAACCGGCCCTTGTACGGTTTGGCCACGCGGTCCCGCTGCGGCGTCACTTCCACCACGGGCTGGTCCTCGGTGAAGAGGATCCAGTCCCGCTGTTCACGGGGCAACTGCCGCCAGGGAATGTCCACGTCGTAGCCGAGGTGGGTCAGGATGTCGCGCAGGTTCTTGCCCTGCCAGGCACCGGGCCAGGCGGCGACCGCGCCGTCGCGGATGCTGAGGGATGTGTCCGGAACCAGTGATGCTTCGGTGACCGTGTGGGCGGTTCCCAGGCCGTGGCATTCGGGGCAGGCGCCTGCCGCGGTGTTGGGGGAGAAGGCATCCGAATCCAGCGGGGTAGCGCCGTCCGGGTAGCTGCCGGCGCGGGAGAACAGCATGCGCAGCGAATTGGAGAGCGTGGTAACGGTCCCCACGGTGGACCTCGAGGTGGCGGTGCCGCGCCGCTGTTGGAGTGCGACGGCGGGCGGCAGCCCGGTGATCTGCTCCACCTTGGGGTTGTGGCCCTGCTGGATCAGCCGGCGGGCATAGGGCGCCACGGACTCGAAAAAGCGGCGCTGCGCCTCGGCGTAGATGGTGCCGAAGGCCAGCGACGACTTGCCCGAGCCCGAGACTCCGGTGAACGCCACAATCGCGTCCCGCGGCACGTCGACGCTGACGTTGCGCAGGTTGTTCTCACGGGCGCCGCGCACCCGGACGAAGCCGTCTTCCCCCTGGCCGGCCAACTCTGCGGGCAGGCCCAGCATGTCTGGGTTCAGGGCGGTCAGGCGGTCAACGTTCTGTTCGGCATGCACCGCTTCGACTCTAGTGGTCATCCGTCCGTGGCCCGAACTTTGGGGGATCTGTCGGGACGGCGCGGACGGATTTACACTGAATCATCCCGCGGGGCCGGCAGGCACGAGACTCCGCCAGGGGGACCGAGAGATCAACTGCATAAAGTGGAAAGGCCGGCCATGGGCAACGCGTCGCAGGGAGCGAACAGGGCAGTATCCGAGGCCGCGTCGGCGAGCCGCAGCCCCGCGGTCCGTATTCTGGCCCGCGCCGGATTTGTCTTCATCGGCCTGGTCCACATCCTGATCGGCGTCATCGCATTGCAACTGGACAGGGGCCAGGGCGGTGAAGCCGACCAGTCGGGAGCAATCGGAGCCCTGGCGTCCAAACCTGGCGGCGGGATCCTGCTCTGGGTGGGAGCTGTTGCCTGCGCTGCGCTTGCCCTGTGGATGTTGAGTGAAGCCGTTTTTGGTGCCCGCTCCGAGACTGATTCCAAGAAGAAGCTGAAGGCGGCCGCCAGCGCCGCGGGCAAGGCCGTGGTTTTCGGGTTCCTGGCCTTCACCTTTGCCGTCTTTGCCTCCGGCGGCAGCAAGAACTCCAGCCAGTCCGCCAGCGATTTCACGGCAAAGCTGATGGGAGCGCCTGCAGGGGTGGTGCTCTTGATCGCGGTGGGGCTGGCAATCATCGGCGCCGGAGGCTATTACGCCTATCGCGGCATCACGCGGAAATTCATGAAAGACCTGCAGGACCCCGGTGATGCCCGGACAGCCGTGGAGTGGATCGGAACCATTGGCTACGCCGCCAAGGGCGTGGTGCTCGCCGTCGTTGGTGTGCTGATCATCGTGGCCGCCGCAACCGCCGACCCGTCCAAGTCCTCCGGGCTGGATGGCGGGCTGAAGACCCTCGGAGCGCAGCCGTATGGAGTGTTCCTCCTGGCCGCCATCGCCGCAGGGCTCATTTGTTACGGCGCATATTCCATGGCTCGGGCGCGTTACGGAAAGTTTTAGCTTGCCCCTTTAATCCAGTGCGGCGCGTTCGCCGGGATGCCTGCACAGCTTTCCGCCGCTGGCTCCCCAGAGCTGCTACTGCTTGGTCCAGCGGCATGCGCAGGGCCGGACCATGTCCCGGCAGGACAACCAAAGCGTCGACGCCGGCCAGGTTTCGCATGGCGGCGAGCGCCGCGCCCGGATCTGCGTGATACATCGAATGCAGCATTTGCGGACAGGACTTCCGGCTGATCGGGTGCCCGCTGACAAACGAATCGCCGACCGCGATGGCTCCCGCTTCCGGAAGCAGGATTGCGTGTTGCCGGGCGTGTGCCCGGGCACGGAGATGGCCACCGGCCGGCCCGGCAGGGCCCGGAGTGTGGCAGCGTCCCACGCCGTTGCCTGCGTTGCGGGCCGGGCTGCCAATGCGCCGGCCTTGATGACGTGCACTATCCAGCGGAACACCCGGGGCCGCCACGCCCGGCTGAGGACCTGGCCGAGGGTCACCTGGTGCTTCTCCTTGCCCTGCACGTGCGCCAACTCCCCGGCCGCGCACAGGACAGGTGTCCCGTAGGACTCGGAGAAGAAGGCCGCGGAGCCAGTATGGTCCACATGGCCGTGCGTGAGCAGCAGGGCCAGGGCGTCCGCGGGTTCCAGGCCCAGGTGACGGAGCGAGGCAAGGACATGGTGGCGGTCACCCGGGTAACCGCTGTCAATGAGGATGAATCCGGGCCCGTCCCGGACCACTATCCAGTTGGAGGCCGGCCCTTCAACGAAGTGGACGCCGGGTGCCTGTTCGGAAACGCGTTTCGCCGGGTCCCACCCGTTGGTTTTCTGTCGCACGGGTACAGCGTAGTCCGATGGCAACACCACAATCCGGACGCCGGATGACAGGTGCCTGGGCTACCCAACGCCCCTCAAGTTCCTGTGCAGTGGCTGTGCATCCTTTGATCCTGGTCACCTTGGCCCTACAGTATTCCCACCATTGCCTACGATGGGACACGGACAGAGGACGGATTGGCGGCGCCGGGCAGCGGCCGGACCGCGACGACTTGCAGGCAGGAGGTGGACCCATGCACCATGGCGTGCTGCTGCAGTCGCATCCCGCCCACCGGCATCCTGGCCGGGCCATAGCCGCAGGTGCGGTCGGCCTGGCCCTGGCCGTGACGTCAGGGAGTACTGCCCAGACGCAGCCACCTGCCACGGCAGCACCCCCGGTCCGCGTTGTGGTTGTGGGGGACTCCCTGAGCACCGGCCACGGCACGTCACCGCAGGAGGCGTGGCCGGCGTTGATGCGCAAAGACCCGCTGGGTGCCGGCCTGGAGGTGGTCAACGCCGCCGAGAACGGCAGCGGCTACATCAGTACGGGTGACCTGGACGGTACTTTCGGAACCGAGGTTGAAGACTTCGTGACTCCGGATACAGGAATTGTTGTCTTTTTCGGGTCGGAGAATGACCTGGGCCATGCCCCCGCAGATATTGGTGATGCCGCCCTGGCGGCGATGGACCGCGCCGAAGCCCTGGCCCCGGGAGCGAAGATCATTGTGGTGGGGCCGCCGTCGTACTCTGCAATCCCGGATCCTTCGCTGGTGGACATCAGTGACCAGCTCAGGGCCGCTGCCCTGCAGGCGGGCGGAGAGTTCGTGGACCCCATCGCGGAGGGCTGGATCAGCGATGATTTTGACGATCTCATCGGCCCGGACGGGGACCATCCCACGGTGCTGGGACAGCACTACCTGCTGGAGCACATCGGCACCCACCTCGAACAGGCGGCCCCTGCGGCGGCCGCTGCGCAAGGACATCCGGACGCCCAGTAAGGGTGCCGGCGCAAACAGTTCGGGCCCAGCCGGTTCCGGACCAGGATGACTCAGACCAGGGGCCAGGGGTAGCGCATGCCAGTGGGGTCAACGGGAAGTACCTTGTCCTGAAGCACCCGCTGGACGCGGCGCTGGAGTGCTGCCACTTCGGCCTGGTCCAGCAGTGCGGCGACACCGGCGGGCACCATGGTGGCCAGTGGACTTATGTCCTCAAGCAGATTGTCTGGAATGGGGTCACCGGCGAAGTCCCAGATCACGGTGCGCAACTTGAACGCGGCGGAAAAGCACAGGCCGTGGTCGATGCCCCAGATACGGCCGTCGGTGCCGCGCAGCACATGCCCGCTCTTCCGGTCCGTATTGTTCGCCACGTAGTCGAACAGGGCGATCCGGGCGAGATCGGTGTGGGTCCCGGGGAAGTCCGCGTACAGGGTGAAGTAATGCTCCTGGAGGTCCCCCTCGATGAACCATTGCAGCGATCCCACCCCAAGCGGCGCGTCTGTGCGGACTATCGTCGGCGGTACGACTCCCCACCCCAGTGCTTCGCTGAGCAGGTAGGCCGCGCACTCCCTGCGGTACAGGCCGGCGTCGAAATCCGCGAGCGGCCGTTCCCCGGCTTCCGGTTTGTAGACGGCCCAAGCGGAATCGTCCGCGCACGTAACTTCCACCAGGAACGTGGCGTTGCTGCCGCTCATGATCCGGCCCAGCAGCTCCACGCGGCCCTCATTAAGGAGGGTCAGCTCCCGCCCGGACTCCGGATCCTCAGAGCGGCCGCGTTCCGCCCCCGTCCCCTCCATCATGCCAACCAGCCTATGCCGGAGCCCGGTTCAACGGAGGAATCTGGAGGAAACTCTCGATTAGCCGCAGGGCGGGGCTTACCGTAGAGGGGTGAGTGAGCGCCCCGATATTTTTACCGTTGGTGAACTGCGTGCAGCAGGGTACGTCCACAAGGACCTGCGCCACGAAATCCGCGACAATCTCCTCGCCGCCCTGGCCGCGGGGCGGGACCCCTGGCCCGGATTGTTCGGCTTCAGCCGGACCGTGATCCCGCAGCTCGAACGGGCCCTCATCGCCGGGCACGACATCGTCCTGCTCGGTGAGCGGGGACAGGGGAAGACGCGCCTGCTGCGGACCCTGGCCGGGCTGCTGGATGAGTGGTCTCCGGTCATCGAGGGCTCTGAGCTGAACGAGCACCCCTTCGAGCCAATTACCGAACAGTCCCATGCCCGGGTCCTGACCGAGGGCGACCGGCTGCGGGTTGCCTGGCGGCACCGGTCGGAGCGCTACGTGGAAAAGCTGGCCACGCCGGACACTTCGGTGGCCGACCTGGTGGGCGACGTGGATCCGATGCGGGTGGCCGAGGGCCGCCGCCTGGGGGATCCCGAGACCATCCACTACGGGCTCATTCCCCGCTCCAACCGCGGCATCATCGCCATCAACGAGCTCCCGGACCTTGCCGAGCGCATCCAGGTGGCGATGCTCAACGTCATGGAGGAGCGGGATATCCAGATCCGCGGCTACGTGCTGCGGCTGCCGCTTGACGTGCTGGTAGTCGCATCCGCAAACCCGGAGGACTACACCAACCGCGGCCGCATCATTACACCGCTGAAAGACCGCTTTGGTGCGGAGATCCGGACCCACTACCCCATTGAACTGGAGGACGAGGTCTCCGTCATCCTGCAGGAGGGCCGGCTGGTGGCGGACGTCCCGCCCTTCATCCTGGAGATCCTGGCCCGCTACACCCGCGCGCTGCGGCAGTCCCCGGCCATCAACCAGACTTCCGGCGTTTCCGCCCGGTTCGCGATCGCCGGCGCGGAGACGGTGGCCGCCGCGGCGCTGCGCCGGGCGAGCCTGCGGGGCGAGGACCAGGCGGTGGCCCGGATTATCGACCTCGAGCCGGCCGTGGAGGTCCTGACGGGCAAGATCGAGTTCGAATCGGGGGAGGAAGGACGCGAACAGGGCGTCCTCGACCATCTCCTGCGCACCGCCACCGCCGAAGCTGTCAGGGCGCACTTCCAGGGCCTGGACATGGGTCCGCTGGTGGCCGCCCTCGACGGGCACCGGACCGTCACCACCGGGGAGCAGGTGACCGCGCAGGAGTTCCTCGGCAACCTCCCCTCCCTGAACGGCTCGGGCCTCTACGACGAAATCGGGCGGCGCCTGGGCGCCACAAATGACGGACAGCTCGCTGCCGCCGTCGAACTGGCACTCGAAGGCCTGTACCTCGGCCGGCGGATCTCCAAGGAATCCGACGACGAGGAAACCATTTACGGCTAGGCACAGGAGGGACCATGGCCATCCACAAGCGGTCCGCCAGGTATGGCCGGTACACCGGCGGCCCGGACCCGCTCGCCCCGCCGGTCGACCTGGCCGAGGCGCTCGACGCCGTCGCCGAGGACGTGATGGCAGGCTACTCGCCGCGCCATGCCCTCCAGGAGTTCCTGCGGCGCGGCGGGCGGAACCGCGAGGGGCTGGACGACCTCGCCCGGCGCGTCCAGGAGCGGCGGCGCGACCTGCTCAGCCGCCACCGGCTGGACGGCACCCTGGATGAAGTGAAGAAGCTCCTGGACACGGCCGTGCTGGAGGAGCGCAAGCAGCTGGCCCGGGACGCCATGATGGATGACACCGACCGTGCCTTCCGGGAGATGCAGCTGCAGAACCTCCCGCCCTCCACGGCGGCCGCCGTCAATGAGCTCGCCTCCTACGACTGGCAGTCCCAAACCGCCAGGGAAGCGTACGACCGGATCAAGGACCTGCTGGGCCGGGAAGTCCTTGAACAGCGGTTCGCCGGCATGAAGCAGGCGCTGGAGAGCGCCACCGACGAGGACCGCGAAGCAGTAAACGCGATGCTCCGGGACCTCAACGAGCTGCTGGGCAAACACCGGCGGGGCGAAGACACGGACGCCGATTTCCAGGAGTTCATGGCCAGGCACGGCCAGTACTTTCCGGAGAATCCGCAATCCGTGGAGGAATTGGTGGATGCCTTGGCTCAGCGCGCGGCGGCGGCCCAACGGCTCCTGCAGTCCATGTCCCCTGAGCAGCGTGACGAGCTGATGCGGTTGTCCGCCCAGGCATTCGGCTCGCCGGAACTGATGGCGCAGCTCAGCGAGCTCGACGCCACCCTGCAGGCCCTGCGTCCCGGAGAGGACTGGACGGGATCGGAACGCTTCGAAGGGCAGGAAGGCCTGGGGCTGGGTGACGGGACCGGTGTGCTGCAGGACATCGCCGAGCTCGACGAACTGTCCGAGCAACTGTCGCAGTCCTACAACGGCTCCCGGCTTGACGACCTGGACCTCGATGCCCTGGCACGCCAGCTCGGTGCGAATGCCGCCGTGAGCGGCCGCACCCTCGCCGAGATCGAGCGGGCCATGCAGGACGGCGGCTACCTGCGGCGCGGCACTGATGGCGACCTGCGGCTGTCTCCGCAAGCCATGCGGCGGCTGGGGAAATCGCTGCTCCGGGACACTGCAAGGCAGCTCTCCGGGCGGCAGGGAAACCGGGACACGAGGATGGCGGGGGCCGCCGGGGAACAGACGGGCTCAAGCCGGCAGTGGGAGTTCGGTGACCGCGAGCCCTGGGACGTCACCCGCACCATGACCAACGCCATCCGGCGCATCATGGCCGACGGCGGTGACCCGGGCCGCGGACTGCGCCTCGCCGTCGGCGACATCGAAGTGGCCGAGACGGAGGCACGCACCCAGGCGGCGGTTGCCCTGCTGGTGGACGTGTCCTTCTCCATGGCTGCCGAGGGGCGGTGGGTGCCGATGAAGCGGACCGCGCTCGCACTGCACCACCTGGTGTCCACACGCTTCCGCGGCGACCGGCTGCAGCTGATCACGTTCGGACGCTACGCGCAGTCCATGGACATCGGCGAACTCACTGCCCTCCCGGCGCTCCGCGAGCAGGGCACCAACCTGCACCACGGTTTGCTGCTGGCGGGCCGTTTCTTCCGAAGCCACCCATCCATGCAGCCCGTCCTGCTGGTGGTCACCGATGGCGAGCCCACCGCGCACCTGCTGCCGGACGGGGACTCCTGGTTCAACTGGCCGCCGGATGCGGAGACCATCCGTGCCACCGTTGCGGAACTGGACCGCCTTGGGCGTTCGGGCGTCCAGACCACGTTTTTCCGCCTGGGCAACGACCCCGGGCTGGAGCGGTTCATCCAGCGGATGGCGCGGCGCGTGGACGGCAGGGTGGTGGCGCCGGAGGTGGGCGACCTGGGCGCAGCCGTGGTGGGGGAGTACCTGCGGGCCCACGTCCGCAGCGCCTACGCCGACGGCGACTGGTTCTGACGGGTCCCTTGCCGGGCTTCCCGGGCCGGGAATAGCATGGGCGCCATGAGCCAGCTGATGGTGGACCTGATCATCACCCTGGACGGCTTCGCCTCGGGTGAAGGGTGGCCGGGCTGGTGGGGCCTGGAGGGTCCGGAATACCTGGCCTGGCTCCAGCAGGAGGCCGGGAAGGACTATACGTTCCTGCTGGGGGCCAACACCTACCGCCTCATGTCAGGGATGTCGGAGGACGCTGGAGCCGGGGGAACGGGATATTCACAGGACGAAAGCTCAGCCCTGACCGGCCTGGCCGCCGTTCCCAAGGTGGTCTTCTCCTCCACGCTCAAAGCACCTCTTCGATGGCCGAACTCCGTACTGGTACCGGGGGATGCGGTGGAGGCCGTCAGGCAGATGAAACAAACCCATCCCGGGCCCTTGAGTACCCTCGGCAGCCTCAGCCTCTGCCGTTCCCTGATGGCAGCAAACCTCGTGGACCGGTTCAGGCTGGTGGTCTTCCCCCTGATCACCGGACGCACGGGACGCGAACGGATCTACGACGGCTACCCGGACGTCGCCCTGGACCTGGTGGACAGCAGGATCTTCGACGGACGCCTCCAGCTGCTTGAGTACATTCCCCGCGTGATAGACCGCCCGCCGCTCAGCGGCCAGCCCTGACGTCGAGTGGTGACTGGTCAGCGCAGCACCACCACTTCCGTTTCATACGCCTGGGATGAACGCATGGTGCCCCGGAACCAGCAGACGGCGTGGACGGAAGGGTCCCCCGGCGGAACGATGGGGCGGAGGTTGTCCACGTGGGAGTTCCCGGTTATTGCCTCCCATGCCCACGACCCGCCTTCGTCAACGGTCCGGCCGCAGTAGATTTCGTAGTGTGCCGTGGTGCTGCCGGTCCGGGGATCCACCGGCGTGGAAATGTACACCCGGTCCAGGTCGTAAGGGTCCACCGCCCCCAGTCCGGTGTAGTCCTGTTCGTGGGGGAGCAGTCCGGGGCCCGCGACGGCGAGATGGTTCAGCCGCCAGCGTGTTCCGTCGAAGCGCGCGTACAGCAGGCGGTGATCATCGACGTCGAGCATCTGCTCACGTTCAAGGGCTCCGTTGACGTCGTTGGCCCGGCAACTGATGATGGCGGCCAGGTGTCCGTCCCGGCCCCGCAGGTCAGCCGTCCAGCCGTGGGTGAGGACGTCCCCGTCCAGTTCGGTGCCGGCCTGGAAGACGGTGGTCAGGGAGGCCTGGTCGACGCCGGGTGAGCCGATCACCGGCTTTCCCACCACCCGCCCTTCGGCGTCGTGCAGCGCATCGTCCCGGATGTAGCCGTGATAGATGCTGTTGTTGAAGTCGCGGGGGTGGTGGTCCGTGGTGATGAGGTCAATGCGGTCAGCGCCGTTGCCGTAGTAGCGGGTGTAGCCGTTGACATAGCCCACCTTGGGCCGTGTGAAGAGCTTGCCGCCGAAACTCCAGGTGTTGCCGTCATCCCCGGACACCATCAGGGTGGGGTCGTCGTTGATGGCGCGGACAAAGTTGTACACCCGCGACTCCGCGTCCAGCCGGTGCAGGTTGGAGTAGGTGGCGCCCCGTCCTGCGGCCAGTTCCGTCCAGTCGAAGTGCTGCTCGGGACCCCATTCGGAGGCGTCGTGGGGGCGGACGGAGATCCGCCAGCGGGAGTAGTTGTCGGTCTTGTGCCGAGCGTACATGGCAAGGTACCGGCCGTCCGGCCGGACCAGCAGCGCCGGAGCGTCATGGTCGTCAGGCTCCAGCCTGTGGTGCAGGACGTGGACCGTGCTCGTCCCGGAGGCCAGGTCCAGGACGGCAACTTCGATGTTGCCGCCCCGGCGCTCGCCGCCCGGGCCCTCCGGAGCGGCTACCGAACCCACCAGCAGCGTGTTGTTGACGGGGTCCACCAGGGCCCGCTCGTCCTGGAACCAGCACCACGCGCCGTTGTCGTTGATGGTTTCCGGCGCGCGATGCCCGAATTCCCTGCCTTCGATGCTGGATGTCATCCCGTTATCGTTGCGTACGGAAATCGGAGGGTCAACGACAACACGGCAGTCGATCGTGGTCGGTCAGCAACTCGATCAGATGGATGTGCCAGGGGCAGTCTGAATGACCTTGGAAGAGGCTGCTGCCCCGCCGGCCATTTCCATGTCAGGATCAAGGTATGCCCCAGCGCCTCATGCTGCTCGACACTGCCTCCCTGTACTTCCGCGCCTTCTACGGCCTGCCGGACACCATCCGCCGGCCCGACGGGATCCCGGTCAACGCCGTCCGCGGGCTGCTCGAGATGATCGCCCGGCTCAGCACCGACTACCACGCCACCCACCTGGTGGCCTGCTGGGACGATGACTGGCGGCCGCAATGGCGGGTGGACCTGCTCCCCACCTACAAGGCCCACCGGGTGGCCGAAGCAGTTCCGGGCGGGGCCGACGTCGAAGTGGTGCCCGAGGGTCTCCAGGCCCAGCTGCCCATGATCCGCCGCGTACTGGAGTTGGCGGGCATCGCCATTGTGGGCGCGGCACACCATGAGGCCGACGACGTCGTGGGCACCTACGCCAGCCATGCCGGCTTCCCGGTGGACGTGGTCACGGGCGACCGCGACCTGTTCCAGGTATGCGACGACGAACGGGCAGTCAGGGTGATCTACACCGCCCGCGGCATGAAGAACCTCGAAGTCATGACGGAAGAAACCGTGGTGGCCAAATACAAGGTCCTGCCCCAGCAGTACGCGGACTATGCCACCCTTCGGGGGGACGCCTCCGACGGCTTGCCGGGCGTGGCCGGGATCGGCGAGAAGACGGCCGCGTCCCTGCTGCTCAAATACGGGACCCTCGAACGCCTGCTGGCGGCCGCGGAGGAGCCGGGCACGGGCGTATCCGCACCTGTCCGGGCCAAACTGTCTGCTGCTGCCGCGTACCTGGAAGCGGCCCCCGCCGTCGTCCGCCTGGTGCGCAACCTGGAGCTGCCCACCCTTGAGGAGGCGGGCGCCCGCCTGCAGCCCGTGACGGGTGACCGGCGCGCGGAACTGGAGCAGCTGGCCGCCGACTGGAACCTGGGCGGCTCGGTCCGCCGCCTGCTCGCCGCCCTGGACCTGCAGCAGCAGCCCGCACCGTCCTGATCGCCAGGCACCTCATTCTGTTGCGTCATACAACGGCATTCCGGCGCCGGGAAGCGAGGCGCCGATGACGCCGAAAGTACGGGCATGACAATTCGTTGCGCCCCGGGTCGGCGCGTTTCAGGCGGCTTGAATGAGTTGAATCGCTGATGGTTTGGTGAGGTAACGATCCAGACGAGAGGCCACTTTCCATGTCAATCACTTCAGATCTTGCTCCCCGCCGGCTTCGGGATATTTTTGGAACATTTGCCAGCGGCCTGACCGTCATCACCGGCTCCACCCCGGACGGTCCCGCCGGCTTTACCTGCCAGTCCTTCGCGTCCCTGTCGCTGGAGCCGGCGCTGGTCACGTTCAGCCCTGCCCGGACGTCAACCACCTGGCCCGCGCTGCGAAGGGCAGGCTCCTTCGCGGTGAACATCCTCCCGGCGGAACACCAGCACCTGGCGGGGCAGTTCGCCCGTTCAGGGACGGATAAGTTCGCGGGCGTCAGCCACGCGTCCTCGCCGCTGGGTAACCCCTTGCTGGACGACGCGCTCGGCTGGATCGACTGCGAGCTCCATGCAGAGTACGACGGCGGCGACCACACCATCGTGGTGGCGGCGGTCCGGCACCTCGATGCCCGGACCGACGCCGAGCCGCTGGTGTTCTTCAAGGGCCGGTATGCCGGTCTCACCCGGGCGGAACGCCTGCTCGAAGCGGCGGGCTGAACCGGGAGAAGAGAAGCCGGTCATTTCCCGTGTAAGCGGGGATGACCGGCTTCAGCGTGTATCCAGGCGGAGGACTCAGTAGGAAATGAATGCCACGAGTTCGCCCACCCGGTCCTCGGGGTAATTCCGGGCAATGTCGGCCTGGCTGATCACGCCAACCAGCTTGTGGCCGTCAATCACGGGAAGCCTGCGCACCTGGTGGTCCTGCATGGTGCGGATCGCTTCCTCAATCGAGTCGTCGGCTCCAATGGTGACCGGCTTGCCTTCGGCCAGGTCGCCCGCCTTGGCACTGCGCGGGTCGCCGCCTTCGGCCAGGCACTTCACCACGATGTCGCGGTCCGTGAGCATTCCCTTGAGGCGGTCGTCCTCGCCGCAAATGGGGAGGGAACCAACGTCAAGTTCCTTCATTTTGCGGGCGGCTGCTTCCAGGCTCTCGTTCTCGCCCACGCACTCCACGCCGCCAGTCATGATTTCGCGCGCCTTTGCCATGTTCGTCTCCTTCCTTCCTGCTGGTGTGCCGTATCTGCGGCCGGATCGGACGGCCCTTCGGGTGTAATTCCGGAGGCGGATGGTTCCGGAGAGCTGCCGATGAAAAAATGCTAAGCCTACTTATTATCAGTGTCCAGGCTCCCGGGCCGGCGCGCTGCCCTGCCTTTGCCGAATTCGCCGAACGCTTGCCTTGCGCCCATCAAGTAGTAAGCTTGCTGAGCATTACTAGTAAGCTTGCTGATTAAATGGGATTGGAGCAGGAGCTATGGGCGCAATTTTCGGGACGGCCCTGTCACTGATGCTGACCGTTGGGGGCGCTGCGGTGGCGGCCGACCGGGGCGTCGGAGGCGCACAGCATTATCTTGCCGGCCATGTGCTCCTCGGAGTGGGCATCGGACTGCTGATCGCCACCGTCCTGCGAACCGGCCTCCGGCGTCTCCTGGCCCGGCCCGCCTCGCCCGTGCGGTCCGCTCCAGTGGCGCTCCCGGAAGCCGGGTACGCCTCTGTGACTGTCCTCCCCGTCCGGAGCGCTCCCGTTGCCCCGCTGCGGGGCCGGCATGCCGCTTAAGGTGACGCCACGCATGGAACCAGAGGCGGTCGCGGTGCCCGGAGCGGTGAAGCCCGTACCGGAGGCCCGCCGCGGAGCCCGTACGCTGATCGTCCTGTGCAGCGCCGTTCTTGCGGCCGCGCTGGTTGCAGGCGCGGCCGGGATCCGTTCGGGCGATGCCGACGAAAACGTCCTGCGGGGTTTCCAGATCCGGGTGCTGAGCATCAGCCAGGCCGCTGCCGAGAACAGGATGGACGGCGCGCTGGCCGCCCTGCAGGCCCTCGAGAAGGACCTGGGGGATGCGGCAGCGAATGGACGGCTCTCGGCTTCGCGCTACCGCAGCATCGAGAACGCACTGTCGGCCGTCCGGACTGATCTCGCCACACAGGTGGCGGCAGCCGCCCCGGCGGCACCCCCTGCCGCGGCGCCGGACGCCGTCGCGCCCGCCCCTGCCCTCGCCGGCACCGGGCAGGAGCAGGCCGCTCCCGTGGAAGCGGCCGTCCCGGCCGTCGCGCCGGCGCCGGCCGCGCCCGCGCCCGAAGAGTCAGCGCCCGAAGCTCCGGGCCAGGAGCGGTCGGAGGCTGCGAAGGAAGCCAAGGGCAAGGGCAAAGGTCCGGGCAAGCCCTGACCTTTGCGATAGACGGCGTCCCGGTCAGGGCAGAATGGAGGGATGGTTTCTCCTGCCGTGCGGCCCGGTGCCGGCACCTTCGATCTTGGCGCCATTGGTGCCGGGCTTGCCTTCGAAGGATCCCTTTCCGTACTGCGGGACGCGCTGGATAGCGCTGGTTCACCCGGCGCCGCCGTGGTGCAGGCCCCGCCGGGGACGGGCAAAACCACGCTCGTTCCCCCGCTGCTGGCAAACCTTTACGGCCGGCGGGGCCGGGTGGTGGTCACCCAGCCGCGGCGGGTCGCCGCCCGCGCCGCCGCGCGCCGCCTCTCCGCACTCGACCGCAGCCGGCCGGCCGGGCGCGTGGGCTACACGGTTCGCGGCGAACGCCAGGCCGGCCCGGACACCCTGATCGAATTTGTCACCCCGGGTATCCTGCTGCGCCGCCTGCTGGCCGACCCGGCGCTGGATGGCACTTCCGCCGTCGTCCTGGACGAGGTGCACGAGCGCGGCCTGGAAACGGACCTCCTGCTCGGCATGCTCGCAGAGGTCCGTGCACTGCGCGGCGACCTCGCCGTCGTCGCCATGTCCGCAACCCTGGACGCACCCCGGTTCGCCGCCCTGCTGCGGGACGCCGACGGCGGCGCGGCAGCACCCGTCGTCGACTGCCCCTCCGTGAACCATCCGCTGGACGTGCAATGGCTCCCGGCACCCGCCCCGCGGCTGGACGCGAGGGGAGTGGCGCGCAGCTTCCTGGACCACGTCGCCGCGGCAGCCGCGGACGCCCATGTCCATGCCGTTGCCGCCGACAGATCCGTGGACGCGCTCGTATTCCTGCCGGGTGCCAGGGAGGTTTCCCAGGTTGCAGCGGCACTGCGCAGCCGGCTGGGCAGCCAGGTGGACGTGCTGGAGCTTCACGGCCAGGTGGGCCCGGCGGAGCAGGACAGGGCAGTGTCGGGGCGAGGTCCCGGGGATCTCCCGCGGATCATCGTCTCCACGGATCTTGCCGAGTCCTCCCTCACGGTGCCCGGCGTCCGGCTGGTCATCGATTCCGGCCTGGCCCGGGAACCGCGCCGGGACGCCGGCCGGGGCATGAGCGGACTGGTTACCGTCTCCTGTTCACGGGCATCCGCCGACCAGCGGGCAGGGCGTGCCGCCCGGCAGGGTCAGGGAACCGTGGTGCGCTGCTACTCCCAGCAGGCCTATGGAGCGGCTCCCGCCCACGTGACGCCGGAAATCAGCGTGGCAGACCTGACCGGCGCCGCCCTGGTCCTTGCCTGCTGGGGCACGCCCGGCGGAAACGGGATCGCCTTGCCGGACCCGCCGCCGCGCCAGGGCATGGACGACGCCGTGGAGGTGCTCCGGGAGCTGGGCGCCGTCTCCGATGAAGGCATGGTGACGGCTGCGGGCCGGGCCCTTGCCCGCATCCCCGCCGATCCACGGCTTGCCCGGGCCTTGCTCGACGGCGGCACCTCCACCGGCCCCCAATTTGCTGCCGGCGTGGTGGCGGCACTCTCAGGGGACCACCGCGCGCCCGGAGCGGACCTGCCCCGCCTGCTGGCCCAACTCCGTGCCGAGACAGGCCCGGAGGGAAGGCGATGGGCGGAGGAATCCAGGCGGCTGGCCGCAGTGGCACGGCGGCAGCAGGACGGCACGGCGGTGGTTCCCGCCATTCCCGCCGCTGGAGGCGAAGCTGTTGGGGCCGTCGTCGCCCTCGCCTTTCCTGACCGCGTGGCCCGCCGGGTGCCCGGCAGCGACGGCGCCGGACAATACCTGCTGACCTCCGGCACCAGGGCAGGCCTGCCGGCCGCCAGCAGCTTGTCCGGCCACGAGTGGATCGCCGTTGCCGACGTGGCCCGCGCGGAAGGCAGGGACGCGGCCGGTACTGGCGCAGTCATCCGCGCCGCCGCCCCCATTTCCCTTGGCATTGCTGAAACGGCGGCATCGCATCTGCTGGCCGACACCGTGGACGCGGAATTTACCGGCGGCCGGCTCAGCGCGCGCAGGACCAGGCGGCTGGGATCGATCGTGCTTTCCACAACACCGGTGCGGCCCACCGCGGAACAGGGCAGGAGGGCGGTGGCGGCCGCGCTGCAGTCCGGCGGGCTTGCAGCCCTGTCATGGTCGACGGCGGCGGCGTCCTTCCGGCGCCGCCTGGCCTTCCTGCACCGGGAGTTGGGAGAACCCTGGCCTGATGTGTCGGACGGGGCGCTGCTGGGCCGGCTGGAAGAGTGGCTGGGACCCGAGCTGGGAGACCTTGCCGCCGGGAAACCGGTCACCTCGATTGACCTGGCGCACCCTTTGCGCCGGCTGCTGCCCTGGCCCGAGGCTGCGCGGCTGGACGAGCTTGCGCCGGAAGACCTTGAGGTACCCAGCGGTTCCCGGGCCAGGATCGACTACCCGGAACCAGGAGACGACGCCGCACCGCCCGTGGTGGCGGTAAAGCTGCAGGAGTGCTTTGGGCTGGTTGAGTCTCCAAGACTGGTGGGCGGCCGTGTTCCGGTCCTGTTCCACCTGCTGTCCCCGGCTCGCCGACCCCTCGCGGTTACGGATGACCTGACCTCATTCTGGTCCGGACCGTACCTGCAGGTGCGCGCGGAGATGCGGGGCCGCTACCCCAAGCATCCGTGGCCGGAGGACCCGTGGTCGGCCCCGGCCACGGCACGCACCAAGCAGCGCAGGTAGGCGTTCTTCCCGCGCCTGGACCCGGGCGTGAAAAGTCCGATACACAGCCGAAACGTCCTGTCGACGTGCTGAAACATCGCTGACCTAGGCTCAGTCCAACGCGGACGACGCAGTCCGCAGCCACCTATGGAAGGACGCACGCCATGTTTCCCTTGAACAGCCTCAACCTCCTGCTGGACGGGCGCCGCAGCGACGCCGGTGCTTTCCACAACAGCGACACGGGCTCATTTCCCGAAGGCAAGCTCACCTCGGCCGCCTGGGAGGGCTGGTGGCACGAGGACGCTGCCTAGCGGCGTGATGCCTGCGCTGCGATGAACGCGGCAACGGGGGGCGCCAGAGACGCACCCACCTCATCGGCGGCCCGCTTCTTCCCCGCCACTGCAAACGAGTGGTCACCGCCTTCCACCCACTGCAGCACGGCATTGGACCCGATCCGGGCCACGACGTCCGCCAGGATGCCGGGCGTGGCAAAGGTGTCGCGGGTTCCCTGCAGGAACAACATCGGCGTGGTGATCCCGTACAGGTGCTCATCACGAAGTTTTTCCGGCTTTCCGGGGGCATGCAGGGGGTAGCCCAGGTAGACCAGGCCGGAGGCCTCCATCCCCCCGGCGACCGCCATGGACGCCATCCTGCCGCCGAACGACTTGCCCGCCGCCCAGACCGGGCCGCTGTCACCGTCGGCATCCGCCTGCGCGCGGGCCGTATCGATGGCGGCCCGCCATGCGGCGATGGCGGCCGGCGGGCGGTCAGGGAACTTCCGCCCTGCCTCGCGGTACGGAAAGTTGAAGCGGAGGGTGGCAACGCCCAGGCCGTTCAGGGCATCGGTGAATCCGCGGAGGAACGGGTGGTCCATCCCTGCACCCGCTCCGTGTGCCACCACCACAGTGGCGGTGGGATCTGCGGGGCGGGCATAGGCTGCAGAAAACGTGGTGTCACCAACCGTGACGGTGAGCTGTTGATCGGCTGCGGGCATGGATCCATCATGCCGGAGTGCTGCCCGATCCGCCGGAGCGATGCATGATGTTCCGGTTACTGCCCGTGGCGGGGTGTACGTTGTCCCCATGGCGAGTGAACAGACCACCCTCACAGTGCAGGGCCCCAACGGGCCGCGTGAGATGCGCATTTCCAGTCCCAGCCGCGTCCTCTGGCCGGATCTGGGCCTTACCAAGCTGGACCTGGTCAACTACATCTGCGACGTGGGGGAGGCGTTCATCGCCGCCAACGGGGACCGGCCCGTTGCGCTGCAGCGGTTCTCCGGGACCATCGAGGGTGAGCAGTTCTTCTCCAAGAATCCACCCAAGGGCACCCCGGATTTCATCCGCTCCGTCAAGGTGGTGTACCCCAGCGCACGGTCCCACCCGCAACTGGTGTTCGACGAGCCTGCGGCAGCCGTTTGGGCCGCGCAGATGAACACGGTGGTGTTCCACCCCTGGCCGTCCCGGGCGGAAAATACGGACAATCCGGACCAGTTGCGCATCGATCTTGACCCGCAGCCGGGAACCGACTTCGATGACGCCGTCCCCGCCGCGCTGGTGCTCAAGGACGTCCTGTCCGAGGCAGGCCTGACCTGCTTCATCAAGACCTCCGGAAACCGCGGACTCCATGTCTACGCACCCATCGAAGCAACCCGCGAGTTCCTCGACGTACGGCACGCAGTGATTGCGGCTGCAAGGGAAGTGGAGCGCCGCATCCCGGACAAGGTGACCACAGCCTGGTGGAAGGAAGAACGCGGCCGGCGGGTGTTCCTGGACTTCAACCAGGCCAACCGGGACCGCACCATCGCGGGCGCCTACAGCCCCCGCGCCCTCCCGCATGCTCCCGTCTCCTGCCCCATCACCTGGGAGGAGCTGGAGAACGCGGATCCGAAGAACTTCACTATCCTGACGGTTCCCAAACGCTTGAAGACGGTGGGGGATCCCTGGGCGGATTTCAGCGCCCGCCCGGGCACCATCGACACCCTGCTGGAGTGGTGGGACCGCGACTGCAAAGCCGGCCTGGGGGAAATGCCGTTCCCGCCGGACTACCCCAAGATGCCGGGCGAGCCGCCCCGGGTCCAGCCCAGCCGCGCCCGCAAGCAGGACTGACCCCAACAGGACTGAGCCAAGCAGGACTCACCAAGGCGCTCCCAAAACGGGGCACTTTGGCGCGGACACGCCGGTCGCCGTCGGAAATTACGACGGCGGCGCCGCCAAAGTGCCCCGGGACCGAAGGTGCGGCCCGGGTTTGCTCGAAGCAGGTTACTCGAAGCGGGACGGATCACCCATGCCGCGCCTGACAACCTCGGCCACCCCGCTGGAGAAATCGACCACGGTGGTGGGCTCGGCGCCGCAGTCCCCGGCGTCGATCACGGCGTCCACCTGGTGGTCCAGCCGTTCCTTGATCTCCCAGCCAACGGTCAGCGGCTCTTCCTCATCCGGCAGCAGCAGCGTGCTGGACAGCAGCGGCTCGCCCAGCTCGGCCAGCAGCGCCTGGACAACGCGGTTGTCAGGAATCCGCACCCCGACAGTCTTCTTCTTCGGGTGGAGCAGGCGTTTGGGAACCTCCCTGGTGGCAGGCAGGATGAAGGTGTAGCTGCCCGGAGTCACGGACTTGATGCTGCGGAAGACATCATTGCCGATGTTCACGAACTGCCCCAGCTGCGCGAAATCCCGGCAGACAAGGGTGAAGTGGTGCTTGTCGTCCAGGTGCCGGATGCTCCTGATCCTGTCCAGGGCGTCCCGGTTGCCCATCTGGGCCCCCAGCGCGTAGCAGGAATCCGTGGGGTAGGCGATCAGTCCGCCGTCCCGGATGATGTTCACCGCCTGCGAGATGGCGCGCGGCTGGGGGTCCTGGGGATGAACGTCAAAGAATCTGGCCATGCCCCCGAGCCTACGTTCCCGCGCGCCCCGCCGCACCACATACCCACGTCAGGCGTCCCGAAATACGGGGTGAACAGGGGAGACTTCCCCTACCGGCTTGCCGCAGGATGGGGCAGGATGTTGTCTGCCCACGTTCCGGCCGGCGCAGTTCCGGCCCCTGTGAAGGAGAGCTCCCCATGCCAACAATCCTCAACCCCTACATCAGTTTCAGGGACAATGCCCGTGAGGCGATGAACTTCTACCAGTCGGTGTTCGGCGGCGAGCTGACACTCAGTACTTTTGGCGACTTCCAGGCCAGCGAGGATCCGGCGGAGGCGGAAAAGATCATGCACGGCATGCTGACCACCACCCAGGGCCTGGTAATCATGGGCGCTGACACCCCCAACAGCATGGAGTACCACCCGGGTTCCGCGATTTCCATCTCCGTCAGCGGCGACGACGAGGTGGAACTGCGCGGCTACTACCAGAAGCTCAGCGGTGACGGGGGAGCGGTGACCGTTCCCATGGAACAGTCACCGTGGGGTGACGTCTTTGGCATGTGCACGGACCGGTACGGAGTCGCATGGCTGGTCAACGTCAACGCAGCCCAGCCCGCGCCGGCGCCGTAAGAGGGGAGGGGCCTGAGGGCGGCCGGGAGGGCCTCCCGGCCGCCCGACCGGATCTGCGCTTTGCCTTGAGGGCGCGCCCCAGGGCTGGGAGGATTAATGCGTGAGGCCCCTCATGGAGTTCCTGTCCGACAAATGGTGGATGGTGTTTCCACTGATGGCGCTGGCCGGCCGCTGGGCGGGCGGCTGGCGGCGCGGCGCCGGGCGCCGGTACCGGCGAAGGGCCGAACTGTACAACCTCCGGAACCAGGCACGTGCAGCCGAAAGGGCGTCCGTGGCCGAGGTGCAGTCGCTGATGGACACCCACGACGACACCAACCGGCGATGGCTTGAATATGAGCTCGACGTGGGCAAGCTCATCGATTTTCCCATGATGACGGACGTGCGGGAACCGCTCACGGTGGCCTTCCTGCGCGCCAAACGGGAAGCCGACGGCCAGCGGCCGCCTTCCGCCGAACGTCTGACATCACTGTCCGGCCTTGACGCCTACCGGCAGGCAGTGAACAACTTCGCGGTGGCGCTGGACGTGGCCGAACGGGAAGCCAGGCGGGTCAGGGACAGCAGGTTCAGCGGACCCGAACGCGAACGGCTGGCCACGGCACGGAAACTGCTGATGATCGCGGAGAACCACGCGGCCACCCCGGCCGAACGGCAGGCAGCCTACAAGCGGGCACGCCGCGAACTGGACGGGCTCATCGTCCTGCCGGACGTCACCGTGGCGGCCCTTGAGGAAAAGATCGCCCCGCAACTGGATGCCGGCTCCAGGCCGCCGCAGTTCCACGAGGGCTGAAGCCTTTTAGGTGCAGCGTGGGGCGAACACTTTACCTGGATGTCGACGGCGTGGTCTGTCCATTCGGCCCGGACGGAACCACCGGCTGGGGGTCAGCCTGGCAGCACGCCGACGCCGGACTGCTGCCCGTCGCGTTCGCCGCCGAACTCGTGGCCGGGCTCAACTCCCTTGCCCTGACGCCCGGGCTGCGCTGTGTCTGGCTCACCAGCTGGGAGGAGCTGGCGCCCCAATACCTTTGCGCCGCCGTCGGACTTAACGGCAGCGGCTGGCCTTATCTTGCCGCGGACGGGGCAGCGGGCGGGACCGGCTGGTGGAAGCTCCGGGCCATCCAGGAGGACGTCGAGGAGACCGGGCCAGACGCCGTCGCATGGGTGGATGACCAGCTGGGCTTCGAGGCTGAGGCGCAGTCATGGGCACGCTTCCTGGGCAGGCGCATCCTTACGGTGTCACCGCATCCCCGGCAGGGAATCGCGCCCGCGGAACTGGACCTGCTCCGCTCTTTCCTGTCCCGGTCCGTGTTTTGACCTCATGCCCGGGACGCGTACGATCGATAAGGTTTCCCGCCGGTTGTGCCATCGCCGCAAGTCATTCCACTGCAAACAGCTGGTGAACTATGCTGTGCAAGGCAGCCTGGTAAGAGAAACTGCTGAACGTCGACTCTGCAGATTGGGCAACAGGTGGATATCACCTTCATGGTGGCGCTGGTCATCGCACTGGCACTATTTTTCGACTTCACGAACGGCTTCCACGACACCGCGAACGCCATGGCAACGCCCATCGCGACGGGTGCCATCAAACCGAAAACCGCGGTGGCCCTGGCAGCCGTCCTGAACCTGGTGGGTGCCTTCCTTTCCACGGAGGTGGCCAAGACGGTATCCGGCGGCATCATCCGTGAAGGGTCCGGCGGCGTCCAGATCACCCCGGACATCATCTTCGCCGGGCTGATGGGAGCCGTCCTGTGGAACATGGTCACGTGGCTGAAGGGGTTGCCATCCAGCTCGTCCCATGCGCTGTTCGGCGGATTGATCGGCGCCGCAATCGTCGGTGCGGGATTCAGCTCCGTTAATCTTGAGACGCTGCTGCAGAAGGTCATTCTGCCGGCCATCTTCGCGCCGGTGATTGCAGGCCTTGCCGCATACGTGTGCACACGCCTTGCCTACGCCCTCACCTCACGCCACGACCCGGAGACGGGCACCAAGCTCACCCAGAAGCGCGGTGGTTTCCGCACCGGGCAGATCTTCACGTCCAGCCTGGTGGCACTGGCACACGGAACCAATGACGCCCAGAAGACCATGGGCATCATCACGCTGGTCCTGATCGCCGCCGGAACCCAGACGCCCGGATCCGGTCCGCAGCTCTGGGTCATCACCGCCTGCGCCCTGGCCATCGCCATCGGTACTTATGCCGGCGGCTGGCGGATCATCCGCACCATGGGTTCCGGCCTGACCGAAGTCAAGCCGGCCCAGGGTTTCGCGGCCGAGTCCAGCACAGCCTCGGCCATCCTCGCCTCGTCCCACCTGGGCTTCGCCCTGTCCACCACGCAGGTGGCGTCCGGTTCCGTCATCGGCTCCGGAATGGGACGCCGCGGAACCACCGTCCGCTGGAACATGGTGGGCAAGATCGCCCTGGGCTGGCTCTTTACCCTGCCTGCCGCCGGGATCGTCGGTGCCCTGACCGCCCTGCTGGTCAAGACCGGCGTCGTGGGCGTCCTCATTGCCGCCATCGCCGGCACCGGCGCAGTGCTCTTCATGTTCTTCTACTCACGCAAGTCCTCCGTGAGCCACCAGAATGCCGTCGAGGTGGAGGAAGCCGGCCAGGCCGTCCGGTTCGCCAAGAAGAAGGCCATGGCCCGCGCCCGGGCCGAAGCCAAGGCAAAAGCCAAGGCCGACGCCAAAGCCAACAACCCCAAGGAGAATCGGCGATGAAGTGGTTGGAACTCCTGGCCGTTGCCGGCGCCACCCTGGTAGCTTCCGCAACAGTGGTAACCCTCTACTCGTTTGGCGTCCGGCTGACGGCCATCGCCGCTGACGCGGAACAGACCTCTCCCGGCCTGAAGCGCTTCTTCGCCTACGTCTGCTTCGGCCTGTGCGGCCTGGCCGTCCTGGTGGGGCTGTACCTGATCATTCCGTACTTCTCGAAGTAGCAAATCCTGGCTCTTGCGGGGCTGTTGGCTGGGGTTGGCCCCTTGGCTGGGCCGGGGTGCTTGTCTAGGCTGAAGCCATGCCGCGCATCCAATACTTTGTAGCCGAGTCCCTGGACGGCTTCATCGCCACGTCCACGGACGACCTCGGCTGGCTCCTGCAGTTCGACGGATTCGAGGGCGGTGCCGAGAGTTACAACGGGTTCATGGCCGGTGTGGGCTGCATCGTCATGGGCGGGGAAACCTACGCCTGGCTGATGGAACATGAGCCCGGCAAGTGGCCCTACACCGGGACGCCCAGCTACGTCTTCACCCACCACGAATACCGCGCCCCGGACGGGGCGGACATCACGTTCGTCCGCGGCGACATCCAGGAATTCGTCACGGACTTCCGCCGCGCGGCCCATGACATGAACATTTGGGTGGTGGGCGGCGGCAACCTGGCCGCCCAGTTCGCGGACGCCGGGCTGCTGGACGACATCATCCTCTCCGTCATCCCGGTGGTGCTGGGCAGCGGGAAGCGGCTGCTCCCGATGAAGGGCCCGACGCCGCCGCTTGAGCTGGCTGCCTCCAGCACCCTGGGCAGGGGGATCGTCGAGCTGCGCTACGTGATGCCCGGAAGGACACGCCCGCAGCCCTGACGCCGCTGCCTCAGCCGGCGTTGTCCCTGAGCATGTTGGTGATCCGTGCCGTTGACAGGCGCCGTCCCTGGCCGTCGGTCATCACAATCTCATGGGTGGTCAGCGTGCGCCCCAGATGGATCGCCGTGCAGGTGCCCGTGACCAGGCCCTTTGCGATGGACCGGTGATGGGTCGCGTTGACCTCAATGCCTACGGCGTGCCGGCCCGGGCCCGCATGCATTCCCGCAGCGAACGAGCCCAGGGTCTCTGCCAGCACCACATGCGCCCCGCCATGCAGGATTCCTGCCACCTGCGTGTTTCCCTCCACGGGCATGGTGGCAACGGTGCGTTCCGGGCTCATCTCCAGGAAATGGATGCCCATCTTGACCACCAGGGCGCCGACGCCAAACCTCCCCAGCCAGGCGTGCATGTGGTCGGGAATTCCGGCGGCTGCGAGCTCTTCAGCGAAAGCACCCGGCGTGAAATTGTCTGTCATGGCAACTAGGCTGGCACCTGTGAGTGAAACAACCAAACCGGCCCCTTTCCCGACTTCGGCCATCGAAGAGGAGGCTGCCGCGCAGCTTTCGTCCTCCACGCCCCGGCCTGCCGCAAAGGCTGCCGCCCCCGCTGCCGGCGGCTCTGTTTCAGCCACGGAAGCACCCGTCATTCCCATTACCGGCCAGCCGCGGCTGCTGGTCCTCGACGGCCACTCCATGGCGTTCCGCGCCTTCTTCGCCCTGCCCGCGGACAAGTTCTCCACCTCCAACGGCCAGCACACCAACGCCATCCACGGCTTCACCTCCATGTTGATCAACCTCATCAAGGAGCAGCAGCCCACCCACGTCGCTGTTGCGTTCGATGTCTCGGACGAATCCACCCACCGGAAGACCGAGTACAGCGATTACAAGGGCGGCCGGAACGAAACGCCCCGCGAGATGAGCGGCCAGATCGACCTCATTGCCCAGGTCATGGAGGCCTGGGGCATCAAGACCATCAAGATGCCCGGCTACGAGGCCGATGACATCCTGGCCACCCTTGCCGCCATGGGTGAGAAGGCCGGATTCGAGGTCCTGCTGGTATCCGGCGACCGGGACGCCTTCCAGCTGATCACCGACAACGTCTTCGTGCTCTACCCCCGGAAGGGCGTCAGCGACATCCCCCGGATGGATGCTGCCGCCATTGAAGCGAAGTACTTCGTCAGCCCGTCCCGCTACTCCGACCTTGCCGCCCTGGTGGGGGAGACCGCGGACAACCTTCCGGGCGTGCCGGGCGTCGGGCCCAAGACCGCGGCCAAATGGATCAACCAGTACGGCGGGCTGGAAGGCGTCCTGGAACACCTTGACTCCATCGGCGGCAAGGTGGGCGACGCCCTGCGGGAGAATGTCGACGCCGTGAAGCGCAACCGCCGCCTGAACCAGCTCCACACGGACCTGGACCTGCCCGTCACGCTGGAGGACCTGTACCAGCCGCGCCCCGACCAGGCCGCGATCGAAGATCTCTTCGACCAGCTGGAGTTCAAGGCCATCCGCGGCCGGTTGTTTGCCCTCTACGGCGACACTGACGCTCCCGCCGCCGAACGCGAAAGCATCGACGCCCCGGACTACACCACGCCGGCCACTGCCGCAGAACTTGCCGCTTTCCTGGCCGCCGGTGCGGGTCAACGGACCGCCCTCGCCGTGGACCTCGTGCCCGGCCGCATCGGTGAAGACGCGGCCGCGCTGGCCATCGTGCGCGGCGACGCCGCAGTCTACGTCGACCTCGCCGGCCAGGACGCGGAGACCGAGAATGTGCTGGCCGCCTGGCTGCGCGATCCCGAAGCGCCCAAGGTGATGCACGGCTTCAAAGCTGCACTCAAGGCACTCACGGCCCGTGGCCTGGAGCTGGAGGGCGTGGTGGATGACACCTCCATCTCCGGCTACCTCATCCAGCCGGACCGCCGCACCTACGAACTCGCAGAACTCGCCCAGCACCATCTCAATGTGGGAATCCCTGCCGCCACTGCCAAAGCCGGGCAGCTGGAACTGTCCTTCGACGGCGATGACAACGCTGCCGCCGACGCCCTGGTCCAGGCCGGCGCGGTGGTGCTGGCCCTGAGCCGCTACTTTGAGGACGAGCTCAAGGAACGCCGGGCGGAGGAGCTGCTGTCCACCCTCGAACTGCCGGTCAGCCGCGTCCTTGCGGACATGGAGCTCGCCGGCATCGCCATCGACATGGACAAAATGGACGAACAACTTGCCGACCTTGCGCGGGTCATCGACCAGGCGCAGGAACAGGCGTTCGCGGCCATCGGCCACGAAGTCAACCTGGGCTCGCCCAAGCAGCTCCAGACCGTCCTGTTCGATGAACTGCAGCTTCCCAAGACCAAGAAGATCAAGTCCGGCTACACCACGGATGCCGCTTCGCTGAAGAACCTGCTGGAAAAGACCGGGCACGAGTTCCTGGTCCAGCTCATGGCGCACCGGGAGGCCGCCAAGCTGCGGCAGATGCTCGAATCCCTGAAGAAGTCCGTGGCGGAAGACGGCCGGATCCACACCACCTATGCACAGAACGTGGCAGCCACGGGCCGGATCTCGTCCAACAACCCCAACCTGCAGAACATCCCCATCCGCAGCGAGGAGGGCCGCCGGGTCCGCGGTATCTTCGTGGTCAGCGATGGCTACGAATGCCTGTTGTCCGCCGACTACTCCCAGATCGAGATGCGCATCATGGCGCACCTCTCCGGGGACGCCGGCCTGATCCAGGCGTACAAGGACGGCGAGGACCTGCACCGCTTCGTCGGCTCCAACATCTTCCACGTCCCCACGGACCAGGTCACCAGCGCCATGCGCTCAAAGGTGAAGGCCATGTCCTACGGCCTTGCCTACGGATTGACCTCCTTCGGCCTGTCCAAGCAGCTGGAAATCTCCGTTGACGAGGCCCGGACCCTCATGAAGGACTACTTCGACCGCTTCGGCGCCGTCCGTGACTACCTGCGGGGCGTGGTGGACCAGGCCCGGGTGGACGGCTATACGGCCACCATCGAGGGACGCCGCCGCTACCTTCCGGACCTCACCAGCACCGACCGCCAGCTGCGCGAAAACGCAGAGCGCATTGCCCTCAACAGCCCCATCCAGGGCTCCGCAGCGGACATCATCAAGCGCGCCATGCTGGGTGTCCACGCCGAACTGCAGGCCCAGGGCCTGAAATCCCGGATGCTGCTCCAGGTCCACGACGAACTGGTCCTGGAAGTTGCCGCCGGGGAGCGGGCCGCGGTGGAGAAACTCGTCACCGAACAGATGGCCGCAGCTGCCGACCTGAGCGTTCCCCTGGAAGTCCAGATCGGCGTCGGGCCCAGCTGGTACGACGCCGGGCACTAGGCTCGGCGGCGCCCTCTTTCGAAGCGAGGATGTTTATGCTGGTCAGCCGCCGGATTCATTGACTAGGCTCGGGTAAATGGGTGATCTGAGCGGAAACTATGAAATCCGGCGCTTTCCCGCTGTGTCCCAAGGCAGGGACGGCTATGCAGAAGCGGAGGCCTGGGCGCGTGCAGTTGCGTTCGGCTTCCATGATTCGACCCGCACTCCCGAGCACGTGGCGCGTTCAATGGCCACCTATGAGGCAGATGGCAGGATCTTCACGGGCGCCTACCAGACGGGAACGCCGGCGCAGCACTCGCTCCCGGCCCAGGTTCCCGTGGCCACCTTCGGAACGTTCCGAAAGACCCTTAACGTCGGTTTTGGCCGGATGCTTGAAGCCCAAATGGTAACCGCCGTTACCGTCAGGACCTCTCACCGCCGGCGAGGCCTGCTGCGCCGAATGATGACCGGGGACCTGCAGGCAGCCAAGGATGACGGCATTGCAGTGGCCGCGCTCACCGCATCCGAGGGAAGCATCTACGGACGGTTCGGTTATGGCGTAGCCAGCCTGGAACGCACCGTCAAGGTGGACACGACGGCCCGGTTCAACCTGCGCCACCAGGCAACGGGGACCGTGGAGGTGGCGGATCCCAAAGTCCTGCTCGACGTTGCCCCCACAGTCTTCGCCCGGGTGCACCGCCACACCCCCGGATCCCTCGGCCGCCAGGAATGGTACCGGCAGTTGGCGTCGGGGTCGCTGGGCCGTGACGGTAACGAAGATCCTGCCATTAAGGCAGCGCTCCACTACGGGCCGGACGGCAGGGTGGACGGGTACGTCTCCTACAAGTTCGCCGGCTGGGACGCCACGCCCGCCACCGTGGAGGTGGTGGACCTCCTGGCTGCCACGGATCACGCCTACCTTGAGCTCTGGCAGTATTTGGCTGCCATCGACCTTGTGGAACGCATTTCGTGGAATGAAGCGCCGGTGGATGATCCCTTGGCCTGGGCGCTGGTGGACCCACGCTGCATCGACGCCTCCGACAGCCGCGACATGCTGTGGCTCCGGATCCTCGACGTCCCGCAGGCCCTGTCGGCGCGGCACTACCCGGCCGACGGCCGGCTGGTCCTCGACATGGAGGACCCGCTGGACCTCACGGCAGGAACTTTCACGTTGGAGGTCAAAGGCGGCCAGGCCGCCGTCGAACGTGTCTCCGTGGGGGAGAAGGCTGACCTGGTTCTGGACGTCTCGGCGCTGTCCTCGATCTACCTCGGCGGAATCAGCCCCGTAACGCTCAAGGCGGCAGGAAAGGTCTGCGAGGCAACTCCCGGCGCAGCGTTCAAAGCGCAGCAGATGTTCGCAGTGGAACGGGCAACCCACTGCCTGACCCACTTCTGACGTCACTACGCCTCCTGCACACCCGCTTTGACCCGAATTGCGGGCAGCGACTAGAATAAACGGGCGTGTACCACGTGCACGCACTTGCGGCCCTTTGAGGGCTGCATTGAAAGCAATCCACAAAATCAGGATGACCCGGAGGATCCGTCGGATTCACCGCGAATCGCGCCTGCGTTCCATAACGCGGGCGCGCCGGTTTGCCTGACCGACTAACTATCCACAACGGAGCCCCTACTACATGACCATCACCTCCACCGAGAAGCCCGGTACCCCCGTAGTCGCGATTAACGACATCGGTACCGCTGAGGACTTCCTCGCAGCTGTCGACGCCACCATCAAGTACTTCAACGACGGAGATCTCGTCGAAGGTACCGTCGTCAAGGTCGACCGCGACGAAGTCCTGCTCGACATCGGTTACAAGACCGAAGGTGTCATCCCCTCCCGCGAGCTTTCCATCAAGCACGACGTTGACCCCGGGGACGTTGTCTCCGTTGGCGATCAGGTCGAAGCCCTGGTGCTCACCAAGGAAGACAAAGAAGGCCGTCTGATCCTCTCCAAGAAGCGCGCGCAGTACGAGCGTGCCTGGGGCGACATCGAGAAGGTCAAGGAAGAAGACGGTGTCGTCACCGGTACCGTCATCGAGGTTGTCAAGGGTGGTCTTATCCTCGACATCGGCCTGCGCGGCTTCCTGCCCGCATCCCTCGTCGAGATGCGCCGTGTGCGCGACCTGGCTCCGTACATCGGCCAGCAGATCGAAGCCAAGATCATCGAGCTGGACAAGAACCGCAACAACGTGGTCCTGTCCCGCCGTGCATGGCTCGAGCAGACCCAGTCCGAGGTCCGCTCCACCTTCCTCAACAAGCTGGAAAAGGGCCAGGTCCGTCCCGGCGTTGTTTCCTCCATCGTCAACTTCGGTGCCTTCGTGGACCTGGGCGGCGTAGACGGCCTGGTTCACGTTTCCGAGCTGTCCTGGAAGCACATCGACCACCCGTCCGAGGTTGTCGAAGTTGGCCAGGAAGTCACCGTCGAGGTCCTCGAGGTCGACCTGGACCGCGAGCGCGTCTCCCTGTCGCTCAAGGCTACGCAGGAAGATCCGTGGCAGACCTTCGCCCGCACCCACGCCCTGGGCCAGGTTGTTCCGGGTAAGGTCACCAAGCTGGTTCCGTTCGGTGCGTTCGTCCGCGTCGAAGACGGCATCGAAGGCCTGGTCCACATCTCCGAGCTGGCTGTCCGCCACGTGGAGCTGGCCGAGCAGGTTGTCTCCGTTGGCGACGAACTGTTCGTCAAGGTCATCGACATCGACCTCGAGCGCCGCCGCATCTCGCTGTCCCTCAAGCAGGCCAACGAGGGCGTCGACGCCGACAGCACCGAATTCGATCCCGCTCTGTACGGCATGGCCGCAGAGTACGACGAAGAGGGCAACTACAAGTACCCCGAGGGCTTCGACCCCGAGTCCAACGAATGGCTTGAGGGCTACGAAGCACAGCGCGCCGCCTGGGAGCAGCAGTACGCTGACGCCCAGGCCCGTTGGGAAGCCCACAAGAAGCAGGTTGCCCAGCACGCTGCTGACGACGCTGCTGCTGCAACGTCCGGTGACGGCGACTCCGGCACCACCAGCTACTCCTCCGAGCCTGCTGCCACCGACACCGGTGCCGGCACCCTGGCTTCGGACGAGGCACTTGCTGCCCTGCGCGAGAAGCTGACCGGCAACTAATTGCCGCCGGTCCGGATTCCGGGCCAACCAACAGACCCCCTGCCGGCGGCAGGGGGTCTGTTGCGTTTAATGCGATGCTCCGGCTTTGTGTGGCAGTCGGCCTGTCCTTAAAGGTCGACGACGGCGCGGACGGTCCCGTCGTCGTCGAGCGTGAGTTGGGCGCCGGCTGAGGCGAGAAGGCACCGGGCGCCGGCATTGTCCGCCAAAGTGCGGGCGGTCACCCGGGACAGGCCAGCCCTGCGGGCCTCTTCCAGCACCAGATGCAGGGCTGCACCTCCGATGCCGTGTGAACGGAAGCTCCGGCCCAGCCAGATACCCGTTTCGGCTGAGGGGATGCCCGCACCGGTGTCGCGCTTGAGGCGCACGGAGCCGGCAATCCGGCCGCCGCTGAGGACGGCCCAGGATTTTTCCGCGGCGGGTCCATCCAGCCCGCCGGCGGCGGCGTGATGGTAGCTGTAGAACCAGGCGGTGCGCTCCAGGTTCCAGCCGGGGCCGCCCAGCGGGGGCGCCACCTCATCCGGGGAGGCATCGCGTTTGGCCAGCTGGAGCAGCTGGTCCGCTACGGCTTCGTCAACGTCCACCAGGGTCACGTCAGGTGAGGGGTTCATCCACCCATTCCGTTCCATCGGCAGTGAGGCTGGCCGAGCCCGCCGTCAGCTGCAGGATGCGGTCGCTTGCGGCGGCAATCGCGTCAGCATGGTCCGGCACGGCAATGCGCAGCACGGTGTGCCGGTCCTGGTAACTGGTCTCCGCCATGACGGTGCCGGCGGCGCGCAGATCGTTCTCCAGCCGGCCCGCGGCCGCGTGCGGTACGGCGGCGGAACAGATCCGCAGCCTGCTGCGGCGCGCCAGGGGTGCCAGCTCCAGGGCTGCGGAGACGGACTCGGAATAGGCCCGGACCAGGCCTCCGGCGCCGAGCAGGACACCGCCGAAATAACGCACGACGACGGCACTGATGTCACTGAGGTCGCTCACCCCGGGCGCCGTTTCACGCTTCAGCAGGGCCTCGAGCATGGGGATGCCGGCGGTCCCGGCGGGTTCACCGTCGTCGCTGGAACGTTGGATGCTGCGGTCCGGCCCGATGACGAAAGCCGAGCAGTGATGGCGGGCGTCGTGGAACTCGCGCCGGAGGCCGGCCACCAGGTCCCGGGCCGCGTCCTCGGTGCCGGCCCTGCGGAGGACGGTGATGAACCGGGAGCGCTTGATGTCGAGTTCGTGCCGGAAGTCCCCGCCGGCCGCCAGTGTGGTGAAAGAGGTTGCCCGGCTGTCTTGCTCTTGCATCCGCCCCAGTCTAGGCCCACCCGGAGCCTGTCCCACCTTCACTGAACACGGCTGCCCGGGCTAGTAGGCTGGCGGCGTGCTGAAAATTGGACTGACGGGCGGGATCGCATCAGGGAAATCGGTGGTGGCAGCGCGGCTGCGGGAACGCGGCGCCGTGCTGGTGGACGCGGATGCCCTGGCGCGGGAAGTGGTTGAGCCCGGAACCGAGGGGCTGCACCGGATTGTGGAGGAGTTTGGCGCGGACATGCTCGACGGCGGCGGGCGGCTTGACCGGGCCCGGCTCGGCGCGGCGGTGTTCGGCGACCAGGAGCGGCTGGCTGCGCTGAACGCCATCGTCCACCCCTTGGTCCGCGCCCGCGCCGCGGCCATTACGGCAGCGGCGCCGGACGGCGCGATCGTGGTCCAGGACATCCCCCTGCTGGTGGAGACGAGGCAGGGGAGTGCCTTCCACCTGGTGCTGGTGGTGGACGCCCCGGAGGAGGTGCGGTTGCAGCGCATGCAGGAGCTGCGCGGCATGACCGCGGAAGCGGCGCGTTCACGGATGGCCGCGCAGGCCACGCGCGAGGCACGGCTGGCCGCTGCCGACGTCGTCCTGGACAACTCAGGGACGGTGCAGCACCTGCTTGACCAGGTGGACAGGCTTTGGGACGGGCGGATGGTGCCTTTTGCCCGCAACCTCGCGGCGGGGACCCGCGCCCCGCGGAACGGGGGACCGGTGCTGGAGCCGTACCGGCCGGAATGGGCGCAGCAGGCCGCGAGGATTGCGGCCCGGCTGGCGGCGTCCGCACCCGGACTCATCCTGGCCGTGGACCACATCGGCTCCACCTCCGTTCCCGGCCTGGCCGCCAAGGATGTGATCGACCTGCAGGTTGCGGTGCGGGACCTGGAGGCAGCGGCCAGGATCGCTCCGTTCCTGGCTGCTGCCGGTTTCCCGGCGGTGCGGGGGATCGAATCCGACACCCCGAAGCCCAGCGCTGCCGATCAGTCCGAATGGCTGAAGCGGTTCCACGCCAACGCGGACCCGTGCCGTGCCGTGAACGTGCATGTCCGGGTGGCCGGCTCGGCCGGATGGCGTTATGCCCTGATGTTCCGGGACTGGCTGCGGAACGATCCCTCCGCGCTCAAGCTTTACGGGGCACACAAGGCCGGGCTGGCAGCGCGCTTTGCTGGCGCGGACACCACCAGCGGATACGCAGAAGCCAAGGAACCCTGGTTCACGGACGTGGCGTGGCCGGGGATGTCCGCCTGGGCGGAGGCAACGGGGTGGGTGCCGCCGTCGTACTCCTCCTGAGGCAGGAACCCGGCCGGGCGGCTGTTCGCCTGTAACGGACGGGCCCGCCCACTGTCGGTGCCCGGTTGTAGATTAGATCCATGAGCCTTGCGCAGGAGATCAACCGTGTTGTCGCGCCCTTTGAAGTCATCAGCGAATTCAAGCCCGCGGGCGACCAGCCGGCCGCCATCGCCGAGCTGACGGAGCGCATCAATAACGGCGAGAAGGATGTTGTCCTGCTCGGTGCCACGGGTACCGGCAAGAGTGCCACCACCGCCTGGCTCATCGAACAGGTGCAGCGCCCCACCCTGGTGATGGTGCAGAACAAGACCCTCGCCGCCCAGCTCGCCAACGAATTCCGCGAGCTCCTGCCCAACAACGCCGTGGAGTACTTTGTCTCCTACTACGACTACTACCAGCCCGAAGCGTACGTGGCCCAGACGGACACATTCATCGAGAAGGATTCCTCCATCAACGAGGAAGTCGAACGGCTCCGCCACTCTGCCACGAATGCGCTGCTGACGCGCCGCGACGTGATCGTGGTGGCCACGGTTTCCTGCATCTACGGCCTGGGAACCCCCGAAGAATACATCGCGGGCATGGTGACCCTGCGAAAAGGCGCCGAGATGAACCGGGACCACCTCCTCCGCAAGTTCGTCGCCATGCAGTACGCCCGCAATGACATGGACTTCCACCGCGGGACCTTCCGGGTACGCGGCGACACCGTGGAAATCATTCCCATGTATGAGGAACTGGCCATCCGGATTGAGTTCTTCGGGGACGAAATCGAGAACATTCAGACCCTCCATCCGCTGACCGGCGAAGTCATCCGGGACGAAGAGGAGATGTACGTGTTCCCGGCCTCGCACTACGTCGCCGGGCCGGAACGGATGGCACGGGCCATTAAGCGGATCGAGGATGAACTGGCCGACCGGCTGAAGGTGCTGGAAAGCCAGAACAAGCTGGTGGAGGCCCAGCGGCTGCGCATGCGCACCACCTACGACCTCGAGATGATGCAGCAGATGGGTTTCTGCAACGGCATCGAGAACTACTCGTCCCACATTGATGGCCGCGGTCCGGGCACTGCGCCCCATTGCCTCCTGGACTACTTCCCGGACGACTTTTTGCTGGTGGTGGACGAGTCCCACGTGACCATTCCGCAGATCGGCGCCATGTACGAAGGCGACATGTCCCGCAAGCGGAACCTGGTGGACTTTGGTTTCCGCCTGCCGTCCGCCATGGACAACCGGCCCCTGAAGTGGGACGAGTTCCTGGAACGGGTGGGGCAGACCGTCTACCTTTCCGCCACTCCAGGCAAGTACGAGCTGGGCAAGGCGGACGGGTTCGTCCAGCAGATCATCCGCCCCACAGGCCTGGTTGATCCGGAGGTGGTGGTGAAGCCCACCAAGGGCCAGATCGATGATTTGCTCGGCGAAATCAAGACCCGCGTGGAGAAGGACGAGCGGGTCCTGGTGACCACGCTGACCAAACGCATGGCCGAGGACCTCACGGACTACCTGCTGGGCCACGGCGTCAAGGTTGAATACCTGCACTCGGACGTGGACACGCTGCGGCGGGTGGAGCTCCTGCGCGAACTGCGCATGGGTTCCTTCGACGTCCTGGTGGGCATCAACCTGCTCCGCGAGGGCCTCGATCTTCCCGAGGTATCCCTGGTCAGCATCCTGGACGCGGACAAGGAAGGCTTCCTGCGCTCGTCCACATCGCTCATCCAGACCATCGGACGTGCCGCCCGCAACGTGTCCGGCCAGGTTCACATGTATGCGGACCGCATCACCGACTCCATGGCCAACGCCATCGACGAGACCAACCGGCGGCGCGCCATCCAGGTGGCATACAACAAGGAACACGGCGTGGACCCGCAGCCGCTGCGGAAGAAGATCGCGGACATCACGGACCAGTTGGCCAAGGAAGACGCCGATACCCAGGAACTGCTGAAGAACAACCGCCTGGCCAAGGGTGCCAAACGCGCCAAGTCCGGTGCGAAGGGCGGCGCGCAGGTACGTGCCGATGGCCTCGCCGCTGCACCGGCCGAGGACCTGGTGGGCCTGATCGAGCAGCTGACGGAACAGATGCATGGCGCGGCGGCGGAACTGCAGTTCGAGGTGGCAGCCCGGATCCGCGACGAAGTCAGCGAACTGAAGAAAGAGCTGCGCCAGATGCAGGCCGCCGGCCACGCCTAGGGACGGCGCCTTTTCCACGCAGGCTCCGCATCTCCACGCAGCCTCGGCACCGCAGAACGGCGGGCACCCACCCGGGTGCCCGCCGTCGTGCGTTTCCGTACTATGCTGCGGCCTTTACTTCCTGGCCGAGTCGATCATTCCCTTTGCTTCCTGCATCAGGCCCTTGGCTGCATCAGCGGGGGATTTGCGGTCAAACAGGACATCGGTGCTGTACCGCTGGATCAGCGCCTGCACCCCGGAGGAACCGGTGGGAGGAACCGGCGGACCGCTCTTCAGGTCCGGCTTGATGTCCTTCAGGAACGCCGCTGCCGCCTTGTCCGCGGGTGTAAGCAGCGGGTCAATCGCGGTCTGGACTTCAGAGTTGGTCGGGAAACCGCGCTCGGTGAGGATGGTCTTGGCCGCATCCAGGTTATTGAGCATGTAGTTGACCACTTCGGCGGCTTCCTTCGGGTGCTTGCTGCGCGAGGAAACCGACCAGAACATGGACGGCTTGTAGGACATGCCATTCTCCTTGGCGCTGCCGCTGGAGCTGGGCGCGCGGAGGATCTTTACGTCCGTCTTCAATGCTGACTGGAGCGCGTTCACCTGGTTGGTCCACCACCAGGACATGGCCGTCTTGCCGGTGGCGAACAGGGTCTGTTCCACGGGGGCGCTGATGTCCTCGGTGGCAATGTTGGCCGGCGGAGCCGCATTTTGGTTGCGCAGGTTCAGCACGTTCTGGAAGAAGGACGTGGCGGTGTCTTCCTTGAAGCCCAGGCCTCCGTCCTCGGAGTACAGCGACTCGCCGTGCTGCATGGCCCAGGTGTTCAGGTCGGAGTCGGTCAAAGAGTAGGAACTGCCGTAATTTGTCTGGCCGGCCTTGCCCGCGGCCGCTGCGATCTGGGCGGCGGTCCTCGTGTAGTCGTCCCAGGTCCAGGTTTCGTCATCCGGGATGGGAACTCCGTAGTCCTGGAACATCTTCGTGTTGATCATCACCGCTTTGGCATTCTGGCCGGTGCTCAGGCCGTATTGTTTGCCGCTGACCTGACCGGATTTGAGGGCGTCCTGGTCGATTTTGGACGTATCGATGTTTCCCTGCTTGGACAGGTCCAGCAGTGCGCCCCGGCCACCGTACTCGGCAATGTAGGCCTGGTCCATCTGGATCACGTCGGGCGAATCGTTGGCCGCCGTGGTGGTGGCCAGTTTGTCCCAGTAACTGCTCCACACTCCGGGCTCAGCCTGGATCTTGATGTTGGGGTGCGACGCCTGGAATGCATCGATCACCTGTTGTGTCTGCTTGTTCCGCAGGTCGTTCCCCCACCAGGTGAAGCGGACGGTGACGTTTCCACCGCTGTCGCCCGACGGCGACGCGGAGGATGAGCAGCCGCTGGCCAGCATGGCCAGCGCGGCGGCGGTGGCAAGGGCTTTGACCACCATGCCAGTGCGATGAGGAGTCTTCATTGACCAACCTTGACTTTCTGGGACGGACACCGGGAAAGCATGAGAAAGCGTTTTCTCACCCGGAAGAGATTATTTCAACCCCTTCTGGAGGCGTCAACGGTTTTGCGGAAAACGTTATCCAAGCGTCCGATCGGGCTGTCTGCCGGATCTCCGGGCGCGCGCCGTCACGTGGCTGGGGTACAGTTATAGGCACGTAGGGGAGTATCCCAAGCGCTACGATCGTCAACACGCGGGGCACAGTTGCCCCGCCGGGCGTAGCGGGCCGCCACATCAGCACCAAGTGCACAGGCTGGCCGGAGAGACTTACACCATTCTTGTGTACCCTGCGAAAGGCTGCCCTGTGCTTGATTTGCCCATTTGGTTTGAGGTTGGCTCGTTTGTCGTCCTCGGCCTGATTCTCCTGATCGATCTCCTCCTGGTGGTCCGGCGGCCGCACGAACCGTCCATGAAGGAAGCCGGCCTGTGGGTGGCCTTCTACGTCACCTTGGCCCTGGCCTTCGCCGGTGCCATGTTTGCTTTCACCGGTCCGGAGTTCGGCAGCCAGTTCGTGGCCGGCTGGGTCACGGAATACAGCCTCAGCATCGACAACCTGTTCGTCTTCATCATCATCATGGCCAGGTTCTCGGTCCCCCGGAAATACCAGCAGGAAGTGCTGATGGTGGGAATCATCATCGCCCTGATCCTGCGCGGCATCTTCATCATGCTCGGCGCCATCGTCATCGAACAGTTCAGCTGGGTGTTCTATATCTTCGGTGCGTTCCTGCTGTGGACGGCCTGGAAGCAGGCCCAGGACGAAGGCGAAGAGGAAGAGGACCGGGAGAACCCGCTGATCGCCAGGATCCGCAAGGTCATCCCCATGTCGGAGAAGTTCGACGGCGGCAAGCTGCGTACCACGGTCAACGGCAAGAAGGTCTTCACCCCGATGGTGATCGTCTTCATCACCATCGGCCTCACGGACCTGCTGTTCGCGGTGGACTCCATTCCCGCCATCTTCGGCCTGACCCAGAGCCCCTTCATTGTCTTCACCGCCAACCTGTTCGCCCTGATGGGCCTGCGGCAGCTGTACTTCCTGCTCGGGGGCCTGATGAACCGGCTTATCTACCTGAAGCACGCCCTGTCCTTCATCCTTGCGTTCATCGGCGTCAAGCTTGTCCTGCACGCCATGCACGTCAACGAACTGCCCTTCATCAACGGCGGACAGCACATCGAATGGGCTCCTGAGATCCCCACCTTTGTCTCCCTGGCCGTGATCGTGGGCACCATCATCATCGCCGTGGTCGCCAGCCTGCTCAGCTCCAAGGCCCAGCTTGCCAAGGTCGATCCCCGGCTTGAGGAAGACGCGCGCAAGAGCCACAGCGACGTCGAGTAGGCCCGCCCTCTCATTCAAGCCCCGGTAGATCCCGGCCGCCTGCGCGGCCGGGATCCCGCCTTTTAAACCCCTCCAGGAGGCAGCGGACCAAAACCCCTGTGGCACCCGCCGCCGCGGGACTATGCTCTGAACATGGCCCGCACCCTTGTGATGGAGCAGGACGTGCGCCATGTGCAGCGGCGCACAGTCGTGCTTCTGAGCGTGGCCCAGGTATTCAGTGGACTCGGGACTGGATCAACCGTGTCCATCGGCTCAATCCTGGCCGTGGAGCTTTCCGGTTCCAGCGTGTGGGCCGGTTCCGTGGCGACGGTCATGACCCTTGGGGCCTCGGCCGCGGCGCTGCCGCTGGCATCACTTGCCGAGCGGCGTGGACGCCGGGCCGGCCAGGTGGCCGGTCTCTCGGCGGCGTTGGGAGGCGCCGTGCTGATGGTGCTGGCCGTTGTTTCCGGCCTCTTCGTCCTGTTGCTCCTGGGATCCGCGGGCATCGGCGTGGGCACGGCCGCCAGCCTGCAGGCAAGGTTTGCCGCCGTCGATCTCGCCGCGGCCGAGCACCGCGGGCGCGCGTTGTCCACCGTCGTCTGGGCGGTAACTGTGGGCGCGGTGGCCGGGCCCAACCTGATCCAGCCGGGTGCGGCCGTGGGAGCAGCGCTGGGCCTGCCGCCGGTCGCCGGCCCGTTCGTGATTTCAGGCGCCGGGCTCCTTATTGCCACGGTGATCCTGTTCACGGGCCTTCGCCCGGACCCGCTGCTGCTGGCCCGCCAACGTGCCGGGGCCAACGCTGCCGGGGTTGTTCCGCTTGCAGGGCCAGCCCCCGCAGGAGGAGTGCCGGCCGGGGTTCCTGCCGCCCCTGCCACTGCCGCCCCTGCCACTGCTGCCGGGCCCGCAGTGGCGCCTGCCCGGGGCTCGCTCAGCCGCGGGCTGCGCGCCATCCGGGGCTCGCGGACAGCCCTGTTGGCGGTGGCCGGCGTCGTGGCAGCGCACGCGGTGATGGTCGGCGTGATGTCCATGACGCCGCTGCACCTCCAGCACCTGGTGGAAGGGCCGGGACCACATGCAGGGCATGTTGCGGAGGGGGACGTGCTGGTCATCATCGGCTTCACCATTTCGCTGCACATCGCCGGGATGTTTGCGCTCTCCCCGGTCATGGGCTGGCTGACCGACCGGGCAGGCAGGATGGAAACCATCATGATCGGTTTCACCGTGCTGATCGCGGCCGTGGCTGTTGCCGGGTTCGGCCAGTCCTCCACCGCGGCAGTGGCCGTGGGGCTGGTCCTGCTGGGCATGGGCTGGTCCGCGGCGACGATCTCGGGCTCCACACTGCTGGCCGAAAGCGTGGGGCAGGACGCCCGGGTGGCGGTCCAGGGTGTCTCCGACATGCTGATGGGTGCCGCGGGTGCCGTAGGCGGCGCCGTGTCCGGTTTGGTCCTGGGCCTCGCCGGCTACCTTGGCCTGAACCTGGTGGGCGGAGCCATCGGGGCGGCAGTCCTGGCCGCCGCGGTCCTCACGCGCCTGTCACACCGGCAGTCAGCGGCCGCCTGACCGCACCATGCCCAGCAGGCGCGCGAAGATCCGTTCACCGTCGTCGGCGATTCCGTCGTGGTGGAAGTCGGCCGTCTCCCAGACCTGCAGCCCGCGCACCGCTGCTGCAGTCCGCAGGGAAAGGTCCCGGTCCACGTAGATGTCGTCTGAGTAAACCGCCGCTGCCACGGGAACAGTGTTCGCCGCCAATGCCCCAGGGTCATACAGCGGCGCCCAGTCCTGCTTGGCGGCCAGCAGCTCCGCCACGTCCCGCAGCGGCCGGAGGGCGGGGTCCTGCTCGAAGTACCACGGGTACACCATCTCGCCGGTCAGCAGCAGGGGATCAGCGTCGGGCCGGAACCACGGGTTCTCGCCGAGCATCCGCCAGGCGGACCAATTGGTTGCCTCGCCCTGGCCGTAGATGGATTCGTGCATCAGCGCGTACAGCGGATTGGAGCGGCGGGAAACCACGCTCTGGAGCTGCTCCAGGAACGCATCGGAGAGCCGGGGTCCGGCGGCCGTGTCAATAAAGGCGTCCTCAAGCAGGTAGTGGAGGCCGTCCACGCGTGTGTTGCCCCCCAGGAACGCCCCGGCCATCTGGAACCGTTCCACGGTGAGGGGCCCGCCGTCGGGCAGGAATTCCGGTGTGGAGCGCAGGTGGCGGGCGATCCGCTCCACAACCTCCCGGTCCTCCGGATACCAGCGGAAGTACTCATCGTTGCGGGCAGCCACCCGCTGGTACGTGGCGCGGTACACGTCATCCGCACTGCCGGTGAGCGGGGCAAGCCCGCCCGTGATCAGGGCTTCGCGGAGGCCCTCCGGCGCCAATGACAGGTAAGTGAGCGCGCAGAAGCCCCCGTAGCTCTGGCCGTAGATGGTCCAGGGCGGTGAGTCCAGCGCCCGGCGGATCAGTTCCGCGTCCGCCACGATCGAGTCGGCCCTGAAGTGCTGCAGGTAGGCGGCCTGCTCCACTGCGGTTCCGCGGGCGGGCAGGGTGGCCCGGTCGAGGGGTGTGGAGAGCCCGGTGCCGCGCTGGTCAAGCATCAGGATGCGGAAGTCCTGTGCTGCGGCCTTGCCCCATCCGCCCAGGGAACCCCATCTGTTGCCTCGGCCGCCCGGGCCGCCCTGCAGGAAGAGGAGCCACGGCAGTTGCGACGCCGCCTCCTCGCTGTGCGCGGCTGAGACATACTCCCGGGCAAATACGGTGATGGTTTCCGCGGAGCCGTTCATTGAAGCGGAATGGTCCAGGGGCACCGTGAAGTAGTGCTCCACGGTGCGCATGCCACGGAACTCATGCCGGGCCCTGATCTTGTGCCCGACCGCGGTGGCCTGGCCCTGCCGCGCGTCACCCACGGGAGGAAGCGGGAAGGGACGTGCGGGACGGTGCCCGGCCGAACTGGTCCAGCGCTTCGCCGGTCAGCCTGAAGGTGGACCAGCCATCCATGGGGCGGGCGCCAAGGCGGCGGTAGAAATTGATGGAAGGTTCATTCCAGTCCAGCACGCTCCATTCCACCCGTGCATAGCCGTTTTCGACGGCGATGGCGGCAAGGTGCTGGAGCAGGGCCTTGCCGTGTCCTTCGCCGCGGGCTTCCGGACTGACGTACAGGTCTTCGAGGTAGATCCCGTGCACGCCTTCCCAGGTGGAGTAGTTCAGGAACCACAGCGCGAAGCCCTGCACCTCGCCGGCCGCGTTTTCAGCCATGGCTGCGAAGACGCGGGGATTCGCGCCGAAGAGCACCTGCTCCAGCCGTTCCGGGGTGTTCCGGACGGCGTCGGGTTCCTTCTCGTAATGGGCCAGTTCATGGATCATGCGGAGGATGGCGGGCACGTCATGCGGGGTTGCGGGGCGGATTACACTCATTGTTCGAGCTTACCGCCGGCGTCAGAGCCGGTTGACGTCCGTCACCCTGACCACCGCTGTTCCGGTGGCATCGGACGCGGCAAGATCCACCTCGGCCGAGATACCCCAGTCATGGTTGGCCGCCGGGTCATCGAAAATCTGGCGGACCTTCCAGGTGCCGGCTTCCTCGGTGATGATAAGCAGGCCCGGCCCGCGGGCATCCGGCCCTGTCCCGATGTCATCGTGTTCGTCGAAGTAGTCGTCCAACGCGTCTTCCCAGCGCTCTGAACCCCAGCCGGAACCGCCGCCGAGCTCTCCCAGCGCGGCGGCGTCCTCGTCCGCGAAAAGTTCCACGCGCCGGAACATCTCGTTGCGCACCATCACCCGGAATGCACGGATATTGGAGGTGAGCGACGGCGGTGGTGGCGGCGGTGCGTCGTGCGGCGTCGGCGCCGCCCCGGAAGCCAGTTCCTCCCATTCGTCCAGGAGGCTGGAGTCCACCTGCCGCACCAGCTCACCCAGCCAGGCCGTCAGGTCCGCCAGGTCCTCGCGGAGCATGTCCTGTGGAACTGTCTGGCGCAGCGCCTTGAAGGCATCTGCCAGGTACCGCAGCACGATTCCTTCGGACCGGGCCAGGCCGTAGAACTGGACGAATTCACCAAAGTTCATGGCCCGCTCGTACATGTCCCGGACCACCGATTTGGGTGCCAGCTCGAAGTCTCCCACCCACGGCGCGGCCTTCCGGTACACCTCGAACGCTTCGCCCAGGATTTCCGCGAGCGGCTGGGGGTAGGTGACCTCGTCCAGCATGGCCATCCGCTGGTCGTAGTCGATGCCGTCGGCCTTCATGGCCGCCACCGCTTCGCCGCGCGCCTTCTTCTGCTGGGCGGACAGGATCTGCCGGGGTTTCTCCAGGGTCGCCTCGATCACGGAGACCACGTCCAGGGCGTACGACGGCGACTCCGGGTCAAGGAGTTCCAGTGCGGCAAGTGCGAACGGGGAGAGCGGTTGGTTCAGGGCGAAGTTCGGCTGCAGGTGGACGGTCAGCCGCACCGAACGGCCATCGGCGCCCTGTTCCTCCGGCGGGATCCGTTCAATGACCTCGGCGGCCAGCAGTTCCCGGTAAATGCCCAGGGCCTTCTTCATCAGCCGCAGCTGGGAGGACCGCGGCTCGTGGTTTTCGGTGAGCAGCCGCCGTGCCGCCGCGAACGGGTCGCCCGGCCGTTCCATCAGGTTCATCAGCATGGCGTGCGTCACCGTAAAGCTTGACGTCAACGGGTCCGGCACCGATTCCACCAGCCGCTTGAAGGTCGGCTCACCCCAGGAAACAAAACCCTCGGGCGGCTTCTTCTTCACCACCTGGCGCAGCTTCTTTTGGTCGTCGCCGAACTTGGCGGTGGCCTTGGCCATCGCCTTGACGTTCTCGATCACATGCTCTGGTGCCTGAACCACCACCGTTCCGGCGGTGTCATAGCCCGCCCGCCCGGCCCGGCCAGCAATCTGGTGGAACTCGCGTGAGTTGAGCAGGCGGGTGCGGACGCCGTCGTACTTGCTCAACGCCGTGAGCAGCACGGTGCGGATGGGGACGTTGATGCCCACCCCCAGCGTGTCCGTGCCGCAGATAACCTTCAGCAGCCCTGCCTGTGCCAGCTGCTCCACCAGCCGGCGGTACTTGGGCAGCATTCCCGCGTGGTGCACGCCGATCCCGTGGCGCACTAGCCGGTTCAGCGTCTTGCCGAACCCGGCAGCAAAGCGGAAGTTGGCAATGAGCTCCGCGATCCTGTCCTTTTCCTCCCGGGTGCAGACGTTGATGCTCATCAGGTTCTGGGCGCGGTCGATCGCTTCGAGCTGGCTGAAATGCACCACGTAGACGGGCACCTGCCGGGTGGACAACAACTCCTCCAGCGTCTCGTGGACGGGAGTCTGGTGGTAGTAGTAATGCAGCGGAATGGGCCGTTCGGCGGAGCTGACGGTGGTGGTGGCCCGGCCGGTCAGCTCTGTGAGCCCCGTTTCAAACCGGGTGACATCGCCCAGGGTGGCGGACATCAGCAGGAACTGCGCCTGCGGAAGCTCCAGCAGGGGGACCTGCCAGGCCCAGCCCCGCTGCGGGTCGGAGTAGAAGTGGAACTCGTCCATGATCACGGCACCGAGTTCGGCTGCGGAACCTTCGCGCAGCGCAATGTTGGCCAGGATCTCGGCGGTGCAGCAGATGATGGGAGCATCCTGGTTCACCCCGGAGTCACCGGTGATCATGCCGACGTTCTCTGCCCCGAAGATCTCACAGAGCGCGAAGAATTTTTCGGACACCAGGGCTTTGATCGGCGCTGTGTAGTAACTTCGCCGGCCCTGCGCCATGGCCTGGAAGTGCGCCGCAATGGCCACCAGGGACTTCCCCGACCCGGTGGGCGTGGCCAGAATGACGTTCGCCCCTGTTGCCAGCTCCATGATGGCCTCGTCCTGGGCCGGGTACAGCGACAGGCCGCGGCTTTCCGTCCACTCCACAAACCGGGTGTAAAGGGCGTCGGGGTCGACGGCGGCGGATTGGACGGGGGCGGACAGATCGCTCAGCTGGTCAACGAGTTTCATTGACTTCAACCTTAGTGCCACGTTGCGGGCGGATCAGGAGTCCGTTGCGGGTTAGGCTACGCCTTGCCCGTGTGTGCGTCAGAAGCTGGAGAATTTTATGAAATGGGACCCCGCGAAGTACGTCCAGTTCGGCGACTACCGGAACCGGCCGTTCTTCGATCTCACAGCCCGGATCCATGCCGACGCGCCCGCACAGGTGGTCGACCTTGGCTGCGGACCGGGGAACCTCACGGCCACCCTGGCTGAACGCTGGCCCGGCGCCCAGGTCCTGGGTGTGGATTCCTCCACCGAGATGCTGGCAAAGGCGGCAGCCCTGGTGGAGAAAGGTTCCTCCCTTCAGTTCGAGCAGGCGGACATTGCCGACTGGATGCCGGCTCCGGAGACGGACGTTGTGGTCACCAATGCAGCCCTGCAGTGGGTTCCGGGCCACCAGGACATGATGCGGAAATGGCTGGAAGTTCTGCGGCCGGGGGCCTGGTTTGCCATGCAGGTGCCCGGAAACTTCAATGCCCCCTCGCACTCGCTCATGCGGGAGCTTGCGGGGTCGGACCGGTGGGCGGCGAAGCTGGACGGGGTGCTGCGGGGCGGGGAGTCAGTGGGGGAGCCGGGGGACTACCTGGGGATCCTGCTCGACGCCGGCTGTGCGGCGGACGCGTGGGAAACCACCTACCTGCAGGTCCTGCCGGGGCCGGACCCGGTGCTGGATTGGGTCCGGGGCACGGCACTGCGGCCCGTCATGGCGGCCCTCGATGATGAGGAAGCCAGGCGTTTCGAAGCCGAATACGCGGCGGCCCTGCGGAATGCCTACCCGGGCGGTGTCCATGGCACCGTATTCCCGTTCCGCCGGATCTTCGCAGTGGGCCGCAAAGCGGGCTGACTCCGCGCCCGCCGGATGGTTTTCCACCCGGTCACAGGCTGTGACAGCAGCGGAAAGTGATCTGGCTTACAATGACGACTGTGGTTTAGGGGTCAAGCCGCTGGCCCCCTCTTCGGCCCAGGCATTTACAGGGGGTATTTTGCTGGTCGGACTCATGAGGCGGCAGCTTGCCGGTCAATACGCGTACGTTTGGGCCATCGTTTTCCTCCAGCTGGTCCAGGCGGCGGCAAACCTGCTGCTGCCCACCGTGAACGCAGCCATCATCGACGACGGGATCGTTGCGGGCAAACCGGACGTGATCTCGCGCCTTGGCGTGCTGATGGCCGTCATTGCCATAGTGCAGGCGGCGTCCGCCATTGCCGCCGGCTACCTTGGTGCTGTTGTGGCCATGAGGACCGGGCACCGCCTGCGGGCCGAGGTTTTCACCCGGATCCAGTCACTGTCCTCCCAGGACGTGGCCCTGTTCGGAACGCAAAGCCTGACCACCCGCGCCACGAACGACGTCCAGCAGATCCAGGCTTTCGCTGTACTTGTCTTCACCATGCTCTTTGCCGGCCCTGCCATGGGCATCGGCGGCATCGTCCTTGCCGTGCAGCAGGATGTGGCGCTGTCCCTGGTGGTCATCGTCATTGTGCCCCTGCTCCTGCTGATCATGTACCTGATCGTCCGGCGCCTTATTCCGCTCTACCGTGAGGGCCAGGACCTGCTGGACCGGTCGGGTGGGATTCTCCGCGAGCAGATCATCGGTGTGGACGTCATCCGCGCCTTTGTCCGCCAGGGCCACGAGGTCCGGCGGTTCGCGGAGACCAACGCGGGATTGACCGCCAACAACCTGCAGTCAGCGCTCCTGGTGGCGGGGATGCTGCCCATGATCATGCTGGTGGTCAATACCAGCTCGGTTGCCGTCGTGTGGTTCGGCGGGCACCGGATCCAGGCTGGACTGATGAACCTGGGCGCGCTGACGGCGTTTATCGCCTACATCATGCAGATCCTGCTGGCGATCATGATGTCCATGTACGTCCTGATGACGGCCCCGCGTGCCGCTGTCTGCGCCGAACGCATCCAGGCGGTCCTGGAGACCGAGCCGTCAGTCCCCAACCCGGCCGGCCACAGCGCGGCTGCGCCGGCGCAGCCCGGGGCCTGCCTGCCAAAGCAGCCGGCAACCCTGGCGTTCCAGGGTGTCGCCTTCTCCTATCCGGGAGCAGAAGCGCCCGTGCTGGCGGATATCACCTTCACCGCGGCTCCCGGCACCACCACCGCAATCGTTGGCGCTACCGGAAGCGGCAAGACCACGCTGCTGAACCTGATTCCACGTTTCCTCGAGGCGACCAGAGGCAGCATCACCCTGGCCGGACATGACATCCGGGACCTGCCCCTGGACCAACTACGCGCTGCCATGGCCATCGTGCCCCAGCATTCCCACCTGTTTACCGGAACCATCGCAGACAACCTGAGGATGGCGGCCCCTGACGCCACGGATGAGGAACTCTGGACCGTCTTGGAGGCGGCCCAGACCATGCGGTTCATGCGCGACCTCCCGCTTGGACTTGCAACCCCCGTCGGCCAGGGCGGTGCCAGCCTCTCAGGCGGGCAGCGGCAGCGGCTGTGCATCGCCAGGGCCCTGCTGCGCAAGGCACCCCTCTACCTCTTTGACGACAGCTTCTCCGCGCTGGACTACGACACCGACACGAGACTGCGCCAGGCCCTTGACCTGGCACTTGCCCCCGCAACGGTCATCATTGTCGCCGAACGCCTTTCGGCTGTGGAGGACGCGGACCGCATCCTGGTGCTTGACGACGGCCGGCTGGTTGCGCAGGGAACGCACCAGGAGCTGCTGGAAACGTCCGCCACCTACCGGGAAATCGCCGAATCCCAGCTTGCGCTGGACGGCACGCCGTGACGGCAGTGGAAGAAGCCGCGGAAACTGCGCACAGGTTCTGGCCGACAGCCGGCCGGCTCCTTGGCCTGCTGCGCCCCTTCCGGCTGCAGATGCTGGGGGCGGTGGCGGCAACCTGCGCCTTCGCAGGACTTAACGTTGCCGCCCCGAAGTACCTGGGCGACGCCACTGACGTGGTGGTGGACGGCATCTTCCAGGGAAGCCTTGACCAGCGGCTCGGAATCCTGCTGGCTGCCGTGGCCATCATGTACGTTTTTGCTTCCCTGTTTAACTGGATCCAGGGCGCGCTGACGGCGCGCGCAGTGCAGGGACTCATGTACGGCCTCCGTGCAGCGGTTGAGGACAAGCTGCACCGCCTCCCTTCAACCTATTTCCGGCAACGCTCCCGCGGCGACGTCCTGAGCAGGGCCACCAATGACATCGACAACATTGCGCAGGCCCTGAACCAGGTCCTGACCCAGCTCATCGTGTCCGTCCTGATGCTGTGCGGTTCCCTGGCCATGATGCTGTGGATTTCACCGTTGCTGGCGGCCATTGCCATCGCCAGCGTTCCGGTCTCCACCTGGATCACCGTCCTGGTGGCCAGGCGGTCCCAGGAGCATTTCGCCAGGCAGTGGAAGGAAACGGGCGAGCTCAACGCGCACGTGGAGGAATTCATCAGCGGGCATGAAGTCATCAAGGCTTTTGGCCGGCAGGCCCAGGCGGCGGAGGTGTTCAGGCGCAGCAACGGCCGCCTGGCCCGGGCCGCCGCCAAAGCCCAATACTCGGCCGGCGTGGTCCAGCCGCTGATGGTCCTGATGTCCAACCTTAACTACATTGCTGTTGCCGTGGTGGGGGCGCTGCAGGTCCTCGCAGGCGCCATGACCATTGGCGGGGTCCAGGCATTCATCCAGTTCAGCCGGTTGTTCACCCAGCCCGTAGGGCAAATCGGCGGGCTGCTGAACGTCATGCAGTCCTGCGCCGCTTCGGCGGCAAGGGTTTTCGTGCTCCTGGACGCCGGCGAAGATCCGCAGGAGCCCGAGGGCAAGGCATCCGGCGGTACTGCAGCGGGCGCCATAGCCTTCCACGACGTCACGTTCGGCTACCCGGGCTCCGTGCCGGCGGTCCGCAACCTCACCTTCACGGTGGAGCCCGGCCAGGCAGTGGCCATCGTGGGACACACCGGAGCGGGCAAGAGCACCGTGGTGAACCTGCTCATGCGGTTCCTGGAACCTTCGTCCGGCCGGATCACCATGGGCGGAAGGGACATCGCGGACGTTCCCCGCGACCAGCTGCGGGCCCGGTTCGGCGTCGTGCTTCAGGATTCCTGGCTCTTTGGGGGCACTATCCGGGAAAACATCGCTTACGGCCTTCCGGGTGCCGCGGATGCTGACATTGTTGCCGCAGCCGAGGCCACGTACGCGGACCGTTTCATCAGGTCCCTGCCGCACGGCTACGGCACACTGCTGGAGAACGGAGGGGAGCCGCTCAGCCAGGGGCAGCGGCAGCTCATCACCATCGCCAGGGCGCAGCTTGCCGGCCGCAGCGTCCTGGTCCTGGATGAAGCCACCAGCTCGGTGGATTCCAGGACGGAGCTGCTCATCAGGCAGGCGATGCAGCGGCTGCGCCAGGGACGGACCAGTTTCGTGATTGCCCACCGTTTGTCCACCATCCGGAACGCTGATCTAATTCTCGTCATGGACCACGGACGCATCGTCGAGCAGGGTACGCATGGAAGCCTCCTTGCCGCCAACAGCTACTACGCCAGGCTGTACAACGCCCAGTTCGCCGAACGCGACGGCCGCGCAGGGGTCCTGGAGGGCGGCCTGTGAGCGCCAGTGCCGGTTTCCCCGGATCCTGGCGGCCCAATTCCGCCAGCAGTGTGGCGCTGTTTGAGCAGCTGCGGCTCCAGGTCATCCACCTGGCGGACAGCGGGGCGCTGGCACCGGGCACCAGGCTGCCTGCCGTGCGGGCCCTCGCGGAGAAGCTCGACGTCGCCCCGCACACCGTTGCCAGGGCGTACAAGGAACTGGAGGCCGCCGGCATCGTCACCACCCGCGGCCGCAACGGGACGGTGGTCGCCGCACGGGATGAGCGGCTGGGAGGGCTGTCCGCCGCCGCTGCCGCCTACGCCGCCGTCGCCAAATCCCAAGGGGCCAGTTTCGCCGAGGCAGTGAAGATCCTGGCCGCCGCCTACGATGTTCCCTGACGGCGGAACCGTAAGTGTTCGAAAAAGTTTTCGATTAGCATAATGGGGTGCCTAAAGCCGTAGCTGAAGAAACCCCTGCCCCCTCCGCTTCCCTCGTTGTCCCCTCCGCTGCCGCACCGCAGCGCCCGGACCTCTCCCGCCTCGTGGTGAAGGGCGCGCGGGAGCACAACCTGCGCAACGTGGACCTTGACCTGCCGCGTGATGCCATGATCGTCTTCACCGGCCTCTCCGGATCCGGCAAGTCCTCGCTCGCGTTCGACACGATCTTCGCCGAAGGCCAGCGCCGCTACGTCGAATCGCTGTCCGCCTACGCACGGCAGTTCCTTGGCCAGGTGGACAAGCCCGACGTCGACTTCATTGAAGGCCTCTCCCCGGCGGTCTCCATCGACCAGAAATCCACCAGCAAGAACCCGCGGTCCACCGTTGGCACCATTACCGAGATCTACGACTACATGCGCCTGCTGTGGGCCCGCGTCGGCAGGCCGCACTGCCCCGTCTGTGGCGAACCGGTATCCAAGCAGACGCCCCAGCAGATTGTTGACCAGCTCCTTGAACTCGACGAGGGCACCCGCTTCCAGGTCCTGGCGCCGGTGGTGCGCGGACGCAAGGGCGAGTTCGTGGACCTCTTCAAGGAACTCAGTGCAAAGGGATACTCCCGGGCGCGGGTGGACGGCAACCTTGTCCAGTTGAGCGACCCGCCCAAGCTGGGCAAGCAGTTCAAGCACACCATCGAAGTGGTGGTGGACCGCCTGGTGGTCAAGGAAGGCATCAGCCAGCGGCTCACCGATTCCATCGAGACCGCCCTGGGACTGGCCGAGGGCCGGGTGCTGGCGGAGTTCGTCGACCTTGAGGCCGACGACCCCGGTAGGATCCGGGCGTTCTCGGAGAACCTCGCGTGCCCCAACGAGCACCCGCTCGCCATCGACGAAATCGAGCCCCGCTCCTTCTCGTTCAACAACCCCTTCGGCGCCTGCGCAGCGTGCAGCGGCATCGGCACCCGCCTTGAGGTGGACGAGGAACTTATCGTTCCCAACCCGGAACTGTCCCTGTCGGAGGGTGCCATCGCCCCCTGGTCAATGGGCACCGCCACCACCGAGTACTGGAACCGGCTCCTGGAAGGCCTGGCAAAGGAAATCGGCTTCTCCATGACCACGCCATGGGAGAAGCTGGGCAAGGACGTGCGCCAGACCATCCTGCACGGCAAGGACCACAAGGTAGTGGTGCAGTACCGCAACCGCTTTGGCCGCGAACGTAAATACAGCACCGGTTTTGAAGGTGCCATCCAGTATGTCCACCGCAAGCATGGCGAGACCGATTCCGACTGGGCCCGCGACCGCTACGAGGAATACATGCGGCAGGTTCCGTGCCCCGCCTGCAACGGCGCGCGGCTCAACCCGGCATCCCTGTCGGTGCTGATCAACGGCAAGTCCATCGCCGAGGTTGCAGCCCTGCCCATGCGGGACTGCGCCGAGTTCCTCAACAACCTGGTCCTGACCGGGCGTGAAGCACAGATCGCCCACCAGGTCCTCAAGGAGATCCAGGCCCGCCTGACCTTCCTGCTGGACGTGGGCCTTGAATACCTCAACCTCGAGCGCCCGTCCGCCACCCTCTCCGGCGGCGAAGCCCAGCGCATCCGGCTTGCCACCCAGATCGGTTCCGGCCTGGTGGGTGTCCTCTACGTCCTCGACGAACCGTCCATTGGCCTGCACCAGCGCGACAACCGCCGGCTCATCGAAACCCTCACCCGGCTCCGCGACATGGGCAACACCCTTATCGTGGTCGAGCACGACGAGGACACCATCCATGTGGCGGACTGGATCGTGGACATCGGGCCGGGCGCAGGCGAGCACGGCGGACAGGTGGTCCACTCGGGGACGTACAAGGAACTGCTGGACAACAGGGAATCCCTGACCGGCGACTACCTGTCCGGCCGCAGGGCCATCGAGGTGCCCAAGAAGCGCCGCAAGTACGACAGGAAGCGCGAGATCAAAGTGGTTGGCGCACGGGAGAACAACCTCGTGAACGTCGACGCCGCCTTCCCGCTGGGGCTCTTCACCGCGGTGACCGGCGTGAGTGGTTCGGGCAAGTCAACCCTCGTCAATGAAATCCTGTACAAGGTGCTGGCGAACAAGCTCAACGGCGCCAAGCAGGTGGCCGGGCGGCACAAGACGGTCCAGGGCCTGGAGCACCTGGACAAGGTGGTCCACGTGGACCAAAGCCCCATCGGCCGGACCCCCCGCTCCAACCCGGCCACCTATACGGGTGTCTTCGACAACATCCGCAAGCTTTTCGCCGAGACCACAGAGGCGAAGGTCCGCGGCTACCTGCCCGGCCGCTTTTCGTTCAACGTCAAGGGCGGCCGCTGCGAGGCATGCTCAGGTGACGGCACGCTGAAGATCGAAATGAACTTCCTGCCTGACGTTTATGTTCCCTGCGAGGTGTGCCACGGTGCCCGCTACAACCGGGAGACGCTGGAGGTGCACTACAAGGGCAAGACCATCGCCGACGTCCTCAACATGCCCATCGAAGAGGGCGCCGAGTTCTTCGCGGCGTTCTCACCCATCGCACGGCACCTGAACACCCTGGTCGACGTGGGACTGGGCTATGTCCGCCTGGGACAGCCTGCAACCACCCTTTCCGGCGGTGAAGCCCAGCGCGTCAAGCTCGCGGCGGAACTCCAGAAGCGGTCCAACGGCCGCAGCATCTATGTCCTGGACGAGCCCACCACGGGCCTGCACTTCGAGGACATCCGCAAGCTGCTCATGGTCCTGCAGGGGCTGGTGGACAAAGGCAACACGGTGATCACCATCGAGCACAACCTCGACGTCATCAAGAGTGCCGACTGGCTGGTTGACCTCGGACCCGACGGCGGTTCGGGCGGCGGCCAGATTGTCGCCACCGGAACACCGGAGCAGGTGGCAAAGTCCAGCACCAGCCATACGGGGAAGTTCCTCGCGGAAATACTCAGCTAAGCGGGGGAAATTCCAGCGAAGTATTCCTCCCGGGGAATGCGAGTTTCAGGCACTCCTGCTGTCGTGAGAAACTAACCCGGTGACTTCAACAACAGTGCCCGTGATCTTTGACCTGGACGGCACTCTTGTCGACCCTGCAGGTGGAATAACCGGGGGGATTGCCTCAGCCCTCCGCGGACTGGGGCTCCCGGTTCCCAGCCAGGACCTGCTCGATGCGATGATCGGCCCCAAGCTGAGCGATTCCCTGCTCAACGTGGCAAAGGTACCGGCAGACCGTCTGGACGAGGTGGTCCGCCGGTACCGCGAACACTATGTGTCCACGGGGATAGCCCAAAGCCGGCTGTACCCGGGCATCCGCGAGATCCTTGAATCCTTCGCCGCAGCCGGACAGCCCGTGGCAGTAGCCACCCAAAAGCCCCAGGGCCTGGCGCACAAAGTGCTGGCACATCATGGCATCGACGGCCTCTTCCATGGCATCCATGGTTCCGCCGATGACGAAGCGGCAGTGGAAGGCGTCCCGCTGGGCAAGACCCAGATCATCGCCGCCGCCCTGCGGGACCTGGACACGGAGCACGCCATCATGGTGGGGGACCGCGCCCAGGATGTTTCCGGCGCGATCGCCAACGGACTGGACTGCATCGGTGTCGCCTGGGGGTTCGCCCCGGACGGTGAACTGGAGGAAGCCGGCTCTGTGGCCGTCGTCAGTACGCACGGGGAATTGCTAGCCGCCATCGAGCGGCTGCAGGCTGTCCACGCTGCGGCAATGAGCGGGGTGAGCAACGATGGAAATGTTTGATGCCGTCCGCTGGACCACGCGCAACCTGATTGCCGGCACCTGCCGGCCCACCGTCGTCGGGCTGGAAAACGTCCCCTCCGACGGCCCCTTCATTGTGGCTCCCAACCACCTGTCCTTCTTCGACAGCGTGATCGTGCAGGCACTGATGCCGAGGCCGGTTGCCTTCTTTGCCAAAGCCGAATACTTCACCACCGGCGGCGTCAAGGGCAAGGTCATGAAGGCGTTCTTCGAATCCGTGGGCTCCATCCCGGTGGAGCGCGGCGAACAGGCCGCCAGTGTCCAGGCGCTGAAGACGCTTCTGGACATCCTTGAGGCCGGCCGCGGCATCGGCATCTACCCGGAGGGAACGCGATCCCGTGACGGCATCCTTTACCGGGGACGCACAGGGGTCGGCTGGCTGGCGCTCACCACCGGGGCGCCCGTGATTCCCGTGGGCCTGATCGGCACCGAGAAGCTCCAGCGTGCCGGCGAAAAGGGGGTCAGGCCGCAGCACTTCACCATGAAAGTGGGGGAGCCGCTGTACTTCGACAAGACCGGCCCCGACCATTCCCTTCCTGCCCGCCGGGAAGTCACGGACCGGATCATGGATGGGATTGCCGAACTCAGCGGCCAGGAACGCTCCACCAGCTACAACCAGAGCAAGACTGCAGATTAGCCGCCTGGCAAGGAGACGCGGCGCGACTCAGTAGACTTGATAGGTGGCAAACCCAGCAAGTTACCGGCCCAAAACCGGTGAAATCCCCACCAACCCGGGCGTCTACCGGTTCCGTGATCCGCACGGCCGGGTGATCTATGTCGGCAAAGCGAAAAGCCTCCGGTCCCGGCTGAACTCCTACTTCGCCAACCCGGCCGGACTGCTGCCCAAGACCTACGCCATGGTCCACGCGGCCAGCAGCGTCGAGTGGACCGTGGTTGGCAGCGAGCTGGAATCGCTGCAGCTCGAATACACCTGGATCAAGGAATTCAAGCCGCGCTTTAATGTGGTGTTCCGGGATGACAAAACCTATCCCTACCTTGCCGTGACCATGAGCGAGAAGTACCCCCGGGTACAGGTCATGCGGGGGGACAAGCGCAAAGGGACCCGCTACTTCGGGCCGTACACCGCCGGGGCCATCCGCGAAACCATGGACACCCTGCTCCGCGTCTTCCCCGTCCGCAGCTGCAGCGCCGGCGTCTTCAAGCGTGCGCAGGCCAGTGGACGCCCCTGCCTGCTGGGATACATCGACAAGTGCTCCGCGCCCTGCGTGGGGCGGATCTCGCCGGAAGACCACCGGGCGCTGGCGGAGGACTTCTGCGCCTTTATGGGGGGAGAGGCGAAGCGGTTCATCAACAAGCTGGAGAAGCAGATGGCCGACGCCGTGGCGAAGCTCGACTACGAGCATGCTGCCCGGTTGCGGGACGACATCACCGCCCTGCGCAAGGTCTTCGAGCGGAACGCAGTGGTGCTGGCCGAGGATACCGACGCCGACGTTTTCGCCCTGCATGAAGACGAACTGGAGGCCGCGGTCCAGGTGTTCCATGTCCGCGGCGGCCGGATCCGCGGCCAGCGCGGCTGGGTGGTGGAGAAGGTGGAGGACTTCACCACTCCGGACCTCGTGGAGCACCTGCTGCAGCAGGTCTACGGCGAGGACGGCGACACCCACGGCCGGCTGCCCCGCGAAGTCCTGGTGCCGGTGGCGCCCAGCAACGCGGAGGACCTTGCCAAATGGCTGGGCGGCATCCGCGGTGCCAAGGTGGACATCCGGGTGCCGCAGCGCGGAGACAAGGCGGCGTTGATGTCCACCGTCCGGGAGAACGCCGAGCATGCGCTGAAACTCCACAAGACGCGGCGCGCCGGCGACATCACCGTCAGGTCCCAGGCCCTCCAGGAACTCCAGGAGGCGCTGGACCTGCCCGTGCCCCTGCTCCGGATCGAATGCTTCGACGTCTCCCATGTCCAGGGCACCAACGTGGTGGCATCCATGGTGGTGGTGGAGGACGGGCTGCCCAAGAAGTCCGATTACCGCAAGTTCTCCATCACCGGTCCCGCCGCGGCCGATGACACGGCGGCCATGCATGACGTCCTGACGCGGCGCTTCCGTTATTACCTGCAGGACAAGTCTGCCCAGGTGGACGAATCCGTCCTGGCCTCCGACGGGCAGGACAGTGCCCGGGAAGCGGCAGTGGACAACCCTGCCGTGCTGGACACCACCACGCCTGCCCCCAAGGCAAAATTCGCCTACCCGCCCAACCTCGTGGTGGTGGACGGCGGGCAGCCGCAGGTGAACGCCGCGGCCCGTGCACTGCGGGACCTGGGCATCGACGACGTCTATGTCGTGGGCCTGGCTAAACGGCTGGAGGAAGTGTGGCTCCCGGACAGCGACTTCCCCGTCATCCTGCCCCGGACGTCCCAGGGGCTGTACCTGCTGCAGCGGATCCGCGACGAGGCGCACCGCTTCGCCATCACGTTCCACCGGCAAAAGCGGGGCAAGGCCATGACGGTGTCGGCACTCGACGCCGTTCCGGGCCTCGGTGCGTCCAAGCGCAAAGCCCTGCTGGCCCATTTTGGATCGGTCAAGGGCGTCAAGGCCGCCACCGTGGAAGAGCTCGCGCAGGCAAAGGGGATTGGTCCGGCACTGGCCACCGCCATCGTGAACCACTTCGCGTCCGACGGACCCGGGGCCGTTGCCATGCCGGCGATCAACATGACCACCGGCGAAATCATCGAGACTTAGCGCCTGCCCCCGAAACTTAGCTAGGGTAAAGGACGGGCAGCGCCATCGCGGCTGCCGGCGGACAACGAAGAAACGGGGCAGGCTTCATGGCAGACACGACGGCGGGATCCGGAGCGGATCAGGACGGGCTGGAGCCCGTCAAACCGCTCGAAGCGGAGCTGCTGGTGGTCACCGGAATGTCCGGCGCGGGGCGGAGCACCGCCGCGGACGCCCTGGAAGACCACGGCTGGTATGTCGTGGAGAACCTCCCGCCCCAGATGCTGGGCACCCTGGCGGAGCTCGTCTCACACGCCCCGCAGTCGATTCCCCGGCTCGCAGTAGTGATCGATGTCCGCAGCAAGGGCCTCTTCGCGGATATCCGCGCGGCCCTGGGGGCTCTGGCCGCGAGCGGGGTCACCTTCCGTGTCCTGTTCCTTGACGCCAGCGACAACGTCCTGGTCCGGAGGTTCGAACAGGGGCGCCGGCCCCATCCGCTGCAGGGCGGTGGACGCATCCTGGACGGCATCGCTGCTGAACGCGAGCTGCTGCAGGAACTGCGCGACAGCTCCGACGTCGTCCTGGACACCTCCAACTACAACGTCCACGGCCTGGCCACCGCCATCACCGAACTGTTCAGCGAAACCGGTCCGGTGGCCCTGCGGCTGAACGTCATGAGCTTTGGCTTCAAATACGGCCTGCCGGTGGACGCGAACTATGTGGCTGACGTCAGGTTCATACCCAACCCGCACTGGGTGCCGCAGCTGCGTCCGCAGACCGGCCTGGACAAGGACGTCAGCGACTACGTGCTGGAGGCCGAGGGCGTCAAGAACTTCGTGGACCGCTACGTCCTGGCCCTGGAACCCGTCCTTGAGGGCTACCGCCGCGAGAACAAGCACTACGCCACCATTGCCGTCGGCTGTACCGGCGGCAAGCACCGCTCCGTGGCGGTCGCAGTGGAGCTTTCCAAGAAACTTGCGCAGTACCCGCGGGTCACGGTGACCACCGCGCACCGGGATCTGGGCCGCGAATAATGGCCCTGTTCACCGGAGCCCTGCCCCTGGTGCCGCCCGCCGCCGGCAAGGGCTCGGGCCAGCAGGACAAGGGCCCCAACGTGGTGGCTTTGGGCGGCGGCCACGGCCTGGCGGCCTCCCTGTCCGCGCTGCGCCTGCTCACCTCCGAACTCACCGCGGTGGTCACGGTTGCGGACGACGGCGGCTCCTCCGGGCGTCTGCGCGAGGAGTACGGCGTCCTTCCGCCGGGAGACCTCCGCATGGCCCTGTCCGCGCTCTGCGACGACACCGACTGGGGCCGCACCTGGCGGGACGTCATGCAGCACCGGTTCCGCGCCGGGAAGGGGCCCGGCGGTTCGCTGGACGAGCACGCCATGGGGAACCTGCTGATCGTCACCCTGTGGGAGCTGCTGGGCGATACCGTTGCCGGGCTCAAATGGGCCGGCGCCCTGCTCGGAGCCCGCGGCCAGGTCCTGCCGATGTCCACCGTCCCGCTCACCATTGAAGGCGATGTGCGGGTGACCGCCCCGGACGGCGGAACGGCACTGCAGACCATCCACGGCCAGGCCCGGTGCGCGGTGGCCGGTTCGCTCGAGGAAGTCCGGCTCCTGCCCAAAGCGGCGCCGGCCTGCACGGATGCCCTGACCGCCATTGAGCTGGCGGACTGGGTGGTCCTGGGCCCGGGGTCCTGGTACACCTCAGTCCTGCCGCACCTGCTCCTGCCGGAGATGCGCCAGGCCCTCTGCAGCACGCCCGCCAAGCGCTGCCTGACCATGAACCTCGCCACGGACACCAAGGAAACCACCGGCATGACGGCGGCGGACCACCTCCACGTCCTTCGGCGCTACGCCCCCGAGTTTAGCGTGGACGTGGTCCTGGCGGACCCTTCGTCCGTACCGGACCGGCAGGAGTTCGAGAAGGCTGCCGGCATGATCGGGGCAGAGGTGGTCTTGGGTAAAGTAGGGGCGTCGGGACGCCGCCCTGTCCACGAGCCGCTGCGGCTGGCGACGGCGTACCAGGACATTTTTGGGAACAGTTAGGAAGGTGCCATGGCACTGACAGCATCAGTCAAGGAAGAACTGTCCCGTCTGGACATCAAGAAGTCATCAGTGCGCAAGGCCGAAGTCTCCGCCATGCTCCGGTTCGCCGGGGGACTGCACATCATCTCCGGCAGGATCGTCATCGAGGCGGAAGTCGACCTCGCCTCGACGGCCCGCAGGCTCCGGGCCGCGATCGCCGAGGTCTACGGGCACCAGAGCGAGATCATCGTGGTGTCGGCCGGCGGACTCCGGCGCGCCAGCCGGTACGTGGTCCGCGTGGTCCGCGACGGCGAGGCGCTTGCCCGCCAGACCGGTCTCCTGGACGGCCGGGGACGCCCCGTGCGCGGCCTGCCGTCCGCCGTCGTCAATGGCTCCGCGGCAGATGCCGAAGCCGTCTGGCGCGGAGCGTTCCTGGCCCATGGCTCACTCACGGAGCCGGGCCGGTCGTCCTCGCTTGAGGTCACCTGCCCGGGGCCGGAATCCGCGCTGGCCCTGGTGGGCGCGGCCCGCCGGCTGGACATCCAGGCCAAGGCCCGGGAAGTCAGGGGAGTGGATCGCGTGGTCATCCGTGACGGCGACACCATTGCCGCCCTCCTCACCCGCATGGGGGCGCACGACGCGCTGATGGTGTGGGAGGAACGCCGCATGCGCAAGGAGGTCAGGGCCACCGCCAACCGGCTCGCCAACTTCGACGACGCCAACCTGCGCCGTTCCGCGCAGGCAGCCGTGGCCGCAGGGGCAAGGGTGGACCGGGCGCTGGAAATCCTGGGCGACGACGTTCCGGACCACCTCAAGTACGCGGGCGAACTGCGGGTGGCGCACAAACAGGCAAGCCTGGACGAGCTGGGCCGCCTTGCCGATCCGGTCATGACCAAGGATGCAATTGCCGGCAGGATCCGCCGCCTGCTGGCCATGGCGGACAAGCGCGCCCTTGACCTGGGCATTCCCGGAACGGACGCCAATGTGACTCCCGAAATGCTGGACGAGTAACCGCCCCATAGAATCAAAAATAATTCCGGGCACCAGCTGTCCGGATGCACAATCCGAGAGTTACCAACCGGGCCTGCGGGTCCACGATATTGGAGGATTTTGTGACCGAGTACGTTTTGCCGGAACTCAGCTACGACTACGCCGCCCTCGAACCGCACATCTCTGCGCGGATCATGGAACTGCACCACAGCAAGCACCACGCCACCTATGTGGCGGGCGCCAACAACGCCCTGGCCCAGCTGGCCGAGGCGCGCGAAAAGGGCGACTTCGCCAACATCAACCGGCTTTCCAAGGACCTCGCGTTCCACACCGGCGGCCACATCAACCACTCCGTGTTCTGGAAGAACCTTTCCCCGGACGGCGGCGACAAGCCCGAGGGTGAGCTCGCTGCCGCCATCGATGACGCCTTCGGCTCCTTCGATGCCTTCCGTGCACAGTTCTCTGCCGCTGCCCTGGGCCTCCAGGGATCGGGCTGGGGGTTCCTGGCCTACGAACCCATCGGCGGAAACCTCGTCATCGAGCAGCTGTACGACCAGCAGGGCAACACCGCCCTGGGCACCACCCCGCTGCTGATGCTGGACATGTGGGAGCACGCCTTCTACCTGGACTACGTCAACGTGAAGGCCGACTACGTCAAGGCATTCTGGAACATCGTCAACTGGGCAGATGTCGCCCAGCGCTTCGAGGCAGCACGCACCAACGCCACGGGACTCATTACCCTCCCGTAGTGGCCGGCGCCATACATGGCTGTAACAAACTTCACATTCGGACTTAAACAGGCCGCGATGTGGACCGTCCGCCCCCGCACTTGCGGGGGCGGACCCAGTTAAACGTAAGATAGGTCACGGAAGGCGGTTAGCCTTCAGCAATGAGGCTGGTCGCCCTCCGTGTAAATCATCTCTGCCCAATGGCGTGCGGGATCTGTTAGTTGGCTTGATAGCCCGCTCAACTAGTTGTGCTTCTGAAAGCACCAAGGAGACTGAAAAAGTGACGACCCGTATTGGTATCAACGGCTTTGGCCGTATTGGCCGCAACTACTTCCGCGCAGCACTCGCTCAGGGCGCGGACCTCGAGATCGTTGCAGTCAACGACCTCACCAGCCCCGAAGCCCTGGCCCACCTCTTCAAGTACGACTCCGTCGGCGGCCGCCTGAAGGAAACCATCGAGGTCAAGGACGGCAACATCGTCGTCAACGGCAACGTTGTGAAGGTCCTCGCCGAGCGGGATCCCGCCAACCTCCCGTGGGGCGAACTGGGCGTGGACATCGTCATCGAATCCACCGGTTTCTTCACCAAGGCAGCGGACGCGCAGAAGCACATCCAGGCCGGTGCCAAGAAGGTCCTGATCTCCGCTCCGGCCTCGGATGAGGACATCACCATCGTGATGGGTGTCAACCACAACCTCTACGACAACGCCAAGCACAACATCATTTCCAACGCATCCTGCACCACCAACTGCCTCGGCCCCCTGGCCAAGGTTGTCAACGACGAATTCGGCATCGAACGCGGCCTGATGACCACCGTTCACGCCTACACCGCAGACCAGAACCTGCAGGACGGTCCGCACAAGGACCTGCGCCGCGCCCGCGCCGCCGCCATCAACATGGTCCCCACCTCCACCGGCGCCGCCAAGGCCATTGGCCTGGTCCTGCCGGAGCTCAAGGGCAAGCTGGATGGCTACGCCATCCGCGTCCCCGTGCCCACCGGCTCGGCCACCGACCTCACCGTTACGGTCTCCCGCGAAACCACCGTGGAGGAAGTCAACGCAGCCCTCAAGCGTGCGGCTGAGTCCGAGGAACTGCAGGGCTTCCTGACCTACACGGACGAGCCCATCGTGTCCTCGGACATTGTCGGTGACCCCGCGTCCTCCATCTTCGACTCGGGCCTGACCAAGGTCATCGGCAACCAGGTCAAGGTTGTTTCCTGGTATGACAACGAATGGGGCTACTCCAACCGCCTCGTAGACCTTACGGAGCTTGTGGCATCCAAGCTGGGCTAGGGTTAGACACATGACATCTCACACCCTCAACGAACTGATCGCTGAAGGTGTCCGCGGGCGGTACATTCTGGTTCGAAGTGACCTGAATGTGCCGCTCGACGGCTCTACAGTCACTGATGATGGCCGTATCAAGGCCTCCCTGCCAGTGCTGCAAAAGCTCACGGACGCCGGTGCCCGCGTGCTGGTTACAGCCCACCTCGGACGCCCCAAGGGCGCCCCGGAAGACAAGTACTCCCTCCGTCCCGCAGTGGACCGCCTCGCCGAACTGGCGGGCTTCAAGGTCACCCTGGCCGCCGACACCGTCGGCGATGCCGCCAAGGCGGCCGCCGCATCGCTGCAGGACGGCGAAGCCCTTGTCCTCGAGAACGTCCGCTTCGACGCCCGCGAGACCAGCAAGGACGACGCTGAACGCGGAGCCTTCGCGGACGAACTCGTGGCATTGACCGGCAGCAACGGCGCCTACGTGGACGACGCCTTCGGTGCGGTCCACCGCAAGCACGCCAGTGTCTACGACGTCGCCACCCGGCTCCCGTCGTACCAGGGCGACCTGGTGCACACCGAAGTGGAAGTCCTCCGGAAGCTGACCACTGACACCCAGCGTCCCTACGTGGTGGTGCTCGGCGGTTCCAAGGTCTCGGACAAGCTTGCGGTGATCGATAACCTGATCGGCAAAGCTGACACCATCATGGTGGGCGGCGGCATGCTCTTCACGTTCCTGGCGGCAGCAGGCCACAAGGTTGGCTCGAGCCTCCTTGAGGAAGACCAGATCCCTGTCGTCAAGGACTACCTGAAGCGCGCAGCTGACGCCGGAACCGAATTCGTGGTTCCCACGGACGTCGTGGTGGCAGAGAAGTTCGCTGCCGACGCCAAGCACGAAACCGTGGCGGCCGACTCCATTGAAGGCAGCAGCTTCGGCCCCCAGGCCATCGGCCTGGACATTGGGCCCGATACCGCGGCTGCCTTTTCCGAACGGATCAAGGGCGCGCGGACGGTTTTCTGGAACGGTCCCATGGGCGTCTTTGAGTTCGAGGCGTTCTCGGCAGGTACCCGTGCCATCGCGCAGGACCTGACCGAAACTGAAGGATTCACCGTGGTGGGCGGCGGCGATTCTGCTGCCGCAGTGCGGACGCTGGGATTCAGTGATGACCAGTTCGGCCATATTTCCACCGGTGGCGGTGCCAGCCTTGAGTACCTTGAAGGCAAGGAACTGCCCGGCCTTAGTGTCCTGGACCGATAGCAGCAGGCCGGTAAAACCCCGCTGCTGACCAGCAGCAACCGGACTTCACAGTCCTCCGGCCGGCAGGTTGCCCGCGGCAGCCTGCCGGCCGCACCCATATCAAGAACTTTTTGGAGATTACGTGACTACGTCAACGAACGGCGCTTTTGACCGCAAGCCCTTCATCGCGGGCAACTGGAAGATGAACATGGACCACGTGCAGGGCATCACCCTCCTGCAGAAGCTGGCCTGGACCCTCTCCGACGCCAAGCACGACTACAGCCGCGTCGAGGTGGCCGTCTTCCCGCCGTTCACGGACCTCCGCGGTGTCCAGACCCTGGTCCAGGGCGACGACCTGCAGGTCGCCTACGGTGGCCAGGACCTGTCGCAGTTCGATTCGGGGGCCTACACCGGTGACATCTCGGGACAGTTCCTGAACAAGCTTGGCTGCAAGTACGTCCTGGTGGGCCACAGCGAACGCCGGACCATCCACAACGAATCCGACGAGGTCCTCAACGCCAAGGTCAAAGCTGCCTTCAAGCACAACCTGGTTCCGGTGCTCTGCGTCGGCGAAGGCCTGGAGATCCGCCAGGCCGGAACGCACGTGGACCACACGCTGCAGCAGCTCCGCGCCGGCGTGGCCGGGCTCACAAACGAACAGGCCGCTGAACTGGTGGTTGCTTACGAACCCGTTTGGGCCATCGGCACCGGCGAAGTGGCTGGGCCCGAGGACGCCCAGGAAATGTGCGCCGCCATCCGCGCTGAGCTGGAGTCGTTGTTTGGAGCGGAAACGGCCGCTAAGACCCGCCTGCTTTACGGCGGCTCGGTGAAGGCGAACAACGCGGCCGCGATCCTTCAGGAACGCGACGTGGACGGCCTGCTGGTGGGCGGCGCAAGCCTGGACCCGGCCGAGTTTGCTAATATTGTCAGGTTCGAGAGCCACCTGGTCACGGACTAGTCCGTAACCAGCCAAAACTCCCGTAATCCCAACTTCCGAAAGGCCGTCGTGGACGTTCTTCATGTCATTCTGCAGATCCTCCTGGGTATCACCAGCCTCCTGCTGACGCTGCTGATCCTCCTGCACAAGGGACGCGGTGGCGGGTTGTCCGATATGTTCGGCGGCGGCATGAGCTCGGGCCTCAGCTCTTCAGGTGTGGCGGAACGGAACCTCAACCGCTTCACCGTCATCCTCGGCGTCACCTGGGGCGTGGTGATCATTGCCCTCGGCCTGATCATGCGGTTCAGCGGGACCGGGGACTCCTGACCCCTGCTGGACAAGGTCCTTTAGGCCCTGCCGGTCCTTAGGCCGGCGAATTAGACTGTGGCTGTCGGAAAACCCGGCAGCCACAGTCTTGTTTAAGCTGCCGGTCCGCCGGCGCTCCCTTCGAGGCAGGAGTCGTTATGGTCCACCCATCGTCAGGGTTCCGGGGCACCCGTGCCGGCGTTACGGCAGGGTCCGGTTCGAGCCTGCAGTCCACCGACTCGTCGTCGTCGCGTCCGCTTCCGCGGATCCGCGTGTCCTACTGGTGCGCCAAGGGGCATGAGACGCAGCCCGTGTTCCTGAAGATGCCGGAGGACCAGATTCCCACGATGTGGGACTGCAGGCGCTGCGGCGCTCCTGCTTCCCGGGACGGCCGTGCCGCGGCAGGTGACGACCCCTTCGACGACGGCTACAAGAGCCACCTGGAATACGTTAAAGAACGGCGCTCCGGCCAGGACGCCGAAGCTGTCCTGGCCGGAGCGCTGGAAAAGTTACGCGCCCGCGGCGTCCTTCCGGACCAACTGCTGCGGGACCCGTGAGGCCGCGTTCTCGTCGATCAGCCACAGGGTACGGGAGGTTCCCCGGGGACCGGAGGCCGGTACCTGGACAGGGTTGGCTCCGGCCAGGGCCAGTCCCACCGCTCCGGCCTTGTCCTCCCCGGCAACAACCATCCATACCTCCGCCGCCGTATTAATGGCGGGCAGGGTTAGGGAGATCCGCAGCGGCGGCGGCTTGGGGGAGTTCCTGACGCCCACCACCGTGCGGTCCTTTTCCCGGATGCCGGCCTGTTCGGGGAACAGTGATGCAATGTGTGCGTCGGGTCCTACGCCGAGCAGCACCACGTCCAGGCGGGGGAGTGCGGAGGGTTCCTCCGGCCGGTCGTCGGACATGTCAGCCGCGTGCTCGGCTGCAGCAGCTTCCCGCAGCCGGCGTGCGTAGTCCTCGGCAGCTTCTTCCGGAGTGTCGAACTCGTCTGCCGAACCAGGGGAATGCACCCGCTCCGGGTCCACGGGGATGTGCGACAGCAACGCGTCGAACGCCTGCCCGGTATTCCGCTCAGGATCGGCGGAGCCAACGAAACGTTCGTCACCCCACCAGAAGTTGACCTTGGACCAATCCACGGCCGGCGCTGCCGGTGAATCCGCAACAGCTTTCAGCGTGCCAATCCCCACGGTTCCCCCGGTGAGCACCACTGTGGCTTCGCCGTACTTGTCCTGGACATCAACGAGCTTGGTGATCAGGCGTGCCGCGATGGCGGCCATGAGGACGGACGAATCCGGATGGATGCTTACTCGTGGGTCAACGCTCACTGGGTCGGACGCTCCTTAGATTGGTACGTGGCAGTCCAATAGTAATCACTTCCCCAAAGACTTCGTCCGGGTCGAGGCGGCGGAGCTCTTCGGCGAGGCAGTCGCGGAGACTGCGCCGCGGCAGCGAGATGCGCTGGGCGGGCTGGCCTGGTTGGGTCAGTTCCGCCACGGAGAGTCCGGGGCGGAAGAGCTGGACGTCGCCCCCGGGGCGGGTGAGCCGGACGCGGCGGATGCCGGTTCCGGCCGGGTCCGCGACGATGGTGACGGGTGCGTCCAGGGTCAGGGTGAGCCACGCCGCGAGGAGGATGGTGGACGGTGAGTCCGAGGCGCCCTCGACCGCGACGGCCGTTACCGGGGAGGAGTCCACCCCATCCAGGGCCGCTGCGAGCTGGATCCGCCAGTTGGTCAGCCGGGTCCAGGCGAGGTCTGTGTCGCCGGCCTTGTAGGTGCGGTGGATCCGTTCCAGCGCGGCCTGCGGGTCCGGTTCGTTGGCGGAATCGGTGATCCGTCGGTGCGCGATTGCGCCGATGGAAGTCTCGCAGGCGTTTTCCGGGGCGCCGTGCGGCCACCAGGCCACGATCGGAGCGTCCGGGAGCAGCAGCGCGGCCACCAGGGATTCGGACTCGTGGGCCAGCTGGCCGTAGCCGCGCAGGACGATGACTTCCGAAGCGCCGGCGTCCCCGCCCACCCGGATCTGGGCGTCGAGCCGGTCTTCGTTATCCTTCCCGGCGTCGGCCAGGACGATGATCCGGCAGGGGTGTTCCCGGCTGGCGTCGTTCGCGGCCTCGATTGCTTCTTCCTCGAGCCCGGACTTGGTCACGACAACCAGGGTCAGGACCCGGCCCAGGGCAATGACGCCGCCCTGCTCGCGCAGGGCCATGAGTTTCTTGGACACCTTCGAGGTGGTGGTGTCGGGCAGGTTAACGATCATGGCCTTCTCCAGGTTCGTCCGTCACGGGCCAGCAGCTCGTCAGCGGAGGCAGGGCCCCAGGAGCCGGGGGCGTAGGGCTCGGGCTGTTCTGACAGGGAGGCCCAGTATTCCTCGAACGGGTCGAGGATCTTCCAGGACAGCTCCACTTCCTCATGCCGCGGGAACAGCGGCGGCTCGCCCAGGAGCACGTCAAGGATCAGCCGCTCGTAGGCCTCGGGGGAGGACTCGGTGAAGGAGTGGCCGTAGCCGAAGTCCATGGTCACGTCCCGCACTTCCATCTGGGTGCCGGGGACCTTGGAACCGAACCGGATGGTCACGCCCTCGTCGGGCTGGACCCGGATCACTACCGCGTTCTGTCCGAAATCGTCCTCGCCGTGGTCACGGAACAGCAGGTTGGGGGCGCGTTTGAAGACGACGGCGATTTCCGTCACCCGCCGCCCCAGCCGCTTGCCCGCCCGGAGGTAGAACGGGACTCCGGACCAGCGGCGGGTGTGGATGTCCACGCGGACCGCGGCGTAGGTCTCGGTAGTGGAATCGGCGGGGATGCCTTCTTCCTCCAGGTAGCCCTGGACCTGCTCGCCGCCCTGCCAGCCGCCGGTGAATTGTCCGCGCGCAGAGTGCGTGGACAGGTCCTCCGGAAGCTTGACCGCGGCGAGGACCTTTTCCTTCTCCGCCCGCAGGTCATCGGCGTTGAAGGAGATGGGCTCCTCCATGGCCGTGAGCGCCAGCAGCTGGAGCAGGTGGTTCTGGATCACGTCACGGGCAGCACCCACGCCGTCGTAATACCCCGCCCGGCCGCCGGTGCCGATGTCCTCGGCCATGGTGATCTGCACGTGGTCCACGTAGTTGGCGTTCCACAACGGCTCGAACAACTGGTTGGCGAAACGCAGTGCCAGGATGTTCTGCACCGTTTCCTTGCCCAGGTAGTGGTCGATCCGGAACACCGCGTCCGGCGGGAACACCGACTCGACGATGTCGTTCAGCTTCCGCGCCGACTCCAGGTCGTGCCCGAACGGCTTTTCGATGACCACGCGCCGCCACTTGTCCCCGTCGGCCTGCGCCAGGCCGTGCTTGGACAACTGCCGGCAAACCTGTTCGAACGCCTTGGGCGGGATCGACAAATAGAACGCGTGGTTCCCGCGGGTGCCGCGGACATCGTCGAGTTCCTTGATCGTCTCACCCAGCCGCTCAAAGGCAGCATCGTCGTCGAACTCGCCCTGGACAAACCGGATGCCCTCGGACAACTGGTTCCAGACCGCCTCATCAAACGGCGTACGGGCGTGCGCCTGCACCGAAGCCTTCACCTCGGCGGCGAAATCCTCCTTGTCCCACTCCCGGCGGGCGAAGCCCACCAACGCGAAACTCGGCGGCAACAGCCCGCGGTTGGCAAGGTCGTACACAGCCGGCATCAACTTCTTCCGGGCCAAATCACCGGTCACCCCAAAGAGGACCAACGACGACGGACCGGCAATCCGGTTCAAACGGCGGTCACGCGGGTCACGCAGCGGATTGCGCCCGCGGCCCGCGCCCTTCCTGCCGTATTCAGTTTCTGGCATGGTTGCTTTTGTGCCTTAGCTTTCGGTGGCGGACGCGCGGGTGGACAGGGCAGCAGCAATGTCCTGCAGCTGCGCCACACCGGCGGCACGGTTGGTGAGGTGGAGGCGCAGCACGGGCCGGCCGTGACCAGCCAGGACCTGGGCGTCGCCTGCAGCCTGGGCGGCGATGAGTTCCCCGAAGCTGAAGGGCCGGTCAGGGATCCCCAGGTCCTCGGCGGGCGTGGCCGTGACCTGCAGGAAGACGCCAATGGCAGGTCCACCCTTGTGGAACTGGCCGGTGGAGTGCAGGAAGCGCGGACCCCAGCCGAATGTCACCGGACGGCCGGTGGCGGCGGCCAGTTCATCCCGGATGCCCTCCAGGTTGGCGAAGGCCAGCCGGTCAAAGTACGCCTGGACGCTCAGGTAGCTGTCCGCGGCCAGGGTGCCCAGCAGGGCCTTGACGGCGCCCTCAGCGGTGGCAGCGTTTCCGAGCCAGTCCCCGCCGCGAACCTCAATGGCGCCGTCGACGAAGGCTGCAGGCGTGGGCTCCGGCTGGGCGTCCAGGAGTCCGCGCGCTGCCACCTTGGCGGCCTCAACGTCAGGCTGGTCGAAGGGGTTGATGCCGAGGAGGCGCCCGGCAACGGCCGTGGCGAATTCCCAGACCATCATCTGGGTGGCAAGGCCGCCGGCAATGGCCACTTGGTTGTCGCCGGGTTCGACGTCGGCATCCGCGGCCACGAGCCGGACCACCAGGACGTCGGGGGCGCCGGAGGTTACCTCCGGGGCATCGGGACCCGCGACGACCGGCAGGATTCCGGTTCCCAGCTTGCCGGTGGATTCAGCGATGAGCTGTTCAGCCCAATCAGCGAACCCAACAATGCCGGAGCCGTCCTCGGCAATGACGATTTTGTTCCGCAAGGGGCTGGTTCCGCCCAGCGCGGCGCCCAGGGCCAGCCCGATGTTTTCGGGGGCGTCATCGTTCAGGATTTCGGCAGCTTCCTCAGCCTCATCCAGGAACGCCTGGATATCCACGCCGGCCAGCCCCGAAGGTACCAGGCCGAACGCCGTGAGCGCGGAGTAGCGGCCGCCGACGTTGGGGTCGGCGTTGAAGACAGCGCGGTAGCCCGCTTCCCGGGAGGCCTTGTCCAACGGGGAGCCCGGGTCCGTCACGATGATGATCCGGCTCTTGGCGTCCAGGCCGGCCTGGGTGAAGGCCTGCTCGAAAATCCGGCGCTGCGAGTCGGTTTCCAGCGTGGAGCCGGACTTGGACGAGACAACGATCGCGGTCTGCGCCAGCCGGTCAGCAAGGGCAGCACGGACCTGGTCCGGGTCAGTGCTGTCCAGGACTGTCAGCTCGACGCCGGCGGTGCCCGCGATAACCTCAGGGGCCAGCGAGGATCCGCCCATGCCGCAAAGCACTATCCTGCTGACGCCCTCGGCGCGCAGGGCGTCGCGGAGTTCCAGGATGTCCTTGACCAAAGGCTGCGAGACTGTTGCCGCCTCCACCCAGCCGAGGCGGACTGCGGACTCGGATTCCGCGTCGGGACCCCACAGGGTGTGGTCCTTGGCGAAGATCCGGGTGGCGACCCGGTCCTCCACGAGGGCGGGAAGGTGCTGGTCAAGCGCCTGCTGGGCAGCGCCGGTGGCGTCGAAGCTGAGAGTGCTCATAGGTGTTAGGAAGCCTTCCGTGCAGAGGCGAGGGCGCCTTCGACGTCCGCCAGCAGTTCCTTCCAGCTGGCCACGAACTTGTCCAGGCCTTCGGTTTCAAGGAGTGCTACGACGTCGTTGTAGGAGATCCCCAGCTTTTCCAGGGCGTCGAGGGTGGCGTTTGCTTCGTCATAGGTGCCGGTGACGGTGTCACCGGTAACCACGCCGTGGTCGAAGGTGGCATCCAGGGTCTTCTCCGGCATGGTGTTCACCACGCCGGGGGCAACGAGCTCGGTGACGTAGAGCGTGTCCGGGTAGGCCGGGTCCTTCACGCCGGTGGAAGCCCACAGGGGGCGCTGGGGGAGTGCCCCTGCGTCAGCAAGCAGGGCCCAGCGCTCCGTCGAGAAGAGCTCTTCGTAGACCTGGTAGGCCAGGCGGGCGTTGGCCAGGCCGGCCTTGCCCTTAAGCGCCTTTGCCTCGTCGGTGCCGATCTTGTCCAGGCGCTTGTCGATTTCGGTGTCCACGCGGGAAACGAAGAACGATGCCACGGAGTGGATCCTGGAAAGGTCGTGGCCGTTTTCCCTGGCCTGCTCCAGGCCGGACTGGAACGCATTGATGACCGCGCGGTACCGCTCCAGCGAGAAGATCAGGGTCACGTTGACGCTGATGCCTTCGGCGAGGGTTGCCGTGATGGCCTCAAGGCCCTCGATGGTTGCCGGGATCTTGATGTGGACATTGTCCTTGTTCACGCGCTGCGAGAGGTGCTTGGCTTCGGCGATGGTTCCTGCGGTGTCCCAGGCAAGGCGCGGGTCGACCTCAATGGAGACGCGGCCGTCAACGCCCTTGGTGGCGGCAGCCACGGGGGCGAAGAGGTCGCAGGCGTCGGCGACGTCCGTGGTGGTGATCTCGAAGATCGTGTCCTCCACGCTGGCGCCTTCGGCGGCCTTGCCGGCGATGATGTGGTCGTAGTCAGTGCCGGACGTGATGGCCGCGTGGAAGATGGAGGGGTTGGTGGTCACACCAACCACGTTCTTCTCTTCGATGAGCTTGCGCAGGGTGCCGGTCTGCAGGCGTCCGCGGGAAAGGTCGTCGAGCCAGATGGAGACTCCGGCGTCGGAGAGCTGCTGGGTGGGAGTAGTCATTTTTTGTATCTCCTAAAAGATGAGGTTTCAGGCCTGGAGGCTGGAGAGGGAGTCCTTGGCGGCGGCAGCCACTGCATCTGCCGTGATGCCGAACTCCTGGAAGAGGCGCTTGTAGTCTGCGGAAGCGCCGTAGTGCTCAAGGCTCACGGAACGGCCGGCGTCGCCGACGAATTCCCGCCAGCCCAGGGCCAGTCCGGCTTCGACCGAGACGCGTGCCTTGACGGCGGCGGGCAGCACGGATTCGCGGTAGGCGGCGTCCTGCTTCTTGAACCATTCGACGCACGGCATGGAGACGACGCGGGCTGCGATGCCTTCGGCCTGGAGGGCTTCGCGGGCCTGGACGGCCAGCTGGACCTCGGAGCCGGTGGCGATGAGGATCACGTCGGCCGGTACCGTGGCGCCGTCCTTCGATGCCTCAGCCAGGACGTAGCCGCCCTTTGCCACACCTGCCGTGGAAGCGAAGGTGTCGCCGTCGGCGTCGCCCGCGCCGCGTTCCCAGGTGGGGATGTTCTGGCGGGTCAGGACGATGCCTGCCGGGTTGGCGTGGTTTTCCAGCATGGTCTTCCAGGCAGCTGCCACTTCGTTGGCGTCACCGGGACGGACCACGTCCAGGCCCACGATGGCGCGCAGCGAGGCGAGCTGCTCCACCGGCTGGTGGGTGGGGCCGTCCTCGCCCAGACCGATGGAGTCGTGGGTCCAGACGTACAGCGACGGGACACCCATCAGGGCACCCAGGCGGATGGCCGGACGCTGGTAGTCGCTGAAGATCAGGAAGGTTCCGGAGAACGCACGGGTGTTGCCCGCCAGGCTGATGCCGTTCACGATCGATGCCGCGGCGTGCTCGCGGATGCCGAAGTGCAGCACGCGGCCGTAGGGGTTGCCGGACCAGGCGCCGGTCTGCTTGGAGGCCGGCACGAAGGACGGGGAGCCTTCAATGGTGGTGTTGTTCGACTCTGCAAGGTCGGCGGAGCCGCCCCAGAGTTCGGGCATGACCGGGCCCAGGGCGTTGAGGACCTTGCCGGATGCTGCACGGGTGGAAACGTCCTTGCCGGCCGGGAAGACCGGAAGGGCTGCGTCGATGCCCTCCGGAAGTTCCTGCGCTTCAATGCGCCGCAGGAGTGCTGCGCCCTCCGGGTTGGCTGCCTGCCAGGCGTTGAAGGACTCTTCCCATTCCTTGCGCTCGGACGCGCCGCGCTCCACCACCTGGCGGGCGTGGTCAAGGACTTCCTGGTCCACCTGGAAGGACTTGGCGGGGTCGAAGCCCAGGACCTCCTTCAATGCGGCCACCTCGTCGGCACCGAGGGCGGACCCGTGGATCTTGCCGGTGTTCTGCTTCTTGGGTGCGGGGTAACCGATGATGGTGCGCAGTGAAATGATGGACGGCTTGGAAGTTTCGGCCTTGGCGGCGAGCAGGGCGCTGTAGAGCTCCTGGACGTCTTCCTTGTATTCGCCGGTCCGGGTCCAGTCCACCCGCTGCGTGTGCCAGCCGTACGCTTCGTAACGCTTCAGGACGTCCTCGGTGAAGGCGATGTCGGTATCGTCCTCAATGGAAATGTGGTTCTCGTCGTAGATGACCACGAGGTTGCCGAGTTCCTGGTGGCCGGCCAGCGAGGAAGCCTCGGCCGTGACGCCTTCCTGGAGGTCGCCGTCGGAGGCAATAACCCAAATGGTGTGGTCAAACGGCGATTCGCCGGCGGGGGCGTCGGCGTCGAACAGGCCGCGCTGGCGGCGCTGCGAGTAAGCGAAGCCCACGGAGGATGCAAGGCCCTGGCCCAGCGGGCCCGTGGTGATCTCAACGCCGGCGGTGTGCTTGTACTCTGGGTGTCCCGGGGTCAGCGAACCCCAGGTGCGGAGCGCTTCCAGGTCCTTCAGCTCCAGGCCGTAGCCGGAGAGGAACAGCTGGATGTAAAGGGTGAGCGAGGTGTGGCCGGGGGACAGCACGAAGCGGTCGCGGCCCAGCCACTGTGGATCGCGCGGGTCATGGCGCATCAGCTTCTGGAAAAGCAGGTAGGCGGCCGGCGCGAGGCTCATGGCGGTTCCGGGGTGGCCGTTGCCCACCTTCTCCACGGCGTCTGCGGCCAGGACGCGGATGGTATCCACGGCGCGCTGGTCCAAGCTGGTCCATGACAGTTCTTGCTCTTCCAAATGTGGCACGAAAACCGGGCCCCTCTCTGTGCTGATGGCGGCGGTACACGGCTCCGTTTAAGGGCGCACTGCGTGGCGCCCGCTGCGGTGTGTACCAGCCGTTCACCATCGAAACGTTGATCCTTGCATTCAGTCACGTGCAGCAGCGGGAATGCGTTTTCCACCGCTTTCTTGCTGCGTGCTGATCTGGTGACAGCTTAGCTCTTATCCATTCTCCGGGCGGCCCAAATCTCACGTTTTGGACGCAATTTCCCCTTTTGTGAATCAGCATTCCGACCGGCTGAGTTAATCTGCTCGAATGGGCGCGCGAGCAATCATTTGCGCATATGGAAGGGCCGGGACAGGGGCTGCGGCGCGGTATGATATTCGGAGGCCAACGCCGGATGGGCATCGCTACCGCCGCCCGGGGTTTCCCGGCTGTTGCACGCTCTTGGAGCATTTCCTCCCTTTGTGCCGTGCCCGGGTCCGGGCCGCACGACCGGAGCTGCATTGCCAGCCTCAACTGCCACACAGAACGGGTGACTGCCACCGTGAGCACTACAGATACGCCGCTGAACGCATCCCGGGCCGCCGGCACCGGGTTTGCCCGTAAGGCCAAGGCGTATCTCGCCCTCACCAAGCCGCGCGTGATCGAACTGCTCCTGGTCAGCACCCTGCCCACCATGATCTACGCCGAACGGGGCTTCCCGTCCATCGGGCTGATCCTGGCCACGCTGGTGGGCGGCGCCTTCGCCGCCGGCAGCGCCGGCGCCTTCAACTGCTATATCGACCGCGACATCGACAAGCTGATGCACCGTACGGAGAACCGGCCCCTGGTCACCGGCGAAGTCACCCCGCGGGAGGCCCTGGTCTTCTCCTGGCTGCTGGGCGCGGCCTCGATCGTGATCCTTTGGTTCGGCGCCAATCCCCTCTCAGCGTGGCTCGGGCTCGCGGCCATCTTCTTCTACGTTGTCATCTACACGATGATCCTCAAGCGGCGCACGGCACAGAACATCGTCTGGGGCGGTGCCGCCGGCTGCTTCCCGGTGCTGATTGCGTGGGCTGCCGTCACCAACTCCGTCGAGTGGCCGGCGGTCATCCTGTTCATGGTGATCTTCCTGTGGACCCCGCCGCACTACTGGCCCCTGTCCATGCGCTACGGCGAGGACTACCGGAACGCCAACGTCCCCATGCTTGGCGCCATCGCCGGCGCCAAAGTGGTGTCCGTCCAGGTGGTCCTGTATGCCTGGGCCATGGTGGCCTGCTCGCTGCTGATGATCCCGGCCGGAGGGGCCGGCTGGGTGTACACCGTCACGGCAGTTATTGCCGGGGCGTGGTTCCTCTACGAATCACAAGCCCTGTATGCGCGTGCCCAGCGCGAGGACATCCAGGACAAGCGCGCCATGAAGGTCTTCCACGGATCCATCAGCTACCTGACCCTGCTGTTCATCGCACTGGCGGTGGACCCCTTCGTCGGGCAGGCGGTCATGGCCGGCTAAGCCACCGCAACAGCCACCACGGCGGCTCCCATCTGACGGTGGGGGCCGCCGCCTGCTTTAACAACACAATCCCTTACCTGAGGACATGGGAAGGCTGTGACCTTTTTTGTCATATCGGTCACTTTAGCTGTCATCCACAATGACAAGCTGCTTACGGTGGAGCGGACCCTTCCCTCGACCAAAGGAAAGTCCCATGGAAGCCCGTCCCTCCACCTTCCCGGCCCCCAGCCACAGCCCGCCGGGTAAAAGCCGCTTTAGATTTCCCCGCCCACCTTTTGCCGCCCATCTTGGTGCCGACGTACCGGCATCCCTGGTGGTGTTCCTGGTGGCCCTCCCGCTCTCGCTGGGCATCGCAGCCGCGTCGGGGGCGCCCATCATGGCAGGACTCATTGCCGCAGCCGTTGGCGGAATCGTGGCCGGAAGCCTTGGCGGCTCACCGCTGCAGGTGAGCGGACCCGCAGCGGGGCTTACCGTCGTCGTGGCCGGCCTGGTCCAGGAGTTCGGCTGGCAGGTGACGTGCGCAATCACCGCGGCCGCCGGCGTCGTGCAACTCCTGCTGGGCATCAGCCGCGTGGGCAGGGCCGCCCTGGCCGTTTCGCCGGTAGTGGTCAAGGCAATGCTCGCCGGCATCGGCGTCACCATCATTCTGCAGCAGCTCCATGTGCTCCTTGGATCCAAGCCGGCAGGCTCGGCCCTTGAGAACCTCGTGGCACTGCCGGCAACCATCACCAACCTGGAACTGCATGCCGCCCTGCTGGGACTCGCCGTCGTGGCAATCCTCCTGTGCTGGAAGTTCCTGCCCGCCGCGGTTCGGCGAATCCCCGGCCCGCTGGCCGCCGTCGCCGCAGGCACAGCACTGGCTGTGGCCTTTGCACCCGGTGTCGAACGCATCTCCCTGGACGGCTCAATCTTCGATGCGGTCGCCCTGCCGCAACTCCCCGACAGCAACTGGCGCGCCTTCGCCTTTGCCATCCTGACCATGGCCCTGATCGCCAGCATCGAGTCCCTGTTGTCCGCCGTCGCCGTGGACAAGATGCAAACCGGCCCGCGGACCAACCTGAACAGGGAGCTCATCGGCCAGGGCACGGCCAACATCGTTTCCGGATCACTGGGCGGACTGCCGGTGACGGGCGTTATTGTCCGCAGCGCCACGAATGTTGAGGCGGGTGCGGCCACCCGGGCATCGGCAGTCCTGCACGGTGCGTGGGTCCTGGCGTTCTCAGCCCTCTTTGCCGGCCTGATCCAGTTGATCCCGCTGGCCGTCCTGGCCGGCCTGCTAGTGGTGATCGGGGCACGCCTGATCAAGGTGGCCGACATCAGGACCAGCCTGCGGACCGGCGACCTCACCATCTACGCAGTGACCCTTGTCTGCGTGGTGTTCCTGAACCTGCTTGAGGGCGTCATGATCGGCCTGGCCCTCGCCGCTGCCAGTGTGCTGTGGCGCGTCCTGCGGGCCCCCATCAAGGCGCACCGTCCCGCCGCGCCGTCAGCGCCCTGGCGCGTCACCATAGCAGGATCGTGCAGTTTCTTCGCACTGCCAAAGCTTAACGGCGTCCTCCAGTCTGTCCCCGCCGCCGCGGACGTGGTGGTGGAGCTCAACGCCGACTATGTTGACCATTCCTTCCGGGAAGCCCTGTTGGCCTGGCAGCTCCAGCACCAGGCCGCGGGCGGGACGGTGCATCTTGAGGAGCACGGCAACACGGTCTTCCGGGACGCTGCCCACCAGGCTCCCCGGCGCGAGGAGGCCAGCGAACTGCCCCTTCCGCCCCGGAAGGAGCCGCTGCTGCAGGGCGTCAACAAATACCACCGCCGGTTCGCCCACCAGGTCCGCCCGCTGGTGCACGACCTGACGGAAGGGCAGAGTCCGGACAGCCTGTTCGTGGCCTGCGTGGATTCCCGCGTCAATCCCAATCTGATCACCAGCAGCGGTCCCGGCGACCTGCTCACGCTGCGGAACATCGGCAATGTGGTGTGCGCCGACGGCCAGGACGCCTCGACTGCCTCGGCCCTGTCCTTCGCCGTCAACGGACTGGGGGTGCAGTCGCTGGTGATCTGCGGACACTCCAACTGCGGCGCCATGAAGGCGCTGCTCGCAGAAGCCGACGGCGAAGACCACGCTTCCCTGGGTGCGGCATTCGGGCAGTGGCTGGACCATGCCCGGCCAAGCTACGCAGAGCTGCTGGCAGGTCATCCGGTGGGCCGGCAGGCGGCCGCAGCGGGATACAACCGAGTGGACCAGCTGGCGATGGTCAACGTGGCCGTGCAGTTGGCCAAGCTGCAGAACCATCCGGTGGCGGGCCCGCCGCTGGCTGCGGGGAAGGTCCAGGCCACCGGCCTCTTTTACGACATTTCCACCGCCCAGGTCCTGCAGATCACCACCACCGGAATCGACAACCTTGACCCCGCCTGCGAGGCCGCGTTTAGGGTCGAGGCATTCGCGGACCGGTAACGTCCCGGCCAGCTGAAAGGGTCCGAAACCGGCAGGCGCCCCGGTCCCATCCGGGCCGGGGCGCCTGCCGCGCATTTATCGGGGAGCGTTCGCCTGCTTCTCTGTCCTGGAGGAGTCCAGGGGACTGGAACGGGCGATGTCCCAGGCGTTCGTTGACGCCGCCATCAACAGGGCGGCGCCGAGCATGTGGGCCGCCACCAGCAGCGCCGGAATGCCGTTGTAGTACTGCGTGAAGCCGATGATGGCCTGAAGCACGGTGACGCCCAGGAGGGCCAGGACGGCCGTCCGGAAAGGCCCCTTAATGCCACGCCTGAAGACCAGCACCAGGGCCACCAGCGTTCCGGCCGTGACCAGGTACGCCGGCACGGCATGGATGTGGGAGAACAGATCCCAGTCCAGGTCGTTGCGGGGAGCATCGGCGTCACCGGCATGCGGACCCGCCCCCGTGACCACCACACCAAGCATCACGGCGACGGCGGAGAAAAGGGCGACGGCGGACGCCACCGGGCGCAGGGCAGCGGGCAGCGCGGCGGGCCGGGAGGCAAGGAAGCGGCCGGTCCGTCCGAAGGCCCGGTTGACCAGCAGCGTGGCGAATACCACCAGCGCCATGGAAACCAGGAAGTGCAGCCCAACCACCCATGGGTTGAGGTTGGTGAGGACTGTGACGCCGCCAATCACCGCCTGGGCGGGAATGCTGGCCAGCAGGCCCAGGGCCAGGAGGAAGAGATCCTTGCGTTCCTTCCGCAGGTTCCACAGGTACACCAGCATCAGGGCAGCAACGGCGGCCAGCGCGAACGTCAGGAGTCGGTTACCGAACTCGATGAAGCCATGGATCCCCATTTCAGGGGTGTTTACCAGCGAATCCGTGGTGCACCGGGGCCAGGTGGGGCAGCCGAGGCCTGATGCCGTCAGGCGAACGGCGCCGCCGGTGACCACCAGGAGCGTCTGCCCGATCAGGGAGGCGACGGCGAGGCGGCGGATCCTGGCGTCCACGGTGCGTGGGAGCCGCGATGCCAGGCGGCCGGCGAGCTGGGGGAGGCGTGAAGCCGTGGTCACGATTATCTCAATTCCACTTGAACCAACGGATGGCTGCGGCTCCGGCGATAACCGTCCAGAGCAGCAGGATGAGGGCAGCGCCGCCGTTGACGGCGCCATCCAGGAAGGCGGCCCGCATTGATTCGCCCAGCGCGCCGGACGGCAGGAAGTGCACAATGGCCTGCGCCGCGGCAGGCAGTCTTTCGGCGGGGATCACGATGCCGCCCAGTGCGCCGAGGAGGATCCACAGCAGGTTGGTGATGGCCAGCGTGGCCTCCGGCCGGACTGTTCCGGCCACCAGCAGACCCAGGGCAGTGAAAGCCGCCGCGCCCAGGGCGAGCAGTGCCAGCCCCGGGAGCCAGCCCGCCGCCGTCGGCTGCCATCCCAGCGCCAGGGCTACCAGCCCCACCACCACCACCTGAAGGCACAGGACGGCCAGGACCGAAAGGACCTTGCCGGCAATAAGGCCGCCACGGCCCAGCGGCGTGGTGGACAGGAACCGGAGCACGCCGTAGCGGCGGTCGAAGCCGGTGGCGATGCCCTGGCCGGTGAACGCGGTGGACATCGCGCACAGCGCGAGGATACCCGGAACCGCCACGTTGATGCGGCTGGAGCCCATCCCGTCCAGGAAAGGGGTCACCGTCAGGCCGACCAGGGCCAGCAGCGGCAGCACCACTGCAAGGATGAGCTGTTCGCCGTTCCGCAGCATGGTCAGTGCCTCATACTTGCCCTGCAGCAGGACGCGGCGCAGCAGGGAGGCCGGCTGCTGCATCTCCCGCGTTGCTGCCGTGCTCATCGGATGTCCTTTCCTGAAATGTCCAAAAAGACGTCTTCAAGGCTACGCGCCTGGAGGCTCATTGATGCGGGCATGACGCCCTTCGCTTCCCACCACTGGGCCAGCGCGGCGAGGTGGCGCGGGGTCAGGGCGCCGGTGACGGTGTAGCTTCCGGCGCGGGATTCTGAAACATCCACGCCATCCGGCAGCACCGCGGCCACATCCAGGCCGGCCGGTGCCTCGAACACCAACGTCCGGATGTGCTCGCCGCCTTGGCTGGCTGCCGGGCTGCGCTGCAGCAGCTCCTGCACTGTTCCCTCGGCAACGTTGCGGCCGCCGTCGATGATGTACACGTAGTCCGCCAGGCGCTGGGCGTCGTCCATGAGGTGGGTGGTGAGGATGATCCCCATCCCGCTGTCCCGCAGCTCGGCGATCAGGTCGAAGACGAGCTGCCGGGACTGCGGGTCCAGTCCGGCGCTCGGCTCGTCCAGGAAGAGGACTTCCGGCCTGCCGATGAGGGCGGCCGCGAGAGCCAGGCGCTGTTTCTGGCCGCCGGACAGCCTGCGGACGCTGGTCCGGCTGAAGGTGTCGATGCCCAGCCTGCCCACCAGGTCCTCCAAAGGCCAAGGGCGGGCATACAGCCCTGCGATGTGCCGCAGCAGCGGCAAGGGCCTTGCCGACGGCGGGAGGCCACCGTCCTGCAGCATCACACCGACGCGGGAACGCAGGTCAGCGCCTGCCGCAGCAGGGTCCTGCCCCAGCAGCGAAATGCTGCCGCCGTTGCGCTTCTGCAGGCCCTGCGCGCATTCGAGTGTGGTGGTCTTTCCGGCGCCGTTCGCGCCCAGGAGCGCGGTTACCTGTCCACGCTCCGCGATAAGTGAAACGCCGCTGACAACCCTGAGCATCTTTCCGTCCAGGCTGGAAAGGGGGCCAACGTCCTTGATGAGCCCATGGATGGACAGGACGGGGGACTGGGGGAATCGCACCACAGTATTCTACGGGATGTAGTATTTCCCGACGTCCGACGCGGTTATGCGGCACTGGCAGCCAAGGTCAGCCTGTCCTTACTGGAGTGCGGGACTAAATTACGACATGATTGTGTTGTGTATTCCATGACCAACGCTACAGCTGTGCCCGTGGCCGGAGCCGCGGCATCCAGTCCTGTCGCTGATGCCGACGAGCGGACCCGGGACCGGGTCCTCGCTGCCGTCCTGGAACACGGACCCGTCAGTGCGGCCGAGCTCGGAGACATGCTGGGGTTCACCCCGGCCGCAGTCCGGCGCCACCTGGACCACCTCTCCCGTGCCGGCGTCATCGAGGTCAAGAAGGTGGCCAAGCCCGGAGCGGGTGCCGGTCGTCCCGCCCGACGCTACGTCCTCAGCTCCCAGGGTCAATCCAGCCTGGGCAACGACTACCTGGACATCGCCGCCCTTGCGCTGCAGCAGCTGCAAAAGATGGCCGGCCCGGACGCCGTGCGCGCCTTCGCCGAGGAGCGTTTTGCGGATATGGAGCGCCGCTACGCACCTGAAATCGAGCAGGCCGGACCGGACATCCGGGACCGTGCCAATGCACTCGCAGCCGCCCTGACCCGCGACAACTTCGTGGCCTCCGCCGCGTCCATCGAGGCAAAGGCGCCGCTGCCCGCGGCGCTCTCGAGCGTGCAGCTCTGCCAGGGGCACTGCCCCATCCAGCAGCTGGCGGCCCGCTTCCCGGTGTTCTGCGACGTCGAAACCGAAGTTTTCTCAAGGTTGGTGGGCGTTGACGTCCGACGCCTCTCCACCCTGGCGCGCGGCGGCCACGTCTGCACCACCCACATTCCTACAGGCAGGCTGTCTGCCAAGCCGGTCACTGCGCCGGCCGCAGCCCCCGCCAGCCTGGACGAAGTAACCAACCATCAGTAAGAAAGGCCGTGATGACGGACCAACTATCAGAGAAAGCAGTAGCCGAAAACACTGTGATCTCGGAGATTCTGGAAAAGAATCCCGAGCTCCACGGCATCGGCAACTACGAGTACGGGTGGGCTGACAAGAACGACGTCGGCGCCAACGCACGCCGTGGGCTCAGCGAAGAAGTAGTCCGGGACATTTCGGCCAAGAAGAGCGAGCCGGAGTGGATGCTTGACCTGCGCCTCAAGGGCCTGAAGTACTTCGACCGCAAGCCCATGCCCACCTGGGGTGCGGACCTGTCGGGCATCGACTTCGACAACATCAAGTACTTCGTCCGTTCCACCGAGAAGCAGGCTGCCTCCTGGGACGACCTCCCCGAGGACATCAAGAACACCTACGACAAGCTGGGCATCCCGGAGGCCGAGAAGCAGCGCCTGGTTTCCGGCGTCGCCGCCCAGTACGAGTCCGAGGTTGTCTACCACCAGCTGCGCGAGGACCTTGAGCGGCAGGGCGTCATCTTCCTGGACACCGACACCGCGTTGAAGGAACACCCGGAGATCTTCCAGGAGTACTTCGGCACCGTGATCCCCGTGGGCGACAACAAGTTCGCCTCGCTGAACACGGCTGTGTGGTCCGGCGGCTCGTTCGTGTATGTCCCCAAGGGCGTCCACGTGGACATCCCCCTTCAGGCGTACTTCCGCATCAACACCGAGAACATGGGCCAGTTCGAGCGGACCCTGATCATCGCCGATGAGGACTCCTACGTCCACTACATCGAGGGCTGCACGGCACCGATCTACACGTCGGACTCGCTGCACTCCGCCGTGGTGGAAATCATCGTGAAGAAGGGCGCCCGCGTCCGCTACACCACCATCCAGAACTGGTCCAACAACGTGTACAACCTGGTGACCAAGCGTGCCATCTGCGAAGAAGGCGCCACCATGGAGTGGGTCGACGGCAACATCGGCTCCAAGGTCACCATGAAGTACCCGGCTGTCTACCTCGTGGGCGAGCACGCCAAGGGTGAAACCCTGTCCATCGCGTTCGCCGGCGAAGGCCAGCACCAGGACACGGGCTCCAAGATGGTGCACATCGCGCCGAACACCAAGAGCTCCATCATCTCCAAGTCGGTGGCCCGCGGCGGCGGCCGTGCAGCCTACCGCGGCCTGGTCCAGGTCCGTGAAGGTGCCAAGCACTCGGCCAACACCGTGCGCTGCGACGCGCTGCTGGTGGACACCATCAGCCGTTCGGACACCTACCCTTACATCGACATCCGCGAGGACGACGTTGTGATGGGCCACGAGGCAACTGTTTCCCGGGTCAGCGAAGAGCAGCTGTTCTACCTGATGTCCCGCGGCATGCGCGAAGACGAAGCCATGGCGATGATCGTGCGCGGCTTCATCGAGCCGATTGCCCGCGAGCTCCCCATGGAGTACGCACTTGAGCTGAACCGCCTCATTGAACTGCAGATGGAAGGGTCCGTCGGATAACGATGACTGAAATCACTACCGAAAAGGCACGCATCGGCGCGCCCTCAGCCCAGCCGTTCATCGACGGCTTCACCGAAGAGGGCGAGAGCCTCTCGCCGATCAACGCCAACGGCAAGGCCCCGCTTGCGGGCGCTTCAGCCAAGAGCCACTCCCACGGCGGCGGCGTCGGCGTACCGGACAGCTCACGCGCCGGCCGGCTGACGTCCTACAAGCTCGCTGACTTCAAGCCGCTCACCGGCATGGAGGAGGACTGGCGTTTCACCCCGCTCAAGCGCCTCCGCGGCCTGCATTCCGAGGTCCTGTCCGGCGCGGCGCCCACCGTGATCGTCAAGGGCCCGGAAGGCGTCGTTGTCGAGGGCGTCGGCCGCGACGACCAGCGGATCGGTACCGCCGGCATCCCCGAGGACCGCGTCTCCGCCAACGCCTGGGAGAATTTCGCCCAGGCCACCGTGGTGACCATCCCCGCGGAGTTCGAAGCGTTGACGGAGATCACCATCGACGTCGAAGGCACGTCCCTGGACGCCGCCGCCCAGCACCTCGTGATTGTTGCGGAAAAGTTCTCCAAGGCTGTTGTGGTCCTGAACCACAAGGGCTCCGCCGTGGTTTCGGAAAACGTTGAAATCATCGTCGAAGACGGTGCCAACCTCACGGTTGTCTCGCTCCAGGAATGGAACGACGACGCTGTCCACGCCTCCTCCCAGCAGGCAAAGATCGGCCGTGACGCCAAACTCAAGCACGTCATGGTGAGCCTTGGCGGGGACCTGGTGCGCGTCACGCCGTCGGCCCGCTTCACCGCCCCCGGTGGCGAGGCCGAACTGTTCGGCCTGTACTTCGCCGACGCCGGCCAGCACCTTGAGCAGCGTCTCTTCGTGGACCACGCGGTACCCAACTGCAAGTCCAACGTCCTCTACAAGGGTGCCCTGCAGGGCCGCAACGCCCACGCTGTCTGGGTTGGTGACGTCCTGATCCGCAAGGAAGCAGAAGGCACCGACACTTACGAGGCCAACCGCAACCTGCTGCTCACCGACGGTGCCCGCGCCGACTCGGTGCCCAACCTCGAAATCGAGACAGGGCTCATCGAGGGTGCAGGCCACGCCAGCGCCACCGGCCGGATGGATGACGAGCACCTGTTCTACCTGATGGCCCGCGGCATCCCCGAGGATGTTGCCCGCCGACTGGTGGTCCGGGGCTTCCTGAACGAAATCATCCAGCAGATCAAGGTCCCCTCCATCGAGGAACGGTTGACCGAGGCTGTTGAGCACGAACTCGCACTGACGGACAACTAGAAGCTACGGAGCACGGTTTTCAGATGACTGACCAGCCAAAGGGCGAGCTTGTCTGCAAGGTGGACGAAATCCAGGTGAAGCAGGCGCTGCGGATCCTGATCGACGACTACCCTGTGGCGATCGTCAAGGATTCCATGGGGGAGATCCACGCGATCGGCGACACCTGCTCGCACGCGGACATTTCACTGTCCGAAGGTGACGTGGATGGCTGCACCATCGAGTGCTGGGGCCATGGCTCGCAGTTCGACCTCCGCAGCGGCCAGCCGCTGCAGCTGCCCGCCTACGATCCCGTCCCGGTATTCGCCGTCGAGATCGCAGGGGATGAGGTCTACGTGGATGTCACCAACGTCCTCAACGGCGCCGAAGCTCCGAACTTCAGCTAGCACCACAGAATTACGAACCACACTTCCAGACACAGAGCGCACCGCAGCCGGCAGGCGCGGCGCAGAGGAGAACAAGACATATGTCTACTCTTGAGATCAAGGACCTGCACGTCAGCATTGAGACGGAACAGGGCACCAAGGAAATCCTGAAGGGCGTCAGCCTGACCATCCGCACCGGCGAAACCCACGCCATCATGGGCCCCAACGGCTCCGGCAAGTCCACCCTGGCCTCCACCATCGCCGGGCACCCCCGCTACAACGTCACCAGCGGCTCCATCAGCCTGGACGGCGAGGACGTCCTGGAGATGAGCGTGGACGAGCGTGCCCGCGCCGGCGTCTTCCTGGCCATGCAGTACCCGGTGGAGGTCCCCGGTGTCAGCATGACCAACTTCCTGCGTACCGCGAAGACCGCCATCGACGGCGAAGCCCCCAAGCTGCGCACCTGGACCAAGGACGTCAAGGCTGCCATGGAGCAGCTGCGCATCGACGCTGACTTCGCCCAGCGCAACGTCAACGAAGGCTTCTCCGGCGGTGAGAAGAAGCGCGTGGAGATCCTGCAGCTGGAACTCTTCAAGCCCAAATTCGCCATCCTGGACGAGACCGACTCGGGCCTGGACGTAGACGCGCTGAAGGTTGTTTCCGAAGGCGTCAACCGCGCACATGCGGAAGGCAACATGGGCACCCTGCTCATCACGCACTACACGCGCATCCTTCGCTACATCAAGCCTGACTTCGTCCACGTGTTCGTGGACGGACAGGTTGTCGAGGAGGGCGGCCCCGAGCTGGCCGACCGCCTCGAGGAAGAAGGCTACGACCGCTACGCCAAGGGCGCCGGCGCTGCCACCGTCGCCGCCGAAGCCGCAGTACAGGCCTAGTTAGGACTTGCCATGACCGAAATCAAGCCGGCCCGTACGGCCCTGGAGGACGTCGAAGAGGCGCTCAAGGACGTCATCGATCCTGAGCTTGGCGTCAACGTGGTGGACCTCGGGCTGTTGTACGGCCTGAAGTACTCCGACGACGACGGTGCGCTCCTGATCGACATGACGCTCACCACCGCCGCCTGCCCGCTCACCGATGTGCTCGAGGAGCAGGTAGGCCAGGCCCTGGACGGCGTCGTGGACGATTGGCGTCTCAACTGGGTATGGATGCCGCCATGGGGTCCCGAGCGGATCACCGACGATGGCAAGGACCAGATGAGGGCCCTCGGCTTCAACATCTAGTCCCCACGGCTTTAGTACGGCGACGGCGGGTCACCTTCCCTGGGAAGGTGGCCCGCCGTCGTCGTTCCCACCGCCATCGACTGCTCCGTACCTGTCGTTATCAGGCGTGAAAACGACAGGTGGGGAGCAATCGATGGGGTTAGAGGGTGGCGGCGCTGAAGGTGTCGCACTGCTTGATGTCGCCGGACTGGTAGCCCCGGGTGAACCAGCGCTGGCGTTCCTCGCTGGAACCGTGCGTCCAGCCCTCGGGGGAGACCCTGCCGGTGGCTGCCTTCTGGATCCGGTCGTCGCCCACGGACGCGGCGGCGGACAAGGCATCGTTCACGTCCTGCTGGGTAAGGGGTTCCAGGTACGGCTGGCCCGTGGCGGGGTTCGGCGTGGTGGAAGCGTACTTGGCCCACAGACCTGCATAGCAGTCGGCCTGCAGTTCGGTGCGGACGGAACCGGACTCCGGTCCCTGCGGATCCTGCTGCGCCCGCCCCAGGTCGCCGAGGATGTTCTGGATGTGGTGGCCGAATTCGTGGGCTACCACGTACTCCTGGGCCAGGGGGCCGCCGGAGGAACCAAAGCGGTCCACCAGTTCCTGGAAAAAGCCGGGATCGAAGTATGCGGTGGTGTCCGTGGGGCAGTAGAAGGGGCCCACCTCGGATGTTGCGGACCCGCACCCGGTGTTGGTGCCGCCGCTGAAGATCACTGCCTCCGGACGGGGGTACTGCACGTTGTACTGCTTCAGGTAGCCGGGCCAGAACGCATTGAGGCTGTTGACGGTGCCGGTGATCCGGCAGTCAAGGCGCGCATCGGCGTCCGCACCGGTGGTGCAGGCCGGTGCCGTGCCCTGCGACTGTCCTGCGGTTCCGCCGTCAGTCAGGCCTCCGAGCATGTTGGGGTTGATGCCCAGCAGGAGTGCAACGAGCAGCACCAGGCCGCCACCGATTCCGCCGCCGATCTTCACGCCGGTGCCCATGCCCCGCCGGTCCTGGACCTGGGAGGGATCAAGCTGCACGTTGTCATTGAAACTCATATCGTCACAATACCCGCGGGCCGGGGGCTCAACCCATGGCGGCCGGTAAAGTTGGTTCGTGCCTTTCCTCGACAAGATCCAGCTCTGGGCTGGGCAACGGCCGCACGACACCGCCGTGGTGATCGCCGGGCGGCGCCTGGCCTGGGATGAGCTGGTGGATTCCGCCGCCGGACTGGTGCCGGAGACGAAGTCACTCACCACCTTGTGCGAGTCCAACTCCGTGGATTTCGCCGTAAAGTTCGCTGCAGCCGTGGCGGGCAGCCGCCAGTGCGCAGTCCTGGACCCGTCCTGGCCCGCACCCCTGCAGGAGGACATTGTCCGGCGGGTGGAGGCTTGCGCCGTTCCGGCCCCGGTCTCCCCGGATGACGGCCTGGCTGACGGCCCTCCTGACGCCTGCTTCCTCATCGGACTGACCTCCGGCACCACTTCCGTGCCCAAGGCATTCACGCGTTCCCGGCGGTCGTGGCAGCAGTCCTTCGATGCTTCGATCGAGTTTTTCGGACTCCGGCAGGATGATGTCACCCTTGCGCCCGGCCCGCTGGCCGCCAGCCTGAACCTCTATGCCCTGGCCGAATGCCTTTACGCCGGGTCCGAGTTCCAGACGCTGGAAACGTTCGACGTCGGCGACGTCCACGCTGCCATCACGTACGACAGAGTCACCCGGCTGGTCCTGGTGCCCACCATGCTGCGGATGCTCAGCGAACGGGGGATGACGGGGTGCGTCGACGCGTCCGGAATCCGCACCATCATCTGTGCCGGCTCCAAGCTCGACGCCCGCACCCTGGAAGCGGCCCGTCGCTGGGCTCCCAACGCCACCATTTACGAGTACTACGGCGCCTCCGAGCTGAGCTTCGTCTCCGGCCTTGGCCTGGTCCCTGGGGAGGACGCCGCCGCGGGCGGCACCGGAATCGGGCGGCCCTTTCCCGGCGTCGACGTCCGGATCCTGGACGACGACGGCATCGTGGTTCCGGCCGGTGGCTACGGCAACATCTGCGTCCGCAGCGGCATGGTGAGCAACGGTTACCTGTGGGGCGATGACGGCGAGGCGCTGCGGTCCTTTGGCGACTGGTACACGGTGGGGGACCAGGGCTACCTTCTGGACGGGGAGCTGCACATCCTTGGCCGCCGCGCCGACATGATCCTTACCGCCGGAAGGAACGTCTACCCGCACGAGGTGGAACTGGCGCTGGCAGCAGTCCCCGGCGTTGCGGCAGCGGTGGCCGCCGGCATGCCGGACGATCTGCGGGGCCAGCGGATAGTTGCTGGAGTGGTGGCCTCCCATGGCGGGCTTACCGCAACGCAGCTGCGGGCCGGGCTGGAGGACATCCTGTCCCGGCACAAGCGGCCCCTGCAGTACTACCTCCTGCCGGAACTTCCCACCACGGACCGCGGAAAGGTCAGCCGGAGCCTGCTGATGGAGTGGATCAATGCCCGGGACCCCAGGGTACGGGCCCTTGGCGGCTGACGTCCGGCCGGCCGGGCTCCTGCCGGCGGACCGCCAGCCCGTGATCATCGCAGCGCGCCGGACCCCGGTGTGCCCGGTCAACGGAGCCCTGCGGACCCTCCGGGCACATGAACTGCTGGCGCCGGTCCTGCGCAACCTTGTAGCCGAACTGTCATTGGATCCGGAGTCGGTCGCCGACGTCGTGATCGGCAACGCCGTGGGCGGCGGCGGAAACGTGGCCAGGCTCGCCCTGCTGGAGGCGGGACTGCCCGTCACCGTGCCCGGGATCACCGTGGACCGGCAATGCGGCTCAGGCCTGGACGCCATCGTCTTCGCCGCACGGCTGGTTGCTGCCGGTGGCAGCCCGCTCTACCTGGCAGGGGGAGCGGAGAGCACCAGCACCGCACCCCTGCGCGCCCACCGGAAGGACGACGGCGGCCCGGAGTTCTACCGCCGCGCCCAGTTTGTGCCTGCGGGCTTTGGCGATCCGGACATGGGCGTCGCGGCGGAAACGGTGGCGGCGGAATACGGTGTGGGCAGGGACCGCCAGGATGCCTTTGCGCTGGCCAGCCACCGGAAAGCGCTCGCGGCGCTCAGCGAGGGGCGGTTTGCAGACGAAATTGTGCCGCTGGCCACAGCTGCCGGGACTGTTTCAACCGATGGCGGGCCGCGCGCCGGCCTCACCCCCGCCATCATGGCCCGGTTCCCAGCCGCCTTCGTGCCGGGGGGAACTGTCACCGCCGGAAATTCCTGCTTTGACGCGGACGCAGCATCCGCCGTCGTCATCACCTCCCTTGAGCGCGCGCGCCAATTAGGGGTGCACGATGGCCTGCTGGTACACGGGACAGGCACCGCGGGTGTGGCTCCGCAGGTGCTGGGGATTGGTGCTGCCCCCGCTGCCCGTGAGGTCCTCGCCGGAGTCGGTGTATCCGCCGGGGAGGTGGACCTGGTGGAATTCAATGAGGCCTTCGCATCCCAGACCCTTGCCTGCCTGGACCAGCTGGGCATTGATGCCGGGCGGGTGAACCTGGACGGCGGCGCGCTGGCGCTGGGGCATGCCTATGGTGCGTCCGGGGCGGTCCTGGTGACGCGGCTGCTGGCCCAGGCGCGGAGGGCGGGCGTTCCGGGAACGTTGGGGCTGGCGATGATCAGCATGGCCGGCGGGATGGGAACCGCGGCACTGCTTGAGTACTGCGTGCCGGCACAAGCCTGATTGTCAGGCTGGCTGGTCTTCGGCCTCGCCCAGGCCGCGGGCTGCGAGCGCTTCACCGGTTTGGCGGGCGTAGGCCACGGAGGTGATGAACACCGGGAGGACCAGGGCCCGGGGGTTGCGCTCCAGCCCCCTGGCCCGGGCGGAGTCCCGGACGTCGGCGAACGTGCCGGCGATGAACGGGATGCTCCGCAGCATGATGCCAATGGTCAGGGCGAAGCGTTCCGGATCGGCGCCCAGCCTTTTGAATGGACGCGCCACCCGGACAACGCCATCCAACAACCGCTGAATGGGCGTGGTAGCCGTGAGAAGGGAGGCGGCCACCACGCAGACCAGGATGTTCAGCACGATCCGCGCCGCGGTGGGTCCGCCCAGCTGCCACCACTGGAAGAGGCCGATGGCCAGCAGCACCGCAGCGAGCGGCCGGACGGCACCCCACAGCCGCTTCACGCCGGCGCCGGCCAACAGGAACAGGCCGGTAAGAACGGCCAGCACGGCTGCCGAAATACGCCAGTCCACGATGATGAAGGACGCAAGCCCGCAGGCGAAGACCAGTGTGAACTTCAGCGCCAGTGGCGTCCGGTGCAGGAGGGAATTGCCCGGCACATAGTTGGCCAGGAGGAATCCGTGGCCCCTCATTGGGCGTCCCGGGCTGCGTGGTTAAGCCCGTGGAGGCACCACGAACGGTAGGCTGCCACGGCTTCGGCGGGGGCGCCGTCGAATGCCACGCGACCCGCTTCGATGACCAGGACACGGTCCATCTCCAGGGCCAGGTCAAGGTCATGGGTGGACATAATGATCTGCTGGTCCAGGGTGGCAAGTGTCCTGCGGAGCAGCTCGCGGTTGCGCAGGTCAAGCAGCGTGGAGGGTTCATCCAGGACCAGCACCGCCGGGTCAACGGCGAGCACGGCGGCGAGCGCCATCAGTTGCCGTTCGCCGCCGGACAGCTCGTAGATGCTCTGGTCCGCCAGGTGAAGCAGTCCCAGCCGGTCAAGCGCCGCCTCAGCCTGGCGGCGCCGCTCCGGGCCGTTCTTCACGGAGCGGCGCAAGGACAACTCCACGTCCTCCCTGCCGGTGGGCATCACCAGCTGGGAGAGGGGATCTGTGAAGACGAAGCCGACGTTCCGCCTGACTTTCCGCACGGCACGCACTGTGTCGTCGCCGTCGACCGTCACCCTGCCGTTGGTTGGCTGGATGAGCCCGTTGACCAGGCGCAGCAGCGTGGATTTGCCGGAGCCGTTGGCTCCGATGATGCCCACGCGTGCTTCCTCGAGCCGGAGGGTCACTGCGTCGAGGAGGACTTTGGGTTGCGGGGAGTTCTCCGTTTCGACGGCGACGGACACCTGGTCAAAGGTCACTGTGGGCATGGCGATGGGTCCTAGCCGCTTTCGGATGCCACGGCACGGCGGCGCACACGGCGCACAAGGACGTCGGGGAAGGCTCTGTGAAGCGCGACGGCGATGACGGCCGCGAGGACATTCTTGATGATGTCCCCCGGGTAGAAGATGAGGTCGCTGAGGAAGGCCTGCTCCAGGGTGGCCTTGGAGTTAAGGGCGATGCCCACGATGCCCAGCGAGTGCACCACCACGATGCTGGTGACCGTGGCGGACAGGAAGAACCAGAGGGCGCGGGCCCTGGTGGTGCGCTTGATCACCACGGTGGCCAGCCATCCCACGACGCCCGCGGCGATGGGGAAGGCGATGATGTAACCGGCGGAGGGGCCGGCAAGGATGCCCAGGCCGCTGCGGCCCTGGCTGAAGATGGGGAGGCCGGCAAGGCCGAGGAGGGTGTAAAGGCCGACGGCGGCGAACCCGCGCGCCGGGCCCAGCACCAGGCCGGTGAGCATGACGGCAAGTGTCTGGAAGGTGATGGGGACGCCGAAGCCGTTCAGGGCCAGACCCGGCACCAGGGCTGCGCCGGCTACGAGGGCGGCAAAAACGGCGATGAGACCCAGGTCCGTGCCGTTCCAGCGGCGGCGCTCCGTCCGCGGGCTGTTCTTGGGGGTGGTGTCGGTGTTGCTCATTGGGGTCCTGTCGGGGTTGTACAAGCGGAATCTAATGTACAGCCGACGCTACCGGGGTGGAACGGGGCCCATTTTGTAGGGGACCTACTAAGCAGGGGGCCGACGGCTTTGGGCTGGGCACAAGGACCCTCCAAATGGTCCGGCATTTGCCGGGGCGAACCTTTGAAGGAGGCCGGAGAGACGGAGGTTCCCTCTCCACTTAGAGCTTCGAGCATCGGAGGCCCGGGCCGCTTCCCCGCACGGGGAGAAGGGTAAAGCTGGGACTTCTCGGCCTGATCATTCGGGACCACTCATGGCCTTCCCTGCTGTGCAGAGCTCACAACTTAGAGGCGCCACTCGGAACAAAGGATTTCAAGAGTCGGATGAACGGTGAAACAAACATAGAGTCTGCCCTGTCTGGCGGCAGAGCTGGCCGAGTGGGATAATCCGGTCATCCGTAGAAAAGGGGGCCATTATGGCCGGCCTTGGTGCCCTTCAACCTGGCCGCCGCTCCCGGGCATCCATCACCCGGCTCCTGGCAGCATTACTTGTACTTGCACTCGGCGTGCTGTTCGCTCCGCCCGCCGGGGCAGTGGACTACGGACATGACGTCTCGTGGCCACAGTGTCCAGGAGGTCTTCCGATGCCACCCGAAGACACGGAATTCGTGGTCGTGGGGTTGACGAGGGGGCTCGCGTTCACGGAAAACCCCTGCCTGGCCGGGCAGTACCAGTGGGTGCGCGACCACGGTGTCCGGGCCCAGGCTTACGCCATGGGTACATTCCCGACCACCGTGCAGTACGACACCTATGGCGACGACGGCCCCCTGCCCGCAAACACCAGGCCGGACCGGCTGTACAACGTCGGGTACGCCGAGGGCAGTGCTGCTCTCGCGTCCCTCGTTGAGGTGGGGTGGCGGCCGGAGAGAATCTGGGTCGACGTCGAACCCCGTCCGCAACAGCCCTGGCCAAGCTCTACGCCGGCCCAGCGGCAGGAGAACCGGTACGTCATCTCCGGGCTCCTGGCCGCCCTGGAGAATGCCGGGTACCCTCACGGGATTTACTCCTACGTTAGCGCTTGGGAGGTCATCACCGGATCGTGGCAGCTTCCCGACGAGCCAGTCTGGTCACCGGCAGGGCGTCTCGACTTCCCCAGTGAAGCATCGGATCTCTGTGTGAATCCCAGCTTCTCGGGTGGCACGGTCCACCTCGCGCAATGGACCGACGGCACCTACGACCACGACATGACGTGCATCGGGGTCTACCAGGCCCACGTTGCGACGATCGGCTGGCAGCCGAGCATCTCGGACGGCGCCACCGCCGGAACAACTGGCCGTGCACTGCCTCTGGAGGCGTTGCGCTTGTCGGTGGCAGGAGACCGCCTGTCGGGTGACATCCTGTGGCGGGGCCACGTGCAGAACATGGGCTGGCAGCAATGGACGACGTCAGCGTCCCCGGTTGGCACGGTCGGTCTCGGTTTGCGCCTGGAAGCGTTCGAGGTGCGGTTGACGGGGAATCTGGCCTCGAAGTACAGCGTCAGGTATCGCGCGCACGTCCAGAACGTCGGGTGGCAACCGTATGCTATCGACGGAGCCACGGCCGGCATCGTCGGGCAAGGTCTTCGGATGGAGGCCGTGACGATCGAGTTGGTTCCGAAGGTCGCGCCGGCATTCACTGCCGTGTACGCCGCCCACGTCCAGAACCTCGGCTGGATGCCGAACGTTTCGGATGGGACCGTCGGGGGGACCACGGGTGAGGCCCTTCGGTTGGAGGCGTTGCGCCTGAACGTGTCCAGCACCGCCTACGCCGGTGACATCCAGTGGCGGGGGCATGTGCAGAACATCGGCTGGCAGCCGTGGACGTCCTCCGCCAATTTTATCGGCACCACGGGCCAAGGGCTGCGTTTGGAAGGGTTTGAAATCAGGCTTACCGGTGAGATGGCGAACCATTACAGGATCTACTACCGCGCGCACGTGCAAGATCTGGGCTGGCAGTCATGGGTCGCCGACGGCGGAACGGCGGGCACGTCGGGTCTTGGCAAACGGATCGAGGCCGTACAGATCCTCCTCGCACCCAGAACCGGCGGCTAGTCTGGCAGCAACTTGGTAACGTGTGCCCCATGCCCATCAAACTGGAGAACATCGGCATTGCAGTCCGGGACCTGGAAGCCGCGATAGCGTTCTTCACCGACCTCGGTCTCAGTGTCCTGGGCCGCCAGACGGTCAGCGGAGAATGGGCCGACACGGCCGTAGGCCTCGATGGCAACCATGCCAGGATCGCCATGCTGCAAACGCCGGACGGCCACGGCCGGCTCGAGCTGTTCGAGTACATCCACCCCGAAGCGATCGAAACTCCGCCCACACTGCCAAACGAGATCGGCATGCACCGCGTTGCCTTCTCGGTGGACGACATCGACGCCGCACTGGACATTGCGGCCAGGCACGGCTGCCACCCCCTGCGCGGGGTGGCCACCTACGAAGACGTCTACAAGCTCACCTACGTCCGGGGACCGAGCGGAATTATTGTCATGCTCGCCGAGGAACTGAAGAAGGGCTGACCGCCCGCTGCAATATACTCCGAACATGCCCAAGAAGCACCAAGCCCTTAATGCCCATCGGTCCGTTACCGTGCTGCGCGGAGGCCAACTGTGAGCGGCGGTCTCGTTGCCCTGCTCGACGACGTTGCGGCCCTCGCCCGGATTGCGGCAGCCTCGGTGGACGACGTCGCCGCCGGCGCCGCAAAGGCGGGGGCCAAGGCCGCCGGCGTGGTGATTGACGACGCCGCCGTCACCCCTCAGTACGTTTCAGGAGCGGACCCATCCCGCGAACTGCCCATGATCAAACGGATCTTCTGGGGCTCCATCCGGAACAAGCTGCTGATCATCCTGCCGGCACTGCTGCTCATCAGCGCCTTCATCCCGGGTGTTATTCCCTACATCCTCATGCTGGGCGGCACCTACCTCTGCTATGAGGGCGCGGAGAAGGTCTGGCACAAACTCCGCGGCAGTCACCATGAGGACGAGGAGTCCCCGTCAGTGGAACGCGGGCCCGATGCCGAGGCCAAGGTTGTCAAGGGAGCCATCACTACGGACTTCATCCTGTCCTGCGAGATCATGGTGATCTCGATGAACGAGCTGGCAGCGGAGTCCATCTGGGTCCGTGCCTTCATCCTGGTCATGGTGGCATTCGCCATCACGGTGCTCGTGTACGGTGCCGTGGCACTGATCGTCAAAATGGACGACATCGGAATACACCTGGCTGCCAAGGACTCTGCCCGTTCCCAGCGCTTCGGCAGGCTCCTGGTGAGAGGCATGCCGGCCGTGCTGGCCGCGATTACCTTCGTCGGCACCATCGCGATGCTCTGGGTTGGCGGCCACATCATGGTCCAGGGGGTACACGACCTGGGCTGGCACGCACCCTATGACCTGATCCATGCACTCGAGCACCCGGTAGCCGGCGTGGCAATTGTCGGCGGCTTCCTGGCATGGCTCGTCGACACCCTGTGCTCCGCAGTTATCGGACTCGCCTGGGGCCTCGTCGTCCTGGCCGTTGTGGGCCCGCTGCTGAAAGTCCTGCCGTTCGGCAAGGCGAAGGGCAGTCACGACGAGGGAGCCGTGAAGGAACAGACGGACAGCCATCAGCCGGAGAGGCACGAAGGCTGATACTTATCGGTCTTTCGGGAAGATGCCCTGCTAGAACGCGTACCGGACGCGGCAGTACGGCGTTATGTCTGCAATCAGGGCGGTGAGCTGGCGCACGTACGCCGCTTTAGCCCGCGCCCGGTACCGGACGTTGCTGAAACCGTTCGAGGAAACTTTCCCTTCCTGAAGATCGGGACGCCACAGGACGTTCTCGGCCTGCGGATGCCAGCCCAGGTTGACCTGGTGCAGTTGCTCGTTGTGCGTCAGGAAGATGACCTCCGCGGCCAGCTGCGCCTTGGCTGCCGGCGTCAGGGTTGCGTCGAGCTGGCGCAGCAGCTGCTCCCAGTCCGCCAGCCAGGTGTCCGTCACGATGACGGGGGAGAAGTTCACATGCACCTGGTACCCGGCCGCAACGAAGTCATTGATGGCCGCCATCCGTTCCGCCACCGGTGATGTCCGCACGTCGACCGACTTTGCCAGGTCCGCGGGCATCAGCGAAAATCGGATCCGGGTATGCCCGCCATGATTCCATTCCAGCATCGCGGGGTTGACGAACTTCGTGGCAAAGGACAGCTTGGCGTTGGGCAGTTCGCGGAAGAGCGTGACGAGATCCTCCACGTTGTCGCTGATCAAGGCATCAACTGAACAGTCACTGTTCTCGCCAATGTCGTAGACCCAGAGCTCCGGATCGCACTGATTGGGCTCGAGTTTGATGCCCTGGCGGGCGGCGTGCCGCTCGACCGCCCCGGCGATCTGGGCAATGTTGGCGAAGACCGTGACGGGGTTGCTGTACCCCTTGTGGCGCGGCACGTAGCAGTAGGCACACGCCATGGCGCACCCGTTCGCCGTGGAGGGCGCGATGAAGTCCGCGGACCGGCCGTTCGGCTTGAAAAACAGCGACTTCTTGACGCCGAGGACCAGCGCCTCCGTCTTGATCCGTGACCAGCGCGGGACGTTGGCTTCGTCACCATGGACGTCCGGGATGTTCCAATGGTTTTCCACCAGTACGACGTCGGCATCCGGCCAACGTGCCACGATCTCCTGGCCCCGGGGCAGTTCCAAAGCGGCCGGCTGCGCGTAGATGCGGCGGATTTGGAGCAGCCGATCGAATTCCATCACCTCATTCTCCATGAACCTCGGGAGCAGCAGGCCGCGTTAAGCCCACGGCATCAGCAGCAAAACTACCCCCGGATGCCGTTGTTGAAATTGCGCTGCCCTGCCGGACGGTAGACTGGATTGTGCCGTTCTCCGGCCACTCTGCCCTGGCGTCCCTTCGTACTGCGTGCGCGGACCGTGGCGTTCCCTGTTGTGAAAGGCCTTACCTGCTGTGATTACTGTCCAGGATCTTGAACTGCGTGCCGGTGCCCGGCTCCTGATGGACCAGGTGAGCTTCCGCATCGATAAAGGGGACAAGATCGGCCTGGTGGGCCGCAACGGCGCAGGCAAGACTACGCTGACGCGTGTCCTTGCAGGCGAGGGCCTTCCCGCCGCCGGCAAGGTGACCCGCAGCGGTGAAATCGGCTACCTGCCCCAGGACCCCCGCACGCCGGACATGGAGCAGCTGGCACGCGACCGGATCCTCTCCGCCCGCGGCCTGGACATCGTCGTCGGGAAGCTCCGGAAAGCGCACGACGAAATGGCCAGCGACGACGCCGACGTCCAGCGGAAGGCCATGAACCGGTACGACCGGCTGGAGTCCGAATTCCTCGCAGCCGGCGGTTATGCTGCCGAGGCCGAAGCCGCGTCAATCTGTTCCAACCTGGCCCTCCCTGACCGCCTGCTGAACCAGCCGCTCAAAACGCTGTCAGGCGGCCAGCGGCGCCGCGTGGAGCTCGCCCGCATCCTTTATTCCGATGCCGAAACGATGCTTCTCGACGAACCCACCAACCACCTTGACGCCGATTCGATCGCCTGGCTGCGTGACTTCCTGAAGAACCATCAGGGCGGCCTTATCGTCATCAGCCACGACACCGACCTGCTGGAAGCCACGGTCAACAAGGTGTTCCTGCTGGACGCCAACCGCGCCCAGATCGACTTCTACAACATGGACTGGAAGCGGTACCTCCTGCAGCGGGAGACGGACGAGCGCGCCCGGAAGCGTGAACGCGCCAACGCCGAGAAGAAGGCCCAGGTCCTCATGGACCAGGCCAACAAGATGCGGGCAAAGGCCACCAAGGCTGTCGCGGCGCAGAACATGGCCAAGCGTGCCGAACGTCTGCTCAGCGGCCTGGAAGCCGTCCGTGAGCAGGACCGCGTGGCGGCGTTGCGGTTCCCCGACCCGTCACCCTGCGGCAAGACCCCGCTCACCGCGGACGGTCTCAGCAAGTCCTACGGCTCGCTGGAAATCTTCACCGACGTGGACCTGGCCATTGACCGCGGTTCCAAAGTGGTCATCCTGGGACTCAACGGTGCCGGCAAGACTACACTGCTGCGCATGCTTGCCGGCGTGGACAGCCCTGACACCGGCGAGGTCATCCCCGGCCACGGCCTGAAGGTGGGCTACTACGCCCAGGAACACGAAACCCTGGACCACGACCGCACGGTCCTCGAGAACATGCGCTCCGCTGCGCCGGACATGAAGGACGCCGAGGTGCGCGGCATCCTGGGCTCATTCCTGTTCTCAGGTGACGACGTCGACAAGCCCGCCGGCGTTCTCTCCGGCGGCGAAAAGACGCGCCTGGCCCTGGCCACCATCGTGGCCTCCAGCGCCAACGTCCTCCTCCTCGACGAACCCACCAACAACCTCGACCCCGCCAGCCGCGCCGAAATCCTCGGCGCCCTGCGCAACTACACCGGCGCCGTCGTCCTGGTCAGCCACGACGAAGGCGCTGTCGAAGCCCTGAACCCCGAACGCGTGGTCATGCTTCCCGACGGCGTCGAAGACCTCTGGAACGAGGACTACCTGGACCTGATCACCCTGGCCTAGCCTCCCCAGGTCCCCACCGCAGGGTTGCGTTCGCGCCCCCGGCCGCGCAATTTGCCGCTTGCTGGCTCGTTCCTCGCCTCTGACGCAAGCTACACAAATCACCCGGCCGCTGGCGCTGGGAGGTTGCGCCAGGTCAGCGGACGGGCATTTCCTTAGCGCCAGTAATCCTGTGCAGGTCGTCGTAAGTGATGCTGAACATTGATTTGTGGTCCCCTGCTCCTGCCCAGAGGAGCCGGTGGTCCTGGAGGGTCAGGTCCAGCAGGGTCCTGATCCTTTTTGGGTGCCCTACCGGGGCTACGCCGCAGCCAGGGGTGATTGCCGCGAGCGGAGCGGCGTGGGTGATCTATGTAGCGTGCGTCAAAGGCGACAAAGGAGCCACCACGCGGGAAATCACGAGCGTCGCGAAGCGGACGGCACAGGCGCAACCAGCCAAGCGCCGCCGTCGTACTCCATGCCCTAGTACCCCTGCGCGTCCAGGAGGGCGTCCTCTTCTTCCTCCGCTGTCGCCTTCTTCCGCTTGCGCGGCGGGGCCGGGCGGCGGCGTGGGCCAGGGACTGCGGAATGGACGGCCCCGTCCGGCAGCGTTTCTTCCTGGTCCTCGGCGTCGATCGCTGCATTGCGGGCCTGCTGCCGGGCCGCGTAGCCGAAGCCAACGAACATGAGCACACCGAAGGCGAACCACTGCAGCGAATAGGACAGGTGCGTCCCCTCGTCCGTGGACGGTTTGGGGAACGCGACGGGCATGGTGGCGGACGGAGGCGTTTCCGACGCAAGCTGGCCGTAGGCGCCCGTGAGCAGTGGATAGCCCAGCTGCGCGGCGTAGGTGGGCAGGTCAATGGACGCGAGCTGGCCTTCGGGCGCCCCGCGCTGAAGTTCCGGCTCACCATGCTTCAGGCGAACGACGGCGGTGACCTCACCGGAAGGGGGTGCCGGCACCGAATCCGGGCTGCCTGGGTTCTTGTTTCCGATGGGCAGCCAGCCGCGGTCGATGACCACGGTTTCGCCGGTGCTGAGGCGGAAGGGGACCACCACCTCGTAGCCGGGCTGGCCGTTCAACGGCCGGTTGCGGACAATCCGCTGGCCGGCCGCATCGTAGGAGCCCTTCAGCTCTACCTGGGTCCACTCCCTGGCCGGGTCAAGCTGGTTAAACTGGTCCCGTGCCTGGGCAAAGGGGATGGGGGTGGCCGAGTAATTGCTGACCACCCGGTTGATCTCGGCCAGCGTCTCCGCACGCCGGTCCATCTGCCAGCGGCCCCAAAAATACGCACGCGGCGGCAAAGATCGCGGCCAGCAGGAGATAGCCCAGCCATTTGCTGGAAAAAAGGAACCGGTACATTCAGAGGTCCTGCGCCGGTGAACCGTCATCGCCGGGGCTGAGGGGAAGCGTTTCCTTCCAGAGCCCCCGGGTCTGCAGGTAGTCCTCCAGCCATTCCCGGTGGTCGGCGCAGGCCAGCCACGTTTTGCGGCGCTCGGGGGCGTGGATTTTGGGGTTGTTCCAGAGGAGCTGCCAGGATGCCTGAGCCCTGCACGCCTTCCGTGAGCACATGGCGGTCCCGGACGCCACGTCCGATCCTGCCGCGAAATCGAAAAGACTCATGATGCCTGCCGCTCCTCCCCGGGGTCCTCATCCTTTACCAGTTCGCCTTGAAGCACAGCACTTCCGGGTTCATCCTCCGGATCCGGAAGAACCGGGCTCTCAATCTCCGCCAAGGGGGCGGAATCCAGCAGCAAATCACTGTGGGCCTCGGCCTTGTCGCTGCCGTTGGCGATCACCACTGCAATCCAGGGCAGGAATACAGCGCCGGCCACCGCGATGATCTTGAACCAGCCGTCCACCACGAAGATCATGATCAGGCACACCATGCGGATTCCCATGGCCAGCGCGTACTTGATCATCCGCTGGCGCATGTCCTCAGAGTGCGCTCCGGCGGCGTCGGTAATGCTGTGGACCTCGGTATCGCCGGAGAATCGGCCCGGTTCTTCGGGCGCGGAATGTCCCGCATGGTTTTCAAGGGTCACGGTGAATGATCACGCTCCAAAGGCTTCCCTCAATTCTCGCACCATCGGCAGTGCTGCCCAAACCCGCAGCGGGCCTGCCGCTAAGATCGGAGGCAGCCCAAACCACACCCCGCTACCGCGGCGCAGCCTGCCGCAGAATCCCGGAGCCCCCTATGACTGAAACAGCTTCCGCGCCCCGCAGTGTCCTGATCACCGGCGGCAACCGCGGCATCGGACTGGCTATCGCGCAGGCGTTCCTTGCCAACGGTGACAAGGTGGCGGTCACCTACCGCAGCGAAACCCAGCTGCCCGAGGGAATCCTCGGGGTCAAGGCGGATGTCACCGATGAGGCATCCGTGGACGCCGCCTTCAAGGAAGTGGAAGCTGCCCACGGTCCCGTGGAAGTCCTGGTGGCCAACGCCGGAATCACCAAGGACACGCTGCTCCTGCGCATGAGCGAGGACGACTTCACCTCTGTCATCGACACCAACCTGACCGGTGCCTTCCGTGTCATCAAGCGTGCGTCCAAGGGCATGATCCGGCTCCGCAAGGGCCGCGTGGTCCTCATTTCCTCAGTGTCCGGCCTCTACGGCGCACCGGGCCAGATCAACTACTCCGCTTCCAAGGCCGGCCTGGTGGGCATCGCCCGGTCCCTCACCCGCGAACTCGGTTCCCGCGGCATTACGGCCAACGTAGTGGCACCCGGCTTCATCAACACCGACATGACCGCCGAACTCCCCGAAGCCACCCAGAAGGACTACCTCACCAGCATCCCCGCCGGCCGCTTTGCCGAAGCCGCCGAGGTTGCCAACGTGGTCCGGTGGATCGCCAGCGACGAAGCCGCCTACATCTCGGGTGCGGTCATCCCGGTGGATGGCGGGCTGGGCATGGGCCACTGACCCTTCCGGTCATTGCCCCTGCAGGAAACTAGCCGGGCGGCCCTTATTTGTGGGAGCCGGACAACGGATATGGGCCACAGCCGCTGGCATGATGGACTGCAGACCACAACGATTTAGATGTTTCGAACAAAGGAAGCTCGAATGGGACTGCTGGACAACAAGACGGCCATCGTCACCGGATCATCGCGGGGTATCGGCGCCGACGTAGCAAAGATCCTCGCCTCGGAGGGTGCCGCCGTCGTGGTCAACTACCGCCAGAAGGCGCCCCGCGCCAACAAGGTGGTGCAAGGAATTGAAGCCGCCGGCGGACGTGCTGTCGCCGTGGGTGCCGATCTCACCACGCAGGAGGGCGTGCAGGCCCTGGCCAGCGCCGCGATGGAGAACTTCGGTTCGCTGGACATCCTGGTGCTGAATGCCTCGGGCGGCATGGAAACCGGCATGGGGGAGGACTACGCCCTCAAGCTCAACCGCGACGCGCAGGTCAACATGCTCAACGCCGCCGTGCCCCTGATGAAGGAAGGCTCCCGCGTGGTTTTCGTTACCAGCCACCAGGCACACTTCATCAACACCGTGCCCACCATGGAAGCCTACGAGCCGGTAGCCCGCAGCAAGCGTGCCGGTGAGGACGCCCTGCGTGAACTGATCCCCAACCTGGCCGAAAAGGGCATCTCCCTGGTCGTAGTGTCGGGCGACATGATCGAGGGAACCGTCACCGCCACGCTCCTGGACCGCTCCACGCCGGGCGCCATCGAGGCCCGCCGCGCGGAAGCCGGCAAGCTGTACTCCGTGGAGGAGTTCGCCGAGGTGGTGGCAAGCATGGCCACGGCCGACGTCGAATCCGGCCACACCGAGTACGCCGGGGGAGCAGATTACTTCGGTAAGGGGGCCCAGCCCGCGGGCTAGGCTCCCCCCACTCCGCGAGATGGCAGTTCCCGGCAATGTTCACTCCGAACACCGCCGCGAACTGCCATCCCGCGGTTAAGTGTCAGGAAGGTCAGACCCCGGCGACGTGGCGGACAACGTCCAGGTACGGCATGTTCACGGCGGCATCGGCCACTGCCCGCACAGCAGGCTTGGCATTGAACGCCACCCCGATCCCGGCCGCACCGAGCATGTCCAGGTCGTTGGCGCCGTCGCCCACCGCGATGGTGTGTTCGAGGGCAATGCCCTCCGCAGCGGCCCACTCCCGCAGGTACTTCTCCTTCGCCGCCCTGTCCACCACGGCGCCAAGCACCTTGCCGGTCAGCGCGCCGTCGACGATTTCCAGTTCGTTGGCCTGCCAGTAGTCCAGGCCCAGGTCGGCCGCGATCGGTTCGAGGATCTGGTTGAAGCCGCCGGACACGACGGCCACGGCGTGGCCGGCCGCCTTGAAAGCGGCCACCAGTTCGCCCGCGCCTTCACTGAGCTTCACTTCGTTGCGGACGGAATGGACGACGTCGGCCGGCAGCCCCGCGAGGACGGCCACCCGGGCGTGCAGGCTCTGGGCAAAGTCCAGTTCGCCGCGCATGGCAGCTTCCGTGACGGCCGCAACTTCCTCCCGCTTGCCGGCATAGGCAGCCAGGAGCTCGATGACCTCCTGCTGGATCAGGGTGGAATCCACATCCATGATCAGCAGCTTCCGGGCAGCGGACCGAAGACCGGCCGGAACAACGGCGGTATCGAAATCACCGGTGGCGGACTCCGCCACGGACCGGCGCAGCGCGGCGAGCCCGGCCTCGGTCGCATCCGGAAGGGCCAGGTCAAGGATCTGGACCTGGTACCGGTCGCCTGCCGGGGAGGATTCGGACAGCACCTGGGCGCCGTGTGATGCGAGGACGGAACGCAGCTGCTCCAGCCCGCTGGGGGTCACATTGAGGCCATAGCTGACCGCAGTCACGTTCGAAGTCATGCCTGCAATCTTAGCCAGCGCTGACGGGGCCGCCGGAATTCGTTGCGGACCCGCCACGGCGAAGCATCCAGGGGCCTTCACACCGGTTATCAGTCATCTTCTTTTTTGTCCTAGTGTCTACTCCTATGAGTGATGTTCTGGAACTGGACTCCGTCAGCGTTGTCCGAGGCAAAAAGACCCTGCTGGATAATGTCGACTGGCAGGTCAATGAAGGCGAGCGGTGGGTCATCCTTGGCCCCAACGGCGCCGGCAAAACCACCCTTCTCCAGATCGCGGCGGCCCGGCTCCACCCCAGCAGCGGCACCGCGGGCATCCTCGACGAAGTGCTGGGCCGCGTCGACGTCTTCGAACTCCGGCCGCGCATCGGCCTTTCCTCTGCTGCCCTTGCCACCCAGATTCCCGAACACGAGAACGTCCTCAACGTCGTGGTCACCGCCGCCTACGGCGTGACCGGCCGCTGGCGCGAAGGCTACGAGCGTGACGACGAACGGCGCGCGTTCCGGCTGCTGAACGACTGGGGCATGGGACCGCTGCTCAACAGGACCTTCGCAACGCTGTCCGAAGGCGAGCGCAAGCGCGTCCAGATCGCCCGCGCCCTCATGACGGACCCGGAACTGCTGCTCCTGGATGAGCCGGGCGCCGGACTGGACCTGGGCGGTCGCGAAGAGCTGGTCCACAAGCTGGGCGAACTCGCCAGCGATGAGTCCGCGCCGGCCATGGTCCTGGTGACGCACCACCTGGAGGAAGTCCCGCCCGGCTTCACACACGCCATGCTCCTGCGCGACGGTGCCGTGGTGGCGGCCGGTCCCATCACCGACGTCCTGACCGAAGAACACCTGAGCACCACTTTCGGCCTGCCGCTTGCGGTCACCGAGAACGCGGGACGCTACACCGCCACCGCACGCCGCTAGAAGAGGCCTGCACTACTGCCTTGGAACTCTTCAGCAGCATCATTGTGTTCATCGCCGGCCTGTGGGCCGGCACCATCAACGCCGTGGTGGGCTCCGGCACCCTGGTCACGTTCCCGGTGCTCATCGCACTGGGCGTGGCCCCGGTGGTGGCGTCCATGAGCAACGCCATGGGCCTGGTGGCCGGCACCGCGGCCGGGGCCTTCGGCTACCGGCGTGAACTGGCCGGCCGGGGGCGGCAGGTGCTGCGCCTGCTGCCTGCGTCGGTCCTGGGCGGCGTGTCCGGGGCCTGGCTGCTGCTGCACCTGCCCGAGAAGGTGTTCCACTACGTTGCGCCGGTCCTGCTGGTCCTGGCGCTGCTGATGGTGGTGTTCCAGCCAAAGCTCCAGGAGTGGGTGCGCAACCGCGAGGCCAATCCGGAGCACGCCGTCCGGGATAAACGCCACGGGATTCTCCTGGTGGTCCTTGTCTACCTCGCCGGCGTGTACGGCGGCTACTTCGTTGCGGCCCAGGGGATCCTGCTGGTCGGAATCCTGGGCGTGTTCCTCACGGGGACCATCCAGAACGCCAACGCGATGAAGAACATCCTGGTGCTCGGCGTCAACATGGTGGCCGCCATCTCCTACCTGCTCTTCGCCTTCGACCGGATCAACTGGCTTGTGGTGCTGCTCATCGCGGTCAGCTCCACCATAGGCGGGATCCTGGGCTCCAAGGTGGGCCGAAAGCTCTCGCCGCGCGTCCTCCGGGCCGTGATCTTCAGCCTGGGCATCGTGGCCCTGGCCGTCATGATCGCCAACCTGCTGAAATAATCACCCGGTGACCTTCCACTACCTCGAATCCGCCGATGACCCGCGCGTCAGCGACTACACCACCCTGACCGACGTGCACCTTCGCAAGCTCCGCGAACCGGCCGAGGGGATGTACATCGCCGAGTCTTCGCGGGTCCTGCGCCGGGCCTTGGCGGCCGGCCACCGGCCGCGTTCGTTCTTCCTGGCGGAAAAGTGGATGGCGGACCTCGACGACGTCTTCCAGGCGTATCCCGACGTTCCCGCCTTCATCGGCTCGGCAGCCCTCCTCGAGGAGATCACGGGTTTCCACCTGCACCGCGGTGCCATGGCGGCCATGCAGCGCCCCGCGCCGGTGCCGCTGCCGGAGATCCTGGCCGGCGCGCGCCGCGTGGCCGTGCTGGAGGACATTGTGGACCACACCAACGTGGGCGCCATCTTCCGCTCCGCCGCAGCGCTGGACATCGACGCCGTCCTTGTCTCACCGCGCTGCGGGGATCCCCTCTACCGGCGCAGCGTCAGGGTCAGCATGGGCACGGTGTTCCAGGTGCCCTGGGCGCGCCTGGGGGACTGGCCGGGCGACCTGCAGGTGCTGAAGGACCACGGCTTCACCGTCGCTGCGCTGGAGCTGACGCCGGACGCAGAGGACGTCGACGCCGTTGCGTCCCGCAACCTGGACAGGCTCGCCCTGGTGCTTGGCACCGAAGGCGCCGGCATGAGCCCGGAGACGCTCGCCGCCGTCGACCTCGCCGTCAAAATCCCCATGCGCAACGGCGTGGATTCGCTCAACGTGGCCGCTGCGTCGGCCGTGGCGTTCTGGGAGCTGCGGGCGCGGTAAGGGCGGGCAGAACGCGTTCGTCACACCCTCCCGCATCGGCTATGATGGATAGCTGGTTGTCCTGCTTTTTCAGCTTCGGCTGATGCATCAGATCCCAGCCATCCCATTCATACCTGGCAGCTGGCAAAATCCAGTTGCGCGAACAAAGGTCCCATTATGAAGTCTGATACCCACCCGAAGTACGAAGCTGTTGTCTTCAACGACCTGGCCTCCGGCACCAAGTTCCTGACCCGCTCCACCGTGTCTTCCAATAAGACCATCGAGTGGGAAGACGGCAACACCTACCCGGTCATCGACGTCGAAATCTCTTCCGAGTCCCACCCGTTCTACACGGGCAAGCAGCGCATCATGGACTCTGCAGGCCGCGTCGAGCGCTTCAACGCTCGCTTCAAGGGCTTCGGCGGCAAGAAGTAATCTTCTTCCCCAAGGTCTGATGGAAAGCCCGCACCGGCAACGGCGCGGGCTTTCTGCTTTTAACCGTGCACCTGGTTTCTGGGGCAGGATGGAAAGCATGACCCAGCCACGTATTCCTGACCATGATGCCCCCGGTAACCAGCGCCTGCACGGTGAGTACAAGGTCCCGGGCGGCAAGCTGGTGGTAGTGGACCTGGCCGTGGTGGACGGCGCCCTGGCTGACGTCTCTGTCAGCGGCGACTTCTTCCTTGAGCCGGACGAGGCGCTGGAGGACATCAACCGCGCCCTGACCGGCCTTCCGGACACCACCCCTGCCAAGGACCTGGCAGCGGCCGTCACCGCCGCCCTGCCGGCCGGAGCCGTGCTGTTCGGCTTCTCCGCCGACGCCGTGGCCGTGACCGTCCGCCGTGCCCTGGCCAAGGCAACGTCCTGGGGCGACCACGAGTGGAACGTCATTGCGCCCACCGTGCTGCCCACCGAAATCAACGTTGCCCTTGACGAGGTGCTCACCGAGGCCGTCGGCGCCGGTGCGCGCACGCCCACCCTGCGTTTCTGGGACTGGCAGGAGCCGTCGGTGGTCATCGGCAGCTTCCAGTCGGTGCAGAACGAGGTGGACCCCGAGGGCGTGGCGAGGCATGGCATCAACGTGGTCCGCCGGATCAGCGGCGGGGGAGCGATGTTCATGGAGGCCGGCAACTGCATCACCTACTCGCTCTACCTGCCGCAGACGCTAGTGGACGGGCTCAGCTTCGCCGACTCCTACCCCTTCCTGGACGCATGGGTCATGGCGGCACTGGAACGGCTCGGCATCAATGCCTTCTACATCCCGCTGAACGACATCGCCACGGACCAGGGGAAGATCGGCGGTGCCGCGCAGAAACGCCTGGCCAACGGCGGCATGCTGCACCACGTCACCATGAGCTACGACATCGACGCCGACAAAATGGTGGAGGTCCTGCGGATCGGCAAGGAAAAGCTGTCCGACAAGGGCACCCGTAGCGCAAAGAAGCGGGTGGACCCGCTGCGGCGCCAAACCGGCCTGGCCCGCACGGCGATCATCGAGGCGATGATGGGGGTCTTCAGCGAGCGTTACGGCGCAACCCCGTCAGAGCTGGCGGGACACGAGCTGGCGGCAGCCGAGGAACGGGTAGCCACCAAGTTCGGCACCAGGGAATGGCTCCACCGGGTTCCCTAGCCCCATCGACTGCTCCATACTGGTCGTTTTGGGCGGGGAAAACGGCAGTTACGGAGCAATCGATGGGTGGTGGGCGCCCCACGTCGGCGGGGTTCCCTGGCCGAGCGCAGCGAGGTTAGGGGGCCGGTGGGGAACGACGGCGGCCTGCGCGGTGAGTGCGCGCAGCAGGTGGCTGCGCTGCTCTATGATGATCCGGCGCAGGGCGTGCGGCGCGTCAGGGTTGGCTGCCAGCCAGTCATCCGTCCGCCGGACCACCGGATGGTCCCCGGGGCGGGTGCCGGCTGCCAGGTCCTGCGCGGCGGGATAGAGGCCGCGGACAATCCGGCTGGCGATTTCGATGCTGCGCTCATCCCAGACAGCCAGCAGGCAGTCGAAGTAGGGCTCCAGGTACGGCTCCAGCAACGCCGGCGGCGCGGTGCTGAAGCCGCTGATGGTGGCCGTGAGGAGCTGGTTGGAAAGCTCATTCCTGTGAACGGCGGCCTCCCAGGCGGCGGCCTTGACCGCCGGGTCCGGGCGGGATGCCATGGCGGTTGCGTGGCCGGCGCGGCCGGAGGCGGTGGTGTCCCGCGCCAGCTCGGCGTCGAGCTCCGCTGCGCTGGCCTCTCCGTTGGCGGCGAGTGCATGCCACAGCTGCCAGCGCAGCTCAGCGTCCACGGACAGGCCCTCCACCGGTGCCGTGCCATCCAGCAGGCCACGGAGCCGGGGGAGTGCTGCCGCATCATGACGGCTGAGGGCGGCAAGGGTGCGGGCCCAGGCAAGCTGTGCGTCAGACCCGGGAACAGCCCGGTCCAGCTCGCCCGCTGCGGCCGCAAGGAAGGAAGCACGGACACTCATGCGGGCGTCTGCCGGTGTGTAACGTTCGACGGCGGTGGTGGCGTTGTCCAGGATGTTCAGCAGGACCCCGATTCCGGTTTCAGCCGGACCAAAGGCCGTCACGGCGTCAACGTACAACGATGCCGGGCTCTCGCCGTCCCGGGCGGAGTTCCAGAGCGCAGTCCAGCACAGGGCACGCGCCATGGGGTCCGTGACCCGGTCCAGGGAGGCGCGGACCGTTGCTTCAGATACCGGGTCCAGCCGCACCTTGGCGTAAGTGAGGTCCTCGTCGTTGACCAGCAGCAGCGCCGGCCGCTGCTGCCCGTCGAGCTGGGCGAGCTCCGTCCGCGCGCCGGCCACATCGGTTTCGATGCTCCCGGTCCGCACCAGGGCGCCGCCGGCGTCGAAGTCGTAGGAACCCACCCGGAGCCGGTGCGGGCGCAGCTCCTCGCGTCCTGTCACCGGATCCACCGCTTCCTGGACGATGGCCACCCGCCCCGGCACGCCGTCGTCGCCCGTTGCACTGGAAGCTGCGAACTCCAAGGACAAGCTGGAAATTCCGGAGGTCTGCAGCCACTGCCGTGCCCATCCGGACAGGTCCCGCCCCGACGCCGCAGCCAGGGAAGCCAGGAGGTCGGCCAGCGACGTGTTGCCGTAGGCATGCTTCCGGAAGTACTCCCGCGATCCGGCGATGAACGCGTCGAAGCCCACGTAGGCCACCAGCTGCTTCAGCACAGAGGCGCCCTTTGCGTAGGTGATGCCGTCGAAGTTCTGCTTTGCCGCTTCAAGGTCCGGGATGTCCGCCACGATGGGATGGGTGGTGGGGAGCTGGTCCTGCACGTAGGCCCAGGCTTTGCGTTTGTTGGCGAAGTTGACCCAGGCCGTGTCCCAGTCCGTGGCCCGGTCAACACCGAGGGTTCCCATGTAGTCGGCGAAGGACTCCTTCAGCCACAGGTCGTCCCACCACTGCATGGTCACAAGGTCGCCGAACCACATGTGCGCCATCTCGTGCATCAGGGTGTTGGCGCGGGCCTGGTACTGGGCGTCCGTGGCCCGGGAGGTGAACACGTAGCTTTCCGTGAACGTGACCAGTCCCGGGTTCTCCATGGCGCCGAGGTTGTATTCGGGAACGAACGCCTGGTCGTACTTGCCCCAGGGGTAGGGGAAGTCGAAAAGGCGGTTGAAGAAGTCCAGCCCCTTTTTCGTCAGGCTGAAGAGCTCCTCGGTGTCGAAGGAGTCCGCCATGGATGCGCGGCAGTAGAGGGCGAGCGGGACGTCCAGCTGGGTGCCGTCGTCGAGCGTTGCCTGCCAGCGGTCCTCTGCCTTGAAGTACGGCCCGGCCAGGATGGTGGTGATGTAGGTGGACATCGGCAGGGTGGTGGCGAAGTCCCAGCACGCCGTCGCGGGATCGCTGGTCAGCAGGGTCCGGTTGACCTCGGAGCCGTTGGACGCCACCTGCCAGTCGGCCGGTGCCATGACGTGGAAGGTGTAGGCCGCCTTCAGGTCGGGCTGCTCGAAGTTCGCGAAGACCCGGCGCGCATCAGCAGGCTCGTACTGCGTGTACAGGTAGCACTGGCCGTCCGCCGGGTCCACGAACCGGTGCATGCCCTCTCCGGAACGGCTGTAGAGCGCCGTTCCCGTGACCGTGACCTGGTTTTCGGCCCGCAGGTTGTCCAGCCGGATCCGTGCGCCGTCCACTACGTCCTCCAACCGCAGGCTCTTGCCGTTGAGGAACACGCTGTGCACGTCACCGGCGATGAAGTCGAGGAACGTGCCGGCGCCGGGTTCGGCGGTGAAGGTAATGACGCTGCGGCTCGTGTAACCCATGACTGCTGGATCTGCTGCCTGCCGCACATCGAGGGAGATGTCGTAGCTGGTGGTGCTGATCCGGGCTGAACGTTCGGCGGCTTCGCGGCGCTGCAGATTCTCATGTGACACCCGGCTATCTAATCACGGTGCCGATTCATCGGCTCAGCCGGCGATCAGGAAGGCCACAGCCAGGCCCAGCACGGCAATCAGGAGCCATGAGGCGAGTGCCGCCAGGAGTGCCGGTCCGCCGGTGTGGAGCAGGGCGCGGATACGGACCGCAGAGCCAAGGCCAAACAGGGCCGCGCCCAGCAGGATGTCCTGCAGGGCGGCCCCCAGGTCGAGCCAGCCCGCGGACAGCCAGCTTGTGGAGCGCAGCACCACCATGGCAACGAAGCCCAGGACGAACAGCGGCACCAGGGGCGGCATTTTCTCGTCCACGCCATCTTCGGCGCCCAGGGCACGCACCCCGTTTCTGTGGTGGGCACCTGCCAGCGCGGCGACGGGGGCCAGCAGCAGCACGCGGGTGAGTTTGACGACGACGGCGACCGCCAGGGCAGCGGTCCCGGCGGTTTGCGCCGTGGCCACCACCTGGCCCACATCGTGGACCGACGCGCCGGTCCAGGCTCCGAACACTGTGGCCGTGAGCCCCAAGGGTTGCGCGAGGAGGGGGAGGACGCCGATGGCGAGCGTGCCGCACAGGGTGACCAGGGCCACGGGCAGGACGGTTTCCGCGTGCCGGATGCGGCGGACGGCGGCCATGGCGCCAATGGCGGAGGCACCACAGATGGAAAATCCCGTGGCTACCAACAGTGAGGTCACAGGCGGAAGGCGGAACAAGCGCGAAATCGCATACGTCCCGCCGAAACTGGCTGCCACCACGCCCACAATCAGGACCAGGGACACCCAGCCGAGGCCCAGAACATCCATGACGCTGACCTTCAGGCCCAGGAGTACGATTCCCCCGCGCATCAGGTGCTTGCCGGCGAAGTCCAGCCCCGGCCGTGCCCGGCCTCCCGTCCAGGTGCCGGCGCCGGGCAGGTTGGCGGCCAGAACGCCCAGGACCACAGCGAGGGTCATTGCCGGCAGGGCCGGCAGCAGTCCATGCCATAGGAAGGCCGCCGCAACAGCGGCAGCGGCGGTCAGCAGCCCCGGAACCAGGCGGGCAATCCGCGGACCGGAACGGCCGTGGCCCGGCGCTGGGAGGCTTCTGCTGTCTGGCACTCACCTACTGTGCCCGACGAGGCCCGTAAAGTACGAACCGGGCCATTGGCGCCAACACGCCACAATGGATGGCAGTAATGAATTCGAAACAAAAAGATGGTTGGCTATTGGACATGTCAGACCTATTCCAGGATTACTCCGAGGCCGCCGGCCGCACCGGAGCCTACGACGAGATGTTCGCCCCGGGGCAACAGGCCAGGGACTCGTACGGGCAGGTGGCGGACGCACTCCGGAAGCTCTCCCTGGCGGACGTCACCGCACGCGCCGACTCCATGGCGCGCACCTTCCTGGACCGCGGGGTGACATTCGACTACGCGGGTGAGGAGCGGCCCTTTCCGCTCGACATCGTGCCCCGCGTCATCCCGGCGGCCGAGTGGGACGTCCTGGAAAAGGGGGTCGCCCAGCGGGTCCGTGCCCTGGAAGCCTTCCTGAACGACGTCTACGACAAAATGACCGTGGTGTCCGACGGCGTGATCCCGCGCCAGCTGGTAACCACCAGCGCACACTTCCACCGGCAGGTCCACGGCTTCGAACCGGCGGGCGGGGTCCGGGTCCACATCTCGGGCATCGACGTTGTCCGCGACGCCGCCGGCACGTTCCGCGTGCTGGAGGACAACGTCCGCGTACCCTCCGGGGTCAGCTACGTGCTGGAGAACCGGCGCGCCATGGCCAAGGGCCTGCCGGAAGCCTTCGGCCAGCAGCTCATCCGGCCGGTTGAGGAATATCCCCGCAGGCTGCTCTCTGCCCTGCGCAAGACCGCACCGGCCGGCGTCGACGATCCCACCGTCGTCGTCCTGACCCCGGGCGTGTTCAACAGCGCCTACTTCGAGCACACCCTCCTGGCCGGCCTGATGGGCGTTGAGCTGGTGGAGGGCCGCGACCTGATCTGCCGCGGCAACCGCGTCTACATGCGCACCACCGCTGGTGAACAGCGCGTGGACGTCATCTACAAACGGATCGACGACGACTTCCTGGACCCCCTCCAGTTCCGCTCCGACTCCATGCTCGGCTGCCCCGGCCTGGTCAACGCCGCCCGCGCGGGTGGCGTCACCATTGCCAACGCGGTGGGCAATGGCGTTGCCGATGACAAACTGGTTTACAGTTACGTGCCTGACCTGATCCGCTACTACCTCAGCGAGGAGCCCATCATCGCCAACGTGGACACCTTCCGCCTCGAGGAGAAGGAGGCCAGGGAGTACACCCTGGACAACCTCGCGGAACTGGTGGTCAAGCCCGTGGACGGTTCCGGCGGCAAGGGCCTGGTCATCGGCCCGGATGCTTCCAGGGATGAACTGGACGCCCTCCGCCAGCGGGTCATCGCCGACCCCCGCGGCTGGATCGCCCAGCCGGTGCTGCAGCTCTCCACCGTCCCCACATTGAGCGGCGACAAGTTCGGCCCCCGGCACGTGGACCTGAGGCCCTTTGCCGTCAACGACGGCGACAACGTCTGGGTCCTCCCGGGCGGCCTGACTCGCGTAGCGCTCAAGGAAGGGTCCCTGATCGTCAACTCCAGCCAGGGCGGCGGATCCAAAGACACCTGGGTGCTTGCAGATTCACCCCAGATGCCGGTGGAAACCGTTCCCCGCCAGTCCGTCACGGTCCGTGAACGGGTCTCCGTATGGCCGGTGGAAAGCAACTGGCGCGACCGCCAGTCGGAGCAGCAGCAGTGAGCCGCGCCGCCGTCGGACATTTCCCTTACACCGTTCCGGGCGCGCAGGAGGTAGCCGCGAATGCTTAGCCGAATTGCCGAGTCCCTGTTTTGGATCGGCCGCTATGTGGAACGGGCGGACGGTACCGCCCGCATCCTTGATGTACACCTGGAACGCCTGAACCACCTCCCCATGGACGAGCGCAGGAGCGTCGCCCAGGAACTGCTGGCGGTCATGGGCGCGCGGCCCCAAAGCGAGGATTTCGGCCTGCCCGAACTGCTCCATGCCCTGGCTTATGACAAGACCAGCGCCACGTCCATCGCCGGCTCACTGGGCGCAGCCCGTGAGAATGCCCGCCGGGCCCGGGAAACCGTGTCTTCGGGCCTCTGGGAGAGCCTGAACACCACCTACTACGGCCTGAGCCAGCACCGCAAGGACGTGGTGGGCACCTACCGCTTCTGCAACTGGACCCTGGAACGCACTGCCATGGTCAGCGGCCTTGCCGACACCACGGTGAGCCACGACGAAAGCTGGCTCTTCCTGGTCCTGGGCCGTTCCCTGGAACGCGCGGACATGACTGCCCGGATGCTCTCCACCCGCGACGTGCTCTCCGCCGGCATGTCCTGGGTGAACATGCTGCGCTGCGCCGGTGCCTACGAGTCCTTCCTGCGCACCCGCCGCGCCGCGTTCGGTGACCAGCACGCCGCCGAATTCCTGCTGCTGGACCGGCTCTTTCCGCGCTCCATCGTCTACGCGCTGCGGGACGCGGACGAGTGCCTGGCAAAGCTGGACCCGTCCGCGCAGCGGGTGGGTTTCATCAACGATGCCCGCCGCATCGTGGGGCAGGCAAGGACCTTCCTTGAGTTCCACCGGACGGACGACCTCATGTCCGAGCTGCCCGAGCACATGGAACGGGTCCAGAAGGCAGTGTCCCAGGCCTCGGACGCCATTTCCCGTAAGTACTTCAATCAGGCGGACGAACTGGCCTGGGTGGGAGAAGTGTCATGACCCGGTTGAGCATCGTCCACAGGACGGCCTACAAGTACAACAAGCGCGTCACCCTGTCCTACAACGAGGCCCGGATGACGCCGCTGACGGATTCGCAGCAGGTGGTGCTGGAGTCCGTGGTGAAGGTGTCCCCGTCCCAGGCGGCGGTGAGCACCTACCGCGACTACTGGGGGACCAGGGTCACGGCCTTTGATATGCAGATGCCGCACGAGAACCTTGAGGTGGTCTCAAACATCACGGTGGAGGTGCACCGGGCCGGGAAGATTCCGGCGGAAGCGGACATCGTGGGCTGGGACGTCCTGGCCGCACCGGAAACGCTGGACACGTTCAGTGACTGGCTGCCGCAGTCCCGGTTGAGCGGGCCGGGTGACGAAGTGCTGGGCATCATCCCGGACGTCGTCGCGGGGAAGAACCCGCACGAAGCTGCCATGGCCGTGTTTGCCTGGATGCGGGGGGAGATGACGTACATGTCCGGCTCCACCGCTGTCACCACCAACGCGGAGGAGGCCTGGGGCCAGCGCCAGGGGGTGTGCCAGGACCTGGCTCACCTGGCCATCGGGGCGCTGCGCAGCTGCGGCATTCCGGCCCGCTACGTCTCCGGCTACCTGCACCCGCGGTCCAGCGCCGGAATCGGCGAGACCGTGGCGGGACAGTCGCATGCCTGGTTGGAATGGTGGGACGGTGACTGGCGCAGCTGGGACCCCACCAACCACAAACCCGCCGGCGACTTCCACGTCACGGTGGCACGCGGAAGGGATTACCGGGACGTGCCCCCGCTCAAGGGCATCCTGTCCGGCGGCGGCGGGTCCGCCCTGAACGTCAGCGTGGAGATCACCCAGCTCGCGTAAGGCGCCAAGTTCCCCGGCCGTAGCGGCCGGGGAACTTGATGCCGCCGGCTTTATTCCGGGGCCGTCCTGGCGGCGCTGCTGATCTGGGTCCACCACGTCATGGGATCGGTGACCTGGAAGCGGCGGCCGGTGACCGAATCCGGGGTGATGCGGACGAAGGCATCCTTCCGCCCCGACTGCCAGGGGAAGAGGTACAGGCGGGAGGTTTCGAGCACATCCTCAGCGCTCTTGACCAGGGCCGCAGTGCCCTTGATTACCACGCTCCAGGCCAGGCCCGATTCTGGGTCCACACCATCCGCCTCCACGGCCACGGGGGCATCACCGGACGCTGCCGACAGCTTGGTTCCCTGGCTGGTCCGGAAGACCAGCGTGCCGCTGTCCACCGTGTAGTTGACCGGGAAGATGTCCGGGCGCCCATCCACCAGCACCGCCAGCCTGCCCACGGACACGGTCCGCAGCAGGGCCCAGCATTCATGGTGTTCGAGGTTTTGGACTTGGGTGGATGACTCGTTGCTCATGCCGTGAGCATACGCCTTTCACCAGGGGCTGGGCTTGTAATCCTTCAGGAAGACGCCGTACTGGTCCTCGCCGTTCTCGCCCATGACGATGGGGTCGTAAACCCGTGCGGCGCCGTCCACCAGGTCAAGGGGCGCGTGGAAGCCTTCCTCCATGAGCCGGACCTTGGTGAAGTGGGGGCGTTCGTCCGTGATCCAGCCGGTATCGACGGCGGTCATCAGGATGCCGTCAGTGTCCAGCATTTCCTGGGCGCTGGTGCGGGTCATCATGTTCAGCGCGGCCTTGGCCATATTCGTGTGCGGATGTCCCGGCCCCTTGTAGGCCCGGGAGAACTGGCCTTCCATAGCGGAGACGTTCACGATGTACTTCCGCCGCGCGGTGGATCGCTTCATGGCTCCGCGCAGCCGGCTGACCAGCAGGAAGGGCGCAGTGACGTTGCAGAGCTGAACCTCGAGCATTTCGAGCGGATCCACTTCGTCCACCACCTGGGTCCAGCTGTTGATCGCGGCAAGATCGGGCACCAGGCCGCCGGCGTCGATCGCGGTCCCGGAGGCGATCCGCTCCAGCGAGGCGGACCCGGTGGACAACGCCAGTGATGTGATGGCGTCGCCGGCCAGGACGGGGTGTTCGGTGACGCTGCCGGCAATCGCCAGCGGGTGCTTGTCATGGGCATGGCCGAAGGTCAGCAGTTCCGGGCCGCCGTTTGCCTGCTCCAGTGCCGCGGGGAGCGGTTCGTCCTCGGCGTCCACCAGCGGCTTGTAGGCGTTGCCGGAGCGGCGCACGGTCTGGGCGGCGTTGTTGATGATGATGTCCAGCGGACCCGCCTCGTTGAGGGAGTCGGTCAGGGCCATGACCTGGGCCGGGTCCCGCAGGTCGATGCCCACGATCCGGAGCCGGTGCAGCCATTCGCCGCTGTCTTCCATGGCGGCGAAGCGGCGGGCTGCGTCCTTGGGGAAGCGGGTGGTGATGGTGGTGTGCGCCCCGTCGCGCAGCAGCCGGAGGGCGATGTACATCCCGATTTTTGCGCGGCCGCCGGTCAGCAGCGCCCGCCGGCCGGTCAGATCGGTCCGGGCGTCTCGCTTGCTGTGGCTGAAGGAAGCGCATTCCGGGCAGAGCTGGTGGTAGAAGGCGTCCACCTGGGTGTAGTGCTGCTTGCAGATGTAGCAGGGGCGGGACCGGATGAGGTGGCCCGCGATCTTGCCGGTGGCGGACGGTGCCAGCTTGTTGCCGCGGGTCTCGTCGTCGATCCGGTCCGGCGCGGCGGTGGCCGTTTGGGCAATGACGGCGCGGTCGGCGTCGGCAATGGAATCCCGCTTGCTGACCCTGCGGTGGCGCTTGACCGCCTTGAACATCTTTCCGGTGGCGCGGCGCACCGAGATGTAGTCCGGGTGCTCCTCGTCGTACGCGTGGATGGTGTTCAGGACCTTGAGGCAGGCCTGGATGTCCTCAGGGGTCAGATCGGGGGAGCTCATTGGGAAAATTTTACAGCGTACGCCGCGGGCCGGGACACCATCGGTGGTGTCCCGGCCCGCAAGCGCTGCAGAGAAGTCGGAGTCCGGGTCAGGAAACCCGGGCGCCGGGCGCCGCCTCCGCGGCTGCGGCCGCGTGAGTGCTGGCCACCTTGTCCGCAGCCTCGCGCATATCGGGGTATTGGTCAGCGGCGGCCTTCACGGCACTGGGGAGCTGGCTCAGGTGCCTGGCAGCGAGCTGGCGTTCCTCATCGCCCGGTTCCGGGACTTCCTGGCCTTTGGACAGGACCGTGATGCCGGACTCGGTGACCTTGAAGCCGCGTGCCCGGTCAAGGTCCGCGTCCAGCCCGATGGCGGCACCGGCAGGGACCTTGACGTTCTTGTCCAGGATGGCGCGGTTGATCACTGCCCCTGCCCCCACCTGCACCTTGTCCATCAGGACCGAGTCGATGACCCGGCCGCTGCTGGCCACGTAGACGTCGTTGGAGAGCACCGAGCCTTCCACGATGCCGCCGGAGATCACCACACCGTTGGCAACGATGGAGTCCAGGGCGGTACCCACGGTGTTGTTCTGGCCCCTGACAAACTTGGCCGGCGGGGAAATGCTCTGCCGGGTGTAGATGGGCCATTCGGAGTTGTAGAGGTTGAACACGGGCAGCGGGGAGATGAGGTCCATGTGGGCGTCGTAGAAGGAGTCGATGGTGCCAACGTCGCGCCAGTAGGTCCGGTCGCGTTCGGTGGAGCCGGGGATGTCGTTGAGCGTGAAGTCGTAGACACCCGCCTCGCCCTGGTTCACGAAGTACGGAATGATGTCCCCGCCCATGTCGTGCTTGGTGTCCAGGCGCTCGGCATCGACATGCAGCGCGGCCACCAGGGCGTCGGCGTCGAACACGTAGTTGCCCATGGAGGCCAGGAACTGGGAAGGATCTGCGGCAAGCCCGGGGGTGCTGGCGGGCTTTTCCACGAAGGCGGCGATCTTCTGGGGGTCGTTCTGGTCCACTTCGATGACGCCGAACTGGTCGGCCATGTGAAGGGGCTGCCGTACGGCCGCGACGGTTGCCTTGGCTCCGCTGTTCACGTGTTGGGCCACCATCTGGGCGAAGTCCATCCGGTACACGTGGTCCGCTCCGACCACCACCACGATGTCCGGGTTGGCGTCGTGGATGAGGTTCAGGGACTGGTAGATGGCGTTGGCGCTGCCCAGGAACCAGCTCTTGCCCACGCGCTGCTGCGCAGGAACGGAAGCAATGTAGTTGCCCAGCTGGGTGGACATCCGCCAGGTCTCGGAGATGTGCCGGTCGAGGCTGTGCGACTTGTACTGGGTGAGCACCACGATCTGGAGGTAGCGGGAATTGACCAGGTTGGACAACGCGAAGTCAATAAGGCGGTAGCTGCCGGCGAAGGGCACGGCGGGCTTGGCCCGGTCTGCCGTCAGTGGCATCAGCCTGTTTCCCTCGCCACCTGCGAGGACAATGGCCAGGACTTTTTTCGTTAACGGCATGATGGTCGCTCCTGTACGCCTTCGTAACTCCCCAAGACAGTCCGGTAGGCCCGGACTCCTTCACACTAGAACAGTTATGCGTGAAGGACTACCTTGGGTCTTGTGCGAATAGACATTGTGACTAAAGAGTTCCCGCCCGAGATCTACGGTGGCGCCGGGGTGCATGTCGCCGAATTGAGCAGGGTGCTTAGCAAGCACGTTGACCTGCAGGTTCGTGCGTTTGGCGCTCCCCGCGACGCCGATTACCATGGCGCGGCGGTGACGTCGTACCAGGTCCCGGAGGACCTCGGCGGGGCGAACGCGGCGGTGCAGACCCTGGGCGTGGACCTGCGCATTGTGCCGGACGTCGAAGGCGCGGACCTGGTCCATTCGCACACCTGGTACGCCAACATGGCGGGGCATCTTGCCTCCCTGCTGCACGGAATTCCGCATGTTCTCAGCGCCCACAGCCTCGAGCCGCTGCGGCCTTGGAAGGCTGAGCAGCTGGGCGGCGGCTACGCCCTCTCTTCCTGGGTGGAAAAGACTGCCTATGAAGCGGCAGCGGCCATCATCGCCGTGTCCGAGGGCATGCGCCAGGACATCCTGCGCAGCTACCCCAACGTGGATCCGGCAAAGGTCCGAGTGGTCCACAACGGCATCGACGTGGAGCTGTGGCAGCGTGATGAAAACGACGACGCCGTCCGTGCCCTGGGCATCGACCCCGCCAAGCCAAGCGTCGTCTTTGTGGGAAGAAACACAAGGCAGAAGGGCGTCCCCTACCTTCTGCGGGCGGCCGCGAAACTTCCGGCCGACGTCCAGTTGGTCCTGTGCCTGGGCGCAGCGGACACCCCGGAACTGGCAGCCGAAACCGCTGCCCTCATCGAGGACCTGCAGAAGCAGCGCACGGGCGTTGTCCTGATCGAACGGATGCTGCCGCGCCACGAGCTGATCCAGGTGCTCAGCCATGCCACGGCCTTCGCCTGCCCCTCCATCTACGAGCCGCTGGGCATCGTCAACCTCGAAGCCATGGCCTGCGGCGCTGCTGTGGTAGCCAGCGCCACGGGCGGCATCCCCGAGGTGGTTGAGCACGGCAGGACCGGACTGCTGGTGGACCTGGAACAGGTCACCGACGGCACCGGCACGCCCCTGGACCCTGAAAAGTTCGTCAAGGAGTTCGCTGCGGCCCTCACGGAGGTGGTGTCCGATCCCGAGCGGGCCCGCGCCATGGGGCAGGCCGGCCGGGAGCGGGCCGAGAAGCACTTCTCCTGGGAGTCGATTACGGAAACCACCCTCGAGGTGTACCGCTCGGTGCTGCCGGCACAGAGCTGACCCACCTGAAGCGTTAACGACGACGGCGCCGCCCACCTTGCAAGGTGGGCGGCGCCGTCGTCGTAGCTGGGGTTGGGGACGCCTACTTCCGGTTCCCGGCCGTCCGCGCCAGCAGGACCTTTTCGTCCACGGGCGACTGTCCGCTGGCCCGCTCGCTCCGGAAGTGTGCGCGGGCTTCGTCCTGGCGCGTCCTCTCGGCGCCCGTGGCGATGGCTGCCCGCACGTGGTCCTCGCCGTAGCCGAAGGCGTCCACCAGGTCCAGGGCATGCGGCCGGATCCGCTCCAGCAGCCGGTTGATGTACCCGCCCACCGTGCGGGCCCGCTGCATGGAGAGCCGGCCGTTCATGAGGTACCAGGACAGGTTCTTTTCGATCAGCGACAGGCCAAAGAGGTCCCGGAGCCAGGTCAGGACCTTCCTGGTCCCGGGATCGTCCACCTGCCGCAGGGCTTTCGTGAACGCCTCCCACTGCAGCAGTTCGGCATGCGCCTGGGCGGCGTCGATGAGTTCGTTCTGGTGCCGGTTGAACAGAGCGGCGCCCTTGTCCTGCGGCAGCCGCTTGCTGCCCTTCAGGGCGGCCCCGGCCTCGGCCACCATGGTCTGCACCCTGTCAGTCAGGAGGGCGCGCTGGCCTTCCTCGTCCCGCAGCGCGATCGCAGCTTTCTGGACGGACCCGGTGTCGGCCACGAACTGGGCCACCTGGCGCAGCCCGGTGCGGTGGACGGCTGCGCCCGCTGCCTGGTTCACCACGTAGCGGGCCAGCACGCCAAAGTCCACGCTGCGGAATTCCTTGGCGTAATCAGCCAGCAGGCGCTTGGCCACCAGCTGGAGCAGCACCGTGTTGTCGCCCTCGAAGGTGGCATACACATCGAGGTCGGCGCGCAGCGACGCGAACCGGTTTTCGATCAGGAAGCCGGCGCCGCCGCAGGCTTCCCGGCATTCCTGCAGGGTGTCCAGGGCGTGCCAGGTGCTCAGGGGCTTCAGTGCCGCGGCCAGGGTTTCTAGGTCCTGGCGGTCCGCGTCCGTGTCGTGGGTGCCGGAGAAGACATCGTCGAACTTCTGCAGCAGCTGCTCGTGCGCAAAGCCGGCCGCGTAAGTGGTGGCAAGCCGGGTGAACAGGCGCCGCTGGTGCCGCTGGTAGTCCAGCAGGACCTCTTCCTCCGTGTGCGAGGAGGCGTTGAACTGGCGGCGTTCCGTGGCGTACTGGATGGCCGCTTTCAGTGCCACCTTGGAAGCTGCGACGGCGGCTCCGTCCAGCGACACCCGGCCCTGGACCAGCGTTCCCAGCATGGTGAAGAAGCGCCGGCCGGGGCTGGCGATGGGCGAGGTGTAGGTTCCGTCGGCGTCGACGTTGCCGTACCGGTTCAGGAGGTGTGTCCGTGGAATGCGGACATTGGTGAAGTGCAGCCGGCCGTTGTCGATGCCGTTCAGGCCGCCCTTGATGCCGTCGTCCTCCCCGCCGATTCCGGGCGGGAATTCCTTGGTGGCCGGGTCCCGCAGGTCGACGTAGAAGGCGTGCACCCCGTGGTTGACGCCGCGGGTGACCAGCTGGGCGAAGACAACAGCGCCCAGGCCGTCGATGGCGGCGTTGCCGATGTAGTCCTTCCAGGCCGCCCGGAACGGGGTGTGGATGATGAACTCTTCGGTGGCGGGGTCATAGGTTGCGGTGGTGGCAATGCTTGCCACGTCCGAGCCATGGCCGGTTTCGGTCATGGCGAAGCAGCCCGGAATTTCCAGGTTCATGATTCCGGGCAGCCACTTGGTGTGGTGTTCTGCGGTGCCCAGGTGCATCACCGCGGATCCAAAGAGACCCCACTGGACGCCCGCCTTGATCTGCAGCGAAGGGTCAGCCACCACCAGTTCCTCGAACCCGGCGATGTTTCCGCCGTGGTCGTCGGCGCCGCCCAGCTCTGCCGGAAAGGCGCGGTGGACAGCTTCATGGTCCACGAGGTATTTCAGCTGGCCGAACACCCGGGTGCGGTGCTCTGTATGCGTCAGTCCCTCGATCTTGTGCAGTTCCGGCCTGGCTGCCAGCTCCCTTGCCTGGCGTCGCACGTCGGCCCATTTGCCCAGGAGCTGCCGCCCCAATGCCTCGACGTCGACGGCGGGGGCAGGGCTGTTGCCCGTGGGTGTGGCTGCGGGGGTTGCCTCGGGGCGAAGTCCCTTGCGGGCAGGGCGGTCCACTACGTCAGTCATGTCACAGTCCTTCTTTGGCGGATAACTTTGTGGTCGATGGTGCGGGAGTGAGTTCCGGGGCTATGCCTACGCATAGCCACGCCGTGATCTGGCGGGCCATGGTCTCCTGGGTTGGCTTGGCGGGGGAGTCCGGGGTGCTGAGCCATTGCTCGCCGGCGTTCCGCACCAGGCCGATTGCCGCCTTGGGCCAGTAGCCGATGACGGTTTCCCCGACGTCGCCCAGGTGCGACCGCATGGGGGTGGCGATCATGTCGGCGATGGCGTCAAAGAAGTGCCCCAGAGGGCCGCCCGGGGCGGCCGGATGTGGCGGGCTGGAAGGGTCCGCAGGGGCATAGCTGGTGACGAACGCATAGACGTTGGGGCTGGTGTCCGCCATTTGCAGATAGGCCGACACCATGGCCAACAGACCTTCCCGGGGAGTGACGGCACTTTGGGCTGCTTCCTGGATTCGGTGCTGCATTTGGCTGAGGACAACTTCGCCCACGGCCTGCTGCAGCCCTGCCTTGTCCCCGAAATACCGGTAGAAGACTGATTTCGAGGTACCGGCAGCCGTTGCAATGTCCTCCATGGAGGCATCACTGCCCAGTGCGTGCACCGCACGGCGGGCCTGCTTAATCAGTTCGCGGCGCCGCTCCTCCCGGTGGCTCTGCCAGCGGGAGGACCGTCCGTCAGGGGCTGCGGAAGTCGGAGGCTCCATGGCCGCGGAGAGAGTTGTGTCCGGGAAGTTCACGATACCCAGCGTATCAGGTACGCTGGGTATCGGTAACCACTTGTGACCAGAGGAGCCATCCATGTCCATAGACGGACAGTCAACCCCCGCACCAGAGGGATCACCCCGGGCCGAGGCCCCCACAACCCGCAGGGCAGTGATCGTCGGAGCGAACCGGATTCCGTTCGCCCGCGCCGGCGGTGCTTACGCAAAATCGTCCAACCAGGACATGCTGACTGCCGCCCTGGACGGCCTGATCGCGCGCTTCGGCCTCCAGGATGAACGGATCGGCCAGGTGGCGGCCGGTGCCGTCCTCAAGCACTCCAGGGATTTCAATCTCACCCGTGAAGCCGTCCTGGGCTCGGCGCTTTCCGCCGAGACCCCTGTCTACGACCTTCAGCAGGCCTGCGCCACAGGCCTCGAAACCGTGGTTGGCCTGTCCAACAAGATCAAGCTCGGGCAGATCGATTCGGCCATTGCCGGCGGAGTGGATTCAGCCTCCGACGCCCCGGTGGTGGTCAGTGAGGGACTGCGCGAGGTGGTCCTGGACCTTCACCGGGCCAAGACACTTCCCCAGCGGCTGCAGGTCCTTGGCCGGCTGCGGCCCAAAGACCTGGCCCCCCTGGCGCCCGGCACGGCCGAGCCACGTACCGGCTTGAGCATGGGCGAGCACCAGGCCCTCACCACAGCGCAATGGAAGATCCCGCGGGAAGCACAGGACGAACTGGCCCTGAACAGCCACCACAACCTTGCGGCCGCCTACGAGTCCGGCTTCTTCGATGACCTCATGACCCCCTACCGCGGACTGACGCGGGACGGCAACCTTCGGGCCGACACGTCCCTTGAGAAGCTCGCGTCCCTGAAGCCGGTGTTTGGCCGGAACCTTGGGGCGGATGCAACCATGACGGCAGGAAACTCAACACCACTCACCGACGGTGCCTCCACCGTGCTGCTGGCATCCGATGAATGGGCAGATGCCCGCGACCTGCCCAAACTGGCGGCAGTGGTGGACGCCGAAGCTGCGGCGGTGGACTTCGTCCACGGCAAGGACGGGCTGCTGATGGCCCCCGTGTTCGCCGTTCCCAGGCTCCTGGCTCGCCAAAACCTTACCTTGGCGGACTTCGACTACTTCGAAATCCACGAAGCATTCGCCGCTACCGTCCTCAGTACCCTGGCCGCATGGGAGGACGAAGACTTCGGCCGTACACGCCTCGGCCTGGACGGTGCTTTTGGCAGCATTGACCGCTCGCGCCTCAACGTCAACGGGTCCTCGCTCGCAGCAGGCCACCCGTTTGCGGCGACCGGTGGCCGCATCGTTGGCACCCTCGCCAAGATGCTCCACGCCAAGGCGGCTTCCACCGGACGTCCTGCCCGCGGCCTGGTGTCCGTCTGCGCAGCCGGCGGCCAGGGCGTCGTCGCGATCCTGGAATCTCTGTAGGGGGACGGAATGGCTGATACATACGCCCAACTGGTCAACAGCGGCCCGGGCCGCAACCTCGCAAGGAAACTCGGCCTGCCACAGCCCGCTGTCCTGCGCCGCTACGAACCCGGCCAGCCCCTGGTCACGGGGCCTGTCATTGTCCTGGGTGACACTGCCGGCGCAGACAAACTTGCCGCTGAGCTGCTGGCATGGGACCTGGACGTCAGGAGGCATGCCGTTCCTGCCGAAAAGCTGGGCGCCATCATCCTGGTCCTCGATGAGCTTACGCACCCGGCGGACCTGGAAAAGCCCGTCCTGGCGGCAGCGGGATCCCTCCGGGACTTGAAGGCCGGCGGCCGGATCATAACCTTGTCCCGGCCCGCGGCGGAAGCGTCTGCGCCCGAAGCTGCAGCAGCACGGCAGGGAGTGGATGGTTTCCTGCGGTCCCTGGCCAAGGAACTGCGGGCGGGAGCAACGGGCAACGGCGTGCTCCTTGCTGATGGCACCGCCTCCACCAGCCCCAGCGCGCTGGGCGCCATCAGATTCTTCCTCTCAGCCCGTTCGGCGTTCGTGGACGGACAGTTCCTGACGGTCTCAACCGAAGACGGCGCGCTGCCCGCGGACGCGGAGCGGCCACTTGCAGGAAAAGTGGCCGTAGTAACCGGCGCAGCCCGCGGCATCGGTGCCCAGATTGCCCGGACGCTGCACCGCGATGGCGCCACGCTGGTCCTGGTGGACATTCCGGCAGCGGGGGACCAACTGGCAGCAGTGGCAAACGAGGTACGGGGCACTGCACTGCAGCTGGACATCACCGGTGCCGGCGCGGGCCGGCGGATCATAGACCACGCCGTGCAGCGGCACGGACCGGCTGGACATCGTGGTGCACAATGCCGGGGTCACACGGGACAAACTGCTGGCCAACATGGACCAGGCACGATGGAACCAGGTCATCAACATCAACATCGCCGCCCAGCTTCGGATCAACGAGGCACTGCTGGCCTCCGAGCACTTCCACACTTCGCCGCGTATCGTTTCTGTTGCCTCCACCAGCGGTATCGCCGGGAACCGGGGGCAAACAAATTATGCAGCGTCCAAGGGGGGAGTCATGGGCATGGTCCGGGCCAGTGCCCCGCTGCTCGCATCCCGCGGCGGCACCATCAATGCCGTGGCCCCCGGATTCATCGAAACCGACATGACCGCCCGGATTCCCTTTGCCGTCCGGGAGGTGGCGCGCCGGCTGAATTCGCTGCAGCAGGGCGGCCTGCCCTCCGATGTCGCCGAGAGCATCGCATTCCTCGCAAGCGATGCTGCAGGCGGAATCAACGGGGAGGTGCTGCGGGTGTGCGGGCAAAACCTGGTGGGGGCATGACCCTTGCACAGCCGGTCATCCTGGCCGAGATGCCGTCGTTGTCCAAGCTCTATGTCAACGCCGCCGCCCAGGCAGCAAGGCGCAGGCTCCTGGGAACCCAGGATTCCGCCGTCCTTCCGGCCGAGACCCATGAGGTCAGGGGAGTGAGGGTGGGGGTCGAAAACCTTACCGCCTACCAGCACCTCATCGGTGAGACGGCCAGTGACGTCCTGCCGGCCGGTTTCATCCACGCCATCGCATTCCCGCTGGCCATGAGCGTCCTGAACCGCGATGACTTCCCACTGCCTCTGCTGGGCATGATCCACCTGCACAACAGCGTTGAGCAACGGTCGCCACTGGTCTTCACGGATGTCCTGGACATGACCGCCCGGGTGGAAAACCTCCAAGGCCACCGTTCCGGGACGCAGGTGGACGTCGTGGCGGAAGTGCGCCGCACGGGTTCGCCGGAAGTCTATTGGCGGGGTGTCTCCACCTACCTCGCCAAGGGGGTATTCCTGCCAGGGATCGACAAACCCGGCGCCGTTCCATCCAGGACCGACTTCCGGCCCCCGGACCCGACGGCGCTGTGGCACCTCGGCGTCGATACGGGGCGTGCCTACGCCGCAGTGTCAGGGGATTTCAATCCGATCCACCTGAGTGTGCTCTCGGCCAAGGCCCTGGGCATGCGGCGGTCGATAGCTCATGGGATGTACCTGGCCTCGCGTGCGCTCGCAGATGTTGGGCCTGCCCGTGGCGACTCATTCACGTGGGACGTGGAGTTCGAGGCTCCCGTCTTCCTGCCCTCCCGGGTTGCCTTGGAAATTGCCACCGACCACAGCGGTTCGGGGTCCTGGAAGCACTCCCGGTTCGTCGCGTGGAGCCCCCGCTCCGGGCGACGCCATTTCAGCGGGACCGTTGCCGCGCTTTAGCCGGCCCGCTTCCCGGCGCCGGACCTAGTCCTGCGGGCGAACGGCCCGCAGGATGCGGTGGAGGCTGAGGAGGACCGATTCGGAGGCCGGGACGGTCCCCTCAGCCGATTCCCTGCCCGCGGCGGTTGCCATGCAGGCTTCCACCGCCTCTTTCGCGGCATCGAACCGCTGTTTCTGGGTCTGTTCGTCAGCCTCGCTGTAAGAGGCCAGGAGCTCTCCGGTTGCCGTGATGGCAGCGGCAAGCGGTTCACTGTCCTGCAGCGGGATTTCGTACGGGACGTCGCTTTCCCAGATCACGTCGGAGAGCACGTCCGTCATGTCCTGGATGTGGAAGGTCACCCGTTCGAGTTCGCGCAGGTCGCGGTAGTCCTTGTCAACGTCCCTGGGGTGCAGCTTCCGCCTTGGGTTCGCGCGGCGGCTGGCGTCGGCCTCCTTGACCAGGTGCCGCACCGAGCTTGCGGCCGAGGCCAGCTCGTCCGACCGCCGCGACCAGTCCTCGTGTTTGGGCGGCCATTCCTCGGTTATTGCCGTCCCCATGTCGGTCAGCTGCCGCCCAAGGGCAATGCGGAGTTCGTTCAGGCTTGAAGCCGCTGCATCAAAGTGAAGTGGCGGGAAGATGAGGAAGTTTACGGCGATGCCCACGGCCACGCCGGCACCCATCTGGACCAGGTATCCGAACGAGAAATCGTCCGCGTTACTGCCGCCTACCAGCAGGACCAGCAGGGCCGCCGTCGGAATCCAATCGCTGCCCGAACCGATACCCGGTAAGCCGCCCAGCAGCACGCCGATCCCCATGAAGAGTGCCACCGTCAACGGGGAGGGCTCGGCAATGCTGACCAGGATGAAGGCGAGGCCGATTCCCATCGCCAGCCCCGCGAGCGCCTGCGCCCCCTGCCGCACCGAACCGGCAACGTTGTGGTACATGGCCACCAGGGCGCCCAGCGGCGCGTAGTACGCGTAATGCGAGGCCGCACCCGGCATGAGGGGCGCAATGGCGAACGCCAGGCCCGCTGCAAGTGCGGCCTTGGCAGCCAACTGCAGCCGCTGCGCCGCAAGGGCAGCGGAAAGCCCGGCCACCGATTGTTTGAGAAGTTGGGTCCCCCGAGCCCACCGTGCATCCGGTCGTGCCTGAGTATTGCCCATCCGGACCACAGTAGGGCCGGAGGCCCGTCAGGACAAACCGGCTGCGGAACGCCGCACTTCCGCTGCCAGGCGGTGCGCCCTTCCCGCCGTGCGGCCTTCCTCCTGGCGGCGCGGGATGTAACCGAAGCCCAGCCCGTAGGCGGGGTCCGCAAAACCGAGCGCCGCGTTGGCGCCCTCGTGGCCGAAAGCCCGGTGGCTGCCAAAATTCCGCGAAGGGTGGGGCTTCATGAAGACGACGGCAAAGGCGTTGTCCAGGCCGGACGAGCGGTCCAGGCCCCACACCTGTTCCCGGGTCATGGCCTCCACCGTCCGGGTTGCCAGGAACGGCTGCCTGCCGTCGACACCTGTGGTCGCGGCGGCGTAGAGCCGGGCCAGTCCCTCCGCTGAGCCCACCCCGCCGGCGGCGGACATTCCGGCGGCCCGGACGCCGGGGATGTTCGGCAGCTCCATGATGGTGCTGACGGGCGCATTGCTGTTGAGGCCTTCGAGGCTGAGCGGGTCAATCCAAACCTGGCCGGGATCTTCTTCATAGAGCACGTCCCGGTATCGGGGCTCCAGGTCCTCGGGGAGCCCCAGGAAAAAGTCCACTTCCTGTGGCTTCCGGATCCTGCGGTCGTACATATCCTGAAGTGACTCGCCTGTAACACGGCGGCACAGCTCCTCCATCAGGATTCCAATCGTCAGGGCGTGGTAGCCGAACTGCCGGCCGGGCTCCCAGGCGGGAGCGGCAGCGGCAAGGCGGGCTGCGGCCGCGGGCGTGGTGAACTCGTCCAGCCTGAATCCACCTTCGACTCCGATAAGCCCCGCCTGGTGCGACAACGCTTCCCTGACCAGCAGCCTGTCCTTCCCTTGGGGCGCGAATTCGGGCCAGTAGTGGGCCACTGCCTTGTCCAGGTCAAGGACGCCATCCTGGACAAGCAGGGCGACGACCATCGCGGCAACACCCTTGGAGCAGGAATAGGCCCCGGTCAGGGTCTCCGCACCCATGTCCGGGCCACCTGTCAGGCGGACCACCGGAACCCCGTGCTGGTAGGCGGCAAGCTGCGCGCTGTAGCGGGGGTCCTCAGCAAGGAACGACTCAAACAGGGCAAGGACGTTTTCGTAGCCGGCGGCCGCGAAGCCAAGAGATGTCTGCATGACCTCCAGTGTAAGAGGAAAGCGGTTTCCTGGTTCGGGATTGGCTTAACGCAGAGCTCCGTGTCCCGGCGCGACTTCCTCGCCCGGGCGCACCGGCCCCGGCGGCGTGCCGTCGCCGAACGGGCGGCCGCCCAGGGACTCCCTGCCATGGTCCTCCAGCCATCCACCGAGGTCCGGGCCGGCAGGAACAATACCAGTGGGATTGATGTCCTCGTGCACGATGTAGTAGTGCTGCTTGATCTGTACAAAATCGATGGTGTCCCCGAAACCCGGCGTCTGGAACAGGTCCCGTGCATAGCCCCACAGGTTGGGCATCTCACTCAGTTTCTGCCGGTTGCACTTGAAGTGGCCGTGGTACACGGGATCGAACCTGGCGAGGGTGGTGAACAGGCGCACATCCGCTTCTGTGATGGTGTCGCCCACCAGGTAGCGTTGCCGCGACAGGCGGTCCTCAAGCCAGTCCAGTGCGGTCCACAAGCGGTCGTATGCCCTGTCATACGCTTCCTGTGAACCGGCAAAACCACAACGGTAGACCCCATTGTTGACCTCGGTAAAGACGCGCTTGTTGACCTGGTCGATTTCGTCCCGAAGATGTTCCGGGTAGAGCTGCGGAGCACCTGCCCGATGGAAATCAGTCCACTCCGTGGAGAAGTCCAGTGTGATCTGCGGGAAGTTATTGGTCACAACTTCACCAGTATGGACATCCACGATGGCAGGCACGGTAATTCCCCGGGGATATCCCGGGAAACGCCTGAAATAAGCCTCTTGAAGGCGCTCTATGCCAAGGACCGGATCAACTCCGCCGGGATCCAGGTCGAACGTCCAGGACCGCGCGTCATGCGTGGGGCCGGGCTGGCCCAGGGAGATCGCTCCTTCCAGCCCCAGGAGCCTGCGGACAATGACCGTCCGGTTTGCCCATGGGCAGGCGCGGGCGGCGATGAGGCGGTAACGCCCCGCCTCCACCGGCCACCCCGGCTCCCCGTTGCTGCCGGGAGAGGCGTCCCTGGTGATCCGGTCCTCAATGTAATTGGTGTCCCGGGTGAACTCGGCACCGCCGGTCACATAGGCTCCACGGGTACTGTGCGTTTCCTGGCTCATGCCACAAGCCTATGCGCCACCTACCGGTTCCAGGCGCCTTCCAGCAGGATTACCGAGACGGGCTGCCAGGCCACCAGCCAGGACCCCGCCACCAGGAGGGTGAACAGGGCAATCCACACCCCGGAGGGAACAGACGTGGCCCGGTACAGCAGGTAGGCGTCGGAGGTTCCAAGACTTCCACGACGCCGGACATGGACCTGCGTGAGTTTGAGCAGGTCGCGGACAGCAGCCACCAGGAGTGCAAGACCGAAGATGACGGCCACGTGGCCCACGACTGACGCCGGCGCAAGGATTGTGAGCACGGCCGCGGCGGCAATGGCGGCGGCAGTGATGAGGAAACCGGCGAGGTTGCGCAGGAAGACGAGCGATGCGGCCAGGACCAGCGCGCTGACGGCCATGGCTGCGGGACCCCACCCGTGGAGCCCCCACCAGACAAAAGCGGCGCCGACCATTGCGGGTACAGGGTATCCCCAGAAGCAGGACCAGGCTGCGGCAACCCGGCTCCTGCTGTAGGAGGTGGTGGTGCCGGAATGGTCCAGCCGGAGGCGGATTCCGGACAGCCGCTGCCCGGACGTCACGGCCGCGAACGCATGGCCCAGTTCATGGGTGGCGGTGGCCAGGAGCCCGAAGTAGCGCCAGGTGCCGCGCGGTATGGAAAGCGCGACGGCGGCAGCCAGGGACAACAGCATTTCCACCCATGTGATGTTGGGTACGTCTGCCCGCGTGAACGCCGCAGTGAAGGCGTTCCACAAGCTGCCTGGGCTGTCCAACGTTGCCTCCTTCGCTGCCGGTCGGCGTCGTAATTGTCTTCTCCAACGCTACGCACCCCAGCTGGGCGCTGGCTTACAGGCGTCGGCTTAAAGCCGAAAGGCACGCCTTGTGCGGCGTGCCTTTCGGCTTTGGTCGGGTCGTTGGGATTACCGCCCCGGGAAGGTACTGATTAGCCTTCGCACTCGGTGCAGTAGCTGTGGCCGTCTTTTTGACGGGCAATCTGCGACCGGTGGCGGACCAGGAAGCAGGAATAGCAGGTGAACTCATCCTCAGCCTGCGGGATGACCTGGACTACGAGCTCCTCAGCGACAAATTCGCCGCCAGGGACGCCGGCGCCGTCCAGTCCGTCAGCCTCATCCAACTCCTGCACAACACTGCGGGCGTCGGGAGCATTTGCTGACTGGAGCTGCTCGAGTGAGTTGTCCTGCGATTCCTTGACGTCGGAACGCAGTTCATCGTAATCGGTTGCCACTTTGGGTGCTTCTCTTTTCTTTGATTGGCTGTCGGGTATGAAACGTACAGCATAGGGCGGGTATTCCCCAACAGGGAGGGTAGATCTGCCGCCTATTGGGTAAAGGTTCAAAAGGAGAAGCCGCAGGTTTTGTATGCGCACTGCGGCTGCATGGGCAGTGGTGGGACCGTGTGCCGGTTCCCCTGCATGACGGAAGGGGCAATGTGTGGAACAACTCACCGCAGAGTTCGGAGGTGCAGGACAAGTCGGTGTGGGCGTCGGTCCTGTGCTGGAGAAGTTCGTCGACGTGTCCAGGATTGTCGTCCTCCGTGGTGGGGGACTGGGCGACCTGATTTTCGCCATCCCGGCGATGGCCGCGTTGAAGGCGGCGTATCCCGGATCCACCATCACACTGCTGGGAACTCCTATCCACAAGGCGCTGCTGGGAGCCCTGAAGAGCCCAGTGGATGAGGTGGTGGTCCTGCCTTTCGCCGAAGGAGTCCGGCCCGGGGAAGAAGATACAGCTGAACTGGACCGCTTTTTTGCTGACATGCGCGGCCGCAGCTTCGACCTCGCTGTTCAGCTGCACGGCGGCGGCCGTTATTCAAATCCCTTCCTGCTGCGGCTGGGCGCCCGCCACACCGTAGGGACCCGGACTGCCGATGCGGCCAGCCTCGAGCGCACCATTCCCTACCTCTATTACCAGCACGAACCACTCAGGGCCTTGGAGGTAGCCGGATTCGCCGGTGCCTTCCCGGTCGATCTCGAAGCACGGCTGGCACCCGCTGCCGGGCTGGCAACCCATAAAGCCGGCGACGGCGTTGGCGACCGTCCTCTCGTGGTAATCCATCCCGGCGCCACTGACCCCCGCCGTCGTTGGCCCGCTGAAAAGTTCGCTGAACTTGCCGCAGCCTGCGCTGCCGATGGCTCGCAGGTGGTCATCATTGGGGACAGCAGCGAGCAGGATCTCGCGGAGGGGATCGCGGCCCGGGCGGGATCGGCGGCTGTTCATTCCGTGGCCGGCGCATTGGATATGGCAGGGCTTGTGGCGCTGCTGGCGGAATCGGACGTGGTGGTTGCCAACGACAGCGGTCCCCGGCACCTCGCCCAGGCGCTCGGTGTGCCGACGGTCGGCGTCTTTTGGGCCGGCAACGTGATCAACGCGGGGGCACTGGGCAGAAGCCTGCACCGCGTGCACGCTTCGTGGGTTACGGCGTGCCCCACGTGCGGCATTGACGTGACCCAGGTGGGCTGGACCGCACCCCGGTGCGTCCATGACGACTCTGTAGTGGCTGGGATCGGTGTGCAGGAGGTCTACGAGGATGTCCTCAGCCTCGCTGCCACGGTTTTCGCAAAGCAGGACGCATGAGCGGCCCGATGACGGCGGGACCAGCGAGCGATCGGCTTCCCGCTGACGGTAAACCGGAGCTCCTGGTCCTGCGGGCCTTGAAGCTGGGCGACCTGCTGGTGGCCGTACCCGCGCTGAAAGGCATCCGGCGGGCGTTTCCCGAACACCGGCTGCGCTACGCAGCGCAGGGGTGGCTGTCGGAAGCCCTGGGGCTGGTGGGCGGATACGAACTGTTCCCCACGCACGGCCTGGACGAGCCATTGGCGATGGAACCGGGACTGGTGGATGTGGCCGTGAACCTGCACGGCAGCGGCCCGGAGAGCCAGGGGCGGATTGAGGCACTGAAGGCCAGGCAGACCGTTGGCCACCGCAGTGCCCACCGGGACGGCCCGCCGTGGAGGCCGGAACTGCACGAGCGCGAACGCTGGGTGAGGCTCCTGGAATGGCATAACATCGAAGCCGACCCGCTGGACGTAGGGCTGAACACGCCCCACGTCCCCAGCCCCGTCCCCGGCGCAACAGTCCTTCACGTCGGGGCTGCCTACGGCAGCAGGCTCTGGCCGGCGGAACGCTTTGCGGCGGTGGCAGCGGCCCTCGCAGAAGCCGGGCATCAGGTGGTGTTCACCGGCGGGACCTCGGAAAGGAATCGCGCCGAGGAAGTGTGCCGGCTCGCAGGACTCCCGGGCACCACCATGCTGGCCGGTGTGCTGGGTCTCGGAGAGTTCGCGGCGACGATCGCCGCTGCACGCCTGGTGGTCTCTGCCGACACCGGCGCCGCACACCTGGCTTCCGCCTACGGGACTCCTTCCGTCGTGCTTTTTGGGCCGGCCCCACCCGAAATTTGGGGGCCGCCCCCGGGGCCCCACGTTGTCCTGACCCGCGCGGAACTGCGGCGCGGGGACACGTTCGCAACCCAGCCGGATCCTGCCCTGCTTGCCGTCCAGGTTCCCGACGTCATGGCTGCCGTCAGGGAGCTGGGACTGCTGTAGACCCTGCGGGTTTGCGCTCCAATAATGCGGGTTTGCAGGGGGTGGCTTTGGGCCCGAGGGCCTAAAATTGGATGCATGAGCACTGAGCTGGTAATTGCTTTGGTGTTGGGTTCGGCGTTCTTATGGGTCACCATAACGCTGACCATCCTCTCTGCCATTGACCGGCCCGAAAGGAAAGCGCGCCGGCAGGAACGGCGCGAACTCCGCATGGAGAATCGGCGAACTGACTACCGTCCGGTTGCCGCAGGTTCCCATCCCCAGGCAGGGACCCGGCATCCGCGCGGCCGCAGGCTGCACCTGCATTGACGACGGCGGGACCCGCCCGGGTGCATCGGCGTGGAGCACCCGGGCGGGAAAGCATGTTCAGCCCGGCGCCCGCCGTCGTCCGCCTTGCGCTCTGTGGGCCTGGCCGCCGGTCAGTTGGCCGGGGCCTGTCCTGTTCAGGGTGCCGCTGCCACGTCGATAAGCACCTTTCCGACCGTTCCCTGCTCCACTGTATCGTGGGCTGAGGCTGTCTCCGCGAGGGCAAAGCGCTTCAGGGGCAGCCCGTGTTCTTCGCCTACCCGGAGCGCGCCTGCGGCGAGGGCCTCGGCAACGCCGGCCACCGCATTCTGTTTCTGCTCGTCCGTGACGGTGTAGGTGAGGATGAATTGATAGCGCACATTCCTGGTCATGCTTTCGCGGATGGGGACCGTGAGCGATTCGCCGGGGTTGGCGGCGTAAATCGAGATGGTCCCGCCGGGCTTGAGCACGTGCAGGTCGGCGTCGATGTTCGCCGGTGCGTTGACGTCCACGATGATGTCCACTCCGCCGGGGGCTGCCTCATGGACGGCCTGGACGACGTCGGCCTGCCGATAGTTGATAACCGTGGCGGCGCCGGCGCGGAGGGCTAGTTCCGCTTTCCGTTCTCCGCTGACGGTTGTGATGACGGCAGCACCGGCCCACCGTGCCAGCTGTATGGCTGCGTGGCCGACGGCGCCTGCACCGCCGGTGACCAGCACGGTCCGGCCTGCCAGGGCGCCGGGGGAAAGCCTGGCCGGTCCATCCTCGCTCGACGTCAGCGCCCGGTGCGCTGTCAGTGCGGGAATCCCGAGCGAAGCGCCGGTGTCAAAGGATTCGGCGTCGGGGAGCGCCACCGCTTTGTGGGCGGGCACCACGACGAATTCCTGTGCGGTTCCATCATTGCTGCCCCAGGCCACATCCCACAGCCATACGCGGTCGCCCACGCCGAATCCTGTCACTCCCGGACCCAGCTGGTCGATGACACCGGCTCCGTCCTGGTTCGGAACCCTGGCGGCATCCAGTTTGCTGCTTCCACTTCCGGCCCGTGACTTCCAGTCGGTGGGGTTAACTCCGGATACCACCAGCCGGACCCGGACCTCACCCGGACCTGCGTCCGTCACAGGCTTGTCCAGGAACTGCAGCACCGATGATGGACCGGTTTCCTCGTACACAATTGCCTTCACGTCTTCTCCCACGTCCGGATGCACTGCTTTACCGCTCAAACCTACCGAATCTCCGCTGCCCGGGGAGCCGGGAAGGGGCAGGGGAAACGCCCAGGCGGAACCGGGCAGGCGGCCGCCAGGCAGTCCCTAGAAGCGGGGCGTGCCGCGGAGCCGGCGGGGCCGGCCGTCAGGGTCCACGAGGAACCGGTAGATGGGATCGGCCCACAGGCGCTGGAGTGGAGGGACGGGTTCAGTGACATGGTGGCGCACCTGCCCTGCCGGGCGGGGCGTACGGCGGCCGCCGCGGTGCCACTGGTCCAGCGCATCCGCCGTGTCCTTCCACAGCTGCAGTGGTGCCCCGTTTCCGTGGAGCCGTGGATCGTCCTGCTCAAGGCCCAGGTGTTCCGCCCAGAGCTCGAGCCTCAGGTCCTTTGCGAGCGGCTGGTGTGGCAGGGAACCGGATTCCGTGGGTGTCATGCTGTCGGCGGAGGTGTCGATTACTGCGCAGGTAAGCTCGCTGTCGGTGGTCCAGGACCGCCGGTTGAAATTGTCTGATCCGCAGGTGAACCAGGTGTCGTCGATGATGCAGATCTTGGCGTGGACGTAGACCGGCACCCCCTGGCTGTTCTCAAGGTCGAATATCCCTACCCTGTCAGGCGCGGCCCGGCGGAGCATGCTGATGGCGCGCAGTTGCCCAAGCCGCTTGGGCGGTCCACTCAGCGGGCCATCGGTGTCCGGGTACCTGGGCACCACAATGATCACGTTCAGCCCGGGGTTGCGTTCCAGGGCGGTTGCGATTCCCCCCGCCACCTCTGTGGACCACAGATATTGATCTTCGACGTAGATGAGCGAACGGGCCTGGGCGAACGCCTTCGCATAAGCACGCGCTATGCTCCGTTCGCCGTGTGGTGCGAAGGGGAACGGCGGGTGCTTTACACCGTAGGTGCGCAGCAGTTGCACGGCGTGCGGACCTGCCGGAGGTGGGGGAGGAGCGGACTCTGGAAGAGGTTTTGGATGCCTGGGCATACGGGCCAGGCGCTGCAGCAGCATCCGGTAGGGGGTCCGCCGGTCCAGCGGGTGGGGATCATTCCACCGCTCGGCGAAAACCGCCAGCACATCTGCAACCACCGGGCCGCGCAGTTCAAGGGCGGCATCGTGCCACGGGGGCCTCTGCCCGTAACGGGAATCCATCTTCACCGCCTGGGGGTCTCCCGGATGGCCGGCGTTGTCGCGGCGGCTGTGCGAAAGGTCCAGTCCACCCACAAACGCCACGTCGAGGGAGGGGTCGTTACGACGGCGGATGACCACCAGTTTTTGGTGATGGGAGCCGAAGAGACGCACACGCTGGTCCAGGAGCGCCTCGCCGCCGGAGTCGTTGATCTGCCGGCTGAGAAGTTCATTGGAGCGGCCGCTGATAGGGGCGGACACCCGTTCACCATGGGATCTCCAAACGAGGCCCCGTACTTCCACGCCAGAACGCGCAAGCCCTGCGAGCAACCCGCCAATGGTCGTGCCACCTGCCTCCAGCTGCTCGTCGGCATCGCCGCGCCAGTCCGTGAACCACACCCGGTCTCCCGCCTGCAGCACCGACAGCTCTTCATGCAGCCTGGAAAAGTAGGCTGCTCCGTGTATCAGGGGACGCACCAGGTTGCCTTCCGACCAGGAGCCGGATTCCGTACCGGCAGCCTGGACATCCGATGCAGCGTTTCCCCGCTCAGCCCGGCTCAGAAACCATTTGCCGACCGTGCTGTCCACTTGGCGCTCCTTCCGGGGCCCGGGGGACAGGCCGCTGCGTTTCCAAACTAGCCTACGGCCGGGCATGAACCTGCCCCTTCTGGTGGACGGCACCAAAAACGTTCAAAGCAGCAACGCCAACCGGGGCGTCGGGAATAGGCTTATGCAGGATCGTCCCACGTGCGGGCACTGTGGCCGCTCCGGCTCCCGCAAAGTGGGGCCGGTGGTATTGGACTGCCGGCCACGGCATCCCTATAGCTCCCATCCCAACGAAAGAATGAGTCAGACCCATGTCACTGAAGGAAAAGCTGAAGGGCGATGTCATCGTCCACATGAAGGCGGGCAACAAGGTTGGCCTGACAACTGTGCGCAACGTCCTGGGCGAAATCGAGACGCGGGAGAAATCCGGCAAGACCCCCGTGGAGCTCGATGACCTGCAGATCACCGCCCTCCTGCAGAAGGAAGCGGCCAAACGCCGTGACACCGCCGCCACCTATTCTTCGGCCGGCCACGACGACCGGGCCCAGGCCGAGATCGCCGAAGCCGAGATCATCGAGGCCTACCTCCCTAAAGCCCTGACCCGGGCGGAAGCTGAACACATCGTTGATGAGGTCATCGCCGGCCTGAAAGCGGAGGGCACGGAACTGACGATGCGCTCCATGGGCGCGGTGATGAAATCCGTTACCCCGAAAATTGGCGGCCGCTTCGACGGCAAGGCCATCAGCGAGATTGTGAAGGCCCGCCTGGCGTGATCCTGAAGACCGGGCCCACACCGGGACATGGGATATGGGCCGGCGGCGATTGGGGGGCGGCATCCGGTCTCAGAGATGCCTTGGCCGCCGGCCCTGTCCCTATGTGTAAGGCCCTGCCCCAGCAGCAGGATCTTGTTCTCAACGGTAAGGCCCGTTCCTAAACGGCAGCCCACGTTCGCCGCAAGTTTCGCTCAAGACCGGGCCCGGCAGCCCTCTTGGATTCGACGTCCCGGGCACGGATCGGAATCCCAACGGAAAGCAGGGTCAAACCCTGGAATCCGGGCCTATAGTCAAAGGGACGGCACGCGCCATTTGTGGGGGGATTGACTGTACTCGCGCCGAGCCGCTTTACAACGAATCGAGCCCACCGTGGCCGCTACCCCCAGAACGCCCCTTCCCGGCCCCCGTCCCCTGCACAGTGGTCGAAAACACCCATCCGGCCAGAGTCCCGTAGCAAGATGGCGCATTGGCTGGGTTGTGGCCGGAACAATGGCAGCAGGACTCTTCATTGCAGTGCTCCTGGCCGCTGCCCCTTTCATCCGGGCGCGTGAGAGCGAAGTCACGGGCGCCGTGCTGTGCGGCTTTGCGGTGGGATGGGGCCTGTTGGCCCTTCTGTCAGTCCGGTTCACTGACCAGCCGCAGCGATGGGCTGTGGCACCTGCACTCTTCATGGGGGTGTCCGGTTTACTGTTGGCGTGGTTCGGCGCCCCCGTGGATGTCGTGTTCAGCTGGGTGTGGCCGCCCGCCCTGCTGGCTTTGGTGATCTGGATGTTTTTCCGTTCACGCCGGCAACTGCATAGCCGGAGCAGGCGATGGGTGCTGTACCCGGTCATCGCGGTGCTGGCGCTTGCCTCGGTAGGTGGCGCCTACCAGACCCTGGGCGCCGCGGCAGACGCGAGAGACTTCCCAATGCCCGGCCAGCTGGTGGACGTCGGCGGCTACAGCCTGCACCTCAACTGCACTGGGACGGGAAGCCCCACCGTGGTGCTCCAGCCCGGAGCCGGTGAGATGTCGTCCAACCATGCCTTGCTTTCAGCTGCAGTCTCCGGCCGGACAAGGGTGTGTGTCTACGATCGGGCCGGCAGGGGCTGGAGCGGGCCCGCCGACACGGTCCAGGACGCCGCACAGATAGCTGCCGACCTCCATAACCTGCTGCACAGCGGCAAGGTTCCGGGACCTTACGTGCTGGCTGGTCATTCCTTTGGCGGTCTCTATGTGCAGACCTTCGCCGCCAACTACCCCGACGAGGTCGCGGGCATGGTGCTTATCGACTCTACGGACCGCGCACCGGCGCCAGTGCCCCGGCCGGTTGCAGCCCGTGGCGGATACGACCTCCTTAGCCGGGTCACGGCCTTCATCTCAATACTGGGCCGGGTTGGTGCGCTGCGTTTGTATGCCCCTTTCGAGGACGTCAACAGCCTCCCGCCACAGCAACGGGACGAAGTCCGCGCCAACATTGCTGACCCAGGCAACATGCGCAGCACTCTTGACGAGTACGTTCAAGCGAACACCTCAATGGAAGAAGCCGCATCACTGCAGGACTTTGCGGGCAAGCCCCTTGTCGTCCTGACAGCGGGCGTCGGCAATGACGCCAGGCACGAGGCTTCGCAGAACGGCCTGGCCTCGCTGTCCACCAACAGCCTTCACAAAACCATCGATTTTGCGTCCCATGAAGCACTCGTCGTCGAACCGGACGCCGCGGCAGTCACCGCCCAGGCAATCCTGGACGTCGTCAGTTCGGTGAGGACTGCTGCGCCCCTGGCTAAGTGATGCGGGGGGCCTTACCAGCGTGAGGGCTACGGCCGGCCACTGTACTGATCACAGTGACCGGCCGAGGTCCCGCATTAGTTGGTAGACCCACCCTGCGCAGCCTGCTACTGCGTCGTCCGCTCGTGGAAGGGCGTGGATTCGTCCGGATCGCTGTCAGTATTTTGGTAATAGCGGACTTCGAACATTTTGGCGCCGGTTGCCGAGACCCAGGGGCCATGCTTCATCCCCGGCGGGCGGGTAGCCCAGTCACCCGTGTTGAAAGTGCGGTTCAAACGCTGGTCGACGAATGAACCTTCGAAGATGAATACCTCTTCCCAAAAGTCATGGACCAGGACACCGTTTGGTGACGTATCCGTTCCCGGCTCAAACTTCAGGATGCGGGTGACACAGCCGGTCCTGTCATCACGCGCCAAGACCGCTTCGGAAAGCCCTTCAATGTGCGGTGTGCAGGGCGTGAACTCCACCGATGACGTCGGAGTGAACTCAAATTCGGGTTTTGCCACTTCGCCTCCAAGTTCGTCGATCAGGAGATGGTTGGTCCCAGTTGTTCCGCCGCGTTACCCGGTGAGGGCGGGGGTTCCTTGAGCTCAATAAAGAATGTGTGGGTATCGCTTGCTCCAATGTTTTCTCCGGAATGCTGCTGTGCCGGAAGCCAACGCGCGACTCCTGCAGGCAGTTCCACCTCGACGGAGTTCCCATTGGACGAGATCCGGCGGCGGAAGGAACTAAGCGTCACCATCACGCTGTCAGGGTGGCTGTGCTCTGTCGTCGAGTGCCCAGGAGAGTCAAGATACTCAAGTACGCGCACGCGTTCGTTTTCAAAAGCGACCCGGTAATTCTCCGGATTCGTCTGGACAGGATCCTTCGCCATGAACGGAATATACGCCTGTGGCAGCCTTCGGAACCAGAGACTTGGGGTCAACGCGTTCCATCGGCGTCTTCAAAGGTGACGCCCTTGGAATCGATGGCTACCGCGCTGGTTGTCGGGCTGCCTTTGTGCCCCGTCGGGAGAAGGCGTTCAGCCGCGGACTCTCCTGATCCTCATCCTGTGTCGCCTGGGGACCTGGGTGGGACTGGTTATGGGGCGGGGGCGCCGCCAGGGCTTGTGGGGCCGATAACTGATGGGGTGAGGAGGCGATGGCGCTGAAGCCACCCGTGAGGACCCTTTCCTCCGGCGCCGCATCTCCAGGAGAACGAGTATGGTCAAGCCGATCCATGCGAAAGCGGCAACGAATATCAAAGCCACCGCCTGAACCGTACTCATGACCCGGCTGCCTGCGCGGAGCCGTGACAGTGCCCACAGAGGCTCCTCCAACGCCCATCAGCGTTGCCCGTGCAGCATGCAACGGGAGCCGTCAGGTGAGGTAATGGAGGGAAAATCCAGGGAGCGTGTTTCGGCAGGATACCCGTCAACGGAAGGTCAGGCGCTGGGCGATGGTCAGCATGGGTGGACATGGCGGTGGCTTTCCGCGACGGTTCGGCTGACTTCATAGCCCAATGAGTCAAGTTTCCGCTCGTGGGGGCGGTGTGGCAATAGCAGGCAGCGTCGGCCATGCCGCAGTCCTGTGGGAACGAAAAGGGTGCGTGGGAAACTGTAGTCAGACGAGCCAGCGCCACCAGCGCGGTTGTTCGGGTTCCGGCGTCGGTTCCGGTTCCGGCTCCTCGCCCAAAGCCAGCGCGGCTTCGACGATGTCGTCCGCGGTGAGTGTCATGACGGCCTCGCGATCGAGCGCATCGAGGCTTTGTTCGTCGTCGAGCGACAGCCGCAGCGCCTGGCGGTTGAGGGCCTGTTCAAACAGTGTACGGGCGAAGCGGGCGTTGCCGGAGTCCTCACCCGCGTGGAGCCCGGTGAAGATGCGGCGGAGCATCTGGTCAGCGCCCGGCTCCAGCCTGTACTCGTGCTGGGCGAGCATCTGGTGGAAGATCGTCTGGAGGGCGTCGACGGAATAGTCGGGGAACGTGATCTCACGGGCGAAGCGGGAGCGCAGGCCGGGGTTCGAGAGCAGGAAGGACTCCATCAGCCGGGGGTACCCGGCTACGATCACCACCAGGCGGTGGCGGTGATCCTCCATCCGCTTGAGCAGGACTTCGATCGCCTCGGGGCCGAAGTCCATCCGGCCGTCCTCCGGTGCCAGCGCATAGGCCTCGTCGATAAACAGGACGCCGTCCAGCGCTCGCCGGATCACCCGGTCTGTTTTGATGGCGGTCGCGCCGACGTATTGCCCCACCAGGCCCGAACGGTCGACCTCAACCAGGTGGCCTTTTTGCAACAGTCCCACGGCGCGGTACATCTCGGCCAGGAGCCGCGCCACGGTGGTCTTGCCCGTGCCAGGGTTTCCCAGGAACACCAGATGCTGTGAAGTGGCCACCTCCGGCAGGCCGTGCGCCTTACGGCGGGCCTGGACCTGGAGCAGTGCGACGAGGCCCCGGACCTGTTCCTTCACGGTTTCCAGCCCCACCAGCGCGTCGAGCTCTGCCTGCACCTCGGACAGCGGCCGTGCCGGCCCGGGCCTCACACCGATGAGATCGCCGACCAGGTCGTCCACACGCTCTGAACCGGGCAGCTTGAGCTGATCGGCCAGATGGCCGATTGTTTCGCGCAGGTCGTCGAGCGGGTGGCGGCTGGGTGCCATGCATCCACTGTAGTACTCGACTCCCGACCGGAGTGGGGTTTGCCCCAGCTTTACCAGCCGCTCCGGACGGTTAGAAGCTGCGGTATTCGATCCGGGCCGGGCCATCGGTGGGAATGATGATCCGCCCGCCCTGGAAGTCCTGGGCGGTGCTGCCGTCGGCCGTGACGTAATTGTCGGTCGTCGGGTAGCTGAGCCTGCCCCACTCGAAGCCGGTCCCGGCCCAGGCGTCGCGGGTCTTGCCGGTCGAGAGCCGAATGCCGGTAGCCGGACTGGAGATCAGTGCCCCTTTCTCGAAGTTGACATATGCGCCGCCGTCCTTCAGCCCGGTCACCTTGTTGGTCCCGGGGAACCCCAGGGCCGGCAGACCGCCGACTGCGTCGAACTTGGAACTGTAGTCCGAGGGCATCGAGTACGCTCCGAGGCGTAGGGACCAGAAGATCGTCCCGCCCTGATAGCTCTGCTTGACGCCGCCGTCGACGGGAATCTCATCGCTGATGGGATAGCCGAGGTAGCCGTTCTCGAAACCTGCCTGTGCCCATGCACCACGGGTGTCGCCGACGGACACATGGGCGCCGCTGGCAGGGGACCAGAGGATGGAGCCGCGCTGGAAGTTCTGGTACAGCCCACCATTCTTGATGGCCATTTGCGGGCTGACGGCTGCCCCAAGGGACCGGCCCATCTCTTCGTGCTTGGCGAAGATGTCCCCGGTAACGGCGTAGGTCCCGACATTCGGCAGGTGATGGATGACACCGCCCTGGTAGTTCTGGGCGGCGCCGCCGGAGATGGCGTACTCGTCCGTGGTCGGATAGCCGAGGGGTCCGTGCTCAAAGCCCTGGCCGGCCCAGACGTTACGGATGGAACCAATGGACAGGACCGGACCCACGCCAGGTGTCAGCAGGATCGCGCCGCCCTGGTAGTTCTGGAACGCGCCGCCGTCTCTGAGGCCGGTGACGACGTCACTGACCGGGTAGCCAAGGCTGCCCCACTCGAAACCGGTAGAGGCCCACTTATCCCGGATTGGACCGGAGCTGATTGCGGCTCCTGATGCCGGCGAGAACAGGATGGCGCCGCCCTGGAAACCCTGCCATGAACCGCCGTCCCTGATGCCCCGGACCTCGTCGGTGGTCGGGTAGCCCAGCGGGCCGTTTTCAGCGCCCTGCGCCCGCCATTTGCCGTTGATGCCGGCGGTAATGGCATGAGTCCCGCTAGTGGGCGAGGCGAAGATGCCGCCACTCTGGTATGCCTGGTAAGAGCCGCCATCCTTCAGGCCAGTAATCACGTCGCTGATGGGGTAGCCAAGTGCACCGTTCTCGAACCCCGTTTCGGCCCACTTATCCCGGATCGGGCCAAAGGCCGAGATGCGGGCACCGCTGGCGGTGGAGTGCATGATGACACCTCCCTGGTAGACCTGGTAGACGCCATCGCCCCTGAGACCACCCACCTCGTCGGTGACCGGGTAGCCCAGCGGTCCGCTTTCGAATCCGAGCGATGCCCACTTGTTCCGGGTGGCGCCCCAGGAGAAGTGCGCGCCGGATCCCGAAGACCAGACAATGGCCCCGCCCTGGTAGTTCTGGAACGTTCCGCCGTCCTTCAGGCCGCCGGTCTCGTTGGAGGAAGGGCTCCCGAGTTGGCCTGCGGGTCCACCGCCCTGCTGGTACTTCTCCGCGATGGCTCCGAAAGGGTTGGAGGAGTACGGCGTGAAGATGTCATCGACCGAACCCATGATGATCCGGTCTCCGGGCCGGTTGCTGCGCAGGAACCTGTTGACCACATCCAGTGTTGTGGAGAGGCAACCGGCGGAGGTGGTCCGGCCGGCGTGCAGGAAGATCGCATAGGAGGCACCCTGCACGGTGTTCATGTCGGGCTGGCGGTTGTAGTTGATTACCGCTGCCTGCTCGTAGTAGCCCTGGTTCATGTAGGTGTAGAGGTTCTCGTCAGAGGACCCGCCGCTGCCCTCGAAGTACTGGTTGTAGGTGGGGCCATGTTCCCCGCCCCAGCGGGAAATGACGTTGACCGTGTGGTACGCCAGAGCTGTCCCGGGGTTGGACCGGCCAAGGGCCTCCGTCACACTGTACGAGCCGGTCGGGGACTTGAAGGTGTCCTCCCAGGTCAGTCCCGGTGGGGCGAAGCCCTTGAGGCCGGCGTAGCCCCAGTCCTGCCATTCCTGCACATAGCTGTTGCCGGATCGGACGCAGCCGGTGATGGTGACAACGTTGGAGTCACGGCTTGTGGCGGTGGCGAAGGTGACGCGGTTGGCGCCGAAGCTGTTGTACTTGACCTGGCCCGCTGAAAGCCGCTGGCAGGGGTTGTTCACCTGAGATGCCGCCTGAGCACTTCCGGCTCCAAGAGTGGCACTGCCCACGACGGCGATCACCGCCAGCGCGAGTGATAGTGGTTTGGTCTTGTGCACAATTCCTTCTTCCCCTTGGGCGCAGCGGGGCGCCCTCTTAATGAGCGGTGAGCGCAGAAGGCCTATAAACCCGTGCTGACATGGGGAAATACTGTTTCTGGCGCGGCTGTCCCTAGGCTACCTGTCCTGCTGCACTTCTCACGCCACCATGTACGCGCGGGGGCGGGTGATAAGTGGGGCTGCGGTTGCCGCGCACATGAAGCCCCTGACCATCCAGCACGGATCTCGCTTGCATTCTGAAGGGTCCGGCACTCACCCGGCCGGCCTTTCCGCTGCCCAGCGGAACCAGGGGCGGCTCCGAGGTGCTGGCATCCGTCGATGCCGTAGACATAAAATTCGAAATCATCACCGATAGAAAGATCCCTGTGAAGCAGAGTATTTTCGCCCGCGTTGCCCAGCTGGCCAAAGCCAATCTGAACTCCCTCCTGGACTCCGCCGAAGACCCGCAGAAGATGCTGGACCAGATGGTCCGGGACTACTCGGAGAACATCCGCGAAGCCGAGTCCGCGATCGCACAGACCATCGGCAACCTCCGGATGGCCGAGGAAGACCACGCCCGCGCCGTGAGCGATGCCAACACCTGGGGCAGCAAGGCGATCGCTGCCTCCCGCAAGGCCGACGAGTTCCGGGCCGCCGGGAACAGCGTGGACGCTGACAAGTTCGACGCCCTGGCCAAGGTTGCCATTGGCCGGCAGATGACCGCGGAATCCACCGCGAAGGCCCAGGAACCGAACCTGGCCGCGCAGAACCAGGTAGTCGACAAGCTCAAGCAGGGCCTGGACCAGATGCGGGGCAAGCTCAGGGAGCTGACCGCGAAGCGGAACGAACTGGTCAGCCGTTCACGCGTGGCCGCAGCCCAGTCCCAGGTCCACGATGCGCTCAAGTCCCTGGACACCGGAGACCCGGCCCTCGGCGATTAGCCGGTACGAGGAGAAGATCCGCCGGCAGGAGGCCACGGTCCGCGGGCAGCAGGAAATCGCCGCCTCATCCCTGGAAGCCCAGTTCGCGTCCCTGGAAGACCTCGGCGAGCAGACCGAAGTGGAAGCACGGCTCGCCGCCCTCAAGTCCATCGACCGGAAAGCCATCGACTAGAAGGCGGCTCTCAGGCCACTGAGTGGACGCGGCATGCGAGGCAGCGGCCGGGTAGGGCCTCTTGGGCTGCATCGCCGAGACGTCGGTGACGGGTTATTCGTCGAGGAGTACACAGGCTCCATTCCTTGCTGGAAGGCTTGGTGAACGCGTCTACGTGGGCCCAGCGGCGATGGCCGCTCCCACGACATTCCGCAGGCATCCGGCACCCAGCTAGGTCTGGGGCACCCTGTCATCGGAGTTCCGGGTCTCCGCGCTCTGGACATGGCTCCTGGGCTCGGCCGGCGGCCGGCTCCGGGCTTTGACCAAGGCAATCAGTAAGGTCAGGATGGTGCCCATCCAGGCAATTGCGGCCAGGAACACCAGGCTGATTGCCGCTAAGGGGTGCATGCCGAAAGCCTAGGACTTAAAGAGTGCGAATCCCGGATGCAACTCCGCAGCCTCGCGGCCGGAATTTTCGCAACCCAGGCGTCCGAAGCTGGGATGAAAGCATCAGGGAACGAAAAAAGTGCGCCCCGTTCGCTGAGCGCACCCTTCTCGATTCCCATAGGAAGCCAGCGTGGTTGGAGATACGAGAAAGCCCCGGAAAATCAGTGATTTTCCGGGGCTTCCGTTTGTGCGCGGAGGGGGACTTGAACCCCCACCCCCTTTCGAGGACTAGCACCTCAAGCTAGCGCGTCTGCCATTCCGCCACCCGCGCAGGTGGTATTTCGGGAAGCCGTCCCGCCTTTCAGCGTTTCGCGCCTCTCCGAAGCAGCGAGAAAAACTCTAACATGACTTTCCGGGAACAACGAATCGAGGCAAGTAGGTAGGCTGAGGACAGCGATTCAGCTCGTGCCAACCAGTCATTCCCTACCAAGGAGCCTCCAATGCCTAACGTCCTGCCCGAGGATGAAGTTGTCCGGATTTGCCAGGAACTCATCCGGATCGACACCTCCAACTACGGCGACGGGTCAGGGCCGGGGGAGCGCGCCGCGGCAGAGTATGCCGCAGGACTGATCGAGGAAGTGGGGCTGGACGCGGAGATCTTCGAATCCGCCCCTGGCAGGGCCAACGTTGTGACCAGGATGGCAGGGGAGGACCCCTCCGCCAGTGCCCTGGTGGTCCACGGCCACCTTGACGTCGTTCCGGCCCTGCGCGACCAGTGGTCTGTGGACCCCTTTGGCGCGGAACTGAAGGATGGCCTCATCTGGGGCCGCGGCGCCGTCGACATGAAGGACATGGACGCCATGATCCTTTCAGTCCTGCGGAACTTCGCGCGGGAAGGCAGGAAGCCCAAGCGGGACATCATCTTTGCGTTCTTCGCTGACGAGGAGGCCGGCGGCGTCTACGGCGCGCGCTATGCCGTGGACAACCGACCGGAACTTTTCGAGGGCGCCACCGAGGCCATCTCCGAGGTGGGCGGATTCTCCGCAACGATCGGCGGGCAGCGGACCTACCTGCTGCAGACGGCGGAGAAGGGCATTTCGTGGCTCCGGCTCATTGCCCACGGACGGGCAGGCCACGGCTCGCAGATCAACACCGACAACGCCGTGACCCGCCTGGCAGCCGCCGTCACGCGTATCGGCGAATACAAGTGGCCCATCGAGCTCACTCCCACCACCCGGCAGTTCCTTGACGGAGTGACCGAACTCACCGGTGTCGAGTTCGACGCCGACAATCCTGACCTCCTGCTCAACCAGCTTGGCACCGTGGCCAGGTTCGTCGGGGCCACCTTGCAGAACACCACGAACCCCACGCTTCTCAAGGGCGGCTACAAGCACAACGTCATCCCCGAGTCTGCCGAAGCCCTGGTTGATTGCCGCACCCTGCCCGGCCAGGAACAGCAGGTGCTCGAAATCGTGCGCGAACTCGCCGGCAACGGGGTGGACGTCAGCTACGTCCACAACGATGTCTCCCTCGAGGTCCCGTTCGCGGGCAACCTGGTGGACTCGATGATCGACGCCCTGCACAAAGAGGACCCCGGCGCGAAAGTACTGCCCTACACGCTTTCGGGCGGCACGGACAACAAGTCGCTCAGCCGGCTGGGCATCACCGGCTACGGCTTCGCGCCCCTGATGCTCCCGGACGAGCTGGACTTCACGGGCATGTTCCATGGCGTGGACGAGCGTGTGCCGGCGGATTCCCTCAAGTTCGGCGCCCGGGTGCTGAACACCCTGCTGACCAACTACTAAGGGGAGCTGCCGTGACTCCAGAGGACCTGCTGCCGGATGAGCTCCTGGAGCGCATCCGGGGCCGCGCCGCAGGGTACGACCAAGACAACGCCTTTTTCCACGAGGACCTGCGGGAGCTTGCGGAGGCAGGGTACCTGAGGCTCTTCGTGCAGGCGTCCGACGGCGGCGCGGGCCTTGGGCTCGAAGCGGCGGCGCAGTGCCAGCGCAGGCTGGCAACGGCCGCACCGGCCACGGCACTGGCCGTCAACATGCACCTGGTGTGGACCGGCGTCGCGCACGTCCTGGCAGCCCGCGGGGACCACTCCCTGGCCTTCGTCCTCAAGGAAGCCGCGCAGGGCGAAATATTCGCGTTCGGCAACTCGGAGGCTGGCAACGATTCCGTCCTCTTCGATTCACGGACGGTGGCCACACCGGATCCGGACGGCAGCTACTCGTTCACCGGGACCAAGATCTTCACCAGCCTCTCGCCGGCCTGGACCCGGCTGGGAATTTTCGGGAAGGATGCTGCGGCCCGTGACGGGGCCGGGGAACTCATTCACGGGTTCATCAGCCGCGAAACGCCCGGCCACCGGACCCTGGACGACTGGGACACCCTGGGCATGCGGGCAAGCCAGTCCGCCACAACGGTCCTTGACGATGTGACTGTTCCACCGGACCGGATCTTCCGCAAGCTGCCCGTCGGTCCCAACGCCGACCCGCTGATCTTCGCGATCTTCGCATGCTTCGAAAGCCTCCTGGCCGCCGTCTACACGGGGGTGGGTGAACGCGCACTGGCCGTGGGCGTGGAGACCGTCAAGCGCCGCACGTCGTTCAAGAACGGCGGACGCAGCTACGCGCAGGACCCCGACATCCGCTGGAAGGTGGCGGACGCCGCCATGGCCATGGACAACCTGTACCCGCAGCTCCGGTCCGTCACGGCCGACGTCGACGCCCTGGCCGACCACGGGGCGCAATGGTTCCCCAAACTGGTGGGGCTGAAAGTGAATGCCACCGAAACGGCGCGGCGCGTGGTGGACCTCGCCATCCGCGTCAGCGGGGGATCGAGCTACTTCAGGGGTTCCGAGCTGGAGCGGCTCTACCGGGACGTGCTGGCCGGAATGTTCCATCCCTCCGACGACGAGTCCGCCCACAACACCGTGGCCAACGCCTGGCTGGGCCCGCTGGAAAACTAGACGGCCCTGGACTGCCATTCCTGAACGGTTCGCTGGACTGTCATTCCCTAGACGGTCCGCTGGACCTGCATTACCCGGCGCCGGAGCCAAAAGCGCCTGCCGCCGCCCACGTAGAGCTTGCTGCGTTCCAATTCCCACTTGCCGTATTCGGAGTGTTCCACCAGGCGCCGGCGTGCCTCGGGCAGGGAATCATCAGGGCTGACGGTCAGTACGAGGTACTCGTACTGCCGCAGATAATCCCGCTCCCGCTGGACCGAGCTGGTGAGAAATTGTTCCTTCATTTGCTCTCCATTTTCGTCCTTTTCCGGCTAACGTGAAGTCATGAGCATCGATCCGCGTGTCGCGCTTTCGTCCCTGACCACCGCTTTGGAAGAACACCTTATAGCAGCATCTAACCGGCGCGGGGACGGTGACCCCTCTGTGGAGGCAGCTTTCTTCGCCGTTGCCGATGCCTTCGAAGTTTACGAGGACGCGCTCTACGAGGCCTACAACGAGGTCACCCCGTTGCAGGTCTTTGACGACGAGGACGAAGAGGACGAAGAAGCCGACGTGGACGAGGACGAGGACCTGGAAATCGTCGAGGAATAGCAGCGCCGGGGGAACGTGGCCCTTAGAAGGCGGAAACGTCCTCAAGGGCCCGTGCGATCTGCGGCGGCAGCGGAGCGGGCTGGACGTCGAGGATCTCCTTCAACTGCACAGGTGTGCGGGCACCGACAATGGCGGTGGCAACTCCCTGCTGCGACAGCAGCCATGACAGCGAGACGTCCTGGGGGCTCCTGCCCAGACCGTTGGCAGCCATGCACACAGCATCCACGATGCGTGACGGCTTCTCCTCAAGGTAAGGCTCCACATAGGCCGCTTCGCTGGCCGACGCCCCGCGTGATCCGCCGGGAATCCCACCCCGGTACTTCCCGGTAAGGACACCGCGGCCCAGCGGAGCCCATGCCATCAGGCCAAGCCCGGCGTCGTCGGCGGCCGGGATCAGTTCCGCCTCCGCCGTCCGTTCAAGGAACGAATACTCGGCCTGGACGGCCACCAGCGGCACACTGCTGATGGCTGCGGCCTTGGCCGTCTGCCAGCCGCTGAAATTCGAGATGCCGGCGTACCGCGCCCGGCCGGTGCGTACGGCAAATTCCAGCGCAGCCAGCGTTTCATCGAGGGGAACATTGCCGTCCCACGCCTCGGCAAACCAGAGGTCCACATAATCGGTGCCCAGCCTGGCCAGGCTCGCGTCAAGTCCGGTGAGCATCGCATTGCGTGACGTGTCCACTGCACGGCGCCCGTCCGGCGTCGTCATCCCCGCTTTGGTGGAGATGGAAATCTCCGTGCGGGACACCACATCACCCAGCAGCGAGCCAAGGATCGCCTCCGAGCCGCCGCCGGCGTAGGAGGCCGAGGTATCCACGTGCCGGCCGCCCGCGTCAAGGAAGGTGCGCAGCAGCTCGGACGCGTCCTGTTCGTCAGTTTCCCCGCCCCAGGACCGGGTACCCAGGGATAGGGCTGAGACTCGCAATCCACTCCTGCCGACGTAACGCTGCTGCATAGCAGCAAGCTTACGGGCAGATGCCCTGCTGCCATGCCGTAGGGTCTTAGCGTGAACTGGTTTGAAGCGGCCCTGCTGGGCCTAGTGCAGGGACTGACCGAATTTCTACCTATTTCATCGAGCGCACACCTGCGGATCGTGGGGGAGTTCCTCCCCAACGCTGAGGACCCGGGCGCGGCCTTCACAGCCATCACCCAGCTCGGCACCGAGACCGCCGTCCTGATCTTCTTCTGGCGCGACATCGTCCGCATCGTCAAGGCCTGGGCGGGGTCCCTCAGGGGCAGGGTGCCGCGGCACGATCCTGATGCCCGCATGGGCTGGCTGGTGATCCTGGGCAGCCTGCCCATCATCGTGCTGGGCCTGCTCTTCCAGGACCAGATCGAATCCGTACTCCGCAGCATGTGGATCGTGGCCACCATGCTGATCGTTTTTGGACTCTTCCTCGCCGTGGCCGACGCCGTGGGCGCCCAGAAGCGGGACCTTACCCACCTGACCTACAAGCACGGCATCCTCTACGGACTGGCGCAGGCCCTGGCCCTGATCCCCGGCGTCTCCCGCTCCGGCGGCACCATCACGGCCGGCCTGCTGATGGGCTACACCCGAGAAGCCGCGGCGCGGTACTCATTCCTGCTCGCCATCCCCGCGGTCTTCGGCAGCGGTCTTTACCAGCTGTACAAAGTGGTGACCAAGGAAGGCATTTCCGGCCCGTTCGGCCTGCCGGAAACTGCCCTCGCCACCGTGATCGCGCTGGTGGTGGGCTACGTCATCATCGGCTGGTTCCTTAAGTTCGTGTCCACCCGCAGCTACCGGCTCTTTGTCTGGTACCGGATCTTCCTGGGGCTGGCCCTGTACCTCCTGCTCGGTTTCGGCGTCATCAGCGCCTAGGACTAGGCTTGGCATGTGAAATCCTGGACTTCCCGCCCCATTCCTGCCCTGCCCGGAAACATGCCCGCCCTGCGGCTGTTCGACACTGCGGCAGGCCGCGAAGTGGCGCTGGAACGGGAAGCCAGGCCATCCATGTACGTCTGCGGCATCACGCCTTACGACGCAACCCACATGGGCCACGCCGCCAGTTATGTTGCCTTTGACCTGCTGAACCGCGCCTGGCGCGACGCCGGCAGCGAGGTCTCCTACGTCCAGAACGTGACGGATGTTGATGATCCCCTGCTGGAACGGGCCACAGCCACCGGCGTGGACTGGCGGGACCTCGCCGCCGAACAGGTGGAGCTCTTCCAGACAGACATGGAGGCGCTGAATGTCCTGGCGCCGGACCACTATGTGGGCGCGGTGGAGTCCATCGGCCTGATTGTGCCCGAGGTGGAAAAGCTGGTCAGCCTGGGCCTGGCCTACCAGGTTGCCGGCACCAACGGGGAACCCGACGGAGATGTCTATTACGACGTCGAAGCGGCCGGCAAGCAGTCAACGTCGCCGGACGCCTGGGCCCTGGGATGTATTTCGCACCTGAGTGAAAGCGCCATGCTGGAGCTTTTCGCTGAGCGTGGCGGGGACCCCGGCCGTGCCGGGAAGCGGCAGGCCCTTGATCCGCTGCTGTGGCGGGTGGAACGGCAGGGGGAGCCGAGCTGGCCCGGTGGGAGCCTGGGCGCGGGCCGGCCCGGCTGGCATATCGAGTGCACCGTCATCGCGCAAAAGTATCTGCCGTCGCCCTTCACGGTGCAGGGTGGCGGCTCGGACCTGATCTTCCCGCACCACGAGATGGGCGCCGGCCATGCCTACTCCCTCGCGGGGGTTCCACTTGCCCGGCACTACGCGCATGCGGGGATGGTAGGGCTCGACGGGGAGAAGATGAGCAAATCCAAGGGCAACCTGGTGCTGGTCTCCAGGCTCCGCGCCGCCGGTGAAGACCCTGCAGCCATCCGGCTTGCAATCCTTGCCCACCACTACCGGTCCGACTGGTCCTGGACGGACGAAGGCTTCACCGCTGCCAAGGCAGACCTGGCAGCCTGGCGGAAGGCGCTCGACCACGCTCCGGAGGGTTCAGCCCAGGCGCTGCTGGCTGAAATGCGCGAGGCACTGGCAGCGGACCTTAACGCGCCGGCAGCGGTTGCCGCTGTCTCGCGCTGGGCACGGTCCGCCAACGACGGCGGTGCTGCCGCCAGCCCCACCGACCGCACCCTTGTTAAGGACGCGGTGGACGCGCTCCTGGGCATCCGGCTCTAAGGCCTCGGCTCGCGGCAACAAAGGGACTTGCGGCCAACAGAAGAGGGCTGGGCCAGGATTTCTCCGAGCCCAGCCCCCTTCCTGTAGCTGTCTGTTTCACCTCAGGGCCGGTCCTGGCCCCGACGCTTCAGGTAGCGCTCAAACTCGCGGGCAATGGACTCGCCGCTGGCCTCGGGCAGGTCGGCGGTGTCCTTGGCTTCCTCCAGTTGGCGGACGTAGGCGGCAATTTCCGGGTCCTCGGTGGCCAGTTCGTCCACGCCACGCTCCCAGGCGTCCGCTTCCTCCGCCAGCTCCTGGGTGTCCAGCGGCACCTGCAGGAGCTCCTCGATGCGGTGCAGGAGGGCGAGCTGTGCCTTGGGCGAGGGCGCCTGTGCCACATAGTGCGGCACCGCCGCCCACAGCGATACGGTTGGGATTCCGGCCAGCAGCGCCACCTCGGACAGGACTCCCACGATGCCCACGGGGCCTTCATACTGTGACGCTTCCAGGTTCATGCGTTCCCGAAGCTGGGCATCATCGGATGACGTGCTCACCGGGATAGGGCGGCTGTGGGGGACATCGGCCAGCAGCGCCCCCACGAGCACCACGTAGTCCACGTTCAAAGCCTCTGCATGAACCAGCAGCTCAGCGGTGTAGGCGCGCCATTTGTAGGACGGCTCGGTGCCCTGCACGAAGATGACGTCCACATTGGAGTTGGGCGCGCTGGCCTTATAGATACGGGTGGAGGGCCACTTGATCTTGCGTTCTCCGGCGGCGTTCCTGCGGACGGTGGGCCGCGTGAACTGGAAGTCGTAATACTCATCGGCATCGATCGATGCCACCTTCTTGCCGCCCCACAACTTGTTCAGGTACCGCAGGGAGTCGCTGGCCGCTTCTCCGGCGTCATTCCACCCCTCAAAGGCAGCAAGCATTACGGTTACGCGCTGTCCGTCAGCCACCGGCTGCAGGAACCGTTCCCGCTCGGGTCCGGCACCTTGTTCGGCGGTGTCTCCCTCGAAGCTATTCATTTCTTCACCCTACGTCCAAGGTGGACACTCGCGCATGGAATGAAGCGCCGCAAATCGCCGGCAAACGGCGCAAAGGGCACCAGGCCAGCTGCATATTCGCCAAGGGCGTAGCCCACAGGCTCCGCCCAGCCCCGCCCCGTAGACTGGCTGCATGCGAAATCCTGCCGCCGGTTCCCCGCTCAAAGCCGTCCTATGGGACATGGACGGGACCATCGTGGACACCGAGCCATACTGGATTGCCGCTGAGCATGCCTTGGTGGAAGCCCACGGCGGCACCTGGAGCCACCATCAGGCAATGCAGCTGGTGGGCCAGTCACTGACGTTCTCCGCGGGCCTGCTCCAGCAGGCCGGCGTCGAGCTCGAAGTCCGCGAGATCATCGATTCCCTGACGGCCCAGGTCATCAGCAGCGTCCAGCAGGAGGTGCCATGGCGCCCGGGCGCGCGTGAACTCCTCGAGGAGCTGCACCTGGCCGGCGTGCGCTGCGCCCTGGTCACCATGTCCGAGGGGCCGCTGGCCCGCGAGGTGGTTGCCAGCCTTCCCCGCCCCTACTTCGAAGTCCTTGTCACCGGCGACACCGTCACCCGGGGCAAACCGCACCCCGAGGCGTACCTGACCGCCGTCGAGCTGTTGCAGGAAGCCGATCCTGACCTCGGCATCCACCACTGCGTTGCCCTTGAGGATTCCGTCCCCGGCGTTGCCGCGGCCGTCGCCTCCGGTGTCACCACCGTGGCTGTGCCGCACATCGTTCCATTGCCGGATGACGGCAGTTACGCACTCTGGGACTCCCTGTCCGGCCGCGGCCTGGTGGAGCTCGAAGCCCTGCTGTTGGAGGCGGAGGCAACGCGGCCCGCCGCCACGGCCGCCGGTGACTCCCGTGGCTGAACCTGACACTCAACGGGGTACGGAACCCGGCACCCCGGCCAGCACAGGACGGCGTGAAGGCATCCCGCTGGGACGCATCGCCGGCGTTCCGGTTGTGCTTGCCTACTCGTGGTTCGTGATCGCAGCCTTCACCGTCATCGCCTACGGGCCAGTCCTGGCGCGGAACAACCCCATGCTCGGCATGAGCGCCTACGTTGTGGCGTTCGCCTACGCCGTCCTGCTCCTGATTTCCGTGCTGGTGCACGAACTCGCCCACGCCCTCACCGCCAAAATCTACGGATGGCCCACCCAAAAGATCGTCCTCAATCTCTGGGGCGGGCACACTCAGTTCGAAAGCTTCACTGCTTCCCCCGGCCGGTCCGTGCTGGTGGCGCTGGCTGGACCAGCAGCGAATTTCGTCCTCGCCGGCGGGGCCTGGCTGCTGCTGGGCACCAACAGCCTGGGAAGTGTCGCCGAGATCCTGACCAACATATTCATGTGGGCCAACTTCCTGATCGCCGTCTTCAACATCCTGCCGGGCCTGCCGCTGGACGGTGGCCGGCTGGTCGAGTCCGTCGTCTGGAAGGCCACCGGCAGCCAGGCGAAGGGAACGGTAGCTGCCGGCTGGGGCGGGCGCATCATCGTCCTGGCCATCGCCTACTGGTTCCTCCTTCGCCCGTACCTCGCCGGCGACGAGCCCGACTTCAGCCTCCTCATGATCACCGTCCTGGTGGGCGGATTCCTGTGGATGGGTGCCTCCGCCTCCATCCAGCAGGGCACGCTGCGGGGACGGCTCCCGCTGGTCAGCGCAGCGGGATTGTCGACGCCGGCCGTGGGCATACCTTCCACGGGCACCGTCCGCGACGCCCTCCGCCTGGCCGCCGCCGGAACAAAGTCCGTGGTGGTATGCGGACCGGACGGCCGCCCGCAGGGGGTGGTGGACCCTGGCGCGCTGGCCTCGGTGCCCGGATCAGCCGCGGACTCAACCCCGGTCACCGCCATTTCGTTTCCCCTGTCTGCCGGCGCCTACGTTCCCGAATGGTCCAAGGGACAGGAGCTGATCCAGTTTCTTTCGCAGCTTGAGGGGCGGCACTATGCAGTGGTGGACCACAACGGCGCAGTCACCGGACTGCTGACCCAGGACGTCGTCCTCGCGGCCATCACCGGAAAGAGACAGCGCAACGATAAGCACCCGCAGGGGCAGAACCGGTAGAGTTACCTGCCGGTCGTGCATTGCCGCCGTAAAAGCCCCGTATCCCTTGGGACTTTGGCCGCGGCACAAAAGGTTTACAGGAGCGAGGAACATCATGAGCAGCGAAACTGCGGTCAACGACGCCACGGGAGCAGCGCAAGCCGGTGCTCCCGCCAGCGGCTCGCAGCCGGTAGGAGCTGCCCGTCGCCGCGGCCCCTTCCGCGAAGGCGAGCGTGTCCAGCTCACCGACGAACGCGGCCGCATGAATACCATCACGCTTGAACGTGGTGGCGCCTTCCACACCCACCGTGGCTTCCTGAACCACGACGAGATCATCGGCAAGGTGGACGGCTCTGTTGTGGTGAACAACGTTGGCCAGCAGTACCAGACCCTCCGCCCGTTGCTCTCCGACTTCGTGCTGTCCATGCCCCGCGGTGCCGCCGTCGTGTATCCCAAGGATGCAGGCCAGATCGTCACCATGGCGGATATCTTCCCCGGCGCACGCGTGGTGGAGGCCGGCGTCGGCTCCGGCGCCCTGTCCATCTCCCTGCTCCGCGCCGTGGGCGACAACGGCTACCTGCACTCCTTCGAGCGGCGCGAAGAGTTCGCCGACATCGCCCGGGGCAATGTGGAGACTATCTTCGGCGGTCCGCATCCTGCCTGGCAGATTTCCCTCGGCGACTTCCAGGAGGAAGTGGTCAAGGCTGAAGAGCCCGGCTCTGTGGACCGCGTGGTGCTGGACATGCTGGCACCCTGGGAATGCCTCGACGCCGTCGCCACCGTCCTTGCCCCCGGCGGCGTTTGGATCAACTACGTGGCAACCGTCACCCAGCTCTCCCGCACAGCGGAAGCCATCCGCGCCGACGGCCGCTTCACCGAACCCGACGCCTGGGAATCTCTGGTCCGCGGCTGGCATCTGGAGGGGCTGGCGGTCCGGCCGGACCACCGCATGGTGGCCCACACCGGGTTCCTGCTGGTCACCCGGCGCCTCGCCGACGGCGTCACCGGCATCTCGGTCAAGCGCCGGCCGTCCAAGACCGAGTTCAACGAAGAAGATGTCAATGCCTGGACTCCCGGCGCGGTAGGGGAGCGGGCCGTGTCTGACAAGAAGCTGCGGCGGGCAGCCCGGGATGCCATCGCGGGAACGAACGTGGTGGACACACCCGAGGTTACGAACTAGTCCACATTTCGGGAGTCTCCATCCCTACCCGGCATCTTGGGACTAATGTCTTTAAGAGAAGCGCAGGAAGGGGCTGATACATCATGGAGACACCAAACCAGGACTCCGGACGTACACCGGCAGAGCAGTCTGCCGCCAACGACCTCTCGGTTGCTGACCGCCAGGTCAACATACTTCGGGACAAGCTCAGGCACATCGACCGCCAGTTGGCAGCGGCAACGCAGAACAACACCAAGCTGGTCAGCATGCTTGAGACGGCCAAGGCGGAGATTCTCCGGCTCAAAAATGCCCTGGACCAGGAAGGGCAGCCGCCGTACAGCTTCGGCACCATCCTCCAGATCAATCCGAAGCGGCAGCCTGCCCCCGGCAACAGCGGCCAGGCTGCCACCGAGGAATCCGTGGATATCTTCAACGCCGGCCGGAAGATGCGGGTGGGTGTCAGCCCACTGGTCAATATCAACCAACTGGCGGTGGGCCAGGAGGTACTGCTCAACGAAGCCCTCCTGATCGTGGCAGGTCTTGGCTATGAGCGCGCCGGCGAGCTTGCCACCTTGAAGGAAATGCTGGGGCGTGACCGCGCCCTGGTGGTTGGCCGGGCCGACGAGGAACGGGTGGTCCGGCTTTCCGGTGCGCTCCAGGTCGAGAAGCTCAGGGTCGGCGACGCCCTCTCCGTGGACTCCCGGACAGGCTACGCCCTCGAGAAAGTGCCGCGCTCCGAGGTGGAGAACCTGGTGCTCGAGGAAGTCCCGGACATCACCTACGAGGACATCGGCGGCCTCGGCCCCCAGATCGAACAGATCCGGGACGCGGTGGAACTGCCGTTCCTGCACCCCGACCTCTACCGCGAGCACGGACTGAAGGCCCCCAAGGGCATCCTGCTGTACGGCCCTCCGGGCTGCGGCAAGACCCTTATCGCCAAGGCGGTTGCCAACTCCCTCGCCGCCCGCGCCGCCGAACGGTCCGGGAACGTGGACCTGAAGAGCTACTTCCTGAACATCAAGGGACCCGAACTCCTTGACAAGTACGTGGGCGAAACAGAGCGGCACATCCGCCTGATCTTCTCCCGCGCCCGGGAAAAGGCCTCGGACGGCAGCCCCGTCGTGGTGTTCTTCGACGAAATGGACTCCCTGTTCCGCACCCGCGGCACCGGAATCTCCTCCGACGTCGAAACCACCATCGTGCCCCAGCTCCTCAGTGAGATCGACGGCGTGGAACGCCTGGACAACGTCATTGTCATCGGTGCATCCAACCGTGAGGACATGATCGACCCCGCCATCCTCCGGCCCGGTCGGCTGGACGTCAAAGTCAAGATCCAGCGCCCCGACGCGGAAGCCGCTGCGGACATCTTCAACAAATACATCACGACGGACCTGCCGTTCCACGAGTCGGACCTCGCCGAGCACAACGGAGACATCCAGGCCACGGTTGACGCCATGGTCCAGCGCACGGTCGAAGCCATGTACTCCACGGACAAGTCCAACGAGTTCCTCGAGGTCACGTATGCCAACGGTGACACCGAGATGCTGTACTTCAAGGATTTCAACTCGGGCGCCGTAGTGCAGAACGTGGTGGACAGGGCCAAGAAGTACGCCATCAAGGACCTGCTGACCACACACCAGAAGGGGCTCCGGATCGAGCACCTGCTGCGTGCAGTGGTGGATGAATTCCGCGAACACGAGGACATGCCCAACACCACCAACCCCGACGACTGGGCACGCATCTCCGGCAAGAAGGGCGAACGGATCACCTATATCCGTACCATCGTCCAGGGCAAGGCCGGGCAGGAGCCGGGCAAGTCGATCGAGACGATGCCAACCACAGGGCAGTATCTATGACGGATGCGAAGGGACCTGCCGCCGGGGAAGCACTCCCCGCCGGCGGGGCCATGCGGGTGATGGGGGCGGAAACGGAGTACGGCATCCACGCTCCCTCCGCTCCCTCGGCCAATGCCACCATGATGAGCGCCCGTGTGGTGCAGGCCTACGCCCAAGTCACCAGGCAGCGGGCGGCCGGCGGGGCCGAAACCCGCTGGGACTACACCGATGAAGAGCCCCTGCACGATGCCCGGGGCTGGACCGTGGACCGTGGCGCTGCACATCCCAGCCAGCTGACCGACCAGCCACCGGTGCTTGATGCGGAGGCAGTGGCGCTGGCTTATGGCCGCGAGGAACTCGAGCTGGACGGCCAGGACGAGTCAGGGACTCTGCTGATGAACATGGTCCTTGGCAACGGAGCCCGGCTGTACGTCGACCACGCCCATCCCGAGTACTCAAGCCCTGAGGTCACCAACCCCCGTGACGCGGTGGCATGGGACGCTGCCGGCGACCTCGTGGGGCTGGCCGCCGTCCGCCGGCTGGCCGCGGACCCCGCCCTCCCGCCGGTCAACCTCTACAAGAACAACACCGATAACAAGTCCGTGTCCTACGGTTCCCACGAGAACTACCTCATGCCCCGCTCCGTCCCTTTCGGCGACATCGTCCGCGGGCTCACACCCTTCTTCGTCAGCCGGCAGGTGGTGTGCGGTGCCGGGCGGCTGGGGATAGGACAGGACAGCTCAACGCCCGGCTTTCAGGTCAGCCAGCGGGCCGACTTCTTCGAAGCCGAGGTGGGCCTGGAAACCACCATCCGCCGGCCCATCATCAACACCAGGGACGAACCCCATTCCACGGCCGATAAGTACCGGCGCCTCCACGTCATCATCGGTGACGCCAATCTCAGCCAGGTGTCCAACTACCTCAAGTTCGGTACGACGGCCATGGTCCTCAGCCTCATCGAGGCAGGGCTGGCTCCCAAAATCGAGGTCTACGAGCCCGTCGCGGCACTCAAAACGGTCAGCCACGATACCTCGCTCACTGCAAAACTGCGCTTGCTGGACGGACGGCGGGTCACAGCCCTGGACATCCAGTGGATGTACCACGAGGCCGCGGCCAAGCTGGCCCAGGACACCGGCGTGGGTGACGCCCTGGACGGTGACGGGCACACCCATGAGGTCCTGGAACGGTGGGCTTCGGTTCTCACCCAACTGGACAGTGACAGGGCTGCCGCCGCCACTTCCGTGGAATGGCTGGCGAAACTCACCCTGCTTGACGGCTACCGGCAGCGCGATGGACTGGAATGGAACGACGCCCGGCTTGGCCTGGTGGATCTCCAGTGGGCCGATATCAGGCCGGAGAAGGGCCTCTATTACCGGCTGCTGTCCAGGAACCGGATGCAGCGCGTCGTGGACGATGCCGCCATTGCCGCTGCGGTGACAGAGCCCCCCGCCGACACCCGGGCCTTCTTCCGTGGGAAATGCATCAGCAGCTTCGGCAAGGATGTGGTGGGCGCAAGCTGGGATTCGGTGATCTTCGATGTGCCGGGTTACGGACGGCTTCAGCGGGTGCCCACCAGGGAACCCCTGAGGGGAACCAAAGCCCTCACCGGAGCGTTGTTCGATCGCTACCGGGAAGCGGGACCGTTCCTCGGGGAACTGCTGGGACACAACAGCACTCCGCCTGCGGCATAAACCGCCCCGGAACGCCCGTCCCGTGGCAGGATGGGCATATCGGAGGATCCGCCGGATCCACCGGAGGAACAAGGAGGGAAACCAATGGCAGGCCAGGAGCAGCAGCAGCCGCAGTCACGTGACAGCCAGGTCGAGGACGACATCCCCGAGGCACCCCCGGCACCGCCCGAAGCACAGGCTTCGGCATCGACCGAAGGCGTGGACGACCTGCTCGACGAAATCGACGGCGTCCTGGAATCCAACGCTGAGGAGTTCGTCCGGGCATTCGTGCAAAAGGGCGGCCAGTAACCCGGACCCGGAAGGTGGCGGAAGCCGCGGACGGCCGGAATCTGTACCGACGTTGAAGTACCACGTTCAAGGAGTGATGAGTGCAGGAATCAACCGCCAACCAGGTAGCCGCCAACGCCACCTCGTCCTTTACGGAGCACCTGCAACGGGACCGGCCCGAGCTATTGCCCTTTAGCCGGTCCCTCCAGGGTGGCGCGTCCACGGCTGCCCCGGTGCAGGTTCCACACGCCACCACCATCGTTGCCATGAGTTATGGCGGCGGTGTCCTCATGGCGGGCGACAGGCGCGCCACGATGGGCAACATCATCGCCAGCAGGCACATCGAGAAGGTCTTTCCGGCAGACCACTTCTCTGTGCTTGGCATTGCCGGAACAGCCGGCATAGCAATTGACCTGACGCGACTCTTCCAGGTTGAACTTGAGCACTACGAAAAAATTGAAGGAACCCAACTCAGCCTCGAAGGCAAGGCCAACCGGCTGGGGGCCATGATCAGGGGCAACCTTCCGATGGCCCTTCAGGGCCTGGCCGTCGTGCCCCTGTTTGCAGGCTTCGACACCACCGCCGGTGTGGGCCGGCTGTTCTCCTACGACGTCACCGGGGGCAGGTACGAGGAACACGAACACCACACCGTAGGCTCGGGTTCGGTCTTCGCGCGCGGTGCCCTCAAGAAACTCTGGCGGCCCAACCTCACCGCTGCCGAGGCACTGTCCGTGGCCGTGGAGTCCCTGTATGACGCCGCCGACGACGATTCCGCCACCGGCGGCCCGGACACCGTCCGGCAATTGTGGCCAGTGGTCTATACGGTGGACAGGACAGGGGCCCACCGGGTGCCCGAGGCGGACCTCGCGGCTGCTTCGCGCGCCGTAATTGAGGCACGCACCATCGCCGGACGGGAGGCCTGACATGACGCAGCAGTTCTATGTCTCGCCCGAACAGCTGATGAAGGACCGTGCGGATTTCGCGCGGAAAGGCATCGGCCGTGGCCGCTCGGTTGTGGTCATCAGCTGCGCCGACGGCATCGCGCTCGTCGCCGAGAATCCTTCGCCGTCCCTGCACAAGATCGGCGAAATCTACGACAAGATCGCCTTTGCCGCAGTGGGCAAGTACAACGAATTTGAAAGCCTCCGCCAGGCGGGGGTCCGCTATGCAGACGTCCGGGGTTACTCCTACGACCGCGAGGATGTGACCGCCCGCGGCCTGGCGAGCGTCTACGCGCAAAGCCTGGGGGCTGTCTTTACCGCCGAGCAGAAACCCTTTGAGGTGGAACTGGCGGTCGCCGAAGTTGGCCCCACCCAGGCCGACGACCACCTGTACCGGCTGACCTTTGACGGCTCGATCGCCGATGAGCACAGTTTCGTCGTCATGGGCGGCCAGGCAGAAAAGGTGTCTTCAGCCATCGAGGCTGGTTGGCAGGCGTCCCTCGATTTCGCCGATGCTGTCCGGCTGGCTTTGAAGGGACTGGCGCCTGCCCAGGAGGGAGAACAGGCTGCGGCGCAGCTGCCGCCGGGCGCACTCGAAGTGGCAGTCCTGGACAGGCTTTCCGAAAGCTCCCGCGGATCCCGGCGTGCCTTCCGCAGGCTGAACGACGCGGACATCACAGCACTGCTGGCCTAGGAGGACGACATGGACAAGAGAATCTTCGGCATCGAGACCGAGTTCGGGATCTCTTACTCGAGCCCCGACTCAAGGCCACTTGCCCCGGAAGAGGTGGCCCGGTACCTCTTCCGCAAAGTGGTCAGCTGGGGGCGCTCGTCCAACGTGTTCCTTACCAATGGCTCGCGGCTGTACCTCGACGTCGGGTCCCACCCCGAATACGCCACCGCCGAATGCGATGACCTCGCACAGCTGATCGCCCACGACCGTGCGGGTGAGCTTATCCTGGATGACCTCGTGGATGAAGCCCAGGCCCGGCTGGCCGCCGAAGGCTTCAACGGCACGGTGTACCTCTTCAAGAACAACACCGACTCCGCCGGCAACTCGTACGGCAGCCACGAGAACTACCTCATTCCCCGCCGTGGGGAATTTTCCCGTCTGGCCGAAATCCTCATTCCGTTCCTGGTCACCCGCCAGCTCATCGCCGGCGCCGGAAAAATCCTGAAGACCCCGCACGGGGCCACCTATGCGTTCTCCCAGCGCGCCGACCACATCTGGGAGGGAGTCTCCTCCGCGACGACGCGCTCACGGCCCATTATCAACACCCGTGACGAGCCGCACGCGGACGCGGAGTTCTACCGCCGCCTGCACGTCATTGTGGGGGACTCGAACATGTCAGAGGCCACTGCCCTCATGAAGGTCGGCACCGTGGACCTGGTCCTGCGGATGATCGAAGCGGGCGTGATCATGCGCGACATGCGGATGGAAAACCCCATCCGCAGCATCCGGGAAATCTCTCACGACCTCAGTGGCCGGGCACTGGTCCGCCTTGCCAACGGACGCCAGCTCACGGCCCTGGAAATCCAGCAGGAGTACCTGACCAAGGTCACGGCCTTCGTCAAGGAGCACGGGGCGCACAACCCGCACGTACCGTTGATCCTCGATCTGTGGGAGCGGACACTGCATGCCATTGAATCCGGTGACACCAAGGGCATTGAGACCGAAATCGACTGGGCCATCAAGAAGAAGCTGATGGACAACTACCGTGAACGCCACGGCCTGGGCCTGGACGCACCCCGCATTGCCCAGCTGGATTTGACGTACCACGACATTTCCCGCAGCCGCGGACTGTTCTACCTGCTGCAGTCACGTGGGGCCGTGCGCCGGATTGTGGACGACACCGTCATCAAGGGAGCCGTGGACGCACCGCCGCAGACCACCCGCGCGAAGCTGCGCGGGGACTTTGTCCGCCGCGCACAGGAACTGGGCCGTGATTACACGGTGGACTGGGTGCATCTGAAACTGAATGACCGCGCCCACCAGACGATTCTGTGCAAGGATCCCTTCCGCAGCGTCGATGAGCGCGTCGATGCGCTCCTGGACTCTATGGGCTGACGTCCAGCTTCAGGGTCTATTCTGGATAAGGTCCTTTTAACGGGACCTCTCCACGACACGCTCCGCTGCAATGCGGAATGTCGTATCCACCCTGCCCCGACGAAAGTTTTCCTACGTGCGCCGACTACTAGCAATCCTCCTTCCCGGCCTGCTGCTCCTGACTGCCTGCGGAGGCAACGCTTCCCAGCCAGAGCCCAGCAGCCAGTCCGCCGGGGAGACTGCAAAGTTCGACTCCCTCAAGCTGACCGACAACGGGGACAAGAAGGCCCCTGGCGTGGACTTCGACAAGCCACTGACTGTGACCGAGCCAACCATCAAGGTGGTGTCCGAAGGCAGCGGCGACGCCGTGAAGGCGAACCAGATAGCCAAGATCTCCATCCTCGCGCTGAACGGCACGGACGGTTCCCAGCTTGAGGATACGTTCGCCAACGAGCCTGAGAGCCTTGAACTGAATGATGAGCTCAAGACCAGCAGCGCCGTCATCTACAACGCTTTCGTGGGCGCTAAGGTCGGATCCAGCCTGGCGCTGGCCGTCCCCGGCCAGCAGAGTGCAGCTTCGGCGAACCCCAGCCCGTCAGACGGCGCCAGCCCCAGCCCGAGCACCGCAGCAGACCCCACCCAGCTGCTGATCATCAAGGTTCTTTCCGCTTCCGATCCCACCCCGGTGCTGGACAAGCCCCAGGGCGAAACGGTAACGCCGCCCGCCGGGCTGCCGACGGTCACGGAAAAGGACGGCATCCCGGAAATCAACGTTGCGGGAGCCCCGGCCCCCACATCCCTCGTGTCGCAGGACCTGATCAAGGGCACGGGCGCCGCCGTCAAGGAGTCCGACACCCTGACCGTCAACTACGTGGGCGTCAACCTCGCCGACGGCACCAAGTTCGATTCCAGCTTCGACCGCGGCCAGCCCGCCACCTTCCCGCTGACCGGCGTCATCAAGGGCTGGACCCAGGGCCTCGCCGGTAAGACTGTAGGATCCCGGGTCCTGCTCGTCATCCCCAAGGACCTGGCCTACGGTGACGCCGGCCAGGGCCAGGCAAAGGGCGATCTGGTCTTCGTAGTGGACATCCTCGGGGTCAAGTAGCAAGACTTACAAGGACGCCGCGTCCCCCGCGGCACCCATCCAACCCACGCATAGGAGCAAGCATGTCTTTTGGACAGCGGGAATTTGACCGCCAGAAGCCCGAGATCGATTTCCCCGAGGGCGACGTCCCCACGGAACTCGTCATCACAGACCTCATCGAGGGTGACGGCCGGGAGGCCCAGGCAGGGGACACCGTCTCCACCCACTACGTCGGGGTTGCCTGGTCCACCGGCGAGGAATTCGACGCCTCCTGGGGCCGCGGCGCACCGCTGGACTTCCGCGTCGGCGTCGGGCAGGTCATCCAGGGCTGGGACCAGGGCCTGCTGGGCATGAAGGTCGGCGGCCGCCGCCGCCTCGAGATCCCCTCCGAGCTGGCGTACGGCTCGCGCGGTGCAGGTGGCGCTATTGCCCCCAACGAAGCACTGATCTTCGTCGTGGACCTCGTGGCGGTCCGCTGACCCGAACCAACCGGCTGAACCGGAAGCGCGGCAGTGCCGGAGGATATTCCTCCCGCACTGCCGCGCTTTCTGCTTTCCCCGGGGAGTTTAGTAACGTAACGAAGGTGTCCCCATCCCGCACCGAACGACTCCTCAACCTGCTGATCGCTTTGCTTAACACCCGCTACGGGCTGCACCGCAGCGAGCTGCGCGAAAAGGTTTACCGCGACACCTCCGGCAACGACGTCGCGTTCGGGCGGATGTTCGAGCGGGACAAGAATGACCTGCGGGCGATGGGCTTCGACGTCGAGACACTGACGGACCTGGGCTGGAGCGAGGACGACCCCGCCACCACCAGGTACCGGATCGGCAAGGAGTCCAACCGGCTCCCGGACGTCCAGCTGGGGCCCGAGGAATGGACCGTCCTCCTGCTGGCCTCCCAGCTGTGGGAGCGTGCGGCCCTGGGAACCGCCGCCCAAAGCGCCCTCCGCAAACTCCAGGCTTCCGGCAGGATGGCCGAGGTGGAACTCCCTGCCGGGGTCCAGCCACGGATCAAACCCGCCGGGCAGGCCTTTGATGACATCGTGGCCGCCATGCACGCCCGGCATCCCGTCACGTTCACCTATCTCGCCGGCACCACCGGCAAGGAAGAACAACGCACTGTGGAACCGTGGGGCCTGGGCAGCCGGTTCGGCCAGTGGTACCTCATGGGCTATGACCGGGCACGGAAAGCACCCCGGCATTTCCGGCTCTCGCGCTTCACCAGCGCCGTGGCCACCCTGGCAAGGGAGCAGTACACACCGCCCGTCGACTTCAACATCCGCGCTGAGCTTGACCGGCTGCCTGAACTGCCGCTGCGAACCGCCGTCGTGGACGTCAGGGAGGGGCACCTGCTGGCCCTGCGGCGCCGTGCCGTCCTGGGCGCCCCGGATCAGGTACCAGGGCAGCCCGTTGCGGGCTACGACCGGCTCTTCGTGGAGTATCGGGACCCGGAGGTACTTGCTGAAGAACTGGCTTCCTACGGGCCTGATGCCCTCGCAAGGGAACCGGCCGGGCTGGCCGCAGCCGTGCGAAGGCGGCTGCAGGCCGCAGCCGCCTTCAGCGCCGCGCCTGTTCCCGCCTACACCTTTGCCGACACCCGTCCCCGGGGCGCCCGCAAGGGGACCTCGGAGGACCAGCTCAAGCGCATGCTGCAGCTGGTGCCGTTCCTGGTCCATAACCAGGGCCTGCACATCCAGGACGTGGCAAGACACTTCGGTGTCACCCGGGAGGAGCTTGAGGCAGACCTGCGGATCCTCATCTGCTCGGGGCTGCCGGAGGGCTATCCTGACGATCTGCTCGATATCCAGTGGGAAAACGACCACGTCTTCATTACCCAGGACCTTGACCTGAAGAAGCCGGTGCGGTTCACGGTGGCGGAGGCCTGCGCGCTGCTGACGGGTCTTGAAACCCTCAACGGCCTGCCGGACCTTCCCGGCGACGGTGCCCTGGAGTCTGTCACGTTGAAGCTCCTGGCTGCCGCAGGGGAGGAAGGACTGCAGGCTGCCTCCATCGCCGGGCCGCAGGTTGCGCCGGCGGACGCCGCAACCCATGCCACGGTGCGCCAGGCCATCGAATCCCGCTCCCAGCTCCACCTGACCTACCTGTCACCCCAGCGCGACGCCGTGACCGAGCGCGACGTTGACCCAGTGCGGCTGTATTCCCTTGACAACACCTGGTACTTCGAAGCCTGGTGCCACCTGGTGGACGGGCTGCGGAACTTCCGCCTGGACCGGGTACAGGACGTGCGCCCCAACGGTGAGCCCGCCGCCCCGCATGACTCTCCTGAGGGCGGGGTCCCGGCCAAGCTGTTCACCGCGAACGACGACGACACCATGGTCACCGTCCAGCTCACCCGGCAGGGGAGGGGGCTGGCGGAGGACTACTACGCGGAGCGCACCGCGGAGTTGCCCGACGGCGGCCTGGTGGCCGAGATCAGGTTCGGCAACACGGCGTGGCTGCCGATGTTCGTGGCCCAGCATGGCGGTTCAGCGCGGATTTTGGCCCCGGCCGATCTCGCTTCCGCCGCGCGGGACTGGCTCGCGGCCTCGCTGGCCGGCTACGACCGATAGACTTCTCAGCATGCCTTGGTGGTCCTGGATTCTTATATGGGTGGCGCTGGTCGCAGTAGCCCTGCTGTTCTATGTCCTGCTGGGCATCCGACTTTTCCGCCAGTTCATGGCCACGGTGAAGGACCTCGGGGCCGCCGGCGAAAAGCTGGGACACCTGAACCCCATTGATCTGCCGGACGAACCTGCAGATCCGGCCGGGGCCCTGCCAGGCTCGGCCGTTTTTGCCTCACCCGCTGTGATGAGACATGATTACGAGGCATCCAAATGGGCCCGGCGTGAGGAACGCCGCGGCCGGCGAGTGCAGCGTAAAAAGGACCGGGGCCAGCCGCAGGCGCTCGGAGATCTCGACTTCACATAGAAGTAGGATGTACGTAGAGGAAAGGATTTCCCGTGGGAAGACTCTTTGATGGCCCCTGGCCCATCGTAATCATCATCGTTGTTGCTTTGCTGCTCTTCGCCGCCCCGAAGCTTCCGGCCATGGCCCGCAGCCTGGGACAGTCAATGCGGATCATCAAGTCCGAGGTCAAGGAAATGAAGAACGACGGCAAAGCCGACTCCACCGAGGCAAACGGCCCGGTGGAAGGCACCATCGTGAACCACCCCAAGGCGAAGCCCGGTGAGCCGACAGACGGCACTGACGTTCCGCCGTCGACCCGCGCCTGACCTCCCGTGGCACTGTCGCGGGCCCGTAAAGCCAATCCCGAAGGACGGATGTCGCTTTGGGAGCACCTCAACGAGCTGAAGAACCGGCTGATCAAGTCGGCCATCGGCGTCGTCATTGGCGGCATTGGGGGCTGGATACTTTACGATCCGCTGCTGAAGGCCCTGGCTGAACCGGTCAACCGCATCTCCAATGAGACCGGCGGCCTGGCGGCCATCAACTTCGGGACCATCGCGTCACCCTTCGACTTCAAGCTCCAGATGTCGCTCCTGATCGGGGCGGTCATTTCCAGCCCCATCTGGATCTACCAGCTCTGGGCCTTCATCACTCCTGGACTGACGTCCAAGGAACGCCGCTACACCCTCGGCTACATGGCGGCCGCCATCCCGCTGTTCCTGGCCGGAATCTGGGTGGGCTGGCTTGTGGTGCCGCAGGTGGTCCACGCGCTGACCCAGTTCACCCCGGAAGGCTCCTCCAGCGTCATCGATGCCCGGACCTACATCGAGTTCGTCACGCGGATGGTGCTCATGCTGGGCCTGGCCTTCCTGGTCCCCGTGGTGCTGGTGGGCGTGAACATGGCCGGCATCGTCTCCGGCCACACCATCCTTAAGGCCTGGCGCATCACCGTCTTCCTGGTCTTCGTCCTTGCCGCCATCGCGGCTCCGGGTGCGGACGCGATTTCGATGTTCATGTTGGCCGGACCGCTGCTGGCCCTGTTCTTCGCGGCCATCGGCATCTGCATTATGAACGACAAGCGCCGCGAACGCCGCCAGGCCCGGCAGGTTGAGGAAACCGAGGCCACTGCGGATGTCGCAACCCCAAGCAGCGAACTGAAGAAGCTCTAGCCTGCCGTTAGGCTTGGGGTATGTCCTCCACCACCGGACCCTTCTCCGCCGGCCCCATCGATCCTGAAGAAATGTCGCCGGCCGAGAGATACCGTGCCAGCGCTGAACGCCGGGCCGAGGCCGCCACCTACCTTGGGGCGTTCATCCGGACCCTGGACTTCGAGCTTGATGACTTTCAACGGCAGGCGTGCCGTTCCCTGCAGGAAGGCAAGGGTGTCCTGGTGGCGGCCCCCACCGGCGCCGGGAAGACCATCGTGGGGGAGTTCGCCATCTATCTCGCTCTGCAGCGGGGACTGAAGGCCTTCTACACCACGCCCATCAAGGCGCTCAGCAACCAGAAATTCAGCGAACTTACTGAAAAGTACGGTCCCGGGAATGTGGGGCTCCTGACCGGGGACACCAGCATCAATGGTGACGCGCAAGTGGTGGTCATGACCACCGAGGTCCTCCGGAACATGCTCTACGCGGATTCTGCCACGCTCGGCGATCTTGGCTACGTGGTCATGGACGAGGTCCACTACCTCGCCGACCGGTTCCGCGGGGCCGTGTGGGAGGAAGTCATCATCCACCTGCCCAGCGAGGTCCAGGTCGCGTCATTGAGTGCGACCGTTTCCAATGCCGAGGAATTCGGCGCCTGGCTGGACACCGTCCGCGGTGACACCGACATCATCGTTTCCGAGCACCGCCCGGTTCCGTTGTGGCAGCACGTCATGGTGGGCCGACGGATCATGGACCTGTTTGCCGGGGAGACCACTTTCGACGAAATCGCCCCGCCGGTTGAGGAAGACGAGCAGCAGCCGGCCGCGCCCGGCAAGTCCCGCGACGCCGGCAAGGGACGCGGTTTCGACGTCAACCCTGACCTGCTGACGGTGGCCCAGAGCGAGAGCCGTCAGAGCTTCCGCAGCAGGCCCGGGCCCGGGGGAAGGGGCCAGCGCGGCCGGCGCGGAAACGACCGCCCGGTCCGTGGTGCAGAGCCGACGGGGGTGCGCCCCGCCAGCCGGCCCCAGGTGATCGCCAGCCTGGACCGGATGGACCTGCTGCCGGCGATCACCTTCATCTTTTCCCGCGCCGGCTGTGAGGCAGCCGTCGCCCAGTGCGTTGCATCCGGGCTCTGGCTCACCACCGAGAAGGAGCAGCGGATCATTGCCCAGCGCGTCGACGAGGCGGGGCAGGACATCCCGCCGGACGACCTTGACGTCCTGGGCTTTTGGACCTGGCGGGACGGGCTGCTTCGGGGCTTCGCCGCCCACCACGCCGGAATGCTGCCCACCTTCAAGGAGGTGGTGGAGAAACTGTTCGCCGACGGCCTGGTCAAGGCTGTCTTCGCCACGGAAACCCTGGCCCTGGGTGTCAACATGCCTGCCCGCTCGGTGGTGCTCGAAAAGCTGGACAAGTTCAACGGCGAAGCCCATGTGGACATCACCGCCGGCGAATACACCCAGCTGACCGGACGTGCCGGACGGCGCGGCATCGACATTGAAGGCCACGCCGTGGTGCTGTGGCAGCCGGGCACGGACCCCACCGCAGTTGCCGGGCTGGCATCACGGCGCACCTACCCGTTGAACTCCAGTTTCCGGCCCACCTACAACATGAGCATCAACCTGCTGGCGCAGTTTGGCCGGTCAAGGGCACGGGAAATCCTGGAATCCTCCTTTGCCCAGTTCCAGGCGGACCGTTCGGTAGTGGGCCTGGCCCGCCAGGTGCGCAGTCGCGAGGAATCCCTCGCCGGCTATGCAAAATCCATGACCTGCCACTTGGGTGATTTCACGGAGTATGCCCGGCTGCGCAGGGAACTGTCCGACGCCGAGAACGCCACCTCCCGCACCAAGTCCCGCGTCCGGAAATCCCTTTGCGACGACTCCCTGGCGCGCCTCCTCCCCGGCGATGTGGTTGACGTCCCAGGCGGCCGCGCCCCGGGGCCCGCCGTCGTCCTCAGCTCAGACCACACCAGCCGCGAACCCCGCCCGGCCGTGCTGACGCTGGACAACCAATTGCGCAGGATCGGCGCTGACGACCTTGAAGGTCCCATCGCGCCGGTTACCAGGATCCGCATCCCCAAATCCTTCAACGCCAAGGTGCCCAAGTCGCGCCGGGGCCTCGCGTCCTCTGTCCGGAACGCCCTGCGGGAAAACAGACCGCCCGCCCCTGGCCAGAACCGCAACCATGACTTCGGCCGCGGCGCCGCCCTGCCCAACCAGGAAAAACGCATCACGGAGCTGCGCCGGGCCCTGAAGGCCCACCCTTGCCATGGGTGCAGCGAGCGGGAAGACCACGCGCGCTGGTCGGAGCGCTGGTGGAAACTCCGGCGCGAAACGGATGGCCTGGTCCGCCAGATCCAAGGCCGGACCAACACCATCGCCAAGACCTTCGACCGGGTCTGCGATGTACTGTCCGCTTACGGCTACCTGGAAGATGCCGGAGACGGCAGGCTTAACATCAGCCCGGACGGCCAGCGGCTCCGCAGGATCTATGGCGAGAAGGACCTGTTGATCTCCCAGTCGCTGCGGCTGGGCGCGTTCAACGACCTCGACGCCGCCGAAGTGGCTGCACTGGCCAGCGTGCTGGTCTACCAGGCCAAACGCGAGGACCGGGGCCTGCGGCCGCGCATGCCCAGCGTCTCGCTGGAGACCTCCGTGGACATTGTGGTCAAGGAATGGTCCGTCCTTGAGGACGTGGAAGAGGAGAACAAGCTTCCCCTGACCGGCGAACCTGAACTGGGACTGGTCTGGCCGCTGTATAAATGGGCCCGCGGCCGCCACCTGCAGGATGTCCTCAGCGGCACCGATCTTGCAGCCGGCGACTTTGTCCGCTGGGTGAAGCAGGTGGTGGACCTTCTGGACCAGCTTGCCAAAATCCCCGGCCTCGACCCGCGGCTGGCACGGCTGTGCGCCGAAGCGATCAACCTCATTCGCCGCGGTGTCGTGGCGTATTCATCCGTTCTCTAGCCCCGTTGTCCCCGCCGGCTGCTGCCGGTGCGCCCCCACCCAGGAGACTGCCCCGCCATGCCCCGCCCCGATGCCACGTCCCGCTCTGATGCCACCCCCCGTCCCGCGCCGGTGCTGTACCGCAATGGTTCGGTGTACACGGCAGCGGATCCCTTCGCGACTGCCATGCTGGTGGACGGTGACACCGTTGCCTGGGTTGGCTCAGAGCAGGCCGCATCCTCCATCGCGGACAGTTCCATGGAGATCATCGACCTGCGCGGCGCCTTGGTGGCACCGGGCTTCGTCGACTCCCACATCCACCTGACCGAAACCGGAATCGCGCTGGACTCGCTGCAGTTGGGGACGGCCACCTCGGCCCGGGCGCTGCTGGAGGCCGTCGCGGCGGCTGACGGGGAAGGTCCGGTACTCGGCCATGGCTGGGACGAGTCCACGTGGGCGGATCCTGCCCTGCCCAGTGCCGAGGAACTGGAGCGGGCCTCCGGAGGCCGGCCGGTCTACCTTTCCAGGGTGGACGTCCACTCGGCGCTGGTGTCGGCGTCGCTGGTCCAGTCCGCAGGGCTTCACGGCAAGGACGGGTACGACGGCGGCGCGCGGGTGATGCGGGCAGCCCACGACGCCGCCCGGCTGGCAACCCGGCAGATGCCGCAGGATGTGCTGAAGCGGCATCAGGCCCGCGCCCTGTCAGAGGCTGCGGCCAACGGCTATGTGGCCGTTGCCGAGATGGGTGCGCCGCACATCGGCGGCGCCGATGACGTGCGGCTTGCCGCAAGTTGGAATGGGGCCCGCCCGGGCGCCCAGTGCTTTCCGGAAGTACTGCCGTACTGGGGGGAGCTGGTCTCGTCAGCGGCGCAGGCTCGTTCCCTTGTGGGGCAGCTCGGTGGAAATATCCGGGGGCTGGCAGGGGACCTGACTATCGACGGTTCGATCGGGTCCAGGACGGCAGCCCTGCGCGGCGCCTACAGCGATGCCGGCCAGGAACGCGGCAGCCTGTACCTCAGCGTGGACCAGGCGGCAGCCCATCTTGCCGCCTGCTCCCTGGCAGGGATCCAGGGCGGGTTCCATGTCATTGGCGACGCCGGGCTGGACGCGGCGCTGGAGGCCCTGGACCTGGCGGCCAAGGAAGTGGGGGAGCAGCGGGTGCGGGCCGCGGGCCACCGCTTCGAGCATGTGGAGATGGCTGACGCCGCGGCTGTGGCCAAGCTGGCCCACTACTCCGTGACCGTCAGCGCCCAACCGTCCTTCGATGCAGCGTGGGGCGGAGCCGGTGGCCTGTATGAACGGAGGCTGGGAGAACGGAGCCGGTCAATGAACCCCTTCGCCGCTTTCTACTCCGCGGGAGTTCCTGTCTGCTTCGGCAGCGACAGCCCTGTCACGCCGCTCCGTCCCTGGTCCAGCGTGCGCGCCTGTGTGGAACACCACAACCCGGAGCAGCGCATTTCCGCACGGGCAGCCTTCCTGGGCCACACCCGTGCGGGTTGGAGGGCCGCGCGGTACACCAACCCCATGGCCGGACAGCTTGTTCCCGGGGCGCCGGCCAGCTTCGCCGTGTGGGAGGTGGAGGAGCTGATGGTCCAGGTGGCTGACGGCAGGGTGCAGTCATGGAGCACCGATCCGCGGGCCAGGACCCCGCTGCTGCCGGCACTGGACACGGGCTCCGATCCGGTATGCCTGCAAACCGTGAAGGACGGCACCGAACTCTTCGCCAGCCCGGCTCTGCGTTCCTGACGCAGCAGCCCTCCGCCCTATAATGGGTAGTTGCGCCCGCCGCCGGCACGGCCCGGCATCAGGTGCTCCGACCACTTCCACCAGGAAAGGCCCTTTGTGCGCGTCCTTACGATCATTCCCACCTACAACGAACTGGAATCGCTGCCCAAGACGCTCCAGCGCCTTCGGAAGGCCGTTCCGGCGTCGGACGTGCTGGTGGTTGATGACAACAGCCCCGACGGCACCGGCCAACTTGCCGACGGATTCGCCGCCGAGGACTCCCAGGTCCACGTCCTGCACCGCAAGGGCAAGGAAGGCCTGGGCGCCGCCTACATCGCCGGCTTCAAGTGGGGCCTGGACGCCGGCTACGACGTCCTGGTGGAGATGGACGCCGACGGCTCGCACCAGCCCGAACAGCTTCCCCAACTGCTCGAAGCCGTGGATCAGGGGGCAGACCTGGCCATGGGCTCGCGCTGGGTTCCCGGCGGCAGCGTGGTCAACTGGCCCCTGTACCGCCAGGCGATCTCCAGGGTCGGCAGCACCTACGCCCGGCTGATGCTGGGCCTGCGGATCAAGGACGTCACCGGCGGCTACCGGGCGTTCCGCAGGACCACGCTGGAGAAGCTCAACCTGGACCTGGTTGACTCGGTGGGCTACGGCTTCCAGGTGGACCTGGCGTGGCGCGTGGCCAAACTGGGGCTCCGCATTGAAGAACGCCCCATCACCTTCGTGGAGCGCGAGCTCGGCGCCTCGAAGATGAGCGGCAACATCGTGGTCGAGGCAATGGTCAACGTCACCAGGTGGGGACTGGCAGCCCGCTGGAACACCCTGACCGGCAAGCTGAAGAACAAGCAGGCGTAATCCTCCCTGCCGGCGCCAACGGCATCCGCGGAAACAAAAGAAGGGGGCGGCCCCGCACGAAAGTGCGGCGCCGCCCCCTTCTTTTGGACTGGCCTTATGCCGAGCGGCGCTCTCCGCGGCGTTCGCGCAGGATGGTCAGGCGGTCCTCGAGGATCTGTTCGAGTTCAGGAAGCGAGCGGCGTTCCAGCAGCATGTCCCAGTGGGTGCGGACTGCCTTGTCATTGCTGGTGTCCGGCTTTTCGCCGTCAACCAGGAGCGCTTCCTTTCCGGTCTTGGAGACCCACACCGGAGGAATTTCCGCCTCGGAGGAGAACGTGACGAAGACCTGCTCGCCATCTGCGCAACGGTATTCGACCCGCTGTCGCGGAGCCGGCTCAACTCCGGACTCGGTCTCCATGCTCTGCGCACCAAGGCGCATGCCCCGCAGGCTGCGATCGCTCATGATTTCTCCCTCTGGTCGGTTCGCGGATGAAATCTCCGCGTTGGCCCGCGGCAACATTGCACCGCCGGACTTCTGTGTGCACTGTGCTGCATCATAAGATTCAACGCATTGCGAAGCTTGGTTGTTCCAGCTGGTATTCTCCTGCCGGACAAATACCCAATTATACGGGCGTTATCCCGCCTGCACCAAAACAGGGAGGTCTCCGTGGGCGGACCACGGAAACCTCCCTGCGTTCTTTGGTTCCCCTAGGGCTGGGTACGCCCGCCCTGCACATCGTCGAAAAGCCCACCTGCAGCGGGGGTTTCCGCAGCGGCCCCGCCGAGGGCGTTGCCGATACCCTTCAGTGCTTCGCCAACTTCACTTGGGATGATCCACAGCTTGTTGGCGGAACCTTCGGCCAGTTTGGGCAGGGTCTGAAGGTACTGGTAGGCCAGGAGTTTCTGGTCCGGGTTGCCCTTGTGGATGGCGTCGAAGACCTTTTGGATTGCCTGCGACTCACCATCCGCACGGAGGATGGCTGCCTTGGCCTCGCCCTCGGCCTTGAGGATGGCGGCCTGCCGCTGGCCCTCGGCGGTGAGGATGGCTGACTGCTTTGTTCCTTCGGCGGTCAGGATCGCTGCGCGGCGGTCGCGTTCGGCGCGCATCTGCTTCTCCATGGAATCCTGAATGGAGTGGGGCGGATCGATGGCCTTCAGTTCCACCCGGGAGACGCGGATGCCCCAACGGCCCGTGGCCTCGTCGAGGACCCCGCGGAGCTGTCCGTTGATCTGGTCGCGGGAGGTGAGGGCTTCCTCCAGGTTCAGTCCACCCACCACGTTGCGGAGGGTGGTGGTGGTGAGCTGCTCCACGGCCTGGATGTAGTTGGCGATTTCGTAAGTGGCTGCCCGCGGGTCCGTGACCTGGAAGTAGACCACGGTGTCGATGGAGACCACCAGGTTGTCCTCGGTGATGACCGGCTGCGGCGGAAAAGACACCACCTGTTCACGCAGGTCCAGGAGCGGCAGCAGCCGGTCCACGAACGGGATGAGGATCGTCAGTCCGGGGTTGAGCGTCCGCTGGTACTTGCCAAGCCGTTCAACGACGCCGGCACGGGCCTGCGGAATGATCCGGACGGACCGGACCAAAACTATGATGACAAAGACGATCAGAACCACCAGCACGATGGCCAGTGCGGTTCCGCCTGCGTTTTCCATACAACTCCTTGTTCCCCAATTGTCAGGCTGTATCTGGGCCGGTGGCCGCCGGGGGCGGTACCGAAACCACTGCTGTTGCGCCATCGATGGCTGCCACTACCACCTTCTGGCCCGCGGGAAGGATCCCCGCGGCGGAGCGGGCGCTCCAAATATCGCCGCCGATTTTCACCAGGCCCCCGTCAGAGGTCACGGCCTCCATCACCAGGGCCGGCTCACCGATCAGCCGGTCCACGTTGGTCCGTTGATCGGCCGGGCCCTTCTTCAGGTGTGCAAGAGCCACCGGCCGGACAAAGGCCACCATGAGCAGGGACACCACGCAGAAGATCACCACCTGGAGCCAAGGTTCTGCACCGGCGAAGTCGGCGACCAGTGCGGCGAGCGATCCGCCGCCGAGCATGATGAAAAACAAGTCAAGGGTGATCATCTCGACCACTGCAAACGCCAGGAAAGCCGTGAGCCACAATGCCCACCAGTTTTCGCCAAGCCACTCGAACATCGTTGTTTCCCCCTTCGCCACGGGGGAGCCGCATGCGCGGGCCCGCCAGTAACTGTCCTTTCATCGTAGTCCGCGGACGTGCCCTGCGGGTCTGTTCACGCCGGCTGCGGGGGATAGTGGCCAAGTCGTTACGGGGCCCCGTTGCTCCTGGGTGTGAACACGAAGAGCCGGAACTTTGCGTCGGCTGTTACCGGCTCCCGGGAATGTTCGAGCCGGGCGGCGATTTGTCCCAGGTCCAGGTGGTGCCCGGCCGGTCCCATGAAGGCCAGGTCCGCGGCGGCGGTACGGGTCAGCTCCAGCGGGATGTCGACGTCGAGGGTGGCGTCAAGGTCGAAATGTTCAGCCATGGCCCCGGCCAGGCGCTCGTCCTTGCCCTCTTCGATACCAAGCATCCCGGTAACGGCGGCGATGTCAGCAAGGTGGCCGGTTCGCGGCGCCACCACCACAAGCACGCCCTGGGGGCGAAGGACCCGGGCAAATTCGGCGGGGTTCCTCGGGGCGAAGACCACCGTGACGGCGTCGACCGAATTCTCCGCAACCGGCAGCGGCCGCCAGATGTCCCAGACCAGGTTCACGGCCTCCGGATTGAGCCGTGCAGCCCGGCGAAGGGCAAACTTGGAAATGTCCAGGCCGATTGCGGATACCTGCCGCCCCCTGGCCGCTGCGGCGTCGAGGATCCGGCGCAGATAGTGTCCGGTCCCGGTCCCGGAGTCCAGTACCACTGCCCCTGCCTGCGGCAGGTGGGGCACGACGGCGTCGGCCACCGCCTGGGCCAAGCGAAGGTAGTGGCCGTCGCCCAGGAAGTTGAAGCGTGACCCCACCATCGCGGCACTGTCCGGCTCGAAGGGGCTGCCCTTGCCCACCAGGAGATTGAAATAGCCCTGCCGGGCGGCGTCGAAACTGTGGCCGTTTTGGCAAAGCAGGCGGGGCTGCCGGGCAGCCGTCGCCGCGAGGTGTTCCAGCGGATGTGAGCAGACAGGGCAGAGGAGGGGGAAATCCGCGGAAGGCATGGGAACCATTTTAGGGCGGCCGGACTTCCTGCCCCTGTCCGCTGTTACTGCCTCCGGGAACAGGGAAGGTCAGCCGGGCGATATGCCGGCCGGCCCGTCGTCGAACCCCAGCCCGTCCCTCGCCTTGTTGATGCCGGCTTCGGCCCAGTGCGCTGCATATTCGGCATTGCTGCTCAGGGAACGGAGCTGGGCGCGGTCCAGGTACAGGATGCCGTTGAGGTGGTCCGTCTCGTGCTGGACGATGCGTGCCTGCCACCCGGTGAACTCCCGCCGCCCGGCCGCGCCGTCGGGCGTCAGGTACTCCAGCAGTACGGCGTCGGGCCGGGCCACCACCGCCTGGAGCCCGTTGACGGAAAGGCAGCCCTCATAAAACGAGGCAACTCCGGACCCCAGCGGCGTGTACCGGGGGTTGAGGATGGCCAGGAACTCCAGTGGGCTCCGGTTCCGCAGCGCGGCGGCGTCCGGATCGACGTCGAACTGGTCTTCCACCACGGCGAGCTGCAGCGGGATGCCCAGTTGCGGGGCGGCCAGGCCCACCCCGGGGGCCTCATGCATGACCTGCCGCATGACCCCGATCAGGCGGGCCAATTCGTCTGCGGAGAGCTGGCCCTCGAACGCTGCGGCACGCTGGCGGAGCGCCGGGTGGCCGGCCTGGACGATGGGCGGAAGGGACCCGGCGGACAGGATGCGCTCAACAATTTCACGGATTTCGCCGGGGCCGGCGGTTGTTGGGGGAACAGTCTGGGTCATGGGGACAGCCTACTGGCGGATAGGTTCAGGACCCTTGAGCTAGGGTCTACTGCATGGCTGATGATTCTTTCCCGCCGGCACCCCCGCTGGAGCACGTCCTGGAATTCATCCGGGTCCTCGAGGCGGGCGGGGGAGCGGATGACATCCGGCCGTACCTGTCGGAATCATTCGTATTGACGGAGGCTCCGCACCTCCTGGCTCCTGAAGGTTCCACCCGGACACTGGCGGGAGTGCTCGCTGGCGCGGACCAGAGCCGCGAGGTGGTGAAGGACCAGCAGTTCATCATCCGGCGGACCACCTGCCAGGGCAGCCGGGTGGTGGTGGAAGCAGACTGGTCGGCCACGGTGCTGATGGATCTGCGGTACTGGGACCGCGGCGAAACCATGCGGGCCAGGACGTCCTCGGTGTTCGAGGTCCGCGACGGTGCCATCGTGAGCCAGGACAGTTACGACTGTTATTACCGGTAGCCCTGCAACTGCGGGTTCGTGCGCTGGTGCATGGTGAAGCGCCTGGCCGCCCACTGGTTCACCCCGGGGAGGGCAGCGGCAGCGCCGATCGCAGCAGTGCGGACCCGAAGGAGCGGCCGGGGCAGCGGCCTGCCCAGCATCATGTTGATTTCGGCCTGCCGGCGGGATGCGGCGGCAGCCCGGCGGCGGCTCTTCTCGAACTGCCGGAGCCTGGTCCCCGTGGATTCGCCGGCCAGCGCGGAACAGATCACAGGGACCAGCTCCGCGGCATCCAGCCAGCCCAGGTTCATGCCCTGCCCGCCAATGGGGCTGATCTCGTGGGCAGCGTCCCCCAGCAGCACAGTCCGTCCTGCCACCATCCGCCGGGCGATCGCCGCCCTTACGCTGAAAGCGCTCAGCATCGAGTTCGTGGCTGCATCAGGCAGGAAGCCGGTCCGGCTGTGCACCAGTTCCGCCAGCTCCCGGGGACCTGCTTCAGGCTGGGCCGGGCGGTCCAGCCGCACCACCCAGCGCCGCACCCGGCCGGGCAGTGGAAAGGACTCGACGATCCCTTCCGGTTCGAGGAACAGGACGGCCTTCTCCCCGTAGCCGCTGCCGTCGTCGAAATCCCCCATGAGGTAGTGGTCGGGATAGGACTTCCGGTCCACCGGCACGCCCAGGGCGCCGCGGAGCAGGGACCGGGCACCATCTGCCGCCACCAGCAAGGCGGCGGTGGCGGTACTGCCGTGGCCACTGCTCAGGATCGTGGCACCCGGGCTGGACTGGACCGTGACGGTGACCTTGTCGCCGTCGTCCCTGGCTCCGGTGACGTTGGCACCCCTGACCAGTGCCCCGGGGTCCAGGGCGCGGACGCGGTCCTCCAGGAGTTCCTCTGTCCTGAACTGCGGCAGGGCGAGGACAAAGGGATAGTGGTCCGATACGGCGTCGAACGCCATGGTTCCCACTGTTCTCCCGCCGCTGACCGCCATGCCCGTCCTGATGCGGATGCCTTCCTGGACCAGACCGGACGCAACCCGGATCCCGGCCAGTGCCTCCAACGCCGGAGGATGGATGCCGATGGCGCGGGTATGCCGGTTCCGTGACGTCCGCTGTTCAAGAACCTTTACCTTGACGCCTTCCTGCAGGAGCGCGGCAGCCAGGTACAGGCCCACGGGACCGCCCCCGGCGATCAGGACATCGGCGTCCACGTCAGCCCCGCCGGTACGTGAGGACCTGGTGGAAGGCCGACGAGCGCTTCACGGACCAGCCCGGGGGAGCGGCGGCCGCCAACTCGGCGGCCGTGTAGCTGCGCCGGATGGAAGTGAGGCCGTCCTCCCGGATGAAGGACCACCGGAACGGCAGCGCCGCCACGCTGAACAGGGCAAACGCGGCCGCGCTGCGGACCAGGTCGTTGTGCAGTACCTTCCCGGTTGCCAGGATTTCCGAGTCCGCCAGGAGTCTCCCGAGCTCCTCCGGTTCCAGATGGTGCAGCACGTGGTTGGAGATGACGGCGTCGAACCGGGCGCCTTCGCTGACCAGGTCGCTGCTGCGAGCGTTCCGGAATTCGACGCCGGCCATGGAGGGGCGCTGCCGGGCGAAACGGTCGGCGCGGGGATCGGGATCGATGCCCGTGATGTGCATCGCCTTGCCGTCCCGCGCGGCCCACCGGGCCAGCATCACTGCCAGGTCGCCTCCGCCGGATCCGATGTCCAGCACCGTCAACGGGTGTTGAGCAGGCGTGATCATGGGTCGAAGCTCCTTGGCATACAGCTTCCGCCAGCCGGACAGCACTCTGTTGATGACACCAAACTGCCGGTACGTGTTGTCCAGGAGGCGGGCATCACAGTCCGGCCGGTCCATCTGCTCGATCTCAGTGGTGGCGCGTTGGCGCAGCAAAATTCCCATTCGACGGAGCCCGCGTCAGGCGACGGGCGCTTCGGCGGCCGTCCGGCTTTGGAACATCCTCAGGTCAGCCTCTGCCGCATTGTCCTCCTGGCCGCCTGCTGCCTGCCGGAGCTTGGTGAACAGGCCGGTTTCCACCGTCAGGCCAGGGCCAAAGGCCATGGAACAGATGCGCTCGTCCCCGGCAGGTGCCTCCTGGAGGGGTTGTTCCAGGATGTGCTTGAGGACGAAAAGGACGGTGGCGCTGCTCATGTTGCCGTAAGTGCGCAGGATCTCCCGTGCCGGGACCAACTGGACATCGCTGAGGCCAAGCCTCGACTGCACCTTGTCCAGGATGCTGCGGCCGCCGGGATGGATGGCCCAGTGGGGGATTGCCGTGTAAGGGAGCGCCGCCAGTTCCGGTTCCGTTTCGAGCAGGGGCTCCAGGGCGCCGACAATGTGGTCGTCGATGATGTGGGGAACGTAGTTTCCAAGAACCATCTCGAAGCCGTTGTCGCCGATGTTCCATGCCATGGAATCCTCACCGACCGGCGTCAGGACGGTCTCGAAGTGGTCCAGTTTCATCAGTGCCGTTTCTTCCGCGCCTTGACGGGCAGTCACGACGGCGGCGGCGGCACCATCGGCGAACAGTGCCGAACCCATGATGGTGTCCGGGTCGTTGGAGGTGCGGACGTGGAGGGAGCACAGTTCGGCGCAGACAACCAGGACGACGGCGTTGGGGTCAGCCTCGCAAAACAGTTTCGCCGCACGGAGCGCGGGAAAGGCCGCGTAGCAGCCCATGAAGCCCAGGTGGTAGCGCTGGACTGCCGGGCTAAGGCCAAGTTCGCGGACCAGTTTGTAGTCGGGGCCAGGATTGAAGAAGCCGGTGCAGGAAACTGTCACCAGGTGAGTTATGTCAAGTAAATCGAGTTCCGGGGCTGCCTGCAGGGCAGCGCGGGCGGCCTCTACGAACAGTTTGGTGGCCTCGCTGGCGAAGATATCGTTGCGCACTTTGGTGCTGGGGTTCAGCAGCAGCCCGGTTTCCGGGTCGTAGAACTGCGGGTTTTCTGAGCGGGACGCGTTTGTGAGTTCCTGCACGGCGGTGAACCTTGTCTCGATGGCTGCACCATCAAAACAGGTATTGACCAGCCGTGAACCCAAACGGGACAGGCCTGGCTGGGCCGCAAAAACATCACGGGCTTCGGACTGGATCAGCTTTGTCCCCGGAACTGCAGTTTCAAGTGAGCGCACATAGACCGTCATTGATTCATTCTTGACGGGCGCCAGAATAATGACAATGGGTTTGGGGCTTTGACCAGCGCTTTTGCCGGGGCTTTGCAGAGTCACAAGGCGGCTGGTTGAGACCCCAATCCCGTCCTGCCCTAAAGCGCCGATAATCTACATTATGTCAAGTAACTCTTGAGAGGACCCCGGCTGCGGCTACCCCACCAGCCTCCGGTTAGTGATGCCGCTGCATCGAAGCCCCCACCACGGCACCGACGCCAAGTCCCAGCGCAAGGCCCCAAAACGGCGTATGGAACAGTGCCAGCCCCAGGCTGATCCCCAAGGCAGCACCGAGCAGGCTGCAAATCCACAAGGCCTTATTCACTGTGCCTCCCATAGGGCCGGGCTGACCCCACCTTCCTGATGAGACCCTACTGCATACCTATTCTCTGGGGCCTGAAAATGGGGAGCCTGGCACGGCAAGTTGGGTAGCTCCCACCCATGCCGGCCGGCGCGGAGCGCCCTAACCTTTGGACATGGCAGCAGGCCAAACCCGGCCGGCTGCGGGCGTTCTATGGAGACGGATTCTACGGATCCCCTCCCAGGTTCATGAAGTCGGCGGCGCCCGGTTATCGTTATCTCTTCAGGAGGCTCCGTGCGCGAGTTTTTCTGCCATAATGTCTGCATCCATGCCGTCAATACTTGCTCTGAATGCCGTTCCGCGACCCGGGAGGAAGCGCTTCGTCAAGCTCCCGGCAAGCCAATTGTTCTGCTGAATCCCGCACAGGTGAAGGTCCGGTCTATCTGCGCCGCGGCCGTCGCTTACACGGTGACGGATGTACTTATTGAATGGGACGAAGACACCGGTTATCACCTCCGGTGGGAGGCAAGTTGGCTCGTGCGCCGAGCGCACGTGTCCCCCAGGCCCGCTCCCCCAGCCTTGAGCATCCCTGCGGCACTAAGTTAAGAATGGACGGCTAAGCTCGAAACCATGAGTTCTTTGAAAACGACGGTGGCGGCAACGGCGTCCGGAAAGACGGTACTGGCAGCGGCTGTGGCCGATGTCGTGCTGATTCTTGCCTTCGCCGCCATAGGCCGCGATGCGCACCACCGGGAGGAGCCGATCCTGGGTGTGCTGCTGACTGCCTGGCCCTTCCTCGCCGGTGCCGCCGCCGGGTGGGTCGCTTCCCGGGCCTGGCGCAGACCTTTATCTGTCCTCCATGCCGGGGTTCCCGTATGGCTTGGCAGCCTGGTCGTCGGCATGCTCCTGCGGGCGCTGACCGCCCAGACGGTAGTGCTTCCCTTCGTCATCGTGGCCACATTGGCCCTGGCCATGTTCCTTGTGGGGTACCGGCTCCTGCTGGCCGCCGCCGTCCGGCTCCGCAGCCGGTAACTCAGGGGCAGCCGGCACCAGGTGGCTGCCGGGAAAGGAACCCCGGTGTAATAGGCTGGCAGGAGAGACAAACCTGCCGTGCCTTGCTGCGGCGGAACTGATTGAAGGGGTACAAACGTGGTTACCGCATTTGTTCTGATCAAGACTGACGCCGCCCGCATTCCCGAGACCGCGGAGGAAGTCTCCGCCATCGAAGGCATCAGTGAGGTCTACTCCGTCACCGGGGAATGGGATCTGATTGCGGTAGCGCGGGTACACCGGCACGAGGACCTGGCGGACGTCATCGCCGACCGCCTCTCCAAAGTTCCTGCCGTGGTCCACACCACCACCCATATCGCCTTCCGCGCGTACTCACAGCACGACCTGGACGCTGCCTTTTCCCTGGGGTTCGAGCAGTAACGCGGCGCCCGGCCTTAGGCGCGGGACAGGGAAACCCAACGGTCCAGGACGGCGGCAGCAGCGCCCGAGTCGATTGATTGCGCCGCCCGCGCGAAAGCCCTTTGCATCCGCGCCAGGAACGGTCCGTCGGCTTCACGGTCAAACGCCACCAGACCGGCCGCTGCATTGACCAGGACCGCGTCGCGGGCAGGGCCCTCTTTGCCGGCCAGCACGTCGCGGACTACGCCTGCGTTCGCCGCTGCATCACCGCCGCGAAGCTGTTCGACCGTGGCCAGGCTGATGCCAAGGTCCTGCGGGGAGAACAGCAACTCATTAACGGCGCCATCGCGGATCTCCCAAACGGTGGAAGGACCAGTGGTGGTCAATTCATCCAGGCCGTCATTGCCACGGAAGACCAGTCCCCTGCTCCCCCGCCGCGCCAGGACTCCTGCAACGAGCGGCGCCATCCGCGCATTGGCGACGCCCACAGCAGAAGCCTGCACGTTGGCAGGGTTGGTGAGCGGACCCAGGAAATTGAATGCCGTGGGTATGGCAAGTTCGCGGCGGGGCACGGCAGTGTGGCGGAATGACGGGTGGAACACCTGGGCAAAACAGAAGGTGATGCCCGCCTGCTCGGCGTTACGGGCCACCTGCCCGATGGACAGGTCAAGACGGACTCCCAGCGCTTCGAGCACGTCCGCGGACCCGGACGACGACGACGCGGCCCGGTTGCCGTGCTTCACCACCTTGGCACCGGCGCCGGCAGCGACAAGGGCGGCCATGGTGGAGATGTTGACAGTGTTAAGTTGGTCACCTCCGGTGCCAACGATGTCCAGTTTCTCACCGGAAATTTCCACTGGATTGGCATGGGCAAGCATTGCTTCGACCAGGCCGGAAAGCTCATCCACGGTTTCACCCTTGGCGCTGAGCGCCACCAGGAATCCCGCGATCTGGGCGGGCGTGGCTTCGCCGGACATGATCGTGTCCATGGCCCAGGACGTGTTCTCCGCCGTGAGGTCATTGCCATTAATCAGTGCCGAAATCAGCCGGGGCCAGGTGTTGCCGGACGCTGCAGTTGCCTGTGAAGTCACCTGCTGATGCTATCGAGCGATGGCGGGCACTGACCAATGTGAACGCCGGCGGGAACTTTTCCAGGCAATTTCGCGTCTTTGTAGAAAAAGTCCTCCGAAAAGGCGGTTTGCGTTGGGCAGCACGGACTTTTACAGACATAATGTCTATGTGACATCTGCGACCCATGCCCCCAGTACCCCGGCGCACCCCACGCTGAACCGCCCCAACATGGTTTCTGTCGGAACCGTTGTGTGGCTGTCCAGCGAGTTGATGTTCTTCGCCGGTCTTTTCGCCATGTACTTCACGCTCCGCTCCACGAGTGGTGAAATGTGGGCTGAAGAGACAGCCAAGCTCAACTTCCCCTTTGCGCTCGTCAACACGATCGTCCTTGTGGCCAGTTCCTTTACTTGCCAGATGGGCGTCTTCGCCGCTGAGCGCCTGCAGCCCCGGCGTACCGGAGGTGCCCTTCAGTTCGCCCGTTGGGGAATGAATGAATGGTTCACCCTGACCTTCATCATGGGTGCGTTCTTCGTTGCCGGCCAGACCACCGAATACGCGATGCTGGTTTCCGAGCACGTCTCGCTCTCCTCCAACGCTTACGGCTCTGCCTTCTACATGACCACCGGCTTCCACGGCCTCCACGTCATCGGCGGCCTGATCGCCTTCCTGCTCATCATGGGCCGGTCCTTCGCGGCGAAGAAGTTCGGACACTTCGAAGCAACGTCCGCGATCGTCACCTCTTACTACTGGCACTTCGTTGACGTCGTGTGGATCGGCCTCTTCCTGGTCATCTACGTACTCAAGTAGCCAGCTTTGATTCTTTTTCTACAAGAGGCAGAATTTCAGGTAGCGGCTCCCGGAGCCGGCGCAGGATCGAATAAAGGAAGCACCACGTGAAGGCACTCTCACAAAAGCGGCGTCACCCACTTGCAGCAATAGCGCTGCTTCTGATGGGGCTCCTCATCACTGGTGGGCTGTACGCCGTGGCAACCACCGTCAACGAGGCCAAAGCTTCCACCACCACTTTCAGTGCGAATGACGCGGAAGAGGGCGGCAAGCTCTTCGCGGCCAACTGCGCCACCTGCCACGGCATGGGTGCCAGTGGGTCCAAGGATGGCCCCTCGCTGGTGGGTGTCGGTGCCGCAGCTGTCGATTTCCAGGTGGGCACCGGCCGCATGCCGATGCAGATGAACGGACCCCAGGCCCTCAAGAAGCCGGTCCAGTTTAACGATGAACAGACCCACCAGCTTGCAGCCTACGTCGCTTCCCTTGGAGCCGGCCCGGCGATTCCTGAAGAGGACCTGACAAACGGTGGCGGCGACGCCGCTGCCGGTGGCGAACTCTTCCGCACCAACTGCGCCATGTGCCACAACGCCGCTGCTGCCGGTGGCGCACTGACCAGGGGCAAGTTTGCACCGGCGCTGGCAGACGTATCCGGCAAGCACATCTACGAAGCCATGGCCACGGGACCGCAGAACATGCCGGTGTTCAATGACGCCAACATCACCCCCGAGGGCAAGAAGGACATCATCACCTTCCTGAAGCAGATCGAAACCACCGGTTCTCCGGGCGGCGCCGATCTCGGCTCCCTCGGCCCCGTTGCTGAAGGCCTGTTCGTATGGGTTGCCGGCCTCGGCGTCATCATCGCCTTCACCATCTGGCTGACCTCCAGGACGTCCTGACTTTCCCTGGGGACACACACAACTTCTGCTGCCCAGTCAGCAGCTTGAAATTAGAAACTAACCCGGCACAGGCCGGGACGAGAGAAGGATGAGGCGAATTATGGGCAACCATAGTGACGGCAGTCCGAACCACTCGGGCACCGTAGCTACGGCTGGTCAGAATGAGGTGGAGAAGTTCCAGGATCCTGGAATTCCCCCGCATCGTTTGCGCCTGGCTGACACGGACCCGAAGGCCGCAAAGCGGGCAGAACGGCAGGTCGCCTTACTATTTGGCATTTCTGTTGTTGGAACCCTGATCTTCCTGGTGGCGTACTTCGCCATTGATCTGGGTGATGACTCCAGCATCGCCACCATCCGGCTCCAGAACGCCCTGCTCGGGGTAGGCACCGCCTTCGCCATGCTGGGTATCGGTACCGGCATCGTGCACTGGGCCAAGGCCCTGATGCCCGATCACGAAGTCTCCGAGGAACGCCACGCGATCCGCTACGAAGAAGACCGCCAGGCCGCTGTCCGCATCGTCGACGACATCGTGGAAGAGACCGGCATCAAGCGCCGCCCGCTGATCCGCAACACCCTGCTCGGTGCTGTGGCGCTTGCCCCGCTTCCCGCCGTCGCCATCTTCGGTGACCTCGGCCCGCGTCCTGACGACAAGCTCGCACACACCATGTGGGCTCCCCAGGACGGAAAGCGCAAGCGCCTGACCCGTGACCCTGACGGAACTCCCATCAAGGCCTCGGACGTCACCATCGGTTCTGCCTTCCACGTCATCCCGGAAGGCCTGAACGAACTCGAGGAAGGCAAGCTCAACGAAAAGGCAAAGGCAGTTGTGCTGCTCATGCGCCTTGATCCCGCATCGCTGAACCCGTCCGCGGGCCGCGAAGAGTGGGGCTACAACGGCATCGTCGCCTACTCGAAGATTTGCACCCACGTTGGCTGCCCCGTTGCTCTGTACGAGCAGCAGACGCACCACCTGCTGTGCCCGTGCCACCAGTCCACCTTTGACCTCACTCAAGAGTGCAAGGTGATCTTCGGCCCCGCCAGCCGCCCTCTCCCCCAGCTGCCCATCGCAGTTGATGACGAAGGCTACCTGGTCGCTACCAGCGACTTCCATGAACCCGTAGGACCAAGTTACTGGGAGCGTGATTCGCATGAGCGCAGCATCAACAGCTGAGCCGGCTTTCGTCGCCAAAACCAAGACAGGCCGGATCACCGACTTCGTCGACTCACGTGTCGGCGGTTCCGGGATCCTCCGCGAGTTCGGCCGCAAGGTCTTCCCGGACCACTGGTCGTTCATGTTCGGTGAAGTAGCACTGTACTCATTCGTCATCCTGCTTCTGTCGGGCACCTTCCTGACGTTCTTCTTTGATCCTTCAATGGCGGAGACACACTACGACGGCGGCTACGTCCCCCTTAAGGGCGTGGAGATGTCGGTGGCGTACAGCTCATCGCTGAACATCTCCTTCGACATCCGCGGCGGACTTTTCATGCGCCAGGTACACCACTGGGCAGCGCTGCTGTTCGTGGCGTCTATCGCGGTCCACATGCTGAGGGTGTTCTTCACCGGTGCATTCCGGCGCCCGCGTGAGATGAACTGGGTTGTGGGAAGTGTCCTGCTGATCCTGGCCATGGCTGCCGGCTTCACCGGCTACTCGCTCCCCGATGACCTGCTGTCCGGCAACGGCCTGCGCATCATCGACGGTGTCATCAAGTCCATCCCGGTCATCGGAACGTACATCTCGTTCTTCCTGTTCGGCGGGGAGTTCCCCGGCACCGCCATCATCAGCCGCCTCTACATGCTGCACATCCTGCTGGTGCCGGCGCTGATCCTGCTGATGATCGTGGTTCACCTGTTCATGGTCGTCGTCCACAAGCACACGCAGTACCCCGGGCCGGGCCGCAACGACAACAATGTCGTTGGCTACCCCCTTGGTCCTGTCTACGCTGCCAAGGCCGGTGGGTTCTTCTTCATCGTCTTCGGCGTGATTGCGTTGATGGCGGCATTCTTCACCATCAACCCGATCTGGAACTACGGTCCGTACGACCCCTCCCCCGTTTCCGCAGGCACCCAGCCTGACTGGTACATCGGCTTTGTTGACGGCGCCCTGCGATTGATGCCGGGAACCCTTGGCGACTGGCACGTGGAGCAGGTCTTCTTCGGCCACGTCTTTACGTTCAACGTCCTGCTGCCGGCCTTGGTACCGGCCGGCATCCTGTTCACCGTCATGTTCATGTACCCGTGGATCGAGCGCTGGGTGACCAAGGACGACCGGGAACACCACGTCCTGGACCGTCCAAGGAACGCCCCGACCCGTACCGCCATCGGTATGGCAGGCTTCGTCTGGTACTGCGTCATGTGGGCCGCTGCAGGTTCCGACCTCATCGCCACCCACTTCGGTGTGTCCCTGAACGATGTCACCTACTGGCTGCGCGCACTGTTCTTCATCGGACCGGTCATCGCCTTCGTGGTGACCAAGCGCGTCGCCCTGGCGCTGCAGCGCAAGGACCGTGAAATTGCCCTTCACGGCCGGGAAACGGGCCGCATCGTCCGTCTCCCCCACGGCGAATTCATCGAGGTCCACGCACCGCTGGACGAGTACAAGCGCTACAAGCTGGTTGGTTTTGAGTCACCTCAGGTCCTCCCGGCCGTACCCAACGAGCACGGTGTGGTCACCCGCAAGGAAAAGCGCCGCGCGTTCCTCTCACGCTGGTTCTTCGAAGACCGCGTGGCTCCCGCTACGCCTGCTGAGCTTGAGGCAGCACACGGCCACGGTCATGAGGCTGTTGAAGCGGCAGAAGGCAGCAGGAGCCTGACGCACTAGGCTTCACATCGCAGACAGGAAAGGCCCGATCCACATGGATCGGGCCTTTCCTGTTTTTGAACTCTTGCCTGGTCCATCCCGCCCAAGGGACCCGCCCGCGCTGCCGGCCAGTGGAGGCGCAGCCAGCGGACAGACCGGCTTAGTGGTTGCGCGCCCGCCTGGCTCCCGGCCGCTGCAGCGGCACCCACAGTTTGTACCGGTCCGCCCTGTAGTAGGACACCGAGTAGTCAACCATCGCCCTGGCCACAAACGCGTGCCGCTGGATCTTCAGCAACGGCGCCCCTACCTCGACGTTGAGCAGGCGGGCCGTGGAGGGCGATGCCGCGGTCGCCTCGATCATGTCCTCGCCCCACTCCATAACCAACCCGTACTGCTCGCTGAGGACGTTGTACAGCGACGTGGGCGGCTCGCCGTCAAGGAGGCCCGGGACTCGATGCGCCGGGATGAAGTTCTCGTCCACGCTCATGGGCTCCCCGTCGGCAAGGAGCAGCCGGCGGAAGCGGACCAGGGGCGTGCCCTCATCCAGCTGGAGCTCGCGGGCCAGAAAGGCGCTGGCGCCGATCTGTTCGAAACTGAGCACCTTCGCAGCCGGAACCATGCCGCGCCGCTGCATCTCTTCGCTGTAGGAGGTGAGCTTGACCTGCAGGTCGAGTTTTGGCCGGCGGACGAATGTCCCCAGGCCCACCACCCGTTCGATGACCTCCTCCCCCACCAGGGCATCAATTGCCTGCCGTACCGTCATTCGTGCCAGCCCGAAACGCTCCGCCAGGTCCCGTTCCGATGGCAGGGCAGAGCCCGGCGGACATGACTGTGCGATGTAGGCACGAAGGATTTCGCGAAGCTGGACGTAAATGGCCGTTCCGCTGGTGCGGTCAATTTCCCCCGTGATTGCGGCGGCGCCAGCTGCCATGATCGTTCTCCTGCCGTTGGGTGTACCCCAATTTTAGTTCGGTCTAGACCAGTTGCCAGACCGCTTGGCGTTTTCGCCCCAGAGCGGTTCGGACAGCTATATTTGGTCTGGAAATTTGCCAATGACGGAGGGGGCCGTCTTTTGAAAAGGAGTCCCTTTGCCAACAATGAAAGCCGTGGTGGCAGCGCCGGTGGGCCTGCATGCACGACCTGCCGCGGTATTCGTCCGGGCCGTCACCGACACGGGTCTCCCGGTCACCATCAGCAAGGCCGGCGCCGGCAAGGTGGATGCACGTTCACTGCTTCAGGTGATGACAGCCGACTTCCCACAGGGATGTGAAGTGGAGCTGTCCATCATGGAGCACGGGCTGGAAGGAGCCCTGGGGCGCAAGAAGGCTGAGGAGGCCCTCCGGCAGCTTCGGGAACTCCTGGAGTCGCAGGGCGCCGCTTAGAAGGCCTGGGACGGCATACAACGACGTCGGGCCCCACCAATCTGGTAGGGCCCGACGTCGTTATTCTTTTGCTTGCCTAGTGTGCGTGGTCGCCGCGGCTGTACTCGTACACCCAGCCCACGAGGGCCACGAGGGCGAGGCCGCCTGCGATGAAGATGATCCAGGCACCTACTGCCAGGCCCAGGAAGCCGGTGGCGCAGGCGATGCCCAGAACCAGCGGCCACCAGCTCCAGGGGCTGAAGTGCCCCTGTTCGCCGGCGCCTTCGTGGATTTCTGCGTCACTGCGGTCCTCGGGACGGAGGCCCACGCGTTTGCCGGTGAAACCGAGGTAGGCCCCGATCATTCCGGCGAGGCCGCCGACGAGCAGGATGCCCAGGATGCCCACCCACTCACCCCAGTTGGTCAGGAAACCGTAGACCAGAGCGACGGGGACGAAGAAGAAGACTCCAGAGCCAAAGATCCAGGATTCGATTTTCACTGTGCGGTGTCCTTCTGGTCGGCGTTGCCGAGAACCGATGCTGCGGGTGCCGGCGACTCAACGGTGTGGACCTGGCGCAGTTCCGGGTGGTGCAGGTCCAGGGCGGGACGCTCCGAACGGATCCGGGGCAGGGACGTGAAGTTGTGGCGCGGCGGCGGGCAGGACGTGGCCCACTCGAGCGAAGCACCAAAGCCCCACGGATCATCAACCTGGACCTTCTCAGCATTGCGCCAGGTGATGTAGACGTTCCAGAAGAACGGGATCAGGGACGCACCGAGGACGAATGAGGCCACGGTGGAGAACTGGTTCATCCAGGTGAAGTTGTCCTCCACCAGGTAGTCGGCGTAACGGCGGGGCATGCCCTCGACGCCGAGCCAGTGCTGGATCAGGAAGGTGCCGTGGAAGCCAAGGAACAGAAGCCAGAAGTGGATCTTGCCCAGGCGTTCATTGAGCATCTTGCCGGTCCACTTGGGCCACCAGAAGTAGAACCCGGCGAACATGGCGAACACCACGGTGCCGAACACCACGTAGTGGAAGTGGGCCACCACGAAGTAGGAGTCCGAGACGTGGAAGTCCAGCGGCGGGGAGGCCAGGATGATGCCGGTGAGGCCGCCGAAGAGGAAGGTGATCATGAAGCCGATGCTCCAGAGCATGGGCGTCTCGAAGGTCAGCGAGCCGCGCCACATGGTGCCGATCCAGTTGAAGAACTTCACGCCGGTGGGCACCGCGATGAGCATGGTCATGAACGAGAAGAACGGCAGCAGGACAGCGCCCGTGACGTACATGTGGTGGGCCCACACCGTCACCGAGAGGGCCGCAATGGCGATGGTGGCGTACACGAGGCCCTTGTAGCCGAAGATCGGTTTGCGGCTGAAGACCGGGAAGATCTCCGACACGATGCCGAAGAACGGCAGCGCAATGATGTACACCTCGGGGTGGCCGAAGAACCAGAACAGGTGCTGCCAGAGGACGGCGCCGCCGTTCTCCGGATCGAAGATGTGCGCACCGAACTTCCGGTCCGCGCCGAGCGCGAACAGGGCTGCAGCCAGCGGCGGGAACGCCATCAGCACCAGGATGGCGGTGATCAGGGTGTTCCAGGTAAAGATCGGCATCCGCCACATGGTCATGCCCGGAGCACGCATGCAGATGATGGTGGTGATGAAGTTGACCGCACCGAGGATGGTGCCGAAGCCGGACAACGCCAGGCCGAAGACCCACAGGTCACCGCCGATGCCGGGGGTGAAGGTGGTATTGGACAGCGGCGCGTAGGCGAACCAGCCGAACGAGGCAGCACCCTGCGGGGTGATGAACCCGGACACCGCAATGGTGGAGCCGAACAGGAAGAACCAGAACGCCAGCGCGTTCAGGCGGGGGAACGCCACGTCAGGGGCGCCGATCTGCAGCGGCATGATGACGTTGGCGAACCCGGCGAACAGCGGGGTGGCGAACATCAGCAGCATGACGGTGCCGTGCATGGTGAACAGCTGGTTGTACTGTTCCTTGGTCTGCAGGATCTGCATGCCTGGTTCGAACAGCTCGGCGCGGATCAGCAGGGCCATCACGCCGCCCAGGCAGAAGAACACGAAGGACGCGATCAGGTACATATACCCGATGGTCTTGTGGTCGGTGGAGGTGATCCAGTTGACGACGATGCGCCCCTTGGATTTGGGTACCACGGGAGCCGACAGGACTCCCGTGGGTGCGGATTGGGTGTACGTAGCCACGTCGCTCCCCTTACTTATTTTCGTTCAGGTTCGGGTTGCGGTCGTACTCCACGCCGAGCAGGCCGGTGTTGCCTTCAGCCTTGAGCTGGTCCATGTGGGCCTGGAATTCGGATTCCGACACCACCTTGACGCGGAACAGCATTTCGGAGTGGTACTCGCCGCAGAGTTCGGCACACTTGCCGTCGTAGGTGCCCTCTTTAGTGGGGGTGAACCGGATGTAGTTGGTCTTGCCGGGAATCATGTCGCGCTTCTGCAGGAAGGCGGGAACCCAGAAGGAGTGGATGACATCGCGGGCGTTGAGCTCGAGGTCAACAGACTTGTTGACCGGCAGGTACAGGGTGGGGAGCTGTTCCTTGTCGATGGTGTTGCCGGTGAGGTGGGCCTGGACCCCGGCCTCGTGCACGTCTTCCTGGATCACGTCGCCGGACTTGTAGTTAAAGTCCCACGCCCACTGCTTGCCGCGGACGTCCACTACGACGTCGGCCGGCTGCGATCGGTCATCGATCGCCTGCTGGTCGCGGTCGGTGAAGTAGAAGAACACCAGGACCATGAAGATCGGGATGGTGAGGTAGAAGACTTCCAGCGGAAGGTTGAAGCTGGTCTGGCGGGGGAAGCCAACCGTGCCCTTGCGGCGGCGGTAGGCGATCAGGCACCAGATGATCAGACCCCACGTAATGGTGCCCACCACGAGCGCAGCAATCCATGAGTTGACCCAGAGGTCCATGATGCGGTCGGTGTTGCTGGTGGTGCCACGTTCAGTGGGCATCCACCCCTTCTCTACCTCTGGCGAACATCCGGTCAAAACCAACGCGCCGGCAATAGCCAAGCTTGAGATCGTGGTGATCGTTTTGCGTCGGCTGCCGGTTCGGTTCTGCGAACTCACAGACGGCCCTTCCTACTTGTTGCTGTTGTCCGGGCAGCCATCGGCGCTCCGGGCACAAAAAAGTTTTACTACTCGGTGTAGAGCTTACCGCTCCCCCGGGCGTTTCGCCCACATGTCGGCGCCGAGCCCCCGTGCCGTTTTGGACGGCAGGAAGCCCGGCGCGGACATCAGGCGAAATAACCGGCTTAGTGGAATGAATCGCCGCAGGCGCAGGACCCGCCGGCGTTCGGATTGTCGATGGTGAAGCCCTGCTTCGAGATGGTGTCTTCGAAGTCGATGCTGGCGCCGCTCAGGTACGGCACGCTCATCTTGTCGACGACAACCTCGACGCCGTCGTAGTCGCGGACAGCGTCACCATCAAGGAGCCGTTCGTCGAAGTAGAGCTGGTAAATCAGCCCCGAGCATCCGCCGGGCTGCACAGCCACGCGCAGGCGCAGGTCGGTGCGGCCTTCCTGCTCCAGGAGGCTGCGGACCTTGCCTGCAGCGACGTCGGTCAGGTTGACCTCGTGAACGGGCAGTTCGTCGCTGGCCACGCTGGTGGCGGCGGTGCTGTTTTCGTTGGTTGCGGTACTCATTGGCCTACCTTCTTAGGACGGTCTGGCGGCGTCGCCGTAACGGCGCCTGCCCCTACAAATACGGTATGGGCTATAGCTACATGCTACGCGCGGCAGTCCTGTAGCTCTAACTCCTGGCGTAACCGTCAAAGCACGCCGGTTGTTCCCTGGCATTCCGCTGCGCGGACTTCCCCATGCAGGACCCCTACCCGCCGGCCGTAAGGCCTTCACTGTTCAGCCGCGTGAGCATGAGGGCCTCGGCCAGGATGGCATTGCGGAAGTCACCGATGTGCAGGGATTCGTTGGCGCTGTGCGCCCGCGAATCGGGGTCCTCCACGCCGGTCACCAGGATCTGCGCACCTGGGTACACGTCCGTCAGGTCGGCAATGAAGGGAATGGAACCGCCGATCCCCGTTTCAACGGCAGGAACTCCCCACGCCTCGCCCAGGGCCCACATGGCAACCGTTGCCGCCGTGGAGGAGGTGTCGGTCCGGAAGGGGTTCCCTGCCTCCCCTGGCGTGAAGAGGACCTTTGCGCCGAATGGGGCGTTGGCCTCCACGTGCCGGCCGACCGCTTCCATGGCCTCGGCGGGGACCTGCCCCGGGGCCAGCCGCAGACTGAACTTTGCCCGCGCGCGCGGGATGAGGGTGTTGGAGGCGACGTCCACGGCGGGTGCGTCGAAGCCGATGATCGACAAGGCCGGCTTGGTCCACAACCGGGATGCGATACTTCCCGTTCCTGCCAGCCGGACGCCGTCGAGCACGGAGGCATCCGCGCGGTAATCCGCCTCCGGCATGTCGACCGTTACCGTGTCGCTGGCCACCAGGCCCTCGATCGCCACATTGCCGTCGGCATCGTGGAGGGTGGCAATCAGGCGGGACAAGAGGGTGGGTGCATCCAGGACCGGGCCCCCGTACATCCCGGAATGCACCGCATGGTCAAGGACCTGCACCTCAATCGTTCCGTCCACCAGCCCGCGCAGGCTTGTAGTCAGGGCAGGCACGCCGACTTTCCAGTTGCTGGAATCGGCCACCACAATAACGTCCGCCCGCAGGAGCTCGCGGTTGACCTCCAGGAATGTCCGGAACGTGGGCGACCCCGCTTCTTCCTCCCCTTCGATGAAGAAGGTGATTCCCAGTCCCAGTGAGTCGGCAAGGACTTCCGAAAGAGCCGTGTAGGCGGCAACGTGGGCCATGATGCCGGCTTTGTCGTCAGCGGCGCCGCGCCCGTAGAGGCGTCCGTCTTTTTCGACGGCGGCAAAGGGCTCCGTTTCCCACAGCGCCTCGTCGCCCACGGGCTGGACGTCATGGTGCGCATACAGGAGGACGGTGGGTTGTCCTTCAGCGGCAGGACGGCGGGCGACGACGGCCGGGCCGCCGGGCGTACCGTCAGCCTTGTTGACGGACAGCACCTGCACTTCTTCGATCCCGGCGTTCCGGAGGAGCTCCGCGACGGCCTGGGCGCTGCGCTCCAGGGGCGTGCGGTCGAAGCTGGGCCATGCGATGCCCGGGATGGCGACGAGTTCTTTGAGCCGTGCCAGTGTCTGGTCGAAGGAACGGTCTACTGCCGAACGGAGATCTTCCGTCCTGCCGGTAACCTCAGGAGCCGGTCCTGTTGTGCCGGTGGTGCTGTGCGGGGTGGCCGCGGGTGATGAAGTCATGGCCAAAACATTACCCCCGTCACATTCCGCTGCCCGTCAGGGCAGACGCGGAAGCAGGCATCGCTCCGGCTGCTGCAAGGTATTCTGTTCAGGTGTTCGGACGTAGAAAAGAAGCGCCCACGGCGCAGGAAACAATAGACCAGCAGGCAGCGGAAGCGGCAGCGCGGCAGAACAGTGCGGTGGGCAAGGGTGCGCCTACCCCCACCCGGAAGGCCCAGGAAGCTGCCCGCAAGCGCCCGCTGGTGCCTGAGGACCGCAAGGCATCCAAGGCTGCCGAGCGCCAGGCCGTCCAGGAACAGCGGTTGAAGATGCGGCGTGCCCTGGACACCGGCGACGAGAAATTCCTGCCCCTGCGCGATAAGGGCCCGCAGAAGCGGTTTGCCCGCGACTTTGTGGATGCCCGCTTCAACCTTGGCGAGTACCTGATGTTCGGTGCCCTAGTCTTCGTGCTGGTTTCCCTGGTGGTTCCGGCCTCCAGCGACATGATGATCTATGTCCTGGGAGCTTTCTGGGTCATGTTCCTGGCAGTCTTCGTCGACGTCTTCATCCTCTCCCGCAAGCTCCGCAAGCGCCTGGCGGAGAAGTTCGGTGAGGTGGAGCGGGGCACGGTTTGGTACGGCTCCATGCGCTCCCTGCAGTTCCGGAAACTGCGGCTGCCCAAGCCCCAGGTCCAGCGCGGACAGTACCCTGCCTGAACCTGGCACCAACTTTAAGCAGGCAAGCCCCGACGGTACACCGCCGGGGCTTGCCTGCTTAACAGGGTTTTCAGGGGCGGCGGTTCTTTGCCAACTGCTTGTTGATCCGCGCGGCCCAGAACGGTCCTTCATAGAGGAACGCGGTATACCCCTGCACCAGGGTGGCACCGGCGTCGAGCCTTGCCTGGACGTCCCGGGCCGACTCCACGCCGCCAACCGAGACCAGGGTCAGGGCGCCGCCGGTGGCGCTCCTGAGCCTCTTCAGCACCTCAAGGGAACGCTCTTTCAGCGGAGCGCCGGAGAGCCCGCCGGCCCCGCATTTCGCCACGTCTTCCGCCGGCGAGGACAGCCCCGAACGGGCAATGGTGGTGTTGGTGGCGATGATGCCGTCAAGTTTCAGGTCCAGGGCAAGGCGCGCGACGTCGTCGACATCCTCATCACTGAGGTCAGGGGCAATCTTGACCAGCAGGGGCACGTGCCGGCCCGCTGCCCGGTCGGCTTCCTGTCCCACGGCAGTCAAGAGCGGCCGGAGCGTCTCAACGTCCTGGAGCAGCCGGAGCCCCGGCGTATTGGGTGAGCTGACGTTCACCACCAAATAATCGGCTGCCGGTGCCAGGCTGCGGGCGCTGACCAGGTAGTCGTCAACGGCATCGGCCAGCTCCACCACCTTGGTTTTGCCGATGTTGACCCCGATGACAGGCCTGACGGCCGGGTACCGGCGCTGAAGCGCGGCCCGCGCTGCCTTGAGCCGGGGCGCAACGGCCGATGCGCCGTCGTTGTTGAATCCCATCCGGTTGATGACGGCACGGTCCTGGACCAAGCGGAACAGCCGCGGCTTTTCGTTGCCGGGCTGGGCCTGCCCGGTGATGGTGCCCACTTCAATGTGCCCGAAGCCAAGCTCGGTGAGGGCCTCGATGCCGTGCCCTTCCTTGTCGAATCCGGCAGCAAGCCCGAACGGCGACGGAAAGGTGACGCCGAAGGCGGTGGTCTGGAGCGACGGCGCCGGCGCCGTCAGTTTCCGCAGGACCTTCCCCGCGCCGGAAGCATGCGCGAGCCTGATCCCTTTGAATCCGATCTTGTGGGCGCGCTCGGCGTCCATCCATGAAAAGGCCAGCCTGAAGAAAGTGGGATAAACGCGCATGCCTCCAGTTTCCCGTCTCATGGCGCGCCTTACCAAAACGAAGAAGGCCGCACCGGAACGGCATGTGCCCCCGTGCCGGTTTAGCATGAGCACATGCAGTGGCAGCAGGACATCCTGGGCGGCGACTTCGAGTCGCACTCCTTCGCGGCCGCGGGGCCTGACGGGGTTGACCGGACGGCAACCCTGGTGCGGCTCCGGCCATCCCCGGGCAGGGACGCTGCCGGCGGCGGCCGGCGGGCCGTTCTCTTCCTGCACGGCTGGAGCGATTACTTCTTCAACGTTGACCTGGCGCTGTTCTGGGCGTCGGCGGGCTACGACTTCTACGCGCTGGACATGCACAACCATGGACGGAGCCTGCGGCCGGAATCGCCGGGCGGCTATGTGGCCGACCTGGCCGCCTATGATGCTGAAATCGAAGAAGCGTTCCGCATTATCCGGGAGGCCGGCGCCCCGGGGCCCCTGGCCCTGATGGGCCATTCCACCGGCGGGCTGGTGGCGGCACTGTGGACCACCCGCCATCCGGAAGCGGTTTCGCTGCTGGTCCTCAACAGTCCGTGGCTGGAAATGCACGGCAGTTCGCTGGTGCGGCGGGCCGCATCCAGCATGGTGCGCCCGGTGGCCCGTTTCCGCCCCCAGGCAGTCCTCCGGCTGCCGGAGCGCGGCCATTATTGGCGGACCATCAGCAGTGCGGCCGACGGCGAGTGGCCGCTTGATGAGCGCTACCGCCCCCGCATGGCCTTTCCGGTACGCGCCGGATGGCTGAAGGCGGTCCTCGCCGGGCAGGCCAAGGTGGCCCGTGGCCTGGAGATTGAGGCGCCGGTTCTGGTCCTGCTCTCCAAGGGCAGCGCGAACGGGCTCCTCTGGTCAGAGGAAATGCGGCGCACCGACGCGGTCCTGGACGTCAACACCATCAGCGCCCGGGCACTGACCCTGGGCCGCACGGTCACCGTGGAACGGATCGACGGGGCCCTGCACGACGTCTTCCTCTCACCCCAACCCATCCGGGCCGATGCCTACCGGCGGCTCGGCCGCTGGTTGCGGGCCTACGGATGAGGCTGAGGCGCCTGGGCGGCTGCCGGAGCAGCGGCGGCATCCACGGCGCCACCGTACCGGCGGTCCCGCCTGGCATATTCCTCGACGGCGGCCCAAAGGGTCCGCCTGTCTACGTCCGGCCACAGCGTGTCCATAAAAACGAACTCCGCGTAGGCCGACTGCCATAGCAGGAAGTTGGACAGCCGCTGCTCCCCTGAGCTGCGGAGGAAAAGGTCCACATCAGGCAGGTCCGGTTCGTCAAGGTACTTCTGTATGGTCCGCTCGGTAATGGCGCCGGGCTTCAACTTGCCGGCGGCCACGTCGGCCGCAATCGCGGAGACCGCATCCGTGATCTCGGCCCGGCCGCCGTAATTAACACACATGGTCAAATTACAGGTGGTGTTGGCCGCCGTGAACTCTTCGGCTTCCTCCAGCTCCCGAATGACCGAACCCCACAAGCGCGGCCGGCGCCCGGCCCAGCGCACCCGGACTCCCCACTCGTCCAGTTGGTTCCGCTGCCTTCGCAGCACATCCTTGTTAAATCCCATCAGGAAGCGGACTTCCTCAGGCGACCGGCGCCAGTTCTCGGTGGAGAACGCATAGACGCTGACGTACTCGATACCCAGTTCGATGGCGCCGGCCATGACGTCGAGCAGGGCGGGCTCCCCCGCCTTGTGCCCCTCAATCCTCGGCAGGCCCCGCTGGTTGGCCCACCGGCCGTTGCCGTCCATGACGATGGCCACGTGCCGCGGAATGAATTCAGCCGGAATGGATGGCGCCACCGCACCGGACGGATGCGGGTACGGCGCCAGCACGGGATGCGTGCGCCGTCGCGGTGCATTGTTCTTTTTTCCCAGGGCCACTGTCAGCTACGCTCCACATGTTTGAGGGATTTCAGTACTCGTTCCAGATGCCATTGCAAGTACGCGGCCACCAGGCCCGCTGCTTCCTTGCGGTGCTGGGGCAAGGACGCGTCCGCCGTCGACCAGTCCCCGGTCAGCAGCGCTGCCAGCAGCGTAACGGTCTCCGGGGCAGGGGCGGGCGAACCGGGTGGGCGGCACTGGGCACAGACAATGCCGCCAAGGGGCGCCGAGAACGCCGTGTGCGGGCCCGGCAGGCCGCAGCGGGAGCAATCGGTGAAACTGGGCGCCCACCCGCCCGTGGCAAGGGCGCGCAGAAGATAGGAATCCAGGATGAGGCCCGCGGCATGTTCATCACGGCTCAGTGCGGCGAGGGCCCCCACCAGCAGGTTGTACTGCGCAGTGCCGGCCTCGCCATCGACGTCCGTGAGTTTCTCCGCCGTCTCGGTCATGGCGGCGGCAACCGTGTACCTGCCGTAGTCCGCGGCGATGCTGCCACCGTATGCACCCTTTGCGACGGCCTGCGTGACGATGTCCAGGGTCCGGCCGGACACCAACTGGAGGTCGGCCACCATGAAGGGCTCGAGCCGGGCACCGAAACGGCTGCTGGTGCGGCGGACCCCCTTGGCCACGGCCCGGACCTGCCCGTGGTGTTTTGTCAGGAGGGTGATGATGCGGTCCGCCTCGCCCAGCTTGTGGGTACGAAGCACTACGGCGTCGTCCCGGTACGCCCGGGAGGCGAAAGACTGTTGGACCACGCTCTATCTTCCCATCCTGCCCGGCAGTGCGCTGCCAGGCGGCGGTGGTGCTGCCGGTTGCACCGGCGGCACCACCGGCAGGTATCAGGCCTGGGCGTCCCGGATGGCGCGGTTGACTGCGGAGATCACGGCCTTGAGGGACGACATGCTGGTGTTGGCGTCGATGCCCACGCCCCACAGCACCCGCTCCCCCACTGCGCATTCAACGTAGGCCGCTGCCATGGCGTTGCCGCCTTCGGACAGGGCGTGCTCGCTGTAGTCCAGGACGCGGACGTCCACGCCGTCCTCATGCAGGATATTCAGCAGGGCCGCGATGGGACCGTTGCCGGTGCCCGTCCGGCTGACCTGGGCGCCATCGATGGTGAGCGACGCGTGGAGCGTCATGCCGCCGTCGTCATCCGTTTCAGTCTTGACCCCGCCCAGGGAGTAGCGCCCCCACTGCCCGTCAGACTTGCCCGAGGGCAGGTATTCGTCCTGGAAGATCTGCCAGAGCTGCGCTCCGCTGACTTCCCCGCCTACAGTGTCGGTGCGGCGCTGGATGACGCCCGAGAATTCGATCTGGGCGCGGCGCGGCAGGTCAAGGCTGTGCTCGTTCTTCAGCAGGTAGGCCACGCCGCCCTTGCCGGACTGGGAGTTGACCCGGATCACGGCCTCGTAGCTGCGGCCCAGGTCCTTGGGGTCGACGGGGAGGTACGGAACCTGCCAGGTGAAGTCGTCCACGGGCTTGCCGGCCGCGGCGGCGTCGCGCTCCAGCGCCTCGAAGCCCTTCTTGATGGCATCCTGGTGGGAGCCCGAGAAGGCGGTGAACACCAGGTCGCCGCCGTACGGCGAACGTTCCGGGACCGGCAGCTGGTTGCAGTATTCAACGGTGCGGCGGACGTCGTCGATGTTGGAGAAGTCGATCATGGGGTCAATGCCCTGGACGAACAGGTTCAGGCCCAAGGTCACCAGGTCCACGTTGCCGGTGCGTTCACCGTTGCCGAAGAGGCAGCCCTCAATCCGGTCCGCGCCGGCCATGTAGCCCAGCTCCGCCGCGGCCACGCCCGTTCCCCGGTCATTGTGGGGGTGCAGGGAGAGGATGATGCCTTCGCGCGGGTGCAGGTGCCGGCTCATCCATTCAATGGAATCGGCGTAGACGTTGGGGGTGGCCATTTCCACCGTGGCGGGCAGGTTGATGATGACCTGGCGGTCGGCGGAAGCCTCAAATACATCGGCGACCGCATTGCAGACCCGGACCGCGTACTCGAGCTCGGTGCCTGTGAAGGACTCCGGGGAGTACTCGTAGGTCACGTGCGTGTCGGCGAGGGTTTCCTCGTACTTCCTGCACAGCCGGGCACCCTGGAGGGCGATGTCCAGGATGCCGTCCTCGTCCTGGTTGAAGACCACGCGCCGCTGCAGCACGGACGTGGAGTTGTAGAGGTGCACGATGGCCTGCTTGGCACCCACCAGGGACTCGTAGGTCCGTTCGATCAGGTGTTCCCGGGCCTGTGTCAGGACCTGGATGGTGACGTCGTCCGGGATGTGGTTGCCTTCGATGAGCTGGCGGACGAAGTCGAAGTCCGTCTGCGAAGCGGACGGGAAACCGACCTCGATCTCCTTGTAGCCCATGCGGACCAGCAGGTCGAACATCTTCATCTTGCGGGCCGGGCTCATGGGGTCGATCAGGGCCTGGTTGCCGTCGCGCAGGTCAACCGCGCACCAGCGCGGGGCCTTGGTGATGACCTTGTCAGGCCAGGTGCGGTCCGGCAGCTCGACCTTGATCTGGTCCTGAAAGGGCGTATACCGGTGGGCGGGCATTCCTGAGGGCTTTTGTGCGTTTCGCATGAATGTTCGTGGCCTTTTCTATCGATCTTCAGTGAAAGGGTGGCCGGGCAACACAAACTCCGCAGCGAGGGTGGGCCGTGCGCTAGATAGCGTCTGTGGCCTCGCCGCGGCAGCTAAGGAGAAGGAGTTCTGCACGCACTCTTTGAGGGTAACACGGGTGCGTAAGATGAAAGGGCACTACCGTCCGTGAAGTCCAGCATGCAGACGCCTCCGGTGTACAGCCGGACGCAGGCGTCCCAGCAAAAGGAGTTGCAGTGCCCATATCGGGGATCGATTTGTCCACCATTGATCACACAGTCCGGCCGCAGGATGACCTCTACCAGCACGTCAACGGCGCCTGGTTGAAAGCCACGGAGATTCCCGACGACCGGCCACTGGAGGGAACCTTTACCGCGCTTCGCGACGGATCCGAGATCGCAGTCCGGGACATCATCGAGGAAGCGGCGGCCAAAGGCTCCGGCGCCAGCGGGATCGAGCGGAAAATCGGCGGCCTCTACAACAGCTTCATGGACGAAGCGACGGTCGAAGGCAAGGGCATGGAGCCAATCCGCGGGCGGCTCGGCGACGTGTTCGCCACCGGCTCGGTATCGGAGCTCATCGCACTGGCGGGCCGGCTGTTCCGGGCGGACGTAGGCGGCCTCTTCTACATCTACCCCGCCCCCGATGCGGGAAACCCAGACCGGGTCCTGTTGTACACCGGGCAGGGCGGCCTGGGCCTTCCCGACGAGTCCTACTACCGGGAAGAGAAGTTTGCCCCCATCGTGTCGGCCTACACGGCGCACGTGGAGAAGATGTTCGAATTGGCAGGTGTAGCCGATCCCCATGGTGCAGCCGGGCGGGTTGTTGGACTGGAGACGAAGCTCGCGTCCCACCACTGGGACAACGTCACCCTCAGGGATCCACAGAAGACCTACAACCTTAAGACGGCGGATGAAGCCGCCAGCCTGTTCCCCCTCCTGCCCACGTGGTTCGAGGCTGCGGGAATCGACGGGGACAAGCGTACGGAAATCGTGGTGAGCACCCCTGACTTCTTCACGGGCGCAGCCCGGCTCCTGGACGAAGTTCCGGTGGCAACCTGGCAGGAGTGGCTGGCCCTGCGCGTCATCAGCGCCGCGGCGCCCTACCTGTCATCAGCGTTCGTGGATGCCAATTTTGCCTTCTACGGCACCACGATCAGCGGCACGCCCCGCAACAAGGACCGGTGGAAGCGCGGTGTGGCCGTCGTCGAATCCGCACTGGGTGAAGCCGTCGGCCAGATCTACGTGGCACGCCATTTCCCCGAATCCCACAAGGCACGGATGCAGACCCTGGTGGACAACCTCATTGAGGCCTACCGCCGCAGCATCAACGACGTGGGCTGGATGGGCGGGGACACCAAAGCCGAAGCCCTCCGGAAGCTGGAGGCCTTCCGGGCCAAGATCGGCTACCCGGACGAGTGGATCGATTATTCAGCCGTGGAGATCGATCCCGAGGATCTCCTGGGGAACGTCGAACGCGCACACAATGCCGACGTCGACCGGCACCTGGACGAGGTGGGCAAGCCGGTGGACCGGAACAAGTGGCTGATGACTCCACAGACGGTCAACGCGTACTACCACCCGATGATGAACGAAATTGTCTTCCCTGCCGCCATTTTGCAGCCCCCGTTCTTTACCGCCGACGCCGACGATGCCGTCAACTACGGCGGCATCGGTGCCGTGATTGGCCACGAGATTGGCCACGGCTTTGATGACCAGGGCTCACAGTTCGACGGCGGCGGGACCCTCCGGAACTGGTGGACGGACCAGGACCGCCAGGCCTTTGAGGCGTTGACGGCGCGGCTCGTGGCCCAGTTCGAGGCGCTCTCCCCCACCGCCGCCCCCGGACACCATGTCAATGGCCGGCTGACGCTTGGCGAGAACATCGGCGACCTGGCAGGCCTGACCATCGCCTACAAGGCCTACCGGATCAGCCTGGACGGCAAGGAACCGGAGGTCCTGGACGGGCTGACCGGTGAGCAGCGCTTCTTTGCTTCCTGGGCGGCAGGCTGGCGGCAGGTCATCCGCCAGGAAGAGGCCATCCGGCGCCTTGCCACCGATCCCCACTCCCCCAACGAGTTCCGCACCAATGCCATCGCCCGGAACCTGGACCCCTTCCACGAAGCGTTCGAGGTTACCGCAGAGGACGGCATGTGGATGCCGCCGGCCGAGCGGGTCAGCATCTGGTAACACCACAACAGAAATGGGGCCCCGCCTTTGCCGGCGGGGCCCCGTTTGCGTTGCCTGCGGTTGCAGCAGCCCTAAACGCTACTAGCGAACGATCAGTTCGGGGTTGGCCTGCTGGCAGACCTTGTCCCCGGCGGTCTGGTTGACAATGTCCTGGGGCAAGGCGGCCGCAGGACTGCCACCTGCTTCGTAGGCAGTGCCGGAAGGGAAGTCGCTGCCAACATATACCTGCACGCCCGACACAGCGGGAGCCGGAATCATGAGGGTGGCAGGAATTCCCAGCAACGCGGCGACATCGGCTGCCACGTCCTCGAAGCCATTGCCGTAATACACCGCTGTCTTGGTCACGGGCTGCGCAAGGAACTGGCCTGTCTGGGTGAAGCCGCCTGCCACCAACGCCTGCACGATTTCCTGGGACCGGCCGTTCACGCCGCTTCCGTTGGCAACGGTTACAGGCTGGATGGCCTTGTTGTAGGGCGGCACCGGCGGGGCTGTTTCGGTGGGGGCGGGAGAGGGTGTTGCCGTCTCCGTGGGCGACGGCGTGGTGGGGGCCGTGGGGTCGGTCAGGTCCACATTCTTCCGCATTGCCGAAAACAGCTGTGCGCCCGCAGGCTCGGCGATGACCAACCGGTTGGGATCGATGGGCGCCGGCGTGGTGGGTACGGCCACGAACGCCACCTTGCCGATATCGATGTCCTTGAGGCGGTTGCCGATCGTCAGCAGCGTGGGGACCGAGGCCAGCCCGTCATCCACTGTCAGGTTCTGGGTGACGACGTCCGCGATCTTCAGCATCTTCGCGGGATCGGACAGCGTTCCATCGTCCTTGATCTTGCGGGTCAGCGATGAGAGGAAACCCTGCTGCGCCTTGATGCGGCCGAGGTCGCCGCCGTCGGCAAAAGCATGGCGGGTGCGGAGGAAGGCAAGCGCCATCTCACCCTGGACGGATGATGTTCCGGCGGGCAGGCGCAGCCGGGAATCAGGATCGTAGACGGCGTCGCTGATGCAGACTTCCACTCCACCCACCGCATTGGAGAGCTCCTTCACGGCGTTGAAGTCGGCCATCATGAAGTGGTCCACCTGCATGCCGGTGAGCTTGTTGACGGTGTCCACCGCACACCCGATGCCGGCCTCACTCATGGCCTCATTGATCATCACGCCGGTGCGTGCGGGGTAGTCCTTGCCGGTCTTCTTGTCCTTGCAATCGGGAAGGTCCACCAGCAGGTCACGGGGAAAGCTGATGACGTTGACGCGTTTGTTGTCCTCGGAGATGTCCATCAGCATCATCACATCGGACTTGCCGTAGCCGGTGGAATCATCGGCGGAGCCGTATCCGGAGTTCTTCCCGTCCCGAGTGTCCGAGCCAAGAATCAGGATCTGCAGTCTGCCCGTGGCATCGTTCCCCGGAGACTCCGTGCTCTCGCCGCCGGCATTCAGCGGCGCCTTGGAGATGTTGCTCTGGAGCCGGAAGAACCAGAACCCGGCAAAGACGATCCCGGCCACGAGGACCAGCGCCACCACGCCTGTCACGGCTTTCAGCCAGAGCGGCATTCCGCGCAGCGGACCAAGGTGCCGCGCGGCACCCACATCATGGCTGTCCGCGTGGCGGGACAGCGGTCCCGGTCCGGCTGACAGGTCAGCCTCGTTGTCGCGTCTGTCGCGGCCTCGACCCACGTGGTGAACCTTCCTCTAAATACGAAATCCGGTCCATTTTAGTGGTCCAGTCTGGAAATCTTGCCTGCCGCGCTCCTGTGAACGTTCTTTTCGTGGGTCAGAAGCCCAGTTTGACCAGCTGTTTCGGGTCGCGTTGCCAGTCCTTGGCCACCTTGACGTGGAGGTCCAGGTAGATGCGCGTGCCCAGGAGTGCTTCGATGCCCTTGCGGGCGTTGGTCCCGACTTCACGCAACCGGCTGCCGCCTTTGCCGATGATGATGGCCTTCTGGGACGGCCGCTCGACGTAGAGGTTGACGCGGACATCCAGCAGGGGGCTGTCGTCCGGCCGGTCCTCCCGGGGGACGATTTCCTCCACCACCACGGCCAGGGAGTGCGGAAGCTCGTCCCGGACGCCCTCAAGGGCTGCTTCCCGGATCAGTTCCGCCACCATGACTGCCTCGGGCTCATCCGTCAATTCGCCGTCCGGGTACAGGGGAGGCGACGGCGGCATGTGGCTGATCAGCACGTCGGCAACAGTTTCCACCTGGAAGCCATCCGTGGCGGACACCGGAACAATGTCCTTCCAGCCGTCCTCCCCCAGCACCTCACGCCCCAGTGCCGCCACGGCGAGGAGCTGTTCCGTCAGCGCCTGCTTGTCCACGAGGTCAGCCTTGGTGACAATGGCGATCACCGGTTTGCGGCCGACGGCGGCAAGCTGCGCGGCGATGAACTTGTCGCCGGGGCCGATCTTCTCATTGGCCGGCAGGCAAAAACCGATGGCATCCACCTCCGCCAGGGTATCCGCGACGAGGTCATTCAGGCGCTTGCCGAGCAGGGTGCGGGGACGGTGCAGGCCCGGCGTGTCCACCAGGATCAGCTGGGCGTCCTCCCGGTGGACGATGCCGCGGATGGTGTGCCGTGTGGTCTGCGGTTTGGCGGAGGTGATGGCCACCTTCCTGCCCACCAGCGCGTTGGTCAGGGTGGACTTGCCCGCGTTGGGCCTGCCGACAAGGACTGAGAACCCGGCGCGGAATCCGCCGAAGTCGTCCGGAGCCGCAGCCTTACTTTTCTTGCTCACGTGGAACTCCCTGCTGGGTTGCTTCGGCCTCTTCCAGGAGGCCTTCAAGGTCAGTCTCTACTCTTGGTACCGGTGCCGCAATGATATGGCTGACCCGGTTCCGCCGGCCTTCAAGCCGGTCCGCGCGCAGCGATACGCCCTGCACTTCCACGCTGCTGCCGACAATGGGGACGCGGCCAAGAGCCTTGGCCAGGAGGCCGCCTACGGTGTCCACCTCGTCGTCGTCGATTTCCAGGTTGAAGAGTTCACCGAGATCATCGATGCCCATACGGGCACTGACCCGGTAGGACCCGTCCCCCAGCGCAACAGCTTCCGCGCTCTCGGTGTCGTACTCGTCCACGATCTCGCCGACAATTTCCTCGATCAGGTCCTCGAGGGTTACCAGCCCGGCGGTGCCGCCGTATTCGTCGATCACGATGGCCACGTGGGTGGACTCCTTCTGCAGTTCGCGCAGGAGGTCGCTGACGGGTTTGGACTCCGGCACGTAGCGCACCTCGCGGGCCAGCGACTCCACCAGCGGTGGTTCCTGGTCCGTGCCCAGCTGGTGGATGACCGCGGCAACATCCTTGAGGTAGATGATCCCGATGATGTGGTCCGTGTTTTCGTTGATGACCGGGATCCGCGAGTATCCGGAGCGCAGGAACAGGGACATCGCCTGGTGCAGGCTGGAGCCGGCGTCGATGCTGACAATGTCCGTCCTGGGAACCATGACGGCCCGCACCAGGGTGTCGCCGAAGTCGAAGACGGACTGGATCATCTCCGCTTCAGTGTCCTCGATCATGTCGGATTCGCTGGCCCGGTCCACGAGTTCGCGGAACTCCTGCTCACTGAAGAACGCGTCATCACCGCCGGGAGCCCCGGGGGCCGCCGAACTTCCCAAGGCCACAAGCCAGCCCGGAACCGGCCCCAGCACACTGGTGAGGAACCGGACCATCGGGGCGGTGAAGCGGACCACGGCAGTGGAGTGCAGCCTGCCGAGCTGGCGGGGTGAAACACCCACGATCACGAACCCCAGGAGGGCCATGATGCCGGTGGCCACGAGGCCGGCGAGCCAGACGTTGTCCAGCAGGCTGGCGATCAGGACGGCCACAGCCACCGCGGAAGCCATTTCGAACCAGACACGCCAGAAGCGCAGCGCCCTGGTGTGGGCGACCGGCTCGGCCAGGATCCGCCGCATGGCGGTCCCGCGGCTCTTGTGCAGCGCTTCTTCGGCGTCGTGCCGGGGAAGGAAACTGAAGGCGGCTTCGGCCGCCGTCAGCAGGGCCGCGACGGCAAGGAAGACCAATGCCACCGCGACCAGGAGCAGTTGCGTCACTGGGTGGTCTCGGCAGGTGCTTCTTTGCCGGTGAAGCCGGACAGTAGTTCCCGCTGGAGCCCGAACATCTCGGCCTTTTCCTCCGGTTCGGCATGGTCGTATCCGAGCAGGTGCAGGATGCCGTGCGTGGTCAGCAGCAGCATCTCGTCCTGCAGGGAGTGGCCGGCGTTCCGGGCCTGGACCTTCGCCACCTGCGGGCAGATGGCGATATCGCCGAGCATGCCCTGGGGCGTGGGCCGGTCGGGCGTCCCAGGAGTCAGTTCGTCCATGGGTACCGAGAGCACGTCCGTGGCGCCCGGTTCATCCATCAGTTCAATGTGCAGCTTCTCCATGGCCGGCTCGTCCACCAGGAGGATGGACAGTTCGGCCTGCGGATGGATGTAGAGCTGCTCAAAAATGTACCGCGACAGGGCCACGAGCCCGGACTCTTCCACCTGGACGCCGGACTCGTTGTTCACCTCGATACTCACGCGTGTTCCCCCCGTTTTTCCCGGCTGGCTGAATGCTTGACCCGGTTCCGCTGGGTTTCATCCCAGATGCTGTAAGCGTTGACAATGTCCCCGACAAGACGGTGCCGAACCACGTCGGCGGCGTCCAGGACAGAGAAGCTCACGCCCTCGATGCCTTGCAGGATTTCCTCGACGATCCGCAGCCCGGAACGCGTCCCAAACGGCAGGTCCACCTGGGTGACGTCACCGGTAACCACCATCCTGGATCCGAAACCGAGCCGGGTGAGGAACATCTTCATTTGTTCCGGCGTGGTGTTCTGCGCCTCGTCGAGGATGATGAAGGCGTCGTTAAGGGTCCGGCCGCGCATGTAGGCCAGGGGCGCCACTTCGATGGTGCCGGCTGCCATCAGGCGCGGGATGGACTCGGGGTCCATCATGTCGTGCAGGGCGTCGTACAGCGGCCGGAGGTAGGGATCGATCTTGTCGCTCAGCGTGCCGGGGAGGAAGCCAAGCCGCTCCCCCGCTTCCACGGCGGGTCGGGTAAGGATGATCCGGCTGACCTCTTTTTGCTGCAGCGCCTGGACGGCTTTGGCCATGGCCAGGTAGGTCTTGCCGGTGCCGGCGGGGCCGATGCCGAAGATCACCGTGTTGGCGTCAATGGCGTCAACGTAGTTCTTCTGGTTCAGCGTCTTGGGCCGGATGGTCCTGCCGCGGCTGGAGAGAATGTCATGGGTGAGCACGTCCACAGGATTCTGCAGCGACTGGGTGCGCAGGAGGGACACCAGCTGCTGCAGCACCGCAGGCGTGATGACTGTGCCGCGGGCCACCAGGCCGCGGACTTCCTGGAGGAGCCGCATGATGCGGGGCACATCGCCTGAAGGGCCGCTGATGGACAGTTCGTTGCCGCGGGCATGGAAGTTGACGTCCGGGAACTGCTCTTCGATGAACCTCAGGGCCTCATCATGGCTGCCAAGTGATTGAACCATCTGGTCGGAGTTCTCAAAGAGGACCACTTCCGTCCGGGTGCCGGGCAGGGAGTGCGGGAATTCCCCCGGACTGCCGTCGCCCGTGTTGAGCCGGCGCTTACCATTTGCTGATTCAGTCATGGTGCTGGCCCGCAGGCCTGTGGTCCCCTCGAAGATCGACATCACTTGTTTGCTTTGGCTGATGCCGGCGCCCGTTGCCCGGTGCTCCTTGCCCCAGCGATCCCTCCATCTTACGCCAGCACCGGACCAGGCCGGATATCCGGCCGCAGTGGAACCTCGAACATGGAACATGGGCAAGGAGCCTCACGGGGGCTCCGGGGGCGGCCTTAGGTATCAACTTCATATCGGCCTCATATCGTTCCCGTTGCAGTTGCCGTGGAGAAGGCAAAGAGCGCCGGAGCGGCTGCGCCATTGTGTAATGCTGGAAATCCAGCATCTGCTGGAACACCAGGCCGCCAGGGGGATCGGCCCGCCACGCCAGGAAAGGACAAGGGCAGGACAGTGCCGGAAACCTCTGCGCCCGAAAGGGCTGGACGACCCATGGGCCGCCTGCGCCCCGCCGTCCTGGCAGGAGTCCTGGTTCTGGTTCCGGTCCTGGCGGCATGCACGGCCGAGGGCGGTCCCACCCCCACCGGCACCATCGCCTCGGTCCCGGCCACGGGCGGCACCATGCCGGATACGCTTTCCACCAGCGCCCCGCTGGAAACCACGCAGTCCTCCAACAAGGCCCCGGTCTATTGGATCGGCCGCAGCGGCGGGAACATCTTCCTTTACCGCGAATTCCGCGATGTCCCGGAGCAGGAGAACCCTGTCACCCGCGCCCTCCGGGCCATGATGTCGGAGAAGCCGCTGGACCCTGACTTCTTCACGCCCTGGCAGAACCCGGACAAACTGGCCACCTCGATTTCGGGCAAGGACGTCATCACGGTGGATGTTTCCGCCGACGCTTTCAACAGCAATCTTGACGCGGACATGGCTGCCCGCGCCATCCAGCAACTGATCTACACGGCAACCGCCGCGGCCGCCAGTTCGGGCCTGATCGACACGGGCCAGCAGATCCGGGTCCGGATCCTTGTGGACGGCCACACCGACTACGTGGCGTTTGGCAGCGTCCAGCTGGGCGCGCTGATGACCCGCGCCGCCGGCCTGGTGGCCCCGGTCTGGATCATTGACCCGCAGGAGAGCGCCGACGTTGCGGGGGGCAGCGTCAAGATCACTGGCCGCAGCACGTCCCCGGGGGCCAAGCTCCGCTGGCAGATCCTGCAGTCACCGGATGGAGGCAGCAAGGCACCTTTCCTCACCGGAGAAACCACGGCGGGGGCGGAACAGGGGCAGGCCGGGGTCTTCACGCTGGCCCTGAACCTTCCGCCCGGCGACTACGTGCTGCGGGTGGCCCAGGCCGGTTCCGGCGGGGAACCGGACCGGAACGAGGACACCAGGTCCTTTAGGGTCCGGTAGCCGTCCAGCGGCCAAGGACGTCACTGGCAAGCACGACGGCGGCGGGCCCGGCGGTGGAGGACCGCAGGACATGGTGCCCCAAGAGGGCGGTCACGGCGCCTTTATCGCAGAGTTTGGTTACTTCGCGCGGGCTGATGCCGCCCTCCGGGCCGACGATCAGCAGAATTTCACGGGGTCCCGCGCCAGCACTCGACTGCCATCCCTCCAAGACCGTGCGCAGCGGCCGTACGGCGTCTTCGTGCAGGATGACGGCAAGGTCCGCCGCTTCCACGGCAGCCGAAAGCCCTGCAGTGTCGACGGCAGGCCGCACCTCGGGAATCCAGGCACGTCTGGCTTGTTTGGCGGCCGCGGATACGGTGGACTCCCATTTGGCGTGCGCCCGGGCGGCACGGTCACCCTTCCAGCGGACGATGGAACGTTCGGACTGCCAGGGTACGACCGCGTCGATGCCCAGTTCGGTGGCCGTCTCGATGGCCAGTTCGTCGCGGTCGCCCTTGGCCAGGGCCTGTACCAGCACCAGCCGGATGTCCGGCCTGTCTTCCACGGTAAGGGTCCCGCACTCCACCTCGAGGCCGGAGGGGGCGGCAGAGACGACTTTCCCGGTCATCCGGGTGCCGGCGCCGTCAACAATGTCCACCGCTTCGCCTGGGGACAGCCGTTTGACGGTGACGGCATGGCGCGCCTCCGTCCCTTCGAGGACGAAGAGTTGACCGGCAGCCATGCCGTCCAGCGAACCGGCGGCTGTGAAGAAGACGGGGTTGCTCACCGCTACAGGTTACCGAGCCGGTCCCGGAGCTTGGCGAACATGCCGCCGCTGGCGGCAAGCTTGCCCTCGGTGATCTGTTCGCCACGGAGCTTGGCCAGCTGGCGCAGCAGGTCCTCCTGTGCGGGGTCGAGCCTGGCCGGAGTGTCCACCTGGAGGTGGACCTTCAGGTCGCCGCGGCCGTATCCCCTGAGGTGTGTGACACCGAGGCCGCGCAGGGTGATGATCTCCCCCGACTGGGTTCCTGGCTTGACGTCGATCTCCTGGGTGCCGTCAAAGGTTTCCAGGCTGACGTCCGTGCCCAGGGCAGCCGCCGTCATGGGGATGTGCAGGGTGGCGTGCAGGTCGTCGCCTTCCCGCACGTAGGTGGCATCGTTGTTGACGCGGATCTCCACGTAGAGGTCACCGGCCGGACCGCCCGCGGGGCCGGCTTCGCCCTGTCCGGAGAGCTGGATCCGGGTTCCGGTGGCCACGCCGGCGGGAACCTTGATGGTCAGTGAGCGGCGGCTGCGGATACGGCCCTGGCCGCTGCACTCGTTGCAGGGGTCCTTGATGACCGTGCCGAAACCTTCACAGGTGCCGCAGGGGGCGGCCGTCATGACCTGGCCGAGGATGGAGCGGACGGCCCGCTGGACCTGGCCGCTGCCGCCGCAGATGTCGCAGCGTTCGGGATGGGTGCCGGGGCGGCAGCAGGACCCGTCGCAGGTGGGGCAGACCACGGCGGTGTCCACTTCGAGTTTCTTGTTGACGCCGAACACGGCATCGCGGAGGTCGATCCGAACGCTGATGAGGGCGTCCTGGCCGCGCCGGACACGTGAGGCCGGACCGGACGTGCCGCCGGCGCCGAAGAAGGTGTCGAAGATGTCCTGGAACGCGAACCCCTGGCCTGCATAGCCTGCTCCGCCGAAGCCGTTGTCGGTGCCGTTCTCGTTTCCCGTGGTGTCATAGATCCGGCGCTTCTGGGGATCCGAAAGCACCTCGTAGGCGTGGGTTACGGCCTTGAACCGCTCTGACGCGTCTGCGCCGGGGTTTACGTCAGGGTGAAGGGTGCGGGCCAGCTTGCGGTAGGCCTTTTTGATTTCTTCGCCCGTAGCTTCGGGTGAGACTCCAAGGACGTCATAGTGGCTGCTCAAAATACGTATCTCTTCCTTGTTGTACTGCAATTCAATGGGGCGGCCCGGCTCTTGCTTTCCGGCCGGAGCAGGCTCCGGCGGCTAAGAGTCAGGGCCCCAAAATCCTGGAAAGGTAGCGCGCCACTGCCCTGACGGCGGCCATGGTGGTGGGATAGTCCATCCGGGTGGGCCCGAGGATCCCTACTTTCGCGGCACTGTCCGGACCGTAACCGGTGGCAACGACGGAAGCTTCGGCAAGGCCGTCGTACGGGTTCTCCCTTCCGATGCTGACAGCGACGCCGCGGTGGTCCTGGGCCATTTCGCTCAACAGCCGCAGCATCACCACCTGCTCCTCAAGCGCCTCAAGCACAGGGCCGATGCTGAGGGGGAAGTCCACGTTGGATCTGGCAAGGTTGGCGGTGCCTGCCATGACCATCCGCTCTTCCCGGCTGTTTTGCGCCAGGCCCTCCAGCCCGAGCGCCAGTGCGTGTGCCGCCTGCCGCTGCTGGTGCGGGGCTGCGGCCACGACGGCGGGCAGCGCCTGGGCCAGTTGGCTCAGCGGTGTTCCCCCCAGCGCACCAAGGAACCGGGTACGCAGTTCAGCCAGCGCGTCGTCGCCGAGGTCCTGCCCGACGTCGATCACCCGCTGCTCCACCTTGCCGCTGTTGGCAATCAGGACCACAAGGACCTTGCGGGGGGCGAGCAGGACGAATTCGATATGGCGGACAAGTGCCCTGCTCAGGTGTGGATACTGCACCACGGCAACCTGGTTGGTCAGCTGGGACAGCAGCCTGACCGTACGCTCCAGCACGTCGTCGAGATCGTCCGCGCCTTCGAGCAGGGACTGGATGGCGCGGCGTTCAGCGGCGGAGAGCGGCTTGACAGCGGAGATCTGGTCGACGAAAAGCCGGTAGCCCTTGTCGGTGGGAATCCGGCCGGCGCTGGTGTGCGGGGCGGTGATCAGCCCCTCATCCTCCAGGGCAGCCATGTCGTTGCGGATGGTGGCGCTGGAAACACCAAGATGATGCCGCTCCACCAGGGCCTTTGACCCAACCGGCTCGCGGGAGTGGACGTAGTCCTCCACGATGGCCCGCAGTACTTCCAGCTTGCGTGGCTCGCTCACTCTCCACCTCCATCCCATGGTTCGGGGCGCATGCCCCTCCCGATGCAACCCACTGTTAGCACTCGACATGCCCAAGTGCTAACAGTCTATTATGCCTCGGCCCGTTGTTAGCATTGGTACCGCTCCGGGCGAAATTCCGGGGCTGAGGACCTAGCGCTAGGCGGATCGAATCCATGGATTACCAGAACTGGGGCCCACGGGGCATATCGGCTCCCGCGCGGACGGAACTGCCCGAGGTTCCCGTGGAGCGCGGAATGGTGCTCGAGGAAGTGCAGTCCGGCTGGGTGGGTGCCGTGACCCGTGTGGAGAAATCCGGCGGGATGCATGTGGTGGCGCTGGAGGACAGGCGGGGAAAGTCCCGTTCGTTCCGTCTTGGGTTCGGTTTCCTCCTTGAAGGCCAGCCCATCCGGCTGATGCCGCCGACGCCACGGCCTGCCGCCGCCGGTCCGGCAGCGGGCAGGACGGCCTCGGGATCGGTACGGGTGGCCGGGCAGCGGGCCCAGGTAGCCAAAGCCAGCCGGATCTGGGTGGAAGGCAAGCACGACGCCGAACTGGTGGAAAAAGTCTGGGGAGACGACCTCCGGGTGGAAGGCATCGTCGTCGAGCCCCTGCACGGCATTGACGACCTCGCCGCAGCCGTGGCGGACTTCAGCCCCGGGCCCGGCCGGCGGCTCGGCGTCCTGGTGGACCACCTGGTTCCCGATTCCAAGGAGTCCCGCATCGCGGAAGCCGTCATGGCCTCCCCGGGTGCCGCCGGGAACGTCCTGATTGTTGGACACCCGTACGTGGACGTATGGCAGGCGATCCGGCCCGCTGTCCTTGGGATCGACAAATGGCCTGCCGTCCCCCGCGGGCAGGACTGGAAAACCGGGATCCTGAAGGCGTTCGGCTGGCCCCACGCGAGCAAGGAAGATATCGGCCTTGGGTGGCAGAAACTGCTGGGCGCCGTGCGCACGTATGCAGACCTCGAAGCATCCCTGCTGGGCAGGGTTGAAGAAGTGATCGATTTCCTGACCGTGCCCTGAAGGGCGGCGGGCCGCCCGCGACCCAGTATTCTTGGTAGTGCGGTTCCTTATTTGAGGCACCGCAGCATTTTTCCGGCACTGCACGCGTTTTCACGCTCTGCATGTGCCGGAATCCGTACCCAGCACCACTTGCACCTTCGAAGGAACAGACTGTGGCAGAAAACGCACGTGATCACAGGGATGGCCAGGGCCGTTCCGAGTACCATGGCGTCCCCGCCAATGCCCTGCCGCTTACGGCCAGCGAAGACCGCCAGTGGGCAACACTCGCGCACTTCGGCGGGATCCTGGGCTGCATCCCCTCGCTGCTGATCTATTTGATCTTCCGCGACCGCGGGCCGTTCACCGCCCAGGAGTCCAAGGAAGCGCTGAACTTCAGCCTGCCACCCACCATTGCCGCCGTGCTGGCCAACATCCTGGTGTTCATCCCGTACGTCGGGAACATCTTCGCGGTCATTGCCACACTGATCTGGGTGGCGCTCACGTGCTTCTCCGTCGCAGCCGGGATCCACGTCAACCGGGGCCAGCCGCACCGCTACCAGTACAACCTGCGCTGGATCAAGTAATCCCCGCCGGCACCCCAGCCTCGCTTCGCTTCGGCCAGGGAACCCTGCCGGCGTGGGCCCACCCACCGGCACCCTAGCCTCGCAAGCTCAGCCAGGGAACCCTACGGGCGTGGGCCCAGCCCTTTGGGGTCAGTCCGGCAGGACCCGGCGGACTACTGCGTCTGCCAGCAGCCTGCCCTTCAAGGTCAGGACCAGTCGGCCGTGGAAGGCAGCGGCAGGATCCACGAGGCCGTCGGCGATAAGCCCGGCCACCTCGTGCCGTCCCCCGGCGCTAAGCGTTGAGAGGTCCAGGCCGGACTGCAGGCGCGCTTCCAGCATGACCCGCTCCATGTTCCTGGTTTCCGCGTCCAGGGTTTCGCGGCCGGCGGCGGGCGAAAGGCCCTGGGACAGCCTGTTGGCATAGGCCGATGGGTGCTTGACGTTCCACCAGCGGACCCCGCCCACGTGGGAGTGCGCGCCGGGGCCGATTCCCCACCAGTCGTCACCGCGCCAGTAGGCCAGGTTGTGGCGGCAGGCCTGCTCCGGAGTCCGCGCCCAGTTGCTGACCTCGTACCAGCCAAGTCCGGCCTCGGTGATCAGCTGGTCGGCGAGCTCGTACTTGTCGGCGTGGTCGTCGTCGTCGATTCCCGGAACCTCGCCCCGGCGCATCTGCGCGGCCAGCTTGGTGCCCTCCTCGACGATCAGCGCGTACGCGCTGATGTGGTCGGGCCCGTAGGAGAGCGCGGTCTCCAGGGAGTGGCGCCAGTCGGCCAGCGACTCCCCCGGCGTCCCGTAGATCAGGTCCAGGCTGACAGCCAGTCCTGCCTCGCGCGCCCAGTGCACCACCTGCGGCACCCGGCTCGGGGTGTGGGTGCGGTCCAGGACCTTCAGGACGTGCGGGACGGCGGACTGCATGCCGAAGGAGACCCTGGTGAAACCGGCTTCCTTCAGGATGGCAAGGGATTCGGGTGTGACGGAATCCGGATTCGCCTCCGTAGTGACCTCGGCGCCGTCCTCAATGCCCCACTGGTCGATGGCAGCCCGAAGGATCATGGCCAAATCGTCCGCGGGCAGCAGCGTGGGTGTGCCGCCGCCAAAAAAGACGGTGCCCAGCTTCCGGGCAGGAACGCCCGACGCCGAGAGGACCTTCGCTGCCATCGCCACCTCTGCCGCTGCCGTGCCGGCATACGCATCCTGGGAGGCCCCGCCGCCGAGTTCCGTGGCGGTGTAGGTGTTGAAGTCGCAGTAGCCGCAGCGCACAGCGCAAAACGGGATGTGGACGTACAAGCCGAACGCCCGGTCCGCCGCACCCTCCGCTGCCTGGGGAGGCAGCAGACCGTCCGACGGTGCCGGGTCACCGAGGGGAAGAACGCTGGGCATCAGCGGGTCCCCCACTGCGCGGTGGTCACTTCTTCTTGGCCTTGTCCTTTGATTCGTCGGTGGTCAGGGCGGCGATGAACGCCTCCTGCGGCACCTCCACCGTCCCCACCATCTTCATGCGCTTCTTGCCTTCTTTTTGCTTCTCCAGCAGCTTGCGCTTCCGCGAGATGTCACCGCCGTAGCATTTCGCCAACACATCCTTGCGGATGGCACGGATGCTTTCGCGGGCGATGATCCTGGAGCCGATGGCTGCCTGGATGGGCACCTCGAACTGCTGCCGCGGGATGAGTTCGCGGAGCTTGCCGGTCATCATCACGCCGTAGGCGTACGCCTTGTCCCGGTGGGTGATGGCGCTGAAGGCATCCACCTGTTCGCCCTGGAGCATGATGTCGACCTTCACCAGATCGGCAACCTGCTCGCCGTCGGCTTTCCAGTCCAGGGAGCCGTAGCCCCGGGTCTTCGACTTCAGGATGTCGAAGAAGTCGAACACAATCTCAGCCAGCGGCAGGCGGTAACGGATTTCCACCCGGTCCTCCGAGAGGTAGTCCATGCCGCCCAGGACGCCACGGCGGGCCTGGCAGAGTTCCATGATGGCGCCGACGAATTCGCTGGGCGCCAGGATGGTGGCGGACACCATGGGTTCGCGGACCTCGGCAATCTTGCCGGAGGGGTACTCGCTGGGGTTGGTCACCCTTACAACCTTCTTGTCCTCAAGGGTTACCTCGTACTCCACGTTCGGCGCCGTGGAGATGAGGTCGAGGTTGTATTCGCGCTCCAGGCGTTCGCGGGTGATCTCAAGGTGCAGGAGGCCCAGGAAGCCCACGCGGAAGCCGAAGCCGAGCGCAGCGGAGGTCTCCGGTTCGTACACCAGCGCGGCGTCGTTGAGCATGAGCTTTTCGAGGGCGTCACGGAGCACAGGGTAATCGGCCCCGTCCAGCGGGTACAGGCCGGAGAACACCATGGGCTTGGCATCGGCGTAACCGGGGAGCGACTGGGCTGCCGGCTTGGCCAGGTTGGTGACGGTGTCGCCCACCTTGGACTGCCGGACGTCCTTCACGCCGGTGATGAGGTAGCCCACTTCACCGACGCCCAGGCCCTTGGAGGGTGTGGGTTCCGGCGAGCTCACGCCGATTTCCAGCAGCTCGTGGGAGGCCCTGGTGGACATCATCTGGATGCGCTCGCGGGGGTGGAGCATGCCGTCCATGACGCGGACATAGGTCACCACGCCGCGGTAGGTGTCGTAGACCGAGTCGAAGATCATGGCACGGGCCGGCGCATCGGGGTCGCCCTTCGGCGCAGGCAGGTCGCGGACAATCTTGTCCAGGAGGGCTTCCACGCCCACGCCGGTCTTACCGGAGACGCGCAGGACGTCCTCCGGATCCCCGCCGATCAGGCTTGCCAGCTCGGCTGCGTACTTTTCGGGCTGAGCCGCAGGCAGGTCGATCTTGTTCAGCACCGGGATGATGGTGAGGTTGTTTTCCATGGCCAGGTACAGGTTTGCGAGCGTCTGGGCCTCGATGCCCTGCGCTGCGTCCACCAGCAGGATTGCGCCCTCGCAGGCCGCCAGGGACCTGGACACCTCGTAGGTGAAGTCAACGTGGCCGGGAGTGTCGATCATGTTCAGCGCATAGCTGACGCCGTCCACCTCCCACGGCATGCGGACAGCCTGGGACTTGATGGTGATGCCGCGTTCGCGCTCGATGTCCATCCGGTCCAGGTACTGGGCCTTCATGTCGCGGGGCCTGGACCACTCCGGTGGACTGCAGCATCCGGTCAGCCAGGGTGGACTTGCCGTGGTCAATATGCGCGATGATGCAAAAGTTCCGAATAATGGCCGGATCTGTCGCGGCGGGCACCGGTGCGGTGCGGGCCATGGGAGACACGCAGGGTCCTTACTGTTGGCATTTCTGCAGCCACCGGCAGGCACGCGAAAAGGCGCCAGCGGTCCAGCCGCACATCTTGAACATCCAGTGTCCCACGTCCCGGACCCCCGCACCGCATCCTGACCGGGCCGTACAGCGTATGTCGGCGGAGCCCCCGCCGATAGGCTTACGCGATGGCCATCGATCTCCGCTCCCTTGGAAACGCCGTCCGCCGCGGCCTGCGCATACTGCAGAAACGGCGCTCCACCCCGCCGCTACCCGGCCGGGACCAGAGTCTGCGTGGCGGGCGTCCCGCATCCGGCGGCGCTCCCGCAATTAGTGCCCGCTATCCGGGTGACTACCGCGGCCGTGCCGCCGTCCGCTACGCACCCCAACCGGACGGCGACCCGGATCCGGGCGAAGTGGTGTGGGCCTGGGTCCCCTACGAAGAGGACCATGGCAAGGGGAAGGACCGGCCCGTGCTCCTGGTGGGGCATAACGGCCCGTTCCTCCTGGGGCTGATGCTGACCAGCCGGGACAGGGTTCCCGCCGGCTCGGCGTCCACCGAGTACATTGACCTTGGTGCCGGGGGCTGGGACAAGCAGGGCAGGGCCAGTGAAGTGCGGCTGGACCGCATCCTGCAGATCCGCCCGGACAGCATCCGGCGGGAGGGCGCCGTGCTGGACAGGGCGCGGTTTGAAAAAGTGGCGTCGGGGCTGCGCCGGCGACACGGCTGGACCTGAGCGCTCCAAATGGCCAGTGCCGCCGCTGACCTGCTATTCTTTATTGCTGTGTGTCCGTGCAGGTCGACGGTCACTGATGGCTGGCCGCCATAGGTATCCCCACGCCGCTCAGTCAAGGCCAGCCTGAAAGCCCTCTAGACCATTTCCGCATTACAAAGAGAGTTCACACGTGGCGAATATCAAGTCCCAGAAGAAGCGCATCCTGACCAACGAGAAGGCACGCCTGCGCAACAACGCAGTCAAGTCTGAGCTGAAGACGGCCATCCGCGCCGTCAACACCGCCGTTGAGTCCGCTGACAAGGAAGCTGCTACTACTGCGCTCGTTACTGCCAGCCGTAAGCTGGACAAGGCTGTCAGCAAGGGTGTTCTGCACAAGAACAACGCAGCGAACCGCAAGTCGGCGATCTCCAAGAAGGTCAACGCACTCTAAGGTTTCCAGTTCCCACGAACTGATGGTGTGGCCGGTACCGGAAGGTACCGGCCACACGCTTTTAAGCCTGGACCTGCCTGCGCGTGTGCTATCTGCCCTGTACTGACATGGCGATGACGGTCACGGCGTGCTCGACGGCGTAGACGGGGTCCCGGGACAGGCCCTTGACCTGCGCGTCGGCCTCCGCCGTGGCCTGGATGGAGCGCACCAGGCCTTCGGGGGTCCAGCGCCGGACGTCCCGCTGTGCCTGCTCCACCAGCCAGGGCTGCATGCCCAGTTCGGCCGCGATCTGGGCGGACGACCCCGAGGCCCCGGCCACCCTCGCAACAGTCCTCAGCTTGGACGCGAGGGCTGCCACCAGGGGCACAGGGTCGGCACCGGTGGCAAGGGCATGGCGCAGGGTCGACAGGGCCACGGGTGCGTTCCCTGCCATTGCGGCGTCGGCAACCTTGAATGCTGTGGCCTCGATACGTCCGCCGTAGTACTTGTCCACAGTGTCAGTGGTGACAGTGCTCCCGGCGTCGGCGATCAGTTGCGAGCAGGCGGCGGCGAGTTCTGAGAGGTCCGCGCCGACGGCATTCACCAGCGCCTGGACGGCGTCCTGGTTGATGCGGCGTCCGGCCGCCTTGAACTCCGCCATGACGAACGCGACCTTGTCGGCGTCCTTCTTCAACGGCTGGCAGTCAACAACCGGCCAGCCGCCTTTCCTGACAGCATCAAGGAGCTTCTTGCCGCGCGCCCCGCCGGCGTGCCGAAGCACCACGACGGCGTCCTCTTCCGGGTGCTGCAGGTACGCCAGGGCATCGGCAAGGAAGGCGTCATTCATCCCTTCCACGGCTTCCACTTCAATCAGCTTGCTTTCACCGAACAGGGAAGGGCTCACCTGCATGGTCAGGGTGCCGGCCTCATACCCTGCGGCGTTGATGCGGCTCAGTTCGACGTCCGGCGCAGCCGCCCGGACCTGGGACCGGATCCTGTCCATGGCCCTGATTCCAAGGTAATCTTCCGGCCCGCTCACCAGTACGATGGCGGCCGGGGCTACGTCCCGCCAGGAGGCTGTGTTCGACGCCGGGGAGCGGCTTGCCCGCTTTTGCGCAACGGCCATCGAAGGTCCCTTCCGGAGGTGATATTGCAGTATCCCAGCCTGCCACGTCTGCGCCCGGGGTCCAAGCTGCGACGGCCGGGGAAGTGCTGCGGCCGCGGCTCCATCAGCCCGATCAACGCCACCGTGACGCCGTGCGCTTCCCGGATTCTCCGGAGAAACCTCAGCGGCCGCGCGACTGCCCATACAGCGGCAAGGGTCACGGCTGACAACAGCACCATGGACAGCAGCCCGGGCAGGCCCTCCGGCCAGGGAAGTGCGGAGCCAGGCAGCTGTGCCGCGAACCTGGCAATGGCGGCGACGCCGGCACAGAACATTCCGGCCATGGCTATCAGGACCGTCCCAGCCCACGGCAGCACGACCACCAGGGGCACCGCGGCCGTTCCCAGCAGGGTCACCGGAGCCACCAGGGGCGATGCGAGGACGTTCGCCACCAATGAGTAGGTTGCAAATTGCGGCTGCAGGAGGACGATGACGGGCCCGCATAACAGCTGTGCGGACAGCGGAACCGCGACCGCCGCCGCGGCCCATCGGGGCACCGCCACGGGGATCCAGCCGATGATCGGCCGGCCCAGCAGAATGATTCCCAGCGTGGCCAGCACCGACAGCAGGAAGCCAAAGCTGGTTCCCAGTGCAGGGTCGGTCAGCAGGAGCCCGATGACGGCCAGGCAAAGGAAGCTCAGTCCCCGCCCTGACCGTCCGCCGGCCAGGGAAGCCACGCCGATGGCACCCATGAGCGCCGCGCGCAGGACGCTCGCGTCCGGGCCCACCAGGACCACGAAGAGGGCCAGGCCGGAAAGGGCGGCGGCTGCGGCAGGAGCACGGGACAACCTGAACCGCCGGCACAGCAGCAGCAAAGACCCCAACACGAGGCTGCAGTTTGCCCCGCTGACCGCTGTCAGGTGAGTCATTCCCACAGCCTTCATGGCGTTGTCCAGTCCCTCGTCCAGCGCGCTGGTGTCACCGGTGACCATCCCGGGCAGGAGTCCGCGTGCATCGGGGTCCAGGAAAGCGGAGGCGGAAACAAAGCGTCCGCGAAGTTCCCTGGCTGATCCCCCCAATGCGGGGCCGCCCGTGGCCTTGAGGGGAGCCGTTGAAGCGGCCAGCGTTCCTGCCTCCTGCTCCCCTGGCTCCACGGGACGCAGCTTGCCCGATGCACGCAGTGTTTGCCCCGGCACCACCCCGCCCCATCCATGCCCTCCCATGACGGTGAGGCGCGCCCGTGTCCGCACCAGCACGCCGCCGGTAGCCAATTCCTGCGTCCACACCGGCACGGACCACCGTCCTGACGACCCGCCCGGGCCTGCCATGGCCCGCGGGTTTCCCGCCACCTCGACGACGACGACAGCTGATCTGCCGGCGTTGACCGCCTCGGCCAGTGGCCCGTCAAACCGTTGGCTGGAGGACGCAGCGGAGTGCGCTGCGGCGGCAGCGGCCAGCATCAGGGCGACGCCCAGCGCGGCGGGGAAGCTCCGTCCCCTGGCTTTGCGGCGCCAGGTCCCTTCCTCGCGGCCGACTGCGGGACAGAGCTTGCGAGCCCGTCCGCCTTTGGCTGCATGGACAAGGAGGAAGCCGCCCAGTGCCACCAGTGCGGAGCACAGGACAGCCAGCCCCACGGGCGGCAGCCAGAGCCCGGCCACTGATGCGCTCCATACCAACACTGCCGGAAGGGCGAGGCGGAGGTCTGTGCGGCGGCGTGGGCCCGCACGGCTGGAATCATTTTCTTCCCCGGCCTTGCCGTTGTTGGCCAGCCGCGTGCGGATATGGCCCACAGCACGCGCCCAGGACCCCCGGAGCGGGGGTTGCTCTTGCAGGCGCCTGCGCTGTTTTGGCCGCACCCCTGGTGTAGACGGGACTGCCCCCGGGGACAACGGAACAGGTGTTTCCGAACGCTCCGTTGCACCCGGGGGCGGCAGGGCCTGCGGATCCATTCCCGCACCCTGCACGGCAGACTCAATAAACCGGTTCCAGGGACTGGGCCGCGGACTTGTGCCGCTGGAGGCGGGGCCACCCCTCCCCTGCCCTGCACCCGTGCGGCGCGCGTCCGGCTTCGCTCCCATGGCGCTCAGACCGTCACCAGTGGCAGCAGGGCTTCAAGCATTTTGGGCCCGACTCCATCCACGGCATCCAGCTCTTCGACGCTCTGGAAGGAGCCATGTTCCTTCCGCCAGTCGACGATCCGCTGGGCCAGCACCGGCCCTACCTTTGGCAGTGTGTCCAGCATGGCAGCGTCCGCCGTGTTGAGGTTGACCTTACCGCCAACAGATCCAGTGCCGGAGGCCCCCGTTCCAGCTCCGTCCGTACCGTCCGGCCCTGCGGCGTCCGGTGCGGCGGACAGCGGCTCACCGTGTTGCGGAACGTAGATCTTCTGCCCGTCCTCCACGACGAGTGCAAGGTTAAGCCTGTTCACGTCTGCGTCCTGTGCCGCCCCGCCGGCGGCGGCGATGGCGTCGTCAACGCGGCTGCCCTGTTGGAGCCGGATGACACCGGGTTTGGCCACGGCGCCGGCAACATGAACCACTACGGCCGCGGCCGACGCAGCTCCGCCCTGCCCGCTTCCGGCCTCTGGTGAGGTTGCCGTCCCGCCCTGGGCGGCCCCACTGTCCCCATCAGCCAAGCCGGCACGGGGAGGCCCGCTGGAAGTGGCAGCGCTCAAGGGCAGGACCTGGGGAGCAGCCGCGCCGGCCTGCCACCAAAACCAGCCCGCTGCAGCCACGGCGAGGGCAGCAAGCAGCACGGCGACGCGGAGCCCCAGCCGCCACCGGAGCGAAGGCGGCCCGCTGGAACCGGTCCCGGAGCCTCTGCCGGCTTTCCTTCCGTCCGGGTCACCGGTTTCGCCCGTTTCGCCGGAGCCCCGGTACACAAAACCGTCGAGTCCCGGCCCGTCCTCCAGGAGCCCGGGAGCTGCCTCCCCCAGGGTTGCCCGGAGCCTGGCTCTCACATGGCGCGCCTGCTGACCTGCTGCTCCAGCATCCCGGCGTGACATAACTCCACCCTAGGAACACGGGCGGTTGCCCGGCAGCAGCCAAAGGCGCTATGTGGAAAGATGCGCTCCGGCCCCTGGCCCATCCGCCGTCCTGCCCACGATGACTGCAAGCACACCCAGCCCCGCATGGGCAGCCAGGACCGCCGGAAGGGAGCTGATCTGGGCCGGCGGACAGTCGGGAAGCGCCGCTTCCAGCCTCGCGGCCAGGCTCTCCGCCTCTTCCGGGTTACCGAAGTGATGCACGGCCAGGCGCACGGACCCGGCCGGACGCGCTGCCGCTTGGGCCACCACGATTTCCTCCAGGCGCGCCACTGCCCTGGCACCTGAACGCACCTTCTCCAGGGGGACGATCCTGCCGCCGTCGACCGCCAGGATGGGTTTGATGGCAAGCATGGTGCCCAGAAGCGAGGCCGCCGCGCCGATGCGCCCACCGCGCCGCAGCTGTTCCAGGCTGGGGACGTAGAAGAAAACCTTGGTCCGGGCTGCCTGTGCCACTGCAGCCTGGGCCACCCCGGCACAGTCGAAACCGGCCGCGGCTGCCTCCACTGCCGCCTGCACTGCCATCCCCTGCGCCATGCCGACGGTTCGGGTGTCCACTACTTCCACGGGAATCCCCACCCTGGCCGCAGCCAACCGGGCAGCATCCGCGGTGCCGGACAGTTCCCCCGAGATATGGACCGAAACCACCGCCTCGAATCCCCGGCGTTGGGCAGCGCGGTACGCCTGTTCAAATTGCCCTGGTGATGGCCTGGAGGTCTTGACCTGCGTTCCGGCGGCCAGCGCCACGGCGATGGTCTCCAGGATGTCGTCTTCGCCCTCGCCATAGATTTCCGGGCCCACCATGACGGGCATGGGCGTCACGGTCAGGATGCCGTCCTGCGGAAGGCTCCCGGCATAGTCCGCAGGCAGGGCAGCTGCGGAGTCGGTGACGACGGCGGTGCGCACCCCGGCGCGGGCGCCGTCATGTCTGATCCCCGGCCTGGCGCCGGGACGGAGGCCGGCCAGCCGTGAACGGACCCATGGCCAGGCGGCGGCATTACTGTCAGGCAAGGGGCCTCCTGGAGACAGTGTCCGGCTCAGTTGGCACCGGCCGCCGGAAAAGTTCCGACGGCCGGTGGGTGCTGCGGGTGCAGCAGTTATGCCGGAACGATGTTGACCAGCTTAGGGGCACGGACAATGACTGTCCTGATGCCCCGGCCGTCCAGGGCACGCTGGACGTTTTCCGAGGCCAGGGCCAGCTCGCGGAGCTGATCCTCGGAGACGTCCGGAGACACCTCCAGCCGGTCGCGGACCTTGCCCTGTACCTGCACCACGGCGGTGACCGTGTCCTGGACCAGGAGCGCGGGGTCGTGCGCGGGCCAGCCTGCGTTGGCTACCGATGCCGGGTGGCCCAGCAGGTTCCACATGTCCTCGGCAGTGTACGGCGCGAAGAGGCTGAGGATCACGGCAACAGCCTCCGCAGCTTCGCGGACTGCCGGGTCCGCTGCGCCCGCGCCGGAGTCGATCGCTTTGCGGGTGGCGTTAACCAGTTCCATCAGCTTTGCCACCACGACGTTGAACTTGTTGGAGTCCAGGAGCTCGGCGGCGTCGGCGATGGTGCGGTGCGTTACCGAACGCAGGGCACGGTCTCCGCTGGTGGCGTCCACCCCGGGCCCGCTGGTTACGTCCTGGGCCAGGCGCCAGGCGCGGGCCAGGAACTTGGCAGAGCCCGACGGGGAAACGTCAGCCCAGTCGACGTCGTCCTCCGGCGGGGAGGCGAAGACCATGGTCAGCCGGACCGCGTCCACGCCGAACTTGTCCAGCTGCTCACCGAGGTCGACACCGTTGCCCAGCGACTTGCTCATGGCCTTGCCGCCGTTGAGCACCTGGCCCTGGTTCAGGAGGGCACTGAACGGTTCGTCGGCGTCAATCATGCCCAGGTCGTGGATGACCTTGGTGAAGAAACGGGCGTACAGCAGGTGCAGGATGGCGTGCTCCACACCGCCGACGTACTGGCCCACCGGCATCCAGTCGTTGATCTTCGCCGGATCGAAGGGGCCCTCGGTGTAGTGCGGGGAGACGAACCGCAGGAAGTACCAGGAGGAGTCGACGAAGGTGTCCATGGTGTCGGTGTCCCGTTTGGCGGGGCCGTGGCAGGACGGGCATTCCACGTTGACCCATGCTTCGGCAGCCGCCAGGGGCGAGGTGCCCTTCGGTGCCAGGTCCTCGCCGCGCAGGTCTGCAGGCAGCGTGACCGGCAGCTGCTCGTCCGGTACCGGAACCTCGCCGCAGGACGGGCAGTGGATGATGGGGATCGGAGTGCCCCAGAACCGCTGCCGGCTCAGCAGCCAGTCGCGGAGCCGGAAGTTCACGAACTTCTCGCCGGTGCCCTGCCGCTCCAGCATGGCGATGGCGGCCCGGATGGCCTCGGCCTTGGGCAGGCCGTCGAGCTCACCGGAGTTGATCAGGGTTCCCTCCCCGGCGGTGGCCGTGCCGGTGACGGCGGGATCCTCCTCGCCGGTGTCCAGGACGGCGCGGACCGGCAGGCCGAAGGCGCGGGCGAAGTCCAGGTCACGCTGGTCGTGCGCGGGCACGGCCATGATGGCGCCGGTGCCGTAGTCCGCCAGGACATAGTCCGCAGCCCAGACCGGCAGCTTTTCCCCGTTCAGCGGGTTGATGGCGTAGCGGCCGGTGAAGACGCCGGTCTTTTCGCGCTCGGTGGACTGGCGTTCAATCTCCGAAAGCGCCTTGACCCGTTCGCGGTATTCGTCCAGGGCGGCCGCGTGCTCGTCCGTGACAAGGTCGACGGCGATCGGCGCGTCGGCGGCCACCACGAAGAAGGTTGCACCGTACAGGGTGTCCGGGCGGGTGGTGAAGACCGTGACGTCCTTGGCGGGCTTGCCGCCGTAGGCCTCGATCACGAAGTTGACGTGCGCGCCTTCGGAACGGCCGATCCAGTTCTTCTGCATGGCCAGCACGCGCTCCGGCCAGTGGCCGCGCAGTTCATCCATGTCGTCCAGCAGGCGGTCGGCGTAGTCGGTGATCTTGAAGTACCACTGGTTGAGCGACTTCTTGGTCACGGTGGTGCCGCAGCGCTCGCAGGCGCCATTGACAACCTGCTCGTTGGCCAGCACGGTCTGGTCCTTGGGGCACCAGTTGACCGGGGAGTTCTTCCGGTAGGCCAGGCCGCGCTCGTAGAAGCGTTTGAACAGCCACTGGGTCCAGCGGTAGTACTCGGGGTCCGAGGTGTGCAGGCGGCGCGACCAGTCAGCGGAAATGGCATACCGCTTGAAGGACGCGGCCTGGGTGTCGATGTTGGCGTAGGTCCACTCGCTGGGGTGGGCGTTGCGCTTGATGGCGGCGTTCTCCGCGGGCAGGCCAAAGGAGTCCCAGCCGATGGGGTGCAGGACGTCGTACCCCTTCTGGCGCAGGTAGCGGGCCACGACGTCACCCATGGCGAACGCTTCGGCGTGGCCCATGTGCAGGTCGCCGGACGGGTACGGGAACATGTCAAGCACGTAGCGGCGCTCCCGGGACCCGTCGTCCACCGGGGTGAAGACCTTGAGGTCTTCCCACACCTGGGGCCATTTGGCCTCCATGGCGGTGAAACTGTAGGTGCCCTCTTCAGGCTCCGCCGATACTGTTGTTGCTGTTCCGGTCTCTGTCTCCGGCTGAACGCCCACTGCTGCCCTCTTCTGTTCTGTTACGGCATCTGTGCTGCCATAACGGCCTGATCCTCCTGCTGCCGGTCCGGTGGAATGCCCCGGACACACAAAAGCCCCTCGCCAAGGGAGGGGCTGCCGCTCAGCTGTCCGATATTCGGAGCCGGCGGCTAACTAAGCAGAAGGATCGCACGCATGGATCTACTTTAGCGCACCGGCACGCCGCCCGCCGCAGCCAGGGGGCGTCCCCGTTGCATTACCCGGGGGAAGCGCGCATGATCATCCCACAATGCAGGGAGGCGGCACACGATGTCAGAGGCAAGCACCGCCGGCTTCGCGGAAGGGGTACCCCTCTCCTTGTGGCTGGCGACCGCCGGCGGCACCGACTTTCCCAAGCTGCACGGTACGGTCGAAGTAGACGTGGCAGTCATCGGGGGCGGCATTGCCGGCCTGACCGCAGCGCTGGCCCTGAAGCGCTCGGGACGCTCGGTGGCAGTCCTCGAGGCGGGCCGGATCGGCACCGGCGTCACAGGCCACACCACCGGCAAGGTGACCTCCCTGCACCGCCTGGCGTACACGGAGCTGGACCAAACCCACGGAAGGAGCGCGGCCCGAATCTACGGACTCGCCAACCAGGCCGCCGTGGAGCACGTCGCCGGGGTGGTGGCGGCGGAAGGCATCTCCTGTGGTTTCCTCCGGGTTGCCAACTACACCTTCGCCGCCGCCGGGGACGCCCTGCCGGCGGTCCGCGCGGAAGCCGGCCTCGCCGCCGGCCTCGGCCTTCCGGCTGCATTCACAGCCGAGGTGCCCCTCCCGTTCCCTGTGGCGGGCGCCGTCCGTTTTGACGGGCAGGCCCAGATCCACTCCGTGCAGTACCTCCAGGGGCTCGCCGCCCGGGTGGACGGGGAGGGCAGCTTCGTCTTTGAGGGGACCCGCGCGAACGACCTTCAGGAGGGAACCCGGGTGAGGATCGCTGCCGAAGGCGGCACGGTACTGGCGGCTGATGCCATCGTTGCAACCAATGTCCCCTTCGGAGACCATGGCCGGTTCGAAGCACTCTGCCCGCCGCACCGCTCCTATATCGTTGCCGCGCCACTGGACACCCCCGCCCTGGACGCCACCTTCATCAGCGCCGATGAGCCCATGCGCTCGTTGCTGACCGTCCACCTGAACGGGATGACCTATCTGTTGACCGGCGGCGAGGGCCACCCCGCCGCCGAACCGGTCGATCCGGCGTCGCGGCATGCCAGCCTGGCAGCTTTCGCGCGCAGCCAATTCGGCGCCGGACCCGTTGCCTACCGCTGGTCCACCCAGGACGCGATGCCCCTGGATGGACTGCCCTATGCCGGTCCGCTGAACCCGGACAGCCGCCATGCCTTCGTCATTACGGGCCTGCGCAAATGGGGACTGACGAACGGCACCGCCGCCGCCCTGATGCTGGCAGACCTGCTCAACGGCACACCCAACGACTGGGCGCCTTTGTTTGACAGCAGCCGCGCGCCGTCACCGACCGTGACGCGGCCGGAAGTGTCAACGGCACCAACGCCGGCAGGTACCGGGAACATTGACGGGACCCGCCCGGACGACGCCGCACGGCAGATAGCGGACCTGGCTCCGAACGACGGCACGGTCATTGAAACCGCCGGGGCAAGCACCGCGTATTTCCGGGACGAAGCGGGAGGCATCCACGCCGTATCCGCCATCTGCACCCATCTGGGCTGCACAGTCGGATTCAACCGGGGAGAACGCACCTGGGATTGCCCCTGCCATGGTTCCAGGTTCGACGTGGACGGGAAGGTCATCCAGGGACCGGCCACCGAGGACCTGCCGCAGCGGCCTGCCCCCTAAGACCCTGGACCTCCAACGCCTTGGGACACCCTGCACTGGGACGCCGTGCACCTGTTCGGGGTGGCGGAAAACGCCAGGGCCGCCCTGCCGGATCGGCAGGGCGGCCCTGTAACGGATAGAGGTTAGCGCACGTCCTCGTCGACCCACTCCATGGACTTGGTGACGGCCTTCTTCCAGAGCCGCATCTGGCGGTCCTGTTCAGCCTTGTCCATCTGCGGTTCCCAGCGCTTGTCCTCGGACCAGTTGGCGGAGCATTCCCCGAGGTCCTTCCAGAAACCGACGGCCAGTCCTGCCGCGTAGGCAGCTCCCAGTGCCGTGGTTTCAATGACCTTGGGGCGGATGACCGGGACGCCCAGGATGTCGGCCTGGAACTGCATGAGCGCGTCGTTGGCCACCATGCCGCCGTCGACCTTCAACTCACTCAGCGGCACGCCGGAGTCGGCGTTGACCGCGTCCAGCACCTCGCGGGTCTGGAATGCGGTGGCTTCCAGCGCCGCCCGGGCAATGTGGTTCTTGTTGACGAACCGGGTCAGGCCAACGATTGCACCGCGGGCGTCGGAGCGCCAGTACGGTGCGAACAGGCCGGAGAACGCGGGGACAATGTACACGCCGCCGTTGTCCTTGACGGACGCGGCGAGGGATTCCACCTCCGGGGCGCTGCTGATCATGCCGAGGTTGTCACGCAGCCACTGGATCAGCGAGCCGGTGACGGCGATGGAACCTTCGAGGGCGTAGTGCGGCTTGGCGTCGCCCAGCTTGTAGCCGACTGTGGTGAGGAGCCCGTTCTTCGAGTGGACGATTTCCTCGCCGGTGTTGAAGATCAGGAAGCAGCCCGTGCCGTAGGTGTTCTTCGCTTCGCCGGCGTCGAAGGCCGCCTGCCCGAAGGTTGCGGCCTGCTGGTCGCCAAGGATGCCGGCCACCGGCGTCTCGCGGAGCAGCTGGGAGCTGTGGACGGTGCCGTACACCTCGGAGGAGGACTTTATCTCCGGCATCATGCTGCGGGGCACGCCGAAGATGCGCAGGATTTCGTCGTCCCACTGCAGCGTCTCGAGGTCCATGAACAGGGTCCGGGAAGCGTTGGTGACGTCGGTGACGTGGACGCCGCCGTCCACGCCGCCGGTCAGGTTCCACAGGACCCAGGCGTCGGTGTTGCCAAAGACCAGGTCCCCGGCCTCTGCCTTTTCCCGCGCGCCGTCAACGTTGTCCAGGATCCATTTGATCTTGGTGCCGGAGAAGTAGGTGGCCAGCGGCAGGCCCACTTTCTGTTTGAAGCGGTCCGCGCCGCCGTCCCTGCCCAGCTCGTCCACGATGTCCTGGGTGCGGGTGTCCTGCCACACGATGGCGTTGTACACCGGCTTGCCGGTGGTCTTGTCCCAGACCACAGCGGTTTCGCGCTGGTTGGTGATCCCGACGGCGGCAATATCGTGCCGCGTCAGGTTCGCCTTTGAGAGGGCCGAGCCGATGACCTCACGGGTGTTGTTCCAGATCTCCGTGGCGTCGTGTTCCACCCAGCCCGCCTGCGGAAAGATCTGCTCGTGTTCCATTTGGCCGGAGGAGACAATGGCGCCGCTGTGGTCGAAGATGATGGCGCGGGTGCTGGTGGTGCCCTGGTCGATGGCGATTACGTACTGGTTCATGATGACGTCCTTGTCTTGTTAATGGCTGAGGTGAGTACGGGTCAGGAAGCGGCCGTGACGATGATGGGGACTACCCGGGCTGCCAGGCCGCCGAGCGCGCCTCCGACCAGCGGCCCGACGACGGGGATCCAGGAGTAGGCCCAGTCGCTGGAGCCCTTGCCCTTGATGGGAAGCACCGCGTGGGCGATGCGGGGCCCCAGGTCGCGGGCGGGGTTAATGGCGTAGCCGGTGGGCCCGCCGAGGGAAACACCGATACCGACCACGAGGAGTGCGACAGCCAGCGGGCCAAGCTGCTGCGGGGTACCACCGAGGGTGAGGATGACGAAGACCAGCACAAAAGTACCGATGATCTCGGTGATCAGGTTCCATGGGGTGGAACGGATGGCAGGGCCGGTGGAAAAGGTCCCGAGCTTGCCTGCAGGCTCCGGCTCGTCATCGAAGTGCTGCTTGTAGGCCAGCCAGCAGACCACCGCGCCGAGGAAGGCGCCCAGCATTTCAGCGCCGAAATAAGTCAGCGTTGAGGCGACATCAACGGGGACGCCCTTCGCGTACTCCGCCTTGCCGTTAAGCAGCAGGCCGACCGTGACGGCAGGGTTCAGGTGTGCGCCCGACTTGGCGGCGACGAAGACACCACAGAAGACGGCGATACCCCATCCCCAGGTGACCATCAGGAAACCGCCGCTGTTGCCTTTTGTCCCCCGCAAAGCCACATTGGCAACGACGCCGCAACCCAACAGGGTCAGCATGCCCGTGCCAAAGACTTCGGAGAGGAAGACTATTCCTAGAGACATCTTTGACTCCATTTCTTTGTTTAGTTGTCGGTCCTCCGCGGGTGAAGGACCGTGTGGCCGGGACGCTGTAACGTCCCGGCCGGAAACCTGGCCTTAGGCGACCAGGCTGTGCGTTTCCACGCGGTGGAAACGCTGCAGCACGTCCTGTGCGTGCTTGATCTCAGCGGCGCGCGCCGCCGCGTCCCACTTGAGCGGGACGGACAGAACTTCCGCCACTTCGTTGAGGAGTTCACCGGTAACCAGCCCGCGGAAGGCCAGGGATGTACGCCGGATGAGGACATCCACCAGGTGCCCCACCTGCTCGTTGGCCGCCATGAATTCCAGTTCGCGGACACTGAGTTCGCGGGTGGAGCGCAGCGCGTGGTCAGGCTCGGCATCGAGGTAGGCGATCACTTCTTCGGCCCGGGTCCCATAACGGGTCAGCAGCCCGGCCGTGCGGTCTGCGTCCCGCCCGGGAGCCATGTGCGCCTTGATCCACTTCTGCACGCCGGCTTCGTCGGCAGGGAAACCGGCGCCGCCGCCGATCGGGAGCTGCGCCGTCGAGACCTTACGCTGCACGCCCAGTTCGCTGAGGACATCGTTGGTGAGGTGCTCCGCGAGGGCACGGAAGGTGGTCCACTTGCCGCCCACCAGGCTCAGCACGACGGCGCCGCTTCCGTCGGGTGAGGAGGTGCGGCGTTCGATGCGGTAGTCACGGGAGACGAAGCCGGGCTGGGTGGCGTCATGGCTGGGCAGGGGGCGGACGCCCGAGAACGTGTAGACGATGTCGTCAGGGGTGACGTCGATTGAGGGGAAGACGTGGCCGATCAGGTCGAAGAAGTACTGGATTTCCTCGTCGGTGCAGACGGCGTCCTCCGACATGTCCGCGTCAACGTCCGTGGTGCCCACCAGGACACGGTCCCCCATCGGGTAGATCAGGACGATCCGGCCGTCGGTGTGCTCGAAGAAGATTTCCCGCCCGCGGCAGGCGGCAAGGAGGCCGGGGTGGTCCAGTACGATGTGGGATCCCTTGGTGCCTCCCATGAAGGATGAAGCCGCGCCCATTGCACCGTTGGTGAGGTCAACCCACGCCCCGGTGGTGTTGATGATGACGTCCGCCGTGAAGTCGAATTCCTCGCCGGTGAGTTCGTCGCGAAGGCGGACAGTACTTCCCCGCCCGGTCCCCGGGTTGGGAACCGGCGACATGGACTGCAGCGAGAGGTAGTTGCTGGCGCGGGCCGTATCGCCCTGGGCGCTGGTGCTCTCCGGGGTCCCCGGCCGGCCGGCCTTTTCGCCATCCTGCAGGACGTCCAGGGTCAGCCGCTCGGGATTGTGGACCGAAGCATCGAAATAGGTGGCGGTGTACTTGACGTCCGGCCGCAGGGCAGGCAGTTCCTGCAGGGCCGCCTTATGGGTCCGGAACTGGTGCCGCGGCACCGTCCCGCCGTCCCTGGAGAAAGAATCATAGAGGCTGAGGCCGAGCTTGATGAGGAACGCCCCGCGCTCCTTCGGCTTGCCCTGCTGCTTGTGGGTCAGGAAGCGCAGCGGCGCCGAGAGGACGCCGGAGAACGTGCTGAAGATCGGGATGGTTGTTTGCAGGGGCTTGACGTAGTGCGGGGCAATCCTGAGCAGGCGGTTGCGTTCCACCACCGACTCGCGAACCAGGCGGAACTCGCCGTTTTCGAGGTACCGGATGCCGCCATGGATCATGTGCGAGGAAGCGCCGCTTGCTCCCTGGCAGTAGTCACCGCGCTCCACCAGGGCTACATCCACGCCCTGCAGCGCCAGGTCACGGAATGTCCCCACTCCGTTGATGCCACCGCCTACCACCAGCACCTTCGCATGGGGGCGCCGCCGCAGGTTGTGGACCGACGCGCGTTCGGTCCCGGGGCGGGGCGCTGAAACAGGGGGTTGAACAGTTGAATCCTTGGGTCCCAAAACGACTCCCTTGGGGCTTTGTGTGATGCGGTCACCGCTGGATGGCGCCGCCGTTCTGCTCTATTGTTCGGAGAAATGGAAAATGGAGTCAAGGACTATGCACGAATGTGCAGTTAGGAACTGAGATGGCACTTTCACGCGACGCAGATGCCCTCCGAGCTGCACAAATGTATTACCTGCAGGACCTGACCATGGACGCGATTGCCCGGGAACTGCACACCTCCCGCTCCACGGTTTCCCGCCTGTTGTCCTCGGCAAGGGAATCGGGTTTGGTGCAAATCCAGATCCGCAACCCGCTGGACACGGGTCCCGAGCTGGAGGGGATGATCCGGCGCCGGTACAACCTGGACGTCCACGTGGTCCCCATCCTTGGGACGCTCAACGAAGCCGAAACCTTGGACCGCGTAGCCATGCAGGCGGCACGCACCATTGGGCCCCTGGTGGACTCGAATGCCATCATTGGCGTGGCCTGGGGATCGACGCTCAGTGCCGTCAGCCGGCACCTCACCAGGAAGATCACGCACGACAGCGTCATCGTCCAGCTCAATGGTGCCGGAAACATGCACACCACGGGCATCACCTACGCAAGCGACATCATGCGCAGGTTCGGCAGCGCCTATGGGGCGCGGGTGGAGCAGTTCCCCGTTCCGGCCTTCTTCGACCATGCCGCCACCAAGACGGCCATGTGGAATGAACGCAGCGTGCAGCGGGTCCTGGAACTGCAGGCCAAAATGAGCATCGCCATTTTCGGCGTGGGTTCCGTCCACGCCGACTATCCGAGCCACGTCTACGCGGGCGGGTACCTGGATGAGGACGACCTGAACGCACTGGCCAAATCGGACGTGGTGGGCGACGTTGCCACCGTCTTTTTCCGGGCCGACGGTTCCTCCGACGGCATTGTCCTGAACGAAAGGTCCACCGGGCCGGCACTTGCCCAACTCCGCCAGGTGCGCCGCAGGATCTGCGTGGTGTCCGGGGTTTCCAAGATCAACGGGCTGCGTGGAGCCCTGGCAGCAAGGCTGGCCACCGACCTGATCCTGGACGAAGCCACCGCACGGCGCCTGGTCGATCACGAAGGACTGACCAGCTGAAGTGGGTAGAGTCGTTGCCATGAGAACCTCACCCCGGCTCAGCCTGAACAACGGCGTGCTGATAGACCAGCTCGGCTTCGGGCTCTACAAGGTGCCGGCAGCAGACGCTGAAGGGCTGGTGGCCACCGCGCTCGCCGCCGGTTACCGGCATTTCGACACCGCCGCCATGTACGGGAACGAAACCGGCGTTGCCCGCGGCATCAGTTCCCAGCTGGGCGACGGGACCGGGAGCGGCGGGTCCGGGGAGCTGTCCCCGTCCCTGACCCGGGAGGACATCTTCATCACCACGAAAGTGTGGAACGACCACCACGGCTACGACGCGGCGCTGCGGGCCTTCGATGATTCCATGGTCAACCTGGGCCTGGACTATGTGGATATGTATCTGATCCACTGGCCCTGCCCCCGGCGGGGACTGTTCCCCGAAACTTACCGGGCCCTGGAAACGCTGTACCGGGAAGGCCGCGTCCGTGCAATCGGCGTCAGCAACTTCCAGCCGGCGCATCTTGACCGCCTGCTCCAAAGCGCCGAAGTGGTCCCGGCCGTCAACCAGGTCGAACTGCACCCGTGGCTGCAGCAGGAGGAACTGCGCAGCAGGCACGCGGAACTGGGCATCCGCACGGAAGCGTGGAGCCCGCTTGGGCGCGGCCAGGTACTTGCCGATCCCGTCATCCAGGCCTGCGCGTCCGAGCACCGGCGGACGCCTGCGCAGGTAATCCTTCGCTGGCACCTGCAACTGGGAAACATCGCCATTCCCAAGGCCAGCTCCGAAGCAAGGATCCGGGAGAACCTCAACGTTTTCAATTTCGAGCTCTCCGAACGTGATCTGTTGGCCATCAAAGCGCTGGACCGCGGGCAGCGGACCGGGTCGCACCCGGACAACGTCAACTAGGCCGCGCATGGACACCGTAAACCCGGGGGCCTCCCCCACGCCTGCGTACCTGAGTCCGGAACTTTCCGCCCGCACCTCCACGTCCACCGTGACCATCGACGGCGGCACGGTTGCCTACTGGACGTATGAGCCACTGCAGGAGACACCGGAGACCCGCACGATCCTGGTGGTCCATGGGTTCCGCGGCGACCACCATGGGCTCCTGCGCGTCGCGGACCAGCTGCCGGAAATGCGCCTCATCATGCCTGACCTGCCCGGCTTTGGCAGGTCCGACGCCTTTGCCCGTGGCCCGCACTCGGTGGAGCGCTACGGGGCATTTCTCACTGACTTCATGGCTTCCCGGGGCCTGGGGCCGGACACTGTACTGCTGGGACACTCGTTCGGATCCATCGTGGCGGCGCACTTCGTAGCCAACAACCCCACGGCAGTGCGTCCCTTGATCCTCATCAACCCCATCGCCGCTCCGGCGCTGGAAGGGCCAAAGGGCGTCATGACGCGGCTGGCGGTGCTGTACTACATGCTGGCGGCACGGCTCCCGCAAGGGCCGGGGCTGGCCCTGCTGCGCAACCGGCTGATTGTGCGGGTGATGAGCGAGACCATGGCCAAGACCCGTGACAGGGACCTGAGGGCCTTCATCCACGGCCAGCACCACGCATACTTCAGTTCCTTCGCGGACCGGGACAGCCTGCTGGAGTCGTTCACTGCCTCCGTCAGCCACCATGTGGCAGAGGTAGCCGGAAAACTCGACCTGCCCGTACTGCTGATTGCCGGCGAAAAGGACGAAATCGCCACCCTTCCCAGCCAGCACAGCCTCCTGTCACGGCTGCCGGACGGGGAGCTGAAGGTGATTCCCGGCGTCGGACACCTGATCCACTACGAAACGCCCGAGCCGGCCGCCCGCTACATCCGCAGCTTCCTGAAGGACCATCCCGCGTGAAGATCGTCATTGATGCACGTTTCACCCGTACCGACCATCACGACGGCATCAGCCGCTACGGAGCCAGCCTGATCGCTGCCACAGCCAGGATCGCTGATGTCTCCATGCTGGTTTCCGACGTCCGGCAGCTCGCACTCCTCCCGGACGTGCCGTACACGCTCATCAACAGCCCGCTCTCACCGCTGGAGCTCTTCGTTGCCCGGAAGGTCAACGCCGTGGGGGCGGACGTTGTGGTGTGCCCCATGCAGACCATGGGCACCTGGGGAAGGAAGTACGGGCTGATCCTGACCCTGCACGACCTCATCTACTATGAGCACCCGGCTCCCCCGGGGTTCCTGCCGGCCCCTGTCAGGGTGCTGTGGCGCCTGTACCACAAGGCGTTCTGGCCGCAGCGGCTCCTGCTCAACCGGGCCGATACCGTGGCCACCATCAGCCGGACCACCGAGGCACTGATGGCCAAGTACCGTCTGACGCGGAGGCCAGTGCGCATTATCGCCAACGCCCCCCAACCGGCGCAGGAACCGCGCAATCCGGGCGACGGCGCGGATAAGACGATCATTTACATGGGTTCGTTCATGCCGTACAAGAACGTCGAAACCATGGTGGCAGGCATGGCAGGGCTGCCCGGCTACAGGCTCCACCTGCTCAGCAGGATCACGCCGGAGCGGCGGGCGGAACTGGAACGCATCGTCCCGCCGGGCGCCGCCGTAGTGTTCCACAACGGCGTGACCGACGCGGAGTACGACGGGCTGCTGCGGCGGGCGACGGCACTGGTGAGCCTGTCGCGGGCCGAGGGATACGGCCTTCCCCTCGTGGAGGCCATGGCGGTGGGGACCCCGGTGATCGCCAGCGACATTCCGATCTTCCGCGAAGTGGGATCCGACGCCGCCGTCTACGTGGACCCAGAGTCCCCCGGGCAGTTCGCAGACGCTGTGGCGCAGCTGCAGGACGACGCGCACTGGCAGGAGATGTCGCGCCGCTCCCTGGGCCGGGCTGCAGAGTTCAGCTGGGATGAGTCGGCACGCCAACTGGTGGACGCGGCGCATGAGGTTGTGGCGAAAAGGCACCGCTAAAGACGCCTCCACTTAGAGGACATCAACACTTACAGGACGTCCACACCGTCCAGGCGCAACTGCACCGGGTCCGTGGTCCGTTTCGCAGCCGCAGCTGCGCGGGTGACCCGCAGGACACGGACGACTGCGGTGGCCTGCTCGTAAGGAAAGAACAGCAGCGTCCGCACGTCCTCGGCCGGGCGCCTGCCGGAGGGCGGTGCGGTCAGCAGGAGCGGCGCAGGGCCCGCGGCGCGGACTGTTATGCCGGCGCGGGCGAGGTCCGCTTCCACGGCTCCGGTGTAGTGTTCGACGGCGGCGCGCGGCCCGGTGACGGAGGCAATCCGGACCGCCGGGGGAAGCTGCAGTTCAACACGGAGGGACAGCTCCCGCTGCGCATAGCCGGCCGGATCCCACCGCAGCAGGGCGCCGGTGGCGGCGGTGTCCGTGGCGGTGACCACCACCAGCCCGCCGTCCGGGGCGGGGCGCACCAGGGCAGCGGCGTTGAACCAGCGGCGCACTGTGTCTTCGCCCGCGCGGAGGGTTTCCCGGCGCAGCAGGGAGTCCCCGTCCAGCAGCAGGGCGGCGGCATATCCGGCCTCCGCGACGGGTTCGGCCCCCACCGTTGCCACCACCAGCGCCTTGCCCGCGCCTACTGTGGCCTTTACCTGGTCCCCGGACGAGGTGATGACAGTGGTGCCGGGAAACGCCCGGCCAAGCTCCTCGGCGGTGCGCAGGACGCCGGTGGCCCCTTTCCGGAGCCGCCGCCCGCCGCAGTGGGAGCACTGCCAGTCCGGGGCCGGGGTGGAACACCACCGGCACTGGGGCAGGGCGGAGGTGCCGGCCAGCGCCAGGGGTCCCTGGCAGTGTCCGCAGCGGGCCGGTTCCCGGCATGCTTCACACACCAGCGAGGGCGCGTACCCTGACCTGGCCACCTGGACCAGGACGGGACCGCGATCGAGACCCTCCTTGGCGGCCTGCCAAGCCGCATGCGGCAGTCGCGCGATGGTGGCCAACGGGTCCCGTTCCTGCTCGAAGCTGTCGGCAGTGCTGAGAACGCGGGGAACAGTCGTGCGGACGGTGGCACGCTCCGTTGCGACCGGAACGGCCCAGCCGGCTTCCACCAGCCGCTGGACCTCGGTACTGCGCGCATGCCCGGCAAGGAGGCACGCGGCATTTTCCTGCTCGGCCCGAAGGAGCAGGACTTCCCGGGCATGGGCATACGGTGCGCGCTGCTCGATGTGGAGGTCGTCGCCGTCGTCCCAGCACGCGACAAGCCCCAGGTGCTGCACCGGGGCGAAGGCCGCTGAGCGCGTACCGATGGCGATGGTGGCCGTGCCTGCGAGCAGGCGCAGGAAGCTCCGGTACCGGGGTGTGGGCCCGTCGTCGGCCGTGAGCCGGGCCACGGCCGTCTCCGGCACCACGTCCTTGAGTGCCTGCTCCAGCCGGTCCAGGTCCCGGTAGTCGGGCACCACCAGCAGGGCGCCCCTGCCGGAGGCATGGGCTGCAGCGGCGGCCTGGGCAAGCATGGCCGGCCAGCCGGCGGGACCAAACCCCTGCAGCGGGGTGACGGCGGCGCGCGGGGATCCCCCGCCGGCCAGGTGCCGGAGGTAGGCAGCACCGGTGCGGTAGGCGGTCCAGGCTGAAGAGCCGGCGGTGCCGGGCGGGGGCTGGGTACCCTCTCCCTCCGCGGGGTCCAGGGAGCCGGGGTAATCCTTTTCCAGCCTGGCGACCCGGGGTGGTACGGCGAGGCGCAGGACGTCGCTGACAGTCCCCGCGTACCGGGCAGCGACGGCATTGGCGAGGTCCCTGACGGCGGGCGTGAGGACCGGAACCGGGGACACGACCTTTGCCAGGGGCACCAGGGTGTGCCCGGCGTCGGACTGCGCCACGCGTTCAAGAAGGAAACCGCTGAGGTCCTGGCCGTTGAACTTGACCTTGACCCGGACTCCCGGCTGGGCTGCCTGGTCAAGGGCAACCGGGACGGCGTAGTCGAAGGGGCGGTCCAGATGCGGCAGCGGGGACTCAATGAGGACGCGCGCCACCGGAAGGTGCTCCGCCAGGTCAACGCCACCCGGCGTCTGACGTGTGGGGAAACCCTGCAGCAGGGACGGCTGGACGGTACTGTCAGGAGCCATGGCAGTTACCTCCGTTCAGCGGCCGGGTTGGACAGGAACAGCAAAACACCGGGCACTGACATTGGACTTCCGGCCAGGGTGATTTGGGCTGCGGCCCGGGCGGGAGCGGACTAGGCGTTGAAGAACGCCTTGAGTTCGTCCACCCGGTCCAGGCGTTCCCAAGTGAAGTCGGGCTCATCCCGGCCGAAGTGTCCGTGCGCGGCGGTCTTGGCGTAAATGGGCCGCTTCAGGTCCAGGGCGTCGATGATGGCGCGGGGACGAAGGTCGAAGATCTCCGCGATGGCGGCGCTGATGCGTGCAGGATCCACGGTTTCCGTGCCGAAGGTTTCAACGTAGGTTCCCACGGGGCGGGCCTGGCCGATGGCGTAGGCGATCTGGATCTCCGCGCGCTTGGCCAGTCCGGCAGCCACAACGTTCTTGGCGACCCAGCGCATGGCGTAGGCGGCCGAGCGGTCCACCTTGGAGGGGTCCTTGCCGGAGAACGCTCCGCCGCCGTGGCGGGCCATGCCGCCGTACGTGTCAACGATGATCTTCCGACCCGTGAGGCCGGCGTCGCCCACCGGGCCGCCGATCACGAATTCGCCGGCCGGGTTAAGGATGTTGGCCGCCCGGGAGATGTCCAGGTTGGCCCCGGCGAGGACTGGTTCAATGACGACGGCGGCGAGGTCTGCGCGCAGCTGCTCCAGGCTTGCCCCCTCGGCGTGCTGGCTGGAAATCACCACCGTTTCCACGGACACGGGCACGTCCTTGTCGTAGCCCACCGTCACCTGGGTCTTGCCGTCGGGGCGGAGGTACGGCAGTTGCCCGGTCTTGCGGACCTCGGTGAGCCGTTCGGAGAGCCGGTGGGCCAGCCAGATGGGCGTGGGCATGTATGACGGGGTTTCGTCGCTGGCATAGCCGAACATCAGGCCCTGGTCACCGGCACCCTGGAGGTCATAATCGTCCTCCTGGCGGCCTTCGCGTGCCTCAAGGGAGTTGAAGACGCCGCCGGCGATGTCGTTGGACTGCTGGCCGATGGAGACGGAAACGCCGCAACGGGCACCGTCGAAGCCGTTGGCTGAGGAGTCGTACCCGATGCCCAGGATGGTCTCGCGGACGATCTGCGGGATTTCGACATAGGCGTCAGTGGTGACTTCGCCTGCCACGTGCACCAGGCCCGTGGTGGCCATGGTCTCCACAGCCACGCGGGACTCGGGGTCCGCGGCCAGCAGCGCATCCAGGATGGCGTCACTGATCTGGTCGCAGATCTTGTCCGGATGGCCTTCAGTCACCGATTCGGACGTGAACAGCCGGAGCGCGGAGGGCGTGGCCCCATGGGTCTGGGGAAGGTGCAGCGGTAAAGTCACTCAACTACCTTACTGGTTGGTGTCGGCACTCCCGTCAGGGAGCAGTCTGTACATGTCCCCGTGCTAAGCAAAGGTGGCCGGAAACACTTCAGGCGGGCGCTGAAACAGGTTCAGTTGAAGGAAACCCGGTTCAGGTCACAAGGAAACATGGTTCAGTTCAAGACTGATGCGGCGGATGATGGCTTCCGAAACCTCTGTCTTGGTTCCTGACGCTTCCTGTGGTTCGGAGCCGGAGCGCGAGAGGATGACCACCGAGTTGGAGTCCTGCCCGAAGACCTTGTCCGTGCCCACGTGGTTCACCACCAGCAGGTCGCAGCCCTTCCGCTGCAGTTTTGCTTCCGCATACGCCAGGACGTCGCCGTGGCTGTCCCCGGTTTCGGCGGCGAAACCGACGATGAGTTGCCCGGCTCCGGCAGCACCGGCGGTGCGCTGCTCCACGAGTTCCTGCAGAATATCCGGGTTGCGGACCAGGGTGATGACGGGATCGGCGGTGTCGTCCCGCTTCTTGATCTTGGTGTCCGAGACTTCGGCCGGGCGGAAATCGGCAACGGCCGCGGACATGATGACGACGTCGGACACGGCAGCGGCGTCCAGCGCGGCTTCCCGGAGTTGCAGGGCACTCTCTACGCGCACCACTTCCACGCCCGCCGGCGGTGGAACGTCCATGTGGGCCGCCAGCAACCGCACGGAAGCCCCCGCGTTGCGCGCTGCAACGGCCAGCGCCACCCCCTGTTTGCCGGAGGACCGGTTGCCGAGGAAGCGCACGGGGTCCAGCGGTTCGCGGGTTCCGCCGGCGCTGATGGTGACGGTGCGGCCGGCAAGGGGCAGCTGGTAATCGCCCTGTCCCTGCAGCAGGGCCATGGCTGCGTCGAAGATCACCTGGGGTTCCGGAAGCCTGCCGGGGCCCGAGTCGGCGCCGGTCAGCCTTCCCGAGGCCGGCTCCAGGACAGCGGCTCCGCGGCTGCGGAGCGTTTCCACGTTGGCCCGGGTGGCGGCATGCTGCCACATTTCGGTGTGCATCGCGGGGGCGAACAGCACCGGGCCGTGGGCCATCAGCAGGGTGTTGGTGAGCAGGTCCCCAGCCTGGCCGGTGGCAGCTTTCGCCAGGAGGTCCGCCGTGGCGGGTGCCACCACCACCAGGTCTGCCTCGTGGCCGAGGCGCACGTGGTTGACCAGGTGCACGTCATCGAAAACACTGTTGCTGACAGGGTTTCCGGACAGCGCCTCCCAAGTGGCGGTTCCGATGAAGCGGGTGGACGCCTCAGTGGGAATCACCGTGACATCATGGCCGGCTTCAGTAAAAAGCCGGAGGAGCGATGCCACCTTGTAGGCGGCGATCCCTCCCCCGACTCCGAGGACTATGCGCACGTGACCTCCGTCAACAGCAAGTCAGTTCAGCGGCAGGATTACTCTGCGGCTTCGATCGGCGTGGAAACCAGCTTGCCTTCGTTGATCTCGCGCAGTGCGATGGACAGCGACTTTTCGTTCAGCTTGGTGTCAACCAGGGGTCCGACGTATTCGAACAGGCCCTCGTGCAGCTGGGCGTAGTAGGCGTTGATCTGACGAGCACGCTTGGCACCGAAGATCACCAGGCCGTACTTGGAGTCGGCTGCTTCGAGCAGCGAGTCGATCGGCGGGTTGATGATGCCTTCAAGGTTCGTGGACACGAATTCTCCAAATTCCTAGCGGGCTGACGGTTCCGGCAGGTGTGGATGCGGTGTCAGCCCCATGAGTGAAACAAGCTCGTCCGCTGCCCGGCGGACGTCGTCATTGATGACGGTGTGGTCGAACTCCGGTTCAGCAGCAAGTTCCAGTTTAGCGGTTTCCAGGCGCCGCTGCTGTTCTTCGGGTGTTTCGGTGCCGCGGCCCACCAGCCGGCGGACCATCTCGTCCCAGGTGGGCGGGGCCAGGAAGACGAACTGGGCGTCCGGGACGGCTTCCTTTACTTGGCGCGCACCCTGCAGGTCGATCTCGAGCAGCACGGAGCGGCCCTCTGCAATGGCCTGGTTCACGGTACTCTTCAGGGTGCCGTAGGTGTTCTGCCCGTGGACGACGGCCCACTCAAGAAGTTCGCCGTCGGCGATGAGCTGTTCGAACTCGTCCTTGGTCTTGAAGAAGTAGTGGACGCCATCCACCTCCCCGGGCCGGGGCGCCCGCGTGGTGGCCGAAACGGAAAGCCAGACCTCGGGGTAGTTATCACGGATGTAGGTGGACACGGTGCCTTTGCCAACAGCCGTCGGACCTGCGAGGACTGTCAGTCCAGGTTTCTTGCTCACGTATTCCTTTTGCCGCAGTTGGGGAAAGACAGGACGCCGCCTGCCTCAATGCTCATCTATAAAATCTACCAGCGCCCGGCGTTGGTGGACGCCCAGGCCACGGACCCTGCGGGAGGCCGCGATGCCAAGCTGCTGCATGATGGCGGCAGCCCTCACCTTCCCGATGCCGGGAAGGGCCTCGAGCAGTTCCGAGACCTTCATGCGTGCCAGCGCGTCGTCCTCGAGGGCGGAGCTGATGATGTCCGCCGCGGACCTGTCGCCGTTCCGAAGGCTTTCCTTTGCTGCGGCACGGGTGGCCCTGGCCGCTGCTGCCTTGCCCAGGGCGTCGGCCCGTTCAGATGCGGAAAGAGGTCGCAGGACCATCACGGACACCCCCGGATTCGGCGGATTTCATCCAAGGGCGGCCGCCCTTGGACCTGTCCTGAAACTACCCTCTGGTGCAGCCCGAATCAATGCATCCAGGCAATTGCAGCCTATTGTCCGCGCAGCCCGTCCAGGGTGCGCAGGGCCGCCTCCCGCAGGCCGCGGACCTGCGGACCTGCGGAAAGGATGTCGCGGCTGGAGGTTCCCAGCACCAGCGGGTAGGCGTCGCCGAAGGTGGCACGAAGATCCGCCGGCGTGGCGCCCTGCGCTCCGAGGCCCGGGGCCAGGATGGGGCCGCGGACGGCGGCGAGATCCATGTCAAGATCCGTCAGGGCTGACCCCACGGTGGCGCCGACCACCAGGCCCACGGACCCCAAACTGTCCCCGTACCGGGAGTTTTCGGCCGCTGCCGCAGACGTGATCCTGCGCGCCACGGAATCCCTTCCGCCAACATGCTGGACCGAAGCTCCTTCAGGGTTGGAGGTCAGTGCCAGCACGAAAACACCGCGCCCGGTTTCGGCCGCGAGGTCCAGCGCGGGGCGCAGCGACTCGAAGCCAAGGTAGGGGCTCAGTGTGACAGAGTCCGCCGCCAGCGGGGACTCGTCCCGCAGCCAGGCGTCGGCATAGGCGGCCATGGTGGATCCGATGTCGCCGCGTTTGGCGTCGGCGATGCTCAGGACAGACTCGTCCCGGGCGGTGGCCAGGATTTCCTCCAGCACCGCCATGCCGACTGACCCGTGGCGTTCGTAAAGTGCCACCTGCGGCTTTACCGCGGCAGCGAGCGGAGCCACCGCCTCCAGGACCGTCAGGGAAAAGCGCCGAAGCCCGGCGGCGTCGTCGTCCAGTCCCCAGCTCTTCAGCAGTGCCGGGTGCGGGTCGATGCCCACGCAGAGCGGGCCGCGGGCGGCCATGGCCGCGCCGAGCCGGGAGCCGAAAGACTCCCGGCCGGCGGCGGATACCGGGCTGTTGCCTGATGCCTGCTCAGGCATGCTGCAGGGCCGCCTTCTGGGATTCGGCCAGTGCGGCGGCGTGCTCCTGCAGGCTGGTGACGGACCATTCGTAGGTGCGCATGGCTTCGATGGCCTGGACGGCGGCGTTGAACTCGGCCACCGTGGTGATGCACGGAATGCCGATGGATGTTGCCGCGGCGCGCAGTTCGTAGCCGTCGCTGCGGGCTTCGCCGCCGGAGGGGGTGTTGAAGACCATGTCGATCTCGCCGGCCACGATGAGGTCCGCGATGGTGCCTTCGCCCTCGGCGCTGCTGCCCTCGGCAACCTTGCGGACCGGGGTGGCCTGGATGCCGTTGCGGCGCAGGACATCGGCGGTGCCGCCGGTGGAGACGATCTCGAACCCGAGGTCCGAGAGCCGCTTGACGCCCATGATGACCGAGCGCTTGTCCCGGTTGGCCACGGAGACGAACACCTTTCCCTCGGTGGGCAGGGCGTTGTTGGCGCCCGCCTGGCTCTTGGCGAAGGCGGTGTCGAAGTGCTTGTCGATGCCCATGACCTCGCCGGTGGAGCGCATCTCGGGCCCGAGCAGGGAGTCCACCACCTTGCCTTCAAGGGTCCGGAACCGGCTGAACGGCAGGACGGCTTCCTTGACGGCGACGGGCGCGTCCAGCGGCAGCGTGGAGCCGTCACCGGTTTCCGGCAGCATCCTGTAGGCGCTGCGGAGCTGTCCGATGGTCACGCCGGTGCCGATGAGGGCCGCGGCTTTGGCCATCTGCACACCGGTGGCCTTGGACACGAAGGGCACGGTCCGGGAGGCGCGGGGGTTGGCTTCCAGGACGTACAGGACGTCCGAGGCCAGCGCGAACTGGATGTTGATCAGGCCGCGCACGCCGACGCCTTCAGCGATGGCGCGGGTTGCGGTGCGGACGCGTTCGACGACGTTGCTCCCCAGCGTGATCGGCGGCAGGACGCAGGCGGAGTCACCGGAGTGGATGCCGGCTTCCTCGATGTGTTCCATGATGCCGCCCAGGTACATGTCGGTGCCGTCGTAGAGGGCGTCGACGTCGATTTCGACGGCGTCCTCCAGGAAGCGGTCGATCAGTACCGGGTGGTCCGGGGTGATCTCGGTGGCGTTGGCGATGTAGCGGGAGAGGTTGGGCTCGTCGTAGACGATTTCCATGCCGCGGCCGCCGAGCACGTAGGACGGGCGGACCAGGACGGGATAGCCGATCTCGTCAGCGATCTTCTTGGCGTCCTCGAAGGAGACGGCGGTGCCGTTCTTCGGCGCCACCAGGCCGGCCTTGTCCAGCACCCGCGAAAAGGCGCCCCGGTGCTCGGCGAGGTCGATGGCCTCCGGTGAGGTGCCCAGGATCGGGACGCCGGCGTCGGCCAGCTGCTGGGCGAGCTTCAGCGGGGTCTGGCCGCCGAGCTGGACGAAGACGCCCATGACGCCGCCGGTGCGTTCCTCGGCCGCAATGACCTCCAGCACGTCCTCAAGCGTGAGCGGCTCGAAGTACAGGCGGGTGGAGACGTCGTAGTCGGTGGAGACGGTTTCCGGGTTGCAGTTGACCATGACGGTCTCGTAGCCGGCCTTGCGCAGCGCCATGGAGGCGTGGACGCAGGAGTAGTCGAACTCGATGCCCTGGCCGATGCGGTTGGGGCCTGAACCGAGGATCAGGATGGACGGCTTGGAGTGCAGCGCAACCTCGTCCTCCTCGTCATAGGCCGAGTAGTGGTAGGGGGTGTAGGCGGCGAACTCGGCCGCGCAGGTGTCAACGGTCTTGTAGACCGGGCGGATGCCCAGTGCCTGGCGGACACCGCGGACCACTGCCTCGGAGTTGTGCGTCAGGGTGCCGATCTGTTCGTCCGAGAAGCCGTGGCGCTTGGCGCGCTTGAGCATGTCAGCGGTCAGGGCGCCGGCCTGGCGGATTTCGTGGGAGATCTCGTTGAGCAGCTGGAGCTGGTCCAGGAACCACGGATCGATCTTGGTGGCTTCGAAGAGCTGTTCCACCGTGGCGCCACCCAGGAGGGCGCGCTGGACCTGGTGCAGGCGCTCCGTGGTGGGGCGCTTGGCCTTCTCGATCAGCTCGGCGACTTCCCATTCGGGAACGCTGCTGAAGTCCAGCTGCGAGCCCTTCTGCTCAAGGGAGCGCAGGGCCTTCTGGAGTGCCTCGGTGAAGTTGCGGCCCATGGCCATGGCCTCGCCCACCGACTTCATGGTGGTGGTGAGGGTATCGTCCGCGGCCGGGAACTTCTCGAAAGCGAACCGCGGGACCTTGACCACCACGTAGTCCAGGGTGGGCTCGAAGGACGCGGGGGTCTTCTGTGTGATGTCGTTGGGGATCTCGTCCAGGGTGTAGCCAAGCGAGAGCTTGGTGGCGATCTTGGCGATGGCGAAGCCGGTGGCCTTGGATGCCAGTGCCGAGGAGCGGGACACGCGGGGGTTCATCTCGATGACCACCACGCGGCCGGTCTTGGGATCGATGGCGAACTGGATGTTGCAGCCGCCGGTGTCCACGCCCACCTCGCGGATGACGGCGATGGCCACGTCGCGCAGCTTCTGGTATTCGCGGTCGGTGAGGGTCAGCGCAGGCGCCACGGTGATGGAGTCGCCGGTGTGCACGCCTACGGGATCGAAGTTCTCGATGGAGCAGACGACAACCACGTTGTCGTTCTTGTCCCGCATCATTTCGAGCTCGTATTCCTTCCAGCCCAGGATGCTCTCTTCGAGCAACACCTCGCTGGTGGGGCTGTACTGCAGGCCCTGGCCGACGATGCGGCGCAGGTCTTCCTCGTTGTAGGCCAGGCCGGAGCCCAGCCCGCCCATGGTGAAGGACGGGCGGACCACCATGGGGTAGCCCAGGTCGGTGGCTGCCGTCAGGGCCTCATCCATGGTGTGGATGATGTGGCTGCGGGCGGATTCGGCGCCGCAGCGTTCCACCACGCCCTTGAACTTTTCGCGGTCCTCGCCAAGTTCAATGGCCGCGATGTTGGCGCCAATGAGCTCCACGTTGTACTTCTCGAGCACACCGTTCTTGTCCAGGGCAATGGCGGTGTTCAGCGCGGTCTGGCCACCGAGGGTGGGCAGGACGGCGTCGGGGCGTTCCTTCGCGATGATTTTCTCCACCACCTCAGGGGTGATGGGCTCGACATAGGTGGCGTCGGCGAACTCGGGGTCGGTCATGATGGTGGCCGGGTTGGAGTTCACGAGGATGACGCGCAGGCCTTCCTCCTTGAGGACGCGCAGCGCCTGGGTGCCGGAGTAGTCGAACTCTGCGGCCTGGCCGATGACGATCGGGCCGGAACCAATGACGAGGACGCTCTTGAGATCTGTACGTTTCGGCATTACTTCTTGTCCTCAGTCTTGTTGTCGTTTTTGTGGTCAGCGCCTGCAGGGTGGGCGGCGTCCACGGGCTCCTTGGAAAGGTTGGCGTTCCTGCCGTCCCGCGTGCCGTCCATGAGCTCGATGAAGCGGTCGAACAGGTAGGCGGCGTCGTGCGGGCCGGCCGCGGCTTCCGGGTGGTACTGCACGGAGAACGCGGGGAGGTCCAGGCAGGCGAGGCCTTCCACGACGTCGTCGTTCAGGCTGATGTGGCTCACTTCCACACGTCCGTAGCGTGCCTCCGGGGCCTGTGTGGCGCCGTCGAGCGGGGCGTCCACGGCAAAGCCGTGGTTCTGGGAGGTGATCTCCACCTTGCCGGTGCGGCGGTCCATCACGGGCTGGTTGATGCCGCGGTGGCCGTAGCGGAGCTTGTAGGTGCCAAAGCCCAGTGCGCGGCCCAGGATCTGGTTGCCGAAGCAGATGCCGAAGTAGGGCAGCTTCTCGTCCAGGACCGAGCGCAGCAGCTTGACCTGGGCATCGGCCGTGGCGGGGTCACCGGGGCCGTTGGACATGAAGAAGCCGTCCGGGTTGACGGCCTTGACGTCCTCGAGGGTGGCGGTGGCGGGAAGTACGTGGACGCGGACACCGCGCTCGGCGAACCGGACCGGGGTCATGGCCTTGATGCCGAGGTCGATCGCCGCGATGGTGAAGCGGGGTTCACCGTCCCAGCCGTGGTCCTTCGGCTCCACAACGTAGGCTTCGTCCACGCTGACTTCCTCGGCCAGGCGCGAACCTTCCATGGGCGCGCTGGCCAGGACGGCGTCGACCAGTTCCTTGTCCGTGGCCTGGGCTGCCTCGCCGGAGAAGATGCCGGCGCGCATGGTCTTGTGCTCGCGCAGGTGCCGGGTGATGGCGCGGGTGTCCACGCCCTGGATGCCCACGATGCCCTGGGCCACAAGTTCTTCGTCCAGCGACCGTTCGGAGCGCCAGTTGGAGGGCCGGCGGGCTGCGTCGCGGACAATGTAGCCGGCCACCCAGATGCGCCGGGACTCGGCGTCGTCATCGTTCACGCCGGTGTTGCCGATGTGCGGGGCCGTCTGGACCACCAGCTGGCGGGCGTAGGACGGGTCGGTGATGGTTTCCTGGTAGCCGGTCATTCCGGTGGCGAAGACGGCCTCGCCCAGGGCGGTACCGGTGGCGCCGTAGCTGGTGCCGCGGAAAATGCGCCCGTCTTCGAGAACCAGTGTTGCCGGAGCGGAGGTGGTTGCTGTCAATGTATTCGCTTTCACTGTCTTACTTTCCACTGGTGGCACCAGCCGCTGGGGCTGACGAAATCAAATCCTGAAGGGCCTGGTAGAGCACGTCCTTGTCGGCGCCGCGGCGGGTCCGGAAGCCGGTGTCCAGTCCGTGCGCGCCGAGCGTCCATCCGAGAACCAGCAGGCCGTCCTTTTCCACGAACTTCCCGGCCATGCCGCTGTCCTGCCGGACACCCGTGAGGGACGATGCGGGGATATAGAGGGCAGGCGCGCCCGACCGTTCGTAGAGGACGCCGTGCGGGAACACCGCGAGGGTGGCGTTGGTGCGGATGCCCAGCCCGTGCACGGCGATCCGGTCCAGCCAGTCGCCGGCCGTGGTGGTGGCCACGTACTGTCCTTCGGCAACGGCGGTGGGCTCGCCGGGCGCGGCGGGCACCTGGGGCAACTGTTCGACGTCGGACTGGCGCTTCAGGCGGTTGCGCCAGCCTATGGCGAGGAGGACGAATACGACGGCGACCACCGCCAGCATGGTAAGTCCGGGAAGGATCTTGTCCATCAGGCAGCGCCTGCGGGGGTAGCGGCCGAGTCCGGGTGGGGCGTGTTGAGTGCGCCGTCAAGGACGGTGGGGTGTCCCTTGAAGAAGGTGGCCACCACCTTGCCGGGGAGCTCCCTGCCCTTGAACGGCGAGTTGCGGCCCATGGTGGCCATCTGGAAGGGGTCAACGGTCCAGCGTGCCGCCGGGTCCACGAGGATGATGTTGGCGGGTTCCCCGGCTTCGATGGGCCGGCCCTGGTCGCCCAGCCGGCCGATCTTCGCGGCTGCGGTGGAGGTGACCCTGGCAAAGTCCGCCCAGGTCATGAGGCCGGTGTCGATCATGGCGTGCTGGACCACGGACAGGGCGGTTTCAAGCCCGGTCATGCCCATTGCTGCCTGAGCCCATTCGCATTCCTTGTGTTCGCTGGGGTGCGGTGCATGGTCGGTACCCACAACGTCGATCGTCCCGTCTGCCAGTCCGGCGCGCAATGCCTGGACGTCGGCATCGGTGCGCAGCGGCGGGTTGACCTTGAACACGGGGTCGTAGCTTCGCACCAGGTCATCGGTCAGCAGCAGGTGGTGCGGGGTAACCTCGGCCGTGACGTCAATGCCCCGTTCCTTGGCCCAGCGGATGATTTCCACCGAGCCGGCGGTGGACACATGGCACACGTGGAGGCGGGAGCCGACGTGCTGGGCCAGCAAAACGTCGCGGGCAATGATGCTCTCCTCGGCCACCGCCGGCCAGCCGGTGAGGCCCAGGACCGCGGAGACGTCGCCCTCGTTCATCTGGGCGCCGGCGGTGAGGCGCGGTTCCTGCGCGTGCTGGGCCACCACGCCGTCGAACGCCTTGACGTATTCCAGCGCGCGGCGCATCAGCACGGGATCGTGGACGCAGATGCCGTCATCAGAGAACATCCGCACCCTGGCGCGGGAATCTGCCATGGCGCCCAGTTCGGCCAGCTGCTCTCCTGCCAGGCCGACGGTGACGGCACCGACGGGGCGGACATCCACCCAACCGGCGGCCCGGCCCAGCGTGTAGACCTGCTCCACGACGCCTGCGGTGTCCGCGACCGGGGTGCTGTTGGCCATGGCGTGCACGGCCGTGTAGCCGCCAAGGGCCGCTGCCCGCGTTCCGGTCTCCACGGTCTCGGCGTCTTCGCGGCCCGGTTCGCGGAGGTGCGTGTGCACATCCACCATGCCGGGCAGGGCCACCAGGCCGGCGGCGTCGATGACGGTGGCCCCGTCTGCGCCCAGGCCGGTGCCGATCTCGGCGATGATGCCGTCGCGGACCAGGAGGTCGGCGGGCTCACCGCCCAGGATGGCGGCGCCTTGGATGAGGTAGGTTCCGGTGTTGCCTGCCATCAGTTGCTCTCCTTGGTGGACGGGGCGGCGGCGGCATAAGCCGGGACGCGGTGGGCGGCTGGTTCCCGGGTGTCCCCGGAGAGCAGCAGGTACAGTGCGGCCATCCGCACGGACACGCCGTTGCGGACCTGGGCCAGGACGGTGGAACGGGGTGAGTCGGCGGCGGCGGCGCTGATTTCCAGGCCCCTGTTCATGGGGCCGGGGTGCATGATGATGGTGTCCGTCATGCCCAGGCGGTCCAGGGCGCGGAGCCGGTTGTCATCGAAGCCCCACCGGCGCGAGTATTCACGGGTGCTGGGGAAGAACGACGCGTTCATGCGTTCGCCCTGGACGCGGAGCATCATCATGGCGTCCACGCCGTTCGCCAGGGTTTGGTCCAGGTCGTAGCTGACGCTGCAGGGCCATTTTTCGACGCCGACCGGCAGCAGGGTGGGGGGCGCCACCAGGGTGACTTCCGCCCCGAGGGTCCGGAGCAGCCACACGTTGGACCGCGCCACGCGGGAGTGCAGGACATCACCTGCGATGGCTACCCGCATGCCTTTGAGGTCGGTCCCTTCAGAACCAGTGCCGGCGAGGCGGGCCCAGTGCCGGCGCATGGTGAAAGCGTCGAGCAGGGCCTGGGTGGGGTGTTCGTGGGTGCCGTCGCCGGCGTTGATGACGGCGGCGTCGATCCAGTCGGTTGCGGCGAGGCGGTGTGGAGCGCCGGACGCCCAATGCCGGATGACCACGGCATCGGCGCCCATGGCTGACAGGGTCTGGGCGGTGTCCTTGAGGGATTCACCCTTGGATACCGAGGATCCCTTGGCGGCGAAGTTGATGACGTCCGCAGACAAGCGCTTGGCGGCGGCTTCGAAGGAGATGCGGGTGCGGGTGGAGTCCTCGAAGAAGAGGTTGACCACGGTGCGTCCGCGCAGGGCCGGAAGCTTCTTGACTTCCCGCTCCCCCACGGCCGACATTTCCTCGGCCGTGTCCAGGATGCGGATGGCGTTCGAAAGGCTGAGGTCCTCGGTGGACAGGAGGTGCTTCATGCGCCGCCCTCGATTACGACTTCGTTGACCGGGGTTCCGGCGTCGGATGTGTCTGTCTCTTCGAGCCGGACCCGGACTTTCTCGGCCGAGGAGGTGGGCAGATTCTTGCCCACGTGGTCAGCCCGGATGGGAAGTTCACGGTGGCCCCTGTCGATCAGGACTGCGAGCCGGACGATGCGTGGGCGGCCAAGGTCCACCAGCGCGTCCAGGGCGGCACGGATGGTCCGGCCGGAGTACAGGACGTCGTCGATCAGCACCACAACCTTGTTGTCGATGCCCGTACGGGGCAGCCTGGTGGGGTACGGCGGCCGGGTCCCCTGGTGGGAGAGGTCGTCGCGGAACATGGTGACATCGAGCTGGCCCACGATGGCAGCGGCATCAACGGTGGAGTCTGCGGCGGCAATTTTTTCGGCCAACCGGACGGCCAGCGGATAGCCGCGGCGGGGAATTCCCAACAGGACCAGGTCGCGGGATCCCTTGTTGGCTTCGAGGATCTCGTGGGCGATACGAGTGAGGGCCCGGTCAATGTCCGCCTGGCTGAGGACAACCCTGGCTGGAACCGGTGCGCTGGTGACAGAAGTCAACGCTCGTCTCCCCTTTCCCCGCCTCACAGGACGGAATTAAAAAAGGAATGTTTGCTGTTCAAAATTACCACACGGTCCCTGCCTGGCCGGTCCCCGGGGAAGCGGTGATGGTCACACCGCGAACGGCGCGGACGGCTGGATCCTTTGTGCTGCGGTGGCCCCCGCTTAGGCTTTCGGGTATGCCGATGTATCCGCAGCAGCCTTCCTCCGGACTCCCCGACGATCCCTACCGTGGTGCCACCGGTCCCCTGCCGCAGCAGGCCAACCCCAGTTGGATGGGGCACGTGCAGCCCGAACACTACCGCGCGGCGCCGGGTCACCAGGGCAGCCCGATGGCGGTTTTGGTGCCGCCGGGCGCCCAGGGCGCGGCCCTCCAGGCGTCGCGGACCCGCAGCGGGCTGGTGGGGCTGACGGTTGCCGGCGGCATCCTGGCTTTCATGAGCCTTTTCCTGGTGGTGCCGTTCCTGCTCTCCAACACCGGCGCCGGCGGTTTCCTGATTGGTTTCGTGGCGTCGCTGGTCCCGCTGTCGGTGGTCCTGGCCGCGGTCCACATCATCGACCGGTGGGAACCTGAACCTAAACGGCTGCTGTTCTTTGCCTTCACCTGGGGTGCTGCGGTGTCCGTTGCCGTGACCCTGCTCATCCAGCCGTTCTTTGTGATCGCCTTCCAATTCACTGACGAGCCCGACCTGCAGACCTACATGGCCACCGTGCAGGCACCCATCGTCGAGGAATTCGCCAAGTCGCTTGGCCTGCTCATCCTCCTCCTCGCGGCGCGCCGGCAATTCGACGGGCCCGTGGACGGCGTGGTGTTCGCCTTCACCATCGCCGGCGGGTTCGCCTTCACCGAAAACATCCTCTATTTCGGCAGGGCCATTGCGGAATCGGCATCCCCGGCAAGCGACTTTGCGCAGGTCTTCTTCCTCCGCGGCGTCATGTCCCCGTTCGCCCATGCGATTTTCACCGGGACCACCGGCCTGATTATGGGCTTCGCTGCCAGGCGCTGGCATACCGGTGCTTCGATCGGCGCCTTTTTCGTGGGGCTGCTGCCGGCCATGTTCCTGCACAACAGGTGGAACAGCATGGGCCAGGGATTTCTGCTGGACTACATCCTGGTCCAGGTGCCCATCTTCCTCCTGGCAGTGGGCGGCATCATCTTCCTGCGCGTGGCCGAGAACCGCCTGACCCGCCAGCGGCTGTTGGAGTACTCCGCGGCCGGCTGGTTCACACCGGCCGAAGTCCAGTTGCTGGCCACCCGTGGCGGCAGGCGGACGGTCCTGGCATGGGCTGCGGGTTCGGGCAGGAAGCGCCAGATGAAACAGTTCGTGAAGGCGGCCACCCAGCTTGCCAACACCCGCCAGCGGATCCTGAGCGGACGCGACGTTACGCTGCACCAGGCAGAGGAAAGGCAGCAGCTCCAGCGCATCGTATCCCTGCGGGCGGCCGTAGCGGGCTGAGCTGGCCAGGCCAGGACGCAAACAGGGCCCCGCCGAATGGCGGGGCCCTGTTTGCGTGTGGAAAGGCTACGCGAGCAGCGAAGGCTTCAGCTGCTGCAGCCGGCCCAGCAGGCCGTTGATGAACTGCGGGGACTCGTCCGTCGACAACGTCTTGGCCAGCGCTACGGCCTCGCTGACCGCCACACCGTCCGGGACGTCGTCGTTGTAAAGAAGCTCCCAGGTGCCGATGCGCAGGATGATGCGGTCCACTGAGGGCATCCGCTCCAGGCTCCAGCCCTGCGAGTACGTCTCCAGGAACTCGTCGATGGCTGCCTGCTGGGACACCACGCCTTCGACGATCTCCAAGGTGTAGGGGTTGACCACCTGGTCGGTCTTTTCCCGGCGTGCGCGAAGCACGTCGAACGCCGAAACAGAGCGCTGCTCCGCCTCGAACAGAACATCCAGTGCCCTGTTGCGGGCTTTACCGCGGGCGCTCACTACTCGGTGACCCGGCCCAGGTAGCTGCCGTCGCGGGTGTCCACCTTGACCTTGGTGTTGTTCTCGATGAACAGCGGAACCTGGATCTCGTAGCCGGTTTCCAGCGTGGCAGGCTTGGTGCCTGCGGAGGAGCGGTCGCCCTGCAGGCCCGGCTCGGTGTAGGTGATTTCGAGGACGACGCTCGGCGGCAGTTCGATGTAGAGCGGGTTGCCGTCGTGGATGGCGATGTTGACCATCTGGTTTTCGAGCATGAAGTTGGTGGCGTCGCCAACCGTGGCACCGGAGACGGTGATCTGGTCGTAGTCGGAGGTGTCCATGAAGACGAAGTCCGCGCCGTCCTGGTACAGGTACTGGTAGTCGCGGCGGTCAACGGTGGCGGTCTCGATCTTGAGGCCGGCGTTGAAGGTCTTGTCAACAACCTTGCCGGACATCACGTTGCGCATCTTGGTCCGCACAAAGGCGCCGCCCTTGCCGGGCTTGACGTGCTGGAATTCGATGACGTTCCAGAGCTGGCCCTCGAGCTTCAGGACCGTTCCGTTCTTAATGTCGTTAGTGGTTGCCACTGGTTTCCTCTGGTTTCTTTGTCTGGCCGCGTGGTCAGATGCTGTATGCCGGGCGGGCACGCCGTAACGGCCCGCCTGCACGTGTTTGTCAAAAATCGCGTGGATGCAAAAATTCCACAACCATTCTACCGGTAAATCGGGGCCGGCCTTTCCGCGGCTGCTGCCTGCGGCCTAGCAGGCCAGGTCCAGGACGTCCCTGGCCCGCTGGAGGGCCACGGTGGAGGAGTAAATCTGGGCGGCATCGGCCGATTGCGCAACCCGCAGGTCGAGCGCCCGGGTGAAGGATTCGACCGCAGCGGAGGTTTGGCCGGCGGCGTACTGTGTCCGGCCCAGGTATTGGAGGGCCAGAGCTTCGCGCGGTGTGCCGTGCGCTTCAGCCAGGAGTTGGCGGAACAGGCCGATGGCGCGGTCCATGCGGTGGGTGACGCTCAGCACTTCGGCTTCGAACACGCGAAGCAGGAACGACTCCGGGTCCTTGAAGCGTGCCTCGGCCAACAGTTCGGCGGCCTCGGACGCGTGGCCCTGGACCAGGAGCACGAAGATATGGTCGGCGGGGTCCGTTGAGGTGGCCAACGTCTCCCGCACAACGTCCTCATTGACGATCTGAGGCAGCAGGGTGTCCGGGTTGATCCGGATTCCCGGGAACCCCGCCTCGGGCCAGTCGGACGTGCCGCTCATGTCGCCCTGCATCAGGATGCGATTTCCTGGTAGGCCGCGAACAGCAGCGAGGTGTCCGGGACGTCGAGGATGCCCGGTTTGGCGATGCCGTCAAGCACCACGAACCGCAGCAGATCCCCGCGGGACTTCTTGTCCCGGCGCATGCCGTCGAGCAGGCCCTGCCAGCGGTCCCGGCGGTAGGTGACCGGGAGCCCAAGCCCTTCGAGGATGCTCCGGTGCCGGTCGGCGTCGACGTCGCTGAGCCGCCCCACGCTGCGGGCGAGTTCCGCTGCGAACATCATGCCCACGGACACTGCGGCGCCGTGCCGCCAGGAGTACCGCTCCACCAGTTCGATGGCGTGCCCCAGGGTGTGCCCGTAGTTCAGGATTTCCCGCAGTCCGGACTCTTTGAGGTCCTCGGAAACCACTTTCGCCTTCACGGCAACGGCCCGCTCGATGAGTTCCCTGAGCTCGTCGGAGCGGGGGTCCACCACAGCTTCCGGGTCCTTTTCCACCAGGTCCAGGATGGCCGGATCGGCAATGAAGCCGCACTTGATGACCTCCGCCAGGCCGGAAATGATCTCATTCTTCGGCAGCGTGTCCAGGGTATCCAGGTCCGCCAGGACGGCAGCGGGCGGGTGGAAGGAACCCACCAGGTTCTTGCCCTCTGCGGTGTTGATGCCGGTCTTGCCGCCCACGGAGGCGTCCACCATTGCCAGCAGGCTGGTGGGCATGTGGATGACTTTGACCCCGCGCAGCCAGGTGGCGGCGACGAAGCCTGCAAGGTCGGTCACTGCCCCGCCGCCAACGGCGACGATGGCGTCCGAGCGGGTGAAGTCGTTCTGGCCCAGGACCTGCCAGCAGAATGCCGCCACCTGGATGTGCTTGCCTTCTTCGGCGTCGGGGATTTCGGCGGTGAGGGAGGTGAAGCCGGCGGCGGCGAGTTCATCGCGGACGGTGTCACCGGTGAGGCGCAGGGCGCGGGGGTGGATCACCAGGACCCGGCGGACGCGCTCGCCGAGCAGCGCGGGAAGGTCACCAAGCAGGCCGCGGCCGACGACAACGCCGTAGTTGTTGCCGGCACCTTCGCCGGTGACGTTGATGACTGTTGATTGGGTGTTCACTTTTCAACTTCCTGTTTGGCAGCTGCGTGGTTCCGCAGTGCTGCTTCCAGCCGGCCGCCGAGCTCGGGTATCGAGCCGTGGCGGACGTCGAGGGTGATGTCGGCCAGCCGCTCGTAGACCGGCCTGCGGGTGGCGAACATTGCTGTCCAGCGGCTCATGGCGTCACCGGCAAGGAGGGGCCTGCCGGAGTTCCGGGCAATCCTGTCCGCCACTGTTTCGGCATCGCATTCCAGGTACACCACCGTGCAGCGGCTGATCAGCTGCTGGGTCCCGGAGTCCAGTACCGCTCCCCCGCCCAGTGAGATAACCGTGGGTGTCGCTTCGGCTTCCTCGACGGCGTGGGCAACCGTTCGCGCCTCAATTTCCCTGAAGGCGTGTTCACCGCGGCCGGCGAAGATTTCGGCGATGGATCCATGACCGGCGACGATCACGGCATCAGTGTCAACGAACCGGGCGCCCAGCTGCTGCGCCAGTTGCTGGCCGATGGCTGATTTGCCAACGGCCATGGGGCCGATGAGCACGATCGGCCGGTCGCCGACAGGTCCAATGTTGCTGCGGTGGAGCACTACTGGCCGATCGAGTCCAGGGATGCCGGGATGTTGTCCAGGTAACCCTTGATGTTGCGCGCGGTTTCCGCCACTGAGTCACCGCCGAACTTTTCGATGACGGCTTCGGCGAGGACCAGGGCCACCATGGCCTCGGCCACCACGCCGGCGGCCGGGACTGCGCAAACGTCGGAACGTTGGTGGTGGGCCTTGGCCGGTTCGCCGGTGCTGACATCAATGGTCCGCAGGGCACGCGGTACGGTGGCGATGGGCTTCATGGCCGCGCGGACGCGCAGGACGTCCCCGATGCTCATTCCGCCTTCGATGCCGCCGGCGCGGTTGCTGGCGCGGACAATCGTGCCCTCGCCGTCGCGGACGATTTCGTCATGGGCGGCAGAACCGCGGCGGGCGGCGGTGAGGAAGCCGTCGCCCACCTCCACGCCCTTGATGGCCTGGATGCCCATGAGGGCGGCCGCGAGCCTGGCATCCAGCCGGCGGTCCCAGTGCACGTAGCTGCCAAGTCCGGGCGGAAGGCCGTAGGCCAGGACCTCCACCACACCGCCCAGCGTCTCGCCTTCCTTGTGCGCGGCGTCCACCTCGGCCACCATGGCGTCGGAGGTTTCGCGGTCGAAGCAGCGCAGGGGGTCGGCATCCAGGGCGATGACGTCGCCCGGCGCCGGCAGCGGGCGGCCTTCCGGGACCGTCACGCTGGCGATGGACACTGTGTGGCTGACCAGTTCAATGCCGAGGTGCCTCAGGAACTGTGCCGCCACGGTGCCCAGCGCCACGCGGGTGGCTGTTTCCCGTGCACTGGCGCGCTCAAGCACCGGACGGGCTTCGTCGAAGCCGTACTTCTGCATGCCCGTGAAGTCGGCGTGTCCCGGGCGGGGGCGCGTGAGAGGCGCGTTACGGGCCTGGTCGGCGAGGAGTTCGGCGGCCACAGGGTCGGCGGACATGATCTGCTCCCACTTGGGCCATTCGGTGTTTCCCACCTGGATGGCCACGGGGCCGCCTTGGGTGATGCCGTGCCGGACACCGCCGAGGATGGTCACCACGTCCTGCTCGAATTTCATCCGCGCACCGCGGCCGTAGCCAAGGCGGCGGCGGGCCAGGGAGTCTGCGATGTGCCCGCTGGTGATTTCCACACCGGCGGGGACGCCCTCAATAATTCCCATCAGAGCCGGGCCATGGGATTCACCGGCAGTCAACCAACGCATAATTTCCATCCTGCCACGTAGGGCGGTCAGAACGCCCGCCGGGCAAGGCCGACTGCGTCACACATCACATCTATGACAGCTGCATTAACGTCTTCCCCGCGCCGGGTGAAGAGCCGCACCTGCTCCACGGCCTGGTACAGCAGCATTTCCAGGCCGGGCACTACCCGGCCGCCGCCGGCCTGCCATACCGAGGCAATCAGGCTGGGCCAGGGATCGTAGGCAACATCGAGCAGCACGCCCGGCATCGGCGTCTTCAGGGCAGCAAGTTCCGCTGCGAGTCCGTCTGCCGCACGCGGCGGCAGGGTGGAAATCACGACGTCGGCTTCCGACGTGGGGCGGGCGGCTTCCGTTAGGGAATGGACCTCGAGGGCAACCCCCAGGCTGTCGGCGGCATCCCGGACGTCCGCTGTCCGTGACGCATCGCGGACGAACAGCTGTACCGTTCCGGTTCCGAGTTCCTTCAGGGCAGCGACCGCCGAAGCAGCCGTCCCGCCCCCACCCAGGATGACTGCCGAAGGTGCTGCCGGGGTCCCGGCGTGGCAAAGGGCGTTGACGATGCCGGTGACGTCAGTATTGGAGCCCACCACCCTGGTACCGCCGGCTGATTCCTCGAACGTAACGGTGTTCACCACACCCAGGGTCTGTGCCACTCCCCGGACCTCGTCCACCTGGCCGAGCATCGCCGTTTTCAGGGGCATCGTGACCGAGAGGCCGCGCCAGCCGGGCTGGTGGCGGATCTGGCGCATGAAGGACGGCAGCAACTCCTCTGTGACATCGATGGCCGTGTAGCTGATCCCTGCACCCAGCTGCCCGTACGCCGACAGATGCAGCGCCGGGGATTTCGAGTGGCTGATCGGGTGGCCCAGGACGGCAGCCCGCAGGCTCATGTGCAGCGGCCAGCGTTGGCCTGGCACCAGGCGTTGTACTGCTCCACGTAGGCGTTGTGCTCGGCCAGGGTCTTGGCGAACTTGGTTTCCTTGGTGTCCAGGTTGATGGTCACCCAGTACAGGTAGTCATTGGCCTTGGGCCGGGCGGCTGCATCGATGGCGGTCTTGCCCGGGGAACCGATGGGCCCCGGCGGCAGGCCGGGATTGGCGTAGGTGTTGTAGGGGTTGGACTTGTCCTGGCGCTGTTCATCGGTGAAGTTGAAGCTGCGGGTGCCAAGGCCGTACGTGACGGCGGAGTCAACCTGGAGGAAGCCGCCGGTCTGGTCGTTCGGCTTGAGGCGGTTGTAAATGGCGCCCGCTACGTCGCCGTAGTCGGCCTGGCCGCCCTCGGCCTGGACGATGCTGGCCACGATGACGGCCTCATACTGCTTGGCCGGATCCGTGATGCCCTGCGACACGAGCTCATCGGTGGTGGCCTTCACCAGCGCCTGCAGGATGTCCTTGGCCGGCGTTCCCAGCGGGAAACGGTACTCCCCGGGTGCCAGGTAGCCCTCGAGGTTCTTGGCATTGGCGGGCAGGCCAAACTGCGCCGGCTGGTTGCTGAGGGCCTGCAGCTGCTGCACGGAGATCCCGGATCCCTCCGAAATCGACTGCAGGGATTCACCGATCCTCAAGCCCGCGCTGAGGGCGAAGTAGATGACTTTCGTCTTGTCCTTGCCCACCAGGACGTTCACCGCGTCGGCGTTCTTCATCTCGGTCTTGAAGATGTAGTCGCCCGGCGCAAGCGTGGCGCCGGACGCATGGAACACCTGCATGAAGGTATCCGCGTTGGCAACGACACGCTTGTTTTCCAGGTCGGTGGCCACTGAACGGGTTCCCTCGCCGCTCTCCACCGTTATCTGGACCTCACCCGTTCCGGGACCCGGGAAGTCTGACGGCTTGCCGTTACCGAGAAGGGGCTTGAGGAACTGGGCTCCCACGGCCACGGCGGCCACGAAGACAGCGAGCGTCAGGAACAGGGCCAGCAGCCTGCGGCGGCGCCGGACCTTCTTCGATGGCCGCGGCACTACCTGGGCTGCCGATGAGCCGGGAAGCAGTCCGTGGTCCGCACCGTAGTGGTGTTCGTCGTGGTGCTGGACATCGTGGTGCTGGACATCGTGGTGCGGCGCATCCACGTGGCCGTCGTCGTGGTACCCGGCGGCGTGGTGGCCATGGTCGTGGAGCACTTCCTGGTAGTCGTGCGCGCCGGCTCCGTGGTGCAGGTCCGCTTCGTGGTGCACGCCGGCGTACTGGACCTCGTCCGCCCGGTACGCCACGCTGTCCTCGTAGGCAACGTCGTCGTGGTGCTCGACGGCGGCGTGGTGCGGGACTCCGTCGTGGGATTCAAGAGGGTGGGGGGCATCCGCGGCGGCATCGTCCGCGGGGGAAGTGTCCGGGTGCTGTTCATCCTGGATCGACGGCGGTGCTTCCGGCGCTGCCGGTACGTCCCGGGCGCCGGGCAGCGGGGCAAACGAGGCCTCCCCTGCGGGAGGCGCAACGGCCGGCGGCGCGGCGGGGGGCGGCGGGGCGTCGCCGGTTTCGTAGGCGTGCTCGGGCACGGTGTCCTGCCCACCGGTATGGGTCTTCTCCCGTGCCCGCAGTTCCTTGCGGGTCAACGGCCTCCCGGCCCCGGTATCCAGCGGGCCGGAGGCGTCATCAATGTTGGCAGGGCTCACTGTTGCCTTCCATTATCTGAAGATTGTGCCGTGTCTGCGGGGGCGGCGCGGACCGATTCGTCCACCCCACCGGTCCCCTGGTCCACGGACGGGGATGGCGCTGTCACGCGTGAGCCGACATCCGCTCCCCTGGCTTTTTGCATGTCGATGGCGTGCTGAAGAATACCCGCTGCCGCGACCTGATCAACTACTTTACGGTGGTCCCTGCTGCTCATGCCAGCTTCATGCAGGTTCCGGTGGGCCGTGACACTGCTGAGGCGCTCGTCCACGAGGTTCACCGGGACAGCAAGCCCACGCCGTGAAAACTCGGCCGCGAGGAGCAGGGCGTAGTCCGTGGCCATCCTTGCGGATGCATGTTCCTCGCCCTTCATGGTCCTGGGCAGGCCAACGATGACCTGCACCGCCCCAAGTTCCTCCGCCAGGCCGGCGATGACGCGCACGTCCGAATTCTTTTTGGCGTTCCGGTCAAGGGTCTTGTACGGCGTGGCCAGGATGGAGTCTCGGTCGCAGACCGCCACCCCCACCCGGACGGTGCCGACGTCCACCCCCAGTTTGACGCCCTGGGGGTAGCCGCCGGCAGCAACAGGATTGGTCATGACTGGATTAGCGCCTGGAAATGGCGTCGACGACGGCTGCCAGGGCAGCGCCGACCTTTCCGGCATCGGTTCCGCCACCCTGGGCGACGTCGTCCTTGCCGCCGCCGCCACCGCCGAGCACTCCGGCTGCGACCCGGACCAGGGCACCGGCCTTGACGCCGGCTTCCCTGGCTGCCTCATTGGTGGCCACCAGGATCAGCGGGCGATCGTTGGCGACGCCGGCCACGGCCACGGCGGCAGCCGCCGAGCCGAGCCGGTTGCGCAGGTCAAGGGCCAGGCCGCGGAGGTCGTCGGCGCCGCTGACAGTGCCGGCGTCGTGGGCCAGCACCTTGATGCCGCCGGCATCCTGTGCGCTGTTGACCAGCTGCGCGGCGGAAGCGGCCAGCTGTTCCTTGCGGAGCCGGTCCAGTTCCTTCTCGGTGGCCTTCAACTTGGCAAGCGTGGCGGAAATCCTGTCGGCGAGCTGGCCGGACGGCACCTTCAGCAGGTCCGTCAGCTCCGTCACCAGGGCGCGCTCGGCAGCAAGGTGGCGGAAGGCCTCCATGCCGACGAATGCTTCCACACGGCGGTTTCCTGAGCCCACGGACTGCTCACCCAGGAGGGAGAGGCTGCCAATGAGCGAGGTGTTGGCAACGTGGGTGCCGCCGCACAGCTCGCGCGACCAGGCGCCGTCGATCTCCACGACGCGCACCTCGCTGCCGTAGTTCTCGCCGAAGAGGGCCATGGCGCCCATGGCCTTGGCTTCGGCCAGTCCCATGATCTTTGTTTCCACCGCGTAGTTGTTGCGGATGGCAAGGTTGGAGACTTCCTCGATTTCGGACCGGGTGGCGGTGCTCAGGCCCTCACCCCAGGCGAAGTCGAAGCGCAGGTAGCCTGCCTTGTTGAAGGATCCGCGCTGCGTGGCTTCCGGGCCAAGGATCTGGTGCAGGGCGGCGTGCACGATGTGCGTGCCCGTGTGGGCCTGCTCGGCGGCGTGGCGGCGTTCACGGTCGACGGCGGCGCGCACCAGCGAGTCAGCGCCGATTTCGCCTTCGCGGACGATCGCCTTGTGGACGCTCAGGCCCTTCACAGGGCGCTGGACGTCCAGGACCTCGACGACGAATCCATCACCGGTGATGAGGCCGGTGTCCGCGGCCTGGCCGCCGGCTTCGGCGTAGAACGGGGTCTCGGCCAGCACGAGTTCGATCTCGTCGCCGGTGGCTGCCTGCTGGACCTGGCGTCCCGCGCTGAGCAGGCCGCGCACGCGCGATTCCCCTTCGAGCTCGGTGTAGCCGGTGAAGACCGTCTCGCCCTCGGCCAGGATGTCCTGGAAGACGCTGACGTCCGCGTGGCCGCCCTTCTTGCCCTTGGCGTCGGCCTGGGCGCGCTGGCGCTGTTCCTGCATGAGGCTGCGGAATGCCGCCTCATCCACTTTGAGCCCGGCTTCCTCTGCCATTTCCAGCGTGAGGTCGATGGGGAAACCGTAGGTGTCGTGCAGGGTGAAGGCGTCTTCACCGGACAGCGGCTTGTTTGCTGCCTTGGATTCCCTGACGGCATCCTCGAGGCGTGCCGTGCCTGATGCGATGGTGCGCAGGAAGGCCTTCTCTTCGGCGTAGGCGATCCGGCTGATGCGGGCGAAGTCGGTCTCCACCACCGGGTAGACGCCCTTCATGGCATCCCGGGAGGCGGGCAGCAGTTCCGGCAGGCAGGCCTGTTCAACACCGAGGAGGCGCATGGAACGCACGGCCCGGCGGATCAGCCGGCGCAGGACATAGCCGCGGCCTTCATTGGAGGGGGTCACGCCGTCGGAAATCAGCATCAGGGCCGACCGGATGTGGTCGGCCACCACGCGCATGCGGACGTCGTCGGTGTGGTGGGGGTCGTCCGGGGTTTCGGCGGAGGTGTATTCCCTGCCGGACAGTTCCGCGGCCTTGTCGATGACCGGCCGCACCTGGTCGGTCTCGTACATGTTCTCGACGCCCTGCAGGATCATGGCGAGGCGTTCCATGCCGAGGCCCGTGTCGATGTTCTTCTTGGGCAGCTCGCCCACCACATCGAAGTCCACCTTGGAGCGCACATTTTCGATCTGGTACTGCATGAACACCAGGTTCCAGATCTCGATGTAGCGGGTCTCGTCGGCGAGGGGACCGCCCTCAACCCCGTAGGCAGGGCCGCGGTCGTAGTAGATCTCGGAGCAGGGACCCGCGGGGCCGGGCTGGCCGGTGTGCCAGTAGTTGTCCGACTTGCCCATCCGCTGGATGCGTTCAGCCGGGACGCCGGTGTTCTTCAGCCACAGTTCCTCGGCCTCGTCGTCCTCTTCGTAGACGGTCACCCAGAGGCGTTCCGGCGCAAGGCCGTAGCCGCCGTCGTCAACGCCCGTGGTGAGCAGCTCCCAGGCGAACTTGATGGCGTCTTCCTTGAAGTAGTCGCCGAACGAGAAGTTGCCGCACATCTGAAAGAAGGTGCCGTGGCGGGCGGTCTTGCCCACTTCCTCGATGTCGCCGGTGCGGATGCACTTCTGCACGCTGGTGGCCCGGGAGTAGGGGGCTTCCTCGCGGGCAGTGAGGTATGGAATGAACGGGACCATGCCGGCCACCGTGAACAGCAGGGAGGGGTCGCTGGAGACCAGCGATGCGGAGGGAACCGCGGTGTGGCCCTTGCTGACAAAAAAGTCCACCCAGCGCTTTGTGATCTCCTGCGACTTCATGAGCTGTTTTCTTACCCTTCTTGGTCCGCGCCGCCAGGCGGCACGGATATTTCGTTCAGGTGGCACGGTTCCCGGAACGGGTTCCTGCCGGTTGTTGGCTGATGTCGGTGTGGTGCCCCGCGGGGGTCAGCGGCGGACCAGTTCCGAGGACTCCACACCCAGGGCGGTCCGCAGGTCGGTTTCCCGTTCACGCATTCCTGCGCGGACGGCGTCGGCGAAGTCGTACACCCCGTCGGCGAGCTGCCCCACAGCACGGTTGAGGCCTGCCGGCCCCAGTGCGGACTGGGCCTGGCTCACCTTGCGGAAGGCAATGACTCCAATGGCCACGCCGATTCCCATCCAGACAATTCTTTTCATGTTCGTTCTCTTCGAATCTAGCGGCTGCGGCGGCCGGCAGCGGGCTTCCGGCGGTTGGCGAAGGCGCTGCGCACGCCGTAGCTGAACGCCGCGACCTTGATCAGCGGCGAACCGACGGTAGCGGCCACAAGCGAAGACAGAGCCGAAATGTTGGCGGACGCATCGGAGACGTTGGACGAGATGCCGTCCACCTTCTTCAACTGCTGGTTGGTGGTGGAGACGGTAGCCGTCACCTCGTCCATCAGGGGCGTGGCGCCGTCGCTGATGGACCTGATCGCGGTCCGCACCTCGTCGAAGACTTTACCCAGCTTCACGATCGGGACCGCGAGCAGCAGCACCAGGAGCGCAAACACCCCGGCAGCGATCAGGCCGGCAATATCGCCACCAGACATAGACGTTCATCTCCTCGAAATTCTGTGGTTGAGCCACATCCGCCGCATGCACGGAAGGCCCGTTGCGCAGATGTCCCCCAAGTACCTTACATACAAAGAAGCCCGCGGCGCTTGCCACGGGCTTCTTTGGATACGCTGCTGGGATTTAGCGTGCGTAGAATTCGACGACGAGCTGCTCTTCGCAGGTCACCGGGATTTCCGAGCGCTTAGGGCGGCGCACGAGGCGTGCCTGCAGGGCTTCCAGCTTGACGTCCAGGTAGGCCGGAACGGCAGGCAGGACATCGCGGTGTGCACCGGCTGCAGCAACCTGGAGCGGAACCATGGTCTCGCTGCGGCTGTGGACGTGGACCAGCTGGCCCTCGCCGACGCGGAACGACGGGCGGTCAACGCGGACGCCGTCAACCATGATGTGGCGGTGCACAACCAGCTGGCGGGCCTGGGCGATGGTGCGGGCGAAACCGGCACGCAGGACCAGGGCGTCGAGGCGCATTTCGAGCAGTTCGATGAGGTTTTCACCGGTCAGGCCCTTGGTGCGGCGGGCTTCCTCGAAGGCACGGGTCATCTGTGCTTCGCGGATGCCGTACTGGGCGCGCAGGCGCTGCTTTTCGCGCAGACGTACGGCGTAGTCGGAGTCCTGCTTCTTGCGGGCACGGCCATGCTCACCGGGGCCGTACGGGCGGCGCTCCATGTACTTGGCGGCCTTGGGGGTCAGAGCGATGCCGAGGGACCGCGAGAGGCGGGCCTGACGGCGAGCACGAGTGTTGTTAGCCACTGGTGTCCTTCCAATATCTACGGTTGTCAGTGTTACTGGCCTCCAGGATGGAGAGCATCGGCCAACCGCCGCCTTTTGCTACTGGGCCCAGGGCATAGCCTTCCCAACGTGAATTGGGGAGATTTTGCGTCCGTGCCTTGCCAGACAAACATCCAGCCTACCACGGCAGCTACTTGCCCCGCACAATCCTCCGCAGGCGCTCCAGCCGCTGGGCGATGTCCCTTTCCGCGCCGTTGCCGGTGGGCTGGTAGTAGTCCCGGCCCACCAGGTCGTCCGGCGGATACTGCTGGCTGGCGACCGCATGTGGTGCGTCGTGGGCGTACTTGTAGCCCACACCGTGTCCCAGCTGCTTGGATCCGGGATAGTGCGCGTCCCGCAGGTGCGCGGGAATTCCGACGCCGAGGCCCGCCCGCACGTCCGCGATGGCCTTGTTGATGCCCATGTAGGCCGCGTTCGATTTTGGCGCGGTGGCCAGATGGACCACGGCCTCCGCCAGGATGATCCGCCCCTCCGGCATCCCGATCAACTGCACGGCCTGCGCCGCGGCCACGGCGGTCTGCAGCGCGGTGGGGTCCGCCATGCCCACGTCCTCTGCCGCGGAAATGACGATCCGCCGGGCCACGAACCGCGGGTCCTCCCCCGCTTCCAGCATCCGCGCGAGGTAGTGCAGGGCGGCGTCAACGTCCGAGCCCCTGATGGACTTGATGAAGGCGCTGATGACGTCATAGTGCTGGTCACCCGCCCGGTCATAGCGTACGGCGGCGGCGTCCAGGGCGCGTTCGGTGTGGCGAAGTTCGACGGTGACCGGCTCCGCGGTGGCCGGCACGTCAGCTGCACTTTCCTCCCCCGCGGAACGTTCGACGTCGTCCGCGTCACCGAAAGCCACGCCCGCCGCAGCCTCCAGCGCGGTAAGCGCCCTCCGCGCGTCCCCGCCGGACAGCCGGACCAGGTGGTCCAGTGCGTCGTCGCTGAGCCGGACCTTGCCGCCCAGCCCGCGCGGGTCCTCCACGGCGCGCACCAGGAGGCCCTCGATATCGGCGTCGGTGAGGGGCTTGAGCGTAAGGAGCAGGGAACGGGACAGCAGGGGCGAGACCACTGAGAAGGAGGGATTTTCCGTGGTGGCCGCCACCAGGACCACCCAGCGGTTTTCGACGCCTGGCAGCAGCGCGTCCTGCTGGGCTTTGTTGAAACGGTGGATCTCGTCAAGGAACAGCACCGTGGTGGTCTTGTACAGGTCCCTGGCGGTCAGGGCGTCGTCCATCACGCGGCGGACATCCTTGACGCCCGCGGTGATGGCGGACAGCTCCACGAACTTCCGCCCGGGTCCGCGGGCAATGACGTGTGCCAGCGTTGTCTTGCCCGTGCCGGGCGGTCCCCACAGGATGAGGGAGGTGGGACCCGCCGGGCCGGTGGTGTCCGCCCCGGCGCCAGCGGCCAGCTGCCGCAGCGGGGACCCCTGGCCGAGCAGGTGCTGCTGGCCCACTACTTCATCCAGGGTGCGCGGACGCATCCGGACAGCCAGCGGGCTGCGCGGCGAACCTTTGCCCCGCGAACCCGTGCTTACCTCGGCGACGGGACCGTCGTCGTCGTCGTTTTCCGGCCCGTGCCCGAAGAGATCATCCACATAGATAGGCTACTTCCAGTTGACCCGTGCTTTTCCTCGCCTGTGACACCGAAGGAACCCCCATGCCTGCCCCCGCTGCCGCCGGCGGTCCGCCCTCCGTACGGACCGCGTTCGTCCCCGGCAGCCGGTTGCCCGGCTGGGCGGAAAGGTTCGGCGACTCGCACGGCGGGTACCGGCTGCAGGATGACGACGACGGCCTCCGCCTTCTGGCGGCAGATGGCACCGAGGCGCTGCTGCAGGCGCCGTGGCCGGCCGACGGACGGCCGGGACGCGGCATTGGACCCCTGGAACGGCTGGCTGGCCTTGCGTCCCAGCCGCGCCGGCTGGGACTGCTGCTGGTGCGGAGGGGCGGCTACGGCATCGGGGTGGCCAGCGAGGGCGCTCTGCTGGCGTCCAAGGCAGGCACCAGGTACGTCCAGTCGCGCACCGCTGCGGGCGGCCAGTCCCAGCAGCGGTTCGCCCGCCGCCGCTCCAACCAGGCGGACGCGTTGGTGTCGGCAGTGGCACAACAGGCGGCTGAAGTCTTTGCCGCAGTGGCCTTCGAGTACCTGGTGCCGGGCGGCGACCGGACCCTGGCCGACCAGGTCCTGGCGGAACCGGCCCTGCGTGATTACGCCCGCCTGCCGCGGCTCGCCTACCTGGATGTGGCGGAGCCCCGGGCCGCCGTCCTGAAGAAGGCAGCGGCGGACGCCTGCTCGGTCCGGATCACGGTGACCGACCCGACTGGCTAGCGCAGCCGGGGATGGCTAGCAACCGGTCAGGGCACGGCGGGGGCGTTCCTGGCGGTAAAGGTACCGGCCCGCCTCCCGGAATCCCGCTTGTGCATACAACGTCTGTGCCCCGTGGTTGGCCGCGGTGACCAGGAGCCAGAAGTCCGCGACGCCCTGTTCCACACCGGCGTGCAGCAGGGCCCGCATGATGGCTGTGGCGAAGCCACGGCGGCGGGCGTCCGGCAGGGTGGCCATGCAGTACAGGCCGCCATGCCTGGTGCCGTTGGGAAGGGCCAGTCGGCCGACGGCGGCGGCCTTGCCGTTCGGGTCCCGCACCAGGGCATACAGCGACGGGCACCCTTCGAGAATCGCCCGTGCGGTTGCCAGGGCATCCTCCCCTCCACGGCCGTCCACGTCCCACCAGACCCGGAGCCAGTCCGGGGACGGTACCGATGACAGCTCGACCGGCGACAGCCCGGTTGCCGCGGTGACGGGGGCGGCGGCCGGGAGCGGATCCGCCGAGGCGCTGAGGGTCATGACCAGTGTCTCGGATTGGCGGGTGAAGCCTTCAGCATCGAGCAGGTCGTGGAGTGCCGACGCGGGAGGGTTGTCGAACAGCTGGAAGATGACGGGCAGGCGTTGCCTGCGGTACCAGGCCCGGGCTTCGCGGAGCAGCCCGGGAAGGTCGTCACCGGACTGACCGGCAGTGAGGTCACGCGGCCAGATGGAGTTGGCACGCTGGGTCACCCCGCCGGCTGCGCGCAGGATCCAGCCGCCGGCGTCGTGCCGTTCCAGGGCAGGCCAGCCGGCATCCATGGCGGCTTCGAGGTCCAGGGGTGCGGGTTCGATGGTGCCCAAGGCGGACAACGGACAGCTCCTTTGTTAACAGCGGAGGCTCCCCGGTGATCCGGGGAGCCTCCCTTGGCCGCCGCCTTATGGCAGCGTCCGTGCTGCTACTGCTTCTCTTCGGGCTTCTTCTCTTCCGGCTTCTTCGCCTCAGGCTTGAAGTCCACGCCTGCCTCCTTGCGCTGCTGCGGCGTGATGGGGGCCGGAGCATCCGTCAGGGGGTCGTGGCCGCCGCCGGACTTCGGGAAGGCGATGACGTCGCGGATGGACTCAACGCCCGCCAGCAGCGACACCACCCGGTCCCAGCCGAAGGCAATGCCGCCGTGCGGCGGGGCGCCGTACTTGAACCCCTCCAGCAGGAAGCCGAACTTGGTCTGGGCGTCGTCCTTGTCCAGGCCCATCAGCTCAAACACGCGCTCCTGCACGTCACGCTGGTGGATACGGATGGAGCCACCGCCGATTTCGTTGCCGTTGCAGACGATGTCGTAGGCGTAGGAAAGCGCCGATTCGGGATCCTTGTCAAAGGTGTCAAGGAACTCCGGCTTGGGTGAGGTGAAGGCGTGGTGGACAGCGGTCCACTGTCCTCCGCCGACGGCGACATCGCCCGAGGCAACAGCGGCTGCGGCCGGCTCGAACATCGGCGCGTCCACGACCCAGCAGAAGGCCCAGGCGGTGGGATCGATCAGGCCCGTGCGGTGTCCGATCTCGACGCGTGCAGCGCCCAGCAGGGCACGCGACGGCGTCTTCTCACCGGCGGCGAAGAAGATGCAGTCGCCGGGCTTGGCACCAACGGCGTCAGCCAGGCCGGCGCGCTCGATCTCGGTGAGGTTCTTGGCCACCGGTCCGGCGAGCTCGCCGTCTTCCTTGTAGAGGACATAAGCCAGGCCCTTGGCGCCGCGCTGCTTGGCCCATTCCTGCCAGGCGTCAAGGGCGCGGCGCGCCTGTGAGGCGCCACCGGGCATGACGACGGCGCCGACGTAGGGTGCCTTGAAGACGCCGAAGTTGGTGTCCTTGAAGAAGTCGGTGAGCTCGGTCAGTTCCTGGCCGAAGCGCAGATCCGGCTTGTCCGAGCCGTAGCGCGCCATCGCATCGGCGTACGTGATGCGCTGGATGGGCGTGGGGATGTCGACGCCGATGAGCTGCCAAACCGCTTTGACGATGTTTTCGCCCAGCCGGATGATGTCGTCCTGGTCCACGAAGCTCGCCTCGATGTCCAGCTGGGTGAACTCCGGCTGCCGGTCGGCACGGAAGTCCTCGTCCCGGTAGCAGCGGGCAATCTGGTAGTACTTTTCGAAGCCGCCCACCTGCAGCAGCTGTTTGAACAGCTGCGGGGACTGCGGCAGCGCGTACCAGGAACCCGGGGCCAGGCGTGCCGGAACCAGGAAGTCACGGGCGCCTTCCGGCGTCGAACGCGTCAGTGTGGGCGTCTCGATCTCCACGTAGCCCTCATGGTGGAGCAGCTCGCGCGCCACCCGGTTCGCCTCGGAACGGAGGCGCAGGTTGCGGCTGGGGCCGGGACGGCGAAGGTCCAGGTAGCGGTGCTTGAGCCGGGCTTCCTCGCCGACTTCCACGTGCTCGTCGATCTGGAACGGCAGCGGGTCCGAGGTGTTGAGGATGGTGACGTCCTCGGCGATGACCTCGATGTCGCCCGTGGCCAGCGCCGGGTTCTCGTTGCCTTCCGGGCGCCTGGATACCGTGCCCTTGACCTGCAGGACGTACTCGTTACGCAGTCCGTGGAACACTTCTTCCTCGCGGACCACCACCTGGGCCACGCCGGAAGCATCGCGCAGGTCCACGAATGCCACACCACCGTGATCACGGCGGCGGCCCACCCAGCCGGCCAGGGTTACGGTTTGTCCAATGTGCTCGGAACGAAGGGATCCGAGGTCATGTGTGCGCAGCACAGCACGCCTTTCTGCGGGAAAACAGTGGGAAGTCAATATGATCGTTGCGGGAACGATCCCGTCCGAGTTTACCCGTTGGAAAGGGACTGCCGCCGCATGAGCGAACCGCAGCAGCTGCAACGCAGGCTGGGAACCTTTGACGCCACCGCCATCGGCCTGGGTTCCATGCTGGGCGCCGGTGTGTTTGTGGTGTTCTCTCCGGCCGCGGCGCTTGCGGGCAATCTCCTGGTCCTGGCCGTGGCCGTTGCCGGAATTGTTGCGTACTGCAACGCCGTGGCCTCCGCAGCCCTGGCGGCCAAGTACCCCACCAGCGGCGGAACCTACGTCTACGGCCGGAAACAGCTCGGCGAATGGCCGGGATTCCTGGCCGGCTGGGGTTTCGTGACCGGTAAGACGGCGTCCTGCGCAGCCATGGCGTTGACATTCGGCAGCTATGTGGCGCATGACTACGCGGTCCCGGTCGCCGTGGGCGCCGTCGTGGCCCTGACCGGCGTCAACCTGTTGGGCATCACCCGGACAGCCCTGCTGACGCGGATCCTGCTGTGCATGGTCCTGGCAACCCTGGTGTTCGTTGGCATCGCGGCCGTGCTGGGTCCGCACCCGGCCGCGCAGCCGGCAGGTGTGCCTTCCGGGGGTGCGGCCGGTGTCCTCCCTGCCGCCGGCCTGATGTTCTTCGCGTTTGCGGGATATGCCCGGATTGCCACGCTGGGCGAAGAGGTCAGGAATCCCGAACGTGCCATCCCGCGCGCCATCCTCGCAGCACTGGCGGCCGCCTTCGCCATCTACCTGCTGCTGGCCCTGCTCCTGCAGGCACACCTCGGAGCGCAGCTTGGGTCCACCAGGACTCCCCTGCTGGACGCCGTCCTGGACAGCCGGCTGGCAGCGGCGGCCCCGCTGGTGCAGGCAGGAGCTGCCGCGGCGTGCCTGGGCGCCCTCCTGGCACTGATCACGGGCGTAGGGAGGACAACGCTGGCCATGGCGAGGGAGCGCGATCTCCCGGGACCGCTGGCCAGGGTGGGCGGCGCCCACACGGTTCCGTTCGTCGCCGAACTGGCCGTGGCCGCCGTCGTCATCCTGCTGCTCCTGACCACCGACGTGATGACCGTGGTGGGCTTTTCAAGCTTCGGCGTGCTGGTCTACTACGCAGTCGCCAACGCGTCCGCCTTTACCCTTGCCGCCCACCCCGGTTACGCTCCGCGCTGGCTGAACCTGCTGGGCTTCCTGGGGTGCGTGGTGCTTGCCTTCACTTTGCCGCCCGCGTCGGTCCTGACCATGGCGGCGGTCCTTGCCGCCGGGGTGGCTGGACGCTGGCTGGTGCTGCGGTTCCGGCAGCACCAGCCAGCGCCGTAAACGCCCGCCTCCTAGACGGAGGCTGCGGCCGCGGTGGTCTCCACCTGCACCGCCAGGTCCTCCAGGGGCGGCATCCAGGTCTCAGGGGCCGCCAGCACCTGCTCGCCGGTGCGGATGTCCTTCACCTGGTGGGTGCCGTCCTCATCCGTGAACCACACAAACGGGATTCCCCTCCGGTCTGCGAACTTGATCTGCTTGCCGAACTTCTCCGCCTTGGCCGCAACTTCGGTGGGAATGCCCCGGCTGCGCAGCAGTGCGGCAACGTCCTGGGCTGTACCCCAGCTGTTGTCATGGTTCAGGGCCACCAGCACTGCGGTGGGAACGGAGCGGGAAGCTTTGGCGAGGTCCTGGCTCAGGATCCGGGACACCAAGCGGGTGACGCCGATGGAAAGCCCAACCCCCGGAAACTTCCGGTTGCCCTTCGACGCCAGGGCGTCGTACCGGCCGCCGGAACAAATGGATCCCAGCTGTTCGTGGCCCACCAGTACGGTTTCCACCACCGTGCCGGTGTAGTAGTCCAGGCCGCGGGCGATGCTGAGGTCAGCCAGCACCTTTCCCGGAGCGCGCTGCACGGCCGCGTCGATGACCTGCTCCAGCTCGTCCAGGCCTTCATCAAGGAGTTCGTTGGTGACGCCCAGCGCGCGGACCTGGGCCACAAACGACGTGTCTTCGGTGCGGATGGCAGCCAGCTGCAGGGCTTTCTGCGCCTGTTCGTCGGTGGCGCCGAGCTCGGCCTGGAGCAGCTCGGCCACCTTTGCGGGACCGATTTTTTCGAGCTTGTCGATACTGCGCAGCACGCCGGCGGTGTCATCGAGGCCGATGCCCCGGTAGAAACCTTCAGCGAGCTTGCGGTTGTTGATCCTGAGGCGGAAATCGGGGATGGGCAGGGCACTGAGTGCCTCGGCGATGACCAGCGCGATCTCGACGTCGTAACGGAACGGAAGCTCGCCGTCGCCCACCACGTCGATGTCCGCCTGGGTGAACTCGCGCGCCCGGCCTTCCTGGGGCCGTTCGCCGCGCCACACCTTTTGGATCTGGTAGCGGCGGAAGGGAAAGGCCAGGTAGCCGGCGTTCTCCACCACGTAGCGGGCGAAGGGCACCGTCAGGTCGAAATGCAGCGCAAGCGCGTGGGGGTCGGCTTTGCCGCCCTTGACGGGGTTATCGCTCTCGTCCTCCTGGAGCCGGCTGAGTCCGTACACTTCCTTGTCGATCTCGCCTTTGCGCAGCAGCTGCCCCACCGTTTCCACGGCACGGGTTTCGATCGACGAGAACCCATGCAGTTCAAAGACCCCGCGCAGGGTATCGAGCACATGCAGCTCCACCAGCCGCTCCTCGGGAAGCCACTCGGGGAATCCGGACAGGGAGGCGGTGCGTGCCATGGGGAAGGTTCTCCTTAGGAATGGAAGGTGCGCCGGAGCTGCCGGCCCCGCCCGCGCAACGGCGGGCATACGGCGGCAGAACAGCCAGCCATGCATAAACTATGTGCGGCAGCCAGTTTATGCGTCATCCGTGTGCATCTCTAATGCGGCGGACCCGCAAAGCCTGGCCCTGATCCCTGCGCCCAGCGGCCACCCGCCGGGCACCAGCAGCCCGACGACGAGGAGGACCCTTGGCGGCCAGTTCACGCAGTGCACGCGAAACAAAGCGGCGCATCCAGCAGATGGAGGCCAAGCGTGAGCTCCGGCGCACCCAGGAGAAGCGCCGGAAGCGCGACAATCTCGTGGCCGCCGGCGCCGGAACCGCCGCCGTGCTCCTCGCCGTCGTCCTCCAGCTCACGGCGTTCGCCGGAAATCCCACCGAGGACGAATATGCCGCCGCGCAGGCAGGGCTGACGGATCCGTCCGCCTCTGCAAGCGCACCGGCCACACCCTCGGCACCGCCAACCAACGGACCAAACATTCCGGCAGCGGACACCGCAGCGGGAAAGACGTTCACGGGCGAGCTGCTGCTGAACGGCAGCCCGCTGGGCGTGGAAGTGGACGGGGCCAAGGCTCCGCAGGCGGCGGCAGTGTTCAAATCGCTCAGCGACGAAGGCTACTTCAACGGCAAGTCATGCCACCGGCTCACCACGGCGGACCAGTTCGGCGTGCTGCAGTGCGGCTCCCCCAACGGCGACGGGCAGGGGGACCCGAATTACACGTGGGGTCCGCTGGAGAACACCCCCGCCGACAACACCTATCCTGCAGGCACCATCGCCGTGGCCCGCACGGGAAACAATGCCTACGGCAATGGAACGCAGTTCTTCATTGTGTACAAGGACACCGTCATTCCTGCGGACACGGCAGGCGGCTATACCGTGGTGGGGAAGGTGACGTCCGGGCTTGATGTCGTGTCCAATATCGCCGCCGCAGGCATCACCCCCGCCGCCGGCGACACGGACGGCGCGCCAAAACAACCAGTCACGATAGACTCGTTCTCTCTGAAGTAGGAAGCCGGGCCGGACAGGCCGCGGTGCAGCACGTGAGTATTTCCCTCCAAGCGAAAGACTTTTAGCGGTGACAGACAGTCAGAAATCCGACGAAACAGCAACAGACGTGACCGAAACAGCGGCTCCGGCCGAGGTTGGCGGTACTGAGGCCGATGCCGGGCAGTCCCCCGTAACCCCTGAAGCCGCGGCTTCGGACGAGGGTGCAGGGCAGGCCGCCGAAAACCAAAGCGCTGAGAACCAGGGCGTGGACCAGAGCGATGAGGACCAGGACAGCGGGACCGCCGCTGAAGAGTCCGCGCCTGCCGCGGCGGCTTCCAACGCCCCGGCTCCCGCACCGCGGCCCTCCGCTCCGTCTCCCGCAGCTTTCGCATCGCGTCCCAAGCCTGCTGCCGCCGCTCCCGCCGCAGCCGCGGCTCCTGCTGCGCCCGGCACATCTGTTGCCGAGGCTTCCAAATGGGGCAGGGTGGAGGGGGACGGCCACGTCTACCTGACCATCGATGGCGAGGAACACCCCGTGGGCCAGTACCCGGGCGTCAGCGACGACGAAGCGCTGCTGTACTTCGCGCGGAAATACGACGACGTTGTGGCCCAGATCGTGCTCCTGGAGCAGCGGGTCAGCTCCAAGGCCCCCAGCACCGACATGCAGAAGACCGTAACGCACCTGCGTGAACAGCTTGCCGAACGGAACATGGTGGGTGACCTCCGCTCAGCCGAGGCGCGCCTGGACAAGCTGGCAGGCCAGATCACCGAACTGGAAAAGGCCGAAAAGGCCGAGCACGACGCCGTGCGCGCTTCCGAGCTCGCAGCCCGCGAAGCCATCGTGGCGGAAGCAGAGGAAATCTCCGGCCAGGATCCCGTGCAGACGCAATGGAAGACCTCCAGTGCGCGGATGAACGAGCTCTTCGAGAACTGGAAGGCAGCCCAGAAGAGCGGTGTCCGCCTGGGCCGCAGCAACGAAGACGCCCTATGGAAGCGCTTCCGCGCCGCCCGCACCGTCTTCGACCGGCACCGCCGCGCCTACTTCTCGCAGCTGGACAGCAACAACTCCGCCGCAAAGGCCGCCAAGGAGAAACTGATCGCCGAGGCCGAGGCGCTCTCCACGTCCACTGACTGGGGCTACGCCGCCGGTGAATACCGCCGGCTGATGGACCAGTGGAAGGCCTCCCCGCGGGCAAGCCGCAAGGACGACGATGCGCTCTGGGCAAGGTTCCGCGCCGCCCAGGACGTCTTCTTCACCTCCCGCCAGGCCGCCAACGAGGAGATCGACCAGGAGTACGCCGCCAACCTGACGGTGAAGGAGGCGCTGCTGGCCGAGGCCAACACTATCCTGCCTGTGAAGGACCTGGCCGCAGCCAAGAAGGCGCTCCAGTCCGTCCGTGACCGGTGGGAGGAAGCCGGCAAGGTTCCCCGCGCAGACATGGGACGGATCGAAGCCGGCCTGCGGAAGGTTGAAGACGCCGTGCGCCATGCGGAGGAAGAGCAGTGGCAGCGGTCCAACCCCGAGCGCAAGGCGCGTACCAACAGCGCGCTCTCGCAGCTGGAATCCGCTATCGCCGGGCTCCAGGACGACCTTGCCAAGGCTGAGAAGAGCGGCGACCAGCGCAAGATCAAGGCTGCCCAGGAAGCACTCGAGGCACGCCAGGCCTGGCTGGACCAGATCCAACGTTCCGCCAGCGAGCTTGCCTGACGTTACAGTCCTGAACTGATGGGCACAGGCCCGGTCCCGGTTATCCACATAACCCGGACCGGGCCTGTGCCTGTTAATGGCGTCCGGGCAGGATGGGGGTATGGCCACACCTCCAGCTTCCCCAGCCGCCAGACCGGGCAGGGAAGCGTCCACTGCCGCTTTCCGGGCGGGCTGCCAGGCGAACGGCGCGGAGCCGCCGGCACCGCCGCGCTTTCCCGACCTGTACGCACCCGGCGCGCCATTCGCCGGCCCTGAACTGCAGTCCCTGGCCGCCGACGGGCTGCTGGCCCGCTTCCACCAGCACGGCTACACCCTCCCGGGAATTCCGGCATCGCCGCAACTGCGGGCCAGGGCTGCGGCCGGAGCATTCCCACCGGCCATCCGGCAGCGTGTTGTGGCCGGAAGGCTGACTGCCGCCTGGATCTACGGCTGCGCCGGGGAACCGGACAGGCTGGCGCTGCTGGTGGATGCGAAGCGGAGGGTGTCCAGCCTCCGGAATACGCGCGGCTGCACGCTGCACGAGGTGAAGCTCGGCCCGTTCGACGTGATCAGCCTGGGCGGACTGATGGTCTCCAGCCCGCTGCGCACCGCCCTCGATATCGCCCTGCATGTGGAGGCCGAACGCGCCGTCCCGGCACTGGCCGGGTTGCTCGCCCGGCCGCAGCAGGATGTCAGGCTCCGCCTCCTGGTGCGCGCCATCGAGGCTACCCCGCGGGTCCCGCACAAGCGGGCTGCTTTGGCGAAGCTTGCGCTGCTAGCTACGGCGCTTGTTCCCGGTGGTGCGGTAGACGTCGAACACGCCGTCGATCCGCCGGACGGCGCTGAGGACGTGGCTGAGGTACTTCGGGTCCCCCATCTCGAAGGCGAACTTTGAGATGGCCACCCGGTCCGTGGACGTGTGGACGCTGGCGGCGAGGATGTTGACGTGGTTGTCCGACAGGACCCGGGTCACGTCGGAGAGCAGGGATTTCCGGTCTAGGGCCTCAACCTGGATTTCCACCAGGAACACACTGGACTGCGTGGGCGCCCAGTCAACGTCCACGATCCGGTCCGGCTGGTCCTTCAGGTCCGAGATGTTGGTGCAGTCGGTCCGGTGCACGGAGACGCCGGATCCACGGGTCACGAAGCCGAGGATCGGGTCCGGTGGAACGGGCGTGCAGCAGCGCGCCAGCTTCACCCAGACATCACCAACGCCGCGGACCACAACGCCGGAGTCGGAGAAGCGGGCCTTGCTGACCTGCGTGGGGATGCTGACTTCTTCGACGTCGTCATCGGCGCTCTCGTTGCCGCCAAGGCTCTCAATGAGCTTCTCCATGACCGACTGGGCGGAAGTGTGCCCGTCGCCCACGCCGGCATAGAGGCCTGAGATGTCCGCGTACTTGAATTCCTCGGCCACGGCGGCCAGCGCCTCGTGCGTCATCAGCCGCTGCAGCGGAAGGTTCTGTTTCCGCATGGCGCGGGTCAGCAGCTCCTTGCCGCGGTCAATCGCCTCTTCGCGCCGTTCCTTGCTGAACCACTGGCGGATCTTGTTGCGCGCCCTGGCGCTCTTGACGAAATGCTGCCAGTCCTGGCTGGGCCCCGCCCCCTCGGCTTTGGAGGTAAAGATCTCCACCCAGTCACCGTGGTTCAGCTCGCTGTTGAGCGGGACCAGTTTGCCATTGACCCTGGCACCGATGGTGCGGTGGCCCACCTCGGTGTGCACGGCGTAGGCAAAGTCCACCGGCGTGGAGCCCGCGGGAAGCGCCATGACTTCGCCCTTGGGCGTAAATACAAACACTTCACGGGCATTGATTTCAAAGCGCAGCGAATCCAGGAACTCACCGGGATCGGACGTTTCCTGCTGCCAGTCCACCAGGGAACGCAGCCACCCCATGTCGCCATCGCGCGGGCTTCCGGGACCGACGGCGGTGCGGTTGGGCTGGTCTTTGTACTTCCAGTGTGCCGCAACGCCATATTCGGCGCGGCGGTGCATTTCGTGGGTCCGGATCTGGATTTCCACGGGCTTTCCACCGGGGCCGATCACCGTGGTGTGCAGGGACTGGTACATGTTGAACTTGGGCATCGCGATGTAGTCCTTGAACCTGCCGGGCAGCGGGTTCCAGCGCGAGTGCATGGTGCCCAGGGCGGCGTAGCAGTCCCGGACGGAGTCCACCAGGACGCGGACGCCCATGAGGTCGTTGATGTCGTCGAAGTCCTTGTCGCGGACGATCATCTTCTGGTAGATGGAGTAGTAATGCTTTGGCCGGCCCGTAATGGTGGCCTTAATCCGGGCGGCACGCAGGTCCTCGGTGATCTGGTCACGGATGACGCCCAGGCTCTTTTCCCGCTCAGGTGTCCTGTCCCCCACCATCCGGACGATCTCTTCGTACACCTTGGGGTACAGCGCAGCGAAGGACAGGTCCTCAAGTTCCCACTTGATGGTGTTCATGCCCAGGCGGTGGGCCAGCGGTGCGAAGATCTCCAGGGTTTCCCGGGCTTTGCGGGCGGAGGACTCAGCCGATACGAAGCGCCAGGTGCGGGCGTTGTGCAGCCGGTCCGCCAGCTTGATCATCAGGACGCGGATGTCCTTGGCCATGGCAACGACCATTTTGCGGACCGTCTCGGACTGCGCGGCCTCACCAAAGCTGACCTTGTCCAGTTTGGTGACGCCGTCCACCAGCATGGCCACTTCAGGGCCGAAATCCCGCTTCAAGTCAGCGAGGGTGTAGGACGTGTCCTCGACCGTGTCATGCAGCAGGGCGGCAGCCAGGGTGGTGCCGCTGAGTCCCAGTTCCGCGAGGATGGTGGCCACTGCCACCGGGTGGGTGATGTACGGATCCCCGCTCTTGCGCTTTTGCCCGCGGTGGCAGCGCTCGGCGACATCGAACGCACGCTGGATAAGGTCGAAATCCTCTTTTGGATTGTTGGCGCGTACGGTCCGCAGCAGCGGCTCGAGGATGGGCGAGTAGGTGGCAGGTCCCCGCCCGGTCAGGCGGGCAAGCCGGGAGCGGGTGCGCTCCCGGCGGCCGGGAAACGTGGGGCGTGATCCTGAGTTATCGACAGGAACCAACGAGCCCGGGCGCGCGGAAGGTGCCGCACCGGTTTGCAAACCGGCAGGATTTTTTTCCTCCTGCGCCGTTGGCGCTGACGCCGAACGTTCTTCCAATGAAGTACCCCTCACCACCGACTTAATTACCCCAGTCTATTCCTCCGGGCAGCGACTTTTATAACCGGGCCTGCACAGGCAAAAGGCCGGGCGGCGCACAGTGTGCGCCGCCCGGCCTTTGGCTGTATCAGGACTGGTGGTGGTTGCCGGTCAGGCCTTGGCCGGCGATGCCGGAACTGCCCGTTCCGCTGCTCCTGCCCGGCGCTGCTCAACCCGCCTTGCCTGCTTCACGAGGTCCGGTTCGCCCTGGCGGAGCCAGGCGTACATGGGCGCAGCCACGAAGATGGTGGCTGCCGTACCGATGAGGATTCCAACGAACAGGGCCAGGGACAGGTCACGGAGGGTGCCTGCGCCCAGGAGGCCGGCGCCAATGAACAGGATGGCACCCACGGGGAGGATGGCCACCATCATGGTGTTGATGGAGCGCACCAGGGTCTGGTTGACGGCGAGGTTGACCTCCTCGCCGAAGGTCCGGCGGGTGGAGGCGTCGATTCCACTCGTGTTTTCCCGGATCTTGTCGAAGACCACCACCGTGTCATACAGCGAGTAGCTGAGGACGGTGAGGAACCCGATGATGGCGGACGGGGTGACTTCGAAATCGCTGAGGGCGTACACCCCGGCCGTGATGAACATGGTCACGGCCATGCCGGCAAGCGCCGAGAGGGACATCTTCCAGGTGCGGAAGTACAAGGCCATCAGCAGGGCCGCGAGCAGCACGAACACCACCAGGCCGATCAACGCCTGCTTGGTCACGTCGGCGCCCCAGGTGGGACCAACGAACGTGGAGGTCACCTCATTGTCGGTAACGCCGTAGGCGCTGGTGAGGCCCTGCTTGATCCGGAGGGTCTCGTCATCGGTCAGCTTGTCGGTCTGGATCCGCATGGTGTTGCCGGCTACGTTGGCCACGCGCGGCACACTGCCGGACACAACGTCCGTGACTGCCTTCTCACCGATGGCGGCATCGGTGGTCTTGACGTTGGACACCGTAAATTCGGAGCCGCCGCGGAACTCGATGCCACACAGCATCACACCCACCCCCCGAGGTTGAAGCCCCCCTTTGCCGCCGGGATGATGATGGACAGGGCCACGCCCACCGCGGCGATGATGAACCAGATTTTCTTGGCGCCCACGAAGTCGTAGGAGCGCTTTCCGGTGTAGAGCTCGTTGCCGAAAGTGGCGAAGCCTGACATTACTTGTTCTCCTTCGCGGAGGTCTTGGACGAGCCGGCCAGCTGTTCCTGCTTCTCTGCCAGGCGCCGTTCAGCGATGGTCATGCGGCGTTCGGCTTCGGCTGCAGCACCGGCGTTCTTGCTGCGGACGGCCACGGGCCGGTCCTCGGGGGTGCGAATGCGGCCGGCACCGCGGTACAGCGGCACGGCGCCAAGCCGTTCCGGGTCCAGCCCGGAGAACTTGTGGCCTTCGCCGAAGAACCGGGTGCGTGCCAGGAGCTGGAGCGTGGGGTGGGTGAACATGAACACCACGATCAAGTCGGCGACGGCGGTCAGGCCCAGGGTGAAGGCGAACCCGCGGACGTTGCCCACTGCCACGAAGTACAGGACCAGTGCGGCCAGGAGGTTGACTGCCTTGGAGGCCAGGACGGTGCGCTTGGCCCGCTTCCAGCCGTTTTCGACGGCGGATACCAGGCCGCGTCCTTCGCGCAGTTCGTCCCTGATGCGCTCGAAGTAGACGATGAAGGAGTCGGCAGTCTGGCCGATGGCCACGATGATGCCGGCGACACCTGCCAGGGACAGCCGGTAGTTCTCCGTCCAGCCGAGGATTGCGATGGCCAGGTACGTCAGGGCACCGGCCACCACCAGGGATGCGATGGTAACGAAGCCCAGGGCCCGGTACTGGAACAGCGAGTAGACCACCACGAGCAGCAGCCCGATCAGGCCGGCCAGCAGGCCCATGCGCAGCTGTTCGCCACCGAGCGTGGCGGAGATTTGCTGTTCGCTCTGGATATCGAAGCTGATGGGAAGGGCGCCGAACTTCAACTGGTCCGACAACGCCTTGGCGGTCTGTTCGGTGAAACCACCTGTGATCTGCGGACGGCCGTCGGTGATGACGGCCAGCGAACGAGGCGCGGAGATGACCTGGTCGTCCAGCACGATGGCGAACTGGGACTTGGGGTCGGTGCCCGACTCGCCGCCGGCAGCCACGTAGAACTGGTTCAGCCGTTCGGTGACCTCTTTGAACTTTGCCGTGCCTTCGCCGTCGAACTGGATGTTAACCGCCCAGTCATTAGTGACCGCGCCCTGGGCGCCCTGCTGCAGCTGAAAGGACGAGGTGACGATGTTGCTGCCCTTCACCTCCACGGGACCCAGGATGTACTTGATGGCAGGCGACTTGTCCGTGGCCGGTTCGCAGGTCACCAGCGGCTTGGTGGGGTCCGACCGCTCGGATTTCTCGGCAGCAGGACTGTTGCAGTCCAGCGCCTCGAACTGCTTGTAGATTTCCGGGGTGATCCAGTTGGTGTCACTGCTGTTGGCCGGCTCGGCGGTCGGCTTGGGCAGCTGGTCCTCGGGGGTCTGCGACTCGGGAGGAACTGCTGCGCCGTCGCCATTGAGGAGGACGGGGCGGAAATTCATGTCCGCTGAGGCCTGAATCAGGTTGCGGGTTTCGGCAGAGGGTGTGCCGGGAAGGCTGACCACCACGTTGCGCCCTGACTGGGTGCTGATTTCCGCTTCGGAGACGCCGGAACCGTCAACGCGCTGGCGGATGATCGCCACGGCCTGGTTGAGCTGCTGTTCGTTGATGTCCGAACCGCCCTCCACCTTCGGCGCCAGGATCATCTGGGTGCCGCCCTCAAGGTCAAGCGCCAGTTTGGGTGCCCAGCTGGCCTGTCCGGCGATGGTGCCGCCAGCCAGGACGGCGGTCAGCGCTGCCAGGATTACACCGAGCCAGACCAGGACGCGGAGCCCTGGTGTCTTGCGGCCAGTTCGTGCCATTGTCGATCTTTCTCTTATTCGCGGAGAAACCGCCGGAGCAGGCTGTTGCCTGCGCCGGCGGCGATCCGCAGCGGTAGAGGGAGGAAGGGGCCAGCGGGCCTAGCTGTCCTTTTTGCCCTCATCGTTGAGTCGCTTCAGGGTTTCCTCGGGAGTCTCGGAGCCAACTGCGGTGCTGCCGGTCTCCGTGGTGGTGAGGGATGACGCATCGTCCGGAACCACGGGGGATGCCTCGGCCGGCTCCGCGACGGTTTCCGCGGCAGGCTCGACGACCTTGGTGACGGCCTGGCGGTGTACCGTGGCCAAGTTGCCGGGGGAAAGTTCAAGGGTGACCTTGTTCTCGGCCTCGTCGATGTCCACGATCCGGCCGAAAAGGCCAAAGCTGGTCATGACCTCCACGCCCGGGGCAAACTTCGACTGGAGCTCTGCCTGCTGCTGCTGCGTCTTCTTGTTGCGGCGGAACATCATGAAGATGAAGACGCCGAGCATGACGAACAGGAGAATTGACATTGGATCCAAGGGGAATTCCGTTCTTTAGCGTGGTGTAGCTGGGTTCTCCAGCGACGTCGGCTTCGCTTCGGCCGGGGTGGACGTGCGGTGCAGGCAGAACGCCTGACATTTTTCTTCCCCAAGCGACGGGGGCGTCAGGGCCACCCGCGAAACAAAGACCCGAACGTGCCGGGCGTCATACCAGTCTAAAGGGAAAAGCTGGAGGGAGCCTGCTATTGGCTCTCCGGGGCCCAGTCCCCCGCGGTCGAAGCGGCGTCTTCGGGCTCGAAAAGGTCAAGCTGCTCCTGTGCGAAGACACCGGACGGGATGGCGTAGCCCAGGTGCGTCCAGGCGGGCGCCATGGCGATCCTGCCGCGGGGCGTTCGGCCCAGCAGGCCCTCCCGGACCAGGAAGGGCTCGGCAACAGTCTCAACCGTTTCGGTTTCTTCCCCGACGGCGATGGCGAGGGTGGACAGACCGACGGGCCCGCCGCCGAACTTGGTGATCAGCGCATCGAGGACTGCGCGGTCCAGCCGGTCCAGGCCCTTTTTGTCCACTTCATACATGTCCAGGGCAGCGGACGCGGTCCTGGCGTCGATTTGGTCAACGCCGTGCACCAGGGCCCAGTCCCGGACGCGCCGCAGCAGCCGGTTGGCGATGCGGGGCGTGCCGCGGGAACGGCCGGCGATTTCAGCGAATCCGGCCGAGTTGACCTTCAGGTCCAGCAGGCCCGCAGAACGGCGCAGCACGAGTTCCAGCTCCGGGACGGAGTAGAACTCCAGGTGCCCGGTGAAGCCGAAACGGTCGCGCAGGGGCCCCGGGAGCAGCCCGGCGCGGGTGGTGGCGCCCACCAGCGTGAACGGCGGCAGCTCCAGAGGAATGGCTGTGGCACCGGCGCCTTTGCCCACCACGATGTCAACGCGGAAGTCTTCCATGGCCATGTACAGCATTTCCTCGGCCGGGCGGGACATGCGGTGGATCTCGTCGAGGAACAGGACCTCGCCCTCGGAGAGCGAGGAAAGGATTGCTGCGAGGTCCCCGGCGTGCTGGATGGCGGGTCCGCTGCTGAGCCGGAGCGGGGCATTCATCTCCGCGGCCACGATCATCGCCAGGGTGGTCTTGCCCAGGCCGGGCGGGCCGGAGAACAGCACGTGGTCAGCGGTCCGTCCGCGCATCCGGGAGGCCTGGAGCACCAGTGACAGCTGCTTGCGCACCCGGTGCTGGCCAACGAAGTCGTCCAGGTTCTTTGGCCTAAGGGCTGCCTCAATGGCCCGCTCCTCGGGCTCCTCCCCCGCTGCGACCAGGGACGGTTCAGCCACGGCTGCCTACGCGGTTGCCTGCCCGTGCGCCGTCCTGGCCCAGCCAGCGGAGCGTGGTCCGCAGGATTTCAGGCACGTTGCCGCGGAAGGATACTTCGGGATCCTCGGCCAGGGCTTTATCGATGCTGGTGGAGGCGTCCTTCTCGGACCAGCCCAGGCTGGTCATGGCGGCCACCACCTGGGGCTTCCAGGCGGCTTCTGCAGGGGTAGCGGCCCCGGGGGCAGTGGCGGTTCCGTGCGGTACGAGCTTTCCGGCGAGCTCCAGCACGATCCGGCCGGCCACCTTGGGACCGATTCCCGGCACCTTCGTGAAGGTCTTGCTGTCCCCTGTGTGCGCTGCCACCCTGATGGCTTCAGGATCGTGGACGGCCAGGACTGCAAGGGCGAGCCGGGGGCCGACGCCGCTGACACTGAGCAGGATGTCAAAAACCTCACGTTCGTCGTCGGAGGCAAAGCCAAAGAGCGTCAGCGAATCTTCCCGGACAATCAGGGACGTGAACAGCTGGCCCTGTTCGCCCACATGCAGCCGGCTGAGCGTCTGGGGTGTGGCATTGACGCTCATGCCGGCACCGTTGAGGTCTATCACGGCCGTGGACAGGCCAACATGCGCTACGGTTCCGCGGAGGAAACTGATCAAAGCCGGGCTCCCGTTGTACCGCCGGCCTCACAGCGAGGACCCGGCTATCCGAACATATCTACGAATACCCTAGCAAGCGGCAGGGACAATCACCGTGCGCGGCGCGCCTTGGCCTCCGCATCGGCCCATGCCCGCTGGGCAGCCGTCAGCGACGAACTGCCGGGACCCGTGGTTGCCACGGCCGCGCCGCTTCCCGCGCGCCAGGCATGCGTAATGGCAAGTGCCAGCGCGTCCGCTGCATCGGCCGGGCGCGGCGGCGCATCAAGGCGCAGGATCTTGGTGACGAGCTTGGTCACGGCGTCCTTGTTGGAGGATCCGCTGCCGGTCACCGCGGCCTTGACTTCCGACGGCGTATGCAGCGCTACGGGGATCCCGCGGCGCGCGGCGGCGGCAATCACCACGCCGGACGCCTGGGCCACACCCATGACCGTGCTGACGTTGAGCTGGGAAAAGACACGTTCGACGGCGAGCACCTGGGGTTCGTAGCGGTCCAGCCACTCGTCGATGGCCAGGGCGATCACCAGGAGCCGCTGGTCCAGCGTCTCCTCGGGCGAGGTGCCCACCACGCCGACAGCCACCATGGTGGCCCGCCTGTTCCGCTCGACGTCCACCACGCCAATGCCGCAACGGGTCAGTCCCGGGTCAACCCCGAGTACGCGCAGCGTCACGGGCGTGCAGTTTCAGCCGGCACTGCCGGGCGTCACTCGGATTCCAGGGCAGCCTGGACTTCGTCGCTGAGGTCGGCGTTGCTGTACACGTTCTGGACGTCGTCGAGGTCTTCGAGGGCATCGGCAAGCTTAAGGAACTTGCGGGCGCCGTCCACATCCAGTTCAACCTGCATGGAAGGCACGAATTCAACTTCGTCGGTGTCGTACTCGATGCCCGCTTCCTTGAGGGCCTCGCGGATGGCGGGAAGATCGGCCGGTTCCGAGTGGATCTCGAACGTCTCGCCGTTGTCCTTGACTTCCTCTGCTCCTGCGTCGAGGACGGCCATCAGGACATCGTCCTCGCTCAGGCCGTTCTTGGGCAGGTTTACGACGCCCTTGCGGGTGAAGAGGTAGCTGACGGAGCCGGGGTCGGCGATAGTGCCGCCGTTGCGGGAAATGGCCAGGCGGACCTCGGAGGCTGCACGGTTCTTGTTGTCGGTAAGGCACTCGATCAGCAGCGCGGAGCCCTGGGGGCCGCGGGCTTCGTACATGATCTCGGTGTAGTCCACCACTTCGCCGGTGAGGCCGGCGCCGCGCTTGATGGCACGGTCGATGTTGTCGTTGGGGACCGAGGTCTTCTTGGCCTTGGTTACGGCCAGTTCCAGGCCCGGGTTGCCGGCGAGGTCGGGGCCGCCCATCCTGGCGGCAACTTCGATGTTCTTGATCAGCTTGGCGAACGACTTTGCGCGGCGGCTGTCAATGATCGCCTTTTTGTGCTTGGTCGTTGCCCATTTGGAGTGGCCTGACATGCTTTACGCTTCTCCTCTGATCATGCGGATAAAAAGTTCGTGTACGCGTTTCTCGCCGGTCACTTCCGGATGGAAGGAGGTGGCCAGCAGCTGGCCGGAACGCACTGCGACAATTCTAGCCGTCCCCGGGAGGGATGCCGCGTGAGACGCCTGGCCGGGGTCCGCCGGTTCCACCTGGGCCAGGACCTCCACGTCCGCACCCACCCGCTCCACCCAGGGGCCGCGGATGAATACGGCGTGCACCGGTTCAACGCCGGATTCGGTGGCGCTGAAGTCCAACCCTTTGAAGTCCAGGTCGGTTTCAAAGGACTCGCGCTGCCGGCCGAAGGCATTGCGGCGGACAGTGATGTCCAGGCCGCCGAACGTCTGCTGGGGAGCGCCTGAAAGATCGGTGGCGGGATCGGCGATATCAGAGGCCAGCAGGATCATCCCTGCGCAGGAGCCATAGACGGGCAGGCCTTCGGCGATGTACTTCCGCAACGGGTCGGCAAGGTCAAAGGCCCGGGCCAGTTTGTCGATGGTGGTGGACTCGCCACCGGGGATGATGAGGCCGTCCAGGCCGTCCAGTTCCCCGGGGCGGCGGACAGCCACGCCCTGGGCACCGGTGGCTTCGGCGGCGCGCAGGTGCTCGCGGAAGTCTCCCTGGAGGGCCAGGACACCAATCCGCAGGCCCGAGCCCACGCGCGCGCGATCAGCAGAAGGGGGGTTTGTCATCCCTCCAGCATACGGGGCACAACCCCTTCGCTGCTGCCGTGCGGATGCGGCTGGCAAAGGTTGCATGCCGCTGCTGGGATATATTCAAAACATGGTCTTCTTCAGTGTTCCGCTCGGCAAGCTGGTCCGCAGGGTGTCCCGGCTGCGCGGCGGCGGGTCCGCCCTTCCAGGACTGGTGGTTGAGAAAATCGACTCCGGCTTTATGCGGCGGACACTCACCACACTGCCCCACGGCGTGGCGGTGGTCAGCGGCACCAACGGCAAGACCACCACCACCAAAATGGTGGTTGAACTGCTGGAAAGCCAGGGCCTTAAGGTCTTCACCAACCGCACCGGCAGCAACTTCACCCGCGGTGTGGCCGCGGCGCTCCTGGGCGAGGTGGACTGGCGCGGCCGGCTGGACGCGGACATCGCTGTGCTGGAACTGGACGAAGCCCATGCTGTCCATTTCGTGAACAGCGTCCCGCCGCGCTACTGCCTGCTGCTCAACGTGCTGCGCGACCAGCTGGACCGCTTTGGCGAGATCGACAAGACAGCGCAGCTCCTGCAGCACATCGCTGCCAAAACCACAGGAACGGTTGTCCTGAACCGCGAGGACCCACGTGTTGCCAGGATCGCGGATACGCTCACGGGACAGGAGGTCAAGTACTTCGGCCTTGACGACTCCCTGCTCGGCACCTTTCCCAACGACGATGACATGCGCGCCGCCCCAGGCTCCCCCGCCCCGGCGGGCCTGCCGGAAAAGCCCGCGGCCGACGTCGTACTCCGCAAAGTGGGCGCGGACAGCGCCGAGTTTGAGTACGACGGCGGTACGGTCACCACGGCGATGAAGCTGCGCGGTGTGTACAACATCTTCAACGCCGCCGCGGCGCTGACGCTGGCCCGCAGCATCTGCGGCGGAGGCGCCGCAGCCGCAGACCATGCCACCTTGCTCGAAGCCCTGTCCAGGGTGGCGCCGGCCTTTGGCCGCGGTGAAAGCCTTACCGTCGACGGCCAGCCGCTGGACCTGGTGCTGGTGAAGAACCCCAGCGGTTTCCGGCTGGGACTCAAATCCTTCCCCGCCGAGGGCTACGCCACCATGATCGCCATCAACGACAATTACGCGGACGGACGGGACATGTCCTGGCTCTGGGACGTGGAATTCGATTCCCTCCGCGGCGGCGGCGTGGATGTGCTCACCGGATCACGCGCCTACGACATGGCGCTGCGGCTCCAGTACGACGAAGTCCGGGTCGGAGCGGTGCACACCGATATCTCCGCCGCCCTGGCAGCCTTCATTCGCGAAGGCCGGGACAGGCCCAAACGGATCTTCTGCACCTACACCGCCATGCTGGCCATTCGCCGCGAGCTGGCCAAAATTACCACCGTGGAGGTTGTCTCGTGAATCCGGCAGAAGCAACGGCGGCCGATGGCCCGTCCAAGGGAACCCTCCGCGTGGTCCAGCTCTACCCGCGTGACATGAACATTTACGGCGACTGGGGAAACGCCCTGGTCCTGAAGCGCCGGATCGAATGGCACGGTTACACCCCTGAACTGCTGGAGTACAACGTGGGCGATCCCTTCCCCGAGGACGTGGACATCATTGTCGGCGGCGGGGGCCAGGACAGCGGGCAACTGGTGATCCAGGACGATCTGCAGGCACGGGCCGGCCAACTCAAGGAACTGGCGGAGGACGGTGCGCCGATGCTGGTCATTTGCGGCCTCTACCAGCTTTTCGGCAGGTACTTCAAGACCCGCACCGGCGCCGTCATTCCGGGCATCGGCATCCTGGACGTGGAAACCCACGGCACGGATGAGCGCCTGATCGGCAACGTCAAGGTCTCCACCACGGAGTTCGGCGAAGTCCTGGGCTACGAAAACCACAGCGGCCAGACCACGCTCGGCAGCGGTGTGCAGCCACTGGGCACCGTAGCGAAGGGCACTGGAAACAACAGCAATGACGGCCATGAAGGGGCCCGGTACCGCAACATCGTTGCCAGCTACCTGCACGGCTCGCTGCTGCCCAAGAACCCTGCCATTGCCGACTTCCTGATCCGCACCGCGGCGGAGCGAAAGTTCGGCAGCTTCTCCCCGGGCAACCCGGACGACACCTACGCCGCCCTGGCCCGGGAGCACGCTGCCCGCCGGCCCCGCTGACCTGGTTCATCCGTTACCGCCACTGGAAATACTCCCGGTGGATGTTGGCCCTGCGAACACCTGCGTTCCGGAAGGCCTTACGGAACTGCCGCAGCATGGCGTCCGGTCCGCCCATGAATACCGAGAGCTCGCGGGGTTCGGTGCCTACGGCCGCCAGGACCGCCTCCGGGGTGAGCCGTCCGTCTGCTTCGGTGTCCACTGCATGGACCGTGAGCCGTGGATGGTTCCGGGCGATGGCAGAGATCTCATCGGCAAAGGGGGACGGACCCGCCGAGGTGACGAAGAAGTGGACATCGTCGTGGAGTTCGCCGTCCAGGGACCGCAGCCAGCTGAGGAAGGGCGTGATTCCCACGCCGCCCGCGATCCAGACCTGATGCGCTGTTCCGCGGTGCCGGTCAAAGCGTCCGTAGGGCCCGCCAACCACCGCCGGCATCCCGGGCTGCACAACGTCCGGAAGCCTGGCCGTGTGGTCGCCCAGCGCCTTGACCGTGATGCTGATCCCGCCTTCCAGCGCCGGCCCCGAGATGGAGAAGGGGTGCCGCTGCCAGCCGTCCGCTCTTTCCAGGTAGACCATGGCGAACTGCCCGGGTTTGAAGACCAGCGGCCGGCCCAAGGGACGCAGTGCCACTTCCACCAGGTCCGGTGCCACCGGCTGGACCGCAGCCACCTGGTAGTCGTGGTGGGGCAGGAAATGCCGTGCCAGCAGTTCGCGGTAGGCATAGAACCCCAACCCGGTTTCACCGATGGCCACGTAGCTCCAGCGAAGCGCGGGCACAGCCTCGAACGCACTGGCGTCGAGCAAGCCGTGCAGGAACCCGGCGGCCAGGAACAGGCCGGTCAGCCGGTGGAAGCCGCGCCACCGCTCGTAGCCGCCCAGCAGGCGGGCGGCCAGCCGCACCGGCCTGGTCCTCAACAAGGTGCGGACCAGCCCGCGGACAGGCGCGGGAAGTATGGTCCGCCAGCGTGGCAGGACTGCCCATACAACCAACGCGGCGAGCCCGCTGGTGGCAACCACCGCCAGTGTCTTGCCAAGGCTGGTTGCCTCCGGATTGGCGGCAAGTTCTATGTGCGGCAGCAACAGGATTGTTGCCGTCATCGCCGCCCTGCGGTGCCAGATGGCGGCGTGGTCAATGCCACCGAAAACCGGCTCAACGTGAGGCAGGGTGCTGACCAGGACCAGCGCGATTGAATACAGCAGGACGGATTCGCCGCCGAAGAGTTGCCCTGCGTGCCCCAGGACGGGTTCGCCGGCAGGCCGAGCGAGGGACCAGAAGATGCCGTAGGCCCCGGCCAGCACCATGATTGCGCCTGGACCAAGCCATCGCAACGGCATTCCCAGGAAGACGGTCCCGTGTCCGGCGCCACCCTTGGTCATGGCCACGGTCCTTTCATCATTGACAAACCGTTGTGCGTCCCTGCAGGAGACGGTAATCGCGGTCCGGGGCGGACCGTATAGCGGCCATTGTAGGGTTACCGGCTGGGAGGACGTGCCCAGCCCCACAATTGAGAAGCCTGTCCCTCTGTGAAAGGTTTAGCCCATGACGAACCCGCTCCTTGCCGCCAGTCCCCTGCCCTACGGCCTCCCGCCCTTTCAAGCCCTCACATTGGAGCAGTACCGGGAAGCCATCGAGGCAGGATTGTCTGCTCACCTGGATGAGATCCGGGCAATCACCGGCAACGCCCAGCCGGCCACCTTCGAAAACACGGCCTTGGCCATGGAACGTTCGGGGCAGCTGCTGAACCGCGCGGCCGCGGCGTTCTTCACCCTGGTGTCCGCCAACGCAACAGAGCAGATCCGGGAGCTCGAAACGGAGTTGTCCCCGCGGTTCTCAGCCCACCAGGATGAGGTGTTCCTCGACAGGGCGCTCTTCGACCGCTTTGCCGCCATCGATACGGACAATTTCGATCCCGAGTCCTCCCGTTTGGTGGAGGAGTACCTCAAGGAGTTCCGCCAGTCCGGCATCCAGCTTGACCCGCCGGGCCAGGAGCGGCTCCGCGCCATCAACGCCGAACTGGCACGCCTGGGTACCGAGTTCGGCCAGCGGGTCAAGGAAGGCATGAAGTCCGCTGCACTGCTGCTGGACAATGAGGGTGACCTGGCCGGCCTGCCGGCCGACGACGTCGCCGGCGCTGCGGAAGCAGCCCGCGCCGCCGGTCACGACGGCAAATACCTGCTCACCCTGATCCAGCCCGGGAACCAGCCTGCCCTGGCATCGCTGGAGAACCGGGACGTCCGCCGTCGCCTGTTCGAAGCATCCGTGGCCAGGGGCAGTGACGGCGGCAGCCTGGATGTCCTTGACCTGGCCAGGGAAATGGCCGGGCTGCGGGCGGAGAAAGCAAGGCTGCTGGGATTCGACAATTACGCAGAGCTGGTGGCGGACCGCCAGACGGCCCCCGACTTTGAGGCAGTCCGGACCATGCTGAGCAGGATGGCGCCGGCCGCCATCCGCAACGCCGACGCCGAGGCGGCAGAGCTGGCCGAAGTTGCCGGCCACCCATTGGAGGCATGGGACTGGGCCTACTATTCGGCGAAGGTGCGGCGGGAAAAATACGAGGTCGACGAACAGGCGCTCCGGCCCTACTTTGAACTCAACCGCACTATCACCGACGGCGTGTTCTCTGCAGCAACGTCACTCTACGGGATCACTTTCCACGAGCGGACCGATCTCCACGGCTACCACCCGGACGTGCGTATCTGGGAAGTACGCAACGAGGACGGCACGGCACTGGGGCTGTTCCTGGGCGACTACTACGCGCGCGAATCAAAGCGGGGCGGCGCCTGGATGAACTCGCTTGTTGACCAGTCGGACCTGCTGGGCACGCGGCCCGTGGTGACCAACACACTCAACATTTCCAAGCCACCCGCCGGCGAACCCACTCTTCTCAGCCTGGACGAGCTGCGCACCCTGTTCCACGAGTTCGGCCACGCGCTGCACGGCCTGTTTTCAAACGTCACCTATCCGCGCTTCTCGGGGACGGCGGTGCCGAGGGACTTCGTGGAGTATCCCTCGCAGGTGAACGAAATGTGGATCATGTGGCCGGAGGTGTTGTCCAACTACGCACGCCACTATCTCACGGGCGAGCCCCTTCAGCAGGACATCGTGGCCAGGCTGGAGGAGTCCAGGCTCTGGGGTGAGGGTTTTGCCACCACGGAGTACCTGGGAGCTGCCCTGCTCGACCTGGCGTGGCACACGCTGGAGCCGGATGGCGTTCCCGAGGACGCGCTGGAGTTCGAGGCCAAGGCCTTGGCTTCGGCCGGAATTGCGCACCGCCTGATTCCGCCGCGGTACCGGACCGGGTACTTCCAGCACATCTTCGCCGGGGCGGGATACGCGGCGGGCTACTACTCCTATATCTGGAGCGAGGTGCTGGACGCCGACACCGTGGACTGGTTCAGCGAGAACGGCGGCCTGACGCGCGCCAACGGCGAAAGCTTCCGCCAGGAACTCCTCTCCCGCGGCAACAGCCGCGACCCCCTGGAGTCATTCCGCATCCTGAGGGGCCGCGACGCGCACCTGGAGCCGCTGCTAAAGCGCCGCGGCCTCGAGTAACCCCTAGCGATTGCTCCGTACCTGTCGTTTTCAGCCCCGATAACGACAAGTACGGAGCAATCGATATTAAAGAACGACGCCGGTCCCCCACCAGAAAAGGTGAGGAACCGGCGTCGTCAGTTACAACAGGGGAAAGCGACGGGCGGCCCGGTCCGGCAGCGTGCGTAAAAGGGGCCCCGCCCAAACCCCCTGCCCGTATGGCGGCAGCGGGAGGCGGGGAATAGCACGCAGAGGATCGGGCCGCCCGTCGGCCCCAGGACCAGAGAGTTACCAGCCGCGCTCGGCGAGGCGGTGCGGCTGGGGGATCTCGTCGACGTTGATGCCCACCATGGCTTCACCCAGGCCGCGGGAGGCCTTGGCGATGACGTCGGGGTCGTCGAAGAAGGTGGTGGCCTTCACGACGGCAGCGGCGCGCTGGGCGGGGTTGCCGGACTTGAAGATGCCGGATCCGACGAAGACGCCGTCTGCGCCGAGCTGCATCATCATGGCAGCGTCTGCGGGGGTGGCGATGCCACCGGCGGTGAACAGCACCACGGGAAGCTTGCCGGCAGCGGCGACTTCCTTGACCAGTTCGTAGGGTGCCTGCAGTTCCTTGGCCGCGACGTACAGCTCGTCCTCGGGAAGGGAGGACAGCCGGGCGATCTCGGAGCGGATCTTGCGCATGTGACCGGTGGCGTTGGAGACGTCGCCGGTGCCTGCTTCACCCTTGGACCGGATCATGGCCGCGCCCTCGTTGATGCGGCGCAGGGCCTCACCCAGGTTGGTGGCGCCACAGACGAAGGGAACCTTGAAGTTCCACTTGTCGATGTGGTTGATGTAGTCGGCCGGGGTGAGGACCTCGGACTCGTCGATGTAGTCGACGCCGAGGGACTGCAGGATCTGGGCTTCGACGAAGTGGCCGATGCGGGCCTTTGCCATGACCGGGATGGAGACGGCATCAATGATCTGGTCGATCATGTCGGGATCGGACATGCGGGACACGCCGCCCTGGGCACGGATATCAGCCGGAACACGTTCCAGCGCCATGACTGCCACGGCACCGGCGTCTTCGGCGATGCGGGCCTGTTCGACGTTGACGACGTCCATGATGACGCCGCCCTTGAGCATCTCGGCCATGCCGCGCTTCACGCGGCTGCTGCCCGTGACGCTGTTCGCGGACGAACCGGCCTCGTTGCTTACATCAGGTGTAGACACAAAAACCCCTATGGGTAGCTAGATGATCTTCGCCGGGCATGCGGCGGCAGCTGCCGGACGTGCACGCACGGATTGCCGGGTCCATTGACCGGGCAGTCTTTATACTAGTCCCCCGCCGCCCGGCCGGCTTAATCATGTCTAATCAGCCGGCGTCGGTTCCGCCAAGGCCTGCCGCCGCACCGAGATGACGCGCTGGACCACGGTAATAAGGCTGGCTGCCGCCAGGAGGACCAGAGTGACGAGGAGCACTGCCGGCGGGAGTCCGAGGCCGGTGAGACCAGTGATGACCAGGACGGAGACCAGGCGTTCGGCCCGCTCTGCGATCCCGACGTTCGCAGTGAAGCCCAGGGACTCTGCTTTGGCCCGGGCGTAGGAGACCACCATGCCCAGGACAAGGCAGAGCAGGGCTGATACGGCAATGGCCATGTTGTTGCCACCGGTAAAGAACCAGATGGACACCCCTGCGAACAGGGCACCGTCGGCAATCCGGTCCAGGGTGGAGTCGAGGAAGTTCCCCCAGCGGCTCTTCACGCCCTGCATCCGCGCCATGATGCCGTCCAGGACGTCGGAAAAGATGAAAGCCGTGATGAAAAGGGTGCCCCAAAAGAGCTGGCCCAGCGGGTAGAAAACCAGGGCCCCGGCCGCAACCCCTGCGGTGCCGAGGATGGTTACCGCGTCCGGGGAGACACCGATCTTCAGGAGCCAGCGGGCCAGCGGGGTAAACAGCGCGGTGAAGAATCCGCGGGCGTGCCTATTCAGCATCCGACTCCCCGGGCCAGGCTTCAGCCACCTGCCGCCGGACCTCATCAAGGGTCTGGGTGATGGCCTTGGTCTGGGCGATGATGGGGAAGAAGTTGCCGTCGCCGCCCCACCGCGGAACGATGTGCTGGTGCAGGTGCGCGGAGATGCCGGCTCCCCCCACCACCCCCTGGTTCATCCCCAGGTTGAATCCGCCGGGGTTGGAGACCTTGCGCAGCACCCGCATGGCCGTCTGGGTCAGGTCAGCGAACTCTGCTGTCTCTTCAACCGTGAGGTCGGTGTAATCCGGAATGTGCCGGTACGGGCAGACCAGAAGATGCCCCGGGTTGTAGGGAAACAGGTTCAGCACCACGTAGCAGGTCCGGCCGCGGTAGACGATGAGCGCCTCTTCGTCGGTCCTGTTCGGGCCTACGCAGAATGGGCAGTCGTTCTCATTCTTGAACTGGTGCTGCCCGCCCTTGATGTAGGCCATGCGGTGGGGAGTCCACAGGCGCTGGAAGGCGTCCGGGACACCGGCGAGGGCAAAGTCGTCGGTAACGCCGGCATCGCCTGGATATCCTGCGCCTGTGTTCTCCTGCACTGTGCTGCTTCCGTTCGGCTAGCTGGTCCGGTTGCGGACGGCGTCGGTGATCCGCTTGACTGCTTCCGCAACGGGCACGCCGTTGTCCTGGCTGCCGTCGCGGAAACGGAATGAAACTGCGCCCGCCTCCGCGTCGTCGCCGCCGGCGATCAGCACGAACGGGATCTTGTCCTTGCTGGCGGTGCGGATCTTCTTGGGGAACCGGTCCGTGGAAGTGTCCACCTCGGCGCGGATGCCCTCGGCCTTAAGCTGGTCGACGACGTCGAACATGTACTCGTTGAACGCCTCCGCCACGGGGATGCCCACCACCTGGACGGGAGCCAGCCACGCTGGGAACGCTCCGGCGTAGTGCTCGGTGAGGACGCCCATGAACCGCTCGACTGAGCCGAAGAGCGCACGGTGGATCATCACCGGACGCTGCCGGCTGCCGTCGGCGGCCTGGAATTCGAGTTCGAAGCGCTCGGGCAGGTTGAAGTCCAGCTGGATGGTGGACATCTGCCAGGTTCGGCCCAGCGCGTCCTTGGCCTGCACGGAAATCTTGGGACCGTAGAACGCAGCCCCGCCCGGATCCGGCACCAGTTCCAGCCCGGACTCCTGCGCCACCTCGGAAAGGGTCCTGGTGGCTTCCTCCCAGGTGGCGTCGTCGCCAACATACTTCTCCGGGTCCTTGGTGGACAGCTCCAGGTAGAAGTCGTTCAGCCCGTAGTCCTTGAGCAGGTCCAGGACGAAGGTCAGGGTCTTGGTGAGCTCGTCCTTCATCTGCTCGCGGGTGCAGTAGATGTGGGCGTCGTCCTGTGTCATGCCACGGACGCGGGTGAGGCCGTGCACCACGCCGGACTTCTCGTAGCGGTAGACCGAACCGAACTCGAACAACCGCAGCGGGAGCTCGCGGTAGGACCGGCCGCGGGAGCGGAAGATGAGGTTGTGCATGGGGCAGTTCATCGGCTTCAGGTAGTAATCCTGGCCGGGCTTGCGCACCGTGCCGTCCTCATTGAGTTCGGCGTCCACGTGCATGGCGGGGAACATGCCGTCCTTGTACCAGTCCAGGTGCCCGGAGACCTCGTAGAGGTGGCCCTTGGTGATGTGCGGGGTGTAGACGAACTCGTAGCCGGCCTCGACGTGCCGCTGGCGCGAGTAGTCCTCCATCTCCTTGCGGATGATGCCGCCCTTGGGGTGGAAGACGGGCAGGCCGGAGCCCAGTTCGTCCGGGAAGGAGAAGAGGTCAAGTTCCGAACCGAGCTTGCGGTGGTCGCGGCGCTCGGCCTCGGCAATGCGCTCCTGGTAGGCCTTCAGGGCGTCCTTGGTGGGCCAGGCGGTGCCGTAGATGCGCTGCAGCTGCTGGTTCTTCTGGTTGCCCAGCCAGTAGGCCGACGACGACCGGGTGAGGGCGAAGGCGTTGGAGATCATCTTGGTGTTGGGCAGATGGGGGCCGCGGCAGAGGTCGCACCAGACAGTGGTGCCTTCCTTGCGCTCCACGTTGTCGTAGATGGTGATGTCTCCGGCACCGACCTCCACGTTAACGCCCTCGCCGGCCTCGGCGGCGTCGTTCTTCTTTCCCAGCAGTTCGAGCTTGTAGGGCTCGTTCTTCATGGCCTCGCGGGCCTCGTCCTCGCTGACCACGCGGCGGACGAACTTCTGGTTCTGGTTGACGATTTTGAGCATCATCTTCTCGAGGGTCTTGAGGTCCTCGGGGGTGAAGGGCTCGGCAACGTCGAAGTCGAAGTAGAAACCATCGGTGATGTAGGGGCCGATGCCCAGCTTGGCGTCGGGGCGCAGCTGCTGCACGGCCTGGGCCATGACGTGGGCGGTGGAGTGGCGCAGGACGTTCAGGCCATCGGGGGAATCAATGGTGACGCCTTCCACCTCGGCGCCCTCGGGAAGTTCCTGGTCAAGGTCCTTCAGTTCGCCATTAACGCGGGCCACAACAACGTCACGGCGCTGAAAGAAGAGTTCCGCACCGGTTGTCCCGGTAGTCACCTTGGTCTCTTCGCCATCGACGAGAAGGGTGATCTGCTGGGCATCTGACACGGGTGTCTCCTATTCAAAGTTAAGGCTTCATAGCTTGTGGCATACGGGGACCACAGCCAGCCACCGTCAATGCTATCGGTTCACGTAAGGGCCGACCAACGCGGCACACAGCACCGTTACCCGTTAAATCCGGTGATGGCCAGTGTCCTGCTGATGCCGTCCAGGGGATGCGGGCCGTCCTGGGCAGCCGCCGGGAAGGTCTCCGGGAAGGGCAATGTCTCCGTCCGGCCCAGGTCCCAGGCCATGCTTGCACTCAGGCTGATCCCCCGGGGGCCGGTCCTTCGGGTGGTGCCGCGGATCAACAACAGGCGGGTTCCGAACAGGAGCGGCCCTGCACTTTCCTGGGCTTCGTGGAAGAAGACTGAATCGACGCAGCCTGTGCCGTCGTCGATGCTGATAAACACCACCCTCCTGCCGCCACGCATGGGCGGAGTCTGGGTGGCTACCCGCACTCCTGCCACCAGTACTTCTGTCCCGTTGCGCAGGCTGAGGAGTTTATCGGCAGTGGTGACCCCCAGCCTTTCCAGCAGGGGCCGGTGGCTGTCCATCAGGTGCGTGCTGACATCCACGGCCATGAGGTCAAGTTCCGCCCGGACGTTTTCCACCAGCGTGGGGGCAGGGAGCCCCGGCTTGATGTTGCGTAATTCAATGTCGCCCAGGGGAAGGGACAATTGCCCTTCCAGCACGTCCACACCTTTCCGGGCGCCTTTGGCCGACTGGAGCTGCTGCAGGTGGTGCACCAGGTCAGCCCTGTTTGCTGCTCCCCCGGCTTCCTTGTGCAGCGCATCAAAGGCTCCGAGCTGCGCAAGCCGCCGGATGCTTGGCTTGCTGAGCCGCGAGCGCGCCCGGAGATCTGCCAGTGAGTCATATGGCTGGCCGGCGACTGTCCGATTCAATTCCGCAGCGGACAGCCCGTAGATGCCGTTCAGGCTGAGCCGTATCCCAAGCCTGCCGGCGTCCCGGCCGGAATCAATCCGTTCCACCCGGTATTCTGCTTTGCTCCGGTTGATGTCCAGGGGAAGGATGGGGATGCCCAGCCGGCGGGCTTCGGCCACCAGCAGTCTTTTGGGATACATCCCGGGATCGTGCTCCCACAAGCCGGCAAGGAACGCTTCGGGGTGGTGTGTTTTCAGCCAGGCGGACTGGTAGGTGGGGACGGCGAAGGCAGCACCGTGGGCCTTGCAGAAGCCGAAACTGGCAAAGGACTTCAAAGTCCCCCATACCTTGTCCACCACCTCTGGGGTGTACCCCCTGGCCTTGGCGTTCCGCCGGAAGTACTCCTCCACCTGTGCTTCACCGGTCTCGTTGCTCAACGCCCTGCGGAACTCGTCGGCCTTGGCCAGCCCGCAGCCGGTCATGATGTCGAGGGTCTTCAGGATCTGTTCGTGGAACACCGTGACCCCATGGGTTTCCTGCAGCACCGGTTTGAGGTCCGGGTGGGGATAGACCTCAGGGGCGAAACCGTGCCGGTGTTCCAGGAAGGGCCGAACCATGTCGGATTTCATGGGTCCGGGACGGAACAGGGAAATATCGATGATGAGGTCGTTGAACTCGCGGGGCGCCATCTTTCCAATCAGTTCCCGCTGCCCCGGGGATTCGATCTGGAAGCAGCCAAGGGTTTGCGTGCTTCTGATCAGTTCATAAGTGGGTTCGTCGTCGAGGGGGACGGCGTTGAGGTCGATCCGGCCGTCCCCGGCGATGTAGTCAGGTCCTGTGCCGTCAGGCCCTGCCTGATGCTTTCCCGCTGCCACCACCTCTTCCTTGCTGGGGTGGATGCGGATGATCTCCCTGACCGCGAAGGCCATGGCGCTTTGCATGCGCACGCCCAGGACATCGAGTTTGAGCATGCCCATGGGGTCCATGTCATGTTTATCGAACTGGCTCATGGGAAGCCCAAGGCCGCTTGGCTGGACCGGGGTGCGGTCCAGGAGCGTGGCATCGCCAAGAATCACTCCGCACGGGTGCATGGAGATGTGGCGGGGCAGCCGGTCCAGCCGTTCGGTCAGGTCCACCAACAGGTCAAGTTGCTGGTTCCCGTCAGTGTCGCGCTGCTCCACCCTTCCGGCGAACTCACGGAGTTCGGGTTTCTCCTGCAGGGCTTCACGGAACTTCCGGGCGGAAAAGCGCCACAACTGCTTGGCGATCTCCCCCACCTCGCCGTCGTCCATGCCCAGCGCCAGCCCGGCGTCGCGGACCGCACCCCGCGCCCTGTACCCGTTTTGCATGCTCATCAGGGTGACCCGCTCGGAACCGAACCGGTCGAAGATCCTGCGGTACACATTGTGGCGTTCGGCGCTCTCGACATCGATGTCTATGTCCGGCAGCGTGGCGCGGTCGTTGGAGAGGAAACGTTCGAAAATCAGGTCGTGCTGGAGGGGATTCACATGGCTGACCTCGATCAGGTAGTTGACCAGGCTGGAGGCACCGGATCCCCTGGCTGCCGCCCTGACCCCCATGTCCTGGATCATCCGGGACACCTCCGCCACCGTGAGGAAATAGGAGGAGAAACCGAGGTTGTTGATGATGCCGAGCTCATGCTCCAGCCGGGACAGCATCTCCTGTTCCTGCTTACCGGTGATCCCCGGGAACCGCCTGCCGATCCCTGCATGGCAGCGCTGGATCAGTTCAGAGTGCGGGTCCTGGCTGATGCCAATCACAGAGGCCTCAGGAACTACGGGCTGCTTCCACCCCATATCGGTGGCGGGATCTATCCGGCAGAGGTCGGCGAGCGCCTCTGTCTGAGCCATCAGCTGCTTAAGATCAGCGGCGCCATACCCTGCAGCGGAAATAATTTCCTTTCCCAGCCCCAGCATCTGTTCCGGGGTTTTCAGCCAGCCCTGCCCGGTGGGTTGCAGGAGGGGTTCCCCTGCCAGTTCCGGAAGGGACTTCAGGGTCCTGGCAGAGTCCAGGACATCGGCGGTTGGTGCGCCGTCTGCGGCGCAGTACCTGACGGCATTGGTGAGGATTGCGGGTACGCGGTGTTCCTCGGCGAGCCTGAGCATGCGGACTGCATGGGCGGTGCTGAACGGAGTCCCCGGAGCGCTGAGCTGGGAGACGATTTCCGCCACGACAGTTCCTGCGGGCATGGCATCCAGCCACTGCCTGAACAGGGTCCGGGGGCGCAGGTAACGGCGGCCTCCCATGGCCCGTCCGACGTCGGAATCCGGTCCTATCAGGACGGTCAGAACCGGCTTGAGGGTTTGGGGATCAAGGGTTCGGGAGGCGAGTTCAGCGCGGGTGACGGCGGCCGGCACGGCGCCACCGGCTTTGCCTGAGGTCCTGGCGTGGGCATCGGACACCAGCCGGCATAGCGCACGGTACCCGGCACCATGGTTGTTGCCCCGGGCAAGCACCACCGCTCTGCCGGCTACCTGCGTGCGGTGATCGCCGTCGTCGTCAAAAACTGCAAGGTCCACCCCCACTATGGGGTCGATGCCCGCAGCCATGCATGCCTTGAGGTGCTTGATGGTGCCGTACAGTCCGTCCCGGTCGGTGCAGGCCAGGGCGGTTGCGCCGTCGGCCGCGGCCGCCATTGCCAGCTCTTCAGGCCAGGAGACGCCGTAGTGGGAACTGAATGCCGTGGAAACGTGGAGGTGGGTAAAGCTCATACTGTTCAGGGTTCAGGCTGTTCTGTGGTCATGCTGTTTTAGGGCGAAGGACGTCATGGATCCGCAGCAGCCGCCAACGGCCACTGCGGATATGGCGGGTCAGATCAAGGGTGAGCGGTTCCGCGCCTTCCCCTGGACCCGGCGGAGGGGACGCCGCCGGGACAGGCTGCACCTGGACCCGCCAGATTTCGTGGTCCACGACGCCTGGCCCGCTTCCCAGCGGAGCCCGGGTGTCCTCCGCCCACCACTGCCGGCGTTCATACCACCGGACGGGTTCGGCGCAGACGAGGTACGGCTTTCCTGACCAGGTCAAGGATTCAGGCTGCCCGGCAGCGGAACACACCACGTCAACGGACTCGCTGAACATGCCCACGCGCGCCTCCCGGACCGTTCTTCCTCACAAGGATTCGAATATGTATTCGAATAAATCCAGTCTACGCCGGGAGGCCGGCAAAACATAGGCGGGGGTGGACGGAGCGTGCGGCAGGTAGCAGGATGATGGCATGAGTACCGATGACGCACTCCTGAAGCAGGCAAGCATCAAGACGCAGGACTCCACCCTCGTCGCACGGTTCGATATCGACGGCGCCATTCCGGATTCCGGCGCTTACGTGGTGGGCCTGATGGGAGCCTCGCCGGACTATTCAATGCAACGCCGGCTGTGCATTGAATTCATGAACGGGGAGGCAATTGCCTGCTACTCGTTCAACCGGGACCAGGGAATCGAGGAAGACTACGACCTGTCCGGGGTGTCCCACTCGGAGAACAGCATCACTGGAAGCTTTCCCCTCACTGCCTTGAACGGGCTCGGGCAGGGGCATGTCCTGTCGGCCTTCAGCGAGGCGGACGGGCGGGAGTTCCAGCACGGGGTGCCGGTGGAGGAAACCCTTTAGGGGCTCCTCCACCCCATCCTGTATGTCAGCTGTTCTTGTTGTGGATCCGCAGTTCAAGTTCAATGAACGCGGAGATCATTGCCCGGTAGGTTGATTCCACGATGTCCGGATCGATGTCCTTTTTCTCCGCGGCGGACCGGACATGCTCAATGATCCGCTCCACCCGGCCCGGGGCACGCACTTCGGCGTCGTCGCCCTTGAGCGTCCCGGCAATCCTGATCAGCCGTTCGCGGCGGGCGATGAGGGTGACAATCTGTTCATCCACTTCGTCAACGGCAACCCGAACGGCAGCGAGCTGTTCCTTGTCGGCCCGGGCATCCCTATCGTTTCCTTGAATTGTCGCCATCATCTGACAGTATCGAAGCATGGAGCCCAGAGTCGACTTTATCTCCCTCGGAGTCCGCAATGTTCCGCAATCGCGCGCCTTCTACGTTGACGGGCTCGGCTGGCCGGTGCACCGGGAGCTTGCCGGGGAGGTGCTGTTCATCCAGGTAAACCACGGCCTGGTGCTCTCCCTTTGGGACGTACGCCAGATGCAGGCCCAAGCAGTCACCGGACCGCCCGCAGGCGTCCCCTCCATCACCCTCAGCCACAACGTGGGAAGCCCCGGGGAAGTGGACAAGGTCATGGCGGAGGCCGCGGAGGCAGGCGCTGCCATCATTGCGGAACCGGTCACCAAGCCGTGGGGCGGCTACACGGGCTACTTCGCCGACCCCGACGGATTCCGCTGGGAGGTGGCGTACAACCCCACCTGGGGAGTGGACGACGCCGGCCGGGTCACCGTCTGAGGCCCGCCGCGCCATCGGCGGCGGCTGCTAGAACAGGGCTTCGACCGGGCGGATCAGTTCCGGGCCGTTGTTCCGGACGTTCCCCACTTCCTTGCCCACGGAATCCACCGTCCAGTCGGCGGCGGCATTCTTGACTCCGGACCGCACCAGGTCCACGAGCCCGGCGGCGTCATCCGCCTGCGGGTCCAGCCAGGCTTCCATGGTGTCCCTGTCCATGGGCAGGGGGACGCGGTCGTGCAGCTCGGTCAGCTTCCCGAAGATGGTGGACTCCGAGCCCTGCGGTGGCGTGTCTGCCGTGAGGATGGATGTTGAGAGCAGCCAGCGGCCCGGATCCCCTTCGGGAACGGACGGGTCCTTCCACCACTCATAAAGTCCTGCAAAAACCACCCCGTGGTCCTGGCCCGGGTGCACGTAGTAGGGCTGCTTCGACTTTCCCGGGCCCTGCTTCCATTCGTAGTAGCCGTCGGCCGGGACGGCGCAGCGCCGGGACTGGACAGCCTTCCGGAACGCCGGTTTTTCCAGCACCGATTCGCTGCGGGCGTTGATCATGCGGGAGCCGATGCCGGGATCCTTGGCCCAGGACGGGACCAGGCCCCAGCGTGCCACGTGGAGCTGGCGTACCTGCCGGGGCGCGGCACTGTCATCAACCAGGCGCTCCAGCACGATGGGTACTGCATCGGTGGGGGCCACATTCCACGACGGCGGAATGTTGATCTCGTTCTCCAGCTCGGCATCGAATTCGGCCAGGAGGTCCCCCACGGCACGTGCCATTACGTAGCGTCCACACATGGCACCAGCTTGCCACCGCCCGCCACATACTGTCATCCCACGCCACCGCCGGGCCTTCAACGCCGGGGAATACCGCCGGCCGCGCTACGGTTGACGGTAAGGAAACCTTTCAAGCGACGTTTAGGAGCTCCCTGTGGACTTCACTCCCGAATCCGGCACCATCACCATGTTCTCCACCACCTGGTGCGGCTACTGCAACCGGCTCAAGAAGCAGCTGGATGCGCAGGGCATCGGCTACACGGAAATCAACATCGAAGAGGTGGAAGGCACGGCCGACCTTGTGGAGCAGCTGAACGGCGGCAACCGCACGGTCCCCACGGTGCTGTTCCCGGACGGCTCCGCGGCCACCAACCCGTCGGCCGCCGAGGTCAAGAGCCGCCTGGCTGCCTGACCGTTCCACGGCACGCGGCGTCGCCGCAACCCACTGCGGGTCATGCCCCCAGGCTGCTGAATGAGGCAGTTTCCAGGGCGGCATGGCCCGCATATGTTTCCAGCAGGGCCTGCTCAACGGCTGCCACGTCCAGGCCGGGGACCAGATCGTTGGCGGCGCCGGCGGTGGCAGGATCCCAGTCCAGGCCCAGCGCAGCATAGGTGTCGGTAAGGACCTTGCGGATGGGGGCGGAATCCTCCACCACAATGACGGAGCTGAAGAGCCAGCCGCCGGAGACCACCCGCTGCGCTGTACCCACGAGTTTCACCCGCCGGGAGTTGTCCGCCGGGTCCGTTCCATGCACGCTGAATTCGCCGGGACAGTACTCCCCCGGGATTTCCCCCACCGCCGCCTGCACCCCGACGCTCCGCAGCGCCTGCGCAAACAATTCACCAAAGTAGCCGAACCGGGCTTTGGAACCGGCGACGGCGTCGGCGCCCGGTTCGATATGGTCAACCACCAGGGTGCCCTGATGGTATGCGGCAGCGCGGCCGCCTGCCCGCCGGACCAGGGGTTCGAAGCCGTTGTCCCTGCAGGCCTGCGCTGCCGCGTCGAAGCCTGGCAGGCGGGTGTCCCGCTGCCCGAACGCAACGGTGGGGGCGGGGCGGTACAGCCGCAGGGTGGGGCCAATGCCGCCGCCCCTGGCCCGGGCCAACAGCTCCAGGCCGAATTCGAGGTCGCGGCCCGCGCCAAGGGACACGTCCTGCCGCACCACGGTGAGCGTGCGGAGTCCAGTACCGGTGTGGTGCATTGTGGCGAAGCTCCTGGGTTGAAGGCGGACGGGCCATCCTTAGGTTACGCCCGACGGCGGCAGCAGCCTTAACGGCCCCGGCGCCCCGCCCACAAGGCGTGCAGCAGGGGAAGGGATGACGTGGCCATCAGCACGTTGCCGAACACCACGTCGTCGGCGCGGACAATGGCGCCGGCCACCAGCAGGCCGACGAAAACCACGGCGGAGCCGATCCGCCTTCCCGCCCGTTCCAGCCGTGCTGCCTGCCGCTCCAGCCGCGGAACGGCCACCTGCAGCGATCCCTCTTCAAGCCGGCCGGCCAGGGCATCCAGCCGGCCTGGCAGGCGGAGAGCCACACCGGCGGCGTCCACCGCCTGCCGGGCCACGTCCTGGACAAGGTTGCCGCGCTCGTTGCGCAGCAGCTGTGCCGCATAGGGTTCCACCGAGTCCCAGAGGTTGAAGCGTTCATCCAGTGCACTGCACACCCCGGATGTCAGGGACATGGCACGGATGATCAGCAGGAAATTCTCCGGCAGCTGGAACGGCAGCGAGCGGACCACATCCCCGAACTCCACGGCGAAATCGCGGAACTCCCGGGGATCGACTTCGCGGAGCTCGGCAAAGCCCATGCCGCCGAAGCGGGCAAAAAGCTGGGTCATGGCGCGTTCCAGGGCCACGCTGTCCGCTGAGGGCATCAGGACGCCCACATCGTTGATCGCCGCCACCAGTCCCTTGCCGTCGCGGGCGGCTGCGGCGATCAGGAGCTTCCGCAGGCCGCTGCGCGTGGAGGCAGTAACCTCACCCATCATGCCGAAGTCGATGAACGTCAGTTTCCAGGGAAGTCCGCCTGTGCCCGCGGGGGCCGGGGTGACGAAAATGTTCCCCGGGTGCGGGTCGGCGTGGAAGAAGCCGTTGGTGAACAGCTGGTCGAACATGATGGCGGCGAAGACCGGGGCAACCGCGGCGGGGTCGATGCCGGCAGCCCGGAGTGCGCGGACATCGGTGATCTTGATCGCCGTAACGTCCTCGAGTGTCAGCACACGGCGGGTTGTCCGCTCCCAGACAACTTCAGGTACAGCCACCCGGTCATCACCGGCAAAATCGGCCGCGAAGCGCTCGGCGTTGACGGCCTCGTGCAGGTAATCAATCTCCTGCAGGCTGATCTGTGCGAATTCCTCCACCAGTGCGCGCATGTCGGCGCGGCGGGAGACGAGCCGGATGTGGCTGAGCCAGCCCGCCACCTTCCGCAGCGCGGCCAGGTCGACGTCGACAATGGCACCTATGCCGGGACGCTGCACCTTCAGGACCACGGCATCCAGGCCCGTGTCCCCGGCGTCCAGGGGGCTCAGTCGCGCCCGGTGGGCCTGGCCCAGCGAAGCGGCTGCAATCGGTAACTCGTCCACCGAGGCGAATACCCGGTCCGGGGGCGCGCCCAGTTCCCCTGCCGCCAGGGCAGCGATTCCCGGGAAGGCTACCGGCGGCACTTCATCCTGCAGCCCTTCGAGCTCCTTCGTGATCTCCGGAGGCAGGACGTCAAGCCTGGAGGACAGGAACTGGCCCACCTTGATCATCAGGCCGCCGAGCTCCACGGCCAGGTCATGGAACCGCCGGGCAAAGCGCTGCATCCGCCGGGAACGCGTCCGGGCGGCAACCCCGCCAAGACCGATCCGCGGCAGGAACAGCTCGAACCACCACGTGGCTGCAAGGTTCGCGGCGGCGAAGCGCAGGATCCGCCGGTAGCGCCCGCGGTGCTCCCGCACCGCCGGTGGCGGGTCCGCCCTGGCATGGACGATCGAGGACACCCCTTCAGTCCTGGGCGAGGATGGAGTAGAGCCGCCGGCGGGCCTCGTCCAATACCGCCACTGCCTGCTGCACCTGTTCGGGTGAGCCTGTCCGGCCTACCTGCGCAGCCGCCTGCGCCAGTTCAATCCCGGCCTTGGGGAGGGACCCGATCCCGCCGCCGCCCGTGGCAGCCGCGGGGTCCCAAGGCGCAGATCCATGCTGGGCCGCCACCTCCTCGCGGCCGGCTTCGGTCAACGAGTAGATCTTCCGCCCGTTGGATTCCTCGGCGCTGATGGATCCTTCATCGGCCAGCAGCTGCAGGGTGGGATAGACGGAACCTGCGCTCGGCTTCCAGCTGCCGCCGCTGCGCTCCTCGATCTCCCGGATGATCTGGTAGCCGTGCATCGGCCGTTCCGCGAGGAGGGCCAGCACCGCTGCCCGCACCTCGCCTTTCCCGGCACGGGTTCCAACCCGCTTTTCAAACCGGGAGCGCAGCTCCTCCACGGCCTGCCACATGCCGTCCAGGTTGTTCCCGCCGAATCCCCCCACAGGGTGTGAAGCACGCATGATGAACTCCTTTGCCGATCGCGAACGATATACAACGATACTCAGCGATATATGCCGTGCGCATAGCCGGGGACAAAGGCACAGACGGCGGCAGTGGCAGGATCTGCGGATCAGGATTTATCCAGCGTCAGGACTTGCGCAGCGTCAGGATCTGTTCAGCCCGCCCGAACGGGCCCTGCCGGTCGTGCAGGACGGTGGACGTGAGACCGATTCCGTCGCGGCCAAACGACACCGCGTTGTCCAGTCCCAGCCATTCGCCCTCCGGCCGGCGGTACATGTGGATCTGCAGGTCCAGGTTGGGGAACGAGTAGCTGTCCTTGCCCGGCGGCACGCGGGCGGCGATGCCGTTCGCGGTGTCCACGAGGCCCATGAGCCGCGCGAAGTCCCCGCTGTCGGCACGGTCGGTGAGGGGGTGGTCGGTGCGGAGCCACACTTTTCCGGCCCCCGGACGGTGCCCTTCGGCCACCCGCATCTCAAGGGACCGGATGTAGCCTCCCGGCCATACGGCGGCGCCATCGTAAGGCTTGCATTCGTCAGGGCCGGGTATTGCAGCATCCTCGATGGCGGCCACCTCCGCGGTGTCACTGGTCTGCAGCCGCCACCCCGTGGCGCGGATCGCGGTGCGGCCCCCCGCCACCAGCTCCGCCTGCACCAGCTCGATGGTCCTGCCGGGGCGCAGCGTGGTGGTGTCGATACGGAACTCGCCGCCCGGGATCAGCCCAAGGATTTCGTAGCTGATCCGGCCCATCCGCATGTCCTCACGCGGCTGGTGCCGTTCCAGCACATCTGCCATGAGCCCCGAAGCGGGAGCCATGTGCTGTTCGTGGACGTTCCATGCACCCTGGGCATGGATGGTGGACCGAAACCGGCCATCGCCGAGTTCCTGGTAGTAGAAATTGCCTTCGGCGAGCTCGGGCAGGTCTGCAGTCAAGGCTGGCCCCTTACGGAAAGTCAGTGAATTGCCAGTAACTCTATCCCGAGCCGGCCGTGGAGGACGCGCTGCAGCAGGCAACGAAATGTTGGAGGGTGCGGCGGGCAATCGGACTAGAGTAAGGAACTGGTCCTGTCAGCAACCCTCAAAAGAGGTTCCATGCGCGTCATCAGCTACAACCTCCGCAAGCACAAGGCCAGCGGCGAACTTCTCGCCCTGGCCAGGAACCATGACATCGATGCTCTCTGCCTCCAGGAAGTGGATTCCAGCGACCTTCCGGAGACCCTTGGCCCGCTGCATTTGGCAGATGTCACCAAGGGCAACCGGCTGGGGCTTGCCATCTATTACCGGACCAGCCGCTTCACGGCACTGGACACACAATCCTTTGCCTTGAAGAAATCCATGCATGACCGGGTCCTGGCCCCGGCCCATGAGCGGCTCATTGGAACCCGGGTCATGGACAACGAAACCCAGCATGAACTGGTGATCGGCTCATTCCACGCCGCCCCGCTGACGGCCTCAAACTCACTGCGCAGGAAGCAGATCCATGCAGCGCATGCCGAACTGCTGAGCATGGGCAAGGGCCTGATGACGCTGATGGTGGGCGACTTCAACTACCCGTTCTTCACCAAGAACCTGGACATGCACATGAAGAACTCAGGGTATGCCCTCTCGCTGAGCAACAGGCGGACCTACACCCGGTACAAGGTGTTCAAGGGCCATTTCGACTTCGCCACGTCACTTGGCCTGGATATCGCCAGCGTGGAAACCCTGCCGCGTGGCAACTCCGACCACCTGCCCATCCTCGTGACCGCGGAGTACGGCGAGGGCTACTAGCCCGGAACGCGGTCAAGCACTAGACGCCTCGGCGCCTACCAGGACGCGTCGGTATCCAGCCTCGCCAGCAGGTCCGGCCAGGAAGCCGCAAATCCGGGGTGCAGCTCCAGGGAGTCCACCTCGGCCACCGGGATCCACAGCAGGGCGATGCTTTCAGGATCGCTGATGACGGGTTCGAAGGATTCCCGCACCCGCACTACCACCGTGGTGTAGGACCAGTAGCCATGGTCCAGCACCGAGGTGAACAGCACCTCCACGCTTTCGGACGGGACGGCAGCCTCTTCGTAGGCTTCGCGGAGGGCGCCGTCCACCGGCTCCTCGCCCTCGTGCAGTGCCCCGCCGGGCAGTCCCCAGGTTCCACCGTTGTGGCTCCAGACGGCACGGTGCTGCAGCAGCACGCCTTTTGCGGGGTCGTAGGCCAGGACGCCGGCTGCGCCGAACCTGCCCCAGTACCTGCCGCGCTCCCCTTCCACCCAGGCGTCGCCCGGGTCGCGGGGACCGGTGCGGGGCGGCGGAGTGGAGGACGTGCTGGCGGACGGGAAGAAATCCATTGCTCCAGTCTGACAGGTGAAGCAAGGACAGGTGAAGAGAAGCACCGGCAGGTGTACGCCGGACCCTCAGGTCTTGTGCCCGTGGTCGACGGCGAAATCGCCGCCGGGGTACATGACCGTTTCGTGCCCGTCGTCGAAGCGGACAACGTAGGGTGGGCTGCCCCCCTCACCACGGACTTCCAGGATCACCCCGTGCCGGTCCGAGGACCCCACGGTCCTTCCATGCACCACGATGCGGTCGCCTTGGGCTGCCTCCATGGCCATCACCTCCAAGCCCCCAGATTACGACTCATGACCGCACGCGAACAGGGCCCCATGGCAGGATTCCGGTATGGCGTTGAACCTGGTCCTGATTGCCGATACGCACGTGCCCAAACGCGCCCGGAACCTGCCCCGGCAAGTGTGGGACGCCGTCGACAGTGCCGACGTGGTGTTCCACGCCGGCGACTGGGTGGAGGCGGCGCTGCTTGACGAATTCGAGCGCCGCAGCAAACGGTTCCTGGGCGTTTATGGCAACAATGACGGCCCGGAACTGCGCCGCCGCCTGCCCGAAACCGCCACCGCCACCCTCGGCGGGGTCCGCTTTGCGATGGTCCACGAGACGGGCCCGGCCAAGGGCCGGGAACTGCGGTGCGAGGCGCTCTACCCGGCTGCCGATGTCCTGGTGTTCGGCCACAGCCATATTCCCTGGGACACGGTGTCGCCGAAAGGGCTGCGGCTGCTGAACCCCGGCTCACCCACGGACCGCCGCCGCCAGCCTGCGTGCACCTTCATGCAGGCCACGGTTGACGCCGGGCAGTTGGCGGAGGTGCGGCTGGTGGAAGTTGAGCGCGGCCGAGCAGCCCAGCCGCTTGGCAGGAAACAGAGTCTTGCCTAGGCTAGGAACCGTAAGCATGCTTAGCTTTTTGCCCCCGTCACGGCGCAAACCGCAGCCTGCTTCAGTTTCCGGGGCGACGAAACCGCCCGCGTCCGCACGAACAGGAGGACCACCATGACTGACCAGTACACTTTCCGTAATCCCGTGACTGCCTACGAAACAATCTCCCCGCCCAAGCAGCACCAGCCCGAGCCGGGCCTTGATGCCGAACTGGAGCCCAAGGCCGACCTCGGCGAGGAAACCTACCGCGGCACCGGCCGGCTGGAAGGCCGCCGGGCCGTCGTGACCGGGGCGGACTCCGGCATCGGGGCCGCGACGGCGATCGCCTTTGCGCGGGAAGGCGCCGACGTCGTCCTTTCCTACCTGCCGCAGGAAGAAGAGGATGCCTCGCGCATCGCCGGAATCATCGAAGCGGCCGGCCGCAAGGCCGTCAAGGTGCCCGGTGACCTCAAGGACTCCGCCGCGTGCCGCGACCTGGTGGACACGGCGCTGGCCGTCCTGGGCGGAGTGGACATACTGGTCAACAACGCCGGGAAGCAGGTGGCCCAGGAGGACCTGCAGGACATTACCGACGAGCAGTTCGACCACACCTTGAAGACCAACGTCTACGCGATGTTCTGGGTGACCAAGGCCGCCGTGCCGCACATGCCCGCAGGTTCCACGATCATCAACACCACGTCCATCCAGGCCTACAACCCGTCCCCCACCCTGGTGGACTACGCCACCACCAAGGCGAGCATCAACAACTTCACCAAGGGCCTGGCCCAGCAGCTGGCACCCAAGGGCATCCGCGTAAACGCTGTGGCTCCCGGTCCGATTTGGACTCCCCTGCAGGTCAGCAGCGGCCAGCCCAAGGAGCAGCTGCCGGAGTTCGGCCAGTCCACGCCGCTGGGCCGTGCCGGCCAGCCTGCCGAGCTGGCCCCCGCCTACGTCTTCCTGGCGTCCCCGGAGTCCAGCTACGTGGTGGGCGAAACGCTGAACGTCAACGGAGGCAGCCCCACTCCTTAACAGCTCCCACGGCGTTAACAGCTCCCACGGCGTTAACAGCTCCCACGGCGGTCCCGGGCGCGGTCAGCCGGCCGCGTCCCGGTCCGCCAGGAGCTCGTCGGTGGCGGGGTCGGGTTCGCCGTTGAAGAACTGGGCCAGGACCGTCTTGAACACTGTTTCTCCGGGTGCCGCCCGGAGAAACAGTGTCATGGAGGAGCGGAGTTTCTTCGCGTCGATGCCGCCAAAAATGTCCTCGGCTGACTGGTCGGCGTGGTTGGCCAGGACCACAGCGCACTCCAGCAGCCGCGGTCCCAGCACCTCGTGGTCAAGGTACGCCCGGGCTTCAGCCAGGGACGAAATGGCAAATTTGCGCGACATGGCGCTCTGCCCCAGCCCGGCAATCTGCGGGAAGATGAACCACATCCAGTGCCCGGACTTCCTGCCGACCTGCAGCTCCCCCAACGCCTGCTCATAGGCTCCGCCGGTGTTCTGCGCGGCAACAAAGCGCTCAAGGTCAAACGGCTCATTCATGTGGATCTCCTTGTTTGGCCTGTTGAGAGGTTCAATTTACAGGGTCAATTCCTTTGACAGGGCACCGGCCGCCGCCCGCAGTTCGGGGTCCGGGTCCTCCCGCCACCGCGCCAGCACCACGCCGGCCCGCTGCCGTTCACGCTCCCCCAGCCCTGCCAGCAGCGGCACCAGGACATCGGAGAGCAGAGGCTCCGTGAGGTCCGCTGCCTGGGCTGAGCGAAGGAAGCCTTCCAGGCGGGTCAGGTCCGAATGCCTGAGCAGGCGCACCTTTGACTGCAGCAGCACGACGGCGGCCAGGCGGCGCTCGAAAACGGGGCGCGATCCGGGCCTTGGCTGCCCCCACAGGGCGGAGGCAAGCATCACGGTTCCATCGTGGTCCAGGTCCTTGAACTTGCGGAGGGCGTCGCGGACCGTGCCGCGGACGGCCCCTATGGAGGAACCGTAGGAGGCCAGCACGCCGCCCAGCCGGTTGCCGACGTCGTCTGCGCGGTACCAGGCGCCTTCGTTCTGCAGGGTCCGGTCCACGAAATCCGCCGCAGCGGACACAACGTCCGCCATCTCCGTCACCGTCCGCGCCCCGAGGAGGCGTGCAGGATGCAAAACGGGGTCCAGGGGCGTGCCTCGAGCCTTCCTTCGGCGATGGGTTCCCCGCAGACGGCGCAGGTTCCGTAGCTTCCCCCGGCCAGCCTTGCCAGGGCCGCTTCGATCTGGTCCAGGCCGGCCGAGCTCTGCTTCAGGAGCGCCGATGCCTGCGAAAGTTCGAAGGCGATCGTGGCGCCCTCCGGATCATGCTCGTCGTCGACGTTCGAATCCTGGCGGGCCGAATTCGCCGCGGCGATGTCTGCGCGCAGCACCGGCAGCAGCGCCACCCGCCGCGCCCGCTCCTCTTCGAGCAGCAGACGGAACCGTTCGAAATCTGGCATGGGGAAAGCCTAGCGCGTCAGTCAGTACCAGTTCAGGGACGTGGAATGGTTCCACGCCCCGCAGGGCGAACCGTAGCGGTCACGGATATAGCCAAGGCCCCATTCGACCTGCGTCCCGTAGCTGGTCAGCCAGTCGCTGCCGGCGCTGGCATACTTGCCCGGCGGCAGCGCCCGGGCAATCCCGTAAGCTCCGGACCAGGCGTTGGTGGCGGTGGTCAGCCAGTTGGATTCCTTGGTCCACAGCCGGGCCAGGCACAGGAACTGGTCCTGGCCCCATCCAAAGGCAGCAGGGCGTCCGGACGCGTAGCTTTTCGCCCCGGCCGGATCGTTGACAGCTCCACCGGGAACGGAAGGAACGACGACGGCGGGCGGGCTTGGCAGGGCCGGCGCCGTTGGAGGCGCATCCGGAACGGCAGGAGCTTGATGGTTGGCAGGCGCGGCCGGTGCCGAATTGGCCGGTGCCGGATCCACCTGGACGGGATTAGCGCCAGTGGCAGCTGGGGCGCCGGGCTGGTGGGGCTGCCGGGCGGCAGCCGTTGCGGCCTTGGCGGCAGCTTCGGCCTGGCGGCGGGCTTGCTCCTCCGCGGCGGCGCGCTTGGCCGCCTGGGCCGCCTCGTAGGCCGCCCGCGCTGCCTGGCCTTGGCGATACTCCCCCTCAAGGGCCGCCGTCGTACCCCTCAGGGCGGCAAGCTGGGCAGTCAGCCCGCCACCGTGCTGCTGTTCCCCGGCCACCTGGCGGTCCAATGCGTCCCGGGCGGAACGGGCGGCCTCGGACTTGGCCCTCGCCTCCCCGGACAGCCGTTCCCGCTCACTCCTGGCAAGCTGTTCCTGTTCCCTGAGCGCAGCGGCAACCTTTCCTGCCGCTGCCGCCTTATTCACCAGCGCAGCAGTCTTATCCCCTGAAATCTTGACCACGTTGAGCCCTTGCGTGCTGTTGGTCCCCAGGGCATCGAGCGCCACGAAGAATCGGTGTTGGTCCCGCCGGTCTTGTACGACTGGACGGCCAGGGCGCCGATGTCCTTCCGGTACCGGGCCAGCTGGTCGTCTGCGCGGGCTGCCTGCGCAGACACGGTCTCCAACTTCGACGCAGCCACCTGAAGCTCCGCATTCGCCGCGGCGTGGTCGGCGGCAGCCCGGACCGCCGCATCCCCGGCCGCCTCCGACTGCTCCTGGAGACCGCTGAGCAGCCCGTTGATCGCGGTGATCTCCGCGGCCTTTGCCGCTTCGGACGATTGTGCCTGCTGCACCTCTGCCCAGGAGGGGTATCCGCCGGGCGGCCCCTCCTCTGCTGCGGCCGGCAGTGCGGTGGCGCCGGCCAGGGCGACAGCCATCAGGCCGCGAACAGCGGGAACGGCCGCTTTGTAACGAACAGGGGCATAGTTCCGCAGCCTACCGCCGGGTGCCGCGGTGAAGCAGTGGCCTGTAGCCACACTGTTACCCTTTCGGCGCCATTTGCCCGTTTCCTGTCTTGCGGGGTCAGCGCCGAAATCCGAGGTACATCAAGACGTTTGCGGAATTGAGAGGAAAACCTCGTATGTTATCCAAATGTGACAATGACCCTGAGAGCGGGTTATGGTCTTTGGGTGTCCCTCTCAGACGGGACATTCCCATCAGTATGCCGAGCCCTGCCGCTGATCATGGGATTCACCGTTTCCAGATGGCAGGGACGGGGGAACCAAGTTTCCACGGCCACTTGTGGCCTTGGGGTTAAGTCGGTAGAGCTCCGCTTGCGGAGCCGCTACCGGCCGGGCATCTCCAGCCCGAACCCGACAGCTCACCCCGCAGGCATGGGAGAGGCGATCAACCGTGTCAAAAAATTCCATTACTGCCCGTCACCGCGCGACTCCGGCCCGCTCCATTGTGCTCGAGGGCCTCGCCGTAACCGCCAAGTCCCAGGCCCGCTCGCTGGGCCGCCCGGCGCTCGCAGTTGCTGCAGCGTCAGGCATTGCATTCGGCGTCGGAGCCCCGGCCCATGCAGGCGTCACCGGTCCGGACACCACTGAGAACACCAGCGTCCAGGCGTACTCCGCACCTGCAGCCCCGGCAGCAGCACCCGCCGCCGCAGCAGGCAACGTCCACACCGTCGTAGCCGGCGACACCATCGGGGCCATCGCGGCCGCCTACGGCGTCAGCCTCAACGACGTCCTGTCCGCCAACGGACTGGGCCTGTCCTCAATCATCTACCCCGGTGACCAGATCCAGATCCCCGGCGCAGGCTATACCGCAGCACCGGCTCCGGCCCCTGCCGCAGCTCCGGTCCAGGCCGCGGCCGCAACCGCACCGGCGAACACCGGCATGAACATGTCCTACGCCTCCGCCACCCCGCTGGCCTCCACCGGCACGGGAACCGGCGCTGCCATCCTGGCATCGGCTTACAGCCAGGTTGGCGTGGGCCAGGACTGCACCGCAATGGTTGAAAAGGCCCTGCGCTCCGTCGGCAAGTCCGTCGGCGACCTGGCCCCCACCCAGTTCTTCCAGTACGGAACCGTTGTCAGCGCCCCCGCCCCCGGTGACCTGATCATCACCTCCGGCCACGTTGGCGTTTACGCCGGCGACGGCCAGGTTGTCAGTGGCGGCGTCAACGGCTACAGCACCGAGGTCCACTCCATCAGCTGGCTCGGCGGCTACTCCGCAGTCCGCGTAGCCTAGTCTCCGCGGCGCTTCGCGGCAGCGAAGCCAGTCACAACAGGAGGGCGGCAGCCGGGTATTCCCGGCCGCCGCCCTCCTGTCGTTTTCCCACTGGCACCAGCCGTCAGGTCCCGCAGAAGGTCATGTAGTTGCCGAATTCTTCAGGGGCACCCTCGGCGTAGCGTTCCAGCCCGGGACGTTCGGTAAAGGGGGCACCGATGGCCTCGAGCAGCTGCTGCAGGGGCGCGAGGTTTCCTTCGGTGGCAGCTGCGAGGGCTTCCTCAACCAGGTGGTTCCGGGGAATGTAGACCGGGTTCACGCTGTCCATCAGTTCCGCATCGGGTTCCATGGCCTGCCACCGCTCCGCCCAGGCGTCGAACGCGGCCAGGTCAAGGACCATGCCGCGGACGGGACGGAGGTCGCCCCGGGCGGCCTTGCCCAGGTTACGGAAGAACAAGGTGTAGTCCACCGGGCCGTCCTTCAGGATGGCGATGGCATCGTCCACCAGGGCTGAGGAGTCCTCGCCGCTTTCCGCGCCGCTTCCCAGGCCCAGCTTGCGTTTCATACCGCCGGACCACGCCTTGCTGTACTGTCCGCGGAACCCGCCGAGCACTTCCACGGCCGGGGCAACCGCCTTTTCCTGGTCCTCGTCGATGAGCGGCAGCATCGCCTCGGCGAGCCGGGCAAGGTTCCATTCGGCAAGCACTGGCTGGTTGGCATAGGCGTAGCGTCCGCTGACGTCGATGGAACTGTAGACGGCGGCGGGATTGAACGCGTCCATGAACGCGCACGGGCCGTAATCGATGGTTTCCCCTGAGATGGTCATGTTGTCCGTATTCATGACACCGTGCACGAATCCCACCAGCATCCACCGGGCCACCAGTTCTGCTTGGGCGGAGACGACGGAGCTGAACAACGCAAGGTAGGGGTTTTCGGCTTCGGCAGCGTGCGGATAGTGCCTGCTGATGGCATGGTCCGCCAGCCGCTTCAGGAGGTCCAGGTTTTCCGTGGCGCGCGCGTACTGGAAGCTGCCAACGCGCAGGTGGCTGCTTGCCACCCGTGCCAGGACGGCACCCGGCAGCATGCCGTCACGCCGGACCTGCCGGCCGGTTGCCACCACGGCGAGCGAGCGGGTGGTGGGAATGTGCAGGGCGTGCATGGCCTCACTGACCACATATTCACGGAGCATGGGCCCGACGACGGCACGTCCGTCCCCGGCGCGGGCGAAAGGCGTGCGTCCCGAGCCTTTGAGATGGACGTCCAGGAGGCGGCCGCTTTGGTCCGTGACCTCCCCCAGCAGCAGCGCACGTCCGTCACCGAGCAGGGGTGAGTAACCGCCAAACTGGTGCCCCGCATATGCCTGGGCCACCGGAGTGGCGCCAGCGGGTATGTGATTGCCCACCAGGAGCCGTACCCCTTCGCCGCTGCGGAGGTACTGCGGATCGAGGCCCAGGTCCCGTGCGAGCTTGTCGTTCAGGACCAGAAGCTTGGGACTGGGTGCTTCCTCGGCCTGCCAGGGAACGGCGAGTTCGGCCAGTTCCCGTGCGAAACGGCCGTCAAAAGTGACCGTGGATTCAGCTGATGCCGTCATGGTTTAACCCTATCGCCGTAGTTTCGCCTGCCGCTTCCCGCATCTGTTGCCGTCGATGGGGAACGGCAATGCGCTGCAGGTCCTCAGCAGCAATGACCGTGGTTTCCGGAGCCCGGGCCCTTGCCTGCTCTGCGAGGTGGGAGACGTCGTTTCCGTACCGTGCTGAAAAGTGCGTGAGCACCAGCGTCCGGGCCTTCCCTGACGCCGCCAGTTCGCCGGCCTGCCCGGCGGTCAGGTGCAGGTATTGCCGGGCCAGGCCGGCGTCGTCGTCACTGAACGTGGACTCCGTGACCAGCAGGTCGGTGCCCGCTGCCAATTCTTCTGCACCGGGACACGGTGCGGTGTCCATGATGAAGGCAAACCGCTGGCCCGGCCTGGGAATGCTCACGTCCTCCATCCGGGCTGTCCCCAGGGCCCCCTGCCGCTGGAGCCGCCGGACGTCCGGCCCTTCGATGCCCGCCGCCCGGAGCCGTTCCGGCAGGAAGGTGCGGCCTTCGGGCTCGGTGAGCAGATAACCGTACGTCTCGATGCGGTGCTTCAGGGGCCGGACCTCAAGGCCTTCCGCCACGGGCCCGGCGCCGGAGTGCGGGTGCAGCCGCAGGTCGATGCCGGGAGAGCTGACGGCCACCAGGGCCTGGACCACATCGCCGCCGGACGCCGGATAATGCAGGTGGACCGGGTGCCGCACCCCGTCCAGGGCCATCCTGGAGAGGACTCCGGGCAGGCCGAAACAATGGTCCCCGTGCACGTGGGTGAGGCAAATCCTGGTGATGCTGCTTGCCGCTGCTCCGGCATGGATCATTTGGCGCTGGGTGCCCTCGCCGGGATCGAAAAGCAGTCCTTCGCCGTCCCAGCGCAGCAGGTAGCCGTTGTGGTTCCTCGTACGGGTGGGGACCTGTGATGCGGTGCCCAGCACCACGAGTTCACGCACCGCCGGTGGCCGCCGATGGGCCGTGCAGCCCTTTGGCGTAGGCGGCCTGACCGGCGTGCTGGAGGCAGTCCCCCAGGATACTGACCAGCCGCACTCCGAGGGTGACGGGCGGATCCCAATGCCGGTCAACCACGAGGTCCAGGTCGGAATCATTGATTCCTTCCACCACCTTTGCCGTCTGCCGGTGGACGGCTTCGTAGTACTCCTGCAGCAGTTCCCGGGATGCGCGGACGGCGTCCACCTGTCTGCTGGAATGGCCGTAACCCGTGTCGCTGTCCGCCAGCGGGAGGCCAAAGCGGGCAACGAATCCCCCTGCCGTCCAAACCTGTTCCAGTCCCGAAGCGGCGGCAACCTGCGCATCTTCCACCCGGCCGATGTGCCAGACGAGCCAGGCGATGGAATTGCCGTGACCTTCGGTGCGGTGCTGCAGCTGCCCCTCATCCAGCCCGTCAAGTACCTGGCCCACGAGGCCGGGGATACGGCCGAAGGCTTCCAGCAGCAGTTCCTTGGATTGCATCATTCTCTTCCCCGTGGGCCCGGGCCGGCAGGTCCGGCCTTGCTAGCGTTCCAGGTCGTCGGGCTCAAACTCGCTCAGGGGTGAGCCGCCGAAGTTTTCCTCATCGTCGCTGGCGTCTGCTTCCAGGCCTGTGGGGTTTTCGCCGAAATCGACGTCGGCCGCTGCTTCACCCAGCGTGGGGGTGTCCGGCGGCACCTGCTCATCGCCCGAGCGGTACCGCGCCTGGGCACTTTCGTCGCGCAGCGTCTGGTCGCTCAGGAAGTCCTGCTCTTCGCCCGAGACTGCCTCGTCCTGCAGCAACGGGTCTTCCTGCCAGCGGTCCGGGTTGTTTTCGGCTGCCCCGGGGTAGCTGTCCGGTTCCCCCATGACAGGGTCGAGCTCCAGTGACGACGCCGCGCCCGGAGTTTCGTCGAGAAGTATGTCGTCTTCCTGCACGACTTCCAGCTCGTCGTCGGGGAGGTTCTGTTCAGTCATGATGGTGCCTTTCTCTTTAAGTCCGGCGGACAATAGTAAGCATACTGAGGAACTGTGCCGCCTGTGAACCTTCGACGCTCCAGGGCACCTCACCCCAGCCCCCTAAATCATCCATCGATTGCTCCGTAGATGTCGTTTTCAGGCCCCAAAACGACACGTACGGAGAAATCGATGGGGTGACCGGGGCAAGCAGGGGGCGCTGAGCAGCGCTTCCGTGACTTTTGGCCCTAGAGTGCCGGTGGCGGCGGGGCCAGTCTGGAACGGCAGGAAGACCAGTTCACGATGAGCAGGAAGTGCCGCCATGACATCCCAGAAACCCATCGCTGTGGGCACCAACGATTCAGCGCAAAGCCAGGCTGCGGTCCTCTGGGCAGCGCGCCGCGCCCACCGCGCAGGCCAGCCGCTGGTGATCGTCCACGTGGTGGACGACCGGTGGGTTGCCGAACCTTACCCTTGGTTTGGAACACTCCAGCAGGCCGGTGAGGAACTGCTCAAGACCGCCGCGGGCCGGCTCGAAGGAAGCGTGCCGGTTACCCCGGCCACGCTACTGCTGACCGGAAGTGTGGGCGGGCAGCTGGCCAAGTTTTCGAAGAAGGCCTCGATGATGGTCATCGGCTCAGGCAGCGGCCACCTCGGCGGCGCCCTCGCGGACCGTGCACTCCAGGTGGCCACCGCAGCCAAGGTCCCCGTCGCCGTTATCGGGACCCAGGACCTGGAAGCCCGGTCCGGTGTGGTGGTAGGCGTGGACGGATCCGCCGAAGCCACGCAGGCTGTCGCCTTCGCCGCCGCCGAAGCAGACCGCGATGGCGACGAACTTACTGTCGTCTATGCCGTCAATGCGCCCGATCCCGTCATCGACGCCGGCCTGACGCCGGCTGCGCTCGCGGACCTCATCGTGGACGAGGAACGGGTTGTGCTTTCTGAAACCGTTGCCGGGCTCAAGGAAGACTACCCGGACCTGACCGTGCACCAGCGGCTCGAAAGCGACAAGGGCGCGGTGGACGCCCTTGTAGACGCCGCGGCCGGAGCACGCCTGCTGGTGGTGGGCAGCCGCGGCAGGGGCGCCTTCAAGCGGCTGCTGCTCGGTTCCACCGCACATGGCGTGCTGAAGCACCTTCCCTGCCCCACGATCATCACGCGGACTGACGCCGTCCAGGGCACCATCTAGGCCTGGACCGCCTGCCGGTCCTTCTCCCCGTTCCACATATCCGCCAGGAAAGGTCCACATTATGAAAAAGCCAGCCGCCATCATCATGCTGGTCCTCGGGATCCTGATCACCATTCCGGGGCTGGCTGCGCTGGCGGGAGGAGCCGTGGCGTCGGCGGTGGGATCCATCCAGGGGGACGGCTTCCTGACCTCCGGCACATCGCGTTTTTCCGTCAATTCCTTTGCCCTCACCTCTCCACGGGCCGATGCCATTGGCGAGGATGTTCCCGGCAGGCTTCCCTTCGACATCGGCACCCTGCGCCTGCGCGTTAATGCAGTGAGCCCCGACAAACCGGTGTTCATCGGCATCGGCCCGCAGGCCGACGTCGAACAGTACCTGTCAGGTGTGCACCACTCGGAGCTGCTCAACATCCGCCAGAGGCCCTTCCGCGCCGAATACCGCGACGTTCCGGGTGGAAACCCCGCATCACCACCGGCTGACCAGCGCTTTTGGACCGCATCCGTGTCAGGCCCCGGGGAGCAGGAGCTCACCTGGAACATCACCCCGGGCACATGGGAAGTAGTAGTGATGAATGCCGATGCCTCCTCCAGCATCGACGTCCAGGCGCAGGCCGGCTTCCGCTCGGACCTGATCCGGCCGGCAGCCACCGGCCTGCTGGTGGGCGGGCTCATCGCCCTGGTGATCGGTATTCCCCTCATCATCTTCGGCGCCATGGGACTGGGCCGTCATGCCGCGCGGCCGACCGGCGGGCCATCAGCCGGAGGACCAGGCATGGCAGGACCGGGGATGGCAGGACCGGGGATGGCAGGGCCGGCGATGGCAGGGCCGGCGATGGCAGGACCGGGGATGCCGGCGCCGGCGATGGCAGGACCGGGGATGGCCGGGCCAGGCCAAGTGCCGGGGGCTCAGGTGCCGGCCGGGCAAGTATCAGGAGGGCAAGTATCAGGAGGACAGGGACCAGCACCGGCGCCGTGGGGCCAGCCAGGGGCGCAGGCCGCACCGGCAGCACCGGGGGCGCTCCCGCCGCAACCGTTCACGCCGGCCGAAGACCGCCGCGGCTACCCCGCACGGCTGTTCGGCGCCATCGATCCCGGGCTGTCCCGGTGGATGTGGCTGGTCAAGTGGTTCCTGGCCATCCCGCATTTCATCCTCCTCTTCTTCCTCTGGTTCGCGTTTGTCATCACCACCATCGTGGCGGGATTCGCCATCCTGTTCACCGGCCGGTATCCGAGGGCCCTGTTCGACTTCAATGTCGGCGTCATGCGGTGGAACTGGCGGGTGGCCTTCTACGCCTACGCCGCCGTTGGTACCGACCTCTACCCGCCGTTCACCCTCAAGCGCACCAATTACCCGGCCGACTTCGACGTGGACTACCCGGAGCGGCTGTCCCGGGGCTTGGTCCTGGTGAAATGGTGGCTCCTGGCGATCCCGCATCTGCTCGTAGTGGCCGCGTTCACCAACACTGCCTGGCGGTGGCGCGCAGACAACAACTACTTTGGAACAACCTATGAACAGAGTGCGGGCCCGTCCCTGCTGGGGCTGCTGGTCCTGATCGCGGCAGTGATCCTGCTGTTCACCGGCCGCTACCAGCGCCCGCTGTTTGATTTCATCCTTGGCGTTGACCGCTGGATCTACCGGGTCCTGGTGTACACCGCGATGATGCGGGACGAATATCCACCGTTCCGGCTTGACCAAGGGCCCCTCGAACCTGAGTGGCCCGAAGCGGTGGCTCCCGCCGCGGCAGCACCCCAGGCCGCGCCGCCGTCCGCCGGTGGACCGTCCGCCGGTGGACCGCCCGCCGGCGCGCCATGACCTTCGGCCCTAGCCCCGCCGCGGGGCTGCGGGCAGGATGGGCGTGACAGCGAAGGTCGGAAGAGGGAGCAGACATGAGCATTGCCGGGGCACCAATTGCCAGGATCGTGGTAGGCGTCGACGGATCGGAGCCTTCCGTGGAGGCGCTCCGCCAGGCCCAGCGGTTTGCCACTCCCCTCGGCGCCAAGGTCCAGGCCATCGCCTGCTGGGAGTACCCGCAGGTGTACTCCGGCTACGTCATGATGGGCATTGAAGGCTTCGAGGAGGGCGCGAAGAAGATCCTGGACGAGGCAATGGAACAGGCCTTCGGTGCCGAACTGCCGGCCAATGTCAGCGCAAGCCTTGTCAGGGGCCAGCCCCGCGAGGCGCTGATCGACGCAAGCCGCGATGCGGACATGATCGTGGTGGGGCGCCGCGGGCACGGCGGATTCGGCGGACTGCTCCTGGGCTCCGTCAGCTCAGCCGTCGTGGCCCACGCCCACTGCCCCGTGCTGGTGGTCCACACTCCCGAGGGCGGGGCCCACGCCGCCCAGGGTTCCTGACCAGCCCGGCGGCGGGGGAAGCCACTGACGTCCAGGGCGGGTGATGGCATTGCCGTTCAGTGAAGCACGACGGCGGACGGTCGCCATAGCGCTCGCCGCCGCCCTGGTGGTCCTTGCCATCGCCCTGGCCCTGTTGCTGCCGGCCCTCACGGCCGGTCCGCCGTCGGCTGCGCCGTCCGCCTCACCGGCGCCGCCTTCCGCACCTCCCAGCCAGTCCACACTCCCCAGCCCGTCCAGCCCCACGGTCCCGGCCGATTCGCCTTCCGGCCAGCAGGGCCCACAGGAGACGGAGACGCCTGAAGCCGGCCAGATTCCGGTGGAGCCGCCCATCACGGTCCCTCCCGTTCCCGCACCGCAGCCCACGCAGGCTCCGGCCGAACCCACGCCGCCGGAGGAGCCCGCCGCTCCCCCGCAGCCGGCGCCGTTTCCGGACTCCCTCCGCGGCCAGGACCTGACCGTCATCCCCGGGGCGGGGCGCATGGTTGCCCTCACGTTCGATGCCGGCGCCAACGCTGCGGGACTGCCCAGTATCCTGTCCACGCTCTCCACCAAAGGCGTTGCCGGGACCTTTTTCCTGACCGGCAACTGGGCCGCCAACAATCCGCAGTCCGTGGCACGGATCGTGGCCGCCGGGCACCGGGTGGCAAACCATTCCATGACCCATCCCGGCTTTACCGGACTGGGCAACGAGCAGATCACCCAACAGGTGCGGGGCGCCGAGCAGACAATCCTCGCAGCAGGGGCCGATCCAAGGCCGCTGTTCCGCTTCCCCTACGGCGAACGGGACGCCCGAACCATCGCGGCGGTGAACTCGCTGGGCTACGTGGCAGTCAGGTGGACCGTTGACACCCTGGGCTGGAAAGGCACCAGTGGAGGTGCCAGCCTCCAGTCAGTGGCCGACCGCGTCCAGGCGGGGCTGCAGCCGGGCGAGATCGTCCTCATGCACATCGGGTCCAACCCGGATGACGGCACCACCCTTGACGCCGACGGCCTTCCCCAGGTCATTGACCGTATTGCGGCCGCGGGCTACGGTTTCGCCACCCTCGACGCCCTGCTGGGGCAGTGAAAGCCCGGCACCATGGCGAAGACCAGGCCCTCCCGGGGCGGGGAAGTGCGTCCCCGGCGGCCGGAACCCGCCACGCGGCGCCGGCCGGACAATGCCCCTGATCCGGCACACCATGGACTCCCCGTCCATGAAGTGGTCCTGCTGCTGGAAACGGATGCAGCAAGGGGCCTGGGCCAGGAAGAGGTAGCGCGCCGGCGAGCCCAGTTCGGCCCGAACGAGCTGCCCCGGTCCAAGGGCGGGGGCATTGCCCGCAAGCTGGGACGGCAATTCAACAACCCGCTGGTCTATGTCCTGCTGGCCGCCGCAGCCGTGACCGTGTTCCTTGGCGAATTCCTGGACGCGGGCGTCATCCTCGCGGTGGTCCTGGTCAACACGGCGATCGGCTTCATTCAGGAAATCCGGGCAGAAGCGGCCCTGGACGCACTGCATTCGCTGGTCCGCACACATGCCGCGGTCATGCGCGGCGGCGAACGGCGGCCGGTTCCCTCCGAGGACCTGGTCCCCGGGGACCTTGTGCTGCTGGAGGCAGGCGACAAGGTACCGGCTGACCTGCGCCTGGTGCGGCTGTCCGCCTTGCGGGTGGACGAATCCGCGCTCACGGGGGAATCGGACCCCGTGTCCAAGGACGAGGTAATACTGCCGAAGGTCACGCCGGTGGCAGACCGGAGGAACATGCTGTACAGCGGTACCTTGGTGACCGCAGGCACCGGAGCAGGCATCGTCGTCGCCATCGGCGGCGAAACCGAACTTGGCGAAATCCACCGCCTTATGGGGGCGGTCCGGCCGGTGGCCACGCCGCTGACCCTGAAACTGGCACGCTTCAGCTCGACCCTCACCATAGCCATCCTTGCCCTCGCCGCCGTGGCCTTCCTCGCCGGCCTGGCACATGGTGAGCCGCCGGGGCAGATGTTTACTGCCGCCGTCGCGCTGGCCGTCGGAGCCATTCCGGAAGGCCTCCCCGCCGCCGTCACGGTGACGCTTGCCATTGGCGTCCGCCGCATGGCGCGCCGCCGCGCCGTGGTCCGCCGGCTGCCGGTGGTGGAAACACTGGGCAGCACCACGGTGATCTGTTCTGACAAGACGGGCACCTTCACCGAGAACCAGATGACAGTCCGGGCACTCTGGACGCCCTCGGGCACCTATGACGTGACTGGTTCAGGCTACGGACCTGCGGGAGGCATCACCCCGTCGGCATCGCGGCATCCCGGCGGCACCGACCAGCATGTGACGGCCGCGCCGGAGCATCCGGCGGACGGGGATGCAGCGCTGCAGTGGTCCCTTCTGGGCGGTGGAGCATGCAACGACGCCAAGGTGCACAGGGAGGGATCCACCTGGCAGGTGCGGGGTGACCCCACCGAGGCCGCGATGCTGGTGGCGGCAGGGAAAGGCGGGATGGACGTTGCCGGCTTCCTGGCCGCCAATCCGCGGCAGCAGGAACTGCCGTTCACGTCGGAGCGGCAGTTCATGGCCACCCTGCATGGTTCCACGCTCCCGGAAGGGGGCGGCCTGGTGTTGGTCAAAGGTGCTGTGGAACGGATCCTTGACCTCTGCTCCCATGAAATGGACACGCACGGCGCCAACAGACCTGTCCGCAGGCATGCCGCGCTCAATGCCGCGCACGCGCTCGCAGACAGCGGACTGCGGGTCCTGGCCACCGCCATGATGCGCCTTCCCGCCGAGGGCCGGCCCCTTGCCGGGATCGAATTGCGGGGCCGGATGACCCTGACGGGGCTCCAGGCCATGCACGATCCACCGCGGGAAGCGGCCGCAGCTTCCGTGAAGGCGTGCCAGCGCGCGGGCGTGGCGGTGAAGATGATCACCGGAGACCATGTGCGGACCGCGGTGACGGTGGCGGCAGCGGTGGGCCTGGCCGCCGACCGTGACACCGGGACGGCCCTGACAGGCATGGAGCTGGACGCCATTCCGGCAGATCAGTTTGCCGGCGCGGTGGAACGGGCAACGGTTTTCGCCCGGGTTTCGCCGGAACAGAAACTCCGCCTTATCGGGGCCCTCCAGTCCCGCGGACACGTGGCCGCCATGACGGGGGACGGCGTCAACGACGCCCCTGCCCTTCGGCAGGCGAACGTGGGCATCGCCATGGGGCGGACCGGAACGGAAGTGGCCAAGGAGGCATCGGACATCGTCCTGACCGATGATGACTTTGCCACCATTGAGGCCGCGGTTGAAGAGGGCCGGAACGTCTTCGACAACCTGACCAAATTCATCGTGTGGACCCTGCCCACCAACATGGCTGAGGGGCTGGTAATCCTCGTGGCCATCCTCCTGGGGGCAACGCTGCCCATCCTGCCCACCCAGATCCTGTGGATCAACATGACCACCGCCGTGGCCCTTGGACTGATGCTGGCCTTTGAGCCGAAGGAACCGGGGTTGATGTCCCGTCCGCCCCGGCCGCCGGGCCGGCCCCTCCTGACGTGGGCCCTGACCGTGCGGATCCTCCTCGTTTCGGCGCTGCTGGTCGCAGGAGCCTGGTGGCTGTTCGAACACGAACTGGCCGTTGGCGCATCCGTTGCCCAGGCCCGCACGTCCGCCGTCAACCTTTTCGTGGCCGTGGAAGTCGCTTACCTCTTCAGCTGCCGGTCCCTGACCCGGCCGGTCTGGCGGATCAGCCCGTTCAGCAACCGCTGGCTCCTTGTCGGCGTCGCGGTCCAGGCCGCCGGCCAAGCAGCCCTGACCTACGCACCGCTGATGAACGGTCTCTTCCACACCGCCCCTATCAGCGGGGAGGCCTGGCTGCGGATCCTTGGCCTCGCCCTGCTTGCCTCCCTGGCCGTCGCCGTGGACAAACGTCTGCGGCGCCGCGGTTTCTAGTGCCTGCCCCCCGTCCCGGGACGGGACTAATGGCTCTGCCCCCGGCCGCCGGGAGCATCCCATACTGAAAGTGGAAGGCGGACGGTTGGCGTCCGCCTCCATTTGACCGGAGGTCGTGAAGTGTACGGCTGGAATGACGGCATGGGCCTTTGGGGCTATGTCCTGATGAGCATCAGCATGGTGGTGGTCTGGGGAGCAATCATCACCGGCATTGTCCTGCTGGCCCGTTCCCTGCGGGCGCCCTCCCTGAATGCACCCCAGCCCCCGTCGCCCCGAAAGGCAGAGGACGTACTGGCCGAGCGCTTCGCGCGCGGCGAGATCGACGTCGCGGAATACCAGAACAGGCTGGCTGTCCTGCGCGGCCACCCGGGTAGCTGACGTCCGGCTCCCCGCAGGCAATGGACAGTGGGTGCAGCTGTGCCGCTCTCTGAATTTGAAAAACGCGAACTCGAACAGATCGGCCATGGACTGGCTGAGGAGGACCCCGGCTTCGCCGCCCTGCTTGGCCGGGATGCCTTTGCGCTTTCCCAGCGGGCCCGGTTCTGGCGCGGGTTGCTCCTTGTCGCGGCAGGAATCTGCGTCCTGCTGCTTGGCCTGGTGGTCCGGGTTCCCTGGCTGGGCATTGCGGGGTTCGCCATCATGAACGGTGCAGGGTACTGGGCCGTCAAGGACCTGCGCTGGTCGCCCCGGACCACGAACCGGCAGGTCACCCAAATGGAAGGCAACAACGAATGAACGCTGGACCAGGTAAGGACGCCACCGCCGAGGCGCACGCGCTGCAGGCGGTTGAAGCCCACCATGCGGACATGCTGCGGCAGTTGAACGCGCTGGCGGGACTGCTGACCGAGGCCGTGGAGGCACGGGACCCCGCCGCCGGGCAGGAAACGCAGGCCGCGCTGCTGGACTGGTGCGACAGGCAGCTGGTGCCGCACGCCCTGGCAGAGGAAGGTCCCCTCTACAGCGGTCCGCACGCCATGCCGGAGGCCAGGCTGCTGGTGGACGGAATGCTGGCCGAGCACCAGGTGATAGTGGGCCTGGTCGAGGAGCTCCGGACGGCCGACGGCGTTGCTGCCGCAGTGGCCGCCGGTGCCATCCAGCGGATTTTCGCCCTGCACCTGGACAAGGAAAATCGGCTCTTGATGCCCTTCGTCATCGAATCCCCGGACCTGTCGCTTGCCCGGGCCGTTGAAGGACTCCACGAACTGGTGGGAGAGGGCGCCGCCCACCATCACGGGCAGGGTCACCACAGCCACTGATTCCCAGGCAACAGCCACTGATTCCCAGGCACTGGTACGACGGCGGCGTGCCGGGTTGGCCTGCCAGCGCGCCTGATGCCGGTCAAGGCGCTGTAGATGCCTGTGACTGCCTCCCGTCGGGGTGGTCTCACTCCGTCTCCTCCGGGGCGTGCACCACCAGCACGGGACAGTGGGCATGGCTTACGCACGCAGAGCTCACCGAGCCAAGAATAAAGCTGCCGTGTCCCCTCCTGCCCACGATCAGCAGGGAGGCGTTACGGCTCGCGTCAATCAGCAGCGGGCCTGGTTTACCCCGCACCAGCCGGGCGTGCACAAAGGGCGGCAGCTCCTCAAAGGCGTCTGCCAACGCCTGCTGGAGTACCTCATGGGCGGCATATTTGAACCCCTCGATCCCTACCGCCAGGTACACCCCGTAGCCGGCCGGCACGTCCCAGCAGGCCCAGGCCTCCACCGTCGCAGACAGGGGCTCCGCCATGGCCCGGGCTACCCGGAGCGCGGCGATGGAGGCGTCGGATCCATCCACCGCAACGATGATCCGGGGATGCGGTCCAGGGGCACTCATGCCTGCTCCATTCACTGGGGTTCCCTCCTGCGGGCGTCGTCCCAGAATCGCGCAGAACCGGGGGCCGGGGGTAGGGCCAAAAGTCATGACGGGAACAGCACCTGGACTGGCGCCTGCCACAGTGCCACCCACCGGCGGACTTAGGTCCCTTCCCGGTATGAAGGCCGCTGGGTAACAATGGGGTCAGGCCCTCGGGGGCCGCCCCGCACTGATGCGGGTTTTGAGTCCTGGAGAGTTGGGGAGCGTTCTGTGCACATGCATGAAGCTGGGTCTGATGAAGCAGCAGGATCGTCCGGTCAGGTCCGCGTGTTCATCCTCGATGACCACGAACTGGTCCGGCAGGGACTGAAGGACCTGCTGGAGGGCGAAGGGTTCCTGGTTGTGGGCGAAAGCGGATCCGCGGCCGAGGCCACCCGCCGGATTCCGGCCCTGCACCCGGACATCGCCATCCTGGACGGAAGGCTTCCCGACGGCACGGGCATTGAGGTGTGCAGGGACGTGCGTTCCCTCGATCCCCGCCTGCGGTGCCTGATCCTTACCAGTTACGACGACGAACAGGCCCTCCGCGGCGCAGTCCTGGCCGGCGCCTCCGGATACATCCTGAAACAGATCAGGAGCGATGACCTCCTGGCGGGGATCCGCAAAGCGGCTGCGGGCGAATCCCTGTTTGAGCCGGGAGTGGAGCAGCAGATCATCACCGGGCTTTCCACGGTACCCACCGATCCCCGGTTGGAGGGCCTGAGCGCGCAGGAGAAGAAGGTGCTTGCGCTGATCGGCCAGGGGCTGACCAACCGGCAGATCGGCGATGAGCTGTTCCTGGCCGAAAAGACGGTCAAGAACTATGTGTCGTCCATCCTGGCCAAACTGGGCTTCGAGCGCCGGACGCAGGCCGCCGTCTACGTCACCAAAAGCGCAACGGACACTGGCTGATAACCGGCACCGCCTGGCCTACCCATCAAGCGAGCCGTGCGGACCACGTCACGGACGTGCCGGCACCCGGCACGCTCTCGATGATGCAGTTGCCCTTCAACAATTCCGCGCGGTGGCGCATGTTCGCCAGACCGCTGAGGCGGGAAGGCTCGGCAAAGCCGCGGCCATTGTCGCTGATGAGGAGCTGGACCTGGTCACCGCCCACGTCAACCAGGACCTCGATGTCCTCAGCGCCGGAATGCCGCAGCGCATTGCTGAGGCCCTCCGAAAGCACGGATAACAGATGGACCGCGACGTCCTCCCGGATCGAGTCCACCGCTCCGTTCAGGGAAACCTTGGGAGTTATGGCGTAGCTGCGGGAATTTTCCCGGACTGCGCGCAGGATCTGGCCCGTCAGCGGTTCCCGTTCCTCGTCGGCGGTACGAAGGGAGTAGATGGTATCCCGCAGCTTGCGGATGGTGTCGTCGAGCTCTGTGGTCACAGCGGCAATGCGTTCATGCGCCACAGGGTCCATCGTGTAGCGGCGCAGGCTCTGGATGCTCAGGCCGGCTGCGAACAGGCGCTGGATCACCAGGTCGTGCAGGTCCCTGGCAATCCTTTCCCGGTCACTGATGAGGAGATTCTGTTCCCGCAGGGCGTTCACGTGCGCCAGGTCCAGGGCCAGGCCGATCCGGCTCCCAAAGATGGCGCCGGACTCTGCCTCAGACTGGGTGAAGACCGCCGCTCCCTGCGCACGTGCCAGCAGGAGGACGCCGTTCCCGCTGCCGGCGTGCCCCAGCGAACAGACAAGGACAGAGCCCAGCTTCCCTGCCACCTCGTCGTCGAACACCTGCCGCGGGTCCCTGGCAACGAAAGACCCGCCGTCGGCAATAACGCCGGACACCGCACCTGAGGCCATCAACTCCTGGCCTGCCTGAAGACCTTGCACACCAAGGCATGAACGGCAGCGAAGCGTACCGTCAGCGGCCGGCACAGCCACCACTGCAAGCGCGGAGTCCGATACCTTCAAGGCGGTGTCGGCAACAAGGTCGAGAATGTCCGGGTTCCCCGGATGCGGCGCCATGATCAACCGGCTGCTCAGCTCCATGCCCGCCTCCAGCCATTTCTGCCTGCGGTTGCTGTCTTCAAAAAGGCGGGCGTTCTGGATGGCGACACCGGCCGCGGCTGCCAGGGCAACGGCAAGTTCCTCATCGTCGGTGGTGAAATCCTCGCCACCCTGCTTTTCCGTCAGGTAGAGGTTGCCGAACACCTCATCGCGGACCCGGACGGGGACGCCCAGGAAGGTCCTCATGGGCGGGTGGTTCGCGGGGAACCCGGACGCAATGGGGTGCCGCCCAAGGTCGTGGAGCCGCAGGGGCCTTGGCTCGCGGATGAGCAGGCCCAGGACGCCGTGCCCCGTGGGCAGGTCGCCGATGGAATGGATCCCTTCGTCGTCAATGCCAACCGTGATGAAGTGGCTCAGGGTCCGGTCCTCACCGATTACGCCCAAAGCGCCGTACCCTGCGCCAACCAGGGTGCAGGCAGACCGGACAAGGCGGTCCAGCACGGCCTCCAGGCTCAGGTCCTCGGCGAGGGCCACCACTGCGGCCAGCAGGGCACTAATGCGCTCCTGGGTATCCAGCAGCTCATCGCCCCGGGCGGTGAAGTCCCGCAGCGGATCTTCCGCGCTGTCCCGCATCGGCGGCCGCCAGGGATCCTCAGTGCTCACGTTCCACCTCCTGCGGCAGGGAACCTGCGGCGCTGCAGGTCCGTGTCGCTATCCAAGTGTCCGGAACGGAAGTGCCTGCCCCCGCCCACAAGTCCGTCTTCTCCTGAGCATGAAGACATGTCCTGGGATCATTGTAAAAGGGCTCGTCAACAGCCGGCGGGACCTTCTTCCCTACCGGGGGGCAATTCCCGGCCCTAGGCTACGGCCATGAATACAGCAGCGGCAGAACCGGAAATCAAAGAACTCGGCGTCCACGATTGCTGGAAGTACCTTCGTTCCACGTCCATCTGCAGGATCGCCTTCACTGACGGGGACGCCTTGGAAAACTACCCCGTGAATTTCGTTCCCAGCAACGGCACCCTGCTCATCCGTACCGGCGAAGGCACAAAGCTTGCCTCCCTGACGGACCGGAAAGCCGTCACGGTTGAGGCTGACGGAATGAACCAGTACGGCACTATCGCCTGGAGCGTCATCCTCAAGGGGCACGCGCTGGTGGTGTCCGACGAAGAGGAAACCCGGGACGCGATGGAGACGGGCCTGTCCCCCTGGCAGCCGGGCCGGAAGAACGTCCTGCTGCGGATTACGCCGGAGGACATCAGCGGCCGGAAGTTCGTGATTGCGGCGCCCACCCATTGGTGGCCGCCCCGGGAGCCCGCCGCCGGTTAGGTCAACGCTGGAAACCGCCGCATGGCACCACCCACAACCCTTTCCACGTACCCCCAAAGGATGGACTCCCATGGCACCTGCCAAGCCAATCGCCGTCGGCATCACTGATACTTCGGCATCAAACGCCGCCCTGTTGTGGGCGGCAGCCCGGGCCAGCAGGCTGAAGTGTCCCCTCGCCGTCGTGAATGTTGTGGACGACCGCTGGATGGCAGCCGAAGTCCTGCCCTACCTCGAGATCCTTCGTGAGTCGGGACTGGCACTGTTGAAGGAGGCCGGCGAAAAGGCCACCGCTGCCGAACCGGGCCTTCAGGTTACCCTCCAGCTGCTCGAAGGAGGTGTGGGTGCGGCGCTGGGTGACTATTCCAGGAATGCTTCCATGCTTGTCCTTGGCACCAGCGGCCACACGCGTGGTGCCCTGACTGACCGTGCCCTCCAGGCAGCAGCCACGGCCGAGTGTCCGGTGGCGGTTGTTGGGGACGGCCAGGAACCGGGCCGCGGCATTGTGGTGGGCGTGGATGGATCACGGGAATCCACCCAGGCGGTGGCCTTTGCGGCCGCCGAAGCTGACACGCTCGGGGAGGAACTCACCGTCTTTTACGCCTTCACCGGCCCCAGCCGGTGGATCGCGGCAGGCCTGCCGCAGAGCAGCTTTGCCACCCATGTAGTGGAGGAAGAGCAGATCGTGCTGTCCGAAACCGAGGCGGGCCTCCGGCAGGACTACCCGGATCTTGTGGTCAACACCGTGATGGAAACCGTCCTGGAGCCGGCGGACGCCCTGATCCGTGCCGCCGCGGGGTCGCGGCTGCTGGTCCTGGGCAGCCGTGGAAAAGGTGGCTTTGAAAGGTTCGTCCTGGGATCCACTGCACATGCGGTCCTGACCCAGCCGCCGTGCCCCACCGTCATCACCCGCCTGCACAAGCAGCAGCACCAGGACTGACCGGGGCGGGCTGCCTGGCCGGATGTCTATAACCGGGGAAAACGACGCACCGATCCCGGGCATGGACTTCAGCCATGCCCGGGAGGGGCTCTCCAGCGCCGAAGTGCGCGAGCGGATGGCCGCGGGCCGCATCAACAGCGTGCCCACGGCAACCAGCCGGAGCGTGGGCGAAATTGTCCAGGCGAACGTGTTCACGCTGTTCAATGGCGTGGTGGGAGGGTGTTTCATCCTGCTGCTGGTCCTTGGCCAGTGGCGTGACGCGCTTTTCGGCCTGTCCGCTGTCAGCAATTCGCTGATCGGCATCGTCCAGGAGTACCGGGCCAAGCGTTCCCTTGACCGGCTGGCCATCCTGCAGGCGGCCAGGAACACCGTGATCAGGAACGGGGCCAGGGAACTCATCTCCTCGGAGGACCTGGTTCCGGACGACCTCGTGGTGCTCAATGCCGGAGACCAGGTCATGGCGGATCTGGTGCTTCTCGGCGGAGGCGGGCTTGAGGTGGATGAGTCCCTGCTGACGGGCGAGTCCGAGCCGGTTCCCAAACAGGGCGGCGAGGTGCTGCTGTCCGGATCGCTGATCCTCGCAGGCAACGGCCGGGCCACCGTGCTCCGGGTGGGGCCGGAGACCTTCGCGTACCGGCTGGCAGCAGAGGCGCGGCGTTTCTCCCTGGTCACATCCGAAATCCGCAGGGGGCTGGAGAGGGTGTTCACGGTGATCACCTGGCTGCTCCTGCCAACCGCCCTGCTGCTCACGAATGCGCAGATGCAGGACCAGGACGGATGGGCCGGCGCAATGGGATCGGGACGGTGGATACCGGCCGTCGTTGGAGCAGTGGCGGGCATCATGGCGATGATTCCGCTCGGCCTGCTGCTGATGACCAGCGTGGCTTTTGCCGTGGGCGGCCTCCGCCTTGCCCGCCGGAAGGTCCTGATCCAGGAACTCGCTGCCGTGGAAGTGCTGGCGCGGGTGGATGTCCTCTGCCTGGATAAGACCGGCACCCTGTCCTCCGGCGCCATCGTATTCGATGCCATCCACGACGCCGGGACCGCCCGCACGGCCGGGTGGCGGCAAGCGTTGGAATGGTTTGGCGCCCACGCGGATGCCAGCAGTACCGCAGCGGCCATCGGGGCGGCCTTCCCCGTGCAGGAACCCCTCCGGGAGGATGGGTCAGTTCCTTTTTCCTCTGCACGGAAGTGGAGTTCGGTGACGTTCGCGCCGGAATCCGCTGCTTCCGGCGCCTGGATCCTCGGAGCCCCCGATTCCGTACTCGCCTCCCCCGGCTGTGCCGATGCACACGGAAAGGCGGCAGCCCTCGCCTCCAGCGGCCTCCGGACGCTGGTCCTGGCGCACCTGCCGGCACCAATGCCGCCGGATGCCGCAGAGGCAGGCCTGCCTCCCGGGCTGGTGCCGGTCCTGCTGCTGACCTTCCGCGAGAGCATTCGGGGTGACGCCGCCGCGACGCTCGACTATTTCCGCCGGCAAGGGGTCACCGTCAAGATCATTTCCGGTGACGATCCCCGGACCGTAACAGCCCTTGCCCGGGAAGTGGGCTTTGGAGGCGGAGTTGCCTATGACAGCAGGATGCTTCCCGAAGATCCGGTCCTGCTGGAGGAAACGGTGGAGTCACACAGCCTCTTTGGAAGTGTGACGCCGTCCCAGAAGCGGGACCTGATCCAGGCGCTGAAACGGCGGGGGCACACCGTGGCCATGACGGGGGACGGAGTGAACGATGTCCTGGCGCTCAAGGAGGCGGACCTGGGCATCGCCATGGACTCGGCGTCACCGGCAACCAAGGCCGTGGCCCGCCTGGTCCTCCTGGACGGGCGCTTCGACAGGCTGCCGACTGTGGTTGACGAGGGCCGCCGGGCCATCAGCAACATCGAACGCGTCTCCCTGGTTTTCCTGAGCAAAACTGTCTATGCCACGGTCATCTCGGTGGTCACCGGCATCCTGCTGCTGGCCTTTCCGTTCCTGCCGCGCCAGCTCTCCGCACTGGATGGACTGACCATCGGCCTGCCGGCGTTTTTCCTGGCCCTGCAGCCCGGCGGCCAGCGTTATGCCCCCGGGTTCCTGCGGCGTTCCCTCGCCTTCGCGGTCCCGGCCGGCATCTGCACCGCCCTGTGTGTCCTGGCGGTCAGCGCGTATGGGCAGTTGTGGGGCGGGCACAGCCTTCAGTCCGCGCAGTCTGCGGCCACCATGACCCTGGGGCTGGTGGCCGCATGGGTCCTGGTGATGGCGTCACGTCCCCTCAATCGGGTTAAGGCATTGATCCTTGCCGGGATGTACGCGGGACTGCTCCTGTTGTTCACCGTTCCCTTGACGCAGGATTTTTTCCGGGTGGAGTGGCCGCCCGCCAGCCTGCTGGCTGTGTCCGTTGCAGCAGCTGCGGCGGGATGCGGGGCCATCGAACTGGTGGGCCGCTTGACCCACCGGCCACCGGACCCAATGGGCGAACCCGGACTGGGACCTTTGACTCTGGAACCGGATCCAGGGGAAGGCGATGGTGGAATTGCCGGGCAACGCGATGGTCCGGCTTCCAGATGAGCAGGAGGCAACAATGACTGATCTGATGAAATGGTTTGATAACCGCCGCTCCCCCATGGATGTCATCGAACGGCTTTTCGAAGGTGACGCGGGGTCTTCGGCCATCCGGGTTGAAGAGATGGTGGACGGCAACACCCTTGTGGTGCGGGCTGAGCTGCCCGGCGTGGACCCGGAGAAGGACGTGGACGTGACGGTCACGGACGGCGTCCTGACCATCAAGGGCGAGCGGCAGGAAAAGAAGGAGCACAAGGACAAGGACAGTTACCGGTCCGAGTTCCGCTACGGTTCCTTTGTCCGGCGGATTCCCCTCCCCAGCGGAGTGCAGCAGGACGACGTCACGGCTTCATACAAGGACGGCGTCCTTGAGGTGCGGGCCCCGATTCCGGAGCAGGGGCAGGGCACCGGGCCGTCCAAAATCCCCGTCACCAGGGGCTGAGAACATTTAAACGTACGACGCCGGCGCCTGGCCCTGCGAGGGCCAGGCGCTTTATTGCCCCTTGGCCGGGGCTGCGGCCAAGGCTGCTTCCGCTGCCGCGATAACCGGAAGTGTCCGCACGTAGGTGTCCGGATTCAGGGACACCGAATCGATCCCCTGGCCCACCAGGAACTCTGCGAGGTCGGGATGGTTGCTGGGCCCCTGTCCGCAGATTCCGATCTTAATGCCGGCAGCATGGGCCTTGGTGATGGCCTCGGCAATCATGGACTTCACCGCCGGGTCCCGCTCGTCGAACAGACCGGCAAGTTCCTCCGAGTCGCGGTCCACCCCCAGCACCAGCTGGGTGAGGTCGTTGGAACCGATGGAAAACCCGTCAAAGCGTTTGGCAAACTCGCCGGCCAGGACCACGTTGGAAGGGATCTCGCACATCATGTAGAGCTGCAGCCCTTCCTGGCCCCGGACCAGTCCATGCTCTTCCATCGCTTGGATGACCTGGTCCGCTTCCCGCACGGTGCGGCAGAAGGGGACCATGACAATCACGTTGCCGAATCCCGCCTGCTCGCGCACGCGCTTGAGGGCTTTGCACTCCAGCGCGAATCCTTCACGGTAGTGGCTGCTGTAGTAGCGTGAAGCGCCGCGGAAACCCAGCATGGGGTTTTCCTCGGGACGCTCGAAGGCGCTGCCGCCGACCAGGTGGCTGTATTCGTTGCTCTTGAAGTCGCTGAGCCGGACAATCACCGGTTTGGGATGGAACGGGGCGGCGATCTTGGCGATCCCCGTGGCCAGCACGTCGATGAAGTACTCCTGCGGGTCCTGGTAGCCGCTGGTGAGCTGTCGGATGAGCGCCGCCTCCTCCGGATCCGCCACCTTCTCAGGATGGACCAGGGCCATGGGGTGGATGCGGATCACGTTGTTGATGATGAACTCCATGCGTGCCAGGCCAACACCCGCCGCGGGCAGCCGCCACCACTTGAACGCGGCTGCCGGGCTGGCGATGTTGATCATCACATCGGTGCGGGTGGCCGGCAGGGCGTGCATGTCCACGTCTTCCACCGTGAACTCCAGCAGCCCCTCATAGACGCGGCCCTCCTCGCCTTCCGCGCAGGACAAGGTGACCTGGCCGCCGTCGGACAGGACCTCCGTGGCGTTGCGCGTGCCCACGACGGCGGGTACGCCCAGTTCCCGGCTCACAATGGCTGCGTGGCTGGTAGGGCCGCCGTGGTCGGTGATGATGCCTGCGGCCCGCTTCATGATGGGCACCCAGTCAGGGTCCGTCATCCGGGTGACCAGCACGGAGCCATCAACGAAGGACTCGATGTCCTTGGCATCCCGGACCACGCACGCCCGGCCCCGGGCTATGGAATCACCGATGGCGGCACCAGTGAGCAGGACCCGCCCGGGCTGTGCCAGGTGGTAGGTGCGGAACGTGGAGGCGCTCCGGCGGGCCTGCACCGTTTCCGGCCTCGCCTGCACCATGAACAGTTCGCCCGTGGCGCCGTCCTTGGCCCACTCCATGTCCATTGGCCGCCCGTAGTGCTCCTCCACGGCCACCGCCCAGCGGGCCAGCAGGACCACCTCGGGGTCCTGCAGCACCAGCGAGCGCTGCTCACGGTCCGTCGTCTCAACGGTGCGGGTCCTGGCATCCCCGCCGTGGCTGTACACCATTTTGCGTTCCTTGGCGCCGAGCTGGCGTTCGATGACGGGGATGAAGCGCTGGTCTGCCAGGAGCGGCTTGAACACCTGGTATTTGTCCGGGTTGATGGTTCCCTGGACCACGGTTTCGCCCAGCCCCCACGCGGCGCTGATGACCGCCACACCGGGAAAGCCGGATTCGGTGTCAATCGAGAACATCACCCCTGATGCGCCCAGGTCCGAGCGGACCATCCGCTGCACGCCGACGGACAGGGCAACGTCCAGGTGGTCGTAGCCTTTTATCTCGCGGTAGCTGATGGCGCGGTCCGTGAACAGGGAGGCGTAACAGCGCCGGCACGCTTCAAGGACCGCGCGGGCGCCGGCCACATTCAGGAAGGTTTCCTGCTGCCCCGCGAAACTGGCGTCGGGCAGGTCTTCGGCCGTTGCGCTGCTGCGCACCGCAACGGCAACCTCTGCCTGTCCGGCCCGGTGGCACAGTGCCCGGTAGTGTTCCTGGATGTCAGCGGCGATGCTTTCCGGGAACGTCGCCTGCAGGAACAGTTCACGGATCGCCGCCCCCGCCTGGCGCAGCGTCAGGGTCCCGGCGCGCTGTTCCCCGATGTGCTTTCTGATCCGCGGCTCAAGGTCATTGGCGGCAACAAATGCGCCGTAGGCAGCGGCCGTCGTGGCAAATCCTTCGGGAACCCTGACTCCTGCCGATTGCAGGGCACGGCTCAGCTCCCCCAGGGAAGCGTTCTTTCCTCCCACCGAGGGGATGTCCGCGATCCCCGTGTCCTGGATCCACTTGACGTTGATGTCAGTAAGGGAGGTTTCTGCGGCGGCGCTCATGGCTCGATTCTTTCCTCCGGCCGGCGGGGCAGGCAGAGTCTTTGGTCCTAGCCGCGGCGCAGCCGGCCACGGACCGATTTGTGGATCCAGTCCGCAAGCAGGACGGCGGGAGCAGCCAGCAGCGCAAGAACCAGGCCCATGGGGGTCGGCGGTGCCTGGCCCAGCAAGGCGGCGAGGTAGGGCACGAACAGGCACACTGCCAGGACGGCCAGTTCAGCCGGCACGGCCCACACCAGCAGCTTGTTCGTGCCCCAGCCCAGGGACCAGGGCGGCAGGGTGGCGCTCCGGCACGCGAACGCGTTGGCAAGCTGTCCCAGAACAACGGCGGTGAATGCGGCACCGGAGGCAGCCATCAGGAGCCCTGCTTCGGGGACCTGTCCACGCGTCCAGCCCCCATCGGCCAGAACCGCCGAGAACACGGCCATCTCCATGGCCGCTTCCACGGGCCCCAGGATGCAGAAGACCCGGATGACCAGCCGCCGGTCCATCAGGTGCCGGCGTTCGGGCGGACGGGCCAGGACGTGCCTGCCCGGCGGCTCGGCGCCAAGGGCCAGCGCCGGCAGCAGGTCGGTGCCGATGTCCAGGGCGAGGATTTGCAGGACGCCCAGGGCGAGCGGAAAGTGGCCGCCGGAAAGCGCCCAGATCACGAACGGCGTCAGTTCCGCCACGTTGTCGGTGAGGTGGTATGTGAGGAACCGGTGGATGTTGGCGTAGGTGGCCCTGCCTTGTTCAATGGCCGCCACGATGGTGCCGAAGTGGTCATCGAGGAGGACCAGGTCCGCGGCTTCCCGGGCCACGTCGGTTCCGCTCAACCCCATGGCCACGCCGATGTCCGCTTCGCGAAGGGCCGGGCCGTCGTTGACGCCGTCGCCGGTCATGGCCACCACGTGCCCGCGGGCCTGCAGGGCCTTGGCGACGCGAAGCTTCTGTTCCGGTGAGACCCTGCTGACCACGATCCCGTCGCGGTCCAGGAGCGCTCCGAGCATCTGTTCGTCATCCGGAAGGTCCGTGCCCTCCACCACGTGTTCAGGGGATCCGATCAGGCCGATCTGGCGCGCTATCGCTGCGGCCGTGGCAGGATGGTCCCCCGTGATCATGGCGACTTTCAGGCCGGCCTGCCGGGCGGTCCGGATCACCTCGCCCACATCCGGCCGGGGCGGGTCCTGCAATCCGATCAGGCCCAGGAACTCCATGCCCGTTTCGAGTTCGGCTGCCGGGCTGGTGTCCCTGGCTTCGGGTGTTCCTTCGAGGCTCCGCCGTGCCACGGCAATGACGCGTTGGCCCCGTGTCGCCATGAGCTCCACCTGCTCCTTGACCGCTCCCGGCACGGACTCACACAGCGGAAGGACCGTTTCGGGGGCACCTTTGCAGAACAGCTCAGGACCTGCGAGGGCGGATTCCCTGCGCCGGACGGGGTCGAAGGGCAGCCGGCGCGACGGGGAAGGCCCTGGTCCGGTCCCCGTCAGGCGGCGGGCCAGGGCGTCCAGCGCAGCTTCCATTGGGTCCCCCTGGGCGCGCCACTGACCGTCGTGCAGCTCGGCCCTGCCCTGTGACGCGGTACGGGCTGCGAGCGCTGCCTGGGCCGCCCTTTCCACGCCCCGGCCCTCGATGAGAGCTTCCGGGTCATATCCCTGGCCCGTCACCTGGACTGTCCCTTCCGTGCTGAAGACCTCGACGGCGTTCATCCGGTTCTGCGTCAGGGTCCCTGTTTTGTCGGTGCAGATGAAGGTGGTTGAGCCCAGCGTTTCCACTGCCTCGAGGTTGCGGACCAGCCCATTGCGCGATGCCATACGTTGGGCGCCCATCGCCAGGGACAGCGTGACCGTGGGCAGGAGCCCTTCCGGAACCAGCGCCACGGCAACGCCAATGGAGAACAGGAAGGAATCCCGCCATTGAAAGCCCACCAGCAGCGATGCCAGGAAGAAGACCGCCGCTATGCCCAGGGCCATGCCTGCGGTGACGCGGACAATCCGCCGCAGTTCCAGCGACAGCGGTGTGGGCGGTGGAACCGCTCCGCTGGTGAGGGCGGCGATCCCGGCGAGCTTGGTCCTGGCGCCGGTGGCGGACACGGCGGCCTCCCCGTAGCCGTTGACCAGGAAGGTCCCGGCCCACACGGGATCGCCTGCGGCTTTGGGCACGGGCTCGCTTTCGCCCGTCATCATGGATTCGTCCATTTCGCATGCGGACGCCGACAGCAGTTCCATGTCTGCGGGCACGCGGTCGCCGGAAGCGAGCAGCACCATGTCCCCGACCACCAGCTCGCTGGCGTGGACCTTGCGCACCTTCCCGTCCCGCCGCACCACCACATCGGCGGGCAGCAGGCTGCGCAGCCTTGCGGCGGCATGCTGGGCGCGTTCCTGCTGGATGTGGGCGAACACCCCGTTGACAATGACGACGACGATGATCGCCACCGCCAGTTGAGGCATGTCCGCGATGAAGGCCAGGCTGGCGGCGCACCACAGCATGAGGGCGAAGAAGTGCGTCATCTCCCCCCAGAGCTTCCGCCATTGCGGGACGGTTTTTTCCGCCGGAAGCTGGTTGGGGCCTGCCTGCTTCAGGAGCTGCGCGGCCCGCTCAGAGCTCAGGCCGTCCGCGGTCCTCACACAGCGTCCGCCTCCTGCCCCACCAGGAGCACCGGGCATTTCGAGTGGGCCGCGCATGCCTTGCTGACCGAGCCCATCGACGACTTGAGCAGTCCACCTTCTCCATGCCGTCCGACCACCAGCATCTGGGCCCGTCCGCTCTCCTCCACCAGCACTTTCGCCGGCGGCCCGAACTTGACGGTCACGTCAATGTTTTCCGGCCGTTCGCCGGAGAATGCCCGGCCCAGCGCGTCCTCCACCAGGCGGCGGGCGGCGTCTTCAAGCCTCGCGGTGAACTGCCGGTCCGCCCCTTCGAGGCGGGACATGACCAGGTAGTCCGGCATCCCGATGCAGGAGATGACTTCAAGCCGGGTGCCCAGGCGGGCTGCCAGGGTGCCGGCGTAGCGGAGGGCTGCGGAGGAGTATTCTGAACCATCCACGCCCACGATGACTGGTTTGGCCCCTGTTTCTGCGTTCATGGACACCACGATCCCGGCTGGCGGCTGGGGCCGGAAGGGCCAAAAGTCATGCCGGCCGCTGGCTTAGCCCGCGCGTATCGGATCGGGACGGCCCTGCAGGTCGGCAGCGCTTTTCAGGTCGGCACCGCGCAGCGCCCTCAGGCCGTTGAGGATGGTGGCCAGGTCCACCAGTTCCTGCAGCAGGGCCCCGGCGACGGCTGGGATGTAGCCCGTCATGGCGATGGCCATCAGCAGCACGCTGAGTCCTATTCCGGTCCAGATACTCACCAGGGCCACCGCCACGGTCCTCTTTCCAATGGCCACGGCCACCGCCACTTTGGAAAGGTCGTCAAGCATGACCACCACGTCCGCCGACTCGCTGGCCGCGGTGGCCCCCTTGGCGCCCATGGCGATTCCCACATCAGCTGCGGCCAGGACGGGTGCGTCATTCACGCCGTCACCCACCATCAGGACCGGCCGTTCCCGGATGCCGGCAACGGTATTGACCTTGTCCTCGGGAAGGCAGTCAGCCTGGACGTGCCCGATCCCCGCTTCCTCGGCGATGTGTGCCGCCGTAGCGCGGGCATCCCCGGTGAGCAGCATGGTGTTCCGCACGCCGAGGCCGCGCAGCAGGTCAAGGGTATCCACGGCATTGCGGCGCAGTAGATCCTTCATGATCAGCGCCCCGGCGTACTCGCCGTTCACCGCCACATAAACAGCCAATTGGCCGCTCCGGACTGCTGCTTCGCGGAACCCGGTGGACGAACTGCGGACCAGGCCGGCTTTTCCCACCACCACCCGCTGGCCGTCGCAGACAGCTTCCACCCCGTGCGTTGCGCTCTCCGTCGCTTGCTGTACCGGGAGGAGTCCCAGGCCGGCCGACTCTGCCGCTTCGATCACGGAGGCCGCCAGCACGTGGGAAGAGTACTGCTCCGCCGAGGCAGCCAACTGCAGGATTCGTTCGCTGCCCAAGGCCTCACCCGGGCCTGGCGCCACTTGGATGCCATCCAGGACGGGCCGCCCTGACGTGAGCGTTCCGGTCTTGTCAAAGACGGCGGTCCGGGCCTTCGCAAGCTGCTCAAGCGTCCCGGTGTTCTTGATGATGATCCCCTTATGGGCTGCCTGGCTGGTGCCGGCCAGGAACGCCACGGGTGCAGCGATCAGGAGCGGGCAGGGCGTGGCTACCACCAGGACCTGGGCAAAGCGGAGCGGCTCACCCGAAAGGAACCAGGCGGTCCCGGCCATGGCCAGGGCCAGGAGGGTGAAGGGAACTGCGTAACGGTCAGCGAGTCGGACAACGGGAGCCCGGCTGTTGGATGCCTCCTCCACCAGGGCGATGATGCGGCTGTACTGGGAATCGGCTGCGGCGGCCGCGGCCCGCATGCGGATAGCGGCCTCGCCGTTGACCGCACCGCTGAGCAACTGTTCCCCCTTGCTGCGCTCAACGGGCAGGCTCTCACCCGTCAGCGATGACTCATCCAGGGTGGCTGAGCCGGACAGCAGTTCGCCGTCCACAGGTACCAGCTCGGACGGGCGGACCACCAGGATGTCCCCAGGTGCTACCTCCCCAATGGGGATATCTTCGAGTATCGCGCCGGTCCCTTCCCGGTGCGCGAACCGGGGCGCCCTGTCCAGCAGCGACCGCAGTTCGCGTGCCGCGCGTCCCTGGGCAAAGTTCTCCAGCGCCTCACCCCCGGTCAGCATCAGGATTACCACCAGTGCGGCGAGATATTCCCCCACGGCCACCGTGCTGGCAATCGCCGTCAGCGCCAAAAGGTCGATACCCCAGCGTCCCTCCCGCAGGGACCGGACCATGCCAGGCGCACGCGCCACTACGATGACCGCTGCGTAGGCGGAGGCGAGGACGCGGACCTGCAAGTCCAGGCCGGCCTGGAGCATCACCAGCGTGGCGAGGAGGACGAGGCAGGTCAGTGCGACGACGGGATAACGCCTGAGAAAGCCCCATGCCTTTCCTGCCGGCGACGTGGGGGATGCCCCGTCGTCGAGGTTGCCGGGACTCCCCTTGGTTGCCGCGGGCAGTGCGGCCTGGTTTCTCACTTAGGCCCCCCGGGAAGTAGTCGGCGGTGATCGCACATAAAGCCGAACCTACCCGGCCGCCCGCAGCCGGGCTAGGGCATTAGGCCCCAACCCCCTCCAGGCAAAGCCCTCGAGCAGGCCTTTGGGCCCTGCCGTGACTTTTGGCCCTGACACGGCAGCCGGACCAGGAGCATGGTTGAGGGCAACATGCCGCCGACAAAGACCGGGAGTTCCACATGAAAGTCGTTGTCCTCTACGACACCGCGTATGGGAACACCAGGACCATTGCGGAGTCGGTGGCATCCGGACTGGGGCAGGGTGCGGCCGCCGTTCCGGTTGAAGGGTTCGATACGGAGACCCTGCACCCGGGTGACCTGCTCGTCGTCGGCAGTCCCATCAATGGCTGGAAGCCCACCGCCCGGATCACTGAAATGCTGGCAGACCTCGGCCGTCGTAGGCTGACCGGGGTGAAGGCCGCTGCTTTCGATACCAGGGTGAAGCTGTTCATCCACGGTGATGCAGCCGGGAAGATCACCAAGGCCCTTGAGGCGGCAGGTGCCGGCATCATGGGCGAACCCATGGCCTTTTACGTCAAAGGCAGTGAAGGGCCACTCATCGACGGCGAGGCAGAGCGGGCAGCAGCATGGGCCGCCGGTCTTGCGGCCTCGCTGGGCAATGGCAGTGTGTAGGCAGGGCCTTCGACCTTGCAGCAGTTGACGGTGGAGCGGTTCTTCGACGGCGCACCGTCGGCCCTGAGGCTTTACCAGGCGGCGGAGGAGATGGCCGCGGAAGTGGGTCCGCACGACGTGCGGGTCAGCAAGAGCCAGATCTCCTTTCGCCGGCGCCGCGGCTACGCCTACCTCTGGCGGCCAGGGGTGTACGTGAAATCAGCGGTTCCGCTGGTCCTGTCCCTCGCGCTGCCGCGTTACCTGGCATCGCCGCGGTTCAAGGAAACCGTCCATCCAGCGGCCGGAACCTGGATGCATCACCTGGAGCTCACGGACAGCTCCCAGCTCGATGCCGAGGTCCGCCGCTGGATGCAGGAAGCGTATGACGCCGCTGCCTGACCTTTCCCCTAGAGTCCTATGGCCCTGTCAGGCTGCTTCCCGGAAGGCAAAGCTGATGCCATGAATGAACAGGGCCAGCCGCCGCGAAGGATCCATCTCACCGCGCAACCAATCGCCGTGGTCCGCGAACGCGTCCCCATGAACGAACTGACAAACTTCTTCGGCCGCGCCTTTGGCACAGTCATGGCCGCCGTCCAGCAGCAGGGCGCCAGCCCGGCAGGCCCGCCGTTCGCGCTGTACCACGGAATGCCGGACCAGACAGTGGACGTTGAAGCAGGATTTCCCGTGGCCGGGAACTTCCAGGGAACCGCGGAAGTGGCCAGCGGGATGCTTCCTGATACCGACGCCGTCGAAGCCATCCATACCGGCCCCTATGACAGCCTGGGCACCACCTACGATGCCATTCTTGAGCACATGAAGGCTGGCGGTGTCGCCCCCTCGGAGACCATGTGGGAGTACTACCTGACGGATCCGGAAGCGCAACCCGATCCGGCGACATGGCAGACCAGGGTGGTCTGGCCAGTCGCCTGAGGATGGCCCAAACCTGAGGGAGCGGGCGTCGGAGGGCTACGAGCCCCTGCGCCGGCTGAAGGTCAGGTCCCAGGGCTGGGTGCCGTGGCTCGTTTCAGACCATCCATCCCGTGCAATCTCCTGGCGGAGCTGGCCCAGGCTGGCTTCCAAGCCAGGAGCCCACGCCTCTTCTGGTGGTGTCTTGTTCAGGGGTGGTCCGGGAAACGTATCGCTGGCATAGAGGCTGCGGCCATCCTCCGTCCTGCCCACGAAGCGCAGCTGCGTGCGTCCGTACTGCGAGCCGAGCGTCGAGAGGATGCGCACCCACCACTTCCCGGACGCGGCGTCCTCCAGCTCTATCCGGAGCCGCTCTTCAGGCCCGGGTTGTGCCGGGTTCGAAGCAGGACCGTCCGGGTGGGCTGGCTGCGGGGCATCTGCGGTCATGTCTTCCTCCGGGGAAACGCGATCATGGGCTAGGTCCCGCAGTCTTCCAAGGATTGGCTCGACGGAACAGGGCCCTTGGTCACTGCGTGCACTGGAGGAGTGGGCCTGTGCTTCGCCCTGGGTCCAAAGGCACTACCCCGCCCGGAAGGCGGATGGCAGAGTCCAGCCATGACAAGGCACTCCCCATGACCGGCCGGCATCCGCGAGCCCCATACCCGGCCGGCGGTACTGCGGTAAACACCGGGCACGGGCACGGCTGGCAGCTACTGTATCTGGCCGCAGGTGCGTCCTCGATCGTGTTTGTGCTCCTGCTGATAACTGCCCTGGTACTTGACTTCATGGCTCCGCCGCCCGTGCACGGCGGAGCCGCCACCCTGGAGTTCATCGCCGCCAACAAGCAGGTCTACGTGGCCGAGCAGGTCCTGTGGATCCTGCCGAACATCCTCCCTGTCCTTGTTTTTGCTGCACTTTTCGTGGCTCTCTCGGCCGGTCAGAAGAGCCTTCCCCTGATTGCGCTTGTTTTCGGTGCCCTGCCGTGGGCACTCCTGCTTGCCGTACCGGTAAGCAGCCGGGGTTCACTCAACCTGGTGTACCTCAGCGACCGCTTCACGGCGGCCGGGTCGGATGAAGAACGCAGAGCCTACGCCACGGCCGCCGAAGCCATCATTGCGGAGAACAACACTCCTGCCATCGTTGGTGCCCTCTCTTCCCTCGGCATCCTCCTGATGGGACTGGCGATGCTGAGGGGAAGCACGGGGCTCTTCCCGCGGTACCTGGGATGGCTTGGTGCGGGCACGGGAGCCTTGGGTGTTGTCAGCGAGGTCCTCCGGCACGCTGCACCCGGGTTTTATTGGGGCTACGGCATCCTGCTGTGGGTGTGGTTCATCGCCACAGGAACCGCACTCATCCGGCTGTCCCGCGTGCCAACCTGAAGCCCGGTGCCGGCGTTCAAGGTCTTTGGTCCCTAAAAAGCCCGCTCGTCATTTGAGATGGTGGTTCAGGCCGGATTCACCACGCTGGGGTTGTGCGTCCGGGTTGCGGGGCCGATGTTGGCCGGTATGCAGCCTCATCAACGGGGGCGGGAGCTAGAGGAGAGCAAGGCTTATGGCAGGTACGTTCGAGTTGTTTGTCGATGAAGATTCACAGATCCGGTTCCGGCTTGTAATGCCGGATGGACACGTACTCGCGGTTTCCGGACAATTCACTGACAAGCGCGCGGCGGCCGCGGCCATCGAAGAGGTGCGCGAATGCGCCGGAACCGGGCTGATCCGGGACGTGGTTTCGCCATCGCCCAGCCGGGCCATAGTCCCTGTTCCGCACCCCCGCCACACCGTACGGCGCGGGGTTCGCAGGCTGAACTCCCTCGGCGCCGCTTAGGTACGGACGCCGTGACAACGGGCCTGCAGATCCAGCGGACGGAGGTCCTTGGCGCCGAAGGGTTCGTAAAGAAGTACGGCAACCGCACCGTCGTGGAGGGCGTCTCCTTCCACATCCGTGCCGGTGAAACTTATGGGCTGCTGGGTCCGAACGGTGCCGGCAAAACCACGATCATCTCCATGGTTGCAGGTTTGATTCGTGCTGATGCCGGGTCTATCCGCATCGCCGGCGAAGTGATGGCGCCCTCGAGTATCCGCGCCAGGCGGCACTTCGGCCTGGTCCCCCAGGAGCTGGCGATCTACCCCGATCTCACGGCGAAAGAGAACCTCCGGTTCTTCGGCAGGCTGCAGGGCATGGGCGGGCAGGAGCTCAAGCTGCGCACCGCGGAGGTCCTGGAGCTCATCGGGCTGGCGGACCGGGCGGGTGAGCAAACCAAGAAATTCTCCGGCGGGATGAAACGCCGGCTGAACATCGGCATCGGCCTCCTTCACCGTCCCACCCTTCTGATCCTGGATGAACCCACTGTCGGCGTGGACCCCCAGTCACGCAATTCAATCCTCGAATCGGTGGAGGTCCTCGCCACCGAAGGAATGGCCGTTCTCTACACCACCCACTACATGGAAGAAGCCGAACGCCTTTGCAACCGGATCGCGATCATCGATGAGGGCCGGATCCAGGCAGAGGGCACCAGGAACGAGCTGGTGGAGCTGACCGGAGGGGTGGACCGCATAGACCTGCGGGGCAGCGGTGACGTTGCCGCTGCGTCCGCAGCGCTCCGCCTGCTCCCCGGTGTGCAGAATGTAGACGCCGGGTCATCCGGCATGATCCTGACCGTCCACAATGGACCCGGCCTGCTCGCCCCCATCGTCGAACGGGCCGGTTCAGCGGGAATGGCCCTGACCGCCGTCGAAATTGTGCGCCCCGACCTCGAATCGGTGTTCCTGCACCTGACCGGCAAAGCGCTCCGGGACTGACATGCGCGGCCTCTGGGCCATGGTTGCCAACGACCTGCGGCTGCGGATCCGGGACAAGTCGGTGTTCATCTTTTCCCTCATCGTCCCGTTGGCCCTGATGGGGGTGCTGAATCTTTCCTTCGGCAGCTTCGGAACTGACAGCGTGGAGCTGAAGCCGGCTGTCGTCGTCGCAAATTCCGGCGACGGCGGACAGCTGGGCTCCGCCTTGCTGGAAACCCTCGACACGCTCCCCGTCATGGAGGTGACCATCAGGACGGTTCCTGCCGGCGACGTCAGCCGGGAGACGAAGGATTCCGGCGCGGATCTGGGCATCGTGCTGCCGGCGGATTTTACGACGGCGGTCACGGCCGGCCGTCCAGTTGCCGTGCAGGTGGTGCAAGGCGATGCTGCCCGCATGGAGACGAACGTGCTGGTTTCGGTCGTCGACGGCCTCCTGGAACAGTTTTCGGCCGGAACCGTCACGGCGACGGCAGGCGAGCGTGCCGGGCTCCCCCACCAGGTGCTCGGCGACCTTGCCCGTCAAACCGCTGCCGGCACCCCTGCCCTCAGCCTTTCTGAAGGGCAGGCAGCATCAGGACAGCTCTCGCTGAAGGGCAGCCTGGTAGCCGGCCAGGCCGGGCTTTTCCTGCTGTTCACTGTCGGTTTCGGAGTTTTGGGACTGCTGGCCGAGCGCGAAGGTGGAACACTTGCCAGGCTGGAATCTGCCCCGGTGACGCGCGGGAGCATGGTCACGGCGAAAGCGCTGGTGGGATTCATCCTGGGCGTGGCGGCAACAGCGGTGCTGCTGGGTGTCGGCAGCCTGCTGTTCGGGGTCTCCTTCGGCTCCCCTGCCGTTGTGGCACTCCTCGTCCTTGCCGTCGCCGCGGCAGCCACCAGCCTTACCTTCATTGTGGCGCGGCTGGTCCGGACCGCGGAGCAGGCCAACATTGCCCAGTCCATCCTGGGCATGGTCCTCGGCATCGCCGGCGGGGCCTTTTTTCCCATCCAAACCTCGGGTTTCCTGGCCAGCCTCATGGATCTGAATCCCGTGGCCGCGTTCATCCGGGGCCTGGGGATATCCGCCGGTGGCGGCGGCGTGGCTGACGTCGCCGTCCCCCTGGTAATAATGCTGGGTTTCGCCGCCGTGGCAACACTCGCCTCACGCCTGGTACCGGACCGGGGTTCCCGGGGATGAAAAGCCTGGCGGGAATTGCGCTGGTGGAAGTCCGCCGCTTCCTGCGGGACCGGTCGAACATCTTTTTCGTGTTCATCTTCCCGCTGCTGCTGATCCTGTTGCTCGGTTCGCAGTTCGGGGCCAACAGCGGCCAGGCACGGGTGGGACTGGCCGGTGACGTCGGCAGCGGGCTGGCGAAGGCCCTGGTCCAGCAGCTGCAGGCAGACGGCCTGGATGTGGCAACGGCAGGCGAGGCAACGGTACGGGACCAGTTGAGCCGCGGAAGGATCGACGTCGGGATCTTCCTGGCGGATGCTGACGCTGCCGATTTCTCCGCGGGGCGTCCGGCCCGGATCGAGGCTGTGGCGGCATCACAGTCCTCGGCGCAGGCAGTCCTGCAGGAAGTGCGGGGTTCTGTCCAGGCAGTCAGCACAGAGCAGCGGCAGCGCAAGCTTCTGGAAGGAGCGGGCATCGGTGCCGCGGAAGCGGCCGCAGTATTGGAGCAGGCAAGGGAATCGGTGAAACGGCCCATCATGGACCTGGTTGACACGAATGATGTCACGCAGGAATTCCGGGGTCTGGGCAAGTTCGATCTTGGCGCGGTCCAGCAGCTCCTGCTGTTCGTCTTCCTGAGCTCGCTTACCGGGGCTGCCACCCTCATCAAGGCCAGGCGCCTTGGCGTCGTTGCCCGGGTCATGGCCGCGCCCGTGGCCAGCTGGCAGGCAGTGGGCGGCCAGGCACTGGGACGGTTCGGGATCGCGGCCGTGCAAGGCCTCTACATCATGGCCGGGACAGCGCTGTTGTTCGGCGTGGAGTGGGGAAACCCCCTGCTCGCCGGCGTCATCCTCGCTGTGTTCTGTGCGGTTTCCGCTGCGGCGGCAATGGTCATCGGCTCCGTCCTGGACAATGACGCGGCAGCATCCGGGGTGGGTGTGGGTCTGGGTTTGGTGCTGGCCGGCCTGGGCGGGTCCATGGTGCCTCCGGAGTTCTTTTCCGGAGCGCTTCAACAGGTATCCCTCCTGACGCCGCACCGCTGGGCCTATGACGCCTTCGCCGAAGTCCAGCGGCACGGCGGCACGCTGACGGACATCCTGCCGCAGTTGGGCGTTCTGGCGGCGATGGCCGCGGCTTTGTTGGTTCTGGGGTCATTCCTGTTGCGGCGCAGTCTTGGACGCGCGCTCTGAACCGGCGCTAACGAAACCCGCAGGGCCGCAGGCGGCCAGCGCTGTGCCTGCACCGGTAGTGGAATTGCGGCTAGAAGCTGGACGAACTGCCGGAGCCCGAGAAACTGCCGCCACTGCTTCCGTACCCCGTGGTGCTGCCGCCGCCCCTGGCGGAGTTGACGCTGCTGACTCCGGTATTGAAGCCGGAGCTGAATGTGGCCACGGAGAAAAAGTTGTAGGACGGATACACCGTGCCCAGGATGCTGGGTTCGTAGGTCCGCTGCCTGTGGTGGTCCAGGCCCCCGTGTGCCGTCTCCATCTGCTCGCGCATCAGGCGGGCCTCGCGCTCATTTTTTGCGAAGCCCTGGATGACGGTTTCTGCATGGTTCTCCAACAGCTCCGAGAGCCGTGAGCGTGCCTCATAGAGCCGGTCCAGGGCCTTTTCCGGGCTGATGCTCCGGTCGGCCAGTTCCGCCGTCCACCGTTCGATGTCCCGGAGGCTCTCGTCGCGGAAGGAACGAAGTGCCGTGGCGGTGGCAGAGTCCCCCTGCCCGTGGCGTTTGGCCAGGAGTTGCTCAAGCCCGGCCAGGTCTTTGCGGAACGGGGCGAGCTGCCGGTCCCAGGCGGTAGGCCAGGTGTCGGCGCGGTTGAGCAGGGCGTTGCTGTCGGCGATGACGTCATCCAGGGCATCCAGCTCTGCTGCGGCATCCGCGAACTGGCGGGCGAGCTTGAGGTTCTTCCGCCGGCTGAGCGCCCGTTTGCCCAGCGCGTGCACCTGGTTGGAGAGTTCGGTCGCGGCCGCATAGCGGCTCAGGAAGGTGCGGTGTTTCTCCAGGACGCGGCTGCCGTAACGGGATGATTCGGGGATGGTGCCGGCGTTCAGTTCCGTGACGTCCAGGTCCATGCTGACGTTGGAGTAGCTCCGGTCACCGCGTTCGATCTGCGTACGGCAGGACGTCCTGGTCACGGCCCGCACAATCAGCCATGCCGCAGCGCCCAGGGCCGCAAGGCCCCCGGTGATCCAGGCCGTGATCAGGAAGGCGGCAGACCTGTACCAGGGCTGGTTGATGAGCTCGGCGGCACGGCGGATTCCGGCCACCGTGCCGTCGGTCCATTGTGCGTCGCGGAACAGGTCCTTCGAGGCGTCCTGGATGTCGCTGCGCTGTTCAAGCGACACTTTCCGGTCCTCGCCCATGTAAGTGCCCACGTGGCGTCCCACCGGGTCGAGCGCGAAAATGAACAACCCATCTGCCCATTTCTGTCCATCCGCGCTGATCCACTCAGGGTGCCTGTCACGGGCGAACTTCAGGACCTCTTCATTGAGGTTGTCCTCAGGCTTTCCGTTGTATGTAAAGACGGCAACGCGGGTGGGCTCGTAGAACTGGATCTTCTCGATCGCTGGAACCAGCGTGTTCCGGTCCAGGACACCGGCTGTGTCTTCCACGACGACGGCTGCCGGGGCCGTGGCAACGCTTGGGGCCGCAGCCCCCAGCAGGGTGGCAGCCAGGGCAAGCATGATCACGGCTATCCGGCCAACCATGCTGCCCATATCCCTTCCCGCTTCCTAGAATCAGAAGGATTCCTGGATTCAGCATGGAACCAACGGCCCGGCGCGCCAAAGGGGCGAAGGTCCCGCCAGCGAAGATCGGCCTGATGAGGAGCGCTGCCACATGACACACGGTTCGGGGCACATTGTGGCCGGTTATGACGGCTCGGACGAGGCGGCGGCCGCCGTCCGGTGGGCGGCGCGCCATGCCCGGGCGATCAGTTGCCCGCTCCATGTGGTGCATTGTTCGATGTGGCCGTTGCTGACAAGGCACCTGGGTCCTGTCCCGGGGGTGTCCGGCAGTGGCCTGGAACAGTCCGCCCAGTCCGTCGTGGAGGAGGGCGTCTCGCATGCGGCAGCGGAAGTACCTGGCCTTGAAATCCGCAGCACCCTGCTCCACGGACTGCCCGCACAGCTCCTGGCTGAATTTTCCGCCGGTGACAGGATGCTGGTTGTCGGCAGCCGCGGGCTGGGCGGTTTCCTGGGCCTCCTGGTGGGGTCCGTGAGCCTGGGGCTGGCGGCCACTGCGGCCTGCCCTGTTGCTGTGGTCCGGGAGGACACCCATCCCGCCGGACCCGTCGTCGCCGCCGTCGATGCATCGGGCTCGCCCGCAGCCCTGGAAGACGCCTGCGGCCTGGCGTCCGCATGGCAGGCACCCCTCACGGTGGTCCACGTCCGCCACGAGCCCGCCGGCTACCCGCGGCAGGACGGGCAGGACTCCGGGGCTGATGCCCGGGAAGTCCTTGAATCCGCCCTGGCCCACGCGCGGACCATGGTGCCCAATGCTGCCGTCGACGGCAGGTTGCCCACGGACAGTTCGGTCCCGCACGCCATCCTTGAGGCCGCCCGGGAAGCGCGGATAGTGGTGGTGGGTTCCCAGGGCCGCGGGGTCCTCCGGGAGACCATTGGGTCAACCGCGCACGCAGTACTGCACCATGCCCACGGGCCGGTCCTCGTTTCCCGGCGCGGTGCCTGAGCAAGGCTGCGGCAGGAGTGTCGGCCCGGCTCCAGCAGCACTGGCGCCTAAGCTGGTTCGGTGACCCCTGTCCCCTCCCCCGGCCCGCTGGACGTCGTCGTCCATTCGGGGCCGGCGGACTGGTGGGTCATCCTTGCGGGGCTCGGCCCCCTGGCCGTCCTTATCGCAGCCCTGCTTGCCTTCTACATCAACTGGCGGACGCTCAAGCAGCGCACCGCAGCTGACCAGACCGCGCTGGACCAAAAGCGCGAAGCGGACGCCGACGCCCTGCGGCAGAAGACCGAAGCAGACAGCCGTGCGGAATGGTGGCGCCGTACGCAATGGGCGCTGGACCGGGCTTTGGATCCCGATGAAGGGACAAAGGCGCTGGGCCTGGCCACGCTGGAAGTCCTTGCCAGGAGCGAACTCGCCCGCACCGAGGAACTCGAGTTGTTCGACATCGCCTGGAAGAGTGTGTCCGGCGACGAGAACGGAGATGATGAAGAAGCCGGTGCAGCCCCGGGGCAGGAGACGGCCTTCGTGGACGACGGCGGGAACTTAGGCGAGAATGGAACAACGGATGAAGACAATGCCAGGGAGGTTGAACCATGAGTGCAGCATCGCCTGAACACCGCCTTGTCCACCCTCCCCGGAACAGCGCTGCCAAGCCTGCCGGGAAAAAAGCCACCCCCGCCGAACATCGGGTCCAGGTTGCTGCAGCCAGGCTGCGCGTCACGCTTGATGAACGCTTAGGCCGGGAAACGCCTGCCAAGACCAAGGCCCTTGCCAAGGAACCGATCTAAGTTCCGTTGCAAGTGCTTGGGGTTCGACGACGCATGGCCGGGTTCGGTGGGCAGTGGCAGTAATCCTTGGCTGCGGCCTGGAGCGGCTGCGCCGCTGGGACTATGAGGCCGTCGTCGGGCAGGTGGCGCAGTCCGGCAGGTATCTGGACCGTTGGCGTATCGGCTCCCGCCCTGACATCCTCCCGGGAAGCGAAGCCTGGCTCCTGCTGCAAGGCAGCAATGATGCGGGCAGCGGACTGATCGGCCACGGTTGGGTGGCGTCGGAGCCGTACCAGGCTGCAGCGGGCGAGGTTCCCGGTGCCACGGATTGGTCCATCGCGGTGGTCTTCGATTCCCTGTTGCCGCTGGGTGAACAGATACGTCCCGGGACCCTTCGGGAAGCCTTCCCCGGCGGCCCCTGGGATATGGCGAACGGCCCCTCCCTGGTGGCCCTGCCGCCGTCGTCCGGGCCTGTTCTGCAGAACTTGTGGCGGCAATGCGGGCCAACGACGGCGGATCCCACCGAGGTGGTGGCCGGAGCCTGGCCGCCGGGCGCCGTCAGCCATGTCCAGGTGAACCGCTTTGAGCGGGACCCTGACGCACGGCGCGCCTGCCTGGCCTTCCATGGCACGTCGTGCGCCGCCTGCGGCTTCTCCTTCGAGTCCGCCTACGGCGAGGCCGGCGCAGGAGCAATTGCCGTGCACCACGTGGTGCCGCCGGCGATGCTTGGCGGCGGATACCAGCTTGACCCCATCGCCGACCTCATTCCGCTCTGCCGTAACTGCCACTCGGTGGCGCATGGCGCCAACCCGGCGCTGACGGTGTCCGAACTCCGGAGCATCATCTCGGCCGCCGGGCATCTGAGGGGTGAAGTGGTCAGCGATCCGGCCCTTCAGGCGCAGGAGGATGCGCGGCGGATCCTCGGGAGCGGCCAGCCGTAGGGTTTGCGGGGTTATCTTGGGACCATGGCGGAGCCGGACCGGAAAGAGTACGGGGTTGACCCTGAGGAGTTCGGTTCTGCCCTGGTGGATACCGCCGCCCTCCTGGATGCGGAGTTGGGGGACGTCGATTGGTCAGTTCCGCCGCCGGGCTCGGTGCATGTCCCCATCGACGTTCCCAGTGGCAGGCTGGCAGCCATGGCGCTGGGTGATCCGGACAATCCCTGCGTACTCCTGGTACCCGGGGCCACCGGTTCGAAAGAGGATTTCTCGCTCATGATGCCCGACCTGGCTGACGCCGGCTACTTCGCGCTGGCCTACGACCTGGCCGGTCAGTACCAGTCAGCAGGCGCAGGCCCGGAGAACCTGGTGCCGCCCCGGAAGCACTACGACTACCGGCTATTCGTGGATGACTTCCTGGCGGTCATGATGTCCACTGCCACCCCTGTCCACGTCGTGGCTTATTCCTTCGCCGGCGTTATCGCGCAAATGGCCTACGTGGAGCACCCGGAGCTTTTCAGGTCCCTCACCCTGCTGGGCTGCCCGCCGGAGCCCGGCCAGGGCTTCAGGGGCGTGAGCCACCTCGGCCGTTTGAGCACGTGGGTGAACGGACGGGCAGGCGCTGCCCTCCTGATTTGGGGCATCCGCAGCGGCCGCATGGTCCACGTGCCGCCTGGGCGGCAACGGTTCGTCAATTACCGTTTCCGCTTCACGCACCGCGCCGCCGTCCGGCACATCTACATACTCATGCAAAATGTTCCGGACCTTCGGCAGCTCCTGGCGGAGGCGCCGATTCCCAAGTTTGTTGCGGTAGGCGAACACGACCTGTGGCCGCTTCAGCTGCACCGGGTGTTCGCGCAGGCCATTCGTGCCAGGATCGGGGTATACAGGGGCGGGCACAGTCCCTGTGAAACTTCCCCGCATGAGTTCAGCCGCGATCTTTTGGCCCTTTATGCCAAAGCGGACGAGGGGTAATCCAGGCATTTGAGCCGCCAAAGACCCGGAAGGCCTTGACGGCAGCAAAACGTTTTGCATAGAGTGATGCAGGCAACATACAAAACGTTTTGCAAAGGAAGAAGTCAATGGCGACCAAGGTAAACATCCGGGACGTGGCGAAAGCTGCCGGCGTTTCCGTGACCACCGTGTCCCATGCCCTGAGCGAGGCGCACAGCTCCCGGGTCAACGCCCGGACTGTGGAGCACATCAAGGCGGTGGCCGGAGAACTCGGCTACGCCCCCAACCGGCTGGCCAGCGGACTGCGCAACCAGCGCTCCCGGATCCTCGGCCTGGTCAGCGATGAGATCACCACCACCCCCTTTGCCGGTGCCATGATCCAGGGTGCACAGGACGCAGCCTCCGAGCACGGACACCTGCTAATGGTGGTCAACTCCGGCCTGGATAATGAACTCGAACGACAGGAAATCCGGGCCCTGCAACAGCACCAGGTGGACGGGGTCATCTACGCCCGGATGTTCCACCAGCTGGTATCCGCTCCAGGCGAGCTGAACGGTCTGCCGACGGTCGTCCTGGATGCGGCCACGGACGATCCCCGGCTGTCCTCTGTGGTACCGGATGAATTTGGTGCCGGCCAATCGGCTGCCGAACTCCTCGTGGCAGCAGGCCACCGCAGGATCGCCATGATCAACAACGAGGACGACATTCCGGCAGCCCACGGGCGGCTTGCAGGCTTCCGCGAACGCCTGCTCCGCTCCGGACTGGAACTGGCGGAAGAGAACCTGGTGGCCGCACATCCAAGCACGGCCGGAGGGCGGGAAGCTGCGCTGCAGCTGCTGTCCGGAACGGAGCGGCCCACAGCGCTGTTCTGCTTCAACGACCAAATGGCCATGGGCGCCTACCAGGCCGCCGGACACCTCGGCATCAAGGTGCCGCAGGAGCTCTCGATCGTGGGGGTGGACAACCTCGAACTGATCGCGGATGCCCTGTGGCCCGGGCTGTCCACCGTGGCCCTCCCGCACTACGAAATGGGCCGGTGGGCCGTCCTCAAACTCCTCGCCGAACTTGATGACCCGGACGCCGCCCGCATCCAGGAAAAGATCTCCTGCCCGCTCGTCGAGCGGGCGTCTGTGGCTCCACCCCAAGACTGAACCATCCAGCGCCTGAACCGGATCCGCACAGCGGACCCGGCCCTCAGTAAACCCGCAAAAAGGGAACGCAGCCGTTGCAGCGGCCGCGTTCCCGGCAGGACCCCATCAATCCCTCCACCGTGTCCAAGCAGAAAGACCGACCCATGAACAAGACGCTCACCAAGGTCCTCGCGACCAGCATAGCCGCCGCCGCACTCACTGCCACCCTCGCCGGCTGCGGCAAGGGCAGCGCCTCCTCCTCCACGGAAGGATCCGGCGAAATTGCCCTGTGGACCCACAATGCAGGCAACCCCGACGAACTGGCCGCCGTCCAGAAGATCGTCGACTCCTACAACGGCAGCCAGGACAAGGTGAAGATCAAGGTCCAGGCTTTCCCCCAGGACTCATACAACGACTCCGTGGTCTCCGCGGCTGCGGCCGGGAAGCTGCCATGCATTGTGGACATCGACGGCCCCAATGTCCCCAACTGGGCCTGGGCCGGCTACCTGAAGCCGCTCGAACTCGGCGCCGACCTTTCCAAGCAGCTGCCCAGCACAGTGGCGGAATGGGACGGAAAACCCTATGCGGTTGGCTACTACGACGTCGCGTTGGCCATGATGGCCCGGGCCTCGGACCTGAAGGCTGCCGGCGTCCGTGTTGCCACCATCGAACAGCCGTGGACCAAGGCAGAGTTCCAGGACGCCCTTACCAAGCTCAAGGCGTTGGGCAAATGGGATTACCCGCTGGACATCGGCACTGCCGGGACCGGCGAATGGCTGCCTTATGCCTACTCCCCTTTCCTGCAGTCCTTCGGCGGCGACCTGGTGAACAGGGACGGCTTCCAGAGTGCCGATGGCGCGCTGAACGGAGACAAGGCAGTGGAGTGGGCCGGCTGGTTCCGCGGCCTGGCCGACCAGGGCTTCATGGCCAAGAAGAGCGGCAAGGACTCCACCCAGGACTTCCTGAACAACAAGAGCGCCATCGTGTATACCGGGTCCTGGGCTGCGGACAAGGCCAAGGCAGCGCTCGGCGATGACCTGGTGGTCATGCCGCCGGTGGACCTGGGCAAGGGCCCGAAGATCGGCGGCGCCTCCTGGCAGTGGGGCGTCACCAGCGGCTGCAGCAACTCCGAAGCGGCCATGGACTACCTCTCCTACTCACTGAAACCGGAGAACATCGCGGCAGTGGCCAAGGCAACCGGCGCCATTCCCGCCAGCAACGAGGCTGCCGCCCAGATCCCGGCCTTCGCTGAAGGCGGGGCCAACCGGATCTTCATGGACTTCTCCCGCCAGTACGCCGTGATGCGGCCGGAGACCCCGGCGTACCCCTTCATCGCCACCGAATTTGGGAAAGCCACGCAGGACATCCTCAACGGGGCAGACGCCCAGTCCACCCTGGACAAGGCCGTGAAGGCGATCGACGCCAACATCAAGTCCAACGGCGGCTACAAGAAATAGCCGGACCCGCGGGAGGCCTGCACCCAACGGTGCAGGCCTCCCAGGCCCGCCGATCGGAGATTCCCATGGCAACTGTCCCCCTCCCCACCCGTCCCCGCGTTCCGGACGCACCCAAACCCGCCCTGCCGCCGTCGGACGCCAAAACCAACGCACGGCGACGCCCCGGCTTCCGCCGCGACCAGGTCAGCGGCTGGGGCATGATCGCCCCGGCAGCGTTGCTGCTGCTGGCCTTCGTGTTCATCCCGGCCATCCTCGGCTTCGGCCTGGCCTTCACCAACGCCAGGCTCATTTCGCCCCGTCCCGTCGAATTCGTGGGAATGGACAACTTCGCACGGCTCTTTACCGACCCCACGTTCTACCGGGCACTGCTCAACGTGGCCTACTTCACCGTGGTCATCGTGCCGGTGCAGTCCGGCCTGGCCCTGGTGTTGGCCCTCCTGATCAACAAGAAGTTCCGCGGTGTGAACTTCTTCCGCACCGTGTACTTCCTGCCGGTGGTCACCTCCATGGTGGTGGTTTCGCTGCTGTGGCTGTTCATGTACCGCAAGGACGGCCTGATCAACGAGATCCTCTCCAGCGTCAGCTTCGGCCTGATCAACGGACCTGACTGGCTGGGCGACCCCAATACCGCCATGCCGGCCATCATCATCCTGTCTATCTGGCAGGCTGCCGGCTTCCACATGATCATCTGGCTGGCAGGGCTGCAGGGCATTTCCGGTGAGCTGTACGAGGCGGCGCAGCTGGACGGCACCAGCCGGTGGCAGCAATTCCGGTACGTGACGTGGCCCGGGCTGTTCCATACCCGCAGCCTGGTCCTGGTCACCATCACCATCCAGGCCCTGGGCCTGTTCGACCAGATCAGCGTGATGACGCAGGGCGGGCCGATGGATTCAACCACCACCATCGTTTATGAGGCCGTCCGGTCAGGCTACCGGCAGCAGGAAACGTCCTATGCATCCGCCATCTCGCTGGTGTTCTTCGTCCTTGTACTGATCGTCTCCGCGGTGCAGCGCTACCTCACGCGGGAGAAAGACTGACATGAAAAACCAACTGCTTCTCAGGAGCGCCGGCACCATGCTGGTGCGCGTCCTCTTCGCCGTCGTCGCTGCCTTCCCCATCGTCTTCATGCTGGTGTCCTCCCTGAAGCCGGACCAGCAGATCTTCGGCGACATGTCCTCGCTGGCGGCGTTCCTGCCGGTGGGCAACATCTCCTTCGACAACTACGCAGCCGTCTTCGACCGCGTCCCGGCCGCACGCTTCCTGCTCAACTCCGTGGGCGTTTCCGCCGTCACCGTGGTCCTGGGCATCTTCGTCAACAGCCTCTGCGCGTTCGCCCTGTCCCGGATGCAGGTCAAGGGCAAGAAGATCGTCTTCACCGCGATCCTGGCCACCCTGATCGTGCCGTTCCAGACCCTGGCCCTGCCCCTGGTGTGGTGGGTCAACCAGCTCCCCTACTTCGAGCTGAACGGCTTCAGCCTCGAGTTCTCCAAGGGCTGGCTGGACACCTACCAGGTCCAGATCATTCCGTTCATCGCCAACGCGTTCTCCATCTACCTGTACCACCAGTACTTCGAGTCCATCCCTAAGGAACTGGATGAAGCAGCCCGGATCGACGGTGCCGGCTGGTTCAAGATTTACCGGCAGGTGGTCATGCCCCTGGCAGGCCCGGCCACGGCAACGGTGGCGATCCTGACCTTCCTGCCGGCCTGGAACTCCTACCTCTGGCCGCTCATGGTGGTCCAGTCCGAGGAACTGCGGCCTGTGATGATCGGCATCCAGTACTTCTTCCAGTTGAACGTCTCGTGGGGCGAGGTGATGGCCTACGCCTCCCTGATCACGGTCCCGGTGGTGGTGCTCTTCATCGCCTTCCAGCGTTCATTCGTCAACAGCATCGCCTCCAGCGGCGTGAAGGGCTGAGCATGAAGACATTGACGACGGCGGCAGGAACCCCGCCCGCTGCCATCAGCGATCCTTACCGGCCCGCCTTCCACTACACGGCCGAACGGAACTGGCTCAACGATCCCAACGGACTGGTGTACCTCAACGGCACCTACCACCTGTTCTACCAGCACAATCCCTTCGGCCCTGACTGGGGCAACATGTCCTGGGGGCACGCCACCTCAGAGGACCTGCTGAACTGGGACGAGCAGCCGGTGGCGATTCCGTGCGACGAGCACGAGGCGATCTTTTCCGGATCGGCTGTGTTCGATGAATTCAACACCAGCGGCTTCGGCACAGCCGCCAACCCCCCGCTCGTGGCGATTTACACCAGCGCCTATACCGGTGCCTCCCCGCTGGCCGGCCGGCAGGCACAATCGCTGGCGTACAGCCTGGACGAGGGGCTGACCTGGACCAAGTACCACGGCAACCCCGTCCTGGACCGCGCATCAGCGGAGTTCCGGGACCCCAAGGTGTTTTGGTACGACGGCGGCGCAGGCAGTTACTGGGTGATGGTGGCCGTGGAGGCGGTGCAGCGGCAGGTGGTGCTGTACAAGTCCGACGATTTGAAAGCGTGGAAACACCTGAGCACTTTCGGGCCCGCCAACGCCACCGGCGGAGTCTGGGAGTGCCCGGACCTTTTCGAACTGCCCGTCGACGGAGACCCGCAGGACACCCGGTGGGTCCTCATCGTAAACCTCAACCCTGGCGGCATCGCCGGCGGCTCGGCGGGGCAGTACTTCCTGGGAACGTTCGACGGCGTGGCGTTCCGGTCCGAATCGACCGTCACGGCGGGCCTCCAGACCGACGGTTCGCGCATGCGCGAGTACGGCTGGCTGGACTGGGGACGGGACTATTACGCCGCCGTCTCGTTCAGCAACATGCCCGATGGGCGCCGCGTCATGATCGGCTGGATGAACAACTGGGACTATGCCAGGGAAACGCCTACCGGGGACTGGCGAAGTACCATGTCCCTGCCACGTGAAGTTTCGCTCATCCGCGTGGACGGGAAACCGGCCCTGCGGCAGCAGGCCATCGACCCGTTTTCCGGGCTTGGCCCCGCGCAGTTGCAGCTCGGGCCGCAGGCCTTGGCAACCGGCGTTATGCCGCTGCCTGCTGCGTCAGAGGTGGCACGGATCGATGTTGAGTTCCGGCCGGGCACTGCAGACAGCGTGGGGCTGCTGCTAGCTACTGCGGATACCGAACGCACCGTGATCCGCTATGACGTAGCGGAGGGAATCCTCAGGCTTGACCGCAGGGAGTCGGGGAACGTCAAATTCCATGACGCTTTCCCATCCATTGAAACCGTGGCGGTTCCCCTGCAGGACGGCCGCCTCGGGCTGCGTGTCTACCTGGACCGCTGCTCCGTGGAGGTGTTCGCGCAGGACGGCCTGGCCACCGTGACGGATCTGGTGTTCCCCTCACGGGCGGGCACGGCGCTGGCGGTTTTTGCCCAGGGTGAGGGCGCGCACCTTGTGGCGCTCGACGTCGTCGGCTGACTCCGTGGAAGGCCTGCGGTCTCCCCGGTAATCCTTTGACTGATGCGGAACACCACATGGCTGATCAAATTTCTGAGAGGACACCCACAGATCGCGTACTTCGGGGTTATCCTCAAAGGGCGTATCCAGTTGTTGGGGCAGGGCAAGGCGTAACTGCGGTGTGACCGCCGCGGGTCAGTTTCATCATTTGCATTCACACCGGGGGAACCCGGCGGATTTCAAAGGAAACGAGCATGGGCCGCCGACATGCAGCAGCTGACGTCAGCTATCCACGCTGGATCTGGATCGTTGCGGCGGGCACCGTGGCACTCCTCATCCTGGGCGGCGGGTTCGTGTTGCGAATGCTGATCTTCCCCGCGGGCCCGGAGGGAAATCGGGATGGTGGTGGTGCTCCCCCGGCGGCCTCACCCCTGACGCAGGACAGCCCGGCATCAGTCCCCGGAAACCCGCCGTGCATTTCCTTGAACATCCTCACGTCACTGGAGAACGCCGACATGGTGCGGGCTTTGGCGGCCGGGTACACAGCGAAGCCTCGGAGCGTTGACGGCAAATGCGTGACTCCGGCAGTGACCCAGGAAGAGTCAGGAGTGGCCGCCAACAAGGTTGCCGGGAAGTTTTCCGGCATGGCCGCCGGAGACAAGCCGTCCATCTGGCTGCCGGACTCCTCAGCGTGGTTGCGGATCGCGGCTGCAGCTGACGGCGGAAGCCCTGTCCCGCAGGAGGCAACCAGCGTGGCCCGCAGCGCCATCGTTGTAGCCATGCCGGAGACCATGACTGCCACCCTGGGCTGGGACAAACAACCCCCGTCATGGTCCGAAGTCTTCAAAATGGCCGGGGAACAGGATATCTGGGAACGCCTGGGCCATGGCGACTGGGGAAAATTCAAGTTTGGGAAGGCCAGTCCACTCGTCTCAACGGCGGGCCTCTTGGCCCTTGCTGCTTCCTATGGTGCCGCCGGCGGCAGCGCAGGTGGTGTGGACGGCATGGACCTGCACGCGCCGTCGCTGATCGATAAAGTCCGCGCGGTTGAACTGGGCACCAGCCACTACATGGCCACCCCGGAGCACTTCCTGTGGCACACGAGGCAGGCTGACGACGCCGGGAACGTCTCGGAATTCCTCTCCGCCGTCATCGTTGATGAAAAATCGGTGTGGGACTACAACCGGGGAGTAGTCAGCGAAGACGGCAAAACCAAGCACTCCGGGCCTCCGCCGAAGGAGCCGCTGAGAGCAATTTACCCCCAGGACGGGGTGTACGTCGCAGACAACCCTGCGGTCATTCTCGAGGGAGATTGGGTGGGGAGCCAACTGCGATCGGCGGCCCAGGATTTCCTTGCGTTCGCAGCGACCCAACAGGGCCAGGACGTTGTGAAGGCCTCAGGCTATCGGTCGGCGCAGGGGGCGGTGGATGCCGGGGTGGCATCAACCGGACAATACGCCCAAACGCTGCAGCCACTGCCGCTGCCCAAAGCGGAGGCGCTTGCAGCCATCAAGGACAGCTTCCCCGAGGTCCGGAAGCGGGCCAGGGCCTTGTTCCTGCTGGACGTCTCGGACTCGATGGTGCAGGAGCCCGGGCTGACCAAACTGCAACGGGCCAAGGATGCCGTTGCCAGGGCGCTGGAACATTTTGTCGGCGATGATGAGATCGGGTTGGCCGCCTTCTCCCATGAAGGCGACGGTCCCCTGCAACCGGGCATCGTGACCCCGGTAGCCCCGCTGAAGTCCAATAAGGAAGACCTCATCAGCAAACTCAACGGGCTGCAGGCTGTGGAAGCAACACCCCTGTTCGAAGCAGTGAGCCGGTTCGCCAGCGACCAAGCCAAGGAATACAAAGAGAGCTTTATCAACTCGATTGTGCTCTTGAGTGACGGCAAGAACGATACCCGGCACCCTGGGGACCTGGGCGGGCTCTCGGAGCAGTTGAGTCACCAGAACCACTCGACGCCGGTGCTCGTCTTTACCCTCGCGTACGGTCCGGGCGCCGATGTCGCCACTCTCCGGGAAATCGCCAGGTCCAGCGGGGCTCACTACTATGACGCCACAGATCCAAGCAGGCTCGAAGAGGTGCTCGGCGAACTGGTGACCAGCTTCTAGGCCAAGACATCCGACTCCCGGAGCCGGACGACGGCAACAGGGCCACATGTCCCGCCGCAGCCTCAGCGCCCGCCCAGTGCATGGAGGACAGCGGCACCAAGGTTCGTCAACGTCATGAAGACCAGGGCCGGAACTCCGAGCATCCAGGCTGCCCGCCGCCGTCGTGCCTGGTTGACAAGGATCCGGAGGCCGTCAAACCTCCGTTGAAGCGCCAACTGGTCGCCTTGGGGAGCCGGCCGCCGGTGCCACGTCCCAGGCTGGACTGCCACCGAGGATATTCGGGCAAGCTCCACCGGGCTGAGCACCGGGTTGAACCCGTGCAACCAGCGCAACAGTTGAGCGGCCGTGACCACGGCAACCTGCTCAGGCCGGGCCTTTTCGGCGCTGGCCAAGTGATTCAGATACGTGGCCTTGAAGACCTGGGTATGCGAGGCCCACGGCACCGCCACCGCTTCCGGCAACAGGAGCTTCGGGGCTACGATCTTTGATCACCCACTGACACAAGTGGCTTGGTTGGGCGGCAGAGGAGAAAACTGACGTGGCCGAAAGCAGGAGAATGAGCGGCCCCCATTGGCGCCGGGTCCTGGGAACGCTCGGCAACGGCGATGCCCGGATTGCCTACGCCCAAATTGTGCTCGGGGCTGCGCCTGCCGACATCCTGCCTGAAGCAAAGGAGCAGCGGCGGAACCGGGCAATCGCCGGCCTTCTTGAAGCCGGGCTCGTGGAGCAGCAGGCGTCAGGCGACTTGGTGGCGTCGGACTCCATATTCCGCGACCTGCTGGACCAGCAGCCACGCCGGCAGCCCCGGACGGGACTCGACAGGTTCATGCGGCTCGGCCGGATCGAAAGATACCCGGCAAACGTGGCGGAACGGCGGGAGCTTCTTGCCAGGATTGCGGGTGAGGTCATTGCGCCTGGAGAACAGCTAACAGAGAGGCAAGTCAACGAGCGTCTCCTCAGTTATACCGACGACGTTGTGCTGCTGCGCCGCTACCTGGTCGACTTTGGACTACTGGAGCGCACGCCCTCGGGCTCTTCGTACTCCCTGGTGGTGTAGCCCCGCTTTATCCAGCCCTGGCGGCGGCTCGGTCAGTTCATTCAGCCCGGGGAGTTTACTGGCTAGAAGTTCTGCAGGGCCTCACCCAGCATGCGGTGGCCCTGGGCTTCGAAGGCTGTGTCGCCTACGAGAAAAGCCCACACGGCCGTGCCGACTGCTTCCCTCAGCAATTCGATCCGCCACGGATCATGCGCCCGCGGATCCTTTCCGTACCCGTCCAGGAACACTGATTCGAGGGCCGGGTCCGTCTGCCACTGCTGCATTGAGAGACGGCAGAAGTCGCTCGCGGCCGGCCGGAAGTCGAACCGCCCGAAATCTATCGCTTTGAGCCGCCCTTCATGACTGATCCAGTTTCGCGGGTGCCAGTCACCGTGGGTCGGAACAACCCTGACCGGCGAAGGGCTGTAGTCCAGCAGGTGCCGCCGGGCGTCGCTTTCCAGCCTCGGATCAATCCTGTGGTGGCGGTCAAGCCAGCTCAGTGCCTTCTGCGTGACCCGGGCTTCATATTGATCGTTCACCCGGTGTTCCTCTGCGTGGAGCATGCTCAACAGCTGCCCGGCCTGGCGGTGCAGTCCCCCGTCCAATTCCTTTGCAGTGCCTTCCAACAGGTCCCCGTCGAGATATTCGAGGACCATAACCCTTGCGGACCGACTTGAGTGCAGCATCAGCGGTGCGCAGCCGGCAGCCAGGAGCGGGCGGGTATAGGAGGCGTGGGCCGTGATCTCGCGGTGGATGTGATGATTCTCGCGGCCAGCGGCCTTCACAATTCTCGCCAGGCCACCGGCATGGACCTTGAGGACCTTCGTGTCCGTCAGCCCCCACGACAAGTCCTCAATGAGTTCCGGCGGCCCCAGCCACCGTGCCACCAGTTCGGCTTGCGGCGCAGACAGGCAGCCCCGGTCCCATCCCTTCATGCCCGGAGCCTATCAAGGCTGGCTCGGGGAAGATCCCGGCGCCCTGTGCGAAGCATAGGAACCCTTCCGATCAACCGGGAGCAGCCGGTCCCCGGGAAGTCGTCGAAAGCGAAAGCGCGAGTGCCCACCCGCCGGCCACTCCAATGGCAAGTAGGACGGCTACGAAGGCGATCGCCGGTCCACTCGGCCATGCCAGGGCGCCGCCGTACCGCAGTAGTGCAAGCGCCTGAAGAAGAACGAACGCAACGGAGGTCAGGGCCACTGGGCGGACAGTGCTGAGGTCACGGCTGAACTGACCCTGCGCTGCCGCCCACCCCAGACCGACCAGCCACGCGCCGATAGCCCGCCCTGTCAGTTCGGACAGTGTCCACGGCCACCAGCGCGCGGCCAGCGTGGGGACTGCCAGGAGCGCCACGCCATACAACAGCAGTACCCCGGCGATTCCCGCCAGGAGCATCCGGAGCGCAGGAGGCAGCACTGGCGGTCCCGCTGTCACGGACTTTGGATCGGGACGCCGCGACCGGACCTGCATCCGGCTGATGATGAGCATCGCCACAGGCACCAGGGCATAAATTGCCAGCCAGGCCCAGGTGGCTATCCGGGCAGTGGGGGCAGCGTTTGAAGATAGGTGGAAGCGATCGATATGGAGCAGGGTGACGCCCAAAGTTAATGCAGTAAAGATGAACACGGGCCAGACTGCCAGCCGCGCTGAATTCCAACCCGCCGACCGGGCGCCCGTCACCTCCAGGCCGGCACTCGACCAGTATGCCGCGCCGAGGAAGACAGCGGTCATGGGCGGATTGACGGTCCACGCGAAAAATTCATCAGTCTGGAGCGGAAAGACGAACAGCACGAGCCCGGCCAGAAACACGAGGAACGCAGCGGCATAGAGCAGCCACCGCATCGGCGGGATCAACGGTACAGCTTCAGTTGAAGCAGACATCACCGGGGCAGTTCCTCGCGCGCGGCTGCCCCACCAGGGGCAGCGGACGCGGCCGGGAGAGGGTGTTCGGCCAGGTAAGCATGAAGCATCGAAACCACAGTGGCACCATCCCCCACTGCGGTAGCCACTCTCTTGATGGAACCCGCCCGCACGTCGCCAATCGCGAAGATGCCGGGCATGCTGGTTTCCAGCGCCAATGGGGAGCTGTCCGCCCTGGCGGACCCGCCGTAACTGACATCCCTGCCGCCTGTGCGCAGAAAACCGGCCGGATCCCGCTCCACAGTTGCGGGCAGCCAGGAGGTCCGTGGCACCGAACCGATCAACACAAACAAGCCGCCCGCTTCGATTTCCTCGCCCGGGACTGCATCGGCCGCTCCGGATGCGGCTACCTTGACGGCGGCAAGGAATCCGTCATGATCGCGGGCCCCTACGATGGCGGTGCCAAAGCGCATTGCCACATTCCGCGTGGCCTCAAGCTGGGAGATAAGGTACTCCGACATACTGGCCGCCAGTGTAGGCCCGCGTACCAGCAGCGTCACCTTCTTTGCATACCTGGCCAGGTGCAGAACCGCCTGTCCGGCCGAGTTACCGCCGCCCACAACACAAACATGCTTCCCGGCCATGGACGGCGCCTCCGAGACTGTGGCCCCGTAAAAGACGCCTCTGCCAACCAGATCCTCCAACTGGGGTATGCCGAGCCGGCGGTAATCCACGCCGGTGGCCACCACCACTGTGCGGGAATGCACCACGCTGCCATCGGAAATCGACACGGCGTACAGTGTTCCGTCCACGCGGAGCCCCTCCACTTTGCGCAGGAACAGGAAATCGGTGCCCAGGGTCCAGGCCTGGTGGAAGGAGCGGTAGGCCAGGTGGGCCCCGCTCACACCGCGGGAGAAGCCAGGGTAGTTCCGGATGAGCGAGCTGGTGCCGGCCTGGCCACCCACAGCCTCTCCCTCGATCACCATCGTGGAGAGGCCCTCGGAGGAAGCGTAAACAGCGGTCGCGAGGCCGGAGGGACCGGCTCCAACCACCACCACGTCGAAGATCTTGTCCGCCGGTGGCGGCCGGGTCACCCCCATCGCTTCGGCGATCTCCAGGTCAGTGGGGTTCTCAAGGACAATTGGTGGAGCGGTGAACTCAAGCACCATGACGGGCAGCACGGGGTCGCGCAGGTCCAGGCTCTCCAACGTCTGTTGCGCGGTCGCAGACCCTACAGGATGGAAGACGGCGGGGATGTGGTTCCGGCTCAAGGAGTCACGCAAGGTGTGTGTCCTTTCGTCCCCTACCTCCCCGATAAGCCGTACCGCCTCGAACCCGACCCCCTGGGCAAGGTGCCAGTCGTCAAGGGCGTCGGTAATAGCCCCATGGAATTCCTCGTCGCGCAATCGTTCGGGACGTATGATCACCAGTTCGGCGTACCCCTGTGCCACGGCGCGGAAGACAGTTGGGGCGCTTGCGAAGTCACCCCATGTCACCACAACAGCACGTTTGGCCGCAGGGTGAAACCCATAGGCACGCCGCAGGAAATCAAGTCCTCCGCGGTCGGCCGGTCCGTAGCACCCGAGGATGAGGGCCACCTGGCGGTTCCAGCGGCGGAGCCCCTCCAGCACCGCCCGCCCGTGCGCGTGGCCGTCGCAGACCAACACCTCGTAGTCGGCACCGTACCGTCGACGTAACTCATCCCCAAGAATGCGCCGGGAGGTCGCGTCCGTGGTGGCAATCAGCATGATCGGAACCGGGTCATCCATGGGCCGCCGTCTTTCCGGTTCAATGGTTCGGTGGCGCTCACGATACTCGCGCTGAGACACCGGGTACAAGGGTGCTCCTTACCCTCCGGGACGGTCCTTCGCCACCGAAGCAAGTGTCCTATCAGACCCCGTGTTTGACGCCCTGATGCGTCATTCCAAGGGCGCGGAGATAGTGCCAGAATTGCTCCAATCAGTGGCACACGGGATGACATGAACGTCAGCAGAACCGGAGGGATGGACATGGAGGCCTTCATGGAGAATCGCCCTGTTCAGGGAATCAACCTCACCGCCACGCCCAGTGGAACCGGATGCCTGGAGTGCCTGAGCGGTGATGGCCCAGGCTGGTGGCTGCATCTTCGCCGCTGCGCCGAATGCGGCCACATCGGCTGCTGCGATTCATCGCCCTCACAGCATGCCAGTATCCATGCCCGCACCGCCGGACACCCCGTCATGAGATCCTTTGAACCCGGCGAGAACTGGTTCTACGAGCACACCACAAAGAAGTTCTTCCGCGGGCCGCGGCTTCCGGACCCCCAGTCCAGACCGCTGGAGCAGCCATCACCTGCACCGGCAGAGAAGGTACCGGCGGACTGGCGTGAGCGCCTGCACCGGTAGCCGGGATTTCAAACACCCCGTTCGACGCCGGGATTCAGTGGAGGAGGCTGGCTAGGCTGTAGGGATGGCAACAGTTATCCTCGTGCGGCACGGCCGCACCACAGCCAACGCCGCTGGGCTGCTGGCTGGCCGGGCGGCCGGCGTCAGTCTGGACCAGATCGGGCGTGAGCAGGCAGTTTTGACCGGAGACCGACTGGCGGCCGTGCCCTTGGCCGGAGTGGTATCGAGCCCCCTCGAGCGTTGCCAGCAAACCGCCCAACTCATCCTCGATCGCCAGACCAGCAACCCTTCTGCGCCGACCGAACCCGATCTTACCGAGTGCGACTACGGCCAGTGGCAGGGCCGCCTGCTTAGCGATCTCGCCGCCGAAGAGCTCTGGGCGGCTGTGCAGTCGCAGCCGTCCGCCGTCGTTTTTCCCGGCGGTGAATCCATGGCGGCGATGCAGGCCCGGTCGGTAGCGGCAGTCCGGCGCCATGATGCAGCCTTCGAAGCCAAGTACGGGCCAGGGGCCGTGTGGGCGGCAGTGAGCCACGGTGACATCATCAAATCCATCCTCGCCGACGCGTTCGGTATGCACCTCGACTTGTTCCAGCGCATTAACGTGGGCCCGGCCTCCGTGTCGATCGTGCACTATGGTGCTGTTCGGCCGAGCGTCTATGCGACAAACACGGACGCGGGGGATCTGTCGTGGCTGTCGAACGGCATCAACTCGGCCGATGCGCCGGTGGGCGGCGGTGCGGGGCAAACGGCGAAGGGAACCTCGTGTGCCTAAAATACTCACATGCCCACACGCGTTCACGAGTTTGCCTGGCCTGACCGAGTTGTCATCGGCACCGTCGGCCTCCCAGGGGCACGTACGTTCTACTTGCAGGTCCGTACCGGCAAGCAAATCGTGAGCATCGCCCTCGAGAAGCAACAGTCGGCCGAGCTCGCCGGGAAGATTGACGAAATCCTCGATCAGCTCATCGCCCTCGAGGGTAACCCCTTCAGCATTCCCACGGGTACGCCCATCGAACTCGTGGACAATGACCCGCTCGAGGCGGTCGAGGAACAGTTTCGAACCGGCGCCATGACCTTGGGCTGGGACCCGACGACGGCGCAGGTGGTCATCGAGGCATACCCGCTCAGCGATGCCGATGCTGACGATGACGACGACGCGGTTGATGGAAACGGCGCTGAGGTGGCCGAAATGTTGCTGGTGCGGATGCCGGTTGGCACGGCCCGCGCGTTCGCCAAGCGGACCCGTGAGGTGGTGGGAGCCGGACGTCCCGCGTGCCCGCTCTGCGGTTATCCAGTGGACCCCGACGGACACGTCTGCACCCTGCCTGAGGTTTGATGCCGGCACCCGACCTGCTGACTGGCGAGCTGACGCTCACCGGTCGCATTACGACGGCGTCGAATGCCACCTTCGTGGGGACCATCGGCGACACCACGGTCGTTTATAAGCCGATAGCCGGCGAGAAACCGCTGTGGGATTTCCCCGAGGGCTTCCTTGCCCACCGGGAGGTGGCCGCCTACCTGGTTTCTGAGGTCCTGGGCTGGAACGTGGTGCCACGCACCTGGCTCCGGGATGGTCCCCTGGGCGAAGGAATGGTGCAGCTGTGGCAGCAGGCTGATCCCGACCAGAACGCGGTGGACCTCGTAGCCGCGGATGACATTCCGGAGATCGGGTGGAAACAGGTCCTCGAGGGGCAGGATGAGACGGGGCGGATGGTCGCCCTCATCCATGAGGACACGCCGGAGCTACGACGCATGGCGGTGTTTGACGTCGTCGTCAACAACGCTGACCGCAAAGGCGATCACATCCTTGCCATGCCGGACGGACACCGGCACGGCGTGGACCATGGGCTCACCTTTCACCGTGACCACAAGCTGCGCACGGTGCTGTGGGGGTGGCTGGGCGACGGGCTGACGGCCGAGGAACTTGAGGGCATCGACCGTGTCAGCGCAGGGCTGGACGGTGAGCTGGGGCGAAACCTGGCGGACCTGGTCAGTGCCGAAGAAATTGCGTCGCTCGCCGCGCGCTGCGCCCGGTTGCGGTTGGCAGGGCGGTTCCCGACTCCAAGGGGTGGGATGCCCGCGGTGCCTTGGCCGCTGTTCTAAGAACATCAGATCGAAGGACTTGGCTCTTGCTGGCGACGGAGAAGCAGCTGGATGAGGTACTCCCCGTATGGCGGCACGAACGGACGCAGCGTGGCGCGAACAGCCACTGCCCCGCTCATGAAATGAGTCGAGGTCGTTCCCGACTACGAGGGCCAGTCGTAGGATTGAGGTGCTGGGACGGCGGTGCCGCCGCAGGTCTGGCCGGATGTGGTGCCGCAGGCGGCCAAGTCTGTCATTTCGTCCCGAGCGGATGCGGTAATGAGCACAAAGAATCCCATCTGGAGGCGGGCGACCCTAGCATTCGTCCTCCTTGTGTCTGGCTGTACCAATTCCACTGATGAGCCCGCACCGTCATCAAGCTCACCGAGCCCCTTCGTTTCCCTGGAAAATCAGGTCCAGCTGTTTTTAAATGAGGGCGCGGTGGCCGCCGTTGTTCAAATCCGCTGGCCCGGTGGCGAGTGGTCGAAGGCCTACGGCGTGAGGGATCTTGAAACCAGAACGCCGGCGCAGCCTACTGACCGGACACAGATCGCCAGCGTCACCAAAACGATGACAGCAGTGGCGGTGTTGAAGCTCGTGGAGGATCACCTCATCGGTCTCGACGATCCCGTCAATGATGTGATACCTGGATTCACGTCCGCTCTTAAGCCCCCAGCGCCGATCACCGTCAGGCAACTGCTCAGCCATACGTCCGGCATGCCCGAGGTCAACGAGGCTGGGCCACAAGATGTTGACTTCCGACATGCGCTCTCTCAGAAGCTCACGATGGAAAGCGGATTGAAGTTGGCGGGGACTCTCCCCTGGCCAGCAGCCAGCGTGGGATCTTTCAAGTACTCGAATACGAATTACCTCGCCCTCGGCCTCCTAATAGAGGAACTGCGGCACACGCCGTTCAACCAGGTCATGCAGGAGGAGGTCTTTGAACCACTCGGACTGAAGAACACGAGCCTGAAACCCGTAGACCTCACCGCACCCGGACTTCTGCACGGCTACGCCACCATCCGAGGTGAGCGGGTCGACGTCACAGACAACACTGCTTGGGCGGGCAACCCGGCTGGAGGGGCGACGTCCACTGTCGAAGACGTGAATCTCTTTATGGCCGCCCTCTTCACCGGTCGGGCGATCTCGTCGGCGTCGCTGCGGGAAATGAAGACCAGCCCCGGCTTCGCCCCCTACGGACTGGGAATATGGGAGCATTCGGACGGGTGCTCGAAGGAGTCGAGGCACGAGGGCTTAGGCTCGCTCTGGGGCCATCAAACGACAGCCGTCAGCAGCGCAGATGGGCGATACCAGGCAACGATGACCGTGACCGTGCCACCGCTGCCGACCGGACTCGAGGACCCAGCCAGTGAGGAGAAGCGCAGTTTCATGAACGGCCGGATGGAGTCCACCCTCAACGAGGCCTTGGACCGCCTCTGCATGCCAGCCAGATGACAAATCATCTGTTCGTCAGCGGCTGGGTGCGGTCCGGGACTGGCTGTTTGTTGACGCAACCCTCGACAAAGGGTGTCACCTGCTGCGCAGGACAGTGACAAGCCGACATAGGAGCACAGGTATGCCATCCAGGAGGCCGGCGGCCTAGATCCCGCCTCCTCCGACTGGCCCTGCCCAGCCACTGAACTCCCCGCCTCCCCTCTGGCGCTCATCGTCGTCCTTTCCACAGTGGAGACAGCGCCTGTACAGGCTGCCGTCTTCGGCGTGTTCGACATGCCATTTATGGCTGATATTCAGCTTGCACAACAGGGCCTTCAACATGGCCTTCTCCCGTCCGCGTATCTGGCAATTCAATAATGGCCCTCGCGCGTCACGGACGGTACCGGCAGTTACCTCAACGCTGCCCCAAGCCGTTCGACCAGGTCTTCCAAGGATTCGCGCCGTTCGGGTTCGTCGGCGTCGTCCCAGAGCTTGGCCACCTCGGACTTCTCCCCCGAATTGTGCGCTGAGCGTGATCTCCGTACAACTCTCCATTGTCACGGGCCCTATGCCCGAGGAGACTTGAGGCGACGGCATCCCATCAGGGGCCGCCCGCGAGGCCACCGGCTGCGGGCCTCACATTACCCTGTAGCGGCTTTGTGGATCGATGAGCTCCATGACACCCCTCGAAAAGGCCGGTCAGCGGTCGCGCCATCTCTTGCCCCTAGTGGCTATCGCACTGATTGGATTTCTCAGCGGGTGCCAGTATGAGCCCGATAACGTCTCCCTCCCTTCCGCCAGTTTTCCGACTACGGAGGCTCGCACGGTTTCACCCCTCCCGGAGGATGCCGACACCGGCACGGTCCCACTGCTGCCGGAGAACGGCGACATTGACGCCGGCACATACCTCGTGCTCGCCACTGGCTACACGGCGCCATTCGAGATCACTGTCCCGGACGGCTGGTCCAGTGAAAGCGGCGAAGTCCTGGGCAAGAACGACCCGGATCATCCAGGTGAAGGGGCCGTCTACGTGGCTTGGTGGCCCGCCGACTATGTGTCGACGGACGCCTGCGAGTGGGTGGGCGCCCTCGTCAAGGTCGATCCGTCGCCTATGTCCTTCGTTGACGCCATGGCGGCGCAGAAGTCCACGGTGAGTACCCCCGCCGTCAAGGTCATGGTGGGCGACTATTCCGGCTTCGAGTTCGACCACTCAGTTGAGGGCGACGTGGACATCACAGCCTGCGATGGCGACAAGCTCTGCATCCACGCATCATCCGCATACCAATGCTCACGCTGGTACTCGACTCAGAATGAACACGAAACCTACCGAGTGGTCGACCTGAACGGCCAGCGCGCCGTGATCTGGGTGGCCCAATACCGCCCACCCATCAATCCGGAGCTGACGAGAGAGGCACGCGCCGTCTTCGACTCGATCGTGTTCACGTCCGACAAGTGACCAGCTGATCCAATAGGCGATCCTGCATGGGCGCCGACTCCTTGTTCGAGCTGTCGAGCCCGGAGATCCGTTTGGCCGATTGCATGCCGCTCTCGAAGAACTGTGGCAATTTCTACGCCCGGCGGGGGCTGGCAGTTATGTTGCGGCAGATCCTGGTGAAGAGGAAGAAGTTTCTGGTCAGCCCGGACAGGACGCGGCCATAATGGGTTCATGAGCCCGAGAGCGCGGATCGCGGACAACCCTCCAGTGGAGCGCCGCGGCCACCGGGCGCTGAGATCGAAGAGGCCAACGACGGAAGAATCCGCCCAGCGTGGGGGGCCGCCGTCGTCATGACCTTCACAGACGAGCCGCACGCCGGGCTCGTTGGCATGCCCTCGGCCGCGAGCATTCCCGGGGGCGGCCGCGTATATCCGGTGCTGCCGATCCCGTCGTGATGGGACAGCCAGGGAAGCGCCCGCCGCTCGACGTAGTGTTCCTCAGCGGCGACATTGGGGGAAACCTCCCGCCAACCTTCGCGATCGCCGGAGAGCTGGCACTGCGTCGCCATCGCGTGACCATCGCCGGCGTCCGCCCGCGCGCCCAGAGCTCAGCCCCCACAGGCGTGACGATGGTGCAGTTGCCCGCCCTGGCACAAATGGACGTCACCAGGCCTACAGGGAGGTTCGGACACCGGCCTGCGCTGGTGCGGATGGCACTGGGGCGAGGAACTGCCCGGGATGTCCGCTCTTTGCTTGCCAGGCAACGCGCCGACGTGATCGTTGTTGACGGCGTCATGCTCACTTCGCTCCGCGAAGCCCTCAGCACAGGTACCCCGTCCGCCGTGCTGTTTCATTCTCTCGGGAAGTTCTGGGAGCAGGGCATGGGCAACCCAGCCCTGAACGGGACGCTGCGGCCGTTTGGCCTTAGTCCATTGGCTCTTCTTGAGCGGTGTGCTGCGCGGCTCCTGCCCACCGACCGCGAGATAGATCCGGCCGGGCAAGGAAGGTGCCGGATCGCGTTCGACTGGATCGGCACAACTGAGCACGCAAGTCCCCCCGCCCCCCGCGCACCCGAAAACCCGCCGCTCATCCTTGTCAGCCTCAGCACCGTCTGGCAGAAAAACCAAGAGGACGTATACCGGAGGATCATCATCGCGCTGGGGCAACTAACAAAGGGCACATCAGCAGTGCGGGCCATAGTGACCACCGGAGGAGTGCCAATACGAATCGAGCAGCCCCTGCCGGCCAATGTGGAGCTCCAGGGGCGAATTCCCCACGAGCAGGTCATGCCCCACGTCGACCTTGTCATCGGCCACGGCGGACATTCCACTACCCTCAAAGCCCTCGCTCACAGCATCCCACTTCTGGTGCTGCCACTGGACCCCTCATCCGACCAACCACTCATAGCCAACGTCATCGAACGCAATCGGCTGGGCCGCACCCTTTCCGCAAACGCGCTTCCAGAAACTATCGGCAAAACCATCAACGATATCCTCACCGACCCCGCCATCGTCGCTGCGACCGCACGAACGGGCGAACGCCTCCGCGGCCAGAACGGTGCGCGGAACGGAGCCGACTGGATTGAAAGGATTGGTTACGGTCCCTGAGACCAGCACACCTCCTCGGAACTGTCTTGGATTGTCGAACCTGCCACGGTAAGTCGTTTACCGATGCGCCCGAAGGCCCGGATGCGGACAAGGTTGCCCATGGACGTCGAGTGCCCAAGCGCACCTGCTACCCACGAAGACCTAGAAGCTCTTCGCGGCAGAGGCCGCATCGGGTCATTCGACGTGTGAGATGACGGCAGGCACAGCTGTGAAGAAGAAAAACTTGTGAGTTGCAGATCCACGTGGATGAGACTTTCAACAAGGAACGGCCAGTTCTTGCCAAACACGTACTTTGTAAGCACGCAATCGTGGCCAGTTGATTTGGAAGTTTGCGGTGTAGGCACAGCCTGAAATTCAAGAGAATTCGGGCACACAAGTTTGAGCGGGCCCTCCTTGAATGGAATTCGCTGCAGGGGTTCGGGGTGAGGCAACGGTGATGACTTTGCCATCATGCTCACCTGTAGTCCTAGTTTGGCGCGTCTTTCGCATGTCGCAACTCCAGGATAAGAGCTGATCTGCAGCGGCGAACTCGCGTACTCGGAGTTGAACGGTCCGCTTGTGTATGGACGTCTTCCGACCTTGATAAGGCAAGTGTCCCGAATGGGTCCTGAACGGCCCTCACGAAGGGTGCTGGCGCAAGATTCACGACAACGTCCTCGTCGGATCGGTCACAGGCTCTTAGGAGGTGTGCATGGACGCCGGAGCAGGCTCGGCCCCTGTCGGACCGGTCCAAATCACCATGAGTGTCAGGGACTTGCTGTTCATTGGCTCCACCATCGACACACGGTCGCCATTCCCGCCCAGAACGGGGACGAGCCCACCGCAGAGAAGGGCCTGGCTGTCCGGATGACTGGCTGGAGCGCGGCACGCCGCCACGGTTAAGGCATTCGGGGAGCGAGTGTCGGTGGTGCTGGTGGGCCGCAAGAGTGGAGGGCCAGCATAGGCCTGCAGGAATTGGGGGCTTCTCTTTGCTTGTTTTGGAGCAGTGGATATTCTCTACCGCCGACGGCGGGCGTGACCTGAACTACCTGAACTGCAGTACCCAGTTTCACCGGCCTGACCAAGCACCAAAGCTGCACTCTGGTGCGTTCATCATCGTTTTTGCCGCAGCGGAGAAGGCGCCCGTACAGGCTGCCGTCCTCGGCGTGTTCGACGTGCCACTCATGCCGTTTGTTCAGGCCTGGACAGCAGTGCCTGGATCAAGGCCGTCTCCGATCCAAATTTCCATGAGCGCTTCTATTTGACACGAGGGAATGGCCAATCGTTAGATAAGCGATCACGTCCTAAGCAACCCGGCCTGCTCAGCGTTCCGCTGCAGAGACCTACCACCAGCGCCTTAGGGCCCAGTTGTCTGAGGCACCGTCCCCATCGTCTCCATCCTTGCCGCAATGAAGGCAGCGTCTGAACAGGTCTCCATCATCGGAGTGTTCTTTGTGCCACTGGTGATGGATGTTGAGCTTGCACATTAAGTCTGCGAACATGACGAGCTCCGATTGGACGAGCCGATGATCCCAGGAAATACTGCGATCCCCCGCCTAGTAGTAGTCGCGGCTATGGGGATATTGGGGGTGGTCGCGGCTGGAGAGCCTCCCCGACCACCGGGCATTACTCGGATACTTCTTCCCGCAATTACATTGACGGCGGTACTCACCGTCATACATTTGGGCCAGCCAACGATGGCCACCCCCCATCTGCAAAGCAGTTTCCGGATCATATGATGTTCTCTTCTGGAATTGCCCAGCCGTCTTCTGCTGGCCAGCGCATAGGGCCGTAAAGCTAATCATGGGCTCCGCGAAGCACCAGAAGAAGAGCCAATCAGCAAGGCCTCGTCCAGCTTGCCCCTATCCACCGGGGAGAGTAAAGAAAATCTTTGGGTCGTCTGCGCCTAGCAGGTCGTGGTGGAAGACAACTGCACCCGCCGGCCGGGTGTACACGAACAGGACTGCCGCCGAACCACGGCGTTGCCGGGTGAATGGCGAAGTCGGCGGGCTCGTCTTGCCCTTAACCGGACTCTGCCACCTTCCCCTCGTTGGGATGTATTGTGGGCAGCGCGGGGACGCCGACTTCTTCACCTCTTCGAAGGAGGACGTCGAGAATCTCGCCGACCGCGACCTCGTCCAGACCTTCCCGGCGGAGTGGCTGATTCGGATGTAGCTCGTAGAAGTTGCGACTCCCGACCCGGCGGCGGGTCAGGTAACCACCCTCGACCAAATCCGCCACGAGTCGGTGCGCCGCGCGCTCCTGGACCCCCACGCTTTCGGCGATCTCACGGATCCGGATGCCCGGGTGGCGTGCGACGCAGTAAAGCGCATGCAGGTGATTAGTTAGAAAGCCCCATTCAGCCATCCCCCTATGGTAGCTGTCATTAGGGACATGTCCCTATTGACCTGTCTCGGGGAACAGCGATACCGTGACCGGTATCGGCGCAAGAATGCCCACGGCCGACGACGTCGCGGACCTGGCCGAACTGGAGAGACCCCGCCCGCCGCTGAATGAACGACGCCCTGTCGGAGCGCGTGCTTACAGCTCAAGGAAGGACTTCTCATGTCACAACAAACTTCGTACCCGCTCGCTCTCGACGGAGCGCGATCTCCGCACCTGAGCCGTTGGCTGTGGCTGGTCAAATGGCTGCTGATCATCCCTCACGTTATTGTCTTATTCTTCCTATGGATCGCCTTCCTGGTGCTGTCGGTGGTGTCGTTCTTCGCGATCTTGTTCACCGGCCGCTATCCGCGGGCAATTTTTGACTTTAACGTCGGCGTGCTGCGCTGGACGTGGCGGGTCAGCTTCTACTCCTACAGTGCACTGGCAACCGATCACTATCCGCCGTTCACACTGGCCGACGATCCCGACTACCCGGCACGACTGTCCGTTGACTACCCTCAGTCGCTTTCACGCGGACTCGTACTGGTGAAATGGTGGCTGCTCGCACTCCCTCACTACCTAATCATCGGAGTGTTCACCGGAGCCGCCTTCGGCAGCTACAACCAGGTGCGTGACGGCAACGCCTGGGCCTACGGCAGCGGCCTGATCGGCCTGCTGGTATGCATCGCCGGTCTCGTCCTGCTCTTCGCTGACCGCTACCCCCGCGGCTTGTTCGACCTCCTCATGGGCATGAACCGCTGGGTGTTCCGTGTCACCGCCTATGCAGCGCTGATGACCGACCAATATCCCCCGCTGCGGCTCGACATGGGCGGCAGCGAACCACCACCCAGCGCAGACACCCCCGTCATGATCGGGCCGGAACCACTGCCGACGACATAAAAGAGTCCACCTCCGGGGAGGGGACCGCCCATCATTATTCGCAGTCGCTACCGCGTCCGACAGCCCGATTAGCCGGGGAGTAAGTCAGCTTTCAAAGGAGTACGTCATGACGGCCAACATCAATATCAATCCGCCGCTCCGAGGACCCACCGGGCAGCGCGGAATGCATCCAATGAGGCGAATCTCGCTGGCCGCCGGCATCCTGTACGTGCTCACCTTTGTCTCCATCCCAACCCTCGCCCTCTACAAAGGGGTAAAGGATGACGCCGGCGCTTTCGTCTTGGGCGCCGGCAGCACTGCCGCCGTGCAGTGGGGTGCCTTGTCCGAGGTCATCGTTGGACTGGCCGGAATCGGCACCGCCGTTGTGCTCTATCCGGTGGCCAAGCGGGTCAGCCAAACCGCGGCGCTCGGATTCGTGGCCGCTCGACTCGTGGAAACCTGCCTCATATTCGTCAGCGTCGTCAGCCTGCTGTCAATCACGACCCTGCGGAACGACGTTGCCGGCACCGCCGGGACGGACTCCGCCTCACTGGTCACAATGAGCCATGGCTTGGTCGCAACCTACAACTGGACGTTCCTTCTATCGCAAAGCTTGATGCCCGTGGCCTGCGACCTTCTGCTCGGCTACGTGCTGTTCCGCTCGGCGCTCGTGCCCCGTATCCTCCCGATGGTCGCATTCGTCGGCGCACCGCTGCTCCTTGCCTCCGACATCGCAGTCTTCTTTGGCGCCTACCCCCAGGTGTCCCCGATCGCCGTTCTGGCCGCACTGCCCGTCGCCGTGTTCGAACTGTCACTGGGCGTCTGGTTGATCACCAAGGGTTTCAAGCCAACGGCTCTGACCGCGGGCCACCCATAACCAGTGACGATTTGTTCCGCTTCGGAAGGGCAAGAACAGCCAATACGAAGTGAAGCGCCGGCCTTCCTTACCCCGGAATCGTGAAGAAGACCCTCGGGTCGTCGGCGCCCAGGAGGTCGTGGTGGAACGCGATGCCGTCCACGGGCCGGGTGTCCACGAACAGGACCGCGACCGTCCAGGAATGGACCACCGTGTAGCGGGTGAAGTCTTCCACCCAGGATTGGATCCCGGTGTACGCCTCGACGAGCAACCCGTCACCGAGCAGGCCCCGCTCCTCGAGCAGGTCATAGACAAGATTCCAGGCGAGATCCATCAGTTCATGGATCGCTGCCACCACCGTTGGAGTCGTCATACTTTCATGGTCCTCCCGGGGGCTGACAGTCTTGCGGACGACGGCGGGTGTGTCCTTGGGGCTGTTGCTTTGAGCAGCAGGTGTGGCGACTATGGGAAGCGTGGACATGAAGGGCACCCTCCGCAGGCTGACCTTTCCCCTGTGCCTGCTGGTGCTGGTGCCAGGCGCTGCCGGATGCTCCTATGACTACCCGGATCCAGCGGGCACGCAGACAGGCCAAGACAATCGCCCTGCCACAACTGACCGGTCACTGATTACGGAATCAGCCGCATGGCCCACTGATCCCCTGGTCCTTCAGCGCGAGGCGAGAAACTACCAGGACTTGGACGCGCTCCTGAAGGTCGTGCCCGGGCCAGTCCTCCTCTTCGAAGAAGGTCCAATGGACGGCCCTGCCAGGGGCTTCGGCGGGCGCGAAAAGGTGCCGGCGGCGAGCCAGTACACGGTCACAGCGGCCTGCGTGGGCGCCGCCAGCGCCACGATCTTCATCCGGCAGGAGCACCCGACGGTCACGCTCTGGCCCGTCGAGCTCACAGTCGACTGCCCAGGAACTATGTCCCAGGTCATCACGCTTCAACAAGGCTACGTTTCCGCACACCTCTCCCTGCCCGACCCCGGAGACACGCCCAGAACGGGGGCCGTGGGCGGAGTACGGGTGACCGGCTGAGGCCCGACCTCCGCTTCTCCACCGCACCGGCGGGCTCCATGAACTCACTCCCAGGTTTGGTATCCGTGCCATGGCGGCGCCGCCATCGTTAGACTGGGCCGTGTAAGGACGGATTGGGGGATCCAGGGCGGCTTAGGCCGCTGTTCCGCTGGTCGGTCGCAGCCAGCGATACCCGAGGACGACCGTGACCTTCTTTCAGGACTACTCAATACCCGCGCCACCTCCCCGCCCACGGACCCCTCAGTTCACACCACCTCCCTGGGTGGCACCGCCCCGTTACGAACTGCCGGCAATCGTTCCTGTGGGACGATTCGCCTACCAATCCCCAACCTTCGTCCTGGCTATTGAGGCCGTGAAGGTCTACTCCACCGGATGCAACTTTGACCTGACCTGGATGCTCCGCCGCACAGACCAGGAAGACCGGAAGTGGGCGGAGCTCAACGCAGTGTTTCACCGTCCGGCGCCGCAGGTGCGCGACGGCGGGATGTCTGCCGAGTCTGTGCTTCTGCTCGGAGTGCAGTTGCCCGACGGTACTAAGGCCAGCAGCTCGTCGCTGGCGATGTACGCGCCCAAGTCGATGGACCAGGAACCTGATGGGCCGGTCTTCGACTACCGGCCCAGGGGCGGCAACGGCGGGGAAGACGACATGTCCGCAAACGGCGAAGTGTGGCTGTGGCCTCTGCCGCCGGCCGGGGACCTGCGGCTGGTCGCCCAGTGGACCGACATGGGCATGCCCGAAAGCAGTATCGTCCTCGACGGGGCCCAGCTCCGGAACGCCGCCGCCGGTGCCCGGAAGTACTGGCCGGAGGACACCCAGTGACGATGGCCCTGGACAACCCGGTCCTGCTCGTGGTCTTCGCGGCGGTCTTCTTCTACGTCCTCTACGGCGTCATCCGCGCCGCCGTCCGTGACGCCATCCTCCAGGCCGACGAGGGGCGGAAGCATGCTGGTGAAGACCACAACAAACCCATATCTCAGTTCCGGCGATGAGAACTCGGGGAAAGCCGTCATGGCCCTGGACCCAGCTTTGGCCTTGGATGATTGGTATTTTGGCCGTCGTAGTTTTCCTCTTGCCCTGGTCCGTCATGCAGGTCGGCCATTGCGTCGACTACGCGCCAGGACAGGGAGAGAGCTACTGCGCAAGCGGACCAATTATCGGGTCATCGGCTGCAAACGTCGTGGCGGTCATATCGGGACTACTGATCCTCTACTTCGTACTCCGGATCGTGCGCATCCTCATCCGACGCGTCCGGCGGCCAGATACCTCTGGGACGAAATGACCAGCTACTACCAACCCAAAAGGCCTGACGAAGAAGTCTGGGCCGACGTGGACGAGTACCTGCGCAGCTGCCTTTGGTCCTTTGTCCCGCCCGACGGGCCCTTCGGAAACCGCTCCGGGTGCTTCGGATCCCTCCCGCGTTCCCGCCAGTATTCGTCGCGCTGCCAGAGCGAGAACCGGATCGCAGCCGTTCCGAGAACGATGACGAATATGGTCTGGACGCCCATTTTTTACGATCAGCCAAGGCAAGGAGATGTTTGGGATAACATTCCACACCCCGAAGATGATCAAGAACGGCAGTGACCAGAACTCGATGCGTGTGAGCTTTCGTCGGGCTTCCTCTGTGGAGGCAGCAGACTTCCTTGCCTGAGGATCTTTCTGCGCGACTTGCATGACTGAAATGAACCACCGACTCCCGGCCCAGGCAAGGTGCTTGACCGGATCTTGTGGCGGGCTGGCTACGAGGATACCGGTTCGACGGTGTCCTGGATCTTCTGAAGCGTCGCTGGACTGGCGGCAATCTCGATAACTCCGCCATCGGAGTCCAGCTTGATGATCTGGAAGCCAAATGGGACAGCCTGCTTGTTGTCATTTCGGCTGGCTATTCGCGGCGGCAGCGCGGTTTCAAGGGAATCACAGCCACGGGCTCTGAAGTATGCTCGACGCTGAAACGGCCCCGCACTGGACGTGCGGGGCCGTTAGGAACAGCATCCTTTGATGATAATGAAAGCCGGGCCGGACTGTGAGGCGAAGAGGTAGTTGGAAGAAGTGGTTGCTGTTGAAGGCGTCCATTTGCGGTTTCTGTGTCCACAATGCATCGTCCGGGTGTTCGACTAGTTGGAAGTTTGTGAGGTTGGGGGCCTGTCCTCGTTTGCATTCTGGTCGCAGTCCTCGGCTTGCACGATGGAAACACTGTTCATGGGATACATGGGGACGGTTATCACACGATGGGAAGCGCTCGTGCTATTGCCTTATGCTCGGCGCGGAGGGCCTTGAGCGTCGCATAGTAGGGATGGCGGCTGTTGCCCTGCAGGTTGAGCGGCAGGCTCAGCTGCTTGATCGCCTGTGCTTCCGGGAGCCACGGGAGATCTGTTTGAGCCCAAGTCACGCGGGCGTGCCGGCTCATCCACTCGGTGATCTGTCGTTCGCCATCGGCAGTGAAGGTCAGTCGGGTTCCGCTGCCGACCCTGCGGAGGGCGATGTTTAAAGTGCTTGCCAGGTGGCATCCCAGCGTCAGCCGCAACGTGGAGCCCTCGGCGTTGCCGCGGTAGTGGTAGCGGATCCGGTGCCAAAGCGTCTGCGTGCTCGGCCGCGTGCCGTTTCGCGGCGGCTCCTTCGGGGCGATGCCGACATAGAGCAGCACGCCTTCGGGGATGGTGTGGCAGCCACGGACATCCACACCGGGTGGCAGTTCATCGAAGTACCAGGCGTAAATGCCGGGCACCTTGAGTACCGGGGATGGCCGCTCGAGCACTTCCTCACGGGTGTAGAGGCGCGCGGGCATCAGTAGCTGTGTGATCACTTCGGCGATGTCGTTGATGATACTGTTCCGTTCCGTGCTCACGAGAAGAGTCGAGAGAGCAAATGCTGCGACTCGTTGACTGCAAACAGAGCCAGCAGCCCCCACCTCGTTCGAGGGTCTCTTGTCTTGTTACTACAAATCAACAGTGACGGCGTGACACCCTGAAACGGTTCGTCAATATGAACCGTCCCGGGTTTGATGCCGCTCTCTTCTGTGAGAAAGATAGTGATTGTGCCCAAGCAGTTCCCGCCCGAAGTCCGTGACCGTGCAGTGCGCATGACCATGGATCGGTTGTCCAGATACCCGTCTGTTTACGGTGCTTGCAAGGCACTGGCACCGAAGCTCGGGGTCGGTCCAGAATCGTTGCGCCGCCGCTGGGTTGTCCAGGCCCAGATCGATGCCGGTGAGAAGACCGGGCCCAGCAGTGAGGCGCTGGAGGAGATCAAACGGCTCCGGGCTGAGGTGAGGGACTTGAAAGAGTCCAACGAGATCCTCAAACAGGCTTCGATTTTCTTCGCGAGGGAGCTCGACCCTCGCCGCCGCTGATCTGTCGATTCATCGACGAAATGCGCGCTGAAGGTTATGCGTCGAGTCGATCTGCGCCGTCCTGCGGGAGCAGGGCGTGCAGGTCGCCGCACGAACCTACCGGGCGTGGAAGAAACGCCTGCCAGCCCTGCGCACCATCGAAGACGCCCGCATCACGAATGCGCTCCGGGCCTTGCAAGTCCCCGACGCGAAGGGACGCCCCGGCCCGAGATCATCTACGGGCGGCGGAAAATGACGCAGTGGCTGCGCCGTAACGGCTTCCCGGAAGCCTCCGAACACGCCGTGGACCGGCTCATGCGCGAAGAGGGAATGAACGGCCGTATCAGAGGACGCAAGACTCGCACCACCATCCCGGGCAAGGACGGCCGCCCCGCCGGGGACCTGCTGAACAGGGACTTCACCGCCCCGGCCCCGAACCGGATCTGGGTGACTGATTTCACCTACGTCCCGGTCTACTCCGGATTCGTCTACGTCGCCCTGGTCATCGACCTCTACTCCCGGGCGATCGTTGGCTGGGAAACCTCAACCGTCAAGGACACCGCGTTCGTCGAACATTGCCCGAGGATGGCCCTGAGGCGGCGCCAGCACACCGGCCGCCCGGCACCGGCAGGACTAATTCACCACTCCGACGCCGGCAGCCAGGACAGCTCGATCCGCTACACCGACACCCTGGCCCTGGAGGGTCTGCAACCGTCCATTGGCAGCGTCGGTGACGCCTATGACAATGCAGTCGCCGAGACCGTGATGGGGCTCTTCAAGAACGAGGCCGTGGCAAAGGATTCACCGTTCCGCAGCGGGCCGTTGAAAACCGAAACCGACGTGATGGAGATCGTCTTCGAGTGGGTCCACTGGTACAACAAAGAACGCCTGCATTCCGCCCTGGATCACCAGACGCCAGAGGAATATGAGCAGACATATTATGATCTACACCGGGCCGTTACCCGACGACCCCGCCAACAAACAGGGGCACGATTCCCGGGACGGTTCATTCCGTTTTGCATAAAAAGCCGACGTGGTTCCCGGAGCGGGACTAACCCGCTCCTGCCTGCCGTCGTTGTAGATCACTAGACTCGTGTAGCAGGATTCCTCCTCGACATCGCTTGTGTGGTCATTACCCCAAGGCTTGCAATGCGGTGACGCGGTCATATCGTCCCCCGTTAGTTTGCCCATAAGGCATAGGCTATTGGCAATACTGTCGTTTCTCCGCGTGGTAGTCCGGTGATCCCGATCGTCTACTCCGCGTTCTGTACGCCGGCTCGTGCATTCTTCATAGATGGTTTCGCTCTTGGGGCCAAAGCCAATCCGACAGATATTTGCCATCGCGTTAAAGTTTAGTTAAGAGCGTAATAGCTGATCATCAATATGGAGTGCTCCGATATATTTTTTCAAAAGAGCCCCTGTGCCGGTAGGGCATATTGGACGCCCCACACCCTATTTCGGCATTGGAGAGAAACAAGGCATGGATCTGACTCGCGCAACATCCCTACTCGAGATCGGCCCAGCGCTCGACCATGCTGGCATGACCTGGAGCTATGACGACGATGGTGACGTCCGGATTCGATTCCGATCGGGGCAGCAGCCTTGGATCGATGTCGTCTTTTATAAGTTCGATGCCGCCAGGCAAGACTTCTCCATGCGCGGTCAATTCCTCAACGGTCGTGCCGTTCCAGAGGCGAACGGTATGACGCGGTGGGAGGTACCACTAGAGTCTGGCCACACGCCCACAGCAGTGGCGCAGAAGGTCGTCACCATTTACCTGATGCCTAGGCCTGGCGGCGTAAGTGTTCAGATCCATGCGGCGATTGCACCCCTCGAACAACCGCGTCCGATGCACATTAAGATCAGGCCCGAAGATCGGCAAGTCAGCAGGATCGAGAAGGATTTCCCGGGCTTCGTTCGTGCGGGAGACTCCAAGCAGGTTTGGATGTCGACGCGCGTTGGAGGAACCCGGGTCGCTGAGACGGATTTCTGTGACATGGTCATGACGGCCGCAGAAGTCGGCCTAGCCATGTTCGATGGCCCGTTCACGGGCTGGCTTTTCCCGAGAGAAGTGTAGGTCCGCGTCTGTTGCCGGCCGCCTCCGCACGTAAAGGTTATTCAGTGAACCGTCCCGGGTTTGATGCGCACTCTTCAAGAACGAGGCCGTGGCAAAGGATTCACCGTTCCGCAGCGGGCCGTTGAAAACCGAAACCGACGTGATGGAGATCGTCCACGAGTGGGTCCACTGGTAAAACAACGAACGCCTGCATTCCGCCCTGGATCACCAGACGCCAGAGGAATATGAGCAGAAATATTATGATCTACAAACCGGCCCGTTACCCGACGACGCCGCCAACAAACAGGCGGCATGATTCCCGGGACGGTGCAACACGCCCTAGCTATACCTGCTACTCACGTAAACGAGCACCGTCAGTCTCGGCGTTCCGGCGTTTTCCCGGGACAAGTTGCCGTGCCTCGTCGCTTCATGAGGGCCCTCCCCTGTAGCCCGTCAGGGCTGTGTCCTCCAAGCGACGGGGACTCCTCCCGCTCCTTTACACTCCAGCCAGCGCCGCTGTAAGGTCACGCAGAAGGGCGTCCAAAGCCATTCAGATGAAGTCGTCCGACTGCATCCCCAGGGGTACGACAGCGACTGGAACTCCGGACTCAAGACAAAATGCTCATGGAACTTGCATAATTACGGAGTAGTCCCTGGCCCGCCAAGAATAGGGGCGCCGTGCAGTTCCAGCCGGGCCTGACCGGACGTGACGAGCGCTTGTGGCTAGCTCCCTAACCAGCTTGTTAAGCCCCTTTTTCCGGTTAACGTGTTCGAGGTCAGACTGGTAACGCTAGGATTGCCGCTGGTCTTCGATCAGTTCGAGATACCTCTGGTACTCCTTCTCGACCCGCGTTGTAATGCTGACGAGGGTGCCCTCCTCCATTCGGTAAGTGCGGTCTGAGTCGCCGCGGAAGGAAAGCCAATTGAAACTAGTACTTACCCAGATGTCGTCGAAGATGAGGATCTTAGCGTGAGTGTTTTTCACGCGGACGAAAGTGAACTTGTCGTATCTGCTTGCGAGGTTCTTTAGGCGGTTAAGGGCATACTCGTCTGACCCACTGTCGTCGTCGCCGTATCCGTGAGCGATGGTCACCGTGACGCCAGCGCGCAGTCTCTGCTCGAGTTTTGTTACGAATTCAGTGGTAACCACTGCCTTCTTTATCCATGGTGCGATGATAAGCAGCCTCCGTTTGGCCGTCGACAGTGCCTCGGACAGCAGATCTGCGTGTTCGAAGACGCTAACGCTCCTGACGAGTGAGGTCGAGCCGCCGCTGGGGACCGGGTGTGTGGGCTCCAACTCCTCGCCGGGGTCGACAGCGGTGTTTGTCGTGCGCTGGCCTTCCAGTTCAGCGTCCAGTATTGGCCGCGGATCAGCTTTTCCGAGTGTCAACCCGAGGCGGTTGACAGCCTCGATGCCGTCAAGTGCCAGTCCATGCGCTACCGCCAGTTCGTCATCGATGCAGATGGCCAGTTCTAGTTCCTGCCGGTCTTGATCCGCGTAAACCAGCATTTGCACGGGAAGGTACCGGTGTTTCTTGACCGCGACCTTGTGAATGCGCAGGACTTGAAGCCGGTCCCCCTTGAATAGCGCATTGAAGCCCGAAGGAGTTACATCGTCGATTCCGATGTGGGCATTTCTGGCAGCGGGGAGAATGATCATCCCTCGCTCTTGAGCCTCCTTCTTTTCGATCAAGGCCCTTTCCTGATAGTCGGCAAGTGACCAGGTCAGCCGGTCGTACGTAATCGGTAGTTGCTTCAGTACGGGTTGAGTCGCGGCAAGGTTCCGCACGACCTCGGTTCCGATTGGCGTCAACGCGAGTCGTCCGCCATTATCTCGGCGGCGGAGGTGGTTTTCACTCAACTGGGCAGCTGATGCTTCTAAGACGTGGACCGGATCGAGGCCCAAATATGCGGCGATTTCCGCGGGAGTGTCCACACCAAGGTCCACAAACCGAAGCGTAAATGCTTCCGTGATCGGGAGGTCCTTCTTCTCCTGAGCAAGAACATCAGCACGGAGTACGGTGACGGGGATCGCGGCATCTTCAACAGCAACGAGCTGCAAGCCTGGCCGCGCATCACCGAACCTGCGTTTGAGGATCTGAAATTGTCTAGTCATGTTCGGCCGCCCTTACTGTGCAGTCTGCAGGGTTCTTCTCGATGTACTCCAATACTGTTCGCAGGGCCCCGTTAGTCTCCCTGATGAATCCAGCATCGCCGACGATCGTTAGGCCGTAGCGAGCACGCGATAGGGCCACGTTGATGCGTCGCCAGTAGTCGGCCCCCAAGAAGCCAAGTTTCCCCTTTTGGTTACTTCTTGTGAGGGACAGGAGAGCCAGATCAGATTCCCGGCCTTGAACTGCATCGACGGACATGACAGTGATTGCTAAGTTACGGAAAGACTTTGGCGCGAGTTTCCTCCGTAGCTCTTCGACCTGCCGCTTATACGGGGCGATTACAAGGACTTCAAGTTGCTGCTTGTTGTCGGGAACTTTAATGAGCCCGAAGTCAACAGCGTGTTCGAGGGTGTCCAAATGAGAAACAAGTATCTGGGCCTCGGCGCGGTTGGCAAAACTTGTCGTGCCACTTTCGCGTCGGTTCTCGCCGAGTGGACTGGTGTCAATCCACGTTACGGCTCGTCCAACCACCTCGTCGTATCCAGAGATGCCCGACGTTCGCGGTGAACGAAGTTGTCCGTCATAGAAGCAGGTGGAAATCAGGTCGCCGATTGGGCGAATCATTCGGTACTGCTCTTCGAGCGTGAGCTGAGAATGTCTTGGGAGGTAGTCGACGAGCCGCTGGAAGAGTGTTTCCGTGACGTTGTCTTTGGTTAGATCGTGTTCGTTGAGCAAATTTTTTGATCGCAGCAGATCCTCGTCAGTGGGCGGCAGCTGCCGTGTGTCTCCCACCAAAATCCACCGCTTTGCACGAGACATAGGGACGAGTGCTTCAGTGAGGGTTGCCTTTGATGCTTCGTCGACGATACAAAGATCGAACTCAAGCTGGCCGACGGCTTTGTTACGCAAAAATCCTGTGCAGGTTCCAGCAACAACCGAGGTACCAGACAGGAAGATCGAGGTGAGGCTGTCTTCGGCTCCAATGGCTTCAAGCCACGCTGCTTGAAGCTCAATGCGCTTCAATAGTTCGTGTGCCTGTGCACTGTCTCCAAGGAGAACGTCTACAGCGTGCCGTGCTTCGATACTCCCGATGTTGGTTGGAATCGTTAGCTCGCCGGCCAGGTGCCTCTGAGCGGCGGTGGCGAGCTCAATTCGTCTATCGTTGAGCTGGTCAAGCCGAGCCTGAAACCGCTCGGCCGGGTTTTCGTCCTCAATGGCCGTGGCAAGGTCTGACTGGTCCTGGGACGAGGCGGCAACGAGCACTGCGACGTGTTGTTCTACAGCCTCGAGCTCTCGGGAGACGGCTGCCAATTGCTCCAACGTCAGTGCGGCCCGCAAGTGGTTCGCATCGATGCCCAACCCGGCGGCAAAATTAGAAACGTTAGCTTCCGCACGTGAGCGCACTCCTTCTGCCCATCGGCGCGTTTGAGTGTCCAAGAGGAGGTCTCTGACGCTCGCTTCGACGACGGATTCGTCGGCGCCAGCTAAGCGAACTAGACCTTTTATGCCGGCCTTATGAAGACGTTCAACCGCATTATCAACGGCTACATGGGTCTGTGAAGCGATGAGCACACGGGCGGCAGGCTGCTGCTTCAGGAATTGGGTGACTGTCTCTGTAATGAAGCGAGTTTTTCCGGTTCCTGGCGGCCCCTGAATGACCAAAACGTCCTTAGCACCGAGTGCCAATTGCACCGCCCGCTTTTTGACGGGGTCGAGGTCACACTCAGCGATTTCCACCACCGCAGGTTCTGCATTGGAGGTTGGATCCACCAGAACACTGCGCAGATCAGGGCTCGGAGTGGTCCCGCTCTTCACGGCAAGTACGGCGTTTCGCTGGCGGTTCAAAGAGATGGCCGACGGCCGGTCGTATGGGACAAGGGTTGCTGTCCCAGGTACCCCGATGAGTGTACGGGGTGACAACACCGTGATCTGATCCGCGTCTTGATCAATTACCTCGCCGTGCCCAAATTTTTTGCCCGAGTGCTGGTCGGTGACTTCCCAATCCGTGCCGACAAGTTCAACTTCGCAAGCTTCGGTAAGAGTAAAGACGCCACGACGCCCCTCGACACGGACCTTCTTGTAGCTGAGTGGCTTGTTTTCCCCCCGCGCCAGAGCCTCTCGGGCATCGAGTACTCGCAGCCAGAGGTCGAACAACTCATCGCCGGTCTGCTCCGACGGTTCATTGCTGGAGTGGTCCCTGCGATCATAAAAGTCGTCGATGAGATGAATCAAAGTGGTGCGTGCATGCTCACTCGGAGCAGGGTTGATGGGCTGACGCACGGTCCAGCTGAAGATTGGAGGCAGAGCAAGTCCGTGACGTCGACCGCCTTCGAGGGCCTCTAGTTCCAGCGCAGGTGCCGCGGTGACAGTGAAACACGACCGCGAGTAGTCGGGGCGAAGTGTGTAACGGTGTTCGGAACCAACCAGGAAGACAACGTTGGGGTCACGCTGGCCAGTCTCTCGATTCAAGCCAAAGGAAGCGAAGATCTCACCGGCGAGGTCGGACTGAAGTCTTGCCGCCGCTCGCTCCTTGTCAATCGGTTTTCCAGCAAGGTGTTCTTGTGCCGTACGAGTCAGGTCAAGCCAGATCGGATTGCGCGGTTGCTGCTGACGCGCGATGCGTTGGTTGGCAAGCTTCTTAAACTCGGATGCCAACTCACTCCCGTTCGCTGGCCGCTCGGTCGGCTCGGGACTAACGCACGCTTCCAGGAGCGCGTGTACGTCCCTTGGAACGTCAACGGACTCAAGCGCCCGCTTGACATCGGGGAAGTCTCGGATCGACGATTCACTCAAGCACTGAAGCAAAACGACGCCGACGCTGTACACATCGCGTACGTAGGGTATTGCCGCGTCGAGTTCGGGGGGCGCGTAAGGCCCGGAACGGAAGTTACGCACGGTCAGCTCGCTGTGCTGCTCATCCCCGCGAATTTTGGCGATTCCGAAATCGGCAAGCAAAGGGGCCCCACCGGAATCGATAAGAATGTTTGCGGGCTTAATGTCGCGATGCTCGAATTGCTTGAGGTGTGCATGGGCAAGGCCATCAACGAGGGGTTTCCCGATTGTTTCATATAGATCGTCCCACCCCTCCCAGGGTCGCTCCTTTAGCAAGTCAACGAGGCTGTGATCAACCCAATCAAGAACAAGGTAATAGGTCCCGGTATCGTCAATCCCGGCGTCCCGGAATTTAACGATGTTGGGATGACTGAGATTTCGAAGGGCTCGAGTCTCGCGTTCGAACACTTTGTGAGAAAGCTCGTCAGTTCCACCGGCTACAAACTTCACCGCGACGGCCGAACCGTCCCTGGTGTCTACGCCGCGGCGGACCGTAGAGAGTCCTCCTATGCGCTGGTCAGCATTGACGAGCACGAAATGTTTTCCCACCAGTTCCATTCGATCCCCCTGTCGCGACGGTGCAGGAATTAACCGCTTCACTAATGCTCGTGAAGCAGAGCTTTGATGAGCCTACCTGCAAATCCAGGCCCAAGAAGTACCGACAGTTCCTGCCGTGTTTACCCTCCAAGCCTTTGCCGGGCGGTCTTACGAACCGCCTGTGGGAAAGCTACTTTAAGGCGCAGCAGGCCGCCCAGGTCGCCAGGCGTATCGCCGGGGTGGTGTGCAGCGTCCCGTCGGGATGCACGATTGTCAGAATGTGTTGCTGCTCGAGGACGGGCGGGTTGCTAATGGAACTCGTTCCGGCGGACCTCGCCACGCCTTTGAGCGACTTTCATGGCCACACGAACCGCTTTAACCCGGATGTAATTGAACGTCATCACGACTTCTCCCGGCGACGCGTTGCTCTTCTCCAGGGACCAAGCAACGAGGCCGTCGTACTCCCTGCGCCCCTCCATGTCCTCAGGACGGGAACTTCCGGCCAGGGAAGCCATGTAAGCGTCGGCAAGGCTGTGACAGTGCTCGCCTGTGTTGGGGTTCTTTATGTAGCCAGCCTCCATGGCCGCTGCCAGCTCTGCACTGTAGGCGTCTGGATTCATTCTTCGGACGCCCTCTCCGGCGTGTCTGCCGTGTCCCGCTTCCGGGATTTGAACAACCCAGCAACTTTTCCACCCGCTGCACCAGTGGCACCGGCCAGCGCACCACCAAGGCCCTTCACGGCGGTGAGGGCCTGCGGCTCGTCGGGGATCCCGTCGCCGTCAACGTCCACGGCACGGAACGGGCGGGAAACCGCAGCAGCGGCACTCGCAACCCCCGACCCGACGGCGGAGGCACCGGTCGCGACTCCTTCTCCGACAGTACTGGCCGTCCCGGTGATCCAGCTTCCTGTTGACTTCGCAGCGTCTTCCAGAGCTGCAAGTGCGCGGTTGGGCTCGGACTCCCGGTCGTCGGCTTCTGACGACTCGATCTGCACGGCAAGGTGCGCCGGGAACTCCGCCGGAGCCTCAGGGAATGCCTTACGGGCGGACTCAACCACGTCCCGGCCGAACACAAAACGGCTCACACCTCCAGTGAGTGCACCCACTCCATATTCGATCGCCGTCTGCTGTTTTCCGTTCAGGGTCTCCCGCACGGTGTCGAGCTGACCCGTTTGGATGGTCCGGACAAGGCTCTGCGCGGCCCCGCTGGGCAGGGTATCTGCCAAGGTTGTCGCCCAGTGAGACCAGTCACCGCTGGCGGCCGCGAATTTGTGGCCAACACCCACTACACCTTCAGGGGAAGTTTCCGCCACGTCCTTGGCCATAGTGGCAATTTGTTCCTGACTCACCCGGTCGTTGGTCAGCCCGTAGACCAAAGCATGGGCCTGGTCCTGGTCCAGGGCCTTCCCGTGGATGTCGGCCAAGGCAAGCCCAAAAATTGCCGTGAGCTCGAACTGGAGCTGCTGATCACCTGCAGGGAGAAGCGCGGCCACACGGTGAGCACCCGTTTTCGCAGCCCCCATGGCCATGTTCTTCGCGGCCACCTTGGCCGCCTCCTTGGCCGTTACCTGCACAGTCTTCTTAGCCGCCTGTTTCCCAGCCGTCTTCAGACCAGTTGCCGCGACGCTGCCACCGGGAATCAATGAGATTCCCACCTCAGCCGCGATCGACCCGGCGGTGATCGCGGCCCCTGCAGCCGTAATCGACGTGCTGTAGTGACGTTCGAGCAACCTGATCACTTCCGCGGGTGTCGCCTCTGGACGCCGGCGACGAATCCGCATGACGTACTTGCGTGCGATTGAATGACGCGCACTGACCGCCTTCGCGATGTCTGCGTTGGCTTCCTCATCATCCAACTGGGTCTCCAGCGTGACAGCTTCGCTCTCAGTCATTTACATCGTCCCCCTCTAAACCACAGGCTCAACCCTGAGCCCTTTATCAACGCTGCGATTCAATTCGCGGCAGAGGAGGTGAGACTCCCCTGCCGCGCAGTCATCAGTGTCCCGCATGCGGCGGCAAGAAATTGCTCGCCACACTGCACCGGCCCGCGCCAGTAGAGCACACAGGCGGAAGTGAGCTTATCCCGGAATCTGGATCCGGGCAGCCTCCTGCAGCAGCGGATCAGAAATCATGACGGTGGCAGCACCCGGAGCAATATCGAAGGCAATGTTGCCCCGTGCCTTGTCGCCAGGCAGAACCTCGCCTGAGCCCAATTGGTTATCGGCAAACAAGCTCATGTCTGCCTTACGCCCGTTGGCATCCTTCGCCGAGAAGTAGAGCGGGTTGGAGCTCGTCTTGCCGGATTCCGTTTCCCAGAGCACGTCCAGGAGCAGGTAGGTGCCGTTCTTGGGCGGGGCAGCGAACGCGCCGGTGGTGACAGAGTCGGTGCGTACGGCGGACACGACCGTGATCCTGGCGACGTTGCCGTTGCGCATCTTCACGGAAAATGGAACGCCCACAGTAGGCGCCGCGGGAGCAGCAGGAGCGGACGACAGCGGTGCTGCCGCCGCCGGGGCGGCCGTAGCGGCGGCAGACAGCGCAGTCGCTTCAGCAGACGCCGTGGTCGAGGCGATCGGGCTGGAGTCGGAAGCCTGCTTGCTTCCCCCGGAGCAGGAGCCCATGAGAATGCCGACCAGCAGGACGCCTGCCGGGACAACGAAGCGCTTCTTCTTGTAGAACGGCCGGGCGGCAGGTGCACCGGCGGCAGGCGGGACAGGGGCAAAGTTCTGGTTGGTCATGATGGTGCCTTTCAGTGATGCGATTGGATGATGCTGCGGAGTAGCAGTGGCTACTGTTTTTCCCATTTGCCGCAGCGGGTTGAGTTGAAGTCCTGCCCTGCTGAGAGGGTTACGACGGGCCGGCCGCCGCCGGGGATGTCGTTTTCGATGATGTCGCTGCCGTTGCTGCCGCTGCGGTAGATCCCCCAGTAGCAGGTGGAGCCGACGGCTGCCGCGGCCCGGTAGGTGCCGGGTTCGATGTCGGTTCCCACGGTCCAGGTCCCGTCGCCCACGGTGCGCGCCGCTTTGGCCTTTTCGGCTCCGGTCACGGCGTCCTCGCGGGCCTTGACCGCTGCCTCAGCCGTCTTCACGGCAGCATCGGCCTTGCCGACTTCGGCTTCCCGGGCCGCGACCTTGGATTCACGGGACGCCATGCCGTTGTCAAGCGTGTCGTACTTGCCTTTCAGTGAGGCGTAGCTGGAAAGGGCCGCGTCCCGCTCGGTCTCGACTGTGGACTTCTCGCCAGCGAGGGACTTGTACGCGGTGCTTTCCTTGGGATCCGGCAATGCCGTTCCAAGCGCCGTTCCGCCGGCAAACAGCACGACGGCGGCCGCCGCCAGAAGGGCAGGCTTCTTCCGGCCACGCTTGGTCACCTGGGCAGGAGTCGCCTGCCCGGCTTGGTACACCTGATCCGTGTCCTGGATCTCCCCCGGTCCGATGTCGTTGTTCAACACTTAGTTCTCCCCATTTCATGAGTGCTGCAGGTCGGCGGCGGGATACCTCCCCCCAATGTGCGGTTTCCCGCCACCGCCACAGCTTCGGAAGATTTCCTTCGTGGCTGCAGGAAAAAGCTATTGCTTGCTCGATCACCGCCGCTGGAAAGGAACTGATAAGGGGGGTTATCAGGTTCAGTCTGCAACTGTCTATGCACTCAGTTAGGCTCTCGGACGAAGCAATGAAAAGGGGGAAGCAATGGATACAGTGACGACAACGATGCGAATGACGTTGTCGGATGTGGCATCCCTCGCACAGGTGCAGCGTCCCGTTGTCTCCATGTGGCGGAGGCGCAGCTGTGCGGGGCCGCTGCCCTTCCCCGCACCCGTCGAAATGTTGAACGGCGTCGAACTCTTCGACGCCGACGAAGTCACCGCGTGGTTGCAGGCAACTGGCCGGGGCAACAATCCGGAGGCAAGGAACGACGTCGCCGCCCACGCGAAACCTACGGCCAGCGGCTCGCTAAAGGACGGCCGGAAGACCTTCGACGGCCTGACGGCGCTGCTCGCACTGAAAGTCATCACCGGACAGGCGCTGGGTAACCGGAGTGCATCCGCTCTCTTAGACGAGGCCGATGAGGCAGATCCTGATGATCTGTTCCTCTATTCGGAGTTGGAGGCCTTGGGCTCTGCGCTTCCCGGATTGGCCAGCTTCGCCGACAGGCTGGCCGACAGCGCCTACAGCGCCCCAGCGGCGTTTGAGAAACTTCTGACCCACCGCTTCAAGGAGGGCCTCAGAGAGTATGCGGACACTGCTCTGACAGCTGCCGCCCTCAACCTCCTCAGCGCGGCAGCCATAGAGCTTGCGGCCACGCTGGAAAGCCGGCCCGTCTTCGTGGACGCCACACCGGGCGGGAGCGACGTCATGCTCAGCATCTCCCAGCAGTTCAGCGAGTCAGAGTCCGTCACCTTTTTAGCAGCGGATCACGACGGCGGCGCCTCGCGTCTGGCGCGCCGGCGCCTGGCTGTGCACGGTACGGACAGTGGGCCCGTCAAGGTCGACGGCAAAGGCGCCTTCGCCGTCACCGGTCCCGCAATCCATGTGGCGCAATATCCCGCGCCCGGCGAACCCGGCCTGAACACCAAGGGCATCCTGTCCGGCATCGAGAACATCGTGCTGCAAATGGACGACTTCCAACGGGCGGTTGTAATGGCTCCAGCCCGGGTCCTGACCGATGCCCTTGCCGGGGAAACGGGCAACGTCCGGGCCGCCCTGCTGCGGTCCGGCCGGGTGCGGGCCATCATCCGGCTCACCCCCGGGCTACTCCGGGCAAAACCACGCGAGCCGCAGGCGCTGTGGGTGCTGGGGCCGTCTTTTGCCGACGTACCCATTGCTGACCGCTGGACCATGGTGGCAGATCTCAGCACTTCCCCGCTGACCGTCGACGTGATCCAGGACCTGATCAGCGACATCGTCGCGTCGATGGGAAACCGCGCCACAATCCGCGCTCACTCCTTTCGGTTCGCCCGGCTGGTACAGACTCGGATTCTGCTCGCGGGAGCCGGCGCCCTGGTCAGCGGGCCGGCCAAGAGGAGGCCGACGGCGGCGCCGGGCGCAGAGGCCGCGCTCCACGTCGACGAACTCGTCCGGGCCCTGGCCATAGGGGCAGGTAGTGACACCAGGCTTGTCGGTGTGCAGCCCGCGCCTGCCTACTCATTCCCCGCTCCAGCCTCGGTCCGGGAACTCATGGGCTCTGGGCACCTGAAGTATGTGAAGGGCATCCGGGTCGAAGAGCACCACACCAACAGGACGGCGGGAAGCAGGATCCTTGGCCGGGAGGAATTGCTGGACCCGGACAATGCCCCACCCCGCTGCATCACCCTGCTGGAGTTCGCCGCCAACTACCCCGCCGGACGGCTCACCGAACCCGGCGACGTTGTCTTCTGTACCAGCCCACGGCCCGCAGCGTTCGTGGACACGGAGGGCGGCGCCGTCGTCGTCTTCCCCGCCCGGATCCTGAGGATCGACCAAGGTGACCCGGGCGGCCTACTGCCTGCAGTCGTCGCCCGTGACATCAACAACCTCAACCCGGCAGACAAGTCTTGGCGCAACTGGCAACTGCGGCGCACAGGCGAAGCCCAACGCCAGCCGCTCACCAACGCCCTGCACCGGCTGCAACACGAGCAAACCCAGGCCCGCGAACGACTCAAACAGCTGGAAGAACTCGCTACCCTGATTACGGACGGCGTAGCGGGCGGAAGCCTCACCCTGACAGACCCCATGACCCACGCCGCACCAGAAGAAGGAACTGCATAATGCCCCCGAAAGTAAAGGTGGACCTCGCCCCGTCCACCATGAAGGAACTCAAGGACACGCTCTGGAAGGCGGCGGACAAGCTACGCGGCTCAATGGATGCCTCACAGTACAAGGACGTGATCCTGGGGCTGGTGTTCCTGAAATACGTGTCAGACGCGTTCGAGGAACGGCGCGAACAGATCCAGACCGAACTGGAGTCGGAGGGGCTCAACGAAGGGCAGATAGCCCAGCTGATCGACGACGTGGACGAGTACACCGGCCGCGGCGTGTTCTGGGTAGCACCCCGCGCACGCTGGACCTACCTGGCGGAGAACGCCAAGGGCCTGGATGCCGTGGACGGCGCCGCGCCCAAGTCCATCGGGCTGCTGATAGATGAGGCGATGGAGCTCATCATGCTGGACAACAAGAGCCTGGCCGCCACGCTTCCCAAGATCTACAACCGGGACAACGTGGACCAGCGCCGCCTGGGTGAACTGCTGGACCTGTTCAACTCCGCGCGGTTCACCGGCCAGGGTGCGAGCAAGGCCCGCGACCTGCTAGGCGAGGTGTACGAGTACTTCCTGGAAAAGTTCGCCAAAGCCGAAGGCAAGCGCGGCGGCGAGTTCTACACCCCCGCGGGCGTGGTCCGGGTCCTGGTGGAGGTGCTGGAACCGCACCGCGGCCGGGTGTATGACCCATGCTGCGGCTCAGGCGGCATGTTCGTCCAGGCCGAGAAGTTCCTAGCCGCACACAACATGGAGGGCTCGGACATCTCCGTCTACGGGCAGGAGCTTAACGAGCGCACCTGGCGGATGGCCAAGATGAACCTCGCCATCCACGGCCTCAACGCCAACCTGGCCTCACGCTGGGGCGACACCTTCGCCCGCGACCAGCACCCCGAGCTGACCGGGAACAACGGCGCGGACTTCATCATGGCCAACCCGCCGTTCAACATCAAAGACTGGGCCCGCTCCGAGTCGGACCCGCGCTGGAAGTACGGCGTCCCCCCAGCCGGCAACGCCAACTACGCCTGGATCCAGCACATCATCTCCAAGCTCGCCCCCGGCGGTAGCGCCGGCGTAGTCATGGCCAACGGCTCCATGTCCTCCAACTCCGGCGGCGAAGGCGAGATCCGCGCCCAACTGGTGGAGGCCGATCTCGTCTCCTGCATGGTGGCCCTGCCCACCCAGCTGTTCCGCAGCACCGGCATCCCGGTGTGCACCTGGTTCTTCGCGAAGGACAAGACCGCGGGACCGCGCGGTTCCGTGGACCGGACCGGCCAGGTGCTCTTCATCGACGCCCGGAACCTCGGCTACATGGTGGACCGCGCCGAACGCGCCCTGTCCGACGAGGACATCGCCAAGATCGCCAACACCTACCACGCCTGGCGCGGAACTGCGTCGGCAGTTGAGTCAGGGCTGACGTACGACGACGAGCCCGGTTTCTGCTACTCGGCCAGCCTCGCCGAGGTGAAGGCTACGGACTACGCGCTGACCCCGGGACGGTATGTTGGGGCCGCTGAGGTAGAGGACGACGACGAGCCGATCCAGGAGAAGATCGCTAGGTTGTCAAAGGAGCTATTTGAGCAGTTCGACGAGTCCGAGCGACTGTCGGCGGTTGTGCGCGAGCAGTTGGGGCGCGTGCTATGAGTCTCAAGACCGTAACCATTGCCGACATCGCAGATCCCGATAAGCGTTCAATAGCCATCGGACCCTTTGGCTCAAGCCTCAAAGCTGATCTATACGTCCCATCCGGGGTCCCTGTTGTACGGGGCCAGAACATCAAAGACGGCGGAGAACTCGACGAATCCGACTTGGTCTATGTCGAGCCTGAAACCGCAGCACGCTTTCCTGCATGCTTGCTGAGCGAGGGCGACTTGGTCTTTCCCCATCGCGGTGCAATCGGCCGCGTCGGCATCGTCGGGAAGCGCCAGATGTTGTTGTCCTCGAGCATGATGAAGCTGACGGTTGACCCGCTCAAGGCTGATCCTCGCTTTGTCTTCTACTACTTCCGAGGGCCTGGTCAGAATGAGTTGCTTATGCGCGCCTCAACTGTCGGGACGCCGGGCATCGGTCAACCGCTGACCTCGCTCCGAGGAATACCCATCCAGGTCCCAGAACTGGACCAGCAACGAGCCATCGCGGAGGTGCTGGGCGCCCTTGACGACAAAATGGCCGCCAACATCAAACTCGCTGCAAAAGCCGAAGACTTTATTAGGGCCCAGCACGCGCGGGCAATTCGGTCAGTGGGGACGGTCTTGCGGCCGCTGCTTAGCGTCGTTGACTTCGATTTCGGGGAGGCCTTTAGGGGTAGTGAATTTTCAGAACCTGGTGTCGGTCGCCCGCTGATCCGTATTCGGGACTTGAAGACATTCACTAGTCAGATCTGGACCACGGAAAATCGTGTTCGGGAAATCCTCGTTCAGCCCGGCGATGTGGTCGTGGGAATGGATGCTGAGTTCAGGCCTACCTCATGGCTTGGCGAGCCCGGGCTCCTAAATCAGCGGGTTTGCCGCGCACGCGGCAAACTGACCGGCCCTGCTTTTGTGTGCGAGGCCCTGAAGGAACCACTTGGGCGGATAGAAAGCTTCAAGTCTGCAACAACCGTGATTCACCTGAACAAGAAGGACCTCCAGGACGCCGAGATCCTGATCCCAGGCACCGATAGCTTGGCAATTTTCGAGGCTTCTGTTGAAGTTCTTTACTCGAAGCGGGTAGCGCTGGCAGCGGAAAACCGAAGGCTAGCTGCGACGCGAGACACTCTCCTCCCCCAGCTCATGTCGGGAAACCTCCGGGTTAAGGACGTGGAGAAAGTCCTGGAAAACGCCGGGGTGTAAACGCGGAGTGCGCTTGTAGGGGGCACCTCGGGATAGCCGCCCGAAGCCTGAGTATGCTGAAGAACAAATCGATTTTGGGGGAATTACCGTGACAGCACCAGCAGTAGCCTTTTCGGAAGCCGACTGGGAAGGCGCCGCGAAGGAAAGGCTCGGCGAGCTGGATTGGAAGCCCTTGGAAGGCCAGACCATCGCTCCCGGCAGCGGGGAACGCGAGTCCTGGTCCGAGCTTCTCATCCGGCCCCGCTTGCTCACCGCCCTCCAGCACCTTAACCCGGAGGTCCCCGCCCAGTACCTGCAGCAGGCACTGGCGGAAATTTCATCCCCCAAGTCGAACGACGCGGTGGCGGAGAACCACCGCATCCACAACTGCCTGGTCGACGGCTACCGGCTGACCTACATCGACTCCGACGGCAACGAAGCCAACCCAACCATCCGGCTGCTCAGCCAGTCTCCGGACCAGAACGACTGGCTCGCCGTCAACCAGGTCACCTTGGTGCAGGGCGACTATAAGCGGCGCTTCGACGTCGTGCTCTACTGCAACGGCATGCCCGTCAGCATCATCGAACTCAAGAAGGCCGGCAGCGCCCACGCCGACCTCCCCGGCGCCCACGCCCAGCTCCAGACCTACCTCCGCGAATTCCCCATGGCGTTCCGCTTCTGCGTCTTCACCCTCGCAAGCGACGGAATCCAGGCCAAGTACGGAACGCCGTTCACCCCCTTCAACCACTTCTCACCGTGGAATGTCGACGACGACGGCGTGCCGGTTCCGCAGGGCTACATGCTCGACGGCGATGCGGTCACCGCACTCGATACAGCGCTGGACGGTCTCTACAACCAGGAACGCTTCCTGCAGCTCGTCCGAAACTTCACAGCCTTCGACCAGGGCTCCGGCGGCCTCGCCAAGCGGATCGCCAAGCCGCACCAGTACTACGCCGTCACGAAGGCCGTGGCCAGCACCATCCAAGCTGTCGAAAGCAACGGCAAGGCAGGCGTCGTCTGGCACACCCAAGGCTCCGGCAAGTCCATGGAAATGGAACTGTACGCCAACATGGTGGCGCGGCAGCCGAAGCTGAAGAACCCGACCGTTGTGGTCATCACGGACCGCAACGAGCTGGACGGCCAGCTGTTTGAAGGCTTTGACCGCAGCCTGCTGCTCGCCGAGTCGCCCAAGCAGATCAAGAGGCGCTCCGAACTGCGGGATGAGTTGAGCAACAGGACGACCGGCGGCATCTATTTCACCACGCTGCAAAAGTTCGGCCGCAGCAAGTCCGAGAAGGACGCCGGTGCCGACCACCCTCTGCTGTCCGACCGCCGCAACATCATCGTCGTGGTGGATGAAGCGCACCGCTCCCACTACGACGACCTTGACGGCTACGCCCGGCACCTACGAGACGCACTCCCCCACGCCACGCTGATCGCCTTCACGGGCACCCCGATCTCCTTTGATGACCGGAACACCCAGGAAGTGTTCGGCGACTACATCGACATTTACGACCTGTCCCGGGCAGTTGAGGACGGCGCAACAGTGCCCGTGTACTTCGAGCCGCGCCTGATCAAGGTGGGACTGTCCGAAGGCGTCACTGAGGAGGATCTCGACAAATCAGCGGATGAACTGACACTCGGGCTCGACGACACGGAACGCGCGCGCATCGAGGCGAGCGTCGCCGTCGTCAATGCTGTTTATGGTGCCCCGCAACGCATCGCTGCCCTGGCCGAGGACCTGGTGGCACACTGGGAGAACCGGCGCGAACGGATGCTCAAATTCATCGAAGCTCCGGGCAAGGCAATGATCGTGGGCGGCACCCGGGAAATTTGCGCGAATCTCTACTCCGCCATCGTCGCACTGCGGCCCGACTGGCATTCGGACGACCTACCGAAGGGCAAGATCAAGGTGGTGTACTCGGGCGACGCGACTGACGTGCCGCCGGTGTCCGACCATGTGCGCCGTGATTCGTTGAACGCCCAGGTGAAAGAGCGACTCAAGGACGTCGACGACGAGCTTGAGCTGGTGATCGTTAAGGACATGATGCTCACCGGCTACGATTCTCCGCCGCTGCACACGCTGTACCTGGATCGGCCGCTCAAGGGCGCGCTGCTGATGCAGACGCTTGCCCGGGTCAACCGCACGTTCCGCGGCAAGGAAGACGGCCTGCTGGTGGCGTACGCGCCCCTGGCGGAGAACCTGTCCAAGGCGTTGAGCGAGTACACGCAGTCTGACCAGGCGAACAAGCCGGTGGGCAAGAACATCGAGGAGGCAGTGGGTCTGACGGTCTCCCTGGTGGAATCTCTGCGGTCCCTGCTGGCTGGCCATGACTGGAAATCCGCCCTGATGAAGGGCGGGCCGAAAGCCTTCCTGAACGCCGTGACCGGTGCGGTCAGTTACCTGCGGAATCCTGCGACACCAGGCAACCGGCCGGCGGACGGTGAGGAGTCGGTTGCCGCGAAGTACCGCAAGTTCTCCAGCCAGCTATCCCGGGCCTGGGCGCTGTGCTCCGGCTCGGACACGCTGGCGGAACTGCGTCCCGAGATCCAGGTGTACGAGGAGATCCGGGTCTGGATGGCTAAATACGACGCCGCCGACCGGCAGGCAAGCGGCGAACCGGTTCCGGAGGAGATCCAGCGGCTGTTGGGGAACCTCATTGCTTCCGCCACCTCTTCCGGTGAAGTACTCGACATCTACGATGCCGCGGGAATGCCCAAACCGTCGTTGGATGACCTGACACCGGAGTTTATTGCGAAGACGCAGGAGGCTCGGAACCCGCAGCTGGCTATCGAGGCGCTGCGGAAACTGATTGCCGATGAATCTGCGTCTTCCACGCGGAACAACGTGATCCGGCAGCGGGCATTCTCGGAGCGGATCACCGAGCTGATGAGGAAGTACACGAATCAGCAGCTGACGTCAGCCGAAGTTATCGCTGAACTGGTGGAGTTGGCCCGCGAGGTGGCCGCGGAGGGTAAGCGTGGTGAGCAGTTCACTCCCCCGCTGAACTCCGACGAGCTAGCGTTCTATGACGCCGTGGCCCAGAACGAGTCAGCCGTAGAAGTCCAGGGCGAAGGCGTTCTGGCTGAGATCGCCCGTGAACTGGTAGCTGTCATGCGGCGGGATGTGCGGACTGACTGGACCGTGCGCGACGACGTCCGGGCGAAGCTTCGCTCCTCCATCAAACGACTTCTTGTGCGGTTTGGTTACCCACCGGACAAGCAGCCCGCGGCAATAAAACTGGTCATGGAGCAGATGGAGTCCATGGCGCCAAGGTTTGCAGAGGCCCGCATTTAGCAACTAGATCTTCTGCCAACGGGCAGCAAGCAACAAATCACGAAAATGGGAAAACTATGTCGTCTTACGATCCGCCTACGAGCTACAACATCCCCGCCGTTCCTCCTGCCCCGGAGAGCGCTCCCCAAGTGAACGTCGGCAAAAGTAAAGGCCGGATTAGAAAATTTGCAGCGTCCGCAGGGCCAATCCAGCTGACCCGTGTCATCTTGGGCGCAGTCCTCGGATTGTTGTTCATCTTGACCTGGGTCGGCACCGGACCTGCTGCAGTCGACGCCGGCAGCCCTTCCAAGTGGAAGTCCGACCTCGCTGCTGCAAGCGTCAAGAACGATGTCAATAACGGGGAAACAAAGGGAGCCCCGCAGCAGTCGGTGGTCAACGGTTGGTACGCCAACGATATTGCTGCTATCACAGCCACGCAGAACACCTACATCGCCGCCAGCTCCGCCCGGAACGGCACCCTTCTGACGCTGCTCGGCCTCGGAGTTGCTGGTGAGCTGATCCTTCGAGGACTGGATCGTGCTCGTCTTTCGGCAGTGAATGCCGGGACGCCGCAAAGGACGCACATCCAGTGATCAAGCGCATCATGATGGTGCTGGTCGGCACCATCATCTTGGGATTAGCCGTAGTGGGCGTATCGAATATGGCAGGGTTCAACCCATTTCAGTCGCAACGGACCGACCGGAGCCAGCCCGCGTTGCTGAAGTCGATCAAAGACATCAGCCAGTATCACGCCGCCGTGGGTAACTTTGAAACAGTGCTGGACGTCGAGGACAACATCGCTGGCATCCCAACCCTCATTACTGGACGGCGGACCCTGTTCGTTGCCGCCGGCACGGTCGACGCCTATGTCGATCTCTCTGGTTTCGCGGACAACGACCTGACACTGTCAGCCGACGGGAAGTCGGTGACTGTTCGGTTGCCCGAGCCACAGCTGGACAAGCCCAACCTGGACCATGATCGTTCATATGTGTTCAGCCAGGACCGCGGTGTTTTGGATCGGATCGCCGACGCCATGGAGGCGCCCCAACAGGCACAGTTCTTTAAACTTGCCGAAACAAAGCTGGCCTCTGCCGCGGAGGAATCGAGACTGCGTGAACAGGCCGCCCAAAACACTAGGTCTATGTTAACGGGCATGTTGAGCTCCTTGGGAATACAAGCCACTTTCCTCTAGAAAGAACGACCCCGCATGCCCTGTAGTGTGCGGGGGCATTCAGTAGGCGGCAGCAATGAACCCCGCACGTGGCGCTATGTGTCCGAGGGGAGTGTGCGCCTGCCCCGTCTAGGATCCGGACCCGCCGGAGCGGCGCTGCCGCACCTTGTTTGGTAATGCCCGGCTGGCGGGCGGGCAGCTTGTGCATCCTCCTGCCCTGCGCCTGTTGACGACGGAGACATGTTTGGTGTGGCCAGCTGGGCAAGTCCAGCAATATTTTCTTGTTCCTGGCACCACTTCTGCAGGAGCAAAGCCGTTGCGATCGTGGTCCCAGTCGCGGACTAGTAACGGCTCGAGTGTGGCGAGGTCGGACACCCCAGGCTGCAGGATCTTCCCTGTCTCCACAGGGCACGTGAGTTTCGGGTACCTGCAGCGGTTTGAGATTCGCCGTTCGAATTCATGGCGATTGGGGCAGACCCACCACACCTTCGTGTCTGACCCGGCCAGGACTTGATCGGGGGTTAGTGTCCCGTTGCGGGTGTGGTGCCATTGTGCCGCGACATCCGGCCGCTTTGTGGCCAAGTCATTGAAGCCCGTTAGTAGAGTGCGGCCCGTGCAGATGTTGCAGCGACCGCCAGAAGAAACAAGGCGGACAGGTGTCCGAACGAAGCGATGTCCCTGGGCGCACCGCCAATTGATGCGATCCTTTGCGTTTCCTGCTGAGATTTGTTGGGGTGTCTTTCTATTGCTCTCAGAGTCCCACAACTTTGCTAACTCGGGGTGAGTGGTAGCGAGGTCATTTGTGCCTACGAGTACTTTGCCAAATCCACAGTGGGGGCAGCCGGTTCCCCTCGAGGCACGTTGAGCGAAGATTGCGTCATAATGGTGGTTTTGCGGGCAAATCCAGTGCCCTAATTTATTGCTGCCTGTTGACACTGTCCATGGCGTTGGTCCATGATCTGCGTCATGGTCCCACTCGGCAGCTAGCCAGGGCATCCTGTCAGCGAGTGAGTTGTATCCCGCGTACACCTGACGACCGGAACAAATCGAGCAGGCGGTGTCGTAGGGATCACGGAAACTGTTTTTCGGGGGGTGTCGTCGGCTCACGTGTCCTGCCGGGCACAGGTATCGCGTAATGATTCCTCTCTGCCGGTATCGATCGTCCCACCATTGCTGGTCTTGCCTCTCGCGTGCTCGAAGGCAGTCAAGGAATGTATGGAAAGGTTGCAGAGGTGGCCCCGCGCTGCTTCTCACATCAACAGGGTCAATCAGGGGGCAAGGGTCTTCTGTGTTCCATTCACCTCCGAATCGATACCGGCTGGCGGCCGCTGTCCACCGGAGCATTAACCAAGCCTGATCTGTACCAGCGTCTCCGACGGGATTTGCAGCCTCAGACATCCTTCGCGAGACTTCGTCGTACGCGTTACTGTACGGCCGAGTGTGGTCACTAATGGCGTGAATGACGCCTGAATCTGTAACGGATTCGAGTATGGCCGCCGCTGCTGTGAGGTCTCCGGGCTTTGGCTCTGAGTTGTTTTCGTTTCGGACCGCGGACGCTGCTCGGCGAAGTACTTCCTCGATGATTAGCCTCGGCGCGCTGCTGAGGCCGATGCGTGCGGCGGCTTCTGCAACTTCCTTGCCCACTGGTTGCGAATGTTCTGCCGCCGGCGGTGGGATAGCCCAAGGGGGAGGCGTATTCCGGCTCGTGATTACTGTTGGTCCGGTCCATGTTTGGTGGACGGGGCAGACCAGTTGTCCGTGGTCTGGGTGGAGCGAGAGGATCGCTCCATTGCTGCAGTTCTGACACGCATGCCACACGGTCCTTGAGGTGCGCCCTTGTAGTACCAGTCTGTCGGCCATGCTCCCGGCTACTTTGCGGCAGAGAGCTAGTGCTTCGCGCTCTGCAATCTCCTGACTGATGCGGCTACGGGCAGGTAGGTTTCGGTTTTGTCTGTAGGTCGAAACGGCAAGGCGCCAGAGGTGCCCCTGGTGGGCGGCAGTCGCGCCATCTAACCGTGCCGCATAGCTTGCGACAGTTTCCCCGGGAAAAGGAACTGGTGTCATAGTCAGAGGCAGGTCGCCGACTTCTTCAATGTCCAATGTGCGCTCCACGCCGCATAGCGGATTTGAAGAGACTTTCCTCGGCAATTTCTGCCGCTTTATCCTTCGCAATTCCGAATGTAAGGACCTCATCTTCAGGCTTACGAAGATCTATGAGGTCCAGTGCCGCGCGGCTGACGAGCGAGTTGAGTGCACCTATTCGGCCGTTCGTAAGTGTGTGCAAGTCAGCGCCTAGGGCCTTTAGCCCAAGTTGGTTTTCACCGAACAGGGGCATCGAGCTGACAAGGCTGCTGACGAGCATTTTCCAACCCTTGGAACTCCTCTTCTCGTAGGAAACCATTTCCGCCACCCGGTATCTCTCTGCAATCTGTGCTCCTTCCGGTCCGCTAAGCAAGTTGGTGTTCTGCAGCCCGATTCCTATCAGGAGTATGGGGCAATCTATGTCATCGCCGAGTCGTCGGATGGCTGCACTGACCTTACGGGAATGCGCTCCGCCGTACTTGAGATTATGAACGTCATCTATCACGAGCAATTCTGTGCGGCAGTCGTTGATCGCGTGCTGAACCATTCCCTCTAACCGTGCCTCGGTTTCGCGATGGCCGATCGGGAGCCCATAGAACTGGGCGATCATTCGATACAGCCCCAATGGCGTTCCGGTCGAGGGAAGGTTCACGTAGGCTACGGGCACCTCACCGCGTTCAACACAGCGAGGATCCTGATTCAGGCGTTGTGTCAGCAGGTCCAGCATTAGAATTCGGGCGACGGTTGTTTTGCCCGTGTACGAGTCTCCGGTCACGAGCACGCCATGACCGCCACCGCTGGCATACTGGTGTTCGCGCATGACCCTAGCGAGCACCCCCTGCACGTTCAGGTATGAGTCGTTTTTGACCATTACTCCACGAGTGATGATTCGCCGGCGCATGTCGTCAAATGCAATCCTTTGGAGCGAAGGCAGGGATAAGTATTCGTTAACGCTCACCGGGGTAGTACGCCTACCATGATCTAGGAGCTCTTCTGTAAATCCGCGGTGGTTTTTGAGGTCCAGCCCGCTACGCATACGAAGGGGGTATTCCATCATGTTCCCCACCCGTTCACACCCTCGAAGCCATCTAGATCGTCGTCGTCGGCTTCGTCATCTACCTCCTGGACGTGTTCATCGACCGGAGATGAATAACCCTCCTCACCGTGTAGGCTAACCATGTTGGGCAAGGTCCCCCGCTGTGCGTCCTGGATTCCACGTTCGAGGTCCATAGCTGCCTGCTTCTTCCGCTGCCGCCTGAGCTCCTGCAGCGCAACTTCAAGGAAGTTCCTCGTAGTTGAAGCCTCGGTAAAGGCAGGATCCACGCCTCCATCATCGAGAATTTGAAGTGCGAGATCACGGACGTCTTTTGAAAACGGCTTGTCGAGCCGGTCCTCTTTCCAATCGCAGGCGATGTAGTCCTGGACGGCTGGGTCATAGACCCAGACAACCCTTGGATCTGCTGGCATGTAGTGAACCTCCCACTTTCCGTTCAGCTCAGTACCTGACGTGCGTTGCCGGAGGTGCCCCAGGCCCGGAGCGTCGTACATTCGGTATTCGATCTGGATGCCGTCATTTTGGATTGTTCGGGTAACGACAGGCAGGAGCCCAACGTAGTCTTTGCGGCTCAGCGGTTTGGGTACAAATCCGACATAGGGAAACATGGCCCGGTATTCTGCATTTGGACTCAAGAGAGCACCACCGCCCAAGCGGGGATCGCGTAACCCGTCCGTGGGTGTGTTCTGCCAGTAATGGACAAGCCACCTGTCCAGTAACCAGGCAAATTCTCCCAAGGTCAACAAGTCTTTCCTGTTCGGTTTCTTGTCGCCCCCACTTGAGGTCGAGCCCCCGGTGAACCCCGGCAAGTGCGCCAAGAACATGGTTTTCAGTGTCCCGAACAAGCGCTCGGCAATTCCCTTATCTGTGGGGGAATATGGCGCTGCCCTGACGAGGGTGATGCCTAACTGCCGACACGTCGCGTCCACGACATTCGAGCGATAATCGCGTCCGTTATCGGTCATGATGAGCCGGGGCCGGATCAGCGGGACCATTCCGTCAAAGCGGCCCCGCTCTTCGAGATCGAACATCTGAACCCAGGGCAAGTCCCGGCGCCCCGTTTCCCACCGGTTCTTTAACTCCTCTGGCAAATCGTAGCGGGGGCGCGGCGTCATCGCCTGGGCGATCATGAAGGCAAGATCCGCTCCACATATATCCCTCGCCAACGCGAAGGCGCTTACTGTTCGGGTTCCTTGGTCGCTCATCATGGACGCATCGGGTCTTTGAACCGAGCCGTCAGGAAATATAAGCATTATGTCAAGGCGGGTGGAATCCACCTGCATGCGGGATCCCGGCATTAGAGCCGGATGGGAGCGATACATCCAATTCGGGGCGTTAGCTGCTGAGCGGCGGTTTGCGGCATCGCCATCCAAATACATCCCATGGGAGAGTTCGTCCAGGATTTGCTTCAATCGCCGGTCCCCCGGAATGCTGAAGTCTCTCTCTTTCATTTTCTCTAAGCGCCCCCGGACCATATCGACGCGCTGTCTTTTACTCACCCTTGGCCGGCGCACAAGTTCCTTGATAACACGTGCACAGACTTCCAGCACTTCCGGGGCGATTCCATCGGTCACTCTGTGATTAACCGTTTTGCGTCCGTCAATCAGGCCCGCCGGACCGTCCTGCAAATAGGCTGCTGCTCGGCGGAACAGCGTTGAACGAGATACGGCCACTTTCTTGGCCAGCTGCGGATCCCGTGACTTCAATTGCTCGCCCAGTGCTGCTAACTCGGCCGCTTTGAGACCCGCGCGGGACCAGGTCGAAGAACCTAAGCCGTAGCCTTCCCGGTAGCTTTCTGCTCCTGCCGGTTTACCTAGGGCTACTTCCTCGATGTCGACAAGGCTGCGTTCGATGTCCTTCAGGATCTCGGTCTGCTGTTTTGGCTTGCTTCCGTTGCGGCTGAGTTCCGACTCGGCTGCATTCAGCTTTGCGGTCCCTTGGCTGAGCCGATCGCTGGGCGGGTTCTCTTGGGCCACTCGGCTGATGGACGCGCTCAATCTCTCGTCCCCGTCAGCGTCGTAAAGGCCTAGGACACTTCCAGCGATGTCTGTGATTTCCCACGGTCGCTCCAAATACGTCACCACGTCGCCGATACTAAAGATGTTCATTTCTTACCTTTCCCATCTCCTGCAATAACCATGAGACCGGGGTATAAGGGGCCCTGCTCGAGCGGCACGACGCGGCGGTGGAACATCATGTTCGATAGCAGCGCGTAGCCAATGCCAAGGTCTGCACGGGGGTCGAGACGAAGGGCTGCTTCCTCCATCGTCCGCGGTACCGCCAAGAAGTCAGCAAGCTCAGTCGCTAAAGCTGGGGCAGGAATGTACTCCTCGTATCTGAAAGCGCACATCCATTCGAGGTTGTCTCTCTGCCACCCTTGGCAACCGTGCATAATGCAATATCGCCACTTCTGACTAGCGCAGGCCTTTTCAGTAAGAACGGCGGCGTGGACGAACCTGTCGTGAGTGGCAAATTCCAGAGGCTTGACATCTATAACCAAGGTCGTCCCATCGCGGAGCCGTGCGGCGAAATCAGGGTAGTGAATGGTCCGGTCGCCGAACACAAGGCCGAAGGGTTGCGCGGCGACACGCACGACTTCTCCCCTGTGATCCAACTCCATCAGGCAAGCGAGTTCGGTCAGCGACTCGAACATGACCATGTGTCGATCTTCGCCGAAGGGATACAGCCCAGGATAGTTGCGCCTGTGCGGAAACTCGTTACTACTTCGGCACGGTTCAAAGGTGACCGGATCCAAGTCGCGGGTGGGTTCATTCAGAAACCACCACTTGCGCCTTCCGCCCTTCCCCTTGGTGATCAACAAAGGATAGGGCGTGTCGTTGACGACGTCAGCGTACGGATTGTTGTGTAGGGTGGGCACTTTTTTGATCGTTCTCTTGATTCGTCTTCTCGCCATAAGCTGAGGACGGAAGACGCGGTGTTTAAATTTGCCCTTTCACGAAGTCGTAGACCACGAGCTTCGTCTGGCATATGTGAATTGAGCTTGCATTCGGCTAAGGCCGAGGGAAGTTAGTCTAATCCCGCTTGAAATAGGGCCATAGCTGCAAACCACCAAGCGAGGACTCTTGACGGTCCAGGCAGCGCAAAAATAAGGTTCTTCAATAAAGCTACGCCTTCCACACCAATTTGCAAGAGCAATAGAAAGATTTTGCCTCTGAACTAGATTTCTTTGCGTACAGGAAATAGAAGTATTAGAAGAAATAGAAGTATTAAAATTTGGAACATGAAACCTGTCAGCTGCGTATGCTGGCTATATGCCTGAAACTCATCCCCTAGCGCTCTTCGGGGACTGGCACGGCGCCTCCGGTTGGGCTCTGACAGCTATTCGTTCCGCAGCACGGGAAGGCGTCCGCACTGCGATCCATGTAGGGGACTTCGGGCTTGACTGGCCGGGCCCCTAAGCGGGGGCGTTACGAGGCAAAACTCAACAAGTACCTGACGGACTTGGGGGTCACGCTTGTCGTCTCAGGTGGCAACCACGACAACTGGGACACGATTGAGAAGCTCGTCGTCGAAGATGACGGCTTGGCAACCATCCGACCAAACATCCGGGTACTACCCCGTGGCGGCAGAACCATCATCGATGGCCTTGTCGTCGGGGGCCTGGGCGGCGCGTTCAGCGTCGACTATGAGTACAGGGTCGAGGGGAAGGATTGGTGGTCGAATGAGGAGCCCACCCGTCAGGAAGCTGAAGCCCTCATCGCCGGTGGTCCTGTCGACATCCTAGTAACGCACGATGCGCCTGAAGGTGTTCCGCTGAGGGGAGACTTTCAACTCAGTGCAGAACTAAGTGAGAAGGCGAACAGGACCCGCGGGCTTCTGCGAGAAGTAGTCGATGCGCTGGCAGTGCCTCATCTGTTTTGCGGCCACTGGCATCAGCGGCGCATCCACGATTTGAGCCATCCGAGCGGAATGGTCACGAGGGTAGACGTACTCAACATGGAAAACTCCCGTCACGGTAATGGAGTGCTCGTTTGGCCTGGCAAGCCTCCGCTTCGGATTGAACCGCTCGAAATCAGGGACCTTCCGGTACGTGCTTCTTCGCGAAGGCTGACCTAAAGTAGGCTGCATGGACGCGGCCGAGTGGGCGCACGAGCTGGCCTATTCCTTGCATGCTGGCCCAGGAACACCTTCCCTACTGACAATCGCTACGTGTGTCGGGCCCGCTGCCAGCAGGGAAGTCATAGAAACGGCCAAACGAGTAGTCGGGGAGGCCGGATGGCCGGTCTATGAGCTCGTCGCCCGCGAAGTATCCCCTGATCCGTCACTTCTGCGCGAAAGCGGCTTCCTAATCCTTCGGGACGTTCGCCAACCGCTAGCCCCAGCCGTGCCGGTTCTCATTGGCGCTCACCAACTGAATATCAGTCGGGGCCTGCCAGTCGGTCTCCTCATCGTCGGGTCTCCTGCCGGAATTAAGGGCCTGCGGAGACATCCCGGATTAGGCTTTCTTAGCCGCGCCGAGTGGGTGGTGCAGAACTAGCGTGGGAACAGTCTCCAGGTAAACACAGCCCACTTGTCCTCGGCACTACGCACTCGCAGGCATCACGGCAAGGCCGGGCATGCTTGGACTCCGCTGGCACCGCGAGCGGTGTCTGAGGCCGCCGCTACACTCTCTCCATGGTGCAAGAGCTACGCAATGACGATGCGGGCCGCTACCTTGTGACCACTGCGACCGGCAGCCAGTATCTGCTGGATCTGACCGCCAGGACAGTGCAGCGGGTTATGGCCGCGACCGCTCCACTCGTCGAGTATTTGGATGTGGGGTTTTCGCAGCTTCGCCGCGACGGGGAAACACTTGAACTGCTCATGCTTGAGTCTTGCAGCATAGGCTCGCCCGCCCGGTACTGGCTCCAAATCCGCGACGACCATATCGTGACGCTCCGAACCACCTCCCCTGTGGTGGGCATCCTCGCCGTGAACCAACTGGAAGCCTAACCTGTGTAGCCACGCTAATACCCAAGCTCGATGCCCCCCCCCCCCCCCCCCCCCCCCCCGCCAAGATCTTCTGAGCTGACGTGCAAGCCGCAGCAGCTGCAGCGTACTCGTGGCGTTATCGCTACGAATGTGCAGCGGCCCTTTGGAGCAAAGCATGCCCGCGAAGGGTTCGACCGAGATCTCCTGGTTACTGCCCGACCTAGACGTTCGGCTGGGCTGCTTCCGGGTATGCGTGAAGTTATGTTTCCCGCGGCGGGTCGGGGGCGGCGCAACAAGTTTTGGCGTAGACATGATGCCTGTGAAGGCCGCTACCGAAACACAGAACACGCCCAGCACCAATGTCGTAGCTGCATCGGGTGTTCATCAAGTCATTTTCTCGGATCCTAATGGCGTGAAGATGGATGGGGTAAGTGACTCACAGGTCCAGAAGGCCCTTCTGACGCCCGCCTTCTCACATCGCTGACTGAGCCCCGACAAGTGGGCTGCCTACGGTGATCAAAGTCGACGTCGTGTGAGAGGCTCAGCCCATGACAAAACCTGATGCAATAGCGCCTCTTTTGAATGAGCACACCTGGAGCCTCCTCCGTCAGGCACATGCCGACTTTCACTCCGAGGCGTCAGAGGTCTACGACGAGGTTCTCATCGAGGTATCCGACCGAATCCGCAGTTCGAGGTCGATTGGCAAGGCTGACATCGGGGCTTTGCTCTTCTGGAAACGTCTCCGCGCCGACACTCGTTGGGTCCGAGACCTCATGGCTTTGGCCGATTCCGAAGTTCGCGACACCACGGGTCACGCCGTCTCAGCGGTGAACGACGCTGCCCTGGACATTGCCTCAGCAGCCGCTGAAGGCCGAAAAGCTCTGAGCGCCTTGCCAGGCTTCGTCCGCGGTGATGCCCTTGCCTCAGCTCTGCTTACAGCGGCCGCCCCAGACCGCATGGCTGTCTACGATCGGAGGGCCCAGTCGGGGCTCGAAAAGCTTGGGCTTTCGCTGTCCGCTGCAAGGGGGCGGTACGGGAGGTACATGGCCATCGTCAATGGACTGGCGTCCGAGGCCGAACGTCGAGGTCACCCTTGGTCTCCCCGTCAGGTGGACCTGGCCCTGTTTGCCTTGGGCGGTCAAAAGAGGATCAGCTAAGGCGGTTTGAACCCACCCGGCCTTGGCGCTCAGCTGTGGCATCGGCTTTGCATGGCTTCCGGTAAGGTGCCAAGGAAACGAATCATTGGGGGAATGATGGAACTGATCCGACGTGTGCTGCTCGCTGGGGTCCTCGTTGTGGCACTCACCGGCTGTACCTACACAGACCAGGTGGAGACCCAGGAGAGCCGGCGGGTGGAAGCGTCTACGGCCGCCACTACTCCCCCGGCGGTGTCCTCCGCGATGCGGGGCGAGTTCCAGTCCCTGGCTGCCGCTACCACTGGCACGGCCATTCTGGAGGTCAACGAGTCCGGAGCAGTTCTGCAGCTCGACGACATGGCAACCGAACCCGGCAAGGACCTTCGGGTCATGCTGAGTCCCGGGGCTCTTACCGCCAGCGCAGGAGGGCAGGAATTGTCATCGACAAGAATGATTGAGATTGGACCGTTCCGAACCGGCGCCACCCAGCGTTTCGTGATGGATTCCCCAATGTGGTCTGCCATGAAGGAGCCGGTGCGGAGCGTGCTCATCTATGACTACTCCGCCAAGACCGCACGGGGCGTCGCAGTCCTCAGCGACCGAAAGTGAAGGCTCCGGCTGGTGCCGCGGTGAACCCCGCCGCGTGGGACCGCCCTTGGACCTTGGCCGCAGTCTGCGTCATGACCACTGCCGTAGCCTTCCTGTTGTTTGGATTGCGGCCAGTGTCGCTGATCGAGCTGTTGCCTGGCTATGTGACCGCATACCTGCTGATCGGGGCCTGTATCTTCGGCCCGATCAGGAAGGTCCCGTCGCTGCGGCAGGCCGTGGCGTTCCTGCTGCCCGGCACCCTGCTCGCCCCCCTGGCATTGCTGAACATGGGCTTCTGGGCCGGTTCATGGCTGCTCGGCCTGCCGGCGTGGGGACTGCTGCTGAGCCGGTGGACCGGGGAAAAGCCGCTGAGGCCCATCCAGCTGCTGAAGTTCCTGGGGCTGCTGGTGCTGGGACTGGTGGTCTTCACATTCAATGCCATCTACCCCGTGGCCAGCGTTGGCCTGTTCCTACTGCCGGTCATCCCACTGGTCCGGCTGGCCAGCCCCGAGCGCCGGCTGCAGGCCGGCGTCGAGTTGCTCCTGGGCGTCGCCACAGTCTGGATCGCCATCGCCATCCCCACCCCTGAGGGGGCATGGTCCTCGCCTTGCGTTCACGCTGGCGGGGCCGCGACTGTCGGGCTGATGATTGCCGTCTGGGCCCGGGGACTCCCCCGCCGGTCGCGCCGCCTGCAGTACAAAGCGGGACGGTCATCTAAGACCCGGAAAGCCCACATTGGGATGACGGCATGAATTTGGATGATGGCTACGGGGCGTTGCGGCGCCGTCCGGTGAAGCATTTCGGCGAAACCCTGCGTGCCAGCAAGTCCAGTTACCGGCTCAAGCGGCACGAGTACGCCGTACCCAATAAGAGGAACACGCTGTGGCGCCGGCGGGAGGACTGCACCGAGGCTCGCTGGGCCGCGGAGACATGGATGTACGAGGACGAGGACCACCGGATCTACTCGGACCAGTTCTGCGACCTATACCGGGCGGCAGCGCTGAAGAACTTCGACGCGAACATGGCCTTCTTCCGGCAGCTGTCCGGCAGTGGGTTCCTGGAAACCATCACTGCGATGCTCGAGCAACATCCCACTCTGCAACGTGTCACTGAGCTCTCGGTCTGGAAGGGCGTCGAGGGCGTCTATGTCATGGTGCTCGACCGGTACATGCAGGCATACGTCGGCCATGCCGGGGACATCCGGGCACGCATCATGAAGCACTGGAGCCGGACCATGGACTTCGACCATCTCATCTTCGGAACCCCCGAGAGCTCGGTCCTGCCCATCGACGCGTTTCGCGCCCTGGACACGACCCGCATCTTCGCCGTGAAAACGTCACGGCGGCAACAGATGGAGCAGCGCCTGGTCGACGACCTCCCCCCGGACTTTCTGCTCAACCGCGTTCCCGGCGGAGAACGACCCATGGGAGGCATGTTCCTGCCCTCGGAAGTGAAGCGGCGGCAGCTGCCGGCTGCTCCTGAAGGCAGCCAGTAGCCGGACTTCATTGGTAAAGTCAGGCCGGCGGCGCGGCCGCAGGACAAGGGGGATTCGTGGGAATTGGTTCCTGGCTTCGCGAAGCCATCGGTAGAGTGCAGTCCACCCAGGCAGAGACAGCGCCGCCGGCTTCGGCTCGGTCGGTCGTGACGTTCTCCATCGGTTTCCACCCGTGTGTTGAGGTGGCCGGCACGACGACGTTCGCCGCCAGCGCCGTGGCCGCCCTCGCGCACCGCAAGGGCCTGGCAGAGCGCGGCTACTTCGAGGGCCAGGCGCAACTGCAACGCCAACCTGAGAACCCGATCGATCCAAAGGCCGTCGCCGTCCTGGTGGATGGCGAGCAGGTAGGGTGCCTGCCGTCCTACGCCGCGAAGGACTTTCCGCTGCCGGTCGGGGCCAGCCACCCTGTCCCGTACCAACTGCACGTCGCGCCCGGAAAGAAGCTGCTCGCCAAGGCGTACGTCTGGCTGGGTGAAGGCAAGCCGGAATGGGCTCACACCCGCGATAACCCGCCGGCCCTGACGACAAAGGAGCGGATCAACGACTCCCATAACCAGAAGACCGCCATGGTCCGTGAGGCGCTGAGCGAAGGCGGCGCCCGGGCCCAGCAGTTCAGGCGCGGCATGGTAGATGGCGTCCACTACCTGGAGCTCGTGGAGCCGATCAAGCAGCTCAAGCGCGAAGGCCGACTGAACGAAGCACTGGTGCTCTGCTACAAGGCCATCGAGGCGGCCGAACGGGACCGCGACGGCCGGGAGCCTGCGCCCTGGTACACGGAGCAGGCGGCCATCGTGCACCGGAAGCTGGGCCAGAAGGATGAGGAAATCGCCGTACTGAAGCGGTGGATCGACAACACGCCGAAGTCGCGCCGGGCCGGCAGCCGGATCGCTGAACGCCTCGCGAAGCTAGAGGGCGTCCAGTAAAGCGGTACCGCGTGCCCTTCCTGATGATTTCGCATTGGTGGCGGGGCCGCTACGAATACGCAATCATCTTGACGAACTAACTATCAGCAGGCTTATGATATTGGTATTCGGATGGGGATCCGGGTGCGGGGAAGCGAAAAGGGTGCGCTCAGCGAACGGGGCGCACCCTTTCCCATGTCCGCTGGAGGACGTAGGCCCAAAACTCAAGCTTTCGCGAATTCATACCCGGTTGGCCCTGGTTTCGGTACGGTGGTCGAATCCGCGAAAAAGGGGTCCCACGTGAAGCGACCGCTTCGAATCGTCTTAGTGTTCCTCTTCATCGTCGTCGCATTCACCCTCATTACGCTCGCCCGTCCCCTGCTGAGCGGGGAAGACGTCGGACTGGACCGCGTACTTTCTGCCCTCGCCGTGGGTGTCGTCGTGGCTGCAGCCGCCTACGGGATCGTCCGCTGGCAGCAGGCCAGGGAAAACAAGAAGCCCCAAGGATTCCCGACGGTGACGCGGTTCAGGGCGGCGTTGTCCAAGGGACGGCTCCCCGCCGGCGCAGCCCCGGACCTCTGGCAGCGCGAACTGACCAAGACCATTCGAGTGGAAAAGCCCTTCATCTGGGCCGGCCCACTCATCTTCGGAGCCTTCGCCGTCCTAGGGGCTGTTCTCGCAGTTTCGAATCTTGACCATCCCTGGTTCTGGGTGATCTGCACCTGCCTCTTCCTTGGCTTGGCCATCTGGGCGCCCATCTCCGTCATCCACAGACGACGCACGATGGAATCGCTTATCTCCGAGCTGGCTGATTCCCCACCTCAGCGCGCAGTAATCCTTGACACCTTCCCCGGTAGGCTCGTCCTCATGGGGACGATGGACCGCGTTGAGGTTGGCCAGCCGCCGGAGCGCCTGATCTTCACCCAGGTCCAGCGCGGAACTGACGGCATACCGTTCAACATGGTCGTTGCCGTGGAACTCGGCGCCCTCACCGCCGGTCGCGAAGTGGCCTCCCACTACGCGACCGGTTTCGATGACCTCGCTCTGTTCTTTGCCGATCTGGCCGAGACCTGGCGCGGCTGGAACGGCACAAGGAACTATGAGTCGATGGAACGCGACTTCCTGCTGGAGGCCACCCACACCGGCAGCCACGTCGAGCTCCACTTCACGCTTCAGGATCCTGAGTCCAGCAGTGCGTGGTCATTGCGGGGCAAGCTGACGCTCGACGCCGGCGAAGAACTCAGCCGCGCCAGCGGAGACGTCCAGGACCTGCTCAGGCACGGACCGGCAAAGACTCCATGACCCAGATCAAGCGTCCGGCCCCGAACCCGGAGTGGGTGCAGATGTACCGGCAGGGAATCCCGACGGCGGAGATCGCCGTGGGTGCCGGCGTCGCCGAGAGCACTGTTCGGTTTCACCTGGCCAAGGCTTCAAAGAAGGAACCGGGCCTGCGGGCCGTGCACCAGGCCGCTCTGCCCCCGTCGGCGCCCCGGGTGACCGACGCGGGCCGGCGGAACCTGGAGGACATTCTGGCGTTCTACCGGGCCGAGGGTCGGCTCCCGGTGCACCGCCGGTCCACCCGGGAATCCAGTCTGGCGGGCTGGTTGGTCAGGCGCCGGGAAGAGGCAGCGGCCGGCACCCTCTCCCCCGTTTACGCCGCGGCCCTGGACACGATCCCGGGCTGGCGTGACCACCCGGCCAAAAGGGACGCCGACGCCGCCCGCTGGAACCAGCGCCTGGCCGGGGTCGCCGCGTGGCTGGCCGCCGGAAACGACTGGCCCCGACACAACAAGACCGACGACCAGGAAGAACGCACCCTGGGCGTGTGGCTGCACACCCAGCGCATCGACGCCCGTGCCGGGAAACTCACCGCCGCCAAAGAGGCGCAGCTGAACACGGTCATCCCCGGCTGGCGCGCGGGCAGGGTCCGGCGGGGACGCAACAGCTGCCTGCCTTGAAGCCGGCCGTCCTGTGACTGGCCATATGCGTGACCGGATGGGAGACTGCCGGATGGGGAAAATACCAGCAGATCCGTATCTTCAAAGCATTCGGGCCCAGGTGCTGGGCGTCCTTATGGGGGTGTGCCTCATCGCGCCGCCGCTGATCCGCTTGGGCGGAGGCCGGTGGACCGGCATCGATTGGATCTTCGTCATTGGCGGCGCTGCGTTCGTAGTGTTCTGGCTGTCCATGGGGCTTCTCGGCTGGCGGTCGAGGCGGAGGGACACCCGCCACCCGGAAGGGGAATAGAGGCTCTCCAGCGGAGCTTTGCTCGGGCGACTTCAGCCGACCCCGTGCAGACTCAATCGTCCTGGATGGATAAAGACGATGAACTTTTCGAACTCGACAGCGTCAAAGTCGATTCCTCTATTCGTCGGCGACTCCCCGAGTCAGAGGCTGAAATACGTTTCGACACTCCTCACAAGGACTAGTTTCCTTGGCCAGCGTCGCCGTGAACGGGCCAACGGCCGTCTACTCCGGCGATCCAACGCTCGGCACGGAAAAGGTTTGGCCCCTAAATAGCTGAGACCCGGTCAGAACCAATGCAAAACGTCCCTGGCCAGCCAAAAAAGGAAGGCGACGAAGGCAAAGGGTGGCAATAAGTACAACACCCAATTACCGTGCATCGCCCGCTTGCCCACACCTTGCTCCCATCCGATCTACCGGCGAGTGTACTGCGTTGCAGTCACACCGGGTACGTTCGACGACGCAACCCGAGTTTCCTCAGAGGGGTCAAGAATAACCGTCATGCCGGGGTCACTTTCGGCGCGGGCTATTGAGGGGCCGGCTCCACGGCTTTCTGGATCTTTTGGAGCGTGTCAGGGCTAGCCGCGATCTCGATGGGTCCGCCGTCAGAGTCGAAGGTGACGATCTGGAAGCCGAACGGGACGGCCTGCTTGTTGTCCCGACGGTCAGCCTTCCGAGGCTGGGACCCGGTGGCATGGAGTCCGGTGAGGGCCCGGCTTCGGCCGCTGGGGACCAGGTCTTCGTAGACGGCCGGCTGGAAGTCGATTCGGCCCTGCGAAGGGGTGGCCACCCCCATCTGCCAGACGCCGCTGAGGGACCCTGGCCTTGAGTCTGGGTACCTCAGGAACATGAGCGACTGGCCGTTCTCGTCCAGTCTGGCCTTGGTCTTCCGCGTGCGCTTCTGAGCGAAGTAACTGCTGCCCCAGAAGAACAGCATCCAAAACACTGTATTCGCGATAGCGGTATCCAGCTTTCGTCCCAGGAGTATGTCAACGATTAGGACGACGACGCCGGCGAGGAGGGCGAAAAGGGCGGACGACAGGACTGGATGCTTAGCGGCCCACTTCCTCATGGCCAGAGTCTAAGGGCGAACGCGGTCCGCCACTACGCTCTTCGTCTTCCGGGCCGGCGTCCACGATCTCGCTGGAGACCATGCGCTGGGAGTCTTGAAAACCCTGCCGACTCTTGGTTTCCAAGAGAGCGAGCAGGGAGCTGAACGGTTCGGGGTCGAATTCGACCTGCTTTCGCCCCGACCAGGCTTTGGCCGCGTCAACGGCTGCTCGCATGGCTTGAGCCCCATACGCATATGGGTTGTCCGGCGGATCGACCGGGACGCCTACCTGAACCTTTAGGAGGCGGTCAGCCTTCCGGAACGTTCCGGTACGAACTCCCTGAAAATCAGGGGCAATGAGGTGCCCGGGCACGTGGAACTCGACCGTCAGATTCAGGTCGGAGCTGAGTTGATCTCGCACGCCTGAAACGTCCCGCGACAGCCGCATGAGAGCCTCGCGCCAGATCCTGCTTTCGGGTGTGAAGCCGCCGACGATGACCCCCACGGAGAGTTGTTTGGGCCGGTCGGGTGAATCAGTCATGCCTCCTCGGCCTCTGACCCGGCGTCCTCGAGCTCACCGGCGGCGATCCGCTCAGCGGTGCGGCGGTAGGCTTCGGCGATGTAGTCCTCAAGGTCCTGCCGACCGATGCGCCACATCCCGCGTCCGCCAACCTGGAGGGCCCGCAGCTCCCCTGCCTTGATCATGGCGTGAATCTGGCTCGGCTTCACGTTCAGTTCTTCGGCAGCCTGGGTGGGCGTCATGAAGCGGGACGGCTTGCTTTCGGGTACGTCGGTCACCGTTTCATCCTATGTGCGGAGGTAAACGGCTTCACGGGCAGGGTGTAGCACCAGCGGCGCACAGGCCGCCGCGTAGCTCAGACGCGTCAGCTCATGGCCTCACGGTGGACCGGCATCGGGCATGGTCACTGGACCGGCCCATTTGCCAAGCAGAAGTTTGTTGGCCGCTCTGAGTGCATCAAACCCGCTTTCGGGATAGCCCTCCCGCCGGCCCCACCAGGCACTCGGGTCCCGGGAAATGATCATGCGCTTACCGCCGTCGAGGGGGAAAGTCTGCCAAGCATCCCCCGGTTTCATCTCCGGGTGGCCGGGTCCTAAGACCTGAAAGGCGAAAATCCCTGGCGCCGACGTCTTCACGAAAGAATGATCAGCTGCGAACTCAGAGTCTGAAGGACCTGGAACAGGCGACCTCACCATCACGCTGTTGGGTGTGACGGCTCCGAAATGGTTGAGTGTGACGGCGGCGTAGTCGTATAACGGCTCCAGCTCCTGAAGCAATGTAGTGAGAGCGTTGAGACCTTCCGGCGCCCCGTCCTTGTACTCGACCCCGACATGAAGCCACCCTTCTCGTGAAAAGTTCACGTACCAGTCACCGTGCTTTGTGGGAACGAGCAAATTGGCCCATCCGACGTCACCACAACACTGTTTGAGTACTGCGGCGGCCTGCTCTGGGCCGCACCTGATCATCGTGAAGTGGAGCCCGGCGAGGATCAGGCCTTTGGTGTTTTCGGCAGCCCACCCTGTCAGCCGATCCACCAAGGTCGAGAACGCCGACGATTCAGTAGCCCAACACGACTGGTTGTCTTTCACCTCGCGGAATGCAAGAGGCATCCGACTCTGATCGATCGCGGCATCAACTGCACAGATGGAGGCGTTGTAGGCAAATCGCGGCTTTTTGCGTGGCCGCGGACCTAGTCTGCCCGCGCATGCGGTGATGGTTCCAGCGAACCCCAATGGCTGCAGAGCTTGGGCGGTTGCCTGGGCGACGCGAATCGCGAAGCTGGGAGAGATCGGAGAAACGAAGAATGCGATTCCCTGAGCGACCTCTACGGCGTGGAACCGCTGATGTGGCGCCGAGGGAAGGGTGATTTGAGCAATGACATCGTTGACGTCGGCGAGTAAGGGCAGAACGGATTCCGGGGCAGGTGCACAGAGGAATCCCAGATCCAGGATGGAGTCCATGTTCTTCCGGCGGATCTTCCCAGCTTCGATGGTTACGGAGCCAACTGTCAGCCGGTTGCTCGGCGGAGTCCTCATGAAGCGATCCAAGCGGGAAGATCTGCCCGGAGCAAGGGATTCGACCAGCCTTGATCGAAAATTCGGGTACCAAAGGCACTCAGGCGAACGCGTCTGCGCAGTGGCTCCATGAGCCGACTCCGCCAGGCCCGGTCCGATGAAGGTCCGGGCCTAGGGCAGCCATCACCTAATACTCGATGGCCTTCCGGTCCATGGACTTGAGCGCGGCGAGCCGGGCTTCCACTTCGGTCTGCTCGCCGAGGTCTTCGAGGGAAGCGAACTGGGCGTCCAGGGAGGAGGCTGCGAGTCCCTGCTGGCCGCGGACGGTGGCTTCCTCGCGGCGGATTCGCTCCTCATACCGGCCGATGGCGGATGTCGGGTCACGGCATCCAGGGCTTTGAGCGCGTCGTTCACCTGCGTCTGGGTGGCGGCCACCCGGGCACGGTTGACCAGCTCGTTGCGCTTGGCGAACAGCTCGCCGAGCTTGCCGCGCATCTGGTCCAGGCCCTGCTTGAGCTTGTCGACGACCTCGTTCTGGGTGGCCAGGGCCGGTTCCTGAGTTCTGGCGGTCGTTTCGGCGGTCACCTGCCGGCCGATGGCGACCTTGGCCAGGGCGTCGAACTTGTCGGCGTCAGCGCTGTTGCCGGCGGCCCGGAACCACCTAAATCAGCTAGGTTGGGACCGTACCGCACTAAGCATCCGCTGAACAGGCTTAGGCATAAGGTGGGCGGTGTTTGTCGCATCTACTATGTGAACGAAATTTCGCCAGCATTGCAGTCGTACTTCATGACCTGTTAGGCCGTAATGATTGCCCAAGAGTGCCTCGACATCGCTAACGCTTCCGGGCTGACGAGGACGGGAAGAAAAACGGTCTCCAGAAGGATGATCCGTCTCAATCAGGAGTCGATTCAGGGGTATCTGTTTTAGAGTCCCATATGACTTAGCCATTGAATAATTAACTGAGAAGTAGCATCCAAGTTCCACCATTTCTTCCGTTTCAAGTTCGGTTCCTAGCCACCAATGCAAGATAATGCCGGAACGACGCATACTTTCGTTCTTCAACGCTTGGACCAGCTCTGCTGTTGCCCTGTAGCTGTGAAGGGAGACTATTCGCGGAAGCTGGCGCGTCGCGGCCAACACCGAATCCAAGACTGCACTCTGTGTTGTAAGTGGCACGCGCGAGGAGCCGTCCAAGCCTACTTCAGCTACATACGGTGTCTTCTCCAGCGCCGCTCGAAAGTCTTCATCACGAAAAGACCTTTGGGCCCGAACCAGGGAAGGGTGACATCCGACTCCCCAAACACTTACGAGGTCTTCGCGGTCCTGAACTACTCCGAACTCTTCTATTGATCGAGTCGCGATAAAGATTACGGCCCCAAGATTTTCAAGATCCCGGGTAGAGACTGCGAGGTCCACGTGGGCGTGTGTGTCGAGCGGGGGCATCTTCTTCACCCTACGAAGTCCGCCAATTCCCTCATCCCCCGCCGAGCCAGCTCCAAGGCGCTGCGTGCACTGTAATTGGGAGGGAGCGGCATGGACATTATCGTTGCTTCTTCAATGCCCGAGTCGATGAAGTCAGAGACGGCAGTCAAGACGGATTTTCCTTCCAGGTACTTCCCAGCGTCTAAGGTCGGCATGTTGTCCAGGTACGTCGTTTGATCGACAATGCCGGCGGCCATGAATGATGACCGCCGAACGACACAACCGAAACAAACGCCGCAGTGAGTTCCACTGGGAACGCCAAGGTAGTGCTGGTCGGTATGCGAACATGAGTTGGTCTCGCTCAGATAATGAGACGCCCCATCCGCACCCAAAATGGCTTTGACGCGGCCAAACATCTCGCCCTTGGTTAAACGCTCGTAGGGGTTGATGATGAGGCCGTGGCCACTCAGATCTGAGATCAAAGTACTTACACTCCAGAGAAACCAAGGTTGCGTTGTGCGAGTGGAGAGCGCCCCAACGCGTTCGGGCCCCAAAGGGGGATTTAATGAAGCAAATCCGTTCTCCGGAATCAGCAACGGACCACCGCTTTGACCAGCCACAGCGAGACCGAGGGCAAGGAACAGCAAAGACCTGGAACGGCTGGATCGCTCATTGCGGAACCTTGAGCCATCGAGGCGCTTCTTGCTCCTCCGAAGGAAGATTCGATGGTGGGTTGCGGTGGTTCCCGGGTATTGAGCATTGAGGGCGGCAGACACCCGCTGTTGGGCAGTCTTCGCGACCCCAGAACTGGCGTGAGAAACGAGGTTGTGTGTTTCTCCCGGGCGAAGACTTTCGGCGGAAAGCAGCGCTCCCGTTGCCGAATCCGCTCCACCACTAAGCAGGACAGTTCTGGGGGAACTGTCCTCAATCAACATGTCCGCCGCTAAAGGAATCTCTCCTGAACGAAAGTCGAGCGACCACTGGTCGCCCGTCAGATACGCGAGAAGGGTTGTGACAGACTCCCGGTGTGCAGTCCATATTGCGGGGTCACTGACCGGTACGGAGAGTTCTAACGTCCGCCGGTTCCAATTAGAGCCATGGAAGTCGCGGCGAACAGACTTATCCGCTGCGTATACTGCAAGTGCTAATCGGACGAAATCGGCATTTATACTTGTCACGGCCCCTAAAGAATTCAGCGAGGGCGAAAGCTTCGTTCTGAAGGTACCCAAACCGGTGGCAGGCCACAGGAAAACTTCGTCGAATCCAGCAAGGTCATCGGCCTCGCCCCGGTCCAGCACAAGCGCAATCCGTGTCATTTCTCGTCCCCATAGAAACTACTGAGCAATGTGACGTTGGTTTCAATAGCCTGTGAAATCTCCGTCGGAGTCGTCCCGAGCTCCCCCAGCGGAACCTGACTGGCCATTACGGCTGCAGCGCTCTTGATCTCGGCCTCGATGGCCCGGCGCTTGCTCTTGTCTTTTTCAGCACGGATCGTTGCGCCGACTTCGTTCACCGTCCCTTGGAAAATCATCAGTTCGATTGTGTGGCGAACGATGTCGTCTGGCTTACGGAGAGTTCCTTCCGGCGCTGACATCATCCAGGCGACCAAGTCGGACACTATTATCCGCGCTTCGCTGTCTTCTATTGAGCCGTCGGGTTGAGTTTGAAAGGCCGCGTCGGTTATGCGCTTCCCTATTTCCAAGGGGTCATTCAGTGCTCGAAGCTCGTCATAATCGAGACCGGATCGTCCAAGAGTAAGTCTGTCGCCAGCAACATAGGCGCGAACCATGCCGCTCGCGCGCCCTGCAGGGCCGGCCACCCTCCCAACAGACCGTTTAGGCCCTCCGGAGGAACGTCCTCCCGTTCTGCCCGATCCGCCGGCTCCAGCAGCTCCTCCCGGGCCGTCGCCACCACCCCCACGCCGCCATAGCCTTATGACGGGCGCCAGGCTTGCAGGGTCAAGGCCGGGTACGGATGCTGAATCTGCCCCCGAAGTCGCTTCGGTATCGGGCCCCTGTGCCCCTGGAGGCGCCTCACCGAGCCACCCCGAAATGACATCTCGTAAGCTGCCGGCGTCGGGGCCACCACTACCCTTGAACGCGCCACTGGTGCCCAAGTCTACTTAGCACCTGACGCGAGAACGGATTCGATCGCCTTTACCACAGGCTTGTGGGGAGTTCCAGATGCCCAAACTTCAAGGACTTCGCCGAATTGCGCCGCGCCAGAGGCGTTGAACAGCAGGACAGTCGATAGGTTCAGCTCCTGGGCGGGCAATTTCTGCAGCGCATTACGGGCCGCCTGCTTCAGATCAGGGTGAGTCTTTGTAAGCGTCAAAATGCCATTGACGGTACCCAGCTGCAGCGACGGATCGTCCTGCATTCTCCTGCCCAGATGCTGAAGGAGAGTGTCGACATCACCACGAGAAAGGGCGGCCAACTCTGCTTCTTTCACGGAGGATCGGTCCACTTGAGAGCTCGAAGTCATTGCGGCCGCAATGTCCCGAAGTTGCTGTGGCAGTGACTCGTCTATCAGCTGACGTCCTTTGAACGCTGCAGCCAGTGTCAGGTAGCCCGAAACTTCAGTGGCGTCGAGTTGCGGTGGCAACTTGGACCAACGAACCATCGTATCCGAGAAGCCGCCTAGCGAATCATCAACAGGATCAGCGTCGGTGGGCTTGCCTGGCTCAGCGCTCTTATCGTGGTTTTTCGTTTCCTGCACATGGGGTTCTTCTACAGCAGAAATCTTGTCGAGCGCCATAAGTTGTGGCCTGAGCGTGCCACCGGCCAACCAATCGAGAACCGTTGTGAAGTCATCCTCGAACAGCTTCTCAAGCACCATCAGTTTGGCAATTGCATCCGACGAAAGGGTGATTCCGCGCCGGGCAGCAACGGCTTGCCTAACATAAAGGTCATTCATGAACCGCTTGATCCGACGCGGGTTGCCTTTGAAGCGCTCGTAAAGTATTGGGGTGAGCCGCGATGCAGTTGCCGCCTCAAGCGCCAGGTCGATTCCCGAGGGCAATACTAGATCGTCGAGGCTACCAGCACCCAACCGCAGGGCATCACAGGAGGCAATCAAATCGGCGTACGCGCCATCGTCGAGCTTTCCGTTGGCAAGGAGAAGGAAAAGATAGGCACGCGTGTCGAAATTACTTAGCGCTGGCAATGGAACCGTCGTCTGGACTATCTTGTGCAGGTACAGGCTGGCAACGCTTTCCTCGTCCGCAGGCAGCTTCGGAGCCTGCAGCCTTTGCTGGATTGCCTCAGCCACGCGCACCTCGTCTGCAGCTATGACGAACGACATGCCTTCTACAGCAAGGAAGAGCCGAATCGCTTCGAGCGTCTCCACGACCGTCTCGGGCAGGCATCGGTCTAGGTCATCGACAAGTACGACGACTTGGGATACATGCTTGAGAGCGTCACCGTTGAGAAAATCAGCGAAGTCTTTTCGAAAAGCGGTCAACCCCTTTTCGTTATCGAGCGACTCCTTGTCGTCACTGACCAAATCGAAAAGGTCATCGAGACTCGGAAGCTGCAGGGTGATGCCAGTCTTGGCGGCCATTTTCAGAGCCTTCGACCAGTTAACTCGCTTCGCTAGGTTTTTAAGCGCTCCCTGGGCGTGGTGGTTTACTGGATCATCGGTGCGGTACTCCTCGGATAGTGCGCCGAGCACCTCAGTGATCAGGCTTTCCTTGGGTCCGACGGCAGGATCGAACCGCCATGGGTCCGAGCGGACGAAGACGATCTTCTGATCTTTATCGTCCCATCCCTGAAGACGCTTCTGAATGAGGTTGAGAACCGTGGTCTTGCCACTGCCCCAAGACCCAGAAACGCCAAGAGCAAGCGGATTAAGTCGCTCATCGAGAATCGCGTCAGCAACAGTAGCCGCTATGGCTTCGAAGGAAAGTAGGTCAGTTAAGGCCGGCTCGTCTGACCATAGAGGCATGATGTTGATGTCACGAACTGTCATTTGTTTCTCCTGGACAGCTACCTTCGCAGCCGAACCAGAACCCCCCAATACTTCGTTTCCGATTACTTCGTCGATTTAGCCCGGCTGCTGCCTCAGGACAATAAATTAAACCGCGGAAAGCCGCGCAGTTGCGTGGCATCCTGCCTCAGCCAGCGCCGCGCCAAACCGAGTGGCGGCACGGCGCTGACTAAAGCGTCAGGGGCCCAGATACGGACGTATGAGATTTCGGGAGCAGGCAGGCTGATCTCTGTTGGGCCAATCGTCAACGAAGCCAGTTTTTCGCCAATGGTTCAGGACGAAATCGCCAACTAGCTTCCGATCTCACACCATCTACAGCAACAGTTGGAAGACTTCCAACTAGCCTGGCAGCTTCTTCCATTTAGGCGCGGTTCTTCCACTTAGGTCTGCGTCTCACACGGACCTAGAAGTCCCAGTCCTCGTCTTCGGTGTTGACGGCCTTGCCGATCACGTACGAGGAGCCGGACCCGCTAAAGAAGTCGTGGTTCTCGTCGGCGTTCGGGGACAGCGCCGAGAGGATGGCAGGGTTCACGTCGGTGACGGATGCCGGGAACATCGCCTCGTAGCCCAGGTTCATCAGGGCCTTGTTGGCGTTGTAGTGCAGGAACTTCTTGACGTCCTCAGCCAGGCCGACGCCGTCGTAGAGGTCGTGCGTGTACTGGACCTCGTTCTCGTACAGCTCGAAGAGCAGCTCGAACGTGTAGTCCTTGATTTCCTGCCGCCGCTCCGGGGACACAGCCTCCAGGCCGCGCTGGAACTTGTAGCCGATGTAGTAGCCGTGCACGGCCTCATCGCGAATGATCAAGCGGATCAGGTCAGCCGTGTTCGTCAGCTTGGCGCGGGAGGACCAGTACATGGGCAGGTAGAAGCCCGAGTAGAACAGGAAGCTCTCCAGCAGCGTGGAAGCCACCTTGCGCTTCAGGGGGTCGTCGCCCTGGTAGTAGTCCATGACGATCTGGGCCTTCTTCTGAAGGTTCTCGTTCTCGGTGGACCAGCGGAACGCCTCGTCGATCTCCTTGGTGGAGGCCAGCGTGGAGAAGATCGAGGAGTAGCTCTTGGCGTGCACGGATTCCATGAACGCGATGTTCGTGTACACGGCTTCCTCGTGCGGGGTCAGCGCATCCGGGATCAGGGAGACAGCGCCCACCGTGCCCTGGATGGTGTCCAGCAGGGTCAGGCCGGTGAACACACGCATGGTGAGCTGCTGCTCAGCGGGCGTCAGCGTGTTCCATGACTGGACGTCGTTGGACAGCGGCACCTTCTCCGGCAGCCAGAAGTTGTTGACCAGGCGGTTCCAGACATCCACGTCCTTGTCGTCCTGGATGCGGTTCCAGTTGATGGCCTCGACGTGGCTCAGCAGCTTGACCTTCTCGGTCATGTCATCCCCTATGCGTTGGGTGGTTTTTCTCTAAGTTAAAGCGTACGACGGCGGGCGGGCACACGCCGTCGTACTTCACTAGTTAGTTGAAGAATCAACTAAAGCATGCAGCTGACGCAGCCCTCCACCTCAGTCCCTTCCAGCGCGAGCTGGCGGAGACGGATGTAGTAGATGGTCTTGATGCCCTTCTTCCAGGCGTAGATCTGGGCCTTGTTGATGTCGCGCGTGGTGGCGGTGTCCTTGAAGAACAGCGTCAGGGACAGGCCCTGGTCCACGTGCTGGGTGGCGGCAGCGTAGGTGTCGATGACCTTCTCGTAACCGATCTCATACGCGTCCTGGTAGTACTCCAGGTTGTCGTTGGTCAGGTACGGCGCCGGATAGTACACGCGGCCCAGCTTGCCTTCCTTGCGGATCTCGATCTTGGACGCCACCGGGTGGATCGAGGAGGTGGAGTTGTTGATGTAGGAGATCGAGCCGGTGGGCGGCACGGCCTGCAGGTTCTGGTTGTAGATGCCGTGCTCCATGACGGAGGCCTTCAGCGCCAGCCAGTCAGCCTGCGTGGGGATGTGGACGTTCTTGAACAGCTCGCGGACCTTCTCGGTCTGCGGCACCCATTCCTGCTCCGTGTACTTGTCGAAGAACTCACCCGACGCGTACTTGGACTTCTCGAAGCCGCCGAACGTCTGGCCGGTCTCGATGGCCAGCAGGTTCGAGGCACGGACGGCGTGGTACACCACCGAGTAGAAGTAGATGTTGGTGAAGTCCAGGCCCTCTTCGGACCCGTAGTGGACCCGCTCACGCGCCAGGTAGCCGTGCAGGTTCATCTGGCCCAGGCCGATGGCGTGGCTCTGGTCGTTGCCCTTGGCGATGGACGGCACCGAGGTGATGTTGGACATGTCCGAGACAGCCGAGAGCGAGCGGATGGCCGTCTCGATGGTCAGGCCGAAGTCCGGCGAGTCCATGGTCTTGGCGATGTTCAGCGAACCAAGGTTGCAGGAGATGTCCTTGCCGGTGTCGGCGTAGGAGAGGTCATCGTTGTACGTGGTGGGCTGGGAGACCTGGAGGATCTCCGAGCACAGGTTGGACATGATGATCTTGCCGTCGATCGGGTTGGCCCGGTTCACGGTGTCCTCGAACATGATGTACGGGTAACCGGACTCGAACTGGATCTCGGCGAGGGTCTGGAAGAACTCGCGGGCCTTGATCTTGGTCTTCTTGATCCGGGAATCGTCCACCATCTCGTAGTACTTCTCGGTAACCGAGACGTCGGAGAAGGGCATGCCGTAGACGCGTTCAACGTCGTAGGGCGAGAACAGGTACATGTCCTCGTCCTTCTTGGCCAGCTCGAACGTGATGTCCGGGATAACGACGCCCAGGGAGAGGGTCTTGATCCGGATCTTCTCGTCCGCGTTCTCGCGCTTGGTGTCCAGGAACCGGTAGATGTCCGGGTGGTGCGCGTGCAGGTACACCGCGCCGGCACCCTGGCGGGCACCGAGCTGGTTGGCGTAGGAGAAGCTGTCTTCGAGGAGCTTCATCACGGGGATGACGCCGGAGGACTGGTTCTCGATCTGCTTGATGGGCGCGCCCACCTCACGGATGTTGGTCAGGGCGAATGCCACGCCGCCGCCGCGCTTGGACAGCTGCAGGGCGGAGTTGATGGAGCGTCCGATCGACTCCATGTTGTCCTCGATCCGGAGCAGGAAGCAGGAGACCAGCTCGCCGCGCTGCTTCTTGCCCGCGTTCAGGAACGTGGGGGTGGCCGGCTGGAAGCGGCCCTCGATGATCTCATCCACCATCTGCAGGGCAAGCTGCTCGTTGCCGCGCGCCAAGTGCAGGGCCACCATGCAGACACGGTCCTCGTAGCGCTCCAGGAAGCGCTTGCCGTCGAACGTCTTCAGCGTGTACGAGGTGTAGAACTTGAAGGCGCCCAGGAAGGTCTCGAAGCGGAACTTCTTCTTGTAGGCGCGGTTGAACAGCTCACGGATGAAGTTCATCGTGTACTGGTCCAGGGTCTCGCGCTCGTAGTAGTCATTCTTGACCAGGTATTCGAGCTTCTCTTCCAGGTCATGGAAGAACACGGTGTTGTTGTTCACGTGCTGCAGGAAGTACTGGTGGGCGGCCTCGCGGTCGGCGCCGAACTGGATTTCGCCGTTGGGACCATAGAGGTTCAGCATGGCGTTCAGCTCGTGGTAACCCAGCCCCTTGTAGGCGGCGGGCATCTCAGGCTTCTGGGACCTGGTTACTTCTGTGTCTGCGACAGTCGTGTCCAAAACGTGTCCAATCCTTGGTTGACCCGGGTAACGTCTTCCGGCGTTCCCATAAGTTCGAATCGATAGAGGTGGGGTACCTGGCATTTCGCGGCGATGATGTCCGCGGCCATGCAGTAGTTGTCCCCGAAGTTTGTGTTGCCGGCACCAATCACGCCGCGGAGCAGTTTCCTGTTCTGCGGGTTGTTGAGGAACCGGATGACCTGCTTGGGAACCGAACCCTCTCCCCCGGTGCCACCGTACGTGGGCACCACCAGTACGAACGGCCGGGTGGCGAGGAGGGGTGCGTCCTTCGGATAGAGCGGGATCCGGGCCACCTCGCGGCCAAGCTTCGCGACGAAGCGACTGGTGTTCTCGGATGAGGAGGAAAAGTAGATGAGCTGGCTGCCGGTGGAAACCGGTGTAGCCTCATTCCGGGGTCCGGCCGGCGGGGACACCACCACGCGCTGAGCCGCGTGGATCGGAACAACCTGATGAATTGGTAAGGCCTCGTGGTCATGCTGTGCTGCTGGTGCTGCCACGTGAGTCACCTCGGCTGGTTGATGGTTGCCGGCAGGAAAAGCAGAACTCCTAGGCCACGGAGGAAACGGCGGACAATGCCAGTTCCTCGATCTTGTCGGGGCGGAAGCCTGACCAGTGGTCCTGGTCGGTGACAACAACGGGAGCCTGCATGTAGCCCAGTGCCTTCAGGCGCTCGAGTGCCTCGGCGTCCTGGGAGATGTCAACGCTCTGGTAGGTGATGCCCTTCTTGTCGAGCGCGCGGTAGGTGGCGTTGCACTGAACACAAGCAGGCTTCGTGTAAACCGTTACGGTCATTGTCCCTGTCCCCTTAGTTGAAATCTTTGCTGGTTCGGTGTCCCCGTCCAGCTGTATGTAGATACTACATGTAGTGCAGACGCCTCTTTGGAACCCCAAGATGATGTATTACAAGTATGTCATTTAATGCACCCTTAATCCACAGGCAGGAGCTGTAAAAATGCCCGTGACCGCGGGTTTTTTGCGGTCTGGGTCCACACCCTGTGGAGTACTTAGCCACATTTAAAGATCAGCGTGTCGCCGGGCAGCGGCGTGTCGCGCTCCGTTTCCCGGCAACAGGAAAGGGTCCCTGACCACTACATGTAGTGGTCAGGGACCCTCTGGTTCCGCACGCTGCCCGGAGGCTTTGCCGGCTGCCCGGAGCCGGCTTACCGTTTGGCCCGGTTGAGGCCCGCGATGGCCGTGGACAACGCAGTGGCGAAGCCGCACCACGCTGCATAGGGGGCCAGCGATACCCCTGCGGCACGGTTCAGCCGGTACGTCCGGCGCACCAGGTCGGCACTGCTGGCCGCCAGCACCGCAGCCTCGGCTGCTGCCAGCCAGGGCCTGCGTGAGCGCCAGAAGAACCAGCTCCATGATGCATTGAGGACAAGGTTTGCGGTCAGTGCACCTTGGTAGGCACGCACCTCCCGGCGGTGGTCCTTCCTGACGGGGCCCGGACTATCGTCAGCCCTATCCAGTTCAGCAGCCCGGTCCAGCGCCACCGCGGACGTCACCGCGAGGTCCGCATACAGCGCTGTCCACACCACCGGGAAGGCGATGGCGGGCGGCTGCCACTCCGGCTTCCGCAGTTTGAGGTACCAGCTGCTCTGCGGATCCGTGGCAACTCCGCCGGCCGCAGCTGTGGCCACCGTCGCCGCCGTCGTCCATGCCAGTGTCCTCAGTTTCATGCCCGAATCCTCCCTCTTGCTCCTCCGGAATGCTAGAGCTGCGCCTCCCGGCGGTCCAGCACAATCTGCTGCACATCCAGGTAGCCGGACTGGAATCCGGCACGCGAGTAGCAGAGGTAGAACAGCCACATCCGCTGGAAGACGGCGTCGAAGCCGAGCTCCCCTACTTCCCGTGACCGGGACAGGAACCGTTCCTCCCAGAGCCGCAGGGTGGCGGCATAGTGGTCGCCCATGCCCATGCGCTCCCGCACCCGCAGGGCGGTGTGCTGCTGGGTCACGCCCTCGATGGCGCGGACGGACGGCAGGAATCCGCCCGGGAAGATGTACTTGTGCACCCAGGTATAGGCATTGCGGGTGGCCAGCATGCGCCCGTGCGGCATGGTGATGGCCTGGATGGCCACCTTGCCGCCGGGTGCCAGGACGCGGTCGATGGTCTGGAAGTAGATGGGCCAGTACTCGTAGCCGACGGCCTCGATCATTTCCACCGACACCACGGCGTCGTACTCGCCTTCCACGGCGCGGTAGTCCTGCAGGGCCACCGTTACCCGGTCCGCGTATCCGGCATCCTCGATGCGTTCCTGCGCCAGCGCCTGCTGTTCGCTGGACAGCGTGACGCTGTAGACGGTGGCGCCTCGCGCAGCGGCACGGAGCGCAAGTTCGCCCCAGCCGGTGCCGATTTCCAGCAGCCGCGTCCCCTCACCCACCCCGGCCTTGTCCAGCAACCGGTCGATCTTGGCCTGCTGGGCCTCGGCCAGGAAGTCCCAGGTCACGGTGGAGAGCTGCCCCGCCTTGTCCGGGAACAGTGCCGAGGAGTAGCTCATGGTGGCATCCAGGAAGTTGAGAAACAGGTCGTTGGACAGGTCGTAGTGCCGGGAGATGTTGCTGCGGGTGTTTTGTTCGGCGTTGCGTTCCTGGCGGGGGGTTCGGGGCAGGTACAGCGAGCGAAGTTTCTGCAGCGGCATGGGGATCAGCGTGTCCACGGAGGCGGCGAAGACTTCCAGCAGGGCGGCCAGGTCCGAAGCTTCCCAGTCGCCGGCCATGAAGGATTCGCCCAGGCCGATCAGGCCGTTGTCGCCGATCCGCGCCTCGAAGGCGTCGGGCCGCAGCATGGTCATCCTAGGAGCGTCCAGTCCGCCGGTACCCAGGACGGAGCCGTCCGGGTATTCAACCCGCAACGGCAGCCGCTTGACCGCGCCCTTGAACAACAGCCCGGCAGCCTTTCCGGCCAGCTCGGCCTTCAGGCCCGACGGCGGCTGGTCAACACCGGGCCACAGGTCAGGGTCGATGGTGGCCGGCGCCGCCGGTACCCCGGTTGCGGTCCAGGCTTCGGGAACGCGGCCGGCGGGATCGCTGCCGGCCTTCTCTTCCAGACGGCCTGCGGTGGTGCCGTTATCGTCCGTCATGGTCATTGAACTGCCTCCTGTGAGGTGTGGTGTGGTCTGGCGACGACGGGCAGGCGTCTTGCCCAGAGTTTAATGCCCTGTACCCGGATCAGGGCGGATACCAGCAGCGGCGCGGCAGGCGCCGCGAAAGCCGCTGCCAGGATGTTGCGGCTGGTGGCAGGCCGGCGCCGGCCATCCATGGTGGCGACGAAGGGCCGGTGCCCCTCCCGCTCCAGGATGATGGAAACGGCCAGCCGGTCCCCCGGAGCCGGTAGCTTCATCCGGTACTCGCCGTCGACGTCGTTGAAGGGTGAAACGTAGAACGCCTTCGGCACCGAGGCGCGCCCGGACGGATCCGTCCGCAGCAGGTAGCAGTGCCGCTCCCCGTAGGTGTTGTGGACCTCGGCCACCACGCACTGCAGTTCCCCGGTGGACCGGTAGCACCAGAACAGGGTGAGCGGGTTGAAGACGTAGCCAAAGACCCTGGCACTGGTGAGCATGTGGATGGGACCGCCGTCGGGCTCCACGCCCTGCGTGCGAAGGTACCGCTCCACGTTGGCCCGGATGCCGGCGTCGGGATCGCCCAGGTGGTCCGCGGCGCGGAACACCGCCAGTGGACGGAGCAGGAACGGCAGCCGAGGAAGCTGGTCCAGGTCCACAAACCAGCTGTAGCTCCGGTAAGTGAACGCATTCTTTAAGGGGCTGCGACGCACATGGGAAATGGATGTGCGGTAGATCGAGGCGTCCATGGTCAGGCAGGTTCCGGGGCGAGCAGTTCCCGCTCCCCCTCGCCGAAGGACTCCGTGGAGTCCTCCGCGCGGACCACCGGCCAGCTGCGGCCAAGTTTCTCCGCGGCGCGCACACCGGAGAGGGCGCCGTCCTCGTGGAATCCCCAGCCAAGGTACGCCCCGGCGTAGGCGATCCGGCTGTTGCTCAGCGCGGTGATGGCCTGCTGGGCCTGGAGGGATTCGGGCGTGTACTGCGGGTGTTCGTAGACCATGCGCTCCAGCACTGCAGTGTCGCCAATCAGCTCCGACTCCCCCAGGCTCACCAGGTAAGGCTTGCCGTCCGCGGGGCTCAGCCGCTGCAGCCGGGTCAGGTCGTAGCTCACCAGGACCTTGTCCGGGCGGGCGTCGCAGGCCGGGAGCCGGTAGTTCCAGGACGCCTTGGCGTTGTCCGCCGCCGGGAGGACTGCAGGGTCCCGGTGGAACACCGTGTGGTTAACCGAGTACGGCATCCCGCCCAGCGCCTCCTTCTCCTCGGGTGTGGCGTCGGCCAGGAACCCCAGCGCCTGCGCAGGATGGGTGGCAATGACGACGGCGTCAAAGTCTTCCAGCCCGCTGTCCGTGGCGAGCTCCACACCGTCAGGCATGCGCCGGATGGCGGTGACGGGTGTGTTGAGCCGGACGTCGGCCAGCGTCGCGGCGAGCTTTTCGACGTACCGGGCTGAGCCGCCGGTGACGGTGCGCCACTGCGGCGAGCCCTTGACTCCCAGCATGCCGTGGTGGCCCAGGAACGTGAAGAGGTATCGCGCGGGATAAGCCAGGGCGGTGGTGGGGTCGCAGGACCAGACTGCGCTGACCACCGGGGTCATGAAGTGGGAGATGAAGTAGGGGCTGAACTTTTCCCGTTCCAGGAAAGCGCCCAGCGTCAGTTCCGGCGCCTCCACTTCGTGGCTGACAGCCGACGGCGGCGCGGTCCTGAGCAGTTCCCGTGCCTTCCGGTAAAAACGGGTGACCTCCAGCAGCATCAGCAGGTAGCGGCCTCGCAGCAGGCTGGAGGGCCTGGCGATGATGCCGCGGGCGCCGTCCCGGGCCCCCGCGTATTCCAGTCCGCAGCCGTCGCAGCGGATGGACATACTCATCTCGGAATCCTGGGTTTCGACGCCCAGCTCTGCGAACAACCGCAGCAGCGTGGGATAGGTCCGTTCGTTGTGCACGATGAACCCGGTGTCCACACCGATGGTGCTGCCATCGGGCTGTGGCATGTCGTGGGTGTGGGCATGGCCGCCCAGCCTCGAATCCGCCTCAAACAGGGTGACGTCGTCCTGCCGGTTCAAGACGTAGGCTGCCGTCAATCCGGCCACGCCACTGCCGATCACGGCAACGCGGCGCCGGCCGCCTGGACTTCCTGCTGGGTCAAGTGACAATTCATGCTCCTCTGCTGAACATTTGCCGCTGGGCTGGGTATACAGACGGTTGTTCGGTGCGGTACCGCCGGCGGATGGGTGCAGTACTGTGGGCTCGTGGTAAATCCGGTGCACCTGAAGACCCTCCTTGAAGTCACGCGGCTGGGCTCGTTCGCTGCGGCAGCCGCAACCCTCGGCTACACGGCCTCCGCCGTGTCCCAGCAGATGTCGGCTTTGGAGCGGGAAACGGGCGTAACCCTCTTCCAGCGTTCGGCGCGCGCCGTGATTCCCACGGAAGCCGCCGTCGTCATGACCCGGCACGCTGCTAAGGTGCTCACGGACATTGAGGCACTGATGGCCGCCGCCTCCAGGACGCAGGACTCGGGAAGCCAGGAACTGCGGCTGGGGATCTTTCCCAGCCTGGCCACGTACGTCCTGCCGCGGATCCTGAAGAACCCGGCGTGGAAGAAACTTGGAATCGACCTGCGGGTGTCCGTGGCTGAACCCGGCCAAACCATCCAGGGGCTGCGCACCGGAGGCGACCTGGACCTCGCAGTGGTGTTCCAGGTGGGCCAGACCGGCTTCGCGTGGCCCAATACCATCAACCGGCAATGGATTGGCGACGACGACTTCCGGGTGGTGCTGCCTGCCGGCTGGGGCTTCCGGGCCGACGCAAAGGTGGCCGCCGACCATCTCTCGGAGATGCCGTGGATCATGCATCATCCCGGCACCAGCGACGCCATGGTGATCGAGCGGCTGTTCGCGGGCTGCAACCTGCACCCCAGGGTGGTGGCGCACAGTGACGATTTCCATGCCAGCCTGGAGATGGCCGCCGCAGGCCTGGGCGCGGCCCTGGTTCCGGAGCTTGCCCTGCGGAACAAGCCGGCCGGCGTGGTGGTGCTGGACGTCCCGGAGATCCGGCTGGCGCGGAACGTGTTTGCACTGCTGATCAATGACCGGAAGACGGCGCGGGTGCAGCTTTTCGTTGACCTCCTGGCCGAAACCCTCGCCGGGATGCGCACCGCGGTCAATTAGGGCATAACGCTGGAATGGTCTGCCCTTGAGGTCTATGTTGAGAATATGAACAAGGTAGCGAGCCAGCACTTTGGGGAGATCGAGCTCAACCACGGCATTGATCATCTCTTTGCCGCCAAGCATGAGCTGCGAGGCCACCCGCTGGAACTCGACTTGAACATCACAGCCCACGACAACTTCGATGAAGCCGCGCTGCGCAAGGTGGAGTACCGGCTGCGTTTCCTTCCGGAACTGGTGGACGAGGTCCGCGAGATGATCGCGGAGGAACTTGAGCAGGAGGGCACCAGTCCCCAGGAGTACCTGCACTTCCACTGCAACGCGCTCAAGGACGAGCACCTGCACAAGGTGTTCGGCGTCCAGGACCGCAAACAGCTCACCAACGAGGTATTCCTTAAGGCCCTCAAACTCGGCCACGTGGCCATCTACCCCGGCCAGCCCGAACGCTACTTCGTCATGGATTTCACCCTGGGCGAGCACTTCACGGATGAGGTCCTGGTGGCCTCCGCCGACCAGGACGGCGTGGTGGACGACGAGATCGTCTGGGAGTCCTGAGCCCGCCGGCACCTTTGGATTAACGTCCCGGCACTAAGGATGGTGGGCGGTCATGGCTGTGGTTGATGACAGGCGTGCAACCTGGCGGCTGGCTTCCTCGCTGCTCCTTGCCGGCGTCGTGGTTTCGCTTGTGGCGGGCCTGCTGCATGCGGAGTCCCACGACGCGAACGACCATCTGGAGTCCTTCACCGCCTATGCCAACAGCGGCATCTGGACCACGGTGCACCTGGGCCAGTTCGTTGGCATGGCGTTGGTTGGCGCCGGGCTGGTTTCCTTGGCCACCGGGCTTGCTTCCTGGGGCACCGCACCCGGCGTCCAGCTCCGCCCACTGGGGTGGGCCGCACGGTTTGGTGCGGTTTCCGCCGCTGCCGCAGTTGCCCTCTACGCGGCCCTGCAGGCGGTGGATGGGGTGGCCCTGAAACAGGCGGTGGACGCCTGGGCTGCCGCTCCGGAGCCGGAAAAAGCGGCACGCTTTGCTACGGCTGAGGGCATCCGCTGGCTGGAATGGGGAATGCGCAGCTACCAAAGCATCCTGCTGGGCGCCGCCCTGGTGCTCGTGGGGGTTGCTGTGGCCGCGACACACCACGTGCCCCGCATGATCGGCTACCTCATGGCGCTGTCCGGGCTGGGCTACCTGGCGCAGGGCTGGATCATCGGGGAATCCGGATTTTCCGCCGGCAATGCCATACCCACGCTGGTCAGCATCCTGGCAATCGTCATTTCTGCCATTTGGCTGGCCGTCAGCACGTGGCGGATGAAGGAACAGACGACGAGACCGTCCGGGAGTCCTGAATCGATTGCTCCGTAAACGTCCTTTTGGGCGCCCAAAACGGCAGTTACGGAGCAATCGATGGTTAAAGCACGACGGCGGGTGGTCACCTTGCATGACCACCCGCCCGTTCGCCCGCTACTCAAAGCCCGGCGCGCTGGGCGCACCGGGCCTTGAGCCTCTGCGGGCTCTCTTAGCTCTGTTCGTCTACTTCGCTGCTGCTTCCAGCAGTTCCGCGCGGACCGTCTGCGTGGCCTTGACCAGGTTGCGCAGGGACTCCTCGGTCTCGGCGTAGCCGCGGGTCTTCAGGCCGCAGTCCGGGTTGACCCAGAGCTGGCGGGACGGGACGTGCTTGACGGCGGTTGCCAGCAGCTCGGTGACTTCCTGCTCGCCGGGAACACGCGGTGAGTGGATGTCGTAGACACCCGGGCCCACGCCTCGGCCGAAAGCGTGGGACTCGAGGTCGTGGACAACCTCCATCCGGGAGCGGGCAGCTTCAATGGAGGTGACGTCCGCGTCCAGGCCGTCGATCGCGTCGATGATCACGCCGAACTCCGAGTAGCAGAGGTGGGTGTGGATCTGTGTGGAATCGGCGGCACCTGCGGTGGCCAGGCGGAAGGAGTCAACGGACCACTTCAGGTAGTCCGCCTGGTCGGCCTTGCGCAGCGGGAGCAGTTCGCGCAGGGCTGGTTCGTCCACCTGGATGACCTTGATGCCGGCAGCTTCGAGGTCGGCGATCTCGTCGCGGAGGGCCAGGCCCACCTGGTTGGCGGTCTCGCCCAGCGGCTGGTCGTCGCGGACGAAGGACCAGGCCAGGATGGTGACGGGACCGGTGAGCATGCCCTTCATCGGCTTGTTCGTCAGCGACTGCGCGTACTTGGCCCATTCCACGGTGATCGGAGCGCTGCGGGTGACGTCGCCCCAGAGAATGGACGGCCTGGTGCAGCGTGAGCCGTAGGACTGGACCCAGCCGTGGACCGTCACGTCGAAGCCTTCGAGGTTCTCGGCAAAGTACTGCACCATGTCGTTGCGCTCCGGCTCGCCGTGCACCAGGACGTCGTAGCCAAGCTCTTCCTGCAGCTCCACCACGCGCTTGATCTCGTCCTTCATGAGCTGGGCGTACTGTTCGTCGGTGAGCTCACCCTTGTTGTTGCGGGCGCGGGCCGACCGGATTTCCGCGGTCTGCGGGAAGGAGCCGATGGTGGTGGTGGGCAGCGGCGGCAGGTGCAGCGCTTCCTCCTGGGCGGCTTCACGGACCGAATACTCGGAGCGTGAGAAGTCAGCTGCGGTCAGGGCTTCGGTGCGGGCACGGACGTCTGTGCGGCGGACGCCCTCGGCGGTGGCGCGGGAAGCGATCACGGCGGTTGCCTCGTCGATCGCAGCCTTGGCGGAAGCGGGATCGGACAGGTAGGAGGCCAGGGCCTTCACCTCCACGGCCTTCTGGTCCGAGAACGCCAGCCAGCTGCGGAGCTGTTCGGAAAGCTGGGTTTCCTCGGCAACGTCGTGCGGGACATGCTGGGTGGAGGTGGACGTGGAGACGGTGACCTTGCCGGCGGCGGCCTTGAGTTCGTCCAGTTTGGCGGCGGAGGCAGCGAGGTCGTTCCGCCAGATGTTGTGGCCGTCCACGACGCCGGCAACCAGGGTCTTGTTGCCAAGTCCCGCCAAAGCGGCGGCGGACGGAACGGCGCCCTTGAAGACGTCGATGTGCAGGGCGTCGATGTTGGTGGCGGCCAGGGTGCCCAGCTGCCCGTCCAGCGAGCCGTAGGGGCTGGAAACGAGGATCTGCGGGCGGTTGGCTGCAGCGGTCAGTACCTCGTAGGCGCGGGCCACGGCCGCCTCGACTTCGGCGGCCGGGGTGTCCTGGTCCACCACCAGCGCGGGCTCATCGAGCTGGACCCAGCCGGCGCCGGCAGCGGCGAGCTTTTCCAGCAGCTGCACGTAGACCGGCAGGATGTCCTCCAGGCGGGACAGCGGGGCAAAGCCGGCGGGGGCGTCGTCGGAAGCCTTGGACAGCAGCAGGTAGGTGACCGGGCCCACGATGTAGGGGCGGGTCTCGATGCCGTTGGCCAGGGCGAAGGCGAACTCGTCAACCTTGGCAGTGGAGGCCAGGGTGAACCCGGTCTCCGGGCCGATTTCCGGTACCAGGTAGTGGTAGTTGGTGTCGAACCACTTGGTCATTTCCAGCGGCTGCTGTTCCTTGTTGCCGCGGGCAAGCGTGAAGTAGCCGTCAATATCCAGCTGGCCTTCACCGTTGAGGAGCTTGCCGAAGCGGGCGGGCACGGCACCAAGGTGGGCGGTGGTGTCCAAAACCTGGTCGTAGTAGGAGAAGGTGCCCGGCACAGCGGCCGCTTCGGTCAGGCCCAGTTCCTGCAGGCGCCTGGCGGTGGCCAGCTGGATGTCCTTGGCGGCGGCGTCCAGGGCGACGGCGTCGATCTTCCCGGCCCAGTAGGCCTCGACGGCCTTCTTGAGCTCACGCCGGCGGCCGATGCGGGGGTAGCCGAGGAGCGAGGCTGCCGGGAAGGGGGTGCGGGCGGTGTTCTGTTCAGTCATGGGGTACTCCTAAAGGTCGAGTAACTGTGGAGGTGGGTATCGAGGGCGTGCCTGAATCAACGCAGCACGGACGGACGCGGCGTGTGCGAACGCTGCGCGAATGAATGGAAACTGCTGGGCGGCGCGGGCGGCCCAGCGGGTCAGCTGGCCAGCTGGCCGCGGGCGCTGGATTCGCGGCGGATGCCCGGACGGCTGCGCCGCGGAAGGGCCAGCTTGTCCAGCACCTCCAGCGCACTCTGGTGCTCGTTGAAGGTGTAGATGTGGATGCCGGGAGCACCCGCATCAAGGGCCGCATTGGCCAGGTCAACCGTGGCGTCGACTCCAATGCGGAGGCGTTCGGCGTCGGTATCGGCCGCAGCAAGCCGGGCCATCAGCTGCGGGGCCGGCTCCACCCCGGTCAGTTCGCCCAGCCGGTTGAGCCGGCGGAGGCTGGTGAGCGGCATGACGCCGGGGATGATCGGGATGGTCACGCCGGCACGGCGGGCCCGGGTGAGGAGGTCGGCATACTGTCTGGTTTCGAAGAACACCTGGGTGATGGCGAAATCGGCGCCGGAGCGCTGCTTCGCAAGCAGCACCTCGACGTCGTGCTCTTCGCTGGGTGACTCCGGATGCCGCGTTGGGTACGCTGCCACGCCCACTGCGATCTTTCCGGCGCAGAGCAGGGCCGAACGGCGCTGCTCCACCCGGCGGATGAGTTCGATCAGGTCCTGGGCGTACCGGAGGGACCCGCTGGCAGGGGCGCTGGCGTCCTTGGGAAGGTCGCCGCGCAGGGCAAGGATGCCCCGCACCCCGGTGTCCAGCAGTTCGCCGACGATGCCGGCGAGTTCCTGCGGGGTGTTGCCCACGCAGGTGAGGTGGGCCAGCGGCCGCAGCGTGGTTTCGAGCAGGAGCCGGTTGATGAGTTCGACGGCGGTGTCCCGGTTGGATCCGCTGGCGCCGTACGTGACGGAGACGTAGTCCGGTTCAGTTGCTTCCAGCTCGCGGATGGTGGTCCAGAGCGTCTCCGCTGCCGCAGGCGAACGCGGCGGGAACAGCTCATAGGAAAGCGCGACCGGAGCGGTGTCGGAAAGGTTGGGGTGTGCGTCAATCAGGCTTGGTGGTGACATTTGCGTCCTTGGCTTTGGGCCATTGGGGTCTCCGCCCGAGGGAACAGGTCAGGAAGCCGGCAATGAATTTGAGTTTGGGGAACACGGAGGGACTCCAGGAGGACGCAGCCGCGACTGTTACGCCTTGAATGAAGTAGTCCGTGAGCAAATGTCAGGCCCACATGGGGGCACCCACACCCTCCGGAACGGAGGATCGCTGACACGTTACCGCGGTAACTTGTCTACGACTCTAGGGGGCTGTGCGGGGTCGGGACAAGTCGGCGCCGAATTAAGACGCACTTTTACGGGCTGTTTCGGATGGCAACAGAATTTCCTTCGCCGGGAGGGCCTCCTACCAAGGCCGGTCCGGGGCCGTCCCATTGTCGTTGTCCAGGTACTCTTCCCGTTCGCGCCCGCTGTTCCGCTCCCGCTGGGCCTGCCGCGAATTGTCCTGGAGCTGGTCCAGTTGGCTCTGCTGCATCTCGGCCGGCCCGTTCTCGGGGGATTCGTCCCCCGCTCCATCCTCCGGGCCGGCAGGCCGGCCGGCGGCGCCGAGTTTTTCCTCCAGCCGTTCCCGGGCTTCCGCCAGCCGCCTGTCCGCTCCCGCTTCCGCATCCGGAGACAGGCAGGCTTCCGGTGCCTGGCCTGCCGTTGCCAGGGCTTCCCTGAAGAGCGGAAGGGCCGACGACGGGTCCCCGGCCTGGAGCCGCAGGTCGCCCAGGCGTTCGATGACCAGGACAAGGTTCACCCTGACCAGGCATTCGTCACCTGAGCCGGCAGGGACCGTGCCCAGCGCCTGATCGAACAGCTGCCGTGCGGTGCCGTAGTCCCCTGCCAGCACCGCGGCGTCGCCGGCGGCAAACGGCGCTTTATGCGGCTCTACCAGGTTGGCCACGCCCAGGCCATGGGCCGCAGCATCTACGGCGGACGCGTTTCCTGCTGCAAAGCCGGACGCGGCACGATCAGCGAGCACGCCAAGGCTGAGGAGTTTGGCGGTGAGAAGCATCACCAGGAGAACCGGCAGCGCCGACCACAGCAGCAGGCGGCGCCTGTGGGCCTTCGCATTCACCGGACACCTTCCTTTCCCGGCGCGCCCGGCAACGCGCGCAGCTGCCGGATGATGCCCACCGCTTCCGGCAAGGCCAGCAGGAAGGCGCCGGCGGCGAACATCCAGTAGACCTCGTGTCCAGCCGCAAGCGGGTCCCCTCCATCCGCCCGTTCCACCTTGCCGGGACGTGCCTGCTGCATCATGTCCACCACCGGTGCGCCGGCGGCGCGGTGGACGTAGGGCAGGCCGAGCTGGCCGGCAAGGTTCCGCAGCCGCTCCTCGTCGATGACCGACACTGCATCACCGCTGCTGCCGGCCCTGTTGTCCTGGACGTACGTACCGCCGTCGTTCTCCTGCGCGGCGTTTGCCTTCGATGCGGTGCCCTGCAGTCCGGTGTTCTCTTTCATCCGGCCGCCCGCGGCCGTGCCGTAGCCCAGCACCGCTCCCCCGGCCATCAGCCCGCCGTCCACCGTCATGGCCTCGGAGTCCCTGGCGCTGGTTTGTTCACCGTCTCCCAGGTAGTACACCAGCCGGGGCCTGCCGGGGTTGCTGTCGCGGGCAGCACGCAGCCGCTCGGACAGCACCTGCCTGGCTGCCGTGATGCTGCTGCCTTTGGCATAGTCAGTCACCTGGGGTTCCAGGACATCCGTAATGGTTTCCAGGGCCAGCGTATCCGTGCTGAGCGGCATGCGGACGTGCGCCGTGGTGTCGAAGGTGATGACCGAAAAGCGGGCGCCGGGCAGTTGTTCGGCGATGGCCATGATGTCTTTCCGGACGCCCTCCAGCCGCGGGCTGCCGTTGCCGTAGTCCTCGGCCACCATGCTGGTAGTGGTATCCACCACGAAGAACACGTTGAGGTCCGTGGTGGCAGCCCGCGCCGATCCGCCCGGGAGGCCCGGCCTCAGGGCCGCCACCAGGACCAGCAGGACCACCGCTCCCCGCCGCAGCCACGCCCTGCTGCCCCCGTGCCGGGATCCCTGCAGCCGCCACAAGACCGCATACAGGGCCAGGGCGGACAACAGCCCAAGAGCAAGCGGCAGGCCGGGTACGTCCGAGAACACTGCGCGCGGCGCCCCGTGGACCGCCGACGTTTCGGTCTGCTCCACGGCGGCGACGATTCCCGCCACTGCATCAGCGTTGTCCAGGGCGTAGTACAGGCCCCCGGTTGATTCCGCGGCAGCACGCAGTTGGGCACCCGGCTGGTCAGGACCACTGCCGTAGTCCAGGTCGCCCGGATTCAGTGCGTGAACGTGGACGGACCGTTCCCGGGCCAGCTGCGCAGCCTGCTCAAGAGACATGATCGGCTCGCCCGAAAGGAAGTTGTCTGTGGCCAGCACCACTGACCGCGAGCGCTGCGGTACGCCTTCCTGCCGGATATCTCCGCCGGCTTCGCTGGAGGTTTTTCCGGCTTGCCCGGGGAAGCTGTTGAGGCAGGATGCCACGCCGTCGCCAATCAGCGAGGACCCCCTGCCGCTCCAGGTGCCGTCGAGGAATCCGGAGCTGCCCGGCTTGCCGTCGAACGCGTCCTTCGCGAGATGAAGCTGCTCCTGGGCGTAGGCGTAGTCGTCGGTCAACGGAAAGACCTGGATGGCGGTGCTGTCAAAGATGGTCAGGCCGATCCGCTCGCCGTCGAAGGTCCTGGCCAGGCCGGCAAAGACATCCACCACTGCCGCATCGGCGCTGCTCATCGAACCGGAGGTGTCCAGGCAGAGCATGATGTCCCGGTTGTGCTGCTCCGGCCGGATGGTGGACACGTCAACCGGCCGTGCCGCCGCAACCGCCGTGGAGGCGAGCAGCAGGATACAGGCTGCGCCGGCCAGGAGCAGCCGCCGCCGGTGCCGGCGCAGGGCTGCCTGGTACTCCGGCAGCGCGGTGAGCCTCTCCGCATGGGCCACCGGCCGCCGTCGTATGTTGGACATCCGGTTGCTGAGCAGCGCAACCCATGCCGCCACTCCTGCCGCAGCGGCTGCAACCGGCAGCAGCCACCAGAACATCAGTTCCACGCGCGCACCGCCGCCGAGGCTTGTGCCGCCGACACGGTGACGGACGGCAACGGGCCCGGACCGAATTCCGCAGGGTACAGGGCTTCAACGACGCTGGCCGCCGCCGGGAGCGGGTGACGCGCCAGGTCCTGGTGCGTCATCCTGGTGGCGTCCACTCCGGTGGCATCGCGGACGAATCCGCGCAGCAGCAGGCTGATGTGCTGGTGCGCCATGCGTTCCTCAAGTTGCCCGGCAGCCACCGCATCCTCCACATCCTTGATGCGCTGCAGGCAGGCGGCTTTCAGGGCCGGCAGGTCGGTCAGGGCGGACCGGACCGGCGCAGAGTTGCCCTGCATGGAGCGTTTGGGGACGTGGGTGGAGGCAAGCACGAACACGAACCAGCCAGCCACCAGGGCGAGCAGTGCCATACCGCACCAGAGCCAGGCGGAACTGTATTGCAGCGGGCCATAGAATCCGGGATCAGCCTGCACGCCGGTGCCTCTCCAGGAGGGCGAAGAGACCCGTGATGACATCCGCGCTGCCCGCCACTTCCCCCTCAGTGATCCCCGCGCCCTGCAACATTGCCCTCCGCGCCGCGTCACGCTCTTCCCTGGCCTGCAGGTAAGCGGCCCTTACCCCCGCCGACATGGCCGGCTGCCAGGCCAGCAGCGAGGAATCAGCCACACTGTAGGAGTCCGCGGCAGCGTGGGAATTCGTGCCGGCGCCGGGAGTCCGTTCGGCGCCCGGCGGTGGTGCCAGCCCGGCGTCCCGAATGGTCAGCCAGAGGATCTCGTGCTGGGCGCGGAGCCTGCGCAGGAGTTGGCCGGTGGCAGCGTCTGCGGCAATTTCGTCCGCAACAACGAACAGCAGGTGACGGCCCTTGACGTTGCGCGCCGTGTACTCGAGTTGGTCCTGGATCCTGCTCGGTGCCGCCGCGAGGTTCGTGTGGGAGTCCACATGCCCCAGCAGCCGTTCCAGGTGGGCCTCGCCTCCCTTGGCCGGCAGGGAACGGGTGGCCGCCGTATCACCGTATACAAGGCCCACCAGGTCGCCGTGCCGGTGGGCCAGGTAGCCCAGGACCCCCAGTGCCAGCACTGCGACGTCCTTCTTCACTTCCCCTGACAGCGCCTCGGCTGCCATGTTGCGCCCTGTATCGGTGACCAGCAGGACAGTCTGCCGGCGGACGGCGACGTACCGCCTGATCAGGGGTGAGCCGTGGCGCGCAGAAGCCTTCCAGTCGATATCGCGGACCTCATCACCGGGGACGTAGGCGCGCAGGTCATCGAAGTCCAGGCTGCGGCCCCTGAACACGGAACCATATTCGCCGTCGAGCATGCCGCGGGCTTTGCGGTGCGCGAAGATGGCCATCTTCGACTTCACACGCTGGAGGAGACCGGCCATGGAGCGTCAGGGGGTCTGGACAGCGGCGACGACTGCGTCAATCACCGATTCCACCGGCACCTGCTCGGCCACCGCGTCAAAGTTCAGGATCAGCCGGTGCCGCAGCACCCGGTGGGCCAGCACCTTGACGTCCTCCGGGATGACGTGGTCGCGGCCGTCCAGCAGTGCCACGGCGCGGGCTGCCTGGCTGAAGGCGATGCTGGCACGGGGGCTGGCGCCAAACTCGATGAACCCGGCAAGCCTGGCATCAATGTAACGGGAGGCGTTCCGTGTCACGTACACCAAACCCACGATGTAGTTAATCACCGCCGGATCGATGTAGATGCGCCGGGCCAGGTCCTGGATCTCCCGGATGGCATCAAGGGAAGCGGCCGCCGGCGGCTTCTGTTCGGGGGTGAAGACGCCGGCGTCGATCCGGGCGATGATCCGGGCTTCTTCTTCGGGACTGGGGTAGTCCAGGACGTCCTTGAGCATGAAGCGGTCCATTTGCGCCTCCGGCAGCTGGTACGTGCCCTCCTGCTCGATGGGGTTCTGCGTGGCCAGGACCAGGAACGGCGACGGGAGGCGGTAGTCCTGGCCGCCGATGGACGTCTGGCGTTCCTGCATCGCCTCCAGCATGGCGCTCTGGGTTTTGGCGCTGGAGCGGTTGATTTCGTCGAGCAGCACGATGTTGGCGTGGACCGGGCCCAGCTGGGTGTGGAAGGTTCCCTTGGCGGCGTCATAGATCTGGGTTCCCACGATGTCGCTGGGCAGCAGGTCGGGCGTGCACTGGATCCGGCGGAATTCGGCGCTGACGGCGTCAGCCAGCGTTTGGGCCGCGGTGGTTTTGGCCAGTCCCGGGACGCTCTCGAGCAGAATGTGGCCGCCGGTCAGCAGGCCCACCAGCAATGATTCCCGCAGCCGGGACTGCCCCACCACCTTGGCCTCGAAAGTGCGTGAAATGTTGGCGGCCACCTGCTGCGCCCTGGCCAGCTCCGCAGGCTGGATTCTTGCGGGCACGCTGGTCGAAAGCACTGGTTCTCCCCCTGAAGACGGTGACGGGCGTGCGGTCCGGAAGGCCGTGTCCCGTCCGCCATCCTATCCAAGCCCGGGAGCCCGAACCCGGCAATGGGCACCCCTCCCCATCCAGGCCCCGCGGGTCTATCCTTTTGCCATGATCGAGCTTCCAGCCAGTTACAAGGAATATCTCGCCGGCAAGAGCCAGATGTTCGTCGACACCGTCAGGCCGGTCCTGATGCAGTCGGCGGCCGAAAAGCTGCACGGCGTGCGGGTGGTCAACAATCCCACCGGCCACCAGGCCCATCTCGACGACACCCTGCCGTTCGGCGTGGTGTTTGAGGATATCGACTAACCCCTGACTGCACCCGCAAGGGCCAGCGAATTCCCGGCACCCCGCGCCACGATGACGTAAAGAGCCAGGACCGGGATCGAATAGAGGATCGAGAATGCGGCCAGCTGGCCGTAGGCAACTGCTCCATGCTGGCCGAAGAAGCTGAAGATCGTTACCGCTGCGGGCTGCCTTGCCTCGGACAGCAGGAGTACGAACGGAACGAAGAAGTTCCCCCACGCCTGGATGAACACGAAGATGAACACCACGCCCAGGCCCGGGCGCATCAGCGGCAGCACGATGGACCGCAGGGCGGCCAGCCTGGAGGCGCCGTCTACCCACGCCGCCTCCTCCAGCGCCAGCGGCACGGCGTCCATGAAGTTCCTGGTCATCCAGATGGCCATAGGCAGGCTGGTGGCCGCCAGGAAGAGCACCGTTGCGGGCAGCGAATCCAGCAGCCGCAGCTGCACGAACAGTCCGTAGACCGGCACCATGATGGCGGTGACGGGAAGGCAGGTGCCAAAGAGGATGCCGTACATGAACGGGGTGTTGAAGCGGGACCGGTAGCGGGACAGGGGGTATGCGGCGAGCACGGCCGCCGCCAGGGTGACCATCCCCGTCCCGGCGGACAGCAACAGGCTGTTCCACAGCGGACGAAACAGCAGCTCCGGGGTGAGCACGGCGGCGAAATTGTCCAGGCCGGGCTGCTGCGGAACCTTGGTGCCGTGTCCGGCGGCCGAATCCACCGAACCCAGCACCAGCCACAACAGCGGCAGCAGGAAGCAGGCACCAATCACCAGCAGGGCCCCGTCTGCCCACGCATTGCCCCGCGTGTGGCGCGGAGCGGGCCGGCGGCGGGGCTGCTGGCCGGGGCGTTGCCGTGCCGCCTGTTGCGGAACCGTCACGGCTTCCGCTCCCTGAGAAGGCGGAGATAGGCCGCCCCGAACACGGCGCCAATCAGGATGAGGACCGACGCCACGGCGGTGCCGTAGCCGATTTCGCCGAACTTGAAGGCTTCCTGGTAGGCCAGGACGGGCAGGGTGGTGCTGCCATTGGCCGGTCCGCCCGCGGTCATGACCCAAATCAGGGTGAAGACCGCCAGGGTCTGCAGCGTGACCAGCATCAGGTTGGTGGCGATGCTGCCCCGGATCACCGGCAGCGTAATGAAGGCCAGCCGCTGCCAGGGCCCGGCACCGTCCATGTGCGCGGCCTCGGTCAGCTCCGCCGGGACTCCGTTAAGCGCGGCCCGGTACACCAGCATGGAAAAAGCCGTTCCGCGCCAAATGTTGGCCAGGATCACGGCGGCCATGGGCACGGTATAAAGCCAGTCCGTTTCCGAGGCCCCGAAATTGCCCAGCAGTTGGTTGAGCGTGCCGTCACGGCTGAAGAATGCATAGGCGGCGAACGCGGCCACGATTTCCGGCAGCACCCAGGCGGCCACGACGGCGGTGCCAACAGTTGCCGAGACAACGGGACGTGCGCGGCGCATGAGGACGGCAAGGGCCAGTCCCAGCACGTTCTGGCCCACGATGGCCGAGCCCGCGACGAACAGGACCGTCAGCGCCAGTGAGAGCGGGAAGACAGGGTCCTGCAGGAGCCGCTGGTAGTTCTCCAGCCCGACCCACTCGGGGTTCCTGGCGGAGCGGCCGGTGAGCCCGGCGTTGGTCAGCGAGGAGTGGAACGCCCACAGCACAGGGCCGGCAAGGAACACGAGCAGCAGCAGGACGGCAGGCAGGACGGGGAGGTAGCGGAGTAACTGCCGGGTCCGGTGGTTGGCCGCCACCGCTACTTCCGGATGGTTTTGTCGCCACCCACAATGCCGGCCACGGCCGTGTCATAGTCGGCCGCGGCCTGTTCGGGGGTCCTGCTGCCGGTGATCACAGCCTCGGTGGCTTCCTGGACTGCGGCGGAAATCCGTGGATAGTCGGAGGTGGCGGGCCGGTATTTGGTGACGCTGACCAAACCGGATACGTCCTTCACAAACGGGTTGGCGGACTGGTAGGCCGGGTCAGCGGCCACGTCGGACCGGACGGCGATCTGTGAGCTGGCCACCGTGAACGCCAGCGAGTTCTTCGCGTTGAGCGCCGTGGTGAGGAAGTTGAAGGCAAGATCGGGCTGTTTGGTTTCCGCACCCACGGCCAGGGTCCAGCCGCCGGACATGCTGACTGCGCCGGGGGCGCCGCCGTTCTGAGTCGGGAACGGCGCCACGCCCATCTCCTGTTCGTATGCCGGCCAGGCGTAGCTGCCGCCGTCCTGCCAGAACGACGGCGCGTAGGAGCCTTCCACGGTTGCCCCGAGTTGTGCTTTCGGGAACCATTCCCCGAACACCTTTTTCCAGACGTTGGGGTCCAGAGCCTCGGCAGGCCCCACCGCGAGGTTCTCGCTGTAGAGCGTCTTGAGGAACGTCAGGGAGTCCTTGAAGCCGGCGGAGCCAACAACCCACTTTTTCGAGTCGGGGTCGTAGAGGCCGGCGCCGGTTCCATACAGGAGTTCGTAAAACCCCTGCATGACAGTCCCTTCACCGGTGCCCTTGCCGGCATACATGTTGAAGGGGATCACGTCAGGGCTGGCGGCCTTGATCTTCCTGGCCGTGTCCAGGATGTCCTGCCAGCTGGACGGCCGCCATGGAAGCGCGACGCCTGCGGCCTCAAAAACTTTCCTGTTGTACCAGATGGCCCTCGTGTCGGTGCCCAGCGGCACGGCGTACGTGCCGCCGTCGTCCGCTTTCCCCGCCTCCTTGGCGGCGTCGTCGAACTTGTCCCACTCCCCCCATCCTGCCAGTCGGCTGTCCAGGTTCAGGAGGTAGCCCGCGTCCACGTCGGAGCGGACCTTGAAGGTGTCCTCGTAGAAGACGTCCGGCGCCGTGGAGGGTGACCGCAGGGCGAGGGCCAGCTTTGTGCCGTAGTCGTCGTCGTTGCCCTGGATGGGCTGCAGCTCCACGGTGACGCCCTGGTTCGCCGCTTCGAACTCCTTCTTCGCGTCCTGGAACATGGTGTCCAGGGCCGTGAACGAGTCCGTCTTCTGGTAAGCCACTTTGATGGTCTTGTTTCCCTCGGCCGGATTTCCGGGGGTGCAGGCCGCGAGCGCCAGCACTGCGGCGGCGAACAGGGAGACTGTTTTCGATGCCCGGCGAAGCATGTCCGGTCAGCTTTCCAGCAGGAGCCGCTGGGCACGGGGCGCCAGGGTATGTTCAAGGACCAGGGACGCGGCGCCGATGGCTCCGACGTCCTCCCCCACGCCCGTGCCCACAACCTCGATGGGGTGGATCAGCCGGACGTCGCTGTTGGCATCCAGCAATGGCGGAATCCGCTCCAGGTAACGCTCCGCCAGCCCGCTCCAGAAGGGGCCGCCGAAAACGACGCGTTCCACGTCCAGTGTGTTGGTGACAACGGAGACGGCCCGGGCCACCAGGACGGCGGACTTGTCCAGGATGGCCGCGGCACGTTCGTCCCCGCCGTCGGCCAGTGCGCACAGCCGGGAGAAGCTTTGCTGGACTTCGGCACCGCTGTTTCCTGCGCGGGAGCCGTCCAGGATCCCCGCTGCTTCCGCCTCCGCCACCAGGACCTGCGGGATGCAGGAGGACTTCACGCAGCCGCGCAGGCCGCAGTCGCAGGGCGGCCCGTCCGGGTCCACGATGATATGGCCGATCTCCCCCGCATTGCCGGACGTGCCGCGGACCACTTCGTCGTTCAGGACGATGCCGCAGCCGATGCCTGTGCCCATGTACATGAAGATGAAGCTGCCGGCGCCGCTGGGCCCGCCCGCCCACGTTTCCGCCACCGCGGCGCTGGTGACGTCCTTGTCAACGAGCACGGAGTAGCCGGTGGCCGCGGCCAGCGCTTCGCGCAGTTCCACCCTGTCCCAGCCGGGGAGCAGCGGCGGATCCACCACGGTGCCGTTGTCCAGGTCGATGGGGCCGGGGGCGGCCACGCCGAGGCCGGCGATACGGCTGCGGTCCACACCCGAATCCGCGACGAGCTGGTCGATTTCCGCGGCGATGGTGGTGATCACGGCGGACGGGTCATTTCCACCGGGGGTCTTGATCTGCGAGTGCCGCACCACCGAACCCACCAGGTCCAGCACCACGAACGTGGTCACTGCCGGGTCCAGGTGGACTCCCAGGGCGTACATGCCGCCGGGATTGAGGCGGAGGATGGTGCGCGGCTTGCCCGGCCCGCTGCCCTCTTTGCCTGCCTCGACAATCAGGTTCTGGTCCAGCAGCCGGCGCGAAATGTTGGAAATGGTTTGCGGGGACAGGCCCACGATCTGGGCCAGCTCCACCCGGCTCAGGCCGCCGGACGTCCGGCGGATCGCATCAAGGATGACGGTGAGGTTGAAATCCCCCATCCTGGGCAGGTTGGTTCCGCGTCTCGGAGAAGATTGGCGCATCTCAGACACTGTGTCCCCTAAACGTCTTCGGCTACCTCGTGATGGTGATGCTTTGAATCGTACGTTACCGGCACGTCGCCGCCCATATGTTGACCAGCGGCGCGGCGGAGCATCGCCTTGCCTCCAGGGCGCAGTCCCTGGTGGCCGGGCGGCCCGTTCCGGTCAGCGGGGGCTGCGGGTGCTGCGGGTGACGGTGAATTTGGCGTTCCTGCCCTCCACCACCGTGGGTCCCACCTGCCGTTCCAGGGCAGGCAGGTAGGCCAAGTGCCGGTTGTATACCGTCCACAGCTCACCCCCGGAAGCCAGCACCCGCCCCGCCGCTTCGATCATCTTGAGGCCGGCGCCGGCGTGGACGCCTGCACCAACATGGAAGGGCGGGTTGAGCAGCACCGCGTCCACGGAGCCATCAGGGAAGGTGCCCAGCGCATCGTCCTGCAGCACACTGATCCGGTCGGCCAGGCCGTTGGCGCGGGCGGTGGCAAGGGCGGACTGCACCGCGGCCGCGGACTGGTCCGTCGCTGTCACGGCCGCTGCCGGGAACTGGCGGGCGTACATCGCGGCGAGGATGCCGGTGCCGCAGCCCAGGTCGACGGCGTGCCGCACCGGTTTCATCGCGGGAAGGAAGGTCAGCAGGAAACGGGTGCCGATGTCCAGCCTGGGGCCGGCAAAAACAGCGCCGTGCGCGGCCACGTCCAGGTCCAGCTCCGCGACGTGCTCCACTACAGGGAAACGTGGCGCCGTGGTTGGGGGTTTGGGGCCGGCGGCAAGGAGGATCCGCGATTTTTGCCGTGCGAGTTGCGGCTGTACTGACAGGAAGTACCGTTCAAGGACCGCGTTCATGCCCAGGGACATGTGTTTCACCCGGCCTCCTGCCAGCAACCGGACATCCGGTGCCGCATGCAGGGCCACGGCGGCGGCAATTTCCTCCAGTTCCGCCAGGGTCTTGGGAAGCTGCAGCAGGATGGTGGCTGCTCCAGTCAGCAGCTCCTTCCCCAGGGGCAGCTGGACGAATGGGGTGCCGGCGCCCAGTTCTTCCGCGTTGAGCCGCAGCGCCCTTTCCCCTGTGATCAGGTCCTGATGCACCCGCAGTGACGCCGGGCCAAGCACCGCCGAAGCGCCGAGCGTCAGGGCCCCGTAGCGGTCACCGATCACGGCCACGGTGCTGCCCGCCCGCCCAAGCTGCACGGCGGTCTCCAGCAGCAGCCGGTCGGTGGCGTCCCAGGCCTGCAGATTCGGGGCTTCGACATCGGGCCGGCGGCGCAGGACCTGGAATATGTCCGCCAACATGTCTGCTGCCACCGGTGTCCTGCCGCCTTCTGTTGCCCTTGTCCGCCCCGGGTCCCGGAGCGTCACCCCCACGTTACCGTTTCCGCCGCCGTCGCCATTCCAGGCAGTTTCAGAATGGCCGCCACGGCTGCACGGCCTGCACGGTTGGCACCAATAGTGGACGACGACGGCCCGTAACCCACCAGGTGGACGCGCGGCTCGGCTGCCACCTGGGTTCCGTCCATGGCGATTCCGCCGCCGGGCCCCCGCAGGTGCAGCGGGGCGAGGTGTTCCAGTTCGGCCCTGAAGCCCGTGGCCCAGAGGATCACGTCCGCCGTGAGCAGGCTTCCGTCGGCGCGGCGGACCCCGTCCGGTTCGATCGACGTGAACATGGGTTGCCGGTCAAGGGCACCCCGTTCCCTGGCCGCGCGCAGGGCAGGTGTCCAGATGAGGCCTGTCACCGAAACGACGCTTTGCGGTGGAAGTCCCTTTCGGACGCGGTCCTCCACAAGCGCCACGGCATCGTGGCCGGCTTTGGCATCGAACGGAGCGTCGCGCCACACCGGTTCCCTGCGGGTGAACCAGCTGGTGGTGGTGAGGCGGGAAATCTCCTCCAGCAGGCCGACCGCTGAAATCCCGCCGCCCACCACGATCACGTGCTTGCCGCGGAACTCTTCCGCCGAGACGTAGTCGGCAACGTGGAGCTGCCTGCCCCGGAAGGAGGACTGGCCCGGGTAGATGGGCCAGAACGGGCGGGTCCAGGTGCCTGTGGCGTTGATGACTGCCCTGGCGCTCCAGTCCCCGTCCGTGGTTTCCACCCGCAAGCGCCCGGCCGGGTTGTCATCTTCACGCCTGACAGCCCGCACCTTCACGGGCCGGTGAACGGACAACCCCAGCTCAGCCTCGTAGCCGCCAAAGTAGCGGGTGAGGAACTCCGAGCTCGGTTCCGCCGGATCCACCTCAGGCTTGGCGATGCCCGGCAAATCGCTGATCCCGTTGACCGTGGACATGCGCAGGCTCCGCCAGCGGTGCCGCCACGCCCCGCCCGGACCTTCCTCGGCGTCGAGCACGGCAAAGCCAAGGCCCCGGCGCTGGAGGTGGTACGCGGCGGACAGGCCCGCCTGGCCTGCCCCGATGACCACCACGTCGGTTGGGTGAGGAATCACCTGCCCATGATAGTCGCGGAGGGCGGCGCGGCCTTAGGGTGGGCGCATGGACACTGGAGCAGCTGCACGGACCGGAACCGGAAGCACTGGGCATGCCGCCCGGCTGGAAAAGGCCCTGGGGGTGGTGCTTGGAACCGGGCAGATACCGCTGCGCCTGCGTGCGTGGGATGGTTCGGAAGCGGGACCGCCTGACGCGCCGGTCCTGGAGTTCAAGTCCCGACGGGCCCTGCGGCGCATTCTCTGGTCACCGGGGCAGCTGGGTCTGAGCCGTGCCTACGTGGCAGGTGAAATCGACACCCCGGGGGACATCTTCGCGGCGTTCACGGCGTTGAGCTCGGCAGGCAAGTTCGCCGAGCCCGGACCGTTCCGCCCTCTGTCCGCCGGCGAGCTCTGGCTGCTGCTGCGCACCGCTGTCCGGCTCGGCGCCATCGGGCCCAACCCTGCCCCGCCGCCGGAAGAAGCACGCATCGCCAAGAAAGGAAGGATGCACTCCCGGCGCCGCGATTCGGCCGCCATCTCGCACCATTACGACGTCGGCAACGACTTCTACGCCCTGGTGCTGGGACCGTCGATGGTTTATTCGTGCGCAGTGTGGCCGGACGACGGCGGCGGCGCTGCGGCAGCGACGGCAGGGGGCGGCACGAATGCGGGACCGGGTGCGGGGCCGGGCACGGGGCCGGCCGCCGGCCTCGATGCTGCCCAGGAAGCCAAGCTGGACCTGGTCTGCCGCAAACTGGGCCTTCAACCGGGGATGCGGGTCCTGGATGTGGGATGCGGCTGGGGCAGCTTCGCCCTGCACGCGGCAGCCCGCTACGGCGTCAGCGTGGTGGGAGTGACGCTCTCCAAGGAGCAGGCCGGCCTGGCCCGGAAGCGTGCGGCGGAGGCCGGCCTGACGGACAGGGTGGAAATCCGGGTGCAGGATTACCGTGACGTACCGGACGGGCCGTTTGACGCCATCAGTTCCATCGGAATGTCTGAACACGTGGGGCGGGCTCAGACGCCTGCTTACGCCGCGGCCCTGTACGGGCTGCTCCGGCCCGGCGGGCGGCTGCTGAACCATGCCATTTCCTGGAACGCGGGCCCCACCAGCCCGGACCCGGACTCCTTCATCCCCCGCTACGTCTTCCCTGATGGCGAGATGATCAGCCTGGGTGAGATGGTGGCCGCCCTGGAATCCGCACGCTTCGAAGTCCTGGATGTGGAGGCATTGCGCCGCCATTACGCCCTGACGCTGCGGGCGTGGGTAGGCCGGCTTGAGGAGAACTGGAACGAGGCCGTGAAGCTGGCCGGTGCGGGACGCGCGCGAGTATGGCGGCTCTACATGGCCAGCAGCGCCATTGGGTTCGAAAACGGGCTCACGGGAGTCAACCAGGTCCTGGTGCGCCGCCCCGGCGGGGAGGAACCGCCGCTGCGGCGCACCGCCTGGATGTGAGGCGCCCCTGCCGTCACGCCACCGGGGAAGGACCGCCGGGCTGGGTGAAGTGCTGGGTCTTTTCGATCTGCACCACCTTCGGGTCCGTTTCGTCGGCTTCGTAGTCCGTGGGCCGCGTGAGGTCCTTGCCTGTGCGGACCTTCAGGGCCCTCAACACCAGGGTCAGGACGGCGGCGACAATCAGGTTCAGGGCGAATGCCGAGACCGCGATGTAGACGCTGAAATCCGTCCCGGGAATGGTGGCCACGGAGCCGCCGAAGTGGGCCTTCGTGACCGGGTTGATCACGTTGTAGGCGGAGACGGTTCCGAAGATGATGCCCGCAGCCCAGCCGATCAGCAGCGCCCAGCGGTCGAACCACCGGGTGTAAAGGCCTGCCACCACGGCCGGGAAGGTCTGCAGGATCCAGATGCCGCCCAGCAGCTGCATGTTGATGGCCGCCGACTGGTCCATGGCGATCACGAAGACCAGTGCGCCCACCTTCACCACCAGCGAGACGATCTTTGACACCTTCGCCTCCGTCTTGGGATCGACGTCGGGCCGTATGAAGTCGCGGTAGATGTTGCGGGTGAACATGTTCGCCGCCGCAATGGACATGATGGCCGCGGGTACCAGCGCCCCGATGGCGATGGCAGCCAGCGCTATTCCCGCGAACCAGGCGGGGAAGTGGTCAAGGAACAGCTGCGGAACCACCAGCTGCGGGTTGACCGATCCGTCCAGGTCGATGGGCTTGGTGCCCGCCTTGATGGCCACGAAGCCCAGCAGGGCAAGGAAACCAAGCATCAGCGAGTACAGCGGCAGGATGGCGGCGTTGCGGCGGATGGTATTGCGGGCCTTTGACGCCAGCACTGCAGTCACTGAGTGCGGGTACATGAACAATGCCATGGCCGAGCCCAACGCCAGCGACCAATAGGCGGAGTAGTTGGCAGCCCCCGGGATGAACACCCCGGCGGGCTTTCCCGTGGCCTGGTTCACCGTGCCCAGCTTGGTCTGCGCCGAGCTGAAGATGCTGTCCCAGCCGCCGAACTTGATGGGCAGGTAGATGACCGCCACGATCACGGCAAGGTAGATCAGGAGGTCCTTGACGACGGCGATCATCGCCGGCGCCCGCAGCCCCGACGTGTAGGTGTACGCGGCGAGGACCACGAAGGCCAGGATCAGCGGCAGGTCGGTCAGGAACACGTTCCCGGAGCTGCCCAGCCCCAGGACCGTCAGTACGGCCTTGATGCCCACCAGCTGCAGCGCGATGTAGGGCATGGTGGCCACGATGCCCGTGACGGCAACCGCCAGGGAGAGCCAGCGGCTGCCGTAGCGTCCGCCCACGAAATCCGCCGAGGTGACGTAGCCGTGGCGGTGGGACACCGACCACAAACGGCTCATGATGATGAAGATGATCGGATACAGGACGATGGTGTAGGGCACGGCAAAGAAGCCGGTGACCGCACCCGTAGCCCACATGGCTGCCGGCACCGCCACGAAGGTGTACGCGGTGTAAAGGTCCCCGCCGAGCAGGAACCAGGTGATCCAGGTACCGAAGCCGCGGCCGCCAAGGCCCCATTCGTCCAGGCTGTGCAGGCCTTCCACTTCTGAGCTTCGGCGCCACTTTGCGGCCAGGAAGCCCATGACAGCCACGACGACGAAGAGCAGCACGACAATCACCAGGGCAGTCCAGTTGATCTCGCGTGCGTTCATGGCCGGTCCCCTCCCAACCCTGTGTCGGCTGAGGCGGTGCCTGCCCGGGGTGGGCCTCCGGCACGTACCTCGGCCCGCCGTCGTCGGTCTTCCCTGGTCACCAGCCAGTAGGCCGTGCCGGTCAGGATCGCCGAAATCGGCACCCAGAGCAATTGGTACCAGTAGAAGAAGGGCATCCCGGCCAGCCTGGGCGCATCAAAGGAATAGAGCTGCGGCATGAGCGGGAAGAGGATGGCGGCGCCCAGCAGGACGGCGGCGCCGATATACGGAGCGGGCCTTGCCGGGCCCCGGATGGCGGTATCGCGGGTCAGGCGCGATTCCTCGGGAAATGCATCGCCGTTCGGGCTGTAGCCGGAACCATCAGCATGGGACATCTGTGACCTCCTCGTCAGCCTGTCCCGCGTCCGGCGCTTCTTGGGTGAAAACGGCCAAGCGACGGGACGATGTGCCCTCCACCTCCAGTTGTACCCCGCTTTGACCTGCGCGGGAAGGGTTTTTCACAGTCACCGGGGGCTGATCCCGCCGGGAGAAAAGAGGGGCGCTGCAGACGAATAAAAAAGGGAACCATCACACATGTGATGGTTCCCTTTTCGGTGTTCCGGTGGAGCTGAGGGGACTCGAACCCCTGACCCCCTGCATGCCATGCAGGTGCGCTACCAGCTGCGCCACAGCCCCGTACTTTTGTTCCTTCCGGTCTGATTGGCCGGAGCAACCTGACCAGAGTAATGCACTTTTCCGCTGGACGCCAATCGGCCGCCGTCAGCATCCGAACCGACTTCTCCGTCGCCCCGCCCGGCCATTCAGCCCCAGCCAATGGAAGGTGTACAAAACCAACCGGAAACAAAAAAGTCCGCCGGAACCATCACGGTTCCGGCGGACTTGCCGGTGGAGCTGAGGGGACTCGAACCCCTGACCCCCTGCATGCCATGCAGGTGCGCTACCAGCTGCGCCACAGCCCCGGATTGTTGCTGCTCCGAGAAGCTTTCTTCAGGGTCTCCCCCGAAGCAACTCAAATATCTTAGAACAGCAATTCCGAAAATTCCAAATCGGGAATATTCACTTTCTGCACACCGTCAGGTTGCGGCGCCTACTCGGTGTCGGCGATTGCTCCGGCTTTGGCGGATGCATCATCCCCAAGCTGCAGGTCCACCACGGGGCAGTCCTTCCAGAGCCGCTCCAGGGCGTAGAACACGCGGTCCTCCTCATGCTGGACGTGGATGACAACGTCGGCATAATCCAGCAGGACCCACCGGCCGCCGGAGCGGCCCTCGCGGCGCACCGGACGCAGGTCCTGTTTGGCGAGTTCTTCCTCGATACCGTCAACGATCGCGTTGACCTGGCGTTCGCTGGGCGCGGACGCGATGAGGAAGACGTCGGCCAGGGCCAGTCGTTCGCTCACGTCCATGGCGACGATGTCCTGCGCAATCTTGTCGGCGGCGGCCTTGGCGGCCGTACGGGCTATGGCGATGGACGATTCTGTTGCAGTCACGGGACTCCTTGTTTCGTTAAGTGTTGATGCCGGTGCGGGTCAGCGGGACATGCCGCTGACGATCAGGATGATGCCGGCAACGAGGGCCAGGATCCCGAACGCGAGGATGCAGAACTGCAGGATCCGGTTCCGCCGCGCCCTAGTGAGGCCGGCAGTCGCGGCATCCAGGGGGTCGAGGCCGTAGGCGGAGCGGGCAGGAACGCGGGGCAGGTCCTCGAAGAGATCCTCGGGGTGGTTCTCTGCTTGGTTCTCGGGAACCGATACCCGTTTGGGACGGCTGGCTGCTTTGGCCGCCGCCTCAGCACGGGCAATCACCTGGGACCGCCCTGCGGCGGTATCAGGCGCGGGCGCCTTGGGACGGGGTGCCGGTTTCCGTTTTCCCGGAACCTTGGTGCCGGGCCGCGTGGTGACCGGGACATGCGAGGTTGCCGGCGGCTTCATCACCGGACGTTCGACGCCGGGCACCTGGACGAACTCAAGGGGTGTCACCATCGCCAGGTTGTTGGCGGTGGAGGGGCCGGGTTTGTCCTTGGGTGCGGCGTCCTTGGAAGCGGCATCCTTGGGAGCCGCATCCCTGACGGGTCCTGCAGGATTGCCGGCCTGTTCGGCAAGTTTCTGCCGGGCCATGGCCCTGCGGTTGAGGACCGCGGCCCGTTCGGCCAGGGCAATCTGCTCAGCGAGGATCTCCGGATCCACGGCTTCCGGATCCATGGAGGCAATGTGCTCCATTTTGGCGATCTGGTTCCTGGCCTGCGCAGCTATCAGCGCCCGCGCTTCCAGGGCCTGTTCCACCGTCATCCCTTCCGGCACGTTTCCGGAAGCCGGCGCCGGACTTTCAGCGGTGGCTGGGGCGTCCGATGCCGCGGGCCCGTCAGTCCTGGCTGGGCCGGCTGTCTTTGCCGGGCTGTCCGTTTTTGCTGTGCCGTCCGTCTTTGCCGGGCTGTCCGTTTTTGCTGTGCCGTCTGTCTTTGCCGGCGCAGCGGCATTCCGCGCGGGCTCCGCCGCCGGTGCCGGGGCAGCAGCGGGCGGCACTATGGGGTTGGCGGCGGTCAGCGCCTGCTCTTTGAGCTGCTGCAGCCGCAGCTGCCGACGGGTGGGCGGACCACCCGCAGCAAGCTGGCCTTCCTTTTCCTCGAGCTCCTTGATGGTGCGGAGCGCGGCCCGGTCGCGGGCCCGGATCTGGGAGGACCGCTGGGTGGCGGTCTGCTCTGCCGCCGCTTGGCCTGCAGCAATGGGCCGCGCGGGCGATGCGGTGCCTGCGGAGCGGGAGTTGGCCGTCGCATCCTGCCCTGCCTGTGCGGATGCCGGACCGGCCGGCCGGTCCGCGGCAGGCGGGCGCTGCCCAGCGGCGGGCACGGTGGCCTGCTGGGCATCCCTTGCCTTCCGGAGTTCCCGGCGGCTGCGGATTGGGGGCTGTTCCTGACTCATTGTGAACTCATTCAGTACTGGCTGGTTCGCGTGCTTCGGAAGTTGGTTCATCCGCGGTTGCAGGCGGCGGGTCCGAATACAGGCCGTACTTGGCGATGTATTGGACCACCCCGTCAGGGACCAGGTACCAGACCGGGTTGTTCGCCGCCACCCGTGCCCGGCAGTCCGTCGATGAAATGGCCATGGCCGGAACTTCCAGGAGGCTGACGTCGTCGCGGCCCATGCCGTCCAGGACGTGCCCGGGGCGGGTAACGCCCACGAAGTGGGCCAGCGACCACAGTTCGTCAATGTCCTTCCAGGACAAAATCTGTGCCAGGGCGTCCGCGCCGGTGATGAAGAAAAGGTCGGCGTCGGGGCGCTGGGCCCGGAGGTCGCGGAGGGTGTCGATGGTGTAGGTGGGACCTGGACGGTCAACATCGACGCGGCTGACGGTGAAGCGCGGATTGGACGCCGTGGCGATGACGGTCATCAGGTAGCGGTGCTCGGGCTCGCTGACCTGTTTATGGGACTTTTGCCATGGCTGCCCGGTGGGGACGAAGACCACCTCGTCGAGATCAAACTCCGCCGCGACTTCGCTGGCTGCGACAAGGTGACCGTGGTGGATGGGATCGAATGTCCCGCCCATCACGCCAAGCCGCAGCCGTCCCCGGGCACCATTGCGGTGCAGGTTGTGGGAAATCTTAGTGGCCCTGCCCGCGATCGTGCTTATTGGGGTGCTGGCGGTGGGGATCGGCGTGCTCGTCAGTGGCGGCGTGCCGGTTGCCCAGGTTGTTGTAGGACCAGGCGATGAACATCAGGACCAGCAGGATGGCGAACATGGACACGCCAAAGACCCACGGTTCGGCCCACAGCGGCGCAAGCTCCTCATGGCCTGATTCACCTGCGGCGGCGACGGACGTGGCAATCTGCTGGAGCAGCATTTTCTCCCCTATGTTCAAGGCTTTACGGACAGCGGAACCTTCCGCTGCTTTCCGGGTTCTGGTCTATGTTACCGCGTCGCTACCCGCGGACCTGGCCTTCGCCCTGGACAATCCACTTGGTGGTGGTGAGCTCGGTCAGGCCCATGGGACCGCGCGCGTGCAGCTTCTGCGTGGAAATGCCCACCTCCGCGCCGAGGCCCAGTTCCCCGCCGTCGGTAAACCGCGTGGAAGCGTTGACGATCACCGCCGCGGAATCCACCTCCGCGATGAACCGTTCGGCATTGGCAAGGCTGTTGGTGAGGATGGCTTCGGTGTGCCCGGTGGACCAGGTGCGGATGTGCTGGACGGCTCCATCGAGGCTGTCCACCATGGCCACGGCGAGGTCCAGGTCCATGTATTCGGTTCCCCAGTCCACGTCCGTGGCCGGCTGGGTCTCGATCCCGGGCAGCGCGGCGCTGATCCGTTCATCGACGTGCAGGCGGACGCCGGCGGCGCGCAGGGCGGCGGCGACGGAGGGCAGGACCGTTGAGCCCGAGTGGACCAGCAGCGTCTCCACGGTGTTGCAGACACTGGGGCGCTGGGTCTTGGCGTTGAGCAGGATCTCCACGGCCATGTTTTCGTCAGCGGACTCGTCGATGAAGATGTGGACGTTCCCCTCCCCCGTCTCGATGACGGGGACTGCCGAGTTGGTGACCACGGTCTGGATCAGGTCCCGGCCGCCGCGGGGAATCAGCACGTCCACCCGGCCACGGGCCTTCATCAGAACGTTGGCGCCGGCGCGGCCGAACTGGTCCACGGTCTGGACGGCATCGGCGGGCAGGCCAACGGATTCGAGCGCTTCGCGGAGCACCCGCACCAGGACCTGGTTGGTGGCCTCGGCAGCACTGCCGCCGCGCAGGATCACGGCGTTGCCGCTCTTGAGCGCCAGCCCCGCGATGTCCACCGTGACGTTGGGCCTTGCCTCGTAGATGGCTGCCACAACGCCCATGGGCACGTTGACCTGGCGGAGGCGGAGCCCATTGGGAAGGGTCTGGCCGCGGACTACGTTGCCCACGGGGTCCGGGAGGCTGGCCAGGTTTTCAAGGGCGGCCACCAGCCCGGAAATGCGTGTTTCGGTAAGGGTGAGGCGGTCCAGGAGCGCCTTGGAGGTGCCGTTGGCCTTGCCCTTGTCCACATCCATGGCGTTGGCCGTGAGGATGGCCTGGGCATTCTCCTGCAGGGCTGCTCCGACGGCACGGAGCGCACGGTCCTTCCAGGCCCGGTTGGCGGTGGCCATCCGGCGGGCGGCGTGGCGGGACCGGTCAGCAATGGCGTGGACTGCCGCTTCAACTTCTGCGGCGGAAAGCGGCGCCCCAGCTGATCCCGGTTCTGCCGCGGGACCCGGCTGCGTCTGTGCAGCAGTGGTTCCGGTGGTGTCAGCAGCATGGATCAGGGCTTCAGTCATGATCCAAGTTTAGGCGAGCCCTGGACTCAGACCAGCACCAGGTCGTCAACATGAACAACTTCGCGGTCGTAGCCGCTTCCCATTTCCTCGCCCAGCTCCCGCGTGGAACGCCCCAGCATGCGGGGCAGCTCGTCCGAGGAGTAGTTCACCAGGCCGCGGGCCACAACGGTGCCGTCGGCCCCTGCCAGCTCCACTGCGTCGCCCGCTTCAAAGTCCCCATGGACGGCAGAAATGCCGGCCGGCAGCAGGGAGGTGCGGTGGTGCCGTACGGCGCGCACCGCCCCTTCGTCCAGGACAAGGCGGCCCTGCACGGAGGCAACGTGGGCCAGCCACAGGAGGCGGACGGGCTTGCGGGAACCGTTGACGGAGAACCACGTGCCCACGTCCTCGCCGTTCAGGGCCGCGGCGGCGTTGGCCGTGGAGGTCACCAGCGCGTGGATGCCGGAACCGGCCGCCATGCTGGCAGCTTCCACTTTGGTCATCATTCCCCCGGTGCCCACGCCGGCCTTGCCGGCTTTGCCGATGGACACCCCTTCGAGGTCGTGCGCGCCGGTGACCAGGGGGATGCGCCGGGCACCCTGGGCGGGCGGCCCGTCATACAGGGAGTCGACGTCGGACAGCAGCACCAGTGCATCCGCGCGCACCAGGTGGGCCACCAGTGCCGCAAGCCGGTCGTTGTCACCAAAGCGGATTTCGTGGGTGGCCACGGTGTCGTTCTCGTTGACGACGGGGACCACGCCCAGGTTCAGCAGCCGGTCCATGGCGCGGAGGGCGTTGGTGTGCTGGCTGCGGCGCATCAGGTCCTCGGCCGTGAGCAGGACCTGGCTGACGGTGACGCCGTGAGCACCGAAGGCCTGCGTGTAGCGGGCCATCAGCAGTCCCTGGCCCACGCTGGCTGCCGCCTGCTGGGTGGCAAGATCGCGGGGCCTCTTGGCCAACCCCAACGGGGCCAGTCCGGCGGCGATGGCGCCGGAGGACACCAGGATGATTTCGGCGCCCGCGTTCCGTTTGGCTGCCAGCGCGTCGGCCAGGGCGGTCAGGGATTCCTCCGAAATGCCGCCCTTGATACTGGTGAGCGAGGAGGACCCCACCTTCACGACGATCCGGCGGGCACCCGCCAGGGCGCTTCTGTCGGAGGCGCGTTCAGCGGGTTCCGCGGCCATGCCCCTAGAGGTCATCGTCCGCTTCCAGTCCGCTCTCCTTCACGGGGTGGGCGGCGCGGCGGCCGCTGACAGATTCGGTCCAGATGCCGGCTTTCCGTTCCGCCTCGAGCTCGGCACGGGCGGCTGCCTTGGCATCCCGGCGCTCCTGCTGCTCTTCACGCTTCTGGCTGCGGGTGGGGCGGTCACCGATATCAGCGAACCGGACGTCCGTGCCACGCGGCGACGCCAGGAGTTCCGCCCCTGCCATCATGGTGGGCTCCCAGTCGAAGACCACGCCGTCGTCCTCGCCGATGACCACGGTGTCGCCCGGCTTGGCGCCCTGCTTGAACAGTTCGGTTTCCACGCCGAGCTTGGCCAGCCGGTCTGCCAGGTAGCCGATGGCTTCCTCGTTGGTGAAATCGGTCTGCTTGACCCAGCGCTCCGGCTTTTCGCCCAGGACGCGGAACAGCGGCTCCAGGTTCTTTTCCTCGCGGCGGATCTTGAAGCCGGTTTCGTTGACGGCGCGCGGACGCAGTACCGCGGGCTGGACCTTGGGCGGGGCGGCGGCCACGGCGTCGCGGGCGGCCTTGACGATTTCCGCCATGGCGAAGCCCAGCTGGCGCAGGCCCTCATGGCTGGTGGCGGACACCTCGAAGACGCGGTAGCCGCGTGATTCGAGTTCCGGGCGCACGAATTCGGCCATGTCCTTGCCGTCGGGAAGGTCCACCTTGTTCAGGGCGACCAGCCGCGGCCGGTGGTTCAGGGGCACCACTTCGCCGTCCTGGCCCGCGTAGCTCATGTCCACGGCGTACTTTTCCAGTTCGCCCTCGATGATGGCGAGGTCGGACAGCGGGTCGCGCTCGGACTCCAGGGTGCCGCAGTCGAGCACGTGGACCAGCGCTGCGCAACGTTCCACGTGCCGCAGGAAATGGTGGCCCAGGCCGCGTCCCTCACTGGCGCCTTCGATGAGGCCGGGAACGTCGGCGATGGTGAACCGCACGTCGCCGGCCTGCACCACGCCGAGGTTGGGAATCAGGGTGGTGAACGGGTAGTCGGCGATCTTGGGCCGGGCCGCGGACATCGCGGCGATGAGGCTGGACTTGCCGGCGGACGGGAAGCCCACCAGGGCGATGTCGGCGATGGACTTCAGCTCGAGGATGACGTCCCGGGATTCGCCTTCGATGCCCAGCAGCGCGAAGCCGGGCGCGCGGCGCTTCTGCGAGGAGAGGGCAGCATTGCCCAGGCCGCCAATGCCACCGGCAGCGGCCACAAACTCCGCCCCTTCGCCCACGAGGTCGGCCAGTACGGTGCCGTCCTTGGACTTGACCACTGTGCCGTCCGGAACGGGGAGGATGAGGGTTTCGCCGTTCTTGCCGCCGCGCCAGTCGCCCATGCCCGGGCCGCCGTTGCTGGCGTGCCGGTGCGGTGCGTGGTGGTAGTCGAGGAGGGTGGTGGTCTGGTGGTCCACGCGAAGGATGACGTCGCCGCCGTTGCCGCCGTCGCCGCCGTCGGGACCGCCCAGGGGCTTGAACTTCTCCCGGTGGACGGAGACGCACCCGTTGCCGCCGTTACCGCCGGATACGTGCAGTACTACCCGGTCTACAAAGCTGGCCACGTGGATCTCCTCAGAAGCTGTTTACCTGGCGCCCCGGGGCGCCACATCGATTGTAATGCGGTTAAAAGAACAGTGGAGCGGGCCCTCAGGCCCGCTCCACCGCTTCAGAACTTGGTGTTACTCTGCAGCTGCAGCAGCAACGATGTTGACCACGCGACGACCGCGGCGGGTACCGAATTCAACGGCGCCCGGGGTCAGTGCGAACAGGGTGTCGTCCCCGCCGCGGCCGACGCCGGCGCCCGGGTGGAAGTGGGTGCCGCGCTGGCGGACGATGATTTCGCCTGCGGAAACAACCTGGCCGCCGAAGCGCTTGACGCCGAGGTACTGAGCGTTGGAATCGCGACCGTTGCGAGTGGAGCTCGCGCCCTTTTTATGTGCCATCTGAAATGCCTGCCTCTAAATTCTGGGGAATCTGTTGAAATGCCTGAACACTAACCGGAGGTTAGCTGATGCCGGTGATCTTGACCTTGGTCAGTTCCTGGCGGTGACCCTGGCGCTTCTTGTAGCCGGTCTTGTTCTTGAACTTCTGGATGACAATCTTAGGACCACGCAGGTCCTGGAGGATTTCAGCCGTAACAGTTACCTTGGCCAGGTCGGCGGCGGCGGAGGTGACCTTGTCACCATCAACCAGGAGCAGTGCGGGCAGCTCAATGGTGCTGCCGGCTCCACCGGCGACGCGGTTCAGGGTAACGAAGTCTCCAACGGAAACCTTCTCTTGGCGGCCGCCTGCGCGGACAATCGCGTACACCACTTGGGAACTCACTTCTCTCGACGTTTATAACTAAATTTGCGTGCGGAACCGACTATCAAAAGCCTGGTTTCTCGCTGTGCCTCAACGCCGTGGGGTCATAACCCAAGTGTTGGCGTAAGCACCGAAGATCTAGATTACGCTAATTTTGTCTCCGGCCGCAAATGAGGCTGGTTCCCGGCGGGTTGCTGTGATAGGCACCACAGCTCAGGTCCGGCGTCCGCACCCTGCCCCACCATAGTACCGGCACAGCTGCCGGGCACGGGTCAGGAGTGCAGGCGCGGCGCGTCGAAGAAGTCCACTTCGAGCCGGCAGGACTGCTTGAACGCCGTCACCATCGCGGCCTTCTCCTGGTCTGAAGCCTGCCGTCCGGCCGCATCCACGATTGCGATGGCCTGGCGGGTCGCTTCGGCAAAGCCTTCATCCGCGTAGGTGCGGAGCCAGTCCGCGTAAGCGTGCCCGTCCGGTTCCCCTGACGCCAGGAACCGGGCGTGCAGCGTGGCGCCGACCTCGGCGTAGAGCCAGAAGCAGGGCAGGACGGCGGCGGCGAGGACCGCATAACTGCCCGACGACGACGCTGCGGTCAGGTGGTCCACATAGGACTTGGTGACCGGGCCCAGGCCGTTCGGGGCCGGGCGGGTGCTGAGCCACGAGCGGTGAAGTTCGGTTTCCACTTCAAGGCACTGCTGTGCGGACCGTGCCCAGAACAGCTGCTGGGCCTCCGAAGGGGCCAGGGCGCTGGCCCGTGCCAGCACGCGGGAGTAGCCGTTCAGGTAGAGGGCATCCTGCGCCAGGTAATAGGCAAAGTCCTTTTCGGAAAGATCGCCAGAGGCCAGTCCGTCGATGAAGTCCAGCGCGTAGATGTCGTCGAGGTCCTGGCGGGCTTCGGTCCACAGCCGGGCCGCGAAGCTGCCTTCCGCCGGGACGGGCCGCACGTGGTGGAAGTGGTGCACGGGTCCGTTCCCCTGGCCCACCTCCAGCTGGCCGGAGTTCTCGAGTGCGCCGGCCAGCCAGGGCTTGACGGTCCGCAGCGAGGCCTCCCAGTCACCCAGGCGGGCCTGGACGGTTGCCATGGCGGAGGACAGGGAACATCCGGTGCCGTGGCTGTTGCGCGTGGAAATGCGCTTCCCCTGCACTTCCACCACCTCCTGGACGAGGAGGCCCGCGGTGTTCACCAGCGCGTCCGGGCAGTCCAGGCCTGCGAGGTGGCCGCCTTTAACCAGTACGGTGGCTCCGGTGGCCTCGGCCAGGCGCCTGCCTTGGTCCAGCGCGGCCTCCCAGTTTTGGGCCGGCTCCGTGCCGAGCAGCAGCGCGAGCTCGGGCAGGTTGGGGGTGAGGAGGTGGGCAAGCGGCAGCAGTTCCCGGAGCGCGGCTTCGGCGGTTTCCTGCAGCAGCCGGTCCCCGCTGGTGGCCACCATCACGGGGTCAAGGACAACGACGGCGGGACGGACCATTCCGAGCCACTCGCGGACAGTCCGGATCACCGATTCGTCACCCAGCATGCCGATCTTGACGGCATCAATGCTGATGTCCGCGCTGACCGCGTCCAGCTGCTGGGCCAGGAACGCGGCCGGAGGGACGTGGACGGCCTGCACGCCGCGGGTGTTCTGCGCCGTGAGGGCGGTAATCGCCGCCATGCCGTATCCGCCGTGGGCGGCGATGCTTTTGAGGTCCGCCTGGATCCCGGCTCCCCCGGATGGATCGGAACCGGCGATGGAGAGGACGCGCGGGACGTCGCGGCCCGCGGGAACCCCAGAGGGAACGCCGGGCGCGGTTGGCAGGGGCATGGAAAGGGTCGAAGACAAGAGACATCCCTTCGCCGGTACTAGCCGGACAGGTTCAACGGGTCTGGATCTCAGCCGGCCTTCTGCGCGGCACCCCGTGTCGCTGTCCAGCGTAGCTGCTGGTGCCGACGCGGCGGAAAGGTGACAGCACCTGCCCATGCAGGAAGTCCCCGCACTGTGGTCCATTCCCCCCGAGATTCGGAGGGGAATAGTCCACATGGCGGGGACTTCCTTGGTGGTGCGTTGGTTTTGTCCTGGCTTAGAGCTCCGAGGCGGGGACTCCGACGCCGAGGATGATGGGTTCCGCTGCCGGCTTGGCAGCTTCAGCCTCGGCGGCGTCCTGTGCCTTGGCGGTGTCGGGGGCCTTGGCTGCGTGCGAATGCCCGGCACCCGTGGACTGGACGTTCTCGTGGTGCTGGACAGCTGTCTCGTTGGCTGCGCCCTGGGCACGGCTGGCAGCGCGGTGGCGCCGCGGCCTGCGTTGCCGGGTCTGCTCCAGGGTGTGGTCGGAGTAGTCCTTTTCCGCGGGCGCTTCCACGTTGGCGTGGGTTGCCGCTCCCCCGCCGGCCTGCTGTTGGGGCACTGCCGGTTCGGCTGCCTTCACGGCCTCTGCGGCTTTGGCCGGCGCATCCTCCATGGGTGACGCCGGCTGGCCGAGGTGGGCGAACGCTTCCGCCAGCCGGTCCAAGGTGAGGGCGGGCTTGGGGTGCTGCTCCTCGGCGTGCTCCACGAACGGTAGCGGGACTTCCTCGCCGCCGAAGGTCAGGACAGCTGCGGGGCGTGCGGGGGAATCGGCGTCGTGCTTCTCCTCTGCGGGAACCGGCGCAGGCTCGGCCTGCGGCGCCTGCCGGGTTGCTGCCACCTCATCGTCATGCAGGTGCGCCGCGTGGGCGGCAGCCGCAATGTTCGCCAGGGCAAGCCGGGTGGCCTCTGCCTTGGCGTGCCGCTCAGCATCCGCCGTGTCCGGCACGACGGTGTGGACGTGCACTGCAGGCGCCGGGACAGCCTCGGGCTGCTGGCCGCCGCGTCCGCGCCGCCGTTTGCGCTCGGGACGGACTCCGGGCTGGCCGGCATCGGGCCGCTGTGCGTCGGCGCGGTGGGCTTCCCCGCGGGCTTCGGGGCGGTTGTCCGCGCGCTGGACGTGGTGCTCGGCCGCCACGATGTTGGCACGGCGATGCTCCACGGGATCGTCATGGGTCACTACCCCGCGGCCCGCGCACGCCTCGCACTGCTCGCCGAAGACTTCCAGCAGGCCCGTGCCCATCCGCTTGCGGGTCATCTGGACCAGGCCCAGCGACGTGACCTCGGCAACCTGGTGCTTGGTCCGGTCGCGGCCCAGGCATTCCACCAGGCGGCGCAGGACCAGGTCGCGGTTGGATTCGAGCACCATGTCGATGAAGTCGATCACGATGATGCCGCCAATGTCGCGCAGCCGCAGCTGGCGCACCACTTCCTCGGCAGCTTCCAGGTTGTTCTTGGTGACGGTTTCCTCGAGGTTGCCGCCGCTGCCGGTGAACTTGCCGGTGTTGACGTCCACCACGGTCATGGCCTCGGTGCGGTCGATCACCAGGGAGCCGCCGGAGGGCAGGAAGACCTTGCGCTCAAGGGCCTTGTGGATCTGCTCGTCAATGCGCCAGGCGGAGAAAATGTCCTGGTCCTTGGTCCACTTCTCCAGGCGTCCCACCAGGTCCGGTGCCACGTAGGTGACGTAGGCCTCGATGGTGTCCCAGGCTTCCTCACCGGACACGATGAGCTTGGAGAAGTCCTCGTTGAAGACGTCGCGGACCACCTTGATGGTCAGGTCGGGTTCGCCGTAGAGCAGTTCGGGCGCCAGGATCTTGGTGGACGCGGACTGGCTTTCGATACCTTCCCACTGGGCGCGCAGCCGGTTGATGTCGTGCGTCAGCTCTTCCTCGGATGCGCCTTCCGCGGCGGTGCGGACAATGACGCCGGCATGCTCGGGCAGGCGGTCCTTGAGGATGCGCTTGAGGCGGTTGCGTTCGACGTCGGGCAGCTTGCGGGAGATGCCGGTCATCGAGCCGCCGGGCACGTACACCAGGTAACGGCCGGGAAGGGAGATCTGGCTGGTGAGCCGGGCGCCCTTGTGGCCCACGGGGTCCTTGGTCACCTGGACCAGGACGGTGTCGCCGGACTTCAGCGCGTTCTCGATCCGGCGCTGCTTGCCCTCGAGGTTCACCGCTTCCCAGTTCACTTCACCGGCATACAGCACGGCGTTGCGGCCGCGTCCGATGTCAACGAACGCCGCTTCCATGGACGGCAGCACGTTCTGGACCTTGCCCAGGTACACGTTGCCGATCAGCGAGTCCTGCTGGGTCTTGGACACGAAGTGCTCGGCCAGGACACCGTCCTCGAGGACGGCGATCTGGATCCTGTCGTCGCGCTGGCGGACGATCATTTGCCGGTCAACGGATTCGCGGCGGGCCAGGAACTCGGCCTCGGTGATCACCGTGCGGCGGCGGCCCGTGTCGCGGGACTCGCGGCGGCGCTGCTTCTTGGCCTCGAGGCGGGTGGAGCCCTTCACGCTGGTGACGCGGTTGTTGACGGGCGCTTCAGTGACGGCACGGGGCGCACGGACCCTCGTCACCGTGTTGGGCGGGTCATCATCCCCGCCGCCGGTGAGTTCAAGGTCCTGGTCTCCGCGGCGGCGGCGGCGACGGCGGCGGGACGTCACACCGTCCTCCAGCTGCGTGGCGCTGTCCTCGTCGGCGTCGTCCTCGGCGTCAACCTCGGCGCTGCCGCCCTCGCTGTCCTGGTCGGCAGTGTCGCCGATGCGGCTGCGGCCCCTGCGGCCCCGGCTGCGGCGCCGGCGGCGGCCGGAGGCATCGTCGCCGTCTTCGGCTTCTTCCTCTTCAGGCTCCTCGACGGCGGGCGCTGCGGGACGGACCACGGTGCTGAGGTCCGGTGCCTGGAAGAGCACGGACGTGGGCGATGCAGGTTCCAGGAAGAGGGAACCAAAGGGGCTGGCAGCCGCGGCGGGCGCAGACTCTCCCGTGTCCCCGGCCGGGGTTTCCTGGGCAGGCTCCTGAATGACGGAAGCCTCCGGGGCCGCGATGTCCGGTGCCGCGGCGGGCTCCTGGGCCTGCCCGGCGGCGGCAACAGCTTCCTGCCCGGCGACCTGTCCCTGCACCGCAACGTCTTCCTGTGCAGCCTCTTCCGGCGCAGCAACCTGGGCGGCGGCTTCCGGAGCCACTGATTCTGCACCCGCGGCGTCCGCTGCCCCGGATTCCGCTGCAGTCGCGGCGGCCGGGGACGCAGCCTTTCGGGTGGCTACCCGACGGCGGCGAACGGGCCTGGTTTCGGCGTCTGCCGTGGCGGTAGTGGCAGGGACTGCGGCAGGGCTTTCACCGGCTGTGGCCGGTTCCGCTGCCGTAGTGTCGGGGGCCGCAGCATCGGCGGGTGCCGCCGCTGCCGGTTCATCAGCGAAGGCGGGCAGGGGTTCGGCGGTGTCCGGCTTCCTGCGGGCACGTGTGCGGCGCACCTGGCGCCTTGGCCGCTTCCTCCACAGGCAAGTCGCCGCTTGCTTCGGGGACAGCGGGCTCCGGCGCCGTGGCCACCGCATCCGTCACGGCGTCGTCGGTCTTGGGAGCCGCTTTGCGGCGGGTGCGTACGGCCCTCTTGGGTGCAGCAGCCCCGGCAGCCGCTGCATCTTCGTTAACGGCCAGTTCCTGATCATTGTCCATATGTGGCAACACTCCTGCCCCTGACGTACCGCCACATCCGGCACCCATTGGGGCACATATTGTCAAAACCCGCAGGCGTTGACAGAAGTCAAGTGGATACTCCCAGGTTCGCACCGTCAGTGGGGTGCGGCAGCCCGTGGGAGCCGGCGGATGTTCTGAAAACCCGTTGTTCTGCGTGCCACAACCAGGTGCCGCCCAATGGAGTGGCGGGAGTGCCGGAAGAATCCGAAGCCTGCCCTGCCCATCATTGGCGGTCTTGGGAACATACCACCGGACCGGAGTCCGAATGTGGATCGGCTTCCAGCCACGTTCATTCTCTCACATCCGGGCCGGATCGCCGCGGAAGCAGGGGTTGCTGATCCTGTTGCTGTGTGGTGGCTCCAGCCTGCGGCGTTACAATCAGGCACAGGAGCACCGGACGAAAAGGACGCCACACCCATGCCCAGCACCTCCCCCGTCAGCGCCCATGAGCAGGAACGGGCCACGGATCCGCAGACTACTGCTGCCGCAGGCGTTCCACGGATGGCCCGGAACCGGCCCTTCGGCTGGCTCCTGGTCATCACCGGAATCGTGGGCTGGCTGGCCTCCGGAACCCTGGTCCTGGAAAAGCTCGAGGTACTCAAGGACCCCAACCACACCACAGTGTGCGACGTAAACCCCTGGATCTCCTGCGGCCAGGTCATGCAGACGTGGCAGAGTTCCCTGTTCGGTTTCCCCAACATGTTCATCGGCATCGTGGCCTTCGCCATCACCATCACCGTGGGCATGGCCTTGCTGTCAGGCGCCACCTTCGCCCGGTGGTACTGGGTGGGGCTACAGGTGGGCGTCACGCTCGGCTTTGCGTTCGTGGTCTGGCTGTGGTCGCAGGCGCTGTATTCCATCCACATCCTGTGCCCGTTCTGCATGATCGTCTGGGCGGCCATGATTCCGCTCTTCGTGTGGACCACCATCAGGAACATCAGCGCAGGCGTAATTCCCATGCCCGCGGGGGCCGCCCGGGTCCTGGGTGATTCCGGCTGGATCATCACGGCGCTGCTGTACGTGGCCGTCGTCGCCACCATCTTCTTCGCGTTCATCCAGGTCTTTGCGGGAACCTCCGGCTTCTAGAGCGCACCGCCAAATGACAGATAAGGCCAATGTTCGCGAAGAACATTGGCCTTATCTGTCATTTCGGTGGGGTCAGCCCTGGAACCAGATCTTGATCTCACGCTCGGCGGAGTCGGTGGAATCGGAGCCGTGCACCAGGTTCTGCTGAACCTTCAGGCCCCAGTCCCGGCCGAAGTCGCCGCGGATGGTGCCCGGGGCCGCCGTCGTGGGGTCCGTGGTACCGGCCAGCGAGCGGAAGCCTTCGATGACGCGGTGGCCTTCGAAGATGGCCGCCACCACGGGTCCGCTGAGCATGAACTCGACCAGCGGCTCGTAGAACGGCTTGCCCACGTGCTCCTCGTAGTGCTGTTCCAGCAGCTCACGGGTGGCGTCCACCTTCTTCAGCTCAACAAGGCTGTAGCCCTTGGCTTCGATCCGGGCCAGGATGGCGCCGGTCAGGTTACGGGCGACGCCGTCGGGCTTGATCAGGACGAGGGTGCGCTCTGTAGTCACAACTGCTCCAATGCGTTGGTGGGGTTTCGGGATAAGTCTAAGGGGATGGGGTTACGGTGACTGCGGCTGGGCGGGACCAGCGGCACCATCCGGATGGGCGGCTTCCCATTCTGCCTGTTCGCGGGCGCGCTGCGCGGCCTCCCGGTCCAGCCGGATGCCGGTCCGGATTCCGTACCACCACGCCACCGCGAAGAGCGCCCCCACCAGGAACATAGCGGGCTCGAAGATGCCGGTGAGGATCAGGACCAGTTGCAGGATCCATCCCAGGCCGATCCCCCAGGGCCTGTTGAGGACTGCACAGGCGAAGATCATGACCACGCTGAGGGCAATGCCCACGCCCAGGATCAGGGCCGGCGGAAACTCTCCGCGGCGCAAACCAAACACCACCAGGGTGGCAAAGAACATCACGAACGCTTCCAGGAGCAGCACGGTGGAGGCGAACATCACCTTGGTGGACCGGCGCTTCTTTGGCATGCCGGGGCGCCACTCGCGCTGTGCTTTGGTCAGTCTGGCCACGGTCACGCCTCCGTTTTTCCGAGCAGGATCCGCGCCTCTGCCACCAGGGTGATGGAACCCGTGACCAGCACGCCGCCGGAAAGGTCATCGTTGGCTTCGGCCCGTTCCACCGCCCATTCGAGCGCATCGTCCAGCTTTTCGGCGACGTGCACGTTGTCCTCACCGAATCCCAGGTCGATCGCCAGTTCGGCAAGCTCCGCAGCCGGAACCGCCCGCGGAGAGTTGGACTGGGTGAAGCAGTACTCCACCGCCATGTCCCCCAGCGATTCCCTGATTTCGCGCAGGATCTCCTCGGCGTCCTTCTCCTTGAGGACGCCAACCACCGGAACCAGCCTGGTGAAGGTGAATGCTTCCTGCAGTGCGGCGGCGGAGGCCTTGATGCCGTCGGGATTGTGGGCGGCGTCCACGATGATGGTGGGTGCGGTCCGGACCACCTCCAGGCGGCCGGGCGACGTTACCTCCGCGAAGCCTTCCTGCAGCACTTCGAGGTCGAGTTCCTTTTCACCGCCGAAGAACGCCTCCAAAGCGGCCACCGCCACGGCAGCGTTTTGTGCCTGGTGGGCACCGTGCAGCGGCACCAGGAGGTCCGGGTAGCGGCCGGCGATGCCCTGGATGGTCACCATCTGCCCGCCGACAGCAACGGTCCGCGACTCGACGCCGAACTCCACGCCCTCGAAGCGGAACGGAACGCCCACTTCCTTGGCCTTTTCCAGCAGCACCTGGGCTGCGTCGAGGGGCTGGGCAGCGCTGATGAGGTAGCCGCCGGGCTTGATGATGCCGGCCTTTTCGTGGGCGATGTCCTCCGTGGTGTCGCCCAGGAGGTCGGTGTGGTCAAGCGAGATCGGCGTGACTACCGATACCTGTCCGTCGCCAACGTTGGTGGCGTCGGTGATGCCGCCCAGGCCCACCTCGATGATGGCCACGTTGACTGGCTGGTCAGCGAAGATGGCGAAGCCCAGGATGGTGAGGCACTCGAAGTAGGTCAGGCGCGGCTGCCCCTCGGCTTCGAGCTCGGAATCCACGATCTGCAGGTAGGGCCTGATCTCGTCCCAGATTCTGACAAATGTCTCGTCGGATACCGGATGGCCGTCAATGCTGATCCGCTCGGTGACCTTGGACAGGTGCGGGCTGGTGTAGCGTCCGGTGCTCAGGCCGTGGGCGCGGAGGACCGATTCGATCATCCGGGACGTGGACGTCTTGCCGTTGGTTCCGGTCACGTGGATGATCGGGAACGCCTTGTTGGGCTCACCCAGCACGTCCATGGCGCGGAACAGCGGCGCCAGGCGGGGCTCCATCTTGTTTTCCGGCGCCCGTCCCAGCAGTTCGGCGTAGACGCTCTCTACAGAGAATTCGTCAGTCATGTCCTAGGCCTCCACTTTTTCAACCGCGACGGCGGGTTCAGCCACAATGCCCGGCTGGGCAGCCAGGTCAACCGTCAACGTCTCACCCTTGACCAGTTCGGCGTTGGCCAGCAGGGCATCCACGACGTTTTGCGGTGCGGTGACCGTGGTGCGGATCCGGTCGCTGACGTTGAGCCCGGCGTCCTTGCGGGCCTGCTGGATGGCGCGGACCATGTCGCGGGCCAGCCCTTCGGCCTCAAGTTCGGGGGTGACTTCCGTGTTCAGGACGACGAACCCGCCGCCAGGCAGCACCGCAACAGCGGCCGAAGCACCCTCGGACTCGGCCACCACTGTCTCCAGCGTGTACTCCTGGGGTTCCAGCTGAAGCCCTCCGGAGGTGACCACGCCGTCGTCGTTCACGGACCAGTCCCCTGACTTGGCCCCCTTGATGGCAACCTGGACGTTCTTGCCCAGGCGCGGCCCGGCAGCGCGGGCATTGACCACCAGCTTCTGCTGGATCCCGAACTCCTCCGGGGAAGCGGTGGCGGCGTCCAGCAGGCGGACGGAACGGAGGTTCAGTTCATCGGCGACGACGGCGGCGAACCCCTGCAGGGCGTCCGCGCCGGGTGCCACGACCGTCAGCTCCTGCAGCGGCAGCCGGACCCGCAGGTTGGCTGCCTTGCGGAGCGACGAGCCCGTGGAGCAGATCTGCTGGACCCGGTCCATGGCTTCCACCAGGGACGGGTTCGCGGGGAAGAGGTCCGCGTCCGGCCAGTCGGCAAGGTGCACGGACCGGCCGCCGGTCAGGCCGCGCCAGATTTCCTCGGAAACCAGCGGCAGCAGCGATGCCGCCGCACGGGTGACGGTCTCCAGCGCGGTGAACAGCGCGTCGAAGGCGTCCTGGTCCTCGTCGAAGAACCGCTGGCGGCTGCGGCGGACGTACCAGTTGGTGAGCATGTCCAGGTAGCTGCGCAGGGAGTCGCAGGCGCCGGAAATGTCATACGTGTCCAGCTGCGCCGTCATGTTGCGGACCAGGTCGCCGGTGTTGGCCAGCAGGTACTGGTCCAGGGTGTCCCGGTAGCCCTCGTAGCGGAGCTTGGCGTCGTAGCCGGCGCCACCGTTCGCGGCGTTCGTGTACAGGCTGAAGAAGCTGTACACGTTCCAGAGCGGCAGGATGACCTGGCGCACGCCGTCGCGGATGCCCTGCTCGGTGACGATCAGGTTGCCGCCCCGGAGGATGGGGCTGGACATGAGGAACCAGCGCATGGCGTCGGAGCCGTCGCGGTCCAGGACCTCGGAGACGTCCGGGTAGTTGCGGAGGCTCTTGGACATCTTCTGGCCGTCGGACCCCAGCACGATTCCATGGCTGATGACGTTCCGGAACGCGGGCCGGTCAAACAGCGCGGTGGACAGGATGTGCAGCATGTAGAACCAGCCGCGGGTCTGGCCGATGTACTCCACGATGAAGTCCGCCGGGTTGTGGGTGTTGAACCAGGCCTCGTTTTCGAACGGGTAGTGCACCTGGCCGTAGGGCATGGAGCCGGAGTCGAACCAGACGTCCAGGACATCCTCCACGCGGCGCATGACGGACTGGCCCTCTTCGGGGGTGCGGGGGTCATCCGGGTTGGGCCGGGTGAGTTCGTCGATGAACGGGCGGTGGAGGTCCACTTCGCCGTCCTTGTTCAGGGGGAGCCGGCCAAAGTCCGCCTCGATCTCGGCCAGGGAGCCGTAAACGTCGGTGCGCGGGTATTCGGGATCCGTGGACTGCCATACCGGGATGGGGCTGCCCCAGAAACGGTTGCGGCTGATGGACCAGTCGCGGGCGTTCTCCAGCCACTTGCCGAACTGGCCGTCCTTGACGTTGCCGGGGATCCAGTTGATCTCCTGGTTCAGTTCGGACATCCGGTCCTTGAACTTGGTGACCTCCACATACCAGGAGGACACCGCACGGTAGATCAGCGGGTTGCGGCAGCGCCAGCAGTGCGGGTAGCTGTGCTCGTAGCTGGCCTGCCGGACCAGCCGTCCCTGGGCGCGGAGCACCTGGGTGATGGGCTTGTTGGCCTCGAAGACCTGCAGGCCCACGATGTCGTGGAGGTCGCCGTGCTTGAACAACGGCAGGAATTTGGCGCCTTCGTCCACGGAGAGCACCACCGGGATGCCTGCCTCCTCGCAGACTTTCTGGTCGTCTTCGCCGTAGGCCGGCGCCTGGTGCACGATGCCGGTGCCATCGGTGGTGGTGACGTAGTCGGCCACCACGAAACGCCAGGCGTTCTCCATGCCGTATTTTTCGTTGTCGGCAAAGTCGTCCCACAGCCGCTGGTATTCAAGCCCTTCCAGTTCGGCGCCGGTGTGGGTGGAGACCACCGCGGCTTCCGCGTCTTCGAAGCTCCCGTATCCGAGGTCCTTGGCATAGGCGCCCAGGAGGTCGGCTGCGAGCAGGAAACTGCCGGTGACCGGGGCGTCGGCAGAGGCGGCCTTGATGCCGTTGGGGCCGGCGGGCAGCACGGCATAGGTGATGGAAGGCCCGACGGCGAGCGCGGCGTTGGTGGGCAGCGTCCAGGGGGTGGTGGTCCAGGCGAGCGCCTGCACGCCGGCAAGCTGCCTGGACAGTTCCGACTCCCCGGCAAGGATGGGGAACGTGACGGTGACGGTCTGGTCCTGGCGGTTCTTGTAGACGTCGTCGTCCATGCGCAGCTCATGGTTGGACAGCGGGGTCTCGTCCTTCCAGCAGTACGGCAGCACCCGGTAGCCGTTGTACGTCAGGCCCTTGTCGTGCAGCTGCTTGAATGCCCAGAGGACCGACTCCATGTACTCGACGTTGAGAGTCTTGTAGTCGTTGTCGAAGTCCACCCAGCGGGCCTGCCGGGTGACATAGCTGCGCCACTCATCGGCGTACTTCATCACCGAGGCGCGGCAGGCGTCATTGAACTTGTCGATGCCCATGGCCTCGATCTGGGTCTTGTCCGTCATGCCCAGCTGCTTCATGGCCTCCAGTTCGGCAGGCAGGCCGTGGGTGTCCCAGCCGAAGCGGCGTTCCACCCGCTTGCCGCGCTGCGTCTGGTAGCGGCCCACCAAGTCCTTGGCGTAACCGGTGAGCAGGTGGCCGTAGTGCGGCAGGCCGTTGGCGAAGGGAGGTCCGTCGTAAAAGACGAATTCGTTGCTGCCGGGCTCCCCGCCGGGCACGTCGGCGCTGCGCTGGTCGATGCTGGCCTGGAAGGTGCCGTCCTGGTCCCAGTACTTCAGGATGCGCTCTTCGATCTCCGGAAACTTCACGGAGGCGGAAACGCCGGCGCTGCTGCCGTTCGAAGAGGTGCTGGAGGCTGAGGCCTTGGGGTAAAACGTCATATTCGACATCCTGGGTTGAGCGTGGGTGAACTCCCGGCAGGGCCGGACGTTCCGTTCAGGATGCGAGGACGGCTGCCGTGCCGTCCGAAGACTGCACTTTGACCGCGGTACCACCTCACTTACCGGCGCTGCGGGTTCCCTGGGGAACGGCCGCTGGCCCCGGCCTCTCATTACTGCTGTGACGGGCTTACCCGTCCGGTTCTACTGGCACCCACCGCCCTGCATGGCGCGGCCGCGCGTTCTTCCGGAAGCTCACCGGTGATTGCCGGGTCATAGCCACTCCAGAGTCTACTATCGCCGCGGCGTACAGTGCCATTCCTGAGATGGTGGGCGTCCCCAGCGATCCGGGCTGGTCCGGGGCTGACGCCGCAAGGCCGCATTACCTAGACTCGCGTCATGACAGCTTCCGGACGTCCCCGCGGCCGACGGCGTGCGGCGACAGTGTGCAGGTGGCTGTTCATTCCTGTTGCCCTGCCGGTGGCGGCGGTGTCAACGGTCCGGGCGGTCCCTGCCGACTGGCCTGTGCTGGGGGTCCAGCTGGTGGCCTTCACGCCGTGGCTCGCGGTGCCCGCCGCCGCTGCCCTGCTCCTGGCCTTCGCGGGGCGGAGCCGCTGGCAGCAGATCCTGGCCGCAGTCCTGGCGGGCTGCCAGGCATTCTGGCTTTTCCCGCTGGACATCCGGGAACCTGCCGCCGAGGCCGCCGGCACGTCCGCCTCCCTGGTTGCCATGAGCATCAATGCGGAGCTGGGCGGCGCGGACGCAGGCGACATCGTGGCGCTGGTCCGTGAACTGCAGGTGGACCTGCTGGCGGTTGAGGAGTACACGCCTGGCCTGGCGCGAAAACTCACGGCGGCGGGACTGGACGGACTGCTCCCCCACCGCGTTGCCCTTGCCAGGGAGCGGGCCGGCGGCTCCGCCATCTACTCCTCATACAAGCTGACAGCCAGCGGAGTACTCCCGGATACCCGGTTCGCCATGCCGGTGGCGCGCCTTGACCTCGGCGACGGCGGCGGCAGCAGCCTGCGTGTGGTGGCCGTCCATGCCCTGGCCCCGGTGGAGGACGGCCTCGATCAATGGCGCAGCGACCTGTCCGCAGTGGCCAGGTCAGACAACGGATCCGGCCCGCTCTTGCTGGCGGGCGACTTCAACGCCACCTATGACCATCAGGAATTCCGCGGGCTGTTGTCCGGACAGGGCGGCACCCGGCCCCTGGTGGACGTGGCGGCTGCGGCGGGCCGCAGGCTGGTGCCTACCTGGCCGATGCGCGGCTACCGGCTGCCGGGCATAGCGCTGGACCACCTGGTCACCAGCCCGGACATCAGCGCTTCCGGCTACTCCGTCCACCGGATTGGCCGGACAGACCATGCCGCAGTGGCGGCCACGCTGAACGTCCGGGTCCCCTAGCACGTCCTTGGCGGCTCAGCCTTTCCGGATCAGCTTGTGATTGGCGGCCTGCGCCACCGGCCGGATGACGATCTGGTCCAGGTTGACGTGGTGCGGAACCGTGACGGCGTAGCGGACCACGTCGGCAACGTCCTCTGCGGTCAGCGGCTTCTCAACGCCCTGGTAGACCTTGTCCGCCGCCTGCGCATCCCCCAGGCGGTTCAGGGCGAATTCCTCGGTCTGCACCAGGCCCGGCGCCACCTCGATGACGCGGACGTTGTTCTCCACCTCTTCAAGCCGGAGCGCGTTGGTCATGGCGTGCTGGGCGAACTTCGCGGCGTTGTAGCCGCCGCCGCCCTCGTAGGCGTCCAGCCCGGCGGTGGAGGTGAGGTTCAGTACGGTTCCTTCGCCGGTGGCCCGCAGCATGGGCAGGAAGGCGCGGGTGAGCTTCATGGTGCCCAGGACGTTGACCTGGTACATCCATTCCCAATCGGCCGTACTGGCGTCACCAATCCTGTCGGCGCCGCGGGCACCGCCGGCGATGTTGATGAGCGTATCGATGCCGCCGGCGCCGGTGACCTGCGCCAGAAGCCGGGACACGTCGTCGTCCTCTGAAATGTCAGCAGGAAGCGCGACGGCGCCCGTTTCGGTTTCGAGGGACGCGAGGCGTTCGGCGCGGCGGGCCACGGCGAAGACCGTCCACCCGTCGGCGCGCAGCGCACGTACCGCCGCTTCACCGATCCCGCTGCTCGCGCCGGTCACAAGTGCTGCCTTTTTCTGCAAGTCCTTCGTCATGGCACCACCCTAACGGGATCAGCCGGCACGACGTCCCTGGAGGTAATCAAGCAGGACAAGCGCGTGGTTCGCGACGGTGTTGCGGGCAGCGTAGAGCAGGGTGACCCTGGGGTGTCCGGCGCCCAGTTCCAGCAGCGTCTCCACCGCGGGATTTGAATCCAGTTCCTGCCGGTAGCGTTCGCTGAATTCGGCGAACCGTTCGGGGCGGTGGTTGAAGTCCTTGCGCAGCCCGGCGGACGGGGCAACGTCCTTGAGCCAGAGGTCGATGGCCGCATCCTGCCTGGGCATCCCCCGCGGCCAGAGCCGGTCCACCAGCACCCGGCAGCCGTCGTCGTCCGCCGGTGGATCGTAGATGCGCTTGATACCGAAAGTGCCGTGCCGTTGGACCATACGCCGCATGCTACCCGCCTTCACATCCGGCCGGGCGGGACGGGTTGGGTGGGATGGAAGCAGGCATGAAAGAATTGCCCAATGGCTGAAGACACGCAGGGTACAGACACGCCCACCACCGCCCCCATCAACGTTCCGGACAAGCCGGCCCTCGAAGGCCTCGAAACGGCGCTCACCCAGCGCTGGCTGGCCGAGGGAACCTACAAGTTCAACCCCGACACCACGCGGGAGCAGGTCTACTCGATCGACACTCCCCCGCCCACCGCGTCGGGATCCCTGCATGTGGGCCACATGTTCTCCTTCACCCAGACTGACGTCCAGGCGCGCTACATGCGCATGACCGGCAAGAACGTCTTCTACCCCATGGGCTGGGATGACAACGGCCTTCCCACCGAACGCCGCGTCCAGAACTACTACGGCGTCCGCTGCGACCCCGCCATTCCCTACAACGCCGACTACCAGCCGCCCGCGCAGCCGGCCAAGAACCAGCGCGATTTCGACGTCGTGTCACGGCAGAACTTCATCGAGCTGTGCGAGGAACTCGCTGTTGAGGACGAGAAGGTCTTCGAAAACCTGTTCCAGACCCTGGGACTCTCCGTCGACTGGGACCTGACCTACCGCACCATCGACGACACCTCCCGGGCTGTGTCCCAGCGCGCCTTCCTGGCCAACCTGGCCGCCGGCGACGCCTACATGGCCGAAGCGCCCACGCTGTGGGACGTCACGTTCCGCACGGCGGTGGCCCAGGCTGAGCTTGAGGACCGCGAGGTTCCCGGCGCCTACTACCGGTACCCCTTCTTCACGGAGGACGGGGACAAGGTCTTCATCGAGACCACACGCCCCGAACTGCTGGCTGCCTGCGCCGCACTCGTGGCAAACCCCGACGACGAGCGGTACCAGCCGTTGTTCGGCAAGACCGTGAAGTCCCCGCTGTTCGACGTTGAACTTGAGGTCAAGGCCCACCCGCTGGCCAAGGCGGACAAGGGCTCCGGCATCGCCATGGTCTGCACCTTCGGCGACCTGACGGACGTCACCTGGTGGCGTGAACTCCAGCTTCCCACCCGCGCCATCATGGGCCGGGACGGCCGCATCATTGCCGAGACCCCCGAGTGGATCACCAGCGAGGCGGGCAAGGAAGCGTACGCCGCGATCGCCGGCAAGACCGCCTTCTCCGCCAAGGAAGCCGTGGTGGAACTGCTCAAGGAAGCCGACCTGCTGGACGGGGAGCCCAAGAAGATCACCCACCCGGTGAACTTCTTCGAGAAGGGCGACAAGCCCCTGGAAGTGGTCACCTCCCGCCAGTGGTACATCCGCAACGGCGGCCGCGACGAGGACCGCCGCGAACGCCTGATCGGCCGGGGCATGGAAATCGACTTCCACCCGTCCTTCATGCGCTCCCGCTACGAGAACTGGATCGCCGGCCTGAACGGTGACTGGTTGGTCTCCCGCCAGCGGTTCTTCGGCGTGCCTATCCCCGTCTGGTACCCGCTCGACGCACAGGGCAACCCGGACTACGACAATCCCATCCTGCCCTCGGACGCGATGCTTCCCGTGGACCCGGCTGCGGACGCCGCCCCCGGCTTCGAGGAGGCACAGCGCGACCAGCCCAACGGCTTCACGGGCGACGCCGACGTCCTGGACACGTGGGCCACGTCCTCGCTGACCCCGCAAATCGTGGGCGGCTGGAGCCGTGACGAGGACCTGTTCGCCAAGGTCTACCCGTTCGACCTCCGCCCCCAGGGCCACGACATCATCCGGACCTGGCTCTTCTCCTCAGTGGTGCGCGCCGATGCCCTGCAGGACTGCGCACCGTGGAAGCATGCGGCCATCTCCGGCTGGATCCTGGACCCGGACCGCAAAAAGATGTCCAAGTCCAAGGGCAACGTGGTGGTCCCCACCGATGTGCTCAACGAGTATGGCTCGGACGCGGTCCGCTACTGGGCTGCCTCGGCACGGCTTGGCGCCGATACCGCCTACGAGATCGCGCAGATGAAGATCGGCCGCCGCCTGGCCATCAAGCTGCTCAATGCTTCCAAGTTCGTGCTGAACCTCGGCGCCACCGAGAACTCGGTGCTTGGCAATGATCTCTCTGCCTTGACCAATCCCTTGGACCGGGCGCTGCTGGCCCAGCTGGCCGACGTCGTCACGCAGTCCACCAAGGCGTTCGACAACTACGACTACGCCCGCGCCCTGCAGCTCACCGAGACGTTCTTCTGGCAGTTCACGGACGACTACGTGGAGCTGATCAAGGACCGGGCCTACGGAGCGGCCGGCGAAGCCGAACAGGCATCCGTGCTGGCTGCCCTGGCCACCACCCTGGACACCTTGCTGCGGCTCTTCGCGCCGTTCCTGCCCTTCGCCACCGAAGAGGTCTGGAGCTGGTGGCGCAACGGGTCGGTGCACCGGGCCGCCTGGCCGGCTGCGCTGGAGATCCCCGGCGGGGACACCACCATGCTGGCCACCGTGGGCGTAGCCCTGAGCGGTGTCCGCAAGGCCAAGTCCGAGGCGAAGGTCAAGCAGCGCACGGAGGTCCTGTCTGCAACCATCACCGCCCCGGAGGCCCTGACTGCCCAGCTGCAGGCGGGACTGGCTGATTTGAAGGCTGCGTCCAACGCACGGGAGATCACGTTGGTGGTGGGTGACGGCGACCTCGCAGTGACCGACGTCGCCCTCGCTCCCAGCGACGAACCTGCCAAGGCCTGACGACCGTCCGGATCCAGCCAAGGCCCATTTCCGGGCAAAGGGGAAGCCCCATCAGCGTTTTGCCGTTGGTGGGGCTTCGACTTTCGGCCATCTTGTGACGTTATCTCGATGGTCTGGCAAGATCCTCTGAACTCCAGGTCTTGCTACACCGTCACTGGTAGCTTGCATTCAACTTTGCCGATGGCTGCGTCAAATTACATATCACTGGATCTTTGGTTCCTGCGTCCCGCTTCTTTCGAAGTGGGTAAAAACCATTGTTCTCCTGCCCCATGGCATGCACAAGGGCCCCGGAAGAACTACACTCTGGTAGTTCTTCCGGGGCCCTAGATGGGCCACCCGCCAGGCGGCGGGTGGGCGATCAGTCGAATTCAGGGCTCTCCGTGCGGCTGCGCTTCAGCTCGAAGAAATGCGGGTACGCGGCGATGGCAGTGGTGGCATCCCAGATCCTGCCGGCCTCTTCACCACGGGGAATCCGGGTCAGCACCGGCCCGAAGAACGCGGTCCCGTTGAACGCGACCACGGGCGTGCCTACGTCCTGGCCCACCAGCGAGATGCCTTCCTCGTGGCTGGCCCGCAGCTGCCGGTCATAGGCATCGGTGGTAGCGGCGTCGGCCAGGGACGCTGGCAGGCCACACTCAGCCAGGGCCTTGGTGATGACCTGTGTCCGGTCCTTTTCGCCCTGGTTATGGATCAGCGTGCCCATGGCATCGTAAAGCGGCTTGATGACCTGCGGGCCGTGCTCTTCACGGGCGGCGATGATCACGCGGACCATGCCCCAGGCGTTGTCCATGGACTCCCTGTAGGCGGGGTCCAGGTCGCGGCCCTCGTTCAGGACCGCCAGGCTCATGACGTGCCACTCCGTCTCAATATCCCGGACGGTTTCCACCTCGCCGATCCAGCGGGAGGTGACCCAGGCGAACGGGCAGAGGGGGTCGAACCAGAAGTCGGCTTTGTTCTTTGCAGGTGCAGTCACGAAGGTCCTCTCGGTCAGGCAGACTTACGGCGCTTGGCCACGTGCGGAATCATGGTGGGTTCGGCGCCCCGCAGGACCACGTCCTCGGTGATCACCACGCTGGCCACGTCCTCGCGGCTGGGGAGATCGAACATGACGGGAAGCAGGACTTCCTCCAGGATGGCGCGGAGGCCTCGGGCGCCGGTGCCGCGCTCCAGGGCCTGGTCGGCGATGGCTTCCAGGGCGGTGTCGTCGAACACCAGCTCCACGCCGTCGATCTGGAACATCTTCTGGTACTGCTTCACCAGCGCGTTCCGGGGAGTGGACAGGATCTGGATCAGGGCGTCCCTGTCCAGGTTGGACACCGTGGTGATCACCGGGAGGCGCCCGATGAATTCCGGGATCAGGCCGAATTTCAGCAAATCCTCCGGCATGACTTCGCCGTAGGAGTCAATCTTCTTGCTGGCCTCGTTCAGCGGGGCGCCGAAACCGATGCCCTTGCGGCCGGAGCGGGAGCCGATGATCTCTTCCAGGCCCGCGAAGGCGCCGGCCACGATGAACAGGACATTCGTGGTGTCGATCTGGATGAATTCCTGGTGCGGGTGCTTCCGTCCGCCCTGGGGCGGGACGGAGGCAACGGTGCCTTCCAGGATCTTGAGGAGGGCCTGCTGCACGCCCTCGCCGGACACGTCACGGGTGATGGAGGGGTTCTCGCTCTTGCGGGAGATCTTGTCGATCTCATCGATGTAGATGATGCCCTGTTCGGCCTTCTTGACGTCATAGTCAGCGGCCTGGATGAGTTTGAGGAGGATGTTCTCCACGTCCTCGCCCACATAGCCGGCCTCGGTCAGGGCGGTGGCGTCCGCAACGGCGAACGGCACGTTCAAGCGCCGGGCAAGCGTCTGGGCCAGGTAGGTCTTGCCGCAGCCGGTGGGGCCGATAAGGAGGATGTTCGACTTGGCGATTTCGACGTCGTCGTGGTGCGCGCTGTCCCCCAGGCTCCCGGACTTGGGCGCGTGGCCCGCCTGGATGCGCTTGTAGTGGTTGTAGACGGCGACGGCGAGGGAACGCTTTGCGGGCTCCTGGCCGATGACGTATTCCTGCAGGAAGTCGAAGATCTCACGCGGCTTGGGCAGTTCGAAGCTGCCGAGGTCTGCGACCTCCGCGAGCTCCTCTTCGATGATTTCGTTGCACAACTCGATGCATTCATCACAGATGTAGACACCGGGCCCGGCAATGAGCTTGCGCACCTGCTTCTGGCTCTTTCCACAGAAAGAGCACTTCAGCAGATCCGTGCTCTCGCCAATCCGAGCCATATGTGAACCCCTTAGTATCCTGCTGCCAGGCAGCCCTGCACCGTTGCTGAAATCGTTGGCCGGCCCCAGGGGGCCGGTTTGTGACAACATCCACTCTAGGTCACATTCGCCCTCAAGGGTGGAAAGAAAAGGCCGGTGCGGCCAAATGAACTGGCCGCACCGGCTTTGCGTACTGCTACCTCGTGATTGCCTGGGGCTTGATCTTGCGTGAATCAAGTACCTGGTCGATCAGGCCGTAGGCCTGTGCCTCTTCAGCCGTGAGGATCTTGTCGCGCTCGATGTCGTTGTTGACCTGCTCCGACGTGCGGCCGGAGTGGTGGGCCAGCGTGTCTTCGAGCCAGGACCGCATACGCATGACCTCGGCCGCCTGGATCTCCAGGTCGGAGGCCTGGCCGCCCTGGCCGCCGGACAGGGCCGGCTGGTGGATCAGGACGCGGGCGTTGGGCAGTGCCAGGCGCTTGCCCGGGGTACCGGCGGCCAGCAGGACGGCAGCGGCGCTGGCGGCCTGGCCCAGGCAGACGGTCTGGATTTCGGGCCGGATGTACTGCATGGTGTCGTAGATCGCCGTCATGGCCGTGAACGACCCGCCCGGGGAGTTGATGTAGAGGGTGATGTCGCGGTCCGGGTCGGTGGACTCAAGCACCAGCAGCTGGGCCATGATGTCGTCGGCGGAGGCGTCGTCGACCTGCACCCCCAGGAAGATGATGCGGTCCTCGAACAGCTTGGTGTACGGGTCCTGACGCTTGAAGCCGTAGGGCGTGCGCTCCTCGAACTGCGGCAGGACGTAGCGGCTGGACGGAAGATTGCCGGCGGACCACCCGAAGTTGTAGTTCATTGTCTTTGCTCCTGATCGAAGTGTTCTGGTTGCCGGTTAGTTCTGGGAGGCTGAGTCGCCGGAGGACCCGTTGGACGTTCCGCCGCCGCCGGACACCGAACCGGCGTGCGCGGCGATCTTGTCGAAGAAGCCGTATTCGAGGGCCTCGGTGGCGGTGAACCACTTGTCGCGGTCGTTGTCCTTGAGGATGGTCTCAACGGTCTGGCCGGTCTGGTCCGCCGTCAGTTCCGCCATGACCTTCTTCATGTGCAGGATGAGCTCGGCCTGGATCTTGATGTCCGAGGCCGTGCCGCCGATGCCGCCGGAGGGCTGGTGCATCAGGACGCGGGCGTTGGGCGTGGCGTACCGCTTGCCCTTGGTGCCCGAGGAGAGCAGGAACTGGCCCATGGACGCGGCCAGGCCGGTGGCGACGGTCACGACGTCATTGGGAATGAACTGCATGGTGTCGTAGATGGCCATGCCTGCGGTGACGGAGCCGCCCGGCGAGTTGATGTAGAGGTAAATGTCCTTTTCCGGGTTCTCGGCCGAAAGCAGGAGCAGCTGCGAGCAGATTGCGTTGGCGTTGTCGTCACGCACCTCCGAGCCCAGCCAGATGATCCGCTCCTTGAGAAGGCGGTTGTAAATGTAGTTGTCCTGGGCTGCAGGATCGACGGTCGCCATCCGGGGGGCCTCTGAGTGCTGTGACATGTTTACTTACCTCTCACTGGTGACGGTGACATCACTGAAAATCACTACTTGGACACTAACCGGTTTCCCCGGCGTTTTGTTCGTGCACCGACGGCTGTTCGCTGACGGCGCACGATGGCCGAATCACCGCCGTGCCGTTTCCGGTCCAACGCGAACGGCCCCCGGATCGGAAGGATCCAGGGGCCGCTGCTGCGGGTGATTTAGGACTAGGCCTTGGCCTCTGCGGTGGCGTCCTCAGCCTCGACAACCTCGGCCTCAGGGGCTTCGGCTGCGTCAGCGTCGGCTGCCTCTGCAGCGGGGGCTTCCTCGCCGCCGGGGCGGACGAAGTCGCTGAGGTCAACGGTGTTGCCCTCGGTGTCGGTCACCGTGGCCTGCCCCAGGACGACAGCCAGTGCCTTGCGGCGGCGGACCTCGGAGACCATCATGGGGACCTGGCCGCTCTGGTCGATGATCTGGGCGAACTGGTTGGGGTCCATGCCGTACTGGCTGGCGGTGGTGACGATGTAGTCGATCAGCTCGTTCTGGCTGACGTTGACTTCTTCCTTTTCGGCGATGGCGTCAAGGATGATCTCGTTCTGGAAGGCGCGGGCCGTGTTGGCGCGGACTTCTTCGCGGTGTTCCTCGGTGTCGTGCTCGCCGTCTCCGTGGCCGTTGCCCTCCTGGAAGTGGGCTTCGAGCTGCTCTTCGACCACCGAGTCCGGAACGGGAACCTCAACCATTTCAACCAGCTTGTCCAGGACCTTGTCGCGGGCCTCAACGCCCTGCTCCACGATCTTGGAGTCGGCGGCCTGCTTGGCCAGGTCCTCGCGGAGTTCGGCGAGGGTGTCGAATTCGGAGGCGAGCTGGGCGAAGTCATCGTTCGCCTCGGGCAGTTCGCGTTCCTTGACGGCCTTCACCACAACCTTGACCTGGGCGGCTTCGCCGGCGTGGTCGCCGCCAACCAGGGTGGTGTCGAAGATGGCGTCCTCGTCGGCGCTGAGGCCGGTCACGGCCTCGTCCATGCCTTCAAGCATGGTGCCGGCGCCAACCTGGTAGGACAGGCCGGCAGCGGAGTCCACTTCCTCGCCGTCGATCGTGGCGGTGATGTCGATGGTGAGGAAGTCACCGTCGGCTGCGGGACGGTCCACGGACTTCAGCGTGCCGAAGCGGCCGCGCAGTTCGTCCAGGGCCTTGTCCACGTCGGCTTCGGAGGATTCCGCAGCCGCAACCTGGACCTCGATGCCGGCGTAGTCCGGGAGTTCGATCTCGGGACGGACGTCAACCTCGGCGGCGAACTTCAGGCCGCCGTCGGTGGCGGAGGGATCGGGAACCTCGGTGATCTCCACCTCGGGACGGCTCAGGGGACGGATGCCGGATTCCTGCACGGCAGCCTGGTACCAGCCGTTGAGGCCGTCATTGATGGCCGTCTCCAGGACGTAGCCGCGGCCGACGCGCTGGTCGATGAGCTTGGCAGGAACCTTGCCCTTGCGGAACCCGGGAACCTGGATCTGCGACGCAACGGTCTTGTAGGCCGAGTCGATGCTGGGCTTCAGTTCCTCAAAGGGGACCTCAACATTGAGCTTGACCCGCGTGGGGGTGAGGTTCTCGACAGCGCTCTTCACGGTCTAAGTACTCCTGGGTTGTGGGATTGGTTTCTGCTAACGCAATGGATGTCCAGGCCTACCGGACCTGGTCACGCAGAGTCGGGGTGACAGGATTTGAACCTGCGACTTCCTGCTCCCAAAGCAGGCGCTCTAGCCAAGCTGAGCTACACCCCGTAAGTGCACAGGCAAGTCTACGGTGATACGCGTCGCGAATGCACATTTGACACGTAGGCCATGGATTAGGTTTAGTTGTATCCGGCTTGAACAGCCAGCCCGGAGTTTCCGCGAAAAACGGATCTTCCTTCGGGGACGTAGCTTAATGGTAAAGCCTCAGTCTTCCAAACTGATTACGCGGGTTCGATTCCCGTCGTCCCCTCCATAAACACGAAAAGACCCCTCCACGGAGGGGTCTTTTCGTGTTTAAGCCGGAGCCGGCAAGAACCTTCGTGGGGCGCTTTGGCGGCGTCAGGGCAACAATGGACGACGGCGGGCGGCGTGTCCGTGTCGAAGTGCCCCGTTTCTGCGTGTCTGGAGAGGAACGGCTAGTCCTCCGGCCGCTGGCAGTAGGGGCACCAGTAGAGGTTCCGCCCGGCCAGGTCGGCGATGAGCACGACCGTGCGGCACACCCTGCAGGGCAGGCCATGGCGTTTGTAGACGAAGTGGACATCGTCCCGGCCGGGGAAGTGGGCGCTTTTGGGCGGGACGGGCGCACCGGCTGCGGCAGCCTTGGCCGCGGTGGTGCCATCGAGGGTCCAGTATTTCGGCGGCGTGGTGATGATGCGGCCGTCCGCCACGCCGTCGCCCATGACATCAACAATGTCGCGCCAAAGCTTCCGGGCGTCGCTGTCCGGGAGTGACGTTCCGGGCAGCCAGGGGTCCAGCCGACGGCGGAACAGGACTTCCGCGCGGTAGACGTTCCCGACGCCGGCAATCACCTTCTGGTCCATCAGCAGGGCGGCCAGCGGCGCCTTCCGCGCCTGGACGTTGGCAGCAAAACGGCCTGCGTCGCCGCGGAGGTTCCGCAGGGGATCAGGACCCAGCCGCGCCAGGACGGCGCGGGCTTCTGCTGCGGTGATGGTTTCGCAGGTGGTGGCCCCCCGAAGATCGGCCCAGCCGTGGCTCCCGGCGAGCCGGACCCGCACGGCCCCGACGGGCGCCGGCGGGCCCGCGTATGGCGCGCCGCCGCCGTCGTCCCCGTCAGCGAAGGCCTCCTGCTCGCCGACGCGCCGCGGCGCGCCAATGCTGGAGGCTCCGGTGAAAGTGCTGTCACCGCCGAAGCTCCAGGCACCGTACAGGCCCAGGTGGACGTGCAGCACCAACGCGTTGTCGAAGTGCAGGAACAGGTGCTTTCCGTGCGCCTCGGCCGCGAGCAGGCTATGCCCGTCCAGCAGCGCCGCTCCCCCGCTGAACCTGCCCTGGGGGCTGGAAACGGCGAGCGTGTCACCCGCGAAGACGTCGCCGAACTGGCGGGCGAGCCTGCGGACGGAATGGCCCTCAGGCACTACTCGATGACCTCGCCGGTTGCCTCGTAGGCCGCAATCTTGCCGATCCTGCGCACATGGCGTTCGTCATTGCTGAACGGCTCGGACAGGAACGCCTCGATCAGTTCCGTGGCTTCCTCCACCGTGTGCTGGCGTCCGCCGACAGCCACCACGTTTGCGTCGTTGTGCTCCCGGGCCAGGGTGGCGGTGGAAAGGTTCCACGCGAGGGCCGCGCGGACGCCCTTGACCTTGTTGGCGGCGATCTGCTCACCGTTGCCCGAACCGCCGAGCACGATGCCGAGGGCGTGGACGCCCGCCTGCTGGTCTGCAACCACGGCCAGCGCAGCGTTGATGCAGAAGGAAGGGTAGTCGTCCTGGGCGTCGTACACCTTGGGCCCGTGGTCCACCACCTCGTATCCCTTGCCGGTCAGGTGGGACACCAGGTGGGCGCTGAGCTCCATGCCTGCATGGTCGGTGGCGATGTGGACCCGCGGGAAGGCAGGGGAAGAAGTCACGTGCAAAGTCCGTTCGGTTGTGGGAGCTGGCGGCCCGCCGTATGGAGGCCGGAACGACACCGATAAGGATACTAGGAGCGGCCCCGGTCAGGACTCCGGACGCCCTGCGGCGGGTGGAGCGTTTCCGCCGCCGCGGGCCCTGGCGGCCACACGGGTGAGGACTTCGGCCAGCCGCGCGGCGGAGTCCTGGCTGCCGCCGCTGACGGCCAGGCGCTGGCCATCAGTCTTACTCACGACGACGGCGGGGCCGCTGCTGACCAGCATGGCGGCGGTCCCGCGGTGGTGCCGGTAGCCCCACCCGCCATAGTCCGCGGCCCGCACTTCCGCGGCGCTGGCATCCGAAATGGCACCGGCGGGCACATCCATGACGGGGACTACCCCCGCCAGCAGGACCTTCAGCCCGCGCCGGTCGGCCCGGATGCGGGCAAAGAGGAACGCCGCCCCGACGAGGGCCAGAACCACCAGCAGGATTCCCAGCCACGGCACCGCCAGGGCGATAAGGACCGCCGGGAACAGGGAGGCAATGGCGATCATGACAAAGACCGAACTCCTGGCATGGACCCAGAGCCGGATGCTGTCCCGGGCTAGGTCGGGGTCCAGTTCCTTGGTAATGGCGGCCTGCAGCGCGCGGTCGTCGTCCGGCGACCATTGCCGGTCGGCCTTGTAGACCATTGCCATGGCGACGCCCAGCGACACGGCCGCACCGCTGCCGAGCGCGAGGACTGTCATGTCCACATGCGACTGCCGGGCATCGGCCAGCCCGGTCTGGCCGATGAGGCCGGCGGCAAGGGCTGAGGTAATGAACAGGCTGAGGAACAGCCCGGCCCCCATCATGATCCTGCGCATCATCACCGGCCTGCCCAGCGGCACGGCCTGGAGGAGTACCAGCCAGCCTGCGACCACAATGATTGCGGCGCCCACGCCCACGTAGGTGCCGAAGGGCGCGAAGTTGGCACCGCCGTCGTCCGCCCACTGGACGGCGAGCGGCTCCGGAAGGTCCGGGTGCAGCAGCGACGCGCAGTAGACGAAGGCGGCGGCCAGGACGAGGGGGAACCCGACGGCGAAGCGCAGGGCCTTGGTATCCACCGAATCCAGCAGCTTTCCCATGTATTTAACGCTACCCCTGCGGCCGCCCGGCCAACCGCAATGAGGGCAACGGAGGCGGCTGTGAGCTGTGCAACTTGCCAAGGATCCCAAGGATGAAAGAATGCATCACAGTGCCGGAACCGGGACCACCGGCCGGCAGCCGAACTTTTCTGGAGGCCCTCCTTTGCCAGGTATGAACCTGACGCGCGCCGAAGCCCGTGAGCGCGCCGAACTGATCACCGTCGAGTCCTACGATGTCAGCCTGGACCTGACCCGCGGCGGAGAGGTCTTTGGCAGCACCACCACCGTGCGATTCACGGCATCACCGGGTGCAGCCAGCTTCATCGATGCAGTGACCCGGACCGTCCACAGCGTGACCCTGAACGGGACCAGCCTGGATCCGGCCGCTGTATCGGATGGTGTCCGGATCCAGCTTCCCGGCCTTGCGGAGCACAACGAGCTGACCGTGGTGGCCGATCTGCCCTACATGAACACCGGCGAAGGCCTGCACCGGTTCGTGGACCCGGTGGACAACGAGGTCTACCTGTACACCCAGTTCGAGGTCCCCGACTCGCGCCGGATGTTCGCCGTCTTCGAGCAGCCGGACCTGAAGGCAACCTTCGCCTTCACCGTCACGGCGCCGTCGCACTGGGACGTCATCTCAAACTCCCCCACACCATCTCCGGAGGAAGCTGCCCCGGCAGAAGACGGCTCGGCCCGCTCCGTGTGGACGTTCGCGCCGACGCCCCGCCTGTCCTCCTACGTCACGGCCCTGATCGCCGGCCCGTACCAGTCCGTCCGCAGCGAGGTCACCAGCTCGGACGGCCGCGTCATCCCGCTCGGTGTCTTTGCGCGGAAGTCGCTGATGCAGTACATGGATGCGGAGAACATCTTCGAACTCACGCGGCAGGGCTTCGGGTTCTTCGAGGAACAGTTCGGCTGCCCCTACCCCTTCGAGAAGTACGACCAGCTGTTCGTGCCGGAGTTCAATGCCGGCGCCATGGAGAACGCCGGGGCCGTGACCATCCTGGAGGGCTACGTTTTCCGCAGCAAGGTTACCGGCGCCCAGATCGAGCGCCGCGCCATCACCGTGCTCCACGAGCTGGCGCACATGTGGTTCGGCGACCTGGTGACCATGCGGTGGTGGAACGACCTGTGGCTCAACGAGTCCTTCGCCGAATACATGTCCCACCTGGCAGCGGTGGAAGCCACGTCCTTCACCAGCGCCTGGACCACCTTTGCGTCAGTGGAGAAGTCCTGGGCCTACCGCCAGGACCAGCTGCCCACCACGCACCCGATCTTCGCCGAGATCAACGACCTGCAGGACGTGGAGGTCAACTTCGACGGCATCACCTACGCCAAGGGCGCCTCGGTGCTCCGGCAGCTGGTGGCCTGGGTTGGCCCCGAACAGTTCATGGCCGGCGTCCGCGAGTACTTCGCCAAGCACTCCTGGCAGAACACCGAACTCCGCGACCTGCTGGTGGAGCTGGAGAAGGCCAGCGGCCGGGACCTGGACGACTGGGGCCGGCAGTGGCTGGAAACGGCGGGCGTGAACACGCTGAGCCCGGAACTGGACGTGGATCCCGAGGGTAAGCTGCGGTCCGTCGCAATCCTGCAGTCCGCAGTGCCCGAGTGGCCCACCATCCGTCCGCACCGCCTTGCCGTGGGTTTCTACAATCTGGACGACGGCGGCAAGCTCACGCGGGTGCACCGTGAGGAGCTGGATGTTGACGGCGAACGCACCGAAGTGCCGGGACTGGACGGCATGGCCCAGCCGGACCTCATCCTCATCAATGACGACGACCTGGCGTACGCCAAAGTACGGCTGGATGCCAAGTCCCTGGCCACCGCCACCGCGCACCTCAAGGATTTCGGCGAGAGCCTGCCCCGGACCCTGGTGTGGAACTCCGCCTGGGATGCAGCCCGTGACGGCGAGACTCCTGCCCGAAAGTACGTGGAGCTGATCCTGTCCAACGTCGCCGCGGAAACGGACTCCTCCGTGATCCTGGTCCAGCTGCGCCAGCTGGCCACCACGCTGAACTTCTACGTGGCGGAGGAACACCGCGAAGCCACTGCGGTTGCCGCCGTTGACCGGCTCTGGGATTTGGCTTCGGAAGTTCCCGGCGGATCCGACGCACAGCTGCAGTTCATCAAGTCCTTCGCGCTGCTGGCCCGAAGCGCCTCCCAGCTGGACCGGGTCGCCGGCCTCCTGGACGGTTCGGTAGTCCTGGACGGGCTGGCCGTGGACCAGGACCTGCGGTGGGAACTCGTGGCATCCCTGGTGGCCGGCGGCCGGATGGGACAGGACGGGATCGACGCCGAACTGGCGCGGGACAACACCTCCAGCGGGCAGAATGCGGCGGCCCTGGCCAAGGCGGCCATCCCCACCCCGGAGGCGAAGGCCGCGGCCTGGGAGTCCATGGTGGTCAAGGGCGAGCTGTCCAACGCACTGCAGGGATCGGCGGTCACGGGCTTCATGCGCGTGCTGGACCGCACGCTGCTGGAACCGTACGCGGAAAAGTACTTCGCGGCCGTGCAGGGCATCGTGGCAACCCGCACCCACGCGCTCGCCCAGCAGATCGTCGTCGGCCTTTATCCGGCGCTGCTGACCACCCAGGCCACCATTGACCGGACGGACGGATTCCTGGCGTCGCTGCCGGCGGAAAGCGCCGCGCTGCGGCGGATGATGCTGGAGAACCGCGACGGCGTTGCGCGCGCCCTGCGTGCCCGGGCCGCCGATGTTGTCCAGGACGGCAGTCCGCAGTGAGTCTTGATGAGCACCGGTATGCGCTGACAGTCCAGTGGACCGGCAACCGGGGTGACGGCACGTCGTCCTACCGGGCCTATTCCCGGGACCACGATGTGCTCATTCCGGGCCTGCCGGTCCTTGAGGGCTCGGCGGACCCGACATTCCACGGGGACCGGGAACGCTACAACCCGGAACAGCTGCTCCTGGCTGCGCTGGCGCAGTGCCACATGCTGTCCTATTTGCACGTGGCGGTGAAGCACGGCGTGGTAGTCACAGATTACCGGGACGAGGCAACCGGGCTGATGCGGCTGAACCGGGACGGCAGCGGCCAGTTCGAGCGGGTGGTGCTGCATCCGCACGTGACGGTGGCCGATCCCGGGCAGGCCGGCCTGGCTGCGTCCCTGCACCACGAGGCGAACCAGGTCTGCTTCATCGCGCGCAGCGTGAATTTCCCGGTGGAGCACCAGCCCGTGACGGTGGCGGCTTAGGCTCCGCCTTCGTTGTGGAGCATCTCCACGAGGCGCCGTTCCGTGGCGGGTGAAAGGCCGGCCTTCCGGGGCCGGTCCAGCCCGCGGATGCGTTCATCGTCGAAGGTGGCAGCCAGGGTATCCCGCCAGGGCCGAAGCACCATTCCTGCCGCCTTGGCGTTCCGGTTGCTGCGGGCCATGAAGCCATCGTGGCCGGGCGGGAGCCAGAGCGGCAGGGACTCCGGCCCGGACCAGTAGTTGACGCCCTGTTCCACCAGCCAATCTTCACCGGCGGTGACGATGGTGCCGTTGAAGCCGGATGCTTCCCGGCAGGCGCTGATGAGTTCGGCAAAGGCCACCTGGTCCCCCATGGCGTTCAGTGGACCGGTGATCCCCTCATCCGCCGCGAGCAGGATCCAGGCCGCCAGGTCACGGACGTCGATCACCTGCGTGGGGTGGCGGCCGATGTCCGGGACCAGCACCGGCCCGCCATTACGGGCAAGGCGGCCAGGCCAGTAGCCGTAGCGGTCAGTGGGGTCACCGGGGCCGCTGATCAGCCCCGCCCGGCACAGGTGGGCCCCGCCGTTTGTTGCATTCAGGGTGGCCTCTTCAATGGCAACCTTGGACTCGCCGTAGTTTTCCGGCATAGACGTCTCCCCCGGGGCGAGCGCCGGCAGCAGCTCCGCGTCTTCCACCGCTCCCGGGACGGAGTGGTCAGCGTACGCCGAGCAACTGGAGACAAAAGTCCAATGCCCTGCTTTGTCCGCAAGGCCGGCCAACGCCTGCCGGGCAGGCTCGGGATCCCTGGCCACCTCGACCACCGCATCCCATTCGCCGGCGACTTCCGAGTAGGCGGCCGGACCCGTTGAGCGGTCGGCCCTGACCCAGTGGGTGCCCTGCGGCGGTTCGGCCGATGTTCCCCGCGCCAGGCACGTCACGTCATGCCCTGCGGCAACTGCTTGGCTGGCGATTTCCCTGGAGAGGAAGGCAGTTCCGCCGAGGATGAGAATGCGCATTGCCCCACGCTACAGCGGCTAGGGTTGAATGAGAACAGAGCAATATCCCTAGGAGCTATTTCCACCCATGGTCAGCATGTTGTCCATCCTTCCCCCTGCCACAACCCAGCCCGATGGCGTCAGCATTCCAGGCATCGTGATCAGCTTGGGCATCGGCGTCGCCGTCTGGCTGGTGGCCACGTTCATCATCTCCCGCATCACCAGGCGCATTGCCTCCGGAAGCAATTTCTTCAAGAAGCCGATGTTTAAATGGGTGGCGCCGGCCATCCGCGCCCTGGACCATGAGCGGCGGGTACAGCGCGCAGAAACCATCGGTTCACTGCTGAACAGCGTGGTGGGCGTGTTGGTGGTGGTCATCACCGGCATGTACGTCCTGCAGAACCTGGACATCAACATCGCACCGCTGCTGACCAGCGTGGGTATCCTGGGTGTGGCCATCGGCTTCGGCGCCCAACAGCTGATCCGCGACTTCCTGGCCGGCATCTTCATTACCATTGAAGACCAGTACGGGATTGGCGATGTCATCGAGACCAGCGAAGTGGTGGGCGTGGTGGAGTCCATGGGTTTGCGGATCACCCGCGTCCGCTCCGACGACGGCGCCATCTGGTACCTGCGCAACGGTGAGATCCTCCGCGTGGGCAACCGCTCGCAGGGCCGGTACGTTCCGCTGCACGAGTCCGACGACGGGACCACCGACCAGGGCTCGGCCCATGTTGAGACCAAGAAGACAGACCAGAAAGCCGGGGAATAGCATGTCGCTTCCCATTGAACCGCGCCCAGCGCAGCGGCCCCAGTTGATGCAGAACGATCCCTTCAGCAAGCCGGGCTACACCGACAGCTTCTATGACGCGGTGGGTGGCCACGAGACGTTCGTGAAGCTCATCGATGTTTTTTACGACGGCGTGGCCACCGATCCGCTGCTCCGCCCGATGTATCCGGAAGAGGACCTGGCGCCTGCAAAGCGCCGGTTCCTGATGTTCCTCGAGCAGTACTGGGGCGGGCCCACGACCTATGGCGAGGAGCGCGGCCACCCGCGCCTGCGCATGCGGCACATGCCGTTCAAGGTGACGCCCGAGGCCAAGGACCGCTGGCTGTTCCACATGCGCACGGCCGTGGACGCCCTGGAGCTGCCACCGCTCTACGAGGGCACGCTGTGGGAGTACATGGAGCGGGCGGCGCTGTCCATGGTGAACAGCGCTTCCGAGGCCTGAACCCCTCCCGGACCGCGGCCTGGAATGGTCCTGGCCGCCTTGAGCTACAGCAGGCCGCTGCCGGTCCGTGCCAGGACGTGGCCGCGTGGACCGGTCAGCCGGAACCAGCGGCCGGCGCGGTACAGCTTCTGGTCGCCGTCAGCAAGGAACCCCAGCGCGAAAGCCGCAAAGGCCGCTCCCGCTGGCAGGCCTGTGCCGTCCAGTTCCCGGCCCCACACGGATGCCCGGGCATTGTTCACGATGAGGGCGCCCGGTTTGTCCGGCACGATGCCGGCCACTTCCGCGATGCCCGCTTCAGCTGCCGTCTTCAATCCGGCGTCGCTGACAGCCCCAAGCAACTCCCATCCGCCCCGTGGGGCGCCCACTCCCGTCCATGATTCGGTGACGGTGGTGGGCGGAACCGGCAATTCGACGTCGGACTCCCCCGCACGTGCCAGCCGGTCCAGGACGGCTGACAGGGCAACGGTGACATCTGTTCCGGATGGTTCCGCAAGCGCCATGGTGCGCAGGCCCAGGATGGTGGGGGTCGATTCGCCGAGGAGCCTGGGCCGGAGGACACACACGTAGGCGGCCAGCACGGAACCGGCGGCCTGCAGGCGGATGGCGCCGTCGTCGATGGCCTTGGCCCTGGTGGCGAACGTCCTCAGGTCGGCAAGATCCCGGGGATCGGCGAAACGGAAGGACGAGGTGAGAAGTTCAGACACACCTAAAACACTACCGGCTGCGCTCCGGTTGAGTGGCTCCCCGGGCGCCGTCTAGAGTCGGACCATGACTGAAGCCGAAGCCGGACTCCTGGCCCCGCCAAGCGGAGACCCCACCTCATCGCTGATCGAACTGCTGGACCTTGGTGAGCTTGAGGGCGCCCGGACGGACGAGGACATTTTCCTGGGCCCCTCACAGCAGCAGCCGCACCACAGGGTGTTCGGCGGGCAGGTCCTGGCACAGTCACTCGTGGCGTCCATCCGGACAGTGGATCCTGAACGATTTGTCCACTCGATGCATGGCTACTTCCTGCGGCCCGGTGACGCCAACAAGCCCATTACCTTCGGTGTGCAGCGGCTGCGCGACGGCCGGTCGTTTTCCGCCCGGCGCGTCCACGCCTACCAGGACGGGGTGCCCATCCTGTCCATGATTGCCTCTTTCCAGGGCGAGGACGAAGGAATCGAGCATTCGCTGGCGATGCCGGAAGGGATCCCGGACCCCGAATCATTGCCCAGTACTGCAGACCTGCTGGGACGGTTCGACCATCCGGTGGCCCGGCACTGGGCGTATGAGCGGCCCTTCGACATCCGCCATGTCGATCCTCCGCTGTATGTTTCGGCAGGGGGGCCGCGGGAGGCCCGCAATGCCGTCTGGATGAAGACGTTCGGGCCGATGCCGGACAACTCCAACCTGCACCGCGCCGCCCTGGCCTACGCCAGCGACTACACGCTGCTCGAATCCATCCTTCGGCGGCATGGGCTTAGCTGGATCACCCCCGGCATGAACGTTGCCAGCCTGGACCACGCGATGTGGTGGCACCGCCCGGCGCGGGTGGACGAATGGCTGCTCTACGTCCAGGAGTCGCCCAGCGCGCAGGGCGCACGCGGCCTGGCCACCGGCAGGATCTTCAGCCGGGACGGCCAGCACGTAGCCACGGTGGCACAGGAGGGAATGGTGCGCGTTCCCGCCGATCCGGCGGACACGTAGGACCAGCACCCCGGCACCGGCCCAAGCCGTGGCGCCGGCGGATCCTTGCATGGGAAAGGCCGGCACCTGATCAGTTGAGATCAGATACCGGCCTTCCTTTTATGCTTTACGAGTCGCCGGGCGCCCGGCGGCTAGTCGCGGGTCAGGCGGCGGTGGGTAACACGGTGCGGCTTGGCGGCATCGGGACCCAGGCGCTCCACTTTGTTCTCCTCGTAGGATTCAAAGTTGCCCTCGAACCAGTACCACTTGGAGGGGTTCTCCTCGTCACCTTCATAGGCCAGGATGTGGGTGGCCACGCGGTCCAGGAACCACCGGTCGTGGGAGACCACCACGGCGCAGCCGGGGAATTCGAGCAGCGCGTTTTCCAGGCTGCTGAGGGTTTCGACGTCGAGGTCGTTGGTGGGCTCATCGAGGAGCAGCAGGTTTCCGCCCTGCTTCAGGGTCAGGGCCAGGTTCAGGCGGTTCCGCTCACCACCGGACAGGACACCTGCCTTCTTCTGCTGGTCCGGGCCCTTGAAGCCGAAAGCGGCCACATAGGCGCGGGACGGCATTTCCACGTTGCCCACCTGGATGAAGTCGAGTCCGTCGGAGACAACCTCCCACAGGGTCTTGTTGGGGTCGATGCCGCCGCGGCTCTGGTCGGCGTAGGAGATCTTGACGGAATCGCCGATCTTGAGATCGCCGCCGTCCAGCGGTTCCAGGCCCACGATCGTCTTGAACAGCGTGGTCTTGCCCACGCCGTTGGGGCCGATGACGCCCACGATGCCGTTGCGGGGCAGGGTGAAGGACAACCCGTCGATCAGCGTCCGGTCTTCAAAGCCCTTCTGGAGGTTCTTCGCCTCCAGCACCAGGCCGCCCAGGCGGGGTCCCGGCGGGATCTGGATTTCCTCGAAGTCAAGCTTGCGGGTCCGGTCCGCTTCGGCGGCCATTTCCTCGTAGCGTGCAAGGCGGGCCTTGGACTTGGTCTGGCGGCCCTTGGCGTTGGACCGTACCCATTCAAGTTCCTCGGCGAGGCGCTTGGCCTGCTTGGCGTCCTTCTTGCCCTGGATCTCCAGGCGGGCACGCTTCTTCTCCAGGTAGGTGGAGTAGTTGCCTTCGTACGGGTAGAGGTGGCCGCGGTCCACTTCAGCGATCCATTCCGCCACGTGGTCCAGGAAGTACCGGTCGTGGGTGACGGCGAGGACGGCGCCGGGGTAGCTGGAAAGGTGCTGTTCAAGCCACAGCACGCTCTCGGCGTCCAGGTGGTTGGTGGGTTCGTCGAGGAGCAGCAGGTCGGGCTTCTGAAGGAGAAGCTTGCAGAGCGCCACACGCCGGCGCTCACCGCCGGAGAGGTTGGTGACGTCGGCATCGGCCGCAGGGCACCGGAGGGCATCCATGGCCTGCTCCAGCTGGGAATCAAGATCCCAGGCGTCGGCGGCGTCGATTGCCTCCTGCAGCTTGCCCATCTCGTCGAGGAGGGTGTCATAGTCAGCGTCGGGGCTGGCCATTTCCTCGGAGATCTCGTTGAAGCGCTGGATCTTGCCGTAAATCTCGCCCACGCCTTCCTGGACGTTGCCCAGGACGGTCTTTTCCTCGTTCAGGGGCGGTTCCTGGAGCAGGATGCCCACGCTGTAGCCAGGGCTGAGCCGGGCCTCACCGTTGGAGGGCTGGTCCAGCCCGGCCATGATCTTGAGGATGGTGGACTTACCGGCACCGTTCGGGCCCACAACACCAATCTTGGCGCCCGGGAAGAAGGACATGCTTACGTCATCAAGAATGAGTTTTTCGCCAACGGCCTTGCGGGCCTTGGTCATTGTGTAGATAAATTCCGCCATGGTCTCAAATCTAGTGGGTTGGCGGGCAGATCTCACATTTGCAGCGGACCGGCCAGCCGGATCAGGAACCCACGAAGCACTTGCCGCTGGCCAGTACCGGAAGGACCGTAACGGTCACGGCGCCTTCTCGTACCTGCCCAATGACACAGTCCTTGCCCTCCACCACGGCCGCTTCGATGGCGTCCGCCTCCAGTCCGGTGGGAGTCCGGCTTTGCGAGACCTGGAGCGCCGCCGGTGCGATGCCCGCTCCGGTCAGGGCGTCGCTGACCTGGGCAGTGGCCGGTTTCGGCGTTCCCGTGGCCAGTTTGGTCAGGGTATCCGTTACGGTCCGTTTCACCGTGTCGGTTGCGGCAGCTGCGGCCGCTGGCGCACGTCCGGATGTATCGGCCAGCGGTTCGCTTCTGGCGCCGGCGCCTTGCCCCGCAGGGTCGGTGGCCTGCATGGTCGGCTGCTTGGCATCAGGGCCGGCAGCCGCTGCCGGAGACGATGCCCCTCCGCTGCTGTCCGCGGTTGCCGCTCCGTTCCCGGAGGGTCCGGCAACACAGCCTGACAGGAGACTGGCCAGGACGGCGCATGCAAGTGCTGCACCCGCCCGATTGTTCTGCCGGCGGTAAGGGGTGGGACGCATGGTGTCATTGTGCCATGGCTGCCGGCATGAACCGGCTGGGCGGCTGAGATCTGCAGGAGCCAGGGATACACGGAGCGTCGATGGCCATTCGCGCACCGGGCAACGGCACACCGGGCTTTTTCGTCGGCCAGCAGGTCGGCCACCGGCTTGATGTCGTCCTGGTTTGGCCGGGCGGGCGGAGGACGGCCGGGGGTGCCGGCCACTCAGCCCGCCCGGGACTGGATGGGAACGCTGATACCTGATGCTTCTTTCCTAGACTTCGGCCAGTTCCCCCGTTTCAAGGTCAAGGGAGGCGAGGCCTCCGTCGTTGTCCTCAACGACAATGGCGGCAGGGCCGTGGTCTTCGGGATTTTCGTCTTCGCGGTCTTCCGGCTCGTCCGGCATCTGGTCCATTCCAGGGACGTCCTCCGGGGCGGGCGGCTGCTCCACCAAGGAGAGTGCCGGCCTGGAAGCGGTCCGGATGAAGTTTGCCGATCCAAACGTGAGGTCGTGCCCCACGGCGTCGGCGTCGATGATGGTGGAGTGGTACACCCGCCCGTCCTTTTCCCAGGTGCGGATCTTCAGCTTGCCCACCACGATGACCGGCTGGCCCTTCCTGATGCTGCAGCCCAGGGTTCCGGCAAGCTGGCGGTAGCCCTGCACCGTGAACCAGTTGGTGTGCCCGTCGCCCCAGGTCCTGGATTCGCGGTCAAAACGGCGTGTGGTGGAGCCGATGCGGAAGGAAGCTGTTGCCACTCCCCCCGGCGTGGTGGAACTGGTTATCTCCGTGGCCACGAAGCCCCGGATGGTGATCGATTCGCTCATGTCTACGTCCTGTCTGGATGGTGGCGCCTGTAGCAGGCAAGACCAGCATCGCGCCGGACAACAGCTGGCAGGAGGTACATGTTGTTCTATGTGGACAACGTCCCTGCGGACAGCGGATGTGGAGGAGGAGTGGCCGCTTGATGACACGGCCGGCAGCCGGGCAATGTAAACTTTTTGAGGCGCCGACCTGATGGCCGGAAGCCAACGCCTCAGTAGCTCAGGGGATAGAGCAGCGGCCTTCTAATCCGCCGGTCGGGGGTTCGATTCCCTCCTGGGGCACCACGGTGCCCGGCGCCCCGGTCTTCGGACCGGGGCGCTGTGCATTGGCTGCTACGCGTGCAGCCGGTGCGGTGCTTCCATCAGGGACCGGATCACGCTGCCGGCTGCCCCCAGCAGGGCGCCCGACTCGCCCACCAGGGACACCGTCACCTGGCTGGAGGCATATTTGCCCGGCGCATACTTTTCCAGCCCCGCCAGCAACGGGGTGCGCAGCCACGGCTCAAGGACAGCGAAGTGGCCGCCAAGGACCACGGATTCGATGTTGACCACCCGCGCGGCCGAGGCGAGTGCTATTCCCAGGCAGCGGCCGGCCCGTTCGACGGCGGACGCTGCCCCGGGCTCCCCGGCCTGCAGCGCCTGCATGAGGGCGGACATATGGGCCGACCGTGAACCCCCATCCGGGGCCAGTCCGGCTGCCGTGAAGATGGCATCCTGGCCGGCAACCGTTTCCAGGCAGCCGGTTCCCCCACACGAACAATGCCCTCCGTCAGGGTCCACCACTATGTGCCCCACCTCGCCGGCGTGGCCGTGCGGCCCGGTGAACAGCTCGGATCCGATGACAATCCCGCCGCCGACGCCCACTTCACCGGAGACGAAGAGGAAGTTGGACGCACCGTCCGGCCGGTGCCGCAGTTCGGCAAGGGCTGCGGCGTTGGCCTCGTTGAACAGCTCCACGGCCAGGGGGGCTTCGGGCAGCAGGGCGTCAAGGTCGAGGTCCACGTTGACCCAGCCCAGGTTGGGGGCGGTGAGCACCCGCGCCCGGGCAGGGTCAACCAGTCCGGGCACTGCCAGTCCGCCGCCCAGGACCTCGACGCCCTGCTCCCCCGCCGCGCTCCGGACCCGGGCCGCCAGGGCTGCGAGCGCGGCCAGTACGGGCCCGTCCGGGCTGTTGCGGTTGTCTCGTTCCTGCTCCTCCCGGACCAGGACGGTCCCGGCGAGATTCACCACGGCTGCGGAGATGTAGTCCACGTTGATTTCCATCCCCATGACGGCCCGGCTGGGGCTAAGTTCCAGCCCTACACCCGGCCGGCCGCGCCCCTGCGGGTTGAGGCCTATCTCGCGGATGATCCCTGCGTCCAGGAGGTCCAGCACCAGGCTCGACACCGACGCCTTGGTCAGGCCGGTGGCGGCGGCCACCTGGGCGCGGCTGGGGTGGGCCCCGGGCGGGAACTCGGCGATTGCGCCCAGGACCAGTGCCAGGTTGCTGCGCCGGACATCGCCCACGCTTCCGGGGGCTGAGCCTCCCGGCCCCGCCACTGCAGGCGCCGGCATCACCATCACAAACCTCCATGGGTCAGGCTTCTCGCAAATTTTCCGGCTGTTTCCAGCCCGGACTCTTGACCCCACCCTACGTCCGCTCATATAGTTCAGGCAATGAACTAAAGCTTCGCAACCCCGCGGAGCGCACGATCGCAAGGACGCATCATGACTCTCTCGCCCACCCCCGCCGACAAATTCACTTTTGGCCTCTGGACCGTCGGCTGGACCGGCGCCGATCCGTTCGGCGTCGCCACCCGCTCCCCCCTTGACCCGGTGGAAGCCGTCCACCGCCTGGCGGAACTCGGTGCCTACGGCATCACCTTCCACGACAACGACCTGGTGCCGTTCGATGCCTCTGCTTCAGAGCGGGACCTGATCCTCAAGAACTTCCGGGCAGCGCTGGCAGAAACCGGGCTCAAGGTTCCGATGGTGACCACCAACCTCTTCAGCCACCCGGTCTTCAAGGACGGCGGCTTCACCTCCAACGACCGGTCGATCCGCCGCTTCGCCCTGTCCAAGGTCCTGCGCAATATCGACCTGGCCGCCGAACTCGGCGCCGAAACCTTTGTGATGTGGGGCGGCCGGGAAGGCAGCGAATACGACGGCTCCAAGGACCTCGCCGCCGCCCTGGACCGCATGAAGGAAGGCGTGGACACCGCCGCCGGCTACATCAAGGACAAGGGCTACAACCTGCGGATTGCCCTTGAGCCCAAGCCGAACGAGCCCCGCGGCGACATCTTCCTGCCTACCGTGGGCCACGGCCTGGCCTTCATTGCCCAGCTGGAGCACGGCGACATCGTGGGCCTGAACCCCGAAACCGGGCACGAGCAGATGGCCGGACTGAACTTCACCCACGGCATCGCCCAGGCCCTGTGGGCAGGCAAGCTCTTCCACATCGACCTCAACGGCCAGCGCGGCATCAAGTACGACCAGGACCTCGTCTTCGGCCACGGTGACCTGACCAGCGCCTTCTTCACCGTCGACCTCCTCGAGAACGGCTTCCCCGGCGGTGGCCCCAAGTACGACGGCCCCCGGCACTTCGACTACAAGCCCTCGCGCACCGACGGCTACGACGGCGTGTGGGAATCCGCGAAGTCCAACATGGCCATGTACCTGCTGCTGAAGGAACGGGCTCTGGCCTTCCGTGCCGACCCCCAGGTCCAGGAAGCCCTCAAGACCTCCGGCGTTTTCGAGCTCGGCGAGCCCACCCTCGGCGCCGGCGAAACCACCGCCGACCTGCTGGGCGACACCACGGCATTTGAGGACTTCGACGCCGACAAGGCCGCCGAACGCTCCTTCGCGTTCGTCCGCCTCAACCAGCTCGCCATCGAACACCTCCTGGGCGCCCGCTAGGCCATGGTGCTCGTCGCAGGCATCGACAGCTCCACCCAGTCCTGCAAGGTGGTGGTCCGCGATGCGGACACCGGAGCACTGGTCCGCCAGGGCCGCGCCACGCACCCTGCCGGGAGCGAGGTTCATCCGGACCACTGGTGGACGGCCCTCCAGAAGGCGGTGGCCGACGCCGGCGGGCTGGATGACGTCAGCGCCGTTTCGGTGGGCGGCCAGCAGCATGGCATGGTCTGCCTGGACAGCGACGGTGCCGTCATCCGCCCGGCGCTGCTGTGGAATGACACCCGCAGCGCCGGGGCGGCCGCGGAGCTCATCAGGAGTGCCGGCGGCGGCGATCCCGCTGCCGGTGCGGAGTATTGGGCGCGCGCCACCGGCACTGTTCCCGTTGCCTCACTGACCGTGACCAAACTGCGCTGGCTGGCAGAAAACGAACCGGAGAACGCGGCGAAGGTAACCGCCGTCTGCCTTCCTCATGACTGGCTGACCTGGCGGCTTGCGGGCTTCGGCCCGGGCAGTGGGGCCGAAGGGCTCGCCGCCCTGGCCACGGACCGCTCCGATGCCTCCGGCACCGGGTACTACTCGACGGCGGAGGGCCGGTACCTTCCGGACGTCCTGTCCGCGGCGCTCGGCCACGTTCCGGCCGTCCCCAGGGTGCTTGGCCCGCTGGAGGCGGCCGGACGCACCCCGGAGGGCAGCCTTCTGGCTGCGGGTGCCGGGGACAACGCGGCCGCCGCGCTCGGTGCCGGTGCGGGCCTGGGTGACGTCGTGATGTCCCTGGGCACGTCGGGCACAGTCTTTGCCGTGTCGGATACCCCGGCGGCAGACCCGTCGGGACTCGTGGCGGGGTTTGCCGACGCCGCCGGGCATTACCTGCCGCTGGTCTGCACCTTGAACGCTACCCGCGTTTTCGATGCCACGGCGGCCCTGCTGGGCGTGGACCTGCCGGAGTTCAACCGGCTGGCATTGTCTGCCGGGCCCGGCGCCGGAGGACTTACCCTGGTCCCCTACCTTGACGGGGAGAGGACGCCCAATCTGCCCGACGCCACGGGTTCCCTGCATGGCATTACCCGGGCCAACTACACCCCTGCCAACCTGGCGCGCGCCGCCGTCGAAGGCGTGGTGTGTTCCCTTGCCGACGGCCTGGCAGCACTGCAGGCCCAGGGCGTCTCTGCCCGCCGCATCATCCTGGTGGGCGGCGGCGCACAGTCCACCGCCGTGCAGGAAGCCGCGGCGGCCCTCCTGGGAACCGGCATCACGGTGCCGCAGCCGGGTGAGTATGTCGCCGACGGTGCTGCACGGCAGGCAGCGGCGGCGCTCACCGGACGTTTCCCCACCTGGGCGGCTGACGCCGTCGACCTTCCGCAGGGGACGGACGACGGCGGCGTGCTGGCCAGGTACCGGCGCTTCGCGTCGCTCCACACCCAGGACAGCAATAAGTAGCAGTAGAAAAAAGGACCCGGAACGGCGGTGGTGCATCCACCGCGGGTCCGGGTCCTTCCATGTGGGGCGCGAGCTCCTGCCGTGACGTAGCAGGAGCCCGCGGTCTGGATCAGGTCAGGCGTACGGGAGGACAAGCTCCGCGTAGCGCTCCTTCACTATGGCCAGAACGGTGCTGCCGTCCGTGTCCCAGATCTCCTGATTGAAAATTTCCACTTCGATGTCGCCGGTGTAGCCGGCGTCGCGCACCCAGGTGCCGATCGTGGCGAAGTCCACCACGCCGTCGCCCATGTAGCCGCGGGACAGCAAGGGATCGGCCGCGATGGGCATGTTGAAGTCGCACACCTGGTAGGAGGCAATGCGGTTCTCCCGGCCGGCACGCTCAATCTGCGCCTTCAGTTCCGGGTCCCACCAGACGTGGAAGGTATCGACGGCGACCCCCACCGTTGAAGCGTCGAAGGGCGCTGCGAGGTCCAGGGCCTGGCCCAGGGTGGAAATGAGCGCCCGGTCCGCGGCGTACATCGGGTGCAGGGGTTCCAGCACCAGGCGGACGCCGTGGTCCCGTGCGAAGGGAACCAGGTCGGCCAGCCGGTCCGCCACGCGCTGCCGTGCCGCCACCACGTCCTTCTCCCCCGGCGCCAGGCCGCCAACCACCAGGAACAGTTCCGTGGTGTCCAGTGCCACCGCCTCGAGGATGGCGGCCCGGTTGTCAGCGAGCGCCGCGGCCTGGCCTTCGGCGTCGGCCGCAGTAAGGAACCCGCCGCGGCACAGGGATGAAACCCGGAGCCCGGCGTCCTTGATCAGGCGGGCGGCCTTGTCCAGGCCGGCTTCCTCCACCCGGTCCCGCCAGGGGCCGATGGCAGGGATCCCGGCGTTGACGCAGCCCTCAACCACCTGGGCAAGCGTCCACTTCTTGGTGGTGGCGCTGTTGATGGAAAGGCGGGAGAAGTCGCTCATACTCCCACCCCGTTGATGCGCAGGTAGTCGGACATCCGGAAGGCAGCCAGTGCGGGGTCCTTCAGCAGGCCGGCCTGATCGGCCAGTTCGAAGGTCCTGGCCAGGTGGCAGACCGAGCGGCCGGAGTGGAGCCCGCCCACCATCTGGAAGCCCGGCTGTTTGCCGTTGAGCCAGGACATGAACGCAATGCCGGTCTTGTAGTAGAACGTTGGGGCGCTGAAGATGTGCTTGCCCAGTTCGCGAGTGGAGTCCAGGATTTCGCGCGCCTTGGCGGTGTTCCCGGCCTCGTAGTTCTGCAGGGCCACCGAGGCTGCCGGGTAGATGGCCGCGAAGATGCCCAGCAGGGCGTCCGAGTGGTGGGTGCCGTCGCCGTCGATCAGCTCCGGATAGTTGAAGTCGTCGCCCGTGTAGAGGCGCACGCCCTCGGGCAGCGCCGCGCGGAGGGCAACCTCGTGGCCTGCATCGAGCAGCGAGACCTTGACGCCGTCCACCTTGTCCGCGTTGTCCCTGATGAGTCCCAGGAAGGTTTCGGTGGCAGCGGGAACGTCATCTGAACCCCAGTAGCCGGCGAGGGCGGGATCGAACATGGTGCCCAGCCAGTGCAGGATGACCGGCTGGTCCACTTCCTGCAGCAGGGTGGAGTACACCTTCAGGTAGTCCTCGGGACCGCCGGCAACCCTGGCCAGGGCGCGGGAAGCCATGAGGATGACCTTGGGTCCGGCTTCGGTGATGACGGCGATCTGCTCACGGTACGCCTCGAGGACGGCCTTGATGCCCGCTTCGCCGGAGGGCAGGGCGTCCATGTCCAGCTGGTCCGTGCCGGCGCCGCAGGCGACCAGATCCCGGACGGATTTGCCGGCGGTGGCAGGGTTGTTGGCGGAAACCACCGAGGCGGCCTCCACTCCCGTGCGTTTGATGAGCTGCTGCGTCGCGGCCCAGTCCAGGCCCATTCCGCGCTGGGCGGTGTCCATGGCGTCGGCTACGCCCAGCCCGTAGGACCACAGTTCGTGGCGGTAGGCCATGGTGGCGTCCCAGTCCAGGCGGGCGGGAGCACCGGGAGTGTTGTCTGCCAGGACCTCGGGGATGACGTGGGCTGCTGCGTAGGCGCGCCGTGCGGTCAGGGGTGCGGTGGGCCGGGTCCAGCTGGTGCCGCCCTGGAGGCGGTATTCCCGGGTGCCGCCGTCTTCGGAGGGAAGGATGAGGGAAGTCATTAGAGGGTGATCTCCGGGATGTCGATGGTGCGGCGTTCGTCGCTGGACTGCAGGCCGAGTTCGGCGAGCTGGACGCCACGCGCGGCGGACAACAGGCCGAAGCGGTGCTCCCGGCCAGCCACCACGTCGCGGAGGAACTCTTCCCACTGCAGCTTGAAGCCGTTGTCCAGTTCTGCGTTGGCCGGAACTTCCTGCCACTGGTCACGGAAGGATTCCGTGACGGGCAGGTCCGGGTTCCACACCGGCTTGGGGGTGTGCGCGCGCTGCTGGGCCACACACTTGTTCAGGCCGGCGACGGCGGAACCGAGCGTGCCGTCCACCTGGAATTCCACCAGTTCGTCGCGGTACACGCGGACAGCCCAGGAGGAGTTGATCTGGCCGATGACCTGGTCCCCTGCGGGTGTTTCGAGTTCGAAGATGCCGTAGGACGCGTCGTCGGCCGTGGCCTTGTATTCCTTGCCCGCCTCGTCCCAGCGGGCGGGGATGTGGGTGGCGGTCTTGGCGTTGACGCTCTTGACCTTGCCGATGATGCCCTCGAGGACGTAGTTCCAGTGGCAGAACATGTCAGTGGTCATTCCGCCGCCGTCTTCCTTGCGGTAGTTCCAGGACGGCCGCTGGGCCGCCTGGATGTCGCCTTCGAAGACCCAGTAACCGAACTCGCCGCGGATGGAGAGGATGCGGCCGAAGAAGCCCTCATCCACCAGGCGGCGGAGCTTGACCAGGCCGGGGAGGTACAGCTTGTCGTGGACCACGCCTGCCGTGACGCCGGCTTCCTCGCCGATCCGGGCCAGCTCAATGGCTTCCTCGAGGGTTTCGGCCGTGGGCTTTTCGGTGAAGATGTGCTTGCCGGCCCGCATGGCCTTCTTCAGGGTGGCAGCGCGCAGGCTGGTCATGGAGGCATCGAAGACGACGTCGACAGTGGGGTCGCTGATCACGGCGTCCAGGTCGGTGCTCCATTCGGAGACCTTGTGCTTCTCCGCCAGTTCGCGGATCTTGGCCTCGTTGCGGCCCACCAGGATGGGTTCAACCTGGACCCGGGTGCCGTCCTCGAGGGTGAAGCCGCCGGCGTCTCGGATGGGAAGGATGGAGCGCAGCAGGTGCTGGCGGTAGCCCATCCGGCCGGTAATGCCGTTCATGGCGATGCGGATTGTTTTGGTTTCGAAGCCCATGTTTCCTCCACGGTGAGTGAGCAATGTACTCAAGCTGATTGGGAAAGCGCGTTCCCACTGCTTCAATGATGCACGGCGCGCTTTCAGTTGGCAAGCGCTTTCCGGAAGTAGTTTGAACTGCCATAATGTGCTTAGCCTTTGAGCCCGTTCGACGACCAGGAGATGCAGTGGCTGCAAGTACCCTTACAGAGGTGGCGCGCCTGGCCGGCGTCTCGCCCGCCACCGCTTCCCGCGTGCTGAACGGCTCGGCCCGTAAACCGGGCAAGGACATTGCCGAACGCGTGCGGCAGGCAGCGGATTCGCTGGGCTATATCCCCAACGCGCAGGCGCAGGGCCTGGCGAAGTCCAGTTCCGGCCTGATCGGGCTGATAGTCCACGACATCGCCGACCCCTATTTCGCCGCCATCGCCAGGGGCGTGCAGGAAGCCGCCCGGGAACAACGCAAAATGGTGCTGCTCGCCACCACCGGCGGCGGCCCGGCCGAGGAGAAGGAAGCGGTGGCCGCTTTCGCGGCGCGCCGCGCAGACTCTATTGTGATCGCCGGCTCACGTTCCTGCCGTGACGAGGACCGGGACGGCAACGCCGAACTGGCCGCCGAACTTGACCGGTACTGCCGCAACGGCGGGCAGGTTGCCGTGGTGGGACATCCGGTCGTGGGTGCAACCGCAACAGAGGGATACCACGTCGTCAAAGTCCCCAACCAGGAGCTTGCCCGGCAGCTCGCCACCGGGCTTGCGGAGGCCTGGGACGGTGACTTCGTCATTGTGGGTGGCCCTGAGGGACTCCTGACGTCGGATGACCGGGTCCGGGGCTTCCAGGAAGGACTGGAGCGCGCCGGGCGCCGGCCGGCAGAGGTGGTCCGGACAGGGTTCAACCGGTCCGGCGGATACGACGCCGGACTTCAACTGGCTGCCAGGATCAAGGCGGCCCGGTCCGGGGACGCACCGGCACCTCGGCTGTGCATCTTTGCCGTCAACGACGTCATGGCCATTGGCGCCGCGGCGGCGCTGCGGTCCGAGGGGCTGCGGATTCCGCGCGACGCCGCCATCGCCGGCTTTGACGACATTGAAACCCTCCGGGACTTCCGGCCGGCGCTTTCCACGGTCCGGCTGCCCCTGGAGGACATCGGGCGCATTGCCACCCGGTCCACCGGCCCGGGTAGCCACGCTGAAGAGGCGGAAGGCCCGGCTGCCAATGGCATCACCGGCGAGGTCACCCTGCGGCGCAGCACGGAAGCGGCAGCCTGATGGCACCACGGGGGCTGACAGCGGTTCCGGCGTGCCGGGAAGCCGACGGCGTGCGTCCTGCCATCCTGGTGCTTCCCGGCGGGGGCTATGCCCGCCAGGCCGACCATGAAGCGGAGCCGGTGGCACAGTGGCTTGCCTCGCTGGGGATCCATGCCTTTGTGCTCCGCTACCGGGTGGCCCCGGACCGGCATCCCGCTCCACTGGAGGACGCCAAGGAAGCCATGCTGCATATCCGGAACGGGCAGCACGGGCTCGCCGTGGACGCGGGCCGCGTTGGCGTCCTGGGGTTCTCCGCCGGCGGTCACCTGGCCGCCACTCTCAGCACGGCGGCGGCCACCGGAAACCAGGACCTTGACGTTCCCGCGGCAGTGCCGGACCTTTCGGTACTTTGCTACCCCGTCGCGTCCCTGACGCACGAAACGCACGAGGGATCGGTGGCGAACCTCCTTGGCGACGCGCCGCCGTCGGCCCTCCTCACGGCACTCTCCGCGGAGTTGAACGTCACGCCCGGCACCCCGCCGGCGTTCCTCTGGCACACGGCCGACGACGAGGCAGTCCCGGTCAGCAACAGCCTCAACTACGCCAGGGCGTTGATTGCCGCGGGGGTTCCGGCGGAACTGCACGTCTTCCCGGAAGGACGGCATGGGCTGGGACTGGCGGGCGGCGAACGGGGGCCGGAGCAATGGACATCACTGTGCGCAGCGTGGCTGGAGCGTGCAGGGTGGGCGAACTCCCCCGGCGGAGCGGCACGGAATTGAAGCGGGCCCGGCCGGCCGGTTAGCGGGCCTTTCCAGGCAGCGCCCGGATGGTCCACTCCGCTGAATGTGATGCGCCGGGCTGCAGGTGGACCAGGTCGGTGCCTGAATGCAGTGCGTCCGGCGGGCAGGTCATGGGCTCGACAGCCAGGCCCAGGCGGTCCGGGCCCACCGGCTTGTCCCCGGTGTGCACCTGGACCCAGGGCCACTCCGCCCCCCATTCCAGTTCCACTCCCGTTCCCGATGGATCCAGCACCCGGACCCGCGCCAGGCCGTGGCCATCGCGGGAGATGTCCTTAAACGCGTGGTCGATCTTCACGTCTCCCAGGCGCCGCGGCGAGCGGAAGTCGAAGGCTCCCCCGCCCACCTGCCGCATGCCCACGGGAAGCAGCCGGTCCGGCGTGACCTCAAGATAGGCATCGGCCGGAAGTTCCAGGGACCAGTCATCCAACGGGGACGGACCGGCCACCAGGTAGGGGTGGGGGCACACCCCGTACGGCGCGGCGGCGGAACCGGTGTTGACGGCCCGGACCATTCCGCGGAGCCCGTCATCGGAAAGCGAATAGGTGACGGTGAGTTCCAGTTCGCCCGGGTAGTCCGGTCCGGCGGGGATGCTGCAGCCCAGGACTGCCCGGTCCGCCGCTTCCTCCAGCACTTCCCAGGGCTGATGGATGGCCAGCCCGTGCAGCGCGGCCCCACGTTCGGGTTCATTGACTGTGGCGGCGTAGGGCTTGCCGGCGTAGGCGTAGGTGCCGTCGGCGAGCCGGTTGGGCCAGGGCGCGCAGATGACGCCCCGGTAATCGGGAATATCGCCTTCGGGCCCAAAGCCCACCACCAGGTCCCGGTTCCCGTGGCGCAGTTCGCGCAGCGCCCCGGCACGCCGGGTAACGACGGCGGAATAGGGTCCGTGGGCGAGATGGACGTCGGTGCCGGGCATGAATTCCCCCAGGTTCGGTATGTGTGTTAGCGCTCACTAGCGTACCGCACCTTCACCTGTCGTGGGTGGCTAGAGTTGCCTCATGGAAACGGCCGCCGACCAGGACCTCATCGCGGCCGTTAGAGATGCGCTGCGGGAACTCGCCAATCCTGAACGTGCCGCCGGCGCCCAGGCCTACATGAAGTCCGCGATCCCCTTCCTGGGCGTCCGGGTTCCTGACGTGCGGCGCATTGTGGCGCGTGCTGCGGCAGACTTTCCGCCCGTGTCCGCTGGGCAGCTGCGCGCCACCGTGCTGGAGTTGTGGCGCACAGCCGCGTTCCGGGAAGAGCGGTATGCGGCCATAGACCTGACGGGAATCCGGTTGGTTGCCCGGGATCTGGAGATGCTGCCCGTCTACGGGGAAATCATCCGCTCAGGGGCGTGGTGGGACTTTGTGGACGGCGTGTCCGGACGCATCTGCGCCCTGCTGCAGGCACACCCGGTGGCCGTGTCAGCCACAACTAGGGAGTGGAGCCGCGATCCGGACCTTTGGATCCGCAGGGCCGCCATCACCTCCCAACTGTGCGCGAAAGGGGCCACCGACACCGCACTGCTCGCCGCCGTGATCGAGCCGAACCTGGCGGACCGTGGGTTCTTCATCAGGAAGGCCATCGGCTGGGCTTTACGTGAATACGCCAAAACGGATCCCGGGTGGGTGGAAGCTTTCGTGGTCCGTCACCTGGACGCCTTGAGCCCGTTGTCCCGCAGGGAGGCCTTGCGCAGGATCGCCTCCCCGCGGGAGCCGCAGTAGGTACGCCGCCGGCTGTGCCGGGTACGGCTAGATCACGGGGCGTTCGACGACGGGCTCGTGCGTTTTCCGGAACAGCGTCCGGGTTCCGGGGTCCCAGAAAATCAGGTACAGGGCGAACAGGAGGGCCGTCAGCGCCGCGGCGATCCTGGCCAGGGCAAGGGCGAAACCCAGATCCTGGGTCTGCAGGTAGGGGAAGACGTCCAGCTGGTCCGAGATGGCGTAGATCATGAAAAAGGACACCACGAAGTACAAGGCCTTGACCTGCCAGTCATTGCGGATCCCGGTCACGGCGAAGAGCGGGATCAGCCAGACAACGTACCAGGACTGGATGATGGGGGCCAGCAGCACCACGGCGGCGAAACCGAGGGCCAGCCGGCGCATCAGCCGGTCGTAGTCCCCCTTGAATATCTGCCAGGCGACGATGGCCACGGCAAGCAGCTTCCCGGCGTCGAACACCCAGCCTGCGGGCACGGAGCCGTCCAGTCCGAACGCGTTGGCCAGGGACCCCACCACCATGCCGAGCAGTCCCACCGGGGCGTACCAGATGGAGATGCTGCCTGGAGCGGACAACCCGTTGATCCAGCCGAAGCCGAACCCGTTGACCATGCTCATCGCGGTCAGGAGCGCCAGGCTGATGCCGGCCGTCAGGGCCCAGAAGGCACCCTTCCGCAGCCAGCCTGCGTTCTTCCCTGCCCACAGGAGGCCGATGAACGGCAGGAAGACGATGGTGATGGGCTTCACGGCGATGGACAGGGTCACCAGCACGATGCCCCGGACCTCCCGGCGGGTGGCGGAGTAATAGAGTCCTGCCAGGGCCAGCCCGATCATCAGGGAATCGTTGTGGACGCTGGCGATGAAGTTGGTCAGGAACAGCGGGTTCGCCACGGTCAGCCAGAGGGCCCGGTGCGGGTTGACCCCATGCAGCTCGGCCAGCCGGGGCACGTAAATGACGCACAGCACCACACCGGCCAGTGCCACCAGCCGGAACAGCATGACGCAGGCCTCCGGCTGGACATTGGTGGCCCACACCACGAACTGCTCGATCCACAGGAACAGCTGCCCATAGGGAACCGGGGCTTCGGTCCACATTTTGTCTGCGCCGAGCTGGAAGTAGTTGGACAGGGCGGAGATGCCGTTCTCGTAAGGGTTGAAACCCTCCACCATCAGGCGGCCCTGCCCAATGTAGGCGTAAACGTCGCGGCTGAAGAGCGGCACGCTGAACATCATGGGGAGCCCCCACGCCATCACTGCGGCCAGGGTGGCGCGCCGGGCCTGCGGTCCCCATACACGGACTTTCTGGCCGAGCCGCAGCCAGGCGCGGACCAGCAGCATGCCCCCAGCCGCCACCAGGACAATGGACAGAGCCACGCCGGGGGCCTCAGTGCGCATCCAGATGAAGAGGGGCATTCGGCGCAGTTCCGAGACAGGGGCCAGCCAGCCCACGCCGAAGGATCCAATGACCATGAACATGGAGCCCAGGAAACCGGCGAGCAGGGATGAGCGTGGATTGTCCACCTCGGCACTGCCCATCCCGGCAAAGCCGGCCGCCGCCATCTCCCCCGTTGCGGGCACAGGCGCCGTCATCTCAGGATCGTCCAATCTTTTGCGTTTGCCGCGGTTTGCCCGGCGGACCGGGCGGTGCCGGCGGAGGGTGGTTCAGGGCGGAGGGGCGACCCGCCGCGTACCCGAAATCCTAGCATCGGCAAGGCGCCCGGAGGTGTAACGGTAGGCTGGTCCGGTGCCTATATCTAACGAACGAATCGTCTGGATCGACTGCGAAATGACCGGTCTGGACATCAAGAACGACGCCCTCATCGAGGTGGCAGCCCTGGTCACCGATTCGGAACTGAACATCCTGGGCGACGGCGTTGATGTGGTCATCAAACCCGACGACACCGCGGTGGCCCAGATGTCCGACTTCGTCCGGGACATGCACACCAAGTCCGGGCTCCTGGCGGAGCTTCCGCACGGCAGGACCATGGAGGAGGCGGAGGCCGCGGTCATGGAGTACATCTCCGCCTGGGTTCCGGACCCGCGCAAAGCACCGCTCGGCGGCAATTCGGTGGGGACGGACCGGGTGTTCCTCTCGCGGGACATGCCTGCCGTGGTGGAACATCTCCACTACCGGGTCATCGACGTCAGCACCATCAAGGAGTTGTCGCGCCGCTGGTACGCGCGCGCCTACTTCCAGTCCCCGGCAAAGAAGGGCGGCCACCGCGCCCTCGGGGACATTAAGGATTCGATCGATGAACTGCGGTACTACCGGGAAGCCGTGTTCGTCCCCGCGCCCGGGCCCGACAGTGCCACGGCCCAAAAGATCGCCCGGGGGATCACCGCCGGCGGGCCGGTTGAAGAGCCGGGCAAGTGATCTGCGCCATGTTCCCGTGAAATTTTGCTTCAAAAGGCTGAAAGTGGACAAAGCACCCCTTTCGAGCAGGTAAGCTATTTGAGTTGCGTTTCCAGGGAGCCGGTAAAGCGGATTTCCCTTGAGGCACATGGTGGGCGTAGCTCAGTTGGCAGAGCGCCTGGTTGTGGTCCAGGAGGTCGCGGGTTCAACCCCCGTCGCTCACCCTCACGGGGCGGCACATGCAGCCGTCAAAAAAGGAGGCCGCACCGGATATCCGGTGCGGCCTCCTTTTTTGTGCCCCACCGGGGTACGTGCAGGAATACCGGGGACACCGCGAAATGTTGAAGGACAACTGATATGACCGTTCTGCCAATCACCATCTGGGGCGAGCCTGTCCTGCACCGGCGCGCGGCCGAGGTGGAGGTCTTCGACGATGAACTGCGCACCCTGATTGCCGACATGTTCGAAACCAACGAGGCTGCCCATGGTGTGGGCCTCGCCGCCCCGCAGATCGGCGTGGGCAAGAGGATCTTCGTGTACAAGTACGCCAACGACGACGACGCTCCCCCAAGCGGCGTACTGGTGAATCCTGTCCTGACCCTGTCGAAGGTTTCCGGCGCCGCTCCCGACCCCGACGAGGAGGAAGAGGGCTGCCTGTCCTTCCCCGGTGAGCAGTATCCGCTCAAGCGGGCCGAGTGGGCACGGGTGGAAGGGTTTGACGGCTTTGGAAACCCGGTCAAGTTCGAGGCAACAGGCTGGTTCGCCAGGGTGATCCAGCACGAATACGACCACCTGGACGGCAAACTGTATGTCAACCGGCTGATCGACCGCTATTCCCGCAGGGCCATGAAGCAGGCCAAGAAGAACGGCTGGGGCGTGCCGGGGCTGACGTGGATGCCGGGAGTGGACCCGGACCCGTTCGGCCACTGACACCTTCCCGCCGCTGAACCCGTTCCGGGCCGGGACCGTCAGCGGGCCGTGATGGTTTCCTGCCCGGGGCAGGAGCCGAGCACCTTCTTCATGGCGTCCTTCTCAGCTGCCGTAACCCATAGCCCGTAGGCGGCCTTCACGGAAATCTGCCGGGCCACGTAATGGCAGCGCAGCGCAGTGTTCTTCGGCAGCCAGGTGGCGGCGTCACCGGCACTCTTCTGCTGGTTCGCCGCCCCGTCCGCCGCAATGAGGTTCAGCGGATCATTGGCCAGGCTCTGGCGCTCCTTCGGCCCCAGGCCCTGGGCTCCCTTTTGCCAGGCGTCACCCAGCGCCACCACATGGTCGATCTGGACGGCACGGCTGCTTTCGGAACCGCGGCGGAAGTCCACGTCCTGGCCGGTATAGGGCTCCCGGAAGTGGCCCGCCGTCACCTTGCACGTGGAGCCTTCGGAGAACACCACGTCGGCAAGGTCCCTGCGAAGGATGTCGTTGCGGGTATCGCAGCCGTTCCGGTCAACGTCCAGCCACGCCTGGCCGAAGGCCTCCCGGCTGTAACCGGTGTTCGGTGCACGGCCCTTCACGGCCAGGCCGTCCAGGGCGGCGAGGGCTGTGCCCGCCGGCACGGGGTTGGGTTCCTGGACCGGTTTCATCCAGGCGGCGTTGAAGACGGGCGCCTCCGTCGGTCCCTCCGGCGCCGGCCCGCCGGCCGCGAACTGTCCCGCTGTAAAGAACCAGGACAAGGCGGCGACGACGCATACAGCCGCCGTCACGAGCAGCGCCCACGCCTGGCGGGAACGGCGGCGGGCGCGTCGGTAGGCGGACCAGCTGACGGTCATGGCGTTGACGCCGGCAGGGGAAATTCAGGCACCCCAAGAGCCTAGGACAAAGGGCTTGCCCGTCCTCTGATATCCACACTGTTGGGGACGAGTGATGTCTCACACGTCCATGGCCACCGCCGTCGGGTTACTGCTCCCTGGTAACCCTTCGAAGGTCTTCCTCGGCAATGGCCAGCAGTCCCTCGAGCTGGCGCACGCGGTCCTCGCTGACATCCCCGGCCTTATGGGCGGCGCGGGCACGTTCGAGCAGCCGGACTGCTTCCTTATGGTTTGCCTTGGCCACGTCCAGGGCGTGTTCGAGGGTGGTGTCGTGCTGAAGCGTCGATTCGTTGTCCATGCCACCAGTGTGGTCCGGTTTCCCGGCTGATTCCAGAGAACCAGCCGGGAATTCCCGGGACGGCTGCGGAATTGGTCAGACGGCGATGGCGGCCAGGGCGGCGGCGCTTTCCTTGGCGGGGAACGACGGCGGGTTCACGCCGGCCATTTCCTCCATGACGCGCACCACCTGGCAGCTGTAACCGAATTCGTTGTCGTACCAGACGTAGAGGACCAGGTTCTTGTCGGTGGAGACCGTGGCGAGTCCGTCGACGATACCTGCGCGGCGGGAGCCGACGAAGTCGGTGGACACAACCTCCGGTGAGTCGATGTAGTCGATCTGCTTGCGGAGGTCCGAGTGCAGCGACATTTCACGCAGGTAGTTGTTGACCTCGTCCTTGGTGGTGCCGTTTTCCAGGCTGAGGTTCAGGATGGCCAGCGATACGTCCGGGGTGGGGACGCGGATGGAGCTGCCGGTCAGCTTGCCGAGCAGTTCGGGCAGGGCCTTGGCCACCGCCTTGGCGGCACCGGTTTCGGTGATGACCATGTTTAGGGCTGCGGAGCGGCCGCGGCGGTCACCCTTGTGGAAGTTGTCGATCAGGTTCTGGTCGTTGGTGAAGGAGTGGACGGTTTCCACGTGCCCGTGCACCACGCCGAACTTGTCGTTGATGGCCTTCAGCACCGGGGTGATGGCGTTGGTGGTGCAGGATGCCGCGGAGACGATCCGGTCTGAATCGTTGATGTCGCGGTGGTTGATGCCGTGGACGATGTTCTTGAGTTCGCCCTTGCCCGGTGCGGTCAGGAGGACCCGTGCCACGCCCTTGCTCTGCAGGTGCTGGGAAAGCCCCTCGGCGTCGCGCCAGCGGCCGGTGTTGTCCACCACCAGGGCGTTGTTGATGCCGTAGGCGGTGTAGTCGATCGTGGCGGGGTCGTTCGAGTAGATCACCTGGATCTGCACGCCGTTGGCGGTAATGGTGTTGGCGTCCTCGTCGATCCGGATGGTGCCCTCGAAGGATCCGTGGACGGAGTCGCGGCGCAGCAGGCTGGCGCGCTTGGAGAGGTCGTTGTCGGAGCCGCGGCGCACAACGATGGCGCGCAGGCGCAGTCCATGGCCACCGCCGGCCTTTTCGATGAGGATGCGGGCCAGGAGCCGGCCGATGCGGCCAAAGCCATAGAGTACGACGTCGGTGCTGGTGCGGTCATCGCCGCCCCGCTTGCCCACGATCTCGGCGAGCTCAGCGCGGAGGAATTCCTCCAGGGTGGCGCCGTTGCCTTCTTCCTTGAACTTCTGGTTCAGGCGGGCGATGTCGATCGCGGCAGCGCCCAGCTCGAGGTTGGCCAGCGTGTTCAGCAGGGGCGCCGTGTCCTCCAGGAGCAGTTCGTCCTTGCTCATCCGGCGCGCAAAGCGGTGTGCCTTGAGGATGTTCATGGTGGACTTGTTGATCAGGCTCCGGCCGTGGATGCTGGTCACCACGTTGTTTTCGCGGTACAGCCTGCCGATCACCGGGATCATGGCCTCGGCGAGGGCCTCCCGGCCCATCCACGTATCAAGACAAGAATCAGACGTCTGGCTCACAGAAATACCTTCCTCGGTTCAGCCGTGTACGTCCTCGTACACGGATGTAGGCCACCTGATGATGTCCAGGGGCACCGGCGCCTGCAGGGATGGCCCCCAGGCGCCTGGATCGCGTGCAAAGAAAAACCGCCGGCTGCGGACGCAACTTTCGGCGGTAGAACTCCTGCGTCCGTGAACCATTCTAATTTGGCCGGCTGCAGGGAACACGCTTGCGCTGCGTGAAATCACTCACATGGCCGCGGACCCGCACAGTCCTGCCGTTGTGGGCTTTAGTTGTGGACGGCTGAATAGAGGTTCAGGCTGGCGGAAAAGACGATCCAGGAAAAGTACGGCAGCACCAGGAAACCGGCGAGGGCGTCCACCGGCCCGAACCGCAGGATCAGGAAGGCAAGGGTTGCGGCGAGTGCGCAGATGACCAGGAAGGCGGCCCACAGGGCGGCAGCACCAAGCATCGGGTACAGGGCGAAAAAGGCCGCCGGCCACGCCGCGTTGAGGAGGAGCTGGACGACGTACCCTGCACGGGCGCCTCCGGTCAGGCCGCCCTTGCGCCAGACCAGCCATGCGGCTGCCGCCACCCCGGTGTACAGCAGCATCCAGGTGGTCCGGAACATCCACGTCGGCGGCATCCACGGTGCTTTCGCCGAACCGGCATACCAGCCGTTGGAATTGAGGATGATCGGAACCGACGCGAGAAGCCAGGCAATGCCGGACAGTGCAAGGAACCCGCCAAGTGCGATGATCTGGGAACGGACGCCGGGGACGCCCGCCCGGGCCGCGCGACGGGGATCAGGAGTTACAGGCACGGTCCAGCATCCCCAACACGGCGGCTCGTGGTCAAACCGGGTGTGCGGATGGGACAGCCGGTACGCCGGGTTCTGTTCTCCCCTCCCGTTGCCGGAAAGGGAGCGACGGCCATCCATCTACGAGTACCGTTGCCGGCACCCTCCAGCGGCCTACCCGGACACTCGGGCGGGCAGCCCTCGAACGTGTCCTGTCTGGCCTTGCTCCGGGTGGGGTTTACCTAGCCTTCCCGGTCACCCGGGAAGCTGGTGGTCTCTTACACCACCGTTTCACCCTTACCTGCCCTGCCGGCCAAAGCCGGACATGCAGGCGGTCTGTTTTCTGTGGCACTGGCCTGCGGGTTACCCCGAGTGGGCGTTACCCACCACCCTGCCCTGCGGAGCCCGGACGTTCCTCGAGTCACTTGCGTGGCGCGCGGCCGTCTGGCTGTCCCATCCACGACCAGTCTACCGGCGCCCGCAGGCCGCTTTTGTCGCCGGTAGGATCGGACGGTGCTGATTCTGCTTCCCCCTTCCGAAGGCAAGACACCTGCGCTCCGCGGGCCCGCCGTCGACTGGTCCTCGCTGGGCTTCCCGGAACTCAACCCGTACCGCGCCAAGGTCCTGGAGGCGTTGGGAACGGCCAGCGCGCACCAGGACGCCCTGGCCCTGCTGGGTGTGGGGGCCTCGCTGCGTGAAGATGTTGAACGCAATACGCGCCTGCATGCCGAACCGGCCGCGCCGGCCCACAGCATCTACTCGGGCGTCCTTTACGACGCGCTGGGCTACCGGAGCCTGACACCGGCCCAGCGGCGCAAGGCGGATGCGTCCGTCCTGGTGATTTCCGCACTGTGGGGAGCCCTTCGCTTCGGCGACAGCGTCCCCGCCTACCGGCTTTCCATGGGCACGGCCCTGCCCGACGTCGGCCGGCTGGCTCCATTCTGGAAGGCACAGCTTGGGCATACTCTGGGCGGCGTGGCCCAGGGACACCTGCTGGTGGACTGCCGCTCCAGCACCTACGCGGCCGCCTGGACGCCGCCACCGGGACAAACCGTGACGGTGAACGTTTTCACCGAAGCCGGTGGAGTCCGCAAGGTGGTGAGCCACTTTGCCAAGCACACCCGGGGCGAACTGGCGCGGCACCTGCTGTCGCGGCGCGGCAAAGCCCCGGCGGCGCCGTCGGACCTTTTGAAGGCTGCCCGGGAGAAATGGGACGCCGAACTGGTGCCGGGCACAGCCCGCAAGCCGCACGCCCTGAACATTATCCTGCCGGGCTGATCACCCATCCCCACCCAACTGAGTAGCGCCAAGTGCCGTTCTGACCCGTCAAAACGACATTTAGCGCTACTTACTTGGGTCAGGCCCACTCGTCGGAACGGACCAGGATGGCGCCCGAATCCGGGCAGAACACGATGTCGTCCGCGGCCGCGGCCTTGATCTCCGCGAGATCGCCGGGACTGAGCTTCATGCCGGAGGCTTCGGAGGTGCCGTGGAACAGCCGTGCCGCACCCACCCCGCGTTTTGCCAGGGTCTTTTCGTAGACCGCCACCATGCCCGCATCCAGGGCCGCGGCAAATTCAGCACGCTGGGCGCGAAGGCCTGCAGCTTCGGTTTCGACCTCGGCGAGGGCAGCGTCAAGCTCTGCCCTGATGGTGGCGAAGGAGCCCTGGATGTCGTCAACAATCTGCTGCTGGGCCGCCTGCCGTTCCCGCAGGCTGTCCAGCCGCTCCATGACTTCCAGTTCCACGTCTTCAAGGTCGGAGCGCCGCTTGTTGAGCGAGGCGATGTCCTTTTGCAGCGCAACCAGATCCTTGGAAAGGCCCGTGCCGCTGTTGAGCCTGGCTTCGTCGCGTTCGATCCGTGAAGCGACCTGTTCGACGTCGGCCTCCGCGCGCTTGAGCGCGGCTTCGGCGTCGTGCACAGCCACCTTCGCTGCACCCAGTTCACCATTGGCAACGGACAGGGCGGCCTCAAGGTCCGTGATGCGGGGATCGTTTTCCAGCGTGCGGCGGCGGTTGGCGAGGCCCTTCAGCCGGGCATCCAGCCCCTGCAGTTCGAGCAACTTCAACTGTTCCGCCGGTGCTGCCTTGGCCACTGTTACCTCCGCTAGATCCCTTCCGGCCGCAGCCGGGCACCGAACCGGCGCTTCCTAGACTCTAGCGCGTGGCCTGCTCCCCCGTTGTGCCGCATCCCCACCGCCCGTTTAGCCGGGGGTCAGGATGAAGTCCCACGGATCGCTGTTGGTGGTGCTGACCTGGATCTCCACCTCATGGCCCTGGTCGGCCAGGACGTTGCCCAGGGCTGCAGCGGCCGCGGGGAGCCACAGCCATTCACTGGCAAAGTGCGAAACATCCACCAAATAGGGCCGTCCGTTCAGGGCGGCCTCGCGTGCCTCGGAGGCCGGGTGGTGGCGAAGGTCCGCGGTGACGTAAACGTCCGCGTTGCTGGCCCGCACCTCATTAAAGAGGGAATCGCCGGCGCCGCCGCAGACCGCAATGCGCCGCACCAGTCCGTCCTTGTCGCCGGAGACCCGCACTCCCCCGGCCACGGACGGAAGGATTCCGAAGACCCGGGCGGCGAAGTCACCCAGGCTCATGGCGTCCGCGAGGTCGCCCACCCGGCCGATGCCTTCCTCCGGCAGTCCGTTGGCCGCCACCGTGAGCGGCGCGACGTCTTGGAGGCCCAGGGCGTCGGCCAGGACATCGGAAACGCCCCCGACGGCGGAGTCCCCGTTGGTGTGCACCGTCAGCAGTGCCGTCCCCGACTCGATGAGCCGGTGGACCGCGCGTCCCTTCGCCGAGGTTGCCGCGACCGACGTGACGCCCTTCAGCAGGAGGGGGTGATGGGTGATGAGCAGCTCCGCTCCCCACTCCACGGCTTCGTCGATGACTTCCAGGGTGGGATCCACCGCAAACATCACCTTGGTCACCGGGGCGGACGGATGGCCTGCAACAAGCCCTACTTCGTCCCAATTCTCCGCCAGCGACTCCGGCCACAATTCCTCCACCGCCAGGAGCAGTTCGGCCAACGTGGGCGCTTCCGCGGAACCGGCCGGAGCCGGCGTGTCCGGGGAGGCTTTGCCGTCGTGTTCTGCCTGGCCGGTAACGTCGGTGTCCACAGGTTCCATAGTCTTAGTTTTACCCCATCGGCTTCCGGCCGCCGCAGTTTATGGCGCCGGTCCCGGCCGCCGGGGAATGATCCGGGGCCGTCAACCATTGAAGAGGTCATGAAAACTTTTGTTCTTGGCGGAGGCTGCTTCTGGTGCCTTGACGCCGTCTACCAGAAGACCAGGGGCGTCACCTCGGTGGTGTCCGGCTATACCGGCGGGCACGATCCCCACCCGGACTACTACTCGGTCTGCAATGGAACCACCGGTCATGCCGAGGTGGTGGCGGTGACCTTCGACGAGGAGGTCATCCCTGCGGAAGTCATCCTGGACATGTTCTTCGCCCTGCATGACCCCACCACGCTGAACCGGCAGGGATACGACGTGGGTACCCAGTACCGTTCCTCGATGTTCTACGAGACCACCGAGGAGAAAATCCTGTTCGAGGAAGCCATCGAACGCAACCAGGCCCTGTGGCCGCACCCGATCGTCACGGAGGTCAGCCGGCTGCCGCGGTTTTACGTGGCCGAGGAATTCCACCAGGACTACTACGCCAAACACCCTGAGCAGGGGTACTGCCAGGTGATCATCAACCCCAAGCTGGCAAAGGCCCGGAAATATTACTCTGCGTGGCTTAACGCTTAGCCTGTCGTTACACGGCCTCGTTAGGCTGACCTCAGTATTCACCCCTTAGAGATAGGCGTATGTACATGGCACGGATCTATGACGATGTGACGCAACTGGTGGGCGGGACTCCGCTGGTCCGGCTTAACCGGCTCAGCGAGGGGCTGGACGCCACCGTTGCCGTGAAGCTGGAGTTCTACAACCCGGCCAACAGCGTCAAGGACCGCATCGGTGTTGCCATCATCGACGCCGCGGAAAAGTCAGGTGCCCTCAAGCCCGGCGGGACCATCGTCGAAGGCACATCCGGCAACACGGGCATCGCCCTGGCCATGGTAGGTGCCGCCCGCGGGTACAAGGTCATCCTCACCATGCCCGAGACCATGTCCACCGAGCGCCGGGTCATGCTGCGCGCCTTCGGTGCGGAGATCGTCCTTACCCCGGGCTCCGAAGGCATGCGCGGCGCCGTGGAAAAGGCCCAGGAGATCGTAGCCAACACCGAGAACTCCATCTGGGCCCAGCAGTTCGCCAACGAAGCCAACCCGGAGATCCACCGCAGGACCACCGCCGAGGAAGTCTGGGAAGACACCGACGGCGCCGTGGACATCTTCGTTGCAGGCATCGGCACCGGGGGAACCATCACCGGCGTCGGACAGGTGCTGAAGGAACGCAAGCCCGGCGTGCAGATCGTGGCCGTGGAGCCCAAGGACTCCCCCATCCTGAACGGCGGCGCCCCCGGCCCGCACAAAATCCAGGGACTGGGCGCCAACTTCATCCCGGAACTGCTGGACACCAACGTTTACGACGAGGTCATCGACGCAACCCTTGAGGACTCGGTCCGCGTGGCCCGCGAGCTCGGCATCAAGGAAGGCATCCTGGGCGGCATCTCCTCCGGAGCAATCGTCTGGGCCGCCCTGGAACTGGCAAAGCGCCCGGAAAATGCCGGGAAGCTGATCGTGGCGGTCGTGTGCGACTTCGGTGAGCGTTACATCTCCACCGTGCTCTATGACGACATCCGCGGCTGATCAGACCGCCGTCCGCCCGTTTCCTGTAGAAAGAACTTTGTGGGCTTTTTCGCAAGACTGAAGGAAGACCTCGACGCCGCCCGGTCCCACGACCCGGCGGCTCGAGGTTCTTTTGAGAACTTTTTCGCCTATTCCGGCCTTCATGCCATCTGGATCCACCGCTTGACGCACCGCATGTGGCAAAACCCGTCGCTGCGGTTTCCGGCGCGCCTCCTGTCCCAGCTGGGCCGGTCCTGGACCGGCATTGAGATCCATCCCGGTGCCACCATCGGCCGGAGGTTCTTCATTGACCACGGCATGGGGGTGGTAATCGGTGAGACCGCGGAGATCGGTGAGGACGTGATGATCTACCACGGCGTCACCCTTGGCGGGCGTTCACTGGCGAGGATCAAGCGCCACCCCACTATCGGGGACCGGGTCACCATCGGTGCGGGCGCGAAGATCCTGGGGCCCATCACCATCGGCCGGGACAGTGCCGTGGGCGCCAATGCCGTGGTGGTCAAGGACGCGCCGCCGGAATCGATCCTTACCGGTGTTCCTGCCAAATGGAGGCACCGGGACGCGCAGCGGGAGACCAAGCCCGCCGTGGACCCCGCCGAGTACGAGATCGAATACCATCTCTAGCCGTCCTGATCAGGCCTGAGGCCTGATCAGGACGCGCATGACAACAAAAGGCGGGCAGTTTCCGGATCACCGGAAACTGCCCGCCTTTTGCGTACCTGCAGCGGAACCTAGTGGGTGTCCACCGCTTCGATTTCGGACTTGTCCTCGCCCCAGAGGGTGTGGAAGGTCCCCTCAGTATCGATGCGGCCGTAGGTGTGCGCACCGAAGAGGTCGCGCTGGCCCTGGATCAGGGCAGCGGCCACGCGCTTGCGGCGCAGGCCGTCGTAGTATGCCAGCGATGAGGAGAACACCGGCACCGGGATGCCGAGCTGGACCGCGGTGGCAACAACGCGGCGCCAGGCCGGCAGGGCGTCGGCGATGGCCTTGGTGAACGCCGGGGCGAACAGCAGGTTTGCCGGCTTCTCATCCGCGGCGTACGCCTTGGTGATGTCCTTGAGGAGCTCGGCACGGATGATGCAGCCGGCGCGCCACAGGGAGGCGATCTCGTCCAGCTTCAGTTCCCAACCGTATTCCTTGGCGGCCGAGGTCAGCATGTCCAGGCCCTGGGCGTAGGAGACCAGCTTGGAGGCGTAAAGCGCCTGGCGGACGTCCTCAACGAACGTCTCCGGGATCTCGACGTCGGCCTCGTTGCCTGCCAGCAGTTCCTGGCCCAGCTTGCGCTGTTCACCCTGGGAAGAGAGGGCCCGGGCGAAGACCGATTCGGCGATGCCGGAAACCGGCGAGCCCAGTTCCAGGGCGGAGATGACGGTCCAGCGGCCCGTGCCCTTCTGTCCGGCAGCGTCTACGACGACATCAACGAACGGCTTGCCGGTCCTGGCATCCACATGGCCCAGGACCTCGGCGGAAATCTCGATCAGGAAGGAGGACAGCTCGCCCTGGTTCCATTCGGAGAAGATCTTCGCCTGCTCGGCGGGCTCGATGCCGGCGCCGGAGCGGAGCAGGTCGAAGGCCTCACCGATGACCTGCATGTCCGCGTATTCGATGCCGTTGTGGACCATCTTGACGAAGTGGCCCGCGCCGTCGGTGCCGATCCAGGCGCAGCAGGGCTCGCCGTCGACCTTTGCGGAGATCTTTTCCAGCAGCGGGCCGAGGGCCTTGTAGGACTCCTTGGAGCCGCCGGGCATGATGGAGGGACCGTTCAGGGCACCCTCTTCGCCCCCGGAGACGCCGACGCCCACGAAGTGCAGGTCCTTTTTGGCCAGCGCGGCTTCCCGGCGGCGGGTGTCCTCGTAGTGGGAGTTGCCGGCATCGATGATGATGTCGCCCGGCTCCAGCAGCGGCTCGAGCTGCTCAATGACCGAATCCACGGGCTTTCCGGCCTTGACCATGATGAGCACCCGGCGGGGCTTCTCGAGGGAGTCAACCAGTTCCTGGAGGGTTTCGGTCCGGATGAAGTCTCCGTCGGAGCCGTGCTTCTCCAGCAGCGCGTCCGTCTTCTCCACCGACCTGTTGTGCAGGGCAACCGTGAACCCGTTGCGGGCAAGGTTACGGGCAAGGTTGGCGCCCATGACGGCGAGGCCGGTGACACCGATGTGTGCAGACATCAATAACTCCAATTCATTGTTAGCCCCGGGTGCCGGCTTCCACAGGCGGGAAGACTCCGGGACGTATCAGGGGGTCGGAATAAAGCATATATATTCTGGCGGTGACGCGAAAGTAACGGGGGCGTAATGGAACATTTTGTGTCGGTGCCAGTTTAGGACTGGACCCTCCGATATCCCGCCGGCAGCGGTACAGGCGCAGCCGGGCGCGTGCCAGCAACTAGGCTTAGCAGCATGACCAGCAGCCTCCACCACCGTGCCATCGACAACCTTGGCACCCGCATTATCTCGGGGGATCTCCCTGCCGGCCACGTCATGCTCGCGGAGCAGTTGGAGGATGAGCTGAAGGTTTCCCGCTCCGTGATCCGGGAGGCCGTGCGGGTCCTCCAGTCACTTGGCCTGGTGGAAACCACCAAGCGTGTGGGCATCCGGGTGCTGCCGGCAAGCCGCTGGAATCCGTTCGATCCGCAGGTCATCCGCTGGCGGCTTGCAAGCGACGCCCGCGGCGCCCAGCTGCGTTCCCTCGCCGAACTGCGAGCCGCGGTGGAACCCGCTGCCGCCGAACTGGCCGCCCAGAATGCCCCGGCCGCGCTGCGGATGGAACTGGTGGACGTTGCCCGTGCCATGCGCGAGGCCGGCAACAACGGCGAGGTTGCGCGCTTCCTGGAACTGGACATCCGGTTCCATTCCCTGCTGCTTTCCGGTTCCGGCAACGAGATGTTCGCCAACCTCATGGGACAGGTGGCGGAGACCCTGACGGGCCGCACCGTCCATGGGCTGATGCCGGACCATCCGCATCAGGCCGCCCTCCAGTGGCACGAGGACGTGGCTCAGGCCATTGCCAGCGGTGATGCCGCGTCTGCGCGTGAGGCCTCGGACCGGATCATGCGGCGCACCATGTCGCAGATGGCCGATACCTGGACGGAGCAGCCGCGGGTCTTCATCCCTGTCCGGCAGTGATCAGCTGCCGCCAAAGCTGAGGAGGACTTTGCCGGAGGATCCAATCACACGGCGAGGGCTCCGACGGGATGACTTTTTGTTTCCGGCAGTTCACGGTATATTCATCCCAGGCCCTCCACCGCGGCATCCCCCAATAGTCGCGGTGGAGGGTTTTCCAATGCCCGAAAACAGCACCATCCGAAAGACACGGTGACCCGGGATTGTTCAGGCTGCACCCGCTGCCGTCTCCCTGAGCCGCCAGCCCCCACCGGCTCCACCGCGCTCCAGGTAGAGGGTGGTCAGGGCCGACTTGCTGTTGTTGCCCAGCCTCACCTGCAACTGCAGGACCTCGACGTCCACACCGCTGTTGCCCTTCGGCATCCGCCGGCTGGTTTCCCACCAGTTGATGCGTTCGAACCATCTGACCGGCTCGGCACCAACTGACCATTCCCTGCCCCGGCTCAGCACCGCCGTCGGCCTTCCACTGTTGTCTGTCCGCACTATGACATGTTCCATTCCTGCAACGTATGGCAGGGGTCCGACAATGGGGCAGGAGGTGCCCAACAAAAAACCCGCCGTCCCTGCCTGGAAGGCTGGGACAGCGGGTGTATTTTGGTGGGTCCTACCGGGATCGAACCGATGACATCCACGGTGTAAACGTGGCGCTCTACCAGCTGAGCTAAAGACCCAAAACACGCGGTTTCCGGCGATAATGCCGCAACCAACGAACATAAACTCTACCCGACAGTGGACCTGAAACGCGAATCCGCGCCCTGAGCCGGCCCGGGCGCCACTACAGGGAGGGAAGTTCACCGGCGAGGTACCCCAGCGCCTGGCTGACGCCGGTTTCGAGCTTGATGGTCGCCTTGTCATCACCCCGCGTTTGGCCCCGGTTGATGATCACCACCGGCTTGGACTCCCTGGCGGCGTGCCGCACGAACCGAAGGCCGCTCATGACCGTCAGCGATGAGCCGGCCACCACCAACGCGGCTGCCCGGTCCACCATTGCATAGGAACGCTCCACCCGGTCCTTGGGCACATTTTCTCCGAAGTACACAAAGTCCGGCTTCAGGGTCCCGCCGCAGGCAGGACAGACCGGCACCACGAAGCTGCTGATGAGGGCCTGGTCCTCCACGGTAGCGTCGGCGTCCGGGGCCATTTCCACCAGCCCGGAGGCCGCTGCCCGTTCCAGGAATCCGGGGTTGAGTTCCTCAAAAATGCCGGCCAGAAGGCGCCGGGTGTAGGTCCGCCCGCAGTCCAGGCAGATCACCTGGTCATACCGGCCATGGAGGTCGACGACGTTGGAGCTGCCCGCGTCCTGGTGCAGGCGGTCAACGTTCTGGGTGATCAGGCCGGTGAGGTAGCCGCGGCGTTCCAGTTCCGCCGCCGAATAATGCCCCTGGTTCGGGTCCGCGTGCCGCATGTGGGACCATCCGATATGGTTCCTGGCCCAGTAACGCCGCCTGTTGCCCGCATCCCGGACAAACTCCTGGTAGGTCATGGGCCGCCGGGGCGGCGAGTCCGGGCCGCGGTAGTCCGGGATCCCGGAGTCGGTGCTCAGGCCGGCGCCCGTCAGCAGCGCGAACGGGGCGCCGGCAAGAAGGTCACGGATCCTGGCGAGTACTTCCAGGTCATCGCTTGAGGGCGGAGCAGGGGCTACCGGCGGCATGCTTGCAAAGCCGGTAAGGCCCGTCCCCTGCCGCTGCTCCGCCATCTGCCCAGTCCTGTCAGTCCTGCTTCAAATCCGCCAGGGCTGCGCGGTATTCGCCAAAGTCCCGGGCCTGGCCGCGGGGATTCACGACGCAGTAGCGGATTCTGCCGTCAGTGTCGATGATGAACGTGGCCCGCTTGGCCATGCCGCTGTCGGCATCGAACACACCGTAGGCGTTGGCCACGGCTCCATGGGGCCAAAAGTCGGCAAGGAGGTCAAAGGTGTAGCCTTCCTGCGCGGCATAGGCACGGAGGCTGAACTTGCTGTCCACCGACACCGCCAGGACCACTGCGTTCGAACCCTCGAATGTGGCCAGGTTGTCCCGTATCTCGCACAGCTCGCCGGTACAGATCCCGGAGAACGCAAACGGATAGAAGACCAGCGCAACGTTTTGGCCCCGGAAGGATGACAGCTTCACCGGCTCGCCGTACTGGTTGGCAAGCTCAAAGTCAGGGGCTGTTGCCCCCAGCGCAGGGACAGCTGCGGAAGCGGCTTCAACCGCTGCCGTCATTTGTTCTTCCTGCTGACCAGGCGGGTGGCGCTCCAGTCCTTTGACACTCCCGCTGACGTGGTGACGTGGAGGCCGGCGGTGGGTGCAGCTTCCTGGATGTCAGCGGGCGAAACGTAGCCGTCCCTGCCCGACTTGGGGGTGAGGACCCAGACAACGCCCGTTTCGCTCAGGGTAGTGAGGGAATCCATCAGGCTGTCCACCAGGTCGCCGTCGCCGTCGCGCCACCAGAGGATGACGGCGTCCGCTACCTCATGATCGTCCTCGTCCAGCAACTCGGAACCGGTGAGGTCCTCAATATCGTCACGCAAGTCGAAATCGACATCGTCGTCGTAACCGAACTCCTGAATCAGATCCCCGTTTTTGAAACCCAATTTTTCCGCCACATTTACCGAAGTGGCGGCGTCGGCCTCGCTCACGTGTTCCTCCAATACCTCATATATGCGCTGTGCATAGTGATTTCCATTACTCCCCAAGCCAACACCCTTTGTGCCTGCGCTTCAAGCTGCCGCCCCCGGGACTGCGCATATTCTGCGTCACATCCCGCTGCGGCATCCCGGCGGAAGGGGCTTTTTGCCACACAACCAGTATGACGAACGAAATACAACTGCAGCACCTGGCCCGCAGCTACGCATCGTGCAGCGGTCAGGGCTAGAGTGGCTGATGACAACTATGGCTGCGGGACGACAACCTTGTGACTTTCGTGCAGGCATAGGAGCGCTAGGAAGCTGCCCGGCACACATGCCCGGGCTGTTGTAACCGATACGTCGCACACGGCGTATGTACGCCGGGCAGTCACCCTGCCTGGCCTGAGTGCGCCGATTCATGCGCGCAAAGAGAGGTTGGACGTGGCTGCAGGAGAAGATACCTCCCATATCCTCAGCGGGTTGACTAACCAGCTGCCTGATCGTGATCCGGAAGAGACTGCCGAGTGGGTTGAGTCCCTGGACGCGTTGATCAGGGAACAGGGCACCGAGCGTGCCCAATACATCATGCGGAGCCTGCTGCAGCGCGCGGGCGCGCAGAGCGTCGGGGTGCCGATGGTGACCACCACCGATTACGTGAACACGATCCCGGTGGACCAGGAAGCCGAATTCCCGGGCAACGAGGAGTACGAGCGCCGGTACCGGGCGTACATGCGGTGGAACGCCGCGGTCATGGTCCACCGGGCGCAGCGGCCCGATATCGGGGTCGGCGGGCACATCTCCACCTACGCCGGGGCCGCGACCCTGTACGAGGTCGGGTTCAACCACTTCTTCCGCGGCAAGGACCACCCCGGCGGCGGGGACCAGGTCTTCTTCCAGGGCCACGCCTCCCCCGGCATGTACGCCAGGGCGTTCATGGAAGGACGCCTGTCCGAGGAGGACCTGGACGGGTTCCGGCAGGAAAAGTCCCGGGCCGGCCACGCCCTGTCCTCCTACCCGCACCCGCGCCTGATGCCGCACTTCTGGGAATTCCCCACCGTGTCCATGGGCATCGGCCCGATGAACGCGATCTACCAGGCCCAGAACAACCGCTACCTGCACAACCGCGGCCTGAAAGACACCTCTGACCAGCAGGTCTGGGCGTTTCTGGGCGACGGCGAAATGGACGAGCCCGAGTCCCGCGGCCTGCTCCAGCTGGCAGCGAACGAGAACCTTGACAACCTGAACTTCGTGATCAACTGCAACCTCCAGCGCCTGGACGGCCCGGTGCGCGGCAACGGCAAGATCATGCAGGAACTCGAAGCGTTCTTCCGCGGCGCGGGCTGGAACGTGATCAAGGTCGTCTGGGGCCGGGAGTGGGATGACCTGCTCACCCGCGACACCGACGGGTCCCTGGTGAAGATCATGAACGAGACCGTCGACGGGGACTACCAGACCTACAAAGCCGAATCCGGCGGGTTCGTCCGCGAACACTTCTTCGGCAAGACCCCGCAGACCAAAGACCTCGTCGCGGACCTGACCGATGACCAGATCTGGAACCTCAAACGCGGCGGCCACGACTACCGCAAGGTCTACGCCGCCTACAAGGCCGCCACCGAATTCAAGGGCAAACCCACCGTCATCCTCGCCCACACCGTCAAGGGCTACGGCCTGGGCCCGCACTTCGAGGGCCGCAACGCGACCCACCAGATGAAGAAACTGACCCAGGATGACCTGAAGAAGTTCCGCGACCACCTCCGGATCCCCGTCACCGACGAACAGATCGAGAACGACGCGTACCGGCCGCCGTACTACCACCCCGGTAACGACGCCCCGGAAATCAAGTACATGATGGAACGCCGCGCCGCCCTCGGCGGGTCCGTGCCGGAGCGCCGGAACACCCACGCCGAGATCGCCTTGCCGGACGCGAAGTCCTACGAGGTGGCCAAGCGGGGTTCGGGCAAGCAGCAGGCCGCCACCACCATGGCCTTCGTCCGGCTCCTCAAGGACCTGATGCGGGATAAGAACTTCGGCAAGCACATCGCCCCGATCATCCCCGACGAAGCCCGTACGTTCGGCATGGATGCGTTCTTCCCGACCGCGAAGATCTACAACCCCAAGGGCCAGAACTACCTGTCCGTGGACCGGGACCTGGTCCTGGCCTACAAGGAATCCCCGGCCGGGCAGCTGATCCACCCCGGCATCAACGAAGCCGGCGCCGTGGCAGCCTTCACCGCCGCCGGGACCTCCTACGCCACCCACGGCGTTCCCCTGGTCCCGGTCTACGTGTTCTACTCCATGTTCGGCTTCCAGCGCACCGGCGACGCCTTCTGGGCAGCAGCGGACCAAATGACCCGCGGCTTCATCATCGGCGCCACCGCAGGACGGACCACCCTCACCGGCGAAGGCCTCCAGCACGCCGACGGCCACTCCCCCCTGCTGGCCTCCACCAACCCCGCCGTCATCACCTACGACCCCGCCTACGGCTACGAAATCGGGCACATCATGCGCTCGGGCCTGGAACGGATGTACGGTCCGGACTCGAACGACAAGAACGTCATGTACTACCTCACCGTGTACAACGAACCCATCGTCCAGCCCGCAGAACCGGAAAACCTCGACATCGAAGGCGTCATCAAGGGCATCTACCTGCTCGCCCCGGCAAAGATCGACGGTCCCCGCACCCAGATCCTCGCCTCCGGCGTCTCCGTGCCCTGGGCCATCGACGCCCAACGCATCCTGGCCGATGACTGGAACGTCTCCGCCGACGTCTGGTCCGTCACCTCCTGGAACGAACTGCGCCGCGACGGACTCGCCGCCGAAGAAGAAGCCTTCCTCAACCCCGGCCAACCCGCCCGCACCCCCTTCGTCACCCAGCAACTCGAAGGCGCCACCGGCCCCATCGTCGCCGTGTCCGACTACATGAAAGCCGTCCCGGACCAGATCCGCCAATTCGTCCCCAACGAATTCGCCACCCTCGGCGCCGACGGCTTCGGCTTCTCCGACACCCGCGCAGCAGCCCGCCGCTACTTCAAAAACGACACCCACTCCATCGTGGTACGCGCCCTCGAAATGCTGGCACGCCGCGGCGAGGTGGACGTTGATGCGCCGGTCAAGGCGATCGAGAAGTACAAGCTGCTCAACGTCAACGCCGGCACCACCGGCAATGCCGGAGGCGAAGCCTAGGCCCTTCGGGCTGTAAAGCAGGACCCAGCCAGCAGCATCACACGACGGCGGCCCCCACCCATTCGGTGGGGGCCGCCGTCGTCCTGTCAGGGACAGGTGGGACCGGGAGGGCAGAACCAGTTGTGATCCGCGACAAGGCGGATTGTAGCCTTCGCACAAATGGAGCTTGCGCGACCGTGGCCGTATGCTCAAAGAATGCCAGCACCAGCCAGCCCGTCTGCCAAGCGGAAACCTACCCCGCCAAAGGTCACGCCGGAGAAGTCCGAAACCCTCAAGCAGCTCCGCGCAAACGTCGGCCAACTCTCCACCAGCACCATGCGCAAGCTGGAGCAGTCGCTGCCCTGGTACAGCCGGCTCAGCGCTGATGAGCGATCGGCACTGGGCATGGTGGCCCAGAACGGTATCGCCGCCTTCGTTACCTGGTATGAGCGGCCGAGCTCGCCGTCGTGGATCCTCACGGATGTATTCGGGACAGCGCCCACGGAACTGACCCGTTCGATCAGCCTTCAAAAGGCGTTGCAGCTGATCAGGATCGTGGTGGAGGTGGTGGAAGACCAGGTACCGGTCATCGCGCCAGAAGCCGACCAGCCATCCCTGCGCGAGGCTGTCCTGCGATACTCACGGGAAGTGGCCTTTGCCGCCGCGGACGTCTATGCACGCGCTGCCGAATCCCGTGGTTCCTGGGATACCCGCCTGGAAGCGTTGATTGTTGACGCGATCCTGCGGGGCGAAAACACTGACGCCCTGCGCTCACGGATCGCAGCGCTTGGCTGGAAGGCACAGGAGCGCTTCACCGTGATGGTGGGGAACTCGCCGTCCGAACCCAGCGCCAGCTATGTCAGCGAACTGAGGCGGATGGCCGGGCGCTACGCCGAGGATGCACTGGTGGGGATCCAGGGCGACCGCCTGATTCTCATCCTTGGCGGCGTGCAGGACCGCGAAACGGCGTATGTGAAGCTGAGCGACATGTTCGCCCCCGGCCCCGTGGTGTACGGCCCCGAAGCCAGCTCGCTCCTGGAAGCCAGCAGTTCTGCGCAATCCGCCTTTGCCGGACTGACGGCAGCCCGCGCCTGGCCCTCCGCCCCGCGGCCGGTGGCCGCCGACGACCTGCTGCCGGAACGGGTTATTTCCGGCGATGACGCGGCCCGCCGCTCACTTGTGAAAAACATTTACCGGCCGCTCCTGGCAGCATCCAACGGCCTGGTGGAAACGCTTGGAACCTACCTTGAACTGGGACATTCGCTTGAGGCCACGGCACGGGAACTCTTCGTCCACGCCAACACCGTGCGTTACCGGTTGAAGCGGGTCTGCGACGTCACAGGCTGGGACCCGCTGCTGCCGAGGGAGGCATTCGTGCTGCAGGCCGCCCTGGTGGTGGGCCGCCTCTCGGCCCCGCCGAAGGCCGCCACGGAGCGGCAGGCGTCCCGTAACCAGCCGTGAGGCATTGTAGACTTCCTACAACCTGACCCCGTGAGCTTGGTGCGGTGAAACACCGCTGGATCACACAGTAATTTGGAAAGCTGGTTACGTGCTTGCAATAGTCTGCCCTGGACAGGGCGCACAGACCCCGGGTTTTCTGGCCCCCTGGCTGGAACTTCCCTCGGTGGCAGGCCAACTGGCCTCCCTGAGCGACATCGCAGGCATTGACCTGATCGCCCATGGGACCACCTCCGATGAGGAAACCATCAAGGACACTGCCGTGGCGCAGCCCCTGATCGTTGCCGCGGGCCTGGTCACCGCCGCCTCCCTCTTCGACGTCGAACTCAACTCCCTGCCCGTGATCCTCGCGGGCCACTCCGTGGGTGAGATTACTGCTTCCGCCCTTGCCGGAGTGCTCACGGAGCAGGAAGCCATGACCTTCGTCCGCGAACGTGCCAACAGCATGGCCGCCGCGGCCGCCGTCACCCCCACCGGCATGAGCGCCGTGGTGGGCGGTGACCCCGCCGAGGTGCTGGCTGCCATCGAGGCCGCCGGCGCTGCACCTGCCAATGTCAATGGTGCCGGGCAGACAGTCGCGGCCGGAACCTTTGACCAGTTGAAGGCCCTGGCCGACAACCCGCCCGCCAAGGCGCGCGTCATCCCGCTCAAGGTGGCCGGCGCCTTCCACACCAGCCACATGTCGCCCGCCGTCAGCGCGCTGGAGAAACTGAAGCCGCAGCTGAACCCGGTGGCGCCCAAGGTGCCCTTGCTGTCGAATTTCGACGGCGGCGAAGTCACCGACGGCGATGCCGCCGTCGAAAGCCTGATCGCCCAGGTGTCCCGGCCGGTCCGGTGGGACCTCTGCATGGAAACCATGGTCAACCGCGGTGTTACCGGCGTGATTGAACTCGCCCCTGCCGGCACGCTGGCCGGGCTGGCCAAGCGCGGCATGCCCGGCGTCAAGACCGTCGCGGTCAAGACCCCCGATGATCTCTCCGCCGCACTGGCACTCTTTGCAGAACTGGAGGGCAACGCATGAGCGTTCCCACGCTGAAACAGGCTCTGGTCCAGGAGCACAGCCGCATCCTTGGCCTGGGCGCTTACCGGCCCGACGTCATCGTCACCAATGAGGATGTCTGCCAGTGGATCGATTCCTCGGACGAGTGGATCCGCCAGCGCACCGGCATCGTCACCCGCCACCGCGCGGCCGCCGACGTCAGCGTGATCGACATGGCAGAGGGTGCCGCCCGGGAAGCCATGGCGAAGGCCGGTATTGAGGCCTCAGAGCTCGGTGCAGTCATTGTTTCCACCGTGACCCACCCCTACGCCACCCCTTCAGCCGCTGCCAGCCTGGCCGACCGGATCGGCGCCACGCCTGCTCCTGCCTTTGATATTTCCGCCGCCTGCGCCGGTTACTGCTACGGAATTGCACAGGCCGACGCCCTGGTCCGTTCCGGCACCGCAAAGTATGTCCTGGTGGTTGGTGCCGAAAAGCTTTCCGACGTCATCGACAACCGGGAACGCACCATCTCCTTCCTGCTCGGTGACGGTGCAGGCGCCGTCGTCATCGGCCCTTCCGACACCCCGGGCATCGCCCCGTCCGTGTGGGGCTCCGACGGCAGCAAGTGGGACGCCATCGGCATGACCCGCTCCCTGCTTGACGTCCGCGACCTCGGCCTGGCCGCCCGGCAGTCCGATTCCACCGGGGACCTGGCCCTCCTGGAAGAGGCGCAGGAGCTGTACCCCACCCTCCGGCAGGACGGCCAGACGGTGTTCCGCTGGGCGGTGTGGGAAATGGCCAAGGTGGCCCAGCAGGCACTCGATGCTGCCGGCATTGAGGCTGAGGACCTGGTTGCGTTCATCCCCCACCAGGCCAACATGCGCATCATCGACGAGATGGTGAAGAAGCTGAAGCTGCCGGAGACGGTTACAGTGGCACGGGACATTGCCGAAGCCGGCAACACTTCCGCTGCCTCCATCCCTCTGGCGACGCACCGGCTCCTGCAGGAGAACCCGGAGCTGAGCGGCGGGCTGGCCCTGCAGATCGGTTTCGGTGCCGGTCTGGTCTTCGGCGCACAGGTAATTGTCCTTCCCTAGATACGCCCAAGGGCCGCAACCGCGGCCCTGACCGTTTCCGGCAGCCCCTGCCGGCAATACAAGAAAAGGAGCCACCAATGGCTAGCAACGAAGAGATCCTGTCCGGGTTGGCTGAAATCGTCAACGAGGAAACCGGCCTGGCCCCCGAGGCCGTGGAGCTGGACAAGTCCTTCACCGAGGACCTGGACATCGACTCCATCTCCATGATGACCATCGTGGTCAACGCCGAAGAGAAGTTCGGCGTCCGCATTCCCGACGAAGAGGTCAAGAACCTGAAGACCGTCGGCGACGCCGTCAGCTTCATCGCCGGAGCACAGGCCTAGCCACAGGCTTCTCGCCGTCCCACGGCTTGGCAGGGCTGCCGGTCCGGACTGACCGGACCGGCAGCCCGCCGCATTTATCCGGCCCAGCACCCCCAACCGGGACTGGCCGATCAACAAACTGTGCGGGACCCTGCGACATCCGCAGGCGGATACCCCCACCGACGAAAGAGTGATCCCATGACACGCAAAGTAGTCATTACCGGTCTGGGCGCCACCACGCCCATCGGCGGCGACGTGCCCACAATGTGGAACAACGCCCTCAAAGGGGTCTCCGGTGCCCGCACCCTGGAGGACGACTGGGTAGCCAAGTACGAACTCCCCGTCCACTTCGCCGCCCGGTGCAGCACACCGGCCCTTGAGGTCCTCAGCCGTGTTGAGGCCAAGCGGATGGACCCCTCCACGCAGTTCGGCGTCATCGCTGCCCGTGAAGCATGGGCGGACTCCGGCATCACCGAATTCGACCAGGACCGGCTGGCGGTTGCCTTTGCCACGGGCATTGGCGGCGTCTGGACGCTGCTGGACGCTTGGGACACCCTGAAGGAAAAGGGTCCCCGCCGGGTCCTTCCCATGACGGTGCCCATGCTTATGCCCAATGGTGTTGCCGCGGCCGTCAGCCTGGACCTTGGCGCCCGGGCCGGCGCCCATACCCCGGTGTCCGCCTGCGCATCCGGCACGGAGGCCATGCACCTCGGCCTGGAGCTCATCCGATCAGGCAAGGCAGACGTGGTCATGTGCGGCGGCGCCGAGGCTGCCATCCACCCCATGCCCCTGGCGGCCTTTGCCTCGATGCAGGCACTGTCCCGCCGGAATGACGAACCCGAGCGCGCCTCACGCCCGTACGACACCGCCCGCGACGGCTTCGTCATGGGCGAAGGCGCCGGCGCGCTGGTGCTCGAGGCCGAGGAACATGCACTGGCCCGCGGAGCCCGCATCTATGCCGAGCTCGCCGGTACCTCCGTCACTGCCGACGCGTACCACATCACCGCCCCGGACCCCGAGGGCCTTGGCGCCACCCGCGCCCTGAAGGCGGCGATGTTCGACGGCCGGATCCAGGCTGAGGACGTGGTGCACGTCAACGCCCACGCCACCTCCACGCCCGTGGGCGACAAGCCTGAATACACGGCCCTGCGTGCCGCCCTTGGCGCCCATGTGGACAACGTGGCAGTCTCCGCCACCAAGTCGCAGATGGGCCACCTCCTGGGTGCTTCCGGCGCGGTTGAGGCCGTCCTCACCGTGCTGGCCGTCCATGAGCGGAAGGCGCCGGTCACCATCAACCTGGAAAACCAGGACCCGGAGATCCCGCTCGACGTGGTCACCTCCGCCCGTGACCTCCCTGCCGGCAGCATCGTGGCACTGAGCAACTCATTCGGTTTCGGCGGCCACAACGCCGTCGTGGCCATCCGCAGCATCTAGGCCTAGCCCGGGGGAACCACCCGGAATGGAAAAAGGAGGCCCCGCCGCCAGGCGGAGCCTCCTTTTGCGCTATGGAGGTGATGTGGTTTCGTCGCGGTGGGAACGGACGACGGCGGTCAGCCCACCTGGTGGAGCCAGCGGACAGGAGCGCCTTCAGCAGCGTGGCGGAACGGCTCAAGTTCTTCGTCCCAGGCCTCACCCAGGGCAAGGGACAGCTCGTGGTAGACGGCGGCAGGGTCACCGGCTCCGGATTCGTAGGCATAGCGGATGCGGTCCTCGGACACCATGATGTTGCCGTGGACATCCGTAACGGCATGGAAAATTCCCAGTTCGGGGGTGTGCGACCAGCGGCCGCCATCCACACCCTGGCTGGGCTCCTCCGTCACCTCATACCGGAGATGCGCCCAGCCACGGAGGCAGGACGCCAGTTTCGCTCCCGTGCCGGGGGTTCCGGTCCAGGACAGCTCCGCCCGGAACATTCCGGGCGCAGCAGGCTGCGGGGTCCACTCAAGGTCCGTCCGCTTGTCCACCACGGCGCCGACTGCCCACTCAACGTGGGGGCACAGCGCCGTAGGGGCTGAGTGAACGAACAGCACACCGCGGGTCATTGCAACAGACATTCCATCCTCCATAGCTCTAGGTACGTCTTCCCCAACGACCTCTGCCTGGATGGAACTGCCGTGCCTGCACTGCGGCGTGGTTCCCTGCCTGTATTCAGATGTATCAGATTAAGCTGTGTCCGGGCTTGCCGTGCGGTTCGAGGCCTTGTGAGCTTCAAGCCGCACTTGAAAGTTGCCGGACGTGACTCTTATTGTGCCGTACCCCATGGAATTACGCCAGTGCGATTAGCAGGTCGAATCAGGCACGGGGATGGGCCTGCTGATAACTCTTCCGAAGCCGGTCAACCGAGACGTGCGTATAGATCTGGGTGGTGGCCAGGCTGCTGTGCCCCAGAATCTCCTGTACGGCGCGGAGGTCCGCGCCGCCGTCGAGCAGGTGCGTGGCGGCCGAGTGCCGCAGGGCGTGGGGCCCGGACGCGGAGGTATCACCCAGCGCCTCGAACAGTGTGTTGACCAGGGCGCGTACCTGGCGCTGGTCGACCCTTCCCCCACGTGCGCCCAGGAAGAGCGCGGGCCCGCTGTTGTCCTTCACCAGGACCGGGCGCCCCCGCCGGAGCCAGTCATCGACGGCCACGGCGGCCGGCACTCCGAACGGAACCGTGCGCTCCTTGTTGCCCTTGCCGATGACCCGCAGTGTCCGGCGGTCCGGGTACAGGTCGTCGACGTCCAATCCGGTGAGTTCGCCTACCCGGATGCCCGTGGCGTAGAGGAGTTCCACGATGGCGCGGTTCCGCACGGCGAGCGGTTCGCCCTCCCCGGCTGCCCCCTCCAGGCCCTCCAGGATGCGTGTAAGTTGGGGTGCCTGCAGGACCCCCGGAAGGGATCCTTCGCGTTTGGGTGCCTTCAGCCGCAGGGCCGGGTCCGCATCGACGAGTTCTTCGCGGACAGCCCACGCGGTGAAGGCCCGTGCGGTGGCAGACCGGCGGGCGAGGGTTGCCCGCGAGGCGCCTGCGGAACTTTGGCTGCCAAGCCACCGTCGGAATGTTCCGAGTTCGAGATCCTGCAGTCCTGCGGCGCCTTCCGAGGCGGCGTGGGCAAGGAGGCTGCGCAGGTCGCCCAGGTACGCACGCCTTGTGTGGGCGGACACCGCACGTTCCCCCGACAGATAGCCGGCGAACGCGTCCAGTGCCTTGTGCAGTTCCCCGGGCAGTTCTTCATTGTCCACTCCCCTACTTTCCCAGTTGCCCGGCCTGTACCGCCGGTGGACACGGTCATGGCTTGCCGCGTTTCCAGCCGCCCCGCTCCGACACTGCAAGTCCCAGCAGTCCGAGCCTCCCAAGTCCTGCCCGTACCGAGTCCTGGCCGAGACCCGCCACGGCTGAGAGCTTTTCCACGGACGTGGTGGAGCGAAGCGGCAATGCGTCCAGCAGGATCAGGTCCTCCAGGGTCAATCCGTCCTGCACTGCCGCCTCCGCGGTGCGTTGCGCAGGCAACTCCGTTCCGCTGGGTGATGCCAACTCGGCCACTTCGGCCGCATCGGTGACGCAGACGGCTCCCCCGTCGCGGAGGAGGCGGTGACAGCCGGCGGAATTGGCGCTGTGGACAGAGCCGGGAACGGCGCCCACGGCACGGCCCAGGGTTTCGGCATGATGGGCCGTGTTGAGTGCACCGGAGCGCCACCGTGCCTCCACCACCACCGTCACCCCCGCCAGGGCGGCAATCAGACGGTTCCGCTGAAGGAAGCGGTAGCGGGTAGGGGCCGATCCCGGCGGTACCTCGGCCAGCACCGCTCCCTGGTTTGCCACGGCCCGCAGCAGGTCGTCGTTGCCGGATGGATAGAACCTGTCCACTCCCCCGGCCATGACGGCGATGGTGGGGACAGCCGAGGATCCGCCGGCAAGGGCGGCCCTGTGCGCATGCGCATCGATCCCGTAGGCCCCCCCTGACACCACCGTGAAGCCCCGCTGCGCCAGCGAGTAAGCGATGTCCCCGGTTACCGCCGCCCCGTAGCTGGTGCTGTCCCGGGATCCTACAAGGGCGATGCATTTCTCCGGTCCCGGCAGCGGTTGTTCCTGGCCGCGCCACCAGAGGCAGATGGGCTCCTGGATTCCCAGGTCCGCCAACTGGGCGGGCCACAGCTCATCACTGGGAATGATGAGGCGTCCGCCAAGCCGGGCCATGGTGGCAAGGTCGCGTTCCGGAGCAAGGTCAGGCAGCCGCGGCTGCCAGCGCTTCAAAGCGGCAGCAAGTCCGGCCCAGCTGCTGGCGGCCCCGCTGTCAGCCAGCAGCGATGTCATGCCGCGCTCCAGGTCAGGCCCTGCCGCCACCTGTCCGGTGGCGATGCGCAGGGCATCGGTTGCCCCTGCCAACTGGACGAGGGCCAGTCCCGCGGTGTCCTGGGGCTCCATCAGCCGTGAAAGGGCTGCCCGGGCCAGCCGCTCGGCATCGGTACCCCTTGCCTTCTTCGTGCCCTGTTCCGTCACCACAACCTGTTCCTTCGCCACAAACTGTTCCGTATCCACGCCCGTTTCCTTCACGTCGCTCCGCGCATCCTGGTGTCTCATGCCGCGGCCGCCGCAGCCTGGCGCAGGCCCAGAGCCTGTCCGATGTCGTTTGGGTCGGGTGTCTCGCGGTGCCCCAGGTCCGCCAGGGTCCAGGCGAGCCGAAGGACGCGGTCATACCCTCTTGCAGTCAGCACGCCCCGCTCCAGCGACTGGTCGAGGATCCGGGTGGCAGCCGGTGGAAGCCGCAACTCACCACGCAGGATGCGCCCGGGCACTTGCGAATTGGTCTCAAGGCCGTAGGGCTGCAATCGTTCCGCCTGGCGCGCACGCGCGTCCAGGACCCGCCGCGCCACTGATGTGGTGTCCTCTTCCGCGCCCGCCTGGCCGAACTCGGCCAGGGACACCCGCTCGACCTGCAGCTGGATATCCACCCGGTCCAGGAGGGGTCCGGACATCCTGGCGAGGTACCGGCGGCGCATCATGGGAGTGCAGGTGCAGTCCAGCCCCTTGCCCGCTGCTTTGCCGCAGGGGCAGGGGTTGGCCGCAAGTACCAGTTGGAAGCGGGCCGGATAGGCCGCTGTCCCGGCCGACCGGTGGATGACCAGCTCCCCGCTCTCCAGCGGCTGCCGGAGCGCGTCCAGGACACGCCGTTCGTATTCGGGCGCCTCGTCAAAACTATTGACGACGCACCCCGGAGGCCTCATAATCATGCGCGGAACTGAATATATGCAGAGCAAGCGATTCGCCATCTACACCAGGATCAGCCGAGACCGAGTCGGTGCCGGGTTAGGTGTGGAGCGGCAGCAGGAGGATTGCGAAGCGCTGGTGCAGCAGCTTGGCGGTACCGTCAGCGCTGCATATTCAGACAATGACATCAGCGCCTACTCGGGCAAGCATCGTCCTGGTTACGAAGCTCTTCTAGCTTCCATCAAGCAGGGGCAAGTGGATGCGGTAGCCGTCTGGCACCAGGATCGGCTATTGCGGCGAACCATAGACCTCGAGAACTACATCGACGTCTGCCAGCGACTGAACGTTCCCACGCATACGGTGAAGGCCGGCCACTTTGATCTCGCCACTCCATCGGGCCGAGCTGTCGCCAAGACTCTTGCAGCTTGGGCAGCATATGAAGTCGAAACCTCTACCGACCGTGTAAAAGCTGCCAAGCTCCAGGCAGCCAAGGCGGGCAAGTCATCCGGAGGGAACCGCGCCTACGGCTGGAACCAAGACGGCATGACTCTCAACGAGGCAGAGGCTCCCATCGTCAGGGAGATCGTCGACCGATTCGTCGCTGGCACTTCATGGAACAAGATCGCTCTCGACTTGAACGCCCGGTCTATCCCCACGGCTAAGGGGAAGATGTGGACAGCCATCAACGTAGCCAACGTAGCCAAACTCAAGCGCCACTATGGCATCCGAGAGCACAACGGCCAGGAGTACGAAGCGGCCTGGGCTCCCCTACTCAGCAGGGATAAATGGGAAGATCTACAGCTCGCCATCAAGCGCGGGCAAGCCTTGCACGGCAAGCGAACCTACGCCAGGGTGCACTTGCTAACCGGCTACGTCTTCTGCGGTCTGTGCGGCAATCGCATGAAGATCATCAATGCGCAGCAGCGTGACGGTAGCTACTCCCCCGCCTTCAGTTGTAGGAAGCTGGACCACCGCGGCCAAAAAGTCGGCTGTGGCAAGGTCAAGCGCAAGAAGGACCCAGTGGAATCGCTGGTCATCGACTGCATCATGTACCGCCTAGATACTCCCGACCTCACTGCGATGCTGGCGACGAGAGAGTCTGACGACGATCTGAAAGCGTTGGTACGGGATCACGAATCCCAGAGTCTTCGACTGCAGGAGATCTTGGACCTCTACTCAACCGGTGAGCTCACATTTGCCGAGTATCGGACTGCTAAAACCTCCGCACAAGATCGTCTCGATGCCCTGGGAAGCGAGATCGATCGAAAGACGAGTCGCAATACCATCGGCCTGATCCCCGCCGGCCAAAGTGTCCAGAAGGCATGGGAGAAAGCCGACTTTGAATGGCGAAGACAACTGCTGGATGTCCTCATAGACAAAGTGCTGATCTATCCCAAGCAACCTGGCGATGGCCGAGCTCGGTTCAAGCAGTGGATCTTCAATCCTGATCGGGTTGAGATTCGCTGGAAGGCGTAAATTCCTCCGGGAAACGCTCTTCGTAGGAGTGAACTGCAGCACCAACACGCGTCACGTAGGGCATGAATGTCCCCTTAGACGCTTTCATCAGCTTCTCCCTGAACTCGTCTTCCAATGGAAGTTCCTTTGGCAAGACAACAAGTGCGAGTAGCATCTCCAGGTCGCGCACCCGCTGCTCAAGCTTCTCAAGCGGCGTCTCACCCTGCCGCTCCCTCATGAGGATGCGGCGCACGATGTAGCCGGCCAAGTCTTCCGCACCCTGTTGCTCATGCCTGATGGCGGTGCTCATCGAGATCCCGGCCTTCTGCTTGTAGGCTTCCCGGCGCTCAGTGAGAGTCGTCGTCCCTTCGTAAGTGAAGCCAAGAGCGTTCCGGATGGCACGCATAGCAGGAGTATCTATGGCTTCCATGGCCATTCCAGTGAGCACCTCTACGACAGTCTCGGGATCATCGTCCTCAAAGATGCCAGCTTGTTCGCCCGTTCCAAGCCGCTGCACAGCAAGCTCGTTGAGTCCGTCGCCTAAAGCCAGCTTCTTGATGTACGCCGCGGTCCTCTCGATGAGGTCGCCTTCCTCCTCTGCCGTCAGCTCTTCCATGACTCTCCAATCAATCGCTACCGATCTGTTGACTACCGGATGAGTAGTCGTCTAAGGTCATTCTATCAGCACCGCTTCTTGAAAACTCCATAGAGAAAAAATAAAAACCTTCTACGAAAGGACCACTGAAATGTGGAACTTACCTCCAATGGAGCCGCGGGAGCTTTACTTCTCGTTGTTCCAGCAGGAAATCCAGGCCTTCGCTCTCATACTTGTTGAGCTTGGCTTTACCGCGATCATCACTTGGCCTTACTTCACGGAACGGCTGAGCCAGTTGAAAGCAGAGTTCAAGGAGGCAATGAAGTGACCAACGAAGAATTTGCGCAGATGTCGGTCGCATTCTTTATGCGATTCAATTCGGCATTGACCGTCGTGCTGGCAATCACGATGCTCGTCGCCATTGTTGTCGGCTTCAAACGCCTCAAGGACTACTACTACAGAGAAGAAGGATAGGTCATGGGAGAATCACTGGTTTTCTTCGCCGCCTGTGGCGCGATTCTTGCCATCGGCATCATCGTCAAGTACGTCCTGAGCTTGATCGACGTGGCGACCGGTAACACCAAGAAGAAAAAGCTCGACTACACCGCCCTTGCCTCCAAGACCGTACGCCGCCAAGCCCGGTACTACGGAAAAACCTTTAGGGACAGCTTCAAGTAAAAGAAAGAAGGCAATGAAATGATCCTCCACTACATGAGTGACGGACAAACGATCACGGCGGATGACGTCAACAACGGCATGATCAACGGTATCGGCCATATCTTTTCCGGGGCATGGACGATTCTCGCCCCTTTCGCAGCCGCCGCCTTGGTCCTGTTCCTCGGCACGCTGCTTGTCCGGTCTATCGTGAGCCGGAAGCGCTAGAAACAACCTTTAAGAAATAGCCACGTTATGCCAAAGTGAGGACAGGCATGACGTGGCTATTTCTATTTTCACTACCCTCCACTTTTCTCTTAGGAGTCACGTTGCTCAAGATGGCCAGTCAAGAAGAACTCGATAGGGGCCGTAAGACCTACCTCATTACGTTTCCCGCTGAACTCAAGACACCGGAACTGCTGAACTGGTTGCGCCAGGTCAGCGGCACTATCCACCGTGATTCCCTACTGACCATTCCCACCATCGTCTTTGAGACGTGGGCCAATGACCGGGAGATCATTCACCGCCTGTCGATGCCGTGGCAGGACGCGGACTACATCATCGGACAGTTGCAGGGCTTGATTCCTGGTATCGGGGCCATCCCTGATGAAGCCAGGCCGCGCAAAGAGTGGGATCTTGCAACCGAGTACCGAATCCATCGGACAGAGCACCCCATCGTCGTCAAGGACAGTATCAGCATGTCCACGTCGATGCTGCTCACCCTGGGCCACCTTGAAAAGGGAGAGTCAGCTATCCTGCAGTGGATCATCGCTCCGGCAGGCAAAGAGTCGATGGGCAAGCCGAATCTGACTATCACTGAGGCCTTGCTCGGTGTGAAGCCTCCCTCTAACGAACACATCGCCTCACTCAAGGCCAAGCAGGATGAACCAAACTTCCTGGGTTCATTTCGCATCGGAGTCAACGCGGTCTCGCCTGCCCGGCGCCGGCATCTGACTAACTTGCTCTTCCAGCCACTTGCTAGCACCGGACGCTTTAAAGTGGCCTTCAACTTTGATGGTCGGGCTTTGGCGCACGCCGTCACTCGTGCCGGGACTCCGTGGCTGTTTGGATGCCAGGTTTCAGCCAGTGAGCTGCTGGCCTTCATGACGTGGCCACTTGGCTCTCCCCTTATCTCGGGGCTGCCGAGCGGAGCAACCAGGCACTTGCCGCCGACTGAGGCTATCCCTCGCCAAGGACGCATCCTCGGTCTGTCCACGTATCCCGGCACCGAGCGTCCCATTGCTATGAGCCACCTTGCCGCTGCCACTCATGTCTTTATCGGTGGAGGTACCGGCGTCGGTAAGACAACGCTGATGGCGAATACAGCCAAGCAGGACATGGAAGCCGGGCACGGACTATTCGTCATGGAAGCTAAAGGCGACCTCTTCTATGAGGTGTCTGACTATGTGCCCTACAACCGCCTGGATGACGTGGTGATTATCGACTTCACGGACGGGCTTAGGCCGGTTGGCTTCAACCTGCTGGATCAAGGCAACCCGCGGACAGTCGTCGATGAGCTGGTGGAGCTCTTCCAGTTCAAATACAAAGACAACGGCGTCTGGTTCCGAGAGCTGATGTTCCACGGTCTGATGACCCTCGCTACCGTCAAAGGGCTGACCTTCAATGACTTGTCACCACTGATCTCACCGCGTGATCCAGACGAGAGGGCCTGGTCAGAACAGATCATCAAGGGCGTCAAGGATAGGGAGCTGATCAAGTTCTGGCACCGTTGGAACCAACTCAAAGACAGTGAACGCGTGCAGCACGCCGGAGTTGTTGAAAACCGCATCTGGCAGATCATCGGTCGGATCGAGCCCCGTTATCTCTTCGGCCAGAGTACGAGTAGCTTCCAAATGGAGGACGTTATCCGAGAGAACAAGATTCTGCTCGTCAATCTCTCGGGCATCCCCAAAGAGTCAGCGGAGATCGTAGGAACGCTGCTGTTCAATGCCTACTGGGAAGCCGCACAGCGGGTGCCGACTGAAAGAGAGAACTATGTCTACCTCGACGAGTTCCAGATGTTCGCCGACGTCCCTATGGGCTTTGATGACGTCCTTGCCCTCGCTCGTAAGTACAAGCTTGGGATGGTGCTGGCAACCCAGTATGTCGAACGGCTGCCGCAGAACCTGGCGCAGGCAATCAAGGCCAATGCCAGGACTAAGGTCATCATGCAGACGAACGCTGAGGGCGCGAATATCTGGCAGCATGAGTTTGGCTCCAAGGCAGTAGACCGGAGCGACATCACGAACCTCAAGGCCTACCAGGCTATTGCTCGTATCAACACGGAGAGCGGGATCAGCGCACCGGTCACCTTGAAGACACTGCCGCCTGCGAAGAAGGCCGGCACTGCCAAAGCCGCCACGATTAGGTCGAACAACAAGTACGGCAGGTCTGTGGCAGACATAGAGCGTCAAGAGATTGAGCGCCGCAAGGGTGCGCCTAGCAAACGAGCCCGCCCGACTATTGGCTGGAAGACGCTTGATGAACAAGACGGCGCATAGAAAAGAGGCCCGGCATAAGCACCGGGCCTCTTTCGTGTCTCAGATTAGTGAGCGGCGTGGTAAGCATCCTGGATCGTCTGGCTTACGCGTCCACGGTCGCTGACCTGGTGACCGTTATCTTTTGCCCACTGGCGAATCTTCTGAAGCTCTTCCTTGTTAGAAGAACTGCTCTTCGGTGCTGCTCCCCCACCACGGGGCAAACGAGCTGTCACCTTAGCAGCAGCATCAATGTACTTGGAGAGAAAATCCTGCAGGTCTTTCGCGTTCTTTTCACCCAAGTCAATCTCGTACTGGTCGTCCCCCCAGCCAAACTTGTACGACTTAGCGTTCTCTGAACCGTCTAGGTCATCACGAACAATCGTGATTGTTTCTTTAGCCATGAATAAAGACTAGCACTATAAAAGCCTCCAGAATGCACTGGAGGCTTTAGATGGATACTTTGCCCTCTTAGAGCTTGGAAGCTCTCCTAGCTCACGCAAAGTGCCTTAGACGGACTTATTTGCGGCTTGCTTCGTATGCGTTCCACAGCCATGACACTAGGCCTGATGGCGCGCCGATGGCTATAAGCAGCTGCACAGCGTTAGTGCTCAGCCAGTTCATAACTGCTTCTGGCACACCAGGAACTGCCCAAACTACGGTGACTAATGCGAGAAGAGCACCGGCTGCGGCCTGGATGCCGGTTCGAAGGCCTTTAACTGCTGAAGTACGGTTTGGTGATACTGATGGGGTCATAGATTCTCCTTTTACTTTATTGCTGTCTGCCAGTCGGTAGCGATGCGCTTCTGCGCCTCTCCTAGCGCCATGGCTCCCGAACAAACTGCGTCATGGAGTCTGTTCTCCACGGCGTCCTTTGGATTAGGTGCGGCTTCGGGTTGAGGCCACAGGTTCTTCGGGTCGGTTGGATGTCCGCCAATGCTTAACGGAATGAGATGGTCTTCCTCATGAGCGGCAGGACCATCGGTAAAGCCGTAGTCCTGCATCTGCTTCAATTTGAGGGTGTTGGTATAACTGACAGGCGGCCGCGCCGTAGCGGTCCAGCCACTAAGGCAGATCGTTTCCTTGAGATTGAGCACCGTCACGTTTGGATTGGTAGATCCAGGTGTACAGATAGGGTCAGGTAGGACACCGCGCATCTGGCAACGTCCCCCGATATTTCCCGGCTTCGCTGGCATATTGAGGCTCAGTACCAACAGCCCGCAGCACACGAGTAGAACGATGAGCAGTTTCATCACTCGATGCCGAGTGCGTCCCTAATCGCTTGAAGCTTCTTGTCGCTGTCACTCGCAGCTGTCACCGTGACGGCTGTCTTCGCCTCTGCTAGCTGCTTCTTCAGGTCTGCTATCTGCTGATCCTGTTGTCCAAGTCGGAGCATCAGGCCGTTGCCCTTTGAATAGTTCAACCAGTTCTGCAACATCTGGTCCAAGCTGTCCTGCGTCAGTTCTTTCCCTGTCCAGCGGTAGTCGTAGTCCTTACCTGGATATTCCCCCACTGCAAGGATGCTCAATGAGTTCTCTTGTTCTTTGGTGATCTTTGCCATGTCATCTCCTTTACTTATTACTGCTACGCCCTCCACGTCCTCAGTCCAGCCCAGATACGTCAGAGGATTCGCCTTGGCGTAGTACTGAATGAGTGCGTCTAGCGATGCATGGTGAACTGGCGTGGTCTTTGTTGGATGGCTGGAAGAGTAAACAGAACCGTCAGGAGCAAGCAGTGCAACATGGCCGGCTGGCTCATCCCGAAGGGAGAACCAGACTGCTACCCAGCATCCAGGAGGGAAGTTGTAATCCCAGTGTTTGGTGGTGCTGGCGTTCCAGGCGGCGGTGGCAGTTGGGTAAACGGGTGCGATGCCGAATGTGTCTTGGACGTACATCAGGCACCAGCCCGGCTTACACGAGACGTTTGGGTTAGGCGATATGAGCTGCCTGTAGGTCATCCCTTTGGCATCCCTACGACGTAACCGACTGCCCCGGCTACTGCCAGCAGTACGGCTACTACCGCGCCAACCAGCTTCTCGTTTTGAAACCACTTTTGCTGATATATAACCGTTCCAGCCTTAATTGTTGGCTGCTGCTCCTTTTTGTATTGCTCAACAGCCATCAAACCGTTTTTCCAGTCCTCGATAGAGTTGACGCGACCGTTGGTTTTTTCGGCCTGAGCTTTCGTAGCTTCCCCTGTTGCCTTTATCGAGGCAACTTCACTCGTCAAAGATACGATGGCATTCAGGATGTCGTTGTTAGTGACCGCCCCCATGACTAGGAAACTATCTCCGTTACCTTCAATACTGCTTGTTCAATAGAAACGGAGGAGGCTGCGGAAGCGTAGGCTAAGAACGTCCAAGTATGAGATCCAGCTGTTGGTGTGGAGGAAACGATAAAGCTGGCCGATGTTTGGCTACCGCCTCCGGAGTTGAGTAATGATTCCAGCCGGATGTCCGTAGGTGACACATCAACGCCGTCACACTGCACTTTGAAGAAGACATCGCGTACGCTACCCGAGTTACCGTTTGAAAAGATGAAGCGCACATCCGCTTCACACTCACCGCCGCCACTCGTGGCCGTGACCGTTGCGTAAGTTGCGTAAGAGACTGTCAGAAGAATCCCTGTCGTGTTCTTCTTTGCAATGCCGAGTCGAAGCTGTGTGCCAGGCAGGTTCTGCTGCTGCTTCACACGTATGAATGTGCGCTTATCGGTGATGTTCGCGTTGGTAATCTGGGTGACGTTGGCTCCTACGGCCAGCTGACCAACGATGATGTACGGGTTCGCTGCTCCAATGGCAGTTTGGATCTGGCTGACAGTAGGAACCACGGGTGATCCAGATGGCGTTCCTGCGACAGCGGCGAACTTGATGACGTTGTTTGAGTTGTTGACGTTGGCACCAGATGTTGAGCCGGCCACTGACTTGTCGACATATCCCACGATGTAATCGATTCGAGCGGATGCCGCCGCAGTAGAGATCGCCACTGGATAACTGGACGTATTACCGAACCAGTAGCCATAGTCCGTTGGATAGGTCCCGGTCGTGATACGCCCTGTACCCGTAGACACGTTAACGGTCATGTTCGGGGTGCCGTTAGCAACTACCTGAAGTCCCTCAGCAACATCGCCTTGTAGTAACCGGTGGAAGGTGAGGAACGTACCGAACTCGTCAGTCGTACTGCTTCCATTTGCTGTGTAGTTACTAAGGATTGTTGCCAAGGTTTTGTTCTCTATTTAGGTTTCTGTCCTTATCGTAAAACAGACGGCCTATTTTTAACAGGGCAATTATGGCGTGACTTCGGCAAAGGTGTACGTTCCTGGAGAGATAGTCCAGAAGGTGAACGCTAGGGCTATATCCTTGGTGACATCATTGCTCATTATGTAGACGCGAAACTTTTGTACGCCGGCTACTGGAGGCAGAGCGTCGAAGCGCTGAATTACTGTTCCGCCACTGGGAGACGTAAACGAGAAGCTGAAGTCGAACGCGATAACTGGGTTCGATGCCGCAGTCTGAGGCGTCAGTGTGACTTCTACACACCTGGGCGTGCTGGTCGTGACGTTACTGACGGTAATTTCCGTGTTAGTAGTGGCGTTGAATAAGCGATAGGTGCGAACGTTGCTGGAGCCGAACGTTTGGCTAGTCCGCATATCATTCAGCGTCGTCCGGAGATAAGTCAGCTTCTCGGCATACTGATTACCCGCGGCCATGTTCGGGCGGTTAGGAATCATATTTGCCTCGCATACGTGACGGTCACCGGCACGGTGGCATAGATGCGGGCTTTCAAATAGAACGTGCTGGCTGCCGTTCCTGAGGCCCTAGCCACGATCGAAAGGTAATACTGGGTCTTGCTCACATCGTCGGTGATGATCTTGTTGTACTGGATGTAATAGGCGCTGGTGAGGATGTCTTTGTACGGCGTACTCATATTGGGCATCCATAGCTCCGGCACGAAGGTCGAGATGAAGGCAGCGTTATCGACGGAGGTCGCGGTGACGATGAGTAGGGCGACCACCTGCTGCGGAGTTGTCGAAGCCGGCAGAGAACCGCTGAAGTCGTAGCTATTACCGCTGGAATACTCGTACATCTTTGCTTCCGCGTACTGGACGCCGGTTTTCAGCTCCCTAAGGCCGTCATCGATGTTCTTGACGCGTTGGATGATCTGGTTCTCTTGCTGCTGGTTGAGTCGTGGATTCATGTCAGTCTCCTTTAGTAGATGAGGTTTAGGACCGTTGCTTTGCAGGAGAGCTGGGCACGGAATTTCATGTATATCGATGCTGGGGTTGCCTGAGTCACCACGCCGATCGTCCATGCCATGGTGTTCACACTGCGGATGCCCGTATTGGGGAACCAGAAATACGAGACGCCGGTTGAGTCATTGATGTTGTAGTCCGACAGACGGTGGGCGGCGTCGGTCCCGTTGTTGTAGATCTGGCTGTATTGAATGCCGTAGGGCCACGCTTGTGTGTTGTCCCCTGTCAGCTGAAGAGAGAAGAACTTAGTGGTGTTGGCGGGGATGCTGTAAGCGCTCAGGTCGAACGTGCTGGCTGTTTGAACGAGATAGCTGCGCTTCACCAGCTCGCGCCCGATGCTTTGACGGCTCTTGAGCTCGCCAAGATCCTGCTCCAGGCTCTCAATCTCCGACCCGACGCTGTTCTGAAGCTGATGGTCTAAACGGTTATTCATTCTGGTTGACCCCGTAGTTATCGAAGGTCAGTGTGATGTCGCTTTCGAAGTCGTTCTCATCGATCGAAACGTCCATCTGTTCAATGCGGTACAGGCCGTTGATACTCGCTAACCAAGTGTGGTTGAGCACCTGCAGCGGGATTCGATCACCGGGGGTGATGAACGGGACACCCTTGAGCTCGTTGCCTGTGATGCTGACCTTTGGCAGCTCCAGGAGATCCTTAGCGAGGGCTACGGCCGTCTGCGTGTTCGCATCGAGAGTGCTCTGTTCGACCACAGAGTTGAACTGCTGGATCTGCTCACGGAGGTAGTAGTTGAGCTGGCTTGGAAGATCGACCTTAGTGGTTTGCAGCTGGTCGGTCCCGAAACCGGAACCCAGACCGTAGACCTTATTGAAGAGATTTATCCCGCTCCGGTCCACCGTAAAGCTAGCCACATTTGAGTAGGGGCCGCCCCAGATGAACTTGAGATCGGTCCGGCGTGCGCCGATCTGGCTATACGTCTGGAATACCTTGTTCCAAGTGAAGGAGAAGTCAAAGGGTGAATCGCTCAGCGCCGCGAGCTCCTGCAGTTTGAGCTTGACGTTGTCCCGCTGATACGTCCGATCAGCCGGCAGGCCAGTGGCGTATTGACTCCCCGCAATAGTCACGCCCACACTGCCGTTGGTCTGAGCCTGGGTGGTTGTCAGTAAATCCGTGGCAATCGCGGTGCGCTCAATCTGCGAGTACGTCTTGGTGACATAGCGGTCCTTGACCAAATTGAGGTATCCGGAGCATGTAATGGTTACCGACGCGTTCTGAGCCCCGCTAGAGCCCTGTCCAGGCGAAGATGAGTCCGCACTCAGGTTGAAGCTGATATCCACCACCTGCGCGCCGAAAAGGTATGATCCGGCACGTTTTACTTTGACGTCGGTGACGTACGGCTTGATGAGTACGTTCGGATCGGTTCCACCCAGGTTGATGAGGCAGTACCTTTCGAAGTCGTTGAGATCCAGATCAAAGGTCAGGGTCTCTGCCTCGTTGCGCTGCAGGGTGTATCTGCGCTTAGAACACAGGTGGGAAATGTCAGCAATACGGGAGCCTCCCGCGCTCCACAGTTCGATCTCGTAAAGGCGTGAACCTCCGAAATCCACTTAGATGCTCCTGTACCCGCTTCGCCAGCCCAGCGTCGCGACAGTGGTATCTGTTCCACTGTTGGTTGTCAGGTTGATCGAGTTGTTGCCAGGAAGCAGCGGCCACCATGAGCTCGTGCTTGTCACATAGGGCAGCACCGAACCGCCGTTGAGCAAGACGGTACGGTTCTTCATATCGATCTTGAGCACGTCGCCGGCTGCCGTCGTGAGGCCGGAAAGTGTGAAGAACTGGCCCGTCGTCTGGTTCGTGATGGTCGGGTTGGTCATGATGTCGGTCAGGGTGATCGTCGGATAGATCGTGACGTTACCGGTGTTGTTGACGGTCGTTGGTTGTGAACCGGCCGCCCAGTTGAGTTTCCAGGTAAGTGGCCACGTCAGACCGCCACCGCGAGCAGGTTGAACCGTGACGCTCATGGCACCAGAGGCCGAGTTGTCGTAGATGATCGGATCAGGGGCAATGAGGGAGAGCTTGAAAGGTGCCCTATTGAGGGAACGGATAATTGGCATGTCCAAGGAATCGAGCGAGCAGTACAGAACGTATTGAGACCCGGCGTTGGTGGTGATGTTGACCGGGAAGGATGCGTTGGTCACCGCGGCGGCCAAATTGCGTCGAGCCGTCTCCAGCGCTGCCGGTGTCCCGAAGAAATAGCCGGTCAAGGTGACGAGGCGCATCCCGAAGAATTGGGCGCCGATGTAGCCGCCATCTCGTCCCGAATAGTTGCCGCTTGAAGTGCGAACCGGAGGCATACCCAGTCCGTCGATTGGTTCATCCAGATAACAGCTGTTCACGCTGTTCGGATCGTTGATCGTGTAGCCGTTGACGGAGACGATCATGACAGCGCCAGCCTCCACCCGAGGTCTTTGAGGAATCGCTGCTGATCCATCTCGTTATGGATGTGGACGGAGCCAATTTGAATTGATGCACCTCCCCCGCCGCTGAGTATCTGTTTGGTCTCTCTCGCTGTGTGAACCTTTGCGCCGGTGGGCAGGTTATACAGGCCGGGAGCAGTCACGAGCTCGGCTCCGGTTTCCGCCAGGCCAGCGAGGCCACCAGGAGCAAAACTCGTACCGGTCGCATAGCCAGGAAAGCCGGTGTTGTGGAGGTATTGCCTTGCCAGTTCCTTTTGCCGAGGGCTACTAACGCCGTCGTTCAAGATGCCGAGGAAGTGCTGGCTTGTCTTGAGAGACTCCTGGTTGAACTGCGCTTGAGTGGCTTTCGCCTGCTCGATAGCGCTCATCATGTTGTTGTAGGCGTTCCAAACGCTGGCAATGGCAGCGAGAGCTGCCCCGACTGCAATAGCTGGCATGACGATTGGTGTCGCCACAAGCGCACTGAAAGCAGCAAACGACTGTGAGGAGGTAACCGCAGCGCTTACCCAGGCAGCGCTAGATACAGCTGCGTTCGCGACAGCCGAGGCGGAAGCAGCGATGAAACCAGAGATGATCCGAGGTAGCTCTGTGACCGCCCAGGCGACGGCTGATCTTGATGCACTTGCTACCCAGGCTGCGGAGCTGACGACCGCTTCCCTCGATGCACTGGAGGATGTAGCGATGAAGGCTGAAACAATTCTCGGCAGCTCAGTTGCTATCCAAGCGGCTGCTGACTGAGAGGCAGAGACTATCCAAGCAGCGGAGCTAACGACCGCCTGCTTGACTGCGCTGGCCGACGTCGTTACGAAGGCGGTAACGATTCGTGGCAGCTCAGTTGCTATCCAGACCGCTGAAGTCTTAGCCGCAGATGTTACCCAGGCGGCGGAGGTAGCTGCGGCATGAATTCCGGCCTTAGCTGCTGTCGTCGTAAAGGACGCAACTAGTTTTGGCATTTCAGTTGTGGTCCAAACGAGGGAGACCCGAACGGCGTTGAGTGTCCATGCCAGCGCCGTGTCGGCAGCATGAAGCGAGGCCTTCAGAGCCACGAGCGCGAAAGAGCCAATGATCTTTGGAAGCTCCGTGACCACCCATATGGCCGAAGTCTTAGCCGCCGAGGCAACCCAGGCCGCGGAGGTAGCAACGGCATGAACAGTTGCCTTTGCAGCTGTGGCTGCGAAAGAAGCGATAATTTTCGGGAGTTCAGTGACGACCCATGTCGTCGAGGTCTTTACAGCACTTACAGTCCAAGCTGTGGCCGTAACAACGGCATGGGCTACTGCCTGAGCCGAGACCATCGCGAAGCTGGCAATCTGTTTTGCTGCGACACCAGCACTTGAAGCGGCGATCGTATCCATCGTCGCGATGAGACTTGGAATCGTGACCAGCCGGAAGGTCGCAAATCCGACAGTCAGAGCGTCAAAGATGGCGTTGAAGGCCATCACCGTGGCCAAAGTGCCGAATGCTCCGATGAGCGTCCAGATGAGGGGATTGCCGTCTTTGATCTGCTGATAGACAAAGCCGATGCCCTTAAACAGACTGCTCGCGATATCAACAACCGCTCCTATCGCGCCGACAAGGGCGGTACCGAGGACCGGGATGAGCGGCTCAAGGACGTTGTGCCAGAGATCGGTCAGGATCGGGAGGATGTTGTCCTTGAATGATTTCCACAAGTCGGAAAGCTTCGGGCTGAGATAGTTAGAAACTGCGGTGTAGACGCGCATCAAGGACTGCGATGTTCGGTCGAACCAGTCGAGAATCTTAGGGACTACATCACCAGCCGCAGCGCCCCAAGCGGAGAAAGAGCCGGTCAGGTCCCCCATCATGCCCTTCATCCGGTCGAACAAGCCGCCCGGTTGAATCTGCAGACCAAGGGCCGGATCGATGTGAACCCCGATGAGTTTTTCGCCGAACTGAGTGGCTGAATCTTTGAGGGTAGACAGCCGTCCGTTGAAGGTGTCGGCCTGTTTGTTGGCTCCTTCAAAGGCGAAGCCGCCCTTTTGCGTGGACTGGGTGATCGCGTCAAAGAATTGCTGGGCCGGGATGCCACCCTTGTCGAACTCATCGGTCAGCTTCTGCATGCCGCCTGCGTTTTCCGCCATGACCTTGATGAGGCCAGCGCCGCCATCGTTGATGACCTGGTACATGTCCTGGGCGCGCATCTTGCCCTGAGCAAAGACCTGACCAGTTACCAGTGAGAGTGCCTGGAGGTCTCCCCCGCCCACGGAGGTCACGTCACCGAGCTGTTTGATAATGTCGACGGTCTGCTGGCCCTGGGTGCCGAAGCTCATCAGGGTTTGAGCAGCCTTTTCAATGTCCGCACTTTCAAACGGCGTGACATTGGCGTACTGAACCAGCTGAGCGAAGACTGAGTTGGCCATCTCGACATTGCCGGTCAGAGACTGGAAGGCTAGGTTGGTCTGCTCCAGTTGTCCCGCAGCCTGCACTGATGAGCTCGCAAAATCGGAGACCAGCTGGCCGAGCTTGTAGGTGAGAAAGGCAGTTGCAGCGAACCGCACCTGGCCGGCCAAAGTTCCGAGGCTTGAACCGAAACCGTCACTCTTCTTTGAAGCGGCTTCAAGGTCAGCGGCCGTGGTCTTGCCGGACTTACTGAGTTCTTTATTGGCCTCAGAAGCGCTGGCAGCGGCCTTCTCGATATTCTTTACGGCGTCATTGATAACTTTCGACGCCGCGTCTCTTGCTTGAATGAGGATGTCGATGGAGTTATTTGAGGCCATGCAGTTTTATTTAGTTATTACCTTCTGAATTTAATTTAGCACGTTTTTTATTATCTAAGCCCCATATGAGAAAGGCTTTTTCAACGATGTGGCGGGGCTCTTTTAGAGCCTCTTGATACGTCAAACTCATCCGCTCCATGTAACGGATGAGTTGAACTTCCTCTATCTGTTCGGCAGTGAGTCCAGATGCATCGTCAAAGACGATCGCATCTTCGTACTTCTCGTAAAGCTCTAAAGCTCTGTCGTAGGCTCGGGAGTTGGTGACGTTTCCATCGCTGTCGATAAACCTTTTGGGTCAAGGTCTAGCCCCACAGATTGAATGAACAGAAGATCGGCGAGTTCTTTGCTCGCGTCGATGTCTTCGGTCAGCAAGTCGTCGAGAACGAGGTTCCCGGAGTCATCAAGGACTTTCACCTTGCCTGAGACCAGATGCTTCTTGACGAATTCGATCTGCCACTTGAACTTGTCGATATTGCTCATATCTTCTGCCGCAGTCGTCGTGGTGAAGTCGATGTATTCCTCATTGCTTGGAGGCATGACGAGGGCGTAGCAGCTCTCGTCCCAGCCTTCAGCAACGCCAGCCAGCGATACGCGCTTAGTGATCGCCAGCCTACGCATGTGCGTATCCGTTCTTCAGGTTCGTCAGAACCGCCTGGATCATGTAGTTGGCTGTCGTGTCCAGTTCACAGTCGAAGTTGACGGTCTCGCTCAAAGTCTTGTCGAGAGGGTTGTCCAGGGTAATCGGTGAGAAACGGACTTTTGGCATCGTGAAGGTCAGGCTTGGATTTGTAGCTGATCCGATCGTCACATCTGTGTTGACCAAGGCGATGCTCAGCGCTTGCTGCGTGTTCAGGAATGCAACGTCTTCCAGTGACGTGTCTGTGTAGCGAAGAACCATCGAACCAGTTGCAGCGAAGTCGTTTGGATCAAAGGAAACTGGATCGATCGTGCCGAGCGGCGTGAAGCGGTCTGTTTTACGAGAGAGCTTCAATTTGATGCTCTTGAGTTGCATGGCGGTGGCACCCGTGAGGCCGGCAAGGCTCGTAGCCCGCTTTACGACCACATGCTTTGAGGTGAACTTGTTGAATCCTGGGATTAGGACCGTCTCAGTGCTTGTCGCGCCAGACTTGGCGGTGACCGTGGCGGTGAATTCAACAAAGCCGTTCTGCTTGATGTCGATTTCAAGATCAGTCAGTGTCCCCATGGCGAATCGTCGGGAACGTACGGGGCTTGTGCGAGCGAAGGTTAGTGATGGTGGCAAGACACCAGGACCGGCAACGGTGAAGGTGTTGTCGTAGACAATCGTTTCGCCACTGTGGAGTGCTGCCGCGACCTGGCCGAAGATGTTGACCAGTGGGTAGCCAATGGTCAGATCGTTGAGGATCGCATTGATCGAGCCTTCTACCCACTCTTCGGTCACTGCAGAATCACTGCGGCTCTCTGAGCGGCCCAGTGCGCTCTTATCTTCTTCGACGTTGGTCTTTGGGTCGAGGGTAACCGCGAGGTGCGGCTGGAACGTCTGCGGTGCTACTGCTGTTCCTGGAACGGTTTCAAGTCCGAAACCGATGGCTTCATCTCTTCCTCTAAACGGGTTATTTGGCATCACCTACCTTTTCTTCTTTCGTATTAGTTTGTTCTTCGACAATGAGCTCTAGCTTATGTGTCGCTTCTTCGAGTGACTCTGCTTCGACTGACCCATGGACGGGGCTAAAGAAGACTTGAGGCGCGATAGTGACCACAGGCTTTGCTTGCTTTTTTGCTGCTGGCTTATCTGAATTCTTGTTCATAAGTTTAATTTAACACTTTATATAATCACTGCCTATAGCTATTAGACGTCGACAGAAAACTCAACCTGCAAGGTAAGGTGCGCTTCTGCGGTAATGAGCTCGTTGGGACGCTCGATGATGCCGTAAGCGGTGCTCATACTCTTATTGATGCGGTTATTGCCATACACCTGAGACTGCAGGGCCCCTTTGACTGTATTGGGTAGATATTTCCCGGTTACGACATCTCTCGCCGCGATAACTTGGCGGATCTTATGCTCGGTCATGTTTAGAGGGTCTACCTTCTCCGACCAATCATCCTTCTTATCGAACACAACCTTGACGACAATGGTGTCGACTACGTCATCGCTGGCCGAATCCTCTGGTGTGGTGACGTCGCCTGTCTGCGTCACGATCAAGGCCGGCAGATTGAATGCCGGGATCATATCGGGATCGCCGTTGTAGAACTCGTTGAAGGGACCACCCTGGAAGGCGTTCTTCAGGATGCCGAGGATGAAGTCGACAGAGTCACCCATCAGGCGTTGACCTTTCGATTGATCTCAGCCTGGATGATGCGCAACACCTCCCGTCGGCGCATGTCATCGATTTTCATCATGACGCGACGAGGTAAGTTGCTGCTGCGTGGGTCGCTGCTCTGGTGGTACTTGAAGTAGGGCGTCGGGTTGTACATACGTGCTGAGTTTGCGTCGCTTTCAAAGCGAAAGTTCGACTGCATCTTTCCAGTCCTCATCAGAGGCGGGCGACCAGGCCATTTCCGTGCCTTCTCGGCTGCATAGTCTGGACTGAGGCGAGCCCAGGGTTCACCGATAACGCCACCCCGACTAGCAAAGACTTCACCGGCATAGAGGTGGGAGAGATAAAGCCCGATTGTGGACATGGATTCACTGAGATCCTTGACGCCGCGGGCCGTGCTTCGCAGGCGGTTGACCATCTGCTCCTGGCCGTCGAAGGTGAAGGCGACTTCAAAGCTCATCTAGAACTTGTCCCCTATTCGAAAGAACCGAGGATCGCTGTCGTCGAGGTTTGTGGTCACCGCCTCGGAGCTAGCCAGAGAAACACCCTGGCCATCAGTAAGTACCGAAGAGCGTGTCCTGTAGGCAGCGATAGCAGCTCGGGCGTCCTGAAGTTTCTGCTTGTTGCCCGGCGTCTGACCGTATGCGTCGGTCAGTAGGAGCGCGGCTGCCAGCTGGATGGTTAGGGTGTGGATGATCTCAGGGACAGTTGTGAAGGGGACGGTGTAGGCGCCTGCAAGTGAAGCGTTGATCTCGGCCTCGGCCATACGGCGCTGTTGGTCGATGACCGCGTCCTTCAAGTTGAAAGCGTTCTCGAAGCCGGCCTCGCGACGGATCTCGGACAAGGAGGCGTAGTGCCCGAAGTCGTCGCCTCGAAAGGCATCAAAGGCATTGAGAGGCGTTTCGTCCAGAGTGATCGGGTTGAAGTAGGTGTAGCGGTACCAGAAAGCACTCGATCCGGTCGAGTCCTTGAAGTAAGTGGATGTTTGATCGGCGTCGATAGTCCGGGTCGTCAGGATAGTGAACTGGTCGTCACTTGGAACCGTGCCATCAACGTTCGGTGCTCGGTAGATATGGATCGAGTCACCAAGTACGGCCGTGACGGGCTCAAAGCGCGCATGTGCAAGCTGCAAAGGCTCAACCAAGCTAATAGTCGTCTCATCTGCGATAGACGCAATGACGGCCTTCTCAATGCCTTCACGCGATAGTTGCCCGACGTAGATAGTCTGACCTGCAACAAGGTCATCAACACAACGGACTCCGAGAACTGACGAGCCCATCACCGAATCAAGGCTTAGTTCGCCGCGCTCAACAATGTTCAGTTCATCAAAGGAGTCGATTCGTAGGGTTGTTGCCATATATGTTCATTTAATCATTGCAACGAAACAATTAAAAGCTTTTCTAGCTCATGGTATGATGCCCGAATGAGCGCCGCCCCTGATAACTCCCCGGCTAAAGAAGATGCTGAAACGACTGGTGAAGGGGGAATGGAAACTCCTCCTACACAGTCCGGCACCTCCGCGCTCACTTGGCGAGGTTCCGACGAGTTCGCCACTTTCAAGCGGTCCGCCATCATCATGGGCGCAATTGCTGTTTTGCTTTTAGCCGCTATCACGGCCTATCTTTCGTTCTTCAAAAAACCCCTCATCGACCAGTATGGCACCGACTATGTTCTCAATAGCGGTGGCGGTTACTACAAAAGCAATGGTCTTGAGCTTATTCTCGATATGGTCACCTTTAGTGTCGCCATGGTCGTTGTGATGCTACTCGTAGCCATCTACTACCAGTATGGCGAACAGCAGAGACGTTTCCAGAACTCCGTGATCATCAGCCGGATAGCGGATGATGATGCGATCGATGCCGCTACGGACTTCAAGACGATTTGGAAAGGCAACCGGAAGCATCTCAAGAGTTACCACCAAATAGTTATGAACTACGCTGAATCAACAAAAAAGAGCACCGGGCTCTACATCATGATTGGCTTCATATTCATCTTGGTCACCGCTGCTTTTGCACTTTCCGCTCAATCAACTAGTGCAGCCATATCTTCTGCCGTAGTCGCAACGGCCGCTTCAGTACTCACGGGCTTCATCGCCAAAGCGGTTCTCACTAACTCCGCGACGTCATCCAAGGAGTTGCAGAACTTCTTCAACCACCCAATCGAAGTGGAGCGAGCCCTGGCTGCAGAACGTCTAATCGGAACCTTTGAATCTCCAGCGAGACGGGATGAAGCGAGGCTGCTTATCATCCAGTCCCTCACGCGTCAGGAGTCAGGCACTAAAGCTACATCCCTGGACGCACCTGCGTCTGACAGTGAGCCCAACACCTAGTTGCCTGCTGCCATTCCCTCTACGGGTCCGGCAATTACGAAGAGCGCCCGCATTGGGCGCTCTCGTGTGCTCTGTGACGTTCCAGTTCCTATTTGGTCTTGGTGTCGCTCTGAGTTGCTGGAGCCTTCTTAGCGGCTGCCTCTGCGTCCTTGACGATCTTCTCGGCCTGGGCCTGAGCATCAGCTAGAACTTTCTCAGCTGCGGCGGCTGTGTCAGCTGCCTTAGCCTCTGCGTCCTTGACGATCTTCTCGGCCTGGGCCTGAGCATCAGCTAGCTCGCTTGATTCTTGGACCGTCTTTTCACGGTCTGGATCTTCGAGAGCGCCGGCGGCGATGAGGGAGGCAACGACTTCTTCGCTCCCCTCAAATTTGTCGCCTACCTTGTAGTCTTTGTCGTTGTGGGTGATCGGGTTAAGTACGAGTAGTTTTGCCATCATTCAGCTCCTTACGCGACAGCGTTCTTGATTACGTAGAACGCTTCAGGCATTAAGATTTGGTAGTTGTAGTAGTCGTGGGCGACAACCTCAGTGAGGAGTGGGTTCTTCTTCTCTTCACGGGTGACGAATCGTCCGCCGTCGAGCTGGAACTTGTAGCCACCGTTGATTTCCTTGAGGCCTGGGCGTGGTGTGACGTAAGCCAGGACAACGTCTTTGCCCCAGATAGGTGCGAACGTCTGTGCCAGTCCCTCTACAGAGGTGTCATAGCGAGCGTCACCGATCAGCAGGTTCGTGATGCCGTACGGGCGGAAGAGGTTGAGGACCTGATCAGAAGTAACGGTGCCACCGACGGCGTACTTGTAGATGTCGAGCACTGACGGGTGAGTAGCGATCGCGAAGAACGTCTCGTAACCCATTGCAATGGTGTTGAACTGACGGAAGGCGCGGGCCTTGATGCCCGTCAGGATGTCAGCGATTGGGTTCGATGCTGAGTCATTCCACTGAGCTGTGCCACTGAGCGTGCGGTTGTTGGTGATGATCGAGGTGTTAGTAACCGTCTTGGCCATTTCCGCCTCGTCGATCAGCTGCATCTTGTGCATGATGTTCTCGACAGCGTCGCTCTCAGGCTTGAATGGGTCATCTGTCTGGTTGTAGTCATCTGCGTAGACCTGGTCTGACAGAGAGTGCTCAAGCAGTGGGTTAGCTGGTTTGAATTCAGTCGTGTAGCTGACGCTTTTCGCGAGTGATCCACCAGTGCGCAGGCTGTTTGTTGGAAGCTGCAAATTGAAGTTGATCTGTGGAACCAGGAAGGTTCGAGTTTTGACCGGTACGGTCGGCATGAGCAAGTTGGCGATGAAGCTAGTGTCAGCATTGACGTAAGCGTTCGCAACGTTGGTAAGGCCTTGGTCGATATATTGTGGTGCGTTTGCCATATTCAGTTGTTCCTATTAGTTTTTATCAGCGTCCTAAGCCACTGTGTCTAGTTTGTAGTATTCAGCGATTTCACCTGCCACGCTTGCTCGAAGTGTTCGACCGATGACTTTCTGTCCGGTAGTAGCGAGGACCGCCTGACCGTTTGCGTTAGCAGTGATCAATACGCCTGCTGCCAGGTTGGTTGCTGTCTTTACTTTGAAGGTGCCGGCGCCGTTAGCAAGCACGACATCTACGCTGTCAACAGCTGTTCGTGGTTCATAGTCCAGAACGCCAATGAGTGTGTCAGAGCCAGCTGAAGCCAGCACGATGTTGCAGTTAGAATCAAATTTCACAATGTGATATCGCTTGCCGCGCAGGTCTGCTCCTGTCAGGGCTGTATATCGTTCGCCTGGTTGTACTGTTGCCATTACTGGTTCTCCTTATTTTCGTTTTCTACACGGGCCTTGAGCGCTGCATCTTCTGCAAGGATCTGAGCCTGCGCGTCGTAGTAGCTCATCCTTTTTCCTTCAGCCGCGCTTGCCTTGATCTTTGCTGCGACCTTGGCGTTCAGCTCTTCGCGGGCACCGGTCGCAACGTCTGTGCCGGTGTCACCGATCTCCTTATCGATAGAGGCGTTCACTGGCAGGCCTTTGATGAAGGCTTCTAGTTCAGCGCGTTGTTCACCGCGGGATGCGAGGAGCAGGTTGACGGCTCGTTCGCTTTCACCACTCTTGATCTGCCCGGCTTTGACGCTGGCGTTGATGATGGTCTCTGCCTCGGTGCGAGCGAGTTTCTGCTGGGCTTCGCGGCCGGCAGCTGCGTCAGCACGTAGCTGAGCTAGTTCTTCTGCTGTGATGCCATTGATAGCGCTTGCTTCGACGCCTGTCGGCTTTTCTGGAGCTTCTGGTGTCTCGGGTACTTCTGGTGTCTCTGGAACTTCAGGTACTTCCGGTGTTTCGGGAGTCTCTGGGGTTTCAGCTTCTAGTCCGAATGTCGTCAGCTCTTCAGCTGTCAGTTCGGCTTTGTGCTCGGCCAGGAACGCTTTCTCTTCGTCGTTCAGGTCGGCTACTTGCTTGGCGCGAATTTCTTCTAACGTCATGTGTTCTCCTTGATTACGTTTATCACTGTTGCCAGCGGCATCAGCCTTGACCTTGCGGTTAGGCACACGCGACGCCGTGATTGGCTTCAGTTTCTTGAATAGTGGGATGTTTGTGAGGGCTGCGCCGGTCAGCACGTTGCTGACAAAGTTGTATTCCTGCTCCGGGTCTTCCCACGGCCAGCTGCGGGGATTGAACTCGGGAGAGATGTATTTCCACTCCCCGTCTTTGATTGCCTGCGCAGCAGCGGGAGTCCACTCTGGATCTCCCAGAAGGGCGTTGCCGTCTTCGCTCGCGTATAGCTTTGGAATCCATCCGGCTGCCTTGTCCCAGGACTCATGACCGTAGTTGAGGGGGACTTTTGGATCAGCTTCTACGAGGCCAGTTCCCTTATCTGCGTTGATTACGAACTGCTGGATGTCTTCGGGAGTGATCTCAAACTCGCCGTGCCAAGGTGTCTGCCAAGTACCGGTTCGAAGCAACTCGATAGTTTTAGGTGCGTTGCCTTGTTTGTCGGCATTGATTTTTATTAAGTTGTGGAATGCTTTCATATCTATCTATAACGTCTTATATGTTGGCCTAAAAGTCAATCAATAAATGTAGACTAACGAACAACGACAGCGTGGGTGTGCTGCTGGATGATCTAGTTCTGCCCCATTAGGAGTGGTGAAAAGCTCATCAATGTCGATCGTCTTACCTATTAGCGGAGTACATAGCTGGCAGGCCCCTCGTAGCCCGTCCCAGGTCTTTTTCTTTGCGCCTGTGGCGGAGGCATAGTGCCTGAGACCAGTCTGATAGGCATTCACTGGTTCGGTCTGAGCAATAAGGTCGGCACGAACTGGATTGTCGATCACGGTCCTCAGCCTGGCTGTGGCTTTCTGGGCGTCTTCTCCCAACGCGATGCTCTTTGCCACTGACTCGCGGATCAGCTTCCTGGTGGTTTCAGTAATGCCCTTGACCATCTGGGCGGTGTAGAGCCTGGCGGCCTGCATGATCGCGTCGTCAAGCGAGCTAAAGCCCATATGGATGCCGTAGAGATACTCGCCCGCGATTGCACCAGTAGCGATGAGTTCGGTGATCAGTTCGATCGTGGCGGCGGTTAGAAGGACCTGCTCTTGATTCCAGACAGGATCATCGTTGTTGGCGACAGGGCCGGCATCAGCTTTGATGGGCTCCGGTAAGCGGGACCAGTCCACATACTTGACCGCCCGATCGGACAGCTCGTGCAGATACTCCCCTACTGCCGTTTCTAACGACGCCTCAAGCTCAAGTAGTCGCCTGAAGGTATCCGGGCTTGCTTTGTAGCCGTCCTGCCATTCCTCCGAGGCGTGGATAGCTACGTGCAGCTCTTCACGAGCCTTAAGCAGCTCTGCTCTTGTTGCCATAGAGGAGCCTCGTAAGTGATGCTGATACTTTCGTCGCCAGGTTCTTCAGTGCGCTGGCCTCCTTGGGGCTGCCATCAGCGTCTGGCAGATCGCCGTAGTTAATGCCCGCTGTCTTCAGGGTCTTACCGTTGAAGGCGGTTCCCAAATAGTCCACCCAGTCATCGATGTCTGCGTCCTTCGAGACGTAGGCCAGGGTCAGATGGGGCTTGTACTCGCTGAAGGTTTGAATATGAGGCAATAGGGTGAGGCGCTCGTGGCCGTCAATGAGTTCAGGCGTCTTCTCGATGTGGGCTATGACAGCGAAGCTATCCCCAACATCGAAGTAGTCAACGTCTGCGATCGTGACTGAATCCAGGGACCACCCTTTGAGTACCGCATCAACCTTGTCTTTCCAAAGGTTGCCGTTCTCTAGGAGCCCATAGAGCAGTGTCACGTGCGCCTCAGTCTCCGCCACCGCACCCATAGCGTGGTCACTTGGCTTGGTCGATTGAATCAGGTCCGCTTCAAAATCAGCAGGCAGATGCGTCATCACGTTCAGAGTCTCAGTGTCCATCATGATGCAGCCGAGATTGCTTGGGTCGATGCCAAGATCGTCGTAGAGCCCCGGGACATCTTTGGAGCTAATCTGCGCTTCTATGCGGCGGGTCTCCTTACGTGCTGCAGTGATTGCCTCAGCTGAAGCCTTGTCTTTTGGTGTCGTGGCTGCCGACCTCGAAGGGCGAGGTCCATCCGGGCTCATCTCCGGGAAGCCAAGGAGGTTGCGGACGTGGGCCTCGTCTTCATCACTAGGAGTGATTAGTCCTGCGTCGTTGAACTTGGCAAAGGCATCGGCCAGTACCGTGATGTTCTTCTGGTCAACAGCGCCGGAGGCAACGGTCGGGTAGGTGTCCACGTTGTAGTTGAGGTCGACCAGCGTCTTGACCACGTAACCCATGGTGTCTTTGACGTAGTCGAGAACCGCTTGAACCGACTGGTTGAACAGCTCGTGGTGATCCTCGCTGGTGGACCGCGTGCCGCTTCCTCCAGCAGCGCCGATCTCCAGGAATTGAGCCAGGACGTTCTTGGTTATCTGGCGATCATGTCGGTCAATGGATGGCTGGATGTCCTTGAGGCTATTCCCCTGCATGTCCATGAAGTTGATGTCCCAGCCGTTGGGCTCCTCGATGTATGCCTCTTCATTGGCACGGAGGTTACGAGCAGCGTTCTGAGCTGCCGCGCGCTGAGTATCAGTAGCGGTTGAGGGGTACTTGATCTTGACGACACCGAGTGAGTGCCGTTCATGTCCGACTGCATCAATTTGGTAGTACTTGTCAACGTAGAACCAGTGTTTATAGGCCGTACGAAGGATGCTGCGGCCCGCATAATTGTCGCCCTCTTGCTCGTTGGTGAAGACCACGATCTTTTCCAATGGGATCGGGACCATCTTGCCGTCGGACTTCCTGAAGGTGATGCCAGGGGTGTTGTCGTCTGCTTGCCAACTAACAAGGCTGGTCTGCTTCCTGAAGGCTAGCTTTGTGAGCACCACACGGTCGACACCATCAACGGACTCAACGCCAAAGACCATCTCGTGCACCGAGAAGCCAAACTCCAGGTGCGTCAGGATCTCGCCCAGGATTTGTGACCACTTCAGGCGCTCGAAAAGGTTCCAGTGGACGAAGTCGCTGATCTCAACATCGAGATCGTCATCCGTTGCCGGCTTCATGAAGAACTTGGTGGACTTGATCGGCAGCTTCACTGCACGGAGGGAGGCGCCGACTGTTGCATCGGAGCGGCGCATTTCATCCCAGACAAGGAGGCCGCGGTAGCCAGTCAGATTCCGGTTGTATTCTTCGCCGGTAATGACGCCATTGAAAATCTGGACCCCGGTGTCTCCGATTTCTGAAGAAGTCAATATTTTCTTGTTTGACTGGCTTGCCATCTGTCTTCAGATTAAACTAGAACTTATTACTTAACAAGCCTGAAGTAATCGTTCCAAAGCCGGAATCCGTATCGTCATCTCGCTGATATTGAAAATCTCCGGGCATGACATTGTAAAAGCACATGATCAGGGCATCAGCCTTATCCGGAGATCTAAAGCCGCGCTTCTTATAGTCGCCCTTGCCTTCCACGGCTCGTCGCCCTTTGGTGTCCATCTTCCACTGCCTGGTGGTGAGCTCCATGAGCAGATCTTCGTCTAAGTCGAGCTGTATCTGATCCATAAGCTGGGCCAAGTGGAACCAGCCCTCGCTGATCATGTTCGGGTATCTGTCCGGGTCGTTGGCCGCGTCATTGAAGTTGAGAGGCACGACCCGGTAACCGCGCCGGATCATCTGGTCAGTCACTCCCCCACCGACGCCCGTGTCGTCGATCTTGATGATGATCGTCTTGTCGAAGTTGACGAACACTTCCAACTGATCCGCGACTTCATCCGTGCGTAGCTTGCTGTGGACCTGTTCGCCAATCTTCTTGTGACCGCGGCGCATCATGAAGACAGTTCGGTCATTGCCCATCCTGGCCACGTCGACCCCGACTTCTAAAGCACCTTCGTCATCCAGCTTTCGCTCCATAGCCATAAGCACTGAATCGCGACTAATAATCGCGTTGTCCGCTTGGGAACGAGGTTCGCCTAACCACACGTGGGCATAGAGACTGAGAGAGGTGGCTTTATCCGCCTCCATCTCTTCGCGCAGCTCATCGGGGAAGAGGCCGGCTCGGTCCAGAACGTCGTAGTTCACCCTGGCGACGTAGGTACGCTGACGTTCCGTGCGAACGTACCGGACATAGACCGGGTCGAGGTCATTCATGCGGTTGAAGGTGAAGATCAGCTGACTGCCTGGCTTACGGATAGTAGGGACCAAGACGTCCAGGCTGGACTCGCTGAGGCTTTGAGATTCCTCGCACCACACAATGTCGATGCCTTCCATGGACTTGATCTCCGTGGAGTTGTGCCGCAAACCCTTGAAGATGAACTCGGTGCCAGTGATCTTGTTCCGGATGGTCTTATCGGTGATCTCGTAGTCGGTGAAGCCGTTGTTGTTGATGATGTCGGAAAGTAGCTTGTGGACAGAATCACCGATCGTGTTCTGCAGCTCGCGCGTACAAAGGATGCGGAGCTTCTTCTGCCGGCCACGAAGTATCAGCGCCAGAGCGACGTGCTGGGACTTACCCGAGCCACGGCCACCGTAGAAGACGATGTTGCGCCAGGTCTCGTTGAAGAGCTCCTCGTATTCTTCGAGGAACTTAATCCGTACTTGGTTGGTCCCCACTACGGACGATCTCCACCAAGGCTGTCATTGGTTTGCCATCAGTCGTATGGTCAATCTGGGACTGCTCGACGTACTGATGTTTGTTCTTCAGATAGAACTGCGCAAAAGAGCCAACATAGCGACCTGCCATGGCGTTCCCGACGATCATCTGCTCTTGCAGCTGTTGGGCCTGACTGTACGCATTCGAAAACTCCTCGTGAGACTGCTTCCACTCCCACATAGTCGACATGGTGACGCCGATGGAAGAAGCGAATCGCTCAAAGGTCGGCAGCTCAGTTACCACAGTCCTAGTCACGGGGTATGGCTCGCCCTTGTAGTACTTTGTCTCTTCTTCCTGATACGTGAGCGGCTGGTCGAAGTATTCGATGATCGACTTGCAGAAGAGCTTCTTGTATTTGGTGGGCCTAGCCATTACGCCATCACCGCCCGCTGGTCCCTTGAGAAGACAATGACCTTGATCGGCAGCTCGTACTTGGTGATTACCTGGTATAGCACCTCATCGTACTGGGTCGTCAGGAGGTATAGCTGGTCCATATGAGCATTGTTTTGATTAGCGATCACTGAGTAGGAGAGGAGCTGGGAGATGCTTCGGGAGATGTCTGAGAATGATCCAGTTGGGCGTTTGCACTCTATGCCGATACGGCGGCCATCTTTGAGCCTTACCATCAGATCAATGCGCGGCTTGTTGGCACCGAATGGTTTGAGATCAGTTAGATACCACTCGCGAACGTGCGAGAGGTACGAGGCCCCGAGCTCCTCTTCCGCGAACTGCGCTAGGTTCACCTCCAGAAAGTCGACAAACTCGCGCTCTGACTTCCATCCGCAAGTTGACGTCCTAAAATCATCGACAGAAATACGACGATGATCACCATGGACTAAATTGTTTTGCAATGGTTGAGCTGCCATATTGCCACTATTTACTCATAAATAGTCTAAAATTAAAAGCAAAACACCTCAAATTAGCCCTATATTGTCAGTGCCATAGGGTATATTGTTATTGTCCGATAAAAACAAACAAGAAAGGAAAGAAGTAATGGCTCAACCAAATACTAGGAGGAGGGATGTCACAGTCGCGGCTACAGCGGGAATTATCGTCCTGTTTGTGGCTCAAGTAGTGACAAGAACATATCAGCAGGTGCCAGCAGGAGTTTGGAACTATTGCATTGGAGTAACCGGTGGCATCGTCGGCTTCATCGCCTCGATGGCATTATTCAACAAGTTCGTATTTGACCCGCTTGAAAGAAACTCCGACGGTCCAGTCTGGAAGGCGTTTACATGGATGGGCATCGCGTTTGTTGTCGTAATGGGCGTTACCTTGGGCACCACCTGGCTTGCACAGGAACTGTTCGCCAAATAAAGCACAGATGACCGCACCTTCAACTGGTGCGGTCATCTGCTGTCTGCGGTTGAACTACTTCTTCTTGGGTGCCGGAGGTGGGGTTCCCTTGGAACCGCCCCTGCTCTCGCTGAAAGTAGAACCGCCACCGGTTCCCTTGTGCGACAGCTCTCGTTCATTAGACTTTGACATCGCCATCGTAGTGCGCGGAATCCTGGTCGGAGGCTCAGGATTGTAGCGCGGTGATTCTTCTTTTCCCACCAAACCAACTCTCTAAATGATGTGTGCGCTCATGAGAGCCACAGTGACCGGCATCGCTAGCCAAGCTGCAACAAGTATCCCATAACCCCAAACAATCAACTTGGCGGCCTTTTCAATACGCTCCAGATCGTCTGTAAGTCCGTCCATACTGTCTTCAACGATGCTGTACTCGGTGCTGTACGGGTCCGCACTCAACCTTTCATGGAACGACAGTGTGGCGTTTGCATCGGTGCCCTTTGAGGGGCGCATCGACACGAGACCGATCACAGCAGCAGCGATCGAAAGGACGATGCCTATGAATTGCCAGCCCGTAGTCCAGTTGTTGGCTTGAACAGTGCTGTAGACGCCGGAAGCGGTAACCAGGATGGCGGCACGCGTGTGCATGTTTCCCATCCGGGCATTGACGGCAGTTCTTTGCCGGTCTACTTCTGAGTGCACGAGCTTCATTTGCTCCACTGGAAGTAGCGGCTCACTTGAGGAGCTTTTCGAAAAGGGCAGACGCAAGCTCATAACCCCACTAACCAGACGCCTCAGAGGTGGTGCCGACCGTGGGACGTCACTGTTGCGTCTCTCTTCAGACAATGCCTTAGTACTTCCCCGCGTACTCAAGGTATAAGGCCTCAGGCCGAGCCTCACGGTAACCCTCAACTGCTTCCTGGACTGCCCTGTCTTTCATGTTCAAGGCGTAAAAGACTTCATTGATCTTGATGATCGATTCAATCCGCTGGTACTGGTCACCGTGATCCTTGGCGTACTTTGCAAGCCCCTTCAGCTTTGGTACCGAGTCACTAAGGCTCTGGGCATGAGGGTCGAGGATCGACGCGACGATGCCGTCCTGTGTTTCGTGGAAGAACACGAAGTCTGGAGCCATGCCCTTGTGCTTCCCGTTCATCACATAAGGGACAGTCAGCGAGGCCGACCCAGAGTTCGGGTTACGGTACCAGGCGATGCAGCGATCGTCGTTGAGTTCGGAGTTCAACACGTGAATCTCCCACTCGTTGAGTTTCACTGGATAGTCCCCTGTAGCCGATGACAGCAAGTGCTTCGGCCACACCACCTCAGCCACGGGGAACGGCTTATTGGCGGGCAGGGACACGACAGTAGGCTCTGGCTCCGTCGCCTCCGACCGGATCTCGTCCAGCTGAGCCTTCAATGCGGCCGGGGACTTGTTGATCTCTGTCTGGAAGTCCTTGAACCATTCAAGGATGGTTTCGTTAGCCACCTTCTCCAGCTTGTCCTTGACGCTTGGCATATGAGCCACGACAGCCACAGACATCATCGCCGTGTAGACATCGCCATCTTCGCTCAGGCGTTCGTTGAGGTAGCCGTCAGCCATGGACTTACCAATGCGCCGGCCAGCCTGGGCAAACAAGTGTTCAACGCCCTTGGAGTCAATTTCAACTTCCTCCTGAGCATCAATGTCCAGAGCCTGTCCGCCCTCAAACAGCGTCGTCACCTGGTTCTCAATCAAGAAGTGGGCAAGTCTGGTTTCTTCATCGGCAAACTTGCCGCTGGCATCCAACTGCCAGCGGGCCTCACGAAGAACGGCCATCAGTCGTTCATTAGCCATCTTCGAGGCACCCTGGAGGATGGTGTTTGTGCCGCCGCCAGTGATAAGCGTTGCAAAGCTTTTCAGCCTGTCCACCTGGGAGCGGTATTGAACACCAGGAATGACATAAGAAGGCAGGGACAGCATGGTCTCGAAAACCTTGCTGTCAACTGACGGGTTATGTGTCAGGGTCACGGCTTCGCGAGTGAAAACACTCATGCCAGTCGGTCCCTTAGATTCGTCCTTGTCTGCGTCAGCATCGATGACGATGAGTTCCTCTTGGATCTCTACCGGAACCTGAGGCACCGGAGGAATCACCTCGCCCTCATTGTCCAAGATGGGCGTTGTCTGCTCTGCGGCTATCTGCTGGCGGATGCGCTCTTCCTGGAGTCCAGTGTTTACTGTCGTCGCGCGCTTAGCCAGTGTGGTTCCAGCCAGTGTCTCCTCGGTAGACGGGAAGAGAGGCAACATCTCATCTTCTACCGTCTCGCTATCGCTTCCCTGGGGATGCACCCACTCCTGGCGGAAGCTGTCATCCCCCAGTCTCAACCGGTCAGCGATTTGCTGAACGCCGGCCTTGTTGAAGCGAGGCAGGAAGCAGTGGACGTAGTTGAGCGTCTCGTTTTTCTCAATCCTCCGTGCCAATGGGGTCCGGAGCATGCGTCCAACAATCTGCGTGATGGCGTCCGGATCATCCACCTTGCGATAGGAAATCATGACTTCTGCCCTCGGGCAGTCCCAGCCAGTGGTGATTGCCTGCTTACACAGCACTACACGAATGTCGTGGTCATCCTGAATATCCTCAGGATTGGAGTACGCGATGCTGTGAGGCCCGGCCATCAAAGTTTTGTGGTCAGTAAGCGTATGGGCAATGTTTACCGTGCGGAGTCCTGGCCACGCCTCAAGAATCGTGGTCACAATCGGAGCCACGATCTCAGCCATCTCGGCGTCGTTGGAAGTGTTGGCAATCTGGACAACCAGTGCAGGCAGCACATGAGGCTCATTCGCGGCTTCGGAGTAGTCTCGCCATAACTCTTCGTACTTCACGGTCGTCGCGACTGCGTGGCGAAGCAAAGCCGACTCATTGAACGTCGCACCCGATTGCTCAGGTGATGAAAGGACCAGCCCGTCTTTGAGTAGGCCCGAATCCTGTACTTCTTCAACCGCAATCTTGGTGGCCATGACGCGGCGGTCTATGGCGTCCATGGCCTTTTCAAAGCGGCGTGGCGTCGCGGTGATGCCCACGATAACCGGCGCCGCGGGCCGACCAGTCCGCGCGCCACCAATAATCCTGGACACGATCGTGTCGCGCGTATTATCAGTCTTCATGCCCACGTGAGCTTCGTCGATCATGATGACCAATTTGTCCGGTCGGGTCCGGATAGTGTTGGTCAGCGTCGACCAGAAGGAATGCTGACGCTTATCTCCGCCTTCTTTTACGAGACGGCCGGTTGAGTTGAGCTTCTGAATATTGAGAAAGTAGACCTTGCCTGGATCGAGCACCTCTTGATCAAAGCTCGGTTCAATGATCTCCAAGCTGCCATGCGAAATCTTGTCGGAAGCGGTCAGAAACTTCCGTGAGGTCTGCTCGTTCAGCGAACGGTCATCTGAAACCCACAAGAAAGTCAGATCAGGCTGACCTAGAGCATCTTCTGATCCGAATAGGGCAGCCTCGATCACCGCAGCAGCGATAACCGTCTTGCCGGACCCCGTAGGGGCAGTGAGCTGAACCGCCGTTACTCGCTCACCGTCACTGGCCCTGTACCGGTTGAAGGCATCTCCGATGTCCTCAAGAATCTGGCGCTGGGCCTTTGCCTGGTAGCCACGAAGTTTGAATTTCATGAAAAGGTTTAGCCCTGCCTTGTGTTGATTTCGAAAGTCTGAAGGTAGTCGCTGTAGAGACGAACCGAGTCGATCCTCTGATCGATCTGCACGTTGATCGCTTCAAACTCAGCTTGGGAGTCGGTCACGATGAAGATGGAGCGGATTTCCGGCCGAGCGTTGACTGCCTCTACGAACGGCTCCCACTGGTCGATATCGGTTAGCAAGCCGTAGTAGCCGTAAGCCGGCACTGACCAACCCGTCTCGGGTAGTTGATCTATACGCTCGCCCTGTGCACCTGCGCGCATCCAAAGAATCGGTGCAATCGCCTCAAATCTGCGACCTAGTCTGACAAGATGGCTGTCCTCGTAAGTTAGCTTGAAGAACTCCACGTTCGCTGGTACTGCGTCCGTGGTTTCCGTCCCATCGGAACGTAACCCTGATGTCAGGGCCCTAAGACGAGGCAGAGTCACATGCTCGAAAACCCCGTTAGCTTCATACTCCGGGCTGCCCGGTTCAAAGCCAGCCCTGCGCAAACGTGCGTCGTCTCCTTCTGCCAGCTCGTTGTTAGTGACCAGGAAACACTGTCGAGCCCCGCCGTCGTCCTGATTGAGCCGAGCGATGGCCTCCACGGTGGTACCAGATCCGCCAAAAAAGTCGAGTACGATGCCTGATCGGCTCTGCAAGCAACTCCTAATTACATCCGTCACCAGACCCACTGGTTTGGGATAGGGAAATCGCTTATCGCCCAACAGAGTTTCGAGTTGTGCCGTGCCTTGAGTAGTGCGGAAATCCTTCTCCTGCCAAATCGTCGGCACCGCCATACCCTCAGTCGTATTCTCGCCAAAGGTCAAGGTTGGAGAACCGGCAACTTTGCCCGTAACCTCGAGCTCCCCACTCACTACCTTCTTAATGACTCCAGCTGGCAGGTGTTGGATGCTAAAAGCGTTGGGGTGATTCTCTACCTCATTTGGGATAATCCGGATGTACCCCTTCTCCCAGTCTTGCAAGAGACGCTTAGGGCTTTGTCGCCATACGCACTCCTCCAGCTTCCGGGAGATGGGCCAAACACATACTGAGCCGGCAGGACTCTCGTTGAAGTCATAGTGGAAGTCTTCTTTGCTGCCCGTATATGCCCCCGACTTGATGCGCTCCTCAAGCGAAGGGCCAACCCCGACGAGGTTGCCCGTCTTTATGTCTACGTAAATGGGGTAGGTCTGGTTGGCTCGATTCGTCTTCTTGAACGTAGTCAGTGTCAGAGCCTCAAACGGCGTACGCGTATTGCCGCCAGTAAACGACATTACCTCCGGGCTGAAATCCTTGGGGACGACGAAGATGAGATATTCATGTAGATATTTGAAACCGCCCGATGACTTGCCGCCGCTCGTTTGAACCGTAATTGTGTGCACGGCATGGGCTTTGAACTCTTCCTCACACAGCTGAGCCAGTCTATGGACTTCGTCGGAACCTATGCTGATAACTAAGCGTCCGCTAGGGGTCAGTAGCTTTCGGGCCAGTTTTAGACGCCTGGACATGAACGAGAGCCATTTAGAGTGACGATAATCGTCGCCGTCGGCTATGTAGTTGTCGTTATACTTCCATTCGGAATTTCCCGTGTTGTACGGGGGGTCCAAATAGATGAGATCTACTTTGCCAGCAAGAACGTACTGGAGCATCTCCAAGGCATGATGGTTCTCGGCGTTGATGACAGTATGAAAAGGCTTTTCTCCGCCACCTTCTACTCTCCCCACTGACTTAAGGCCAGGGTAGATGGGATCGCCAAACTCCCGGATAACCACCAGCTCATCTAAGGTCGCAGCCACACGTTCTTTACGATCGTCTTGGTTCATTAAGGTGGCCTTGTTGCCAGCAATCTCCGTGACGACCCAGATTCCCGCTCGAGACTTGTCTTTGAAAGCCACTTTGCCTCCACGACTTACCTCGAAGCCGGGCAGCGCTACTGTTTCAGGCCGATGCTCTTCGAACACCAGACCAAAGCTAGTCTTGGCCGCAAGCTTGTTGATCTGTTCCTGGATCTCGCTCCTGAGCTTTGAATCAGCGATCCTATCGATCAAGGTGTCGAGGTGTGCCACAGGTCTCCTTCAAAAATCAGCGAAGCTGCGCTGGTCCCATGATGGGTCTCCCAGCGCAGCTTCTATGACTTTACCCGCGCGGCGTTCCTGCTTCAGACATGACGCACCGCGCGACCAAAGGAGAGCAGTAAAGACATCCTTCTACATGCCAGCGATGCCCTGCTGCATCATGGCGCTCAAGGCATCGATGCCACCCTGGACGGTTCCAGTAGCAGCAAGCTCTGCCAGCTTCAGCAGCAGCGCTTTGACCTTGCCGCCGTCTGGAGCTGGAGAGTGGATCTCCTCTTCTACCTGGTTCGCGACAACCTGGGCTTCAGTAGTCACTTCCTCTGAGACACCGATGACTAACGGGTTCACCATCGCCCGAACGGAGCCGATGATCCGCTCCACTACTTCGATCTGCCCTTGGGTCATGGAGTTCGATTGCGTGACATTGGAGCTATCGATCGCGACGTTGACGCTCTGCGAGCCAGTGATGTTGACCTCTGTCCTAACGATCCCGGCTGAATCGAGCGCCTTGTTCACCGACTGTTCCGCCTCTACTACGCGGGTTCCCTTTGTAGTAACGGACGGACGGATCAGTTCACCGCCAGATGCCTTGTGGCCCGTGATGTATTCCTCTTCCAATAGCCACTTGGTTGCCCGGTAAAGCTCTTCCTGTGAGTACTTGCCGCCCAGGTAGTCGTTGCTGGTCGATTCCAGAAAGTCGCTGATGCCTGAGACATGACCCCCGCTTATATCCTGCTCGTAGAGCCAGTTGAGTACGTCGTCACGGAGGCGGCGGGCACGGCGGCTGGGGTTCGCTCGTAGTTCTTTGAACTCTTCCGCCACGTCTACACCAGTTTGATTCAAGACAACAGTCTGGATGCCGGCAGGCGGTGCTTCAAACCAGAGCCAGCCGCGTTCCTGAAGCGCGTGTAGGTCCCCCGTCACACTCTGACGCGGCAGACCGCGTTCCTTGGCTTCGGTAAACAATGCTCCAACACCGACCTGACGATTGCCGTCGAGGTGTTCGTAGTCGGTGAGAGCAGAAATCAGTTGAAGGTGACGCAGCCCGGTCTTGGACTGAGCGAGCGATTCAACTTCGGACAATGGGTCCCCCTAATAAGGCGCTAACTAGCTGGCTTCCTCACTGTAACGAGAGGGGGTGACATTTCCGCAGCCTTGCTCTCCGGTTAGATCCGACAGTCAGCGTGATTCGAACATATGTTCTAAGATTGGCTCGTGATCAAGTCAGGCTCCCCCGAGGACATGGAACGCATGATGGCCAGGCTAGAGGCCGACCAGAGCCGGCCGATAGACGATCCGGCTCCGATCCGAGAGTTTCCGAAGTATGGCAGGCCTCTGGTCTACGTCAGCGGGATCTACGGCAAGGCTGTTGCCTGGACGCACACCTACGGCCTGATTGAATGGCTGGACTCTTCCGGCAAGTACCACATGGGTTGGGCGCACTCTTCAAACATCAAGCGGGTGAAACCGGAAGACTGGAAGGGTGCCAGTGGCCTTTGACTTCACGGGTTCCGTCAAGGTTCTTCCCGGCATTGAATGACTTTGTTTACACTCAAAAAAGCACCATGATAAATCGCCGAATAAAGCTCTTCGGAAAATTCCCTACATAGCCAAACATTACCCACAAGCGTAAAATTGATGCTAATTCCCCCCGAATTCCCGAGGGGGTATTTCTCGTTAAAGGGAACATCAATGAAAGCGCTTCTCTGGGTACTCAAACTCCTCGTCGGCTTCATCGTCATCACAGAGCTGGCGACTGTCTCCTTCCTCTGGTTCGCTCCCCCGCGCACGTCCTACATGCTTAGGGACGGTGAGCCGATCGCCTACCAGTAGGTGTCCATTGACAACATCAGCCGGTTTGCCCTGGGTGCTGCTATCGCCCATGAGGATCAGCAGCTCGGCACACGGACAGGCGCTTTCGATATCAACGACTTCAACGCCAGAGTCAACGCCTACTTAGAGGGCAAGCCAGATCCCAGCGGCTCGACCATTCCTCAGCAGCTCGTGAAGAACATTTTTCTATGGCCCGACCAAGACGGATTCAGGAAAGGGCTGGAAGCCGGCCTCGCTACGGAGTTCAGCCTGACACTGCCTCCAAAGCGCATCCTGGAGCTCTACATGAACTACGCGCAGTTCGGTCCCCACCTTTACGGGATCTGCGCGGCGACTTGGTACTACTTTGGCCACGCCCCGTACAAGATGACCGAGAACGAGGCGGCGCAGCTGATGGGCGTTCTCCCGCTACCGAATCGCGTACGCCGAATGGAAGGTGGTGGCATCGTGCTGGATAAGGAAGCTGACAGCTTGGTGTGGGAGTACGTCAATGGTGCCGCCAACTACTGGGTGCCGAAGCAGCTTGAAGGGCTTGGCGGCTGGGAGGGTGCAGTCGCGACTGTTGGCATCACGGATAAAGCGTCAGATCATGCACTGACGCGTTCCGGGCCTGACGGATGTGCAACTATGCCTGAAAGCGTGAAGAGCATCAGTGGTCAGGGGGCAGGCTAAGCCTGTTGCTGGCCGAACCTGGCGTGTGCTCGCTCGCGTACATAATCCTCACCGAACATGATAGTCGCGCTAAGGGTCGTGTTGCACCACTTATGAGCCGTCCTTAGATTGTCCGGGTCATCGTCTCCCCCGTCGATGACGCGGATGACGTGATCCAAAGTTGGGTACAGGTCTGCAGACGGGCTGGCTTCAGGATCAGTAGGGAGGCCGCAGATCTGGCAAATGAAGTTGTCTCTTTCAAGGACGGTCTGACGGTGCTTGCCGTGGAACGTAGCGCGCCGCTGCCCCTTCTTCGGCAGTGCATCCGCGATATCTTTCCGCTTCTTGCACTCAGCGCATCGGCAGTCATCTTCCCGTCCCACTTCTTCGAGAAAAAGCGCCCGGCATGCGACATGCTGGGCCGGGAAGTCACCTAGGGGTGTGCCTGGTTCACTGCGGTACAGGCCGATTGAGTATTCAATGGGCAGCTGCTCTTTGCACTGGACGCATGTTCCGAGCTTCGCGAATCGGTAAGCCATTCTGCAGGACCAACAACAGAAGAGCCGGCTTTTTTGGTGAGACTCAAACGTCGTTTCACAGCCCTTACAGACCACTTGCGCCCTGTACACGGTCCCCCATTTGTCAGCGTTTGATTGTTTGAATCAGACCCTACCTGTGGGGCGAGTGATTAGGCACTCTGCCATGTGTAGCCAGGGGTGATTGGGGAGATCATGCCGAGACCTCTCCTATCTCTTTGATCGCCTCGATCAATGCGTTCAGTTCGTGATTCCGGAAGGCGCTTTCGGCATACACGACACCCTTGTCAAAGTGATAGCTGTTCGACTCCAGATACTCCTGCGCTGCCTTCTCTGTAAGGAACGCGACGCCGTCGTAGCCTCCCTGTGCAGGAAGTAGCTCCACATCGAAGGTCCAATGTGCTTCGTCAATGTAATTGCAGTCACAGCCATCCTCGCCGATTGACGGCAGCTTATCGAAGTCCATTTCCTCGCCGAGTAGGTCTTTACAATGGGAGCAGTAGTGATCCTCAGCCCCCTCGTAGTCAAGACGCTCCAGGTGGTCACCGCAACCATCGCGCTTCTCCACCTTGATCTCCTCGTAGATGCGGAATACTGGTGTGGCTGTATGCCGGTTGTTCTGAGTTTCTAGCTCACGAGCGGTTCGTTGCAGAAAAGCAAGCGTCGACTCACTGATTGTTATCGCTAGGGATTTTCCGGCTGTCATACCGTCTTCTCCGCGTGCTTCTGAGCAATCCAGTTGTAGAGACGTATCAGTCCGCCGAAGAGAAGTATGAGTCCGTCGGCGACCGCCAGGAGGAACAGCCCCGAGGCGAAGATGAAGGCGATGAAGATGCCCAGGCCTATGAGGGTCAGGATGCCGATGGCGTAGAGGTGTAGTAGATCGGGGCTCATGACTGAGCCTCCAGCAGTTCAGGGTTCTCGTAGATGTTGCCGATGACTTCCAGCTCAGGACCATCCTGGTCGTCGAAGCTGGCCGTGTCGTTCCAAGTGATCATGTCCATGAAGTACTTGTGGTGATCCCATTTCACTTCGGCGGTGAAGCTGTACTCGCCCTGGTTCGGCCATAGAACAATGTCCCCTTCGTAGATCTCCACACCGTTTTTGTCTTTGAGGCCGGTGTACCGCACGAGCTCCTGGGTACATGATGGCTTGATTAGCCCATATCGAAGGGCGCCGGGATGCAGGACTGGCTCAGCCCACCGGCCCAGTTCCTTGTCCCAAGCTCTGAACTTGATCTCCCCGCTCATTTCAATTCCCCCGCATCGGCTAGGGCGATGGTGAGCTTTAGGAGGGCTTTGAGTGGAGTGTCGGCTTCGACTTCAAAAGTCGTCTCTGCACTGTTAGGGCCAGTCATGTCATGCTTATACATTGCGTAGTAATAGTCACCTGATGCCATTACTAGCGGAGACAGCGGATATGCCTTGCCGTAAATGGTGGTTAGGCTCTTTGGCAGCTTCTCTAGTAGGTAGTCTGAGGTGTAGAGCGGGCAGATCGCGCTGCTACTTACTCCGGTTGCTTCCGCCCATGTTCCTTCATCGAGGATGACTACATTCGAGTGCTCCTGAGTCTTAGAGTCGTACTCGCTGTAGTAGCTTTCTACCGTGCCGGCCCACCCAATCCGCTTATACACTTCCTTACATAGCTCGAATAGTTCAGGATCGTTCATGATGACGCCTCCAGCAGCACCTGCCTTACGTCCTCGATAGTGATTGACTGTTCAAACTCTAAGTCTGTCATTGTGATTGTTCTCGTTTAGATTTATCTGTCCTTAGTATGCTCTTTCTGCTACAAAAGTAAATACTTTTATGTATGTAGCTGTGGATAACTACCACCAATTCCCTACGTCGCTACCATTGATAGGTACGCGGGCTAACCAGTGAGCTTTGGCAGCTGACCAGGTCTTGTATCTGCGCTGCATATAGCTGGTGAAGAAATCGTCCTGGCACGCGTAGTTGGTCTGCCAGTCAGGGCACTCAGCCTCTAGCTCTCCGTTACAGTCCTGGCCTAGTCCCTTGCATCCGGCGCTGTTGATCGCATCGATCCTGTTGCTGCTCTCGTGGGAGTAGATGAACGCCTTCGCTTCCGCTTCTGCGTCTGTGACCGCAGGAGAGGCCGGCTGAGGTGCTTCTACTGTCTGAGCCGGCTCATTTACCGTTTCTGCAACGGGAGCCGCTTGTACGGGCTCTATTACTGCTTCCGCCTGGATGGGCTTAGTAGTCGTGGCGGCTGTGACTACTGACCGTCTTTTGACGCTGCTGCAATGGATGCCTGATTGCTGATAGCTACGTTGCTATGGATGAACCAGCCAGTGATCGTGCCTGCTACTGCGAAGGTCATGATGGCTACGATGAACCAAGGGACTACTTCACGGACCATGAGGGTCTTAGGTGCTTTGATTTCCTGTGGACGAGCCTCTGTTGGTGTGGTTGTTGCTTTAGACATGTGATTGTTTTGCCTTGCCCACTTGGGGCGTTATGTTGATTTTGGCTTGTAGGGCCAGTGCCAGCAGCAAGACAGACATATTACTTGCGGCCAGCACTCGCCCGGCAAACTACTTGATACGAGCGAAGCGGACTTTGCTGGGGTTTCGATAGTCTTTGATCGTAAAAGTGTTGTTCATTTTGTTCTTCCTTGTTTATGTTCTGCCCTTACTTATACTCTTATGGTTATTAAAAGTCAATACTATTATTGGCTTTTCTGTGCGATAATACGTCTCCTACAGGGGTGGTACGAGCGTAGGAGCGCACGATGATCAACCTTCTCGATGGACTGCGGGACCTGAAAGCTCCGCTCGCTTCCGGCCTGATCATCTTGTTTGGCTTCTGGCTGATCTTTGCCAATGAAGTCGCCGCTGCTGGCCCTGGGCAATCCCTTGCTGGCAACATTCACCAACTGATTGATTATCTTGGGGCACCAGCGACGCTCGGCCTCGTTGCCTTCCTGGGGTACTTGATCGGACTCGTGCTCTCTTTAAACGCTGTGACCATGTTCTTGATCTTGGTTGTGCAGGAAGTAAGAGAAATGGCGCCACCGAGTCGAGAACCCATACGGTTCCTGCTTGAGATCAAACGTAATATCAACGTTCAGGTCAGCACGAACACAACTTCCGAGGACACCACACGTCGCCTCAATGAGCACATCGAAAACGCTCTGCAAGAGGCCGCCGAAAACAGGGGCTGGACACCGAGAGATATTCTTCAGGTCGTGAAACCATATCTCCTCGAGGAGTACGACCAGAAAAGTCCAGGTAACCCTCCCCTGCAGAAGGGCTTTCCTATCTGGCAAACCCCTCTGTTCGGTTCAGTTCATCAATATCTTTACGTTTCGATCGTCACCGAAATAGATCTCCTGGCTGTTCAGCTTCACGCGGAAAAGGACAAAATTTACGAAAAGTACGATAAAAACAAAACAGAAAGTGATTTCCGAGCTGCCGTCATCCTTCCGATACTTTTTGTCGCCCTCGTAACGATGATTCGATTCTTTGACGAGGGTCTAGCCATTCCAGCAATACTCACCATGCTGGCTATAGTCCTTATTGCAATCCGATTGGGTGCAAGTGCTCACCAAAGATTGATCGAAGCGAATGAAGCAGTCCTCAACGCGCTGCTCGCTAGGCAGATAAAGGCGCCGAGGTTGCAGATTTTCGAAGAAAACCGGTCCACCCACTTCAACGGTGAAGCTACGGTAACTCCCTAGTACTGTCAGCGATGATGTTGGGCCAGCAGAAAAGAAGGGTACTTTGGATGGGTGACTGAGCAGACTGAAGAAAAGGCGCCCGCCCGCGCCTGGCAGTGGCCCCTTGAATGGTGGCACGACGAGAAGTTCTGGCGCGACGTAGCGACAAGGACAGTCTCTGGTTTGGTAGTCCTGCTGATCGGCTACATTGTCGCCGTTGCTAGCGGCCTCCTGGGCATCCCGGACCTCCGAAAAGTCCTGGCTGTCCTCCTGGTCTTTGCCGGCGCAGCACTTGTGGTGTATCCCCTCGGTATGCTCTCCCGAAAAATCATCTTGTGGATCAAGAAACACGTCATTCCAAAGTGGGTTGGCGTCCTGATGATGACTGGATGGGGTCTAATCTACTTTGTACTGCTTGCTGCATGGGCGGTAATCACCCTCAACGTGACTAAGTGGGCGTACGAAAGCATCTGAGAGCTGCGGAGTATAGAGGAGTCCTCCCCGACCGGAACACCAGCTGCTCGTCACCACTCCTGCTGGCGCAGCCAAGCAAGCTCTTCATAAATCGGATCGTAAAAATTAGAACCTGGTTCAACGGTTCTAGCTCGTGAGACGGTGTTGTAGCGCGATACCAGTTGGCGAGGATCAACCTGGCACAGTCCGCCACCTCTCACCCGATACATGTCATAGGTCTTCATGTACTCAATGGTCATCGCATCTTCTACTTCGGCCGCCTTGCTAAGACTCCGTTAGTCCAATCCTACGAGTCTCTATAATCCGCAGGGGCTTATGGAGAGAACTCCACTTGGCGCCCTTACCCCTGAGGTGTTCGGTAAACCGCTTCTCAACACTGCTCCTGGCTGTGACGCCCACCTAGTACATACCGTCCTCAAGCGCCAGTACATATGCCTGATAGTCGCGGACCGGATTGTTCTCCTTTAGCCGGAGAACCCGCTGCTTTGACCTCTTATTCTTTCTGATGGTTCTAGCCTTTGACCGCTGAACGGCTACACGTCCGACCGTCCTACCCGATACACCAAGGATCGGCATCAGGCTCTCTCATCCACTACATAGCGAGGCAGCACGGTTGGCTTTGGCTTGTAGAGGCGATTCAAAACCTCAGACGCGGAAGCTCCTGTATTCTCTGTCATTCTATTGTTATTCTTGTACGAACTTTGTTCACCCCCTGGCGGAACTTTGTTCACCCCCCTACGAACTTTGTTCACCCCCCGATTCGCCGTGACGATGTCGAAGTACTTATCCGTAGTCTTCAAGTGCCCTTTGATATTCCGGCGCAAGTAGCCGGCGTCTATGAGCCGCGTTCTCATCTTCTGCAGCCCGCGAGAAGTTATCCGCATGTGTTTGGCGGCTTCCTCGACAGACTTAGTGCACCAGCGGTTGTGAGAGAGCTGGTGGACCATGTCAAGGTAGAAGTACTCAGCTATAGATACATCCAGCTGTTCGAGGACCCTGTACTTCAGGAGGGCATATAGGTCTTCTTGCACAAAGAAAAACCCCTTTCCTGACGGATTGGGGCGACCTTTTACAGTCCTATTTAATCAAATATAACCCCTTACGTCAATTACTTATGTTGGTCTTGATCGCTAGAGGTGTAAAAGGTCTCTGCTATCAGCCATCACTATGAGGCAAAGAGTGATCCGAGTCAATGGGAAAGTGTGACCACGATCATTTGATATCTAGCAAAATATGAGACAATAAGCCATAATCCAGATATGCAACCACCGAAACAAAAAGAGCTCTCACTATTCCGCACCATCAAAGTGCCGGCGTTAGTCATCCCGCGGCCGGCTTCTGCCATCGCTCAGGACCTCAAGGACGCAGAGAAAAAGAAGCGCTTGTTCTTGCCAAGACAGAACGATTGATTCATAGTGAAGGCATACCAGCTACTTTCTCGTTTGTAGCACGGCCGCACCTTCCAACCATCCTAAAAGATCAGAGCATATCCTCTCGCAGGGACATGACTCATCCTCAAACTACAAAGACCTGCCGTTACGTGATTGTCGGCAGGTCTTTTCTTATGGCTGGAACTAGTAGGCAATGAAGATGAACACGATGCTGGTGACTATGACCAGCACCAGCGGATCTGCACGGCTTAGGAGGCTTCTCACATCGTCCCAGGCTGTAGGGCGGCTTGTGCGGCGCTTAGAGATAGGTCTAAGTGATTGAAGTGCTGGGTGGCGATTAGATTCTGCAACTATTGCACCAGTCTTGGTGTCTGTGGTGACGTAGCGCATTATACGGCTTCTCCCCAGTACCCATGACGTGCCAAAGCGTCATAAACCTCATCATCGTAGGAAGCGGTAGTCATGCGTTCATCTGTGTATACGCAAAAGTTTTCCCATAGCAGCACTAGATATTCTCTGGTAAACACCTTATAGAAGAGATCTGCAGCATCTTCCAGCCCGTAGATGCTTTCAGCGGCAGTATTTAGTGCAAATAGCTTGTATTCAGCTTGTGTCATTGTGATTGTTCCTCGTTTATCTTTACTCTTTTATTATGCTCTTTTCTGTAGAAAAAGTACATACTTTTCTTAAGTCTTAAATACAACGCTAAGCAATCAACTTACAGAGGTAATCCTCGAACTTGTCTTGTACGTGCACATGGAATAGTTGCACCCATTCCTCTCCCCCGCCGTTGACGATCCGCTGTACTTCCGCTCGCCTGTATTCATCCGGCACTAGGAACACAATGAGAGGGAAGCTCTCAAGCTCTGCGTGCTTCCATGCCTGAAAGTACCGCTCCATCTTCTCTGTGAGCTGTTTACGGCGCTCCGTGGCGAGATCCACCTCTATATACAGGCCGAGCGTCCCCTTGCCCTCTACGGCAAATTCAATGTGGAGATCGGGGCGCAAATCCTGCCCAGCGATAACGCTGTGGGTTTCCGGCTCCGTGAGATAGCTACTAATAGTCCCCAGCCCTTGGCGCTCTAGGTTCAGTACGGACAGGTAGGCATCCATGATCGCCAGGCTGTGGTAGTTCACCGCATAGAGCCCAGGCCACCGCTTGCGGGTAAAGAGACGCCATCCCTCAGGTCCCAGCTGGTAGACGTACTGAGGACTGCCACCTTTGGGCCCACCAGGAAGCCGGCGGTTGATCCGAGCCAAGTACTTGTCTTTAGTCAGACGAGCTAGGACGCGAGTCTGTACGGTTTTTGAGGCATTTTCATAGAAATTCACAGCAGCAATTTGGGTTGCCGAGGCCTGGTTGAAGCGTCCGACGAGGCGGATGATGGCCAGGTCGCGGGAGGCAATTTGCATGCTGGAAGCGTAAGGGCGCTTAGTTGCGGCGCGCAACCCTGTGTTGTGGCTGGTCAGCGCCACGTTAGGGGTGCCTCGATGGACATGGTTGAAGGCCGGTTAGAACATACTGCATTTGCGCCTATTTAAGCACGTTTCTAAAGCCAAAAGAAGATAATACTAATTTACAACGCTAATGCTAAATAAAAGTATTGACTTTCATAACCACATGCCTCATAGTCTAGGCCAGGCGAAAGCGGAGCAAACAATTGTCCAGGCTCGACAGCTACTTCACCTGAAGCACATTCACAAGTCGTACAGATACATGGCCGTATCAGAGATTAATAACAGATCTGGAAGGATACGTTTTTGATTAACAACTACCTGGTGCGGGCACATGAACATACAAGTGGCGGAATAGGTAGACGCAGCAGATATCGCGACGCAAGGATGCGGCATAACGCAGTGCTATGCAGGGTGACTATACGAGTTTGAGGGCAGTGTGAGCATGAGCCTGACTCGGCAAATCCCTGCCTTGTATGTTCAACATGGCGATATAAGTACGGTGAGGGTCAAACATCTGGTGCACACAGAGAGCAGTTTCCCAATAGCCTTTCTATCGTCAGCTAGAGCGTAGCAGTGCTGAGTGTATATCACCGAGAGGTGGCGAGTGGTATTTTCTAAGTCACCTTGGTTTTCTAGACCCTGCCATATACACCAGCTCTCATACGTTCTAGCGGCCATGCGTCTGTATGACGATCAACAATCACATCTAAACGAGGTATCAATCATCGCTAACGGAGTACATCTATATGAACACACCACAACGACGCCCCGCTCAGTGGGGCAGGAAGGAACTGCAACCCTTTTCAGGTAAAGCACGCAAGGAAGAGTTACAGGCTCTCAAAGAGCTCAAGAAGCGCCTCCACACCAAGGCATCACTAGCCACCCTCCTTATCGAAGGACTCAAAGCCAGTAACCCGTGGTACGGAGAGCGCGTAGACACCCTTATAGCTAAGACCGAAGCAAAGGAAGCAGCCAAGCAACCGAAACTCTAAGAAGAAAGGAGGCCTATGGCCGAAACTGACAAAGACGTTTCACCCGAGACCGTCCAGGCGCTAAGCCCAACCCACATGCAGATACCTGCAGCAATAGCAGCAGCAATCGTGAAAGTTCAGCTAGAGGTAAAGGCGATGGGCAAGACCGCCAAGAATGGTCACTTTAACAACACATATGCCCCACTCGATGAAGTGATGGATACCGCTCTTCCCTTGCTCGCTAAGAACAAGCTGGGACTAATGCAGTGGCCGATCACCTTCAACGGCAAGCACTATCTACACACTGTCCTGGTGCACGAGACCGGCGTGAGCATGCAGTCCGATATAGAGCTGCTACTCGTCAAGCAAGATCCCCAGGGACTCGGCTCTTCACTGACCTACACAAAGCGACAGACCGTCATGGCCATTCTCGGCCTATCCGCTAAGGACGAAGATGACGACGGCAACAAGGCGAGCAATCACCTGCCGGCTCCTACCCAGGAGCAAATCGACCAGATAGTCGCGCTCTGCCGGGATCTCAAATATCCCGAAGAAGAAGTGACGAAGCGACTGATGTCGATTAGGACAGCCGACCACGCCACCGTAGCCATCAACAAGCTCAACATGGTGATCTCGGCCCGAGCTAAAGAAGTCATCGCAACGCAGCGAGCCATCGCCGTTAGCGAAGCACCTGACACTCCCGAAGACATACCGGTAGATAGCACTGAGCAAGTGCAGCAGCGTCTCCTAGCCATGGGCTTCAAAGACAACGCCACTATCAAGGCCTTCATCCGTACGGTGACGAAGAAGCCACTGCTCGGAAACTGCAAGGCGCCGGAACTAAAACTACTAAACGAAGCAATGGACCGATTCGAACGAGGCGAAGAGAAGCTTCCAGAAGATTGGTTCACTAAGGAGGTGTCTGACACCTCGGAGAACAACTAAATGTCACTTACAAAAGAAGCATATTGGAAGAACCGCCAAGAAGGTAAGCGCGGACAGGGCGAGCTAGAACGTGCAAAGTTCACTGAGTCGCAGACAGGTCACTTCATTCAGCTTGGAACACGGCTGATGCCCGCTAACAGAGGAGCAGCCCGACGCAAAGTTGTTGATCATAAGTTCACTACTAAAGGAATCCGCTCAACTAATCCCGAGCAGTCAGCAGCCATTCGTGAACGCGTCAAGCGGACAGAATCAGGTGAGCAGGCACGAGTAGCAGCTAAGAAGGCGCAAGCCACGGAGAACAACTAACATGCCCGCAAGAGGATCAAAGACAGTGACATCCCAGCTCTTCAATACCATCAGCGCCCAGCTGCGAGGAGCCAACCCTGATATCAACAGCATTGCCGAGGCAAACGGAGTAAAGCCACGAACGGTGGCTGATATCCGCAGGGCCGGTACTTGGAGGAACTGGATCGCCCGTAAAGAAGCGAAGAATGCTAGGGCGAAACTCGGCGTCCGCGTCGTCCCCCTACCAGCAGCTCCGGTAGAAGAACCTACGCCAACAGTAGAACCGATCGTTATCAACATCAGTCAGGAAGACTTGCAGCAGGTTCTCGCCCTGGTCGGTAAAGTACAGAAACTCCAGGAAGAAGTAGCCGGCCTCAAGCAAGGATTGAAGTCTGTCCGGGGTCTGATCAATCGCATGTCTACTTGGGTACAGCGGATCGATGAGTCTACCTTCAAGCTCCCTTGGAGGAAGAAAGAAGCATGAGCGGAACTGTTGAAGGCGGACGGAAAGCCGCCGCGAAGAATTTAGCAAGAGATCCAGACTTTTACCGCAAGAACGGTGCCAAAGGCGGCCGAATATCACGCACTGGTGGTTTCGCAGCCAACCCAGAGCTTGCCAGGATCGCCGGGGCAAAGGGTGGACGGATAAGCCGACGCAGAAAGAAGTCACCGGTCAGCGACAGTCATACACCGTCTACAGACGAACACCAGGTCACCGAGACTATCGCTGCGGCGTAACTCCCTGATCGCACCTTTATAACTAGAGCGCCGGTGGCAGCTTGAGCAGTAATACTCGTTGAGGCCACTGGCGACCATGTAGGCAACGACGCGAGCACGCACTGGATCATAAGCTTCAACGCTCTTGATCGTCGGACGCTTGCCGAAGTGAGCAGCTACGTACTTCTGGATAGTCCGCTCCCCCACGCTAAGACCAAGTGTCTCAATGATGCGGGGCGCGGAATAGCCGGCCTGTGCGTAGGCCAGCACTTCGTCACCATCGAAAGTTCTATATCGCATAACTTGCCGTCATTATGACACAAGGCGATAAGTTCGCATATCTCCGGAGCGTCCAATGTCTATTTCAAGGCCCGAACTTTTGGCGCTTACTACTGTTAGTAAGTCTTCACTAGCAAGACCATGAGACTACGGAAAGTCAAACGCCCAAAATTGACCCAAATGTTATTGACAGGTACACCGGCTGATTGCATAGCTCTTTACGAGACATATGATTCGGGTTTCTTGTCAAAGACGACGCATAGAGCGATAAGTTCGGGGACTTATCCACACCCTGGATCGTCGCTCGTTCCAAGCACCGCCGCTAAATAAATAACTGTTAGCACTTTACGCCCGGCGGTGTCTTGAACGGGCGGGGACCCACCATAAGCAAGTAACGACGGTTACCCGTCAGAAGAACCAATGAATGAAAAACGCTATTTATCTAGCCAAGGGCGGTGGCGGTGGCCACGCTAGCGGCGGTAGAGCTTCCAGCTCGGCAGGGCGTTCATCGTCCTCACGCTCGTCATCCGGCACCAGCCGAAGTTCCACCACGAGCAGGACCAAGGCCGGTGGCAGCTTCAGGTCGTCGAGCGGCAAAACAATCAAGACCAGTTCCACTAAGCCAAGCAACGGGAAGTACAGCAACCAGGCCGGCATCGTCGGTGCTGATGGATACACCCCGAAATTCCGCAGCGGCTACACAGCACCTGAGGGATCAGTCGTCTACTACCCACAACATTCGGGTCTCGACTACCTCCCGTGGATCTACCTGTTTAGCCAGCACTCCCCCGCTTACGACAACGCAACGGTGGTGCAGCCGGACAACAAGCAAATGGTCGCCACCCCTAGCAAGGAAGTTGACGGTATGGCCGTCTTCAATTGGATCTTGATCATCATCTTCATCGCCGCCGCAATCTGGGGCGTGATGTGGGTCGTGAACAAAGCCACCACCAAGGAGCAGCCGCGCTATGGATGGTGAGACCGCCAACATAAAACGCGGCGACAAGGTGTACTTCGACTTCCTAGGCATCGAGAACGGCACAGTGATGACTAACCCCGATTTAGCAGGCTACGTCATCGTAAAAAGTCCAACGTACGGGAGCCACCGGAGGCACATAAAAGATTTAACGCTCAGGAAGAGCAAGGAACAATTAAATATGAATAAGCCAGCAATCATCACGGGCGTTGCGCTCAGCCTTATCGCCATCGTCGGACTCGTGTTCGCAGGCAACTACAACTCACTAGTCTCATCAAAGGCCGAGGTCGACAACGCCTGGGCACAGGTAGAGACGCAATATCAGCGACGCCTTGACCTCATCGGCAACCTAGTCGCTTCAGTCAAGGGGGCGCAAGGTCAAGAGCAAAAGGTCTTCGGTGAACTGGCAGATGCCCGCAGTAAGTATGCCGGCGCCAGCAGTTCGAGCGATCGGGCCGAAGCTGCTAGCCAGACGGAATCAGCGCTTGGCCGACTCCTTGCGATCACCGAAAACTACCCTGAGTTGAAGAGCAATGGGACAGTAAAAGACCTGATGACGCAACTCACCGGCACAGAAGACGGCATTGCCAAGGCGCGCACTGACTACAACATCACTGCCAAGAGTTACAACGTCTCGATCATGAGTTGGCCGAAGAACATGTTCGCCGGCTGGTGGGGCTACAAACAGCAAGCACTATTCAAGGCCGATAGTGGTGCAGCGACGGCACCAAAGGTGAGCCTCTAGTCATGAGCTCTACCGGCAAGCACATCATGGCTGCCACGGACACCTTCCGCGAGTTGTTTCTGATCTTTGGATCTGTACTGCTCGCGGCGGCGGTCCTCTATGCAGTCTTCGAAGGCAAGAGCCTATGGGACGGCGTCTGGTGGGCTGTCGTGACTTCGATGACCGTGGGCTACGGCGATATGTTCCCGACGAGTCTCGGAGGGCGAATCGTTGGCATCGTCCTGATGGGCGTGACCGTGCTCTTTGTCATCCCGCTTATTACCGCCCGCCTGGCGAGTCGACTGATCCTGGATGACAACGCCTTCACAAGTGAAGAGCAGAACCAGATCAAGCGCGACCTGCGTGCCATCCGGAAATACTTAGAAAAGAAGTAATCGACGGCCTGACCGTCAAGGAAAACTGAATATGAATCGAGAACTAAGCCCAGGACCATCAGCTCTCGCCATCTGCGGCCTCGTCGTCCTCCTGCTGCTGTCCATCTGGTACGGCATCGCGATGATCATCGGCGCGACCGTCTGGCACTTCGCGGAGCAAAGGCATGACTGAAGAGAAAGTGGGATCTCTCAAGATCCGCATCAGGACCATAAGGAACATGGCAGCGACTGCAGAAACCAGAGAGCTATGCGACGTTGCCAGCGAACTGCTGAGAATCATCGTGGCGGCCGTCGAGCCAAAATCTGAAATGGGCTTCGGTGGAAAGGTGAAGGCACCCGATCATGAGTAACGACTTCCAACGCGGCGCAGTGTTCGGCTGCATCCTGACATTGATCGGCGTCCTACTAGCAGTGATCGTGTGGAGCCGCATGCCATGAGCGTCCGTCGTAAACCACTCCGGCTGGTGAAGGCCTACGACGAGTACCAGATCAAAACCGGCACCGCGGGCTTTGTCCAGCTAATCAAGAACGGGAAGCGCATCCAGCCGAAGAACTATGAGCGCACCTTCCGAGTAAGGAAGTCCGTATGAGCCTCCTGGATCTACTAAAGCCAGCACCAAAGCTGAGCCACACCGCTCGGATACTCAAGGTTCTGAAGACAGAGGGCCAGGCGACCAACCACCAGCTCAACAAGATCTGCTTCAGGTACGGCGCCAGGATTCACGAGCTACGAGCTGAAGGCCACGACATACTCAGCGTGAAAGAAAAGGACGGACTGTGGCGGTTTGTCTATAAGGGTCATAAAGATGACCAGGAGAATGCAGCGTGAGTAAGCCTCCATGCACCATGGCGGGATGCGACAAAGAACAGAGAGCCAAGACTCTCTGTAGCCTCCACTACGAACGAGCGAGGCGTCTGATCAGTCCGAGAAAACCGCTCACAGAAGATCAGAAGCTTCGTCTAAGTGTCTATTATCGCGCTTACCGTTTACGCAATGAGGAGAAAATAAAGCGGAGACAAGTGGAATGGTACAAACGCAAAAAACAAGTAACCAAGGAGGTGATATGAGAGAGATCAAGTTTAGAGCGTGGGACGGCGAGCAGATGCTCTATCGAGGCTTGTGTGACCGAAACTGGTACAACGCCGAAGACAAGCAGGTTTGCACGGCTCTTCCCGAGGACGCCCGTAATTGGAAAATCATGCAGTACACGGGTTTCAAGACTGAGGACGGCACGGAGATCTACGAGGACGACATCGTCCGCATAGGTACCGAGTACAACAACCTAAGCCAGAAGCATGGCACACCGGTCTACGAGGCTGTGCGGATGATTCATGGTCGCTGGGAGCCATTGTGCTTCTTCAAAGATGCACTGTTCAGTGTCTACGGCAGCATCTACGAAAACCCTGAACTACTGAGGGTCGGTGATGTCGCTTGATAAGTACCCAAACCTCGAAGGTGGCGCCTGTACAGATCTCGCCCCTGGCGTAGCCGATAAGTACTTCGACTCAAATGCCAGCAAAGATCCGTTCCTAGCCAAGACAGCCAAAGCCATATGTGCCCGCTGCGTCATCCAGCCCCAGTGCCTAGAAGCAGCGCTCCAGCGCACTTACCCTGATCGCGGTGTTGTCGGCGGCATGACCGCCTCTGCAATCCGACGAGCTAAAGAATGGGATGCCTGGGACAAAGGGCTGAGGACCAACCCGCCACAAGGTAGCCGACCAGATGTACCGAACTTCTACCAGCAAGCACCAGCTGTTGAAGATGCTGAGGCGTACCGGGAGCGCACCGCGCTGTCCTTTGAAGAGCAGGTTTACGGCATCTTCCTGGATGTAAAGCAGGGGAAGTACAAGACGCTCAACCAGGCCATCGGTGACATTGCGCTGATACATAGCCAGGTGATCGAGGACATGCAGTCATGACTGAGCGTCCTTCCTTAGATGTACCAAAGACCCGAGAGCTACTAGAGGGTCTACTGACTCTCCCAGGCTCGACCGGTGAGACGTATTCCTGATTCCACCGCTACTCCCCCAGGAACGTCGGCTTCCTAGCTCTACAGAACTGTCCGCCAGAGCCAGTAGCAACATTCAAGAAGTGGCAGGAGCTTGGCCGGCATGTGATCAAAGGCAGCAAGGCCTACTCCATCCTCCGACCTATCCAGGTCAAGGTAGAGACAGACGACAACAGCGACGAGCAGTTCAAGCTGATCAAACGTTTCAAGATTGTCCGCGCCCTCTTCGCCGTGAGCCAGACAGCCGGCGATGACCTTCCGCCTTACTGTCCCCCTGGCTGGAACGTAGATAGAGCCCTCGACACGCTGGGCATCGAGCGTGTGCCCTTTGAGAGCTATGACGGCAATACCGGAGGATACGCCACGGGTAAGACCATCGCGATCAATCCGGTTGCACCGTTCCCTCTGAGAACCACGGTGCACGAGGCGAGTCACGTCACCCACGGCGACACCACTCCCGAGAACCTGTCTCTGTACCAGGAACACCGTGGACTGTTCGAGTACCGCGCAGAAGCCAGTGCCTACGTCGTGCTGAACGAGATTGGCGCGCTGGATGAGCAGACCGCTACGGTCAGCCGCGGATACATCCAAGGGTGGCTAAAGGGTGAGCAACCGCCAGAGGATGATCTGCGCCGAGTACTGAACGTGAGCACACAAATATTAGAAGCAGGCTATGAGCCTAAGGAAGTTGAATAGCATGAAGGCATATTACATAGACATTAAAGATGATCCAGACCAAGGTGCAAATATAGTATTTGACACAAGCGTTCGCAATGCGCGGAAATATACTGGTGATTTGCAGTATGAAAGCTGGCTGGACGTTCACTGTCGCCGCTATCCGCAGTTCGACGGTATGGAGAACCTAAGCAAGCGTGAACTTGCGCTAGAGCAATGGAAAGCCGGTTGGTGGTTTGATTCAGATGAGCCAACGTTTGATAACTATGAAGAAAACACCGATGCTGATTTTTTAGCCTGGTACGACAAACGCCACGGGGCTGCTTCATGAGTGATACAGATAAGAGCGGACCGTGGCTTACAAAGCACGGAAACATCACACCGACCGCCCCAGCGTCTTTCATAGAGGCGCCAAGGAAGAAACTCGTCTCCGCGCAAGATTCAGAGATAGAGGACAAGCTTGACGATATTTTCGAGCGTAAAGGCGATCTGGTGGCCTATGGCGATTTGTACCAAACAGAGGAGCTTGAAGGAATCAAAGAAGAATTGGCCGCCCTCATCAGCCAGCAATGCAATCAAGCCAGGATAGATGAGCGTAAGAAGGTACGGAAGCCGTTTGGGGAGTTGATGGCTGGATTGTTCGCTATCGACTATTACATCAACAAGCCATTCCCTGACGACCCACGGTGGACGCCAAAGTCGCGATTTATAGAACCACGCGTACAGGATGTACTGGCCACTTTGAAAACACGCGACACCCAAGCAAAAGAAACGGAGGAAGCATAGACATGAACGAACACCTACCAATCAACCAAGAACAGCCCGTACCGCAGGAGCACATCCTCTTCCGCAGCCACGGCGAGCACAACGAGGCCGAGCCGATCTTGGAGGCAATCAAGGCAGCACCAGCCCTCTACGCCATCGCACCGGATGGCAGCGCCATTCAGCTCGACGGCACTGCAAGCGTGAGGTACAGCGACATCAAGACATTCAGTGTTGACGATGAAGGCGTCTATCTCTACCTAAAAGCTCTTGACGGAACAGATTGAAAGGACATAATAAGACCCAGACAATATGAGTAAGTTATCCGCTACGAATTTGTACTTTGAAACCCATGAAAAAGATGAGCCGTTCTTCCAGCAGGTAGAAGCCCGTATCAGGGCCAAGCACCGGCAGGAAACACAGCGGCTCAAAGAGCTTCTAGCGTTCCTGTTCGTCCTCGCGAACGCCAGACCGTAAGGCAGTTGCCCGTTGCCAGTGACCACCCCTGGCACGTCCGTTATGTATCCCATGCATAGGCAACCCCTATACTCCTTGGCCCATCTCGCCCCACAAGACCCCTTGCGCCTGCTGAGAGACAGGTACAAGCCTTGCGCAGCGTGATGGATGGATGAGGCCTCTCTACCCTCCGTCTCGTCCATTCAGACCCAGCTCATATCTAGCGCCCAGAGGCTACCGGTGGCGGCATAGAAACCCTCTTGCCATCTCACATGAGATGAAACCCCACGGATATGAGCTACCGAGTCCCCCCGATGACGTGTCGTTGTTGAACTACGTCGTCGGAGGAACTTGGTCATCAACAACTAAATAGAGAAACACACATGAGTGAATTACTCCGACCGATTTTTACCGAGACAGAGAACCTAGAAGAGATCCACCGGCAGCGACAGATCGCCGCAGCCTACCTCGGGGAGATTTCTGTCGCCCTGTGCACGGCCAACGCCGAATACAACCACACGATCAATACGATCATCAGCCTCAACATGAAGCTGCGGGAGCAAGGCGTCCATGAGTGATGCTGAGATCATCTACCTGCCGCAGCCGAAGCTAGAACGTGTCCGTAACCCGGACTGGCTCTGGGAAGAGCTGGAGCGCGCTGAGCGGCGCGTAGAGGACATCAAGCGCGTCCTGGGCATCCTGGCAGTGGAACGTGGACTGAGTGACGGTGATGAGACCGCGTAGGCCCATCAAGTACAACTCAGAGGCGATGCTGCATCAGCAGATCACCGAGTACCTCAAGATCCGTTATCCGCACGTTCTTTTCCGTACGGACTTCGCAGCCGGCCTCAAGCTCTCCATGCAGCAGGCGATCCTCCACAAGAAGCTTCAGGCTAGTCGGGCGTGGCCAGATCTCCAGGTAGCCGAGAAGAGTCATGTGCTTTACGGAGAGTATCCAGGGCTGTTTATCGAGCTCAAGGCTGATGGTGTCGAGCTGTACAAGAAGGACGGAACGCTTCGTAAGAACGAGCACTACGAAGAGCAAGCGGCCATGCTGCAACGGCTAAGAGACCGCGGATACAAGGCAGAGTTTGCAGTTGGTTTCGTCCAGGCGCGCAAGCTGATCGATGAGTATCTGACTGGCGGCTCACCCCTATTTTAGACGTACTCAAAGTTGGTGCTGACAAACTCGCCGTGAAGGGCAATGGCCCACTGGTCATACATCCAAGCCGCTTCCTCGGGGGTGGAGTATCCGCCAAGTCGATAGTTTTTGTCGTTGTATCGAATGTGCGATAGATACCGTTTGCCGCTCTTAGATATTTCGACGCCCTTGAAGCCAGTCCTGCTCTTCAATCTAGCGCCTCGATTCAAAGCATTAAAGCTCGCTGTGGTGACGCGTAAGTTGCTCCTGCTGTTGTTTAGTCTGTCTCGGTCTACGTGGTCTACGACTTCTCCCGCCACAAGTGGACGACCTAGCATCCGCTCGGCAATCATCCGGTGAAGAAAGCTCCGTCGCTTTCCCTTTCCAGGAACTCTAATTGTTCGACTTGCATATCCATCTTCATCGTATCGCCAGAAAAGCTTTTTAGCGGCGGCTTCGTCAACTGCATCAACGCGAGCATACGTACCCCGAAGAAGATCAACTAGACCTTCCATATGCTCTCTGGGAATATGCCGAGGCCCAGGCTTGATGTGCCCGCACGTGGGGCAAGCAACGCGTTCATTTGTGTTATTCATATACCTCTCTTTCCCGATTGGAGGCAATGTCTTATACTTGGGACATTAGCCCCGACCGCAACTCGGGGTTATTTGTTTGTATTGCTATTATCGCATTTTTCTGTATAAATGAAAACGTCCTTTATCGCGGAGGTAATTGCGTAGCCGACCGGCTGCGCTGAACACCCACGATCTAAGGAAGTGATCTACCGTGATCCATGCCGTTCAGATTCCAGTTGATGAAGATCGCCCGCTGTGCAAGGTCGCTATAGAAGGCCTGGCAGGTATGCAGGCAGCAGTCGGCGGTTACATCGAGATCGTTGACCTCACACCGCTGCAAGCCTCACTCGTAGTAAACGAAGAAGGCAAGCTCATGAGGATCAACATCAACCGGAGGGCCACACTGCTCTTCTGGCTGCTGTTCCCGAGCATCAGAGGCCGAGATGCAATCGTTGGTGACGCACTGATCGTCGGTTACCCCGACGGCCAGGGCAACACCACGGACGCACCAAAGGAGGTCGTCGATCTGCTGTTTGAAACCAAGTCCTACAAGGCGGAGTTCCAGACCTACGACGATCCCAATAAGTTCAACGGCAACCTGCGCCGCTTCGAGGACTACTTTGAGGCGGCGAACTACGCACTACTGAAGGCACAGAGCTGGACGGCGGTTCAACGGACCCGAGTGGTTCCAGCGGGTGACGAAGTTGCCTAAAGGGATCTTCATCCCGGTAGACAACGACAAGCCGCTTGAGGTTCGTGAGTTTACGGACCTTGAAAAGGACATAGGTGGAGCGGTAGAACGCTTCGCCATCCAGAGGCCTGATGCCTCGCTCATTCAGCTGGAGAGCGCACCGTACCTTGATCTGGACACCAACCGGCGTGGAACATTGCTCAGATGGGCCCACGCGACCTTCACAAGAGGCCGGCAAGTAGTCCAGGGAGACGTAGTGCTCCTAGGTGCTCAGAACGACTCTGGCGGCTTTGAGGCCGTACCTCACTGGTACGTCCGGCTGTTGCTAGAAGCCGTGCACTTCAAGGTGCATGCCTTGCGGTTAGAGGACAACCTCTGGCGAGAGCACGAGCGCGTCTTTGACGACTGGCAGCAGGCCTACACTTCGGTGCTGCTGCACGCTGAAAGGAACGCGATGGTTGCTTGTGTCCGAGTCGTTCCTGCATAGATCGTGGAAGAGCCGCTACAAAACGTAGCGGCTTTTTCAATGCAATCTTAAAGACCCGCCGCCTCAGAGAGTAAAACTCAAATCTGAGACGACGGGCCGTTGAAAGCAGTGATTTCTCACTGAGATGTTGGATCACGACCTTCCTTGATTAGTCGCCATTCCGTGCCGGCTTGAATCCGGTTCGCCGACCGCGAACGGTGTCTGCGCGGTGCAGCACATCCTCGGTCACGATCTTGTCGAACTCCGACCGGTTGACGATGATTTCTTCCTCGCGGCCGTCCGGGTGCTGCAGCTCGACCTCGATGACGTTAGTCAGCCGCTTCAAGCCAGCGAGCTCCTCGCCGGTTGCATCGAACTTCTTATCCAGAGAGCGAACAATGACGGTGATCACCTGATCGTCGTCAATGATCTGCCCGCTGATGTCGCTCGTGCGCTTCGATACGAAGCCCATGATCTTTCACCTACTTCTATCCGGTACGAGCAATCACGGAATTGCGATCACTTCTGCCGGGTATTATGAGGGAAAGCTATTCAAAGTCAACACCAAAAATGATAAAATAGATGCACATATGGAATGTTTTAACTTACGGAATTACTTGAAGACGTCAACGAAACAGAGTGGCGTTTCAACTAAGGTAGCAAGTAAGTCCGCACTTTCGCTTATAGTCACCCTTCTAGGAACTAACTAAGCCGCAACTTACGAAAGCTTGGGCAAATAGTGAACCCTAGCGCCAGCCAAATACACGGCTGAGTACACTTCACCGGTTTCAACAGTCATCGCACCTCTGGCAATTACCGTTCCTATTACGATGGCTAACTCACCGTCTTTTGGCATGGGAATATCCGGTGGTGTTCCAGGCGCGACCTCTGCAAGCCGTACATAGGCTATGCAATTCCGGTGATGTTCACTAATTGAGGCTATTCGGAGTACGTACTCGTGAAGCCCCCGGGCATGCGATCTGAGGACCTGCTGGCCTCCTTGGTGGCCCACGATGGCCACCATCTTGCCTTCATACAAGCTGGCGGCTTCGAACAAATCAGGCAACGACGGAGTCTGCAGGTCGCCCTTCACTTCCTCCGGTAAAGGCGCGTCGCGGCCTGCCCAGAACTCAACGAAATAGCGATCTACCAGCTGCAGCGAGTCCGGGAAGAACTCCGGCGGCTTAGCCCAGAGAAGTCCCACTCGCGCAGCTCGACGGAGCATTCCTGACCAATAGCCGTTATTGGCCATGTGGTGCTCCATAGAGTCCGAAATCTTTTGTGCTATCTCCTCCGGATCTTGTATGCCTGAGACTGAGAAGCGTGAAGACAGGATGGGCGAATAGTCCATCAGCTCCGAGTGCTCCATATCCAGCAACACTGGGATTAAATTCGTCCTTCCACCTGATTCGAGGCTGAAGATGGCATCGAGTTCAGATGCCGTCCAGTACTTTTCGAAGTACAGCTTGCTAAGTAGCACTACTCCAAAGCTAGAACGCCCCAGTCCTTGGTCAATCTGTACACGCAGTGAGGGGCCAGCCAATAGCTGTTCCCGGTCAAGCCAAACGTTCCAACCGTGATGTGCAGTTAGTGCATCTGTGATAGCCGCTGCCATCTCAAAGTCCTCACCCGTGTGTGAAATGAACGCGTGAAATTCAGGTGGGAGCGGACGGCCATCGGTCGGTGCACTGGTCATGGACTGAAGCTACACCATTAGCATCTCTAAGCTTCGTGCTCAGACGCCGTTTCGATAGAAGTTACTTCCTCTTCCCGGAAGATCTCGCGACCAGAAACATACCGCCAAATGACGTGGTCAAGCCGTCGGGGCTGAGTCGGGTATAGCTCCGCGACCTGCTGGATCAAATCGGCCGTCTCCATAGGGGTCAGCCTCTCCCCGTCGAGCCCCGCGTGTTCTGCCACGAACTGAATCACCATCCGGTCCGGCTTCACCGATTGGAAGCCTGCCAGGATCAGGAGGTAGTTGTAGGTGACTCCGGACCTCTGGCTGGGCAGATGCAGCCAGGCTTCCTTCAGCTTCTTACGTTTCTCTTTATCGGCATATGCTGCACGAAGCTCGTCCTGGGTGGTGATCCCGAGGTCCTCGGCCTGCAGACGCTCGGCCGCGCGCCGGATAACTTCAGCCTTTAGTGGAGCGTTCTTCTTGGTGTGCGCCGGTTTCCTGTTATTGACCAGTTCTGCCCAGCCCGCACTACCACCAGCCTCTTTGAAGGTCTGTAGCAGTTCGCTCGTGCCGTCTCGATCGGCGTCTCCACCCTGGGCTTTCCTATAGGCCCGATACTCGTTCACCACGTTGATGACGGACTGATATTTCGACCCCGTGGAGTAGATGGAATCGATTATTGAAAGCGCCAAGCTATCCGGATAACCGTCTGCAGTTATCCACCGCGCCTCATCGCCGAAGAGGGAACGGCACACTTCAGTAAGCCTTAGAGCTGCTGCGGTGAGGTCAGTCGTCATTTCTGGACTGTAGCAAGGTTTCTTCATCGGGATCGTCAGGACTCAAGTATCTGTACCAACGCAGTTCATCCAGGGTGCCAGGATTCAGAGAAAAGCCAGTTTCAGGATGAAGGGAGCAGAGCGGCTCACTTCCCCAGGCTTCGATAGTTGCATCACCGCCGCTACTGTCCGTCATAGGTCGGGAAGATTGGGGTGCTTGAAGGACCAGGACCCGACTATGTCCGGATCAGTGACGTCAAAAGGTTCAAGCCGCCGCTTTCGAAGCCGAGCGCTCACACGGAGAGGCTTCATAGCATCCAGTACCTCCAGCTCGATCTCTACGGAAACAGTGGATGTGGCAGCTAGTAACTTTCTCGCTCGGGGCAGTACACCCTCCAGTTTCATATGAATAGTTGCAGCGCCAGGACCGTTGATGACAATCGCTTCTCGTGTTCGGACCACCCCAATTTGCGACCGCAACCCCTGATCGTCCGAGTGATCGACGTCCAGAACCAACTGGATAGGGTAATTCTTTTGACTGATAGTGGCCGTGCCGCTCATTCCATGCGCAGGCAATGTCACTAGTTCCCGGCCGCTGTGTTCAAAATAAAGTTTAACGGTACCCCGGCACTCTATGCCTTCGGGCATGATATGCGTGCGTCCTTGCCCGGCATCTGTCTCCGTCGCAGGGTAGTAAGTCGCGTCAAGCATCGCATTAAGAACAACGACTGGCGGTACTTTTACAGCCGGAATCAGCAGTCGAAGCAGCTCATCACGTCGGGCGGTCCTGGTCCCGGTGCCTTCACGCATTGGAACTTCAAGGCTCGGGTTTGCGCTGCCTGTCTTTACGACGTAAGGCGCTCGATCGGAGGCAAAGGCAACCGCAATAACGTGCTCGCCGCCCTCCCCCACCGGCACCGATATGTGCCGAATCATCTCAGGCGGCATCTGATCAAACTTGGGAGTAATTTGCCCCCACCAATCGAGGACGTCTATTCCCGAAATGTCATGCACGTCTCCGGTCTTCTCGTCTATCCCGATGATGTAGACGACGGGATCACCACCAGCCCGGTTAAGACTTCCAGCCAACTGGCGGGCCTTGCTGTCCTGGGGCCAATCGCGCTTGCATTCGATAAAGTCATGCTCTGCCGACTGGCCAGCGCGAATCCGATCCACGGCGGAAATGACTCTGGCTTCAAGATCGATGGCGCGCATGGGTCCAACGCTATCTAATGGCAGCAACAACCTCTCTCAAGCCTTGACCGATACCGTGGTATGTCCTAAATTTGACGCCTCATCAAGGAACAGCACCCCCCGGTGGGCACGTGATGCCGCGCCAGGCCGGGGCAGCCCAGTCCCGCCGCCGATAATGGCTGCAGCAGTGGCTGAGTGGTGCGGGTTCTCGAACGGCGGCCGGCGCAGGAGCTGCACTGAGGATGCGGGCAGGCCGCACAGCGAGTGGATGGCCGTGACTTCCATGGACTCGTGGTCGCCAAGGTCCGGCAGGAGGCCGGGGAGCCGCTCCGCCAGCATGGTCTTGCCGGCACCCGGCGGACCGGTAAGGAGCAGATGATGGGCGCCGGCAGCTGCCACTTCCAACGCCCGGCGCGCTTCCCCCTGCCCGGAGACATCTGCCATATCCGGACACGGTCCGGGCAGGGCAGCGCCTTCACCGGCATCGTCGGCCTCCTCAGGTTCGAAGTCCAGGGCGAGCTCCTGCGGATCGGCCCCAAAGTCGAGGGCGAGCCGGGCCAGCGTACGGTAGCCTCGCACCTCCGCGCCCGGGACCAGGGAGGCCTCGGCAAGGTTGGCCTGCGCCACCACGATCTCCGGATAGCCCGCCTGGACGGCCGCCATGACCGCCGGCAGGATGCCCCGCACCGGCCGCAGCCTCCCGTCGAGTCCCAGTTCAGCGATAAAGACTGTGCGCCCGGTGGGCTTGATGTCGTTCGCTGCCCGTAGCACGGCCATGGTGACGGCGAGATCGAAGCCCGAGCCGCGCTTGGGCAGCGAAGCAGGAATGAGGTTGGCCGTGATCTTCCTGCGGCTGAGCGGAATCCCCGAGTTCTTCGCGGCTGACCGGATGCGCTCCCGGGCCTCATTCAGGGATGCGTCCGGCAGCCCAAGAATGACAAAGGCCGGAAGAGTCTGGCCGATGTCCGCCTCGACCTCCACCATGTAGCCGTTAAGCCCAACGAGGGCAATGGAGTAGGTCCGCCCGAGTGCCATCACCCCACCCCCTTGAGGTGTTCGACCGCGGGTTCCCCGACGCCGTCGTCCACGACGGCGACAACGTCAACGCGGCGAAGGGGCATCCGCAGCTCGCGGTCCCGGCACCAGGCAGCACCGAGACGGTGCAGCCGGGCCAGCTTTTCCGGGCCTACAGCTTCAAAGGGGTGGCCGTAGTCCAGCGAGCGGCGGGTTTTGACTTCGGCGATGACCAGGGCGTCACCGTCGAGGGCAACGATGTCGATCTCGCCCTCTGCGCACCTCCAGTTGCGCTCCACCACCAGCATGCCCAGTGCTTCAAGATAGCCCACGGCAAGGTCTTCGCCCCGCCGGCCCAACAGGTCTTTGGATTTCATTTCTACCTCCGCAACAAGCCTGGCGGCGGATGGCTGCGGACGGCAGGAGGCCCCTGCCGTATGTGGACAGGGGCCGGTGTGGAGGGGAAGTGAGGGTTCCCGGAGGGTCCTAGTTGCCCAGGTCGACGTCCTTGGGCAGGGCCAGTTCCTCGTTGCGGGGCAGTTCCTCCACGTTCACGTCCTTGAAGGTCAGGACCCTGACGCTTTTGACGAACCGTGCCGAGCGGTAGACATCCCATACCCAGGCGTCCTGGAGGGTCAGGTCGAAATAGACCTCACCATCGGCGCTGCGGGCCTGGAGGTCCACATGGTTGGCAAGGTAAAAGCGCCGCTCGGTCTCGACAACGTAGCTGAAGAGGCCGACGACGTCGCGGTATTCACGGTAGAGCTGAAGCTCCATGTCGGTTTCATAGTTCTCAAGATCCTCAGCACTCATGCTTCCATCTTGCACCATGTCCGGCATGGCTGACGCCGGGCCGCGGAGTCAGTCTTCGCAGGGCTCTTCGCCGTCGGGCACCTCGAGGTCCTGCAGTTCCCCGCCGAGCAGCCGCCAGCTGACCCGGTGGTAGGGAGTGGGGCCAGCGGCACGGAGGACGTCCCGGTGCGCTGCCGTGGCGTATCCCTTGTTGAGGTCCCAGCCGTAATCGGGAAATTCGCAGTGCAGCTCCCGCATCATACGGTCGCGTTCCACCTTGGCAATGACGCTCGCGGCCGCGACGCTGAGGCACTGCATGTCAGCCTTGACCTTGGTGTGGACGGGCGCGTCACAGGAAGCCTCAAGAACGGGCTGGTCGAACAGGGACAGCTGCTCCGCGGGGGAAAGCCAGTTGTGGCTTCCGTCCAACAGCACAGCGTCCGGAATGACGCCGGCAGCGAGGATGCTGCCCCAGGCCCGGGTTCCCGCGAGCCGAAGGGCGGCGATGATGCCGAGGGAATCAATCTCGCCGGCGGAGGCGTGCCCCACAGCTGAAGCGACACTCCAGCGCCGCACGAGGGGATCCAGCCGTTCCCGTTCCGCCGGGCTGAGGAGTTTGCTGTCCCGCACGCCGGCAAGCGGCTTTTGGCGTTCCAGGTCGACGACCGCGATTCCTACGCTGACGGGACCGGCGAGGGCACCACGGCCAACCTCGTCAACCCCGGCCAGTAGCCGTATCCCCTGGGCCTTGAAGGTCCGTTCGTGCCGAAGCGTGGGGGCCTTACCGCCGCGTACTGCCGGTTTTGACCCGGAACGTCCCTTCACCGCGGGGGATGCCTTCGCTGCTGCCGAAGCCTGTACTGCTGAAGGCACGGTCAGCGGGCCCCCGGGGCGGCACGGAACACGTCCGGGTAGTTGTCCAGCGTCTTGATCCTGTTCAGCGGCCAGGCGATGACCGCAGCCTTGCCTTCGAGGTCCTTGAGGTCGATGAATCCCCCGTCAGTCTCCATGTGGGCACGGGAATCGGCGGAATGGTTCCGGTTGTCACCCATCACCCACACCTTGCCTTCCGGTACGGTGACGTCAAAGTTGCGGATCTGCGGGACTTCCGCGGGATTGATGTACTTCTCGTCGATGGCGGTCCCGTTAATGGTCAGTTTACCGCCGGCGTCACAGCAGACCACGTGGTCACCAGGGAGCCCGATGACACGCTTGACCAGGTGCTGCTCCGAATTATCCGGCAGGAGGCCAACAAAGGTCAGGCCGTCCTGGACCCAGGTGAAGGGACCCTGCTCCTTGGCCGGGGCCGGCGGCAGCCAGCCCTTGGTGTCGCGGAACACCACAATGTCCCCGCGGCTGAGCGCAAAGGGCTCCGGAACCAGGAGGTTGACGAAGATCCGGTCATCCACGTCCAGGGTGTTCACCATGGACTCCGACGGGATGAAGAAAGCCCGGAACAGGAAAGTCTTGATCAGGAAGGACAGCACCACGGCAATGACCACCACTGTGGCGATTTCCCTCAGCCAGCCCAGCAAGGGATTGCCGCTGGACTTGCCGGCCTCCTTGGACGCCGCCCTGTCCCGCCGATGGACGTGTGCAGGTTCCGGGGACCCGCCGGGCACCGAGGAAGCTGGAACGGCGGGCGTCTCTGATGCGCCGTCGTGGCGCGGTTCAGGTTTCCGCGCGTGGTTCTCGGGCATTTACCGTCCGTTCTGTTTTGTCGGCCCCGATGCGGGCGGCCGTGATACTGGAGCAAATCTATCAAGCGGCCAAAGGATCTGGACCGGCCCGCCAATCACCCGGTCCAGCGGAACCAGCCCGCCGCCGGGGGCGCCCAGCAGGCTGCGCGAATCCGCGGACACGGAGCGGTGGTCCCCCATCAGCCACAGCCTCCCCTCCGGAACCAGCGTGCTGAACTTCTGAGTGCTGGGTGCATCCCCGGGGAAGATGTAGGGCTCGTCCAAGGGTTCGCCGTTGACGGTAACCTTGCCACCGGCGTCGCAACAGACCACGGTATCGCCGGGGAGGCCGATGACCCGTTTGACGTAGGTGGTGTCACTGCCGGTGAGGCCAAGCCACTGCATGGCTGCGGCTGCCCCATCCACCACCGGACCCTTGCCGCTGTTCAGCGGCGCAAAGCTGCCCCGCCCGTCGAAAACAACAACGTCCCCGTGCCGGATGGGTTCGGACTGGAAGTCCGTGCGTGACACCAGGATCCGGTCCCCGCCTTCGAGAAGCGGCTCCATGGACTCCGATGGAATGAAGTAGACGTCAAGCCACAGGGACCGGACCACCCCGCTGATGGCCACGGCGAGGACCACTGCCAGTAAAACAAAACGCCAGCCCGTTTTGCGGGGCTGGCGTTTTGTCTGGTGCATGGTCCGTATCCTGGCGCTGGGGCATTGCTCCGGCGCGTGCCGGCTACGGCCGCGCTCCGGCCTGGCGGTAAATCCGGGAAGGACTTACTTGGCGGAGCTGAAGTCGCGCTTTTCCTTGATCTTGGCAGCCTTGCCGCGCAGTGCACGCATGTAGTACAGCTTGGCGCGGCGGACATCACCCTTGGTGACAACCTCGATCTTTTCGATGATCGGAGAGTGCACCGGGAAGGTACGCTCCACGCCGACACCGAAGGAGACCTTGCGGACCGTGAAGGTTTCGCGCACGCCGTCGCCCTGGCGGCCCAGGACAAAGCCCTGGAAGACCTGGACACGCGTGTTCTTGCCTTCGATGATGTTCACGTGCACCTTGAGCGTGTCGCCGGCGCGGAATTCGGGAACATCGTTGCGCAGCGAGGCTGCATCGACGGAGTCGAGAATATGCATGATTGCACTCCTGGTGAACGCCACAGGTCATTCACTTTGGGTCACGGCTGGCAAGTCCGGCTGCCGCAAGGCATGCCGGGTCTCCCCGCCGAAAGTAAAATGGTCCGGCCGCTTCAAGGCTTGATGGGGCCGGTTGTCCGGCTGTTGGCCGCGCTACCCCCTGTGGCAGGTGCGGACCCAGCAGACACAAGGGTTAATTTTGCCACAGTGGCAGGGTTACGCCAATTCGCCGGGCACTAATCCTGCTGCCCGGCCGCCGGCTGCGGCCGGCGGGCCAGCCTGCCGTCCACAATGTCGTACCCCAGGTTATGCAATTCCGTGCGGTCGGCACGTGGGAGGCTGCCGGCGTCGAACCCTTCCAGGAGGTCCGGCCGCCGCTCTGCTGTCCGGCGGTATTGCTCGTGACGCCGCCACTGGGCGATCCTGCCATGGTTGCCGCTCAGGAGCACCGGCGGCACCTCCCGGTCGCGCCAAACGGAGGGCTTGGTGTAGACCGGATACTCCAGGAGCCCGTCGGAGTGGGATTCCTCCACCAGGGACTCCGGGTTGCCCACCACCCCGGGCAGCAGGCGGCCGATGGCTTCCACCATGGCCAGGACGGCCACTTCGCCGCCGTTCAGCACATAGTCGCCCAGGCTGACCGGCCGGACCGTGAAATGCTCCTGCGCCCATTCGATGACCCGTTCATCAATGCCCTCATACCGCCCGCAGGCAAACGCCAGATGCTGTTCCTCAGCAAGTTCGTAGGCGAGGGCCTGAGTGAACCGTTCGCCCGCCGGCGATGGAACGATCAGGACCGGCTTGCGTTCCGGATCCGGACGCCCCCCGGCCACTGCGGAGAGGGCCTGCGCCCAGGGCTCAGGCTTCATGACCATGCCGGCTCCGCCGCCATACGGGCTGTCATCGACGGACCGGTGCTTGTCGGTGGTGAAGCTGCGGAGGTCATGGACGTGCAGGTCCAGGATTCCGTCCTGGCGGGCCTTGCCGATCAGCGAGAGTTCGAGCGGGGCGAGGTATTCAGGAAAGATGCTGACGACGTCGATCCGCATCTAGTCCGTGCCTTCCGGTTCAGGGGCGGCGGCTTCGTCGGAGTTAAGTTCGAAGAGGCCGTCCGGCGGGGTGAGGAGGATGAAACCTTCCTCGATATTCACCTCGGGCACAATCTGCTCCACGAACGGGATGAGGATTTCCTTGCCGTCCGGGGTGGTGACCATGAGCAGATCCTGCACGGGCATGGTGTTCAATGCCGTCACCTTGCCCACCACCTGCGCCCCTACACGGGCCTCGAGGCCGACAAGCTCATGCTCGTACCATCCCTCGTCGTCGTCCACGTCCAATTCTTCTGTGTCAATGAACAGCTTGGCGCCGCGGAGGGTTTCGGCCTGGTTGCGGTCCGCCACTTCCTCGAAGCCGAGCAGCAGGATGTCCTTGTTCCACCGCGCACTGGACACGGTCAGGGGACCCGAAGCGGCAGGTTCAACGACGAATTCCGTTCCCGGAACAAACCGGTCCTGCGGTGCGTCGGTCAGCACCTGGACGGTGACTTCCCCGCGAATACCGTGCGGCTTGCCAATCCGTGCCACCTGAAGCTGCATCTGTTCCTCTGTTCCCGATTGTGGTGGTTCTGGTGAAAAGCAGTGTGTTGATCAAAGCACTCCGGCCCCTCCACCTGACGGTGAAGGGGCCGGAGCAAAGCTGAATGTTGCCGAGCGCTCAGCGGCGGCGGTCGGTATCGACGACGTCGACTCTCACCGGTTCGCCTCCGGCCAGTGCTGCCACCACGGTGCGCAATGCGCGGGCCGTGCGGCCCTGCCGGCCGATCACCCGTCCCAGGTCCTCCTGGTGAACGCGCACCTCGAGAGTGTCCCCGCGGCGGTTGTTCTTGGAGCTGACCTTGACGTCATCCGGGGAATCGACGATTCCGCGGACCAGGTGTTCCAGCGCTTCTGCCAGCAATTTACTCAGCCTCGGTGGTCTCAGCTTCGGCGTCGGCCGGGGCCTCGGCAGCGTCAGACTTGGAGGCCTTCTTGGTGATGGCTTCCGGGATGATGACCGAGCCCTTCTCCGGGGCAACGAAGGCTTCCTTCTCGACCTTGGTCTTGAGGGTGCCTTCCTGGCCCGGCAGGCCCTTGAACTTCTGCCAGTCACCGGTGATCTTCAGGATCGCGGCAACCTGCTCGGACGGCTGGGCGCCGACGGAGAGCCAGTACTGCGCACGCTCGGAGTTGACCTCGATGTACGAGGGCTCTTCGGTGGGGTGGTACTTGCCGATTTCCTCGATGGCACGGCCGTCACGCTTGGTGCGTGAGTCCGCGACGACGATGCGGTAGTACGGGGCGCGCATCTTGCCGAAGCGCTTAAGGCGAATCTTTACGGCCACTTTTGTGGTCACTCCTGTTTCAGAAAAAGGGGTGAACCCGGCTTTCTGCACCCGTGGGGCGGGCCATACTTGCGGGTTCGAAGGACAGGATCCGGACGCGGAGAGAGGGGCCACGCAGATCGAGTACCTGTTTATTGTGCCAGATGGGCGGCGTTATTTCGACTTGGCCCGCCGCGCGGGCCGCCGCAGCCGGCCCGTGGCGCACTGAAGGGTACCCATACCGGCATCACCCGGGTCAGGCCGACCAGACGTACAGTCCCGTCCGCTCGGAATCGTCGAGTGAAGCCGCCAGTTCGGCCACCTGCTGCACATAGGTCCTGGCCTGCGAGGCGCCGAACGGCATATCCTCCTGGCCGGCCCACTGTTCAGCGACGTCGTCAAGGACATTGCCTTCGCCTTCGGTCTCATAGGAGAGCAAGTCAGCCAGGGCGCGAACCATGGCCGGCGGAACGGCAAGGAGGGAATCGCTGGCGACGTCCACCATGGTGAGTTCATAGTCGGCGCCGCCGGCGTGGACCGCAGTCCCGGCAAGATCGCCCAACTGTTCAACTTCGAAGTCACTGATGCCCTGGATCCGCACCGCCTGGCCCGCAGGCCCGCTGTCCGCCGCGGAGCCACTTCCCTCGTCGAGGATGCCGGCGCGTTTCAGCGCGGCGTCATGGGTGGCGACAAAGATCTCGGTGAAGCCCATGGCGGGTGCCCTTCTTCCGTTGGCGGAGCTGCGTGCCGGCTGCCTGCAGCCCGGCCGTACGGAATCAGCCTAGTAGTTGCGGGCCCGCACACGCACGCCGGAGCCGGAGGAACCGGTCAGCGGACGGCCACCCGGAGCCGGTTGCGCCAGGGGTCCTCGAACCGGAGCTCCGCACCGGTGTGGTGGGCCGGCACCCCGGCGACTTTGAGTCGGTCAGCCAGCGCCCCGACGTCGTCACCGGAGGGAACCTCAATGAGCACCTCCCCCAGCCCAAGGGTGTCCTTTCGGGGGCCGGCGCCGCGACTGTTCCAGACGTTCATGGCCATGTGGTGGTGGTAACGGCCCGCGGAAACGAACAGCGCCTGCCCATGCCAGCCTGCCGTCTTCTCGAAGCCAAGGGTGCCCACATAGAAATCCCTGGCAGTCTGGACGTCGCCCACCTGAAGATGGACGTGCCCCACACCGGCGGACGTCTGCCGCTGGCCCTCGAGGTGCTTCTCGGTGAGGTGCTGCTCCAGGTAGCGCTGCGGCGGAAGCGCGAGGCTGTCCATCACCACGTCCGTCCCGTTCCAGGACCAGTTGCTGCGCGGCCGGTCCCAGTACAGCTCGATGCCGTTGCCCTCGGGATCGGTGAAGTAGAAGGCCTCACTGACCAGATGGTCGGCGCTGCCGGTGAAGGAGCGGGGCTCGTACTGGGCAGCCGTGGCGATGGTGGCGGCGAGAGACGCCTGATCCTCGAACAACAGGGCCGTGTGGAAGAGGCCCGCCTCTCCCCTGCCGGGAAGGTGCAGCCCGGGGGCCGGCGCCAGGTGGACCAACGGCCTGCCGAGCCTGCCGAGATACAGGCCGCCGTCCTGCTCGGCCACCACCTCGAGACCCAGGGCGCGCTGGTAGTAGTCGGTCATCACCTTCATGTCGCCCACCTTGAGCATCACCGTGCCCATGGCGAGGTCGGCAGGAAGAAGATCCCGGCTGCTGGCTGCTTCGGTCATTGAAGGCTCCTTGTATTGGCGACCGTCCCGTTGGCGGCCTGTCACACATTAAAATTACTTGAAGCTTCAATTTATTCCAAGTGCCGGGTTCATTCTGCTCATCGGATGATGCGGCCGCCCAGCACCACATGTTCCAGGGCCGTGATGGTTTCCGGGACGGCCCGCGGGTCTTCCCGGCACACCACGACGTCGGCCCGCGCACCTTCGGCCAGGTTGTCCGCTCCCAGCCAGGTGCGGGCTGCCCAGCAGGCAGCATCCAGGGCGGCCTCCATTGGCAGGCCCGCGCCGTGCAGGGCGAGGATCTCGTCGGCGATCCTGCCGTGGCGGACCACGCTGCCGGCATCCGTGCCGGCAAAGATGCGCACTCCGGCGGCATGGGCTTCGGCCACGCGTTCCAGCCTGCGTTCCCAGAGGGCGCGCATATGGGCTGCATAGCGCGGGAACTTGGCGTCTGCCTGGGCAGCGATCCCGGGGAAGGTGGCGATGTTGATGAGGGTGGGCACGATCGGCACATCCTGTTCCACAAACCGGGGCAGGTGGCGGGGCAGCAGCCCGGTGGCGTGCTCGATGCAGTCGATGCCGGCGTCCAGCATCTGGTCCAGGCTGTCCTCCGCGAAGCAATGCGCCGTGACCCGGGCACCTTCGTCATGGGCGGCCCGGACGGCATCACGCACGACGGCGGCAGGAAAGGAGGGAGCGAGGTCACCGGCGCTGCGGTCGATCCAGTCCCCCACCAGTTTGACCCAGCCGTCGCCGTCGCGCGCCTGTTTCCGCACGGCCTCCACAAGGCCTTCGGGCTCAACCTCCTCCGCGAAGCCGCGCAGGTAGCGGCGCGTGCGGGCCACGTGGCGCCCGGCTCGGATCAGCACCGGGAAGTCCCGGCCGCCCTGCATCCAGCGTGTATCGGCAGGTGAGCCGGCATCGCGGACCAGCAGGGTTCCGGCGTTGAGGTCGGCCAGCGCCTGGTCCCGGGCCACTGCGGGTTCCACCGGTCCGGCGGGACCCAGTCCAATGTGGCAGTGGGCGTCAGCGAACCCTGGCAGCACCCAGCCGTCGAACACCCGCCCCGGAACGGCACCAGGCCGGTTGAACGTGAGCTTGCCGTCCACCGACCAAAGTCCATGGCGGACCCGGTCCGGTGCGGTGAGGACGGGTCCGCGAAAGTAAATGATCTCTGCCATCGGGCTTCCTTTCGATGCCCGGTCAGGCTAGCACCCGCAAATGTGACAAGGCTCTTCGGGGCCCCTGTGGTAGCTTCTTTCCTGACCACACGGGTGCCCTTGCAGGGGCTGAGATCGGGCTGACGCAGCCTGCGACCGTTGAACCTGTCCGGGTAATGCCGGCGAAGGAAGTGAGTATTCCCTTGAGTACACAAAACACCCAGTTGAACCCTGCCCACCTGCCGTCCACCGGGAGGTCCGCCGCAGAATCCGGGCCACAGGTGACGCAGTCCCTGGCGTCGCATTCACTGGCGTTCATCGACGACACCGCGTCCGGAATCCACGTACCCGTCACGGAAATTGCCCTGGAGCCGTCACCCAACGGGCAGCCGAACGCACCTTTCCGGACCTACCGGACCGCCGGGCCGGGAAGCGACCCCGTCCGCGGCCTGCAGCCCTTCCGCGCGGAGTGGATCGCGGCGCGCGGGGACACCGAGGCGTACAGCGGCAGGGAACGCAACCTGCTCGACGACGGCCGCTCGGCCGTGCGACGTGGTGCTGCCTCGGCGGAGTGGAAGGGCGCGCAGCCGGTGCCCCGCCGCGCCGTCGACGGCCGGACGGTGACCCAGATGCACTATGCCCGGCAGGGAATCATCACGCAGGAGATGCGTTTCGTGGCGCTGCGCGAGAACTGCGACGTGGAGTTGGTCCGGGACGAACTGGCTGCCGGCCGCGCCATCATTCCTAGCAACATCAACCATCCGGAGTCCGAGCCGATGATCATCGGCAAGGCCTTCCTGGTGAAGATCAACGCCAACATCGGCAACTCGGCGGTGACCAGCTCCATCGCGGAGGAGGTGGACAAGCTGCAGTGGGCAACGCAGTGGGGAGCGGACACCGTGATGGACCTGTCCACCGGGGACGATATCCACACCACGCGGGAATGGATCATCCGCAACTCCCCCGTTCCCATCGGCACCGTGCCCATCTACCAGGCCCTGGAAAAAGTAAACGGCGAGGCCAATGCCCTCACCTGGGAAATCTTCCGCGACACCGTGATTGAACAGTGTGAGCAGGGCGTGGACTACATGACCATCCACGCCGGGGTCCTGCTTCGCTATGTGCCGCTGACCGCCGACCGGGTGACGGGCATCGTCTCGCGCGGCGGCTCCATCATGGCCGGCTGGTGCCTGGCCCACCACCAGGAGAACTTCCTCTACACGCACTTTGACGAGCTGTGCGAAATTTTCGCGAAGTACGACGTTGCCTTCTCCCTGGGCGACGGCCTGCGCCCCGGTTCCACGGCGGACGCCAACGACGCCGCCCAGTTCGCGGAACTGGACACGCTTGCCGAGCTCACCCAGCGCGCGTGGGAGTACGACGTGCAGGTGATGGTGGAAGGGCCCGGGCACGTTCCGTTCCACCTGGTCCGGGAAAACGTCGAGCGGCAGCAGGAACTGTGCAAAGGGGCGCCGTTCTACACCCTGGGGCCGCTGGTGACGGACATTGCTCCCGGCTATGACCACATCACGTCCGCAATCGGTGCCACCGAAATTGCCAGGTACGGCACGGCCATGCTGTGCTACGTCACGCCGAAGGAGCACCTGGGCCTGCCCAACAAGGACGACGTCAAGACCGGAGTGATCACCTACAAGATCGCCGCCCATGCAGCGGACCTGGCCAAGGGCCACCCGGGGGCGCACGAACGGGACGACGCATTGTCCAAAGCGCGGTTCGAGTTCCGCTGGCGGGACCAGTTCGCGCTGTCCCTTGACCCGGTGACGGCCGAGGCATTCCACGACGAGACCCTGCCGGCCGAGCCTGCCAAGACGGCGCACTTCTGTTCCATGTGCGGGCCCAAGTTTTGCTCGATGCGGATCAGCCAGGACATCCGGGACGAGTTCGGCTCCGCGGAGGCGCAGGCTGCCCGGGCCAATGCCGCATCGGGGATGCGGGAGAAAAGCGAGGAGTTCCTGGCGGCCGGCGGCAAGGTCTACCTGCCGGAACTCCGGGTTCCCGCTGACAGCTAGGAGGCCCGGGCGGGCTGGCTCCGGCTGACCTGGCTGATGAACTGCCGGATGGCCCGGTCCCCGTCCAGGGAGTCATGGGGCCGGTGCCCTCCCGCGGCAACGCGGTGCAGGGCACCGGTCTCCCGCAGGTAGCCGGCAATCTCCTCGTAGAGCGGTTCCCACCCGCCGGTCAGGACCAGCGTGGGCACACCGGGAACAATGTGCAGCGGCGCCTCCCACGAGGGGGCCTGGAGCCGCAGCCTGCGGGCGGACCTCTTTTCCTCCGTGGTGGCGGACTGCTGCAGGTCGGTGGCGAAGACCCGCCGGACGAATTCGCGCTGGAAGTCTTCGTCGCCGAGCTGCTGGCGGACGTCGAAGAGGGGCTGCATGAGGCTGATGTGGGCCGCCGTGGCGGGGAGCTCTGCCGTCAGGGAGAGGCAGGCCGGCTCCACGAGGGTCAACGAAAAGACCAGGTCCGGACGTTCAACAGCGGCCATCATGGCTGCGATGGCCCCCTGGGCGTGCGCCACCACATGCCCACCGGCGGCGCCGCGGCCATCGTCGGCGAGGGACCTGAGGATAATGGCGGTGTCCTCGGCGAAGGAGGACTCAAGTGGCTCCGCGACGGCATCAAAGCCATGCCGGCGGAGGAACAATGCGTCATAGGACAGTGCCATGCCGTGCTGGCGCGGCCATGCGGCGGCGCCAAAAGTCCCGGCGCCGTGCACGAACACTACCCTCTGCTTGAACATGTCCCAACCCTATTCCACGGCGCTGACATCCCATGTAAGTAGCAGCAGATGTCGTTTTGAGCCCTCATAACGACATCTGCTGCTACTTAGTTGGGCCGGGTGTGCTTATTTGCCGAGGAACTTGTCGAATCCCTTGGGGAGGTTCAGCTGGGACGGATCGAAGTCGCCGCCCTGCTGGCCAAAGGCGGCGCCGGTGGGCAGTGCCTTCGCAGCGTTGGCACGGCGGGCTTCCGCCTCCTTGCGCTCCTGGGCAGCCTTGGCCGGGTTGCCGGACTTTGCCTTCGCCTTCTTGGGCGCGTTCTTCGCGTTCTTCCGTGCACCGCCGCCGGCACCGGGCAGGCCAGGCATCCCGGGCATCCCCGGCATGCCGCCCTGCGCCATCTTCTTCATCATCTTCTGGGCCTGGGCGAAGCGCTCCAGCAGGCCGTTGACCTCGGAGACATGGACGCCGGAGCCGCGGGCGATGCGGGCCCGACGCGAGCCGTTGATGATCTTCGGTGCAAGCCGCTCGTGCGGCGTCATGGAGCGGACAATTGCCTCGACGCGGTCGATCTCGCGCTCGTCGAACTGCTCCAGCTGCTGCCGGATGTTCTGCGCACCCGGCATCATCATGAGCATCTTCTTCATGGAGCCCATGTTGCGGATCTGCTGCATCTGGGCCAGGAAGTCTTCCAGGGTGAAGTCTTCCTGGTCGGCGAACTTCTTCGCCATCCGGGCGGCTTCATCCTTGTCCCAGGCCTTTTCGGCCTGTTCGATGAGCGTGAGGATGTCGCCCATGTCCAGGATGCGCGAAGCCATCCGGTCCGGGTGGAAGAGTTCGAAATCGTCCAAACCTTCGCCGGTGGAGGCGAACATGACCGGCTTGCCGGTGACAGACGCGACCGAAAGCGCGGCACCGCCGCGGGCGTCGCCGTCGAGCTTGGACAGCACGATGCCGGTGAAGTTCACGCCTTCATCGAAGGCAAGCGCCGTGTTCACGGCGTCCTGGCCGATCATGGAGTCGATCACGAAGAGGACTTCGTTGGGCACGATGGCGCGGCGGATCTGGCGCGCCTGCTCCATCATGTCGGCGTCCACGCCCAGGCGGCCGGCCGTGTCGACGATGACGACGTCGTGCAGCTTCTGGCGGGCTTCCTCGACGCCGGCACGGGCGACGGCGACGGGATCGCCTGCGGGCTGGTCCAGCTCGGTGGAGGTGGCTCCGGGGTGCGGGGCGAAGACAGGCACGTTGGCACGCTGGCCAACCACCTGGAGCTGGGTGACGGCGTTGGGGCGCTGCAGGTCACAGGCCACCAGCATGGGGCTGTGGCCCTGGGCCTTCAGCCACTTGGACAGCTTGCCGGCAAGGGTGGTCTTGCCGGCACCCTGGAGGCCGGCGAGCATGATGACGGTGGGGCCGTTCTTGGCCAGCCGGATCCGCCGGGTTTCGCCGCCGAGGATCTCCTGGAGTTCCTCGTTGACGATCTTGACGATCTGCTGGCTGGGGTTCAGTGCAGCCGAGACCTCGGCACCCAGGGCGCGTTCACGGACCCGGCCAGTGAACTCACGCACCACGGGAACGGCAACATCGGCGTCCAGAAGGGCGCGGCGGATCTCCCGGACGGTGGCATCGACATCGGCCTCCGTGAGCCGGCCTTTACCGCGGAGATTCTTGAAGGTTGCTGTCAACCGGTCAGAGAGTGAATTGAACACGCGACGTGCACTTCTTTCAGTGGATGATCGGGACTCGACTATCTAGGGTATCAAGTCAGGCACGGTAGGTGGCATGCTGGCAAAATGACGAGCCAAACAACAGTGAAGACCCTGCTCATCCTCGGTGCCTCGGGCGACCTCACCGGCCGGCTCCTGCTGCCGGGCCTGGCGCGGCTGGTCGCTGCAGGGCGCGCGGAGGGCCTCACCCTGGTGGGTGCCGGCTCGGATCCGTGGACGCCGGAACAATGGCGGGAGCGGGTCCAGTCATCGTTCGCCGCTGCAGCCGGGGCCGCGGACAGGCCGGGGAAGGACGCCCTCGAGCTGCTGCAAAAAGAGACCGTGTACCACCAGGTGGACGTCACGGCCAAGGGTGCCCTCGCAGCCCTGCTCAAGGGACTGGAAGGCCCGGTGGCCGTCTACTTTGCGTTGCCCCCCAGGATCAGCCAGGCGGCCTGCGAGACGCTCCAGCCGGAAGAGGTCCCGGAAGGCACGCGCCTGGTGATGGAGAAGCCCTTCGGCTCCAGCGAGGAATCCGCACGGTCCCTCAACCGGACCCTGGCGCGGCTTGTCCCCGAGGACCACATCCACCGGGTGGACCACTTCCTGGGCAAGGCCACCGTCCTGAACATCCTGGGCCTGCGGTTCGCCAACAACTTCCTGGAGCCGGTGTGGAACCGGCAGCACGTGGAGAAGGTGGAGATCTTCTTTGACGAGGACCTGGCCCTGGAAGGCCGCGCACGCTACTACGACGGCGCCGGGGCCCTCCGCGACATGATCCAGAGCCACCTCCTGCAGGTCATGGCGATCATGGCCATCGAACCCCCGGCCACCATCGGCGAGCGCGACCTCCGCGATGCCGTCTCCACCGTCCTGCGGGCCAGCAGCGTCAAAGCCCCCTTCACCGAATCCACGCGCAGGGCGCGCTACACGGCGGGTTCCGTGGCAGGCAAGGATGTCCCCGACTACGCCAGGGAGGAAGGCGTGGATCCCGGACGGGAAACGGAAACACTTGCCGAAATCCAGGTGGGCATCGACAACTGGCGCTGGCAGGGCGTGCCCTTCATCCTCCGCTCGGGCAAGGCCTTGGGCGACAAACGCAAGGAAGCGGTGGTCACCTTCCTGCCGGTGCCCCACCTGCCCCAGGGCTTCACCGGGGTGGACTCCCCCAACCAGCTGCGGATCGGTTTCGGCCCCGACACGCTGGAGTTCGACGTCGACGTCAACGGCCCCGGCAACATCTTCAGCCTGGGCCGGGTCACCCTGGAAGCGGAACTCAGTGCCTCCGATCTCCTGCCCTACGGCGAAGTGCTGGAGGGCGTGCTGACCGGCGACCCGCTGCTGTCCGTCCGCGGTGACACCGCGGAGGACTGCTGGCGGATCGTTGAACCGGTGCTCAAGGCGTGGGAGCGGGGCGATGTCCCGCTTGAAGAGTACGACGCCGGTTCGGCCGGCCCGGCATCCTGGCCCACCAACCGGCGCAAGGGCTGAAGACGACCCGGCCCGGGCGGCAAGGGCACCTTTAACGACAGACAGGACGGGCGGGAACCTTTCGGTTCCCGCCCGTCCTGCTTTGCTGTTGTGCATACGGGTCCTGGCTAGATGGCGGCCACTCCGCGCTCCCCGGTCCGGACCCTTACTGCTTCATGGACATCCATGGTCCAGACCTTGCCGTCCCCGGCCCTGCCGGTATTGGAACTGGCAATGATCACGTCCAGGATGTCGTCGGCCTGCTCGTCCGTCGCCAGGACTTCCACCCGGATCTTGGGCAGGAGGTCCACGTTGTATTCCGCTCCGCGGTAGACCTCGGTGTAGCCGCGCTGCCGGCCGTATCCGCTGGCTGCGCTCACGGTCAGGCCCTGGACGCCGTAGGCTTCCAGCCCTTCCCTGACGGTTTCGAGCTTTTCCGGCCTGATGATTGCAGTAATCAGTTTCATGCCCCCACGCTTTCCTTACCTGTTGCTGACTGTGACTTCTGCGCACCGGGTGCCGCCTCGTGCGGCTCGCCCTGGCCCTTGCCGGTGATCATGTCGTGGAGCGGCTGGAAGCTTCCGCCGTGTCCGCTCAGGCCGAACTCGTAGGCAGTCTCGGCGTGCAGGCTGAGGTCCACACCCACCGTTTCCTGTTCCTGCGAGACGCGGAAGCCCATGGTTTTGTGGATGGCCAGCGCAATGATGGCGGTCAGGACCGCGGAGTAGGCGATGGCGATGCCGGCTGCCGCGAGCTGCGCCCAGAGCTGGGTCAGTCCGCCGCCGTAAAAGAGGCCGCCGCCAACACCGTCGGCGGGCAGTGCGATGAAGCCCAGGGCCACGGTGCCGATGATGCCCGAAACCAGGTGGACGCCGACGACGTCCAGCGAGTCGTCGAAGCCCCAGCGGAACTTGAGGCCGACTGCCAGGGCGGAGGCGACACCGGCCACCACGCCGAGGCCGAGGGCTCCGACCGGGCTGACGTTGGCGCAGGCGGGGGTGATGGCGACGAGGCCGGCAACAACACCGGAGGCTGCGCCCAGGGAGGTGGGGTGGCCGTCGCGGATGCGTTCGGTGACCAGCCAGCCGAGCATGGCCGCTGCCGGGGCCGCTAGGGTGTTGATCCAGATCAGGCCGCCCTGTTCAGCGGTGGTGGCCGCACCGCCGTTGAAGCCGAACCAGCCGAACCAGAGGATGGCTGCGCCGAGCATGACGAACGGGATGTTGTGCGGCCGGTGGTTCGGGTCCTTGCCGAAGCCCTTTCGGTTGCCGATGATCAGGACGAGGATGAGCGCTGCCACACCTGCGTTGATGTGGACTACGGTACCGCCGGCGAAGTCGATGGCGGGGCCGAGGGCCTTGCCGATGGCGCCTTCGGGGCCGAACAGACCGCCGCCCCACACCATGTAGGCCAGCGGGCAGTACACCAGGGTGACCCACACCGGGACGAAGACGGACCAGGCGCCGAACTTGGCTCGGTCGGCGATGGCGCCGCTGATCAATGCCACCGTGATGATGGCGAAGGTGGCGGCGTAGCCCACCTTGATCAGGCCGTCAGGGGTGGTGATGCCCTCAAGACCGAACGTGGCGAACGGATTGCCCACGATTTCCATGAATCCTTCACCGGAGCTCATGGAGGCGCCCCACAGCACCCAGACAACGCCCACCATGCCGATGGAGATGAAGCTCATCATCATCATGTTCAGGGCTGCCTTGGCGCGGGTCATGCCGCCGTAGAAAAATGCCAGACCGGGTGTCATGAACAGCACAAGGGCTGCCGCCACCATGACCCAAACGTGACCTGCGGTAAGTTCCATGGTGCACGTCCTCTCTCATCGAATCTTGCGGAGTATTCCGCCTGCCAACGCCTTTTTGCGTCCTGTAAAGAGTTTGTGGGCGGCGTGTTTCGCCCGCGGAGGATTTAGATTGCGGGGCTGTTACAACAACCTCTAGGAAGTAAATGGTGCATATCCGCCTTGTTACGGTTATGTTTCCGCACCACCGCAGCCACCCGGCTCCCTTTCCTGCAAGGACTCCTGCACCATGACGGCAACACCCCGCGAAAGCGGCGCCACTTCGAGGTTTCTGGCCCGGCTAAGGCCGCAGCGGGAGAAGCTTCCCCGCGACATTAAGGTGATGCTGGCCGCCGCGTTCCTCATTGCGCTTGGATTCGGCCTCGTTGCGCCTGTATTGCCCCAGTTCGCAACAACCTTCGGGGTGGGGAACACGGAGGCTGCGGTCATCGTGGCAATCTTCGCCTTCATGCGCCTCGCGTTCGCTCCCGCCGGCGGCGCCCTGATCGGCAGGCGCGGAGAGCGTCCGGTCTATGTGGCAGGGCTCTTGATCGTGGCATTGTCCACGGCGGCCTGCGCGTTCGCGCAGGACTACTGGCAGCTGCTGCTGTTCCGCGGCCTTGGCGGGGCCGGGTCCGTGATGTTCACCGTGGCGTCGATGGCCCTGGTGGTCCGGCTGGCGCCGCCCAAGAGCAGGGGAAGGGTGTCAGGAGCCTATGCGTCGGCTTTCCTGATCGGAAATGTGTGCGGACCGATTGTGGGCGGACTGTTGGCGGGGCTGGGTTTGCGGGTCCCGTTCCTTGCCTACGCGGCTGCCCTGCTGGTTGCCGCGTTCGTGGTGCAGACCCAGCTCAGCCATCAACGCCGGGACGGGGGCGAGTCCCGGCACCGTCCACCGGACATGCGCTTTGGCGAAGCCCTGGCCGCCGGAACCTACCGGTCGGCCCTCCTGTCCAGCTTCGCCAACGGCTGGGCCACGTTTGGCGTCCGGATGGCAACGGTGCCGCTGTTCGCAGCGGCCGCCTTCGGGGCAGGCCCGCAGGCGGCCGGGCTGGCGCTTGCCGTGTTTGCTGCCGGCAATGCAGCCGCACTCACCTTTTCGGGGCGGCTGGCGGACTCGCTGGGACGCAAGCCCATGATGATCTCCGGCCTGCTGGTGGCAGCCTTCTCAACTGCGGCGATCGGCATTACCTCCGACCTGCCCTGGTTCCTTGCGGCATCGACGCTTGCCGGCGTCGGGTCGTCCGGCCTTTTCGGCCCGGCCCAGCAGGCGACCGTGGCCGACGTCGTAGGCAACACCCGCTCAGGCGGCAAGGTGCTGGCCGTCTACCAGATGACGTCCGACGTCGGAGCGATCGTTGGCCCGGTGGCGGCCGGGCTGCTCGCGGACCGGCTGGGGTTTGGCTGGGCCTTCGGTGTGACCGGCGGCATCATGCTCCTGGCCGCCGCCGGCTGGCTGCCCACCCGCGAAAGCCTGCGGACGGCTGCTTCCTAGCCTTCCCCCGGACTTCCCGCTCCCGGCGCACCCTGCTAATTCAGCAGGGCGTCGACAAAGCCTTCGGTGTCGAACGGGGCCAGGTCGTCGGCGCCTTCGCCCAGTCCGATGAGTTTGACGGGCACGCCGAGGGTCTTCTGGATGGCGACGACGATGCCGCCTTTGGCGGTTCCGTCCAGCTTGGTCAGCACGATGCCGGTGATGTTGACCACCTCTGAGAAGACCCGCGCCTGGTTCAGGCCGTTCTGGCCGGTGGTGGCGTCGAGCACCAGCAGGACCTCGTCCACTTCGGCCAGCTTCTCCACGACGCGCTTGACCTTGCCCAGTTCGTCCATCAGACCCACCTTGTTCTGCAGGCGCCCGGCGGTGTCGATCATGACGACGTCAACTTCCTGCTCAATGCCGGCCTTCACGGCCTCATAGGCAACGGAGGCGGGGTCGGCGCCGTCGATGTCCGACTTCACGGTGGGAACGCCGACGCGCTGCCCCCACGTGGCCAGCTGTTCGGCAGCGGCAGCACGGAACGTGTCAGCGGCGCCCAGCAGGACGTCCTTGTCCTCGGCCACCAGCACGCGGGCCAGCTTCCCCACGGTGGTGGTCTTGCCCACGCCGTTCACGCCCACCACCATCATCACGGCAGGCTTGTCCGCATGCCGCTGGACATTCAGGCTGCGGTCCATGGAGGGGTCCACGAGCTTGATCAGTTCCTCGCGGAGCATGGCTTTGACGTGTTCGGGGGTGCGGGTGCCCAGCACCTTGACCCGTTCCCGCAGGGCATCCACCAGTTGCATGGTGGGTTCGGTTCCCAGATCCGCGAGCAGGAGTGTTTCCTCCACCTCGTCCCAGACGCTCTCGTCGATCCGGTCGCTGGACAGCAGCGCCAGCAGGCCCTTCCCCATGATGTTGTTGGAGCGGACCAGCCGCTCACGGAGCCGGGTGAGGCGTCCCGCGACGGGCAGCGGGGTTTCGACCGGGATGGTTTCCAGCCCGGCAGCGTCATCCGGAACCGTGGTGGTGTCCAGGCCTTCGACGTCCACGCCCGCCGGGGTTCCGCGTTCAATGGTGCCGGTGCGGTCCGCCACGGCGGTGCTGCCGCCGGAGCGGATCTCCGGGTCATTGGCGTCGCGGGTGCCGGGGTACCGGTTGATGTTCCTCCGCGTCTTGAGCAGGACCGGAATCAGCCCGCCGATGACCACCAGCGCAGCAAGAATGGACAGGACAATGGGAAGGATGTCATTCACTCCCCTAGCTTCTCACAAACGGCCCCGCCCGTTCCGGCGCCCGCTGCGCCCCTGACCTGCCCCTATGCGGCGCCCGCCGGCTGGCTGGACCCCGGCCGCTGCTACACCTCAGCGCCCAGGCGCTGGCTGATGACGGTGGAGACGCCGTCGCCCCTCATGGTCACGCCATACAGCGCGTCCGCCACTTCCATGGTCCGTTTCTGGTGGGTGATGACGATCAGCTGGCTGGACTCCCGGAGTTCCTCGAAGATGGTGATCAGCCGGCCGAGGTTGGTGTCGTCCAGCGCCGCCTCTACCTCGTCCATAACGTAGAACGGCGAGGGGCGCGCCTTGAAGATGGCCACCAGCAGGGCCACTGCGGTGAGGGACCGCTCGCCGCCGGACAGCAGTGACAGCCGTTTGATCTTCTTGCCGGCTGGGCGGGCCTCCACCTCGATGCCCGTGGTGAGCATGTCCTCCGGGTCGGTGAGGACCAGCCGGCCTTCGCCGCCGGGAAAGAGCCGCTCGAAAACGCGGACGAACTGGGCCTGGGTGTCCTCGAACGCCTCGGCGAAGACGCGCTGGACACGGTCATCCACTTCCTTGATGATGTCCAGCAGGTCCCGGCGGCTGGCCTTCAGGTCCTCAAGCTGGGTGCTGAGGAACTGGTGCCGCTCCTCCAGCGCCGCGAATTCCTCCAGCGCCAGGGGGTTCACCTTGCCCAGGCTGGCGAGGTCCCTTTCGGCCTTGCGCAGCCGCTTCTCCTGCTCCTGCCGGACGTAGGGCTTCCCTTCCAGGATCTCTTCCCCGCCGGCGTCAACGGGAGCGCGCAGTGCTGCCCACTTGTCGCCGGTCTCCTCCGCGGGTACGGGCACCGGGACATGCGGCCCAAACTCTGCCACCAGGGCTTCGGGGGTGATGCCCAGTTCGTCCACGGACCGGGTTTCCACCGCCTCGATCCTGGCCCGCTGCTGGGCCCGGGCCAGCTCGTCCCGGTGCACGTTGTCCGTGAGGTCAGCCAGTTCGCGGGCCAGGGCGTCGTTCGCTTCCCGGATGTCCCGCAGCCCACGGTCACGCTGTTCGCGGTTTTCCTCTGCCAGGTCCCGTTCGTGCCGGGAGAGGTCCACGGAGACGTCCACATACCGCAGTGCCATCTCGACCGCTGCGGAAACCGCGGCCGCACGCCTGGCCTGGACGCGGCGCCGGCGGGCGCGCTGGGCCGCTTCCTCCCGGGCGCGTCGTTCGGTGGCGGCGGCCCGCTCAAGGGATGCCACCCTGTTGCCGGTGGCGGCCAGTTGCTCCTCGGCACTGCGCAGGGACAACCGCGCCTCCACCTCGGCTGCGCGGGCGGCGGAAGCGGCATGGGCCAGGGCGTCCCGCTGTTCGGTGGAGGGCTCCTCTTCAACGGGAGCTTCCTGGGCAGCGGCCAGCCGGGTGGTGATGGCGGCGAGCGCTTCCTCCTCCGCGGCAACGTTCTCCCCCCCACGTGCCAGGGAGGCTGCCAGGCGCTCACTCTCGCCGACTGCGCTGCGCAGGACCGAATTGAGGTGGCCGAGGCGTTCAGCGACGGCGGCCAGGCGGGCATCGGATTCGTGCAGCCTGTCCAGGGCAGCGTCCGCCGCCTCCTGCGCCTCGGCGCGCTTGGCCTCGGCGGCGGCCAGGGCGAACCTGTTCCGCTCCAGGTCAGCCGTGACCGCCGACAGCCGCCGGTCGGCGTCGTCCAGTGCCGCCTGCACCTCAAGGAGGGACGGTGCCTTGGCCGAACCGCCGGCAATGGAGACAGCGGTGAACACGTCCCCTTCGCGGGTGACGGCCGTGAGCCCGGGCTGCGAGGCCACGAGCGCTGCCGCGGCATCAATGCCGGTGACGACGGCGGTTCCGGACAGCAGGTGCCGGACCAGCGGGATGTGCCCCGCAGGCCCGTCCACCAGGTCTGCAGCCCAGTGAGCCCCGTCCGGCAGCGGCACGTCCTGCCCGTCCTCCCGGTGGACCGCCACGGCCGATGCCAGGAGCAGCGACGCCCGCCCGGCGTCGTCGTCCTTGAGCACCTGCAGGACCGCGGCGGCCGTGTCCCCGTCCTGGACGAGGACTGCTTCGGATGCTTCCCCCAGCGCGGCGGCGACCGCCGCCTCGCAGCCGCCCTGCACGGTGATCCCGGCCGCCAGGGTCCCCAGCACTCCCGGCAGACCGGACTCCAGCACATGCCGGGCGCCATCCTTGCGGTCCAGTCCGAGCTTGAGAGCCTCGAGCCGGGCGGCGAGGGCGTCCCGCTTGCGGACTCCCTCATTGACGGCGGCCTTGAGGTCGGCGATCTCCTGGAGGACGGCGTCCAGTGCTTCGCTGGCAGCCTCATAATCGGCGTCGAGGGTTTCCTCCCCTTCCTCCACGCCGGCCACCTGGTTCTCCAGCGCCGTGAACTCGGCCTGGGCACGGGCACGCCGTTCCGTGCCGGCGGCAAGGGATTCCCGCAGCCTGCCCAGCTCCGCCTGCGCCGACTCCACCCGGGACCTCGCGGCGGCTACTTGTCCGGCCAGGCGGGCCAGGCCCTCCCGCCGGTCCGCTGCTGCCCGGAGCTGCGCCGTGAGCCGCCGGTCCTCGGCCTGGGCAGCCTGCTCTGCTTCCGCCTTGGCGGCGCTGGCGGCGTCCAGGGCCGCGCGCCTCGCCTGGATGTCCTGTTCAAGATCAGCCAGCTCCTGCCGTACCCTGGCTGCCTGGCGCTCGAGCTGTTCGGGATCCCGCCCGGAAGGCGCCACGGCGTCGTCGGACCCCAGCAGGCGGCTGCGTTCGGTGGCCAGCGAACCGAGCGATCGAAGACGTTCGCGTGCAGTGGAGAGCCGGTACCAGGTGTCCCGCGCGGCGTTGAGGCGGGGCGTGGCTTCGGCCGCCAGCTGCTCCAGTGCTGCCTGCTGCCTGCGCCCGGCTTCGAGTTCCTGCCCGACGGCGGTCCGCCGGGCTTTGAGCGCGGCCTCGTCCGCCACATCCTGCTCCAGCGCCTGTTGCAGCTGGACGAGGTCATCGGCGAGCAGCCGGGCCCGGGCATCCCTGACGTCGAACTGGACGCGCTGGGCGCGGCGGGCCACTTCCGCCTGTTTTCCCAAGGGTGTCAGCTGGCGGCGGATTTCCCCGGTGAGATCGGTAAGGCGCTGGAGGTTGGCCTGCATGGCCTCCAGCTTCCGGACTGTCCGTTCCTTGCGCCGGCGGTGCTTGAGGATCCCCGCCGCCTCTTCAATGAAGCCGCGCCGGTCCTCCGGGGTGGCATGCAGTACGCGGTCCAGCTGGCCCTGGCCCACGATGACATGCATTTCCCGGCCCAGCCCGGAGTCGGAAAGGAGTTCCTGGATGTCAAGCAGCCGGCAGCCGGCACCGTTAATGGCATATTCGGAGCCGCCTGTCCGGAACAGCGTCCGCGAAATGGTCACTTCGCTGTATTCAATGGGGAGCGCGCCGTCGGTGTTGTCGATGGTCAGCGAAACATGGGCGCGTCCCAAGGGCGGCCGCCCTGACGTCCCGGCAAAAATGACGTCCTCCATCTTGCCGCCGCGGAGGGTCTTGGCGCCCTGCTCGCCCATCACCCAGGCCAAAGCGTCCACCACGTTGGACTTGCCGGATCCGTTGGGACCCACCACGGCGGTGACGCCGGGTTCGAAGTCGAAGGTGGTGGCAGAGGCAAAGGACTTGAACCCCCGGACGGTGAGGCTTTTGAGGTGCAAGGCTTTTCTGGTCTCCTGGAGCGGGTGGGGCACTTTGCTGGATCCGGCTCACTACAATCTACTGCGCAGGACCGACATTTTCCGGCAGCAGCATCCGGAAGCCGGGCCCGCGCACGGCCGGATATGCCAGTTCCGGCCGGGCAAAGGCATAGTTAAGCTCTTGAGCCTGCGTTTATGTGGGTACAGTCACCGCATGAATGCGCCACGGAAACGAAGAGGGGCTTGAATTGGCAGGTAATGCAACCTTCCGCCACAGCAACACCGCGCTGCTTTCGGTGAGCAGCGTCGAGGCTCCGAGGATTGTCAGTTCCACGGACTTCGACCGCCACTTGGCGTCCACGCTGAAGCGGCTGAAGTTTCCGCCCCGCCTGCTTGAGCGCGTCGCGGGCATCACTCACCGCCGGTGGTGGGCCCCTGGAACATCGTTCGACGATGCCGCTGTCGAAGCCGGCGCCAAAGCACTGGCTGAGGCCGGCATCGAGGCCTCCGACGTCGGATTGCTGATCAACACCTCGGTGACGCGGCGCAACCTCGAACCGTCCGTGGCGGTGAAGATCCACCACGGCCTCGGCCTGCCGTCGTCGGCCATGAACTTCGACCTTGCCAACGCCTGCCTGGGGTTTGTGAATGCCCTGACCCTGGCTGCGAACATGATCGACTCGGGACAGATCCGGTATGCGGTCATCGTCAATGGCGAGGACGCCCAGCTGACGCAGGAAGCCACCTTGGCCCGGCTGCAGCGGCCCGAAACCACCCGCGACGACTTCAACCGTGAGTTCGCCACCCTGACGCTGGGATCCGGGGCCGCCGCGGCCGTCCTGGGACCGGCCGATGAGCACCCTGGTGCGCACCGGGTGGTGGGCGGCGTAATGCGTGCCGGCACCGAGCACCACGAATTGTGCGTCGGCGGCATCGACGGCATGCACACCGACACGAAAGGCCTGCTCGACGGCGGCCTTCAGCTGGTGGTCGATGCGTGGCACGAAGCGCAGCCCGAGTGGGACTGGGCTGCCATGGACCGCTACGTCACCCACCAGGTCAGCAACGCCTACACCCAGGCCATCATTGACGCGATCGACCTCGACCCCGGCAAGGTGCCCATCACATTCCCGCACTGGGGCAACGTTGGGCCTGCGTCGCTGCCCATGACGCTTGCGGCCGAGGCACAGTCCCTGGGAGCCGGGGACCGGGTCCTGTGCATGGGCGTGGGTTCGGGCCTGAACACCGCAATGCTGGAAATCGTTTGGTGATCGCGGACTGGCCGGGCGTGGACGCCCGATGGTCACGTGAAATCGATGTCCCCTCCACGGCGGGTGTGGACGCGCCAGGCACAGTGCGCCGCTGGCACGTACTGGACAACGGGGCAGAACTCAGCAGCAGCGGCCTGGCTCCCGCCGGAACCCTCCTGTGCGTCCACGGCAACCCCACCTGGTCCTACCTCTGGCGGAGCCTGCTGGCCGCCGGATCCAACCCCGCTCATCCATGGCGGGTTGTGGCGGTGGACCAGCTGGACATGGGCTTCTCCGAGCGTACGGGCACCTTCCGCCGGCTGGCGGACAGGATCCAGGACCTGGGCGACCTGAAGGACGCGCTGGCCCTGGACGGCCCGGTGGTAACGGTCGGCCACGACTGGGGCGGGGTGGTCAGCCTGGGCTGGGCCCTGGCCCATCAGGACCAACTGGCAGGCGTGGTGCTGACCAACACGGCCGTGCACCAGCCCGCAGGCTCGCCCATTCCCCCGGCGTTGCGCCTGGCCCTGCACCCGGCGGTGCACACCTGGGGAACCACCACCTCCGACGCCTTCCTGAGGGTGACGCATTCGTTGGCGGATCCGCCGTTGCCGGCAGATGTCCGCAACGCATACATGGCCCCCTACCGCACAGCCTCACGGCGTGAGGGAGTGGGCAACTTTGTTGCAGACATTCCCGTTGACGCTTCGCACCCCAGCTTTGCTGCGCTCAGCGGCGTCGCGGAAGGCCTCCGCAGCCTTGAGGTGCCTGCCCTGATGCTGTGGGGCCCGCGGGATCCGATCTTTTCCGACCGCTACCTGAAGGACCTCATCGGCCGCCTCCCGCACGCCGATGTGCACCGCTACGAAGGCGCGGGACACCTGCTCGCGGAAGACCGGGACATCGCACCGGCCGTCTTCGACTGGCTTGCCGGGCGGGTTACCGGTTCCGGGGAGGACTCACCAGCGGTTCGGCGCAGCATGCCGCAGGTACCGGCCGGCGAGGGTTTCCGGCCTCTATGGTCGCTCCTCACGGAACTGGCAGCCGGTCCCTCCCAAGGTGAACCGGCCGTCGTCGAAATGAAAGCCGACGGCACCGTTGCCCGTTCCCTTACATGGCAGCAGCTGGACAATGCTGTGGACCGCCTCGCCGCCGGCCTGGACCGGGCAGGCGTCAGGCCCGGCAGCCGGGTCAGCCTCATGGTCCCGCCCGGCGTCGACCTGACCGTAGCCTTGTATGCCTGCCTCAGGTTGGGAGCCGTGGTGGTCGTGGCCGATGCCGGGCTGGGCACCAGGGGGCTGAGCCGGGCAGTCAAGGGAGCCACCCCCGACTTCCTGATCGGCATCGACAAGGCGCTGGCCGCTGCCCGGGTGCTGGGTTGGCCGGGCAGGCGCATCAGCGTCCGCGACCTGCCGGCCGCCCGCCGCCGGGTCCTTGGGGTGGAGACCTCCCTCGCCGTACTGGCAGGGGACGGGTCCAGGCCCACCGCTTCGCCTGAAGGGGGTGCGTCACAGCCGGATCCGGACTCCCCCGCCGCCGTGCTCTTCACTTCCGGTTCCACCGGCCCGGCCAAGGGGGTGCTCTACACGCACCGGCAGCTCGCCGCGATGCGGGACACCGTGGCCGAAACCTTCGGGATCCATCCGGGCCAGCGGCTGGTGGCGGGCTTCGCGCCCTTCGCCCTGCTGGGGCCGGCACTGGGAACCGTATCCGTGACCCCTGCCATGGACGTCACCGCTCCCCGCACCCTGACGGCACGTGCCCTGGCGGACGCCGCGGCGGCCATCGATGCCACCGTGGTGTTCGCGTCCCCGGCTGCCCTGCGCAATGTTGCCGCCACCAGCGGCGGACTGACTGATGATGGGGCGGCCGCCCTGAAACGCGTTGAACTGCTGCTCTCCGCCGGCGCCCCCGTCCCGGAACCGCTCCTTGCCGGGGTCCAGCAGCTGCTGCCGGGCGCCTCCCTTCACACCCCCTACGGGATGACTGAGGCGCTGCCGGTCACGGACATCAGCCTGGAACAGATCCGGGCCGCCGCCGCCGACGCCGAATCCGGAACAAAACCCGGGGCCGCCAACGGCGTCTGCGTGGGCCGGCCCGTCCACGGCGCCCGGGTAGCGGTCATCCAGCTGGCACCGGACGGCACCGCCCCGGGCTCCGTGCCTGTGACGAAGGCCGGGATCACGGGGGAAATCCTGGTCAGTGCCCCGCACGTCAAGGAAGCGTATGACCGGCTCTGGCTGACCGAAGAAGCCAGTGCCGCTGTGCCTGGCTGGCACCGCACCGGCGACGTGGGCCACTTCGACGCCGACGGCCGGCTGTGGGTGGAAGGCCGCCTTGCGCACGTTGTTACCGCGCCGGCCGGAGTGGTAACCCCGGTGGGCGCCGAACAGGCCATCGAGCTCCTGGCGGGTATCCGCATGGCCGCGATTGTTGGCGTGGGACCGGCGGGGACGCAGGCTGTCACCTCCGTCGTGGAGACGGTCCCGCCCGCGCGCAAAGCCGGGCCCGCCGGCGTGGACCTGGCCGGAAAGGTCCGGGAAGCTGCCCGCACGGCAGGTGTTTCCGTGGCCGCTGTCCTGGTTGTCCCCACGCTGCCCACCGATATCCGGCACAACGCGAAGATTGACCGGACGCGCCTGTCCCGATGGGCTTCCTCCGTCCTGGCCGGCGGCCGCCCGGGGACCCCATGAAGATCCTGGTCACCGGCGCCAGCGGGCTCCTGGGCCGGGAAGTCGCGGGGCAACTGGTGCGCAGAGGCTACGACGTCACCACCTTCCAGCGGCGCCCTTCAGGGGTCGACGGCGCCACGGACCACTGCGGCTCCCTCGCCGACGATGCTGCCGTCAGGGGCGCCGTCCAGGGTGCCGAAGCAGTCATCCACCTGGCAGCAAAGGTCTCCTTCACCGGCCGTCCGGCGGAGTTTGACGAGGTAAACGTCCAGGGTACCGGCCGCCTGCTCCTGGCCGCCCGCGGGGCCGGGGTGCGGGACGTGGTTTTCGTGTCCTCGCCGTCAGTGGCCAACTCAGGTGCCGCCATCGCAGGCCTCGGCGCGGAACCGGCGGACCCGGACCGTGCCCATGGTGACTACTCCCGCACCAAGGCGCAGGCCGAACTGCTGGCCCTTGCCGCGGACGCCCCGGACTTTCGTGTTGCCGCCGTGCGGCCGCATGTGGTCTGGGGGCCCGGGGACACCCAGCTGGTGGAACGGGTGCTGGAGCGGGCGGCCCGGCACCGGCTGCCGCTGCTGGACGCGGGCGCCGCCCTGATCGACACCACCTACGTGGACAACGCTGCGGCAGCGATCGTTGCCGCGCTGAAGCGGATCAGCCACATCCATGGCAGGGCGCTGGTTGTCACCAACGGGGAGCCACGGCCGGTGGGCGAACTCATTGCCGGCATCTGCGCCGCCGGCGGCGTCCCCGCCCCGTCATGGTCCGTGCCGGGGCGGCTTGCCCGGGTGGCAGGATCGGCGGTGGAAAAGGCGTGGCTGAGGCTCGGAAAGCAGGACGAACCACCCATGACAAAGTTCCTTGCCGAACAGCTCTCCACCGCCCACTGGTTCGACCAACGCGAAACCCGGAAGCTCCTCGACTGGACCCCGGCCGTCTCGATCGATGAAGGCCTGGGACGGCTGGCCGCGCACTACGGCTCCCGCTGACAGGCGGTTCGGGGCCGGCCAATCCTGCGTTACCAGCGGCCGTTGCGGGGCCGCGGCTGGCACACCGGGCAGGTGTGGGACGAACGGTTCATGAACTGCTCGCGGCGGATGATCGCGTGGATTCCTGCTGCCGCACATCTCTTGCACGGCTCACCCTCCCGGCCGTAGGCGTTGAGGGACCGGTCGAAGTAGCCCGAGGCGCCGTTGACGTTGACGTACAGGGAATCGAAGCTCGTTCCTCCTGCCGCCAGGGCATCGAGCATTACCTCGCGGGCGCTGTCGAGGACCCGTTGCGCCTCGCCCCGGCGAAGGGTGTCCGTGGGCCGGGCATAATGCAGCTTGGCACGCCACAGGGCTTCATCAGCGTAGATGTTTCCGATTCCCGAGACCAGGCCCTGGTCCAGCAAAGCCCGTTTCAGCCCCGTTTTGCGTTTGCGCAGGCGGCGGTAGAAAACATCGAACGAGAACGCGGGGTCCAAGGGATCCCGGGCGATGTGGGCCGCTTCCTCTGCGATGAGTGGAAGGGGGGATTCCGCAAGGCCGCCCGGTCCGCCGTCGTCCGTGGGTACCAGGGCGGTGACAAAGAGGCCACCGAAGATCCGCTGGTCCACGAAGCGCAGCTGGTCCGGCATCCCGTCACGGGGGCTCAGCCGGAACCGGACCTTGAGGTGCTTTTCATCGGGAACGCCAGAGCCCTGCATCAACAGCTGCCCGCTCATGCCAAGGTGCGCCATGAGTGCCACGCCCGGCACGGGGGAATCCTCGGGGTTCCCGGGAAGCGGGGCGGCGGCGTCCACCAGCGGCATCCACAGGAACTTGCCGCGACGCACCACGTCGGACACCATGGCGCCTTCGAGGTTGCCGATGAAGTCCCCGGCCCCGAGGGCGTGGCGCCGGATGGAGCGTGGATCAATGACGTCCACGGCGCCGATGGTCCTGCCGCGGACCCAGTTCACCAGGCCGCGGCGCACCACTTCCACCTCGGGCAGTTCAGGCACGGGGCGCTACTTGGCTGCTACGGAGCCTGCGGAGGTGCCGGGTGCAACCTGGGTCGCGGCACCGGAGAGTACACGCCAGGCGTCGGCTGCCGCTTCCTGTTCGGCTTCCTTCTTGGAATGGCCCGAGCCTTTGCCATAGGCCGTGCCGCCGATGTTCAGCACCGCCGTGAAGGTGCGGGCATGGTCCGGGCCGGAGCCGTCCACTGCGTAGTGGATGCTGCCCAGCTGCCGGCTGGCGGCGAGCTCCTGGATGCTGGTCTTCCAGTCGGTGCCGGCGCCCAGGACGGCGGCGTCCTTCAGCAAGGGACCGACCAGACGCATGACCAGCTGGCGCGCGGTCTCGATGTCGTTGGAAACGTAGGTGGCCCCGATCAGGGCCTCCATGGTGTCCGCGAGGATGGAGGCCTTGTTCTTGCCGTGGGTGAGCTTTTCGCCCTGACCCAGGTAGATGTACTCCCCAATGCCGAGGCTCCGGCCGATGCCGGCCAGGGCCCGGGTGCTGACGACGGCGGAGCGGCGCTTGGCGAGTTCGCCTTCGGGCAGCTCCGGGTTGTCCCGGTAGAGGGCGTCGGTTACGGAGAATCCCAGAATGGAGTCGCCCAGGAACTCGAGCCGCTCGTTGGTGGGTATGCCGCCGTTCTCGTACGCGTATGAACGGTGGGTGAGCGCAAGACGAAGCGTCCCGGCGTCAATAGTGACACCGAGACGCTTCAGAAGCTCTTCAGTTGAAGACATCAGTCAGCCTGTTGGGCCGATTAGACGTCAGCGACCTTGCGGCCCTTGTACTCAAGGAACAGCGCAGTGCCAGCAGAGTCGGTAACGACCTTTGCCTGGTGCGGCAGGCTGTAGGTGACCTGGCCGTTCTCGACGGTCTTCACCAGGTGGGGGGCGGTCGCCTTCCACTGCGAGCGGCGGGCGCGGGTATTCGAGCGAGACATTTTCCGCTTGGGAACAGCCACGGCTAACTCATTTCTCTCTAGACAAACACGTACAAATCAATTTTGCCGGTCAGGCTTAGCCATATCAGCTAGGGCAGCCCAGCGAGGATCCAGGACCTCGTGGTGGTGCCCCGGCTCGTCTTCCAGGCGAACTCCGCATTCGGAGCAAAGGCCCTGGCAGTCTTCCCGGCACACCGGCTGGAACGGCAGATTGGTGACAACCGCGTCCCGCAACACCGGTTCAAGATCGATTACATCGTGCTCGACTCGACGTTGCTCTTCATCTTCTTCTCCGTCCGAAAGCGGGACGCCCTCGTAGAAGAAAAGTTCTTGCACATTGACCTCAAGGTCATACGCAAGGGGATCCAGGCATCGGCCGCACTCACCAGTAACTTCGGCAAGCACGGTTCCTGATACCAGAATTCCTTCGTGTACGGCCTCAAGCCTCAGATCCAGCTCGACATCCGAGCCTTCCTGAACACCAATGAGCGCCACACCAAGATCACCCGGTGCGGGTACATGTTCCTTCAGCGTCCGCATGCTTCCCGGACTGCGTCCGAGGTCCTTGACGTCGAACGCCAGGGGCGAACCAGCATCTCTGTTAATGAGAACTCCTGTTGAACATATGACCGACGTACCATCTTAGCCTGAAGAGCCGCAGCGACTCAAACCGGCAGGAGGAAGCGCCGAAGTACCGATCCAGCCTACCGCTTTGGCTGCTGATCCGGCGAAGGCTCGCCGGAAACCAGCCGGCGGTGCACCGATCGGGGAACATAGTCCGACACGCTGCCACCCAGGACCGACACCTCTTTGATCAGGGTGGAGGACAGATGGACGTAGCTGGCCTCGGCCGGGAGGAAGACGGTCTCCACCCCACTCAACTGCCGGTTCATGGTGGCCATGGGAAGCTCGTAGTCGAAGTCCGACGAGGATCTCAGTCCCTTGACGATGGCCGACACGCCCCGCTGGCGGCAGTACTCCGCCAGGAGCCCCTCGCCCACCGGCTCCACCACGATGCCTTTGAGCAGCGCCAGGGTTTCGCGCGCCATTTCCAGCCGTTCCTCCAGGCTGAACATGTACTTCTTGGCGTAGTTGGTGGAGATGGCCACGATGACCTCATCAAAGAGGCCGGCAGCCCGTGCGATGACTTCGAGATGGCCGTTGTGGATGGGGTCGAAGGATCCGGGGCACACAGCGCGTCTCATGCTCCGAACCTACCCCATGGAAAGCCCGGGATACCATGACTGGATGCATCCACCACGGGAACTTTCCACCCCCCTGGCACCTGCGCCCTGGCAGCGCACAGCGCTCGGAGCCAACCTCCTGGCCCCCGACGGCGGACTGGGTGTCACCATCTTCGAAGAGATGACCACCCTGGCCGTCCAGACCGGCGCGATCAACCTGGGGCAGGGCTTCCCAGACGAGGACGGGCCGGCCGAAATCCGGGAGGCGGCCCGGGCAGCCATCACAGCGGGGGCCAACCAGTACGCGCCCGGCAAGGGCCTGCCCGAACTCCGTGCGGCGGTGGCCGCGCACCAGGAACGCTTCTACGGGCTCAGGCCGGACCCGGCAACCGAGGTCATCATCACCACCGGGGCCACGGAAGGCATCGCCGCCTCCCTGCTGGCCTTCGCCGGACCGGGCGATGAGGTCCTGACGTTCGAGCCTTTCTACGACTCTTACGGCGCAGTCATTGGACTGTCCGGCGCCTCCCACGTGACCGTGCCGCTGGCTGCCCCGGACTTCATGCCGGACCTGGCAGCATTGGATGCGGCCTTCAACGAGCGGACCAAAGTGGTACTGCTGAACAATCCGCATAACCCCACCGGCGCTGTCTTTCCACCGGCCGTCCTGCAGCGCGTGGTGGAGCTGGCGGGAAAGCACGGCAGCATCATCATCACGGATGAGGTGTACGAGCACCTCACCTTCGGCGTGGCCCATACCCCGGTCGCCACCCTTCCGGGTGCCGCAGCCCGCACCATCACCATCTCCTCTGCCGGAAAGACGTTCTCGCTGACCGGCTGGAAGATCGGCTGGCTGAGCGGACCGGAAGAACTGGTCTCCGCCGTCCGCACGGTAAAGCAGTTCCTTACCTACAGCTCAGGCACGCCCTTCCAGGGAGCGATCGCCGCCGGCCTGGCCCTGCCCGACGATTTCTACACCGGCATCGCCGCCGCCCTTGGGAAGAAACGGGACATCCTCAGCGCCGGACTCCGGGCGGCGGGCTTTGACGTCTTCACACCGCAGGGAACCTACTTCGTCAACGTGGACACTGCTCCGCTGGGCATCACGGACGCCCTGGACCTGGCCCGCCGCCTGCCGGCACTGGTGGGCGTGGCGGCCATTCCGGTTCCCGTCTTCTGCCACCCGGAAGGTGCGGAGCGGATGCGAAGCCTGCTCCGGTTTGCCTTCTGCAAGAAGACCGAGGTCCTGGAGGAGGCCGCGGCGCGGCTGGCCACCCTGGGCGGCAGGCTCTGATGTCCGGCGGCAGCGGCGGGACTGCCAGCCGCTTCCTGCGGACCACGGGCCAGCACGCCACCATCGAAACCGATGCATTTACTGATGGCGGCTATGTCCTCAGCATCGGCGGAGCCGAACAGTCCCACGTCAACCTGGACCGGCCGGAGGACATCTTTTACGAGTACCTTCGCAGGATTGGGCACCTGGTGGATTTGGCGGCCCCGCCCGGCCGGCAGATCAGCGCCCTCCACCTCGGAGCCGGGGCCCTGACGCTGGCGCGGTACATTCAGGCCACCCGCCCCGGCTCGGTGCAGTACGCGGTTGAGCTGGAACGCGAGCTGCTGGACTTTGTCCTTCGGCACCTTCCCATGCCCGAGGGAACGGACCTGACCACCATTATCGGCGATGCCCGTGAGGCGCTCGGTGCGCTGGACCCCGGCCTGGGGTTCGACGTCGTAATCCTGGACATCTTTTCCGGCCCGGAAGCCCCGGCCCACATCGCCACCAGCGGGTTCTACCGGGAGGCCAGGGAACGTTTGCGCCCGGACGGCCTGCTGATCGTCAATGTGGGCGACGAAGCGGCCCTGACACTGGTCAGGAGCCAGGTGGCGGCGATGCGCGATGCGATGGCGGATGTGGGCGCCGTTGCGGAAGCCGGCATGTTCGAGGGCAGGTACCCGGGCAACATCATCCTGGCAGGGACGCAGGGCCCCTGGCCGGAGGCCTGGACAGCTGACCTGACCGCGCGCGGCCCCCACCCAGCACGTATCCTGGTGGGAGTGGACCTGGACCCCTTCTCGGGCTAGGCCCCCGGGGTGCCAGGCCCGGCAGTTTCAGGCCCGGCAGCGTCCGCCAGGTCATCCGCAGCGATGGCATCGGGCACAAATGGTTCGGCGTACCACAACCGGGTTTCCCCGTATTTCTTCTCGGCGAACCGCGTCATCCCGTCCGGCCATTGCGGTTCCGGGGAGCGCGAGGAGCGTTCCACCACGACAACGGCACCGGGGACCAGGTGTGCGGCCAGCTTCTGCAGCACAGCTGCCAGCGCGGCATCCTCCAATGGATACGGCGGATCGAGGAACACCAGGTCCCAGGAAGCGGATTCCGGGACGCGGCCCAGGAAAGGCTCCACCTTGGAGCGGTGCACGGTCACGGTTTTGCGGCCCAGCACCCCATTGATGAGGTCTGCATTGCGCTGGCATACACCGCTGGCCTTGGCATCCGACTCAACCAGGTCCACCGCCTTGGCTCCCCTGCTGGCGCTCTCCACTCCCAGCGACCCCGACCCCGCATAAAGGTCCAGCACCCGGGCACCGGCAATGATTTCAAAGGCGTCGAGGCGGGAAAACAGCGCTTCCTTCACCCGGTCCGTGGTTGGCCTGGTCAAGGACCCTGGAACGGCCGCCAGTGGGGTGCCGCCGGCAGCACCGGCAATAATCCTGGTCACCGCGCCCACCGCGATCCGCCGGCGCCCGGTGCGCTTATGCCCGCTGCGCTTCTCTTGCTAACCGCGTTCAAGGAACGCCTCCTTCTCAGGGTTGAGGTACTTCTCGATGGCATCGGCAAGCTCCGGGCAGCCGGACAGCAAGGGGTCCCCGGCAACGATTGCCTGCGCGTCTTCCCTGGCCCGGGCGATCACGTCCTCGTGTTCGAGGACCCGCAGCAGTTTCAACGTGGACCGTCCGCCGGATTGGGAAGCGCCCAGGATATCGCCCTCGCGCCGCAGCTTGAGGTCCTCCTGGGAGAGGACAAACCCGTCGGTGGTGGCCGCGACCGCATCGAGCCGCCGCCGGCTTGGATGACCGGGTTCCAGGGCGGTGACCAGCAGGCAGGTTCCCGGCAGGCCGCCGCGGCCCACACGGCCGCGGAGCTGGTGCAGCTGGGAAATACCGAACCTGTCGGCGTCGAGGATGACCATGAGGGTGGCGTTGTGGACGTCCACCCCCACCTCGATCACGGTGGTGGAGACGAGCAGCTTGATGCGGTTGGCGGTGAAGCCGGCCATGGTCTCCGTCTTCAGCTCCGGGTCCTGGCGCCCATGCAGGGGAGCCAGTGGAACCCCAGCCAGCGAGGGCTCGGAGAGCAGATGGTCCACGACGGCGGTGACCGACGCGAGCTCCCGCGCCTCCTCACCTTCCACTCCGGAAGGTGCCGCCTCCCCCGGGCTGAAGTCGCCGTCGTCGTCCGTTCCGATCTTGGGACAGACCACGTACACCTGGTGGCCGGCGTCGATCTCTTCCCTGGCGCGTGCCCAGATCCGCGCCGCCCAGGCGGGATTCTCCGCCAGGCCCACGAGGTGCGTGGTGATCGGGGCGCGCCCCTTCGGCAGTTCGTCGAGCGTGGAGGTCTCGAGGTCGCCGAACACTGTCATCGCCACGGTACGGGGAATGGGCGTGGCTGTCATGACCAGCAGGTGCGGCGGCTTCCGTGCCTTGGCCCGCAGGGCGTCCCGCTGTTCCACGCCGAAGCGGTGCTGTTCGTCCACCACGATCAGTCCGAGGTCGTAGAAGGAAACATTGTCGCTGAGCAGGGCATGGGTGCCGATGATGATTCCCGCCGTCCCCGAGGCGGCGTCCAACATCGCCTGTTTCCGCGCCGCCGTGGACATGGACCCGGTCAGGAGGGTGACCTGCACGGAAGGACCATCGCCCCCGGCCAGCCCGCCCAGGAGTCCGTCACTGGAGAGCACGCCCAGGGTGCGGCGGATGGAGTCGTAGTGCTGCGCGGCGAGCACTTCGGTGGGCGCCAGGAGCGCAGCCTGCCCGCCGGCGTCGATGACCTGCAGCATGGCCCGCAGCGCCACCACGGTCTTCCCCGAGCCCACTTCGCCCTGCAGCAGCCGGTTCATGGGGGCAGCCTGCGCCAGTTCCGCCGCGAGGGTGTTGCCGACGGCGGCCTGGCCGGCCGTGAGTGTGAAGGGCAGGTTTTGGTCGAAGGCAGCCAGGATACCGTCGCGGACAGGACGCCGGGCGGTGGCTTCCTCGGCGGCGAGCTGGGCCCGCCGCCTGGCCAGCGCGGATTGCAGCACCAGGGCTTCCTGGTAACGGAACCGGTCCCGTGCGCGTTTCCAGTCGGCGGCTGTTTCGGGCGCATGGATGAGCCTATAGGCATCCGCCACGGACAGGAAGGCTTCCCTCCCAGCGACTGCAGGCGGCACCGGGTCCGGCAGCGAGCCCAGGTCCGCGGTTTCGAGCAGGGTGTTGATGACTTTCTGGATCCGCCAGCTGGGCAGCTTTGCCGTGGCCGGATAGACCGGGATGGGCATCGCGGCGAGTTTCTCCGGATCACCGCTGCCCTGGACGAACGGGTCATCGTCAAGGAGCTGGAAGTCCGGGTTGGTGAGGCCCAGCTGGCCTTTGAAGCTGCTGACTTTCCCTGAGAACAGGGCGCGCCGTCCCTGCAGCAGTTCAGCTTTTGCCTTGTAGCCGTTGAAGAAGCTGATCTTGAGGGTCCCGGGCACTTTGCCGCGGTAGTCCGTTCCTCCCACCAGCCGGAGCCCCTGCTGCCCGTCGTCGTCGGAAACAATGACGTCGGTGATGGTCCCCCGTCGTGCCTGCATGTGCCGGGTGCTGCTGGAAAGCACCCGGGCAATGAGGGTGACCTCCTCATTGAGTGGCAGCCCGCTGATGGGCGTCAGCTCACCGCGCATGAGGTAACGCCGGGGGAAGTAGTTCAGGAGGCCCTCGACAGTGGTGATGCCGAGGTGTTTCTCGATGACGGCGGCGGAGCGCTTTCCGATCCGGCGCTCCAGGGCCAGGTCCAGCTCAGCGCTCATGCCCGCCGGTGTTCACCTTTTCCACATCCGGGTCCCGCGGAAGCGCCAGCTCACTGATGCTGATCTGGGACGGCTCACCCAGGGACCGGATGATCTCCACGGCCGGACCGGGATCCGGAACGTGCACGTGCACCCGCCACCGGTAGTTGCCCTCCTGATCCGGACCGCTGCCCACCTGGCTCATAATGACGGACTCGCCGATCTCGTCCAGCCGCTGCCGGAGCGTGGCGGCGTTCAGGGGCGAAAGGCTGATGGTGCACATGACCTCCATGCCGTCGTCGTCAGGCATGGAGGTATGGATGTGGGGGTCGGAGACGTCATAGCCGTGGAGGCCGTCGAGGAGTTCACTCTGCAGTTCTTCGCCCAGGACGGCGGAGCGGAGGCAGTCCAGGATCAGCAGCATGCCCACGCCGCCTGCATCCACGACATGGGCGGACTGCAGCGCATCGAGCTGTTCCTCGGTGCGGATCACGGCGGCCAGCGCGCCCTCCACCGCGGCGTCCAGGGCGAGGCCCAGCGCATGGTTGCTGTCATCGCCGTCCTGGGCGGCGTCGACGGCGGCTGCCGCACGGGCCGCCGCTTCCATGACCGACAGCATGGTTCCCGGAACCGGATCGCTGAGTGCGGACCAGGCGCGGATCTGGGCGCGGTTCAGTGCTGCCGACAGGAGCGTGGACGTCAACCGGGTATGGCCGGCCAAAGGCTCTGCCGCGGCACAAAGAAACACGGAAAAGAGAGTGCCGGAGTTTCCCCTTGCTTCCTCCATGGCGGCCTGCCCGGCGGTGGCGAGGACTTCCCCGACGTCGACCGGGGCCGGCTGGCCGTCTGCAAGGACCAGTGAACGGGCGGCAGCCCGGACGGTGAGATAGAGGTTGGTTCCGGTATCGCCGTCGGCCACCGGAAAGATGTTGATGGCGTTGAGCCGGTCACTGTGGTTTCCCAGGGCAGTTTCAGCCTTGCCCAGCCACCTCTTCATCGCCAGCGCGTTGGCGGCAACCTTAGTGTGCAAAGTGATCCCATCCCCCGTTGTCCGCGGTCCGGCCCGCTGTCAGGACGCCCGGGCCTTCGTCGGTACCGAGTGCATGTATCGAGCCTATCGCAGTGAATCCGGGTGGCAGCTGAACATGAGCCGGGAATGTGGCCAGCAGCCCGTGGTCCTCTCCCCCGCCCAGCACCCAGGCTGCGCCATCCACGCCCAGCCGGGCGGCGGCCGGGGCCAGGAGATTCGCCAGTTGGGTCAGCCCTGCCGGGTCGAGGGCCACAGCCACCTTGCTGGCGGCGGCCAGGCGCTTGCCGTCCCGCTGAAGTCCGTCCGAAATGTCCAGCATGGCCGTGGCACCTGCCGCCCGCGCAGCCGGTCCGGCCTGCAGCGGCGGACGCGGACGGCACTGCAGGTCCACGAAGGCGCGCTCCGCCGGGGTGAGCGTATCCAAGGCGATGTCCGATTCAAGCAGGGCCAGGCCCGCCGCGGCGTGTCCCACTGTTCCCGCCAGCGCCAGGATGTCCCCCGGCCTGGCGCCGGACCGGAGAACGGGCGGTCCGCCGTCCAGCGTTCCCAGCACCGCCGCGGTCACCGAAATCTCCCGGCCCCGGCCCAGGTCTCCGCCGGCCACCGAGCAGTGGCTGGCGCCAAGCTCGCGGATCCCCGCTGTCAGTCCATCCGCCAGGTCCTCCACCCAGGCCACCGGGGTATCAACGGGGAGCGTAAGGCTGACCACCATGGACGTTGCGTGTGCACCCATGGCGTTGATGTCGCTGAGGTTCTGTGCCGCCGCCTTCCACCCGACGTCGAACCCGGTGGTGCGGTAGCCGTTGGGCCACAGGAGGCGGAAATCCTGGTCCTGGACCTGGGTATCAATGCTGATGACGGTCCTGCCGTCCGGGGCTGCGATGACGGCGGCGTCATCGCCTGGCCCCAGCAGCGTGCTGGTGCTGTGGCCGTCCGTCATCTGAAGGCGCGGAAAAATCCGGTCCAGCAGCTCGGCTTCGGAAAGGCCGGCGACTGTGGGCTGGCGGTCAACGCGGTTACGGAGGTCTTCAGGCACGCCACTACGCTACCGCGCCCGGCCGACATCGTGTCCGGACGGGGGCGACGGCGGCGATAGGCTGGGATTATGCACCATCCCCAGCTGCCCCTGTCCGCCCGTGCCGCCAGGATGGCGCTGGCCGGGGGAATCGCCGCCCTTTCCCTGACCGCCTGCTCTCCTGCCGTGGACGTCACCGCGGCCAAGGACGCCGCCAATCCGTTGTGCGCGCCGATGATGGTGGCATTGCCGGACGTCATTGGGGATTCGAAACTGCGGAAGACCAACAGCCAGGCCACTGCTGCGTGGGGCGACCCATCGCTGGTCATCCTCCGCTGCGGTGTCAACGTGCCGGGGCCCACGACGGACCGCTGCGTCACCGTCAACGGCGTCGACTGGGTCATCAAGGAAGGCGACCCCGTGTGGACGCTGACCACCTACGGGCGCGAACCTGCCACGGAGATCCTGATGGACCCGGACAAGATCAGCTCCGCCACAGTCCTCGCAGACCTGTCGGCAGCGGCGGAAAAGGTGCCGTCCGCACGGAACTGTGTGGGCCAGGAAGACCTGCAGAACCTGCCGAAGAGCCAGTAGGCTCCAGCGGATCCTGCAGACCGTGGGCCCCACCCCGCCAGGGAGCCGGCGGGCTCAGCGCAGGCCGGTCCTGCGGTTAAGCGCCAGGTGGATGAGTTCATCGATCAGGTCCCCGTAGCCCAGCCCAGATGCTGCCCACATTTGCGGGTACATGCTCTTGGGCGTGAAGCCGGGCATCGTGTTGATCTCGTTGATGATCAGTTCGCCCTCGGCCGTGTAGAAGAAGTCCACGCGGCTCAGGCCCTCGGCACCCACCGCGTCAAAGGCGGCGGCAGCGAGTTCACGGACCCGGGAAATAGCTTCTGCCGGGATCTCTGCCGGGCAGCTCAGGGAGGCGGCATCATCCTCGACGTACTTGGCGTTGAAGTCGTAGAACTCGTGGGTTCCGCCGGCTACGGAGATTTCGCCGGGCATTGAGGTCCGCGGCGCATCGGTGCCCCTGCCTTCCAGGACTGCGCATTCGATTTCTCGGCCGACAATTCCGGCTTCGATCACCAGCTTCAGGTCATGGCGGCGCGCTTCTTCGATGGCGGGGTCCAGGTCCTCCAGGGAGTCAACCTTGGAGATACCCATCGACGAGCCTGCACGGGCCGGCTTGACGAAGACAGGGAAGCCGAGGCGGTCCACCTGCTTCCGGACGGATTCGGGGTCCCTGCGCCACTGCCTGTCGGTGACGGCAACGTAGGGTCCCACGCGGAGCCCGGCGGCTTCGAAGACCACCTTCATGTAGTGCTTGTCCATGCCCACGGCGGATGCAAGCACTCCGGCGCCGACGTAGCGGGTGTCCGAAAGTTCAAGGAGGCCCTGGATGGTGCCGTCCTCGCCGAAGGGCCCGTGCAGCAGCGGAAAGACGACGTCGACGGCGCCCAGTTCCTGGGGAACTTCATTGGGTGCCGCCACAATCAGCTGGTGCTCGCCGCCGATCTCGGCCAGTGTCACGGTCTGCGGCGAGGGCACGACTTCAGGAAGCGATGATGCCGCAAGCGACCACTGTGCCGTATCGGCCGGGGCAAGAACCCACTGGCCGGTCTTGGCGATCCCGATGGGGATCACCTCGTATTTGTCCTTGTTGATCGCGCCCAGCACGCCGGCTGCGGTCACGCAGCTGACGGCGTGTTCGCTGGAGCGGCCGCCGAAAAGCACTGCTACCCGCGGTTTCCTGGTGGTGGCCGTTTCAGCTGTGGTGGGTGTGTCGTGGGACATGGTCAGTAATCGCCTTCAGGTTTCAATTCCCGGGACAGCAGAACGGGCCCCAGTTGGTCAACGGACAGCTTGCCTGCCAGTACCGCGACGACGGCGGCAGTGATGGGCATTTCGACGCCGAGCTTGCCGGCGAGTTCATGGACGGCCTGGCCGGATTTGATGCCCTCGGCGGTCTGGGTCATCTTCCGGCCCACCTCCTCCAGCGTCAGGCCCTGGCCCAGCAGCCTCCCGGCGGTGTGGTTCCGGGACAGTGCGGACGAGCAGGTGGCCACGAGGTCGCCCAGCCCGGCGAGACCTGCCATGGTCTTGGCATCGCCGCCCAGTGCCAGGGCGAGGCGGGACGTTTCGGCGAGTCCGCGGGTAATCACCGATGCCTTAGTGTTGTCCCCCATCTGTTTGCCTTCACAGATGCCCACTGCCAGCGCGATCACGTTCTTGACGATGCCGCCGATTTCGACGCCGACCACATCGGATGTGGTGTAGGGGCGGAAGTAGGGGGCGGTGCAGGTCCTGGCGAGCCAGCCGGCATTGGCGGAGTCGGTACACGCCACCACGGATGCGGTGGGTTCCTGCCGCGCGATTTCCATGGCGAGGTTGGGCCCGGAGACAACCGCGATGCGTTCCAGCGGCAGGTCCAGCTCCTGGCCGATGACCTCGCTCATCCTGGCATCCGTGCCCAGCTCCAGGCCCTTCATCAGGGAGACCACAACAGCTCCGGGCGCAATCATGTCCTTCCATTCCCGCAGCTGCGGGCGGAGGGACTGGGCCGGAACAGCCACGACCACGAGCTCGGCGCCTGCCAGGACTGCGCGGACGTCGGTGGATGCAGTGATGCTTTCGGGCAGGACAATGTCCTTGAGGTAGTCACTGTTGCGGTGGCTGCTGTTGATCTCCTCCACCACTTCAGCGCGCCGGCCCCACAGCCTGATGGCACGCGGCGTGCCGGTGGCAATGGCGGCGTCGGCCAGGACCTTCGCAAAGGTCGTCCCCCACGATCCCGCTCCCAGGACGGCAACGGTACGGGCCGCCCCCGGCCTCGCGTCAGCGGTCACGGGGCTTCCGTTCCTGATCCCGGCTGCTGTCCGCGTTCAACGAACCGTCCGTGCTTGGCTTGCTGCTGCTTGGCCGGGTCCCAGCGTTCCGCGGGAGGCTGTTCACCGCGCAAACCTGCCAGCAGTGCCGTGATCGCATCCATGATCACCTCGGTGGCCTCCGCCAGGGTGGCCTTGTCCAGGGGACGCCCACTGAACGCGCTGAGGTCCACCGGATCGCCCACCACAACACGGGAGCGTTTGCGCGGGAAGATGTGGAACGACTTGCCGTACCGGGGGAACACTTCATGCGCGCCCCAGTGCGCGATGGGAACCACGGGAATGCCGCCTTCGAGGGCCAGCCGCGCCGCTCCCGTGTGGCCTTTCATGGGCCACAGGTCCGGGTCCCGCGTCAACGTGCCTTCAGGATAGATGATGATCGCGCCCCCTTCGGCGACAATCTCCTGGGCCACTTGCAGCGATCGGTTCGCTCCCGCCGTCGAGCGCTCCACCGGCACCTGCTTGGTGGCGCGCAGCAGCCAGCCCAGGGCCGGGACCTTGAACAGCCCGGCCTTGGCCAGGAAATGCGGGGCCCGCTTCTGGTTATAGAGCATGTGCCCCACCACCAGGGGGTCGATCTCCGTGCAGTGGTTGGGGGCGGCGATGAAGCCGCCGGCGGGAAGTTTTTCGGTGCCTTCCCACGTCTTGGCCATCATGACGTTCAGCAGCGGCCGGGCGACGGCGGCGATGAACACAAATGTGGCCCTGCTCTTGGCCGATTCCTTCACGGTCCCCGCGCTACTTCGCAGTGGTGATGTCGAAGTCGGCACCGAGGCCGGCGAGCTTTTCCGTGAAGCGCTCGTACCCCCGGTTGATGATGTCGATGCCGGTCACCCGGGAGGTTCCCGTGGCGGCCAGGGCGGCAATCAGGTGGCTGAATCCGCCGCGGAGGTCCGGAACGTCGATGTCGGTTCCCTTGAGCTGGGTGGGGCCCGAGATCACTGCGGAGTGCAGGAAGTTGCGCTGGCCGAAGCGGCAGGGCACGCTGCCCAGGCACTCGCGGTGCACCTGGATGCTGGCGCCCATGCGGATGAGAGCGTCGGTGAAGCCGAAGCGGTTTTCGTAGACCGTCTCGTGGACGATCGATACGCCCTCGGCCTGGGTCAGCGCCACAACGAGTGGCTGCTGCCAGTCAGTCATGAAGCCGGGGTGGACGTCCGTCTCCAGGACCAGCGGGTTCAGCTTTCCGCCCTTGTGGTAGAACCGGATGCCGTCCTCGCCGATGTCCATTCCGCCGCCCACCTTGCGGTAGGTGTTCAGGAAGGTCATCATGTCGCGCTGGGAGGCGCCTTCAACGAAGATGTCGCCACGGGTCACCAGTGCGGCCGAAGCCCAGGACGCCGATTCGTTGCGGTCCGACAGCGCACGGTGGTTGTAGCCGCCGAGGTCGCGGACGCCCTCGATCCGGATGGTGCGGTCCGTCTGCACGCTGATGATGGCACCCATCTTCTGCAGCACGGCGATAAGGTCGATGATTTCCGGTTCCGTGGCGGCACCTGAAAGCTCGGTGATGCCTTCGGCGCGGGTGGCGCTCAGCAGGACCTGCTCGGTGGCACCCACGGACGGGTACGGCAGCGAGATCTTGGCTCCGTGCAGGCCCTTTGCGGCCGAGATGTGGATGCCTCCGGGGCGCTTCTCCACGACGGCGCCGAACTGGCGCAGCACATCCAGGTGGTAGTCGATGGGACGGTCGCCGATCTTGCAGCCGCCCAGGTCCGGGATGAAGGCTTCACCAATCGCGTGGATCAACGGCCCGCACAGCAGGATGGGAATCCGGGAGTCCCCGGCATGGGCATCGATCGCGGTGCTCGGAGCTGTCTTTGCAGCCTTGGGATCCAGGGTGAGATCGCCGTTGACGGGGTCTTTCTCCACGGTCACGCCATGCAGCTGCAGCAGGGAGGTGACAACCTCCACGTCCTTGATCTCCGGCACGTTCCGCAACACCGAGGGTTCGTTGCCCAGCAACGCCGCCACCATGGCCTTGGGAACAAGATTCTTTGCCCCACGGACGCTGACGCGGCCAGTAAGCGGGACACCGCCGCGGATTGTCAGAACACTACTCATATACCGGTTTCCTCACGATCACTAGCCCCCAAAACCTTGCAAAGGCTCCAACCAAGCATAGGAGGTCGCGTTACCGAACCGAAATAAGGGGGCACCGGCGGCGGGGCGTGGCGGGAGCTGCGCCGGCCCCGCCACGCTGCCGGGGCGGTGGTACCGGGTCAGGAAAGCTTTGCCGGCAGGGTCTTCGGCTTGAAGGCCGGACGGGTCGCCTCGTAGGCGGTGATGTCGGCTTCGTGCTGGAGGGTCAGCCCGATGTCGTCCAGGCCTTCCAGGAGCCGCCACCGGGTGTAGTCATCGATGTCGAACGGCGCCACGATGTTGCCACAGACCACGGTCTTGGACTCGAGGTCCACCGTGACCTGGGTCCCCGGCGCGTTCTCGAGTTCCTTCCAGATGAGCTCGATGTCATCCTGGGCCACCTGGGCGGCCAGGAGCCCCTGCTTGCCCGAGTTGCCGCGGAAGATGTCGGCGAAGCGGGAGGACAGCACGGCTTTGAAGCCATAGTCCTTCAGCGCCCACACTGCGTGTTCGCGGGAGGAGCCGGTACCGAAATCGGGGCCGGCAACCAGGACCGACCCTGCGTTGAAAGGCTCCTGGTTCAGGATGAAGGAGGGGTCCTTGCGCCAGGCGGAGAACAGCGCATCCTCGAAGCCAGTCCGGGTAATGCGCTTAAGGTAAACCGCGGGGATGATCTGGTCGGTGTCGACGTTGCTCTGGCGCAGCGGGACGCCGATGCCGGTGTGCTTGGTGAACTTTTCCATAGTGCTGTCCTAGGCTGCGTCGGTGCGGATGGCGGCGGGTTCGGGAGCGGGTTCAAGGTCCGACGGCGAGCTGAGCGTGCCGCGTACTGCCGTGGCTGCTGCCACCACCGGTGAGACCAGGTGCGTGCGGCCGCCCTTGCCCTGGCGGCCTTCGAAGTTGCGGTTGGAGGTGGAAGCACAACGCTCCCCTACCTCCAGCTGGTCCGGGTTCATGCCCAGGCACATTGAGCAGCCCGCGAAACGCCATTCGGCGCCGAAGTCCTTGAAGACCTTGTCCAGGCCCTCGGCCTCGGCTTCCAGGCGGACGCGTGCGGAGCCCGGCACTACCAGCATCCGGATGTTGGGGTCCTTTTGGCGTCCGCGGATGATGTCCGCAGCGGCCCTCAGGTCCTCCATCCTGGAGTTGGTGCAGGAACCGAGGAACACGGTGTCCACCCGGATGTCCTTCATGGGTGTGCCGGCTTCGAGTCCCATGTACTGCAGGGCGCGTTCCGCGGCCGCCTTGGCGTTCTCGTCGCCGAAGTCCTCGGGCGACGGAACGGCCTCGGACAGGGAAACACCCTGGCCGGGGTTGGTGCCCCAGGTGACGAACGGCTCCAGCGTGTTGGCGTCCAGGTCAACCTGGACGTCGAAGGTGGCGTCGTCGTCGGTACGCAGGGTATTCCAGTACTCGACGGCGGCATCCCACTCCGCACCCTGCGGTGCATGCGGGCGGCCCTTCATGAATTCGTAGGTGGTTTCGTCCGGGGCCACCATTCCGGCGCGGGCGCCGGCCTCGATGGACATGTTGCAGATGGTCATCCGGGCGTCCATGGACAGGGCACGGATGGCCGAGCCGCGGTACTCCAGGACGTAGCCCTGGCCGCCGCCGGTGCCGATCTTGGCAATCACGGCGAGGATGATGTCCTTGGCAGTCACGCCGGGGCGCAGTGTGCCCTCAACGTTGATGGCCATGGTCTTGAACGGCTTCAGCGACAGGGTCTGGGTGGCCATGACGTGCTCCACCTCGGAGGTTCCGATGCCCATGGCCAGTGCACCGAAGGCGCCGTGGGTGGAGGTGTGGGAGTCGCCGCAGACCACCGTCATGCCGGGCTGGGTGAGGCCCAGCTGCGGGCCCACCACGTGGACGATGCCCTGTTCCGCATCGCCCAGGCTGTGCAGCCGGACGCCGAACTCCGCGCAGTTGTTGCGCAGGGTCTGGATCTGGGTGCGGCTGGTCAGGTCGGCAATCGGCTTGTCGATGTCCAGCGTGGGGGTGTTGTGGTCCTCGGTGGCAATGGTCAGGTCCGGCCGGCGCAGCTTGCGGCCGGCCAGCCGCAGGCCTTCGAACGCCTGCGGGGACGTGACCTCGTGGACCAGGTGAAGGTCGATGTACAGAAGGTCTGGCTGGGCGTTGGCACCGTCGCCGTCACCTTTGCGCACCACATGTGCGTCCCAGACTTTCTCGGCCAATGTCTTTGCCATGGCCATCTCCCTTCACTGCTGTTTGGCTGATTAGTCCAACTGAATCAGGACGGCTCCGCACTGCGCCAGCCGAAAGATTTGCATCTCAGATATTGAGACGGCAATATCATTACATGGACAATTCTAGTGGAGTCGGTGTCATTGATAAAGCGGCCCAGGTGCTCGATGCCCTTGAGGCCGGCCCGACCACGCTGGCGCAGCTGGTGGCCGCCACCGGCCTGGCCCGTCCCACTGTCCACCGCCTCGCTTTGGCACTGGTCCACCACCGGCTGGTCAGCCGCGACATCCAGGGCAGGTTCGTGCTTGGCAGCAGGCTCGTTGAGCTCGCCTCCGCCGCCGGCGAGGACCGCCTGATCGCTTCCGCAGGCCCTGTCCTGATGCAGCTGCGCGACGCCACCGGCGAAAGCGCGCAAATCTTCCGCAGGCAGGGTGACTGGCGCGTCTGTGTGGCATCCGCCGAGCGCCCCATCGGCCTGCGCGACACCATTCCGGTAGGTACCCAATTGTCCATGAAGGCCGGCTCCGCCGCGCAGGTCCTGCTCGCCTGGGAGGACCACGACCGGCTCCTTGAGGGCCTGCAGTCCGCCCGTTTCACGCCCACCGTCCTGGCAGGAGTACGACGCCGGGGCTGGGGACAGAGCCTGGGCGAGCGCGAGCCGGGGGTCGCCTCCGTTTCGGCACCAGTGCGGGGGCCGTCCGGCAGGGTGATTGCCGCCGTCTCCATTTCCGGCCCCATCGAGCGGCTGACCCGGCAGCCCGGGCGCCTGCACGCGGAAGTCGTCTGCAACGCCGGCCGCATCCTCACCGAGGCCCTGCGCAAGAACAACGACTAGGGCAGGACTGCCAGGCAGTTCCGGTCCGAGCGGACTTTCGGCCGCTAGGCTGTGCCCATGGGAAGCTATGCGGTGTTCCTCCGCGGCATCAACGTTGGCGGAATCAATATCAAAATGGCGGACCTGCGGGACGCCCTGAAGACCAGCGGTTTCACGGACGCAAAGACCCTGCTGGCCAGCGGAAACGTGGTGCTCGGCAGCCCGCTGGACGCAGCAGCCGTCAAACAGGAGTGCGAAAAGTGCCTCCGTGGCGCCTTCGGCTACGAAGCGTGGGTTGTGGTCCTGGAGGCTGCGCGGGTGGCCCAGCTGGTGGATGACTGCCCCTATCCGGATGACGACCGATCCACCCACACCTACATCACCTTGTCCTCAGATCCATCAGTCCTCGAGGAACTGGAGGCCGCAGGGGCGGCCCTGGAGGGCCAGGAGCAGCGGCGGCTGGGTCCGGAGGCGCTGGCCTGGCTGGCCCCCGCGGGCGGAACCCTGGACAGCCCCTTCAGCAAGGTGACTGCCAAGGCCAAGTTCAAGGCCGCAACCACCACGCGCAACCTGCGCACCCTGATCAAGGTCCGCGATGCAGCGGCCACCCTCGCCGCAGGCTAGGTCACCACGGGCAGGCAGCAGACCTACGGCCGCCCTGCTTTCTGCAGCGCCTTGTTGAAGGCTCCCAGCCTGGCAATCTCCTCCTCCACCGGCGCCACCACCAGTTCCTCCGCCGCGGCTGCCACGGCACTGTTCAGCCGGCGTCGTGCCTTTGCAGCCCGCGCCCTGGCCGCGCCGCCGGCAATGAAACGGCCGGTGATGGCCAGGAAGATCCCCAGCACCAGTCCGAAGACGATCATCAGGGTGGGTACCGGCCAGCCTTCAACGCGTGGCACCTCCGGCACCGGCAGCTGCAGGTAGGCCAGTCCGGCCAGGACGCCAAGCCAGCCCAGGCCGCCGAGCACCGTCAGGAGCGCCAGCCACTGCACGACATTGAACGCGCCCCACCACCACGCCTTGCGGTTGGCCCCGAGATCTGTCCCGGCGATGGCCTGGTCCAGCGCATCCGGCAGCCGTTCCCGGCCGGCCCTGGCAGCCCCCCGGATCGCCGCCCGCCATGGGCCCGGCGCTCCCTCGCTGGCTGTATCCGCAAAGTCCCGGACGGCAGCATCCGTCCGGGCCCGCTCCGGCGCGCCTGCCGGCGGCAGCGAGGTTCGGTTCAGCCCGGCAGGGGAATCCCTGCGCAGATTGAGGCGGCGCAGCGGGTCTGCGCGGAACCTGGAAAGCCAGCGGGTCACCGGCCAGCCGGTGCGCCGGACGGACTCCAGCCGGTAGGACTGCCCCACGGCCCGCACCACGGCAGGCACGTTCGCTGCCACGGCCAACTCCTCGGCGAGCCGGGACCTGGCTGCGTTCCGGACGCCGGCGGCCTCGCCGTCACCGGCCGCGCCCCGCAGGTCCTCCGCAGCCTTGGCGATGTCCGCCTCCAGCCGCCGGGACTGGGCCTGCCGCTGGACAGCCACCTTGCGAATCGCCGCACGCACTTCCCCAATACCGGCCCCCGTCACTGCCGATGATGCCAGGACGCGGACCTGCCCCAGCCCTTCACCTGCGAGGATTGCGCGCAGCGAGTCGAGCACCGGCTGCACATCGCGTTCGGGCAGCCGGTCCACCTGGTTCAGCACCACAAGCATGACCGCCCTATGCGAGGCGTGCGGCGCCAGGAACCCGTTGTGGACGGCGGCATCAGCGTACTTTTGCGGGTCAAGCACCCACACCAGGACGTCCACCATCCCCACCATCCGCTGCACAATCTCGCGGTTGGCGGCGTGGGTGGAGTCAAAGTCAGGAAGATCGAGCAGAATCAGCCCCGTCTGCTCATCGGCGAAGCCGTCCACCGGCGCGGCATGATGCCGGTTCCCCACCTCCAGCCAGTCGAGGAGGGCCTCGCTGCCTGCTGCTCCCCAAACGCCCGCCAAAGGTTCCGACGTCGTCGGACGCCGGGCCGCCGCCGTCGCAATCTCCCCGCCGCTCACCGCGTTGAAGAGCGAGGACTTGCCACTGCCGGTCGCCCCGAAAAACCCCACCACGGTATGGTCGCCGGACAATGAACGGCGGGAACTTGCCCGCTCCAGGACGTCGAATGCTTCCTGCAGTGACTGGTCCGGCAGGACCCCCTCCCCCAGCTCGCGGGCGTCCTCGAGCGCCTGCAGCCTGGCATCAAGCCGCGAGGAATCCCGCGCCCCGCTGTGGCGGCTCATGCGGCCTCCGCCAGCCGGGCCAGCTCCCCGGCGTGGGCAGTAAGACGTTGCGCAAGGGCGGGATTGCCCTCGGGCAGCCGCTGCAGGAATCTCTGTTGTTCGTCCGCCAGCAGGTTCCGGCAGCGCACGGCCAGGTCTTCACGGGCTTTGTCGGCCATGCGGCGGACGGCGTCCTCGCCGAAGACCGCCTCCAGCAGGCGCTGCCCCACGACGGCGGTACCGCCCGCCACGCCGATCTCCAGTCCGGTCAGGCCGGCGGTGGTAGAGAACACCACGATCATCAGTGCCGCGCCGAGCCCGTTAATGCCAAACGACAGCCATCGCGCCTGGGTCCGCTTTCCCTGCCCTTCGGTCCGGATGAGTTCCATGAGGGCTTCCTGCCATGCCCTGATTTCCGCTGCGGCCCGTTCGGGAAACCCGGGCCCAGTCCCGGAGAGGTCATCCGGACCCAGCAGCTGCCGGCCCGCGGGATCGGACCGCCAGCGCTGGTCGGTGTCTTCCGCGGCATTGGCTGCCTCGTCCACGATGACCGCCTGGAGGCCGGTTTCGATGGCGGCCTCCACCCGGACGGCAGGTGCCGGTTCACCGCGGAAGAAGGCCCCCAGCCGGTCCCGGAACCGGCCCACATTCTGCTCAACTGCGCGGAAGAATTCGCCGGTGCCCACAAAATCCTGCCACCGGGCCAGCACTTCGCCCCGCAGCAGTGCTCCGTCGCGGGTGGCGTCAAGGATCCGGGTGGCTGCATCTTCATATGCTGCCAGGGCGTCGGCCTCGAGCCGTGCGGCGGCCAGCTCCTGTTCACGGACGGCGCCGGCGATGTCCGGAATACGGAGGGCCAGGGCGCGGACGGTCCCGTTCAGAGTGCGGCGTGCCACCTCGGCCCGGCCGGCAGCGTCGGCGGCCAGGGAACCGAGCCAGTCCCGCAGCTCAGTGACAGCCCGGGGCGGGAGCATGCCGTGCGGATCCAGGACTGTCTCGGCGATGATGAACAGCCGGCTCGCGGCGAGGCCCTCCCGGTCGAGCAGGCCCCGGAGGTCCTGGCTCACTTCTTCCTCCGCGCCAGGGGGGACCCGGTCCAGCACCACCGCCACTGTAATGTCACGCGCCGCGGCATCCAGGAGGAGCTTCCAGGGAACAGCGTCCGCATACCGGTTGGCTGTGGTGACGAACACCCACAGGTCCGCGGCGGCCAGCAGCTGTCCGGCGAGCAGGCGGTTCTGGTCTGAAATGGAGTCGACGTCAGGAGCGTCGAGGAGGGCGATGCCTGCCGGTACCGCCGGATCGGCCAGCAACACCAGCGAAGAGGCCTCCCTCGGCTCCGGCATGGCGCTGGCTGCCACGGGACTGCCGGCGAGGGTGCCGCGGATCCGGCTCAGTCCAGGCAGGACCCGCTGGCCTTCAAACCACGTTCCCTCTGCGGGGTTGTGCAGCAGGATGGGCTGGCGGGTGGTAGGGCGGATGGCGCCCGCCCGCGTGACGGGATGCCCCACAAGTCCGTTCACCAGGGTGGATTTGCCCGCGCCCGTGGAACCGCCGACGACGGCAAGCAGCGGGGCGTCCAGGCTGCGGTACCGCGGGAGGATGTAGTCATCCAGCTGCGCCCTGGCGGCTGACGTGTCGCGGCGTGCCTGGTCTGCCCCCGGGAGGGCCAGCGGCAGGGCAACGTCGTCCAGGCCGCTGCGGATTTCTTCCAGCAGGGTTACCGCCGCCATCGCGTGCGGCACCGGCTGGGCGGGGCGGCCGTGCTCGTCATGGGAGGTCACAGCAACATCATGCCAGTTGAGCATTGGTCCGGGACTGCCACGGCGCGTCGGCCCAGCAGGATCCTCCCCCGCTGAAGGACAACTCCCCGCGAAACGATAAGGGGTTTTGTCCGAATGGCGGGGAAAGTCCAGGACCCTCGGTGTGCGAAAGCAAAAAATGGCCCCGGGCTGTTGCCCGGGACCATCTTGATGGTGACCCCAGCGGGATTCGAACCCGCGTTACCGCCGTGAGAGGGCGGCGTACTAGGCCGCTATACGATGGGGCCAGGTACTTTCGGCAGCGTTTCCGCCGCTCAAGCTCAGTGAGTATTTCACACACTTTGCCGTGGTTTCAAATCGGCGAACCGAGTGGAAACCTTCCGATTTTCAGCTGAATGCAGCTTTCAAAACAGCGCTGGGATACCAGGACTCGAACCTAGAATGACGGTACCAGAAACCGTAGTGTTGCCAATTACACCATATCCCAATGGCACTTTCGGGCCGGTTTTCAGGGGCTTTTCCCTGCTCCGTGCGCCTCAGCACGAGAAATTACTTTACCCGAGACTTTCGGCTCGCACAAATCGGGGTCAATGCTGGCCCACAGAGCCGGACACACTTCCCGCTCCAACCTCTTGCCCACAGTCCTGCCGTGTGGTTACTCTCGAGTAAGTTACCCATCAGTAACAAATTCCCCTTCCGTCCTCCGGACACCCACGAGGATTTGCCGAAGGCCAAACAACCACGGTTTACGCCGCCGGGCAGCGTCGCCCTGCGGACAGTTAGGAAGTGTCAGCGTTGACGACCCGCACAGAAACCATCGCAACAGCCAAGCTCAAACCCCGGTCCCAGTCCATTGCCATCGTGGCCCTGTCCCTGCTGCTGATTCTGTTCCTGGCCTTTTACACCTACCTCACGGGCCAGATCTCCCATGGAGCCGCCCAGCTGAGGGACGGAGCAGAGCAAGCCGCAGCAGGGGCCAACCAGCTCAGAGACGGCTCGGGCCAGCTGGCCGCAGGGGCCGGCGCCGCCAACCAAGGCGCATCGCAGGTGAAGGAGGGTTCGATCAAGGTCAAGGACGGCAGCAGCGATTTGAATGCCGGGGCAGCGGCGCTCCAGTCGGGAGCCGGAAGGATCTTCTCCGGAGTCCGTGACCAGTTGGCGCCCGGGGTGGACAAGCTCCATGCCGGCACCACCAAGCTGCAGAATGACGTCCTGAACAAGCTCGTCCCGGGCGTCTACCAGGTGGACGACGGCGCACGGAAGCTGCAGTCCGGCGCCGTGGCCCTTTCCGCGGCCCTGACCCCAACGGCTTCCGGAAACGCACCGAACAACCTTGCGGACGGCGCGGGCCAGCTGGCGGCAGGCACGGGTCAACTCGCCGCCGGTGCCGGGCAACTGGATGCCGGCGCCACTACCCTCAGCAACGGGACTGCAGCAGTGAAGGATGGCACGGGCCAGCTTGCCGCCGGAGCACGCCAGCTGAAGGGTTACCCGGGTGCGGGGAACGATCCCGCAAGAGGTGGCGGGCTCGCCGCGCTCAGCCAGGGGCTGGACCAGCTCGAAGCGGCCGCGAACGGGCCCCAGGGCCTGGTGCCGCTTGCGGTGATCAAGGACCAGATTGCCGAACTGGCCGACGGCGGCCGGAGGGCCTATGCCGGCGCCGTCCAGCTTGATGCCGGTGCGGCAAAGGTGAACGACGGGGCCGTGGCCCTGAACGACGGCGCAGGGCAGCTGAAGGCCGGGACTGCCAAGCTGAGCGCGGGAGCCGGCGAATTGAACAGCGGCGCCGGACGGTTGACGGCAGGATTCGCCACGTTGGCGGACAAGCTCAATGCGACGGATCCGCAGAACCCGGGCGTGGTGCTGGGTACTTCGATGCTGGCCGAGGGCACCGCGAAGATCCGGGTGGGAATGGACGGCGTGCCGGGCGACCCCGAGCGTCCCGGCCTGATCTACGCCGCCAACAACCTCCAGGACGGCACCACCCGGCTCAGCGCGGGAATCAACGGCAACGGCGACCCGGCAAACCCTGGCCTGCTGGCCGGCACGGAAGCCCTGTCCGACGGCACCGTCAAGCTCAGCAGTGGAACGGGGCAGCTGGAATCGGGGTCCGCCCGGCTCACCGAAGGAAGCGGCCAGCTGGCTGACGGCAACGGCAAGCTGGACGACGGCTCGGGCAAACTCGCGGAGGGCGCAGGCAAGCTGGCCGACGGCAACGCCAGAATAGCTGCCGGCACCCAGGAGCTCCACACGAAGGTGGCGGCCGTGTCGCCGTCGTCATGGCTGGACAACCCGGCAATCGCGTTGCTGCTGATCGGACTCCTGGTGGCCGGCGCCGTCGCGGCCTACCTGTTCCTGCGCCGCCGCGCCGTCCGGTTGCGGGCCGCCTGACAGCAAAAAGCAAAGCCGCCGGGACCGCCGCCTGAAACTCAGGCGGCGGTCCCGGCGGCTGTTGGAACAGTTGGTCCCGTTATTGCAGCAGTTCCTCCAGGGAAGCCACCATGCTGCCCTCGAAGCCCTCCACAACCTCACCCATGCGGTTGAGCCAAACGCCCACCAGCCCAGCCGCCGTCGAGCCTTCCGCATCCAGCAGCCGGTTATCACCCACGTAGAGCGTTTCACCTGGGGACGTGCCAAGGAGCCTGACGCCTTCGAGGTACATCGTCGGATTGGGCTTGGCCACGCCAAGGGTGTCGGTGCCCACCAGGTGCGTGACGCGCTCCAGCCCGGCGCCATCGAGCTTGGCGCGCTGGTAGTCGTGGACGTTGTTGCTGACGGCTCCGTACGGGACACCGGCATTGTCCAGGACGTCCAGGAGCGGGAGCACATCGGGGAACGGCTTCACGTATGCGGGCTGCTTTTCCATATAGGCCGCCAGCCACCGGTGCGATTCCTCGCCGTCGCCCAGTTCAACCCCGAAGTGCCCCAGCGCCGCCCGGCCACGGAGCAGGCGTTGTTCGTTGAACGTCAGCTCGCCGGCCAGGTAGCGGTCGTAGAAATGGGTGGTTTCGTGCGTGAAGATGCGCCCGAACCGCTCCCAGCCGGCCTGGTCCAGGCCGGGCAGGAGGTGTTCGCTGACCTCGCGCAGCGCGGTGGTCATCGAATACTCGAGATCCACCAGGGTGTCGTCAATGTCGAACAGGACACCGCGGACATCCCCAAAGGGTGTCTTGAGGATGCCGGCGCGTGCCGCTTCGCTGGGTGCTCTCATCAGCCGCGGAAGGCGCGGAGCCGGCGCAGGGACGACTCCTTGCCCAGGATCACCATGGATTCAAACAGCGGCGGCGAAACGCGGCGGCCGGAAACAGCCGTGCGCACGGGGCCAAAGGCCAGCCGCGGTTTGATGCCCATGTCCTCAACCAGTGCCTGCTTGAGCGCAGCCTGGATGTTTTCCGGCGTCCACTCGGCCACCGGTTCCAGGGCGGCGATGGCGGCATCAAGGACCTCGGGAAGGTTGGCCGGAAGGCCCTTGCGTGCGTCGTCGGCAACGTCAATGGCATCGTCGGCCTTGAACAGGAATGCCAGCATGTCCGGGGCTTCACCCAGGAGCGTGATGCGCTCCTGGATGAGGGGCGCGGCCTCGGTGAGGATCTCTTCCTCCCGGTCGGTCAGGATCTCCCCCACCAGGCCCGCTTCGCGCAGGTAGTGTGCAACCCGGTCGCGGAACACCTTGGGCTCGAGCATCCGGACGTGCGTGCCGTTGATGGCCTCGGCCTTCTTCAGGTCGAAGCGGGCGGGGTTGCCCAGGACGTCGTGGATGTCGAAGTGCTCCACGAGCTGCTCCACGGTGAAGATATCCTCGTCGGCGCTGAGGGACCAGCCCAGCAGGGACAGGTAGTTCAGCAGCCCTTCCGGGATGAAGCCCCGCTCACGGTGCAGGAACAGGCTGGACTCGGGGTCGCGCTTGGAAAGCTTCTTGTTGCCCTGGCCCATGACGTAGGGCAGGTGGCCGAACTCCGGCATGTATTCCGCGACGCCGATGGCGTACAGCGCCCGGTACAGCGCGATCTGGCGCGGCGTGGAGCTGAGTAGGTCCTCGCCGCGCAGCACGTGGGTGATGCCCATCAGCGCGTCGTCAACGGGGTTGACCAGCGTGTACAGGGGAGCGCCGTTGGCCCGCACCACAGCGAAGTCGGGGACGGAACCGGCCTTGAACGTGATGTCGCCGCGGACCAGGTCGGTGAACGTGATGTCCTCGTCGGGCATCCGGAGGCGGAGGACAGCCTGCCGGCCCTCTGCCCGGTACTGCGCCAGCTGTTCTTCCGTCAGGTGCCGGTCAAAGCCGTCGTAGCCAAGCTTCGGGTCCCGGCCGGCCGCACGGTGCCGCGCCTCGATCTCCTCCGGAGTGGAGAAGGACTCGTAGATGAACCCGCCGTCATGCAGCCGCTTGATGACGTCCTGGTAGATGTCGCCGCGCTGGGACTGCCGGTACGGCTCGTGCGGGCCGCCCACTTCCACGCCCTCGTCCCAGTCGATGCCGAGCCACTTCAGCGCGTCCAGCAGCTGGTGGTAGCTTTCCTCGCTGTCCCGCGCCGCATCCGTGTCCTCGATGCGGAAGACCAACGTGCCCTTGGTGTGGCGCGCGTAGGCCCAGTTGAACAGGGCCGTCCGGATCAGTCCGACGTGCGGGGTGCCCGTGGGCGAAGGGCAGAAACGGACCCGCACGGGCGTCTCGGCGGTGACGGGCGGGATGGCTGCGGCAGGTGACGAAGAAGCGATAGTCATAGTGGCTTCAACTTTACCCGCCTGGCCGGGGCCCGCCTTCCGCCGGCCAGGCCGGGCCAGTCCGCCGGACCGACAGTCTTAACGGCGGACGATGGGGTTGGAAAGCCGGCCGATTCCCTCGATTTCCACCTCGAAGCGGTCGCCCTCCTTGACCAGGCCCACACCGGCCGGCGTGCCGGTCATGATGACGTCACCCGGGAGCAGGGTAAATGCCTGGGAGACGATGGACACCAGTTCGCGCACGCCGCGGATCATCTGGCTGGTGCTCCCGTCCTGGCGCACCTCACCGTTGAGCCTGCCCTGGATCTGCAGGTCTTCCGTGTCAAGGTCGGTCTCGATCCAGGGACCCAGCGGGGCGGAGGTGTCGAAGCCCTTGGCGCGGGTCCACTGCAGGTCCGTCTTCTGGACATCGCGCGCAGTGAGGTCGTTGCCGCAGGTGTAACCGAAAATGACATCGTCCACGCGGTCTTCCGGCACGTCCTTGCAGATCCGCCCGATCACCACGCAGAGTTCAGCTTCGAAGGAAACCTCTTCCGAGAATTCCGGCAGCACCACGGGGTCGTTGGGGCCCACGACGGCGGTGTTGGGCTTCAGGAACAGCAGCGGCTGGGCGGGTACTTCGTTGCCGAGTTCATGGGCGTGCTCCACGAAGTTCCGACCCACGCCGATCACCTTGCTCCGCGGGATGATGGGGGCCAGCAGCCGGACGTCCTCCAGCTTGTGGCGCACGGAGGTGCGCTCCACCCCATTGAAGAAGGGGTCGCCATGGATGACAGTGATTTCCTCACTGCCCGGTTCACCTTCCACAACGCCGTACAGGGGATCAGAATCAACGACAAACCTGGCAATACGCATGGCTCCTACCCTACCGTTTCGCCGGGGCCGGGCCTGTCCGCGATGCCGCCGCCGCGCAGGTAGTCCAGCTGGGCGGCGACGGACAGCTCGGCGGCGCGCCGGACGGAAGGGCCGACGTCGGAATAGACGGCGTCAGCCACCTCCCCTACGGCTGCATCCTGGCCCAGCCGGTCCAGCGCGGCGCGGATCTGCGCCAGCCGTTCTTGCCGGTGCGTCCGGTAGTCCCGGACGATGGCTTCAAGGGAAGGCAGGACGGGGCCGTGGGCCGGGAGGACGGTTGCCGGCCCCAGGGCTTCGAGGCGGTCCAGGGATGCGAGATAGTCGCCCAGCGTGCCGTCCGGGTAGTCCAGGACGGTGGTGCCCCGGCCAAGGACAGTGTCGCCGGTCAGCACCGATCCGTTGTGCCCGTCGGCAGGCAGGTGGAAGCAGACGGAGTCGGAGGTGTGGCCCGGCGTTGCCAGGACAGCGATCTCCACCCCCGCAGCATGGATGACCTCGCCGTGGACCAGCGGTTCTCCCCCGCCGTGGCAGTGGTTGGGATCCGCGGCCCGGACCGGTGCGCCCGTCAGCGCATGCAGCCGGCCAGCACCCGCCGTATGGTCCGCGTGCCGGTGGGTCACCAGGATCAGTTCGACGACGCCGGCACTGGCCAGTGCGTTCAGGTGCGTTTCGTCCAAGGGACCCGGATCCACAATCACCAGGGACGGATGGCCGGGGGTTTGCAGGAGATAGGAGTTGGTGCCGTCGAGGCTCATGGGGCCGGGGTTGGGAGCCAGGATGAACTGCGTGAGGGCTGAGCTGCGCTGGAGGACGGGGCCGGAAGCTGAAGTCACCGTCCCATCCTTGCATCCGCGGCCCTTCCGGCCCCAGCCCCTGCAGGATGCGCTGCAGCAATGGAACCACGGAATAGAACACCGGCGGCCGCGGGTTGGCATCTGTGACAACCCATCGCCCCAGGAAGCCGGATACCACCAATGAGCACCCCAACCCTCGCAGACCTTCTCGCCCAGGCGGACGCTGACGGCCACGACCACTCGGCAACCGAAAAAGCCACCGGCCTCCTGCACATCCACAACCACGCGACGGGCGCCATCATCTGGTTTCCCACGTGGAAGAAGTTCCGCGAAACCGCCGACTGGCGGGAGGAAGTCGACGCTTTCGCCGAGGACTTGACCTCCGGTTCACAGGCCGTGGAGAAAGTGGCAGCCCGTTCCGTGGCCAGGGAGCTGGATACACTCCTGGAACGCGCGGCCGAAGCAAGTGATGCGACTATTTTTGTGCAGAAGAACCTGACCAGGCACCTTACACGGACCTGGGCTTTGGCCGATGCCGTGGCACAGGTCACAGGGAAGGATCTGCCCACGGGCGGTGCCACGCCTTCCGTCTTCGCCGGCTACCCCTATGACGTCTATGGCCAGGACGGCGGCGTCTTTGCCACCACCCTCTGGAACGACCTCCTCGACGCCCGACGCAAGAGGGCCTTGGAGGAGGAAGCGGCCAGGAAAGCCCTCAAGCCTGTTTCCCGCAAGGCCCTGAAGAACGCGGCGCGGAAAGCTGCGCGGCGCTAACCTTCCGATTGCGAAACGAAAGGCGCCTGCCGGACCTAAGTCCGGCAGGCGCCGTCGTACGTTGGACAAAAGCCGGGCTATGCCAGGCGGGTCAGCCAGCCGTGGGTGTCCGGCTCCGCGCCCGTCTGGATGCCAAGGAGCTTTTCGCGGATGGCCATGGTGGCCTCCCCCGCCTTGGCGTCCTCGGAACCGATGAACTCGGTGGCGTCCTTGAGAACGCCGATGGGGGTGATGACGGCAGCGGTGCCGCACGCAAAGACCTCGGCGATGTCGCCGGAGGCAACCCCATCACGCCACTCGTCAAGGGTGATCTTGCGCTCGGACACCTCGCGGCCCATGTCCTTGGCCACCTGGATCACGGACATCCTGGTGACGCCTTCCAGGATGGTGCCGGTGAGCGCGGGCGTCACCAGCGAGCCGTCCTTCATGACGAAGAAAACGTTCATGCCGCCGAGTTCTTCCACGGCGTTGTCGTTGGCCTGGTCCAGGAACAGGACCTGCTTGCACCCGTTGGCCTCGGCCTCCTGCTGTGCGATCAGCGAGGCCGCGTAGTTGCCGCCGCACTTGGCGTCCCCGGTACCGCCGCGGCCGGCGCGGGCATACTGGCGGGAGATCCAGATGGAGACGGGCTTCAGCTCGCCGCCGAAGTAGTTGCCGGCGGGAGAGGCGATCACGCGGAAGGACACCTCACGGGCAGCGCGGACGCCAAGGAATGCCTCCGTGGCGATCATGAAGGGCCGCAGGTACAGGGCTTCGCCGTCGCCGGAGGGTACCCATTCCTTGTCCGCGGCCACGAGCTCGCGGATGGCGCTGAGGAAGTATTCGGCCGGCAGTTCCGGAAGGGCCAGGCGGCGGGCTGACTTGTTCAGGCGGGCTGCGTTGGCCTCCGGCCGGAAGGTCCAGACCGAGCCGTCCGCGTGACGGTAGGCCTTGAGCCCCTCGAAAATCTCCTGGCCGTAGTGGAAGACGGCAGCGGAGGGGTCTAGGACGATCGGACCGTAGGGTTCGATCCTTGCATCGTGCCAGCCGCCATTGCCGTCCGCGTCCACGGTGTAGTCGACGATGGCGGTGTGGTCGGTGAAGTAGTTGCCAAATCCCGGGTTTGCCAGGATGGCTGCACGCTCTTCGGCGGACTTCGGGTTCTCCGAGGGCTGCCGGGTGAATTCGACGCCATGGGCGGTCTGAGTCATGGTTCCTCCACGATCGGCCGCCCGCGGTTCAGCGCTGAACAACGAGGCGGCATTTGGTGATTCGAGACAAGCTTACGCCCGAAGCCGGCGGCCCCTGCGCGGGCTAGAGGCCGGCGGCAATGGCGTCGCCGACCGCACTGGTGCTGCGTGCAGTGCCGTCGCGCTTTTCGACGTCGGCAACCACGGCGGCTTCGATCCTGCGGGCAGCGTCCGTGTAGCCCAGGTGGTCCAGCAGGAGGACCGCGGAGAGGATGGCGGCGGTGGGGTCTGCCTTGCCCTGGCCGGCAATGTCCGGCGCGGAACCATGGACCGGCTCGAACATGGAGGGTGCGGTGCGGTCCATGTTGATGTTGCCGGAGGCGGCCAGGCCGATGCCGCCGGTGATGGCTGCGGCGAGGTCGGTAATGATGTCGCCAAAGAGGTTGTCAGTCACGATGACATCGAAACGGGACGGGTCCGTGACCATGAAGATGGTAGCGGCATCCACGTGCAGGTAGTCGTGGGTGACCTCCGGGAATTCCAGGGCCACGGCCTCGACGGTGCGCTTCCACAGATGTCCGGCGAAGACCAAGACGTTGTGCTTGTGCACCAGGGTGACATGCTTGCGCTCACGTGCGCTGGCCCGGCGGAAGGCGTCCCGGACCACGCGCTCCACGCCGTGGGCTGTGTTCAGCGAGACTTCGGTGGCAACCTCGTGCGGGGTTCCTGCGCGCAGGGTTCCGCCGTTGCCGACGTAGGGACCCTCGGTTCCTTCACGCACGACGATGAAGTCGATGGTGCCGGGGTTGGCAAGGGGGCTGCCGACGGTGCCGTAGAGCCGGGAAGGCCGCAGGTTGACGTAGTGGTCCAGGCTGAACCGGAGCTTGAGGAGCAGCTCACGCTCGATGATCCCGGACGGGATGCGGGTGTCACCGGGCGCCGCCCCCACTGCACCGAAGAGGATGGCGTCGCGGGTCTTCAGGTCCGCCAGGACGTGGTCCGGGAGCGTTTCGCCGGTGCGCAGCCAGTGCTCGGCACCGAGTTCGTAGTGCGTGGGCTTGAGCTCCACACCCTCCGCAGCGATGGCCTTTTCCAGGACTTTGAGGGCTTCGGCAATGACCTCGGGGCCGATGCCGTCGCCGGGAATTACTGCAAGATCGATTGAGGATGCGCTCATGTTTTCAGGGTAGCCAAGACATCCATATGCTGGTCAAACCGTCTCAGCTTTTGGACAGGAGCGCACCCTCCGCCGGTTTTCGGTGCCGGACCTACTCCGCGGGTTCCTCGAACTTGGGGAAGACGGGAATGGGGGCAGGCAGCGCAGTTCCCGGAACGATCGGGGTGGCGATTGCGGTGAACTGGCGGGCATCGCCTTCGGCCTGGCCCAGCGCGTCCAGGAGCTTGGCAGTGGCGTTGGGCATGACCGGCTGGGCCAGGATGGCCACGATCCGCAGCACCTCCAGCGTCACGTACAGCACGGTGTTCATGCGTTCGACGTCGGTCTTCCGCAGGACCCAGGGCGCCTGCTCGGCGAAGTAGGCGTTGGTGTGGTGCAGCACTGCCCAGATGGCTTCCAGCGCCCGGCTGAATTCCTGCTTGTCGAAAGCGGCCCGGGCAGCCTCGAGCAACCCGTTTGCCTGCGCCAGGATGGCGGTGTCCGCCGCGGTGAACTCCCCCGGGGCGGGCACGGCCGCGCCGCAGTTCTTGGCCACCATGGACAGGGAGCGCTGGGCAAGGTTGCCGAAGTTGTTGGCCAGGTCCGAGTTCATGCGGCCCACGATGGCCTCGTGGTTGTAGCTGCCGTCCGCCCCGAACGGAACTTCGCGCAGGAAGAAGAACCGCACCTGGTCCAGGCCGTAGCGGGCCACGAAGTCCGCCGGTGCCACCACGTTGCCCAGGGACTTGGACATCTTGACCCCGTTGTTGTGCAGGAACCCGTGGATCATGACCCGCTTGGGCAGCTCAAGGCCTGCACTCATGAGGAAGGCCGGCCAGTAGATGGCGTGGAACCGGGAGATGTCCTTGCCGATGATGTGGACATCGGCCGGCCAGTACTTCCGGAACTTCTCCGATTCGGTATCCGGATAGCCGACGCCGGTGAGGTAGTTGGTGAGCGCGTCCACCCACACGTACATGACGTGCTTATCGTTTCCTGGAACGGGGACGCCCCAGTCGAAGGTGGTCCGGCTGATGGACAGGTCCTCCAGGCCGCGCTTGACGAAGCTGATGACCTCGTTGAACCGGTACTGCGGCGCGCCGAACTCCGGGTGGGACTCGTAGAGGGCCAACAGCTTGTCCTGGTAGGCGGACAGCCGGAAGAAGTAGCTCTCCTCCGCCGTCCACGTCACCTCGGTGTCCGTCTCTTTCGAGTAGCGAACGCCGTCGTCCTTCACCACCGTTTCATCCTCGGCATAGAAGGCCTCGTCCCGGACGGAATACCAGCCCTCGTACTTGTCGAGGTAGATGTCCCCGTTGGCTTCCATCTTTTTCCAGATGGCCTGGGACGCAGCGTAGTGGTCCTCGTCCGTGGTGCGGATGAAGCGGTCGTAGCTGATGCCCAGGGCGGCGTGCGCGGCCTTGTAGACCTCGGCGTTCCGGTTCACCAGTTCCTTGGGGGTGATGCCTTCCTTTTCGGCGGTCTGGGCAATCTTCATGCCGTGTTCGTCAGTGCCGGTCAGGAACATCACGTCATAGCCGTCCAGGCGCTTGAAGCGCGCCATGGCGTCGGTGGCAATGTACTCGTAGGCGTGCCCGATGTGCGGCACGCCGTTGGGGTAGGTGATGGCCGTGGTGATGTAGAACGGCGTTTTCTCTGAAGCTGTCACGGTCGGACGGTTACCTTCGGTACGGAGGGGTGGGCTAGATCAGTTCTGTCAGGGTATCGCTGAGCCGGACCAGCTCGTGATCGTGCGAAGCCACCAGCACGGCGATGCCGTCATTGGTGGTGTCCTTCAGGATGCTGATGATGCGGTTGGCGGAGGCACGGTCCAGGCTGGCGGTGGGCTCATCCACCACCAGGACCCGGGTGCCCAGGATCAGGGCGCGGGCGATCGCCACGCGCTGCCGTTCACCGCCGGACAGCTGCGCGGGACGGTGCCGCATGCGCCGGCCCAGGCCCACCAGGTCCAGGAGGTCCTTGGCCATGTCGCGCCGCTGGTCCACCTCGCCGTCGGGTACGGCGGGCAGGAGGACGTTCTCGAGCGCGCTCATGCCGTCGATCAGGGCGCCGCCCTGGTCCACGTAGCCGATCAGGGCACGACGGCGGTCGGCGATTTCGTCGTCGCCCATGCTTTCGAGGGAATCACCTTCCCAGAAGACACGGCCCGACGTCGGCAGGGTGAGTCCGGCGCCGACGGTCAGGATGCTGGTCTTGCCGGAGCCGCTTCGGCCGGCCACGCAGTGCATCTCGCCCGCGTGCAGGGTCAGGTCGAAGCCTTCCACCACGCTCACGGCCTCGGCGCCGCCTTTTCCACCGCCATAGCGGATGGTGATGTCGCGCATCTCCAGCGGGGTGGCGTGGTCCGCCGACTTGACGATGGTGTTGGCCCGGGTCTGCAGGGGGACCTCATTGGAGCCGCTCCTGCGGCTGCGCTGGAGGTTCGTCGGGTTTGTCATTGGACCACTTTCGTTGCAATCGGTATCCAGCAAATAACAGCCACCAGGCCTGCCGCGGCGGCCCAGATGGCCGCGTAGGGTGCCAGCAGCAGGCCGATGCCCAGGGCGCCCAGCACGCCCAGCGGCAAGGCCACGGTTCCCACCAGTGCGTTCTCGAACAAACGGACCTGGCGGAGCATGTCCGGGTTCCAGCCCATCGCCTGGAGGATGCCAAGGTACTGCCGCTTGGCATTGAGTTCGAAGCGCCCCGTCACCAGGGTAAGCACCAGCCCCACGGCCACGCCCGCAAGCGCCAGCAGGATGCTCGGCAGGGTCACGCTGGCCGCGGCCAGCCCGCTGAGGGCACTGGCTCCGGCGGCGCGCGGGATGTCGATCAGCAGGGCGATCAGCCCGCCGACGGCGGCACCGAAGACGCCCACCGCCACCGCCAGGGACAGCGTGTTGAACTTGTTGGTGCTGAGCTGCCGGTTTGCGAAGGTCAGCGGCGAGTCCACCGGGATGAGCCGTTCATCGTGCTGCGGCTCCTGGTCGATTTCGTCGCGGTGGCGCAGCTGCTGCGCGGCAAAGAGGGCCGCGCCGCAGTAGAGGACCAGGACGGCGGCGCATACCAATGCGGTGGAAAGGCTCCAGCTCAGCAGGCTCAGCACGATACCGGCGGCGGCGAGCAGCACTGCCCCTACGCCGAATTCCTCAAGCACCCAGCTGCGGATCCGCCGCTGGGTCCAGCCCATGGCCCGCAGGGTGCCGGCCTCGCTGCGGCGTTTCCGGATGTAGCTGACGGTGGAGGCACCGGTCAGCAGGGCCGCGCCGCACAGTGTCAGGAACAGCAGCGTGATGTTGGTGCCGGACAGTGCTCCGGCCACTGCTTCAGCGGCGTTCTGCCGGACCCAGGACTGCTGGACGGTGCCCAGCGCGGACTCCTTGCCGGCTCCGTCCTTGGAGTAGCCGGGAACGAAAATGCTGGTGTCCTCGCGGGCCGAACCGGCCACCACGGTGGCATCCAGGCCCATGTCCCGGATCTGGGCGGCGAGCTTCTCCACCTCGGGCTGCGCATCCTTCCAGCTGCCCGGGGCCTTGGCGCGGACGCGTACGGCGTCGATGACGGCCGCGTTCTGCTTGTAGCCGCGCGCTGCTGCGAGTCCGTAGTAGTCGGTGATGGCGCCGGCGGACTGGCTGGCCAGCCCGGTGGCGCTCAAGGAAGGTTTCAGGTCCGCGGCGGGAACATCCTTGCCGGCGGCATCCTTGACCAGGGTGAACGGCGTGGGGTCGTAGCCGCCCAGCGGGAGCTTGTTGACGTCGCCGGAGGCTGCCTCGACGGCGGCGGGGTCGAACGTGCCGTACACCATGGGCAGCGGCGTTGCGGCCTGCTGCTGGCCGGTGGAAAGGTTTTCCCGGTAGGACCGCTCGTCCACGGGGTTCCGCTGGGTCTGGTCCACGGGCGCGCCGTTGGCGGCCTTCTCAGGAAGGCGGTTGACAGTGACCCATTCGCCTGGCACCGCGGCCTTGTCCACGGCGCCGTTGGCGGCGGTCCCGCCGTCCGTGTATTTGGGGGCGCCGGCGAAAGCGGTGCTCCACTTGGCCGGGGTGTACAGGCCCGGGTTGAAGTTGCCGTTGTTGCCCAGCAGGGAGGAGTGGTCCGTGGAGCCCGGCCAGGACAATACGAAGGGGTCCTTTGACACGAACGGCAGGTAGTCCTTGCCCAGGGACTTCGAAACGGTGCCGACGTCCTTAACCACCTTGCCGGCGTCGTCAATTTCCTCGATCTTGACGTTGTACTTCAGGTCCAGGGACGTGCCGGAGCGCACGATCAGGGGGACGGCCTGGGAGCCGCTGGTCAGCTGGCCGGTGCGCTTGGCCTGCTGGTACTGGGTCATCAGCGGAGCCCAGTACTTGAGCTTGACGCCCAGGAAGTCAGGTCCTTCCTTGAGCTGGTCCATGCTGATGCCGTTGGTAAAGAGCCCTTCCAGGTAGCGGCCCACGGCGCCTGCGTCACGGGCGTCAGCGGGCGGAGCCTTCTCCAGCGGGGCCAGGAAGTCACCGGCCGAACCGAGCAGGGCCCGCTCGGACGCGGGGTCCACAGCCACCACGGATTCGGTGACCTCAGGGGCCAGCGGCAGTGACACCGAGAGGTTGAAGAGGTTGTGCTCGGAGCCGCCGGCGGGAGCGGGGAACTTGATGCCGGTCTCCCCTGCCGCGGGGGCGATGCGGATGCTGCTGCCGCCCTGCGCCTTTTCCTCCACGAGCCGGGCCTTGCCCAGCGTGCCCTCGGCGGTGGTCTTGAAGAGGGTCTGCTCCGAGCTGCCATCCGAGCTCACCGCACTGGCGGTCAGCCGGTACTTCTTGGCAGCGTCGGTCAGGACGGATTCCGCGGCTGGCCACTTGTCCGGCGCGGTGGCACCCGCTGCCTGGTCCGCGGTGGCGGTGCCGGCCAGGCCGGCGTTGTAGCCGAGGTAATCCATGGCATCGAGGCGGGGCGTCTCCAGGTTCTGCGTGACACGCGAAACCAGGCTGATGGGGGCCGCCACTGAGGTGCCGGACAGCTTCCGGATGGAGTCCAGCTGGTCGAAGCCGATGCCGCCGGCGCCGTTGGCAATCTCGGGCTGCAGGAGGGCACCGGAGGGCGCCTTCGCCTGGACCAGGATGTCGTAGAGCCCCCTCGAATTTTCATCAACCGTCCGGTTGAGCGCAGCCTGCGACTGGCTTTGGACGAGGACCGACAAGCACATGGCTGCGATCAAGATGGCCGCGGTCAACAGCAGCACTCTGCTTCTGATGAACCTCTGGACGGCGTTCATGGAACTCCCTGAAACCTGGATTGCGTGCGCACACTTTCATCCGCCCGAGGACGTGGACTATGACGGAGGGATGTGCAAAAGGTATTGGCCGGTCTGCCGGCTACGGTCCTGAATCAGGACCAAGCCATTGTAAGCAGACCGGCCAATCATACGTGGCTCCGCCTGTGCGGGGCCCGCGGAGGTGCGGCTACGGCGTTTCGGCCGGTGTGTCGCCTTAGTCTTCCAGGTCCACTTCCCTGACCATCTCGGCGCCGATGCCGGCCTTGATGGCATCGAGCACCTGCTGGGGAACGGAGCTGTCGATGGTCAGCAGGGCAAGGACCTGGCCGCCCTCGTTGGAGCGGGCCACCTGCATGCCGGCGATGTTGATGTTGTTCATGCCCAGGATGTGGCCGATGGTGCCGATCACGCCGGGGCGGTCGGTGTAGGCAACCACCACAAGGTGCTCGCTGATGGGGATTTCCACCTCGAAGCCGTTAATGCCCACCAGCTTCTCGATCTGCTTGGGGCCGGTCAGGGTGCCGGCCACGGAGATCTGGCTGCCGTCGCTGAGGGCGCCGCGCAGGGTCAGGACGTTGCGGTAGGACTCGGTCTCCGGGGTGGTGATCAGGCGGACGTTGATGCCGCGCTGCTCGGCGATGACCGGGGCGTTGACGTAGGACACCTGTTCCGTGACGACGTCGGCGAAGATGCCCTTAAGCGCCGCCAGCTCCAGCACCTTGACGTCCAGGGAGGAAATCTCGCCGGCCACCTCGACGTCGAACTGGGTCAGGGATGCGTGGGTCAGCGCCGTGAAGATGCGTCCCAGCTTCTCGATCAGGGGGATGCCCGGGCGGACGTCGGGGGCAATGACGCCGCCGGCAACGTTGACGGCGTCCGGTACCAGCTCGCCGGCGAGGGCCAGGCGGACGGACTTGGCCACGGAGACGCCGGCCTTTTCCTGGGCTTCGTCGGTGGAGGCGCCCAGGTGCGGGGTTACCACCACGTTGTCGAGCTTGAAGAACGGCAGGTCGGTGCTGGGCTCCTTGGCGAAGACGTCAACGCCGGCACCGGCGATTTCACCGTCCTGGAGGGCGGTGAAGAGGGCTTCCTCGTCCACCAGGCCGCCGCGGGCCACGTTGACCACGTAGGCCGTCTTCTTCATCTTCCTGAATGCGTCAGCGCCCAGCATGCCAACGGTCTCGGGCGTCTTGGGCATGTGGATGGTGATGAAATCGGACTGGGCCAGGAGTTCATCCAGGGTGACCAGCTGCACGCCCAGCTGCGCAGCGCGGGCGGAGGTGATGTAGGGATCGTAGGCCAGGATCTTGGTGTCGAAGCCCTTCAGGCGGGCTGCCACCAGGGCGCCGATGCGGCCGAGGCCGATGATGCCGATCTTCTTTTCGAACAGTTCAATGCCGGTGTACTTGGAGCGCTTCCATTCGCCGTCCTTGAGGGCGGCGCTGGCCTGCGGGATGTGGCGGGCCAGGCTCAGGATGTGGCCCACGGTGAGTTCAGCGGCGGAAACGATGTTGGACGTGGGCGCGTTGACCACCATGACGCCGGCCTGCGTGGCGGCCTTGATGTCCACGTTGTCCAGCCCCACGCCGGCGCGGGCGATGACCTTGAGGTTCTTGGCGGCGGCGATGGCTTCGGCATCAACCTGGGTGGCGGAGCGGACCAGGATCGCGTCTACGTCGCTGATCGCCGAGAGCAGCTGGGAACGGTCTGCGCCGTCGGTCTGGCGGATCTCAAAGTCCGGGCCAAGGGCCTCGACGGTGGCGGGGGAAAGTTCTTCGGCGAGCAGTACTACGGGTTTTGACACGGCTGATCCTCTGCGTTGCAGTCCTGGGGATGGAAACAAGTCTAGGCCGACGGAAAGGCCGGGCTCACATTGTTAAGTGTGAACCCGGCCTCACCGTTGCGGTCTGCGTGGTTGGGCTGGCAGCCTTAGCGGGCTGCGGAGCCTTCCACGTAGTCGACGTCCTGCTGCTGCCAGGAGAACAGGGAGCGCAGTTCGCGGCCAACAGCCTCGATGGGGTGCTGTTCTGCCTTGGCGCGCAGTTCCTTGAACTCAACGCCGCCGTTGTCCTGGTCCTCGATGAAGCGCTTGGCGAATGCACCGGACTGGATGTCGGCCAGGACGGCCTTCATGTTTTCCTTCACCTCGGGGGTGATGACGCGCGGGCCGGAGACGTAGTCGCCGTACTCTGCGGTGTCGGAGACGCTCCAGCGCTGCTTGGCGATGCCGCCCTCCCACATGAGGTCGACGATGAGCTTGAGCTCGTGCAGCACCTCGAAGTAGGCGATCTGCGGCTGGTAGCCGGCCTCGGTGAGGGTTTCGAAGCCGTACTGGATCAGCTGGGAGACGCCGCCGCAGAGGACGGACTGCTCGCCGAAGAGGTCGGTTTCGGTCTCTTCAGTGAAGGTGGTCTTGATGACGCCGGCGCGGGTGCCGCCGATGGCCTTGGCGTAGGACTTGGCCAGCTCCCAGGCGTTGCCGGACGCGTCCTGCTCGACGGCGATGATGTCCGGGATGCCACGGCCGGCTTCGAACTCGCGGCGGACGGTGTGGCCCGGAGCCTTCGGCGCCACCAGGATGACGTCAACGCCTTCCGGAGCCTGGATGTAGCCGAAGCGGATGTTGAAGCCGTGGGCGAAGGCCAGGGCCTTGCCGGGGGTCAGCTTGTCCTTGATGGAGTCGTTGTAGATCGAGCGCTGGTGCTGGTCCGGCGCCAGGATCATGATGACGTCCGCCCATTCGGCGGCGTCGGCAACGTTCTTTACCGTGAAGCCGGCATCCTGCGCCTTGGCGGTCGACTTGGAGCCGTCCTTCAGGGCGATGACGACCTCGACGCCGGAATCGCGCAGGTTGAGCGCGTGGGCGTGGCCCTGGGAGCCGTAGCCAACAATGGCAACCTTGCGGCCCTGGATGATCGACAGGTCGGCGTCGTCGTCGTAGAACATTTCAGTCACTTGCGTAACTCCTCTTGAGTGGTTGTAGATAGTGGTCTTGCGGTGCTGCGGTTACGGGCGCCAGTCCCGCCTTGGCAGGTGCCTAGGCGGAGCGGAGCGCCCGGTCACTCATGGAGCGGGATCCCCGTCCAACGGCCAGGGTGCCGGACTGCACAATTTCGCGGATGCCGAAGGGCTCCAGCACTGAGAGCAGGGCTGTGAGCTTTTCGGGGTGGCCGGTGGCCTCAATGACGACGGAGTCGGTGGAGACGTCAACCACTGAGGCGCGGAACAGGTCTGCGGCCTGGGTTACCTGCAGACGTGTTGCGGCATCCGCACGTACTTTGACCAGGATGTGGTCGCGCTGTACGGAAGATTCTGGGGTCAGCTCAACGATCTTGATCACGTTGATCAGTTTGTTGAGCTGCTTGGTGACCTGCTCGATGAGGTCACCGTCGGCGTCAACCACCACCGTCATGCGGGATACGCCCGGCACTTCGGTGGGGCCAACGGCCAGGGAGTTGATGTTGAAGGCGCGGCGGGCGAAGAGGCTGGCCACGCGGGTCAGGACGCCGGGCTTGTCCTCAACCAGGACGGAAAGTGTGTGGCGGCTCATGGTCAGTCTTCCTCTTCCCATTCCGGGGTCATGTTGCGGGCAACCTGGATCTGGTCGTTGCTCACGCCGGCGGGCACCATCGGCCACACCATGGAGTTGGGGCTCACTACGAAGTCGATGACCACGGGGCGGTCGTTGATCTCGAGGGCCTTTTGGATGGTGGCGTCGATGTCCTCTTCGCGTTCGCAACGGAACGAGGCGCAGCCGTAGGCCTCCCCCAGCTTGACGAAGTCCGGGATGCGGACGGTGTCATGGCCGGTGTTGAGGTCGGTGTTGGAGTAGCGGCCCTCGTAGAAGAGGGTCTGCCACTGGCGCACCATGCCCAACGAGGAGTTGTTGATGACAGCCACCTTGATGGGGATGTTGTTGATGGCGCAGGTGGCCAGTTCCTGGTTGGTCATTTGGAAGCATCCGTCGCCGTCGATGGCCCAGACCACCCGGTCCGGTTCGCCCACCTTCGCGCCCATGGCGGCCGGGACGGCGTACCCCATGGTGCCGGCGCCGCCGGAGTTCAGCCAGGCGTGGGGGCGCTCGTACTTGATGAACTGGGCGGCCCACATCTGGTGCTGGCCCACGCCGGCCACGTAGACGCCTTCGGGTCCGGTGAGGGCGCCGATCCGCTGGATGACCTTTTGCGGGGCGATGAGGCCGTCGTCCGGTTCAGTCCAGCCCAGCGGGTAGGTTTCCTTGAGGTTGTTCAGGAACGCCCACCAGGTGGTGAGGTCGGGGGTGCCTGAGGCCTCGAACTGGCCGCGCACGGCTTCGGTGAGTTCGGGGATGATCTCCTTGACGGACCCCACGATGGGCACGTCGGCGGTGCGGTTCTTGGAGATTTCGGCCGGGTCTATGTCCGCGTGGATGACCTTGGCATTGGGCGCGAAGGTCTTCAGTACGCCGGTGACGCGGTCATCGAAGCGGGCGCCGAGGGTTATCAGCAGGTCGGACTGCTGCAGCGCGGTGACGGCTGAGACGGTCCCGTGCATGCCGGGCATGCCCACGTGCTGGGGGTGCGAATCCGGGAAGGCGCCCTTGGCCATCAGGGTGGTGACTACAGGTGCCCCGGTCGCCTCGGCGAGGGCGAGCAGCTCGGCTGAGGCGTGCGCCTTGACCACGCCGCCGCCCACGTACAGAACGGGCTTGGTGGACGCCGCAATGAGCTTGGCGGCCTCGCGCACCTGCTTGTTGTGGCCGCGCGTGACCGGCCGGTAGCCGGGCAGGTCGATCTTCGGCGGCCAGGAGAACGTCATCTGGCCCACCTGGGCGTCCTTGGCGACGTCCACCAGCACCGGTCCGGGGCGGCCGGTGGACGCCAGGTGGAAGGCTTCGGCCATGACATGGGGGATGTCGTTGGGGTCGGTCACCAGGAAGGAGTGCTTGGTGATGGGCATGGTTATGCCCACGATGTCGGCTTCCTGGAAGGCGTCGGTGCCGATGACGCCGCTGGATACCTGGCCGGTGATGGCCACCAGGGGCACGGAGTCCATGTGGGCATCCATGATGGCGGTAACGAGGTTGGTGGCCCCGGGGCCGGAGGTGGCGATGCAGACGCCAACCCGCCCGGTGACCATGGCGTAGCCTTGCGCGGCGTGGCCGGCTCCCTGTTCGTGACGGACCAGCACGTGGTTCATGGTGGAGGCCATCAAGGGGTCGTAGGTGGGCAGGATTGCGCCACCGGGCAAACCGAAAATATCGTCGACGCCGAGTTCTTCGAGCGAGCGGACGATTGCTTGCGAGCCGGTCATCACCGTCGGGGGTACGACGTTGTTCGGCCCAAGGACAGGAGAGACGGCAGCAAGGTCGGCGACGACGGCGGCGTGGTCAGCCGTCCGGTCGGCGCGTTCCGGAGCCTTGGCGGCTCCAGCGGACTTGGTGGCCATCAGCGAGGGGCTGATGGGCGATCCTTTGCTCATCGGACTCTTCCTTGTGGATCTTCTGTGGTTTGTGGCTGGAGGAAATAAAAAAACCCCTCAGCCGGGTGGCTCTGTGAGGGGTTTCGCGCGTGACGGTTCGTTACCAGTGGAGGCTAATGTGCCACGCGCTTGGTAAGGACGACGACGGTGCCGGCGGTAACGAAAGTCATGCGTTCAGTCTTCCCTCTTGGCGAGATCAGTGTCAACGAGCGACAACCCAATCTCACCATGTGGACCCCATTGTCCACCCCGTGATGATCCTTCCCCAAGCTTCCGGCGCGAGCGCCGTCAGCCCGGGTCCCCTCGGACATCCCTTATTAAGCCCTGCCGCCTCCGGAAATCGCGTCGCCTCCCGAGGCTTGAGGTACTCGGGCATCAGCCGGTGTAGGCGCCCTGGCTGGCGCTGTGCACCAGCTTGGCGTACTTGGCGAGCACGCCCTTGGTGTACCTGGCCGGCAGCGGCTGCCAGCCCACTTTGCGGGCTTCGAGTTCGGCTTCGTCCACCAGCAGGTCGAAACTGCGGGCGGCGATGTCCACCCGGATCCGGTCGCCGTCCTTCACGAAGGCGATGGGGCCGCCGTCGACCGCTTCCGGCGCAACGTGGCCGATGCACAACCCTGTGGTGCCGCCGGAGAACCGGCCGTCGGTGAGCAGCAGGACATCCTTGCCGAGCCCTGCCCCCTTGATGGCACCGGTGATGGCGAGCATTTCGCGCATTCCCGGACCTCCCTTGGGCCCTTCGTAGCGGATGACCACAACGTCGCCGGCTTTGATGGCGCCGTTGTCCAGCGCGTCCAGGGCACCCTGCTCGCGCTCGAACACGCGCGCGGTTCCCTCGAAGACGTCGGCGTCGAAGCCGGCGCTCTTCACCACTGCGCCCTCAGGCGCCATGGAGCCGTGCAGGATGGTGATCCCTCCGGTCTTGTGGATGGGATTGTCCAGGGCGCGCAGGATCTTGCCGTCGACGTCAGGCGGGTTGATCGCCTCGAGGTTCTCCGCCACCGTCTTGCCGGTCACGGTGAGGCAGTCGCCGTGCAGCAGTCCGGCGTCGAGCAGTGCCTTCATGATCACCGGCACGCCGCCGATCCTGTCCACATCCGTCATGACGTAGCGGCCGAAGGGCTTGAGGTCGCCCAGGTGCGGGATCTTGTCGCCAATGCGGTTGAAGTCGTCAAGGGTCAGCTCAACTTCGGCCTCGCGGGCGATGGCAAGCAGGTGCAGGACGGCGTTGGTGGAGCCGCCGAAGGCCATGGTGACGGCGATGGCGTTCTCGAAGGCCTTCCTGGTCATGATGTCGCGGGCGGTGATGCCCTGGCGCAGCAGGTTGACCACCGCTTCACCGGATTTGCGGGCGAATTCATCACGACGGCGGTCTGCCGAAGGCGGGGCGGCCGAGCCGGGGAGGGACATACCGAGTGCTTCGCCGATGCAGGCCATGGTATTGGCCGTGTACATGCCGCCGCAGGCGCCTTCGCCGGGGCAGATGGCCTTCTCGATGCGGGTGAGGTCCTCCATGCTCATCTTGCCGGCCGCACACGCGCCGACCGCTTCGAAGGCGTCAATGAGGGTGACTTCCTTTTCGGAGCCGTCCTCGAGCTTGACCCACCCCGGCATGATGGAACCGGCGTAGAGGAACACGCTGGCCAGGTCCAGGCGGGCGGCGGCCATGAGCATGCCCGGGAGGGACTTGTCACAGCCTGCCAGCAGGACCGAACCGTCGATGCGTTCGGCCTGCATCACGGTCTCAACGGAGTCGGCGATGACTTCGCGGGAGACCAGGGAAAAGTGCATGCCTTCGTGGCCCATGGAAATACCGTCGGAGACGGAGATGGTGCCGAACTGCATGGGGAAACCGCCGCCCGCGTGGACGCCTTCCTTGGCACCCTGCGCGAGCCGGTTCAGGGAGAGGTTGCAGGGGGTGATTTCATTCCAGGAACTTGCCACGCCCACCTGCGGCTTGGCGAAGTCGTCATCCCCCATGCCGACTGCCCGGAACATGCCGCGTGCGGGGGCCGCATGGATCCCGTCGGTCACAACACGGCTGCGGGGCTTGATGTCAGGCGTGTTCTCGGTTGCGGTCTGGGCGTCACTCATAGGGGAAAGTCTAGGGCTCGGACCGTTGCGGAAACGACCGCCGGACCAGGGTTATGGCAAAAAAGCGCGAAATAGCTGCCAAATAGTGGACTTCCGTCTCATATTTTGAGACAGAGACTACAGGCGGGCCTGATGCGGCCGCCTGCAATGACCGCCCGGCAGCGCAGTCCCCGGCGTCGCACAGCACTCTGGACAGCAGTGGTGACCCGACGTAGCGTCGGGGACAGGACACCCAGCCACCTGGACCGAAAGGCCTGCCATGGACATTGTTTTCTGGATCATTCTCATAATTGTCATCGCCGTCATCATCTGGTGGCTGCTGAACCGCAACAAGTCCGCCGGCCCCACTGGCGGATCATCAGCAGGAACCAGGACAGACGGAGCGCTGGAGGGCGGCAGTGCCGCAGCGTCCGCCCAGGCGGCAGGCACCACCGGTATCCCTACGGCGGCAGGGTTCGGAAAGCCGGCCGAACCGCCCGCCCCTGCCACGGCTGAGGAACCGCTGGATTCGTCCGCCGCATCCAGCCCCACATCCCCCCGCAGCACTGCAGACAGCGGTGCCTCCGCCGGGCAGCGTCATCACCAGGACCAATCACACGGCCAATCGCAGAACGAGGCACAGAACCAGGCAGCGGACCAGGCCGAATGGGAAACCCAATGGTCCGAGGCCGGATCCAGGCCGGGCTCCTCGGTGGTGGGTTCGGCCGGAACTCCTGCGGGTCAGGCTGCCCGGAACGGCGCCTCCGCGGGGACGGATTCCGGTCAGGCTTCCCCGGCGGACGCCCGCCCCGTTCACCATGATGAGTACACGGCCCCCCACTCCCCCACCCTTCCCGGTGCTGAAACAGCTGCCGTGGAAGGCACTGACGACGGCGGCACATCGCCTGAGGTGCCGGCCGGCGGACAGGCGTCCCAGCACAGGGCCGAGTCCTCTGAATCAGGACACAGGCAGGAGGCCGCCGCGCCTGCAGCTGCCGATGGCAGCCAGGGGGAAGCCGCCGCGGCCGAAACGCTGGACCGCACCCAGTCCTCGGCGCTGGTGGAGAACGGTGCGGACCACCACCAGCCATCCGGGCAGGACCAGGACCTGGCTGCTGCCGCGCAGGCACGGGGCATGGACTCCGCTGCGCCTTCCGGGCACCTGGCAGCAGATGAGCCATATGGGGCAGGTTCGGCGGCGCCGGGCCCCGACGGAGGCGGACCGGCGGACTACACGGTCAAAGGCGACGCCGCCGCGATGGTCTACTACGAAGAAGGACATCCCGACTATGAGCAGACCCGGCCGGAAGTCTGGTTTGAATCTGCTGCGCACGCGGAGGCCGCCGGCTTCCGGGCTCCGCGTCGCAAACGGCTCTAGCAGCGGGAAGGCCCGGCGCAGTGCGGCGGGCCTTCCCTGCCTGGCCGTGTGCCTTGTTCTGGCCGCGTGCACGGGAAGTTCCGGGCCGCCCGAACCGGCCACAGGCACGGCAAGCAAGGGCACCGCGGCGGGAACCGCCGTCGTGCTCCCTCCGCCGGCCACCGGCTCTGCCGCTGCTTCTTCCCCTGCCCCAGCTCCTCCCCCTGTTCCCACGGTGCAGGAACGGCTGGAACTGCAGCTGAGCATTCCGTGGGCAGCGGTATTCCTTCCCGACGGCACTGCCATCATCTCGGAGCGCGAAACAGCACTGCTGAAGGCCGTGCGGAATGGAAAAGCCACAACGCTCGGCAAAGTACCGGACGTTGCGCCCTCCGGAGAAGGCGGCCTGCTGGGCCTGGCGCTGTCCCCGCATTTTGACGCGGACCACCTGCTCTACGCCTACCTGACGAGCCGTGAGGACAACCGGGTGGTCCGGCTTACCGTCGAGGGCGATGCCGACGGTTCCCTGGCCCTCGGCCAGCCCCAGGTGGTGTTGTCGGGAATACCAAAGGCCACCACCCACAACGGCGGCAGGATCCGCTTCGGTCCGGACGGCTTCCTGTATGTGGGCACCGGCGATGCCCAGCGCCGCGAACAGCCGCAGGACCCGAATGCGTTGGGCGGCAAAATACTCCGGCTCACCCCTGACGGCACCCCCGCCCCCGGCAACCCGTTTGGTAACGCCGCCTACAGCCTGGGGCACCGGAACGTCCAGGGCCTGGCCTGGGACGGAGCAGGCAGGCTGTGGGCCACCGAATTCGGCCCGGACGTGGACGACGAGCTGAACCTGATTCTGCCGGGCGCCAACTACGGCTGGCCGCAGGTGACGGGGGCTCCGCACCGCGCCGGGTTCCAGGACGCCAAGGTGGTGTGGCCTTCCACCCGCGACTCTTCACCCAGTGGACTGGAAATCGCCGGAGGTGTTGCCTACCTGGGCGCCCTCCGCGGTGAACGCTTCTGGACGGTCCCGCTCCAGGGGACGGAGGCAGGTGATCCTGTGGCCTATTTCACAGGTGAGTACGGCAGGATCCGGGACGTGATCCGGACGCCGGAGGGCGGGCTATGGCTGCTGACGAACAACGAAAACCCTGATTTCGTGCTGGTTTTGCGCCCCTTCCAGTGATGTAAACACCCCCTCCGGCGCCGATTTCACTTGCACCAAAAGTTCGTGTAGAGTTTCATGTCGTTGCGGAGATCAACGGGAAAGAAAAAGCCCGGGGATGGAAGCAAATAAGATGCACCTCTAGCTCAATTGGCAGAGCAATTGACTCTTAATCAATGGGTTCCGGGTTCAAGTCCCGGGGGGTGCACCACTGGGAAAACAGCCTCCGGCTTGTGGAAACACAAACCGGGGGCTGTTTTGTTTTGCCCCCATAGATTTTCCCGCCAAACGGACCGAACCCCTGACCGTTCCGCGGGGACGGTCCTTCTAGGGGGAAATCTGCGACTGTGACCGCCGCCCCGCGCACAGGGCCTCATCGATTGCTCCGTACCTGCCGTTTTGAGGGCGCAAAACGGCAGGTACGGAGCAATCGATGAGGCTGGGGCGGGGAGAAGTCCGACGACGGCCCGGCGGCTGGGCACGGCGGCGGGCACAAAAAGGGCGGGCAGGCACAAAAAAGCGCGGCCCGGCTTTATCAAGCCAGAGCCGCGCTTTCATCAAGCGGTCTGCGGCGCCACAGCTATTTGGCGGCGTTGTCCACCAAGGCAGCGGCGTTGCCGGGCGTCGTGGAAAACTGGCTGGCGAGTTCGCGCACCACAGCTTTAAGTTCCTGCCGCAGCAGTTCGGGGTCGATCGACGCAGAGGCCAGCACGGAGCGCTCCATCTCCACGGCCTGGGCCACGGCGTCCTTGCCCTGCTCGGTGAGCGACACCACATGGCTCCTGCGGTCCGAGGTGCTGCGCACCCGGACGATATGGCCGTGGGACTCGAGCCGGCTGAGCGTCTTGCCCATGGTCTGGGCCTGGACGCGGACATACTGGGCAAGCTGCGCCTGGGTCATGGGGCCTTGCGCGGCAAGGACTTCGATGGCGATAACACCGGCGTGGGTTAGTCCGATGGCGCCAAGTTTTTCGTTCCATGAGTGTTCAACGAGACGCGCAGCAGTGGACAGGAGGCGCCCTGTGGGCCAGTGATCCATATCAGGCATAGCAGCAAGTATAGCCAAGTGGCGATTAGCACTCGTCCCACCTGCTTACTAGGCTGTTGTGTCCCGCCCGCAACAAGGAGAAAAACAATGGCTGAAAGACTCGTGACCGGCGACAAAGCACCCGCTTTCACCCTGCAGGATTCAACCGGCAAGGACGTCAGCCTGGCTCCCCGGCCCGGCCGCTCCACCATTGTCTATTTCTACCCGGCCGCCTCCACGCCCGGCTGCACCAAGGAAGCCTGCGACTTCCGGGACAGCCTCGCCTCCCTGCAGGCCGCCGGCTATGACGTCCTGGGCATCTCCCCCGACCCCGTTGAGAAATTGGCCAAGTTTGCCGCGAACGAGTCGCTGACGTTCCCGCTGCTCTCCGACGCGGACCACGCGGTGGCCGAGGCTTATGGTGCCTGGGGCGAAAAGAAGAACTACGGCAAGACATACCAGGGCCTCATCCGGTCCACTGTGGTGGTGGACCCGTCCGGCACCGTTTCCCTTGCCCAGTACAACGTCCGGGCCACCGGCCACGTGGCCAAGCTGCGGCGGGACCTCAACCTCGACAATTAAGCCATCCGGCGTTGCCCTGGATGGCTGCCAGGGCAACGCCCGGGCAGGCACCCGGGGCAACGCTACAATGGACACTGGCATCCGCCGTCGAACGTTCAAGGTTCGCAGCGGGATGCCGCGCGCGAGTGGTGAAATTGGCAGACACGCAGGATTTAGGTTCCTGTGCCTTCGGGCGTGGGGGTTCAAGTCCCCCCTTGCGCACACTGGGGATCCCCCGGCTTCGGCCGGGGGATCTTTGCGTTAATCAGGCGCCGGTGCTCATGCCGGATTCGTGCCTCGATTCGAAAAACTCCAAAAGATCACCCATCCGCAGCCGGCCACCGGCCGAATAGCCATTGAGACACCAGCCAAGGGCAGGTGCTTACACAAAGCAAGGTGCAGGCCGCGGACAGCGTCCAAAAGCGGCAGGCAAAACGATCCAAGGAGAACCGAAATGCAGACCTTCAAGCGCACCACTTTCACCGTCGCCGGCGTTGCAGCGGCCGCTCTGCTCAGCCTCACCGCTTGTGGCGGTTCCGGCAGCGCCTCCGGGTCATCGGCGTCGTCGGCGCCGATGTCATCCTCCCCCAGCTCCAGCATGGCGTCCCCGTCCGCCAGCGCCATGGCCAGTTCCTCGGCCGGCACCATGGATCCGGCGGCAAACCTGGTGGGACCCGGCTGCGCCGCCTACGCCCAGCAGGTTCCCAGCGGTGCAGGCTCGGTGGAGGGAATGGCCCTTGATCCGGTGGCCGTGGCTGCCTCCAACAACCCGATCCTGACCACCCTCACGGCTGCGGTTTCCGGCAAGCTGAACCCCAAGGTGGACTTGGTTGACACCCTCAACGGCGGCGAGTTCACCGTCTTCGCACCGGTGGATGACGCCTTCAAGAAGATCGACGCCGCCACCATCGAGACCCTGAAAACAGACGACGCCCTGCTGAGCAAGATCCTGACCTACCACGTGGTTCCCGGCCAGATCACCCCTGACAAGATCGCCGGCACGCACGCCACGGTCCAGGGTGGCTCCGTCACGGTGACCGGCAGCGGCGACAAGCTCATGGTGGACAACGCCAACGTGGTTTGCGGCGGCGTCAAGACCAAGAACGCAACGGTCTACCTGATCGACTCGGTCCTCATGCCCAAGTAAGCACTCCCTCCAACAAGGCCGGGCCCCTCTGGAACGAGCGGGTCCGGCCTTGGCGCGTCCCGCGTGTACCTGGGGTTCGCCCCAGGTCCTGTCCTCTAGACTGGGTCCCGGCCCGCAAGCGGCGGAGCCGGCAGCATCCAGAGGTGATAAACGAGTGCCCAGCAGTACATCGCGGCGGACGGTCATCAAGGCCGGCGCCGTCCTCATGGCGCTGGGCATGACGTCATGCACGGGAATGCCGTCCCCTTCCCCCACCTCCGGAACGCCCAGTTCGACGGCCGCTGAGCCGGATGCCACGTTCAATTTCGGCACCGCCGCCCAGCCCCTGGGACTGGACCCGGCCCTGTCCAGCGATGTGGAGTCCCAGCGGATCACCCGCCAGATCCTTGAAGGCCTGGTGGGCGTTGACCAGACCACCGGCAAGCCCACCCCGCTGCTGGCCACGGAATGGAACGAGGCCAACGAAGGCAGGACCTACACCTTCAAGCTCCGCACGGGGGTGACCTTCCAGGACGGCACCCCCTTCAACGCCGACGCCGTCTGCACCAACTTCAACCGCTGGTTCGCCTTTCCCGCGGAGTTGCGGAAACAGGCGCCCGGCAGTTCGTTCAAGAGCGTGTTCAAGGCGCACTCTGACGAGCCCGCGCTGTCCATCTTCAAAAGCTGCACTGCGGTGTCCGCCGACACCGTCCAGATTGACCTGACGCAGCGCTTCACGGCGTTCCTCCAGGCACTGACCCTGCCGGCCTTCGCCATTGCGTCCCCGGCAGCCCTTGCCGCCGGCAGGGCCGACGTCCTGGACCAGAACCGGGGCGGCCAAGCAATGTCCGCGTTCGCCACCAACCCGGTGGGCACCGGACCCTTCACCCTGGCCGCATGGGGCAACGACGCGGTCACCCTGTCCAGCAACAAGACCTACTGGGGCGACCGCGGCCAGATCGCCACCATCAACTTCCTGGCCTACAACCATCCCCAGACCCGCCTCCAGGCCCTGCTGGACGGAAAGATCGACGGTTACGACGCCGTCACCGTCGGAAATTTCGATCAACTGGTCAAGCGAGGCAAGCAGATTGTGCAGCGCGACCCCTTCTCGGTGATGTACGTCGGCATGAACCAGGACATCCCGGTGCTCCAGAACCAGAAGGTCCGGCAGGCGGTGGAGCTGGCGATCGACAAGGAAACCCTGATCCGGAAGTTCTTCATCGACAACACTGCCAAGGCCACACAGTTCGTCCCGCCCAAGATCAGCGGGTTCAACAACGACGCGCCGGCCCTGGGACACGATCCGCTGAAGGCCAGGGATTACCTCAAGGAGGGCGGATACGCGGGCGAGGAACTGAAGTTCTACTACCCCATGAACGTCACCCGCCCCTACCTGCCCACGCCGGAGAAGGTTTACGCGGAGCTCAGCCGCCAGCTGACGGCGGTCGGCTTCAACATCCGGCCCATCCCGGTTGACTGGTCCGACGGCTACCTGCAGAAGGTCCAGTCCGCCGGCGACCACGCGCTCCACATCCTCGGCTGGAACGGCTCCTACTCCGACGCGGACAACTTCGTCGGCCCGCTCTTCGGCGAGAAGAACGGCGAGTTCGGCTACCAGGATCCCCAAGTCTTCTCAAAGATCAACAGGGCCCGGGGGCTGCCCGACGGCAAGGAGCGCGATGAGCTCTATCACAGCATCAACGCCCAGATCGCGGCGACCGTGCCGGCTGTTCCCATCGCCTTCCCCATCTCCGCGCTTGCCCTGTCAGACCGCGTGCTGAGCTACCCGGCATCCCCGGTCTTAAACGAAGTTTTCACGAAGGTCCAGCTAAAGCCTTGACGGCCCGGGCCAATTTCAGTATGCGGGCTGCGCGGGGATATTCTGTGACAGCCAGAGCCGCTGCAATCGGAGACTGATCGTGACCTTCATTTCCAAGACCCCACACGCCGACGTTGTCCTGATAGGCGGCGGCATCATGAGCGCCACGCTGGGGGCATTCCTCAAGCAGCTGGAGCCGGACTGGACCATCTCCCTGTTCGAACGGCTGGACCAGCCCGGGCTGGAAAGCTCAGATCCCTGGAACAATGCAGGAACGGGCCACGCCGCCCTCTGCGAGCTCAACTACTCCCCCGCAGCCAAAGACGGCTCGGTCAACCCCGCCAAGGCACTGCTCATCAACGAACAGTTCCAGCTCTCCCGCCAGTTCTGGTCCCACCTGGTGGACAACAACCTGATCGGTTCGCCCAAGGGCTTCATCAACACGGTCCCGCACATGAGCTTTGTGATCGGCGAGGACCACGCCCGGTTCCTGAAGACCCGCTATGAGGCGCTGAAGCCGCACACGCTGTTCCGCAGCATGGAGTACTCCGAGGACCACGCCCAGATTGCCAAGTGGGCGCCGCTGATCGTCAAGGGCCGCGACCCCCAGCAGCGCATCGCCGCCACCCGCGCCGCCGAGGGAACCGACGTCGACTTCGGGGCACTCACCCGCGAGCTGACCACCTACCTGGGGCACAACGGCGTCGAAATCAACTACAACCACGACGTCACCGGAATCTCCCGGGCGTCCGACGGCGGCTGGGACCTGACGCTGAAGCACCCCAAGTCCGGGGAACACGGCAAGATCCACGCCAAGTTCGTCTTTGTCGGGGCCGGCGGCGGCGCCCTGCACCTGCTGCAGGCCTCCGGCATCCCGGAAAGCAAGGGTTACGGCGGCTTCCCCGTCTCCGGCCAGTTCTTCCGCTGCACCGACGAGGCCATCGCGGCCCAGCACAGCGCCAAGGTCTACGGCCAGGCGTCAGTGGGCGCTCCGCCCATGTCCGTTCCGCACCTGGACACCCGCTACGTCAACGGGAAGCGCTCGCTCCTGTTCGGCCCGTACGCCGGATTCTCCACGAACTTCCTGAAGAACGGATCGTACCTGGACCTGCCGCTGTCCATCCGGCCGTCCAACATCATCCCGATGCTGGCAGTTGCCAAGGACAACATGGACCTCACCGCCTACCTGGTTAAGGAAGTGGTGAAGAAGCATGACCAGAAGGTCGAGGCACTGCGCGAGTACTACCCCGAGGCAAAGGGCGGGGACTGGGAACTCATTACGGCCGGCCAGCGTGTACAGATCATTAAGAAAGACCCTCAAAAGGGCGGCATCCTTCAGTTCGGAACCGAAGTGATCGCCGGCCGCGACGGCTCCATCGGTGCGCTCCTGGGCGCCTCGCCCGGAGCCTCAACCGCTGTCCCCATCATGATCGAGCTCCTGCAGAAGACGTTCCCCCGGAACTTCAAGGGCTGGCAGGGCAAGCTCAAGGACATGATGCCCGGCTACGGGGTGAAGCTGGATGAGAATCCGGACCTTGCCGCGGAGCTGGAACGGGCCACGGCCAAGTCACTCCAGCTGGAGAGCGTTTCCGCCAGCCACTGACCCTGCGGGGCCAGCGGCTGGCAACTCCCAGGGCATGTACCAGTCACTTAGACCCCCAGGAGACCACCCATGTTCCGGCTGGCGCACCTTTCCCTGGCGAACAGGGCCCTGATTGCCCTGATCACCGTCTTCGCCTCGGTCTTCGGCGTGATTACGATGTCATCGCTGAAGCAGGAGCTCATTCCGTCCATTGAGTTCCCGCAGATCACCGTGCTCAGCTCCATGCCCGGTGCGTCGCCGGAAGTGGTGGACAAGCAGGTCAGCGGCCCGCTCGAAAAGGCGCTGAACGGCGTGGAGGGGCTGGAATCCACCTCCTCCACATCGCGCACCGGCGTCTCCCAGATCACCATGGTGTTCACGTACGGATCGAACCTGGACCGGGCCCGGAACCAGATCGACCGGGCCATCTCCAACGCTAAGCGCACCCTGCCCAGCGATGTCCAGCCGCAGGCCATTGCCGGAAGCATCAGCGACTTCCCCATCGTTTTCCTCGCCGTCTCCTCGGACAAGCCGCTCAGCGGGCTGAACGCCGACCTGCAGCGCCTGAGCGTCCCCCGCTTGCAGAAGATCGACGGCGTCCGCAGCGCCGACGTGACCGGCGGCGCCTCCCAGCACATCGAGATCCTTCCAAAGCCCGACGCCATGACGGCAGCGGGGACAGGTGTCCCCTCCATCCGGGACGCCCTGTCCAACAACGGCGCACTGGTCCCTGCAGGCACCCTCCAGGACCAAGGCAAGACCCTGTCGCTCCAGATCGGCAGCCCGGTGGACTCCCTGGACGCCATCAAGGCACTGCCGCTGGCCGGTGCCAAGAACGGGGCAACCATCGGTACTGTCGCGGATGTGTCGCTCAAGGACGATGAACGCACCTCGATCACCCGCACCAACGGTGCCGAGACGCTGGCCATCTCCGTAACCAAGAAACCCGAAGGCGACACAGTAGGCATTTCGCACGCGGTGCGGGACTCCCTGAAGGACCTGGAATCCGAACTGGGATCCAACGCCAGGTTCACCCCTGTCTTCGACCAGGCACCGTTCATCGAAAAGTCCATCAAGGACCTCACCACGGAAGGCCTGCTGGGGCTGGGATTCGCCGTCGCCATTATCCTGCTCTTCCTGATGTCCGCCCGGTCCACGCTGGTCACGGCCGTATCCATTCCGCTGTCCCTGCTGATCACGTTCATCGGCCTGTCGGCCACGGGCTACTCGCTGAATATCCTGACGCTCGGCGCGCTCACCATCGCGATCGGGCGCGTGGTGGACGACTCCATCGTCGTTATCGAGAACATCAAGCGGCACCTCAGTTACGGCGAGGAAAAGTCGACGGCGATCCTCACCGCCATCAGGGAGGTGGCCGGCGCCATCACAGCCTCCACCCTGACCACGGTGGCGGTGTTCCTGCCGATCGCCTTCGTCGGCGAACTGGCCGGCGAACTCTTCAGGCCCTTCGCCTTGACGGTGACCATGGCGCTGCTGGCGTCGCTGCTGGTGTCCCTGACCATCGTCCCGGTGCTCGCCTACTGGTTCCTCAGGAACCCCAGGGGTGCGGCGGGCACGGCGGCGGCCGGCTCTCCGGAGGCCCGGCGGATCGCTGACGAGGCAAAAGCGAAGGCCCACGACGCCGAACAGCGCAGCCGCCTGCAGCGCGGCTACCTGCCCATCCTCCGGTCCACCCAGAAACATCCCGTCATCACCCTCGTGGCCGCGGTCCTGGTGCTGGGTGCCACCGGCGCCATGACACCCCTGCTGGCCACGAACCTCCTGGGCAATTCGGGACAGAACAGCCTGACCGTGCGCCAGGTACTGCCGGCCGGCACCAGCCTGGCCGACACCAGCGCCGCCGCAATCCGCCTCGAAGAGGTGCTGCGCGGGATCGACGGCATCAAGGATGTCCAGGTGACCTCCGGCAACGCCCAGGCGGGCTTTGCCGCACTCACCTCGACCGGTTCCTCCAACTCCACCTTCACGGTGGTGACGGACGAAAAGGCCAACCAGGCACGCCTGCAGGAGACCGTGCGCTCGGAGCTTGCGAAGGTGCCCGGCTCGGGCAAGGTATCCGTGGGCACCCAGCAGGGCGGCTTTGGCACCTCATCCACCGTGGACATCACGCTGAAGGCTGCTGACAGCGCCGACCTGCAGGCTGCCAGTGACACCATGGTGGCGGCCATGACAGGCGTGCCGGGCACCAGTGAGGTGGCCAGCAACCTGGCCGCCAGCAACCCTGTGGTGCAGGTCCGGGTGGACAGGGCCAAAGCCGCCGCCGCGGGCCTGAACGAGGAACAGGTGGGCGGGGTGCTGGCATCCACCATCAGCCCCATCCCTGCCGGCACCGTACGGATCGAGACCAATGATTTCCCCGTCCGCATCGGCCAGGGCACCAAGTTCACCAGCATCGAGGCCGTCCGGAACATTCCGCTGCCGGCGGGAGGCCGGCCGGTGACGCTGGGAAGCATCGCTTCCGTCGAGCAGGTGGACGTCCCCGTCTCCATCACCGCCAGCAACGGTGAGCGCACCGCCAAGGTGTCCATCACGCCGTCGGGCTCCAACTTGGGCGCGGTGAACACGGAAGTCCAGAAACGCCTTGCCGATGTCCAGCTGCCGGCGGGCGTCACGGCGGAGATCGGCGGCGCCACCACGCAGCAGGCGGAATCCTTCCGGCAGCTGGGCCTGGCGCTGCTGGCAGCCATCGCCATCGTGTACGTGATCATGGTGGCCACCTTCAAGTCCCTCATCCAGCCGCTGATCCTGCTGGTCTCGGTTCCGTTCGCCGCCACCGGCGCCGTGGCGCTGCTGCTGCTCACCGGAGTGCCCCTGGGCCTGCCGTCGCTCATCGGCATGCTGATGCTGGTGGGCATCGTGGTGACCAACGCCATCGTGCTGATCGACCTGATCAACCAGTACCGGCAGCCGCGTGACGGCCGGCCGGGCATGAACGTGGCGGACGCCATTACGAACGGTGCACGCCAGCGGCTCCGGCCCATCCTGATGACGGCACTTGCCACAGTGTTTGCCCTGACGCCCATGGCCCTGGGCCTCACGGGCGGCGGCGGGTTCATCTCGCAGCCGCTGGCCGTGGTGGTGATCGGCGGCCTGGTGTCCTCCACCGCGCTGACCCTGGTCCTGGTTCCGGTGCTGTACCGGCTGGTGGAGGGGCGGCGCGAGAAGAAGGCGCTGTTGCGCGACCTGAAGGCCCGCCCGGAGTTTGGTCCTGCCGCCGACGTGGACGCGGAGTTCCGCGACTGGACCACCGGCCAGGTTCCGAAGGTCAGCGGGCGGCGCGCCGCCCCCGGCGTCGAATAAAACAGCGGAATATTTTCAGCCGTACTGTGTTGTATCCGGCGATAGATGCAAATGCATCTACATTGGCCTATACTGGAGCCAAGCCCAGCAACGGAAAGGCACGCCATGCAGATCGGTGTTTTCAGCGTTAGCGACATCACCACGGACCCCACCACGGGCCGCACCCCCACCGAGCATGAACGCATCAAGGCCTCGGTGGCCATCGCCAAAAAGGTCGAGGAAATCGGCATGGATGTGTACGCCCTGGGCGAGCACCACAACCGGCCCTTCTTCTCTTCCTCCCCCACCACCACCCTCGCGTACATCGCGGCCCAGACCGAACGGATCATCCTCTCCACGGCCACCACGCTGATCACCACCAATGACCCGGTGAAGATCGCCGAGGACTTCGCCATGCTCCAGCACCTGTCCGACGGGCGCGTGGACCTGGTCCTGGGCCGCGGCAACACCGCCCCGGTGTACCCGTGGTTCGGGAAGAACATCCAGGACGGCGTGGAGCTGGCCATCGAGAACTACAGCCTCCTGCGCAAGCTGTGGGATGAGGACACTGTCAACTGGTCCGGCAAATTTCGTACCCCGCTGCAGAACTTCACCTCCACACCCCGGCCCCTGGACGGCGCGGCTCCCTTCGTGTGGCACGGCTCCATCCGCACCCCGCAGATCGCCGAGGTGGCCGCGTACTTTGGTGACGGTTTCTTCGCCAACAACATCTTCTGGCCCAAAGAGCACTACCAGCAGCTGATCGGCCTCTACCGCGAGCGGTACGAACACTACGGCCACGGCAAGGCGGACCAGGCGATCGTTGGGCTGGGCGGCCAGTTCTTCATGCGGAAGAACTCCCAGGATGCGGTGAACGAGTTCCGCCCGTACTTCGACAACGCCCCCGTGTACGGCCACGGCCCGTCCCTGGAGGACTTCACCTCCCAGACCCCGCTGACCGTGGGCAGCCCACAGGAAGTCATCGAAAAGACCCTGACCTTCCGGGAGTACTTCGGCGACTACCAGCGCCAGCTGTTCCTGATCGACCATGCCGGGCTGCCGCTGAAGACCGTCCTGGAGCAGCTGGACCTGTTCGGCGAGGAGGTCCTGCCCGTCCTCCGCAGGGAGTACGCGGCCCTCAAGCCGGCCCACGTTCCCGAACCGCCCACCCATGCCGGCCGCGTGGCCGCCCTGCTGGCCTCGCAGGACGCCGACAAAGCCGCCGCGGAGGCGTGATGGCTGCGGGAGGATCGGAATCGCCGGTGCGGCTGGCCGCCGAAACATGGGAGTCCCTGTTCCGGGCCCAGGTTGCCGTGATGCGCAGGCTGCAGTCCGGGCGGGCGTTCCGGAAGCTGGCGGTGAATGAATACGATGTCCTGTTCACGCTCTCCCGGTGTCCGTCCGGCTGGCTGCGGCTCAACGAGCTCAACGATAATGTGCTGTTGAGCCAGTCAAGCCTGAGCAGGCTGGTGGAGCGGCTCGAGAAGCGCGGACTCGTTGCCCGGATGCCGGCCCCGGAGGACGGCCGCGGCATCCTGCTGAAGCTGACTGACGAGGGACGGGAGCTGCAGAAGGAGATCGGCCGCGAGCACGTCCGGGACATCTCGGCGCTGGTGGGTCCTGCCCTGACGGCCGCGGAGCAGAAGGAACTGATGCGGCTCACGGACAAGCTGCGGAGCTCGCTGGGTCCCCTTCCCAAGTAGCAGGCGGCTGCCCGGCGGGCTTCCCGGCCGGCGGGAGAGCCGGCCGGCGGAGCCGTCAACGCGGGAGAGCAAGCCGGGCCGGGAAGTCAGGCCAGCGCCACCAGCTGTGCGGGATCCTCGACCGGGAGGTCGCCGTTGACCACGGCGGTGACACGCAGCTGGTTCAGCACCAGGCTTCCGCCCACCGTGGACAGGAAGGCGGTGTCAGACGAGTCCCTGCCGGCGGTGATGCGCAGCATCGACTCCCGCGGCGCAAGCCCGGTGGGGTCGATGATGTGCCACGCTCCCTCCACGTAGGCTTCGGCCACGGCATGGAAATCCATGGGACTCAGGCCCGGTGCGTAGACGGCCGCCAGCCGGGCAGGGATGTCCTTGGAGCGGAGCAGGGCGATGGCCAGGTGCGCGAAGTCCCGGCAGACGCCGCGCCTGCTGAGGAGGGTCTCCACCGCACCGTCCGTGCCGCGGGAGGAGCCGCTGATGTACCGGAGCTCACCGTTAACCCAGTTGCGGACGGCCTGCATCAGGTCCGCCCCCTGGACCCCTTCGAACTCGGCGTAGGCCGTAGGCAGGAGCCGGTCCGACTCGGCGTAGCGGCTGGGACGGACATAGCGGATCCGGTCAGCCAGGCTGGCGTCTTCGGGGACAGCGCGGCCGGCCACCGTGGCCGAGTAGTCCACGGTGACATCAGTTGGTTCGGCGAACTCCATGTAGTGGAACCGGCCGCCGTGGTGGTCCGAAACCTCGGTCAACGGAACCTCTGCCCCGCCGGCCGTGACGGAGAGGACCTCATCAAAGGATGAGTAGCCGCTGTTCCTTGCTACGGCAATGGCCATGGCCACCTTGGTGTTGGCAATGGTCCTGAAGGCCAGGCGTGCGGAAACAGAGCGTTCCATGTCTCTCCGGGGGTGTTGGGGGGCGGAAGGCAAGTCGCACGCCCCGCACTTGTGAGTGCCGGCGGCGGGACTAGTTTTTGACCTTCAGCGACATTAGCATCCGCTGGACGTTGGCGAAGTCAGGGCTTTCGTTGACGTACTGGGCGGCCTGGCCAAGGGTGTCGAAGGCCTTCGCCGGCGCCACTTTCTCCTCCGGGGCAAAGGCCTTGAGGTTCACCAGGTCCCCGAACGAGTAGTCGCCCTTGCCGGCCGGACCCCGCACCACATTGCGCAGCTCGCACGCCTGCCCATCCGTACCGCCCACCAGGTTGGTGATCCCGTACGAACCGAAATAGCGGTAGCCCTGGATTACCCGGTAGACCATGCGTGGCGGGATGGTCCCCTCCCCGCCCTGGGCGGGAAGATCAAAGGGTACGCTGCTGATCACCGTGTAGGGGTGCCGGGCGCTTTCCGGGCAATCAGCGGACGACGGCGGCAGTCCGGTGCGGAGCGCGGCAACAAAAGTTCCATCGGGCTTCTTGACCTCCACCTTCAGTCCGCCGGGAAGCACGCCGTCCTCCGGCGCCACGGACTGGGCGATCCAGTCCGCCGGCAGGTCGAAGCTGACGGTTTTTGCGGGGTCGGAGAACGTCTTCCAGGAAGCCGCGGTGGCAACACCCCGGGGTTCGCCGGATGTCGCGGAAGCGGAGTCCTGGACACTGCCGGAAGAATCGGGCGAGGCCGATGCCGTTCCCGACGTTGGACCGGGCGCTGCAGATCCGGAGGTTGCCCCAACGGATGATGTGGGCTGCGCCGTCCATCCCGGGCCGGCCGGGGATCCAGAGCATCCCGCCAGCAGGAACACCGCCGCCGCCAGGGACGTCCGGGAAAGGGCGGTCACTGCTGCCTTGCCTGTCATGGAAGCCAGCCTAGTAGTGCCGCGGCTGCTCCCCGGGCTGGCGCACTGGTGTTTCATGCACGCTGGAAGGGGTGCTTCATGCGCCTGCCGGGACGGCCCCCTCCCTGCCCTCCAGCCGTCCCTGACAGTGGGCACCCAGCCCGGCGTGTCGCCGTCGGGCACTTACCACCCCGGCCTGGGACTAGGCTGGACGTTATGGCGGAAGAGCAGCACGGCGCAGCCGAAGACAACCCGGCGGATATCTCCGCCCTGGACATCGCCGACTGGCGGCTGAGGACCTTCGCGCTCTATGACAACGTCCGCCGGTTCGCGGTGGAGAGCCCGTCGGAGGCGCACTCGTACTGGCGCCACCAGCGTGACCTGATGTTCGGCACCCACCCGGCGTCCGCGCTCACCGCCGCTGACAAGGCACGGTTCTCCGGGCTGAAGACTGCCGACTACGATCCCATCTACCGTTTCCATGTGCCGCTGACGAAAGAGGGCGCCGGCCGGGAGATGAGCGTCGAAACCGCCACCGACGGAGTGGTCCACTTTGTCCGGCTGGGGACGTTCGACCTGCCGGAAATGGGCCAGCTCGGGGTGTGGAAACTGCACGGGTACGGCGGCGGCATCTTCGTTCCGTTCCGCGATGCAACGGCCGGACAGCCGGGCGGAACCTATGGGGCCGGCCGCTACCTGCTGGACACCATCAAGGGCGCCTTCCACGGCGTCAACGGCACGGGCCCCGGTGCCACGTTCGTCCTGGATTTCAATTTTGCCTACAACCCGTCCTGCGCCTACAACGAGGCCTGGGCCTGCCCGCTGCCCGGGCCCTCCAACCGGCTGGCAGTGGAAATCCCCGTGGGCGAGCTGTACTGACGCATGATGGCTCGTCCCGGGCGCCCTGCCCGCAACCCCGTCCTCCTGCCTGCCCACGGCACTGAACGTGCAGCCGGGGCCGCCGGATGACGGAGCAACCCTCCGCAGCCGCTGTGCAGGAAACCACGCCCCGGCGCCTTCCGGCCACCAGACACTACCGGGGGATCCTGCGCTTTCCCGTCATCCGGCAGCTGATCCGCTTCTCCGGCGTAGGCGTCATCTGCACCGCGGCATCGCTTGGCCTCTACGCGCTGCTGCGGCCGTGGCTTGGCGCCCAGCTGGCCAACGCGGTGGCGCTGGTCCTGACCTCACTCTTGAACACCGCGCTGAACCGGCGGCTGACCTTCAAGATCGCCGGGCAGCAGCGCCGTACCCGTGACCACTTCAACGGCCTTGTGGTGATTGCCGTGGCGCTGCTGATCACCGGCAGCAGCCTGGGCGTGCTGCACTGGTTCAAGCCGGACGCCACCGTTGGGGACGAACTGCTGGCAACCACGTTGTCCGGCTTCCTGGCTACGGCGGTGCGCTTCAGCATGCTGCGGCACTGGATCTTCCGCCGGGCCCGCCACCGCTGACCCGGCCGCCCCGATCCGCTAGCGGGCCTGGCCCGCGCCGAGGTTCCTGACACTGGCGACGGCGGACCTTACCGCGTCCGCAGCCATGTCCAGCTCCTCCCGGGTCACTGACGCGTCGAAACTGAACCGGACGGCGGTCTGCGCCACTTCGGCGGAAATCCCCAGCGCGGTCAGCACGGGCGACGGCGCATCCGAACCGGCAGCGCAGGCCGAACCGCTGGAACACACCACGCCGTGCCGTTCCAGCTCCAGGAGCAGGGACTCACCGCTGGTTCCGGGGAAGCAGAAGGAGGCAACAGACGGCAGCCGTTCGGTGGGGTGGCCGGTCAGGACAGCGTCCGGCACCGCGCCCATCACTGCACCGATGAACCGGTCCCGCAGGGCGGCCACCCTTGCCTGCTGCTCCGGCTGCCGGTCCCTGGCCAGCGTGAGGGCGGTGGCCAGGCCTACCGCCCCGGCCACGTTTTCCGTTCCCGAGCGCCGGCCGCGTTCCTGGCCGCCGCCGTGGATGACCGGTTCCAGCCGTGTGCGGCTCCGGACGAAAAGCATGCCGCAGCCTTTGGGCGCCCCCAGCTTGTGCCCGGAGATGCTCATGGCATCAACGCCCAGGGCCTTGGTATCCAGCGGCAGCCAGCCGGCCGCTTGGACGGCGTCTGTATGAAAGGGGATTCCGTGGCGGTGGGCCAGGTCGGCGAGGGCGGCGACGGGCTGGATGGTGCCTACCTCATTGTTGGCGTACATGATGCTGACCAGCGCGGTCTCCGGGCGCAGCATGGCGGCCAGGGCATCGGGCGTCACCCGGCCGGTGGCGTCCACCGGCACCACATCCACCACAAAGCCGTGGTAGCGCTCGAGGAAGCGCGCGGATTCCTCCACGGCAGGGTGTTCGACGGCGCTGATCACCACCCGGTTCAACTCCGGGTTGGCGGCCTGCCGGGCCAGGGCGATGCCTTTGACGGCCAGGTTGTCCGCTTCCGTTCCTCCGGACGTGAACACCACCTCGCCCTGCCGGCAGCCCAGGACACCGGCAACTGCTGCCCGCGCCCCCGCGAGCGCCGCGGCTGCCGCTTCACCCAGGGTGTGGTGGCTGGAGGGGTTCCCGAATGAGCCCGTGAGGTAGGGCCACATGGCGTCCAGCACTTCACGGCGGACGGGGGTGGTGGCGGCGGCGTCAAGGAAGATCACGGCAGGCTCACCCGGCGGTCAGTTCGACGTCGAGGCCCAGGTCCAGTGCGGCCACGGTGTGGGTTAGCGCGCCGACGGAGATGACGTCAACGCCCGTGCCTGCAATGGCCGCGACAGTGCCGGGGTTGACGTTGCCGCTGGCTTCCACGCGGGCGCGTCCGGCCACGAGGGCCACGCCGGCCTTCAGCTCGGCCACGGTGAAGTTGTCCAGCATGATGGTGTCCACGCCGGCGGCAAGGACGGGTTCGATCTGGTCCATGCTGTCCACCTCGACCTCAAAATGGGTGGTGTGCCCCAGCTGGGCCTTGGCGGCCAGCAGGAGGTCGGTGAGCTTTGCGGGGTCTCCCCCGGTCATCACGGCCAGGTGGTTGTCCTTGGCCAGCACGGCGTCGGAGAGGCTGTACCGGTGGTTGGAGCCGCCGCCGCACCTTACCGCGAAACGTTCCAGGATGCGCAGACCCGGCGTGGTCTTGCGGGTGTCGGTGATGCGGGCCCGGGTCCCCTCCGCCAGCCGGACGAATTCGGCAGTCTTCGTGGCGATGGCGGACATCCGCTGGACCAGGTTGAGGGCCACGCGTTCGGCCATCAGCACCGAGCGGGCGCTGCCGCTGACCCGGGCAAGGTGCGTCCCGGCGTCGAACATTTCCCCGTCAGCCACGAGCAGCTCCACCTGGGTGGCGGGGTCCACGAGCTGCATCGCGTCGCGGAACACGGTCGCGCCGCTGAGCACGCCCGGGACCCGGGCATTGAGGACTGCTGTGGCGCGCGACTGGGCGGGGATGAGCAGCTGGGAGGTGATGTCGCCGGAGGGAGCATCCTCGGCGAAGGCCCGTTCCAGGATCTCCCTGACCGGTGCTGCCGGAAGGGTGAGGTCAAGTGCGGGGCGCAGGGTGGCTGCCCGGTCGATCACGGCGGGTTCAGTCATGGAGCAGGCTCGCTTTCGGGCGTGGAGGGTAAGGGGCTTCGGTGTGGACGGGCCCGTCGCTGCGGTAGTGGGCCCCGAGGGATTCCTGCCGGCGGAGGGCTCCGGCGACCAGCAGCTGCGCAGCCAACAGGAGGTTCCGGTCCTCATGCACCAGGGGGTCGGAGGAACGGCCAGCACCACGAAGGACGACGGCGGCCCACCGGTCAAGCGTGGCAGCAGCCTCAAGCAACAGCTCCCCGGAGCGCAGCACCCCGGCGTGCGAGGTCATAAGGCGACGAAGAGCGTCCCGGGAGAACGGCTCCCCGGCACTGATTTCCCCACCGAAGGTGGACGGCCAAGCCCCGCCGGGGGCACCAGACCCGGCCGCCGCGCCTTCTAAAGCAGCAGGGACGGTGACACGCGCACTTGCGTCCCGCGGCAGGGGTGCGGAAGCGTGCGTCAAGCGGAGGCCGCCCGCGGCCGAGGCAGCACGCGGAGCATCGCTGACGCGGGACGCGTCCCAGCCGGGGTCACCAGAGAGGAAGGCTTCAACAGCGCGGCGGCCGAAGACGAGTCCCTCGAGGAGGGAGTTGCTGGCCAGCCGGTTAGCCCCGTGGACCCCGGTGGAGGCAACTTCGCCGGCGGCGTAGAGGCCGGGGACGGTGGTGCGTCCGTGGGTGTCGGTCCGTACCCCGCCCATCCAGTAGTGGGCGGCGGGTGCGACGGGGACCAGTTCGCGGGTCCAGTCGATGCCGGCGTCGAGGGTCTTGCGGGTGAGGGTGGGGAACCGTTGCTGGAGGAAGCCGGAGCCCTTGGCCTGCTCGATGGCGCGCGCGTCGAGGTAGACGTGGCCGTTGGGGTCTCCGAGTTTGGCGAGGTGGAGGGCGATGCTGCGGGAGACGACGTCCCGGGGTGCCAGTTCGGCGTCGGGGTGGTAGGCCTTCATGAAACGGCGGCCGTTGGAGTCGAGCAGGACAGCGCCTTCGCCGCGGACGGCTTCTGAGATCAGCAGCGGGCCGTCCAGCCGGGCCGGGTGGACGGTGGCGGAGCTGACCAGGCAGGTGGGGTGGAACTGGAAGAATTCGAGGTCTGCGGTGGCTGCGCCGGCGCGGACGGCGAGCGCCAGCCCGTCGGCGGTGGCCACGGCAGGGTTGGTGGTCTGGGCGAACAGCTGGCCTGCTCCCCCGGTGGCGAGCAGGACGGCGTCAGCGTCCAGGCTGGCGTGGCGGCCGCCGTGCAGGTACTCGACCCCCGCCACGCGTCCTTCAGCGGTGGTGAGGGCTGTGGCGTGGGCGTGCGTGAGGAGCGTGAGCTTTCCTTCGTCCCGCCGGGACAGGACGGCCTGGATCAGGGCGCCGGCGACGCGCGCACCCGTGGCGTCCCCTCCCGCGTGCAGGATGCGGGCGGCACTGTGCGCTGCTTCGAGCCCAAGGGCAGGGCCGCCGTCGTGCGTCCCGTCCCCCTGTGCTTCCCTGGAGCCTGCGTCAAAGGCGACCCCGTAGCGCTGGAGGCCGGCGATGTCCTGCCGCGCCTGAGTGCACATGAGCCGGACGGCACCCTCGTTGCAGTGCCCCGCCCCGGCCCGGAGGGTGTCGGCGATGTGGGCGGCAACGGTGTCCCCCGGGGCGGGTTCAGCCAGGACCGCTGAAATGCCGCCCTGCGCGTACCAGGTGTTGCTGTGTTCCAGCGCGCCCTTGGTCAGCAGCACCACGTCGGCGCCGGCCTCCGCGCCAAGCAGTGCAGCATAGAGTCCCGCGATGCCGCTTCCCACCACGGCGAGCCGCCGGCTCATCAGGGCCTCGCAGCGAGCATGCGCTCGAGCGCCGTCCTGGCGTTGGCCTGCACGTTGTCGTCCACGGTGATGCGGTTGACGGTGCGGCCGGCCACCAGTTCCTCCAGGACCCAGGCCAGGTAGCCGGGGTGGATGCGGTACATCGTGGAGCACGGGCAGATCACCGGGTCCAGGCAGAAGATGGTGTGCTGCGGGTATTCGGCGGCAAGCCGGTTCACCATGTTGATTTCCGTGCCGATGGCGAACGTGGTGGGCTCCGTGGCTGCGGCGATGGCCTTCTTGATGAAGTCGGTGGAGCCGGCGGAATCAGCGGCGTCCACCACTTCCATGGGGCACTCCGGGTGCACGATGACCTGCACGCCGGGGAAGTCGGCGCGGGCTTTCTCGATCTGGGCCACGTTGAAGCGCTTGTGCACGGAGCAGAATCCGTGCCAGAGGATGACGCGGGAGTCCAGCAGGGCCTGTTCGTCGTTGCCGCCGAGTTCCTTGCGCGGGTTCCACATCGGCATCTGTTCGAGGGGCACGCCCATGGCCTTGGCGGTGTTGCGGCCCAGGTGCTGGTCGGGGAAGAACAGCACCCGCTGGCCGCGCTGGAAGGCCCACTCCAGGACGGTCCGGGCGTTGGAGGAGGTGCAGACGATGCCGCCGTGCTGGCCGCAGAAAGCCTTCAGGGCTGCGGAGGAGTTCATGTAGGTGACGGGGATGACCGGTACCCCGCCCTCGGCGTCGGGCTCGGTGCCGAAGATCTCCGCCAGCTGCTCCCAGCATTCCTCCACGGAGTCTGTGTCCGCCATGTCTGCCATGGAGCAGCCGGCGGCGAGGTTGGGCAGGATGACCGACTGCTCCGGGGTGGAAAGGATGTCCGCGGTCTCGGCCATGAAGTGGACGCCGCAGAAGATGATGGCCTCGGCTTCCGGCCTGGTGAGTGCCGCGTTGGCGAGCTGGAAGGAGTCACCCACGAAGTCCGCGTACTGGATCACTTCGTCGCGCTGGTAGAAGTGGCCCAGGATGACGGCCCGTTCGCCCAGCGCGGACTTGGCGGCCTTGATCCGTTTCCCGAGCTCGGCGTCGCCGGCAAGCTTGTACTCTTCGGGGAGCTGGCCCTGGCGCGGGGTGGTGGCGGGGGCGGGGTCGGCACTGGAGGCGCCTGGACCGTAGGCCGGGACACCGGCGAGCGCCTCGGCCAGGTCGTAGTCCCAGGGGCCCTTGGCCAATGCCGGGCTGCAGGTGCTGCGTTCAGCTGCTGCGCCTTTTTCGGCCTGTTCGCGCGTGATCAGCTGGATTGCCGTGTTGACGCTGCTCATGGTGTGCTCCTGTTGTCTGGGTCAAGGCCTGGCCTGCCGGTGTAGCGGTAGAGGCGGGGTGGACGGTGTTTGCCGCCCTGGAGGTATTCCCCGGTTTCTTCGATTTCCGGGGTCGATTTAAGTTGCCGGCGGAAATTGGCCGGATCCAGTTGGCGGTCAAGGACGGCTTCATAGACTTCACGGACCTGGGCCAGGGTGAAGTACTCGCCCAGCAGGTGGTACGCCACCGAGCCGTAGGCCAGCTTGTTGCGCAGGCGCCAGAGCGCATAGTCCACGATGGCGTTGTGGTCGAAGGCCAGTTCGCCGAGCCGGTCCGCGCGGAACCACCTGACGTTCTCGGACTCGTCCGCCAGGGCGGCTTCCGTCGGCTGGACCAGGGCCCAGTAGACAATCGAGACCACTCTTTGGGTGGGTGAGCGGTGCAGGCCGCCGAACGCGTACAACTGCTCGAGGTAGCGGGGTGCGAGGCCCGTGGTCTCCCGCAGGTTCCGCGCCGCGGCGTCCTGGAGGGATTCCTCATGGCTGAGGGGCCCGCCGGGCAATGCCCACAGCCCCTTGAAGGGCTCGCGGATGCGGCGTACCAAGGGCAGCCACAGCGTGGGACGGCCCGAGGATTCACTCGGCCGCAGGGCGAAAATCACCGTGGAGATGGCGAGCGACGGCGGCGCGGCCTGCCGCTCGGAAACATTTGCCGAGCTGTAGTACACGTCCACCGCCTTTCGTCGTGCTCATCGTGCCCGCCCCGGCGGTTCTTCAGAGTTATGGTCAACTTGACCAAAACTAATTCTACGGCGCGCAGCGACGGAATGGGAAATGTTTCTGCGACCTTCTGGTTGGCTGCGGCACGGCACGGCCAATAACACCGCTCCCGCTGCCGTGGCCACGTCCCACCGCCGGGGTCCCCTTCCGTTTTTGGCCCGCTCCCGGAAGCGGTAAATTCAAGAGGTCCCAAAAGGATCCCCGGACCATTCGGACCGGACCGTCGAACCAGCCCCCAGAAGGTGCACTGCCCCATGACGATGAAGTCTGACCGGACCGCGTCCGCCACACTCCCGCCGAAGATCACAGCCGTCCACAGCATGAAACCGCGCCAGCTCACCATGATGGGGCTGGGCAGTGCCATTGGTGCGGGCTTGTTCCTCGGATCTGGCGCCGGGGTCCAGGCAGCCGGGCCGGCAGTCCTCATCTCCTACCTTCTGGCCGGAACACTGATCATCCTGGTGATGTGGGCGCTGGGCGAGATGGCGGCCGCAAACCCGGCCAGCGGGGCCTTCTCCGTCTACGCCGAGCGGGCCCTTGGCCGTACCGCCGGCGCCACCATCGGATGGCTGTGGTGGCTGCAACTGGTGGTGGTGATCGCCGCCGAGGCACTGGGTGCCGCCGGACTGCTTTTCTCCGTCTGGCCCGTGGTCCCGGTCTGGGCGCTGGCACTGCTGTTCATGGTGGTGTTCACCGGCATCAACCTGGCCGGCGTCCGGAACTTCGGCGAGTTCGAGTTCTGGTTTGCCATCCTCAAGGTCGCCGTCATCGTGCTCTTCCTGGCCGTCGGTGCCGCTTTGCTCCTTGGCCTGCTGCCCGGCGTCGCCTCCCCCGGTGCCGGCAACCTCACTGAAAACTTTGCTCCCCAGGGCCTGGGGGGGGTTGCTTCCGCCCTGTTTGTAGTCATCTTCGCCTTCGGCGGGACGGAAATCGTCTCGGTGGCCGCAGCCGAAACCGAGGACCCGGAACGCAGCGTGGGAAAGGCCATCCGCACCGTGGTGTGGCGCATCCTGGTGTTCTACATCGGCTCCGTTTTCGTCATCGCCGCCGTCCTCCCCGCCACGTCCACGAGCCTTGCCTCACCCTTCGCCGGCGTCCTGGACGCTGCCAGGATCCCCGGCGCCTCCACCGCCATCACCCTGGTGGCCGTCGTCGCCCTCCTCTCGGCACTGAACGCCAACCTCTATGGCGCCTCCCGCATGGCCTACTCCCTGGCGCAGCGGGGTGAAGCGCCGCGTATCCTGACCCGCCTCAACCGCGCGGCCGTTCCCCTGCCCTCGGTGGCGGTATCGGTGGCCTTCGGCTTCATTGCCACGGTCCTGGAACTGCTGTTTCCGGAACGGATCCTGCCTGCCCTGTTCCAGCTGGTGGGCTCAACGTGCCTGGTGGTCTGGGGCAGCGCGCTGGTCTCCCAGCTGATCCTGCGCCGGCGGGCCGACCGGGACGGAATCCCGCTTCCCCTGCGGATGAAGGGCTTCCCCGCCCTCACCATCCTGGGCCTGGTCCTCCTGGGCCTGATATTCGCCGTCGGCTTCAGCGCGGAGACCAGCCGGGTGCAGCTCTTCAGCACCTTCGCACTGATCGCCGGCATCGCCCTGGCGTGTGCCGCCGGTGCCCGCCTCACCAGCAGGAGCCGGGCCGCCAGCAGGTAGAGTGGTGCGTACCTTTCCAAGGAAGACGCACCGACGCGCCGGGCCCCGCCCCAGGCGCCGAACCTGATTGGGGAACTGACACCATGAGCGGCAGGCACACCGGACAGCAGCACGCGCACACCGTTGAAGGGACCGACCCCCAGCTGTTCGTGGCAGTCCATGACCCCGCAACCGATGCCGGCCTGAGGCCTGTCCTGCTGCTGCACGGCTTTTCCTCCTCGTCCAAGCTCAACTGGGAGGACACCGGCTGGGTGTCCGCCCTGCTTGACGCCGGCCGCCGGGTCATCACCGTGGACCTTCCCGGCCACGGCCGCAGCGGCGCACCGGAGGACCGTGACTCCTACTCCCCCAGCCGGATCAGGGCGGACCTGCTCCAGGCAGCGTTCGACGCCGGCACACGCCCCCTCCAGGAAGGCGATCCTTCCAGCGGGCTGGACGTGGTGGGCTACTCGCTGGGATCGCGGCTCGCCTGGGAGTTCGCCGCAACCCAGCCCGAACTGGTGCACCGGCTGGTGCTTGGCGGGCCCAACGACTCCGATCCCCTGGCCGCGTTCGACCTCCGGGCTGCCCAGGATTACCTGGCGGACGGCACGCCGATCCAGGACGAATCGACAGCCCAGCTCCTGAAGATGGCATTGCTGCTGCCGAGCAACAACATTTTCGCGCTGCTGTCCCTGGTGGAAGCCATCAAGGCCGAGCCATACGACCCCGCCGAGGCAGTCCCCCACGTTCCCATGCTGCTGGTGGCCGGGGACAAGGACGAGCGCGCCGGCATCCTGCCCAAGCTCGCCGAACTGGCCCGCGGGGCCGGGTCCATGCCCGAACAGCTGGTCCTCCCGGGCCGGAACCACACCAACGCCATCACCAGCAGGGCCTTCAAACAGGCCGCCATCTCGTTCCTGGCCGTTTAGGCACGGGCCCGTCCAGGTACGCCCATTCAGGCGCGGATTGTTCGGGTACCCCTCCGTCCGGGCCTTGGCCGTCCGGGTGTTCGGGAAAACGCCGGCCGCTGCCGAACAGGCGGGGCACCCGGCAGTACGCTGGGGACAGTCACGCCACAGATGCCGGGAGGGGTACATGGGAACGCGTTTCGAAGACCGCAGCGACGCCGGCCAACGCCTGGCCGCTGCGCTTGGCCGGTTCCGGGAACATCCGGACACAGTGGTCCTGGGCCTGGCACGCGGGGGCATTCCCGTTGCCGCAGCGGCGGCAAGTGCCCTCCACCTGCCCCTGGGCACGGTCCTGGTGCGGAAGTTGGGAATCCCCGGGCACGACGAAACCGCCTATGGAGCCCTCGCCTGGGCGCGCGGGCGCACTGTCCGCTTGATCAACAAACCCCTGCTGGAGCGCGTCCTTGAACACGGCGTGCAGCAGGGATGGCTGGATGACGTCGAAAAGCGCGAACGGGAGGAACTGCTCCGCCGGGTGGAGCTGTATCCGGGAAGCAACACCGACGTGGCGGGCAGGACCGTTCTTTTGGTGGATGACGGACTGGCCACGGGGGCCACGATGCGTGCCGCCGTCGAGGCCGTGCGGGAAGGCGGCGCGGTTGCCGTGGTGGCGGCGGCGCCCGTGGGATCGATCGACGCCGAAGCCTCGCTGGAGCGGGTATGCGATGCCGTGGTGTGCCTGCACCTGCCGGGCAGGTTCCGGGCCGTGGGGAGCTACTACCGGCACTTCGGGCAGTTGAGTGACGACGACGCGGTGGCGCTGCTGGCGCACTGAGGGACCGGGAACACAGCAGGCCCGGACCTTTCGGTCCGGGCCTGCTGTGTTGTGGGACGGTGGGATCAGTGGTGGCTGCTGACTCCGAGCGGGCGGCCCTTGGTTTCCTTGGCCAGAACCACGCCGAGCGCCGAAATGACGCAGAGGACCATGATGTAGATGCCGATGGAACCGGTCCACTTGGTGGACTGCAGCAGGGTTTCAGCAATGGTGGCCGCGAAGGCCCCGCCCAGGATGGCCCCAAACGCGTAACCGATGGAGATGCCCGAGTAGCGGACGTGGGCAGGGAACATTTCGGCATACATGGCCGACATGGGGCCGTAGGACAGGCCCAGGCCAATGGTCAGGACGAACAGTGCAACGCCGTAAAGCAGGATGTTCTTGGTGTCGATGAGCGCGAACATCGGAATCATCCAGGCGAAGACGATGGCGTAGCCGGTCAGGAAGGTCTTCACGCGTCCGATCCGGTCCGAGAGCCAGCCGCCCACCAGGGTGAAGATCAGCCAGCCAAAGGACGCCAGCGTGGTGGCCAGGAGGATCTGCGGGGTGGGCATCTTCAGGGTCTTGGTCGCGTAGGAGATGAAGAATGCGATCAGCAGGTAGCCTGCGGCATTGTTGCCAATGAAGATCATGGTGGAGTACAGGACGGGCAGCTTGTGGTTCCGGATCAGCTCTCCCAGCGGCGCCTTGCTTTCCTTCTTCCGCAGGGCCATCTCCTGGAAGACCGGGCTCTCGGCCACGGCGCGGCGGATCAGGTAGCCCACCACGATCAGGACGATGGACAGCAGGAACGGCACCCGCCAGCCCCAGGCGGCGAAGTCTTCCTTGGACATGCTGGTGTTGAGGAAGAACAGCAGGCCGGTGGCCAGGATCATGCCCACGGGTACGCCGATCTGCGGGTAGGCACCGAACAGGCCACGGCGGCCGATCGGTGCATGCTCCACGGCCATCAGGGCAGCACCGCCCCATTCGCCGCCGGCTGAGAAGCCCTGGATGACGCGCAGCAGGATCAGGAGCACGGGGGCCCAGGCGCCGATCTGCGCATACGTGGGGAGCATGCCGATCAGGGCTGTCGCGGCGCCCATCATGACCAGGGTGAAGACCAGCATCGCCTTCCGTCCCAGGCGGTCGCCCAGGTGGCCGGCGATGACGGCGCCAAGGGGGCGGAACAGGAAGCTGATGCCGATGAGGGCAAAGGAGAGGATCTGCGCAAGGCCCGGGTTGGAATCGTTCAGCGGCGCCAGGAACAGCGGTGACAGCAGCGTTGCGGTCAGCTGGGCAAAGATGAAGAAGTCGTACCACTCGATGGTGGTTCCGACGAGGGTGCCGGCGAGGACCTTGCGTTCCTCCCGCCGGCTGCTGGGACCGGCGGGGGTATCCACCTTGGAAGGTGTGGTCATTGAAACTCCATTGTTCATTGGGCAGCAGTGCCGCCCGGACGCCTTCAGAATTACCGACAGAACGGTCAGTTAGTTAGTAGGGTACTACGGATTTGTGATACGGGACACGGGGTGGGGAAATTTTTACCGGGGATATCCGTAGGATTTGATGTTCTATATTGGAACGATCAATTCGTATAGAGGACAATACCGTGCAGCGGTTGATGAGACAAGAGTCACGGCGTGCTGTGCATTGCCACCTAGGATGGATTTCATGACACCTCCAGCAGCTGCGGCCAAGACGGCGGCGCCGCAGGCTTCGCCGTCCCAGACCCTTTCGCGCGGCATCCGCGCCCTTGAGATCCTGGCCGCTGCCCCGGGTCCGCTGACCATCGCCGAACTGGCCGACGCCATGGGCGTTCACCGGTCGGTGGCCTACCGGATCCTGCGTACCCTGGAAGACCACTCCCTCCTGGTGCGTGACGACGGCGGACGCGTCCAGCCCGGGCCCGGACTGGCAGTCCTGGCCCGCGGAGTGTCACGCAACCTGCAAAGCGCCGCACTCCCGGAGCTCACCCAGCTTGCAAACTCGCTGGACATGACGGCGTTCGTGGCGGTGTGGGACCACCATGACTGCATCACGCTGGTCACGGTTGAGCCCCGGCATTCAGGGGCAACCGTGGCACAGCACCCGGGTACGCGGCACCCCATTAACGCCGGCGCGCCCGGTATCGCCATCCAGTCGGCCCTTTCCGAGTCGGAGTGGGACCGGTTGGAAACGGGCATTCCTTACCGGCCTGAGGCGGTGGAAGCGCGGCGGAAGGGCTACTCGGCCAGCCATGACGAGGTCATCGCCGGGGTCTCCTCGCTGGCAGCCCCTGTGCGGGTACCCGGTGGGCGCCCGGCCGCACTCGCAGTGGTCTATATCCGTTCCGCCCACGATCCGGAAGCGGTGGGTGCGGCCATCGCCGAAAGCGCGGCGAGGATTGAGCGGCAACTGGCCTGACAACGCGGGATGCCGGCTGCCGGGGAGGCGGTGATCAGGCCCGCCGGCGGATTACGACGGCGGCCCCCGCCCCCAGCAGCGCGAGCGCCCCCGCCGCGCAGACCGGGACAAGGAAGGCGGCCGAGGGGCCGTAATGCTGGGCCAGCTGGCCGCCCACAGAGGAACCGATGGCGGTTCCGGCGACAATGCCGCTGGCCAGTCCGGTCATGACCATGCCAAGCCGGCCGGCGGGAGCCAGCTTTCCGCCCACCGCGAAGACGGTGACCATGACCGGACCCACCGGTAGGCCGAGGACCAGCAGGACGGCCGCCATCGAGGGCAGTGATGCCGGCAGCAGCAGCAGGACCGCAAGCCCCGCCATCAGGACCGCGCAGAGCACCCAGCGCAGTGCCAGGCCGGCGCGCCGCGGCCAGTAGGCAACCGAGAGCGCGGCCGCCGCAGAACTCAGGCCCATGACGGCGTACAGCAGGCCGGCTATTTCGGCGCCGGCGAGCCGGGCGGAGAAGGCGCTGAGGGCGGCCTGGGTGGAACCAAAGAAAGTCCCCATGCAGACCATGGCAACAACAGGCAGGGCCACGGCCCAGGGCAGTTTGGCGGCAGGTGCAGCACCCTTGCCCTTCCTGCCGCCCCGGCGCGTCGTAGCAGGCACGGCGTGATGCGTGGGGTGGATAGCGAAGGCAGGAACAAGGGTGATGGTCATGGCCGCCGCCAGTGCCAGCGGAAGCCAGGGCGCCACGAGGCTGGCCAGGATACCCACCAGGGCCGGTCCAAGGACAAACGTCACTTCGTCGGCCGTGCTCTCGTAGGAAAGGGCGGTATCCAGGTCGCGGGCAGCGCCGGCGGTCGGCGCCGAGGAACCTGTGGCGTCCGTTGTCAACGCCATCCATCTGACCCGGGCGAGCGGGCCCACTTGGGGGCAGGTGGCACCGGCGGCAAAGGCAGCCGCCAGGACGGCCGGTGGGAAGTCCCCCGCCCCGGTGGCGTTTGCGGCGACGACCAGGGCCAGCACCGCCACGGTGTTGAGCACCGCCGCCAGCAGCAGGACAGGCCGCTGTCCCCGCCTGTCTGCAAGGGATCCGAGCACCGGAGCGCCAAGTGCAGAGCCGATTCCCACGGCGCCCGCTGCGGCGCCACCGGCGGCGAATGAGCCGCTGACCGAGGTGACGAGGGTAAGGGTGCCCATGGCCAGCATGGCCAGGGGAAGCCGCGCAAAGAGTCCAAGCGGGATGAAGCTTCTGCCGGCAAGCTGCGGCAGCCGGGAGAACCGTCCCATTGCTGCCCGTTCCGCCGGGGCCGGGGCGGTGCCTTCCTGCCCTGTGATGCCTGGGGAAGGAGTGTTGCGGGTGGTCGAAGGGGTACTTTGAGGTGTCAATTCCGGGCTCGTTCAGTAGGTGCGCATCGTCCCTCCTCCCGATGCGCGCAACCCGGTAACGGGCTCCATTATATCGGCCGGGTCAGAGGAAGGCGTCCAGGCTTTCGGAGATCCGCAGCGTGGAGCCGTTCCGGTTCTTGAGCACCTGCAGCTGGGTACCGATGCGCTGTTTCATCTCCGCGACATGGCTGACCAGCCCCACCACCCTGCCGCCGTCGCGGAGCCCTTCGATGGCATCCATGACCTGCTCCAGGGACTGTTCGTCCAGGCTTCCGAAGCCCTCATCCACGAACAGGGTCTCGATTTCCACCCCTCCGGCCTCCTGCTGGACGACGTCCGCGAGCCCGAGTGCCAACGACAGCGATGCCATGAAGGACTCGCCCCCGGACAGGGTGGAGGTGTCCCGCCGGAATCCCGTCCACTGGTCCACAACTTCAAGGCCCAGCCCCGACTTGGCGCCGCGGGCCGCCTTGGCGTCGGTGTGCTGAAGCAGGTAGCGACCGTCACTCATGGCCACTAGGCGCTCTGACGCGGCGAGGGCCACCTGTTCCAGCCGGGCGGCCAGGACATAGCTGTTCAGGCTCATCCGGTAGGTGTTTTCGCCCCGGCCAGCTGCCGCGTCAGCCAAACCTGCCAGCATCTGCGCCCGCTCCGCCGGCTCCCGGCACGAACGGACCAGGTCATGGTATTCGGCGGTGATGGATTCCAGGGATTCCAGGCAGTGGGTGGCGAGCCCGGCAGCCAGGTCCGCTTCCCGCGCGGCGTTCTGGGCAGCAGCGGCCTCAAGGCGCAGCGCTGCCAGCTGGTCCTCGTCCGCCAGGAAACCGTCGGCGGCCTCTGCCAGGGCGAGCACAATGTCCTCGGACTCGAACAGTCCGGCCACGCGCGCCGCTTCGTCCTGGGCTGTACGAATGGCAGCTTCCAGGGCTGCCGCTTCAGCCGCTGCGAGGAGCTGGCCGCGGACTTCGCCGGCCGTGGCAAAACCGGCAGCCGGCAGTGCCAGCTCCAAATGTTCCTGCACTTCGGCGGACCGAAGGCGCGCCGCATCCAGCCGCGCCTGCGCTTCAACGGCCTTGTCCAGGACCGCCACGGCCTCCTCGAGTGCCCGCAGCCGGTGGTTCAGGCTGCGGTGGTGGCCACGCAGGCCGGCGAGCGCTTTGTCCAGTGCTGCGGCCTGCTCCGCCACGTCGGCAAGGGACAGGGTGGTCTGCGACAGCTCTGCCTCAGTTTCGGACAGTGTGGCATGCGCCTGCCCGATCCTGGCATCCAGCGCTTCCAGCCGTTGCCGCCTGTCCTGCAGCTCGTCCGCGGCCTGCTCTGCATCAGCCGCTGCAGCGAGCGCGGCATCGGCACCGGAACGTGCCTCCTCCACCGGAGTGGTCCCGCCCTGGCCGGCGAGGACTGCCACCGCCTGCTCCGCCTCGGCAAGATCAGCGGCAACCAGGGTGTGGGCTGCCTCTGCGGCCTCGTAGGCGCCGTGGGCCTCCTCCTCGGCCTGCGCAAGTCCCGGGCCCGCATTGCCACCATCTGCAGGACGGGGATGTTCCGCGCTTCCACAGACGGGACAGGGCTCCCCGCCCACCAGCTTCGCCGCCAACTCCGATGCCGCGTTGGCCAGACGCACCTCCCGCAGGTCCAGCCACTGGCGTTTGGCCTCCAGCAGTGTCTCCCGCGAATCGTCGTGGCGGATCCTGGCCTGGTTCCTGCGCCGGGCAGCTGTTTCATACTTCCGGACGACGTCCAGCAGCTCGGCCGCCGCCGCAGCTTCCTTGCGGCGCAGGGCCGCCTCGATGGAACGGGATTCCAGCTGCTCCATGCCCTCGGCCAGCGTTGCCCGCTGCTCCTGCAGCTGGGCCGCCCGGCTGTCCAGGGTTCCGATGGCCAGCCGGAGCTCTTCCTCCCGGCCGGCCAGGCTGCGGTGCCGCGTCCGGAGGTTCTGGAGCCTGTCCTCGTCCGGCAGCCGGGCTTCGACGACGGCCAGCAGTGACCGCAGGCGGCTTAGTTCGTCCGCTGCCCCGGACAGGCTTCCACCGGTGGCCCCCGTTTCCGGGTCTGGTGTTTCCGGGCCGGCCGGATCCAGGCCACCTGTTTCCCATCCACGTGTTTCCAGGCGCAGCTGGGCCAGCTCGCCGTCGTCACCGGCAGCCATGCGGAGCAATGTCATGGCAGATTCGGCAGCGGCCGCAGCGCTGCGGACCTTGGCAGCGGCCGCATCCACGGCCTGCAGTTGCCCCTGGAGGACCTCGGCCTGGCGGTGCCGGGCGAGGCGGGTGGAGAGCTCTTCCCGGTGTGCGGCGCCTTCCTCCACGGCGTTTCGCCGCGCCGTGGCCGCCTGCAGTTTCCGGTGCCGGTCATGCCGTGCGGCCTCGCGGTCCACAGCGTTGCGGCGGTCCTGGCTCACGGCCGCAGCAGCGGCGGCATGCCCGGTGAGTTCCCTCAGACGGCCGGCAACGGAAGCCTTCAGCCAGGCGAGGCGGCCGGGGATGTCGTCCTCCGGCGGTGCCCCGGCGCCCGGAAGCTGGAGCGGAGCGGCCTCGGTTTCGGCACGTGAGGCGAGAAGGGCGAGCTGCCCGGACAGTGTGGCCACGTCTTCCCGGGCAGCGGCGGCCTGCCGCGACAGTTCCTGTTCCAGCGCTTCGAAGCGCTGGGTGCCAAAAAGCTTCTGCAGCAGGTCCAGGCGGTCGGCAGCCTTGGAGCGGAGGAAGGCGGCGAAATCACCCTGCGGCAGCATTACCACCCGGGTGAACTGCTCGCGGTCCATGCCCAGCAGGGCCGTGATTTCCGCGCCCGCTTCGTCGTTGCGGGCCGACTTTTCCACCCAGGCGCCGCCCACCCGCTCACGGAGCAGCGTCTTGGCCTGCTGGACCGTAAAGCCGTTCTTGCCCCGCGCGCTGGGCTTGTCCCATGCCGGGGACCTGGTCACCTCGAAGCGACGGCCCTGGGACGAGAATTCGCACGTCACGGCAGGTTCCTGCGCGGGTTCCGCGTGGTCGCTGCGCAGCCGTTTGCCGTCCTGGCGGGCTCCGGGGACGGAACCGTACAGGGCAAAGCAGATGGCATCCAGCACGCTGGTCTTACCGGCACCGGTGGGTCCGTTCAGCAGGAACAGGCCGTGGGCGCCGAGGCGGTCAAAGTCGATGTCCTCGGTTCCGGCAAAGGGACCGAAGCCGCAGATGCGCAGGTGGTGGATCCTCACCGTGACGCCTCCAGCAGCCTGACGTTCTCCAGCGCGGCAGCGAGCGCGTTCTTTTCTGCCTGGTCCGCGGTGCGTCCCCGCACGTGTTCCAGGAATCCGCAGCACAGGGAGAGGTCGTCCGGCGCGCCGGCAAGCCTGCTGCTGTAGCTGGTCCGGGACGTGGCAGCCGCACCTTCCGGGTCGAATGCCAGGACCAGGGTGTCCGGGAACCTGGCGCGGAGCCGTTCCATGGCACGGGCGGGACGCTGGGGATCGGTCAATGTGATCTGGCAGTAGGCGGATTCAGCCCATGCATGGCCGGGATCCGCCAAGAGATCCTCAAGGGTTCCGCGCAGTACGGCCAGCGAACGCGGGGCCTCCCACAGCACCTCCGTAACGGCAGTGACTCCCTCCGCGCCGATGTCCACCAGCCAGGCACCCTTTTGATGGGCGGATTCGGAGAAGGAATAGGCCAAAGGTGAACCGGAGTACCGGACGGATCCGGACAGCTGCTGCCGCCCGTGCAGGTGGCCCAGGGCGGTGTAGCTGAAACCGTCGAACAGGTCCAGCGGCACCGCACCCACGCCGCCAATGCTGAGGTCCCGCTCGCTGTCCGAACTGATGCCGCCGCTGGCGAAGGTGTGGGCCAGGACCACCGAGTGGACGGTGGCGGAAGCCGCGCGCCGGGCGATGTCCCCGCGGATCAGCCCGGTGGCCACCCGGGTGACTTCGAAGTGGCTGGCCGTTTCAGCACCCAACTGTTCGGCAACCAGCCTGGGCTCAAGCCAGGGGATGCCGTAAAGCGCCAGGATGGCTTTCTTTCCGGCATCATCCGTGCCCAGCGGCAGGAGGAGCGGAGTGGCGAGGTCCTCCACCCTGGTGCGCAGGTGCACTCCCCCGCGTTCGAGCAGGCGGGAGGCGAAACCCAGGCGGATGGCGGAGTCGTGGTTCCCGCTGGTGAGCACTACCTTGGCGCCCGCGGCAGTCAGGCGGACCAGTGCGTCGTCGAGCAGGTGGACCACGTCCACGCCCGGCAGCGCACGGTCATAGACGTCCCCGGCGATCAGGACAACGTCCACGCCGTCCCGCTGGACCGCAGCCACCAGCTGGTCAACGAAAGCGCGCTGGGCATCGAGCATGCCAACGCCATGGAAGGATCGGCCCAGGTGCCAGTCCGAGGTGTGAAGTAACCGCATATCCCTAAGCTATCGGCAACCACTGACACTCAAAGAAACCGCCGCGGCCGGCACCGGTCAGGACCGTTTGCCCTCAAAGAATTCCTGTGCCTCACTGACGCTTCCTGCCTTCCCATGGCGGGCAGCCGGTGGGGGCACAGGCCCGTCCGCTCCGTCACTGTCCAGGCCCTCGTCGTCGGCATCGTCGTCAACCTCGGCCTCGGCGGCGTCGGCGTCCCCGCCGTCCCCGACGGCAGCAGCGGTCGCATCCACGCCGGTGATGCGGAACACCAGCCCGGCGATGGCAGCACCTGCCAGCGGCGCGACCACGAAGACCCACAGCTGCTCCACGGCCCAGCCGGAACTGAAGACCGCGGACGCCACCGCCCGGGCGGGGTTGTACGGCAGGTTCCCCACCGACTGGCCCAGCTGCAGCAGGGCTGCGAAGGACAGGCCGACAGCAACCGGCGCTGCGGTGCGGCCGCCGCCGGAGCGGCCGACGCCGAGGAAGACCGCCACGATAATGGCGGCCCCCAGCAGTTCCAGGAGCACGGCTGCGGCGAGCGGCGCCTGGATGATGGAGTGTTCACCGAAGCCGGCGGTCACGGTATCGAAGGCAGTGCGGCTGTCGGCGATGCCGGGCAGGGTGCGCAGGATCCCGAACAGGGCAAGCGCGCCCACCAGCGCTCCCACCACCTGCGCGGCGGCGTATGCTGCGGCGGCGCCGGCGCGGATGCGTCCCGACAGGAGGTGGCCCAGGGTGATGGCCGGATTGAAATGGCCGCCGGAGATGTGTCCGAACGCGAGCATTGCCGCGGTGATGGCCAGGCCGGCAGCAAGGGCGGCAGGCACAGGGCTGGACTGCGGAATGCTGAACAGCGGCACGCCCAGCCCGGCCACGGCCAGGAACAGGCTGCCGAAGGCCTCGGCCGCCAGGCGGGGCAGCAGGGCTGTCCGCCCGGCAGCCGTGCCGGGTTGCAGTGCGTCGCGGGCGGGGACGGGGGTGCTCATGATGGGACCTTCGCTTCCTGGGCTGGTACTTGCGTTGCCTGGTGTCCGGATGCTGCTGGTTCCGGTGCTTCCGGCCGGCGGGTGCGCGCGGGGCAACCCGTGAAGTATTCCAGCCCAGGCTGTGCATTTGCTGGACGGCCGCTGTCCGCGGCGCCTTGCCAGGAGGGAAGGGACGCCTCGAGGGGCAGCCGAACCGCAACCGGTATCCGGACGGTAAATTTACTGCATGAGCACAGACCACGGCACGCCCGCGCCCACCCTCAAGTCCCGGATCCATAGCGCCCTGGTGGGCGGGGCGCTCGGCGATGCACTGGGCTACGCCGTGGAGGCTGACTCCATCGACGCAATCCGGCAGCGGTTCGGAGCGGAGGGCCTGACCGGGTTTGACGCCCTCTCCGGTCCCTGGCCCTTTTCGGACGGCACGCAGTTGACCCTGTACACCGTGGACGGGCTCGTGGAGGCGTTGGAGTGGGCCAATTCCGGGGTGGGTGCGGACGTGAACGCCTGCCTCTGGCTGGCGTACCTGCGCTGGCTGGCCTCGCAGGGCAAGGACGCCGGGCCTGCGGCGCCTGCACCCCAGCCCCGCTGGATCGACGGCAACGAGGTGCTCCGCCAGCGCCGGCATCCGGACCAGGACTGCATCATAGGCCTCGCCACCGGCGAGATGGGTACCTCCGTCCGGCCCGTCAACCCCGAAGCGAAGGGCGCCGGGACGGTGGTGCGCTCGGCGCCTTTCGGGCTGGTTCCGCACATTGCGCCCGACGCCGTCTACAAGTTGAGTGCCGACGCCGCCTCCCTCACGCACGGACATCCTTCCGCCCGCCAGAGTGCCGGCATCTTCAGCCTCCTGATCCACAGGCTGGTTTCGGGTGAGGCGCTCCCGGATGCCGCGGCCGCGGTCACCGCGCACGCGGCCACCCTCCCGGACGTGGCACCGGAGCTCCCCCACCGGCTTGAGGCCGCACTCCGCCTCGCCGACAAAGCCATTGTTGCCCCGGAGGAACTTGTCCAGGTTCTCGGCGAAGGCTGGACGGCCGGGGAGGCCCTCGCCGTCGCGCTTTATGCAGTCCTTGCCACGTTGCCGGCCGACGGCGCAGAGGCGCAGCCGGCCCGGCATTTCCGGGACGCTGTGGCGCTGGCTGTGAACCACGGCGGCCCCAGCGACACCACAGGCTCGCTGGCGGGAAACATCCTGGGAGCCCTGTACGGGGAGGACTGCCTGCCGGCGCAGTGGCTCGGTGCCCTGGAAGCGCCGGAGGTAATCCGCGGCATGGCTGACCAGTTGGTGAAGGTTACGACCGGCGAAGGCTGATGTTGTTGCAGGCCTCGCAGACGTCCTCGGGGATCAGTCCGCGGCGCTGCAGGAAGCCGAAGATGGCGCACCCCAGGCAGAATCCGGCGAACGCCTCCAGCGACGCCGCGGCCACCAGGATCCCCAGGAGCGCCCAGGCTGCGGGCGCGGCACCTGCGGCGAACAGCAGCAGGGCGGCGGTGGATACGGCAGCGCCGATCCCCTGGGCAAAGCGCTTGGGCGGCCCGGGCACCAGTTTCACCTTTCCCAGCGCCGGGGTGATGACCTTGACCGAGAGCAGCGCCAGGGGTGAAATCCTGGGGCCGAAGAGCAGCCGCAGCCAGAACCCGATGCTGATAGCCAGCAGCCCGAGCCCGGAACCTGTCACGGCGGTGACGACGGCGAGCAGCACCACCAGCGCTGCCGTGACACGGGCGGCGTACTCGTTCACGGGATTGGGGAAAGCAAAGAGGGAGGCCATGACGAAAGGGTAGGAGTCTGCCGCGGGGCGGCCAAGCTGTGTTGCGCCGCATGACAGTGCGCCACTGCCGTACCGGCCGGATCAGGCGCTGATGGCAGCCGCGCCGTCCCGGACTTGCCCTGCATGGGCGTGCGCGGCCTGCGGGACGTCCCCGCCTCCCACCATCTGCAGGAACTCACCCTCGGACAGCACTTCGATGGCCTGTCCCCGCTCATGGAGCTCCAGGACGCGGCGCGCCTTGCCGGTGAGCCTGCCCGAACGCAGGTCCGAGGCCACGAACCCGTCCCCCACCACCAGGACCGTGGTACGTCCGGTGACCCGGCTCTCCGTCCGCGCCCCGCACCTGGCCGAGCGGAGCTTGGCTTCCGGGCGGTCGATGGAGAGCTGCCCCGTGAATACCACCGTCTGCGCGTACAGGGGATGGCCGGGCTCGGCGTCCAGGTCCGGTTCCGGATTCGGCCCCTCCTCGGGCCAGCCGGACTGGAACCGCTGCACCAGTGCCGCACCGTTGCCGGAAGCAGCCGCCATGGCCGCCAGGCTTGCCTTTGACAGCTCACCGGAGGCGGGATCGAAGGCCTGCTGGTGTGGCATGGCCAGTCCCAGGGAGAGGAAGAGTTCAGCGATGCTGTTGGCACCGTTGCGCGCGGCGATGTCGATGAGGATGCCGGCGCAGGCCCGGGCATCCTCGGCAGCGTCGTGGTGGTTCACCAGGGGCACACCGGCTTCCTCGGCGGCGAAGGGAAGGGAATTGGAGACAAGCGAGTAGCAGCGCCGCGACAGCATGACCGTGCAGACATAGTCATAGGCGGGACCGGGCAGGCCTGACACCTCCAGCGCGGACCGGATCACGCCCAGGTCAAAGGCGGCATTGTGCGCTGCGAGCACGTCATCACCGATGAACGCGCCAATTTCCGGGAACAGCTCGCCGAAGCGGGGGGTTCCGGCAACGTCCGCTGGGGTGATGCCGTGGATCCGGACGTTGTGGTAGTCGAAATGGTCATAGCCGGCCGGCGGGCGCATCAGCCAGGAGGCCTCTGCGACGATCCTCCCGCCCCGCACCTTGGTCAATCCCACGGAGCACGGGGAGCCGCGGAAGCCGTTGGCCGTTTCGAAGTCGATCGCCGTAAAGTCCAAACCCACGGCCCCTACCTTACCGCCGTCAACGTCCCAGCCGGGGAGGCACAGGCTGGTCAAGTACCCTTGAGGGGTGAACTTTCCTGTGATGAATGACCTCGCTGTGTCCATGCTGGGCGGTGCGGGACCGGTGCAGCCAAAAATGGCTTCCTTCCTGCCTGATTGGCTGAACCCCCAGGTCTTCCTGGCCGATCCCGCGCTCGCTCCCTGGGTGGTTCTGCTGGTGTGCGGAATCGTCTTCGCCGAAACCGGGCTGCTGGTGGGGTTCTTCCTCCCCGGGGACTCCATGCTGTTCACCGCGGGCCTGCTGGTGGCCACGGACACCATCAAATTCAACATCTGGCTCCTGGCCCTGCTGATCGTGGTTTCGGCGATCATCGGCAACCAGACCGGCTACCTCATCGGTTCCAAGGCCGGCCCCGCAATTTTCAACAAGCCAAACTCCCGGCTCTTCAAGCGTGAAAATGTCGAAAATGCGCATGCCTTCTTTGAAAAGCACGGCGGCAAGGCCCTGATCCTGGCCCGCTTTGTGCCCATCATCCGCACCTTTGTCCCCGTGATCGTTGGGGTCGCGCAGATGAGCAGGAAGAAGTTCTTCATCTACAACGTCATCGGCGCCGTGCTGTGGGGCGGCGGCGTGACGCTGCTCGGCTACCTGCTGGGCGACAAGGTTCCGTGGGTCCGGGACAACCTGGACATCATCTTCATCGCCATCGTGCTGCTCTCGGTGATTCCCATCGGCATCGAGGTCCTGCGCGGCCTGTCCGCCAAGCGCCAGGCGCAGGCCTACGGCACCGATCCGGTTGATGAGTTCATCGAGGAGCACGAGCCGGAAGAGGAGCAGAAGACTCCCCGCAACATCCGCGGCGGCCGCCCGGAGTAGCAGCCGTCCCGCCTCCATATTGCGAAAAGAAGGTGCCCACCCCGCCGGGGTGGGCACCTTCTTTTCGTTGGCTTGCCTCGCCGGCGGGCTCCTAGCCGGCTGCCTCCAGGGCTGCCACGATCGACGGCAGCAGTGCCCGGAGGGCCTTGCCGCGGTGGCTGATGGCATTCTTTTCCTCGGCGGAGAGTTCGGCGCAGCTCCGGTCCTCGCCTGCCGGCTGCAGCACGGGATCGTAGCCAAACCCGCCTGTCCCCCGGGGTTCACGCAGGAGGATGCCCTCCAGCTGCCCGTACTCCACCACTTCGCGCCCCGGGCCTTCCGCGCCGGGCGGCATGGCCAGCGCGGCGGCGCAGACGAACGCGGCGCCGCGATGCTCGTCCGGAACGTCGGAGAGCTGGTTCAGCAGCAGGTCCAGGTTGGCGGCGTCGTCCCCGTGGCGCCCTGCCCAGCGGGCGGAGAAGATCCCCGGAGCCCCGCCCATGACGTCCACGGCCAGCCCTGAGTCGTCGGCGATGGCCACCAGCCCGGTGGCGCCGGCCACCGCGCGCGCCTTCAGCAGCGAGTTCTCGGCGAACGTCACGCCGGTTTCTGCGACGTCCGGCGCACCTGCCGCCGCTGCGTCCACCACCTGGGTGTCGACGTCGAGCCCTGGTACCTGCCCGCGCAGCAGCTCACGGAGTTCGCGGAGTTTGCCTTTGTTGTGCGTCGCGAGCACCAGCCGTGGAGTGCTGCCCGCAGGGGTTCCGCTCACAGGGATTCCGCGAGGGTTTCGCGCTGGATGGCGGCGAGCTGGGCCGTTCCCAGCAGGGCCAGGTCGAGGAGCTGGTCCAGTTCCGCCCGGTCGAAGGGAGCACCCTCCGCTGTGCCCTGCACCTCCACGAACTTGCCGGAGCCGGTAACCACCACGTTCATGTCGGTCTCGGCGCGCACATCCTCCACGTAGGGCAGGTCCAGCATCGGAACGCCGTCGATAATCCCCACGGAGACGGCGGCAATGGTGTCCACCAGCGGCTCGGCGGTGCGGGCAATCAGCTTGTTGTCCCGGGCAAACCGGATGGAGTCGGCCAGCGCCACGTAGGCTCCGGTGATGGCCGCCGTGCGGGTGCCGCCGTCGGCCTGGAGGACGTCGCAGTCCAGGACGATGGTGTTCTCCCCCAGGGCCTTGGTGTCGATGATGGACCGCAGCGAGCGGCCGATCAGGCGCGAAATCTCGTGGGTGCGGCCGCCGATCTTTCCCTTGACGGATTCGCGGTCGGACCTGGTGTTGGTGGCGCGCGGCAGCATGGCGTATTCCGCCGTGACCCAGCCGCGGCCCTCGCCCTTCAGCCAGCGCGGGACACCGGGAGTCAGCGAGGCCGTGCACAGCACCCTGGTGTTGCCGAACTCGATCAGCGCCGATCCCTCAGCCTGGTTGGACCATCCGCGGGTGATGCTGATGGGCCGGAGCTGGTCGGGGGCACGGCCGTCCGCACGCACAATGGGCACTGCAGTTGCTTCAGATGTCATGCCCCCAGCTTATCGAGTGCCGGCGCGGCTAGATGGTGTAGTGGACACCCGCCACGGCAACGGCCACGTCGCCGGGGAACACGGGACGGGCTTCGGCCATGACGGTGGTCTGGGAGGTCCATACCGGGATATGGGTCAGCAGGAGCCGCCGGGCACCGGCCGCCGCTGCAGCCTCCCCCGCCCGCTTGCCGGTCAGGTGGACATCCTTGATGTCGGCGTCACGGCCCTCTTCGAAGGCTGCCTCGCACAGGAACAGGTCCGCGTCCTTGGCGGCTTCCTCAAGCCCTGCGCAGGAATCGGTGTCGCCGGAATAGGTCAGGACCCGGGACACCGGTGTGCCGTCCTTGCCGGGCTCCACCACCTCCACCCGCAGGGCGTAGGCCTCCTCGATGGGATGGTTGACGGCGAAGGGGGTCACGGTGAAGGGGCCCACGGTCACGGGTTCGCGCTCGGTCCAGTTGGTGAAGTCGAATTCCTCATGCATGCCGGGGTCCAGGTCCAGCCCGTAAGCGGTTGCCATCCTGTCCGCTGTGGCGGCGGGCCCCCACACGGGAATCCGGCCGCGGTCCCAGCCGCCGGGCTTCCAGCGGATGGCCACATGCAGCCCGCACAGGTCCATGCAGTGGTCCGGGTGCAGGTGGGTGAGGAAGATCGCGTCGATGTCTTCAAGGTCGGTGTAGCGCTGGATGGCCCCCAGCGCACCGCTGCCAAGGTCCATCACCACCTTCCACGTCCGTTCACCGTCCGTGGCGGTCAGGAGGTAGCACGACGCCGGGGAGCCCGGCCCGGGGAACGAGCCCGTGCATCCCACGATGGTCAGCTTCACAGGGCAGGCCCTCCGGCTGGGCGGGCACCGGCCAGCCCGCCCCCCACGAAGTTGGAGATCCGGGGGCGGTCCCGCGCACTCTGCGCAGCGGCGATCATCTCCGGGGTGATCCGCGCCAGGCTGCCCGTGGGGTACTGCGCCGCCACATGGTCCACGTGGCGGACGGACAGCACCTCTGGGCCCAGGAAACGCCGGGCCAGCGCCTCGAACTGTCCGGCGTCGCCGGTGGCCACGAAGTGGTGCTCGGGCGGGGTTTGGGTGGTTCGCTGCAGGTTGTGGGTGGCCAGGGCCCGGTACACGTCCTTGGCGGTTTCCTCGGCACTGGAGACCAGCGTGACGTCCGCGCCCATGACGTAGGAGATCACGCCCGTCAGCAGCGGGTAGTGCGTGCAGCCCAGGACCACGGTGTCCACACCGGCGGCCTTCAGCGGCGCAAGGTATTCCTCCGCCACGGCGAGCAGCGCCGGGCCCGTGGTGATTCCGGCCTCCACGTAGCTGACGAACTCCGGGCACGCCACGGAGGTGATCTCCAGGTCAGGCGCGGCGGCGAAGGTGTCCTCGTACGCGCGTGAACCAACGGTGGCCGACGTGCCGATGACGCCCACCCGTCCGCTGCGGGTGGCGGCAACGGCGCGCCGCACGGCGGGCTGGATGACCTCAATGACCGGGATGCCGTACTTGGCGGTGTAGCGCTCCCGGGCGTCCCTCAGGACAGCGGCCGACGCCGAGTTGCAGGCGATGGTGAGCAGCTTGACGCCGGAGTCCACCAGTTCGTCCATGACGCCCAGGGCGTTGGCCCGCACCTCCGCGATGGGCAGCGGCCCGTAAGGACCGTGGGCGGTGTCCCCCACGTAGAGGATTGACTCATTGGGCAACTGGTCGATGATGGAGCGGGCCACGGTGAGCCCGCCGACACCGGAATCGAACACACCGATGGGTCGGGTTTCCGGGGCAGCGTCCGGAAACCCGCTGCCGGGGTCCGTGTCCTGCGCTTCCGCCGGTGGTTCCATGCTCGGGGCTGTAGTCATGATTATTCGAGGATAGGTGTTCCCGGAAGCGTCAGCCATCATCTTGTGTCCTGCGACTCATGTCGTCTGCGTCACAGCGGACGGCCTCCCCCTGGCCGCCGTGGCTCACCGGCGGGATTCCATGGACTGCAGCATGGCCTGGACCAGGGACTCCTGAAGCCAGGTGGTGAAGTTGTATACGAGTGCCAGGTAGCTCTCCACGTCCTCGGCCTGGGACCAGTCCTGCATGCGGTGGACGTGCTCGGCGTCTGCCTCGTCCCGGATGTCCAGCCGCTCCGCCAGGACCAGCCGCACATCGTTCAGCGCCATGGACCAGTGCTGCGCCCCCTCCGGCGTCAGGACGATCTCGTCCCTGTCCAGGTCCAGCGCCGCGGCGCGCAGGGCCCCGATCTTTGTTTCCCGGAGAGAACGCTCGGTGAGCTGGCGGAACTCAAGGGACGCGCCGCCGTCGTCCTTCACCACGTTGGGGAGCAGCCGCTTTACCGCACGGTCCGTGGGTTCGGCCACGTCCATGTCCAGGCCGATCAGCGCTGCCAGCGGGTCCTGCCCGGTACGGTCCTCGGGCTCAAGCATGGAGATCACGTCGTCGATCAGGCTGCGCAGCAGGTCCCGTTCAGCCGGTTCCAGGTAGCCGGTGATGCCTTTGAGCCCGTATTTAAATGCCTTAGCCACGTTTTCCCTTACCCTGGCGCGGACCGCCGGACTTGCCTGATGCACCGCCGTTGCCGCCGCTGGCCTTTTCCACCGTGGCCCACAGGCCGAACCCGTGCATGGCCACGGCGTGGCGCTCCACCTGCTCCTTGCTGCCCGAGGCGACGATGGAGCGGCCCTTTTTGTGGACCTCCATCATCAATTTGTTGGCTTTCGTCTCGGAGTAGCCAAAGTAGCTTTGGAACACGTAGCTGACGTAGCTCATCAGATTGACGGGATCGTTCCAGATCACCAGGTTCCAGGGGATGTCCGGCGCGGTCAGGGAGTCGGTGGACTCTGCCGTGCCGGTCCGGGTGCCCTCCTGTGTACCAGTGCCGGGCGCAACGCTTATGGTCATCTGTCCATTCTATGTTGGGGTTGGGCCCACGCCGGCGAGGGCCCCGAGGCGAGCGAAGCGAGACTTGGGAGCCGGTGGGGATTAGAGTGACTTTCGTGAGCACCTCAGCCGGCTGGGACCATCCCCGCACGTCCTTTTACACCGACCACTACGAGCTGACCATGCTGCAGGCGTCCCTCCATTCCGGGGCCGCGCACCGCAGGTCCGTGTTCGAGGCGTTCGCGCGGCGGCTGCCCGACGGCCGGCGCTACGGCATCGTGGCCGGAACCGGACGGCTCCTGGAAGGCATCGCGCAGTTCCGCTTCGGCGACGCCGAACTGGAGTTCCTGGAGCGGACCCGGGTGGTCAACCGGGAGACGCTGGAGTACCTGGCCAACTACAAATTCGCGGGCGACATCTGGGGCTATGCCGAGGGCGAGGCGTACTTCCCCAACTCCCCCATCCTGATCGTCGAGGCTTCCTTCGCCGAAGCCTGCATGCTGGAGACCTACCTGCTGTCCGTGCTTAACCACGACACCGCCATTGCCTCCGCCGCTTCCCGGATGGTCAGTGCCGCCGGTGGCCGGCCCTGTATCGAGATGGGCTCGCGGCGCACCCATGAGGAAGCCGCCACGGCATCGGCCCGCGCGGCCATCATTGCCGGTTTTGACAGCACGTCAAACCTTGAAGCAGGCATCCGCTACGGCGTGAAGACCGTGGGCACCGCAGCCCACTCGTTCACGCTGCTGCACGACACCGAGCGGGAGGCCTTCGAGGCCCAGATTGCCTCGCTGGGAGAGGGAACGTCGCTGCTGGTGGATACGTACGACGTCGAAAAGGCAGTCCGCACGGCAGTGGACCTGGCAGGGCCTCGCCTGGGCGCCGTCCGGCTGGACTCCGGCGACCTCGTGGCCCAGGCGCAGTGGGTGCGCAGGCTGCTGGACGACCTCGGCAACGAACACACCAAGATCGTGGTGACCTCGGACCTGGACGAGTACGCCATCGCCGCGCTTCAGTCGGCACCCGTGGACTCCTACGGCGTGGGAACGTCGCTGGTTACCGGCTCCGGAGCTCCCACCGCCAGCATGGTCTACAAGCTGGTCAGCCGCGCCGGCGACGACGGCAACTTCGTGTCCGTGGCCAAGGCGGCCAAGAACAAGGCCAGCGTGGGCGGGCGCAAGTACGCGCTGCGGAAGCTGGATGAACGGGGCACGGCCACCGCCGAGGTGGTGGGCGTGGGCCACCGGCCCGAGGACGACGGCAATGACCGCCCACTGCTGCAGCAGTTCATGAAGAACGGCGAACTGCTGCCGGGCTGGACCGGCTACGACGGAGTGCTCCGCGCACGGCAGCGCCACGCCGACTCCATGGCCGAGCTGCCGTCCGTGGTCAACCGCCTGCAGCGGGGCGAGGCCGCCATCCCCACTGTCTACGAGGAAAACTGAAGGAGCACTGATGTCCCGCGCTTTGATCATCGTGGACGTGCAGAATGATTTCTGCGAGGGCGGCTCGCTCGCCGTTCCCGGCGGCGCGGCCGTGGCAGGCGCCATCAGCGAGTACCTGGATGCCCACAACAGCGAATACGACTACGTGGTTGCCACCCAGGACTGGCACGTGGACCCCGGCAGCCACTTCTCTGACACCCCTGATTTCAAGGAGAGCTGGCCGCCGCACTGCGTGGCCGGCACCCGCGGAGCCGATCTTCACCCGGATCTTGACACCGAGTACATCGATGCCTACTTCCGGAAAGGCCAGTTCGCCGCCGCCTACTCAGGCTTTGAGGGACTGCTGGCCCCGGAAGACGCCGTTCCCACCGGGGAACGGCAGGCCGGCGGACTGGCCGGCGCCAGGGAGTCGCTGGAGCCCGATGAGGACGCCATCGGCCTCGATGACTGGCTGCAGAGCCACGACGTGGAGGACGTGGTGGTGGTGGGCATCGCCACCGACTACTGTGTGAAGGCCACCGCGCTTGACGCCGTCCAGGCCGGCTACGGCGTCACAGTGGTACGGTCGCTGACCGCCGGCATCGCCGAGGACCTCGAAGACGCGGTGGCCGAACTGGAACTCGGCGGGGCCGACATCGCCTGAGCCGCTACTTGCGGCCCACGAACCAGTCCTGGAGCTTGCGCAGCCGCGACTTCAGCTGCTCCTCGTTGGCCTGCGCCACGGGGGGACCGCCGCAGACCGTGCGCAGCTTGGTGTGCACCACGCCGTGCGGAGTCCCGGTCCGGGCAGCCCAGGCGGCGACGTTCTTGGCCAGTTCATTGCGCAGGTCCATCAGCATCCGGTGGTCAGGAACGGCCGGGGCCTGGCTTTCGGCTGCAGTCGGCGATTTCCGGTTCTTCCGGTTCAGCTGCTCATGCTGGCGCTGGCGCAGCAGCGTCCCCACCTGCTCCGCGTCCAGCAGGCCGGGGATCCCCAGGAAGTCCAGCTCGTCGTCGGACCCCACTTCGCCGCCGGTGCCAAACTCGCCGCCGTCGAACAGGACCCGGTCAAAGGACGCCTGCGAGTCCAGCGCCTCGAACTTGCCCTTGGTCAGGCTGTCGGAGGCCTTTTCCTCGCGGTTGGCCTCCTCCATGAGCGAGTCTTCGGGATTGAACAGCCCGTCCCCGTCCTCCTTCTCCGGCCGGTCCAGGGCGTGGTCGCGTTCCATTTCCATGGAGTTGGCCAGCGCCATCAGCTGCGGCACCGAGGGCAGGAAGACCGACGCCGTCTCTCCCCTTTTACGGGCACGCACGAAGCGGCCCACGGCCTGGGCGAAGAACAGCGGCGTGGAGGTTGAGGTGGCGTAGACGCCGACGGAAAGGCGCGGAACGTCAACGCCTTCTGACACCATGCGCACGGCCACCATCCAGCGCTTCTCGCCGGCGGAGAATTCCTCGATCTTGCTGGAGGCCTTGGCGTCGTCGGACAGGATGACAGTTGGCGACTCCCCGGTGATCCTCTTCAACTGCCCCGCGTAGGCGCGGGCGTCCTCGTGGTCGGTGGCGATGACCAGGCCGCCGGCGTCCGGGACGGTGCGCCGGACCTCGCTGAGCCTTTTGTCCGCCCCGGCCAGGACCGCTGGAATCCACTCCCCTGCCGGGTTCAGCGCCGTCCGCCAGGCGTGGCTGGTGATGTCCTTGGTCACCGCTGCCTCACCGAGGGACGCCGCCATTTCCTCGCCCGCGCTGGTCCGCCAGCGCATCTGGCCGGAGTAGGCCATGAACATCACGGGCCGGACCACATGGTCGCGGAGGGCGTTGCCGTAGCCGTAGGTGTAGTCCGCCTTGGAGCGGCGGATGCCGTCCCGGTCCTCGGCGTATTCGACGAACGGGATGGGCGAGGTGTCGGACCGGAACGGGGTACCGGTCAGGGACAGCCGGCGCACGGCGGGATCGAACGCCTCGCGCAGGCCGTCGCCCCAGGACAGGGCTTCGCCGCCGTGGTGGATTTCGTCCAGGATCACCAGGGTCCGGGCCGCTTCAGTCTTGGCCCGGTGCAGCAGCGGCTTGCTGGCCACCTGGGCATAAGTGACGGCGACGCCGATGAAGCCGCGGCCGTGCTGGCCGTCGGAGTTCTTGAAGTTGGGGTCGATGGCGATCCCCACTTTGGCGGCAGCATCCGCCCACTGGCGCTTCAGGTGGTCAGTGGGCGCCACGATGGTCACCCGGTTCACGGCACCGGAGTCGATGAGCGTGGAGGCGATCCGCAGCGCGAAGGTGGTTTTACCGGCACCCGGGGTTGCCACCGCAAGGAAGTCCCGCGGACTGTTCTTCAGATAGAGGTCCAGGGCTTCCTGCTGCCAGGCACGGAGTTTCGGGGCGGTTCCCCAGGCTGCGCGTTCCGGATAGGCCGGAGGCAGGGTGGGGCCGCCAAAGAGCGTCTCCGTCACTACTTGTTGCTGCCCGAGTCCCCTCCGGGACCCTTGCCGCCGTCATTGCCCGGCCGGAGGCCTTCGTAGACCTCCTTGCACATGGGGCAGACCGGGAACTTCTGCGGGTCCCGGCCCGGCGTCCAGACCTTGCCGCAGAGGGCGATGACGGGCTCCCCGGTCAGCGCGGACTCCATGATCTTTTCCTTCCGCACATAGTGCGAAAAGCGCTCCCGGTCCCCGGGTTCCACTTCCTGGCGCAGTTCCTCGCGCTCAATGGTGGCCGTGGACGATCCAGCCCCGGAAAGCTCGCGCATCGGGTCGTTGTCGAGAGGGTCCGTCATGCTAGTCATGGCATTCATCTTAGCCGTTCCAGGGTCCGGGCGTTCGACGGCGGCACGCCCGTGGCAGGGTCCGGCACCGGCCGCCGTCGTACTTTTTCATGGCCGGCGGCAGCGCCTGCAAGGCATCTAAAGCCCCTGCCAGGCAGGCTTGTTCTCATAGGTGTGGCGGTAGAAATCCGCCAATTTCAGGGCGGAAGCGGCGGCCTCGTCCAGCAGGACGGTGGCGTGCGGATGGAACTGCAGCACGGACGCGGGGCAGATGGCTGCCACCGGCCCTTCCACGAAATCGCGGACAGCCTGGGCCTTTTGCGCCCCCGTTGCCAGCAGGATCACGTGCCTGGCCGCCATGATGGTGCCCAGTCCCTGGGTAATGACATGGTGCGGCACCTCCGCGAGGCTGTTGAAGAACCTGGCGTTGTCCCTGCGGGTCTGCTCGATCAGGCTCTTGATCCTGGTCCGGGATGCGAAGGAAGAGCCTGGTTCATTGAAGCCGATATGGCCGTCGGTGCCCACGCCCAGCAGCTGCAGGTCCACACCGCCCGCCGCGGCGATGGCCTGTTCGTACGCGTCGCACGCTGCGGGGATGTCGGTTGCGGTCCCGTCGGGGCCGTGGACGTTCTCCGGCGCGATGTTCACCCGGTTGGTGAATTCACGGCGGACCACCTCGCGGTAGGACTCGGGATGGCCTGCCGGCAGGCCAACGTATTCGTCCAGCGCGAATCCGGAGGCACGGCTGAAGTCCAGGCCCTGTTCGTGCCGGGCGGCCAGTTCGTCGTACACGGGCAGCGGCGAGGACCCCGTGGCCAGGCCTAGGACGCCGGCAGGCTTGCGCCGGAGCAGCTGTTCAATGGCGTCGGCTGCGAGTTTTCCGATCTGCCTGCTGCCGCCCAGGATGACGATTTCCATGGTGTTCCTTCCGGGACCTTGTCAGCGGTTGACGGTTACTTGCGCCAGGAGCTCGGGCCCCCGCGCCTCGATCCACTTGCCGCCCAGGCGGACGCCGGCCAGGAAGAGGGCCAGGCCAACGATTGTTCCTGCGGCCAGGTTGAGCCAGCCGAACAGGACGTTCCCCGTGACAGCCTGGGCAACCAGCAGCGCGGCCTCGGGCAGGACCAGGACCATCAGGACCAGCATCCCCACGAACTGCACAGCAAGGGTCTGGCCCACGTTGCCCGGCGGCTTCTTGAACGGGCTGTCGCCAGGCAGCGGGACCGTTACCGTGTACCGGGCCGAGACCACCGAGGACAGCCCCAGGCCCGTAAAGAGGATTCCCAGGCTGAATCCCAGCTGGCCCGGCAGCGCGGCCCAGTTCTGGGTGAAGGCCGCGTACCCCACGGAGAACACCAGCACCACCGGAAGCGCGAAGGTCAGGCACGCCAAGGCCCTGCCAAGCCGGTCCGCCACCCCGCGGACCCCGGTGGCCAGGTGCAGCGCAAAGGCTGTGTTGTCGTAGGAGACGTCCGCAGAGATGGACCAGGCCAGGATGAAGGCCGACACCGGGGCGAGGAACGCAAGGCTGCCGTAGCTGCCGGTCTGGGCCCCCTGGAAAGCCAGCACCACTGGAAGCAGCGGGATCACCACCAGCGAACCTGAATACCGCGGGTCCCGAAGCCAGTAGGTGAGCGACCTGGCCATCACGGCGCCGGCGGGGGTGGCCGGCAGCACGCCCAACAGACCCAGGCGGCCGCCCCTGCGCTTTCCGGCACCGGCAAATGGCGGGGTTACCAGCGCGCGCTCGAGCAGCAGCTTCCAGCACCAGGCCAGGGCGCCGAGGACCGCCACGGACACCAGCAGCTTCACAGCGGCCTGCCCGGGCCGGCCGGACGCGATGTCGCCGGCGAGCGCCCACGGTGCTCCGAGCGGGGTCCAGGACAACGTCCGGGCGAACCCGGGCAGGAACCCGGTGGACGCGCTGATGCCGCGGCCAACCCCCGCCACGATGGGTCCCAGCAGGACCAGGGGCACCATGAACGCGATGGCGCTTATGTCCTTGAAGCGCCGGGAAGCAGCAAGGCTTGCCGTTGCGGTGGTGACCACCTTGGCCAGCACGACGCAGGTCATCACGCCCAGGGCTGCGCCCAGGAGGGCTGCGAGCGCGGGAAGCACTCCGCGGGACCAGGTCACCACCGTGGACAGGGCCACGAGCGCGGTGGCCAGGCCCGGGATGCCGATCAACCCGCCCAGGGCCAGGCCGGCGAGCAGCTGCTTCATGGGAACCGCAAAAGTGGTGAAGCGCGCCGGATCAAGGGTCATGTCCGTGGCGGATGCCACCACCGGTATGACGCCCCAGCCAAGCACAGCGGCGGAGCCACCGAGGACAACTGCTGTGTGTGCGGTCTCGGGGCCTGCGTTGCGCAGCAGGACCAGGGCGATGATCAGTGTTGCCACGACCCCGAGGGCATAGAGCCCCGCGATGGCCATGCCCACCAGTTGCCAGGGGCTGCGGCGCAGCCCGTTGCGCAGCAGCGTGAGCTTGAGCCTCAGAAGGTTCGCAACCATTCCAGCCCTTCCGTGTGGCTGTGGCCGCCGACCAGTTGCACGAACCGGTCTTCAAGGGAGGCGCCGGCGCGGACCTCGTCCACGGTCCCCGCTGCCAGCAGCCGGCCACGGGCCACCACGGCAACGTGGTCGCACATGCGCTGCACCAGATCCATCACATGGCTGGACACGATGACGGTCCCGCCGGAGGCCACATACCGGTCCAGGATGGAGCGGATGTTCGCGGCTGATACCGGGTCGACCGCTTCGAAGGGCTCATCCAGGACCAGGAGCCGCGGGGCGTGGATCAGGGCGGAGGCCAGCGCGATTTTCTTGGTCATGCCGGCCGAATAGTCCACCACCAGCGTGCCGGCGTCCTGCGTCAGGTCCATGGCCGCCTGCAGCTCCCCCACCCGGGCGGCCACTACGGCTTTGTCCATGCCGCGCAGCAGCCCGGCGTACGTGATCAGCTGCTCCCCGGTGAGCCGGTCGAAGAGCCGGACGCCGTCAGGCAGGATTCCCATCAGCCGCTTGGCTTCCAGCGGGTGCTGCCAGACATCAACCCCATGCACCACCGCCGTGCCGAAGTCGGGGCGCAGGAGGCCGGTGGCCATGGAGAGTGTGGTGGTCTTGCCCGCACCGTTGGGGCCCACGATCCCGAAAAAGGAACCCGCGGGAACTTCCAGGCTGATGCCGTCCACCGCGATCTTCCCGCCGAACCGCTTGGCCAGCCCGCGGATGGAAAGGGCCGCCACGGGCCCGGTATTCGACGCCTGGTCAGGTATCGGTGCAGTCATGATGCCAGCCTAGCCGCGGACCGGGCCGGGCGGGGGTGGGAGACTAACCTCATGGACATTGCGTTGGGCCTGCTGGTGATCGTTGCTGTGGTCTGCGCCGGCAGCGCCGTGGGCCGCAGGTTCAACATCCCGGTTCCGCTGCTGCTGGTCCTGGCGGGAGTGGCGGGATCGTTCCTGCCGTTCATTCCGCCGGTGGAGCTGAACCCCGAGCTGGTGCTGGTGGGCCTGCTGCCGCCGCTGCTCTATGCGGCGGCGTTCCGCACCTCGCTGTTCGACTTCAAGACCAACCGCCGGTCCATCGGCCTGTTGTCCGTGGGCTACGTCATCTTCGGCACCCTGGGAGTCGGGTTGGTGGTGTGGTGGCTGTTCCCGGAAATCCCGCTGGCGGCTGCCATTGCCCTTGGCGCAGTGGTGGCGCCTCCGGACGCTGTGGCCGCTACGGCCATTGCGCGGAAGGTGGGAATGCCGCGCCGGATCGTGAACATCCTGGAAGGCGAATCACTGGTCAATGACGCCACGGCGCTGGTGTGCCTGCGCGCAGCCCTGGCGGCCATCGCCGGGTCCGTCTCAGTACTGGACGTGGCCGGCGGCTTTGTGGTGGCGGCCGGCGGGGGCCTCGCGGTGGGCCTCGCCGCCGCTTACCTCCTCACCGAAATCAGGAAACGGATCAGCAACGTTGCCATCAACACCTCAACATCGCTGATGGCACCGTTCGTTGCATTCCTTCCCGCCGAGGCGATCCACGCGTCCGGCGTGCTCGCCGTCGTCGTGACCGGCCTGGTGATGGGCACCAAGGCGCCCTCAATGCCCAACGGTGCCGCGCGGCAAAGCGCCCGGAGCAACTGGGACACCGTCCAGTTCCTGCTGGAGGACGCCGTGTTCCTGCTGATCGGCCTGCAGGTGCGCAGCATCATTGACAGCGTCCAGGACGATTCGCTGGGCGCCGGCCGGGTGTGGCTCGGGTGCGCCGTGATCCTGCTGGCGGTGCTGGTGCTGCGCCCCGTTTGGGTTTTTCCGGCCACCTACCTGCCCCGCCTGGTTCCTTCCGTGCAGCGGGCAGACCCCGCGCCGCCCTGGCAGTTTCCCGCCATTGTGTCCTGGGCGGGCATGCGCGGAGTGGTCACCCTTGCCGCCGTCCTGACGCTGCCGGATGACCTGGAGCACCGCAACGTGCTGGTCCTGGCCGCCATGGTGGTGGTGGCCGGCACCCTGGTGCTGCAGGGATTCACGCTGCCGGCCCTGGTCCGGGCCCTGGGGCTGCCGGGGCCGGACAAGCGGGAGGACGCGCTGAACCAGGCCTCACTGATGCAGCTGGCAACCGCCGCGGGGATGGACCGGCTGGAGCAGCTGCGGCGCGAGAGCGACCCGCCGGAGGTTATGGACATGCTGCGGCGGCGCACGCAGGAGCGGGGACTTGCGGCCTGGGAACGCCTGGGCAGGTCCGCGGCAGAGGCGGCCACCCCCAGCCAGCGGTACGCGCAGCTGCGGATGGCCATGCTGGAGGCCGAACGTGACAAGGTGCTGGAGCTCCGGCGCGGCGGGGACTTTGCCCATGAAGTCCTCAGCGAGGTCCTGGAACGGCTCGATGTGGAGGAGTCCATGCTGGACGCTTCCCTCCACGAACTGGGCGCTGCCGCTGAAGGCGCCGGCGAAGGGCTGTCCCAGCCCGGCGGCGTCTGCGACCACCTGACGGCAACCATGCCGTCGCCCGCCCCCGCCAACCCGTCCTGTGCTGGGTGTAAGCGGGAAGGGACCACACCGGTGCACCTGCGCATGTGCCTCGGGTGCGGAAACGTTGGCTGCTGCGACTCCTCCGCGGGCCGGCACGCCAGCCGCCACTTCAAGGAGACCGGCCATCCGGTCATGCGCAGCATCGAACCCGGCGAAGAGTGGCGCTGGTGCTACGTGGACGACCTTCTGGGCTGACGGCACCACACTGTTTACCCGCCGTCGCCTTGAGGGACCCTCCGGATCCTGATCGGCCCCTTCGCCGTGGCGGCATCAACCACCATCCCGCGTTGGGTGATGTGGACCAGCCCGGCATCGACCAGGCGCCGCGCGGCGTCGCGTGCTGGATCCATGAGCCCGCGCCAGTCATCTCCGCCCACCGCCCTGGCGGCATCGGAAGGGCAGATGGTGGAGGTGGGCGCCCGGGATGCCAGAAGTTCCAGGATCTTCGCTTCCAGTTGCCGGTCAACCGTGGTCTCAGGGCCATTCCCGCCAGGATGCGCCATGCCGGACGCCGCGGTCAGAAGGCCCGGCGCGGGATGGCCCGCTCGTACTGGGGCGGCCAGGCCATGTCATAGCCCAGGTCGAATGCGGCGCGGAGCCACCAGTGGGGGTCCCGCAGGGCCGCCCGGGCAATGAAGACGCCGTCTGCCTGCCCGGTGGCGATGGCGTGCTCCGCCTGACCGGGGGTGGTCACCAGGCCCACGGTGCCGGTGGCGATTCCTGCCTCCCCGCGGATGGCCGCCGAGAATCCGGTCTGATAGCCCAGGCCCGGCTTGATCTGCTGGTTGGCCACTGCCCCGCCGCTGGAGACATCCACCAGGTCCACGCCGTGCGCGGCAGCCTCCCGTGCCAGGCGGACCGACGCTGCCTGGTCCACGCCGCCAGGTGCCCAGTCCGTGGCCGAGATCCGGAGCAACAGGGGCATGGAATCGGGAATCACGGCTCGGACCGCGTCAACCACGGCCAGCATGAGCCGGTTCCGTCCGGCTTCGTCGCCGCCCCAGTCATCGCTGCGCTGGTTGATCAGCGGGCTCTGGAACTGGTGCAGGAGGTAGCCGTGCGCCCCGTGGATCTCCATGGTGTCAAAGCCCGCGTCCACGGCGCGGACAGCGGCAGCGGCGAAATCCGCAATGACGCCGTGGATCTGTTCCTCGGTCATGGCGGCAGGCGCCGCATAGCCTTCAAAGGCGGAGGTGGACGGGCCCACGGTGTCCCAGCCGCCGTCGGACGCCGGAACGCTGCCATGCTTGCCGGAAAACGGCCAGTACGTGGACGCTTTGCGCCCGGCGTGGGCCAGCTGCACGCCGATCTTCGTTCCGGCAACACCGTGCCGGTGGACAAAGGAAATGATCCGCTGCCAGGCCGCCGCCTGGTCGTCGTTGTAGATTCCGGCGTCGCGGGGACTGATCCGGCCGGCGGCGTTCACTGCCGCGGCCTCTGTGAGGATCATTGCCGCGCCGCCCGTGGCAAACCCGCCCAGGTGCACCAGGTGCCAATCGTTGGGCACTCCGGGGGCGTCGTCGGGATCGCAGCTGTACTGGCACATGGGCGACACCCAGCCGCGGTGCTCCAGCTCCATGGACCGCAGCGTCAGCGGCTGGAACAGGGCCGGCACTAGAAGAGCACCCGGGCAAGCGCCTGCCGAGCCTTTGCCACCCGCTCATCACCGGCGCCCACCACGTCGAACAGCTCCAGCAGCCGCACCCGTGCGGTCTCCCGCTCCGGGCCGAAGTTCCTGCCGATGAATGCCACCAGCCGGTTCAGCGCATCCTCGACGTGCCCGCCGGCCACGTCCAGGTCCGCCACCCCAAGCTGCGCCGCCAGGTTGTCCGGCTCATCGGCGGCCTGCGCGCGCAGGGCCTCGCTGTCCTGGGCCGACAAGGACTGCAGCCGGTCCATCAGCTCCACCTGCGCCAGCCCGGCCTTGGCCTCGTGGTCCGACGGCATCTCCTTCAGCGCCTGGCGGTAGGCCTCGGCGGCCGCGGCGTAGTCGCCGGCCTCAATGGCGTCGAAGGCGGCCTGGTGCAGCGGCGGCAGCGGCGCGGGCTCCGGCTCTCCGCCCGCTCCGCCGTCGAGGCTCCCGGTGACCCCGTTCGCCGCAGCCACCTTGAGGAGTTCGTCGAAGAGGCTGCGCACCTGCTGTTCCTCGGCCCCGCCCTGGAACAGCGGCACCGGCTGCCCCTTGAGGACGGCGACGGCGGTGGGGACGGCCTGCACCTGGAAGGCCTGGGCAAGCTGCGGGAAGGCTTCGATGTCCGCGGCGCCAAGGACCAGGCGGCCGCCGTAGCCGGCAACCACGCGCTCAAGGGTCTCGACCATCCTGCCGGACTCGGGCGAGTAGGGGGCCCACAGGGCAAACACCACCGGGACCTGGGCGGACAGTTCCACCAGCTGCTGGAAGTTGGCCTCGGTGACGTTGACCGTGAGCTCGGTTCCACCGGCGGGTGCCCCGGGCTGCGGGGCCTGCGGCGTTACTGCGGCAGGGGCGGAGGGGGCGGAGGGGGCGGAAGTACCGGAGGGTGATGCGGGGCGCTTCAGCGAGGAAAGGTCGACGGCGCCGCGCAGGTTAAGCGGGTTGGCAGCGGCAGGAGGGACTGGGCGGGAAGCTGGCGAACTCATGTTTCCCACTCTAGCCACTCCGGCCGCTGCCGGTGGTAATACAGCCAGGGGCCTACTTGAAGGAGGCTCCGACCAGGCCGCGGGTGGCGGCGACGAGCTTCATCGGGTCCGTGGATCCTGCCGGCGGAACGTAGACCGCCATGGATTCTGCGAAGCTCAGGACCATGCCGGTGGTGGTCTCCTTGCCGCCGGCCAGTGCTGCCGCGTCGTCGCCGATGCTCAGTTTGTCACCGGCCGCCTTGGGGGTGCCTTCGAAGCCGAAGTTGATCCGGCCCAGGACCAGGGCCCCGCCGTCGGAGGTGCGGAACACCACGGTGCTTTCGGGGACCACCTTGTGCGTGAAGGAGAAGTTCCCGTTCTCGCCCGCCTTGACCACCTCGGCCTGGTAGGACAGGGTATCGGCGATGTACGGGGAGGACTGGCCCTCGACCAGCTTGTCCTTGAAGGGCGAGTCCGCTGAGGTGAGTCTGTCAGCCAGGCCGGACATTGCTTCCTCGCCGCTGTAGAGCAGTCCGGTCTTGTCCGATGCGGCGAGCGTCTCGGTACCGCCCCGGCTGATGTTCGGGAAGGTGGTGCCCGGCTGAAGCGGGGTGGTTTCCATCAGCTTGTAGTTTTCACGCGGTGACTGCTGGACGAGGGTCAGGATCTGCGGAACCACGTTCCCTTCGCCCTGGGTCACGGCCAGCACCGAGCGCGGCCAGTCGCGGCCGCTGGTGACCACCGTGGTCAGCAGCTTGGTGGAGCGCACGGGCATGCGCGGCTCGTAGGAGCCCACCTGGGAGCGGATCTTGTAGTTCTGGGTACGGATTTCCAGTTCGGGTCCGCCCACGCGGTCCGACAGCTTGGCGGCATCCTTTGCTGCGTCGCCGGCGTCGGTGGCGCTGGAGACCTGTTCGAGGATCCGGCGGACCTGGGCGTCCAGCAGGACCGGCGATCCCGCTGCTTCCTTGGCTGCCGTGGCGCCCCCGGACGGCTGCGGGCTGGGAGTGGCGGCCTGGGCTGCGGTGCCCGATCCGGCGAGCAGGGCTGCAACCACACCGGCCGCCACCATGGTGGCCTTGGAAGAGGAGGACGACGACGGGGCCTGGCCCTGCGGAGCGGCGTTACGTTCACGGGCACGGCGGGCATAGCTGCTGTCGCCGCCTTCGCCGTCCTTCCGGCGGGCCGAGAGCAGTGCCAGGACGATTCCGCCCAGGATCAGCAGGCCGCCCAGGACCATCAGCGGAACGGCCCAGGGGGTGGAGGTGTCATTGGGGAAGGTCATGGAGACAGAGGCGGGGGCCGGCTTGGTGCCGTCGGAGGCGAGCAGCAGGCTCCAGTCACCGTCGGCAGGCGGGGTCCAGGTGTAGTCGAGCCCACCGCCTGCGTTCTCGGTGGAAACCCAGAGATCCGAACCGGCCGGGTTGGGTGCTGTGCCTTCGCCGTCGGCGTGCTCAACCACGAGGGATTTTTCATCCCCGGATACGCCCGTGATGGTGTTGTGCGCCGTCTGGCCCACCCAGGCTTTGATGTCATCAGGCCGTCCGGTGGCCAGCATGAAGTTTCCGTCGCCCTGGACGGTGATCTTGACCGGTCCGTCGTGGAGGGTGCGCAGCTTCTGATCAATGACGGTCAGGGGCGCGGCAGCGGAATCGGCCGGCACGGACGCGGTGAACGTCTCGGATGGAGCCCAGATGGTTCTCTGGCCGATGCCGGCCAAAAGTGTCAGGAGGCCGAGCAGCACAAGTGCGGCTGCAGTCTTTAAACGCAAGGGAAACACCTATCATCAGCGGGGGTTTGCCTCCAATAGTAACCTTTTTGTTACCGCTGGCCCCTTTTGGCCAGGCCCGCCCCTTCCGTTGGCGGACTCAAGGTGGCGGCTTCAGCTCGCGGTGACAAGCCTGCTGATAGTGTTTGCGATGATCATCACACCCGCCCGCAAACGCGGAGCCAAGCACGGAACAGGCCCCCAAAACCAGTGACAGACAAGACGGACCCGTCCTCGGCTGCAGCCGGAAAATCCGGGGATTCCAGGGGCCCTGTCCCTGCGCCGGTGCCTCCCCTCGGCATGGCAGCAGCCGCGCACCGCAGGGGTCACGCCACCGCCGCCCTTGGCCAGGTGGTCCGCAGGCTCCGCCAGCCCCTGCCAGGGGCACAGCCCAGGCTCCGCTTCGAAATGCCCCCCGAATACACCGGACAGGTGCCGGACGCGGAACAGGGCGGCGACGAGGAACCCCAGTTCGGCCACCCCGGGCCACGCATGTCCCCCCAACATCCGCTGTACATGGGCTTCATGGGGACCGTGGGCGTGGGACTGGCGCTGCTGGTCTACTGGATCGGGTCCCACACCACGCAATTGCTGCTGTGGATCGTCGCGGCGCTGTTCATCGCCCTGGGGCTTGAACCCGTGGTGGGCTGGCTCGAGAACCGCAGGATCCCCCGGCCGGCCGGCATCCTGGTCTCCGTGGCTGTCCTGATGGGCGCCGTCGTCGGATTCTTCGCCACGCTGATCCCCACCATTGTTGAACAGGTATCGGAGATCGTGCGGCAGGCACCGGACTGGGTGCGCAACTTCATGGACTCCGACTTCTTCCGCAGCCTCGATGACCAGTTCGGCGTGCGCGACCGCATTACCGAGGAACTGGACAAGTTCGTCAACGATCCCGCCGCCATGGGCGGGATTTTCGGCGGCGTGGTGGGATTCGGTTCCACTGTGGCCAACGGGCTGTTCGGCACCCTGATCGTCCTGGTGCTGAGCCTGTACTTCCTGGCAGCGCTGCCAGCGATGAAGAAGTGGGGCTACCGGCTGGCACCGCGCTCCCGCCGGAAACGGGTGGCCGCCCTCTCGGAGGAAATCACCCGGTCGGTGGGAAACTACGTGATCGGCCAGGCCTGCGTGGCCCTTCTCAATGCCACGTTCGCCTTCGTGGTGATGTCCATTGTGGGCATTCCGTTTGCCCTGCTCCTGGCGTTCGTGGTGGTCCTGCTCGCATTCATCCCGCTGGTTGGCGGCATGATTGCAGGCATCGTGGTGGTCCTCGTGTCCCTCACGGAGGGCTGGCAGGTGGCGGCCATCTATGCGGTCTGCTACTTTGCCTACCTGCAGTTCGAGGCCTACTTCATCTCACCGCGCATCATGCAGAAGGCAGTTGCCGTGCCCGGCGCGGTGGCGGTGATCTCCGTTATTGCCGGCGGCAGCCTGCTGGGCGTGCTCGGTGCCCTGATCGCCATTCCCACCGCCGCCGCCGTGCTGCTGCTCCTCCGGGAGATCTACATCGTCCGGCAGGACCAGCACTAAGCTCCGGCAGTGGCCGCCGGGCCCTCCCATTCCTGCGGCAGCGGGGCTGCGCCGGGGTCGGGGCTGACCAGCGCCACGATGTCGTTCAGGACCCGCCCTGCGTACTTCTCCCCCACCCACAGATGCTTGGCTCCGGCCACGCCCACCACGCGCGCCTGCGGCACCAGCCTGAACCGTTCGGCTGCCTCGGCAGGCTGGAGGAAGTCGTCATGTTCCGGCACCAGGACGGTCAGGGGCTTGCCCGATTCCGCCCACAGCTGCAGGTGCTTGTCCGTGGCCCGGTGCAGCGGCGGCGACAACAGCACCGCGCCCTCGATCTCCCCGGCCACCGGCTCCAGGGCACCGTACATCAGCGCCAGTTCTGTCCCGAATGACCAGCCGACCAGCCAGCGATTGGGAAGTCCCCGTTCAACGGCGAACCGCACGGCCGCCTCCACGTCATGCTGCTCCCCGATCCCTTCCTCGAACGCCCCGCTGCTTGTGCCGCGTGCGGAGGCGGTACCCCGCGTGTTGAACCGCAGCACCGCGATTCCCGCCAGCGCCGGCAACCGGTAGGAGGCCTTGCGGTAGACGTGGGAATCCATGAAGCCGCCGTGCGTCGGCAGCGGATGGAGCGTGATCAGCGTGGCCTTGACCGGACCCGATTCCGGCAGCGCCAGTTCGCCCACCAGCCTGTGGCCGTCCGCCGTCTGCAACTCGATGTTCTCGCGCCGGGCAGGCAGGACGGTGGAGGCGCGGATGGGGACAGGTCCCCGGGCCTGGGTGAATTGGTACGACGCCGGATCAAAAGTCATGCCTGCCAGCTTAGCGACAGTGGGCGCGTGGCTGCGTCACAGCAGGGGCTGCGGGGGGTGGCTGCCGGCGGCGGGGGGTGGTCAGCGGTACCGGTAGCTGCGCGTCATCCAGCAGTTGGTGTGCCAGTGCCGGCGCTCGGCCAGGCCGGCCGCCGCACCAAAGAGGTGGTCATCCTTCCAGACCACCAGATGTGCAACGCCGGGCAGCACGGCCGTGGAGCATTCCGGGCAGATGTAGGTCTTCTCCGCGTTCCTGGCGGTCATGGTCCGGACCATCCATTCACCGTCAGGGGCACTTTCCCGGCGGGCAATCCCCGCCCGCGCGCGTTCCAGGTCCAGCTCGGGGACGTCGCCGCTCCTTTTCCCTCCTGTGCCCCTGCCGGATGCGGAACCCTTGCCGGAAACGGGACGGCGGGGACGGTTGGAACGCGGCATGTATCCATTCTGCCCCAGCCCACTCACCCGTCCCGCTCCATGCCGCCCCTTCCGGCGCACCGGCCTCCCGCCGTCGGGCATGGCCTGCCGGGCCCACGCGGTAGTCTGTACGGCGTGCGACTTGTCATAGCCCATTGCTCCGTTGATTATGTTGGCCGGCTCAAAGCCCATCTCCCCCTCGCCACCCGGCTCCTGCTGGTCAAGGCGGACGGCTCCGTGCTGGTGCATTCCGACGGCGGTTCCTACAAGCCGCTGAACTGGATGAGCCCGCCTGCCACCCTGCGGGTCTCGTCCCCCGACGATGTGGACCTCGAACTTGGCGTGGTGGAGCAGTGGACCGTGCAGTCGGCCAAGACCGATGACCGGCTCATCATCAACATCCACGAGAAGATCACCGAGTCCTCCCATGACCTGGGCGTGGACCCCGGGCTGATCAAGGACGGAGTGGAAGCGGACCTGCAGCGGCTGCTCGCTGAACAGATCGAGACGCTCGGCCAGGGCTACTCGCTCATCAGGCGCGAGTACTTCACCGCCATTGGCCCCGTTGACATCCTGGCGCGGGACGCTGACGGTGCCACCGTGGCCATCGAGCTCAAGCGCCGGGGAGACATCGACGGTGTGGAGCAGCTGACCCGGTACCTGGAACTGCTCAACCGCGACCCCCTGCTGGCACCGGTCCGCGGAATCTTCGCGGCCCAGCAGATCAAGCCGCAGGCCAAGGTGCTGGCCAATGACCGCGGGATCGATTGCGTGACGCTGGATTACGACGCCATGCGCGGCGTTGACGACAGCGAATCCCGCCTCTTCTAGGTTTTCCATTCCTTGCCCAGGCATTTAATTGCCGGGCTTTGTCCGCGCGCTTCTGCGACATCTGTTTTTTACCCAAAATTTGTCCTTTTTGTCCTCCGGGCCGTTGACCTGCGGGAACGGGCATGAAATTCTTATCTCAGTCTTTGTGTAGGTGTTTTTCATGCTCGCAAGACATGTTGCGAGCGCGAAGCTCCTGCAGCGCCGGACCTCCCTTTGGGACAAGGCAATCAGGATTCTTCTCGCGGAGTGACCAAGGTCGGCACGAGGTGTGCCGGTCTTAAAAAGTTCCACAATGAGGAGAAATAAATGGCACAGGGAACCGTCAAGTGGTTCAACGCTGAAAAGGGCTTCGGCTTCATCACCCCGGATGACTCCGATGGCGATGTCTTCGTTCACTACTCCGAAATCCAGACCGGCGGCTTCAAGACCCTCGACGAGAACCAGCGCGTTCAGTTCGAAATCGGCCAGGGTGCCAAGGGCCCCCAGGCCACTGGCGTAACGCTGGTCTAGTACCCGCCCGGCCGCCCACCGCGGCTGTCAGCGAAACAAATGGTCCCCGGCAAAATTTGAACTGGTCCCCGGAAGTTGGACTGGCTAAATAAGAGCTTAAGCCGCGAGGGCCTGGGTCCGGTATTGCACCGGGCTCAGGCCCTTGAGCTTTGTCGAGATTCTTTCGGTGTTGTACCAGCGGATGTATTCGTGCAGTGCCGCTGTCAAGGCGTCGGTGCTGACGTATCGCACGTGATGGAAGAGCTCTTCCTTGAGGTGGCCGAAGAAGTTTTCCATCACGGCGTTGTCGTAGCAGTTGCCCTTGCGTGACATCGACTGGCTCGCGCCGGCTCCCTGTAAGAGTTTTCGCCACAAGACGTGCTGGTACTGGAAGCCCTGGTCCGAATGCACGAGCGGCTGCTGACCTTCCTCAAGGCAGGCAAGGGCCTGGCGCAGCGAATTATTGGTGAGCTCCAGATTCGGAGACGGGCTGATCGAGTAGGAGATGATCTGCCGGTCGAAAAGATCCATGACCGGCGAGAGATAGAGCTTACGGTCGCCGACGCTGAACTCCGTCACATCCGTTACCCACTTCCGGTTCGGGGCATCAGCCTCGAACTCCCTGTTCAACACGTTCGGAGCAACCCGGCCCTGCTCGCCCTGGTAGGAGTTGTAACGCTTCTTCCGCCGGACCTTGCACACCAGGTCCAGGGACCGCATGAGCTTCAGAACGGTCTTTTTCGCGACCGTCCACCCTTGCTTGACCATCTCGGTGTGGACCCGCCGGTGCCCGTACCGGCCATGGTTCTTCTCGAAAATTTCCCTGACAGCGGCCTTGATGGACTCCTGCGGATCAGCGCCCTGGATGCGCGCCTGATGATAGAAGAACGTGGATCTGGCAAGAGCTGCTGCCTGCAGCAGGACCGGAAGCGGGAAGTCAGCCTTGAGAGCGATGAGGGCTTGGACCTTCACCGTCGTTCCTGCGCCCTCAAGGCCCGCAATTTTCCCAGGTAAGCCACTTCCGCCCGCAACCGTTCGTTCTCCCGCCGCAACCGCTCCAGTTCCGATACCTTGGCCGGCTGCGCGGCACCGGGTGCCTTAGGCCTGCCCTTGGGCTTGGACCGCAACGCGTCCGGGCCCTCGCGGCGATACGCACGGGCCCACGTCTTCAGTAGCGTGGGCGAGGACAAACCAGCCTCAGCCGCGAGATCCGGGGCAGTCTCACCGGCGATAAACCGTTCAACCAGCGCGAGCTTGAATTCGAACGAGTACACCTGTTTCGTCGGCTTGGCCACCAGCGCTCCTCGACCATGGATCTTCCACCGCCGATAGAGAACCCTTACCGGCGGGCGGGACACGCCCAGCAACGTCGCTGCCGCACTATCCGCGATGCCCTTCTCAAACCACGCTACAGCGGCCTCACGCTGAATCTCAGACAACGAACTACGTGCATGCATAAAACTGCTCCCCGGAAGTCGGAACTGAAATTCTCAGTCCAACTTCCGGGGAGCAGTTCAATTGCCGGGGACCATTTGTTTATGCCGCAATTGCTGCCACAGAAACACTGCATTTCCGGCAAACCGCCACGACCATTGCCGGCCGTTCCCGCTTGGTGCGCGTCAGGTCACCAGTTTGCGGACCAGACGCGCGCCCTGTGCCAGGGAAAGTCCGGGCAGGTACGCCCGGGTCAGCGCCCTGCCGATGGCCGGCAGGTGCAGCGGGTCCTGGTAGTACAAGTAGAGGGCGCGGTACTCCGGCTTGAACCGGGATTTGAAGGCCGCCAGGGAGCGGAAGCCGTAGACCGGCTCAAGCGCGTGGCCCACCAGATCAAGGATCCTGACCAGATTCTGCGCGCCCTCATCGGGAGCCTCCTGCCCTGCGTCACCGGGCCCACCGATTCCTTCGGTGCCTGTGCCCTCTGCGCCTGTTCCCCGTTCCCGCGGCTCATCAGGCCGGCTGGCCAGCGGCGACCCCGACAGGGAGATCACGTCCACCGAACCCCGCAATTCCAGCACGGCGGAGGCAATCAGGAATTCCATCACTCCCGGAAATCCCTCACTCCCGCGGCGCATGACGTCCAGCGTCCTGCTCACCAGCCGCCCGCCGTCGTACACCGGCAGCCAACTGGTCACGCCATGGACGGCACCGCTGCCGTCCACGGCCAGGCAGCACAGCACTTCCTCGTCGTCGAGCTCGTCCACACCCCCCAGCGTGAAGCCCATCTCCGGAACGGACTTGCCGGCCGCCCATTCCTCGGACACTTCGCTCAGCCGTGACCGGAGCGTTGCGGGCAGCGAATGGTACGAACCCCAGACGGCATGGACCCCCAGCTTCGCGGCGCGGTTGAGGGCGGTCCTGACGTTCTGCCATTCCTTGCCCTTGAACTCAAGCTCGTTCAGAGCCAGCCGGGTCTCCTGGGCGACGGCCACGCGGGAAAAGCCGCGTTCCCTCAGCATGGGCCACATGGTGTCATCACAGGAATACAGCGCCGGTATCAAAGCCTGGCTGCGGCAGTAGTCCAGGAAGCCTTCGGTCACCCGCTGCTCTGCCTTGCGGTCACCGAACGCACCGCCCAGTGTCAGGGCCACGGTCCCGTGCTGCTGGAATGCCATGCCGCCTGCCCCGTCCGGGCTGAACCAGTACGTGTTGGGCTCCCAGAGGGCCATCCAGGATAAGGGGCCCCCGCCCTGGTGGAGCAGTTCCCGGGCACGGCTGCGGTCCTGCCGCCCGAAGTGGAGGCCGTGGTGCCGCCCCACCAGGATCCACCACACCGCAGCCAGGGCCACGAGCCAGAACACCGGACCCGAGTAGGCAAACAGCAGCGCCTCGGCGCTGTCGCGCTCGGGGAAGACCCGGCGGAAATGCTGCGGAATCGGGACCGGGACGTACTGCCGGGCCAGCTCGGCGAAAAGACCCAACAGCCCGCCGTCACGGGACAGCCCGCCGGACCAGAACCAGGCCACGGTGTATGAACTGGCCAGGACAAGCCACGTTCCACAGACCACCGCCGCGAGCGTGCGCCGGGCGCCGGGACGCGTCTGCACGCGGAACTGCCGGCGGTTCAGCCACAGGACCACCGCCAGCAGCAGCGGGACACCCACGAGTGGCAGCACATGGGCGAAGGCGGAGGACAGGGGCGTTGCGTGCGTGCCCTGCAGGCGTGAGGGAACAAGGGCGAACAGGGCAAGGTAGACCGCCGCGAGGGCGGTGACGGCCAGCTGGATGGCCAGCGCAATGTTCAGGGCCAGCCGGCGCCCCCGGCGCATCCCGTCCGCGCAGATCAGCAGCAGGATGACCGGCACCACGGCCAGCGCCAGGCCGAAGGGCCCGGCGAAGCCTGCCCTTCCCGTTTCCAGGCAGGTGGCGTCAACGGTGGCGCCGCAGTTGAAGATCAGTTCGTTCAGCGTGGGCATCGGGCTCAACACGACATCCCGCAGCAGGGCCAGCGGGCCGGTCGGCGCCCGCGTGATTCCGGTCAGGATGGGACCCACCGCAAACACGGCAACAGTCAGGGCCAGGAGGTTCCTGGTTTCCCGGCCGGTGGAACGGTGCCGGTGAAGCCGCCCCTGGTCCCCCTGGATCCACCAGCCGGCAAGGAGGCCAAGGAGGGCACCGATAAGGCCAATAACAGTTTCGGCGTGCCCCACATAGAGGACCAGCAGCAGGGAAATGGACAGCACCACGGTGCGGAGCCGGCGCTGCCACAGCAGGGTGATCCGGGCGCTGGCCGCCAGGCCCGCGGTGAGCACCGGGGCGTAGGGGCCGATGAGCCGGTCATCCACCATCGCGTCCAACCAGCCGTCGTCCACATACCCGGCCAGCTGGGTCACCAGGAGGAACACCGTGACGGCAGCGAACTGCCCGCCAAAGAACAGTCCGACGGCGGCCCGCCGGCCAAGCTTGCGCTCCGCCAGGCCCAGCAGCAGCACGATCATCAGCGATGCTGCAAGGTACGCGAGCGGGTTGGTGGCGAAGAAGAGGCTGGTGAACAGTGTCCACCACTGCCCGCCGCGCAGCCCGGGGCCGCTCACGGAGGCCAGTCCCAGGAGCTGCTCCGGCGGCCCGTCCAGGAAGCTTCCGGTCAGCGCCGCGGCGGCAAGGAAGGTGGCAAGCACGCCCAGGGTGAAGGGCATGGACTTGAGCGTGAGCAGCGCCTGCCGGGCTGCAGGGCGTCCGACGGCGGCCCACATCAGGGCGGCGGTACGCTCCGGGTTCCTGGTGCTCACCACTGCAGCCCCCACTGGGTGCCAAGGAACTGAAGGGCATCCGCGAACCGCTTGGACGAGGTGTCCCAGGAGTGGCCGGTATGCTCCACCTCGTGCGCCTGCACGGTGAAGCCCGCAGCCTCCGCCGCGGCGGCCAGCGTGTGGAGGTTCGCCACGAACTCAGGATCGTTCCGGCCTGCAGTGAGGTACATGCCGCTGGACTCAAACCGTTGGTGTTTCATGATCTCCAGTGGCGTCTGCCTGGTGAATTCGTCAGGGTTTCCGGGGAAGGCTGCGTCGATGGTCTTCTGCCGTTCCTTGGCAATGGCGGGCTCGGCCTCACTGGAAAAGGCCAGCACGTCGGCGTAGATGTCGGGATGCCTGGTTCCCATCTGCACGGCGCAGGTGCCGCCAAAGGAGAACCCGCCTATGGCCCAGTGGCTGTGGTTCGTATCGACCGCCAAAGTGGAACTGATCCACTGCGGAACGTCCCGCGCGAGGTAGGTGTCCGCGTTGGCAATGCGGCTGTCCATGCACATGGTGTTGGCGGACTGGGAGCCATTGGGATCCGGGATGACAACCACCGGGGACACCCCGCCGTGTGCCGCGGCAAAGGAATCCATGTGGCCACGGATCGCTCCCCCAGTAAGCCAGTCCGCAGGCCCTCCCGGCTGGCCTGCCACCAGGACCAGGACCGGCAGTGCAGGGCGGTTCGCGGCGAAGTAGGCCGGCGGGAGGTAGATGTAGGCGTCGCGGGTGTTCATTCCGGACAAGGTCCCGGGGATGGCGGACTTCCGGAGGACGCCCCCGGCCGGCAGCTCCCCCTCCGGCTTCCAGCCCTGGAGCGGTACGCCGTCGGATTGGCCCGGCAGGCGCATGAGCTTCTGTTCGAGGACCGGGATCCGGGCCTGGGCCGTGCCGAGCAAGTCGCTGACGGTCCTGTTCAACCCGAAATACGCGTTGATTTGGACCGCCGAGAGCAGCGCCACCAGCAGCGCTGCGAGGATCCCTCCCCCGCGTCCGCCCCAGCTGCTCCGCGGCAGCCGGAACAGGCCCAGGAAGACAGCAGCTACGCCGGGCACCAGCCACAGCAGCACAGGGTCCGGCAGGTCCTCGGGGAAGGTGGTGAAAATATTGATGAGCGCCCAGTGGACGGTACCCACCAGGGCAAAGGCAGCTGCCGCGGCGGCCAGGACGCGGGACGCCCAGGCAGTGGCCCGGTGTGCCGGCGTCATGGAGGCGCGCCAGGGTGGCACCAGGAGCCAGGCTGCGCCGCCCATTCCCAATACCAGGACAGTTCCATACAATGGACCGTCCGTGAGCCGAATGTCTGAAAGCCAGTCCACGTCGGCTAGCGCCAGGTCCCCACGCCTATCACCGGACCTGCTTCGAGCCAGGATGAAAGACCCGTATAGGCGTCGAACTTCATGGCAAGGTGCAGGTCCTGACCCTCATAGCGCAGTTCAACGATCACTACGTCCGGCTGGACCTTAACGGCCTCAGCCTCCGTGGGTTTTCGGCGGCCCAGCAGTTCCAGTGAACTGCGCTTGAACGTGTACTTGGGACGGACGCTCAGGGAGATGAGCCTGAACCATTCCAGGTCATTGTCCTGATAACGACAAACCCCCATTTGCCAGCTGTTTCCAGCCAGGCGAATGGAGGCGTCCACCGTGCCGAGGGCACGCCGCAGGTTGAAGCGGCGCGCCCCCGAAAGGCACAGTGCAATAATCAGCAATCCGAAGGCGATTGCCAGTGCGATGAACGGAATACCCGGAGCATCCATCAAGGTCGTGCTAGCGGATCCCAGCGGTAGCCGAGCCGCCCATCTGGGCATTGTCGGCAACGATCACCACGCGGTTGTTGTCAACGGAGAAGAACCCGCCGTCCACATCCACCGCAATACGGTCCCCGGACACCGGCTGGATGGCCAGTTCACCCTCGGCCAGGATCGCCAGCAGGGGCGAGTGGCCGGGCAGGATTCCGATTTCACCATCGCTGGTGCGGGCCTTGACCATCTTGGCCGCTCCGGACCACACGAAGTGGTCCGCTGCGACAATCTCAACCTCAAGCTCAGCCATATTACTTGGTCTGTTCCTGGATCTTGGCCCACTGGCGCTCAACGTCATCGAGGCCGCCGACGTTGAAGAACGCCTGCTCCGCGATGTGGTCCAGCTCGCCGTCGCAGATGGCTGCGAAGCCTTCAACGGTGTCCTTGATGGAAACCGTGGAGCCCTCGACGCCGGTGAACTGCTTGGCGGTGTAGGTGTTCTGCGAGAGGAACTGCTGGATGCGGCGTGCACGCGACACGACGATCTTGTCTTCTTCGGAAAGTTCATCGACACCGAGGATGGCGATGATGTCCTGGAGTTCCTTGTTCTTCTGCAGGATCTGCTTCACACGGACTGCCGTGTTGTAGTGGTCCTGTCCGATGTACTGGGGGTCCAGGATGCGGGAGGTGGACGTCAGCGGGTCAACGGCCGGGTACAGACCACGGGAGGCGATTTCACGGGAGAGTTCCGTGGTCGCGTCGAGGTGTGCGAAGGTCGTGGCCGGAGCCGGGTCGGTGTAGTCATCTGCGGGGACGTAGATGGCCTGCATCGAGGTGATGGAGTGGCCCTTGGTGGAGGTAATGCGCTCCTGCAGGAGGCCCATCTCATCCGCAAGGTTGGGCTGGTAGCCCACAGCCGAAGGCATGCGGCCCAGCAGGGTCGATACCTCGGAGCCGGCCTGGGTGAAGCGGAAGATGTTGTCGATGAAGAGCAGCACGTCCTGGTTCTGCACATCGCGGAAGTACTCCGCCATGGTCAGTGCAGACAGGGCCACGCGCAGACGCGTTCCCGGCGGCTCATCCATCTGGCCGAATACAAGGGCGGTGTCCTTGAGGACGCCCGCCTCTTCCATTTCAACCCAGAGGTCATTACCTTCACGCGTGCGCTCACCCACACCGGCGAAGACCGAGGTACCACCGAAGTTGCGTGCAACACGGGTGATCATTTCCTGGATCAGCACGGTCTTGCCCACGCCGGCACCGCCGAACAGGCCGATCTTTCCACCCTTGATGTACGGGGTGAGGAGGTCGATGACCTTGATGCCGGTTTCCAGCATCTCGGTGGAGCCTTCGAGCGAAGCGAAGCTCGGTGCCTTGCGGTGGATGGGCCAGCGTTCGCTGATTTCCAGCTCCGACTCGGCAACGTCAAGGGGCTGGCCCAGAACGTTGAAGATGTGGCCCTTGACGCCGTCGCCAACCGGGACGGAAATCGGGGCACCGGTGTCCACCACGTTGGTGCCGCGGACGAGGCCGTCGGTCGCCTGCAGCGAGATCGCGCGAATGAGGTTGTCGCCGAGGTGCAGCGCAACTTCGAAGGTGATGGTCTTGGTTTCACCGTTGAGAGTGATCTCGGTGGTGAGGGCGTTGTAGATTGACGGGATTGCGTCAGCCGGGAATTCGACGTCGACAACCGGGCCGATTACGCGCGCAATACGGCCGGTTGCACCGGACGTTGCGGCTACGTGTTCGGTAGCAGTGGCAGTCATCTCTCTCACTTCATTCAGTAGATGGCGTGGGGTTAAGTCTATCTGTGGTGGTGCTGGTTCCGCGGAACCGAGGCGGTGGAGGCTACGACGCGAGAGCGTCGGCGCCGGCAACAATCTCGGAGAGTTCCTGCGTGATTTCGGCCTGGCGGGCCGTGTTGCGCAGGCGCGTGTACTTCTTGATCAGGTCCGTCGCGTTGTCGCCTGCGGACTTCATCGCCCGCTGGCGGGCGGCGAGCTCGGAAGCTGCTGCCTGCAACATGGCTGCGAAGATACGGGATTCGATGTAGCGCGGGAGCAGGGCGTCAAGGACACGCTCCGTTTCCGGTTCGAATTCGTACAGCGGCAGGAGATCCGTCTCAGAGGCGGCCTGCTCTTCCACTACTTCAAGCGGGAGCAGGCGGATGACCGTCGGCTCCTGGGTGACCATGGACTTGAAGCGGGTGTAGACAACGTGGATTTCGTCCACGCCGCCGTCTTCGAAGTCGGTGGCAAATTCGGCAAGCAGCGCTTCGCCGATTTCGCGGGCGGTTGCGAACTCTGGTGCGTCGGTTCCTCCGGTCCAGACCCGTGCGTACTGCCGGTTCCGGAAATCGAAGTAGGCCTGGGCCTTACGGCCCACGACGTAGGTTTTGACTTCCTTGCCTTCGGCGTGGAGCAGCTCGTTGAGACCTTCCGCCTGCTTGAGGACGCTGGCGGAGTAGGAACCTGCCAAACCGCGGTCCGAGGTAATTACCAGGACGGCGGCGCGGCGGATCTGCTCCGGCTCAGTGGTCAGCGGGTGGTCGATTTCGCTTTGGCTGGCGACAGCAGAAACGGCGCGCGTGATCGCGTTCGCGTAAGGCAGTGAAGCTGCTACGCGCGCACGGGCCTTCCCGATGCGCGAGGTAGCGATCAGTTCCATCGCCTTGAAGATCTTGCGCATCGACGTGGTCGAGCTGATCTTCTGGCGGTAGACCCGGATCTGGGCTCCCATACTTATCCTTTCCTAACATTCCGTCGCCTGGTGTGCCGGGCCGTCTGGCCCGGCACACAAGGCGGTGCGGAACTAGCGCTTCTGCTTGACGATCTTTTCCTGGTCGACTTCGCCCTCGGAGATGGCGTCATGCTCCTCGTGGCCGGCGCCTACCAGGTGGTTGTCACCCTCGCCGAAGAAGCCCTTCTTGAAGTCCACGATCGAGGACTTCAAGGCAGCCACGGTGTCATCGTCCAGCACGTTGGTCTGGGCCAGCGTGGTCAGGATCGAGGACTTGTGGCGCAGGTGCTCCAGGAACTCGGACTCAAAGCGGCTGATGTCCTCCACCGGAACGTCGTCCAGGTAGCCGTTGGTGCCGGCCCAGATGGACACAACCTGGTTCTCGACCGGGAACGGCGAGTACTGGCCCTGCTTGAGCAGTTCCATCAGGCGGGCGCCACGGGTCAGCTGCTGGCGGGATGCTGCGTCCAGGTCGGATGCGAACATCGCGAACGCCTGCATGTCGCGGTACTGGGCCAGGTCCAGCTTCAATGTGCCGGAGACCTTCTTCATGGACTTCACCTGGGCGGCACCGCCAACGCGGGACACCGAGACACCCACGTCAACAGCGGGACGCTGGTTGGCGTTGAAGAGGTCGGACTGCAGGAAGATCTGGCCGTCCGTGATGGAGATGACGTTGGTCGGGATGTAGGCGGACACGTCGTTCGCCTTGGTCTCGATCAGCGGCAGGCCCGTCATGGAACCGGCACCGAGCTCATCGGAGAGCTTGGCACAACGCTCCAGCAGGCGGGAGTGCAGGTAGAAGACGTCGCCCGGGTAGGCTTCGCGTCCCGGCGGGCGGCGCAGCAGCAGCGACACGGCGCGGTAGGCTTCGGCCTGCTTGGACAGGTCATCGAACACGATCAGGACGTGCTTGCCGCCGTACATCCAGTGCTGGCCGATGGCCGAACCTGCGTACGGAGCCAGGTACTTGAAACCTGCGGGGTCGGAGGCGGGAGAAGCCACGATGGTGGTGTACTCCAGCGCGCCGTTGTCCTCGAGGGTCTGGCGGATGGCGGCAATGGTGGACGCCTTCTGCCCGATGGCCACGTAGATGCAGCGCACCTGCTTGGTTACATCGCCCGAAGCCCAGTTGGCCTTCTGGTTGATGATGGTGTCGATGGCGATGGCGGACTTACCGGTCTGGCGGTCACCAATGATGAGCTGGCGCTGGCCGCGGCCGATCGGGATCATGGCGTCGATCGCCTTGAGGCCGGTCTGCATCGGCTCGTGCACCGACTTGCGCTGGGTCACGCCGGGAGCCTGAAGCTCCAGGGCGCGGGTGGTCTCGGCCTTGATCTCGCCGAGGTCGTCGATGGGCATGCCCAGCGGGTCAACGACGCGGCCCAGGAAGGCGTCGCCCACGGGGACGGACAGAACCTGTCCGGTACGGTGCACTTCCTGGCCTTCTTCGATGCCGGTGAAGTCACCGAGGACGATGACGCCGATTTCGCGGACGTCGAGGTTCTGGGCGAGGCCCAGGGTGCCGTCCTCAAAACGAAGCAGCTCGTTCGCCATGACCGAGGGAAGGCCCTCAACACGGGCGATGCCGTCACCAGCGGTGGTTACGCGGCCGACCTCTACGCGCTCTGCGTTTCCGGGTTCGTAGGACGCCGCGAACTCGTTCAGCGCATTACGGACGTCGTCGGCGTTGATGGTCAATTCGGCCATCTGCAGTCCCTGCTCTCCTGTTTGTGGTCACCGCAATCGGTGACCGGGGTTTCTATCAGTTTGTTGTGCTTGTCCGGCTAGCCGGCCAGCTGGCGTTGCAGTTCGCCCAGCTTGGTGAGAACCGAAGCGTCAAGCACTTCGTCACCGACCTGGACGCGGATGCCGCCAATGAGTGCCGGGTCAACATTGACGTTGACCTTCAGTTCCCGTCCGTACAGGGCATTCAGGCCGGCCTGCAGGCGGGCAAGCTGCGTCTGGGTCAAAGGACGGGTCACGCTGACCGTTGCAATCCAGCGCTGCTGCCGCTTGGCTGCCAGCTCGGCAAACCGCTCAACAAGCCGGGTCGGCTTGATGCCACGGGGCTGGGTCACAGCCTGTGCAATGAGGACTTTGGCTTCCTCACTGGCAGCGGGCACAAGCTTCTCGGCAAGCGCAACCTGCGCTGCACCGCTGGCCTGTGGTTCGGACAGAGCACGTTGTACCTCATGGCTGGAGGCAACAGCCTGGTTGAAGGAGAACAGATCGTTCTCCAGCTCTTCCAGGCCAGTGATTCCGGAGGCAGAAACGGCCGACTTGTTTTCAGCAACGGAAATGACCACCGTTGCGGCAAGAGTCTCGAGTGCATCGCCGATATCACGGGCGTTTGCCCAGCGTGAGCTGGCCAGTCCGCCTGCGATGTCTGCAGCATCAGCGGAGACTTTCCCGCCAACCAGCTGCTTGACCAGCGCCGACTTTTCGTCACCGTTGCGGGACGGGTCAGTCAGGGCGCGGCGCAAGCCAGCCGAGCTGTCCACCATTCCCAGAATTCCGAAGAGTTCCTTTGCCAGCTGCAGCGACGCCGTCGGGAGCTTTGCTTCCAACTCCGCCAGCGCTGTTGCCAGCGATTCGCTCGATACGCCTGCCATTACTTAGCTGCACCTGCGTTCTGGGACTCCAGATCTGCCAGGAAACGGTCCACGACCCGTGCTGCACGCTCATCGTCATTGAGCGATTCGCCCACGATGCGGCCGGCAAGGGTTGTGGCCAGGGTGCCCACCTCAGAGCGCAGCGACACAACGGCCGCCTGGCGCTCGGATTCGATCTGTGCGTGGGCCTGCGCGGTGATGCGGGCAGACTCGGCTGCAGCCTTCTCCTTGAGATCCGCAAGGATCTGTGCACCTTCGGCGCGGGCTTCCTCACGGATGCGGTTGGCTTCGGTGCGGGCGTCGGTCAGCTGCTGCTTGTACTCTTCGAGTGCAGCAGACGCCTCAGCCTGTGCCTTTTCAGCCTTGGCGATGCCGCCTTCGATGGCCTCGGCACGCTCCGCGAAGGTCTTCTCGAACATCGGGACAACAAACTTGACCACGATGAACAAGAGGATGAGGAAGCCCACGAGGACAACGCCCATTTCCCAGAGGTTGGGCATGAGGGGGTTGACTTCGCCCTCAGTGGCGGCTGAGATGATCAGCTGATTCATATTTCACCCGTCCTTTTCTACTCGGTTCTGAAAGTTCGCTTCGCTCTAGGACTAGAGAACGAAGGCGAAGACCAGGCCGAGGATGGCAAGGGCTTCGGTCAGCGCAAGGCCAAGGAACGCGATCGGCTGCAGGACACGCTGTGCTTCCGGCTGGCGTGCAACGCCGTTGATGTAGGCAGCGAATACGAGGCCAACACCGATACCACCGCCGATTGCGGACAGACCGTAACCTACGAGGTTGAGATTGCCTTCCATTTTTCTTCCTTTCAAGATGCCACCCATGTGGCAGGTTGTTTGGGTTGCTTCATCCCCGCGAGGGGAAGTCTATGGTTGCCCCGAAGCTGCGCTTCGCCGGCGGGTGCCTAGTGGCTGTCCGCGTGCAGGGCGCCTTCGATGTAGATCGCGGTCAGCAGCGTAAAGACGTAGGCCTGCAGGACCATGATCAGGGCTTCAAGCATGTACATGGCGATGGCGCCGGCCAGGACCAGGACCGAGGTGCCCTTCAGCAGGACGTTCTCCTGCATCACCAGGTATTCGATGCCGGATCCGGCGATCATCACGATCAGGTGGCCGGCGAGCATGGTGGCGAACAGACGGAGGCTGTGCGTCACGGGCCGGACGAGGAAGTTGGAGATGATCTCGATGGGGATCACGATCGGCAGGATGAACCACGGCACGCCCGAGGGGACGGTTGCCAGCTTGAAGTAGCGCAGGCCGTTCTTCTTGACGCCGATGGCGATCCAGGTGAAGTACACCAGGCCGGCCAGCACATACGCTCCACCCACGTGCGAGAACGTGGGGAGCTGGATCAACGGGATGGCACCGTAGATGTTGTTGACCAGGATGAAGAAGAACAGGCTGAACAGGAGGGGAACATACTTGATGAAGTCCCTGCCGCCGATGATGTCCTTGGCAATTCCGTTGCGGACGAAGCCGTAGGCGGCCTCGCCGGCGAACTGGAGCTTGCCGGGTACCAGCTGCTGCTTGCGTGCAGCCAGCACGAAGAAGGTAGCGATAATTGCGACAGAGAGGAGGACCAGCAGCATCTGCTTGGAGAATCCTTCTGCGGCACCCCACGGCAGGATTGCCGGCAAATGCATTTCGTTAATACCAGGAGGAGTAAACTCTCCTGAATCTTGGGCCGGGAGCGCAAGCGCGATCAACGCGTTTCCTCTCTGCAGTGTCCATCATTGGGCGTTGGGCGGGGTCCGGCAGCATGAGCGCCTGCTGTTCCCCCTGTGAAATTATTTGGCACTATCTTTTCCGTCCTGGGACGGTGCGCTGGGAGCATGGCGCTCATCAGCATTTTTGCGGGAACTGGTGAGGCCATGCATGTGGGAAAGGTAGAAACCTCCGACGGCTCCGAGCAGAGCGCCTGCGAGCACAATCCAGCGCGTTCCCCACAGATAATCCAGTCCCCACCCTATCAAACTCCAGACGATGATTCCGCCAACGATGTAGCTGAAGACAGCTATTCCAGCGTTGTAGCCGCCGTCGGTGTTATCGGCTGCGACTCCGGGCGCGGACACCCCGCGTGTGAGTGCGGAGCGGTCCGCCTGCCCGCGTTTCCGTGTGTTGCGCATAGGGTTATTCCTTCCCCTCTGGATCGTTGTAGATCTGGAGGCGCGCCCTGCTAAAGCCGTGGATCTCCGCGGCCTGCCATAGGACCACCGCAACAACGGCGCCGGTGACGAACCAGCGTCTGTGGAGCCACTCCGGGGCGCCGATGACGAACAGGACGACGGCGAAGCCAACTACCTTGAGGAAGTACGTGGCCACGAACATCCCGATCGCGCCGGAAGGATTTCCGCGTCCCACGAAGTGGCCAACCAGCAGGCTGATCCCGAAGAACAGCATCACCAGCAGGCCTCCGAGTGAACTGGAAGCCGCGCCGGTTGCTCCATTGAGAAGTCCGGCAGGAACAGCACAGAGCGCAAGTCCGGCCGCAGCGGCAATCGAGCTGCGCTTAAGCAGGTTCAGCCACAGGGAAGGGGTGGGACCGGAGGCGCCAACGTGTCCGTTGCCGGAGGCAGGTCCGGACTCGGCGTTGGAGGTCATTCGATCCCAATCGTCGGCACCACATGGCAGCTGGCCAGGAGGCAGGGGGTGGAGTGGCAGCTTGGGCTGCCCCTAAATTCTACACGAGATAGAAATAATTCAGAACCGGCGTTACGCCACCGTTTGCCCATTGCCTCGGGACAGATACGGCCAAGCAGTCACCAGCCCCATGACCAGCGTGGCGAAGATGTCGACGGCGAGAACCACCTGCCAGGGGAAGATGGCGAACGCCAGGCCGCCAAAGGAAAGCACCGCGGTCCAGAGATACATCAGGATCACAGCGGTTCTGTGGGAGTAGCCGATGTCGAGCAGTTTATGGTGCAGATGCCCGCGGTCGGCGGACCAGGGCGAGCGCCCGCGGGCCGTGCGGCGGACCACTGCAAGGCCCAGGTCAAGCAGCGGCAGGAAGAGCACGGCGAAGGGAAGCAGGATCGGAATCACGGTGGAGATACCGTTGGCACGGTCGTAGAGGCCGGAGGAGATCTGTCCCGTGGATACGACACCGGCCGAGGCCATGAGCAGTCCGATCAGCATCGCCCCCGAATCGCCCATGAAGATCTTCGAGGGAAAGAAGTTGTGCGGCAGGAAGCCCAGGCAGCCGCCCACCAGGACGGCGGTAATGAGGGTTGCCAGGTCCGAGTAGTCCAGCAGCACGGCGTTCCGGTGCACCCAGTAGGCGGTGAAGAAGAACGCGGTGCCGCCGATGATGGCCACGCCTGCGGCCAGGCCGTCCAGTCCATCAATGAAATTGAAGGCATTCATGGTGGTGACGATCAGCCCCGCCGTCAGCACCACACGGAGCATTCCGTCCTGCAGATAGATGGGTTCGGGCACCCAGGGGACGATGGTCATCTGGACACCCCAGATGGCCACTGTCAGTCCGGCGGCGCTTTGCCCGATCAGTTTCACCCACCAGCGGATGTCCAGGAGGTCGTCTGCCACGCCTACCAGGACGATCACGGCAGCGCCGGCCAGGACGCCCCAGGGCGAGAAATTGTTCCGGTAGATGTCCCTGACGAAAAAGGACTGGCTGGCGACGACCAGCGCCACCAGGACGCCGAGGAAGATTGCCACGCCGCCCAGCCTGGAAACGGGGGTGGAATGCATGTCACGGCTGCGGATGGGCAGGTGCAGCTCCAGCCGGTGTCCCACGATGCGGGCACCCCAGGTGGCTGCGTAGGAGACGACGGCAGCCGTGAGCCCCATGAGCAGGTACATGATCATGGGACTGGAGCCGTTTCGGGAGTGGTGTCGAAGCCGTTCAGCTGCGTCGGCAGCCGGTCCGTGGTGGGTGGGCTCACTGGCCGGGAATCTGTTCTTCGATAAATGAAACTTCTCCGTCGCCGAGCACGCAGCAGGCAGTGCGCACAGACTTACGCGCAGTGCCTTACAGGGCTGTATTACAGTGGACTCTAGTCAAAGATACTAGTGCCACCGGCACCATGGCTCCGCGCCACACGGGCGCACATCAGGCGGGGAACTCCCTGGCGGCCATGCTGAAAGGACCCCCATGACCCCCCGCATTGCGGTTGCCGCGGTGACGTTCGACCGGCCCAAGGAACTCTCCGTTCTGCTGGATTCGATCAACGCGCAGACCCGGCATGTTGACACTATTTGCCTGGTGGACAGCGGTACAACACCTGCACGTGCCGTGGCCGAAAAACACGGCAACGTCGACTACGTCCGGTCCGAAGCCAACCTTGGCGGCGCAGGCGGGTTTGCGCTGGCCGCCCTCAAGGCCGTGGCCAGCGGTGCGCGCTGGATCTGGATGATGGACGACGACGCCGAGCCCGCTGATCCCGAATGCCTCGCCACGCTGCTGCGCGAGGCCGAGGCACGCGGCCTCGAGGCCGTGGTCCCCCTTGTTACGGCCCCCGGCCATCCCGACCGGCTGTCCTTTTTCTTCCGTCTTGACGGCAAGGTCACGCACGATCGGGCGGAGGTGGAGAAGCTCGGCTTCCTGCCGGACGACGGCCACTTCTTCAACGGCGCGCTGATCCGTTCAGACGTGTTCTTCAAGGTCGGTTTGCCGGACATGCGGCTGTTCATCCGCGGCGACGAGGTGGATTTCACCATTCGCCTCCGCCAGGCGGGAATCCGCTTCGGGACCGTGACCACCACTTCCATCACACATCCGCACGCATTCTCCGAGACGCAGCATGTCTATGGCGCCCGCTGGCACGTCATCGTCCCCGACTCCGCCTTCAAGCGCTATTACTACTACCGCAACCGCGGCTACCTGATCCGCCGGTACTTCCGGGTACGTTCTTTCGTGGCCGACGTCGGCGGGTACCTGGGCTACTTCCTGCAGCGCCGCGACCTGCCGGGCTTCCTGGGCTGGGCGCGTGCATTCGGCACCGGCCTGCGGGGCAAGGGGTTTGCCCCGCTGGAAGACCAGAAGTTCTAACCGGCCCTGCTTCGGCCCTCCGGCGTCAAGGTTCGGCCCTGCCGCTGCCTGTTCAGGCCTTGGACTTGGACTTCAGCCGGCGTGCTGCCAGGAGCCAGAGCAGGACCCATGGCTCACCCAAGACGCGGTAGGCCACACGGCGCGGATGCAGGAGCAGGCGCCAGGCCCACTCCAGTCCCATCCTGCCGAGCCACCGGGGCGCAAGCTTCTGGACTCCCGCCAACTGCTCGATCGCCCCGCCCACGGCACAGTACACAGCCGGCGGCATGTCACCCAGCCGGCGCTGCAGCACTTCCTCCTGCAGGGGCATGCCCAGGCCAAGCAGGACCAACTGCGGCTGTTCGCGGTGCAGCCAGGCAACGGCCGCTTCCTCCAGGGCAGGACCCCAGCCCTCCCCCGGAAAGCCCGAGACGCGGGCGCCCGGAACGATTGCCTCAAGCCGCCGCACAGCCCCGGCGTTCGCTTCCGGCCCCGCGCCGACCACAGCAATCCGGTCCAGCCCGCGGACCTGGTCCAGGGCCGGCAGCCAGTCGGTGGAGCCCAGCCGGTAATCCATGACGGGGCCGTCGGCATTGCCGGTCCTCCCCCACAGCCACAGCACCGGTGCCCCGTCCAGGAGCACCACATCGCTTTCCTCGTAGAGGCGGCGGAAGCCGTCGTTGGACAAGGCGAGCGTGACGCTGTGCAGGTTGTGGCCCAGCACGGTGCGCGTGGAGCCTTCCGCAATGTAGCTGTTCAGTTCTGCAACCAGCTCGGAAACCCGCAGTGGAGTGGCATGGACGTCCAGGACGGGTATCTGCTGGCGGTCAAGCGCCATCAAGGCTGTGTGTTCCCGGCAGGAGTGCCGGGTTCTGCTTCTGTACCCGTCACCGCGGACGAGCCGGAAGCGGTGGGCAAGGACCCAGCGTCGTTCCCCTCATCCCCAATTGCATCCTGCTCCGGGGCCGGTTCCTCCTCAGCCATGGGGATTTCGCCCAGGCCCAGGACGCCCGGGACGTGTTCGCGCAACCGGTCCAGGCTCACCGCCCCGTTGCGCACCACGCGCAGGATGGGGCCGGTGGCGTCCACGATGGTGGACGGTACGCCGGCTTCACCCTCCAGCGGTCGCGGCCCGCCCTCCAGGTACACCTCCACCGAGTCAGCCAGCTGTTCCCGTGCCGCTGCGGCGGTCTGGGCCGGAGCCTGGCCGGTGCGGTTGGCCGAGGAAACGGCGAGCGGTCCCGTCAGGGTCAGCAGTTCCAGGGCCACCTCGTCAGCGGGCATCCGGAGTGCCACAGTGCCTTTGGTTTCGCCGAGGTCCCAGTCCAGCGACGGCTGGGCGTGCAGGATCAGGGTCAGGCCGCCGGGCCAGAAGGCCTCCGCCAGCTTGCGGGCCTCGGCGGACACCTCGGTGGCCAGGCCGTCCAGTGCGTTAATGCGCGGAATCAGGACGGGCGGGGGCATGGTGCGGCTGCGCCCCTTGGATACCAGCAGCATGGTGACGGCCTGCGGCGAGAACGCATCCGTGCCGATGCCGTACACGGTGTCCGTGGGGAGCACGACGCACTTCTTCTCGCTGATGGCACGCTGGGCATGTTCCAGTCCCCGTGCCCGTTCGTCGTCAGTGGTGCAGTCATAAGTTGTGGTCACTGGCCCATTCTTTCATTCCGTAGGGCCTGGTCCGCGAGCAGGGCGCTGGTGGCGCGCTCCTTGCCGTTGAGGTCCAGGTGCGTCGTGATGGTTGTCCAGGAGCCCGTCCTGGCAAGCATTGCGGCGATCCAGCCAGACTGGACTTCCGCGTGTTCCATGACGAAGTAGCCCCCGGGACGCAGCAGCCGGGCAGCGGAGGCTGCCGCCGCCGTCGGAAGTTCCATGCCGTCCGCTCCCCCGCCGTACAAAGCCTCCGGGGGGTCGTGCAGGGCTACTTCGGGTTCGTTAGGGATGGCTTCAGCGGGGATGTACGGAGGATTCGAAACCACGACGTCGACCGTCCCGTTGAGTTCCGGAAAGGCGTCGCGCAGGTCCCCCATGACAAGGTTGACGCCCAGCGGAGCGAGGTTTTTCGCAGCCCAGGCGTGCGCAAACGGGCTGAACTCGACGGCATGCACCTCGGCGCCCGGTACCTCATGCGCAAGGGAACCGGCGATGGCACCGGAGCCGGTCCCGAGGTCCACGATCCGGGGGTGGGGCATGTCCCTGACGTGGTCGATGGCCAGCTGGACCACTGATTCTGTTTCCGGGCGCGGGATGAACACCCCGGGCCCCACGGCCAGTTCCAGGTAGCGGAAATGCGCCACCCCGGTGATGTGCTGCAGCGGGATGCGGCGCGCACGTTCGGCCACAAGGGCTTCGTAGCCTTCGGGCGCCGGCGTATCACCGAGCATCAGGGAGCGGAGGCGCCCCAGCCCGACGTTGAGGAGATGGTCCGCAAGCAGCTCCGCGTCCACACGGGGACTGGGGACACCGGCCTCGGCCAGTATTGCCGCGGCCTCGCGGACCGCCGCGGCCAGGGACTGGGAAGGCGCCGCGGAGGCGGGCTCAGTCATGCAAAGCTCCCGGTCAGTCGCCGATGGCGTCCAGCCGCGCCTGCTCATCCATCTCGATGGCGGACTGGATCACCGGTTCCAGGTCCCCGTTCATGACCTGGTCAAGGTTGTAGGCCTTGTAGCCGGTGCGGTGGTCAGCGATCCGGTTTTCCGGGTAGTTGTAGGTCCGGATGCGCTCCGAGCGGTCCATGGTGCGGATCTGGGACTTGCGCTGGGCAGAGTTCTCGGCGTCGATCTGCTCCTGCTGGTGCGCAAGGATGCGGGCGCGCAGGACGCGCATGCCGGCTTCGCGGTTCTGCAGCTGGGATTTCTCGTTTTGCATGGCCACCACGATCCCGGTGGGGAGGTGGGTGATGCGAACGGCGGAGTCCGTGGTGTTAACGGACTGCCCGCCGGGGCCGGAGGACCGGTAGACGTCGATCTTGAGGTCGTTCGGGCTGATTTCCAGCTCTTCGGGCTCATCAACCTCGGGCAGGACCAGCACGCCGGCGGCGGAGGTGTGGATGCGGCCCTGGGATTCCGTGACCGGGACGCGCTGGACGCGGTGCACGCCGCCTTCGAACTTGAGCCGGGCGTACACGCCCTCGGCGGGGTCGTTCGAGTTGCCCTTGACGGCCACCTGGACGTCCTTGTACCCGCCAAGGTCGGACTCGGTGGCGGAAATGATTTCGGTCTTCCAGCCGCGGGACTCCGCGTACCGGGTGTACATGCGCAGCAGGTCGCCGGCGAACAGGGCAGCCTCGTCGCCGCCTTCACCGCCCTTGACTTCAAGGATCACGTTGCGGGCATCATCGGGATCGCGCGGAATCAGCAGGCGGCGGAGCCTGGCGGCAGCAATCTCCAGAGCGGCTTCGAGTTCAGGCACCTCGGCAGCGAACTCGGGATCCTCGTCTGCCATCTCCTTGGCGGCAGCAAGGTCGTCCCGGATGCCTTCCCACTTGTGGTAGGCCTCAACAATGCCGTTGAGCTGAGCCGAACGCCGCCCGAGCTTCCGGGCAAGCCGCTGGTCAGCATAAACAGCAGGATCCCCCAGCTGCGCCTGGATAGCATCATGCTCATCAAGCAGGCCCTGTACGGACTCAAACATTCAAAACCTCTTTCGACTTGTACAAGTCTAGTAATGCGACGAAGTGGGTTAACGCCAAACCGCTCAAAATATGCCGGCCAGGGAGTGGCTTCGGGCCTGCCGGAGCCGGGTGGCTTGGGATCGTAGATCGCAAGCCACCCGGCGTAGGGGCGGGGCCGGCATATTTTGAGCGGTGAACTCAGCTACTTGTCGTTATCCGACTTCGCACCAAGCGTCGTCTTCTGGACCTGCATGAGGAACTCGACGTTGCTCTGGGTTTCCCGGATCTTGTTGGTGAGCAGTTCAAGGCTCTGCTGGGTCTCGAGTCCGGAGAGGACGCGGCGCAGCTTCCACATGATCTTGACTTCTTCGGGCGAGAGCAGGTTCTCCTCGCGGCGGGTGCCCGAGGCGTTGACGTCCACGGCGGGGAAGATGCGCTTGTCGGCCAGCTGGCGGGACAGGCGGAGCTCCATGTTGCCGGTGCCCTTGAACTCTTCGAAGATGACCTCGTCCATCTTGGATCCGGTCTCGACGAGTGCCGTGGCCAGGATGGTGAGCGAGCCACCGTTCTCGATGTTGCGGGCGGCACCGAAGAAGCGCTTGGGCGGGTAGAGGGCTGCGGAGTCGACGCCACCGGACAGGATGCGGCCGGAGGCCGGTGCTGCCAGGTTGTAGGCGCGGCCCAGGCGGGTCATGGAGTCCAGGAGGACCACCACGTCCATGCCCATTTCCACGAGGCGCTTGGCGCGTTCAATGGAGAGTTCGGCCACGGTGGTGTGGTCGTCGGCGGGACGGTCGAAGGTGGAGGCGATGACCTCACCCTTGACGGTGCGCTGCATGTCCGTGACTTCTTCGGGGCGTTCGTCAACCAGCACCATCATGAGGTGGACCTCAGGGTTGTTGGTGGTGATCGCGTTGGCGATGGACTGCAGGATGAGCGTCTTGCCGGCCTTGGGCGGGGAGACGATCAGGCCGCGCTGGCCCTTGCCGATGGGGGCAACGAGGTCGATGACGCGGGGACCGATCTTCTTGGGGTCGGTCTCCAGGCGCAGGCGCTCGGACGGGTACAGCGGAACCAGTTTGGCGAACTCTACGCGGTCCTTGAGCTCTTCCGGGGTCTTGCCGTTGACAGAGGTCACGCGCACCAGGGCGTTGAACTTCTGGCGGTTGGACTGCTGGCTGCGGTCTTCGCCGTCACGGGGAGCGCGGATGGCACCCACGACAGCGTCGCCCTTGCGGAGGTTGTACTTCTTGACCTGGGCCAGGGAGACGTAGACGTCGTTGGGGCCGGGCAGGTATCCGGAGGTCCGGATGAACGCGTAGTTCTCCAGCACGTCCAGGATGCCGGCGACGGGCAGCAGGACGTCGTCTTCGGTGACCTCGACGTCGTCGACGTCGGGGCCCTGGTTGCGGCCGCGGCGGCGGTCGTTGCGGTCGCGGAAGCGGTCGTTGCGGGAGTTGTCCCGGTCCTGGCCGCCGGAGCGGTCATTGCGGTCGTTCCGGTCGCGGCGGTTCCGGCGGTTGCGGCGGCTTCCGCCGTCGCTGTCGTCGTTGTCGCGGTTGTCCCGGCTGCCTTCGCGCTGGCCTGCATCGCGGCTGCCGCTGTTGTCACGGCCGCCGTCCGAGTCGCGCGAGGTGTTGTCGCGGCCGCGGGTGCGGCCGCCGTCGCGGCGTTCGGTGCGCTGGCCGGCGTCGCCCGTTTCAGTTGCGGGGGCTTCGGTGCGCTGTTCGCCCGAACGCTGCTCGCCTGAACGCTGTTCCGTGGCGGGCTGCTCCACCGGAGTTTCTGCCGGGGCTTCCTGGACGGCGGCGGCAGCAGCCTCGCTGCGGCGGCGGTTGCGGGTGCGGGGCTGGCGGCGCTCCTGGGCGCCTTCGGTTCCCTCCGCGGTTTCCGCAGGAGCGGCCGACGGCGCCTCAACGGTTGCGCCGGAAGGCGCGGCAGGGGTTTCCACGACGGGAGCTTCGGCTGCCGGGGCAACCACACCGTCACTGACGGCGCGGCGGCTGCGGCCGCGTCCGCGGGCACGGGTGCCCTCAGCGGCGGGAGCTTCGGCGGCCGGGGCCTCCGGAGCGGAAGCCGGTGCAGCTGAAGCCACTGCGGTTTCCGGAGCCTTTTCCGCTGCCTTTGCGGGGGCCTTGGCGGTGAGTGTTCCTGCACGGTGGGCGGAAATGGCCGAGACCAGGTCCCCCTTGCGCATGCGGGATCCGCCTGAGATACCGAGCTGGCTGGCCAGGGCCTGCAGCTGGGCGAGCTTCAGGCCGGCGAGGCCGCTGCTCTTGGCGGTTGCGGCCGGTGATTCGGCAGCAGAAGTTGTGTGTTCCACAGCTGGCGACAGCTCAGTGGTTTCGGTCACGAAGGATCCTTCCCCCTCGACGGCGTCCAGACTGGGAGCTGGGCGCGATGATTTGATCTGGGCTGCAGTTCAGATCTGCAGCCGGGATTTCGGCCTTGCCGGTTGGATTTCGGCCAGCAGGGCCGGATACTGATTCACCTTGCGCTGCGCCCAAGGCACAACGCCGGGCTGACGGTTCAGGGGCAGTTGGATGCTGCAGATTCCTGCGACAGACCAAGCAGGCGGCACCGGAATACATTCACAGTGGTAGATCAAATAGCAACTGAATGCAGGAGCAGATCAGATAGGCGGAATTACCGCCGGTGCAGTTCAACCTTAGCACCTTCAACGTCCACTGCCAGCTTCAGCAGGCGCCAGCCGATGTCCGGCGTGTTCTCCGCCGTATAGGCCTCTATGAAGGCGAGGGCGTTGCCTGCCTGCTCCTCACCGTTTGCCAGTACCAGGACGGTGGGCCCGGCCCCGGAAACCACTGCGGCATAGCCCGCTTTGCGGAGTGCGCCGATCAAAGCGGCGCTGGGCCGCATGGCGTCGGCTCGGTAGCTCTGGTGCAGGTAATCCTCCGTGCCCGGCAACAGGAATTCGGGCTGCTGCGTCAGTGCGTGGATCAGCAGGGCGGCGCGGCCGGAGTTCATGGCGGCCGCATGGTGTCCCACGGATGCCGGCAGCAGGGCGCGGGCCGCTTCAGTGGACAGTTCAAAGTTGGGTACCGCCACGATGGGGATCACGGACCCGGCCACGGTGGCACGGGTGCTGCTGTACTGCTCACTGTCCTGCCATGACAGCGCCAGTCCGCCGAAAAGGGCCGGTGCCACGTTGTCCGGATGGCCCTCCAGTTCACTGGTGAGCTGGAGGATCCAGTCCTTTCCGCGCTGGTCTTCGGCCGGCACCATGGCGTTGGCAGCCGAGACTGCGGCCACCACGGCAGATGCGGACGAGCCCAGTCCACGGCCGTGCGGGTTGACGTTGTCGGCAACAACCTTCAGTCCGCCGTGCCGGTAACCCAGCCGCTCAAAAGCCGCGTCCATGGCGCGTACCACCAGGTGGCTCGCATCGCGCGGCAGCGTGTCAGCGCCCTCGCCGCGGAGCTCGAACACGAGGCCCTCCGTGTCGAGGCTTTCCACGGTGAGGGTGTCGTGCAGGGCCAGTGCGAGCCCAAGGCTGTCATAGCCGGGGCCCAGGTTCGCGCTCGTGGCGGGGACCCGGACGGTGACGCGCTGCCCCGGCTCAATCAGGTGCAGTCCGACCGCGGCCTGCGAGGTGGTGTCCAAGGCTATTTTTCTTCCAGTCCCAGCTCAGCGGCAACGGTGACCACATCGTTCGGAACCTTCACGGGCTGGACGTCGCTGCCGACCTCCGTGCGCAGGGCCCACTGGGGATCCTTCAGGCCGTGGCCGGTGACGGTGATGACGATGGTCTTGCCGGAGGGCACTTCACCGGCGGCGTGCTTCTTGAGCAGGCCGGCCACCCCGGCGGCGGAGCCGGGCTCCACGAACACGCCTTCACGGGATGACAGCCAGCGGTGGGCGTTCAGGATTTCCTCATCGGTGACCGCTTCGATGAGTCCGCCGGATTCGTCACGCGCACCCACGGCCCCGTCCCAGGACGCGGGGTTTCCGATGCGGATGGCCGTGGCGATGGTGTCCGGCTCCGTGATGGGGTGGCCGGCTACGAACGGTGCTGCCCCGGCCGCCTGGAAGCCCCACATGGCGGGCGTCCTGGTGGAGACGGCGGGCAGGGTGCCGGCTGTTTCGGACTCGAACGGAGCCGAGTACTCCTTGTAGCCCTTCCAGTACGCGGTGATGTTGCCCGCATTGCCCACGGGCAGGACGTGAATGTCCGGTGCGTCACCCAGGGCGTCCACCACTTCGAAGGCGCCGGTTTTCTGGCCCTGGATGCGGGCAGGATTGACGGAGTTGACCAGGAAGACGGGGTAGGACTCCCCCAGCTTGCGGGCGATGTCCAGGCAGTTGTCGAAGTTGCCGTCCACCTGCAGGAGGGTGGCGCCGTGGGCGATGGCCTGGCTGAGCTTGCCCATCGAGATCTTGCCTTCAGGCACCAGGACGGCGCACTTCAGGCCGGCCGCTGTTGCGTAGGCAGCTGCGGACGCGGAGGTGTTGCCGGTGGAAGCGCATACAACGGCTTTGGCACCCGAGGCCACCGCTGCGGTCATGGCCATGGTCATGCCGCGGTCCTTGAAGGACCCGGTTGGGTTCATCCCTTCGACCTTCAGGTAGACCTCGGAACCGGTGAGTTCGGAGAGCTTCTGCGCGTGTACCAGGGGGGTACCGCCCTCGCCCAGGGTGATGACCCTGGTGGACTCCGTCACGGGCAGACGGTCAGCGTATTCGCGGATGACACCGCGCCATTGGTGAGCCACTTAGACTCCTTCTACCCGCAAAACGGATGTAACTGAATTGATGACGTCCAGGCCCTTCACGGCCTCGACGGTGGCTGCAAGGGCAGCCTCTGATGCGCGGTGGGTGACAATCCGCAGCTCCGCCGACTCCACGTTGGATTCGGCGTCGCGGTGGATGGTCTGCCGCATGATTTCGATGGACACACCGTGCCCGGCAAAGAGCTGGGCGATCCTCGCCAGTACGCCCGGCTGGTCTGCGACGTCCAGGCCGATGTAATAGCTGGTGGTGGCGGCGTCAATGGGAAGCGCCGGAACATGGCCGGTGGTGGTTTCGGTGCGTCCAGGGCCGCCCAGGACCAGGCGGCGGGCTGCCGAGACGAGGTCGCCCAGCACGGCGGATGCCGTGGGGGTGCCGCCGGCGCCCTGGCCGTAGAACATCAGCTCACCGGCGTTTTCGGCCTCGATGAACACGGCGTTGAATGCCCCGTGCACGGCGGCAAGCGGGTGCTCGCGCGGCAGGAGGGTGGGGTGGACGCGCACGGACACGCCTTCGTTGCCCTCGGCGTCGGTCAGTTTTTCCGCGATGGCCAGCAGCTTGATGACGAACCCGGCATCCTTGGCAGCGGCGATGTCCGCGGCGGTGACGGACGTGATGCCTTCACAGTGGACGTCGTCCAGGGCGAAGCGCGTGTGGAAGGACAGCGAGGCCAGGATCGCGGCCTTGGCTGCGGCGTCATGGCCTTCGACGTCGGCGGTGGGGTCCGCTTCGGCATAGCCAAGGCGCTGGGCCTCGGCGAGGGCGTCGGAGAACTGGGCGCCGGTGGTGTCCATCTGGTCAAGGATGAAGTTGGTGGTGCCGTTGACGATGCCCAGCACCCGGGTGATCCGGTCGCCCGAGAGGCTGTCGCGGATGGGGCGGAGGATGGGGATGGCTCCGGCCACGGCGGCTTCGTAGGACAGCTGGACGCCCGCCTTGTCCGCCTCCTCGTAGAGGGTGGGTCCATCCTGGGCCAGGAGCGCCTTGTTGCCCGTGACCACGCAGGCGGCGTTCCGCAGCGCGGAGAGGATCAGTGTGCGGGCCGGTTCAATGCCGCCCATCAGTTCGATCACCAGGTCGGCGTCCTTGACCAGGGTGTCGGCGTCGGTGGTGAAGAGCTCCTGCGGCAGGTCCACGTCGCGTGGGGCGTTGACGTTGCGCACGGCAATGCCGCTGAGCTGCAGGCGGGCACCGGTGCGGGCAGCGAGGGCATCGGCGTCCTCAATGAGGATCCGCGCAACCTGGGCCCCAACGTTGCCACAGCCCAGCAGGGCCACTTTCAGCGTTCGCATTTCCGTCATTCAGGCTCCCATGTCGCGGTTCAGCAGGTCTTCTTCGGTTTCCCCGCGGACAATCAGCCGGGCAGATCCGTCGCGCACCGCGACAACGCCCGGCCGGGCCAGATAGTTGTAGTTGCTCGAGAGGGCCCAGCAGTAGGCGCCGGTTCCCGGTACAGCAAGCAGATCACCGGCTGCCACGTCCTCGGGCAGATATACATCTCTAACAACTATGTCGCCGCTCTCGCAATGTTTGCCCACCACGCGGGACAGTTGCGGAGCCGCGCCGGACGTGCGCGAGGCCAGAACGGCCGAATAATCCGCGTCGTACAGCACCGGCCGGGCGTTATCGCTCATGCCGCCGTCAACCGAAACATACCGGCGCGGATACGTAACGTTGTTGCCCGCGTCACCGTCGGCGGAAGCAGCAGGGGCATCCACGCGCACGGTCTTCAACGTGCCCACCTCGTAGAGGGTGAAGGTGGTGCTGCCCACGATGGCGCGGCCGGGCTCAATGGAGATGCGGGGCGCGTCAATGCCCAGCTCGGCGCAGGTTGAACGGACGACGGCGGCCATCGCCGTCGCGATTTCTGCCGCGGGGCGGGGGGTGTCCACCGGGGTGTAGGCGATCCCGTACCCGCCGCCGAGGTCCAGTTCGGGCATGGTGATGGAGTACTTGTCCTGCATGGCGGCCAGGAAGCGCAGGAGCTTCTGGGCGGCCAGGGCAAAACCGTCAGGTTCGAAGATCTGCGAGCCGATGTGGCAGTGCAGGCCCAGCAGCTCGATGCCGGGGTGTGCTGCTGCCGCCGCCACTGCTTCCTCGGCGGCGGAGATGCCGGCCTCATCGGTGGTGTCAGCCGCCATGGAGAGGCCAAACTTCTGGTCCTCGTGGGCGGTGGCGATGAATTCGTGCGTGTGGGCGTGGACCCCGGGGGTGAGCCGAAGCATGACCTTCGCCTGTTCACCGCGGGCATGGGCAATGCTGCCCACGCGCTTCAGTTCGGCCAGGCTGTCCACCACGATCCGGCCCAGGCCCATGTCGAGGGCCCGGTGGATCTCGCCGTCGGACTTGTTGTTGCCGTGCAGGGCGACGTCCGCCCCCGGAATCCCGGCACGGTAGGCCACGGCGAGTTCCCCGCCCGATGCCGTGTCCAGGCGCAGCCCTTCCTCCTCCACCCACCGGACAACCGAGGTGCACAGGAACGACTTTCCGGCGTAGTAGACGTCCACTCCCCCGCAGATGTCCGCGAACGCGTCATTGAACGCGTCGCTGAAGGCCCTGGCCCGGGCACGGAAGTCGTTCTCGCTCATCACGAAAAGCGGCGTGCCGTACTGCCGCTGCAGCTCGCTGACGGGGACACCGTCAATACTGATTTCGCCATCTTCGTTGCGCGCCACGTCACGGGCCCACATGGGCTGGTGGAGGGCATTGAGGTCCGCCGGAACGGCGAGCCATTCCGGGGCAAGCGGAGAACCCTGTGCTGCTGTGTGCGTCATCAGTCCTACATCCGTTCCGGGGCTGAAACGCCCAGCAGGTCAAGTCCGTTGGCCAGCACCTGGCTGGTGGCGTCGTTGAGCCACAGCCGGGTGCGGTTGAGGTCGGTCACCGCTTCGTCACCCATGGGGGCAATGCGGCAGGCGTCGTACCAGCGGTGGTAGGCCCCCGCGATGGCTTCCAGGTGGCGGGCCACGCGGTGCGGTTCGCGCAGCTCTGCCGCCTTGGCCACGATGGACGGGTAGCTGCCCAGGTAGGACAACAGCTCGTTTTCGGTGGCGTGGTCCAGCAGCGAGGCCTCGAATGCGGAGCGGTCCACGCCTGCATCCACCGCATTGCGTGCGGCGCCGCGCGAACGGGCATGGGCGTACTGCACGTAGAAGACAGGGTTCTCGTTGCTGTGCTTCTTCAACAGCTCCGGATCAAGGGTCAGCGGCGAGTCGGCCGGGAACCGGGCCAGGGAGTAGCGGACGGCGTCCTTGCCCAGCCAGTCGATCAGGTCCTTGAGCTCGATGATGTTGCCGGCACGCTTGGACAGCTTGGCTCCGTTAACGGACACCAGCTGGCCGATCAGGACCTCGATGTTCATTTCGGGGTCATCGCCCGCAGCGGCAGCGATGGCCTTCAGCCGGTTGATGTAGCCGTGGTGGTCAGCGCCCAGGAGGTAGATCTTCTCAGTGAAGCCGCGGTCCTTCTTGGACAGGTAGTAGGCGGCATCCGCGGCGAAGTACGTGGGCTCACCGTTCGCACGGATCATCACGCGGTCCTTGTCATCGCCAAAGTCCGTGGTCCGCAGCCAGACCGCACCGCCGTCGTCGAACACGTGGCCCTGTTCGCGAAGGCGCGCCACGGCACTTTCGATGGCGCCGGCGTCGTGCAGTTCCTGCTCGGAGAAGAAGACGTCGAACTCGACGCCGAAGTCCGCCAGGGTGGCCTTAATGTCCTTCATCTGCGCTTCGTAGGCGGCGGCACGGATGACCGGCAGCGCAGCAACCTCGGTAAGTTCGCGGATGTCCGGGTGCGCGGTGAGCACTTCGTGGCCAAGGTCTGCGATGTACTGGCCCGGGTAGCCGCCGTCGGGCACGGGAAGGCCGTGCAGCCGGTTATAGACGGAGTGCGCGAAGGTGTTCATCTGCGAGCCGGCGTCGTTGATGTAGTACTCGGCCGTGACGTCGGCACCGGAGGCGCGCAGCACGCGGGCAATCGCATCCCCCAGGGCAGCCCAGCGGGTGTGGCCGATGTGCAGCGGCCCGGTGGGGTTTGCGGACACGAATTCCATGTTGACCGTGTGCCCGGCGAGCGCCGTGTTGGTCCCGTAGCCCTTGCCGGCCTCGACGATAACCTTTGCCAGTGCACCGGCGGCTGCGGCGTCCACGGTGATGTTCAGGAAGCCCGGGCCTGCGATGTCCACTGCGGAGACACCGTTGATTGACTTGAGGCGGGCGCTGAGCACGCTGGCGAACTCGCGCGGGTTGGTGCCCGCCTGCTTGGCCAGCTGCAGGGCGATGTTGGTGGCCCAGTCGCCGTGGTCCCGGTTCTTGGGCCGCTCCACGCGCACGTCCTCGGGAACTGCTGATGCCGCGAGGGCGATCTCGCCGGCGGCGACGGCGTCCTTGAGGCAGGCGGATATGGCGAGGGAAAGTTCTTCGGGAGTCACCCCTCTAGACTACCGGGGGCCAGTGACAGCAAAGAATTTGGCGCACATCGCCGGCCGTTCCGGCCGTACCGGAAGAGTGCGGTGAACCATTCGCGTGGATCCGGCGTTGACTAAACCGTAGCGAAAGTGAACGGTACAGCCCCAAAAAGTGAAACGAGAGCCTTCATGAGACCCTCCAGTCCCCAAAGCCACGCCGCCTCCGGCACTGCGTTCCGCAAAACTCTTTTCGCCGGTCTCGCAGGCCTGTCCCTCGCGGGAACGGTGGCGGGCTGTGCACCGTCCGCGGCGGACAGCACCCCCGGCACCGCGGGAACCCCGGCAACTCCTGCTTCGGGGCCTTCCGCCCTTGCCGGCAGCGGCGGCAGTTACAAGGACGGCACCTACAGCGCCGACGGGAACTATGTGTCCCCGAACGGCACGGAAACAGTGGGCGTGCAGCTGACGCTGGCGGCGGGAAGAGTCACAGACGTGCAGATCACCCAGCACCCGTCCAATCCAAACACCCGGAAGTTCCAGGGCCAGTTCGCCGGCGGCATCGCTGCGCAGGTGGTGGGCCGGAGCATCGACGAGCTGAACGTCTCCAAGGTTGCGGGGTCCTCGCTGACCAGCGGAGGCTTCAACCAGGCCGTCGACAGGATCAAGGCGGAGGCACAGTAGGCGGTGCCCGTCGCGGACTGGGAGGACTTTTCGTTCCAGGGGATTGGAACCGCGTGGGACATCACCACTGCGCGGCCATTGCCCCCGTCCCTTCGCGCACGCCTCCTGGACCGGGTTGAAAAGTTCGACGCCGACTGGTCGCGTTTCCGTGCCGACTCACGGGTAGCGGACCTGGCACGGACGCCGGGACGTTATGCCTTTCCGGATGAGGCCGCTCCGCTGGGCGAGCTGTACCGCCTGCTGTACCAGGCCACCGGCGGCGCCATGACCCCGCTGATTGGCGGCAGCCTGGAGCGTCTGGGGTATGGCGCAGCGTATTCGCTGCGGCCCGCCGGTCCGCCGCTGCCTGCACCGCCCTGGGAATCGGTGCTCACCTGGTCCGGGACAGTCCTGACCGCGAGTGCTCCCGTGCTGCTGGACATCGGCGCCGCCGGCAAGGGCCTGTTGGTGGACCTGCTGGCCGCGGAACTGGAGGACGCGGGGATTGGCGAATTCATCATCGATGCCAGCGGCGACCTGCTGGCCCGCGCGGCAGGACCTGTCAGCGTGGCGCTTGAACACCCCTACAACCCGGCCCAGGCCATCGGGAAGATCGACCTGGACGGCCGCGCCCTGTGTGCTTCCGCCGCCAACCGCCGGGTATGGGGCGACGGCCTGCACCACGTCCTGGACGGAACCACCGGGGAGCCGGTGCGGACCGCCGTCGCCACCTGGACACTGGCCGGGACGGCCATGCTGGCCGATGCCCTGGCGACGGCCCTGTTCTTTGTTCCCGGCGCCATGCTCCAGGAAACCTTTGATTTTTCGTGGCTGACCGTCTTTTCCGATGGCAGCGCCGCCTATTCCGCCGAATTCGAAGGGACACTGTTCTCATGAACCCCGTGGAAACGCCGCACGCCCGCCCGCCCGTGTCCCTGGCCGGCCGGATGGGGACTGCCGTGGGCAGGTTCACCATGTACCGGATTACCCTGGTGGTCCTGGCGGTGCTGGCCGCCTACAGCCTCCTGCTCAACCTCCTGGGCTGGCTGACGTTCGGCATCCCGGAAATGCTGGCCCACCTGGCACTGTGCCTGGGCTTGACCTACGCCTCCAACCGGGCACTGGCGTCGCTTTTCAGGGTGAACCCCCACACCGAGTCGTCCCTCATCACGGGGCTGCTGCTCTACTTCCTGTTCTGGCCGTCCCTGCAGCCACTGGACCTGGCCGGGGTGGCATTGGCCTGTGTCCTGGCGTCGGCCTCGAAATACGCACTGGCGTGGCGTGGCCGGCACATCTTCAATCCCGCTGCCGCCGGCGCCTTTGCCACCGGACTCACCGGGCTGAACATTGCTACGTGGTGGGCGGCCACTCCTGCCATGCTGTGGCTGCTGGTACCGGGCGTGCTGCTGGTCCTGTACCGGACCCGCAAAGTGCTGATGGCGTCCGTGTTCACGCTGGTGGCCACTGCCGTCATCACGCTGGAACTGCTTCGCTCGGGCATGACGGCGGGCATGGGCATCTACCAGGCCCTGGCACAGCGGCCGGTCCTGTTCTTCGTCGGATTCATGCTGACCGAGCCCCTGACCTTGCCACCCCGCCGCCGGCAACAGCTGGCGCTGGCTGCCGTGGTGGCGGTGCTCTTTGCAGTCCCCTGGAACCTTGGCATCTTCGCCAACTCACCCGAGGCCGCCCTGCTGGCCGGCAACCTGCTGGCCTTCCTGGCAGGCCAGCGGGGGGCCGTGAAGCTCCGGCTCGCCGGCACGCGGCAGCTGACGCCGGCTACCACCGAGTTCTCCTTCGAACCTGCCCGGCCGGTGCGCTTCCTTCCTGGCCAGTACATGGAAGTGGACCTGCCGCAGGCCAGGCCGGATGGCAAGGGCCGACGACGGGTGTTCAGTTTGACCGGTTCCCCCGGCGGGCGCCTGGTGAAGTTCGCCGTGCGGACGGCCGGCCCCTTGTCCGCGGCGAAGGAGGCGCTCCTGGCGCTGCGGCCGGGCGACGAAGTGGCAGCCACGGCAGTGGGTGGCGACTTTGTGCTGCCGCGGGATCCGCACCGCCAGGTGCTGCTCATCGCAGCGGGCATCGGGATCACACCCTTTGTTTCGCATCTGTCCTCCGGGGGCCTGCGGGAGCGGGACGCAGTACTCCTGCTGCTGGCCAGAAGTGCTGACGAAGTGGCCTATGCGGAAGAACTCCGGGATTCCGGCATCCGGGTGCTGGTGCGGACGGCGGACGGTTCGCAGCCGCCGCCCGGACTGGCCTCCGCTGCCGGACGCTCCGGTCCCGGGGACCGGCTCCCCGGGGACCGGCTCCCCGGGGACCGGCTGGACGGCGAAACCCTTGCGGCACTCGTGCCGGACATCGCCGCCCGCGAGGTCTATGTCTCGGGGTCCCCGGCAAGCGTTGCATCGCTGCGCCGCGCGGCCAGGAGCGCCGGTGCCCGCCGGGTCCGGACAGACTCTTTCTCCGGCTACTGAGGCCGCTTCCTTGCCTGCTCCTTCCCGCTCCCGCTGTCGGTTTTCCCTTGCGGGCCACCTTCCTGCTAAGCTCTAGGACGTCCCGCCGGGAACGGCAGGAAGTCCGGATTGCCCTCGTAGCTCAGGGGATAGAGCGTCTGCCTCCGGAGCAGAAGGCCGTAGGTTCGAATCCTACCGAGGGCACAGAAAACCCCCGCCGCTTCACTGAAGCGGCGGGGGTTCTTTCGTTCCATGCCTTGCCCGCTCCCACCGAGCGTGCCGCAGGGTCAAAACTTCAGGGCGGCCTCATCAAGCGTGGCCAGGGTCAGCACGGCTTCCTCGACCGTTTCGTGGTCTTCCAGCTCACGCTCGATCCGGCGGAGGGTTACGGCGGCTTCGTGTTCGGGATGGTCCCCCTGCAGGTCCACGGCCGCGACGAGATACAGCTTGCGGGGACCCACGAATTCCAGGTGCAGGTAGGTGAGCCGGGCGATGTCCGGGTGCTCCAGCACCCGGCGGGCCATGGACCGTTCGATGTCAGGGGTGACGCCCTGGCCCACCAGGAAGCGCCTGTTCCGGTCGATCAGGACGACGGCGACGACGGCCAGCAGTACGCCCACGGCGATCGAACCGATCGCATCCGGCAGCGGCGATCCCGTGACCTGGTGCAGGAACACGCCCACGAATGCCACAACGAGGCCGATCAGCGCGGCGGCGTCCTCGGCGAAGACGGCGCGCAGGGTGGGGTCGGAACTGATGAGTACCTGCTCCAGGGTGTGCCGGTCCAGCTCATGGGCCGCCTTCCTGGTCTGCCGGAATGCCTGGATGAAGGAGATTCCCTCGAAGACGAAAGCCACGGCCAGGACCACGTAGGCCACAACGAAATCGGCGGCCGGCTCCGGCTCGATGATCTGCTGGATGCCGTGCATGATGGACACCACGGCGCCGGCGGTAAAGAGGCCGAATGCAGCGAACATGGACCACACATAGGCTTCCCGGCCGTAGCCCATGGGATGGCTCTTGTCCCTGGGCCGGGCAGAACGGCGCTCGGCGAAGAACAGGAACACCTGGTTTCCCGTATCTGCCCAGGAGTGGGCGGCCTCCGCAGCCATCGAGGCCGAGCCCGTCAGGACAGCGGCCACCGACTTTGCCGCCGCCACGAGCGTATTGGCCACGAAGGCGATGATGACCGTCAGCAGGGTGGAGCTGGACGTGGATCCCTTTTCGGTTTCAGCCATGCGCTTACCGTACCCACCTGCGCCTGCTGCAGTACCCGGAAGGCTGCCCAATCTGCGGCCGCGGCCTGCCGTTGATTGTCGGTGGCTCCTCTTAAGCTGAAACCACCTAGCTGAGGGAGTACGCCATGCACGTTCAGTTCTGTTCCATCGTTCCGCCTTACCTGTTGCGCCGGCTGGCCCAGCAGGACGCGCCGGGATATTCTTCGGCCGCAAGCGCCGCCCGGAAGGCCCTGGGCCACGTCGAATCATTCCAGGCTGCACGCGCACAGGCTGTCCCGGTCCTCCCGCCCAGCCTGAGGCAGGCCACGCCGGGCCCGGTAAACCGCACCATCTACGATGCCGGCGGTGAAGAGACCCTGCCGGGCAGGCTGGTCCGAAAAGAAGGCGGACGTGCAACCGGCGATGCCGCCACCGATGAGGCCTACGACGGGCTGGGACACACGCACCGGCTGTATGCCGAGGCGTTCGGACGGGATTCGGTTGACGGACGCGGGCTGAAGCTTGATGCCACGGTGCACTTCGGAAATCTGTACGACAACGCTTTCTGGAACGGCACCCAAATGGTGTTTGGTGATGGCGACGGTGACGTCTTTGAACGGTTCACCAAGTCCATCAGCGTCATCGGCCACGAACTGGCGCACGGCGTTACCCAATACTCGGCCGGACTTGTTTACCGGAACCAGGCGGGTGCCCTGAATGAATCGATGTCGGATGTCTTCGGCGCGCTCGTTGAGCAATACGTCCGGAAGCAGACCGCGGCCCAGGCCAGCTGGCTGATCGGGGAAGGCCTCTTTACGCCCAACGTCCAGGGGCTGGCGCTTCGATCCATGAAAGCCCCCGGAACGGCATACGACGACGACGTGCTGGGCAAGGACCCGCAGCCCGATTCCATGGACTCCTACGTCCGGACCAGCGCTGACAATGGCGGCGTGCACATCAACTCCGGCATCCCCAACCGCGCGTTCTACCTGGTTGCGGATGCCCTGGGCGGCCATGCCTGGGAGGCACCGGGCCGCATCTGGTACGAGACCCTTACCAATGGATCGTTGCCGCCGGCCGCAACGTTTACCGTCTTTGCCCGCGCCACGGTACGTGCCGCCACGGACCTTTTTGGTTCGGACTCCAAAGAGCATGACGCCGTACGGGGTGCGTGGGAAACTGTAAGGGTCAAGGTTTAACCACCACCGGCTGCCGGGTAACAGGCCGCCGGGCCAGAGGGAAGCCCAGGGGCCAGGCCATGAAGATCAAGGTGGAGCGGAGCGGCGGGTTGGCTGCTGTGAAGCGGGTGTGGACCGTCGATGCCCAGTCAGACAGCGACCTCAGCCAGTGGCAGCCCCTTGTCGAGGCCTGCCCCTGGGACGCCGTTCCCAGCACGCCGCGGGCAGCCGCTGCGGCTTTCGAGGCGCCGCAGCCGGACCGCTTCATCTACTCCATCTCGGCAGGGCAGCGCCGGGCCGCCCTGCCGGAACAGGCCCTCACCGGCCCCTGGCGCGTCCTGGTTGATACCGCACGGGCGGCCGCAGAAGAATCTGCTGGCGGGGCCCGGCCCGGGGCTGGTGGAGGCGGTCCGGCCTGAAGGCCCGGCCGCAGCAGGGAGTCGAATGAATGGCTGTTTCCGTCCGGCAGTAGACTGTCTGCAGCCATGACTTTTCATATCTCCTATCCCGCCGAGCTGCCTGTTTCCGAGCGCCGCGAGGACCTGATGGCCGCGATCGCCGCCAACCAGGTGACCATCATCGCCGGCGAGACCGGCTCCGGAAAGACCACCCAGATCCCCAAGATGTGCCTGGAACTTGGCCTGGGCGAGAAGGGCCTGATCGGGCATACCCAGCCCCGGCGGCTGGCAGCACGGACCGTGGCCGAGCGCATTGCGGAAGAACTGGGCGTGGACATCGGCCAGGAGGTGGGCTTCCAGGTCCGTTTCACGGGCGAGGTCAGCAAGGCAACGAAGGTCAAGCTGATGACCGACGGCATCCTGCTCGCCGAGATCCAGCGGGACAGGCTGCTGCGCAAGTACAACACCATCATCATTGACGAGGCACACGAGCGAAGCCTCAACATCGACTTCATCCTGGGCTACCTGAAACGGATCCTGCCGCAGCGGCCGGACCTGAAAGTCATCATCACCTCGGCCACCATCGATCCCGAACGGTTTGCCAACCACTTCGGCACCCCCGAGGACCCAGCCCCCATTGTCGAGGTGTCGGGGCGGACCTATCCCGTGGAAATCCGCTACCGGCCCCTGTCCCAGCCGAAGGCGGATGACGACGAGGCCTCGGATGATGAACTCGAGGAGGACCGCGACCCCCTGGATGCCGTCTGCGATGCCGTGGACGAACTTGCAGCAGAGGCGCCCGGCGACATCCTGGTCTTCTTCTCCGGCGAGCGCGAAATCCGCGACGCCGCAGACGCACTGCAGGCCCGTATCCAGTCCAACCGCAGGCTGGCCAACACCGAGATCCTCCCCCTGTTCGCCCGCCTGAGCCTGCAGGAGCAGCACAAAGTGTTCCACCCGGGCGGCAAGCGCCGGATCGTGCTGGCCACCAACGTGGCGGAAACGTCGCTGACGGTCCCCGGCATCAAGTACGTCATCGACACCGGCACGGCCCGCATTTCCCGGTACTCACACCGCACCAAGGTCCAGCGCCTGCCCATCGAACGCGTCTCGCAGGCATCGGCCAACCAGCGTTCCGGCCGCTGCGGCCGCGTGTCTGACGGCATCGCCATCCGCCTTTACTCCGAAGAGGACTTCGAATCCCGGCCCCGGTTCACGGATCCGGAAATCCTGCGCACCAACCTCGCTGCCGTCATCCTCCAGATGACCGCAATGGGCGTGGCGAAAGGCCCCAAGGACGTTGAGGAGTTCCCCTTCGTCGAGCCGCCGGAAACCCGGGCGATCAACGACGGCGTCACCCTCCTTCGCGAGCTCGGCGCCCTGGCTCCCCCACGCCCCCAGGGAAAGGGCGGCAGGCCCGAGACAGGCGGTGGCCTCACCGCCGTCGGACAAAAACTCGCCCAGCTGCCTGTCGATCCCCGGCTGGGCCGGATGATCGTGGAGGCTGGGAAACGGGGCTGCGTCCGCGAAGTCATGGTCCTGGCCGCCGCCCTGACCATCCAGGACCCGCGTGAACGGCCCACGGACAAGCAGCAGCTGGCCGCGGAAAAGCACAACCGCTTCCGGGACGAGAACTCGGACTTCACCGGCTACCTCAACCTCTGGAACTATCTGCAGGAGAAGCAGCAGGAGCTGTCGTCGTCGGCCTTCCGCCGGTTGTGCCGCGCCGAATTCATCAACTACCTGCGGGTGCGGGAATGGCAGGACCTCTTCGCCCAGTTGCGCCAGCTCGCCCGGCCCCTGGGGATCTCCCTGGACAACAAGCGCCTGGCCGATCCCGTGGGCAACCATGACGGGGTCCACATCAGCCTGCTTTCCGGGCTGCTGAGCCACATCGGGATCCTGGACGAGCGCAAGCGCGAATATGCCGGTGCCCGCGGCAGCCGGTTCGCGATCTTCCCGGGCTCCGCCTTGTTCAAGAAGTCCCCCACGTTCGTCATGGCAGCGGAGCTGGTGGAAACCAGCCGGCTGTGGGCGAGGGTGGCTGCGAAATTCGATCCCCTGTGGGCCGAGCAGGTGGCGCCGGACCTGGTGAAGCGCAGCTACAGTGAACCGCACTGGTCCACCCGGCAGGGCGCCGTGATGGCCTACGAAAAGGTCACCCTCTACGGCGTTCCCATCATCGCCCAGCGGCGGATCAACTACGGCAGGGTGGACCCGGTGGTGGCCCGGGAACTGTTCATCCGCCACGCACTGGTGGAGGGCGACTGGAAGACCCACCACAAGTTCTTCCACCGCAACCGGGCGCTGCTGCACGAAGTGGAGGAACTCGAGGCACGGATGCGCCGCCGCGACCTGCTGGTGGACGACGAGACGCTGTTCGAGTTCTACGACGCCAGGATCGGCCCCGACGTGGTGTCCGAACGGCACTTCGACAAATGGTGGAAGGATGCCCGCCGGGAGAACCCCGACCTCCTGGACTACGACAAGTCGCTGCTGCTCAGCGACGACGCCGACGACCTGGATGAAGCGGCGTACCCCAAGACCTGGCTGCACAAGGGCTTCGAGCTTCCGCTGACGTACGAGTTCCACCCCGTGGCCCCGGGCTCGCCGCCCGATCCGTCCGACGGCGTCACGGCGGAAGTTCCGGTCCTGTTCCTCAACCAGCTGGATGACGCCCCGTTCCGCTGGCTGATCCCGGGCCAGCGCGTGGAGCTGGTGACCGCGCTGATCAAGTCGCTCCCCAAGCAGGTCCGGAAGAATTTCGTTCCTGCCCCCGACGTTGCCCGGCAGGCGGTGGCCTTGCTTGAGGCGGACTTCGATCCGGCCAGGGATGAGCTGGAGCCGTCGCTGGAGCTCGCGCTGCGGCGGATCCGCGGTGCCATCATCCCGCCGGGTTCCTGGAACTGGGATGCCGTGCCTGCCCACCTGCGCGTGAGTTTCAAGGTGGTGGACAGCAAGGGCAAGGTCCTCGGGGAGGGAAAGGACCTGGCCGAACTCCAGGAGCGGCTGGCTCCCGCCACCCGGCGTGCCATTGCCGAATCGCTCGGTGCCACCCCGGCCTCCGCTGCGCCCGGCGGCGGTGGCAAGGGGCAGCGCGGGAACGGCAAGGCGCCCGACGCCGGCGCACCCGTACGGCAGCAGGCGGCCGGGGTGCCGGGGGCCTCGGCCGGGGCCGGGTTCGTGGAGCAGGAGGGCCTGAAGGAATGGACCTTCGGCACCATCGAGCGCCAGGTGAGCAGCATGGTCAAAGGCCACACTGTTACCGGCTACCCCGCGCTGGTGGACAAGGGCGCGTCAGTGTCGCTGCGGGTCTTCCAGACCCAGGAGGAACAGCTCGACGCGATGCGCGGCGGTGTGATCCGCCTGCTGGCCCTGCGGGTTCCGGCGCCGGACCGCTATGTCCTGGAGCACCTGAGCAACACCGAAAAGCTGACGTTCAGCCAGAACCCGCACGGCTCGGTGTCCGCCCTCATTGCCGACTGCGCGCTGGCGGCCATCGACAAGCTCACGCCCGCCGACCTTCCGTGGGACCGGAAGGCCTTTGACCAGCTCTATGAGGTGGTGCGCGCCGAACTGATCGACACCGTCTTCACGGTCACCGCCGTCGTGGAGCGCATCCTGGCCAGCACCCGCCGGATTGAAAAGCAGCTCAAGGGCACTACCAGCCTGGCCCTGATCAGCGCCCTGAACGACATCAAGAGCCAGCTGGAGCAACTGGTGTATCCGGGGTTTGTGGCACGCACGGGCTACGCACAGCTCAGCCAGCTGCCCAGGTACCTGGCGGCCATCGAGAAACGGCTGGAACGCCTGCCCGGCAACGTCCAGCGCGACGCCCTCAACATGGCTGTGGTCCAGCGGCTTGAGGACGATTACGACCATGCCGCCTCGGCACTCCTGCCCGGACGCCGTGCGGGACGTGAGTTAACCCAGGTGCGCTGGATGATCGAGGAGCTCAGGGTGAGCCTGTTCGCCGTCGAGCTCGGCACGGCCTATTCGGTATCCGAGAAGCGGATCCGCGCCGTGCTCAACAAAGCACTGGCCCCCGCCTAGTGGCGGCCGGCCACCAATGAGAGGAATCCAATGAAGCTCACGCTTGCCCAGGGCCCGGCAGGGACCGAGATTGCCGGCCTCGGCCACGCCCAGCCCTCGCGCATCATGGACAACCATGAGCTCGAAGGCATGATGGAGACGAGCGACGAATGGATCCGCCAGCGCACCGGCATCGTCACACGGCGCATCGCCGGCGAGGGTGAAACCGTGGTGGACCTGGCCATTCCCGCGGCCCGGATGGCCCTGGCCGATTCGGGCGTCGCGCCCGGGGACATCGACCTCGTGGTGGTGGCCACCACCACGGCCGCCGAACGCTCCCCCAACACCGCAGGCCGGGTGGCGGACGCGCTGGGGCTGGGACGGGACGGCCGCGGCCCGGGAATCATGGACGTCAACACGGCCTGTTCGGGTTTTGAGTACGCCCTTGGCGTGGCCGACCAGGCCATCCGCAGCGGAAGTGCCTCCCACGCGATCGTGGTCGGCGCCGAAACCCTTTCGGCGGTGACCGACTGGACGGACCGCGCAACCGCCGTGCTCACCGCCGACGGCGCCGGCGCCGCCGTCGTACGCCCTTCGGAGGCGCCCCGGATCGGCCCGGTGGTGTGGGGTTCGGAGGGCGGCATGGCCGACGCTGTCCGGATCTCTCCACCCTCGGGAAGGTTTTCGCAGAACGGGCGCGAGGTATTGCGCTGGGCCCTGACCAAGGCGCCGGAACGTGCCCGCGAAACGGTGGCGAAGGCCGGACTGACCTTGGACGACATCCAGGTGCTGGCCGCCCACCAGGCCAACCTCCGCATCATCGAACCCCTCGCGGAGGCATTGGGACTCTCGGACCGGATCGTCATCACCGATGTCACCGAGTCGGGGAACACCTCCGCCGCCAGCGTGCCGCTCGGACTGAGCAAATGGTGGCACTCCGGGCGGATCCCGGCGGATGTCCCCGCACTGCTTTTCGGCTTCGGCGGCGGCTTTACCTACGCCGGCATGGTGGCGATGACCCCACGCCGGGACTGATGTCCGTGCCCGGCTTATCCCTGGCTGCCGGGTACGAACTCCCCGTACCCGGCGGCGCGGAGGCCTTCGCGCAGCTTTTCTGCGTTGGCGTCCAGGACGGCGGGGTCCGGGTTCTGGTCCGCGGAGCCAAAGTCGAAATCGGCCATGCTTTGCGACGGCCATACATGGACGTGCAGGTGGTTGATCTCGTAGCCCGCCACGATCAGGCCCGCCCGCCGGGCCCCGAAAATGTCCACCTGGACCGCGCCGATGCGCCGTGCCACTTCCATGACTTTGGCAAGGGTTTCCGGCGACGCGTCCGTCCAGCGGTCCACTTCCTCGGTGGGGACCACCAGCGTATGGCCGTCGGCGAGCGGGCCGGTGGTGAGGAACGCCGAAACGTCGTCCTCGCGCCACACAAACCGGCCGGGAATCTCGCCCTTGATGATCTTCGTGAACAGCGTGCTCATGCGTCTGCCTCCTCGGCGGCGGTGTGCAGCGTGCCGGCGTCCAGCACGAACCGGTACTTTACGTCTCCTGCGACCATCCGGTCGTAAGCTTCATTCAGCCTGCCGGCGGACACCACCTCGATGTCGGCCACCACGCCGTGCTCAGCACAGAAATCCAGCATCTCCTGGGTTTCCGCGATACCGCCAATCAGGGATCCCGCGTAGGCGATCCTGCGGCGGATCAGGGCCCCCGGGTTGACCGGGGGCATGGCTTCGGAGGGCAGCCCGAGCTGGAACAATGCCCCGTCCACCCGCAGCGTGCGGAAGAAGGGGTTCAGGTCGTGCCGGGCGGCAACGGTATCAATGATGAGGTCCACCGTGCGGTCCGCGGCGGCCATTGCAGCGTCATCCCGGGACAGGACAACCTGGTCCGCGCCCAGCTCCAGCGCAGCCGCCACCTTGGACTCCGACGTGGTGAACACCACCACCTTCGCCCCCATCGCCTTTGCAAGCTTGACGGCCATGTGGCCAAGCCCACCAAGACCGACGACGCCCACCACGTCCCCTTCCCCGGCGTCGAAATGCCTCAGCGGCGAGAAGGTGGTGACGCCGGCGCACAGCAGGGGCGCGACGGCGGCCGGGTCCAGTGACGCCGGTACGCGAAGGACGTAACGGCGGTCCACCACGATGGACGAGGAATACCCACCCTGGGTGATGGCATCGCCGTTGCGCCGGTCCTTTGCACCGTAGGTGCCGGTCATGCCGTTTTCGCAATACTGCTCCAGGCCGTCAAGGCAGCTGTCGCATTCGCGGCAGGAGTCCACCATGCAGCCCACACCCACCCGCTCACCCACGGCGAAGTCGGTAACGTCAGAACCCACCCTGCTGACGGTTCCCACGATTTCGTGGCCGGGAACCAGCGGGTACGCCTGGCCGCCCCATTCTCCGCGGGTGGCATGCACATCGGAGTGGCAGAGCCCGCAGAACTCGATCGCGATTTCCACGTCGTCCGGCTTGGGAGCACGCCGGTCCACGGTCAGCGGCACCAGTCCACTGTCCGGGGAGACTGCACCGTAGGCTGCGGCACGCACGCCGGCGTCTTCCGTGGACATGCCCGTGCGGTTGGCAGGGCTTATGGGTTTGGCGAGGGGCGGCGGTACGGGGCGTCCTGGTGTCATAGTGCGACCGTACCCCCGCCGCCCGCGGAGTTTCCAGCCGGCCGCCCGGGGTCTTCCCGGTTCTCCCCCGCCGCCGCACCCGGTTCCGGTCCAGTGGCCACCGGCAGCCCCGGCCGGTTGGACCACTCCGAAAAGGAGCCGGGGTACAGCGCGGCCGGGATCCCCGCGAGTTCCAGCGCAGCCACCTCATGGGCCGCCGTCACGCCGGAGCCGCAGTAGACGGCCACGGCCCGGCCGGCCGCGACGCCAAGGGACTCGAACCGCCGCCGCAGCTCTGCCCGGGAAAGGAACCGCCCGCCGTCGTCCACGTTCCCAGTGGTGGGGGCACTCAAAGCTCCCGGAATATGGCCGGCCCGGGGATCAACGGGTTCAACCTCGCCCCGGTACCTTTCCCCCGCCCTGGCATCAAGCAGCAGGCCATGGCGCGGCCAGGCGGCGGCAGCCCCGGCGTCGACCACCGGCATGTGTCCGCTGCCCAGCTCCACGTCACCCCGCGCGGGATGGACGGGGCCCGCTTCGACGGGCAGGCCCGCTGCACGCCACGCGCCCAGGCCGCCGTCGAGCAGGTAAACCTCGTCCAGGCCGGCATCGCGGAGCATCCACCACACCCTGGCGGCGGCCATGTTCGCGCTGTCATCGTAGGCCACCACCACGTCGCCCTTCCTGATGCCCCAGCGCCGGGCCGACTCCTGGAACTGCCCGGCGGAGGGCAGGGGGTGCCGTCCCCGGTCAGGGACCGCCGGATCCGAAAGCTCGGAGGCCAGGTCTACGAACACCGCACCCGGCAGATGGCCGGCGAGATAATGGTCGCGGCCGTGGGGATCGCCCAGCACCCAGCGCACGTCCAGCAGCACCGTCCGCTGCCCGGCGGCAAGCCTGGCTTCCAGGGCGGGAACGTCCATCAAGGGCTTCATCGGTGCTCCTTCTGTTGCATGGGGCGGCGGATGCGGAACGTCGTGCCGGGACGGCCAACGGTCCCACTCTAGACGGGCTGCTCCCGGTCCCGCGGGTAGGCTGGACCAGTGACGATCGAGGGCAGCACCGGCAGGAACCATGACGGCTCGGACCGGGACTGGGCCGACCAGGCCATCCGGACCATCAGGGCCGAAAACAACCGCTCGGCGGACACACACCTGTACTCCGTGCCGCTGCCGGAACAGTGGGGCATCCAGCTGTATCTCAAGGACGAATCCACGCACCGTTCCGGCAGCCTGAAGCACCGGCTGGCCAGGTCCCTGTTCCTGTTCGGCCTGGTCAACGGCCTGATCCGGGCGGACACCACCATCGTGGAGGCCTCGAGCGGCAGCACAGCGGTCTCGGAGGCATATTTCGCCCAGCTGCTGGGGCTCCCCTTTGTAGCCGTCATGGCGCGCACCACCAGCCCGGAAAAGATCGCGCTGATCGAAAAGTTCGGCGGCTCCTGCCTGCTGGTGGAGAATGCCTCGGATGTGTATGCGGCGGCCGAGGAAGTGGCTGCCACCTGCAACGGGCACTACATGGACCAGTTCACGTTCGCGGAGCGGGCCACGGACTGGCGCGGGAACAACAACATCGCCGAATCCATCTTCGGCCAGCTCAGCCTGGAGCAGCACCCGGTGCCGGAATGGATCGTGGTGGGCGCCGGCACGGGTGGAACCAGTGCCACGATCGGCCGGTACCTGCGCTACCACAGCCATGCCACACGGCTGCTGGTGGTGGACCCCGAGAACTCGGCGTTCTATCCAGGCTGGCTCGGGGAAACAGCCGGACGGCCCACCGGCCCCTCCCGCATTGAAGGCATTGGCAGGGCCCGGATGGAGCCGAGCTTCATCCCATCGGTCATCGACCGCATGGTCCAGGTCCCGGACGCCGCGTCAATCGCCGCGATGCGGCACCTCGATTCTTTCGCCGGGCTGCACGCCGGCCCGTCCACGGGCACCAACCTGTGGGGGGTTTGGCAGACGGTGGCGCAGATGCTGTCAGAGGGCCGCCGGGGCAGCGTCGTCTCCTTGATGTGCGACGGCGGCGAACGGTATGCGGGGACCTACTGGAACCAGGACTGGCTGGCTTCCCAGGGGCTGGATCCCGCGCCGTACGAGGCAGTGGTTTCGCGCTTCCTGGACACCGGCGAGTGGACCGGCGCTCCTGCCTAGACCTCCACGGACTCGCGGGCGGCCAGATGCCTGTACTCGGTGCCGTACTTGGCGCCGATCCGCTTGACGTGGCCTTCAACGATGCCCAGGCCGTTTTCATTGAGCAGCCCGTCATGGATCTGGAACGCGCGCGGCGCCCGCACCCCAATGACGAAGTCCACCACCTCGGCGGACTTGCTCCACGGCGCGTGCAGCGGAACCAGCAGCGTCCGGACTGGGATTCCGTCCGGGATGATGAACGAGTCCCCCGGGTGGTATACGTTGCCGTCCACCAGGAAACCGATGTTCGCCACAACGGGGATCTGCGGGTGGATCAGGGCATGCTGGCCGCCAAAGCTGCGGATATCGAAGCCGGCTGCCTGGAAGGACTGGCCCGGTTCCACCGTGTGGATGCGGTCTGCCGCAGCCGGAGCTTCCCCACGCAGTTGTTTGGCGACACCGTCGGGGGCATACAGGGCCAGGCCCTTGTCTCCGTCGAGGGCGGCCACCACGGCCTTGGTGTCGAGGTGGTCCGGGTGTTCGTGGGTCACCAGGACCGCCTGCGCCCCGGACAGCGCCTCGGCTGATTCGGAGAAGGTGCCTGGATCCAGGACCAGGACCCTGCCGTCCTTCTCGAGCCGGATGCAGGCGTGGGTGTATTTGGTCAGCTTCATAGCGCCAGCCTAGGGTCCGCCCCGGAAGCCTGTCCACGAACCCTGTCCCTAAGCCCTGCCCTTGAAGCTCCGGCTGGTAATCTTGATGTTTGCCCCCCACGGAAGCGAGTTCGTCCATGCCGATCGGCGTCAAGGCTGATTCCGCCGCCCCATCCCCGGCAGGAGGCGGCAGGGAACAACGCGTAACCAAGCAGCGCAAGGCCGTCAGCGCGGCGCTGGACCACTTGGACGACTTCGTCAGCACGCAGGAGCTTTACCGGATCCTGCAGAACCAGGGCGTATCCGTGTCACTGGCCACTGCCTACCGGATCCTGCAGTCGCTCGCCGACGAAGGGCTGGTGGATGTGCTGCGCAATGGTGACGGCGAAGCGGTGTACCGGCGCTGCGCTGTCACTGCCCACCACCACCACCTGCTGTGCAGGAACTGCGGGAAGGCCGTGGAAGTGGAAGCACCCGCCGTCGAAACGTGGGCAGTGCGCACGGCGGCGGACCATGGATTCACGGAGGTGGACCACACGGTGGAAATTTTTGGCCTGTGCCCGGACTGCACCGCCCTTAAGGCCGCCGGGAAGCTGTAAGGACCCGCCCGTTGATGCCGCGGGCGTCGCGCACTGAGCTGATGGCGCGGCACACGACGTAGATCAGGAATGACAGCGTGGTCACGTAGGGGCTGATGGGGATCCGTCCGCCCAATGCCAGCAGGATTCCGCCCACGGTTGCGGCCACCGCGAAGACGACGCTGAGCACCACGGCCGCTACCGGCGAGGACGTAACCCGCAGCGCCGCGGCTGCAGGCGTAATCAGCAGGGCAAGCACCAGGAGGGCACCAACCACCTGGATGGACAAGGCCACACTGACGCCCAGGACCACCATGAAGACGATGGCCAGCGTGCGTACCGGGACTCCCCGGGCCTCTGCGAGCTCGGGATCCACGCTGGCGAAGTTCAGCGGCCGCCAGATGGCCAGCAGCACGAGCATGACCACGACGGCGGTCCCGGCGAGGGCCTGGAGCTGGACGGTGTCCACGGAGACGATCTGCCCCGTGAGGAGCCCGAACTTGTTCGCGGCACGGCCCTGGTACAGGGACAGGAACAGGATTCCGAGGCCCAGGCCGAAGGGCATGATCACGCCGATGGTGGAGTTCTTGTCCCTGGCCCGGACTCCCATGAGGCCCAGGAGCAGTGCTGCGGCCACCGATCCGATGAGCGAGCCGAAGACCACGTCCGCGCCGACCAGCAGGGCGAAGGCGGCGCCCGCGAAGGAAAGTTCGGAGATGCCGTGGACCGCGAAGGCAAGGTCCCGCTTCATGACGAACGTGCCAACCAGGCCGCCAAGGAGCCCCAGGATGGCGCCGGCCCAGATGGAGTTCTGGACCAGCACCAGCAGTTCGCCGTAGTTGTCGAAGTTGAAGATGGCCCCAAGGATGCTGTCGGCGTCCACTACGCGGCCTCCCCTGCCAGGGCATCGGCCTCGGCGTGGTGGTGGGTGGTGGCATCGGGCAGGCCAACGACGACGATCCGCCCGTTGGCGTGGATCACCTCTACCTGGGTGCCGTACAGGTCGGAGAGCACTTCAGTGGTCATGACCTCTTCCGGCGTCCCCACCCGGAACCGTCCCCCTGCCAGGTACAGGACCCGGTCGACGTAGTCGATGATGGGGTTGATTTCGTGGGTAACGAAGACAACGGCGCTGTCGTGTTCACGGCTTTGTTTGTTAATCAGGGCGCTGACTGCCTGCTGGTGGTGCAGGTCAAGGGACAACAGCGGTTCGTCGCAGAGCAGGACCTGGGGGTCCGTTGCCAGCGCCTGCGCCACCCGCAGCCGCTGCTGTTCCCCGCCGGAGAGCTGGCCAACCGGAACCTTGGCGTAGTCGGAGGCGCCCACCAGCTCCAGGAGCTGGTCCACCTTGCGGTTTGTCTTGCCCGCCGACAGCCGGATGCCCCACCGGTGCCCGTCGACGCCCAGCGCCACCAGGTCGCGGGCACGCATGGGTGTGTCCTGCGGAAAGGACTTTTGCTGGGGAATGTAGCCGATCAGGTTGCTGCCGCGTTCCACGGGCCGTCCGCCCAGGGACGCCTTTCCGGAGTGCAGCTTCTGCAGCCCCAGGAGGACTTTCAGGAAACTGGTCTTGCCGCTGCCGTTGGGGCCCAGCACGGCGAAGAATTCACCGGGCTTGATCTCTAGGTCCAGGTCCTCCCAGAGCGTGCGCTGACCGAACTTGAGGCACGCCCCTTCGAGGCTGACGACGGATTTCACCTGTTTGACTCCAGAATTTTGCTGACGTTGTTCACATTGTCCGTCATCCACTGCAGGTAGGTCTTGCCCTCCGGCAGGGTTTCGGTGAAGTCCACCACCGGAACGCCTGCGGCTTCGGCCGCCTTCTTCAGCGTTTCCGTCTGCGGGCCTTCGGTCTGGGCGTTGTAGGCCAGCAGCCGCACGGTCCTGGACGCCACCAGGTCGGTGGCTTCCTTCATGGCGGCGGGCGGCACGTCAGTGCCCTCCTCGATCGCGGCAGTGTACTGCTCCGGCGTGGCGTTCTTCAGGCCGGCATCTTCGAGCAGGTACAGCGGGACGGGTTCGGTGACCGCAACCTGGCCTCCGGCCGCCGCGGCTTTCGCGGCGTCCAGCTTGCTGTGCAGCCCTGCGAGGGAAGATTTGAAGGCGTCGGCGTTGGCAGTGAATGTGGCAGCGGAACCGGGATCCAGCGCGCCGAGCTTCTCCGCAACACTGTCGGCCACCCGCTCCATGGCCGGCATGCTGTACCAGACGTGCTCGTTGACGTCGCCGTGATCGTGCCCGTCCGAACCTTCCGCCGCCGGCGGGGTCGCCGCCTGGGTCTCCTCTTCCGGGTGGGCAAGGCCGGAGATTTCGACGGCGGTCAGCACGGAGCCGCTGTCCAGCTTGCTGCTCTCCACCAGGGTATGGAGGAAATCGTCGTAGCCGCCGCCGTTTTCGATGACCAGCTGGGCTTTGGAAACGGTCAGGCGGTCCTGGGCGGTTGCCTCGTAGGAGTGCGGGTCCTGGCCGGCGCTGTTGATGATCGCGGTGACGTTGACCTTATCCCCGCCAATGGTCCTGGCGATGTCGCCGTACACATTCGTGGAAGCTACGACATTGATCCCCTGGGCGGAAGCAGGAGTCCCGGGCTGTTGCGGACTGCATGCAGTCAGCAACAGCCCAAGTCCCGTCAAGGCGGCAAGGAAAGAGCTGGCAGCGGCTGTACGGCGCACGGAAAACCTCAGTTCACACAGATGGGGAGGATGACAGTGCAAGCCTATACCTAAATGCGAATGATTCCTATTTAGGTCCGCTGCCGTTGGGCTGGCCCAGGCGCCGGATCCCGGTGGCCTGCGTCGCATCGCGGATTTCGCCAACGAGCTGTTCAATGACGTCCTCCAGGAAGAGCACACCGCGCGTCCTGCCGTCCGGGCCTATGACGCGGGCCAGGTGGGATCCCGTTCGCTGCATGACGGACATCGCCTTTTCGATCTCGTCACCCAGTGCCAGGTTGGCCAGCGACCGGATGCGGCTCTCGGCAATCGGCAGCTCGTAGGCAGACTCCGGAATGGACAGCACATCCTTGACGTGGAGGTAGCCGTAAAGCATGTCCTCGTCATCCAGCATGGGAAACCGGGAGAACCCCGTACGGCTGACGGTCTTTTCAAACTCCACCGGAGTGGTGGAAGCCCCCAGCATGACCAGGTTTTCGAGCGGCACCATGATGTCCTCCGCCGTGTGCTCCGAGAACTCGAGCGCACCGGTGATGAGCCCGGCGTCGTCGTCCACCAGCCCGTGGCGTGTGGACTCCTGGACGATCGACTGGACCTCCTCCAGGGTGAAGGAGGACGTCACTTCGTCCTTGGGCTCGATCCGCATGAGTTTGAGGATGTGGTTGGCCGACCAGTTGAGGACTGAAATCACCGGGTGGACCAGCCGCGAGATGAACAGCAGGGGCGGGGCCAGGACCAGTGCTGCCTTGTCCGCCACGGACACCGAAATGTTCTTGGGCACCATCTCGCCGAAGGTGACGTGCAGGAAGGTCACCAGCATCAGGGCCACGGCGAAGGCCGCAACGTCCGCGGCTTCCGCCGGCAGGCCCACTGCCTCCATGGGGGCGGCAAGCAGGTGGTGGATCGCCGGCTCGGCCACCAGCAGGATCAGCAGCGAACACACGGTGATGCCCAGCTGCGCGCAGGCCAGCATCAACGACACATTCTCCATGGCGCGCAGGGTGGTCTGGGCGCGCTTGGAGCCGGCATCGGCCAAAGGCTCGATCTGGCTGCGGCGCGCGGACATGATGGCGAATTCAGCGCCCACGAAAAAGGCGTTGCCCAGCAGGAGGAAGCCCAGCCAAAGTATTCCGGCCCAGTCGCTCATGGCTTGCTCCTGTCATTGGCGTCCTGCGCGGCGGGTTCTTCTGCGGGGTGGAAGCAGATGCGGTCGATCCTGCGGCCGTCCATCCTGGTGACGCTGAGGGTTCCGCCGCCCACGTCGACGGCGTCCCCCACCATGGCAATCCTGCCGAGCTTGCTCATGACGTAGCCGCCGACAGTCTCGTAGGCCGCTTCGTCCGGAACGCTCAGTCCCGGAATCTGTTCTGACAGCTCATCCGGGCGGAGGAGTCCGGGGAAGTACCAGTCGCCGGAGGCGCTTTGCAGGAGTCCGGGGCGGACCCTGTCGTGTTCATCCGCCACCTCGCCCACGATTTCCTCCACCAGGTCCTCGAGGGTGGCGATGCCTGCCGTGCCGCCATATTCATCAAGCACGACGGCCAGCTGGAGGTTTCCCTCCCGCAGTTCGGCCAGCAGTGCATCAAGGTGGATGGTCTCGGGCACCCGCAGCACCTCGGTCATGATGGCGCCGGCTTCAAGGTTGCGGCGCCGTTCCCACGGCACAGCGACGGCCTTCTTGACATGCACCAGGCCACGGATGTCATCGGCGGAATCACCTATGACGGGGAACCGGGAGTATCCGGTCCTCCGTGCGGCATCCACCACATCGGAGACCGGCTGGTCCGCGTCGATCGTCTCAAGCCGGATCCGCGGCGTCATGACGTCAGCGGCCGTCCGGGTCGAGAAATTAAGGGTGCGGGCGATGAAGTTGGCGGTTCCGGCGTCGAGCGTCCCCATCGCCGCGGACCTGCGAACCAGCGAGGCAAGCTCTGCAGGAGTCCGCGCTCCGGAGATTTCCTCCTTGGCTTCCAGCCCGAAGATGTGCAGGACCTTGTTGGAAAAGCCGTTGAGGACCAGGATGGCGGGCTTGAAGATGGCCGTGAAAACCAGCTGTGGCCCGGCCAGTGCCCGGCCCACGGGAAACGCCAGTGCAATCGCCATGTTCTTGGGCACCAGTTCGCCCAGGAGCATGGACAGCAATGTGGCCACCACCATCGCCAGGACCAGCGAGATGGACTGCACGGCCACAGCCGGAAGTCCGACGGCGGAAAGCGGCGCCTCGAGCAGGTGGCCTACCGAGGGTTCCATGACATAGCCGGTGAGCAGCGTGGTCAAGGTGATGCCCAGCTGGCAGCTTGAGAGCTGCGTCGACAGCGACTTAAGGCAGGCGAGCAACGGCGCGGCGCCGCTGTCGCCGTCGTCAATGGCGCGCTGGACGGTGGCCTGGTCGAGGGCGATGAGGGAGAACTCGACGGCAACGAAGAATCCGGTGCCGGCGATCAGCAGCAAGCCTGCTGCCAGGAGGAACCACTCCATTCAGCATCCCGCCTGGAGTGCCGAAAGGGGCCCAAGGTCAGTCAAACGGAGAGGGGGAAAGCTGTTTCGGCCCGGCGGAGGATGGTCGGCGGATCGCGATGACCGTTCCGTGCAGGCCGCGGCAAGCTGGGCCGTTGGCTGGTGATGGGCGCGTTGTCGGGGTTTGCCGGCTCTGGGGGCGCGCGCGGTGCTTCTCTTGGAGCTCCGCTGACAGCGCCCAGGCCGGCACCTAGATTTACTGTCCATAAGACTTTCAGTCTACAGGAGCGGCCCCCCTCCCCTGATGCGCGGCAGGGTGTCCTGGGTCGGCACGTTTTCCGGCCCCCGAAGCCCTCCCCGCGGCTGCGGGCAAGGCACGGCGCGCAGCGGGGGCTGCCGTCCCCGGGCCAATATTCGGACGCTTTTTTAGCCCTGCGTTTAGCCCCGCGAACGTCACTTCATGATTTGGGTCACCCTTATTGGCAGTTAACACAAGATGCTCACTAGACTTGCAAAGGGTCTGGGTTCAGAGGACGCAGAGACTGGTTCGATCGCAGTGCTGAAGCACCGGGGGGCCAAAGAGAAATCAAACTCATGGAAGAGGCGTATTTCAAGTGCCAGAGCAGCCAAGCCACCGTCTACCAGAGGAATTTGGCGGGAACGAGTGGCTCGTTGACGAACTGTACGAGCAGTACCAAAAGGACAAGAATGCTGTGGACGCCAAGTGGTGGCCGCTGTTTGAATCCTTCGACTCGGGTAACGGTTCTTCCAACAACGGAAATTCCGCTCACGCTGCCAACCCTCCTACCCGGGAACTCCCCGTGGTGAAGCCGGCACCCGCTGCTTCGGCACCGTCGCCGGCCGCAGCCCCTGCCGCTCCCCCGGCCGCCCCGGCACCCGCCGCTCCGGCAGCGGCGCCTGCACCTGTGAAGAAGGCCCCCGCCACGGAAGCACGCGACGGCGGCAAGAAGACCGAAGCAGGAACCGGCTCGCAGCCCATTCCGGCGCAGCTGCCCAAGAACGTCAAGGCTCCCACCGCGCCGGAGGAGGACGTCGTCTCCGTCCTCCGCGGACCGGCCAAGGCCATCGCCACCAACATGGTCACCAGCCTTCAGGTGCCCACCGCCACCAGCGTCCGCGCAATTCCCGCCAAGCTGCTGATCGACAACCGCGTTGTCATCAACTCCAACCTCGCCCGCGCCCGCGGCGGCAAGGTTTCCTTCACGCACCTCATTGGCTACGCCGTGATCCGCGCGCTGTCCCAGTTCCCGTCGATGAACGTCTACTACGACGAGGTGGACGGCAAGCCTGTCGCAGTCCAGCCGGCACACGTCAACTTCGGCATCGCCATCGACATGCCCAAGCCCGACGGCACCCGCCTGCTCATGGTCCCGAACATCAAGAAGGCCGAGACCCTCAACTTCGCCGAGTTCTGGCACACGTACGAGGACCTCATCAAGCGCGCCCGCAACGGCAAGCTCACCGCCGAGGACCACCAGGGCACCACCGTGTCCCTGACCAACCCCGGCGGCATCGGCACCGTGCACTCGGTACCGCGCCTCTCCAAGGGCCAGGCCGCCATCATCGGCGTCGGCGCCCTTGACTACCCCGCCGAGTTCCAGGGCGCCAGCGAAAAGATCATCGCGCAGAACGCCATCAGCAAGGTCCTCACGCTTACTTCGACGTACGACCACCGCGTCATCCAGGGCGCCGGCAGCGGCGAGTTCCTCAAGCTGGTGCACCAGCTGCTGCTCGGTGCGCAGAACTTCTACGACGAGATCTTCGAAGCCCTGCGCATCCCCTACGAGCCCGTGCGCTGGAGCCCGGACCTGCAGGTGGATCCGGCCGACGAGATCAACAAGGTGGCCCGGATCCAGCAGCTGATCCACTCCTTCCGCGTGCGCGGACACCTCATGGCGGATACCGATCCGCTGGAGTACGTCCAGCGCAAGCACCCGGACCTCGACGTCCTCACCTACGGCCTGACCCTCTGGGACCTGGACCGTGAATGGCCCACAGGCGGCTTCGGCGGCAAGCCGATGCTGAAGTTCCGCGACATCCTCGGAGTCCTGCGCGATGCCTACTGCCGCACCACCGGCATCGAATACATGCACATCCAGGAGCCTGCCGAGCGCAAGTGGTTCCAGGACCAGCTGGAGCACCCCTACTCCAAGCCCAGCCGTGAAGAGCAGCTGCGCATTGTCTCCAAGCTGAACGCGGCCGAGGCCTTCGAGACCTTCCTGCAGACCAAGTTCGTTGGGCAGAAGCGCTTCTCGCTGGAAGGCGGCGAGTCCCTGATCCCGCTGCTGGACGCCATCATGTCCGATGCAGCCGACGACGGCCTGGACGAAGTCGCCATCGGCATGGCCCACCGTGGCCGCCTCAACGTCCTGACCAACATTGCCGGCAAGACCTACGCGCAGGTCTTCCGGGAATTCGAAGGAACGCAGGATCCGCGCTCCGTCCAGGGTTCCGGTGACGTCAAGTACCACCTGGGCACCGAGGGCACCTTCACGTCGGACAACGGCAAGGAGACCAAGGTCTACCTCGCCGCCAACCCGTCCCACCTGGAAGCCGTGGACTCCGTCCTCGAAGGCATTGTCAGGGCCAAGCAGGACCGCCTGGACCAGGGCGAATCGTTCCCCGTCCTGCCCATCATGGTCCACGGCGATGCTGCCTTCGCCGGCCAGGGCGTGGTGGCGGAAACGCTCAACCTTTCCCAGCTGCGCGGCTACCGCACCGGCGGAACCATCCACATCGTGGTCAACAACCAGGTCGGCTTCACCACCGCCCCGTCGTCGTCGCGCTCGTCCACGTACTCCACCGACGTTGCCAAGATGATCCAGGCACCGGTCTTCCACGTGAACGGCGACGACCCCGAGGCTGTTGTCCGCATCGGCCAGCTTGCCTACGAATTCCGCCAGCGCTTCCACAAGGACGTCGTCATCGACATGGTGTGCTACCGGCGCCGTGGCCACAACGAGGGCGACGACCCCTCGATGACCCAGCCGCTGATGTACAACCTGATCGAGGCCAAGCGCTCCGTCCGCAAGCTGTACACCGAGTCGCTGATCGGCCGTGGGGACATCACCGAGGAAGAAGCCGAGCAGCTGCTCCGCGACTACCAGGAACGGCTGGAGCGGGTCTTTGCCGAGACCCACGCCGCCCAAACCTCCCCGATCCCGATCGTCACCGCGGATTCCGCCGCCGTGTCCGATATCGAGCGGCCCATGGCACAGCAGTCCGATTCCAGCGTCAGCGCTCCGGTCTCCACGGCCATCAGCGCCGAGACCCTGGCCCGGATCGGCAAGGCACACGTCGAGATCCCCGAGGGCTTCACGGTTCACCCGAAGCTGAAGCAGCTGCTGGAGAAGCGCGAGCAGATGTCCCGCCAGGGCGGCATCGACTGGGGCTTCGGCGAGATCGCAGCCTTCGGGTCCCTGATCATGGAAGGCGTGCCCGTACGCCTCGCCGGCCAGGACTCGCGCCGCGGCACGTTCGTTCAGCGCCACGCTGTCTTCCACGACCGCGCCAACGGCAAGGAATGGCTGCCGCTGGGCAACCTTTCCGATGACCAGGCCAAGCTGTGGATCTATGATTCGCTGCTGTCCGAATACGCTGCCATGGGCTTCGAGTACGGCTACTCCGTGGAGCGCCCGGACGCCCTGGTCCTCTGGGAAGCCCAGTTCGGCGACTTCGTCAACGGTGCACAGACCATCATCGACGAATTCATCTCCTCTGCCGAGCAGAAGTGGGGCCAGCGTTCCTCCTTGGTCCTGATGCTCCCGCACGGCTACGAAGGCCAGGGACCTGACCACTCCTCGGCGAGGATCGAGCGCTTCCTGCAGCTGTGTGCAGAAGACAACATGATCGTGGCCAACCCCACCACGGCGGCCTCGCACTTCCACCTGCTGCGCCGCCAGGCGTACAACCGCCCGCGGAAGCCGCTGATCATCTTCACGCCCAAGCAGCTGCTGCGCCTGAAGGCTGCCGCGTCTTCGGTGGAGGACTTCACCAACGGCACCTTCCGCCCCGTCATCGGTGAGCATGAGCAGCTGCCGGCGACCGCCGTCGAACGCGTCCTCCTGGTCTCCGGCCGCCTGTACTACGATCTCCTGTCCACCCGGCAGAAGACCGGCGACAAGACCACCGCCATCATCCGCGTGGAGCAGCTCTACCCGCTGCCGCACGAGGAGATCGCGGCTGAGCTCGCCAAGTACCCCAACGCCGAAGTGGTCTGGGCCCAGGACGAGCCTGCCAACCAGGGCCCCTGGCCGTTCATTGGCCTGAACCTGCCGGAGGTCCTCGACCGCCGCGTGCGCCTGGTATCCCGGCCGGCCTCCGCCTCCACGGCAGCCGGCTCCATGAAACGGCACGCCGCGGAACAGGATGTCCTCCTGAAGCAGGCATTTGCACGGAAGTAAGCAGTAAGGCTGCCCGGCCGGAGTCGAAATACCAGACTCCGGCCGGGCAGTTCTGTTTAATGGATGAACAGCGCCGCCCCGTACCTCCGCAGCCGCGGCGGCGACGATGCAGCGGCCGTACCGAAGCAAACCCGTACCGAAGTAAAGAGGAACGCGTGGAAGACAGGAAGCTGCGGATCGCAGCTGTAGGAGACGAACTGCTGGCCGGACTGGGCGATCCCAGGGCGCTTGGCTGGCTGGGCCGCGTCCTGGCCCGCACTCCCCAGGACGGCATGCTCCTGGAAAGCTACTCCCTCCCCTGTCCGCAGGAAGGTACGGAAGGGCTGGCCGCGCGGTGGCTGGATGAAGCCGGCCGGCGCTTCAGCGCCCAGGCGGAGAACAGGCTGGTCATCGGCCTGTCCGGACGGGACATCGAGTTTGGCCTCTCCACGGCACGGAGCAGGCTGAACCTGGCCAACATCCTGGACTCGGCTTCGCAGAACCGGATCGAGGTTTTCGTTGTGGGGCCGCCGCCCACACTTGACCCGGCGCAGAACCGGCGGCTTGACGAACTGAACACCGCCTTCGCTGACGTCACCACCCGCCGCAAGCACCTCTACGTCGACACGTTCTCGCCCTTGCTGAACCATGAACAGTGGCGCCAGGACCTTGCGGCCAACGGCGGTACGCCCGGCCAGGCAGGGTATGGCCTGATGGCATGGCTGGTGCTGCACCGCGGCTGGTTCCAGTGGCTCCGCCTGGATGCGCCCCAGTAAGCCCTTTCGAGATACCTTGACCACGCCTTCCGGCGGCATTACGTTTGAGGCCAACGCGATATATCGTCTTTTGGAGGGGACCATGACCGAGCAGGCCTGGACTGTTACAGAGCCGCAAACGATGGACATCGACGGCGTGACGTCCCTGAAGCTGGGCATGGTCCGGGGCAGGTTCCAGGTGGTGACGCACACCGGACCCGGGGTCCGGCTGGAGCTTGCCGAGATGCACGGCGATCCGGTGGCGGTATCGCTTAACAGCGGCAGGCTGGAAGTGCGGCATCAGCTGCACGGCGCCCAGGGCTGGTTCAAGAACTTCATGGAGACGGTCAACCACAACAGCGACAATTCCGCTGTCATCACCATCACCGTTCCCCACGGGGTGGACGTCGAGGCAGGCACCGTCAGCGGTGAGGGACTCGTTTCGGGTATCTCCGCCCATGTCAGACTGAACACAGTCTCAGGTTCGGTGGTGGCGGACAGCACATCCGGCGAGCTGCAGGTCAGCACCATCAGCGGCAGCGTGGACGTCAGGAACCACCGCGGTGTGCTCACCGCCAAGAGCGTCTCCGGAGCGGTTACCGCCTCCGGCCACTTCACCAATGTCCGCACCAACACCGTGAGCGGCCACCTCAGCTTCGAACTGCTTGGCTTTACCCGTGACTTCGGCTCCAACTCGGTGTCCGGGGACCTCAGCATCAGGCTGCCGCATGACGTCGGCGCCGACATTGTGGCCAAATCCGCCGGCGGAGCAGTGATCCTTGACGGCCAGCAGTGCCTCCTGGCCAACGGCAAAGTGGAGACCATTGCCGGACCGGACGGGCAACTGATGCTCGTCCGGACCAATTCGGTGTCGGGCAGGACTTCCATCGTCCATTCTCCCGAACCCGTTGGCGGCGGGGAAGCGCACGGCTGATGCCGCCCGTCTTCGCACACGGTGCGTTGCGCCTCTACCTCCTGGCCCTGCTGGAAAGCGGGCCCAGGCACGGCTATGAGCTCATCAAGGCGCTCAAGGACCGGTTCGGCGGGACCTACTCCCCCAGCGCCGGCACCATCTACCCCCGCTTGGGCAAGCTCGAGGAAGACGGCCTGGTGGCCACCGAGCGGGCCGGGCGGCGCACCAACTACTACATCACCGCCGCCGGCCTTGCTGAACTGGACCGGCGCCGGGAGGATGTGGCAGGGGTCGAGCATGACATTGCGGTCTCCCTGGAAAGGCTTGATGTGGAACTGATGGTGCAGAAGTTCCGCGACGAGTTGTGCGCAGACCTCCGGCAGCCGGGCATACGCCGTCCCATCAGCCCCGGCACACTGGAAACCGTCAGGGCAGCCCTGGACGAGGCCCGGGCTGCCATCCGGAGCACCCTCCAGTCCTAGGCATGGCGCTTCCTGCCGCGCTGCCGCAGGTCATCCGCCCCTTCCCGGTTCGCGGGCCGCCACATCATGTGGGAGACTTGAGGGCAGCTCTTTTTGAGTACCAACAGTAAGGAGGCCAGCTATGAGCAAGCGTGCACGCAAGCGTCGTGACCGTAAGCGTGGCGGCGCGAACCACGGGAAGCGCCCCAACACCTAGGCAAATGCCAGGAACTACGGTTCAGGCAAAGGACCCCGCAAGCCAATCGGGCTTCCGGGGTCCTTTGCTGTCTGCGGCCCTGATCCGCTCACGCGCTCCCTGCAAGGGGCTGCTTATACCTATGCCTCCACGGGACGGATGGCGTGGATCCTGTCCAGGATGGCGTTCTTCAGGTTGTCCGGCGCGGACTCGGTGCAGGAACGCTTGACCATGTTGCGGATGACGCACTCCAGGTCATACTGCTCCGTGCACTCAGGGCAGTCATCAAGGTGGTTCTTGATTTCCGTAATGTCCTCGCGGGTCAGTGCCCCGTCAAGGTATTCGTAGATGCGTTGCATCCGGGTGTCATCGCAATCGCCCAATCCCTGGCAGTCGCTCATTTCCTGTTCTCCTGTGCTTTGCTTCCTGCCGCATCGGTGGCGTCCGCGGCCGTTTTGAATCCCCGCTCGGCGGCGTATTCCGCGAGCATGTCCCGCAACATTCGCCGGCCGCGGTGGAGCCGGGACATCACAGTGCCGATGGGCGTATTCATGATGTCTGAAATTTCTTTGTAGGCGAAGCCCTCCACGTCGGCGAAGTAGACCGCCAGCCGGAACTCCTCCGGAATATCCTGCAGCGCCCGCTTCACGTCCGAATCGGGAAGATGGTCCAGCGCTTCCGCCTCGGCCGAACGCAGTCCGCTCGAGGTGTGTGATTCCGCCCGTGCCAGCTGCCAGTCCTCAATGCTGTCCGAGTTGGACTGCAGGGGCTCGCGCTGCCTCTTCCGGTAGAGGTTGATGTACGTGTTGGTCAGGATCCGGTACAACCAGGCTTTCAGGTTTGTACCCGGCTTGTACTGGTGGAAGGCCGAAAACGCCTTGGTGTAGGCCTCCTGCACCAGGTCTTCGGCGTCGGACGGGTTCCGCGCCATGCGCATGGCAGCGGAATACAGCTGGTCGACGTACTGCATGGCGTCCCGCTCAAAACGAAGGCGGCGTTGTTCGTCGCTCTCTTTGGAGACGTCCAGGGTACTGTCCTCGGTGTCCGCAGCAGCGGTCACCGAATCAGCGCCTGCTTTTCCCGCAGGCACAGGCGCGGAGCCGGCCTTCCCGTTCACTTCGCCGGGGGTAGCCTCATACATGGCCGCAACGGCCGGATCCAGGGTGTTCATTGCCTTCAAGTCTACTGTCAGGCTCCCTGCCCGGGGCATGCCGTACTCCGGGGGCTCTGAGGCCAGCTTGTCCACTGCCACCGGGCCCGCCTGTCTGGTTCCGTCCAACACCTTCCCCAAGGGCCAACTCCGCTCTGTATCGGGTGAATGATCGTCGGGCCCCATGTCACGGACCCGTTTGCCATAACCTGCTCCCACGGGCAAATATTCCCCAAAAGTGCAAGACTAGGACCGACTCCGCCGCTCGCCGCGGCTCGTCCATCCAGGAGGAAATCCATGCCCTTTGTCCGCACCCTCGCACGGCCCATGCTTGCCTCCAGTTTCGTTCTTGCCGGACTGGATAAGCTCAGGAACGCCGACGACACGGCACAGCAGCTCTCACCGCTGCTGCGCAAGGCCGCAGCAGCGCTCCCGTTCCAGGCGAACGAAAAGACCCTTGCCCGGGTTATCGGCGGCACGCAGGTGGGTGCCGGCGTCCTGTTCGGCCTTGGCAAGTTCTCCCGGCTCTCGGCCGGTCTGTTGACGGTGATTTCGCTCCTGAACACCTTTGTTGAGTGGCGCAGTGCGGACATCAGCAGCAAGGAAGGGCGCGAAGGCCGCCGGAACCAGCTGCTCAAGAACCTCTCGCTGAGCGGCGGCGCCCTGCTCGCTTCCGTGGACACCGCGGGGAAGCCCGGCCTGGCCTGGCGCGCCGAGCACCTGGCGGCCGATGCCCGCAGGAATGCATCGCACCTGGCAGCCGACGCCCGCAAAACCACCACCAAGAAGCTGAACAAGGCGGACAAGGCCGTGCGCCGCGCCGTCGAACACGCCACGGGAGCATAAGCACGAATGACCGCAGCAGCTGCCACCCGGGACGGCTCCGGAACACCTGTCCACCATTGGGCCGCGCCTTTCGCATCGCGGCCCGTTGACGCCACCGTGACGGTGCCCGGATCCAAATCCCTGACCAACAGGTACCTGGTCCTGGCGGCCCTCGCGGACGGCCCGTCCCGGCTGCGCGCGCCCCTGCATTCGAGGGACTCGGCGCTCATGGTCGACGCGCTCCGGCAGCTCGGTGCCGTCATCACCGAAGTGCCCGGGGACGGCGCTTTTGGGCCTGACCTGGAGGTGGTACCGCTGCCGGCGGCAGCGCCCGCCTCCCTGGCCAGGATCGACTGCGGACTCGCCGGCACCGTCATGCGGTTCGTCCCGCCGCTGGCGGCGCTCCGCAAGGGAGCCAGCGTATTCGACGGCGACCCCCACGCCCGTAAGCGGCCCATGGGAACCATCATCGAGGCCCTCAAGGCCCTGGGCGTGGCCGTATCCGCCGAGGACGGCAGCGCGCCGTCGTCGCTTCCCTTCACGGTGGACGGCAGCGGCGCAGTCCGCGGCGGCCACCTGGTGATCGACGCCAGTGCCTCGTCGCAGTTCGTCTCCGCTCTCCTCCTGGTAGGGGCGCGGTTCGACGAGGGCCTGCACCTGGAACACGTGGGCAAGCCGGTCCCCAGCCTGGACCACATCAACATGACGGTGGCCGTCCTGCGCGGCGCCGGCGTGTCAGTGGATGATTCCGTCCCCAACCACTGGGTGGTGGCGCCGGGTCCCATCCGCGCCTTCGACCAGCGGATCGAACAGGACCTGTCCAACGCCGGGCCATTCCTTGCGGCGGCCCTTGCCTCGCGGGGGACGGTCCGGATTCCCAACTGGCCGGCGGAAACCCAGCAGGTGGGAGACCTTTGGCGCGCAATCCTGGCCAGCATGGGCGCCACGGTGACCCTGGCTGACGGCGTCCTGACCGTCACCGGCGGCGCGGAGATCAAGGGCGGTGACTTCGCGGACACCAGTGAACTGGCACCGACGGTGGCAGCCCTGTGCGCCCTTGCCTCCGGACCTTCCCGGCTCAGCGGGATCGCCCACCTGCGGGGGCATGAGACGGACCGGCTCGCGGCCCTGGTGGCGGAGATCAACCGGCTCGGCGGCGACGCCGAGGAAACCAGCGACGGCCTGGTGATCCGGCCCGCCCCGCTGCATGCCGGCGTCGTGCACAGCTACGCGGACCACCGCATGGCCACGGCGGGTGCCATCCTGGGACTCGCGGTGGAGGGCGTCCAGGTGGAGGACATCGGCACCACCGCCAAGACCATGCCGGACTTCCCACAGCTGTGGGCCGGCATGCTGGCCCAGGAAGCGGGGTTCGCAGCCGGACCGGAAGGGCGCGTCAGTGGCGCGTAGCACTGGTTCCTGGGACGAATCGGACGTCCGCATCCGTCCCAGCAAGAAGGGTTCCCGGCCACGCACCAAGGACCGCCCCAGCCATGACGACGCCGTGACCGGACGGATCATCACGGTGGACCGCGGCCGGTATACCGCAGTGGTGGACGAGGACTCGGAGAACGAGCGCGTTGTCATTGCCGCGCGCGCCCGGGAACTGCGCCGCTCGCCAGTGGTTGCAGGCGATTTCGTGTCACTGGTGGGGGACGTGTCCGGCGCACCGAACACGTTGGCCCGGCTGGTGAAGATCCAGGACCGCCACACTCTCCTGCGCCGCAGCGCCGACGACACCGACCCCATTGAACGGGCGGTGGTGGCCAACGCGGACCAACTGGTGATCGTGGTGGCCGCGGCCAACCCGGAGCCCCGCACGGGATTCATCGACCGCGCACTGGTGGCCGCCTACGACGCAGGGATCGAGCCAATCCTGCTGGTCACCAAGGCCGACGTCAAAGACCCCGCGGAACTCCTTTCCAACTACACCCACCTGGACTTCCCGGTCATCATCAGCCGGACAGCCGATGCGCAGGCATCGGGCATCGACGCCCGGTCCGATGACGGCCTCTCGGCGCGGCTGGACAGCGCGGCGGTGGCTGCCCTCCGTGACCACCTGGACGGCAAGGTCACCGTGATGCTGGGTCACTCCGGTGTTGGGAAGTCCACCATGGTGAACGCGCTGACCGGCGCCGAGCGGGCCACCGGCGGAGTGAACGCCGTGACCGGACGCGGCCGCCACACGTCGTCGTCCGCCCTTGCCTTGCGGCTGGCGGATGCGCCGCCCGGCAGCTGGATCATCGACACCCCCGGCATCCGCTCCTTCGGCCTGGCGCACGTGGACCCGGACCGGATCCTGCGTTCCTTCCCGGACCTCTCCCCCGGCATCGAAAACTGCGAACGCGGCTGCAAGCACACGGCAGCCGCGGTGGACTGCGGCCTTGACGACTGGGTGGCGGGCGGACACGCAGGTCCCACCGGGGCTGCCCGTCTGGCGTCCCTGCGGCGGCTGCTGGGTGCGGATCCACGGATGGAAGCACAGGAAACCAAGGAGCTCGGCAGCGTCAACTGACGCGTTCTCCCGGCAGAACCGTTTGCAGACGGTAGTTTGGAACCATGATCCAACCCGCTTCGAGCTACAACGATGACCTGCGCCTGGCCCATGTCCTGGCCGACTCCGTGGATGACCAGACGATGAGCCGCTTCAAGGCCCTGGACCTCCACGTTGAGACCAAGCCGGACCTGACGCCGGTCACCGACGCGGACAAGGCCGCCGAGGAAGCCATCCGCGGCCAGCTCTCCCGTTCCCGCCCCCGCGACGCCGTCCTGGGCGAGGAATTCGGGAGCACCGGCCACGGTTCGCGGCGCTGGATCATCGATCCCATTGACGGGACCAAGAACTTTGTCCGCGGCGTTCCGGTGTGGGCCACGCTGATCGCCCTCGTGGATGAGGGCGAGCCGGTGGTGGGTGTGGTCAGTGCCCCGGCCCTTGGCAAGCGCTGGTGGGCGGCGAAAGGCATGGGCGCGTACATGGGAAGGTCCCTTGCCGCCGCCACCCGGCTCCGCGTCTCCGACGTGTCAAAGCTTTCCGATGCCTCCCTCTCGTACTCCAGCCTGGGCGGCTGGAAGGAACGCGGAAACCTTGACGAGTTCCTCGGCCTGACCGAGGATGTCTGGCGGACCCGGGCCTACGGCGATTTCTGGTGCGTACTGCATGGTGGCCGAAGGCTCGGTGGACATCGCCTGCGAACCGGAGCTGAACCTCTATGACATGGCGGCCCTGGTGCCGATCGTGGTGGAGGCCGGCGGCCGGTTCACGTCCCTGGAAGGCGAGGACGGCCCGTTCGGCGGAAACGCCCTGGCCACGAACTCAATCCTGCACTCGGAGGTCCTGCACCGCCTGAACCCGTATTTGGACGACCTGCTGTAGCTGACGCCCTTTCCGCAAAAAAGCGAATAATGCGACGCCGGACACCTTCCTGGGGAGGTGTCCGGCGTCGTTTATTCGGCTGCACGTAATAAACGCCTTAACAATCGCCGCGGCTTCAATCCTGGCCGCCCCATGTCCTACGCTTTTAGGCAGGTCACGAGTGCCAGCGCAAAACCCCGGTTTGCTGGCCGGCAACCCTCCATTCGCGGTGGGGTGCCCCGGGTGACGACCAGGCCGGTCCGGAGCGGATGCGGCAAGCGCGGATTCCCCCATGGCGGAGTCCTGTCATCAAGTGAGGTCTCTGTGACAACTGCCACCGTCTCCCCCCAGCCCGTCATTGCCGAAGCCGCCGTCCCCAACGGACGCCGCGCCGCGGCCGGCCGGCCGCTCGCCGCCGTCACCGGCGCTGAAATCCAGGCACCGCTGATTTCCGGCGGCCACGTGCGGTACGCCAACCTCGATTACGGCGCCTCCGCCCCGGCGTTGTCCGTGGTGTCGGCCTACCTTAACGAGATCCTCCCCTACTACGCGAGCGTCCACCGCGGGGCAGGATACGCATCCCAGATCAGCACCTCCGTGTATGAGAACGCGCGCAGCATCGTCAGGGATTTCGTCGGCGGCCGCGCGGATGATTCGGTCATCTTCACGCGCAACACCACGGATTCACTGAACCTGCTGGCCGGTTGCCTGCCGGTAACGGACGGCCGGCACGACGGCGAAGTGCTCTACCTGGACATCGAACACCACGCCAACCTCCTGCCGTGGCAGGGTGTCCCGCACCGCAGCATCGTCGCCGCGGACACCATCACCGGCACCCTGGAGGCTCTTCGGGCCGAACTTGCACAGGGCGGCGTCAGCCTGCTTGCGGTCACCGGAGCCTCCAACGTCACCGGCGAAATCCTGCCCATCCGTGCCCTGGCCGCGCTGGCCCATGAGCACGGCGCACGGATTGTGGTGGATGCCGCCCAGCTCGCCCCGCACCGCCGCGTGGACATCAGCGCGGACGACGTCGACTACCTCGCCTTCTCCGGCCACAAGCTGTACGCGCCCTTCGGCGCCGGCGTCCTGGTGGGACGCCCGGACTGGCTGGACGCCGGCGTCCCGCACCTCGCAGGCGGCGGCGCGGTCAAGGAAGCCAGGCTCGACGGCGTCAGCTGGGCCACCGGGCCGGCGCGCCATGAGGGGGGCTCACCGAACGTCCTCGGAGCCGCCACACTGGCCCGCGCCACCCAGGTGATTGCAGGCTTGGACCAGGAACGCTGGCATGCCCACGAGTCCGCCATCCGTTCCTTCCTGGTGGAGGGCCTGCAGGGGATCGACGGCGTCACCGTCCACCAGATCTTCAAGGACACCAACCCCGAAACGGACACCATCGGCGTGGTCAACTTCTCCGTTGAGGGCTACGACGCCGGACTGGTGGCGGCCTACCTCTCGGCAGAGCACGGGGTGGGACTGCGGGACGGCCGATTCTGCGCCCATCCCCTGCTCAAGCGCCTGGGCCTGCCGTCCGGTTCCCTCCGCGCCAGCTTCGGTGTCGGTTCACGCCTGGAGGACGCCGAACGCCTGCTCGCCGGCATCCGCGCCCTGCGGAGCAACGGTCTGGGCTGGGATTACGTGGTGGACGCCGGCCGCTGGGTGCCCGCCAATGACACCCGCACCTACCCGCACTGGGCACCCAACACCCCGGGCACCGCCGGCGCCGCGCCCTGCATCGACGACTGACACCCCGCCCAACCCCTGCCGCCCAGGCGATCGATCCGGCGGCCGGGAGGATGCGGTAAATTCGAAAGGTACCGCAGGATGCCAGGTGAAGGAGGCCACGCGTGGTTCGGGGTGGCCCCAAGCTTGATCACGGACGGCGCAGGGAACTGGGGCAGAGCTTCCAGGACGGCGGCAGGCACTACCAGCGCGTCCGGCCCGGCTACCCGGAAGAGGTGGCCCGGTGGCTGGTGCCCGCCGATGCCCACGATGCCCTCGACGTAGGCGCCGGAACCGGAAAGTTCACCGCTTTGCTGCTGGACATGGGACTGCACGTCACTGCCGTGGACCCCTCCGCGGACATGCTCGCCCAGCTCACTGAACACTATCCGGCCGCCACGGCCGTGCCGGGGACTGCCGAGGCGACAGGCCTGCCCGACGCCCGCTTCGACGTCGTCACCGTTGCCCAGGCGTGGCACTGGTGCGATGCCCTGGCGGCAAGCACCGAGCTGGCCCGCGTCCTGCGGCCGCACGGGACGCTGGCCCTGGTCTGGAACCAGCTGGACACCTCTGTTCCCTGGGTGCACCGGCTCTCCCGGATCATGCACGCAGGCGACGTCTACCGGCCCGGCCACAAACCCGTCGTCGGGCCCGAATTCCAAGGCCTCGAAGGGCACGTCACCCACTGGCAGGACACGGTGACCACCATGGACCTGATGGAACTCACCAAGTCCCGCAGCTACTACCTCCGCGCCGGCGAGGCCACCCGAGCCAAGGTCCTGGCCAACCTGGAATGGTACCTGCATGAACACCTGGCCTACACCCCTGACCAGGAAATCGACCTGCCCTACCTCACCCTGGCCTGGCGGGCGGTCAAGGCATGACCTCGCATCCCATGCGGCGCACGCCGAGCCGGTAGGCTTGACCGTGTGAAGACCAGCGCGCCCTCCTCCTCGATCGAGGACTACGTCAAGGTCATTTATTCGTTCACGGAATGGCAGGACAAGCCCATCACGTCCACCCAGCTTGCGCAGCGGCTGGGGGTGGCCAATTCCTCGGTGTCCGAGATGGTCCGCAAGCTCAAGGACCAGGGCCTGGTGGACCACAAACCCTACAGCGCCGTCACGCTCACCGAGGACGGCCTGCGGCTGGCCCTGGCCATGGTCCGGCGCCACCGGTTGATTGAGACCTACCTTGTCCAGCGGCTCGGATACAGCTGGGACGAAGTCCATGATGAGGCAGAACAACTCGAACACGCAGTGTCGGACACGTTCATCGAACGGGTCGCCGCCAAGCTCGGCAACCCAAAGCGTGACCCGCACGGCGACCCCATTCCCACTGCCGACGGGCAGGTGCTGATGCCGCGCGCGCACCTCCTCGCCGAACTGGACCCGGGCCATGCCGGCAGGATCACCAGGATCAGCGACGACAACCCGGAGCTGCTGCGCTACCTTGCCGCCCAGGACATCGACCTCGACGCCGATGTCGAGGTGGTGGGCCGCCGGCCCTTCGGCGGCGCTTTGGTGGTGCGGATCGGCGCTTCGGGCGGCGCCCGCGAGTTCGACCTCGCTGACGAGATCGCCTCCGCCCTGTGGGTCTCCAGCGACGCCCCGCACGCCGGCTGCAGCCTGGACGGTCCCTGACGTGGCGATGCCCACCGGCCGCGCCTGGCTGGCTGTGGCCGTCGGCGGTCTGGCCGGCAGTGAGCTGCGCTACGGGCTGGGGCTGGCGTTTCCGGACGTGCCCGGCTCGGTCCCGTGGGCCACGCTGGCTATCAACATCAGCGGCAGTTTCGTCCTCGCGGCGCTGACCACCGTCTGGATGGCCCGCCCGCATACTGCGTTCTGGCTGCGGGCAGGGATCGGGCCGGGCCTGCTGGGCTCCTTCACCACGTTTTCAGCGGTGATTTTCGCCTCGGACCAATTGGCCCGCGCAGGTGCACACCCGGTCTGGATCCTGTACCTGGGATTGTCACTGGGACTCGGTCTGGCGGCTGCCGGCCTGGGCTGGCGTTCCGGAAGGCTGATAGCCCGGAACCTCGGACTGCAATGATCACGGCAGCCCTGGTGGGAGTCTTTGGCGTGGCCGGCGCGCTCCTGCGGTTCGCGGTCGACAGCTGGTTCGCGCACCACAGCAGCATCCGCAGCGTCCGCAGGGCCGGCCATGTGGCACTGCACTGGCCCTGGGCCACGCTGGTGGTCAACGTCATGGGGTGCTTCATCATTGGCCTGGCACACGGGCTGACCGGCAGGCTGGGACTGGGCGCGGAATGGCAGGCGGGCCTGGCCACGGGACTGGCCGGCGGGCTCACCACCTTCAGCTCATGGACCACCGCCACCATCCGGCTGCTCAGCGAAGCCAGGTTCGGTGCCGCGGCCCTCAACGTGTCAGTCAACCTGGGCCTCGGGTTTGCCGCCGCAGCCGCGGGGATTGCGTTGGCCGCATAGGTACCGCTGTTTCCGGTGACGTTCCGGCCGGCGATTTGGCGGCCTCCCGTATGGTGGAAGGTGATGATCAGCAGACGCGACGCCGCAATAACCCTTGATGTCCCCCTTGAAATGGCGCAGCGCCACGGCCTGCCGAAATGGATGACGGAGGCCGAACTCCGCGGCATCCTGGACGATCCTCCGCCCTGGCTTGTGCAGTCGCGCGCCAACCGGACGGGCAAGCGGCCGGTGTGGGTGCACCTGGAATGCGCCGTCTGCGGTTACGAGGAGGCGGCCAGGCCCAAGAAGTGGTGGCCGGACTTCACCTACGTGGTGTGCGGCCACCATGCGCCGTCCGATGTTCCCGCCGTCCGCCCCGGCTGCGTCCGCAGCGAGTACGACGGCGTGGGGACGCGTTTCGTGGGCATCGCGGACGTGGAAGCCCCTCCGGTCAGCCGATAGCTCCCCCTGGGTGCGGTGCCCCGATGACGTGATCGATGACTGCCCCAGTAACCCGCCCGGGTGACGTGCCTGCTTACGGCCGGGCCGCCGTCGGCCATCAGGCCGGGCCGTTGCCCGTCATTTCCTCCGGGACAGCGGTGAGGTGCAGCTCTGTACCGTCGCGCAGCACGGCCACATCGAGCGGTTCGCCGATGGCATCGGAAAACAGGAGCCGCTGCAGGCTTTCGGCGTTGCTGACCGGGCGGCCTCCCGCGGTGACGATGATGTCGCCTGCGGACAGGCCCGCCTTGTCGGCCGGCGAGCCCGGCAGCACTTCGACGATGCGGAGCCCTTCCCGCCGCCCGCTGCGGATCACGGCGCTCGGGTTGAGCTGGATCGGGGTGCTCACAAGGCCCAGGTAGGCGCGGCGCACCCTTCCGTCCGACAACAGTGCCGAGATGATCCTGCGGGTGGTGGCGTTGATCGGGATGGCCAGGCCCAGGCCGGCGCCGGCCACTGCGGTGTTGATGCCGACAATCCTGGCATGGGTATCGGCCAGCGCTCCACCGGAGTTTCCGGGGTTCAGGGCAGCGTCTGTCTGGATGACATCCTCAATGACCCGCCGGTTGCCGCCCGACCAGACCGGGATGGCCCGGCCCAGGCCGCTGACCACGCCCGCGGTGACTGACCCCGCCAGGCCCAGCGGATTTCCAACGGCGACCACAAGCTGACCCACGCGCAGCGTCTCTGCCGCGCCGAATTCAGCGGGCGGCACCTTGGGCCGCGAACCGTGGACCACGGCGAGATCGGACAGGGGGTCGGCTCCCACCAGCTCCAGGTCCATCCGGCTGCCGTCTCCGAACGCGGCAAAACCGTGCCGGGTGCCGGCCACGACGTGTGAATTGGTGAGCAGGTACCCGTCCTGCGTAAAGAGCACCGCCGAGCCCGCGCCCACCCTGACCCTGCCGTTGCGGCGGTTTGCGGTCATTTCGATCGCTGCCACGTGCGGCGTAACGGCCGCGGCCACGCGCATGACTGTCTGCGAGTACGAGTCCAGGACGTCCTCGTCCCCGGTGGGTATGGGTTCCTGCGCCTGGTCCATGACGCACCTCCGGCTTGGTGCCGCTTCCGGCAATGGCCTGCCCTGTAGGGGCCTTATGGGACACAACAATGGATGGGCCCGGTCCACTCCCGGTACGGCTACGCCTTGGGTGAACGCCCCCATTGCGGTGGGCAGCACGAGTCCCAGGCTTTAGGATCGGAGCATGACTGACTCCCCCGCAGGGTCTCAAACAGAAATACTGAACGCCGAGGAATGCTGGCGGTATCTTCGGTCCTCCTATATCGGCCGGCTGGCGGTCATCAACGGTGACATTCCCGAGATTTTCCCCGTGAACTTTTCCGTTGCCGGAGAAACCCTGGTGTTCCGCACCGCACCCGGGACCAAGCTTCGCGCCCTGCTTGGCGGCGGAATTGCCGCCCTGGAGGTGGACGGCCTCAACCCCTATTCCACGGAGGTCTGGAGCGTTGTTGCCAAGGGCAGGCCGCAGCCCTTTGATGAAACCACCATGCAGCTTCCGGCCGGCGACGCCGACCGGGAACCGTGGGAGCCGGGGATCAAGGACCACCTGGTGGCCATTACCCCCACTGATGTCACAGGCCGCCGGTTCCCGGTCAGGCCGCGCTCCCGCTGGTGGCCGCCCGTCGATTTCTCCGCCGACTGGCTGTAGCGGCGGTCGAATCTGATCAGGGCCTGCCTCGTCAGGCCTTGAGGATTACCTTGAGTGCCTTGGTTTCGGCGGCCCGGGAGAACGTGTCGTAGGCATCAAGGAACTGGTCGAACCCAAAATGGTGGGTGGCGAAGTTTTCCGCCCGGATCTTTCCCTGGGCCACCAGCTTGAGCAGCATGGGGGTGGTGTTGGTGTTCACCAGGCCCATGCTGATGTTGATATTTTGGATCCAGAGGTTTTCCAGGTGCAGTTCCACCGGCTTTCCGTGCACTCCCACGTTCGCTACGGATCCGCCGGGCCGCACGATGTCGGTGCACATGGCAAATGTCCCCGGGACGCCGACGGCTTCGATGGCCACATCGACACCCTGTCCGCCTGTCAGGGCCAGGACCTGTTCCTTCCAGTCGCTGCTGGCGGAAAGGACCGTGTCCGTGGCGCCGAACTCCCTTGCCTTCTCCAGCCGGTTGGCGTCGAGGTCGATGGCCACGATGGTGGCCGCGCCGTACAGTCCTGCGGTGGAGATCGCTGCCAGGCCCACCGGGCCGGCGCCCACCACGGCAACCGTGTCGCCGGGCTTAACCCTGCCGTACTGGACGCCGATCTCGAATCCGGTGGGAAGGATGTCGGAGAGCATGACTGCTTGTTCGTCGCTGACCCCGGCGGGCAGCAGGTGCAGCGAGTTCTCCGCGTAGGGAACACGGACGTATTCGGCCTGGGTCCCGTCGATCAGGTGTCCGAAGATCCACCCGGTGCCTTCCTGCCCCTCACTTCCCAGGCAGTGCGAGTAGAGGCCGGCCTTGCAGTTTGCACAGTGGCCACAGGACTTGATGCACGAGATGATGACGCGGTCGTTTACCTTCAATCCGGTCACGGAAGGACCCGTTTCCACGATGGTACCTACTCCTTCATGGCCCAGGATCCGGCCCTTTTCGACGGCGGGAACGTCGCCTTTGAGGATATGCAGGTCTGTGCCGCAGATCGTGGTGGTGTCGACTTTGACGATGACGTCGCCGGGTTGCTGGATCCGGGGGTCCGGAACATCCGTCCATGACTTGTCACCGGGTCCGCCGTAGACGAGAGCTTTCATGATGTTTTTTCCTTACTCTGCGGAGGGCTTGGCGTTGGTTGCCAGCCTTGCGGGAATTCTTGCCGCGTGGAGTGTTGGCGGAAGGGCTGAGGACCGCCGGGCCGTGGACCGCCGGGACCCGCTGCGGGGGTCTGTGTCACCTGCAGTTTGGCCAGATGCAGGATTCCGAGCACCAGGAACAGCCCCGAGAGCCCAAGTGCCGGCAGCAGGGCTGACATGCTGGGCTCAGCGCTGAACAGGGGCTTAACCAGTTCACCCACCGCCAGCGAGAAGATGAGGGTGAAGCCGAGGACATACAGGGCCGGCAGGAGCAGCAGCCCCGCACGGTGGTTCCGGTAGGTCAGGAGGGACAGGACCAGGAATCCGGGCATGATGAAGCACAGGTCCAGGATGAAGATCGAGTAGAGGGAATCGATTTGCTCGCCGCTCCGCATCAGAGGCAGGAGCATCCCGATCCAGAGGGGATAGAAGATCAGCGGCTGGAGGATGGCGCCGGCGGCCGACACAATTCCCAGCCCACGGGGAAGGGAGGCGGACGGCGCGTCCCGGCCCATAGTGGCCCCGGCAGTGACCATGGCCCAGAACGACAGGGCGAAGACAGCCATGTAGACCAGGTACAGGCCGTTGTAGGTGCGCTCAATGACATAGATTCCGTAGGCATAGAACAAATAGCCAAGCAGTCCCAGGGCCACGATCTGGTGTTTGGGCCTGTCCGGCCTGGCAGCCCATGCCAGATACAGCAATCCGGTCCCGGCCGCCACGGAAAGCAGGTCCTGGGAGTAAGCACCGGGGACCAGTTCACTCGAGACCACCCGATCGTAAATCTCCGGCCGCCATATTCCGGTCCCCGCGGCGGCCAGCGCCAGCAGACCGGCAACAGCCCACAGCAAGCGGCTGAGGAACAAATGCGTCAGCATGGCCACCTTTCGCAGGAAGATCTGGATTTCCCGGGCGTTCCCCAGACTCCCATTGGTCCGTGCGGGCCCCAAGGGCCATAGGTCCTTCCTTGGAGGCCGGGCCTTTATGCCCTTACGGGAGGCAGGAGAGTTGCCTACGCTGTGCCCTATGACTGAGAAAACGAACGTGCCTGTACCGGAAATCCTTGATGCGGACGAGTGCTGGAACCTCCTTTCCCAAACAGGGGTGGGGCGCCTTGCAGTCATCGCCGATGGCCATCCGGATGTCTTTCCCGTTAATTACAAGGTGGACGGCCGCACGCTGGTATTCCGCACCGGCGGGGGCACCAAGCACCAGGCCCTGCAGTCGGAGGCCACCGTGGCCCTGGAAGCGGATGCGGTGAGTTCCCAGTTTGGCCTCGCCTGGAGCGTGGTGGTCAAAGGAACTGCAGCTGAGGCGACGCCTACCGGCCCTGACCTGGATGACGTCCGGCGGGCACTGTTTCCGTGGCAGGGCGTGGGGCAGGAACATTTAATCCGCATCACTCCGGAGTCGATAACGGGCAGGCGCTTCACCGTGGACGCGCCACTGCTGTGGCAGACCCCGCTGGATGACGCAACCCGCGCCGGTTTCGAGTAAGCCATCCGGACGGCAGGCACTGTGCGCGCCTGGTGGGTAAACGGGCCGGGCCCCATCTCCACCCGCCCACTGGTTCAGGGACTTCGTGACACTCCCACGCCTGCCGCCCACGAACTGCTGGTTGAAGTGAGTGTTTGCGGCATTTGCCGTACCGACCTCCACCTCGCAGAAGGAGACCTGGCTCCGCACCGCCCGCACACGGTGCCCGGGCATGAGGCAGTCGGCACCGTTGTTGAAACAGGGGCCGCCTGCTCCCGTTTCAGGACGGGTGACAGGGTGGGCGTGGCTTGGCTTGGCGGCGTCTGCGGCAGATGCGATTACTGCCGGCGCGGTGACGAAAATCTTTGCCTGTCGCCCCTCTTCACGGGTTGGGACCGGGATGGCGGCTATGCCGAGTATCTGACGGTTTCGGAGGACTTTGCCTACCCGCTGCCTCCTGGATTCCCGGACGAACAGGCTGCGCCGCTCCTGTGTTCGGGCATCATCGGCTATCGGGCCCTGAAGCGCGCCGCCCTCCCCGTGGGTGGCCGCCTGGGTATTTACGGCTTTGGGAGCTCAGCCCACATCACTGCCCAGCTGGCGCTCAAGCAGGGTGCCTCCGTATTTGTCATGACCCGGTCTGAAAATGCGCGGCGGCTCGCGCTGGAGCTGGGGGCGGACTATGTTGGGGAGGCATATGACCAGCCGCCGGTACCGCTCGATTCCGCCATCCTTTTTGCACCGGTGGGGAACCTTGTCCCGGCCGCGCTGCGTGCCCTGGACCGTGGCGGGACCCTGGCCATCGCCGGAATCCATCTGACTGACGTCCCGGCGCTTAATTACGGCCGGGAGCTCTTTTTCGAACGGCAGCTGCGGAGCGTCACCGCCAATACCCGGGCCGATGGACGTGAGTTCCTGGCCCTCGCGGCCAGGCTTTCCCTGGCCCTCACCACTACGGCGTACCCATTCGAGGCTGCGGACCAGGCACTGGATGACCTGGCGGCCGACAGGATTACCGGTTCGGCGGTCCTGCGGGTCCGGCCGGAATAACAGCCTGCCTCAACCGAACAGGACGGCGGCCTCCTGGTACCGGGCTTCCGGGACCACCTTCAGTTCTCCCAGCGCTTCGTCCAGACCGACGTTCACAATGTCCGTGCCGCGCAGGGACACCATGGTGCCCCACCTGCCGGCCGCGGCGGATTCGACGGCGGCGAGGCCAAGCCTGGTGGCAAGGACGCGGTCGAAGGCTGTGGGTTCGCCGCCGCGCTGGATGTGGCCCAGGACGGTGGCCCGCGTTTCGATGCCGGTCCGTATCTGCAGTTCTCCTTCCAGGAGCAACCCGATGCCGCCGAGGCGCGGCCGCCCGAAAGTGTCCAGGCCGCGGGGCGCGTACGGTGCCGCGTGCCCCTCGGGGGCAAAGGCCTCGGCCACCACCACAAGGGGTGCCCTGCCGCGGTCACGCGCTGACAGCACCCAGGAACAGACCTGGTCCAGGGACACTGGATGTTCAGGTATCAAGATGGCGTGCGCGCCCGACGCCATCCCGGAATGCAGTGCGATCCAGCCCGCGTTGCGGCCCATGACTTCGGCCACCATGCAGCGGTGGTGCGATTCACCGGTGGTCCGCAGCCGGTCAATGGCCTCGGTGGCGGTCTGGACCGCAGAATCGAAGCCGAATGTGTAATCCGTGGCGCCGAGGTCGTTATCGATGGTCTTGGGCACTCCCACCACCTTGATGCCTTGGGCGTACAGTTCCCGGGCCGCCGCCAGTGTGCCCTCTCCCCCAATGGCGATCAGGCCCTCAAGTTCGTTGTTCTGCAGGCAGGCACGGACGCCCTCGATGCCGCCGTCCACCAGCGGATTGGTCCGGGACGTGCCCAGGATGGTTCCGCCCAGGCGCGAAATCCCGCGGACGCCCGTCCGGGGCAGCGGAAAAACATCCTGCTCCAGGACGCCCCGCCACCCGTCCTTGAACCCCAGGAATTCGTAGCCATGCGCAATGTCCCCGCCCAGTACCGCTCCCCGGATCACGGCGTTCACCCCAGGGCAGTCACCACCACTGGTAAGGATCCCCAGCCGCTTCACGGCGCCACCACCTCCGGGGCCCTGACAGGCAACGTAAAGTGCCGCGTCTGGCCGGGAGGAAGTTCCTCATCGATGCCCCGCACCTGCACCTTTATCGGTCCGGCGTCGCCGGGGGCAGAGGCGATGCTCATGTCCCCGCCCTTGAGGTGCACGCGGAGGCGGTGCCCCCGGTACAGGACCTCAAAAGCGACGGCGCGCAGCCCCGTCGGGAGATTGGGGGCGAACAGGATGGTGTCGCCGCTGAACCGCAGCCCCGCAAAGCTGCGCTGAACCACGTCGATGCTTCCTGCCATTGCACCCAAATGGATACCGGCGCGTGTGGTGCCATGCTGGGTATCGTCAAGATCGGCGTCGAGCGCTTCACGGAAACTGTCCCACGCCCGGTCCGCATCCAGGCCTGCAAGGACGGATGCGTGGGCAACCCTGCTCAGGGTGGACCCGTGCGCGGTCCTGGCCAGGTAATACTCGATGGTGGTGTTGAGTTGTTCCTGCGTGAATGCATACTGCAACCGCTGAAGGATGGTGGCCAGCCCTTCGTGCCCCAGCAGGTATGGGAGCATCAGGACATCTGCCTGCTTTGCCAGCTTGTAGCAGTTGGTTGTGTCATTTTCGGCTTCGAGGATGAGGTCCAGCCGCTCAATATCGCCGTACGCGTCCCGGTAATGCTCCCAGTCAAGTTCCTTCAACGTCCCGTAGCCCTCGAACTGGCTGATGACGCCGTCCTCGTGAAATGGGACGTACATCGCCGTTCCCATGTGCGACCACCCCGCGGCTTCCTCTTCCGTGACGTTAAGGCGCTCCATCAGCACGGCACGCTCGCTGCCGTGCAGTATGTCCATGATCTCCCCTGCCTGGGAGCAGACCCAGGCAGCCATGACATTGGTGTAGGCGTTGTCGTCCAGGCCAGGTGAGTCGCTGCCGGGGTAGCCGGTGTGGTACTCGTCCGGTCCCACCACGCCCCGCAGGTGGTACCGGCCGCCCTGCTCGTCGTAGTCCGCCAGCGAACGGAAGAACCGGGCAACCTCGATCACCAGTTCAGCCCCCTTCTGGAGGAGCCAGATCTTGTTCCCGGTGGCCTGGAAATACTGCCAGGCATTGAAGGCGACGGCCAGTCCCGAGTGCACCTGCAGGTGTGAGTGGTCCTTGACCCACCTGCCGGACCTGTCGTTGTACAACCATTTTGGCGTTTCCTCGGTTCCGTCGCTGGCGCTTTGCCAAGGAAACTTCGCCCCTGCCAGGCCTTCACGTGCCGCTGCATGCCGGGCGGCGGGAAGCCGCCGCCACCTGTAATCGATCACGGACCTGGCAACCTCAGGCGTCCTTGAGGTCAGTACCGGCAGGACAAACAGCTCATCCCAAAAGACGTGGCCACGGTACCCCTCGCCGTGGAGCCCGCGCGCGGTCACGCCGGCATCCAGCTCGGCGGTGTGCTGGGTCAACGTCTGAAGCAGATGGAAGATATGCAGGTTCAGGACCAGGCGCACCTGGACCGGGGCATCAATTTCCACCATGAACGGACGCAGCTCGCGCCGCCAGGCCTCCTCGTGCGCCGCCAGCAGAGAGTCAAAGTCACCACCCGTACGCTCCAGGACAGCACGGGCTCCCGTCTCCGGGGAGGAGATGGCGCGGTCACGGGACGTCACCACCGCCACCGTCTTGGTGATCCGCACTGCGGTGCCGGCAGCAAGCGGCAGCAGAAGAGTTTGGAAATGGAAAGCTCCTTTCCTGCCGTCCTTCACTGCCGCTGCCTTCCCAGCGACGTAAGTTCGATAGGCTGCGGCGATCCGGATGAGGCTCTGGGTGGTTTCCACTTCGACGACGGAAGCAGCGTCCTGGAGGCGCCCTGGGCTGGAGCGGCGGGAGGCTGTCCTGTCAGCCAGGTGGAGGTCGGAGCCTTGGGCGGGTTCGGGCAGATTTGCGTTGCGGACGCCGGCGTTAACCCCGCTGCGGACTTCCACCTCACCGCTCCAGCCCAGGGCGGTAATCACCGTCTCCAGGACCAGCAGATGGGGTTCGGCCAGGGAAACAAAGCGGGTCTGCACCACTTCCAGGCGGCGGTGGTCGGCACTCTCCAGCAGCAGCCGCCGCTCGAGCACTGCCCGCTTGAGGTCCAGGACCCTGCCCTCACGGACGGGGCTCATTCCGCCTTCCGACCACCACTGCTGGCCGGACAGGCGCAGATCGAGCGGGAGGCAGTCGGGTGCGTTGACCATGTGTTCTTCCAGCAGCGTCTCGCCGGCCGCCGTCACCTGGACACGGTTGTAGACGCCCGCGAGGTACATTCCCGCGTAGCTGAAGTTGCCGCCTTCGGGCGCCGCCCCCCGAACGCCCAGATAGCCGTTGCCCAGGGTGGTGAGTGCCTCCCGATGGCCTTCGTGGGCGGCGTCGAAGCCTTCATAGACCAGGTGCCAGGCGTTGCCGATGACCTGTCCCAGGTCCAGCTCCCCAACATCGTTGAGGACAGTGTCGGCGCCGGCCGCCTCCAGTTGCCGGCGGTTGCCGGTCCTGTCGATTCCGACCACGAGGCCGAAGCCTCCTTGCCGGGCTGCCTCAACCCCTGCCGTGGAGTCCTCGACCACCACGGCGTGCGGCGGGGCCACGCCCAGACGCGATGCGGCCTCAAGAAAGATGTCCGGGGCCGGCTTTCCGCGCAGGCCCAGCCGTGCCGCCGTCGTTCCGTCCATAACTGCACGGAAGAGATCCTGGATGCCCGCCGCTTCCAGGACCACCCCGGCGTTGCGGCTCGAGGTGACCACCGCCGCAGGCACTGCCGCCTCTTTGAGCCTCCGCAGCAATTCAAGGGTGCCGGGGTAACTCTGGACGCCGTCGGCCCGCAGGTGCTGCAGGAACAGCTCGTTCTTCCATGCGCCCAGGCCGAACCCGGTCCAGGCGCCCGCATCATCCGTCTCCTGTCCCTTTTCAACCTGCACTCCCCTGGCGGCCAGGAACCGCACCACCCCCTCCTCGCGCGGCATACCGTCAATGAAGGTGAGGTAGTCCGCCCTGCTGAGCGGGGCGCGGTTGGCGCCCGGAGGCACCCTTGGATCATGCAGGATGCGGTCGAAGGCGTCTTTCCAGGCAGCTTGGTGGACCAGCGCCGTGTTGGTGACCACCCCGTCCAGGTCGAAAATGACGGCGTCAAAGGGTGGCCTGGCAGCAGCGGCGGTGGGAGACCCGATCATAGGTCAGTGGTACCAGCAAGCGCCCGTTCCGGACAGGGCCGTAGGGCCCGGCGGCGGCTACGCTGTGTCCGGATGGGATGCCCGCCCCACGTGGTTCCACCATGTCAGGGGCGAGGTGATGGTGAAGCGCCTGCCGGTTATTGAGGTGGGCTCGATCCGGACGTAGTGGTCCTTTTCACCGGCTTGCCAGGGAAAGAGCGTCAGCGCGGCCCCGGTCAGCAGTTCCTCCGAGGGCTCCAGGATGACGGCCTTGCCCTTGACCAGGACGCTCCATGCCTTGGCGTCATCGTGGCCGTCGGCTTCGAGGGCGACGGCCAGTGGTCCCCCGGCTGCCCGCAGTTTGGTTCCTTCGCCTGTGCGGAAGACCAGGGACTGCTGGTCAACCTTGTAGTTCACGGGAAAGACCTCCGGGTACCCGTTCACCAGTACTGCCAGGTGGCCAACGGACACACTGCGCAGGAGATCCCAGCACGTGCCGGGATCCAGGACTTCCGTGGGCGTTTGGGGCGGGTCGTTGTGCATGCTGTCGAAGTTAATGGCATGCCCGCTCCCCCGCTAGAGCATTTAGGCCCGCCGGGTATTCCGGGGCGGGCCGCTTGTGTGAGGGAGGGGGCCCTGGTGCGGCAAGGTCCCTCGTTGCAGGACAAAGAAAAACACCCCGGTCCGAAGACCGGGGTGTTACCGATGACTCGAGTCATCCGTGAAGGATGTCCCGACTCACCGCAGGGGTGGAGATGGGGGGAATTGAACCCCCGTCCGATGTCGTGTTGTCAGGGCTTCTCCGGGCGCAGTTTGCGTCGGATTTTCTCGGCCCCAGCCATGCTGCAAACAGCTGGCTGATCCGGGCCCAGTCATCTAAAAGTCCCGTTTACTCCGATGACGGGAGCAAACAGCAGTGGCTATCTAAATGACGCCAGGATCCGGGGCGATAGCAACCCCGGGCTGACGGACTGTCTTACTGCTTAGGCAGCAAGAGCGAAGTCAGTGCGCTTAGATTCGGCACTTATTGGTTTGCAGAAAGCGTTTACGAGATAATTCTGCATCCTCGGCCCGCTTCACCTGTCGCGACTAACACCGTCGAAACCGATCATCCCCGTATTTTGTTACCAAACCGGCTGGCAAGCCTGCCGGACTACCCATACTAACGCATGCCCCGCAGAAATAATTCCTACCGGCGCCGGTTGCGTTCCCGCATCTCGCGCTGGGCCTCGCGGTTGTCCTGCTGTTCCCGCAGCGTCTGGCGCTTGTCGTATTCGCGCTTACCGCGGGCAACGGCGATTTCCACCTTGGCGCGACCGTCCACAAAGTAAAGCTGGAGCGGCACTATGGTGTAACCGGCTTCCTGCACCTTGCGGGAGATCTTGATGAGTTCTTCCCGGTGCAGGAGCAGTTTGCGGCGTCGGCGGGCCGCGTGGTTGGTCCAGCTGCCCTGGTTGTACTCGGGAATGTGGATGGCTTCCATCCACAACTCGTCGTTGTAGAACGTACAGAATCCGTCCACCATGGAGGCGTGGCCCTCGCGCAGGGACTTCACTTCGGTGCCCATCAGCGCGATGCCGGCCTCGTAAGTGTCCAGCACGTGATAATCGTGCCGGGCCTTGCGGTTGGTGGCCACCACCTTACGGCCACTTTCTTTAGGCACGGGAAAACTCCTCGGGTTTCAGTTCGGGTGCCTCCGGGCCTGCGGCGCGGAGCCCTACCAGTCTACGGCAGCAGTGCCTGGCCCCTACAGCAGGCCCATGGGGTCGACGGCGGCGCCGTTGAGCCAGGTTTCGAAGTGGGCGTGGCAGCCCGTGGAGTTGCCGGTGCTGCCGGAGTAGGCGATGAGCTGGCCCTGGGAGACTCTTTGCCCATTCGAGACCACGATGCTGGAGTTGTGGTAGTAGATGGTGGTGAGTGTGTTGCCCTGTGCCAGCCCGTGGTCAATCTTGACGCGCCAGCCGCCGCCGTCCGCCGAGTTCCAGCCTGAGCTGAATACTTCACCGGCAGCTGCAGCGTACACGGGAGTGCCGCAGGCAGCACCAAAGTCGATTCCGGTGTGCATGTATCCGCCGGTGCCGTAGAAGTCGATGGTTCCCGGCGGAGTGGTGCGGTACCCAAAACCGGAGGTGATGGGGATGCTGCCGTCGAAAGGATGACGCAGGCCAAAGGCCGACGGCGATCCGGCAGCGGGCGGGACGTACGGCGGGGCGGGCGGTGCCGGGCGATTCGCCGCGGCGGCCGCAGCGGCTGCCGCAGCAGCCGCCGCGGCGGCCTGCCTGCGCTGTTCGGCTTCCCACGCCTCGCGGGCCCTGCGGTCGCGTTCGGCGATTTCGTTCGCCACCTGGTTCTGGTTGGCCTGGACACCGGCCAGTTGCGCCTGGATGCCGGGCTTGGCCGCCTGGAGCTCAGCGTCAAGACGGGTCGTATCCGCAATCAGCTGGTCGACCTGGGCCTTCTTGGAGGCGGCTTCGTCGCGTGCGGCCTTCTCCCGTTCCAGGGCTGCGTCGGCTTTGGCCTTGAGGTCCTTGATCTCGGCCTCCACGGCCTGAAGCCGTGCCTGCGAGTTGACGTTGGTCGCGTTCTGCTGGCTGAGCTTGTCCATGGCAGCGTTCTGGCTGCGCATGGCCTGGTCGGCGAGGTCCATGGTTTCGGTCAGGCTGCTGCCGCTGTTGGATCCGAAGAAGAGCGACAGGTTGGAGGGAACGCCGCCGGATTTGTAGGCCTGGGTAGCGATCTGGCCGATCAACTTCTTGGTGTCGGCGATCTTCTGCTTGTCCGTTTCCAGCTGCTGGGTAATCTTGGCCTTGTTCTGCTGGGCCATGTCCACACGGGCCGAAAGTGCTTCGACTTCCTTGACGGCGCCGGCTACGCGCCCCTGCGCCTCCAGGAGTGCCTGCTGGGCGCCGGGCAATTGGCCCTGGTAGATCACCAGGTCACCGGCAGCCTTCGCGATCCGGGAATCGACAAATTCAAGGGATGCCTGGACGCGGGCAGCTTCGGCCTCGAGCGCGGCCTTGCGGTCTTCGAGGTCGTCTGCGAACGCGACAGGAGTGGCGAGGGCCATCCCTGCTGAAAGGATGACGGTGAGCACGCCGCTGACGATCCCCAGACGGCGGGCAGCAGACCGCCCTCGGCTGCGCCGGGGGCGGGGCAAGTTTTGATCAGTCAGGTTCATGGGCATTCCTTGGTCGGTGTGCACAGCCTAAACGCGCAAATATCTACGTAAGGTCAAGAGAGACGAAATTCCTGCCAAGGATCCGCCAAGGATCAGCAGCGCCGGAACGAGGATCAGGGTCTGGCTGGATGAAATGAAGGCTGTGTCCGGGTACTGCCGGGACATGTAGTCGCCCAGGAAGAATTGCGCTACTGCCCACAGGGTGCCCGAGGCGAGGGCAGCGCCGATGACGGCTGCTATGACGCCTTCCAGGATGAACGGCAGCTGGATCACGGTCTTCGAGGCACCGACCAGGCGCATGATCCCGGTCTCGCGGCGCCGGCTGAACGCCGAGAGCCTGATGGTGGTGGCAATCAGCAGGATGGCGCAGACGATCATGACACCCGCGATGCCGACCGCCACGAGGGAGGCCCCGTTCATTACCGAGAAGAGGCGTTCGAGGAGCTGGCGCTGGTCAATCACCGTCTCCACACCAGGCTGCGAGGAGAAGGTTTCGCTGATGATCTGGTACTTCTCCGGGTCCTTCATGTTGATCCGGAACGATGCCGGCAACTGGTCCGGGGTCACGGAATCAACGATGGGCGAGTTCGAAAACTGGTCCTTGAAGTGCTTGTAGGCCTCATCCTTGGACTCGAATTGGAAGTCGTTGATGTACTGGGCCACTGCCGGAGATTCAAGGAGGGCGTTCAGGCCCTGTTGCTGCTCGGGGGTGACCGGCCCGGAAGCGCAGCCGGGCGCCGTCGAACCTTCACTGCAGAGGAAGATGGCCACCTGGACCTTGTCGTACCAGTAGCCCTTCATCTGGTTGATCTGCATCTGCAGCATCCCGGCCGCACCCACGAAGGTGAGGGACACGAACGTCACCAGGATGACCGAGACCACCATGGAAAGGTTGCGGCGCAGGCCGCTGCCGATCTCCGAAAGGATGAATGCGAGCCTCACCGCTGGGCCTCGCCTTCAACGCCATTGCCCGGCAGACCGCCGTCGGGCGCTTCCCTGCCGCTGGCGTCCTTCAGCCGCCTGGACTGGCCGACGACGGGGATCATCGACGTGTACAGGGCCTTGGCTTCGTCGCGGATCACCACGCCGTTCCTGAGTTCGACCACCCGTTTGCGCATCTCGTTGACGATGTCGTCATCGTGCGTGGCCATCACCACGGTGGTTCCGTTCTGGTTGATCTTGTCCAGCACGCCCATGATGCCCATGGACGTTGTGGGGTCCAGGTTTCCGGTGGGTTCGTCCGCGAGGAGGATCCCGGGCCGGTTGACCACGGCACGGGCGATCGCCACGCGCTGCTGCTCGCCGCCGGAGAGCTCGTGCGGCATGCGGTGTTCCTTGCCTTCCAGGCCGACAGTCTTGAGGACTTCCGGGACCGTGTCGCGGATGACGCTCCGGCTCTTGCCGATCACCTGCATGGCGAAGGCTACGTTGGCGAACACGTTCTTTTGGGGCAGGAGGCGGAAGTCCTGGAAGACGACGCCGATGCCGCGGCGAAGGCGCGGAACCCGCCAGCTGGAGATCTTGGCGACGTTCTGGCCGGCGACGTAGACAGCGCCGGACGTGGCGCGGTCTTCCTTCAGCACAAGGCGGAGGAAGGTGGACTTTCCGGAGCCGGACGCGCCCACGAGGAAGGCGAATTCGCCGCGGTCAATCTCAAGGTTGATGGAGTCCAGTGCCGGGCGGGCTTTCTGGTCGTAAACCTTGGTGACATTTTCGAATCGGATCATGGCCCTAAGTACCCTGCAGGGCATGGCTGATTCATGTGATGCAGCCCAGTTCTGCAGCCGGTGCACGGGTTTTCGTTTGGGGAAAGTAGGGCCCCGGCCCCTCGACTATACGCAGGATGCCCGGTGGTTGGGCCTGCTTTCAGGGGCGTGTCGCCGGATCAGCGGCGGCCTGCCGGCCTGGCGGCTACTTGTCGGCGTTGCGGTTGTCAGTACGCCAGCGGATGCCCGCGTCAATGAAGTCGTCGATTTCGCCGTCGAACACTGCCGACGTATTGCCCACTTCGTGTTCCGTACGCAGGTCCTTGACCATCTGGTACGGGTTCAGGACGTAGGACCGCATCTGGTCACCCCACGACGCTTTGACATCGCCGGCCAGCGCCTTCTTCTCCGCATCCTCCTGCTCCTTCTTCAACAGGAGGAGCCGGGACTGCAGCACGCGCATGGCGGCGGCACGGTTCTGCAGCTGTGATTTCTCGTTCTGCATCGACACCACCGTGCCGGTGGGGATGTGGGTCAGGCGGACGGCGGAGTCCGTGGTGTTGACCGACTGGCCGCCCGGGCCGGACGAACGGAACACGTCCACCCTGATTTCGTTGTCCGGGATGTCAATGGAGTCCGTCTGCTCGATCAGGGGGATGACCTCAACGGCGGCAAAGGACGTTTGGCGGCGGCCCTGGTTGTCGAACGGGCTGATTCTGACAAGACGGTGGGTTCCCGCTTCCACGCTCAGAGTGCCGTACGCATAGGGGGCCTTCACCTCGAAGGTGGCCGACTTGAGTCCGGCTTCCTCAGCGTAGGAGGTGTCCATGACCGTTGTGGGGTACCCGTGCCGCTCGGCCCAGCGGAGGTACATGCGCATGAGCATCTCGGCGAAGTCTGCAGCGTCCACTCCTCCCGCACCGGCGCGGATGGAGACGACAGCTTCGCGTTCGTCATATTCGCCGGACAGCAGCGTGACCACTTCCAGGTCCTTGAGCGCCTTCTTGATGGACTCGAGTTCAGCCGCGGCCTCCCCCATGGAGGCGGCGTCGTCCTCGTCCTGCCCAAGTTCCACCAGGACTTCGAGGTCGTCAATCCTGGATGCCAGGTTGGTGAGGCGCTCTAGTTCGGATTGGCGGTGGGAAAGCCGGGACGTGATTTTCTGCGCGGCCGCGGGATCGTCCCAAAGATCCGGCTCCCCTGCCCGCTCGCTGAGTTCGGCGATGTCTTCCTTGAGTGTCTCCACGTCGCTGACGCGTTCAATGGACTCGTAGGTGGCGCGAAGCGCGCGGATTTCAGCGGAAAAATCAATATTGGCCATGGTGGTTTAAGCCTACGCTATCGCCGGATACAGCCAGGCGTGCTGGCCCGGCGTCCTGCTTGGCGCAGCAGAGTCACTTATCGGGTGAGGCGCGAGCGCGCAGTGGACGCCGCCTCGATACGGATACCGTCCGGAACAAGGAAGTTCACCACAGGCGGGTGAACGGCTGCCGTGAGAACCACGACGGCGGTGGAACCGTCCGGTGTACCCGTTGCCCCAGTGACGGCAAGACCGGAGAAACGCTGTGAGGCGGGACTTCTTGCGACGAAGTCGGCAGCGACATTGCGGACGCGGGCGGGACTAAGGACGGCCGAGGGGCTTCCGCCCTGGGACGTGACTTCACCCAGGGTGTAGCTGTCGGCTGCCGCCAGCGAGGCGCCGTCCGCCAGGGACAACAGGCGCTTGTGCTCCAGGTAAACGGCAGATATTCCGATGACGACTGTCGCCACCAAGAGCGCCAGGACGATGTAGCCGAGGATCATGACCATCACTTGGCCGCTCTCATCCGGTTCGCCGCGATTCACCGGTACCTCCCCACCAGTTGAGTGGAGGACGCCTCAACCTCCGTGGCGGACAATCCCTCCGCAAACGGTATCAACGGCAGCGGCACGTTCAGCCTGACAGTCACCGTTATCGTCGTTCCGGCGGCCTGGCAGTCTGCCGGGTTGCAGCTGGTGGTCATGCTGGCCCTTTCTGCAGGGTGCCCGAAGTCGGAGAGGGCAAGGGCCACGGCCTGTTCCGCAGCCGCCTGGGCGGTGGGGGCATCGGGCTGGGCTACATAGACCTTGGCAGCCTGGTCGGCGGCACCCACCACGGCGAAGGAACCGCTTTGGATTTGGCCGACAGTGATGACGAAGTACACCAGCGGAACCATCAGCAGGAGTGCAAGGAACGTGAATTCGACGACCGCGCTTCCATCCTCATGCGTCAGCCCATGGTGCTCATGGTCGGGGCCCTGCTGCGGGTGCTCCCGATGCGCATGGCCGGGGCACGTGAACGTGTCACCCACACCTGTGGCCCCGGAACCCTCTCTGCAGAATGCTTCTGCCAGGCGGGTGCGGAACGGAAAAGCGTTGGAATCGGGCCGGGCATGGGAGCGGGGCAATGGGCGGGCGCTGGACGGATCAGGGCTGAACAGCCGCATGCCCTTTCACCTCCAGCATGTCCCGTGGGCCAATGAACCCGATAACCGGCATAGGAGACCGGACGGTTACTTCCAAAGTGCGCATGCCTTGGACCGTTATTTCCTGCGTGCTGACCTGTTCTGCGAACCCCTCATTCAGGGCCATGCCGATGAGGCTGCGGGTCCGTTCCCGGGCATCGGAGGCATTACGGTCAGCGAGTGTCCCGTACCGTGCACCAGAGGCCGCAGCATCGATGAGTGTGTTCCGGACGTGCAGAACCAGGGTCAGCTGGATGATCGCAAGGAAGAACATGGTCAGCAGCCCGCCAACCAGGACAAAGTCCACCACGGCTGAACCCCGCTCCCCCGGCCGGGACAGCTTGGGCTGCACCGGCCCGTGAGGGGACGCCACCATGGTTCAGTTCCCCACCTTGTCCATGGCCTGGTTGAACATAGTCTCCAAGGCGGGGCCCGCGAGCGCCAGCAGGGCTGCAACCAGGACGGCGGACATCAGGGTTATCATCACCCATCCCGGCACGTCTCCGCGCTCGGGATTATCATTTGCGCTTGCCGGAAGCGGCTGGCACCCTTCATTGGCATGCCAGCCTGCACGTCGACTCGCCCTGGCCGCGCGGGGCACCTTTAGCTGCAGTGTGGCCGTAAGGCCAAGAAGCAGCAGTAGACAGCGGGTTCCCATGTTTTGCATCTTGCGTCCTATTCCTGGTTCCTAGAGTGGCTTTTAGTAATCAAACAGAGTCCGGCGCTGGGCTTTTCTCGCATCAGAAGCCCAGATTGATGGCCGCGAGGCCGGGGAAGACAGCAAACACAACGGTGAGGGGAAGCACACCGAAAACCAGCGGCACCATCATCGCGATTTCCTTTTTCCCTGCCGCTTCCATAAGGTCCCGTTTGGCCGAATCACGTACGTCCTGTGCCTGCGCGCGGAGCACGTCTGCGAGGGGCGTCCCTCTTTCCACTGCAACGATGATGCCGTCAACAAACCGGACCAAGGGGGCAAGGTCGGTGCGGGCAGAAAACTCCTGCAAGGCCAGCACCAGGGGTTTGCCTGCTCTCGTCTCCGCGAGAATCTTTGAGAATTCCTTTGAAAGCTCACCGTTGGCACTCCTGCAAACGCGATCCAAAGCGCCCGTTGCGCTCTCCCCTGCGCCGACGGCCAGCGCCATCAGTTCGGCAAGGCTGGGAAACTCTGCCATCATCCGTGCCTCCCGCCGACGGACCTGGGCTCCCAGCCAGTAGTCCCGCAGCACAAAACCTGCTGCAGCACTGCCGATAATTACCGCAGCCGCCAGGAGCGGATTGAACCTCCCGGCTGCGGCTCCGATGAAGATGAGCGTCAACGAGAGGATAAAACCGGCAGCGGCACAGAGCAGCTGTTCGGCACGGAAGTCGATGGGTGACTTGTTGATCCCTGCCTGGGCCAAGCGGCGCCCGGTGGCCCCGGGCGAGGGGTTGAGTTTCCCCAATGCGGAGAGCCAGTCCCGGAAGACAGGGCGGAGAATCCGTTCCAGCGGGCCGAAAGGCGTCAGATTCTGCTCGCCTGCGCGGAGGAGCCGCGACTCCAGGTTCTGCGACTTCAGTTGCGGCTCGATGCGTTCAGAGAGCGTCATGGCACGCATTGGCGGTGACCGGAAGATCACGAGCCACAATCCGAAGCCAAGGCCGATGCCGCAAAGTACTGCTGCAGGCGGAACGATGATCATTGGAGCACCCTTTCGTCCTGCGGCAAGGCCCCGATCTTCAACATGACCGTGTAGCAAACCAGTGAGACCACCAGACCGCCGAGCAGGACTGCAGCGCCCATCGGTGTGTTGTAGGCCTGAATCGCCTCCGGCCTGGTGGCGAGCAGGATCATCACGATCCAGGGTGCTGCGACGGCAAGCCGGGCGGCATTAATGGTCCAGGACTGACGGGCCTCCAGTTCACTGCGCGTTCGGGCGTTTTCCCGCAGGAACTCGGCCAGTGTGCCCAGGAGCTTCCCCAGGTCTGAGCCGCCCACTTCCCGGGTCAGCCGGAGTGCTTCGATAATCCGGTCAGCTACAGGGTCGGCCAGCCGCCGTTTCAATTTGTTGAGAGAGCCATCGAATTGGCCGCCGGCCCGGTAGTCTGCGCCGAACTCACGAAAGATAGGCCGCAGTTCCTCAGGCCCCTTGTCTCCAAGTTGAATGAGGGCCTCGGGCAGCGGCAGTCCGGCGCGGATCGCCGACCGGAGGTGATCGACGACGTCGGGCCACAGCTGGCGCAGCATGGCCATCCTCTTTTTGGCCCGCCACCGGAGGATCGTGATTGGCAGCCATGCGCCGAAAAGCCCGAAGCAGGCGGCAATGGGCCACGAACGGCTGAGCCCATAGAAGATGAGTGCCACGAAAATTCCCAGCCCCAGGCACGTACCGGTTAGGCCACGCGCTGAGACCTTATCGACCCCGGCAGCCGCGAGCAGGTCAGCCAGTCGGGTGGGCTTACGCTTGCGGACCCCGCGGTCCGGCGTTTCCCAGCAGGACCACCAGATAAGGAAGAAGCCCACCCCCAACGCCGCCCCCACCAGCGCCGGGATCATCGCGGATCCAGCAGCGCAGCGACGTCGTATCCTGCCCGCGAGAACTTTTCCGCCGCCGGCATGGCATTGGCCCGGGGCTGCAGGACTCCATTCTCGAGGGCGAAGATCATTGACGACTCGATGATGCCGTTTTCCACGCGTCGGCCCAGCGACAGGATCTGAGTCACTTGCCGCCGCCCGTCGGCTTGCCTGCTGCAGTGCACCACAAGGTCTATGCAGGAGGCCACGGTGGGGACAACGAACGCGCTCGAGATGTTATCCCCCGCCAGCAGCGGCAGCGTACAGATCTTGGTGACGGCGTCGTGGGCCGAGTTCGCGTGGACGGTGCACATTCCTGGAAGCCCACTATTAAGTGCAATCAACATGTCCAGGCTCTCGGCTTCCCGCACCTCCCCTACAACCAGCCGGTCCGGGCGCATGCGCAAGGCTTCCTTCACCAAGCGACGGAGTGGGATTTCGCCCTCACCTTCAAAGTTTGGCTGCCTGCACTGCAGCCCCACCACGTCCCGGAGCGGAAACTGCAGTTCAAAGATTTCCTCGACTGTGATGACGCGCTCCCGGCTTCCGATGCTCGCCGCCAGACAGTTCAGCATGGTCGTCTTGCCTGCCTGCGTAGCCCCTGACACTAGGATGTTGAGGCCACTGGACACAGCCGCGCCGAGAAACCGCGCGGACTGCGGTGTCAGCGTTCCCAACTCCACCAAATGTTCCAGACGGCTGGCCCTCACGACGAACTTCCTGATGTTCACGGCCCAGTGGCGGCGGGTCACATCTGGAATGACGACGTGGAGCCTGGATCCATCGGGCAGAGCGGCATCGACGAACGGGGAGGACATGTCCAGGCGCCTGCCGGAGCTCTTGAGCATACGTTCCACAAGGTCCCGCACCTGCTGCTCCGAAAGGCTCAATGATGTCAGTTCTGATTCGCCGTTGCGTGCCACATAAATTTCGTTGGGCGCATTGAGCCAAATCTCTTCGATCGACGGATCATCGAGCAGCGGCTGCAGCACCCCAAAGCCCGCGACGGCATCGAACAGGAACCTGCGGGCTGCGTCCAGCGGTCCAAGAGGTGGGAGAGGCCCCATAAGTGCGCGCTCGTCATAGTCGGTGACAGCTGCTTCCACCAGCCTTCGGACCTCTCCGGCTTGCCTGAGCGGGTCCAGCCCGCGCCGGCGGATGAGCTCACGGACCTCGTCCTCGACAATTCCCAGCGCGTCCATATGTTTCCCCCATACAACTGCCGCCCCCGGCGGAGGCAGTGCGACTGGGTACAGCTTAAGTAGAGGGTCCTCCTCCAACAAGTCATTGCAGGGATGGTGTGGATAAACGCCGCCTTTCATCCAGCCGTTTCTGAGTACATTGATCCGTCGGACCGGTAGGCAAGAGCTCCTAATTGGAGTACTCGATACCCGTGCGCCAAGTGTTGCGAAAGAGGTTAATGGTCAGCGGGGGCACCAGCTTCCTTAGGGACCTGGACGCAGCAGCGTTGGGGCTGATTGTTAGGAGAATCGTGAAGATACGAATTACCCGCGCACTGAGCCAAGGACTGGCAACAGTTCTAATGATCTCAGGGCTGGCAACAGTTGTTGGGGGGACAGCAGGGGCAGCTACCCCAACCGTGGAAACACCTGCACCGAGCTATGGCTTCCCCAGCGTAAGTTACACAGGTTCGGGCCAGGCCGCTACTGAGGAAAAGCCCCAAAGCAAGCTGTGGTGGAATGACGGCTCATGGTGGGCCGACATGTGGACCACTGGAAGCGGTTGGCGTATTTACAAGCTTGATCGCTCCCTGGAAAAGTGGATGGACACAGGTGTGCCCATTGATAGCCGACCCAACACGTTGGGCGATACGTTATGGGACGGCACGCACCTCTACATTGCGTCCCACGTTGTTACGACATCAACCGAGAACGCTCCGGTGGCGTCTCTACCAAACCAGCCAGCCCGGCTATATCGGTACAGCTATGCCAACGGAAAGTACACCCTCGACAGCGGCTTCCCCACGACCATCACCTCCGACAGCAGCGAAACGATGACCATCGACCGGGACAGCACGGGGGCGATCTGGGCTACATGGACACATGTCACCGGTGACGCAACGGCGGGATACACCAACAGCGTTATGGTAAACAATTCCGCGCCCGGTGGTACGAACTGGGGCACCCCTACTGTCCTCCCGGTCAGCAACGTTCACCCCACCCCGGATGACATCTCCGCCGTTGTGGCCTTTGGCAAGAAGCAAGTTGGGGTTATGTGGTCCGACCAGTCCACAGGTTCTGTGTGGTGGGCCACCCACACTGATGGTCAGCCTGCCGGATCGTGGAAGGCCCAGCCAGCAGTCCAGGGCAAGGGTATTGCCGACGACCATCTCAACCTCAAGTCGTTGCAGGCCGACAGTGCCGGCCGCGTCTTCGCCGCGGTTAAGACGAGCCTCGATGAGACTGCGACGGACAAGACCCTTCCGCAGCTGCAGCTTCTGGTTTTCAAGCCCGGAACAGGGTCATTTTCACGCTCCACCATTTCCACCCTGGCTGACTGCCAAACCCGACCGCAGATCGTGCTTGATCCTGAAAACAACAAAGTGCACGCATTCCAAACGGGGCCCGCGACCTCAGTCAGTGGCTGCCCGTACACCGGCGTGTCAGGGGCCATTTACGAAAAGACAGCTGACATGGATAACCCCGTCTTCGCATCCGGCCGTGGAACCCCTGTTATCCAGGATGGCTCTTCGCTGAACATGAACAACGTGAGCACCAGCAAGCAACCCGTCAACCGCTCCACGGGAATTGTTGCGCTGGCTACCGACGACGTGGCCAAGCGCTACTGGTTCGCGGACCTTGCAGTTGGTGCCGCCAAAACCCCAACAGCGCCCGGCACTTTCGTCCCGGTCACGCCTTCACGGCTCATCGACACCCGAACCACCTCAGCCGTGTCCGCCAATTCCACGCTGTCTGTGCAAGTGGCCGGGGCCGCAGGAATTCCCAACAATATCTCCGCAGTGACCCTAAACCTCACTGTCACAGAACCGCAGGACACTGGTCATATCCGGGTTTACCCTTCCAAGACGACGGCGCCAACGACGTCGAATCTCAACTTCACCCGCAACCAAACCGTTGCCAACTCAGTTACAGTTCCGGTTGGTTCCGACGGTAAGGTGACGATGCTGAACACCTCATTCGGGAGCACCCACTTGATAGTGGATGTCAACGGCTACTACCTTGGCGGTACACCAGCGGTTGCTGGAGCCTTTGTCGCAGTGGGGCCCTCCCGCCTTCTGGACACCCGCACCAGTTCGCCACTGGCTCCCAACTCCGTCCAGTCCATCAGGGTAGCTGGAGTTAACGGGATACCCGCCGATGCCTCGGCCGTGGTCTTTAACCTAACCGTTACCCAGCCCACCAGCGTCGGCCATATTCGGGCATACCCGTCCGGAACCCAGGCGCCGAACACGTCCAATGTGAATTTCCTGCAGAACGATACGACAGCCAATGCGGTCACCGTGCCGATCGGGCCAGACGGACAGGTTTCCCTACTGAATACATCTGCTGGCACCACGCATCTAATCGCCGATATTAACGGCTACTACATTGGTGGTCAGCCCACAGCTGCCGGTGCATTTGTCGCAGTCGCACCATCACGGCTCGTGGACACGCGCAATACCTCTCCGGTGGCTCCCAATTCTGTGCTGCCGATCAAAGTAGGCGGGACCGCCGGCATCCCTGGAAACATCTCAGCAGTGGTCTTCAATTTGACAGTCACCCAGCCGACCAACGTTGGTCACGTGCGGGCCTACCCTTCCCAAACGAGCGCGCCGAGCACATCCAACATCAACTTTGCTCCCGGTCAAACAGTTGCCAATTCCGTAACCGTACGGGTGGGTTCGGATGGGATAGTCGATCTGCTGAATTCCTCCAGTGGGAGCACGCAGCTCATCAGTGACGTGAACGGGTTCTACTTAGGCGGGTAACTGCAGTGGAAATTCCAAGAGTGAAGAATACTTCCTTCTGAACCATCACATCACGCTCACTCCACGTAAGTTGAAGTAGCCGTTCAAGGGCCTGGGTACGGGATTTGCACCGCACCCAGGCCCTTCTATGTTTTGGCAGCCGGTGTTCGAGCAGGAACCGTTGGCATCTTTGGCCGCTTTTCTGGAATCCCTGGCCTACCACACCTACTTCAGGACGAGCTCGCGGCAAGAAGTAACAAATGGAACACTGGTCCCTCTAGCAACACGAGTGTTATGGTGAGCGCGTTATTTATCGAAATAGCACTATCAGGTGTCTTCCTGGGGGAATCACCTGAGCAGTATCCAAAGAGGCGCTTGGGGGAGCGCCGCATTGTCTTCCGGAGCACATATGAAGCGGAACCTGTCTCAGTCCCGTCGCCCACCCATGAAATCCCTTGGGATCGCCCTGTTAGCCGTCTCGTTGCTGAGCGGACCTGGCCTGGCCGGGGTCGCCTCCGCCGCAGAAGTCAGTCCAACACCGGCAGCACCGTCCCCAACATCGGCACCGGCGCCAACCACCTCCCCCAGCCCAACTGCCCTGCCCCAAAGCATGGCCGAAGTCGTTGGTACGGGCGGAGCTGAAATGGGTCAGCGTTCAGCCAGGGTCACGGCGTCAGCCGGGTCCGATCCAGCAAAGAAGCTAGGCGCCGAATCGCTCACAGCTCAGGGGACCTGGATGCCCTCCTTTGGCGTGCAAGGGCTTGATGTAAGCGGGCACCAACCCAGCGTGGACTGGCAGCAGCAGTGGAACATGGGTGCCAGGTTTGCCTACGTAAAAGCCTCCGAGGGCAACTACTTCACAAATGACCTTTTTAGTTCCCAATACCAAGGCGCGAGAAGCGTGGGTATGCTCCGCGGCGCCTACCACTTTGCCATTCCCAACTGGTCGTCCGGAGCCGACCAGGCCCGCTATTTCGTGAACAATGGCGGCGGCTGGTCCGCTGACGGTTATACCATGCCGCCAGTCCTGGATTTCGAGTTCAACCCATACGAGGGCAGAACCATAAACGGCTTCTACTTCGGGAACACTTGCTACGGCATGAGCCAAGGTCAACTTGCAGCTTGGGTGCAGGATTTTGGCAATACTATGAGGTCCCTGACGGGCCGGCTTCCCATGATCTACACGAACACCAGCTGGTGGAATCAGTGCTTGGGCAATCCTGCCGGTTTTGGTGACTATCCCTTGTGGGTCGCGGCCTACCCCTACTCGGCCACCAACGATGCCGGTGCCATCCCAACAGGAAGTTGGGGGACCTACAGCACATGGCAGTACAGCAGCACTGGGCCGTTTGCGGGCGACTCAAACGTATGGAATGGGGACTATGCCTCCTTGCGTACATTTGCGGGCGCCCCCTCTCCTGGCGGTTCCTTTGATGATATGTCGCTTCAACGCGATGGCTCAGTCGCGAAACTGAACGTTCGCGGCTGGGCGGTCGACTTTGCCAACTCATCTTCTTCGACACAGGCCCACGTCTATCTCACAGCTCCGGATGGTACTCGCAACCTATATGCCATTCCGGCAAATGTATCGCGCGCGGACGTGAACTTGGCATTGGCATTAAGCGGACAGCACGGCTTCGATCAGAGCATTCCCATTCAGAAGTCGGGCATATATCAAGCCTGTGCATACGCAATCGGGACATTCAGCAACTCTTTCCTAAGCTGCAAATCGACTGAGGCGAAAGGGGTTGAACCTCCAATTGGTTCCCTTGACGAGGCGAAGGAAGTACGAAGCCCGGATAAGGTCACACTGACGGTCCGTGGCTGGGCAATAGACGTGGTCAACCCATCGGCGTCGATCGAAACACGCGCGGACCTAACTGCGCCGGACGGCACGCGGACTTCGTACTCTATGACCGCTAATGTGTCCCGGCCTGACGTCGACCAGGTGTTGCATATGGGCGCCAACCATGGTTATCAGCGTGATATCGCCATCACAGCACCCGGCACTTACACTCTGTGCATGAACGCGGTTGGACAGTACAGCACATCGCAGGTCGGTTGCCGGCAGGTGTCTTTTGCCCCGGCTCCCGCTCCAATCGGAAGCCTCGACGAGTCGGCACTTATAAAGACTGCCACCACTGCAGCGCTGTCGGTCAAGGGCTGGGCTGTGGACGCTGGCGACCCAACCCGTTCAGTTACTGTTCACACATACGTGACGTCTCCTGACGGCTCAAGCAGGAGCTACCCCTTCACCGCTTCGCAACCACGAGCCGACGTGAACGCCGCCCTCGGCATCACGGGTAATCACGGGTATGCTGCCGCGATACCAATACAGTCGGCCGGGGCATACCAGGTGTGCACATACGCAATTGCTGTAAGCCCCCTTTCCTCCGGAAACTCATTCCTCGGCTGCCGCTCAGTCAGTGTTGGATCCGTTGATCCTCCTGTTGGCAGCTTGGACAGCCTCACGGTCGACAAAACGAGCACCTCGGCCTCTCTTACTGCTTCGGGGTGGGCACTCGACAGGTCCTACGCTACAAACTCCGTCGCTGTCCACGTTTACGTGACTGCGCCGGACGGCAGCATCAAGGCCTACCCCTTCGTCGCTTCACAACCGCGGGCAGACGTCAACACCGTAATGGGCGTAACAGGGGACCATGGCTACAAGGCTTCCATACCCATCAGCAGCCCAGGGATTTACACCCTGTGCGCCTACGCCATCGCCCCTAATCCGCTATCGACTTTGAACCCGCTTCTGGGTTGCCGCACAGTAGATGCGGGCAGAAGTGGAACACCAGTTGGCTACCTGGACTCAGTATCAGTCCGTTCCTCGAGTGGGGTTACGTCGTTGGAGGCCTCAGGCTGGACGTTCGACCCTGATGTCCCAGGCTCTCCCAATCCGGTACACGCCTACGTCACCGGCCCCGACGGAAAAACGTCAATCTCTGCGTTCACAACGACTGCTAACCGTCCCGACGTAAATCAAGCCTTTGGTATATCTGGCACTCACGGTTACACCGTTCAAGTCGCCGTAACGCAGCGGGGCGCCTACACCTTGTGCACCTATGGGATTGGAATATCCCCATTTACAACGGGGAACACTGCCTTGGGCTGTAGATCCTTGATCTACTAGAAAACACCAGTTGAAACCGAAAAGGAGAGCGGAGCCCCAGCTCCGCTCTCCTTTTCGTTAGATCTCAGAAATCTGTGAGTATCGACCATCGTCACTGCTGATCGCGCGAAATCGTTGGGTGGCGCGAAAAAACCTCCGGTCGCGTGGGTACCGTCCTGACTCCAAGCAGATGGAGCGATGTCTTCGAGCCTTCCCCGGTGGCTCTTCTGACGCCTCGCGGAACGCTTTCGGGCTTCTGGACCAACTGCCTCGTTGGTACCAACGGCTCAGTTCAATACAGTCGCATCAACTTGCTCCGCCAGCAATTCCAACAGGTAGGCACCGTAGCCGCTCTTGACCAGCGGCTCGGCCCTCTCGCGAAGCTCATCATCCGTCAGGAATCCCAGGCGCCAGGAGATTTCTTCCGGAGCACCTATCTTCAGCCCCTGCCGGTTTTCGACAGTGCGAATGAAGTTCGAAGCATCGTTAAGGTCATTGAAGGTTCCGGTATCAAGCCACGCCGTACCGCGCGGCAGGATCTCAACCTGCAGCTTCCCGGCATCCAAATACACGCGGTTGACATCGGTAATTTCCAGCTCGCCACGGGCAGAGGGTTTCAGGTTCTTGGCGATATCAACCACGTCGTTGTCGTAGAAATAGAGCCCCGGAACCGCGTAGTGACTCTTCGGAGCCGCCGGTTTCTCCTCGAGCGACAAAGCTTTGCCGTTGTCGTCGAACTCCACCACACCGTAAGCGGACGGATCCTTGACCCAATACCCGAAGACAGCTCCCCCCTCGATGGTTTTAAACCGGCGCAACTGGGTTCCCATCCCCTGGCCGTAAAAGATGTTGTCCCCCAGAACCAAAGCAACGTTGTCGCCTCCAATGTGGTCTGCACCCAGCACAAAGGCCTGTGCCAGTCCATCCGGAGACGGCTGCTGCTTGTAGGTGATGGAGACGCCAAAGCGGGAGCCGTCCCCCAGCAGGCGCTCAAACTGTTCTGCATCATGTGGCGTGGTGATGATGAGGATGTCCCGGATACCTGCCAGGATCAACGTCGACAGGGGGTAGTAGATCATCGGCTTGTCGTAGACGGGGACCAGCTGCTTGCTGACACCCAGCGTGATGGGATGAAGCCTGGAGCCGGTTCCGCCGGCGAGTATTATTCCGCGCATGCCCCCATCTTTCCCTTCGCTAAGGGCAGCAGCAAATCCGGTAGTCTAAGGAGTTATGCAGCGACTTCTAGTGACCGGCGGAGCCGGCTTCATCGGCTCAAACTTTGTCCACTATGTTCTTGAAAACACTGAGGACCATGTGACGGTTCTGGACAAGCTAACCTACGCCGGCAACCTTGAGTCGCTGAAGGACCTTCCCCAGGAGCGTTTCACCTTCGTTCAAGGTGATATCGCAGATGCAGCGCTTGTCGAGGGACTGGTAGAGGATTCCGACGTTGTAGTTCACTACGCTGCCGAATCGCACAACGACAACTCGTTGCACGATCCCCGCCCGTTCCTTGATACGAACATCATCGGCACGTACACCTTGATTGAAGCGGCACGTAAACACAATAAGCGCTTCCACCACATCTCCACTGATGAGGTCTACGGAGACCTGGAACTGGACGACCCTGAGCGCTTTACCGAGCAAACCCCTTACAACCCCTCCAGCCCGTACTCGTCCACCAAGGCAGGCTCTGATCTCCTGGTAAGGGCATGGGTACGCTCCTTCGGCCTTCAGGCCACCATCAGCAACTGCTCCAACAACTACGGCCCGTACCAGCATGTGGAGAAGTTCATCCCCCGGCAGATCACCAACGTGATCGACGGAATCCGTCCAAAGCTCTACGGCAAAGGCGAGAACGTCAGGGACTGGATCCATGCCAACGACCACTCCTCCGCCGTACTGGCCATCATTGCGAAGGGAACCATCGGCGAAACCTACCTGATCGGCGCCGACGGTGAGAAGAACAACAAAGACGTCGTCGAACTGATCCTCAAGCACATGGGCCAGTCGCCTGACGCTTACGACCACGTTGTTGACCGCCCGGGCCACGACCTGCGCTATGCCATTGACTCCACCAAGCTCCGCAACGAACTTGGCTGGGAGCCGCAGTTTTCGAATTTCGACGAAGGGATCGAAAACACCATCGCGTGGTACCGGGACAACGAGGCTTGGTGGCGCCCACAGAAAGCCGCCACGGAAGCCAAGTACAAGGAACAAGGCCAGTAGTCGATGTCGCTTGAGTTCGCCAAAAAGCTTGCCGCCCACGAAACCCCAATCCCTGGCGTCGTTCTTTACGACCTTCCCGTGCACGGCGACAACCGGGGATGGTTCAAGGAAAACTGGCAGCGCGAAAAGATGCTTGCTGTTGGGCTGCCGGACTTCCGGCCTGTCCAGAACAATATTTCCTTCAATGAGAAGGCCGGTACCACGCGCGGGATCCATGCGGAACCGTGGGACAAATTCATCTCGGTAGCCACAGGCCGGATTTTTGGTGCCTGGGTTGATCTTCGGGAAGGCCCCTCATTTGGGGCTGTTTTTACTGCCGAGCTGGATGCCAGCCAAGCCATCTTCATTCCACGCGGGGTGGGCAACGCCTTCCAAACCCTCGAGGACAACACGGCCTATACATACCTCGTGAACGACCACTGGTCAGCGGATGCGCAAGGGCAATACACCTTCCTCAATCTGGCAGACGAGACGGCTGCCATCGAGTGGCCGATTCCCCTTGCACAGGCGGAGCTATCGGAAAAGGACAAGGCACACCCGCGAATGGCGGACGTGGCACGGATGCCTGCCAAGAAGGTCCTTGTGGTAGGTGCAGACGGGCAGCTGGGCAAGGCTCTGCGCGGGGCGTACGACGGCGACGCAACAGTCGAGTTTGCAGGCCGGGCTGAGTTTGATCTCGCCTCCGCGGAAGCCTTTACCAACCGGAACTGGAACAATTACTCCACCATCGTCAATGCAGCGGCGTACACCGCTGTCGACGCTGCTGAAACGGCGGAAGGACGCGCCGCCGCCTGGGCCGTCAACGTAAGCGCGGTGGCGCAACTGGCCCGCGCCGCCGTCGAGCATAACCTCACCCTGGTCCACATCTCCTCGGACTATGTCTTTGACGGTACCCGGGAAGTCCACACCGAGGACGAAGCCTTCACACCCCTGGGCGTCTATGGGCAAACCAAGGCCGCCGGGGATGCTGTCGTGAGCGTTGTTCCCCGCCACTACATTGTGCGTACCAGTTGGGTCATCGGCGAAGGCAACAACTTTGTCCGCACCATGGCAAGCCTTGCAGCAAGAGGTGTAAAACCGTCCGTCGTGAACGACCAAACGGGGCGGTTGAGCTTCACCGACGACATCGCAGCCTTCATACGGCACCTGCTCGAGTCGAAAGCCCCCTACGGTGCCTACAATTTCAGTAACGACGGGCTCGTGAAAAGCTGGGCGGACATAGCTGCGGATGTTTACGAGCAGTCCGGAGCATCCAGACGAGACGTCTCCGGCGTGACGACCGCTGAATACTTCAAGGACAAGGCAGCTGCCCCGAGGCCACTGTCCAGTGTTCTCAGCCTTGCCAAAGCACAGTCAACAGGTTTTGATGTGGCAGATGCCGAAGCGCGGCTGACCGCCTACCTAAAGGCGGAAAACGATAAAGCATGACTCCCGCAGAGCAAGTCCACCGCACCCTGGTGATCATGCCGGCCTGGAATGAGTCGGAGGCCATAGGCAGCACCATCCGTGAGGTTTTCGAATTCGGACCCGACTGCGACGTCTTGGTTGTGGATGACGGCTCCCGTGACAATACGGCGCAGGTCGCCCGCCAGGCTGGCGCGCTGGTCGTACAACTCCCGTTCAACATGGGGGTGGGCGGTGCCATGAGGACCGGCTTCAAGTACGCCAAAATGCACGGCTACACGCGGGTAATTCAGGTCGACTCCGACGGCCAGCACGATCCACGCGACATCAAGGCCGTCCTCGATGGACTTCAGGACGCTGACATCGTCATCGGTGCCCGGTTTGCGGACAAAGGAAGCTACACTGTCCGCGGCCCGCGCAAGTGGGCAATGAAGGTGCTGGCCTGGACCGTATCAAGAATCGCCGGGACACAACTCACCGATGTCACCTCGGGATTCCGCGCAGCCAACGTGAAGGCAATCCGCCAGTATGTGGACCACTACCCTGCGGAGTACTTGGGAGACACCATAGATTCACTGGTTGTTGCCATCAGGTCGGGGTGCACTGTCCGTCAGGTAGGCGTCTCCATGCGTGAACGCCAGGGCGGAACGCCCAGCCATGACCCCATCAAAGCCGCCATCTACCTGGGTCGGTCCGCATTCGCCCTCCTCTTTGCACTGACGCGCAAGAAGAACGACGCCTCAACGAACTAGGAGTTCACATGGCCACCCTCGTTGGCTTTATTTTCGTGCTGGTCGTCCTGCTCATCATCTTTGAAATGCTTCGGCGCCGGCACTTGCGCGAAAAGTATGCTGTCCTTTGGATCGTTATCGGTATCGGCATGTTGGTCCTGGTTGCTTTCCCACAGCTCCTCTCCTGGGCGAGCGCCCTGCTCGGAGTGCAGGTGCCCTCCAACCTCCTCTTCGCCATGGCATTGCTGTTGCTCGTCCTGGTCTGTCTCCACCTGTCATTTGAGCAGTCCCAGGCTGAAGACGAGATCAGGGTATTGGCCGAAGAGGTGGGCATTCTTCGACTCAAGGTGCTTGAGCTGGAAGCCCATCAGGAGACTGACAATGCGCCGGATGCCGGATCGCAGCTCCCACCCCCCGGCAGCCCTCCCCAAAAGCCGGCTTAGCTTAAAGAAGAATCAGGTGGCGTCCCACAAGAGGGACGCCACCTGACTCGTTAAGACAAAAGGCCTAGGACACTACGTGCTTCAACAGCCTGGGCAGTGAATCGGTCTTTCCGATGGCCAACGAACGGGCCACCAGTGTAGCTGCGTTCAGCCTTGAGGTTGTGTGGAAAGCAGCGGCACGTGCTGTTCGTTGCCAGCCAAGCTCGCGGAAGCGCCGAGCCTGACCCTCGAAAAAGGCCCGTTCCTCATCAAAGCGGCGCCCGTCCAGAGCCTTCACTGACGAGTCCGACGCCGAGTGGCGCCGGTACAGGAATGCCAGGGTGGGATCAACTACCATCGAACCGTTTTCAGCAGCGATGTCAAGCAGGAGAGCGAGATCCTGTACGACGTGCAGGCCTTCTGTGAAGCCGATGCGCCGGATTACATCCGTCCGCCAGGCAAGGGAAGGAAAGTAGGCCCAGTCGGCCCGCATGAGACTAGTGGCCATCTTTTCGCCCTGCAGGAGGACCGGTTCCTTGGTCTTGGGGGCGTAGACCTTCTTCACAGCGTCGACCAACGGTGTGCAGGCAATGCCCTGTTCGTCAATGACCTGGACTCCCGGCTGCACCACGCTCGCCTCGGGGAACGTATCGAACGCCTTGGAGATGACATCGAGGTAATTCGGAAGCATGATGTCATCCGCGCCCATGACGACAACTATTGGTGCCTCCGCGAGGTCCAACGCCTTACGGTAGTTGCCGTTGGCTCCGAGGTTCTCCTCGTTCCTGAGATACGCGACTCGAGGGTCAGTTATCTCTGAGTACCATCGGGCGGGTTCCGGGTCAGGGTAGCCATCGTCGATTACGATCAACCGCCAGTCCTGGTTCTCCTGGTTCATCACGCTGCGGGCGGCAAGCTTCATCTGATCCACATCACCGTAGTACGGCAGCATAACGTCAACGGTCATAGACCTGGGATTCCTTCCGGTAGATTCAGCCGCTGCGAGATCCGCGGCTGAGACGCAACCCATCACGTGTTATCGGATTCCGGCGTGGGGACTGCGTCCTCACGATTATAGGGGACGGGGAGCGGCACAGCAGTCGAACATCCATTGCTAGACTTGCGCGGGTACTACCGTCCCGGATGCGGGAGAGAGAGAGTGGTTTTCTACCCATGCACGACGATTCAAAAACCGAGCCCCGGATAAGCGTCTGCATGGCCGCCTACAATGGTTCGCTTCACATTGAAGAGCAAATCTCCTCCATACTGTCCGAACTTGGCCCCCAGGATGAGCTCGTTATCGTGGATGACTGTTCCACTGATCGGACAATCGAATTGATTGCGGGAATGGTCGACCGGAGGATTCGTCTTGTACGTACCTCCAGGAACATGGGCTACGTCAAGACTTTCGAACGGGCACTACAAGAGGCCCGGGGCGAGTACGTTTTCCTCTCGGATCAAGACGACATCTGGATTCCGGGACGGGTTCAGCTTATGCTCGGCGCCCTGGAGGAAGTTGCTCTGGTTGTGAGCAACTGTAAGCACATAGAGGGGATCCCTGGCCGTTTCCAAAGTATCCGGCTCCGCGAAAAGGACTCGACGCACACTTTTCGTAATGCATTCGGGATCCTGGTTGGCTACCGATTGCATTGGGGCTGCGCTATGGCCTTCCGTCGTTCGCTGCTGGCGCAGGTACTTCCATTCCCCACCTACATGAAGGAATCGCACGACCAGTGGATCGCTATGGCGGGCATCGCAAATAGGTCTGTCCGCTACTTGGAAACGGACACGATACTTCATCGGCTCCATGGACAGAACCTCACCCCGAAGGGAATCCGTGGCTTTCGCCAAATCTTTGCGGCGCGTGTCGCTTTTCTTCGCAACTGGGTGACGGCAACGCGGAGAGCGAGGGGCGCCGCCCTGGCGCTGGACAGAAGTCCCATAGCCTCCTAGCCCCACGCCCCAACCATCCGATTCTGCAGATTGCGACCACCGACCCGATGACCAATGCCCGCAAAGATCCGGCCATTATTGCCGTGGTATCAGCGTTCAACCCTCCCTATGATTTGGTAGATCGGGTTCGGGGGCTTTCGAAACAGGTAAGCCATGTTGTGGTCGTCGATGATGGATCCGAAGACGGGGACGGTGAAATTTGGCGGAAGCTTGAAATTGTCGGCGCTGAAGTTATACATCACACCCAGAACCGAGGAATTGCCGCCGCACTCAACACAGGGATTGAGGCGGCATTCTCCTTCGATACTTACGGCTGGGTGCTCACAATGGATCAGGATTCAGAACTGACCGGCGGATACATCGAGAACTCGTTGATCACCTACAGGGCGGCCACTGCCAAAGGGGCCAAGGTTGGTCTGGTTGCACCTGGAACGCATAATGGCTATCCGGTTAAAATGCTTACGGGCTCTCAACGGATCCCGGAAGCCTTCGACCCCATGCAGTCCGGATGCCTCATCCCCGGCGACGTAATCAGGCAGGCAGGACAACTCGATGAGAGTCTGTTCATAGATTGCGTGGATACAGATTTCAATTCCAGGTTGCGGAGCCTGGGATATCTCCTGCCCGTCAGTCCGCGCTCGGACTTACGTCACGAACTTGGCAAGAAGACGAGCGTAAGAGTGTTCGACAGGGAAATCCAATTCCGGGGCCGCCCGCTGGCTTTGACCCATCACTCACCATTAAGGGTCTACTACATCACCCGTAACGCCATTGTCGTCAGCATACGCCACTTGCGTCACGACCCGGTGTGGATGCTCCGGAGACTGTGGATGGAAACCGAGAGTAATTTGATTCGCCTCGTGTTCGGGCCAAGCAGGCGCGCTTACGTTCTGGCTTGGCGCTTGGGCATCCGGGACGCACTGCGGCATGAGCTCGGGAAGGCCGATGAGGAGATCCTGAAACGGCTTCGCTGAAGACTTCAAAGCCCACGCTTAGGACACAGTATCAAGCCTCCATGGCCCGGGACCCCGGGATGGCCTGCCTGTTCAATCGCTCGGAGAGCTCGCCCGCTTAACGGCGTCCCCTCTTTTCAGGAGACCGGCAACATGTGTGAGGGCGGGCCCGAGTTCCATGCGCGAACTTGTAACGCCCTTCGCTAACAAAGCGAGAATCCTCGGAAGAGCGAAAACGCTGTCAAATGTATCAAGCGCTGCCGACAGGCCCTTGGTCCGAGCGGGTAACCGCTCTTCCAGAGTGCGCAACATGATCGCTTTCCAGCCGAAAGTCATCGTTGCCACCATCATTGCTACTGACTTGAAGGAGGAAGAACCTTCGTACCGTAATGCAAGCTCGCGGGCTCGACGTACGGACCTAACCGGGTTGAACGACTCTGTAGCCTCTCCGATTACATTCGACCCATGCTGGACGTAGTCCTGTACGACGTCGTCAATGATCTCATAACTGTCCCAAGCGGCTGCAGCGACACCTATCCAGTGATCATGGTTCTGCGTCAGGGTGGCGAGCTTTGGGAAGGGAAGAGCTACATCCAGCAATTCACGCCTAAAAAGGGATAACCCTCCCGTCACCTGGTTCTGCACGAGAAGGTCACAAATATCCGTACGCTGCCTATTAGTGGACGGAGAGATAACTTCCCCAGTGTCGGTTACTACCCGCGCCTGGCCCGAGACCAGCGAGACGTGCGCAAGACGGGGTATGAGCCGCTGAAGTTTTTCCGGATACCAGTAATCGTCCTGATCCGATAGCGCAACCCAAAGTGCGGACGGGTTAACGAGGGTCAGCCCACGCTCGAAGTTCCCGTAGAAGCCTAACCTCTTATCAAAGCCCGCGACCCGGAAGCGGACATCGTCGCACACGATATCGCGCACCAGACGCTGCACCTTCTCCGCTCCCCCGTCCGCGGTGATGACGCATTCAAAGTTCTCATGCGTCTGATTCCTAATCGACAAAAGCTGACGCTCGAACAAGATCGGATTCGGCTGGTAGGCAGCCAAGACTATTGTTCCGAAGGGGGCTGCAGCTTGAGGATCCACCCAGTGATGGTATCAGCCGTGTGAGGCCCTAGACTTGTTCACTGGCCCAGGCGGTTCCCGCGCAGCCAGGGACGGGACTGGAAGACTTTTGTACTAGGAGGAGCAGTGTGGGCCAGGGTGAACAGTAACAGCAAGTCATGAAAACAGTCATCAAACGTCTTGCCGGCTTCGCCGGTTTCCCGCTCTTGTCAGCCGTTGTTCCCCTTTTCGTTATGCCCATCCTGGCCAGGCTGGCCGGGGAGCAAGGGTGGTCCAGTATCAGCAGCGGGCTCGCCATCGGGATCTTTTCCTCGACCGTCATTGTCTTTGGCTGGAACATCGACGGTCCTGTCAGACTAGCGAGGACACCGCGCAGCGCTGAGCGCTTGGTCATCTACGGAGAGAGCCTCAGTTCCCGTTTGGTTCTCTGCGCTGTTGTATTTCCGATCACCACCCTCCTGGCGGGGGTTATATCGGCTCCATCACATCGTTTGGAAGCGATCCTGATAGCCCTTGCATCCGCTTCCGGCGGCTTGTCGCCCGCGTGGTATTTCATCGGAACAGGAAATCCGCGATTGCTGGGCTTCGTGGACACCATCCCCAGGGTTGTCGCATCTGTCGCCTCAATCCCGTTACTCCTCGTCACCGAACAGATCTGGACGTATGCGGTGATGCAACTGGCCGCCACAGCAGTCACACTGTGGTTTTTCTTTCAGGCTATTCCTGGGGCGCAGGGAAACCTTCCCAGCATCGTGTGGAGCCGGAAAGCCATCCAGCAGAATCTTCGGTCGCAGATGGCGGCAGCGGGCCTTAACCTCGCCGGGAACGCCTACGGTTCGACGCCGGTCCCAATTGCGACAGCAACGGTGTCAGGTACCGCTGCCAGCAACTTCGCTTCTGGTGACCAGCTTTACCGCTATGCCCTGTTCCCGGTGTCGGTTCTTGCCAACGCATTCCAAAGTTGGACCCTTGAAGTTGCCGGCGAAGCCGGCCGACGCCGCCAACTCGCTGCTATCACGGCTCACACAATATTGGGGATCGTGGGCGGGGTTTTGTTGGCCTCCCTCGGCCCCCTCGTGTCAGGGCTGATGTTTGGCCCTAACCTCGCAACTAACCAGCTCACGGCCATTTTTTACGGGTTGGCTTTGTGCTTCTTGAGCATCGCGGCCCCCCTTCAGCGCAACCTCCTGATACCGAACGGCCGGGGCGCATACGTGTTTTGGGTCACGGTGACGGCGGCGGCGACCGGAGTAACCACGATGCTGGTTTTTGGTCAGCTGAACTTTGTCGAAGGCATCGCTTTCGGGATGGCTGCGAGCGAGGCGCTGGTGCTCATACTGTTGCTCCCAGCGTCGATAAAAACGTTCCGGGCCAACTGACGGCCAAAAGTCGAAGTCACCAAACGGAGGAAGCGGGCCCCTGGGAGCGGTAGGGTGTCGACGACCGAAACGCCCGCGTTCTGCGGCTAGGATGGGGTCTGCGCCAAAGCCACGGAAGTCGGGCACCTGGACTATGGCTGGTTCACTCCGAACGGTTCAGCGCACCTCGGGAAAAGACTTGAGGGCTTTGGACAATCAGGCGTCGCATACTCGCTTCCCAGTGAAGCTAGGACTAATTCGTCACACGCGTACATAGGTCAAGTTGGAAGTGCCAACTGATCACGCAGAACGACTGGAAGGTACTTGTCGTGCAAAAAAACACCACTCGGTGTCCAGGCCAGGGGAAGTCGCCCTTACCCGCACCGCGGACCTCCGGTGGGCAGATACGACAGGCCTGGGATTCGTGATGTCTTGGGTCGCAGCACTACCCACAATAGCGATCGCGGCAGGACTAATCTTTATTCCCGGCTGGGCGGCTGCCCGCGCGATGGGTTTCATAGGGTTCGAAGCAATTGGACTGGCGCCGGCGTTCTCGACAGCTATTTGTGGTGGCTTTGGAGTCATCTCTGGTGCTGTAGGCATCCCGTGGTCTCCGTTGACCTTTGCAATTGCCTCAATCGCTTCCGTGGCATTGGCCTACGGGCTGGGGAGACTGCCAGTTGTTCCAACAACCGCTAAACGCCTGCGTCCTGGCCACTTCAACAGTGCTGTAGTACCGATTGCAACCGCTTTGTCTATTGCAGCAGCTGCCCTGATTGGAGGCGCCCGGCTTGTGCGGCTGTATGGCGCGCCGGACCATATCGCGCAAGTTTTCGACAATGTCTTTCATCTGAACGCTATCCGCTACATCCTGGAGTCAGGAAACGCATCATCGCTCACTCTGGCCTCCTTTCAGGGTAATAGTGGCCTCGAGGCTATATATCCTGCTGCGTGGCACGCATTCGCCGCCACCGTAGTGCAAATTTCAAGCGCCGATCTTCACGTGGCGGAGAACGCTCTAAATCTTGTCATCGGGGCATTGGTGTGGCCGGTTTCCTCCGTATTTTTCGTTCAGCTGGTCATTTCGCGTCACCCCTTGGCTAGCTTGTCTGCCGCTTTACTCTCCGTCAGTCAGATCGCTTTCCCATTCCTGATGAACGTTTGGGGACCGCTCTTTCCTTATGCTTTGGCGGTCAGCCTGCTGCCTGTCGCACTGGCAATCACTGCGGCACTCGTTGGTCTGTCCAGGACTGAAAGCACGTCTCGCATTAGATGGGCTCTGGCCCTCATTCCGGTTGTCGGCGGCATAGGTACGGCGCACATGAGCAGCTTCAACACGCTGATTGCACTCGCGTCTCCGCTCTTAATCCTCGCTTGGTGGAACTACCTCCGGTCTGTCCGCACTTCAAGTTGGCGCTCCAAGCGCGCTTTAGTTTTTATTGCCGTCTCAGTCACGGCTCCGCTGCTGGTCATCGCTTCCTGGACAAAGATCCGCCCTGCCCTTTACGACAATTGGGGTCCGACCGTGCGCTCGGGGGCGGCGCTGGGCGAGGTCCTGACCAACAGCACAATGCAGGAAGCGGCAGCTTGGATAGTATCGTTACTGGCGCTGGCCGGGATGGTTGCAGGTTTCCGGGAAAAGAGGCATCGCTGGTTGACGGCCAGCTACGCAGTGGCTGCTGCACTGTACGTTGTGGATGCAGCTTGGTCCAAGGGATTCTGGCGGGACTTCATAACTGGAACGTGGTACCAGGATACATACCGTCTCGCAGCGCTCCTGCCCATCCTTGTGACTCCCCTTGCGGCCTACGGCACATTGGCGCTTTGGCGTCAAAGCCTCGTGGCCCTGGCGCACCGCACCTCAGGACGTCGCCATCTGGCTATCGCCCTACCGGCTCTTCTTTCGGTGGTGGCGGCAGCTGTACCAGTCCTGGCTGCTTTCCACGGTCCGGTCGGAGCATACATCGCAAGGACCAAGGCGGTGTACAGCCTGGATGAAAATTCCGCCATTTTATCAAAGCAGGAATTAGCACTGACAGAACGTCTTGGCCAGCATGTTCCAAAAGGTGTCAAAATTGCCGATAATCCTTGGAATGGAAGCTCCTGGGCGTACGCTTTTGGCGGCAGCGAGGTTCTGACTCCGCACCTTTTCGCCACCCCGGATCCTGACCGGACCCTTATTTCACAACGCCTAAAGGATGCTGCCTCCGACCCAGCTGTGTGCAAGGCGCTACGCAACCAAAATGTCCAATATGTGCTGGACTTTGGCAGTCATTACCTCTTGAATTTGCCGCCTAGTGCTGACTACCCAGGCGTAACTGATATTGGAGAGCACGCCGGTTTCCAGGAAGTGGATTCTGAAGGGCCAGCAGCCAAGCTATACAAAATCACCGCATGCGGTTAGGAGCCCCGGGGGCTGAAGGGGACGTTACGTGATCGAACAGACTCTGGAGTATACGGCTCCGCAACGGACCAGAACCGCCAGGGCCGTACGCAAAGATATACAGGCATTGCGTGCCTTGGCCGTTGGTCTTGTAGTTCTCAATCACTTGTGGCCCGACAAGTTGACAGGCGGGTATGTTGGCGTTGACGTTTTCTTTGTGATCTCGGGCTTCCTCATATCCACGCACTTGCTTGTGGAGTTGAAGGAAACAGGGCGAATCGCATTGGGACGCTTCTACGCCCGCCGAATCAAGCGGCTTCTGCCTGCTGCAACGCTCGTCAGCGTTTTGTCCTTGGTCGCTGCCTGGCTTCTCCTGCCTTTTTCCCGCTGGTTCGGTATCGCGCAGGAGACCTTGGCCTCAGTTCTGTACATTGAGAATTGGCTGCTAGCCGCAAAGTCTGTGAATTATTCCTCTCACAACGACGCTGCGTCGACCGTGCAGCACTACTGGTCGCTCTCAGTTGAGGAGCAGTTCTACCTTGTCTGGCCGCTGCTGCTTATTGGCCTGGCTGTTGCAGCCCGGAGATATAGTCCTGTCCGGGCACCGCTTCTCTTCAGCGCTGTTGGCCTCCTAAGTGTCCTGTCCCTGGCATACTGCGTCTGGTTTACCTACACAGGCAGCACCCAAGCGTACTTCGTCACACCGGCGCGGGTTTGGGAGTTCGGGGCCGGCGCCATGGCGGCAATTGTCGGGCTCCGGCAACATACCTTGCGGCACGGGAAATTCCTGACCCTTCAGCCGCAAGTATCGGGTACCTTGCAGTGGCTTGGATATGGTCTCGTTATCGTGGCGGCTTTCAAGCTCACGAGCAACACCCCGTTCCCTGGTATTGCCGCAACCCTGCCGGTGCTTGGTGCACTCCTGGTCATTATGTCTGGACCCGAAGGGCCAGTATGGTCACCCGACATCCTCCTGCGCGCCAAACCAGTCCAAGTCGTGGGCGGCCTCTCCTACTCGCTCTACTTATGGCACTGGCCGCTCATCGTCCTTGCACCGAGCGTCTTGGGTACGGCCGCAGGGGTGGGAAATGCCCACAAAGCAGCTATCCTGGTCGTGTCGTTCGGCCTCGCCTACGTCACCAAGAGATTTGTTGAAGACCCCAATCGAGGTTCGTTTGGGGGCAGTACAGGCCTCCGCGGTGTCTTCATCAAACTGGCCGCGGCAATGTTAGCTGTATGTGCCCTTTGCGGAGCCCTTCTCATTGGCCTGGGGAAGGCTCAGGAAGCAGAAGCAGCAAAGCTGCAGAGCCTTGCCGGGCAGCCATGTTATGGAGCACGCAGCTTAGACCAGCAGTCATGTCCCGACCCGTTCGGTCCAGCACAGGTCAATGGAGTCAGCGCGGATGAGAGTCCTTGGTTTAATGCCAAGGAATGCGCGCCAGCGGCTGACCCGATAGTTGTTCAGGGCCGGACGCTGCTTGTGGATTGTGATTTCACTTCCGGCGAGAAACCGACTGCGACCGTGTGGCTGGTGGGCGACTCCCACGCGGAGCAATGGAAGGCTGCGATTTACGAACTGGCGAGACACCATAAATGGAAGGTCAGAGAATCTCTTCTGGGCGGTTGTCCCTTCATTGATGTCAAGCGAGTCGCCTTCAAGGGAGCCCAAAGCATGGACGCGCAATTCCAGCAGCAATGCCTGGAGTGGGGTAGGCAGGTCACAAGCCGTGTGATTGACGAGAAACCGGACATACTGTTCGTCTCCTCCTTTTCCGCCGGTGAGACGGTGGACGACGGGACTCGGCGGCCTCAACATGAGCAGTACAGCCAGGCCGTGGCCAGTCGCTTCACAAGCTGGGCAGAGTCCGGCGCCGCTATATATGTGCTTCGGGATACACCGCTTACACTTCAAAGAAGCAGTCCTGATTGCGTCGAACTGAATAAAGGCAACCCGGTGGAGTGCGCCAACCCTCGGTCCGAGGCATTGGTGGCAGACCCGGTTGCCGACGCAGCACGCGCGATGCGTAACCCAAAGATCCGGGTCATTGACCTTTCCGATCAATTCTGCACTGACATGACATGTCACGCCGTCATTGGCGGACTTCCGGTCTACTACGACACTGATCATATAGCGCGGAGCTATATGCATTCAATGGTCCCCATGTTGGCTCAGCGCTTCAACGAAGCGAGCATGTATTGATCGGTCATTTTGGTGGGACAAATGGATAGGTGCACCACAAGCGGTCGCCGGTTCCTCTGACGGCCCGGGCCGGCCTCCGCCATCCGCTACCAGTGTTCCGGACGCCCTATAGTCAGTGGCCTCATTTTCAGTTGGCGTCAACAGTTCGGGGTTGTCTTCGATGATGGACAGGTTGCCTGATACCGGCTGCTAAAGAAACCACTCGCCAGATCGAGCAATACTTCAGGGCGATGAAAGCACGCTGGAACCGGGAAGCAGCAGCTCGGCTCGCAGATCAAGCCCGTGAAGGAGGCTGGACTCACGAGGAGTACCTCGCCGTGAATATGTCCTGATAGCGGCCATGAAAACCGCCCGTAGGCGCGCCCATGAAATTGCCCACTGATGGCCAGTAGAACTGCTCACTTCCTTACTAAACCTGTCGCGTCTTAATCTTGGCGCCAGGAACGTGCCCTGGCACCCGTCGGAGCTGGTCGCCTACACAAACGTTTTCCGGACGATCCCCAAACGTGCCCGTCACGTTGTCGGTGACGGTCGGAAGTGCGCCATTGTGACGGTTGAAAACTGAGCCACCTGTTCCAAACGATTGGGTGGGTGATCACAGTGGAGGATTGGGCGCTTATTCGGCGGTTGCATCTGGCCGAGGGTGAGTCGATGAGGTCGATAGCGGCGCGGTTAGGGATCTCCAGGAACACTGTCGCGAAGGCAGTCAGCGCTGACGGTCCGCCAACTTACGTTCGGGCGCCGTAGGACTCCGGGATCAAGGCTGTGGAACCGGCAATTCGTGCGCTGCTGGTGGAGAATCCGCGGATGCCGGCGACGGTGTTGGCTGAACGGGTTGGCTGGTCTGGGTCTGCAGCCTGGTTCCGGGAGAACGTGGCCAGGATCAGGCCCGAGTATGCCCCGGCTGATCCTGCTGACCGGATCTCTTACGATCCCGGGGATCAGGCGCAGTGCGATCTGTGGTTTCCGGAGGTGCGGATACCCGTCGGTCCCGGCAAAGCCAGGGTGTTGCCGGTCCTGGTGATGGTCTGCTCGCATTCACGGTTCATCATGGCCCGGATGATCCCGTCCCGGATGACCGGGGAACCTGCTGGCCGGGATGTGGGAGCTGCTCGGATCCCTGGGTGCGGTTCCGCGGCGGCTGATCTGGGACAACGAAACGGGCATCGGCCACCAGCTCGGCCAGTGGCTGCCGAAAGCCAACGCCCGGCTAGTTAGGAGGACCGGCGCCCGCCCGGCGGACCTGCTCGCTGCGGACAAAACGGCAATGCTGGCGCTGCCGCCGGTTCCACCGGTCACCGGCTTCACCGCAAGGAGTCCGGCTGCCGAGGGACTACTACGTCCGGATGGGATCCAACGACTACTCCGTCCACCCGCAGGCCACCGGCCGGTTCGTCGACGTCACCGCGGATCTCGACACTGTGAGGATCAGCCTGGACGGCAGACCGGTCGGCACCCACCCCGGTCGTGGGGCGCCGGTCTGACCATCACCGACCCGGACCACGTCGAGGCGGCAAGGGCACTGCGGAAGGCCTTCCAAAACCCTCACCCGGTCGGCGAAACAACCGGGTTGCGGGACCTGGCGGACTACGACCGGGCGTTCGGGGTTGTCCTGGATGATGGGCAGGTTGCCTGATGCCGGCCGCGAAGGAAACCTTAGGCCAGATCGAGTACTACTCCCGTGCGATGAAAGCACCCCGGATCCGTGAAGCAGCGACCCGGCTCGCGGACCAGGCCCGTGAAGGAGGCTGGACGCACGAGGAATACCTCGCCGCTGTGCTGTCCCGGGAAGTCGCAGCCAGGGAAGCCTCCGGCGCCGAGATCAGGGCCCGGGCAGCTGGTTTCCCGGCCCAGAAATCACTCGAAGACTTCAACTTCGATCACCAGCCCGGCCTCAAACGCGACACCATCGCGCACCTGGCGACGGGCGCGTTCCTCACCGAAGCGTCCAACATCGTCCTGCTCGGACCGCCCGGCACCGGCAAAACCCACCTAGCCACCGGCCTGGGCATACGCGCCACCCAGCTCGGTCACCGGGTCCTGTTCGCCACCGCCATCGACTGGGTCGCCCGGCTCCAGGCAGCCCACCAGAACGGCCGGCTGCCCCAGGAACTGGTCAGGCTGCGCCGCTACGGCCTGATCATCGTGGACGAAGTCGGCTACATCCCCTTCGAGCAGGACGCCGCTAACCTGTTCTTCCAACTGGTCTCATCTCGCTACGAGCACGCCTCGCTGATCCTGACCTCGAACCTGCCCTTCGCCCGCTGGGGCGACGTCTTCGGCGATCAGGTTGTCGCCTCGGCCATGATCGACCGCATCGTCCACCACGCCGAAGTCATCACCCTCAAAGGCTCCAGCTACCGCCTCAAACACACCCAGGTCGACTCGCTGCCCTCGACAAAGCCGGAAAATACGGCAGAATAACCAGCGTCAAAGCGGCTCACTTTTCAGCCCGCGAAACGGCTCACTTTTCGACCATCGCTGACACACGTAGAGTCAACAGCCCGACCAATGTGAAGCGTTGAGAGGAATGTACGTCTTCTCGGCCGCAATGAGAGACAGGACCAGTGACCAGAGAAGTTGAGAGCACCGTGACCGGTACGGATACGTATGTTTGTGGAACTAGCCCCTGAGTAGTTGCACTGCCTCATGGATTGGACCGTCGAACTTCACATTTCCGTGCTCCATCAGAACGCCTCGATCACAAATACGGGCTACCAGATCAAGGTCGTGGCTGACCACAACCAGGGTCTTGCCGGCCCGCGCCAAATCCTGGATCTTGTCGATGCACTTCCGTTGGAAAGGCTCGTCTCCAACCGCGAGGATCTCGTCGATGAGGAACACCTCAGGGTCTGTGTGCACAGCTACCGAGAAGGCCAATCGCAGGTACATGCCGGAGGAGTAGAACTTGACCTCGGTATCGATGAACTGGCCGATCTCGGAAAATTCGACAATGTCATCGAATCGCTCCTTGATCTGCTGCTCCGTCATTCCCAGGATGGCGCCGTTGAGGAACACATTATCCCGCCCGGAGAGGTCAGGGTGGAAGCCAGCGCCTACTTCGATGAGTCCAGCAACCCGGCCCCTTGTCTTTACCGTCCCGCTGTCGGGGAGCATGACTCCCGAAATATGCTTGAGCAGAGTGGACTTGCCCGAACCGTTCAACCCCAGGAGCGCCACGGTCTCCCCGGCCTCGATGTTGAGGGAAACGTTCTTTAGTGCGTGGAACTTCTCTGAGAGGTCTCCCTTGCGTCCCTTGACGAGCCAAACAACGGCTTCTTTGATGGACCGCGTATGACGGAGGACAAATTGCTTGCTGATGTCAGAAACTTCAATTGCGTTGATCACTTAAAGCTCCTGCGCGAAGCGCCCCTCGAGGCGCCGAAAGGTGAATTGGCCCAGCACGAGGATCGCCAAGGCAAGTCCCAGCCCGACAGGCAGCCAAAGACTGAAAAGGTTCGGGGGCATGGCGGCAGATCCGTCGGTCGTCGGAAACCAGAAGGCATAGTGGAACAGTTCCACACCGATGGTGATCGGGTTCGCCTGATAGACAGCAAACCATGCTGTTCCCAGCTTCTCCTGCACCATCGACCATGCGTACATCACCGGTGAAGCCCAGGTGGCAATCATCAGGAGCATGTCCACCAGGTTCTCGGAATCGCGGAAGTAGACGTTGGCCGCGCCGAACAAGAGACCAAGTCCAGTGGCGAGCAGAGCCACGATGACGAAACCCGCAACCGCAGCCAGCAGCTGGATGAGGTTAGGATGCCAGCCGGCGAAAAGGCACCCGATCACCAGCACCACCAGCTGCGGGAAGAAGTGCACGGCCGACACCCAGACGGAAGCAATGGGAAAGAGCTCGCGCGGAAGATAGATCTTCTTGATGAGGTTCCCGTTATTGACTATTGACCGTGCGGCATTGCCCAGGGCCTCAGTGAAGAAGTTAATCAGGACAATGCCGGAGAACAGGTAGACCGCATAGTTTGAAAGCCCTTCCGGGTTCCGCGCACTGCGCTCAAGGCCGAGGAAAACCCCCAACGCCACATAGAAGACAATGAACTGCACACCGGGCTTAACGTATGACCAGACAAGGCCCAGCACAGAGCCCCGGTAACGCACCTTGAGCTCTTTGCGGACCAGCAGCTTAAGCAGGAAGCCGGACTGCCTGATGTCCCGCAGCCCACCGCCAAGTCCGGGAGTGGTTAACTCACCGGCTGCGATTGCGCTCACTTGATCTCGTTCTGGGTGTGTTGCTCGAACGTCTTCCTCCAGGACTCCATGGAGGTCAGCTCCGAAACGGCGGCTTTGTACTTCTTACTGAGAGCGGGCCAATCCTTCAGCAAGGCAGCGTGGAGCTTGCCGCTTTCGGCCAACATTTTCCGCAACTGCTTGGGATCGCGCCGATACCAGGAAGCACCCGTGCCCTCGGCGTTGGACACTACGGCGCTGTCATACTGCGCCATCCGCCACCACCGGTTGTCCTGGTGTGCGATGGTCGTTTGCGGCCGTTGCGCGCTGGTGCCCTTGACCGGGCTCGCCAGTTGCCGAACTACAGTCTTTGCTGCCCAGGGAAGGAGAGTCAGTTTTCCTGGCTGCGAGGGGCCGTGCCCCCGGCGGGGTGGCTTGTCCATCTTGGGCGCAGGGAAGTCCTCGGGGTCAGGACGGAAGACTGCATCCGAGTGTGCGGACATCATCTCGCGGATCTGGGGCAGCTTCGCTGACAGGAGTTCGGGAAGGGCGCCTGGACCCTTCAACACGTCCTCCAGCGCCCATTGCCGGCCCTGGGCTGTGGCGTACTGCATCGAGACGAGGTGCTTGACGTCGGCGTATTGCGACTCCTTCATGACCCTGCCGCCGAACTCGTAGGGACTATGCAGCAGCGCAGCTACCACCCGGTTGCGGGCATGGAAGTACGCCTGCCAACCAACCAAGTCGTCCTTGTCGATCCAGGAAACGTGCCAGACGGCCGAACCAGGCAGCGACACAGTGGGGTAACCGGCTGCCTTGGCCCGCAATCCGTACTCAGAGTCGTCCCATTTAATGAACAGCGGGAGTGAGAGACCAATCTCGCGGATTACCTGGGTGGGGATGAGGCACATCCACCAGCCGTTGTAGTCAACGTCGCAACGCCGGTGCAGCCACGGGGTCTGACGAAGGTTGGACGACAGGAAGTCGTGCCCAAGAATCATGTCCTCGCTCGGGAGCGACGGCTGGAACCTGTAGGGGTTAACAACTTCGCCGAAGGTATGCAGGACGGTGCGGTTGTAGAGGTCGAACATGTGTCCTCCGACGAGGGTCGGAGTCTTGCACCGGTCCGCGAAGGTCAGGAGCCGAATGATGCTTTCCGGCTCAACGACAACATCGTCATCCATCAACAAGGCGTAATCGCTGCCGTTCTCGACAGCTTCGAACATGCCCCGGGCAAAACCGCCGGACCCGCCCAGGTTGGACTGGTTGATGATGCGCAGCTTGCCCTTGAGCGATCGCTTAACGTCGTCGAAACCCTCAGCGTCAGAAAGTTTCTGTGTGCCCTGGTCAACAATCAGGATCTCCTGTACGTGGGCAAGAGCTTCTTCACTGTCGGCAAGGAGCCGCAGGTTGTTGAGGCAGAAATCCGTCTTGTTCAGGGTGGTGATCTGGAGCGTGACGGACCCAAGCGTTGTTTCTACTGCCGGACCCTGCCATTCGGCGTCGAGCATGATCAGGGGCTCGGTTCCGGCCAGCAGATCGAACCAGTACCACCCGCCGTCGCCGAAGGGCGCCAGTGAAAGTTCAAACGTGCTCTCAGCGTTGCCTTCGACCCGCCGGGTGTCCACCCGCTGCAGTGAGCCGCGGGCGTTTGACTTGTAAACGATAACGGAGCCTGCGCCCTGTGTCCGGACCTGGAGCCGGATCTTATCCACTGTCGTCCACCGGCGCCAGTAGCTGGCGGGGAAAGCGTTGAAGTAGGTGCCGAAGGAAACCCGTTCGCCGGAGCGGACAGAGGTTGATTGCCGCGAAAGGAAGTCCTCCACGTGCGCTTCTTTGGTGGGGCTGCTGATGGTCCGAGCCCTGGTCGCCTTCCCGTCCCCATCCCCCGCCGTCGGCAGCTGGATGCCGGTGGCGGTGCCCATGTCCATATACAGCGGTACCGTGTCCATCTGGCTGGCGCTGGGCAGAATCACGCGCTGAAGCGTCTGCCAGGCCTCCCGGGTCTTGCCCGCATCAGCTTTCACGGTGTTCTTCGCCTTGTTGTCGGTAGGGACGCTCATGCGTCGACTCCCCCACTCTCAAGCTGCACGCCGCTCTCGAAGTGCGGCCGGATCTTGTTGTCGAACATGCTGAGCGCGGAACCGATGGCCATGTGCATGTCAAGGTACTTGTACGTGCCCAGGCGCCCACCGAAGAGCACGTCCTTTTCGGCAGCGGCAAGATCGCGGTACTTGAGCAGCCGCTCCCTGTCGGCTGACGTATTGACCGGGTAGTAGGGCTCGTCGTCCTTCTCAGCAAAACGCGAGAATTCACGCATGATGATTGTCTTTTCGGTCTGGTAGTCGCGCTCGGGGTGGAAGTGGCGCGGTTCGATAATGCGCGTGTAAGAGACGTCGTCATCGTTGTAGTTCACAACGGATGTGCCCTGGAAGTCGCCCATGTCCAGGACTTCTTCCTCAAAATCGATAGTGCGCCAGGAGAGGTCGCCCTCTGTGTAGTCGAAGTACCGGTCGACCGGGCCCGTGTAGACGACCGGGATGTTGCCAACAACCTTGTTCTTGCTGTACTCGTGCGACTCATCGAAGAAGTCGGTGTTGAGCCGCACCTCGATATTGGGGTGTTCCGCCATCTTTTCGATCCAGGCAGTGTAGCCGTTGGTCGGCAGGCCCTCGTACTTGTCGTTGAAGTAGCGGTTGTCGTAGTTGTAGCGCACCGGTAGCCGGGAAATGATGCCTGCCGGCAGGTCCTTGGGATCCGTCTGCCACTGCTTGCCGGTGTAGTGCTTGATGAAAGCCTCGTAAAGCGGCCGGCCGATCAGCTGTATACCCTTGTCATTCAGGTTCTGCGGATCGGTGCCTGCCAGTTCCCCGGCCTGTTCCTGGATCAGTTCGCGGGCCTGGCCCGGGGTCATGTTGGCGCGGAAGAACTGGTTGATCGTGGCCAGGTTAATGGGCAGGGAGTAAACCTCACCCTTGTGCACGCCGTAGACCTTGTGAACGTAGTTGGTGAACGTCGTGAACCGGTTGACGTACTCCCACACGCGCTCGTTGGAGGTGTGGAAGAGGTGCGCACCATAGCGGTGCACCTCAATTCCGGTCTGCTCTTCCTTTTCGCTGTATGCGTTTCCGCCGATGTGATGGCGCCGGTCGAGGACAACGACCTTCAGGCCGAGCTCAGTGGCGGCCTGTTCTGCGATTGTCAGGCCAAAAAAGCCGGACCCTACGATGACAAGGTCAGCGGTCACAAAATCTCCTGGTTCGAATGCGGGCAGCGCAATGATGCGCATTGTCTGCTGCTCTAGCCTACCCGAGGGACTGTACGGCCCGTCGAATCAGCATTCCTGCTGTGACCCGGCACACGGGGCGGCAAGCAGCAGCCTAAAGACGCTCCCGTCAGCTTTGCAGCTTATCCACATAGGGGATGAAGCTCATGCCTTGAGTTGCCCCCGGCGGCTAGCGTGTGGGTACATCACCGAAGGATCAACACCCATGACGCTGAATTGCACTCTGGTGGGCGGACCGGGAACGCCACGCCCCCAGCCACCCGTGGAACTGTCCATAGATGCTCCTGCCGGGACGGCAGGCCACGTTGTCCATGAGCAGTTGATCCATAAGTTCGGTGTAGGCGCTGTCACTGTGGACGGGAAGGATCTCTGCTCCTTGGTCCTGGGCGTGCCGCCGCTCGTGGAAGCGGCGATCCTTGTCGACGGCGGCCCCAGCCCTTCGGACCGGCGTCTCCGGCGCCAGCCCGGTGCTGATGCTGCCCCTCCCCTGATCCTCGCCGTCGACAGTGGAGCAGCGGCGGGAACTGTCGTGCCGCTGCGGCGTGGCACGTACACCATCGGCCGAAGCGGCACACGAATCGTCATCCCTGACCCCGAGCTGTCCCGCGAACACGCACGTCTTGTCGTCACCGACACGAGGATCATGTTGGTTGACCTGGATAGTGCCAACGGCACCTACGTCGACGGCGAAAGGATACGGAGCACCATAATCTCGACGGACTCAGCCATCAGGTGCGGTCAGTCAAACTTGTCTCTGATATTCGCAGACGTGCAGGGGAAAGTCCTGGCGGATGCCGGAAAGTCGGTGGCTGAACCGATCGTGGTTCCCGGCCGTCCTGACACAGGAAGTCGAACGCTGATCCTTCTGACCGCAGTCCTCCCACTGGCCCTGGGGGTGCTGCTGGCCGTTCTCACAGGAATGTGGATGTTCCTTGCTTTCTCCGCAGCTTCCGTACTTTCAGCCCTGGTGCCCGCTGTCAGCGGGCGGCGGCAGAGGCGGGAACTGTTAGCCGCTGTGACGTCGGCTGTTGAGCAAGACAGGGAACGGCGACGGCGGAGTGCCCCTCCGCTGCCCATCGTCACCCTGGCAGCCCCAAAGGCTGAAGGGACGTCCATCCCGGACTCCTCCGGCGACAAAGTATGGTTGCGGCTTGGCCAGGGAGAACAACCGGCCAATATCAGGATTGAACCGGCCGGCCCGGCCCGGACAGTCCCAACGGCGGGAACCGTCCCAGTAGTGCTCGACCCTGGCCGCCCGCTCACCATCCTCGGCGGCCCTGGGTTGGCCATCGATGGCGCCCTTCGTTCCTGTCTGATGCAACTGGCGGGCTACCCGCGTGCGGACAAACTGCAGGTCCTTGTCTATGGCCCGCCGGCAGCCCTCCCCCTCGCAGCCCGGTATCTAAGCAGAGTGACGCTGGCTGCAACACTGGATGCCGCCCTCCATGTCGTGAACAGCTGCGATCAACTGGGCTGCGAGCGCGGAGTCCTGTTGATTCGTGGGGACAGCGCTGCAGCTGCGGCCGAACACGAGGTGCGTGAAGCAGCGGTCCAGCGGGGGTGGCAGGTTCTTCATTTCCTGCCTGAGGACGGGGAACCAGCCGCAGCGGATGTCTTCCTGTCCGAGCGCAGATCAACGCTGGCGCAGAACTACCGGGAGATTGTGTTTGTCCCGGACCTGGTGCCGGCCGAAGTGTTCACCGCTTTCTGCCGACGCCTGGCAGGCTCCCGGCACCAGGGCGAAGAACAGGTAAGGAGCGTTCCCGCTTCATGCAGTCTTGACGAAGTCCTGCCCCTGACGCTCGCGGCCACCGCTGACCGCTGGAGCTCCAGCACCAGGATTGAGGGGCTGCCCGTACCCGTGGGGGTGAGTACGTCAGGAACGAAGGTCCTGGACCTCCTCGCCGACGGCCCCCATCTGCTGGTGGCGGGCACAACAGGCTCAGGGAAGTCGGAACTGCTCCGGAGCCTGACCCTCGCGCTCTCCCTGACCTATCCGCCGGACCGGGTCAACTTCTACTTCATCGACTTCAAGGGAGGTTCAGGTCTTGGTCCGCTGAGCGGCCTGGTTCATTGCGTAGGACTGCAAACAGATCTTTCCGCCGACGAACTGGATCGGACCCTGAGGTCGCTTCGGGCCGAAGTGCAACTCCGTGAGCGGTGCCTCGCCGCGGCCCGCGTCCCTGACCTCTCCACATACCGCTCCACAGTGGCTGCCGAGGATTTTGTTCTCCCCCACCTGGTCATCGTCATTGATGAGTTCAGGATGCTGGTCGATGATGCACCGGAGGTTCTTCGTGAGCTGCTGCGGATAGCGTCGATCGGACGGTCGCTGGGCATCCACTTGATCATGGCCACGCAAAGACCGCAGGGAGCATTAACAGCTGACATCCGCGCAAACGTCACCTCAAGCATCGCCCTTCGGGTGCAGTCCGACATGGAATCTGTGGATATCGTCAACTCCAAGGACGCCGCGGCCATCAGTGTTGACACTCCCGGCCGCGCCTTCCTGGCCCGCGGGACGGAAGCGGCCGTGGAGTTCCAGGCGGCGTCCCTGTCGTCCGCTTCCAGGGGCAAACAGCCAAGCGCCGTTACGGTGCACCGGACAATGGAATATCTTGCCCGCCAGGCAGCCGGGCCAGGCGGCGGTCGCGCCTCCGCAGCCACCCCTGCGCAGGCAGTGGAACCGCTGGCAGCCCTGGTGAGGAGCCTGTGTGCTGCACTGCAGAAGCCCGTCCCGAGAAGGCCAGTGGCTCCTCCCCTGCCCGATGCACTGGAAGAACCCTCACGAAACGCGCCAACCATCAATTCAGGAGGCCCGCCACCCCTTTCCCTGGAATCGGAGACGCCGGCGGGGCAGGTGCGCCTTGGCCTGATGGACGTGCCCGAAAAACAAAGGCTTGAGCCCCTTGAGTGGAGCCCTGCCAGTCACGGCCACGCAGCATTCATTGGCAGTCCTGCATCCGGAGCGGGTTCGGCCCTGGAACTGACCGCCCATAAACTAATGGCCGGCCCAGACCAGGCCCACTTCTATTTCCTGGACACAACTGGGAATTTTTGCCCGTTGGCAGGTGAAGCCCGGGTGGGCGCGCATGCCGGACTCCATGACCTGCGGCGTGGAGTCCGTATTTTGGAGCGGCTAGTCCGTGAGCTGGGGCAACGGCTAGGCCAGCCCCTTGCCAAGCAGGTACCGCTCGTCCTCGTGATCGTCGGCTGGGGCTCCTGGGTTTCGGCTTTCCGGTCGGGACCGCTTACGTGGGCGGAGGATCTGGTTCATGACCTCGTCAGGGACGGCACCAGGGCAGGTATCACCGTCCTGGTGCATGGGGAGCGCGAGCTTGTCACGGCCAGATTCTTTGGCGCCATTCCCAACCGATTCTTCTTTCCCGCCGGCACCAGTGAGGAAAGCCGCGCCATGTGGCCTCGGATGCCTGCGATGCCGGCCGTCACCGGCAGGGCGGCAGCCTTCGGCCCTGTCTCCGGCGGCGGTCCGGTTCTTTGCCAGTTCTATCGCAACCCGGCCCCGGACCCAGCGGAAGGTGGGAGCGGTGCCCAATATCCGGCCGCCGCATCGCCGCCCTTCCGTGTAGAACCACTCCCCGCGAAAATCACCGTGGGGCAGGTGGCAGCGTCCATGGAAGAGGCCGGGCTGCAGCACTGCGGGGTGCCATACGTTCCCGGCAAGGACCGAGCCGGCTGGGAGCGGAGTTCCGAACTCCCGAAATCGCACCGCCGGCAGAGCGACGTCTTCCTGGGGGTTGCCGGCGACGAGCCCGTTCCAGCGTCCCTGCGGTTGCCCAGCCCCGGCGTCACCGCAATTCTTGGCAACCCGGGAAGCGGCAAAACCAACACCCTGCTCGCAGTGGCGGCACTCAACCCGGCGCAACAATGGTGCACCTCTCCCATGCCGGCAGAGGCCGCGGGAGATTTCTGGAAGGACCTGCTGGTGCAGGCGGAGGGCGGCGGACTGCCGCGGAAGACCGTGCTGCTGGTGGACGACGTCGACCAGCTTGCCCCGCCGGCACTGAGGGCTCTGGAGCAGTTGAATGCCTTAGGCCACTCCCTGATGGTCACTGCTGCATACAGCCCGATGCTGTTCCAACACGTTCCGCTGGTCATGAACGCACGGGCTGCCGGCGTCGGACTTCTGCTGGGCCCACGTTCCCCAGGCGACGGCGACCTGTTCGGGGTCAGGTTTGACGTTGAGGCCAATCCCCCGCCAGGACGTGGTGTGCTCATCTCAGGCGGGCGGTCCCGCCCCCTTCAGGTCGCTTGGTCGGGGGCCCCAGCGTGAGTAAGCCCGGGACGGCGTCAAACGCAGACCGGGCTGCGCAGCACGGCACCGGCCAGCAGGTCAAAGAGCAGGGGGTGCACTTCCTGTCCGCGAGGCATGGCTGATCACCTTGTTGGAGAACAGGAGAACGATGGCGATGACGGCGGGGACCACCATGGCCAGCCCGGCAAGAACCAGTCCGCTGGTTATGGCAGGTACTCCGACGGTCAGGACGAATAACTGGGCCACCAGCGCCGCCGCCCGGGTCCACCGGTAGCCCCGGTAGAGAAAGACGGACACCGCAAACAGCCAGGCGGAAAAAGCCAGCAGGAGGCCCAAGGTGAAGACGGCGCCCCAGAACGACAGCACGGGGCTCCCGCTGAGCAGTTCATAGGCGTACCACCCGGCCGCAACCAGGAGGGCAGTGGCTTCTGCAGCCGCCACAAGCGCCACCACCTTGGCCGCCGCGGGAACGATCTCCGAGCGTCCGTCTACGGAGCGTCCAGCACCTTCGCGGGGCTCGTCAGGGGAAGCTGGGACACCTGCTGGGTTTACCGGGGGTCTTGACACACTGGCACCATACCGGACATAGTCGGACACTGGTGAGGGCGGGAGCCGCCACTGTGATGCATCGCTCAGGTTTCGACGGATATCAAGTGTTATTACCCCTTGTTTACACCGCGTTAACATGACAGGCTTGATGAAGATGACCAAGGGGGCCCAGAGGGCCCTTTTCCTTTGTAGCCACTAGTGAATAATTTCACAAAGGGCTTTTCCCAGAAATGGAGCAACTGATCAGCATGGATTGGCGTAACCGCGCAGCGTGCCTCGACAAGGACCCGGAACTGTTCTTCCCCGTCGGGAATACAGGACCGGCCCTCCTGCAGATCGAGGAAGCCAAGAGCGTCTGCCGCCGGTGCCCCGTCGTAGACACCTGCCTGCAGTGGGCCCTTGAGTCCGGCCAGGACGCCGGCGTCTGGGGCGGCATGAGCGAAGACGAGCGCCGCGCACTCAAGCGGCGCGCCGCCCGTGCACGGCGCGCCTCCTAGGTAACCCGGCAGCAACCACAGGTCTTAGCAAACGCAAGACAGAGGCCCCTTGGACAATTCCCATTGGATTGTCCAGGGGCCGCTGTCTCTTAAACTCTGCTTTGCGGCCGGGCGCGTCCCCAACCAGCCTGGTGCCGCTACTTCCCTGCCAGGCTGAGCCGGATCTTAACCTCGGTCCCACCGCCCTCGCGGCGCTCCCAGGTGATGGTCCCGCCCAGCTCGCTGGTGACGAGTGTCCGCACAATCTGAAGTCCTAGGCCCTCAACGTGCGGAGTCTGTGGAAGCCCCACTCCGTCGTCGGCAATCGTCACTGTCAGCTCTTCGCCGTCATCCCCCTCGGACCGGTCGGCAACCAGCCAGACTGTTCCCGCCCGCCCCTCAAGTCCATGCTCCACCGCGTTGGTCACCAGCTCGTTAATGACGAGGGCCAGCGGGGTGGCGAGATCGCTGGGGAGCTCACCGAATGTACCCGAGCGTTCCGTCCTGACCTGCTGCGAAGGCGAAGCCACCTCGGCCGAAAGCCGGAACTGGCGCCCTATCAGTTCGTCGAAATCAACACTTTGCGTCAGGCCCTGCGACAAGGTTTCGTGGACCAGCGCAATCGTGGCCACACGCCGCATCGCCTGCTCCAGGCCCTGCTTCGCCTCGTCGCTGACCATGCGCCGGGACTGCATCCGCAGGAGCGCAGCCACGGTCTGGAGATTGTTCTTGACGCGGTGGTGGATCTCCCGGATGGTGGCGTCCTTGGTGACCAGCTCCATCTCGCGCCGGCGCAGTTCGGAGACGTCACGGCAGAGGACCAGGGCCCCGAACCGCTGCTGTTCATCCCGCAGCGGGATGGCCCGCAGGGACAGGCTGACCCCGCGGGACTCGATCTCGCTCCGCCATGGCATGCGTCCGGTAACCACCAGCGGCAGGGTCTCATCAACCATGCGCCGGTCCTTGAGCAGGCCGGCGGTCACCTCGGCCAGAGAGCGGCCTTCAAGGGATTCGCCATCACCCAGCCGCCGGAAGGCCGAAACCCCGTTGGGGCTGGCGTACTGGACCACGCCATCGGCATCCAGCCTGATGAGGCCGTCCCCCACCCGGGGCGCGCCGCGGCGGGAACCGGTAGGCGAGGCGAAGTCCGGCCACAACCCCAGCGTGCCCATCCGCAGGAGGTCGTAGGCGCACTGGCGGTAGGTCAGCTCCAGCCGTGACGGCATCCGGGAACTGGAAAGGTCCATGTGGGTGGTGACCACCGCAAGGGTCCGGCCGTTGCGGACCATGGGAACCGCCTCCACCCGCAGCGCCATCTCGCTGTTCCAGTTCGTTTCACTGGACCGCTCAATGGACCGGGAGTTCCATGCCTTGTCCACGAGCGGCTGCAGGTCGGAGCGGATTCCCTCTCCCACAAAGTCGCTGTGGAACGCTGTGTGCGTAGTGGATGGCCGCACGTGAGCCAGGGCGATGTAGCCAAGCTCCGGGTGGGGGAACCAGAGCGCCAGGTCCGCGAAAGCCAGGTCCGCGACCATCTGCCAGTCCCCCACCAGGAGGTGCAGCCATTCGGCATCGCCCGGCCCGAAATCAGCATGTTCCCTGATGGGGTCCGTAAAGATTGCCACTGCACCTCCATTTGCGACGCCGGATTGCTAACGTCGGACGATTGACCTCAAGAGCCTCAATGCTACCGACAGTGAGGCCATGTCGTCGGCTTCCAGTGCGTTCACCTCGTCGAACATGCTCTTCGCCCTGCCCAACTGCTCGGCATTCTGCGCTTCCCAGTCCTTGAGCCGCGCGTCGGGTGAGTCGGCGGCGGACGTGGCTTCCAGCACCGCCGTCGTCATGTCCGACACTGTCGAGTACAGATCATCACGCAGGGCGGCCCGGGCCAGTGCCTGCCACCGGTCCTGGCGCGGCAGGCTGCTGATCCGCTCCAGCAGCGAGTCGGCATGGAAACGGTTGAACACCGTGTAGTAGACGGCGGCAATCTGCTCCACCGGATCCTTCCGGGTCCGGGCGATCTTGGCGATATCCAGGAGCACAAAGCTTTCGAACAGCTCGGCCCAACGCAGGGCAAGGCCTTCGGGGAGTTGCCACTCGCGGCCCTTCGCCAGCCACTCCGCCACGCGTTCCCGGTCGTCGCCGCGCAGGTAGTCCAACAGCCGGGCCCGCATCGGATCCATGAGGGGCTTGAACTCGGCCACCACGTCGGCAATGGGACGTGAAACACTCTCCTGGCTCAGCAGCCAGCGGACCGCCCGGTCCAAAAGCCGGCGGATGTCCAGGTGGACCGTGCTCCAGTGCTCCGTGGGGAACGAGGCAGGCAGGCTGTTCAGTTCGCCCACCATGGCATCCAGTTCGTATACCTCGCGCAGGGCCACGAAAGCCTTAGCGACGGCTACTTCGCTGGCCGATGTCTCCTCCATGACGCGGAAGGCGAAGGTGATTCCGCCGAGGTTGATCATGTCGTTCGCCACTACCGTGGCGATGATCTCGCGGCGCAGCGGGTGGGTGTCCAGCTCCGCGTCAAAGCGTTCGCGCAGCTGGTGGGGGAAGTATGAACGCAGCGTCTGCCGGAACCATGGGTCATCGGCAAGGTCGCTGTCGCGCAGCGCCGTTGCCAGCTCGATCTTGGCATAGGCGGCCAGCACCGAAAGCTCCGGTGACGTCAGGCCCTGCCCCTGCTGCAGCCGGTCCCGCAGCATCGCCGTGGTTGGCAACGCCTCCAGGTCCCGGTTCAAATCGGCGCTCTTCTCCAGCCAGTCCATGAGCCGCTCATAGCTCGGGCTCCACTCCGCCACCCGGGTGCGGTCATTGAGCAGCAGGATGTTCTGGTCGATGTTGTCTTCAAGGACCAGCCGGCCAACCTCATCCGTCATGGAGGCGAGGAAGTCGGCGCGCTCGGCGGCAGGCAGCTTGCCCGCAGCCACCATCCGGTCAACGAAGATCTTGATGTTCACTTCGTGGTCGGAGCAGTCCACGCCGGCGGAGTTGTCGATGGCGTCGGTGTTGAGAATGACGCCCTGCAGGGCTGCCTCGATGCGGCCGCGCTGGGTCATGCCGAGGTTTCCGCCTTCGCCCACCACCTTGACGCGCAGGTCCCGGCCGTTGACGCGGATCGCGTCGTTGGCCTTGTCACCCACGGACGCGTTGGACTCGGAGCTCGCCTTGACGTAAGTCCCGATTCCGCCGTTGTAGAGCAGGTCCGCAGGTGCCAGCAGGATGGCACGCAGCAGCTCCGGAGGGCTGAGTTCGGTGGTGTCCGCCGGGAGCCCCAGCGCGGCCTGCACCTGGGGGGACACGGGGATGGATTTGGCCTGCCGGACGAAGACTCCGCCGCCTTCGCTGATCAGGGACTTGTCGTAATCGTCCCAGGAGGACCTGGGCAGCTCGAACAGCCTCTGGCGCTCTGCAAACGAGGATTCCTCGTCGGGGTTGGGGTCCAGGAAGATGTGCCGGTGGTCGAATGCCGCGAGCAGCCGGATATGCCGGGACAGGAGCATCCCGTTGCCGAATACGTCGCCGGACATGTCCCCCACGCCCACCACGGTGAACGGCTCAGTCTGGGTATCCAGGTCCAGTTCGCTGAAGTGGCGTTTGACGGATTCCCAGGCGCCGCGCGCGGTGATGCCCATGGCCTTGTGGTCGTAACCAACCGAACCGCCGGAGGCGAATGCGTCGCCAAGCCAGAAGCCATACTCCGCGGAGAGGCTGTTGGCAATGTCGGAAAAAGTAGCCGTTCCCTTGTCCGCCGCGACCACAAGGTAAGAGTCGTCGTCGTCATGCCTGACAACGCTCGACGGCGGCACGAGGCGTTCGCCGTCGCCTTCAGTGAGGAGGTTGTCAGTAAGGTCCAGCAGTCCGCGGATGAACGTCTTGTAGCTTTCGACGCCTTCAGCCATCCAGGCCGCGCGGTCCGTGGAAGGATCGGGAAGCTGCTTGGCGAAGAACCCGCCTTTCGCGCCGGTGGGCACGATGACGGCGTTCTTGACCGTTTGCGCCTTTACCAGGCCCAGGACTTCTGTCCGGAAATCCTCCCGCCGGTCGGACCAGCGCAGCCCGCCACGGGCCACCTTGCCGAACCGGAGGTGCACACCCTCAACACGCGGGGAGTAGACCCAGATTTCGAACATGGGCCGCGGGAACGGCAGGCCTTCGATCTGCGCGGGGTTCAGCTTGAAGCTCAGGTGCGGTTTGTGCTGGTAGAAGTTGGTGCGAAGGGTGGCCTCAATGAGGTTGACGAAAGTGCGCAGCACGCGGTCGGCGTCCAGCGTTGCCACCTTCTCGATGGACGCTGCGAGCTCCTGGCGCACGGTCTCCTGGGCCTCGGACCGGTCTTCATCGCTCAGGGCGGGATCAAAGCGGGCCGCAAAGAGCGCCGTGAGGCCTCTCGTCACGTCGGCGTTTGCAAGGAGCGTGTCAGCCATGAAGCCGAAGGAGCTGCTGTTGCCCATCTGGCGCATGTAGCGGGCGTAGGCGCGAAGGACGGTGATCTGCCGCCAATGCAGGCCCTCCCTCAGCACCAGCCGGTCAAAGCTGTCCGATTCAGCAGCGCCCGTGACAGCCGCACCAAAGGATTCGGCAAGGAGCTCCCCCGTGGAGACCGGGTCCACGCCGGCCGGGTACTTCAGCCCGAGGTCGTAAAGGAAGAAGTCGCGGCGGTCTGCTGTTTCGATTTCAAAGGGCCGTTCATCCAGGACCTCGAGTCCGAGGTTATGGAAATACGGCAGGATCTGGCTCAGGCTCTTGGGCTCCAGCATGTAAAGCTTGACCCGGGCATCCTCTTCGAGGGTGGCGCCGGCGCCTTCGGGAAGGTACACGTGCACGCCGGGACGGTCCTGCCGCTCCCCCGACTTCCGCTCGGCGGCGGCCCCGTACTTCTCGAAACGCGCAATGTCCTCAAGCGCGTCCTCTACTTCGTAGTCCACGCGGTAGCTGGCAGGGAACGCTTCGGCCCAGATAGCGGCCAGTTCCTTTGCTTCGGCCGGATCCCGCCCCTCGCGCAGGACTTCGGCAATTCCCTCACTCCACGACCGTGCGGCCCGGACCAGCCGCTTTTCCAGCTCGTCGGCGTTGACATGGCTGACGTCGGCGTCCTTGGGCAGCCGGATGCGGAAGAACAGCCGGGCGAGTGCCGATTCCGTCATGCGGGCTTCGTAATCGATCGAGACCGCCTGGAACGTTTCCCGCAGTTCCTGTTCGATCCGCAGCCTGACGTTGGTGGTGTAGCGGTCGCGGGGCAGGTAGACGACGGCGGACATGAACCGGCCGTAGATGTCCGGCCTCAGGAACAGGCGGGTACGCCGCCGTTCCTGCAGCTTCTGGATTCCCAGCGCGGTGGCGGCAAGGTCGGGAATTTCGATCTGGAAGAGCTCATCACGCGGGTAGGTTTCGAGGATTCCAAGGAGATCCTTGCCCGAGTGCGAGTCCGGCGGGAACCCCGCGTTCTGCAGCACGGCGTCCACCTTCTCCCGGACGATCGGGATATCCCGGACAGAGCCGGCGTAGGCGCTGGTGGCGAAGAGTCCAATGAAGCGGCGCTCGCCGTTGACATTGCCCGCGGCGTCGAAGCTTTTGACGCCGATGTAGTCCAGGTACGCCGAGCGGTGCACAGTGGACCGTGAGTTGGCCTTGGTGATGACAAGGGCACGCTTTTCCCGCGCCTTTTTCCGGCCGGTGTCGGTGAGGTGCTGGATGTGGGGGGAGTCGGCAGCGGCGCGCAAAAGCCCGAGGCCACTGTCTTCGCGCAGTTCGAGGACGTCTTCGCCGTCCACGTTGAGCAGGTCGTATTCACGGTAGCCCAGGAAGGTGAAGTTCCCGTCGTCGAGCCACCGCAGCAGGTCCTTGGCCTGCCGCAGTTCGGCAATCTGCGCCGGATGGGCCACCTGGTCCAGGCTTTCCGCGATTTCCCGGGCCTTTTGACGCATCTTGGGCCAGTCCTCGACAGCGGCCCGCACGTCTTTCAGGACGCGGGTCAGTCCCTCAAGCAGCGACGCTTTCACGTCGTCCGGGACGCGTTGGATTTCGACGGCGATCCACGACTCCATGTGCGAGGCATTCCCGCCCTGGGCAATGAGATGGGACAGGTTTGGCATTGCAGCAGTGTCGCCGCTTGAGATGCCCAAGTGCGCGGGGACCCTGTTGACCTTGACCAGTTCGCCGGTTTCCCGGTTCCTGGTGGCCACGAAAAGAGGGTGCACCACAAGCTTGATGGCGGCGTGCTGCCGGACAAGTTCTGCATTCACCGAATCGACAAGAAACGGCATATCGTCGGTGACGACAAAGATGACGCTGCTGTCCTCTTCGTCCATGATCGAGATTTTTGCCTGCCCTGGCTGCCGTTCGGACGCTGTCCGCCTGTGCTCCCCGGCCCGGGACTCCAATACGTCCCGCGAGTAGCTTCGGGCATCCTCCTCAGCCAGGTGCTGGTAGTAGTCCCCCATGAAACCTTCAAGGCCTTCAATGGAAAGGGGCTGGTCCTCCACACTGGATCCAGACGACATCAACAACGCCTCCATCAGAGATATTCGCCGCACCTTTGCAGCTCTTATGGCGAGCCTAGTCCTTTGCTCTTCGCCTCGGTGTGGAAGAAAATACAGATGATTTCGATTTTCGCTGGTCGGGTGCACAAACCAACTCTCTGATCGAATGCCGAAGGGCCGAGTCGGGGGACGCTTCGAGCAGCAACGACCCTGCCAGGAGGGCTGCGTCTGCGGCTGCGGGGTCGTAAGGCAGGAACGCCTTGAGTCCGGACGCGGGTCCATACCTATCCCAGGCATCCCGCAGTTGGCGCTCCGGGGCCCTTCCGACGGAGGACGAACGCACCTTGTTCATGATGACGGTGGGCGATGCCTGCGGAACTGCGCCTTCCAGTTCGGCAAGTGCACGGACCAACCGGGGTACGCCCACGGGATCAGCAGCTCCCACGGCATAGACGGTGTCAGCAAGTTCCAGCGGGCGCAGCGTAGCCGCGTTCCGCCGCGGCGCCATGGTGTCAAAGCTCAGCTCCTCATCCGCCTCAAGACAAAAGCCGGTATCCACCACCACAACGTCGGCAATCTGCCGGGCCCGCTCAAGCACCAGGGCCAGGGCAGGCGCACGCAGCTCGGTCCACCGGTCGGCGCGGGTTATGCCGGTCAACACCCGGAACGTCCCGGCTGTGGTGGCGATCGTGGCGGCCACCTTACGCAGCGCGTCCGCGTCCAGCAGCCCCTGGTCGGCAAGCCTGCACGCCTGGGCCAGCCCTGCTGACTCATCCAGCAGGCCCAACACCGCCGCCACACTGGCGCCGTAGCTGTCGGCGTCGACCAGCAGGACCCCCCGCCCGTCAGCTGCCATCTCACCGGCAATGTTCACCGCAACAGTGGTCCGGCCCGGGGATCCGGCCGGACCCCAGACGACGATCAGCTCCCCGGCACCGGACCCCTCCGCGTCCAGTTCAGGCACAACGGGTTCTGTTGCCAGCGCAGCCCCGGTATCGGCCAGTGAACTGAGGCTGGCCGGACGAAGCCCGCCCGTCAACTGGGCGACGGCGTCGGCGATCCTGTCTGAAAGCTCAGCGGACTCAATCCCTGTAAGCGCCGAGGCGACACCGATCCTGCGGAGCCGGTCTGCCTCCTCCGCAATATCGGTCAGGGCGATGATAGCCACGCCAACAGCTCCCAGACGGTCCACCAGGGAAGCGCTTAGCCCCTCGGAACCCTCCGCCACCACGGCCGCCCTTGCCAGTCCGCTCTGGCAGGCGGCAAGCAGTTCGGGAAGTTCCGCGCACCGTCGAACCACTGTGACCGGGCCGTGGAGTCTTTCGAGGCCGCCTACCAGGTCCTCACGGCTCTGGCCTACGGTGACAACGGGGATGCTCACCGGGCGCCGCCCGGGTTCCACACCACGGAAATTTTCGCCTCGTTTGCCTGAGCGCCAAGCAAAGCAGGCATCTGCCTGTCCTCCACCAGCACCATCAGCACGGTGGTCTTTGACGATCCAAGGGCTGTGGAACCGGTGGTGACCTCCGCAATTTCCGCTCCGGGAAGGATCAACTTGGGCTCACTGAACCCATTCTTGGCATCCGGCTGCGCCACCCAGACATCCACCCGGGCACCGGCAACTGCCTGTGACGGCAAGGTCTGCTCGACGCTGAGGGCGACAGGCTTCCGGTCCAGCCGATCCACTTCCCCGAGGCTTGCCCTGGGGACCAGTTGGTCCTTCGCAATCCTTTGCATGGCGACAACGTCCTGGGGCAGGCCTGCCTCGACGCTGATGTAGTGCTTTTCAGTGTCGCCCAGCCGCACCTTGGCGGGGACCACGTTCTCCGGCGTCAGGCGCTCACCCACGGCTATGCCTTCCCGCGCAGCGTAGACCTCGGTGGTCCGGTCGGCACTGCCGACAAGGAAGATGACTCCGGCAACTGATACCAGGACCAGGAGGACTCCCACCAGCAGCCGGGGGTCCTTCCACGATGGACGCTTTAGCCGTGCTGCAGTGGCACTTGAATCAGGAACCATACCGTTCTCCCCCTGGATACACCGGACCTGCCCGTGCTGGCCGGACTTCCTCATTGTTACTGCAAGCCCCGGGGAACAAAAGTCAATTGTCCAAATGCGGCCAATCTGTGGATAAGAGCCACAAACTGGACCACTTGGTGGCAAAATGGATGCATGCCCAGGTTCCTCACACTCGCGGACGTCGCGGAACAGCTCCAGATCAACTCCCCTGCGGCCTATGCTCTGGTCCGCAGCGGTGAACTGAAGGCCATCCAGGTGGGCGGCCGTGGGCAATGGCGGGTTGAAGAGAAGATGCTGGAGCAGTACATCCAGGAGCGCTACGCCGAGGCCAGCCGCATGATCCAGGAGTCGCGCTCCAAAACTGTCTGACCCGTTTAGGCCGCGTCGGCTTTGTGGGACCTGATCATCGCCAGCGCCGCGAAGGGTATGGCTGAAACCTGGCCCACGCTGCGGCTCCTCCGCGGCTCGCCGGGAACCACCGTGGCCAGGTCGATGTAATCCCTGCCCACCCGGTCGATGACGCCGGCCAGCCGCACGGCCCCTGCCGCCCCGCCAATCGTTACCGAGACTTCTGCCCGGTCCCGCGCCAGGCCCCGCAGGGCGTGCGCAAGGCCTATTGACCGGCGCACTGGCGACTTCTCCGGCCGCGTCTGCCTGCCCAGACCCACGTAGCGCATTGCGGCCCCGTAAGGAATGAGCACCTGGGTCTGGACTTCATCCAGTACCAGTGCATCCGCTCCCGCATGTGTCAGTTCACCATGCACCATCTCGCCGCAGCTGAGTTGGACGCCGATCCTGTAACCCACCGCCGCACGCAGCCTGTCCTCAAGGGGCAGGCCCACCATCTCGACCCGCGTCCGCTCGTTGACCTCGGTGTCCAGCGCCAGCCGGTCTGCCTCCGCAAGCTGGCTTTCCATGTCATTGAAGAGTGCATCCCAGCGCATTCCGTCAGAGTAGGGTTCCCAGTCCCGCCCGTCAACGGCGGGATTTTTTTCTGTCCAGCGTATGGACAAATGCCTTGACGGCGGTTCAGACTGATGCAATCAGCATCAAAGTGCATCAAACGACATTAAAGGGGCACTAATGGCTCGTTCGGGGAGGATCCGGTGGTGGGATACAGGTATGGCGCTGGCCCTGCTGATGCTTGGCATCCTGCTCTGCGTCCTCGCAGTGGGCCTGTTGTCCCAGTGGCAGCAATCCACCGCGCGGCATCAAGGCGAATCGGTGGATATCCTGCTCGGCGGGGCCACGGCAGTTGCCGGCATTGGCCTTCTGCTCTGGTGGGCGGTCTCACTCCTGAGTGCCTGTGCGTCCGTTCTGCTGGATCGCCTGGGACGGCGCCGGGCCGCGGCGGCCGCGCGAAGGCTTTCGCCTGCTTTCATGCAGCGGGCAGTGGTTGCCGCACTCTCACTGCAACTCGTGACAGGTGTCGCCGCAAACGCGGGGGTGTTGAGTACGGCAGGGCCCGAGTGGACACCAACACAGGAACAGGCGGCGCCGGCCACTGCATCAGACGCGGTCTCCCGCCAACACGTGCCGCAGCCTGCCGCCAGCAACACCCCCCGTGGCGATCGGCTCCAAAACCAGCCACTTCCGAATGAAGTACCGTCAGCCGGCAGGGAAGGCCCTTCACCGGCATGGGAATCCAGCATCCCGCCAGCCGTCACCGGGCTCCGCCCGGGGATGGCAGCCGGCTCCCCCTGTGGTGGAACCGGGACTGCTGGCCGCACCGGAGGCCAGGACCACTGCCGGACCCGGGCTGGGTCGCAGTGACACCGCAGCCACTGACACGGGCGGCCAGACGATGGCGGTGACCGTACTCGCCGGCGACACGCTGTGGGACATCGTTGCTGCCTACCTGGGACCGGAGGCATCAGACGTGGACGTCGCCCTTGAATGGCCACGGTGGTATGAAGCGAACCGTGCGCTGATAGGCGGGAGCCCGGATGTACTGCTGCCGGGCCAGATACTCCGTGCGCCGGCAGTTTCGTAGCCGCTGCCACTCCCCTGCCGGCCGGGCAGGCCGCAGCACCTGCCAAACCCATCGAATCAATTTCAGGCAACAGTCAATCAAAGCAAGAGCCAGCCGAAGCTGTGGCCGGCAGAGTTACGCCGAATCCATCCAAGGGGAACACCATGACAGCATTGACACCCATCCGGGCCGCTGAAGGGCTGGCCGCAGAGGCCAGGCAGGCAGGGACTGACCCCGTCAAGCCCCGGCCAGTGCCAGCGGCAATCCCTGGCGTCCCGTCTTCCGGCGTAAACCCTCCGTCCCTGCAGCCGGTCAGTGAGGCTGCAGAAGTCAGGGCCATTACCCGGGGGACGGTTCAGGCATCCATGGAAGTCCTGGCCGGAATCCGTCCCATCCACCAGTTGGCGCGGCGCCTGGATCCGCGCTGCCTGGCATCGCTGCAGCACCGCGCGGCCCTGATCAGGCGCGAACTCACCAGGACGGGCAATCCCGCCCTGGCCAGGCTGCACAGGAATTCAACCGTCCGCTCCGTACGCGTCTGTGAGGTAGCTGATGGAATCTATGAGGCCAGTGCCGTGGTGGTGGATGACGTGCGGGCCCGCGCCGTCGCTGTCCGGCTTGAGCGCAGCAAGCAGGTGTGGCGCATAGTCGAACTTGTCATCGGCTGACTGTCCCCTTGAAAAAGACCGGGCGAATTGAAAGTTTGAACGGGCAGTGATTCGGAGCGGACAACATGCCAACAGCCGGCGACATGCAAAAGGGCAGGGACGCATCCGCCCCTGCCCTGTTTGCCGCCGCCGGCGGGTACCTGCGGCTGTTCTGCTAGCGCTTCTTCTTTTTCGCGGGGCGTTTGGCCGCATCCTGGGCAGCTGCCTTGGCAGGGTTGCCGGAGCGTCCGCCTCCTGACCGGGTCTCCACCCGGGTCTGGGTTCCACCGCTTTCACTGGGAGCCGTGTACTGCAGCTGCGCCGGCTTCTCGGGAGCTTCAAGACCTGCGGCGTGGACCTGCGGGTCAACATGCTCGGTGTGCCCGCCGGCAGCATCCTGTACTACGACATCTTGGGCAGGGGTTACTTCCACCTCAAGGTTGTAGAGGAACCCGACGCTTTCCTCGCGGATGGCCTCCATCATGCTTTGGAACATGGCGAAACCCTCGCGCTGGTATTCCACCAGCGGATCACGCTGTGCCATGGCGCGCAGGCCGATGCCTTCCTTAAGGTAATCCATTTCGTAAAGGTGTTCCTGCCATTTGCGGCCAATGACGGAAAGGACCACCCTGCGCTCGAGTTCACGCATACTTTCGGAACCGATGACCTCCTCGCGGGCTTGGTACACCAGGCGGGCGTCAGAGAGAATTTCTTCCTTCAGCAGTTCAACCGTGACCCTGGACTTGCCGCCGGCTTCCTCAATGATGTCCTCAGGCGTGACGCTGACCGGGTAGAGCGTCTTGAGGTTCGTCCACAGCTGATGGAAGTCCCAGTCGTCGCCGTTGCCTTCCGCGGTTGCAGCGTCGATCAGGGCCACAATGGTGTCTTCGATGAAGAACTGCACCTTCTCGTGCAGGTCGTCGCCCTCCAGGATGCGGCGGCGGTCGCTGTAGATCGCTTCGCGCTGGCGGTTGAGGACGTCGTCGTACTTCAGCACGTTCTTGCGCTGCTCGGCGTTCCGGCCTTCCACCTGCCCCTGTGCGGAGGCGATGGCACGGGAGACAAGTTTGGATTCCAGTGCGACGTCATCCGGGACCGAGCTGTTCATGAGCCGTTCTGCGGCTCCGGAGTTGAAGAGCCGCATGAGGTCATCGGTCAGCGAGAGGTAGAACCGGGACTCGCCGGGGTCGCCCTGGCGGCCGGAACGTCCGCGGAGCTGGTTGTCGATACGGCGTGATTCGTGCCGTTCCGTGCCCAGGACGTAGAGTCCTCCGAGGTCCAGGACTTCCTCGTGTTCATCCTTTACGGACTGCTTGGCAGCTTCAAACGCTGCAGGCCAGGCTGCTTCGTATTCTTCCGAGTTCTCCTCAGGGTCCAGCCCGCGCCTGGCGAGCTCGGCGACTGCGGTGAACTCGGCGTTGCCGCCCAGCATGATGTCCGTGCCGCGGCCTGCCATATTGGTGGCCACGGTGACGGCGCCCTTCCGGCCGGCCTGGGCAACAATCGCAGCTTCCCGGGCGTGGTTCTTGGCGTTCAGGACCTCGTGCCGGATGCCTTCCTTGGCCAGCAGCTTGGACAGGTACTCGCTCTTCTCCACGCTGGTGGTACCGACCAGGACGGGCTGGCCTTTTTCGTGCCGTTCGGCGATGTCCCGCACCACGGCGTCGAACTTTACAACCTCGTTCTTGAACACAAGGTCCGACTGGTCGATCCGCTGCATGTCGCGGTTGGTGGGGATGGCCACCACGCCCAGCTTGTAGGTGCTCATGAACTCGGCTGCCTCGGTCTCGGCGGTGCCGGTCATGCCGGAAAGCTTGTCGTACATGCGGAAATAGTTCTGCAGGGTGACGGTGGCCAGGGTCTGGTTTTCCGCCTTGATCTCGACGCCTTCCTTGGCCTCGATTGCCTGGTGCATGCCTTCGTTGTAGCGGCGCCCGGCCAGGATGCGGCCGGTGTGCTCGTCAACGATCAGGACTTCGCCGTCCAGGATGACGTAGTCCTTGTCCCGCTTGAACAGCTCCTTGGCCTTGATGGCGTTGTTCAGGAACCCGATCAGCGGGGTGTTTGCGGATTCGTACAGGTTGGAGATGCCAAGGTAGTCCTCGACCTTTTCGATTCCGCTCTCCAGTACGCCAACGGTGCGCTTCTTTTCGTCGACTTCGTAGTCCTTCTCGGGCTGCAGCCGGAGCACCACCTTGGCGAATTCGCTGTACCAGCGGTTGGTGTCCCCCTGGGCAGGGCCGGAGATGATCAACGGCGTACGGGCCTCATCGATCAGGATGGAGTCCACTTCGTCGACGATGGCGAAATTGTGCCCGCGCTGGACCAGTTCGTTCCGGTCCCATGCCATGTTGTCGCGCAGGTAATCGAACCCGAACTCGTTGTTGGTTCCATAGGTGATGTCGGCTGCGTACTGCTGGCGGCGCACTGCCGGGTCCTGGTTGGCGAGGATGACACCGCTGGTCAGGCCGAGGAAGCGGTACACGCGGCCCATGAGTTCGGACTGGTATTCGGCCAGGTAATCGTTGACGGTGACCACGTGGACGCCCTTGCCCGTGAGGGCGTTCAGGTAGGCGGGAGCGGTCGCCACCAGGGTCTTGCCTTCACCGGTCTTCATTTCAGCGATGTTCCCCAGGTGCAGGGCAGCGCCACCCATCAACTGAACGTCGAAGTGGCGCAATCCCAGTGTCCGCGAGGACGCTTCCCGCACGGCGGCAAATGCTTCCGGAAGCAGGTCGTCGAGCTTTTCGCCATCCTGGTGGCGTTCACGGAGACGGTCCGTCTCCTCTCGCAGCTCGGCGTCGGTAAAGGTCTTGAAGGAGTCTTCGAGGGCGTTGATGGAATCGGCATAATTCCTCAGCTGCCGGAGTGTTTTCTTGTCACCCGTGCGGAGAATTTTTTCGATAAGTGATGCCACGTGAAGATGCTCCCAGTCTGATGCCGCCGAATTCTGGCGTGTTCAGTCTACGGGAGAGACACGCGGCCGGTGCCCCTTTTCCCTGAGAGCGGATACTCCTTACAAGCGTGGCAGTTCCTGTGCCAGCCGGGCAGCGAGGTCTCCCGCCGGTCCCACTTCCACATCAGGCAGGCCAAGCCACGGACCCATCAGCATCAGTTCGGCAGCGAGTTCGACGGCGGTGTCCGCCGGTGCGTCCGGCTCGGCGAAGGCGGATCTCACCAGCAGCCGGCCGGCCGCCCGGTCCGCTTTTAGGTCAACCCTGGCCACGATCCTGTCCCGGAGCAGGAAGGGCAGGACGTAGTAGCCAAAACGTCGTTTGGGCTCCGGAGTGTAGATCTCGATCCGGTAATGGAAGCCGAACAGTTCCAGGAGGCGCCGGCGTTCAAAGACCAGGGAATCGAATGGGCTCAGCAGCGCGCGGCCGGTGGCCCGCCGCGGCAGGGCCGCCTCCGCATGCCGGTAGACCTCCCGCCCCCAGCCCGCCACGCTGACAGGCTCCAGCCTGCCTTGCTCCACCAGGTGCGCAACGGCCACCGCCGTTGCCTTGACAGGAGTCCGGAAGTAGTCGGCGAAGCAGCGGATGCTTCCGATCCCATGTGCCCGGGCAGCCGCTTCGGTCAGCCGCTGCAGCGCAGCTGTTGGATCCGTTTCCCCTGCCGCTGCGGCCCGAAATGGGAGGACTTTGGAGGTCAGCGTGTACCTGCGCTCGAATTGCCCCGTCCTGGAGGCAGCCGATACCAGCCCTTCTTCGAACAGGTGTTCCAGGACCCGTTTCACTGCATTCCAGTTCCACCCCCAGTTAATGGTCTGTTTTTCCTCGACATGGCCAATATGGGCGGTCAGTTCGGAGGCCGTCATGGGCCGTGACCTGGCCAGGACCGCCAGGATCCTGGCTGCAACGTCATCGCGGAGCTCCGGGTCCAGCCGCGAGGCGCCAACCCAGGACCGCTTCTGCCATGGAAGCAGATCCGGATAATGCTCCGGCCGGATGTAGCTCGCCTCGTGTGCCCAGTACTCCACCATGCGCCGGGGATGTTTGGCGGACATGCGCTGCAGTATGTCCCGGTCGTAATTGCCCAGGCGGGAGTAGAAGGGCAGGAAGTGGCTGCGGACCAGGACATTCACGGAATCGATCTGGACGAGTTGGAGCCTGGCAAAAGTACGGCCCACCGCCCGTGCTGTCACGGGGCCGGTGGGCCGTCCTTTATGGAGTCCCTGTGCTGCCAGTGCGATCCGCCGTGCCTGGTCAAGGCTCAGCGTTGCCGACAATTCAGTCCTCTCTGATGATGGTTTTGTCCATCCTAAGCGTTGGCGGCGTCGTCGGAGCGGTAAGCGAGGATCTTTTCCTCCACGACGGTGTCTCCCGGCTCGCATTCATGGTCCAGGGTGATGACCCCGTAGGTCCAGCCGCGCCGGCGGTACACGACGGAGGGCGTGTTGGTCGCCTTGTCCACGAAAAGGTAGAAGTCGTGGCCGACAAGCTCCATGTTGTCTACGGCGTCGTCGAGGGAGAGGGAAGCAGCGGGAAAGACCTTGCGCCGGATCAGTACCGGCGACTTCCCAGCCGGGATGTCGTTGTCCACATCGTACGGGGATTTGTCTTCGGGGGCTGCCACCGCTTCGTTCCGGTGGTTGGCCTCAAGATACAGCGGTTCGTGGGCGCTGGCGGGCTCGAGTGAGGCGGTGGCCTCACGAACAGCCTTGGGAGTGTGGCGGCCATGGTGGACCTTCTTGCGGTCCTTGGCCCGCCGGAGCCGCTCAAGCAGTTTGTTGTACGCGAGGTCAAAGGCGGCAAACTTGTCTGCGGCGCTCGCTTCGGCGCGGATTACGGGTCCGCGGCCCAGGACTGTCACTTCTACTGTCAGCTGGTCGCCGGTCTGCCGGGCATTGGTCTCCTTGGAGACTTTCGCGTCGACGCGCTGGACCTTGTCACCCAGCGATTCGATTTTCGCGATTTTTTCCCCGGCATATTCGCGGAACCGGTCTGAAACTGTCAGATTTCGTCCGCTGATCATAAACTCCATGGTGCCCTCCAAATGACTTCGGTGACACGACGGCGGCGCTTCCCTGGGCCGGGCTGTCTGACAGTCGAGCCCCTCTCCGAGCCGCCATCGAAAGGTACATTCTGTTCTTGGTACCCACCACCGACGTTAGTTCATAGCCACCCGTTATTCATCCTTTCCCGGTTTATTTTTTTCTAAGTCATGGCGGCTTCCGGACGGGCCGGGGGCCATGGCGTCTGGCTCCGTGGTGTCGGGTGGGCGTGTCGCGGCCAGCACGACGGCGCCCCTCACGTTGGCGCCGGCAAGGTGCAGTGCCCGGGCTGCTTCACCGACCGTGGCGCCGGTTGTCAGGACGTCGTCGACGATAATGCAGGGCCGCCCCGCGACCAGTGCGCGGGCTCCGCGCCTGAGGCGCATGGACCCCCGGACGCGCCGCGAGCGGGCTCCCCTCCCCAATCCCTTTTGGCCGCCCGCACCCTTCCTGCCGCCCGATCCGTGAGTGCCCAGCAGGGGGCCGGGCGCGGCGGTTTTGGCCAGTACGTCCGCGACGCCGATGCCTGGAAGCTGCCGAACCGCCTCTTTCAGGAGCAGGTGGACCGGACTGAACCCCCGGTTGACGTAGGCCGCTGTGCTGGTGGGGACGGGAATCAGCAGGAAACCATTGCCGCCCGGAACTGCCGCCCTGGCTGCTCCGGCGAGCGCCCGGCCAAGGCTCCTGCCGAGCTGATGCTGGCCGTGCCGCTTGAACGACAGCAGTCCCTGCGCCAACTCGTCCCGGTACACCCCTGCTGCCACAACGGGAAGCATGATGGCCCCGCCGACATCCATGAGGGCGGGGGCTCCGCTTTCGGCCCGGAACGGCTGCCTGGTCAGCTGGCGGATGCGGCCGGCGCAGGATGGGCACAAGGTGCTGTCTTCGGCCCCGCAGCACACACAGTCCACCGGGACTGCCAAAGCGAGCAGATCCGCCAGGGCGCCGGCCAGCCAATCGATGAGGCGCAGGAGACCGGCCTCGTGTTCACCCCGGTGCAGCGCCGCCCAGGGCGGGGGTGGTTGAAGGTCCGGGTCCGTTCTCCGGTTGTCCTGATGCCCGGAAGCGGCTGTGCCGATCCTGCGGAATGCGCCATTCACGGTCCCACTGTGGTCCCATGCCGGTCCCGGGAGGAGGCCCGGGCGTGGCCATGTGGATAAAGCGAGGCCATCAGGATGGCGGAAGCATTGTCCGCCGCAGTCCCCGGCAGAAACGTCAGCCAGGGAACGCCGGGTCGATGGGGCCCTTGATTTGCGGGGACCAGCCGTTGCCCAGGCGCTGGAAGATCCCCTCCCCGGACTGGACGTAGATGTCATCGACGCCATTTCCCGCGCTCATGGCCACGAGCCCCGGCCACGGGGCAAGCTGTTGCGGCTGTCCGGACGTGAGGGACAGCAGTTCAGGCGTGACATTGGAACCCGCAGCACCCTTCATGACGGCAACCGTGGTGCCATTTACCCAAACGCCTTGGTCGGGATCCGTGGCGGTTACGAGGGTTATGGGTGCGGTCAGTTCCCGCGGCGTGCCGTCGGCGGCACGGATGACGCCCGTCACCTGCACCTTGGACTTGCCGTTTTGTTCAGATATGACCAGGGCGCGCACGCCGTCGCGCGAGACTCGGAATTCCTTGACGGTCCGGCCGGCAAGCCAGGAAGGTGCCAGCGTCACGGTGGGGACCGCGGCGCCCTCTGCTACGCCGGCGGGACGGAAAGCCACTACTTCGGTGGCTCCAGTGGCGCCGGGTCCGGCCGTCCACACCCAGTCGTTGATGCTGAAGGTTGGCCGGCTGAGGGTACTCCGGGTGGTCAGGGCGCGGGCCGGCTGGCCGGGGCTGATGCTGTAGAGCGTGGTGCGGCCGTCGTTGAGGAAGGCGGCCGTTTGCGACACCGGGGATTCCGCCGGATAGCGGGGGTTGAGCGCGGACACGGGCTGCATGTCGGGCAGCGGCGAGACACGGTTGTTTTCGTACCGCACCAGTTCGTTGCCGCTGATGGCGATCTGGCGTGACGGCACGGTCTTGTCCAGCACCGGTGGAAGAACTGACCCGTTGTCCTCCACACGGACGAGGTCCTGGTTGGCGCGCAGCTCAACGTTGACAACGTCGGGCTGGCTGCGGAATGTCAGGGTCAGCTGCATCTGCATGCGGAGGCGGTCCTCCGCGGATGTTTCCGTCAGTTCCTTTGCGGTCAGGTCCACCTGGGCCGCCCCTGACACCACCGGCACGGATTCGCGGGCCAGCTTGATCCCGGAGGGGAAGGCGCTGGCGACGGCGCCGCGCAGGTATGGGGCGGGCCCGGCCAGCAGCGCGCTGGTCATGGCTTTGACGGTCTTGTTCTTCAGGAACCAGCGGACGTCGGGAATGGCGTAGGTGAAGGTGGGGTCGTAGAAGTAGATGGGGTAGGCACCGTAGATCACCTTGAACGTTTCTTCGGCAATGGCGGTCCCGTCCGGAATCGCCGAGATCCGCCATTCTCCATCCACCTGGGTCACCGTTACCGGAATGCGTTCCACGGTTCCGGCCGGCGACTGGGTGGCTATGCCGTCGGCGTCCACCGTGTAGGAGACATCAAGCTCGTAGTTGAAGACGTTTTCAGTTTCTGTGGGGACAACACGAGCCTCCCGGTATACCAGCGCGCGTTTGTCCGGTTTCCAGGACACGGCCGACGCCTGGGTCAGGTATTGGCGGGCCACCGCATAGTCGTCCTCGTAGCCGCTGCCTGCCCGGTAGAAATAGTCAATGATGGTCTCCGGCGACGCGCCCTGCTGGGGCGCTGCCGGGAGGAACACCGGCGCGCTGACGTTGCCGGCGCTGCTTTCGCTGCTTTTTCCCACCGGCCCGGAGGTGGGGATCCGTGCGCAGCCTGACATGAGGACGATCAGCAGGGCCAGCAGTGCCGCCGGGTACTTCGCCTGGCGTCCATTGGCCCTCATGGTTTCTCCTCAGGTGCCCGCGAGGGAGCAGGCCGGGCCGCTCCCGTCTGCAGCACCAGCATGTTTTTGTGGTCCTGTTCCAAGGGAACGCTCCCCGGCCCACCGGGATTGGTGACGTCCCTCGGTTCCAGCTGCAGTGGCGACTCGGTAATGACTTCGTCCTGCCGCAAGGGAAGGGTCAGGCGGAAGTTGGCGCCGTCGCCCTTCCTTCCCCAGGCCTGCAGCCAGCCGTGGTGCAGCTTCGTGTCCTCCATGGCGATGGACAATCCCAACCCGCTTCCCCCTGTGGTGCGCGCCCGGGCAGGATCCGCGCGCCAGAACCTGTCGAAGACCCGCGCAGCCTGCGCCGGGTCCATTCCGATGCCGTGGTCCCTTACCGTAACTCCCACGGCAGTTTGGTTCACCGCGACGGTGACGGTCACCGGTTTGCCCTCACCGTGCTCCACTGCGTTCAGGATCAGGTTGCGCAGGATCCTGTCGATCCGCCGGGCGTCCATTTCCACAATCACGGCGTCCCCGGGAGCGGAGTAGATGATCTCCGACCCGTATTCGGCAGCCACCGGAGCAGCGCCCTCGATAACGTGTGCGATGACCTGGAGGAGGTCCTCCGGTTCAGCATCCAGCACTGCCACACCGGCATCGAAGCGGCTGATTTCCAGGAGGTCCGAGAGGAGGGACTGGAAACGCTCCACCTGGTTGTACAGCAGTTCGGCGGACCGCTTGTTGATGGGGTCGAAGTCGTCCCGGGCGTCGTACAGGACCTCTGCCGCCATGCGGACAGTGGTCAGCGGCGTCCGCAGCTCGTGCGAAACATCGGACACAAAACGCTGCTGCATCTGCGAGAGCGTTGCCAGCTGGGTGATCTGCTCCTGCAGGCTGGCGGCCATGTGGTTGAAGGAGGCGCCAAGCCGGGCCACCTCGTCCTCGCCCCTGACCACCATGCGCTCCTGCAGCTGCCCGGCCGCCAGTTTCTCCGACACCATCGCGGCGTGGCTGACCGGGCTCACCACGTTGCGGGTGACGTACCAGGCGACGGCGCCGATCAGGAGGACCAGTACCGCGCCGCCGGCCCAAAGGACGCTTTGGATCTCATTGAGCGTCTGCTGCGCTGTGTTCAGGTCGTAAATCAGGTAAAGCTCGTAAACGGTGCCGTTAAAGGTCACCTTGTTCCCCACGGCAATCCCCGGCCGGTCCTCGGTGCCCACGGGGATGACCGTGGAGGCCCAGTACTGGTCCTTCCCCGACTGCTGGACGGCCTTGCGCAGCTCCGGCGGAATTACGCTGACGGTCAATTGGTCTGAAGCCCGCGACTCAACCCAACGGTTCCGGGGCTTGGTTTGCTCCGGCATCGCTTCAAAGACATAGCGGCGCTGGATCACGGAGCCCCGGCCCTCCACCGCGTTCAGGGTGTCGTAGACCAGGGTGATGACGCTGGACTGGTCGGTGACCTGGGCGCCGTCGAACGTCTCCTGGACCTGCTTGACGTTGTAACGGGTCTCAGACTCAGCCTGCGTCAGCCGCTCCTGGAACAGGTTGTTGGCGATCTGGTTGGACAGATAGGCACCCACCACGGCGAACGAAAGCACAGCCAGCATCAGTGTGGTGAGGACAGTGCGGAACTGCAGTGACCGGCGCCAGCGCCGCTGCAGGGCCCGCCCAAGGTACCTCAGCCCGGGCAGGAAGCGACGGACTCCCGTCCGGACGAGCCTGGCCACCCGCAGCGCCACGATCAGGGCGCGCCGCTGCCAGATCCTTGCCCGGAAGGCCACATGCCGGAGTCCGGGGGCGGCGGCTTCAGTGGCTTCCGGCGCGCCCTGGCCGCCGCCGTCCTGCTTTACGGCTTCCGGGGAGTCCGGGGTTGCGCGCTGATCCGGTTGCCCGTCCTGCGCGGCGGGATCAGACCCCTGCTTTGTAGCCGACACCACGCACCGTCAATACGACTTCCGGGGCTTCCGGGTCCTGCTCGATCTTGGACCGCAGGCGCTGGACATGGACGTTGACCAGGCGGGTGTCGGCGGCGTGGCGGTAGCCCCAGACCTGCTCCAGCAGCAGTTCGCGGGTGAAGACCTGCCAGGGCTTGCGTGCCAGTGCCACCAGGAGATCGAACTCCAGCGGCGTCAGGGAGATTCGCTCATTGCCCCGGCTGACGGTGTGCCCGGCAACGTCGATGGTGATGTCCGCGATCCGAAGCGTTTCGGGGGCCTTCTGGTCCCCCGGGCGAAGGCGTGCACGCACCCGTGCCACCAGCTCGGCGGGCTTGAAGGGTTTTGGCACGTAGTCATCGGCGCCGGATTCCAGTCCGCGGACGACGTCGGAGGTATCAGACTTGGCGGTCAGCATGACGATGGGCACGTCCGACTCGGCACGGATCTGGCGGCAGACCTCGATGCCATCCATACCGGGAAGCATGAGGTCGAGCAGGACCAGGTCCGGGCGCGAGGAGCGGAACACGTCCAGGGCCTGGGCGCCGTCAGCGCAAAAGACCGGCTCGAAGCCGTCATTACGGAGGACAATTCCAATCATCTCGGCCAGCGCTTCGTCATCATCTACCACCAGAATGCGTGCCTTCATAGCTATATATTCCCTTATCGGGATGGGTTTGTCCTGTTGAGCGGCTTCCGGCATGGCGGGACACTAGGCCGTCCGACGCCGGAACTATAGTCTTGGGGTCATGCTCCGCGTGGCCGGTGCGCCCCTTTTGGGGCCTGTTGGCCGGGCACGGGCAGGCGGACCGGTATTGGGGGAGGAATCAGTGTCACCACAGGAGTCGGGGCCCGGGGAGCCGATGGAGGATCCGGCAGGCGCTGGACAGGACGACGGCGGGCCGGCGGCTCCAAGCGGCCGTCAGCCGGTGCCGTCCGCCTGGGAGCAGCCGTGGGCACCGCCCGCAGGGCGGCCAGGAATTCCGGGGCAGGAACCAGAGGCCAGGCAGCAACCGCCCGGATGGCAACAATCCGGACAGCACCCAAACCTGAACACTCCCTACCCGGGAAACCCTTACCGCGGCTCCTCCCCCTACGGCAGCCAAGCGACCGGCGGCCAGTATTACGGTGGCTCCCCCTCCGGTGGGCAGTCCCATGGCAGCCCGGGATACAACGGCCAGCCCCACAGCGGATCCTATGGCGGGCCGCGCTACGACGGCGCCCCGTATCCAGGCGGTTCCTACGGAGGCTGGCCATCGCAACAGCCCCGGTACACCGCTCCGCCCAAGCCCGGGATCATCCCGTTGCGTCCGTTGATGTTCGGAGAGATCCTGGACGGCTCATTCCAGGCCATCAGGCGCAATGCCAAGGCCATGCTCGGCGCCGGCCTCCTGGCGCAGTCCCTGTCGGCAATCCTCGCGGCGGTGCTTACAGGATTCCTTGCCACGTCATCAGGGTCCATGGAAGCCTGGGCGGAGACCGCAAGCAACGCCGACATCGCGTCCGTCGGGATCGGGCTGATGGCTACCTTTGCCCTGCTGTCCATCCTGTCCGTGTTCATGTCCGTTGTGCTCCAGGGCGCCATGGTGGTCCCGGTGGCCCGGTCCGTCCTGAACCGGCCCACCGGCTTCCGCCACATGTTGTCGCTGGTGCGTTCACGGATCGCGGCGCTGGTCAGGCTGGCGGCGGTGCTGGTGGCAGCGGCCATAGCCGCGATGGTGCTTTTCTTCGTCGTCATCGTGCTCCTGTTCTCCAATGTCCGTGGCGCGGGCGCACTGCTGGTCATCCCGCTGATGATGGCTTTCGTTGCCGTGTTCCTCTGGGTGGCGATCAAGCTCATGGTGGCGCCTGCCGCCGTCGTCATCGAAGAACTGGGCGCATTTGCCGGGCTTCGCCGCTCGTGGCAACTGACCCGCGCCAACTGGTGGCGGATCCTTGGCATCACCCTGGTGGTGGGCGTCCTGGTGGCTGTCATTACGCAGGTGATCCTGATCCCCGCAAGCCTGCTGCCCTCGGTCCTGTCGGGGGTCGTCTCGCCACACGGCGGACCGGGACAGGACGCAACGCTGTCCGTAGCCATCAGCATCATCACCGCGGTGGTGGGTGCCCTGGTGGGAGCGGTGGGCTACGCCTTCCAGACGTCTGTCATGGCATTGCTCTATATGGACCTGCGGATGCGCAAGGACGGTCTGGACATCGCGCTCCTGCGCGAACTGGAAACCGGGTCGGATCCTGGCAGCATCCCGGGCCGGAATGCCCAGGGCGGAAGCACCCCGTACCCCGGATACGGGACGGCGCCGGGAGCATGGCCCTATGGCCGCTGAACCACCCGTGCTTCCCGACGCCGGGGAGGCACGGCGCTGGGCAGCGGAGGAACTGGCCAGACAGGAGTACCGTGACGCCGCCCCATCCTGGCTGGACAGCCTGTGGAGGAACTTCCTGGATTGGCTGCAGTCCCTCGACGGTTCCCCGGGGGACGCTGCGCCGGTGCCCAGCCCGGTCATCGCCCTGGTCGTTGCCGCCATCATCGCGGCTGCCGTCATCCTGGCCCGTCCCCGGCTGAACGCGCGGGTGCGGCAGGCCAAGGACGTTTTTGAAAGGGAAACCGCCCTGGCCGCCGCGGACTACCGGAAGCGCGCGGAAGCCGCTGCCGCGGGCGGAAAGTGGGGGGACGCCGTCGTCGACCGTTTCCGTGCAGTGGTCCGCAGCGCCGAAGACCGGACCATCCTTGATCCCCAGCCAGGCAGGACCGCTGACGAAGCCGCCCGGGCTTTGTCCGCACCCTTCCAGACCGAATCCGTGCGCCTGGCACGGGCAGCGGCCACTTTCGACGGAATCCGCTATGGAAACAGGGCGGCGGGCAGCCGCGACTACCAGGAGATAGTGGAGCTTGACACCATCCTGGACGCCATGAAGCCCGCCCCCGCCAGCGCCGGCGCGCTGCCATGACCGGGCTTCCCACCGCCGGCGAAAAGCGCCGGGATACTGATGCTGCCACCGGGTCCACGCCTGGTGCCCGCACAACCCAGGGTTGGCTGCGGCGGCACCGTGGCGTAAGCGCAGCGGGAGTGGTGGTGGCCGCGGCGCTGGCGCTGGTCGTAGGTGCGCAACTCGCGCCCAAGGGTGACACCGGTCCCCTCTCGGTCCACAATGCGGGGCCAAACGGTGCCAAGGCCCTGGGGCAGATCCTGGGCCGGCACGGGGTTTCCGTCCACAGCCCGGACCGGTTCGAGTCAGCGCTGCAGGACCTGCGCAACGGTTCCGCCCCCACGCTCCTGCTTTACGACAGGAACGGCATCCTGGATGTGCAGCAGTTGACCCTCCTGAAAGCGGAGGCGGAGCACGTGGTGGTGGTTTCCCCCCGTTTGGAGACCCTGACTGCGCTTGACACCGGCATCCGCCAAGCAGGCGTTGTCCCCGATGCCTTCCAGGTCCTTGACCCCGGCTGTTCCCATCCTGATGCCCAGGCGGCAGGGCAGGTCACAGGACAAGTCACCGGACAAGTCGCCGGACAGGGAGCATTTGTGTACGACGGCGCCGTGTCCTGCTTCCGGGCAGCAGGAACCGCCGGGATGCTCGCCGTCAGCGGCGATGGCCGGCTGGCCGTGCTGGGCAGCACGGCAGTCCTGGGAAACGAAAGACTGGCCGAACTGGGAAACGCGGCGCTCGCAATCAGGCTGCTCGGTTCCTCGCCGGACCTGGTCTGGTACCTGCCCTCGATTGCGGATGCGGCAGTCAGCGAAGCCGGGGAAACCCTCGATGACCTTGCCCCGGACTGGGCCCGCTTCCTGGGCCCCTGGCTGCTCCTGGTCGCGGCAACTGCCGTCGCGTGGCGGGGGCGCCGCCATGGCCCCCTGGTTTTCGAGCCGTTGCCGGTAGTGGTCAAGGCCGTTGAGACGGCGGAGGGACGCGCCCGGCTGTACCAGGACTCCCGCGCGCTTGACCAGGCCCGCGACAACCTTCGGGCCGGGCTGCTGGTGCGGCTATCCGGGAAGCTGCGGATGGGCCCGGCCGCCACCGCCGAGGAGATAGTCTCCGCGGCGGCCCGGCTCCTGCACCGGGATCCCGCCGAAATCCGAGCACTGATCAATGAACACCCCACCAGCGAGGCCCGGCTGGTTGCCTGGTCGCAGGCACTGGACAAACTCGAGAAAGAGGTCAAGATCCGATGAGCGAACAGAGCAGTGGCCAGCAGGTCCTTAACCAGATGGACGACGACGGCGCACGGCAGGCGCTGCTTGCTGTCCGGCGGGAGGTGGCCAAGGCAGTGGTGGGACAGGACGCCACCGTCACCGGCCTCCTGATCGCCCTGCTTTCCCAGGGCCATGTGCTGCTGGAAGGCGTCCCCGGGGTTGCGAAGACCCTGCTGGTCCGGGCATTGTCCTCAGCGCTGAGCCTGGACACCAAGCGCGTGCAGTTCACCCCCGACCTCATGCCGGGCGATGTCACCGGCTCGCTGGTCTACGACTCGCACACCTCCGAATTCAGCTTCCGGGAGGGACCGGTCTTCACCAACCTCCTGCTGGCGGACGAGATCAACCGGACCCCTCCGAAGACGCAGGCCTCGCTCCTGGAAGCCATGGAAGAGCGGCAGGTGTCCGTGGACGGCGTGTCCCGGCGGCTGCCGGCGCCCTTCCTGGTGGCGGCCACCCAGAATCCCGTGGAGTACGAGGGGACTTATCCCCTGCCGGAGGCACAGCTGGACCGGTTCCTGCTCAAGCTCACCATGCCGCTGCCCGGGCGCGGGGACGAGATCGAAGTCATCCGCCGCCACGCGGCGGGGTTCGATCCACGGGATCTGGCAGCAGCCGGCGTCCGGGCGGTGGCAGGTGCGGAGGACCTGGAACGTGCGCGGGAGGCAGTGGCCCGGGTGGCGGTGGAACCGGAAATTATCGGCTACATCGTTGATCTGGTGCGCGCCACCCGTTCAGCTCCCTCATTCCAGCTTGGCGTCTCACCCCGCGGGGCCACTGCCCTGCTCAACACTTCAAGGGCGTGGGCCTGGCTCTCCGGCCGGCCGTTCGTCACCCCGGACGATGTCAAGGCGCTGGCCCTGCCCTGCCTGCGGCACCGGGTGGCGCTGCAGCCCGAAGCGCAGATGGACGGGGTCAGGGTGGACGACGTCCTGGGCAGCATCCTCGCTTCCGTCCCCGTTCCGCGCTGATGGCCATCTCCGGTCGCTTCGTGGCGGTGGTGCTGCTGGGCCTGGTACCGGTACTGCTGTTCCCGGTATGGCTGACCACTGTAGCCACGGTCGCCCTGCTCACCGCGTTGTTGAGCGCCGAGCTGCTTTTCGCAGCTTCCCTGCGGCAGGTCACTGTGACGCGTGCCGAACCGGAGAACGTCACGCTCAACAATGCGGTGGAAGCGGTGTTCACGGTCCGCAACAGCGGCACCAGGCGGCTTCGCGGAACGTTCAGGGACGGGTGGCAACCGTCCGCCGGCGCCCTGAACCCCGTCCAGGACATGGACGTCCCGGCCGGCGAGGGCAGGCGGTTCGCAGTGCAACTCCGGCCGGTCCGCCGGGGTGACCTCGCCGCGCCGCATGTGACGTTTCGTTCATTTGGCCCGCTGGGGCTGGCAGCCCGCCAGCGGACCATCGAATGTCCGGGCTCCGTGCGGGTGCTGCCGCCCTTCCATTCCCGTCGCCACCTGCCGTCGAAGCTGCGGAAGCTGCGCGAACTCGACGGGAAGGCCGCCGTCCAGATCCGCGGAGCCGGCACCGAGTTCGATTCCCTGCGGGATTACGTCCGCGGCGACGACGTGCGCTCCATCGACTGGCGCGCCACCGCCCGGCGCTCCTCCGTCGTGGTCCGGACCTGGCGCCCGGAACGGGACCGCCGCGTGGTGATGGTCCTGGATACATCCCGTACCGCCGCAGCCAGGATCGCGGACGAAACCCGCCTGGATACCGGGATCGAGGCTGCGCTTCTTCTGGGGGTCCTGGCCGAACGGGGTGGCGACCGGGTGGACTTTGTGGCATTCGACCGCAGGACCAGGGCGCGGGCCGGCTCTGCCGGGCAGGGCACTATGCTGGGCCGGCTGGTCCAGGCCATGGCACCCCTTGAGGCGGAGCTGATCGAGATGGATTGGCCTGCGGTCCCCGCGGAGGTCCGCGCGGTTTCGGCCCACCGGTCCCTCGTGGTGCTGCTGACGTCGCTGGACAGCGGGGCGCCGGAAGAGGGCCTGCTGCCCGCAGCGGAGCGGCTGGCAAGCCAGCATGCCGTAGTGGTGGCAGCCGTCCGCGATCCCCAGCTGGGCGCCATGCTCCGCGACCGCATCGACGCCACGGCGGTGTTCCGCGCGGCTGCGGCGGAGCGGGCCCTCCTCCAGCGGGCGGCGGTGACGGCCGAGCTGCGCCGCTACGGCGTGGAAGTAGTGGATGCCGAGCCACACGACCTGCCGCCAAGGCTTGCAGACATGTACATCAGGCTCAAGGCTGCCGGTAGATTGTGAAACCACAAGGCAGTCACTCCCGAGCCAACAGGAGGTCCACTTCATGAACATCCCGATCTACCAGCAGGCCCTGGGCGGGGAATTCTCCCGGCTGCAGCCGGAACTCCAGGAGTACTTCTCGCTGGTCCCGGGATCCGGACAGTACGGCGTCGGGGAAGGAACGTTCGACGTCGTGGGCTGCCGCCAGCGGTGGCTGCGCCCTTTGCTGCGGCCCACCGGGGGTGAAGAGGCCTTTTTCCCTGAGTACGGGGAGAACGTCCCGTTCCGGATCGAGAACCACGCACACCAGGATCCGTTCGGCCGATCCAGCCTTACCGCCCGCCGCGAGATCCGCTTCCCGGAACGCACGCGGCTTTTCCAGGACACCACCAGCGTCACCAACCGCGGTGGCAGCACCCAACTGGTGGACTACGTTGGGCGCTACCGGCGCCTGGTGACCGACCTGAACTTGAGCGTGACTGCCGAGGGAAGGCTGCGCGGCGTGTCAGAGGCGTCGCGGCTCTTCCTGGGCCCGCTCCGGGTGCCGCTTCCGGCAGCCCTGGACGCCAAAGCGTACGCCGAACAGTGGTGGGATCCTGCTGAGGGCAGCAACGGGCGGCACCGCATCCAGGTGAAGGTCATCCAGCCCCAAATCGGCCTGGTCCTGGTGTACGCCGGGGCCTTTGATTACCGGCTCCGCACCTATACCGGCGGCAGTTCCGCCCAAAGCTACCTGCCCCGCTACGCCCAGCCGGACCGCTGGGAGAACAGGGTGTAGCCCTATCCCAGCGCCTGCTGGTTCAGGCCGTCGGCTACCTGGGTGAGCCTGCCCAGGACGGCCGTGGCATGTGCCGGTGAGTGCTCTGCCAGGCCGGCTGCCGGGGTCACCCGGATGGCGCCGAGCAGCGACGGTGGAAGACCCAGTTGGCGCCATGGACGCCATACCGATTCCACGCAGTCGGCAACCCGGGGCAGCGAACCGCCGGCAGGCACGTCCAGCGCACCCGCCCAGAACTGTTTGCCTGCCTCCACCGCGGCGGCCACGTGCTCCCACTGCCGGTTGGTCAATGCCTTAAGCGGCAGCGCAATGCCGTCCGCACCGGCGGCCAGAACCAGCTCGATCGGTGCTTCGATTTCAGGGCAGGACACGACAACTTCTGCTGCACCGGCAGAGCGCAGGGCGTCCAGGACCAGACGCCAGGACTCGCGTGCTTCTGATGCCGGCACAGCGCGGAGGGTGCGGTATCCGCTGGACGTGGGTATGGTTCCGGCCAGCACGGCGGCGATGTCGGGCTCGTCCACCTGCACCACCAGGCGGGCACCCGGGACAGCGGCAGCCACCCGGCGAAGGTAACCCCCCACTCCGGCGGCAAGCGACGCGGCAACATCCCGGCGGGCCCCATGGTCCAGCAGCGCCCGCTCCCCGTTGTGCAAATGCAGGCCGGCGGCAAGGCTGAGCGGCCCCACCAGCTGCACCTTCAGTTCACCGGCGGACACGTCCTCGGCTCCGGCCACGTCGGCGAGGACGTTCAGGTCGGTGGACAGTGCCGACGCTGCACGCTGCATGTCCTTGCCGGGGCGGTCAACCAGCCGCCATCCGTAGGGCTGGACGTCCACTGCCAGCTCTTCCAGCAGCGAGGCGGTGCGGCCCACGGTGTCGGAACCCACGCCGCGGTGGGGCAGTTCGGCGAGGAATGGCAGGTGCGGACTGCCCAGTTCGCCACGGATGATCCGGGCGGCCTCGAGCGGGTCATCCCCGGGCCATGGACCCAGGCCGGTGGCCGTCACTTCCTTGGCTGCGGCTTCCTTGGCAGGCGCCAGGGCCGGACGCCGGTCAGGCTCCGGTTGGTGCTGTTCCCGCCTCACGCCAGTGCGGAGGTCTGCGGCTGCTGGCCGGACGAAGCCTGGTGGTCTTCGGCGATGGCCTCGTGATGGCGGATCACCTCGCCGATGATGAAGTTGAGGAACTTCTCCGCGAATGCCGGGTCGAGGTGGGCGTCCTCGGCGAGGCGGCGCAGCCTCGCGATCTGGGCCGCTTCCCGTCCTGGATCACCGGCCGGCAGGCGGTGCGTTGCCTTCAGGAAGCCCACTTTTTGCGTGGCCTTGAAGCGCTCGGCGAGGAGGTACACCAGGGTGGCATCGATGTTGTCGATGCTGGAACGGATGGACAGCAGTTCAGCCATCACCGAATCGTCCACGTGGCCTGCCAGCGAGCTGGCGGATGGATCAAAATCGTCGGAGCCGGGAGAGGTGGGGTTGTGCTGCGTCATGGTTCCAGTCTATGGGAGCCGATGGAATCGACGCGGGTGTGAAGCGCCGGTGCCGGCCATTCGCCGGCCCCGGCGCTTCACACTTCACCCATCTCCTCCGGGGTCAGATGCCCAGGAGCGCCCGGTGCTCTTCCCGCCGTTTAGCCTGTTCGCCCGGGTCCGGCACGGGCAGGGAGGCGATCAGCCGGCGCGTGTAGTCATGCTGGGGGTTCCCCATGACCTGGCTGCCGATCCCCTGCTCCACCAGCTTGCCCTTGTACAGGACGCCGACCCAGGAGGACAGGATGTCCACCACCGCCAGGTCGTGGCTGATGAACAGGCAGCCGAACCCAAACTCCTCCTGGATGTCCCGGAACAGCTCCAGGACCTTTGCCTGGACCGAAACGTCCAGGGCCGACGTCGGCTCATCCGCTATCAGCAGCCGGGGGTTCAGGCTCAACGCCCGCGCCAGTGATGCGCGCTGCCGTTGCCCGCCTGACAGTTCGTGCGGGTACCGGCCCGCGTACGACGCCGGCAGCTGGACGGATTCCAGCAGCTCACCAACACGTTTGCGCGCCTGGGCCTCGCTTGGCCGGGTATGGATGAGCATGGGCTCGGCGATGCACTCGCCAATGGTCAGCTGCGGGTTGAATGACGCGGCCGGGTCCTGGAACACGAAGCCAATATCCTTGCGGAACGGCTTGAAGGTGCGCTCCCGCAGGTTGAGCATCTCGTAGCCCAGCACCTTGAGGCTGCCGCCGGTGGTCCGGTTGAGCCCGGCAATGGCGCGCCCAATGGTCGTCTTGCCGGAGCCGGATTCACCCACCAGTCCAAACACCTCGCCCCTGGACAGGGTGAAGCTGACCCCGTCCACGGCTTTGAAGGCGGGTGTGCCCAGCCGTCCCGGATACTCGATCTCCAGGTTGTCGGCAGCCACCAGGATTTCCTCGTCTTGATGGGGCCGTTCGGTGAGGCCCTCCGACGCCGAGTTGCGGCCCAGGTGCGGCACCGCAGCAAGGAGCTTGCGGGTGTAGTCCTGGCGGGGTTCAGCGAACAAGGTCTTCGCCGGGGCCTCCTCCACAATGTCGCCTTGGTACATCACCACCACGCGGTCCGCCAGGTCCGCCACCACGCCCATGTTGTGGGTGATCAGCACGATCGATGTTCCATACTTGTCGCGCAGGTCCCGCAGCAGCTGCAGGATCTCGGCCTGGACTGTGACGTCCAGGGCTGTGGTGGGTTCGTCGGCCACAATGAGTCCAGGATTCAGGGCCAGCGCTGCGGCGATCACCACGCGCTGCTTTTGGCCGCCTGAAAACTGGTGCGGGTAGTAGTTGACGCGGTGCTCGGGATCAGGGATCCCCACTTTTCGGAGCGCGTCGATGGCCCGTGCTTTCGCATCCTTTTTTGAAACGCGCCTTGCGCCCTCACTGGCCGCATGGGCGCGGATGCCTTCGGCGATTTGCCAGCCCACCGTGAATACCGGGTTCAGCGCCGTGGACGGTTCCTGGAACACCATGGCCACATCCCGGCCGCGGATCTGGCGGAGCTTCGCGGCGCTCACGCTGATGACGTCGGCGCCGTTGATCAGCACCGTGCCGGAGCTGCTCGCGGTTTCGGGCAGCAAGCCCAAGATCGTTTTGGCGGTCACCGTTTTACCGGAGCCGGACTCGCCCACGATGGCCAGGACCTCGCCTTTCCTGACGTCGAGGCTCACGTCCTTGACTGCCGGGACATCACCAACGTCGGTGGCGAATGTGACCTTGAGGTGGTCGATGTCAAGTACCCGCCGGCCGTCGTCAGTGCCGTGGTTGGGCAAAGGATCGATGTTGATAGTCATGACGTCCTCACTTCTGCGCCGAGTGCCCCGGTGGCCACGGGCGCCGGTGAACTGCCGCCACCGGTCCGCCTGCGGCCGCGGAGGCGCGGATCGTTCAAGTCGTTGATGCTTTCCCCTACCAGAGTCAGCCCCAGGACTGTCCAGACGATGGCGATGCCCGGGAACAGGCCGGTCCACCAGATGCCTGACGTGGTATCGGCGAGCGCCTTGTTCAGGTCAAAGCCCCATTCCGCAGCCGAACTTGGCTCGATGCCGAAGCCGAGGAAGCCAAGTCCTGCCAGGGTCAGGATGGCTTCGGACGCGTTGAGGGTGAAGATCAGCGGCAGTGTCCGGGTGGCGTTGCGGTAGATGTGCCTGGTCATGATGCGGATGTTCGACGCACCCACCACCTTGGCCGATTCGACGAAGGGTTCGGCCTTAAGGCGGATGGTCTCGGCACGGATCACCCTGAAGTACTGCGGGATGAAGACCACCGTGATGGAGATGGCGGCGGCCAGGATCCCGCCCAGCAGGCTGGACTGGCCGCCGCTGATGACGATTGCCATGACGATTGCAACCAGCAGTGAGGGGAAGGCGTAAATCGCATCCGCCACCACTACCAGGATCCGGTCCAGCCATCCGCCGATGTAGCCGCTCACCAGGCCCAGGATGACGCCGGCGAAGATGGAGAGAACCACGGCCACGATGATGACCAGCAGCGCTGTTTGCGTGCCCCAGATCACGCGCGACAGGACGTCGTACCCGCCCACGGTGGTGCCGAGGAGGTGCTTGCCGCCGGGTGCCTGCTGGGTGGGGAAGCTCCCGTCGGCATCCGACAGTTGCGAGAAGCCATAGGGCGCCAGCAGCGGTGCCGCCAGTGCCGTGAGCAGGAAGATGCCGGTAAGGACCAGCCCCACCACCAGCATGAAACGCTGCAGGCCGACGCTTTTGTTGAAGTGGGAAACCACGGGCAGCCGCCGGAAAAAGGGGGCCCGCGGGTTGGCGACGGGTTCCAGGGGTGTCTCTGCAGTCATGTCAGTACCTCACGCGGGGGTCGATCAGCGCGGCAATGATGTCCACGATGAAGTTGGTGACGGCGACGATGACGGCCAGCAGCACCACGATGCCCTGGACGGCCACGAAGTCGCGCGCCGTGAGGTAGTTGGCCAGCTGGAACCCGAGGCCCTTCCACTCGAAGGTGGTTTCAGTCAGTACTGCGCCGCCGAGCAGCACGGCGACCTGCAGGCCCATCACGGTGATAATCGGGATCAGCGCCGGTTTGTAGGCGTGCTTGGTGACAAGGCGGAACTCGCTGACACCGCGTGAGCGGCCCGCCTCGATGTAGTCCTTGCCCAGGGTGCCGATGACGTTGGTCCGGACCAGGCGCAGGAAGACGCCCGCTGTCAGGAAGCCCAACGCCACCGCCGGAAGGACAGCGTGGGACATGACGTCACTGAACGCGGCCATGTTTCCGCTGCGCAGGGCATCCAGCCAGTAGATGCCCGTGGGGGCCTCCAGCGCGGTCAGAGACAATTCGGTCCTGGTGCCCGCGCGGCCGGCGACCGGCAGCCAGCCCAGCCACACGGAGAACACCAGCTTGAGCAGCATGCCCGCGAAGAAGACCGGGGTGGCGTAGAACAGGATGGCCAGGATCCGAAGCACTGCGTCCGGCAGGTGGTCGCGCCGGTGCGCGGCGATCATGCCCAGCGGAATCCCCACCAGCAAGGCAACGATGAGCGCGTTGACGGCCAGCTCCAGTGTGGCGGATCCGTAGGTAGTGAGCATCTCGGTGACCTTGCGGTTGTCCGAGAGGGTGGTGCCGAAGTTGCCTGTAACAAGCTGGCCCAGGTATTCGAAGTACTGCACAAGCAAGGGCCGGTCGTAGCCGGCGGCGTGGATCCGTTCCTGCAATTGATCCGGAGGAAGCCTGCCGCCCATGGCGGCGGTGATGGGGTCGCCGGTGATCCGCATAAGGAAGAACACCATGGTGACCAGGATGAGGATGGTGGGGAAGATCAGCAGGAAACGGACCAGGATGTACTGGCCCAGTCCTCCGCCTCCCTGTTTTTTCCTGGGTGGTAGGAGTGCGTCCGCGTCAGTGGGCGGCGCGTCAATCAAAGTTGTCATCGGTACCTGGATTCGTGGTGACCGGGAGCCAGCAGTCCCCTCGGTGCTGGCTGATGACCGGCAAAAGGCGGGACACCGTTGCGGCGTCCCGCCTCCGGCCCGTCAGAGCCCGATGGGGGTGGAGTGCTTACCTGGACAGGACGCCAAGGCGTGTCTTGAAGGAGGGATCAAGGGTCTTCTCGACGCCCTTGATGTCCTTCCCGGCCACCAGCAGCTGGGAGCCCTGGAGGAGCGGCAGGGTGGAAAGGTCCTTCGCCACCGCAGACTGGACGTCGCCAAGCAGTTTCTGGCGTTCGGTCTTGTCAGGCGTGGTGAGCTGCTTCTGCACCAGGTCCGTGACGGTCGGGTTCTCGTAGTGGTTCTTCAGGAAGTTGCCGGGGATGAAGAACGGCGTGAGGTAGTTGTCCGCGTCGGAGTAGTCCGGGAACCAGCCCAGCTGGTAGACCGGGTAAGCGTCTGCGGTCCTGGCCTTGGAGTACGTCACCCATTCCGTGGACTGCAGGTCCACGGTGAACAGGCCTGACTTCTCCAGCTGTTCCTTGACCATGGCGTATTCGTCACCGGAGGACTTGCCGTAGTGGTCCGGGTTGTACTGCAGCTTCAGGTTGACCGGACCGGTGACTCCGGCGTCTGCCAGGACCTTCTTGGCCTTGTCCAGGCTCGGTTTGCCGCTGCCGTCCCCGTACATCTCCTTCATCGGCTGGGTTGCGCCGGGCAGGCCGTCCGGGACCACCGAGTATGCGGGCACGTAGGTCCCCTTGTAGACCTGGTCGGAGATCGCCTGGCGGTCCACGATGTCAGCCATGGCCTGTCGCACTGCAAGGGCCTTGGCGGGGTTGGCTTCGGGCGTCTTGGCGCCGAAGGGCATGGTGTCGAAGTTGAAGACGATGTACCGGAGCTCGCCACCCGGGCCCTTGTAGACCTTGACCTTGGAGTCCTTCTCCAGGTCAGCGGCGTCGGTTGCTGTCAGGCTGCGGCCGGCAACATCGATATTGCCGCCCTGGACGTCCAGCTTCAGGTTGTTGGAGTCGGCGTAGTACTTAATGACGGCGCTGTCATTCGATGGCTTGCCCAGCAGGCCGCTGTAGTCCGGATTGCTCTTGAGGCTGACGAGTTCGTTCTTCTTGTAGGAATCGATGGTGTAGGGGCCGGCGAAGGGCTTGCCGGAAACAATGTCCTCATCGCTCATCACTTTGTCGGCGGGGAAGACTTCCTCGTCGATGATCGGCCCCGTGTTGGTGCCCAGGACGCTGGGGAACACCTGGTCGTTGCCTGCCTTAAGGGTGAACACCACCGTGGTGTCATCCTTGGCCTCGACGGACTTGAGGTTGGACAGCAGGGACGAGGGTCCGTTGGGGTCGTTGATCTTCACCACGCGGTCGTAGGAAAACTTCACGTCCGAGGCAGTCAGTGCGTGGCCGTTGGCAAACTTCAGGTTGGGTTTCAGCTTGACGGTGAACTCTGTGGGGGTGGTGAAGGAGGCCGATTCCGCGATGTCCGGGCTGACCTCGGCCGCACCGGGCTTGGAGTTCATCAGGAAGGGGTACACCTGGTTCATCACCAGGAATGAACCTGCGTCATAGGAGCCGGCGGGGTCGAGGGTTACGACCTTGTCCGTTGTGCCGAATGTGATGGCGCCGCCGCCGGCGCTGCCGCCGGTGGACGTTCCGCCGCCTCCGCCGCCCGATGGCCCGGTGCAGGCTGTCAGGGCCAGGGCGGAGATGCCTGCCAGCGCGATGGCGCGGTGCAGGGCCGTTGTGCTCTTGATCATCTGTGAACTTTCTGTCCGATGAGTACGTGCGTGCCGGGCGCATGGCTTATGTGCCCCTGCTCCGGCGCGCAGTGCTGATCCCTAGATTCAATCAGAGAGTCAGCCCTCAGGACGGCCAATTCTGTGAGTTGAAACACAAAATTTATTTCTTTGGTACCCCTGCCCACTGAGCGGACAGCGGGCGCAGGCACCCCGGCCCAACAGAGCCCGCTGCACGCCAAAGCACCGCCCCGGTGATGGCCGGGACGGTGCTTTGGATGGTACGGGTTAGAGCGCGGCGCGCTGGAGCGAGCGGGCGGCGTCGATGGTGGCCTGGCCCAGTACCCGGCTGCCCTGGTAAAGCACCACTGTCTGGCCGGGGGCCACCCCCCGCAGGGGCGTCGCCAGCCGGACCACCAACTGGCGTCCTGCTTCACCGTCGGTGGCGGACTCCACCCAGGCAGTGGCCGGGACCGGATCCCCATGGGCGCGGACCTGCGCATGGCACTCGAATTCAGCTCCCGTTTCCACTTCGGCGATGGGAAGCCCTGCCCAGGAAACCTTGATGCCGCGGATCTCGTCGATCGCCAGGAGCGCTTCGGGCCCCACCACCACCTTGTTTTCCTTGGGCCGGATTTCCAGGACGAACCGCGGCTTGCCGTCGGCGGCAGGAGTTCCAAGCTTGAGGCCACGCCGCTGGCCGACGGTGAATGCATTGGCGCCGGGGTGCTCCCCCACCTTCGCGCCCGTCTCATCCACGATGTCGCCGCTGGTCATGTCGATCTTTTCGGCAAGCCAACCGGCCGTATCGCCGTCGGGAATGAAGCAGATGTCATGGCTGTCCGGCTTGTTGGCCACGGACAGGCCGCGCCGTTCCGCTTCTGCGCGCACCTCCGCCTTGGATGGGGTGTCCGCCAGCGGGAACATGGAGTGCTTGAGCTGTTCATGCGTGAGGACGCCAAGGACATAGCTCTGGTCCTTGGCCCAGTCCGCGGCGCGGTGCAGTTCCCGGTTGCCGTCGGCGTCTTCGATCACCTTGGCGTAGTGGCCGGTGCACACGGCGTCAAAGCCCAGGGCAATGGCCTTCTCCAGCAGGGCGGCGAACTTGATGCGTTCGTTGCAGCGCATGCAGGGGTTGGGCGTCCTGCCGGCTGCGTACTCATCGATGAAGTCCTGGACGACGTCTTCCTTGAAGCGCTCCGAGAAATCCCACACGTAGTAAGGGATACCCAGCACGTCGCAGGCACGCCAGGCGTCCCGGGAGTCCTCGATGGTGCAGCAGCCGCGGCTGCCCGTGCGCAGGGTGCCGGGCATGCGCGAAAGGGCAAGGTGGACGCCGACGACGTCGTGCCCGGCCTCCACCGCGCGGGCGGCGGCAACAGCGGAGTCCACTCCGCCGCTCATGGCTGCTAGTACTCGCATGCTGGCTTTCTGTTGAGGGATGGTGTCTTCCGCTTCCGGGCCGGACCCGCTGGCGGGAAACGATCTTCGCCTATCTATTCTACGGCGGCAGGCAAATCAGTGATCCGCGTACAGCCGAACCACACATGGGGAACTACCCGGCCATGCCGGTTCACGCGCCGCGCAGCGCCTGCCGCGCCACGGTTCCCGCGGTCTGGATCGAGGACTCGTGGCCGGCCATGCCGGCCTGGCGTGCCCGCGCATAAGCCTCCGGCAGCGCCTTAAGCAGGGCATCGACGTCGGCCTCGGTGGAAGCGTGCCCCAGGCTGAACCGCTGGGCTCCGCGCGCTGTCTCCTCGTCCAGGCCCATGGCCAGCAGCACATGGGATGGCCGCGGCACGCCGGCTGTGCAGGCCGAGCCGGTGGACGATTCGACGCCGGCCAGGTCAAGGAGGAACAGCAGCGAGTCCCCCTCACAGCCCGGGAAGGTGAAATGCGCATTGCCCGGCAGCCGGCCGGCCCCGGTTGCACCGCGAAGGACCGCTTCAGGGGCGCATCCGCGGACGCCCTCGATCAGGCGGTCACGAAGTGCGGCGATCCGCGCGGCCTCAGTCTGCAATCCGGCCGTAACAGCCTCTGCGGCGGCAGCGAAGGCAGCGATCGAGGCCGTGTCCAGGGTGCCGGAGCGGACGTCACGTTCCTGCCCGCCGCCGTGCTGCACCGGTGTCAGTTTGACCGCCCGGCCCAGCAGGAGTGCGCCCACTCCCACCGGGCCGCCGATCTTGTGCCCGGAGATGGACATGGCGTCCAGGCCGGAATCCTTGAAGTGCACCGGCACCGAGCCGAAAGCCTGGACGGCGTCAGAGTGCACCGGGACCCCGGCGGCATGGGCCAACTCAACGACGCGGCGGATGGGCTGGATGGTGCCCACCTCGTTGTTGGCCCACATCACGGTCACCAGGGCCACGGCCCCCGGATCCCGGGACAGCTCGGCCTCGAGGGCGTCGAGGTCCAGGAGACCATCGCTGTCCACCGGCAGCCAGGCCACCTCAGCGCCTTCGTGGCGTTCAAGCCATTCCACGGTGTCCAGCACCGCGTGATGTTCGACGGCGGAGCAGAGGATGCGGCGCCGCTTTGGGTCTTCTGCCACGCGGGACCAGTACATGCCCTTCACTGCGAGGTTGTCCGATTCCGTGCCCCCGGAGGTGAAAATGACCTCCGAGGGATGGGCTCCTGCGGCCGCGGCAATGATCTCGCGCGCATCCTCGACGGCACGGCGGGCCCTGCGTCCCGAGCCATGCAGCGACGACGGATTGCCCGTGCGCGCCAGTTCACGCGTCAGGGCGGCGAGCGCCGCAGCCGAAAGCGGAGTAGTGGCGGCATGGTCGAGGTACGCGGGCATCCCCCAATTCTATCGCGGCCTGCCGCTGCATCCGCGGCGGGATCGTCAGTCCCCGCCGGTGATCCTTGCGCAGCACTGACCAGGTCCGGCAGCCGGGGCAACACGCTCTTCCGCACTGCCGCAGCCCACCGCGGCCCCGCGCAGGAATGCGCCGTTCATGTCGCAAACCACTGCCGTATGAGAACGCGAGAGCCGGTGGAACGGGCAGTTGGGAAGCAGGTAGCCGCCTTCACCGTCCTGCTCTGGCTGGTAGCCGGCTTCGGCCAGGAATTCCTCCAGGCCGCCGGCTGCTTCTGCCAGCTCCCGGCCTTTCCGGAAGGCGGCCGCACGGAGCGATTCACCGACGGGGGCGCCGCCGGCCTGGGAGGCTTCGATCGCCGCCGCCATGAGTTCCCCGGCGAGGTCATAGTTCCGGTCCGGCACTGACGCGCCGACCTCGCTTCCCACCGGCCGGTACATCTTGGCGGGGCGGCCGGACCCCGGCCCTGCCCTCCCGGCCGGCTTGCGGAACTCCACGGCCAGCAAGCCGTCCTGCACCAGCCTGTCCAGATGGAAGGAGACGGTACTCCGGGGCATGCCTGCAGCCTCAGCCACTTCGTCCCGCCCCATCGGTCCTGGCGCTGCAGCTACCAGTTCGAAAAGCTGCAGCCTCTTGGCATCTGTCAGCGAAGCCACGGCAGCAATCCTGTCAGCCCACGGAAGTCGGTACATGATGTCCACCAATCAAAATCCAAAGTCAGGATCTATTGATTATAGAACCTTCCCTTTCTAAAATTGGCATACCTACTTTTAGAAGGAGAGCACCATGAAAGCAACATCGACAGTGCAGGCCCGGAACGCAGCAACAGCCATGCCGGCGGCCAGGCAGGCGTTCCTGCTGCTGCGCACTGTCTTTACCGTCGCACCGATCCTTTTCGGTTTGGACAAGTTCACCAACATCCTCACTGACTGGACCATGTACCTGGCGCCCCAGGCCACCGCCGTCGTACCACTGGCACCCCAGACCTTCATGTACATCGTGGGCGTTGTGGAGATCATCGCCGGCATCGTCGTGGCTGTCCGGCCGAAATACGGCTCGCTGCTGGTGGCGGCCTGGCTGGCAGGGATCATCATCAACCTGCTGCTGCTCGGGAGTTTCTACGACGTGGCCCTGCGGGACTTCGGTCTGCTGGTTGGCGCGCTGGCCCTTAACCGCCTGTCGATGGAAAACAGCCGAACCGCTGCGTGAATCAGCCTCCGTTTGGCGCTGTCCCTGACAGCGCCAAACGTTAGCTGAACAAAGACCCGCCGGCAGCTGAGCCCTCCAGCCGCCGGCGGTTTTGCGCGCGCCATGCGCAGCCTCAAGCGGACGGCGGCAGCAGCGGCAGGTAGCGGACCACGTCACCGCGCGCGGAAGCAAGCGTTGCCGGGTCCGGGCAGGACACCGATATATAGGCAGAGGATTGCGCGGCCCCGAAGACCCTTGCCAGCACGGCAGTGGACCGTCCGCCGGGAGCTGACTGTTCAAGGGCCAGCACTTCCACGTTCTTCCCGGGAGCATCGGGGGTACCGCCCCACTGCAACGTTTGTGTCTTGAGGTACGAGGGCTGGATGGTGGGGTCCAGGTACTGGAACAGGGCGAGGGAAGATTCCCGGTCCCCACCGCGTACCAGCGGAGCCTGGCCCGTGCTGACCCTCGCGGCAACAAGGCACCCATCCGTTTTGGCGAACTGGCTGGTCCTTCTCCACTCCGTTGCACCCTCTGTGGCCGCCGTCCGGCCGCGCAGCACGAGTCTAGACGGCATCCCCCGGGAACCCGGAAGCCCCGGGCGTTCGTTGTTACGGCAGACTGCCATCCGTGCCAGCTGGGCTGTGCTGGCTAAACTGGGCGGGCACTTTGCTTCCCCTGCGGAGATTTGAAGAAGCCGCGCATCAAGAAAAGGAACATCTTGACCGAGAGCAGCAGCTCCCACTACCAGGTCCTTCGCGTGGCCGTCACCGCCACCGAAAAGGAAATCAAGGTGGCTTACCGGCGCGCTGCCAGGACGGCCCACCCGGACCACGGGGGCGACGCCGCAACCTTCCGCCGCGTGACCGCTGCCTACGAGACCCTCATCGATCCACAGCGCCGTAAAGCCTACGACCGCACCTATGGCGCCGGTCCGGTACGCGGCATGCCGTCCGACGACGGAGCCCACTTTGATGCGCCCCCCGCCGGAAGCCGGGCATCTGCCACCGTCCGCAGGCCGGACAACGGCAGGAACACTGCGGGAGACCCGCCGGTCTACGTTCCGCCGTACGGGGAAGGCAGCTCCGAAGTCCCGCTTATTCCCCTTGCCCAGGCACGCCAACAGGTGCACGGCATGCCGAGGAAACGGGGGATCTTTGGGGCCGAAGCACGCATCCAGCGCGAAATGCGGACCGTGCAGCTGCTGACCCGGCAGGTGTTGCCTAACATTCCGGCGGCCCGGCTCATCAACGGCCTTCAGTCGCCGGCGGACAACAATCACATCGACCATGCGGTCCTGTCCGGCTACCGGCTGGCCCTGGTGAACTCCATGCTCCTGCCCAAGGGCGCCTACGCCTGGGACGGCCGGACCCTCAACAACGGCGGCCGGGCGGTGGCGCCGCCACAGCTCGCCCGGGTGGTGTGGGCCATGCAGGACATCTTTCCTGAACTCAACGTCACTGGCTGGACTGTGGTGCACAGCCCGGACGGCAACCTCCATGAACCCGTGATCGACCACCACCGGCGCCCCGCTGGCGCGCTGGAGACTGTGCAAATCGTCAACGCGGCGGGCATGGTGCGCGGCCTCAAGGAATTCCTGACATCAGGCCCGGCCCCCAACACGGTGAACGTCCCGGTCCTTGCCAGGCTGCTGCGAGGCATGCACTGAGCCTGGATGGCTAGGATGGGGAGGTGTTCCGCATCCTATTCCATGCCCCAGAAATCCCCGGCAATACCGGAAACGCCATCCGCCTTGCCGCAATCACCGGCGCAGAGCTGCACCTCGTGGAACCCCTGGGCTTCGACTTCTCCGACGCAAAACTCCGCCGGGCGGGCCTCGACTACCATGACCTCGCCGTCGTCACGGTGCACAAGTCGATCGACGACGCCTGGCGGCACCTTCAGCCCGAACGCGTCTACGCCTTCACGTCGGACGGCACCACCGGCTACACGGACGTCGCCTACCAGCCCGGGGACGTGCTGATGTTTGGCTGCGAATCGGTGGGACTCCCGGAAGAGCTGAAGAACGATCCCCACGTGACGGCCACCGTGCGCCTGCCCATGCTGCCGGCCCTCCGTTCACTGAACCTCGCCAACGCCGCCTCGATCGCCGTCTACGAGGCCTGGCGCCAACAGGGCTTTGCCGGAGCCAGGCTCTAGGAAGCCCCCACCCGGATCGATTACCCCTGCCGAACAATTTCTTCACCCGCTGTCCCATCCGCCCCCGCTCCGGCATCGAATGACTCTTGACGAACATTCGAGCGGAGCAAGGAGCGGCAGGTGACTCTACTGGAGGCAGGATCCCGGCAGACGGGCCGCAGCCGGAACGGCACTGCTGAGGATTCGCCGCCCGGAGACTTATGCTTGGACTTAATGGAAACTCCCAACGCGCCAAATTCTGAGGGCTCCGCCGCGGTGACTGACCCACCTGCAGACCTCAGCCAACGCCTCTCGGTCCTGCTGGCGGGCATTGCCCGCGGGGACCAGGCGGCTTTTGCCGAGTTTTACCAGCTGACCTCCCGCAGGGTCTTCGGCATGGCACGGCGGGTCCTGATCGATCCCGAACTCAGCGAGGACACCACGCAGGAAGTCTTCCTGCAGGTCTGGCAAAACGCGGCGAAGTTTGATCCGCAGGCAGGGAGCCCGCTCTCCTGGCTGATGACCATCTCCCACCGGCGGGCTGTGGACAAGGTGCGGTCGTCACAGTCCTCCACCGACAGGGAAGCCAAGTACGGGGCCAGTACCCAGGACATCGACCACGACAGCGTGTCCGACGAAGTGGGCAGCCGGCTGGAAGCTGAGGCGGTGGTGCGCTGCCTGGGGACGCTGACCGAAACACAGCAGGAATCCGTGCGCCTGGCCTACTACGGCGGCCTCACCTACCGGGAGGTTGCGGAACGGCTGAATGCGGCGGTGCCCACCATCAAGTCCCGCATCCGCGATGGACTGATCCGATTGAAGACCTGTTTGGGGGTGAGTTGAGATGAGCGGAATGGATGAAGCCCGCAACGGCGGTTCGGGTTCCTTCGGCGACACTGTCGCCATGGACCTGGCCTCAGGCCGCGCCGTGGACCTGGCCGAGCTTTACGCCCTCGATGCTGTCACGGAGCAGGAACGCGGCGCCATTGACCTCTATATCTCCACGGCCCCGGAAGCGGAACGCCGAGCCTTCCTCGAGCGCGTCCGGCAGTCCCGGGAGACGCTGGCCCGCACCTTCCGCGCGGAGGAGGCGCCGCCGTCGGACCTGTTTGACCGGATCGTCGCGCAGCTGCCTGCCCAGCTCCCCGGGCAGGACAGACTGCCTGGCGGAGGCGCGCCGGCACCAGCCGGAAGCAGCGCTCCAACTCCTCTTCACGTCGCCCCTGGCGGGCCGGACGCACGTGACGAGCTGGCGCAGGCCCGCAAGCGGCGGGAGGAACGGCGCGGCCCGTCCGGCGCCCGGCGCTGGCTCATCGGTGTGGCGGCGGCAGCAGCCATCGCCCTGGGCGGTGTGGGCGTGGGCGCCTACATGGCCGACCAGAACGACCCCGTCAACCAGGTGGCCAGGGCCGGGGACCTGCGCGAGGCTTCCGTGAACGTTATAGGCGGCGGCAAGGCCACCCTCCTGATATCAGCGTCGGAGGACGCTGCCGTGGTGAAGATGAGCGGCGTGCCCGCTCCCCCGGCCGGCAAGGTGTACCAGATGTGGCTGATCCCCAAGGACGGCTCCGCGCCGGTGTCGCAGGGGCTGATGGACGAACAGGCCCTGTCCAAGCCGGCAGTGGTCCAGGGAATCCACTCGGCTGCCTCACTGGGGATCACCGTTGAACCGGCCGGCGGGTCCAAGGCGCCCACGCTGCCTACTGTGGCGGCAGCCCCGCTGGGAGCCTGACCCGGCAGCAAAACGCGCACCAAGCGGCCAGCAAGCGAAAGAAGCGCCCCCGGAACCTTCCCATGGAAGGAACCGGGGGCGCTTCGCTGCCTCAGAAACCTGCGATTGTCCCGGGCCCGTTGACCGCCACCACGTGGAAGGCTTCCGCGCTGCGCCCGTCCGGCAGCCCGGCCCGGGCGGCGTTGAGCCGCATCCCTTTCCGGACGGTGGCTTCCATGGCGTCCACGTCAGGATGCTGGCTGACATGGACGTGGATGGCGGCCAGTTTCGCATCCACCTGGGCGGTGACGTCCACGAAGTGGTTTTCCCGTTCCTCCGGTCCGGCGTACAGCCACAGCCATGGCAGCTTGTAGGCCGCCAGGCCTGCTTCGGCCAGCTCCGGGTACGCGAAGGGGTTCTCAAGCGCCGGATACACGGCGCGGGTCACGGCTTCCCCCACGGCCAGGTGGTCGGGGTGGCTCTTTTGGATCCGCTGCCAGTTCCGTTCAGGATGCATGGCCAGGACGACGTCGGGACGAAGTTCGCGGATCAGCCGCACCACCGCTTTCATCACCTCGTGCGAGGGCTCGAGGTACCCGTCCCGCTGGTGGAGGTAGTGGATGTCGGTAACGCCCACCAGTTCCGCGGCGCGGCGCTGCTCGGCGTCGCGCATGGCGATGATGTCCGCGCGGTGGGCGGGGTCGAAGCCGCCGGCGTCGCCATCGGTCATGATGCAGTAGCTGACCTCCACGCCTGCCGCCGTCCACCCGGCGATGGTGCCGGCGGCGCCGAAGTCGATGTCGTCAGGGTGGGCCGCAAAACAGAGCACCCGCCCAACCGGGTGCATTTCCGGGTTGAACGGGCTCCCTGCCTGCCCGTGGGAGGCAGTCAACGATTCAGCCTTTTCGCTTCTTGATCTCGGCCGCGGCCTGGGGAAGGACATCGAATACGTCACCGATGATGCCAAAGTCCGCAATTTCGAAGACCGGAGACTCGGCGTCCTTGTTGACTGCGACGATGACCTGGGATGTCTGCATGCCGGCTTTCTGCTGGATGGCGCCGGAGATGCCTGCGGAGATGTACAGCTGCGGGGAAACTGTCTTGCCCGTCTGCCCCACCTGGGCGTCGTGGCTGATCCAGCCCGCATCCGTTGCTGCACGGGAGGCGCCCACGGCGGCACCGAGGGCATCGGCCAGCTCCTCCACCGGACCGAAGTCGCCGTCCATGCCGCGTCCGCCGGCAACCACAATCCGTGCATCCGTCAGGTCTGGCCGGCCGCTGGCCACTTTCTGCTCGCGGGCCGTGATCCGGGCCGCGGCAACCACGGCGGGGACCTCAACAGTCGCCGTTTCGGGGGCGGTGGGCGAAGGAGCAGGTTCCGGGATGACGTTGTTGGCCTTCAGGGTCAGCACGGAAACCGGGGTGGTGGCCCTGCAGGCGGTGCTGTAGGAGCCGGCCAGGACGGACTTGTGGGCAGTGCCGTCGGGGTCCACGGCGACGACGTCGGTGATCACTCCTGCGTTCAACCGGATCCCCACGCGTGCGGCGATCTCCTTGCCTTCCGGCGAGTTGTCCAGCAGCACAATGCCGGCGCCGTTGGCCTCTGCCGCGGCGGCCACGTAGGCGGCCTTGGGTGCAACCAGGAAGTCATCCAGGTCCTGGGCGGACGGGCGCAGGATATTTTCCACGCCGTACTCGGCGAAGGCGGCGGCGACGCCGTCGGAAAGATCCCCGTTGAGCGCCACGGTGCTTCCGCCCAGGGAGCGCGCCAGGGTCAGCAGCTCAAGGCTGCTCTTCTTGAGCGATGCGCCCGGGTTGTCGATGAATACGAGTACTTTTGCCATGTCGATGTCCCTCTTAGAGCAGCTTCTGGGCGGCCAGGAAGTCAACCAGCTTGATGCCGGCGTCGCCCTCGTCGGTGATGATGGTGCCTGCAGTCCGGGGCGGCCGCTGTTCGGCGCTGGCCACGCTGGTCCAGGAACCGGCGAAGCCCACCTGGGCGGGGTCGACGCCGATGTCGGCCAGGGACAGAGTGGTGATGCTCTTGCGCTTGGCGGCGATGATTCCCTTGAAGTTGGGGTACCGGGGCTCGTTGATCTGGTCCGTCACGGATACGACGGCAGGCAGCGGCGCCTCGACGGTCTCCGAGGACGTGTCGGCGTCGCGGCGGGCCGTCAGCCGGCCGCCGTCGACCTCCAGCGTGGAGGCAAAGGTGACCTGGGGCAGCCCGAGCCGTTCGGCCAGCTGTGCCGGGACCAGGGACGTTTCACCGTCGGTGGAGGCCATGCCGGTGAGGACCAGGTCCACGCCGCCCAGGTGCCGGACCGCTGCGGCGAGTGCCAGCGAGGTGGCCGCGGCGTCCGAACCGGCCAGCGCGTCGTCGGTCACGTGGACACCCTCTGTGGCGCCCATCTGGAGGGCCTTCTTGACGGCGTTGACAGCTCCGGAGGGGCCCATGCTGAGGGCGATGACCTGGTTGCCCGCCTTGCTTCCGCCCCTGGCCTCGGTCAGCTGCAGCGCTGCCTCGAGGGCGTATTCGTCAAGCTCGGACAGAATGCTTTCGTCGCGGTCCACGGTGTTGCCCGCACCGCTCAGGTGGCGGTCGAACTGGGCGTCCGGTACATGTTTGACCAGGACTACGATCTTCAATGTCTCTTCCACTGTGTTTACAGCAGCCTTCCATGCTTGTGGACAGCCAGCCGGGTGGGTCATGGCCGCGGAATGCCCGGCAGGCGGGTAGCTCCTAGCTAACCATATCGGCGTGCCCCCGCGCCCTCTTCCGTTAACGCCTGTGTCAGGGCGTGGCCGGGACGCAGCATGACGACGGCGGCGCCCCTTTGGGTGGGAACGCCGCCGTCGTTATTGCTGCAGGGTGGTGCTGCCGGACGTCAGCTGGCCGCCGCACCCAGGCTGACGTCGAACGTCTGCTCCTTGCCGCTGCGCTGGACCGTGATCTTCACGGTGGAGCCTGCCGGCTGTTCGCGGACGGCGGCCGTCAACTGGTTCGGTTCGCCGATGGTGAGGTCGTTGAACTTGGTGATGACGTCACCAACCTTGATTCCGGCCTTTCCGGCCGCCGAGTTGGGGTCAACGGTGGCGACGTCGGCCCCCACCGAGAATTCGGAGGATGCGCCGGATGTGGTCTTGGCTTTGACGCTGACGCCCAGCTGGCCGTGCGAGGCCTTGCCGGTGTCGATGATTTCCTGGGCCACGCGCTTGGCGTTGTTGATGGGGATGCTGAAGCCGACGCCGATGTTGCCGCTCTGCGAGGAGGACGTCCCGGATCCCGCGGAGGCGATGGCGACATTGACTCCGATGATCTCGCCCTTGCTGTTCACCAGGGCGCCGCCGGAGTTGCCGGGGTTGATGGCCGCGTCAGTCTGGATGACGTTGATGGCGATGGAGCCCTCGCCCGAGCTTTGCTGGCTCTGGCCGCCCCCCGGAGGCGCGAACTGGAAGCCCTGGTCGCCGCCCTGGCTGTTGTCACCGCCCTCCGGTGCTGCAGACGATGCGACGCTGATGGTCCGGTTGAGGGTGGAGACGATGCCGTCCGTAACGGTTCCGGTCAGGCCGAGCGGGGATCCGATGGCGATGGCGGTATCCCCCACGTTGAGCTTGCCGGAATCGCCAAGGGTGGCAGGGGTGAGGCTTGAGGTGTCGTCCACCTTGATAACGGCGAGGTCGGACAGGGGGTCGGTTCCCACGAGCTTTGCCGGCAGGACCTTTCCGTCGCTGGTCCGGATTTCGAGGGTGGCGTTGGCGGTCTGGCCATCGAGGGTTACCACGTGCGTGTTGGTCAGGATGTGCCCCTGGTCGTCAAGGACGATGCCCGAACCGGTGCCCCCTGAACTGCCGCTGGTGGCACTGATGGTGACGACGCTGGGCGAGGCCTTTACGGCTGCTGCGGTAATGGCGTTGACGTCGTCCTTGTTGTTGACGATGACGGTCCCGGGCTGGCTGTTGCCGGTGACGGTCGACGTGCTGGACCCGGTGTTGCCGAACAATTCGCCGGCACCGACCGTGGCCACGCCGCCGCCGACGAGGCCTGCTGCGAGGATGCTGGCCACGAGGGTCCCGACGCCGAAGCTGGCCTTACGCCGGGGCGCGTCCTTGGGGTTGGGTGCCAGGCCGATGCTCCCGTTGGGTGTGCCGCGGCCTTCACCGTGCAGGGGCTGGCCGTTCTGCTGCTGGCCGTAGTATCCGGACTGGCCGTAGAACGGCTGCCGCTGCGGGTACACCGGCCGCGGGGCACCCGGTAACTCCTGGGTGTGGTTTTCACGCGGCTGCGGCTGGTCCAGCCGCTCTGTGTGGTTCTGGTAGGCCGCGTGGTTCTGCTGCTCCCCGCTGCTGTTCCCATACTGAGGGGCCGCCTGGCGGTCTCCGGGCTGCTGCTGGTCCTGCCGCTGCGGATCCTGCTGCTGCCACGGGTTCCTGCTGCCCCCGTGCCTGTCCTCCGGGACCGGTCCTGGGGTTTGATTCTCAGTCATGGGACTTCCTTTCATCCTCGTCTGCCATTAACTATGTACCGTCCCGCTGGAACAAGCTCGGATGTTTGCTGGGAGCTTCCTGAACGCCAGGGTGCCGGCCGCCCGGCTGGGCGGCGTTTCGCTGGGGGCATATTCGGCCGCATGGACTGGCTGTGGGGTGCACCATAGAATCAAGATGAATTGCCACAGCGACCTGCGGCTTCACACCAAGCGTGGGGGCGCTGCTGGATTCGACGACTGATTCGTCCCGAATCGGTGTCAGGCGTGCTGAAGGGTTGCACATGCGGTCAAAGTTCAAACGTATCCTCGCCGTGATCGGCCTTGCCGGATTGCTGGCGGTACCCGCCGGCGCCGCGTGGGCCGAAGACCCGGTCACCTTGGATCCTGTAACGAAGATCGTCGACTCAGCCGGCGTTCTGGGCGGCGACAAATCCAAGGTGGAAGATGCCATCAAGAAGCTTGGCACCGAGCGAGCCATGGTTCTCCACGTGGTTACCGTCAAGAAGTTTGAGAATCCCACTGACCGCGAAGCATGGACGGACGCGGTAGCGAAGAAGGCCAATCTGGGGTCAAATGCACTTATCTTCGCCGTCGCGACGGACACTCGGCAGTACATTCTCAACAAGGGCGGCACTAAGATCACGAACGCCCAATTGGAAAACATCAAGACAACCGCCATCGGTCCCCAGTTGGCGTCCGGCAATTATGCTCAAGCAGCAATAGACGCCGCCTCTGCCATCGGTGATGCTGCACAAGGTGGGTCCGGCAAGCTTCCTTCTGATAACGGCGCCGGAGCCGGCGTCCTGGTAGGTGCGGGTGTGGTGGTGGCCGGAGGCGGCGCGTACCTCTACTACCGGAACCGACGGAAGAAGGCTGCCGGCCAGGACGCATCCAGCGGCAGCTATGGGCCCCAGGGCGCCGAGCTGGACCCGCTGGCGTCACTCAGCGTTGAGGAACTCCGCCGGAAGAGCGGTTCCCTGCTGATCGAGGCGGATGACGCCATTAAGACCAGCGAGCAGGAACTAGGCTTCGCCCAGGCGCAGTACGGCGATTCCGCCGTCGGAAATTTCACCAAGGCACTGGCCGAGGCCAAAGCCCACATGACGGAGTCCTTCAAGCTGCAGCAGCAGCTCGACGACCATATTCCGGACACGGAGGAGCAGCAACGGACCTGGCTGGGCGAGATCATCCGCCGCTCCGAGGCCGCCCTGGCATCCCTCCAGGAGCAGAAGGCTGACTTCGATTCCCTGCGTGAGCTGGAGAAGAACGCACCTCAGGCCCTTGCCGCGGTCAACGCCGGAGCCCGCGAAGCGGACGCCAAGATCGCCAGTGCGGAGCAGTCCCTGGCCACCACGCGGTCCAAGTACGCGGACAGTGCACTGACCCAGGTCTCGGACAACATCGTCCAGGCCAAGGAACGCCTCGCCTTCGTGCAGAACGCGTCCGAAACCGCGCAGCAGAAGCTCGGTGAGGGCGAGAGCAGCCTCGCAGCAGTGGCCGTGCGCGCAGCCGAAGAAAGCCTGCACCAGACCAACGTCCTCCTGGACGCCATCGCCAAGGTGGCCACCAACCTCGACGACGCGCGCAACGGCCTGGAAGCGGCCGTGGTGGATACGTCCCAGGACCTGGCCCAGGCAAAGGCCATGATCCAGTCCGGCGCCCACGCCGAGCTGGCCGGGCCGGTGGCCGCGGTGGAGGCCGCACTGGCCCAGGTAAAGAGCGAAATCCAGGGCGGAAAGATCGACCCCATCTCCACCCTGCAGCGGGTCGAAACCGCCCACCAGTCCCTGGACCAGGCCCTGACCGGGATCCGGGACCAGCAGGAGCAGGCGCGGCGCGCGCAGGCATCGCTGCAGCAAACCATCATGTCCGCCCAGGCGCAGATCAGCGCCACGTCCGACTACATCACGGCGCGCCGCGGCGGGGTGGGCACCGAGGCGCGCACCAGGCTGGCTGAGTCGCAGCGCAACCTCGACTACGCGCTGTCCATTGCCCGCACGGACCCTGTCACCGCGCTTACCTACGCACAGCAGGCGCATGCCCTCGCAGCGCAGGCGGCACAGCTGGCCCAGGCCGACGTCGAGCATTTCGACGGCTACGCCAACCAGGGCTACGGCCGGGGCGGCATGTTCGGCGGCGGAGGCGGCGGTGGACTGGGCGGCGCCATCCTGGGCGGCATCCTGATCAACTCCATCCTCAACGGTGGCCACGGTGGCTGGGGCGGCGGTGGAGGCTGGGGCGACGGCGGCGGAGGCGGTGGCTTCGGCGGGGACGGCGGCTTCGGCGGCGATATGGGCGGCTGGGGCGGAGATTCCGGGGGCGGCGGAGACTTTTAGTCGCTATACGAGCTAGACGCTCGCCGGCAGCGGTGGGTGGATGGAAGCACGACACCACTGTTCACGGACGTCAGTGGTCAACAAAGAGCAGGACGAAAGGCAAACACCATGGTTAAGCAGTCCATTTTCGGCCGGATCGCACAGCTGGCAAAGGCGAACATCAACTCTTTGCTGGACAACGCCGAGGATCCGCAGAAGATGCTGGACCAGATGGTCCGCGACTACACCAACAACATCGCCGAAGCAGAGTCTGCGGTGGCGCAGACCATCGGCAATCTCCGTATGCTGGAAGACGACTACAACGAGGACGTCAAGAACGCGCGCGACTGGGGAAACAAGGCACTGGCCGCCTCCCGCAAGGCTGACGAGTTCCGCGCAGCCGGCGACGTTGCCGACGCCGAGAAGTTCGACAACCTGGCAAAGGTGGCCCTGCAGCGGCAGATGTCAGCTGAGAACGAAGCCAAGGGTGCGGAGCCGAGCATCGCCTCCCAGCGCGAGGTGGTGGACAAGCTGAAGACCGGCCTGGACCAGATGAAGAACAAGCTCAACCAGCTGACCAGCAAGCGCAACGAACTGGTGGCCCGGTCAAAGACGGCAGCGGCGCAGTCCCAGGTGCACGACGCCATCAAGAGCATCGACATCATGGATCCCACCAGCGAAGTGGGCCGCTTCGAGGAAAAGATCCGCCGCGAAGAGGCCAAGGTCCGCGGACAGGAGGAACTTGCAGCGTCCAGCCTGGACGCGCAGTTCAACCAGCTGGAGGACCTGGGCGAGCAGACCGAGATCGAGGCCCGGCTCGCTGCGTTGAAGTCCGGCGGTGCCAAGCCTGCCCTCGGTGCCGCCAGTGCCGCACAGTCCGAGTCGACCGTTGAGGAAGCCGACTTCGACAAGCTCTAAAGCCAGCTGGCTTCCACAGGCAAACCAGGCGATGGCCGGGACCGCGGTCCCGGCCATCGCCATGTCCACAGTGTGTAGCGTGGTGGCATGACCTCCCTTCACGAGACCGCATTGGTCTGGCTCCGCGACGACCTTCGCCTGGATGACAATCCGGCTCTGACTGCCGCAGCCGCCCTGGGCCTGCCGCTGACGGTGGTCTACGTCCTGGATGAAGAATCTGCCGGCATCAGGCCGCTGGGAGGCGCAACCCGCTGGTGGCTGCACCATTCGCTGCAGGCCTTGTCCTCCGCCCTTGAGGCCCGCGGTTCGCGTCTGGTCCTTCGCCGTGGGCCGGCCGGGCAGGTGATCAAGGAAGTGGCGGCGCAGACCGGAGCTGCACACCTCTTCTGGAACCGGCGCTATGGCCAGCCCGAGCGAAACATAGACGCCGCCCTTAAGGCGTGGGCCGGGGAAAGCGGCCTGGAGGCGTCAAGCTTCCAGGCAAACCTCCTGTTCGAGCCTTGGACGGTCAGGACCGGCTCCGGAGGCCCCTACAAGGTGTTCACGCCGTTCTGGCGCGCATGCCTTGCCGGCCAGGAGGTCCGGGACCCCCTCGAGCCTCCCGCCGTGATCCCGGGACCTCCGCAACCAGGCCGCCTCCAGGCGGGTGACGACCTCGACAACTGGCGGTTGCTCCCCTCCTCCCCTGACTGGAGCGGCGGCCTCGCCGCCACCTGGACCCCCGGGGAGGAAGGCGCGCACCACCGGTTGGACGACTTCCTGGACGGACCCGCCGGGGAGTACGGAACCGGGCGGAACCTGCCAGGCACCGAGGGAACCAGCCGCCTGTCACCCCACCTGAGATTCGGCGAGATCAGTCCGTTCCGGGTGTGGCACGGGATCCGCCGCCGCTATCCGCAAAAGGTGCCTGCCGACGTCGGGATTTTCCGCTCCGAGCTTGGCTGGCGCGAATTCTGCTGGCAGCTGCTGTACAACAACCCGGAACTGGCCACCCGCAACTACCGGCCCGAATTCGACCGGTTCGCCTGGCAGCAGCCGGGCAGGAGTGAGCTCGAGGCGTGGCAGCAGGGCCGTACGGGCTACCCCCTGGTGGATGCCGGGATGCGCCAGCTCTGGCAGACCGGCTGGATGCACAACCGCGTGCGGATGGCTGCGGCCTCGTTCCTGGTCAAGAATCTACTGACTGACTGGCGGGTCGGAGAGGAATGGTTCTGGAACACCTTGGTGGACGCCGACGCCGCCAGCAACCCGGCTAACTGGCAGTGGGTGGCCGGCTCGGGCGCGGATGCGTCGCCGTATTACCGGATCTTCAATCCGGTCACCCAAAGCAAGAAATTCGACGCCGGCGGCCGGTTTCTGCGCGAGTTCGTCCCGGAGCTCGCCGACCTGGACAACAAATCCATCCACGAGCCCTGGAAGACGGGGGTTCCGGACTATCCCGAACCCCTTGTTGAGCTGCCGGAGTCCCGGGAACGCGCGCTGGCGGCCTACCAGCAGCTCAAGGACGGCTGAGCTGGCCTTAGCGGCTGACCTTGCCCATTAGGGAGGCGATGGGCCGCAGGAAGATGGGGCGGGCCAGGAACCAGGCGGCCACCATGACGGCCACGGAGGCCAGGAACACCCAGAAGCCGAACCAGCCGTCGTCGTCCCTGACCCCGTACATGTGGTTCAGGTTCCGCAGCGCACCGGTGGCGAGCACCAGGAAGACGTGGACCACAATGAAGGCCACGAAGTAGACCATCACCGGGAAGTGGACGGCCCGCGCCCACTCGATGGGGTAGGCCTTGTTCAGGCCCGCCGCCTTCTTTGGCCAGGCGGAGGACATCCGCAGGCCCGTGATGAACGCCAGCGGCGCAGCGATGAAGACGGTCACGAAGTAGGCCAACAGCTGCAGCGCGTTGTAGTTGATCCAGCCGTCTTCCGTAGGCCAGTCCAGCGAGGCGTACTGCAGCGCGGCCGACAACGCATTGGGGAAGATGTCCCAGCTGGTGGGGACGATGCGCATCCATTGCCCGGTGGCGAACAGCAGCACGGCGAAGACGAGCCCGTTCAGGATCCAGAGGGCATCCAGCGTCAGGTGGAACCACAGTTCGAGGGTGATCTTGGTGGGCGCGTTCCTGGTGCGGATCAGGCCCTTATTGTTCCTGGTCCAGTGCCCGCTGGGCCGCGTGGTGGTGCGAACCTGCCACCCTGTGCGGATGATCAGGAGCAGGAAGAAGGCGTTGAGGAAGTGCTGCCACGCAAGCCAGGCGGGAAAACCCACCGGGGCGTTGTCCGGCAGTTCGGACTGGCCTGGGTAGTCCGCGAGAAAGGACGCGACGGCGGGCAGTCCCACGAGCAGCCGGGCCACCAGGACCACCAGGACCAGCGCCGCGAGGACTGCGGGAACCACCCAGTAAAGCCGGGACCGCTTGCCCGTCGCGGCGCCGGGTTTCTTCGTGGGTGTGGCCATCGAACTACATACCTCTCAGGAATGACTGGGACAGCCCGCAGATCGCGGGGCCCTTCGAAAGAGAATACTAGGAACTGTGCGCATCCAAGGAAAAGAAAGGCCCTGACCGGCGTAACTGCCGGTCAGGGCCTTCATAAGTTGCGGGGACAGGATTTGAACCTGTGACCTCTGGGTTATGAGCCCAGCGAGCTACCGAACTGCTCCACCCCGCGTCGCTTGATCAACACTACCCTACTTTCGCGGCCGCCCTGACCACGGTCCACCAGGCCCCTTTGGGACCCGAGCACCGGAGAGGTTGGCCGCGGCAGTGGCTTCAGGGAAAGCAAAAGGCCCGGACATTGTTTCCAATGTCCGGGCCTTTCCTCAGTTGCGGGGACAGGATTTGAACCTGTGACCTCTGGGTTATGAGCCCAGCGAGCTACCGAACTGCTCCACCCCGCGTCGCAAGAACTACTTTACCGGGAGGTGAACCGCAGGCCAAATCGAAGCGGCGTGACGTCCGTTACGCCGGCCCGGCACCCTGGTCCCCGTTGGGGCTTCCGGTGCCGGGCCGCCGTCGTACTACTGGCCCGCTGATGCGGACGGCGTGGCCGAAGGTGAGCTGGAAGCTGCGGGGGCCGGGCTGGCCTCCGGAGCGGTCACCGGGATCTTGGCTTCGGCGTCCATCGCCTTCTTCAGCGCTGCCGCGATCTTCTTCTGCGCTTCGCCGTAGGCAGCGAAGTCACCTGCCGCGAGCGCCGTCTGTCCGGACTGGATGGCCGCGTTCGCCTCATCCAGGGCCGCCTTCAGCTGGGCCTTGGCGTCCGCCTCTGCCGGCGTGGCAGGCGCGGCCGGGCCGGCCGGCGTCTGCCCGTTGTTGGCGGAGTCACCCGCGGCCGCGCCGGAGTCCCCGCCGAAGAGCTGCTTGAGGGCCGCGTCCAGCGTCGGGGCGAAGCCCACCTTGTCGCCGAACGCCACCAGCACGCGCTGCAGTGTGGGGTAAGACGTCTCACCCGTGGACTTGAGGTAAACCGGCTGGACGTAGAGGATGCCGCCGCCGACGGGCAGGGTGAGCAGGTTGCCGTTCAGCACGTCCGATGCACCCTGGCGCAGCAGGTTAAGCGCCTGCGAAACCGTGGGGTCGGAGTTGAACTTGTTCTGCGCCTGCCCAGGACCGGGGACCTGTGTTTCCGGGGGGATCTGCAGCAGCCGCAGTTTGCCGTAGCCTTCCGCCTTCACCCCGGCCTGGTTCCCCGCGTCCGAATCCGCGGCGAGGAAGCCGTACAGGACGTTGCGGGCGTTTCCGTTCACGATCTGCGGGATGAAGGAGGACGTCAGCTGGAACGCCGGCTTCTCCTGGTCCGGCATCTGCAGCGACATATAGAACGGCGGCTGCTTGACGTCGGTATCCACCGTTGGATCGGCGGGGACGCTCCATGCATCGTTGTTCTTGTAGAAGCTGGTGGGATCGGTCACGTGGTACTGCCCCAGGAGCTCACGCTGGACCTTGAACAGGTCCTCCGGGTAGCGGACGTGGCTCATGACTGCCCCGGACATCTCCGAGTATGGCTTCAGGGATGACGGGAAGACCTTCTGCCAGGCCTTGAGGACCGGGTCCGTGTCGTCCCAGGCATAGAGGGTGACCGAGCCGTCGTAGGCATCCACAGTGGCCTTGACCGAGTTGCGGATGTAATTCACCGTGCTGTTGGGCAGGGCCACGGCACGGCCGGAGCTGGTCTGCGAATCAGTGGTGGCATCCGACAGCTGCTTCTGCTGGGAGTACGGGTAGTACTGGCTGGTGGTGTAACCGTCCACGATCCACTTGACCCGGCCGTCCACCACTGCCGGGTAGGCGCCGCCGTCAACCGTCAGGTACGGCGCCACCTTCTGGACCCGCTCACGGGGGTTGCGGTCGTACAGGATCTGCGACTCCGGGTTCACGCCGTCCGAAAGCAGCAGGTCCGAAGACTGGAACTTGATGGCGTAAAGGATCTTGTTGAAGAAGGAGCCAACATTGGGCCCGGCGTTGCCCTTGAACGTGTACTGGGTTTCGCCTTCCCCTTCCTTTCCGGAAGGACGGTCCTGCTCACGCGGCGCGGCGCCGTCGGGGGCACCGACGATCGAGTATTCCGGTGAAGTCTCGCCGAAGTAGATGCGCGGTTCGTAGGTTGTGTCGTTCCCCAGCACGCCGGTGGACGGAATGCCGGACTGCAGGAATTCGGGCTTGCCATCAACGGTGAACTTGTTGCCCTTGGCAGCCACAACCCCGTAACCGTGGGTGTACACCACGTGCTGGTTCAGCCAGCCCTGCTGGTTGGTAGCAACGTTCGTGGGGTTCAGTTCCCGCACCGCGATCACGGTGTCCTGGATCTTGCCGTCCACCTCATAGCGGTCCACGTTGAGGGCCTTGGGGAACTGGTAGTACGCCCGGTACTGTTCCAGCTGCGCAAAGGCGTCCGAGATCAGGTTCGGGTCCAGGAGCCGGATGTTGGCAGTGGTCTGGGCGTCCGGCGCGAGTGCGCCGGTGTTGGCAGTATTGGTTGCGTCGTACCGGGTCTCCTGGATGCCATTCAGGCCGTAGGCCTTGCGCGTGTTCTCGATGTTGCGCTGGATGTACTTGCTTTCCAGCGTCTGCTCGGACGGGCGGACCTGGAACTGCTGGATCACCCAGGGGTACACGCCACCGGCCAGGATGGAGGTGATGATCAGCATGGCCGTGCCGATCACCGGAAGGCGCCAACGGCCGATCACGGCGGCCACGATGAACAGGACGGCCACCAGGACGGCAGCCACCGCGAGGATGGCCTTGGTGGGGATGACGGCGTTGACGTCCGTGTAAAGCGCGCCGGCCCAGCGGCCCCCGTTGCTCTGGACGGAAGAGTAGCGGTCCAGCCAGAAGTTGATGCCCAGGAGCACCAGGAAGGCGGCGCCGGTCACGGCGATATGGATTTGCGCTGCGCGGCTGGTGAAGACGCCGCGTTCCATCAGGCGGATGCTGCCGTACAGGTAGTGCGTGAGGAGGCCGGCGATGCCCGCAATCACCACCACGCTGATCAGGAACCCGGTCACAAACCCGAGGAACGGCAGGGTCATCAGGTAGAAGCTGATGTCCATGTTGAACTGAGGATCAGCCTCACCGAAGCCGACCTGGTTGAAGAACAGCAGGACCTTCTGCCATTGGCTCGCGGCCGCGCTGCCCGCAAACAGGCCGAAGAGGACCGGCAGGCCCACCATGACGATCCGCCGGACCGGCTCCAGCTGGGCCTGGTAGCGGTTGAGGTTGTCCCGGATCTCGGAGTCCGGCGCGTAGACCGGCCTGGCGTTGTAGGCAATCCTGATCGAGAAGAAGACTGCCGAAAACATGATGGCGAAGCCGGCCACGAAGGTGGCGATCTTGGCCAGGTTCTCGGTGACGAAGACTTCGATGAACCCCAGCTGCCGGTACCAGAGGACGTCGGTCCAGACGTTGGCGAAGAAGATGAAGCCCACTACCACCAGGGCAACGACGATCAAGGTGGGCGTCAGCACGCCTCGTCGTGAAGGGGGCCTGCCGGTGGACATGGTGCTGGCGGGACGGGACAAACTGGGTACCTCATAGCTGGTCGTCAGATATTCGAAGCGTGCGAGCGACGTACGGTACCGGTCAAACGGCTGGTTTCGTCCGTCAACTTGTGCCACGAGTGGCGGTAAAGCTTAGTTCCTGTGAGTCTAGTTGCGCCCAGTCTATTTGCTGGCGCAGGCCGGGAGCGCGGATGTGTCCTGTCCGCTTCCGGCCAGTTCCACGGCATGCCGGGCTTCCGAAAGGTTTTCCACGCGGACCACCTGGAGGCCGTCGGGAACATGGCCCGCAACTTCGTCGCAGTTGCCGGCGGGCGCCAGGAACAGGGTGGCGCCGGATGAGCGCGCACCCCGCATTTTCTGTCCGATGCCGCCGATGGGTCCTACCGCGCCGTCCGGTGAGATGGTGCCGGTGCCTGCGACGTGCTTGCCGCCGGTGAGGTCGCCGGGGGTGACCGTGTCGATGATGCCCAGCGAGAACATCAGCCCCGCGCTGGGGCCGCCCACCTTGTCCAGGGAGATCTGCACCTGGAAGGGAAAACTGAACAGGTACTTCAGCATGACGCCGAGGATGAACCGGCCCTGGCCGTTGTCCTTGGGGGTGACCTCGACGGTGACGGGACGGCCGTCGCGTTCCACGGTCACCGATACCGGGGCGCCCTTGCCGGCGGCCAGCTCATCCTGGATCACGCTGAGTGCGGTGATGTCCTTACCGTTGATGGACTTGAGGATGTCCCCCTGCTGGATCTTGCCGGCGGAAGCGGAATCCTTCGACAGGTCTGCGGCCTGGAGCTGCTGGCCGAAGGGAATCCTGAGCTCATTCAAGGCGGAGGCCACGGCGTTCTCCTGGGACGTGGCCATGGCCACCGCACTTTGTTCCTGCGCCTCTTCCCTGGTGGTGCCCGTGGGATAGATCAGTTCCACCGGGTAGACGGCTTTGGACCCGTCCAGCCATGCGGAGAACGCATTGAGGATGCTGACGGAGCCGGTGGGGCCGCCGTCGACATAGACGGTTGTCAGGTCCAGGCTTCCGGCGGCCGGATACGTTTCACGGCCGCTGACATTGATGACGGGATGCCCCTGGCTCTCCCCCAGCGTGTTGTAGGTGGGACCGGGAGATTCGATGACATACGGCACCGGAAGCGTGCCCACGGCAATTCCCAGCCCCAGCGCCGCCAGCCCGGCAACCATCATGGTGGAAAGCCGCTTCCCCCGGCCTCCGCCGTCGAACGCGTTGATGCTGCCGCCCGCAGCCGCTGTGCCGCCGCTGTCCCCCGGGCCTTCCAGCGGGCCGCCGGCACCAAACGGGACGGGATTGGAGAAGGGGGGAAGGTCGGGAACGTGGTCCTCGGAGGGATGGCCGCCACGGGTTGTAGTCACCCCACCAACAGTACGCGGTGGCAGTGGGCGGGGGTGCTTTGCCTAGAGCGAACGACGGCGGCGGGCGGCAGACAGCCGACCCCCGCCGGGGTACCGTGAAGGTTGATCAACAGTCACACCATCGATCGGCGGGACCATGACCTCCAACCCACTCAATCCGTCCAACGGCGACGACGACACCCCCAAGGATCCGTTGACCGAAATGCTGCAGAACCTGATGGGCGGCAAGGGGATGGAGAACTTCGATCCCGCCGAGCTCGCCAAGGCTGCCGGCCTGCCGGATGACCCAAACCTGCTGGCCCAGATGTTCTCCCAGGTGCAGGCGATGATGAGCGCCCCGTCCGAGGGCCCCGTCAACTGGACGCTGGCCCATGACAATGCCCGGCGGGTTGCGGCCGGCAGTTCTGATCCGTCGGTCACTGCCCAGCAGTCCCGGGAGGTGGATGAAGCCCTGCGCCTGGCTGAGCTGTGGCTGGACCCGGTCACCGACCTGCCCGGCACCGGTTTGATCGGCAAGGCCTGGTCCCGCGCGGAATGGGTGGAAGCCACCCTGGGCACCTGGAAGCGGCTGACCGAACCCGTGGCCAACAGCATCGCCAACGCGCTCTCCTCCGCGATGACGGAGCAGATGCCCGAGGAAATGAAGTCCATGATGGGCGGCGCCTCCTCGATGCTGCAGAACATGGGCGGGGCCATCTTTGGGATGCAGCTGGGGCAGGCCATCGGTGCACTGTCCCAGGACGTGGTGAGCTCCACCGACATCGGCGTGCCGCTTGCCGACCTTGAAATGGCGCTCCTGCCAACAAATGTTGCCGCCTTCGGTGAAGGCCTGTCCCTGCCGGAGAACGACATCCGGCTGTTCCTCGCCGTGCGCGAAGCGGCTCATGCCCGGCTGTTCGTGCAGGTTCCCTGGCTGCGAGGACACCTGCTGGGAGCCATCGAGGCCTACGCCCGCGGCATCCACATCGACACCTCCCGCATCGAGGAGCTCGCCCGGGACCTCGATCCCAGCAATCCCGAAGGCATCCAGGAGGCATTGTCCCAAGGCGTCTTCATGCCGCAGCGGACACCGGCCCAGGAACAGGCACTGGAAAAGCTGGAGACGGCGCTGGCCCTCGTGGAGGGCTGGGTGGATGAACTGACCGCGGCCGCCACGGAGAAGGTCCTGCCGTCCGCCGGCGCGCTGCGCGAAACAGTTCGGCGCCGCCGGGCAACGGGAGGTCCCGCCGAGCATGCCTTTGCTTCCCTGGTGGGACTCGAGCTGCGTCCGCGCAGGCTGCGTGACGCGGCCACCCTGTGGGCCACGCTGAAGGAAGAACGCGGGATCGAGGGCCGTGACGCCATCTGGCACCACCCCGACCTCCTGCCCACGGCCGAAGACCTGGATGATCCGAAGGGCTTCAGCTCCCGCCGCAAGTTGGCCGAAGCCAGCGACAGCGAGGTGGATGACGCCCTGCAGAAACTGCTCAGCGGCGGTTTTGACGGCACCTCCGGCGACGACGGTGCTGCCGGGGACGCCGGCGGCAAGCGGGATGAAGGCGGCGCCGGGGACACCGGCAGCAAGGACGACGACGGCGGAACGGACCAGCCCCGGGGCTGACACTTTTCTGGCGGGCCAGGGGTTCCTGGCCCGCCAGAGTGCTTTTTGGCCGGCAGGCTTTCGACCGGTCTCTCTTCGCCGGCTTAGCGTCCTGCGCTGGACCTAGTCGGCGTCTTTGTCCATTCCCCGGGACGTGGCAAACGAAACGCCCTCAAGGAACGCCTTGGCCCGCTGGGTTTCGGGGTAGGCCTCCAGCAGCTTCCAGAACGCGGCGTTGTGTGAGGCCACCAGAAGGTGGGCCAGCTCGTGGAGCAGGACGTAGTCGATGACCCATTGCGGCATGGGCCGCAGCTTGTCAGACAGGCGGATGGTCCCCTCGGCCGGGGTGGCCGAACCCCACCGGGAATTCTGGTTGCTGACCCAGCGGACGGAGGTGGGCAATGACCGGCCACCAAGATATTGGGCGGACAATTGGGCCGCATGGGCTGCCAGGGCCTCGTCGGTGGCAGGACGCCGCCGTCCGGCAGCCGCTTGCCGCTCCCCCTGTCTATGCAGTTTGGCCAGCATCTTGTGAACCCACTCGCGCTCCTGCGCGGCCGTGAAGCGGGCCGGAATTGCGACCACCGCTGTTCCGTCTTCCCAGAATGCTGCCACGGTACGGGTCCGCCGGGCAGAACGCCGTACCTCCACCGGAGAACCGTTGGGGGTAGTCAGCGTGGCGGCCTCGCGGGCACCGCCGCCGGTTCCGGGCCTCACAGGACGGAGCTTTCGACAAGGACCCGGAGGACGTCCTCCCCGTACTTTTCGAGCTTGGACGGGCCGACTCCGGCGAGGCCGGCAAGCTCCTCCAACGACGCTGGCCTGGCCTCCGCGATGGCGGTAAGGGTGGCATCGGTGAAGACAACGAATGCCGGGACGTCCGCGGACTGTGCCACCTCGCGGCGCCAGTTGCGGAGGGCGTCAAAGGTCTGTTCCTCGTAGCTGGGGGGACACGCGTTGCAGCGGCCCACCTTCCGTTCGGCCCCGCTGGCCAGCATGCTGCCGCAGACCCGGCAGACAGCCGGGGCCGCAGCTTTGCGGCGTGGCGCGGGCCCCTTGCCCCGGGTACTCGAGCTTGCCACCGAGTCCGGCCGCAGGCCCTCGAGGAACCGGGACGGCTTCCGGTTGGCCCGGCCCCCGGGAGTCCTCGCGGTGCTCCATGAGAGGGAAAGGTGTTCGCGGGCGCGGGTGATGCCCACGTACAGGAGGCGGCGCTCCTCATCCACGGATTCGGGTGAATCGGCAAAGGAGATGGGCATCAGGCCTTCGCTGAGTCCCACCAGGAAGACAGCGTCCCATTCCAGGCGCCTTGGCCGCGTGCAGCGAGGCGAGCGTAACGCCCTGCACGGTGGGCGCATGCTGGGCGAGGGAACGCTCCTGGAGTTCGGTCACGAAATCGGCCAGGCCGAACTGCGGGCCGCGGGCCTGCACGAGTTCATCGGCGAGTGCCACCAATGCCGCGAGGGACTCCCAGCGTTCGCGCAGTGCACCTCCGCTGTGCGGTGCCGCATCGGTGTAGCCGAGGGAGGAGACGATGTCCCGCACCAGTTGCCCCAGCGGTTCCGGCGCATCTGATTCGGAAACCGCCCGGGTGGCTGCACGCAGCTGCAGGATGGCGTCCCGGACCTCCTTGCGGGCGAAGAACCTCTCCCCGCCGCGCAGTTGGTAGCCGATGCCTGCCGCTGCCAGCGCCTGCTCGTAGGCCTCGGACTGGCCGTTGGTACGGAAAAGGATGGCCACCTCGCTGGCCGGAGTGCCGGCGTCGAGCAGCGCCTTGATCTTCTGCGCCACCGTGGCGGCTTCGGCTTCATCGTCCGTGCACTCGGTGAACTGCGGTGCGGGTCCCGCGGGGCGCTGCGCCACGAGCTGCAGGGGTGAAGCCCATGCGGCGTCGGCTGTGGGGCCGCCGCTGCGGCGGGCGGCCAGCAGGCCGTTGGCCAGTTTCACCACCTGGGGGGTGGAGCGGTAGTCCCTGATGAGCTTGACCACGTTGGCCTGTGGGTAGCGGGTCTTGAAGTCCAGGAGGTGCCTGGGCGAGGCGCCGGTAAAGGAATAGATGGTCTGGCTGGCGTCACCCACCACGCAGAGTTCGTCACGGCCGCCGAGCCAAAGCTCCAGGAGCCGCTGCTGAAGCGGGGAGACGTCCTGGTATTCATCCACCACAAAGTGCCGGTACTGTTCCCGCACCGTGGCAGCAACCTTCTCGTCCTCCTGGAGGATGCCCACCGTGATGAGCAGGACGTCCTCGAAGTCGATCACGTTGCGGTCGGTCTTGACGTCCTCATAGGACTGGAAAACGCGGGCCACGGTGGTGAGGTCGAACCCGCCGGGCGCGCCCCTCCCCTGGGCGTTCTCCAGGTAGTTTGCCGGTGTCAGCATGGATACCTTGGCCCATTCGATTTCCGAGGCAAGGTCGCGGATGGTGGCCCGGTCGGTGCTGAGTCGAAGCCGCCGGGCGGCCTCTGACAGCATTTGGGCCTTGTGGTCCAGCAGGTTGGGCAGTGTTCCGCCCACCGCCTGTGGCCAGAAGAACTGCAGCTGGCGCAGGGCAGCGGCGTGGAAGGTGCGGGCCTGGACGTTGCCGGCGCCGAGGTCCCGCAGGCGGCTGCGCATCTCTGCCGCGGCCCTGGCAGTGAACGTTACGGCGAGCAGGCGCTGCGGGGTGTAAACCCCCGAGTGCACGCCGTAGGCGATGCGGTGGGTGATGGCGCGGGTCTTCCCGGTGCCCGCGCCGGCCAGCACGCACAACGGCCCGTTCAAGGTGCTGGCCACCTCACGCTGTTCGGCGTCCAGGCCCCCAAGGATTCGGTCCTCCAGTGAGGCTGCTCCGTCAAAATTCTCTGTAGTCACTTTTGCTGCTTTGTTTCTCGACTACCGCGTACTGGAGTCTGGTGGATGGAATAACTTAGGCGCCGGTCAGGTCCTGGATCCGGCCGCCGTACCAGTGCTCAATGAGCGATCGGGCAATGGAGAGCCTGCTGGAGATGGTGATCTCACCGCTGAGCACCGCTTCCTGGAGTTCCGCTCGGCTGAACCAGCGGGCCCTGGTGACCTCCACGCCGTCGGGCGTTGCCTGGGCGTCCTCGGTGACGGCGGTAAATCCAAGCATAAGCGAGGCGGGGAACGGCCATGACTGGGAGCCGAGGTACTGGCAGGCGGTGACCCGCACCCCAACCTCCTCCTGGATCTCGCGCACCACGGCCTCTTCGAGTGATTCGCCGGGCTCAACGAACCCAGCGAGGGTGGAGTAGTTCCGGGCGTCCACGGGCCCTCCCCCGCCCAGCAGCAGCCGGCCGTCCGGGCCGACGACCGTGACAATGATGGCGGGGTCGGTGCGCGGAAAGTGTTCGGAGTTGTCCGAGGGGCACCGGCGCACCCAGCCGCCCGCTTCCACAACCGTTGGCGTGCCGCAGCGCGGGCAATGCGTATGGGCTGCGTGCCAGTTGGCGATGGCGCTGGCTTCAACGAACAAGGCTGTGGAGGTGGCGGTCAAACCTGCGGCGACCTCCCGGAATCCGGCCCACCGCGCGTCCTTCGGGATACCGGCGGTCCCGGGCCCGGGAGGCTCAGGAAGGACGAAGAGCAGCAGTTCGGTCCCGGCTGGCAGGTCGGCGGCGGGCAGGGCCGATCCAAGGTACACCACGAGGTCCGGTGTTGATCCTGCTTCTGCCAGCGCTGACAGGAGCTTCCGGGCCCCGGTCAGGACCAGGTTGCTGCCCTGCACCAGCCCCTGGCGTCCCGACAGGACTGCGGCCTGGGCATCCGGCCCGACAAGCAGGTCATCGATCATGCCGGGCCTGGCGCGGGCGACAGATCCCCGGTCCACCAAGGCGGGCCTTACCGGGAGCAGGGTATCCGCCAAATGGTTCGCCGGCAGCCGTGCCGGCGCAGCCTGGTGGACGGGTGTTACGGACTCCGCGTGGCTCATGCTTCCACCGTACTGACTGCTGCCGACATTTCACATTTCCGCGGCTCCCACCGCCTGCCCCGAACCCCCTCGTTTTGCACCTATCTCAAGACTCGCCGCGGCCGGACCGTGGTGTGGGACGGCAGGCAATCTACCGTGGAACGGTGAGAAGAAAACCGATTGAACTGGCGGCAATTGCAACCGCGGCAGTCCCTGGGCTGACCCCGACAGCCGTTAGCTCTGCCCCGGACGACCCCGCGGACTTCGACTCGGCCCTGCTCCTAGATTCCGAAGGCAAGCGCTGGCGGGTCCGGTCGCCGCGGCATGCCGAAGCCAGCGCGCGCCTGGAAACGGAGTTCCTTGTACTCCGGGCTTTCGCTCCTGCCGTCCGGGCGGAACTGCCGTTCCTGATGCCGACCGTGGCCGGCAGCGTCCGGCTGGGAACGTTGACCACCTTCGTTTACTCACACCTCTCCGGCACCACCCGCAGCGTCGAGGAACTCACGTCGGGGCCGGCTGGGCTGGCCCGGGAGATTGGCTCCGCCCTGGCCGCCGTCCACGACCTGCCCCGGTCCCTGGTCAGCAACGCCGACCTGCCCAGCTATACCCCCAATGAGTTCCGCCAGCGGCGGCTGAATGAACTGGACCAGGCTGCCACCACGGGCAAGATTCCCGCGGCACTGCTGCGCCGCTGGGAACACGCCATGGAGGATGTATCGCTGTGGCGGTTCAACCCTTGCGTGGTCCACGGCGACCTGCACGAGGACAACCTGCTGGTGGAGGCGGGAAGGGTGACCGCGGTTACGGGGTGGACGGACCTGCGCATCGGAGACCCCGCCGACGACTTTGCCTGGCTGGTTGCTTCGAATGAGCAGGACTTCATCGACGCCGTATTGAAGGCCTACACGTCCAGCCGCCGGGACGTCCCGGACCAGCACCTGCTGCGCCGGGCCGCCCTGTCCGCTGAGTTCGCGCTGGCCCAGTACCTGGTGAAGGGCCTTGCCGCCGGGGACCAGGACATGGTCAGGGAGGCGGAGGACATGCTGGAGAGCCTGGCCAGCGACATTGCCGAGTACGGCGGCCGTCCGATCAGCATCGAGCCCCTTCCGGCCACGGGCAGCCCGGATGAGGCCGGAGCATCGATTCCTGCCTCCGCCACAGGTTCCGGGGCAGCCCCCGTCTCCGGAGGCGGCAGTTCCGCTGTCACTCCCGCCGTTAGGGTCGTCCCGGTCAATCCTGCCGTTACGGTGGTCCCGGTTCCTGCCCAACCCGCTGCTCCGGCACAACCGTCAGTGTCGCCGGTCCAACCGGCCCCGCCTGTGCAACCGGCAGTATCCGTCCAGCCGGCCGTGCACGTCACCCCCATCCCGGTGGAGCAACCCGAGGCAACAGCTGACCCCGCCGAACCCCGTGGTGCCGAAACCAAGGGTCCGGACGATACATCCACCGCCGCCATTTCAATCGTCAACGCGAAGCAGGGCTAAGCCGGGCCAGTCATCGCCCTCGGGCCGGGCCATTCGAGGCCGACCCGGCTCAAGGACGGCCCAGTCCAAGGACGTCCGGCCTCAGGACCGGCTAAGCGCGGCGGAAACGATTCCTTCCAGTTCGTCGGCACTCCCCAGGTCGTGCGGCCGGACCACGGCGTTGTCAGCAACATAGAAGAACGCAGCCCGGACGTCCGCCAGGGGAACATCCCGGAGGCGGGCCCATGCCAGCCGGTACACGGCCAGCTGGATTGAACGGGTCTTCAGTTGCTCCGCGGACGGCCGGCGGCCGGTCTTCCAGTCCACCAGGTCCCAGCGGCCGTCGGCGTCGCGGAATACGGCGTCAACCCGGCCGCGCACCACAACCTCCCCCACCCTGGTCTCCACCGGAACCTCGACGAAAGCCGGGGATCTCTCAGCCCAGGGGGAGGCCTTGAAGGTAGCCACCATCTCGTCAAGGTCATAAGCGGCGTCGATGTGGTCGTCTGAACCCGGCGCTTCGCCGAGGTCCAGCATTCCGGCCTTCCCAAAATACTCCTCCACCCAGGCGTGGAAGGCGGTACCCTTCCGGGCCGACATGCCCGGTTCCCGCGGCACCGGCCGGCGGAGGCGGGCCAGCACGGCTTCAGGATCGTCCCCGAGATCAACAAGGGTGGAGGCAGAGATGTGGGTGGGCAGGTGCACATCCTGTCCACTGGACCGTCTTGCCCTGCGCTCCAGCAGCAGGGCCGCTTCGCGCGCCCAGCCTGCCGCTGCTCCCGTCAGGCTGGGCGGATGCGCGGGCCTCTCCGGCGGCACTAACTGTCCTCCGCCGGCCGCCAGGATCCCGCGCACCCGCTGAGCCGCCGCTTCCATGGCCGTCCTGCGCCCCCGGGCCAGGCGGAGCCGCCCACCGGTCCGTGGATCCAGGGGTCCCTCAAGGGGGTCGTAGGGCCACATTGCTTCTTCTGTTTCCAGGGTCAATGGACTCTGCTGCGGCAGCGCGCCTTCCTCCAGGGAGAGTGGGTGGACCACGGCATCCGGACGCCGGGCGGAGTCGGTCCGGGTCAACACTTCCAGCTCCGCAAGGAAGGGCGACATCTCCGCCATGCCGGCCCGTGAACCCACCCAGGCTGCGCTGGATACCCACAGGACATGCTTGGCCCTGGTATAGGCGACATAGGCCAGCCGTCTCTCCTCCGACTCCCCATGGGCCTGGACGGCGCCCCTGTAGTCCTTCTCGGCATCCAGCCAGCCTTTCTGGTCCGGCTGGTCCAGATCCCATTGCGGAAGATCGGCCCGGTCACCGCGCAGGGGCCAGGGCAGTGCGGCAGAACCGCTGCTCCAGCGGGAGTCCCTGTCGCTGGGGAAGGCTCCCGCATTCATTCCAGGAACGAACACAACATCCCATTCCAGGCCCTTGGAAGCATGGACGGTCAACAGCTGCACGGCTTCCCGGTTCACATCGCTGGCGGGCGCCTCCAATCCGTTTTCTTCCGCCGATGCTGCCTCCAGCCAGGCCAGGAAAGCGAGGATGTCCACTCGCTGGGAGGTGCGGAGGAATCCGGCGGCGGCGTCCTGGAAGGCATCGAGGTTGCGGCGGGCCTGGTGGATGCTGATTCCCGGGCGGGCTGCCACTTCGATGTCCAGCAGCATGGCCCTCTCCACCTCGCCCAGGAGGGTGGTGAGGTCATCGCCGAGATAGCCGCGCAGTTGCCGCAGCTCGGTGGACAACCTGGCCAGCCTGCTGCGGGCCCCCGGGCTCAGGGTGCGTCCGTTCGCCGAGGTCCATTCATCACGAGGCAGGAAGTCCAGGGCCTCCACCAAGCTGGCGCCGTCAGTCAGGTCCCCTTCCAGGACGGGGGCATCTGCTTCATCACTGTCGCTGTCCTGGTTGTCGGTGTCGGATCCCAGTGGCGCCCTCCCCCGGCTCCGTGCCAGCTGGCTGGACCAGTCACGAAGGGCCATGAGGTCGGCGGGGCCTATGCGCCATCGGGCGCCAGCGAGCAGCCGCATGAGGGCGTCGGAGCGGCCGGGGTCGGCAAGGACGCGAAGGGTGGCCACCAGGTCAACGATCTCCGGGGTGTCAAGGAGGCCTCCGAGACCCACGATTTCGTAAGGGATCCCTCTGGCCTCGAACTGCCGCCGGACTGTCTCCATCTGCGCGCGCCTGCGGCACAGCACAGCGAGGGCCGGTGGCTCCGCAGTCCCGTCGGATTTCAGCTCAAAGTCGGTTACCCGGTATCTCAGCACGTCCTCAGCCAGGGCTGCAGCTTCCTCGACATCGCTGGCGAAACGGCCCAGCACCACCGTCCCGTCCACGGCATGGGGGCTCGGTTGCAAGGGAGGGACTTCAGCAGCAGCGGCCCTGTCGCCGGCAGGGCCGTTGTGGGCGGCTGCCCGGCCCAGGGACTGGGACATGACGTTGGCTGCGGCCAGGATTGACCGGCCATTCCGCCATGCTGTTGTGAGGTAGGAGGTTGGGGCGGGCGCCCAGTCCGCTCCTTCGTCTGACTCACCGGTCCGGACGGGAAATTCCCGGACGAAGTGGAACAACTGGCCCGCCGAAGCACCACGGAAACCGTAAATTGACTGGTTGGGATCTCCCACCGCTGTCACGGCATGGCCGCTACCGAAGAGACGGGAAAAAAGCACCAGCTGCGCGTACGAGGTGTCCTGGAACTCGTCAAGCAGAACCACTTTGTACCGCTGGCGTTCCATCTGCGCTGCCAGGGGAACTTCCCGGGCAACCTTGGCAGCAAGCGCCACCAGGTCGCCGAAATCGAGTGCGCCGCGGGCGCGTTTGGCTGCGGCATAGCGGCCCACCATGTCAGCGACGCTTGCCCTGGTCCGGAGCATTCCGCCGAGGTCCAGGGCCGCCTTGGACGGGTTCCTCTTCTTGCCGGCCACGTAGGGCAGCGACTCATACTCCGAAAGGCGCGCCATAAGCCAGGCTTCGACGTCCTCGGGTTCCTGCAGGTGCTCCGCGCATTCCCCGGCCAGTTGAATGACGGCTTTCACCAGTGTGGACTTGGCGGCCCGGAAGTGCGCGTATTCACCGTCGTAGGCCTCAACCACCTCGCTGGCCAGCTGCCACGCCTGCGCGCCGCCGAGCAGCACCACATCCCGCTCCACCCCGAGCCGCAGTCCGTAATCGGAGACGATGCCGCTGGCGAATGAATGGTAGGTGGAAACTTTGGGCTCCAGGGTGTCGCTGTTGCGCAGGCCCTCCGGGAAGACCCCCTTGCCAGTGTCCTGGGCGGCCAGACGCTGCAGTGCCAGGAGCTTTGACCGGATCCGGCTGGCAAGTTCGCCGGCGGCCTTCCGGGTGAAGGTCACGCCCAGGATCTCCTCCGGGGTGACCCACCCGTTGGCGACGAGCCAGACCACCCGGTCTGCCATGGTGGCGGTCTTTCCCGATCCGGCTCCAGCGATGACGAGCCGCGGTGCCAGCGGGGAGGAGATGATGGCTGACTGCTCAGGAGTGGGCGTATTTCTTTCACCGAGCAGCACGGACAGTTCTTCCGGGCTGAAGCGCACCGCCGGGGCGGCTTCCGTGGCAGTCAATGCCCCGCTCATTCTGTTACCTGCCTTCCGCGCGCACACAAGGGGCACACCTCGGGGAGCCGGCAACCGTGGCCGCCATGGCTGCCTTTGGCAGGGTCATGCCGTGCCACGAATTCCTTGCCTGCCATCACGGCGGCTGCCTCCTTCACCATGTCCAATGCCCAGTTCTGCTGTGGGTCGAGCGGCTCCTGCTGCTGAACGGCTGGATTAACGGCCCCGGTCCCGAGCTGCGCCAGCACGGCTCCGCCGGATCCGCCGCTGTCCCAGTCCGCGCCCGCGTCAAAACCGCCGGCGAGCACTGCCGCCTGGTATGCGCCAAGCTGCGGGTGGCGCGAGAGCTCATCCTTCCCTGGCTGCCGCTTGCCGGTCTTGAGGTCCACCACCACCAGCCGGCCGTCGCCGTCGATCTCCAGCCGGTCCACCTGGCCGCGGAGGACTGCTTCCCGCGGCGGAGCTTCGTCCACGGCCACCTGGCCAAGGGCCACTTCAAAATCCTGCTCCACGCCCAGCAGGCTGCGGCCTTCACTTCTCATCAGGAGCACGTACTGCGCCAGCTTCCGCACCATAACCTCGGCACGCTGGAAGTCCAGCCTTCCCTCCCAGTTGTCCTTCATGCCCAGGGCAGGCCAGCGCCGCACCAGTTCAGCAACATACTCCGATCCGGAGGCGTCGGGCATGTCCTGGGCAATCGCGTGCACCAGCGTGCCGAGGCTTCGGGCGAAGTCGGTGGCTGGTTCCCCGCCGGCCGCCTGGACGAACCAGTCCAACGGCGACTTTTGGACAGTCTCCACCTTTGAGGGGGATACGGATACCGTTCCGCCCGGTGGGACCACGGCCTCGGCGGAGGACAGCGGGGCAAGTCCCCACCAACTGTCTGGGTTTGCGCCGGAGACGGCAGGCTCCTGCGCGGCGAGATGCGCCAGCACCCTGGCGGCCTCCTCTGCCTGCGCTGTCCCTTCCAGCTGGGCATGTTGCCTGAGTTCGGCGACCAGCGCGCGCAGGGTCATTGGCCGTTCCACCTGCGTAAACGCCCGGCCCTCCTCCCCTGGGCCCAGGGGCGCAACGAAATCCAGGAAGGATGACGCCTGGTGGTCCTCCGACGAGACTGCGGTGCAAACCAGCAGTTCGCGTGCCCTGGATACCGCGGTGGAGAAACTGCGGAGTTCGTCGTACCGGATGTCCCGAAGCCGGCTCAAGGGGTCGCGCTGGAGGGCGTATTCGGGGCCATGTTCCACGGCGTCCGCATACAGCGTGCTGCCCAACAGTTCACCCCGGAGCCTGGTGTTGGGCCACACTCCCTCCTGCAGCCCCGCAACGATCACGACCGGCCATTCCCGGCCGGCCGCGCTTGCGGGCGTCATCAGTTCCACCGCGTCATCCACCTGCGCCCGGGCGGCCAGGGTGTCCATGGGAAGCTCCTGGTTCAGCAGGTATTCCAGGAACTGTTCGGGGCCGGCACCGGGCATCTGGTCCACGTAGCGTTCCGCCGTATGGAAAAGCGCCATCATCGCATCAAGGTCGCGGTCAGCCCGGGCACCATGGGGCCCGCCCGACAAAGCGGTGGCTGTCCAGGCGGACGAAAGCCCCGTGGAGTTCCACAGCGCCCACAGCACCGATTCGGCATTGGCGCCGGGCAGATGGGCAGCTTCCCGCCCGGCCTGGATCATCCGGGCCGTGCGCCGGGCGGCCCGGCCCTCGATGCCCAGCGCACCCAGCGCACCGGGCTCAAGCAGTGCCTCGACCAGCAGGGCGTCGCTGGCGCGGCCTCCTCCACCCAGGAGTTCTTCACGCCGCAGCGATTGCCGGAGCCTGCGCAGTTCAATCGAGGTGGCACCGCCGATGCGCGACGTAAGAAGTGACACAGCAGCTTCGGGTGTCAACAGCTGCGGATCCAAGGCGATGGCGAAGGCATCCAGCAGGGGCCTGACGGCCACCTCGTCCCGGACCGCGGATTCGGCCACCGGCACCCGCACAGGAATGCCCTGCCCGGACAGGTAGCGCTGCAGCTCGCTGACCTGGCCGCCATTCCGGACGATGACTGCAATGTCCGCAAGCTCGCGGCCGTGGTTGATGTGCTGGTCCAGGATCCGCTGGGCAACATACCGCAGCTCATGCACCGGAGTGGGAACCAGATGGGCCTCGACGTTCCCATGACCGGCGGGTCCGGCGTACCCAGGACTTTCAGGCTGTCCATGGTGCAGCGGTTCAAGCCGCCGTGCCAGCTGCCCGCCCGCACGCTGGGAAATACGGCCCGCGACGTTCAACCACGCCTCCGCCACGGCAGGCGCCAGGCCATGGGCATGCCACAGCGGGCGCTCCAGGACAGGCGCCTGGGTTGACAGCAGCCGGGGCAGCTCAGCCACCAGGTCCGGGCGGGCTCCGCGGAATCCCTGCACCACCGTGTCCGGGGACGACGTCACGTAGCAGTCCTTGCCGCCGGCGATGTCTGCCAGCAACTCGAAGATGGCGGGGTTTGCTTCCTGGATATCGTCCACCAGGACAACCTGCAGCCGGGCGCGCTCGGCGGTGAGGAAGTCGGGTGCATCCTGGAAGATCTGCCGGGCGGCCGTGATGATCCCGGCGGGATCGAAGGCTTCAGGCATCCGCAGGTCAAGGACGTCCCGGTATTCGGCATACAGGGCTGCTGCCGCTTGCCAGTCCGTCCGATTGCAGTCATGCGCCAGCTGAACCAGGTCTCCGGCCGTGCGGCCCGACTCGATGATGCGGTCAAAAAGCTGCCGCACTTCCTGGCGGAAGCCGCGGGTTTCCAGTGCCCCGTCAAGATCGGCGGGCCAGGGCAGTTCCAGGCCGGGAATCCTGTGGCCTTCGAGGAGCTCCCTGATGATCAGGTCCTGCTCCGGGCCGGACAACAGGCGCGGCGGCCTGGACAGCGGGATGACACCCTGGGCCTTGGCACGGCGGATCAGGTCGAAGGCGTAGGAGGCCCACGTCCTGGCGGGGGTGGTGCTGAGGCTCCTGTCCAGCCGCGCGGTGAAACGGTCACGGAGGAAATCGGCGGCCAGGCGGGTGGGCGCGAGGATCAGCATGCGCTCGGGGTCAACGCCGTCACGGAAGACCCGCTGGACAGCGGCCTCAACCAGCACGGTGGTCTTTCCCGTGCCAGGCGCGCCCGGGACCAGCACGGGCCCCGAGCCCTGGGTCACGTCAACGGCTGCCTGCTGGTCCGATGTGAGCCGAAGTGCTTCAGCGTGCACCCGCCGCGGCGGGAGCAGGCGAAGGGCAGGGGCAGCCTGCAGCTCACTGCTGTTGTCCGGGCCTCCCGGGGAGGGGACATATGCCCGGCCTGTTTCGCCTGTCCCCGGTTCTTCCCGGTGCGGGTCCCAGGGGCCGGTCAAAGGAATTGTTACGGTCACAAAATCATTCCATCATCAGCCACCGACAATCTATGGAGGCTGCGCTCCAGCTGCTCGGCAATTGTGTCGATACTGTCAAAATCACTGTCCGTTGGTGCCCAGCGGGCGGTATTCAGGTCCACCCGCCACCGTCCCTCCCCGGTCCGGAGGTACGCACTGAAAGCGCCAAGGAGCGGCGTGCCCTCTTCAAGGTAGAGGAGCAGGGCCTCGGCTTCGTGGCCCTCAGGCGCATGGCCGCTGGCCTTCAGGATCCGCCACCAGGGAACGCCTCCCCCGTGGTGGCTCATGACATAACCGATCTGGCGCGGGCCGCCCGACCCCAGGAGCTCGGCAACGTCGCCGTAGGAAACTGCGGACCCCGGCGGCACCAGCCTGACGACGGCCAGGACCGCTTGGACGTACTCATTCCGCATTGATCCAATCTAGCCGCAGTGGCGTTCCACGGAATTGTCGGTGCGTCCCTTTAGCGTTGAAGCATGAGTTCCTGGAACGCCCTCCCCCGTGCAGCCTTCGACCTGGAGACCACCGGCCGCAATTCGCGGGCGGCAAGGATCGTCACGGCATCCATCACCGTGGTGGACCATCACGGTGAAGTCATCAAGGAGCACGAATGGCTGGCTGATCCCGGCGTGGAAATCCCCATCGAGGCAAGTGACGTCCATGGCATCACCACGGAACAGGCCAGGCGGGACGGGCGGCCGGCCCACGAGGTCACCCGCGAAGTGGCTGCCGTACTCCAGGAGCTCTTCGATTCCGCCACCCCGGTAATCGCCTTCAACGCAAGCTACGATTTCACGGTCCTCGCCGCCGAGTCCGCCCGTTACGGAATTCCCCAGCTCACCCGGTTCCCCGTTCTGGACCCCTACATCATGAACAAGCAGGTTGACCGGTACCGCAAGGGCAAGCGCACCCTCACCGCATTGTGTGAGGAATACGGCGTGATCCTTGACAACGCCCACACCTCGGCGGCGGACGCCCTGGCCACCCTTCGTGTCCTGGACGCAATGGCGGGAAAGTTCCCTAAGCTGGTGATGCCAGCCAGCCAGCTGCACCAACTGCAGGTGGATTGGGCGGTCAGCCAGGCCGCGGACTTCCAGGGGTACCTCCGGAAAACAAAACCGGCGGCCGTGATCGAGGGAGACTGGCCGGTGCTGCCGCCCCAGGATGCCACGGCAGGCGGCTTCTAGGCACATCCCACTACTCCTCAAACACCCGCGCTGCTCCGGATTGCGAGGCATGTCACAGTCACCTTGCTTAACATTCCTAGGGGAACACGCAGCCTGATCATTCATCAGAAGAGGGAAAGAACGCGCAAGGCGAACGGAAGCATCGCCGGACACCAGAATTTTATTTGGCGCTGACGCAGCAAAGCTCCCTCTTCTTCGGACAGTTCCTGCTGTCCGCCCTAATGAGACAATAAAGTTTTGCGGTCACCCCTGCCCCGGACGGCTCGATCAGCACCGGGCAGGTGCCAGGCGCCACAGCGCTGCCTTGCGGCCCGGTCGACTTATGACTCATATGAAAGTGACAACCTGATGAAAATCAAAGCGATGAAGTGGCTCACTACCGCTCCCGTTGCACTTGCCCTCGCGGTTTCGCTCGCAGCCTGCGGTGGCGGGTCTTCCCAGCCCAGCGGCACCCCCACCGATGCCCTCGCCGGCAGCGACCAGCAGACGCTGGACAAATACACCACGGCTGACGTCACCCCCGTGGACAAGATCGACAAGACCAAGCTTGGCCTCATCACCGAGGGCACCCTGCGCGTGGGAACCCTCTCGGACGCCCCGCCCAACATCTTCATCGACCCTTCGGGCAAGTTCACCGGCTACGACAACGAACTGCTGCGCGCCATCGGCGACAAGCTCGGCCTCAAGGTTGAGTTTGCCTCCACCGACTTCTCGGCCCTGCTTTCCCAGGTTGCCAACAAGCAGTTCGACGTCGGATCCTCCTCGATCTCCACTACCGACGCACGCCGCAAGACGGTGGGCTTCACCAACGGCTACGACTTCGGCTACATGGCAGTGGTGACCAAGAACGGCTCCAAGGTCAACGGCTTCGCCGACCTCAAGGAAGGCGTCCGGATCGGCGTCGTCCAGGGCACCGTGCAGGATGACTACGTCACCAACACCCTTAAGCTGGAGCCCGTCCGCTTCCCGGACTACAACACCGTTTACGGCAACGTGAAGAACGGCCAGATTGACGCTTGGGTGGCACCGTCCCAGCAGGCTACCGGCCAGGTCAAGGAAGGCGACAACACCAAGATCGCCGAGAAGGTTGTGAACACCCAAAACTTCACCGCCTACGCAGTGAACAAGGACAACCAGCCCCTGATCGACGCGCTGAACTCCGGCCTGGACGCGGTCATCGCGGACGGTACCTGGGCCAAGCTGACGTCCGAGTGGTACAAGGACCGCCCCACCGCCGCTGAACAGACCCCCCAGGGCTGGAAGCCGGGCAGCAAGGCAGTCCAGATCCCGGCCGCCAAGTAACCAGGGCGTTCCATGGATATCCTCAAGCAACTCGCTGACACCTTCCTTGACTGGAAGGCAATGGGCGAAGTCATCCCCAAGATGTTCGCCGTCGGTTTGCCGAACACCCTCGTGCTGGCCATCATTTCCGGCATTATCGGGACAGCCCTCGGGATGCTGCTCGCCCTGATGGGGATCTCCCGGAACGCAGCAGCGCGCTGGATCGCACGGGTTTACACGGACATCCTTCGCGGTCTTCCCCCGGTCCTGACCATCCTGGTCATCGGATTCGGGTTCGGGCCGATCGTTCGTGAATTCACCGGGTCCACGAGCCCCTACCCGATGGCGGTGGCGGCGCTCTCGCTGATGTCCGGCGCCTACATCGGCGAGATCTTCCGCTCCGGCATCCAGAGCGTGGACAAGGGACAACTCGAGGCTTCCCGTGCCCTGGGGTTCGGCTACGGCGCCTCCATGCGCCTCGTAGTGGTGCCCCAGGGTATCCGCCGGGTGCTTCCGGCCCTGGTCAACCAGTTCATTGCGCTGATCAAGGAGTCGTCCCTGGTGTTCCTTCTGGGCCTGCTGGCAAGTGAGCGTGAGATCTTCCAGATCGGCAAGGATGCGGCGGCCACTACCGGCAACCTGTCGCCCTACGTGGCGGCAGCCGTCTTCTACCTTGCGCTCACCATCCCGCTGACCCACTTCGTGAACTGGATCGATGCCCGGCTGCGCACTGGCCGGCCGGAAAAGAAGGAACCCGACGAGGCTGCAGCAGTCGTTGGAAAGGGAGCCCAGGCATGAGTGAATTCGCATCGGGAACACTGAGCGCAAAGAACATCCACCTTTCCTTCGGCAGCAACCACGTGCTGCGGGGCATCGACCTGCACGTCCCGCAGGGCACCACGGCCTCCGTGATCGGCCCTTCCGGCTCAGGCAAGTCCACGCTGCTGCGCGTGATGAACCGGCTGATCGAACCGGACCAGGGGGACATCCTCCTGGATGGCCGTTCGGTCCTGAAGGACAACCCGGACGAACTCCGGCGCCGGATCGGCATGGTGTTCCAGCAGTTCAACCTGTTCCCGCACAAGACGGTGGAGGAGAACATCTCGCTCGCCCTGCGGAAGCTGCGCAAGCTCTCCAAGGAGGAGGCACGCAGCCAGGCCCTGGAACAGCTGGATCTGGTAGGGCTGAAGCACAAGGCGGACTCCCGTCCGGCAAACCTGTCCGGCGGCCAGCAGCAGCGCGTGGCGATTGCCCGTGCACTGGCCATGAAGCCGGAGGTCATGTTCTTCGATGAGGCCACGTCCGCGCTGGATCCCGAACTGGTGAAGGGTGTCCTGTCCCTGATGGCGGACCTGGCGAAGGGCGGTATGACCATGGTGGTGGTAACCCACGAGATGGGCTTCTCGCGCAATGTGTCGGACACCGTGACCTTCATGGACGCCGGAGTGGTGGTTGAATCCGGCCCCCCGGAACAGATCTTCACCGAGCCGAAGACTGAGCGGCTCCAGGGATTCCTCTCGGACGTCCTCTAGGCCCCACGGGCAGGCACAGACAAAAAAATCCCCGCCTCCCGGACTTTTCCCCCTTGCATGCAGGGGGGATTGGTCCGGAAGGCGGGGATTTTTGCGTTAAGAACGACGGCGGCAGGGGCCCGACGGCGTGACCCGCCTTAGTGCCTACCCTTGGGCAGCGGCGGCGGCCTTGGCTGCCGCCGGAAGGGCGTCGTAGATCCGGTTCATTGCGTCGTCATCGTGCGCGGCGGAGAGGAACCAGGCCTCGAAGACCGACGGCGGCAGGTACACACCGGACTCCAGCATTGAGTGGAAGAACGGTGCGTAGCGGAACGCCTCCTGCGCCTGGGCGTCGGCGTAGTTGTGGACGCCGTGGGCCGACGTGGCGAACGCCACTGAGAACAGGTTGCCGGCGAACTGGATGGAGTGGTCCACCCCCGCGGCATCCAGGGCAGTGGACAGCGCCGAGGACAGTTCCAGGGACCGGACGTCGATGAACGAGTAGACGTCGCGGGTGGCGTGGGTCAGGGTGGCAACGCCTGCCGCCATGGCCACCGGGTTCCCGGACAGCGTTCCGGCCTGGTAGACCGGGCCGGTGGGGGCGAGGTGGTCCATGACGTCGGCACGTCCGCCAAGTGCCGCCGTCGGCATTCCGCCGCCGATGACCTTGCCGAAGGTGAGCAGGTCAGGGGTCCACGGATCCTGGGCGTCCGGCGCGCCGCCGGTGAGGCCCCAGTAGCCGGAGTAGCCGGTGCGGAAGCCGGTGAGGACCTCATCAACGATGAGCAGCGCGCCGTGCTCGCGGGTGATCCGCGACAGCCCTGCGTTGAACCCTTCGGCGGGGGTGACCACGCCCATGTTGGCCGGCGCGGCTTCGGTGATCACGGCCGCAATGTTGGGCCCGTGCGTGGCAAATGCTTCCTTGACGGCCTGGAGGTCGTTGTAGGGCAGCACCAGGGTTTCGGCGGCGGTCGCTTCCGTGACACCGGCGGAACCGGGCAGGGCGAGGGTTGCCACGCCGGATCCTGCGGCGGCCAGGAGTCCGTCGAGGTGGCCGTGGTAGCAGCCGGCGAACTTGATGATGAGGTTGCGGCCGGTGAACCCGCGGGCCAGCCGGACCGCCGTCATGGTGGCTTCGGTGCCGGTGGATACCATCCGGAGCCGTTCGACGGCGGGGACGCGCTCCTTCACGATTTCGGCCAGGTTCGCTTCGTCGGGGGTGGACGCACCGAAGGAGAGTCCCCGGTCGACGGCGGCATGGACGGCATCGAGCACGGCCGGGTGGGCGTGCCCCAGCAGGGCCGGACCCCACGAGCAGACCAGGTCCACGTATTCCTTGCCGTCGGCATCGGTCAGGTATGGTCCCTTGGCGGAGACCATGAAGCGCGGCGTTCCGCCAACGGACCCGAAGGCCCGGACAGGCGAATTGACTCCGCCCGGCATGAGCTGGCGGGCGCGGTCGAAGAGTGCCTCATTGCGAGGATTGCTGGAAGTCATGGTTTCTATTCTCTCAGTTAGCCGGAAGCAGAGTTGGCCGGAAGCGCAGTCAGCCGGCGAGCAGCTCTGCAACCCTGGGCGCCACCTGGGTGCCCATCAGTTCAATCGAGCGCATCATGGCCGCGTGCGGCAGCGGCCCGTTGCTGTATTTGAGGTCAAAGCGGTCAACACCCAGGTTCCGCTTCAGCCGGACGATCTTTTGTGCCACTGTTTCCGGCGATCCGACGTACAGGGCACCTTCCGCCGAACACAGGGCATCAAACTCCCCGCGCCCGGCCGGTCCCCATCCGCGCTCGGCGCCGAGCTTGTTGCGCAGCTTCAGCCAGTGCGGGAACAGCTCTTCGCGGGCCTGTTCATCGGTGTCAGCCACGTGGCCCGGCGAGTGCGTGGCCATCTGCTGCATGGGGTGCCCGTACTTTGCCATCGCTTCCCGGTAGAGGTCGGCGAGGGGCCGGAAGCCGCGGGGCTGGCCGCCGATGATGGCGAAGATGATGGGATAGCCGTACTGGGCGCAGCGGAGCACCGATTCGGGTGTTCCCCCCACCCCGATCCAGGTGGGCAGCAGGTGGTGTTCCAGGGGCGGATAGACGCTCAGGCCATGCAGGGCAGGCCTGGTGCGGCCCTCCCAGTGCACGGGCTTTTGTGCCCGGACCTTGTCGAACAGCTCGAGCTTCTCTTCGAACAGGACCTCATAGTCCGCCAGGTCCAGCCCGAACAGCGGGAAGGACTCCACGAACGACCCACGCCCCAGCATCACCTCGGCCCGGCCGTTGGAGATGGCGTCCACGGTGGAAAAGCGCTGGAAGACACGGATGGGATCGTCCGAGCTCAGCACCGTTACGGCGGAGCCCAGCCTGATGCGGGTGGTGCGGGCCGCCGCGGCGGCCAGGAAGACCTCCGGCGCGGACACGGCATAGTCCTTGCGGTGGTGCTCCCCCACGCCAAAGGCGTGGAGTCCGACGGCGTCGGCAAGTTCCGCCTGCTCCAGCAGCTGGCGCAGGACCTGGGCGTGCGGCTGCTGGCTGCCGTCCGGGTTCTCGCCTACATCGCCGAAGGTGTTCAGGCCGAGGAGGATTCGGTCCTCCCCCACGGGCGCGGCAGGTTCCGGGCCATGCCCCGCGGTCACCGGGCTTCCTTCAGCCAACCGGCCAGTTCCGCGGCCCAGTACGTGAGGACCATGTGGGCACCGGCCCGCCGGATGCCCAGGACGGATTCGGTGATGGCGGCGCGGCGGTCAATCCAGCCGTTGGCGGCGGCAGCCTCGATCATCGCGTATTCACCGGAGATCTGGTATGCGGAGACGGGGACGGGGCTCATCGCGGCGACATCGGCCACGATGTCCAGGTAGCTCATGGCCGGCTTGACCATGATGATGTCGGCGCCTTCAGCCAGGTCCAGTTCAACCTCGCGAAGTGCTTCGGTGCGGTTGCCGGCGTCCATCTGGTAGGTCCGCCGGTCGCCCTTGAGCTGTGAGTCCACTGCTTCCCGGAACGGGCCGTAGAACGCCGAGGCGTACTTCGCGGCGTAGGCAATGACGGAGGTGTTGGTGTGGCCGGCCTCATCCAGTGCTGAGCGGATGGCGGCGATCTGGCCGTCCATCATCCCGGAGGGGCCCAGCATGTGCGCGCCGGCCTCCGCCTGCGCCACCGCCATCCTCGCGTAGATCTCCACGGTGCGGTCGTTGTCCACGTAACCGTCGGCGTCGAGCACTCCGCAGTGGCCGTGGTCGGTGAATTCGTCCAGGCACACATCGCTCATGATCACCAGGTCATCGCCCACTTCGGCACGGACGTCCCGGATGGCCTTGTTCAGCACGCCCTTCGGGTCCAGCGATGCCGAGCCTTCGGCGTCGCGGGTTTCGGGGATGCCGAAGAGCATGATGCCGCCCAAGCCGAGCTCCACAGCCTCCGCCGCGGCCCGCTTGAGCGTATCCGTGGTGTGCTGGACTACGCCCGGCATGGAGGTGATGGGGTTCGGTTCGGTCAGGCCCTCCCGAATAAAGGCCGGAAGGATGAGTTCCGACGGAGCAAGGCGGGTTTCAACGGTGAGCCGGCGCATGGCGGGGGTGGTCCGCAGGCGGCGGGGGCGTTGGTTGGGGAAAGTCATGGGTCCTGTCCTTCGCGTTGTTCTTGAAGCTTCTCTGGGGCCGGAGGCGTGGTGGCCGGTCAGGGTGGGTTGAGGGCCTTCGCGACCGCCGCCACCAGCCCGTCCGGCGTGGGCTCGGCCGCCACTGCGGCCACGTCCAGGCCAAGGGCAGCTGCCTGGTCCGCCGTCGAACGGCCAATGACCACCAGCTTGCAGCCGGCCAGCGGACCAAGGGCGGAAATCCTGCGCACGGCGCTCGGAGAGGCAGCGATCACGGCCGCCATGCGCCCTGCAGCGATGTCCGCGGCGGCGGTTTGGGGTGTCAGGAGGGTGTACGACGGCGGCTGCCGGCCGGCGTCGCCGTCTTCCGGCTGCACGGCGAGCCTGCGCTCCGCTGCCGCCGGATAGTCAACGGTGCGGTAGGCAGTAACGGCGGTGACTGTACTCCCTGCGGCTGTGAGGCCCTCCGCCAGGGTGCCGGCGGCGATGTCTGCCTGCGGCAGCAGGATCCTGCCGCCGCCGGGCCAGACCTCGAGGAGGCCGGCGGCCGACTGTTCGCCGGCCGGGGCAAGGGCCACCGCCAATCCCCCGGACTCCAGGAGCCTTTGCGTTGCGGGACCGATCGCGGCAACCCGCGTAGTTGACGGGACCAACCGGGCCAGGCCAAGCCCGCGCTCGGCGGCCTTGTCCATCAGGACGTGCACCGTGGTTGCGCTGCTGACCACCAGCCAGTCGAAGGCCCCCGCGGCCAGGGCGTCGCAGGCAACATCGAGCGCGTGCTGGTCAGCGGCCTGTTCAAAGTCGATGAGCGGCAGCAGCACCGGCGAAGCACCGGCTTCTCCCAGGGCTTCCATCAGGGCACCGGACCGTTCCGGGCTGCGCGTCACCAGGACCCGGGCTCCAGCCAGCAGGGGTTGGCTGGGTGGCGTGTGCGGTCCGGAGCTGCGGGAAGGCTGCGTCATCGCCAGGTCAGGACGCCTGCAGGTCTGCGATGTCGGCGGCCCCGGCAGCAAGCAGTACTTCGGCCAGTTCGATGCCCAGCAGGGTGGCGCCGACTTCCGTCAGCCCGTCCGTGGCCCGCTTGTCCCGGACCGTGGCGGTGCCATCGACGGCGCAGACCACGGCTTCCAAGTGCAGCATGCTGCCTTTGCGGTACGCGTAGGCGCCCACCGGGGCTGCGCAACCTGCCTCAAGCCGTGCCAGCAGCGCACGTTCCGCCGTGACGGCCAGGCGGGTGTCGGGATCGTCCAGGGCCGCAAGGGCCTGGGCCAGGACCTCGCGGGAGCCTTCGGCCGATCCGGGCTTTGGCGGCGCATCGGCAGTGCGGCACTCGATGGCCAGCGATCCTTGGCCGGCCGCGGGCAGCATGACGTCGGTTTCAAGGTACTCGCTGACGGCGTCCAGCCGGCCAATGCGCTCAAGGCCGGCGGCTGCAAGCACCACGGCGTCCAGGTCGCATGACTTTCCGGGCACCACCTGGTCGGTCGAGTTGCCGGGCAGGCCGGGAACGCGGCCCAGGCGGGTGTCCACGTTGCCGCGGATGTCCACGATGTCCAGGTCGGTGCGGGCGGCACGCAACTGTGCTGCGCGCCGCGGCGATCCGGTGCCAACGCGCGCTCCGGCCGGCAGGTCGGCCAGCTTCAGTCCGTCCCGGGCGCAAAGGACATCGCGGACATCCACCCGCCGCGGGGTGGCGGCGAGACTGAGTCCTACCGCCGCCCCGGTGGGCAGGTCCTTCAGCGAATGGACGGCGACGTCGCACTCATTGCGCAGCAGCGCATCGCGCAAGGCGGCGACGAAGACGCCCGTTCCGCCCATCTGGGAGAGCGACCCGGTGAGGACATCACCATCCGTCCGGATGTGTACCAGCTCCACCGGGAAACCTCCCACGGCGGCGAGCTGGTCAGCGGTCTGCTGGGTCTGGGTGAGCGCCAGCTTGCTGGCGCGGGTGCCAATCCGTACGGTCACGGCTGGACCGTTTCGGCCGCATCCCCCGACGGATAGGGGTCGTGTCCGGTGCCAACCGTGGTGTCGGCCCCTGCAATGGTGGGCTTTTCGCCTCGGAAGTTGGCGCAGCAGCCCGGGCGGCAGACGTCGTACCAGGGGCCAAGATCCGTCAGGGCGGGCCGCTCGCTGATGTTGTTGGCCACCGTCCGCTCGCAGATGATGTCCACCAGGCCGTTAACGAACTTCCGGTGGGTACCCGGGGTGGGGACGCGCGTTGCAGCAAGGCCGAGGTTTGCGCAGGTTTCCATGGCTTCAGTGTCCAGGTCCCAGACGACTTCCATGTGGTCGCTGACAAAGCCAAGGGGAACGATGACGATGCCCTTGACACCCTGCCCGGCCAGTTCCTCGATGGCGTCGTTGATGTCCGGCTCCAGCCACGGCACGTGCGGGGCGCCCGAGCGGGACTGGTAGACCAGGGACCACGGCGCCGTCAGGCCGGACTCATCCTTGACCCGCTCCATGACGGCTGCCGCGTTGGCAAGGTGCTGGGCCACGTAGGCGGACCCTTCCTCGAACGCACGCGGCTCGCCCTCGGACCGGCCTGCAGCCTCGGCGTCCCGGGTGGGAATGGAGTGGGTGGCGAACAGGATGTGGATGGGGGCGTCCGGGCTTCCGGCGTCTGCCAGCTTGGCGCGCACATCGGCCAGTCCGGCGGCAGTTCCTTCGACGAACGGCTCAACGAAACCGGGGTGGTCGAAGTACTGGCGGACCTTGTCCACTTCGAGCCGGCCGTCCAGGCCGGTCTCCGTCAACGCCATGCCGATGTCCTCGCGGTACTGGCGGCAGCTGGAGTAGCAGGAGTAGGCACTGGTGGTGAGCATCAGCACCCGGCGGTGGCCGGCGTCGTACGCTTCCTGCAGGGTCTGGGGGATGTACGGTGCCCAGTTCCGGTTGCCCCACAGCACGGGCAGCTCGATGCCGCGGGCAGCCAGCTCGGCTTCCAGCGCTGCCTTCAGCTCGCGGTTCTGCTGGTTGATGGGGCTGATGCCGCCGTTGGCGCGGTAGTGGTGCGAGACTTCCTCAAGCCGCTCATCCGGGATCCCCCGGCCGCGGGTGACGTTGCGGAGGAACGGGATGACGTCCTCCTGGCCCTCCGGGCCGCCGAAAGAGGCGAGCAGGACGGCGTCGTAGTTCCTGGGCGCCATGCGTCCGGCTTCGGTGACCGGGTTGACGGCAGTGGCAAGTGTGGGGTCGAGCGGGTTCATGCGAGCACCTCTGCTACTTCTTCGGCGGTGATCCGGCGTCCTGTATAGAAGGGGACTTCCTCACGGACGTGGTTGCGTGCCTCCGTGGCGCGCAGGTGGCGCATGAGGTCCACAAGGTCAACCAGTTCGGGTGCCTCCAGGCCGAGGATCCATTCCCAGTCCCCCAGCGCGAAGGACGAGACGGTGTTGGAGATGACCTGGGGGAAATCCCTGCCCAGCAGGCCGTGGTCGCGGAGCATTTTGCCGCGCTCGGCCTCCGGCAGGATGTACCACTCGTAGGAGCGCACGAACGGGTAGACGCAGAGCCACTCGGCCGGAGCGACGCCCCGCGAGTAGGCGGGGGTGTGGTTCTTGGCGAACTCTGCCTCGCGGTGGACGCCCATGGCGGACCAGACGATCTCGGTGCCGGCGAAGAGGGGGCTGCGGCGGATGTCGCGGATGGCCTGCTGCAGCGCCTCCGGCTTGGGGCCGTGGAGCCACACCATGATATCGGCATCGGCGCGCATGGCCGAGACGTCGTAGCTGCCCCGGTGGGTGACGCCGGCTGCGGCGAGCCGCTCCAGCAGGGCTTCGAAGTCGGCGGCGGCATTCGCACTGCGGACCACGGGCTCTGACCGCTTGAATACCGTCCAGAGGGTAAAGAACTGCTCGGCTGATTCTTCGGTTTTAGTGACAGATTCGGCAGAAGTGTGGCTCATGGTTACAAGTTTGCCCCTTCGCTGCCCCCAAGGCGAAACCGAAGAGTTCTACAACTCGTAGAAGTGAGCAATGTCACGTTGGCGGAGTCCTGAGCCATCCCCCGCCGCATCAGAAGGGGCGGCGCATGCGCAGGAACACGAGGCCTGCGGCGGTCCCCAGGCCAATCAGTCCTGCACCCAGCCACACCAGGGCATCAGGCATCTCAGGCAGGGGTCCGGTGGAGGAAACGGCCCGGCCGGGGCCTTCGGGTGCAGCGGCAGCCTGCGGCATGCGGGTGGGCTGGGACTGCCGTGCATTGATGGACAACGCGGTGGGCAGGGCGGAAGAAGGCACAGCCCCTGCCGGGGCCGCGGCGGCGCTGGCCTCACCGCCGGATTCCGCAGCGCCTGAGCCGTCAGTATCCCGGGTTCCTGCCGTCCCGCCGGATCCTGGCCCGGCGGCCTGTGCGTCCGCCTGGTCAGCGGCTTCGCCGGCTCCCGTTCCCAGGAGAGGAGGGACTGCGGGGGTGCCTGCGGCGGGTGCGCCCGCGGCGGGGGCCGCACCGGCCGCGGTGGCTGATGTGGGGATCGGCTGCGTGGAGCGCGGCTTCTGCGTGGCACCTGATGGGGCCGAACTGGAGGCCGTGCCTGACGGTGTGGGGGCGGGGGTCTGTCCACCGGGCGCCAGGGGCGTCCCTGAGACGGTGGGGACGGCGGGAACGGCAAGGCCGGAAACCGAAGCCGCCGCCGTGGCCGGCGCCGTCGTCGAACCTGTGGAGAGCGTGGCCTTCACGGCCGGAAGCAATGCACCCGGCACCGCAGGGATGGTGGGCGCCTTTCCACGCGGGGTCTGTGCGTCGTCGGAACCACCGGACGCCGAGGCTGTCGCCTGCACCAAGGAGTCTTGGGGCGGGGCCGCGTCGTCGGCCAAGGACGCCTGGACGCCGGTGGAAAGAACCAGTACCACTCCGACGGCTGCGGCTGCAGTGCCGCGTCGGAGTCCCCCATGGATACCGGTCCGGGACATGTAAAGCTCGGACCTGTTTGAAACCATAGTCATCGACCCTAACCAGAACGCTTGCCCGATTGAAAACCGGGAAGCGCCCCGCGGCCCCTGCTCAACGCCGGCGCCAACCAGCTGCGCCGCGCTGACCAGCGGCGATGCTCAGGCGTCCGTCAATTGGCCGATTTGCTCACGCGTGTCGGCAACCACGGCGGCCAGGCCGTTTCCGGCCACCCAGCCGCCCACCACCGCCAGACCACCGGCGGCAGTGCACGCCTGGCGGATCGCCGCTGCCCGCGCTTGGTGCCCCACGGCGGCGAATGGCAGGGATCCGCGCCACCGCACCACGTCCCAGCCCCGTACCTCGTCCCGGGTTATCTGGACGCCCAGGAGGGCGGAAGCGTCGCGCAGGGCGGCAGCGAAAAGCTCGCCATCGGTTTCCGGCCCGGCCGGTTGCCGGGCGGAAGCGCCGTCCACCCGGCCATAGGACAGCCGCACCACGTGGCGTCCCGGGCCGGCAGCAACCGCCAGCCAATCCCATTTGCCCGTGGCATGGGTCAGTGCCTTTGCTTCGATGCCGGGCGTTTGCGGGGCCACCAGGATTCCTGTTCCCCGGGGCCGCCGGTCCAGCTCCGGCTTGTCCAGGACCAGCGTGACCAGCTTGACGTCGGGTCCGGACGCAGGCTTCTTGCCCGCGATCTGGGGGACAGCATTTTCCAGCAGTCCGACGGCGGCCGGGCCGTCCACGGCCATGACCAGCAGGGCGGTGCGGAAGATTGTCCCGGCGGCGTCGACCAGCCAGCCGTCCGGGGTGCGGGACACCGATGCCGCGGCGGTGCCCGCCAGAAGGGTCACGCCCCGGCCGCGGAGATCCGCCACCAGCGCCTCCACGAGGATGTGCATCCCGCCCTCCAGGCCCGCGACGGCGGAGCCGGCCTTGGCAGGTTTGTCCGCGTGGTCTGCCTGGAGGTCTTGCCCCGCCCCGGCGCTGGCACCGGCGGCAGGTGCACCGGCCCTGTTTGCTCCACCCCGCCGCTGGGCTGAAACGGCGGCAGCGAGCGAACCGTGTTGGCGCATTCCGGCCCGCAGGCCGGGAGCCACCATGTCGACGTCGAGCAGGCCGGGATCCGCGGAATGGACGCCGCCCACCACAGGCGAGACCAGGCGTTCCAGCACCCGCGAACCCATCCGGGCGCGCACCAGGGCGGAGACGCTGGTGACGTCCTTGCCGGCTCCTACGGAAGCGGGCAGCAGCCGGTCCAGCGAAGCCCGCAGCGAACCCAGGGTGCCCAGGGTGCGGCGGACCTCAGGATCCCAGGGGTTGGCAGGGATGCCCAGTACCCCGGTCCTGGGCAGTTCGCGGGGGCCGTCCGGAAGCTGCACCCATGCACCGCCGGGACGGGGAGGAACAATCTTGCTGCCCAGGCCGAGTTCGGCACAGAGCCGGGCGACGGCGTCGGACCGCGTGGCGAACGACTCAGCACCGCTGTCCAGGGTGAGCCCCGCAACGGTATGGCTGCCCACGCAGCCGCCCCACGCCGTGCCGGCCTCCAGGACGGTCACCTCGTGCCCGGCGGCGGCGAGTTCCCGGGCGGACAGCAGCCCGGAGATCCCGCCGCCCACTACCAGTGCCGTTCGGGGCATCGCCGCTGAGCTGCCCACTGGTTACTCCGGCGAGATGGAGTGGATCAGCTCCACCACGCGGGTCAGGACGTCCGGGTCGGTTTCGGGCGGTACTCCATGTCCCAGGTTCAGGACGTGGCCGGGCGCTGCGGAGCCGGCCGCGATGACCTCACGGACGTGGGCCTCAAGGATTTCCCAGGGGGCTGCCAGGAGTGCGGGGTCGATGTTTCCCTGCAGCGGCACGGTTCCGCCCAGCCGCCGGTTGGCCTCATCGAGCGGCAGCCGGTAATCCACGCCCACCACGTCCACGCCCACGTCGCGCATGGCCACGAGGAGTTCGGAGGTACCGGTGCCGAAGTGGATCAGCGGAGCCCCGAGGTGGCGCACATGGTCCAGGGCACGGGCCGACGCCGGCGCGACGTATTTGGTGTAATCGGCCAGTCCCAGCGAACCGGCCCAGGAGTCGAAGAGCTGGGCGGCGGAGGCACCGGCCTCCAGCTGGGCCTGGAGGAACATGCCGGAGGCGTCGGCGGCCCAGTTGGCCAGCGCGGTCCAGGTTTCCGGATCGGCATGCATCATGGTCCGCGGGCCGAGGTGGTCGCGCGAGGGTTTCCCCTCCACCATGTAGGCGGCCAGGGTGAACGGAGCGCCGGCGAAACCGATCAGCGGCGTCTTCCCCAGTTCAGCCACGGTAAGGCGGACTGCTTCGCGGATGGGTTCGAGGGCTTCCCAGGTGAGCTGGGGCAGGGCGGCAACATCGGCCGCGGTGCGCACGGGCTTGTCCAGGACAGGACCTACGCCCGGGACAATGTCCACACCTACCCCGGCAAGCTTCAGCGGGATCACGATGTCCGAGAAGAAGATGCCGGCGTCCACGTCGTGCCGGCGGACGGGCTGGAGCGTGATCTCGGACGCCAGCTCAGGCCGGAGGCAGGAGTCCAGCATGGCGATGCCCTCGCGCACCTTGAGGTATTCCGGCAGCGACCGGCCTGCCTGCCGCATGAACCAGACGGGGCGGCGGGACGGCTTGCCCCCGCGGTAGGCCGTGATCAGCGGTGAATCCGCTGTACGGCCATCCATCAGTGGATGGTCTGCGGCGAGGGCGCCGGCAGCGGAGACGGCAGGGCTAGGAGTCATGCTTTTGATTGTGCCCAAAAAGAGCAGCAAAAGATAACGACAACCTGTCGCTGACAGTGCCGGCGCAGGAAGGGTGGTGCAGATCACCGTGGGCTGTGGCGACTATCCTTTCCGGTGGTTGTTCTACCAGGCAACGAAAAAGCTATGATTGGTCTGCTGTGGTTCTTTTCTCATTGGTGGCTACACACGCCGACATCGATCTTGAAACCGTTGCTCAGTTGAGCAACGGTTCCTCCGGGATTGCCGCATCCGCCCTCACCGAATCCCCCGCCGTCGCAGGGGCAGTGGTCCTGGCCACCTGCAACCGCTACGAGATTTACGGCGAAGCCTCCAACCCCAACGATGTTGAGGCGGCCCGCGCAGCACTCGTGGCCCGGATCAGCGAGGCCAGCGGGCTGGCCGAACCCCTCGTCTCGCGTTCCTTCAGCACGCGCACCGGACCCGAGGTGACCCAGCACCTGTTCGCCGTCAGCGCGGGACTTGACTCCGCCGTCGTCGGTGAACGCGAAATTGCCGGGCAGGTGCGGCGCGCGCTGATTACCGCCCAGCACGACGGCACCGCCAGCGCCGGACTCATCCGGCTTTTCCAGGCCGCCTCCAAGACCGCCAAGGACGTGGGCGCGCAGACGGCCCTCGGTTCCCGCGGCCTGTCCATCGTCTCCGTGGCACTGGACCTGGCCACCGATCTTTCCGAGAACCCCGACTGGTCAGCCAAGAAGGTTGTGCTGTTCGGAACCGGCGCCTACGCCGGGGCCACCATGGCACTGCTGCGTGAACGCGGCTGCACGGACATTTCCGTTTACTCCTCCTCCGGCCGGGCCGAAGGTTTCGTCGCCTCCCGCGGCGGCACCGCCCTGGACGTGGATTCGTTGCGGTCCGCCGTGGCAGCTGCCGACGTGATGATCGGCTGCAGCGGATCGGACACCCGGGTGGAAGCCGATGAGCTGGCCGAGGTGCGGGCAGGTTCACCGCAGCCCCTGATCGCCATCGACCTTGCCCTCACCCACGACTTCGACCCCGCCGTCGGGGAGCTGGACGGCGTGGAGCTGCTGACCTTGGAGTCAGTGCGCCTTGCCGCGCCGCAGGAACAGGCGGAATCCCTGGCCCAGGCCAGCGGCATCGTGAAGGGTGCTGCCAAGGCGTTCGAGCAGGAGCGGGAAGCCCGGTCCGTCGATTCAGCCATCGTTGCCCTGCGGCGCCACACCATGAACGTCCTGGACGCGGAGATGGAAAAGGTCCGCGCCCGCCACGGCTGCACGGCCGCCGCTGAGGAAGTCGAGTTCGCGCTCCGCCGCATGGTCAAGCAGCTGCTGCACGTTCCCACGGTCCGCGCCCGTGAACTCGCCGCCAACGGCCAGCAGGACGATTACGTTGCCGCGCTGGAGGCCCTTTACGGCATCACCGTCGAACAGCCTGGCACCGCCGCATCTGCCGCCGTCGAGGCCGAATGCCCGGTGGACCACCAGGGCCGCGAAACCGCCTGACCCGCAAACACCCGCTTGCTCTATCAGATATGGCTCCTAAACCACCGGCTGGTTCAAGGGGTCGTTGCAACACCTGAGTGATTGGGGTGTTGTCATGGGTTTTGGTCGGCCTGAGGTGTTGCGTGAGGTGGTTCGGGTTTTCTGGGAGGCGAGGTCTTCTGGAGCGTCTGATGAGTTGGCCGCGGAGGCTGCCGGTCTTTCTCCGTCAGCGGCCCGGGTGATCGTCCGTCAGCATGGTGGGGTGAATCCTGCAATTAGGCCTGCCTGCCGGCGGTACTTGTCCTTCCGTGAACGCGAGCTGATTGCGGTCTGGCGGGCGGCCGGGTGTGGGGTGCGTGAGATCGGCCGGCGTTTGGGCCGGAGCCCCTCGTCGATCAGCAGGGAACTGGGCCGCAACATCCGCAACGGTGGCCAACGCCCTTATCTGGCGTCCTCGGCGCAGAATCGGGCGCAGAAGCTGGCACGCAGGCCCAAGACCCGGAAGCTGGCCGTTAACGAGGCCTTGGCACTCTACGTTGCCGGGATGCTGACGGCCCGGGAACGGTTATCCCCCGAACAGATCAGCGCCCGGCTGCGGATCGATTTCCCCGATGATGAAAGCATGCGCATCAGCCCCGAGACGATCTATCAGTGCATCTATATCCAAGGCCGCGGCGGGCTGAAGGCCGAGCTCACCGCTGCCCTGCGGACGGGCCGGGCCGTGCGCCAACCGAACCGGCGGGCCGGGAACCGAAAGCCCCGGGTCCCGAAAGAGTTACTGATCAGCGAACGCCCCGCGGAGGCCGATGACCGGGCTGTTCCCGGACACTGGGAGGGCGATCTGATCATCGGTACCCCCGGCACCGGGGCGATCGGAACACTCGTGGAACGCAGCAGCCGCTTCGTGATGCTCCTGCACCTGCCCAACGGGCACACCGGCGAGCAGGTACTGGCCGCTATCGAGGAAACCCTGCCTACGCTGCCGGCTCAGCTGCGCCGGTCCCTGACCTGGGACCAGGGCGCGGAGATGGTCGGCATTCATGAACGCGTCAGGATCGCCACCGGAGCGGACGTCTACTTCTGCGACCCCCACTCACCCTGGCAACGCGGCACGAATGAGAACACCAACGGACTCCTGCGCCAGTACTTCCCCAAAGGCATGGACCTCACCAAAGTCACGCCCGAAGACCTCGACTACGCCGCCGCCGGACTCAACGGCCGCCTACGCAAAACCCTCGGCTGGAAGACACCCGCACAAGTCCTCCAGCAAATTCTGGAAGAATCAGCCGCATAGGACGTGTTGCGACCACCACTTGAATCCGCCACCGGTTTGGGAGCCATATCTGATAGAGCAACCAGTCAGTAGACAGGCTTATCGGGTTCCACGTCGCGCACCCAGGCCAGGATCCCGCCGTCGAGGTGGCTGACCCGCTGGTAGCCCGCCTGCCGTGCCGCCGCCAGCACGTTCGCGGACCGGGTCCCGGCCTTGCAGTGGAACACAATGTCCCGGTCCTGTGGCAGTTCGTCCCACGCCTCGCCGGCAAGGATCCGTCCCTGCGGGATCAGTTTGGCCCCGTCGATTCGGACGATGTCGTATTCCCCGGCCTCGCGGACGTCCACCAGTTCGAAGTCCTTGAGCCCGGCATTCCTCGACGCCAGCATGGTGGCCAGCTGCGTGGCGGTAACAGTATGTTCCGTATCCGCCTCGGCTGTAGGCGGGATGCCGCAGAAGGCCTCGTAGTCGGTGAGTTCCGTGATGGGTTCCGCCGCGGGATCCTTCGACACGCGGATCTCGCGCCAGCTCCCGCCCAGGGCGTCAAACAGTGCCACGCGGCCCAGCAGGGAACGTCCGACGCCGGTGATCAGCTTCACTGCCTCGGTCACCATGAGCGATCCCACGGCAGCACAGAGCATGCCGAACACCCCGCCCTCGCCGCAGGAAGGCACGGAACCGGCAGGCGGAGCCTCCGGATACAGGTCGCGGTAGGTGGGGCCGTGTTTCTCCCAGAACACGCTGACCTGGCCGTCGAACCGGAAGATGGAACCCCATACGTAGGGCTTGCCCAGGATGGCGGCGGCGTCGTTCACCAGGTACCGGGTGGCAAAGTTGTCGGCGCCGTCAAGAATGAGGTCGTACCCGTTGAACAGCTCCAGGGCGTTGGACGAATCCAGGCGCAGGTTGTGCAGCCGGACATCCACCAGCGGATTCAGCTCCGCGATGGCATCGCGCGCAGACTCGATCTTGGGCCGGCCCACGTCGCTGACGCCGTGGATCACCTGTCGCTGCAGGTTGCTCAGGTCCACCACGTCGTCGTCAACAATTCCAATGGTGCCAACGCCCGCCGCAGCCAGGTACAGCAAGGCCGGCGCGCCCAGGCCGCCGGCCCCGATCACCAGGACCCTGGCGTTCTTGAGCCGCCGCTGGCCCAGGGCGCCGATCTCGGGAATGACCAAGTGCCGGGAGTAACGCTCCACCTCATCAGGGGTAAGGCCGGCGGCCGGTTCCACCAGCGGATCCAGCGAAAGGGTTGAAACATTTGCGGTGAAAGACGAAGCCATACTTCAATGTATGCCCCGGAATACCAGCGGGTCATATTACCCCGCAGTAAAGTGAAGGGTAACTGCAATGGAAAGAAGGACAACTGTGGTCCCTGAAGCACGGGCTGACCGCCCGCCCGCCGCCGAACCGCAAACTGCCTCCCGCCCCGCAGGCCATCGGTCCGCCCGGCTGCCCCGGGATGAGCGCCGCGCACAGCTGCTGGCGGCAGCCCAGGAGGTGTTCGTGGCCAACGGCTACCACGGTGCGGCCATGGATGAAATTGCAGAGACCGCGCACGTCAGCAAACCGGTGCTGTACCAGCATTTCCCTTCAAAACGAGACCTGTACCTCGCACTGCTGGAAAGCCATCTGGCGTCCCTGACCGAGCTGATGCTGGGTGCCCTGAATTCCACCACGGACAACGATGAACGCGTCCAGGCCGTCATGCGCGCCTACTTCCACTTCATCGCCAATGATGACCAGGCCCACCGCCTGGTGTTCGAGTCCGACCTGATCAACGACCCCGATGTCAGCTCCCGGCTGGAAACCTTCAACCGGACCTTCGCCGACGCCATCGCCAGGGTCATTGCCGAGGACACCAAGCTCCCCCACCTCGAAGCCGAACTCCTGGGCCGCGGACTGGCGGGAATGGCGCAGGTCAGCGCCCGGTACTGGCTGGAAACGGACGGCAACCTGGACCTCAACGTGGCCAGTGACCTCATCTACCGTTTAGCTTGGCGCGGAATCTCTCGCTTCCCCAAAGAGTCCTAGACTACAAATAAGACAACACCTCGTAGAGAAACTCGAGTACTTTCACAGGCTGGGAGGCCCCCTTGGAAATTAAGATCGGCGTTCAAAACGTTGGCCGCGAGATCGTGCTGGAATCGACCCAGGACGCGGAGACTGTGGCCAAGGTTGTTGGTGAAGCCATCAATGGCGGCAGCGAACTGCGGCTGAAGGATGACAAAGGACGCGTGATCATCGTTCCGGGCAACGCACTGGCGTATGTGGAAATCGGCGCCGAAGAGGTTCGGCGCGTCGGGTTCGGCCAGTTCTAGTCCCCGGTTCCAAGGAGATCCATGCTTTCGCTGACCATCGTGGTGCTGGCCACCGTCGCAGCCGGCTTCGTCGTCTGGGCCAATGACAGGCGCCATGCCAAGTACGGGGCTGCGCTGCCGGCCGGCGTCGCCGCAGCTGTTGCGGCGCTGGTGTGGATCATCCTGATGGCAGCGGGTTTCGGCTACCTGCCCGGCCTGACCTGGCTTCCCTGGGTCCTGCCCATCGTTCTGGGCATTGCTGCCGCCGTCGCCGCCGTCGTCTACCTGGGGCGCACGCGTGCGCGCCACGATGCACAGCAGCTCACGGCGATCCTGCGGCGCTGAGCTTCCATCCTGCCCGCTCCTGCGGCAAGGATTAAACGGCTGTGGCCACCACCCATGCGGTGGTGGCCACGGCCGTTTAAGACGACGGCGGGTGCTTAGAGGAACTCCGCCCGGCCCTCCATTGCCGACGACGCGAGGGCGTGCTCCCTGCGCGGGATGCGCCCGGCCGCCCTGGCCATCCTGCCGGCGATCACCGCGTGCTTGAAGGCTTCGCCCATGAGCACCGGGTTCTGCGCCCGGGTCACGGCCGTGGCCAGCAGCACGGCGTCGCAGCCCAGCTCCATGGCAAGGGCTGCGTCGGACGCGGTACCGATGCCGGCATCCAGGACCACCGGCACCGAGGCCCGGGAAACGATGAGTTCGATGTTGTGCGGGTTCAGGATCCCCAGGCCCGTGCCGATCGGGGCACCCAGCGGCATGACGGCGGCGGCGCCGAGGTTCTCCAGCCGCAGCGCCAGCACGGGATCGTCGTTGGTGTAGGCGAAGACCTTGAAGCCGCGGTTGACGAGCTGTTCGGTGGCCTCGACGAGTTCCACGGCGTCCGGCAGGAGGGTTTGTTCATCCGCGATGACCTCGAGCTTGACCCAGTCGGTCTCCAATGCCTCCCGGGCCAGCTCCGCCGTGAGGACCGCATCCCGGGCGGTGAAGCAGCCGGCGGTGTTGGGCAGGACCCGGATCCCGTGGTCCACCAGCAGCTGGAACAGTGACCCGGTTTCCGCCGTGGAGTAGCGGCGCATGGCCACGGTGGTCAGCGCGGTGCCGGAGGCCAGGAGCGCTGCGCCCAGGCCGTCCAGGCTGGGTGCTCCCCCGGTGCCCATGATGAGCCTGGATCCGAGGGCGACGCCGTCGATCACCAGGGCGTCAGCGGTACCGGCACTTCCTGCGGGGTTGATGGTGCTGGTTTCAGTCATGATGTCAGCCTCCCTGTACTGCTGTGACAAGTTCGATGTCGTCGCCCTCGGCGAGCGCGGTGGCGAACCATTGGCTCCGCGGCACCACCTGGGCGTTATGCGCGACGGCGACACCCAGCTTCCCGCCGTCCGTCGCCTGCCCGTTGTCAGCCAGCGGGCGTCCCGTGACTTGGCTGACCAGCGTGGTGATGGAGGCGCCGTCGGCCACCGTGTGCTGGTTTCCGTTGAGGGTGATGTTCACGCTGTCTCCTTGATGAAAGGGCTTGTTGCTGTTGTGGCTGGCCTGGAGAACCGGTCCGGGCTGAAGGGTGCCCAGCGGGGATCGGCCTTTCCGTCCAGCATCTCCCTGCAGATGCCCGCTGCGGCAGGAGTGAGCAGGACGCCGTGCCGGAAGAACCCGGTGGCAACGATGAGTCCCGGGACATGCCCGGCCCGTTCGCCTGGGGAGGCCGGGGGCGCCAGTACGCGGCCCAGGAGCGGTGCGTTGTCAGGGGTTCCGGGGCGGGCACGGGCAGTGGATTCCAGGAGTTCAAGTTCGGCGACGGCGGGCACCAGCGCCTGGGCGTCCCGCAGCAGCTGGTACACGCCGCCGGCGCTGACGGCATCGGAGAGGGCGTCCTCACGCTGGGTGGCTCCGATCACCACGGTCCCGTCCTGCCGCGGGACAATGTACACGGGAACGCCGTGGACCAGGCCGCGGACCGTAGACGTCACCAGGGGCTGCAGGTGGCGGGGAACGGCAAGGCGGAGAATGTCCCCGTGCACGGGCCGCAACGGCAGCTCAAGGCCGTCCGGCAGGCCTTCAAGTGCCCCGGCCTGCAGCCCGTTCGCCACCACGGTTTCCGTTGCCAGCACCGTGCCGCCGCCGGCCAGGCGGACGCCGGCAACAGCTCCTCCGTCCCACAACAGCCCGGCTGCCCGCTCCGGGACGGCATAGCCGTCCACTGCCCCGGCAACGGCCAGTTCCGGCTTCCCGCCTGCCGCGGCGGCCAGGGCCAGCCGCAGGGCTGCCACCAGGCGCCGGGGGTCCACCTGGTGGTCTGCCGGGGTGTCCAGGGCGCAGGCAATGGCCGGGCTGAGCAGCGGCTCGCGTTTCCGGGCCTCCCGCACGGTGAGGGGTTCCACCACCAGCCCGTTGGCCTGCTGGACCGTACGCAGATCCATCAGTGCACGGCGGTCGGCCGCGTCGGCACCCACGGCGAGTGTCGCCGTCGTCAGGTACCCGGAATCCGCGCCCGTTGCACTGTCCAGGGCGGCGGCGAACCCCGGCCAGCGCGCTGATGCGTCGAGCATCAGTTCCAGGAGGTCTTCCTCCTGGTAGTGCAGTTCGCTGACGGGGGCCAGCATGCCGGCCGCGGCCCAGCTGGCGCCGGTACCCGGTGCGTCGTCGACGAGGACCACGGAGCGGCCGGAACGCTGCGCCTCCCAGGCGATTCCGTGCCCCACCACTCCCCCGCCAATGACCGCAACATCGGCCCGGACGATGAAGGGGCTGGAGGCGCGGGCGGACCCGGGGTGGTTGAAGGGGATACGCATATGGGTTCCTTCCCTACGCCGGCATTACCCGGATCAGGTCAAGCGGTCGGCTCTGACGCCCTCTCAGCCCGGCGCTTTGTGACAGCTGCCGCGGGCTCCCGCAGTACCAGCCCAGTTTAGAGGAACTAGGCTTGCACGCATGAATGTGTCCACCCCATCCTTCCCCGCCGGCCACCGCGCTCCCGCCACCGAAGTTGTCAATTCACGGGACAGCGACGCCCTCAAGGCCGCCCGCCTGTACCTCTGCACCGATGCACGCCGGGACCGCGGCGACTTTGCGGAGTTCGTTGACGCCGCGTTCGCCGGCGGGGTGGACATCATCCAGCTGCGCGACAAGACCATCGAAGCCGCCGAGGAACTGGACCTCCTGGCCGTGCTCAAGGAGACGGCGGTGCGGCACGGCAGGCTGTGGGCAGTCAATGACCGCGCGGACATCGCCGTCCTCTCCGGGGCACCGGTGTTCCACATCGGCCAAAAGGACCTTCCCTTGGCCGCAGCGCGTACGTTGGTCAACGGAAATGCCGCGATCGGGCTCTCGAGCCACACCACGGAGCAGGTGGACGCCGCCCTGGCAGCAGCTGCCGGGCCGGCCGGCCTGGACTATTTCTGCGTGGGTCCGGTGTGGGCCACCCCCACCAAACCCGGCAGGGCCGCCGTCGGACCAGACCTGGTGAAGTACGCCGCGGACGCCTCAGGAAAGGCGGCGGATCCCGTGCCCTGGTTCGCCATTGGCGGCATCGACCACGGAAACGTCCGGCAGGTGGCGGAAGCGGGTGCCTGCAGGATCGTGGTGGTCCGCGCCATCACAGAGGCTCCCGATCCCGCGGCCGCTGCTGCTTCGCTCCTCGACGCGCTGGATGCCGCCGGCGCCTGATGCCATATCCGCGGACTTGGAGCTACGCTGATTTTTGTGTCACATCATCGGCTGGCCCCCAACGTCCATGACCACAGGAACGCCCTGGAAGAGGCGTTGGGCCTGCTGCGGACCGAACTCGAGCTGCCGGGGCCCTACCCCGCTGAAGCCGTGGCGGATGCCCAGGCTGCCGTAGCCGCGCTGAAGCTGCCGTCCTATGACCTGACCGCCGTGGAGTTCGTGACCATCGATCCGGCATCGTCAACGGACCTTGACCAGGCGGTGTTCATCGAACCGGACGCGAACGGCTACCGGGTGCTGTACGCGATCGCCGACGTCCCCGCGTTCGTTGCCCCCGGCGGTCCGCTGGACGCCGAGACCCGGCGCCGCGGCCAGACGTTCTACGCTCCGGACGGCAGGATTCCGCTGCATCCGGAAGTGATCAGCGAGGGGGCAGGAAGCCTGCTGCCCGGGCAGGACTGTTCAGCGTTCGTGTGGGACTTCACGCTCGACGGCGAGGCGTCCGTTTTGTCAGTGGGCGTCAGGCGGGCGCGGGTCCGCAGCCGCGACAAGCTCAGCTACAAGGGTGCGCAGGCAGACCTCGACGCCGGGACTGCCTCCCCGGTGCTGCAGCTGCTCCGGGAGGTGGGCCTGAAACGGGTGGCCCTGGAACGGGAACGCGGAGGGGCAAGCCTCAACATGCCGGAGCAGGAAATTGTCCAGCTGCCCGATGGCGGCTACCGCATTGATGCTGTCCCGCAGCTTGCCGTGGAGGACTGGAACGCGCAGATTTCGCTGATGACCGGGATGGCGGCCGCGCAGCTCATGCTGGAGGGCAAGGTGGGAATCCTGCGCACCATGCCCGCCCCGGACGAACGGTCCCTGCGGCATTTCCGCCTGCAGACCGAGGCGCTGGGCAGGCCCTGGGACGGCGAAGTCAGTTATGGCGAGTACCTGCGTTCACTGGATCCCACCGACCCGCGCCAGCTGGCCATCATGCATTCCGCCGGCATGCTGTTCCGGGGAGCGTCCTATACCGCCTTTGACGGCACAGTCCCCGAGGACGGGGTGCAGTCCGCCATCGGCGCGGCCTATGCCCACACCACCGCGCCGCTGCGCCGCCTGGTGGACCGCTTCGTGCTGGTCATCTGCGAGGCCCTGAGCAACGGCGGCGACGTTCCGGGCTGGGCGCGTGAGGCCCTTCCGCTGCTGCCGGGCATCATGGCCGGCTCAGACCAGCTGGCGTCCCGGATGGAACGCCTGGCCCTGGACACCGTGGAAGCCGCGCTGCTGCTGAACCACATTGGCCAGGAGTTCGAGGCCATCGTGATTTCCGGGTCCAAGCCGCAGAACGGCAATGGCAACGGCAACGGAACAGGGAAAAGCGGCAACGGAAAGAACGGCAGCAGCAGTTCGGGCATTATCCAGGTTGCGGAGCCGGCCGTCACCGCGCGGTGTGCGGGCGAGCTGGAGTCCGGAACCAAGGTCCGGGTCCGCCTGGTTTCGTCGGACATCACCACCCGGGAGATCCATTTCGAACTCGTCCCGTGAGGGCCGGCAGGCGCGGCAGGCGGGCCGGAACAGTGTTTCTGCGCCTGTGCGGCTAGACTGAGAGGGTAGAAATGGATGCCCGGTCGTTGATTTCCTTGATTTGAAACCAACAAGCCCGCCCCTACGCGATCTTGAGAATTACCCGCTGGTCACCAGTGCCAGCATTAGATAGCCCGCGATCGGCTTCCACTGGAATCGCTTGCGCGCCCGAGCGTGCTCCGGAACGGCCAGCCCTGGCCGGCCCGTTGAGCAGGCAGCGCCATTGCCCAAATGAATAAGGAAACTCCCCCGTGAGTGAATTGCATACCCACCAGCTTCTGAGCGATGAGTCCGGCACGGAAACCATCGAGCCGGAAGAAACCATTATCTCGGACGAAACCCCGCATGAGATCGCGGAAAAGTCCTTTGCCGACTACAACGTCCGCGAGGACATCGTGGAGTCCCTGGCTGACGCCGGGATCACCCACCCCTTCCCCATCCAGGCCATGACCCTGCCGGTGGCGCTGAACGGCCATGACATCATCGGCCAGGCCAAGACCGGCACCGGCAAGACCCTGGGCTTCGGCATTCCCGCACTCCAGCGGGTCATCGGGCAGGACGACCCCGGCTACGCCAAGCTGGCCGTGCCGGGAGCCCCGCAGGCCCTGGTCATCGTCCCCACCCGCGAACTGGCCGTGCAGGTGGCCGGGGACCTGGTGACGGCATCGCGGAAGCGCAATGCGAGGATCGCCACCATTTACGGCGGCCGCGCCTACGAGCCCCAGGTGGAGGCGCTGAAGCAGGGCGTGGAGGTTGTGGTGGGTACCCCGGGCCGCCTCATCGACCTTTACAAGCAGAAGCACCTGAGCCTGAAAAACGTGAAGATCGTGGTCCTGGACGAGGCCGACGAGATGCTGGACCTGGGCTTCCTCCCGGACGTGGAGACTCTTATCGCCGCGACGCCCGCCGTCCGGCAGACACTCCTGTTCTCCGCCACCATGCCCGGCCCGGTCATCGCCATGGCACGCCGCTACATGACCCAGCCCACCCACATCCGGGCCGCGGACCCCGAGGATGAGGGCCTGACCAAGCGCGACATCCGCCAGCTGATCTACCGCGCCCACAGCATGGACAAGATCGAGGTGGTGGCCCGCATCCTCCAGGCCAGGGGCCGCGGACGCACCATCATCTTCACCAAGACCAAGCGCACGGCCGCCAAGGTGGCAGAGGAACTGGTGGACCGCGGGTTCGCGGCCGCCGCCATCCACGGCGACCTGGGCCAGGGCGCACGCGAGCAGGCGCTGCGGGCGTTCCGCAACAACAAGGTGGACGTCCTGGTGGCCACCGACGTCGCGGCGCGCGGCATTGACGTCGAGGACGTCACCCACGTCATCAACTACCAGTGCGTGGAAGACGAGAAGATCTACCTGCACCGCGTGGGCCGCACCGGCCGCGCCGGCAACAAGGGCACCGCAGTCACCTTCGTGGACTGGGACGACATGCCGCGCTGGGGCCTGATCAACAAGGCCCTGGGCCTGAGCGTTCCCGAACCCATTGAGACGTACTCCTCCTCACCGCACCTCTACGCGGACCTCGACATCCCCGAGGGCACCAAGGGACGGTTGCCGCGTGACAAGCGCACCCTGGCCGGCGTTGACGCCGAGGTGCTTGAGGACCTGGGCGAAACCGGCAAGAAGAACAGCCGCAGCGGCGGCCGTGACGGCGGCCGGTCCCGGGACAGGGACAGGGACAGGGACAGGGACGGCCGCGGACGCGAAAGCCGCAGCGGCAACCGCGAAGGTGGCCGCAGCGAAGGTGGCCGCAGCGGGGGCGACACCAAGCGCAGCGGTGAGCGCCGGCGTCGTACCTCCGACTCTTCCGCCGCTCCCGCAGGTGAGGCTGCTGCTGCTCCCGCAACCGAGGGTGAACAGCCCTCGCGTGCCCGCCGGACCAGGACCCGCACCCGCCGCCGCAACGGTGAAGTGGTGGCCGGCGCCGACACGGGCACGCAGCCTGGCAACTCCGAGGGCTAACTGCCCCGATGACTGACACTGTTTGGGCGCCGGACGGCGGCAGCATGGTGGTGCACGCGGACAACGCGGAGTACCTCCCCACGCTGCCGGACGGCGCCTTCACACTGATCTACGTGGACCCGCCTTTCAACACGGGCAGGCCGCAGCAGCGCCAGGAAACCCGGATGGTGGTCAACGCCGGTGGCAGCGGTGACCGCGTGGGCTTCAAGGGCCGCTCCTACGACACCATCAAGGGTGCCCTGCACCGCTACGATGACGCGTTCAGCGATTACTGGTCCTTCCTGGAACCCAGGCTGGTGGAGGCATGGCGGTTGCTGGCCGATGACGGGACCCTGTACCTGCACCTGGACTACCGCGAGGTGCACTACGCCAAGGTGATGCTGGACGCCATCTTTGGCAGGGCATGCTTCCTGAACGAGATCATCTGGGCCTACGATTACGGCGCCCGGGCCAAAAACCGGTGGCCCACCAAGCACGACAACATCCTGGTGTACGTCAAGAACCCGGCGAAATACCACTTCGACAGCGCCGAGGTGGACCGCGAGCCGTACATGGCCCCTGGGCTGGTGACGCCTGCCAAGCGCGAACTGGGTAAGCTGCCCACCGACGTCTGGTGGCACACCATCGTTTCGCCCACGGGCAAGGAAAAGACCGGCTACCCCACGCAGAAGCCCGAGGGGCTGGTCCGCCGGGTGGTTGCGGCGTCGAGCCGGCCGGGTGACTGGTGCCTGGACTTCTTCGCCGGTTCCGGCACGCTGGGGGCAGTTGCCGCCAAGCTTGGCCGGAAGTTCGTGTGCGTGGACCAGAACCAGCCCGCCATCGACATCATGGCCAAGCGGCTGGGCGCCCACGCCACCCTGACCTCCTTCCAGCCCAACTAGGTAGCGCTAAGTGTCGTATTCAGCTTCCACAACGACACTTGGTGCTACTTACTTGGGTGCTTGGGGACGGACGACGGCGGCTCCCGTGCCCAGTGCCTCGATCCGGGCGAGCATGTCCGGCGAAGTCAGGTTTTCGCCGAGCAGGTTGGGCTTGCCGGTGCCGTGGTAGTCGGAGGAACCGGTGACCAGCAGGTCGTGTTCGGCCGCCAGCCTTCGCAGGAAGTCCCGGCCCTCTTCCGGGTTGTCCCGGTGGTCGATCTCCAGGCCTGCCAGCCCGGCGTCGATCATGTCACGGTACGTCCGCTCTCCTACGATCCGTCCCCGGGCCGACGCCACGGGATGGGCAAACACGGGCACACCGCCGGCCGCACGGACGAGTTCGACTGCGGTGGCCGGGTCCGGGGCGTAATGCGGGATGAAGTACCTGGACCGGGACGTGAGGATGGAGGCGAAGGCCTCTGAACGGTCCTCCACCACGCCCGCGGCGACGAGGGCGTCGGCGATGTGCGGCCGCCCAAGGGTGGCGCCGGGTGCCACGTGGTGGATCACGTCGTCCCACGTCAGCGGGTAGTCCTCCGCGAGGATGGTGACCATCCGTTCTGCCCTGCTGAGGCGGGAATCCTTGGCCTTGGTGATTTCCTCCAGGAGGCCGGGATGGTTGGGGTCATGCAGGTAGCTCAGCAGGTGGACGCTGATGCCCTCCTCTGTCCGGCACGAGACCTCCATGCCCGGCACCAGTGCAACCCCCCAGGTTGCGGCGGCCGCGGCTGCCTCCGCCCAGCCAGCGGTCGAATCGTGATCGGTCAGGGCAACCACGTCCAGGCCGGCGCGCGCAGCGGATGCCATGACATCGGCGGGCGTTTCGGTGCCGTCGGAAACGTTGGAGTGGGCATGCAGGTCAATCCTCACTGGTCCAGCGTAGTGGACTGCCGGACAGGGAACCCGGCCGGCACGTTCGCTTAGCCGGGATGCTGGTGAGACGATGGTGCCGTGAACGATGCCGAAAACACCCAAAACTCTGCTTCCCAGCCGCTGGAGGAGCGCGTCAACAACCGCTCCCAGCGGCCCAGTTCCAACGCCTTCAAGGCCTTCATGGCCAGCAACTGGGCACCGTCCAGCCAGGAACTTCCGGAGCGGGACGCCGTCGCCGGCTACGCCGCATCCCGGCGCAAGGCGATCTCTGCCCTCTTCAGCGGCGAACGCCTGGTCATCCCGGCGGGGCCGCTGAAAGTCCGTTCGAACGACTGCGACTACCGCTTCCGGCCGCATTCCGGCTTCGCCCACCTGACCGGGCTGGGCCTGGACCACGAACCGGACGCCGTCCTGATCCTGGAACCCGTTGAAGAAGGAAAGGGCGACGACGGCGGGAACCACCGGGCGACGCTGTACTTCCGGCCGCTGGCCGGTAGGGACACGGAACAGTTCTACGCGGACTCCCGCTCGGGCGAATTCTGGATTGGCGCCCGCCCTACCCTGGAGGAATTCGAGGCCCGGCTGGGACTGGCCACCGCGCACATCGACCAACTGGAAACGGCCATCACCAAGGATGTGGGCGCACCGGAAATCGGCGGCATCTCCATCCGGCTGGTCCGCAAGGTGGACGACAACATTGATGCGCTGGTGGACACGGCCCGGTACAACACTGCCAGGGACCCCGAGAACCTGGACCTTGCCGTCCTGGATGCCCTGGACGAAAAGCTTTCTGAGGCTCTCTCCGAACTGCGCCTGCTCAAGGATGAGTGGGAAATCGAGCAGATGAAGACCGCAGTGTCCGCCACGGTGGAAGGGTTTGAAGAAGTGGTCAAGGCGTTGCCGCGGGCACTTACTCATGCCCGCGGCGAGCGGGTGGTTGAAGGAGCATTCTTTGCCCGCGCCCGCGAGGTGGGCAACGAGCTGGGTTACGACACCATCGCAGCGTCCGGCAACAATGCCACCGTGCTGCACTGGACCCGGAACACGGGGCGCATCCACGCCGGCGAGCTCCTGCTCCTGGACGCCGGCGTCGAGGCCGACTCGCTCTACACGGCAGACATCACCAGGACACTTCCGGCCAGCGGCGCCTTCAGCGACATCCAGCGCAAGGTCTACCAGGCGGTCCTCGACGCTGCCGATGCCGGGTTCGCCGCCGCCCAGCCGGGAACCAAGTTCCGGGACATCCACACCGCCGCCACCACGGTCCTTGCCGAGCGCCTGGCCGAATGGGGCATCCTGCCTGTCAGCGTGGAGGAGGCTATCAGCCCCGAGGGCCAGCAGCACCGCCGCTGGATGCCGCACGGCACCAGCCATCACCTGGGACTGGACGTGCACGACTGCGCCCAGGCCAAGCGTGAACTGTACCTCGACGGCATCCTCACCGAAGGCATGGTCTTCACCATCGAACCGGGCCTCTACTTCAAGAAGGAGGACCTGGCGATCCCCGAGGAATACCGGGGCATCGGCGTCAGGATCGAGGATGACATCCTTATGACGGCTGACGGCCCCGTTAACCTCAGTGCCGCCCTGCCGCGTAATCCGGAGGACGTGGAGGACTGGATGGCCGGCATCTACCGGACCGAAGAGGCCTGAGCCAGGCAGAAAAACTCCCTGACCAGGGCCCAACACAAGGAGCGGGGCCGCCGGATTCAATCCGGCGGCCCCGCTCTTTGGTTCCGACGCCGGCAGGCCGGCCAGTGTCAGGCCGGCACTCCCAGGCTGCCTGCAATAGCTCCTAGTGCCGGTGCCCGCCCTGGTGCTGGTCCCCGTCAGGACCGTACTGGCCCTCGGCTGGGTGTTCGGCACCATGTTCTGCGTCCTGTCCCGGCCCGGGCTGCGCTGTTCCCTGCTGGCCGGGCTGCGCTGTTCCCTGCTGGCCGGGCTGCGGACCTGTCCCCTGCTGGCCGGGGCCTCCGGCCGGACCCTGCGGCAGGCGGACGCCGTACTGCGGACGCCCGTCCGGCAGGTCCGGGTAGCGAACCGACCGGACCGGGCCGGCCGGCTGTGCCGGCTGCTGCTGCTGGCCGCCGTCGTACTGCTGGCCGCTGTATTGCTGACCGCTGTGCTGCGGGGCACTGTGCTGCTGGCCGCCGTCGTCCGGGTAGCCGTGTCCATCCTGGCCGGGAACGTCCTGACCCGCGCCGTCCTGCACGGATGAGCCGGAGGACCGCTGGCCGTAGGGGTCATTCCAGCCGGCGGGACGGGCGGGACCCTGCTGCTGCCCCGGCTGCTGCTGGTGCTGGTACGGCTGGTTGTAGTAGTCGTGCTGGGTGTACGGACGCTGGCCGGATGCGGCATCCGAACGGGTCATGGGCAGCTGCTGCAGCAGGCGCCGCGCCTCATGGGCGGCCTCGGGCGCAACAATGACGTCGTAGCTCGTGGCCACCACCTGGCTGGTGGACGTGAAGTCACGCTTGCCGCGCTGCATGGCATAGGTGACGATGCCGAACAGCATGAAGAAGGCCGCACCCATCAGCACGGACGTCATGATGGAGAAGTACCCGGGTGACGGTGCGAAGAAGGACAGCATGACGCCCACGAACAGGCCGAACCACATGCCGCTCAACGCCCCCGAAAGGGCCACCCTGGGGTAGCTCAGGCGCCCCGTAACCCGCTCCACCATCTTCAGTTCGTTACCCACGATGGACACCATCTGGACGGGAAACTGCTGGTCCGCGAGGTAGTCCACCGCCTTCTGGGCATCGAGGTAGGAGTTGTAGGAGCCTACGGTGTCACCGGTGGGTACGGCACGGGCGTCATCCGTACCGTTGGGGCCACCGGCCCTGGGAGCACCAAAAATGTTAGACATAACCCCATTCTTGCCCATCAAGGTGGGTGCTGCCTGTAAATTCAGCTAAAAGAGAGCAGACTCGGTAGCCTGTAGAGGTGAGTACAACACCTACCCGCGTCTTCGTGGCGCGCCTCCTGGGCCTCGATGTTTTCGACCCGCTGGGCGACCGGCTGGGCCGGTTGCGCGATGTTGTTGTGCTGTCCCGCGGAACCCAGGGAGCACCGCACGTGGTGGGCATCGTGGTGGAAGTCCCGGGAAAGAAGCGGGTCTTCGTGCCCATGACGCGCATTACGTCGATCGACCAGACCCAGATCATCTGCACGGGCCTGGTCAACCTGCGCCGGTTTGAACAGCGCGGAGCCGAAACGCTGGTGGTGGCCGAAATGTTCGACCGGCGGGTAACCCTCCGCGACGGCAGCGGCGACGCCACCATCGAGGACATCGCCATCGACCAGCACCGGTCCCGCGACTGGTTCGTCAGCAAGCTTTTTGTCCGCCGCGGCCATTCGCTGTCCCCCCTGAGCCGGCTGCGCCGCAACGAGACGCTGATCATCGACTGGGCGGACGCCCAGCAGGGTCCGCGCACCGAACCGCAGGCCGCCACCCAGTTCGTGGCCAACCACGAGGACCTCAAACCCGCCGACTTCGCCGAGGCACTGCAGGAAATGAGCGACAAGCGCCGTTTCGAAGTGGCCAGCGAACTGCAGGACGAGCGGCTGGCAGATGTCCTCCAGGAACTGCCGGAAGACGACCAGGTGGAAATCCTCTCCGCTCTGGATGTCCAGCGCGCCGCGGACGTCCTGGAGGAGATGGATCCCGATGACGCCGCCGACCTCCTCGGTGAACTCCCCTCTGCCCAGGCGGAGGAACTACTCCAGCTGATGGAGCCCGAGGGTGCCGAGGACGTCCGCCGCCTGCTGGAATACGACGAGGACACCGCCGGCGGCCTCATGACCCCGGTGCCGGTCATCCTGCCGCCGGAAGCCACGGTCGCCGAAGCCCTGGCCCACGTCCGGCGGGAGGAGCTCTCCCCCGCCCTGGCATCGTCGATCTTCATTGCCCGGCCGCCGCTGGAAACGCCGACCGGGCGGTTCCTGGGCGTGGTCCACATCCAGCAGCTGCTCCGTTTCCCGCCGTTCGAGGCACTGGGAAACCTGGTGGACAAGAACCTCGAGCCATTGTCGGACCAGGCCCACATCAGCGAAGTGGCACGGACCCTGGCCACCTACAACCTGAACTCCCTCCCGGTGGTCAATGACGCCGGCCGGCTTGTGGGGGCGGTGACTGTTGATGACGTATTGGATCACTTGTTGCCGGACGACTGGCGCGCCAATGATGGCGAAGCCCCGATAAGAAAGCTCGGTGGCCGCATTGGCTGATAACAGTGCTCCGAAGAACCCCAACCAGCGGAACCTGGCCAATACGGAATCAAAAGGCAGCCTCGACACGCCCCTGAGCGCCCGCCAGCGGATCCTGCCCAAGTTCTCACCGGATCCGGACGCGTTCGGGCACGCCACCGAAGGCTTCGCCCGGTTCATGGGCACCCCGCAGTTCCTGGTCTACATGACCGTGTTCTGCATCTTCTGGCTGGGCTGGAACACGTGGGCGCCCACTGAGTGGCAGTTCGATTCGAGGGACCTTGGCTTCACCCTGCTGACCCTGATGCTCTCGCTGCAGGCCTCCTACGCGGCGCCGCTCCTGCTGCTCGCGCAGAACCGGCAGGATGACCGCGACCGCGTTTCGGTGCAGCAGGACCGCCAGCGCGCCGAACGCAACCTCTCCGACACCGAGTACCTGACCCGGGAGCTCGCCTCCCTGCGGATCGCGCTGCGCGAGGTAGCCACCCGCGACTACGTCCGGGCCGAACTGCGCTCACTCCTTGAGGACCTGCTGGAAGCCCAGGAGGAGCTGCGGACCCACGACGACACCGGAGCCGGTTCGCACGAATCTCCACGCGACAAAGTGAAAGACAAGTTGCGCGAACAGCGGGACCGGCAACGGAGCCCGCGCACCCAGCAAATCCCCCGGGTAAAACCCGGCCATTCCACACAGGACCGCTAATGACCCAACCCATTGCCGGCACTCCGTTGGCTGAGGCAGTCAACGCTGCCCTGGCCACTGTGATCGACCCCGAGCTCCGGCGTCCCATCACCGAGCTGGGCATGGTGGACTCGGTCCAGGTTTCCGACGACGGCAAGGTCACCGTGGCGGTCCTGCTCACCATCGCCGGCTGCCCGCTGCGGGACACCATCACCGCCGATTCGCAGAAGACCCTGTTCGCCGTCCCCGGCGTCACCGCCGTCGACGTCGAGCTCAAAGTGATGGACCAGGCGCAGCGGGATGCCCTCAAGGAGAAGCTGCGGGGCGCCGGCGGCCAGCGCAGGATCCCGTTCAACGAACCGGATTCCCTCACCAGGGTCTATGCCGTGGCCAGCGGCAAGGGCGGAGTGGGCAAGTCCTCGGTCACGGTCAACCTGGCCACGGCCCTGGCTGCCCAGGGCCTGCGCGTGGGCATCGTGGACGCTGACGTTTACGGCTTCTCCGTGCCTGCGCTCATGGGCATCACCCAGGCACCAACCCAGGTGGACGACATGATCCTTCCTCCGGTTGCCTACGGGGTGAAGGTCATCTCCATTGGCATGTTCGTGACAGGCAACCAGCCCGTTGCCTGGCGCGGACCCATGCTGCACCGGGCCCTGGAACAGTTCCTCACCGACGTCTACTTCGGCGACCTGGATGCCCTGTTCCTGGACCTTCCCCCTGGTACGGGTGACATCGCCATCTCTGTGGCCCAATTGCTGCCCAAGGCAGAAATCCTGGTGGTCACCACACCGCAGGCGGCGGCCGCCGATGTTGCAGAACGCGCAGGCGCCATCGCCACCCAGACAGGGCAGAAGATCGCGGGCGTCATCGAGAACATGTCCTACCTGGAGATGCCCGACGGCGGCAGGATGGAACTTTTCGGAAGCGGCGGCGGGGCGGTGCTCACCGAGCGTCTCAGCGCCACGGTGGGGACGGACGTGCCGCTGCTGGGCCAGATCCCCCTGGACATCCAGCTGCGTGAGGGCGGGGACTCGGGGGTTCCGATCGTCCTGGGCCAGCCCGGTTCGGCGGGGGCTGTCGCGCTGGCAGGCATAGCAGGCCAATTGGCTGCCAAACCACGGGGTCTCGCCGGGATGAAGCTGGGGCTGCAGCCGCGCTGACTGGACCCGGTACTGCCGGCGCTGAACCCTAGGTGGCTTCGGTGTCGAACGGGGCGATATCTCCCGGGGCCAGTCTCTGCACCACCCGTTCAGGACGCTGGGGAGCCGTATCTGCGGCCGCTGCGGCGCCGGAAACCGCGGCCACGGCGGCAGGGGCTCCTGAACTGACGGGCTTGGTGTCGTCGTCGAGCAGTGCTTCCTTGATGATGCGGCGGGGATCGTACTGGCGCGGATCGTATTTCTTCCAGTCGACATCGTCGATGTCGATGCCCACTTCTTCCTTGATCTGTTCGCGCGCGCCGGACGCCATACGGCGGAGTTCCTTGACCAGGTTTGCCAGCTTCTGCGTGTATTCGGGCAGGCGCTGGGGGCCGATCACGAGGACGCCAATGATCAGCAGAAGGATAAACTCCGGGCCGTTGATTCCAAACACTTTAGGAAGATTACCCTCTCCGGGCTGCGAGTGACGATTCCCGTCCGGCGGACGGGGAAACAGTCCGTGTCACTGGGTGAACAGGGCCGCGATCTTGCTGATTCCGCGCTCCAGCCGTGCCTCCAGGGACTCCGGGGCAGGACGCCCCGGCGTTTCCGGAACGGCCGCGTCAACCCCTTCCGTCGCGGTATCGGCAAGCTGCTCAAGGATGGGCAGCGCATCATCGGCCTGCTCAGGGGGCAGGTCGGAGCGGTAGGTGATGGTGAGGCCGGCGGCCCGGTAGGTGGCAGACCAGGGAGGGCTACCCGAAACCTGCAGCGGGGCACCCTCCTGGCCTGTGGCCTGGTGACCAACCGGGTGTTGTTCCGTGATGGTGGCGTGATGCGTGCCGTCGGTGAGCCGCAGCTCCACCGCAGGCTGCCCGTCAACCACCAGCGCCCTGGCGGCTTCGAGGTGGAAGCCCATGGCCTGCAGCTCCGGGCAGGCCCACCCCTCCGACCGCAACGTGGCCAGCTGCGTGGCGGTCAAGGTCCGGCCGTCCGCGGGAGTCTGGGATGAGACGTGCGAAAAGGCCGCTTCGATTCCCGCCTGTCCGCCCCCGGTGGGATCACCCGCTGCCGTGAAGGCGCCCACGGCCAATACACCGGCCGCCGCCATGGTCCCGCCAGCGGCGAGCCCCAGCGCACGGGCGGCCATGCGGGAGGTCCCGCCCTGCTGCGCAGGCGCGGGGGGCTGGGCAGCCAGTTCGTGGGTGCGTGCCAGCAGCCGTGCCGTCAGGTCCTGGCTGGCAGGCGGGATGGGAGCATCGCGCAGCCGCTCAAGGTACTGCCGTTCCCGGCGCACGGCTGCAGCACACTCCTGGCAAACCTCCAGGTGGCTGCCGGTGCGCTGATGCCTGCCGCCGAAAGGAAATTGGGACCTCATGTGCCGTTCAGAGGATGCCGGCGATGCGCGGCAGCGCGAGCTTGCGGCGGGACTGCTGCGGGCGGGGGTCGCGGTGGGCCAGCTTTTCCCGGAGCATGGTCCGGCCGCGGTGGATGCGTGAGCGGACGGTGCCCAGCTTCACGCCCAGGGCCTCGGCGACTTCGTCATAGGACAGTCCCTCGAGGTCGCACAGAACCACGGCGGCCCGGAAGTCCGGCGGAAGTTCCTCCAGGGCGGCCTGTACGTCCAAATCCAGGTTGTTCAGCTCGAAGCTCTGCTCGGGCCCCGGCTCGCGGCCGGGCAGCCGGGACTCGGCATCCTCGGCAAGGGCGTCAAAGCGGATGCGCGTCTTCCGCCGGGCCTGGTCAAGGAACAGGTTGGTGGTGATGCGGTGGAGCCAGCCGTCGAGCGTCCCGGGCTTGAAGTTTTCCAGCGACCGGAAGACGCGGACGAAGACCTCCTGGGTGAGGTCCTCGGCGTCGTACTTGTTGCCCGTCAGGCGGTACGCCAGCCGGTAAACCTTTGCGGAGTGGTTGGTAACCACTTCTTCCCAGGTGGGACGGACCCACTCATCGTCGGGATTGTTTACTGCAGGGACAGGTGCCACAACTGAAGATGACATCGTCCACTCCCCTCGTGGAATGCTAACGCCCGGATACTGTTGACATCTCTGATTCGGCGCCGGTCACCTTTTGGATGAGCGGATATTAATCATGTCAAACTTGGCTGGGAATTTCCTGACCGTAGGCAAACTTCCGCCTTGGGCGCAATGCCGTCTTTCCCGGCCAGCCCGGCGGGACACAGTAGGCTTGAGGAGACATTCCCCCCTTACGCCCAGAAAGCGATAATTCATGAGCGCCGACAAGTCCAGCAGCTGGTCCTATGCAGAAGATCTGCCCGCTGAGGACGAGGTCATGCTCCGGGCCCGGGAACGTTCCTTTGAATTGGGAGTCAGCGCCATCAGCCCCGGGGTGGGCGCCGTCCTCACGGTACTGGCTGCTGCCTCCAAGGCCCAGACCGCCGTCGAGATCGGCACCGGCGCAGGGGTCTCCGGCGTCTGCCTGCTGCGGGGACTGGGCCCGCACGCCGTCCTGACCACCATCGACGTGGACGTCGAACACCTGAGGGCCGCGCGCGAGGCGTTTTCCGAGGCCGGCAGCCCCGCCAACCGGACCCGCACCATTTCCGGCCGCGCGGGAGACGTCCTGCCCCGGCTGACGGATGGCGCCTACGACCTGGTCTTCATCGATGCGGACAAGCCGGGCCTGCCCGGCTACGTGGAGCAGGCCGTCCGGCTGCTGAAGCCCGCAGGCCTGCTGGTCATCAATGACGCACTGGACAAGGACAAGGTAGCCAATCCCGCGGGCCGGGAGGCAACCACGGTGGTCCTGCGCCAGGTGGGCAGGGCAATCCGCGACGACGACAGGCTGGCTTCGGCAATGCTGCCCACCGGGGACGGCCTGCTGGTGGCAGTCAAGAAGTAGGCACCGCCAAAAGGACAGGGTGCGCAGCCCGCGGGCTGCGCACCCTGTCCGGCACGACTATTCGGTAACGCCTACCAGGCATTCCTTGAGGTTGGCTGCTTCGGCCGCGTTAAGTTCGACCACCAGGCGCCCGCCGCCTTCGAGCGGGACGCGCATGATCAGGCTGCGGCCCTCCTTGGTGACTTCCATTGGGCCGTCGCCGGTGCGTGGTTTCATAGCCGCCATGAGGAATTCCCCTCCATTTTGTCCCAGGACTAATCAGCCCGGGCGGGCTGTGTCCGCATGTCGATCAGGCCGCTATGGCAGGGTGGTGTTTCCACCGCCAAGGCTGCGCACTTTCTGAATGCTTTTGTCCTTGCTTACCTATCATTATCGCGTAATTACACGTGCGTAGCTAATCGATGGACATTTTCCGGCAGCCGCTATTCCCGGGCTGACCTGCGCTGAAGCAGGATTTGTCAGGGCGGGTAATCCCCGCCGCCGGGCAACTGCGCCCAGGCCCAAAGCCAGACGATCCACACGATCTGGAGCAGCAGGAACATGGCCACCACGGTCCCCCGGTAAGCCCTGGAGCGGGACAGGAATGCCGCCCCCAGGGCCAGCGGAAACAGCGGCAGCAGCATCCGGAACGTGCTGGTTTGCGGGTGGAGGAACATCAGCAGGTATCCCATGTAGCAGGCGCACCAGAGCCGAAGTTCCGTGCCGAGCCGCACCACGGGCGGAAGGAACAGCACCGCAACGAACAGTGCCACGAAAACCACGGGGGCAAGCAGGCCCAGGACAGGGCCGAAGAGTTCGACGCCGGTGTCGAACCACGGCTTGAAGGGGACCAGGTCCCGGCCCCGCCACACAGTTTCGGTTTTGGTGTACGCCTCCGGGTCACCCGTCGCTGCCCACGCCGCGGCGGGCCAGACGAGCGCAGAGACGCCCGCGACGGCGGTGAGGCCGGCCAGTGCCGCCAGGTCCCCCAGGGAATGGGCTGCTTCGTCCCCGCCGCGCTCCCGCCCCTTCCTGATGTGCGCGATGCAGCGGGACACCAGCAGCACGCCCGCCATGGCGGCGAAGGGAACGCCGACGGGCCGCGACAGGGACAGCAGGAACACCACGGGCATGGCCCACAGGTATTGCCGGCGGACTACCAGCAGCAGGGCCGCAGCGAGCAGCAGGAGGGACAGCGGCTCGGCGTAGGGGACCTGAAGCACGGCGGAGACGGGGAACGTCGAAAAGAACGCCACCCCCCACATGGCCGGAGCGTGCGGCGCTTTCTGCCGGAAGAGTGCGTACACCACCAGGGCGGCAGCCCAGCCGGCCAGCATGGCGATCAGGGTGAGCGAGGCGGCAGGATTGAGCCCGGTCAGCCGGCTGAGTCCGCCGGCCAGTGCGGGAAAGAGCGGGTAGAAGGCCCAGGTGTTTTCCTGGACGTTGCCGCCGGCGTCAGTGGGAAGGACGGACGGGTAGCCGTTGGCGATGACCTGGGCATACCAGCGGGCATCCCAGATGTTGATGAAATTCCAGTAATCCGGCTTCGGCGGGAACCAGGGGTTGGCGCCCTGGTGGAGCGCCGCGGCCATGAAGATGCAGGCAGAGACCAGGCGAGCGCCGCCGTAGAGGGCAGTGACCTGGAGCCACCACGGCCAGCTACGGACGGCGGAAGCTGTTCGGTGGGCCAGATTCCCGGCCGAGGCCAGCGGGCTGCGGCGGGCCACCGTGCTCACAGGCCGCCCTTCCCTTGGGCGGCAACCTCATCGGACGCCCGGCTCCCACCGTGCCCTGCACCGGTTTCGGTGCCAGTTTCCGTGCCTGTTTCCGGGCCCTGCTGCTCCCGCGGTGCGACGGCTGCCGCGGGTCCGTCGTCGGAATCCTTCTCCCCGTCCCCTCCTGTGGCCTGCTCCATCGCAGCCAGCCGGCTGCGAAGCCCGGCCAGTTCCGCATCCCTCGCGGCCAGCTGGTCGCGCAGCTCGTCCAGGACCTGGTCCACCTGGTCCATCCGGTAGCCGCGAAGGCCCAGCGAAAAGCGCACCTGCTCAATGTCTCCGGGAGCGGCGTGCTCCGGCAGCAGCACGGGTGGAAGGTTGGCGGGCGGTTCTTCGAATCCCCCGTCCAGCAGGGCGGGCAGCGCGGCGCCGCCGGTCTTGCGGGAGCGCCGGCCCAGGCCGGCCCAAAGGACGGCCGCCACCAGTACGACGGCCAGGAAAACGAGGAAGAAGCTCACGGTTCCATCGTGCCAGACCGGCGGCCCGGACTTTGGCCGGCGGCTACTCCGGCCGCTGCTCCCCGTTAAGGGACGGTGTCACTCCGGCCTGCAGGACCCGGTCAACGGCTTCGGCGGGATCGTCCACGAGCTGGATGAGATCCAGGTCCTTCTCCGACACCATGCCCTCTGCCACCAGCGTGCCCCTGATCCAGTCGATCATCGGCCCCCAGAATTCGACGCCGAGGAGCACGATGGGAAAAGACGTCACCTTGCGCGTCTGGACCAGGACCATGGCTTCGAACAGCTCATCGAGGGTGCCCAGTCCGCCGGGCAGCACAATGAAGCCCTGCGCGTATTTGACGAACATGGTCTTGCGGGCGAAGAAGTACCGGAAGTTGATCCCCAAGTCCACCCACTGGTTCAGGCCCTGCTCGAACGGCAGTTCAATCCCCAGGCCAACGGACACGCCGTTGCCTTCCACCGTCCCCCGGTTGGCCGCTTCCATGGAGCCCGGACCGCCGCCGGTGATCACTGCCACCCCGGCTTCGGCGAGCTTGCGGCCCACCTCCACGCCCATCTCGTAATACTGGCTGCCGGGCTTGGTCCGTGCCGAACCGAAGACGCTGACCGCTTTTCCAATGTCCGCGAGGGCGCCGAAGCCCTCGACGAATTCGCTCTGGATGCGCAGGACCCGCCACGGGTCGGTGTGGACGAACTGGCCCGGCCCCTTGGTATCAAGCAGGTGCTGGTCCGACATTTCCACGGCCGCCTGCTTGCGGCGCAGCTCAAGGGGCCCCTTACGGCGCGGCTGGGAATTCTTGGCCGGATCTGCGTTGATGCTCATTCCCCTAGGCTAACCTCCCAGTCCAGGTATCTCTTGAATCACGATCAGCAGGAACTTGGGGTGATTGGCGTCATAACGCAGTGTTGTTCGCTAGATTCGTTCCTATGACTACTCATGTGCCCGGCGATGCCCTCGTCTCCCTGAACGCCGTTAACAAGCATTACGGCCAGCTGCACGTTTTGAAGGACATCAACCTGCAGGTCCGCAAGGGCGAGGTTGTTGTGGTCATCGGACCCTCGGGCTCCGGTAAGTCCACCCTCTGCCGGGCGATCAACCGCCTGGAAACCATTGAGGGTGGAACCATCAGCATCGACGGGAAAGTCCTCCCCGAGGAAGGCAAGGAACTCGCCCAGCTCCGCGCCGACGTCGGAATGGTTTTCCAGTCCTTCAACCTCTTCGCCCACAAAACGATCCTGGAGAACGTGACCCTGGGACCCATCAAGGTCAAGGGCGCCTCCAAGGCAACCGCCGAAAAGGACGCCATGGCCCTCCTCGAACGCGTGGGCGTGGGACACCAGGCCCCCAAGCTGCCGGCCCAGCTCTCCGGCGGCCAGCAGCAGCGCGTTGCGATCGCCCGTGCCTTGGCAATGAAGCCGAAGGTCATGCTGTTCGACGAGCCCACATCCGCACTGGACCCCGAAATGATCAACGAGGTCCTGGATGTCATGGTCCAGCTGGCCAAGGAAGGCATGACCATGATCGTGGTCACGCACGAAATGGGCTTCGCCCGCAAGGCCGCGGACCGCGTGGTCTTCATGGCGGACGGCCAGATCGTGGAGGATGCCACCCCGGAGGAGTTCTTCACCAACCCGAAGAGCGACCGCGCCAAGGACTTCCTGTCCAAGCTGCTCACCCACTGAATTACCGAACCAACCACACGTCAGTTCGCATCCAGGCCGCAAAACCCACGGCCATCAATGAAAGGAATGTCATGAAGGCATTTATGTCCAGGCGGAAATCCTTCGTCGTGGCGGCTACAGCTGCCCTCGCCCTGTCCCTGAGCGCCTGCGGCGGAGGGGACTCCGGTGGCTCCAGCAACCCCAGCCCGGTCGAGAAGCCGTCGTTCGCTGCCGGAACCACCATGGCAAAGCTGTCCTCCGCCGGCACCATCAAGATCGGCACCAAATTCGACCAGCCGCTGTTCGGCCAGGTTGGCCTGGACGGCAAGCCCGTCGGTTTCGACGTTGAAATCGGCAAGCTGATCGCCGCCAAGCTGGGCATCCCCGCAGACAAGATCGAATGGTCCGAGACCGTTTCAGCCAACCGCGAACCCTTCATCGAGCAGGGCAAGGTGGATCTGGTCATCGCCACGTACACCATCAGCGACAAGCGCAAGCAGGTTGTCGACTTCGCCGGCCCGTACTACGAAGCCGGCCAGGCCCTCATGGTGAACAAGGACAACGACTCCATCAAGAAGCCCGAGGACGTCAAGGGCAAGAAGGTCTGCTCCGTGACGGGCTCCACCCCCGCCGCCACGATCGTTGACAAGTACGGCGCCGAACTGGTTCCGGCCGCCACCTACTCCGCCTGCCTGGAGCCGCTGCGCAACAAGCAGGTTGAAGCCGTGACCACCGACAACGTGATCCTCGCCGGCTTTGTTGACAAGGAACCGGATGCCTTCAAGCTCGCGTCCGAGGAAACCTTCACCAAGGAGCCTTACGGCATCGGCCTGAAGAAGGGCGACACCGAATTCCGCAACTGGATCAACGACCAGCTGGAATCCTTCGAGAAGGACGGCTCCTACAAGAAGGCCTGGGAAGCCACCGCCGGTTCGGTCATCAAGACCGCACCCAAGCTCCCGGCCATCAACCGTTACTAAGCAGCGTCCGCCAGCTGCCGGGGCCACCCAACGGCCCCGGCAGCACAGCCTTCAATCCGTCCACGCTTACAGCCGAAGGATCTTATGGACGTCATCTTTGAAAACCTGCCCCTGTACTGGGAGGGTTTTCTCCGCACTCTTTTCCTGTCCGTCGTCTCCGGTATCTTCGCGTTGATCCTTGGCACCCTGCTTGCCGCGGCACGCGTCTCCCCGGTCGCGGCGCTCCGCGGTTTCAGCACCGTGTACGTGGAAGTCCTCCGCAACACCCCGCTGACCATCGCCTTCTTCTTCGCAGCAGTCGTACTCCCCCGCATCGGGGTCAAGTTCGAGCAGTTCGAGATCGCCGCCATCATCGCCCTCAGCACCTACACCGCCGCATTCATCGCCGAAGCTGTCCGCTCAGGTGTCAACAGCGTGCCCGTCGGCCAGGCGGAGGCAGCACGCAGCATCGGCATGAAGTTCAGCCAGGTGCTCTCGCTCATCATCCTCCCCCAGGCATTGCGGACGGTGATCCCGCCGTTGATCAACATCCTGATCGCGCTCGTCAAGAACTCTTCGGTGGCCGGCGCCTTCTTCGTCCTGGAGTTGTTCGGCTACGGCCGGCAGCTGGCCAACGCCAACGGCGACGCCGTCATCACCGTCCTGCTGGGTACCGCATTCTTCTATCTGCTGCTCACCGTTCCGCTGGGAATCCTCGCCAACACGGTGGAACGAAAGGTGGCGATTGCCCGATGAGCTCCGTTCTCTACGATGTCCCCGGCCCCAAGGCGCGCCGGGTCTCCCTCATTGCGTCCATCATCGGAGGCCTGCTGATTCTGGGCCTGCTGGCCTGGGTGGTCCTGATTCTTGCCCAGCAGGGCATCTTCGAGGCCCGCCGCTGGCAGATCTTCACCCGCGCCGACGTCTGGCGCCTCCTCGGCAACGGCCTGGGGTCCACGCTTTCCGCGGCGGCACTCGCGGCAGTCATCGCGTTTCCGCTGGGACTTATGCTGTGCCTGCTGCGCATCTCGGACGCCGCCTTCATCCGGGTGCCCATGCGGGTCATCCTGGAATTCCTGCGCGGCATGCCCGTGGTCCTGATGATGCTCTTCATCCTGCTGGGCTTCGGCACCTCGGCATTTATCGCCGTCGTCACCGGCCTGGTGCTCTACAACGCCGCGGTCTTCGCCGAGATCATCCGCGCAGGCATCCAGTCCCTGCCCAAGGGGCAGCGGGAAGCCGGCCTGGCGATCGGCCTGACCAGCTACAAGTCCCGCATGCTGATCGAACTGCCGCAGGCGATCCGGCGCATGATGCCTTCGCTCGTGGCGCAGATGGTGGTGCTGCTCAAGGACACGTCGCTTGGCTACATCGTGGCGTACGGCGAGCTGCTGCGCGCGGTCCAGGTCATGGCGGACTTCCTGGGCACGCAGTACCTGTTCCCGATCTTCTTCGTGGCAGCGGCCATCTACATCGCCATCAACATCTCGGTGTCACGGATTGCCGTGTGGATCGAGCGCCGGGGCTCCAAGAAGGCCGCGGGCGGTGTGGCGAAGGCCGAACCTGAAAAGGCCAACGCCCCGGTTCCCTAACCCCCTGCAGGCTGTTTCATGAAGCGGATGGCCCGGACCTTCTGGTCCGGGCCATCCTGCTTTAAGAAATGGGGCGCCCTTAAGTTCAGGCTGCGAGCCAGCTCTCCAGCGCGGCAAGGCACTTGCGGATGGCGTCGGCGTGGACGTGTTCGTTGTCCTTGTGCGCCAGCAGCGCGTCCCCCGGGCCGAAGTTCACGGCCGGGATGCCCAGCTCACTGAAGCGGGCGACGTCGGTCCAGCCGTATTTGGGCTTCGGCTCGGCTCCCACGGCGGCAACAAAGGAGGCGGCAGCCGGGTGCTGCAGTCCCGGCCGTGCGCCGGCGGCGGCATCGGTGCGGACCACGTCGAAGCCCGCCAGCAGCTCCCGGACGTGGGCCTCGGCCTGGTCCGGGGTCTTGTCCGGGGCAAAGCGGTAGTTGATTTCCACCACGCAGCGGTCCGGGATGACATTGCCGGCCGTGCCGCCGTTGATCTTCACCGCGTTGAGGCTTTCCCGGTAGTCGAGTCCATCAACATTGATGGTCCGGGGCTCATAGGCCGCCAGGCGGGCCAGGATCGGTGCTGCCGCGTGGATGGCATTGCTGCCCATCCAGGCCCGGGCCGAGTGCGCGGCTTCCCCCGCAGTGCTTGCTTCGAACCGGCTGGTACCGTTGCAGCCGCCCTCCACCGTGCCGTCCGTCGGTTCAAGCAGGATGGCGAAGTCCCCCTGCAGCAGGCCGCCATGGTTCCGGACCAGGCGTCCCAGGCCGCTCTTCACGGCTTCCACTTCCTCGTGGTCGTAGAAGACAAAGGTGACATCCCGCTTGGGCTGCGTGCCGCCGTCGAACAATCCTGCCGCCAGCGCCAGCTGGACCGCCACCCCGCCCTTCATGTCCGTGGCGCCGCGGCCATACAGGACCCCCTCCCCCGGAACGCCGGATTCCCAGCTCGAGGGAACAGTGCCCCGGGAACCTTCGGTGAGCGGAAGGGGCACCGTGTCCAGGTGGCCGGCGAGGATCACACGCTCACCCAGGCCGAGTTCGGTCCGGGCGATGATGGCGTCGCCGTCACGCACCACGGTCAGCTGCGGGATCTCCAGCAAAGCAGCCTCCACAGCGTCGGCGAGCTGCTTCTCGTTGCCGGACACGCTGTTGATGTCCATCAGCGCCGCGGTCAGCAGCACCACGTCCTGGCGCAGGTCGAGGGTGGACACGGAAGAGTCAGGGGCGGTTTCGGCAGTCACGAAGCCAGTCTAGTTCGAACCCCATGCCCCACCGTCGATAGACTGGGGCACATGACTGAGACCGCTTCCTCTGCCGTGCCCGAAACCCTGACCTCCAATGCTGATGACCGTTCCGCCTATGGCTTTGGCGTTGCCACGATAGCCACCGCTGACGCCGCCGTCCTGGACGTCTGGTTTCCCGCGCCGGCCCTGGGTGTTGCAGCGGAGAACCTCCGCTCGGTGGACAATGCTGACGAGGTCCTGACCCGGATCGCCGAGGATGGCGCTGATGAGGACCGCGGCACCGAGCAAAAGGTGGTCTTTGTCCAGATCAACCTCGACGAAGCCCCGGCGGACACCGCGGACGCCTACCTCCGCCTGCACCTGCTCTCGCACCGCCTGGTCCAGCCCAACACCATCAACCTGGACGGAATTTTCGGCAAGCTCCCCAACGTGGTGTGGACCAACTTCGGTCCCGCCGCCGTCGAGGGCTTCGAGCTGACGCGCGCCCGCCTGCGCCGCCGGGGTGCCGTCACGGTCTACGGCATCGACAAGTTCCCGCGCATGGTGGACTACGTGGTGCCCACCGGCGTGAGGATTGCCGACGCCGACCGCGTGCGCCTGGGTGCCCACCTCGCCCCCGGCACCACCGTCATGCACGAAGGCTTCGTGAACTTCAACGCCGGCACCCTGGGCACCTCCATGGTTGAGGGCCGCATTTCCGCCGGCGTTGTCACCGGCGACGGCAGCGACGTGGGCGGCGGCGCCTCCATCATGGGCACCCTGTCAGGCGGCGGCAAGGAGAAGATCACCATCGGTGAGCGCGTCCTCCTCGGTGCCAACTCCGGCGTGGGCATCAGCATCGGTGACGATTCCGTGGTGGAAGCCGGGCTTTACGTCACGGCGGGCACCCGCGTCCGCGTTCCGGGCCCCAAGGACGAGGTTGGTGAGGACACCACCCGGATCGTCAAGGCTGCCGAGCTCTCCGGCGTGCCCAACCTGCTGTTCCGCCGCAACTCCACGACCGGCGCGGTGGAGGCCCTTCCCCGCAAGGGCCAGACCGTGGAACTGAACGACGCCCTGCACGCCAACTGATTCCTTCGTGGCACGCAGACGCGGCCTGCGCCGCCTGGCGGTGCTGCTGCTCACCCTCGCGCTGGCAGCGGGCGGCATCTACACCGCCGTGTTCTTTGTGCAGCGTTCCGAGACGCTTGTTTCGGAACGCTGCACCGCCACGGCCGGGAACCGGAGCGGTGAGCTTGCGCCGGACCAGGCGGCCAACGCAGCACTGATCACCGCGGCAGCTGTCCGGCGGGGACTGCCGCCCCGGGCCGCCACCATCGCCCTGGCCACCGCCATGCAGGAGTCCAAGCTGCGCAACATCGGGCACGGCGACCAGGCCGGCCCCGACTCGCGGGGGCTCTTCCAGCAGCGCCCCTCCCAGGGCTGGGGCACCGAGGCCCAGATCATGGACCCCTACTATGCCGTCAACGCCTTCTACGACGCACTGGTGAAGATCCCGGAATACGAGGCGCTGGACATCACCGAGGCAGCACAGCAGGTCCAGAAGTCCGCATACCCCAAGGCCTACGCGCAGCACGAGGACATGGGACGCGCCTTTGCCTCCGCGCTGACCGGGCAGACGCCGGCGGGAGTCCTGTGCACCCTGCGCTCCCCCGTAGCCGGCGGCGATACCGCATCCGTAGCCACAGAGCTGGAGCAGGCCTACGGGGGTATGGATTCGCAGGTGGACGGGGCCACCCTGGTGGTGGACGCCGACGGGCCGTTGGCGTGGTCTATTGCGGAATGGGCGGTCGCCAGCGCCAAGGACCTGGCCGTCACCCGGGTGGACGTGGACGGCCGCACCTGGAACCGTCCCAACGGGGACGGGTGGCAGGTGTCAGGGGTCCCGGACGGGCAGGTGCGCATCACCGTACGGGCGGACGACGGCGGCAGCTGAGCGCCGCCGTCGTCCTGCCCTGCTGAGGGCTGACCCGCGCGAAGGCTTAGACCAGGATCTCCAGCACGGGCTGGACGTAACTGCGGAAGAGTTCGGGCTGCCCCATCAGATGCCGGCTCATGATGATTTTGTCCGGCTCCAGGTACCAGGCCCGCTGCTCGTCCAAGGGAAGTTCGATGATGGTGAGCTTGAAGTCCCGCGAGTCCCGTCCCACTTCCATCAGCCTGTCGTCCACCATGTCCTCGAGCAACTGGTCCGTTCCCGAGGCCACGCGTTCGGCCTCCAGCTCGGCATATTCGCTCCTGCGCTCCCTGGCCCAGGTGAGGGCGGAGCCAAAATGCGCCTGCAGGAGCCGCTGGAGCGCCGGAGAGTTGCCGAACGCTTCGAAGCTGGGCGGGGAGAGCTCCGGGGAGGTATGCGGGTAGGCCTTCAGCAGCTGCTCCCACCAGGCCTCCCACTCGGTCTTGAGTGCGCCGAGCCCGCCCACGTCCGCCGTCAGGTGCGTGTGGTCGGCGGAACGGACTTTGGGCGACGCATGGGACAGCATGGGATGCCCCACTCCGTTCAGGCCGGCCGCGTCCCGGACGTAGAGCGCGATCATCATCGGCCCGGACGTGTCGGTGGTGATCTGCCACCCTGAACCGCTTGCGTGATGCATCCCAAGTCCTTCCCTGGCCTGCCCCTGCCGGACGGCGTGAGCCGGTGCGCTGTACCCGGCTATCAGTCTATTCCCGCAGCCAGTTCACGGTAGTGCAGGACAGGCTGCCGATGGCCGGATGCTTACCCTGCCAGCCCGTCCAGGTGCCGCTCAAGCACGTCCCGGCACATCTGCGCGGTCATCCAGCCGGGCTGCAGCAGGGCATGCATGCACAGCCCGTCCAGCGTGGCCAGCAGCCGTTCCGCCTCCACCACCAGGTTCTCCTGCGCCTCATCCTCAGGGAGCAGGGAGGCAACCACGGCCCCAACGATCACGGCGACATCACGGTGGCTCCGGTCGGCTTCCGCGGCAAGGAACGGCCTGATCCGCGCAGCGTTCTTGAAGGCCAGCCACGCGCAGGCCTCCACGGCTGTTTCCTCATCCAAGGGAAGCATGGCGCCCAGGAGTGTTAAAACGGCCTGCCGCTGTTCCGGACTGGCCTGGGCAGCGCCCCGTACCGCCGGCAGCAGGGCCTTGAGCCGGCCCACCACCCGGTCCACCACGGTGCCGAACGAGAACGCCAGGAGTTCCTCGCTGCCTTCGAAGTAGTGCCGAACGGAACCAACAGCGAGCCCGGCCTCGTCCGCCACTTCCCGCAGCGAGGCGCGCTCCAGCCCGTCGACGGCGATGATACGGAGAACAGCTTGGACTACATCCTGGCGCCGGGCATCAGCGTCTACTATTTTGGGCACCATTCTTATTAGCACACTTGTGCTTCCACTGCCGCTTCCGCCGCCCTGGCTGCCTGCCCGCCATCCGGAACGCCGGGGCGGGCACCGCTCCCCGTGGGATAGCGTTGAGGCATGAAAATCTTGGTTACAGGGGGCACCGGCTACATCGGTTCCCACACTGTTCTTTCCCTGCAGGAAGCCGGCCACGACGTGGTCGTCATCGACAACCTGGTCAACTCCAGCGAAGAGTCGCTGCGAAGGGTGGCCGAACTCAGCGGCAAGGCCGCGGAGTTCCACCACGTTGACCTGGTGGATGAGGCCGCCGTCGAAAAGGTCTTTGCCGGCAGCGGCATTGAAGCCGTCATCCACTTCGCCGGGCTCAAGGCCGTGGGGGAATCGGTGCAGGAGCCGTTGAAGTACTACTACAACAACCTGGTGGGAACCCTGAACCTGATCCGCGTGATGGACCGGCACGATGTCCGCTCCATTGTGTTCAGCTCCTCAGCAACCGTCTACGGCGAGCACAACCCCATCCCCTACGTGGAAAAGATGGAGATCGGTGCCAATAACCCCTACGGGCGCACCAAGGAACAGATCGAAGACATCCTCTCCGACCTCGGGGCGGCCGACTCCCGCTGGCACATAGCACTGCTGCGCTACTTCAACCCGGTGGGCGCGCACCCCTCCGGCCGGATCGGCGAAGACCCCCAGGGCATCCCCAACAACCTGGTTCCGTTCATCGCCCAGGTGGCAGTGGGCCGCCGCGAGAAGCTCATGGTCTTTGGCGGCGACTACGACACCCCGGACGGCACCTGCCTGCGCGACTACATCCACGTGGTGGACCTGGCCGGAGGGCACGTTGCGGCGCTGGACCACGTTGCCGGGCGTACCGGCGTTTTCCGCTGGAACCTGGGCTCCGGCAAGGGCTCCTCCGTCCTGGAGGTCCTGCGCTCCTTTGAGAAGGCAGTGGGCAAGCCGATCCCCTATGAGATCACCGGCCGCCGCGCAGGGGACCTTCCCGCGTTCTGGGCGGACGCCACCTCTGCGCTGGCGGACCTGAGCTGGTCCACCACCAAGACCGTGGACCAGATGTGCGAGGACCACTGGCGCTGGCAGAAGAACAACCCCCAGGGCTACGCCTCCTGACCCCGTCGATTGCTCCGTACTTGTCGTTTTCACGTCCCGAAACGACAAGTACGGAGCAATGGATGGTGATTAACGCAAAAACGGCCGCCCACCTGTGGAAGGTGGGCGGCCGCCGTCGTTGCTTGCCTTTTAGCGGGCCGGGTAGTCCCGCTCCGGCTCGCCGATGTAGAGCTGGCGCGGGCGGCCGATTTTGGTGTTGGGGTCGCTGATCATTTCGCGCCACTGGGCAATCCAGCCCGGGAGGCGGCCGATGGCGAACAGGACGGTGAACATCTTCTCGGGGAAACCCATCGCCTTGTAGATGAGGCCGGTGTAGAAGTCAACGTTGGGGTAGAGCTTGCGCTGAATGAAGTAGTCATCGCTGAGCGCCTTCTCTTCCAGCCGCATGGCGATGTCCAGCAGTTCGTCGTTGCCGCCGAGCTTGCTGAGGATCTCGTGCGCCGTGGCCTTGACGATCTTGGCGCGCGGATCGTAGTTCTTGTACACGCGGTGCCCGAAGCCCATGAGCCGGACGCCGTCTTCCTTGTTCTTGACCTTTTCCATGTAGTCCTCGGGCTTGAGGCCCTCGGCCTGGATCTGGCGCAGCATCTTCAGCACGGCTTCGTTGGCACCGCCGTGGGCCGGGCCGAAGAGCGCGTTGATGCCTGCGGAAACGGAAGCGAAGAGGTTGGCATTGGAGGAGCCCACCAGGCGCACCGTGGAGGTGGAGCAATTCTGCTCGTGGTCGGCGTGCAGGATGAGGAGCAGGTCCAGGGCCTTGACGATGACCGGGTCCAGCTCGTACTGCTCGGCGGGCAGGCCGAAGCTGAGGCGCAGGAAGTTCTCCACCAGGTTCATGGAGTTGTCCGGGTACAGCATGGGCTGGCCGATGGACTTCTTGTGCGCGTAGGCGGCGATGACCGGCAGCTTGGCCATGAGGCGGATGGTGGAGACCTCCACCTGTTCGGCGTTGAACGGGTCCAGCGAGTCCTGGTAGAACGTGGACAGCGCAGACACGGCCGAGGACAGCACCGGCATGGGGTGCGCGTCCCGGGGGAAGCCGCCGAAGAAGCCCTTGAGCTCCTCGTGCAGCAGCGTGTGGCGCCGGATCTTCTGGTCGAACTCGTCCAGCTCGGTGGGCGTGGGCAGGTTGCCGTAGATCAGCAGGTAGGACACCTCAAGGAAGCTGGAGTGCTGCGCCAGCTGCTCGATGGGGTATCCGCGGTAGCGCAGGATGCCCGCATCGCCATCGATGTAGGTGATTGCCGAGGTGGTTGCTGCGGTGTTCATGAAGCCGGGGTCAAAGGTCACGGCACCGGTCTGCTTCAGCAGCTTGGAGACGTCGTAACCTTCGTTCCCTTCAACAACCTGGATGCGCGGGAGCTTCAGCTCGCCACCTGCGTGGAGCAGGGTCGCAGCATTGTTGGTCTCAGTCATGGAGTCCCCTTCATGAGGCTTCTGGGCCTCTGTCGAAAGCTTGATCCAACATCAGGTGAGCCGCGCACGAAGCCTGAGAGGACAGGTTCCAACACCCGGGCTGCCTTCTTGTAGAAAGCCACCATTGATAGTCACTTAAAAAGTACCGCTCCTTGGCGGGTGTCACTAATCCGCAGCCTTCAAATCCAGCCTAAATGGCGCTGGATGTGGGGCGAGTCACATGATTATTACGTCCCCTTAGGAACGGGATCCGGCCATGCGTGCCACTGCAGCGTCAATCCGTTCGTCGGATCCGGTGAGGGCAACCCGGACGTACCCGTTGCCCGCGTCGCCATAGAAGACGCCCGGTCCCACCACAATGCCGAGGTCGGCCAGGCGTGCCACCGTGTCCCACGTGGCCTCCCCCGCCGTCGACCAAAGGTACAGGCCGGCGTCGGAATCCTTGATCTGCAGGCCGAAGTCCAACAGGGCCGGCACCAGCCGCTCCCGCCGGCCACGGTACAGGTCCTTCTGGGCCTCGACGTGCGAGTCGTCGCCCAGAGCCACGCGCATGGCCTCCTGGACCGGATAGGGGACGATCATCCCCGCGTGCTTGCGGCTGTTGACCAGGTTGGGCATCAGGTCAGGATCACCGGCAACGAACGCCGCGCGGTAGCCGGCCAGGTTGGACTGCTTGCTCAGCGAGTACACGGCCAGCAGGCCCTGGTGCGAGCCGCCCGCCACCTGCGGGTCCAGGATGCTGGGGACCCGCCGGCCGCCGCGCTGGACGTCCCAGTCCCCCCATCCGAGTTCTGCGTAGCATTCGTCGGAGGCCACTACGGCGCCCAGTTCACGGGCCTGCTCCACGAGCGCTTTCAGGGATTCGACGTTCCGGACGCTGCCGGTGGGATTTCCGGGGGAATTGACCCAGATGAGACGGACACGGGAGCGGGTGGCGTCGTCGAGTTCGTCCAGGTTGTCCGTTGCCACCGAGGTCACGCCTGCAAGGGTGGCGCCGATATCGTACGTAGGGTAAGCCACCTTGGGGCGTACGACGACGTCCCCCGGCTTGAGGCCCAGCAGCAGCGGGAGCCACGCGACGAGTTCCTTGGACCCCACCGTGGGCATGATGTTCCGGGGGTCAAGCCCGGCCACCCCGCGGCGCCGCTCAAACCAGCCGGCGATGGCTTCGCGGAGTGCCGGGGTGCCGTGGACTGTGGGATATCCCGGGGCGTTCGCGGCAGCTTTCAGTGCATCCTGCACGAGCTGGGGCGTAGGATCCACGGGCGTCCCGATGGACAGGTTCACGGCTCCGCCGGGATGCTCCGACGCCTTGGCCAGGTACGGGGCCATGGCCTCCCACGGGTAGTCAGGCAGGTCCAGGCCAAACGAATTCACTGCTGCGGTCACGGCGTGCGTCCGCGTCAGTGGTCTTGGTTCTGCGGCGGCAGGGCGGCGATCATGGGGTGGTCCTTGCCGGTGTTGCCGATCTTGGCCGCGCCGCCGGGGGAACCAAGGTCATCGAAGAACTCAACGTTGGCCTTGTAGTAGTCGGCCCATTCCTCCGGGGTGTCATCCTCGTAGTAAATGGCTTCCACCGGGCACACCGGTTCGCAGGCGCCGCAGTCCACGCATTCGTCCGGATGGATGTACAGCGAACGCTCGCCCTCATAGATGCAGTCGACCGGGCATTCCTCAATACATGCCTTGTCCTTGACATCCACACACGGCTGCGCGATTACGTACGTCACGTCCCTGGCCTCTCCACGTTGGGTTCCGGCTTCCCGCCGGCTATTGCATCCGGCAGCGTGGCCGGACTATTGACATCTGAGCCTATTATCTCCCAGCCCGTTCCCGCGAACCTAGCCGGCGCCCCTAGTATGAACTGGTGAGTCAGCCATTACCTGCGCCCGCCCGCTTCCTTGCCTCGGCTGAGCCCGGGATCCGCGTGGTGGTGCGCTACCGGATCGAAGGTGGCCTCACAGACGCCCTGGGCAACCTGCTGGCCTGCGACTCCGGTTCCTGCACGGTCAGAACCCGGCAGGCCGACGTCGTCATTCCCCTTGCACAGGTCGTGGCCGCCAAGGAGGTCCCGCCCGCTCCCCCGCGCCGTCCAGCCCGACAATCGCCGCCCTCACTACAGGACTAAGACTTAACGCAGAATGCCACCGGCCTGGAGCCGGTGGCATTCTGTTAGGTCAGGGCGTTGTTATGCCTTGGCGCGGGCGCGGTTGGCCTTGGCGCGCTCATTGGTGTCCAGGATGACCTTGCGGATGCGGATGGCTTCCGGGGTCACCTCGACGCACTCGTCTTCGCGGGCGAATTCCAGTGACTCTTCGAGGGTGAGCTCGCGCGGCGGCGTCAGGTTCTCGAAGGTGTCGGAGGAAGCGGCACGCATGTTGGTGAGCTTCTTTTCCTTGGTGATGTTGACGTCCATGTCGTCGGCGCGGGAGTTCTCGCCCACGATCATGCCCTCGTACACCTCGGAGGTGGGCTTCACGAAGAAGGAGCCGCGTTCCTGCAGGTTGATCATGGCGAACGGGGTAACAACACCGGCGCGGTCGGCGACCATGGAGCCGTTGGTGCGGTACTCAATAGGGCCGGCCCACGGCTCGTAGCCTTCGGAAATGGAGGCTGCGATGCCGGCGCCGCGGGTATCGGTCAGGAACCGGGTGCGGAAGCCGATGAGGCCACGGGCGGGAACGATGAATTCCATGCGGCACCAACCGGTGCCGTGGTTGGCCATGTTGGTCATGCGGCCCTTGCGGGCAGCCATGAGCTGCGTGACGGCGCCCAGGTATTCCTCGGGCACGTCGATGGTCATGTGCTCCATCGGCTCGTGGATCTTGCCGTCGACGGTCTTGGTGACAACCTGCGGCTTGCCGACGGTCAGTTCGAAGCCTTCGCGGCGCATCTGCTCAACCAGGATGGCCAGCGCCAGCTCGCCACGGCCCTGGACTTCCCAGGCATCCGGACGCTCGGTGGGGAGCACCTTGATGGACACGTTACCGATCAGTTCCTTGTCCAGGCGGTCCTTCACCTGGCGCGCGGTGACCTTTGCACCCTTGACCTTGCCGGCCAGCGGCGAGGTGTTGATACCGATGGTCATGGAGATCGCGGGATCGTCCACGGTGATCAGCGGCAGCGGCTGCGGGTTCTCGGCGTCGGTCAGGGTCTCACCAATGGTGATTTCCTCGATGCCGGCGACGGCGACGATCTCGCCCGGGCCGGCGGACTCAGCCGGGACGCGCTCCAGGGCCTTGGTGGCAAGCAATTCTGTGATCTTGACGTTCTTGAGCTCACCGTTGGCCCGCGCCCAAGCAACGGTCTGGCCCTTGCGCAGGGTGCCGTTGTAGATACGAAGCAAGGCGAGGCGGCCGAGGAACGGGGAGGCGTCCAGGTTGGTGACGTGCGCCTGCAGGACACCCTCCGGGTTGTAAGTGGGGGCGGGGATGTGCTCGATGATGGTCTGGAACAGGGGCTCCAGGTCTTCATTCTCCGGGGCGGCGCCGTTCGCGGGCTGCTCAAGGGAGGCGCGGCCAACCTTGGCTGCGGCGTATACGACGGGGACGTTGAGGATCTTGTCCAGGTCGAGGTCCGGAACTTCGTCGGCGAGGTCGGAGGCGAGGCCCAGGAGCAGGTCCATGGACTCGTGCACCACTTCGTCGATCCGCGCGTCGGGGCGGTCGGTCTTGTTGACCAACAGGATCACCGGCAGGTGCGCGGCGAGGGCCTTACGCAGCACGAAGCGGGTCTGGGGCAGCGGGCCTTCAGAAGCATCAACGAGGAGGACGACGCCGTCGACCATGGACAGGCCGCGCTCCACCTCGCCGCCGAAGTCGGCGTGGCCGGGGGTGTCGATGACGTTGATCGTGATGGTCTCGCCCTTGGAGGACGGACCGTTGTAGGCCACGGTGGTGTTCTTGGCCAGGATGGTGATGCCCTTTTCGCGTTCCAGGTCACCGGAGTCCATGACGCGGTCTTCGAGGTGGTTGTGCTCGGCAAAGGAATGGGTCTGCTTGAGCATGGCGTCGACCAGGGTGGTCTTGCCGTGGTCAACGTGGGCCACGATCGCGACGTTGCGCAGGTCACTGCGCGATGCAGTGGCTACCGCGGTGTTGGTGGTGGTTTCAGACATGCGTTATTGCTCGATTCAGTGGTGAAGTCAGCTGTTGTATCGCGACATTTCCAACTGGAACGCACGACGGACAAGGCCCTTGGCACAGGGCGCCTACCCCTATTCTAGCCGGTGAGCCATTTGTTGGCCTAAATTCCGCCGGATTTACCGCCTTCGGGATGCCGCGATTGCGCCGGACCCCTGCCCCCTGTGACTAAGTTCACTACCACTTCCACCTGCATGGCATGATTGCTGTGACACAGCCCACCTTTGAGCGCGCCGGAGACAACGATGCCCCCTGCTAAGGCCAGCACCCCTCGTGGTGCCGCCCGGGCTGCCACCGCCGCTGCATCCGGCCTCTTGGCGGTATCGGCGGCCCTGGGACTGGCCGCCTTTGGGCTTTCCGGCGACTCTGCTGCGGGCGGGTTGGCGCGGGCGGCAGCCGGGCAAACCGTCAGCGCAGGAGGGAATCCCGCTGTGGCGGCGACGTCCCGGATCATGAATCCCGGGAACGGAAGGCTCGAGGCAGTGGTTCCGGACATCAGCAGGACTGTCCTGCTGATCGGCGACTCACAGTCGGAGCCGGCGGACGGCTGGCCGCGCCTGGGCCTCGCCGCTGCCGGTTACAACGTGTACTTCTGCGGCCGCGGCGGCACAGGCTACGTGGCGGAGAACGGTGCCACAGGTAACTACATCGATGCCCTGCAGCGCGGGGACTGGCTGCTTCCCTCCGGCACCCCGCCACTGATCGTCATCGAGGGCGGCGGAAATGACGCCGCCAAAGGCGCAAGCGACACACAGATCGCAGGAAACGCCCAGCGGCTGATTGCCGAACTGCAGACCCGCTATCCCGGTACGCGGATTGCCCTGATCGGCACCCTGGCGCGGGGAGCAAACGACGGCGGCGGCCGCCGGAGCGAGGTGGACGCCCTGCTGGGTTCCGTGGCGGCCGCCAACGGGCTTCCCTTTGTTTCCGTGGGCGACTGGCTCACCAGGTATGGACTGGCAAAGGATCTTGCGGACGCCGTCCACATGAACACCGAAGGCCGTGCAGCGCTCGGCGGGATCCTTGAGCGCAGGCCGCGTGACCTGGGGCTGGACCGAAAGCCTGCGGTGGAGCAGTAAAACCGGGTAGTGCTGTTAAACAGCTGGAGCCGGGACCCGAAGGTCCCGGCTCCATCCGTTCAGGGCAAGCCTCCTGCTATGCCACCTCGGGCGGAAGCATCAGCTTCGCGCCGGGGATGGCGTTCAGCAGCGCCTTGGTGTAGTCCTGCTTGGGAGACTCGAAGACATCGTCCGTGGAACCGGTCTCCACCAGCCGGCCCTTTTCCATTACGCACACGTGGTCCGCGATCTGCCGCACCACGGCAAGGTCGTGCGTGATGAACAGGTACGTCAGCCCAAGGTTGGCCTGGAGGTCGGCGAGCAAGTTGAGCACCTGCGCCTGCACCAGTACGTCCAGCGCGGAGACCGCCTCATCACAGATGATGACTTCGGGGTCCAGGGCAAGCGCCCGGGCAATGGCAACACGCTGCCGCTGCCCGCCCGACAGCTCGTTCGGATACCGCTGCATGGCGGACTGGGGCAGTGCCACCTGGTCCAGCAGCGTCCGGACTTTCTTCTCCCGGCTGGCCTGGTCCCCGATCTTGTGGACGCGCAGGGGTTCCTCGATGGTGCGGTAGATGTTGTACATCGGATCGAGGGAGCCGTACGGGTCCTGGAAGATCGGCTGGACCCGCCTGCGGAACTTGAACAGCTCGGCAGGCTTCAGGGCGGAGGTATCGACCCCGTCGAACAGGATCCTGCCGTCCGTGGGCTTTTCCAGCTGGAGCACCATCTTGGCCACTGTAGACTTGCCGGACCCCGACTCCCCCACGATCGCCGTCGTGGTTCCGCGCCGCACGTCGAAGCTCACGCCGTCGACCGCCGCGAAGTCCGTTGCCTTGCCAAGCCCCTGGCGCAGCTTGTACACCTTCCGCAGGTCCTGGATCTGCAGGAAGGTATCGGACTTCACCGTTTCTGCGGCGGGTGCCAGAAGGTCCGTCGTCTCCACGCCCTGCTCCTTGGCCACCTGAATACGGCGGCTGGCCAGCGACGGAGCGGACTCAACGAGCCGCTTGGTGTACGGATGCTGCGGGTTCCGGAGCAATTCCAGCGACGGTCCCGATTCAACGACCCGGCCCTGGTACATGACCACGACTTTGTTTGCCCGCTCGGCTGCCAGGCCCAGGTCATGGGTGATCAGCAGGACCGAGGTGCCAAGCTCGTTGGTCATGGTCTCAAGGTGGTCCAGGATCTGCCGCTGGACGGTGACGTCGAGGGCCGACGTCGGCTCGTCCGCGATCAGCAGGCGCGGCTGGCAGGAGAGGCCAATGGCAATCAACGCGCGCTGGCGCATGCCGCCCGAAAACTCGTGCGGGTACTGGTTGGCCCGCCGCTTGGCATCCGGCAGCCCTGCCTGGGACAGCACCTTGGCGATGTCGTCCGGGCCGCTGGGACGGCCGTTCGCCTTCAGTGTTTCCCTGACCTGGTAGCCGATCTTCCAGACCGGGTTCAGGTTGGACATGGGGTCCTGCGGGACCATGCCGATGGTGTTGCCGCGCAGTTCGATCATGCGCTGCTCGCTGGCGTGGGCGATGTCCTCGCCGTCCAGCAGGATCTGCCCGCCGGACACCCTGCCGTTGTTCGGCAGGAGTCCGATGGCCGCCAGGGCCGTGGTGGACTTTCCGGAGCCGGACTCCCCCACGATTGCGACCGTTTCGCCCGGCATGATGGTCAGGTGGGCGTCCCGGACAGCCTGGACTTCACCGCCGCCGGTCTTGAAGGTGATGGCCAGGTCACGGATTTCGAGCAGCGGCCTGACGCCGGTGGTGCCGGCCTCATCGATGCGGACTTCTGGAGTTGTCATCTCTTTTTCTCTCATCGCTGACGGCTCTTCGGGTCAAGGGCGTCACGCACGGCGTCGCCCAGCATGATGAAGCTCAACACCGTAAGGGAGAGCGCGGCGGCCGGGTAGAGCATGATTTCCGGCCGGGTCCTGATCGATGCCTGGGCACCTGCAATGTCATTGCCCCAGGACATGATGCTCTGCGGAAGGCCAATGCCCAGGAAGGACAGGGTGGCTTCGGCCACGATGAACACGCCAAGTTCCAGCGTCGCCAGGACAATGATCGGAGCCAGGGCGTTCGGCAGGACGTGGCGGATCAGTGCGCCGAACTTCGAAACGCCCAGCGCGCGTGCAGCGGTGACGAAGTCCGCGTTGCGCACCTCGATCACCGCGCCGCGGGTGATGCGGGCCATTTGCGGCCACGCCAGGAGCGAGATGACGAACACCACGGTCCATACGCTCTTGTTCTCGCGGAACAGCGGGAGCTGCGTGATCACCAGTGCGCCGAGCACCAGCGGCAGGGCAAAGAAGATATCGCCCAGCCTGGCCAGCACGGCATCGATCCACCCGCCGTAGTATCCGGCGAGTGCGCCGAGGGTCACACCGATGACCAGGACGCAGAGTACGGAGAGCAGGCCGACGGAAAGGGAGGCCTGCGTGCCGTGGATGACCCTGGAGTAGACGTCGCAGCCCTGGAACGTGAAGCCGAACGGATGCCCCGCCGTGGGACCGGCCTCGGAATTGGCGAGTTCACAGCCCTCGTTGGGCGGGGTTGATGTGAAGAGGCCCGGGAACAGCGCGATCACGATCAGGGCAAGGATCAGGAGTGTCGAGATGATGAACAGCGGACGACGGCGGAGCTTGCGCCAGGCGTCTGCCCACAGGCTGAGCGGGGCCTGGTCCGTCTTGACGGCGTCCGTTGCCTGCAGCGGTGTCTCGTCGATGGGGGCCACAAAGTGGCTGTTATTACTGGTCATAGCGGATCCTCGGGTCAAGCCAGGCGTACAGGAGATCGACAAGCAGGTTGGCCACCACGAAGACCAGCACCAGCACGCTGACGATGGAGACGATGGTGGGACCCTCACTGCGAAGGACAGCCTGGTAAAGCTTGTTGCCTACGCCGGGAACGTTGAAGATGCCCTCGGTAACAATGGCGCCGCCCATCAGGCCGCCAAGGTTGGCGCCCAGGTAGGTGACCACCGGGATCAGCGAGTTGCGCAGGATGTGCGCCAGGACCACCCGGGGCCGGGAAAGACCCTTGGCGGTTGCCGTCCGCACGTAGTCGGCGTTCATGTTTTCGCTGACCGATGCGCGCGTCAGTCGGAGGACATAGGCAAAGGACACGAGGCCCAGGACCACTGCCGGCAGAAGCAGGGTCACCCAGTTCGCATTGGCACCGACAGTGGGTTTGGCCCAGCCGAGCTGTACGCCGAAAACGAGCTGGAAAACGAAGCCCAGCACAAAGGTAGGAACGGCGATAACCACCAGTGAGGCCACCAGGACCGTTGAATCGAACCAGCCGCCGCGGCGCAGACCCGCGAAGACGCCGAACGCCACGCCGAAGACGGCCTGGATGGCCAGTGCCTCGACGGCAAGCATCGCCGTCACGGGGAAGACCCGGGCAAGGCTGGCCGCGATGGGCTGGCCGGTGAAGTCATTACCCAGGTTGAAGGTGAAAAGGTTCTTGAGGAAAAGGCCGTACTGGACCCAGAACGGCTGGTCCAGGTTGTACTGACTGCGCAGGGTGTCGATGACTGCCTGCGGGGGCTGGCGGTCGCCGAACAGCGCGGCGATGGGATCGCCCGGCAGCGCGAACACCATGTAGTACACCAAAAGCGTAGTGCCGAGGAAAACAGGGATCACCTGAAGGAGTCGGCGCAGGATGAACCGGATCACAGGGTCACCTGCCTTCCGGTAAAGGGGAGAACACGTTCATGAATGCCTTCCTGCCGGTTGCAAGCCAATGGGGGCCCGGACGTGACCGGAACCCCCATCAGCTTGTCGGCAAGTTAGATCTGGGACTACTTGGCGGTGATGCCGTAGTACAGGATGCCGCCGTTCCAGCCGGTTTCGGCCTTCACGATGTTGTTGCTCCAAACGATCGGGCGTGCCTGGTCCCAGAGCGGCAGGCCGGGCAGGTCCTGGAACAGGATTTCCTGTGCCTGGTTGAACTTGCCGTTGGCTTCATCCGTGCTCTTGGCAGCCAGGCCGTCCTTGAGGAGCTTGTCGAACTCGGGGTTCGAGTACTTCTCGTAGTTGGAGGAGGCGTTGGTGGCCCAGACCGGTCCCAGGAAGTTGTACAGCGACGGGTAGTCGCCCTGCCAGCCCGCACGGGTCAGGCCGGGCAGCTGCTGGGACTTGCGGAGGTTCAGGACTTCAGCGAACTTGGCGAAGGGCTGGATTTCAGCCTGGATGCCGAGGTTGTTCTTGAAGCCGTTGGCTACGGCGTCGATCCATTCCTTGTTGCCACCATCGGTGTTGGAGGCGATCTGAAGCGGCTTGGAGTTGTCGTACGGCTGGATCTTCTCAGCCTGTGCCCACAGGTCCTTGGCCTTCGCGGCGTCGAACTTCAGGACTTCGCTGCCCTTGAGGCCTTCCTTGAACCCGTCGATGACCGGCGGGACGAATGCCTTGGCCGGGGTGCGGGTGCCGTTGAAGACAACCTTGGCGATTTCCTCGCGGTTGATGGCGTAGGACAGTGCCTGGCGGCGCAGCTTGCCTGCCTCACCCTGGAAGTTGGGGTTGTACGGCGGGATGTTCAGCGTGGAGTTGGTGGCAACCGGCTTGGTCGAGTTGCGGTCCGGGAAGTCGGAAACGTAGGTCTTCAGGGCGTTCGACGGAAGAACGTCCGTGATGTCCAGGTTGTCAGACTGAAGGTCCGTGTATGCGGGGCCCGGATCCGTGTAGAACTTGAAGCTTACGCCGCCGTTCTTGGCCTCGCGCGGTCCCTTGTAGTCGGCGTTCTTGACCAGCGAAATGGACTGGTCGTGGACCCAGGAACCCTGCTTCTCGAACTTGTAGGGACCGTTGCCCACGGGGTTTTCACCGAAGGTCTTGGGGTCAGCCAGTGCGGCCGACGGAAGCGGGAAGAAGGCGGAGTAGCCAAGGCGCAGGGACCAGTCGGCTTCAGGCTGGGCGAGCTTGACGGTGATGGTGGAATCATCGGTTGCCGCCAGGCCGGACATGGTGTCGGCCTTGGGAGCGGGCGTGGTGGTGGTCTTGCCGTCAGCACCCTTCTCCGAGTTCACAGCCGAGACATCTTCGTAACCGGCAATGGATTCGAAGAAGAATCCGTTGTTCTGCAGGTTCTTGGAGTTGGCGGCAAAGTTCCAGGAGTCAACGAAGGTCTTGGCCGTAATGGCTTCACCATTGGTGAACTTCTGGCCCTGCTTGACCTTGATGGTCCAGTTCTGGGCGTCGGACGACTCGATGGAATCAGCCAGGGCGTTGACAGGTTTGCCGCTGGCATCGTAGGTGCGCAGGCCCTCGAAGAGGAGCTCGACCACGCGGCCGCCGTAGACCTCATTGGTGTTCGCCGGCAGCAACGGGTTTTGTGGCTCGTTGCTGTAGGCGGTGATGACCTTGTTCGGATCCCCGGCAGCATTGCTGGACCCGTCAGTGCTGCCGCCGCCGCCGGCGCCGCACCCGGTCAGGGCAAGCGCGGCGATTGCCACGATGCCCAGTGCTTTGGAAGTGCGCGTAAAACGCATTCCGCCTCCTATGAGTTGTGGGAGAGATATATAGGGGAATCTTGTGCTTCCCCGCAGGCCGGACGCAGCTCACCGCTGTGACGAAACCTACATAATACGAGTTAGCCTAACCGCACGAAGTCCAGATACTGGTACTCCGTTGCCAAAACGTGACCGGCGCAGTGAAATGCCCCAGGCCACAGCAATTAGTTAGGCACGTCACATGCTACTCGCCGGTAGGCCGGACGGCGAATCGGCAGGCTGAAGTGTCCGCAAGGGCCGGAAGACCCTGCCGGAAGCTGGCTCGATCAGGCCAGCCGCCAGTCCCCTACGTTCCACCAGACGCCGAGGGGGCCGGGACTGGTCTTGATGCCGGCCACGCGTGAATTGAAGGCGGTTGCGCCCAGGGTCTGGTACAGCGGCAGGCCGTACGCGTCCTCCCACACATGCTTGTCGATGTCGGCCAGGAGCTCATCCTGCTTACCCAGGTCCGTTGTCGCGGCCAGTTGCTCCATGACCTTGTCCGCGTCGCCGTCGGAATATCCCGTGAAATTGCTGCCTGCCCCGGTCCGGAAGATCTGCGGCACCCGGCTGACGCCGGCCTCCGTGCCGATCCATCCTGACAAGGCGGCGTCATAGCCGCCGCGGCTGAGCGCGGCCGCCCAGTCGGCACTTCCCTGCCCGCCGTCGGACACGCGGAAGCCGGCCAGGGCAGCAGAGTCACGGATCAGGGCAAACGCCTTGGCGCGGTTGGGATTGTCCCGGTTGTAAAGGATCCGGATGGTGGGGGTTGCACCCTTCAGGAGCCTCTTTGCGGCGTCTACGTCCACCTTGGCGTAGTTCGACGAGCCGTTGTTCTTCACCGTTTCGTCGTATTTCGGCTGTCCCGGCAGGAAAACGTGGGAGTCCAGCGGCTTGCTGTCCGGGACCAGGCTTCCCACCACTGCGTCCACAATTGCCTGCCGTGGAACCGTCTTGAGGAACGCTTCCCGGACGTCCTTGTTGGCGAAGGGCCCGGCGAAGTTGAGGTCCAGGTGGTCGTAGCCGGACTGCTTGTACCGTTCCACGGTGATGCCCTGCCCGGACAGCCCCGTGAGCAGGTCGTCCGTGGCGGCTGACGGCTGGGGCGAGATGATGTCCGCCTGGCCATTGCGCAGGGCATCGACGGCGGCGGGCAATGCCCCGGTGAACCTGACATTAATCTCGTCCAGCCAGGGTTCCGTACCCCAGACATAGTCCCGGTTCCGGACAAGCTTCATGGAAACTTCCGGCACGATGTCGCGGACAATGAAGGGGCCGCTGGAGAGATAGATCGCCGGATCGTCGGGAATCGATTTGGCATCGAACCCGGTGTTCCAGAAGTCGCTGACTTTCTTGAGTTCAGGGTTTGATGCAGGCTTTTCCGGGTTGCCGCGAGGGGTGTCCCTAAGGAGTTGGACCAGGTCTTCCTCATCGTTCAGGCCGCTCTTGGCGGCAACGACGTGGGCCGGGAGTCCGACGTCGAATGCCACTTCCCAGTCTGCGTACGGTGCGGCGTACTCAATGGTGATGGACCGGCCGTCGGACCCGATTTCGGGAAACAGGGTGCCCGCGAGGCCGGTGGTGTCGGAGGCTACCGAGAAGTACTTGGTTCCCTTCCCGGCGGCTGGATCAAGGTCGTCGAAATAGCCCGACCCCGCGGCCCAGCTCAACAGGAGGTCGGCCGCGGCGATTGGCGCACCATCCGACCACTTGACGCCCTCGTTGACCGTGTACTTCACCTTGAGCGGCTCGTCTGAGACCTTCTCGAAGTGCCCGAACTTGTCGTTGCGCACCACCTTGGAGCTGTCATCGAGGTAGAAGAAACCCGAGTGGGTGATGGCACCGATTTTCGAATTGATGTCGGTATTGCCGTTGGAGCTGTACGGATTGAACGAGGAGAAGGCGTTGACCTCTGCCACCGTCACGCTGCCGCCGCGCTTCGCCTCCCCCACCACAACGGAGGGGGCACTGGTTCCCGAGCATCCCGAAAGAACCAGGGCAGCCACCACCGCGGAGATGAGCAATTGCATCAGACGCCGGACCGGCATGCCGCCTCCTTGTGTTTTCCCTCCCAGGAGGGGACTGGGGTCGCCACGATCACGCCCTACGGATTCAGGATAAGCCGTCCGGGCGGTCAGACGTTGAAGCGGAACTCCACCACGTCGCCGTCGGCCATGACGTATTCCTTGCCTTCGATGCGGACCTTGCCGCGGGACTTTGCCTCAGCCATGGAGCCGGCTTCCACCAGGTCCTCGAAGGAGACAACCTCGGCCTTGATGAACCCGCGCTGGAAGTCGGAGTGGATGACGCCGGCGGCCTGCGGTGCCGTGTCCCCCTGGCGGATGGTCCAGGCGCGTGCTTCCTTGGGCCCGGCGGTGAGGTAAGTCTGCAGCCCCAGCGTGTGGAAGCCGACGCGGGCCAGCTGGTCCAGGCCGGATTCGTCCTGGCCGTTCATCTCAAGCATCTCGCGCGCTTCTTCCTCGTCCAGTTCAACGAGGTCCGCTTCGAGCTTTGCGTCCAGGAAGATGCAGTCCGCCGGGGCAACCATGGCGCGCAGTTCCTCCTGCTTTTCCGGGCTGCCCAGGATGCCTTCGTCGGCATTGAAGACGTAGATGAAGGGCTTGGCCGTCAACAGGCCCAGTTCCTTGAGGTGCTCCATCTCCAGCTTGTCGCTCTTGATGGAGGAGTAAATGGTGTCACCGCGTTCCAGCACTGCCTGCGCGGCCTTGACGGCGGCAAGCTCGGCAGCCTCCCGCTTCTTGATCTTCACTTCCTTTTCGATCCGCGGGATGGCTTTTTCGATGGTCTGCAGGTCGGCGAGGATCAGCTCGGTGTTGATGGTTTCCATGTCCGAGCTGGGATCCACCTTGCCGTCGACGTGCACCACATCGGGGTCGTCGAAGACCCGGACAACCTGGGCAATGGCCTCTGCCTCGCGGATGTTGGCCAGGAACTGGTTGCCCAGTCCCTCCCCCTCGGACGCGCCCTTGACGATACCTGCGATGTCGACGAAGGACACGGCGGCAGGCAGGACGCGCTGCGAGCCGAAGATCCCGGCGAGCTTCTGGAGCCTGGGGTCCGGGAGGTTCACGACTCCGACGTTGGGTTCAATGGTGGCGAACGGGTAGTTCGCGGCCAGGACCTGGTTGCGGGTAAGCGCGTTGAAGAGGGTTGATTTGCCGACGTTGGGCAGTCCGACGATGCCAATAGTAAGAGCCACGAGCATTGATTCTACCCGCCGGGCCCCCGGAGGCAGTACCGGCGGATGTCATTGCCTGTGATTGTCAGAGGCCCGTGCAACAGTGAAGCCATGGATGCTTTTGCCTTGATTCTGGCCCTTCTCATGCTGCTGCTCGGTGCGCTTGCCGGTGCCGCGGCCACCTATTTCACCCTGCGCCGGAATTCGCATGCCTTGGAGGCCGACTTTGACCAGGTGTCGTCCCGCCTTTCGGAGGTCACGGCGCAGCTGGCAGCGGCCGACGCCGAGCGGCGGCTTTTGGCGGTACAGAACCGTGAGCTGGGCGAGGCCAGGACGCAGGACGGGAGCGTCCTTCGTGCCTTGGCTCCGGTGGCGGAGAAGCTGTCCGCGGTGCAGCAGCAGGTGGCCCTGCTGGAGCGGGACCGGGTGGAACAGTACGGCCAGTTGGCACAGCAACTGCAGGAGGCAAGGCTGTCCGATGAACAGCTCATCCGGTCCACGCACGCCCTGGAATCGGCCCTGCGTTCCAACAGCGCCAGGGGGCAGTGGGGCGAGGTGCAGTTGCGGCGTGTAGTGGAGGCGGCGGGCATGCTTCGCCATGTGGACTTTGTGGAGCAGGTGCACAGCGCCGGCCACGATTCGGCTGTCCGCCCCGACCTTGTGGTGCAGTTGCCGGGCGACAAGCAGCTGGTGGTGGATGCCAAAGTCCCGTTGTCGTCCTACCTTGAGGCGCAGGAACTGGGGGCGGTGGACCCGCGTCCGGGCCAGTCGTCCGGGCTGCAGTCGGCCAACGACGGGCGGAACCGGCAGGTCCTGCTGGCAGCGCACGCCAAGGCCCTGAGGGCGCACGTGGACGCGCTGGGCACAAAGAAGTACTGGGACATCCCGGGGAACTCCCCGGAACTGGTGGTCTGCTTCATTCCGGCCGAATCCATCCTCGCTGCAGCACTCACGGCCGACGCCGGGCTGCTGGACCACGCCTTGTCCCGCAACGTGGTCCTGGCCTCCCCCAGCACCCTGCTGGCCGTGCTGAAGTCCGTGGCCTTCACGTGGCGCCAGGACGTCCTGACGGACAGTGCACGCGAGCTGTTCGAGCTCGCGCGGCAGCTGTACGACCGGATGGGCACCCTGGGCGAAAACGTGAGCAAACTGGGCTCATCCCTGAAGTCGTCGGTGGACCGCTACAACGCGATGGTGGGCACCCTGGAAGCCCGGGTCCTCCCCACGGCGCGGAAGCTCAACTCCCTCGAGGAGACCGGTTTGGTGACACCTCCGGTGGTGGAGGTGACCCCCCGCGCACTGGTGGCGCCCGAACTTCAGGGCGACGAGGAAGCGGCCTGACAAGGGGCCGCGGATCCAGGACGGGCCGGGCAGTTGTTTAACTGCCCGGCCCGTCGTTTTACTTCCGATGATGCAGGCTGCCGCCTGCAGCCGGCGTTTTGTCAGCTGCGGGGCCTGCGCCCGCCCAGCGCGCGGCTGACGTCGCCGGCCTGCTTCAGGGTGGCGCGGAGTTCCTTGGGCAGCGAGAACAGGAGGTCCTCTTCTGCGGTGACCACTTCCTCCACCGCCCCGTAGCCGTAGTCGGCCAGAAGCCTCAGGACGTCCTGCACCAGTACCTCGGGAACGGAAGCCCCAGACGTGACGCCCACAGTGGCGACGCCCTCGAACCAGGCTTCGTCAACCTCGTTGGCGAAGTCCACCCGGTAGGATGCCTTGGCACCGTACTCGAGTGCCACCTCCACCAGCCGGACGGAGTTCGATGAGTTGGCCGAGCCGACCACGATCACCAGGTCCGCCTTGGGCGCAATCTTCTTGATGGCCACCTGGCGGTTGGTGGTGGCGTAGCAGATGTCGTCGCTGGGCGGGTCCTGCAGGGTGGGGAACCGCTCCTTGAGCAGCCGGACGGTCTCCATGGTCTCGTCCACGCTCAGCGTGGTCTGGGACAGCCAGATGACCTTCTCGGGGTCGCGGACAGTCACCTTATCCACTTCGTGGGGTCCGTTGATGATCTGGATGTGCTCCGGCGCTTCACCGGAGGTACCTTCCACTTCCTCGTGCCCGTCATGGCCGATCAGGAGGATGTCGAAGTCGTCTTTGGCGAAGCGGACGGCTTCCTTGTGCACCTTGGTAACCAGCGGGCAGGTCGCATCGATGGTGCGCAGGCCGCGGTTTTCGGCAGATTCGACCACTGCCGGGGACACTCCGTGGGCAGAGAAGATCACCAGGGCACCTTCGGGCACTTCGTCCGTCTCGTCGACGAAGATGGCGCCCTTTTCCTCCAGGGAGCTGACCACGTGGACGTTGTGCACGATCTGCTTGCGCACATAAACGGGCGGCCCGTAGTGTTCGAGCGCCTTTTCGACGGCGATCACGGCCCGGTCAACGCCTGCGCAGTAGCCGCGGGGAGCAGCCAGCAGCACCTTCTTGGCGCCGTTCACGGGGGCCGCTGCTGCTACGTCCTCAGGCGAGCGGCGCCTGCGCGGAATGGTTGGCATCGAGAGGGATACAGCCGAGGTGGTCATCCCTCCATGCTACCGGCTGGTCCGCGCCCGTTTCCGGGATGCGAACAACGTCACAACGGCTGCTGCCACCAGGACGCCGCCTGTTACCGCGGCCGTGGTGATCCACGTTTGGAAATCGGTACCTGCCGCGGCCAGGAACTCGTCACGGAACATGTTGGCCACACCGTTGCCGGTGTCTGTGGCCTGGGCGCGGGAGGTGCCCAGCTGTGAGCCCAGCCCCCACAGCCCGGCGAGGGCCAGGCCCCCAAGTCCGGCGGCCAGCAGCACTGTCCAGCGGCGGCGGGCCGCCACCAGGGCCAGCAGGAACGCCACGGCTGAACCGATGGCCAGAATGTAGCCCATGGGCGCATATGTCGCCAGCCGCTCGGTCCACTCCTTTTGTGCCGGCTGGCCCACGTTGATCAGCGTTTGCTCCGGCGGATCCAGCGGGAGCCGGGTGGTGCGCGAAATCTCCTCCGACCCCAGGGCAACCAACGGGGCGACGTCGAGGGTCAGCGAGGATGCCGAGGCGCCATCCTGTGTACCGGCAGGGTCAGCGAAGCTGAGGCGGTGGCTCTTGCGGAGTGTCTCCTCCCAGGCCGCCGGATACCCGGGCAGCCCGGTCAGCGACTCCGCTGCCTTCTCGAGCATCGGCTGGACCAGCCCGGATAGGAAACCGGGAACAGATCCGGTATCAATCGTTCCCACCGCCGCGGCGGCCAGCTTCCGCTGGAACTCCGAGTCCTTGCCGAGCGGTGCTGCAAGACGGACAAAACCATCTTCCTGGACCACGTTCCGGTCCACCCAGATGGCGGGAACGGCAACGGCGGCCAGGAGAATGCCCAGCACGGTGGCGATGGCAGAAACAAAAGTGCGCACAGCAGGTCCTTCGGGGTTGGGGGCCTTACCCATCCTAGGCAGGGTCGAAGGGCCATCCATGTCACTCCCCGGTGCTAGACCTTATGGATAAGGTTGATTGACCGCCAACAACAGATGAAGGACCGCATGCCCGCAGCACCAGCCTCCCACCGGCGTCCGCATGTCTGACCAGGCCTCCCTTCCGGGTGCAGCACCTACTACCCTGCCGGCCACTGCGGCGGAGACAAGCCCGGATAACCCCTGGCCGCTGCAGCTGCTGTCGCAGAAGCTCAAGGCCCATATCGACCGCACCCCGTCCGCATGGGTCGAAGGCCAGGTCATCGAGCTGAACCGCCGCGGCACCAACGCCTACCTCACGCTTCGCGACGTGGATGCGGAGGTCTCCCTTCCGGCGTCCGTCTGGACCAAGGTGCTGGAACGGCAAAACCTTCCGCTGGAGCGCGGGTCGCGGGTGGTGGCCCTGCTGAAACCGGAATTCTGGCTGAAGACGGGCCGGCTCAACATGCTGGTGCGGGACATCCGGCCTGTGGGCCTGGGCGACCTGCTGGCCAGGATTGAGCGGCTGCGCCAGGCACTGGCTGCTGAGGGCCTGTTTGCCGAGTCCAGGAAGAAACCCCTGCCCCTGCTGCCGCACCGGATCGGCCTCATCACGGGCCGCGACTCGGACGCAAAGAAGGACATCCTGCGGAACGCAGCCCTGCGCTGGCCTGCGGTGGAATTCGAGATCCGCGAGGTTGCCGTCCAGGGGAATACCGCGGTGGCCCAGGTGGTCCGCGCCCTGCGTGAACTGGATGCCCGGCCCGAGGTGGACGTCATTGTCATCGCCCGCGGCGGCGGGGCGCTGGAAGACCTGCTGCCCTTCAACAGCGAGGACCTGATCCGGGCCGTGGCTGCTGCCGCCACCCCGGTGGTGAGTGCCATCGGGCATGAGGCAGACCGCCCGCTGCTGGATGACGTTGCCGACCTTCGGGCTTCCACCCCCACTGATGCCGCCAAGCGGATCGTTCCCGAAGTCTCCGAAGAACTTGCGGGTGTGCGCCAGGCGCGGGAGCAGTTGCGGCGGTGCATGGAGCGGCTGGTGGACCGGGAGTCGGACCGGCTGGCGGCACTGCACTCCCGCCCGGTCATGGCCGCGCCGGAGGGCATGGTCTCAGTCCGGGCAGAGGAGATCGAGCGGCTGCTGCGGCGCTCCTCCGCTGCAGTGAGTTCCACGGTGGTGCGGGCGGCCGACCAGCTTGAGCACCTGAAGGCCCAGGTCCGGGCCCTCTCACCGCAGAAGACCCTCGACCGGGGATACGCCGTCGTCGAACTGGCAGGCGACCAGGCCGCCCGGATTGCCCAGGCGGGCCACGCTGTTGTCCGCCGTCCCACCGAAGCGCCATCTGGCGCGGCCCTGTCCATCCGTGTGGCGGAGGGCCGCTTCGGCGCAACATCAACCGGCGCAACATCCACCGGGCCGCACCCAGGAAACCCAGACCACCAGCAGGAATTGGAAGAGAAGGCATGAGCGAACAGAAACCAGAGCCGGATGTCGCAGCGCTGAGCTATGAGGAGGCGCGGGAGCAGCTCATCGCTGTGGTGGGCAGGCTGGAGGCAGGAGGGGCAAGCCTGGAGGAGTCCCTGGCCCTGTGGGAACGCGGCGAGGCGTTGGCCGCACGCTGCGAGGAGTGGCTGGAAGGCGCGCGGAAGCGGCTGGCAGCGGCCCGGGACCAGCCACTCTAACCACCGGAAAGAACTGGAACTGGCAGCACTCGGGCCAGGGGGCTGTCAGGAACGCGCCACGAGTTCCCGCTCGGCAGCGACGTCGAACTCGGCCTTGGGCCATTCCAGCAACATGTCTGACAAGGCGCTGAGCAGCAACTGCTGGACGGCAATCCGGGCAAACCACTTCTTGTTCGCCGGAACAACGTGCCACGGCGCATTCGGTGTGCTCGTTTCATCGATGGCCGCCTGGTACGCGGCCATATAGTCCTCCCAGTGGGCCCGCTCGTCCAGATCACCCCGGCTGTACTTCCAGTGCTTGGAGGGATCATCCAGCCGGGCCAGCAGCCTTTCCTTCTGCTCCGCACCACTGATGTGGAGCATTACCTTGATGACCTTCGTCCCCGAGTCCGACAGCCGGGCCTCGAACTCATTGATGGCCACATAGCGTCGCTTGATCTCGTCCGGGCTGGCCCAGCCGTGGACGCGGTGGATCAGGACGTCCTCATAGTGGGAGCGGTCGAACACGCCCACCATCCCGGCGGCCGGCACTTCCTTTTCGATCCGCCACAGGAAGTCGTAGGACTTTTCCTCGTCGGTGGGGGCCTTGAACGCCTTGAACTGGACGCCCTGCGGGTTCATGGCGGCCATGACGTGGTTGACGATGCCGCCCTTGCCGGCGGTGTCCATTGCCTGCAGGATCAGCAGGATCCGTTTGGTGCCGCCAAACCGTGATTCGGCGAAGAGCTTTTCCTGCAGTTGGGACAGTTCGTCGTCCATCTCCGTCAGCAGCAGCCGGCCGTCGGCCTTGTTGCCGCTGTACCCGGGTGTTGAGGCGGGGTCCACCGCGGCAAGGGAGAACCCCTTCCCTACCCGAAGGGTTTCGGCAGGATGCTGGTCGAAGCCGACGATGCGGGCCATGGAAGTCCTTTCCGCAGGTTGCAACGGACCGGCGGGCCCGTGAGCACAGGCTAGTTCCCCTGGTACCTGCTTAGGAAGTCCCCCATTCGGCCGATGGCCTCTTCAATGTCCTTGACGTTGGGCAGCGTTACCATGCGGAAGTGGTCCGGACGCACCCAGTTGAAGGCACGGCCGTGCGAGACCAGGATCTTCTGTTCCCTGAGGAGGTCGAGGACAAATTTTTCGTCGTCCCGGATGTGGTAGACCTCCGGGTCAAGCCTGGGAAAAAGGTACAGGGCTCCCCTGGCCTGCTGGGTGCTGACGCCGGGAATGGCGTTCAGCATGTCGTACGCCTTGTTGCGCTGCTCAAGGAGCCGGCCGCCGGGGAGGATCAGGTCGTTGATGCTCTGGTAACCACCCAGCGCCGTCTGGATGGCGTGCTGGGCCGGGACGTTGGCGCACAGGCGCATGTTGGCGAGAAGGTTGATGCCCTCCAGGTAGTCCGCAGCGTCCTTCTTGGGCCCGGAAATGGCCATCCATCCTGCCCGGTAACCGCAGACGCGGTACGCCTTGGACAGCCCGCTGAAGGTCAGGCACAGGACGTCGTCGCCGGTCAGCTTGGCGAGATTCACAAGTACGGCGTCCTCGTACAGGATTTTTTCGTAGATTTCGTCGGCGAAGATCACCAGGCCGTGCTTTTCGGCCAAGGCAACAATGCGTTTCAGCGTCTCTTCAGGGTAGACGGCGCCTGTGGGGTTGTTCGGGTTGATGACCACGATGCCCTTGGTGCGGGGCGTGATCTTTGCTTCCAGGTCATCGAGGTCGGGCTGCCAGCCGGATTCCTCGTCGCAGAGGTAATGCACCGGCTTGCCGCTGGCCAGCGCCACCGACGCCGTCCACAACGGGTAGTCCGGGGTGGGAATGAGGACCTCGTCGCCGTCGTCCAGAAGGGCCATGAGGGACATGGTGATGAGCTCGCTGACGCCGTTGCCCAGGTAGATGTCATCGACGTGGATGTTCTGGATGCCGCGGGTCTGGTAGTACTGCGAGACGGCGGTGCGCGCGGAGAAGATGCCGCGGGAATCGCTGTAGCCCTGGGCGTGCGGCAGGTGCCGGATCATGTCCACCAGGATGGCGTCCGGCGCTTCGAAGCCAAACGGGGCGGGGTTTCCGATGTTCAGTTTGAGGATCCGGTGGCCCTCCGCCTCCATCTGCTGGGCGGCCTGCAGGATGGGTCCACGGATGTCATAGAGGACGTTGTTGAGCTTCGTGGACTGCCTGAATTCTGCCATCCCTCAAATATGCCACAGGAAGGATGGACGGCCGTTGAGACGTCTGCCACATGGACGACGGCGGCTGCCGGGCCTTTGCAGGTCCGGCAGCCGCCGTCGTCATCACCAATGTGTTCCCTGCCCGCGCGGGCAGGGAACGTCCTACTTGACGATGCCCTTGTCCTTCAGCCAAGCGGTTGCCGCCGCCTTGGCGTCCTGCTTCTGGCTGCCGCTGACAGCTCGGTTGAGGTTGATCAGGTCATCGGTGGTCAGCGTGCTGGACACGGAGTTCAGCGCCTGCTTGGCCTTGTCCGTCATCTTCGCCTTGTTGTACAGCGGGAGGACCTGCTGGGCGATGAAGTTGTTCTTCGGGTCCTCCAGCACCACGAGGTCGTTGTCAGCGATGGACGGTGTGGTGGTGTAGATATCGGCCACCTGCACCTGGTCCTCCAGCAGCGCCTTGAGCGTCACCGGGCCGCCACCGTCACTGAAGGGCTCCAGCTTCTTGGGGACGCAGTTGTAGTTCTTCTTCAGTCCGGGCAGGCCGTAGGCGCGCTCGGCGAACGTGGCCGGGGCCCCCACCACGATCTCGCTGCAGACCTTGGCGAGGTCCGCGATGGACTTCAACTGGTACTTCTCGGCGGTTGCCTTGGTGACCACCATGGCGTCCTTGTCCTCGGCCTTGGACACGTCCAGGACGCCCAGGCTGTCCGGCAGTTTGCCGGGCAGCACCTTGGCGATATCGCCGGCGGAAACTTCCTTGGCTTCCTTGTCTACATAAAGGAGCAGGTTGCCGCTGTAATCGGGCACCACGTCAACGGACCCGTCCTGGACCGCCTTGAAGTAAACCTCACGGGAGCCGATGTTCGGTTTGGTGGTGGCGGTGATGCCATTGGCGTTCAAGGCACCGGCGTACAGCTCGGCGATGATCTGGCTCTCCGGGAAGTCGGCGGAACCCACCACAAGCGAGGTTGCTCCGCCCGATGCGCCGCCAGTGGCAGCGGGCGAGTTGCTCAGCGGGTCGGACGAACCACCGCAGGCGGACAGGGTGATGGCCAGGCCAAGTCCGGCGGCCAGGCCGCTGAACGCCCGCCTGCCAAGGCGCTGGGGACGGCTATCTTTCATGACTTACCTCCTTGTACAACAGTCTCCGCAACAACGGGGTCTGTGAGATCAACCGCAGCCTCCTGGCTGTGGTAGGACAACTTCAAGGCGCCCTGGGTCAGGAACAGCCTCTGGAACAGGGACAGGACGAGGTCGACGGCGATGGCCAGCACCGCGATGAGGAGGGAACCTCCCAGCATTTGGGGGAAGTCGCTCAGGACAAGGCCGTCGAAGAGATAGCGGCCCAGGCCGCCGAGATTGATGTAGGCGACGACGGAGACGGTGGCGATCACCTGCAGCACGCCGGTCCGGAACCCGCCGAACATGACGGTGAGTGCGTTGGGCAGCTCGGCCCGGAACAGGACCTGCAGTTCAGTCATCCCCATGGCCCGGGCCGCGTCCACCACGTTCCGGTCCACACTGGAGATGCCGGCGTACGTTCCGGCCAGCAGCGGGGGCACGGTAAGGATCACCAGCGCCCAGATGGGCGGCATCAGCCCGATGCCGGCCAGCAGCACGAACAGGATGAGCAGGCCAAGGGTGGGCAGGGCGCGCAGGGCTCCGGCCAGCGCGACGACGGCCACCCGGCCCCTGCCGGTATGTCCCACAAACAGCCCCACCGGGACGGCGATGGCAGTGGCGATCAGCATCACGAGTCCGGTGTACTGCAGATGCTCCCCCAGCCGGGTGGGGATGCCCATGCTTCCGGACCAGTGCAGCGGGTCGGCGAGCCACGCGAAAGTATCGGAGAAGACGTTGCTCACGCTGTTTCTCCTGCCATGGTGGTCGCCCGATTCGCAGCGGCCGGCCCACCGGTGTCCCCATGCCCGCGGTCCCGCCGCGTTCCTGCCCGCTCCCACGGGGTGAGGATGCGTTCCAGCAGGACGAGGACAGCATCCATCACCAGCGCGAGGACCAGGATGGCGACGATCCCCACCACCACCTCGGTGACGAAGTCACGCTGGAGTCCATCGGTGAAGAGCATTCCCAGGTTGCCGACACCCAGCAGGGCCGCAACGCTGACCAGCGAGATGTTGCTGACGGACACCACGCGCAGTCCGGCGAACATGACCGGCAGGGACAGTGGCAGGTCAACCTGAAGGAACCGGGCAAGAGGCTTGAACCCCATGGCCTGGGCGGCCTGGCTGACGTCCGCGTCGACGGAATCGAAGGCATCCAGGGCGGCCCGGACCAGCAGTGCCACCGCGTAAATGGTCAGTGCCACCACCACGTTGAGGGGATCCAGGATCCGGGTGCCCAGGATGGTGGGCAGGATGATGAACAGGGCCAGCGAGGGAATGGTGTAAAGGAGCGAGGAGGCCGTCAGCACCAGGGAGCGGAGGGCCCTGTTCTTCCGTGCCAACTGCGCCAGCGGGATGGAAATCAGCAGGCCCAGGACCATGGGAATGAGTGCCAGCACCAAGTGCTGGCCGCCACGCTCCAGGATCATGCCGGTGTTGGCCAGGAACCATTCCATCAGAGGGCAGCCTGCCGCACCTGGCGCGCTTCTTCGATCAGCGCCAGGACCTCACCGCCGCGGACCACGCCCAGGACCCTGCCGTCGGAATCCACGGCAACACCAAGGCCCGACGGCGAGGACAGGGCCGCGTCCAAGGCCCGCCGCAGGCTCTCCCCGGGACGGAACAGCGACCCGCCCGGAACGAGTTCGGTCTCGGTGCCCGGCGCGGACCATCCCAGGGGGTGCTTGTCAGCGTCCACCACCAGCTGCCAGTCACCTGCAGCGCCGGAATCCGACTCATAACCTGATGGCGAGCGGACAATGGTTGGCACGGGATGGATGGCCACGCCGTCGGAAGGGGTGAAGCCCAGGTGGCGGAAGCCACGGTCCCGTCCTACGAAGGACGCAACGAAATTGTTGGCCGGTGCCCGCAGGATTTCCTCCGGGGTGGCATATTGGGCGAGCTTGCCGCCAGTGGCGAAGACAGCCACCTTGTCGCCGAGGATGGTGGCCTCGTCGATGTCGTGGGTCACGAACACAATGGTCTTGGCCAGGTCCTTCTGCAGGCGCAGCAGTTCCTGCTGGAGTTCGTCGCGGACAACCGGGTCCACCGCACTGAAGGGCTCATCCATGAGCAGGACGGGCGGGTCGGCGGCGAGCGCGCGTGCCACGCCAACGCGCTGCTGCTGGCCGCCCGAGAGCTGGGACGGGTACCGCCTGCCCAGGGAATGCGCCAGGCCCACCACGTCCAGGAGCTCTTCCGCCCTCCTGCGGGCGTCGGCTTTGGAGACCCCGTTCAGCCGCGGAACGGTGGCGATGTTGTCCAGGACGGAGCGGTGCGGCAGCAGTCCCGCCGACTGCATCACGTACCCCATGGACCGGCGCAGTTCCGCCGCCGGTACCGTGGTGACATCCCGGCCGTCCACGGTGATGGTTCCGGAGGTGGGTTCCACCATGCGGTTGATCATCCTTAGGGACGTTGTTTTACCGCAGCCGGAGGGGCCCACGAAGACTGTGACGGCGCCTTTTGCGATGGACATGGTGAGCCCGTCCACCGCGGGCTGGCCACCCGGGTACTGCTTGGTGACGCTCTGGAACTCGATCATCGCCTGGTCCATGGTGCGGACTTACCTGTTCTCTTGGACGGGCTGTTGACAGCACCGTGACCTTGCCATCAGCACGCTGATAGTTACGCTAGCCCAAACGGGGGCAGGCTTCAGCAGGTGAAGCCCTAATCCCCGCAAAGGAATCCCTACTGTGACCATTCGGTACCCATATGCGTGCGGATGGGTAGCCAAAGCCGGGCAGGCCTAAAGTGGAGCCGTGACCAACTTGGAAGTTTCACCCCAGCAGGAAGTTTGCCCGCCCGCCCCTTCCGGAGGGACGGCGGGCCCCTGCCTCCAGCTGTGGCCGGAACGCGAGGTGCCCTTGGGCGGGGTCCGCGCCATGAACGTCAAGCGCACCCTGCCCCAGCGCGGACTGCCCACGATCGGGGCATGGTGCTTCCTGGACAGTTTTGGACCGGACCGGACCGCCATGTCCGTCCTCCCCCATCCCCATATCGGGCTGCAGACGGTGACGTGGCCGCTTGCGGGGCACATCCGGCACCGGGACAGCGTAGGCAGCGACGTGGTGGTGCGTCCCGGGGAGCTGAACATCATGACTGCAGGGCACGGCGTGTCGCACTCAGAGTTCGCGGTGCTTCCCGGCGGCGGGGAGCTGCCGCTGCAGCGGGGCCTGCAGCTCTGGGTTGCCCTTCCCGACGGGGACCGGCACCGTGAACCGGCATTTGAACAGCACCGGGAGCTGCCGCGCGCCGCCGGCCACGGCTTCACGGCTACCGTCATGGTGGGGGAACTTGCAGGCGTGGCGTCTCCCGCAACAATGTTTTCGCCAATTGTTGGCGCGGACGTTTCCTGTGAAGGGGATGCAGTGCTGCCGCTGAACCCCGGCTTTGAGCATGGCATCCTGGTGCTCGACGGCGGCCTGGCGGTGGACGGGCAGGACCTGCCGGCGGGTCCGCTGGGCTACTTGGGCACCGGCCGCAGCGAACTCCGGATGGAGGCCCGCCCCGGCACGCGATTCCTGCTGATTGGCGGTGAGCCGTTCGGTGAGGAACTGCTCATGTGGTGGAACTTCGTGGGCCGCACCCATGACGAAGTGGAACAGGCACGGGAGGATTGGGAAGCGCAGGCCGGGCTGCCGGATGCCGAAACGGCCGCCGCCCGTTACGGCCTGGTGCCCGGCCACGGTCCGGATGCCGGGGCGGAGGCCGGCCGTATTCCCGCTCCCCCGCTCCCTGGCGTCCGGTTGACCCCGCGAAAACGGGCTGTGGACTAAGCTGGTTGTCTTCCGGCCGGGCTGCCGGACAACCGGCTATGGATCGGCCGGCCAACCCGCCACCGGAAGCCGTGGCCAATCGCCTGCTGCCGTCAGGCCGGCTCTGCCAGGAGCTGCAGGACACCGAACACGGGTTCCTGGTCCAGGACCCGTACGTCCCTGATGCCGTCTGCTTCGAGGTTCCGGCGGAAGGACTCCTGCAGCGGTGCCACGTTCATGCCCAGCCCGCCGCCCAGGATCACGGGGCCCTGGATCTTCAGTTGGCCCAGCACCTGCCCGGCCAGCGCAGCAAGGTCCCGGCCGGCCTGGTCCAGCAGGTCCGTACTGTCGCGGTGACCGGCAGAGGCCGCTTCCACAACGTGCCGGGCCTGCTGCGCCCAGAAGCGCCGTCCCGTGTCCGGGGAGTGGAACAGCGCAATGAGTTTGTTGGGGTGGTCAAGCCCGCAGGATGCCAGGAGGGATGCAGTGAGCTGGTCAATCGGCAGGCCCTGGTTCATCCTCCGCAGGCTGTGCCGTACCGCTTCCCTGCCCAGCCAATATCCGCTGCCTTCATCCCCCAGCAGGTATCCCCATCCGCCTGCCCTGGCCTCGCCGCCGTCGGCATTGCGTCCCCAGGCGGCCGAGCCGGTACCGGCAATGACGGCCACTCCTGTGTTGGCACGTCCCGCGGCCAGCAGCAGGCGGGAGTCGTGGACAACGGTGATGCGGGCCTCCGGTGCCAGTGGCTGGATCAGGGCAGCCAGGGCGGCGGCGTCGTCGTCCGTGTCGATGCCGCCGGAGCCCGCATAGACCCGGTCCACGCGCCCGCCGCCGATCCTGCCGAAAAGCTCCGCCAGGTTGCGTGCTGCCTGGTCGCGGCTGACGTTCTGGACGTTGGAGCTCCCCGCAGAATCGTCAGCGACGGCGATTCCGTTCTCAAAGCGGACGCCGTGCGTCTTGGTGCCGCCGATGTCCAGCCCGATCGTGGTGCCGTGCAGTGGAGTGCCCGGCGCGCCCGCGACGTGCTGAACAGGAGGGGTTGAGGGGTTCTGGGTGTTCGTCACGTCACAAGGGTACTTGCGGCGTGGCTCGGGGGCGCGCCGCATACCCTTCGTGACAGCCGCACCCTTGCCGGCCGTCGCGGGGTATGGTCCGTTCAGCGGCCGGCCCTGGTCACCAGCCCGGCCAGCAACCCGGGCCCTTCGGCAACCACCAGTTCGCGGAAGAGCCTGGCCGGAACGGGTTCGGTGTCGGGTTTGCGGCGCCGCCAGCTGACTCCGACTTCCCGGAAGGCGAGCGCGGAGTCCAGCGGTACTTCCACCCAGCCCAGGTCTCCTGTCTCCGGGCGCAGCGTCCTGCCGGGGGCATCCCCGCCAGGCGGCAGGATGCTGACACCGAGGCCGGCCGAGACCAGCCCGCGGACGGTGTGCGAGTCCTGGCTTTCGAACGCGATCCGTGGCCGGTAGCCTGCTTCCCGGAACAGCGCATCGGTCAGCGAACGCAATCCGTATCCGGGGCCCAGCGCGACGAACGGTTCCGTCCTGATATCGGCCAGCCGCGCACTGCGCTGCCGGGCCAGGGGGTGCGCGTGATGCACCACCAGCCGGAGCGGCTCGCGGTACAGCGGCGCGGAATCGAGGTTTTTGCCTGCCGGCGCCACGGGAGCGGTGAGGGCCAGGTCCGCTTCCCCCGACGACAGCTCGTCAAGGCACGCGCTCCGGGCACCCTGGCTGAGCCGGAAGCCGGCCCCGGGGTGCCGGGCACGGAAGGCGCTGATCAGCAGCGGCAGGGTTGCTTCGCCGAAGGTGTGCTGGAAAGACACAGACACAGTGCCCCTGACCACCTGTGACTCATTCCGAACCAGGTCCAGGCCGGCCTGGAACTCCGCGAGCGCCTGCTCGATGTAGGGCAACAGCGTGCGGGCTGCGGGCGTCAGGCGGACGCCGCGGCCGTCCCGGACCAGGAGTTCGGTGCCGACGGCGGCGCTGGCCCTGGCCACTGCCCTGCTAACGGTTGATTGGGGTACTCCGAGGAGTTCCGCGGTCTCCGTCACGTGTTCAGTCCGGCCCAGTTCGGCGAGTACAGGCATGAGGGGCAGCAGCTGCACCAACTGCTTGCGGTCCGGTTCCATGTCCTCTCCCCTGCCTCACCACCGGACGCCTCCGCTACCGGAAGACTGTTCCGTTATTGCTATCAGTGTTGCACGAAACATGCATTGGAGGCATCCATTGCATGAGGGCTACGCTGGCTTGATGCCACAGAACGCGAGCTCCGGCACCCAGGCTTCCCCCGCCTGGAACGGCCATCCCAAAGGGTCCCGGGCTTATGGGCGGATCCTGGCCGGCCTGTCCTGTGCCGGCGTGGCCACGTTTGCGCAGCTCTACTCCACGCAGGCGGTCCTGCCCCTCCTGGCGACCGATCTCCAGGTCACCGCCGCCGAGGCTGCCCTTACCATCTCCCTGGCCACGGTCGGGCTGGCAGCCACCGTCATTCCCTGGTCCTTCCTGGCGGACAGGATCGGGCGGGTGAAGGCGATGATGTGGGGCATCTCGGCAGCCACCGTCCTGGGACTGCTGGTGCCGCTGTCCGCCAACTTCGGCATGCTGCTGGTGCTGCGGTTGCTGGAGGGCATGGCACTGGGCGGCATCCCCGCCATCGCCATTGCCTACCTCAACGAGGAAGTCAGCAAAGCCCACGCCGCGCTTGCAGCGGGAAGCTATGTTGCCGGCACCACGTTGGGAGGACTGTCCGGACGGCTCGTGGCCGGCCCCGCCGGCGAGCTCTGGGGCTGGCGGTCGGCAGCCCTGGCCGTTTCCCTGCTGGCCACCCTTGCCGCCGTCGCCTTCCTGGTCCTCGTGCCGAGGGCCCGGGGATTCGTCCCGGCCCGCGCCGGCTTCCGCGGCGCCATCCGGACGCTCGGAGGACACCTCCGGAACATCCGGCTGCTGGCCCTGTACACCCAGGCCTTCCTGATGATGGGCGGATTCGTGGCCGTCTACAACTATCTGGGCTTCCGGCTCTCCGGTGCCCCGTTCGGGCTGCCCGCTACGGTGATCAGCCTGATCTTCCTGGCCTATCTGTCCGGCACCTTCTCCTCCCGCTGGGCAGCGGGGATGACTTCCAAGTACGGACGCCGGAACGTACTGCTGGGTGGACTGGCCGTCGCCGCCGGCGGACTCGCCCTGACCCTCACCTCCTCACTGGTGCTGATCCTCACCGGCCTGGTGGTGTTCACCGGCGGCTTCTTCGCCGCCCACAGCATCGGGTCCGGCTGGACGGGAGCCATTGCCAGCACCGGCCGTGCCCAGGCGGCATCGCTGTACAACCTGGCCTACTACCTGGGCTCCAGCCTCCTGGGCTGGGCAGGCGGCCTGGTCTTCCAGGCCTGGGGCTGGAACGCCCTCGCCGGGGCCGTGATTGTCCTGGCGTGCGTCACGGCCGCAACTGTCGCCGTCGTGCATCCCCGTCCGGAAACTGCCGCTGCCTGATGCCCTGCACCCCGAATTAAGCGGCTTCAGCTGCAGGTGGCATGGTGTGGATGTTCGGCAGGACGCGGGCCTGTGGTGCCGTTGGCGGACATACCGCGGTCTAGGATGAACGAAGGACCGTGTGGAAGGAACCGCAGTGAGTACGAATGCCAGGAACACCAGGCCCGGAGCGCACCTGGAGCCGCTGGATGCCATTGACGAGCGCCTCCTGGCGGCCCTCGTGGCAGACGCCCGGATCTCCAACAAGCAGCTCGCCGAGATGGTGGGGATTGCGCCGTCCACCGCTTTGATGCGCACCCGGGCCCTGTCCGAGCGCGGCATTGTTCAAGGCTATGAGGCAAAGCTGAGCTTGTCGGCCATCGGCAGGTCGGTGCAGGCTCTGGTGGCCGTACGGCTCCGTGCCCATGACCGGGACCAGATCGACCGCTTCACTGCCAGGGTGCCGCACCTGCCCGCCGTGCTGTCCACCTTCCACACCTCAGGTTCCGTGGACTACCTGCTGCACATTGCCGTCGGAAGCACCGAAGACCTGCGGGACTGGGTCCTTGACAATCTGGCTACCGACCCCGTGGTGGGGCACACGGAAACAACGCTGGTTTTTGAACACATCCAGGGCAACCACGGCCCGCTTCCGGACTGACCCCGCCGCGGGACGGGCGCCTGCATCAGGCCCTGGCCGGCTCCTTTGCCTGCCGGGTGAAGGTGGCGGCAAGGGTTGCAGCGGACAGGGCGAGTGCCGCCGCCCCGCAGAGCAGGACGAAGCCCTGGACGGCCGCTGCCATGCCGAACACGGCGCTGGCCCAGCCCAGGCCCAGGACCGGCACCGCGCTGCCCAGGTAGGTAATGACGTAGACGGTGCTGATGATCTGCGCGTGGCGGGCCGGCTCCACCCTGGCTGCCACATCGTTGAAGACGGTCCGGAACGCTATGCCCTGCCCCAGGCCGGCGGCCACGGCAGCGGCAACTAACAGCGCTGGGCTGTGCCACGCGCCGGCGGCACCCAGCAGCATGACGGAGACGCCCAGGACAGCCAGCCCGGCGGGAACGGCCAGGCGGCCCCGAAGGGTCACCAGCTGGCTCAGTGCCGACGCCCCCAGCGGCAGGCCCGCCAGCACCCCAATCAGCGGCCGCGAATCCGTGCCCAGGACCTGCGCGAAGTAGCCCGGAGCCAGCGAGAGCGAGAAGCCAAACACGGCAAAGCTCAGGAAGCCGACGCCGGACGCCAGCCAGAAAGCACCTCTCGCCTGGCGGGATACGGAAGGGCGGCGCGGAGCCAGGGCGTGCAGCGGCCGGGACGCTGCCGGCACCATGATGGCCGGGCGTGCGCGGATAAGGTAGAGCGGGACCAGGAGTGCGGCTAGGAGAAGCGAGTGGACGACGTACGGGGCGGTGGTGGCACCGGGAAGCAGCGAGAGCAGCCCGCCGATGACCGGGCCGGCCGCCACTCCCCCGGAGGACGCCAGCAGCGTAAAGCGTGATGCCCACTCCGGCCGGGAGGGGAGCAGTTCGCGCAGGGCAGCCGCGCTGGCGCCGGTGGCAAGCGCAACAGCGGTTCCCTGCAGTGCCCGTCCGGCGCAGAGGGCGGCCAGGGTGTCCGCTTCGGCGAAGATCCAGCCACCTGCGAGTCCGGCGAGGACGGCGACCAGGAGGGCGGCGCGGCGGCCGATATGGTCCGACCAGTGCCCGGCCAGCAGCAGCGTCCCCACCAATGCCAGGACATAGCTGGCGAACGCCGCGGTTATCCCGAGGCTGGACAGGCCCAGGTTGGCCTGCAGCAGGGGGTACAGCGGCGTGGCAAGGTTGGCGCCTACCAGGAGCATGAAGATGACCGCCCCCGAAATCACCAGCCTGGCCGTTGTGGTGGCATTCCACCCGGCAGTGGCCGCTGCCGGGCGCATGCGCAGTTCGCTGAAGACCGTCATTGTGCCGCCTTAGGGTCGCCGCGGCAGGTGGTCCTTGTGGGAGCCCGGCGCGGATATAACTGTGATGGTTCAACAGTGCGGCACAGCTGCTACTTATCGCCGGGTTTGAAGGGATAATTGAGCAAAATTATCAAGTTATGGATGTCAGAGTGATGGAGAGTGACGATCTTGAACAAGTTGGACCCCACGGACCTGAAGATCCTCCTGGCCTTGATCCGGGATCCGCGGATCCAGATCGGCGAGCTCAGCGAGTCCCTTGGCATTGCCCGCAATACGGCCCAGTCGCGGGTGCGCCGGCTGCTGCGCACCGGGGTGCTGCGTCCCGGCGGCCGCGAGGTTGACCTGGAGGCCGTGGGCTACGACGTGGTGGCTTTCGTGACCATTGAGGTCTCGCACCGGGAACTCGACGGCGTCGTGGCAGCGCTGCGGCTCATCCCGCAGGTCCTTGAAGTCCATGAAATCTCCGGCCGCGGCGATGTCTGGTGCCGGGTGGTGGCCACGGACACCCACAACCTCCAGTCGTCCCTGCGGCAGGTCCTGAGGATCAAGGGCGTCATCCGCACCGAGACCGTTCTGGCCCTGCACACCCACATCCCGTACCGCACCGAGCCGCTGATCAGCGGCCTCAGCAGTGCGGCAGCTCCGGCGGCTAGGATTTCCTGAATGACCATCATCGATAACGCCGTCTACGTCAACGGCGTCCGTCACGCGGAGCCTGACAGTCTTGAGCAGACCTTTGAGACCCTGTCCCGGCACGGGGGTATGGCGTGGATTGGTCTTTACCGGCCCACCGCGGAGGAAATGGCTGCGGTGGCCAGCGAGTTCGGGCTCCACGCCCTTGCCGTGGAGGATGCCGTTTCGGCCCACCAGAGGCCCAAACTGGAGCGTTACGACCACAACCTGTTCACCGTCCTGCGGCCGGCGCGCTACGTGGATGCAAATGAAACCGTGGAATTCGGCGAACTCCACGTCTTCACCGGAAAGAACTTTGTGGTGACGGTACGGCATGCCGAAACCGCAGGTGTGGCACGCGTGCGGCAGCGGCTGGAAGGAAGGCCGGACCTCCTCAAGCATGGACCCGAAGCTGTGCTCTATGCCCTGCTGGACCGGGTGGTGGACGACTACGCGCCGGTGGTGGCGGGGCTGGAAAACGATATCGACGAGATTGAGGACCAGCTGTTCAGCGGCGATTCCTCTGTGTCCCGGCGGATTTACGAACTGGCGCGGGAAGTCATCCAGTTCCAGCGGGCCATCCATCCCCTGCCGGACATGCTGGACCAGTTGAAGCGCGGCTTTGAAAAGTACCAGGTGGAAAGCGAACTGCGGCACAGCCTGCGTGATGTGGAAGACCACGTTGAGCGGGTGATCTCCCGGGCGGACTCGTTCCGGGATTTGCTGCAGAACGCCCTGACCCTGGACGGGACACTGACCGCCAACCGGCAAAACGAGGCCAGCGCCGAGCAGAACGAACAGGTCAAGAAGATCTCATCCTGGGCGGCCATCCTGTTCGCGCCCTCATTCGTGGCCGGGATCTACGGGATGAACTTCGACAACATGCCCGAACTCCACTGGTCCTTCGGTTATCCCCTGGCGCTGGTCCTCATGGTGGCCGCAGGGGGCCTGATGTACGGCATCTTCAAGAAGAAGGGCTGGCTCTAGGGATTTCGGCCCGGGCAGTCTTTCCGGTTGCCAGCGCCACCCGCGCGTTGCCTGCCGCGTGCACCAGGAGCGAAACCACCAGGAAGGCGATGAGCACCTGTCCGGTGGCTCCCAGCACCCTCACCCAGCCGCCGTCGAGCGTTGGGTCGAGGAAGTCGTAGACGTACCACCCATCCAGCCCGCCGCGGATCCAAGAGAAGGCAAGGAACGCCACGGGGTAGCCCAGCCAGGCAAGTGGCCGCCACCAGGGACCGCGGGTAGTCCGGGTGACGAGGATCCAGTCAAGGGCCGCCGCCAGCGGGGCCAGGCGGTGGTGGACCATCTGCGGCCAGTACAGATCCCAGGTCCACCATGGCTCTTCCGGCGGGGCCACAAGCACGATGTAGATGATGCCCGTCATGACCAGGTACAGTACCAGCGCGCCGAACATCTGGTCCCACCACAGCGGCAGCCGGGTACGCCGCCGCGCCCCAGAAATGATCAGGACAACCCCAAACACGAGATTCCCCTGCACGGTGAATTCCGAATACAGCTGCGGAACGTCCACGTCGTTGCCGGGCAGGGTGGCGTCGAAGGTCTTCTGGACGATGGCGGCGAGCACGATAAACCCCACGAGGATCCGGATGGCGCGGATCCATGGGCGGTCCGGGTGCAGGGCCCGGTTGAAAGCGAAATTCTGCCGCACCGGCGGAACCAGTACTGGGAGACGGCCATCCTTCTCGGTGAGGCTCATGGAGCAAGCGTCATGCCGGATGTGGGAAAAAGACAGGGTCCTTTGGCAGTAAGCGGTCACCGCCTGCCGGGCCAGTGACAACCGGTTCGGCAGGCGGTTGTTGGTCAGGCGTTGGTTCTGCGCTTCAGCCAGCCCCATACGCCGGTTGCGACGAAGAGGACCAGGCCGATAATGGCGAGCCAGATAAGGCCCTTCACCACGAACCCGACGATGGACAGGATGAGCCAGATGACAAGAAGTCCGATGATGATTCCCATGGGCCCACTCTAAGCGGGCCTGGCTGGAATGGATTGGGCATCAACCAGCGTTTCGCGGACCCGTCTGCAGTTCGGGAGACACAAACTCCTGTGGCTTCTAGTGGCTGGCCGACAGTACAGTGCCGGCCCGCTCGCCGACCTTGCCCTCGGCCCTGACATTGGATGGCGGCGCGAGGGGGATGCCGTTGGGACCGGCGCCCCCGATACGGACTGCAGTCTTCAAGGTGTGAGTACTCCCGAGCGGGCTGGAGACGCGCAGGATCATTTGCCCTTCGAAGCGGGCCGTGTAGGTGTGCTTGAGAACGGGGTCAGCCGTGGTCTTGTCAAAGGTGCCGTCCCCGTCCACATCCCATTCGTACTTATCGATGATGCCCAGCGACGAGGAAGCGTCGTACGTAACCTCCTGGCCGGCGGCCGCCCAGTACCCGTTGATGGGCAGCTTCGCTTCGACGTCGATCCGGCTGCCACCCAGCGGCATGGTTCTTACCTTGAGACCTCCCGGCGTCTGCTCTTGCTCGGCGCCGGCAGCGGTGGAGGCCGGCGCCGGGCTGCCGGGGGCCTGCGTCCGGTCGGCGTGGGGTGTGGATGGGGCGGGTTGGGCCGGTCCTGCATTCTGTGCGCACCCGGCAACCAACATCAGTGATGCCGCTGCCGTGGTCCATCCCGTTGTCCTGCCCGATACCATGAACTCCCCCAATGATCGCTGCCGTCAGGGGTGTGCGTTGACCATCTTCGAACGGATAAAATCCTGGTCCTCGCGGGAAACCAACGCCTGGCCGTGCTGCCCGATCGCAAGGTCCTCTCCGCACTCCTTGGAGATTACCGAGGTGATAGTTCGGGGGAGCACCTGGCATCCAGGATTATCGAGCAGCCACTTCTGCGTGGCGTGGTCAAGGTTGTCCCAGCGATCTTTGAGGTTCATAAGCTGATGCAGTCTCCGTGATTGAGGCCGAGTGGCGCGGGCCCCTTTGCCCGCACCAAATGACCCAGTCAACTGGAACCCTGTCCCGGCCGACAGGGACTAAAGTCCCGGTTCCTGATTCCGCTGCGATTCCTTGTGTTCCTGCCTGGGTTGTGGACGACCTCGAGGAACTGGTGGGGGACCTCAAGGCTCCATCTGCCGACTGGCGGAACTTCGGCACGATTGTCAGGAGCCTATGTGACCCCATGCTGTCAGGAGATGTAGGAGCCGCTGGGGCTCCAGTGGATGACGCCGCCTTGGTAGTTCTGGGCAACACTCCCGTCATTTCCCGTGGCATACTCGTCGCTTGTCGGGTAGCCCAGGCGTCCCGATTCGAACCCCGTGGAGGCCCAGATGGAGCGTATGCCGCCGACGGACATGTGAGCTCCTGAGGCAGGCGACCAGATGATGGCGCCGCCCTGGTAGTTCTGGTAGACGCCGCCGTCACGGAGCCCTCCGACTTCGTCGCTGACCGGGTATCCCAGTCGGCCGCTCTCAAACCCGGAGGCCGCCCATTCGCCGCGAATAGCTCCTGTTGAGATGTGCGCTCCCGTGGTTGGCGACCAGATGATGGCTCCGCCCTGATAGTTCTGGTAGACGCCGCCACCACGGAGGCCGCCGACCTCGTTCGTTACGGGGTAGCCCAGGCGGCCGTTCTCGAAACCCGTGGCTGCCCAGAGGCCGCGGATGGACCCCACCGAGACATGCGCTCCGGTGGCCGGTGACCAGATGATGGCTCCGCCCTGATAGTTCTGATACACGCCCCCGTCCCGCAGCCCAGCGACTTCATCGGTCACCGGGTACCCGAGGCCACCGTTCTCAAATCCGGTCTCTGCCCAGACGCCGCGGATGGCGCCGGTTGAGACATGCGCCCCGGACGCCGGCGAGTAGAGGATGCATCCGTGCTCGAAGCACTTTACCCGCCGTTGTCCCTGAGCCCGTAGACCTCTCCGGTGGTAGCCGCCCCAAGGGCGCCATTCAGGGACGCTGCCTTGACGGCAATCGGCGTCTGCGGGGCCGGAAAGACGACGGCGGCCGAGGCATCGATCAGGCCGGCGCCGCAGCCTCCTGAGCAGGGTCCTGGAAGGGGCCTGGCCGTTGCCTTGAGCTTCGCTTCAATCCTGGCTGGTGTCAGGGAGGCATCAGCTGCCTTCATCAGGGCGCCAACCGACGCCGCCATCGGCGAGGCCATGGACGTACCCATCAGGTAGCCGTAGGCCTCTGCGCCGGGGACGGTTGTTCCGGCGTTGTAGGTGGAGAGGATCCCGGCTCCTGTGTCGCCTCCCGGGGCCACGACGTCGATCGCGGTGCCGAAATTTGAATACGAGGCCCTGGCGCCGGTCTGGCTGGTGGCGCCGACCGTGATGACGTTGTTGCAGTTGGCCGGTGCATTGTTTGCGGCGGGCTGGTTCTCGTTTCCGGCAGCCACGAAAACAGAGGAGCCGCGGCCGACAGCCCCGTCAATGGCAGCCTGCAGGGTGGACGGGCAGGCGGACGTTCCGCCGACGCTCAGGTTGATGGTTTTCGCGGGGTTGGCGTTGGCGGGAACGCCGCTGACGGTTCCTCCGGAAGCCCATGTGATTCCGTCGGACACGTCCGACAGGTAGCCGCCGCAGTCACCAAGTGCACGTATCGGCTCGATCTTCACGCCGGGAGCCGCTCCGCTGACTCCCTCAAGGTTATTGGCGATGGCGGCGATAATCCCTGCGACGTGGGTTCCGTGCCAGGAAGAGTTAATGGATGAGGTTGAACCGCAGGCACCTGGGGCCTGGTAGTCGCCAGGGTCGGAGGCGTCTGCGTCCCTGCCGTCGCCGTCACCCGAAGACGTCGCGTCGGCGATCATGTCGTAGCCCGCAATGACGTTCGCGTTGAGATCGCTGTGCGCCGTGATGCCGGTGTCGATCACCGCCACGATTTGCCCGGCCCCCGTGGTTTTATCCCATACCGACGGGACCCGGATCCCCACGTTGGGATCGGACAGAGCCCACTGCTTGGAGTAGTAGGTGTCGTTGGGTGTGAACGACGGATGCATGAGGACGTCGGGCTCCACAGATGCAACGGTGTCATCCGCGGCGATGCTGTCCAGCACGCGCCGGGACTCCTCCACGGAGAGCTTGCGGCCTGCTTTGACCACCCTGGCATCAGTAGCCGTTACTTTGATCTCCCTGACGCGGATGGAGGCAGCGCTGGAAACCTTCGCGTAGGTCTTCTCCCGTTCTGCGGTGCTGCCGGCGACGGAGGGCTTGAACTTCACGATGAACTGGTCGGTGGACAGCTGGGCGTCCGGCGATTTCGCTGCTGTCGAGGGGCCGGGCAGGACCGGCTTGTCTGCTGCCTCGGCGGCCGGCGCAGTGGCAGAGCCGGCAACCATGGCGGCCAGGACCAACCCTATGGCCCTGTTGTACGTGCGTCCTTTGGTCATGCCAGTCCTCATGCGCAGATTCACTTCCGTTGGCCTCCCAGATCCACCTGCGAGCTTACTAAGGCTTGTACCCGATTTCAGGACCACATAAGCAACAGGCGCCCGGGGCGCAGGATCAGGTTCTGCTGCGCCTCGCGTTCTGGGTCAACTCCGGCCAGCTATTCCCAAGTAGCAACTTCCGATTCGATCTGGACACTAACGCTCAGCCTACTTACCTTTAATCCGTGACCGTGATGCGCCTGTTGGCCCTCCTGGGACCCGGGGGCGAGGGGGCATACCAGAGGAACGGAAATCAACATAAGGAGAGCATCATGCCCAAAGTACGTGACATCATGACCGGCGGTGTTGAATGCATCGGGGAAAACGAAACGCTGGAGGCCGCCGCCCGGAAGATGAAGGATCTGGACGTTGGAGCCCTGCCAATCTGCGGTGAGGACAACCGGCTTAAGGGCATGGTCACTGACCGCGACATCGTCATCAAGTGCTTCGCCGAGGGTGGTGACCCGCGCACGGCAAAAGCCGGCGACTTTGGTCAAGGCAAGCCTGTGACCGTCGGAGCGGATGACTCAATCGAAGAAGCCATCAGGACAATGCAGGATCACCAGGTTCGCCGGCTGCCGGTTATCGACGGCCATGATCTGGTCGGCATCCTCACCCAGGCAGATGTCGCCAGGAACTACCCGGAAGACCGGGTTGGGGAACTCGTCGAACTCATCTCGTTCTACTAAGCCTTGCGGAGCGCAACCACGCAAACTGCCGCAGCTTACAAACCGTGGAGCTAAGGAGATTCGAACTCCTGACCTCTTCGATGCGAACGAAGCGCTCTACCAACTGAGCTATAGCCCCGGAAGCGGCCGAACCCTGCATTGTGTTCCAGGGTGCCTAACCGGTGTCCCTAGGCTACAAATTTTCCCGGCCCAATGCCAATTGACACACTGACCAGCCGCGCGGAAGCTGCGGGCCGCCGTCGGGCCTTTATGCGCGGCGGCGCTGAAGAACGTCGTCGAGGTTGCTCAGCGCGCTCTGCCCCTTGGCCAGCTGCTGGTCACTCAGCTGCTGTGCTTCCGCGGCCTCTGCTGCCTGGACCCCGGCAGCCCCCTTCTTCAGGGACGGCTTGCCAACCGCCTTGGGCGCGTCAGGAAGTTCCAGCGGCTGGGGCTCAGGGCGCTTCGCCTTGGCGGCCTCCACGTAAACGGGCTTGGGGACTTCCACGGGCTCCCAGGGGGTTCCCGCCGGAGTGGCCGGAGCCGCCTGTGCAGCACTGGTGTCACCGGCAGCCACAGCGACGGCGAGGGCCGCTTCACGGAGCTCAACAGCAGTCAGCCGCTTGATTTTGGCCTCGCCTGCCTCGGCGTCGAAAAGCGGGCTCTCCGGCCTGGCCGGCGCAGCCTCAGGCTTCGGCGGAATCGCTTCACCCATCTCCGGACGGCGTGCAGGTGCACTCATGGCGGAGCGGAACGCCGCATCGACTTTTGCTTTACGGTCCCGGACGGCGAGGAAACGCAGCAACGCCACAGAACCAACGGTCAGCACCGTACACAGGAGCGGAAGGGCGGCAGTACCAATGCCGAACGCTGCCAGGACACCCGAGATGAACGCAGTCACCAGGGAGAGCAGCCCCACAAGGGCCAACGCGGTCCGCCCATAGCGGATGCGGAACTGGGCCGGAGGCTGGGTGCTGGCAGTGCCGGCACCGGATGCCGGGCTCTTCCTGGTTTCCATGGCTTTCTCCTGCTGGGCGGCGACGTTCAAGACCAGGCCGGTGGGCGGTTCCGGCCCCTCATCGGCGGGGGCGTCTGCCCGGAATTCGCCGGCGGGCTGGAACTGGTGCCTGCGGTTCCGGAGGACGTAAGGGGCAACCCAAACAATCCAGAGCGCGACGGCAACCACAAGGATCACTGAGCTGCTAAGGGGGAAGTCCACACTCAAAACCGTATGAGCATCATGCCTGCTCAGGCCGCATTACCGGCGGTGTGTCGTCCCGCCACCGGCAAACCGTTTGATTTATGACCGGCGCGAGGCCAGCCAGGGACTCAACAAGCCCTCCGGGACTTCTTCGGCGGTGAGGGCGAACGATCGGTGGTCCGCCCATTGGCCATTTATGTGCAGGAAGCGGGGCCGGTACCCCTCGTCCCGGAAACCCAGCTTCTCCACCACCCGCAGGCTGGGCCCGTTTTCAGGCCGGATGTTGATTTCCATCCGGTGCAGGCCAAGGGCACGGAAGCAGTGGTCGGTCACCAGCGCCACGGATGTGGGGGCTATCCCCCGCCCTGCCCGCGCCTGGTCCACCCAGTATCCAAGGGTCGCCATCATGGCCGAACCCCAGACAATCGAGGACACGGTCAGCTGGCCCACAATGGCGGGGCTCCTGAGCCCCGGCCGCCACTCGGTAATGAGGAAGGGCAGTGCCGTGGCCTGGGCGGCCTGCGCTTTGAGCGACCGGACCATGTGCCGGTAATCCGGCAGCCCCCCGGAAGGATCGGGGTTGGAGGCCTCCCAAGGCTGCAGCCACTCGCTGTTCCGAGAGCGCACCTCCATCCATTCCTGTTTGTCGCGGTACCGGATTGGCCGCAGGACCAGATCGCCGCACTCGAGCGTGACCGGCCAGATGGGACCACTGCGCATGGCGCTACCGGGAAAGGTCCGCGGTGAAACCCGGCAGCCATTCGCGCAGGCCCGGGCCCAGGTCGTCGCTGTCGATGGCGAGCTGTATGCAGGCCTTGAGGTAGCTGAGTTTGTCGCCGGTGTCGTAGCGGCGCCCCCGGAAGACGACGCCGTACACCCCATGCCCCGCACCGTCACCGGACGCAAGTTCCTGGAGGGCATCCGTCAACTGGATCTCCCCGCCCCGCCCCGGCTCTGTGTGTTCAAGGACTCCGAACACGGCTGGGTGCAGGACGTAGCGCCCAATCAGGGCCAGGTTGGACGGCGCTTCCTCCGGGGAAGGCTTCTCCACCAGGCGGTTGACGCGGACGTAGTCTTCCCCGTCGATCTCCTGGATGTCGGCGCATCCGTAGGCACTGATCTGCGAGGGTTCCACTTCAATGAGGGCGACGACGGACCCTCCCGTTTTCGCCTGCACGTCGACCATGGTGCTGAGCAGTTCGTCGCGGGCGTCAATCAGATCATCGCCCAGCAGGACGGCGAACGCTTCGTCGCCCACGTGCTGTTTTGCGCGGAGCACCGCATGGCCCAGACCGTGAGGGTCGCCTTGCCGGACATAGTGGATGTCGCCAAGCTGGCTGGCTGCCTGGATGGACGCAAGCTTCTCCGTGTCCCCTTTGTCCTGGAGGGTGGACTCAAGGGACGGAACACGGTCAAAGTGGTCTTCCAGGGCCCGCTTGTTCCGGCCCGTAATCATCAGTACGTCGTGGAGGCCCACGTGGACAGCTTCCTCCACCACGTACTGGATGGCAGGCTTGTCAACGACGGGAAGCATTTCCTTGGGCATGGCTTTGGTGGCAGGCAGGAACCTGGTGCCCAGGCCCGCGGCGGGAATGACGGCTTTGCGGACTCTGGGGTTACTGGTGTTCACCGGACTAATCTAACGTCAGTCAAGCATTTCAGTAACCACCGGCGCGGCAGGCCCGCATGCGGGGCTTGAAAAGTCCCCGGAACACCGGCCAATGCAGGAAGGACACCATGCTGCAGGAGACCGACGCGGTCAAGGACGACATCAGGGCGGCACACCGGCGACGACGGGCAGCCCTTACGCCGGCGCAGCTGGAAGCGGCGGGGGCGGCGCTGGCTGCCCATGGGAAAGAATGGGCAAGGACGGTCACTGGAGATCGCCCGGGTATTGCCTGCGTCTACCTGGGCGTGGGACACGAACCGCCCACACTGCCCCTGATTAACGCCCTGCATCACAGCGGGCACCAGGTGCTGCTTCCCGTGTGCGAGCCCGGCCGGGAATTGAGCTGGGTGTTTTGGACGCCGGACACCGGCTTCGAACGCAGCAAATATGCACCAATACTGGAACCCGCTGGGCAGCGGCACGGGCCGGACACAGCCGGCGGTGCAGCAATGCTTTTCATTCCGGCCACCGCGGTGGACCTCGCGGGCAACAGGATCGGCCAGGGCGGCGGGTACTACGACAAGTTCTTGGGGCACCTCGCCACGGCAGGGAAGGAAATTCCACTGGCCGCTGTTATCTACGACGATGAACTGCTGCCCGCCGGCCGGATTCCGGCCGAGGAGTTCGACCGGCCGGTCCCGGCCGTCCTGGCTCCGTCCGGCTACCGGCCCTTGGCGGGCAGCGCCTAAGCCCGGGCCGTCCGGACGCAGTGATAGAATTAGCACTCAGGCCCTGCGACTGCTAACGGTTTACCCATGGCAGCACGGGACCTCTCGTTTGCCCAAGAGGAGGAGCACCAGTGCCAACATATGCTTACGCCTGCAAGGATTGCGGCCACGCCTTCGACATTGTCCAGTCGTTCTCGGACAGCAGCCTGACGTCCTGCCCTGAATGCCAGGGCACGCTGCGCAAAAAGTTCAACAGCGTCGGTGTCGTCTTCAAGGGCTCGGGCTTCTACCGCACCGACTCGCGCGATTCCAAGGGCAGCTCCGTTTCGCCCGCACCGGCCGCGGCTCCGGCCACGCCTGCTGCCGCCCCCGCCGCTTCGGCGCCGGCAGCAGCTGCCGCCAGCTAAGCAACCAAGTCTTTACGACGACGGTCTTTACGACGGCGGCCGGGCGCTTGCCACGCGGGTTCAAGCAGCGTCCGGCCGCCTTTGTCCACATAGCAGCCGTCCTGGCTCCCCTGCCGGGGCGGCAGCAATTAGCGTGGGCGCATGCCCATACTCCCCCGCCGCCGTGACAGCCTCCGGTTTCCCGGGAACACCCACAGTGCCGGCAGCGCGCATCAGCTCGGGCGCCGGCCCGGAAACCGCCCCCTGCATTCCCGGTTTGCCGGCTGGCTAAGCCGCAACCGGCGCCTCGCGGCGGCACTGCTTTTATGCGCCGCTGCAGCAATCGCGGTCCAGCAGCTCACTCCTGCCCCGCTCTCCACTGTGACTGCGCTGGCCGCTGCCCGGGACCTGGCCGCCGGAACCGCTGTAACAGCGGCCGATCTGGACCGTGTCCAGGTGCCTCCCGGAATGGTGGCCGACGGCTTCCTCCGGGACGGCGCCGCAGCCACGGGCAAGCAGCTCGCGGCTCCGCTCCGGAAGGGCCAGCTCCTCACCGATGCCCAGCTGCTGGGCCCCGGGCTCCTGGCAGGGACGCCGCCCGGTTCGGCGGCGGTTCCCCTGCGCATGGCGGATGCCTCGTCCATCCAGCTGGTCTCCCCCGGCCAGCTGGTCAACGTGGTGCTGACATCCGCCAATGGGTTCGACCAGCAGGGCCCCTCCGAAGTGTTGGCGTCGGCCGTCCCCGTGCTGTGGACCTCGAATAAGGGCGGCCAGACCGGACAATGGCTGGGCACCACAGAGACGGATGGACTGATCGTGGTGGCAGCCACAGCGGAACAGTCATCACGCCTGGCCGGGGCCTCCACCCAAGGCAGGCTGTTCTTCGTTCTGGTGGGGCAGCCATGATCCGCGGCGCCGCTGGAATGCGGTGGTCAGCCCCAGTGCGGCGGCTTCTGTTCCTTCAGCCAGGTGTCGTGGTCGTCCTCGCGGTCACCCCAGCTGCGCGCGTCGTCCTCTGCCGCCTTGCTGGGGAGAATCTCCCCGTTACCGCCCGACCCTGCCTTGGCGGCGGTGGGATCAGCGGGAACGGCAGCTGCTGCTCCGGTCCCGGGCTTGCCCTGGCTGTCGGTCCCGGTCTGGTCATTTTCGTTCTGGTCGTTTTCGTTCCGGTCGTTTTCGTTCTGGCGCATATCTTCCTCGGGCCTCTTGTTCCCAGGCCTGTCTTCTGTTGTCATCGCATCTGTTTCCCGCGGATCCTGGACCCGCCTGCCTTGGCTGCCCTCTTCCTGCCGGCGGCTTCCATCGCTGTTTCGGTTTCCACCGGCCTCGGATGGCAGGTAGGAGACACCGGCAGAGGGCGTCCCGTCGATTCCATGGAGCGCGTGGTTGAAGTCGTCGTCCAGGAACCCGGTGGAGGACGGACTCCGTCCCGGGAGCACCATCTTCTCAAGGCCAAGGTACCCCGCAATGCGGTCGGCGCAGGAGGAGGGGTCTGTGAAAACCTCAATGGTCCACAACGGCATGTACCGCCATCCCAGGCGTTCAAGCAGTTGCGGCCGCAGCCTGCTGCGCTCACGCACGCTCATGGTGCGGTACTGCGCAGTGCCATCGGACTCGATGGCTACGGGCCGCGGGAGGTCGATGTCGTCCTGGCCCATGGTGTTCAGGGGGTCCGCCGCGGCAACCACGTCGATGGCGCCGTCGTACTGGTGCCAGACCCTGGCGCCACGGGCCCGCAGCCTGTCCCCCAGGTCGGCCACCAGCGGATCCGCTCCCAGCGCCTGTTCACTGGCCGCGGCACGGGATGCGGGCGTGCCCAGATCTGTGTTGCCGGAAATTTCCCGGTCCAGCAGCGTGTAGAGGTCAACCGCCCCGTGCGTGAGCCGGGTCTGGTCCAGGTCCTCCGACCGGAAGCAGGTGAGGACGTGCATGGAACGCCGCGCCCGGGTCATCGCCAGGGCAAATTTCTCCCGGCCGCCCTCGGCGGACAGCGGTCCGAAGTTGTGCAGTGCCCGGCCGTGCGGGGTCCGCCCGAAACCCGGCGAGAAAATGACGTGATCGCGGACCAGTCCCTGCGCTCGTTCCAGGTCCACCACCCGGAAGGACTCCGGGCCGGCGCCAAAGAAACCGGCCAGGCCCGGCTGGTTGGACAGCTGGAGCCTGATGGATTCACCAATCCTGGCAGCGTGCCGGAGGCTGGCGGTAACCACGGCCAGCGAGGTCCGGGGACGGAGGCGGGCATGTTCGAAGACCAGTTCCACCACGCGGTTGACTTCGGCAACCACGGACTCGACACCCTCGTGGTCGGCGCTGGGAAGGCCGGTGCCGTCGGGCAGGTATTCCACCAGCAGCGACCGGTCCAGCCCCGTGGCCGACTGGCCTTCGGGCAGCCGGCGCAGGCCGCCGTCGTAAAAGTTCTTGCTCAGCTGAAGGACCAAGTCCTCATCCACCGCCCGGTACACCACGTTGAGCCGCCATACCGGAAGCACGGCGGAGAGCGCGGTGAAGGCACTCTCCACCCGCTGGTGGGCGGACTCTCCCGGCGCCAGCCGCTCCACCCCAACGGTGAAGGTCCGCGGCGTGGCAATGCGCGAATCGCCGAAGGCGATGATCTGCCGGGCACGGGCGATCGACGGCAGGACGGCCTGCAGGGACGTCGCTTCCGCATCGAGGATCACGACGGCGTCGAAATGCTGTTCAGCCGGAAGCAGGCCCGTCATCAGGTACGGGCTGACGGACCATACCGGGACCAGGGTGCCGATCAGGTCCGGAGCCTGCGCGGTCAGGGCCGGCAGGGACACCCGTCCGTCCTTGAGCAAGCTGCGCAGCAGATCGGCCTGGCGCGGCTGGGCGGCGATGGCGGTCCGCCACCGCTCGGCCAGGTCCCAACGCAGGCGGGCGGCGCCGCTGGCGATGTGGGCGTTGTCCGCCAGCCGGTACTCCGCTTCAAGCTGCCGCAGTGCATCGCCGTCGGACATGGCCAGGTAGTCGTCACCGCTGATCATTGCCTCAAGGGCTGACTGCCACCAGGCGAGCTCCAGTTCTGCGGCTACGGACCCTTCGGGGACTTCCCGTTCGGCGAGGTCGGCAAGGAGTTCGCCCAGGCCGTGTTCGCGCATGTTCTCGATGAGGAGTGTGCGTTCGGGCAGGGTCTTGAGCGTATCGGTGTCTGCCACCAAGCGCTCCAGGCGTTCCATCAGCCGCGCGTAGGGAACGGTGGACAGCGACCCGCCGCCCTCCGTATGCTGCAGCGCCTCGCCCAGCTGTGCCAGCTCCTGGTCCAGGGACCGGTACATGGCGTTCATTTCGGCCAGGCCGGAGGGAACGGCGGGGTGCCGCTGGGTGGTGGCATACCCCGCCCACAGGGCACGCTGTTCCTGGACCAGCACCAGGGATGAGTGCAGGTCTGCGATGTGGACACCCGGGCGGACGTATTCCTTGGCTACCCGGCGCAGCCTGGAGCGCTGCATGGCCGTCAGCTCGATCCCGCGCTCACGCCGCCAGGAAGAAAGGGCAGTGGCGGAAATAAGGTCCGTCACGGGCCGGTCGAAGATGTCCGGGGTGAACTTGTCCAGGCTTCCACGGACGGCGACCAGCAGTTCCAATTGCTCGCCCCACTCGGCGAATGACTCGCCCAGGCGGATTTCGGCGTGCTCCGCGACGGCGTCCATGCGGTCCCTCAGGAGGGGCAGGCTCTTGGCGACGGAGCGGACCAGGTCCTGGGCTTCCTCCGTTTCCTTGCGGGTCAACAGCCGGGCCCCGTGCCAGGGGCTGGTGGTGGCCGCTTTGCTGAAGCTGCCCAGTTCCGCGGCGCGCTTGAGCCTGCCGGCCAGTTCCTCGCGGTCCCGGATGCTGTCCAGCACGCTGCGCTTGAGCCTGACGGTGGTGGCGGGCGCAGGATGGATGGAGGTGAGCTCGGCCAGTGACTGCATGGCCTGGTAGGGCGAGCAGCCCCAACGCTCGCGGACGTTGTGGAGCGACGCCACGTGGTCCATAAGCGCGTGCCGGTGCTCGACCAGGGTGTTGTGGAGGTTCCCGAGCTGCGGTTCCAGTGACTTTTCGTTCCGCACAATGGCCCGGACCAGCTGGCCCTTCAGCTGCTGCGCGGTGACGTTTCCGGTGAGCTGGAACAGGATGGACTCCAGCCCCAGCGACTCGAGGTGTCCGGAGACCTCATTGAGGCTGGCGCGGCGGTCGCCCACCACCAGTACTGTCTTGCCGGCGTCCACCAGGGCACCGATGGTGTTGATGGCCGTCTGGGTCTGGCCGGTGCCGGGCGGGCTGCTGACAACGAGGGAGTCCCCGGCCCGGGCCGCGTCAATGACGTACTGCTGGTCAGTGTCCGCATCCAGCAGCAGCAGCTCGTCCTTGGGATCCCTGTTGTCCAGGTGGGGAAAGCGGGACGGGTCGGGCTGGTCGATGTCCACCATTTCGCCGCCGGCGGCAGTGGCCAGCGCGGACACCACGGGATGGGAGTCGTTGATCCAGGGGTCGTCGAGGTTGCCGGAGAGGTCAGCGAAGGTGGAAACGAGCAGGTTGTGCTGGGTTTCCGCTCCGTGGATGGGCCAGATCAGGGTGGCCAGGCGGTCCAGGACAGGCTGCGGGTCGAACCGGGCGGTGCTGTAGGCGAGGCGGGTGACGGCGTTGACGTCGAAGACGATTCCGTGGATGTTCTTCAGGTGCCGCACCAGGGCGGGGTTGATGTGCGCCTGCTCGGTGAGCTGCAGTTCGAAGTCGTCCTCCCCCGGCCGCACGGTGAGGGAGATGGCGGTCAGCATGACCGGGGCGGACACCCGCTGGGGTTTGCCGCCGACAGCCGATGTCCACACCACGGTGCCCGCGGACAGGTATCCGGCATCGATGCCGCGGTCGTTGGCGAGCTCGAAGATCTTGGACCGGATGTTGCGCGAAGCCCGGGCGGCTACCACATACTGCTGCCTGTCACGGATCAGCGTGGACAGGCGTGTGCGGCGCCCGGCCATGAGCTGGGCGAGCCCGGAGGGGTGCGCCGATGTCAGGTCGATGGAGCCTTCGGGCGTCTTGGTGAAGCGCAGCATCGTGTCCGCACCGGTGACGGGTTTAAGCCCTGACAGCCATTTACGAAGCTCTTCCGAGCCTTCCGGGTGGCCTTGACCAACTGACACTTCTGCCTTCTTTTCTGCGTTTGCACGTGACGTCCTGGACCATACCGGCATAGATTCGAGAGTAGCCGGTCCGGCGCCGGACTTGAGAGACCGCAACACTGGAGCACGGGAAATTGCCGAAGGATTCGTCCGGGAAAAGCAGTGGCCGGCCCCCGCTGGCGGAGGCCGGCCACTTAGGATGCTATTCCCATTCGATGGTTCCCGGCGGCTTGCTGGTGACGTCCAGCACCACGCGGTTGACGCCGTCCACCTCGTTGGTGATCCGGCTGGAGATCCGGGCCAGGAGGTCGTAGGGCAGCCGTGACCAGTCCGCTGTCATGGCGTCCTCGGAGGAGACGGGGCGAAGCACGATGGGGTGCCCGTAGGTGCGGCCGTCACCCATGACGCCCACGCTGCGGACGTCTGCGAGCAGGACCACGGGCATCTGCCACACTTCGTTGTCCAGGCCGGCTGCCGTGAGCTCGGCGCGTGCGATGGCGTCTGCCTTGCGCAGCAGGTCCAGCCGCTCCTTGGTCACCTCGCCGACGATCCGGATGCCCAGGCCCGGGCCGGGGAACGGCTGGCGGCCAACGATCTCCTGCGGGAGGCCCAGCTGGGCGCCCACGGCGCGGACCTCGTCCTTGAACAGGGCGCGCAGGGGTTCAACGAGTTCGAACTGCAGGTCCTCGGGGAGGCCGCCCACATTGTGGTGGCTCTTGATGTTCGCGGCACCTTCACCGCCGCCGGACTCGACGACGTCGGGGTACAGGGTGCCCTGGACCAGGAACTTGATCTTTTCGCCGTGGGCAGCTGCCTCGGCGATGATGGCAAGTTCGGCTTCTTCGAAGGCGCGGATAAACTCGCGGCCGATGATCTTGCGCTTGGTTTCCGGATCGCTGACGCCGGCCAGGGCCGAGAGGAAGCGTTCCTGTTCGTTGGCGACGTACAGCTTCACTCCGGTGGCGGCCACGAAGTCGCGCTCCACCTGTTCGGCTTCGCCCTCACGCAGCAGACCGTGGTCAACGAACACACAGGTGAGCTGGTCACCCACGGCCCGCTGGACCAGGGCTGCTGCCACTGCGGAGTCAACGCCACCGGAGAGGCCGCAGATGACCCGTGCGTCCCCCACCTGCTGGCGGATGCGCTCCACCTGCTCTTCCAAGATGTTGCCGGTGGTCCAGTTGGGCTCGAGCTTGGCGCCCTTGAAGAGGAAGTTCTCCAGCACCTGCTGGCCGTAGTCCGAGTGCTTGACCTCCGGGTGCCACTGCACCCCGTACAGGCATTTTTCCTCGTTGGCGAATGCTGCGACCTCGGCGCCGGCCGTGGTGGCCAGGACGTCGAACCCGGCAGGTGCCTCGTGGACGGAGTCGCCGTGGCTCATCCAAGTCTTCTGGTGCTGGGGCATGCCTTCCAGCACAGAGCGGCCATCACCCAGGATGGTGGTTTCGGTGGAGCCGTACTCCCGCAGTCCGGTCTTGTCCACCTTGCCGCCCAGGGCATTGGCCATGGCCTGGAACCCATAGCAGATGCCAAAGACGGGGACGCCGGCTTCAAAGAGGTCGGCACCCACGCTCGGGGCGCCGTCGGCGTAAACGCTGGAGGGCCCCCCGGAGAGGATGATGGCGGCGGGGTTCTTGGCCAGGAGCTGCTCGGTGGTGTACGTATGCGGAACCACTTCCGAATACACATTCGCTTCCCGGACGCGGCGGGCAATCAGCTGCGCGTACTGGGCACCGTAATCAACAACCAGCACCGGCTTCTGGGAAGTCTGGGATGCAGTGGGAGTAGTCACCGTAATAGCCTACTTGGCGCCCTTGCACCGGCGCACCTTGAGACGCCGCGCTGTGACGGAGCAGACGTACGACGGCGGATGGCCACCAGGCAGGGCCCGGCACCTCAGCGGCCGGAACGGCAGCGGCTAGTAGCGCTGCGGCGCCTGCGGGTTGGCGGCCAGTTCGGCCTCCACCTCGGCGTGGAACTTCTTTTCGACAATGAAGGACAGGAACGGAACCACACCGCCAAGGGCCAGCAGGACCAGCTTCAGGAAAGGCCAGCGCATCAGGGACCACAACCGGAAGTTGGAGATCAGGTACACGACGTACATCCAGCCGTGAACGATCAGGACCGTGACGGAGATGTTCACGCCGTTGAGCACTCCCGGCGGCTCCGCGTCGGCGAACCCGAAGCCGAACGGCTGGCCGGTCACCGCGTTGGTGCCGCCGGCGAACAGGTACTGCCCGAAGCCGTACCGGGCCACAAGTTCAGCGCACAGCAGGAGCAGCATAATGCCGGTGAGGTAGGCCATGACCTTGTAGAACTTCAGGGCAGACCGGATCTGGGCCTCGGTACCGCCGAAGCGGCGCTTCTTGCCGGCCTTGCCGCCGGGGGCCTGTGCTGACGGGGTGGCCGGTTTCGGATCAATCATGGCTGTACCTTCTGCTGGTGCTGGTCAGGCTGCTGGGGTGGCTGGTGTGGTTCGTGGGGCCCGTCGCCGTCGGTATTTTCGGCGTCATCGAGGGCTTCTTCGAGGTCCCGGTGGTAGTCATCCTTGACCAGCCGCCACCAGATGAAGAGGGCAAAGCCGGCGAAGACCACCCACTCGATGGAGTAGAAGAGGTTGAGCCAGTTGATGTGCTGTGCCGGCGGCTGGGGGCCGATGTCCAGCGGCAGGAGGCTCCCCGGTACGGCGGCGGCACTGACGTCCTGGCCGCCCACCACCTCTGCAGTGGCCGACACGAAGCCCGCATAGCTGCTCACGTCCCAGTAGTTGATGAGCTCGGCCACGGACACAGCCGAGGCCTCCCCCGGCTTCGGTGCTTTCCCGGCCACGGGCGCCTCGGACGGCAGCAGCCTACCGGTCAGTTCAACAAGGCCCGACGGCGGTGCTGCCGCGTCCTGGGGTTCCGCCACCCACCCGCGTGCCACGGGGATCCAGGTCTGTGGTGTTGCGGCGGCTCCGGTCAGTGTGGGGGCACCCTTGACGGCGAAGGCCGAGACCACCCAGTAGCCGGTCTTTCCGTCGTGGAGCCGGCCGGGGACAAGGACCTGTTTGTCCGCGCTGTATGTTCCCTGCGCGGTGATCATCTGGTCCGCCACGCTGCCGTGGAAGAACTCACCTGGCTGCAGCGTGCTTGTCAGCGGCTGGACCTGCTCGGTGGCCGGGTTAACGGGCACTTCGGGTTGGGTGGAGCGGCCGAACTGCCACTGGCTTAGCAGCACGAAGACCCCGGAGAGCGCGATCGCGAAGATAAAGCCTGCGATCCATCGGGGCTTGAGGGCTGTTTTCCACACGTCTTAACCGTACTTCGTACTCTTGTAGAACAACTAAACGCCTGGGGACGCCCGGAGCTGGAAAGGGCGGGCGGACGGAGGCTGGGGGGGCCAGCCGGGCCTAGTGGTCGAAGAACACCAGGCTGGAGTTGATGAGTTCGGCGATCACTTCGGCGTCGTACGCCCGCCGGAGCGACTCCCGGAAGGATTCCTTGGACAGCGACCGTGCCAGGGTGGCCAGCACTTCGAGGTGGTCCGAGAAGGAACTGGCGGGGGTGGCTATCAGCAGGATGACCGTGGCGGGCCCGTCCGTGGCGCCGAAGTCCAGGGCATGGCCGTACTTGGCGATGCCCACCGCGATGGAGGTTTGGGAGACGAATTCGCTGCGCGCGTGCGGGAGCCCGATGCCGCCCGGGAGCCCTGTAGCCAGCTGGTGCTCGCGGGCATTGACGTTTTTCAGGAACCCGTCAAGATCCGAGATCCGCCCGGCAGCGTGCAGCCGTTCCGCCAACTGGTTGGTGGCGTCGGTCTTGTCCTTCGCTTCCATTTCCAGGATCACCATGTCGGCAGTGGTGAGGTGGGCGTCGTACGGGTCCAGTGGTTCCGCCAAGGCGTATCCCTTCAGTCAGCGGTGCAGGGCTAGCGGGCCCCTCAGCGCAAGGGCACGATGTCTTCCGCGCCCAGGCGGGCGGCGTCTGCGGATTCGTCGTCCGGCTGTTGCTGGCTGAGGCGTTCGGCTTCCACGCGGGCAATGTAGTGGCGGATCTCGTTTTCACGCTGCGCGTCACTCCAGCCAAGGACGTCACCCATCAGTTTAGCGACAACGGGGGCAGCGGACACGCCGCGGTCCCAGGCTTCGATGGAAATACGCGTCCGCCGGGTCAGGACGTCCTGGACGTGGCGGGCACCCTCATGGCTTGCGGCGTAGACGGCCTCGGCCTGCAGGTAGTCGTCGGCTCCCGGGAGGGGCTCGGCCAGTTCCGGGTTCTGCTCGATGATGGCCAGCACCTCGGGCGTCATCGATCCGTACCTGTTGAGCAGATGCTCGATCCGGGCCACGTGGACCCCGGATTCCTCAGCGGTGCGGTTCCGGCGGTTCCACGCGGCCCGGAAGCCGCTGGCGCCCAGCAGCGGGATGGTTTCCGTGCAGCTCGGCGGGACCCGTTCGTCCATGGTTCGCGTTGCCTCGTCCACCGCGTCCTTGGCCATGACCCGGTAGGTGGTCCACTTGCCGCCGGCCACCACCACCAGGCCGGGGACCGGGTGCGCCACCACATGCTCGCGGGACAGCTTGGCCGTGGAGTCGTTTTCGCCGGCCAGCAACGGCCGGAGCCCGGCATACACGCCTTCCACATCCTCCCTGGTCAGCGGCCGTTTCAGCACCTGGTTGACGTGCTCCAGGACGTAGTCGATGTCCTTGCTGGACGCAGCCGGGTGGGCCTTGTCCAGGTGCCAGTCGGTGTCGGTGGTGCCGATGATCCAGTGGCGTCCCCACGGGATGACGAAGAGCACCGATTTCTCCGTGCGCAGGATCAGGCCCACAGTGGACTGGAAGCGGTCGCGCGGAACCACCAGGTGGATGCCCTTGGAGGCCCGGACCTTCAACTGGCCCCGGTCGGTCACCATGGCCTGGGTTTCGTCTGTCCAGACTCCCGTGGCGTTGATGACCTGCTTGGCGCGGATACCGAACTGCGTTCCGTCCTCGCGGTTTTCCACCTTGGCTCCGACCACCCGCTCACCCTCGCGGAGGAAGTCCACCACGGCCACCTGGTTCACGGCATGGGCCCCGTAATAGGCGGCGGTCCGGACCAGGTTTGCGACGTATTTCGCGTCATCCACCTGGCCGTCGTAGTACCGGATGGAGCCCACGAAAGCGTCATTTTTCAGGCTGGGGGCGGCGCGCAGGGTACCGCGCTTGCTCAGGTGTTTGTGGAACGGGACCCCGCGGCTGTGTCCGCTGGAGACGGACAGGACGTCATACAGGGCGATGCCCGCCCCGACGTAGGGGCGCTCGATGAACGGCTTGGTGAGCGGATACAGGAAGGGCACCGGCCGGGCGAGGTGCGGGGCAATTTCGGAGAGCAGCAGCCCGCGCTCCTGCAGGGCCTCCTTGACCAGGGCGAAGTCGAGCATCTCCAGGTAGCGCAGGCCGCCGTGGATGAGTTTCGAAGACCGCGACGACGTGCCGGCAGCCCAGTCGCTCGCCTCGACGATGCCGACGCTCAAGCCCCGGGTGACCGCGTCCAATGCGGCTCCCGCGCCCACGATGCCGCCACCGACAATCAGGATGTCCAGTTCCTGGCCTGGTTCGGTGGTGGCGCGCAACCGCTGGATGGATGCTTCCCTGGCTTCGGGGCCAAGGACCCCGCCGTTTGCAGGAACACTCTTCATTGAACGCCTCCAGTGCCGCTAGTGCCGGTAGTAAACCCACACTACTTGCTGGCGGCGTGCTTTGGGCAGGGCGGGAGGTGCCCGCCCTGCCCTGCGCGTCAGTTGCCTGCGTAAGGCGATACGACGACGTCGACCCGCTGGAATTCCTTCAGGTCCGAATAGCCGGTGGTCGCCATGGAGCGCCGCAGCGCGCCAATGAGGTTGGACGTGCCGTTGGTGTGGTGGCCGGGTCCGAAGAGGACCTCCTCCAGCGGGCCCACGGTACCCACGTTGGCGCGGTCGCCGCGCGGCAGTTCCAGGTGGTGCGCCTCCTGGCCCCAGTGCCAGCCCTTGCCCGGCGCCTCTTCGGCGCGGGCCAGCGCGCTGCCCAGCATGACGGCGTCGGCGCCCATGGCAATTGCCTTGACGATGTCACCCGAGGTGCCCATGCCGCCGTCGGCAATGACGTGCACGTAGCGGCCGCCGGACTCGTCCATGTAATCACGGCGGGCGGCAGCGACGTCGGAGATGGCGGACGCCATTGGCGAGTGGATGCCCAGGGCGCGGCGCGTGGTGGTGGTTGCGCCGCCGCCGAAGCCAACCAGCACGCCTGCCGCGCCGGTGCGCATAAGGTGCAGCGCGGGGGTGTAGCCCGCCGCGCCGCCGACGATGACGGGGACGTCGAGTTCGTAGATGAACTGCTTGAGGTTCAGCGGTTCGTGGTCCTTGGAGACGTGCTCGGCGGACACGGTGGTGCCGCGGATGACGAAGATGTCGACGCCGGCAGCCACCACGGTTTTGTAGTGCTCCTGGGTGCGCTGCGGGGTCAGCGAACCGGCGACGGTGACACCGGCCTCCCGGATCTCGGCCAGGCGGGACGTGATGAGTTCGGGCTGGATGGGGGCCTTGTACAGTTCCTGCATCCGGCCGGTGACGGCGGGGCTGTTGGTCTCGTCCTGGAGCGCCGCGATCTCGTCGAGGATGGCCTGCGGGTCCTCGTAGCGGGTCCAGAGGCCTTCGAGGTCGAGGACGCCCAGGCCGCCGAGCTTGCCCAGGGTAATGGCGGTCGCCGGGGACATGGCGGAGTCCATCGGGGCCGCGATGACCGGCATGTCGAACTGGTACGCGTCGATCTGCCAGGAGACGGAAACGTCCTTGGGGTCGCGGGTGCGACGGTTGGGGACGATTGCAATGTCATCCAGGGAGTAGGCACGACGCCCACGCTTGCCACGGCCGATCTCGATCTCATAAGTCACTGCTCTAGGTTATCCCAGCGGCCCCGCAGGTCCCGGACGGTGGTTACAGTGGCTTGATGGGCAGACGCTGGGTCTTCGACGGGCATATCGCCGGCATTGGCACGGCCTCCGGGCTGCGCGCGGTGGTCGGCATGTGGCAGGAGTCCCCTTTCGGGGCCTTCTCGGACGTCATGGTGCAGCGGCCTTCCGGACACCGGCTGTTGCTGGCGCCGTCCCCCGAGGTGGCGGAATTCATCGCGTCAACGTACAGCTTTGATGAGGTGCAGGTTGTGGACGTCCGGGCGTCGCTGACGGAGGGAACCTTGGCGGTCGACGCCGGCCCGCTGGCGATCCGGGCAGTCATCGGAGCGAGGACGTACCTTGGTTCGGCGCTGCGGGCTGTGCCCAGGCGCCTTGCAGTCCATCCGCGGTGGCTGTCAGCGGTCAGTCCAATGGCCGCCCTCGCAGCTCCCGGCGCCCGCACCTACGGCACGGCGGGCAGCGGCAGGGCGGAGTATTACGGGGTGACGGACCTGCATCACGTGGCCTCCGCCGTCGTGTCGTGGGAAGGCGCCGACGCCGGGGCACTGGCCCCCATAAGCCCCGCGGTGACCTTCGGCTTCAGCAGCGTCCCGCCGCGGCCCAGTGTGGCGCGGGTGCGCACCACCGTTGTGGAGGCTTAGAGCCCTGTCGGCTCTGGGCCCACGCCAGCAGGGTTACCTGTCCGAGCTTGCGAGGTCAGGGAGCTGGTGGGGACCGTGAGCTGGGATTCGAACATCCGGAAGTAGCGTCCGCGCAAAGCCACCAGTTCCTTATGGGTGCCCTGCTCCACGATCTGCCCGTCCTCCAGCATGTACACGATGTCGGCCTTCTCGATGGTGGCCAGCCGGTGGCTGATGGCAATGATGGTGCTGCTGCGGTCTGCGAAGAGGCGGGTAAAGATCCTGTGCTCGGCCAGCGCATCAATGGCCGAGGTGGGCTCGTCCATCACCATGAAGGACGCGTCGCGGTAAAAGTTCCGTGCCATGGCCAACCGCTGCCACTGGCCTCCGCTCAGGCCGCTGCCCTTCCGGCCGCGCGGGTCCTCCATCCAGTTGCTGACGTGGTTGTCCAGGCCGTTGGGCAGTTTGTTGATGAACTCCAGGGCCTCAGCGTCGGCGGCGGCGCGCCGGATCCGCCCGTCGTCGCGCGGGCTGTCCACATCGCCGAAGTAGATGTTTTCCGCGGCGGTGGCGAACTCGTACTTGAGGAACTCCTGACTCAGGACCGCCAGATGGCGGTGCCAGGAGGTGACGTCGACGGCGGCCAGGTCAACGCCGTCGAGCAGCACCTGGCCGGAGTCTGGACGGTAAAGGCCGGCGAGGATACGGATCAGCGTGGATTTGCCGGCGCCGTTCTCCCCCACGATGGCAATGTGCTGGCCTTGGCGGATGGTCAGGCTGATTCCCCGGATCACTTCGATGTCGCTTCCCGTGTACGTGAAGCGGATGTCCTTCAGCTCGACTTCCCTGGGCGCTTCCGGCAGCGGCGGGGCGTGTTCGGAGTGCACGGGCATCGCCATGAACAGCTCGTAGTCCTTCAGGTTGGCCAGGTCCTCGTCGATGGAGCTTAGGGAGGAAACCAGGTTGTTCGCGGTGGACAGGGCGCGGCTGACGATCTGCTGCACGTACAGGAACTGGCCGACGGGCTGGGCGCGCGCGATGATCTGCCCCACCACCCAGATCAGGGAGACCACCTCCGCGCCGTACTGGAGCGCATCCGCGGCCAGTTGTTTGGGGATGTAGCGCCGCTGGTAATCGAGGCGTCGCCGCTCATCCGCGTCCCGGAGCCGGGCACGGAGGTCCATGAGGAAACCGACAATGCCGTAGAGCCGCATTTCAGCAATGTGCTGCGGGCGGAGCAGGTTCTGCTCGATCATGCGGCGCTGCCGGCGTGAATCAACCTGAGTGTTCCAGTGGGCGATCTGTTCGCGGGACAGCTTGAACTGCAGGTAGACGCTGGGCACGATTGCCACGAGGACAATGACGGCGATCCACCAGCTGACCAGCAACAGGGCGCCGATGGCAAGGATGACCGAGACCAGCTGCGTGAAAATGGCAGCGATTCGGTCCAGCACGCGGGCGTAGGAATCTGAAAACCTCTTGGCGCGGTCATAGAGGTCAACGGTTTCCTTGTCGTCGTAGCGCCAAAACTCCAGGGCCAGGAAGCGCTCATACATTTGGTCGCCTACGATCGCGCCCACCTTGAAGCTCATCAGCTGCTGGATATAGCGGTCCACGCTGTTGAAGGCACCCCAGAACAGGCCGAGCGCGGCGGTGATGATGACGTAGACAATTGCCCGCTGCCCTGCACCGGCGTCACCGGCGTACGCCGCTGCCAGGGCCGTCGTGGTGAGCGATGCGAAGAATGTGGTGACCAACGGCAGCACAGCCGAGATCAGCGAGCCGAGCACCTTCATGACCACAGCGCCCGGTGAGGCGCGGAAACTGACCCGCAGCACCTGGGCTACGGCCTGGACATAGGGACGAAGGGCCAGCCGCTTTTGCGGATCACGTTTGGGCGTCAGTTCCGCCGGATGGCGCGGTTGGGACATGGATTCAGCCTAGTGCCGGGCCAGAGCTAAAAGGGCAGCGCCGAACGATCCGTCAAGGACGGGAGTCACGGGTTAGACCGGCAGCACGAACGGCTTCGCGAAGAAGTCCGCCCACACGGGGTCCTCCGGGGACAAGTCGTTGGGATCGATGAGGGTGCCGTCGTCCGGTTCCCACGGTGGGAGATCCTCGGGGAGGGCGTCGACGCACTGCCTGGACGTGGACATCAGCCATTGTGGCCAGTGGGTCGGGTTGGGGTCGGGGTGTTCGGGGTTGTAGTGGCGTTCGGTGGGTGAGGTCCAGCCGGGCGGCCCGTTGTGGGTTGCGGGGTCGGGGATCCATGGCCGGGCGTGCTTGAGCCGGTGATGTCTTGGGCAGAGCTGTGCCAGGTTGCGGACGTCTGTTCGGCCGCCGTGTTCCCAGGCGGTGAGGTGGTCGGTGTCATTGTCCGGGGTGTGGTTGTTGCAGCCGGGGAAGGTGCATTTTCCGTCCCGCATCCGGATCCATTGTTTGATGGTCTCCGGGAGCCGGTAGCGGGTGCGGCCGATCTCCAAGGGTGCCCCGTCGCGGGGGTCGACCAGGACCCGGTAAAACGAGTCCGCCCCGTCCGCGACCAGTTTCCGGGCCATGGAGGCCGGGATGGGGCCGTGGCCGTCGAGTTCTGCGGGTTCGTCGGTGATGCCGAAGAGGGAGAACACCGGGACCATGACCAGCACGTCCGCCCGCGGGGTGGGGACTTTCCCGATCTCACCGGTGCTTCCGTTGGCTTGGGTTGCGTCGGTGGCGCTGCTGGCGCTGCTGGCGCCGAGGAGCAGGGATGCCGCGATGTCGGGGCGGAGTTGGGTGATGGTGCGGGGTTCGTCGGGGCCTTGGAGGCCGCGGGCGGTGGCGGTGGTGCGGTTCCAGATCGCCGAAGCGGTGTGCCCGGGAAGGCGGAGGGAGATCCAGGCCATGCCGTCGCGGTCCGGGGTGTATTCCATCCGCCGGTCCGCAACGCCCTTCGCGTGGCGCTTCTCCAGGGTTTCGGGGTGGTGGCGCTCCCGCCAGCCCCGGACCTTCGCCCGGAGCCGGGAGGGAACGAGTTCCGCGGGCCCGGCGCCGCGGGCCGGGTTTGGCGCATCCGGGTCGAAGAAGTGTGCCACCAGGGCGGCGGCACCGTCCGGGGTGAGGCCTTCTGTTTCGTCCGCAACGATCTTGGCGTGCTGCCAGGACAGGTCCCCGGCGGCCAAAGCGTCCATCACCGGCGGCAGGGAACAGGCCCGCCGGGACTGGTCCACAAACGCCCTTGCAGCGCCGGAACTGATGGTCAGGACCCCGGCGATCTCCTCCACCGCTGACATCTCCGCGAACGTGCGCTCATGCACCGGCGCGTCCGGAGCAACCATCGCGTGCTGGATCTCAACGGCCTCGGCAACATCACGGGCTTTCACCGCGGCGAGCTGCGCCTCCAGCCGCTTCACCACCTCCAGCCGTTCCAGCCGGAGCTCATACCGCCGCTGCAACACATCAACATCAGGACCGACACCTGCCCCGGCAGCCAGGAAAGCATCCTCACGGTCCAGCGCATCAAGGGCAGCAACAGAGGCATGGATTCCTTCCAAAGCCACTCCACCACTGCCGCTGATCGTCATGGAAACATCATCCAACGAGGCACTGACATTCAAAGACAGGGATGCAGCGCGGAGGGAAGACAAAGGAGGCAAGGCCGAAACCTTGCCTCCTCGTGTTCACGCTCTAGTCAGCGAAACGCGACGGCCCGCCTAGCGGGAACCGTAGTTCGGTGCTTCGACCGTCATCTGGATATCGTGCGGGTGCGATTCCTTCAGCCCGGCAGACGTGATGCGGACAAACTTGCCGCGGGCCTTCAGTTCGGGGATCGTTGGCGCGCCGGTGTAGAACATGGTCTGGCGCAGGCCGCCCACCAACTGGTAGGCCACGGAGGACAATGGTCCGCGGTAGGCCACGCGGCCTTCGATGCCTTCGGGGATGAGCTTGTCGTCGCCGGACACGTCGGCCTGGAAGTAGCGGTCCTTCGAGTAGGACGTGTTCTTGCCGCGGGACTGCATGGCACCCAGGGAGCCCATGCCGCGGTAGGACTTGAACTGCTTGCCGTTGACGAAAATCAGCTCGCCCGGGGACTCGTCGCAGCCGGCCAGGAGCGAGCCCAGCATGACGGTATCCGCTCCGGCCACCAGCGCCTTGCCGATGTCGCCCGAGTACTGCAGGCCGCCGTCGGCGATCAGCGGCACGCCGGCCGGGATGGCAGCCTTGGCGGATTCGTAGATGGCGGTGATCTGCGGGACGCCCACGCCGGCCACCACGCGGGTTGTGCAGATGGATCCGGGACCGACGCCCACCTTGATGCCGTCGGCGCCGGCGTCGATCAGTGCCTGGGCGCCTTCGCGGGTGGCAGCCTGGCCGCCGATGATGTCCACGTGCGCGGCGACGGGGTCCGACTTCAACCGGCGGATCATGTCCAGCACGCCCTGGGAGTGGCCGTTGGCGGTGTCCACGAATAGGGCGTCGACGCCGGCATCGACCAGTGCCATGGCCCGCTCCCAGCCGTCCCCGAAGAAGCCGATGGCGGCGCCCACGCGGAGGCGGCCTTCGTCGTCCTTGGTGGCCAGCGGGTACTGCTCAGCCTTGGTGAAGTCCTTGGTGGTGATCAGGCCCTTGAGCCGGCCCTGGTCGTCCACCAGCGGGAGCTTCTCGATCTTGTTGGTTGCCAGCTTGTGCGAGGCTTCCTCACGGCTGATCCCCACGTGCCCCGTGACCAAAGGCATCTTGGTCATGACGTCGCTGACAAGCCGCAGCGGGAAGTCCGATTCGGGGACGAAGCGGGTGTCGCGGTTGGTGACGATGCCCAGGAGGCGGTTGTCCTCATCCACCACGGGCAGGCCGGAAACACGGTAGTGGGCGCAGAGATCGTCCAGTTCACGCAGCGTGGCTTCGGGGCGAATGGTCAGCGGGTTGGTGATCATCCCGGATTCGCTCCGCTTGACCCGGTCCACCTGGTCGGCCTGGTCGGCGATGGACAGGTTGCGGTGCACCACGCCCAGGCCGCCCTGGCGTGCCATGGCGATGGCCATGCGGGATTCGGTGACGGTATCCATGGCCGCGGAAAGCAGCGGGGTCTGCACGGTGATCCGCTTGGAGATCCGCGAGGAGGTGTCTGCCTCGGACGGGATGACGTTGGTGTGGCCCGGCAGGAGCAGGACGTCGTCGTAGGTCAGGCCGATAAAGCCAAAGGGGTCGTGTTGGGGCTCGGTCATGAGTGCGCCTCTTACCTTGGTTGCTGGGTCACGGGTAGGGGTTGCAGCCGATGACCAGCCCGTTATTACGGAACTGGCCTGTGCAGACGATCCTGCGGGAGCACCATGCAAGGACGGCGTTCCGGGGGCAGAAAGTGTTGAGTAAATATTAGAACCTCGGCGACGATCCCCCTATTCCACGCCGCCAATGTGAGCAACCGCACCCGAAAGACGCGCTCAGCTCCAGCCGGTCGCGGCCAGCAGCCGCTGCTCGAACATGGGGATCATGGTCTCCACATAGGTCCTGGTGAGGTGGTTGTCGTCCTTGTAGACGTACACGTTTCCCACCACGGCAGGGCAGACGCCCCGGGCACAGATGAAGTCGCTCATGTCCATGAGGTGCAGCCCGGTCAGCTTGCCCCGGTAATTCTCCAGCGGCGACGGCTCCACCAGCGATTCGGCCAGCGGCGGGTTGCAGGCAGGCGCGTCGGCACCGTTCCGCTGCGCGCACTGGGGCATGTTGAAGGTGAACCGCGGATTGTCGCGGATGCCCACGATCTCGATTCCCGCGTCAGCGAATGGCTTCACGCCATCCAGGTATCCCGGCACTTCGGTTTCGAACGGGGCGTCCTCATGGGTCAGCGACGCCACGGTGAACACCGCATCCGGGCGGTGTTCCAGGACGTAGGCGGAGCTGGCCTTGTTGTAGGCGTTGCATTCGGCATTCCTGGCCTCCGATTCGGCGCCGAACCGGCATGCGGGCATCAGCAGGGTCACCAGTTCCCAGCCGCGGGCGGCTGCCACGGGAGCCAGCGCGGCCAGGTACTGCTGGGCATGGGAGTCCCCCAGCACCACGATGCGCCTGGTGGCCGGTTCCTCCGGGAGCTCCTGCCGGCATCCCTCCAGGATGGGGTCGCTGGTGGCGTTGGCGCCGGTGCAGGGCGAGTCGATGCCGGCCCAGTCATTGTCCAGGGCGGTGGGCCCGGGGATGGTTCGAGCCCTGGGCGCGGGCGTGTTTTCGTTCTCCGGGGTGAGCGCCCGGGCCCCAGGCGTAAGCTCACGGGGTTGTGCCGCCGTCGCGCTTTCCTCTGCGGTGAGCGACGTCTGCCAGACGGCGACGGGCCCGGCCAGCAGGGCACCGCAGGCAACAATGACGACGGCGGTCCGCCAGGCGCGCAGCTTGGGCCAGTGCCAGTCGCGCAGCGGCTTTTCAACAAAGCGGGTGGTGAGGACAGCGAGCACGATGGAGGCGCCGACGATGCCCAGTCCCTGTTTGAGGTTGGGCGCCTCCACGCCGGTGGCCGCGAGCGCCAGCACCAGGACGGGCCAGTGCCAGAGGTAGAGGGCGTAGGAGTTGTCACCCAGGGCGACGGCTGGGCGGCTGCTGAGGAGCCGGTCCACGCCGAAGCGGCTGCCGGTCTGTCCCGCAACGATGATGGCCGCAGCAGCCAGCGTGGGCCACAGCGCCGCATAACCGGGGAAGGACCGGTCGACGGTCAGGACCAGCCCGCAGGACACCATGGCTGCCAGTCCGGCCCAGCCCAGGGCCACCCTCACTATGCGGCCGGGTTTCAGGTAGGGCAGCACCAGCGCCAGCAGGGATCCGAGCGCGAACTCCCAGAGCCGGGCGCGGGTATCGAAGTATGCGTACGCCTGGTTGGTGGCGGTCTGGTCAATGGAGTAGGCCAGCGACACCGCCAGCACAGCGCCAAAGACCACTGCCAGCACCCCTCGGTAGGTCAGCCCCTGCAGGCGGGGAACCCGGCGCAGCAGGTTGAGCACGGCAGCGGTGGCGGCAAAGATCAGCGGCCACAGGATGAACACCTGGCCCTGGATGGACAGGGACCAGAAGTGCTGCAACGGGCTTGCCCCGGCGTGGTCCTGCGCGTAGTAGTCCACGGCAGTGTCTGCCAGGAGCCAATTCTGCCGGTACAGCAGCGACGCCCATGCCTGGTCCAGTACCTGCGGCCAGCGGCCCTGCGGCAGGATCAGCCAGGTGCCCGCCAGGACCCCGAGGATCACCACGACGGCGGCGGGCAGCAGGCGCTTGAAAAGGTGCAGCCAGTGCGCCAGCAGGCGGAAGGGGTGGCCCGATTCTGCCTTGCGGACGAAGGACAGGGTGAGCAGGAAAGCCGAAATCAGCAGGAAGATATCCACGCCGCCCGAAACGCGGCCCAGCCAGACGTGGTAGGCCACCACCATCAGGACTGCCAGGGCCCGGAGCCCCTGGACTTCGGGGCGGAAGGTGGGTTTTCGTTTCCTGTTTGCGGCACCGGACTGCGGTTCAGGTGCCTTCGGGGTTTCCGTTATCGACACTAGAACCTCTCAGAATTCCCACCAGCCAAAACAGCAAGCCTAGCCAAGGCGGTCTGCAACGGCCAATCACAGCCCGGGGTCGGACTATGCTGGCCCCAACCATCGAAGGGAGCCGGCGTGGTTGTCCAACTGCGGATTTGCGTGCCCGGGGAGCTGTCCGCCGTGACCCTGAAGACGTGCCGCGAGCAGCGGGGCGCGGCAGAAGTTGCGCTGGTACCGGGCGCGTCCGTGGTGCCGCAGGGTGACGTCATCGAGGTCCTGATCGCCCGGGAGTCGGTGGAGGAACTGCTCGAGAAGCTGGAAATCCTGAAGGTCCAGGACATGGGCTCCATCGCCATGAGCGCACCGGAATTCGTCCTCTCCAAAAATGCCGACCGTGCGGAGCAGGCGGCACCCGGGGACGGCGCAGACGCCGTAATCTGGGATGACGTGACGCGGCAAACGGGCGAGGATTCCCGCCTGACGTGGAACTTCGTTGCCTTCCTGGTACTGGCAACCCAGCTCGCCGGTATCGGCATCGTGACGGACTCCCCCATTGCCATTGTGGGGGCCATGGCGGTGGGGCCTGAGTTCGGACCACTGGCCGCACTGGCCGTCTCGCTTGCCACCCGCCAGTGGAAGCTTGGCCGGCGCGCGGCTGTTGCGCTGTGCGTTGGCTTCCCGGTTGCCATGCTGTTGGCGGCGCTGACGGCGTGGCTGTCGGTGCCGCTCGGTCTTTTCCCGCGCGATGCGTTGGACAAGGGCTCCGCGGTGGAATTCATCTACCATCCGGGCCCGTATTCAATGATTGTGGCCGTCCTGGCCGGGATCGCCGGAATGCTCTCCATCATCGGCCGGCGCTCCGCGGCACTGATCGGCGTCTTCATCTCGGTAACCACCGTCCCTGCGGCAGGCTACGTTGCGGTGGCCTTGGTCCTTGGTGAATACCAGAAGGCGGCCGGCTCTGCCCTCCAGCTGCTGCTCAACCTCGTGGGCATCGTGGTGGCCGCCCTGGCGGTTTTGCTCTTTTACCGGATGGTTTACAGGCGGGTGCCCCACGGTGTGGCGCGGAGCCTCAGGCGGCAGCGGACAAGGAGCCGCGGTTAGCCGGGGCCGGGAGGCGCAGTTTGTTAAGGACGCAGCAGGCCGCGCAGGGTCTGGATCGTGTCCGCTTCAGCAGGAGCCTTGTCGTCGCGGTAGTGCTTGACCCGGGCGAACCGCAGGGCGATGCCGCCCGGGTAGCGCGGTGACTGCTGCACGCCGTCGATCGCGATTTCGACGACGGTGACCGGCTCAACCCAGACAGTGCCGGCAGTGCGCCGCACCTCAAGCTCCTGGAATCTCTCCGTCTGCCACCTCAGCAATTCATCGGTGAGGCCCTTGAAGGTCTTGCCCACCATCACGTAGCCGCCAGGTTCACCGAACTCCCCCTCAGGGTCAAGGGCGCCCAGGTGCAGGTTCGAGAGCGTCCCGGTGCGGCGTCCGGATCCCCACTCGCAGGCCAGCACCACCAGGTCGTACGTGAGCACCGGCTTAACCTTCACCCAGTTGGACCCGCGCCGGCCGGCCGCATAGGTGGAACCAATCGCCTTCACCACGACGCCCTCGTGCCCGGCGGCGAGCGCCTCCTGCGACACCCGCTCCGCGACGACCGGATCAGCCGTAACCTCTCCCGGTATCCGGTGCTCAGGCGCAATGCGCTCGAGCTCACTGATCCGGGCGGACAGTGGCTCGTCGAGCAGGTCCCGCCCGTCGAGATGCAGCACGTCGAAGAACCACGGATGCAGCAGCGTTTCCCGCGCTGCATCCGCACCAAAGCGCGCCATGGTTTCCTGGAACGGCCGCGGGCCGCCTTCCTCGTCCAGGGCCAGGGTTTCGCCGTCGAGGATCACGTCCCGCAGCGGCAGTCCGCGCACTACCTCCACTACCTCGGGGAGCCGGTGCGTGACGTCGGCGAGGTTGCGGGTGAAGATGCTGACGTCGTCGCCGACCCGGTGCACCTGGATGCGGGCGCCGTCGAGCTTGTATTCCACGGACGCCTCCCCGGTGGCTTCCAGGGCTGCGCTTGGACTGCCCGCGGTGGCCGCGAGCATGGGCTGCACGGGGCGGCCCACTACCAGGCCGACGGCGTCGAGCTCGGCTTCGGTGCCCGTAAGGGCGAGCAGGGCGGTTCCGCCCAGGTCCCCGGAAAGCATTGCAGCGCGGCGTACGGCGGCAACGGGCTTCCCGGCGGCCCGGGCAACGGCATCCGTCAGCACGCCCTCCAAAGCTCCGGTGCGGAGCTCGCCAAGGAGGACCCCGGCGATAAATGACTGCTCCGGCGCGGTTGCCGCCCCCATCAGCTTCCGCAGTGTAGCTGCGCGCCCGGCGCCCGATCCGGTACCTGCCATGGCAAGCAGCCGGTCCAGGCCCGCGTCAAGGTCGGCCACGGTGAGGGTCGGCTCGACGGCGGGCTCCTCCCTGGCCGCCGCCACGGCGCTCCAGCCGACACCCACGCGTCCCTGGCGGGGCTTGGCAACCAGCCAGCCCACCGCCGTCGGAATTTCCGCAGGCTCAAGCCGGACCAGCAGCTGGGCCAGCGCACCCACTTTCGCCAGCCGGGAACGGGTGGAGGTGACGGCCTCCGCGGTCTTGACGAGCTCAAGGAGCAGCATGGCTCCATCCTGCCACGGCACTGGACAGGCCCACGGTCCGGTTCCACAATGGGCGCATGGGACTCATCGCTGCGAACCTGTTCATCACCCTCGACGGCGTCTACCAGGCGCCCGGCGGCCGCGAAGAAGACCCGGAAGGCAGTTTCGCCTTTGGCGGCTGGCAGGCACCGGTCTCCGACGATGAGTCCGGCGCCGCCATTGCAGCTGGAATCGAGCAAATGGATGCCCTGCTCCTCGGGCGAAAAACCTATGACATCTTTGCCGCCTATTGGCCCCACCAGTCAGGGGACATCGCGGAGACGCTCAACCGGGTCCCCAAATTTGTGGTGTCCGGCTCCCTCACTGATCCGGCATGGGCAGGCACCACCGTGCTGCCGGATGCCATGGCGGCAGGCAGGCTGCGCGACGAGTACCAGCAGGTGCACATGTTCGGCAGCGGGGTCCTCATCCGGTCACTGCTGGAGGCAGAGGTGCTGGACCGCCTTCATCTCTGGCTGTATCCGGTCACTTTGGGGCAGGGCAAGCGGCTTTTCGACGCCGGGACGGTACCCGCCACGTTCCGCCTCGCCGAGCCGGCACGCAGCTACCCCAAGGGAGCCGTGTCGCTGGTCTATGAGCGGGCAGGTGGGGTCGAAACCGCGGAGATGGGAGCCGGCTGATCCCGAGCATCCTTACAGGAATACAAAAAACCGGCCCAGCTGATGCTGGACCGGTTTTCTGTATAGCGCCTGCCGCGCCCCCTGTGGTGGGCCCACGCCGTCAGGGTTCCCTGACCGAGCGAAGCGAGGTTAGGGGGACGGTGGGGACTAGTGGCTGTGGCCTGCGTGCTCGTCCTCTTCGGCCGGCTTCTCCACGACAAGGGTCTCGGTGGTGAGAACCAGGGCGGCGATGGAGGCCGCGTTGCGGAGGGCAGCACGGGTGACCTTGACGGGGTCGATGACGCCCGCGCCGATCAGGTCCTCGTACTCGCCGGACTTGGCGTTGAAGCCGTTGTTGGTTTCGAGGTCGGCAACCTTGGAGGTCACCACGTAGCCGTCGAAGCCGGCGTTCTGGGCGATCCAGCGCAGCGGCTGCACCAGCGCACGGCGGACAATGCCGACAGCTGCGGCAGCGTCGCCTTCGAGGGCCTTCACAGAAGCATCCTCATCCAGTGCCTTGAGGGCGTGAATCAGGGCCGAGCCACCGCCGGCCACGATGCCTTCTTCGAGGGCAGCGCGGGTGGAGGACACGGCGTCCTCGATGCGGTGCTTCTTTTCCTTCAGCTCAACCTCGGTTGCGGCACCCACCTTGATGACCCCGATGCCGCCGGCCAGCTTGGCCAGCCGCTCCTGGAGCTTTTCGCGGTCCCAGTCGGAGTCGGTGCGGGTAACCTCGGCGCGCAGCTGGGCAACGCGTGCGGCCACGTCCTCGGCCGAACCGGCGCCGTCCACGATGGTGGTGTTGTCCTTGGTGACGGTGATGCGGCGGGCGGTACCCAGCACCTCCAGGCCAACGGTGTCCAGGCTCAGGCCCAGCTCCGGGGAGACAACCTGCGCACCGGTCAGGGTGGCAATGTCCTGCAGCATGGCCTTGCGGCGGTCACCGAAGCCGGGAGCCTTGACAGCAACAACGTTCAGGGTGCCGCGGATGCGGTTGACGATCAGCGTGGACAGGGCCTCGCCCTCGACGTCCTCGGCGATGATGAACAGCGGCTTGGAGGCCTGCAGCGCCTTTTCCAGCAGCGGCAGGAATTCCTGGATGGAGGAGATCTTGCCCTGGTTGATCAGGATGAGCGCGTCCTCGAGGACTGCTTCCTGGCGTTCGGCGTCCGTGACGAAGTACGGGGACAGGTAGCCCTTGTCGAACTGCATGCCCTCGGTGAGGACCAGTTCGGTCTGGGTGGTGGAGGACTCTTCGATGGTGATGACGCCATCCTTGCCCACCTTGCCGAAGGCCTCGGCCAGCAGCTCGCCGATTTCGTCGCTCTGGGCGGAGATGGCGGCAACGTTTGCCACCTGGGTGCCTTCGACGGGGCGGGCGTTCTCCAGCAGGCGGGCAGCCACGGCTTCAACCGCAACTTCGATGCCGCGCTTGATCTGGCCGGGGGCAGCACCCGCTGCCACGTTGCGCAGGCCTTCCTTGACCAGGGCCTGGGCCAGGACCGTAGCGGTGGTGGTGCCGTCGCCGGCAACGTCGTTGGTCTTGGTGGCTACTTCCTTGGCCAGCTGGGCGCCAAGGTTCTCGTAGGGGTCGTCCAGTTCCACTTCGCGCGCGATGGTGACGCCGTCGTTCGTGATGGTGGGGGCACCCCACTTCTTGTCCAGGACGACGTTGCGGCCGCGGGGGCCGAGCGTCACCTTGACGGTGTTCGCGAGCTTATCGATGCCGGCCTCAAGGGACCGGCGGGCAGCGTCATTAAACGCAAGCTGCTTTGCCATGGTTTTGTCCTTTCAAAGACAGAACCCCGCACTGCCGGCCAGCATGAGCATGGCCGGCGGCACGGGGATCCGAAAGAGTTACTTTACGACGACAGCCAGGACGTCGCGGGCGGACAGCACGAGGTACTCGGTGCCGCCGGTCTTGACTTCGGTTCCGCCGTACTTGGAGTAGATGACGACGTCGCCAACGGCTACGTCAACGGGAACGCGGTTGCCATCTTCGAAGCGGCCGGGGCCTACTGCAACAACTTCGCCTTCCTGCGGCTTCTCCTGCGCGGAGTCCGGGATGACCAGGCCGGAAGCCGTGGTCTGCTCGGCTTCGAGCGGGCGGACAACGATACGATCCTCAAGAGGCTTAATAGAGACCGACACTCGGACCTCTCCTTTTCGTCAGCAAATTCGTGGACTGGAAAGCTTTCCGCCGTAGCTGGCAAACCGTCGTCGCGGTGCCGGCAGCAGCCTGGCTGGCAGCTCTTCATGTGTTAGCACCCTCCTAGGGAGAGTGCTAATGAAGACTCTATGTAAGGGTTAGCACTCGGTCAAGGTGAGTGCCAACGTTTCGTCATCGGCGTACGCCTTTTCCAGGGTCCGACGACGGCGGCCCGGGGCAACGGCCACGCTCCCCTATCGGCCCAGGTCGTCGAAGTCCACGTCTTCGCCGCCGTCGGCATCGCCGCCGCCTGCCTTACGGGCGCGGAAGAGCACCCAGCCCGCCCCGGCTGCGGCGAGCGCCGCAATGACGAGGACGAAGATGCTCCCCATTCGCGCGCCGTCGTACAGCCCCCGGATGTCCCGGGACTCCTGGGTGTTGTCCTGGATGTCGTTGCCGCCCACGGAATAGACGGTGGCGTTGAACGTGTCCAGCAGGAAAATGATCACCAGCAGGGCGATGCAGACCACCGCCACCACGGCGGCAGCGATCAGGACGGGACGGGCAAACCTTGCCGGGCCGCGGTCCCTGGGTTGGTGTCCGCCGAGCTCCACGGGGGCTGTGCTCTCATCCATGGTTTCAACAGTATCGGCATCCCGGCCGCGCGCTCCTCCACTAGGCTGGAACCCATGGCTCACGCTCCCCAGGACCAGATTGCACCCCTTTTGACCCCCGAAGGCTGGGACTTGCTGGCGTCGCTGGGTCCCTACCGGGATGAGGACTCCTTTGAGCTCAATTCCGCGCTCCGGAAGGCCGGGCACCCCGCCGGACTCGTGTCCGCCGTCCTGACGCAGTCGCGGCTGCGCACCAGGGCAGAGGCTAAGTTCGGCGAGTTTGCCCGCCAGATGTTGTTCACCCAGGCCGGCCTGGAGCAGGCCACGCGCCTGAACGTCGCTGCGCACCACGCTCAGCGGTTCGCTGCTGCAGGGATCAGCCGCGTGGCGGACCTGGGCTGCGGGCTGGGCGCCGATGCCATGGCCCTGGCATCCCTGGACATCAATGTCACCGCCGTGGAAATGGACGAAACCACCGCGGCCTGCGCCACCATGAACCTCATCCCGTTCCCCAATGCCACAGTGGTCCACGCCGACGCGGCATCAGTCCCGCTGGAAGGGATCGACGGCGTCTGGCTGGATCCCGCGCGCCGCGTCACCTCCACGTCCGGAACCAAGCGGATCTGGGACCCCGAGGCGTTCTCCCCGCCGCTGTCCTTCGTGGAGTCGCTCGCTGCTGGCGGGAAGGCCGTGGGCGTGAAGATGGGCCCGGGCATGCCGCACGAGTCTGTTCCTGCGGGCTGCGAAGCCCAGTGGGTGTCCGTGGCCGGTGACGTCACTGAAGTGACCCTCTGGTTCAACGCCGTGCGCAGGCCCGCGGTCCGCCGGGCAGCCCTGGTCCTGGGTTCCCAGGGGCCCGCCGAGCTGACCAGCGCGGACGATTTCGGTGCCGGCCCGGCCGCGCCGGTGGGACCAGTGGAAGGCTACCTGTACGAACCCGACGGCGCCGTGATCCGCGCCGGGCTGGTGGCCGACGTGGCGCTGCAGCTCGGCGGCCACCTGGTGGACGAACACATCGCCTACATCTGTGCCCCGGACCTCTCTGGACACCCCGTTCGCCCGGGCCTACAAGGTCCTGGAGGTCATGCCCTACAACGTCAAGGCACTCAAGGCCTGGGTGAAGCAGGAGGGCATCACCGTGCTGGATATCAAGAAGCGCGGCACCGCGGTAACCCCGGAGGAACTGCGGAAGCAGCTGCTGCCAGCCGGAAAGAACTCCAAAAAGGGTTCCGCGAGGACCGCCACCCTGGTCCTGACCCGTATTGGGGAGGACCGGGTGGCGATCGTGGTGGAACCAGTCCCGCACACCCTGAGTCCAGCCGCTACTGCGCGCGCATGAACTCCTCGGCTGCCCGCACCTGCTCCGCGGTGGGCCGCACGCCGGTGTAGAGCACGAACTGTTCCAGCGCCTGGATGGTGGCCACTTCCGCGCCGGTGATCACCGGTTTGCCTGCTGCCCGCGCGGCACGGACCAGCGGCGTCTCCGCCGGGAGCGCCACCACGTCGAAGACCAGCCGGGCAGCCTCGATGGCCTCAGCGGGGAACGACAGGCTGTCCGCTTCGGCGCCGCCGGCCATGCCGATGGGGGTGACGTTGATGATCAGGTCCGCCGTGCCGCCGTCGAGCGCTGCCCGCCACTGGAAGCCGTACTGGTCGGCGAGTGCACGGCCGGCAGCCTCATTCCGGGCGATGACCGTGACGTCCCTGAAGCCGGCATCGCGGAGGGCGGCAACCGTCGCCTTCGCCATGCCGCCCGCGCCCTGGACCAGTACCGAATAGTCTGTGGGGACCGCGTTTGACGCCAGCAGTTGTTCGGTCGCCGTGTAGTCGGTGTTGTACGCCTTGAGGTGGCCGTCCGTGTTCACGATGGTGTTCACGGAGTCGATGGCCTTGGCGGAGGGGTCCATCTCGTCCACCAGGGCGATGACGTCCTCCTTGTACGGCATGGAGATGGCACAGCCCCGGATACCCAACCCGCGGACGCCGGCGATGGCCTGTTCCAGGTTGGTGGGCGCGAACGCTTTATAGATCCAGTTCAGGTCGAGCTGCCCGTACAGGTGATTGTGGAAGCGGGTCCCGTTGTTGCTGGGCCGGGCTGAGAGCGAGATGCAGAGGGTCATGTCTTTATTCAGAATGGGCACCTGACCATTAAAGCGTCCCCTCTCAACTGAGTAGCGCCAAGTGTCGTTTTGAGCGGTCAAAACGACACTTAGCGCTACCTACTTGGGGGTCAGGGGCAGCCGGTTCCCGCAGGAAAGGGCCCGACGGCGGCAGGCAGCTTCCCGGGAGCGGGCGCCTTTCCTGCCAGCACGGCGGCCAGCGCGTCGAAGGCGGTGTCGGTGCGGCCATACAGTGCCAGCTTGACCGGGGCCGTGGAGTTCTGCAGCGGCCAGGGGGCGTCGAGGGCCACGGCGATGTCCCCGCCCGCCGCCTTCCCGCCGAGGCCGATCAAATTCACCAGCGGACCTGATCCAACCGCCAGGCCGGCGCGGGCCGCGGCTGCTTCGAAGCGCTCCCGGTCCCCCGGTCCCCCGCCGGCCACGCGGACCGCACCGGGAACAAGGGGGCCGCTGCAGGGACCGGAGACAACGGTCAGGGCCGATGCCGACACCCGGGCCGACAACGCGGCGCCGCTTCCGGCTGCAGCACCTGCACGCGCGGTTCCGGCGGCCGCCGTGGTCCGTGCATGCCAGATCATCATGGTGGCCACCCGCTGCACGGCCTCGTCGAGCCGGGCGGCCGGAAGGGTCCCGGCGGCCAGGGCCTGGAGGATGGCGGCGTGTGCCTGTTCCACGTCAGCGGGCATCAGCAGCAGGTCGGCGCCGGCTCCCAGGGCTTTCACCGCTGCCGCTCCGGCGGGGTACTGGTTGTCCACGGCCCCCATGTTGAGGGCGTCGGTCACGGCCACGCCTTTGAAGCCCAGGTCCCGCATCGCGGCGTAGCTTGGTGCGGAGAGCGACGACGGCACACCGGGTTCCAGCGCAGGCACGGCGATGTGCCCGGTCATGACAATGGGCAGGCCCGCGGAAACGGCTGCCTGGAAGGGTTTCCAGTCCCGGGCCCGGAGTTCGTCAATCCCGGCGGGCTGCACGGGCAGGCTGAGGTGGGAGTCCGTTGTCACCGAGCCGTGGCCGGGGAAATGCTTCACGGTGGGAAGCACACCCGCGTCCAGCATGCCTTGGGAGAAGGCCACCCCGTGGGCTGCGGCGGCGGCCGGATCGGCAGACATGGAGCGGGCACCGATGGTGGGGTCGCCGGGCCCGATGGTCACGTCCGTATCGGGCGCGAAGTCGAGGTCGAAACCCAGCGGCACCAGCTCACTGGCCAAACCCTTCCCTGCTTCCCGGGTCAGGGCCTGGTTGCCGGCCGCACCGTAGCTCATGGGCGTGGGCCATTCGGTCAGCGGGCGTCCCAGGCGCGCCACGGCGCCGCCTTCCTGGTCCACGCCGATGATGCCCGGCCAGCCCCGGCCGTCGGCGGAAGCGGCCTGCTGCAGCCGCTGGTTCACGGCACCCATGCCGGCAACGTCCACATTCCCCTGCGGGGTCCCGGGGCACGTTGTCGCCCATGATGATGGACCCGGCCAGGTGCAGGCGCTGGATGAGGGCGGCGTGCGCCTCCACCTGGCTGCCCTTGAAGAACGGGACCAGCACCTGCCCGGCCTTCTGCTCCGGCGACATGGCTTTGATAGCGGCTGCCGCGGCGTCCTGGTCGCGCTGCTCCGGGCCCCACCCCAGCGGGCGGGAGCCTGGGTCAGGTGAGGCGGAAGCGGTGGGAGGCGCCGCCGTCGTACTTGCTGATGCGGAAGGTGACGCAGTGGTGGGCGCCGCCGGGGACGACGGCGGGGCCGCGTTTGGCGAGGCGGTGCAGGAAGCCAGGGCCAGGGCAGACAAAGCAAGGAGGAGCGGGAGGGATTTGGCGGGGCTGGTTTTGGCGGCGCTGTGACGCAGGGGGAACGGGGCCATCAATACGATGCTACCCCTGCACTAGACTTGAACCACCCGTTCGCCAGCCGGCGCAGCCTGTGAGCGGCATCAGCCAGCGGCAAACCGGACAGTAAGGAAACGTGTGAAGATCGACTTCGCGTCATCGAGGCAGTCAACCCTCGGTGTTGAGTGGGAGCTTGCCCTGGTGGACGGAAAAACGGGCGAGCTCGCGTCCGTGGCCAACCAGGTGCTCCGCGGCGTGGCCTCGCGCCACCCGGAACTCAACGAAGACGACGAACATCCGCACATCAAGCAGGAACTGCTGCTGAACACGGTGGAACTGGTCACCGGAATCTGCGAAACAGCCGCCGAGGCCAAAGAGGACCTCAGCCGGTCCGTTGCCGCCGTCCGCGAAATCACCGATCCCATGGGCGTGGAGCTGTTCTGCGCCGGCAGCCACCCGTTCAGCCCGCCGCAGCTGCAGCCCGTGACGGACAAGGCGCGCTACGCCAAACTCATCGACCGCACCCAGTGGTGGGGCCGGCAGATGGTCATTTACGGCGTCCACGTGCACGTGGGCCTGGACCGCCGGGACAAGGCACTGCCCGTCCTGGACGGCCTGGTCAACTACTTCCCGCACTTCCAGGCACTCTCCGCATCCAGCCCGTTCTGGGGCGGCGAGGACACCGGCTACGCCTCCCAGCGCGCCCTGATGTTCCAGCAGCTTCCCACCGCAGGCCTGCCCTTCCAGTTCAAGTCCTGGGAGGAATACGAGTCCTACGTGCAGGACATGACCACCACCGGCGTCATCGACACCATCTCCGAGATCCGCTGGGACATCCGGCCGGTGCCTGCGCTCGGGACCATCGAGATGCGCATCTGTGACGGCCTGGCCACGCTGGAGGAAGTGGGCGCCATTGCGGCCCTCACCCAGTGCATGGTGGACGAGTTCTCCACCACCCTGGACAACGGCGGCACCATCCCCACCATGCCGCCGTGGCACGTGCAGGAAAACAAATGGCGCGCTGCCCGCTACGGCATGGACGCCATCATCATCCTGGACGCCGCAGGCCGTGAGCAGTTGGTCACCGAACACCTGCTGGAGACGCTCAACCGGCTGGAGCCGGTGGCGGCCAAGCTGCGCTGCCTGGACGAGCTTGCCGACGTCGAGAAGATCATCCGCCGCGGCGCCGGGTACCAGCGCCAGCGCCGCGTTGCCGCCGAGAACGGCGGGAACCTCCAGGCCGTGGTCCTGGACCTGGTCAAGCAGATGCGGAACGGCCCCACCGCCTGACGTGCTCCGTGACTGACGTGCCCCGTCCGAAAGGGGGCACTTCGACACGGACACGCCGGCCGCCGTCGTGATGTACGACGCCGACTCCCCCAAAGTGCCCCGCGACGGGTAGGCGGGGCCTACTGCCTTCAGCCCGGGAGCGACACCGAGGTGACGGGCATGGACGAGTCCGGAGCGAAGCCGATGCCGCTGGGGTCAACGCCGGCCATCACCAGCTGCGCACCCAGGGCCGCCACCATGGCGCCGTTGTCCGTGCAAAGGTCCAGGGGCGGCACGTGCAGCCGGATGCCGGCGGAGGCGCAGCGCTGGCCGGTCAGTTCGCGCAGGCGGGAGTTGGCTGCCACGCCGCCGCCCAGCAGGACGTCCCTGATGCCGTGTTCGCGGCAGGCCAGCACCGCCTTGGACGAAATCACGTCCACCACGGCTTCCTGGAAGGCGGCCGCGATGTCAGCAACAGGGATCTCCTCCCCCCGGGCCTCGAACTGCTCCACGCACCGCGCCACCGCCGTCTTGAGTCCGCTGAAGGACCAGTCGTACCGGTGCGGCCCCGGTTCCTCCGCCGTGCCCATGTACTTGGGCTGGCTGAGGCCGCGGGGAAAGCGGATGGCCTTGGGATTGCCGCCGCGGGCCACCTTGTCGATGGCCGGACCGCCCGGGTAACCGAGGCCCAGGATGCGGGCCACTTTGTCGTAGGCCTCGCCCGCGGCGTCGTCGATGGTGGAACCCAGGAGCTCCACGTCGCTGGTGATGCTGTTGATTTGGAGGATTTCGGTGTGGCCGCCGGAGACCAGCAGGGCGCCCAGGTTCTCCGGCAGCTCCTGCTTCCGGCCGTTGGCGCGGTCATCCAGGAGTCCCACGCCCACGTGGGCCACCAGGTGGTTAATGGCGTACAGCGGCTTGCCCGTGGCGACGGCGAGCGCCTTGGCAGCGCACACGCCCACCATGAGGGCGCCGGCCAGCCCGGGCCCGGACGTTACGGCGATGGCGTCCACCTCGTCAAGGCTCACACCGGCGTCTGCCAGCGCCTGTTCCAGGGTGGGGACGAAAGCGTCCAGGTGCGCACGCGAAGCGATCTCGGGAATGACGCCGCCGAACCGGACGTGCTCGTCCATGGAGGAAGAGACGGTGTTGGTCAGAAGCGTGGTGCCGCGGACGATGCCCACGCCGGTTTCGTCGCAGGATGATTCGATGCCCAGCACCAGGGGCTGTGAGCGGTTCATGGCTGGCCTGCCTCCGTTGCGTGTTGGCCATCAGTTTCGGCTGCGGCGAGCTGGAGCCGCATGATCAGGGCATCCACCCCGTCTCGGTAATAGCGGGGACGGATGTGGATCTGCTCGAAACCGAACCGCACGTACAGCTGCTGTGCCCGGGGGTTGTCCGCGCGGACTTCGAGCAGGACGTCGGCCGCACCGCGGTGCCTGGCCTCCCCGATCAGTTGCGTGAGTAGGGTGCTGCCAATGCCGCGCCCCTCATGGTCAGGGACGACGGCGATGGTCTGGATGTCCGCGATGGGCTCGATGCACATCAGCCCGGCATAGCCCACAATGCCGTCGCTGGTCTCCGCCACGAGGTAGCGGCGGGTCTCCGGCTGGGAGAGCTCGTCGATGAACATCTGCACGGGCCAGGCGTCAATCGGGAACAGCTGCTGCTCCAGCGCACCGACGCCGGGCACATCGTCCAGGGTCATGTCGCGGACGGTGACGCCTGCCATGCGGGGTTCCCGGCTGGTACTCACAGTGCCCGCTTCCGTGGTCCGGGAATCTGCGCGTCCGATTCGCGCAGGTACAGGGGTGTGGTGTCCGGCAGGATATCCCCCGCAGCCAGCCTGGCCAGGGCGAACTGGCCAAGGTACAGAGCGTCAGGCTGCTCCCCCGCGAACTCCGGATGGGCGTGCAGGACGCCATCGTAGAGCCCGGCACCGGCGCCGAATGCGGGCAGGTCCGGCAGATCGGCGGCGAATCCGACATGCGGACCGTCCTCCAGCTGCGGCAACTGGCCGTCGTCCAGGCTGTAGCGGGCCCAGTAGACCTCTTTCCGGCGGGCATCGGTCACCACCAGGAACTCCGGGACGGCGGCAGTGGATTCGGCCACCTCCAGGGCCACCGCGTCCAGGCTCATCAGCCCGTGCAGGGGCTTGCCCCAGACAAACGCGAGTGTCCGTGCCGTGGCGATGCCGGAGCGCAGCCCGGTGAAGGGGCCAGGACCCACCCCCACCACCAGCGCATCAATGTCCTGCCCGGTGACGCCGGCGTCTGCCAGCATGGCGTGAATGCCCGGCGCGAGCACCTCGGCATGGCTGCGGGTGTCTTCGGTGGCGAAGCTGGCCAGTACGCCCTCCGGGGCTTCATTGGACAGCAGCGCCGCGCTGGCCACCGCGGAGGTGTCAATCGCGAGGATCAGCATGGGACGTCTCCTCCCGGCGCACCCAAGTCAGGCTGGCCCAGTTCAGGGGCGCCCAGTTCCGGGGCACTTGCCCACCGCGGCCCGTACCCGCGCATCACAATGGTGCGGGGCTCGTCGGTGTCCTCGCCGTCGAAGTCCAGGGTCCCACCTCCGGCTCCACTGCCCGGGGCACCAAGCCCGATGGCACGGAGGAGGTCGATCTCCAGCCGGCTGTCGCTCAGGTGCTCCACCCGTTCATGCCCCCACTCCACCACCGTTACGGAGGAGTCCATGGTGTTTTCGAGGTCAATGTCGTCGATCTCCGCCGCCGAACCCAGCCGGTACGCGTCCACGTGCACCAGGTCCGGGCCGCCGGGACGCGGACCATCGGGCAGGTTGGGATGGATCCGGACCAGGACGAACGTGGGCGAGATGATGCCCGCGCGGACACCCAGGCCCTCGCCCAGGCCCTGCGTGAACGTCGTCTTGCCGGCACCCAACTCACCGGACAGCACCAGCAGGTCCCCGGCCTGCAGCACCTCCGCCAAACGTGCGCCGAACGCGTGCGTCTGGTCCGCCGTCGTCGCCGTGAATGTCTTTTCCCAGTTGGCGGCCTGGTTGGCGGGCATCTCTTCCGGCGCGCTCATGCGGCCCCCGCCGCACCGGGCACGCCCACCAGGCCCTGGCCGTTGACCGCCGGTTCGTCCTCGTTGATGAAGCGGCGCGGAACACGGGGGCTGATGCGGGTCACGATCTCGTAGTTGATGGTTCCGGCGGCGCGGGCCCAGTCCTCCGCGGTGGGTCCGCCGTCGGCACCGTCGCCAAAGAGCACCGCTTCCGTACCCTGCAGTGCCGCCCCGGATGCCGCCGGCCCAAGGTCGATGACCATCTGGTCCATGGCGATCCGGCCCACTACAGGGTAGGACTTCCCGCCCACGCGGACGGGCCCGCCGGTGGCAATCCGGGGGACCCCGTCGGCGTAGCCCATGGGAATCAGGGCCAGGGTGCTCGCGGTCCTGGTGCGGTAATGCAGGCCGTAGGAGACGCCCTGCCCTTCGGGAACCTCCTTGCACTGCGACACCAGGGTGCGCAGCGTCATGGCGGGCCGGAGGCCAAGCTCTGCCGAGGTCTGCCCGTCAAACGGCGAAAGCCCGTAGATGCCCAGGCCAACCCTGACCAGGTCGAAGTGGGTGTCCGGCCGGGACAGGGTGGCGGGGGTGTTGGCGAGGTGCCGGACCTCGGGGTCCACGCCCGCGTCCTCGGCGATGGCCAGCGCCTCCCGGAATGCGGCCAGCTGTTCGTCCGTCTCGGGCCGCTCCGGCTCGTCAGCCACGGCCAGGTGGGAGAAGATGCCCACCACGCGCAGGAGGCCCTGGTCCTGGTACTCCACGGCCTCCCCCACCAGGCGGTCCCAGGCCTCGGGAGTGGCTCCGTTGCGTCCCAGCCCGGTGTCCACCTTGAGGTGCACCCGGGCCGGGCGCTCCTGTTCACGGGCCGCGGCCACGATGCGCTCCAGCTCCCAGCCGGAACAGCCAATGTCGACGCCGGCGGCCACGGCGGCGCCGAAGTTGCTGTCCGTGGTGTGCAGCCAGGCGAGGAGCGGTGCGTCGATGCCGGCGGCGCGCAGCGCGAGGGCCTCGGAAATGTGGGCCACCCCGAGCCAGGCGGCACCGGCCTGCAGGGCTGCGCGGGCGACCGGAACGGCGCCGTGCCCGTACGCATCCGCCTTGACCACTGCCATGACTTTCGCGGGGGAAGCGGCGGCAGCAAGCCGGCGGACGTTGTGCCGGATGGCGTCCAGGTCGATCACGGCGGACCGCTCATGGCGGGGGTCCGGCCCGGAGGCAGCGCTGAATTCACCGGTTGTTGCGGGGTAAGTCACCTAAGTGATTCTAGTGCGGGCACTTCGCGCCGAATAATCAGGGCCTCCAGCACTCCCTAGGCGTCCGACAGGTGCGCGATGGTGGCGGCCGCCCGGCGCTGGGCTGCCAGCGGCACATCTTCGATGATGTCCGCGAGAAACCCGAAGCGCCGCAGCCATTGACTCGTTTGCCGTTCCGGACGGGCATTGGCGCGTCTCCACCAGTCGGCGATGTCGCCCCAGCCCGGGGCGGCCAGCGAACCGCCCACCTCCTGTACCGCCAGGGCTGCGCACAGGTTAGCGAACCGCAGCCTGTCCCCCAACGGCCAGCCGGCCAGGGTTCCCACAATGAACGCCGCATCGAAGCAGTCGCCGGCTCCGGTGGGGTCATGTGCCTTGACCGGAAGCGACGGGACCCACTCCTCCTCACCGGTTTCCGAGTCCACGGCCATGGCGCCCTGGGGGCCCAGGGTCACCACGGCCACCGGAACCCGGTCTGCCAGCGCATACAGTGCACTCCACGGATTGTCCTTGCCCGTGAACGCCATGGCCTCGCGCTGGTTGGGCAGGAAGGCATAGAAGTACTGCAGGTTCTCAAGCCGCACCGGGGCCCATTCACCGCTGGGGTCCCACCCCACATCCCCGAACAGTTTCAGCCCGGCGGCATGGGCTGCCCGGGCCCACGGCTCCACTTCCAGGCCTACTTCGGCGATGCCGGCGAGCGCCTTGGGCGGGTCTCCGATCAGCTCGGAGTTTGTCACGGGGGCGGAGTGTCCGTGGGTCACCAGGGAGCGGTCCTGGTCCACGCAAAGGGACACCGTTACCGGGGAGTGCCAGCCCGGGACGCGCCGGGAGAGACTGAGGTCCACGTGCTCCTGGCCGGAGAGGATCTTCCAGTTGAAGTCCCCGTAACCGTCGTCGCCGAACGCGGCGGCCAAACCAGTGCGGAGCCCCAGCCTGGCAGCGGCGATCGCCTGGTTCGCCACCCCGCCGGGGCAGCTGCCCATGCCGTCGCTCCAGATTTCGGTGCCCGGTTCGGGCCCGTGCGGCAGGCCGGTGAAGATGATGTCCTGGAACACGGTTCCGGCCAGCAGGAGGTCGAATCCGGGTTCCCCGGGTGAACGGACGGCAGCCAGGGGGTCGAAGGGGCGTGCGGGGATGGCGTCCATAGTGCGCAGGATACGCTGTGCCACTCAGCTGCGATAGGGGCGTTGGACAGGTGTGGACCGGCTGTCGGAGGCTGGTCCTAGACTGCAGGTATGCGGCTTCTGATTGCCGGCGGCGGGGGTTTCCGGGTTCCGTTGATCTTCCGGGCCCTGGTGTCCGGCCGCTTTTCCGGGCTGGTCACCGAACTGGTGCTGTACGACGTCGATCCCGCCCGCCTTGATGCCGTCACCGCGGTGCTGGAGAGCATGCCCGGGGGTCATGGTGCCCGTCTTCCGGTCCACGCCACCACCAATCTCGCTGAAGCCCTGTCCGGCACCACGATGGTGTTCGCCGCCATCCGGCCGGGCGGCACGGCGGGGCGCGTTGCGGACGAGAAGGTGGCGCAGGACCTGGGGCTGCTGGGACAGGAAACCACGGGAGCCGGGGGGATTTCCTATGCGCTCCGGACAATTCCGCACATGCTGCGCCTGGCCCGGTCAATACGGGAATACTGCCCGGACGCGTGGCTGATCAATTTCACCAACCCGGCCGGAATGGTCACCGAGGCGCTGGTCCCGGTCCTGGGGCACCGGGTCATCGGGATCTGTGATTCTGCGGGCGGGCTGGTGCAGCGGGCGGCGGCCGCTGCCCGCGTGCCGTTGCCGGAAGGGCGGCTCGACGGCGTGGGCTACTACGGGCTGAACCACCTGGGCTGGCTGTACCGGCTGGAGTCCGGCGGCCGGGACGTGCTGCCTGCCCTGTTGGCCGACGCCGGAGCCCTGCAGTCGTTCGAGGAAGGCCGGCTCTTCCCGCAGCCGTTCCTGGCGGAACTGGGCATGCTTCCCAACGAGTACCTGTACTACTACTACCAACGCGATGCAGCCCGGCTGGCCATGCAGGCAATGACGCAGACCCGCGGCGAAAGCATCCACCGCCAGCAGCAGGAGCTGTATCCCCGGCTGGCCTCTGCGGGGCCTGACGCCTACAGGTTGTGGGAGGAGGCGCGGCGCTCCCGGGAAGAGGGCTACCTGGCCGAGGCGCGGCAAGAGGGCGAGCGCCGGGCCGAGGAGGACCTGGCCGGCGGCGGCTATGAGAGGGTGGCGCTGGCGGCCATGCGGGCCCTCGCCGGCGGCGGAGACACCCAACTGGTCCTGAACACCCGGAACACGCTGGTGCCCGCCGGGCAACCCGAAGCCCGCCAGCCCGCGTCCACCACGGCTGCCGCAGCCGCTCCCCAACCCGCCATTCCCGGCCTACCCGCGGACGCCGTCGTCGAGGTTCCCTGTACCGTGACTGCGCACGGTGCGGTCCCCCTGCCGCAGCAGGCACCGGACGGCGCGCAACTGGAGCTGCTCCAGCAGGTCAAAGAGGTGGAACGGCTCGTGGTCCGCGCAGCCACCACCGGCAACCGTGATGCTGCCCTGGAGGCCTTTGCCCGGCACCCGCTCGTGGATTCGCCGGACCTGGCGGCGAAGCTTCTGGCGGGTTACGAGCAGGCTTTCCCGGTTTTGGGGAAGATGTGGGAGGGCGGCAGGCGTTAGCGGAAGGAGTAATGTTTTATCGAATGCGCACTGAGCCGGCTCCCCTCACACCTGCCGGCTGCCGGAAGGAGGTCCCGTGGCACTGATCCGCAGGGTCGCGTTACTTTCCCTCCACACCTCCCCCATGGAACAGCCGGGCTCCGGTGATGCCGGCGGAATGAACGTCTACATCCGCGAGCTGGCGTCCGCGCTGGCCGAGGCGGGCGTGGAGGTGGAGATCTTCACGCGCGCCACCTCAGCCGACCAGCCCGCCGTCGAACACCCCGATCCAGGTGTGTGCGTGCACAATGTCCTGGCCGGCCCGCCGCGGAAGATCCCCAAAGAGGAGCTTCCCGGGCTGCTGCACGCCATGGTGGCCCAGATCGAGCAGATCCGGCGCCGCCAGCCGCACGGCCGCTACGACGTCATCCATTCGCATTACTGGGTGTCCGGGATCGCGGGGCTGGAACTGTCCGAGCTGTGGGGCGTGCCGCTGGTGCACACCATGCACACCATGGCCAAGGTCAAGAACCTGCTGCTGGAGTCCGGCGAACAGCCCGAGCCCCGGCGGCGCGAGGTGGGCGAGCACCGCATCGTGGACGGTGCGGCCAGGCTTATTGCCAACACCAGTTCCGAAGCAGCCGAGCTCGTCTCCCACTACGGCGCAACGTACGACCGCATTGACATTGCCCCTCCCGGGGTGGACCTGGCCACCTTCACCCCTGCGTTCCGTGCCCGGTCCCGGACACAGCACGAAATCAGCCCGGACACCTTCCACCTGGTGTTCGCCGGGCGCATCCAAAGGCTGAAAGGTCCGCAGGTCCTGGTCAAGGCGGCGGCCCTGTTGCGGAAACGTCGCCCGGACATCGATCTGCGCGTCACCATCCTGGGCGCCTTGAGCGGCAACAAGGAATTCAACCTGCGCTGCCTGATTGCGGAGGCAGGAATGGACGACGTCGTCACGCAGCTTCCGCCCGTGAAGGCACCTGAACTGGCGTCCTGGTTCCGTGCGGCGGACGTTGTGGTGATGCCGTCCTTCAGCGAGTCCTTCGGGCTCGTGGCGCTCGAGGCGCAGGCCTGCGGCACGCCCGTGGTGGCCACCCGCGTGGGCGGGCTTTCGCGCGCCATCTTCCACGGCCGGACCGGCCTGCTGGTGGACGGGCACCACGCTGCCGACTGGGCCGATGCCCTGGAAGCCCTGTACGACGACCCCGCCACCCGCGAGGACCTGGGCCGGGCCGCAGCCATCCGCGCCCAGAACTCCGGCTGGCAGCGCACAGCCGCCATCACGCTGGAAAGCTACCACGCCGCCGTCGAGAACTTTGTGGGCAGGCGCCTGGCCCCGGTTATTCCCGCTTCCTGATTTTCCTTCGCCGGATTGCTCGCAGGCGCCCTGGGTGCTGTTAGCTTAGGGGCATGCGCCCGGCGCCTGCCGGTGCAGGAATGGACTGCGCAGGACGAACTGCGTGGGAAAGGACAAGGATGTCTGCTCTCCCTTCTGATCTTGAGATAGCCCGTGCCGCCCGGATCGAGCCGATTGCGGACATCGCCGCTGCCGCAGGGGTGAACCCGGAAGCCCTGGAGCAGTACGGGCGGTATAAGGCCAAGATTGATCCGGCCAGGCTGGCAGCCCCGGCGCCCTACGGCAAAGTGGTGCTGGTGTCCGCCATGTCCCCCACTCCGGCGGGCGAGGGCAAATCGACCACCACCGTGGGGCTGGCGGATTCCCTCGCCCGGGCTGGCCGTAAGGTGATGATCGCGCTGCGGGAGCCGTCGCTGGGCCCGGTCCTGGGGATGAAGGGCGGCGCCACCGGCGGCGGGTATTCGCAGGTGCTGCCCATGGATGAGATCAACCTGCACTTCACCGGTGACTTCCACGCGATCACGTCGGCCAACAACGCCCTGATGGCGCTGGTGGACAACCATATCTACCAGGGCAACACACTGAATATCGATCCCCGCCGGATGACGTTCAAGCGCGTGCTGGACATGAATGACCGGGCCCTGCGGGAGGTGGTCATTGGCTTGGGCGGGCCTTCACAGGGCGTGCCGCGGCAGGACGGGTTCGACATCACGGTGGCCTCTGAGGTTATGGCCGTTTTCTGCCTGTCCAAGGACCTGGCAGACCTGCGGTCGCGGCTGGGCCGCATTACTTTCGGCTACACGTATGACCGGGTGCCCGTGACGGTAGCGGACCTTGGGGTGGAGGGCGCCTTGACGCTGCTCCTGAAGGAGGCCATCAAACCCAACCTGGTCCAGACCATCGCCGGCACGCCGGCCCTGGTCCATGGCGGCCCCTTTGCGAACATCGCCCACGGCTGCAATTCGTTGATTGCCACGCAGACTGCCCGGCGGCTGGCGGACATTGTGGTCACGGAGGCCGGTTTCGGCGCTGACCTTGGGGCCGAGAAGTTCATGGACATCAAGGCCCGGTACGGCGGCCTGGCGCCATCGGCCGTGGTGGTGGTGGCCACGATCCGGGCCCTGAAGATGCAGGGCGGGGTGGCCAAAAACCAGCTGGCCCAGCCGGATGTGGTTGCCCTCGAAGCGGGGGTGGCGAACCTGCGCCGGCATGTGCGGAACGTGGAGAAATTCGGGGTCACCCCTGTGGTGGCCATCAACAAGTTCTCCTCCGATTCTCAGGAGGAACTCGACTGGCTGCTGGCATGGTGTGCTGCCGAGGGCGTGGCGGCCGCCGTGGCCGACGTGTGGGGGCGTGGCGGCGGCGGGGACGGCGGTGACGAGCTGGCGGCCCTGGTCCTCCAGGCTACCGAGGGGCCCAACAGCTTCCGGCACCTGTACGCCCTGGGGCTGCCGGTGGAGGACAAGATCCGGACCATTGCACAGGAGATCTACGGCGCGGACGGCGTTGACTTCTCTGTGCCGGCATTGAAACGGCTGGCCGACATCGAACGCAACGGCTGGAGCGGTCTCCCGGTGTGCATGGCCAAGACGCAGTACTCCTTCACGGACGACGCCTCCCGGCTCGGGGCCCCGAAAGGCTTCACCATCCACGTCCGCGACCTGCTGCCCAAGACCGGCGCGGGTTTCATCGTGGCGCTCACAGGGGCCGTGATGACCATGCCCGGCCTCCCCGCCGTCCCGGCAGCCCTGCGCATGGACGTGGACGCGGACGGCAACCCCGTCGGCCTCACCTGACCTCCCCGAGTTGCTCTATCAGATATGGTCCCTAACGCCGGATTTAGGGACCATATCTGATAGAGCAACGAAAGGGTGTGGACAACTTCTGCAGGGCCCGGGACTTACGGGCAACAATGATCCCCATGCGACCCGTCCCGCCACTGCCGGCCCATCTCGCAAGTTCTCCCTTCACGGTCCTTGAAGCGAGGGCCGCAAGCCTCAGCCCGGGACGGCTACGCTCGTCCGATCTGACTACCGGAGGCCGAGCGCTGTATCTGCCCTCCACGTGGGAGTTTGAGCTTCCGGATCTGGCACGCGCCTTATCGGCAGCAACTCCCGGAGCATGGATTTCACACCAGACAGCAGCGATCCTTCTGGGACTCTGGCTCCCGCCGTGGCTGAAGGATTGCAGGGATCTGCACCTCAGTAAACCGAGATCGTTGCCGCAGGTCAGACGCGAAGGTGTCATCGGACATACCGTTCTCACCTATGAGAACGAAACGATGGACTGGGAACAGATGAGGATCTCAACCCCGGCGCGGACGTGGCTGGACTTGGCTCGCCTGCTTCCTTTGGAACATGTCGTAGCTATCGGTGATCAGCTCGTCCGCCAACCTCACCAGGGACTTGAGCCGCGAACACAGTGTTGGTCGAGCATTACCGAACTTCGCCAGTTGCTGAAGCGGCACCCCAAGATGCAGGGCATCGTCAAGGCGCGCGCCGCCGTCGACATGATTCGTGTGGGAGCAGACTCCGCGCCGGAAACCTTCCTTCGCCTTGCCATGATCGAAGCAGGGCTTCCGGAGCCAGAGCTGCAGGTTCAGATTGTCCCGGGAGACGCCTACTCGCCTGCAGCCGATTTGGGCTATCGGCGGCACCAGATCGCTGTGCAGTACGACGGCGGCCATCACCTTACGCGCGAGCAACAGTCCCGCGATAACCGGCGGGACGAAAGCTTTCACTCTGCGCACTGGCGTTATTTCAAGTTCAACGCTGACGATCTTGCCGATGACTTCCGCCGGGCGGTACAGCAGATTCGGGCCGCGCTGCGGGACTCTTAAACACAGGTTGCTCTATCAGTTGTGGTCCCTAACCTTGGGGTTTAGGGACCACAACTGATAGAGCAACGAGGGGTGTGGAGCTTAGCGGTCCAGGTCGCCGCGGATGAAGGCTTCAACCTTCTCGCGGGCGAGGTCGTCGTTGAACTGCTCCGGCGGGGACTTCATGAAGTAGCTCGAAGCCGAGAGCAGCGGGCCGCCGATGCCGCGGTCCAGGCCGATCTTCGCCGCGCGGATCGCATCAATGATCACACCGGCGGAGTTGGGCGAGTCCCAGACTTCCAGCTTGTACTCAAGCGACACGGGGGCGTCGCCGAAGTTGCGGCCCTCAAGGCGGACGAACGCCCACTTGCGGTCATCGAGCCACTGCACGTAGTCGGACGGGCCGATGTGCACGTCCTTGGCGGCCAGCTCGGCCTCGACGTTGGAGGTCACGGCCTGGGTCTTGGAGATCTTCTTGGACTCCAGCCGGTCGCGCTCCAGCATGTTCTTGAAGTCCATGTTGCCGCCGACGTTCAGCTGGTACGTCCGGTCCAGGGTCACGCCGCGGTCCTCGAACAGCTTGGCCATGACGCGGTGGGTGATGGTGGCGCCGATCTGGCTCTTGATGTCGTCGCCCACGATCGGAACACCGGCGGCGGTGAACTTGTCAGCCCACTCCTTGGTCCCGGCAATGAAGACCGGCAGGGCGTTAACGAACGCAACGCCGGCGTCGATGGCAGCCTGGGCGTAGAACTCCGCCGCTTCCTGGGACCCGACGGGCAGGTAGCAGACCAGGACGTCAACCTCGGCGTCCTTGAGGGCCTGGACCACGTCCACGGGCTCTTCGGTGGATTCCTCGATGGTCTCGAGGTAGTACTTGCCGAGGCCGTCCAGGGTGTGGCCGCGCTGGACGGTGACACCGGTGGGCGGGACGTCGGCGATCTTGATGGTGTTGTTCTCGCTGGCCAGAATCGCGTCAGACAGGTCAACGCCGACCTTCTTGCCGTCAACATCAAACGCGGCGACGAACTGAACATCGCCCACGTGGTACTGGCCAAACTCAACGTGCATCAGGCCGGGAACGGTCTCAGCGGGATCGGCATCCTTGTAATACTGGACGCCCTGCACCAGCGAGGCGGCGCAGTTGCCCACGCCAACGATTGCAACACGGATCGGATGTGAAGACACAGAACTCCTTTGGGGACAAACGTCAGCCGGCCGGGTTTGCCTCGCAGAAAGTACGACGGCGGCCGGCTGGCACGGCGCCGCGCGGCGCCTTTTCATACTACCCAACGCAGCGGGACCGGGCGCGGTTGCGCCCGGTCCCGCCACGTAAGAAATCATCCGTCAGGCGTTTTGCTTCCAGAGGTTGATGTCCGACTCCACCGCGAATTCGTCGATGGCGGTCAGTTCGTCGTCGGAGAAGCTGAGGTTGTTGATGGCGGACAGGCTGTCCTCCAACTGCCGGACACTTGAGGCGCCGATCAGGGCGGAGGTAACGGGCGATCCCTTGGGCTGGTCCCGCAGGATCCACGCGATGGCCATTTGGGCCAGGGACTGTCCGCGGCCTTCGGCGATCGTCCGCAGCCCACGGACCCGGTCCAGCTTCTCCTCCGTGATGGAGTCCTCCGAGAGGAAGCGGGCCTTGGCTGCCCGGGAGTCTTCGGGGATGCCGTGAAGGTAGCGGTCCGTGAGCATGCCCTGTGCCAGCGGCGAGAAGGCGATGGATCCAGCCCCCACCTGGTCCAGCACCTCGTACAGGTTTGGCGAGCCGTCCTCGGTCCAGCGGTTGAGCATGGAGTAGCTGGGCTGGTGGATCAGCAGCGGTGTACCCAGTTCCTTGAGGATGCGGGCGGCCTCAACGGTCTGCTCGGGCGTGTAGGACGAGATGCCGGCGTACAGTGCCTTGCCGGAGCGGACGGCGTAGTCCAGGGCGCCCATCGTCTCTTCCATAGGCGTTTCCGGATCAGGCCGGTGGCTGTAGAAGATGTCCACATAGTCAAGCCCCATGCGCTGCAGCGACTGGTCCAGACTGGAAATCAGGTATTTGCGGGAACCCCATTCACCGTAGGGTCCGGGCCACATGTAGTAGCCAGCCTTGGTGGAGATGACCAGTTCGTCGCGGTAGGGCTTGAAGTCGTCCCGCAGGTGCCGGCCAAAGTTGGTTTCGGCGGACCCGTCCGGCGGGCCGTAGTTGTTGGCAAGGTCGAAGTGGTTGACGCCGAGGTCGAAGGCGCGGCGGAGGATGTCCCGCTGTTCCTCGAAGCGCTTGTCGTCGCCGAAGTTGTGCCACAGGCCCAGGGAGATGGCCGGGAGCTTGAGGCCGCTGCGGCCCACCCGGCGGTAGGGCATTGATTCGTAGCGGTTGTCCGCTGCTGAATAAGTCATATGTTCCATCCTGCCAGTTGTGACGTGCGCTACACATCAGGCGTTAGCGCTCAGCAGAAAAGTTACGCCGCGGACTGTGTCCGCGGCGTAACCCTTCGTTTTAGGACTTGAGGATCGCGGCGCTCCAGGGCGCCAGGTCCAGGGATTCGCTGTCCAGGGCGGTTCCTTCGTCCGTGGCCAGCAGGACGCTGCCGGAGGCTTCGTCCAGCCGGACCTTCGAGTCGGAGAAATTCACCAGCACCTCAACGCTCCCCCGCCGGAACCGCAGCCAGCCGGCGTCGTCGTCGAACGACACCTCCGTCTCGCCAAAGCCGAGCCCCGCCAGTTCCGGATGCTCGCGGCGCAGCGCCGTCAGCGCCCGGTACAGCTCGAGAAGCCGTGCATGGTCGCCGGTGGAGGCCTCGGTCCAGTCCAGCTTGGACCGGCGGAAGGTTTCCGGGTCCTGCGGGTCGGGCACGACGGCGGGATCCCACCCCATGCGCTCGAACTCCTTGATGCGCCCTTCCGCGGTGGCCTTCCCGAGCTCCGGTTCCGGGTGGGACGTGAAGAACTGCCACGGCGTGGTGGCGCCGTATTCCTCGCCCATGAACAGCATGGGCGTGAACGGCGATGTCAGCGTGAGGACCGCGGCCACGGCCAGCTGCCCGTAGGACAGGGACTGGGAGAGCCTGTCCCCGGTGGCGCGGTTGCCGATCTGGTCGTGGTTCTGGTTGCAGACCACCAGCGCCGCCGGGTGTGCCAGGGAGGCGTTGATGGGCCGTCCATGGTGGCGCCCACGGAAGCTGGAATAGCTGCCATCATGCAGGAACCCGTCCTTCAGCACCTTGGCCATCACGGCCAAGGACTCGAAGTCCGAGTAGTAGCCGGTGGTCTCACCGCTGACGCTGACGTGCACCGCGTGGTGGAAGTCATCGCTCCACTGCCCGGCCAGTCCGTACCCGTTGGTGTCCCGGGGATAGATCAGGCGCGGGTTGTTGAGGTCCGATTCCGCGATGAGCGTCTTGGGCAGCCCGGACTCGGCCGAGATGGAGTCGCCCAAAGCCCCCAGCTCCTCCAGGATATGCACCGCGCGTTCATCCTTCAGCGCGTGCACGGCGTCCAGGCGGAGCCCGTCCACGTGGTAGTCGCGCAGCCAGAGAGCGGCGTTGTCCAGGATGTAATCGCGGACCACGTCCGAACCGGGGCCGTCCAGGTTCACGGAGTCGCCCCAGGTGTTGGCGTCCCCCTGCTTCATGTAGGGGCCGAACTTGGGCAGGTAGTTCCCGCTGGGGCCCAGGTGGTTGTACACCACGTCCTGGATGACGCCCAGCCCTGCGGCGTGGGCGGCATCAACGAAACGCTGGTACGCCGCCGGGCCGCCGTAACCTTCGTGCACGGTGTACCACTGAACACCGTCGTAGCCCCAGTTGTGCGTGCCGTTGAAGCCGTTGACGGGCAGCAGCTCCACGAAGTCGATGCCCAGGTCCGCCAGGTAGCCCAGCTTCTCCACGGCCGCGTCCAGGGTTCCTTCGGGGGTGAAGGTGCCCACGTGGAGTTCGTAGATCACCGAACCCTGCAGGTCCTTGCCGCGCCAGTCCGAATCCTGCCATGCATAGGCTGCGGGATCGTAGGTCCTGGACTGCTCATGCACGCCGGAGGGGAGCCGCCGGGACCTGGGATCCGGGATGGGGGTGGTGTCCCCGTCCAGCAGGTATCCGTAGTCCACGTCACCGTCCGCAGGAGCGTCGGGGGCGGTCCACCACCCTTCGGAGCCCGGCTCCGTTTCCTTCGCCAGCATGGGGTACTGCCGGCCGTTTGCCAGCAGGATGACGGACTTGGCGTCCGGTGCCCAGACGTCGAAGCGTTCGGGTCCAACGTTGACCAGGGTCATGCCTTTTCTCCAACCGCGGGTACCAGCAGGGCCACCGGGTAGGTACCCAGGACCTCTGCCACCGAAACCGGGCCGGGTCCGTAGCTGGCCCCCGTGAGTTCGTCCCGCATAGTGGTGGAAAGCTCGACGGCGGTGTCCCGCCAGCCGCCGCCGGCCTGCAGTCCGGCGGGGAGCCGGGTGGCAAGCGTGAGGGCGCCGGAGGAGGCGTCGGTTCCCCGCGTGAACGCGAGCAGGTGCTCCGCTGCGGCGCCGGTGGCGGCCACCGGCGTGTATCCCTTGAACAGCTCCGGCCGGTCCCGGCGCAGGCGGAGGGCCCGCGAGGTGACCAAAAGCTTGCTGGCCTCCGTGCCCGCGTCAGGCAACGTGCCGGCGTCGAGCTTTGCCAGCTCCGCCTGCCGGGCGCTGAAGTCCACGGGACGGCGGTTGTCCGGGTCCGTCAGCGAACGTTCCCAGAACTCGCTGCCCTGGTACACGTCGGGCACGCCGGGCATGGTCAGCTGGACCAGCTTGGCGGACACCGAGTTGGCGGGTGAGTAGGTATCGATGCGGGCCACGAAGTCCGCCACCACCTTGGCAACCTTGTCGTTGTCGAAGACTGCGTCCACGGCGGCTTTTACTGACGCCTCGAATTCCTCGTTGGGGTCGGTCCACTTGGTGGAGTTGCCGGCTTCCCGGGCCGCCTTTTCGGCATAGCCCTGCAGCCGTTCCCGGCTGGCCGGCCAGGCGCCGATGATTGCCTGCCACAGCAGGTTCTCGTACGGGCCGTCAGGGATCGGTGCCAGGCCGCGGAGAGTCTCCAGCGTTTCTGCCCACTCCTGCGGCAGCTCGGCGATGACGGAGATCCGTGCCCGGGCATCCTCACTGCGCTTGGTGTCGTGGGTGGACAGGGTGGTCATGGACAGCGGCAGGTCCTGCTGGCGCCGCTGCATCCGCCGGTGGAATTCCTCCGGCGGCACGGCGAACTCGGTGGGTTCGGCCCCCACCTCAGTCAGGGTGCCCAGCCGGGTGTAGCGGTAGAACGCCGTGTCCTCCACCCCTTTGGCCATCACCATGCCGGAGGTCTGCTGGAACCGGATGGCAATGGGATTGGCAGGATCCAGGAGCAGCGGCAGGAGGGTTCCCACCGCCACGTCCAGGTCCGGCCGGTGCGCGGCGGCTGACTCGCAGGCCTCCTTGAGGACGTCGGCGCCCACCGGCAGGTAGGACCGGTACACGGGGAAGGACGCGATGATCTCGGCGATCGCGTCGGCCGCCTGGTCCAGTTCAAGCCCGTAGGACTCTGGAACCAGCCGGGCCAGGCGCAGCACCTCAGAGCGCAAGATGCCGTCGGCGATCATCCGCTTGGTGCCGCGGATCATCTCTGCATAGTTAGCTGGCTCCGAGGAACCGCGCAGCCTGGCATCCAGTGTGTCCAGTGCCTGCTGCCCTGCCGGGTCCACGAAGACCCGGTCCACGTCCGCCAGGGCGTCGTATCCGGTGGTGCCTTCGCACGCGAACTCCTGCGGGAGCACTTCCCCGGGTTCAAGGATCTTCTCCACCAGGACATATGCCCCGCCGCTGAGGTCCTTGAGCCAGCGCAGGTAGCCAGCGGGATCGGCCAGGCCGTCCGGGTGGTCCACGCGGAGCCCGTCCACCAGGCCCTCGGTGAACCAGCGGCCCACCTCGGCATGGGCCTCTTCGAACACGGACGGCACCTCAACGCGGATGCCCGCGAGCGTGGTGACAGCAAAGAAGCGCCGGTAGTTCAGCTCGGCGTCGGCACGGCGCCAGTCCATCAGCTGGTAATGCTGGCGGCTGTGCACCTCCTGAGGGGAGTCACCGTCGCTGTACGTGCCCTCGGCCAGGGGGAACCGGTGGTCGTAGTAGCGGAGTTCGCCGTCCTTGACCTCCAGCTTGTCCAGGTCGTCGTCCGAGCCCAGCATGGGGAGCCGGACCTTTCCGGCGCCCAGATCCCAGTCGACGTCGAACGCTTCGGCGTAGGGTGAGCCGCGGCCTTCCTTGAGGAGGGACCACCACCAGGGGTTCTGCGGCGGGGATGCTACACCCACGTGGTTGGGCACGATGTCCACCAGGACGCCCATGCCGTGCTCGCGGGCCGCCCTGGACAGCGCCAGCAGGCCTTCCGGCCCGCCGCGGTCCGGGTCCACCGCGGAGGGGTCGGTGACGTCATAGCCGTGGTCCGAGCCCTTCTCCGCGGTGAGGATGGGCGACAGGTACACCCAGTCCACGCCGAGATCCTTCAGGTACGGGACCTGTTCGGCGGCGTCGAACAGGGTGAAGCTGCTGCGGATCTGGAAACGGTAGGTGGAGACCGGGGTCCTCATGCCTTCGTTGCCTTTGCCTCGCTTGCTTCCGCTGCCTTGGTCTGAGCTTCCACCATCTCCTCCTGGGCTTCCTCATGTTCGGCCATGGACGCCAGGGATGCGGCTGCCGACGTGTCCACTTCTTCCTCGGGGCCGGAGTAGGCGCGCAGCACCACCATCGACTTCGCTTCCAGCGTCAGTGTCGCCTTCGCCTTGAGGGGCTCGTAGGCATCGGCCTGCTTGGCCGTATCAATCAGCACCTCCCAGTACTGCGAGTACTCGTCGGAGGGCAGGCAGAAGTCCACAACGTCGTCGTGGGCGTTGAACGCCATGATGAAGCTGTCGTCCGTGATCCGGCGGCCGCGGGAATCCTGTTCCTGGATGCCGTCGCCGTTGTAGAACACGCCGATGGTCCGGCCGAAGCCGCTCCCCCAGTCCTCCGGCAGCATCTCGGTGCCATCGGTCTTCAGCCAGACGATGTCCGGCAGCTTCTCGCCTTGGCCGCGGCGTACCGGGCGGCCGTCGAAGAAGCGGCTGCGGCGGAACGTGGGGTGGTCATGGCGGAGCTTGTTGACGAAGGCGGTGAACTCCACCAGCGGCTGGTCCATGGCTTCCCAGTGGATCCAGCTGAGCTCGGAGTCCTGGCAGTAGGTGTTGTTGTTGCCCTGCTGGGTGCGGCCGAGTTCGTCGCCGTGCAGCAGCATCGGCACACCCTGCGAGAGCAGCAGGGTGGCGATGAAGTTGCGCTGCTGGCGGGCGCGCAGGGTCAGGACCTTGTCGTCGTCCGTGTCGCCTTCAACGCCGCAGTTCCAGGACCGGTTGTGCGATTCGCCGTCGTTGTTGCCTTCGCCGTTGGCCTCGTTGTGCTTCTCGTTGTAGGAGACCAGGTCCCGCATGGTGAAACCGTCGTGGGCGGTGACGAAGTTGATCGAGGCCACCGGCCGGCGGGCGGAGCTCTCATACAGGTCGGCGGAGCCGGTCAGCCGGGACGCGAACTCGCCCAGGGTGGAGGGCTCGCCGCGCCAGAAGTCGCGGACGGTGTCGCGGTACTTGCCGTTCCATTCGGTCCACTGCGGCGGGAAGTTGCCCACCTGGTAGCCGCCGGGGCCAACGTCCCACGGTTCTGCGATCAGCTTGACCTGGGAGACTACGGGGTCCTGCTGGATGAGTTCGAAGAAGGTGGAGAGCTTGTCCACGTCGTAGAACTCACGGGCCAGGGTGGAGGCGAGGTCGAAGCGGAAGCCGTCCACGTGCATTTCGGTGACCCAGTAGCGCAGGGAGTCCATGAGCAGTTGCAGGGAGTGCGGGTGGCGCACGTTCAGCGAGTTGCCGGTGCCGGTGTAGTCCATGTAGTGCTTGAGGTCGTTGTCCACCAGGCGGTAGTAGGCCTGGTTGTCGATGCCCTTGAAGGACAGCGTGGGGCCCAGGTGGTTGCCTTCGGCGGTGTGGTTGTAGACGACGTCGAGGATCACTTCGATCCCGGCGCGGTGCAGGTCGCGGACCATGGCCTTGAATTCCTGGACCTGGTGCCCGACGTCGCCGGTGGAGCTGTAGGTGTTCTGCGGGGCGAAGAAGCCAATGGTGTTGTAGCCCCAGTAGTTGTTCAGCCCCTTCTCCACCAGGGTGCCGTCGTTGACGAACTGGTGGACCGGCATCAGCTCGATGGCGGTGACGCCGAGCTTCTTCATGTGGTCGATGACCGCAGGGTGGGCCACACCGGCATAGGTGCCGCGCTGTTCTTCGGGGATCTCCGGGTGCAGTTCGGTGAGGCCCTTGACGTGGGCTTCGTAGATTACCGACTGGTGGTACGGGATCTTCAGCTGGCGGTCGCCGTCCCATTCGAAGAAGGGGTTGATAACCACGCCGTGCATGGTGTGCGGGGCGGAATCGGCGTCGTTGCGGGAATCAGGGTCGCCGAATTCGTAGGAGAACAGCGCGGGATCCCAGTCGATCTGGCCCTGGATGGCCTTGGCATAGGGGTCCATCAGCAGCTTGTTCGGGTTGAAGCGGTTGCCGCTGGCGGGATCGTAAGGGCCGTGCACGCGGTAGCCGTACTTCTGGCCGGGCTGGATGTGCGGCAGGTAGCAGTGCCACACGTAGCCGTCCACCTCGGTCAGTTCGATCCGGGTTTCGGTCAGGTCATCGGACAGGAGGCAGAGTTCAACCCGCTCGGCCCGTTCGCTGAACAGGGCGAAATTGGTGCCGGTGCCGTCAAAGGTAGCTCCCAGCGGGTAGGCATTTCCAGGCCAGACTTCCATCGTGCTCCTCATTTTGTGGTCAGCAGCGAGGGCATCGGAACGCCCCTGCTGCTGGTGCGAACTAATGCCTACCGTAGTGGCTGGCTGTGACTATTACGTTTCCAGGCTCCATGTTTACTAAGCATGCTGACTTTACCCCAAATTTCCGGTATGGCATTCGCAACCCCGCCAGCGGTAATGGGACCGCCTGACACCGCCTCCGCCGCTACACGGCCGGCACGGCCGTGCAGGGCGGCCCCAAGTGCGGCGATGGCGGCCCACCGCCCGTCCGCCGCGATGCCCGCCGCACTGAAGGGTCCGACGTCGGGCCCTGCCTGGGCAAGCAGCGCACCGATGACGCCGGCAAGGACGTCCCCGCTGCCGGCAGTGGCGAGCCACGGCGTGCCGTCCGCCTGGCTGAAGGTTTCGCCCGAGGGCGCGGCCACGAGCGTGCTGGCGCCCTTGAGCAGGACGGTGGCTCCGGTGCGGCCGGCAGCTTGGCGGACGGCCGCGAGCGTCCCCGCCTCCACCGCATCGCGGTCCTCACCGCCGCCCAGGCGCTGGAACAGCGATGCCAGCTCCCCCGCGTGCGGTGTCAGCACCACGTGCGGGGCGAGGGTTTCGGGCAGCGCGGGCAGGGCGCCGGCGTCCGCAACGACGGGAAGGCCGGACGTGATGGCGTCACGCGCGCGGGCCAGCTGGTCGTGGTCCTGCGGGCCCATGCCGGAGCCCACTAGCCATGCCTGGACCCGGTTCTCGGCCACCATCCCGGTGCTGCACACCACCTCCGGGCAGGATTGCCGCACCAGGTCTGCCACCGACGGCGGACCAAGGTACCGCACCATGCCCACTCCTGCGGCAAGGGCGCCCCGGCATGCCAGGACGGCGGCTCCCGGGTAGTCCTCGGAGCCGGCCACCACGCCCAGCACGCCGCGGGAGTACTTCTGTGCCCGCCGTGCCGGCTGCGGCAGGAGGCGGGCCACGTCGGCGTCCTCGAGCCGGCGCAGGCACGGCTGCGGCAGGTGCTCCTCAATCCCGATCTCCACCACCAGGACGCGTCCGGAGTAGTCAGCGCCGGGGTCTGCAAGCAGGCCCGCCTTCGCTCCCCCGAAGGTGACGGTCAGGTCGGCGGGCAGGACCGGAAGGTGGGCCTCGCCGGTATCGGCGTCCACGCCGCTGGGAAGATCGCAGGCCACCACGAAGCCACGCCTGTTTCCGTCACTGACGGCCTGGACCAGGTCAGCGGCACTTCCGCGCAGCCCGCCCTTGGCACCGGTCCCCAGCACGGCGTCAATGACGACGTCGGCCGCGGCGGCTTCCCGCGCCACTTCCGGAAGTGCCGAATCAGCGAGCCGGTGCACCCGGCCGCCCGCGCGCTCAAAGGCCACCAGACCAGCCGGATGAGCCGCATCCCCGGTGAGTACCGCCGTCGTACGCATGCCGCGGGAGGCCAGGAAGGCGCCGGCGTAAAGGCCGTCACCGCCGTTGTTGCCCTTGCCCGCCAGCACCACCACGCGGGCACCGTTCAGGCGGCGGCCCCGGGACGTGAGTTCGCGGACGATGGCGTTGGCCAGGCCGTGCGCGGCGCGCTGCATGAGCACGTCCCCGAGGCCGGCGGCCAGGAGGGGTTCCTCGGCTGCCCGGACCTGGGTTCCGGTGTAGGCACTGATCATGCGGCGGCCGCCGGGTCAGCCTTCGGCCAGGACCGTGGCCGTGGCGATGCCGCCGTCGTGGCTGATGGACAGGTGCCAGCGCTTGACGCCCTTGGCCTCCGCAACCGCCAGGACGGTTCCCTTGACCTGGACGGTGGGTCCGTTGTGGTCAAGGCCGATCCAACAGTCCTGCCAGTTCATGCCGGCAGGGGCACCCAGGACCTTGGCCACGGCTTCCTTCGCGGCGAACCGGGCTGCCAGGGAGCGGGTGTTCAGCTCCCGCTCCGCCGGCACGAACAGGCGGTCCCTCAGGCCCGGCGTCCGTTCCAGCTGGCGGCCGAACCGCTCGATGTCTACTACGTCTACCCCAATGCCAACGATCATGCGCTTCATTCTACGGGGGCGGCCCTGGCCGCAAGCCGGCGCACGCCGCGGTTCAGACCGGATACTGTGCTTGTCCGCCATCAGCGCAACCATATGGTTTTGGCACTTGCGTGTTAAAGCAGAGAAAGCCCCAGACCGCAGGGTCTGGGGCCTCCCGCTAGCTTGTCCGCTATTCGACGGTGACGCTCTTGGCGAGGTTGCGGGGCTGGTCCACGTCGTAGCCCTTGGCGGCTGCCAGTTCCGCGGCGAAGATCTGCAGCGGGACGGTGGTGAGCAGGGGCATGAGCAGGGTGGGGGTTTCCGGGACGTAGAAGACGTACTCGGCGTAGGCCTTGACGGCTTCGTCGCCTTCCTCGGCGATGACCAGGGTGCGGGCGCCGCGGGCGCGGACTTCCTGGATGTTGGAGACCACCTTGGAGTGCAGCGAGTCGCGGCCGCGCGGGGAGGGGACCACCACGAACACCGGCTGGCCGTCGTCGATCAGGGCGATGGGGCCGTGCTTGAGCTCACCGGCTGCGAAGCCTTCGGCGTGGATGTAGGCGATTTCCTTGAGCTTCAAAGCACCTTCCAGGGCCACGGGGTAGCCCACGTGGCGGCCCAGGAACAGCACGGACTTCTCGTTGGCCATGGACCGGGCCAGTTCGCGCAGCGGGCCGGCGTTGTCCAGGATGGTCTGGATCTTCGCGGGGATCTTGTTCAGGTCCGCGAGGACGTCCTTGATCTGGCCCGAGAAGATGTTCCCGCGCAGCTGCGCCAGGTACAGGCCCAGCAGGTACGCGGCGGTGATCTGCGCCAGGAACGCCTTGGTGGACGCCACCGCGATTTCCGGGCCGGCGTGCGTATAGAGCACGGCGTCGGATTCCCGCGGGATGGTGGAGCCGTTGGTGTTGCAGATGGAGATGGTCTTGGCGCCCTGTTCCCGGGCGTAGCGGACGGCCATCAGCGTGTCCATGGTCTCGCCGGACTGGCTGATCGAGACCACCAGGGTCTTTTCGTTCAGGATGGGGTCGCGGTAGCGGAACTCGTGCGCGAGTTCCACCTCGGTGGGGATCCGGCACCAGTTCTCGATGGCGTACTTGGCCACCATGCCGGCGTAGGCGGCGGTGCCGCAGGCCAGCACGATGATCTTGTCCACCTGCTTGAGCAGCTCGGGATCGATCCGGAGCTCGTCCAGGGTCAGCTTGCCCTTGATGTCCGAGCGTCCCAGCAGGGTCTGCGCCACGGCGTCGGGCTGGTCATGGATTTCCTTCTCCATGAAGGAGGAGAAGCCGCCCTTTTCCGCCGAGGCCGGGTCCCAGTCCACGTGGTATTCCTTGCCCTGGGCGGGGTTGCCGTAGAAATCGGTGATCTCCACCGTGTCCGCGGTGATGGTCACGATCTGGTCCTGGCCCAGCTCCACGGCGCGGCGGGTGTAGTCGATGAACCCGGACACGTCCGAGCCCAGGAAGTTCTCGCCCTCGCCCAGGCCCACCACCAGCGGTGAGTTGCGGCGGGCGGCCACGACGACGTCGGGCTGGTCAGCGTGCACGGCCAGCAGGGTGAAGGCACCCTCCAGGCGCTGGCAGGCCAGCTCCATGGCGTGGGTCAGGCCGCCGTTGGCAGTCTCCCCGCCGAGCTTGTTCCGGAGGATGTCGGCCAGCAGGGCCGCGGCGACCTCGGTGTCCGTCTCGGACAGGAACGTGACGCCCTTTTCCAGCAGCTCGAGCTTGAGCTCGGCGAAGTTTTCGATGATGCCGTTGTGGATCACGGCCAGCTTGCCGCCGTCCGCCAGGTGCGGGTGCGCGTTGCGGTCCGTGGGGCCGCCGTGCGTGGCCCAGCGGGTGTGACCAATACCGGTCACCGACTCCGGCAACGGGCGGGCCTCCAGCTCAGCGATCAGGTTGCTCAGCTTCCCGGACTTCTTCCGTGACTCGATGGCGCCCTGGGACACCACCGCGACCCCGGCAGAGTCATAACCGCGGTACTCCAGGCGGCGCAGTCCCTCAAGGACAACATCCAGGGCACTGTGACCGTTAATTGCACCGTCAACCGGACGGCCTACGTATCCCACGATTCCACACATAGGCACAAGACTATCGGCAGCGTGGCTGTTGCTCTAAACCGGCAGGCCGTCCGGCACGCCGCCCTGCACGGCCAACGTGACGTGCGCCGCCGCGCTGAGCAGGGGCGTCATTTCGTGATGGGCCGGGCGCGGGGCAGAATCTTTACCGTGACTTCGCAACGCAATGAAGCGAACGGGGAGGGTGCCTCGCCGTTCGTGGAGCTGGACCGGCAAACCTGGTCCCGGCTCGCAGCCCAGATGGAACAGCCCCTTAATGAAGAGGACGTGCTGCGCCTTCGCGGGCTCGGTGATCCCCTGGACATCAGCGAAGTCAGGGACGTCTACCTGCCGCTGTCACGGCTTCTGCACCTGTACGTGGAGGCGGCGGGGCAACTGCACGCGGCCACCACCACGTTCCTGGGTGAGCAGACCCAGCGCACCCCGTTTGTGATCGGCGTTGCCGGTTCGGTTGCCGTCGGCAAGTCCACCATTGCCCGCGTGCTGCGTGAGATGCTCCGCCGCTGGCCGGGCACCCCCAATGTGGAGCTCATCACCACGGACGGCTTCCTCTATCCCCTGGCAGAGCTCAAGCGCCGGCAGCTGCTGGACCGGAAGGGCTTCCCGGAGTCCTACGACCGCCGCGCGCTGCTGCGCTTCGTCAGCGAGATCAAGGGCGGCGCCGAGGAAGTGCGCGCGCCCTGGTACTCCCACGTCACCTACGACATCGTTCCCGGCAAGGAAGTGGTGGTCCGCCGCCCGGACGTGCTGATCGTGGAAGGCCTGAACGTGCTGGCTCCGGCGCGGCCGCGGCATGATGGCCGCCAGGGCCTGGCGCTGAGCGATTTCTTCGACTTCTCCATCTACGTAGATGCCAAAACCTCCTACATCGAGGAGTGGTACGTGGACCGGTTCCGGAAGCTGCGGAGCACCGCGTTCGCGCAGCCGGAGTCCTACTTCCACCGCTACGCCACGCTGTCCGACGATGAAGCCGAAAGCACGGCCCGTGACATTTGGAAGCGGATCAACGAGCCCAACCTGGAGGAGAACGTCCTTCCCACGCGGGGCCGGGCGCAGCTGGTGCTGACCAAAGAGGCGGACCACTCCATCCGCCGCATGCTCCTCCGGAAGGTGTAGCACAGGTGTGCTACCAATGCGGGTCCCCCAGCCGGCGCAGCTTCACCCGTTTCCTCGCAGCGGGGGCCGGGCTGACTGTCCTGGCAGCCTGCACGCCTGCGGCACCCAAGGCCGTGCCGCCGTCGTCCGCTGCTTCCTCCGCGTCCCCCTCCCCCGCAGCCGTCACCGCTTCAGCGGGCCCGACGGCGGAAGCCGCCACGGTGGGCCAGTCACCCGAGGTGCCGTCCCCGTCGCCGTCCGCCACCTTGGCGCGGCAGTTCTCGCTTGATGACCCGGCCAGCCAGTGGGTCATCGTTAACAAGCACCGCCCCCTGAAGCCGGCGGACTTTGTGCCGGCTGACCTGGTGCGTCCCGCCGTCGCCATCTCCGCCGCCGGCGAGGCAGCGCTGCTGAACAGTACGACGGCGGCGGCGGCCGAGGCGATGTTCGCGGCGGCCGCGCAGGACGGAGTGGCGATGGTCCTGGCCAGCGGCTACCGCTCGTACAGCACGCAGGTGACCACCTACAACGGGTACGTCGCCGCACGTGGACAGGCCGACGCCGACACGGCCAGCGCGCGCCCCGGCCATTCCGAGCACCAAACGGGGTGGGCGTTCGACATCGGGGACGGCGGGGGCGCCTGCAGCTTCCAGCCGTGCTTCGCCGACCAGCCCGCGGCGTCCTGGGCGAAGGCGAACGGGCACCGGTTCGGGTTCGTGGTGCGGTATCCGTGGATGCTGCACCCGGTCACGGGCTACTACTACGAGCCGTGGCACCTGCGGTACGTGGGCGTGGAGGCGGCCACGGACATGGCGAACCGCGGCATCGGCACGCTGGAGGAATATTTCGGCCTGGAGGCGGCGCCCGCGTACCTGTAATGCCGGTGCGCTAGGTTGGTTTCCATGCTTAGTGGATTCAAAAACTTCATCATGAAGGGCAACGTGGTTGACCTTGCCGTCGCCGTCGTCATGGGTACCGCGTTCGGCGCGGTGGTGACGGCGCTGGTGAACAAGGTGCTGATGCCCTTCGTCTCCGGCCTGGTGGGCGCGCCCAACTTCGACAGCTTCGCGAGGGTGGAGCTGAACGGCAACGCCATCGAATTCGGGGTCCTGCTGACCGCCATCGTGAACTTCCTGCTGATCGCCGCGGCCATCTACTTCGTGGTGGTGATGCCGATGAACATCATGATCGAGCGCCGCAACCGCCGGCTGGGGATCAACAAGGACGTGAAGAAGGACGCCGCGGAGGATCCGCAGGTTGCGCTCCTGACCGAGATCCGGGATGCGCTGAAGGAGCGCGCACTGTAAGTTATTGCTGAACGCAAAGTGGCCCGCCTCCCTGCTGGGCGGCGGGCCACAATTCTTGGTGCGCTAGTTCGAGGCGAGCTCCAGCGCGAGCTCTGTCCGGACCACCTGGGCAAGGTGCTCGGCGATGGACTGGGCCGTCTCTTCGTCGGCGGCTTCCACCATCACGCGGACCACGGGCTCCGTGCCGGAGGGGCGGAGCAGGACGCGGCCGGTTTCACCGAGCGCTGCTTCCGCCGCTGCCACGGCCTGGGCCAGGACGTCATTGCTGCTGACCCGGCTGCGGTCAACGCCCCTGACGTTGATGAGGACCTGTGGGAGCTTGGTCATCACGGTGGCCAGCTCCTTGAGCGGCTTCTGAGTCAGCGCTACCTGCGCGGCGAGCTGCAGGCCAGTGAGGAGGCCGTCACCGGTGGTGGCGTGGTCGGAGAAGATGACGTGGCCGGACTGTTCGCCGCCCAGGTTGTAGCCGCCGTCGCGCATGCCTTCCAAGACGTATCGGTCCCCCACTGCGGTCTCCACGATAGTGATACCGGCCTCGCGGAGGGCGATCTTGAGGCCCAGGTTGCTCATTACGGTGGCCACCAGGACGTCGTCCTTCAGCTTCCCGGACTCCTTGAGCGCGACGGCGAGGATGGCCATGATCTGGTCGCCGTCCACCTCGTTGCCCTCGTGGTCCACGGCGAGGCAGCGATCCGCGTCTCCGTCGTGGGCGATGCCGAGGTTGGCGCGGTACTTGACCACGGCTTCCTTGAGCGGGCCGAGGTGGGTGGAGCCGACGCCGTCGTTGATGTTCAGGCCGTCAGGATCTGCGCCGATGACGATGACGTCAGCGCCGGCGTCCTTGAAGAGCTGGGGCGAGCAGCCGCTGGCGGCACCGTTGGCGCAGTCCAGCACCACGGTGAGGCCGTCCAGGCGGTGGGGAAGGGTGCGGAGCAGGTGGACGATGTAGCGGTCCTCGGCGTCGGAGAAGCGCTGGATGCGGCCCACGTCGGCACCGGTGGGGCGGACGGCTTCCTTGCTCATCTGGGCTTCGATGGCGTCCTCCACCTCGTCGGGGAGCTTCTGGCCGCCACGGGCGAAGAACTTGATGCCGTTGTCCGGAGCGGGGTTGTGCGAGGCGGAGATCATGACACCGAAGTCCGCATCCAGGTCCGCCACGAGGTAGGCGGCAGCGGGGGTGGGCAGGACGCCCGCGTCGTAGACGTCGATGCCTGAGCTGGAGAGGCCGGCTTCCACGGCTGCGGCAATGAATTCGCCGCTGGCGCGGGGATCCCGGGCCAGCACGGCGCGGGGCCTCTCCCCGTTGGCAGCACGGTCATGGCCGAGCACGACGGCGGCCGCCTGGGCCAGCTGCAGGGCCAGTTCTGCTGTCAGCAGGCCGTTGGCCAGCCCCCGGACACCATCTGTTCCAAATAATCTAGACACCGGTCAAGTGTAGAGGATGGGCCAGCCCGCACCTGCGTAAGCGACGACTAAACTCACACGCCCGCGGTGCCGAAGCTGCGAGTTTCTAGCTATCGCAACCGATGAATTTGTAGAGAACTGCCGGGCCCTGCTGGTCAACTTTCTGGAATGCTGATGAGCTCTCGGCGCCGTCCAAACCTGGAAAGTCATTTACTTCCGGTCGTTTCGGATCTATGTAGCGACCCCCCAAATCCAGGAGGAATTGAATGTTCTCCCGCTTGGCTGCCGCACAGACCTCGGACCCGCGGGTGGCTCGATTTAGCTCCTTTGACACCAGTAGCTTGTCTGCATTGGAACCCGTAATCGCGTGGACAAAAAGCACCCGTCGATCGGCTATGGCATATGCCGTGGAACTCCCGTCCCATGGGTTATTTGCCATGACCGCGCCCTCTGGTACATCGGCAGGGAGCCGCTTCAATAATTCGAGCTCATCCGGAGTCAACAGAGGTGAAGATTCATTGAGAGCGTAGGTGCGTTCTCGGCCGGGCGTAGTGTCGGAATTTGTCGGCAAGATGATGACGGACGCGGCCAACACTGCAATACCCATCGGAACAATCCACTTTATTCGGTACCGGGAGACGCTCTCGAAGATCCAGGCAGCAGTTGCTCCGGCAAATACGGCCCAGAACATTGGCAGAAGAGCAGCAAGGCGAGGTGGATCACCATACCAGGCCCCAACAACAAACACTCTGAGAAGTGAATGAGGAACCGCCGCCGCCACTATGTACAGCGTAACTGCACCCAAGTAGGACGCCAGAAACCACCGTTCGGTTGACCTCAGAATCAGCAGGCCCGTTCCCGCTACGACGAGCGCAGCCAGACCCCAAGCGACGTCGCCGTGTGTAGGTGCGGTCAGGAGCACACTCCCGGCTGCGGCAGGAAGTGAATCAATTGGATCCCACGAGTAGGTCCAAGGGCGTACGACTGCCCAAATTAGCAAATTACAGACGCAGACACTGATCCACAGGGCTGTCCACTGCAGATATTTGAAGAGTCCGGACCGACGTCGCTTGAGCTCCCGGAACGATCGCCACGCAGCCATGGCCGAAAAAAAAGATGAAAGTCCAACAAGAGCCACCAAGCCCGACATATGGGTGCTAACGAGTCCAGGCAGCCCGATAGCCAGCGTAATAGCGGCCAAAGGCCATGGTATCTGTGTGGTTTTGCCAAACTTCAATACCGCCGCTAGGACCGTAACGAGCGACGGCAAAAACGTCACCGCCAGCATATAGGGAAAGAGCGGTCCGAAGTCGCTCTTTTGGCTCTGCATCACTGTGAAAGGAAAGGCGAAGAAGCCCGCGCTAGCAACAGCGGCACATAGAAGGGCAACGATATTGGGCCCGATAACCACATAGACAAAAAGAAGGACGCCCAGTGGCCAAGCGACCGCCACTATCGCTAGGTTGAGGGCGTTCGAGGCTTCAACCACTGGCAACCGCGTCGCTTCAGCGATCAAAGCTGCGAGCGCGTGCCAAACCTGTGGATAAAAATCAGCTGAGCCCCCCATAAGCTCCCGCACAGAGAAGGGTGATCCGTCACCAGAATCTATAATATGCTGCGCCAAATTCACGTGGAACGGTGTATCAATGCCCTGGTTGATGTTGCCTGGGTGCTCAACGATCTGGGCATAACGCATCGTCAGCAAGATTCCGCCCGTCAAGAGAGCGATCCAGTACGCTCTCCCCGCTGAGTGGCTCACCGGTTTCCGTGCAAAGCTCTCCGGCCATCGTCTGCCCGCAAAACGGACCACCAAGAGAACGAATCCGGTAATCAGCACGGTGGTGACGCTGAAGATGCCTATGTGCCAGTTAACCTGCAACCACCAACAGGCCAGCGTGGAAACTGCAACAACTGACGCCGTCAGAACGGGTGCAAGTGAAATCACCCATGCGTGCCGAAGTCCTAGCGCCCAGCCCAAGAGCAGCCCGGGAATCATGAGCACTGCGATTGCCCCTGCGAAACTCGGCAGTGCAGCTAGCCAATCCATCAAGGATTTCCCCAATTCGTCAAGGATTCCTTAGGGAATTCATGAGAATCCCAAAGGTTTCCGCGCATCCCTAGTATGCCCCCACTGGCATCTGATCATACATAGCACAAATCCGAGCACTAGGGGCGCTGTCGGTTGAAATTGTTGTACCGGTCTTGGATGAGAAATTTATAATGGACAAGAGCATCAGAGAACTCGCTTATGTTTCAATCTGGAAGTGTCAACACGTGGCAGATTGCCATCACCGACAACGCCAGCACAGATAACACAAACAGCTATTGCCGCACCTTGCAGCCCTCACGGAGCGCGATTTTCAGCCCGAGGCTGCTCATCGCCGTAGCCACGAGGACGCCGTCCTTGGGATTGCCGGCCTTCTTCAGAGCAACTGCGGGGATAGCCATCCCCAACGCCGTCGTCGATGTTGTGGCCGTCCGGGAACAACGACGTCGGCGCCGGCGTCTTTGAAGACCTGGGGGAGCAAGCGCTGGCCTCCCCGTGGGCGCAGTGGATGCCTACTTTGAGGCTTTCGAGGTTGTGCGGGAGTGTGCGCAGCAGGTGGACGATAAAGCGGTCTTCGGCGTCTGAGTAGCGGTGGACGCTTCGGACATCGGCGCCGACGGGACGGACGGCTTCCTTAAAATCTGTTCCTCGATGACGTCTTCCTCTTCGTCGGGGAGCTTCTGGCCGCCGCGGGCAAAGACCTGATGCCGTTGTCCGGTGCCGGGTTTGCGGGAGGCGAGATCTTCACGCCGAAGTCCGCGTCAAGACCGGCCACAAAGTATTGTCCCCGCGGGAGTGCGGAGGACGCCGGCATCATAAACATCAGCGCCCGAACTGGAGAGCCCGGCCTCCAACTGCGGCCAGGAACTCGCCTCTACTGCCCGACATCAGGAGGTTCAAGTTGGGCCGCCGCACCATTTGTCATGAAGGGCGGTTGGCGCCCGCCGTTCGGCGGTGCGCACGCAGCCCTGTTTCTGGGCAGCCTGACCGCTGGTCTTTTTGTCGCGTCATTCTTCATGAACGGTATGACGGGCCACTTGCCTGTGACGTTCTCCAACCTTGTAATGATCCCCGGATTTTTGGTACTGATCGCCGCTTGCGCTGATGGTGACGTGTCGGGGAAGAAGGGCCTGCTTCGTTCCACCGGAATGATTCGGCTCGGCCAGTGGTCTTATGCTTTGTACCTTATTCATGAGCTCGTTATCAGGATGGTACGAGGGTTTGCTGCCGGCGCATCTGTAGGCGAGTCAGCCGTTCTCGCGGCCTTCGTCGTTGTGACATCCGTCGTCTTGTCTGGGTTTCTCCACGAACTTGTGGAGAAACCTGCCGAGAGATGGCTTCGGCGTAGACGCACCACACAGAACCCGCAGCAAGTACAGCACTCGTAACAAACTACTCCCACTGCCTTCTTGGTTGACCCAAGTACTCGACTACTTGGATTCAGCCTTCGAGTACCTGTCTTTATCCAAAAGCCTCGCGGGTCGGATTTAGCAGCCTCTACGATCCATGCATGACACCTAGCTATGGGGGCTTGGCGCTCGAAATTGTTGTACCGGTCTTCAACGAGGAATCGGTACTCGAAAGCAGCATCACGAGGCTCGCCGAATACCTGACGAACGAAATGCCGTCGACGTGGAAAATAACCATCGCCGATAACGCAAGCACCGACCGGACACCGGTGATTGCCGCTCGTCTCAGCGAGCACCTGCCGAACGTTGAATATCGGCGCCTCGAAGTCAAAGGCCGAGGCTTCGCATTGCGGGACGCATGGGGCGCCTCCGAAGCAAGAGTGCTTGCTTATCTGGACGTGGACCTCTCAACCGACCTCGTAGCGCTTCCGCCACTTGTCGCACCGTTGTTATCGGGACATTCCGATATCTCCATCGGCACGCGGCTTGGCCAAAGTTCTCGGGTCAGCCGAGGCCCGAAGCGCGAGTTCATCTCGCGGTCATACAATTTTCTGCTTCGACGGACGATGCAGGTGCGGTTCTCTGATGCCCAATGCGGTTTCAAGGCGATCCGTGCCGACGTCGCCCAAAGACTGCTACCCCATGTGGAAGACAACGGCTGGTTCTTTGACACCGAGTTACTGATCATTGCTGAGCGCTCGGGACTTCGGATCCATGAGATCCCTGTCGACTGGGTAGATGACCCCGACAGCCGAGTTGATATCAAACAAACTGCTCTTGATGATCTCAGGGGAATGATACGGGTTGCTAGTTCCCTTGTCCGAGGATCTATCCCTGTTCAGGCCATTTACGCAGAACTGGGCCGCCGGCCAATCGCTCCTCCGGGACGCCCCAGCTTCTTTGGCCAGGTCATCCGATTCGGGCTCGTGGGCATGGTCTCGACGCTCGCCTTCGCACTGCTCTACTTGGTGCTACAAGGACCCTTCAGCGCTCAGGAGGCCAACTTCCTGGCCCTACTCCTTACTGCCGTCGGCAACACCGCAGCCAACCGCCGTTTCACCTTTGGCATCAGTGGACCCTCGAAGCTCTTTACTCAACAGATTCAAGGGCTAATCGTCTTTCTCCTAGCCTGGGCGATTACTTCATCGTCACTCATCGTTCTCCATGCAGCCACGCCAGGCGCAATTCCCGGTGTGGAACTACTGACTCTTACCGGCGCCAATGTCTTCGCGACCCTTATGCGCTTCGTGTTACTCCGCCTGTGGGTATTCAGAGTGCGACGGGCCGATGAGATGGTGGTCCCCCTCGCTGTGGCGCAAATTGGTGGGGCACCACGATGAGCGTTGCAGAACCGCGTCAGGCCACGCCTTCTCAGGGCGTCCCCCCGGGGCATAAGACTTTCCCGTGGGACAAACATCGACTCTGGCCAAATCTTAAAAGACTGCTGCGCGGCCAGCTATCCCAACCCGCTTGGGAGCGTCCAGCGTTGCTAATCATTCTGGCTCTGAACGCAATAATCAATTTTTGGAATCTGGGCATCAACGGCTGGGCCAACTATTTCTACTCGGCAGCAGTGCAATCGGGCACCAAAGATTTAACAGCAGCCTTCTTTGGGTCGTCTGACTGGGGAAATTCCATCACTGTGGACAAGCCGCCGCTGAGTCTCTGGATCATGGAACTTTCGGCTCGGACCTTTGGGCTCTCGACCGTCAGCGTGCTGGCACCCCAAGCAATCCTGGGAGTGGCCTCCACTTTTCTAATTTACGCCATCATCCGTAGGCATTTCGCCCCAATAGCTGCCCTACTGGCTTCTCTCATCTTTTGCACAACGCCAATCGTGGTTTTGATGTCGCGATATAACAACCCCGATCCACTAATGATTTCACTCATGCTGAGCGCCATATATCTCATTCAAGCGGCAATCCTCTCAGGTAAAGGAAAATTCGTCATTTGGGCAGCGATCGCCTTAGGTCTCGCATTTATGGCAAAGCAGCTTCAAGCCCTTATGGTGCTGCCGAGCGTGGGCGTGGCGTACATAGTCTGGATTCCAAGCCCCTGGCCGAAGAAGGCCACGCAACTCCTTGCTGCTTCCGGGGCGTTGGCCATATCAGGCGGACTTTGGATGCTCGTCGTTGATCTCCTCCCGGCCGGGCTACGTCCATATGTGGGCGGCTCGCCAACGAATAGCGTCTTGGAACTGACGCTGGCGTACAACGGAGTGGACAGGATAATTCAAAAGGCCGATGAGACGACAGCGAATCTTGTTCCCTCACAATTCCGCCAGGTGGACTCGGACGCTGGTCCCCTACGGCTGCTCAACCCTAATTACGGCCAAGAAATCGGGTGGTTTCTTGTTGCTGGCGCCATCTGCACCCTCGCTATCATGCTGCTCTGGAAGTTGCTGCCGACCTGCGGCGGCGCTAGAGCCACGGCGTTCTTGGCAGTAAGTTGGTACTTGGTCAATTTCCTCGTGTTGAGCTTCATGGGAGACCAAATCCACACCTACTACACAGAAGCGCTTGCCCCACCTCTAAGTCTTGTTATTGGCGTTGCTCTCGGCCTATTTATCAAGCACAGGCGTTCCTCGGTCCTAGTGCGGCTCAGTACAGCGGGCGCGGTGCTGGCAGGAACAGGTACATCTTGGCTCCTACTCAACACCGTTGTCGGCTGGCCCGGGTGGCTGCCGGCAATCGTGCTTTGCTTGGGGGCTATCGGAACTTCGATGCTGGTTTTTGTGGCACCCAACCGCGGTCTCCTGATCCTCGGCAGCCTCGCCGCAGTGGCTGCCCTTTTGATCGGCCCCGTGCTGACATCACTGCATAACGTGACGGTTCCCCACAATGGGTCGAACCCCGTCTCTGGGCACCTCACAAAGAATACTGGCAGCATCAACAGATTCCTTGATGACATGCAAAACGGACACTACGGCTGGGCCTACAACATGGCGTTTGGCCAGGTACCTGAGCCCAGCGTCGTCAATAAGCTCAGAACGTCCACGGGGTGCACTTGGGCAGCAGCTACTTATGCATCGCAGACGGCTGCACGGTTGCAATTGGAATCGGACCGAGCGGTTATGCCGTTAGGAGGGTTTGCAGGCACTGACCCATCGCCGTTATTGCAGGATTTTGTCCGCAAAGTTGAAGAGGGAAAGATCTGTTATTTTCTCGCTCACGATGACTTCATTGCGAGCCAGCCGGAACCCACCGCTGTCGTCGAAATTACCCACTGGGTCAAGGCCAACTTCCCATCGGAGTCCCTGGACGGGCAGGCCGTATACGACCTTCGCGAGCGGGGTGAGGCGCCAGGCCAAGAATCTGACGGCACATAAAGAGGAACAAAAAGCCCGCCCCGCCGAATGGCGGGACGGGCTTGTGTGCAAGCGGGTTTAGCGCTTGGAGTACTGCTGAGCCTTACGGGCCTTCTTAAGACCGGCCTTCTTACGCTCGATGACACGGGCGTCGCGGGACAGGTAACCGGCCTTCTTCAGGGTGGCGCGGTTGTTCTCGACATCGATCTCGTTCAGGGAACGGGCGATGCCAAGGCGCAGGGCGCCGGCCTGGCCGGAGATGCCGCCGCCGTGAATACGGGCGATGACGTCGTAGGCGCCTTCGAGATCAAGGATCTTGAAGGGCTCGTTCACGTCCTGCTGGTGCAGCTTGTTCGGGAAGTAGTTCGCCAGCTCGCGGCCGTTGATGGTCCACTTGCCGGAGCCGGGCACAACGCGGACGCGTGCAACGGCTTCCTTGCGGCGGCCAACAGCTGCGCCGGCAACGGTCAGGGCCGGGCGCTCCTTCTTGGGAGCAGCTTCAGCAGCTGAGCTCTCAGAGGTGTAGCTGGTCAGGTTTTCCTCGGCCTCGACGACCTCGGTGGTCTCTTCGTTCTGAGCCACGATTCTCCTTGTATAGATAAGTTGTTTGGTGGCCAGGACTACTGGGCGACCTGGGTGATTTCGAAAGTCTTGGGCTGCTGGGCGGCGTGCGGGTGCTCAGCACCGCGGTACACCTTCAGCTTGCCCAGCTGCTGGGCAGCAAGGGAGTTCTTGGGGAGCATGCCCTTGATGGCCTTCTCAACGGCGCGGACCGGGTTGGATTCCAGCAGTTCCGCGTAGTTGACGGAGGTCAGGCCGCCCGGGTAGCCGGAGTGGCGGTATGCGCGCTTCTGCTCCAGCTTGGCGCCGGTCAGGGCTACCTTCTCAGCGTTGATGATGATGACAAAGTCGCCCATGTCCATGTGGGATGCGAAAGTGGCCTTGTGCTTGCCGCGCAGCAGGATTGCGGTCTGGCTTGCAAGACGACCAAGGACAACGTCGGTGGCGTCAATGACGTGCCACTGGCGGTTGATATCGCCGGGCTTCGGGGTGTACGTACGCACGGTGTTTGCCTCGTTCTTGTTCTGGCGTTCTTGTTTAGGTGTCGCTAGCTCGCGCACCTACTGTCTGCGCGCTACCGGAACAGAGGTGAGGGCTCCATGTAACCAGTCATCCTGAAGTTCCGAATGTGCACGTTGAGTAGTTATCCTGCAACCGGATCCTCAAGCGGGCACGCACCATCGGAATAGGACACGCACAACGACTACCAAGATTAGCGCGTTAAGCGGTTCGGGGTCAAAATGGGGTAGCCGGACGCCGCATCAGCGCTTGCCGGCCTGAGGAAGCAGGGGGGTCGCGGTGTTTGCAATGGGTTACGAAGGCTCCGCGGGATGGTTCCTCGTCATTGGAGCGGCCCTTCTGGGGTTGGCCCTCTCCCCCATCGCCGAGATTCTGATCGCCAGATTCCTTCCCAGGCTGGGGCGGGCGCCTGGCATGAGGGTGCGAATTACGACGGCGGCGATCACCGGCCTCGCATGCGTCGCCTTTGCTTTGCATTTTGGAATTACTTTCACCCTCCCCGCTTTCCTATTGCTTGCGATGCTGGGCGTGCAGCTGGCCCGGATCGACGTGGCGCTCCATCTGCTGCCCAACCCCTTGGTACTGTCACTGCTCGCCGGCGGTCTTTTACTGCTTTTATTGCCAGGGCTATTTAATAAGCAACCTGGCGATCTATTCCGAGCGGTCCTTGGAGCCGCTATTTTGTTCGCCGCTTACCTGGTTTTGGGACTTATTTCTCCCGGCGGCATCGGGATGGGAGACGTGAAGCTCGCAGCGCCGGTCGGGCTGTATCTCGGGTACCTAGGTTGGCCCCAGCTCCTCTATGGGGGGCTCCTTGGGTTCATCTTGAATGGAGTCGTCTCGTTACTGGTGGTAAGCAGAAAAGGCCGGAATCAAGCCACGGAGGTGCCCCATGGCCCCTCAATGCTCGGCGCTCTAGCAGCCGTCACGTTCTTCATCGGATAGATTTCCTCAGCCGAAAGCACGCCCCGCTCCGAGTAGTCGATCGGGCACCTGGCCTGCCTTCCGAGTACTGCTCACAATTTTCGAGTACGCACTCTTGCCACGTTCAGGAAAAGTCGAGTACCACTACGCATTGTTGCCCCATGCACCCCAGTGACAATCTCTTCTTAGCGAAGTCCAGCCGCTAAAGATTTATGGGGGCAGCTGGAAATTCGTTGAAATCATAAATTCATTCATTTCACCGAATTAAGGACAAGAAAATGACTTCTCTCATGGTCTCGATGATGGCTTTCGTTGCCGGCATCAAGGATCGCTTCTCATCTGAAAAGGGTGCCACCGCAACGGAGTACTCACTGCTCGTTGGCCTGATCGCCCTCGTAATCGTTGTTGGTGTCGGGCTCTTCGGTACCAACCTCAACGCCTTCTTCAACGGGCTTGCCGGCAAGGTCGGCGGCTGGTAGCGAGCAAGTCCAGAGGGAAGGTACGAAACGATGTCCAATTTCAACGCGTTTCTTGGAAAGTTGGTAGTTGCTGTTCGGACGATCATTTCCACCGAAAAGGGTGCCACGGCAACTGAATACTCGCTGCTGGTGGGTCTCATTGCCTTGGTGATCGTCGCCGGTGTCACGTTGTTCGGCACGAACCTGAACACCTTCTTCAGCAGCCTCGGCACCACAGTGGGCGGCTGGTAAGTCATAAAAGATCGGTGTGCCGTGCTGTTCAGCGCGGCACACCGTCCCTTTTCAAGCTGCAAATGTCCAGGGGGACCCTTTGAAACGCAGCAACAGAACTTCTGACAACGGTGAACGGGGTGCCGTTGCAGTCGAATTCGCACTTGTCGCCCCGATTCTGATCGCTTTGATCATCGCCATCGTCGAGTTCTCCAATGCATACAACATTCAGGTCTCTGTGACCCAAGCATCCCGTGAGGCTGCCCGGACGATGGCCATCACCAAGGACGCGACGAAAGCAACAACAGCTGGCAAGGCCGGCGCACCTTCAATCAACTCCTCTCTGCTCACCTTCGACTACTCGTCAGCGACCTGCCCGGCAGCAACGCCAGGATCGACTGCAGTAGTAACCGTCAAGTACAGCGGCTCATCTCTGACGGGGTTTTTCGGCCCCAGTCTCACAGTTACAGGTAAAGGGGCTATGCAATGTGGCGGCTAGTCAAGAAGGCAAGGGGTGCGAATGAGGGTGAACGCGGAGCAGCAGGTGTGACCGTCGCCGTCATGATGCTCGTCCTCATAGGCGCCGGTGCCATGGCGGTTGATGTTGGGCAGATTTATGCCGAGCGCGCGCAACTGCAAAATGGCGCCGACGCGAGCGCCCTAGCCGTTGCTCTCAGTTGCCAGGCTGGCTCCTGTACTCCTGCCCTTGCTGATGGCTTGGCAAACTCAAACTCAAACGACGGCGCCAGCACGGCCTCCGTGGATCTTTCGACGCCGGGTCAAGTGACAGTCACGACGTCCACAAAGAATGGTTCGTCCAGTTTTCTGACGAACTTATTCGCGAATGCAATCAACGCTGGCCCCGTAACGGTTGGCGCGCAAGCCGTCGCAGCTGCGGGCCCCCCCGGTGGCGGTTCCGGATTCCCGCTGGCCTTGTCGAACAACTGCTACAACCTGGCCTCAGGGATCCAGACGGCGGAAGTTCAGAAGATGTCATACAAGCCGGGAGGGACATGCACAGGTCCCTCCGGAACACAAATTCCAGGCGGTTGGGGCTGGCTTGATGAAGACTCGCCGTGTGTGGCCAGCACCCAAGTGGGAACAAATGATATGGGCTCCGACCCCGGCAACAATCCTCCAAGTGGCTGCGCGACGATTCTCGGTGACTGGAAGACCACGATCCAAGCAGGAGGGGAAGTCAAAGTCGAATTTCCCGTGTTCGACACTTCGTCTGGTACTGGGCAGGGTGGCTCGTTCCACGTCATCGGATACGCAACATTCAAAATATGGGGCTGGAAGTTCGGCAACAACGGCGTATACGAGTTCCGCAACACGGCCAGCGACCCCGGAATGACAAGTTCCCTGGCCTGTTCAGGCGGCAACGACCGCTGCATCATCGGTCAGTTCGTCAAGTACTCGGTTATCGGCTCCGGCAACTACGTTCCCGGAGGCCAAAACCTTGGCACATCGGAAATCCGACTTATCAAGTAGTTCCAATTGAGGGGAAGAAGAAATGAAAGTACGCCTACTGGGAGGCATAGCCGCGCTGGTCGTAGCAGTTTTAGGCACGGTTCTCCTTTTTAACTACGTACAGGGCGCGGACCGCCGCGCGTTGGCGAACACCGAAACAGAGGATGTACTGGTTGTAAAACAGAACGTCCCTGCCGGGACACCGGCCAGTCAACTCGCGCAATACGTCACGACGAAAGCAGTGCCACGCACCGCCGTCGCCGCCGATGGAGTTCACGACCTGGGCTCGTTAGGCACAACCGTCACTTCGGTGGCGCTGGTCCCGGGCGAACAGTTGCTCAGCAGCCGCTTGGTAGACGCAAATGCCTACCTCGGCCCCTCACGAGTTGCAGTCCCTGCCGGGCTCCAGGAGATCACTCTTCGCCTGGGTATTGAGAGGGTCGTTGGCGGCAAGATCCAGGCCGGCGACACAGTAGGCGTTTTCATCTCCATGGCTGATTCCGCCGGTGGCAACGGGACACAGTTGACGTTCCACAAGGTCCTCGTCACGGCCGTTCAGTTCAGCTCGGGAGCTGCAGCACAAACGCAGGCACAGGCAACACAGCCAAACTCAGCCGGCGCCATGAACGCAGCTAGTGAAAACAAACCAGCAACAAGTGACTCGTACCTGATCACCTTCGCGCGTGACGCTGTCGACACCGAAAAACTCGTCTACGCCGCTGAATTTGGGAAGGTCTACCTCTCGAAAGAGCCGGCCGACGCCACCGAAGGCACCGCAGGTGTCGTCAATCAGACAAAGGTATTCAAATGAGCCGCTTCATTTTGATCTCTCCCTCAACGGACTACGAACGGAAAGTTCGGGCGTCGATAGCACCCCTCAGTGGCTCGTTGCAGTATTTCCAAGCCGCTTACCTCCCGGAGTCCCCTGAGGACATCCTCCGGCAGCAAGCAGGCGAACCCCCGGAAGTGCTCATTCTTGGCCCTGGTCTTCCACAGGACGAGGCTCTCAAATTCGCCGCGGTCATGGACCTGCAGTACCCGGAAATCAGCATCGTTCTGGCAGCGGATGACGACGGCGAGCTGGCCTTGAACGCCATGCGTTCCGGCATCCGCGACCTAATCCCGCCCGCAGCAGACATGGACCAGGTCCGTGCACTAGTGGAACGGGCAAGCCTCGCCGCCGCCGGACGCCGGCGCGGTTTGGCCCCAAACACTGCAGAACGTCCTGCCGCTGACGGAGGGCGGGTCATCGCCGTCATGTCTCCCAAAGGCGGTGTGGGCAAGACGACAGTAGCAAGCAACCTGGCGATCGGCTTGGGACAGGTTTCACCCATGAGCGTCGTGGTTGTCGACCTGGATCTCCAGTTCGGGGACATCGCAAGCGGCCTGATGCTCGAGCCCGACTTTACAATCACGGACGCTGTGGTGGGTGCCGCGAGCCAGGATGCAATGGTACTCAAGACCTATCTGTCTCTCCACCCCGGAAACATCTACGTCTTGTGCGCGCCCCGCAATCCAATCGATATGGATCGGATAACCGGCGAACATATCAGCCACCTGCTTCGTCAGTTGCGGGCCGAGTTCCAGTATGTGGTGGTCGATACCGCACCCGGCCTTGGCGAACACGTGCTGGCCACGCTGGAGCAGGCCACGGACGCTGTCTGGGTATGCGGCATGGATGTTCCCAGTATTCGTGGATTGCGTACCGGGTTCCAGATCCTTTCGGAACTCGATCTGCTACCCGATAACCGGCACGTGGTTCTAAATATGGCGGATAGGCGGACAGGCCTGACCGTCCAGGACGTTGAGGCCACTATTGGCGCTCCTGTCGATGTGGTTCTTCCCAAGTCGCGCGCGGTGACGTTCTCGACGAACAAGGGAATCCCGCTTCTTCAGGATGGCAGCCGGGATGGAGCGGCTAAGGGGCTGCGAAAGTTGGTCGAACGGTTCAAACCTAATTGGGAAGCGCCACGCAAGAAGGTCCACAGAAGGGCGGTAGTGCAGTGAGTCTCTCCAACCGTTTTGCGAAGTTGCGTGGCGAGACCGATGCCGATGCTTCCGTTACTGCCCCCCACCTCCCCTCGACCCTGGGGGTCATTCAACAAGCTCAAGCAGCAGAACAAGCCCAAGCCCCGGTGGCTGTCGAAGTAACGGGTGGAACTGCGAGCGAAGCACTCACAGGCCTCAAAGAACGTGCCAGCCAGGCACTCTATGAGAGGCTTGGCTCCCGGATCACGGACTCATCCCTTGAGGAGGCTGAGCTCCATCAGTTTGTAAAGGATGAGCTACGGGCCGTCGTTGAGGAGGAACAAGTCCCCCTGTCACAGGGTGAACGACAGCGACTCACGCGGGAGATCATCGACGATGTTCTGGGGCACGGGCCGCTGCAACGATACCTCGATGACCCGTCCGTCACGGAGATCATGGTCAACAGAGCAGACCAGATCTACGTCGAGCGAAACGGCCGTCTGTTCCTCACAGACACTAAGTTCAGTAGCGAAGATGCGCTTCGGAGGGTCATTGAACGGATTGTCACCCGCATTGGGCGACGAATCGATGAATCGTCCCCCCTTGTAGATGCTCGCCTGACTGATGGGTCCCGTGTAAACGCGATCATCCCCCCGTTGGCTGTGAACGGCGCGTCGCTGACCATCCGTAAGTTCGGGCGTGAAGCGCTGACAGTACAAAAACTGATCAGCTTCGGAAGCCTATCTCCCGAAATGGCTGAATTGCTCCAGGCTTGCGTCTTGGCACGAATGAACATCATCGTTTCCGGCGGCACGGGCACCGGAAAGACAACTATGTTGAATGTCCTGTCCTCCTTTATCCCCGCTACGGACCGCATCGTGACCATCGAGGATGCCGTTGAACTGCAACTCCAACAGGATCATGTGGTCAGACTGGAAAGCCGGCCACCGAATATCGAGGGCAAGGGCGAGGTCTCGATCCGTGACCTGGTCCGCAACTCGCTTCGTATGAGGCCGGACCGCATCGTTGTCGGTGAGGTACGTGGAGGTGAATCTCTGGACATGCTCCAGGCGATGAACACCGGCCACGACGGCTCGATCTCGACCGTGCACGCCAACTCACCACGTGATGCAGTAGCCCGCCTGGAAACCTTGGTCCTGATGGCAGGGATGGACCTGCCGCTCAGGGCAATCCGGGAGCAAATTGCATCCGCGGTAAACCTGATCGTGCATATCTCCCGGCTCCGCGACGGAACTCGCCGGGTGACCCACATAACTGAAGTCCAAGGCATGGAAGGCGACATCGTCACGCTTCAGGATGCCTTCGTCTTCGACTACTCAGCGGGCATTGACGCGAACGGCCGATTCCTTGGGAAGCCCGTTCCGACGGGAGTCCGGCCCCGCTTCACAGACAGGTTCGAGGAACTGGGAATCAGAATTTCCCCGGCTGTTTTTGGTGCCCAAGGGCCAAGGAGCCGATAGATGGAAACTTCAGAAGCCCCGGTCATGATCATGGTCGCGGGGGTGTTGATGATCTTCGCGTCAATCATTGTCACCTTCGTTGTCGTACTGAAACCCCGACACGCGATCCCGCTCTCACGGCGCCGGCCGGATGTGCCCGCAAGTGCATCCAGGCTGACCGTCCTCACCGACACGGCAGTTGGCGCCATCAACAAGCGTATGAAAGGAAGAAAGGACTTCCTAGTCAGCCGCGAAAAGCTGGAACGGGCCGGGTTGAAGACCCAGCCCGCCGACTTCCTGCTCATGATGGGCGCCGGCGCGCTGGCGGGAAGCGTGTTCGGTTTCCTGCTCGGGGGGCTCTTCTTCGCAATCATTCTGCTAGCAGTTGTTCCCGCCGGAATGCTCGTCTACCTTTCGATACTTACTTCCAGGCGCAAGAGCAAGTTCGACGAGCAACTGCCGGACACCTTGCAGATGCTTACAGGAAGCATGCGGGCCGGTCATTCCCTCTTGCGGGCCATCGACGCGTCAGCCCGTGAAAGTGACGCACCTATGTCGGAAGAACTGAGCAGGATCGTCAACGAAACCAGGATCGGTCGCGACTTGGGGGAATCAATGACGGAAGTGTCTTCCCGCACCGGCAGCGAAGACTTCGGATGGATTTCCCAAGCCATCGAGATCCATCGGGAGGTGGGCGGAGATTTAGCGGAAGTGCTTGACCACGTCGGCGAAACCATCCGTGACCGTAACCAGATACGCCGTCAGGTAAAGGCCCTGAGCGCTGAAGGAAAAATGTCGGCTGCCGTTCTCATGGGACTGCCAGTGGTTTTGTTCTTCGCTCTGATTCTGATCAACGGTCAATACGCGAAAACGTTCACGAGTACAGTTCCAGGTTTCCTGATGCTGGGCGCTGCGGCTGTAATGCTCACTGCCGGTGGCTTCTGGCTCAGCCGGCTGATTAAGCCAAAGTATTAGGAGAGCGACATGTCACCCATTGCACTCGGAGCCATACTTGCCATCGTTTTGCCCGTCACATACCTCGTGTGGTCAGTAGCAGCTACAGATCGGGTTGCCCTTCGGAACATTCAGGCAAACCTGGGACAACGCGCCAGGAACGCAGCTCCGCAAAGCTTGACCTTGGAATTCAGCGCAGTAGCCCGCAAGGTTACGCCAGTTCGCTATGTCGCTTGGCTGGACAAACAGCTCGCTGCCCTGGGACGCCCTAAGGAGTGGCCCCTTGAGCGACTCCTGGTGGTAAAACCGCTGCTGGCTCTCGGAGCCGGACTTCTGGCCCTGTTTTACTTCCTCGCCTCGCCAGAGCCGGCACGCTTTGCGATCCTCATTGCCGCTCTTGCGTTTGGCTACTTTGCGCCCGACCTGTTGATTCGCAGTAATGCGGAGAAGCGGAGAGACAAGATTCGGCAGGAGCTGCCGAACACTCTGGACCAGATGCTGATCTCTGTCCAAGCGGGCCTAGGATTCGAAGCCGCTATGGCGCGCACGGCGCAAAACGGCGACGGCCCCCTGGCTGACGAAATGATGCGAACACTGCAAGACATGCAGGTGGGGCGTTCCCGCAAGGAAGCCTACTTGGCCATGTCTGATCGTGTTGACGTTCCCGACCTGCGCTCGTTCATCCGCGCAATCGTTCAAGCGGATGCATACGGGATTGCTATTGCGAAGGTGCTCAAAGTTCAGGCGCAGGAAATGCGTATGAAACGCCGCCAGCGGGCCGAGGAACATGCCATGAAGATACCTGTGAAGATCCTCTTCCCGCTCATCTTCTTCATCTTCCCGACCCTGTTCATCATTCTGCTCGGGCCGGCGGTCATGAACATCATCGCTGCGTTCTCCTAGGAGGAGCTATGAAAACCCTCATCCAGACTTTGTCCCTATTTCGGCATTTCGCCCCGCGGTTCAGAAGTGAGGAAGACGGCGCCACCGCGACAGAATATGGAATCACACTCGGTTTCATCGCCGTCGTAATTGTGGCTGGAGTTGGCTTATTCGGGCTCTCGCTCAACGGTTTTTACGACCATCTCACCACCGGGATAAAGACCGCACTCGGCATCCCCTAACAGAAGCTGTCAGCTTCGCGCCCTATGGCGCCAATCGACCGGACCCCCTCGGCACCCAGAACCGAGGGGGTCCTTTTTGCGGACTCCAAGTTCCTCAGAAACGCAGTTTTTGCGCAGTGAATGGGCAACAAAAGTGCAGGGAGCCAACAGTCCAAAGAGGCTTTGCGCAGGATGTTGCAAGATCCGGTCAAGGGGGTGATTTCCGTTGCTAACTTCGTATTAGCGCTGGTGCAGGGCCAGCCAAACTTACTCGCTCAGGAGTCAAAATGCTTTCTCTCATCGCTACCCTTCAGACCCTAGGTTTCAACCTCAAGAACCGCCTGGCCAGCGAAAAAGGCGCCACGGCCGTTGAATACGGCATCATGGTGGGCCTCATCGCAGTCGTCATCATCGTTGCGGTTAGTACTCTCGGCGGCACCTTGGGTGACTTCTTCGACAGCATCAACTTGAAGCTGGGCAAGCCCACGCCTGCCTGATCTCGGAACAGCGGGTTCCGGACCCCATATCGGAACCACGATAAGTGCCCTGGCTATTCAAGAGGAGGTGCAGCAGATGAAGCGAGACTCGGAACGCGGAGCAGCCGCCGTCGAATTCGCAATCCTACTGCCCCTCCTCTTGATGCTCGTACTCGGAACAATCGAATTTGGGCGGGCATACAACGCCCAGATCACCCTCACCAACGCAGCCCGCGAGGGTGCCCGAGTAATGGCCATAAATAAGATTCCCGCGGAGGCCAAGGCCAAGGCTCAGGACGCCGCGGCCCCAATCAGCACCAGCATCCCCACTACCGACATCATCCTCAGTACCGACACCTGCCCCGTTGGCACGCAAGTGACGCTCACCATCAAGTACACGTTGTCGACCATTACCGGCATCGCTGGCCCGTTCCCTATGACAGGTAAGGGAGTCATGCTGTGCGGCGGTTGATATCCGTGCAGGAAGACAAAGAACACGGAGCCGTTTCCGTGCTTGTCGCCATCCTCCTGGTGACTCTCCTAGGCTTCGTGGCGATCGCCGTCGACGTCGGGCTCATCTATTCAGAGCGGGCGCAACTGCAAAACGGTGCAGATGCTTCTGCCATCGCCCTGGCCCAGACTTGCGCCCGTGATGCCAAAAGCAATGCGTGTTTGACGCCGTCCACGATGGCGGGCAGCCTTGCAAACCAAAACGCGTTGGACGGCTCGAGCAACGTCAGCAGTATCCAGCTCAATGCAACAGCGGGAACGGTCACCGTCACCACTGGTGCCAAGGAAGCCGGGGGCATAGCCGACTCGGTGTCGCTATTCTTCGCCCGTGCAATGGGCATACCCACGAAAGAAGTTCGGGCTCAGTCTTCGGCGGTCTGGGGCGGCCCCATCAAAGGCCCTACAGCCTTCCCGCTGGCCTTTTCCATCTGCCAAGTCCAAAACATGGTCGACGGCGGTTCGCAGGTCCTGCAGAACAAGGACAGTAAGTCAGCGAACCCCGGCTGCACCCTCCCTTCCGGTGGGACTGTGCCAGGCGGATTCGGGTGGCTCGCCCAGGCCCCGGGCGAATGCGGCGCCAGCATCGATCTGAGTATCGACAAAGGCGGCAGCGACCCGACCAATACCAAGACAGGCAACAGCGCCCCCCCCAACTGTGACGACACCCTTAACGCCTGGGCTAACGGCATCACAGCCGGCCGCAAAGCAATCGTTCTGCTGCCAGTCTTCGACAAAGTCACCGGGACCGGCGCTGGGGCTGTTTACCACTTGCAGGCGTTCGCCGCCTTCAATGTCGTTGGCTGGAAGTTCAGCGGCCAGGACAACACCACTCCATTGTCATTCCGCAACACAGCGCCTAAAGGGTCCGGGTCCACTGCCACAGCGACATGCACCGGCGACTGCCGCGGCATCATTGGCGAATTTGTCACCTATGTCTCCCTCGCGGACGGCTACAAGCTTGGACCCGTAGGCCCCTACCGCGCAACCATCGCCCGTCTCACCCTCTGATCCATAAACCACACCACGGAGTTCAACGTGAAGTCTCGCCTGCTCGCCGGAACGGCCGCCGTCGCCCTGGCGCTTGTGGGAGCCCTCCTCATCATCTCCTACGCCAACGGAGCCGATCAGCGGGCCGTGGCCAACATGGAGCCCAGAGCTGTCCTCGTTGTAGCAAAGACTGTTCCCGCCGGTACCGGAGTGGAAAACCTGTCTGCCTCGCTTGTGACGAAGCATCTGCCGGCATCAGCCGTGTCCAGCAGCGCACTAAACACCCTGGACAGCAAAGCAGGCACCGTGACCGCCACCGACCTCGTCCCCGGCGAGCAACTCCTGTCCGAGCGGCTCATTCAGCCGGCCGATGCAAAGGACGATGGGACCGTGAAGGTTCCTTCAGGTTTCCAGGAAGTTTCCTTCCAGCTCGAGCCGCAGCGCGTTGTAGGTGGCCGAATTGCCCCTGGCGATCATGTTGGTATTGCCATGAATTTCAAGGCCGGTGCGGACAAAGCCAAACCCGGGGAGACCACCCAGTTGACCCTGCGGAAAGTACTGGTTACCACTGTTCAGGGCGCACCCCAAGAGAACTCCAAGGACGACAAAGCCTCCCAAAACCCAGCTGTCCCGGCGGGTGCACTCATCATCACCGTTGCCGTAAATGACGTGGATGCTAACAAAATCATCTTCACCTCAATCAACGGTGAGCTCTGGCTCACGAAGGAACCTATGGACGCGGCAGACAGCGGCCCCCGCATCGAGCACACGGACACGGTGTACAAGTGAGCCGCTTCGTCCTCCTCTCCCCCAACGCCGACTTCGACCAGAAACTGCGCAACGCCGTCGCCCACGGCCTGCGCGGCAGCGTCCAGACCATCGCGAGTGACATCCTCCCCGCCGGCCCGGCCGAACTGTTCGCCCTCCTCAACCAGGAACAGCCGGAAGTCCTGATCATCGGACCGGACGTTCCCTACGAGGAAGCACTCAGGTTCGCCAAGGTCTTCGACGTCCAGCTCCCCGGCCTCAGCCTGGTCCTGGTCAGCGACGTGCAGCCGGAATTCCTGCTGCATGCCATGCGCGCCGGCATCCGGGACATCCTCAGCCCGCAGGCCGACCCGGCGGAAATCAGGGTGCTGCTCGAACGTGCCTGCCAGTCCTTCGCCACGCGCCACCGCAGCCCCGAGGCACAGCAAACAGAGAACGGCAAAGGCCTGGTGATCGGCGTCTTCTCCCCCAAGGGCGGTGTCGGCAAAACCACGCTCGCCACCAACATCGCCATCGGCCTGGGCCAGATCGCGCCCATGAGCGTGGTGATCGTAGACCTGGACCTTCAGTTCGGCGACGTCGCCTCCGGCCTGTACCTCGACCCGCAGCACACCGTCACCGATGCCGTCACGCCCGCCGCCGCCCAGGACTCGCTGGTCCTCAAGGCCTTCCTCACCGTGCACCCGGCCGGGATCTACGCCCTCTGCGCGCCGCCCAATCCGGTGGACGCGGACCACATCACCCCAGAACAGGTCAGCCGCCTGGTGGAACAGCTGTCCCACGAATTCCAGTACGTGGTCCTGGACACCGCCCCCGGCATGCCGGAAATCGGCCTCGCCGCCATGGAGCAGTGCACGGACGTGGTGTGGGTCAGCGCCATGGACATTCCCAGCCTCCGCGGCCTCCGCTCAGGCCTGGAAGTCCTCCGGCAGCTGGACATCATGCCCGAATCCCGGCACGTGGTCCTCAACATGGCGGACGCCAAAGCCGGCCTCAACGTGCAGGACGTCGAATCCACCATCGGCGCGCCCGTGGACGTCAGCGTCCCCCGGTCCCGCGCCGTGGCACTGTCCACCAACCGCGGCATCCCGGTCCTCCAGGAATCCAGGAAGGACCCCGCCGTCAAAAGCCTCCGCCAGCTCGTGGAGCGCTTCAACCCGGCCTGGCGCGCCCAGGCACAGAAGAAGCTTCACCGAAGGGTGGTCATCTGATGAAACTCTCTGAACGCATCAACGCGGTCCAGACTCGCGACCAGGCCTCCGGCTCCGGGTCGGGCACGGGCACCGCCGTGCTCGAGGCCCCGCGCCCGGCGCCTTCACCGTTCCCCGCGGAAGCTGCGGAACGGCACCTTCCCGCGCATGCCGCCGTCGTGCATTCAACGCACGACGACGGCGCGCAGCAGGTGCCTACGGCACCCAAGGTGGACGTCTTCGCAGCCATGAAGGACAGGGCGGCCACCGCCCTGTTCGAACGCATGGGCACCCGCTTCAACGACGCCGCCGTCACCGAGCAGGAACTGCGGAGCACCGCCAAGAAGGAACTCACCCGCATCATCGACGCCGAACAGGTGCCGCTGACGCCGGAGGAACGCACCCGCCTGGTCCAGGACGTGGCCGACGACGTGCTGGGCTACGGCCCCCTCCAGCGCCTGCTGGACGACCCCGCCGTCACCGAAATCATGGTCAACCGCATGGACCAGATCTACGTGGAACGCAAAGGCAAGCTGACCCTCTCCGAGTCCCGCTTCAGCTCCGAGGAGCACCTGCGGAAGGTCATCGAACGGATCGTGTCCAAGGTGGGCCGCCGCATCGACGAGTCCTCCCCTTTGGTGGACGCCCGCCTGGAGGACGGCTCCCGCGTCAACGCCGTCATCCCGCCCCTGGCCGTTGGCGGGTCCTCCCTCACCATCCGAAAGTTCAGCAAGACCCCGTTGACGGTCCGTAACCTCATCGACTTTGGCACCCTGACCCCGGAGATGGCCGAACTGCTGAACGCGTGCGTGAAGGCCAAGCTGAACATCATCGTTTCCGGCGGTACGGGCACGGGCAAGACCACACTCCTCAACGTACTGTCCTCGTTCCTTCCGCACGACGAACGCATCGTCACCATCGAGGATGCCGTGGAACTGCAGATCCAGCAGGACCACGTGGTCCGGCTGGAAAGCCGCCCGCCCAACACCGAAGGCAAAGGCGAAGTCACCATCCGCGAGCTCCTCCGCAACTCCCTCCGTATGCGCCCGGACCGGATCGTGGTGGGTGAGGTCCGCGGCGGCGAATCGCTGGACATGCTGCAGGCCATGAACACCGGCCACGACGGCTCCCTGTCCACGGTCCACTCCAACTCGCCCAGGGACGCCGTGGCCCGTCTCGAAACCCTGGTGCTGATGGCCGGCATGGACCTTCCGTTGCGCGCCATCCGCGAGCAGATCGCCTCCGCTGTGAACCTCATCGTCCAGATCTCCAGGCTCCGCGACGGCTCCCGCCGCATCACCCACGTCACCGAAGTGCAGGGCATGGAGGGCGACATCGTCACCCTCCAGGACGCCTTCGTCTTCGACTACTCCGCCGGCGTTGACGCGCAGGGCCGGTTCCTGGGCCGGCCGGTGGCCACGGGCATCCGGCCCCGGTTCATCGACCGGTTCGAGGACCTGGGCATCCACGTGTCCCCCGCAGTGTTCGCCGGACCGCTGTCGCCGGGCGCGAAGTAGGGACGCGGCCATGATCATCGCCATCGGAAGCGTCATCCTGCTGGCAGCCATCTGCCTGCTCGGTGTGGCCGTGCTCCTGCCGAGCGCCCCCGCAGTGCCGCTGGACCGCCGTCGTCCATTTGAACCCGAGCCGCCGTCCTCCCTGTCCCGCCTAGCCCTGTCCGGCGTCAGGTCCTTCGAACGGCTCCTCGGCGGCCGGAACGTCAAGCTGTTCGCCCGCCCGGAGCTGGAAAACGCCGGACTGCGCCTCAGCCAGGCAGAGTTCTTCCTGCTGGTGGGCATCGGCGCCTGCGTCGGCATGCTCGTGGGCATCGTGACGGTCGGCCCCCTGGTGGGGGTGCTGCTGGCACTGCTGGCACCCTTTGTGGGCAAACTCGTCCTCGGATTCCTGGCCGGCAAGCGGCGCAACGCCTTCGACAGCCAGCTCGGCGACACCCTTCAGCTGCTCTCCGGCGGCCTCCGCGCCGGCCACAGCATCCTGCGCGCCATCGACGCCGCCGCCACGGAGTCCCAGAAACCGACCTCGGAGGAGATGCGGCGGGTGATCACCGAAACCAGCCTGGGCCGCGACCTGCTGGCCGCGCTCAACGACACAGCGGACCGGATGAAGAACGAGGACTTCGTGTGGATCTCGCAGGCCATCCAGATCAACCGCGAGGTGGGCGGCAACCTGGCGGAAGTCCTGGACCAGGTGAACGAAACCATCCGCGAGCGCGCGGAAATCAAGGGCCACATCAAGGCCCTGGCCGCGGAAGGAAAATTCTCCGCCTACATCCTCATCGCCATGCCCTTCGGCATCGTGGCCATGCTGCTTGCCGTGAGCCCCAGCTACATGAACTCGATGTTCACCCATCCCCTGGGCTGGGTGATGATCGGTGCCTCCTTTGTCCTGATGACCATCGGCGCGCTCTGGATGCGCAAGATCATCGACCTGAAGTTCTGAGGACCCCATGAACCTGATCGTCCTCCTCGCCATACTCCTGGTCTGCGTCCCCCTGGCGGCCGTGACATGGTCCATGCTGACCGTGGACAAGCAGGGGCGCATCGCCGCCGCCGAGCTGTTGGGCCGCGGCGCCCCGGCGGCCCTCACTGCCCCTGCCGGGAAACCGGGCATCCTCGAAACCGTGGGCCGCCAGCTGACTCCCCCGGCCTATGTTGCCTTCCTGGACCGCCTCCTGGCCCTCGCCGGCCGGCCCGCCTCCATGCCGATGGGCAAGGTCCTGGGCTCCAAGCTGGGCCTCGGAATGGCTGGTCTGGCAGCGGGCCTCTGGCTCGTGAGCATCGGCGCGAGCCCCCTCATGAAGCTCGCCGGCTTGTTCCTCATTGTCCTGGGCTACTTCATCCCGGACCTCCTCCTGTACAGCAAAGGCCAGGAGCGGCAGAAGGCGATGCAGCTGGAGCTGGCCAACACCCTGGACCAGATGCTGATCTCGGTGGAAGCCGGACTGGGCTTTGAAGGCGCCATGGCCCGGGCGGGCGAGAACGGCAAGGGCCCCCTCGCGGAGGAACTGGTCCGCACCCTGCAGGACATGCAGGTGGGACGCAGCCGCCGCGAGTCCTACGTCGCCCTCGCCGAGCGGACCAGCATCCCGGAACTGCGCAGCTTCGTGCAGGCCGTGGTGCAGGCCGACACCTACGGAATCGCCATCAGCCGGGTCCTCCGGGTCCAGGCGAAGGTCATGCGCGTCAAACGGCGCCAGCGGGCCGAGGAAAAGGCCATGAAGCTGCCCGTCATGATCCTTTTCCCGCTGCTGTTCTTTATCTTCCCGGTCCTCTTTATCGCCATCCTGGGGCCGGCCGTGATCAACACTATTGCGACCTTCAGCGGCCAGTAAAGATACTCAGTGCGGCGGCAAGGTTGCCTCAAGGTTTACACAGAATGATAAGAAAACGGACGCCGACGGATATCCAGGAAGTAGCCTTGAACAATGAACAGTCCCGATCCCGGCTCCAGCGGAAAGAGCCCCGCTGCGGACTACCCGCTGTCCGGGGTCGGTTTGCCCGCCGCTCCCGTTCCGGCCGCCGGCGCGGCCCCGTTGCTGGAAGAGGCCGCTCTCTTGCCGTTGGTTGATGCCGCCGTGCTGGCGGAACTCGAAGATGAGCTGGCCGGATCCGGGCTGGCGCAGCGCTTCGCCCGTGACTACGCCGCCATGTGGGACCTGCGGCTGGCCCGGCTGGGAACAGCAGTGGAGAGCCGGGACGAGGACCTCGCCCTTGATGCCGTCATCAGCCTCAAGATCAGCTCCGCCATGGTTGGTGGGCTAAGGCTCGCCAGGCTCGCCGAACTCCTTGAAGGCCTGATCAGGCAGGGTGACTTTGCCCAGGGCCAGGCGATGATGGCCGGTGTGGCCCTGGACGGGGCACGGACTGTGTCCGAGCTGCAGGCAACCTACATCCTGGAAAACGGTTAGCAGCTACGCATCGTCCGGCCGGCGCGGCGCCAGCCGATACCCCACCCCACGGACCGTCTGCAGCCACCGCGGGGACAGCTGATCCTCTTTGAGCTTGCGCCGCAAGTTCCCTACGTGAACCTCCACAGCGCGCTCGTCCGCCTCACTGATGTACGTGTCCCGGTCGTAGAAATCGCCCCGTACCGCCCGCACCAAATCAGCCCGGGTGCACACGGCGCCGCCGCCCTTCAGCAGGACATGGAGCAGGTCGAATTCGCTGCGGGTCAGGCCCAGCGGCTCACCCTTGATCTCCACAGTGCGCGTCCGGTGGTTCAGCAGCAGCCCGTTGTGCTGCAGGACCCCGGGCTCGGGCTGTGCGGGGGCAGGAGCCGCGGCCTGTCCCCACTGTGACGTGTTCCGCCCGGTCACCTCGTGGCGGGGCCGGCGCATCATTGCTGCCACCCTGGCCCGCAGTTCCCTGGGCCTGAAGGGTTTGGCGATGTAGTCATCCGCCCCCGCATTCAGGGCGGACAACAGGTCCGGTTCGTCCGTACGGCCCGTCAGCATCACCACGTAGGCGTTGCTGAAGTTGCGGATCCGCCGCAGGACCTCGAACCCGTCGATGTCCGGCAGGCCGATATCCAGCGTCACAACGTTGGCCTGCTTACTGCGGACCACCTCAACCCCGGCCCGCCCATCAACAGCTGTATGCACTTCGAAGCCCGCCTGGGTCAAAACACCTTCAAGGAGGTTGCGTACGTCGTCGTCATCCTCGATGACCACAGCTACACCAAGATCGTCCATTGCTATCCCTGCGCCAGGCGGAAATGGCCCCCCATTGACCCAGCGCCAATGCCAATCCCGCTCCAACCATTTATACGCTACTAGTAAGCCGGGCTGATGACAGCCGAATCGGCGCCGAAAATTGAAAAGTCAATTATTATGACAAGACATGTGCAATATCCAAAGGAAAGGGTGGATACCAAGGTAACCGGGGGAATTGCTGCACCTTGGCCTCACCTGCTTTCCAGGACCTAAAGGGGTACGAGTCAGAAACATGGCTGAGCCGTTGTTCCACCGGGGCCCCGGCCGCATCTTCCGGCGGCTGGGAACCCGCGCCCAGGTTGCGCTGTGCCAACTCCCCCTAACGCTCATTGTCGCGGCGATCGCCGTGGCAACCCCCTTCGCCTGGCCCTCGCTGATGCACAGCCCGTTGTACATGGCCGGCATCGTCCTTCACGCAGTCCTGTTCCTTGGCTGCTTCCTGGTGCCCTGGGAACGGCTGGCACATCGCCCGTACCTGCTGATCCCCGTGCTGGACTTCGCCGCTATTGGGTTCCTGCGCAACGGCGCCGCACCGCTCCTGCCGGGACTGGCGGTGCTGGTGGTCTTCCCGGTCATCTGGCTCTCCGCCTCCGGCATGCTGGCGCGCAGCAGCCTCGTGCTCAGTTTCCTGGGACCGTTCCTGATCATGGTCCCCTCGGTGGTGGCCCACTTCCCCGACGTCACAGCATCCGACATCACCAGCGCTGTCCTCTTCCCCGTCATGATGCTCGCGGTGTCCCTGGCAATCCGGTTCGCGAGCGTGAGTCTCCGGCAGCAGCAGGCCGAGCTCGCGGACAAGGACCGTGAACTCCGGGACCTGCTGGCCGCCAGCCGGGAACGGGAGAAGCTGCTCGAAACCGTACTGGACGCCACCGACGTCGGTATTGCCGCCGTCGACCGCTCCGGCCACTTCCTGGTGTCCAACAGCCGCCAGCGCAACTTCCGCCGTGTCACGGGGGCGGATGACGCCGTTCCCGGCCAGGGGCACCAGCTCATTTTCGGGCAGGACCGCCGCACCCTGCTCCCCCATGACCGGCGCCCCATCAACAGGGCCATGGCAGGCGAGTCCTTCGCGGACTACCTGGTGTGGGCCGGCGAGGGCCCGGAGCAGCGCGCCGTGTCCACCGCCGCCCGCCCGCTGGTCAATGAAGACGGCCAGCTGACCGGGGCTGTGGTGGTCTACAGCGACGTCACCGGCTGGGTGGAGTCCCTGGCCGCGAACCAGGAACTGGTCTCCAACGTCTCGCACGAATTCAAGAACCCGCTGAACTCGATTCTCGGCAACGTGGACCTGGTGCTGGACGACGCCGGCAACCTTCCCAAGCCCGTGGCCCAGCGCCTGCTCGTGGTGCAGCGCAACGCGGAAAGGCTGCTGGACCTGGTGGCCGACCTGACCGCCTCCGCCTCCACCACCCTGAACGTCCATCCCAAGCGGACCGACCTGGCCAGCCTGGTGGAGACCAGCGTGGGTTCGGCCCAGGCCCTGGCGCAACGGTCCCACGTGGAAATTGCCGCCGAGGTCCCTTCACCCCTGTGGGCCTACGCTGATCCGCTCCGGATCGGGCAGGTGCTGGACAACCTGGTCTCCAACGCCATCAAGTACTCCCCCGACGGCGGCAGGGTCAGCATCAGCGCGGACGCGGACCGCCAGTGGGTCCGGCTGAGCGTCACGGACACCGGGATGGGCATGACCGGCGAGGACGCGGCGAGGGCATTCAACCGTTTCTTCCGCGCCGAGTCCGCCCAGAAGGCCGCCATTCCGGGCGCCGGTCTGGGTCTTTCGATCACCCGGATGATTGTGGAGCGGCACGGCGGCACCATCGTGTGCCAAAGCGGCGAGGGACAGGGCAGCACCTTCACGGTGACGCTTCCGGCCGAGGGCCCGCCGCCCGCTTTCTAATCATCGGTTGCTCCGTACCTGCCGTTTTGAGCCTCGAAAACGACATCTACGGAGCAATCGATGGGTGGGGGTTAGTGCTCGCGGAGGGTTCCCTGGCCGAGCCTGCGAGGTTAGGCGATGGGTGGGGCTCAGTGCTCGCGGAGGGCGCGGGTCTGTTCGGCGCGGGCCAGGAGTTCGCTGTCCGAGGGGTAAGCCACTTCCTCCAGCACCAGCGGATGCGGGGCGGCCAGGACCGACTTTGCGTCGCGCTTTTGCAGCAGGAGCCGCTCGTACAGCCAGCCCGGCTCCTCCACGCCCTCCCCCACGTACAGCGCGGAGCCGATAAGTGCGCGCACCATGTTGTGGCAGAACGCATCAGCCTGGACCGTTGCCACAACGACGCCGTCCTCGCCGCGCCGGAACTCGAAGCGCTGGAGTTCCCTGATGGTGGTGGCGCCTTCCCGCGGCTTGCAGAAGGACAGGAAATTCTGCAGCCCCAGGAGCTTGGACGCCCCCTCGTTCAGGAGCGCCACGTCCAGCGGGTTCTTGTGCCACAACGTGAAGTACCGCTCCAGCGGGTCCCACCGGGCCGGCCCGTCCGCAATGCGGTAGCTGTACCGGCGCCAGAGGGCGGAGAAGCGGGCGTCAAAGCCCACAGGCGCCAGCGAAATGCGGTGCACCTCCACCGCGCCGGTCAGGTCGCCCAGGACACGGCTGAGCGCACCGCGGAGCCTGCGCATCATGGCGACGGCGGGATCCAGTTCGTGCCCGCGCGGCAGTCCCTGCCACTCGTCTTCCGTGAGGTCCAGGTGGACCACCTGGCCACGGGCGTGCACCCCGGCATCGGTCCGCCCGGCGACAGTCACGCGGATGGCCCGCCGGACCAGGAGGTGCAGGGCTTCCTCCAGGACGCCCTGGACCGTGCGCAGTCCCGGCTGCAGCGCCCACCCGCTGAATGGGCCGCCGTCGTAGGAAAGATCAAGCCGGATACGCAAAAACCCGCCGCCCCCTGGAACGGGGGCCGCGGGTTTTTGGTGGTTCACAGACCTAAGTCTATGCCAAGAGAATCAGCGAATTACTTCGCGTCCTTCTCCTCGGCAGCCGGAGCCTCGGCAGCTTCCTCAGCGGCCGGGGCCTCTTCGGTTGCAGCTTCTTCAGCGGCGGGAGCCTCTTCGGCCGGAGCCTCAGCAGCTTCAGTCTCGGGAGCTTCTTCTGCAACGGGAGCAGCAGCAGCTTCCTTCTTGTCGGCATCGCGCTTGGCAGCGGAAGTAGCCTCGGCTACGACAGCCTGCTTGGCGGAAACGGGCTCGAGGACCAGCTCGATGACAGCCATGGGAGCGTTGTCGCCCTTGCGGTTGCCGATCTTGGTGATGCGGGTGTAGCCGCCATCGCGGTTCTCCACAGCCTGGGCGATGTCGGTGAACAGCTCGTGGACGATGCCCTTGTTGCTGATCAGGCCGAGAACGCGGCGGCGGGAAGCGAGGTCGCCACGCTTGGCGAAGGTGACCAGGCGCTCTGCGTACGGCTTCAGGCGCTTGGCCTTGGTGACCGTGGTGGTGATCCGCTTGTGCTCGAACAGGGATGCTGCCAGGTTCGCGAGCATGAGGCGCTCGTGAGCCGGGCCGCCGCCGAGGCGCGGACCCTTAGTGGGGGTAGGCATAATTGTTTCTCCTCATGTGGAAGCCGTGGGCGGCACACCATGGTGCTGCCCGCCGGCCAAGGTCTGGTTTAGAGTTCGTCGTCGCCGAAGGCGGCGTCGTCCTCTTCGATTGCTGCGGCGCGTGCTGCGAGGTCAAAACCGGGAGGCGAGTCCTTGAGGGACAGGCCCAGTTCAACCAGCTTTGCCTTGACCTCGTCAATGGACTTTGCACCGAAGTTGCGGATGTCCATCAGGTCAGCCTCGGAGCGGGCAACGAGTTCACCCACTGTGTGGATGCCCTCACGCTTGAGGCAGTTGTAGGAACGGACAGTGAGGTCCAGATCCTCGATCGGCAGTGCCATGTCGGCTGCCAGGGCAGCGTCGGTGGGCGACGGGCCGATCTCGATACCTTCAGCTGCGGTGTTCAGCTCACGGGCCAGACCGAACAGTTCCACCAGGGTGGTGCCTGCGGAAGCAACGGCATCGCGCGGGGCGATGGCCTGCTTGGTCTCGACGTCGACAATCAGCTTGTCGAAGTCGGTGCGCTGCTCAACACGGGTTGCTTCCACGCGGAAAGTAACCTTCAGCACCGGCGAGTAGATGGAGTCGACCGGGATACGGCCGATCTCTGCATCGCCGGACTTGTTCTGAGCTGCCGAAACGTAGCCGCGGCCGCGCTCGATGGTCAGTTCGAGCTCGAACTTGCCCTTCGAGTTCAGCGTGGCGATGTGCAGATCCGGGTTGTGGAATTCGACGCCGGCCGGCGGAGCGATGTCCGCGGCGGTGACGACTCCGGGGCCCTGCTTGCGCAGGTAAGCCACGACAGGCTCGTCGTGCTCGGAGGAAACCGACAGGCTCTTGATGTTAAGGATGATCTCGGTGACATCTTCCTTGACACCCGGAACCGTGGTGAACTCGTGCAGCACACCATCGATCCGGATGCTGGTTACGGCAGCACCGGGGATGGAGGAGAGCAGGGTACGGCGGAGGGAGTTTCCGAGGGTGTAGCCGAAGCCCGGTTCCAGCGGTTCAATGATGAAACGCGAACGGTTTTCGGAGACTACCTCTTCGGAGAGGGTGGGGCGCTGTGCAATGAGCACTTAGGTTTCCTTTCGGCGAGCATCCGCTATATGACGCAACACAGGTGGTGGAAATTCGGTCTGAAGACTTAACGCGCTGGGCTTGCCCGGACCATCACTGGTCCGGGCAAGCTCCTGCTGCGGAAAAGAATTAGACGCGGCGGCGCTTCGGCGGGCGGCAGCCGTTGTGCGCTGCGGGGGTGACGTCCTGGATGGAGCCAACCTCGAGGCCTGCAGCCTGCAGCGAACGGATTGCGGTTTCGCGTCCGGAACCCGGTCCCTTGACGAAAACGTCTACCTTGCGCATGCCGTGCTCCTGCGCACGCTTGGCAGCGGCTTCGGCAGCCATCTGCGCAGCGAACGGGGTGGACTTGCGCGAGCCCTTGAAGCCAACCTCACCAGAGGAAGCCCAGGAAATAACAGCGCCGGACGGATCCGTGATGGAAACGATGGTGTTGTTAAAGGTGCTCTTGATGTGCGCCTGGCCAAGCGCGATATTCTTCTTGTCCTTCTTACGCGGCTTGCGAACCGCGCCACGAGTCTTCGGGGGCATTTTTTCTCCTACAGAAAGTTATTGGGGAAAGTCCGTAAATCCCGGGCGGGGATTTTAACGGGCCTTCTTCTTGCCGGCGACGGTACGCTTCGGGCCCTTGCGGGTACGCGCGTTGGTCTTCGTACGCTGACCGCGTACGGGCAGGCCCTTGCGGTGGCGCAGGCCTTCGTAGCTGCCGATTTCAACCTTGCGGCGGATATCTGCTGCTACTTCGCGGCGAAGGTCACCCTCAACCTTGTAGTTGCCTTCAATGTAGTCACGCAGCTCAACCAGCTGGGCGTCAGTCAGGTCCTTGACGCGAACGTCAGCGCTGATGCCCGTGGCAGCCAGGGTTTCGTGTGCACGGGTCTTGCCCACGCCGTAGATGTAAGTAAGCGCAATTTCCAGCCGCTTTTCGCGGGGAATGTCTACGCCAGCGAGACGAGCCATAGTGGCAGTACTCCTTGATAAACCGGAGGTCGTAGGCAGTACACCCGCACGTTCCGTGCGGCCCCAGCCTCCGACCGGGGGTTAGCTGCCCGGGCTCCATACGTCCCAGGTCAGCTTGTGCTGCCTTTATTTACTTGCGTGGGTTAGCAACCCAGGATTTCCTTCAGGGAAGGAAATTAGCCCTGGCGCTGCTTGTGGCGCGGGTTCTCGCAGATCACCATGACCCGGCCATTACGGCGGATCACTTTGCACTTTTCGCAGATCTGCTTGACGCTCGGCTTGACCTTCATGGCGTTCCTTTGCGTGTAGCAGTGTGGTCAACTGGAGCGGCGGTCAGCGTGCGCTGAAGCCGCCCAGCAATTTACTTGTAGCGGTAGACGATACGACCACGGGTGAGGTCGTACGGGCTCAGCTCCACCACTACGCGGTCCTCGGGGAGGATCCTGATGTAGTGCTGACGCATCTTTCCAGAGATGTGTGCCAGAACGATGTGCTTGTTGGTGAGCTCAACGCGAAACATCGCGTTAGGCAGCGCCTCGGTCACAACGCCTTCGATCTCAATGACCCCGTCCTTCTTGGCCATACCCTCCGCTAACTGTTGTTGCCGCAGCCCCGCCGGATTGCACCGGGCATGACCACGAACGTTTTTGTTGGATCGATTGCCGGCTCCAGGCCCAAAAGGGCGTGGCAGTCCAGACAACCAACAAACAACACTACCCTGTTGGCCGGTAAAAGTTAAATCGGCCATAGTAGCCTACGCGGTGCGATACGCACCATATTCACCCGCTGGAGTGCTGACGCCCTTAGCACTTGCCACCCCGTCCAGGATGGCTGAACGGACGACGTAGGCTGCCGCACTCTGCAGCGTAATCAGGCTCAGCTGCCGGGCAGCTTCGTCGCTGCGGTTGAGTGCCATAGCACCAGTTGCCAGGCAGAAAACAGTGTCCCCGTCAGCCAGTGTGTGGGAGGGGTTCAGCGCCCGGGCGATCCCGGCGTGGGAGGCAGAGGCCGTCCGCTTGCATTCGGCAACATCAAGAACAGCATTGGTAGCCACGACGACAAGGGTGGTGTTGAGGGGTGTCCCCTGGCTGGCTTCCGCCCCACCAGCCGAAGCCCTCGGCGTGCTCGCTCCTTCGTCGCTTAGACGCACGCTGCCGGGCTCCGCCAGCTGGGGCGTTGTGCCGAAAGGAAGTCCCAGCGCATTCACTACGGCAAGGGCACCGACAATCACCCCATTCTCCAAGGCGACGGCCGCGCTGCCGACGCCGCCTTTGTACGTCCTGGCGATGACTGCCCCGGTTCCTGCACCGACGTTGCCGCGCCCGACGTCGTGCCCTTCCTTTTGTGCCGCCGCGGCGGCCGTTGCCGCGTAGCCCATCTCCGGCGTCGGACGTGCTGTGAAGTCCCCTCCCCTGCCCAGGTCGAAGATGGCGGCGGCGGGAACGATGGGCACGACGCCGCCTGGAACGGAGAAACCCCTGCCGTTTTCCTCGCACCAGCGCTGGGCGCCGGCAGCGGACGCCAGCCCGTAGGCACTGCCGCCGGTGAGGACTATGGCGTCCACCGTGCTGACCAGGGTGGTGGGGTCAAGGGCGTCCGTTTCGTGGGTGGCAGGCCCGCCGCCCTGGACATCCACGGAACCCACAGTGTCCGGGGGCGGCAGGACCACGGTGACGCCGGTCAGCCATCCCCCACTGTCCCTTTGGACATGGCCGACCCGGATGCCCGGAACGTCACTGATGCTTCCCATCCCCCTATTCTCCCCTCCGCGGGCGTGCCCCTGCCGCATTGGGAAACTTTGTGCGAGACTGCATTCAACACAGCGTTAACGGGCGACGAAGCCTTGGATAACAGTCCCCTGACAAGGGCATATGCGGGTTTCAGCCCTCTGACGGTCTGGTGTAGTAGTGCCTAGATCAAGCCAGGGCCGGCCACAAGCAGGCTCCCAACCCGGGAGAGACACGCATGACCCGTCAACTCGCCCCGCACCCAGCCGCCAAACCCAAGAGGCCTCCGGGCCGCTCGGCGAAAGTCCCAAAGCGGCGGTGGACCGCGCGGACCCGGCGGGACTTCTTCGTTTTCCTCGCCATGGCGCTGCCCAACCTGGTGCTGATCGCCGTCTTTACCTACCGTCCGCTGTTCAGCAATATGTATTACTCCACACTGGACTGGACCCTGGGCTCCCCCACCGCAACCGTGGTTGGCCTCGCCAACTACGTCACCTTCTTCAGCAGCAATGACGCGCCGAAAGTCCTGGGGACCACCGCCGTGTTCACGCTGGTTACCGTGGGTGGTTCCATGGTCCTGGGCCTGCTGGTGGCGCTGGCCCTGAACGCGAAGATCCGTGGCACCACGTTCGCCCGTTCAGCCGTCTTTGCACCGTACGTCCTCTCCGGCGTCGGCGTGGGCCTGGTCTGGCTGTTCATCTTCGATCCCGGCTACGGCGTCCTGGCCTGGCTGCTGCGCGGCATCGGGCAGCAGAGCCCGCAGTGGATCAACGACCCCCAGCTCTCGCTGGTCATGGTGATCCTGGTGTACGTCTGGAAGAACCTGGGCTACTGCGCCGTGGTGTATCTCGCCGGGCTCCAGTCCCTTCCGCAGGATGTCATGGAGGCGGCGTCCCTTGACGGCGCCAACGGCTTCCGCCGTTTCACCAGCATCTCGCTGCCGCTGCTGTCCCCCACCACGTTCTTCCTGCTGATCACCACCATGCTCAGTTCACTGCAGGCCTTCGACCTCATCCGGATCATGACGCCGCTGGGCACCGGTACCAGCACCCTGATCTACGAGGCCTACCTGCAGGCCTTCGGCGCCTACAACAGGGCAGGCTACTCGGCAGCCATTTCCGTGGTCCTGTTCGCGATCCTCCTGGTGATCACCGTGCTTCAGCTGCGGTTCGTGGAACGAAAGGTGCATTACTCGTGACCTCCCTGTCCCCGGTCAGCCCCGACCCCACAGCTCCCGCCATCGCCCCGGAACCGGGCCTTCACCGCGACCGCCCCTTCTCGCGCCGCAATCTCGTCCGGACCGTGGTGGGCGGCTACCTGCCGCTGCTCGTGGCCACCCTGGTGGTATTCCTGCCCCTGCTGTGGATGGTCCTGAGCTCCTTCAAGCAGTCCGGCGAGATCGTCACCACGGACCTGAAAATCCTTCCGGAAAGCCTGAACCTGGAGAACTACCGGACCGCCATGACCACGGTGCCGTTTGGACAGTTCTTCCTGAACAGCACCATCGTCACGCTGGCCGGGGCCACCATCAAGGTGCTGCTGGCCATCCTGACGGCCTACGCTTTGGTGTTTGTCCGCTTCCCGTTCCGGAACTTCATCTTCCTGCTGATCCTGGTGGCCCTCATGGTGCCGCCGCAGGTGTCCATCCTGCCCAACTTCATCCTGATCGCGGGCATCGGTGGAAAGAACACGCTGTGGGGCATCATCCTCCCCGGCCTTGGCACCGCGTTCGGGACGTTCCTGCTGCGCCAGCACTTCCGCACCCTCCCCGCCTCCATCCTGGAATCGGCCGAGATGGACGGTGCTGGCCACTGGCGCCGTTTGTGGCAGATCGTGGTTCCCGTTTCGGTCCCGTCCATCGCCACGGTGGCACTGGTGACCATCGTGACCGAATGGAATGACTACATCTGGCCCCTCATCATCACGGACCGCCCGGAAACCATGACCCTGCCCGTGGGGCTCACCCTGCTGCAGAACAACGAAAGCAACGCTGCCGGCTGGGGTGTCCTCATGGCCGGGGCGGTCCTGGTCATCGTCCCCATCCTGATCATCTTCGCGGCCCTGCAGCGCTACATCGTTGCGGGCCTCACCCAGGGCAGCGTGACCGGCTAAGCTGCCGGCCGCCGTCGCACTTTCCAACCCTTACAAAGGCACCAACCGAAAGGAAACTGTCATGACACTGCACCTCGACCGGAGGCATTTCCTGGGCCTGGCAGGGGTATCCGCCTCTGCCGCTGCCCTTGCCGCATGCGGCGGACCATCCACATCGGGTGGCGGCCAGGCCACCTCCCAGGCGGCCGAGATCGACTTCAAGGACGTGAAGCCGGCGGCCAAGATCGACTTCTGGTCGAGCCACCCCGGCCAGTCGCAGGACGTGGAGAAGAGCCTGATCGAGAAATTCCACGCCAAGAACCCGGACATCACGGTCAACCTGGTTACCGCCGGGGCAAACTACGAGGAAATCGCCCAGAAGTTCCAGACCGCCCAGGCGGCAAAGTCGGGCCTGCCAGGTGTGGTGGTCCTGTCCGACGTCTGGTGGTTCCGCTACTACACCAACGGCAGCATCATTCCTGTTGACGGCCTGATCAAGCAGCTGGACATGAGGATGGACGACTTCCAGCAGTCGCTGGTGAACGACTACAAGTACGACAACAAGCAATGGGCGCTGCCGTACGGCCGGTCCACGCCGCTGTTCTACTACAACAAGGACCATTTTGCGGCGGCCGGCCTTCCCGACCGGGCACCGAAGACGTGGGACGAATTCGCTGAATGGGCGCCCAAGCTGAAGGCCAGCTCGGGCGCGCAGTACGCCTACATCTACCCCGCCCTCGCCGGGTACGCGGGCTGGACGCTGCAGAACATGCTGTGGGGATGGGGCGGCGGCTGGTCGAAGGAATGGGACATCACGTGTGACTCCACCGAGTCCGTTGCCGCGCTGCAGTGGGCGCAGGATTCGATCTACAAGGACAAGTGGGCCGGCGTCTCGTCCAAGGAAGCCGCTGATGACTTCTCTGCCGGCCTGACGTCCACCACCATCTCGTCCACGGGTTCGCTGCTGGGAATCCTGAAGTCCGCCAAGTTCAACGTGGGCGTTGGTTTCCTGCCGGGCGGGCCCAAGGCGCAGTCGAACGTGTGCCCCACCGGCGGCGCCGGCCTGGGTATTCCCAGCGGCATCACCAAGGAGGAGCAGCTCGCGGCCGGAAAGTTCCTGGACTTCGTCACCCAGCCGGCGAGCACCGCGGAGTTCTCTGCGGCCACCGGCTACATGCCCACCCGCAAGTCCGCGGACATGGCGTCCGTCCTGGCCAAGACGCCGCAGATCAAGACCGCCATGGACCAGCTCGCCGTAACCAAGGTCCAGGACAACGCCCGGGTGTTCCTGCCGGGCGCCGACCAGGAAATGGCCAAGGCCGCCGCGAAGATCCTCACCCAGCAGGGCGATGTGAAGTCCACCATGACGGACCTGAAGAACACGCTGCAGAGCATCTACGACCGCGACGTGAAGCCGAAGCTGAAGTCCTAGCCGCTTCCCCCCAACTGAGTAGCGCCAAGTGTCGTTTTGACGGGTCAAAACGACACTTTGGCGCTACCTACTTGGGCTGCCGCCCGGAACTACGGAATCGGCACCGGGGTGACGCCGAGGGGCACCAGGTGCTCCGCACCGCCGTCGGGCGCTGACAGCACCCAGATGCCCTTTTCATGCACGGCCACGGAGTGCTCCCACTGGCAGGACCGCTTGCCGTCGGTGGTGACCACGGTCCAGTCGTCGTCCAGGACTGCGGTGTCAATGCTGCCGCGCACCAGCATGGGCTCGATGGCCAGGCACAGGCCCGGTTTGAGCCTGGGACCGCGGTGGCTGGTGCGGTAGTTCAGGACGTCCGGCGCCATGTGCATCTCGGAGCCGATGCCGTGGCCCACATAGTCCTCCAGGATGCCCAGCGGCTTGCCTGGAACAGATGAAACGTAGTCGTCGATCGCGGCCCCAATATCCCCCACGTGCGTGCCGGTGGCCAGCGCCGCGATCCCCCGCCACATGGCTGACTGGGTGACGTCGGAGAGCCGCTGGTCCTCGGGGTCCGCGGTTCCCACGATCACCGTGCGCGCCGAGTCCGAATGCCAGCCGTTGACGATTGCGCCGCCGTCGATGGAGATGATGTCGCCGTCCTGCAGGACGCGGCTGCCGGGGATCCCGTGCACCACTTCCTCATTGACGGACGTGCAAATGGTGGCCGGGAAGCCGTGGTAGCCCAGGAAGTTGGACTTGGCGCCCGCCTCATTAAGGACGGCGGCGAAGACGTCGTCCAGGTGCTTGGTGGTGACCCCCGGCACCGCGGCGGCAACGGCGGCATCCAGTGCACGGCTGAGGACCAGGCCGGCCTCATGCATGGTGCGCATCTGGGCGTTGTTCTTGAATTCGATCCGGGGCTGGCCGAAGGCCATGGTGTTTCCTTTCAAATGGCTGAGGCTCCTCCCGGATGCCGGGAGGAGCCTCGATAAACCGGGCGCCTTGGTCAGGCTGCCTGAGCGGCCTTGATGGCCTGCATCACGCGGTTGGTAACTTCGTCGATGGGACCGATCCCGTCAACCTGGGTGAGGATGCCGCGCTCGGCGTACTTCGCCACCACGGCTTCGGTCTGCTCGTGGTAGAGGTCCAGGCGGTGGCGGATGACGGCTTCGTTGTCGTCGCTCCGGCCCGTTTCCTTGGCCCGGCCGAGCAGCCGGTGAACCAGTTCCTCGTCATCGGCGGTCAGCTGGAGGACCACGTCGAGCTTCTCGTCGCCATCGGCGAGGATCTCGTCAAGGTAGTCCACCTGCGCGGTAGTGCGCGGGTAGCCGTCCAGCAGGAAGCCGTTTTCGACGTCGGACTCGCCCAGGCGATCGCGGACCATCTTGTTGGTCACGCTGTCCGGAACGAAGTCCCCGTTGTCCATGTACTTCTTGGCCTCGAGGCCCAGCGGGGTTTCACCCTTCACGTTGGCACGGAAGATGTCGCCGGTAGAGATGGCCACAACGCCGAGGCGTTCTGAAATCCGCTCTGCCTGCGTTCCTTTTCCGGAACCGGGAGGTCCAATAATCAGCATTCTCGTCATCGCAAAAGCCCTTCGTAGTGACGTTGTTGTAGCTGCGCATCAATCTGCTTTACGGTCTCCAAACCAACGCCCACCATGATCAGGATCGAGGTGCCACCGAACGGGAAGTTCTGGTTCGCGTTGATCAGTACCAGTGCCACCAGCGGGATCAGTGCCACGAAACCCAGGTAGAGGGCGCCGGGCAGGGTGATCCGTGAGAGCACGTACTGCAGGTAATCAGCGGTCGGCCTGCCGGCGCGGATACCTGGAATGAAGCCGCCGTACTTCTTCATGTTGTCTGAGACTTCTTCAGGGTTGAAGGTAATCGCGACGTAGAAGTAGGTGAAGAACACGATCAGGACGAAGTAAACCGCCATGTAGATCGGGTGGTCACCGCGGGTGAGGTTGTTGTTGATCCACTCAACCCACGGTTGCATTGACTCGCCGTTCCGGGGCTGGTTGAACTGAGCGATCAGCCCGGGAATGTAGAGCATGGAGGAAGCGAAGATCACCGGAATGACGCCGGCCATGTTCACCTTGATGGGAATGTAGGTGCTGGTGCCGCCCACGGTGCGCCGGCCAATCATCCGCTTGGCGTACTGGACGGGAACGCGCCGCTGCGACTGCTCCACGAAGACCACGAGTGCCACGGTGAGCAGGCCCACGGCCAGGACAATGAAGAACGTCCCGGGGCCCTGCGAGGTCCAGATGGCACCCAGCGAGGTGGGGAACTGCGCGGCGATGGAAGTGAAGATGAGCAGCGACATGCCGTTGCCCACGCCCTTCTCCGTGACAAGCTCGCCCATCCACATGATCAGGCCGGTGCCCGCCGTCAGCGTGATGATGATGAGGATGGTGGTGATGATGCTGGTATCCGGGATGATCGGAAGCTGGCAGCCGGGAAGCAACTGCCCGGAGCGCGCCAGCGATACCAGGGTGGTGGCGTTGAGCAGGCCCAGCGCGATGGTGAGGTAGCGCGTGTACTGGGTCAGCTTGGACTGGCCCGAGGCTCCCTCTTCGTAAAGCTGCTGGAACCGGGGAATGACCACCCGGAGCAGCTGCACGATGATGCTCGCCGTAATGTAGGGCATGATGCCCAGGGCGAAGATGGACACCTGGAGCAGCGCACCGCCGCTGAAGAGGTTAACGAGCTGGTACAGCCCGCCGGCGGTCTGACCGTTCTGCAAGCATTGCTGGACATTCTGGTAGTTCACACCTGGCGAGGGAATGAAAGCACCCAAGCGGAATATGGTGATGATTCCCAGCGTGAACAACAACTTGCGTCGCAGATCAGGCGTGCGAAAGGCCCGGCCAAATGCGCTAAGCAAGCGTCCTCCTGTGGTGTCAATAAGAGTGGGGTGGCGGAACTTGATAAATCCCGACAACCGAGTCTAACGGTTCAATGTGCCGTGCGAACAATCCGTGCCGGCGCCCATGCGCCGGATGGCGGGAAAAATACGTCCGGCGGATATGGAAAACTCCCGGTATCCGGGGCCGTAGCCCATGGATACCGGGAGTTTCAACAGCTGGCGCCGCCCCTAGAGGGCGGTGGTGCTTCCGCCTGCTGCAGCAATCTTTTCAGCGGCACTGGCCGAGAATGCGTGGGCGGTGACGTCAACCTTGACGGTGATGTCGCCGGTGCCCAGCACCTTGACGGGCTGGTTCTTGCGAACGGCACCCTTTTCGACCAAGTTCTCCACGGTGACTGCGCCACCTTCCGGGAACAGCTCGCTGAGCTTGTCCAGGTTTACAACCTGGAACTCAACCCGGAACGGGTTCTTGAAGCCACGCAGCTTCGGCAGGCGCATGTGCAGCGGCAGCTGGCCGCCGGCAAAGCCAGCCTTCACCTGGTAGCGGGCAGCAGTACCCTTGGTACCGCGACCGGCGGTCTTACCCTTGGATGCCTCACCACGACCAACACGGGTCTTGGCGGTCTTGGCACCCGGAGCGGGACGCAGGTGGTGAACCTTCAGGGCGTTCTGCTTCTCAGCAGCCTGTGCCTTATCAGCAGTGTTCTCTGCCATTTACTTCGCCTCCTCTACCTTTACCAGGTGCGGAACCGTGTTGAGCATGCCAACGGTCACGGCATCGGCGGTGCGGACAACGGTGTGTCCGATCCGCTTCAGGCCGAGGGACCGCAGGGTGTCGCGCTGGTTCTGCTTGCCGCCAATGGCGGACTTGATCTGAGTGATCTCCAACTGGGCGTCGGAGGGAACCAGGTTCTTAGCCATGACTAAACACCTGCCTTCGGAGCCAGGAGGGCCTTCACCAGTGCCGCCGGAGCGATCTCGTCCAGCGGCAGGCCGCGGCGTGCTGCCACTGCTGCCGGCTCTTCGAGGCGCTTCAGGGCATCAACGGTCGCGTGAACGATGTTGATGGCGTTGGAGGAACCGAGCGACTTGGAGAGGATGTCGTGGATGCCCACGCACTCCAGTACTGCACGGACCGGACCACCGGCGATAACACCGGTACCGGCGGAAGCCGGACGCAGCATTACGACGCCGGCAGCGGCTTCACCCTGAACGCGGTGCGGGATGGTGTTGCCAACGCGGGGAACGCGGAAGAAGGACTTCTTGGCCTCTTCAACGCCCTTGGCGATAGCAGCGGGAACTTCCTTGGCCTTGCCGTAGCCCACGCCGACCATGCCGTTACCGTCACCAACGACGACCAGTGCGGTGAAGCTGAAGCGACGACCACCCTTGACGACCTTGGAAACGCGGTTGATGGTGACAACGCGCTCTACGAACTGGTTCTTTTCGGCTTCACGGCCACCGTCGCGGCCGCCACGGCCACCGCGGTCGCCGCGGCCCTGGCCGCGGTCGCCACGCTCGCCGCGACGGGCGCCACCACGGCGGTCCTCGGCAGCGGGGGCAGTGGTCTCAGCAGCGGCGGCCTCGGGGGCCTTCTGATCTGCAGACACAGTGTCCTTTTCGTTGTTTGCTTCGGTCACAGTGACAGCCCACCTTCGCGTGCACCGTCGGCGACGGCGGCAATGCGGCCGTGGTACTTGTTGCCACCACGGTCGAACACGACAGCCTCGACGCCGGCAGCCTTGGCACGTTCGGCAACGAGCTCGCCAACGCGCTTGGCCTTGGCAGTCTTGTCACCGTCGAATGCACGAAGATCGGCTTCCAGGGTGGATGCGCTTGCTACGGTCTGGCCAATGCTGTCATCGACAACCTGGACAAATACGTGGCGTGCGGAGCGGTTGACCACCAGGCGGGGGCGGACAGCCGTACCGGAAATGCGCTTGCGGATACGAAGCTGGCGGCGGCTGCGGGCAGCAGCCTTGCTCTTGTTCGTACGCTTCTTGTTAATGGAGATGGCCATGGTTACTTACCAGCCTTTCCGACCTTGCGGCGGATGACTTCGCCGGCGTAACGGATGCCCTTGCCCTTGTACGGGTCAGGCTTCCGCAGCTTACGAATGTTGGCAGCAACTTCGCCGACCTGCTGCTTATTGATACCTGAGACAGAGAGCTTGGTCGGTCCCTCTACTGCAAAGGTGATGCCGGCCGGAGCTGCAACGCTGACCGGGTGGCTGAAGCCGAGAGCGAACTCAAGGTCAGATCCCTTGGCCTGAACGCGGTAACCGGTACCAACGATTTCAAGCTTCTTCTCGTAGCCTGCGGTGACGCCCTGGATCATGTTGGCGATCAGGGTGCGGGTCAGGCCGTGGAGTGAACGGGAGGCGCGCTCGTCGTTCGGGCGGCTGACGGTCAGGGTGTTCTCGTCCAGGGCAACCTCGATGGGGCTGGCCACAGTGTGGGTCAGCTCCCCCTTGGAACCCTTGACGCTGACGACAGAGCCGTCAACCTTGACCTCAACGCCGGCAGGAACGGTGATGGGGAGACGTCCAATACGTGACATTATTCTCTTCCTTTCCCGTTACCAGACGTACGCGAGGACTTCGCCGCCCACGCCCTTCTTGCCGGCCTGCTTATCAGTCAGGAGGCCGGAAGAGGTGGACAGGATTGCGATACCCAGGCCACCGAGCACGTGAGGCAGGTTGGTGGACTTCGCGTAAACGCGGAGACCCGGCTTGGAGATGCGGCGTACACCGGCGATGGAACGCTCGCGGTTCGGACCGAACTTGAGGTCGAGGGTCAGCTTCTTGCCAACCTCAGCGTCCTCTTCCTTCCAGCCGGCGATGAAACCTTCGGCCTTGAGGATGTCGGCAACGCGTGCCTTGAGCTTGCTGTAAGGCATAGACACGGAGTCGTGGTATGCCGAGTTTGCGTTACGCAGGCGCGTAAGCATATCTGCGACAGGATCTGTCATTGTCATGTGGGCTCATGCCCTTCCTCGTAACGGTTTCCGCCGTTCCGTCCTTGACGGAGCGGAGCGGCCGGACCTTTTACGTAGTTAATTAAGCTTCGGTTTTGAACGGGAAACCAAGCGCCTTGAGCAGCGCGCGGCCTTCGTCGTCGGTCTTGGCGGTGGTGACGACCGTGATGTCCATACCGCGGACGCGGTCGATCTTGTCCTGGTCGATTTCGTGGAACATAACCTGCTCGGTCAGACCGAAGGTGTAGTTTCCGTTGCCATCAAACTGCTTGCCGCTCAGGCCGCGGAAGTCGCGGATACGGGGCAGTGCCAGGGTGACCAGACGGTCCACGAATTCCCACATACGGTCGCCACGCAGGGTTGCGTGTGCACCGATGGGCATGCCTTCGCGCAGCTTGAACTGTGCGATCGACTTGCGGGCCTTGGTGACCTGCGGCTTCTGGCCGGTGATCTGGGTGAGGTCGCGGACAGCGCCGTCGATCAGCTTGGAGTCCTTGGCGGCATCTCCAACACCCATGTTCACAACAACCTTGACCAGACGGGGAACCTGGTTCACGTTGGCGTACTTGAACTCATCCTGGAGCTGGCCCTTGATGGTTTCGGCGTACTTGGTCTTCAGACGAGGAACGATCTTCGTTGCCGGAGTCTCGAGAGTCTCAGTCATTAGATGTCCTTCCCGGAGCTCTTGGACACGCGGATGCGGACGGTCTTCTGGACGCCGTTCTTCTCCACGGTGTCGAGGCGGAAGCCCACGCGGGTCGGCTTCTTGGTCGACGGGTCAACCAGGGCCACGTTGGAAATGTGGATCGGGGCCTCTACGACCTCGATGCCGCCGGTCTTGGTGCCGCGCTGCGACTGTCCAACACGGGTGTGCTTGGTGACGCGGTTGATACCCTCAACCAGCACGCGGTTGGTGTCGGTGAATACACGCAGAACCTTGCCCTGCTTGCCACGGTCGCCGCCGCGCTCAGCCTTGGCGCCAGTGATGACCTGAACCAGGTCACCCTTCTTGATCTTTGCAGCCATGGACTAGAGCACCTCCGGAGCCAGAGAAACGATCTTCATGAACTTCTTGTCACGCAGTTCACGACCAACCGGTCCGAAGATACGGGTACCGCGGGGGTCACCGTCGTTCTTCAGGATCACAGCTGCGTTCTCGTCAAACTTGATGTAGGAACCATCCGGACGGCGGCGTTCCTTCTTGGTACGGACGATGACGGCCTTGACCACATCGCCCTTCTTTACGTTGCCGCCAGGGATTGCATCCTTGACGGTGGCGACAATGACGTCACCGATGCCTGCGTAGCGACGGCCGGATCCACCGAGAACGCGAATGGTAAGGATTTCCTTAGCACCCGTGTTGTCGGCGACCTTGAGTCGCGACTCCTGCTGAATCACTATTTACTCCTTGCGTCGCGCCGGTTCTCAGGCCGTGGTCTTGCTACGGAATGAGCCTTGCGGAACGGTTGATCGGGGTGTCTCTTGACCTGCCTGGATTTTGCCAGACCAGGCCTAAACGCCCGTGCCAGAAGCAGTTGCTCCCATCCGGTCCGGGACGGATCCCGGGCGCACAGGGGCACTATGCTGTGGCACGCTTGTTTACGAGGTTGATGATGGCGCGCGAAAGGCGCCATACAAACTCAATATCCTAGCACGTTTTCCGCCGGTCCCCATATCACCACCGTCCCCTGCCCTGCAAGACGGTAGGACGTCCCTGCAAGACGGACGACGGCGTCACGCACGGCAGTCTTTCGGCGCACCCAGGGTGCCGCTCCCCCGCCAGCCCGGGCCCCGCCGTCGTCCGCTGCCTCCAAAGCCGGCCTGGCGTGACGCGGGCGGCAACCACGCTGCCGGTTAAACGAGGAAGCCCCCGCTCCCGGAAGGGAGCAGGGGCAACAGCTAAGCAGCAGGTGCTACTTGGCCTTCTCGAGGATTTCCACGAGCCGCCAGTTCTTGGTGGCGGACAGCGGACGGGTCTCGGCGATGACTACGAGGTCGCCGATGCCGGCGGTGTTCTCTTCGTCGTGCGCCTTGACCTTGGAGGTGCGGCGGATGACCTTGCCGTACAGTGCGTGCTTCACGCGGTCTTCAACCTCGACAACGATGGTCTTTTCCATCTTGTCGGAGACCACGTAGCCGCGACGGGTCTTGCGGTAACCGCGCTGCCCAGCCTTGGCTGCGGTAGCAGTTTCGGTCACGTTCTGGTCCTTTTCACTCACTTGGCGTCCTCCTCGGTCTCAGCCTTTTCAGCCTTGTCGGCCTTCTTGGTTGAAGCCTTCTTGGACTTCTTCTCTTCCTTGGCTTCCACAACCGGTGCGGCAACCTCGGCACGAATGCCCAGCTCGCGTTCGCGGAGAACGGTGTAGATGCGGGCGATGTCCTTCTTTACCGCGCGCAGGCGACCGTGGTTCTCCAGCTGTCCGGTGGCGGACTGGAAACGCAGGTTGAACAGCTCTTCCTTGGCCTTGCGGAGTTCTTCAACGAGACGCTCGTTGTCGAAACCGTCCAGCTGTGCGGGAGCCAGATCCTTGGATCCTACTGCCATTTCTATTCACCACCCTCGCGACGCACAATGCGTGCCTTCAACGGCAGCTTGTGGATTGCAAGGCGCAGGGCCTCGCGAGCTACCTCTTCATTGACACCGGAGAGTTCGAAGAGAACCCGGCCCGGCTTGACGTTGGCGACCCACCATTCCGGTGAACCCTTACCGGAACCCATGCGGGTTTCGGCCGGCTTCTTGGTCAGGGGACGGTCCGGGTAGATGTTGATCCAGACCTTACCGCCACGCTTGATGTGGCGGGTCATCGCGATACGAGCGGACTCGATCTGACGGTTGGTGACGTATGCCGGGCTCAGGGCCTGGATGCCGTACTCACCGAAGGAGACCTGGGTACCGCCCGTAGCAGCGCCGGAACGACCCGGGTGGTGCTGCTTACGGTGCTTTACTCGACGTGGGATAAGCATTTAAGCCTGTCCTCCTTCTGCAGCAGCAGGTGCTGCTTCAACTGCCGGTGCTTCAGCAGCAGGAGCTGCGTCAGCGGCCGGGCGGTCGTTGCGACGGCGGCGGTCACCACGGTCAGCGCCCCCCGGACGGCCGGGACGTTCGCCACGGCCACCGCGGGACGGTGCGGCAGCAGCCTGTGCAGCCAGTTCCTTGGCGGTGACGTCACCCTTGTAGATCCAGACCTTCACACCGATGCGGCCGAAGGTGGTCTTGGCTTCGTAGAAGCCGTAGTCGATGTTCGCGCGGAGGGTGTGCAGGGGCACACGGCCTTCGCGGTAGAACTCCGAGCGGGACATTTCAGCGCCACCCAAGCGGCCCGAGCAGGCGATACGGATGCCCTTGGCACCTGCACGCTGTGCGGACTGCATGGCCTTCTTCATCGCACGGCGGAACGCCACGCGGGAAGTCAGCTGCTCTGCAACGCCCTGGGCCACAAGCTGGGCTTCCATCTCGGGGTTCTTGACCTCGAGGATGTTCAGCTGGACCTGCTTGCCGGTGAGCTTTTCGAGCTCGCCGCGGATGCGGTCTGCTTCTGCTCCACGGCGGCCGATGACGATGCCGGGACGGGCCGTGTGGATGTCCACGCGGACACGGTCACGGGTGCGCTCGATTTCGACCTTGGCGATACCGGCGCGCTCCATGCCCGTGGACATGAGCTGGCGGATGCGGATGTCTTCGCGAACGAAGTCCTTGTACCGCTGGCCGGCCTTGGTGCTGTCAGCGAACCAGTGCGATACGTGATCGGTGGTGATGCCGAGTCGGAACCCGTGCGGGTTTACTTTCTGTCCCACTTAGCGAGCCTCCTCTTTCTCCGGGGTAGCGACTACCACGGTGATGTGGCTGGTGCGCTTCTTGATCTGAAATGCACGACCCTGGGCACGCGGCTGGAACCGCTTCATGGTCGGGCCTTCATCAACAAACGCTTCGCTGATGATGAGGTCGCCTTCGTCAAACGCCACGCCGTCGCGGTCCGCGAGGACCCGGGCGTTGGAGATTGCCGACTGAACTACCTTGAATACCGGCTCCGAAGCTGCCTGCGGGGCAAACTTCAGAATTGCCAGAGCCTCATTCGCTTGCAATCCACGAACAAGGTTGACGACGCGCCGGGCCTTCATAGGCGTTACGCGGATGTGGCGCGCAATTGCCTTGGCTTCCATTGCTTTCCTTCTCTCGTCTTTGACGTAAACGCAGGCGCCTAGCGGCGCTTGCCCTTACGGTCGTCCTTGACATGGCCGCGGAAAGTCCGCGTGGGAGCGAATTCGCCGAGCTTGTGCCCGACCATCGACTCAGTGACAAACACCGGGATGTGCTTGCGTCCGTCGTGTACGGCGATCGTGTGCCCGAGCATGTCGGGGATGATCATCGAACGGCGGGACCAGGTCTTGATGACGTTCTTGGTGCCCTTTTCGTTTTCCCTGGCTACCTTCACAAAGAGGTGCTGGTCAACGAAAGGACCTTTTTTCAGGCTGCGTGGCATGTGTCCAGGCTCCTATCGCTTGTTCTTGCCAGTACGACGGCGACGCACAATAAGCTTGTCGCTCTCTTTGTTGGGGCGGCGGGTGCGGCCTTCCCGCTTACCGTTCGGGTTGACGGGGTTACGTCCACCGGACGTCTTACCCTCGCCACCACCGTGCGGGTGGTCAACCGGGTTCATGGCAACACCACGGACGGTCGGGCGGACGCCCTTCCACCGCATACGGCCGGCCTTGCCCCAGTTGATGTTCGACTGCTCGGCGTTGCCCACCTCGCCGACGGTTGCGCGGCAGCGCACGTCAACGTTGCGGATTTCACCGGAAGGCAGGCGCAGCTGGGCGAAACGGCCTTCCTTGGCAACAAGCTGGATGGATGCGCCGGCAGAGCGGCCCATCTTGGCGCCGCCACCCGGACGCAGCTCCACTGCGTGGATGACGGTACCCACCGGGATGTTGAGCAGCGGCAGGTTGTTACCGGGCTTGATGTCAGCACCGGCACCTGCCTCAACAACGTCACCCTGGGAGAGCTTGTTGGGAGCGATGATGTAACGCTTGGTGCCATCAACGTAGTGCAGGAGGGCGATGCGAGCCGTGCGGTTCGGATCGTACTCGATTTCGGCAACGCGGGCGTTGACGCCGTCCTTGTCGTGGCGACGGAAGTCGATCAGACGGTACTGGCGCTTGTGTCCGCCACCCTTGTGACGGGTGGTGATCTTACCGGTGTTGTTACGGCCGCCCTTTTTGGGCAGCGGACGTACCAACGACTTTTCCGGCGTCGACCGCGTAATTTCGATGAAGTCCGCTACGCTCGAGCCACGACGGCCCGGGGTAGTCGGCTTGTACTTACGGATTCCCATAATTTATTTCCTCGTTAAAGTGGTCTCCGCTACGCGAGCGGACCGCCGAAGATGTCGATGGTGCCTTCTTTGAGGGTGACAATCGCACGCTTGGTGTTCTTGCGGGTACCCCATCCGAATTTGGTGCGCTTGCGCTTACCGGCACGGTTGATGGTGTTGATCGATTCGACCTTGACGGAGAAGATTTTCTCCACGGCCAGCTTGATCTCGGTCTTGTTCGAACGGGGGTCCACCAGGAAGGTGTACTTGCCCTCGTCGATCAGGCCGTAGCTCTTTTCCGACACGACGGGTGCAAGCACGACGTCGCGGGGATCCTTGATGGTGGCTGCACTCACTTGGCATCCTCCTCGTTCTTAGCTGCCTTAGCGGCAACGAATGCGTCGTAGGCAGCCTTGGTGAAGACAACGTCATCAGAGACGAGAACGTCGTAGGTGTTCAGCTGGTCTACGTACAGAACGTGAACTCCGGCGAGGTTGCGCACGGACAGTGCGGCAACGTCGTTATCGCGCTCGATGACGACCAGCAGGTTCTTGCGGTCGGAAACACCGCGGAGCGTTGCCAGTGCGGTCTTGGCGGAGGGCTTGGTACCTTCAACCAGTTCTGCGACAACGTGGATGCGACCGTTGCGTGCCCGGTCAGACAGTGCGCCGCGCAGTGCAGCAGCAATCATCTTCTTGGGGGTGCGCTGGCTGTAGTCACGCGGGGTGGGACCGTGGACAATGCCACCGCCGGTCATGTGCGGAGCACGGATTGAACCCTGGCGGGCGCGGCCCGTGCCCTTCTGCTTGAACGGCTTGCGTCCTGCACCGGAAACTTCAGCGCGGGTCTTGGTCTTGTGGGTTCCCTGGCGGGCAGCAGCGAGCTGGGCAACGACAACCTGGTGCAGCAGCGGCACGTTGGTCTGAACGTCGAAGATCTCTGCAGGCAGGTCAACCTGGACAGTGTTAGCCATTGAATTAGGCTCCCTTCACGGCGGTGCGTACGAGGACGACCTGGCCGCGGGCGCCGGGAACGGCACCCTTGATAAGGAGCAGCGACTTCTCGACGTCAACCGCGTGGACCGTGAGGTTCAGCGTGGTGTGACGAACGGCGCCCATGCGGCCGGCCATTTTCATGCCCTTGAAGACGCGGCTCGGGGTGGATGCGCCACCGATTGAACCGGGCTTACGGTGGTTCTTGTGGGCACCGTGGGAAGCTCCAACGCCGTGGAAGCCGTGACGCTTCATAACACCGGCGAAGCCCTTACCCTTGGTGGTGCCGATGACGTCGATCTTCTGGCCGGCTTCGAAGACCTCTACGGAGAGCTCCTGGCCCAGCTCGTACTCGGCAGCATCTGCGGTACGGAGTTCGACGACGTGGCGGCGAGGCGTGACGCCTGCCTTTTCAAAGTGACCAGCCAGCGGCTTGGTGACCTTGCGGGGATCGATCTGGCCGTAGCCGATCTGAACGGCGACGTAGCCATCAGCTTCTGCGTTGCGCAGCTGGGTGATGACGTTCGAGTCTGCCTGGACCACAGTGACGGGGATGAGCTTGTTGTTCTCGTCCCAGACCTGGGTCATGCCGAGCTTCGTGCCCAGCAGGCCCTTTACGTTACGGGTTGCGGTCATAGTTTCTCAGCACCTCCCTACAGCTTGATTTCGATGTTCACGTCAGCCGGCAGGTCAAGACGCATGAGCGAGTCAACAGCCTTCGGCGTGGGATCGATGATGTCGATAAGACGCTTGTGCGTGCGCATTTCAAAGTGCTCGCGGCTGTCCTTGTACTTGTGCGGAGAGCGGATTACGCAGTACACGTTCTTCTCCGTCGGCAGCGGCACGGGGCCGACTACCGTTGCGCCTGCGCGCGTGACCGTCTCAACGATCTTCCGTGCTGAAACGTCAATGACCTCGTGGTCGTATGACTTCAGCCGGATGCGGATTTTTTGTCCCGCCATGTCGCCTGACTCTCTTTCAGTCTGTGCTTCCCCGGTTTAGGGCTGCCCTGTTCACTTACTCGTTGTATGGCTGCCGAAGCATTTGAGGTCGTAACCACCATCCGCCGCACAAGCTGAATCCGAATGACTCCGGGTTCCTCAACCTGCCGGCGTAACCGACCCCCGCGGTCGGGCGTGTCGCGCTGAACACGCATACAAATCCGCAATTCCATTGGGGTGGGTTATGTTTGGTCTTCAGCTTGGACCCTGCACCCGGCATTATCCGGATCGGGACGCGAAGAAGCGCTTGAACAACTCATCTAGTATGCCGGAAATCCGCTGCAGATGCGAATCGGCTGACGATTGGGCCTGTTCAAGAGCCATTGCCGGGCATTGCCGGGGACCGGTACGCGCTGGATGATAGGGGAATGACTCTGGAAGGCACTGAATCGGTGACCGAACTGGCCGGACGCGTGCCGCCGTCGTTCACTCTTGGCGTCGCAGCGGCGGCGTTCCAGATCGAAGGCGCACTCAAGGCCGGCGGCCGTGGACCATCGGGCTGGGACGCCTTTGCGGAAAAGCCTGGCGCCATCCAGGACGGCCACTCCCCCGCCGTGGCCTGCGATCACTACAACAGGTTCCCCGAGGATGTGGCACTGCTCAAGGAGCTGGGCGTTGACTCCTACCGGTTTTCGCTCTCCTGGCCGCGCATCCAGCCGGACGGCCAGAGCGGTTTCAATGCGGAGGGCCTGGACTTCTATGACCGGTTGATTGACCAGCTCCTCGAGGCCGGCATCTCCCCCATGGCCACGCTCTACCACTGGGACACCCCGTTGCCCCTGGAACACCGTGGCGGCTGGCTGAACCGGGACACGGCAGAGCGGTTTGGCGAGTATGCCAGGGTTGCCGGTGAACGATTCGGTGACCGGGTTGCGGAATGGGTCACCCTGAACGAACCCGTTTCGGTCACCTTGAACGGATATGCCCTGGGCGTGCATGCACCCGGGCGCCGGTTGATGTTCAACGCGCTTCCCTCCATCCACCACCAACTCCTGGCGCACGGGCTGGGCGTGCAGGCGCTGCGGGCGGCCGGAGGTACTGGGGGCATCGGCCTGACCAACCTGCACTCGCCCGTGAGGCCCGCCAGCCGGAAGATCGGTGACCGGCTGGTGGCGCATCTGTACGACCTGCTGGCCAACAGAATCTACGCGGACCCCGTCCTGCTGGGCCGGTATCCCACCCTGCCGTTGTACGCCAAGCCCTGGCTCCGCTCCCTCGGAAAAATCTCCGATGCCGACCTCCGCACCATCCACCAGCCGCTGGACTTCTACGGGCTCAACTATTACTTCCCGGTCAAGGTGGCCCTGGGGCCCGGCATCACACCAATGCCTGCCGACATGCACAAGGAAGTGGCCAAGCTGCCCTTCCATGAGGTTGGCTACGCGGAGTTCGGCAGCACCGGATTCGGCTGGCCGGTAGCCCCGGACCATCTGGGAATCCTGCTGCAGGAAATGCGGGACCGGTACGGGGAGGCCCTCCCGCCGGTGTACATCACTGAGGGCGGTGCCAGCTTCCCTGAACCTGACAGTGTTTCGGAGACGCTGGAGGATACGGACAGGGTGGAGTACCTGGCGACGCATCTCGGCGCGGCACTCGAGGCTACTGCCCCTGGCGGCATTGCGGAGGGCGTTGACCTGCGCGGCTACTACGTGTGGACGCTGATGGACAACTTTGAGTGGGCCGCAGGTTACTCTCAGCGGTTTGGCCTGGTGCACGTGGACTTCGAGACTCTTGAGCGGAAGCCAAAACGGTCCTTCTACTGGTACCAGGCGCTGTCCAGGGCGCGGAGCCACCGGCAGGTGTAGTGCATAGCGGGACCGTTAACCCTGCCCCAGCACCGTAAGGAAGATCAGGACGCAGTTCAGGCCGACGATCAGGGTGGCGCTGGTCCATCCGGCGATCCGCAGCGGCTTCGAGTCGGCGTGGATGCCCATCACCTTGCGGCTGCCGGTGAGCCGGATCAATGGAATCAGGGCGAACGGAATGCCGAAACTCAGGAGGACCTGGCTGAGGACCAATGCCAGCGTGGGTTCGATGCCGGCGCCCAGGACCGCAAGCGCAGGAATCAGCGTGACTGTGCGGCGCGCCAGCAGCGGAATCCGCACCTTCAGCAGGCCGCCCATGATGGTGGCGCCCGCATAGCATCCCACCGAGGTGGATGCCAGGCCGGACGCCAGGAGGCCCACGGCGAAGACGACGCCGATCACCGGCCCGAGTGCGGACGTCACCGCAGCATGGGCACCGGCAATCGTGTCGGTGCCCTCCACGCCGCGAAGGCTGGAGGCGGCCAGCAACAGCATGGCGATATTGACGACGCCGGCAAGCAACAAAGCGCCGGCGACATCCACCCGGGTGGTCCGGATCAGGCGGGTCCTGACGGCTGGATCTTCGGAGAAGCCGTGCCGGTCGCGGGCAAGGGCTGAGTGCAGGTAAATGGCGTGCGGCATGACGGTGGCGCCGAGCATACTCGCCGCGAGCAGAACCGTATCGGTTCCCTCGAACCGGGGCACCAGCCCGGCCAGGGCTCCCCCGGCATCCGGCGGTGCGACGAACAGTCCCGAAACGAACCCGACCGCAATCACGCCCAGCAGGGTGAGGATGGCGAATTCGAAGGATTTTTGGCTGCGGTGCGATTGCAGTGTCAGCAGCAGCATGGACGCGAGGCCGATAATGACTCCGCCCGTCAGCAGGGGCAGTCCGAACAGCAGGTTGAGGGCCACGGCCCCACCGATGACTTCAGCCATGTCGGTGGCCCCGGCAACCACCTCAGCCTGAACCCAGTACGCGCGACGGCGGCGCGTACCCAGGCGCTGGCCGAGAATTTCCGGCAGGCTCATGCCGGTGGCAAGCCCCAGCTTGGCTGACTGGTACTGGATCAGCACGGCCATCCCGTTGGCCGCCACAAGAACCCAAACCAGGAGGTATCCGAAGCTGGCACCGGCGGTCAGGTTCGCCGCGACATTACCGGGGTCCACATAGGCAATGGCTGCGACGAACGCAGGCCCGAGCAGCAGCAGGCGGGACCAGAACCCGGTGGTGGCGGATTCCGCCGTCAATGTTGAAACAGCCATCACGTGTCCTCGTCGTTGCGGGCGTCAATACAACGAGGATAGCGCGAATTTAGGCATACCGAAAAGTAGGAATAAGGGCTACCGGCAGATGGCTGCTTTGCTGCTCTGCTTACAGGTTCTTGTTTGCCCTGTTGATCCGCTTGGCCCGGTCAATCTCGCGCCGGAAATGCTTCCGGGTCCAGATCACTCCGGCTACAACGGCAACCGCGATGATCAGGAAAATAAGCCATCCCATGATGATCTCCTTTCAGTGCTGCAACAGTATCAGTGGCCTGTTAACGAAAAAGGACAGCCCCGCTGCTAGTGCAGCGGGGCTGTCCCTTCAGTTCAGCAAGTATTACTTGATGATCTTGGTAACACGTCCCGAACCAACGGTGCGGCCGCCTTCGCGGATAGCGAAGCCGAGGCCCTCTTCCATAGCGATCGGCTGGATGAGCGCAACGGTCATCTCAGTGTTGTCGCCAGGCATAACCATTTCCGTGCCCTCGGGCAGGGTGATAACGCCGGTTACGTCCGTGGTACGGAAGTAGAACTGCGGGCGGTAGTTGGAGTAGAACGGGTTGTGACGTCCGCCTTCGTCCTTGGAGAGGATGTAGACGTTGGCCTCGAAGTCGGTGTGCGGGGTGATGGAACCCGGCTTGACGACAACTTGGCCACGCTCGACATCGTCGCGCTTCAGACCGCGGAGCAGGAGGCCACAGTTCTCGCCGGCCCATGCTTCGTCGAGCTGCTTGTGGAACATCTCGATACCGGTAACCGTGGTCTTCTGGACCGGGCGGATGCCGACGATCTCGACCTCGGAGTTGATGGCGAGGGTTCCACGCTCGGCGCGGCCCGTAACAACGGTGCCACGGCCGGTGATCGTGAAGACGTCTTCGATCGGCATCAGGAACGGCTTGTCGCGGTCACGTACGGGGTCCGGAACGGACTCGTCGACAGCAGCCATCAGGTCCTCAACGGACTTGACCCACTCGGGATCGCCTTCCAGAGCCTTCAGGCCGGAAACGCGGACCACGGGAGCTTCGTCACCATCGAAGCCCTGCGAGCTCAGGAGCTCACGAACTTCCATTTCAACGAGGTCCAGCAGTTCCTCATCGTCAACCATGTCAGCCTTGTTCAGGGCCACCAGCAGGTAGGGAACACCAACCTGGCGGGCCAGCAGAACGTGCTCGCGGGTCTGAGCCATCGGGCCGTCGGTAGCGGCAACCACGAGGATTGCGCCGTCCATCTGGGCAGCACCGGTGATCATGTTCTTGATGTAGTCAGCGTGACCCGGGGCGTCTACGTGTGCGTAGTGGCGCTTTTCGGTCTGGTACTCCACGTGGGAGATGTTGATGGTAATGCCACGCTGACGCTCTTCGGGAGCAGAGTCGATCGACGCGAAGTCGCGCTTCTCGTTGAGATCCGGGTACTTGTCGTACAGCACCTTGGAAATGGCGGCCGTCAGCGTCGTCTTACCGTGGTCAACGTGACCAATGGTGCCGATGTTGACGTGCGGCTTAGTCCGCTCGAACTTTGCCTTTGCCACAGGTTCCTCCTAGAACGTTTTCAAATGACATACCCTTCTGCCGCTCTTGCCGCGGCAGAAACTCAGGTAAGTCTACTTGGGGGGCTTTGGATTGGTGAAATTGCAGATTCAGGAACTAATACTAATCCCCTGAGCCTGTTCGCGCAGGGGCCGGACCGGCTTGCCGGATAAATCCGGCCGGCCCGGCCACCTGCACCGGCTGAACTGTCCGCTGGCGGACGGCCCAACCGAGGTGTTCGCTTTGAAAGTCCGGAAGGACTACTCGCCGCGGGACTTCTGGATGATCTCGTCGGCGACAGCCTTCGGGACCTCGGCGTAGCTGTTGAACGTCATGGAGTACACAGCGCGGCCCTGGGTCTTGGAGCGCAGGTCACCGATGTAGCCGAACATGCCGGACAGCGGAACGTGCGCACGGATGACCTTGACGCCCTGTGCATCTTCCATGGACTGCATCTGGCCACGGCGGGAGTTGAGGTCACCGATAACTTCACCCATGTATTCCTCAGGGGTGCGGACCTCGACATCCATCAGCGGTTCGAGCAGGACCGGGTTCGCCTTGCGTGCAGCTTCCTTGAAAGCCATACGGCCGGCGATCTTGAAGGCCATTTCGGAGGAGTCAACATCGTGGTACGCGCCGTCAATCAGCGTGGCCTTGATGCCGACAACCGGGTAGCCCGCCAGGACGCCGTCGTTCAGCGCGTCCTGGATGCCCGCGTCAACAGACGGGATGTACTCGCGGGGAACGCGGCCACCGGTGACCTTGTTCTCGAACTCGTACAGCTCGCCCTCGGCGGTGTCCAGCGGCTCGATGGCAATCTGGATCTTTGCGAACTGACCCGAACCACCGGTCTGCTTCTTGTGCGTGTAGTCGTGGCGTTCGACGGCGCGCTTGATGGTTTCGCGGTAGGCGACCTGGGGCTTGCCCACGTTGGCCTCGACCTTGAATTCGCGTCGCATGCGGTCCACCAGGATGTCCAGGTGGAGCTCGCCCATGCCGGCGATGATGGTCTGGCCGGTGTCTTCGTTGAGGGACACCTGGAAGGTGGGGTCCTCAGCGGAGAGCTTCTGGATGGCCGTGGAGAGCTTCTCCTGGTCACCCTTGGTGTTCGGCTCGATGGCAACCGAGATCACGGGCTCCGGGAAGCTCATGGACTCGAGCACGATCTGGTTGGCGGAGTCGCACAGGGTATCGCCTGTGGTGGTGTCCTTCAGACCGATCGCTGCATAGATGTGGCCGGCGGTAGCGCCCTCAACGGGCATTTCCTTGTTGGCGTGCATCTGGAACAGCTTGCCGATGCGCTCTTTCTTGCCCTTGGTGGAGTTGACCACCTGGGCGCCTGCTTCCACGTGACCGGAGTACACGCGGATGAAGGTGAGCTGGCCGAAGAACGGGTGCGCAGCAATCTTGAAGGCCAGTGCGGAGAACGGCTCTTCGGAAGAAGGCTTGCGGGTCAGTTCCTTCTCTTCGTCGCGGGGGTCGTGGCCGACCATCGGCGGGACGTCGAGCGGGTTCGGCAGGTAGTCCACAACTGCATCGAGCATGGGCTGAACGCCGCGGTTCTTGAAGGCGGAACCGCAGAAGATCGGGTACAGCTCAGAGTTGATGGTCATCTTGCGGATGCCGGCCTTGAGCTCGTCGATCGAGATCTCTTCACCCTCGAGGTACTTCTCCATGAGTTCCTCGGAGGACTCTGCGACCGTCTCAACGAGGTTCGCGCGGTACTCCTCGGCCTTTTCCTGGAGGTCAGCCGGGATCTCACGGATCTCGTACTTGGCACCCATGGTCACGTCACCCTTGGCATCGCCGGGCCACACCAGAGCGCGCATGTAGAGCAGGTCCACGACGCCGATGAAGTCGTTCTCGGCACCGATGGGCAGCTGCATGACCAGCGGCTTGGCACCGAGGCGGCTGATGATGGTGTCTACGGTGAAGTAGAAGTCAGCGCCCAGCTTGTCCATCTTGTTGACGAAGCAGATACGCGGGACGTTGTACTTGTCAGCCTGGCGCCAAACGGTCTCAGACTGCGGCTCAACACCTTCCTTGCCGTCGAACACGGCAACTGCACCGTCGAGGACGCGCAGGGAGCGCTCAACCTCAACCGTGAAGTCCACGTGGCCCGGGGTGTCGATGATGTTGATCTGGTTGTTTTCCCAGAAGCAGGTCACGGCGGCAGACGTGATGGTGATGCCGCGTTCCTTTTCCTGTTCCATCCAGTCGGTGGTCGAAGCGCCGTCGTGCGTTTCGCCGATCTTGTGGTTCACACCCGTGTAGAACAGGATGCGCTCGGTTGTGGTGGTCTTGCCGGCATCAATGTGGGCCATGATGCCGATATTGCGGACCTTACTAAGGTCGGTAAGCACGTCCTGTGCCACGGGGTCTCCTTTTGGGATGGACTACGCGTTCGCCGCCGGCTCGATCGAGCCGGCGGCGTCCGGGGAGTATTACCAGCGGTAGTGTGCGAAGGCCTTGTTGGACTCGGCCATCTTGTGGGTGTCTTCGCGACGCTTCACAGCGGCACCGAGACCGTTGGAGGCATCCAGGATTTCGTTCTGGAGGCGCTCGGTCATCGTCTTTTCACGGCGGGCCTTGGAGTAGCCAACCAGCCAGCGCAGGGCGAGTGCGGTGGAGCGGCCCGGCTTGACCTCAACCGGAACCTGGTAGGTGGCGCCACCGACGCGGCGGGAGCGGACCTCGAGCGAAGGCTTGACGTTGTCCATGGCCTTCTTCAGGGCTGCAACGGGGTCGCCGCCGGACTTGGCGCGTGCGCCTTCGAGTGCACCGTAGACGATGCGCTCTGCCGTGGACTTCTTGCCGTCAACGAGCACCTTGTTGATGAGCTGGGTTACCAGCGGGGAACCGTATACCGGATCCGAAACGAGCGGCCGCTTGGGGGCCGGACCCTTGCGAGGCATATTACTTCTTCTCCATCTTTGCGCCGTAGCGGCTGCGGGCCTGCTTACGGTTCTTCACACCCTGGGTATCGAGGGCGCCACGGACGATCTTGTAGCGGACACCCGGGAGGTCCTTAACACGACCACCGCGAACGAGCACAATGGAGTGCTCCTGCAGGTTGTGGCCAACACCGGGGATGTAGGCGGTAACTTCCACGCCGCCGTTGAGGCGCACACGGGCCACCTTACGCAGAGCCGAGTTCGGCTTCTTCGGGGTGGTGGTGTAGACGCGGGTGCAGACACCGCGGCGCATGGGGCTGCCCTTAAGCGCGGGAGCCTTGGTCTTTGAGACCTTAGGCGTGCGGCCCTTGCGGACCAGCTGGTTAATCGTAGGCACTCTCGTGTTCTCCGTTTTTCCGGAGTGGCTGTTTCCGGCCACTCTCCTGTTGCGTTGCCCCGCCGCCCGGGCCTTGAAGAAGATCTCCAGGGCGGCGAAGGCGAAGCCTTAATAGTCGGATCGCATTCCCGGGGGCGACTGGTGTCGGACAAGTCCCTAGGCATGCAAAAATGTGGCATACGTTGCACAAGAACCCTGCAAACCGGAAACGTCGCTCTGGCCCAGCCTTTCAGCTGAAACCGGCGCTCTCATCCACTGCCACAATAACAATTGGTAACAAGTCTAGCATGGACGGGCTCCATGCCTTAATCGGGGTCCCTCCCCCATCGATTGCTCCGTAGTTGTCGTTTGGAGCGATGAAAACGACAGGTACGGAGCAATCGATGGGTTAAAGCGGGATGGTCCCCCACCTTGCGGTGCGGGACCATCCCTTTGTAAGGCTCTACCGGAGTTGGTTACCGGAAGTCGTTGCCCAGGTCGTAGTCATCCAGCGGGATGGCATGGAACTCGGGAGCCCCGTCACCGCCCAGGGTGTCGTACGAGAAGTCACTGAATGCGCTGGGGCCGGTGAACAGGTTGGCCTTTGCTTCCTCAGTGGGCTCCACGGTGACCTCGGTGTAGCGCGGGAGGCCCGTGCCGGCCGGGATCAGCTTACCGATGATGACGTTTTCCTTCAGGCCGAGCAGCGGATCGCTCTTGCCTTCCATGGCCGCCTGCGTCAGGACGCGGGTGGTCTCCTGGAAGGAAGCTGCGGACAGCCAGGACTCGGTGGCCAGCGACGCCTTGGTGATGCCCATGAGCTCAGGACGTCCGGAAGCCGGAGTCTTGCCCTCGGACACAACGCGGCGGTTCGCTTCCTCGAACCGGCTGCGCTCGGCGAGCTCGCCGGGCAGCAGGTCCGATTCGCCGGACTCGATGACCGTGACGCGGCGCAGCATCTGGCGGACGATAACCTCGACGTGCTTGTCGTGGATACCGATGCCCTGGCTGCGGTACACGCCCTGGACTTCGTCCACCAGGAACTTCTGTGCCGCACGCGGACCCATGATGCGCAGGACCTGCTTGGGGTCCACCGGGCCGTTGATCAGCTTCTGTCCAACGGAGACGTGGTCGCCGTCTTCGATCAGCAGGCGTGAACGGCGCAGGACCGGGTAAGCGATCTCTTCCGTTCCGTCATCCGGGGTGATGACCAGGCGCATCTGGCGCTCGGACTCTTCGATGGTGATGCGGCCGGCTGCTTCAGCAATCGGGGCAACACCCTTGGGAGTACGGGCTTCGAAGAGCTCCTGGATACGGGGCAGACCCTGGGTGATGTCGTCGCCACCGCCGGCGGAGACAGCACCACCGGTGTGGAACGTACGCATGGTCAGCTGGGTACCGGGCTCACCGATGGACTGTGCGGCGATGATGCCCACGGCCTCTCCGATGTCCACGGTCTTGCCGGTGGCCAGCGAACGGCCGTAGCACAGGGCGCAGGTGCCGACGCTGGACTCACAGGTGAGTACGGAGCGGACCTTGACCTCGGTGATGCCTGCCTTGAAGAGCTCGTCGATAACGACGTCGCCGCAGTCGGTGCCGGCGGCTGCGAGGACATTGCCCTCGGAGTCCACGACGTCGACGGCCAGCGTACGTGCGTAGGCGCTGTTCTCGACGTTCTCGTCCAGGACGAGCTCACCGTTGGAGTCGGCGACGGCGATCGGCGTGACCAGGCCACGTTCGGTGCCGCAGTCCTCTTCACGGACGATGACGTCCTGCGAGACGTCCACCAGACGACGGGTCAGGTAACCCGAGTTGGCGGTACGCAGGGCGGTATCGGCCAGACCCTTACGGGCACCGTGCGTGGCGATGAAGTATTCCAGCACCGACAGGCCCTCACGGTAGGAGGACTTGATGGGGCGCGGGATGATCTCACCCTTCGGGTTGGCCACCAGGCCACGGATACCCGCGATCTGGCGGACCTGCATCCAGTTACCACGTGCACCAGAGGACACCATGCGGTTGATGGTGTTCATCGGGGACAGGCTTTCACGCATCACTGAGGCGATGTCGTTGGTGGCCTTGTTCCAGATCTCGATCAGTTCCTGGCGGCGCTCGTCGTCGTCGATCAGGCCCTTGTCGTACTGGCCCTGGATCTTGGCGGCCCGCTCCTCGTACCCGGCAAGGATTTCCGGCTTGGCGGCCGGGACCTCGATGTCGGAGATGGCGACGGTGACGCCTGAACGGGTGGCCCAGTAGAAACCGGCATCCTTCAGGTTGTCCAGCGTTGCCGCGGTGACAACCTTCGGGTAGCGCTCGGCGAGGTCGTTGACGATGCGGGAAAGTTCGCCCTTGTCGGCAACAGCCTCAACCCAGGGGTAGTCCTCGGGCAGGGTCTCGTTGAAGAGAACCTGGCCCAGGGAGGTCTGGACGAGTGCGGGCTGACCCGGCTCCCAGCCTTCCGGAGCTTCCCAGCCGGCGTAAGGCACGAAGCCTTCGAGGCGGATCTTGACCTGCGAGTTCAGGTGCAGCTCGCGGGCGTCGAACGCCATGATGGCTTCGGAAACCGAACCGAAGATGCGGCCTTCGCCGGCTGACCCCTTGCGCTTGGTGGTCAGGTGGTACAGGCCGATGATCATGTCCTGCGAGGGCAGGGTGACCGGGCGTCCGTCAGAGGGCTTCAGGATGTTGTTCGAGGACAGCATCAGGATGCGGGCCTCAGCCTGGGCCTCGGGGCTGAGCGGCAGGTGGACTGCCATCTGGTCGCCGTCGAAGTCGGCGTTGAAGGCGCCACAAACCAGCGGGTGAAGCTGGATTGCCTTGCCTTCAACAAGCTGCGGCTCGAACGCCTGGATACCCAGGCGGTGCAGGGTAGGTGCACGGTTGAGCAGCACCGGGTGTTCGGTGATGATCTCTTCCAGCACGTCCCAGACCTGCGGGCGGTAGCGCTCCACCATCCGCTTGGCCGACTTGATGTTCTGGGCGTGGTTGAGGTCAACCAGGCGCTTCATCACGAACGGCTTGAAGAGCTCCAGTGCCATCTGCTTGGGCAGGCCGCACTGGTGCAGCTTCAGCTGCGGGCCGACCACAATGACCGAACGGCCGGAGTAGTCGACGCGCTTGCCGAGGAGGTTCTGGCGGAAACGGCCCTGCTTGCCCTTGAGCATGTCGCTCAGGGACTTCAGCGGACGGTTGCCCGGTCCGGTGACCGGACGGCCGCGGCGGCCGTTGTCGAAGAGGCTGTCAACAGCTTCCTGAAGCATGCGCTTCTCGTTGTTGACGATGATCTCCGGAGCACCGAGGTCAAGCAGGCGCTTGAGGCGGTTGTTGCGGTTGATCACGCGGCGGTACAGGTCGTTGAGGTCGGAGGTCGCGAAGCGGCCACCGTCCAGCTGGACCATGGGGCGCAGTTCCGGCGGGATCACCGGGACGGCGTCCAGGACCATGCCAAGCGGGCTGTTGTTGGTGGTCAGGAACGCGTTGACCACCTTCAGGCGCTTGAGGGCGCGGGTCTTGCGCTGGCCCTTGCCGTTGGCGATGACGTCGCGCAGCAGGTCGGACTCGGCCTGCATGTCGAAGTTCTCAAGGCGCTTCTTGATGGCTTCGGCACCCATGGAGCCTTCGAAGTACATGCCGTAGCGGTCGCGCAGTTCGCGGTACAGGCCTTCGTCACCTTCGAGGTCGGCGACCTTGAGGTTCTTGAAGCGGTCCCAGACCTGCTCGAGGCGCTCGATGTCGGCGTCGGCACGCTTGCGCACGTTGGCCATCTGGCGGTCGGCGGAGTCGCGGGCCTTCTTCTTGTCGGCAGCCTTGGCGCCTTCGCCCTCGAGGCGTGCGATTTCGCCTTCGAGGTCGCGGGCGATCGCAGCGATGTCAGCGTCGCGGTTGTCGATCAGCTGCTTCTTCTCGATGTCGTGCTCAACCTGCAGGTTGGGCAGTTCCTCGTGACGGGCAGCTTCATCGACGCTGGTGATCATGTAGGCAGCGAAGTAGATGACCTTTTCAAGGTCCTTCGGAGCCAGGTCAAGGAGATAGCCCAGGCGGGAGGGAACACCCTTGAAGTACCAGATGTGGGTTACAGGTGCGGCCAGTTCGATGTGGCCCATGCGCTCACGGCGGACCTTGGCGCGGGTGACTTCAACGCCACAGCGCTCACAAATGATGCCCTTGAAGCGCACGCGCTTGTACTTGCCGCAGTAGCATTCCCAGTCCCGGGACGGGCCGAAGATCTTCTCGCAGAAGAGGCCGTCCTTCTCGGGCTTGAGCGTGCGATAGTTGATGGTTTCCGGCTTCTTAACCTCGCCGTACGACCAGCCGCGGATGTCTTCCGCGGTGGCGAGGCCGATCTGCATGAGGCCGAAGGAGGATTCGCTGGACATATGGTCCCTGTTCTCTCTTGTTCTCTAAATTCTGAAGTCTTAGGTGCGGGATGAGGGAGGGGGCGTACGACGGCGGGTGGTCACCCGCCGTCGTCAACCGCCTGCTAGACCTCTTCTACGGAGCTGGGCTCTGCGCGAGACAGATCGATGCCCAGTTCCTCCGCAGCCGTGAAGACTGCGTCATCAGAGTCACGCATTTCAATTGTGGTTCCGTCCGTGGAAAGAACTTCCACGTTCAGGCACAGCGACTGCATTTCCTTGATCAAGACCTTGAAGGATTCGGGAACGCCCGGTTCGGGGATGTTCTCGCCCTTGACGATCGCTTCGTAGACCTTCACGCGGCCGTGGATGTCATCCGACTTGATCGTGAGGAGTTCCTGGAGCGTGTAGGCGGCGCCGTAAGCTTCGAGCGCCCACACTTCCATTTCTCCGAAGCGCTGGCCACCGAACTGTGCCTTACCACCCAGCGGCTGCTGCGTGATCATGGAGTACGGGCCGGTGGAGCGTGCGTGGATCTTGTCGTCCACCAGGTGGTGGAGCTTCAGGATGTACATGTAGCCGACCGAGATCGGATCCGGGAACGGCTCGCCGGAGCGGCCGTCAAACAGGCGGGTCTTGCCGGAGGAGTTGATCAGGCGGTCACCATCGCGGGTCACGTTGGTGGAGTCCAGCAGGCCCGTGATTTCCTCTTCGCGGGCACCGTCGAACACCGGCGTTGCAACAGTGGTGGGACCACTCTCGCGCGGCAGGTTCGGCAGCTGCTTGACCCACTCGGGCTCGCCTTCGATCTTCCAACCGGTCTTGGCAACCCAGCCAAGGTGGGTTTCGAGCACCTGGCCCACGTTCATACGGCCCGGAACACCCAGCGGGTTCAGGACGATGTCAACGGGGGTACCGTCGGCAAGGAAGGGCATGTCCTCAACGGGAAGGATCTTGGAGATAACACCCTTGTTGCCGTGGCGGCCGGCGAGCTTGTCGCCGTCGGTGATCTTGCGCTTGGCGGCCACGTAGACGCGGACCAGCTGGTTCACGCCCGGGGGCAGCTCGTCGTCGTTGTCGCGGTCGAAGACGCGTACGCCGATGACGGTGCCGGACTCGCCGTGGGGCACCTTCAGGGAGGTGTCGCGGACTTCGCGGGACTTCTCGCCGAAGATGGCGCGCAGGAGGCGCTCTTCCGGGGTCAGTTCGGTTTCACCCTTCGGGGTGACCTTTCCAACCAGGATGTCTCCTGCTTCAACCTCGGCACCGATGTGGATGATGCCGCGCTCGTCCAGGCCGGCCAGGACTTCCTCGGACACGTTGGGGATGTCACGGGTGATTTCCTCGGCACCAAGCTTGGTGTCGCGGGCATCGATCTCGTGCTCCTCGATGTGGATGGAGGAAAGGACGTCCTCGGCAACGATGCGCTGCGAGAGGATGATGGCGTCCTCGAAGTTGTGGCCTTCCCATGACATGAATGCCACGAGCAGGTTCTTGCCCAGTGCGAGTTCACCCTGGTCAGTTGCCGGGCCGTCGGCGATGATGCCGCCAACTTCCAGGCGCTGGCCTTCGTTCACCAGGACGCGGTGGTTGTAGCAGTTGCCCTGGTTGGAGCGGGCGAACTTGTTGATGCGGTAGTTGGTCTCGGTGCCGTCGTCGTTGAGCATGATGACGAGCTCGGCGGAAACCTCGGTGACCACACCGGCCTTCTTGGCGATGACAACGTCACCGGCGTCGACGGCGGCGGCGCGCTCCATGCCGGTGCCCACGAACGGAGCCTCGGAACGGACCAGCGGCACAGCCTGGCGCTGCATGTTGGCACCCATGAGTGCGCGGTTGGCGTCGTCGTGCTCCAGGAACGGGATCAGGGCGGTAGCCACGGACACCATCTGGCGCGGGGAGACGTCCATGAACTCAACGTCCTCGGCGGGAACCAGGACGGGCTCGCCTCCACCACCACGTGCACGCACCAGGACGGTGTCTTCAGCAAACTTGTTGTTCTCGTCCAGCGGCGCGTTGGCCTGGGCGATCAGGACCTCAGCCTCGTCGTCGGCCGTCAGGTACTGGACGTCGTCGGACACAACGCCGTCCTTGACCAGGCGGTACGGGGTCTCGATGAAGCCGAACGGGTTGATGCGTCCGTAGGATGCCAGCGAACCGATCAGACCAATGTTCGGGCCTTCAGGGGTTTCGATGGGGCACATACGTCCGTAGTGGGACGGGTGCACGTCACGGACTTCCATGCCGGCGCGGTCACGGGACAGACCACCGGGGCCAAGGGCCGACAGGCGGCGCTTGTGGGTCAGGCCCGAGAGCGGGTTGTTCTGGTCCATGAACTGCGACAGCTGGGAGGTTCCGAAGAACTCCTTGATGGCAGCAACCACGGGGCGGATGTTGATCAGGGTCTGCGGCGTGATGGCCTCGACGTCCTGGGTGGTCATACGCTCGCGGACAACGCGCTCCATGCGGGACAGGCCGGTGCGGACCTGGTTCTCGATGAGCTCGCCGACGGCGCGGATGCGGCGGTTGCCGAAGTGGTCGATGTCGTCGATCTCGACGCGCAGGTCCACTTCCTGGCCATCGCGGGTGCCCTTGATGGTCTTCTCGCCGGCGTGCAGCGCGACGAGGAACTTGATCATGGCCACGATGTCTTCAACGTGCAGGACAGAGGCTTCCTTGTCGCCAAGGGAGCGGTCGATGCCCAGCTTGCGGTTGATCTTGTAACGGCCAACCTTGGCCAGATCGTAGCGCTTGGAGTTGAAGTACAGGTTGTCCAGCAGGGACTGGGCAGCCTCGACGGTGGGCGGCTCGCCCGGACGCAGCTTGCGGTAGATGTCCAGCAGGGCGTCTTCGCGGGTCTCGGTGGCGTCCTTCTCCAGGGTTGCCCGCATGGAGTCGTACTGACCGAACTCTTCGAGGATCTGGCCTTCGGTCCAGCCGAGGGCCTTCAGCAGCACGGTGACGGACTGCTTGCGCTTGCGGTCGAGGCGGACACCGACCTGGTCACGCTTGTCGATCTCGAGCTCGAACCACGCACCGCGGGACGGGATGATCTTCGCGGTGAAGATGTCCTTGTCGCTGGTCTTGTCCGCGGCGCGCTCGAAGTAGGCGCCCGGGGAACGGACCAGCTGGGAGACGACGACACGCTCGGTGCCGTTGACGACGAAGGTGCCTTTCTCGGTCATCAGCGGGAAGTCACCCATGAACACGGTCTGCTGCTTGATTTCGCCCGTGTTGTTGTTCATGAACTCGGCCTTGACGTACAGCGGAGCCGAGTACGTTGCGTCCCGGTCCTTGCACTCGGCCATGGTGTACTTGGGGTCAGCGAACTCCGGATCGGAGAAGCTCAGGGACATGGTGCCCTGGAAATCCTCGATCGGGGAGATCTCTTCGAAGATGTCCGACAGGCCGGACGTGGTGGCGACGCTGAGATCGTTTTCTTCGACAGCCTTTGCCACGCGTGCCTGCCAGCGCTCGTTGCCGACCAGCCAGTCAAAGCTGTCCGTCTGCAGGGCAAGCAGATTCGGAACGTCAAGAGGTTCGTGAATCTTTGCGAATGAGAGCCGGCGAGTGGCACCATCAGTGCTGTCGGCAGTGTTAGCGGTTTCGTTATTAGAGGTGCTCGAGGCGACCAAGAGGGATCCTTCCACAGACCTTCAGGCGTTTTCAGATCTCCCCCGCTGTGCACCCTGCGGAGTGACTCCGCAGCGCTACCATCCGGTTCCGCTATATGACCCGGGGCCTGGACTGACTATGCTGTGACCGTTGTTACGGCACGTTGATTGCCAGCTGCCAGGCAAAGCCCACCGCTATATGAAGGCTGAAGGTAAACAGGGAAGACGCAAATATCTACGATACGGCAAAACAACCTACGTGTCTACCCCACTTCCGGCCGGATTGCAAGCACTTGATTTCGCGGACTCCCGCAGCAACCTCCCCGCGCCTGCGCTGGCGCCTGCTAGAGCCGCAGCGTGACACCTTCCGCCGTGCAGGCCGCGGAGTTTGCGAAGACTGCATCCCGCACGGCGTCCTGGGACTCCTGGGCCGGCTTGCCGCCGGACTCCGCTGCGGATGAGTGGTCGATGGCCAGCAGGCTAAGTGAAGCGAACAGGCCCTGCAGGTCCCCGGTGACGCTGTCCTTGGCGTCCTGGGCCTTCAGGTAGACGTCCTCGTAGCCCTTGGAGTCGGTGGGTGAAACTGCGGCGTAGTCCACCACCAGTTTGTTGAAGAGTTCGCAGGCTTCCCGGGTTCCGGTTGCCTTGGCGCCCTGGCTTGCGGTGCCAGCACCGGCTGCAGGGCTGCTGGCGGCGACGTCCCGCGTTGACGCAGGGGACGCCGTCGGCTTGACCGGTTCCGCCGGGGCCGGCGTGGACACCGAACAGCCGGCCAGCACCCCGCCCGTCAGTGCAGCCGTGGCGGCGATGACCCCTGCGGTAGCCTTCTTCACGTTCTCGCTCCGTCCGTCCCGGCCGCGGACCTTATGTCCCCCTGCAAAGCACTCCCCCTGCAAAGCCTCGCCGTCTACCCTACGCAAGCGGCCGGCGTCGTGCATAACGCCGGCAATGGGGACTTCTCCCCTGCCCCAGGAATGCACATAGCGGTTCCAGCGTTTGAATAGATGGGTGACCAGGCTCACGATAGCCTTGGTGGCTTACACCGGAACCGGATTGAAAGTGGTAACCATGGCCAACTCTCCTGACAGCAATGACGTTGTCATCCTTGGGGCAGCGCGGACTCCGCAGGGCCGGATCAACGGCCAACTCTCCAGCCTTACAGCGGTGGACCTCGGCGCCCACGCCATCAGGGCCGCCCTGGAATCAAGCGGCGTGGACGCAGGTGATGTGGAGGCCGTGATCATGGGCCAGGTGCTGCAGGCAGGAGCGGGGCAGAATCCCGCGCGCCAGAGCGCCGTCGGCGCCGGCGTCGGGTGGAATGTCCCCTCGGTGACAGTTAATAAGGTGTGCCTGTCCGGCCTGACTGCGGTGATCGACGCGGCGAGGATGATCCGCGCCGGCGAGGCCGCCGTGGTGGTGGCAGGCGGCCAGGAATCGATGAGCCGGGCGCCGCACCTGCTCCCGGGTTCCCGCCAGGGGTGGACGTACGGCTCGATCCAGGCCCTGGATGCTGCCGCGCATGACGGGCTGACCGACGCCTTTGACGGGCAGTCGATGGGCCTGTCCACCGAGACCCGCAACCTCACCCTGGGCATTGACCGCACCTCGCAGGACAACGTGGCCGCGCAGTCCCACCAGCGGGCGGCGCTGGCGGCAAAGAACGGAACGTTCGACGGCGAGATCGCACCAATCAGCGTCAAGCAGCGTAAGGGTGAGCCCTTGGTGGTGGACACCGATGAAGGCGTGCGCCCCAACACCTCGGTTGAGTCGCTGGCCGGCCTGCGGGCAGCCTTCGTGACCGATGGGACCATCACCGCCGGCAACTCATCTCCCCTGTCCGACGGCGCAGCCGCCCTGGTGCTCGCCTCCCGCGGCTATGCGGAGGAGCACGGACTGGAGTACCTGGTCGTGGTGGGAAAGCCGGGGCAGGTGGCCGGCCCCGACAACTCACTGCATTCCCAGCCGTCAAACGCCATCATGAACGCCCTGGGCAAGGCCGGGTGGAGCACTGCAGACCTCGACTTCATCGAGATCAACGAGGCTTTCGGCTCCGTGGCCGTGCAGTCCCTCAAGGACCTGGACTACCCCCTGGAGAAGTGCAACATCCACGGCGGTGCCATCGCCCTGGGGCACCCTATCGGGGCATCGGGGGCACGGCTTGCGGCCCATGCCGCCCATGAGCTGAAACGGCGCGGAACGGGCAAGGCCGCGGTGTCCCTCTGCGGCGGGGGCGGGCAGGGCGAAGCCCTCCTGCTGTACCGCGACTGATGGCGGGCCCAACTCCAAACGGGACGGACGGCGTCGGACGGGAACGCTTCCTGGCCGACGCCGCCGCCCGGGGCCTGCAGGTTGACGTGGTGGAGCGCCCCGCTGCCAAAAGCCTCGAAGAGGCCGCCGGCATCCTGGGCATCAGCCCGGCGGACATCGTCAAGTCCCTGGTGGTCAAGCACAAGGACGGCACCTTCCTGTTCGCCCTGATCCCGGGCGACCGGCAGATCTCCTGGCCCAAGCTCCGGGCCCTGGTGGGAGTCAACAAGCTGTCCCTCCCGCCCGCCCACACCGCCCTGGAGGCCACCGGTTACGAACGGGGCACCATCACCCCGCTGGGGAGCACCACCCCCTGGCCGGTCTATGCCGACGCCACGATCACCGGACGCCGGATCTCCATGGGAGCCGGCGCCCACGGTTACAGCGCCTTCGTCGACGCCGACGCCCTGACCCAAGCATTGGACGCCGTGGTGGCGGACATCAGCGACCCCGTGTAAGCAGGAGCGCCGCTTAAAGCAGGAGTGCCGCTTAAAGCAGGAAACCCCGCCCACCGGAGTGGACGGGGTTTCCGAAGGAAAAGGCGTTGTTACTTGAGGGTAACGGTAGCGCCTGCAGCCTCGAGCTGCTCCTTGGCCTTCTCGGCAGCTTCCTTGTTGGCGCCTTCGAGGACAGCCTTGGGGGCACCGTCAACCAGGTCCTTGGCTTCCTTGAGGCCGAGGGAGGTGATGGCGCGAACTTCCTTGATGACTGCGATCTTCTTGTCGCCGGCAGCTTCGAGGATGACGTCGAAGTCGGTCTTCTCTTCAACCTCTTCAGCAGCTCCGCCACCGGCGGGGCCGGCAACTGCAACAGCAGCGGCGGTAACTTCAAAGGTCTCTTCGAAGAGCTTGACGAACTCGGAGAGCTCGATGATGGTCAGTTCCTTGAAAGCTTCAATGAGCTCTTCGTTGCTGAGCTTCGCCATGGTAGGCGTCCTTCCTGTTGTGGTGTCCGAACGGCGTGTGGCCGGACGGGCACCGGAGTCTGGTGGGGGTAAGAGAATTAGTTCTCTTCGGCAGCGGGAGCTTCAGCGGCAGCTTCAGCTTCAGCGGCAGGGGCTTCTTCAGCGGCGGGCGCTTCGGCAGCTGCCGGTGCACCGTTCTCTTCTTCAAGCTTGAGGCGCAGTGCGTCGATGATGCGTGCGGCTGCGGCAGCGGGGGCCTTGAGGAGACCTGCAACCTTGGCGAGCTGCAGCTCACGGGACTCGAGGGCAGCAAGTGCGGCAACCTCGGTGGCGTCCAGCGCCTTGCCCTCGAAGTAACCGGTCTTGATGACCAGCTGCTTGTTGGCCTTGGCAAAATCCGTCAGGCTCTTGGCAGCGGCAACTGCGTCACCCTTGATGAACGCGATTGCAGTGGGGCCGGCAAGCTGGCCGTCGAATGCTTCGACGCCGGCTTCCTTGGCTGCAATGGCGGTCAGGGTGTTCTTGACGACCGCGAACTTGGTGTCCTGGCCGAGAGAAACACGCAGCTGCTTGAGCTGTGCAACGGTGAGCCCGCGGTATTCGGTCAGGACAGCGGCGTTCGATTCCTTGAAATCGTTAGTGATCTCAGCTACTGCTGAAACCTTGGTAGGCGTTGCCATAACCCTCCTTCCGGGGATAGTGCCGGTATTCGACGGTCCCCGCTCAAGAGAGCTAAAACTAAAAACGCCCCGCGCAGATGCACGGGGCTTGGCTCAACACGGCTGTACCGTGGAACTTTGCTTCGTTCACCTGCGCCGGCCGCCCTGCGTTGAGGGTCCTTCGTCCGGAAAGCCACTGTGGCCTCCAGCGCACAACTACAGAGTTGAGCCATGTTCAGGAGAGTGGATTTCCAACAACCGACGGTCTTTGGTACTTCCAGCTTACGCGAGGCGTTGCCCCTCCACCAAATCGGGCACTCAGCTGGTGCTGGTATGCAGACTGGGAAGCTCTTTTTGCCAGATCCCGGTCACGCCGGCCGTTTGGAATCCGAGTTGCCGGTTGACGGTCAGAAGGTACCGGTTCTCCGGGGCGTTCCAGGTGTAAATGATGCGGGCGTCCGGGAACTGCTCGCTGAGCCGCTCCATGTTGGCCACCTTGATCAGCAGGCCCAGTTTGTTGCCGCGGTGTTCCTGCAGCACCAGGGTGTCGTCCTGGAAGACGACGTCGGCGCGGTGCGCCAGCACCGTGATGGTGGTCAGGCCCACCAGGGCTCCGGTGGCGATGTGCTCGACGGCGGTGACCACCGTTCTGCGGCCCTGCGCGATGGCGACGTCCTCCGCTTCCCGCAGCAGACCGCCGTCGAACACCATTTCCTGCTCAACAGGCGCGTCAAGGGACGGGTCAAGTTCGGCCCCCGCCTGGTTTTCCAGGACGGCGACGGCCTCCAGCCAGCGTTCCGGGCACCGGTCGGTCCAGTGGTGCAGGCGGTACCTGCCGTTGTTCGCTTCGTCGGCCTCAGCCTGGAGATCGGCCACCAGCTTGGTATCCAGGGGCAGCAGGCAGGAACTGAACTGTTCAATGTGCTGCAGCGTGTACCCGGTTTTCTGGGCGAACTCCACTTCGCGGCTCTCCAGCGGCACGAACCCCTGGCCGGAGCCGGGGACCAGCTGCGCCTGTTCGAACTCGTGCAGGGATGCGCCGGGATGGTTGGTGTCCACCAGGATCATGGAGCGGCCTTCGCCCCTGGCCAGCTGTTCGGCGGCCTCGAGGAGCCGCCGGCCCACGCCCTGCCGCTGGAATTCAGGCAGGATGTCCAGGGTGAGCTCGGCGAGGTCCAGGTGGTCTGTCAGCGGCAGCGCAATGTCGACGGTTCCAACGATGACGCCGTCCACTTTGGCCACGAGGATCAGCTGGCGCTCATACGGGTCCGCGAACTCAAGCAGCTTCTCCAGCGGACCGTAGGCGAGATCGTCACTGCCCCACGTCTGCATCCGCACCTTGCGGCCCACTTCGACGGCGGCGAGGAAGTCCGCTGCGTCGGGAGTGTCCAGTGAGTCGGGGATCCATAGCTGTTCGATCTTTACGTCTATTGCCATTCGGGCATCATCCCAGCCGTTTCTGCCACTCACCTTCATAGCCAGCGGGCCTGAATCCAAGTGCGGTATTTATCGCCAGCATATGCTGGTTTTCGCTGGCATTCCATGTCAGGACCGAGCGCGCCCGCGGCCACTTTTCCTGGGCGCGGCGGAGGTTGGCCGCCTTGACCAGCAGGCCCAGCCGGTGGCCGCGGTGCTCCTCCGCCACCAAAGTGTCCTGCTGGATCAGCGACTCCGGCACCAGCGGGCGCCAGGTCAGGACACTGTAGGCCACCAGCTCGCCGGTGGGTCGGTGCAGGGCTGCCGCCACGGAGGACTGGACGCCGCCCCGGACCAGCACCAGCTCGTCGTCACGCACGCGGTCTGCATCCCAGTCCTCGCGCTCCCAATCCATGCCGGCAGTAGGGGCATCAGTGCTCATTCGTGCCCTTAGCCCGGCGTAAGCGGCAACGAGCGGATCCGGGCAGCGCCCGTCCCAGCCCGTCAGCACATAGTCCCCTGCGTGGCCAAAGGCGTCAGACTCCAGCCGGTCCAGCAGTTCCGCGGGAACAGGAAGCTTGAGCCGGCTGGAACGCTCCACCTGTTCCAGCCGGTACCCTGCGGCCAGGGCAAACGCAGTGGCGGGGTCGTCCAGCGGCAGTTGCCCTGCCCCGGATTCCGCGGCGACCAGTTGCGAACCAGCCCGCACTGCGTCGAGCGGCAGTTCATGGAAGGAATCGAGGGAGGACCTGCCGTGAGTCCGCGCCACGGCTTCGGCATACTCCAGCAGGGCACGGCCCACTCCCCTGCGCCGCCACCGGGGAACCACCAGCACATCGATTCCCGCGGTGGCCAGGTTCTCGCGCCGCGCGGCAGCGTAACCGAACACAGTCCCACGGGTTCCGGGCCGATCCGTGCCAGGAACAAATGCCGCTCCTCGTACCGGCTCCCACGCCAGAACTCCAGCGCCTCGGCCAGGGTGAGGCAGCGTTCCAAGTCCCCCCAGACAGCCATGGCATGGGCCTCCCTCATGGCCTGGCACACCAGGAAATCCGGGGACAGTTCGACGGCGCCATTGTCACCCTGGGTGCCTTGGCCCTTCGCTGGCGGAAGGCCGACGGCGGCAATCACCAAACCATCGAGGCCAGGAATTGGCGCTGGTTCGGTCGGCTCGGTCCAGTCCATGCAGCCAGCTTAGGCAAAGAGGGCGGACAAAAAAGAAGACCGTCCCGGCGCTGATGCGCCGGGACGGTCTTCGGTTGCGCCGAAATGAATCCGGTGCAGGAACTTCTTTCAACGACTATGCGTCGGTGAGCACCTTGGTGACGTTGGGGTCAACGGAGATGCCCGGGCCGAACGTGGTGGCCACGGTGGCCTTCTGGATGTAGCGGCCCTTGGCTGCGGACGGCTTGAGGCGAAGAACCTCTTCCAGTGCGGCTGCGTAGTTCTCGGCCAGCTTCACGGCGTCGAAGGAAACCTTGCCGATGATGAAGTGCAGGTTGGAGTGCTTGTCGACGCGGAAGTCGATCTTTCCACCCTTGATGTCGTTGACGGCCTTGGTGACGTCGGGGGTCACGGTGCCCGTCTTCGGGTTCGGCATCAGGTTACGCGGGCCCAGGACCTTACCGAGGCGGCCAACCTTGCCCATGAGGTCAGGGGTGGCAACCGCGGCGTCGAAGTCGGTCCAGCCGGCTGCGATCTTTTCGATCAGGTCGTCGGAACCAACGAAGTCGGCGCCGGCTGCGATTGCGGCCTCAGCCTTGTCGCCCGTGGCGAAGACCAGGACGCGGGCGGTCTTACCGGTGCCGTGGGGCAGGTTGACCGTACCGCGGACCATCTGGTCAGCCTTGCGGGGGTCAACGCCCAGGCGGAAGGCAACCTCAACCGTGGCGTCGAACTTGGACGGGTTGGTGTCCTTGGCCAGCGTTACTGCCTCGAACGGTGCGTAGTGCTTCTCCGCGTCGATCTTGGCGGCTGCTGCCTCATATGCTTTGCTGCGCTTTGCCATGCTGCTTATTTCTCCTTGTGCAGTTGTGGTCTGCGGACCGCGCTGGGCCCTGCCACAGTCGGTGATCCGGTTCGTTACCCGGCCCGGATGACCAACATTTCAATTGTTTGGTGCCGGTGTCCCGGCGGTGCCGCCCGTCGTCGTCAATTAGCCCGACGCTGGACAGCGGAAAGGGGTATTAGCCCTCGACGGTGATGCCCATGGAGCGGGCGGTGCCGGCGATGATCTTCGCTGCGCCTTCGAGGCTGGTGGCGTTGAGGTCTTCCATCTTGGTGGAGGCGATCTCGTTGACCTGGGCTTGGGTCAGCTTGGCAACCTTGACGGTGTGCGGGGTTGCTGAACCCTTGGCGACGCCTGCAGCCTTCTTGATGAGTTCTGCAGCCGGCGGGGTCTTGGTGATGAACGTGAAGGAACGGTCCTCGTAGACCGTGATTTCCACGGGGATGACGTTTCCGCGCTGGGCTTCCGTCGCAGCGTTGTACGCCTTGCAGAATTCCATGATGTTGACACCGTGCTGGCCAAGCGCAGGACCGATCGGCGGGGCCGGGTTGGCGGCACCTGCCTGGATCTGCAGCTTGATGAGGCCGGTGACCTTCTTCTTGGGAGCCAATGTAGGGTCCTTCTCTCAATAACGTCCTGGGGCACAGGAGCGTGCCTCAGGTTTGTGGCCGCCATGGCAAGGCGGCCGGCCGTTCCGGTGCCGCTAAGCAGGCGGCGCCGGGACGAATTCTAGGATTCTCAGATCTTGGTGACCTGGTTGAACGCCAGGGTGACGGGCGTTTCGCGCTCGAAGATGGAGACCAGGACCACGAGGGTCTGGGACTCGGGCTTGATCTCGGAGATCGTGGCGGGAAGGGTCTCGAAGGGGCCTTCCTTGACGATGACGGACTCGCCGACCTCGAAATCGACGGCCACGGGAGCCTGGTTCTGCTTGTTGACCGGCTTGCCCTTCTCGGCCTGCTCCTCTTCGAAGACAGGGGCGAGCATGGAGAAGACCTCGTCCAGGCGCAGCGGGACCGGGTTGTGGGCGTTGCCCACGAAGCCGGTGACGCCGGGGGTGTGGCGGACGGCGCCCCAGGAGGCGTCGGTCAGGTCCATGCGGACCAGGACGTAGCCGGGGATGCGGACGCGGTTGATCACCTTGCGCTGGGCGTTCTTGATCTCCACGACTTCTTCCATGGGCACCTGGATTTCGAAGATGTAATCTTCCATGTCCAGGGTCTGGATGCGGGTTTCAAGGTTGGCCTTCACGCGGTTTTCGTAACCGGCGTAGGAGTGGATGACGTACCAGTCACCCTCCTGGCGGCGCAGCTTGGCCTTGAACTCCTCTGCGGGGTCCACGGCTGCGGTTGCTGCCGCTGCGGCAAGTGCGTCGGCTGGCTCGTCTTCCCCGTCAGCGTCTGAAGCGTCGCCTTCGGCGGCTTCTGCATCATCGGAGGCGGCGTCGTCGAATTCGGGCGTGGAGGACTCAACCTCGGACTCTTCACCGGCTTCTGCCGTGACGTCCGGGGATTCTTCCAGCCCCGTCTCGGTTACCTCGAGCTCCTGCTCAGACACTTGGTCTCCTGCTTCCTCATTGCCTAACATGCCTATTTAAATGGCTCAATCCCGCACGCCAACGCATCCCTTCCGGTTTCCCGGGTGGAACACGCGGCCTGCGGACCGTGCAGCCTTAGCTGTCCTTGGGGCCGGTGCCGCCGAAGATCCAGCTGACAGCGGTTCCGAAACCGATGTCCAGCAGGCTGACGATGACCATCATGATGGCCACGAACACCAGCACCACGAGCGTGTAGTTGATCAGTTCCTTGCGGGTGGGGGCAACAACCTTCTTCAGTTCGCCAATAATCTGGCGGACAAAGAGTGCAATGCGGGCGAAGAAGTTTGCCTTGGCTTCCTTCTTAGCTGGGCGGCCCTTGGAGCTGCTGGCAGCTGTTTCGGTCACCTGGTCCTCGCTCATCTTTGCAATGGTGGATTACCCGGCCCTGATCAGAACCATGGTTGCTGCGCCTGCCCCGGGCTTTCGCCCGGAGCAGCTTGCGCAGGGCAGACAGGACTCGAACCTGCAACCTGCGGTTTTGGAGACCGCTGCGCTACCAATTGCGCCACTACCCTATGGAGTGAATTCCACTCTTTGACGGCCAGGCACCAGTTTGAACTGGGGCGCACGCCATCATCCGTGTTTCAACACCGGTGAACCAGTCTACGCAAGAACTTCGCGTAGGTAAAACCAGCCTGGCCCGGTCCGTCCGAAGTCCGGCCTGAAAGGTGCTGCCCGGGGCAGTCATAAATCAAAACCGGCTCCCCGGAGGGTCCGGTGAACAGCATAGAGTAGAACTCGTCGAATCCCACATTCCAGCCTCCCGGGCTGCCTGCGAAGAACGGACCTGCCATGTCTGCCGCCCGCGTTTCCCAACGCATTTCCGCAATTGCCGAATCCGCAACCCTGGCCGTCGACGCCAAGGCCAAGGCGCTGAAGGCAGCCGGCCGGCCCGTTATTGGTTTTGGCGCGGGCGAACCCGACTTCCCCACTCCGGACTACATTGTGCAGGCGGCCATCGAAGCTGCCGGCCAGCCCAAGTACCACCGCTACTCCCCCGCGGGCGGCCTGCCTGAGCTGAAGAAGGCCATCGCAGAGAAGACGCTGCGTGATTCCGGCTACCAGGTGGACGCCTCCCAGGTCCTGGTGACCAACGGCGGCAAGCAGGCCGTGTACAACACCTTCGCCACCCTGGTGGACCCGGGCGACGAAGTGATCGTTCCCACCCCATTCTGGACCACCTACCCGGAGGCCATCCGGCTCGCCGGCGGCGTCCCCGTGGAGGTTTTTGCCGGGCCCGAACAGGACTACCTCGTAACGGTGGAACAGCTCGAAGCAGCCGTGACGGACCGCACCAAGATCCTGCTGTTCGTCTCGCCGTCGAACCCCACCGGCGCCGTCTACTCCCCTGAGCAGGTGGCGGAGATCGGCAAGTGGGCCGCCGCCAAGGGCCTGTGGGTGGTCACGGACGAAATCTATGAGCACCTGACCTACGACGGCGTGCCGTTCACGTCAATCGCCACCGCGGCCCCCGAACTGGGCGACAAGGTGGTCATCCTCAACGGCGTCGCCAAGACCTACGCCATGACCGGGTGGCGCGTGGGCTGGATGATCGGCCCGGCAGACGTCATCAAGGCAGCCACCAACCTGCAGTCGCACGCCACCTCCAATGTCTCCAACATCATGCAGATCGCTGCACTCGCCGCCGTGTCAGGCCCGCTGACGGCCGTGGACGACATGAAGGTTGCCTTTGACCGCCGCCGCAAGGCCATTGTTGCCGGCCTGAACGCGATCGACGGGGTGGAATGCCCGACGCCGAAGGGCGCCTTCTACGTATACGCGGACGTGCGAGCGCTGCTGGGCAAGGAGTTCCCGACGGCGTCCGGCACCGCAACGCCGCAGACCTCCGCCGAGCTGGCCTCGCTCATCCTTGACGAGGTTGAGGTGGCAGTGGTTCCGGGCGAAGCCTTTGGCCCCTCCGGCTACCTGCGCCTCTCCTACGCGCTGGGTGATGAGGATCTGGCCACCGGTGTCCAGCGCCTGCAGGACTTCCTGGGCAAGGCCCAGTAGACGCGCCAAACACCTGATGCTCCATCACTTTTGGTTCCTAAAGAGCGTTTTAGGAACCAAAAGTGATGGAGCATCTCTCGTTTAAAGGAGGCGGCGTTCGGCGGCCCACTTGGTCAGTTCGTGGCGGCTTGAGAGCTGGAGCTTGCGCAGCACTGCTGATACGTGGGTCTCCACGGTCTTGATGCTGATGAAGAGCTCCTTGGCCACCTCCTTGTAGCTGTAGCCCCGGGCGATGAGGCGCATGACCTCGAGTTCACGGGCGGAGAGCCTGTCCAGCTCGTCATCGGCAATATCGGCGGGAGCGGTACCGAAAGCATCCAGCACGAAGCCGGCAAGGCGCGGGGAGAAGACGGCATCGCCACCGGCAACCCGGAACACGGCGTCGGTGATCTCGGCCCCGGAGATGGTCTTGGTGACGTAGCCGCGGGCACCGGCGCGGATGACGGCCACCACGTCCTCTGCCGCGTCGGAAACGCTCAGGGCCAGGAAACGGGTGGTGGACAGGAGCGGGGCGGAGCCGGCAATGACTTCGCGGCCGCCGCCGCCCAGGCCGCCGGGAAGGTGGACATCCAAGAGGACGACGTCGGGCCGCTGCTGGGCGATCACGGCGATGGCCTGTTCAACGGTGGCAGCCTCACCCACTACCTGAATGCTGGAATCCAGGTCCGCTTTGAGTCCGGACCGGAAGATGGCGTGATCGTCCACGATGACAACCCGCACGGAGTTGGCCGGGCGGGCGCCTCCGGCACCTGTGCCCTGGGTGGTGTTCATGATTTTCCTTCCGCATGTTCTGCTGCAGCCGACAGCCTCAGGCGGACCTCGGTACCGTCCCCCGTGCTGAGGATGGCCGCCGAACCGCCATGCCGTTTCATCCTGCCGATGATTGATTCCCTGATGCCGAGCCGGTCCGCCGGGACATCCCCCAGCTGGAAACCGGACCCCCTGTCCTTGATGAAGATCTCGGCCTGGCCCTCCGATGCTTCAAGGTAGACGGACACGGTTCCGCCGCCGTGCCGTGAGGCGTTGAGCATGGCTTCCCGGCTTGCCTGGACCAACGCCTCGTGCGCCTCGGTCATGGCGGCATCACCAACGGTGACGACTTCCACGGGATTGCCAAGCAGGTCTTCCACCTCAGCGGCAACAACCTTAATCCGGTCTGAAAGCTGTCCGCTTTCGCGGCCGGGATCCTGGAACAGCCAGCCGCGCAGCTCGCGTTCCTGGGCCCGGGCAAGCCGGACGACGTCATGCTCATTGCCAGCGCGCCGCTGGATCAGCGCGAGTGTCTGCAGCACGGAATCGTGCAAGTGGGCAGCAATTTCCGCCCGTTCCGTCTCCCGGATCCTGCCGGCCCGTTCCGTTTCCAGGTCCCGCCAGAACTTCAGCGCCCACGGCAGCAGGACCAGCACCACGCCGCCCAGGACGGCCACGGAAGCCAGCAGGGCAAGCCATGTCTGTTCCCAGGAGCCCGAGCCGGACACCATCACCAGGACCCCGGCCACCACCAGCGCCAGACCTGCAGCAAGCCTGCCCCACCCGCCTGCCTGGTCCGCTTTGGTTTTGTCCACCAGCCCTGCGCGCCGGGTCTCATCCAGCTGCATCCACGCGATCGACGCACCGCCCAGCACCGCTGCAGCGGGGATCAGCGTCCCCAGGGACACATCCACCCCCAGCATCTGCGCGATCATAATGCCGGCCACCAGCAGGAGCCCGCAGCCGAGCAGGATCTCCTTGCCGTACCGCATCCCGCGCACCCGGAACCAGGGAGACTCCGTGGCGCCGTCTGATGCAGCGGGTCCAAAGGCACCTGCGGATGTTCCGCCGTCGGACGGCGCTTCCTGCATCGGCTGGCTTTGCAAGGGCAGACCCTGTGCGGGCTGGCTGACGGCGGGAGCAATGGGCGACGCCGGCCGTCGGGCATTGCGACGCGCGGCCTCATCCGCCGTGGGCACCATGATCCAGAGCCAGGCGTAGAAGACCAGGCCGGCCCCTCCGGCGAACGCGGCCAGGACCATGCCAACCCGGACGTTCCGGACCGGCCAGCCCAGGTGCGCGGCGAGGCCGGAACACACCCCGGCGATGACGCGGTCGCTGCTCCGCGCCAGGGGCGGGCGCACCGGGAGGGTTGTCATGGATCAATCCAAACACGGATCAGGGTTGCCCGGACCGCATCCGGCCGCATACCGGGGACGGGTCAGGGGCCGTTCAGGGTTTCCCCCAGTAGAGCGGCGAAGGGGCCGGACGGGAGGATCGAGGTATGAACTCGCAGACTCCCTCCCCTGACGACGAACACCCTTCCGGGGCCTTCCCCGGTTCCGACAGCGAGCGGCCCACAGAGCCGCTGCCGTCCCCCTCCGCAGCGCCTTCGGACCCAGCGTCCGGTCCAGACAGTGGCTCCAGCACGAACCCGGGCACAGGTTCCAGCACGGGCCCTAGTACGGGGTCCAGCACCGGCCCTGCCGCTGGTCCGGGCATTGGTCCGGCTGACCCACCCCAGGGTTACGCATTCCCGAGCAGCTCCGCCGCCCCAACTCCTTCCACCGATTTCTTCGGCTGGATCCGCAGCAACGGCATCTACCGCGGCAACGACCGCTGGATCGGCGGCGTCTGCAGCGGCATCGCCCACCGGCTGAACGTGGACCCGATCATCATCCGCGGCGTCTTCATTGTCCTGACCCTCCTGGCCGGCATCGGCGTGTTCCTGTACGGCCTGGCATGGGCCTTCCTCCCGGAACCGGACGGGCGGATCCACGTCCAGGAAGCGGGCGCCGGACGCTGGTCCAGCGGCATGACGGGCTCCCTGATCGCCACCGTCCTGGGGCTCACCGGCCTGGGCGGCGGCTTCTGGGGCTGGAGCCACAACGGCCTGGGCGGACTGCTCTGGACCATCTTCTGGGTGGGCGGCGCGATCTACCTGGTCTACTACCTCTCCCAGCGCAATAAGGCCCACCCCACCATGGCCGGCCACACGGCCGGGGCTCCCGGCGCGGCCCACCCGGCGGGACGCCCAGGTGTGAATTACACCTCCGGGGAATACACCTCATCATTCTCTGCAGGCACCTCCGCAGGCATGGGCGCTGGCACCGCCCCAGGATCCGGCCCGGGCTTCCCCGCGGCACCCCGCTACACCGGCGGCGCCACCAGCGGAACCGGTACCGGAACCTACGGCCAAGGTGCCGCCGGCGTTCCTGTCCCCGGCGGACCTGGCGCAGGCGGGCCTGGCGCTGGCGGGGCTGGCGCAGGCGGGGCTGGCAGCGGAATCCCCGGGGGCAGCAGCTACCCCGCACCGTGGGTGCCGCCGCGGCCGCAAAAGCCCCGCCCCGCCGGTCCCGGCGCCCCAGCCGTCGCCATCGCAACCGGTTCTGCCCTCCTGGTGGGCGGTGGCCTCAAGGCGCTCGACGCGGCGAACATCATCGACCTGGGTGGCTCCGCCAACGCCATTGTGTGGGCCAGTGCGGCAGCAGTCCTGGGACTGGGCATCCTGGTGGCGGGCTTCCGCGGCCGGACCTCCGGCGTCCTGAGCCTCTTTGCCGTGATCGCACTGGTGACCGGCGGCATCTACAACACTCTGGACGACGGCCGGATGCGTTTCCAGCAGGTGGACTGGAACCCGGCCAGCATCGAGGAGGCACGCGGCGGCATCGACATCACCGCCGGACGGGGAACCGTGGACCTCACGGACCTCGCCCCAACCGCCCCGCTGACCTCCGACGTCGTGGTTCCCCTGGACATCACCGCCAGCAACGTCACCGTCGTGATCCCGCAGAACGTGCCCGTCGACATCAAGGCGGACATGACCATGGGCAACCTTAACGAGGCAACCGGCCAGCGCGGCGGCACCACCACCCGCGAAAGCAGCTACAACGCGGACAAGCCCGGCAACCACCTGGTGGTGCGGATTGACGGCACGTTCAGCAACGTCACAATCCAGGAAGGCAACTGACATGGACAACAGCAACAATCCGACGACGGCGGGCCAGGACAGCACCGGAACGGCACCTCCCAGGGTGGGGACGGTGGTGTGGGGACTGATCGTTCTGGCGCTGGCAGCACTGATCATCGTGGCGCAGCTGGGCATCGTGACCCTCAACGGCACCTACGTCCTGATCGGGCTCATGATCGGCGCAGGCGTGGCCCTGGTGGTTGGCGGCCTGCTCTCAGCCAGGAAACGTGACAACGAACCAACGACAGGGAAGTCTTGAACCATGGATAAGTTCTTCAGCATCGTCAGGGGCCTCGGCCTGCAGCGCGGCCCGGAGCGGTGGCTCGGCGGAGTCTGCGGCGGCATAGCTGCCAAGCTCAATGTGGACGTTGCGTTTGTCCGCATCGCCTTCCTGCTCTTCGCCCTGCTGCCAGGCCCGGCATTCGTCTTCTACCTCCTGGCCTGGGTGATCCTCCCGGACCAGCGGAACGAGATCGTGCTCCAGACGTTCCTGGACCGGCGGTCGCTCAACTGACCACCACGGGCTGGGCCCACTGGCCCGGCCCACCGGGCCGGCCCACGGGGCAGGGCCCAAGGCTCCTGATTTCGCTGACAATCCACGAAATCAGGGGCCTTTCCCATGTCCCGGGGTGTCCCTGCCCGGGCGCCTCCCCATGTAACCGGTTTGTGTCGTACCCCACACACCCCACTACACTTCTAGGTGAGCTCAGCGTGGCGCTCTGCCTGTAAACCCTCTCCCCAGGATTTGAGCCGAACATGAAAATTGGAATCCTCACCAGCGGTGGCGACTGCCCCGGATTGAACGCCGTGATCCGCGGCGCCGTGCTGAAAGGCATTGCCGTCCATGGCCAGGAATTCGTCGGATTCCGTGATGGCTGGCGCGGCGTGGTGGAGGGCGACATCATCGACATCCCCCGCACCATGGTCCGCGGCATCGCCAAGCAGGGCGGCACCATCCTGGGCACCTCCCGCACCAATCCCTTCGAAAACGGCGGCGGCCCCGAGGCCATCAAGGCCCACATGGACCGGCTGGGCATCGACGCCATCATCGCGATCGGCGGTGAGGGAACACTGGCAGCCGCCAAGCGCCTGACAGACGCCGGACTCAAGATCGTGGGTGTCCCCAAGACCGTTGATAACGACCTTGACGCCACGGACTACACCTTCGGGTTCGACACCGCCGTGCAGATCGCCACCGAAGCGATCGACCGGCTCCGGACCACCGGCGAATCCCACCACCGCTGCATGATCGCCGAAGTGATGGGCCGGCACGTGGGCTGGATCGCCCTGCACGCCGGTATGGCCGCAGGCGCGCACGCCATCCTCATCCCGGAGCAGAAGGTCAGCATCGAGCAGATCACCGAATGGGTCAACGAGGCCCACGCCCGTGGCCGCGCACCCCTGGTGGTGGTGGCTGAAGGCTTCGTTCCCGAGCACATGGAAAGCCCCCACTCAGAGCGTGGCCTGGATACCTTCGGCCGCCCCCGCCTGGGCGGCATCGCCGACCAGCTCGCCCCGGAACTGGAGGCCCGGACCGGCATCGAAACCCGCGCCACCATCCTGGGCCACATCCAGCGCGGCGGCGTCCCCTCGGCCTTCGACCGGGTCCTTGCCACCCGGCTGGGCATGGCCGCCATCGACTCCGTGGTGGAGGGCTACTGGGGCACCATGGTGGCATTGAAGGGCACCGACATCCGGCACGTCGCCTTCGAGGAGGCCCTGGGCCAGCTGAAGACCGTCCCGCAGAACCGCTACGACGAAGCCGCGGTCCTGTTCGGCTAAGCCACTGCGCCGCCCTAGGCTGGGACCATGACACTCGACCCCGGCTCAGCGGCCATCATCCAGCTGGCGTGGGCGCGCCGGCTGGGCCTTGACGACGACGCATTCGGTGACGCCCTGGCGTCGGGCGAACGGATTGTCCGCGCTGACGAATCGGCCCGCACCGTTGAATTCGTCCGGCTGTTCGGAAGTTCCGCACTGGTGGCCCCGCAGAACGTCATCGACGCAGCAACGCACATCCCTGACGAGGAGATGGCCCAGCACGTGACGCTGCTGAAACTGACCAGGGACCAGGGCGGCCACGGACTCGGTGCCGCCGCCCTGTTCTTCGCCGACGACCTGCCGCTTCAGCAGCCCTCCGAGGAACTGACGGTCTCGCACGGGAACCCTGAGGCCATCGAGCTGGAGGGCCGCTGCCCGCCGGATGACGTCAACGAAGTGGGTCTCTCCGACCTCGAAAACCGGTACACCATCGTGCACGAAGCGGACGGCAGGCGGGTGCCCCTGGCCTGCGGCGCCTACGGGGAATGGGAGGGCCTGCTGGCGAACATGGGGGTGCTGGTGGATCCTGAGTGGCGCCGCCGCGGCCTGGGCTCGCTGGCAGGCTCCATCGCCGCCCATGAAGCCCTGGCCGCCGGGCTGACGCTGCAGTGGCGGGCGGACGTCAGCAACACTGGCTGCCTGGCCCTGGCAAGGCAGCTTGGCCTCTCAGCCGGCGGAATCCAGACCAGCGTCCACCTTCGCTGACGCCCGGTCCTGCCCCTGCGTTCCCCAGCCCTGGACCGGCTGCGGCTTGGCAAAGAACAGCGCCACCGCAGCGCCCACCAGGATCACTCCGGCGGGCAGCAGGATGGACTGGCCCATCGCCGTCGAGAATGCTGCATGGAGGAACTCCGGCAGCGAGCCGCCCATCGCCAGCCCTTCCCCGGCGGATCCGCCGGGCCCGCCCGAGGGAAGCTCGGCGGCAAGCCGGGACTGGATCAGCACGGCGATGGCGGCACTTCCCAGGACCGCGCCGATCTGACGGGTGGTGTTGTAGACGCCCGAACCGGCCCCTGCCTGGCGCGGCGGCAGGTTCCTGGTGGCAGTTGTGCTGAGCGGGGCCCAGATGCCGGCGTTGGCGAAGCCCAGGACGGCGCTGGGCAGCAGGAACAAGAGGATGGGTGTATCCGGCTGCATCAGGGCCGAGTTCCATAGCAGCGCCACAGCCATGAGCACCAGCCCGGTGGCGGTGATGTATTTCGGGTTCACCCGGTCCACCAGCTTGCCCACCACGGGGGCAAGCCCACCGGAGATCAGGGCCATGGGCACCATCATCAGGGCGGACTGCGTGGGGGTGAGGCCCCGGACCAGCTGGTAGTAGAAAATCAGCGGCAGGCTGAAGGCGGTCACGGTGAAGCCAACGGTAGTGATCCCGATATTGGCCAGGGAGAAGTTGCGGTCCCGGAACAGCCCCAGCGGCAGGAGCGGCTCACCCTTGTTGAACCGCTGCCACAGGACGAAGCCGATCAGCACCACGATGCCGGCGATGATCAGGCCCCACACGCTGATGGGCCCCGTGATGGTGCCCCAGTTGTAGGTCTCGCCCTCCTGGATCCCGAACACCAGCAGGAAGAGCCCGACGGCGCTGAGCAGCACGCCGGGAATGTCGAACTTGTGCGGGTGGGTGCTCAGGGCCGGAACGTTGCGCAGGGCAAGGATGAAGCCAACGACGCCGATGGGCACGTTGATGAAGAAGATCCACTCCCAGCCAAGGCCGTCCACCAGGACGCCGCCCAGGATGGGTCCCACAAGCGTTGCCATCCCGGCGGTGGCACCCCACACGGCCATGGCTGATCCGCGGCGGTCCGGCGGGAAAATCCGGGTAATCACGGCCATGGTCTGGGGAGTCATCATCGCGGCGCCAAGGCCCTGGAGGACGCGGGCTGCAATCAGGATCCGGACGTCGCCGGAGAATCCACACCACAGCGAGGCGAGGGTGAAGACCACCAGGCCGGAGAGGTAGAGCTTCTTAGGCCCGAACCTGTCGCCCAGCCTGCCGGTGATGAGCAGCGGGACGGCGTAGGCCAGCAGGTACGCGCTGGTCACCCAGATCACCGAGTTGATGTCGGCGTCCAGGCCCTCCATGATGCGGGGGTTGGCCACGGACACGATGGTGGTGTCGATCAGGATCATGAAGAACCCGATCACCAGTGACCACAGTGCCGGCCAGGGCTTTGCTACGTTTTCCACTCGGTCTTCCTTCAGGAGTTTTTTGTACCGGGCGGAACCCGGGTGAAGCTAGCCCAGCAGGTCCAGGATCTCCGTGCGGGCGAACATTTGCGCTGCGGCGCGTGCCGACGGCGCGCCGGCGTCCGGATCCGCGCCGGCGCCCAGCAGGACGCGGGCCACTTCCGGGTAGCCCTTGAATGCCGCGCCGGCCAGCGGGGTCTGGCCCCGGTCGTTGGCGGTGTTGGGGTCGGCGCCGTGCTGCAGGAGCAGCCCGACCGTGCCGGCCTGGCCGTGGTAGGCGGCCAGCATGAGCAGGGAGTCACCGGCGGAGTTGGTCAGGGTGGCGGGAACCCCGGCGTCCAGGTAGGCACCCAGCAGCCCGTCGCTACCTTCCCGCGCCGCCTGGAACAGCGTCTGCGCCAAAGCCAGCGCGTCGTCGTCGTGCCCTTCCGCTGCCTGCGCCCCAAGGCCCGCAGGCGTGGTTCCGGTGTGTTCGGTCATCAGCGTGGCCCTTTCAGGAATCCGGTCTGGCGCCCCACCACCTGGCCGGCATCCGGGGCGACAATGAGTTCCTGGACGGCCGGATACGGCTCATCGCCGTCCAGGACCGTCAGTATTTCATCCGGTGCAACGGAACGCTTTATGACTGCCAGTGCCACCGGACCCATCTCGTAGTGCTGGGCCACCGAGGTCACCGTCCCGACTTTCCGTTCCCCTGCCATGACCGGGCTTCCGGCGGCGGGGAGGGTGTGTTGTGAGCCGTCCAGCTGCAGGAACACCAGCCGGCGGGGCGGGTGGCCCAGGTTGTGGACGCGGGCGATGGTTTCCTGGCCTTTGTAGCAGCCCTTGGCCAGGTGGACGGCGGTGCGCAACAGGTCCAGTTCGTGCGGGATGGTCTTGTCATCCGTCTCGGCACCAATCCGGGGCCGCCACGCAGCGACACGCAGGGATTCGGCGGCGAGCACACCGGCCAGCGCACGCCCGGAAACGGCTTCCTCCAGCTCCGGTGCTGGGATGAGGTACTCGAACCATGGGCGCTCAAGGCCAGGATGGTTCTCCTCGGAGACGGTGGCGTAAGAATATCCGCCGGCTGACACGTGCGGCCAGGGGTCCTGCCAGGCAAGGCGGCCCGACCATTCCGGCACGGCCCGGGTGCTGCCCACGACAGCCCAGTCCGCCGAAACGTCTGCGATTTCCACCCGCAGCATGAACTTCATCCGGTTGAGGTACTCTGCCAGCGGCGCTGCTTCGGCGGCCTCGACGATCAGCCAGGTGGTCCCGCCGTCGTCAACCACCCGGGCGTTAAAGTCGATGCGGCCCTGGACGCTCAGGAGCAGCAGTTCGCTGGACTCCCCCGGCTTCAGCGCCGCCACCTGTTGGGAGGACAGCGTATTGAGCCAGCTGAGCCGGTCCGGCCCGGTGACGGTGACCACGCCGCGGGAGGAAAGGTCGACGACGGCGGTTCCGGCAGCGAGTGCGCGCTGCTCGCGCAGGGGCTCGCCGTAGTGGGCGGCGACTCCTGCGTCAGGGCCGCCGGCCTCGACGGCGCCGGGGCGCGACAGCAAAGGGCTCGGGGTAGTCATATGAAGTAGAAGTCCTTGAAGGCTAACGGTATTCCGGGTTTTCGAAATCGAAATGGGTTCCGGCTTTCCATTCGTTGGGCAGGTTGCCGTAGGCGGGGTAGCCGCCCGCATTCTTCAGGATCTTTGCCAGGTGCAGCAGGTTCCAGGTCATGAAGGTGGTGTTGCGGTTGGTGAAATCACTTTCGGGGCCGCCGGAGCCTTCGTCCAGGTAACTCGGGCCGGGGCCAACAGGGCCGATCCAGCCGGCATCGGCCTGCGGCGGGATGCTGAAGCCGATATGCTGCAGGCTGTAGAGGACGTTCATGGAACAGTGCTTGATGCCGTCCTCGTTGCCGGTGATCAGGCAGCCGCCCACCTTGGGATAGAACGCCCACTGCCCATTGCTGTTCAGCTCACCGGAATGGGCGTAGAGGCGCTCAATGAGCTTCTTGGTCTGGGACGAGTTGTCACCCAGCCAGATGGGCCCCGCCACCACCACGATGTCGGCCTCCCGGACCGCGGGGTACAGCTCCGGCCATTCGTCTGTGGCCCATCCGTGCTGGGTCATGTCAGGGTAGACACCGCTGGCGATGTCGTGGTCCACGGTGCGGATCACCGTGGTGCTGACACCCTGTTTTTCCATGATGCCGCGGCTGATGGCGATCAGGCCGTCCGTGTTGGATGTCTGCGGCGACTTCTTCAGGGTGCCATTGAAGAAGACGGCTTTGAGGCCGCCGTAGCCGCCGGGCTTCCCCGCTTGTTCCATGCCGTTTTCCACGAGGGGGCCCTTTCCAGGTCAGGAGACCCTGTTGTGTCAGGAGACCCTGTGCAGGTACGCGGAGGCGTGGGCTTCGAGGCCGCTGCCGCTCTCTCCCCCTGTTGCCACGTCCCACCGCCACAACAGGTTGCCGTCCACCAGGCCGAAGATCCGGGTGGCTGCGCTGTACTCCTTGGAGTGGCTGCCGCGCATCACCATGTCGGTGCTCAGCTGGATCTGCGGGCCCTTGATCTGGCCGTAGTACAGCTCCGTGATACCGCCGGGGTGGGCGATGGACACCGAGATGTCGAAGCCGCCGTCCTTGTTGCGCAGCGCCTCCACCTCGTCGGCGCTCTTCAGCACCGGGACGATGTCCGCGGGCACCAGGCCGGGGCCGCCGTCGGCATCCAGCTGCTTGCGCTCCAGCGCCCAGAAGCCGGTCTCAACGGTAAGCGGCCGCAGGCGCGTGCCCTCGTCGTCGGTCAACCAGCTTTCGGCCCGGTACTGGAGGTACGGCAGGCCGTTGTGGGTGAAGGAGACGTGCTGCAGGAAGTGTTCCGAGTCCTCGTCGCCGCTGCCCAGCCGGCCGCGGCCCTCCCACTCACCAATGAGCCATGAAAGTGGGACGAGTTCAGGGGTCAGATCTGTAGGAATCTCAATGGGCATTGGTATTACCTCGAGATACGGCTGGCTCCGGAAAGGGGGTGGCTACTTCTGGCCCTTGAAGAGGCGGTAGACCACGAAACCGGCGAACCAGGCCATGGACAGGCTCGCGATGCCGAGCAGGACAAGGAAGAAGATTTCAAAAGCAAGTACGGACATGGTGCCATCCTAACCCGTTAGTAGATGAGTAGTTTGTCTATGAAGTAGGCGAGGGACCCCACCGCAGAAACCGGGGCAAGGCCCATGCTCAGCGCGGCAGGAAAATTCAGGGGCGCGCCGCGGAGCGTGGCCAGCCTGCGGAAGCTTGCCAGGACCGCACCCACCACCACCCCGAAGACGGCGGCGGGCAGGACGGCGATGTCCGACAGGACCAGCCCCGCCAGAGGCCCAGCCAGGCCGGCGAGGACAATGCCCAGCGGCGCAATGATGCTGTCCGGCCAGCGGATGAGGCCGGCGAGCAGGGCAACGGCTGCGCTGACGGCCGCCACCAGCAGCATCTCGCGGACGCCGTTGAAACGGGCACCGGCAATCCAGCCCGCTCCAAGGCAGGACAGGAGGACGCCTGCGCAGCAGCCGAGCGTGGACTCCAGCCGCTGGGCCTGGCCCGTGCCGCGGACCAGCTGCACCACGAAGACCGCCATCATTCCCAGCGCCACGAATGCCGGCGTCCAGTCCAGGTAGCCCGGAGCCGGTGTCAGTCCTGCGGCCACCGCAGCGCCCGCACCCGGCAGGGCAATGACGGCGGCGAGGGTCTTCTTGGCGGGGATGCGCAGGAAGTGCGGCCACCCGATGCCCACCGCCGCGGCAATGACGATGCCGACGGCGACGAGCGCAACAGGAGAGGCATAGAGTCCGGCGATGATGGCGATAAGGCCCGCGATCCCGATGACGCCGATGGCCCAGGAACCAAGCGAACGCACGGGTGCCTGCAGTTCCGCCGTCATGCGGGGCCCGGCCTGTGGTTCGTCGGTGCACTCACTGCGGTGTTTTCCCATCCTGGCGTCGGCCGGAAGGCTGGTCCGCCCCCTCATGGCAGGGCGGGTCCGCCCTGCTTCAATCCTGCCTTATGTGAACCGCATATGTCGCAAAACGTGCCTGTCCGCGGCCTGAATCTGTGGTCTGGAGGAGGCCGCCGGGTATACTCAAGGTTCAGCTACGCTCCCTGCTGAGGTGGCTGGCCGGCGGCGTGCTGACGGCTGGGAACCTCGTGCAGGAAGCCCGTACCGGCCGGTGAGAATCCGGTTCAGTCGCCCAATGATGCGCGGACGGCCCTTGGAGGAACAATGTCGCACATCCTGTTACTGACCAACAGCACCGGTTCTTCGGTGGACATCCTGCCTGCCCTCGAATTGCTGAACCACCGGGTCCATATCCTCCCTGCCGAGCCCACGGCCCTCCTTGAGACGGACCCCTGCGACATCGTCCTGCTGGATGCCCGCAAGGACCTTGTGGGCGCCCGTTCGCTCACCCAGCTCCTGAAAGCCACCGGACTGAGCGCTCCGCTGGTCCTGATCCTGACCGAAGGCGGCATGGCCGCTGTCTCCTCGGCGTGGGCCGTTGACGACATCGTCCTCGACTCCGCCGGACCCGCCGAAGTGGAGGCGCGCATCCGGCTCTCCGTGGCCCGGGCCGTGCCTGAGCAGGAAGACGCCCCGAGCGAGATCCGTGCCGCCGGCGTCATCATCGACGAGGCAAGCTACACGGCACGGGTCAACGGTGCGCCGCTGAACCTGACCTTCAAGGAATTCGAGCTCCTGAAATACCTGGCCCAGCACCCCGGCCGGGTATTCACCCGCCAGCAGCTGCTCACCGAAGTCTGGGGCTACGACTACTACGGCGGCACGCGCACCGTGGACGTCCACGTCCGGCGGCTCCGCGCCAAACTCGGCGCCGACCACGAGAACCTGATCAGCACGGTCAGGAACGTTGGCTACCGCCTCACCCTGGTCCGGCAGCAGGAAGACGAACTCACCGAGGCCTGAACCCCGGCCCGCCATTGACGTATAGCCTTGGCTCATGACTCCAGCGCATCCGCAGAAGTGGCCCGTCCATGTCGTCCGGGGCGGAGTTGACCAGCAACTCCTCAAGGACTGCCGCGACCTCCTGGCCGCGGCTGAGGAATCGGATGGAAACCCTTCCATTTCCGAGCAGACCGTGGTGACCATGCGTGCCGGGGATTCTGCGGAGCATACGCTGCTTACGCTGGCCCTCTATGCGCCCGATGAGGACTCAGATCCGGCCACCGGACAGGATCTGGCGGGGTTCGCCGTCGTGGTTGAGGAGCCGGACGGCCACGGCATCCTGGAAATCGCCGTCCACCCCTCCTACCGGAACCAGGGAGTGGCGGACCGGCTGGTCGGCGCACTCAAGGAGGTCCGGGGCTTTGAGGGGCTGAACGCCTGGTCCCATGGCAACCATGAGGCCGCCGCTGACCTTGCTGCGCGCTACGGGTACGCGCCGGTGCGTGAGTTGTGGAAGATGCGGATGACGACGGCGGGCGCGGACCTTCCCGAGGACGGCCTCCCGGACGGGGTGACCATCCGCCCCTTCGTGCCGGGCAAGGATGAGGACGCCTGGCTGGCCGCCAACAGGGCAGCCTTCGCCCACCATCCCGAGCAGGGGAACCTCACCCGGGCCGACCTCGAGGCGCGCATGGCGGAGGAATGGTTCGATCCCGCGGGGTTCTTCCTGGCAGAGGACCGGGACGGCCGCCTGCTGGGCTACCACTGGACCAAGGTCCACCCCCGGCACGGCTCGCACCCGGCGATCGGTGAGGTGTACGTGGTGGGAATAACGCCGGAAGCCCAGGGCATGGGCCTGGGCAAGGCCCTGACCATCGCCGGCATCAAGCACCTCCGCGACGCCGGGCTGAACGGCGTCATGCTCTATGTGGACGCCGACAATACCGCCGCTGTTGCCCTGTACCGGCGGCTCGGTTTCACGCGCTGGGACATGGACGTCATGTATGGACCGGCGGCAGGGTAGGAAGGGCAGCCACACCGTTCCCCTGCAGGGCGTAAAACTAGGGCCGTGGGGCAGGTGAATGCTTGTAAGGTTGAAAGGGAACCGCGCGGGGCGGAAGCGCCGGCACCACAGCGCAAGCTAAAGGAGAAGCCATGAACCCGGAACCCTCCGGAACAGCTACGTCCCAGGAAGTGGCGGTGCCCGTCCGGGCACGCTTCGGCTCCTCCGAGGTACCGGCGTCCAGGGCCACCCAGGACCGCATCGACATTCCGGAATTCGCCCCGAACCTGCAGCCGGAAGGCGACATCCGTCCGGACCGTTTCCTGGACCGTGAGCTGAGCTGGCTCGCCTTCAACTCCCGCGTACTGGAACTGGCCGAGGACCCCACCCTGCACCTGCTGGAACGCGTCAGCTTCCTCTCCATCTTCGCCTCAAACCTGGACGAGTTCTTCATGGTCCGCGTCGCCGGCCTTAAGCGCCGCATCGCCACGGGCCTCGCCGTCCCGTCGCCCGCCGGCCTGAGCCCTGTCGAGGTGCTGGAACGCATCAGCGAGGAAGCCCACCGGCTCCAGGAACGGCACGCCCAGGTCTACGCCGACCAGATCCGCCCCGCCCTGGCCTACGAGCACATCCACCTCATGCACTGGGACGAACTGGACGACGCCGCAAAGCAGCAGCTCAGCGTGATGTTCGCGGAAAAAGTCTTCCCCATCCTCACCCCCTTGGCCGTTGACCCCGCCCACCCCTTCCCCTACATCTCCGGCCTGTCGCTGAACCTTGCCGTGGTTGTCCGGAACCCGATCAGCGACAAGGAACTCTTCGCCCGCGTCAAGGTCCCGGACCAGCTGCCGCGCCTGATCTCCATTGACGGTCCGCGCGCCGGCGCAATCCCCGGCCGGGTGGCCCGGTTCATCGCGCTCGAGGAAGTCATCGCCGTCCACCTGGACAAGCTGTTCCCGGGCATGGAGGTCCTGGAGCACCACACCTTCCGCGTGACACGCAACGAGGATGTGGAGGTGGAGGAGGACGACGCCGAGAACCTCCTGCAGGCCCTCGAGAAGGAACTCCTGCGCCGCCGCTTCGGCCCGCCGGTCAGGCTCGAAGTCACCCATGACATCAACCCCAACATCCGTGCGCTGCTGATCCGCGAGCTGGGCGTGGAGGAGTCAGAGGTCTACTCGGTGCCGGCACCGCTGGACCTCCGGGGCCTGTCCGTCATCGCCGCCATCGACCGGGCGGACCTGCACTACCCCAAGCACGTCCCGCACACCTCGCGGTACCTGAACGAGTCCGAAACCTCCAAGGCCGCGAACGTGTTTGCCGCCATGCGCCGCCGCGACATCCTGCTGCACCACCCGTACGATTCGTTCTCCACGTCCGTGCAGGCGTTCCTGGAACAGGCTGCGGCGGACCCCAAGGTGCAGGCCATCAAGCAGACCCTGTACCGCACCTCCGGCGACTCCCCCATCGTCGACGCCCTGATTGACGCGGCCGAAGCCGGCAAACAGGTCCTGGCCCTGGTGGAGATCAAGGCGCGGTTCGATGAGCAGGCCAACATCTCGTGGGCCCGCAAACTGGAGCAGGCCGGCGTGCACGTGGTCTACGGCATCGTTGGGCTCAAGACGCACTGCAAGCTTTCCCTCGTGGTCCGGCAGGAAGTGGACGGGTTGCGCCGCTACTGCCACATCGGCACCGGCAACTACCACCCCCGGACCGCCCGCTACTACGAGGACCTGGGCCTGCTGACCGCGAACGAACAGGTGGGCGAGGACCTGTCCAAGCTGTTCAACCAGCTTTCCGGCTACGCCCCCAAGTCCACCTTCAAGCGGCTCCTGGTGGCGCCCCGTTCCGTCCGGTCCGGGCTGATCGACCGGATCGAGACCGAGATCCGCAACGCCCGGGCGGGTGTGCCCGGGCAGGTGCAGATCAAGGTGAACTCCATGGTGGATGAGGCCATCATTGACTCGCTGTACCGCGCCTCGCAGGCAGGGGTCAAGGTGGATGTGGTGGTACGTGGGATCTGTTCGTTGCGCCCCGGCGTTCCCGGTTTGAGCGAAAACATCACGGTCCGCTCCATCCTGGGCCGGTTCCTGGAGCACTCGCGGGTGTTCGCCTTCGCCAACGGCGGGGAGCCGGTGGTGTACATCGGCTCGGCAGATATGATGCACCGCAACCTGGATCGCAGGGTGGAGGCGCTGGTTCAGCTGACCAGCGCGGACGACATCACTTACGTCCTTGACCTCCTGAAGCGTTACATGGCACCGGAAACATCCAGTTGGCACCTGGACAATGAGGGCCGCTGGACCCGGCACCACCTGTCCGAGGACGGGAAGCCGCTGGAAGACGTCCAGTCCTGGCTGTTGGCTTCCCGGCCGCGCCAACGCAGCCTGAGCCGGCGATAGGCAGCCGCGTTGTCGAGCGATGCACTCGTAGCTGACCAGACTGACCACCCGGGGGAACCCGTAGCCGTCACCGCGGCGGGTGCCATCCCGTGGCGTGTCAACAAGGACGGCCTGGAAGTGGCGCTGATTCACCGTCCGCGCTATGACGACTGGTCCTGGCCCAAGGGAAAAATTGACGACGGCGAGACCGTCCCGGAGTGCGCGGTGCGTGAGGTGTGGGAGGAGATCGGCCTCCGGGCGCCGCTAGGGATACCCCTGCCGCCCATCCACTACCACGTATCATCCGGCCTCAAGGTGGTCTACTACTGGGCGGTCAAGGTCAACGGCAACACCCTGGTCCCGGACGGCAAGGAGGTGGACAGCGTCATGTGGTGCGCACCCGAGAAGGCGGCCCGCCTGCTGTCCAACCCCTCCGACGTCGTCCCTCTTGAATACCTGCGCGACGCGCACGACCGGGGAACGCTGGACACCTGGCCGCTGCTGGTGCTCCGCCACGCCAAAGCCAAACCGCGCTCATCCTGGAGCAAGGCGGAGGGCGAACGTCCGCTCGCGGCCACCGGCACCCGGCAGGCGCAGGCAGTGGGCCGGCTCCTGCAGGCGTGGAAGCCGATGCGGGTGGTCACCAGCCCGTGGCTGCGCTGCGTTGCCACCGTGGCCCCCTATGCGAGGGCAACGGGAGCCAAGGTGAAGCTGGCGGAAGGCCTGACAGAGCACAAGCACCAGCGCAGTCCGAAGAAGACGGCCGCCGTCATCGAGTCCCTTTTCGACAAGCAGCGGCCCGTGGTTGTCTGCACACACCGGCCCGCGCTGCCCACCGTCCTCAAACAACTGGCGGAGCACATGCCCTCTCACCTCACGAGGCTGCTGCCGGCGAAGGAACCCTGGTTGTCCCCCGGCGAAGTGGTGGTGTGCCATGTGGCCAACGGCGGGAGGAAACGGGTTGTGGCGGTGGAGCAGTTCAAGCCCTTCGACGATTAGGCGCGGACCTGCAGCTTGACCCAAGGCTCTTGTCGGCATTGACTTAGTGGCACGACGCACCGTTCTGGGGGAAAACGTGCAGGCTGCCGCAATCGCTGTTGTCACCGATGTTCCACCGATGGTTCTCCTGTGGCCGTTCGTGCTTGCCGGCGGCGTGTATTTCCTCCTCCGGTCCCTTATTCGGGGAGGCAGTGGGAGTGACCGCGTGGCAATCGCGTCCCGGCATGCTTTCTGGGTGGGCCTGGTCGGATGGCTGGTAAGTTCGTTGTTGCCCGCCGCCAATGCCGGGATCCTCCCGATGTCCCCTACTGGCACTGCGCCTGCGAACATCCCCACTGCCCTTGCGTGGCCCGTCCTTGGATGCCTGGCCGTTCATGCGCTGGGGCAACTCAGCTACCCCAGAGACGCCCTAACGCTTCAACAATCCGAAAACCCTCGGCGGGTCCGGGATCTTCTCCCACGCAGGCTCGGTTGGACCGTCCTGGCGGTCTTTGGAGGGTCCGCCGCGCAGATTCTGTGGACCTCCACCTTGCCTGGCTTCGCCCCACTCCCCTACGAATCGCGGCCCGACGACGGAGGCGGCTACTCAACCGTGGGCGGAGATGGTCGCATTCCCGGCGCGGAGCTGGCAGGTTATCTCGGCGGCGCCCTGCTGGTGCTGGCGGCTGGAACCCTGGTTGTCCTGGTCCTGATAACCCGCCGCCGCGCCTTGGCCGGACTTACTTCTATCCAAGATGGCCTTCTCCGGACCATCACCATGAACCGGCTGCTGCGGACTGTTGCCACCGTTGCCTCCGGCCTGGCAGCCATTGCGGGCAACCATGCGGCACGGCCTGATCCAGCGTTCGGAGCCACCAGCTGGCTGAACCCTGCGGGCGCGCTCAACCTGGCCGTCCTGCTGTTGATGCTGGCCTGGGCCCCGCCCAAGCTGGAAGGCCCATGCGGGCTGCACCCTGGCGCCCCCACCGCGGCTCAGCCGGCCACGCCGTGATCCCTGTGGGGACGTCCGGCCGCGGGGCGCCCGGCCTTTCCCAACGGCCAGCCAGTAGACTTGGGGCGTGAGCATCCCTACGCCTTATGAAGACCTCCTGCGCGATGTCCTGGCCTCCGGCACCCATAAATCGGACCGCACGGGAACCGGAACCACCAGCGTTTTCGGCCGCCAGATGCGGTTTGACCTGGCCAAGAGCTTCCCGCTGATCACCACCAAGCGGGTCCACTTCAAATCCGTGGCGGTGGAACTCCTGTGGTTCCTGCGCGGCGAAACCAACATCAAGTGGATGACGGACCAGGGCGTCACCATCTGGAATGAATGGGCGGATGAGGACGGCGACCTGGGCCCGGTCTACGGCGTGCAGTGGCGCAGCTGGCCCACCCCGGATGGCGGCCACATTGACCAGATCGCCGAACTCATCGAGAACCTGAAGTCCAACCCGGACTCCCGGCGCCACATCGTCTCTGCCTGGAACGTCTCCGAGCTCAACGACATGGCACTCCCGCCCTGCCACGCGTTCTTCCAGTTCTACGTGGCCAACGGCAAGCTCTCCTGCCAGCTCTACCAGCGATCCGCGGACATGTTCCTGGGCGTGCCGTTCAACATCGCCTCCTACGCGCTGCTCACCTGCATGGTGGCCCAGCAGGTGGGACTTGAGCCCGGCGAGTTCGTCTGGACCGGCGGTGACGTGCACATCTACGAGAACCACATGGACCAGGTCCTCAAGCAGCTGGAACGTGAGCCCTATGACTACCCGCAGTTGAAGATCACGCGCAAGCCGGCATCGATCTTCGACTACACGCTGGAGGACTTCGAAGTGGTGGGCTACCAGCACCACCCCACCATCAAGGCGCCGATCGCCGTATGAGCACCGAGAACTTCACCGATCCCCAGTCCTTCACGGAGGAACTGGCTGCATCCATCACCGGCGTCGGCCTGGTCTGGGCGCAGACCTCCGACGGCGTCATCGGCAAGGACGGGGACATGCCCTGGCACCTGCCCGAGGACCTAAAGCACTTCACCCGGCTCACCACGGGGCACCCTGTCATCATGGGCCGCAAGACCTGGTTGTCCTTCCCTGACAAGTACCGTCCCCTGCCCGGCCGGACGAACATCGTCATTACCCGGCAGAAAAGCTGGGCCAGCACGCCTGAGGCGGAGGGCGCCGTCGTGGTTCCTTCCCTGGATGATGCGCTCCTTGAGTCGCAGTTTGTCGACGGCGGCGAGACCGTGTGGATCCTGGGCGGCGGGGAGGTCTTCCGCCAGTCCACGGACCTCGCCAACGTTGCTGTGGTCACCACCATCGACGTGAAGGCCGAAGGCGACACGTTCGCTCCCGAGCTCGGGCCCAGTTGGGAGGCGTCCGCCTCCGTTCCGCCGGACGGCTGGCTGACCGCCGCCAACGGCACGCGCTACCGATTCACCAAATGGTCACGGACCGAGGGCTAGGAACATGCTGAAGAAACCCGAAACCCTGTTCGTGCTGGGCTACATGCTGCTGCCGCTGCTGGCGCTGCTGTCCGCGATCGTGGGGCTGACCATGATCCTGGGCGGGAACAAGATCGCCGGTGCCATCGTGCTGGTCATCGTTACCCAGGTCTTCGCCTTCGGAGCGTTCTTCGCGTTGCGGGCCCGGAAGGCTGCTGTGCTGGAGGAGTCGGACCGGGGCTAGTGCATATTGCCGTGCATGGGCAGGACAACCCATCGCGGCAGTTGTGATCCTGCCTTAGGCTGGGCCTGCAGCAGTCTGAACTTCTGCGGGATGAATATTGGGGGGATTCCTGGTGGCAGGAACTTTATGGGGTGCCGACGACGAATCCGGGGACCAATGATGGCTCTGGATCCCGCGGTACAAAAGTTGCTGGTAGAGCGGCCGTACTTCTATGCCACGGGCATGGAACGAACCGTATATGCCTACACGAAGGAAGAGTGGGGCATCGGTGGATCCCAGCCAACCGGTAACTACTCGGTCCACACGACCACCGGGCTATTCGTGGTGACAGCTCTCATGACCGTCCCTGCCCTGTGGGCACCTCTTATGCTCATCATCGCCCTGGCCAGCCTTAATCTGATTGTGGTTGTCTTTGGGTTGCTGGCCACCGTCCTCTTTACCGGCGGCTGGCTGCTGGGCATCAAGAATCTTCGCCACGAATGGCGCGCTTCCAAGCTGCGGAGGCTGAAGGGGCTGCCCAAGCTTCGTTTCGCCCTTACCGACGACCACGCCCGTGCGTGGTTTGAAGCTAATCCTTCAGGTATCGACATCACCCGGAACAACTTCCCTGACAGCACCCGCCCATTTCCTGGGGAGGCCTAATGCGACGAAGAATTGATCAGCACAACGACGACCGGGAGCGGCGCAACGACGACGTGTATGCCGAGCACAAGGCGGCGCTTGCCCGGGGTGAGAAGCGGGTGCTGCGAAAGACCAACACCGGCGAACTGCACAGCTATCCCGCCGAAGAAATTGGCTATTCTCCCGGTCGTGGCCAGGCGCAGGTCCGGACATGGTGGGGCATGGGAATCCTCACCGCCGTCATGGTGGTCCTGGCAGTACTGTCCTTGGTAATACTGTTGATACCCGTTCCAGACGGTGGCCAGCCGTTCTGGGGCGGCCTTGTTCTGACCGCGTTCGGCGTTTTTGGAGCCTGGTACACCTTCGGCATGGCCAGGGATGAGTACCGGGCCAAAAAGCTGCGCAGGGAACGGCATGCCCCCGAACCAGGAGCAGGACATGTCTCCCAGTAACCCGAAGGACAGGCACGAGGTGCGGGCCGCAAAGAATAACGAGCGGATCCTCCACCCCACGGTGACCGGGGAACTGCACAGCTACTCAAGGGAAGAACTCGGAATAATCATCGCCAGTTCACACGCCCAGGTGCGGTCTGCCACTGGCTTTCTGGTTATGGCTGTCTTCCTCGCTGCCGTCGCAGCCTTCTCCATCCTGCTGGTGGCAGGACCTGCCAGCAGGGGTCAAGACCCGATGTGGAGTGCCCTGTTCCTGACCGTGTTGGGATCGGCCGGCGCCGTCTACGCCGTTCGGATGGCGAGGATTGCCTCGAGGGCTAAACGCCTTCGCGCGGAGCGGGGACTCCCCGAGCCCAGCGCCCGACAGTTGGACTGGAACCAGGACCAGCATGGCCAGGCGTAGCCGCGACACTAGCGCCTAAGGCGCGGACCGCCGTCGTGCGCCAATCCCTGCCCTGACGTGACGTAACCGACTGCGCCCTGCCGGTCGCGCCGTCTAAAATAGTCCAATGACTACAGCAGCTACCCCCTCCGTCGGCCTGGTCGGATGGCGCGGCATGGTCGGTTCCGTCCTCATGCAGCGCATGCAGGACGAGGGCGACTTCGCCAACATCAACCCGGTGTTCTTCTCCACCTCCAACGCGGGAGGTGCCGCGCCTTCGTTCGCTGAAGGCGCCGGCAAGCTCGAGAACGCGTTCGACGTCGACACGCTGGCCAAGCTGCCCATTATTGTCACCGCCCAGGGCGGCGACTACACCAAGCAGGTCCACGGCGAGCTGCGCAGCCGCGGCTGGGACGGCCTCTGGATCGACGCCGCCTCCACCCTGCGCATGAGCGACGACTCCATCATCGTTCTGGACCCCATCAACCGCGACGTTATCGACAAGGGCCTGGTCAACGGCACCAAGGACTTCATCGGCGGCAACTGCACCGTCTCCTGCATGCTCATGGGCCTCGGCGGCCTGTTCAAGAACGGGCTGGTCGAATGGGGAACCTCCATGACGTACCAGGCTGCCTCCGGCGGCGGTGCCCGCCACATGCGTGAGCTTCTCAGCCAGTTCGGCACGCTCAACGCCGAGGTCAGCACGGAACTGGACGACCCCGCGTCGGCCATCCTGGACATCGACCGCAAGGTCCTGGCCCACCAGCGCACGGACATCGACGCCACCCAGTTCGGCGTCCCCCTGGCCGGCTCCCTGATCCCCTGGATCGACGCCGACCTGGGGAACGGGCAGTCCAAGGAAGAGTGGAAGGCCGGGGTTGAGACCAACAAGATCCTTGGCACCTCCGAGGAAAACCGGGTGATCATGGACGGGCTCTGCGTCCGCATCGGCGCCATGCGCTCGCACTCCCAGGCACTCACGCTCAAGCTCCGCGAGGACCTCTCCGTCGCCGAGATCGAGAAGCTCCTGGACGAGGACAACCAGTGGGCCAAGGTGGTTCCCAACACCAAGGAAGCCTCCATGGCCGAGCTGACCCCCGTCGCCGCTTCCGGGACCCTGGACATCCCGGTGGGCCGCATCCGCAAGATGGAGATGGGCCCGCAGTACATCAGCGCCTTCACCGTAGGCGACCAGCTCCTCTGGGGCGCCGCCGAGCCGCTGCGCCGCATGCTCAACATCGCCACCGGCAACCTGTAGCCCTTACAGCTGCCCCACGAGCGGCCCTTGCCTACCAGGCAGGGGCCGCTTTTGCGTGGAAGAGGGTCAGGTGGCCAGGAACGTCGTGTAACGGAACGCTGCCTTGGCAAAGGCTGCCTGGGCTGCCGGGCCCGGCGGCTTGGTCCCATCAAAGAGTTCGGGGACGACCGCGGCACCCCGGCCCGTGCCCTGGAGTGCCCAGGTGCCCACCACCTTCCCCGCCGCCACCACCGTCTTCTTAAAGACGCCGTTGCCGCCGGGCACGATCAGGTCGAAATGCTCCGGTGCCAGGACTGGGGTCCGGTCCGTGTAGCCGAGGACGAACTCATCGAATCCGGGCAGCAGGTGGACGGAGCGGCCGCCGGGGACTCCGGAATCCAGGAGGGCGGCCACGTCCGGTGAGAGCCAGTAGCCGGTGCCATCGATTTCCAACTCCACCAGCTGGCCCCGGACCTGCTGGAACGCGGCGCGCACCTCGGTCAGCGGCAGCTGCGTCCACCAGGAAAAGTCGCGGATGGTGGCCGGACCGTGGCTCCGGAAGTACCGCAGCGCAAACTCGGCAATGGCTTCCTGGCGCTCCATCCGGCGGGACTCCGGAATCCACTCGTCGAAGGCCGCGATCAGCTGCTGGTTGCCGGAAAGCGGCCCCGGCACCAGCCAGCCGTGGCGGCAGAGCGTCCCCAGGAGATGGATGCCGCGCTGCCCCTGCGTGGGCTGGCCGCCGGCGTCGAACACCTTGAACAGCCCGGATCGGCTGACCGGACCGTCAGCGAGAATGCGGTCCAGCGCCAGATCGCGCGCCTTCTCAACATCAGCCCAGGTGATTTCCAGCTGCCGGTGCCTGGCTGCGATACTCCTGGTGAGCCGCTCGGCGGTGAGGTCCAGCATCCAGCCCAGGTCGTCGGGGGCAACCAGATGGAGTGTTCCCCGCATGGGCCAGGACCGGACCACAGTCCCGGAATGTATGGCAGCACGCACTTCCGAGATCCCCGCACCGGGCACCCGCACCCCGACTGCCCACAGCGCGGCCGCCAGGTCCTGCGCCTGCATTGCGGTCATCCACCGCACCAGCCCCGGCACTGTTGGGGCTCCATCCCCCGCGAGCTGCTGGGATGCCAGGCGGAGCCTGCCAATCATCCTGCGGTCACGCGGGGAACCAGATACAGCCATGCGCCCATCCTAGGCCGGGCGCAGCCCTGGCGGGACTCCTACAGGTCCAGGCCGATGAGCAGGGGCTCCGGGTGCAGTTGGATGCCAAAGCGGCGTTCGACGCCGGCGCGCACCTCGCGTGCCACCGCCACCATGTCGGCGGCGCTGGCGGAACCGCGGTTGGTGATGGCCAGCGTGTGCTTGGTGGACAGCGATGCGCGGCCGCCGGCCACACCCTCCGGTTCCAGGCCAAAGCCCTTGCCGAACCCTGCCTGGTCAATCAACCAGGCTGCGGAAAGTTTCACCTGTCCGTCCTGGCCTGCCGGATACCGCGGTGCCGATTCCGGCAGCGTATCCGCCACGTCCGCGGAGACGATGGGGTTGGTGAAGAAGGAACCAGTGGAGTAGGTGTCGCGGTCGGCGCCGTCCCACACCATGCCCTTGGAGGCGCGCAGCCGGAGCACTTCCCGGCGGACGTCATTGGCGTAGGCGCGCTTGCCCACCTCCACGCCCAGGGAGCGGGCCAGCTCGGCGTAGCGGATGGGAGCGCTCATCCGCCCCAGCGGCAGCTGGAACTCCACGGTGAGGACCACGTACCGTGGCGAGCCGTTGACGGTGGTGCGCTTGAGGATGGAGTCCCGGTAGCCGAACTTCAACTCCGAGTTGGTAAACGTTTGGACGGCGTTGCGTTTGCGGTCCCAGGTGCGGACGGCCGCGATGGTCTGGGAAACTTCAGCGCCGTAGGCACCCACGTTCTGGACCGGGGTGGCACCCGTTGAACCCGGGATGCCGGACAGTGCCTCGATTCCGGACCAGGCGTGCCGGACCGCATGCTCCACGAGCTTGTCCCAGTTGTGGCCGGCCTGCACCACTACTGCCACTCCCCCGCAGGAGTCCTCCGCGTTGACCGTGAACCCCTCCGAGGCGATTTTGACGACCGTCCCGGGGTACCCGTCGTCGGACACCAGGAGGTTGGACCCGCCGCTGATGATAAGGACCTGCTCGCCGGCCGCATCCGAGGTCCGGACGGCATCGATTATCTCTGCCTCGGTCCGGGCCTCGATGAACTTGCCGGCGGGGCCGCCGACGGCGGAGGTGGTCAGGGAGGAAAGCAGGGTGGGAGTCACCCGTCAACAATACTAGGGAAAGCTAGCCGGCCTTCCGGGCCACCGGGGACAGCACGAAGCTCACAGCGAGCATCACCATCACGGCGAGGAGTGAGTGCAGGATCCCCACATGTTCGGCCAGCAAGCCCAAGAGCGGGGGCCCGCACAGGAACGCGCCGTAGCCGATGGTGGACACCACTGACACGCGGGCCGCGGCCTTGGCGGGGTCATCGGCCGCGGCGGACATGCCCACCGGGAAGCCCAGGGATGCGCCCAGGCCCCAAGCGGCGAGGCCAACGTACGCGAGCCACGGCGCGGGGGCGAAGACGAACACCGCCAGGCCCAGGACCGCAAGGGCGGCGCACCAGCGCATGACGGGCACACGGCCGAAGCGGTCCAGCACCACCGTCCCGGCGAACCGGCCGATGGTCATGAACGTGACAAAAAGCCCATAGCCGGCAGCACCGGCGGCATCGCTCTGCCCGTGGCCGTCCGCCAGCGCAAGGGCCACCCAGTCCCCGGCGGCGCCTTCAGCCAGGGCGAGGCCGAGCACCAGGACGCCCAGCAGCAGCGTCCGGCGGTCCCGCCACGCCTGGGCGATCTTCCGCTTGTTGTCCAGGGGCGGGTCAGCCGGGCTTCCGGCGGGGATCACGGGAATGGGGCCGGTGGTGGGGTCCTCAAAGTTGTCCGGGGTGTAGGTCCGCTCCCCCGCCGTGGTGATGTCGGCGCGGAACCAGGACGCCGCCGTCGCCACCGATACGGCCACCACCGCTCCTGCCGCAGCAAGGTGCCAGAACACGGGCACAGACGCAGCAGCCGCAGCGGCGCCCAGTCCTGCACCGGCCACGGTTCCCAGGCTGAACGCGCCGTGGAGCCGCGGCATGATGTGCCGCCCCACCGCACGCTCCACTGCCGCGCCCTCCACATTGGAAGCAGTGTTCCAGCTCCCCGTTCCCAGGCCGATGATGCCCAGGCCGACAGCGGTAGCCACAGGACTTGACAGCACGGTTGTACCAAACCCCGCCGTCAGCAGACCGACGCCGGCCATGATGCTGCCGGTGCGGATGGTCCTCTTGGATCCCAGCCGAAGCACGATGAGGCCGGAGGCCGAAACGGAGGCGAAGGAGCCAAGCGTCATGCAGAGCAGGATGATCCCGACGGTGCCCGGGCTGAGGTCCAGCGCGTCCCGGATGGCGGGCAGCCGGGACACCCAAGAGGCGAAGGCCAGGCCGCTTGCCGTGTAGGCCACCACCACGGCGTTCCGCCAGTGCCTGACCTGGAGGGACGTGGCGTCGATTCCGGTGCCTGCGCTCAAGGGTGCGGGCTCAGGACAGCTTGACGACGGCCTGGGCCTTCATCAGGACTTTTTGCCCGGCCGAGACAACGGTGAGGTCGACGCGGGCGGTGCCTGCATCGACGTCGAGCTTTCCGATGGTGCCGCTGACCTCGATGGTAGCGCCGGGCTCGTCTGTGCCGGTGGTGTCGGTGACCAGGACGGGCTTGGTGAAGCGGGTCTGGAAGTCGACGACGGCGCCCGGGTCCCCTGCCCAGTCACTGACGAGCTGGACGGCTGAGCCCATGGTGAACATGCCGTGCGCGATGACGCCTGGCAATTCCACGCCTGTGGCGAAGGCCTCGTTCCAGTGGATGGGGTTGAAGTCGCCGGAAGCTCCGGCGTACTTGACCAGGTCGGTGCGGGTGACCTCGATGGTACGGCTGCCGATTTCCTGGCCGGCGCTCAGTTCGTTGAAGGTGGGGCTCATGGTTACTGTCCCTCTCCGCGGACCAGGATGGATGACGTGGTGGTGGTGACCGGTTCCCGGGAGTCGCCGGAACCGAGGGCGAAAATTTCCGAGCGGGTGGTGATCATGGCGCCGCCGCCCATGGCCCGGACGCCGTCGACGTGCAGTTCCGCGACGAGGCGGTCGCCGGCAACGATGGGCCGGTGGTGGGTGAAGCGCTGGTCCGCGTGGACCACGCGGGAGAAGTCGATGCCGGCGTCCGGATCCTCGATGAGCTGGGCATCGGCACGCTGGGCGATGATGATGGCGAAAGTGGGGGGCGCCACCAAGTCACTGTGGCCCAGGGCCGTGGCTGCATCGACGTCGAAGTGCGCGGGGTGGGTGGCCTTCACGGCGCGGGCGAACTCGCGGATTTTCTCACGGCCAACGTCGTACACCTCTGCGGCAGGGTAGCTTCGGCCCTGCAGATCCGGATTGATAGTCATGGATTCCAGCCTATCCCCGGCGCACCCGGGACAGGTTCCGCAACCCACTGGTATGATGGATTCATCATTTCATCAAGCTGCAGGAGCCACTCCCTTGCTGTCTTCCGCCCAAGCGCCGCTGTACGAGATCAAGGCCAACCTGTTCAAGGGCCTGGCGCACCCGGCACGTATCCGGATCCTTGAACTGCTGGCCGCAGCTCCGCAGGAAACTGCGGCCGTCAGTTACCTTCTGGCAGAGACCGGGCTTGAAGCCTCGCACCTCTCCCAGCACCTGGCCACCCTGCGCAGGCATAGGGTGGTGACCTCCGTACGCACCGCCAACGCAGTGACCTACCAACTGGCACACCCAGGGGTTTCGGAACTGCTCGCCATTGCCCGGACCTTCCTCCTGGACAGCCTGTCCGAATCGAATGAACAGCTCCGGCTTGCACAGCAGCTGCCGGCGGAGCACCTCTCCCGCGAATCAGCCTCGTGACGGCCACCTCCGCCACCGGCCGCGCCACAGGCGGGGCTGCCCAGAGGCTTACGCGGTTCCTCCCGTCACGGCAGGATTATGCCGGTCTTCGCACATCGTGGCGCACCGACCTGCTGGCCGGCATCACCGTGGGCATTGTCGCCCTGCCGCTGGCCCTCGCATTCGGGGTGAGCTCCGGGGTGGGCGCAGAGGCAGGCCTTATCACCGCCATCGTGGCCGGCATGGTGGCAGCCCTCATGGGCGGGTCGTCAGTGCAGGTTTCGGGGCCCACTGGCGCCATGGTGGTGGTCCTGGCACCCGTCGTGGCCGTCCACGGCCCCGGCAGCGTAGCGCCGCTCTCACTGATGGCGGGGCTGCTGGTCTGCATTATGGGATTCAGCGGCCTGGGGCGGGCCGTCGCCTTCATCCCCTGGCCGGTGGTGGAGGGCTTCACACTGGGGATTGCTGCCATTATCTTCCTCCAGCAGGTTCCTCTCGCTACGGGCACGTCCGGCGTCCCGGGACACAACACTGTTGTCGCCGCCGTTGAAGCTGCCTCAGCCGCGCAGGCGCCCACTGTCCTGCTGACGCTGGCACTCGTAGTGCTGGTCGCCGTCGTGATGGTCCTGCTGCAGAAGCTGTTCCGGGCCCTTCCGGCGAGCCTGGTGGCGGTCCTCCTGGCCACCGCGTCGGCCGAACTCCTGCAGCTGGATGTCCCACGGATCGGCCCCCTGCCCCACTCCCTTCCCGCGCCGGCAATGCCCGCCGTGGACGTGGCCACCTTGGGCAGCCTTGCCATGCCCGCGGTAGCCATCGCCGTCCTGGCCGCCATCGAATCACTGCTCTCAGCCAGGGTGGCCGCCGGGATGGCCAGCCCGGACGGCAGACCCACCGGGCCCTACAGCCCGGACCGTGAGCTGACCGGCCAGGGCCTGGCTTCGATCGCCGCCGGACTGTTTGGCGGCATGCCGGCCACCGGAGCCATCGCCAGGACCGCGGTCAATGTACGTTCAGGGGCCCGGACCCGCCTTGCCGCAGCCGTTCACGCCGTCGTGTTGCTGGGCATCACCTACCTGGCGTCAGGAATGGTCAGCCGCATCCCGCTGGCAGCTCTGGGCGGGATCCTGATGGTTACGGCAACACGGATGGTTTCCCGGCGCACCGTTGCCGCGATCCTGCGTTCCACCCGGGCAGATGCAGCAGTCTTTGTCCTCACGGCGATCATCACCGTAGCCTTCGACCTGATCGTCGCCATCCAGATCGGACTCGCCGCGGCGGCGCTCTTCGCGCTACGGAAATTCGCCTCCTTGAGCGGCGTCCAGCGCGAGCCGGTCCCCGGGCCTTCCGCCGACGGCGATGAGCACATAGCGGTCCTTCGGCTGGACGGAGCCATGTTCTTCGGCGCCGCCGAGCGCATCCTCCAGGAAATCAGCCAGGTCAAGGATATCCAGGTGGCCATCATTAGGCTCTCGCAGCTGCGGATGCTTGACGCCACCGGCGCCCACGCCCTGGTGGAGGTCATCGCTGCGCTGGAACTGCGCGGAATTACCGTGCTGCTCAAGGGTGTGCGGCCGGACCACCTGGACCTGGTGACCAACGTGGGCGTGATCCGTTCGCTGCGGCACCACAAACACCTGTTCCAGCATCTTCCGGACGCTGTGGAACACGCCCGCAGCCACGTCCTGCGGAACGCAGCAGCTAGCGCCTGAGGTTTCTGCGGATCGACTGGCCGCGGACCACGATGCCCACCACGTGCAGGACAAGGCCCAGCCCGATCAGCGGCAGGGAGGCCATGGCCAGGGTTTGGTTGCCGCCGGTGTTGCCGATGATGTTCAGGATGATGCCGACAGCGATCAGTCCCATCGCGCTGAAGACGAGGACTTTGTAACGGGTTGGCGCGGTGGCCCAGAATTCGTTCAGCACCGTGCAAGTCTACCGTCCAGGCCTTGCGGGCCCTGTTAGAACAGGGACTCCTGCACTGCCGGGACCTCCGAAGCGTAGTCACCCAGGGTGATGATGCGGGCGGCCAGTTGGGACAGGTTCACCACGAACACGGCGTCCGTGCCGTCGAGCCGGGCCAGCACGTTGGCCCCGCTCAGGGCCGTGATCCCGAAGCCGTGCTGCCCCTGGTCCAGGGCATGCGGGTAGGGATGCCGTTGGCCTGGCCCGTGCAGTGCGTCAGCCTGCACCGGCCGCACCCACTGCTCCGCCACAGTTTCAAAGCCGTCGACGGCGGTGCGCGCCAGCAGCGCGCGTACCTCGGCGGCCGCGCGGGCATTGGTGGCCAGCAGGTCCGCCGCCGGGAGCGGCTGCAGCAGGGCGTCCGCCTTGGCCGCGGACCGCACTTGCTGCGTGAGGCCGACGCCGGCCGTCACCAGGTCCTCAAGGATCCGCACCACGCGGCCGTCCTGCGCCCTGGCAACATAGGCGGCCGCTGCGGCCCCCTGCTCCGCAAGCCTGTTCCACTTCCGCGGACCGGAGGCGGTACCCACCTTGGTGGCACCGCCGGCGAACGTGGCAACGTACAGCCAGTGTTCCTGCATCAGGTAGTCGCGAAGCCCGGGAGTGACCCGGCCGTCCCGGTGGAAGTCATGCATCAGCCGGGACTCATCCAGCACGAAGCACCGCTCGCACTGCTTTCCCCTTGCGGCCGGGGCCCGGGAGGCGCACAGGATGTGGCTGCGCGAGCTTGCCGACTGGACCTGGACGTGGCCCAGGCAGGACCTGCCCGGCTGTACCACTTGGAAGCCGAGGCGTGCGCCGGAATGCAGGCCCAGCTCCCGGAAGTCCCCCTCCGGTGACTGGAGGCGCAGAACCGGGCCGCCCGCGTCGTACATTGCCTTGGCAGGGTCAGTTGCCTTTGAACCCGCCGCTGGGCTGGAGCCCGGTGGCGGTCCATCCCAAAAGACCCCGTGGACCAGATAGCGGGTATCGGTCACGGGGTCTCCTGCAAGGTGATTGGTGGGGCTACAGCGCGGGCTGCACCCCGAAGGCGACGGCGAGTTTCATGATCTTCTCGGCGCGGCCCAGGCGGGGAAGGTCGGAGCCGTCGCGAATGACGCGGCCATTGGCTTCGAAGTCGTTCATGAAGTCGGTGGCCCAGGCGACGTCCGACGGCGTGGGGCTGATGACCTCGTTGATCACCGGCGTCTGGTCGATGGCCAGGCACAGCTTGCCGGTCATGCCCATCATGACGGTGATGCCGGTCTGCTCGCGCAGGATGGGGTGGTTGGTGCCGACGGTGGGGCCGTCGATGGGGCCGGGCAGGTTGCCCACGCGGCTGGCGACGACGAGCTTGGCCCGCGGGTAGGCCATGGCCTCCGGGGTGGCGGCCATGCCGGTGTCGCGGCGGAAGTCGCCCGAACCGAAGGCCAGGCGGAACGCGCCCTGGGCCTTGGCGATGTGGTTGGCTTCCTCGATGCCGAGGGCCGATTCCACCAGGGGGATCACGGGGGTCTTGCCGTCCATGCGGTGGAAGCTCTCGGTGACCTGGTCCGCGGACTCGGTCTTGGCGAGCATGACGCCAAGCAGGCCCGGAGTGCCGCGCAGCCCGGCGAGGTCATCGGCCCAGAACGGGCTGGTGGCGTCATTGATCCGGACCCAGGCCTTGCCGCCGGCGGTCAGCCAGTCGATCACGTTGCCGCGGGCCTGGTCCTTCTGCGAGGGGTCCACCGCATCTTCAATATCCAGGATGATCGAGTCGGCACGGGAGACGGCCGACTGGTCGAAAAGCTCCGGCTTCATGGCATTGACCAGCAGCCAGGAACGGGCGATCTCTGCGGGGATATTGCGTTCCGGCCTAACGGTTTCGGCGGCGATGGTAGACGTCATGCTTTCTACAGTATCCGCCCCGCAAGCGGCACGGCGAAGAAAAGGGCCAGCTTGTGAGGATCAATACGAACTAAACGGGATATGACCGAGGCCTCTGGGAAATGTGGGTAGCAGCAAGTGTCGTTACGAGGGTCCATAACGACACTTGCTGCTACCCAGTTGGGCGGGGTCAGGGGATGTTGCTCCCGCGCGCCGCGACCCAGAGTTTGTACCAGTCGGCGCGGCTGAGGGCCAGGGCCACCCGGGCCGCGTCACCGCAGGCCCGGATCCGGTCCGGATTGACCGTTCCGATCACCGGTGCGATTCCCGCGGGATGCTTCATCAGCCAGCCGAGCAGGACAGCCTCACCGGAGGTGCCGTACTGTCCCGTAAGCTCCGCCACGAGTTCGGCAGTTGCTGCATCGGCTGAGGTGGGGCTGTCCGGTTCCGCCCCGGTATAGACGCCGCGGGCCAGGGAGCCGTACGCCTGCAGGGTGATGTTGTTGCGGACGCAGTACTCCACCGTCCCGTGCGGGAAGCTGTAGTCCAGGTGTTCCGGGTGGTTGACCAGAACCTGGCTTTCCAGCCATGCGCGCTTGAGCAGGCTCATCTCCAGCTGGTTGGCCACCACCGGGGTTTCCAGCCGGTCCTGCAGCACCTCAATCTGCGCCGCTGACATGTTGGACACACCCAGCTGCCGGACTTTGCCTTCCTCCATCAGCTGCCCGACGGCGGATGCCACCTCCGCGGGGTCCGCCAGGGGGTCCGGGCGGTGCAGCAGGAGGATATCCACGTAGCCGGTCCGGAGCCGTTCCAGGCTGCCATTGACCCGTTCCAGGATGGCCTCCCGGCTCAGGTCGTAGTGGGTCTGCAGGCCGCGTTCGTTCAGCCGGATACCGCACTTGGTCTGCAGCCGGATCCGCTCCCGCAAGCCCGGAGTGGCGGCCAGGACCTCGCCGAACACAGCTTCGGACTTGCCGCTGCGGTAGATGTCCGCATGGTCGAACAGGGTGATCCCGGCGTCCAGGGCGGCCTGGACGGCGGCAGCGGCCTGGTCCACGTGATGGCTTCCATGTGGCTCGTCAGACCAGCTGCCGCCCAGTCCCATGCATCCGTAGATGACTTCCTGCATCAGGCCCGCTCCCCCATCAGGACAGCCGGCTTTCCCAGGGCTTCAGCCAGGCCCAACTCAGCGCAACCAGGCGGTGGTGTTGGCCGGCAGCTTGCCGTCCTCGAGCGGGCTGCTGCTGACCAGCACGTCGCCGGCTGGAAGGTCGACGGCGGTGTTCCCGAAGTTGGTCACGGACTGCCAGCCGTTGGGCCGCTTGAAGTGCAGGACATCCGGATTGCCGTTGTCGGCCCACTCGAGTTCCTCTTCCGTCATCAGTTCGCGGCGGAGCTTCAGGGCCTTGCGGTAGAGCTCCAGGGTGGAGCCATCGGTCCCGTCCTGAGCCTCAACGGCGTACTTGCTGAACCAATCCGGCTGCGGCAGGTGAGAGCCGCCGTCGCCGAAGCCGAAGGAGGTGCCCTCCACCTTCCAGGGCAGCGGCACCCGGCAGCCGTCGCGGCCGATTTCCACACCCTTGTTGCGGAAGAAGGAGGGATCCTGCCGTTCCGATTCGGGAATTTCGGCCACTTCCTGAAGGCCCAGTTCCTCGCCCTGGTACAGGTAGGCGGATCCCGGAACGGCGAGCATCAACAGGGTGGCGGCCCGCGCTCGGCGCTCGCCCAGTTCAACGTCCAGCTGGTCCTTGGGGCCGCCGGCCAGCAGCCAGTCCTTGCCGTCCTGGCCCTTGGCGCCGGCCTTTTCCTTGGCCACCTGGGGCAGGCCGTAGCGGGTGGCGTGCCGCACGACATCGTGGTTGGAGAACACCCACGTGGAGGAGGCACCGGTGGCGGCGGCCTCGGCCAGGTTGCGGGTGATGATCTCCTTGTATTCGGCGGCGTCGAAGTCGGCCTGGAGCAGGTCGAAGTTGAACGCCTGGCCGAGGCCCTGGGGGCTGGCGTAGCGGGCACGCCGGGTGGCGTGCACCCAGGCTTCGGCGACGGCGGTGCGCGGCGGGTTGTACTCGTTGAATACTTCGCGCCATTCGGCGTAGATCTCGTGGACCTCGTCGCGGTCCCAGAACGGGTGCGTTCCGTCGTCGAATCCGTCCACGCCGGTGTTGGCGGCGCTCAGTTCCAGCTTGGAGAGCAGCGGCTCGGTGAGGTCCTTGGTGAGGGCGTGGGCCACGTCGACGCGGAAACCGTCAACGCCGCGGTCGGACCAGAAGCGCAGGGTCTTCAGGAAGTCATCCCGGATCTCGCGGTTGGACCAGTTCAGGTCCGGCTGTTCCTTGGCAAAGATGTGCATGTACCACTGGCCGGGGGTGCCGTCCGGTTCCGTGATGCGCTCCCAGGCAGGTCCGCCGAACACGGAGTCCCAGTCCGACGGCGGGAACTCACCGTTGGGGCCTTTGCCGTCACGGAAGATGTAGCGGTCGCGTGCCGGGGATCCCTTGGGTGCGGCCAGTGCCTCCTGGAACCACTTGTGCCGGTTGGAGGAGTGGTTGGGGACGATGTCCGCAATCAGCTTGATGCCGGCCTCGTGCAGCGCGGCGGCCATTTCGTCGAAGTCGTCCAGCGTGCCCAGCTTGGGGTCAACGTCGCGGTAGTCGTCCACGTCGTAGCCGCCGTCGGCGAGCGCGGAAGGGTAGAACGGGCTCAGCCAGACGGCGTCGATGCCCAGCGACTTCAGGTACGGGACCTTGGCGGTGATGCCCTTCAGGTCGCCGATGCCGTCGCCGTTGGAGTCCGCAAAGCTGCGCGGATAGATCTGGTAGACGGAGGCCTGGCGCCACCAGTTGGGGTCAGCCGGACGGTCGGAGTCGGACAGGGTTGCCAGCGTGGCAGTGGTGGACAAGGGATGATCCTTTTCTGTGCAGCAGGGTACATTTATATTGAATCTAAATTTACTTTCCCAAGTATTATCTGGTGCTTTGTACAGGAAGGTCAACAGCATGCCTGAACTGGTTCCGGCGACTCCCCAGCTGCTGCGGCGGGTCAGTGCCGGCGCAGTCCTGGAGTTCCTGCGCGCCTCGGCTGCCGTGACCGTTACGGATGTCATGGCAGCAACAGGCCTGACCCGCGCCACCACCATCGCCGTCTGCGAGGACCTGGTCCGCCGTGGCTGGGTCCTGGAGCGGGAGAACCAGCGCGAATTCGGCGGGTACCAGAAGGGCCGCCCTGCCCGCCGCTTCGAGCTCGACGAGCGCGCAGGCGTGGTCCTGGGCATGGACATCGGCTACTCCAAGGTCACCGTGGTGGTTTCGGACCTCCGGGGCCGGACCCTCGGACGGTCCAGCCGCCCCTTCCAGGCCGGTGAAGTGGGCTCCCGGGAGCGCATAGCGTTCATCGACGGGGTGGCTGGGGCGGCACTGCGCTCGGCGGGAACGGATCCCGGGCAGGTGCTGGCTGTTTGCGCCGGAGTTGCCGCGCCGGTCGACCGGCATGGGGATGTGGTGGCCACGCAGGAGTTCTGGGGACTGTTCGACCTGGGACTGCGGCCGGCCCTCAAGGAAACCCGGGGGTGGACTGTGCTGCTGGAAAACGACGCCAACCTTGCGGCCCTGGGTGACCGCTGGCAGGGGGCCGCCGCGGGGATTGACGACGTGGTGGTGATCCTGGCCAGCGAACGGCTGGGTTCGGGCATCGTTGAGGGCGGCCGGCTGGTGCACGGAACGCGGGGCAGCGCGGGGGAACTCGCTTACCTGGACCTGGTGGAAGGGGTGGGCGACACCTACGGCATAGCGCACCTTGCCCGTACCTGGGCCGCCGAAGCCCTGGCCACCGCGGCCCCCACCACCCTCCGTTCCGTCCAGGGGCGGGTGGAAGCTGAACAGGTCTTCACCGCCGCCGATCAGGGTGACGCGGTGGCACTGGCCATCCTGGACCGGCTGGCGGACAGGATGGCCAGGGTGGTGGGCACCGTGGCCACCCTGCTCAACCCCGAGCTGGTGGTGATAGGCGGCGGCGTGGCCGATTCCGCAGGCTTACTCCTCGGGCCCATCAGCGAGCGCCTGAAGGAGTTCACCGCCACGCCGGCACGCGTGGCAGTCTCCCCGCTGGGCGACTCGATCGTCACGGTGGGTGCCGTACGCTGCGCGCTGGACTATGTGGAGAGGAACTCCCTGGACCTGGAGCTGGCTGCGCCGGCCACCCCGGCATAACCGCGCCCCTGCCCGTCCTCCCCGAAGGCGCTTATGCGCCCGGTTCCAGCGCGGCCGCCACCGGCAGGGTGCCGTCGCGGAACTCGATGGTCCGGCCCGCCGTTTGGGGCAGGTCCAGCACGGCCGCCGCCACGATCGCCGTGTTGGCGCGCGAGGTGTCCCGGTCACCGTCCGGGGACGGGTCGACGTCGATCAGTCCTGTTCCAGGCTTGTCCGTCAGTGCCCCGGGACCAAGGATGGTCCAGGCCAGCCCGGTTCCGCGCAGGTACTCGTCCGCGGCCGCCTTGGCTTCGGCGTACGCGAAGAAGCTGTTGCTTTTCGGCACCCCGTGGTCTTTGCCGGCACCGAAGTAGGACACCATGACGTACCGATCCACTCCTGCCTGGCCGGCGGCATCCATGGAGCGGATGGCGGCGTCCCGGTCCACGGCATAGGTGCGGTCCGGGTTGCCGCCGCCGGCACCGGCGGACCAGACCACGGCGTCGTGGCCGGCCAGTGCGCCGGCGATTTCCGCCGTCGTGGCATTCTCCACGTCCAGGACCGACGGCGAGGCGCCGGTGTCAGCGACGTCCCCTGCATGGTCCGGATTCCGGATGAACGAGGTGACGGAGTGGCCTTCGCCGGTGAGGAGCTGGGACAGGAGGAGGGCCACTTTGCCGTGGCCGCCAATAATGGCGATGCGTGTCATGGACCCATTGTGCCTTCTATGAATGGCGTCCATAGCGCAGGTACACCACACCGTTTCCGAACCGCCGCTCGCCCAGCAGGCCGAACCGTGCCTCCAGTCCGTCCGGAAGGAAGCGCAGGCCGCCGCCCACGGCAACCGGGTTGACGAAGAACTGGCACTCGTCCACGAGGCCGGCCTTGAGAGCGTGGGCCGCGAGCGTGGGGCCGCCGATGCTGATGTTCCGGTCCGCTGCGGCCTTCAGGTCCTCCACCGCCTCCGGACGGAACTGCCGTTCCAGGCGGGTCCGGGGCGTGGCCAGAGTATCCAGCGACGTCGAGTACACCACCTTGTCCGCCCCCTGCCAGATGTGCGCGTAGTCCTGGATGACCGGCGGGTCCTCGGACGTACCCATGGTTTCCCAAACGGACATCACCTGGTACATCCGCCGGCCCAGAAGATAGGTGCCCACATCCCGCTCCAGGTCGTTAATGAAGGCGTGGACTTCCTCGTCCGGCGCAGACCAGGCGAAGTTGCCGTCCCTGTCCGCCGTGTAGCCGTCGAGGGACATGATTGCGGAGTAGATCAGGTTCGCCATGGGCCCATTCTGCCGGTGCACCTCGGCCCGGGATAGGTTTTCGGCGCTCCTGGCGGCATTCCCTGGCTTGTTCGCACATCCATGCCCTTCAATGCGGGTAATTGCGAACAGGGTTAGGACCGCAGCGTCCGGCGGTACCGCGTCTCGTCGACTGCTCTTGCTAAACCGCTCCCTGAAAGCATTGACTGAGCCTTGCGCGGTCTTAGTCTCCGGGCAATTGGGAAGGAGTCCTCCATGATCCTCCTGGTCGGCGCCACAGGTGATCTGGGTGGCAGGGTTGCCAGGCGGCTTTGCTCTGCCGGACAAGAAGTCTGTTGCCTGGTCCGGCAGAACACGGACGATTCGCAGCTGCAGGCAATCGGCGCAGAAATTGTCCGTGGCGACCTCCTCGAACCCGCCACGCTGACGTCCGCCTGCAAAGGCGTCGAAACCGTCGTTGCCACAGCCACGGCCATGAGCCGTCGCCTGCAGGGCAGCAGCCAGGCCGGCATGCGGGACATCGACGAAGTGGGCATGGCACATCTCGTCGACGCTGCAGAGGCCGCGGGGGTTGGCCGCTTCGTGTACCTGTCCTTCGCTGGAATCGAAACCGCCGTCGAGACACCGCTGAGGCACGCGAAGCTTGCCACGGAGCGGCGCCTGGCTTCTTCTGGCATGCAGACGGTGATCGTGCGGCCGGATGCCTTCCAGGAAGTCCATTTCTCCCCCACCAGTCGCTTTGACATGGCCGCGGGCAAAGTATCGGTAATCGGAAGGGGCAATACGAGGACCCGATGGGTGGCGACGGAGGACGTGGCTGCCCTCCTCTGCGCCGTGGCCCTCGAGCCGGACCCGCCGCGGCTGGTTGAGTTTGGCGGCCCGGAGCCGCTGTCGAAGAATGAAGCCTGTGCCATGGCCGGGGAGCTGATGCACCGCCCAATGAAGGTGCAGCACATGCCGCGGCTCCTGGCACGTCTTGCCGTAAGGGTCCTCAGCCGCAGCAAGGACGGCCTGGCGTCCGCACTGGGGGCGGGCCTCACGGCGGACCTCAACAGGCCAACGTGGGACGACAAGCCCCTTCGCCAACGCGGGATCGACCCCAGGCCCGTCAGCGACTTCCTGAAGGAGCAGGCGCAGGCATTGGCCGGCCGCTGACGGCGCGCTCACGCCCGGCGGGACACCAGGGACTGCTGTCCCAGGGTCCAGAGGTTGGAAACTGTCCAGTAGACCAGGACTCCGATGGGAAAGAAGATCCCGCCCACACCGAAGACCACAGGCAGGACGTACAGAAGGACTTGCTGCTGGCGCATCAGCGGGCTTTCACTGTCCTGGCCGGCCGTGGTCCGTGAGGCAACAAGTTTCTGCGTCAGGAACTGGCTCGCAATCATCACCAGGATCATGACGACGGCGAGCACGGCCACGGCGGCCGGCTCGCCGCCGCCATGGAGCAGCGAAGCTGACAGCGGCGCCCCGAAGATGCTGGACGAGTCGAACTGGACCACCTGGTCGTGGCCCATCACCCCGATGCCTTCACCCTGGCGGGATGCATTGGAAATTCCTGACAGCACCTGGAAGAGCGCTAGGAAGAACGGTGCCTGGATCAACAGCGGCAGGCACGCCGAGAACGGGTTGGTGCCGTGTTTTTTGTAGAGGGCCATCTGCTCCTGGGCCATGGCCTGCCGCGACGCCTGGTCCGTCCTGCCCTTGTACCTGTCCTGAAGCTCCTTCAGGTCCGGCTGCAGGAGCCGCATCCTGCGCTGGGCCCGCACCTGTGCCAGGAAGACCGGGATCAACGCCGCGCGGATGACCAGCACCAGCCCGATGATGGACAGTGTCCAGGTCCATCCGCCTGCGGCCGGCATGCCCACGGCACTCAGCGCGTCGTGGAAGGCCACCATGATGGCGGACACCAGCCACCGGAACGGCTCCATTACCGCCGTGAAAAAGTCCACCAATCCCCCATCCGCACGTTGCTGCCAAGCTACTGCGGATCGGGGAAACAGGAAAGCCTTCCGTTGCGCGGCTGCTGCCGGAGCGAACCGGTGAGGGCGGCGGAGCGCACCATGTTCAAGAAGAATTCCCAGAGCTATCCTCGAACCTATGAACGAGCATGCGGTTCCAGGGGCGGCCGGCGGTCATCTGTTCGAATACCGGGACGGCGACCGTCGCCTCGGTCGGACCGCGGTACAGCTGGCGGGCCTTTGCCTGGTTGCCAGCGGCGTCGTCATCACAGTTGTGGGGACCACGTTCGGGCAACTGTCGTTCATTCTGGGCATCTTTTTTGCCCTTCTCGGCGCAACACTTCTGGTCACCCTCACGGTGGACTATTCGAGACTGCTCCGAAGGTTCAAGCTGCCGCACACTCCTGCGAACGTCAGCCCGAACGTCTCGGTGGCGTCTGAACTTGCCCTCCTGGCCGACCTCTATTCCAGCGGGGCGCTCTCCCCGGAAGAGTTCACAGCAGCCAAACGCCGCACCTTGGACCCCTAAGTGCACTAAGTCAACATGTTCGTCACATCGTGAACGGGTGAAGATCCCTTAGGCCGGCAGGCAGCGGCCGCCCACACAAAACGCTCGGCTGGAAACCTCCAGCCGAGCGTTTACGTGATTTTATTACTAACCACCTGAGTATCAGGTGTTGCAACGACTCCTAGAAACCCGCGCAACGTGGGAACGGCTTCGTTTTATTTCTACTGGCTTACACCGTCATATCCCTGGTGTCAGGACCGCGCCAGACGGACGTTGTCTAGTAATTGCTGTAGGTCAGCTTCACTTTGCCGTCTTCCAGCGTGACCCCCGCGCTCATGGAAACCGAGGTTGTATCCGTTGCGGGCTTCCAATCAGCTGTTCCGAAACCATATGAGTTGTCCTTCTCATAGGTGACGGCGGCTTTTCCGGGAGTCTGCGTACGAATACGCCAAGGGGAAGAGCCATAGGGATCTTTGCTCATAGTGAACGTGGGCTTCGCGGTGAGCGTCCAGTGGAAGTTCCGTGAATAGCGCGAGGAACTGTAGTTGTTGAGCGGACAGTTGGCCGGCTGGGCATCGGTCGACTTCACGCATTCGGCAAGATAAGCGTCGATTTGCCCCATGGCTTCAGACTTGAGGGCGTCAGAGGCGTCCACCTTGAGGCTGGCGGTCGGGGGTGCCTGGGCGGCCCCAATAGTTACCAACGCCGTCGACTTCGGAGCGGTCAAGTACTTTTCGGAGGACGGCAATTCCACCGTGTACTCGCCAGGCAAAGCAGGGAAATTCAGACCGGATGAACCGAAGGAGCTACCGGCAAGGTCGACGTCGATCTCCTGACCATTGATCACGACCTTCTTCACGGGGGTGTCCGAGGTGATGCGCACGCTCTGAAGAGGTGTCGACTCCATTGCCCAGTGATCATCCAACAGTTCGGGGTTGGACTTACGGAGGCTGAACGTCGTCTGCTGCTTGCGGCCGTCCTGACGCAGGTCGGCCACCACCGTGGCCTTGGCGTCGGAAACCTTCGTCGATACGATGTCGAACCCGTCAATGCGCTTGCCCGCCTTGGCATAAACCTGGTCGGAAAGCAGGACCCGCTGATCGTTGGCCAGGCCGGGATCAGCCAGCGCCATCGCCTTCGAGGCCTCGCCGTTCTGGAGCGCCTGAAGGTAGCTGCTCACGGCCTTATCAGGACCGTTGTTGCCCTTGATGATGTTGAGGGCGATGACTCCACCGACCACCATGACGACCACGAGGCCGGCAGATCCCAGAATGAGTCCAACCTTGCGCTTCGTGCGGGCGGACATCGGCTCCCGAAGCGCCAGCGCAGGATGACCTCCAGGGGTTGCATAGCCGGCCGGAACAGAAGCAGACGCAGTCGTAGCCGATGGGGCTGTGAGCGGCTGGGCTGGAGCGACCTTGTAAGCCAGGGGCAGGGGAACGTACCTGCTCAGCTGAGGCGCGACGTAACGTGCTGAAGCTTCCGTTGCACCGCCCCAAAGCATCAGGAAGAACGGGGTCCACCACGCCAGTGTCATGCTGCCGGCGCCCGAGGCCAGTGAGCCGGCGTCGAAGGTGCCAGTCACGCTGCTGAGCCACGTCATCAGCGTCCCGCCAATGAGGAAGGCGGCAGGGAGCATTGCCCAGTCAGTGATCTTGTTGTTGACCACCGGTCCGCGGCGCAGGTACCAGAAGACGGAAGCGACCATGATTGAAATCAGCGCCAGGAGAAGCAGCAACCAGCCCGCCCAGCCCGGGATGCCGTACTGGTCGAGCGCGCTTCCGAAGCCGAAGCTGCTGTCAGAACCTGAAGAATTCGCCGATGAAGCCACTGAGGAACCGAAATTCCAGGTGCGGCTGACAGCGCTCAGGTGGCCCAGGCCAAACATGAAAAAGCCTGCCGTCGGTGCCCACAAGGGCGATGAGAGCGAAGCCTGCCACCCTGATTTGATTCCCAGAACAATCACAACCACGGGGATGGCAATAGCCAGAAATACGCCGTAGTGCACGGCCACGGTTTCAAAGGCGCGACGAACTGCTGCGCGCACACCAACACCTGCGTTTGCGCCGGGGCGCACTGATACCCGTCCTGCGAAAGTCGCGAGCGTTCCGATAACGAGCGCAAACAGGAATGAACCGAACGTCACTGCCCCGAGCGGGCTGATCTTCACGCTCGGTACCGGCAGCGATATGGCGAAGATCGCCCCGACGACGTTGACCAGGAGAGTGAAGACCAGACCTGTTATTGCTGCCTGGATCCAGATTCCGCCTGTAGTTTGGGCTGCCGACCGTTTAGCGGCGTACCGCCCGCACAGGAACAGCACCGCCATCGACACAGCCGTCAACAGCAGGGGAACGGCGAAGAAGGAAGCTGAGCCGTGCACGTTTCCCATGAAGGGGATGGTCGCGTCGATACTCGAACCGAGTGCGCCAAGCTGGCTCATAACGACCAGTTGGACAGCCAGCTGCCCCATCAGGGACCACGGCGACGGCATTGAACCACCACTGGGAAGCATTGAACTTGAGGGTATTTCGGTGTTGCCACCGTTACTGGCGCTGATACCGATCAACGCCAGAATCAGGAAGAGAACCGCGGTTATCAGAACCGCCACATAAGAAATGGCCCCGAGCAGGGCCCCGGGAATCAGATTCTTGTAGTCGAAAGACTTCAGAAGGTTGGATGCTGGCGCAGCTCCCGAGCCAGGTCCTGTGCGATCACCGACCCATGCGTTAGTCGGCCTGTCAGGCGCGCCATTGGCCGGCCGGGATGGCCCGTTTTGCGGATAATGCTGTTCAGTCACAAATTCCCCCAAATTGTTTTGTATTTCTCATAGTGCCACGGGCGGGTTCTTGTTACGCGGGCCTGCCGTACCTTACGGAATCCCGAGGCATCCGCCCCGTTTCAACAATGCCACGGGGGTCCGACATCGGCTCACAGAACAGCCGCAGGCAAGTTCTTGGCTGCTGAAGCAGCACCACGGGCACGCCGACACGTTCTCCCGCTTCAGGGGTCGGATCCAAGCCGGCTATCGAGGCAGCGGTGTTCGAAAAAGGTGTTGTTCACAAACTTGAACGCTGTGTAAGAACGGGCGCTCTCCACTGGGGGCCGTTACCGGAGAGCTACCGTCTGCTTTTCTGAGTGCGGTACGCGCTAGCGCATCTTGGTTCAGGCCCCGCCCGTCCTTTCGAGGATGAGCCGGGGCCTCCTTTGCCTGTCCGGTATTGGGCGTTTCCTGGCGGGCGCGTGCTGGCAGTGGGTGACGGGGGCTGACTGTTTTATCTTGCATGGCTAACGTCACGGCTTTACCTGAAGCCCGAAAATTACACCGGGTTCTGCGTAGAAACAAGAAAGCCCCCGAATCCTTGCGGAATCCGGGGGCTTAGCCTGTAGCGGTGGGGAGGCTCGATCTCCCGACCTCACGATTATGAGTCGTGCGCTCTAACCAACTGAGCTACACCGCCACGAATGAGAAAAACCTGCGTCAAGCCGGTCAAACCGCCTTGACGCAGGCCCTCATTCAGAGCCCCCCACCGGAATCGATCCGGTGACCTCGTTCTTACCAAGAACGCGCTCTACCACTGAGCTAGGGGGGCAACGAGTAAATACTCTACCGGAAGATTTACGCACCAACAAATCGGCGCCAAGAGCCCTTCCGGGGGCCAGTGCGAACGCGATTTCAGGGACCGCGGGAGCGGCTTTTTCCGCGGAATTCCGCGGCTGGAGGGGCCGGGGAAAGCACAACGGACGACGCCGGGAAGCACCTTCCAAGCTCCCTTAACCGCCGCGTCGGCGCAGGAATGTGGCCAGTCCCACACTCTTGCTGTTAAACGCCGATGGGCCGGCTCGAAAGCCGGCCCATCGCCGTCGTCAATTCCTCAACGCGAGGGGTGGTTTACCACTTGCCCTTGCGGTTGAAGTCGCGGTGTCCGCTGTCGCCGCCGCTGCGGGGCTTGCGGGAGCCATCGCCGTGCCCGCCGAAGCGGGAGTCGCTGGCCTGGCCGCGGTCGCTGAAGGAACGCTCGCTGTACGAACGGCCGCCGCGGTCAGCGGAGGACCGCTCGCCGTCGTTCTTGCGGAATTCCTTCTTGAACCCGCCGTTGCCCTTGAAGTTGCCGCCACGGTCGCCGCCGCGGTTGCCCTGGTAGGCGCCACGGTCACCGGAGGGCTTGCGGCCGTTGTCCAGCTCGAGGTGGATCAGCTCGCCGCCGATCCGGGTGCGGGACAGGGCACGCAGCTGCTCGGCGCTCAGGTCCGCGGGCAGCTCCACCAGGGAGTGGTCCGAGCGGATGTCGATGCCGCCGATCTGTGCGGAGGAGATGCCGCCCTCGTTGGCAATGGCGCCAACGATGGAACCGGGCATGACGCGCTGGCGGCGGCCCACCGCAATGCGGTAGGTGGCGTTGCCCTCGGTCAGCGCACGGGTCGGCCCACGGGAGCCGAAGCCGTCCTTGGAGCGTTCTCGCTTCTGGAACTCGGGAGCAGCAGGCAGTTCCTTGACCAGCAGCGGCTGCCCGCCCTGTGCCATGACGGCCAGTGCCGCAGCGATTTCTGCTGCCGGCACCTTGTGCTCTTCCTCGTAGGAAGCGATCAGGTCGCGGAACATCGAGACGTCCTCGGACTCGAGGGTCTCGGTGATGCGCTCGGCGAACTTGCCAAGACGCAGCGAGTTCACGGTCTCGGCGGTGGGCAGGTGCATCTGCTCCACCGGCTGGCGGGTGGCCTTTTCGATGGCGCGCAGCAGGTACTTCTCCCGCGGCGTCATGAACAGGATCGCCTCGCCGCTGCGGCCCGCGCGGCCGGTGCGGCCGATGCGGTGCACGTAGGACTCGGTGTCGTGCGGGATGTCGTAGTTGACCACGTGGCTGATGCGCTCCACGTCCAGGCCACGGGCGGCGACGTCGGTGGCCACCAGAATGTCGATCCGGCCTTCCTTCAGCGCGTCCACGGTGCGCTCGCGCTGCTGCTGCGGGATGTCGCCGTTGATGGCGGCAGCCTGGAAACCGCGGGACTTCAGCTTGTCAGCCAGGTCCTCGGTGGCCATCTTGGTGCGCACGAAGGCGATGACGCCGTCGAACTCTTCGACCTCCAGGATGCGGGTCATGGCATCGAGCTTGTGCGGGCCCATGACCTGCAGGTACCGCTGGCGGGTGTTGGCGCCGGTGGTGGTCTTGGACTTGACGGAGATCTCGGCCGGGTTGTTCAGGTACTGCTTGGACATGCGGCGGATCTGGCTCGGCATGGTGGCCGAGAACAGTGCAACCTGGCGGTCCGACGGGGTCTGCTGGAAGATCTGCTCCACGTCTTCGGCGAAGCCCATGCGCAGCATTTCGTCAGCCTCGTCCAGCACCAGGTACTGGAGCTCGGACAGGTCCAGGGAACCCTTGGAGATGTGGTCGATCACGCGGCCGGGGGTACCGACAACAACCTGGGCGCCGCGACGCAGGCCGGCCAGCTGGGGGCCGTAGGCGGAGCCGCCATAGACGGGCAGCACGGTGAAGTCGTCGATGTGCTTGGCGTAAGAGGTGAACGCCTCAGCCACCTGGAGGGCAAGCTCACGGGTGGGGGCCAGGACCAGGGCCTGGGTCTTGCGGGACGGGCCGTTAAGGTCGTGGAGTTCGGCCAGGCGGGACAGTGCCGGTACTGCGAATGCTGCAGTCTTACCGGTACCGGTCTGGGCCAGGCCCACCACGTCGCGGCCTTCGAGCAGCAGCGGGATGGTGGCTGCCTGGATGGGGGACGGCTTTTCATAGCCGACGTCCTGCAGTGCGGCCAGGACACGGCCGTCGATGCCGAGATCGGCGAAGCGCACGCCGTCTTCCTCGTCCTCGTCAGCCTTGGTTGCCGCGGTTTCTTCGGCTTTGGCTGCGGGGGCGGCCGGGGCGGCTTCGGGAGCTTCAGCGGTTACGCCGGCGGCCTCTGCTGCGGGGGCAGCGGGCTCGGTGAATTCGATGCCGGCGGTTGCTTCGGTGGTGGTTTCGTTCTGGTTTTCGGGCATAGGGAGATATTCCTCATCCATAGGGGGCCAGGCGGCACTACCCGAGGTGAGCGGAGCCGCAGTACGCGTGCCGATGATGCCGGGCAAACGTTGACCGGCCGGTCACAGAAGTCCGGCGCTTTCGCAATCCCGTGGCAGGACTTCGCGCTGCATCTCTTGGCTGCTATCCCAGCAGTCTGTACAGCGTTTTCTTTAGCCGGCTCTCCCTATGAAAATGCCCGCATCGCTTGCGCGGGCCCCAACACTTGCCAGTCCTGCCTCAAAAATTGGGCAGGAATAAGGGATTTCCGGAGTGGGGGATGTTTCAAGTGTAAGGGATGGACGCCACTGACCGCCAATTCAGGGTCCGACGGCGGCGGTGAGCTTGCGCACACGGCCCGCCTGGACGGGGTGCTACTGCCCCAGCCGCCGCAGCAGCACCTCGAACTTGGTGTGGTATTCGTCCTGGAGCCTGATCTCGCCGTCGGCCTCTGCACTGCGGAGGGCCTCGATGACCTCCGCGTCCGGCGCGCTGAACCATCTGCCGATGGTGACGCCGTGGCGCGGCACGAAGGTCCGCTCGATGGTGTCGCCGGCCCGGATGCTGCCGGTGCGGAGGACGCGCAGGTACGTCCCCACCCGCCCCTCGTCGGTGAACCGCTTCACCCACTGCGGCTCCTTCATGCGGCGCTGGAACGTGGCGCAGGGGGTGCGTGGGGAGGTGACTTCGAGTTCGACGTCGGGCCCCACCTTCCAGCGTTCCCCGATGACAGCGTGGGTGGCTTCGATGCCTGCCACCCGCAGGTTCTCGCCAAAAATGCCCGGCGGCAGTTCCCGTCCCAGGGTCCCGGCCCAGAAGTCGGCGTCGGCCTGGGAGTAGGCGTAGACGGCCTGGTCCTCCCCGCCGTGGTGCGCCCTGTTGGCCTGGATGTCGCCGCGCAGGCCCAGCTTGTGGACCTTCACCGGCCCGTTTGCCGGCCGCTTGTCGATGGCGGTGACGCCAACGTTCCCCTGGTCCCCGATCAGTTGGTGCACGCGGCAGACGGCGAGGACAGAACCTGATTCCATGGCATCAGTCTAGGGTTCCCCCTGCTGCCTCCCGCCGATGCTGCCATGGGCACTTCTCCCCCGGCCTTCGAGCGCGGTGCTACTCGCAGCCGCCCCGCGGAGGGATTACGCTGATCCGAGGATTGCAATGGGGGTGCAGCGCTGTGCCCAATTCACGTGGACAACTGAAGGGGACGCTGTGGATTCAAACACCATGGACCCGAACGAGGACCCCAACAAAGCGCAGGACAACGCGTCCGGCGGAGCCTCCGGGCACGAATCTTCGGAAACCGCCGCGCGCAGCACCGCCAAGCCTCCGCCCTGGCAGGTCCCCAGGCCGGACCTGCGCCCCGAACTCCTCAATGAACCCGTCACCCCTGTGGACCCGTTCGCGCGGGAGCGGGAAAAACAGCTCAACGATGAGGCGGCGCGGAAGAAGCGTTCCCAGCGGCGCACGGTGGTGGTGGGCCTGGGCGTGACTGCGCTCCTGGCCGGAACCATTACGGCGGTGGTGGCCAGCAACCAGGACGACCCCGAGTACGCACAGGTGTGCTTCAACGACGAGACCGGCGAGCGCGTGGAGGACAGGAACTGTGACAGCTCGGCAGGGAGGGGTGGCGGGATCTATGCCTGGTATTTCTTCTCCCGCGGTGCCTATGTCCCGCCGATAGGGCAGAACCGGTCAACGGCCCCCAATTTCACCAGGACTGTTCCCAGCGGGGCCAAGGCCTCCACCGGCTACAGCAGCCAGGGCGGCACGGTCAGCCGCGGAGGTTTCGGCTCCAGCGCCAAGAGCGGCTCAAGCGGTGGCGGCGGCAAGGTCTCGGGAGGCTGACGGATGAAGAGGATGTTGTCCGAGCCCCGTCCCGGCTGGAAGCAGAAGATCGAAGAGCAGGGCCTGGTATTTTCCACCACCACCATGGATGACGGGCGCCGGATCGAGTACTGGAACGAGTCCGCGTACTACGAATTCACCATGGACGAGGTAGAGACCCTTGAGGTGGTGGCCGAGGACATGCACCGGATGTGCCTTGAGGCCGCGAAATTCCTGGCCACCGGCGCCATGGGCAGCATCGGCATCGGCCCGCAGGCCCTGGAACTGGCCGCGGCATCCCTGCAGGCCGGCGACGTGGATGTGTACGGCCGGTTCGACTTCATTTACGACGGCCGGGGCGGTCCGGCCAAGATGCTCGAATACAACGCCGACACCCCCACCGGGCTCATCGAGGCCGCCGTCGCCCAATGGTTCTGGCTGCAGGACGTCCACCCGGAGAAGGATCAATGGAACGGCATCCATGAAGCCCTGATCCGGCAGTGGAAGAAGTTCCAGTACCGCACCGGCATGAGCACCCTCCACGTTGCCCATTCGGAGGTGGAGGAATCCGGCGAGGACTGGATGACCGCGGCCTACATGCGCGACGTCGCCAGCCAGGCCGGGTGGACCACCATTGGGATCAACATGTCCGATATCGGCTGGGACCCCAACCTGAACCGCTTCGTGGACCTGGACAACTTTATGATCAGCACCATCTTCAAGCTCTACCCCTGGGAGCTGATGATGAGGGAGGAATTCGGGCCCCGCCTCCTGGAGCGGGCACACAACCCCCGCTGGGTGGAGCCTGCCTGGAAGATGCTGCTCTCCAACAAGGCCCTGCTCGCCGCCCTGTGGCACCTCTACCCCGACCATCCCAACCTGCTGCCTGCCTACCTCACCGATCCGGGGCCGCTGAAGGAATGGGTGGCCAAGCCCCTCCACGGCCGCGAAGGCGACAACATCCGGATCCATGCGGATGGAATCAGCCTGGAACAGCCCGGCGGCTACGGCCGGGAGGGCTGGTGCTACCAGCAGTACCACCCACTGCCGGACTTCGACGGCAACCACCCCGTCCTGGGCCTGTGGGTGGTGGACGGCGAGTCCGTTGGCTGCGGCATCCGGGAATCGGACGGGCCGGTCACCGACTACTTCTGCCGCTTCGTCCCCAACACCATTGACGCGCCGGCGCCGCTTTCCGCGGTGACCGATACCACCAAGGCAGGAATCGTTCTATGAAACCGGTGACAGCATGAGCACGGACATGACGACGACGGGCGGCCCCGGGCGCGGGACCGGCACCCCGGTGCCCGCCAAGGGGTTGCGGGCCGGCATCCTGGACCTGGGCGACTCGGTGATGCTGGGCCTGGCCTCCACCGCTCCGGTCTATTCGCTGGCCGCCACCCTGGGCCTCATCGTGGCGGTCAACGGTAACTACACTCCCCTGATCCTGCTGCTGGGCTTCATTCCGGTCCTGTTCATCGCCTACGCCTTCCGCGAGCTCAACAGCGCCATCCCGGACTGCGGCACCACCTTCACCTGGTCCCGCCGGGCCTTCGGCCCCTGGGCGGGCTGGCTGGGCGGCTGGGGCGTGGCACTTGCCGGCATCGTGGTCCTGGCCAACCTGGCACAGGTGGCAGGGCAGTATCTTTGGCTGCTGGTGGGCGACGGGTCCCTGGCGGAGAACAAAGTACTGGTCACCGGCACAGGGCTGGCGTTCATCATCCTCATGACCTTGGTGAACTACCGCGGGATCCGGCTCGGCGAACACGTCCAGCGCGTCCTGACCTACGTCCAGTACATTGCCCTGGGCATCTTCGCGCTTGCCATCGTGGTGCGGATCGTGGGCGGGGCGCCCGAGGGGCAAGCCTTCGATCTCGAGTGGTTCAACCCCGCAGGCGCCTTCGCCGATCCCGGCGCCGTGGTGCACGGGGCGCTGCTTGCCCTGTTCATCTACTGGGGCTGGGACACCTGCCTTGCCGTGAACGAGGAAACCGAGAACCCGTCCACCACCCCAGGCCGCGGCGCCGTGATCTCGGCGTTCGTCCTGGTGGCAATCTACGTTTCCGTGGCGCTGCTGGTGATGATGTACGCCACCGTGGGCTCGGAGGGGATCGGCCTGGGCAACGAGGCCAACCAGGACGATGTCTTCCTGGCCATGAAGGACGTGGTGCTGGGCCCGTGGGGCTGGCTGATCGTCGTCGCGGTTCTGGCGTCTGTCCTGTCTTCAACCCAGACCACCATCCTGCCCACGGCCCGCGGAACGCTCTCCATGGGTGTCCACCGGGCGCTGCCGGCAAAGTTCGCGGAGGTGCACCCGCGAAACCAGACGCCGGGTTTTTCCACCCGGGTGATGGGCGGCGCGGCGGCGGCCTATTACGTGGCCATGAGCTTCCTGAGCGAAAACCTGCTGGCGGACTCCATCAGTGCCATCAGCCTGTTCATCGCGTTCTACTACGCGCTGACCGGCTTCGCCTGCTTCTGGTACTTCCGTGGAACGCTGCGGGAATCAGCGCGCAACCTCTGGTTCCGCGGCATCCTGCCCCTGGCCGGGGCGCTGCTGCTGACCGCAGCGTTCTTCATCTCGGCGGTGCAGATGTGGGACCCGGCCTACGGCGACACCCGGATCTTCGGCGTCGGCGGTGCCTTTGTGAGCGGCGTGCTGCTGCTGGCGCTGGGCGTGGTCCTCGCCGTCGTCTGCCGCTTCCTGCCATCCACCCGCGGCTACTTCGTAGGGAAACAGTCATGACGGCCGGACCGTCCGACGTCCTGGACCTGGATTCCCTGCTCTCGGCCGGGGAACTGGAGCTCCGGCAGAAGGTCCGCGACTTCACCAACCAGCGGATCAAACCGGAGATTGCCGGCTGGTATGACGACGCCGTCTTTCCCCTGGACCTGGCCCCGGAGCTCGGTGAACTCGGGGTCCTCGGCATGCATCTGGAGGGCTACGGCTGCCCCGGCCGGTCCGCCGTCGAATACGGCCTCGCGGCCATGGAACTGGAGGCCGGCGATTCCGGCATCCGCACCTTCGTGTCCGTCCAGGGCTCGCTGGCCATGACGGCCATCCACACCTGGGGATCGGAGGAGCAGAAGCAGGAGTGGCTGCCGCGGATGGCCGCCGGGGAGGTGATCGGGTGCTTTGCCCTGACCGAGCCCACCGCCGGTTCGGATCCCGCCGCCATGGCCACCTTTGCTGAGCGGGACGGCAGTGGAGAGGACGCCGGCTGGGTGCTCAACGGCGCCAAGAGATGGATCGGGCTGGCCTCGGTGGCCGGCGTGATGGTGGTGTGGGCCATGACGGACGACGGCGTGCACGGCTTCCTGGTGCCGGCCGGCACCCCAGGGGTGACCGCCACGCCCATCCGGCAGAAGCTGTCCATGCGCGCCTCCATCCAGTGCGATGTGGTGTTCGACGGCGTCCGGCTGGGTCCCGAATCCCTGCTGCCGGGTGCGCGCGGGCTGCGTGGCCCGTTCACCTGCCTGAACGAGGCCCGGTACGGGATTGCGTGGGGGGCCATGGGAGCCGCCCGTGATTCCTATGAGGCTGCGCTGGCGTACTCGCAGGAGCGGCGGCAGTTCGGCAAGCCGCTGGCCGGCTACCAGCTCACGCAGGAAAAGCTGGTGAACATGCTGGTGGAGATCCAGAAGGGCACCCTGCTGGCCCTGCACCTGGGCAGGCTGAAGGATGCGGGGAGCATCCGGCCGGAGCAGATCTCGCTGGGCAAGCTGAACAACGTCCGGGAGGCGATTGCCGTGGCGCGGGAGGCGCGGTCCATCCTGGGCGGCAACGGCATCACCACGGATTACTCGCCGCTGCGGCATGCCGCGAACCTGGAGTCGGTCCGCACGTATGAGGGCACCGATGAGGTGCACACCCTGATCCTCGGCCGGCACATCACCGGCCTGGACGCCTTCCACTGATCTTGGCCTCCCCAACCCAACTAGGTAGCAGTTGATGTCGTTTTGGGGGCTCAAAACGACATCAACTGCTACCTAGTTGGGTGGGACTGGGTGCGCCTCAGGCGAGACCCTGCAGGAAGCGCCGGACCTCGGTGTTGAAGGGCTCCGGCGCTTCGGCGAACACCAGATGTCCGGCGCCGGGAATCACCGTCAGCGCCGCCCCGGGAATCTGCCGGTGCAGTTCCCTCGCCACCGGCAGCGGTGCGCGCTGGTCCTCCTCGCCGTAAATCAAAAGTGTGGGAACAGCAATCGTTGGCAGGACGCTGCGGTAGTCCGCGCGTCCGCTGGCGCTTAGCAGTGCCCGCAGGCTTGCCGGACGGACATCAAGCATCACGGCGGCGACTTCGGCCACCACTGCGGGGTCCGCGGCTTTCGTGAGGAGGGTGGGCAGCCACTCGTGGACAAACTTCCCCGGCGGCTCGCCGATCTCCGCTTCCACCATGGCCATCCGGCGGTCCACTTCCTCCGGCGGCAGCGATCCTGCCCAGCCGGCGTATGCCGATACCAGCAGCAATGATGCAGGGATCTCCGGGTACCCTTTGAACAGCTCCAGCGCCACGATGGAACCCCAGGACACTCCAAGGATGTGCGGCTTTCCCTTCCCGCCCGCAGCTTCCTCTATGAAGCCGGCGGCAAGCAGTCCCAGGTCGCGGGCGGAGAGGTCGGGTGCAGGGTCATCGGACTGCCCGCATCCGGGGGCATCCCAGGCGATCACGGTGAAGTCCCGGCAAAGGTCCTCCAGCTGGTGCCGCCAAATCCTGCTGTCCTCGCCGGCGCCGTGGAAGAGGACCAGCGGTGGCCCGCTGCCCACCCGCCGGTAGGCAATCCTGAGTCCGGCTACCTCAACGGCGTCCATATCCGCGATTGTAGGGCTGCGAAACCCTGTTGCCTACGGAAGGCATCATGCCGAGAAGCCGCCGTCCGCCTTGATCAGCTGCCCGGACACCCACCGGCCGGCCGGGGACAGGAGGAACGCCACGGTCCCGGCGACGTCGGCCGGGGTGCCCAGCCTGCCGGTGGGCTGGCGCGCGGTGAGCTCCGCGCGGATCTCCGGGGTCATCCAGCCGGTATCCACCGGCCCCGGGTTGAGCACGTTCGCGGAGATCCCCTGCGGACCCAGCTCGCGGGCCGCGGCAATCACGATCCTGTCCAGCGCCCCCTTCGAGGCGCCGTAGGGAAGGTTGAACGCTGTGTGGTCACTGGTCAGCGCAACGACCGCGCCGCCGTCGTCCGTTGCCTGCCGTGCAAAGGCGGCGATCAGCTGCCAGCTGGCGCGGGTGTTCACCGCGAAGTGCCGGTCAAAGGACTCCACGCTGGTGTCCAGCACGCCTGAATCCACCGACTCCGCGTGGCTGAGCACCAAGCCCTGCAACGGGCCAGCCAGCTGCGCGGCCTCTGCCACGAGACGGTCCGGGACGCCGGGATCCTGGAGATCGGCTGACAGGACATGGACCTTGGCGCCGATGGCCTCCAGCTCGGCGGTGAGGCGAACCACGTCCTCGGGTTCGCTCCCCCACGGCATACGGGCGTCGTAGTCGGCCCAGTAGGACAGCGCCAGGTCCCACCCGTCCGCGGCGAGCTGCCGGGCAATGCCGGCACCGATGCCCGCCAGCCGCCCCACACCGGTGACCAGGGCAACGGGGCGGGCAGGGACGGGTGTGACGGGTTCCATCGGACCAGCCTAACGGGGGGCCTGCTTCAGGCCGCTGCCGGCTCCGCTTCCCGCGAACTGTGGTTCCGGCGGATGGTGGCACTGATGACCGCGGCAATGGTGCACATGGCGGCTGCCCCGAGCCAGGCGTAGGTGTAGTGGCCGGTGGCGTCCCGCAGGGCGCCGGCGGCGATGGCGGCCGCGGCGGCGCCCAGTTGGTGGGCCGCGAAGACCCAGCCGAAGACCACGCTGCCGTCAGCGCCGAACGTTTCGCGGCAGATGGCGGCCGTGGGGGGAACCGTGGCCACCCAGTCCAGGCCGTAGATCACGACGAACACGATGATGCTGGGCTGCACCTCGACGTTCAGCAGCAGCGGGAGCACCAGCAGGCCGATGCCGCGGAACTGGTAGTAGACGGCCAGCAGGACACGGGGGTTGAAGCGGTCGGTCAGCCAGCCTGAGGCGATGGTCCCGATGATGTCGAAAATTCCGACGACGGCGAGCAGCCCCGCGGCGGTGGTTTCGGGCATGCCGTGGTCATGGGCGGAGGGGATGAAGTGGGTGCCGATCAGGCCGTTGGTGGTGGCGCCGCAGATGGCGAATCCGGCCGCGAGCGCCCAGAACGTGCGTACCCTGCTGGCCCGCTTGAGGACCTGGACGGCCCGGACGGCGGCGTTGCTGCGCCGGCCATCGCCCGGCGCGTTTGTGGAACCGTCCTGCACTTCAGCGGCAAGCTCGTCTGCGCCATACGGCAGCACTCCGGCGTCGGCGGGTGAGTTCCTGAGGAACTTCAGCACCAGCGGGACCACGGCGAGCGCGCCGGCGGCGATCAGCAGGGAAGCCTGGCGCCACCCCGGATCCTGCGCGAGGAGGGCGATGAAGGGCAGGAAAACCAACTGGCCGGCGGCGCTGCCGGCGGTTAGGATGCCGATGACCAGTCCCCGGCTTTTCGCAAACCAGTTGTTGGCTATGGTGGCGGCGAAGACCAGCGCCATGGAGCCGGTCCCGAGCCCGATCAGCAGGCCCCACGTCAGCAGGATCTGCCAGGACTGGTTCACCAGCACGGTCAGGGCGCTGCCGGCACCGATCAGCACCAGGGCCGTTGCCGTGACAGCCCGGATGCCGAACCGTTCCATCAGGGCGGCGGCGAACGGGGCCGTGAGGCCGAAGAGCACCAGGTTGATGCTGACGGCTGCCGAGAGGACCGTGGTGGACCAGCCGAACTCCTGCTGGAGCGGAACCATGAGGACGCCCGGGGCCGCCCGGAATCCGGCTGCTCCCACCAGGGCAAGGAAGGCAACGGCGGCAACGATCCAGGCCGGGTGCAGGCGCCGGCGCGGGCCCGGACGCTGCGAGGCGGCCGCCACAGCTGGAATGTCGGCTGTTTCTTCGGGCAGGGTGCTCACGAAACCGCTCCCGTCCCCGATGCGGTGGATAACGGGATGGGCTGGTCGGACCTGGACCGGCTGTGCCAGCTGGTGTTGGCCGCCGTCAGCCGTTCGCCACACCGGGTGCAGGTGTCCGCCGAGGTGGTGGGTTCCCCGCAGCCGGTGTGGATCACGTACAGGTGCGCCTGGTCCGAGGGCGCGGGCAGGTGCTTTTCGGCCCAGATGGTGACCGCGTTCAGGACCGGGAGCGCGTCCTCACCCTTGGGAGTGAGCACGTACTCGTGGCGTGTGCGGCCGCCGTCGTCGTATGCCTTCCTGGCCAGCAGCCCGGACTCCACCAGGCCTGCCAGGCGTTTGGTGAGCACCGAGTCCGCCACCTCCAGCCGGTTTTTCATGGCGTCGAAGCGGCCGTTTCCGAAGAACACCTCGCGCAGCACCAGGATGGACCAGGGGTCGCCGAGGATGTCCAGGCCGCGGGCCATGCTGCAGCTGCGTTGGGACCAGTCGGAGCGAAGAGGCATAGGGAAAACCCTAGCTGGCTTCTTTCAAGAAAGCCATACCCTGCGCGAGATAGCACTTAACGGCAGTCCGGGCTGTGAACATTGCCGCGAAGTGTCATCTCGCGGGGGTGGATTACGGGATGGCGGAGAAGGCCTGGTCCAGGTCGGCGATCAGGTCCTCCACGTCCTCGATGCCGCAGGACAGCCGGAGCAGGTTGACCGGGACGGCCAGCTCGGTGCCCTTGACTGAGGCGTGGGTCATTTCGGAGGGGTAGTTCATGAGGGACTCGATGCCGCCCAGGGACTCCGCGAGGGTGAACACGGACGTGGACTCCGCCACCTTCCGGGCCGCCGCCTCACCGCCCTTGAACTGCACCGAGACCATGCCGCCGAACTTCCGCATCTGCTTTTTGGCGAGCTCGTAGCCGGGGTGGGTGGGCAGGCCCGGATACAGGACGGCCTCCACCTCCGGGCGTTCCAGCAGCCACTCGGCCACGGCCTGGCCGTTCTCGCTGTGCCGGTCCATGCGGACGCCCAGGGTCTTCAGGCCGCGCGTGGTCAGGAAGGCATCCATCGGGCCGGACACGGCGCCCACGGCGAACTGGACGAAGCCGATCTTGTCGGCCAGTTCCGCGTCCTTGACCACCACGGCACCGCCCACCACGTCAGAGTGGCCGCCGATGTACTTGGTGGTGGAGTGGACCACGACGTCGGCACCCAGGGCGAGCGGGGTCTGCAGGTAGGGGGACGCGAAGGTGTTGTCCACCACCAGGAGTGCCCCGGCGTCGTGCGCTATGTCCGCGAGCGCCGCGATGTCGGTGATCTTCATCAGCGGGTTGGAGGGCGTCTCCACCCACAGGAAGCGGGTCTTGTGGGAGGCCACGGCGTCGCGGACCATGTCCAGGTTGGCCATGTCCACGGGGGTGTTGCCGATTCCCCAGTCGCCGAGCACCCGGCTGATCAGCCGGTAGGTTCCTCCGTAGGCGTCGTTGCCCAGCACGATGTGGTCGCCGGGGCGGGTGAGAGCGCGGATGAGGGCGTCCTCCGCGGCCAGGCCGGAGCTGAAGCTGTAGGCGTGGGTCCCCAGTTCCAGCGCCGCGAGCTGTACCTGCAGCGCGTCCCTGGTGGGGTTCCCACCGCGCCCGTATTCGTAGCCGCTGCGCAGGCCGCCGATCCCGTCCTGGGCGTAGGTGGAGCTGAAGTGCAGCGGCGGCACCACGGCCCCGGTGCGGGGCTCAAACTCCTGGCCCGCGTGGACGGCGCGGGTGTTGAAACCTTGGTTTTCAGAGGCAGGCATGGGTGCTCCTTTACGGGTAACGCAGAATCAGTTGCTGAGGTAGGCCAGCAGGTCGTGCCGGGTGAGGATGCCAACGGGCGCACCCACGAACGTAACCATCAGGGTGTCCGTGTCGGACAGCAGTTCCCTGGCGGCGGAGATGGTTTCCAGCGATCCGATGACGGGCAGCTTGGGTCCCATGTGCTCGGAGATCTTGTCCGTCAGCTTGGCTTCGCCGCGGAACAGCTTGGCGGTCAGCGTGCGCTCATCCACTGCGCCGAGGACCTCGCCCATGACCACGGGCGGTTCCTGCGACAGCACCGGGATGTGGCTGACGCCGAACTCGTTCATGATGTTGATGACGTCGCGGACCGACTCGTTGGGGTGGATGTGGACCAGGTCCGGCAGTTCGCCGTTCTTGGACTTGATGACCTCCCCCACCGAGGTCTCCTCACCGCCGGAGAGGAAACCGTAGGAGCGCATCCACTGGTCGTTGAAGATCTTGGCCAGGTAACCGCGTCCGGAGTCGGGGAGGATGACCACGACGACGGCGCTTTCCGGCAGGTCCCGCGCCGCCTGGAGTGCGGCTACTACGGCCATCCCGGAGGAACCGCCCACCAGCAGCCCCTCTTCCCGGGCAAGGCGGCGGGTCATGGCAAAGGAATCGGCGTCGCTGACGGCGATCACTTCGTCCGGGATGGTCTTGTCGTAGTTGGCCGGCCACATGTCCTCGCCGACGCCCTCCACGAAGTAAGGCCGTCCAGTGCCGCCTGAATAGACCGAGCCAGCGGGATCCGCGCCGATGATCCGGACCACGCCGCCGTCGGACTCCGGCCGGTCCGCCGAGACCTCCTTGAGGTACCGGCCGGTGCCGGTGATGGTGCCGCCCGTGCCGGCGCCAATGACGCAGTGCGTGACCAAGCCGTCCGTATCCCGCCAGATCTCCGGGCCGGTGGTCTTGTAGTGGCTCCCCGGTGCGGCCGGGTTGGAGAACTGGTCCGGCTTATAGGCGCCCGGGGTCTCCCGGGTGATCCGGTCCGAAACACCGTAGTAGCTCTGCGGGCTGTCCGGCGGGACGGACGTGGGCGTGACCACCACTTCCGCACCATACGCCTGCAGCACGGCACGCTTGTCCTCGCCCACCTTGTCTGGGACCACGAAGATGCACTTGTAGCCCTTCTGCTGCGCCACCAGGGCCAGGCCCACCCCGGTGTTGCCGGAGGTGGGCTCCACAATGGTGCCGCCGGGCTTCAGCTTGCCCTCGCGTTCGGCGTCCTCAATCATCTGCGCCGCGATGCGGTCCTTGATGGATCCGCCCGGGTTCAGGTACTCAAGTTTGACCAGGACAGTGGCTTTGATGCCTTCGGTCACGTGGTTGAGTTTGATGAGCGGGGTGTTGCCGATGAGGTCCAGGATGGACTGGGCGTACTTCATAGGTACAAAGCTACCGCTTCCTGCGCGGCGCTCCCTGCCCGGGATGCGAGGATAGGCCGGTGAAGCAGTTCGCATGGCTCAAAGCCGCCCGGAGCTACCTGCTGCCCGGCGCCGCCCTGGCGGCAGGCATGGCCATCCTTGCCCTGGGCGTGCTCCCCCTTCTCGCCTTCGGCGAACTCGCTTCGCGGACCATTCCCATCCTTGCCTTCGTGCTGGCCATGTCCCTGGTCACCGAACTGGTGGACGAGGCAGGCCTGTTCCGGGTGGTGACGGACAGGCTGGCCGCCCTGGGCAGGGGCCGGGTTTTCCAGCTGTGGCTCCTGGTGGTGGCAGTGGCCACGGGGTCCACCGTATTCCTGTCCCTGGACACGACCGCGGTGCTGGTGACGCCCGTGGTGGTCCTCCTGGCCGTCCATGCCCGGATCCCGCCGCTGCCGTTCGCGTTGACCAGCATCTGGCTGGCCAACACCGCGTCCCTGCTGCTTCCGGTTTCCAACCTCACCAACCTCCTGGCCCAGGACCGGCTGGGGTTGAGCCCGTGGCGTTTTGCGGGGCTGGTGTGGGCCCCTGCCCTGGTTGGCCTGCTGGTCCCGCTTCTGCTTTTGTGGCTGGCGTTCCGGCGCGACCTCCGCGGAACCTACGGGCCGCAGCCTGCGCATCCCGTCCGTGACCGCACCCTGCTGAAAGTTGCTGCGCTCACGCTTCTGGTCCTGCTGCCCGCCCTGGTGTCCGGCGTTCCGGTGCAGTACCCGGCATTGGCGGCAGCCGCCGTCCTCCTGGTGGTCTTCCTCCGACGCCGGCCGTCCGTCCTGCGGTGGTCCATGGTCCCCTGGCGGCCACTGATGCTGACGGTGGGCCTGTTCATGCTCATGGAAGCACTGCACGCCCACGGCCTGACCTCCCTGCTGGCGGGTGTGGCCGGTTCCGGCGAGGGCCTGCCTGCACTCCTGCAGCTGGCCGGGCTGGGGGCAGGCGCTGCCAACGCCGCCAACAACCTCCCCGCCTACCTTGCCCTGGAACCGGTGGCAGGATCACCGGCAAGGCTTGCCGCCCTGCTGATCGGGGTGAACCTGGGCCCGCTGGTGACCCCGTGGGCCTCGCTGGCCACGCTGCTGTGGCATGAGCGGCTGCGGGTACTCAACGTCCCCATCAGGTGGGGCGGGTTCGCCCTGGCAGGCCTGGTGGCCGTACTGCTGACGGTACCGCTGGCCGTCCTGGCGCTCTGGCTGGTCTCCGGGATGGCGTGACTCGGCCGGCAGCCACGGCTGTCAGGCGCCCTGGCCTGGTTCCCCTTCAGCTGGCAAGTTCTCCCAAAGCCCCATCACGTTGCCCTCGGAATCCTTGAAGTAGGCCGTGTAGCCCATGCCGGGAATCTCGTTTTTGGGTATGACCACCGACCCGCCCAGCTGCTCAACCCTCTTCAGCGTCGCGTTGATGTCCGGGACGTCCACGGTGATGACCGGGTGGGTGATCTGCCCCTCCCTGGCCATCATTCCGCCGTTGATGGCGCCGGCAGCCACCGGCTGGCCGTTGTCGTCCATATCCGCGGTGATGACCATGCTGTAGTCCATCCCCGGCACCGGTTCTATCCGCCAGTCCAGCGCTTCCTGGTAAAACTTCCTCGCCCTCTCCCGGTCATCCGCCGGGATCTCAAAATGTACTACTCCGCCCATCGTGGTCCTCCTGCCGCGTCGGGGTGCGCCCAATTGGTTGCGCACCACGGAGTGGATTCTAGGGTTTGCCCGCCCGCTGGATTAGGGCCGTTCTGCCTTTCCTTCCGCCCAATTTTCCACCTCGTGGCCGGCTTACCGGCAGGCCGGATGTCGCGCCGCTGTCAGTGCTCCGTGGGACGATGGAAGACATGACGATCGCAGAGGCACCTCCCCGGCTGGCAGCCGCGGCGGACGTGTCCCTGCGGTGGTATCCGGAGGCCCCTTACAGCCTTTCCCGGACCCTTGGGCCGCTCCTGCGCGGCAACAGCGATCCTTCGTTCTGTGTGCAGGGCGATGTCATCTGGAATGCGTTTACGACGTCGGCCGGCCCGGCAACAGTGCGGCTCGCCCCGGCGGGCGGCGAAGCAGGCGGGCCCCTGGTGGACATCCAGGCGTGGGGCCCCGGCGCCGCTGCCGCTGCCGAGGCTGCGCCTAGGCTCCTGGGTGCCGACGACGACTGGCGGGGTTTCGACGAACCGTCCTTCCATGCCACGTTGCCCCGGATGGTCCGGGAGGCCCGGCGGCGGAGCCTGGCGGTCCGGCTGCCTTCGAGCGGCCGAATGGTGGACCAGCTGGTCCCGATCATCCTGGAGCAGAAGGTGACGGTCATTGAGGCGCGGCGTGCCTACCGCTACCTGGTGCACCGCTACGGCACCCCGGCTCCCCCGGCCGGAACATCCACCCCGGCCGGGCTGGTGGTGGCCCCCACGGCAGCCCAATGGCTGCAGGTTCCCAGCTGGGAGTGGCACAAGGCCGGCGTGGGACCACAGCGTTCGGCAACCGTCATGCGGGCGCTGCACTCCGCCGTCGCGCTGGAACGGCTTGCGGCGCTGCCGGCCGCGGACGCTGCCCGGATGATGCAGGCCATTCCAGGGATCGGGGTCTGGACCGCTGCGGAGGTGGTGCAGCGAACCCACGGCTGCCCGGACTCGATTTCGGTGGGCGACTACCACCTCGCCGCCTACGTGGGTGCGGCGCTGACCGGGCGCAGGACGGACGACGCCGGCATGCTCCGGTTGCTGGAACCCTGGCGGGGGCACCGGCAGCGCGTGGTCCGGATGATCCAGTCCACCGGCTTCCGGAAACCCACCTTCGGCCCGCGGATGACCATCCAGGACCATCGAGGGCACTGAGCCGGGTATCCTGCGCCGGGTCGGCCATTGGAGCCCCGTCGCTTGATCTGCACAGGAATGGGTACGGCCACATGTAAGGGCCGCTGGCCAGGCGGACGGCTCCACCATGACGGAGGGGATACCCATGAGCACCAATCCAGGCAGCACGAACCAGGCCGGCGCCCGGCCGGACGACATGGATCCGGCGCGGCAGGATCCGGCCGCTTCGGACCCAATGGCGGATGAGAAGGTGCAGCTCCAGCTGGCCATCTTCGAGGTCACCCGGGACGCCGAGGGCAAGAGCCTGGAGGAGATCCGGGAGATGCTGCTTGCCGCCTTTTCCCGCCACGGGGTGGAACCGCCGCCCGGAACCTGGGTGGAGTCGGTGGCTTCGTCCGCGTTCTACGGCGAGCCCTACATTGTGGACCTCTCCGCCGCTGTGGCGGCCGACGCGGTGGTGCCCGCGCCAAATGATGACGTCCGGGAACGGCTCGCCTCCGCGCGGGAACTCCAGCAGGAGAAGCTGCCCGCCGGAATTTTTCCCGCGCCGGACGAATGGAAGCTTTCCCCGGACGAAGTCACTACTACTGGTCCGGGGCACCAACGGCGGGGCGCGTTCCGTGTCCTTGCGCCGGCTGCAGGCGCTTCACGCCGTCTCCTGACTGCAGCCGGGCTCGCCGCAGCCGTCCTGGTGGCCCTTGTGGCGGCCCGGGCGTCACGCCGTCCAACCTCGGACAGCGGCAAGAGCTGACGGGCAGTTCTCCCCATCGAGCCCTTTGCTCCCTTCGCATAGGCTGTTGGAAGCTTGGACTGATATGGGGGAACCGTGGCAGGCATTTATGGGTCGGACGTCGCCCAACTCCGTGCGTTGGGAAAGGCTTTGACAGCCTCCTCAACCCGCCTCACATCCACCAGGGCGGCGCTTTCCAGGGACGTGCGCGACGCAAGCCGCTGGAAAGGCTCCGACGCCGAGAGATTCCGCAGCGACTGGGACGGCACTCACAGCCTCCTGCTGGGCAAAGTCATTGAGGCGCTGGCTGAGGCAGGACGAGCAGCAGCACGGCACGCGGACGAGCAGGAGCTCGCCAGCGGCGCCCGTGACGCGGCAGGCAGCACCAGTACATCAGCGCCCGACGCCCGCAAAGGGGCAGGGAACATCAGCTTCCTTGGCGAAGACCACTCCATCCCGCGCCATCCGGACCGCGGAGAACCCAACCTGACGCCCGCGGACCTCGACCGGCTCGGCAACATGGTCGGTTCTGCTGCGTCCGGCGGCAACTTCCTCGCGGGCAATGATGCCGACGTCAATGGGCTGCGTGAGGCTCTGACTGCACTGAAGCCCGCGCAGCTGAATCAGCTGCTGGCATCGCTGTCCGATGACGAACTCCGCAACCTCGGTTCCGGTGCCGCCGGCGACGGCAAGGGTTGGTTTAATTACGAGGGAACCACCCCTTTCGAACGGCAGCAACTGCTGGACCAGCTGTTATCCAAGGCCTCACCGGAGCAGGTGCACAGACTGCAAGACCTCATTCCGTGGGCGCAGCCGGACGGAACGGCAATGGGCGACGCCGCCCGGCCTGGAGGTCCGGACCCGAGCACTCTAAACCGGTGGATGCAGCCGCGCTTCCCGGTGATCGGTGAGCGCCCCGGCCCGGATGACATCACCCAGGGGCGGTACGGCGACTGCGTGGTCCTTGCAGCCGCCGGTGCCATGGTCAATGCCGATTCCGGCTGGGCCCGCGAGCACGTCACGGACAACGGGAACGGGACCGTTTCCGTTCTGCTGTTCGACAAGAACGGACACGAGCAGTGGGTAACAGTCACCTCAGACTTGCCGGCGAACAGCAACGGCGGGCAGATGGGCGCCAAAGGGGGTTTCGGCGGAAACTGGCCGGCCTATCTCGAGAAAGCGCTGGCACAGGTCTACACCGAGGACGGCAACAACGACGGCACCAAGGAGGGGGCGCCCCCGGATGAAGCCTACCCGGCGGGCAACTACCGGGCCATCGAAGGCAACTGGGGTCCGGACGCGTTCCAATACCTTGCGGGACCGGACGTCGAGCGGACCCGGGATGCGGACGTGCTGTGGGGTGCAGCCTCCGGAGGCAAACCAGCCCTGGTGACGACACTGGGCGAGACACCTAACGGGGCTCCGGCCGGTTACCGCGCCAACCACGCGTACTTTGTCAGGGGAACCGATGAACGGGGAAATATCATCCTGCAGAACCCATGGGGCGCATTCGAGCCCTCCATGGCCGTCTCCAAGGAGGACTTCCGCCGCCTCTTCAGCGATGCGACGGTGACTAATTGAAACCTCAACCGCTGCGGACAGCCGCCTGGGTCTTCATGCCAGCGCTCCTGCTCCTGGCGGCCTGTTCCACCCCGGCCCCCAGTTCCCCCGACGCCACGAAAGACCCGGATATGACCCAAAGCGCCAGCTGCACCAATACCGGTTCCTACCGCATCGTTCCCTCTGTCAACGGCTCGTTCCCGCTGCTTCCGGTATCCCCCGGCGGCGCCGACGCCACGCCTCTGGTGCGGTTGTCCAGCACCCACCTGAAGGCGGAACCAGCGACTGCGGACCTTTCTGTTGTCCTCTTCGGGAGCGGCAGTCCGGCGTCCCAGGAGTTCCCCGGCCTCGCAGTGGGCCAGGAAGCCACCTTTGACGGCTACACCGTCAGGATCACCTCGATCTGCGACGGTGAAGTGCTGTTCGACCTCGTGCAGCAGCCCGGGTAGTCAGAGCCCCAGCCGGGCCACTGCTTCCTCGCGCATCTGGACCTTGCGGATCTTTCCCGAGACCGTCATGGGAAAACTCTCGCGGACTTCCACGTAGCGCGGGATCTTGTAGTGAGCCAGCCGCCCCCGGCAGTACTCGGCCAAGGCCTGGGCGTCCAGCGGACCGGCCCCTGGCTTGAGGATGATGCAGGCCATCAGCTCCTCGCCGAACCTGGCATCCGGGACCCCGATCACCTGCACGTCCTGGATGTCGGGGTGCGTGTACAGGAACTCCTCGATTTCGCGCGGGTAGATGTTTTCGCCGCCCCGGATCACCATGTCCTTGATCCGGCCCTCCACCACCACGTATCCGTCGTCGTCCATCCGGGCAAGGTCGCCGGTGTGCATCCATCCGTCGGCGTCGATCGCCTCGGCCGTCTTGTCCGGCTGGTTCCAGTACCCTGCCATCACGGCATAACCACGGGTGCAGAGCTCGCCGATCTGCCCGCGCTCCAGTTCCTCCCCGGTGGCAGGGTCCACGATCCGGCTCTCCAGCTGCGGCATGGTCCTGCCCACGGTCTCCGTGCGCTGCTGGAGGGTGTCCCCCTTGCGGGTCATGGTGGAGACGGGCGAGGTCTCGGTCATGCCGTAGCAGATGGCCACATCCACCATGTGCATCTCCGAAATCACCCGGTTCATCACCTCGATGGGGCACAGCGAGCCCGCCATCACCCCGGTGCGGAGCGTGGACAGGTCATAGGAGCCGAAGTCCGGCAACGCGAGCTCGGCAATGAACATGGTAGGAACCCCGTAGAGGGAGGTCCCGGCGAAGTCCTGCACTGCCTCCAGCGCGGCGGCAGGCGAGAAACCGCGGCCCGGGATGATGGTGGCAGCTCCGTGGCTGAGGGCATTGAGGTTGCCGATGACCATGCCGAAGCAGTGGTAAAACGGGACGGGGATGACCACGCGGTCCCGTTCGGTGTACCCCAGCAGCTCGCCGATGGCGTAGCCGTTGTTCAGGATGTTGTGGTGCGTGAGCGTGGCACCTTTGGGAAATCCGGTGGTGCCGGAGGTGTACTGCAGGTTGATGGGATCGTGCGGGTGGAGTTCGGCCATGCGGGCCTTCAGGGCGGCATGGCCGACGTCGTCCGCGCGCCTGAGCAGCTCGGTGTACGTCAGTTCGGCATCGCTTTGGGGGCTGCCGGCCGTCAGCCCGTGCAGGCCGTGGTCCGGGAGGAAGACGAGTTCCCGCAGGTCCGGGCAGGTGAGCAGGGCCTGCCGTGCCATGGCCACGTAGTCGCTGTTGGCGTCCGACGGCGCCGTGAACAGCATGCGCATGCCATTCTGCTTGACCACGAATTCGAGTTCGTGGCTGCGGTAGGCCGGATTGACGTTGACCAGGATAGCGCCGGCCTTGGCGGTGGCGTACTGCAGCAGCGTCCATTCGGCGCAGTTGGGGCTCCAGATGCCCACCCGCTCACCCTTGGCGATGCCCAGGGCGAGGAGCGCACGCGCCAGCCGGTCGACGTCGTCGTTCATCTTGGTATAGCTCCAGCGGCGGGCGTCCGCGCCCGGCACCGGCGCGGCCTCAATCAGGGCGTCGTGGAGGGGGAACTGCGCGGCCACGCGCTCAAAGTTCGCGCCAATGGTTTCCTCCAGGAGCGGGACGTCAGTGTCCCCGGCTGTATAAGCACGCATGAAGGCACGCTACCAACAGGATCCCGGCAGGAGAAGGAAGACAGGCGGGGAAACGGCCGCAACACAACCGGGCGGCCGCGCAGCCCCGGTATTGTGAAATCCATGAGTGCACCCATTGATCTGATAGCAACGTTCATCCCCAACGAAGGCGAATTCTTCCGCGTCAAGCTGGCCCTGGAAATCGCGATCGATGAGGTGGTGAACGAGCAAGGCTGCATCCGTTACGAGCTGACCGAAGCCACGGAGGAAAAGCTGGTCCTCACCGAACAGTGGGCGTCCGAGGAGGACCTGGACAAGCACTCCAAGGGCACCGCCGTACAGGACCTGAACGAGTCGCTCAGCGCGCTGCTGGCCGAACCGGTCAAGGTGGAACGCGTCTGACGCAGCCTTAACGCAAGAATGCGGGACCTCCTGAGGGAGGTCCCGCATTCCTGTTTAATAGCGGGTCTTAGAAATCGGGGATCTGGGTGCCGTCCTGGGTGGTGTCGCGGGGGCCGGATGGCTGGCTGGCCGCGGTGGCCGCTTCCTCACGCTGGCGGGCCACATGGGCGTGGACCTCGTCCATGTCCAGTGCCTTCACCGCGTCCACCACCTGTTCCAGCTGCTGGCCGTTCAGCGCGCCGGGCTGCGAGAACACCAGCACCTTTTCGCGGAAAGCCATCAGCGTGGGGATGGAGGTGATGCCTGCCTCCGCCGCGAGCTGCTGCTCGGCTTCGGTGTCCACCTTGGTGAAGAGGACGTCGGGATGCTTCTCCGAGACTGCTGAGTATGTGGGGCCGAACTGCTTGCAGGGACCGCACCATTCTGCCCAGAAATCGACCAGGACAATATCGTTGCCTTCGATCGTGGATGCGAACTGTTCACCTGTGATGTCGAGGGTAGCCATGTGTCTACGCTACGCGCCACGGCCGCGGCTGTCGCCCGTGTTCGCTCCCCGCGTCATCGGGAATAGGGGGAAGTACGACGCCGGCACGCGGGTTCAGCGGCTGGCATTCCACAGGTGCGGGGCGGGTGTGCGGCTGCCGGGGAGGGCACTGGAGGCGCGCCACTCGTGGATCCATTCGGGGAGCACCAGGTCCGCGGGCGGGGCTCCGAACTCGGCCATGATGTCCTCCTGGCTGACCGGGCCGGCCTTGGTGACCAGCCTGGTGGCGATGTAGGCACGTGCGTAAATCTCGCCGTCGGCCACCATGCGCTGCTCAAAGAAGATCGCCTTGGTGTCCAGGCCGATGATCCTGGTCTCGATCGTGTAGTCCTGCCACAGCTGGAGGGATTTGCGGAAGGAGATGGTTTCCGCGGACACCACCGGGGTCCAGCCGCGGCGGCGCATCCGCTTCCAGACGCCGCTGCGCACCATGAGGTCGAACCGGCCCAGGTCCATCAGGGACAGGTACATGCCGTTGTTGACGTGCATGGCGATGTCGATGTCCGTGGGCAGGACACGCAGCGGCAGGGATGACGGGTCCCATACGGTCAGCGGTGGACGCCGGGCGGAACGGACGAGCATGAGCAGTGTTCTCAGGAGCAGGTGCATGCCCCCATGTTACCCGCCGGTAACTTGGTCCCCGCCTACTCTGCCCCTGCCGTCACTCCGGGCGCATGCCTGGTGGTGGGCCTGCCTGTTCCGGGCCCGACGATGGCACGCAGCAGGCAAGTATTGGCCCTCCGGCGGCTGAGTAGCTTCGCTGCCACAGGGCGGGTACCGGCCCCGGAAACTCGGGTATTTCCTACTGGTGCCCCGGCCTTGGGGCAGTTCCTAGACTCGAAATTCCTAGGACCAACACGCACTGGCAGGTCCCCCGGGTGGCTTCCGGAAGTTCCTGCCTTCACGCGGAGTTCCGCATTTTCTGGGTATGCGGATGCCTCCAACCTGTGCCGCCTGCGGCTCCGGCAGCTGCCGGGGCCGGCGGTGCAATGACTTCTCCATCCGTCCGGCACACCGGCGTGCAGCGGCACAGCCGGGCTGGACCGAACCCAGATGGGCCAATTCCATGAGCCAGCCTTTCCACCCCTCCCCCGACGGCACCAGCAGAAGCTTCGCCACCGACGAACCGCGGACCGACCTCAACACCGGCCGGCCGGTCATCAGCAACAGGCTGTGGGCCGGAATGGCCACGGCGGCCGTTGTGGCCGCGGTGGGCGTGGGCGCAATGGCGGCACCCGCTACTTTCAGCGGAGGTACGACGGCGGCTGCACAGGTGGCAGAGACCGCCTCACCGGCGTCGCCAAGCGCCGCAGCCGAACCCGCCACGGACGCCGGGGCATCCGCCAATCCGGGTGCCGTATCGGCGGTCGCCGCACAGGCTGCTGCGCCGGCAGCTGAGGCTGCCCCCGCCCCGGCTCCAGCCGAACCAGCACCGGCGGCACCGGCGCCGGAACCAGCACCCGCCCCCGAGCCTGCCGGTGACCCCAACCTGTACACGGTGGCGCCCGGTGACACGGTGGGTGCGATCGCCGCCAGCCATGGCGTGGACATAAACGCCATGCTCGCCGCAAACGGGCTCGGCGCCTACAGCACCATCTACCCTGGCCAAACGCTCCTGCTGAACGGCCCGCCCGTAGCAGTGGCCGCACCTGCGCCGGCTCCGGCTGCGGCGCCTGCCCCTGCCGCCGCGGCAGCCGCTCCCGCGGCACCGGCACCGGCACCGGTTTTCGTACCCGCAGCACCTGCAATCCGGACCATTTACGTTGCAGGCTCCGGCGGCCAGTCCATGGTTGACGCGTGCATCGGGCCCATCCACTACACGCCCAACGACGGCTACTCGCTCTTCATCACGGAGCACGATTTCTGCGGCGGGTGGGCCAGGTTCTCCGGAATCGGCGTGGGTGAGACGGTCAGCATCCCGGGCTATGGAACCTTTACCGTCACGGGGCGCGGGACAGTCCCCAATCCCGGAACCACCAACGACGTAATTGCGGTGTTCGGCGGCTTCCCCCGGGCGATCCTGCAGACTTGCATCCCCGGCACCAGCCAGATGCTCCTGATCGCCCTGAACTGAATGCAGTGAACTGATATTTCCAAAGCTTGTCCGCGGGTCCGAACCTTCAAGGGGTGGATCCGCGGACAAGGCCATGCTGCGCTGCCGCCGCTACACCCCGTGGCGCTCGGAGATGTGTTCCACCAGTTCGCCCACGCGCTGTTCGGAGTAGTTGCGTGCAATGTCGCCCTGGCTGATGATGCCAACGAGCTTGTGGTCGGAGATCACCGGGAGCCGGCGGATCTGGTGCTTTTCCATCATGTCGATGGCTGCATCCACATTGGCGTCGGCGTCGACGCAGTACGGCTTGCCGGAGGCGAGGTCGCGGGCCATCATCTGGCCCGGGTCACGGCCGGCGGCGACGCACTTGAGCACAATGTCGCGGTCGGTGATCATGCCCTTCAACTTGCCGTCATCCCCGCAGATGGGAAGGGCGCCGCAGTCGAGGTCCATCATCATCCGGGCGGCGTCCACAAGGGACTCGCTTTCACGGATACATCTCGCATCCGTGGTCATGAATTCGCGTACAGCACTCATTGAATCCTCCTTCATCGATGGAAATATCGACGCAGGGCATCGAGGCAGGTGCGCCGATTCTGCCAGACTACGCCCGCACCCACACGGTGTCGACGGCGGATTGGCAGCGTCTGCAGGCGGCCTCCACAGCATCCCCGGAGACAAGAAAAGGGGCACGAAAAAGCCTCTGGAACCTGGTGGTTCCGGAGGCTTGATCGGACTCTGGCCAGCGCCCCCTTTCCAGCCATGCGAGAGGCCCCGTGGCATTGGGGGTCGCCGCGGGGCCTCTCTGGGACGTCCTCCCAAATGGGGGAAAATGGGAAGCCGCCTCCACAAAGTTACCGACGTGAACCAACGCCAGCAACATGCAATTTCGCAGGTCGGTCCTGCATCCGTACAGATCCATACCTGTCCGCCGAAGCTACTTTGCCTTGGGAGACTTTACCGGCCGAAACTACCTCCAAGAGGATCCGCCTTCCGCATCTCTTCTACCGTCAGATTAGGCGTGACTTCCTGTTCGCTTCACCAAAAATGTGGGAGCGCAGCGGCGTGCTTACAACCGTGCTCACGAAGCAATAAAGAGACCCGCCCGGACCTCCGAAGAGATCCGAACGGGTCTATGTTCCCGGAAATCCGGGAGGGTGGCAGATGAGGGATTCGAACCCCCGTAGGCGTTGCCAGCTGATTTACAGTCAGCCCCCTTTGGCCGCTCGGGTAATCTGCCGAACTTCAAAAGAAGTACCCGCCGATGCAGTGTTCGGAAGGGTCCGTTTCCGGTCCGTTCCGCTTCAGTAACCGCGGGCAAGACAACTTTACAGAACTTCCGCCGAAGAATCGAATCGGGCGCCGGACTGCCGCAAAAGACTTGGAACGGCGCGGAAAAACGGCGGGTTCACGCCTCGCCCAGGATGCGCCCGGCCAGCTTGGCTTCGAAGCTCAGGGCCTGCTCCTCGGTGATCTGGTTGAGTTGCACGGCCCGCTGCAGGTCCGCCCGCACCCCGTCCATGCGGGAGGAAGCGTCCGCCACCGGGCTGAAGATGATGGAGGCGGCCACTGCTGCCGCCGCCACCGAGGTTGCCGCCGTGGCTACCGCCCCGGCTGCTGCTGCGGTGGTCCGGGTGACGTAACGGGCGGCTTTGCGGTGCATGGTGTTCCCTTCAGACTGCGGTACAACTGCTCCAACTCTCGCCGGCGCTCCTTCGTTCCGCCGATGCGTCCGCTGAGAGGGAACTGTGAATGCGCGGCCCCCATCCCCCGGGGCATCCGTATTAGGCTGGATGGCAGTGATCCAGGCCCTGTCCCCGCGCAGGGCTCCCATCAACAAAGGAGAGTCATGGCAGGCGAGTCAACGTTCGACGTCGTAAGCAAGGTGGACAAGCAGGAAGTGGCCAACGCGCTCAACCAGGCCCAGAAGGAACTCGCCCAGCGCTACGACTTCAAGGGCGTCGGCGCCGAGGTGGACTTCAGCGGCGAGAAGATCCTCATGAAGGCCAACTCCGAGGAGCGCGTCCTGGCGGTCCTGGACGTACTGCAGTCCAAACTGATCCGCCGCGGAATTTCGCTGAAGTCCCTGGACGCCGGCGAGCCCTATGCCTCGGGCAAGGAGTTCCGCCTGGAGGCATCCATTAAGGAAGGCATCGCCCAGGACCTGGCGAAGAAGATCAACAAGCTGATCCGCGACGAGGGCCCCAAGTCCGTGAAGTCCCAAATCCAGGGCGATGAACTGCGGGTTTCCTCCAAGTCCCGTGATGACCTGCAGGCTGTGATGGCGCTGCTAAAGGACTTCGACGAGGCCGACCTGCAGTTCGTGAACTTCCGCAGCTAGCCCTCCCCCGCCGTCAAATCCGGCACACCATTCACGCTGCGCTTTAAGGCCGGCGCACCCGAAGCACGTGCGCCGGCCTTTTGCGTGCCAGGAGGTACTTCACCCGGCGCGTGCTGCCAAAGTAACCTGCGCGCAATTACCGCACGTTTAGTTTGCGTAATAGCGCGCGCCGGGTAACCTCTTCCTTAGGCCTGCCTAAGTAAGGCTTACCTGAGCGAAAGAACATCCATGACTGCCAACTTCCTGATCGGCCTGCGCGAAGGACTCGAAGCCACCCTGGTGGTAGTCCTCCTCATGGCCTACCTGGCCAAGACGGACCGCCGCCACCTCATCCCCCGGCTCTGGGCCGGCGTTGCCGCGGCTGTGGCCGTTTCGGTTGGTTTTGGTGCCCTCCTGACCTTCGGTCCCAAGGGGCTCACCTTTGAGGCGCAGGAGGCGATCGGCGGCGGACTCTCCATCCTCGCCGTCGGCCTGGTGACATGGATGGTCTTCTGGATGGCACGCACCGCCCGGACGCTCGGAAGTGACCTGAAATCACGCGTTGACAGGTCCACGGGCGGAGCCGGCTGGGGCCTGGCAGTGGTGGCCGCCATCGCCGTGGGACGTGAAGGACTCGAAACGGCGCTCTTCCTCTGGGCCGCGGCCAAGGCCACGGGCGAATCCACCCAGCCGCTGGTCGGCGCCCTGCTGGGCCTGGCAGTTGCCGCCGGCCTGGGCTACCTGCTGCACCGGGGCGTCCTCAAGGTCAACCTCTCCCGCTTCTTCACCTGGACGGGCGCGGCCCTGATCGTCATCGCCGGCGGCGTCCTGTCCTACGGCATCCACGACCTCCAGGAGGCCCGTCTCCTTCCGGGGCTGCACTCCCTGGCGTTCGATATCAGCGGCGCAGTCCCGCCGTCGTCCTGGTACGGCACCCTGCTCAAGGGCACCCTGAATTTCTCCCCGGCCACCACCTGGCTGGAGGCAGCCGCGTGGCTCCTGTACGTGGCGCCCGTGCTGTTCCTCTACCTGCGCATCAACCGCAAAGCCCCAGCCGGCCCCGCCCCGTCCGGCACCAACGCTGGGGTCAAGGCCGCAGCGGCCGTCTAACCCCCTCATCCCCGCCCCCGCACTCAAAGGACTTCCCCATGCCCGGCTTTTCCCTGCCCCAGAAACCCCGCCTCGCTTTCCGGAACAGGCAGGCACGCCTCGCTGCCGCCGTCGTGGCCGTCCCGCTGCTCCTTGCCGGCTGCACGGATAACACCAAGGCGGCAGACACCTCGGGCGGCGCCATCGAGATTGTCAGCTCCAACACCGAGTGCAAGGTGTCCACCGGCCGTGTGCCCAGCGGCAACCTCAACTTCTCGGTGAAGAATGAAGGCACCGAAGTCACCGAGTTCTACCTCCTGGCGTCCGACGGCCTTCGCATCCTGGGCGAAGTGGAGAACATTGGCCCGGGCCTGACCCGCAACCTGGTGGTCACCGCCGCGGCCGGCACCTACACCACCGCGTGCAAGCCCGGCATGGAAGGCGACGGCATCAGGGGCGCCCTGGAGGTCACCCAGTCCGGAAACCAGCCGACGGCGGACGCGGACTTCCAGCACCTCCTGGACACTGCCACCGCACAGTACTCGTCCTACGTAAAGGACCAAAGCGAACAGCTGCTCAGCGGCACGGAACAGTTTGCCGCGGCTTTCGCGGCAGGCGACACCGTGCAGGCCCGGGACTTGTATGCCACAACGCGCCAGCATTGGGAACGGATTGAGCCCGTGGCAGAGTCCTTCGGGGACCTGGACCCGCAGCTCGACGCCCGCGAGGCCGACCTTGAACCGGGCCAGGAATGGACCGGCTGGCACCGGGCCGAAAAGGACCTCTTCCCGCCCGCGGAGTACACCGCAATGACGGCGGCCGAACGGTCCGCCATCGCCGACCGCATGGTGGCCGATACCAAGGACCTGGTGGAGCGCACCAAGACCCTGGACTTCACGGCGGATGGGCTGGGCAACGGCGCCAAGGAACTTCTGGACGAGGTGGCCACCGGAAAGGTGACCGGGGAAGAAGAAATCTGGTCGCACACCGACCTCTGGGACTTCCAGGCGAACGTGGACGGTGCCCGCATCGCCTTTGAGAACCTCAAGCCCGCCCTCCAGCAGAAGGACGCAGCCCTGGCCGCCTCCCTGGATGAGAAGTTCGCTGCCCTGCAGGCCGAACTTGCCACCCATGCCCAGGGCTCCGGTTTCACCTCCTATGACAAGCTGGCCCCCGAACAGGTCCAGCGGCTCGCGTCACTGGTGGACGCGCTTGGGGAACCGCTGTCCCGGCTGACGGCGGCCGTGGTCCTGTGACCGGCTGCCCGTTCAGCGGCCGTCCGCCGGAGGCCTCCGGGGCGGACGGATCCGCCGTTTCCACTGACCCGCCGCTTGATGGCAGGGACAGGGAACAGCCGACGGCGGGAGCGCGCCTGAGCAGGCGCGGCCTGTTTGGGATTGCCGGACTGGGCGGTGCGGCCGCCGGCCTCGCCGCCGGCTTCCTGGGCCACGACGCCGTGGCCGCCTCCGCCGCGCCGCCGGCTGCCGACAGCCTGGTGGTCCCCTTCCACGGTGACCACCAGGCAGGCATCACCACAGCGGCACAGGACCGGCTGCATATGGCAGCGTTCGAAGTCACCACCACCAAGCGGGACGAACTGATCCAGCTGCTCAAGGACTGGACCGAGGCTGCGGAGGCCTTGACCCAGGGCCGTCCCGCCGGGGCAACAGGTGCCGTGGACGGACCGTACGGCGCCCCGCCCGAGGACACGGGCGAAGCGCTGGACCTGAATGCCGGAAAGCTGACCCTGACCTTCGGATTCGGGGCGGGCCTCTTCGAAAAGGACGGTGCGGCCCGTTTCGGCCTGGACGGCCGCCGGCCCGAGGCGCTGATCGACCTGCCGCATTTTCCCGGCGATGACCTGGACCCCGGGCGCAGCGGCGGTGACCTGGTGGTCCAGGCCTGCGCGGATGATCCGCAGGTGGCGGTGCACGCCATCCGGAACCTGGCCAGGATCGGATTCGGGAAGGTCCGGGTCCGCTGGTCCCAGCTCGGGTTTGGCCGGACATCATCCACGTCCCGCGCGCAGCAGACCCCGCGGAACCTGTTCGGGTTCAAGGACGGCACCAACAACCTCAAGGTGGAGGATGCGCAGCTGCTGGACCAGCACGTGTGGGCCCAGGCAGCGCGGCCCCAGGACGCCTGGATGGCCGGCGGCAGCTACCTGGTGGCGCGCCGGATCCGGATGCACATCGAAATCTGGGACCGCACCTCACTGGGCGAGCAGGAGGCCCTGGTCGGCAGAACCAAGGGCACAGGAGCCCCGCTGTCCGGCGGCGAGGAGTTCACAGACCCGGACTTTAACCGGCAGGGCAAGGGCGGCAAACCCCTCATTCCGCTGGACTCGCATGTCCGGATGGCCCACCCCAGCCACAACAACGGTGTGCAGATGCTGCGCCGCGGCTACAACTACACGGACGGTTCGGACGGCGTAGGCCATCTCGACGCCGGGCTGTTCTTCATCGCCTTCGTCACCGATCCGCGGACGCACTACGTCCCCATGCAGATGGCCATGGCGAAAGGCGACACCCTGGCCGTCGAGTACCTGAAGCACACCGGTTCCGGGCTTTTCGCGGTCCCCGGCGGCGTGAAGCCGGGCGGCTACATCGGCGAAGGACTCTTCACCTAAGAGTTCGCCCGGAGTTGCTACGGCTGCCGGCCCGCCATCCGCTCCAGCCTGGCGATCCGGTCGCGCATGGGCGGGTGCGTGGCGAACAGCTTGTTCATGGCACCGCCACGGAACGGGTTGGCGATCATCAGGTGCGAGGCGTTCACCAGCCGTTGGTCGTGCGGCAGCGGTGCAATGCTGACGCCGCGCTCGATCTTGGCCAGGGCTGAGGCGAGCGCCAGCGGATCGCCGGTGAGCTGCGAACCGTCCTCGTCGGCGTCGTACTCCCTGGTACGGGAGATGGCCATCTGGATCAGCGACGCCGCGAAGGGCGCCAGCAGGGCCATGGCGATCATGGCCAGGGGGTTGGCGTTGCGCCGGTCACCGCCGCCGAAGAACAGCAGCATCTGCCCCACCGAGGTGATGACACCGGCGACGGCGGCAGCCACGGATGAGGTGAGGATGTCCCGGTTGTAGACGTGCATGAGTTCGTGCCCCAGGACGCCGCGGAGCTCGCGGGCGTCCAGGAGCTGCAGGATGCCCTCGGTGCAGCAGACGGCAGCGTTTTGGGGGTTGCGGCCGGTGGCGAACGCATTGGGATTCATGGTGGGCGAAACATAGATGCGCGGCATCGGCTGGTTGGCGCGCATCGAAAGCTCGCGGACAATCTGGTAGAGCTGCGGTGCCTGCGCTTCGGACACCGGGACGGCCTGCATGGACCGGATGGCGATCTTGTCGCTGTTCCAGTAGCCGTAGAAGGTGGTACCGACGCCGATCAGGGCCATGATCCAGATGGGCGCGGAGCTGCGGGTCCCCACGCCGATGAGCCCGCCAAGGCCCAGCAGTACCGCCCACAGCACCCCGAACAGTGCCGCGGTTTTCAGTCCGTTGTGATGTTTGTGCACGTTTCCTCCTCAGTAAAGGAACGGCCCGCTAGGGTACCGGGTTCCTCGCATCGTACGTCCGGAAACCCGGCTGGAGTTTCGCCGCCAGCCACGCCCCTGCGATGCACAGCACTCCGCCCAGCAGCAGGACCCAGCCCTCATTCAGGATCCTGGTGGCGCCGCCGGCCAGGCCGCAGCAAATGGCTGCGGGCAGGAGCCACAGGGTCACTGCACCGCCCGGCGCGGGGCCGGCCAGCAGCACCACAAGGCCGAACGCCCCGATGGAGGCACCCCAGCCCATCACGGAAATAACGACGGCGGTCCCTTGGCGGCGCACGCTGCCCAGCGGCCCGGAGAAAAGGCCGGCCAGGAAAGCGCCGACGGCGGTGCAGGCCAGCAGGATGCCCACCGTCGCCTCGCCGCCGCCGATCATGAGGGCCGCGACGGCGGGCAGCAGCGCCCGTGGCTGGGCAAGGATCATGGCCACGAGGTCGATGATGAAGGTCATGCGGAGGTTGGGCCGCGTGCCGAGGAACCGGAACCCCTCGATGACGGAGCGGATCCCCGCCTTGCCGTGGCCCCCGGTGGGTGCCACGGGTGGGAGCCGGTAGACCGCCCACAGGACGAAGGCAAAGCTCACGAAGTCGATGGTGTAGGTCCAGCCGAATCCGATCCACGCCACCAGCAGGCCGGCCAGGAGTGGACCCGCGGTCATGGCCAGGCCCATGGACAGCATGCTCAGCGCGTTGGCGGCCGGCAGGAGTTCCTTGCGGATGAGCATGGGGATGATGGCGCGTGCGGGCCGGCTGGTTGATGGCCTGGGCCCCGCTTTGCAGCGCCACCAGCAGGTACAGCACCCACACGTTGCCCAGCTGCACCCAGGCCTGCAGCGCGATCAGGCCGGTGGTCAGCCACAGCACGGTGGTGGCCAGCAGGGCAATCCGCCTCCGGTCATGGGCATCGGCGATGGAGCCGCCCATCAGTCCACCGAATACCAGGGGAACCAGCGCGAAGATGCCCAGCAGGCCCACATAGAAGCTGTCCTGCATCAGGCGGTATACCTCGAGGCCTACGGCCACCAGGGTGAGTTGGCTGCCGACGGCGGACACTGCTGATCCGAGCCACAGCCGGCGGAATGCGGGGCTTTCCCTGAGCGGCGTGACATCGGCAAGTAATTTCCCCACCCCGTAACAGTAATGGGCGACACGATGAGGTAAGCCGCACCTTATTGTGAGTTGCTCAAAATAAGTGTTTCAATGGAGCCATGATGGAGCACTTTGACGGCCAGGACGCATGGGCTGCAGCCCTGCGCGCCCACGGACGCAGGGTGACCAAGCAGCGGTTGGCTGTACTGGCCGCCGTCGAACGCCACCCGCATTCCGCTGCCGAAAGCATCCTTGCCGCCGCCCGGGCCGAACTGCCGGAACTGACGGCGCAGTCCGTCTACGTTGTCCTCGGCGACCTGACGGACCTGCACATGCTGCGGCGCTTTGAGCCGCCCCACTCCCCCGCCCTGTATGAAACGCGCGTGGGCGACAACCACCATCACGCCATCTGCATCAGCTGCGGCCGCGTGGAGGACGTGGACTGCGCCGTCGGCCACGCCCCCTGCCTCACGCCCCACTGGAACCCGGACGCCAAACCCATGACCATCCAGATCGCGGACGTCATGTACCAGGGCATCTGCCAGGAGTGCCAGCAGGCCCAGCAACTTCCTTCCCACAGTCCCTCGCAAGAAAAAGAGAAATAGGAGAACAATGACTGCCGTTTCCACAACCCAGTCAGGTGCGCCGGTTACGTCCGACGCTCACTCGAAGTCAGTTGGTGCCGATGGTGCCATCATCCTGACCGACCACTACCTCATTGAGAAGCTCGCGCAGTTCAACCGCGAGCGGGTTCCGGAGCGCGTAGTGCACGCCAAGGGCGGCGGTGCATTCGGCACGTTCAAGACCACCGAGGACATCTCCAAGTACACCAAGGCCGCGTTCCTGCAGCCGGGCGTCGAAACCGAAATGCTGATCCGCTTCTCCTCCGTCGCCGGCGAGAACGGCTCCCCGGACACCTGGCGCGATCCCCGTGGCTTCGCCGTGAAGTTCTACACCACCGAGGGCAACTACGACCTCGTGGGCAACAACACCCCCGTCTTCTTCATCCGCGACGGCATCAAGTTCCCGGACTTCATCCACTCCCAGAAGCGCCTGCCGGGCACGCACCTGCGCGACGCCGACATGCAGTGGGACTTCTGGACCCTGTCCCCCGAGTCCGCCCACCAGGTCACCTGGCTCATGGGTGACCGTGGCCTGCCGGCCTCCTGGCGCGAGATGCAGGGCTACGGCTCGCACACCTACCAGTGGATCAACGAAGCCGGTGAGCGCTTCTGGGTCAAGTACCACTTCAAGTCCAACCAGGGCGTGAACTCCATGAGCTCGGAGCAGGCTGAACAGCTGGCCGGCTCCGACGCCGACTTCTACATCCGCGACCTGTCCGAGAACATCTCGGCCGGCAACTTCCCGTCCTGGGACCTGCACGTCCAGGTCATGCCGTACGAGGACGCCAAGACCTACCGCTTCAACCCGTTCGACCTGACCAAGGTGTGGCCGCATGCGGACTACCCCCTGATCAAGGTGGGCACCATGGAGCTGAACAAGAACCCGGAGAACTACTTCGCGCAGATCGAACAGGCCACATTCGCGCCGTCGAACTTCGTGCCCGGCATCGCAGCCTCGCCGGACAAGATGCTGCAGGCGCGCATCTTCTCCTATGCGGACGCACACCGCTACCGCGTGGGCACCAACCACGCGCAGATCCCGGTGAACCAGCCCAGGAACCAGGTCAACAACTACAGCCAGGACGGCCAGGGGCGCTTCCTGTTCAACGCCCCCTCGGTTCCGGTCTACGCCCCGAACTCGGTGGGCGGCCCGGCTGCCGTTGAGCCGCAGAACCCGGCCGGCGGCTGGGAGAACGACGGCGAGCTGACCCTCGCCGCGCACTCCCTCCACGCCGAGGACAGCGACTTCGTCCAGGCCGGCGCCCTGTACCGCGAGGTCTACGACGAGGCAGCCAAGGCCCGCTTCCTGGAGACCATCACCGGTGCCGTGGGCGGCGTCAAGAGCCCCGGCATCAAGGAACGCGCCATCCAGTACTGGACCAACGTTGACGCCGAACTCGGCGCCAAGCTGCGCGCCAACCTCGGTGCCGTCGCTGCTCCGTCCGCACCGACCTCCGACGCAGAGGCAGCCAACAAGATCGGCTGACCCTGCCGGTTGAACTGAAAGACCACCCCGCCACGGATTCGTGGCGGGGTGGTCTTTTCGGTCCCGGCACTTTTGCACATTCGTCTTTTTACACATACGGCCCAGGACCCCTGTCCCGCTCCCGGCACCCGTCCTAGGCTCCGTTCATGGACACATTTTCAGGCATTCCCCCGGAAGCCTTCCGGTTCTATGAGGAACTGGAGGACAACAACAACCGCGAGTGGTGGCTTGCGCACAAGGACACCTACGACAGGGCCGTGAAGGAACCTATCGCCGGGCTCCTCGCGCAGCTTGAGCCCGAGTTTGGCCCAGCCAGACTGTTCCGGCCCTACCGTGACGTCCGCTTCTCGCAGGACAAGTCACCCTACAAAACGGCACAGGGCGCGTTCGCCACCCGGCAGGAAGGCGTGGGCTACTACCTGCAGGTCAGCGCAGACGGGCTGCTGGTGGGAGGCGGCTACCGCTCGCACACGCCGGCACAGCTGGCCAGGTTCCGGGCGGCAGCCGATGCCTCCGGAAGCGGCGCCGCACTGCAGGAGATCGTGGACACTATTGCGGCGGCCGGGTTCAGTATTGACGGAGAGAAACTCAAGACCGTTCCCCGCGGTTTCGACAGGGACCATCCACGGGCGGAACTCCTCAAGTACAAGACCCTGTACAGCGGGTCCCACCTGGGCCGGGCGGAGTGGATTTCCACGGAAGCAGCCGCGGAGGAAATCGCGGGCAGGTGGCGGCAGCTCCGACCGCTCATTGAATGGGTGGGCCGCTATGCCGCACCCTGAATCGCCGGGACGCAGAGCCGCTGTAACCGGAATCCGCAGGAAACACAGGTTGCTTTTAAACGCGGCTGCCCGCCCGGCAGAGGCCGGGCGGGCAGTTCAACAGCGGGAGTGGCGGGCCGTCAGGTGCGGCTCAGCTCGTCCTCGTCGTCACGCTCACTGGTTGCTTCGGTCCTGGCTGCAGCGGGTGCGCCGTTAACGGACACGCTGGCTTCGGCGAAGCGCTCGTTGAGCCGGGAGTGCCGTTGTCCGTAGGCGAAGTAGATGGCCAGGCCGATGACCAGCCAGATGGCAAAGAAGATCCAGGTCTCCACGGCCAGGTTGGTCATCAGGTACAGGCAGAGCACTGCGGAAACGATGGGCAGCACCTTGCCGAACGGGACGCGGAAAGCGGGCTTCAGGTCCGGGCGCTTCCTGCGGAGCACCAGGATGCCCAGGCTCACCACCACGAACGCGGACAGCGTACCGATGTTGATCATTTCCTCGAGCAGGTCCACATTGGTGAGGCCTGCCACCAGGGCAACCGCGGCGCCGCAGATGATCTGGAGGCGCGCCGGCGTGGAGCGCTTGTCGCTGGTCTTGGACAGCGACCGGGGCAGCAGGCCGTCGCGGCTCATGGCCAGCACCACGCGGGACAGGCCCATGAGGAGCACCATGATGACGGTGGTCAGGCCCACCAGGGAACCGAAGGCGATGACCTTGGCGGCGGATGTGTCGCCCACGGCCTCGAACGCAGTGGTGAGGGTGGGGCTCTTGGCCTCGGCAAGCTGGGTGTAGGACACCATGCCGGTCAGGGCCAGGGAAACCAGGATGTAGAGCAGCGTGACCAGGGCCAGTCCGCCAAAGATGCCGCGGGGCAGGGTCTTTTGCGGGTTCTTGACTTCCTCGGCGGAGGTGGCCACCACGTCAAAGCCGATGAAGGCGAAGAACACGAGGGCGGCGCCGGCGAAGATGCCCATGGTGCCGTACTGCGCGGGCGCTGCACCGGTCAGGAAGCCGAAGAAGGACTGCTTCAGGACGTCCGCGGCGCCGGTGCCTGCCGTGGGCTCGGCGGCGGGAACGAACGGGCTGTAGTTCTCCACCTTCACGTAGGTGAAGCCCACCACGATCACGAACAGCACCACGCCGATCTTGATCAGGGTGAAGATGTTGCCCACACGGGCGGACAGCTTGGTGCCCAGCACCAGCAGCACGGTGAAGATGGCCACGATCAGGAAGGCACCCCAATAGAGGTCCACGCCGCCCAGCGAAATGGCCGGCGGGACGTCCAGGCCCGTCAGGGCAAACACCTTGCTGAGGTAGATGCCCCAGTACTTGGCAATGACGGCGGCTGCTGTGAACAGTTCCAGGATCAGGTTCCAGCCGATGATCCAGGCAAGGAGTTCACCCATGGTGGCGTAGGTGAAGACATAGGCCGAGCCGGCCACGGGGATGGCAGTGGCGAACTCGGCGTAGCACATGATGGCCAGCGCGCACGTGACGGCGGCGATGGCGAAGGAGACGGTAACGGCGGGGCCCGCAAAGTTGGCAGCGGCCTTGGCGCCTACGGAGAAGATACCGGCGCCGACAGCAACGGCGACGCCCATGATCATGAGGTCCCAGGTGCTGAGGGAACGCTTGAGCTTTCGTCCGGGCTCATCGGCGTCGGCAATCGACTGCTCGATGGATTTTGTCCGCAGAAGATTCATAAGGGGTCACAATCCTGATTTGTGAGGGAAACAGACCTATCAACGATAGTGTCCATCCACTGGACGGCCCCAATCGTCCCGAATAGTGAGACGCCCAGAATGCCGAATATTCTTCTGCCAACGCACTCGGGGCCCTCCGAATGGAGAGCCCCGAGAGGTTATACGTCGAACTTGCTAGGCGGGCCAGTCCATCAGCGTGGACCGGATCAGGAAGCGTTTGCCCTCCGGGGCTTCCACCGAAAAGCCGCTCCCCCGGCCTGGGACAACGTCGATGGTCAGGTGGGTGTGGCTCCAGTAATTGAACTGCTCCCGGGACATCCAGAACTCCAGCGGCAGGGGCTGCAGCCCGTCGGACAGGTCGAACAGCCCCAGCAGGACGTCCGAATCCCCGGTGATGAAGTCCCCGGCCGGGTAACACATGGGCGAGGACCCGTCGCAGCAGCCGCCGGACTGGTGGAACATGAGCGGTCCATGCCGGTCCCAGAGCATCCGCAATAGGTCCACGGCCGCCGGCGTGAGCGCCACCCGGGAAAAGTCTTCCCCGGGCAGCGTCACGGCGGCATCGATCCCATGTTCGGGCATCAGAACCTCAGCACCACGCGGCCGTCGATCTTGGCGTGCTTCATCTCGTCGAAGACGGCATTGACCTCGGAAAGCTCCCGGACGGAGACGGTGGGATGGATCTTGCCCTGCGCGTAGAAGTCCAGGGCTTCCTCCATATCCTGCCGGGTGCCCACGATGGAGCCGCGGACGGTCAGTCCCTTGAGCACAATCTCGAAGATCGGTGCCGGAAAGTCCCCCGGCGGCAGGCCGTTGAAAACGATGGTGCCGCCACGGCGGACCATGCCGATGGCCTGCCCGAATGCTGACGGATGCACCGCCGTAACCAGCACTCCATGGCACCCTCCTGTTTCACGCTGGATGACCTCCACCGGATCTTCGTGCAGGGCATTGACCGTCACTTCGGCCCCATGGGCCCTGGCCAGGGCCAGCTTGTCGTCGGCAACGTCAACGGCGGCGACCCGCAGGCCCATCGCGACGGCGTACTGGACGGCGATGTGCCCCAGTCCGCCGATGCCGGAGATGGTGACCCACTGGCCCGGCCGGGCCTCGGTCATTTTCAGGCCCTTGTAGACGGTGACGCCGGCGCAGAGTACCGGCGCCACCTCGACGGGGTCGGATCCCGCCGGTATGCGGGCCGCGAAGCGGGAGTCCACCAGCATGTACTCGCCGAAGGAGCCGTCCACGCTGTAGCCGCCGTTCTGTTGGGCTTCGCAGAGGGTCTCCCAGCCGGTGCGGCAATACTGGCAGTCACCGCAGGCGGACCAGAGCCAGGCGTTGCCCACCAGGTCTCCAACCTGGAGGTCGGTGACGCCGTCGCCCAGTGCCACCACTTCCCCCACGCCCTCGTGGCCGGGAACGAACGGCGGGGTGGGCTTGACCGGCCAGTCCCCTTCGGCTGCGTGGAGGTCGGTGTGGCAAACGCCAGTGGTCAGCACCTTGACCAGCGCCTGCCCGGGTCCGGGCGTGGGGACGTTGAGGGTCTGGACCTGGAGGTCCTTGCCGAATTCGGTTACTACGGCTGCTTGCATTGTCGTCGTCATTGGCGATCCTTGCTTCGTTGTAGCTGGGTTGGGATAGGTTCTGCAGCTGGGTTTAGAAGAAGCCCAGCTTGTTTTCGTCGTAGCTGACCAGCAGGTTCTTGGTCTGCTGGTAGTGGTCCAGCATCATGGCGTGGTTTTCACGGCCAATGCCGGATGACTTGTAGCCGCCGAAGGCAGCTCCGGCCGGGTAGGCGTGGTAGTTGTTGACCCAGACACGGCCGGCCTGGATTTCCCTGCCTGCCCGGTAGGCCACGTTGCCGTTGCGGGACCAGACACCGGCGCCCAGCCCGTAGAGGGTATCGTTGGCGATGCCCATCGCGTCGTTGTAATCGCTGAACTTCGTCACCGCCACCACGGGCCCGAAGATCTCCTCCTGGAAGATCCGCATCCTGTTGTGGCCCTCGAACACGGTGGGCTGGACGTAGAAGCCGCCCGCAAGGTCGCCCGGAAGTTCTGCGCGGGCGCCGCCGGTGAGGACCTTGGCGCCTTCCTGCTTTCCAATGTCGATGTAGGACAGGATCTTCTCCAACTGGTCGTTGGAGGCTTGTGCACCCACCTGGGTATCGGTGTCCAGCGGGTTGCCCTGGACCATCTTCTCCACCCGGGCCACGGCGTCCGCCATGAAGGAGTCGTAAATGTCCTCCTGGATCAGCGCGCGGGACGGGCAGGTGCAGACCTCGCCCTGGTTGAAGGCGAACAGCGCGAACCCCTCCTGGGCTTTGTCGTAGAACGCGTCGTTGTCCTGGGCCACGTCGTTGAAGAAGATGTTGGGGCTCTTGCCGCCCAGTTCCAGGGTGACGGGGATGAGGTTCTGGCTGGCGTACTGGCTGATAAGCCGGCCGGTGGTGGTCTCACCGGTGAAGGCAATCTTCCGGATCCGGGAACTGGACGCCAGCGGCTTGCCGGCCTCCACGCCGAAGCCGTTGACCACATTCAGCACGCCCGCGGGCAGCAGGTCCCCGATGAGTTCCACGAGCACCAGGATGGAGCTTGGGGTCTGCTCGGCGGGCTTGAGCACCACCGTGTTTCCAGCCGCCAGCGCGGGCGCAAGCTTCCAGACGGCCATGAGGATGGGGAAGTTCCAGGGGATGATCTGGCCCACCACGCCCAGGGGTTCGTGGAAGTGGTAGGCGGTGGTGTTCTCGTCCAGCTGGGACAGGCTGCCTTCCTGGGCGCGGACTGCCGAGGCGAAGTAGCGGAAGTGGTCCGCGGCCAACGGCAGGTCGGCGTTGAGGGTTTCCCGGACCGGCTTGCCGTTGTCCCAGGTTTCGGCGACGGCGAGCATTTCCAGGTTCTCGTCAATGCGGTCGGCGATCTTGTTCAGAATCGCGGCGCGTTCCGCGGCGGAGGTCTTGCCCCAGGACGGTGCCGCCTTGTGCGCCGCATCCAAGGCCAGCTCGATGTCCTCCGCCGTGCCGCGGGCCACCTGGCAGAACGCCTTACCGGTCACCGGGGTGATGTTCTCGAAGTACTGCCCTTTGACGGGGGCCACCCATTCGCCGCCGATCCAGTTTTCGTACCGGTCCTTGAAGGTGACCTTCGAACCGTCGGTTCCCGGCTGTGCGTAAACGGTCATGTGCTTAGCTCCTTTGCTGTGCAGGAGGCGGGCCACAGGGGCGTCCGCCGTTGAAGACAGCGTAGGAGCCGGGAGGTTGCAGCCAGGTTGCAATGCTGTGGCTCAGGTCACAGGGAACTTTTCAGGCGCGCAGTTCGGCTTCCAGCCGTTCCAGGTCGGCCACGACGGCGGCCCGCTTGGGTGAGCGCGGCGGCAGGAGGCGGAGCGCGGCGCGGCGGATTTCGACGTCGTCACTTGCCTCGGGCAGCGCGGCGTACTTGAGCAGGGACTCGGCACTGCCGTCAGTGAGGACCGCTTCCCGCAGCAAGGACGAAACCCTGTTCCTCAAATCCACGATGCCCGGTGCCTCGGAGCGCGGAAGCACCCCGCCGCGGTAAATCTCCAAGGCAATCCGGTGTGCACCACGCTGCAGGCAACTGAGCACCTGGCCCGTATCCGGCACCAGGTCGATGGGCAGCCGGTAGGGGCGGGACCCGGGAACCGCATCCGGGGAGAGCTGCTGGAGGACTCTGCGCAGGCGGACCATCTCCGCGCGCAGCGTCATGGTGGAGCCGTCCCCCGGGTACAGCAGCGAGCTCAGTTCCTCTGCCGTGAGGCCGTCCGGGTGCATGCTGAGCAGGGCAAGGATTTCGCTGTGCCGGGCGGATAGGGAAACGGTCCTGCCGTCCAGGCTGAGCAGTGCCTGGTCGCGGCCCAGCAGCTGCAGGCTGTTCCGGTAGAGGCTGCCTTCCTTGGCACCCTGGCCCTGCCTTCCGGCAGCAGCCGGGGACCGTCGTCGTACCGGCTTCCTGGCCAGCTCCGCCGCATGCTGCAGGCGCTCCACCCGCAACTGCGCCTGGGCGGCCGCCACCGTGGCCTCCACCAGGGACAGGGTGTGCGGCGCCACCGCCGTGGCCGTCCCGGTGATGTCCACGACGCCGAGCACGGCGCCTGAGTCGGGGTCATGGAAGGGGACCGCGGTGCAGCTCCAGGGATGGACGGTGCGCTGGTAATGCTCGGCGCCGGCGATCTGGATACCCCTGCCCAGGGCCAGCGCGGTGCCCGGGGCGCTGGTGCCAACACTGGCTTCGGACCAGTCGGCGCCGGGGACAAACATCATCCCTTCGGCCCGGCGTTGCAGCGTGGGGTCCCCGTCCACCCACAGGAGCCTGCCCACCTCATCCCCCACGGCCACCAGGAGACCGCTGTCGTGGCTGGGCTGGACCAGGAGCTTGTTGATGACCGGCATGATCGCGGCCAGGGGGTGCTGCCGGCGGTACTCCTCCAGCTCTTCGACGTCCAGGGCCAACGGCGCGGCCGTGTTGTCCGGGTTTGCCTTGAAGCTGGCGGACCGCAGCCAGGATTCCCTGATGAGTTTGCGCAGGCCGGGGATTTCGGGAGTGGCGCCGCCCAGGGCGTGATCCAGGCGCTCGTGCCCGGCCAGGGCGGCACGCTGGCGCGGTTCAGGCTGGAGCAGGTTCGTCATCGAACTCCCTGGAAGTGCAGGCTTCTGGCGCCGCTAGTCTAGCCGCAGCAGTTCCTCCAGCGCATCCACCCCTGCCGCCGCTCCCCCCGCCGCAGCGTAGCCCTCCGCAACCCGCCGCGCCCCCGGTGCTTTGGTCCGCGCCTCGTGGACGGCTGCGCGGAGCCGCTCGGGGGTGAGCTGCTTCCGGCTGAGCCGCACCCCGGCGTCGGCGGCAACCACCCTCGCCGCCACCTCGTGCTGGTCCCTGCCGAACGGAACCACCACGACGGGAACCCCCTTGGACAACGCCTTCTGGGTGGCCCCCATCCCGCCATGGGTAACGGCGACGGCCGCATGGTCAAGGACCCGGCCGTGCGGCACGAAGTGCTCCAGCCGGGCATTGGCCGGAACCGGTCCAAAGCCGTCGCTTCGGGGTGCACGGCCGGCACCGGCCGATCCGGCGTCCGCTGCCGGCAGGGTGGCCACCACGGTGAAGGGTTCAGCGGCCAGCCCGGCCAGCGCCGCACGCACGAGGGCCTCGTCGGCCTGGTATTCGGAGGATGTGGTCACCAGGACCAGAGGGTCCTGGTCGTCCCGCAGCCAGGCTGGAGCTTCCGCGGGCGGTTCCCAGCCGAGCGCACCGATCATCCGCACGTCCGGACCCCAGTCAGGATGGGGGTATTCGAAGGGCTCCGAGGTGGCCACGAGCATCAGCGGGGCGGTGCGGAACATTTCGTCCGCACCGCTGACGGGTGGCAGTGTGCCGGTGGAGAGCTCCGAGCGCAGCGCGTTGATGCGCGGCAGCATCAGCTTTTCCACGGCGCCGATCACCAGGCGGCGGGCCACCGCATCGCGGGCCCTGCCCAGGGGCCCGGACATGGGGGCAAGCCCGGGGCCGAACGGCGGCGTTCCCCTGGATTGCAGCGGCGGGGTGTAGGGGCTGAAAGTGGCCCACGGCAACCCGGATAGTTCGGCCTGGATGCGGGCTCCCCATGAGTTGATGTCGATCAGGAGCAGGTCCGGGCCCACCTCATCGATGGCCTTCTGCAGGTCCGGGGCGTCGAACCGGGCGCGGGCGGTGAAGGTTTCCACGCTGGAAGCCAAGGCGGCCTTCGCGTTCCCGGCCCGGTAGTCCGTGGCCTCGACTGCCAGGATCCGCTCGTCCACCGGCCCGGCATGGAACCCTTCCCCGTTGAGCAGTGGGACCTGCGGCCGCAGGGTGCGGACGTGGACATCATGGCCGCGGTCCTTCAGCTCCTGGAGCAGGGGGACCATCGGGAAGAGGTGGCCGATGGCCGGAGAGGTGTAGGCAAGGACGGTGGACATCAGGGGCTCCGGGTGAAGGGTTCCAGCATTTCGAGCAGGCATTGGGCCACCTGGTCGCGGCTGAGCCCGGCGTCCAGGCGCAGCAGTTTCCAGGCGTAGACGTCGCAGAGCGCGACGAACTGGGCCAGGCGGCGTTTCCGATCCACCCCGTCCGGCAGGCAGCCGTCCGCGAGGAAGGGGGCGAAAACGCGTTCACACCACTCCCGGTGGATCCGGCGGCCACCCTCGGTGATCTCTGCGAGGACAGGGGAAGTTTCCTCCTCGGCGAGCAGCTTCAGGGCCAGGGCGCCCGTGGTCTCGTAGTGGTCCAAGAGATTGTCGACGGCGGCAGGTACGTCCCCGGGAGGAGCGGCACCGCGCTGGGCGGCAACCTCCGTTGACGCGAATTCGGCCGTTGCGTGGATCAACTCCATGCGGTCACCGAAGCGGCGGATGACGGTTTGGACGGTAACGCCGGCGCGCCCCGCTACCTCCTTCAGGGTTACGTCGGCGAGCGGTCCCTCCATAAAGAGGTCCAACGTTGCCTGCAGGATCCGGCGCCCGGTTTCAGCGGCGGAGGCCGCACGGTTCCGGGAATCGTAGGTCCGGGCCCCCGCCGTATTCATGTTAATTAGACTAACTCGAATACGGCTTCGCGCCTAGGGGTCAGCCGCGGGAGATGCGGATCATGTCCTCCCGCGGCACCACCTTGATCCGTTCACGCACCACGTGGTCAAGCCCCTCGGGTCCGGTCCAGGCGGCGCCCAGGCCTGCCTCGTGGGCGTCGAGCCTGTTCCACCCTTCCCACGTGGTGTATGCGATGCCGCGTTCCTCAAGCAGGTCGATGATGGCCTGCGGATCCGGGTTTTGTGCGGCGGGGAGGTTCAGCCGGTCCTCCAGCAGGAAGCCGATGGTTTCCAGCGCATCGCCCTTGGTGTGGCCGATCAGCCCGACGGGGCCGCGCTTGATCCAGCCCGTGGTGTAGATGCCCGGGACGGGGTTGCCCCCGGCATCCAGGACGCGGCCGCCCTCGTTGGGGATGACGCCGCGCTTGGCGTCGTACTCCAGTTCGTCCAGGGCGGAGCCGTGGTAGCCGATGGCCCGGTAGACCGCCTGGACGGGGTACTCGACGTACTCCCCCGTACCCTTGGCGTTGCCGGTCCCGTCCAGCTGCATGCGCTCAAACTTGATGCCGCCCACTTTGCCCGTACCGTCGTCGAGCACTTCAACGGGGCTGTGCAGGAAGTGCAGGTGCAGCCTGCGGGAGGAGGGGTTCTCCGACTCCGCGTGCTCCTCCACCAGCCAGTTGGTGAGCGTGTTCACCATGGTCTTGACCTGGTTGTTGCTGCGGATGGCTTCGTCCGATGCCTCGTCGAATTCGAAGTCCTCCGGGTACAGGACGATGTCGACGTCGTCCATGTGGCTGAGCTCGCGCAGTTCCAGCGGGGTGAACTTCACCTGGGCCGGGCCGCGGCGGCCGAAGACGTGCACGTCCGTCACGGGCGAAGCCTTCAGGCCCTGGTAGACGTTGTCCGGAATCTCGGTACTCAGCAGCTCCTCGGGGTGCTTGACCAGCATGCGGGCCACGTCCAGGGCCACGTTGCCGTTGCCGATGACGGCGATCTCGCTGGCCTCCAGCGGCCACTCGCGGGGAACATCCGGGTGGCCGTCGTACCAGGACACGAAGTCGGCGCCGCCGAACGAGCCCTGCAGGTTGATCCCGGGAATCTCCAGGTCCGCGTCCTTCACGGCGCCGGTGGAGAAGATCACGGCGTCGTAGAAGGCCCGGAAATCGTGCAGCGTGAGGTCCCGGCCGTAGGTCACATTGCCCAGGAACCGGATGTCGCCGCGGTCCAGGACCTTGTGGAGGGCGTTCACGATGCCCTTGATACGGGGGTGGTCCGGGGCCACGCCATAACGGATCAGGCCATAGGGCGCCGGGTAGGCCTCAAAAAGGTCGATGCTGACCTGGAAGTCGCCGTCCTTCACCCCGCTGGACTTGGTGAGGATGTCCGCAGCATAGACTCCTGCCGGTCCCGCGCCGACGATGGCGACGCGGAGGGGACGGTTGGCGGCGGTTTCGCTCTGATCGGACACCGGGAGCCCTTCTGAACTGGTCCTGCTCACGTTTCATGAGACTGCGCCGCTTCATGCAGCGCACAGCCCCCATTCTAGTTGGCGGCCAGGGGCACCACCTTGCCCTCGCGGTACAGCAGCGCCCGCAGCTCGGACTCGGCCGAGTCCAGGCGCTTCGGGTCGATGGTTTCACCCGCATGGTAGTGGTCCAGGACCCGGGGGTCCACGTAGCTCTTGCGGGCGATGGAGGGTGTGTTTCCCAGCGTCTCCGCCGCATCATGCATGGCCCGGCTGATGGCCCGCTTCCGTTTGGCCGCCGTACGTTGGGCGCCCGTGCGGGCCAAGCTTGCCGCCGCAGCCACCGTGCCGCGAAGGGTGCGGAAGTCCTTGGCAGTGAAGTCCGAGCCCGTCCGTTCCTTCACGTAGGCGTTGATGTCCGCGCTGGTCACCGGACGCCAGGTCCTGCCCTCCTTATAAGCCAGGAGCCGGGCATTGGGCCCGCGGCGCTTGAGCAGGCGCAGCAGGACGGCGAGGTCTGGGTCGCGGATTTCCGATTCCCAGTCCTTGCCGCTCTTGGCCGGGAAGCGCAGCAGGATCCGGTCCTTGCGCACCTGGACGTGGGCGCACAGCAGCGTGGCCAGGCCTCGGCTGCCGTTCTCGTTGGTGTACCGTTCAGACCCCACCCGCAGGGATCCGCTGTCCAGCATCCGGAACGCCCCCGCCAGGACCCGATCGCGGGTGAAGCCCTCGCTGCGCAGGTCCATGGTGACCCGGCGGCGGGCCGCAGGCAGCGATTCGGCCAGCTGGAGGGACCGGTCGAACTTCACCCGGTCCTTACGCTCCCGCCACTCGGGATGGTAGATGTACTGGCGCCTGCCCACCGCATCCACGCCCGTGGCCTGGATGTGGCCGTTCTCAAACGGGGCAATCCAGACGTCGGTCCATGCCGGCGGGATGCCGATGCTCTCCAGCCTGTCGCGGACGGGACCGGGCGGCAGCGTGGAGCCGTCCAGGTCCCGGTAACTGAAGCCTTTGCCGGCCGGCACCCTGCGGTAGCCGCGGCCCGAGGCGTTGCTGCGCCGGAGCCTCATGGGGCCGGCCGCGGGGTACGGGCACATCTCATGAAAGCAAGCCTACTGATTATTTTTCGGATTTCCCGCCCGCCTGCTGGAATACCTGCCCGCGGGCTGCTGTTATGGACATCGTGCCCATGCCAGACGGAACCCCCACAGCCACCTCATCCGCCCCACACTCCAGGACCGGAACGGCGGGGCCCACGGGCCCCAAGCCTCTGGGCGCAGGCCCCAAGCCTCTGGGCGCTGACCCCATGCCACTGGCCAAGGACACGACGGCGGGAATGCTGTTCGGCATCGGCGCGTACGTTCTGTGGGGGCTGCTCCCCCTGTACTTCTTCATCCTGATGCCGGCCGGCGCCGTCGAAATCGTGGCCAACCGCGTGGTGTGGTCGCTCCTGTTCTGCGCCCTCCTGATCACGGTCACCAGGGCGTGGGGCGTCCTCGCCGCGGCGTTGAAGGACCGGAGGGTGTTTGGCTCCCTTGCGCTGGCGGCTTTCCTGATCGCCATCAACTGGCTGACCTACACCTACGGCGTGACCACCGGTCAGGCGGTGGAAACGTCCCTTGGCTACTTCATCAACCCGCTGGTCTCGGTGCTGCTTGGCGTGCTGGTCCTGAAAGAGAAGCTGCGGCCGCTCCAGTGGGCCGCCGTCGGCGTGGGCTTCGCAGCCGTGGGCGTCCTCACCTACTCCTACGGGAAGCTGCCGTGGATCGCCCTGACCCTGGCCTTCAGCTTCGGCCTGTACGGCTTCGTGAAGAACCGGGTGGGATCGAGGGTGGATGCCATTACCAGCCTCAGCGTGGAGACCATGGTGCTGGCCCCGCTGGCCGCCGTGGCCATGGTGGTCCTGGCCGCGAACGGCAGCGCCACACTGACCTCACAGGGCCCCGGGCACTTCTGGCTGCTGCTGGCGTCTGGCGTGATCACCGCCGTCCCGCTGCTCTTCTTCGGCGCCTCCGCACGGCGGCTGCCCATGACCACCATCGGGCTGCTCCAGTACTTTGCGCCCGTACTGCAGTTCCTGGTGGCCCTGCTCGTGTTCCGGGAAACCATGACCGTGGAGCGCTGGATCGGGTTCGGCGTGGTGTGGCTGGCGCTGCTCCTGCTGACCCTTGACATGCTCCGGACGGCGCGCAGGAACTCGGTGGCCCGCAGGGCAGCGCTCCGCCAGGCCGCCTGAGGCACCGTTCCTGACACAACGACAAAGAAGGCGGACTCCCGATGGGAAGCCCGCCTTCTGTGCGTTGCCGGAGGGAGTCGTTCCGGTTAAGCGTTGGCCTTGATGGCGGCGGCCAGGACGTCCAGGCCGTCGTTCAGCAGTTCGTCGGTGATGACCAGCGGCGGCAGCAGGCGGATGACGTTGCCGTAGGTGCCGCAGGTGAGGATGATGACGCCTTCCTTGAGGCAGGCGGCGGCAACGGCCTTGGTCAGTTCCGGGTTGGGTTCCTTGGAGCCGGCCTCGACGAGTTCGACGGCGAGCATGGCACCGCGGCCGCGGACGTCGCCGATCACGGCGGTGCCGGCAGCGGCGAGTTCGCCCTGCAGGTCGCGGAGCCGGCCCAGCGCGAGTTCCTCGATGTGGCGGGCGCGGCCGTTCAGGTTGTATTCCTCCATGGATCCGATGGAGGCAAGGGCTGCGGCGCAGGCCACCGGGTTTCCGCCGTAGGTGCCGCCCAGCCCGCCCGGGTGCACGGCATCCAGCAGGTCCGCACGGCCGGTGATGGCGGACAGCGGCATGCCGCCGGCAATGCCCTTGGCCATGGTCAGGATGTCCGGGACAACGCCCTCGTGGTTCACGGCGAACCATTCACCCGTGCGGCAGAAACCGGACTGGACCTCGTCCGCGATGAAGACGATGCCCTTGTCCTTGGCCCAGGCGGCCAGCGCCGGGAGGAAGCCCTCGGCCGGGACGATGAAGCCGCCCTCGCCCTGGATGGGCTCGATGATGATGGCGGCCACCTGGTCGCCGCCGATCTGCTTTTCGATCATGGTGATGGCGCGCTTGGCGGCCTCGGCACCCGTGATGGCGGGGTTTTCCTCGCGGTACGGGTAGCTCATGGGCATCCGGTACACCTCGGGCGCGAACGGCCCGAAGTTGGTCTTGTAGGGCATGGCCTTGGCGGTCAGCGCCATGGTCAGGTTGGTGCGGCCGTGGTAGGCGTGGTCGAAGGCCACGACGGCGTCCCGGCCGGTTGCCAGGCGGGCCACCTTGACGGCGTTTTCCACGGCTTCGGCGCCGGAGTTGAAGAGGACGGTGCGCTTCTCGTGGTCGCCCGGGGTGAGGCGGTTCAGCTGCTCGGCGACCGCGACGTAGCCTTCGTAGGGGGTGACCATGAAGCAGGTGTGGGTGAAGTGCTCCACGGCTTCCTTGACGGCACCGACGACGGCGGGATCGGACGCTCCCACGCTGGTCACGGCAATGCCGGAGCCGAGGTCGATGAAGGAGTTGCCGTCGACGTCGTGGATGATTCCGCCGTCGGCGTCTGCAACGTAGACCGGGACGCTGGAGGCGACGCCGGCAGCCACCACGGACTTGCGGCGTTCGGTCAGTGCCACGGACTTGGGGCCCGGGAAGTCGGCCTGGACGTTGCGCTTCTGCTCCAGGCGGTAGGTGATGTCTGATGCGGTGGTGGTCATGGTGTGGTGCCTTTCTTGAAAACCGGGGAAATGTCAGGCGTCGAGGGCGGACATCACGTGCTTGATGCGCGTGTAGTCTTCCACGCCGTACATGGAGAGGTCTTTGCCGTAGCCGGACTGCTTGAAGCCGCCGTGCGGCATTTCGGCGGTGAGCAGGATATGGGTGTTGATCCAGACGGCGCCGAAGTCCAGGTCGCGGCTCAGCCGCATGGCGGTGCCGTGGTTGCTGGTCCAGACGCTTGATGCCAGGGCGTAGTCCACGTCGTTGGCCATTGCCACCGCTTCTTCTTCGGTGCTGAATTTCTGCACCGTGATGACCGGGCCGAAGGTCTCCTTCTGCACCACGTCGTCGGTCTGCTTGGCTCCGGTGATGATGGTGGGTTCGAAGAAGTAGCCCTTCTCCCCCGCCCGGTGGCCGCCGGTCTCGATCCGGCAGTTGGCCGGCAGGTTCTCCACCACGGACGTGACGGCGTTGAAGTGGTTCACGTTGTTCAGCGGGCCGAAGTAGTTGTCTTCGTCGTTCTGCGAGCCGGTGTGCAGGGTCCTGGTGTGCTCCACCATGGCGGCCACAACGTCGTCGTGCACCGAGTCCTCCACCAGCACGCGGGTGATGGCGGTGCAGTCCTGGCCGGCGTTGAAGAAGGCGAACTCGGCGATGGCCGCGGCGCTCTTCTTGATGTCGGCGTCCTTGAACACGATGGCCGGGGCCTTGCCGCCCAGTTCCAGGTGCGCACGCTTGAGGCTCTTGGCGGCACCGGAGGCAACAGCGATGCCGGCGCGGACCGATCCGGTGATGGACACCAGGCCAGGGACCTTGTGCTCCACCATCATGGCGCCCGTTTCGCCGGTGCCCAGAACCACGTTCAGGACGCCGGCCGGGAAGATGTCGCCGGCCAGGCGGGCCAGGACCAAGGTGGATTCGGGGGTGGTGTCGGAGGGCTTCAGGACCACCGTGTTGCCGGCGGCGAGCGCGGGGCCGATCTTCCAGATGGCCATCAGGAACGGGTAGTTCCAGGGGGCCACCTGGGCCACGACGCCGATGGGTTCGCGGCGGACGTAGGAGGTGTGGCCCTCGAAGTACTCACCCGCGGACTTGCCTTCAAGGATGCGGGCGGCGCCGGCGAAGAAGCGCAGCTGGTCGGCACCGGCGGCAACTTCCTCGGAGGCGATGAGGGAGCGGACCTGGCCGGTGTTGCGGTGCTGGGCTTCGACGAGTTCGTCGCTGTTGGCCTCGATGGCGTCGGCGAGCTTGAGCAGCATCAGCTGCCGCTGGCCCGGGGTGACATGCTTCCAGGTCCTGAAGGCGTCCTTGGCAGCCGACATGGCGGCATCGACGTCCGCCTGCACGGAGACGGGGGCGTGCGCCACCACGTCGCCGTTGGTGGGGTTGACCACGTCCAGCAGGGTGGTGCCGGAGGGGGTGACGAACTTCCCGTTGATGAAGTTCTGCAAGGTTTGGACCACGGTGTGCAACCTCTTTCGTAAGGGCCATCGGCGGCCGGGCGGAGACCAGGACGGATGGATGGAACTGCCTTGAGCCTATGCCAGCGCCCAAGTGGGGTGAATAGCCACCTGCACACCCTTGCCGAAGAGGTTTAGTGCGGTTGCCCAGCTCACGTTTATCCTTGCTTCATGGCCATTTCCCTTGCTGCCCTGGTGGGCGTGTCTTCCCTGAAGCTGTCCAAGGCGGGCGTGGCGGAGACTACCTGGAACCAGGACATCAACTGGGTCGCGGTCACCGAACTGGAGGATCCGCAGCGGTTCCTCAACGGCGGCGAGCTGGTCCTCACCACCGGCCTGCGCCTGCGCTCCGCCCCCGAGCAGCGCCGCTTTGTCCGCCAGGTGCAGCGGGCCGGCGCGGTGGGCATCGGATTCGGCGTGGGCCTCTCGCATGAAGCGGTGCCGCCGGCCCTGCTCGCGGAGGCCAACCGCTGGGGCCTGCCCGTGGTGGAAGTGCCCTACGAGACCCCCTTCATCGCCATCACCAAGCTGGTGGCCGACGCGCAGTCCGCGGACCACTACGCCAAGCTGGAACGGCTGATCGCCGGCCACCAGGTCCTGGCCCGGGCGCTGCTGACCGGCGGCGGGGTGGCCGAACTGTTGAAGAACCTGGGCGGCATGCTCCGCACGGACATTGCCCTCACGCAGTTCACGGCGCAGCTGTACAACAGCAGCGCCGGCAGCCCGTCGGCGGACACCTGGTCCAGCTACCCCGTCCCCACGGGACGGCGCGATGCCTGCACCCTGTGGGTGCGCCAGCCGTTCGAGGACACCGGCATCATCGGCTATGCGCAGAACCTGATCAGCGTGGAGCTGAACAACATGGTCAAGCAACGGCAGGCCCAGCGCGCCCTGTGCGGCCAGGTGCTGGAGGACGTGATCCACGGGGCGCTCGAGACCAGCGAGGCCCAACGCCGCCTGGCCGGCGTGGGCGTGAACAGCACCCGCAAGAACGTGGTGCTGCTGGCCGTGTCGGCCGCCCACGGCAAGGCCCTGGGCAGCACCTCCGTGCCGCTGGAACTGGAAAAGGCGGTTGCCGCCGTGGTGGGCAAGGACTTGGTGCTTGTGGTCAATGACGACGGCGGGACGGCACCGGCGCTGGCACGGAAGCTCAGCGATCACCTCGCCGAAGCAGGGATCCACGCCACGATCGGCATCGGCGGGGCCTACACCAAGCCGAACGGCCTGCGCTGGAGCTACTTCGAGGCCCGGGACGCCGCGAGCCACGGCCTGCCGGTCAACGAGCCCGAGCGGCTCAGCCTGACCTCACTGCTGCTGGCCAGCGAGGATGTGCCGCTGGCGGACATGGCGCACGAGTCGCTGAACCCCCTGCGGTCCTTCGACGCCGCGCACGGTTCGGAGCTGATGGCCACGCTGGAGAGCTACCTGAACAACAACGGCTCGGTGGCCGCGGTGGCGGAGGAACTCACGCTGCACCGCAACACCGTCCGGTACCGGCTGGCCCAGATCACCGAGCTCACGGGGTACGACCCCGCCGTCACCGCCGACCGGGTGCAGCTGTGGCTCGCCCTGGCGGTGGCCCGGTTGTCGGCACGCCAGGGCAAGTAACGGGAAAGCTGCCGGTCAGATGACGCCGTGGCCCAACAGGTCCCGCGACTTCTTCCACGACTTCCGGAACCCGGCCTGGGCCGCCAGCATCCGTTCTTCCTGCTGGTTGAGCAGCTGCGCATAGACGCCTGCCGTGGCTGCCCCGGTGTCATCGGCGGCGATGCCGGCCAGCAGGTCGCGGGCCACGGCGGCGTCCTGGAACCGGCCCAGGATTTTTTGTTGCCTGCGGGCCGCCTTTGCCACCTTGCCCGCCCGCTTGCCGTGCACCAGCACAGCCGATTCCGCCACATGGCGCAGCCGCTTGGCGTCCTTGCGGACACGGTGCAGGGCCAGCTCCTGTTCCCTGCCGCGCCGCGCTCGCTTGACCGCCTTGCGGGAACGCCGAAGCCGTTTGGCCGCTTTGTCCACCGCCTTCGCCGCCGCCCGCCGCCCGGGCCTTACCGCTTCGGCACGCACCGGCGGGCTGTCGCGGAAGTCCTCGAGCTTATCCAAAAGCCGGAAGTAGCGCTCAGTCCCCAAGGCTTCCCGCAGGAGCCGGTACGCGGTGTCGTAATCGCCTCCCGTCCGCTCCTCCAGCCGTGTCGTAGCCTCCGCAATGCCTTCCCCCGGCGGCAGGCCCGCCAGCTGTCCGCGGAGCTGCTCCCTCAGGACTTCGGCGTCACGCGGCTGCCCCAGCAGCTGGCCCAGCCACTTCAGCTCGTTCCGCAGCTTGCGGACCGGTGATGCCCGGTAGAGCCTGCCGTAGGCACCGAGCACCGAGCGGATCCGGCGCGCTGCCGAGCGCATGGCGTGCACTGCCTCGGGTTCCTCGCCCCGGACGGCGGCATCGCTGGCAAGGATCTGGTCAATCTGCGCGCCCACGTAGACGGTGACGACGGCGGCTGCCGGCGCACGCTTTCCGGCCAGCAGGGCCGGGCTGCTTTCGGGCGTGGCGGTGTCGCCGCCTTCCCCACCTCCGGCCTCTTCATCGGCGCCGCTGCGCTTCGCGGCCGCCTTGCCGGCTTTCTTGTCATCGCCCAGTGCGCGGGCCAGTTTGGAGGCGTGGCCGGCCGGGCGGGCGCCGGCAGCCGCGAGCAGTTCCTCCACGGGCCCAAAGAGGCCGGGATCGCCGTGGACCAGTTCCAGTTCCCACTCGCGCCACTGCTGCCGGGTGGCCGCCGCCTTGTCCCGGTCCTGGAGCCGTTCGGCGGTCACCTGGTCGTCGGCGAGGTCGGCGAGGTGCACGCCGTCGTCGCCGTACAGGGGATACGTGGTGCGCCGGGTTTCCAGGCGGACCACCGGCACCGGGACGGCACCCCTGAGGTAGGCGTGAAGGTGGGTGAGCAGGGTGTCCGGGACGACGTCGGGCCGGCCCAGGGGTGCGTGCAGTTCCGTGCGGTGCTGCGGCCCGTCCCCGTCCGCGGCAGCTTGTGGCGGCAGCTTCAGGTGCCAGCCGGCGTCCTTCCCGCCGGTGCGGCGGCGCAGTGTGATGCGTCGGGCGGCGAGGGCATGCTTTGGCGTGTCGAAGTACACCGCCTCCAGGAGGTCGGTATGCGGCTTGCCTGTCCGGGCTACCCCGGCCGCCTGCTCAAGCGCGGGCACTGCGGCGCCGGCGTCGACGTCGTACTTCTTCTCGATTTCCAGTCCCCGGGAAGCCTCCACAGCCGTCCTTCCGCACCACCTGGTCCAAGCCAGGCCCTCCGACAGTCCGTTGGCAGTCTATTGCAGCGGCCGCAGCCCGGGAGAGGTTGGCCACAAAAGAGCAAACATCAAACGTCTAACCTTTAGGCTGGAAGGTATGCCCGCCACTCCCCCCTCCTCCCCATCCTTGGCCACCCAGGCACCCGCGGCCACCCGAAGCGCTCCGGCAACCGTCACGGCCGCTGGCAAGCCGCGCTCCGCCGTCGTGTTCGGGGTGATCGGCCTGGTGCTGATCGGGCTCAATCTTCGGGCGGGCATTACCGGGGCGTCCGCCCTGCTGCACGACCTCCAGGCGGTGCTTGGTTACGGGGCGCTGGTAGCGGCCATCATTCCGTCCATCCCCACGCTCTGCTTCGCGTTGGCGGGCGCCGCCACCTCCTGGCTCACCGGCAGGGTGGGGGTGGAGAAGGCGATCCTGCTGTCCCTGGCCCTGCTGGCCGGCGGCCTGCTGCTGCGCGGGATCCCCGCCACCGGCATGCTCGTGGCCGGCAGCGTGGTGGGCATGTCCGGCCTGGCAATCTGCAACGTGGCCATGCCGTCCTTCATCCGGGAACACTTTGCCTCGCGCACCTCGCTGATGACCGCCGTCTACACGGTGACCATGACCACCGGCGGCACCCTGACCTCCGTCGCAGTTGTGCCGCTGGCCCAGGCCCTCGGATCTCCTTCGGCCGCGGTGGGCGCCATCGGCATCGCCGCGGTGGCAGCCTTCCTGGGCTTCCTGCCGGTGGCATTGCACGCCCACCGCAACACGGTCCGGAGCACCGCCGGCCACGTCTCCCCCTGGCCCCTGCTGCGGACCCGCAAAGGCCAACTCCTCACCGCGATCTTCACCCTGCAGGCCCTCCTCGCCTATGCCCTGCTGAGCTGGTTCCCATATATGCTCACCACCATGGGCCTGAGCGCCTCGGACAGCGGGCTTATGTTCGGGCTCATGCAACTGGTCTCCGTTCCGGCCGGCATGGTGCTGATCGCCATCGGTTCCCGCCCGGGGATGCTGCGCCCGGCGTTCTACCTGGTGAGCATCACCATGGCCGTGGGCATCCTGGCGCTCCTGTTCCTGCCCGTGGGCCTGGCGGCCGTCCCCGCCGTCCTGCTGGGCTTTGGCCTGGGCATCTTCCCGCTGGTGATGGTCATGATCAGCCGCAGCGGCACCAGCACCTCCGAAACCACTGCACTGTCCACGCTGGCCCAGTCCTCGGGGTACCTGCTGGCCACGGCGGGCCCGTTCGGCATGGGACTGCTGCACAGCGCCACCGGCGGCTGGTTCCTGCCGCTGGCGCTGTTGCTGGCACTGGCGCTGGTGCAGATCGTGGTGTCCCACCTGATTACCGGCCGCGCCATGTCCGGGAAATCCGCAGGCGCCGCTCCCGGCGCTGTTCCGGCCCGCACTGCCGATGGAAGGAAGTAGCCCCGTGTCACTGAGCCCGTCAGTCCGCCCGCCGCTCGCCGCAGAAGTCACGGCCAAGCTGCGGGACATGGTCCACACCGGCGAGTGGCCCCTGAACCAGCGCATCCCTTCGGAGCCCGAGCTCATGGCCCGGCTTGGCGTCTCCCGTGGAACCCTCCGGGAAGCAGTCAAGGCCCTGGCCCACGGCGGGATGCTGGAGGTCCGGCGCGGGGACGGCACCTACGTGCGTGCCATCAGCGAGATGTCCGGTGCCGCCCAGCGGATGTACCGGGACCATACCGAGCAGCACATCCTGGAGGTGCGGCTGGGCCTGGATACGCAGGCTGCCCGGCTGGCCGCGCGGAATGCAACGGACGACGACGTCACCGCCCTGCGTGCCCTCCTCACCAGCAGGGACCAAGCCTGGAGCAGGGGCGACTTCGAGGCATGGGCGGACGCCGACTGGCATTTCCACGAAGGCATCGCGAGGGCGTCCTGCAATCCGCTGCTGCACGAGCTCTACGCCAGCTTCGGAACAGTGTTCCACCAGGATCTCCTCAAGCAGCAGCGCCGGCCCGGCTTCAACGGGCTGCCGCGGGACGGCCACGAGACGCTCCTGGATGCGATCGAACGGCGGGACGAAGACGCTGCCGTGGCCACGGTGAACCGGAACCTGAACTCCTGCGCGGAGTGGCTGGCGGAGTAGCGTTCAACCGCGGGCTGGCCGGTGAACTTTGTGGCCCGGGGTTTCTACCCGACCGGAATCATCAGTAGGCTTACCATCTGACGAAGGATGTTCTGCCCCGCACTGCATTCCGCCGTGCAGGGCACCCTCCGGACGATGAGGAGTCCCCATGGCGCGATCAACACGCCTCAATGATCAGGAATTGGACAACGGGTCCCCCCTGGAGGTGCCCCGCCAGGGGCAGCGCCTCGGCCACATCAGCAAATCGCAGGAGTCCCGGCCGCCGAAAGCACTGTGGTCCGACGGGCTGGGCAGGGCGGGCACCCGCGCGGCCCAGATCCTGCTGGTGGTGCTGGTGGTCGCCGTCTCCGTCTTCGCACTGATGCAGATCAAGCTCCTGGTGATCCCCGCCCTGATCGCCCTGATCCTGGCCGCAGCGATCGGCCCGTTCGTGAACATGCTTCGCCGCCGCGGCATACCGGGCGGCCTGGCCACCGGCATGGCCTTCGTGGCGCTGCTGGTGATTCTGGCCGGCGTGTCTACTGTCATCTACTTCTCGGTGCGGAACCAGTGGGGCGAACTGGCGGCGCAGGCCTCCTCCGGCCTCGACGAGCTGGAGCAGTTCCTGCTGACGGGGCCCGTCCCCATCGAGCAGGAGCAGCTCAACCAGGCACGGGAGGCGGTGGTGCAGTTCGCCACCAGCAGCCAGGTCCGCTCCGGCGCGGTCACCGGACTGTCCGTGGTGACCGAGTTCATTGCCGGGGCCAGCCTCATGGTGGTCATCCTGTTCTTCTTCCTCAAGGACGGCGCCAAGATCTGGGACTTCTTCCTCCGCCCCTTCTCCGGCCAGCGTGAAGCCAAGCTGCGCCGCTCGGGCCGCCGCACGCTTGAGGTACTGGGCGGCTACGTCCGGGGCACCTCCATTGTTGCCCTGGTGGATACCGTGGCCATCGGCGCGGCCCTGCTGATCATGCAGGTGCCACTGGCCATTCCACTGGCCATCATCGTTTTCATCACCGCCTTCATCCCGCTCGTGGGCGCAACCATCGCCGGCATCCTTGCAGCCCTGGTGGCGCTCGTGGCGAACGGCCCGGTGGTGGCCCTCATCGTGGTGGGCGTCGTCGTCGCGGTGAACCAGCTGGAGGGCGACCTCCTGCAGCCGATCGTCATGGGCAAATCCCTCCAGCTCCACGCCCTGGTGATCCTCATGGCCCTGACTGCCGGCACCATCCTGGCCGGGATCGTGGGTGCGGTCCTGTCCGTCCCGCTGGCGGCTGTGGCCTGGGCGATCATCCAGGTGTGGACGGCGGAAGACCCGAACCTGAAAGACATGAACCCGGACCTGCCGCCGCCCAATACGCAGCCGGTGTAGCAAGGACCCCCGCAGCAGGCAAAGCAGCGGCCCGGCACTTACGTACCGGGCCGCCGTCGTCCGCTCTTTACTGGCTGCTACTCGCCGCGCAGGCCCGCAAAGACGTTCTTGGGACGCTGCATCTCGCCGTGCTTGGCGCCCAGGATGATCACCAGCGCTGCGAAGCCGGGGACGGCCCACTGCAGGAGCTTGAGCTGCTGCTGGGCCGTCTTCAGCTCGTCCGAGGCTGCGCCGTGCGGCTCCGTTGCGCCCTCGGCGCCCTCACCGGAGAGCTTCTCCACCTTCTTGCCCAGGATGCCCGAGTACAGGGTCACCGCGGCGCCCACCACGGTGACGGCCGTCTTGATGACGGTGTCCCGGGCCACGCCCTCCTGCTTGGCGATGCGGCCCTTGTTCTCCCATGCAATGGCGAGGTCGGCCACCAGGTGGGAAGCGAAGGCCGCAGTCTGGAAGGGTGCCCACTTCATCCAGCCGGCGCTGGAAAGCCGGGTGCGCTCGGCGGGGTCCTTGGCTTGGGCTGCTGCGCCGTTAAGCCCGATGGCGCCCATCAGGGATCCGCCAAACCATGCTGCTGCCGTCAGGTCGTGAACTGAACGGGCAATGAGATTTCCTGCCATGATGTGCATTCCTAACGTTGTGAACTGGTTCCGGTTTGCCGCTGTGCCGCGGACTTCACTTGCCGTGTCCCATCGGGGTATGGTGCGCCCATGGTAAGCACACTTACTAATATTACGAAAGCCCGCCCCCGGGCTGGGGCAAACGCGTAATATCGTCGCCATGGGAAACACAGGAACATTGTTCGGCTGGGCCTTCGGGGACCCCGCCCGTGAAAGTGACAGCGGCTACGTGGACGGCCTGCAGCGCGAGGCGCTCAGGAATGCGCGGGAAACCGCGGAGGCCAAAGGCGTGGAAGCTGTGACCGGTTCCGAGGTGTTCACCGTCCTCAGCGCGGATGATTCCCTGGTGGAGCTGGACAACGCCCCCGGCCAACTGGTGGTCCGGTGCACCGTGCACGTCGAGGGACCGGGCGCAGAGAAGCTTCGGGCCGAAGGGCCCATGAACGGCTGAACCATGTCCGACGGCGATTCCACCCTCAGCCAGGCAGCGGACGCTGTCGAAGAGGCGTCCAACCACAAGGCCCTGGACGTCCTGGCCCGCACCGGGTTTGCCGTCATGGCACTGCTCCACGTGATCATCGGCGCCATTGCCATTGCCATCGCCTTCGGCCATCCGGGCGACGCCGAACCCACCGGTGCGATCGCCCAGCTCGCCGACAACACGTGGGGACCATTTCTCATGTGGGCCTGCGTGGCAGCGTGTCTCGGCCTTGCCCTGTGGCAGGCCAGCGAGGCAACACTGCGCGCCCGGAGCCTCCCTCGTAAGGAACGGCTGGCCAAGCTGGTCTCCTCGGGGTTCCTGGCCATCGCCTACGGCAGCGTGGGCCTCACCTTCGCAGGCTTCGCCCTGGGCCAGCGCAGCGACTCCGGCGAGAACACCCGGGATTTCAGCGCCAGCCTGATGGCCCACCCGCTGGGGCCGTGGGTCCTCGTAGCCTTGGGACTGACCGTCCTGGGCATTGGCATCTACTTCATGGTCAAAGGATTCCGCCGCGGCTTCAAGGAGGAGCTGTTCCACTTCGACGGGACCCGGCGCGGCAGGCTCATCGACAGCCTGGGCGTTACCGGCCACATCGCCAAGGGAGTGGCCCTGGTACTCACCGGCCTGCTCTTCGTCATTGCTGCCGCCAAGCACAACCCGGACGAGTCCACCGGCCTGGACGGCAGCCTCAAGGCCCTGCAGGACCACCCGTTCGGGCCCGCCCTGCTGGTGGCCATTGGAGCGGGATTCATCGCCTACGGGATTTTCGCACTTGTCCGCTCGCGGTTCGGTCGCATGTAGAGCCGCCTTTCCGGGGTAGGAAGGAAGCATGACCCAGCAGCTGCGCGTCGTTTCGGCCATCACCGGGAGTGCCGGTCAGGCTTTCGCTGCCCTCTTCCGGCTCCTGAAACTGGCACGCCCTGAACGGCCTATCCATCCCCGGGGCCTGGGCCTGGCCGGTGAGCTCACCAGGACCGGCAGCCCGGCTGAACCCAGTGGGATCGACTGGCTCGATTCCCCCGGCACGGACCAGGTGGTGGCCCGTTTTTCGCGGTCCGTTGGGCTGCCACAGGCGCTGCCGGACATCCTGGGCCTGGCCCTCCGGATTTCGCCGTCCGGCGATGCTGTCCCTGATGCTGCCCTTGGTGCCGCCCCAACTGCCGGTCCCGGCGCAGCCGCTGGTGCCAACCCCGCCGATGTCCTGTTCGCCTCCACCGGCTGGAAACTGCCCGGCCGGTTCCTGCTGATGCCGCGGCTGGATGTCGCCGGAGCCACCCTGACCACGCTCATGCCGTACCGCGGCCGGCGGGGCCCGGTGCTGCTGGGTCTGCGCACGCGGAACCTTCCCCCGGGTTCACTTGCATCGGGGGAATGGGAACTGGGCTTGTACTGGGCCAAACCGGGCGGGCCGTGGCGGGAATGCGGGGAACTGCGGCTGCATGCCGGCACTGATCCAGGGGACATCCCGCTGCGTTTCGACCCCCTGGGGAACCAGCCGCCAGGGGCCCGGACCTACGGCTGGGCCCGGCGTCTCCGGAAGCCGTCCTACCGGGCCGCGCGGCGGCCGGCACCTCCCGCCGTCGTACGTCCTAAGGAACCCGGACCCGCAGCAGCCGCACGCAAGGAAACCACCCCCGGAACCGGAAGGAACTCCATGTCCACCGTCTCGCAGCTGTTCACCTCCCCCGCGGCCGACGTCTGGCGGGTCATCGCCGACGGCTGGCTCTATTCCGGCTGGGTGGTGGGCGCGTCCCGGATCAGGGACGTGGACGCCGAATGGCCGCAACAGGACGCCCGGCTGCACCACTCGGTGGGCGCCTGGCCGCTGGTGATCGACGACAGCACGCGCGTTACCGCCGTCGAGCCGGGCCGCTCGCTGGAACTCGTGGCGCGCGGCTGGCCGATGGGCGAGGCGAAGGTGGAGATCACGCTGGAGGACCGCGGCGACCAATGCCTGGTGACCATTGCCGAGGACGCCATCCGGGGCCCCGGGAAGCTTATGCCGAAGTTCCTGCGGGATCCGCTGATCTCGGCACGGAACCGGGAGACCCTGCGGCGCCTGGAGCTGATGGCCGTTGGCGGCGCCGGCAAACAGAAGCCCTAAATAGCGGGGCCGGGTTAAGAACTTAAAGCAGGAACCGCGGGACCAAATGGCCCCGCGGTTCCTGCTTTGTCTCCAGGCGCCGGTTAGACCTGCGCGGCCACACCGTCGCGGGAGATGTCCACCATGTCCTCGCGCGGCACCACCTTGACGCGCTCACGCTTGACCTCGACGCCGTGCGAGCCGCCCGCCTCGGTGGCTGCTGCGCCGAGCGCAAGTTCGTGCGCGTCCAGGGCCAGCCAGCCTTCCCAGCTGGTGAACTTCACGCCCCGGGCGTCGAGGAGCTCGACGACGGCGTCCTCCTCGGGTGCCGAAGCGACGGGGAGGTTTTCGCGGTCTTCCAGCAGGTAGGTCACGGTTTCCAGGGCGTCGCCCTTGGTGTGGCCGATGAGGCCGACCGGTCCGCGCTTGATCCAGCCCGTGGCGTAGATGCCCGGCACGTGCTGGCCGTCGACGTCCAGGACGCGGCCGCCGTCGTTCACGACGACGCCCTTCTTGTGGTCGAACTCCACGTCCGGGAGGGCGGAACCAAAGTAGCCGATGGCGCGGTAGACGGCCTGGACAGGGTAGTCCACGTACTCGCCGGTGCCGCGGGCGTTGCCGGTGCCGTCCAGCTCGGTGCGCTCGAACTTGATGCCGGCGACCTTGCCCGGGGTCTCGGCGTCGTCATAGATCTCCACCGGGCTGTGCAGGAAGTGCAGGTGCAGGCGGCGGGAGGCCTTGAGCTCGGAGAGGTCCTCGGGCTGCTCGGCGATCCAGTTGGTGAGCGTGCCCACCATGGTCTTGGTCTGGTTGTTCGTCTGGATCTGGCGGTCCGATTCCTCGTCGAACTCGAAGTCCTCCGGGTACAGGATGATGTCCACGTCCTTGGAGTGGGACAGCTCGCGCAGCTCCAGCGGGGTGAATTTCACCTGGGCGGGGCCGCGGCGGCCAAAGACGTGCACGTCGGTGACGGGCGAGGCCTTCAGGCCGGCGTAGACGTTATCCGGGATCTCGGTGGTGAGGAGGTCGTCGGCATGCTTGGACAGCACGCGGGCCACGTCCAGGGCCACGTTGCCGTTGCCGATCACGGCGATCTCCTTGGCCTCCAGCGGCCATTCGCGCGGGACGTCGGGGTGGCCGTCGTACCAGGAGACGAAGTCGGCGCCGCCGAACGAGCCCTCCAGCTCGATGCCGGGGATGTTCAGGTCCGCGTCCTTGATGGCGCCGGTGGCGAAGATGACGGCGTCGTAGTGCGTGCGGAGGTCCTCGATGGTGAGGTCCGTGCCGTAGTCCACGTTGCCGAAGAAGCGGATGTCGCCGCGGTCCAGCACCTTGTGCAGCGCGTTCACGATGCCCTTGATGCGGGGGTGGTCCGGAGCCACGCCGTAGCGGATCAGGCCGTAGGGTGCCGGGTAGCGGTCAAAGAGGTCGATGCTGACGGTCAGCTCACCGCTCTTGACGGCTTCGCTCTTGGTGAGGATGTCCGCGGCGTAGACGCCGGCCGGGCCGGAGCCCACGACGGCGACGCGCAGCGGACGAGCAGCTGTTCCTACGGGAGTGCTGGATGACACGGCTGTGTTCCTTTTCTTCGGTCCGTCCCAACTAGGTAGCAGCTGATGTCGTTTTGAGGGCTCATAACGACATCTGCTGCTACCTAGTTGGGTGGGGGCTAGGTGGTGAGGACGGTCTTGCGGGGGCTGTTCGGGGTGGTGGTGCTGTAGTCAGCGGTTTTGAAGTGCGACGGCGCGAAGGGGCTCACGCGCACCACGTCACCAATGACTATCACGGCAGGATTTGCGACGCCGGCCGCCTGGGCCTGGTCGGCGATGGAACCGAGCGTGCCAATCGTGACGCGCTGGTCCGGCAAATAGCCGTTTTCCACGATACCAACAGGGGTGTCCTGCGGCAGGCCGGCTTCGCCCAGCGCGGACGCGGATTCACGCAGCTGGCCCACTCCCATGAGCAGGACGATCGTGTGGTCCGGGCGGGCGGGAACCTCGGAGAGTTCCTCGTGCCCGGTGACCACGCTGAAGCCCTTGGCCAGGCCGCGGTGGGTGACGGGAATGCCGGCCGCTGCCGGAACGGAGATCGCGGAGGTGACACCGGAAACCACTTCAACCTCTACGCCGTGCTGGCGGCAGTATTCGGCTTCCTCGCCGCCGCGGCCCAGCACGTACGGGTCGCCGCCCTTGAGCCGGACCACGCGGTGGCCTTTCAGGGCTTCCTCGACGAGGATCCGGTTGATCTCTGCCTGCGGGACGGGGTGGTGGCCGGGGGTCTTGCCCACTTCGATGATCCGAACATCCGGGGCGAGTTCATTCAGGAGTTCGCGCGGGCCCAGGCGGTCCGCCACGACGACGTCGGCCTGGCCCAGGAGCCTGCGGCCACGGACGGTAATGAGGCCGGTGTCGCCGGGACCGCCGCCAACCAACGCGACGCTGCCCGCGTGGGCGCGGCGCCGGCGCAGTGGAAGGTCGCCCGGTTTCGAGGGCAGTGGCCACTGCGTCCCGGACGGCCATGGCGCGGCGGGGGTCTCCCCCGGCGTTGATGGCGATCTTGACGTCGTCCACCTCTGCTACCGCGGGGGTCCAGGCGGCAGAAGCTTCATGGTTGGAGGCGTTCACGCACCAAACCCGCTGCGCCTCGGCGTCGGCCGATACCTGCTGGTCCACGGCGGAATCGCCGGTGGCGGTCTGGACGAACCAGACGCCGTCGACATCGCTGGAAACGTAGGGGCGCGCTGCCCAGGTGAGCAGGCCGGCGTCGGCCATCTCCTGGAGCGCGGGCGAGGCAACCGGAGCCACGACGGTGACCACGGCACCGGCGTCGAGCAGCCCCTTGGCACGGCGGGCAGCAACGGGGCCGCCGCCCACCACCAGCACCGGGCGGCCGAGCAGCCGCAGCGCCGTGGGGTAAATATCCTGAATTGCCATGAATCAACGGTAGGGCCGCGTCACAATGGGCTACAAAGGCCGAGCAACACCAGTTCACGTAAGGTAACGCTGCGTCACAAAGGGTTCTGCGGTCGCTCAACCCCACAGGCCCTCCGCCTGCGCCTTGGCCAGCAAAGCGTGGGCGGTCCACCGCATCGACTCGATGGCCTCTTCCCGGCCCAACCCGCCCACGTCCGTGAGCCAGACCAGTGCTTCAATGCCGATGGCACTGCGGATGGCCAGCACCAGTTTGTGGATCTGCTCATCGGTCAGTTCCCCCCGCAGCGGCATCAGCGCTTCGGTCAGCCAGACAATGGCGCGTCCCTGGCGCAGCGGCAGGCTCCGGTCCGGGCCGTCTGTGGACTCAAGCGACAAGCGCAGCATGGTCCGCTGCTGCGCCTCGGTTTCCAGGATCATGCGCGTGAACTCCACCACCACCGCATCGAGCCGCCCGGCCGCGTCCTTGGGCGGAGTGTCCGGCAGCATCGAGGTCCGCGCAGTCTCCGGGTGAGCCGCGGCGAGCAGTTCCCGCTGGCCAGGGAAATAGCGGTAGGCAGTACTCCGGGCAACCCCGGCTGCCTGCGCGGCCTCGTCCACTGTGGGCGTCCTACCGGCGGCAACAAGGGTTCTGGCAGCCGCCACGAGCGCATCCATGGTGCGGCGCTTCTGGCTGCTCCGCCCGCTGTCCGCATAGGGTCTTGACACGCTCTTTATGGTACATCAGTCTTGTTATGGGACGTTTGTCCCATAAAGTTTCCCAACGCATCGAGGCGAGCAGCATGGAAACGAAAAATGCGTCATCAGCCCTGGTCCGCCAGCCCGGCGAAGGACCACGACGCTGGTTCTACGGCGGCGGAGTGCACACCTGGAAGGCCAGGGAGGAGGAGACGGCCGGCGCGTTCCTGCTCTTCGAGGATGAGATGGCCTTGAACAAGGTCACCCCGCTCCACACCCACCCCGACTCCGACGAAACCCTCTACGTTTTGTCCGGCGAGATCCTGATGAACCTGGACGGCACGGAGCACCGGATCGCCGCCGGCGGCCTGGCCATGGCGCCACGCGGACTTCCCCACGCCTTCAAGGTTTTGCAGGAGGGCACCCGGATCCTTTGCCTGCAGACACCCGGCAGTGCCCAGTCCTTCTACGACGGCGCCAGCGAACCACTGTCCGGTTCTGATGACCCCAACGGTTCGGGCATCGTGGACTTCGGCCGGATCAGGGCATCCGGCGAGGCCCACGGCGGGATCGAGATCATTGGGCCGCCGCCCTTCGCTTAGCCGTGGAGGCTAGCTGATCCGGCGATCTGCGCCGGCGAGGAAACCACCGCGCCGTGCGATGAGGCGCTCCAGGTACCTCGCCAGGAACAGCCGTTCGACGGCGCGGCCCAGCACACCCAGCGAGGCGGTGAACTCCACCCGGTCCACCATGATGCTCCCAACGGCTGTGGGCTCGGATTCGTGGACGTGCCGGAAGGCCTTGAAGGGGCCCTTCACCTGCTCGTCGGTGAAGCTGCGGGGGAAATCCAGGCGGGTGATCCGGCTGGTCATGGTCAGCGGGATCCCGAAGTGCCTGGCCCGCCACGTCACCTCCTGGCCTTCCCCGATGAGCCCGCTCGTCACGCCTCCCACGCCCGCTCCCCCGACGTCCGTTGGGATTCCACGTGGACGTCGATGCTGCGTGCCAGGTCGAAGAGCCGCTCCACCGGCAGCTGAGACTCGGTGCGGCACACAAAGCTGGCGGTCATGGCGCCAGTCTGCCACTGTCTGCCCCGCAGCTGACGCGGTCGTGGGGCACTTTGGCGCGTCCCGGCGTCGAACTGGCCGGAAACCCCGGGCGTGTCCGTGCCAAAGTGCCCCGCTTTGGTTCGGCGCAGACGGCAGGGAAGCAGAGCCCGACGGCGGGACTCGCCGTCGGGCCTCTTGGGTGCCTTGGGGTGCCGGCTGGGTCAGCGGGTGCTGCCGGCCAGGAGGCCGCGGCGGCGCAGGAGCCGCTTCTCGATGGGGCCGAAGACCAACAGCTCGATCAGGATGCCGACGCCGAGGATCAGGAGGATGGCTGCCATTACGACGGTCATGTCCGACAGGTCCCGGCCCTGGTCCAGCAGGGAGCCCAGGCCGAACCCGATGGTGCCTCCCACCGCGATGATTTCCGCCGCCATGAGGGAGCGCCAGGAGAAGGCCCAGCCCTGTTTAAGGCCGCTGAGGTACCCCGGCAATGCGGCGGGAAGGATCACCTGCAGGGCCATCTGCAGCCGGGAGGCGCCAAGCACCGTGCCCACGCGCCGGTACTGCGGCGGGATCTGGTCTACCCCGGAGATGAGCCCGTTGATGATGGACGGGATGGCGCCCATGAACACCACGAAGTACACGGTGGCGTCGGTCAGGCCGAACCAGATGATCGCAGCCGGGACCCAGGCCACGGAGGGCAGGACCTGCAGGCCAGAGATCAGGGGCCCGAACGCGCGCCGCAGCGGTGCCACCTGGGCCAGCAGCAGGCCTACCGGCGTGGCGATGGCCACCGAAATCAGGAAGCCCACCAGGCCTCGCTGCAGTGATGTCCACACCGATTCCTGGAGCTTGCCGTCACTCCACAGCACGCCCATCTGGGTCACCACGTCCAGCGGCCCGGGCACGAGGTCGCGCCGTTTGACGCCCAGGGACACATAGAACTGCCACACGAGCACCAGGACCACCAGTGCTGCCACGGGCAGGAGGATCCGGCTCCACTCGATGCGGTGTTTGCGGTCGGCGTCGGACTGCAGCGAGTCGAGACCGGATTCAAGCTCCCGGAGGTCTTCGTGCCCGGTGGACGTCCGGGTCAGAGCGGCATGGATGTGCCGGGAGGACGAAGGCGTAGCGCCGGATGCCGTCCAGGGAGTGGCATCGGGCCTGTCGGAGCGGGACGCTTCGTCCGAAGGACGAAAGCCGTCCCGCGAAGGGGCGGGGGCGGCATCCGGCGCGGGCTCGGACAGGGACTTATTTGGCATGGCGGCGAATCTCCTCCCGCAGCCGGGCGGTGATGACCCCGGTCAGCTGGCCGGCGAGCCCGGCGTCGGTTCGGTGTTCCTCGGTGACGGCCCATTCCTGGACCACGCGGCCGGGGCGGGAGGACAGCAGCAGGACGCGCTGGCCCAGCCGGACGGCCTCGCGGACGTTGTGGGTCACGAAGACGATGGTGCGCCCGGTTTCCTTCCAGATGCGCTCCAGCTCATCGTGCAGCAGGTCGCGGGTGATGGCGTCCAGCGCCGCAAACGGTTCGTCCATGAGCAGCAGCTGCCGGTCCTGGGCCAGCGAACGGGCCAGGGAGACGCGCTGGCGCATGCCGCCGGAGAGCTCATGCGGCCGTTTGTCCCCGGCGGACCCCAGGTGGACCAGTTCCAGGAGTTCCTGCGCCTTGGCACGGCGTTCGGTCTTGCCCACCCCGCGCAGCTTCAGCGCGAGTTCGATGTTCTCCCGGGCGGTCAGCCACGGGAAGAGGGCCGCGTCCTGGAACATGAAGGCGGCGCCGTCGCTGGGGACTTCCAGGGCGCCCGACGTCGGCGCCTCAAGTCCCGCGATGATGTTCAGGAGGGTGGATTTGCCGCAGCCGGAGGCACCGAGGAGGGCAACGAACTCGCCCTGCCTGATGTTGGCGTTGACGTCGTCCAGTACCGGGGCGCCGTCGCCGAAGCGCTTGCCCAGGTGTTCCAGTACGACTGGCATGGTGCCGTCCTTAGGTAGTGGGTGGGTCAGTCCTGGCCGAGGCCGGCCGCAGAAATCTTGTGGGTACCGCCGGTGACCTGGTTGAGGGCGCGGAGGTCGAAGAGTCCGTTGATGTCGGCCTTCTTGGTGGTGCCCGCGTCGACGCCATCCTGGAGGAGCTTGGGGTAGCCGCCGGCCAGGGGGTCGAGGGTGAACGTGATGTTCGCCAGGGACCGGCTGAGGACGTCGCCCGGCAGCGCTGCCCCGGCGGCTTCCTGCAGGGCGGAGTTGATGAGGTCCGCCTTCTGGTCCCCCGGCGCCGAATTGAGCCAGGCCACCGACTCCGCGTTGCCCTTGATGAGGGCCTTGACGGTGTCCGGGTGGTCGGCGGCAAACTTCTGGTTCACGATCAGGATGGTGGTGGGGAACTCGCCGGGCTTGCCGGTGCCGGTTCCATCCCAGAGGTCCTTTTCGTCCACCAGCATCTTGGCGCCGGCCTGGAGCACCAGGCGTGACGCCCACGGCTCAGGCAACCACGCGCCGTCGAGCTTTCCGTCCTGGAACAGCTTCAGCGTCTGGGCGTTCTCCGTGGGATTGATGGCGACGTCCCCGCTGCCGTCCACGTTTGTCTTGTAGCCCTGTGAGGTGAGCCAGGAGCGGAGGGCCACATCCTGGGTGCCGCCCAGCTGCGGCGACGCGAGAGTCTTCCCCTTCAGGTCTGAAACCGAGTTAATTCCCGGCTTGACCACCAGCTGCGCACCGCCGGCCGCAGCTCCCGCAATCACGCGCACGGACTGCCCCTGGCTCTTGGCGAAGGAGTTGATGGCCGGGTTGGGGCCGATGTAGGCGGCGTCGATGGCCCCGGCGTTCAGGGCTTCGATGGCGGCCGGGCCGGCGTTGAAGGTTTCGGTGCTGAGCCTGGTGCTGCCCAGGGCATCTGCAAGGAAGCCCTTTTTGATGCCCACCAGTGCCGGGGCATGGGTGATATTCCCGAAGTAACCCAACTTCAGTTCCGCGGCGGGAGTGGGCTCGGCGGCCTGGGCTTCGGTGTTGCGGGAAATGTTCGAGGCCACGATGGCCCCGAGGGCGATCAGCAGGACCAGTCCGATGGCCAGGGCGGCCTCGACGGCGCGCCTGCGCGTAGGGGCCGCGCTTTCGCCTGCCACGATGCGGGTCATCCCGGGCTTGGAACTAGTCATTGTTTCACCATAGGGAGTGGCCCAAACCCGTTCAATGAAGCGGAAACGGGGGGTCACGCACGTTCATCCAGCGTCATATTTCGCCGCGCGGCTGCCCTGTTTGGCAGATTCAGTTGCCTTTGACGTTGACCAGCTGCCGCAGTTTGTGCCGCACCGTCACCAGGTCCGCGGCATCCTGCATGACCTGGTCGATCGACTTGTAGGCGGCCGGGATTTCGTCAATGAAGGCCTCCGAGGCGCGGAACTCGATTCCCCGCATGGCGCGTTTCAGTTCCTCCAGGGTGAACGTCTTCCGGGCGGCGTTCCGGGAGTACTCCCGCCCCGCGCCATGCGGTGAGGAGTTCAGCGAGGCAGGGTTGCCCCGGCCCTCCACCACATACGACGCCGTTCCCATGGACCCGGGGATCAGCCCGGGATCGCCGGGGCCGGCTTTGATGGCCCCCTTGCGTGACACCCACACCGTTTTGCCGTAGTGCGTCTCCTGTTCCGTGAAGTTGTGATGGCAGTTGATCCGCTCGCGTTCCCGGACAGGCCCGCCCACCCAGCGGCTGAACTGGGCGGCCACACGGTCCATCATCTCCTCCCGGTTCAGCAGGGCGAAGTGCTGGGCCCAGCGCAGTTCGGCGATGTACCGCTCGAACTGCGGGGTGCCCTCGTCCAGGTACGCGAGGTCCGGATCGGGAAGGTAGACCTGGTTTTTCCGGCTGACGTGCTGGGCGACGCCGATATGGTGCTGGGCGATCCTGTTGCCGATGCCCCGCGAGCCCGAATGCAGGAAGAGCCACACGCCGTCGTCCTCATCTGCGGAGATCTCGATGAAGTGGTTCCCCGAGCCCAGGGACCCCAGCTGCAGCTCCCATTTGGCAACGTACTGGGCCGGGTTGAAGCCGGCCTTCGCTGCGCGCTGTTTCAGCTCGGCGATCCGCGGCTCCGCGGTGGGCTGGACCTGCCGGTTGTTGTGCCCCGCCGACAACGGGATGACCCGCTCAATGTCCTCGCGGAGGCGCTTCCGGTCCCTGGGCAGATCCTTCACCGAGTACTGGGTGAGGACCGCGATCATGCCGCAGCCGATGTCCACGCCAACCGCCGCCGGAATGATGGCCCGCAGCGTGGGAATAACCGAGCCCACGGTGGCGCCCTTGCCCAGGTGGGCGTCCGGCATCAGCGCCAGATGCGGGTAGATGAACGGCAAGCGCGCCGTCATCACGGCCTGCTCGCGGGTCTTGTCATCCAGAATGGACGCCCAGTTCAGGAGCTTGGGGCTGATGGTCTCCATGCTTCGCCTCCCGCAGCTTGCCGAGGACTAACGTAGGTATCCCCGCACTCTACAGAGGAGAGCTCCCGTGGTGAACGTCCAGACCGAAGTTGTCATCAACCGGCCGCGCGCCCAGGTGGCGGACTACGCGGCCAACCCGGACAACGCGCCCAGGTGGTACGTCAACATCCACAGATCGCAGCGGCTCACCGATGGTCCCCTTGGTGTGGGCTCAAGGGCCGCCTTCACTGCCAGGTTCCTGGGCCGGGAGCTGAACTACACCTATGAGTTCGTGGAGTATGTGCCCGGCGAAAAGCTGGTGATGCGCACCGCCCAGGGCTCCTTCCCCATGCAGACCACCTACACGTGGACGGACGACGGCGGCGGGACCCGGATGGTCCTCGGCAACAGCGGCAGCCCGTCAGGTTTCTCGCGGCTGGCGGGGCTGGTCATGGCACCGATGATGCGCCGCGAGAACCGGAAGGATCTGCAGCGGCTCAAGGCGATCCTGGAGGGCCGGTAAGCCCCGGAACCACGAAATCGCCGGAACCGTGCGTGGGTAGCCGTAGCGATACGGCGACTTCGCACTTTTCCGGCGATCCGGGCGAAATCAGAGTCTAAACCCTGATCGATTACGCCCTGCGGTGTGCCGGCTGGCGCTGATCCTCAACGCCAAGGCCCAGCCGCGGCCGCCGCATGTTGCGCAGGTTGTACCAGCAAAACATTGCCAGCCCGAAATAAAGGGTCAACTCCATTACCTCGCCATATTCGGAAATAACGAAGGTGGGAGTGGGCCAGATGATCAAGCGGAAGAGGCGGTAAACCGCAGCCAATCCGAAGGCCGGCACAAGACAGAGCGGGGGAACGAGCAGATGGCTGTAGGTGGAGTGCTTCAGCCGTTTGCGGACCGCGGGCCCACAGAGGAACGCATGTTCCATACAGGCTGGCCAGGAGCATGGCGTAGGGAACTATTTCCTGGATGCCCCTGATGTTGTGCACGGTGGTCTCTCCCTGACGATTGACCGCCTGCAGGGATTCGGGTGTGCCCCACCCAAAAATGCGCTGGCCCCAGGAAATCTCCTCGCCCGTGAGGAACAGGACGCCAAGTGCCACCACGCCGTAAAGCAGTGCCATGCCCACCTGCCGTCTCCGAAGCAAGCGGACGCTGAGCAGCGCCAGGAACACTACCGCCCCAACGAGGCAAGCAAACTGGAGCCATTCGATCAAGGAGTCTTCCTCAACAAGCCAGAGATAGAATCCTCTGAAAGGAACCGTTGCCGCCACGACGACGGCCACGATGATGGGCAACAGCGCGAGAAGCCGCGCCCGTCGGGGGGCAATGTTCCATTCGCGCGCGTCAAGCGTGACGAGGTCACCGCCTCTTATGTACCACTCATGAATGGCTGGCATTCTGCCTCCTCAAGGTAACCCGCCACGGCCTGCAACACAGGAATTTATGCAATGCCTGAGCTTCCCACGCCCTGACGGGCAGGGAAACATGCATCGGGAACCTTTGTGGTTAATGTGCGGAATGCCGCAATCACGGAAGAATTCGTAAGAAACGACGCGAGGCTGCCGTAGCGATACGGCAGCCTCGAACTGTCCTGCGATGTGGGCGAAAACTAGATGCTGTAGCGCTCGTCCTCGTGGTCGCCCGGGTGGTCCTTGACCAGGCCGGCGGCCAGCGTGTTGCCGTCCAGCGGGTCGATCACCAGGAACGCGCCGGTGCGGCGGTGGTGCAGGTAGTTCTCCAGGGGCAGCGGTGCGGCGAGCCGGAGCTGTGCATGGCCGATGTCGTTCAGCTCCAGGTTTGAGGCGCCCTCGAGCTTGAAGGTGGCCAGGTCCAGCTTGCCGGAGACGCTGCGGACCATGGCCTGCACCGTCCGGGTGCCGTGCTTGACCAGCACCTTCTGGCCTTCGCGGAGCGGCTTTGGGGACAGCCAGCACAGGGCTGCGTAGAGATCGGCGGAGGCTTCGCGGACGGTGCCGGCGGCGGCGATGGTGTCACCGCGTGCCACGTCGAACTCGTCTGCCAGCCTGATCGCCACGGACTGCGGCGCAGCGGCTTCCTCCAGGGAGGCACCGGCAAAGTCGATGCCCACCACGGTGGTGGTCCTCGGCGACTGGCCCGGTGTCAGGACGGACACGTGGTCCCCCACCTTGACGGAGCCTTCGGTGATCTGGCCGGCGTACGCGCGGTAATCGCGGTACGCCTCCACGTCCAGGCCTTCAGCCACGGCGTCAGGAGCCAGCGCGCCCTGCGGCCGGATGACCAGCTGCACCGGGAAGCGGAAGCTCTCCAGGTGGCTTTCGAGTTCGTCCGCGGCGGGGAGGGTTTCGAGGACCTCGAGCAGCGCGGGGCCGGTGTACCAAGGGGTGCGTTCGGAGCGCTCCACCACGTTGTCGCCGTCGAGGGCGGACACCGGGATGACCAGCAGGTCGCTGATCCCGTCCGAGCCCAAGCCCAGTTCGCGGCCCACTTGCTGCACGTCGGCTTCGATGTCCCGGAACACGGACTCGCTGAAGTCCACCAGGTCGATCTTGTTCACGGCCACGATTACATGCGCCACGCGCAGCAGCTGCAGCACGGAGAGATGCCGGCGGGTCTGCTCCAGCACACCCTTGCGGGCGTCAATGAGTACGACGACGGCATCCGCAGTGGATGCGCCGGTCACCGTGTTCTTGGTGTACTGCACGTGCCCGGGGCAGTCGGCCAGGATGAAGCTGCGCTGGTCGGTGGCGAAGTAGCGGTAGGCCACGTCGATGGTGATGCCCTGTTCACGCTCGGCGCGCAGGCCGTCGGTCAGCAGGGCCAGGTCGATGCCGCCCTTTTCCCCGCCGAAGCCACGGTCCGCGGAGGTGCGGGCCACGGCGTCGAGCTGGTCAGCCAGGATGGCCTTGGAATCGTGAAGGAGGCGGCCCACCAAAGTGGACTTGCCGTCGTCGACCGATCCTGCGGTGGCGAACCGGAAGAGCGTGGTGGGCAGGGCCGTTTCCAGGTCTGCCGGGAGAACTGCTTCGGTGGTCATTAGAAGTACCCGTCCTTCTTGCGGTCTTCCATGGCGGCCTCGGAGATGCGGTCATCTGCACGGGTGGCGCCACGTTCGGTGAGGGTGGACGCGGCGACTTCCACCACGACGTCGGACACGGTGAAGGCGTTGGATTCGACGGCGCCGGTGCAGGACATGTCCCCCACGGTGCGGTAGCGGACGGTCTTGGTGATGACCTCTTCGCCTTCGCGGGGCTGGGACACTTCGCCCACCGCGCGCCACATGCCGTCGCGGGCAAAGACCTCGCGCTCGTGGGCGTAGTACAGGCCGGGCAGCTCGATGTTCTCGCGCTCGATGTAGCGCCAGATGTCCAGCTCGGTCCAGTTGCTGATGGGGAACGCACGGACGTGCTGGCCCACCGTGTGGCGGCCGTTGTACAGGTTCCAGAGCTCGGGGCGCTGGTTGCGCGGGTCCCACTGGCCGAACTCGTCGCGCAGGCTCAGGATGCGCTCCTTGGCGCGGGCCTTGTCCTCGTCGCGGCGGCCGCCGCCGAAGACGGCGTCGAACTTGTTCTGCTGGATGGCGTCCAGCAGCGGGACGGTCTGCAGCGGGTTGCGGGTGCCGTCGGCGCGCTCGGCCAGCTCGCCGCGGTCGATGAAGTCCTGCACGGAGCCCACCACCAGCTTCAGGCCCAGCCGCTCAACCGTGCGGTCGCGGAAGTCGATGACCTCGGGGAAGTTGTGGCCGGTGTCCACGTGCAGCACGGGGAACGGCACCTTGCCCGGCCAGAACGCCTTGGTGGCCAGGTGCAGCATCACCACGGAGTCCTTGCCGCCGGAGAACAGCAGCGCAGGCTTCTCGAACTCGGCAACAACCTCGCGGATGATGTGGATGGCCTCGGACTCGAGGGTGTCCAGGCTGGACAGGCGCGTGGATACGGCGGCGTCAGTCACCTGGGTCTCCTCGGTAAGTGAAGTGCTCATACGTGAAGCCCGCATTCTGTCTTGTCGGATCCTGCCCAGCGGCCGGCGCGGGGATCCTCGCCGGGTGCCACTTTGCGGGTGCAGGGCTGGCAGCCGATGGAGGGGTAGCCCTGGGAAAGCAGCGGGTTGACGGGCAGGAGGTTGTCGTCGGAGTACTGGACCAGCTGGTCGAACGTCCAGGCGGCCATGGGATTGACCTTGACCAGGCCGTTCTTCTCGTCCCAGGTGACCAGCGGGGTGTTGGTCCGGGTGGGGGCTTCGTCGCGGCGGACGCCGGTGAACCAGAGTTCGTAGCCGGCCAGGGTGCGCTGCAGCGGGGCCACCTTGCGGAGGGCACAGCACTGGGCGGCGTCGCGGGCAAAGAGGTCCTTGCCCAGCAGCCGGTCCTGCTGCTCCACCGTGTTCTCGGGGAGCACGTCCACCACGTTGACGCGGAGGTTCGCGGCCACCTCGTCGCGCGTGGCGTAGGTCTCCGGGAAGTGGTAGCCGGTCTCCAGGAACAGGACGTCGACGCCGGGCATCTGGTCCGCCACCAGGGCGGGCAGGACGGCGTCGGCCATGGAGCAGGCGACGGCGACGGCTGGCAGTTCGAAGTTGCGCTCCACCCAGGCGATCACGTCGCGGGCAGGGGCGTCCCAGCCGAGTTCGGCAGCGCCGGCTTCGGCCAGGGCCTTGAGCTCCTCCACGGGGCGCTGTGCGGGTGCCAGGTGTTTTGCCATTACTGGAGTGCCTCCTCGTCTGCTGCGTGGGCCCATTCGGCGAAGGTCTGGCCTTCGGCGCGGTCGGCCACGAACCGGCGGACAACGCGCTCCACGTAGTCGGGCAGGTCGTCCACGTAGACCTTCAGGCCGCGGACGGTGCGTCCCAGTCCAGCTTCCTCGCGGTCGTTGGAAGCCAGCCCGCCGCCCAGGTGGACCTGGAAACCCGGGGAGGGGTCGCCGTCGGGCGTTGGCAGCATCATCCCCTTCAGGCCGATGTCCGCCGTCTGGATGCGGGCGCAGGAGTTGGGGCAGCCGTTGATGTGCAGCGACAGCGCCTGCGGCAGCTGGCCCGAGCCGGCGAGGTCGGCCAGGCGGCGTTCCAGCTCGGCCACGGCGGTTGCGGCGGTGTACTTGGTCTCCACGATGGCCAGCTTGCAGTATTCGATGCCGGTGCAGGCGATGGTGCCGCGGCGGAAGACGGACGGGCGGGCGGACAGGCCCAGGGCGTCCAGTTCGGCCACGAGGGGCTCCACCTGGTCCTTTTCGACGTCCAGGACCACGAGCTTCTGGTGCGGCGTGGTGCGCAGGCGCCGGGAACCGCGGGCCTCGAGGGTGTCCGCGAGCTTGACCAGCTGGGCACCGGACAGCCTGCCGGCCAGCGGGGTGGCGCCGATGAAGAACTTGCCGTCCTTCTGCTCGTGCACGCCAATGTGGTCGCCGGGGGCGGTGGGCTTGGGCGCGGCGGGACCGTCGGCCAGCTTGTAGCCCAGGTATTCGTCCTCAAGGATCTGGCGGAACTTCTCCGGACCCCAGTCGGCCAGCAGGAACTTCAGGCGGGCCTTGGTGCGCATGCGGCGGTAGCCGTAGTCACGGAAGATGCTGGTGACGCCGAGCCACACGTCCGCGGCCTGGTCGGGCTGCACGAAGGCACCCAGCCGCTTGCCGAGCATCGGGTTGGTGGACAGCGCGCCACCCACCCAGAGGTCGTAGCCGGCCCCGAGTTCGGGGTGCTCAATGCCCACGAAGGCGCAGTCGTTGATCTCGTGCACAACGTCCTGGCTGGGGTGGCCGGTGATGGCGGTCTTGTACTTGCGCGGCAGGTTGGACAGCAGCGGGTTGCCGATGAACCGCTCCCCCAGCTCCTCGATGAGCGGGGTGGGGTCGATGATCTCGTCCTTGGCGATGCCGGCCACCGGGGAGCCAAGGATGACGCGGGGAACATCGCCGCAGGCCTCGGTGGTGGACAGGCCAACACCTTCCAAGCGGTTCCAGATCTCGGGGATGTCCTCCACGCGGATCCAGTGCAGCTGGATGTTCTGGCGGTCGGTGAGGTCGGCCGAGTCGCGGGCGAAGTCCACGGAGATCTGGCCGATGACGCGCAGCTGCTCGGTGGTGAGGGCGCCGCCGTCGATCCGCACGCGGAGCATGAAGTACTTGTCCTCGAGCTCGTGCGGCTCAAGGGTTGCGGTCTTGCCGCCGTCGATCCCGGGCTTGCGCTGGGTGTACAGGCCCCACCAGCGGAACCGGCCGTGCAGGTCCTGGCCTGGGATGGCGTCGAAGCCCTCTTTGGCGTAAATGGTTTCGATACGCTCGCGCACGTTAAGGCCGTCGTCTTCCTGTTTCCAGGTTTCGTTGGCGTTCAGGGGCGTCTTGCCGTCCACTTTCCACTGCCCGTGCGGCTTCGCAGCGGGTCGCGAGGGGCGGGCGGGGCGCTTGGCGGCAGCGGAGTCCGCGGACGCTCCGGCTAGAGCTGTATCAGTCATGCATCGACTGTAGGTCCCGCCCGAATTGCGTCACAAAGGACCGGAAACGCTAAGTCACCTAGGGAAATATTTCGTCACGAAACGCCGGACGGCCTTGAAGAAGCCACCCTCCTGTGCATTTGCCGGAGCTTCCGCGGGGGCCGCCGCAGCCGGTTCCCTGGGTGCTTCGGCGGGCGCTTCGTTCATCTTTGCGACGGCGGCGTCGTACCTGTCCAGCGCAATCTCCGCGAGTACCGGGGATGGCAGCAGGGGTTCGGTCACGACGTCGGCCCCGGCCTTGGCCAGCTGGTCGTGGAAGAAGCCCGGCGCCAGGAGGTAGGAGGCAATCACCACGCGTCCGCCGACGTCCACAGCCCCTGCGGACTCCCCCGCCCCGGCACCTCCTTCCAGTTCCTCGCGAAGCATCGCGACGGCGTCGGGCACTGACGGCTTGGCCGAGGCACCAAAGGCGGCCACCATCCGGTTGGACCGCAGCTCCCGCAGCTGGCCCAGCAGTTCCTCGACACTGACGGCGGCGTTGGGGTTGGAGGAGCCGGCGGCGGCCAGGACAATGACGTCGTTGTCAGTGGTGCCGGCCTCGCGCAGCCGCTGGTCCAGCAGTCTGGCGAGCCGCGGGTCGGGGCCCAGCGGCGCGGCAGCCGCACTGCCCGGACGGCTCTTCACGGCCCGGGCGATGTCCACCTTCACGTGGTAGCCGACGCTCAGCAGCAGGGGAACAACGACGGCGGCCTCCCCCTCCGGCAGGCCCGCCACCACGTCCACCAGGTCCGGCTGCTGGACGTCCACATAGGCTTCCCGGACATCAAGGCCGGGCCGCAGTTCGGCGATGGCGGCGCGCAGGGCATTGACCTCCGCGGCCCCCTGTGTGTTGGACGTCCCATGGGCACAGGCGATCATGATGGGGCTGTTCATAGGGGCTAGCGTAACGTTGGAGCCGCCCTGTCCGCCCTCTTTGAAATACCGGGGACGCCCCATGACATTCGCCTTTGACAACTCCCCGGTGTGGCTGGATCTGCTGGGCGTGTTCTTCTTTGCCGTCTCGGGTTCGCTGCTGGCGGCGCGGAAGCAGATCGACATAGTGGGATCGCTGCTGCTCGCCTCCCTGGTGGGGCTCGGCGGCGGCGTCATCCGCGACATCATCCTCGCCCTTGTCCCCGCGGCGTTCACCAATCCGGCATACCTGGCCCCGCCGCTGCTGGCCACGGTGCTGGTGTTCTTCCTGTTCTCCAGCGTGCAGCGGTACACCTCGCTGCTGATCCTTTTCGACGCCGCCGGCCTGGCCCTGTTCTGCATGACCGGCACGCTCAAGGCGCTGGCCACGGGGCTCAATCCGGTGGCGTCCGTGCTGCTGGGCGTGACAACGGCCGTGGGCGGCGGGCTCCTGCGCGACATCACTGCCAATGAGGTTCCCGAGCTGTTCAACCCCAAGGACATTTACGCGCTGCCCGCGTTTGTGGGGGCTGCCATGACTGCCGTGCTGTGGGTCTTCGGCGTGTTCAACGTGCTCACGGCGGCTGGCATTGCGGCTGTGGTTTTCACGTTCCGGGTCCTGGCTTGGCGGCGGTCATGGCAGGCCCCCCTTGCAGTCCGCGGGTGGCACCGGCGGGTGGGTGGCACCGGGCTGTGAGGGCCGGTCCGGGTGTCATTTTGGGGTGCTCTGCATTGGCTAGGATATGAGCATGACTGACATGTTCCTCGAGAAGTTCCGCGCGCTTGTTCCGAAGTATCTCGAGGATGAATGGCAGGAAGAGGACGGCCTGACCCCGGAGGAACTGGATAAGGCCCTCGCGGATCACCAGTTCGACATTCCACTGGTCCTGCGCGAGTTCTACCTGGCCCTGGGCGGCTGCGAGGACCTGATGGAGGCGTACCACTACTTCTGGGATCCCGAAGAGCTCGAAGTGGATGACGAAGGCTTCCTCATGTTCCTCGAGGATGAAGAGGAAGCATTCACCTGGGGCTTCCGTGTAGGCGACCTCAGCGTCCCCGATCCCATCGTGTACCGCCGCAACAACGCCCGCGGCCAGTGGAAGTCCGAGGAAGGCACCTTTTCCGAGTTCGTCTTCGACATGTTCGAGTGGGCGTTCGAGGACGAAGAGGAAGAGTAGGGGCCTCCCCGCTTCCCTGGGCTGGCTGACGCGGTCCCGGGGCACTTTGACACGGACACGCCGTGATCCAACGCCCAATGTGCGGTTGTCGCGGCCCAAAGTGCCCCGCGACGGCGGGACTCACCTCGCACTGAAGGACCCCTGCCGGCTCTGCTCCAGCACCGCCAACACCTGGGCCACCATCTGCTCGGGATGATGGACGACCTCAACATAGCCGAACCTTAGGCAGAGACGACCGCCAACCACTGTTGCATTGTTGCGTGCCCGGTCCTTTTTGACCTGCTTTGCCTCCAAGTGGGAGGCTCCGTCGGTTTCCACTACCAAGCAATCCTCAATCAGGAAGTCCACTTCCCCCACGCCTTGGAGCTCAACGTGGCGGCGTACATGAAGGCCAGCCCTCCGGAAGTGGTAGCTGGCCAAGACCTCCAGGACCGAATCGGCCCGGGGAATCACGTAATCCAGGACTGCCCGGGCCCGGGCGTTGCGGTTCCCGGGGAGTTTGCGCCGAAGGAATTCCACTGTCACGTCTCCTCGCTGCGCCGCGCACTGGACCATGACCAACGCTTCCAGGGCAGGAAGGCAACGCAGGGCATGGATGAGGACGTCCGCCAGGCCCGCCACCGGCAGCCACGGGTGGACAGGGTGGAGGATCCGGCCGTGGGTTACGGTTCCCGGCACTGTCTTCTTGTGCCCGGGGCTCAGGTGGACCGTGCCAGCCTTCTCCAAGGTCCACAGCTGATAGGCCGGGGCAGCGGATAGGCAGGTCACGAACGCATTGTGCTGCAGCGCCAAACCGAGCTCATCGCCTTCCGTTGGCAGGCCATAGACACCCCGGCGGACCCGGACGACGCTGCCTGCCGCGAGGGCCTTGTCCACACGCGTTCCCGTGAACCCGGCATGGTGTAGTGACGCAATTCTGGCCACGCCTCCCCGATGACGGAGGAAACCTTCAATATCCATGCTCAAAAGTCACCCGAACCCCACCGCGGACGGTAGTTCCATGCAGTGCCATGTGGAGAACCCGCCATCGCGGGGCACTTCGACACGGACTCGCCGCGGCTTAAGTCCTGTCTGCGGGAAGGTGGCCCCAAAGTGCCCTGCGACGAGACAGACGCAGCTGAAAAATCTTTGACACCAGCAGTAACAACAGACTTGCGCATTATGACAAACCTGTCATAAGCTATTCACGGATCCACTAAACGCCTCCGGCGGGTCTGATGCGAACGGAGAGATGGCCCCGGTTCACAGCAGCTTCGGTTGTTGAGGACCGGGGCCGTCCCGTTAACGCCACCTCCCATCGATTGCTCCGTACTTGTCGTTATGGCGCGTCAAAACGACAAGTACGGAGCAATCGATGAAAAGAAGAAGCCCGGCGCCACCTGGAAAAACCAGGGGAACCGGGCTCCCGACAAATTCGTGATCAGCTGGCGCGGTCCACCACAGCCAGCGCGAAATTGGACAAGGACTCCTTGACCACGCCTTCGGGCAGCGGAGCCAGGGCGGCGATGGCCTCATCAGCCCACCGGCGTGCCACCACCCAGGACTCCGCCGTCACCGGGTGCTCACGGAGCCCGGCAACGGCGGCGGCCAGGGCTTCGTCCGAGGACAGGTCGCCATCGATCAGCGTCAAGAGGTCGACGGCGGACTGGTCACCATCAGCGGCAGCCTTGCGCAGGAGCAGCACGGGCAGGGTGGGAACCCCTTCGCGCAGGTCAGTACCGGGTGACTTGCCGGACTTCACCTTGACGCCGGTGACATCGATGACGTCGTCGGCAAGCTGGAATGCCACGCCCACCTTCTCGCCGTACTCCACCAGGATGTCCTCGAAGGCCTCGTCAGCGCCGGAGAAGATGGCACCGAACTGGCCGGAGGCCGCCACCAGTGAACCGGTCTTGTCCGCGATGACTGACAGGTAGTGCTCCACCGGGTCCTCGTCCGGGCGGGGACCCACGGTCTCGTGCAGCTGGCCCAGGCACAGCCGCTCGAAGGTGCGGGCCTGGATTCCCAGGGCACGCCCGCCCAGTTCGGACACCAGGATGGAGGCGCGGGCAAATATGAGGTCGCCGGTGAGGACGGCCACGGAGTTGCCCCACACCTCGTGGGCGGTGGGTGCACCGCGGCGGAACGGGGCGGAGTCCATGACGTCGTCGTGGTAGAGGGTTGCCAGGTGCGTCAGTTCAACCACGACGGCGGCCTGCACCACCGCGGGCAGCGATGCGTCCCCGAGGTGGGCGCAGAGCAGCGTCAGCAGCGGCCGGATGCGCTTGCCGCCGGCTTCCACCAGGTGGCGCGACGTTGCGTCAGCCAGGGGATCCGAATTGGCGATGGCCTCGCGGAGCTTCTTCTCCACCCTGGCCAGGTTGTTGGTGATGGCAGGGCCCAGTTCAGCATCCGCCGCGATGGCCGCAAAGCCCGCCGGCAGCTGGAGACCCGTGGCAATGGCCGTGGTGTTGAGGCTGGGTTCGGAGTCCGGCAGGCCGTGCCCGGCGTGCGTCCAGCTGTGGTCTGCGGATTTGGTCACGGGTTAACCCTAACTTTTTGTTGCGGATACCGCTGGTTCGGAGCTGACGGGGTGGACGATGTATTTGTTGTGGCCGGAACCAGCGATTCCAGGACGCGGATCACCCGGTCCTCGAAGCCCTTGGCGGAGGGGTCCGTGAGGTTGGCCAGGAGCCGGACCACGAACCGCATCAGCACCGGGATGGGCATGCCGGTCCGCAGCGCGAGTTTCATGACGGCGGGCTTTCCGATCAGCGCGGCGAAGGCCCGGCCCAGGGTGAAATGCGAGCCCCACTGGTCCCGCACATAGTCCGCGTACCGCGAAAGGTGCGCGTCGGCGTCGTACGTTCCGCCCGCTGCCATGGAGCGCGAGGAGGCGTCGATGATGAACTCCGCGGCGAAACGCGCCGACTCCATCGCGTAGGAGATGCCTTCGCCGTTGAACGGGGAGACCATGCCGCCGGCGTCGCCCAGGAGGAGCAGGCCGGGCGAGTAGTGCGGGGTGCGGTTGAAGCCCATGGGCAGCGCGGCGCCGCGGATCTCCCCCACCTGGTTCTCCGGCGTGAAGCCCCAGTCGGCGGGCATGGCGGCGGTCCATTCGCGCAGGACCTGCTTGTAGTCGAGCTTGCCGAATTCCTTGGAGGAGTTCAGGATGCCCAGGCCCACGTTGGAGGTGCCGTCGCCCACGCCGAACACCCAGCCGTAGCCGGGGAGCAACTTGCCGTCGCGGCCGGGAAGCTCCAGCCAGCCTTCCATCCAGTCGTCGTCGGTGCGCGGGGAGGTGAAGTAGGTGCGGACGGCGACGCCGAGCGGGCGGTCGTCGCGCTTTTGGATGCCGAGGGACACGGCGGTGCGGGTGGAGTTTCCGTCCGCGGCGAGCACGACGTGGGCACTAAAGTCACGCGTCTCCCCCGTCTTGCGTCCGGACTCGTCGAGGAGCGCTGCGCGGACCCCGGTGACGCGGCCGTCGTCGTTCCGTATGGCTTCGGTGACGCTGTGCCGCTCGAGGATGGCGGCGCCCGCGGACTGGGCATGCCGGGCCAGTTCCTCGTCAAAGCCGAGCCGGGTGCGGATCAGCCCGTACTGGGGGAAATCGGAGACCTCGGGCCAGGGCAGTTCGATGGTGCGGCCGCCGGCGATCAGCCGCAGGCCCTTGTTCCGGCGCCAGCCGTCGTTCTCGGGGTGGGGCAGGCCGAGCTTCTGGATCTCGCGGACGGCGCGGGGGGTGAGCCCGTCACCGCACACCTTTTCCCGTGGAAACGACGTCTTTTCGAGGACCGTGACGTCAATGCCCGCTTTGGCGAGGTAGTACGCGGCGGTGGATCCGGCCGGACCCGCGCCGACAATCAGTACCTTCACAGGTCAGCGGACGATGTTGCGGCGCAGCTTGGCCACCGGGCCCTTGTGGGCGGCGATGGCGGCAGCGGCACCGTCCGGAGAGGAATCGGCCGGCTTGAAGGCACGGTGGACGGCCACGATGCCGCCGGTGAGGTTGCGGTAGGTGACGTTCTCCCAGCCGGCCTCCTGCAGCCAGGCGGCGAGGTGGTCCTGGTCCGGCCAGGCGCGGATGGACTCGGCCAGGTACACGTAGGCGTCCGGGTTGGAGGCGACCTTGACGGCGATGGCCGGCAGGGCCCGCATCAGGTATTCGGTGTACATGGTGCGCCACAGCGGAACCACAGGCTGGGAGAACTCGGCGATGACCAGCCGTCCGCCGGGTTTGGTCACGCGGAGCATCTCCTGCAGCGCCTTCTTGGGCTCGTTGACGTTGCGCAGACCGAAGGAGATGGTGGTGGCGTCGAAAGTGTTGTCAGCGAACGGCAGGTTGGTGGCGTCCCCGGCAATGAAGTTGATGTCCGGGCGGCGGCGCTTGCCCACCTTGAGCATGCCCAGGGAGAAGTCGCAGGCCACCACATCTATGCCCGCATCGGCATACGGTTCGCTGGAGGTACCCGTTCCGGCGGCAAGATCCAGGACCCGCTGGCCCTTGGAGACTTCCATGGCGTCCACCACGATCTTCCGCCAGCGGCGGGTCTGCCCCATGGAGAGGACATCGTTGACGACGTCGTATTTCGGTGCGACGTCGTCAAACATCGTGGCTACTTCGTCCGGACGCTTATCCAAGGATGCTCGGTTCACCATGACATTGTCTCAAATGTTCCCGGGGGTGCTGACCAGCCCCGATTTGCCGCCTACCGCCCGCGTCCGCCTGCACCAAGGCTGCACCAGGGCGCCGGGGAGGCCATGGTGTACGCGGGAGTAGTGTTGTCTCATCATGACGAGCACGTTCCGCACCTTGACAGTCCCCCTGGATGGCAAAGCGTTCCCCGGGGGGCTGCCTTCGTTTCTGGTCAGGGACGATGTCCTGTGCTGGACCCGCCGGGAAGCCGGCCTGGCCGGTTTCGGCGAGATAGCGCGCTTCACGGCCACAGGCCCGGACCGGTTCCTGGAGGCGGACATCTGGTGGCGGCACCTGGTCCTGGAGGCTGAGGCCACGGACACGGTTGAACTGCCCGGCACCGGCCCCGTAGCCTTCGGCTCCTTTGCCTTTTCCAAGACGTCCGCCCACGAATCCCGCCTGATCGTGCCGGAGATCGTGGTGGGCGTGCGGGACAATCAGGCTTGGCTCACGCAGTTGACGTTCGACGGCGGCCCGCTCACCGAGGAGTCGGCCCTCGCCGCACTTGACCGCTGGCTCAGCGGCGGTCCCGCCGGCACGGACGCTGCCGGAGCCCCGGACGCTGAGAGCACGACGGCGGCAGCGGACTCCGCTGGGGACGCCCCCTTGGGTGCCGTGCCCGGGAAAGCCGGCGGCGCCGTCGTACGTCCCCTCCGCCTGGCTGCCGACGCAACGCTGCATACCGGCTCCCTGAGCGAGGAAGCGTGGATGGATGCCGTGGCCGCCGGCGTTGCCGAGATCCGCACGGGCGCACTGGAAAAGCTGGTGCTGGCCCGCGACGTGGTGGCCACGATTCCCTCCGGCGTACATGCCGCAGACGTGCTGCGCGAACTCGCCGCGAGGTACCGCGAATGCTGGACTTATGGCGTGGACGGGCTGGTGGGGGCCACCCCCGAGATGCTGATCCAGGTGGAGGGCCGCACCGCCCAGGCCCGCGTGCTGGCCGGCACCCTGGACCGCCGCGACGCGCACGGCGAGGACGGGCCGCCCATGGATTACGCAACGCGCGTGCTGGCCGGGTCCGAGAAGCAGCGGCATGAGCATGAGATTGCCATCCAGTCGCTGACCAAGCAGCTGGCGCCGTTCTCGGAGGCCATGAACGCCCACGATGAGCCCTTCATCCTGGAGCTGCCCAACGTCTGGCACCTGGCCTCGGACGTGAAGGCGGAACTCACCGAGGTGGAGGGCCACGTGCCCACCTGCCTTGCCCTCATCAACGCACTGCATCCCACGGCGGCCGTCTGCGGAACCCCAACGCTGGTGGCGGGCGAACTGATCCGGAAGCTCGAGCATCTGGACCGCGGCCCCTACGCCGGGCCGGTGGGCTGGCTGGATGCCGCCGGGAACGGCGAATGGGGCATCGCCCTGCGCGGCGCCGTCATCGAGTCGTCCAAGACCGTGCGGCTTTATGCCGGGTGCGGCATCGTGGACGGCTCCCAGCCGAAAGCGGAACTGGCCGAAACGTGGGCCAAGTTCCGGCCGATGCTGGAGTCGCTGGGCATCAGCAGCTGAGCCCCCGCCCAACTAGGTAGCAGTAGATGTCGTTTTGAGGGCTCTAAACGACATTTACTGCTACCTAGTTGGGTAGGAGTCTGGGATCACGGACAACTAGTGGCGTGGAAGGCTTGAATCCCGTTGTGGTTTAGTTATCCAATAATCAAAAGAAGTTTTCTGTGATGCACATCTCCTTATCGGCGCTACACTATGAACCGGTTTAGTCCCGCATACCCCTGCAACAAAAGGTAAGAAATATGCAGCTCAAGTCCCTGGCCACGGCCAAAATGTCAGCCAAGGCAGCAGCACTCCTCGCCGCCGGCGCCCTCACCCTCACGGCATGCGGCGGGGGAAGCTCCACCCCGGCAGCCTCCGAAGGCGGCGTAAAGCTGATCAACGCCGGTAAGCTCACTGTCTGCTCGGACATCCCCTACGAGCCCTTCGAATTCCAGAAGGACGGCAAGACTGTCGGTTTCGACATCGACATCGCCAACGAGGTAGCCAAGGACCTCGGCGCGGAACTTAACACGGTGGACAGCTCCTTCGAAGCCATCGAGACCGGCACCGCACTCACCCAGTGCGACGTGTCCATCTCCTCGATCTCCATCACCGATACGCGCAAGTCGGTCATGGACTTCTCCACGCCCTATCTGGATGACGACCTGACGCTGGTGGCCAACACCGGTTCGGGAATCAAGAGCCTGGATGACGCCAAGGGCAAGAAGGTGGGCGTCCAGCAGGCCACCACCGGCGCTGAGTACGCCAAGGACAAGGGCATCGAGGCGCAGCAGTTTGAGGACACCGGCCTCCTGGTCCAGGCGCTGCAGGCGGGCACCGTCGACGCCGCCCTGGGCAACCAGTCCGTCCTGGGCTACGCCATCAAGGATGACCCCAAGTTCAAGAGCGTCGAGGACTTCGCAACGGGCGAGAAGCTCGGCATTGCCGTCAAGAAGGGCAACACCGCCATGCTGGAGAAGGTCAACGGCACGCTCAAGCGCCTGACCGACGATGGCTCGCTGGAAAAGTTCAAGACCACCTGGTTCGGCCAGACCGCCAAGTAGGCCTGCGGGCTATCGAACGCCGCTGGGGCCCCGGACAGGCTGTAGTCAGTCCGTCCGGGGCCTCAGCCACGCACAACGAAATGTGAGCTATTAATGGCAATGACCGCACGCCAACGGGCCCGGGTAAGCCTTTACGTCCAGGGCGCAATCTTCCTCGTGGCCCTGGTGGCCATCATCCTGGCCGTGGACTGGAAGACCATCGGCACCAGTGTCTTCAACTTCGGCAAGATCGGTCCGATGTTCCCGGACATCTTCCTGTCCGGCCTTAAGAACACCCTGGTTTACACCTTCCTCGGCTTTATTGTGGGGCTCTCGGGAGGCCTGCTGCTGGCCCTCATGAAGCTCTCCAGCTTCCCGCTCTACCGCTGGATCGCCACCGGCTACATCGAATTCTTCCGCGGCATTCCCGCGCTCCTGGTCTTCATCGCCTTTGGCTACGGCGTTCCGCTGGCCTTCGGCGTCCAGTGGAACGTCACCATCGTGGTCATGATCTCCCTGGGCATGGTGGCCTCGGCCTACATCGCCGAGACGCTTCGCGCCGGCCTCCAGGCTGTGCCCAAAGGCCAGCTCGAGGCAGCCCGGTCACTGGGCATGCCGCAGTGGCGTGCCATGGTGACCATCGTGATCCCGCAGGCCTTCAAGATCGTCCTGCCGCCGCTGACCAATGAGGTCATCCTGCTGACGAAGGACTCCTCGCTGATCTACGTCCTGGGCCTGACCGCCTCGCAGTACGAACTCACCAAATTCGGCCGCGACGGTATCTCCAGCCTGGGCGCGGGCCTGACTCCGCTCCTGGTGGCCGGTGCCTTCTACCTGGTGATCACCATCCCGCTGAGCCTCCTGGCCCGGAAGTTCGAAAGCCGCTCCGCGCGGACCAAGCGATAGGCAGGGAAATCAATGAACGACGTCGTCAATAATCCCCGCGGAGGGACGGCAACCGTCCACGCGGCAGGCGTATCCATCGCCAACCTGCGGAAGTCCTACGGTTCGAACGAGGTTCTGAAGGACATCAGCCTGACCGTTGCCCCGGGTGAAGTGGTCTGCCTGATCGGCCCTTCCGGCTCCGGCAAATCCACCCTGCTCCGCTGCGTAAACCTGCTGGAGCAGCCCAACCATGGCAGCATCCAGGTGGGAGGCTTCGAGGCCACCGATCCGGATGTGGACATCGACAAGATGCGCCGCAAAGTGGGCATGGTGTTCCAGCAGTTCAACCTGTTCCCGCACCTGGATGCCAAGCGCAACTGCACCGTGGCGCAGACCAAGGTTCTGAAGCGCTCCCAGGCCGAGGCGGACAAGGTGGCATTGCACAACCTGGAACGCGTAGGCCTGGGACACCTCGCGGACCGGTTCCCGGACCAGCTTTCCGGTGGCCAGCAGCAGCGTGTGGCAATCGCCCGCGCACTGAGCATGGACCCGGAATTGATGCTCTTTGACGAGCCCACGTCAGCGCTGGACCCGGAAACCGTGGGTGATGTCCTCTCGGTCATGCGCAACCTGGCCAAGGAAGGCATGACCATGCTGGTGGTGACCCACGAGATGGGCTTCGCCCGCGAGGTGGCCGACCGCGTGGTGTTCATGGACGGCGGCGTAGTTGTGGAGGAAGGCGTGGCCGAACAGGTCATTTCCGCCCCCACCCAGCCCCGCACCAAGGAGTTCCTGCGCCGCGTCCTGGACCCGACGCACATCGAGATCGAAGAGGAATAGGTCTCCGCTTTTCGACCCTCAGATTCCCTGGCGCTGCCAATATTTCGGTGGCGCCAGGGAATTTTTGCGTCCGGGGGTAAAGTGCGCTTGAGGTCGTAACCAGCCGGTGCCTACCGCCCCGCCAGCACACCCTCGACAGCGGCAGCAACGGCGTCCTTGATCCGGGCATGGAGCTGCCGCAGCTGCCAGCGGTCCGTCCGGACCTCCACAATGCTGCGCCCCTGCACAGGCCGGGCAAGCGCTTCGGAGAGTCCCGCCGTCGTACTTACCAGTGAATGGCCGACGCCGTACGCCGCGGCGAGTGCCGCGATGTCCACGGAGTGCGGGGTAGCGAAGAGCCGTTCGACGGCGTCTCCGTAGCGGCCGCCCTCCTCGACTCCCCCGTGTTCCAGGAGTCCGAAGATGGCGCCGCCGGAATCATTCAGGACCACGATCCGCAGGTCCGGCTGCTCTTCCCCTGCACCGAGGAGGAGTCCGCCGGCGTCATGGAGGAACGTCACGTCGCCTAGAAGGACGGTGGTCTCCTGCATGCCCCCCAGGGCGATGCCGGTGGCCGTGGAAACGGTGCCGTCGATCCCGGCGAGGCCCCGGTTTGCGTACACGGTGGCGGCGGGATCAGGCGCGGGCAATCCGGCCAGGTCCACATCCCGGATGCCGTTGGAGGATCCCAGCAGCAGCTGGCCGCGGGCATTCTTCCAGACCAGCGCGGCGACGGACGGCCCGGTGGCAGCGGCTTCTGCGGCGATTATCTGGTCCAGGGCATGCTGCGCGGCGGAGCCGGCGAGGAGCCAGGTGTCCAGCCAGGTGGAGTTGCCGCGGCCGGCGAAATCGGCGAGGTCCGCCAGGTTTTCCAGCGGCAGCTCGGTGCGGCGGCCGGGCTCGTACCAGGCCACCGGAATCGGCTGGTACAGGGCCGATTCAACATCGGCGCGGGCCAGGAGCGCAGCCACGGGACGGGACAGGGTGGGCCGGCCGAACAGCACCACACGTTCAACCGGCTGTGCGGAACCGGGACCGAAATGCTCCAGCAGCAGCCGGTATGGGCCCACGGCGTTGGGTCCGAAGCGGGAATTGGAGGACGGCTCGGCCAGCAGCGGCAGGTTGTGGGCGCGGGCAAACGCCTCGGCGACCGGACCGGCGTCGTGCCCTGCCAGCACCACGGTGCGCCGCTCCGGCAGGCTGTCCGGTGCCGGCGGCAGGTTCATGACCAGAGGCTCGGTGCCCACCCGGTAGCGCTGCCGCTCCACCGCCTCCGGCAGCCCTTCGTCCTGCGACGGAACCAGCGGGTCGCGGAACGCGAGGTTCAGCTGGACGGGGCCCGGCGGCAGGTCCGGGAAGGCGCCGGTTGCAGCGGAGAGCCCGGTTTGGACGGCCCGCTCGGGGTTGGTCCCGGCGGGAACGTCCACGGCAAACCTGACCTGCTCACCGAAGAGGTCCGGCTGGATGGTGGTCTGGTTGGCGCCGGTTCCGCGCAGCTCGTCGGGCCGGTCCGCGGAGAGGACGATCAGCGGCACGGCGGCATGGTTGGCCTCCATCACCGCCGGCATCAGGTTCCCGACGGCGGTCCCGGACGTGGTGAGCACGGCCGCCGGAGACCCGGTGGACAGGGCCAGGCCCAGGGCCGTGAACCCGGCCGACCGCTCATCGATCCGCACCAGCAGGTCCACCCGCCCGGCAGCAGATGCCTCGGCCAGGGCGTAAGCCATAGGTGCCGACCGGGAACCCGGCGACACCACCACGTGCCGGACGCCGCCGTCGAGCAGGACGTCGACGGCGGTCCGAGCCGCAGCGAGTGCGCTCAGTTCAACTTCCTGCAACTCAGCAGGAGTGTCCGGGGCAGGTTCGTTCAGCGAAGTCACCAAACCAGTCTGCCACCCTCGCAGCCACCCCTAATCCACGATGCTCCATCACTTGTGGTCCCTAAACCGGGGCCTGGGGACCAAAAGTGATAGAGCAACGATGGGAGTTAGGCGCGGAAAACCTGGACCACTGCGGGACGCGGGGCGCGCACCTGGCCGGGTGCCGGCGTCGTACCTGCCGGGACGTAGTCCGGGAAGAGGGAGTTGGGCGCCTCGAAGGTGCCGTCCTCGCCCGGGTGCTGCACGGCGACGAACACCGTGCGCTCGTCGTCGTGAATGACCGGGCCGCAGGTTTCGGCGTCGCGCGGGACGGACAGGAACTGCTCCACCTTTCCGCGCTCAGCACCGTCCAGGGTGACCTTGAAGAGGCCGTCGTTGTAGCCGATGCCGGAGGGGGCGCCGTCGGTGGAGATCCAGAGGTTACCCACGGAGTCGAAGGCCACGTTGTCCGGGCAGGAGATGGGCGAGACCTTGTCCACCGGGTACCCCGAGAAGTAGGTGACGTCACCCTGGGCCGGATCACCGCAGACCATCAGGAGCGTCCAGTTGAACTTCGTGGAAGTCTGGTCGCCGGTTTCGGTGATTTCCACGATGTGTCCGTCGCGGTTCTGGTTGCGCGGGTTGACTTCGGTGGCGCCTTCCTTGGTGCCGGTGCCGCGGTCCGAGTTGTTGGTGCAAACCACGTAGACCTTGCCGGTGTGCAGGCTGGGCTGGACATCCTCGCAGCGGTCCATCTTAGTGGGGCCCACCTTGTCCGCCGCCAGGCGCGTGTACACCAGGACCTCCTCCACGGACATCCCGGGGACGACGGACTTCCCGCCGACCACCAGGGGCAGCCATTCGCCGGTGCCGTCGAAGGCGCCGTCGGCCAGCAGCTTGCCCGTTCCGTCGATGTCCGCGGCAGGCGAGTTGCCGGTGAATTTGGCGACGTAGAGGTCGCCCTCGGACAGCAGGTTCATGTTGTGCCGTCGGTCGCCTTCACGGTACTTCTCTGCCGAGACGAACTTGTAGAGGTAATCGAACTTCTCGTCGTCGCCCATGTAAGCCACCACGTGACCCGATTCGGCCACAATCACGTTGGCGCCCTCGTGCTTGAAACGGCCCATGGCGGAGCGCTTCTTGGGGGTTGAGGTGGGGTCGAACGGATCGACTTCGACGATCCAGCCGAACCTGTTGGCCTCGTTCTCGTAGCCGGGGTTGCGAGTGTCGAAGCGGGAGTCGTCCAGCTCCCACTCGCGCGCAGTGGGCTTGGCGGTGAGCCCGTAGCGTTTGTCGCCGGCGGAGGTGCCGCCTGCGACGAAGTAGCCGTTGAAGTTCTCCTCGCCGGAAAGGATGGTGCCCCAGGGGGTGGTGCCGCCGGAGCAGTTGCCGAACGTGCCCTTGACGGCGCGGCCGGACGGGTCGGCGACGGTCTTGACCAGTGCCGAGCCGGCGACGGGGCCGGTCAGTTCGTACGTGGTGTCCGAGAGGTAGCGGCGGTTCAGCGGGGCACCCTTGACGTAGCTCCACGGCTTGGCCGTGTTCTTGCGCTCCAGTTCCACCACGGCCAGTCCGTGGGCGGCCCGGCCAATGGCCCGAGTTTCTGCGGCGTCGTAACCGGCCGGGACCATGATGCCCTCATTGGTGTATTCGTGGTTGGTGAACAGCACGGCGCGGCGGCCCTTGGTGCCCGGGATTTCCAGGATGTCCGTGTAGTCGTTGTTGTAGCCGAACTGGCGGGCCTGGGCCGCTGCAGTCTGGTTGTTCAGGTCGAAGTCGGGCGAGTCGGCGAACAGCGGATCGCCCCAGCGGATGATCGGCTGCCAGGTGAAGCCCTCCGGCACGGTGAAGGCGTCCACGGCCTTGTCCACGGGCTTGATGGCCGTGAACTGCAGCTTGGAGTTGCCAAAGCCTTCCTTGGCGGCCTTGGACAAGCCGGCAGCGGAAGCGGGCTCGGCGGAGCCCACCGCTGAGCCGAAGACGACGGCGAGTGCACCGGCGGCTCCCATGCCCAGGGCGGTGCGGCGGGACAGGGTGGCGGAGGCAATGTCGCGGAAGTAGCTGTTGGAGCTGGTGTTGCAGACATCGCCGGCGCAGGCGTTGTCACACTTGAGCGCGCAGGTGACGGGGCTCCGCTTGCCCTTGGTGTGGCCGAGCATGGGCAGCAGGGTGAACTTGCGGGCAGTTTCAGACATGGGAACCTTCCAAGGAATCTCGCTGGCGTGCCTGATCACCCTTCCAGCCGGTTCCTACAGGAAGCCATCAATTGGATGAAGTTATGGTGAACCGCCCGTGACCTGCAGGAACATCCTCCAAACCCTCATCGATTGCTGAGTAACTGCCGTTTTGGGACCTGAGAACGACAGTTACGGAGCAATCGATGGTGGGGTGGGTGTTGAGCTGAGGAGGGCGTGGACGCGGCGGAGCCGGGTCAGCCACCAGTTGAGGCGTTCGGCGGACGCTGCAAACTGCTCAAGCAGCCCGGCGTCGGCGCTGACGTCGCGGAGGCGGATGGCGCCGTCGTCGGCCACAAGGGGGTCCAGCGTGATGTCCGATTCGAACAGCGACACCGTTCCCAGGCCGCAGGCGTAGGGCAACTCCGGCAGGGCGGCGGCGAGCGCAAGGCCAGCACGGATGCCGACGGAGGTGTCCAGCGCGGAGCTGACGACGGCGGGAAGTCCGGCCTGTGCCACGATGTCCAGGGCGCGGCGCACTCCCCCAAGCGGTGCCACCTTGACGACGAGAAGGTCCGCCGCCCCCGCCCGGGCCACCTTGAGCGGATCGGTTTCCTTGCGGACGCTCTCATCCGCCGCGATCAGTACCGGCGTCCCGGCCTCCCGCAACCGGGACCGCACCTCAGCCAGGCCCTCGATCGACGACACCGGCTGCTCGGCGTACTCCAGCCCAAACGGCGCCAGCCGGGTCAGGGCATCCACCGCGCCGGGCACGTCCCAGCCACCGTTGGCGTCCACGCGGACGGCTGCGTCCGGCAAAGCGCTGCGGACAGCACCTACCCGGGCGACGTCGTCGTCCAGGGACTGCCCCTGCTCGGCCACCTTGACCTTGACGGCGTCCACCCGTCCGAACCGGGCCAGCACGTCAGGAACGCGGTCTGCGGAAACGGCTGGCACGGTGGCATTGACCGGGACGGAGTGCCGCACAGGGGGCGGGAACCCCTGCCAACCCGCTTCGATGGCGGCGGCCAGCCACCGGGACGCTTCGGCGTCGCCATACTCGGGGAACGGGCAGAACTCGCCCCAGCCCGCCGAGCCGCGCAGCAGCAGCGATTCACGTTCCATGATGCCGCGGAACTTCACCCGCATGGGCAGGCTGACCACATGGGCGCCTGACAGCAACTCGTCCAGTGGAGGGATCAGGGTATCGCGGGCAGGCATGGCTTCACTGTACCGGCGGCTCCGGGGGCAGCAGCGGGGCTGCCGGGGTCATGTGGACAACTCAGATCCACTTGTTGTGCTTGAACGCCAGGTAAAGGCCCAGGCCCAGCGCCGCCATCAGGCCCAGGGCGTAGGGGTAGCCGTAGGTCCATGCCAGCTCAGGCATGCTGGCGAAATTCATGCCGTAGATGGATGCCACCAGCGTGGGAGCGAACAGGATGGCAGCCCAGGAGGAGATGCGCTTGACCTGCTCGCTCTGTTCAAAGCTGGACTCGGTCATCCGCTGCATTTCCTCGTTTTGCCGCTGGGCCACCAGGGCTGCGTTCACGGCGAGCGCGTTCTGGAGCAGGGCGCGGAAAGATGCCACGCGCTCATTGATCCGGATGACGTGGTCCAGGACATCGCGGTAGTGGTCCCGGAGCTCGGTTGCCTGTTCGCGGTCCGGAGCCCCGGCAATGAGGGCCTGCAGGATCCCGGCCAGCGGACTGGTGGCCCGCTGGAAAATGATCACCTGGCGGGACAGTTCGTAGATGCGGCGGGATACATCCGGATCGGCCCCGAAGAGGTCATCCTCAATCTCATCGATGTCGTTTTCGAGGCCGGCCACCACCGGTTCGTACTCGTCCACCACCTGGTCCAGAATCCCGTAGAGCACGGCGTCGGGCCCCAGGGCCAGGAATTCGGGCATCGACTCCATCCGGCGCCGGACCTTGGCCAGGTCCGGAGACTCGGCGTGCCGGACGGTCACCACGTACTCATCACCGGCAAAGATGTGGATCTCGCCGAAGTCCACCTTTTCCTCGTCGTCCCGGTACCTTGCTGGCCGCAGCACCAGGAACAGGCACTCGCCGTAGTGCTCCAGCTTGGCCCGCTGATGGCCGGCAAGCGCGTCCTCGATGGCCAGGGCGTTGAGGTCGAATTCCTCGCCGACGGACTGCAGCTCCTCCCCGTCCGGCCGGTACAGCCCGATCCACGCCATCCCCTCGCGCTGGCGGAGCAGGAAGTAGGTCTCGTCCAGGTCCTCGGGGTCCTCGGTGCGCAGCCCGTTCACGTACACCGCGTTGTCAATGATGGTCACGGCGTACCCTCCCCGGACCGCTCCCGCTCCCAGTCGTCCAGCAGGGCCGGCATCCGCCAATTGAGGAACCGGTAGAAGCGGGCCATATCCGCCACGCGGGCCCGTGCGGCCGATCCCTCCGGGAGGGTATCCGCCGTCGCATCCGTCAGGGAAGCAAGCTTTTCGTATATGGGACTGTTCCGCATGGACACCACATACCACTCGTCCTCGTGCAGGGCGTAGAGGTCGCGGCGGCTGCCGGGCTGGGACACCCGGTGGATGAAGCCCACGGTCTGCAGGTACCGCACGGCCCCGGAGACCGCCGCGGCGCTGGCGCCCAGCCGCTCCCCGAGCTCGGCCGCCGTGAGGCTCCCTGTCTCGGATGACACCAGTGCAAGCAGCGTCCGTGCCGGCATCTTGGGGAAACCGGCGGCGGCGAAGGCAGCAGCGGTTCGTTCGGCAGCGGCGACAGTGGCACCGGCATCGGCAGACTCACCAGGCCCGGATACCGAACCAGGCCCGGATACGGAACCAGGCCCGGGAACCGAGCCAGGCCCGGATACCGAACCGGCCCCGGATACCGAACCGGCCCCGGGTACCGAACCAGGCCCGGATACGGGACCGGCACCAAGACGGGCCTCAGAGCTCATGCCGACCCCACTTCCCGCCGCCGCATCACCGCAACGGACAGTGCGGCAACCACCGCGGCGACGGCCAGCATCCACCATGCGCCGCTCCAGTCCGTGGCGTCACCCTGCGGAACCGGTGTGTGGGTGAACGGAGACAGGTTGCGCAGGTTTTGGTCCAGCCCCAGCATGCCGCCGAAAATGCCCAGCATCACGCCCAGGGCCAGCAGCGCCCAGCTGGCGGCGATGGTCGCGGCGGGCCACAGGACGAACACCAGGGCGGGAACGGCCAGGTAGATCAGCGCCGCCGGCAATTGGGCCAGGGCGGTCTCCCACAAGGCATCGGCCGGCATGGAGTCACCGGAGCCGGTCAGCGTGACCCATGCACCCAGGCCGGTCAGTCCTACCACCAGCACCACGGCCGCCGCGCCCAGCAGCAGGTAGCCGGCCAGCCACCGGACCCGCCCCACGGGAGCGGCCAGCAGGAGTTCGGCGGTTCCGGCCGCTTCCTCCTGCCGCAGCCTGATGACCGCTTGCAGCGCACAGGCCGCCGCCAGGACCCCGGCCATCGAGAAGATCACCGAGACCATGAGCTGGGTCAGGGAGACTCCCTGCGCCTGGAGCATTGCCCGCATCACCGCCGTGATACCCGTCCCGGGCGTATCAAGGGCGGCCACCGCTTTGCCCAGCGACCCCGCCAGCAGCCCCAGCGCCAGCCCGCTCAGCGCCCAGCCGATGATGGATCCGCTTTGCAGCCGCAGTGCCAGGGCCACCGGACTCCGGAGGCCCGGCCGGGCAGCTGGGCGTCCCGGCCTGGCACCCCACACGCTGGCCCCGGTGTCCCGTTTTTGAAGGATGAACCAGGCGGACGTCAGACAGACGACTGCGAGCGCCAACGGCAGCAGCAGCGGCCAGGCGCGGTTCCCTGAGTAGGCATACGTCTGCTGGCCCCAGCCGATCGGTGAGAACCAGCTGGCGGGCCCCTCGGTCATGGTGGTTCCGTCGGCGCCGGGCGTCCCGGTGGCGTCCCCGATCCCCCGCAGGAGGTAGGCAAGGACCACCAGCGCGGCAGAGACGCCGTTGGCGCCGCGCGAGGTCCCCATGAACTGGGCCACGAGCAGTCCCACGCCCAGGAATGCGAGGCCGACGGCGCCCGTTGCGGCTCCGGCGGTCAGGGAACCTTGCGGGTCCAGGCCCTGGGCGGTAAAGCCGGCGAACACGGCGAGCGCCACGAGGATGTTCGCGGCGGCGCCGTGCAGCAGGGTGGCGATATTGGGCAGCAGGCGTCCGGCGGGAGTTGCGGCCACCAGTTCCGCCCCGCCGGTTTCTTCGTCGGCGCGGGTGTGGCGTACTGCCAGGAAGGTGCTCATCAGGCCGGCCAGGAGGGCGAGGAATGCGTAGATCAGGAAGAACGTGAAGGCGCCCTGCTCCGCGCCGCGGGGCAGGCCGCGCAGCATCAGGATGGCGGGCGTGGCGATGGCCACCTGCAAAATCTCGGTCCGTGCCGCTGCGCTGCCGTAGGTTTGGGTGACGGCGGCCGCCGCAAACAGTGCGAACATCCCGATGGCCGCCACCCAGCTCACCAGCTGCCAGCGGTCCCGCCGCAGGCGCTGGCCCCAGAGGACAAGGAGGACGCCCATGTCAGCTCCGCCCACGCGCGCCGAGCAGGTGGCGCCGCGAACCATGTCCACCGGCGGGTGCATCACCCTCCGGAGCAGCCGAGGCATCCCCGTAGTGCCGGAGGAACAGCTCCTCCAGCGACGGCGGAACAATCGTCAGGCCCTGGACGCCCAGGGCGCCCAGTGCGGGAAGGACTTCCGCGATCCGGTCCGAGTCGGCACTGAACCGGACCCGCCCGGCGTCGAGCGTGAGGTTATGCACTGCGCCCAGGCGGGCCAATGCCTCCGCGTCCAGGCCGTCCGCGGCGAACGAAACTTCGGACCTGGTGAGGTGCCGCAGCGAATCAAGCGTGCCGCCGTCCACAATCCTGCCGGCGCGGATGATGCTCACGCGATGGCAGAGCACCTCCACTTCGGAGAGGATGTGGCTGGAGAGGAGCACGGTGGCTCCGCGGTCGACGGCGGCCAGCAGCTCGCGCCGGAAGACCTCCTCCATGAGGGGGTCAAGGCCGCTGGTGGGCTCATCCAGCAGGTAGACCTCGGCTTCCGTGGCCAGGGCCGCGATCAGCGCCACCTTTTGCCGGTTGCCCTTGGAGTACGCGCGCCCCTTCTTGGCCGGATCGAAGTCGAACACCTGGCACAGCCGGTCCTTCCGGCGCCGGTATGCAGCACCGTCCGCGGTGCCGCCGCGCAGCCGGGACAGCAGGTCGATGGTCTCGCCGCCGGACAGGTTGGGCCAGAGCCTTACGTCCCCGGGCACATAGGCCAGGCGCCGGTGCAGTTCCACGGCCTGGCTCCAGGGCTCGAAGCCCAGGACAGCCGCGGAGCCGGAGGTGGGCCTGGCCAGCCCCAGGAGGATGCGCAGGGTGGTGGATTTCCCGGCGCCGTTGGGGCCCAGGAAACCGTGGATTTCACCGCGCTGGACCTCGAGGTCCAGCCCGTCCAGGGCCCTGACGTGCCCGAAGTGCTTATGCAGATTCGCTGTGTGGACAACGGTGTTCATGCTTCAAGTCTTCGGAGTTTTCACAATTTTATGAAGGTACTAAAGTCCCCACTATGAGCACCGGCGACCCCCTGTCCAGCGGCCAGGCCGCCCGCTCTTCCTCGGCGCCCCTCTATGCCGCCGGGTTCGTCACCGCGTTCGGGGCCCACAGCATCGCGGCCGGATTGGGCGCGCAGAGCGGAAACATCGGCCTGACCCTGCTGAACCTGGGCATCCTGCTGGCCCTCTACGACGTCGCCGAGGTCTTCCTGAAGCCGGTCTTCGGTGCGCTCAGCGACCGCATCGGCGCCAAACCCGTCGTCGTCGGCGGACTCCTCGCCTTTGCCGCGCTGTCCCTTATCGGCCTGGGCGCTGCCGACCCATTCATTTTGGCCCTGGCCCGGCTGGGACAGGGCGCGGCGGCGTCGGCCTTCTCGCCGGCGTCGTCCGCCATGGTGGCAAGGATGGCCCGCGGCGGGAAGGCCGGCACCTACTTCGGCCGGTACGGGTCCTGGAAAAGCCTGGGTTACATCATTGGCCCGCCGCTGGGTGCGGGCCTGATCCTGGCCGGCGGCTTCCCGCTGCTGTTCGGCACCCTGTCGGCGCTTGCCGCGGTCACCGCGGTGTGGGTGCTGGTGTCCGTGCCGCACCTGGTGCCGCTGCCGCGGAAGCGGTACACGGTGATGGACCTGGCCCGGCAGGTGGGCGAGCGGCGTTTCCTGGTCCCCACGCTGGTACTGGCCGCCTCCACGGGAGCACTGGGCGCCGCCGTCGGCTTCCTCCCGGCGCTGGCCACGCGGCACGGCATGGATGCCTTGGCCGGGACGGCCGCGGTCAGCGTGGTGGCGCTGGGCTCGGTGCTGACCCAGCCGTGGATCGGGCGCCGGCGGGACCGGCACGCCGTCACTGACAACAAGGGGACGACGGCGGGCCTGCTGCTGATTGCCGCGGGCGTCGGCCTGGTGGCGGCCATCCCCGGCGTGGTCACCATTTTCGTTGCCGCGGCGTGCATCGGGGTGGGGATCGGCGCGGTGACCCCGCTCGGCTTCGCCCACCTGGCGGACACCACCCCGCCCGAGAGGATGGGCCGCACGATGGGCTCGGCGGAACTGGGGCGCGAACTGGGCGACGCCGGCGGGCCCCTGCTGGTGGGCGGCATCGCCACGCTCACGGTGCTTCCGTTCGGGCTGGGCGCCCTGGCGCTGCTGGTGGCCGCGGCAAGCATCCCCCGGCTGGACCCGGTCCAACCCACCTCCACCCCCTAAGCGGCCTTCCAGCTTTCTGTGTCACCCTTAACCGCGATGACTTTTTCACGGCAACTACCCACCAGGGCCCTGGCCCGGCCTGCCCCGGGCTCGGCGTTCCTGTTCGTGCTGTCCACCCTGGCGTGCATTGCCGGCCTGTTTGCCACCTACTACTTCTTCGTCCAGACCACCACCGGACAGTTCATCGACGAGTCCGCGCTGGTGGAAGCGGTGGAAATCCACGGGCCCGCCGGGAAGGCAGCCACCCGGTTCCTGGACCTGCTGCCCACCATCTCGCTGGTGATGGCCGCCGTCGTGGTCCTGTTCGTGACGGTGATCCGGCGGCACTGGGCGGAGGCGGGGATTGCCGTGGCCGCCTGCATCGGCGCGAACGTGGCCACGCAGGTGCTGAAGGACCTGCTGCCCCAGCGCCCGGACAAAGGGGTGCTGACGCTGGAGCTGAATTCCCTGCCGTCCGGGCACACCACGCTGGCGGCGTCGGCGGCGGCAGCAGTGTTCCTGATGGCGTCCCCGCGCTGGCGGCCCATGGCCGGCTTCATCGGCGGCAGCTTTGCCATCGCGTCCGGGGTGTCCACGCTGATCAACCAGTGGCACCGGCCGGCCGATGTGGTGGCCGCGTTCCTGCTGGTGGGCGCGTTCATGATTCCGGCGGGCTGGCTGATCCTTCGCCGCGGTTCCTGGAACGAGTGGGACGGGTTCGGCGAACATGTTGGCTCGGCCCGGATCTGGCTCACGCTGCCGGTGCTGATCGGGCTGGCCTCGGCCGTAGTGGCGGTGTTTTCGCTGATCCGGATTGCGCCCAGCCCGTGGCAGGAGGCCAGCACCACCAACTATTTCTGGGCGGGCATCGCGTTGATCGTGATCGCGGGCTACCTGGCCACCGTGGCCACCACGTCACTGTTCGCGTTCGCGGCACGACGGCGGGGCGCACCGCGCCGCTGACGGGCCGCCTTGGTGCCACCCACCCAACTAGGTAGCAGCAGATGCTGTTTTGGGCCCCCAAACCGACATCTACTGCGACCTAGTTGGGGAAGGGAGGGGAAGCAAAGGGTCAGCCGGCGTTGAGGCGGGCCAGCAGCAGGGCTTCGGCCACGATGGCGTTCTCGAAGTCGCCCAGGTGGATGGATTCGTTGGCCCCGTGGGCCCGCGAGTCCGGGTCCTCGGCACCCGTGATCAGGATTTCCGCCTCCGGGTACAGCCTGTTCAGGATGTTCACGGCCGGAATGGAGCCGCCCACGCCCATGGAAACAGCGGGAACACCCCAGACGTCACTCATCGCCGCGAGCATTGACCGTGAGGCGGGGGACGACGCATCCCCGGCGAACCCCTCGGTCCGGCCGCCCGGTGTGAAAACCACGTCGGCGCCGAACGGTACGTGGGCTTCCACGTGCCGGCGGACTGCCTCCATGGCGGCAGCGGTGTCAGACGACGGTGCCAGGCTCAGGCTGAACCGCGCCCGGGCCGCGGGCTGCAGCGTGTCGGAGGACAATGCCACGGATGGCGCATCGATCCCGATGATGGCCATGGCGGGTTTGGTCCACAACCGCGACGTCAAGGATCCCGAGCCGGCCAGCGGCACCCCCGGAAGCACCCGGGAATCGGCGCGGAACTCTGCCTCGTTAAGGGACGGACCCGGCTCCTCCGAAGCCGGCAGGCCCTCCACCGCCACGCTGCCGTCGTCGTGGTGGAAGGAGGCGATGAGCCGGGACAGTGCTGCCACGGCGTCCACCAGCGGCCCGCCGTAGGTCCCGGAATGCAGGGCATGCTCCAGCACCCGCACCTCGATGGTTCCCAGGACCAGCCCGCGCAGGCTGGTGGTCAGGGCCGGCACGCCCACCTTCCAGTTCCCGGAGTCGGCCACCACCAGCACGTCCGCCCGCAGCAGGTCGGCGTGCTGCTGCAGCAGGGGCAGCGACGGCGAGCCTGCCTCCTCCTCGCCGTCGATGAACACCGTAATGCCCACGCCCAGGTCACTGCCCAGGACCCGGAGTGCGTTGCGGACGGCGGCCACGTGCAGCAGCACGCCTGCCTTGTTGTCCGCCACTCCCCTGCCCCAAAGCCGGCCGCCGCGCTCCACCGCTTCGAAGGGCGGGCTCTCCCACAGCTCCAGGGCGCCGGCGGGCTGGACGTCGTAGTGCGCGTACAGCAGGATGGTGGGCTTGCCCGGTTCCGCGGGCCGGCGTCCCACTACTGGGGGGGCACCGGGACTGCCGTCCGGGCGGTGTGCCTGCAGGATGTCGACGTCGGCCAGCCCGGCGTTGCGGAGCAGGCCCGCCACCTGCTGGGCGGCCTGGTCCAGCTGGGAGGGGTCGAAGGAGTCCCAGGCCATGGCGGGGATGCGGACCAGCTCAGAGAGTTCGCCGACGGCGGCACGGAAGTCGCCGCGCACGGCTTGCCGGAGGCCGGCCAGGACATCCTGGTCCACTTTTGACGGCGGCGCCATCCCTCAGCCCACCCCGTGGCGCTGCAGCCACATTTCCAGCAGCGCGAACTGCCACAGGACCTTGCTTTTCACGGGGGTCCGCCGGCTGTTGGGATTTTCCAGCAGCCCGTCGATGTATTCGGGGCGGAACAGCCCGCGCTGCTTGGCCTCCGGCGCGTGGAGGGCATCGCTGACCATGGTGATGAACGGTTCTTCAAGGTGCCGCAGGGCCGGGACCGGGAAGTAGCCCTTGGGCCGGTCGATCACCGCGGCCGGCAGCAGCTGCCGGCCCAGGTCCTTCAGGATGCCCTTGCCGCCCTGGGTTGCCTTGAGTTCCGGCGGGCAGGACGCGGCGAGTTCCACCAGTTCATGGTCGAGGAACGGAACGCGGGCTTCCAGGCCCCAGGCCATGCTCATGTTGTCCAGCCGCTTCACCGGATCGTCCACCATGAGCAGGTGGGTATCCAGCCGAAGGACGGCGTCCAGGGCTGTCTCGGCCCCCGGCCGGGCCAGGTGGTCGGCGAGGACCTTCCGGCTGACGTCGGTCCCGGGCAGCCACTCGGGCTCCAGGATGCCCAGGAGCTCATCGTGGCTGTGGTCAACGAATGCTGCCGTGAAGGCCGGCAGGGCCTGCTCCCGGGGCAGACCGGCCAGCGGCTGGTGGTAGCCGTATCCGCCGAACACCTCGTCGGCCCCCTGCCCGCACTGGACCACTTTCAGGTGCCGGGACACGGTGTCGGAGAGCAGGTGGAAGGCGGTGACGTCGTGGCTTGCCATGGGCTCGGACATCGCGTCCAGGGCGCCGCCGATGGAAGGCGCAAACTCGGACGTGGGCACGTGCAGCCGTTCGTGCCGGGTGCCGAATTCGCGCGCCACCAGGTCCGAGTACTCGAACTCGTTCCCGGCGTCGCCGCCGGCGCCGTCATCGAAGCCGATGCTGAAGGTGGACAGTCCGTGCTGGCCCTCGTCGGCGAGCAAGGCAACCAGGAGGCTGGAATCCAGCCCGCCGGACAAAAGGACACCCACCGGCACGTCCGCAACCATCCGGCGTCGTACTGCCGTCCGCAGCGCATCCTGCACGGCATCCCGCCAGTCAACCACTGACCAGCCAGCATGCTCCGGCTTCCGGGTGTAGTCCGGCCGCCAGTACTCGCGGTCATGCCAAGTGCCGTCCGGGCGGATGGTGCGGATGGTGGCGGCCGGCAGCTTCTGCACGCCCCGCAGGATGGTGCGCGGCGCCGGAACGATCGAATGCCAGCTCAGGTAGTGGTGCAGGGCCACTTCGTCGATGCCCGTATCGATTCCGCCGGATGCCACCAGCGCGGGCAGGGTGGATGCGAAGCGCAGCTTCCCGGGCAGCTGCGAAACGTACAGCGGCTTGATGCCCAGCCGGTCGCGGACCAGGAGGACCTCTTCCCGCTGCGGATCGTAAATGGCGATCGCGAACATGCCCACCAGGTGATGGACAAAGTCGTCACCCCATTTCCGGTACGCCTTGAGGATCACCTCGGTGTCGCTGGTGGAGCGGAAGCTGAACTCGGGCTCAAGCTCCCGGCGCAGCTCCTGATAGTTGTAGATGCACCCGTTGAAGACGACGGTCAGTCCGCCGTCGTCCTCCATGGGCTGCGCCCCGGCTTCGGAGAGGTCAATGATGCTGAGCCGCCGGTGCCCCAGTGCAACCCAGCCGCCGTTCCAGTGTCCCCTTCCGTCCGGTCCGCGGGAGGCCATGGCCCCCATGATTTTCAGAACTGCTTCCCCCGACGCCGCCCTGCCGTTGAATGCGATCTCGCCGGCTATGCCACACATGTTTCTTCCTTGCTGTTCACTGCGGTTGATGAGGTCCTACTGCTCATGTTCATGCGGTACTTCCCGGACCACACGAATGGTCTTCAGGGTGGGGTCGGCAGGGTCCGGCAGGACCATTCCTGCTTCCACGCCGCTCCTGAGGTAATCGATGGCCGCCTGGTTGATCCGTTCGCCGGGCAGCAGCAGTGGCACGCCGGGCGGGTAGGGGGTGGCCATTTCCGCCGCGATGCGGCCTGGCGATTCCTCAATGGGAATGACTTCCACGGGCCCGAAGAAGGCGTCGCGGGGCAGCATCACGGTTTCCAGGAAGAGGTCCTCTTCCTTGGGAATGACGACGGCGGGCGCCCGGGGCAGGGACGGCGCGGCATCCACCAGCGCGCGCAGGCCGCTGAGCAGCTTGTCCGCTGTTTCGTCATCGTCGGAAACGGAAATGACCGCCTCCGTCCGCCGATGGTCGTTGGTGCCGAGGTCGATCCGGCAGTTTTCCCGCATCCAGTCCGTGGCCTGGTAGCCGCTGATGCCCAGCTGGGAAACGTCGATCAGGATGTGCAGGATGTCCAGGTCGTGGGAGGCTTCCTCGTGGACCAGTTCATCCTCGAGGACGTGCAGCCCGGGGAGCGCCTCAATCTCCTTCCGGACCCGGCGGGCAAGGTTCAGGGCCCGGTCGATCATGGCCTTGCCCTCCTGCACCATCTGCCGCCGCCACCCGTCCATGGCCCCGTAGATCAGGGTGTTGGCGCTGGTGGTGGAGAGGACGTCGGCGCACTGGTTGAGCCGGATGGGGTCCACCAGGTTGCCCTGGAGGTGGAAGATGGAGCCCTGTTCAAAACCCAGTCCCATCTTGTGCACGCTGACCACGCAGATGTCCGCACCGGCATCCATCGCCCATGTTGGGGTGTCCGGATGGAAGGGCAGCTGCGCACCCCACGCCTCGTCCACGATCAGCGGCTTCCCCCGCTTGTGGCAGATCTCAACAATGGCTTCGAGGTCTGCACACGTTCCGTAGGGGGTGGGGCTCACGATCAGAGCCGCGGAAGCATCCGGGTACCGCTGCCACATCTCCTCAACCGTTTCCGGTGCCGGCGGGTGGCTCATCTTCAGCTCGTCGTCCCAGCGCGGCTTGATCCAGCGGGGCTGCAGCCCGGACAGCACCAGGCCGGACACCACCGATTTGTGGGCGTCACGGCTGATCAGCAGGTCCCCCTCACCGCGCGTCACGGCCAGGATGGCGGCCTTGATGGAGAGCGAACTGCCGCAGGTGGAGAAGAAGGCCTTGTCAGCGCCGACGGCGGCCGCCAGCAGTTCTTCAGCTGTGGACAGGTAGCCGTTGGAAGACTTGCGGTCGTCCAGTCCTGAGGAGGCAACGACGTCGGCCTTGAAGCTTTGCTCCCCCAGCACCTCCAGCACGCGCGGGTCCACGCCCCGCCCCTGGCGGTGCGCCGGCGGCGTGAAGCCGTACCGGCCCAGCTTCTGGTGTTCCGCCAGCGCGTCAATCACTGGTGCCTGGTTCTGGTCCAATTCATTCTGGCCCAAGGGGGACCTCCTGGTGTCGGTTTACAGAGTCTGGTTGTCCAGCTGCGGTGTGCCACCCTGCGTGGGTCCGGGGGCGTTCCCCTGCAGCAGCTTGGTGGGTTGCCTGCGCCGGCGGGCGGGCACAGCCTGCCCCCGCACGGACGTTGCGGGCAGGGCCGTGGTGTCGACGGCCTGGGCGATCATGGCGGGAAGGTTCCCTAACCGGCCGAACCATTCCCGCTGGGCAGCGGCCCCGGTCCCCCTGGCCATCACTTGGAACAGCAGCAACTCCACGGTGGCCAGTTCGTCCTGCTCTTCCAGCACTGGACGGACATGGTCCAGCAGGGCCGCCAGCACATCGGACGCGGGCCGTGGCATCCCCTCAACGGGATCCAGCAGGTCCGTCTCCAGCCCGAACCGGCTGGCCTGCCAGCACGCGAGACGCAACTGGGCGGTGGGCACGGGGGCCGGGGACACGCCGTCGCGCCACTGCCTGGCGGCGGTTTCCGCCAATGCCCGGACCAGCGCGGCCACCAGGACCGCGTCGTCTGCGAACAGGCAGACATCAGCCACCCGGACCTCAACGGTGGGGTGCCGGTCGCTGAGCCGTGCGTCGAAGTAGAGGCTTGCCTTGTCCAGCGGGACGCCGGAGGACAGGATCTGCCTGACGTTTGAGTGGTAGGCAGCGGCGGATCCGAAGATCTCGGTCGGCCCCGTGGTGGGCCACCGGTTCCATGCCTGCGAGCGGTAGCCTGCGTAGCCCGAATCCGTTCCATTCCAGAACGGCGAGTTCGAGGCGAGTGCCTGCAGGACCGGCAGCCAGATCCGGATACGGTCCAGGATGGCCACGCCTTCCTCATCCGATTCGATTTCCACATGCACGTGGCAGCCGCAGGTCAGCTGTTCCACGGCGGTCAGCCCGTACCGCTGCATCAACTGGCCGTACCGTTCACCCGGTGCCACCGTGGAGTCGACGGACAGAGGAGACGTTGCGAGTGCAGCCACCCTGGCTCCGGCCTGCCGCGCCAGGGCATCGGCATTCCTGCGTCCCGCCGTGATGTCGTGGGCGATATCCGCCAAGGTCAGCCGGGGCAGGGTGCAGGTTTCAATCTGTTCCTGCTTCATTTCACTGCTGAGGTTGGGGTATTCCGCGGCGCGCTGCAGGACGCTGCCCAGCGCAACAGGATGGCCGCCGGCAGGATCGACGACGAGGAATTCTTCTTCAACACCTACTCTGCGCGTCATCGTGCACTTCCCATGCAATATGACGTCGCAACAACAACCCGCCTGACTGCGGATTCCAAGAGGTTTTGGGTCAGGTCAGCCACAACAGCTCCCAAGGTCAGCTAGCCGTAGGGCGGCTGCTTCACCTTACCTTCACATAGTAAGCATGCTTATTTCCTTGCTGCAAGCCGGACCAGTGCGGACCCGGCGTTGGCTGGCCTCCGTTTCGCGTGTCAGCGCAGGTCAGAAAGCTTCCGGGTGAACGGACATTGCCGGCGTGGAATCCTGCAGGAATGAAGCGGGTACGGCCGCAACGGACGGCGCCGCTGCCGGGCGCAGGCGGGTCAGGTACTTGGCCCGGGCTGCTTCGACGAACCCCTGGAACAGCGCGTAGTCCTCGGTGAGCTCCTCGGGATGCCACTGGATGCCAAGGGCGAACGTGGCTGCGGGGTATTCAATCGCTTCCACCACCTGCTCTTCTGTCCAGGCCGAGGCAACCAGGCCGTCTCCGAGCTTGTCCACTGCCTGGTGGTGGGCCACGGGAACCATCTGGACGTCGGCCCCGATGAGCTGTGAGAGCTGCGACTCAGGCCGCACTTCCACCGGGATCCGGTTGTACTGGAAGCCGCCCAGCTGGTGCTGGCCATGGCCAACCACTTCCGGCAGGTGCTGGTGCAGGGTGCCGCCGAGGGTGACGTTCAGGAGCTGCTCACCGCGGCAGATGCACAACAGCGGAATGTCCTGGCGGATGGCCTCGCGGATCAGGGCCTGTTCCCAGGCGTCGCGTTCGGGCCGCGGCTGGTCGGTGGCAGGGTGGGGTTCCTGGCCGTACAGGGCAGGATCCACGTCCCAGCCGCCGGGGATCAGCAGGCCGTCCAGCCGGCTTACCAGCACTTCGATGACCCCTGCCGCCACGGGCTGCGGCGGAAGCAGCGCGGGGATCCCGCCGGCAGCGATGATGGGGGCAAGGTAGGTTTCCGGCAGGAACGCGGCACTGACGTCACCACAGCCGGCAGTACCCGCCTGCTCAAGGTAGGTGCTGAGGCCGATGACGGGCTTTACGACGGCGTCCGTGGTTTCCATGTGCTGCTGCAATCCTTCCGGGAAAATCTCTCAGATAAGCGTATAAGAGCCCGGGCCCCGGAATGTTTCAGGCAGGTCAAAATCACATGTCATTGGCGTCACTGCCGGGTGCCGGAATGGAGTGGATCTAGAGGTTGGTCCGGGCCTCCGCGTCCTCCGCATACCTGGCGCCATGGACGGGAATCGCGGCGATCAGGCCGTTCAGCCCGGCCAGCTCCGCGTCAGTAAGGACCAGGTCCGCGGCCGCAATGTTCTCCTCCAATCGGTCCAGTCTCCGGCTTCCGGGGATGGGCACAATCCAGGGCTTCTGCGCCAGCAGCCAGGCCAGGGCGATCTGCCCCGCCGTCGCCCCCTTGTCCCGGGCGATGCTGCGCACAGCGTCCACCAAAGCCTGGTTGTGGGCCATGGCGTCCGGCCCGAAACGGGGGATGCTGGCACGTGCGTCATTGCCGCCGTCGAACGTGCTGGATGCGTCCAGCGTCCCCGTCAGGAACCCCCGCCCCAGCGGGCTGTAGGGGACGAAGCCGATGCCCAGTTCCCCGCAAACACCCAGGACCTCTTCCTCCGGGCGGCGCCACCAGAGGGAGTATTCGCTTTGGACGGCGGTGACGGGCTGGACGGCGTGGGCGCGCCGGATGGTTCCCGCTGCGGCCTCGGACATGCCGAAGCGCTTCACCTTGCCCGCCTCGATGAGTTCCTTGACGGCGCCGGCAACGTCTTCGATGGGAACGTTCGGATCCACCCGGTGCTGGTAGTACAGGTCGATCGCCTCCACGCCGAGCCGCTGCAGGGAGCCCTCCACTGCGGCGCGGATGTGCCCGGGATCGCTGGTGACGTTGCCGCGGGGCTTGCGGGCCGCGGGGTCGATGTCGAAGCCGAACTTCGTGGCGATCACCACCTGGTCCCGGTAGGGGGCCAGGGCCTCCCCCACCAGTTCCTCGTTCGCGAAGGGCCCGTAGATTTCGGCCGTATCAAAGAAGGTGACGCCACGGTCCACTGCCGCCCGCAGCAGAGCCACCATGTCTTTCCGCTCCGGCGTGCTGCCGTAGCCGCCGGTCATGCTCATGCAGCCAAGTCCGATCGCAGAAACCTCCAGGCCGCGGCCGAGTGTGCGCTTGTGCATGTGTGCTCCTGTTCGCTGTGGCAGTTCCGTCCTCCCTTGCCGTAACACGGAAGGACGCGTGGCGGTGATGTTTTGAGCAAATCTTGAGGAATTGGTGCCCCATAGCTTGAGCCAGGCCGGGAATAGTTGCAGGTGCCTGGGCGGCGTCTTGAAGTGGGCGCCGCCCGGCACACCTCCACCCCTCTCCCGCTACGGCCTCAGGCTATGGGATCGAGCCGCTTACGCAGGAGGCAGAATTCGTTGCCTTCGGGGTCCTGCAGGACGTGCCATTGTTCATCGCCGGTCTGCCCCACGTCGGCTGGCCGCGCACCGAGGGCCAGCAGGCGTTCCAGTTCCGCATCCTGGTCGCGGTCCACCGGGTTGACGTCGATATGCAGCGGAAGCCTTCCCACCCGCGGATTGCTGCTGGGGCTCAGGAAGATGGTGGGCTGCAGGCCGCCGAAGCCGGCGTCAGGCGGCCCGATCTCGATCGCACCGTCCTCCCTGTCGATCTCCACATACCCCAGGACATCGCTCCAGAACCGCGCAAGCAGTTCCGGGTCGGCACAGTTCAGGACCAGTTCGCTGATGCGGCATGACATGGTGCCAGTGTACGGACGGCCGCCGCCTGCCTGTGGGCAGACACGGGCGGCAAATTACGACGACGGCAGGCAGCTTCCGCACGCACCTCACCTTCGATGCGCACATCCGCCCTCGACGCGCATCCTCGGTTTCGAGGCGCATCTTCCCCTCCGCGGCCCGCATATCGGGGGCGAAATGGGACCTGCGGGTCGAAAGTGAATATGTGTGTCGCGAACGCCTAGAACCAGCTCGGCGGGAGGCGGCGCCGCTGCGTTGGGGGTATTGCCGCGGCACCTTCTTCCGCCCAGCTGGCGTGCTGTCGCCCGATATCTAAGGGGTCGCGGACAAGCAGATGACCTTGTCGCTGTTGTTGCCCTGCTCCAGGGCAACCTTGGCCGTGGCTATCGTCTGGGTCTGGTCCGCGTAGGTGGCCGTTACGCGGACTGTCAGCGGGGTGGTCGTGCGGTTTGCCAGGACGATCTGCGACGTAATCGTCAGGGTTACCGTGCTTGTTGTACCCAGGGCTACGGATTCTGTATACGAAGGTCCGTAGGTTCCGTTTGCTTGCAGGGCTGCGTAGGTCAGGGTGGCGGGCACTTTTAGCGCGACGGCCGTCAGGGTTGCCACCTTCTGCGGGTTGTCATTGGAACAGGTGAACTGCGAGAACGGCGCCGACGGCCAGGCGCCGGACCCAGTGACGGTCATGGTGGCCGTCGCACTCTGCTGCCAGAGGGCCGACGCCGAGGCGCCACCTACGCCCAGAAGCACCGTAAGTACGAAGGCTCCGAGGGCGGGACCCGCACCGGGAAGATTTGTAAACCGTGCCATTTACACGTCCCCGCCAGCCAAGTGGTCACGCGAACGGGTTTTGCGGACCGACTTGTAGATGGTGATGGCGCCGTAGCCGATGAGGGCCACGGCCGCGATGACCGTCCATATCCCCCGGTCCGAGTTGCCCAGGAAGTTCGCCACGAAACCCACGTAGGGAACGGCATAGAACAGCTTGCCCTTGACCTGGATGGCGCGGACGGGATTCTCGTCGGTGGCGCCGTTGTTGTCGCCCTTGGTGATCAGTGTCTTCTCGCCCTGCTGGGTGGACCCAAACCCGACGATCCGGTGCGTTTCCACCTCCGGCCGGCCCGAATAGAGCTGGAAGGTGATGACGTCGCCGTACTTGAGCTGGTCGAACGGCGCGGGCTTCATCACCATGAACGTGCCCGGCGGGTATTTCGGCGCCATGGAGTTGGTCAGCACCGTATAGGTCTGCGAGCCCGTCGCCACCGGCACCACGATCAGGACCAACGCAGCAAACAGTGCCGCCAGCATGGCAGCCATGCTCAGGAAACGTCCGACGGCGGTCCAGGCGGCGGTGCGCCTGCGTCCCCGCTGCTTCGTGGTCGTCGCCTTCGTCCCGTTCTGCGTTTCCCTGGGATCGTCGTCGCCGCACAGCAGGCGTTCGGTCAGGTCAGCAGCCACTTGGCACCCCGCAGAGCTGACGTGCGGTGAGTTGGAGCGAGATGTTCACTGCTTGTCCTTTCACTGTGGATGGGGCACTGGTGCTGAGACTGATTTGGAAGCAGAAGACCGTGGAAGCGCCTTTGGCTACCGTGGGCGAGACCAGCCCGGCGGTACTGATCGACGCGAAGCCTGTGGTGGTGCTGCATTCGGCGGAGGCAGCGGCCGTTTTGGCGCTGACGCTGACGTAGCCGGCAAGGCTTCCGCCGTTGATGTTCGCGAGGGTGGGCTGGCTTGCCGTAATGGCCGTGTTGAACAGGCCGCCGGCGTTGGTGTTGTTGGTGACCACCACACCGCCGTAGACCGAGGTGCCCGGCCCAAGCGTTCCTGCCGGTGACAGGGTTAGGGTGGCGGCAGTTCCGTTCCCGAGCGTCATGGCGGTTGTTTGTCCGGTGTTGACCGCCGTCAGCGCCGTATCGAACGACGCCGACGTAACGGTTCCCGGGGAGGCGGCCGCCGCCGCACTCCACAGCGCGTAGGTTCCCTGCACTGTGAACAGGCCCAGGACCACTGCGACGGCGGTCAGCGCTGCCGCCTGCAGCCTGCGCTTGATGCGCATGGTGTCCTCCTGGTCCTGGTCCCCTGCTTCGGTCGCTCTAGGCGGGCGGCGTTTCAGCCACCCGTCCAGGCATTGCTAGGCCCCCGCCTGGAGCACCTGGGAAAGCGCGAACTCGACGTTGTTGAAGTTGTACGTCTTGTTGGTATCCACCCGGCCTGTTGTCCCGGATTTGAACTCGAATGTGATGGTTGCGGTGACCTTCTTGGAGGTGGTGAGCGGATTAGCAACAACATCAGTTGCTCCGAGAGTCAGTACTGGCGCCGAAACGATGACACTGTCGCCCACGAATCCGTTGGAAGCATTTGCACCGCTTGCGGTGATGTTCGCTGCCATCTTGGTTCCCGAAAGCGTCACATCCAGATCCTGCCTGAAGGTGAGCAGGTCACCGGGAACTACCAAGTACGTGCCGTCCTTGATCTTGGCGGTGATGTCGGTGCCGACGCGATCCGTCCAGACACCAGGGGTGCTGTTCAGACCAATCTTGAGATCGCCCGAAACGATGCTGCCAGGAGCGGCGGTTGCCTGGTCGTTCCATGCGGCCAGCGTCCCGCCGCCGCCCAGCAATAATGCTGCGCCAACGGCGATGGCTGCGGTTCCCTTGATCAGAGTGCTGTTCTTCATGGTGTGTCCCCTCAGACTTTGTGGTGTGTTGGTCTAACTGGGGACAACATTGCCCGGCCAACCTCAGGAAGGGAGGGGGTAAAAGGTCAACGAAAGCTCAAGTTATTTGAAAGTTCAACACGCGTCTGACCTGCGGTTTCATTCAAATTCGCTCATTTGCGGAGCCTCGAGCAGCAACCGGCACCAGGCATCGCTGAGCCAGCCGGCGAACTGGTCAGGGCTCCAGTCGCGCTGGTCCACCAACAGCACCCAGTATTCGGGCCCGTTCATGCTCCAGACGGCGTCGGCGAGTTCGGCGGCCGGGCGGTCGGTGCGCAGTTCCCCCGTGGCTGCAAGATCCTCGACGAACTTCAGCATGTTGGCCGCGCGCCGGTCGGAAATTTCCTTCCAGAGTGCAGCACAGTCCGGATCGGTGCCGGCTGCGTCGCGGAGCGCCACATATACAGGAGCCAGCCGGGGTTGGATCCTTGCCAAAGCCTGCGCATAAATCCGGATCTTCTCAGCTGCACTTGTCGCTTCCCGCATCCGGATCACATAGCCGCGCTGCTCCGCCGGTACGGCCTGGCCGGTCCCCGAGATGGCTGTTTCCACCACTTCCCGCAGCAGGTCCGGCTTGCGGCCAATGGCGGCGTAAATGGTGTCGACGGCGACCCCTGCCCTCCGTGCGATGCCAGCCACGGTGGTGGAACGGTAGCCCTCCCCCACGAAGAGCTCACGGGCAGCAGCCAGGACGGCGTCGCGGGTGGCTGCCGCCTGTTCCTTGCGCCGTGGCGAGTGATAGCGGCGTGCCGGGGCATTGACTGCATTCATCGGCAGGCCTACCCTGATTTCATCCGAAGTGTATTCGGATGAATCTTAGCAGGAAGCCTGGACCGGCGGTGACAAAGCTGTGGTGAAGCAACGGCAAAGCGCAGCGGTCGCACGAATAGGAGGCCCAGGGCGGAAGGGCAGGGCGTCATGTCAGAGCACTTCGACACCGTGGTGATCGGCGGCGGCCAGGCAGGTTTGGCCATGGGCTACCACCTCTCCCGCCTCAAGCGTCCCTTCGTGATCCTGGACGAGAACGCCAGGACGGGTGACAGCTGGCGTACCCGCTGGGACTCCCTCCGGCTGTTCACGCCGGCACGTTACGATGCACTTCCCGGCAGCCACTACCCCGCGCCGCCGTGGTCCTACCCGTCCCGGGAGGAGTTCGCCGACTACCTCAGCAGTTATGCGGAAAAATACGGACTGCCGGTGAGGAACAACGTCCGGGTGACCAGCCTGAGCCACAACGGACACAGTTTCGCCATCGAAGCCGAGGGCCGGCACTTCGAAGCGGACAACGTGGTGGTCGCCGCCGGCTGGGACCGGAAGCCCAAAGTGCCGGCGTTCGCCCAGGACCTCAACCCGGCCGTCCACCAGTTGACGGCGGCCAGCTACAGGAGTCCAAAAGAGCTCGCAGCAGGCCCCGTGCTGGTGGTCGGTGCTGGCAACTCCGGTGCGGATATCGCGCTGGAGCTGGCAGCCACCCGAAAGACCCATCTCTCCGGCAGGCACCCCGGTGAAATCCCCTGGCCCATCGACGCCGTGGCCGCACGGCCACTCACCCTCGCCGTCTTCTTCGCCTTCTCCCATATCCTGACGCTGAACACGCCGATGGGCCGCAAGGCCCGGCCCCAAATCCTCGCGCACAGCGGACCACTGGTCAGGGTGAAGAACCGCGACCTGGTGCGTGCCGGCGTCGAACGCGTTCCCAGGACGGAAGGCAGCAAAGACGGCCTGCCGCTGCTCGCGGACGGGCGGACCCTGGAGGTGGCAAACGTCATCTGGTGCACCGGTTTCCGCCCGGACCTCGGCTGGATCCACTTGCCGGTGTTCGGCCCGGACGGCGGGCCGGAACAGGACTGCGGCGTGGCCAGGGCGCAGCAGGGACTGTACTTCCTGGGCGCCATCTTCCAGCAGTCGCTGGCCTCCTCCATGGTCCATGGCGTGGGCAGGGATGCGGCCTTCATCGCACGGCACATCGCAGCAACGGAAACAGCCGCCAAACTCAGGCCGGAAGGTTCAGCTGCTCCACAATGATCCGGGCGGTGGCGGGGTCGCCAAGGATTCGGAAATGCCCCGCCACAGGCAGTTCGATGTTGGTGGCCCCGGGCAGGATGCTCCGTTCGGGAATGTGCGGATCGAACGGCCCGTAGATGGAGGTGATGCGGCTGTTGATGGTCAGCTCGCGCGACATCTGGAGCGTCAGGGCGTTCTTTGGCGAGAAGATCCGCAGGCTGGGCAGCAGCATGTACCGGGCATAGCGGGAGCCGGAGAAGGGCGCACACACGGCGATCATTCGGTCAATCCGGTGCTCCGGGTCCAGGGACAGCATGGCGTATTTGCCGATCAGGCCGCCCTTGCTGTGCGCCACCAGGATGGCATCGCGCAGCCCCGCTTCCTCCAGGTGCTGGGCCACCAGCTTCGCGGCGTCCGGCACCTTCATCTTGTTGCGCTGGAGCACCGTGACCACGTGGACGGGATGTCCGGCGTCGTGAACGGCGTGGATGAGCGGCATCATGAACTGCCAGTTCTCATACACGCCGGGGATGATCAGCACGGGCGCGCGGTTGCCGGTGCGGAAGGACTCCGGCTTCACCCGCGACAGGAATCCGCGGACCTGCCAGCCCGCGGCGTAGGCATAGTCCTGGGCCCACCACACGGCTTTTTGCAGCGGACTGATGCGGGCCTCGGCGCCGGGATCACTCATGTGTCGAGAATATCCTCGCCACCCGCACTACCCAGCAATCCGGCCCGCAAACACGCGTTTGCTCCATCAGATCTGGTCCCTAAAACACCGGCTGATTCAAGGGGTCGTTGCAACACCTGAGTGATTGGGGTGTTGTCATGGGTTTTGGTCGGCCTGAGGTGTTGCGTGAGGTGGTTCGGATTTTCTGGGAGGCGAGGTCTTCTGGAGCGTCTGATGAGTTGGCCGCGGAGGCTGCCGGTCTTTCTCCGTCAGCGGCTCGGGTGATCGTCCGTCAGCATGGTGGGGTGAATCCTGCAATTAGGCCTGCCTGCCGGCGGTACTTGTCCTTCCGTGAACGCGAGCTGATTGCGGTCTGGCGGGCGGCCGGGTGTGGGGTGCGTGAGATCGGCCGGCGTTTGGGCCGGAGCCCCTCGTCGATCAGCAGGGAACTGGGCCGCAACATCCGCAACGGTGGCCAACGCCCTTATCTGGCGTCCTCGGCGCAGAATCGGGCGCAGAAGCTGGCACGCAGGCCCAAGACCCGGAAGCTGGCCGTTAACGAGGCCTTGGCACTCTACGTTGCCGGGATGCTGACGGCCCGGGAACGGTTATCCCCCGAACAGATCAGCGCCCGGCTGCGGATCGATTTCCCCGATGATGAAAGCATGCGCATCAGCCCCGAGACGATCTATCAGTGCATCTATATCCAAGGCCGCGGCGGGCTGAAGGCCGAGCTCACCGCTGCCCTGCGGACGGGCCGGGCCGTGCGCCAACCGAACCGGCGGGCCGGGAACCGAAAGCCCCGGGTCCCGAAAGAGTTACTGATCAGCGAACGCCCCGCGGAGGCCGATGACCGGGCTGTTCCCGGACACTGGGAGGGCGATCTGATCATCGGTACCCCCGGCACCGGGGCGATCGGAACACTCGTGGAACGCAGCAGCCGCTTCGTGATGCTCCTGCACCTGCCCAACGGGCACACCGGCGAGCAGGTACTGGCCGCTATCGAGGAAACCCTGCCTACGCTGCCGGCTCAGCTGCGCCGGTCCCTGACCTGGGACCAGGGCGCGGAGATGGTCGGCATTCATGAACGCGTCAGGATCGCCACCGGAGCGGACGTCTACTTCTGCGACCCCCACTCACCCTGGCAACGCGGCACGAATGAGAACACCAACGGACTCCTGCGCCAGTACTTCCCCAAAGGCATGGACCTCACCAAAGTCACGCCCGAAGACCTCGACTACGCTGCCGCCGGACTCAACGGCCGCCTGCGCAAAACCCTCGGCTGGAAGAAACCCGCACAAGTCCTCCAGCAAATTCTGGAAGAATCAGCCGCATAGGACGTGTTGCGACCACCACTTGAATCCGCCACCTGTTTAGGGACCAGAAGTGATGGAGCAACTAGTAGTTGCGGCGGTGCTTCAGGCGGGGAATGACGACGGCGAACACGGCCGCCGCCGCGAACCCCAGCAGGCCCGTGGCTGAGATCCCCGGACCCAGGGAGGCCAGCGCGGTCACCCCGGAGAGGAGGACGGGGCCGCCGGTGGAGCCGGCGTCCGCCATGAACCGCCAGAGCCCCAGGAACTGGCCGCGGCCGCGGTCCGGCGAGAAGTCGGCGCCCAGGGTCATCACCAGCCCGGAGCTGATGCCGTTGCCAAAGCCGATCAGCAGTGCCGCCAGCAGCAGCCCCACGAAGGAGCCGGCCAGCGGGATCAGGAGCAGCGCCGTACCCATGAGCAGCGTGGACGGAACCGCCACCCACTGCCGCCCCTTGCGGTCCATCAGTTTCCCGGCGGGATAGAACACCAGCATGTCGATGGCGCCGGAGAGCCCGTAGATAAGGGAGGCGGAAGTGGCATCCATGCCCAGATAGTCCGCCCACAGCGGGATCACCACCTGCCGGGAAGACCGCAGCGCACTGAGCAGCAGGATGCCCACGCCCAGCGAAAGGAACACGCCGGCATGCGACACCGCCACGCTCCGAAGCGTGGGCTGGGGGCCCGCGTGCCCGCCCAGGGGGACATCCGGCGTCGCAAGGTCCGGGATGGTGAGGGACAGCAGCGCGGCGGCTGCCATGGCCACCACCCCCACCCAGTAGGCTCCGGCGATGCCGAAGAACTGCATCGCGGCGGCTCCTGCGAAAGGGCCGATGAACACGCCAATGCGGTTCACGCCGCCCAGTGTGGACAGCGCCCGGGCGCGGAACGCCACCGGGACCGCCTCGGTGAGGTACTTCTGCCGGGCAAGGCCAAACACCGCCCCGGACATCCCGACGACGGCCATCGCCACCGCGAGCAGCAACAGTCCGTTTGGGGCCACGGCGGAGGTGGCTGCGGCTGCCAGCGCCAGGCCTGCAGCGACGGCGGCGCCCACGATGGACCAGCGTTCGCCGAAGCGAAGGGTCACCAGGGACGCGGGCAGGTTGAAGAACCAGGAACCCAGCCCGATCAGGGTGACGATCAACGCTGCCACGGCCACCGAGGCGCCCAGGTCGCGGGCAGACAATGCCACCACCGGAAGAATGGCCCCGGTTCCGATCCCGTAGAGCAGCGTGGGCCCGAAAGCGGCCACGGCAATGCTGCGCAGGCTGAAGGGCGGGGAGTCATCCGGGGAAGTCATCAGATTTATCCTATGGCCGCCCCTTCACACGGCAGGACCTGACCCAACCGGGAAAAGCTCACCGGGCCTTGGGCTCGAACCCTGCCAGGGCGCGGAACAGATTGACCACTTCCACCACGGCGCCGATCACGGAGCCCACGATGCCGAGCACCAGGAGCACCCGCACCACCACCGGCCAGCCGGACCAGCCGTCGCCGAAGTCGAAGGGAAAGACCTCCCACAGGCGCAGCACGGCGGCCACCCCGAAGCCCATGACAACAATGTTGCCCAGTGCCAGGAGGGCACGGGCACGGATCACCACGCAGACCAGGTTCACGATGATGCCCGCGATCAGGGACGCGTTGATGAGGTCAACGGCCCGGTCCATGTCCGCTGTCAGGAACGGCAGCACCTGCACACCCCGGCCAGATGTTAATCCCGTACAGCAGCAGGGCGTTGACGATGGCGGAGCCGAGGTTGCCGCTGGGCCGGGTGGTTGTCCTGTCCGCCATGCCAACAGGGTCCGGCAAACCAGCCATGCCCAGAAGTGCCGAAGGTCCCCCCGGCCTCCCCGTTGCCCATCCGTCCGGGATACCCAATCCCGAACACTGGCCGTTCGGCCCTTTTTCGCCGCCCCGCCTGCCAACCACGCTGTTAGTGGAGGTGATGGCAATGTTTACTCTTCGCACCCTGGGCGGCATCGCCCTCTTGATGGCTGGGAGCAGCTGGTTGTGGATCACGCCCTCGTTCGCCACGCGCGGCGTGAACACGTCCAGCATTTGGTGGAACATCACCATGATGCTCGCGCTGCTGACCGTGCTGGGATTCCTGATTGCCACGTGGGGATTGTTTGCCCGGTGGAGCTGGTGGGAATACGCCGCCCTGGCTTCGGCGGCCCTTGGGCTTGTGGCGCTGGTGCCGTTCTGGTTCGCGGCCATTGGCGGGGGCGAAACAGCCGGGACCACGGCGTGGAATGTGTTCGTTCACGTCCTGATGGTGGCCGGTGTGGCGGTACTGCTGCTGGTGCCCCCGCTGGAGCGGTGGGTGAACCAGCAGGTCATGGGTTAGCCGGAATCAGTACCCTTCCAGCACTTCCCTGGCCTTGCCGTTTGCCGCCGCGCTGATCAACTCTTCTGCCACGAGGTGCAGCTTGACGTTGGCGTGCTGGCTCCTGGTGGCAAGGACCTGGAACGCCGCCTCGGCATCCAGGCTCCGCAGGGCCATGACCATGCCTTTCGCCTGCTCGATGACCGCCTTGTGCCCGAACGCGCCCTCGATGGCCTCGGACGCGGCATGCTGGGACTCGATGCGCAGGCTCTGGGTCACATCCACCATGAAGCCGCGTGCCTGCTCCACCCGTCCGGAAGGCGCGGCGACAGCCTGGATGGCCGAAAAAACGCGCCGCTCCCTGCCCCGGGCATCCATGATCCGGTGCAGCAGTGCGCCCTGGCCGCCGCCCTCAAGCAGGTCCGCCCACAGGGCCCGCACCGGCTCCCGGTCCACCGGGTGCTTGTGGGCCATCAGCACCTCAAAGGTGGGCACCACATCACCCGGCCGCAGCCCGTGAATCCCGAAAATGCCCTCGGACCACTGCATGTTTCCGGAAGCGACGTCCAGTTCAAAGGTCCCTGAAGGACAGACCGCGGCAGCGGGCAGCGGGAAGAGGTACGCATCCAACTTCGACCACATCCATGCCTCCCAACAATCGCCCACCCCGGGCGGCCTTCTGGCATAAGAGTAGCTGAACCCGGCGCCCCTAATGTGCCCTGATCGCTTGCGTCAGGACGCGGATTAGGGGGTCACAAAAGCCGCGTGGAGGAGTAGCGTTCGCCTTATGGGGTGCTGAACCGCGTCCCAATCCAAGGGAAGGTCAATTCATGGGTGAGGCATGGATCCGGACGCTGGGCAACGGGCTGGTCCGGGCGGATCGGGTCACCGAGATTTCATCCACCCGCGGGTCCCTTTATGAGGACCAGGGGTATTCATTGAAGGTCATCGTGGACGGCAAGGGCCACGCGTTGATTGACGACGGCGGACTGCAGGGGTCCATGCCGGAGCGGCTGGAATACGCCAGGCACATGGAGGACGCCCTGCTGCTGGCCATCGACGAGGCACGCGAGAGCGACGCGTCGATGGTGATCTCCTACGAGCCGGAGCGGGAGCGCTGGTCTGCAGCTCCAGTTTCAGTCTTAACCGGGCGGCTTCCCGAAGTCGTCTGACGCTGCGCAGCGTGCTGCCCGGGCAACCGTGGGTGCCCGGGCAGCAGCAACTCAGCTGTGCGTGGGTTCTTCCACGAGTGCGGTGGCGATGCTGGCCGCGTCATCCAGTGCGGCCAGGAACCGTTCGGCGTCCAGGGCCGCGGCGCAGCCGGTGCCCGCGGCGGTGATGGCCTGCCGGTAGCGGTGGTCCACGGCGTCGCCACAGGCAAAGACGCCGGTCAGGTTGGTGCACGTGGTGGGGGCGTCCACCTTGATGTAGCCTTCCTCGTCCAGGTCCACCTGGCCTGCCACCAACTCGGTCCTGGGCAGGTGTCCGATGGCCACGAAGATGCCGGTGGCATCCTGGTGTCGGGTCTCGCCGGTGCGGGTGTCCGTGAGGGTGACGCCGGTGACCTTGCCGTCGCCGTGGATGGCGGTGACGGCGGAGTTCCAGGCGAAGCGGATCTTGGGGTTGTCCTTGGCGCGCTGGGCCATGATGCGGGAGGCGCGCAGTTCACCCTTGCGGACCACCACGGTCACGGTCTTGCCGAACCGGGTCAGGAAGGTGGCTTCCTCCATGGCTGAGTCGCCGCCGCCCACCACGATGATGTCCTGGTCCCGGAAGAAGAACCCGTCGCAGGTGGCACACCAGGAAACACCGTGGCCGCTGAACTTCTTCTCCTCCGGCAGGCCCAGTTCCTTATATGCGGAGCCGGTGGCCAGGATGACGGCCGGTGCCTCGTAGGTCTCTCCGCCGCCGGTGACCACGCGCTTGAGGGAACCTTTCAGCTCAACGGACGTGGCGTCGTCGTACTCAATGCGCGCGCCGAACCTTTCCGCCTGCTGCTGCAGCCCGTCCATCAGCTCCGGGCCCTGGATGCCGCCGGGGAAGCCCGGGAAGTTTTCCACCTCGGTGGTGTTCATCAGCGCGCCGCCGGCGGTGACGGACCCGGCCAGGACCAGCGGGTTCAGGCCGGCGCGCGCGGCATAGATGGCGGCGGTGTAGCCGGCGGGGCCGGACCCGATGATGATCAACTGCTCTTTACTCATGAATTGTCCTTAGGTGGCGGTACTACTGGGCGTCCGCGTGCTGCGCGGGCAGGAGTTCGGTGATCAGTTGTTCAACGCGTGCCTTGATCTCGTCACGGATGGGACGGACGGAGTCAACGCCCTTGCCGGCCGGATCCTCCAGCACCCAGTCCTCGTAACGCTTGCCCGGGAAGAACGGGCACTCGTCACCGCAGCCCATGGTGATCACCACGTCCGATTCTTTCACTGCCTCGGTGGTGAGTACCTTCGGGACCTCGGCGGACATGTCGATGCCCACCTCGGCCATGGCCTCGACGGCGGCCGGGTTGACCTTGTCCGCCGGCTGGGACCCGGCCGAACGGACCTCGACGGCGCCCCTGGACAGGGAGGTGAGGAAGGCGGCAGCCATTTGCGACCGGCCGGCGTTGTGGACGCAGACAAAGAGGACAGACGGCTTTCCTGTGGGGTCGGTGCTCATGGGTACTCCTCAAACTGATGGGAAACTGCGTTCGGTGTAATAAACGTCACCCGTGTTGCGTGGATCACACTAATTGCCTAATCTAGTTGAGGCTTAAGCAAACAGGCCATGCAAGAAGCTGCAGCGTCGCAGCCAATGCCGGGGAAGGCTTTACAACTTGAACTCTAAGCTGAACATCGTGGTCCGGGTGGATCTGGACCGTAGCAAGGCCAAGGTGATTGCAACGGGGCATATCACCATTCACAGCATCAACGCCCTCTATGTCGTGGCAAAGCGTGCCAACTCCCTCAAGGGCGGCCTGGACCTGGAGCTGGACATTTCCAGCGCCTGGGTGGACCAGGAAGCGCTGGACATGCTCCGCGCCTGCTCTGAAACAAGGCACCTGCCCGCCAAAATCGATCCGGACCAGGCATCCTGCACCATCAGCGTGCTGGCCGACCGCCGACATCGGCGCCAAACGGCAGGCCGCCTGGCCGCATAAATTTTCCGGCCCCTCGCCGAGCCCAGTTTTCGGGCCAGAACGGGCCGACCCACCGCTTCTTTTTCGCTCCGACGGCACGAAGTGCAGCTGCATCTGAACAAACGGATGGCTGCACTTCGGGGCCGGCGGGGCTTTTTCCGGATTACAGCAACTGCACGTCCGCGTCCAGGATGTCCTGGAGCTCCTCAACGGTGAGGCCGGCTGCCCTGCTCAGCGCGTCATGCCCGGCTCCCAGCTCCGCAGCATTCCGGAGTACGCTCCCGAACCGCTCCTGCGCCGCATCGAGCTCCCACTGCAGGCTCTCCACCCCGGCCGAGGCCAACCGGACGGCTTCCAGCGGATCACCGACAGGTCCGCCATCCATGATGTAGCCGCAGCTGCAGGACCATTCCGTCGAGGCAAGCTCCAGCGGCGCCCATCCCAGGGAGGCTATCGGAAAGGGAACGGCCGTCATGGCTGACCCGCAGTAAAATGGGGCCGCGGGCTCATCAAGCACAGCTACTGGTGCCGGTTGAAGACTAGATTCTTCGTAATGCCCGGCGCGGGTTGGCTGCCCCGGCGCGTGAGGCTCAAGTACTGCAGTCATAGAAACCCGCCCGTCCGATAGTTAACTAACAATGTAGCTAGTCTAACTAGGATTACGCCATTGTCTACCGTGCAGTAATCTCAGGCTCGCTATCGACGGAGTCCAGGGCTTGCCTCATGCACACCAGAAAGTGCATTACTGCCTTAAGCTCTTCCGGAGACAGCGATTCCGCAGCTTCAAGCATGCGCTGGTGCATCTGGTTGAGGTTGTCCCGGACTTCCCCGTCCGCTCCGGGGGTGGGACGAAGGATGACGGCCCGCCGGTCTGAAGGATGGGGTACGCGCGTCACGTAGCCACTGGCCACGAGCCGGTCCACGAGACTGGTCATGGACGCGGAGGTAATCCCCAGTCGGCCGGCAAGTTCGGTAGGGCGGACTCCCACCCCGGCAGCTTCTGCATCGATGAGGTAACGGAGAGCCAGGAGGTCCGTCTCCCCCATAGCAGCTGAAGAGCGGGTGCGCCGCCGCATGGAGCTTTCCGAGCTGCGGAACTTGCGGAGGGCGTTGATGACGTCGACGGCTCCGGGCTGCGCGCCCTTTGGCCATGGGTACCAGTAGCCTTCGCTTGTACCATCCGGGTTCATGCGAATTCCTTCGATATCCTAGTTGCTTGACTGTCTAACAAACCCATGTTAGCCGACTTGTTCCACCGCCACCTCCACAATGATGAAGAGCGCAAGCAAGTACCTGCGCACGTAGCCGGGGGAAAAGTAGAGTACCCGCTACTCGTGCCCTCCTCCGGCCGGGCCAATAAGTTTCTATGAAACCCGAGGCACCACCGCCGAGGGGCGTGACAAGACGGGGGTGCAGGGTGGCAGGTGGCCCGGCAAACAACGCGGAGCCCGAGCGGCAGGGGTTCCTGCTGGATCTGATGACAGGGGCCGACGACGATGCGGCGTCCCTGCAGAAGCTCGCCGATGCCTCCGCCCGCTGGATCAGCACCACGGCCGGAATCGCCATTGAGTGCGCCGCCGTGCTGCACCGTCAGCGGTCCTGTCCTGCCAGCGCCGGGAGCACGCCGGCCGCGGCCTCCCTGGCATTAGACGACGAAACCGGTGAAGATCCCGCAGCAATCGCGTCGGCACTGCTTGGACCGGCAGTGATCAACCCGGGCGGCGCCAGGTGGCAGGCGTACCGGAGGCGGTTGACGGACAGAGGTTTTGGCGCGGCCCTCGCCGTTCCCCTGGAACTGCAGCCCGGCTCTGCCGGCACACTCGTGTTCCTGGGACCGGCGAACTACGTTTTCAATGGCAAGGTGGTTGACGAGGCCGCGTGGTTCGCCGGGGTGGCGTCGCACAGCCTGAAACTGGCCCTTGATGTGCACGGCGTCATCCGCGCAGGCGACAACCTGAAACAGGTTCTCGAGAGCAGGACCAGCATCGACGTTGCCTGCGGCGTGCTGATGGCACAGAACCGCTGTTCCTATGCGGAGGCGTTCGGCAAGCTCGCCGGCACCTCACGGCACCGCAACCTGAAGGTCCGCAGCGTTGCGGAAAGCCTCCTCAGGTCGCTGCCCAGCGGCGCGCCGGTAACACGGTTCGAGCCCCCGGCCATCGCATAAGAACTGCGGCGGAATGCTGGTGCCGCGCTCTTGTCCCTAAGCCGCGCTCTTGCCCTACCTAGTGCCGCGCCCGGAACCGGATGAGGCCTGCCGCCACCAGCCCTGCACACCCGAGTGAAGCCAGCATGCCGCCGAGAGCCACGAAGTAATCGGTGATGGTCATTGTCCTGCGCTCCTTCCGAACTGCCTGATGAGCCCAACCTATGCGGCGAAACTCAGCGTTCCCTGAAGGATCGCCAGCAGGTTCGGTCAAGATCCGGTAAAGGAAAACTGCGGTGATCCACATACTTTGGTCCGCGATCTTCTCTTTGTCGGGGCGTTCCGTATTATTCATGCATGTGGACAAAACAAAGCCAGAGCTTCTGCCCCACCTGCGGCAGGACCACCAATCACGTCACGCACTTCCAAAAGGATGACGCCGGCGCCCTGGTTGCTGACGTCCGCTGCGTTGAGTGCCCCGAGATCGCCGGGGCGGTCGCCTAGGTTTTAGAGAGCACCCTGCTTTTGTTGACTGCGCGGTTCTTGCTGGCTGGGCGTGGCAGCGCTCCTCCCGGTCGCGTCACCGCCAGGATCACCCCGACGCCGGCCAGCGACGAAACCATGGCCGATCCGCCGTAGGAGATGAACGGCAGCGGCACGCCGATCACCGGCAGCAGGCCGCTGACCATGGCGATGTTGATCACCGCCTGTCCCAGGATCCAGGTGATCACGCTGCAGGCCACGATCCTGGAGAAGGTGTCCGTGGTGCGTGCGATGGTCTTGAACACGGCGATGGCCAAAATGGCGAACAGGACCAGCACCAGCAGCGTGCCGGCCAGGCCCAGCTCCTCGCCCAGAATCGAGAAGATGAAGTCGTTGTGGGCTTCCGGTATCCAGTTCCACTTCTGCCGGCTCTGTCCCAGGCCCACGCCGAACCAGCCGCCCGAGGCCAGGGCGTAGGCGCCGTGCTGCGCCTGGTAGCCCACTCCCTGCGCGTCCTCCTCCGATCCCATGCCCAGCCAGGACGAGATCCGGCCCATGCGGTTGCCGCTGGTGGCCGCGAGCAGCAGGGCTGCCACCACGCAGATCAGCCCGGCCACCGAGAAATACTTTCATCCGGACCCCGCCGTAGAACATGGTGGCGGCAAGGATCATCATGATGATCATGGTGGTGCCCAGGTCGTGTCCCAGCCCCACGATCAGCATGATCAGTCCGCCCGCGGGACCCAGCGGAACAACGGCATGTTTCCAATTGGCCAGCAGGGCCTGTTTCCGGTCCAGGATGCCGGCGGCCCACACGATCAGCGAGAGCTTGGCGAATTCGGACGGCTGCGCGGTGAAACCACCCACGCTCAGCCAGTTCCGGTTGCCGTTCACGGACATGCCCAGCGGCGTGAACACCAGCACCAGGGCAACCAGGGAGCCGATCAGCAGCGGCCAGCCCAGCCACCGGATCCGACGTACGGGCATCCGCGCCAGCACAAGCATGATCACCACGCCTGCCACGGTCCACATGGCCTGCTTGAGCGGAAGATCGTACGGATTGTTTCCGGCCGCCACGGATTCCACGGACGACGCCGATGCCACCTCCACGAGTCCGATCGCCGAGAGCGTGAGGACCACCGCCAGGATCAGGGGCCGGAGGCGTCCTGGGGAGTCATCCTCCAGCCACAACGCCAGTTTGCCGAGCCCGCGCCGGGCAGGACGGCCCGTCACGCGCTGCTTTTGTCCTGTATTCATCTGTCCGTTCCTCAACCTGCACAGCAGGGCTTCCCCCATGGCCGGGCCCATCACCGGGGCGGGTACCGCCGAGAAAAAAGAGTACGCCCTTTGCCGATCTACGCACGGTGCGGCGCGATGGCGGGGCTGCCGTTCTTGGGGAATTTCCAGCTTGGGCCTGTAGGGTAGCGGAAATCCGTCCCCTCCCGAAGGTCATTTTGCCGTGTTCGGTTCCAGAAAATCCCCCGGCCCGGATCAGGTTGGCTCCCCCGCCGCCTACCCCGGCCAAGGCGACCTGTACGCCGAAAGTCTGCGCCGCCGTCGGCCTGTCCGCCGCGTCCCGCGCTGGCTCAAGGCGCTTACCGCCGTGGTGTCCGCGCTGCTCCTGGGCGCCGTAGCCTTCGGCGGCTACTGGGCGTGGCGCCTGCAGTCCAACATCAGCTCTTCTGAGCTGACGGCCGGAGGGCAGCGGACCGAAGGGGCCGTGAACGACAGCACGGACAGGCTGCAGATCCTGGTCCTGGGCTCCGACACCAGGGACGGCAGCAACAGCCAGTACGGCGCAGCGGAGGACTCCTCCGGGTACGGGCAGTCCGATGTGATGATGCTGCTGGACATTTCCGCTGACAACAAGCATGTGAATGTGGTTAGTTTCCCGCGTGACCTGCTGGTGGACGTGCCCAAATGCAAGGACCCCAAAACCAACCAGTCTTATCCCGCGCAACAGGACGTGATGATCAACAGCGCCATGGCACAGGCCGGCATCGGCTGCGCCGTGGACACCGTGAACAAGCTGACCGGCCTGGAAGTGGACCACTTCATGATGGCCGATTTCAACGCCGTGAAGGAACTGTCCAATGCCGTGGGCGGCGTGGAGGTCTGCGTCAGCGACGCCGTGCACGATCCTGACAGCGGACTGAACCTGTCTGCCGGCACTTCGCAGGTGCAGGGCGAACAGGCCCTGGCGTTCCTGCGCACCCGGCACGCCTTCGCCAACGGCGGGGACCTGGGGCGCATCCAGGCCCAGCAGGGCTTCCTGGCCTCGCTCAGCCGCAAGCTCAAGTCCGAGGGCACCCTGGGCAACCCGCAGAAGACCCTCACTATCGCCGATACCATCACCAGGAACCTGACGGTCGACTCGGGGCTGTCCTCCGTCCCGTCGCTGCTGACCATCGCCAACCGGCTGAAGAACATCGATCCGGCCAACATCAACTTCATTACCGCACCCACCATGCCGGCGCCTGAGGACCCCAACCGGCTGGCACTGGATGAACCGGCGGCCTCCAACTTCTTCACGGCGCTGCGCAACAGCCCGGACCTGAGCCAGCCTGTCCCGACCGGGCCCACGGAGACGCCCGCCACTCCCGCGGCGCCCGCCTACGACAAGTCACTGCAGCCCGTTTCCATTGCCAACGGCACCGGTGTGACAGGCCGGAGCAACGCCATCGCCGGCCTGCTCTCGGATGCCGGCTTCACCAACCTGGCCAAGCTTCAGGCCCAGGCGCAGGACAAGACCATGGTCTACTACTCGGCCGGGTTCGAGGACGTCGCGGCGGACGTGGCGGCCCTGTTCGGCCTGCCGGCAGGCAGCATCCAGCAGGTGGCGAACATCCAGGGCGTGCAACTGTACGCCGGCACGGACTTTGCCACGGGCACCAAACCGGCCGCGCCGCCGTCGTCCGCCGACTCCGCCGGTGGCGTGGTGGCCCAGACGGGCAGCGACCAGACTTGCCAGTCCGCCAACCCGCTGGGGTAGCTGGCCGCGCGCGAGATGACAGTGGACGGCAATCCCGGGCACCGGCACCGCCGCGAAATGTCATCTCGCGGAGAGTTCACCTTTGCCTGAATACATCAGACGCTGTACTTTAAGACCATGCAGACCCTCACCCACGCTCCGGTGCTGGCGCGCTTCGGTTACGCCGTGTCGGACCCCACCCGCGCCCGCGTGCTGCTGGCACTCGCGGAAGCCCCGTCCTATCCTTCCGACCTAGCGGACAGCCTGGGGGTGTCCCGGCAGAGCATGTCCAACCACCTGACCTGCCTGCGCGGCTGCGGACTGGTGGTTGCGGTTCCGGACGGGCGCCGGAGCCGCTATGAGCTGGCGGATAACCGGATTGGCCACGCCATCAAGGACCTGATCAACGTTGTCCTCGCGGTGGACCCGGCCTGCTGCGCCCCGGACGGGGAGTGCTTCGCATGACCGGCACACTCCACTCCCCCACCACCGAGCGCCGGCAGGTGCTGAGCCGCCGGATCAGGCTTTTCGCGGCAGCCACCATCACCTACAACGTCATCGAGGCCATCGTGGCGTTGTGGGCGGGTGGCGTGGCTGATTCCTCCGCCCTGATCGGTTTCGGCCTGGATTCGGTGATCGAGGTGGCCTCCGCACTGGCGCTGTCCTGGCAGTTCTCGGCCAAGGACCCGGAGCGGCGCGAGCACCTGACCCTGCGGATTATCGCCATCTCGTTCTTCGCCTTGGCCGCCTTCGTGGCCGTCGATTCAATTCGCTCCCTGGCGGGCGGCGGGGAAGCACAGCACTCCCTGTCCGGCATCGTCATTGCGGCGCTGAGCCTGGCCGTCATGCCGGTCCTGTCCTGGGCGCAGCGGCGCGCGGGCCGGGAACTTGGATCGCGGACGGCGGTGGCCGATTCCAAGCAGACGCTGCTGTGCACCTACCTCTCGGCCGTGCTGCTGGTGGGCCTGGTCCTGAACGGCACCCTGGGATGGTGGTGGGCCGATGCAGGAGCGGCGCTGGTGATCGCCGGCATTGCCGTGCGTGAAGGCATCAACGCCTGGCGCGGCGACGCCTGCTGCGCTGTTCCGCATGCGCAGGCCAACGAAGCCGAAAACACCGGCTGCTGCCCCGACTGCTCCAGCGACGCCCGGCCGCAGTCCCTGGGTATGCCCGCCCTCCGGAAGGACTAACGCCGCAGCTGGGACTGCGTTAGTTGGTCAGCTGGCCCGCAGGCTGGGGTTCCGCCGCCCGCTGGTTGGCAGGAGCACCTGCCGTGGCGGCAGGCCCCGGCGTCGAAGGCCCAGCAGCGGAAGGCCCAGCAGGTGAAGGCCCGGAAGGTGAACGCACGACGGCGGGCTCCAGCCTTTCGTTCGCCCAGCGCCTGAGCGGCCGCTCAACAAAGCGGAAGGACGCGTATGCCAGCAGCACGGTGAGGGCTGCGGTCAGCGCGATGCGGAGCGGCAGCGCCGGGATCAGGGGCATCAGCAGCAGGTAGACCGGCAGGTGCCAGAGGTACATGCCGTAGGACAGGTCGCGGCCGGGTCGCGCCAGCCAGGGATGGCTCAGGATGCGCGAGAGGAAGCCGGCCGGCTGGAGCACCAGGGAGCCGATCAGCACCGCGGACAACAAGGCCAGCCCTGCGGGCCCGAATGTCCAGAAGAGATTGAACCAGTCGCCGGGGGTGTCCGGTTCCTTGAGCAGGAACAGGGCGGCCACCAGGGTGATGCCGGCCAGCGGGGCGCCCCAGCGGGAGGCGGATGCCAGGGCCGCGTGCAGCCGGGAACCCTGCCGCACGGCGGTGAACAGGAGGGCGAGCGCGCAGCCGATCAGCAGTTCGTCCGCCCGGGTGTCCGGCCCGTTGTAGATGCGGTCCAGCGGCTCGCCGGCGTTGACCAGCAGGAACCGGTTCAGTACGAAGAAGGCGGCCAGGGCCGCGGTGGCCAGGGCTGCGGTGCGGACCTTCAAGAATCGGAGCATCGCCAGCAGGAGCAGCGGCCACACGAGGTAGAACTGCTCTTCGACGGCGAGGGTCCAGGTAGGGCCCAGGGTTTCACCGGCAATGGAATCGCCGAACAGGCCAAAGTGCGCCAGGTTCATCACGTAGGCGGCGGCCGGAAGAACGAAGCCCGCCTGCCCGCCCCACCCGGAGGCGGGGAACACGAATCCGACGGCGACGATCACTGCACAGAGTGCCAGCAGCGCCGGCCAGAGCCGGGCAAGGCGCTTGGCGTAGAAGATGCCCAGGTGCAGCCGGCCGGTGGCGATCCGTTCCTTCATGATCAGCAGCGTGATGACAAAGCCGCTCAGCGTGAAGAACACGTCCACGCCGATCGATCCGCCCGGCATTGAGTCGGTGGCCGTGTGGAAGAAGAACACGCCTGCCACGGCGACGGTGCGGAGCCCGTCCAGGGCATGCTTGCGTCCGGTGATAAGCCCTGTTCCGGGCCCCGCCGGGCGTTCCTGTGCTGGCAAAATTTCACTGCTTGACCTCAAAACCACTAAGCAATTATATATAACGTTTCCATAACTGCGCTGGACGAATACTGGACGAACGCTGGCAGGCGGTCCATATATTCGTCCCTTGTGGCCGGTGGCTGCTGCTCCTAGATTGAACAGATGGTGAATCAGGACATGGCAGACGAACTTGAACAGCTTGTGGACCTGATCGCCGGCATGGAGGACATCAAATCTGTCCTCGATGGCCTGACGGAGGTTGCGGCAGCCGCCATGAGCGCCACCACAGGAGTGCCGATTGAATGTGCTGTGACGCTGCACCGGCGCAAGCGCTCAGCCACCATTGGCGGCAGCAGCGGTACGGCCATAGTGCTTGACCGGATTGAACAAACCCTTGGGGATGGCCCCTGCGTGGACGCTTTGGAAAGCGGCGTTCCCGTCCTCCTGGGGGATGTTTCGTCCGACCGGCGCTGGCCGGATTACCGAAGTGCCCTGTCCGCGGCGGGGATCGCCAGTGCCCTCGGCATCCCCATGAAATTGGATGACGACGCCGGCGCGGTCCTGGATTTCTTCGCTCCGGTCAGCGGGCGCTTCAGTGAGCAGGCGGTGGCCGACGGGGTCAGGTTTGCCGGGATGGCCGGAAAAGCACTGCGGCTCGCCGTCCGGATTGTGTCGGCGGACCAGCGTGCCGAGCACCTGAAAGCGGCCATGGACACCAGGACGGTCATTGACCTCGCTTGCGGGATCATCATGGCCCAGAGCAAATGCAACAAGGATGCTGCCTTCCAGCTTCTCCGCAACGCTTCCAACACCAGGAACCAGAAGCTCAACGATCTCGCGCAAACGCTGGTGGACCGGTTTGCAGGCCAAGGAGCCGCGGAAGCCTACTTCGACGACTAAGGCTTCCGTTCCGGCCCCTCGATCCCCTTCCCGCTGACGGAGTGCCCTGTTAGCATGGCGCGTGCCGACAATGGTGTCCGCCTTCTAAGGAGTCTCCGCATGCCCACGCAACTCAATCCCTACCTGAGCTTTCGCAACAATGCCCGTGAAGCCATGGAGTTCTATCAGGACGTCTTCGGCGGCGAACTGACCATCGGCACGTTCACTGAATTCCAGGCCAGCCAGGATCCTTCCGAAGACCAACTGGTGATGCACGCGCAGCTGGACACCCCGACGGGGCTCACGCTGATGGCATCGGACACCCCGCAGCGCATGGACTACACGCCCGGAAACACCTTCAGTGTTTCCCTCAGCGGCGATGACGATGCAGAACTGAGGGGCTACTGGGAGAAGCTGTCCGACGGCGGCACCGTCACCATGCCGCTGCAAACAGCCATCTGGGGCGACACCTTTGGCATGTGCACCGACAAGTTCGGCGTCCAGTGGCTGGTCAACATCGCCGGCCCCAAGCAGTAACCCGGCTGGCCGGCTGCTCAGCACCAGGTCTCAAGCGCCTCGGCAAGACCGTCCGCTGAGCCCTCCCCAACCCAGGCCGCGTACCCGTCCGGCCGGACCAGGACTGCAGTAGGTGCCGGCACGGCGCCCAGCACGGGAAGCTGCCACGCGCCGTCGTACGTTGCCTGGACGTGCCGGACCCTCCCGCTGGAAAGGTCCGCACCCACCTCCTGGCCGCCGAAGTCCAGCAGCACGGGCTCGGCCTGGTGCAGCAACCCGAACACCCGGACCGGCCCGGCAGTGGTGGTGATGTCCAGGTCCGGCATCCGGCGACCCAGGAGCGGGTGGCCGGGTCCCAAGTCATAGGCGACGTCGAGCCCGGTGACCAGGGCGGCAATGGGCTCGCCCGCTCCCTCCACGCGGAGCACGTCGCCGAGCAGGTCGCGCAGGGCCTCCTGGCGGGGATCGGCCTTCTGGAAGAGGGACTGCGCCATGTTGTACTTCAGTGCCCGCTCCCCAGCCGCGTGGCGCTCGGCGTGATAGGTGTCCAGCAGTTCCCCGCCGGAACCGCCCCGCACCACCTGCCCCAGCTTCCAGCCGAGGTTCACGGCGTCCTGCACGCCCAGGCCGATGCCCAGCCCGCCCGTGGGTGAGTGGACATGCGCCGCGTCGCCGGCCAGCAGCACCCTGCCCTTCCGGTAGGACTCCGCCTGGCGCGTTGCGTCAGTGAAGCGCGAGAGCCAGGTGGGGCTGTGCACGCCGAAGTCGGTGCCGAATACTTCCGTCAGCGCCTGCCGCAGGTCCGCGAGCGTGGGCTCGGTGGCCGGACCCAGCACGGCCTCTGTCACCACCACGCGGACGGTGCCGTCCCCCATCGGGTACAGCCCGTGGATGCCGCGGGCGTCCACCTTTCCGTGCTGGACAGGCTCACCGGCCACCTTCACCTCCGCGATCAGGCTGCTCCGGGTGGCGTCCGGGCCCACCATCGCGATGCCGGCCGAACGCCGCACCGCGCTGCGCCCGCCGTCGGTGCCCACAACGTACCGGGCCCGCACGGGTCCGACGGCGGCGAGCCGGACGTCCACACCGCCGTCGTCCTCCTGCACGCCCGTAACCTCCACGCCACGCCGGACCTGCACGCCCAGCTCTTCCACCCACTGGAGCAGCAGCCGCTCGATGTGGTTCTGGAACAGCGCCAGCGTGTACGGATGGCGTGTAGGCAACGCGCTGAGATCCAGCGGGGTGTTGCCGAACGTGGCGGTGTTCATCGTCTTGCCCTCGGCCAGGAACCTGTCCACGATGCCGCGCTGATCCAGCAGCTCAAGGGTGCGCGCATGGATGCCTCCGCCGCGCGAGCCCGCCAGCTCCTGCGACTCCCGCCGCTCCAGGACCACCGCATCCACCACCCCCGCCAGCCGCAGCTCGCCCGCCAGCATCAACCCCGTAGGCCCGCTCCCCACAATCACCACGTCATGCATGCCGTCCCCCTCCATCGCCGATTAGCCGACCGCCAGTATGCGCCACCCCCAGGGCCTTGCGGCAAGGCCCCCACGGCGGGGTACTTTGGAAATGGAAGGGGATCCCCCGCGCTGCTGTCGATTTTCACTTCCGGTGCGCGTCGTATGGGTAGGGGCTCCACCGAAGAGCCCTTGACCGACAGCAAAGGGAGCACGACATGTCCAAGTATCTGATCCTGATCTTCCAGGACGAGGCAGTGGCCCGGCAGGCCGAAGGCGAATCGATCAGCGCCAGCTACCAGGAGTTCATGCAGCGCCGGAGTTCCAACCTCATCAACGGGGCCGCCCTGCAGCCGTCCTCGACCGCGACGTCCATCCGGCGAGATGGGTCCGGCGGGTTCCTGGTCTCGGACGGTCCGTTCGCGGAGTCGAAGGAGACCCTGGGCGGCTACTACCTCGTGGAAGCCGCCGACCTGGATGAGGCCCTTGAGATCGCCAAGGAGGTTCCCGCCGGGGTTGGCGTAGAGGTTTGGCCAGTACGAGTGGTCAGCTGATGCCCCGGCCCGCCAGTTCGGAGGTTGCGGCGGCGGTTGCTGACGCGCACCGCCGCGAGTGGGGTTTCGTGCTGGCAGCCACGATGGGCGTTGCCGGCGACATTGATGCCGCCGAAGAGGCGGTCCAGGACGCCTACGCCAGCGCCTTGTCCACGTGGGGTGTGAAGGGGATCCCCAGGAATCCGGGGGCATGGCTTACGGTGACGGCGCGACGGCGGGCGCTGGACATGCGCCGGCGCGCCGCTACGGCACAGCGGGCCCTGCCCAAGCTGCTGGAGCCCGAAGAGTACAGCGGCGGCTCCGAGGAGGTCGGGGACATTCCGGACGACCGGCTCCGGCTGATCTTCACCTGTTGCCACCCGGCACTGGCGCTTGAAGCCCAGGTTGCCCTGACGCTGCGGCTGCTTTGCGGGTTGTCCACCGCCGACGTTGCCCGGGCGTTCCTCGTTCCGGAGGCAACCATGGCGGCCCGCATTACCCGGGCGAAAAAGAAGATTGCCGCCGCCGGCATCCCCTACCGGGTGCCGCCGGCGTCTGAGTTCCACGAACGCGTGGACGGCGTGCTGTCCGTGGTGTACCTGGTGTACACCACCGGGCACACCGCACCGTCAGGAGCGGACCTGATGCGGCGCGACCTTGCCGAACGCGGACTGGAACTGGCCCGGACCTTGCGTGCCCTGCTCCCCGCCGACCCCGATGTTGCCGGGCTGCTGGCCCTGATCCTGCTCACGGACGCCCGCAGGGATGCCCGGCTGGATGAGCATCAAGAGCAGGTCCTGCTGGCCCGCCAGGACCGGTCGAAATGGGACCGGCATGCCATCGCGGAAGGGGTGGCACTGCTGCGGGAGGCCCTGGTTACACGGCCGCCGGGCCGGTTCGCCCTGATGGCCGCAATTGCCGCGATTCACGACGAAAGCGGGACCTGGTCCGACACGGACTGGCAGGAGATCCTGGTCCTGTACGACCTGCTGATGGAAAAGTGGCCGTCCCCGGTGGTCCAGCTGAACAGGGCCATCGCGCTGGGCTTCGCCGTGGGATATGCAGAAGGCCTGGCAGCGCTGGATGCGCTCGGCGCCGAACCGCAGCTGCCCGATACCCCTATCTTGCCGCCGCGAGGGCTGATTTCCTGTCCCGGCTTGGCAGGCTGGAGGAGGCCCGGGTGGCATTCCAGGAAGCGCTGATCCTCACCGACAATGATGCAGAACGGCGTTCCCTCCGGGCCCGCATGGGCGAATTGGCCAACTGAACCGTGCCATCTGAACCCTGGCGGGACAGCTGCAGGACAAAGGGCCCGGCAAGTGGACGGCGGCTGAACTGGCCGGCTAGCAGCAGCCGTCACAGGTGCGGGGGCAAAGGGAAAGCCCCTCCTAAGAGGGGCTTTCGACGTAATGGTGGTCATTTGTCTTTAGGCATTGGTCAGTGGTGATGCACTCCCCCCTCCCGGACGCCCCCGGCGCCCATCCGGACTATGACCCAACCCACTTTAATAACGTGCGGTCAGTGCGTAAAGGGGATTGAAAGAAAAATTTGTGGGGCACATGAGGCACATCTCTGGAGAGTTCCTCTTCTACTGGAGCAGCCCGTACACCTACTGGATCAGGTAGTGGCGCTCCTGGGCTTGGGCCGTTGTGGCTGCCCCTTCAAAGACCGCCCGCGACAGCGCTTTCAGGCCAATAGCAGGAAGCAGAAGCGCAGCCGCGGTGATGGACACAGCGGTCCAGCCAAAATTCTCGAAGTGACCAAGCGTGGGCGGCTGAAGAGAGGTAGTTGTCAAGGTGTCGACCCTTTTGTGAGACCCGGGAGGGCGTATTGCTGCTACGAACGCCAGGCAGGCCCTCCCGAGGTTCTGCCCGAGCGACAGGATTTGTCACTAGAAGACTACGGCACGATGACACATGACGTGGACCTGCCTTCTGTACGGACGTCCCAGAGACACGGGGCATGTTTCATGTGGCCGCTCTGGCGGCGGGACCACCTCAAGGCGCAATATCGACAGAGGCGGAAAGCAACATACCAAGCCTATTTGCTCGGAAGGCTGGATCTTTATGGACCGAAAGTCCCCGTGGGCCCCTGCCCCCCAGCAGCACCGGCAAACGGTGTTTGCACTCCACCCCGGGCGTGCGGCGTTGGGGTTGATGGCGATGATGCTCGCGGTGTGCCTCTTCTTGGCAGGATGCATCCCATCACCGCCCCCGAATGCTCCAGCTTCCTCCGAAGCCGCCGCTGCACCCGACAAAAAGCCGAAGCAAGTCCACGGCGGGTTCCTTTTCGGGGTGGGATCCCAGGCATATGGAGCCCTCGACAAGACCATCGTCAAGGAGGCGCCGGTCAACATGATCACCAGCTGGTACAACTTCCGCTCCGACATGTCATTCTTTGACAAGTTCCGCACGTCCGTGACGCCCCAGATCTATGCTGCCGGGAAAGCAATGCATCTGGTCATCTGGGATGGTTACACACTCGACACGTCAGGGCCCAAAGGCTGGCCGGACGCGGAGATGGTGAAGACCAAGTACGGGCCGGTGTGCGGGGCAAGCTACCCCTTATCGAGGGAGTTCCAAGCGGACATGGTGCGGCTGGCCATGAATACAGGCGGCCCGGCAGATGGGCCGCCGCTGTACGTTTCCATGTTCACAGAGTTCCAGACGTACCCCTGCCACGAGGACGGAAACTACTGGGATACGGGGCAGAATTACTACAAAGCATTGAAGGACGCGTACCGGGAAGCCAAGGATACCTTCCACAAGTACGCCCCCAATTCCAAAGTGGCGCTCACCTGGGGCGGGTGGGCGGCAACATTTGATGACCCAAGCAGAGGTGGTGGCCGCTCAATGCTGCCGTTCTTTAGGGACGTCATGGACGAGTCCGACTTCCAGTCGTTTCAGGCCATGGGTAACAGCGAAAACGTGGACCAGTCAACATGGATGGTGAAGGCGCTGCACAACTACGGCAACGGCTTTTCGTTGCTGGCGCACTACAAACCGGACAACAATTCACTCGACGTCTACGACGCCGACATGGCCGGGTTCTTCACGGACGCCAAGATGGCTGAGCTGAAAGTGAACGGGCTCTTTGGATTCAGCTTCATGGAGCAGGACATGCTTATGTCAAGTCAATCCCGCTACCAGCAGGCCAAGGCGGCCATCACCAAATACCAAGTACCCGCGCCGCCCTGGCCACTGACATAGGGGCCTGACCTGGCAAATGACGACATCGTTGACTGGAGGCTATGCTTTCCTCATGGATCAAGCGCCGCTTGTGACCGCGAATAAGAAGGACCGGATCCGCGTCGTCGACGACGCGGAGTGGGACGCACATATCACACGCCTCGGCATCACCGATACCTACAGCTGTGCCGCATACCACCGCGCCTCAGCCCTTCTCGAGCCCGAGGGCACCCGGCCGGTCCTGCTCGCTTTCAGTAGCGAAGCCGGGGAAGTGGCGCTTCCGCTGCTGCTGCGCCCGCTCCCGGACGGCGTGGGATGGGACGCCACCAGCGCCTACGGATACGGGGGCCCGGTCTGGCAGGGGACTCCGGATCTGGCTGCTTTCGATGCGGCTCTCCACGGGTGGGCTCAGGAGCAGCGGGTCGTATCCACTTTCCTCAGGCTCAACCCGTTACTCCACAACGGCCGGTTCGTGCCCCCCACGGCTGAATTGGTGGACGTCTCAGCCACGGTGGCATGGGACTTGTCCCCCGGCCGGGACCTGCAGCAAGGCTTGCACTCCGCCCAGCGGGCGTCTCTGCGAAAGGCAGCGCGGGCCGGTATCACCATAACCGTGACGTCGCGCCCATCGGACCTTGGGCATTTCCAAGAGCTGTACGCTGTCACGATGCAGCGCCAGAAGGCTAGCGACTTCTTCTTCTTCCCCAACACCTACTGGCAAGCATTGGTCACCGACGATCAACTGCTGGCTCCGCTGTTGGTCGAGGCCCGGCTGGCTGGCCGTGTGATCAGCGCACTGCTGTGTTTTGCGTCGGACCCTTCGTTGCATGCCCACCTCTCGGCCAGCGATGACGCCGCGCGGGCGGTAGGCGCCTCCGCCGCCTGTTATGTGACGGCTGCGGAATGGGGGCAAACGCACGGGCTCACCTGCTTCCACCTGGGTGGCGGACTTGGCGGCAGCAGCACCTCGCCGCTCTACGCTTTCAAGCAGCGGTTTGATCCTCACAGTAGCCCGCGTCAGTTCCAGGTCGCTAAGTTGGTCCACGACTTAGACCGGTACCGGCAGCTCGCCGGGACCGACTCGACCGACGGATTCTTCCCTCCGTGGCGACGCCCCTAGTGAAGATGGGTCAACCATCTGTGTCGCCGGAGTAGTACGCTTGCTTGTACCTTGTCCAGCGCCGGGAGTCGGAGGACTGCATGTCCACGAACAGGATTCACACCAGGATGCCGATCGGTCGTCGGGCCATCTACGGCGCTGGTATGCGTGCCCTGGGACCTGTTTACTCGCGCGCAGGGTCCGCATACCTGGCTGGGCGTGAGCGATCATCAGCGCTCGCCATTGCCGGGCTCCTCGTGGCGGCCGGGTCGGAGGTGACCCTGGGTTACTGGCCGCGCCAAGGGGAGTCATCCGTGGAGGTAACGGCAGAGGAGAGCACCACCCTCGATGCACTTGGGCGACCCGGCGCCTATGGCAATAGTGCGGCGTTGTCCCTGAAGGCGGCACGTCTCGGGTTCGACGCGGACGCCGTCCTCCGCCTGGCGGGGCTGGCGGCGGAACGGCAAGTCCGGCTAGTCTTCGATGCTCATTCACCGGCCGAGGCCGACCGGACCTTGGAGTTGGCCCGTCTGTCTCATAGCGAGGGAGCATCTACCGGAGTGGTGTTGCCCGCGCGCTGGGGACGGAGCGCCGAGGACGCTGTCATGGCGTCCGAATGCGGCCTCTCGGTTCGTGTGGTCAAGGGGCAGTGGCCTGACACCGTGGCAGGCACCAGGTTGAGCGGTGAGGAGGCGTTGCGCTCGTCTTTTCTTAATCTGGTCGCCCGACTTGGAAGTCTCGACGTGCACTTCGCCGTGGCGACCCACGACGTCGTCCTGCTGGAACATACGCTGACGCGCTGCACCGCTTTGGGGCGTCCACCCGAGGTGGAACTTCTTCTGGGCCTGCCGATTCGGCGGACCCTGGAGATCGCTCGGAGAGCCGGCGCGTCCACAAGGTTCTACGTCAGTTTCGGGTACCCGGGGTTGCCCTACCCGTTCCGCTCCCTTCTCCAGCGTCCGCGGCTCGCATGGCTGCTCGCACAGGGAGTCGTCCTCGGAGGACGCAACCAGGTAATCCAGCAGCGTGCTGCCCTCGGTTGATGGGGCCAAGACTGGCGGCGGACAAAAAAGTAGCGACGAAAGATCACCGGTCAGACACGGCGCTTCTGGCTGCCCCCTGAAGAATCTGGTGCATGGCTTCCAGACCGGCCTCCATGGACAGCCGGGACTTGTAATAGTGCCGTGCTGACTCTGCCATGATTGCCTGCTCCTGGCGGCCTGCGGCAACAGCCTGGCGGCATGCTGCGGCCAAAGCTCGCGGGTTCTCGGGCTCACTGACCCAGCCAAAGCCGCCTTCCGAGCACATTGCGGCTACATCGCCGAGGACAGTTGTAATGATAGGAACACCGGCAGCCAATGACTCTCCAACTTTCGAAGGAACCGTTCCCCGAAAAACTTTCCGATCCAGCAGTGTTACCAGCTGAAAATCGGCAACAGCATGAACGGCGCCCATCTCGGCGAAGGGAACCCGATCGAGAAAGGTGAGGTTATCTACGGTCAAGGAATCGGCTAACTGTTTGACCCCATCCAGAGAGGCGCCGTCACCGACAACTACAAAATCGATACCCGATTCATACCCCAAAGACGCAGCAGCGGTGACGATGGTTTCAACGTCCTGCATCTTGCCGACGTTGCCTGCGTAGGCTATCAACCAGCGTCCCGGTGAAGATAGCCGTTCGCGCAATGCGGCAACCTTGCCAGGGTCGGGCGCCGGCCGTTCAGCCGCCCAGTTGTACACCAGCGAAACGGAGCAGTGCCGGGCTCCCCGAGCCTGGAGAGTCGAAGCCATGGAAGGTGCGATCGCAACAATGTGCGCAGCGTTTTTGTAGACCATCTTCAGCACTGTACTGAGTACAAAGTTTACGGGTTTACGAAGGAACGCAGGCCTAAGCATCCCAGAGTCGAGCACTGACTCCGGCCAAAGATCCTGAACATGCAGGACATAGGGAATCCGGTGCATCCATCGAAGGTACAGCACGCTCAAACACACCGTCATGGGCGTTGCGTACACATAGATGACCTGGCGGTCGCGAAGCCAGCCAGCATGAAACAAGGCCATGAAAGCGAACGTTAGGAATGACGCCATCCGGTGCAGTCCATTGGTGTCATGACTTATATATTGTGGAACACGCAGAGTCCGAAAGCGGGGACCCTCATCCAGTTGCCTCCAGCGCTGGCGATATGCAGGATATACCCTCCCAGCAGGGTAGTTTGGAAATCCCGTCAGCACTTTTACATCATGGCCCTTAGCACCGAAATGCTGCGCCAGCGATGTTGGAATTTGGGCTGGCTCCGGGTCAAACCACTGGGTCAAAACACCTATCTTCATCGAGACCTCCTCGGCCGGGAAAAACCTTCACATTCAAACGTCGACTTGTCGCGGCGACGGTGGCGAAGTCATTTGGCCTCCGTCCCCCTTGGGTCCAAAGTCATCAACCTCCGCAGGAGACAGCGTCTCAACTACGCCCTCGGCCCGAAGAACCTTGAACGCAGTGGCAATGATGATTCTGAGGTCCACCAAAGGGCCCGCTTTGGAAGCGTATTCCAGGTCCTTTTCGATACGGAGACTCCAGGGTGCTTCAGCCCGATAGGCTATTTGCGCCAATCCCGTCAGCCCCTGTGGCACCAATACCCGCTGAGCCTGCTCCGCGGTATAGCGCGCGTATTGCTCGGGCAGCGCTGGTCGGGGCCCCACGAAGCTCATGTCCCCGCGAACTATGTTCACCAGTTGGGGAAGCTCGTCCAGACTGTACCGCCGTAGTTTCTCGCCCAGCGGTGGCACGAGATTCAGGTCCGCAGGAATGCATCCGCCCCCGATTTCTTCGGCGTTGTTAATCATGGTGCGGAATTTGAGGATCCAAAAAACTTTGCCGTACTGGCCCACTCGCTGTTGCCGAAACAGAATCGGTCGTCCCATCAGCACCGCTATAAGAATCGCGACCGATGCGAAGACCGGGGAGAGAATAACAAGCATCAACGCCGCTGCGATCCTTTCCAGCACCGCGCGTTTTGCGAAATATGCTTGAGCATTATCATTCATCATAAGTCTCTCTCTTGGGTTGCTCCTGAATTTTTTCAATTGCCAAGCGGTGGTAATGGCACGAGTGCAAGGCCGTGACCTGGCGGCTGCGGCCCGTCGCTAACATCCAGGGCTATCGAGTATGGCCAACGCTGCACTCCGGCAGGAGAACTTATCCCTAAAAAGCCGACTTGCTGACTCGGCCATGCTCTCGAGCGTGCCTGCCCGGTGTCTGGTTTCAAGATCCTGCAGAGCATCAGCCAACGCTCGACTGTCATCGGCTCCAATCACGAGACCCGCTTCGTATTCGAGCAACAGGTCACCACCGTCACTGGCGGGATCAAGGCAGGCCACCACCGGTATACCCGAACCACAGTATTCAACTATCTTCGAAGGAAAAGCGGGAACTGATACGCCGGTAACGGTGGCGGCAATGCCCACGTGAACCGTTCTAAGTAGGCTCCTGTATTCGGGGCGTGGAAGAGAACCCAGAAAGCACACGTTTTTGAGCTCCAGCGAAGCGGCCAGCGACTCGTATTTATGCCTGAGGACACCATCGCCGGCGATGATGATATCTATTGGGACATTTTGCTGGCCAAGGAGCACTGCCGCCCGCAAGATACTCTCCACACCTCGACCCGCCACGAGCTGCCCACCGAACATGGCCTTAAATCTTTCGGACTTTGACGCCTCGCCGCATGTCTCCGATCCTGCCCAAGGTGGCAGAAGCATTGTGCGGCCGCGATACTTCGGGAAATAGCTCCGCAGGAATCTTTCATTGGCAGGCGACATCACCGCAATGACGTCGGACTTGGCAATGCAGAAAGACTCAATATGCCGTAGCGAACGCGTTATTGGATTTCCGGGTAGTCGGCCAATCTCAATCTGATGTATTGGAAAGAAGTCCCACTGAATGAAGACGAGTCTTTTGATCACGTTCTTGTTTCGCAGCCGTCGCGCTAATCCAGCTGAAGTGGCTGCAACCGATGTAAACACGCCGATGTCATACTTCTGCCTCTTCAAAATGCCATAGGCATTTGTATACATACGCACCGCTGACAGGGCTCGACTCAGTATCTTATCCGCGGCAGTGCCGGGCAGTCGTTCGGGGCCAACACTGATAATCCGTACGCGGCCTTCCTTGCGCTGCTCTACTCCTCGAGGCCGAACCCGGGTGTTGTCAAAAGCCAGGACATCAACTTGGCTGCCTTGACTTACTAATTCATCAACGAGGTCATCGAGCAGCCAACGATCGTCGTCCGATGTGGAGAATGCCCCAGCGAAGACCAGTACGCGGGTAGCCCTTCCTGGGTAAACAGCTTCTGGACTTCCTGCCTTAGCTCGCATGACGTGCAGCGATCTCGGCGTTGCGCTTTGTGAAAAAGAGGGGCCCAAGAAAGGATCCAATCGTTGAATTAACACCGAGACGTAACCGGATTATGAACGAAGAGATTGCAGCGTACCCAAGTGATGCAAGCGCGCTTGCCGCCGCGATACCTGAAACGCCAAGTGCGGGGGCACCGGCAACGGTTACAACGGCCACTAGAAGCAGGAGCACAGAGTTCAACAGCAGCGCTGGCCGCTCCAAGCCGGCCGTCAGCATCACAGTATTGACTTGGCCAAAGGCCAGAGTTGCGTACGCACCTGCGCAAAGAATCAGTGCGGGAGTTGCTGCTTCCTGGTAGCCCTCCCCGAAGATCCGTAGAACGGACGTGGATTGAAATGCCACCAAAGTCAGCAAGGGGACCGCAACCAAAGAGGCCACCAAGGCTGCTCCGCCACACTCCCTGCTCAACTCCTTAACTTGCCTTGCATGGGCAAGCTCGGCAAGTTTCGGCGCCAGATAGGAGGTCTGCATCCCAGGGAAAATATTGATCAAAGCAGCGACTTTCGCCGCAGCGGTGTACTGCGCGACCTGCGTGCCGGTGCCCACTAAGCCAAGCCCCAGCTGCGGAACCCAAACCAAGACGAAGAACAGCAGTGAAGTGCCCATGAGGGAAGCTAGGCTGCTCAGCTGACACCTCACAAAAACCAGACCTTGACCCCACTCTGCCCTTCCCGGGACATGGATTATCGTACGAGTGGCTCTGTAGGCCCAAAAAGACGTTGCGAATGCTGCCGCCAGCAGGGAGCACAACACAGTCAAGACGCTGGATTTCACGAACATTGCTTGCGCTCCGACCAAGAGTATAGATAGCCATGGCGTCGTCCCGAGTTCCGCGAGTATTCCTGAAACCATCCGTCCCGAGGCCCGAAGGACCGCGCCCGCGAAGACATTGAATGAATAGAAGACCGTCATCAGGCCAACACAGATTGATTCCAGCAGACCCATCTGCGCCCCAAGGATCGACAACATTCCTGAGGCGAGGCATATGGTCAAGGCAGTTCCGGCCACGCACGAAACAATCCAACAAACCATCCTCAGCAAGTACGCCTCAGGATCTTCCGCATCCGGCAGGGAGGCGATTCTGCGCAAAATCAGGTTGTCCGTACCAAAGCGTCCCAGCGTTGCGGCCAGATTCATTAGTGTGAAAAGGAGGAAGACCAGGCCGGCATCGTCCAAGGTTAAGGTTCGGGATATCACCACAACCTGTATAAACGATCCCGCCAGGGCAAAACCTCGAATCCCGATAGCGGTGAGACGCGTACGCATCATACCCTCGCGTCTGTCGGCCGAATTCCCACCCTTTGGTTGTGGCTGTGAGCGGTTGAACGGATAAAGGACACTACCCTGCGGGATGTGTCGTTGATCTGGTAGTCGGTCGGCGGAGCTACATAGCCGTCTTCTGCGATCTGCTCCAAAGTTATCTCTACGGCATCAAGGATGCCTTCAACCTGGATACCAGCCGTTATCATCCCACCGGTATCAAGTGCTTCCGGGCGTTCGATGAAATCCCGCAGAGTTACAGCAGCGAAGCCGATCAGTGAGGATTCCTCACTGATTGTTCCGCTGTCCGATAGGACAATCAGTGCCTCCTTCTGCAGCTTGACGTAGTCATTGAAGCCGAAGGGCGGGTGCAGAACAACGCCTGACTTTAGATCTTCGGGCTGGCTTTCCAGGCGCTTACGGGTCCTGGGATGGGTCGACAACAGCACGGGAACTTTGTATTTGTCTCCGACAGCGTTCAGCGCTTCAAGCACAGTCCGCAGGCGCTCCGGGCTGTCCACATTTTCTTCACGGTGCAAACTGACCAACACATATTCACCAGGTTTGAGGTTCTGTCGCTCGAGAACCTCACTGGCTTCAATCGCGGCTGCATTGCCCCTCAACACTTCTCCCATAGGCGAACCCGTCAAGAGAATTCTGGCCGGGTGAATTCCTTCAGCAAGTAGGTTACGCCGCGCATGTTCTGTGTAGACCAAGTTGTAGTCGGCAACGTGGTCGACCATCCGACGGTTCACCTCCTCGGGCACATTCTCATCGAAGCACCGGTTGCCCGCCTCCATATGGAACACGGGGATTTTTAGCCGGCGCGCGATTACTGCAGAGATGCAGCTGTTCGTGTCTCCCAGCACTAACATCGCATCGGGTTTTTCTGCCAGTAGGACCGTTTCCACCTTCAGTAGAATCGATCCCAAGACAGCGCCGAGCGATGAGACATCGGCAGCCAAATAATGATCAGGCTTTCGGAGACCCAGATCATCAAAAAAGACAGCGTTGAGTTCGTGATCATAGTTTTGACCGGTGTGAACAAGCACATGATCGGTATGTCTCTCAAGTCGCTTAATGGTGGGTGCGAGACGAATGATTTCAGGTCTCGTGCCCACTACTGTGACCACTTTCAGTTTGGACATATCACCTACTAAACTTTCTCCGGAAACGTGTCGGGGCGGACTGGATCGAAAATTTCGTTTGCCCAGAACATCGTGAAAAGCTCAGAATCGCCGGTGTTCGTAATATTGTGCGTCCACAGTGTTGGCATGTCTATGGCCACAGGTTCAGAACCATCAACTTTATAAAGAAGAACATCATCGCTGAAGAGGCAACGTATGGCTATCTCCGCCCTGCCATGCAGCACAACGAATCTTTCAACCTTTCTGCGGTGGAAGTGCTGGCCACGAGTGACTCCTGGGAGGGTTGTAGAAAAAGAAGTCTGGCCCTCCCCACCCTTTGATCGGCACACCTCGAAGAAACTACCTCTGGCATCCGCGCGGCGGCTCATCATAAACGGTAATTCCAGCGGCCGCTGCAATCGAAAAGACCGATAGGTATTGAACAGGCCCAAATCGAAGTTTGATTTTAGTGCCGGGATCTCCCCTTTGCGGTATACGTGGGCGATCTCTTGAAGCTGCTCTAGAACAGCCGAGACGGTCCGCGATGCGGTTAGGGATTTCAGGTTCTCTGAAGGGACGGATCCAAGGAGAACATCGGCTGCATCCTGAACATGCAGAAGTGCCAAGTCCTTGTCATCCAATATCTCTGGCGTCTGGCCTGCATTGAGCAAATGACAGAAGGTCGCCACTACCGAGTTGTAGAAGGGCCTGCCATGTTCGCCGAATAAGTTCGGGAGCAAAACATTGCAGAACCTTGCGCCGGTAGATATGGCTGCCGCCTGCAGGACTTCCGCCGCCTCTGCCTTCGCCTGCCCGTAGGCAGATGAATTTCCCGCCTGAATGGAATTGGCGTAGACAACGACCGGCGGGGGTGTATTGACTCGACGTAAGGCATCACTCAGTTGTGTTGCGAACTCCAGGTTCCTGTCGTGAACCTCCGTATCAGAACCACGATTTACGCCAGCTACGTGGATAAGACAGTCACTGCCATTTATTGTTTCCATCGCAGTTTGACAATGGAACTTACTCCCTAAGCCCACGGAGCCGACCTCATACCCCAGACTGTTGGCAGCGACACGCGTATGCAATCCAAGGAAACCGCCGGCGCCCGTGAGTGCAATTCTCATAGGAACGCGTCGATGCGTGCCATTTTCCCTGCCAGTGTCAATTCTCGTCGGATTTCAGGGAGAGTAAGCAGCAACTCCTCAACCTGATCCACAGTTAGCCGTTCAACTGTATGCGAGTCATAATCTGAGTAAAACGCTTGGGCGATGTTTCCTGAGTCGAAGTACACGTCGTAGTTAAGGTCCCGCTTGTCGGCGGGAACTTTGAAGTAGTCGCCCATGTCCTGGGCCCGGGTGAGTTCTTCCCGAGTAGCCAATGCTTCCGAAAGTTTTTCTGCGTGGCGCGTACCGATAATCTCAACTTTGTTTTTGAGGTCAAAAAGATTGGCAACCGCTTGCGCAAGATCGGCAATTGTGCAAGCAGGTGCCTTTTTAACAAACAGATCGCCTTGTTGGGCATGTGTGAATGCGAACTCGACAAGGCTAACGGAATCGGCAAGTGACATCAGGAAACGCGTCATTTTGGGGTTAGTGACGGTGAGCGGCTTACCAGCCTTAAGTTGGTCTATAAACAGTGGTATTACGGAGCCACGGGAGTACATCACATTCCCATACCGCACGCACGAGACTACGGTCTCGGCGTTTGGGTTATTGAGCCCATGGGATTGGGCGACTTTTTCCATCATCGCTTTGCTCATGCCCATCGCATTGACGGGATAGACGGCCTTGTCAGTACTCAGGCAAACAACCGAAGCAATGCCGTTTTTTTCCGCCGCGCGGACAACATTCTCGCTACCGACGATGTTTGTTCGGACAGCTTCCATTGGGAAGAACTCACAGGACGGAACCTGCTTGAGCGCGGCTGCATGGAATATGTAATCAGCGTCTCGCGTCGCTCGGTCAACGCTGTCAAAATCGCGTACGTCACCGACATAGAATTTTAAGCGCGAGTCAGGCAGTTCGTGACGCATCGCATCTTGCTTGGCCTCGTCACGACTCAAGACACGAACCTGCTCCGCACCAGTTTCGAGCAGTCTCTTTGCAAGAGTGTGGCCAAAGCTGCCTGTTCCGCCAGTAATCACAATCCGCTTTCCAGCATATGGGACGTTCTCCACTTTAGGGCCTTCCGTTCTCATTGGTTAAGCATCAGTTTTGGCAAGCCAGGAATGAGCGAAGTTGCTCGATAACACGCGAAAACTCCTCAGTGGTCAAAGCTGAGCCAGACGGTAGAGTGAGTCCCGTTTTGAAGTAGCGTTCCGACGTACCGTCGATGAGACAATCCGCTCCGGCAAAAGCCGGTTGAAGATGCATTGGCTTCCATAGTGGGCGGGTTTCAATGTTCCCGGCTGCCATGTGTGCTGCCAGGTCCTGCACGTTAAATCCGGCCTGCCCTGAATCGACTGTTATTGAAGTCAGCCAGCAATTGTCCTCGTCGTCGTCACTAGCGCCGAAAAGCTCCACCCCGTGTACTGGTGCGAAGAATTCACGATAGGTTTCACGATGGTGACGGCGTTTGGATAGCATCTCGTCCAACCGCATAAGTTGTGCACGGCCTATCGCAGCCAGAAGATTGCTCATCCGGTAGTTGTAGCCAATGTCCGTATGCTCATAATGGGCTACGGGTTGCCGCGCCTGAGTGGCCAAATACCTAGCCCGCGCGGCAACTGTGCTGTCTTCAGTCAGCAGCATTCCTCCCCCGGAAGTCGTCATGATCTTGTTCCCGTTAAAGGACACGATTGCCGTGTCCCCGAATGACCCCGCCGCTTTCCCTTCACGGGTGGCGCCCAACGACTCTGCGGCATCGGCAATAACCACCATTCCAAAACGTTCGGCGATGCGGTGTATTTCGCTGAAATCGCAAACTTTGCCCAGCAGATCCACTGCGAGGATCGCCTTGGCCGGACGGGATTCAGCAACGAGATTCTCTGCGGCTTCTTCCAGCAAGACGGTGTTGATATTGCCTGACGCGTCACTGTCGACAAAAAAAGGATGCGCTCCCGTATAACAGATGGCATTGGCCGTTGCGGCGAAAGTCATGGTCGAGGTCAGTACTGTGTCACCCATTCCGATGCCACGGGTCAGCAGCGCCAGGTGAAGGGCGGCTGTCCCCGACGCAAGCGCTACTCCGCAGGTGACACCTACCCGCTCCGAGATTTCGGCCTCGAATTCATCGACATCAGGTCCCAACGGGGCTACCCATCCGGACCGGAGCGCATTGAGGACAAATTTCTCCTCCAACTCCCCTACATCAGGCGACGAAAGATAGATCCTGCTGCTCATGGTCGGGTCTCCAGGCTTTCTGTATGCAGCAATCCATCCATCATGTGAGAATGCGTCGGCTCCCAGTGATTCAGCAGGAGGTCGTTTGGGGACAGGGGCGGCGCGACTGTATGACTGATTTTCGGGTGGATTGGACGATCATCTGCTTCACCTGCCCCTACGAGATCCTCATGCAGCTTTTCTCCCTGCCGAAGTCCCGTAATGGAGATGGTGATCTTGCGGCCGGACTTTGCAATCATTCGTTGGGCCACGTCCATGATTCGGACGGGCTCCCCCATGTCCAAGATCAGCACCTGGCCTGGGCAGCCGATTGCTCCTGCTTGCACAACCAGTTGGCAAGCCTCGGGAATGGTCATGAAGTAGCGAGTCACGTCTGGGTGGGTCAGCGTCAACGGCCCACCCGCCTCGATTTGTAGCTTGAATGTTGGCAACATCGAGCCGCGGCTGCCAATAACGTTGCCAAAGCGAACCGACAAGTAGGCCTTTTTTGTATCAGCGGCAAACCAAGCAGTCAGTCTTTCGCCCAACCGCTTGGAGTAACCCAATACACTCGTCGGATTTGCCGCCTTGTCAGTGGAGATGTTGACGAAGGTTTCGACTTTTGCTGCCTTGGCGGCACGCAGGACATTTAAAGTTCCGAGAACGTTCGTTTGCCACGCCTCATTCGGATACTGCTCAAGCATGGGAAGATGTTTGAGGGCAGCGGCATGAAACACTACCTCGGGCCGGCGCCTCAAAAATATGTCACGGATGGTCTTCTCATCTCGAATGTCGGCGAGAACTACTTCGTCCGTATCGAGCAGTCCGTGGCCCGAGATCGAGATCTGCGTACCCTGAAGACCGGTTTCGTCGCGGTCAAGCATTATGACTTCGGCGGGCGAAAAACGCATAACTTCCCGGCAGAGTTCGGATCCTATCGAGCCGCCTGCGCCTGTCACCAAGACACGCTTGTTGGTTATGAAGCCAGCGATCGAGTCCAGTTCCGTGTCAACTGCGTGGCGGCCAATCAGGTCGGAAATGGAAACATCGCGCAAGTCACCGAGCCGCGTCCGGCCTTCGAGGACGTCTGCGAGCAAGGGCAGAACCAGAAGCCGAAGCCCTGCAGTATCAGCATCGTCCGAAACCTGCCGCAGTTGTTCAGCATCTGCCCGTGCTATCGCAAAAATCAGCACTTCTGCACGCCTTTCCCGCGCCACGTTCGCGAGCTGGGCGCGGCCCCCCAAGACCGGAACACCTTCGAGGCGAAAGCTGCGGAGCCGAGGGTTATCGTCGATAATCCCAACGGGACGAAACGGCGAATATTTGTCTCTGATCATCTGCTGGATCACGTGCTGTCCCAGCTGTCCTGCCCCGTACACGAGAGTGGGCGTCGCAGATTCCCCCGGGCGGAGACGTCGATCATAAGATGCGCGATATACCAGACGCGCACCTGCCATCAACACAAAAGCAACTAGCAGTCCGATAAGCGGTGAGCTGCGCGGGAAATCGTCAGACGCAGGGAGAAGGAGCCTGTTAAATGTCAGGACCAGGCCCACGCTGCCAACGACGAGCATGAGGTTTATGGCATCGTGCCGTGAACCATAAGGATGCAGGTACCGGTAGAGCCCGAAAAGCCATCCAAAGAGGGCCTGCAGCAGCACAGCCAAGAAAGCCGCGGTGGCGACAACGACGAGTGAAAGCCTCGTAGGATCGAAGTCCAGCCGTATTAGTGTGGCGATGGGAAAGGCTACAGCCCACACTCCAACGTCAACCAGGCACTCTCGCCATCGAAATAACTGCCGTGGCATGAGGCGGAGATCTGTCGCTATAGTTTGGGCAGTTTTTTGAATTCGTTGTCGTGTCGATCCGATCCTGCCAGCAAGATATGCAGGCGGAATGCCGCCGAAATGTCCGATCATGGCTACCGTCAGGGAGTGTCGCTCGGACAGTGCTTCATACCGTCGCCGCGTCAACAAAAGAAGTAAAGCAGATCAGTTCGTTGGGGGTGGGCCCTGGAGCGAATCTGATGATGCAACGGTAATTGGCGTGAAAAGACAAGACCACAGTAGGGACTACCCGAGTTCGGGAAGGCACACTACTTGAGGTAGACATCCCCCAGAACCCGCACTGGACGCCCTAACGAAACCCCTAACCCACCCTCCGGTTTCGGTCCGGCACTGAGGCCTGGAAGTGACAATTCAGGAGCGAAATCTTCTTTTCGCGAAAAGATGCTTCTTTGCCCGCTTTTTGGAGGGCCGGCGGGGCTCTTCGTATTCTGGTCGCTGATCGTAGTACGTGTGCCTGTGGGCGGTGTCCGTATCAACTTGGTTGACTACTACGCCCAGCAATCGAGCGTTGACCGCTTTCAGGTTTGCAACTGCTTGAGACACATCTGTCCTTGTTGTCCGACCGTCCGCGCTGACCACAAGAACAACTCCGCCCGCCTTAGCTCCCAAAATTTCCGGATCCGTTACCGTGAGAAGTGGCGGCGTGTCGACTAGGACGACTTCGTAGTCCGTCTCAGCACGAGCAATGAGCTTGTCCATTGCGGGCGAGCCCAGAAGTTCGCTGGGGTTTGGCGCCGGGCGTCCAGAAGCAAGAATGTGGAGTGCTCCATCAGGGCCCCATTTTTGAATTGCGTCTTCAAGAGCAACCGTATTCGAGAGCACCCCCGACAGCCCCACAACCCCAGCAATACCGAGCATTCGTGCAACCTGTGGACGACGCAGGTCCGCGTCGACCAGTAGCACGCGCGTACCGCTTTCAGCCAGCATGATCGCCAAGTTCACGGCGATGGAGGTCTTACCCTCTCCGGGGACGGCAGACGACAGAACTATGGTCTGCGGTCCTCCATTAATATTTGCGAATTGCAAGTGGGTCCGCAACTGACGGAAGCTTTCGGCCTTGCGGCTGAAAGCTTCCGATCGAATGATCACGGGTTCACTTTCCGCGGTCGCATCGAAGGCGAAGGTCCCCAAAATTCCTGCATCGACGCTCCGTTCGACGTCCGCTTGCGTACGAATCCGAGTGTCGAGCTTCTCGCGAATAAATGCGTAGCAAACTCCGACGAGGAGTCCTAAAAGCAGCCCAAGCACGAGGTTGAGTGGCAGCTTTGGTGAGGACGGCGCACTCGGAGCCACCGCTTCTTCGAAGACGCTCAATCGCACGATGCTTACGTCTTCGACTTCGTTGACGGCCGCGATGAGTTGCCTGGCGGTTCCGTTTGCGATCTTGGCAGCCTGCTGCGCGTCGGAGTCGGTGACTGTGATGTCAACAAGGACGGTCCCGGCTGGAGTGGTAGCCACGACTTCGTCTGCAAGTGCCTCTGCTCCACCGCTCAGACCCAGTTCCCGGGCGGCGGCTTGGAGTACTCGGGCGCTCGTGGCCAAGCTCACGTATGAAGCCACGCGCTTTTCAGCGAACGCGTTGCCTTCGGCTACGTCACCGGGAGAAGTACCCGGCTGAACGGAAACGAAAAGCTGGCTCGTTGATTGATAGCGGGGGGTTTGCAGGAACGTATATCCTGCGGCTAGTCCCAGCCCGATCACAATGGCAGCTACAATCGTTAGCCACCTCAGCCGCACCACACGTAGGTAGTCTTTCAGCTCCATGAAATCCCCGGCAATTCCGCTACGGAAGTAGCTTCTTGTCCAACCAACCCTTTAAAACACAAGGCCTGCCACTGCCGATTAAAGCATGCCAAGGATACCGTTACTCTCTCGCGCCCTCCCGCAGCTATGTAACTTCTTGTTTCCTCAGCACGGGAAATTGCTCCTAAGCGGGACTGTCGTCGGATATCTTTCGCCAGGTTGTTCCGTCACTGTAGACAAAGGCATTGATGGTGCTGTCAAAGATTTGGCTGCCGGCTCCGGCGGCGGAGGCAGCCGGACGTTGGCTTGTGGGCGTCTGGGGAAATTTGACGGCCTGGCCCGAGATGATTGTTGCTTGGGTGCCGCCGCTGACAAGTGGGTTGTCGCCGACCACCAATCCGGTGGTACCAGACATGTTCACCTGCACTGCCGCGGTCAACTGATGTCGGGGGTGCATAATGCTCGTGAACTCTGTGCCGGCCCCAAGCGCGATATCATAAACGCCGGGTCCAAGCTTGCACATTGCGTCGCGGACGTAGTGGCTGATTTCGTTGTTGCTGGAGACCACGCCATTCTTGGCTGAGGTCCCAATGTACATGAGGTGCTTTGTCGCGTCTCCCTGTTTGAAGTCCCACACCCCTGGATTATTGATGCTCGTGTTCCGGGTCGAGAGCAGACGGACGGCTCCCCCTTCAGATTCCTCAAAGTTGGTGTCCCTGATGCTGAAATTCTCCACGACGGACCCGTCTGTCCCTTCTAAGTGGATCGCATAATCGCCAGTCTTCGTGAAGCGGTTGGATAGGAAAGTGGATTGCGCCAGTTCTCCCGTGTCGCTGACTGCCTTGAAGGTCGGTACGGTAGCGGAGTGGGTGTGGTCGAAAGTGCATCGGATCACCAACATGTCAATCCAGCCAGTGACGTTGAAGCATGAAGACCCGTCCTGGTATTGGACGAAGGCGCAGTCTTCAAACATCCCAAGGGACCACATGCCAGTGAACAGATCTCCGCCGCCTCCAAACGAGTCGAACACGAGCCCTGAAACTTTAGTGCTGAAGGTGGCGGGGCCACTGGTGCGGAAGATGGTTCCTGTTTTGGAGCGCAGACGCGATCTTCCCAGACCCGCCGTGCCAACGCCCACCAAGCGCATGCCGTCGGCAGCTACCAGGTCGCTGACTTCGTAGGTACCCGGCGGGAAATAGGTGATGCCACCGGCCGCTATGGCCGCTTGCACTGCGTTGGTGTCCACTGCCGTGCCATCTCCGACAGCGCCGAAGTCCTTTACGTTCCTAATCGCAAAATCTTGCGCATTCCCAAGCGTTGGTGCCTTCGTGTCGTGCTTGGTGTCAGGAGAGGTGGACTGGCTAATGCCGACTCCCGCCAAAACTGACGTCCCAGTGACGACCGAAGCCAGGGCACCGACGCGGAACAACTCCCGGCGTCGAACCCTCTCGTCATCATTCTTGGTCATAGTCAACGAAGATATGCTCTACGTGTGGGGAATCCTAGTGACCGCATCCAGTTTCACAACGCAAAGTTGCTAATGCCTGCAATGATCGCTGTGCTTGCGGCGCTTGTGTATGTTGCTGTGAGCTCTGTACTTCTACTGGCTGCCGTCCTGGGCCTTGCCGTCTACTCGGTAATCCTGTACAAGGCGGGCTTGTGGAGAACCATGGTGGGCACGTCACTTTTGGTGTCGGTCCTGAGGTCCGGACCCACGTCGGCTCTCCTGAGCGAGACCGGGTGGTACATACTACAGTTCGGACCCATAGTTCTGGCCGGCATCGCGCTTCTTCCAAAAAAGCCCGGGCGTATCCGTGATTCGGACCGGGCCGTCGTTCTGTTCATGATCTTGTTTGCCGTCATAGCCTTGGCCACAAACCTGACCACTTTGGCCCCGAGCGCAACGTTGCCACAGTCGATCCTCCTGGCCGGCATGACGACTTTCCTTCTGTTGACGTTTGTCCGGCGTTGGTCCGGACCGAGCGACTTGCGCGGCGACGTGTCAATGGTCTTCCTGCTGATCACGATGGTGCAAATAGTGGGTGTCGTCGCCGTTCTTGCGGGTCAGGCATGGCCCGTTGACCCGGATTATGGACGGTTCAGGGGTATGTACTCCAACGCCAATTATGCGGGAATGATGTCAGCCATAGGTATCGCTGGTGGCGTCTACCTATTCAGGGCATCAAAGCGCCGCATCCTCGTGCTGGCTTCCATGGCAGTCCTTACAGCCGCGATGCTGCTGTCAGGTTCCCGCGGTGCTCTCTTGGCCGTGGTGATCGCAGTGCTCATACTTATGCTGTCCGGCACCCAGCGGACGCTCATTCTCCCCCTGGCTGTCTTGGGCGGATTGTTTTTCGTATTCGCAATGGTCATCGATCCGCAATTGCTGGAACCGCTGGATAGGTTCTTTTTGCGTGACGGGTCCTCCCCCGACGTAACCTCCGGCAGGCTGCAAATCTACCAGCAGCTGCTTGACATGTTTCAGAAGTCCCCTTTGACCGGGACGGGATACAGGTCCATCGAAGAGGTTAAGCCCGGGGCACCGGGACTGGCGGCGCACAATATCTACCTGAGCATCCTTACGGAAACCGGCCTTTTCGGAGCTTTCATCTTCGTAGCACTGGGATTGTCAGTGCTGGCTGCATCACGGCTCGAAAATTCCGCGCGCCCCCTGCTCGTTGTTGTTGTGACAATAGCAGTCGTGGAACTGACAGAATCTTCTATTTATGGCTGGGGCGGCCCATCCGCGCTGACGGCGTGGATGCTTATCCTGGCCTTTGCGGCTAATGGCCGTTTCCGGTCAGAGGAAACAGTCTCTACCGGTGAAACAGCAGCCAATGGCGTTGCGACCTCGGCTGCGACGCGATCAAGGGACCTATAGCGAGAAGTTGCCAGCTTCCCGTCACTGTATGCGGCATACGGTTTACCCTAGTGACCATGAAACCCCCGCCGCCACGGTCGGAAGGTGGTCCCAGGCGGGAGAGAACCCCCGGTGGTCGCCCTCGCCGTATGCAAAGGTTGTTGACCAGGGCCGCCATATGGGGCCTCGTACTACTCGCTTCATGGGGCGTGGCAAGCTTTTTCCTTGTTGCAGTTCCCGCAGTTGACCAGCCTGAGCAATCGGACGCTGTGGTGGTCCTCGCGCCTGCCGTTCCAACGGGCCGACTGGACTATGCAACGAAGCTCATGTCCGAGGGGTACAGCCCCGTTTTGGTTATTTCCGTGCCCGTTGGCGAGAGTGGCAATCCGCCAGCCGACATCTGTGAAGCCCACATGCCGTACCGAGTTATTTGCTTCAGTCCCGATCCGGCCACCACACAGGGTGAAGCCAGGGCAATCCAGAAGCTGAGTGACGAAAACAATTGGCATCATGTCACAGTGGTAACAGATGATTCCCACGTATCACGAGCCCGAACCATCATTGGCCGGTGCTACTCGCGCAAGCTGGACATGATCGCTGTCAGGCCAGATCTCTCGCCAATTAACTGGACGTACCGGTTCGTCTATGAGAGTGCCGCATTCGTCAAGGCAGCTGTTGATTGGGAATGTTGATCCAATGACAAGGGGCGAAACCAGGTGTGCAAGGAGGCCAACGATGTGCTCCCGGGGCATTCACCGGATTAGCGGCCGATTGAAGGCTAGGCTCATGAACGGTCCCCGGTAGATAGGTCATCCGCATAATGCCGTTACCGGAGGCCAGCGGAAAAACCATCCAAGTCGGGGCTTTCGACGGCGGCGGGTTTGCCGCCGTCGACGCTTCACTTGATGGGGGACGGTCAGATGTCAGCGAGGAGCGAGGTGGGATTTTCGATGGCGTCCGCCACGAAGCGGAGGAAGCCGGCCGCTGTGCCGCCGTCGCACACGCGGTGATCGAAGGTCAGCGTCAGCTCCGTGACCTTGCGGACCGCCAGCTCGCCGTTGACCACCCACGGCTTGTCAATGATCCGGCCGACGCCCAGGATGGCCACCTCCGGGTGGTTGATGATCGCCGCGGACCCGTCCACGCCGAACACGCCGTAGTTGTTCAGCGTGAACGTGCCGCTGCCCAGCTCCGTGGGGGTCGCCTTGCCCTGGCGTGCGACGTCGGTGAGGCGCCGGATCTCCGCGTCCAGTTCCCGGGCGGTCAGCTTCTCCGCGGCCCGGACCGAGGGCACCACAAGGCCCCGGTCGGTCTGCGCCGCGATGCCGAGGTTGACGCCGTCGAACGCGACAATCTCCTGGGACCTGTCCTCCGCGGTTTCAATCCGCGTGTTCAGCTCCGGGTACTTCTTTAGCCCCGCGGTGACGAACCGGGCGATGAAGGCCAGCAGCCCGGGAACCTCGGCGCCGTTGGCCTTCAGCCCCCCGCGAAGTTCCATCAGTGCGGTGGCATCCACGTCCACCCACACTGTTGCTTCGGGAATCTCGGAGCGGCTGCGGGCCATGTTGGCGGCCACGGCCTTGCGGACACCGCGGACGGGAGTGCGGGCGGCAATGGGCAGCCCGGTGCGGGCATCCACGCCGTTCGCTGCCTGCGCTTCCTGAGATGCGGCGGCGGCTTCGGATTCCAGAGGCCTGGTTTCCGCCGGCTTGGCTTCGGGAACCTGGGCCGGAGCAGTTGTCCGCAGCGCAGCCTCCACGTCGCGGCGCATGATGAGGCCGCTGTCGCCTGAGCCGGAGATGTCGCCGAGATCGACGCCGTGCTCCCGGGCCATGCGCCGGACCAGCGGCGAGATCACGGCCCCGAGTTTGCCGGGCACACGGGTGCGCAGGAGGGTGAGGTCGTCCTCCTTGGACAATTCGGGAGCAGTGGATCCGGTGCGCTCAGCCACCGTCACAGAAGACTTCCGCGCACGGGTACGCCGTGCCTGGCTATGCCCGCCTGGAGTTCCATAACCGATCAAGACATTTCCCGAGCCGGCCTTTTCTTCCTCCCGATAGGTCTCGGCGACGGCATCAGCAGGTTTAGCTTCGGCAAGCTCGGTCTCGTTGGGTTCAACCACGGGATGGGCCGGCGAAGGGGCGGGGGCGGCATCATCCGCGGCGACACCCGTAGAGAGCGGCGTCACCGAGATCAGCGGCTTCCCCACGTCCAGGGTCTCGCCCGGCTGCCCGTGCAGTTCGGTGACGATCCCGGCGTACGGGGACGGCACCTCCACAGCGGACTTGGCAGTTTCCACCTCGGCGATGGGCTGGTCAACGGCAATCTCGTCGCCCACGGCCACATGCCAGGCCACCAGCTCGGCTTCGGTGAGGCCTTCGCCCAGGTCAGGCAGCAAAAACACACGTGGTTCGCTCATGGTCAGTTCTCCCACTGAAGGTCGTCAACGGCGTCGAGGATGCGGTCCACGCCGGGCAGGTAGTACTTCTCGAGTTTGGGCGCCGGGTACGGGACGTCGAATCCGGTGACGCGGCGGATGGGGGCGGCCAGGTAGTGGAAGCAGCGCTCCTGGACCCGGGCCACGATCTCGGAGGACACGGACGCGAAACCGTGCGCCTCGGCGATCACCACGGCCCGGCCGGTCTTCCGGACGGACGCGCAGACGGTGTCGTCGTCGAACGGGACGATGGTGCGCACGTCAATGACTTCCAGCGAGCGCCCTTCCAAAGCAGCGGCCTCCGCAGCAGCCAAAGCGGTGGGGACGGACGGGCCGTAGGCAATCAGCGTGGCGTCCGTGCCGGGACGGGCGACGGCGGCCCGGCCTTCGGTGGTGCGTCCCGCCGTCGTGCCTTCCCCAGGAAGTTCGTGAAGGCGGCGCAGCTCGCCCAGGTCCACCGAGTCCTTGGTCCAGTACATCTTCTTGGGTTCCATGAACACCACGGGGTCGTCGGAGTCGATGGCTTCGCGGAGCATCCGGTAACCGTCCGCCACGGTGGCCGGAGTGTAGACCTTCAGGCCGGCGGTGTGGGCGTAGTAGGACTCGGAGGAGTCACAGTGGTGCTCCACTCCCCCGATGCCGCCGCCGTAGGGGATGCGGATGACCATGGGGAGCCTGACCGCCCCGCGGGTGCGGTTGTGCATCTTGGCCACGTGGCTAACGATCTGTTCGAACGCGGGGTAGGCGAACGCGTCGAACTGCATCTCGATCACCGGGCGCATCCCGTTGATGGCCATGCCCACGGCCATGCCCACGATGCCGGATTCGGCCAGCGGGGTGTCGAAGCAGCGCTGCTCGCCGAACGTGGCGGTGAGGCCGTCGGTGATGCGGAAGACGCCACCCAGCATGCCCACGTCCTCGCCGAACACCAGGACGGAGGAGTCGGCGTGCATGGCGTCGGCCAGGGCGGTGTTCAGGGCCTTGGCCATGGTGACGGGCTGGGGTCCGGCGGCTTCGGCGGAAGCGGCGGCGGAGGCTGCGGCCCGGGCCGTGGCGGCAGAAACGTTGCCGTTGGCCTCGGAAGAGGTGGTGATGGTGGGGCTCACTTGCCGGCCTCCTGTGAATCAGTAGATGCCGCGTCGCGGGCGAGCTCGTCGGCGAGCATGGCGGACTGTTCCTTCAACTGCGGGGTGGGGGTCGAGAAGACGTGCCGGAAGAGTTCCTGCGGGTCCACGGGCACATCCTCACTGAGACCTTCGCGGAGCTGCGCCGCCACGGCCTCGGCGTGTGCAGCGATCTGCTCCTCCGCGGAGTCATCCAGGAGCCCGCGCTCCGTCAGGTAGGTGCGCATCCGGTTGACCGGGTCCTTGGCCCGCCACTCCGCAACTTCAGCGCTTTCCCGGTAGCGGGTGTCGTCGTCGGCGTTGGTATGCGCCTGCATGCGGTAGGTGTTGGCTTCCACCAGCAGCGGGCCGGAGCCTTCGCGGGCGAGCTTCACGGCGCGGTCCAGGACGGCGAGGAGCGCCACAACGTCGTTGCCGTCCACGCGCTCGCCCGCCATGCCGTAGCCCACGGCCTTGTGCGCGAGCGACGGCGCCACGGACTGGTGTGCCAGCGGCACCGAGATGGCGTACTTGTTGTTCTGGACGAAGAAGATGACGGGCAGGTGGAAGACGGCGGCGAAGTTCAGGGCTTCATGGAAGTCGCCTTCGCTGGTGGCACCGTCGCCGCACATGGCCAGCACCACGGTGTCCTCGCCGCGAAGCTTGGCGGCGTGGGCCACGCCAACGCCGTGCAGCAGCTGGGTGGTCAGCGGGGTGCACTGAATGCCCACCTTGTATTCGAGGGGGTCGTAGCCGCCGTGCCAGTCGCCGCGGAAGATGGTCATTACCTGCACAGGGTCCACGCCGCGGGTCATCACGGCCACGGCGTCGCGGTAGGTGGGGAACATCCAGTCAGCGTCGGAGAGGCACAGGGCGGCGGCCACCTGGCAGGCTTCCTGGCCGTGGCTGGAGGGGTAGACAGCCATGCGTCCCTGCCGGACCAGGGCTGAGTTCTGGTCATTGACGCGGCGGCCGACGACGAGGCGTTCGTACGCTGCCAGCAGTTCGTCATCGCCGGGCACGGGGTATTCGTGGCCGGGCTGGGTGCCCTGCTCACTTTCCGGGATGAGCCGGCCGTCCGGGTCCACCATCTGGATCTGGTGCCGGGCGGGGAGCATGTAATCCTCCACCGTGATGCCGAACTTCTTCACAGCTTCCGTCAGCGCATTGTCTGCTGCTTCCGGGCTGGTGCTGTGCGGCGCGGTGTGGTCTGCGGAGATCGTCATTGGTCCGTCCTTCGGTAGCCACTATTCGTTCCCAGTATTGTCCTGATGCAGGTTTCGTATCCAGCATCTGTGGAAATCGTGGAGAAGCTGCGCGCAAACGGGTCTATCGGAAGACGATTTGTAAGTGTGACGTGGGTTACCGGCAGGGGTTGTGGACGAATCGGCGGGCGGCGATACGGGACGGGATTTCCATCGTGGTAATTTTCTGCGGCGGCAGAGGGTCAGCAGCTCCGGGGCGTCGGATAATGGGATGCGTAGCCGAAGGGAGCGTAGGGCATGAACAGCTACGACATTGATATTGAGAGCCGCCAGGTTCGGGGGCATGAGGCCAATGACCGCGGATTGGCCGGAGCGTCAGTGTACGCTGCCGCGGAAGTGTTCAAGGCGGTGGCGCATCCGGTCCGGGCCACCATCCTGGAGCTGCTTTCCCAGGGTGAATTGTCCATCCCAGAAGTCTGCGAGCGCACCGGCGTAAAACCCTCGCACCTGTCCCGGCACCTGGCCCAGATGCGCGCACAGCAACTGATTGACTGCACCCGCTCCGGCGGCCGCCTGGTCTACCGGCTGGCCTGCCCGGAGGCCGCCGAACTGCTCGCCGCTGCCCGGTCCGTCCTTCACGCCCGAACAACCGCCGCCCTCAACTCCCTTGGTCCCCTGCCGGAAGAGGATCCGTTCACGGCGGCATGGGGTGAGCGGATTTCGGCGCCGGAAACAGCACTGGTGTCCCGTTCGGTCATCGCCGACGCCTGCCGGGCCATAGCGGACCGCACCGGCTGCAGCTCAGAAGCAGCAGCCGGACGGCTCATCATGACGGCGAGGACCTGCCACATGACGCTGCTGGAGGCCGCCCTGGATGAGCTCCGCAGCGGCCAGGACAGCTCCCGCCCCTGACGCTTGGCAGGTTGCGCGCACCTACCCGTTCCAGGAGAGCAGCATGGCCCATCCGGTCATGCCTTCCTCCAGCTGCCCCTAATGTCCCTAATTTCCAAGAATTGCGTTGACCTCTACCCGTCAAAGGGGGCAGACTCGTGAGCGTGGAAATTGACAAAAATGTCTATCCGTCATATCCACGCTCTTCCGCCCATTCCGCGTAAGAGACTTCGCACCACGTGACCGGGGGTACTTGGGGGTTCATGGTGCGGGGATGGACGCGGAGGGGACAGCGTGGTCCCCTCCGCCTCTCCATTTGGTTCCTCAAGCACGTTCAAACCCGAGTTCAAAAAGTTGGACACGCATGGTCCCGGGGCATCCGCCCCGGCAGCATTTCCTCAACAGCAATGACAAGGGTGGGTGTTAGCTATGGAGATAGCCAAGTTGTGGGATCAGCTCGACCCTGAAACGCGGCAGTGGCTGGTTGATAATCCTGGATGCCAAATCCTCCCGCGCACCGTCGCGGCAGCAATTATGAAAGGCACTGGGGAGCAGTTGGAACAGGACCGGCACGGCGAAACTGTCCTCTCCCCCAGCGACTGCGACTTTATCCGGGGAGCGGCGGACCGGCCCGATGCCCCTCACGGCGCATCCCCATTCCCGCGCTCCTAACAGCCACCGGAAACGGCGTCCTTCCGCAGGCATTACTCGCCCAAGAGCCCTGCTGCGCGCCTGTTTCGTATCCGCCGCCCGCCCTGAGGCAGAGAGGCTGCTCTAATCTGCCTAGTATGGGAGACGATTTATAGCGATCCGGGTCACGGCGGGAGTGGGCACAATGGCGGGCAAGGATGCCGGCAGCGATCAGGTGGCGCTGGACGAGATCGACCGGCGGATCATCAGCGAACTCACCCGCGACGGCCGGATGTCCGTGACGCAGGTGGCGGAGAACGTGCACATCTCCCGCGCGCATGCCTACAGCCGGATCGCGCGGCTGACCGGCGACGGGGTGCTGACCCGGTTCACGGCGCTGGTGGATCCCATCAAGGCGGGGTTGAAGTCCTCGGCGTACGTGACCCTGAAGCTCAAGCAGGACTCCTGGCGCGAACTGCGGGACCAGCTCGGCGCCATCCCGGAGGTGCACCGCATTGCCCTGGTGGGCGGCGACTTCGACGTGATCCTGCTGGTCCGCGCCGTGGACAACATCGACCTCCGACGGGTTATTTTCGACCAACTGCAGAGCATGCCCGGCGTACTGGATACACAGACATTCCTGGTATTTGAGGACGTGGATACTCGGTAGACCCAGCTCAGGAGACCGGGACTTTCGCGCGCCCGCATATCCCTGCCGCCGCAAAGAGCCCCATACTGTGAGGATGAAATTCACCACCACCATCCAGGGCAGCGGCAACAAGACAGGCATCGAGGTCCCGGAGGAGATCGTTACTGCGCTTGATGCCGGACGGCGGCCTCCGGTGGTGGTCACCATGAACGGCGAAAGCTACCGCAGCAGCATCGCGGTGATGGGCGGCAAGAACATGGTCAGCGTGAGCGCGGCGAACCGGGAACTGACGGGAGTGGCCGCCGGGGACACCGTGGAGGTGGGGCTGGAAGTGGACACCGAACCACGGGTCATTGAGGTTCCGGATGACCTGGCCAGTGCCCTCGAGGCCGAACCGGAAGCGAAGGCCTTCTACGGGAGCCTGAACTACAGCAGCCAACGCCGCTACGTGGAGCCAATCACCGATGCGAAGACGCCGGAAACCCGTTCGCGCCGGGTGGCCAAGGCGGTGGAAGACCTCAAGGCAGGCAAGAAGTAGGAACGCAGCGCCGCACTGCTGGACACTACGTCCACTGGTAAGTGTACTTACTATCAGCCTGAATGTACCGGTGCGGGTCGCGACAAAACTGCGTTTCGGTCAATTATCCTGCGCCCGCGGGCGGCTGGAGGACGGACCCGAGGGGAGTTTCCGCAGGCCAAACGCGTGCAGTGAGGCGCCGAGCAGCAAAAAGACTTTATGGAACCTTGAGGGAAGGCAGGGGCATAAGTTGAGTGGCCGCTTCAAGGATGGGGTGCGGCCCAATGGGGGGCCACCAACCCAAACGAGGAGCCCTCCATGCCTGCCCGCCTGTCCGCTGCCCCTGCCCGCACCGCATCCGCTCCTATCGGACACCCCTTGCGTCTGGTGGTGCTGGTCCCGGCCTACAACGAAGCGGGCTCGATCGGCGACACCCTTGACGGCTTGATGCTCCAGTCACGCCCGGCAGATTTGGTGGTGGTGATTCCCAACGGCTGCACCGATGACACCGCCCGGGAAGCCAGGAAGTACCCGGTCACCGTGATGGAGCTGCCACGGCTGGAGCACCGCAAGTCCGAGGCGCTCAACCGGGCCTGGAACGAACACGCGTACGGCCGACGTGGTGGTCTGCCTGGACGCGGACACCGTCCTTCCACCCAACGCCCTGGCCGCTTGGGAGCGTGAGTTCCTGGGGCGCCGGGCCGCACGGCTGGGCGGATCGTCGTCGAAATTCACCATGCAGGACCCCGGATTCCTCAGCCGGCTGCAAAAAGCCGAGTTCGCCACCTGGACGGACACCGCCCTGCGCCGCCGGCAGACCAGCGTCCTGGCAGGGACGGGCTGCGCCATCAACAACGTGGTGCTGCGGCAGATCGCCGACCGGGACGACAGGGACGGCCCCTGGGTCTATACCTCCCAGGTGGAGGACTTCGAGCTGACCTATCGGATCCGCGAACTGGACTACATCTGCCAGGTGTCCCCCGACGTCCGCGCCTACACGGACTCGATGAAGACCATCAAGGCGCTGTGGGGCCAGCGGATGAAGTGGCAGGTGGGAACCGTTGAGGACCTCCTGGACCTGGGCATCAACCGGCTGACCCTCCGCGACTGGGGGCAACAGGCCATGGGCCTGCTGGGCGTCTTCCTGAAGTTCCTATGGATCGCCGTCATGGTGCTTTCACTCGCCCTGGGCGTCTTCAGGTTCGTCCTGTTCTGGTGGCTGGTTCCCGTCCTTTTCATCGCGCTGGACATCAAACGCGCGTGGCGGATTCCGCACCGGGACTGGAAGGACATCCTTCTGGCCGCCACCTTCTTCCCCCAGGAATTGTTCATGTGGCTGCGGTCCGGGTGGTTCCTTGCCTCCTGGGGCGCGGCCCTGACCACCAAAATCACCCGACGGCGGATCGACCGTTGGGAAGCCCAATACACCGCAGAGGACATCTGACCATGTATGGAATGACCGCCACTATCCCCGCTACCGGAGCCGCCGCCCTGGCCTACACAGGGCTCAACGTCGGCTCGTCCCTTCTTACCGCCCTGGGCACCGCACTCATCGGCGTGGCCCTGCTGTCGCTGCTGCGCAAAGGCAGCAAGGTCAAGCCCTGATGCCGTCCGCCCTGGCCCGGCCTGGAGCACATTCCGGGCCAGCGGCGGTTGGCCGGAACCACCAGCTAAGACGTACGCCTGGCCTGAAGCACGTTCTTGAACGCTGTTGCGGAGGCGGCGCTGCTGTTGATGCGCCAGTCCGTTTCCTTTTGCAGGTGGAACCACACGAAACCCATCACATCGGGCTGGGCCGCCAGGTAGGACACCAGGTCAGAGTTCCACGCGGCTTTGTCGCCGCCGGCCTCGCTCGACGCCGTTTCGGCAATGAGGATGGGCACCCCGGGAGCCAGGGTTCGAAGCTGGGCTATGCCCGGCGCGAAGAGGTCCTGCGCGGAGATCCAGGCACTCCAGGAGGCGGAAGTTCCCCAGTTGTAACCGTCCAGGGCCACGATGTCCACATAGCCTGCCCCGGGATACAGTCCGGCCAGGTCCGTGGCGCCGTGGTACGGAACGTTGGGGCTCCAGACCCACGACACATTGCTGGCGCCCTGTGCCGTGACAACATCATGCACGTGCCGCCAGGCCGCGGCGTAATCCCCGGGCTGGTTGCCGTTGACGCTTTCAGCCCACGGGTACCAGTCGCCGTTCATTTCGTGGGCGAACCGCAGCTGGACCGGGTAACCCCAGGAGGCCAGCGCCTGGCCCCACTGGGCAATGTATGGATCGAAATCGCCGGCGGTGATCCGGTCCAGGCTGTAGGCCGGCTGGTTCACACCGCCGCCCCACAACCAGGGCTCCCAGGTGACCAGGGGAACCGCGCCCCGGGCACGGACCGCGTTCATTTCGGTGATGGGTGCGGGCTGTGCGAAGTCCTCGTAGAACAAGACGCTGGACGGTGCTTCACCGGCGAGGACCGCCACCTCGTCAAGCTCGCTGCCAGCCAGGGGTCCCCCGGCCGTGGCCGCCCCGAAGCGGAGTTTGGCGTCGCTGACGGGCGGCACGGTCGGGGCCGTCGGGGCCGGCACGGTAACCGTGAACACGGCCGAACCCTGGACGGAGGACGTCTTGGCAGTCACGGTGATCTTGCCTGTGGCGGTTGCCGGGATGGTGGCCGGGGCGCTGAAGGCGCCGGTCGACGTCGTTTTCAAGGGGAAAGTAGCCGAACCGATGATCACGGTTCCGGTGGTGGAGGCTTTGAAGCCTGTGCCGGTGACCGTGATGGAGGACCCGGCCGGCCCCGTGGCCGGATTCAAGGCGATCTGTCCCGCAGCTGCCTGCGCGGCCACGGGCTGAACCACCGTCAGGGCCAGGGCCACGCCCAGACCTGCGGCGACGGCCGCGAAGCGTGTCTTTATGGAGTTGAACAAGGCTATCGATCCCCAGAATCGTTCGTGGCAGCCAAGTCTGCTGCCGGCCAGGTGCACCGGACGGCACATGCCTGATCCTAAAGGCCGTGTGGTGAAACTGATCAGGCCTTGATGGAATTCTGCGCAAGAACTTGCTGGAAAATGAGGAATACGTGAACCACCGTGATGATCCCGAGCGGCTTCTGGTCGATCCGGCAGTCCTTGCGACGCTGCGCGCCGAGCTCGACGACGAGGAGGGCTGGCTCCTCTTCCTGGAGTGCTTCCTGGCCCAACTGCCCCTCCGAATCCGGAAGCTGCGCACGGGACTGCTCACTGCGGACCATGCGCTGGCCATGGACGCGGTTCTCAGCCTCAAGATTTCGTCCCAGATGGTAGGCGCTGACCGCCTTGCCGGAATGGCACTCCAGTTGCAGGGCTTCCTGGAGGACATGGGGCAGCAAGGAAACGCGGCCCTGCCGCAGCTGGCCGGCCGGCACCTCGGCCGCATCACGGCATGCGCCGAAGAGACCGCAGTGTCGCTGGCGGGCGGGCCCGTCGCCGCCGGTGCTGCCTAAAGACGGCGTTGGGCCATGCCGCACATTGCGGCATGGCCCTGCACAGCGTTGTCGGTAAGTTACTGCGGTGCCATCGGTCAGGATGACTTCTTCATCCTTGGTTCTGCCGCCGCCCCTCCGGAGTGGGCTTCCTGCAACCGGTCACGTGAGAGCGGCCTGTCACCGCTGCGCCGCAGTGTCAGCATCACCAGGCCCGCGGCCAACAGGCAGCATGCCAGGAAAATGGACGTGGCCAGGAAACTGCCTTGCGTGACATCCTGCAGAAAACCGCCAACGTAGGGTCCTACGAATCCACCGAGATTGCCCACCGCATTGATCAGCCCCATAGCGGTGCCGGCGACGGCCACTGGCATTGCCCGGGACGCTGACGCCCAGAAGGGACCGTCGTAGGCCAGTGCCCCGGCGACGGCAACGCTGATGAGGGTGACCGCAAGGATGGGCATGTTGTCTCCGGTTGCTACCGAGACAACCAAGGCAACAGCCCCGACTGCCATCGACAGCAGAACGTGCGTGGAGTAGCGGCCCGAATGGTCGGCTGCCTTGGCGTTGTACCAGAGCCCCACCATGGCCAACACGTACGGAATGGCCGTAATCAGCCCCACCTCCATGGAGGAACCGGAGGTGATCGTCTTGATCACGTGCGGGAGCCAGATATTGATGCCATAGAAGCCGATCTGGATGAGGAAGTACACGAGGGTCAGCCTCCACACCACTGAGTTGGACACCACGTGGCGCAGGCCCAGCTTCTCCTGCTGCGGATGTGCCTTTGCATCTTCGGCAAGTCCCCTCTCGATGTACTCACGCTCCTGGACCGAGCACCATGAGGCCTCGCGGGGATGGTCGGCGATCAGGGCCCACCACAGGGGTGCGGCGATCACGAACGGGAAAATGCCCTCGATGATGAACAGCCACCGCCAGTCCGAGAAGGAAAGAATCCAGCCGGAGAGGGGCGCCGTGATGATCGAAGCGATGGCAATGTTCATCATCCAGAACGCGTAGGCCCGCGCCCGCTCAGCGGCGGGGAACCAGTGGCTGATCAGGACAAGGATTGCCGGCCAGATGCCGGCCTCCGCGACGCCCAGGAAGAAGCGCACCACCAGCAGTTGGGTGAAATCCTGGATGAATCCGGACAGAACGGCCAGGACGCCCCAAATCAGCACCATGATTCCGACGAACTTCTTGGCGCTCCAGTGCTCGGCGAGGTGGCCGCCCGGAATTTGCAGGACGAGGTAGCCGATAAAGAAGATGCCTGCAGCCAGGCCCTGCTGGGCGGCGTCGATACCCAGGTCCTTATGGAGTCCGTTCAAGGCGAACCCGATATTGGTCCTGTCCATGAACGAGATGATGTAGACGACGATGGCGACCGGAATCAACCGCTTCCACCGGGCATTGCCCACTGCCGTTGCTGACTTAACGCTCTGTGCCATTGGAAATGCTCCTTAGCTATATGGCAGATCAGACCGCGTCCCCCAGTAAAGCTATTGCTCTCCCGCGGGCCCATCGGGTCCGCTTTCCGCCGCCGGGCGGAACGAGCAGGACTTGTTCGGGAGGGGCCGGCATGGCGGCGCATATTCCTGCACCTTCAGCCGGGATCCTTGCCCCGGAACCATGCTCTTATTTTTACGCAACTATTGCGTACACGCAAGAGCACGTTCCAAAGACCCGTCCGGCGCGGGACCGCACAGTTGGGAACCGCCCTTCCGGGAATATCCCCCGCGTGCCTGGCGTAATGCGGGCCTTAGCATGGAGGAGTGGAAGAGGATCGGGAATTCTCGGCGGAAGAGATGCGCAGCTACGCGGCCGACTGTCCACTCTGCGGTGAAACGGCCTATCCCATGTGGGAGCGGGCGGGCGATGACAAGGAACCGGAGTCAGTGGAGAGATGGAAACTGGCCTCGCTTGAGTGCTACACGCCCGGCTGCCCGAACTCCCGCTACCGCGCGTAGTCCCCTCCTGGCACCAGCTAGCCCCCGATCACGCGGTCGCGTCCTGCAAGTGAGCCAATGAGCGTCAGGACGGCCATGGCCGCGGCGATGGTGATGAGCGGGGCGGTCCAGGAACCGGTGAGGTCATGCAGACCGCCGAATAAGACGGGGCCTATGGCGCTGAGGCCGTAGCCTACGGATTGGGCCATCCCTGACATGGCCGCCGCCTGGGGGTGGTTCCGCGTGCGGAGGCTGAACAGCGATAGGGCGATGACGATGAGGCTCCCGCAGCCGATTGCCCCCAGCAGGACCCAAAGGAGTATGAGGTCAGGAGCAAGGGCCAGCCCCAGGAACGTCATGAAGGTGAAGGCGGCGCTTGCAGAGGCTGTGAGCCGTTGGTCCCGCCCACGGTGAAGGACCGCCCCTGTTCCGAGGCTTGCAAACACGCTGACCAGCAGGAAGACGGATAGATGGATGCCTGCAGTGGTGGCGGGAACTCCTTGGCTTTGCTCAATGGTGGGCAGCCACGCCATCAACACGTAGAAGGCCACCGACTGCAGTCCCATGAACAGTGTCACCTGCCATCCCAGGGACGAAGTCCAGGGGGATTGGTAGGAGTTCGGTGCCCTCCGGGCGGTGGCGTGCGTGCCGGCTGTGGCCGGCCTGCGCAGGAACGGCAGCAGGACGGCTGTGGCGATAATGGCCAGCCCCGCCCAGATGCCAAGGGCAAGCCGCCATCCGGCAGGTGAAGTTTGGGCCACGGGGACCACCACAGCGGCCCCGACGGCGGCGATAGCTGCCTGGGCCGCCGTGTAGCTGCCGGTGACCTGGCTGACTTTCAGCGGGAAGTCCCGCTTCACCAGGGAAGGCACCAGGACGTTCAGGAAGGCGATGGCCAAACCAAGCGTGGCCGTGCCTGCCCAGATGAAACCGGGCACGGGCAGTGAGCGAAGCATGATGCCCGAGGCGAGGATCAGCAGGGACAGCCACAGCGCCCGGTCCAGCCCCAAGCGGTCAGCAAAAGCGGGCGCGACGGGTGAGAAGACCGCGAACGAGATGAGCGGAAGGCCGGTGAGAAACCCTGCTGCCGGATTGGACAGTCCAAGATCACTGCTGATGTTGGCCAGGACGGGACCCACACTGACAAAGGAAACCCGAAGGTTTACGGCAATGAGCAGAACCCCAATGAAGGCAAACCCGAATCTGAGGGTGTGTTGAGGCGCATTCCGGGTGGCGGCAGTCATCGTAGCTTCTTTCCCTCGTCAACCTGGTCCTTCTTGCCAGGGAAAGGTACCCAAAAAGGCGGTGATATTCCCAGCTCAGCGCTCTCCGGCCAGGTCTCCAAGGGTGATGTGCAGGTTCTGTGACGTTGAACCGCGCTGCACCACGACGTCCACCTGCTGCCCGGGGTCCTGCTTCCTGAGGGCTACGAGCAGGTCGGTCACACTTCGAATGTCCGTCTGGGCGAACTTGGTGATGATGTCGCCTGGCTTCATGCCGCCTTGTTCCGCCGGGCTTCCTTGGGAAACATCCACGATCAATGCCCCGGCCGTCGTGGGCAGCGAGAAGCGTTTGGCGAGCTGTGGCGTGATGTCGGTGGGGACCACGCCGAGGGCGGCGTGCTTGACCGACCCGCTTGCCAACAGTTGGTCGGCAACGTCGGTAACCGTGGAAGACGGCGTAACGAACCCGATGGCGACGGCTCCCGTGCTGGGTGGAAGGTACGCCTCGGAAAGACCGATCACCTGGCCACTGGAATCCGCTACTGCACCGCCGGAATTGCCGGGGGAAATCGGCGCGTCGGTCTGCAGCAGATCGATGGCGCCGTGAGGTGATTCCTTCGACGGCGGCATGTTCCGGTGCAGGCTTGAAACGATCCCGGCAGTGACGGTCTCCTCCAACCCCAGCGGACTTCCGATGACCACGGTCATCGAACCCACCTCGGGATCGGACGTGGCGAATTTTGCCGCCGGAAGGCCGGTACGGTTGACCTTCAGGACAGCAAGGTCCGTGACGTCGTCAACGCCGATGACGGCACCTTGGGACTGGGAGCCGTCCGCGAACTGGACCTCGATGTTCTTAAAGGGCTGTTTTTGCTGGTCCTCCACGACATGTGCGTCCGTGACGATCGATCCGTCGCTGTGATAGATAACCCCGCTGCCCAGGCCGATTGCTGTCCGGATGGTGACGACGGAAGGCTCGACTTCCCTGACAACGCCGGGAACCGCAGGCAAACCCCCGCCGCCTGCCAACGCTCCTTGCGACGCTTCAGGGGATGCGATGGAGGAACCGGGCACCGGTGCCGGGGTACCGGTGCAGCCCGTTAACGTAAGTGCCGCCGCCGCCACTCCAGCCGCGGCGCAGAGTCCAAACTTCATATGACACCTCCTCTTTAGGCGTCACGGGCTGGCGGAAGGGATATAGGGCTGGTACTGGTCAAAAGTCCCGTTCTGGATGGGGACATTGATGGTGGTTTCCTGCCCCTTCACACTCACTGTCAGGTCAGCCCGCGCCCCCGGAGCTTCCGGGGCGCTGTTGAGTATGACGGGCGTCTGGTCAAACTCCCTGTTCCCGTTGGCCGGGATCTTGACCCGCACCTGCTCGTCGGAGTCGGCCAGGACCAGCTCGATATCCGTGGCCGTGGTGTTGATGATCGTCCCCAGGACGCGGGCGGGTTCATCCTGCCCTGATGTCACCAGCAGGACGCTTCGCAGCTCCAGCCCCGCAAAATTCAGGTCGGAGCCGAGCGCAACAGGGTCGCGGTCCCCTTCAGCGGGGTCCGAGCAGCCGGCCATCAGGAGGGCTGCAGCCACCAGGACCGCCAGGAAGCGGAAGAATTCGATGGTGCCGTTGGTGGGTTTCATGGCTGTTCCCTTCCTTGGCCTTGCGATCCCTTTTAATGCCCCCCGCCCGCTCTTTCGTCCCCTTCAGTGTCACCCAGCAGTTGCGCCCGCGCAACAGCTTCGGACGCATCCCGCTCGCTTTTCCCGAATCGTTGCCCTCCCGTGACCGAAAAATGGCCTGCCCGTTCAGATAGGAAGATAGCGTTGTTTGCACGTTGCTAACTATTGCCCAAGAGACGCGCACGCACTCCCTGACGACACGACAAGGAATTCTTTTGCATGCTTCTTATGGACACCACGTGGAAAAGGGCAGTAGCCTTCGTCGCCGCCTGCGTCATCGGCGGCTTTCTGGTCGCAGGGCTCCTGGCCCCGGCCGCGGCACTGGGTTCCACCGTAACCGCGGCATCCGGCAGGTTCTTCGATCAACTGCCCTCTGATCTCGATCTGGATCCGCCGGCCAGGAACTCCCAGGTGCTGGCCAAAGATGGATCGGTCATCGCACGGTTCTATTCGCAGAATCGAGAACCCGTGCGCCTGGAACAGATATCACCCTTCATGCGCCAAGGGATCGTGGCCATCGAGGACTCCCGCTTCTATGAGCACGGCGGCATCGACCCGACCGGCATCCTCCGGGCCCTCTATGTGAACGTCCAGGGCGGCCGGCAGGGCGCGTCCACCATTACCCAGCAGTACGTCAAGAATGTGCTCATCCAGTCGCTGATATCCAACGGCAGGGCGGACGAGGTTGAGCCCAGCGCCGCCAGGACCATCGGCGACAAACTTCGGGAGATGAAGCTCGCCGTCGCACTCGAAGACAAATACTCCAAGGACCAGATCCTTCAGGGCTACCTGAACCTGGTCTATTTCGGCAACGGAGCTTACGGCGTCCAGACGGCAGCCAAAGAGTATTTCGGCGTCCCCGCAAGCGCCCTCAGCCTTACCCAGGCCGCCGCCCTGGCAGGAGTAGTCAACAGGCCCGGGTACTACGATCCGCTCACGGAACCGGGCCATGTGGTGGCCCGGCGCAACGAAGTCCTGGACCAAATGCTTCAACAGGGCTACATCTCCAGGGTCCAGCACCGCAAGGCTATTGCCGCTCCCCTTGCCTTAAACGTCCAGCCATCAGCCCAGGGATGCGCCGCCGCCAACTCACCGTACTTCTGCGACTACATTCAACGCCTGATCCTGAACGATCCCGCATTTGGTCCCGACGAAGCCGCCCGGCGCAAACTGCTGTACCAGGGCGGGCTGACCATCCGCACCACCCTGGACCCGGAGCTGCAAAGGGTGGCACAGGAACAGGTCAACGCCTCACTTCCCCCCACGGACCCGCTGCAGCGTGGGGCCGCCCTTGTGAGCGTGCAGCCCGGCACCGGCAAGGTCCTGACGATGGCCCAGAACACCATCTACAGCCCGGCGCCGGGACCCGGACACTACACCGGCAACCTCACCCTTCCGGAAACGGACAGCCGGGGCAAGCCTCTCCATGGCGCCGGCGGCTTCCAGATCGGTTCCGCCATGAAACCGTTCGTCTTCGCCGAATGGCTCAATTCCGGGCGGTCCATGGCCACCAGGCTGGACGGCTCCGTCCGCATCTACAAAGCCGGATTCCCTTGGAAAAACAGCTGCGGCACCACCACCGGGTCCTACGATCCTGCGCTCGGCCAGACGCCCCTGCCCAACGACGACCCCTACCACTACTACCCGATGAGCGTGCTCGAAGGCCTCTACCGCTCCATCAACACCATCACGTTCCAGTCAGCAACGCGGCTGGACTTTTGCAACATCCAGAAAATGGCCACGGCGGCCGGAGTCAAGAACGGGCACACCAACAAGCCCTACGACCTGTCCAGTATCGCCAATCTGATCGGCACGCAGGATGTGGCGCCGCTGGACATGGCCACCGCATACGCCACCTTCGCCGCCGGCGGAGTCCGTTGCTCCCCGGTTGCCCTGGAGAGCGTCACCGGGCCCAAGGGACACAACTATCCGGTGCCGCCCGCGGACTGCACGCAGACCATCGATCCTGACGTCGCCGCCGGCGTCACCTACGCCCTCCAGCCCGTCCTGACCATAGGATCCGGCTATAACATCCCTGTGAACAAGGATCACGACATCTTTGCCAAAACCGGCACCACCGACGGACACACGCAGACCTGGACCGTTGGCGCCACCACGGGCATCGCTACCGCCTCATGGTTCGGGAGCTACAAGGGATTTGGGCCGGAATGGGCAAATGAGCACATCACCATCAACGGGAAGTACTACGCCGGCCTGGACGGAGCCAACATTGCAGGGACGCAGTGGGCCCATCTCATGAACGCCGCGGCCGCCAAATACCCCGGCGGCCCTTTTCCCGCACCGCCCCCATCAATGCTCCGGTAACCGGGGCGTGCTCAGAGGCCTCCGGCAACAGCATACCGTTGCGCACCTACAACTGTTGCGCTACCCTTGCATATCATTTTCACTCCAAACCGAAGAGCGGCCGTTCCAACAGGAGAAATGAGTACGCCGTGGCAAGCGATGACGACGACGTCCGGCCAGAGGTCAAAGGGCGGCAGGAACGGTCCTGCTTCGTGGTCCGCTACCGCCCGCAGCCGGCCAGGGAAGTGGACGGCGACGCCTACTGCATCCAACGTGAGGGATGAGCGGTGACAAACAAGTCACCTGCCCCGGAAGCCGGACATGCACAGCCAAGCCACCCCGCACCGGCGCCCCAACTGGACAGGCCGTCCCCCAGGCCGTCCCCCGGAGCGGGCACCGGCCGCAGCCGGACCCCGGGGAAGGGCGGGCCAAGGCATTTCCGGTTAGGTGACGGGTACATCCTTTCCCCCGGCCGGCACCTCATCCTGTGTACGGTGTCCCTGATGCTGGCCCTGGCCGGCGCAACCTCCTTCTTATTGACACTCGGGGAAGTGCTCCAGGGACAAGGCGTGGCAGCAGCTGACAGGCCCATGACCGATTGGTTCGTAGATCACCGGACCGCAGCAGCCACAGCCGTCCTGGCAGGACTCGCCTTCGTGTTCGGCCCGTTGGCCCTTCCGGTGATAACACTGGTCGCCACCACGGGGTGGGCCCTGCTGACCCGCCGTCTTTGGCGACCCCTTCTGCTCGCCGGGTCGATGCTTACGGGGGTCATCGTCACGGAAGTTATTGCGCACGCCATAGGTCGCTCCCGGCCCCCAACGGCCCTGATGATGCTGGGCGCCGATGCGACGTCGTCGTTTCCTTCCGGGCACGTCGTCGGCGCCTCCAACTTCCTGCTGATCGGCGCATACCTGCTCTTCTCCCCGGTCCTCCCGCACGCTGTCCGTCATACTGGCCTTCGCCGCTGCTGCCGGAGGCCTGGCGCTGGAAGCAGCAAGCCGCGTCTACCTTGGCTACCACTGGTTTACTGACACGCTCGCATCCGCCTCAATCTCCGTAGTCCTCCTTGCTGTGGTGATCATGCTGGACATCAGCCGCGGCGGCCAGCGGCAGAACAGTGAGGGCAGCCCCAATCCGGGTACCGTTGCGTACCCGCAAATAAAGCGCGACACTGGCAAAGACAACCACGGCTAAAGGGAGGCATCATGCGTGCGCTGACAGTTACCCCTGGAGTCAAGGACTCCCTTCACCTGCGCGATATTCCCCAACCGGAGGCGGGCGGGGGCCAGGTGCTGGTGGAGGCACTGGCCGTGGGCCTGTGCGGCACGGACAGTGAGATCATCGACGCCGAATACGGCGAGGCTCCGCCCGGCCAGGACTACCTGGTGCTGGGGCACGAGAACCTGGGCCGGGTGGTGGAGGCGCCGGAGGGGTCGGGGCTGGCGGCCGGAGACCTGGTGGTCGGCATCGTCCGCAGGCCCGATCCCGAGCCGTGCAAGGCCTGCGCCGCGGGCGAGTGGGACATGTGCCTGAACGGCAAGTACACCGAGCACGGCATCAAAGGCCTGGACGGATTTGCCCGCGAGAAATGGCGCGCGGACCCGGATGCCATGGTGAAACTGGACCCTGGACTGGAAAACGTGGGAGTGCTGCTGGAGCCCACCACCATCGTGGCCAAGGCCTGGGAGCAGATCAACAGGATCGGGCAGCGGGCCTTCTTCGACCCCCACGTCGCGGTGGTGACCGGGGCCGGACCCGTTGGCTTGCTCGCCGCGCTCCTGGGCGTCCAGCAAGGCCTGGAGGTGCACGTGTTCGACATCGTCAAGGACGGGCCCAAGCCGGAGCTGGTCCGCGCCCTTGGCGCCACCTACCACAGTGAATCCCTGCCGGGCTCCGGGCTCAAGCCCAATGTCCTGGTGGAATGCACGGGCGTGACCCCCGTGGTGCTGGACGCCCTCCGCTGCCGCGCCCAGGATGCCATCACCTGCCTGACCGGCGTCTCAGGCACGGGGAAGCAAACCGAGGTGGACGTGGGCGCGCTGAACCGCGAGGAAGTTCTGATGAACGGCGTGGTCTTCGGCAGCGTCAATGCCAACCGGCGTCACTACGACGCCGGCGCCAAGGCCCTGGCTGCTGCCGACGCAGACTGGCTGGGGCGACTGATCAGCCGCCGGGTTCCCCTGGGCAAATTTGCCGAGGCCTTTGACCGCCACCCCGATGACGTCAAAGTGGTGCTGGACCTCCAGGCAAAGGACGACGGCGGGACCCGCCAGCCATGAGCGCCGCAGCCACGAGCCCGGCAGCGAAGAGTCATGGCCAGGCAGGGCAGGAGGCCGCCAGCGGCCGCCGGCTCCCGTCAGGGCGCCAATATGACATCCGGCACGCCCGGCAATCCGCGCACCTCACGGAGGTGGGCGGGGCGTTGCGGGACTACCTGCTGGACGGCCGCCCCCTGGTGGAGGGCTACGGCCCGGAGGAGATGTGCACGGGGGCGCGCGGACAGTCCCTCATCCCGTGGCCCAACCGGGTCAGGGGCGGCAGCTACGAGTGGGGTGGCAGCACGCTGCAGCTTGACCTCAGCGAGCCCGACAAGGGCGGGGCCATCCACGGCTTGACCCGCTGGCGGAGCTGGGAGGCCGAGGATCAGCGGGAGGACAGGATCGCGTTCACGCATACCCTTCACGCCTGCCAGGGCTGGCCATGGGTGCTTGATTGCCGGCTGGATTACGGGCTCGACGACGGCGGGTTGAGGGTGCGGACGACCGTAACCAACCGCAGTCCGGAGCCCTGCCCGTTTGGCACAGGCGCGCATCCGTATCTGAGCCTGGGGCTGCCCGGCCAGGCCATCGATGCAGGATTGGTCCAGGTGCCGGGGCGGACGTACCTGCCCGTGGATGAACGCGGCATCCCCACTGGGCACGAGCGGGTGGACGGCACGGAGTACGACCTGCGCGAGCTCCAGCAACTGGGGGCCCGGCACATCGATGTGGCCTACACCGACCTGATCTGTGACGGGGACGGGCGCGCCAGCGTGACACTGCTGCGTCCGGACCGATCGGGTGGCGTTGAGCTGTGGGTGGACGGTACCTACCCCTACCTGGAAATCTTCACGGGCGACAGCCTCCCGCAACCGGACCGCCGCCGCACCGGACTGGGCGTGGAGCCCATGACCTGCGCCCCCGACGCCTTCAACTCAGGCGAAGGCCTGATCACCCTGGAGCCCGGGCAATCCCACACCGGCCAGTGGGGCATCAGACCGCTCTGAATGGCCCCCTGCGCCCCTCCGGACCGATCGGAAAAGTCACCCGCAATTACCGCCAACTATTGCGCATACGCAAACATTGGGGTTCAATGAAGGCATGGCTTGCCGCACCAGGATCCGGTTACGTCAGGAACTGGAGCCCAACGTAAAGCGACCGTCGGAGGTCCCTTGGCCGCCGGCGGCGGCTGCGAAGGCCTCCAGCGCTGCAGCCAGTGCAGGTCGCCGCCCGGCAGGCATCCTGGCAATTACCTCGGCGATGGCCTGCCGCCGGTGCTGCAGCACGGTATCGACCAGTTCCCTGCCTTCACGGGTCAACTCCAGCCGGATGTACCGGCGGTCAGCGGGATCTTCGCGGCGCTGCAGCAGGTCAGCGGCTACCAGCCGGTCACAGATGCGGGTGGCGTTGGAGGCGTGCACGCCAAGCTCTGCGGCCACACCGCCCAGGTTTTGGGGCCCGTGGGTGTGGATCAGCACCAGCACCCGCAGTTGCGGGGTATTAACGATGTCCTCAACCTCGGCAACGGAGCGCGCCACTACGCGCATGAGGGTGTCGGCGGCGGCCATCACGGCTTCGACTTCCCGACTCAGAGCTTCCGGGACCGGCCCAGATCCGGCAGATGTTTCCATGGGCATCAGTTTCCTCCAATAGTTGCTGCCCCGCAAAGTTTGCCGGTTCCCCCGCCTGTTGGGCCGCCGGCAAGAAGGAGAATCATGAAGACGCAACATCCGGCCGATCCGGTCGCCAGCACAGTCAACGGCATTGACCGCCTCATCAAGAACGTCCAGACGGGGCGGTTTGAACGTTCCCTGTCAGGCCTGACAGCAGCCGGGGCACTGGTCACTGCGGCCGAGATCTACCTTGAACATGACAAGGCCAGCTTCGGCAACGCGTGGATGTGGGTTCCCGTGGCACTGGGCCCGGTGGGGGCCGCCGCAGGGGTGGCCGGGGTATTCAGCCGCCGCATGGCAAAGACCGCCCTCCCCCTGGCCAGCGCGGCCATCATCGCCAACGGACTGCAGGGAACCTGGCTGCACCTGCAGGGGATCCGGCAGAAGCCCGGCGGCCTGTCCAACCTCCGCTACAACCTGGAGATGGGTCCACCGCTGTTCGCGCCGCTGCTGGTCACCCTGGTGGGCGGGATGGGAGTGCTGGCCTCCGTCCTGAGGCGGGAACCATGAGCAGCCTTCCGCTGGAAACGTCCGACGGCGGCGGCCGCTACCCCGGCTTCAGCACCCTTGCGCAGGGGGACCATTGGGACCGGGCCACTGCCGCCGTCGTCGAATCCCGCCTGGGCATGCCGCCCGACGTCCGTTTCTTCACGCCGCCGGAAGAGGCTGCGGCGCGTACCCTCTTCGACCTGCTGCTGGGCCAGCAGGGCGAGCCCCGCGTGCCGGTGGTGAACATGGTGGACGCCCGGCTGGCCGAGGAGCAAACCGATGGTTGGCACTACGACAACATGCCGCGGGACGGTGAAGCGTGGCGCGCAACGCTGGCGGCGCTGGACAGTGAAGCCCACTCCCGTACCGGCTGCACCTTCGCCCGGCTGGATCCGGAGCAGCAGGCAGAACTCCTGCAGGACATCTGCAACCTTCACCGGGAACTCTGGCACGGACTGCCGGCGGACCGGGTGTGGAGCCTCTGGACCCGGTACGCCTGCACCGCCTTCTACTCCCATCCCCTGGCCTGGGACGAAATCGGCTTCGCGGGGCCGGCCTATCCCCGCGGCTACAAGAACCTTGGGGTGGACCGGCTGGAGCCGTTCGAGGTGCGGGACGTCCGCCCGGACGACGATCCGACGCATGGGGCAGACAGATGAGCACCCTGCGGGAACGCAACGAATCAGCCTGGCTGTTGCCGAAGGGCCCCGGCAGCAACCTCCGGCTGCGGGAGGACATGCAGCGGTATGGCGAAACCGACGAGGTGGATATGGTGATCGTGGGCTGCGGAGCCGGCGGGGCCACGCTGCTGCAGCGCCTTGCCCGCGCCGGCTGGCGTGCCGTGGCTCTGGATGCGGGGCCGTTCTGGGAGCCGGAGCGGGACTGGGTCAGCGATGAAGCGGGGTCCCACCACCTGTACTGGACCGAGCCACGCGTTATCTCCGGGACGGATCCTGTGCCCCTGGGGTCGAACAATTCGGGCCGCGGAGTTGGCGGATCGATGGTGCACTTCGCCGGTTACACACCGCGCTTCCACCCCAGCGACTTCAGGACCTTCACCGCAGACGGGGTGGGCGCAGACTGGCCCCTGGACTACGCGGAGCTGCGGCCGTACTACGAGGACATCGAAGCGGAGCTGCCGGTGGCCGGCGAGCGCTGGCCGTGGGGTGATCCGCACGGCTACCCCCACCGGCCGCATCCGGTATCCGGCAACGGTGAACTGTTCCTCCGCGGCGCCAATGCCTGCGGCGTCACCGCGAAGGTGGGCCCGGTGGCCATTGCCAACGGCCGGTTCGGCAACCGGCCGCACTGCATTTACCGCGGCTTCTGCCTGCAAGGCTGCAAGGTGAATGCCAAAGCGTCCCCGCTGATCACGCACGTCCCGGACGCGCTGGCCCACGGAGCAGAAATCCGCCCCGACTCCATGGCCATCCGGATATGTTTCGATGAACAGACCGGGCTGGCCACCGGCGTCGAATACGTCCAGGGCGGCGTCACCAGGTTCCAGCGGGCCCGGATGGTGGCGGTGGCCGGCTACTCGATCGAAACCCCGCGGCTGCTGCTGAACTCCACCTCGCCGCGCTTCCCGGACGGGATGTGCAACGACTTCGACCAGGTGGGCCGGTACCTGATGGTCCAGGGCGCACCGCAAACCGCCGGCAGGTTCCAGGCCGAGGTGCGGATGTGGAAGGCCCCTCCCCCGGAAGTCAGCACCGAGGACTTCTACGAGACGGACCCCGCCAAGCCGTACAAGCGGGGGTTCTCCATCCAGTGTGTGTCCCCGCTGCCCATCACCTGGGCTGAACATGTTGCAGCCCAGGGGCACTGGGGGCCCACCCTTCGCCGTTACATGAGCGACTACCCGCACTGGGCCTGCCTGGGCGCGCTGTGCGAATTCCTCCCCCTCGAGGAGAACCGGGTGACCTTGGCGGAGGAAACGGACCGGAACGGGATCCCCGTGGCCCGCTTCAGCTACAGCCAGTGCGATAACGACCGGCAACTGATGTCCGCCGCGCAGAAGGTGATGGAGGAAATCCTGACCGCCGCGGGGGCGGAGGAGGTCATCACCATCAACCGTTACGCGCACCTGGTGGGCGGGGCGCGGATGTCAGCCACCCAGGAGGACGGCGTGGTGGACCGGAACTGCCGCAGCTTCGCGGTACCCAATCTCCTGGTCACCGACGGCAGCGTGCTGCCCACCCAGGGCAGCGCCAACCCGGCCCTGACCATCATGGCGCTGGCGGCCCGGACCGCCAGCGTCCTGGTCCAAGGCGCCCGCCGCGGCGCCCCGATGAGCGCAAAGGAAGACTGATCATGGCAACAACAGTGGCCGACTACCTGCTCTCCCGGCTGGGTGAGTGGGGCGTGGACAAGGTCTTCGGTTTCCCCGGAGACGGCATCAACGGCATCCTGGCCGCCTTTGGCAATGCGGGCAACCAGCCGAAATTCATCCAGGCCAGGCACGAGGAGATGGCGGCCTTCGAGGCCGTGGGCTATGCCAAGTACGGCGGACGCGTTGCCGTGTGCATGGCCACCTCCGGGCCGGGGGCCATCCACCTGCTCAACGGCCTCTATGACGCCAAGCTGGACCACAATCCGGTGGTGGCCATCGTGGGGCAGACCGCACGCAGTGCCATGGGCGGGTCCTACCAGCAGGAGGTTGACCTGCTGACCCTGTTCAAGGACGTTGCCTCGGATTACGTCCAAATGGTCACCGTTCCCCAACAGCTCCCCAACGTCATCGACAGGGCCATCCGGATCGCCGAGGCCCAGCAGGCACCCACCGCGGTGATCATCCCCGCGGACGTGCAGGAACTCGAGTACGCCGCCCCCACGCACGATTTCAAGATGGTGCCCTCCAGCGTCGGTGTGCGCTGGCCGGACATCCAGCCGGACACCGAGGCAATCCGGGGCGCCGCGCAGCTCCTGAACGAGGGATCCAAGGTGGCCATCCTGATCGGGCAGGGCGCCCGCGGAGCGGCCGCCGAGGTCCGGGAGGTGGCGGAACTACTGGGGGCCGGGGTGGCCAAGGCGCTGCTGGGCAAGGACTCGCTGCCCGATGACCTGCCCTACGTCACCGGCTCCATCGGGCTGCTGGGCACCCGCCCCAGCTATGAAATGATGCGGGACTGCGACACCCTGCTCACGGTGGGCTCCAGCTTCCCGTACACGCAGTTCCTGCCGGAACCCGGGCAGGCCCGCGGCGTGCAGATCGACGTGGACCCGAAGATGATCGGCCTGCGCTACACCAACGAATTCAACATCGTGGCCGACGCCGCCACCGCCCTGCGCGCCCTGATCCCCCACCTGGCCCGCAAGCAGGACCGGTCCTGGCGGGAAAACCTGGAGTCAAACATCAGCCGCTGGTGGGAGATCATGCATGACGAAGCCATGGTCAGCGCCAACCCCATCAACCCGATGCGGCTCTTCGCCGAGCTCTCCCCCCGGCTGCCGGCGGACGCGATGCTCAGCGCGGATTCCGGCTCGTCAGCGAACTGGTACGCGCGGCAGCTGAAGTTCCGGGACGGCGTCCGCGGTTCGCTGTCCGGGAACCTGGCCACCATGGGCCCGGGCGTCCCCTACGCCATCGGTGCCAAGTTCGCCTTCCCGGGCCGACCCGCCATCGCGTTCGCCGGTGACGGCGCCATGCAGATGAACGGGCTGGCGGAGCTCATCACCGTGAAGCACTACTGGCGGGAATGGGACGATCCCCGGCTGGTGGTGGCCGTCCTGCACAACAACGACCTGAACCAGGTCACCTGGGAAATGCGGGCCATGGGCGGAGTCCCGGCCTTCCGCGAATCCCAGGTGCTGCCCGACGTCGACTACGCGGGTTTCGCCGAAAGCCTGGGTTTGCAGGGCCTCCACGTGGAGGATCCCGACGACGTGGGGCCGGCCTGGGAGAAGGCCCTCGCCGCGGACCGGCCCACCGTCCTGGACGTCCGCACCGATCCCGACATTCCGCCCATCCCGCCGCACGCCACCTTTGAGCAGGCGCGGAAGACGGCGGAGGCCATGGTCAAGGGCGATGACAGCGCCTGGGGAGTGGTGAAGGAAGGGGTCAAGACCAAGATCCAGGAATTCCTGCCGCACAAGGAGGGTTGAGACATGTCCGCCGCCACCCCCGTCACCGCAATCCGGGCCAGCACCTACACGGTTCCCACCGACGCGCCCGAGGCGGACGGCACCTACAGCTGGGACTCCACCACGCTGGTCCTGGTGGAGGCGGACAGCGGCGGGAGGACGGGGCTGGGCTGGACCTATGCCCCTGCAGCAGCGGCGGCCCTGGTGGAAGGCCTCCTGGCCCCGGCCGTCGAGGGCATTGACGTCCTGGACGTGCCGGCGGCGGCCGCGGCGATGGCCCGGGCGGTGCGCAACCCGGGGCGGACGGGCCTGGCCTCCTACGCCGTGTCCGCCGTCGACTGCGCCCTGTGGGACCTGAAGGCCCGGCTGCTGGAGCTGCCGCTGCACAAACTCCTCGGCGCTGTCCGGGACACCGTGGCCGTGTATGGCAGCGGCGGCTTCACCACCTACACTCAGGACCAGCTGCGGGACCAGCTGCAGGGCTGGGCGCGGGAGCAGCACATTCCCCGCGTGAAGATCAAGATCGGCCAGGACAGCGGAACGAACGTCCCGCGGGACCTGGAGCGCATCCACCAGGCGCGTGCCGCCGTCGGCCCGGGTACCGAACTGTTCGTGGACGCCAACGGTGGCTACACCGCCAAGCAGGCGGTCCGGGTGATGCGGGACGCAGCGGAAGAGCGCATCTCCTGGTTCGAAGAACCGGTCTCCAGCGACGACCTCGCAGGACTGCGGGCGGTGCGTGCCGCCGTCGAGGCCGACGTGGCAGCCGGGGAATACGGCACGGGACTGCCCTACTTCCAGCGCATGTGCAGCGCGGACGCCGTGGATTGCCTGCAGGCGGACGTCAGCAGGTGCGGCGGGATCAGCGAATGGCTGCGGATCGCCGCCGTCGCTGCCGCCCACGGCCTGGAGGTCTCGGGGCACTGCGCACCCCACCTGAGTGCCGCCGTCGCCGCCGCAACACCCAACTTCCGGCATCTGGAATGGTTCCATGACCACGTCCGGATCGAGGACCTGTTCTTCGACGGAACCCTTGACCCCGGCGGCGGTTGCGTCCGGCCATCGGATGCCCCCGGCAACGGGCTGGCCTTCCGGGCGGCCGACGCAGAGCCCTACCGGATTCGCTGAAGAACAGGACGGAGAGGAAGCCCATGAGCACCAGCCCAGGCAGCGGAGACCCATCGGACGCCACACCGTTGAACCCGGACCCGACGGGCCAGGATCCCAGCGCCACGGACCCTGCCGCCGGTGAGAAGGCGCAGCTCCAGGCGGCAATCTTCCAGGTGGCGCGGGCGGCCGCCGGCAGGAGCCTGCACGAGATCCGGGAGCTGCTCCAGGCGGAATTCTCGCGCCGGGGCGTGAAGGCGCCCACCACCATCTGGCTGGACTCGGTGGCCTCCGCGGCGTTCCATGGGGAGCCCTACCTCATCGACCTTCCCGCAGCCCTGGCGGCCGAGGCCGCGGTGCCTGCCCCGAATGACGGGGTGCGGAAGCGCCTGGCCGGGCGCCGGGAGCTGCGGCAGGACAAGCTGCCCGTCGGCACTTTCCCTCCCGCCTCGGCATGGGAGCTGGACAGCGGCGACGTCACGGGCGGGACGCCGGAGCCGCGTCCGGACCCGCGCGCCGTCCTCGGAAACACCCGGGCCGTGCGGCAGCTTCTGGCGGTGGCAGCATCAGGCGTGGCCTCGCTCCTGGCCGTCGCGGCCGTCTGGGCAGCCAGGAACGCCAGGCACCGGAGGCCAGGGCGTTCGACGGCGGGTGGTGCCTGATGCCGGAATGGTTGCAGGCATGGATGTGGGGCACCATCGCCGGCGGGGCTCTGGTGGTGGGGTGCGCCCTGGCGTGGAAGTGGCGGATCCCGCCGAAGGTGGTGTCCTCCGTGATGTCCTTCGGGGCGGGGGTCCTGATTTCGGCACTGTCCTTTGAACTCGTGGAGGAGGCCGTCAACGGCGGCGGGCTCTGGCCCACCATCGGCGGGTTCGCCACCGGTGCCCTGGTGTACGTTGCCGCCAATTTCCTGCTGGCTAGGAAGGGCGCCAAGCACCGGAAACGCTCGGGCGGCAAGCAGCCCTCTGAGCAGGAGAAACCGGGCAGCGGGACGGCCATTGCCATCGGGGCGCTGCTGGACGGCATCCCGGAATCGGTGGTTTTGGGGGTGGGGCTGGTGACGGCCGGGGCCGTGAGCCCGGCGATGCTGGCCGCCGTCTTCATCTCCAATGTCCCGGAGGGGCTTTCCAGCACTGCGGGCATGAAGAAGGCCGGACGCGGTGCCAACTATGTGTTCGGCGTATGGGGCGGGATCGCGGTGCTCTCCGGGCTGGCCGCCCTGATCGGATTTGTGCTCCTGCAGGGCGCCCCGGGGGAAGTGGTGGCCTTCATTACCGCCGTGGCGGCCGGAGCCATCCTGGCCATGCTGGCGGACACGATGATTCCCGAGGCCTTCGAGGAGCACCACCTGCTCACCGGGTTGATTGCCGCCGCGGGTTTCCTTGCCGCCTTCACGGTGGACCAGGTGGGCGGGTAGGTCCGGGCGGAAGGCTGCACTGCCAGCGCCAGGCCACACAGAATTTGCTTAAGACACGAAACCCGGGAGGGACGGATGGCAAGGATCGAAGACTACGCGATCATCGGTGACCTGCATACGGCGGCGTTGGTGGGCCGCAGCGGGTCCGTTGACTGGATGTGCCTGCCGAACTTTGATTCACCGGCCTGCTTCGCGGCCCTGCTGGACACCCCGGACGCGGGCCGGTGGCGGCTGGCCCCCGCCGGCACCGGTGACTGCACCCGGCGGCGCTACCGGCCCGGCACCCTGATCCTGGAGACGGAATGGGACACGGCGGACGGAAGCGTCAGGGTCACGGACTTCATGCCCGCCCGGGATGATTCTGCTGACATGGTGCGGATCGTCGAGGGCCTGAAAGGGAGCGTGGCCATGCATGGGGAACTGTGCCTGCGCTTCGATTACGGGCGGATCGTTCCGTGGGTCCGCCACATGGACCACGGCATCAGCGCCGTCGCGGGTCCGGATGCCGCCTACCTCAGCACTCCCGCGTCCCTGGAGGGCCGGGATATGCGGACTGTCAGCGATTTCACGGTCAAGGCCGGGGACCGCGTCCCGTTCGTCCTGCGGTGGGCACACAGCTACAAGCCGGTTCCGGACCGGACCGATCCGGAGAGCGCGCTGGCCTCCACGCAGGAGTATTGGGAGCAATGGAGCGGCCGGAACTCCATGGACGGGAAGTACAAGGACGCCGTGGAGCGGTCCCTGATCACGCTCAAGGCGCTCACTTACGCGCCCACCGGGGGCATCGTGGCCGCCGCCACCACCTCGCTGCCGGAGGATCCGGGCGGCAGCCGCAACTGGGACTACCGCTTCTGCTGGCTGCGGGACGCCACCCTGACGCTGCAGTCCCTGCTGGCCTGCGGGTATGTGGATGAGGCGGCGGCGTGGCGGGAGTGGCTGCTGCGTGCCGTGGCCGGCAACCCCGCTGACCTGCAGATCATGTACGGGCTGGACGGTACCCGCAGGTTGCCCGAAGCCGAACTGCCATGGCTGGCGGGCTTTGAGAAGTCCAAGCCGGTCCGCACCGGCAACGCCGCCGCCCCGCAGCTGCAGCTGGACGTGTGGGGTGAGGTCCTGGATGGCCTGGCCCTCACCCGCGCCGCGGACCCCGATACCACTGACGATTCCTGGGACATCCAGGTGGCCTTGATGGAGTTCCTGGAGGGGGCGTGGGACCGGCCGGACAACGGGCTCTGGGAGATGCGTGGGCCCCGGCGCCACTTCACCCATTCCAAGGTGATGGCCTGGGTGGCGGCGGACCGCATGGTGAAGGCCGTGCAGGAGTCCGGCCTGCCAGGACCCGGCGACCGGTGGACCAGGCTGCGGAAGGAGATCCACGATGACGTGATGGCCCACGGCTTCGACGAGAAACGCAACACTTTCGTGCAGTCGTACGGCAGCAAGGAACTCGACGCCAGCCTGCTGCTGATCCCCCGTGTGGGGTTCCTCCCCCACGACCATCCCCGCGTGGTGGGCACCGTGGAAGCGATCCAGCGGAACCTGACGGAGGACGGGTTCGTCCTCCGGTACCATCCGGAAGCGAGCAATGACGGGCTGCCGGGAACGGAGGGCGTCTTTTTGGCCTGCTCCTTCTGGCTGGCGGACGCGCTGCTGGGCATCGGCCGCCGGGATGAGGCCGTGGACCTGTTCGAGCGCCTGCTGTCACTGCGCAACGACGTGGGGCTGCTCAGCGAGGAGTGGGACCCCCGCCGCGGACGGCAGCTGGGCAACACACCACAGGCCTTCAGCCACTTCCCGCTGATCCACTGCGCCCTCCAGCTGCACCACGGTCCGCACCACAGCAACGCCCCGATGAAAGGAAAGCATTCAGACCTGAAGTGAGTGGGCAGCCTGGAGCGTTCCCATGAATTACATTTCCGGCGCGGCCTCAACGTCGGCGGCGCAGGCCTGCGCCCGGTCGAGCAGGCGCCGCCGCTCCGGCGCAGAGTAATCCGCCGCAGCTATTGCAGTGCGCATGCGGTCCAGATGGTCCTTCACAACGTCCCGGTACCGGCCCCGGGCGTCACAGAATGCCACCTCGTGCAGGAGGTCCAACAGGCGGCGGGCCACATCCGGGTCCCCGGCGCCATAATTCCTTGCCTGGTTAATCGCCAGGTCCATCAGTGCCGGCAGCCCGGGGAGCGAAAGCACCACCCGGACCTGCCCGTCGTCGTCGCTGACGGACTCCGGGCCGGGGTCCCTGTCAACCAGCCTGCACAGCAGCGCCGAGAGGTGGCCCAGGACGTGCACCGCCGTCGTCGGGTCGTTGATGCCGGGTGACAAGGCACGCGCTGCGACATCCACCAGCTGCCGGAAGCCGAAGCCGACGTCCTGGACACTGGTGCGTTCAAAGCCAGTGGCCACTGCAGCGTTGACGTCCCGGCACAACTCCTCCCGGGCGTCCGGCCCCAGGCCGGTTCCCGTTTCCAGCGGCCAGGCGGTGGCGAAAGGAACACCCTCCACCAGGGAGCTCCCCGGTTCCCTGTCGACCCGGACCACGGCCCGGGAGTTCACAGCCGCCGCCAGGAGTGCGTCCTTGTCCAGTGAGGTGAGGAACCCTGAGGATGTTGCCGTGATGGGCAAACCACCCGGCCGAGGTATGGGCGGGGGGCCTGCCAACGGCCGGTCCTTCGGGAACACGCGGTCGATGGTGTCCCGGGTTTCGCCGTCCACCCGGCGCATCATGGTCTCCACCCGGATCTCCCGGGTGAGGTGGGCGAGGAACAGTACCAGGCCCACCACGCTGGCAATGGCGAGGGCGAACGCCACGGTTACTGATATTTCGGGGACAAACGCCGTGCTTCCGTTGGTCTCACCGCGGACGCTGCGCAGCACCGTCAGGGCGAACGCAAACGCTGCCAGGAACAGCGCCAGCGTGCCGTGGACAAAGCGGTCGGCGGTGAAAGTCCGCAACAGGCGGGGCGAAAACTGGCTGCTGGCCAGCTGCAGCGTGACCACCGTCAGCGAGAAGGTCAGGGAGGTCACCGTGATCAGGGATCCCGCGATTGACTGCAGGACCGCCCTGGCCGCTTCCCCGCCCCCGCTGAACAGCAGGACGCCGACGCTGTCCGGCAACTGCCCGTCGATGCCCGAGTCCAGCGCCGGCAATGCGACCCCCAGCGCCACTGCGGCGGCAACCGCCAGCACCGGCAGCGGCCACAGCTGGGTCCGCAGCGCGTCCAGCCAATGGGCGGCGCGTCCGTTCAGCAACGCTCCGTCTCCCGTGGGAATGCTTCAGCCATGGAACTCCCTGTCTCCCCGGCGCCGGTTTGCCCATGGGTGGCGGTACTGTTCAGCTGCCGCTGCCCGGTCCAGGGATACCCACCCTACTGTCTGCGGCTCGGTGACGTCATGCAGCGAAGCGCCGCCGCGAGTGGCTCCGCCAACTCGCCGGAGCCACTCGCGGCATGCGCCGAAGAGACTGTAAGTGTTGCTGGCAGGCAGCATTGGGCAGACGCCATCCAACAGCCCAGGGGTTCCGGGTATCTAAGTGAGGGCTCCTGCGGCGTGCGCTACTTCTGCTCCGGAATCCAGTAGGGCGCATCAACCCCTGTGCCCGTGAGGTTGTCGCAGCGGACCAGCTGGGTGCCGATGCGCTCCAGGGGGCAGTCGACGTAGGTGTTGAGGACGTCGTCGTCTGTGTAATTTGCGGCAGGGGCCGGCCCTGCGGAGAGGAACAGAGCTGGGAAAATGGCAGCAATGACCGGGACAGTTCGTGTGTACACCGCGGGTCTCCTTGGATGCGGCAAGGGAGATGGAAAGGCGGCCCGGCCCAGGACGAGGGCAGGCGCAACGGGCTCCCAGCCGATGGCCCAAAATGGGAATCCCGCCAGCACGGGACTCTCCGGCAGGAGCTACCGTACCCGGGTCCCCAGGCCGGCCATAAGGGTAACCACTACCTCTTATGCGCCTCCGCCTACCCAATCAGATCCCCCGGGTCCGCCGCCAGGCAACGCGGGGCATACCCCCATCAACCCGCCCCAGCAGGTTAAAGCAGGCTCCACGGGCTTGGGTGGATACGGGCAGCCGCCGTCGCGTCCGCGCATAGTTCGCTGAGCGCCATGCCGAGCACTTGCTGCTGGAGGTCAGGAAGGGCCAGCTCTCCACGCAGCTGGGCGGCGACTGCCTGTTCGGTGGCTTCACCACCCAGGCTGTAGTAGCGCAGCCAGAGTTCCCAAACGGTGCAGCCGGCATGATTGAAGCGGGTGCTCAGGGAATGCGCGTCCAGTTGCTGGGTGATGTCACAGTCCATCGGTTTCCGATATTCCTTCGGGTGGTGTGAAGCTTTGTGGGAGCGGTCCTCATCGTCTTGATCTGACTGACCGACGGCGAGCATGTGCAGCAGCAAGGCCTTCTCCGGCTGGCCGGGATAGTCGGCCACGTGGCGCCTGAGGGACTCACGGACGCCGGCCTCACCTGGAACCGCGCTGCTGAGGATCTCGTCAATAATCTCCATTGCCTGCAGTTGCAGCGGCAGGATGTAGAGGTCCGCCGAGCCCATGGAGGGCAATTCCTGGCTTCCGGGCATGGGTCCCACCTTCGCCTTCCAACGCGGCAACGATCCCCCAAGAGCTGCGGCCCGGGACTACTGCCCTGCCGCCGAATAATATGATAAGGGTACTTAGCATCACGTCTGGATAACAAGGGGAAGTCATGAAGTTCCGAAATTCGCCCATCATTGCCCGGTGACGGCTGTCGGCGCGGAGGTCTCCCCTCCCCCGGAAGCCACGGTGGGTTCCGGCGTGGGATAAACAACGGACGACGTCGGCTGCCCGCCTTCCACATACTGTCCCGCCGGGGCGGTGGGCTCCTGGGTCGTGGCCGGGTTGGGGACACCGGCCGGGGCCGTCTCCTGGGCAGGGGCGGTGGGCTGGGCCTGGGCGCCGGACGGGGTGGAGCTCGGGGCGGGGTCAGCTGATGCCGGGGATGTCGGCCCGGAGGACGGTCCGCTAGATGTTGTCCCGGAGCTGCCCTTGATGATGGCGGTGATCTGCTCCTTGTACCCGTTCAGCGTGGCCTGGATCTCGGAGAGCGGCACGTCCTGGATGGTCCTGCCGTACTCGGCGATCTGCGCCCACAGCGCTTCCAGCTGCTGCTTGCTGTCCCCGTCCAGGGGTCCGTCGAGGGTGAGCACCAGCTGGCTGGCCAGGGCGTACGCCAGGCAGTCCAGGCAGTTGTAGTTGGCGGCCGCGGAGAGGTTTTGCGGCACGATGACGTCCGTCTGGCCCACCACCAGGACCACCTGGAACCCGACAGCCACCGCCGCGCACCCGGTGCAGCTGGCAAAGGCGTAGGCCTCATTGGTGGTGGTGACCGGCTCTCCGTCCTCGGCCCACACCAGCGCGAACGCCACGCTGTAGGTCACCGAGCCGTCGGTGGTGTTGACGGCGAGCGCCTGGTTTCCGTCGCCCTCCGGAGCAGCCGGCCGGTCGAACGGGAACACCCATGAGGGAGCCGCAGCACCGGACCCACCAGTTCCGGAACCACCAGTTCCGAAGGAAACAGCTCCACCCTTTGACGAGGCGCCGGACTCAGCCGGCACCAGCACCATGCTCAACTGCGGATTGTCCCGCGTCGGTTTGGTGACGCCTGCCGGCCACAACGCAACCGTCCGGCCGGCGCTCCCCTGCCGCAACGCACCGCCCTCGCGCTTCGGCAAAATAGCCCGGGTGGCGTCATCCAGCGTCCCGCGTTCGTACGCCTGCACCGGGCGGTACGTCCCGCCGTCGGGCCACCATGCCCAGGCGAGGCCTGCCAGCAGGGCCGCCACGGCGCCCATCGCGACGGTGCGCTGGACCGCTTTGCCACGGGTCTTCTGCCACAGGCCGGTGACCAGCTGGCGCAGCAGCCGCACCACGATGTAGAGCAGGCCCAGGACCGGCACCGCCACCACCACAATGGCCACCGCCCGCACGGCCACGCCCACGAAGTCCCCGGACGACAGGTTCGCCGCCAGCAGTTCCTGCTGCTTGCCCACGCTGGCCCAGCCGGTAGCCAGCAGCCGCGGCAGGGACAGCACCATCATCACCATGCTGAACAGCAGCACCGGCACGGTGACCAGGACCCAGGCGGTGACCACGGCCCGCGCCCATGGCTTCAGCACCTTGCTCTCCGGGCTTCCCCACCGCCAGGGCAGGATGCCCAGGAGGGTGGGTTTGATCCGCTGGAACAGGTCGGGCACGCCGGTGGCGTCGGCCAGGATGTGGTAGCCGTCGTACTTCACCAGCGGGATCAGCTGCCGGACCATCTGCAGGATCTGCGTGACCACCACCAGCAGCAGCGCGTCAAAGCCGGTGGCCCACCACAGTCCCATGATGGCCACCGCCACAATGGCGTTGAAGTACAGCCCGCCCAGGTCGGTGCGGATCCTGCCGCCGCGGCCCAGCCGGTAGGAGTCGGTGACGTCCGTGAAGAACGCGGGCCACAGCAGGTAGATCCCGGCGCCCATGGCCCCAGGGGTTGCCCCGCCCTTGCGGGTGGCGGCGGCATGGCCGAACTCGTGGAAGCCCGCGGAGAGGATGGTGACGGCGAGGATCAGCAGCAGCAGGGCAGGCTGTTCGAACGCCTGGTGCGTGGCAGAGCCCAGGCCCTTGACCAGAAGCACCCACCAGCAGGCCGCCAGGAACGCGGCCGTCACGGCCACCACGATCAGCGGGTTGAACAGCACGGCGAAAGGTGCGGTGATCCTGCGGGTGCGTTCAGGATCGGACACAATGTAGCGGAACCGCAGGCCCAGCAGCGGGTTGGCCTTCTTCACCTCCGGCTGGGTGCCGTCGGCGAGCCGGAGCAGGCCCTTGGGCAGCAGCTGCGAGTCGATCAACTTACGGACGTTCTCCGCGCTGACCAGCCGCCCGAACCCCTCGCTGGCGTGGCGGGCGATGTCCTCCAGGCCGCGCGTTCCGTCGGCGGCCTCCAGCACCAGGTACAGCAGCGGGGTCAGCTGGAGGGTCTGGCCGTCGGCGCGCCGCACCAGGGCGGGCGGTGTCCGGTAGCCGGACCCCTCGGCAGGGCCGAGCAGCTGCACACCGTCGGCCCGGGCAGGAAGGTGGGCTCCCGCCGTCGTAATTGTGCTGCCCGGCGGATCCTGGGCAAGGGTGGCGCGTGACGACGGCGGGCCCGCCTCGGGAGGCGGCCCGCCGTGGGCGTGGGTCATCTTGGTTACTGCTGCAGGTCGGACTGCTGGTCAGCGGTGGCGTTGGCCTCGCCGTCGATGTGCTGGCTGATGGTGGCGCTCTGGTCCGAGATGGCGTACGCCTGGCTGTCGATGGAGCCGATGTTGGCGGCCACGGCAGCATCGATGGGGGCGGCCACGTTGGCGTTGGCGGCCACGGCACCGTTGATGGGGGCGGCGATGGCGGCGTCTGCATCGAGGTTCACGTCGACGTTGAGCAGGTTGCCGTTCAGCACGCCGGCGGCGTCCGTGAGCCCGCCGGTGCTGGTGGGATCGGTGACCGCGCCGGCCGTTCCGTCCGTGGTTCCGGCGTCGGTGCCGGCATCGGCGGTGTCGTCCGCCTGGCCGATCACGCTGTCCTGGGTGGAGTCGGCGTTGGCGTCGGCCATGATGCCCTGGTCGATCACGGCGTCCTGGCTGGAAAGTGCCTGGGCGTCGGAACCGAAGGACAGGATGTTGGCCGAGGCGGCGGCATCGATGGGCGCGGCCACGTTGGCGTTGGCGGCGACGGCGAGGTCGATGGGTGCTGCGGCGTTGATGCCCAGGTCCAGGTCCGCGTTCAGGTCCAGGACGGACGCCACTTCCTTGTCCGGCAGGGCGGTGGCCTGCTCCGACATCAGTTCTTCATCAGTGAGGGGACGCATTTCGTTGTCCATGCTTGAGACCTCCGGTGCGGCGCGGGTGCTCTGCCCCCAGCGGGCAGCCCGCGCCACATAATACTAAGCATGATTAGCAGTTTTGCGAAGTACGCGTTTAGGCATCACGCCTTTCGCCGGAAGCCGTGCGGAGAGGGGCCCGTTGATCACGTGCCGCACCACGCGTACCGTAAAAACCATAATCCGTGCGTGGAGGCGGCAATGGACGGCAATTCCAAAGGCAAAAACGGCTATGAATTCCTGACCATCTGGCGAGTCGCCGGGACCCCGCGCGAGGTGATGGACGTTTTGGGCGATGCGGGTTCACTGGCCCGCTGGTGGCCCTCGGTGTATCTGTCAGTTCTGCCCTTGGAGTCGGGTGGCCCTGACGGCGTTGGAAAGGCGTTCTTCCTTCACACCAAGGGCTGGCTGCCATACACGCTCACGTGGAAGCTCACCGTCACCGAGCCCATCACCGAACAGGGGCTTGCCCTCTCCGCCCAGGGCGACCTCAACGGCACCGGCCGCTGGACCTTCAAGCAGGACGGACCGGAAACAGTTGTCACCTATGAATGGCAGGTCAGCGCGTCAAAACCGCTCCTGCGGCGGCTGGGATGGTTGCTCAAGCCTGCCTTCGCAGCGAACCATCGCTGGGCGATGGCCCGCGGGCAGGAGGCCCTTGCGTTGGAATTACGACGACGGCGGGCCGGCGCCGATCTCTCCGACATCCCGCAGCCGGCGGGTCCCACCTTTGTCAGCCGGCGCCGGCGGCGGAAGACGGCACACCTCCCCCTTTGACAGCCCACGTTAGTGGGAAGCCAGGTCGGGCGGGATCCCCTGGCGAGGCTGCGGTGCATTCACGGACGGGAGTACATTGTGGGCATGGGACTGACTTCCGCGTCGCGCCGCGATCTGCTCACCGATCGGTTCCTTGACGTTGCGGAGTTCAGCCACGCGCACTGGTTCTTTGGAAACCTGTATGAGCTGCTGGTCAAAGTGCCGCACCGCGTCGCGGCCTCGGAGGCAAGCAAAGAGCTCCCCCGGTCCCCCTTTGGCGCGGGCAGCCCGGGACGCTACTACGCACCGCTCGCCCCGATTAACGCCCCGGCCGCCGTCGGTGCCCTCGCGGTGGGATGGCGTGATCCGGCCACCAGGACCTGGCTGATGTTGGCCGCCGCCAGTTCCGTCACGGGCGCTGCCGCTACCGTTTACGTCCTCCGCTCGCTCAATCCCAAGCTGTTCTTCAGCCCGGAACCGCTGGCCGAGGACCAACGGGAGCCCTTATTAAGGCGTTGGTATAACGTCCACGCCCTAAGGCTGGCCGCCAGCGCCGTTGCGCTGACCGCCATCCAACGTGCCCGGACCATCCGGCTGAGAAGCCGATGACCACTGCAACCCCGGCTCGTCGCCAGCGGCGCAAGGTCTGATCATGATCCAGGCTGCGGCGGTGTCCGCACTGACGTCCTACCACTGGCTGGGGATACCGATCGCCGCCGTCGGCGCGGTCCTGCTCGCACTGGGGACGCTGTTCCAGCACCGGGCCGTGGGAGACCAGCCGGCTGCAGCCGGGCGGGCGGCGGGCAGCATGGGCGGCGGACGGCTTCACGCCCTGATGCGGAAACCGGTATGGCTGGCCGGGACGGCGATGCTGGGAGCTGCGATCCTCCTCCAGCTCACCAGCCTCCGGTTCTCGCCCCTGATCGTGGTGCAGCCCATCGGCGCAATCGCCCTGGTGGTCACCACGCTGGCCACGGCCCGGATGACCCGCAGGTCCCCGGGGCGCCGGGCCCTCACCGCCGTCGCATTATGCGTGGGCGGGGTAAGTGTTTTCGTTGCCGTGGCGGCGCTGTCCGCGGTGGACGTGGAGATCAGTGACCGGCAGCTGGTCACCATCCTGATCGTGCTCGCCGTGGTCCTGGCCTGCGTCGCCGTGGCCTATCTCTTGTGGCGCCACCGCTCGCACGCGGTGGTCTTCACGGCCGGAGCCGGCATCCTGTTCGGGTTCGTCGCGGCCCTGGCCAAGACCGTCATCGCACGGCTGTTCCAGGGCGACTTCGAGTGGCTGTCCCTGACGTGCCTGGCGGGGCTTCTCATTGCCGCCCTGGGCGGCAGCTTCCTGGTCCAGAATGCCCACACCCGGGGCTCCCCCGAACTGGTGGTCGCCGGCCTGACCGTCATCGATCCGCTCGTCGCCGTGGCGATCGGCATCACCATCCTCGGCGAGGCCGATGCAGCTCCCCCGCTGGCGATCGTCCTGTTCCTCCTGTCGGGGGCCACCGCCGTGGCTGGTGTCATCCTGCTCGCCACGGTCAAGAAGCCAGTTATATCGGGTTAGCACTACTGCGACGGTCCGGCCTTCTCAGCACCGGCGGAGCCGCCGAAAAGCCGGATGCGGACTATGCGGACCACCACTCCCGTCAAGACCAGGCCGACGCCCACGGCCATGAGGATCCAGACAGGTACGGAATCGGCCTCGATGGTCCGGTAGCACCTGGCCGCCGCGCCAACACCGCCCTGCGCAAAGTCGAGCTGTTCGGCAGCGCGGCTGTTCGGGAACAACGGGCTGCCGCAGAGAGGACCGGAGGGTTGTAGCCCGATGACGAAACCAAGGATGTACACGTCCAGTCCCGCGGCAACAACCCACAGCCACGCCCGCTGCTGCCAAAACCCCAGTTTGCCGGCAGAAACAGGCTTCGCCGGAGCATCATGCATCTCCATAGTCCGAGCATAATCGGCACTGGAAGTAATAGGCGGTGTCTATACGGGGTCCGTCAGACTGTTTCACGTCGGGTGAGAAGTCCTACCGCGCAACTGCCCTGCGCCTCCCAGTAGCCCCAGATGACTAACGGAACACCTGCAGGCGGAGCGGAGGACGATCTTGGATGCGTGCGTGGGTTCTTGTCTGCACGACAAGACGCGCGACGCCCGGGTGTCCCGAGTGCATGCGCCCGGCGCCTGGGCGTTCCATACCTGCCCGCGCGTCAGGAATATGCGCAAACCTCACTAGGAGGTTGGCCGCTTAACCCCCATGTGGCGCCTCAGATGACTGGAAGTGTCGGTCGGCAGGTGCGGCGATTCCGGTACAGAAGGAAGCAGATACACGGCAACTAGCTGTTTGTTCCCGGGCTCTTCTGCGCCAGCCGATAGAGATCACGGTAGCTAGGAACCTTTAGTCCTTGGGGAAAGTGTTCCTGCCTATACTGCCAGCTTTCAAGGCACGCGCGGGAACAAAATACCGGCGGCGGCGTCCGTCGAAGGGAGATCCCACAGAACCTGCATTTAGGACCAAGCCCGAGTACTCGAATAACAGTTCGCAACATGCGTGCAGGCTAGTCCCGGCCCACAGCCACATTCACCAGTAGGCACTACGCGCTTTCTGCAGGAGGTACTACTTGCCCCGAGATTCGCCAGATTCCTGTTTCGAGGCTCCGGCAAGTCGACGTTCCTCCGCTGCATCAACCAGCTGGAAATACTCGACGGCGGGTACATCCTTGTGGAGGGACAGCCGGTTGGGGTGAAGATCAGGAAAGGCCGGCTGCACGCGCAGAGCAACGCCGAGGCCGCGAAAATGCGCGAGAACATCGGCATGGTCTTCCAGAGCTTCAACCTTTTCCCGCACATGACGGTGCTGGAGAACATCTGCGAGGCGCCGGTCAGGGTCAGGAAGGAGAACCGGAAGGCCGTGCAGGACCGGGCACGGATCCTCCTGGAGCGGGTGGGGCTCTCAGAGAAGGTCCACGCCTACCCCGCGTCCCTTTCCGGCGGCCAGCAGCAGCGGGTGGCCATCGCCAGGGCACTGGCCATGGAGCCGCGGCTGATGCTCTTTGATGAGCCCACATCGGCCCTGGACCCGGAGCTTGTGGGCGAGGTGCTGGACGTGATGCGCAAGCTCGCGGACGGCGGGATGACCATGATCGTGGTGACCCACGAGATCGGCTTCGCCCGGGAAGTCGGCGATCACCTGATCTTCATGGACGGCGGCGGCATCGTGGAGCAGGGCGACCCGCGGACCGTGCTGCGCGAACCCCGGCATGAGCGCACCAAACAATTCCTGGCGAAAGTAATTTAGCCCTTCACATTGGAGCAGGACTCTTGAGAAACAAATGGATTGTCAGCGTTGAGGACTACCGCAAGGCCTCCCGCAAGCAGCTTCCGAAAATGATTTCGGACTATTTGGAGGGCGGGGCGCTGGACGAGACCACCATGCGCGCCAACGAAGACCGTTTCGATGCCCTGATGCTGCGCCAGCGGTCCATGGTGGACCTTCGGGGCTTGAATACGTTCACCACCGTGCTGGGCCATTCCTTGGCGATGCCGCTGATGGTGGCGCCCATGGGCATGCTCACCATCTTCCACCCGGGTTCGGATCCTGCCGTTGCCAAGGCCGCGGTCAGGGCGGGCTCGATCTTCATCCACAGCGCCTGGGCCGGCTGCTCGCTGGAGGAGGTGGCCAAGGTGGCGCCGAACAATCTGTGGGCGCAGATCGCCTTCTGGAAGGATCCGGCGGAAACCGCCAGCTATATCAACCGGGCACGGGCTGTGGGGGTTGAGACGCTGGTGGTGGCTGGCGATGTGGGGTCTTCCAGCAAGCGGGAACGGGACCTGCACCACGGGCTGTCCATGCGGCCGCGGCCACCGGTGGCAGACTACTTCAACGCCGCAACACGCCCGGCCTGGCTCTGGCGCTGGCTCACCGGCCGGAAGATGACCTACGGGAACTACCAGATCAACGGCCGCCCGCTGCGCATGGACGAGATGAACAACTGGATGGCGTCCAACAAGAACCCGGGCGCCAACTGGGACGACTTCGCCAGGCTCCGCTCCGAATGGAAGGGGAACCTGGTGATCAAGGGCATCATGGACGCCGAGGACGCAGCCCGGGCAGTGGATGAGGGGGCAGACGGTATTTTCGTCTCCAACCACGGCGGCCGGCAGTTCGACTCCCAGCCGGCGACCATCGACGTGCTGCCGTCAATTGTTGAGGCAGTTGGCGGACGTGCGGAGATCTATCTCGACGGCGGCGTGCGGCGTGGCCACGACATCGTCAAGGCAGTGGCGCTGGGCGCCAAAGCCGCACTGGCCGGGCGTCCGTTCGCGTACGCTCTCGCCACGGGCGGAGAGCCGGCCGTGGACCGGGTGTTCTCCATCCTGCAGGACGAGTTCAAGGGCGCGATGGGGTTCGTCGGCAAATCATCAGCTGCCGACCTGGACAGCAGCGTCTTCGCAGGGCGCAGCACGTCAGCCGTACCCGAGAGCCTGCTTGTATAGGCGCTACCACGATACTCAGGACTGCGAACGGCCCGCCTCAATCAAGTGGCGGGCCGTTCTAGTTCGAGCCGGACGTCGGCACTGGGTCTCGATCAGTGCGATCTGCGGGTACGCCCCCATGAATACAACTTCTATTGTCTAAAAGCAAACGGGACCTGATTCTCGCGGCCCGTGTAAGTCCGGGCCCAACTCGATCTACCGAGTCTGCGATGGGACAACCTGGCTTAGGTGCACTATGCCCGACTGCTCTAAATACTCTCTTACGACTGGCGCGATGTAGGTGGCGTACTGCGGCGTCATGTGCCGGGCATCCATCTTCATGACGTTTGCCCCGACGAAGCTTGGGCAAGAGCCTTGATAACAGAACCAATTACTCGAGTCCACAAACGCTGCCTTCAGGTCGCTCGCAAGGGACCTCTCGGCCGCCCCGAAGTTGGGCTGCGTCTTGCCGACGCAGTCAGCAGGCCGACTTATTTTGGTGTAGCAGGCGTGTAGGTCTGCGTCACCGGGAGGACCCGGAAGGAAGATTAGTTTTGTGTTGGCCGTGATTTTTGCTAGCTGAACCTTTGCGGAGTCGGTAGAGCCAACCCCAGAGACAAAGACGATGTCTGGTTTGACGCGGTTTATGGCCTCAATGGTCTTATCCAACCTCTCGCTGCACCCGTCCATCGTCCCGGCTGGGACGTTAGCAGAATCTACAATGGGGCACCCGAACATCCCATAGCTCATCAGCTTCCATCCGCCGTTAGTTCCGATTGCGGAACGCAATGCCTCGACGTACGTCATGCTGATTGAGTTACCGATGGTCATCGCCGTATGCTCGGACTGACGGTCGCCCCAAGTGCATTTTCGCTCGTCGACGGCGCCCATGCCGCAAGGAGCAATATCCGGCGATGCTTGGGGACTTGTCAAAGCCTGGTCCATAGCTGTCCGAATCGTCTCGGGCCACTCGGTTGCGGCAAGGGCTGCGGCGATTTGCGACTGGAGTGCTTCTAATTGTGGCGTCTTTGTCACCGCTGCTTCAGCAGGACTGCTGACTTGCGGTTTGGGTGCTAAAGCTGTGGGCGTCTGCGTGGGAGGAATCATCGCCGTCCAGACAACTCCCGCTGTAATTGCAGCTAAGAGGCTCAGGGCTGTCATCTGATACCTCGGGGACACCTTCAACTCGCCTCCTCCGACGCGCTTCCGCATGCCCTTGAGTTTGCCGAGCCCCCCAGACTTTCGGATGGGGTCTTCAACTAGGTGGTAGGCGTAGATGGCTCCTGCAGTAAATATCAGTGCGAGGAGTCCAAGCTGTTGGGGCGCGTGCCCGAGAAGAGTGGTGCCGATGACAATGACAGGGAAGTGCCAGAGGTAGAGGGAGTAGGAGATGTCTCCGATGTATCCCATTGCCCTGTTCGTCAACACGTAGAGACCATGGTGCTTTGCCGTCCCCGTTCCTGCCGCTACAACCAGTACGGTCGAGAACACCGGCAGAGCTGCAGCGGGTCCCGGAAACGCTGTCTGTGCGTTGATGGTGAACAGGGAGATAAGCATTCCTCCTAACCCGACCCATGCAAGGTAGGGGCGAATCCGCGACGGGAGGCGCGTCAGGACCGGGGAGACACAGGCCAGCAAGGCTCCGGCGCCCAACTCCCACGCTCGAGAGAGGGTAGAGAAGTATGCGGTCGTGGGGGAAGTGCTCGTTTCGAAGATAGACCACGCGAACGACGAGGTGGTCAGCACTAGCATGGCCGTGCCGGCTATGAGCCTCGGACGACCCTTGGCTCTGAGCAGACGGACTGAAACCGCGAACAGCGCAAGCATGAGCCAGGGCCAAAGGAAGTAGAACTGCTCCTCAACAGCGAGAGACCAGTAATGCTGGACCGGCGATTCAGGACCAGACGCTGCGAAGTAGTCCGTTCCGACAATGGCCTGACGCCAGTTTGCGGCAAAAAGTAGCGCCCAGATCGAGTCGACCAACGTACTCTGGGTGCGTGCGCTGTTGAAGACTAGAAAGGACGCAGCAACTGTCAGGGCTAAGACAAGGACTGCCGCGGGCAGGATGCGCTTTACCCTGCGAAGGTAAAACCCTGAGAAGGAAATGCGCCCGGTTCTCTCGTGTTCACGGAGGAGCAGTCCGGTTATCAAAAAGCCAGATAGGACGAAGAATATGTCGACGCCAACGAATCCTCCGCTCGGCCAGCCCAGAAGGTGATCCAGAATAACGGCGATGACGGCAAATGCACGAAGGCCCTGAATGTCAGGGCGAAGTCCACGCTGCCGAGTAGGCTTGCGGCCCCGCCGCCGGGAGCGGGGCGCGAGCATATTGAAGCGATCGAGAAGCAGCGACAAAGGGTCCCCCAGAGAACGAATGTGATCGCGCCTATTCTACCTTTCCTAGGGGCTCCTATACTGACAGGTAATTCCGGCTACGTAAGGCGAGATAGTTTATTGGACTACTGGTACCCATCCACGATCGCGGCGGCAATCTGCTTGTAGGCCCGCCGGGTCTCAGGCTTCAGAACGTCCAGAGTCACCAGGTCGCCATCGGCAACGCCACGGTCATGCGGCACGGCAATAAGTTGGCGGCAGATCCCGGCCAGGTGCTCCTCGATCGCGTCCTTGTCCACCCGGGAGGACACCTCGTCCTTGTCCGTGATCACCACAATCGCGTTGCGGGCCAGGTCCTCGTAGCCGTGGCTGGCCAGCCAGTGCAGGGTGCTGCGGGCCCGCTTTGCACCGGATACCGCGTAGCCGGCGGCGATCACCAGGTTGTCGGCCGACTGCAAAATCCCGCTCATCGCATTGTGGGTCACGCCGGTGCCGCAGTCGGTCAGCGCCACGGCGTAGTAGCTGGAGATGAGCTTGCGGATCCGCAGGTACTCCTCGGCCGTCAAAGAGTCGGAGACCTCCGGGTCCTGCTCCCCCGCGATCAGGTGCAGCCGGCCGGCGTGGTGCATGTACCGGGCCAGGGCCGTCAGGGAGTCGATCGACTCGATGTTCTCCAGCAGGTCCGTGATTGTCCGCGGGCTGGCCTGCTGGTAGATGCCTTCGCCCAAGGCACGCTCCACCAGGTCTCCGGAGTCCGGATTGGCGTCAATGGCACAGGGCGCGTCTCCTCGGTACTCGGCCAGGGTCAGGCCCACACCTACTGTGGTGGAGGTCTTGCCGATCCCGCCTTTGAGGCTCAGGATCGCGGTGTTGTAGCTGCCCTGGAGCTGCCGCGAGATCCGGCGGGCCAGTTCGTCCTCCTGGCGCTGCTTGGGTCCGGGGCCCAGGTTCCAGGCGCCGCCGGTCAGGTTGTACAGGGCACCGCGGATGCCACCCCTGGGACGGGGCTTCTGCTCCTTGACGAACAGTCCCGGCGAGCTGATGAAGTCCGGCATGGGGCTTTCGGCGATCGCGTCCGCCACGGTGGGCCGGCTGCGGCGGAAGGAGGGCGTTGGGGAGGGAACGTCCGACGGCGGCACGGCAGCTTCGGGAGTCGCCTCAGCTTCCGCGGCAGTCGGCTCAGAAGACGGCTCGGCGGACGGCACAAAAGCGATGGGCGGCACGACAGGATCAGCGGCAGGCTGCCTGGCGGGTGGCGCAGGCTGGGAAGGAGCGGCACTTGCAGGCGACGGCGCGCGGGACGGCTTGGTGGCATCGGCTGCCGCAGCCGCTTCCGCCCAGGATGTGCGGCGAGTGAGCGGCAGACCGGCGTCATTGGAACTGGAAGGGGAAGGGGTTACTGCTGGCATGGTTCCTGTCCAGGCATCCTGAACTGAGCCGTCGGCACGACGAAGGTCGCGGCGTCGGCGCAGCTGCGGCTGCCCTGCATCCTCTGCTTGGGCGCCTGCATTCTGATCCGCCGGATCTGGCATGTCTGTCCCCCCGGACCTTTCGGCAAACGGTTCTGCGGCACTGGTTCAATCAGTAAGTCTAGGGGGTCCGGCAGGAGCTCCTGCCCAGCATCCGGCGATTCGTGGCGCAGCTCAGTGGTGGATGAGCGCAGCCGAAACCACGGCAGCGGTAAGTACCAGAAGGATGGCAAGGATCGTGTAGCCCACCCACTTGGGACGGCCTTTGTGAGGGTTGATGTCGACATACGGCATGGTCAGCGCTGGTTACCTCGGGGTGCGGGCCGGACGGGGATCCGGAGTGCGCGGCGCTTGAGCCGCAGCATCTGATACAGGACAGCGAAGGGAACCAACAGGGTGCCCAGCAGAGCGCTGAGCGCCAGAGCGTAGTCCGAAAAAGCCACAACAGCCTCCATTGGTCAAAGTGATCCCCATCGCCTTGACATAAGCACGTGACAAATTAATTGACAAGTCACATCTAAAAGGGGGACCTAAGCCCCTAGACCACTCCCTCCCAACCGCCGACACTGCGACCAGTGCGGTCAGAACCGCGAGGATAGCCAGCAAAACAAAGGAAAGTAGCCTTATCTTCCGCTTTTAGCGTTCCTGCCCGTACAGCCAACCAGAGGTTTCCCGCAGTGGAGAGCCGTAGGGAACCAAGCTCAAGATTTCCTCAAGAAAGACGTATTGTTACGAGGCTTCCTGGGGGTTGCGCCGGGTCTCCTGCAGCCGTTTGATGAACCAGCGGGATTGCTCCGGCCCATAGGGCAGGACGGGAATTGCCTTGGTTGCGTCGTTGGGAGTATCGCGGATGGACTGGCGGGCCTGCCGGACGGCGGTAGTCATGGTGTCGGCCATGGTCTTGACGAACTGGTCACTGCACGGCTTGCCGTGCCCGGGAATCAGGAATTCATAGCGGTGACGCAGCGCGGAGATGTGCCGGAGCACGTCCGCCCATTCCTCCGGGTAGGAGTCCTCGAAGGATGGGTGGGCGCCCTGTTCCACAAGGTCGCCCACATAGAGTGTTGTCGGCGTGCCAACCAGGAGGTCCCCATCCGTATGCCCGCGGCCAAGGTAGAAGAGGGTTACTGTCAGTCCGCCAAGATCAACGAGGACGGGCTGGTCCTTAACAATGACGTTGGGGACCACGAGTTCCACGTTGTCACCCTCCCCTGCGGACATCTCCGGCTCCAGCGTCCCGACATGCCGGCGCTGCAGGTCGCCGTGTTGGTCGATCTCGGTGGCACAGTTCTGGTGGGCCCAGAATTCGGTGACACTGGCTTCGGCGAACATGGCGTTACCGAAGAAGTGGTCATAGTGCGCGTGGGTGTTGACCACTACGAGGGGCAGGGCTGTCCTTTGCCGGACCGCGTCCAGGATTTCGCGCCCCTGCCGGGGTCCGCAGCCGGTGTCGATGACCATGGCACGTTCAGAGCCTATAATCAGGCCCGTGTTCAGCAGGGACCCTTCGGTGACCAGTACATAATTGTCCGTGCCGACTTCGAGCCATTCCGACATTGTTCCTAGTACCTCCGGCAAAGCAGTGAGCGTTCGTCTTGGTGATCGATTGTACCTAGGCACGCTGTCTTCTTACGCAGTAGTGGTCGACCGGCCGCCCAACGAGCTGCTGTTTCTAGCTGCACGGAATGCCGGCCCTGTCGTTCGCCGAAAATGAACAGCGAGGGAAAGTCGATCGCGAAGTGGGGTCGCCGAAATTCACCTTCGGCGGTGACTTCGTCGCGGCAAAAGACCTCCTTCAATCTGCGCTATCCCCTCACCGCCCTCGGAGACCAGCCGACGGAGTTCTCCTGGGTATCTTATTGTTGGGAAATCAGGCCTATCGCCCTCGTCCGATTGCCACAACCGGCCAACTCTTTACGAAAAACGTACTTTGCTACTGACGAACGCTGGCAGCTTCCTTAGCCGTTGCCAGAGAAATCCTGGTAGTGTCCGCCGTCCATGCTCCTTGGGCATCGGTAGCACAAGAGAAGCGTTAACTTCCATATATCCACCTGTGGCAGCGACCATGGATCTATTGAAGGTCACGTGCTCACATACGCAGGGCACATCAGCGCGAGGGCGATATGAGCCGAAATGGTAGCTCTCCCCCTTGTAGAAACACATACCGTTGAAGGCAGAAGTGCAAGTGAAGTCAAATGTCCTAGTAAGTCGATCCTGCTCGGGATAAATTGTGTTCTTGAAGAGCATGTAGTACCTATACGGGTTCCCGCGGAGGCGACGAATGCGCTCCTCGAGATCGTGAAACGACGTGTGCTCGTCCTCGTATGCCAGCAAGTCGTAGTAGGAGGGTTTGGACGTGGCAGAGACCGCGAAAAGGCTGTCGCAAGAAGAGAGCTTCTGTAAAACGACATTCAGGGCCGTCGCACTTACGTGATCAAGAAAGGGTTCATCAACGTCGATGACACATACAACTCGCGCAGAAGTCGACAGGCTTTTGGCCCGGTCTGCTAGGAGCTGACGCCCGAGCGCCATGCGCTCCAGTCTGTCAGTTGAGTTCGACATAACGGCCGTATCCACCACGGTCAGAAGACCGGTGGAAGCTGAGGCAGCACTTAGAAGGTACCTAGTTCCGTCATCAGAGCCGTTTTCTCCTACTAAAGCGTGGACCCTGATACCCTCGCCACTCATCCGGGCTAAGCTCGAAACAAAATTCGGTATAGTCTTCGCACAGTTTCTGGCTAATGCCAAAAAAAGAACGTCGTATCGGTATTCTTTAGACACCCAAAAGGCTCCCTCAACAGTTAGCCCAAAGGAGGTGATCCCGAGGGAACAAAGCAAACAAAAGACAAACAGAAAGCCCATGTGCTCGCATCGCGCCTCATTCGTACGTGTCGAGCACTGTCCGGGCGAACAATTGAGCGGGCCGCATCACAAAGGCTAAAGCTAACTGACTGTTTGCCTGAGCCACCCAGGATAATCTAGCGGCTGCAAAGGCGGAGGTACAAATGGATAGGGGGAAATAACGTGCTGTCTTGGTCGGTCCGGCAGTACTCCCGCCCACCAGCTAAATGTGCTTCGGGAAAGAACTAGATAGTCGGATGACAGCAAAGATAAAAAATCGTCCCTTGTGTCTCGCGGGGGCGAGTAGACCACTGGAAAATCAAACTGAAGTTCTCTTTGGCACCAGGCCACATCGTCGGAAAAAACAGTAATACGAGTAGACTTGACGTCAAGACCGTTAGCAGCAACCAGCGACTTGAGCGCAATTCGATAGTAATTCGGCGAGAGAATCATGTCGTTTGCCACATAGTCCCCTCTGCGGACATGGATCCCGATAGTTCCCCCTTGTATGGGTGGCAGCGCGCCGCACATGGACGCTCGCATATCAGCTAGGACCTCTCCAACCCGCGACGGTGACTGCCAATAGCCGTACCACCAGGACCGTTCAGCGTCTGACGCCTTAAAAGGGACCTCGATCTGATCTTCGAATTTTACGGAACGAGGTCCGCAAGCCCGACGAATCCAGGCCCCCACGGGACCGAATCGTCCTCTTGGGTAAGGAGCAAGCGCGAGCCATCTCTCCATGGTGAGAAGTCCCTCCGGCACTAGTCCAGGAAGCTCAAATTTGCGGCTTCCGGTCCGCAGAGCTGATGCGTCATATGTCACCGTGACGCCCGATTTGGAAAGCCAAAGACCAAAGGAGTACTGAAAAAGCTGATTACCCAAGCCTCCTATGAAGCCGACCGTATGCCTCTGAGAACGCCCCATCATAACCGAACCGTCTTCGTGTTTCCCGCAGCAATCATCCTGTACCTACTGACGCTCAAGGTCATGTCTAGGAAGTCTGCTAGGCGTCCTACGAGCTTCATCAACCAAGAGGGCATCAAACGCCCCGTACGAGCGGGCACCTCTCATCCCTTTTTCCCAATTACGTCCTCCCGCTTGGTCACCTCGGGACGGGAGATTATTCTCTACCCCTTCCTCGTAATACCCATAGGCGTAGGCATAGGCATCTGGACCCTTCACGGGCAGTCTGTTCAGGACGACACCAAGGATCTCGGCGTCTACCATATGAAGCGAATTGAGAGACTTCGCCAAATCATTGTGCTTTAGTTTTTGAGCCCCAACGACAAGAACAACGCCCCCTACGTGCTGGGCTAAGACGACCGCGTCAGTTACTGGCAACAGTGGGGGTGCATCGACCACAACGATGTCAAATAACTCTTCGAGCCGATCAGTCAGGTTCTCCATATGCTTTGAGCCTAGGAGCTCGCTAGGGTTTGGCGGGATTGCCCCGCTGGTCAAGACAAAAAGGTCGTCGTCTCCCCATGGTTGAAGCAAATCCTCCAGGTCTCCCCCAAGAAGGGCAGTTGTCAGACCAGCATTTCGTTCGAGCCCGAAGTACTCATTGACCATTGGCCTGCGAAGATCCGCGTCAACAAGACAGACCCTCATGCCTGCCTCAGCAAGCGAAATCGCAAGGTTTGCAGCGGTAGTGCTTTTGCCTTCACCGGGTAGCGATGAGGTGACGAGAACAGTCCGCGCTTGCCCGGACAAGTTTGCGAACTGGAGATTCGTACGCAATTGCCGAAATGACTCCGAGCGCGGACTCTGCGAAGCAACATGAGTAATCAGGGGTCGAGTTGTTGCGTCGTGGTCGAAGGCGATTCCGCCGAGAATCGGTAGGTCAGTGATACGCCTAAGATCTTCTTCTCCCCGGACCCGAACGTCCAAATGCGCTTTGAGCAGCGCGATTCCGACCGCGACTAGAGCCCCAGCCAATAAGCCGACAACGAGGTTTAGTACGGTATTAGGGGAGGCTGGAGCGGATGGTGGGGTGGCTGGCTTAATTACGGAAAGGCTAACTGGGGAACTTCCCCCCGATTTTGGCTGCTCAAGACGATTGACCGCAGAAATCAGACTGTCTCCGACGGCCTGCGCCAAGGCGGCAGCCTGAACCGGGGAAGGATCCGTCACACTAATATTTATAAGAACCGTATTGAGATCGGTAGTTGCCTTCACCCGAGAACTCAAGGCCGCTGGAGATGTAGACAGGCCCAACGAATCGATGGCAGGCTGCAGAACAACCGGCGAACCCACTATGCTCACATATGACTGGACCCGCGCTTGGCTAAACGTATTGCCCTGTTGCAGTTCCTGTATCGAGCCAGAGCCTTGGATTGAAACGAAAAGCTGGGTCTCCGCCGTGTAAGCAGGTTTCGTCGCCATTGTCGCCGCGCCCCCAAGAAGAAGCCCAACTAAGGTTATGGAGGCGATCAACATCCAATCGCGGCGAAGCTTTCGCACAAAGTCGCGTAAATCCAAAACTAGGGTCCCCCTACGTAGAGTTGCCGGCGCGCCAAACTGCCCCAGCAAGAGTGGCGAATTCATGCAGTCCGTTCAATTGTACCGGGGCGGCTTCGTTCTGCCGCGCAGCGCGGGCGTCACTGCGGGCAGGTCTGGGTAAGTGGGTGCGACATGGAATTGCCAACGCGGACCTGCGCGGGTATATGCGCCTCCCGCAGTGCCTCAGCGCTTAAGCTTCGCTCATTCGTAAGACGAGGGTGCATTGTGACCAGAGGCGAAGGGCCGTCAACTGCCGGAAACAAGCCCGTATTTATGGGCCAACACGAAAAATGGAAGGCGGCGTCGGAACAGCCAGCACATTGAAAGGAATCCGCCCGTCAAGAGGCTTGCCGCCACCCATGGACCAGGAGCAGTTGCGTCACAAAGGACTAGGTGTAACGAGGCCCAGAGGACCAACGCAAGCGTCAGCGAAAAGATAGTAGCGACGACATATTGACGGAGTAGCCGTAGAGAGTCCACGTAACCGTGGCGCCCGGCCAGCCAAACCTGCCATCCATGTCGGATAACGTTTGTGAGTATGAGCGCAACGATAGCCACCCAAACGTTCTTATAGACAACCATCAGGGTAGCGCTACATATCTGAATCAGAATCAGAATCAGATCGGTGGACCATATCCAACGAAACTTGCCCAAGGCCTCCATTGCACTTGTCAAAAGAATCGAGACAATTTGCAACCCGCCGGCAACCGCAAGCGGAGCAATCAATGATGCAGCGAATTCCCATCCAGGCCCAAAAATAAGGGGAACAAAGGGGGGAAGTAGTACAGCCATGCAAGTGCTAAGGCAGAGTGCAATCCAGGCGACCATGACGAGCATGTCCGTCCAGACTATACGCGTCCTCGAAGAGTCCTTCAGGTCATGACGAAACTCGGGATATACAGCCCTCGTCAAAGCCGCTTGGACCTGCTGTAGCGGGATGGTCGTGATCACTTCAGCTCGGTTCCAATGTCCCAGCACGCCTAGATCCAAACTACGGGCCATGCTGAGCTTGACTATGTTGCCTGTTAGATAGCTGAATAGACTCCCAAATACCAGCTTCCCGCTATAACCGATGTCGTCACGCCCATGACGTAAACTCCCAATACCAAGGAGCCCTCCCTCTGATGCCAGCACGGTCGAAATCAAGATGAGAAATTGAGCTAGAAGTGCTGACACAACTAGGGAGCTCGCGGACTGCCAAATGGAAACGGCATATGCGCCCACCGCCATACCAATAAGGTTACTGCAGACCGTTATAAGAGCCAGTTGACGGAACTTTCCTCTACGCGCCATCAAGCCCGTAGAGAGTCCAAGAAGGGGGCTAAAGGCATTCCCGACCGCAAGCAGTCTCATAGGGGCTATAGATTCCTCCACTCCCCAAATCACCGACCAGAGGGGTGCGGTCAGGAAAAGCACCAGCGCCCCCGCAAACCCAAGTACAAGTCCGTACGATACAAGCGATCGCAACCTGCTTCGGTCCAGCTCTGTCATCCTGGATACGGTCTGGCCAAGTCCGCCAGTAGCAAGAAGAGAAACCAAACCCGTCACGGACAACGCAACCGTGTATGCTCCGAAGCCGCTGGGGGAAACAGACCTGGAAGTCGAGGCAGCATAAGCAAACTGCGCAAGGACTGTGACTAATTGCGACCCATAGACCCATGCAGCCCCCGCGAGCAATTTTCTAGCAGTCGACATCGTCGAACTGGGTTTACTCACGCTGCTCTCCATTCAGAAGCGCGCGACCACCGCACATCCTTTTTGTAAAAGTTATTCTTCACTACAGTCGGCTTTCATTCGGCCTGTTGACGCACGCGTTTCAGGAGGAAAGGACGAGAGTACGGTTGTCGCTTGAGTAAAACGTTGTGGTCTGATTCGAGCATTACAACGTTTATACCTTCCTGGCACCCACGCGACTTCTTTCAAAGCGCACCATGATCAGAAGACCGCGTCTTCTGATCATGGTGGCGCCAAACGGTCCTAAAGACCCGATATACCGGGGGCGTCAAGATTCCATGCCTGAACGGCCGCACTCGGGTCTACCCGCGTGCCTCTGTAGTTCAAGAAAGACACGAATTGGTTGTCCTGTCTGTAGTACTTATACGCGAACTCTTGAGCGCGGTCGATTGCTGCAATTCGCTGTTCGGAGTTGGTACGCGCCAGGACTCCCTCTATTGCGTCTGCCAAAGCAGAACGATCTCTCTCCACGAACAAGAAGTCACCGATTCTTCCCGCAAAGAGATCCTCGTAGCCTCGGTGATAGGTTGTGGCATGAATTGATCCGGCGGCAAGTGAAATAGGAAGCCGATTCGAGAAATAATGAGGTTCACTAGCATAGTGGTCCCAATTGGCGCTCACCCAGGCCGAGCGTATGGCGTCGTCCTGTGAAGATGGGTCGACAGGCCCCATCGCACCGGGTCCCGTCCATCCACGACCGTATATGGCTATGCGCTCTCCGAATCTCTGCTGGAGATCAGAGACGAACGCGATACGGTCGCGCCAGTTGGGATGGCCCCTGAAGCGCGGGCTATTTCGATTAGCCACAATGACAACATCGTACGGCCGTGGTGTCTCACGACTCACAGGTATGCGACGATAACGTTCTGGCTCGAACACGTGGGACGCCCACCTAACATCCTTTGCCCCGCTCCGTCGAAAATTCCCAGAAAACACACCGCTTCCCACTGTGAAAGTGACGTCGGAAAATCGTCCAGCGGCTCGAGCGGGCCGTGGTAGCGGATGGAGGAAACGGCTGTAGGGATCAGCTTCATGATATATAAGCTCAAAATCTGCTGCAGCTCGCATCGCCAAAAAATGCTTTTCCGTCAGCCCCGTCTTGCCGACATGTTGCATTAAAACAACATTTGGTCGAAAGTCTCGCACGCGTTTGATTAGATCCTGCCTGTGCTGCTCAGCATCGCCGCCATTCCGGATACGCCACTGCAAGCTAAAAACGCTTACCTGTTCAAGCATGTCAGCTTCAAGCAAATTAGCCATGGGCCGGCGAAAACCCAACTGCCTAAAGTCGCCCGACTCATTCGGAACATATAAAAGCCGAATCGAGCTCTTGTTCACCTTACCTCCTTGACAACAGTATGGCCGTCACCGCGTGCGAACCTAGTCAGCCTTCGGCAACGATTCACAAGGATCACGGCGCAATTTTTCGAAATCCGCGGTTAGCCAAAATTACCCAATGCTCATCAAAGTCAGCATCTGATTGGAACCTTTTCCCCACAACACGTGCGGGGTTTCCAACCGCTATGGAATTTGAGGGTATGTTATTTACGACCACAGAGCCGGCACCAATCACGCTACTATCGCCAATTTCTACACCGGACAAAATTGTCGATCCATAGCCTATCCACACATCAGAACCTATTTTGACGGGAATGCTGAGCTCATTGGGGAACTTACCAACCCATTTTCCCTCTGTAACCGGAACTCCAACGATCCCAATTTCGTGGTCATTACGGCCTACGATTCCCGTCGAATTCGCGATCATTACGGCATCTCCTATCACGCCGTCGACTTCGATTCTGACGTTTGAACCAATACTTACATTTTTACCTATCTTTAGCTGCCTAGGAGCCCAAACAAATGAACCCACGTCGTAGCGGAACCCGGACCCCGCCTCGACGTTGGCGGTGAGAGGACTACGGGGGACGATTTTCGAACGGACAAGCTGAAAAATTCTGCGGATCATTGCCTAACCCCCAATCGAGAAGAAATGCCGTGTCCGATCGACCTTCGCAGTACGGCTATAAACTTCAACATATTCTCTTGCACCGCGTACAGCAGATAGGTCGGGCGGAAGAAGTTCACTATCGCTCATTGGAGGCTGCCAGTGGAGAACAGCCTGCAACCACGCTTCTTGCTCATCCGACACCATAGTGACGCCTGCGACTCCCTTGGCCCACTGAAGCCCCTGCACATCGTTCACCAGCGCAGGAACCCCCGCCACGATGGCCTCGGCCAAAGCAACACTCATACCTTCGTGCCGGCTCGGCAGCATGAAGTAGTCTGCCCTCGCTAGGGCCTCATGAGGCCGGGCAACTCCACGTTCAACTAGAAAGCCGCGCTCCTGGAGTCCACCTAAAAGGCTGAGCTCCGATGCACCTGCATCACGCTCGTCGCCTAAATGGATTAGACGATGGCCAGCGTTCGCCAAAGCTATGAGAGCCCGTTCGTGCTGTTTTATGCCAGAACAATTTCCAACTATAAGAGCCGTAGGAGTTGAGTCATGGGCTGTCCCTCTGGTGGCTCTGCGGGACGAAATCGAAAAAATGGCATCATCGACCCAGTTGAAAATGACGACAGGGCGGCGCCAAAAGCGCCGTTCATTTCTTGACACGTCCGTGGATGGAGCCACCACTGCAGCAACGAACCGATCGGCGATAGCGGCCTGCACGAAGCGACTTGCCCACCACATACCTTTGGCGTCAAAGACGCTATGAATCGTCCGAACTATTGTTCCTCTACGCCCCAGTGCCCACCGCGCTGCGAGTACCGTCCGCAAATAGTTAGCTTCAGTGTGGATATGAACAACGTCCACGCCCAATCCCCGGACGAGTTTCCGGAAGGTCTTTGCATTTGTTAGCGATAGACCGATTGGTTCTACTACGTGAACGTCGTGTCCCACCTTGCGTAGCTCATGTTCAAAGGAATGCTCTTTGCCTTGACCAACAATAATGTTGGTAACATCTGCGGCGCGAAAATGATCAGCGGCAGTCACGAGCATTCGTTCCATACCACTCGGTCGCAACGATCCGAGCAGATGTAAAACCTTGGTAGTCACGGTTGAAATGTCCTATCGCTAATCACTCGGCTATTTCTAGGCTTAGACATGGAACGACGTGCCCGGGAGCCCAAAACCTGCTCCTCACGGAGCCCTACTTTGGTGCTAGCTTGCACGAACGTCCACCCCAGGAACATAGATATGTACCAAATCCAAGAATAACTCCAGCCATAAACGATGAGTGCGGTCGCGATCGCGATGGCTGCCATGTTCGACCTTTGCCGAAGAAGGCGGGAAAAAACTACAAATAAGAAACATAGAAAAACTGCCAAGCCGAGAATCCCAACGCGTAAATAAAGAGTGAGATACCAGTTATGGGGTGCAAAAAGTACCCAACGGCCAGCACTTTCATATCTACCGAAGCCGCTACCCATGGGTTCTCCAAAGGCCACAGTCAGGGGTCCCGACTGCACGGACTGGCTCAGCAAGTTTAGCCAACTACGCATACGGCCGTCGTACGTGCCCGAGTCTTCCGCAGCCGTAAAGAGGTGCCCTAGGACATCTGGCATCAGTTGGGTACCAGTGACTACAAAAAGAAGCGCGACCGCCACCAGCCCAGAAAATAGAATTCGGAACTTTAGTCTGGCTTGGGCCGACAAGAAGACAACGAAGAGGGCAGAAAAGGCCACTGCCCAAACCGTGCGCTGCTGGCTCACCAGAACAACGCCGAAGAAGACAACCGAGCTGAAGAGCAGTCCTCGACCTCCATATTCACGCCAAAACCAAAGGCAAACTATCGCACACAAAAGAATAGCTAATGCCTGACCGGAAACGAGCGGCCGGGTCGTCTGTTCGAGGCCAGTACCGGAATCAACAAAGCCAGATGTACTGCCAAGACCGTGCAAGGCGATGTGATAGGTGGCTACGATTGTCAAAAGCCACCCGAAGAATACAGAGAACCTGAGCAACAAATGCTTTACTAAAAGGTAATCCCAATAAAGCGCCATAGCCCAAGTCATCATTGCATAGGGATACAAGAACGGCCTGAACTCGTTAAGGGCGGTTCCAGTCGAATTCGCAGCTAAACCCAGAGCTAAAGAGACTAGAAGTAGCGAACCAAAACCCAGCCAATACCAAACTGCGGCACGAAGTCTAATAACGAGACGTGCGAATTGGCTAAATGCGACAATTAGAAATGCGATACTTAGGACATCCAGATAGTACACACTGAACCCGCCTAAACTCACGAGCGGGGGCGGGTATGGTACTTCCCATGCGATTACGGTATAGAAGGCAGCGGAACCGATGCCTACGATGGGCCACTTTTTGAGTGCAAGTACGAAGAGACCAAAAGCAACCAGCCCTGCAAGGGCCTGAAAGAGTAGCCAGATGTAGGTCATCTCCGACCATACCCGGAGCGAATGTATACAGCAATGCGTCGCATCCACCAGAGACAATAGCTAAACCCGATAATAAGTTTGGCGCTTCTTGGATGACTCTTGCCGAGGACTTGCTTAAGAGATGAGTAGTTGCCGCCCCCCTTCACGCCGACAAATCGCTTCCAATCCTGAAAAAGAGGTCCCAGAGGCGCAACTGGATTACGTGGACAGGACCCGAATGTGCCGGGACAAAGAAGGATCTGTACGCCGGCCCTGCCGCACCGCAGGCCATAATCAATGTCCGCCAGGGCATGGGAGAAGGTCCCGTCAATACCGCCTATTGCTTTAGCTACGGCAATGGGGATGAGCACAAAATTTCCGTTGAAAGTCTCGACATCTTTCGGTCGGCTTCCTGGTGGAACAGACTGAAAGCTTAGTGGATGGATACCGCCTTTTTGCAGACCGGAGTAGGTCAGCTCTCCCCCAGTTGGGTCCCGCATTGCACCGACTAGGACTCCGTCAGGGTGCCGTTCCATGTACTCGCTCATTCGGCTGAAGGCGTCCTCATCAAGCTCCACGTCGTCATTGAGCCACACGAGAAAACCATCCCCATCAGAGGGCGTTGCTTTGAGCGCTGCCGCCTCCGCCTGAGCCATGCCACTTGCCCAGTACGCGGAACCATCCCCCGTCAGAATCTGTACAGGAACGGGCATCTGGGACACGGCGTCAGATGTACCGTCACTAGAACCGTCGTCAAAGAGAGTGAAGGTTATGGGCAGCCCGGCGCGTGTTGCTGCTGCGTTTGCCCTTTTTATGGAACGAAGAGTTAACTCTCTTCGGTTATGGCATGCCATTATCACCGACAGATTCATCGTTTCCTCAGCATTAGCGCACCCTTGATTCCCGACAAAAAGTTATCAACCATTGCCTCAACGGTAAATATGTCAGCGGCCTTCCTAGAACAATCTGTTAGCTCAGCCAGAGATTCTGCGTTATTCAAAACACTGATAACTGCCTCAGCATAAGCATGGCTGTCATTTGCCGACACGATAGCGTTGCTACCGTCAACGAGATACTCATACTCCGGCGCGTGCCATGCCCATTCAGTTGTGATTATCGGCGTGGCCGCCGCAAAACTGTCCACGGCCACCAAACCGACGCGCCCAGGCATGGCTAAAACCTGCGACGAGGCCAAGGCGACACCCTTAGCGGAACCGGAAAGGGGACCCAGGTACGACAACCACGAATACTTCCTCTCCCACTCTTCCACTTGGGAACGCATCGGACCCTCGCCAGCAATAACTAGACGAAATTCCGAGTCTTTGCTGTATGCCATTTCCGAAGCTTCCACAAGAAAAGGTAGCCTTTTAGATGGGTCAAGTGCACCCACAAATATAGCCGTTTTTCCACGCAGGTCCTTATCAGAGATAAAACGCGCTGTGGATTCCGGGTCAGCATTACGCACGCTCTCGCGTAGAGACGCCGTATCGATAGAGTTTTGGACTACAGTGATGCGCTCGCTCGGATATCCATACTCTTTCACCGCTCTTTCGCCACCGGCTGTGTAGGAAAAGAACCAGTCCGCTTTTAAGGTGAGTTTACGTACGAGCCATCGCTCGACCAGGCTGTTATGACGCGTGTAGTCCCTACCGTGCCCCCATAGAGCCACCACTGGTCCATCCCGACGTTTCGTAAACAGGAAACCGTACGCGTCCACGTTTCTCCGCGCCTGTTCAAGGATGACCAAGTCAGCACCGCAAGTTACCTCTGCAAGTGAGCGAACCACGATGCGGCGACCAGCGACATTCCATTCTCTTTGCATGACGGGAGTACCAAAATCCAGATGCACCGCGTCCCGACGACTCGCCTGCCGAATTCCAACCTCACCGTAGGCTACCTCCAGTCGGATGCCTTGTTCCTCCGCCTTCTCGCGAAGCTGGCTGAAGAAAGGGGCTCTGTACTGAGCGACATATTCCTGTGCTATAACAACTTTCTTCATAGGGTAATTCCCTGCTTTTCTCTCAGTATGATCAGATACCCGACTTCATGCACCGCATCCAAAAGCTCCACGAACCACGTTCAGGTGAGAGACTGGTGCGGGCAATTTCAACCGAAGCTGCGAGCGACTTACATTCATTGGATGAAGCCAGTCCGTCCAGGCTTGGATCGAGCTAATCTCTATCTAAATCGTAACGAACGACACTTTTTTCAGCATTGCCGTTGAACCGTTGGTTGTTTCAGCCACCGCAGGATAAGTTGTGCGATTAGCCCGTTTTTAAGCAATTCGGTCTCCCAAGCACCTGTTAAGGTGCCTTCTTTGGAGCGACCAGCGAAGGGTGGCCGTCAAGAATCTAACGTTGCCGAACAAATATCGACGCCAAAGCCGACGCGGTTCACAGGCAAGCCGAAATGCCCACTCCAGTCCACACGCCGTCATCCAGGTCGGGGCTTCCCGCGCTGTACCTGCCGCGAAGTCAAATGCAGCTCCCACTGCAACGGCCACGATCGGCAACGACTCCGCTAGGCGACGCGCTTCATAATCTTGTTTGGGCGTACCTAATCCGACCCAAACGACATCGGCATGACTTTCAGAAATGCGCTTGTCCTGTTGCATAAGTTCAGGGTCCGTAAGCGGGCGAAATGGTGGGCTTTCAGCACCTACGATTAGCACTCCAGGAAATCTGAGTCTTAGATTGTCCTCTAATGCTCTCAGCACTTCCGGCGTTGAACCCAAGAGGAAATGTTTGGTACCAGAGCGTCGTCCCAAATCGAAAGTATCAAGAAAAAGTTGGGGTCCCCTTATTTGCGTTAGAGCAGGTGAGTGCCCACTTAGGAGTGATATCCAGCTAACAGGTTTTCCGTCGGGGAAATTCCTAGCCGGCTCCGCCAAAACATTGCGATAATCGGGAGATTTGTCTGCCAAAGCGATGGAGTACGCGTTCGCCAAGTGGACATGTGAGGGTTCGTTGTTCTTGACCATCCGAATCAACGATTCTGCAGCCTCGTGCCGGGTACTCGCGATGAATTTCACGGGACCGACCCAGTGAGCGGCTCGAACGCTAGCGTCATCGCTAGTACCATCAAGTCGACTACTCGAATTCAGGCTCAACTGTTGGCCCCCCAAAGCTCATTTGTAAGTTGTCGTCGACGTCGCGACTCCCACGGTTAAGGCAGCGGTCCTATCAGGCGCCTGCTACAACCCAAACAATGGACTGATCGTGGCCATGCTACAGGAAGAATCGGCAATGATGGCCGGGGGTCCGATGGCTGGCGATCATGGTGAGCAATGTCTCTGTATGTCTTCTCAACCCTTGCCCGAAATTCCTGGAGTTGGGCTTGGGGCACTATGATTGCGGAGGATTCCGGCGTTCGTTGCCGGAGTCATGTCTAAGAACTGCTCATAGCCTCTGGGGGATATATCATGACCAAGCGTGCACTGATCACCGGCATAACGGGCCAAGACGGCTCGTATCTTGCGGAGTTGCTGCTTTCTAAGGGCTACGAAGTGCATGGCCTGATTCGCCGGGCTTCCACATTCAATACGGCGGCGCGTTGATCACCTCTATGTTGACCCGCATGATCCGGAAGCCAAGCTTTTTCTCCATTATGGAGACCTTAGCGATGGTGCACGCCTAGTCACTTTGCTTGCGGATATCAACCCCGACGAGGTCTACAACTTGGCCGCCCAGTCGCATGTTCGCGTCTCCTTCGATGAACCGGAACACACCGGTGACACTACCGGCGTTGGAACGATTCGATTGCTAGAAGCCGTGCGCATGTCTGGAATTGAGACTAAGTTCTACCAGGCGTCGTCTTCCGAGATGTTCGGGGCAACACCGCCTCCTCAGAACGAAGAGACCCCGTTTTACCCGCGATCCCCCTACGGCGCCGCGAAAGTCTACAGTTACTGGATTACGAAGAACTATCGTGAAGCCTATGGAATGTTCGCCGTCAACGGCATTCTGTTCAACCACGAGTCGCCTCGGCGCGGAGAAACCTTCGTGACAAGGAAAATCACGCGGGCAGTAGCGGCTATCAAGGCAGGTAAGCAGGACCTGCTCTACATGGGTAACTTGGATGCTATACGTGACTGGGGCTATGCGGCCGAGTACGTAGAAGGCATGTGGCGCATGCTTCAAGCTGACGAGCCCGATGACTTTGTCCTCGCAACCGGCGGGAACTACACGGTGCGAGACTTCCTTCAGATCTCGTTTGAACATGCGGGGCTAAATTGGGAGGACCACGTCCGGTTTGATGAGCGCTACCTCCGCCCGACCGAGGTTGATGCCCTTGTCGGCGACGCGTCGAAAGCCCAGGAAAAGCTTGGTTGGAAAGCGTCCATCCACACGCCGGAACTGGCACGGATTATGGTGGATGCTGACATCGAAGCTCTGAAGCACGCCGGTAACCACTGGATCGACACCGTAAACCTTGAAAGCTGGAAGAACTAGTGTCCAAGGACCTCAAGTTCGAGCCCGCCAGGCTCGACAGATTTGCGCCGTTTTATGTCGCCGGCCACCGGGGACTTGTCGGTTCGGCTATCTGGCGAAAGTTGGATGGTGAAGGATTTACGAATCTGATCGGCCGCACTTCCTCAGAGCTAGATCTCAAGGACCGGGAAGCCGTGTTCGAGTTCTTCGAGCAATCGAAACCGCGATATGTGATCCTTGCAGCAGCAAAAGTGGGCGGCATTCTAGCCAATAACACCTATCCGGTAGATTTCTTGAGCGATAATCTCCGCATTCAGGTAAACGTCCTTGATGCAGCACGTCAATTCGGAGTTGAGCGTCTCCTCTTTCTTGGTTCCTCATGCATCTACCCAAAGTTCGCTGATCAGCCCATCAGGGAAGATTCGCTTCTTACTGGTCACTTGGAGCCGACGAACGACGCGTACGCCATAGCCAAGATCGCCGGCATCATGCAGGTTCAAGCTGTTCGCCGCCAGTATGGCTTGCCGTGGATCTCTGCGATGCCGACCAACCTTTACGGGCCAGGAGACAATTTTTCGCCGCAAGGATCTCATGTGTTGCCCGCGCTTATCAGGCGCTACGATCATGCCGCCAAGTCAGGCCAGAAGTCTGTTACGAACTGGGGTACAGGTTCCCCCATGCGAGAGTTTCTGCACGTGGACGACATGGCAGACGCTTGTCTTCATCTCCTCGAAAATTATGACGGCCCGTCCCAAGTGAACGTGGGAACAGGCTCAGACGTCACCATCAAGGAACTGGCTAGTATCGTCGCAGCGGCAGTCGGCTACACCGGGGATATTGAGTGGGACGTGACCAAGCCTGACGGGACCCCACGAAAGCTCCTCGACGTCTCGAAACTCGCGGAGGCCGGGTGGAAGTCCTCTATTAGCCTCGAGGACGGTATTCGTTCCACCGTGGAATGGTACCGCACGCATGCCGAGAGCATTCGCAGCTAGTACTGCCGTCTGGTCAGTCATCGAACGCTCAAACCTCGGGGGAACTTTTCGTGAAAGACGTGCGCGACTGGCGGGCTAAATGCAGTCGCCAGCTACGGATTATCGACGCCTTCGTAATCATTTGGGCAGTTGCTGGTGCCTACGTCATCCGCTTCGGTTGGGCCTCAGACTTCGTTGTCGAAGGCCAGGAAGCAATTTACATATGGCTTTCCTTTGCTCTAGTCCTGTCCTGGTGGGTCATGCTGGGAGCTTGGAACAGCCGCCAAAGCCGCATCCTTGGGGCGGGGCCTGATGAATACAAGCGGGTGGCGGCCGCATCGTTGTGGCTGTTTGGCTTAGTCGCCATAGTGTCGTACGTGCTAAGGCTTGACACTGCCCGGGGCTACGTGGGGGTGGCGCTGCCGGCGGGCCTGTTCGGACTCTTACTTGCGCGCTGGCTGATCAGACAACATCTAAACGTGAATCGGCAGATGGGGCACAGCATGTCTCGATTGCTGTTGCTCGGAGGCCCGAGTGCCGTAGCGCACCTTGCCCGTTCACTCCGAACTGCCAAGCACGCAGGTTATCTTCCCGTTGCTGTTTACACGCCCAACACCTTCGACTTTCCGTCCATCGAACCAGAGTCCGGACTGCCTGTTGTCGGAAATTCTCCCGATGCCAAGTCCATAGTGGAGGCGATACAGGCTTGCAAAGCCGATGCGGTCGCTGTTTCCGCTGGCGTGCAATTACATCCGCAAACTCTTAGGCACCTTGGTTGGGAATTGGCGTCTCGGAACATTGGACTCATAATGGCTCCCGCACTTACTGATATAGCGGGACCACGAATTCATACCCAACAAGTTGCGGGTCTTCCGCTGATTCATGTCACCACGCCGACTCTTGAGGGCGGGCAGAGAGTGGCAAAACGCCTCTTTGACGTGGCGGTCTCGGCTCTTCTCATCGTGGTGAGTCTGCCGGTAATGGCCATCGTGGCACTCCTGATCAAATTGAGTGATGGCGGTCCCATACTTTTCAAACAAGATCGAGTTGGAATCGAAGGTGCTGGATTCCGGATGTTCAAATTCCGTTCCATGGTTGCCGACGCTGAGGCGCGACTTGAATCTCTCAAGCCTCTCAGCGACGGAAATGGGCTGCTATTTAAGTTGAAAGATGATCCCAGGGTTACTTCCGTTGGCCGAGTAATCCGCAAGTTCAGTCTCGACGAACTTCCCCAGCTCTTCAACGTCTTCATGGGATCGATGAGTCTTGTTGGTCCCCGCCCTCCTCTTCCTTCTGAAGTAGAAGCCTACGAGCAAGACGTTAGGCGAAGACTCCTTGTCAAACCCGGCCTCACCGGACTATGGCAGGTGAGCGGCCGCTCTAATCTCTCCTGGCAGGACTCCGTACGACTTGATCTCTACTACGTCGAAAACTGGTCAATGGCCGGGGACCTACTTATCCTCGTAAAGACCTTCCGTGCTGTTTTCCAGAGCGCCGGAGCCTATTAATTCTCTGGCCGTCAGTTCACCGCCTTCGGAAGGACAAATAAATGCGAATAACCGTAATTGGCTGTGGCTATCTCGGAGCCGTCCACGCTGCCTGTATGGCAAAGCTCGGACACGAGGTGGTGGGTATCGATGTCGACGAACGAAAAATTGCCGATTTGTCTGCCGCTCGCGCACCTTTCTTTGAACCTGGTCTCGAAGACTTACTTGGAGAAGTCCAAGCCACTGGAAGGCTTTCATTCACCACAGATATGGCAGCGGCCAAGGGAAGCACAGTGCACTTCATCTGTGTCGGAACTCCACAGAAGAAGGGTGAGAATGCTGCTGATCTGACATACGTCGATGCAGCTACAACAGGCCTCATCCCCTACCTCTCTCCTGGCGACGTAGTAGTCGGTAAATCAACAGTGCCGGTCGGAACTGCTGCGCGGCTCGCCATCATTATTGAAGAAGCCCAACCTGAGGGCCACCTGATGTGGAATCCAGAGTTTCTTCGGGAAGGACACGCTGTCTCGGACACTCTTCAACCTGACAGGCTGGTCTATGGCGTAACCGGCGGTTCCGAGGAGCATGATGCCGTTCAGATCCTCGACCGCGTCTACGCCGCCCCTCTCGAATCCGGCACACCCCGCCTAGTCACGGATCTGCCGACTGCTGAACTGGTCAAAACGGCTGCCAACTCATTCTTAGCTACAAAGATTTCCTTTATCAACGCCATGGCCGAACTCTGCGATGCAGCGGGTGCTGACGTTACGCTGCTGGCAGATGCCATCGGTCTGGACGACAGAATTGGCCGGAAGTTTCTCAACGCGGGAATTGGCTTTGGTGGCGGTTGTCTTCCAAAGGACATCCGGGCTTTTATGGCACGCGCCGGTGAGTTGGGCGCTGACCAGGCCTTAACGTTTCTTCGCGAGGTTGACGCCATCAATATGCGCCGCAGAACCCGAGTAGTGGAACTCACCCGCGAACTTTGCGGTGGCTCACTTCTAGGGCAGCGGATCACTGTACTAGGGGCTGCCTTCAAACCGGAAAGTGATGATGTAAGGGATTCCCCAGCTTTGAGCATCGCGGCACAGTTGCAGCTCCAAGGAGCGGTGGTGACCGTTACCGATCCTGAGGCCCTGCAGAATGCGGCTCGCCGCTTCCCTGAGTTGCACTACGAGGCGTCCACCGGCATTGCCCTTCAGCGAGCCGATGCCCTGCTGCTGTTGACCGAGTGGCAGGAGTATCGAGACTTGGATCCGTACGAGGCGGCAAGCGTAGTCTCGACGCCCAAGATCTTGGACGGCCGAAACGTCTTGGATGCAAGCAAGTGGCGGGCGGCTGGTTGGACCTACCGAGGGCTAGGCCGTCCCTAACCATGAGCACATCCACTTCACACCAGGAGAAGCAACCCTCCGCTCGACCTACCCACACGACCGGACCTATCCGTAGGAAGCGATCACAAAAGCTGCTGAGAATCGGACTCCCGATCCTTGCTATCGCTTTACTTCTCTGCGGGGTCACAGCTTGGTTAGGACTCAAGGCGTCTGTAATCAAAAGTGAGTTGGAGGCATCTGCTGATCTGGTTCCGCAGCTAAAGCGAGAAATCCTGGGCTCAGAGGCTACCTCCGCCAAAAGCACTGTCACTAAATTGCGCGAACATACTTCAGCCGCCCGGAAGGAGTCGGAGGACCCTCTGTGGACTCTTGCGTCCGGCCTACCCTGGGCAGGGTCAAACCTGAGTGCCATTTCCGAAGTAGCACGGTCAGCTGACGACGTCGTTGGTCTTGGTTTGAGTCCTCTGGTCAGCATTTACGGTTCTCTTGACTGGAATGCGCTTGTGCCCTCCAATTTGGGCAGCAATTTGGGTCCCCTTGAAGCTGCAGCCCCAAGAGTTGCTTCGGCTGCTTACAGCGTTCGCGCTTCCGCTGAGCGGCTCCGGGAAATTGATTCGTCACACCTCTTGCCGCAGGTAGCCGGCCCTCTGCGTCAGGCAGCTGAGGAACTCAGCCAAGCGACAGATGCACTTGACTCGGCAGCCGACACAGCCAGCATTGCTCCCAATATGTTGGGAGCGGCCGGCCCCAGGAATTATCTGCTCATGATTCAAAACAACGCCGAAGCCAGAGCGTCGGGCGGCATCCCGGGGGCGCTCGCTGTCTTGACATTAGATCAGGGAAAGCTCGCCTTGGGTGCGCAGAGCAGTGCGGGAGACGTCGGGATAATGACACCAACGCTGCCCGTTGATCCTCAACAGCAGCAGATCTATTCGACGCGGTTGGGAAAATACATGCAGGATGTGAACCTGACTCCTGACTTTCCTACCGCTGCCGCAACCGCTCAAGTCATGTGGGAGAAAAAGACCGGCCAGCCTGTCGACGGCGTAGTTTCGATTGATCCAGTCGTCCTTAGCTACATCCTGCAGTCCACAGGACCGGTTGAAATTAGCGGCCCCGGACTGGCAGCAGTAAAAGCCGCAGGTTTGCCGACAGCACTATCGGGCAGCAATGTAGTTCCCACCCTACTTTCGGATGTTTACGCTAAAATCCAGCAACCGAAACTGCAAGACGCATACTTCGCGGAAGTCGCAAAGGAAGTCTTCAACGCCCTTTCCAGCGGCAAGGGAGAAGCAAAAGGGCTCATTACGGGCCTTACCCGCGGGACCAACGAAGGACGTGTCCTGGTCTGGTCCGCGAACGCTTCCGAACAGTCCGTGATCGCAAACTACCCACTCAGCGGGTCCGTCTCTGGACCGAGTGTCTCTCCTGCCCAATTCGGCGTCTATTTCAACGACGGAACAGGCGCGAAGATGGACTACTACATCAAACGGACGGTGCAGCTCGTCCAGGAATGCCCTGCTGACGGCTACGAACAGACGAGGGTTCGGATTACTAGCACTAATACAGCCCCAGCTGACGCCGCCACCTCATTGCCGGAGTACGTGACGGGCGGAGGCGCTTTCGGTGTACCGCAAGGCATAGTGCAAACCAACATCGTTGCCTACGGCCCAGTTCAGGCCAACGTTGAGTCAGCTACAGATGAGGGCCAAAAAATTCCGTTTGCCCCGTACATCCATGCGAACAGGCCGGTGGGTGTCGTTGCTCAGCAACTCGCACCAAGTGAAAGCAAAACTGTGGAGTTCACCTTCGGGAAAATCGTCCAGCACACCGAACCTAACGTAGTTGTCACGCCTACTGTCCAGTCTGTTAAGGACGTTATCCTTCCAACGGAAAACGCGACCTGCCAGTAAGGAGGGTGACGGCCTCGTTAACACTATGTAAACCGAGTGGATTGAGCTTGGTTCCGAGCGATCAAGAATGGTATCTTCTATCTGGGATATCTATCCGTAGTTCTGCACACGGTCTCGTGCGGAGGGGACATTTTCCCCAATTCGGGTATCAAAAATTAAACGTCTCCGGGGGGACACTCATGAAAAAGACTTTCGCTGCGCTCGCACTTGCAGGTTCAATCGCACTTATCGGCTCGGCTCCTGCCATGGCCGCCACCTACCCGGCGCTTCCGCCGCAGGCCGCCGTATCTGACGGTGTTGTTGGCCCTGGTGAAACCTTCGTCTTCCGCGGGCAGGGCTTCCGCGCCGGAGAACCACTGATCATCCGTGTTACGCCCGGCCAGGCTCCTGCCTCCAATGGCGCTGGCGTTGGTAACCGCGCGGTTGCCGCCCGCATCGCCGTTGTTACCGAGGCACAGGAACTGACCGCTACTGCCGACGCCCAGGGCGCTGTGGCACTTCCGATCGCCATCAACGAGGCGGGCACCTACTCCATCACAGCCACTGGCACCGAGTCCGGCGTGACCGTCGGCCCTGTCACCGTTACCGTTGCTGCTTCGCTGGCTAACACCGGTGGCAACACCGCCGGCGCTCCGCTGGCTAATACAGGCGGACTTGCCAAGACCGGCGCGGACTCCGGACTGGTCCTTTGGACCTTGGTTGGCGCAGGGGCCCTCGCAGCCGGCGCAACCTCGGTAGTGGTGGTTCGCCGCCGCGCCAAGGCTGAGGCTGCTGCTTAACCGCAACGCTTTCCAGCACCAACGAAGGTGGGTGCTTCTCCCAAATCGGAGAAGCACCCACCTTTTGCTTTGTGTGGTATCTATTTGATGTATGGGGAGACATTGGCGCAGGGCACCACGAGAGTACAACTTTTCCATCCCACTCCCCCGGCCGCAGGTGCTGCAGTACCTGCTACTCCTCTTCCTTGCCGCCTCCGCCTTGGGGACCGCTGCCTTCGCCCTCCTACGGGCCTCCTGAGGTCCGTTTGAGGGTCCTGCAGAATCCTCGGCTCTGGCGGACAATACTCGTAGCCATGCTCATTCCCTTGGCGCTCATTGCCTTTTGGCCGTCGCCGGTAGACAAGCCCGTTTCCGGACAACTCTCAGCGACGCTGCAATTTCTTCACGGACATGGCTTCCCCGGCTGGTTCAACTACAAATTTATCGAAGCCGCAGCCAACGTCGTCCTATTTGTGCCTGTTGGTTTTACTGGCAGCCTGGCCTTTCCGCAAAAACAGTGGTGGCAAATCGGAGCATTCGGATTGCTGGTTTCGGGTTGCATCGAGCTGGGTCAGCTCCTGTTTCTTCACGACCGCTTTGCAAGCCCGTCAGACATCGTGACAAACGCGTCAGGATCGGTCATAGGCGCCCTCGTGGCGGCCCTGGCGGTCCGGACGCGGAGGAGGCCCGTTGCCTTCCGGCAACGGGCCTCCAAGAAGCAGTAGAGCGTCAGGACTAGCCGACGAAATTCTTCATCCAGGTCTTCAGGTCCTCACCGAACTCCACGCGCTCTGAGGCGAGCGTGATGACGGCCTTGAGGTAGCTGAGCTTGTCACCCGTGTCGTAACGGCGGCCCTTGAAGACCACGCCGTAGACGCCGGAGCCGTCGCCCTCGCCCGCGGCAAGGGTCTGCAGGGCGTCCGTCAGCTGGATCTCGTTGCCGCGGCCCGGCTCGGTGTTCTCCAGGACGCCGAACACGGAGTGGTGCAACACGTAGCGGCCGATCACGGCCAGGTTGGACGGTGCCTCGCCGACGGCCGGCTTCTCCACCAGGCTGTTGACGCGGACATAGTCCTCACCTTCCACAGGGGTGATGTCTGCGCAGCCATAGGCACTGATCTGCGACGGATCAACCTCGATCAACGCGATCACGGAACCGCCGGTCTTCTGCTGCACCTCCATCATGGTGCTCAGCAGGTCTTCAGCCTCGTCGATGAGGTCATCACCCAGAAGCACCGCGAACGGCTCGTCACCCACGTGCTGCTGGGCGCAGAGCACAGCGTGGCCCAGGCCCTTGGCCTCGCCCTGGCGGACGTAGTGGATGGGGCCCAGGTTGGAGGCGTACTCCACCATGCCCAGCTTGTCCTTGTCCCCCTTGGCTTCGAGCGCGGCTTCCAGGCCGGGCTCGCGATCGAAGTGGTCTTCCAGGGCACGCTTGTTGCGGCCCGTGATCATCAGCAGGTCAGTGAGGCCAGCATCAACCGCTTCCTCCACCACGTACTGGATGGCCGGGCGGTCAACCACCGGCAGCATTTCCTTCGGCATTGCCTTGGTGGCGGGCAGGAAGCGTGTCCCCAATCCGGCAGCAGGAATGACGGCTTTGGTAATAGCTTTCCCCTTAGTCATAGCTGAACCTTAACAAATTTGATGCGGTGACCGGCAATCGGAGGCGGATCTCGGAGGGCCGGATCGGCAGCAGAACTTACCCATTTGACCCATTGACAGCCGCACCGTGACCGCCTGACTGGAGGTGACGAAGATCCCGAACAAGGCTCGGGACTGTGCGAAGAAACCTCGCCCATCTGGCGTGATGCTGATTCAGTCGCCCTAAGAAAGACATGTCCGCATAGATGTTCCCGCTCAGGAAGACTTCGGCGGTCGGAAAGAGCGCCCGCCACAGCATCTTTGGCCTATCCCTCCAGGGAGCCTGAATGATGGCTATGAGCCGGGCGCCTCCAGGTTCCCGTGCGGCGATGCGGTTGTGCCACTCCTGCGAGGGTTGCGGCCATGCAGGGCCGATGGTTTCAGGCAGTAGATCCTCAAGTAAGGGCCGGACGGCGGCCAGGGAACCCGTGGCCGTTGCGAGCTCCAGGACCTCCTCCGCCTGAGATTCCAGCCGTGTGAGGCCGGCCAGATACTGAAGCTCCTGGCGACAGGATGGCAGCTCGGGCGATCGCAAGGCGTGCAGCGCCAGGAACAAGGTCCCAAGGGCCTTCGAGGGAACTCTTAGCTCCTGTCCTGCGAGTTCCATGTGCACGGTGTGCGCCCACAGAACCTCGAAGCAGCTGCCGGCTGGTTCTTCCATTCCTGGAAAGCGGAAGTGGACGTCAATGCAGCAAGGCCACTCGGGGTGATGGACGGTGACCGAGTGCTTTGGGAACGTCCTGGTGTCCCGATCAACGGGACGTTCACGCCAGCCGCGTGCATGGAGGCCCGCCAGCAATGCATTCAACTTGGAGGGATCCACGAAGACGTCCACGTCTGCCGAAATCTTGGCCTGACGCAGCCCCTGCATGACGCTTGCTGGTCCCTTGATGAAGAAGACCCTGACGCCGAGGCCGTCCGCCAGACGTGCCGCGAGGGCGTGGCCGAGGAGCACGCCCTCCGGGATCCTGAGTTGGGTTTCGCGGCCAGTGGAAGTCATGGGACGCCTAGATCCTGGCCCTGCGCGCGCCAGGGACGGCTTCCAGCGCGTGCGTGTCCGCGTCCTGCCAATCGTCGACGGGCTCAGGTTCTGCAGACGACGGCGCGGCCGCCGAGGTGTAGGTTCCGTAGTACGAGTAGGCGTCGGTTCCCTTGATGGGAACGTAGTTGAGCACGGCTCCGAGGACCCGCCCCTTGACTTTCTCAAGGTTCCCCAGGGACTGGTCCAGCTGCTCCTGGGTGGTCCTGCCAGAGCGAATCACGAGAATGGCGCCATCGGCGGCGCGCGAGAGGACCGCGGCATCCGTCACGGGAAGAAGCGGCGGTGCGTCGATCAGGACCACAGCATCCTTGGCCAAGGTGGTGAGCATGTTCTTCATGGCACGGGAACCCAGCAGCTCGCTGGGATTCGGTGGGATGCGGCCCGATCCCAGGACTGAGAGGTTGGGCAACGCACCCCAGGGCTGGAGGACATCAGCGAGGTCGGCGGTGCCCGTGAGCACATCGGTGACCCCTACTCCCGGCACGAGATTGAAGACGTCCACCAGCGTGGGCCGGCGGAGGTCGCCGTCGACCACCACCACGTTTTCACCCGCTGCCGCCATGGTGACCGCCAAATTGGCCGTCACCGTGGACTTACCCTCAGCCTGGAGCGAGCTGGTGACCACGATTATCCGCGGTGGCTGGTCGACGTCAAGGAAACTAATGTTGGTGCGAAGCTCGCGGAGGGCTTCGGCCATGGCCCCGCCAGCGTCATGAAGCTCTGCGGCGGTACCCGCGTCCACGATGGTGCTCTTCCCATCCAACCGGTGGTCCACAGGGAGGGTACCGATCACGGGAACGCCGAACAGCCGTTCGATGTCTGCAGCCTTCCGGATCCGCCGGTCCAGGTGCCTTCGGATCAGTGCATAGGCCACGCCCAGGGCCAGCCCGACGAGGGCACCCAGGGCCAGATTGAGCTTGGTGTTGGGTGACGTGGGGCTGGCAGGAAGGACAGCTTTGCCCAGCGGGAGTACCCGGACGGCCGTCGCTGCATTCGCCTGCGATCCCTCGTTAGGCGTTGCCGCGGCGCTGCCCTGTCCGGCCGAGTCAGCTGGGGGCGCCGTCTCAATGGCCTCCACTTGGGCGGCGAGGCCGTTGACCCAGGCATCGGCCACCCGCTGCGCAGTTGCGGGATCCGTTGACTGTGCGGTGACCCTGATCTCGGCAGTGTCCAGCGGCACCTTGACGCTGATGCTGCCGAGGAGCGCATCGGCAGTTGTTTTCAGGCCCAGGGATTGAATGACCCGGTCCGCGACGAGCCGCGATTTTGCGACGGACTCATAATTCTTGACCTTGGCCTTGGCCAGGCTGTCCCCGGCCAGTGCCAGGCTCACGTTGTCCGAGCCCGGCGTGACCACTATGCCGCTGGAATCGGAGGAGTAGATCTTTGGCTGCAGAACAGTCCATCCTGCAGCTGCCAGCGTGACCAGCAGGGTGAAGGCGACAATGGCCTTCCAGTACACCCGCAGAATGTTCAGGTAGTCCGCCAGGTCCAGGCCCGGGGAGGCCTCCGGGGGCGTGGTTGCTGCGCTCATAGTGGTTCCTTAAATTCAGGTCTTTGTACTTGCCTTGCAGGCGGGTTCAGTTTTCGCCGCGTTCCAATACCGACTTGGCGGTGAGCTGCTCTACGGCTGAGGCGACGGCGGCTTGGTAACCTTCGGCTTCGCCGTGCAGCTTCGCGATGTGTTCCGTTACTTGGTCCAGCCCCACCGGGCCGGCGCAGGCTTCCCACACGGCCGGGCCGATCCCACTCAGCCGCACTATGTCCTTGTCCAACATGACCAGCAGGTCGCCGCCGATCTTCACCGCATCTCTTGCGGCCCTACGCTGGATGCTGGCCGCCGGAAGGGGCGTCCGCTGTGCATCGTCCGGTGCGGCCGCTTCCCACTCTGTGCCTGACATTGCCTGCAGCTGGAACAGGGGCTCCAGAGCGGCTGGGAGGTCCGCTGCCTCCGAGTAGGTCACCTGCCACACTCCCCCAACACTCTCGATGAGGCGGCACAGCGACTGCAGCGGATCCACGAATTCTGCCTGCGAGGACGATTCAGGGATCAGCGCGAGAATGGCGTCGGCCAGCGGTACCCTTTCCAGCACCGGAGCCACTGGACGCGCCCCCTGGACGCGGTTCAAGAGCACGATGGACTGGATGAAGGGCATGGCCGGGGCCGGCTGGAGTCCAAACTCATCCGGCCCCGCCTGGCGTTTAGGTGAGCCAGCTCCCTGCTTTACCGACAGCGGCTTGGGGTAAGGAACCACAGAGCCGTCCCAGGCGATGGCCACCGTCTCGTCCGTGACGTAGCCATAGGTCCTGGCGAGTACAGAAGCTGCAGTGGTCTTCCCTGTTCCCGACTCTGCCACAAGCGCCACAACAGCCCCCGTGACGGGGTCCGCAACCCCGCAGGCGTGGAGCATGGTCAGTTCACCGGCGTTGGCCAGGATCGCGGACACAGTCAGCCGGGACGTGAGGTTCTCAGCAAGCTCCTCAAAGGTCGGTGCTCCGATATGGAAGGTGCCGTCGCCATACTTCATGGACGCGCAGGTGACTGAGGCCGTGAAGGGACTGCCATCAGCGGGTTCCATCGGCTCAGGCGGCAGCAGCGGCTCAAGGCTGTTGCTTGTACACCGTGCCCAGGCCGAACTCATTGATGCCCGCTGCTGCCACGTGACCGCACGGCCCCAGCGGACCACAAACCGCTGTCCCACAACGTTTAGGCACAGCAGGTCACCGCCTTGTGCCAACTCTTCGAACAGGCGTTGCTGCCAGGCCAAACGTTGGCTCGCTGTGATCCCCGCGGACGTCATGCCGTTAGTGGGAAACGCCGCGGGCGGCCTCGATCAGGCGCTGCGCTTCGAGGCTCGCCAGGAACCCTTCCACCTGCACCTGCATCTGTCCTGACTGGTCCTTGAAGGTGGCCTCAAGCTCGCTGAAGATGTCCTGTTCGGTTCTGTGACCGTCAATCAGGTCCCAAATTACGGCAGCCGGCCCTTCCAGGACTACAGGTTGGGCTGCGTCGAGGTGCAGGAGAGCGACCCGAGCCCTTGGTTCCGTGCAGACCTCTGCGACCAAGCGGGCGTGGTGCCAGATCACGGAATGACCATTTTGATGCCGGGTATAACAAAAGTGGACGAACCGGCAGTGAGGGTCATCGTAAAGGTGTAAGTCTGACCGCTCGTCACCTTGGCTTGGCCCGTACCGTCGAGGTAATAGAAGGAAATGGCTTGAGCCGCCGATTGGTTGGCGGAGATGGTAATAGTTGCGGTCGAGGCATAGGCCGAGTTGAAAGTTGCCGCATTTACTACGTTTCCATTCAACGACTTAACGGCTATGCCTGTAGCAATCGCTCCCTTGTCGACGGTGGGAACGATTCCTACAGTTACTGTCTGGGCCGTTGCGAAGGTGTTCTGGATGGTGAGCGTCGCAGGTCCTTGACCGGTACGCGTGCCACTTGCCCCTTGCTGCTTAGAAATGTTGATAGTGACGATCGGGCTGGCCGCCAGGGTAAGCGCTCCCGAGGCCGCAGCCGCTGGAGCGGCGATGGCGGTTGCGATCACCGGCAGCGACCAGGCAACTCCTGCGACTACCCTCCGACGGCTGAAGCCGTTCTCTTCCTTACCATCGACATCCGCGTTCAAAACCTCAGACAATTATTGCCCCCAGAGTAGGTTCCCAGATGGGGCTGCCTATTTGAGACCGGCAGCGCGCATCGGCCGGTTTGCCCGGCTTCGCCTACTCTCGCGAACACAAATAAAGATTTCTGCAATCGCCTTGCAAGGTTCAATCAAGAATTCTTCAAGAGCTCTTGATCAATATTTCGAATCCTCTAGTGGCCGCCGGTGAATTTCGGCTCACGCTTCTCCTGGAAAGCCCTGAAGCCCTCCGCGTAATCGTCGGTTTTGCAGAGCCGCGCCTGCTCCTCGTTCTCCTCCTGCATGGCCTCCCACAAGCCCAGGCGCTGGTCGCGGATGTGCGCCACCAGCTCCTTCGACGCAACGAACGCCTCGGTGGCACCGGCAGCCACCCGCTCCACAATGGCCCGCGTCGTATCCAGCAACTCGTCAGCGGGCATGGCGCGGCTGAACATCCCCTGTGCCACCGCCTCGGCGCCCGAGATCAGGTCCGCCGTGTAGATCAGGTCCAGCGTCCGGTGCATGCCCAGCCGCTCCGTGAAGTACCAATGCCCGCCCGAATCCAGCGTGGCCCCCAGCTTGGCGAACGGCGAGCCGAACTTCGCGTTCTCCGCCACGTACACCACGTCCGTGGCCAGCAGCAGCCCCAGCCCCACGCCCAGGCAGGCCCCCTGCGCGGCAGCGAACGTCGGCGCGGGGAAGGACGCCATCTTCTTCAGCAGCGGCTCCACGAGCCCGCCCAGGTACGCCGCGGCGTCGTCACTCTCCGGGGTGACCCCCGCGATGTCCCGGCCCGCGCAGAAGGCCCTGCCCTCTCCCCTTAGCAGCAGCGCCCGCACCTCACCGCGTGAGGCGGCGGCAGCAGCGTCGTCGTACGCCTGGGTTAAATCCCGCAGCGCCCGCTCATCCAGCGAGTTCAGCTTCTGCGGCGCGTCCAGGACGACTTCTGCAACACCGTTGCTGATGGAAAGGGAAATCATGGAACTCCTTTGTTCGGAAAGGGGTAAGCGGGGGAACGGCTTAGACGTCGAAGTCGACCGTGACTTCCTTGCTGGTGGGGTGGCTCTGGCAGGTCAGGACGTAGCCCTTGTCCAGCTCATCCTGCTCCAGCGCGTAGTTCTCGTCCATGGTCACGCTGCCGGTGATCACCTTGGCGCGGCAGGTGCCGCACACTCCCCCGGCGCACGCGAACGGCACGTCCGGGCGGACCCGCAGCGCGGCGTTGAGGATGGACTCGCGGGCGTGGGTGGGGCTGGCCACCTCGCCCTGCAGGCCGTCCAGCTTGAACGTGATCTTGTACGTCTCCTTGGACTCGTCCACCACCACGGGACGGCCGGCGTTGCCCTCCGGGCGGTCCGGCTTGCCCGACGTGAAGAGCTCGAACCGGACGTTCTCCGGCTTCACCCCGCGCTCGGCCAGGGTGTCCCGGCACAGCTGCACCAGCTCGAACGGCCCGCACAGGAACCATTCGTCCACATCGTCCGCGTGCAGGGCGGTGCCCAGCAGCTGCTGCAGCTTCTCCGAATCGATCCGGCCACTCAGCAGCGGCGCGATCCGCTGCTCGCGCGAGAGCACGTGGTGGATGGCCAGCCGCTGCGGGTACTTGTCCTTCAGGTCCGCCAGCTCCTCCAGGAACATCACGTCCATGGCGGCCTTGTTGGCGTAGATCAGGTCGAACCGGGTCTCCGGGTTGGCGGCCAGCAGCGTCCGGGCGATGGCGATCACCGGGGTGATGCCGGAGCCGGCGGCGATGGCCACGAAGTTCCCGGCCTCCCCCGCCAGGTCCTCCGGGTGGTTCATTGAGTTCATGACGTTCTGGTCTACAGCCACGCCGTCACGGCCGTGCTTGGACACGAACGCGCCCATAGGGCTCATCACGTCCAGGGTGTCCCCGGCCTTCAGCTCGGCGTTGGCCCACGTGGAGAACAGCCCGCCCAGGTCCTTCTTGATGGCCACGCGGATCTCGCTGGTGCCGTCCGCGAAGCTGCGCGGCTCGGCGCAGATGGAGTAGCTGCGGCGAATCTCTTTGGGTTCGCCGGTTTCATCCGGCAGCGTGGTGCGCAGGGCCACGTACTGGCCGGGCAGGTAGTCGAACTTGCCGGCGAGCTCCGCCGGGACATGGAAGCTGACCTCGATGGCATCATCAGTGAGCCGGCGCACCTCCTTCACGGCCAGGGTATGGAAGGACGGACGACGGCGGCCGGTCACCTCAGCCTCTTCGGCGGCGGTCTGGCGGACAACAGGCATGGCGGTTCCTTACAGGACTTTGAAGTAGTCGAACGGTTCCCTGCAGTCCTGGCACACATACAGCGCCTTGCAGGACGTGGAACCGAAGCGGGTGAGTTCCTTGGTATTGAGGCTGCTGCACTGCGGGCACTTCACGGCCAGGCTCAGCCGGATGGGGCCGGAGTGGCCGCCGGCCCTGGAGTTTCCGCTGGGCGGGGCGATGCCGTACTGCTGCAGCTTCTGCTTTCCGGCCTCGGTCATCCAGTCCGTGGTCCAGGCCGGGGCCAGGACCAGGTCCACGTGCACGTCGTCGTAGCCTTCCTTCTTGAAGGCCGTGTAGAGGTCGTCACGGATGGCGTCCATGGCCGGGCAGCCCGAGTACGTGGGCGTGATGGTGACGGTGACTTTTCCGTCCTGCACTTCCACGTTGCGCAGGATGCCCAGGTCCGCGATGGTGAGCACCGGGATCTCGGGGTCGCAGACGGTGGCCGCAATGTCCCACGCGTCCTGCTGCGGGGTGCGGGTGCGGGACTCGAAGTCCGAGATGTACACGGCGGTCACCAGCTGGCTCCGGGATGCTCGCGGGCCAGCACCTGCATTTCGGCGAGGATGTAGCCCAGGTGTTCCGAGTGCTTGCCGTACCGGCCGCCGCCCGGGGCTGCGGGCACGTCCGGGATCTCCAGCTCCGCCTCCGTGAGGATTTCACCGGCCAGGCGGTCAAAGTCCTCCTTCAGCGAGGAAGGAGCGACGGCGGCACCCGCCTCAGCGAGGCGCTGCGTCAGGTCATCGTCCCGGAACAGTTCGCCGACGTACGGCCACATGGTCCGCAGGCCGTGGATCATCCGTTTCCGCGATTCGTCGGTGCCGCCGGCAAGGCGCAGGACCCACTGGGCGCTGTGGTCCCGGTGGTAGTCCACTTCCTTCACGGCCTTGGCGGCGATGGCGGCCAGGGTCTCATCCGTGGACTCGGTGAGGCGGCGGTAGAGCAGGTACTGGTAGATGCTCACCACGAACTGGCGGGCGATGGTGGCCGCGAAGTCACCGTTGGGCTGCTCGAACAGCTGGACGGAGCGGAACTCGTGCTCGCGGCGGAAGTAGGCCAGGTCATCCTCTGACTTCGCCGACCCGTCGTCGTTGGTCAGGGCGGCACCGGCGTAGGTGAGGAAGCTGCGGGCGTGGCCCAGCTGGTCCAGGGCGATGTTGCCCAGCGCGATGTCCTCCTCCAGCTCGGGGGCACGGGAGATCCAGTGGCCCAGGCGCTGGGCGAGGATCAGGGCGTCGTCGCCGAGGCGGAGGGCATACTCGGCGATGTCCTCCGACGGCTTCACCAGGCCCGTGCGGACCTCCAGGGCGATGTCCTCCGGGCGCAGGGCGTTGCCGGGGGTGATTCGGGTGGCCGAGGCGTTGGAGTCGCCGCCGGCCACACCGGTGGAGATGTCGCCGTGGCCGGTGGTGGTTTCGGGGGTGCTCACAGGTGCTTTACCCCTTCGCTCTTGGTGTAGTACGTGGCGTGCCGGTAGTCCTTGCCCTGCGGGGACTCGAAGAAGGAGCCCTTGGAGTCGGGATCGCTGGCGGCGATGGCGTCCGCCGGGACAACCCAGATGGACACGCCCTCGTTGCGGCGGGTGTAGAGGTCGCGTGCGTTGCGGAGGGCCATGGCAGCGTCCGGGGCATGCAGGGATCCGGCGTGGACGTGGCTCAGGCCGCGGCTGGACCGGACGAAGACCTCCCAGAGGCCCCAGGCGCTCCGGTCGTGGTGCTCGGTTGGAGCTGGGGATGCCTTGGGGGCTTCGCGGTTGATTTCGGTGGCGGCGCTTGCGGGGGCGTCCGGGTTGCCGTGCGGGCTCATGCTGCGTATTCCTTCGTCGTCATTGACTCTTTTGCTGCCTGTTTTGCTGCGTAAGCCGCCGCTGCCTCGCGGACCCAGGCGCCGTCGTCGTGCGCTTCCCTCCGCCGCTCAAGGCGCTGGGCGTTGCAGGGACCGCGGCCGGCCAGGACTTCCTGGAACTCGTGCCAGTCCAGGGGGCCGTGCTCCCACTTTCTGGTGTCCTCGTTGAAGCGGACCTGGTCATCCGGGAGGGTGAGGCCCAGGACCCTGACCTGCTCCACCATCATGCCCACGAAGCGGCTGCGGAGCTCGTCATTGCTGAACCGCTTGATGTTCCAGGCCATGGACTGCTTGGAGTTGGGTGAATCGTCGTCCGGCGGGCCGAACATCATCAGGGCTGGGGCGTACCAGCGGTTCACGGCGTCCTGGGCCATCTGCTTCTGCTCGGGGGTGCCGTTGGAGAGTTCAAGGAGGATCTCGAAGCCCTGGCGCTGGTGGAAGGACTCTTCCTTGCAGATGCGCACCATGGCGCGGCCGTAGGGGCCGTAGGAGGCGCGGCACAGCGGGACCTGGTTGCAGATGGCTGCGCCGTCCACCAGCCAGCCGATGGCGCCCATGTCCGCCCACGTCAGGGCCGGGTAGTTGAAGATGCTGGAGTAGCGGGCCTTGCCTGCGATGAGGTCGTCCATCATCTTGTCCCTGGACTGTCCGAGGGTTTCGGCGGCGGAGTAGAGGTAGAGGCCGTGGCCGGCCTCGTCCTGGACCTTGGCCATGAGGATGGCCTTGCGCTTCAGGCTGGGGGCGCGGGAGATCCAGTTGGCTTCCGGCTGCATGCCGATGATCTCGGAGTGCGCGTGCTGGGAAACCTGGCGCAGGAGGGTCTTGCGGTAGGCCGCGGGCATCCAGTCGCGGGGCTCGATGCGCGAGTCCTCGGCGATGATGCGGTCGAAGTGGGCCTGGCCTGCGGCTTCTTCTTCCGGGGTTAGCTCAGCGGGCACTGACTGCAGGTTCTGCGCTGCCATGGTTGCTCCTATGCAAAGACCGTCTGGGACGTGCCGAATTATTTACCGACCGTTCGTTCAGGATATGCGGGAGGGTGCGAGGGCGTCAAGCGTGGCGCCCCCTCTTTCGACGCGCCATCGCGTCCTGCCGCCTTTCCCCCAACGCCCCATCACGTCCTGCCGCCTTTCCGCCGACGCACCATCACGTCCTGCCCCCTTTCCACCAACGCCCCATCACGTCCTGCCCCCTTTCCATCAACGCCCCATCACCTCCTGCAGAGGCGACTTGGACAGCTCTTCCACTGGAGTTCAAGACTCAAGGTTGCGTAAAGACTCAAGTTTGCGTGAAAGTTTCCGAAGGCAGAGCCAACTACTGATTTCTGTGCGGCAGGATGAAAGCTGTTCGGTACCTCGTCCAGTGCGGGGTCTGAGCCGACGGGACGGTTTTTCTTTGTGAAGGAACTTTAGTGGTGGAGAAAGTGAGTAAGTATGCAAATGGATGACGTGGGAGCAATACCTATTGGCCGACAGGAAGGAAGCCCGGCAAACGGCGGCACGCTGGTTATACGTACGTGGATTGAAGGCGGCGAGATACCACCCGGTTTTCGTGCCAGGATCACCTATGGCTTCGGGGCTAGCACTGAACAAACTGCGGTTTCCGCTGCTGATCCCGACAGAGTGCTAAGCATTGTGCGTCAGTGGCTGCTCACTCAAACTGCTGTCGATGGGAGAGGGTAACTGTTCTCCTGTGCGTTGCGTCCCTGACGGTTCAGTTTCTCCTGCATAAGACGGCTTAGGCCTTCCGAGGGGCGAACGCCTATTTCCGACTGCAGTTGACCTGCATACTTGTCGTAGGCCAACAAAGCCGAAGCAACGTTTCCCTGCGCAAGTTCCGACATGACGAGTTCTCGGACGGCACTTTCGTAAAGAGGTTCGATTTCCAGTGCGGCGATTGCCGCATCTGCGGCAGCCTCGTTTTCGCCACGGGCTGCAAGCTGCCGTGATACCAAAGTGAATGCCCGGACCTGGTCGTGCTGCAGCCGGCTCTGCTCGAACATTACCCAGTCTTCGTACCAGCCAGGCAAGAGGTCCACGTCCCGAATCTCCGGCAGCAGGGACGCCGCATCGCAGTTATTGGCCTTCGCCGCTTCCGCCAGGGCGGCACGCACCCTGTGCAGATCCACGTCCACCCGCCTGTCCAAAGACAGTAATGCTCCGCTCTTGACGAGTAAGCCTGGCAATTGCCGGGTAATCAGGTGGACCGTCACCCGCAGGCTTTCCAGCGCATTTGCGTCCGGATACTCCGGCCACAACATGCCCGCCAAGTAAGTTCTGAGCCGGGTTCCCCGCACCGCAAGAGCGGCGATCAGCCGCTGCTGACGGGCCGCAACACAGATTGTTCTTCCTTCCTGGCGGAGTTGCCAGGCGTGCATGAGGTCTAGTTTGAATATTCCACAGTCATCGTCGCCCATGGCTACCCGATTCCAGCAGCGTTAATACATCGAATATGTAAGTTCGAGGATCCTCACGTTGAAAAAGAAAGTCAATGCGGCAAATCCCCCTACTTGTTAGGGAGAGGCGTGTCTCAGACATTAAGTAACGAGGCCCGGGGTTTTACGGAAGATGTAACTGCGCGCAACCACTTTATGAAGTGAGTTGAACGGGCCTAGATGCCGAATTCGTTGTCCGCGGTATTCAGCAGCCACTGCCCGAAGCGGGTGCCGTTGGGCTTGATGACCGGGTTACCCAGCGTGCGTCCCGCCTGTTCCAGAAGACCGATCCCCCAGGGGCTGGTCACCAGGATCTCCGCGCGCGTATCCCCATCAAAGTCAGCAAGGGCTCCCTGACGGTTGTCTGCGGTGTTGAGCAGCCACCCGCCAAACCGCGTGCCATTGGCCGCGATCACCGGATTGCTGAACGTGTTGCCCTGCTGCTTCAGGATGCCGATCCCCCACGGACTGGTCACCAGCAGCGTCGTCAAGGTTTTGGAATCCGTTGCCCGCTGCCTCAACGACGATGATGCCCCGGTTGCTGCTGCACGAATGGCAGCGAAGAGGTCCGGCCACCATTCAAGGGCGATGAGGCCAATGTCCGAATTCGGGTTGGTGTGTTTGGGCCCGCCCAGTTGGCCCTCGAGGAGCAGGAAGTCACCGGGCCGCAACTCGTCTGCAGCTTCTGTAATTGCTGTTGCTGCAGCCTGGTTGGTCCACGACGAGGCCGCAAGCCAAGCGTCCGCCGCAATACCCGTGACTCCCTTGGTGTCCCGGTCTCCTCCGAGGATGCCAAACACGGCAGTGCCATGATCATTTGAGGCGTTGTTGGACCCGCTGACAATTCCCCCGTTGTTGGCCAGCAGATCCTCGTGGTCGAACAGCCAGCCATGCTCGCAATCCACAATCCGTATCCGGGCTCCACGGCCGCCTGCAATGGTCCACGCAAATCGTGCGTCCACTCCGGCGGGGGCCGGATCCAGGTAGCCCTGGCGGGATGTGAAATCCGGGGTGGCGGCTGCCGGTTCCTCCGGCCTGGGAACCATCGCGTTCAGCGGAGCGGAGGGGTCTGGATGGTCGGCAGCAGGATGGGAGGCCGAACATAAGCTCCTGCCACGCCGTCGCTGGCGCGGAGTTCCTCCGCGATGGATTCCAGATCCCCGGTGGGGGCTTCCACCCGGAAGTACGTAGGGAGGTCCCCCTCACGCTCCGCCCCGGGTGTTGCAGGGCTGACGCCGTCGTTGCCTTCCTGCCTTTCCTCAGCTGGGGCGGACGGAGCGCGGCCGCTCTCAGCGAAGGCCTGAGGGAAAAGCGGGACCAGGGCGGCGCCGTGGGCGCCGAGCACATCGGACAATGGACCCGCTGCGGAAGTGAACGCTGCCCCTGATACATCTCGCGATTCCGGAGCAACCGCTGCAAGGCGGCGTGCTTGCTTCGGTTGCAACACGACAATCAGTTCCGGTTTTGAGCGGGGAAGATCTCTTTGGTCTTCGTTAATGGTCGTGCCCACAGCGTTTTCTCCCGTTCGGCCATGCCTGCTGCTTATGGCAGCCAGAGTGCAAAACGTGGCGTTACGGCGCCGTTATTGGGAGGATCAGCGCTCCGGCAAGTTCTTGGTCACCCACCCATAAGCAGTCTGGCGATGGGCTGCCCAAGCGGGCCCAGCCACGTGATCAGACTTTGAATTGGGCCGGCCAGACCTGCAAGGGCCCCTGCGGCGCCTGCAATTTCCGTTATCTTCTTGAGGGCCCCTGCAACCCTTTCCGGTTCTGGATGGGTGTGGCTGACTTCCTGGTTCAGCTCTTTGATGTGTCCGGAGATCGCCGCCAGCTGTGAGCTGGACAGCTCAAGTGAGGCAACACCCCGTTCCAATTCCCGGATCACGTCGCGTATCGAGCCTGTGTTGACCATCCCGCTTCGCTGATCCCCGTGAATGTACTGGTTCCCTTCAACGTTGTTGACTACTCCGCCTGTCTGATGGTTGATGTTGAATCCCAATTCATTTACTCCTTCACTCGCTCAATAGCCTGTTGCACGAGGCGACGGGAATTCGCGGTCCAACCTCTTCCGTCTGGACGTTGCAACGATGTGAAGGACCACGCCTATGATCATCAGCAGTTGCCCTCCGCCCACGATGAAAATACCGACGATGTAGCCGCGAAACGAGGAAGGAAAACCATTACCGGTGTAGGTGGACACGTCCTCCACGAACTGGACAAAGTTCACTCCAACCACCACGACACCCGCAATGGTCAGGCCAAAACCAATCCAGATCGTCCAGCGTGCTTTCGTCCGTGTGGCCGCTATTGTCTGGAGGAAGCTTTCACGTTCTTGCCTAACATGGCTGACATAGGCGGTGTACTGGTTACCTGCCACGTTGCTGATATTTCCCGCGCGCTGGCTCTCTATGTCGTACTGGCCCCTGATGTGCTCTTCGTGTGGCCGCCGGCGGTCCCCCTGCTGGACCGGCAAGGCAGCCGTTGCCTCATCCCTTTCGGATGCACCTTGATACCGGAACCGGGCACCGCCAAAGGCGATTACGTCGCCAGAGCGCAGAAGAACCGGCCCGGATGCGGGTCGTCCGTTAACGGTCGTTCCGGCACTGGACCCCAGATCCCGGACGCAAACACGGCCACAGTCGTCCACAGAAAGCGACGCGTGCACCCTGCTCACGGTTGGTTCCGAAAGCACTAGGTCGTTGGTATGGCTACGGCCCAGAGTCATGGAACCGGGCGTCAGCTCCAGGTCGGCGACGTAGTTGCCCTGCAGCCCGAGGGCAACGAGTCGGGAAACTTTTGAGTCCACTGCAGTTTCCTTAGGACTGATTCTCCGTGCTTGGTCGGCAGATGAAAACCAGGCTAAGACCGAGGCGTTACAGGCGCGTTATCCCGTATGGCCGCTGGTTGCCTTGGTCAACGGTAACGCAGCAATAACGCCATGGGAGATGGACTCCCCCTACAGCCCAGACTCTGTGGGGTGAGCAGGCGGGAGAGGACTATGCCATGGAATTGGGGAGAAACTGCGAGCCTCACGGCGGACCGGCTCTTGACCTTCGACTCTTAGGGGACTTTCGGCTGAGACACGGCGAGTCAACAGTGGAACTAGCCCCCCGCGCTGAGCATCTGCTGGCATTTTTGGCGCTGCGCAACACGGTGACGCGAACAGCGGTCTCCGCCCAGTTGTGGCCTGACCTTGACGAGGCGCAGGCACGGGGATGCCTCCGCTCGACGCTATGGAGGCTTCCGCGGCCGGACGACCGTTCCCTAGTGGCGGCGGTCGGTGACAGGCTCTACCTGGCCTCGTCCATGCGGGTGGATGTGACCCTGCTGCGCGATCGGCTGGATCGGTGGTTGCCGGGCCAAGCCCCGCCGGTACAGAGCGGTTCGCTCAGCTGGGAATTACTGCCCGGCTGGTACGACGACTGGCTGGTGATCGACCGCGAGCGCCAGCACCAGGTCCGGCTCCACGCCCTGGAGCGAATGTCCGCCTGGTACGTAAGTGCAGAAAGGTTCGACGACGCGATCGAAGCGGCGCTGCAGGCGATTGCGGGTGATCCGTTGCGGGAGAGCGCCCACCGTTGCCTCATCCGGGTTCACCTTGCGGAAGGTAATGTCAGCGAGGCCCGGCGGCAGGTGGATAGATACAGGGCCCTCCTGGTTGAGGCCGGTATTCCCACACAACTCTCGTCGCGCATGTACGAGCTCATGCTGGCAAGCCCAAATCCAGCTCGTGTGCGCTGAAACCCCTGCGTTGAGAGCCTCGGGCATGGAGTCCCAGTCCCACTTCGAAGTGGCTATCATCGGCGGTGGCCCGGCCGGCATGGCGGCCGCGCAGGTGCTTGGCAGACAGCGAAGGCGTGTCGTTTTGCTGGATGGCCACCAAGGGCGGAACGCAGCCGCTTCCAGTGTGCACATGCTGTTGGGGCGCGAGGGAATGACTCCGGAAGGGTTGGTCCTCGCGGCCCGCCGGGAGCTTGCGGGACTCCATACCGTTTCACTGCTGCTGACGGAAGCCACGAATGTTCTGGTGGAGGATTCGCGGGTCCTGGTGTCCGCTGCGGCAGCGGGAACCATCTACGCGGATTTCCTGATTCTGGCCACTGGGGTGGTGGACGTGCTTCCACCAATCCCGGGAGTCGGCAGCGCATACGGCACCTGCCTGTTCCATTGTCCCCTGTGCCACGGCTTCGAGGTACGGGATCAACGCCTGGTTGTGCTTGGCAACAGCGAACACGCAGCCTTCATGGCTGCTTACGTGCATGACCGCATCAGCCGGGACGTAGAGCTTTGCACCAATGGAAAGCCGGACTTCTGCACCGGGACGCGGGAGCGGCTCAGCAGGGGCGGCATCCTGATAGTGAACCGCGACATAGTTGGGATCCGGGCCTCAGCAGGGGGTTTGGCGCTGCTGATGGGAGATTCCACTGTGCGGACCTACAACGCAGGCTTCCTCTCGACCCGCTTCCGGCAAGGCTCGCCCCTCCCCCACACACTTGGGTGCCGCCTAACGGACGATGGCCGCGTCCAGGTGGACCACTTTCAGCGCACGTCGGTGCCCCGTGTCCTCGCCGTGGGCGACATGGCCAAGGCGACCACGGCTGCCGCAAACATGACGTTCGTGGCCACGGCAGTAGCAAGCGGCGTTACGGCTGCCGCGTTCCTGGACGAGGACATCTTCGCGAAGACCTGGGACGCCCAGGGCAGCTAAACCTCGAATTCACCATTTTTGACTCCGGCGAGGAAGGCCCGCCATTCCTCCGCGGAGAAGGTGATCTGCGCGTCGGGGACCTGTGAACTGCGCACCAGGACGATTCCCGCCCGGCTCACCACGGCCACCTCAACGCAACAACTGTTGGCGCAATAGGAAGAGCGCTCGAACCGCACTGCGTCATGCACTTCTACTCCTTGTGATTCGTTGGAGGTCCGGGCGGAGCTTCCTGTCCCGCCCGGGCCGTTGGTGACTTCTGACGCGCAAGGGTGTTGTGCTTACGGGAAGCACTTGCTCGCAATTTGCTCGCCGGCGACGTAAAGCTTGACGCATACGCCCGTTGGGATACCCCACTTGGTGCGGGTGCTCAGGCACGCCCGGACCGCGGTGCCGTTAGGAAGATCGAACGGCAACGGGAGGCAGACATTCCCGATTCCCAGCGGAAGCTTAAGGCAGACCCTGTGGTTTCCGGACGTGACTGAGATGCATGACGCACGGAGTTCGAGTTCGCCGCCATCCACGGCGGAGAAGTCAGCCTCCTGAAGGTTGCGCCCTTCAAACGGTTGCCTCGATGCCTCAAGGGTGGCCGTGACTGCTTGCTCGTCGAACTCGGCGTATTCATCGCTTGTTTCGTTTGCCATCGTTCTCCCCTTCGCGAGTGTGGGCGGGTCGGATTGACCCGTTCAAGGCATGGTCGCAACGGCTCGTCACCGGAGCGTCACCCGTGACCGCGCCGGTGTGGGCGGGCAGTGCTACGGTGACGCCAATGTGACGCGGACGCGGGAGAATCTTCCCGATCACCACGTCCCGCGCAGGTGCGGGGCACTCAACAGGCAGTACAAGAGTGTGTGGCCGGAAAGTTTCCGGCTGCCGGATGGAGGTGGCACATGATCCCTGAGGACTACCACGCCCTTTACGACCGCGGCGTCCAGGCGGCACGCAGCGCCGAGCAGCCCGCCGCGGAGATGCCCACCACCGGGCGGGAGCAGTTATCCGCGGACGTGCCGGACCTCATCATCGAGGAGGATGAAACCACGGGGCTGCCCAACCGTGTCATCAGCCGCCGGCCCGCCGGAAGGCTGTCCGAGCCCGGCTCGGAGGACCCGGCCGATGCCGCGCGCCAGTTCATCCAGGACAGGCGCGCCGTGTGGAACCTGGCCGACGACGACGCGGACGCTGTGCAGGTGCGTTCAGTCAGCCGCACCGGCCTGAAGACCGCGCAGCTTTACCAGAGCGTGGATGGCGTGGAGGTCTTCGATTCGGACATGACGGTGGCGCTCGACGACGCCAATCAGGTCATTTCCCTCGCCGGCCAGTTTTTCCCCGGGGCGGGCGCCGCGGGCCGCCAGTCCCGCGAGTCCCTCGCGGCGCAGCCGCGGACACCGGAGGACAGTATCGCCAGGGCCGCGTTCGACCTTACCCGGGTGATGTACCAGGCCGCCGACTTCGGGGCAGCGGAAACACAACCCGGCGACGGACCCTACCGGCTGTACGAGTTCAGGCCCCGAGACAACGATCCGCGGCCCAGGTTCGAACGGCAGGTCCGCGTCAAGGACGTCATGTTCCCGCTGGGCAATCAGCAATTTGCCGCAGGCCACTACCTGGAACTGTGGATCGCCGGATTCCCCGCATTCAGCTACGTAATCGACGCGGTGGAAACCCCCTTCGTGCTGTACCGCAAGAACCTCTCCAGCGAGAGCGCCCCGTTCACCTACCGGGTGCACAACACGGGAGACACCCTGTTCAGGCCGCATGACGGCCCCGCGCCCGGCTCCCCCCACCCGACCGGAACTCCCAACGGATTCCAGGCGGACCCAGTCAAGGAACGCCTGGTCACGTTAGAGAGCCTGCCTGGCCATGACCCGTGGCTGCCACCGGGGGCAACCACCACCCAGGGCAACAACTGCGTAGCCTACGCGGATCTGCAGGGGCCCACCGGGTTGGGAGCCGGCGATGTGCTGGGAAAGGTCACCGCACCCGAAACGTTCGATTACACCTACGACCACGCCAAGAACGCCAGCGACGCCACGAACCTCCAGAACAGCCTGGTGGGCATGTTCTTCCACGTCAACTGGCTCCATGACCGGTGGTACGAGGCCGGTTTCGACGAGGGGGCCGGAAACGCACAGATGGACAACTTTGGTCGCGGCGGCACCGGCGGGGATCCGGTCCTCGCCGAAGGCAACGACTTCAGCGGCACCGACAACGCCAACATGTCCACCCCGGCGGACGGGGCCAGCCCCCGGATGCAGATGTACGAGTTCCTGGGACCGCAACCCAACAACCCCACCCGCACGAGCAACCACGAGGCCCTGATCACGTTCCACGAGATGGGCCACTACATCACCAACCGGCTGGTGGGAAACTCCACGGGGCTGACCAACCAGCAGGGCCGCGCCATGGGCGAGGGCTGGGGCGACTTCTTTGCCATCACCATGACGTCGCAGCCTGCCGATGACTTCACCGGCGGCGCCTTTCCGGTGGGCGGCTGGACCGACCTCACCCCAACGTTCAACGACAACTACTATTACTCGATCCGCCGCTATCCCTACAGCGCCGACACCGCCAAGAACCCGCTGACGTTCCGCCACATCAGTGCCGGGCAGATGCTTCCCGTGGGACCGCCCATAAGCCCCAATGCCGGCGGGCCCAACAACGTCGTGCACAACGCCGGGGAAATCTGGTGCGCAGCCCTCTGGGAGGTCTTCGTAAATCTGGTGGCCAAGCACGGGCACGAAGAAGCCGAGCGTCTGGTCCTGCTGGACGTGGTTGGCGGGCTCAAGCTGACGCCGTCGCGGCCAACGTTCCTGCAGGCCCGCGACGGGATCATTTCCGCGGCAGCCGCCCTCAACCCGGACGATCTGCCGGACATCTGGGCGGGGTTCGCCAAGCGCGGCATGGGCCTTGGTGCGGTTGCCCCGGGACAGAACTCCACCGATCTGACCGGGGTTACGGAAAGCTTCGACGCACCTGAGAGCTAGGTAAAAACCATGAATGGACAGGTCCCGGGTTCAGGATGCCGGCGTGCACCGGGCGGGCGGCCCCGGCCTGTCCCGCTCCCCCGGGAGGAAGTGGCCCGACGCCGGGCCGCCGCGACGGCCACAGCCACAGCAGCTGACGACGTTTCGGCCGAAACATACCGGGAAGTCCTTGAGGAACTGACCGCTCACCCCACCCGGCATTCGTTCTCGCAGTCCTACCGCGACGCGGCCCGCCAGGCAGGGGAACGGCTCGCCGCCCTGGGGTATGCCACCCGGGAAGAGCCGGTCTCCTTCAGCGGCCGCCACACCCTCAACGTCATCGCCGACAAACCCGGCACCGCGCCCGCGAATGAACGGCGGCTGGTGTACGTCATGGCCCATCTGGACTCCATCAACGAGGCGGGCGGAGTCAACGCACCGGCACCGGGGGCGGATGACAACGCCTCCGGCGCCGCAGGCGTCCTGGAGATCGCACGGGTGCTGGCCGCCACCATCACACAGCATGACCTGCGCCTGGTCACGTTTGGCGGCGAGGAACAGGGCCTGCACGGCAGCCGCATCCACGTGGCCGGGCTGGCACAGGCCGAGCGCACGAGGATCATCATGGCGGTGAACATGGACATGATCGGGCGCCTCAACACCGCAGCGCCGTCAGTCCTGCTCGAAGGGGCGGCCGTTTCCCAGCACGTAATTGACGCACTGGCACAGGCAGCCCACGAAACGTCGGACCTGAAGGTCTTCACGTCACTGCACCCGTTCGCCTCGGACCACGTGTCCTTCATCGACGCCGGGCTCCCTGCCGTGCTGACCATCGAGGGCGAGGACCAGCTGAACACCGATGAACATACGCCCAGGGATACGACAGCGGGGCTGGACCTGTCCGTGGCGGTCAGCATCCTCCGGATGAACGTCCTTGCGGTGGCAACCGCACTTGGACGCCAAAGTGACGGGTCTGTCCCCGACGAGTGAAGGGTTAAAGCAAGTGGAGGACCTCATCGGCCGGCTCAAGGCGGCCAACGCACGGATCGGCAGCCGGGATGGCCAGCTGGCCCAGGAAATGCTCGAACGCCGCGAGACCGTCCCGTCCAGCCTTCAAGAGGCCGCAGCCGACCTCGAAGGGGCCCCGCCTGGCCGCGCTCCAACCATGGACATCGGCGGCCAAACGGTGGGCAGGTCCGAATTCGCCCAGGAAACTATCGTCCTGCGGACGGGACGCCCCGTCCTGGCCGTTGTGGACGACGAAGCCCAGCTGATCTTCTCCGACGCCGAGAGCAGCGTGTGGGGAGCACGGTTGCGGGACGCGTCCGCGCACTTGGCGGCCGCGGCACGCGCCGTTGGCCGCATCGAGGTTGAGGGGCACAGCCTGGCATGGTTGGGCACGGGCTGGCTGGTGCAGCCCGATGTGCTGGTCACCAACAGGCATGTGGCGGCCGAGTTCGGGCGCAGCAACGGCACATCGTTCGTGTTCAAGCAGGGTCTCACCGGCACCCAGATGAGCGCTTCAGTCGACTTCCTGGAAGAAATCGGCAGCAGCAGGGACAGGACGTTCCGGCTGAACCGCATCCTGCACATCGAGGATCCGGACGGACCAGACCTGGCGTTCATGAGCGTCACCCCAACCAGGGAGAGCCCGCTGGCAACGCCGATCAGGCTGTCGACCCAGTCAGGTGCGGAGGAACTGGTGGCGGTGATCGGCTATCCGGCACGCGACAGCAGAATCCCGGACCAGCAACTGATGGACGAAATCTTCGGGAACGTCTACGACAAAAAGCGGCTCGCTCCCGGGCAGCTGATCGGGTCGGACGCAGCGGCGGCCCGCCACGATTGCTCAACATTGGGTGGCAACTCCGGATCCGTGGTCCTCTCCCTGGCCACCGGCGAGGCCGTGGGCCTGCACTTCGCCGGCCGGTTCCTGCAAAGTAACTTCGCGGTACCCGCTGCGGCAGTTGCGGAACGCCTGGACCAGGTTCTGAATGGACGACGCCGGCCCGCTCCAGCCGTTCAGCAAGTCCCGGACCGTCCGTTGCCGGCCCCGGCAGCGTCCCGCATCGAAAACAGGTTCACATTCGTCATTCCCCTGCGGGTCACGGTCGAGGCCGGTAACCCGTATCCGGAGGAGGACGGCCAGCACGGCCGGACGGCGTCGGCGTCGGCGTCGGCGTCGCCCGCCGCGGACGCGGAAGACGACGTCTTCACCGAGGGAGTCGCCGCCGACTACCGCGACCGGAAGGGATACGACGAATCGTTCCTCGGCGAGGCCGTGCCTCTGCCGGCAGTGACACACCTGCGCGATGACGTCCTCACGTTTATGGCCGATGGAAAGACCGACGGCGTGCTGCGGTACGAACACTTCTCCGTGATGATGAGCAAGGGGCGCAGGCTGTGCCTCTTCAGTGCCGTGAACATTGACGGGCTGCAGTCCACTCCGTTGCCCCGCACGGGCTGGCGCACCGACCCCCGCATCCCGCTTGAAGCTCAGATCCACAGGGAGTGCTACGGCGTCGAACCGAAATTCTCCCGCGGCCACATGACACGGCGGGAGGATCCGGTCTGGGGCCCCGGAGCTTCGGCGTCCAAGGCGAACGCCGACTCGATGCACGTCACAAACGTTGTCCCCCAGATGCAGCCGTTCAACGGCGGCATCTGGCTTGAACTGGAAAACTATGCCCTCCAGAATGCCCGAAAAGACGACATGCGGATCTCCGTCTTCACGGGTCCAATCCTGGCCGACGATGACCCCGTGAGGTTCGGTGTGCGGATTCCCGTCGAGTTCTGGAAGGTGATCGCGTTCATCCATGACGTTACGGGGCAGCTCTGCGCCACCGGCTACACCATGTCCCAGCGGGATTTCCTTCGCGAGGAGGAGTTCGTATTCGGCAAGCACAAAACCGCCCAGCAGTCCCTCGCCTCCATCGAACAGCGCACGGGGCTCTCGTTCGGCGGCCTCACCGCGTTGGACCCTCTCGAGGATACCGAAGGACTATTGACCGAACTGACCGATCTCCGCCAGATCCGGTTCGTGGGACTCCAGCAGTAGCTCCACAGTCAGGCTGTCAGGGGTTTACTCCTGATTCAAAGGAGGTATGGAGATGGCGGATGAGTCTTTCAATAGTAGGGGCGAGCCCCCTTTCCCTCTCGGGCAACAAACTAACCGTGCTTGGCGGGAACAAGCACTGACACGCGTCGCGGAAATGAAAGCGATCTTCGACTGGTTTTCTGGCCAGTCAATGGATGACAACCACGTCCCAACAGCGACAACCCGCCAAACTTTCGACCACGCGATCTTAGGACATCTGGAAGCGGCCTTTCAGGCGGCGCGTCGCAATTCCCACTGGTGGGATATGAAAAACGGGGCAGTCATTGAAAGGGCGATGAGCAATCTGGATGCCGCCGAGGCCATGCTCCTCCGCCGGGCACCCCTGCCGTATTTGAAGGGCCAATTGCCCCACCTCTGGGCACACGTCCGGCAACACCTTCCGGTCAACGATCCTCGTCGGCAATATATGCAGAACATAGCCTTTCTGAAAAACCATGAAAACCTGGACGACAGTGACGTGGAACTCGTGATCCAGAGCGTAAGGGCGGCGAGTTCGGAGGCGAGAAGGGAATTTACGCGTGTCCGGAATTTCCGAAACACGCTGCTGTCCACGGCCGTACTGATGACGTTCATAGCAGTGGCAGTAGCCGTATGGGGGCTCCTCCGACCCGACGATCTGAACATTTGCTTTAATCCTCCCGATGGGAGGGTTTGCCCTAGCGGAAACGCGCCCGTCAGCACTGACATTATGCTCCTGGAGTTCGTCGGCATGGTCTCCGGCGCGCTGTCCGGTTCCTTCTTCCTCAGGCATATGAGAGGCACCTCAAGCCGGTTGGGACTCCCAGTAGCACTTGCCGTCCTCAAACTGCCGACCGGGGCACTCACAGCTTTTCTTGGGTTGGTTCTTATGCGGGGGGAGTTTGTTCCCGGTCTGAGCAATCTGGACACTTCTGCCCAAATCATTGCCTGGGCGGTTGTATTCGGAGCGGCGCAGCAACTGGTTACAGGCCTGATAGACCGGCAGGCTGACACCGTGCTCAAGCAGATCCGGGGCAAAGCGGATTCACCCGGTACCGCCGCATCTGACGGCCCTACGCGAGGATCGGCGTGAAGGGGAAGACAAGGGCGGTAACGCAGCAGTAACGGCTGGGATGGTGAAGTTCTTCCTGTACAGACTGAACGACTGGGTCGTTTCAGAACTGCCCTCAAGGAGGTAGCCATGGCCACGCGGTCAGATCATGGACGGTAGGGCAGAACCTCTCGGCAAAGGAACGGGTGCCGAGGCGTTACCGGATTCCAACCCAAGGGACACCCGCGGGTTCACTCCGGAGGTCCTGGACAAGACCGTCATAGCTGTTCCGCTCCTGAGACTGATGAAGCCATGGCTTGACAAGTGGAAAACCGAGGGACCGAAGCCGGAGGAAGAGCGGGACTACAATCCCCCGATTCTGGATGTCATGATCGACGTCAATCTCGCATACGAGAGAGGCCGCAAAGGGGCAGCCGACGACCTCAGTGAACTGATTGAAGTGGCACTGCAAATAGGGGTAAACAAAGCCAGGCAGGGAGTTGATCCCGTCAGTCCCATGAATAGCCAATATGTCGTAGCACAGCTGGAGCCACAGGTCATCAGCAGACTCGTTGAGCTGGATGAACGGCAATCCGAGAGATCTCCCAGTAAGCGGTTGATCTTCAGGATCTGGCCGGACTTTCCGGTCAGCAAGCTGACCTATAAGTCCGTCAGTACCGTGAAGGCCGATGCCGCTCGCATCTCATTTTCCGCGTTCGGCGAGAACATCGTCTGGGCCGTCGTCGACTCAGGCATCGACGGAAGCCACCCCCATTTCACCAAGTACCGGAATCTTGAGCTCCGGAAACCTCTGGCACATTGGAATTTCACCAACTCAGGCACGGCTCTCTCGGACGAGTTCGGACACGGAACGCATGTCGCCGGAATCATCGCCGGAGGCTTGTTCAAGGGGGACCGCATCAAAGAGAAAGCTGCCGCAGGCAGCGAAGAAGCAGTCACAGTAAAAGAAGCTGCTTCAGTCCACGAAACAACAACTGCAGTCCATGAACAGACCAAACCTCCGCGTGCGCGGATCCGTGCGGCTGCGAAGCGCCGCGACCAAGAGGGAGAGGTCTCATACGACCCGCTGTCCCTTTCCTCAATCACCGGCATGGCGCCCAAATGCAAGCTCGTCAGCCTCAAGGTGCTTGACGCCAACGGCCAGGGCAAGGTCAGCCAGATAATTGCCGCCCTTGAACAGATACAGCAAGTCAACGCGTACGGCCGCAATATCCAGATTCACGGTGTCAATCTAAGCGTCGGATACGAATTTGAACCCGAGTGGTTCGCCTGCGGACAAAGTCCGCTGTGTGTTGAGGTGGACCTTCTTGCCCGCTCCGGCGTTGTCGTCGTCGTCGCGGCTGGCAATACCGGGTACGGCTTCAATAATGACAAATTCAAGGGCATGGTGTCTGCCGGCCTGGACCTGACCATCAACGATCCCGGAAACGCCGAGCGGGCCATCACTGTCGGATCCACCCACCGGGAAAGCCCCCATAAATATGGGGTTTCCTACTTTTCCTCAAAGGGTCCAACAGGGGACGGACGGTTGAAACCGGACCTCGTGGCGCCTGGCGAAAAGATCCTCTCCTGCGCGGCCGGTGAGGCCAGAAGAAAAGCCGAAGACAAATTCAAGCAGCCGTGTGATTACGTTGAGGACAGCGGCACCAGCATGGCCGCCCCTCACGTGTCAGGCGTCATCGCAGCCTTCCTGTCAGTGCGCAGCGAGTTCATCGGAAAATCAGACGACATCAAAGAAATCTTCCTTTCGTCCGCAACGGATCTTGGGCGTGACCGGCATTTCCAAGGTCACGGCATTGTCGATCTGATGCGTGCCATCCAATCCATATAAGGAGGAGCAGAAATGACGGAAGTTTCAGGGTTTCCGTACTTCGAAGTGGAATTCAGCGAGCGCGGGGAGGTGGTGGTACCCGCCCAGGCCGACGCGTTGAAGACGTATCTCAGCACCAGTCCGGAGGCGGAACTCATAGTTCTCGCCCATGGATGGAACAACGACGCGGAAGATGCCCGGCGTCTGTACCGCGGCTTGCTGGGCGAGCTCAGGGCGGAATTAACCGCCGCCCGCGTAGCAGGAAGTCCGCCCGACTTCAGCATCCTTGCCGTGCTGTGGCCGTCAAAAAAATTTGCTGACACCGAGATCGCCGCTGGACCTGCCGCGGGACTGGACGACGCCGTCTCCGATGCTGCACTCATCGAACAGATCGATAAATTGGAGGACGCTACCACCAGCCCAGACTCACGGGCCAAACTCGCCACGGCGAAGGCCCTGCTTCCTGACCTTGAAGACAGCCCGAAAGCACAGGCTAAATTCGCCGACCTCATCCGGTCTGTTCTACCCAACCCCCAGAACGAAGTCACGGAGGAAGATACCTCCCAAAAATTCTTCGTTCTTGATGGAAGCGACCTCATGGTCCGGCTTGCTAAACCAATTCCTGTGGAAATTGCGCCCGGTCAGGGGCCAGAAACCGGGGCAGACACGGAGGGCCTGGGTGAGCTGGGCGGGGCGAGCGGACTTGGAGAGTTCTTTTCCGGAGTCAGATCCGCAGCAAGAAACCTGCTCAACTATTCAACTTACTATCTGATGAAGGAAAGGGCCGGGACAGTAGGGGCCGGTTTGAACGCCCTGCTCCGCCAAATCCGCGACTTCCACACCGGCTTAAAGATTCACCTCGTCGGCCATTCGTTCGGTGCCCGGCTCGTGACAACCGCTGTCAGGGGCTCTGACGCCGGCACAGCATTGACGGTTCATTCCATAGCTCTGCTGCAGGCTGCCTTTTCACATAACGCGTTCGCCGTGGACTTTGATGAAGAAAAGGACGGCAGAACGGGAGCGTTTCGCCGGGTAGTCGCGGACAAACTTGTTCGCGGTCCGGCACTCGTCAGCTACACCGTGAACGATACTGCAGTGGGACTGGCCTATCCCATCGCATCGAGCATCGTCGGAGACGACGCTGCCGGCCTCGGCGATAAGAATTCCCGTTTTGGGGGGTTGGGCCGAAACGGCGCCCAGCATACTCCCGAGGCCGCTGCCGCAACGCTTCTGGCCGTTCAGGACGAGTACAGCCTGGAAGGAGGAACTATCTACAACCTGCAGGCTGACAACATCATTCGTCAGCACGGGGACATTGTTCATCCCGAAGTAGCCCACGCCATCATTTCCGCTATCGCAGCGGCACGCTCATAAACATGAACGAGTGTGCCGCTCATAACGCTGCCGTAACGGCTGGCTCCGTACGTTCGGCAGTACTGAATAGTTTGGAGGAGCACCTTTAATTTAGGGAGAAAGTAATGAATTCCACGCCGGAAGATTTGGTCCACATCATCGCGGATGGGTTCGTCTGCGACACCGAAGGCCGCGGCCATGCCATCCCCGGAGGACGCTCCCCCGCGGAAATTGTTGTGGATGCCACTGAGGGTTTTGTTCCTTTGTGGCACGCTGGTTCGATTCTGAAGTGGCGCTTTCAGGAACGGTCCTTCGCTCTGGCTCCCGACCCGGCGGCGAGCAAAGAAGCCGTTCGCGAACTCATGAGTGAGGCTCTGTTGCGCTGGGGTTCCGCGGCGCCCATCCGGTTCACGCAGGACAACGACCTGTGGGATTTCGAAATCGTTCTGCGCAACGCAGCGAATTGCACGCCGGCGGGCTGCGTCCTGGCAAGCGCATTTTTCCCGGACGCGGGACGCCATGAACTGACCATTTACCCTACAATGTTCAACCAAATCCGCGAGGAGCAGATCGAGACCTTGATCCACGAGTTCGGACACGTCTTCGGGCTGCGACACTTCTTCGCCAACTTGAGTGAGACAGCGTGGCCCTCACAGATATTTGGGACACACAACCCCTTCTCCATCATGAATTACGGGTCGATGAGCGCCCTCACGGATGCCGACCTGAGTGATCTGAAGGACCTCTACCGGTTGGCGTGGAGTGGCCACTTGCCCAGTATCAATGGCACCCCGGTCCGGTTCGTCAGGCCATACAGCGCTGCCGGGCTGGTTGACCTGTCAGCCGTGGGACCCGTGCCGGCCGTAGGAGCCCTGCAGGATGCCACCCAGGCTGCCGCCGGGTCCATCGACTATTGAGCAGTAGAAGGTGGCCCACCTCGATTCCAGGCACAGGGCCTGACTTCACACGTACTGGTCAGGTCAAGCGCACGGTGTGATCCAGGATTCCCCACCCCACCTCAAATTTTGCGAGACCAAGTGTCCGGCTGTCGGTACTTCCGGTTTGCCAGCACCAGTCAAAGGCCCTTGAGGGTAACTGCGTGAAAAACGGGCCGGACCAGGCTCTGGTGCGGGACTCGTTCTCGGCGAAGACGAAGTACTTCCCAGGTCCCGCCCACCCGCTGAAGACCTTTACGGTTCCACCGGGCGTGATGCGGTACCAGCCCTTCTTTGACCAGTCGGTGCCGCCCTCGCAACCGGGAGCGTGGTATGCGTAGGCCACGAAGAGAGTGTCTCCGGTGCCGTTCTTGAAGTAGAGTCCCATCACCGGCCTCCCTGATCTGTCGGGCGTCGCGGCGGGTCCGGCGGCATTCCCGATTCGCTGCCTGTACCTCTGGCTGCTGGCACATCCTCCTCGTACAGATCCTCGCCTGCGTGCAAGTCCATTCCACTTGCTGTGCCTGCTACCGGAAACCTGTCCGTGGTCCGTGCTTCAGGCAGGTTTTCGTTGGCGTCGCCGAGGTTTTCCTGCACTTGCTGGGGCGACCATTCACTCCGATGTCCACTCACTGTGTCACCTTCCCTGTTGTCCGGCACGGCCAGTCACACTCTTGAAAACCGGACGATCCGGGGAAGAATGTCGGTGCGGGTCGCGCCGCCTTCGAGGGTGTAGCCGGAGGCGACCCAGGTCTCGTTAGACGGCGTGTGCTGACGGCAGGATAGATAGTCTCCCCATTTAGGATCATCGGGTGAGTGGGTTCCCAGCTTGCTGTAAGCGGTGCTCCAAGTTCCGTTGGCATCACGGACGCCGACGATGTGTCCCGGGTTGCGGTCTTCCCCGCCGTAGAACGCCGTGAACCCGGGCACTCCGGCACTGTTAGTGCATGCCGCCGGATATGCCCAGGACCGGGTGGAACTCCAGATGTCGGGCTGGGCCGTGACCTGCTTGGAGGCTTCTGCGATTTGCACGACTCTGCAGTACGGGTGGGGACGGTTCGGTCCGCTGCCGGAGGTCCACATGAGGGTGATGGTGCCGTTGCCTATGCAGGCGCCGGTGATCCGCCGGTCGGTCCGGGCCAGCCAGTTCACGTTGTTGGGAGCATTGGAAGAAATCGCGTCGCTGGAGGCTGCGACGTTGATGTCCCACCAATTGACGGCGTTCTGCCCGTCTGCCCACGAAAACAGGCGTACCTGCTGCGTTGAATTGTGGCTGGCGAAGTACATTGTCCGGCCGGCGCCCTGCGTGAGCCGGATGGAGCCGTTTTGGGTGGTCGACCAGGAGTTGAAGATCAACGTTCCACGATTGTCGATGGTGGCCAATGGAAAGCGCATGACGACAGCCCGCTGCCATTGCCCAGCGCCGACATTGTTGAAGACGTTGAACGTGACGAACAGGTTGTCTGCGGTCATTGCGGCATCGGGGTAGTCAAACCACAGCTGCGTCCAGGAGCCGTCCACCGTTGTCGGCGCGATATCCCACCAGTACCACGCTCCCGGGTTGCCGAAATCGCTGTCGTGGACCGCGGCCAGCCGGAAAACGTTGGCGCCATTGCGGCGGATGTATTGAAGGATCCAGATCCAGAGCCTGCGCCGGGCGTCATACAATACAAGCTGATCACAGCAGAAACCCCCTGCGGCCGAGGGCAGCGCGGTAAAGGGATCCACGTGCTTCCAGTTCGTGCCGCCGTCGGTACTCTGGCTTGCGTACCAGTTCCCGGTCACGAACATGTGGTTTCCCGCCACCGCCGCTGTCGGTTCGCCTACCGTTGAGGTGTTGTTGTTTGTGGGCCCATCGGCCAGTGAGATGTTGGACAAGATCGACACGGGAGACATGGCTACTCCTGGGAACTTTCTGCGGGATCAGTTTCAGGCTCGTTATCGCTACGCGGAGCCTCGTTTTCGAATGCTCCCTCTTGGTCCTGGTTTGTTGACTCCGGGCCTGCCGCGCGTCGTTCAGTGCGGATCGCTTCTTGCCGCTGGTCCAGGTCGGGCAGGTGTTGTTCCTCCCGGGGGGCGTTCTCGTCAGGCTGAAAGGTTGGGCCGGAAAGCTCAACGCGCCTGGACTGCTCTGAGCCTTGTGGAGCGGTGGAGTCTGCTGTCTCGCTCATGACGGCTCCTTTCTACTACTAATAGACAACTGATGAAGGGCGACGGGGGCGTAGTTGGACGCAGGACTAAGTCGCCTCCCGAACGACGGACCGCCGCCATTCACGCCCAACCAGCGTCAGCGACAGCAACATAAGCGCCGCCAAGACGATGACGACGGCCCACTCCATGGTTCCGTTGCCCCCATCCGGTTCCACTCCAAAAACGATCTCAATCCACTCGCGGTTGAAAAGCGTGATGATGAAGAGAACAGCACTCGCTACCGCCCCGGCCGCCTCCCACCAGAAGATTGTCCTCAGCTTCCTTTTCATGCCCTGCCCCTTTCCAAAACGAAGATTGGCGTCGCGGACCATTAAAGATGTGCCGGCGTTACTGGTCCGTTACTGAGTCAGATCGAGCAAGGGCGAACCCAGATTCGGAGTGGCAAGGCAGATAGGAGGAACTTGTGTCGGGCAACAGGCGTTATTGCAGCATGCCCGATCTGCTCCGCTTGCTTGCGTCTGTGGTCATCGCGGGGTGCCTGGCAGGAACAGCCGTTTCGTGCGCGACGCCCCCTTCGAAGTCCGGAATCAACGGACATGTCACTGTCGATGCCGGATGCCCTGAAACCATGGACTCCACCCCCTGCCCCGACATTCCACTGCCGGCCCACATCACAGTCAAGGACCGCTCAGGAACAACGGTCGGTGAAGCTACGAGCAACGACCAAGGAGAGTTCCGGCTCGAGCTTCAGGCGGGCACTTACGAACTTCAGGCCGCAAACCTCTCCGGAGCTCCAATGCCGTCCGCTCCGTCGCAGGACGTTGTCATCAAGGAAGGGTCTTTCACCGAAGTAAGAGTGGCATTCGACTCAGGCGTCCGCTGAAGTCGAGGTTTTCCGCTTCTCACCAACTGTTCTTATATTCGGGCTTGCCGTTAAAAAGCGGGGGTGAAAAAGTTTCTGGCGCGAGGTCGCGGAGATTGCCTGGGTAGTTGCTGTGCAGCCACCTGTCGCCGCCCACCCGTGTGCCGGGTGCCGCATTGCGCCTGCGCTAGGGAGCCGACCATGGCCGCCGTGCTGATGCAACTGCCGATCTTGCGCCAATCTTTCAGGAAAAACCGCGGGTTGCTGAGGGTTTTTCCGCATGATCAGGGTCAACAGATGAGGAGTCAGGCAACCACATGATTGACAACAGCGTCCCTGGCGGATCCGGGGCCCCCGGCAGCGGCGGCACCTTAGTGATCCGCACGTGGAGCGAACCCGACGGCGAGCAGGGCTTCCGTGCGCGGGTCACCTACAGCGAGCGGGACGGGCAGCACGGCAGCCTCTCCACCGTGGACCGGGAGGAAGTCCTCCACGCTGTGCGCCAGTGGTTGGCTGGCCAGGAGGGGTGAATAGGCCGGGACGGCGCCGATGAGCTTCATGAGGGCTTCGGACGGCAGGACACCCATGTCCCGGCGCAGGGCTGCTGCGTAACTGTTATAGGCGTGCAACGCGGAGACGGAATTTTCCATTCCTAAATCGGCGGTGACCAGGGCCCGAACGGCGCCCTCGTAAAGGGGTTCTATCTCCAGCGCGGCGGCGGCCGTTTCCGCAGCGGCCTCGCAGTCACCGGCCTGCAGCAGCGAACGCGACAGGGTGGTCAGCGCGCGCAGCCGGTGCTGCTGCAGCCGGCTCTGTTCGAACAGCACCCAGTCCTCGTACCAACCGGGCAGCAGTTCCGCGTCACGCAGGTCTAGCAGGGCTCTCTGGGCCGGCCCGACGCCCGCGGAACTTTCCTGGAGCAGTGCCCGCACCCGGTAAAGGTCAACCTGTACCACGGGGTCCAGGGCAAGCGTCGATCCCTCTTTTGCCAAGATGCCGGGTATCTGGCGCGTGACCAGGTGGACGCTGACCCTGAGGCTCTCCATGGCCCTGGGTTCGGGACAGTCCGGCCAGAGAAGGCCGGCAACGTAGTTCCGCAAACTGGGGCCGCGGACGGCGAGCACAGTGATCAGGCGCTGCTGGCGGACGGCAACGTGGACAATTTCCCCGTCACGGCGCAGTTGCCAAAACCGGAGCAAGTCTAATTCCAAACGTCCGCAGCCACTGCCCACGGGACACCTCAGCCGGGTTGAACTACCTGAAATACGTAGGAATGAGGATCCTCAGCTTGACAATGAATGTCAATGAAGTGGGGCCCCTAATCGGGTTGGGAGGGCACGCTCTCGAAAGCCTGACGGCGGTGCCGGCCACTGCTTAGGCTGCGGCTCTTCGGGTGGGCCGGGTCCGGAAGGGCGCGCGCCGCCGTCGTGCCAAGGTTCTCACTTCCTGACCCCACACCCCTAGGGGGTGCCTCACCTAAAACCCTATTGCCCCTGGCCAACAGCACGGGCTAGCTTGTGGGAATCCCGACTTTACCCGCGCGGGAGGCTGGTGCCCATCGCGTGCGTGGTCGCAGGGCGAGGAGAGGGGATCCATGCCGGTACTGACGAAGATCATGACAAGGGCCGCGGGCCTCTTACTCTGCAGCGCCGTGGCCGGATGTGACTCACTGGCACCTGAGCCCCAGGAAACGACGGACGGGACGGACCAGCGGACCGTGCACTTCACTGCCGCGGGCGACGCAGGCATGGAGGACGGCGCCCTGGCGGTACTCGACAAAATCAGGGAGCTTGGTCCCGATTTCAACATCCAGCTGGGGGATCTGTCCTACACCCATGCCCCGGAGCAGGAGTTCTGCGACATGGTGACCAGCAAGCTCGGCAGCGAACTCCCCTATGAACTGGTGGCCGGCAACCATGAGAGCAACGGCGCGGATGGCCATATCAGCAACTTCATCAAATGCCTCCCAAACAAGCTTGAGGGCCTTGAAGGCGAATACGGCAAGCAGTGGTACGTCGACATACCCCGGGATGACCCGCTGATGAGGCTGATCGTGGTGTCACCCGGCATTGATTTTGATGAGGACGAACTGGACTACTCGGAGGGGAGCAAGCGCTGGCATTGGACGAAAGAGGCCGTTGAGGGGGCGCATGCTGCTGCTATTCCATGGACTGTCGTGGGGATGCATACCCTTTGCTTCAGCATGGGGCACTACGGCTGCGAGGCAGGCCACGAGTTGACGGAGCTCCTGCTCAGCAAGAAGGTTGACCTGGTTTTGACAGGCCACGAACACATTTACCAACGGACACATCAGCTGGCCATCGGCAGGGACTGCCCGGGGTCAATGCTCCTCCGGGAGATGTGTGTGGTGGATATCGATGACTCGCTTTCCAAGGGCAAGGGAACGGTGTTTGCCACGGTGGGCGTCGGCGGGAAGAGCATCAGGCCCGTCCGAAACCGCGATCCCGAGAAGCCGTACTTCGCAACATGGTCTGGAAGCAACAGGGACCCCGCCTTCGGAACTTTGAACGTGACCTTGACGCGTTCGCGCATGGACGTACAGTTCGTGGCGGCGGAGGGTTACACCTTCAGGGATGCCTTCACTATTGGCAAGTAAAACGGGCAGGAAAGTTGTGGCTGACCTGCGGGAAACCCTATTGCCCCTGCGGGAGGACCCGGAATACGTTGGTTGCGCCCCGCCACTCCGCGCCATCACGAGCATTGAGCGACGGGGCGCCATTTCATGGGGAGGAGAACATGGCGACACGGAGAGGGAGCGCATCCGCATTACTGGCGCTGCTGATGTGCATTGGGCTCGCGGCATGCGAATCGAAGCCAGCACCCGAGCAGCCCAAAACCACCGACGCGAGATCGGTTCACTTCACCGCTGCCGGTGACACCGGTGTGGAAGAGGGCGCCGAAGCCGTGCTCGACAAAATCAAGGAACTGTCACCCGATTTCAACCTCCACCTTGGCGACATGTCCTACTCCAATGTCCCTGAGCAGCAGTTTTGCGACATGGTGACAGGAAAGCTCGGAAAAGACTTTCCCTACCAACTGCTGGCCGGCAACCATGAAAGCGACGGCCTGCAGGGTGATATCGAGAAGTTCGCGGAGTGCCTGCCCAATAAGCTGCCAGGCCTCAAAGGTGAATATGCCAAGCAGTGGTACGTGGACATGCCCCAGGAACGGCCCCTGGTGCGGGTGATCATGCTGTCCCCGGGTATCCCCTTCGAAGGCGGCGACGAGCTGGACTACTCAGAGGGCAGCGAACGCTGGAAGTGGACGGAAAACGCCATCAACAGCGCCCACGAGGCGAAGATTCCGTGGACGGTGGTGGGCATGCACACCCCCTGTTTCAGCATCGGGCGCTACAGCTGTGACGCCGGCCGGGAACTGACCAACATGCTGGTCAAGAAGAAGGTGGACCTGGTCCTTAACGGCCACGAGCACATTTACCAGCGGACCAAGCAACTGGCCACCAGTGTCAGCTGCCGGGAAATGGAAGCCAGGAAAGGGTGCATGGCGGATACCGATGACTCCCTCGACAAAGGCAAAGGCACGGTATTTGTCACCTCCGGCCTGGGGGGCAGGAACATCAGGCCTATCAACCACGGTGACGAGGAGAAGCCCTACTTCGCTGCCTGGTCCGGGAGCAACGAGGATCCCGCCATGGGGACTGTGGACGTCCGTGTGACGGGTTCCCGAATGGATGTGAAGTTCGTGCCCGCCGACGGATACACGTTTACGGATTCGTTCAGCATCAGCCGGTGAGCCCGCAGGAGTGCCAGCCTCGCCCCGCTCCAAAATAGGCAGTAGGCTTACTATCTTGCAGCTGGGCACCTGGAGTGCCTGATGACCAGAACCCTATTCGGCGGCGTAACCCGTAAAGGAGTCCCATCATGAAAGCTCTCGTATGGCACGGTGAAGGCGACATCCGCCTGGACACCGTTGATGACCCGGCCATCCTGGACCCGAACGACGCGATTGTCCGCATCACCCGCAGCGCCATCTGCGGCACGGACCTGCACTTCATCCGCGGCACGATGTCCGGGATGAAGGAAGGCACCATCCTGGGCCATGAGGCCGTGGGCGAGGTGACTGCCGTGGGCAAGGCCGTGCGCCGTTTCGCGCCCGGGGACCGCGTGATCGTGTCCTCCACCATGTCCTGCGGCGTGTGCTGGCAGTGCCGGGCCGGGCATACCGCGCAGTGCGACACCGCCAACCCGAACGGGCCGCAGGCGGGGACCTGTTTCTTCGGCGGACCCGAGACCACCGGCCCCATCAACGGGCTGCAGGCCGAGTACGCCCGCATCCCGTGGGCGTCGAACACCCTGACGTCCCTGCCGGACAACGTCAGCGACGAACAGGCCATCCTGCTCTCGGACATCTTCCCCACCGCGTGGTTCGGCGCGCAGCTGGCCGGCGTCCAGCGCGGTGACACGGTGGCCGTGTACGGCGCGGGCATCGTGGGGCAGCTGGCCATCGCCTCGGCCTTCCGGCAGGGTGCCTCCCGGGTGTTCGCGATCGACGGCATCGAGACGCGGCTGGTGCAGGCGCTGGACCAGAACGCGGACGTCATCAACTTCAACAGCGAGGACCCGGTTGAGGCTTTGCAGGAGGCGACGCTGGGCATCGGCGTGGACGCGGTGATCGACGCCGTTGGTGTGGATGCGCAGCGGCCGTGGGCCGGGCCCGCGGCAGCCAAGGGCGAGGAACAGGCAGAGCAGTTTGCGCAGGAGGTGGCCGAGGTGGCCCCGAAGACGAACGTCCAGGGCGAAAACTGGGTGCCGGGCAACGCCCCTTCCCAGGTTTCGCAGTGGAGCGTGGAGACGGTGCGGAAGTACGGGCGGATCGGCATCATCGGGGTGTACAGCCCGACCATGACGACGTACCCGATCGGCCAGGCCATGAACAAGAACCTGACCATCCGGATGGGCAACTGCGACCACCGGTCCGTCACTCCGCCCCTGGTGGACCTCGTGGCCTCCGGCGTCTTCGACCCCACCCGGTTCATCACCCAGCACGAACCCATCAGCGACGTGGTGGACGCCTACCTGAACTTCGACCGGCGCGAGGAAGGCTGGTTGAAGACGGTGCTGACTACGGCTTAGCCGCCACCTGCATCACCCGGCGGTCCGCTCCTTTTGGTGCGGGCCGCCGTCGTGCGTGGGACATTGTCCATTTGAGTTAGGTAAGCCTCACCTTCTAAAGTGCTCCGGGTGAACTTAGAGACAAAGCTCGCCGGAGTTCCGTTCGCCGCCGACCTGGCGCGCGTCGGCGACCGCATTGCCGTCAGCACCCCCGGGCAGTCCCTGAGTTACCGGGAACTGGCACGGCAGGTGGAGGACATGGCCCGCTCGTTCGGGCCCGGCCGGCGCCTGATTGCGCTGGAGGCCGGGAACACGCTGCCGGCCCTGGTGGCCTACCTGTCCGCGCTGTCCTCCGGCAACCCACTGCTGATCCTGCCTACTGGCGGCGGCCCAGCTGCAGACGCACTGATGGCGGCCTATGAGCCGGACGTTGTTGTCCGCGCGTCGGGAAATGAAGCCGTCCTGGACGTCCGCCGCGACCAGACCCGCCACGAACTTCACCCGGAACTCGCGCTGCTGCTCAGCACGTCCGGGTCCACGGGGTCGCCCAAGCTGGTGCGCATCTCCGGGGACAGCATCCAGGCCAACGCCGCCGCGATTGCTGAGTACCTGCAGCTGCGTCCGAGCGACAAAGCGGCCACCACACTCCCGCTCTCCTACTGCTACGGGATGAGCGTGGTGAACAGCCACCTCCTGGCGGGCGCGTCCCTGGCGCTGACGGACCTCTCGGTAGTGGACACCTGCTTCTGGGACCTGGTCCGCACCGAACACGTGACCTCCTTCGCCGCGGTGCCTTACACCTTCGACCTCCTGGACCGCGTGGGCTTCCAGGACATGGACGTGCCAAGTCTGCGGTACATCACCCAGGCGGGCGGACGGCTCGCCCCGGACCGCGTGCGCTCCTACGCCGAACAGGGACGGCGGCAGGGGTGGGACCTGTTCGTCATGTACGGGCAGACCGAGGCCACCGCCCGCATGGCCTACCTGCCGCCGGACCAGGCGCTGCAGAATCCACAGGCCATCGGCGTGCCGATTCCCGGCGGGTCCTTCCGACTCGAGCCCGTGCCCGGACTGGACGCTTCCGAGCTGGTGTACGCCGGCCCCAACGTGATGCTGGGATACGCCGAACGGCCCGAGGACCTCAGCCTGGGGCGGGTGGTGACCGAGCTTCGCACCGGCGACCTGGCCCGGCTCGGAGGCGACGGCCTCTACGAGATTGTGGGCAGGCGCAGCCGGTTCGTGAAGATTGTGGGGCTTCGGGTGGATCTGGGCCAGGTGGAGCGGCTGCTGGCGGACCTCGGGGTGACGGCGGCGGCCGCGGGCTCGGACGAGGCGGTGGTGGCTGCCGTGGAAGGCGACCACGACGTGGCCTTGATCGCCAAAACCCTCGCCCAGGACCTGGGCCTGCCGCGCGCCGCCGTCGAACTTCACCCGGTGGAAGCCATCCCCCGCCTGGGCAACGGAAAGCCGGACTATCCCGCAGTGGCCGCCCTCTCCTGTGGAGGAGAAGAGGACGACGGCGGCCCGGCCGAGGTCCCGGGCGCCGGGTCCACTGACGTGCGGCGCATCTTCGCTGAGGTGCTGGAGGTGGACAGCGTCGCCGGGACTGATTCGTTCGTGTCCCTGGGCGGCGATTCGTTGTCCTACGTGGCGGCATCCGTCCGGCTGGAGCGGGCACTCGGTTACATTCCCGAAGGCTGGCACCTGATGCCGGTCTGCGAACTGACGCCTGCGCCGCACGTGGCGGGTCCCGCCGTCGCGCCTTCCGGGAAAGCTGCGCCTGCCGGGCGTCCTGCGCCTACCCTGGTGCGCCGCGTCCGCCGCCGGCTGTTCGCGCCGATGGAGACGGGGATTGTGCTGCGGGCCGTGGCGATTATCGCGATCGTTTCCACGCACATCGGGTTCTTCCACTGGCAGGGCACCGCGCACGTGCTGATGGCGGTGGCGGGCTACAACTTCGCCCGCTTCCAGCTGTCCGGGGCGCGTGTGGAGCGGTTCCGGCGGCACCTGCGCAGCACCGCGCGGATTGTGGTGCCATCCGTTGCGGTGATTGCGCTCGCGTTCGCCGTGACGGACAAGTACGCCCTGCACAATGTGTTCCTGCTGAACGCGCTGGTGGGGCCGGAGGGTTGGAGCGACTACTCCCGGTTCTGGTTCGTGGAGGTCCTGGTCCACATCCTGATCGGGCTGGCCCTGGCGCTGGTGGTACCGGTGGTTGACCGGGTGGTTCGCCGCTGGCCGTGGGACTTTGGCATGGCCCTGGTTGCCGTGGACCTGCCCCTGCTCTTTGGCCTGGCGGACAGCCGTTACCCGGGCCAAGGACCGGTGCTGTGGCTGTTCGGGCTGGGCTGGGCGGCCGCTGCCTCCCGCACGCTGTGGCAGCGGTGGGCCGTTACGATTCTCGCTGTTGTGGCGGCTCCGGCTTCCTTTGAGGATCCGCACCGCAGCGGCACCATCCTGGCGGGGTGCCTCATCCTCCTCTGGCTGCCCACCCTGCGGGTGCCGCGCGGACTTCACCGGATCACGGCGCTGCTGGCGAGCGCGTCGCTGTACATCTACGTCACGCATTGGCTGGTGTACCCTCTGTTTGATTCCGACAACCCCTCGGATAAAGGGCTTGCCGTGCTGGCGTCCCTGGCCTGCGGCGTCCTCTACTGGGCTGCGGCCACCCGGGTCATGGGCCTGGCGGAACGGTGGCTGAAGCGGCCGCTTTCGCGACTCCGGCCTGTTCGTGAGCCGGCGGCGGCGTAGCGGGTCTGACGTGAGGGCCGGGTATCCCGGCTTTAAAAAACGCGTACCGACTACTGAGGCCGGGCGGCAGGCAGAGACCTTAGGCTCGATACGAGAGCTGGCGGCGAAGGCGTTCGTCTGAGACCGCGAATGCCACCCCCAGCCGCCGCCAGCTCTCCACTCACTGCGCTTTGCAGCCGCAGCCGCTGACTTCCTAGTTCCAAAAGACCCTTCCTCCACTTTTCTGCAGGCCGTACGCTGTGGTCACCCATCCTCAAAGGAGACATCCATGCGCACAGCAGAACTCACCGAGACCGAACACGCCCACCGTCTTTCCGAGAACCTCATCAACCAACTGGCCAAGGGCCGGGAATGGGCCACGCCGGGGGTGGAAGCGGCGCTGCAGAGAGCGGTGGCAGGACTGGATACCGGCATCGAGACAGCTTCCCCACGCCTCCAGGCGCTCCTGCGCCGCCTGGCGGACGAACTTGCCGGCGGCGTGGAAACCTACACGCCCCGGGTCCAGGAACGGTTGAGGCGTGTTGGGCCGAAGGCTGCCCCCGTGGCGGCCCGGGCTCCGCGGCGGGCGGGCAGGATGCTGTGGTGGGTCGGCGCGCTTATGGCCCTGGCAGGCGGGGCAGCAGTGTGGCGCTCTATGCAAGCGTCCAAAAAAGAGCCAGCGCCACCGCTGGAATCACGGGAAAGCAGCAGCGCAGATCCGAACGTGGACGCGGACCTGGCCTCTGGCCGGATGTAGGAGCGCGCCCTACGGAGGCAGCAGCTACTGGCGCGGCAGGATGTCGATCTGTCCCAGGACCGCGTCGGTGAACTCCCTGGTGGAGGACGTCCCGCCCACGTCCCGGGTCCCCGCTCCGTCCCGCAGCGCCGCCTCGAAGGCCAGCTGCAGGTGCGAGGCCGCGGCCGCGTGGCCCAGGTGCTCCAGCATCATGGCGCCGGACCAGATCTGCCCCACGGGATTCGCCAGGCCCTTGCCGGCGATGTCCGGCGCGGAACCGTGGACGGGCTCGAACAGCGAAGGGAACTGCCGCTCCGGATTCAGGTTGGCGCTGGGAGCCACCCCAATGGAGCCCGTGACGGCGCTGCCCAGATCCGAAAGGATGTCCCCCAGCAGGTTGGAGGCCACGATCACGTCCAGGGTCCAAGGCTTGAGTACCAGGTGGGCCGCGAGCGCGTCCACCAGTTCGGAGGACAGCTCCACGCCGGGATATTCGGCCGCGGTCTGGGCCACCACCTCGTCCCAGAACGGCATGGTGTGGATGATGCCGTTGCTCTTCGTGGCGGAGGTCAGGAGCCCGCGGCGGGATGCGGCCAGTTTGGCCGCAAAATGCGCTGCCCTGGTGATTCCCATCCTGGTGAACACCGTCTCCTGCACGGCCGCTTCCTGCGGCAGGCCGCGGAACATCCTGCCGCCGATTTCGGAGTATTCGCCTTCATTGTTCTCGCGCACGATCAGGAGGTCGATAGGTTCCCGGGACGCCAGTGGCGAGGCCACGCCGTCGAGCGTTTTGACCGGCCGGAGGTTGATGTACTGCTGGAATTCGCGGCGGATGGGAATGAGCAGGCCCCACAGGGTTTCGGCGTCGGGAATCTCCGGGCTGCCCACGGCGCCAAGGAAGATCGCCTCGTGCCGGCCGAGCCGTTCCAGGCCGTCGGCCGGCATCATGCGGCCGTGCCGGAGGTAGTAGTCCGAGCCCCAGTCAAGGTGCTCATAGTCGAAGCTGATTCCGTAGATCCCGGCCACCCGGTCCAGGCACTCGATCGCGGCGGGGACCACTTCCTGGCCGATGCCGTCACCGGCGATGACGGCGATGCTGTGGGTTTGGCTCATGCTGCACGCTCCCGAAGGTTGATGATGCGATCGGCATGGAGTCTATCCACACATTAGTGGTGCCAACCGTCGGCGGCTCGAACTGCCCGTCGCCCGGGGCTGACCCCTTGCCGTCAGGGTCTTGACGGACCACTTGTTTTTTGCAAGTATCAGCTATCCGAACCATTCTTGGGAAAAGAGACCACAATGACCGCAATGTTCGTCAACCTGCCGGTGACCGATCTGGAGCGCGCCAAGGCGTTCTACACGGCAGTTGGGTTCACCATCAACCCGCTCTTCACGGACCACAACGCGGCCTGCGTGGTGGTGGAAGAAGACCACAGCTTTTTCATGCTCCTGGTCCGCGAGTACTTCCAGACCTTCACTAACCGGCCCATCGGGGATCCTTCGGCGGCGGTGTCGGTGTCCACTGCGGTCTTCCTCGACAGCCGGGACGCAGTGGATGCCAGCGTGGCCAGCGGCATCGCTGTGGGCGGTTCCGAGGCACAGCCGGCCTCCGATTACGGCTTCATGTACCAGCGCCAGCTCACCGACCCCGACGGCAACATCCTCGAATTCGGCTACATGGACCCGGCTGCCGCGGAACAGGGCCCCGAGGCCTTCATGAACCAGCAGGCCTGAGGTTCATGGCCGCACGCGACTACGGGCAGTACTCCGGCATCACGCATGCCATGGAGCTCGTGGGCGAACGGTGGGCCCTGCTGATCGTCCGGGACCTGCTGGTGGGGCCGCGCCGCTACGGAGAGCTCGCCGCGGGTCTGCCCCGGATCCCGAGCAACATCCTGGCCGCCAGGCTCAAGGAACTCCAGGCGGCCGGCGTCATCCGGCGCGCGCCCCGCTCACGCGTGATCGTCTACGAACTGACGCCGTACGGCCGCGAGCTGGAACCGGTTATTCTCGCGCTGGGCGCCTGGGGATTCAAGGCCATGGGCGACCCCCGCGAGGAACAGATCATCACCCCGGATTCAATGACCATTGACCTGCGCACCACGTTCCGCCCGGACGTGGCGGCCACACTCCCGCCGACTGCCTACGCAGCGCACTTCGGATCCACCGAACTCCTGATCCGGGTGGATGGCCCGAGCCTGGACGTGAGCCGTGGTGATGGCCTGGCCGACCTCGCCTTCGCCACGGGGCCAGGAATCCGCCGGCTCATCTCCGGCGAAATAGCACCCGACCACGCGATCGAGACCGGAGTGATCCAGGTCCTGAGCGGGCAGGGGAAACTCCTTTACCGCTTCGCGGACACCTTCCACCTGGCCGCCTAGCGGTACAGCAGCTTCCTTCCACCACCTCGACCTGCCACTGAATGGAGCATCCCGATGACCAACACCAAAGAAGCAGGCACGGTCCTCAGCGTCCTGTCGCCCGACGGCACCGCCCTCAGCGTTGAGCGGATGGGGACCGGCCCCAGCCTTGTCCTGGTGGACGGCGCCTTCTGCGGCCGGACGTTCGGGCCGGCACGTGCCCTGGCGAATGAGCTGAAGGATGCCTTCACTGTCTATTTCTACGACCGCCGCGGACGAGGTGACAGCGGCGAAACGATGCCCTACGCTACTGAACGTGAAATCGAGGATCTGCAGGCCGTGCTGAATGAGGCCGGCGGCAGCCCGTACGTCTACGGCATCTCCTCCGGCGCCGCCCTGGCCCTCGAAGCGGCCGCAGCGGGAGTGCCAATGCGGCGTCTGGCCACCTACGAGGCCCCCTACACCGGCGTCCAGGGCGCGGACGGAACGCCCGGCAGCCACCGTGAGCACCTGGAGGCCCTGCTCAGGGACGGCAAGCGGGGCAGCGCCGTGTCCTACTTCCTGGTCAAGATGGTGGGGGCGCCGGCCTTCCTGCCCTACCTGCTGCGCCTCATGCCCGGCGTGTGGAAAAAGCAAACCGCAGCCGCGAACACCCTGCCCTATGAGGCCCGGGTGACCAACGACTTCGTGGCCCCGCTGGAAAGGCTCCGGCAGGTCACTGTGCCCACCCTCGTCATGGTGGGCGGAAAAGCTGCCGCCCCCATGGCCGCAGGACAAAAGGCCATCGCCGGGGCAATCCCCAGCAGTGAACACCGGATCCTGGACGGCCAAACCCACCAGGTCTCGGCCGCGGCCATAGCCGCCCAGCTCAGGGACTTTTTCACCTCCGGGACCTAGCCTGCCGCCGTCGTACGTTCCTGCCCAACCCGCCGCCGCACGCTCACTGGTCCGCGAAGAATTCCGCAACCAGCTCTTTCGGTGCCCGTGCCGCCCAGGCGTCAATGAGGATCTCCTCCAGTTCGTCGCGCGAAATCTCACCCAGGCGCGACTCCTGCACCAGGACGGCGTTGTACCCGTCGAAGTGCGGGACGGTGAAAAACGGCACGGACGGGTCCTCGACCAAGGCTGACTTGGCGGAATCATCGGGGACGACGATGACAAGCAGGTCAGTGAACAGCTCGCCCGTGTCCGGGTCTACAGCCGTTTTGTGCGGTGCCCGGTACAGCACAAAGCCGCGCCCTTTAGGTCCGCGCGGCACCTTGTACGTCGGCCGGTCGCCTCAGGAAACCCCAAGCTCGACCTCAGGCAGACCACGGCAGATCGCATCAATATCTTCGGGTACGGCACTGCGTTCCATGACAAAAAGGTAGCGCCGTTTTGGAAGGAGCGTCAGTACGGCATTTTTGCCGGCTTTTGGTGTGTCCCCCGGATCAGCAGCACAGTAGAAGGCATGAAAGACCAAGCGGATGACAACGTCACCGGAACCATCGAGCTCTCCGGCGCACTGCTGCATCTGAAGTGGGTGCCCGGTGCCGTGGTCACCGAACGCGACGCCAAGGCGCTGATGAAGAAAGCCAGGGAACTCAGCGCCGGCCGAACCCTACCGCTGCTGGTGGAAATGACGGGCTTGGCCTGGATAGATCAAGGGGCCCTGAAAGCTTTTGCCGGTCCCTGGCCCGTAACCCGCGCGGCCGTGGTGGGCACCTCCCCCGTTGACCAGACCCTGGCCGGCTTCTACACGGGGCGGCACAAACCGGTGCACCCCACGAGGTTCTTTATCTCAATGGAGGAGGCGATGGCCTGGCTGACCGAGGATACTCCGGAGCAGTAGCGCCCGGCCGAACTGGACCTCCGCCCTGGAAAGACATTCTCGACGCGGAGATTCCTCCACGCAGGCCATATTTTGGCTGCGTTAGGGAATTTGCGCATCGGGAAAGAACCCCCAGGTCGCAGCCACATTTCCACATAGCAGGGAGGGCCAGTACCGGCAGGGACCGCTGTCAGCCAGCTTAGGTATATGCCAGACCTTCCACGCCTCTTGTTATCCCGGGACCGCAACCTGTACGGTCTGGTGCCGAATGAGCTTGCCAAGCGTGTGAAGTCGGGCGCACTCGTTCGAATCCGGCACGGCGTTTACGTTGACGGACCGGAGTGGAGGGCGCTGAAGCCATGGGAGCAGTACCGACTCCGCATCCAGGCCGCCGCGGAGACATTCGAAAAAACCACAATTTTCGCGCGTCATTCCGCCGCCAGCGTTTGGGGAATCCCCACCATCGGCCTTCATCATCCGGTCCAGGCACTCACTTGGAAGAACCACGGCGGGAGGTCGCGTGCCGGAGTCAGCCGCCACTTCGCGACGCGGGCTGGCTTAGCGGTGGTCACGGTGGAAGGCCTCCTGGTCACCGACCGCATCCGCACTGTCCTTGACCTGGCGGCGTTCATTCCCTTCACCGAGGCCATCGCGCCGCTGGACCATGTGCTCCGGCCGGACCCGGTCCGGAGTCTGCCCGCCCTGACCAAGACCGACCTGGAGAGCGGGATCGGATCGATCTACTCCGCCGCTGCTGGCCGCAGGATCCGTGCGGCCATTGCCTTTGCCGATCCCGCTTCCGGGTCCGCCGGCGAATCCTGGAGCCGCGCGTTGATCCATGTTGCCGGCTTCGAAGCCCCGGTCCTGCAACACCGGTTTTCCGACGCCGCCGGGCTGGTGGGCTACACCGACTTCTACTGGAAGCAATCCAGGGTGGTAGGCGAATTCGATGGCGAGGAGAAGTACCTCAAGCCCGAGTTCCTCAAGGGCCAGACCGCCTCCCAAGCTGTTGTGGCCGAAAAGCAGCGCGAGAACAGGATTCGTGCCCTGGGCATCAACGTGGTGCGGTGGGACTGGGCCGACCTGAAGTCGGGGAGGCTGGAAGGCAAGCTGGCAGCGGCCGGTGTGGGCCGCCGTCGTACGCGCTCTGCTGTTTTCGACGCCCAAAACCGCCAGTGAGGCGCATAATCCTTTGCGCGCCCGTTATTTGGGTAGCACCGAGGAATATGCGCAGCGAAAACGGATGTGCGTGTCGAAGGAGGGACTGGCAATCCCTCCCACAAACCGCCACACCCGAATAGCGTGAAAGGCATGGTTATGGAACTCACGCTCAACAACGGCGTCACCATGCCCGCGCTCGGCCTGGGCGTCTTCCAAAGTCCCCCGGAAGAGACGACGGCGGCCGTCCAGACAGCGTTGGAGGTGGGCTACCGGCACATTGACACCGCCGCCGCGTACGGCAACGAGCGCGAGGTTGGCGAAGGCATCCGCCGCTCCGGCCTGGACCGCTCCGAGGTGTTTATCGAGACGAAGGTGTGGGTAAGCGACTACGGCTACGACGAGGCGCTCCACGCCTGGGACAAGTCGGCAGGCAAGCTGGGCGTGGAGCAACTGGACCTGCTCATCCTGCACCAGCCCGCTCCGGACCGGTTCGAGAAGACCGTCGCCGCGTACAAGGCCCTCGAGACCCTGCTCAAGGACGGGCGGGTGCGGGCCATCGGCGTCAACAACTTTATGCCGCACCACCTGGACCGGTTGCTGGCGGAAACGTCCGTGGTTCCGGCCGTGAACCAGATTGAGCTGCACCCGTACTTCGCCCAGCGGAACGTCCAGGCGGCGGACGCCGAGCATGGGATCCTCACCCAGGCGTGGTCCCCGATCGGCGGTATCACCTTCTATCCGGGCTGGGGCGAGAACCGGAAGAACGTCATGCGCGACCCGGCGATTGCCGCCGTCGCGCAGGCCCACGGCAAGACCCCCGCCCAGGTGATGCTGCGCTGGCACCTGCAGCAGGGCCGCTCCGCCATCCCCAAGTCCACCAACCCGACACGCATCGCGGAGAACTTCGACGTGTTCGGCTTCGAGCTTTCCGCGGCCGAACTTGCAGCCATCGACGCCCTGGACACCAACGTCCGCAGCGGCCCCGACCCGGATGTGGCCCGCCCCGAGCGGTTCGCCATGGTCATCCCCGAAGCCTAGAACCTCCACCCCTTACGAAAGGAACACCATGTCAACGTGGCTCATCACCGGCTGCTCCACCGGACTTGGCCGGGCACTGGCCGAAGCCGTGCTCGCGTCCGGGCACAACGCCGTCGTCACCGCCCGGAAGGTGGAAACCCTGCAGGACATCACCGCCGGCTTCCCGGATACCGCGCTGGCGCTCCCCCTGGACGTCACCGACAAGGCGCAGATCAGCGCGGCGGTGAAGCAGGCGGAGGACAAGTTCGGCAGCATCGACGTGCTGGTCAACAACGCCGGCTACGGCTACCGCGCCGCCGTGGAGGAAGCGGACGACGGCGACATCCGGCGTCTGTTCGACACGAACTTTTTCGGGGCGGTGGACATGATCAAGGCCGTTTTGCCGGGCATGCGCGCCAACAAGGCAGGGTCTATCCTGAACGTCTCCTCCATCGGCGCCCGGATCACGCCCGCCGGCTCGGGCTACTACGCGGCCACGAAGGCGGCGCTGGAGGGCATGTCCGGATCGCTGCGCAACGAACTGAAGCCGCTGGGCATCAACGTCACCGTCATCGAACCCGGCGGCTTCCGGACCGACTTCGCGGGGCGCTCGCTCACCCAGTCCGCGACGGCGATCGACGACTACGCGGACACGGCGGGCAAGCGCCGCAAGGAGCACGACACGGCGCACGGCAACCAGCCCGGGGACCCGGACAAGGCCGCCCGGGCGATCATCGCCGTCGTCGAATCCTCCAACCCGCCGGGCCTGCTGGTCCTGGGCACGGACGCGTTCGGTGCCTTCGGCAAGGTGGCAGATGCCCAGCGCGCGGAGCTGGAGCAGTGGCAGGAGCTGAGCACCGGCACCGACATCACCGACTGACCCAACTGGGTAGCAGTTAATGTCGTTTAGACGCGTCAAAACGACATCAACTGCTACCTAGTTGGGGGGCCGGGCTCTTCTCGGGCCGCACCCACAATCGAGTACTAAATACTCATGACACGGCGCAAACCCGGTGCGAGAGTTAATTTGTTCCGTCAACATGTCGAGACAAAGTTGGATACCGCACCATGGCAGCAAAACGGGGTCGCTCACGCAGCAAGGGCGGTGGCACCCTCGGGTGTGCCCCCTTCTTCGCCCTCATCGTCATTGCCCTCATCATTCAGTACTGGTGGGTCCTCCTGATTGCCGCCGGCGTGGTTGCCCTGACCGTGGCACTCGTGCACACAGCAAAGGCTCCGCCCCGCCCGGCCAGGGTGCCCCCGCCCAAGCCGCAGCCCGTCATGGCCCCGCCCCGCCAGGTCCTCAGCGGTGACGACCTTGCAGCCCACATGCGCGCCGCAAAACAGGCCGGCCGTGTACGGGACATGCAGGAGTGGGACTACGAGTGGATCCGGCTGGCGTACCCGGGAAAGAGTCTTCGCGAAGTCAACGACATCGCAAACGCCCATTTTGCCCGCGGCCGTTCCATCGGTATCAACTGGGAGGACCCGTCCGCCCCGTGAGCGGCCTGCTAAGTAATTGGCCGTCAGGACGGCAGTGTGGTCAGGCTCAGCTGTGCCCGGTGGTGGCGGTAATGCTTGGGCGCCCACTCCAGGATGTCCCGGCGGCTCATCCAGGGCAGGAAGTACGGGTCCCAGCGGATGGGCATGGTCATGCCGCGGTCCAGCGCTTTGCTGTCCGCACGGCTGCACCAGTTGACGATGATCCGCGTGGTCCGGTCCATCATTCCCGTCATGGCCTGCGGCTTGAGAACCCGGCCCCCGGCGGCACTCCCGGCCCAGTTCACCCAGTTGTAGGGACGCGCGCAGGCGTCCAGGAGCTTGCTCCAATTCCGGGATGCCGGCGGCGGGAGGCGGGAGAACAGGCCCAGGAGCGGTATTCCCGCCAGTGCGATGTTCTGCCCCAGCGCCATGTGAAAGAGCAGCTGCCGGTTGGTCCAGCGCGTTCCGATCGACGGCAGGTCCAGCTCGCCACTGCTGGCGCTGGACACGATGTTCCGGAAGTCTTCCGCGATCCACAGCAGGTCCGCCTTTACGGGATCCTCGTCGGGTACCGCCATCGGAGCCTCCCGTCCATCGGCATCAGCCCGTCTCCACAGCATAGGCTCACAGTCCAAGAGGCTCTGTCATACATCGACGCCTATCGATAGCATGAGGCCCATGAAGTTCCTCCAGGACGCGCCCCGGTTCCTCTTCTTCACAGGCAAGGGCGGCGTCGGCAAAACGTCGGTGGCGTGTGCAACGGCGCTCACCCTCGCCAGGGGAGGAAAGCAGATCCTCCTGGTCAGCACCGACCCCGCCTCGAACGTGGGCCAGGTGTTCGGCCAGACCATCGGCAACACTGTCACCCAGATCAGCGGCGTGCCGGGGCTCCAGGCCCTGGAAATCGACCCCGAGCAGGCAGCCGAAGCCTACCGGGAGCGGATCATCGGCCCCGCCCGCGGTGTCCTGCCGGATGCGGAGCTGGCCGGGATAGCGGAGAGCCTCTCCGGTTCCTGCACCACGGAGATCGCCTCCTTCGATGAATTCACCAGCCTGCTTGCCGACGACAGCAGCTACGGCGAGTACCACCACATCGTTTTCGATACCGCCCCGACCGGCCATACCATCCGGCTGCTGCAGCTGCCGGGTTCATGGACGGACTTCCTGGCGGCCGGGACCGGCGATCCCTCCTGCCTGGGACCCCTCTCCGGCCTCGAGAAGCACAAGCAGGTCTACGCCAAGGCAGTGCAGGCCCTCACGGACCCGGCCCGCACGCGGCTGGTTCTGGTGAGCCGGGCGCAGGCGTCGTCGCTGACCGAGATTGAGCGGACCTACCTGGAGCTCAACCAGATAGGCATCGGCAACGGGTACGTCGTGGTCAACGGGGTGCTGCCGGACGCGGCCGGCGATGAAGACCTGGCGAAAGCACTCCGCGCCCGGGAGGCCGCTGCCCTGGCCGCGATCCCCCGCATGGTGGCCGGCCTCCCGCGCGACGTCCTGGAGCTGAAGGCAGGGAACATGGTGGGGATTCCCGCGCTCGAATCCCTGTTCACCACGTCCCCTGCCACCACGCCGCAGCCACCTGCAGCGCCGGCTCCGGGCGCGGAAGATGCCCCGCTGGCCGCCCTGGTGGACGAGATGGAGCGCGATGGCCGCGGCCTGGTGATGTGCATGGGCAAAGGCGGCGTGGGAAAGACAACTGTTGCTGCCGCCGTCGCGGTTTCCCTGGCCAGGCGCGGACACGACGTCCACCTAACCACAACCGATCCTGCCGCACACCTGACCGAGACGCTCCACGGCTCCGTCCCCGGCCTCACCGTCTCACGCATCGATCCCGAAACAGCCATCCTCGAGTACCGGGCCCACGTCATGGACACCAAAGGCCGGAACCTGGACGATGAGGGCCGCGCTGCCCTGGCCGAGGACCTGATGTCCCCATGCACGGACGAGGTGGCGGTCTTCCGGCAGTTCTCCAAAGTGGTCCAGGAATCGCGCCGGCACTTCGTGGTGATTGACACCGCACCCACCGGGCACACCCTGCTGCTCCTGGACGCCACGGGTTCCTACCACCGCGAAATCGCCCGCCAGGTAGGCAACACCATGGGCTTCGTAACGCCCCTCATGCGGCTGCAGGATCCGGCGCAGACCAAGGTGGTCCTGGTGACGCTGGCCGAGACCACACCGGTCCTCGAAGCCCAGGAGCTGCAGGACGACCTGGAACGGGCCGGGATTCATCCCTGGGCGTGGGTCATCAACAACTCGATCGCCGCCGCACATCCGCAGACACCGTTCCTGCAGGCGCGCGCAGCCAGTGAGCTTGAACAAATTTCACAGGTGTACCGGCTGGCGGACCGGGTGGCCCTCATTCCACTGCTTCCGGAAGAACCGATTGGCGAAGAAAAACTGTCCGCCCTTACGGCCTACAGTTCCCAGCCCGCCTGACAATCGCAGGGTTTACAGGGACGCCAGGAGGCCGGTGGTCCGTTCGATCGCGCCGGGGACCAGGGAGTAGTAGGCCCAGGTGCCGCGCTTTTCGCGGTGGAGCAGGCCGGCGTCCACCAGGATTTTCAGGTGGTGGGACACCGTGGGCTGGCTCAGGTCCAGCGGCTCGGTCAGGTCACAGACGCATGCTTCACCGTCTCCGGCGCCCTTGACAATCGAGAGCAGCCGCAGCCTGTTCGGGTCGGCCAGCGCCTTGAACACAAGGGCCCTGCGCTGGGCTTCCTCTGCATCGAGGGCAGCCTGGCCGGAGGGAGCGCAGCAGGCATCGTCGACGGCGGGCTCAACCGTTTGCAGGGAAGTCATGGATCCATTATGCACATGGATTGACAATCATCGATATAGGTGCCAATACTTCATATCGACGAACATCAATGTTTGGTCCAGATCGCACAAGAACAACAGCACAGGAGCCCCGTGAGCACCCAGACTGACCCCTCCGCCCGCCCTGATGGTGAGGCCGCCGTCGTCGGTAAGCTCTCCACCCTGGACCGCTTCCTGCCGGTCTGGATCATCGCTGCCATGGCGCTGGGACTGCTGCTGGGCAACGTGGTCCCGGGGCTGGACACCACGCTCGAAGCCGTCAAGATCGGCGAAGTGTCGCTGCCGATCGCCATCGGCCTGCTGGTGATGATGTACCCGGTGCTCGCGAAGGTCCGGTACGACCAGACGCACCGGGTGATCGGTGACCGCAGGCTCATGATCACGTCGCTGGTACTGAACTGGGTCCTGGCTCCGGCGTTCATGTTCGCGCTGGCCTGGATCTTCATTCCCGACCTCCCGGAGTACCGCACCGGCCTGATCATCGTGGGGCTGGCCCGCTGCATCGCCATGGTGATGATCTGGAATGATCTTGCCTGCGGCGACCGGGAAGCCGCGGCGGTGCTGGTGGCCATCAACTCCGTCTTCCAGGTCCTCGCCTTCGGCGCCCTGGGCTGGTTCTACCTCCAACTCCTGCCGTCCTGGCTCGGCCTGCCCACCACCAGCGCTGACTTCTCCTTCTGGTCCATCACCGCCTCCGTGCTGGTGTTCCTGGGAATCCCTCTGCTGGCCGGCTTCCTGACCCGCACCATCGGGGAAAAGACCAAAGGCCGTGAATGGTACGAAGGCTCTTTCCTGCCGAAGCTCGGCCCCTGGGCCCTCTAAGGACTGCTCTTCACCATCACCCTGCTCTTCGCGCTGCAGGGCGGCACCATCACGTCCCGGCCGCTGGACGTGGCCCGGATCGCGCTGCCGCTGCTGGTCTACTTCGTGGTGGTTTTCGGGGCCGGCATGGTGATCGGCAAATGGCTGGGCCTCGGCTACGCGAAAACCACCACGCTGGCCTTCACGGCCGCCGGCAACAACTTCGAACTCGCCATCGCTGTGGCGATTGGCACCTTCGGCGTCACCTCCGGGCAAGCCCTGGCCGGCGTCGTCGGACCCTTGATCGAAGTCCCCGCCCTCGTTGCCCTGGTGTACGCGGCACTGTGGGCCCGCGCACGCTTTTTCACCCCCAGCCCGCTGTCCGCTTGACCCCACCAGACTCCAGGAGAGACCCCGTGACCACCGAAACCGCCAAGAAGCCCTCCGTTCTTTTCGTCTGCGTCCACAACGCCGGCCGTTCCCAGATGGCTGCCGCGTTCCTCACCACCCTCGGAAAAGGCCAGATCGAGGTCCGCTCCGCCGGATCCCAGCCCGCCGACAAGATCAACCCTGCCGCCGTGGAAGCCATGGCAGAGCTGGGGATCGACATGTCCGCCGAGGTCCCCAAGGTGCTCACCACCGAGGCCGTCAAAGAGTCCGACGTGGTGATCACCATGGGCTGCGGTGACGAGTGCCCCTACGTCCCGGGCAAGCGCTACGAGGACTGGGTCCTGGAGGATCCGGCCGGCAAGGGCGTCGAATCCGTCCGTCCCATCCGTGACGAGATCAAGGCCCGCGTCGAAGACCTGATCGACTCCCTGATCCCGGCCGCCAAGTAGCACGGACGCTAAGGAACCCAACATGAGCGACGAACAGCAGATCATCATCGGCGCCAGCCCCGCCGGCTACACCGCCGCCATAGGTATCGCCACTGCGCTGGCCGAAGAACCCAGCCACGCCTAAACGGGAACAGGGAAGGAGGTGAGCCCGAATGACGAACGGATGCTGCGGCGACTCTGGTTGCTGTGACGACGAGGACTGCTGCTAACCCCCTCCCACCCAACTAGGTAGCGCCAAGTGTCGTTATGGAGCCTCAAAACGACACCTAGTGCTACCTAGTTGGGAAAGCACTCCTGCATAACCACTACGGATGAAAGAGGACACCATGGAATCAGCGCAGAACCTCCCGGTCGCCGTGATCGGCGCCGGCCCCATCGGCCTCGCCGCGGCGGCCCACCTGCTGGAACGCGGCCTGGAACCGCTGATCTTTGAAGCCGGCCCGCGACCCGCCGCGGCGATCGAGCAGTGGCGGCACATCCGGCTGTTCTCCCCGTGGCAGTACAACACCGACGCCGCCGCCGTCCGCCTGCTGGCCGAAACGGGCTGGACAGCACCGGAGGCGGCGGAGTTGCCCACCGGCGGGGACCTCATCGACCAGTACCTCATCCCGCTAGCCGCCCTGCCCGCCATCGCGTCCCGGCTCCAGACGGGCGCCCGCGTGCTTGCGGTGACCCGGCAGGGCATGGACAAGACCCACAGCCGGAACCGGAACAGCACGCCCTTCCTGGTCCGCGTTGAACACGCCGACGGCGACGTCCGCGACTACCAGGCGGCGGCGGTCATCGATGCCTCCGGCACCTGGTCCACCCCCAATCCGCTCGGAACCTCGGGACTGCCGGCCGTTGGTGAAGCTGCCGCCGCCGCCCGCATCTCTTCTCCTCTGCCGGACGTGCTGGGCCGGGAGCGTGCAGCGTTTGCCGGGAACACCGCCGTCGTGGTTGGCGCGGGCCACTCCGCCGCCAACACCCTGCTCAACCTCGCCGACCTCGCAGCCGGGGAGCCCGGAACAAAGGTCGTGTGGGCCATCCGCGGCGCGTCGCCGGCGAAGGTCTACGGCGGCGGCGATGCCGACGGGCTGGCCGCACGGGGCCAGTTGGGCAGCCGGCTCCGCGCCCTCGTCGAGTCCGGCGCCGTGGAACTTCACACCGGCTTCGGAATCGCCTCCCTCGCGGCAAACGACGGTGCCGTCACGCTGACCGCCACGGACGGCCGCACCCTCCGCGCCGACGTCGTGGTTCCGGCCACCGGCTTCCGTCCCGACCTGACGATCCTCCAGGAGCTCCGGCTGGAACTGGACCCCGGCGTGGAGGCGCCCCGCGAACTCGGGCCCCTGATCGACCCGGAATTCCACTCCTGCGGCACCGTGGAACCGCACGGCGCGGCAATGCTCTCCCACCCGGAACAGGACTTCTACATCGTGGGGATGAAGTCCTACGGCCGGGCGCCCACCTTCCTGCTGGCCACCGGCTACGAACAGGTCCGCTCCGTCGCGGCTGCCCTGGCCGGGGACCGCGAGGCAGCGGACACGGTGCAGCTCGAACTGCCGGAGACCGGCGTCTGCTCCTCGGACATCGGCACCAGCTGCGACGTCCCCGCGGCAGCATCTGCAGGCTTCGTGGCAGAAACATCCGGTGCCTGCTGCGGCACCCCCGAGCCGGTGCTCATCGGCTTCCCCACGGGCCTGGCCCACGGCCGCTCCGGTGACGCATGAGCACGTCACCGAAGACCCCCGGCGTCCTGTTCGTCTGCAGCAAGAACGGCGGCAAATCCCAACTCGCCGCCGGACTCATGAACCAGCTGGCCAACGGCACGGTTACCGTGCACTCGGCAGGCACCAGCCCGGGCAAGTCGTTGAACGCCCAATCGGTGGAGTCCCTGGCTGAACTCGGCATCGACATCACCGGTGAACACCCCAAACCCATCACCGATGACGTGCTGAACAGCGTGGACGCAGTCATCGTCCTGGGCACGGAGGCGAAAGTCCAGGCACCCAAAGGCACCCGGTTTGAGGTCTGGGATACGGATGAGCCCTCCAAACGCGGCATCGAGGGCATGGAACGCATGCGCCTGGTGCGGGACGACATCAAGGCCCGCGTCCAGAAGCTGTATGCAGAGCTCACCGGGAGCTGATACATGCCGGCCCGCGCGCTGTCCCGGACCCTGGCCGCGGAGGGTGCACCGCGCGGCGGCTTGGCCGCGCTGTGCATCACGCAGACCACCGCCTGGGGCATCCTCTACTACGCGCTGATCGCCGCGGTGGGCCCCATCAGCCAGGACACGGGCTGGGACCCCGCCCTGGTAACCGGCGCCTTCTCCGCCGGCCTGCTGGTCTCCGCCGCCGCCGGCATCGCCGTGGGCAGGCTGCTGGACAGGACCGGCCCGCGCCGCGTGATGCTCACCGGCTCCGTGGTGGGGGTACTGGCGCTGCTCCTGGTGGCGGCGGCCCCCAGTCTGCCGGTATTCCTTGCGGCCTGGCTGCTGGCCGGGACCGCGCAGGCCGCCGTGCTGTACCAGCCGGCCTTCACGGTCATCAGCCGCTGGTACGGGCCTGCGCGGATCCGGCCCCTGACCGTCCTGACGCTCGCGGCCGGATTCGCGTCCACCATTTTCGCGCCCACAACCGCGGCCCTCTCGGCCCCGTTCGGCTGGAGGGGAGCTTTCACCATCCTGGCCGGGTTGCTGGGACTGGTGACCGTGCCGCTGCACGCCCGCTATCTCAACCGGACCTGGTCACCCGCCGCCGAAACCCGTGCGGAAGAGCAGTCGACGGCGGCGCGGGCCATCCGGCGGAGTCGGGACTTCATCAGCCTGCAGGCCCTCATGGCCCTCCTGGGCCTGGCGCTTTACACCGTGACGCTGAACATCATCCCCCTGCTGATGGAAAAGGGTGCCGACTACACCACCGCCACCCTGGGCCTGGGCTGCATCGGCGCCGGGCAGGTGGCCGGGCGGCTGGTCTTCGCCGCCATCCCGGCCAGTGCCCGGCTGCCCGCCACGGCCGCGGCCGCAGCCTTTTCCATTCTTCTGTTGGCCTTCCTTCCGGGCCCGGTTCCGGTACTGATTGCGGCAGGGACACTGGCCGGCGCCGTCCGCGGCTGCCAGACCCTGCTGCAGGCCACCCTGGTTGCCGAGCGCTGGGGAACCGGCAACCTCGGTGCGCTCCAGGGAGCCTTCGCGGCGCCCCTTACGGCCGTCGCGGCCCTCGCCCCGGTGGCCGGAACGGCGGTGGCAGCCTGGTTTGGCACCTACACGGCCATGGCGTGGGCCATGGTTGCCGCGGCGGTGACGGCCGCGGCGGCAGCAGCGGTGGACTGGCGCCGCACCGGCTGAAAGTTTCCCGCGTCAGCTCTTGCTCCTGTTCGTTGCCGGGCCAATAGGATGGGGCGCATAGTTATCGGCCACAGCAGAGGGGCACCCCATGATCGAGATCCTCAACCCCTCCGAAGTGGCCCGCGCCCGGGAGACCGGTGCCCTGGTGGCTGACATCCTGCAGGCCATGAAGACCCGCGCCACCGTGGGCACGAACCTCCTGGACATCGACCAGTGGACCAAAGAGATGATCACCGAGGCCGGGGCTGAATCCTGCTACGTGGACTACGCGCCCTCCTTCGGCCGCGGCCCCTTCGGCCACTACATCTGCACCGGCGTCAACGATGCCGTGCTGCACGGGCTGCCCCACAACTACGCCCTGGCCGACGGCGACCTGCTGACCCTGGACCTCGCCGTCGTCAAGAACGGCATTGCCGCGGACGCCGCCATCAGCTTCATCGTGGGCGAGTCACAGCCTGCGGAGAGCGTGGCGATGATCGAGGCGACCGAGCGTGCCCTGGCCGCCGGGATCGCCGTGGCCGGGCCGAACGCCAAAATCGGGGACATCTCGTACGCCATCGGCCGCGTCCTCATCGATGCGGGCTATCAGGTCAATACTCAGTTCGGCGGCCACGGCATCGGCTCCACCATGCACCAGGACCCGCACGTGCCCAATACGGGCCGGCCCGGACGCGGCTTCAAGCTGCGGCCCGGGCTGCTGCTGGCACTCGAGCCATGGATCATGGCGGACACGGATGAGCTGGTAACGGACGACGACGGGTGGACGCTCAGGAGCGCCACCGGCTGCAGGACGGCCCACACGGAGCACACCATCGCCATCACGGCCGACGGCGCCGAGATCCTGACGCTGCCAACGCAAAAGTAGCGTCGGGCCAGGTCAGCGGCGGCCAGTTTTGTGGACGGGTTTCAGAAAAGCCGGTTCAGTAGAGGTAGACGTCCACAATGAGGGCGGCGAGCGCCGTCACCGCTGCTGTTGCCGCAATGCTGCGGGGCGCGTCGCGCCTGCAGGGCCCGGTCATCAGGGCCAGAGCCGTGCCGGCAAGGGTGAAGACAGCTGTTCCCGTATCCTGCCAGCTCACCGGAAACGGTGGGAACGGGAGGTCATGGGAGAACAGGCCAATGGCTCCGGTCCAGTTCAGGATGGAATTCCACAGGATGGGCATCAGGAGCGCCGCGGCTGCCGCCGTGGCCACGACGGCGGCCCGGCGTTCCCTGCGCACCAGCAGCAGGAGAACCAACGTGGCAAGGGCGGACAACAGCCCGCCCAGGAACATCGCTGGCAGGCTCATTTCAGGCCCCGGTACCGGCCGCCGGAGATCATGGATCCAGTGTAGGACCCGAGGCATGCCGTCGGGCCCTACACCCGAAACCGTGACGGCTTTCCATTCGCCGCGCTGGACAGGAGGCACGGGATTGCGTACATTCGAAGTGGCAAGCGTCACACTCTTATGGGGCGTTTCCCCCTTTTTTGGCCGAGTGCAGGGCCTTGAGGAGTACCGCTAGAGCCTGCTGGCGGACAGATGCACACCGGGGAAAGAGAGCCGACATGGCCCCCTCGCATTTCACAACGTTCCTTGCAGAAGCTACTGTCCCTGAATTCGACACGGACTGCCCCCTGACCGCCGACTGCCTTTACGGCCTATACGTCAGCTGGTGCATCCTGAAGGGCATAGATCCACAACCCGACATCACTTTCCGGGCAGCAATGCACTGCCGGGACGTGGACGTTCATGACAGTCGGCTTCGGATGGTGGGCCCGGCGGCTGCGGACTATATTCTCTCCAGCTACCCGACTGCTGCCTGACCATGTCCCTACATCCGGCCCCGCTCGGAGATCCGTCCACTCACCGCCCCGAGCGTCACCGATTCCGCGGCGGAAGACCGCTTAGGCGTCTATCTGATAGCCCAGGTACTGCATTGTCCCTGCGGATTTCAAATAGCACTGCCCGAACGGCTTATTCCTAATCCCGCCACGCCCGGGGCTTACCCCCGGATGCTACTGCACCTCAACCCAACAAAGGTGTTGTGCTCGTACTTCAACTATCCGGCAGCCTCGATTGCCGGCAGGACAAGGTAAATCATGAACTATTCCCTTCCCCAGGCCTATGAACTGGCCGGAGTAACCGGGAGGATGATTAGCGGCCTCCTCACCGAGGAGGATGCTTCCGAAGCGGTGCAGTCCCTGGCGTTCGTCTTGAAGGACTCAATCCCGAGCTCCGCAGGAGCCGGTGCGTCATTCATCAACCCGCGCGGCCTCAGCAGCGAAAGCACCGGAGCCACCGATACCGTCATGCTTCAAGCGGACAAATTGCAGTACGAGCTCGGCGAGGGTCCGTGCCTGAGCGCCTGGGCGGAACAGCGCCCCGTCATCATCCAGGACACCAAAGAAGAGACGCGATGGCCTAGATGGACGGCGGCGGTGGAGGACCTTCCTCTCCGTTCCGTTCTCAGCGCACCACTGACCACCAGGGGAAGACAAATTGGTGCCCTGAAGGTCTACTCCCCCTTCCCGCTGGCATTTGATGACAATTCAGTTTTACTGATCGAGCGGCTCGCCAGCCCGGCCGCTGTCTTGCTCAGCCATATCCGGGACCGGGAAGCTGCACAACGGATGAGTGAGGAAATGGCGGAGGCCCTGGCGAACAGAGACATGATCTCAAAAGTGCAAGGGATCCTGATTGAGCGCATGAATTTGAACTCACAAGAGGCTTTAGAGATATTGTTGGCCCGCTCGCGCGGAGAGAGCACCCCACTCCATCGCGTAGCGCGGGATATCCTCCAGCAGGCTGGGACCGAGTAAGAGATTCACCGGAGGGTTGGCGAGCGCGAGCCGAGGCCCAAGACGCCCACGTTTTGTTGCCCACCATTCAAGGATAGGCTTATGTGCACATCTACGCACATTTGCACTTGGAGGGGTTCAGGCATGCTCTCAGTTCTTCGGGATACCACCTACCGGCGGTTGTTTGCCGCGCAGGTCGTGGCGCTGCTGGGTACGGGGCTGCTGACCGTGGCACTGGGGTTGCTGGCGTTCGACCTGGCCGGGAAGGATGCCGGGGCGGTCCTGGGCACCGCCCTGACCATCAAGATGTTCGCGTACGTCGGTTTCGCCCCGGTGATCAACGCCGTCGTGGCACGGCTGCCCAAGAAGCCGGTGCTGATCGGCTCAGACCTGATCCGGGCAGGGATGGCGCTGTGTCTGCCGTTCATCACCGAGACCTGGCAGATCTACGTGGTGATCTTCCTGCTGCAATCGGCTTCGGCCACGTTCACGCCCGCATTCCAGTCCCTGATCCCGGCGGTTCTCAAGGACGAGAAGGACTACACCCGGGCACTTTCCCTCTCCCGCCTGGCCTACGACATGGAAGCGCTGGTCAGCCCGGCCCTCGCCGCACTGCTGCTGACCGTCCTCAGCTACAACAACCTGTTCCTCGGAACAGTGGGCGGCTTCCTGTTCTCGGCGCTGATGGTGGTTATGACGGTCCTGCCGGCCACCGCCCCCGTCCAGCAGGGCGGGGCGTCCTCGCTCTGGCACCGCACCACCCTGGGCACCCGGATCTTCTGGCGGAACCGGAAGCTGCGCTCCTTGCTTGCGTTGAACCTGGTGGTCTCGGCCCCCACCGCGCTGGTGCTGGTGAACAGCGTGGTGGTGGTGAGGCAGATCCTCCACCGACCGGACGCTGACCTGGCCCTGGCACTTGCCTGCTTCGGCGTCGGGTCCATGGCGGTGGCCCTGTCCGCGCCGCGGATCCTGGAACGGCTGGGCGACCGGACGGTGATGCTCACCGGTGCCGCCGTGGTCCCGGTGGCCCTGGCCGGGGCTGCCGTGCTGCTGTTCCTGCCCGCCGGGGACTCGACGTGGTGGTGGCTGCTGGTGCTGTGGTTCGTGCTCGGCGCCGGCAACTCCACCATCCTGACCCCCTCCGCACGGCTGCTGCGGGAAGCGTCCACCGAGGAAACCCGGCCCTACGTTTTCACCGCCCAGTTCTCCCTCTCGCACGCCTGCTATATCATCAGCTACCCAGTGGCCGGCATCGCCGGGGCCGCGGCCGGTTTGGGCCCGGCTTCGCTGGCGCTGCTGATTCTTGCAATGATAGGAACGGCAGGAGCTTTCCTGTCATGGCCACGGCACACCGACCGGACGGCCGCACCGACCGAGAGCAGGGAGCAAGGGGATGGGCAGCGAACCACAGCACGCCACCAGCCCCGCGCCTGACGCGCCTTCGCTGGTCCACCAGGTAGCTCCAGGACCCCAGCTGCTGGAAACAGCCGCCGGGACCCTGCGGATGCTGGCCGAACCCACCCGGCTGCACCTGCTGTGGCAGCTCGCTGACGGGCCCAAGTCCGTTACCGAACTGGCGCAGGCCTCCACCGTGCCCCGGACCGTGGTCAGCCAGCACCTGGCCAAGCTGCGGCTCAGCGGCCTGGTGGATACCCACAGGAACGGCCGGCACATCATCTACTCCCTTCACGACGGGCACCTGGTCCGCCTGATCCGGGAAACGATCAACCACGCAGACCACCGCCTCACCGGCGAACCCACCCACGACTAACCCCTTATCCCAGACGCGCCAACAGCAGGAAGGCAGGACGATGCCCACACAGGCACCCCTGACCCTGCCGCGCGCCCTCACCGTCACCGGCCTGATCCTGGGAATCGCGGCTGCCGCGCACACCGCAGCCGGCGGGCTCCTGCCGGCTCCATCCGTGCTTGCGGTGCTGGCCGTCCTGGTCCTGCTCCCGGTCACGGTCCTGGCCCGGCGGCGGCTGGGTCCGGGCTCCATCACCGCGGCGCTGACTCTTGGGCAAGTGGCCCTGCATGAGGCGTTCAACACCCTTCCCCAAACCGCCGAACACTGCATGTCAGCAGGCATCGCAGCCTACGGACACCATCAAGCCCAAGCCATTCCGGGGTGCGCAACAGCAGGGACCGGGCTCGCGGCCCTGAACGTCCCGGCGCTCCCCGAACCGGCCATGACAGGGGCCCACATCCTCGCGGTGGCGCTCACCGCCCTGCTGCTTGCCCGCGGGGAATCGGCGCTGTGGCGGATGCTGGCCTGGTTCGCGCCTCTCGCCGTGACCCTGCGCGTCAAGGTCCTGCCGCTGTGGGTTCCCCCGGCGGTGCCCAGGGTTTCATTCATCCCGCGGCTGCACCCGTGCCTGCGGGTTCCTGCCCTCCGCGGCCCGCCGGTTTGCGCCCAGGGACTGCCGGCCTCCGCCACCCTGTGATGCCGCGGTCCCAACCGCTGCCAGTCATCCAGTCTTTCTTTGCCTGACCGCACCACGCCGGTGCTTCAGGCTGTCCCGAAAGGACACCCAGCACGTGAAATCTTCATTCCGCCGCGCCCGCACCGCCGGCGCCTTGGCCGCCCTCCTTGCCCTGTCCGCCGTTGCCGGCACGGCCCCGGCGCAGGCACACGATGCGCTTGCCTCGAGCAGCCCCGCCAACGGGCAAACCATCACCACCAACCCCGGCAAGGTCTCCATCACCCTGAGCAACGCCCCGGACACCCGGCTGCCGGGATCGAACACCATCAAGGTCACCGCCCCCGACGGACATGTGGTCAGCGCCGGCGAGCCCACCGTGGATGGCAACACCCTCAGCACGGACGCGGACATCGACCATCCCGGCAAGCACACCGTGGAATGGCGGGCGGTCTCGGCCGACGGGCATCCGATTGACGGGACCTTCAGCTTCACCTACACCCCTGAAGAAGCAGGCGCTTCGGAAGGAACCGGACACTCTGAAGGAGCCGGGACCCACCAGGAATCGTCGGCTCCCGCCACGGCGCCGGCAGCTGCTGCCGCAACGACACCGGCGCCGGAAACCCAGGCCGCAACACCCGCGTCCGCACAAAGCGCCGGCAATGCCGGACTGTTCATCGGGCTTGGAGCCGTCCTGCTGGTCCTCGTGGCCGTGGGCGCCTACCTGATCGGCCGCCGTACGAAAGCGGCAGCAAGCAAGACCGACTAGACATACAGAACCGCGGGGCCCGTCCGGAGCGTTAGCTTCCGGACGGGCCTTTGATGGTTCCCGGTCAAGACGCCCGGGCCGTGCCGGCGATCCAGGCGGCATCTATGCACGCCATATCGCCGGTGCAACACTGCATTGATGAACATACGTGAGTGGTGGCCTCTGATCCCTGCGGAAACACGCGGCTGGCTCATGGCCCACAACGGCGAACCGCTGCCGCCGCATGTCATCGCCGACATCAAGGCTGCTACCGGCGGAACGGCCGATGCTGATTGGGCTGTCCAGACATTGGATGGTCCCCAGCTGTCCGACGAGGACGTCGATTGGATCGAGGCTGTCGCCAACGATGAAGAGCCGACCACCGGCTGACAATTTTGCCGTGAGCAGCCGGGGCCAACTCCGGCCTATTCCGTGCCGGCCACCCCGCTGCGGCGTTCCAGGAGCAGGGTGTCCTGCCAGTGGCCTGCCTTGGGGCCATGGCTGATCCTGGCAATCCGTTCCCTGGTTCCCACCACCCGGAAACCCAGGCGCTGGTGCAGGGCAAGACTCGCCGTGTTCTCCGGGAAGATGCTGGACTGGATGGTCCAGATCCCTGCGGCTTCGGTGGAGTCGATCAGGGCGCTCAGGAGGAGCCGCCCCACGCCCCGTCCGTGCGTTTCCGGCGCAACGTAGATGGAGTGCTCCACGACGCCCCGGTAAACCTCCCGGGACGACACGGACGACACCGCGGCCCACCCCAACACCCTGCCCGCGTCCTCGGCGACGATCAGCCGGTGCCCGGGCAGCCGGCCGCCGTCGAACGCCTCCCAGGTAGGCGGCTCACTCTCGAAGGTGGCCTCCCCCGTGGCAATGCCCGCGGCGTAAATGGCGTGGACCGCATCCCAGTCCTCAGGGCGCATGGGGCGGATGGCGACGGGCTTTTGCATGGTCCCATTATGGTGCGACGGCGGCGCACCCTCCGGCCGCCCACAACGGTGGGGGGCGTAAAGAATCCGTCATTAAAACACCCCTGTCGCCCCGGCTGCGCCGTCACGGTCCTTTGATGGAGGCATACAGAGGTGTGTTAAGGCAGGGAGCGCAGATGCGATGGGATGAGCTGCCCGAGGACCGGGGCAGGGTCAAGTTCGCCGCGGCGGCCGGGGCGGTGGAGGGCTACGGCGGCCGTGGGCTGAACGGCCGGGCCCTGCATCCGGCCGCCGGTTATCTCTTCCCGGACGAGGACGGCGAGGGGTGGTGGGTCATTTTCCAGCCCTTGCCGTCACCCGGTCCACCCGGGCACAAAGTCCCCGGGGACGTCCTCGCCTGCAACGATTCCGTCGGTGACGTGGTGCATGTAGTGGTGCTGGCCGCGGGCGTTTGGGAGGACGACGCCGAGGCCGCCTTCCGCGCGCACCTCCCGTCGAGCCTCGCGGAGGCCGCCCGCGTTGCAGCCTCGGTTGCGCAGGTGGCGGGACGGGAGCACAGGGACCGGCCGACGCCGGAACCTCCCGTCAGCCCACGTGGACCCAGGGACGCTGGCTGACATCCGGCACGGCCTCGCGCAGCACCTCCCTGGTCACGGGTGCGATTTCGCCCTCGCCCAGGAACAGGAACCGGACGAGGTTGGTGATGGGGTTGCCCTCGGTCCAGCGGAAGTAGATGTGCGGCATCAGCCCGGTGACGTCCCTGATGTGCAGCAGCACCGAGGCGATGGTGTTGGGGACCACCGGCCCGTGGACTTCGAGGATGTGGTAGCCGTGGCGGGTCACCCCATTGACGTACAGTTCGGTTTCGAAGTCCGAGGAGTCGTCCACGACGACCTCGAGGAACAGGGCGTCACCGGCCAGCGGGAGGTGGCTGACCTCGATGGCTGATTCGAGTTTGTCCCGGTACGCCTCCGGCGACAGCCGCAGGGGCTCGTGCGCGATGATGGTGATGGGCCCGTCGAGGGTGCTGGACATGAACTCCAGGGCCTGCTGGTCCAGGTGCACCCGGGTGGCGTGCAGTTCAAAGGAACGCCGGACCCTGGACAGCAGTGAGATGACGATAATGCCCAGGATGAACACGGCGGCAATCCGGATGCCTTCCGGGCGTTCGAAGATGTTGGCCACCGTGGTGTAGGCGAACACCACCGAGATGGCGCCGAAACCCAGCGTGAGGTTCCGCTGCCCGCGCCGGCGCGCCGACAGCGTGACGGCCACGGCCGCGGAGGTCATCAGCACCAGGACGCCGGTGGCATACGCACCGCCCTGGGCGTCGACGTCGGCCTTGAAAATGAAGGTGATCAGGAAGCCGATCAGCGTGAAGACGAGCACCAGGGGCCGGACGGCCTTGGCCCAGGCCGGAGCCATGCCGTAGCGCGGCAGGTACCGGGGAACCAGGTTCAGCAGGCCGGCCATGGCAGACGCGCCGGCGAACCAGAGGATGCCGATGGTGCTGATGTCATAGACGCTGCCGAACCCTACGCCGAGATATTCGTGCGCCAGGTAGGCCAGGGCACGGCCGTTCGCCTGGCCGCCGGGCTGGAATTCCTGCTCCGGAATGAGGACAACGGTGATGAAGCTGGTGGTCAGCAGGAAGACGCTCATGATCACCGCGGCGGTGGTGAGCATGCGCCGCGCACCCCGGATGCGGCCCGCATGGTTTTCTTCCGTATCATCCGCCGCTCCCCGTACCTGCGGCATCACGGCGACGCCGGTTTCGAACCCCGACAGGCCCAGCGCCAGTTTGGGGAACACCAGCAGCGCGATGGCCACGGCCATCAACGGGTTTCCATGGGATACCCATAAGTTGGTCCACCAGTCCCCCATGGCCGCGGGGTGTGTGAGGACCTGGGCGAGGGTGACAACCACCACCACAGCGTTCAGGCCCAGGTAGAGGACCACCAGGACCACGGCGACGCCGATGGCTTCCTTGAATCCGCGCAGGAACACCGCAGCCAGAAGGGCCAGCAGGAAAAGCGTGACGGGGACGTTCTGGTTCTGAAGCCAGCCGGGAGCGACAGGATTGCCGATCAGGTGGGCGGTGGCGTCGGCTGCCGAGAGGGTCATGGTGATCATGAAGTCGGTGGCTGCGAACCCCAGGAGGACCAGCACCAGGAGCTTGCCTCCCCAGCGGGGCAGCAGCCGCTCAAGCATGGCAATGGAGCCTTCACCGCGGGGGCTTTCACCGGCGACCCTCCGGTACACGGGCAGGGCGCCCAAAAGGGTCACCGCCACCAGCACCAGGGTGGCCAGCGGGGAGATGACGCCGGCCGCCAGCGCCGCGATGGCCGGCTGGTATCCGAGGGTGGAGAAGTAGTCCACGCCGGTGAGGCACATGACCTGCCACCAGGAATGCTTCTTCTCATGCTGCGTGGGGACGCCTCCGGGGCCTTGGTGGGCACCCTTGCTGTCCTGCAGCCCAAACAGCAGCCAGTCCTGGAGCGCCCTCCTGCCGTGCGGATGGGGCGCGGAAGGATCCGCCGGGGGCCTGCTCAACGTGGTCATCTCTGCCTTTCCGTGCTGCCCGATGCAGCGCGACCATTGCGAAGCTAGCACCGGCGGAAACGGCTGGCGGGCGGGCAGGGGATTTTTTGATGAATCCTTTACGGCGTATTTACGACGGCGGCGCGGGCCTGCCCCGGCACGTCACGGTTCGAACCGGTACCCCATGCCCGCTTCCGTCAGCAGGTGCCGCGGCCGGGCCGGATCAGCCTCCAGTTTGCGGCGCAGTTGGCCCATGTAAACGCGCAGGTAGTGGGTCTCGGTGTCGTAGCCGGGACCCCATACCTTCCGGAGCATCTGCTGCTGCGTGATGAGCCGTCCGGGATTGCGGACCAGCAGTTCCAGGATGGCCCACTCGCGCGGGGTGAGGCGGACCTGTTCCCCCGCACGGGTCACCTTCCGCTTCGCCAGGTCCACCTCGAAATCCCCCACGTCCACCGCAGCCGGATTGTCCGCCGCCTCCGCTGTCCCGGCCCGCCGTCCGGCGACCCGCAGCCGCGCCAGGAGTTCGTCCAGGCCGAACGGTTTGGTCACGTAGTCATCCGCGCCGGCGTCCAGGGCCCGGACTTTGTCCACGGATCCGTGCCGTGCTGACAGCACGATGATGGGCATGCTGCTGGTGCGGCGGATCCTGGTGATCACGTCCAGGCCGTTGATGTCCGGCAGGCCCAGGTCCAGCACCATGGCGTCCGGGTGGCCGGCCTCCGCGTACGTCAGCGCGGTCATCCCGTCCAGGGCAGTGAGCACCCGGTAGCCCTCCGCTTCCAGGTTGACCTGGAGGGCGCGCAGGAGCTGCGGCTCATCGTCAACAATCAGTACGGTCCTCACGAGGTGCTGGTGCCTGCTTTCCCGGGAACGTTCGCCACAGCCGGTCCTGCCGAAAGGGGCAGGCGGATAATTACCGTCAATCCTCCGCCGGGGGTGGGCTCCGCCAGCAGCTGGCCGCCCATGGCCTCCGTGAAGCCTTTCGCGACGGCGAGGCCAAGCCCCATGCCGAGGCCAACCGGCGCGTCATCGAGGCGCTGGAAAGGCTGGAACATGCCCTCGACGGCGGCAGCGGGCACACCCTGCCCGTGATCGACGATGTGCAGCTCGCCGAAGGGGGTGCCGACGTCGTCCGCTGCGTGGGATCCGCCCGTGACACCCACGATGGCAACATCGGACGATGGCGCGTACTTCAGCGCGTTTTCAACGATATTGGCGATAACCCGCTCCAGCATCCCCAGATCGGCGTCCACCGCGGGAATATTGGGGGCCAGGTCAACCCGGACGCGGTCCGCCGGGAGGCCGCGCAGGGCGTCTTCGATCGCGTCATCCCACATGACCGGGGCGGTCAGCGGCGCCGCCGAACCGCTGGAGATCCGGGACATGTCCAGGAGGTTGGAGATCAGCGCGTCCAGGCGTTCAGTGTAGGACTCGATGGTTTCGAGCATCTCGGCCTGCACCTCTGCCGGCAGCCTCCGGCCTTGCCGCCGGAGCGCCGTTACGGCCAGCTTTATCCCCGCCAGCGGGGTGCGCAGGTCATGGCTGACGGCACGCAGGATGGCGGTGCGGACGCTGTTGCCCTCGGCCAGTTTTGCGGTGCTCTGCAGAGTCCGCTGAAGGGCATGGCGTTGGCGCAGCAGCAGCAGATGCGCCCCGTGGGCGGCCAGGAGGAGCCGGTCACCGGCCGTGAGGGTCCGCCCCGAGAGGACCAGCGCGGTCCCGGCATCGGGCAGTTCCACGCTGTCGGTCAAGGCTGCAGCATCCGGGGAGGGAGGCGGAGAGTCACCCGAAAAGGCTTGAAGCGCCCATGCAGCTTCCCCGTTCCCGGATGTAGTGAAGAGCCCCGCGGACCGGACCTGGAAGGTCTCCCGGACCTTGTCCATGAACGCGGCGACGGTGTCGTCGGCGAGCAGGGCATCATGGGCGAGGTCAGCGAGGGTGGCGGCTTCCGCGCGTGCACGTGCCGCCTCCCGGGCGCGCCTGGCTGACAGGCCCACCACGAGTGACACAGCCACAGCCGCGCTCAGGAAGACCAACAGTGCGAAGACGTTCTGGGGGTCGCTGATGTTGAATGTTCCCACCGGGTCCGTCTGGAAGTAGTTGAGCAGCAGCGAGTCCAGGACGGCTGCGAGCACTGCGGGCCACAGGCCGCCGATGAACGCCACCGCCATCACCCCGGTCAGATGGACCAGCGCATGCGTGGCCAGGTTCAGCTCCGGGCTGACGGACAGCATCGCTGTCAGCAGGACCGGAAGGAGTACGGCCAGGACGAAACCGGCCGCGGTGCGCCTGCGGCTGAGCGCGGCGTGCGCCGGCCCCGGCAACCCGGGGCCACCCTGCTGATGGGACACGATGTGCACGTCCACATCACCGGAACCCCGGACCACTTTTGCGCCTGTACCGGTGCCAAAAACCCGGCTCCAAAGCCGTCCGGGCGAGGTACCGATGACGATTTGCGTGGCGTTGACGCTCCGGGCAAATTCCAGGAGTGATGCTGCAGTTTCCTCGCCGGACACCGTGTGGGAGGTTCCGCCGAGGTCGGCAACGAGCTGCCGCTGCGCGTCCAGCAAGCGGCCCGGCCCTGCGCTGCGCCCCTCGGCCCGCCGCACATGGACAGCCAACAGGTCCCCGCCGCGGACACCGGACAGGATGCGGGACGCCCGCCGGATGAGCAGTTCACCTTCCGGGCCCCCGCTGAGTCCCACGACGATCCGCTCACGGGCGGGCCAGGTGGCGGTGATGCCTTGGCTGGCCCGATAATCCGCCAGGCCTTCATCCACCCGGCCTGCCAGCCAGATCAAGGCGATCTCTCGGAGGGCAATGAGGTTGCCCAGGCGGTAGCCGCCGGCCAGGGCGGCATCGATCCTGTCCTTCGGGAACACTTTCCCGTCGGCAACCCTCTGGCGCAGGAGTTCCGGTGATATGTCCACCAGCTCGATATGGTCTGCACGCCGCACCACGGCGTCCGGGACCGACGCCTCCCCCGGCTCGTCAGTGATGGCGGCGACAACATCCTTCAGCGAGGCCACGTGCTGCACGGTAAGGGTGGTGAGCACATCGGTCCCGGCGGCCAGAAGCTCCTCGATGTCCTGCCAACGGCGTTCGTTGCTGCTGCCTTCGGTGTTGACGTGTGCGTAGTCGTCGACGACGGCCACGTCCGGTTTCCGGGCCAGGACGGCCTCAACGTCGAGCCCGGGCACCTCCGTTCCGTGGGATGCCTGTGGCAGCCGCGGCGCCACGACGTCGAGCCCGTCAAGAAGCTGCCTGGTTTCCTGCCTGCCGTGGTCCGCTGCGATGCCGACGGCGACGTCCCTGCCGCAGCCCGCAAGGCGGTGCGCTTCACGCAGCATGGAGTACGTGGTGCCGGCCCCAGCCGCCGCACCCAGGAAAATCCGAAGCGTTCCCCGTGCCATATCCACAGTCTTATCCCCTCCGGCCGCGCGGACCAACTCGGTGCGTGCACCGGCCCAGCGGCAGGGCTACGATAAGTCCACCGCGGCCCGAACGTGGTGGGCCACGGTGAGCAGAGCGGCACACCGAAAGGAAACCCGGCACCATGGCAGACTCCCCCAACCCCATCCAGGTCCAGAAGTTCCTGGGTGGCATCGACTACCCCGCGAAGCGTGAGGACCTGCTGTCCCGTGCCAAGGACTCCGGGGCTGACAGCAACGTGATCCAGGCCCTCGAGGCACTCCCGGACCGGGAATATGACAGCCCGACGGCGGTAAGTTCAGCGATTTCGGACAGCAGCTCGTAGGCGGGTTCACAGGGCCCCGCTTCCGGCAGCCCCGCTAAGCTGGCGGCATGCCCGCCTTTTCCGCCCTGTTGCCCACCATCGTGGCCGTCGCCATCCTGGCGGCACTCACGGTGGGCATCCTCCGGGCGGCGCGGACGCCGTCGTACCTCTCCCCTGCCCTGGCCATCCTCCGCGGGGCGGCCCAGCTCGCTGCCATCAGCCTGGTGCTGGGCGGCGTCATCAGCAGCCCGCTCTGGGTGGCGGCGGCCCTGCTGGTCATGTTCAGCGTCGCTTCCGTGACGGCAACGCGGCGGCTCACCTGGTCCTGGCGGCGCTTTGCCCTGGTGGCCGCGACCATGGCCGCGGGCATCCTGGTGACCCTCGCGGTCGTCTTTGGAACGGGTGCCATCGAGTTCGCGCCGCGGTACCTGCTGGCCGTGGGCGGCATCGTGATCGGCAACTCGATGACCATCGCCACCCTGGCCGGCCGCCGCTTCTTTGAAGCCGTGGTGGAGCAGTGGGACCAGGTGGAGGGCTGGCTGGCGCTGGGCGCATCGCCGCGGCAGGCAACCCTGATCCAGGCCCGGCAGGCCGTTCATTCGGCCCTGATCCCGTCCACCGACCAGACCAAGACCACCGGGCTGGTCACCCTTCCCGGCGCGTTCGTGGGCGCGATCTTCGGCGGTGCCTCACCCCTGGAGGCCGGCCGGTTCCAGGTGGTGGTGCTGGCCTCGATCATGGCGGCCGGGTCCATCACCGCCGTCGCGCTGATCCGCTCGCTGGGCAATGTGAAGGTGCGGCCCGCGCCGCTGTAGGGGCCGGCAGGCGTGGGACCTTCAGCCCTAGCCCGGCCGGGTGTACTGGGGGAAGGTCGAAGTGGCTCCCCGGGTCTTGAAACGGCCCATCCTTATGCCACCCCCGCATGCCATGAACTCCCGCCGGATCACCCCAGCCACAGACCCCGCCGCGACTCACCCACGGGAACCCGGGCCGCGGCGCCGCGGTGTTGCCTGGAAGACAGCCCTGGCACTCCTGGCCGCCGTCGTGCTTCTCCTTCCCGTCATGCTGCTGCCGCTCACCACCGGAGTGCCGGTCTTCGCTTGGCTGCCCCTGCTCCTCGTGGGGCTGGCAGCCATGGTGTGGCTGGTGGTCCGGCGCCGGAAACCGCACGCACAGCTGGCCGGCGTGGGCGTCCTGGCACTCGTGGCCGCAGCGGCCGTGGTTGCGTCCCAGATCCTGTCCGGCACCCCGCCGATCACCGGTTCCGATGGCCAGCCCGTGCCGGGCAGCATCGCAGGCGCGGAGAAAGTGGAGCTGAACGGCAGCGAGCAGTGGATCCTGGTGCGGGGCCAGGATCCATCCAACCCTGTGCTGTTGAACCTGGGGATGGGCGGCCCAGGCGGCGGCGGCTTCTTCAACGCCCAGGAGTTCAGGCAGCTGGAGGACACGTTCACCGTGGTCAGCTGGGACGAGCCCGGCACCGGGAAGTGATACGGTTCGGTACCGGCCAAAGACCTCACCAAGGAACGGTACGTGAAGGACGCCGTTGCCCTCACCAACCTGCTGCGGGAGCGCTTCAAGCAGGAGAAGATCTTCATTTACGGCGTTTCATGGTCCAGCATCATCGGCCTCTGGCTGGTCCAGGAGCACCCGGAGCTGTACCACGCTTTCGCCAGCAGCGGCCAGATGGTGAACACCACAGAGAACGACCGCATGGGCTACGGGTTGGCGCTTCAGCACCTCGAGGAACAGGGCGATAAGGGGCGCGCCGAGGAACTCCGGCGGAATGGCCCTCCGCCCTACCGCGGCGACAACGTGGCGTCCCCCTACGTCGCCTTCCTGGACGTGCTGAACGAGATGATGGGATCGATGCGATTCTCGGTGGCCGTGCCGCTCATCCCGTTCTTCGTCCCCGAGTACGGCTACATCGACAAGGTCAACCACACGCGCGGGGTGATCGAATCATTCAACGCCGTCTACCCGCAACTCGAAAACCTCGACTCCCGTCAACAGGCCCTGGAGCTGGACGTTCCTGTCTACTTCTTCGTAGGCCGGAACGACATCAATGCCATGGCGTCACTGGTGGAGGACTACTACAACTCGCTCTCGGCACGGGACAAGAAACTGATTTGGCTGGAGGGAGGGCACGGGCTGGGCAGCGCCGAGAACCAGGACGTCTTTTTCGACGTGATGCGCAACCAGGTGCGGTTGCTCGCCGGATAACGTGAAGCTGCGGGCCGGGCCGGCATTGACCACACGGCGGGGCGTTCCGCGGTGGTACCGTGGCCGCTATGCACCTGAAGGCTTACCAGCGCGGCACCCCAACGCCACGCCGGAAGATTAAGCCGAGCCCGCCGTCAAGCGTCCGCAACGCCACGAACGACGCCGGCACCTGGCTGCGCGCCCTGCCACACCTGGTGCGCCGCGCAGCGCCCCGCCACCCCGCACAGCTGATTGTCCTGGGTTTCGCACTGGCCATCGCAGTAGGAACGGCACTGCTGATGCTGCCGGCGGCCAAGGCCGGAGCCGGCGCCGCTTCCTTCCTGGAAGCCCTGTTCACGGCCACCTCGGCGGTATGCGTCACCGGGCTGATCACTGTGGACACGCCCGTATTCTGGACCGGATTCGGGCAAGCCGTCATCCTTGTCCTGATCCAGATAGGCGGCTTTGGCGTGATGTCCTTCGGCACGCTCCTGGGTGTGTTCGCGGCAAGACGGCTGGGTCTGCGCTCACGGATGCTGGCGGCCGCCGAAACCAAAAGCGTGGGCTTCGGCGACGTCCGCCGCGTCCTGCTGGGCGTCTTCCTGATTACCCTCACCGTGGAGGGAACCCTGGCCGGGATCCTCACCCTGCGGTTCCTGGCGGGGTACGGCTATCCTCCCGGTGAGGCCATCTGGCACGGGGTTTTCCATGCGGTCTCCGCCTTCAACAATGCCGGATTTGCGCTCTACTCGGACAACCTCATGGGTTTCGCCCGCGACCCGTGGGTCCTCCTGCCCATCGCTGCCGGCGTGATCATTGGAGGCCTTGGCTTCCCCGTGCTGTTTGAGCTGCGGCGGCAGTACCGCCGGCCCGTCTTCTGGAGCATGAACACCAAACTGGTGCTGGTGGGCACGGCCCTGCTCCTGGCGCTCGGCACGGCCTTCCTGACGGCAGTCGAATGGACCAACAGCGCGGCCTTTGACGGACTGGCTCCCGGCGAACGGCTCCTGAACGGCTTCTTCCAGTCGGTCGTTACCCGCACCGCCGGCTTCAACACCGTGGACATCGGCCAGATGCACCCGGTGTCCTGGATGGGCATGGACATCCTGATGTTCATTGGCGCCGGGCCGGCCGGTACCGCCGGCGGCCTGAAGATCACCACCTTCGCCGTGCTGTTCTTCATCCTGTCCACCGAACTGCGCGGCGGCACCGCCGTCAACATCTTCGGCAAGCGACTTTCCCGGGCCGTGCACCGGCAGGCCATCACCGTGGTGCTGCTCGCCATCGCCGTGGTCACCGCCGCCACCATGTTCCTGATGCTGATCACTGATTTCGGGCAGGAACGGATCCTCTTCGAGGTGGTCTCCGCGTTCGCGACAGTGGGGATGTCCACGGGCATCACCGCAGCCATGCCGCCGGCCGGCCAGGTGGTCCTGATCCTGCTGATGTTCATCGGCCGCCTGGGCCCCGTCACGCTCGGCACCGCACTGGCGGTGCGCAGCAGGCCCATCATGTACGAATACCCCAAGGAAAGGCCCCTCATTGGCTAAGGACATGTTCATCAGGAAAGCCGGGCGCGTGGCACAGGCGGACTCCGTGGTGGTCATAGGCCTGGGCCGCTTCGGCGGCGCGCTGGCGCTGGAGCTTGAAGCCCAGGGCACCGAAGTGCTGGGCATCGACAGCGACGAGGACATTGTCCAGTCCTACAACGGGAGGCTGACCCACGTGGTGCGCGCCGACTCCACCAAGGAGGAGGTCCTGCGCCAGCTTTCCGTCCACGAATTCGACCGCGCCGTGGTGGGCATCGGCACCGATCTGGAGGCCAGCATCCTCACCACCTCCAGGCTGCTGACCTTCAAGCACCCACAGATCTGGGCCAAGGCCATCAGCGAACCCCATGCCGAAATCCTGGTCCAGCTGGGCGTCGAAAACGTGATCCGTCCCGAGCACGACATGGGCAAGCGGGTGGCGCACCTGGTGCGTGGTTCCATCCTTGACTACGTGGAATTCGAAGACGACTTTGTCATGATCCGCACCCAGCCCCCGTCCGAGGCGAGGAACCGTCCCCTCGGCGTGCTGGGCCTGCGGGACCAGTACGGGATTACCATCGTGGCCGTCAAGAGGCCCGGCTCAACCTGGCAGCACACCACTGCCCAGACCGTCCTTTACGACGACGACCAGATCATCGTGCAGGGCCCCAAGAACCTTGCGGAGCGGTTCAGCACGCTGCTGTAGGCCGGGCGTGGAGACGGGGGCCCATTGGGGCCTATAGTCCCCCGGGCCGGTGCACTACCCTGAGGGGGTGGCACAGCCTACGGTACTGATTTGCGGGGCAGGAATTGCCGGGCCCACCCTGGCATTCTGGCTGGCCCGGCGTGGATTCGCGCCGGCCCTGGTGGAACGGTCCGGCGGCCTGCGGTCCAGCGGCAACCCGGTGGACGTCCATGGAGACGCCACCGGCATCGCGCGGCGCATGGGTGTCCTCCCCCGCCTGCAGGCGGCCGCCACCCAAGCGCCGGGGCTGGCGTTCGTGACCCCGTCCGGGCACAGGATCGGCCCGCTCCGGCTTGGCCGTCCCCGCGGGGAGGACGTGGAGGTGCCGCGGGCAGACCTCGCCGCGGTCCTCTGCGAGGCAGCCGCGGACGGGACCGAGTTCCTGTTTGGGGATTCAGTCACTGCGCTGGAGCCGGACGACGGCGGCGTGGACGTTGCGTTCGAACGCTCACCGCCGCGGCGGTTCCACCTGGTGGTGGGCGCCGATGGGCTGCACTCCACCGTCCGCAGGCTGGCCTTTGGCCCGGAGGCAGGCTTTGTCCGCCCGCTTGGCCTGTACATTGCCACGCTGTCCCTCGGGCGGCCGGCGGCCGACCCCGCCACGGTCCTCATGTACAACGAGCCAGGCTTGTCGCTGACCATCCACCCCGTCCGCGGAACTGCCGGGGCCGGATTCATCTTCCGGGGACCAAAGCGTCCCGGCGCCGAGTACCGGGACCCGGAGGCCCAGCGCCGGATCGTCGCAAGTGCCTACAGCCGGCACCTTTGGCCTGTGCCGGAGCTGCCCGACCTGCACACCCAGGTACGCGACGCGCCGGACCTCTACTTTGATGCCGTCAGCCAGGTGCGGCTGCCGGCCTGGTCCCGCGGGCGGGTGGCCCTGCTGGGCGATGCGGCCTCCTGCGTGTCCCTGTTCGGGGACGGTTCCAGCATGGCCATGGTGGGCGCCAGCACGTTGGCTGAGGAGTTGTCAGCCACCCCCGCCAATCCCACAGCGGCGTTCCGCCGGTACGAGGCCCGCCACCGCAAGCTGGTGGCCTCACGCCAGCGCGGGTACCGTCTCGGAGCGGCCTTACTCGTTCCCGCTTCCCGTGCCGGCCTCACCGTCCGGAACCTCGCCGTCCGTCTGCTCCCGGGTTGATGGTGGCCATGGAAACAGCGCTGCTCCTGTCCTTCGCCGTCCTGCTGCTCATCGGGGTGCTCATCTCCGAGCGCGCCCACCGGACAGTGCTGTCCACGGCCGTGCTCTTCCTGGTGGGCGGGTTCCTGCTGGGACCCGGCGCCCTGGGCTTCATCAGGGTCTCGGCGGGCGACCCGATTGTGGGAGGCCTGGCGGAGCTGGCGTTGTTTTCGGTCCTCTTCACGGACGGGATGCGTGTTGGGTTCGGTGACCTGCGCTCCGCCTGGCGGCTGCCCGGCCGGGCCCTGCTGCTGGGACTGCCGCTGACCCTCGCCCTGACGGCAGTGTTTGCCCACGTCGTGGCCGGGCTGCCCTGGCTGGAATCCTTCCTCCTGGGCGCCATCCTGGCTCCGACGGATCCGGTGTTTGCGGCAGCGATCGTGGGCCGGGAAGAGGTCCCGGGCAGGCTCAGGCACCTCCTTAATGTTGAATCCGGCGTCAATGACGGCCTGGCCCTGCCGATCGTGTTGATCCTTTTGGCCGCTGCCGGTGGAAGTGATGCCCGCGGCGAGGAACTGCTGTTCGAGATTGTCCTGGGCATCCTTGTTGGTGTTGTGGTGCCCGTGGTCGTCCTTGCCCTGGAACGGCTGCCTTTCCTGCAGGCGACCAGGTCGCTCCAGCCCCTGCTGGCGGTATCCATCGGGCTCCTGGTGCTGGCCCTCTGCCAGGCGACCCACGCCAACCTGTTCCTGGGGGCGTTCGCGGCAGGCATCACAGTGGCCAGCCTTGGCCGGGGACTCCGCCACGAGTTTGAGCAGTTCGGCGAGCTTGTCACCGAACTACTGAAGCTGGCGGCCATCATGGTCTTCGGCGCCCTGATCACCCCGGCTTTCCTTTTCACGGAGATCCCCTTTGCCGGTTGGGTTTTCGCCCTCCTGGCACTGCTCATTGCCCGGCCCTTGGCCCTGCTGGTGTCCTTCCTCGGGGCCAAGTTGAGTATGCGCGAGCAGGCGGCGGCCATGTGGTTCGGGCCCAAGGGGTTCGCCTCGGTAGTGTACGGCCTGATCATCCTGGAATCCGGCATCGCACGTGCTGATGAGGTCTACCACCTGGTGGCCCTGGTGATCGTGCTCTCCATCCTGTCCCACTCCTCCACGGACGTGCTCATTGCCCGCCAATTTGGTGAGCGCGCCAAAAGCCCAGGGAAGCGAACCGAACATGCCTGACCCGCCACGGGATGGCCACACGATTGCGGCCGGCAAATCCTGGGCAGGACCGCGTCCCGGTGATTGGATGGGTCTGCATTACCCCCGTTGTCCTTCGAAGTGTTAAGGAGAGCCGTGCGTGCCGTGGACCTGAAAGTTTCCCTGCCCGTTGTCCGCCGGGAAACCACGGCGGCTGAAGCCGGACGGCTGATCGCGGACAGCGGCCTGGTGGGGCTGGTGATCGCGGACCGGCGGGGAGTTCCCACGGCCATCGTCTCCGCCGTCGACGTCCTGCGGCTCATGCTGCCCGGCTACCTGCTGGACGATGTCTCCCTCGCCGCAGTTTTCGACGAAGCCGCGGCCACCGAATTGTGGGACCACATCTCGGAGCGGACCGTGGGCGACATGCTCGACGACGAGGGCGTTGCCGTCCGCAAAATTCTTTCCATCGAGTCCGACGCCACCCTCGTGGAGATCGCGGCGCGGATGGTGGACGCCAGGACCCAGATCGCCCTGCTCCACGATTCACCCCCCGACGCCCCGATGTTCGTGACGCTTCCTGCCGTCATCAGCGCCGTCCTGGCAACAGCCGGCGGCGCCGGGACCGGAGCCGGGGACCAGTGACCATCCAGGTTGGCCTTGCGCTCACGGTCTTCCTGGCGGCCTATGTCCTGATCGCTACCGAAAAGCTGCCGCGGCTGACTACGGCGCTGGGCGGCGCCGCGGCGATGGTCCTGATCGGCGCTACGGACGACCAGGGGATGTTCTTCTCGCCGGAGAGCGGAATCGACTGGAACGTCATCTTCCTCCTGCTGGCCATGATGATCATCGTCGGCATCATCCGGCAAACCGGCCTGTTCGAGTTCCTGGCCATCTGGGCAGCGAAAAAGGCCAGGGGCTACCCCTTCCGGATCATGGTGATCCTGGTGCTGATTACTGCCGTGCTTTCGGCGTTCCTGGACAACGTCACCACCGTCCTGCTCACCGCTCCCGTGACGCTCCTGGTCTGCGAACGCCTGGCGGCGCCCCCTGTGCCGTTCCTGATCGCGGAAGTGATGGCCAGCAACATCGGCGGCGCGTCCACACTCATCGGCGACCCGCCCAACATCATCATCGCCAGCCGTGGAAACCTGACCTTCAACGACTTCATCATCAACCTGGCGCCCATTGTGGCAGTGCTCCTTCTGGTATTCATCGGACTGTGCCGGGTGATGTTCCGCACCGCCTTCCGCTTCCATCCGGAGCGCGCGGCGCGTGTCATGGCGCTGAACGAGAAGGAGGCCCTTGGCGAAAGGCCACTGCTGGTGAAGTGCCTGGTGGTGGTGGGGCTGGTGCTGGCCGGTTTCGTTGCCCGCCCGTTGCTGGGCCTTGCACCGTCCGTGGTGGCCATGCTCGGCGCCGGCCTCCTGGTGCTGCTTGCCCGCCTGGAGCCGAGGAAGGTGTTCGCCGACGTGGAGTGGGAGACCCTTCTGTTCTTCGCCGGCCTCTTCATCATGGTTGGTTCCCTGGTCAACCTGGGGGTGGTCCGCTCAGTGGGCGAGTCCATGGCGGGCCTGATTGGGGAGCAGTACGACGTCGCAGCCCTGGCTTTGCTCGGAGGTTCGGCGGTGCTGTCCGGCATCATCGATAACATCCCCTACGTAGCCACGCTGGCCCCCATCACGCAAAGCCTGGTGGAGGCAGGCGGCGATCCCGCCAGGCCCCTTTGGTGGGCGCTGGCCCTCGGAGCTGACCTGGGCGGCAACGCCACGGCCGTAGGGGCCAGCGCCAATGTGGTGGTCATCGGCATCGCGAAGCGCTACGACCACCCCATTTCGTTCTGGACCTTCACCAAGTACGGGCTGGTGGTCACTGCAGTGACCATCGGGCTTTGCCTGCCTTACCTGTACATCCGCTATTACCTGTTCGGATAACGACGGCCGCAGGGCTAATCACTTCGCTGAAAACCTTCGCGGCATCAACGGTTCTGCGGCGAGGATCTGCCATGATGGTCCGATGTGTGAGCACCCCATTCGGAGCCAGGACATCAACTTGGCTGGCAGCAGTTTCCCGGCGCGTTCAGGTCTACTGCGGTGACGGTGAAAGAGCTGGCCAGGGACGCCGTCCTGGCCAGGACCGGACTCCCCACACCCGGGCCGGGTGTGGACATCACCGTCCCGATTCCCTCCCAGCGCCTGCAGAATCTGGTGGAACTGGCCAGGACCCTGTGCGGGCAGCCGGTCACCGCGATCAACATCATCACGGAGAACCTGCAGTACCAGGTGGCGACGGCGGGAATGGAACCGTATCTGTGCTCCCGGGAAGATTCAATGTGCGCCGTGGGCTTCCTCAATGGGACCCCCACTGTCCTGGAGGATGCCTCGCTTGATCCCCGCTACAGCAACAACCCCTATGTTGACGGCCGCAGGGGCGAGGTCAGGTTTTACGCCTCCATCCCCCTGGTGGCCGAGGACGGCTTTGTCCTGGGCACGCTTTGTGCGGGCGCGCGGGAAACCGGGCAGCTGAGTGACCGGCAGCTCAAGGGCCTGGAAATCCTCGCCGCCGAAATCGTCGAGGCCCTGCAGCTTGAGCACCGAGCCCGCCAGCTTGCCGATGCGCTGGCCGAGGCCCAACGCAGCAACACGCTGCTGGCAGAGTTCGCCGGCCGGATCAGCCATGACCTCCGTAACCCGCTCACCTCCGTCCTGGGCTACGTTGAACTGGCCCGGGATGACGCCGAAGCGCTGGAGGACCGCCAAATCGCGGAGTACCTGGACGTGGTGGCCAATTCCGGCCAGCGCATGCTGTCCATGGTCAGTGATGTCCTGTCCTACGCGACCATCGGCGGGGACGTCCGGCCAACCTGCCTTTCCCTGCAGGACCTGGTCCGGGACGTGGTGCAGGACCTTGCGGCCAGCATCGAAGAGTACGGCGCCTCGATTGAATGCGGCGACCTGGCCTTCACGGCAGATCCCGTCCAGATGCGCGTGCTGCTGCAGAACCTGGTCCACAACGCCATCACCTACAGCCGGCCGGGCATTCCTCCCGTCATCCACGTCACCGGCCACCGGGCCGATGACGGAACAACGCTCCGGGTGATCGACAACGGCAAAGGCATCAGCGAAGGGGACCGGAAACGCGTCCTGGATCCCCTAGTCCGCCTGCACCGGGAGGACGATCCGCCGGGCACGGGGCTGGGCCTGGCCACCGCTGCCCGGATCGCCGCCGCGAGCGGAGGACGGCTTGAAATCGGACCCGTCCCCGGGGACGGAACCATGGTCACCATCCACCTGGGCGCCAACAGCTGACGGAATGCTTCAGGACTCCTTCAGGGCGCGGACCAAGGGCGCTTTTCCGAGGGCCGTCCGTTCAAGCCGTTCCACCACCTTTACCTCCAAAGAGGTATTCACCGCACCGGCGGTGACGAGGGCGTCGGCTACTGCCGCCCGGACTCCCTCCACGGACTGCCCGGATGTGAGTCCCGCCAGCAGAATCCGCAGCCCGGAGGGTTCCTGGACCACCTGCCAGCCTGCAATGGCGGCCTGGTCCAGGACACGGTGGAAAACGTTTGGGTGCACGTGGGCAGTGCCTGTCCTGCCGGGCAGCTGCAGGACGTCCTCGATGCGCCCCTCGATCCCCTCCAGAATGGTGAAGCTTCGCCCGCAGGGGCAACCCCGTCCGCCCAGCCTTACGGTGTCGGACATCTCATACCTGATCAGCGGCAGGGTGCGCGAGAACAGGACGGTGACCAGGAGCCTCGCCCCGGTGGTCCCGGCGGGGACCGGGTTGCCTGCCTGGTTCACGGGCTCGACGATGACCAGGTCCTCGTAAATGTGCCGGTTCCGGTAGGTGCAGGGGGATGCGATTCCGGCCGTTTCGGTGGCGGCGTAGACGTCGAACGGGGCACGACCCCACGCGGCTTCCAGTTCCGATGCGGCGTGGGGGCTGAGCACTTCGGAAGCTGACATGACCCCCTGCGGCGCAATGTGCAGCCGCCCGGCCTGCTGCTCTGCGGCAAGGGGTTTGAGTGCTGAGGCGTAACCGACGAGGATCCTGGGTTGGAACCGGTTCAGCGCGGCCACGTTCTCATCCATGGGAGCGGTGACGTCCAGGCGGAGGGTGCGGATCATCCTGGAGCGCACGGATGCACCGAGGACCGCTGACTGGTGGGTGGGCACGCGCGAGCTGACCAGGGCCACTTTCAGCGGGCGGGTCAGGCCGGCAGAGATCCCGGCCCAGTCATTCGCGCGGGCGTAGGAAGCCAGCACCGAAGCCCATTCCGCACGGTTCCAGACGAAGATTCCGCGGCGGCCGGTGGTCCCGGCCGTCGCCGCAGCCCACCACCGGCCCCGCCACGGCCGGCCGGGGTCCCCGCCGCTCCCGGCCAGGGACCGCAGATGCTCCTCCAGTTCCGCCAGCGTCAGGTCCGGGGTGGTGATGGCCTCGTCGAAGTGCTCCATCAGGTCGGCTTTGGTCACAGGCGGCAGCTGATCCAGCGGAGCGTCATGCAGGCCCGCGTGGTGCCGGCGGTAGAACTCCGAGCCGGCGTAGGCGGCCCTGCGCAGCTCCTTCAGGGCATGGTCCTGATGGGCTGCGATCCGGGCAGCGTCCCAGCGGTCCCGCTTCCGCAACGCGGCCCGCAGGAACAGCACATGGGAGACGAGGCGGAGGTCCACGGGTGCACCGCCTGACGGAAACGCCTGTCAGCCCTGCTTGACCAGCGCTGCCTCCAGGGTGATCTTCACCTTGTCGCTGACCAGCACACCGCCGGCTTCCAGGGCCGCGTTCCACGTCAGCCCGAATTCCTTGCGGCTGATTTCAGCTTCGGCGGAGAAGCCGGCCCGGGTGGCGCCGAAGGGGTCCACGGCCACACCGGTAAACTCCACCTCGAGCTCCACGGGACGGGTGACGCCCTTGATGGTCAGGTCCCCCGTCAGGGTGTACTCCTCCCCGTCCCCTTCAATGTGGGTGCCCCGGAACGTCATCTCCGGATACTGCTCGACGTCGAAGAAATCCGCACCCTTCACGTGCGCGTCGCGGTTGGCGTCGCCGGAGTCGAAGCTGGCCGTGGACACCGTGGCGTGGACCGAGGACTCCTCCAGGGAATGACCCACCCGGGCCTCGGCGCTGGCCTGCGTAAAGCGGCCGCGCACCTTGCTGATTCCGGCATGGCGGACGCTGAAGCCGATCTCGCTGTGTGACATGTCCAGGGTCCATGTTCCGGGCGTGAGTTCCTTGGGAAGGGTCATTGTCATTCTCCTTACTCGTAGGGCCGCAGGCTTCGCCGCCCGCTAAAGGCGCAAGATTACGGATGCCCCTAAATATTCCCCATAAAACCCGCAGATATAAGGGGGCCGGGTGAACCGGGAGGGAACTTCCGGCGTATACATAAGCGTGGCACTACGATTACTGACCGCACTGGCACTCTTCATCGATGCCGGCGTCCATCTCTTCCTGGCCCCGGGCCACCAGGACGCGCAGCCGGGCACCGTCAGCCAGGGCACCCTGTTCCTCCTCGAAGCGGCCGCAGCCGTGGTGGCCGGGGTCTGGGTGCTGGTGCGCGGAAGCCGCGCGGCTTATGCACTCGCGTTCGCTGTGGCACTCAGCGCGTTCGCCGCCGTCGTGCTCTACAGGTATGTGGACATCCCGGCGATCGGACCGATCCCGGCGATGTACGACCCCGTCTGGTTCTTCTCCAAGACCCTGAGCGCCGTTGCCGAGGGAGCCGGGGCGCTGCTGGCGCTCGCCGGCCTGGTCCGCGCCGGCCGCAGGGGAAGGTCCGACGCCGGCAGTAAATTCCCGGCCCGGCGTCGCCGGCCGTGACCATCACCGCAGCCGTTGCTACCATGCGGGTGGAGGTGGCAAATGAGCGCAGCTGAGCGGGCGATGCCGGACGCCGCAGCCACCCTTGCCGCCTACGTCCTGGCGGCCCTGTGGCTGTCGTCCCTGTCCGCCTCCGGACTCGTTCCCCAACTGGCAGGCTTGTGCGCCGGCGCCCTGGTGACCGCGGCCGCCGTCGGCTCTGTCATGCGGCGCATCCCGCGCTTCTGCACTCCGGCAGACCGCGTCACCCTGCTGCGCGCTGTCCTGGTGGCGCTCTGCGCCGTGGTGGCCGTTCCGCAGCTGGTTACCGGGCGCGGCCCGGACCTCCTGCTGCCGGTCCTGGGCGGCATTGCCTTCCTGCTGGACGGGGTGGACGGAGCGGTGGCGCGGCGGACGGGAACAGCGTCCACGGCGGGCGCACGTTTCGATGCCGCCACCGACGCCGCCCTGGTGCTCGTGTTGTCGGTTGCAGCCGCCGTGGTGGCGGGACCCTGGACGGTGGCGGTCGGGGGCATGTACTACGTCTTCGTGGCAGCCGGGTTCTTCCGGCCCCACCTTCGCGCTGCGCTCCCGCCCAGCTTTTCCCGCAAGGCAATCGGGGCCTTCCAGCCGCTGGCGCTGCTGGTGTCACTTCTCCCCGGCATGCCGCTGGCCGCCGCCTTCCCGGCCGTAGCGCTTGCCCTGCTCACGTTTTCCTTCACACGGGATGTGGTCCAGTTGGAGGCCCGGCACCGTTCGGGCCTGCTGGACGCCGGTCTGGCCCGGACCGGACCTACCGCCCGTTAGCCAGGTGGTCCAGCATGGCATCGGCCACGGCATCCGGTGAATCCTCGGTGGGGATGTGCTTGCCGTCCACCTCCACCAGGTCCGCGTTGGGGATCTCTTTCACGTAGCGGCGGGCGAACTCAATCTTTTGGAAGTCGTCGTCACGGCCCCAGACCAGGCGCGTGGGAATGGCGGCCTCCTTGAGGGCCGGCACCAGGTCCAGGGTGTAGCGGGCATCCGCGGCCGCTGCCATGGCCATCCAGGACCGCGCCCGCGCCGGAGACTGCCAGGGAGACAGGTAATCCTCCAGCTCGTCCTCGGTGAAGGTCCGCAGCGCGCAGGCCCGGGTGGACTTGCGGCGCGCGGCGAGGAGATCCTCCTCCGTGGTGTTCCGGCGGACCTCGGGGTCCCGGAAGCGTTCGACGGCGGGCACCGGCCAGGAGTCGAACATGACGGCGTTCATCAGCACCATTTTCCGGATTCGTCCGCTGGTGGCGGCAAGCTGCTGCGCCACACCGCCGCCGATGTCATGCGCGGCAATGTCGAACCGGGCGACGCCCAGGGCGTCCGCGGCCTGAAGCACTGTCTGCGCGAGGGCCGGGACGGTGGCGTGCTCAACGTCCAGTTCTCCCCCGCTGCGGCCGAACCCCGGAAAGTCCAGGGCGTAGCAGCGGCTTTGGGTGGCCAGTGTCGGCAGGACGGGCTGCCACACGCGGCTCCAGAAGGTGCCGTGCAGCAGGATCAGGGGCGGGGCTGATTCGTCTCCGGCGGTGAGGCAGGACAGCGGAACGCCGCCCACGTCAACGGTGCGGCGCTCGACGGGGGGTGCTGCCATGGGTGGTCTCCGTTTCCGATGGGCTGTGCGCTGTCAGTGGTGTGCCTACGCGGCGAGCACCGCGGGAAGTTCCGTCAGCGCGCTGATAGTGATGTCCGGGGCCTGGAAGTACGACGGGTAGCGGGCGCCGGTCCGGTTCAGCCAGGCCGTCCGGAGCCCGGCCCTGGCTGCCCCGTGGATGTCCCAAGGGTGCACGGCGACCAGCAGCATGTTTGACGGCTCCGCGTGGGCCGAAGCTGCAGCGTACTCATAGGCGGCCCGGGCCGGCTTCCAGGCCCGGGCATCGTCCACGGACAGGAGCAGCTCGAAGTGGTCCCTGATGCCGCCGGCAACAAACAGTTTGTTGGTGTTGGCCGCCGCCCCGTTGGTAAGGGTGACCAGCCGGTGCCCGGCGGCGGCCAGGGCACGCACGCCGGCCGGGACATCCGGGTGGAGTGAAAGGTTCTGCATGGCCGTCATGATCCGTTCGACGGCGGCGTCCAGGTCCCCTGAGATTCCTTCGGCTGCCAGCAGGGTGCGGAGGGCTTCGGCGCCGATGGCCGCGAAGGCTTCGTTGTCGCCGCTCGCGGTGAGGGCGAAGCCGTCCCGCAGCAGGGTGGCGAACCAGAGTTTTGCCAGCTCCCGGGGCGCCCCGGTCTGCGCGAATGCTTCGCCCAGCGGGGCCATGTCCGACAGGGTTTCGTTGACGTCGAAAACAATGACCAGCGGTGGGTTGGGCATGGGATTCCCTTCCTGCTTCCGGATGCGGACCTGGTGTGCGCTACTTGGCGGGGTACTGGCTGGAGCGCAGCAGCCGGGCCAGGTGCACGGCGTTGCGGGCCAGCCCGGCATTGGTGGAGGCCACCGGATCCGGCACCTGGTCAAGGTCCTTGAAGTCCACGGTCTGCATGGCCTCGCCCACCCAGTAGGTGCCGCCCTGCGCGGGCAGGCTGAATCCGACGTCGTTAAGGCCCTGCATCATGTCGGCGATCACCTTGTGTGCCCCGTCCTCGTTGCCCACGACGGCAACCGTGGCCACTTTCCCGTACATGACTGGCCGGCCGTCGTCGTCCGTTTCCGACAAATCGGCGTCCAGTCGCTCCATGACCTGCTGGGCCACGCTGCAGGGGTGGCCCATCCAGATGGGTGTGGAGAGGACCAGGATGTCTGCCGCCAGGATCCTCTCGCGGATCCCGGGCCACTGGTCGCCATTGCCCATGTCCACCTGCACGCCGCGCTTCACGTCATAGTCGACGATGCGCAAGGAATCCGTGGTGACGTCCTGGCCTTCAAGCTCGTCCAGGATGTGCTGGGCCATGAGCTCACTGCTGGAGGGCTTCGGGGAAGGCGTCAGGGTGCAAACGAGGGCAAGAGCGGACAGTTCGGACATCGGCGGAAGCTCCCTTGATTTTCTCGACGAAAATAGTCAGTCTACTTAGTAGTAGATCACAAAGGGTGCTGGCTGCACTATTGAAACTGTCATCACAGGTGCTGCGCAGAGAGGAGACGGCGACGAGGCCGGGGACGATCCACGGAACTGCAGTTCGCGTGCCTGCAGCACCGCGGACCGTTTTGACGTGGCTTCTCATGGCTGTCCTGCTGGTGGCCGCAGCCTCCTACTCGCAGGGCAGCAGGTACACCCTGGTGGCAGGGCAGGACTCGGTCCAGGCCCCAGCCCAGACCGCAGCAGCCGCCCATCCACAGGATGATTCGCAGCAGCATCATGCCTGCTGCCAGCGCTACCCGGCGTCACGCAGCGAACCGGCGCCGCTGAGGACAGCGGTGCCGGACCCGCCGGCCGTGACGCTCTCCGCGGGTACGCATGCCGTCCTTGCCAACGGGCCTCCGCACACCCAACCCAGGCGCCAGGCCCTCACACTGGATCAACTCTCCATCAGCCGGACGTAGACGGGACGCTGTTCCCCGCCCACACCCGTGACGACCGGAAATGAGAGAACATAATGACCCACATCCAGTCCATGCTGGACACGTACCCCAAGGACCTTGGCAACCTGGACAAGGGCAAGCTCGCCGAGTGCATCAAGGCCTGCTTCGAATGCGCCCAGACCTGCACAGCCTGCGCTGACGCCTGTCTCAGTGAAGACATGGTGGCCGAGCTGACCAAGTGCATCCGCACCAATCTGGACTGCGCGGATATCTGCGCAACAACCGGCAACATCCTGTCCCGCCACACGGGGTACGACGCCAACATCACCAGGGCCATGCTCGAGGCCTGCCGGGCCGCGTGCATGGCCTGCGGTGACGAATGCAGTGAGCACTCTTCCATGCACGAACACTGCCGCGTCTGTGCCGAGTCCTGCCGCCGCTGTGAGCAGGCGTGCGCGGACCTGCTCGCCTCCCTCGGCTGAGGCATCGCGGCACCAATTGGAAACCGCTGGAACGTCCCAACGCGGGGCCCGCTGACAGAGGGGCTCCGCGGTGGGGTTTCGGCATGTGCTGCAGCCATACTGCCCGAACGGTACTGCCGGGCAGCCGGCAAAGGCTGTTCCTAAGTCATTGAAAGGAAATTCCCATGAGTTCAGAAAAGTATCCGCCCCGGGAGAATCACCAGGATCAACGCCAGCATGAAACCCAGGACGGGACCGGGCAGCAGCGGGCCGGGGCGAACGGCGGGCACGGGTCATCCCGGATGTACTGGAAATTTGCCATCATCGTGCTGGTCAGCCTCGCCCTGATGTGGGTGCTGTCCATGTCGATGGTCCGCTCGATCGACCACTTCTATTTCAACCTCAGCAACTTCTGGATGGCCTTGCTGATGGTGTCGGCCATGGCCATGGTCATGATCGTGGGCATGTGGTCGATGTTCAAGAACCGGAAGGCGAATATCGCCATGCTTGCCGGCTTTGCGGTGCTGTTCGTGGCGGTCTTCGCCCTGGGAAGGACGGAGACGTTCGTGGGAAATGAGCAGTTCCTGAAGTCCATGGTCCCGCATCACTCACGCGCGCTCCTTGTCTGCCAGGAGTCGGATATCACCGACCCGGAAATCGTCAAGCTCTGCGATTCGATCGTGAAGTCCCAGCAGGAGGAGATTACCCAGATGAAGGCCATTCTCGACCGCTACTAGCCGGCTGGCGGCACTCATCTTGTAGCCCAGCCCAAACCGCCGCGGTTTGCCCTGTCCTGGCAGGCGTCAATTGCGGCTGTGCGCCTGAGCTGCCGAGCGGGCGAGTCGGCGGCCGACGTCAATTGGTGAATGGGGGTAGCCGCGCAGGAAAGCAGTCAGGGTTCCGGTGTAGGCCAGGAGTACCTCGTCAGCCAGGTCTTGAGCCTGCGGGCCGGCGAGGGGGCGCGAGAAATGCAGGAGGCGGGTGGCGAGCAGGGCGGTATCCGCGGCGAGGACGGCGCTGATCTCTTCTGCGGCTGCGGGAAGCTCGGTGGCGGCAGCAAGAAAGGCGCACCAGCGTGAAGGGTGGTTCTGGTCGCGCCGGTAGGAGGCAAGGGCGTCAAACACTGCCAATAACCGCGCCATATCGTTATCGGCCGCAACGATGTGCTGGTCCCAGACTCCCTGCCAGTCCGCCAGCCTGACCCTTAAGGCTTCAGCGACCAGTGCGTCCTTGCTGCCGAAATGCGCGTAAAGCGTGGCGGCAGATACCTCCGCCTGCTGCAGCAGCGCATCGACGGGAGTGGCTCGGATGCCCTGGTCGAACAGAACTTGATCGGCCGCCTTAAGCAGGCGTGCGCGTGCTGGAAGTCGCTGGCCGGTGGTCACAACCCCACTGTAACTGCCCCTATTGCAGAACACTAGTTCTGCTGTACTGTAACGATCGTTCTGGTCTTGGTCTTTGAGGAGGATCCCGTGCGCGCGATGGTGGCCAGCGGAATGGCATTGATAGCGGCGACCTATGGGCTGGCGCGCTTCGGTTACGGGCTTTTCCTGCCCCGGTTCAGCGAGACCTTTCAGATGGGATCGGCCACTGCAGGGTTCATCCAGGCCGGTAGCTTCCTCTCTTTCTGTCTGGCGGCAGTTCTCGCTTTGCGCCTTGCTGCCCGTCCAAGGCTCGTCGTCATGTGCGCGGGAATTACGGCTGCCCTGGGATCGACGGGTGTGGCGGTGGCGCCGAATGTCGACGTCCTCGGAATGAGTGTTGTCCTGGCCGGCGCCGGCGCAGGGTTCGCAACCCCGGGCCTGGTCACGTTCATCGAGCGCAACATCGCCCCGGCACGCCAGGAAAGCGCGCAGACGATTGTTAATGCCGGCACCGGGGCGGGCATCGTCGTCGCGGGCATCCTCATGCTCCTCACAACTGACCAATGGCGCCTGGGCTGGGTGGCAATCGCTGCCCTCGTCGCCATGGCAGCCATTGCCACCCTCCGTGCTGACCGGGCCGCCGGCCGGGACCGCGCGGTTGGCCCGCCATCACAGGTGCGGGCCCGCGAGCTGGCGCCACTGGCCTGGCCCATCGCCGCGGCAGTCCTGGCCGGCGCGTCCAGTGCCGCGATCTGGACTTTCGGCCGGACCGTCATGGCCGTTTCCCGTCCGGGTGAGGAGACATACTCCATCCTTGCGTGGATGGTCCTGGGCGCCTTTGGGGTACTCGGTGCAACAGCCGGAAAAATCGTTAAAGCCTGGAGTCTGCGGACGGCCTGGAATCTGACCTCATTGGCCATGGCAGGGGCAACCGTCGTGCTGGGCGTGGCACCAGGCAGCCCCTTCACCGCGTATACCTCCGTGGCGCTGTTCGCCGCCAGCTACACCGCCCTGTGCGGGGTTCTGATCATCTGGGCCGTCCGATTGGTTCCCGACCGCGCCGCCGAAGGCACTGCCGCACTGTTCATTGCCCTCGCTATTGGTCAGGCGCTTGGCTCGGCAACACTTGGAGTCCTGTTTGCCTACGTCTCACCCGTCCTGGCCTTCACCGTGGCCGGGATCCTCGGAATCCTCGCAGTACTGCCGGCAGCGAAATGCCGGCCTGACACGTCCTCCCGCAGCGCACAACGACAGCGCACCCCATGAGATTCAAGGGGTCCTGTACGCGAACGGCTCTATAGCCTGGTAGTTCCGCCCAGGTCGGCCAGGGCCTTCCGAAGCCGCGTGCCGGCGTCGTCCGCCACCTCTTTGACCGCGGCAGCGCTGCTGAGCTGCACCATAGCCTGCGGGTCGATGGCCTCGACGGTGGTCTCGTTGGCATCCGCCTTCCGGCGCACCACCACGTTGCAGGGAAGCAGCGCGCCCATTTCCGGTTCAGCGGCGAGGGCCCGGCTGGCAAGGGCCGGGTTGCAGGCACCGAGGATGATGTAATCCCCGACGGCGTCCGCGGCTTCAGGGCCAAGCTTGGCTTCGAAGGTGGAACGGACATTGATTTCCGTCAGGATCCCGAACCCCTGCGCCGCAAGGACCTCGCGCGTGCGGTCCACGGCCGCCGCCCAGGGCAGGGAGACGGTGGTGGCCAACGTGTACGTCATGGTGCTCCTCAAAGTTGCTCGATGGTCCGCTGTTTGCGCGGCTGATCAGGCGAGGGAGAGGAAAAGCTTCTCCAGGTCTTTCCGATCCATGCTTTGGTCCTTCTGGGTGATGCACTGCTCCAGCCCGGTGGCAATGATGGCAAAGCCGGCACGGTCAAGCGCCTTGGACACGGCCGCCAACTGGGTGACGACATCCTTGCAGTCGCGGCCCTCCTCAAGCATGCGGGTGACGGCGGCGAGTTGGCCCTGTGCTCGCTTGAGGCGGTTGATCACGGGCGTGAGTTCGGTTGGGTTCAGTTCCATAAGGGGTCTCCATCGATGGGGTTTCTGCAGTCAACTGTATACCCCCTTTGACTACCCCCGGGGGTATCTGTAATACTCTGGGGTATCCAGCCGCCCCCTTCCGAGAGGCCACCAATGACTCCCCCTTCCAAAGCACCCGCGGTCACCGCACTCGCCCCTGAAGCTCTCCAGTCCTGGATCAAAGAGCACCAGGACCTTGTGGTAATCGATGTGCGGTCCGCCGCTGAATTCGAATCCATGCACATCCGCGGCTCCTACAACGTGCCGCTTCCGCTGCTCTCCGAGCACACTGACGAGCTCGCCGCCCGGCTGGGCTCACGCGTTGTCCTGGTATGCCAGTCCGGCGTGCGCGCCGAGCAGGCCCGCCAGCGGATGGCCACCGTTGGCCTGGACACCGCATACGTGCTCACCGGCGGGGTTCCGGGCTTTGCTGCCGCCGGCGGCGACGTGGTCAAGGGCAAGGACCGCTGGGACCTGGAGCGCCAGGTCCGCCTGGCCGCGGGCTCCCTGGTGATGCTGGGCCTGGTAGGCGGCAAGTTCGTCTCGCCCAAGGTCCGCATGCTGGCCGGCGCCATCGGCACCGGGCTGACATTCTCGGCGGCCACCAACACCTGCGCCATGGGCAAGGCCCTCTCGGCCATGCCGTGGAACAAGGCGGCCCAGGAGCCCACCCGCGAAAGCGCCATCCTGCAGCTCCCTGTGCAGACGGCTGAAGAGGGCGCCGCGGCATGATTCCAGCCCTGGGTCTGGGGCTCGTCGTCGGCATCGTCCTGGGCGTGGTAGGCGGCGGCGGGTCCATCATCGCCGTTCCGGCCCTGGTGTACGGGGTAGGCATGAGTCCCGCCCAGGCCATTCCCACGTCGCTGCTGGTGGTGGGGATATCCTCCCTGGCCGCCCTACTCCCCCGGGTCCGGGAGGGCCTGAACTGGCCCGTGATCGCAATGGTGGGGGGCGCGGGCATTCCAGCGGCCTGGGCGGGTGCGGCGGTGGGAAAACTGCTGGACCCGAACATCCTGATGCTCGCCTTCGCCGTGATCATGGTGGCCGCCGGCATCCGGATGCTCATGAAGACCCGAGAAACTGAGGGGTCCTGCAGCACGGGGCCACACCGGGCGTTCCGGTCCTGCGCCCCGAAGGCCGTGGGCGTTGGCCTGCTCGTCGGGTTCCTCACCGGGCTCCTGGGCGTGGGCGGCGGCTTCCTCATCACCCCCGCGCTGACCATCTTCCTGGGCCTGCGCATGAAACAGGCCGTCGGAACGTCCCTGGCCATCATCGTCATCAACTCCGCAGCAGGCTTCAGCGCCCATGCCGCGGGATACACCATCGACTGGGCCACCACCCTGGCGTTCGCGGTCCCGGCCATCGTGGGATCGGTGGTTGCCGCACGGTTTGCCCGCCACCTGCACGACAAGCACATCCGCATCTCGTTCGCGGTACTCATCTTCGCCGTCGCGGCGTGGGTCACCGCCGGCACGGTCACCGCCTGACCCACCCATAGAGGAGAAAACCATGGGACTGATCGATTCCCTTAAGAAGGCCTTCAGCAAGCCCTACAAGACCATCTCCGTGGCGCAGGCCAAGGACCTCTTGGGTTCCGGAGCAACGCTCATCGACGTCAGGTCAGCCCAGGAGTGGCGGACCGGCCGGGCGCCGCAGGCCAAACATGTCCCCCTGGACAGGCTGCAGGGCAGCACCGCCGGCATCCAAGAAACCCGGCCCGTGATCGCCGTCTGCGCCTCCGGCGTCCGCTCCGCCTCGGCGGCCCGGCTCCTCGCAGCCAAGGGATACGACGCCTACTCGGTGCGCGGCGGCATGGCCGCCTGGCGCCAGGCCGGCGAACCAGTCCGCTGACCCAACTCCACCCCACCAGCCACAACCCATTTCGAAGGAGAACTCAAATGGCTGAAATCACCATCACCGAAACCGACCGGCGCCGCTCCACCGCCCGGATCCTGGATGTCCGCGAGGACTTCGAGGTCGCCGAGGGCATGATCCCCGGCGCCCTGCACATCCCCATGGGCCAGCTGCAGGCCCGCCTGTCCGAACTGGACCCGGCCGTGCCCGTGATCGCCGTCTGCCGCAGCGGCAACCGCAGCGCCGCCGTCGCGGACGCCCTGAACGGCGTTGGCTACAAGGCCGACACCATGGCCGGCGGCATGACCGCCTGGACCCGCGCGGGCCTCCCCACCACCTAATCCCTGCCGCACCAAGACCCGCCCGAAAGGACACGACAGACCATGGCAACCATCGACATCACCCAGCAATCCTTCGCCCAGACCCTGGAGGCCAACGACATCGTCTTCGTTGACTTCTGGGCAGCGTGGTGCGGCCCCTGCCGCATGTTCGCACCCACCTACGGCGCCGCCGCAGAACGGCACCCGGACATCACATTCGCCAAAGTGGACACCGAAGCCGAACAGGCCCTCGCCGCCGCCGCAAACATCACGTCCATCCCCACATTGATGGCCTTCAAAGACAAGACGCTGGTCTTCTCCCAGCCCGGAGCCCTCAACGCCGCCGGACTCGAGGAGGTCATCCAGGCCGTCAAGAACCTGGACATGGACAAACTCCGCGCCGAAGCCGGTCACCAGCACACCTGACCCCCGGGGTCCGAAGAAGGCGCATCCCCCTCATTGCGTTATACCCCCGGGGGTATCTATACTGGACTCAGGACAAACCTCCCACCCCCTTTCAATCGAAGGAGAGCACCAGATGCTTATCGATCGCATATACGACGAAGACCTCGCGCAGGCCAGCTACCTGATCGGCTGCCAGGCCAAGGGTGAAGCCATCGTGGTGGACGGCCGCCGCGACATCACGGTGTACCAGGACCTTGCAGCCAAGAACGGCATGAAGATCACTGCCGTCACCGAGACCCACATCCACGCCGACTACCTCTCCGGCACCCGCGAACTGGCCGCCGCCACCGGCGCCAAGATCTACGTCTCCGGTGAGGGCGGGCCGGACTGGCAGTACGAATTCGACGGCGAGCGGCTGTACGACGGCGACACCATCACCCTGGGCAACATCAGCATCAAGGCGGTCCACACCCCCGGCCACACCCCGGAGCACCTGTCCTTCCTGGTAACCGACGGCGCCTTCAGCGACCAGCCCGGCTACCTGCTCTCCGGAGACTTCGTCTTCTCCGGTGACCTGGGCCGGCCCGACCTGCTGGACGAAGCAGCCGGCGGCGTCGACACCCGTTTCGTGGGCGCCAAGCAGCTGTTCGCCAGCCTGCGGGACAAGTTCCTCACCCTGCCGGACTACGTCCAGGTCCACCCCGCCCACGGCGCTGGCAGCGCCTGCGGCAAGGCACTGGGCGCCATCCCCTCCTCCACCGTCGGCTACGAACGCCTCTACGCCTGGTGGGGCCCCTACCTCGCCGCCAATGACGAACAGGGCTTCATCGATGAACTCCTCGACGGCCAGCCGGACGCGCACGCCTACTTCGGCCGGATGAAGCGCGAAAACCGCCTTGGCCCGGACGTGATGGGCGAGCGTGAACCGCTGCAGGAACTGGACGCCGCCGTCGTGGCTGAGGGGCTGGCAGAAGACAGCCTGACCTTCATCGACACCCGCTCCAACAGCGCAGTCCACGAAGGCACCGTGGTCCGGTCCCTGAACGTTCCGGCCGGCAAGTCCGTGGCCAGCTACGGCGCCTGGGTGGTCAACCCGGAGACGGACAAGAACCCGCTGGTGCTGCTGGCCAAGGACCAGGAACAGGCGCAGGACATGTGGGACCATCTGGTCCGCGTGGGCATCGACAACGTGGCCGGGTACATCACAGGCATCGAGGGGCTGCCCACCTTCACGCCGAAGCTGATCCAGCCCGAGGACCTCGAGAAGTTCGACGCCGCCATGGTCCTGGACGTCCGCAACAAGACCGAGCACAAGGCAGGCCACGTCCCGGGCTCGTACCAGCTCAGCGGCGGCCGCCTCATGTGGCACCTGGATGAGCTGCCGGTTGGCGGAACCATCGTGTCCTACTGCCAGTCCGGCGTCCGGAACTCCGTCGCCGCCAGCGCCCTGCGCCGGGCCGGGTACGACGTCGTCGAACTCGATGGCAGCTACGCCGCCTGGAACGCCTGGCAGAACAGCGTCCCCGCCGCCTAACCAGGCCAACCCCAAGACCGCCCGGGCAGGACCCCCCTCCTGCCCGGGCTCCCGGCCCGGGCGTGACCCCACACGCCCGGGCCACCTTGGGTCCACCGAAAGAAGCACGGATTGCCGCCCATGGCCTGCGGCTCCGGTACCTCCGCTGGAGCGAAGCTAGCCCACAGGGGCAACGAACCGCCGGATCTCCTGCGCCATCCGCTGTGCCAGCGTCCAGTGCAGATAGTGCCCGCCTTCAAGCACCAGAACCTGGTGGCGGGCGACGTTCTTTAGCAGGGCCTCCGCTGCGGATGACTTGGCACCAGCCCGCCCATCCTTTTCATCGGCAACGAAAGCCAGGACCGGCAGGTCATCCGGATAGATGACGCCCCGGAGCGCCGCTGCGTTGTTGGCGATGCGGGCTGTTTCATCGTCCACTGCGGAATTGCCGAAGTTCCAGATCGCCATGGTGCGCATCTGCTGCAGCTCCTCGTCCGAATAGGCGTTGCCGTCCGGCTCCACCAGGCCAGGCGCCATGGTCGCCACCGCGCGGATCAAGCCGCTGGCGGCCACCAGCTTCCCCCAGTTGATGCCGGGCTGCGGCTCCGGCACCGGCTCGCTCCCGGGCTTGGGTATGGTCGCGTCGATGCCCACCACCGCAGAAACCTCCGGGCGGTACCGGTTGGCGTAGTCCAACAGGTAGAACCCGGCGATGGAGTGGCCGGCCAGGACGTACGGCTGCCGGACCTGGAGTTTGGCCAGCACCTCGTGAAGCTCATTGCTGATGTGCTCGTTGGTCCGCGCATTGGCCTCCATGTCGCTGTAGCCATAGCCGAACCCTTCCACCACGATCACGTCGAAGTCGCCGAGTTCGCGGATCAACGGTGCGAAGTCCAGTCCGGGGGCGGCCGTTCCCAGCCCACTGAGCAGGATGATCGGCGGGCGCTGGCCTGCGCTGGGCGCCCCCGCGCCGTTCCCGTTCCGCACCAAGTTCAACGATCCCCCGTTCACCGCAATCCGCTCTCCATAGGCGGGGGTGGTGGCTTTCTCCCGGGACTCCAGGGCCACGTTCGCCACCGCCGAGATCAGGACCAGCCCCACGATAACCAGCGCCACGATCCCCAGGCGGCGGGGCCAGCGCCGGAGCTTCTTCCGGGGGCTCACGCGTGCCCGGCGACGTACGTGACCAGTCCGCCCACGGTGGCCACGGCCGGATAGTCCGCCTCCGGGATATCCACTCCCGTGCCCTCCGCGATGACCTCCACCAGGCGGAGGAAATCCAGCGAGTCGAGTTCCAGGTCCTGGCGCAGGCGAGCGCCGTCTTCCAGGTCTTCGGGCTCGACGTCGGGCGCCACCTTGCCGATTGCCGCCTCCACCGCCTGGCGCGCGTCCTGTTCGTTCACGGCTCCTCCTCACTTGCAGGTTTCACAGGCTTTCCGGCGCCTGCAGCAGTTCGTCGATGCGTGCAAGGAAGCGTCCTCCGCGCAGCCCGTCGCTCACCCGGTGGTCCGCGGACAGCGTGGCGATGGCGGCGTGCCGGATGCCGAGCATCCCGTTGTGCGCCCACGGCTGCTCCAGCACCTTGCCGAAGCCCACCATGGCCACCTGCGGCGGGTAGATCACCCCGTACACGCTTTCCACCCCCAGGTCCCCAAGGTTGGTCACCGTGAGGGTGGGGTCAGCCATCTCGGCGCGCTGCAGCCGGCCCGCCCTGGCGCGGCTGACCAGGTCACGCAGCTGGTCCATGAGCTGGTCCAGGCTGAGCGTGTCGGCGTCGTGCAGGGCCGGCGCCACCAGGCCGCCGTGCCGCAGGGCCACCGCCACGCCCAGGTGCACACTGCTGCTGGGCTGGAACGCACCTTTGGTGAAGAAGCCGTTCATGTCCGGCACCTCCTTCGCCGCAATCGCGGTCGCCTTCAGCAGCAGGGCGGACGGAACCAGGCGCGATGACACGGGCCGCTGCTGGTTTGCTACCTGCATCCATGCCATCGCGGCCGCCAGGTCCAGCGTGGTGGACAGGTAATAGTGTGGAATCTCCTTCTTGGAGCGGGACATCAGCGCGCCGATCGCCTGCCGCAGGCTCTCCGCCTTGCCGCCGGCCGCCGTCGGCTGCTTCCGCCCGGACGCCTCCGCCATGGGTTCGGGCCGGGCTTCCGGCTGTGGGGTTTCCGACGGCGGTGCTTCCGCCGGCTTTTCCGCGCCGGGTTCCTTGGGTGACCGTTCCTTGGGTGCCCGTCCCCGGGGCGGCACCGCGGAGAGCACGTCATCCTCCGTCACCGCACCTCCCGGGCCTGTCCCCGTGACCTCATGGAGATCCACGCCGAGTTCTGCGGCCAGCCGCCGGGCCAGCGGGGACGACCGCACGCGGTGGGTTTCAGCCGCCGGCGCAGCGGGCGCTTCGGCCACCACTTCTAAAGCGGACGGTGCTTTGGTGACGGACGCTGCCGCGGCGCGTTCGACGTCGGCCCTCACCACCTCACCGCCGGGCCCGCTGCCGCTGATGCGTCCGACGTCGACCCCCAGCGTGTGCGCAAGGTGCCGCACCGGCGGCGGGACCTTTGCGCCGTGTTCCGCCGGCCCGGACCCGGCGCTGCGGTGAGCGGGCGTTGGTTCTTCGGCTGTCAAAGGTGAGCGGGCGTTGGGGGAAATGGTGCCAGAGGTGAGCGGGGGTGGGAGCTCGGCGGGGGTGGCGGTGATCCGGGCGATGGGGGTGCCCACGTCCACGGTGTCGCCGATGTCCACCAGGAACTCGGCCACCACGCCTTCCTGGAACGACTCGATGTCCATGACGGTCTTGTCCGTGTCCACGGCCGCCACCAGGTCGCCCTTGTGGATGTAGTCCCCGGGCTTGACCAGCCACTCCACCACCTTGCCGTGCTCCATGTCCGCGCCGAGGGACGGCATCCGGAGTTCAGGCATTGGCCCCCACGGCCCTTCGCGCCGCTGCCACCACCCGCTTCACGGACGGCAGCGCTGCCTCCTCCAGGTGCTTGGCGTAGGGGACGGGCACCTCAAGGCTGCAGACGCGTTCCACGGGGGCGTCGAGGTCGAAGAAGGCCTGCTCACAGATCCTGGCCGAGATCTCGGCGGAGATGCTGCCGCTGCGCCAGCCCTCGTCCACCACCACCGCGCGGTGCGTCCTGGCCACACTGTCCACGACGGTGTGCGCATCCAGCGGGCGGAGGGTGCGGAGGTCGATGACGTCGGCGTCAATGCCCTCCCCGGCCAGCTGCTCGGCGGCGTCCAGCACCATGGGCAGGGTGCCGCCGTAGGTGATGAGCGTCAGGGTGTCCCCGCTGTCCCCGTGGCCGTCCGCCCGGCGCAGGACCGCTGCCTTGTCGATGTCCACCGCCCCGGCGTCGTCGTCAAGTTCCCCTGCCATGTTGTACAGCGAGCCGTGTTCGAAAATCAGCACCGGGTCGGGGTCCTGGAGGGCGGTCCACAGCATGCCGCGGGCATCAGCCAGCGTGGCCGGCGCCAGGATCCGCAGCCCGGGAATGTGCGCGTACCAGCCCTCCAGGCTGTGCGAGTGCTGGGCGCCCAGCTGCCGTCCGGCGCCGGTGGTCATCCGGATGACGATGGGCACGTTGAACTGGCCGCCGGACATGTGCAGCAGGGTGGCGGCGTTGTTGATGATCTGGTCCAGCGCCAGCAGGCTGAAGTTGACGGTCATGATTTCGACGACGGGACGCATCCCGCCCAGCGCAGCCCCGATCCCGGCGCCCACGAACCCGGACTCCGACAGCGGGGTGTCACGGATCCGCTCCGGCCCGAACTCCTCCAGCAGTCCCAGGCTGACCGCAAAGCTTCCGCCGTACCGGCCCACGTCCTCGCCCATGAGGAACACCCGTTCGTCGCGCTGCATGGCGTCGCGGAGGCCCGCGCGCATGGCTTCCCGGTAGGTGGTTTTCATCGTGCCGCCCCGCCTTTCCCTGCCTGGCCGCCGCCGGTGGCCGCGGTGCCTGTACTGCTGTCATCGGTCCGGTCGCTATAGACGAACCGGGTGAGTTCGGACACCGGTTCCGGCGTCCCGTTCTCGGCGAATCCCACCGCCGTGCTGATCTCCGCGTCCACGTCCGCCGTGAGCGCAGCCCAGGTCTCCTCCGGCAGCTGCCCCGCCGCCTGCATGGTCCCCCGCAGCAGGCTGATGGGGTCCCGTTCCATCCACCGGGACACCTCGGATTTCTCCCGGTACAGCTCAGGGTCAAACATGGAATGGGCTCGGAACCGGTAGGTGCGCAGCTCCAGGAAGTGCGGGCCGCCGCCGGACCGGACGGCGTCCACCGCGCGCCGGGCGGCTTCCTCAACAGCGAGCACGTCCATGCCGTCCACGGCCCAGGCGGAAATCTCATACCCGGCGGCCTTGAGGGCGATGTCCGTCTGTGATTCGGAGCGGCCCAGCGCGGTTCCCATGGCGTACAGATTGTTTTCGCAGCAGAACAGCACGGGCAGCTGCCACAGTGCTGCCAGGTTCATGCTTTCGTGGAACTCGCCTTCGGCCACGGCCCCTTCGCCGAAGAAGCAGACGGTCACCCGCTGGCGTCCGGCCATCCGGTCCGCGAGCGCCAGGCCGACGGCGAGCGGCAGCCCGCCTGCCACGATGGCGTTTCCGCCGTAGAAGCGGGTGGCGGCGTCGAAGAGGTGCATGGAACCGCCGCGGCCGCGGCAGCAGCCCTCGGCGTGCCCGTACATTTCGGCGAGGATGGCTCCTGCCGAGACGCCGCGCAGGAGGGCATGGCCGTGTTCACGGTACGTGGCCACCACCGCGTCCTCCGGCGAAAGGGTTTCCATAATCCCGGCCGCCACGGCTTCCTCGCCGATGTACACGTGCAGGAAGCCGCGGATCTTGGCGGCGCTGTACAGCTCGATGCATTTTTCCTCGAGCCGGCGCACCCGCAGCATCTGCCGCAGGAGGTGCAGGGCGTGCTCCTGGTCGGGGACCGTCTGGCCCCTGAGGGTGCTCATGGCCGGTCCGTCAGTGTCACGGCGGGTCCTGCCGGGGATTCCAGTGTTGAGGTGTCGCCTTCGGGCAGCCCCAGTTCCCGCGATTTCAGGAGCCGCCGCAGGATCTTGCCGCTGCGCGTCTTGGGCAGGGTGGTGGTGAAGTCCAGCAGCCGGGGCGCCACGGCGGCGCCCAGCCGTTTCCGCGCGAACCCGATGATGTCCAGTTGCAGCTGCTCCGTGGGCTCGTTCCCGGGCTTGAGTTCCACGAACGCCTTGACCACTTCACCGGCCACGGGGTCCGGCACCCCGATCACGCCGGCTTCGGCCACCGCCGGGTGCTCCATGAGGCAGCTCTCCACTTCGAAGGGGCCGATCAGGTGGCCGGAGGACTTGATTACGTCGTCGCCGCGGCCCACGAACCAGAAGTAGCCGTCGCCGTCGCGCTTTGCCAGGTCCCCGGTGAGGTACCAGCCGCCGGCGAAGCAGCGCCGGTAGCGCTTCTCCTCGTTGAGGTAGCCGCGGAACATGGACGGCCAGCCCGGGCGCAGCGCCAGCTCCCCCATGGTGTCCGGCCCGGTGACCAGGACCGCCTGGCCGTCCTTGATGACGGGTTTGCCGTCGGCGTCGCGGGCCACCAGGGCCGCCTCGATGCCGGGCAACGGCCGGCCCATGGAGCCGGGGCGGATGTCCATGGCGGGATAGTTGGCGATCATGATGCCGCCGGTCTCGGTCTGCCACCAGTTGTCGTGCACCGGCAGGCCCAGGACGTCCTGGCCCCACACCACGGCCTCCGGATTCAGTGGCTCCCCCACGCTGGCGATGAAGCGCAGCGCTGAGAGGTCATGTCCGGCGGCTCTTTCCGCACCGGCCTTCATCAACATCCGCAGCGCGGTGGGGGCGGTGTACCAGACCGTGACGCGCTGCTCCGCGAGGATCCGGTACCACCGGTCCGCGTCCAGTTCCTCCTCATCCACAATGGCGGTGACCCCGTGCACCAGCGGCGCGATGATGCCGTAGGACATACCGGTCACCCATCCGGGGTCGGCGGTGCACCAGTAGATGTCGTCAGGGTGCAGGTCCAGGGCGAAGCGGCCCGTGGCGTAGTGGGCGGTGACGGCGTCCTGGACGTGGATGGCGCCCTTGGGCGTGCCCGTGGTGCCGCTGGTGAAGTGCAGCAGCGCCATGTCCCCGGGTTGGGTACCGGCAATCTCCCCGGTGGGATCCGCCTGGGCCAGGAGCTCTGCCAAGTCAAGGGTTTCCGGTTCCGGGCTGCCGTCCGCGTCCACCAGCAGGATGTGGCGGAGTCCGGGAAGGGAGTCCCGTACGGGCGCCACCTTTTTGCGGTAAAGGGCCCTGGTGGTCACCAGCACCCGGCCGTCGCCGAGGTGCAGCCGCTGCCGTACCGGTTCGGGGCCGAAGGCGGAGAAGAGCGGGCAAAAGACACTGCCGTTCCGGAAGGTGCCCAGCACGGCGGCATACAGTTCCGGGCTGCGGCCCAGGAGTGAGAAGACCCGCTCGCCGCGGCCCACCCCAAGGCCCTTGAGCATGCCCGCGAACCTGCCGGACCGCTCCGCAAGGCCGGCATAGCTCAGGGACCTTGTGCCGCCGTCGGCCCGGACGAAGCGCAGGGCTTCCTTGCCGCCGCGTCCTTCCGCCACGTGGCAGTCCACCGCCTCATAGGCGATGTTCAATCCCCGGCCGCCGGGCAGCCCTGCCAGCGCCTGCCGCGCCTGGTCCCAGGTGAAGCCGCGCCGGGCGGCGTCGTAATCGAGCATGTTGGGCCGGACCGGGAAGGCGGCCACGTCCTTGCTGATGGCCGGCCAGTGCGTGGATCCTTCCACCCGGGCGCCGGTGTTTGCCGTGTTCATCCCCTGGCCTCCGGCCTGGACCGTCCCACCGGGGACGGCAGGAGGTACTGCCGGAACCAGTCCGCAGCCAGGCTCGCTGCCATGGCCAGGGTGCCTGGTTCCTCGAAGAGGTGGGTGGCCCCGGGGATGATCTCGAGCCTGGTGGGGGCCTGCATGGCCGCCATGGCCTGGCGGTTCAGGGCCAGCACCTGGTCGTCGGCGCCGCCGACAATCAAGAGGGTGGGGGCTTTCACGGCCGCGAGCCGCGGCCCGGCCAGGTCCGGCCGGCCACCGCGGGAGACGACCGCGGCCACCTCGGCGCCGGGCTCGGCTGCGGCCCACAGCGCGGCCCCGGCCCCGGTACTGGCACCGAAGTAGCCGATCCGGCCGGCGGAACCGTCATGCCGCGCTTCGAGCCAGTGGGTTGCGGAGGAAAGCCGCTGCGCCAACAGGCCGATGTCGAACACGTTGGCCCGGCTGACCTCTTCTTCGGGCGTGAGCAGGTCGAGGAGCAGCGTGCCCAGGCCCGCAGCGTGCAGGACGGAGGCCACGAAGCGGTTGCGGGGGCTGTGGCGGCTGCTGCCGCTGCCGTGCGCGAAAAGGACGGTGCCGTCACACCTGGCCGGCAGGTAGAGGCTGCCGCGCAGGACAACACCGCCCGCCGGGATGTCGACGTCGTCCGCCAGACTGCCGTGCACGCGTTCCCCGCCGCTGTGGTGCGGAGCCGGTGCAGCCGCATCAAGCAGCTGCACCACCTCGCCATCGTCCGTGGGCGAGAAGTCGTGGTAGTAGTAGCCCACGGCTTTGAAGTCCTGGGGCGAGAGCAGGCACACGACGTCGTCCGGTTCCTTGAGTTCAATGATGGCGCGTGCGGGGGCCACAGGAACGGCAAGGACCACCTTCGCCGCACCGAGCTGCCGGGCCACCTGGCAGGCAACCTTTGCGGTGGAGCCGGTGGCGATGCCGTCGTCCACGATCACCACGGTGCGCCCGGTGAGGTCAAGCCGGCGGCGTCCCTGGCGGAACCGTTCCACCCTGCTTTCCAGCAGTGCCCGCTCCTGCTGTTCCACCTGTTCCAGGTCCTCCTGGGAAACCCGGGCCATGGAGATGGTGCGCGGATCCAGGACCCGGACGCCGCCCTCCCCGATGGCTCCCATGGCCACCTCGGGCTGGAACGGGACGCCTAGTTTCCGTACCACGATCACGTCAAGTGGCGCCTCGAGGGCCTTGGCCACCTCGAATGCCACGGGGACGCCGCCGCGGGGCAGGCCCAGCACCACCACGTCCCGGCCACGCAGGCCGGCGAGCCGCTTGCCCAGCCGCCGCCCGGCGTCGGACCTGTCATGAAAGGCAGCCATCACCGCCACCCGCCGGCGGTGGACCGGCCAGGCGGGAGTTCCGCCATGGCCTCCAGCGCTGCACGTGAGGCCGGACGGACGGCAACTTCAACAAGCACGGTTCCGTACCCTGCTTCATGGCGCAGCACCTCGGTCATGGCGGATGCCTCCGTTAATGCGACATGCGGAAATTGTGATGGGCGTCCGTGCTGGGCTTGATGGCCGCGGCCGTGACCACCAGCGCAACAGCGCCCGCAATCCAGGATGTCCACGCAGCGCCCATGGCGCCGGTGTAGGAGCCCATCCACGGCGAGAGGATCAGCAACGCGGCAAGCGCAGCCTGGGCGTATTCCATGACCGGTGTTCCGGGCATGGCCAGGTTGATGACGCCGCTGATGATCAGGAGTCCGCCGAAGAGGAGCATGAAGGTGGTGGACATATTCTGCTGCCGTGTCCACAGGACCGCGATGGCGGTGAAGAGACCGGCGGCAACCGTTACGTAGTCCTGCCACCGATACCACTTTTTCACTGGGTTTTCCTTTCTGATCCGGGCGGGCGGCCTTGCGCTGTCCATCCCGGGAGGGCGTTCACCGCCCGCAATTCCAGTCAACGCTTCCCGCACACCACCTTCTAGGGCAGAAAGACCTAGGGCCCAGGACCGCGGCCCGGCGGACGGATCCGTCCCCTTAATTCACCGCCAATTCACAGCGATTGCCCCTGCACAACGCGGCCCCGGTGTGCAAGAGTGGCGGCAGTGCTGGGGCGCCACTCCTGCCCGGCCCGGGCTGTTGTAAAGGCCGGGCCGGGCAACAGCTGCGACCAAAAGAGGCCGGACATGGAACACCGTTCAGCTCCCCGCATGAAGGCCCGCCGATGGCCGGCTCCCGCCCTGCTCCTGGTGGCGCCCCTGTTGGTATCTCTTCTGGCGGGCTGCCAGCCCGCCACCCCTGCTCCTTCACCGTCCCGCAGCATCCAGCCGAAGCCGGCGAGCCGGCCGGGCAGCCCCGGGCACGTGTTCGTCATCAACCTCGAAAACAAGGGCTATGACTCGGTGTGGGGTAGCAGCTCCCCTGCCCCGTATCTGTCCGAAACCCTCCGGGACCAGGGCGTACTGCTGGAGAACTACTACGGCATCGGCCACAACTCGCTGCCCAACTACCTGGCCCAGATTTCCGGCCAGCCGCCCAACAACAGCACCCGGCAGGACTGCCCCACCTACACCGCGTTCAAGGCCACCGGTACCGGTCCGGCCGGCACGCTCAAGGGCAACGGCTGCGTCTACCCGCAGGACACCCAGACCGTGGCCGGGCAGCTGACCGCCCAGGGCAAAACGTGGAAGGGCTACATGGAGGACATGCAGCAGCCCTGTGAGCACCCGGCCCTCGGGGAACCCGACAACCACATCCGGGCCACCCCGGACGAGGAATACTCCACGCACCACAATCCCTTTGTCTACTTCCGCTCCGTCATCTCGTCCGGGGACTGTGCCAGGAACGTGGTCAACCTGTCTGACCTTGCGGACGACCTGAAATCCGTGGCCACCACTCCGGACCTGGCTTACATCACGCCCAACCTGTGCCACGACGGACACGATGCCAGCTGCGCCGACGGCAGCCGGGGAGGCCTGGCGGCGGCGGACGGGTGGCTCAAGGACCAGGTGCCCGCCATCCTGTCGTCCCCCGCGTACAAGCAGGACGGCATGCTGGTGATCACCTTCGACGAGACTGACGGGGGCACCGCCGGACCTTCGGCGGGAGATGCGGGAAGCCCTGCCGGGGGTGCCGCCGGGGGCAAGGTGGGCGCCCTGGTCCTCTCCCCGTTCAGCGCAGAAGGCGCATCGTCGGAGCAGCCCTACAACCACTACAGCCTGCTGGCGACCATCGAGGATCTCTTCCACCTCCCGCGGCTGGGAATGGCCGCAGACCCCGGCGTGAAGGCCTTCGGCGGCGACGTCTTCGAGAGGGCCTCCTAAGGTGGGCTTTTTTCCAGGCACGGGACGACGGCGGACTATCCTGGCGGCTGCCGTGATGGTGGCGGTTTTGGTGATTCTCGCCGTCGTACTTTCCACCACGCTGCGTCCAGGCCCACCCGCCGCAAATGGAACCGATGCGGGGATCGCCAAGATCAAGCACGTGGTGATCATTACCCAGGAGAACAGGTCCTTCGACAGCTACTTCGGCACCTATCCGGGTGCCGACGGGATCCCCATGAAGGACGGCAAACCCGCCGTCTGCCTTCCGGACCCGGCACGGGGCGGCTGCGTGGCGCCCTTCTATGATTCGTCGGACAGCAACGACGGCGGCCCGCACAGCCCGGCTGACTCGGCGGCGGATGTCAACAACGGGGCCATGGACGGCTTCGTGGCCCAGGCGGAAAAGGGCATTGCCCACTGTGAGCCGGAGGCCACCGACTGCGCCTACAAGACCAGGAAAACTGATGTGATGGGCTACCACGACCGGAAACAGCTGCCCACCTACTGGACCTACGCGGACAACTTCGTGCTGCAGGACCACATGTTCACTTCCGTCGCAGCGGGAAGCCTCCAGGCGCACCTCTACATGGTCTCGGAATGGTCGGCCAAGTGCACCAAAACCGGGGACCCGGCGTCGTGCGTGGACGCACTGGAAGGCCTCGACAATGAACCTGAGAAGGAGAACTTCGACGAGAGCCTGATCGGCAAGTGCCAGGCGGGCTCCGCTGTTCAGCCCTGCCGCGAAGCCCTTGAGGCAGCCGGCGCCGATCCCGGCCTGGTGGTGCAAACCCAGCAGGTGGTCACCGCCAGCTGTAAACGCACCGATTCCTATCCCACCTGCAAGGCCGCGGTGGAGGCCGCCAACCTTCCGGCTGCCCTGAAGGAGAAGCTGGGAGGAGCAGCCAAAAACCTGAAACAGCCAAACTACGCCTGGACCGACCTGACCTACCTGCTGCACAAACACGCAGTGTCCTGGGCGTACTACGTGTTCAGCGGCACCGAGCCGGACTGCCGCAACGATGCCGCCACCTGCGACCCCATTGAACAGGACGCCGAGACGCCGGGCCGCTGGAACCCGCTCCCCTACTTCGACACTGTCAAGGAGAACGGCGAGCTAGGGAACATCAAACCGGTGGCCGGATTTTACGACGACGCCCGGCTGGGCAGGCTTCCCGCGGTCAGCTGGGTGGCGCCCAGCGATGAGGTCAGCGAACACCCTCCAGCGAAAGTCAGCACCGGCCAGCAGTATGTTGCCGGGCTGGTCAACGCCATCATGAGCGGCCCGGACTGGAACAGCACCGCCATCTTCCTGAACTGGGACGACTGGGGCGGGTTCTACGACCATGTCCAGCCGCCTGCAGTGGACAACGCCGGGTTTGGCCTTCGCGTGCCGGCCCTGGTGATCAGCCCCTACGCCAAAAAGGGCTACATCGACCACCAGGTCCTCAGCCAGGACGCCTACTTCAAGTTCATTGAGGATGATTTCCTGGGCGGCGAACGCCTCGACCCCGCCACCGACGGCCGGCCGGACAACCGCCCCGGGGTCCGCGAAAACAACCCGCAGCTGGGCGATCTCACCAGGTCCTTCGACTTCAACCAGGCTCCGCTCCGGCCGTTGATCCTGCCTGACGCCACCACGTACTGACGCTGGCCGCGCCCGGCTTCAGGACCTCCTGGCTTCAGGACACAGTGCAGTCGGCGGCGTCCCGGACCACGCTCTCCAGGTCCCCGGTGCGGTGCAGCACCTCGATCTGCCGTAACGCCCCGGTGCCGCCGGCAAGCACCCTGTCCACCAGGTCCTCCACCCGGTGCAGGTCGTCCATGTCCTCCAGCGCCCCCCGGATGTGGTTGAGCAGGGAATTTACGACGGCGAGCGCGGGCGCCGGGCGGTGCGTTTGGGGATCGAGCAGCTCGCCCCGCAGGCCCCAGCGGCTGGCTTTCCAGCCAGCCAGCCGGAGCAGCGCGGACGGCACGGCCACGGCTTCGATGCCCTCCCGCCATTCGCGCGCGGCCGTTTCCACCAGGCCCCGGGCGATGCCCGCCAGCAGCACGGTGTTCTCCGGCCGCAGGCACACGTCGGCCACGCGGATCTCCACCGTGGGGTAGTGCCGGGAGAGGCGGGCGTCAAAGTAGATCATGCCCTCGTCCAGGGCGACGCCGGTGCTCACCATGTCGTGCACCAGCTGGTGGTAGGCGTCCGGAGTGCCCAGGATGTCCAGCGGCCCGGCGGAGGGCCAGCGGTTCCACACCTGGGAGCGGTAGCTCGCGTAACCGCTGTCCCTGCCGTGCCAGAACGGGGAGTTGGCGCTGAGCGCGATGAGCACCGGGAGCCAGATGCGGATCCGGTCCAGCACGGCCACGGCTTCCTCCGGCGACTCCACGGAGACGTGGATGTGGCAGCCGCAGGTGAGCTGTTCCCTTGCGGTCAGCCCGTACTCCTCTGTCATTGCCTTGAACCTGCGCAGCTGCACCGGGTGGGGATCGGCCGGGAGCGGGGAGGTGCCCAGGGCAGCCACCCGGACGCCGACGTCCTCTGCCGCCTGGTGCGCGATGGCCCGTCCTGCCACGATGTCCTGCTCAAGCGATGCCAGGGTGGCGTGCGGCGGGGTGACCACCTCGATCATTTCCTGCTGGAACTCGGCGGTGAGGACCGGCCCGGCCCCGGCCTCCAGGGGGCGGACGTAGAGGTTCAGGAGCTCTCCTGCCATGGGCACGGCTTCCCCGTTCGCGGGGTCCACCAGGAGCAGCTCCTCCTCGATGCCGAACGTCCGCTTGCCCGCGCCGGCGCCGCCGGTGCCCTCATTGCCGTAGGTGTCCATCGTCGTCGCCCTTCTCCCGTTGCATGGTTGCAAGTTCGTCCCAGAAGCAGGCCAGCGTCAGGGCACCGTCCATCAGGACGTCAAGGCCGGCGCTCTCGTCGCTGTCATGCCAGTGGTCCTCCACCAGGCCGGTGCCAAAGAACAGTACGGGCGCCGCGAGGCTGCGTCCCAGCAGCTCTGCGGGTCCGCCGCCGGCGTTGCCCATCCGCCCCGCCCGTTCGGCGTTGAAGCCACGCGCCATGGCCTTTTCCAGGGCGGTGACGGCTGGATGGTCCGGGGTCACGTAGGGTTCCTGTGCCGTCTCCAGGTCCGGGACCAGGCTGAACCCGTACGCGTCGCCGACGGTGGCGGCCACCCACTCCTGCAGCTGCTCCGCGATCTTTTCCAGGCGCTGGCCCGGAACGGTCCGGAAGCTGAGGTCCGCCGAGGCAACAGCGGGAACGGCGGCGCGGGACACGCCCAGCGGGTCGCCGGCAAGGATGGAGGTGACCTCGACGGCGGGACGCAGCCACAGCCGTTCCAGCACGGTGTACCCCTTCTCGCCTGTGATTGCGCCGGTTTCGGAGCGTTCCAGCCAGTCCTCTTCACTGAAGGGCAGGTCCGCCAGCGCGTTCCGGAGGTTGCCGGGGTCTGGCTCCACGTCGTCGTAAAAGCCGGGAACAGCCACCCGGCCGTCCTGGTCATGCAGGAGCCCCAGCAGCCGGCCAAGCTCGAAGGCGGGATTGGGTGCGTTACCCGAGACGGCGCCGCTGTGCACGTCCCGCCCGGGCCCGTACACCTCCAGGTGCACGCTGAGCATTCCGCGCAGGCTGAGACAGACGGCCGGGTGCCGGGCGTGCCAGAGGAGGGTGTCGGAGAAGAGGACCAGGTCTGCGGCGAACCGTTCCGCGTTGTCCTCCAGCAGCTTGGCCAGGTGCAGTGAACCGCCTTCTTCCTCCCCTTCGATGAGGAACTTCAGGTTGATCTTCGGCGTGCCCGTCTCCCGCAGGTGGGCCCGGAGCCCCTCAAGATGCGCCAGGATCTGGCCCTTGGCATCGGAGCTTCCCCGGCCGTACAGCCGGCCTTCGCGGAGTACCGGTTCAAAGGGCGCTGTCATTGCCCAGTTCTCCGGCTTCACCTCGCGGACGTCATGGTGGCTGTAGACCAGGACCGTGGGCGCTCCGGCGGCATTGCACCACTCCGCGTACACAGCGTGGGACTCCCCCGTGGGCAGCACCTCCACCACGGGGAAGCCCACTTCGCGGAATTCGGCGGCGAGCCAGTTGGCCGAGTGGAGCAGGTCCTGGGAGTGTTCGGGAACTCCCAGGACGCCCGGGACGCGCACCCACTCCGCCAGCCGCCGCTCCAGCTCCGGCTGACGCGACCGGACGTAGGCACGCAGCCGCCCCACGTCGTCGTGCTCTTCACCCGCCATCTCCGCGCCCCCGTTCTACGGTCCGGTTAACGCGGCTGCGCAGGGTTGGTCGGTACGCCCTGGGACGGTGGGTTGACGGGCGGGCCCGGCACGCTGGCAGGCTGCTGCGAACCCTGGCCGCCGGACACCTCGGGCGTGGGCGGAGTCTGGGTGCCGCTTGGCTCCGCCCCGTTCTGCAGGGCCTGAAGGCGGTGCTCCAGGACCTGCAGGACGGGCAGGCGGTTCCCGTGCGCCTTCTCGTAGCTGATGAGCTGGTGCACGTCCGCTTCCGTCAGGCCCGTGATCCGCGTGGGCAGCGTTCCTACCGGCAGATGGTCGTAATCCGGAAGGGGCAGGTCGCTGTGGCGGGGAGCGCTGTTGTCCTGGGATGGGTTGTTCATGGTTCCTCCCTTGCTGTTTTGGGTCCTTCTTGGAACTTAGTAAGTACGCTTACTTGTTTCAAGGTACCCAAAGGTTTGGCGTTGGTACAGAGCTGCGCCTGCCCGGCTGTACATCCCCCGACTGCTCAGGTAAATTCGAATTTGTGACGGGAATCATGCCCCGTCCTCCCCCGGCCCCCTGCACAGGCCGGCGTGGAGTAGCTGCTGTAGTGCAACGGCGGCGCAGGATGCAGAAGCGAAAGAGCCTTGAGATGGCATTATCGCAATTCCAGCAGTTCCTTGACGAAGCCACGCACCCGGACCCCTTCGACGAATTTCCCCTGGGTCCCGACTGCCTCTACGGCCTTTACGTGAGCTGGGCGGCCCTGTACGGCCGGGCGCCAAAATCCGACCAGGCATTCCGGGCAGGCATGCTGCGCTGCGGCGTGGACGTCCGGAACAGCCACCTGCGGATGACCGGCCCCGCCGCCGCCGACTACATCGTCTGCAGCTACCCGGCCGTGGCCTGATGTCCACCCAGTTCGACGTGCGGTATCTCAACGGGCACTATATGCACTGCGGAGAACCGATGGGCGCTGCCGGCGCGGAGATGCGTACCATCCACGGCAGCTACGTGAGCGAGCGGCTGCCGGAAGCCTTGGGCGTATACCTGGCCACCAGGGTGCTGCGCTGCGCCTGCGGGTTCCAGATGGAGATCCCGGACCAGGATGACGCGGTGCCGGGATGACACAGCTGCCGCTGGACGATCTGACCGCTGCCGTGGCCCGCATCCGCGGGCTCCTGCTGACGGAGGAGAAGGTGGACCGCGCGGTCTCACTCCTGGCCAAGGCCATCAAGGAGTCACTGCCGGGCAGTCCCGGTGCCGGGGTGTCCTTGCTCGATGCCGAGGGCAAGCGCACGAGCAGCGCGGCCACCGACTCCCTGGTGGAGAAGCTGGACGCTGCCCAGTACGAGCTGGGTGAGGGCCCCTGCCTTACGGCCTGGGCGGCCGGAAAAGTGGTCATCATCGAGGACCTCCAAACCGATACCCGGTGGCCGCGGTGGCAATCCGCAGTGGCGTCACTCCCGGTCCGGTCAGTGGTGAGCGCGCCGCTGGTGACCGGAAAGGAAGCGCTGGGTGCCTTCAAGATCTATTCAGCCCTGCCAGGCCAATACGACGAATCAACGGGGCGCGCCCTGGCCCTTTTTGCCGAAACTGCAGCCACCCTGCTGGCCCATATCCAGGGAACCGAGGCCCCGCTCCGGATGGCAGAAAGCCTCAAAGCAAGCCTGGCCAGCCGTGACACCATCAATCGTGCCTGCGGGATGTTGATGGAGCGGCAGGGCATCAGCCATGAACGGGCCCTGCAGCAATTGATCCAAAACGCGCGCGTGTCAGGTGCCACCTTGGTTGAGGTCAGCGAGCAACTGGCCACCAAGGTGCCGCCTGCAGGATCGTAGGGGGGCAACGGTGGGTTTTGATCCGCATGAACCGGAGCAGCGTGGCCAGCTTTGGGACGCCCTGACCGCCGCTGACATCACGGTGGGCGAACTGTGGCTGCGCTACTTCAGCATGACCGGTTCCGCAGGCGAGTACGAGGTCCAGGCCTACCTGCAGGGCCTCATCTCCCTGCCCGTCATCCAGCGTGACCTGCTGGCCTTGGCATGCAACGAAATCATCGCAGAGAAGCCGCCACTGCATGCACCGTACGCGGACCAGATGAAGGGCACGGGATCCAGCGGCCCGTCGTCCGGCCGGTAAACCTGGGGCGGCAGGTGCACGCCCCGGGTTCAGGGCAGGGCCCCGTGTAGCTGTGCCTGGCAAGGGTACGTCACGGTTATCCTCCCGAGAGCAAGGCAGGCACCATGAGTCCGCTACCCCAGGCCGGCATCCGCGACACAGTGTTGTTTATGCTGGACGTTTTCCTTCCGACGGCGGCCAAAGGTCCCCTGATCCGGCGGCCCCGGGCAGAGGCCGTTGCGGACCGCCTGGACCTTGACCGGCGGGCGGTGGCCCGGATGCAGAAGCTGGACAGCGAGTATCCGGCTGGACCGGTGCTGCTCCGGCTCCCCTTCCGGAAGCAGGCGCTGGTCCTGCGGCCGGACCAGCTCCACCGGGTCCTGGCCGAAACACCGGAACCTTTCTCCTCTGCGAGCAGCGAAAAACGGGGCGCGCTGGCGCACTTCGAGCCCCGCAACGTCCTGGTTTCCACCGGGGCCGACAGGAGTGCCCGCCGTGCGCTGCAGGAGCAGGCGCTGGATACTTCAAGCCCGGTCCACCGGATGGCGGACTCCTTCCTGCCGGTCATCGATGAGGAAGCCGATGCGTTGCTCGCCGCGGCAGGTGCCGGTACCAGCATCCTTGACTGGCCGTTGTTCACTGCCGCCTGGCACCGTGCCGTCCGGCGGGTGGTGTTCGGAGATGCGGCCAGGGACGACGCTGAATTGACTGACATGCTGGCCCGGCTGCGGAAGGACGCCAACTGGTCCGGCCTGAAGCCACGCAGGGACAATGTCCGTGCAGAGTTCCGCCGGCGGGTGCGCGCAGGGATCGACGCCGCCGCCCCGGGCAGCCTGGCATCAGTGATGCGCGGCAAACCTGACGCGGACCCTTCAGCACCAACCGACCAGGTCCCGCAATGGCTGTTCGCCTTCGACGCGGCCGGAATAGCAGCCTTCCGGGCCCTGGCGCTGCTGGCCGCCCATCCTGACCAGGCGGCGAAGGCCAGGCAGGAGATGGCCGGCGATACGTCCGGTGGCCGGAACCTGCCGTTCCTGCGCGCCTGCGTGCTGGAGTCCGTACGCCTGTGGCCAACGACGCCCATGGTCCTGCGCCAGACCTCGCGCCCGGTCGAGTGGGACAACGGGACCATGCCGGCCCGTTGCGGGGTGCTGGTCTATGTCCCCTACTTCCACCGTGACGGCCGGCGGCTCCCCCAGGCCGATTCCTTCGATCCAGGACTGTGGCTGCAGCAGGATGCGATGCCCGGGGACCCCGAAAGCTGGGGCGTGGTCCCCTTCAGCGACGGCCCCGCGCGGTGTCCCGGCCGCCAACTGGTGCTGCTGATGACCAGCGCCCTGCTCGCCCGCCTGCTCCGGAAAAACACCTTCGCCCTTGAATCCGCCCGGCTGTCCCCGGACCGGCCGCTGCCCGGCACGCTGAACCACTTTGCGCTGCGGTTCCGGGTGTCCCCGCTGTGAAGTGGGCGGCCACACTTGTTGCCGTTGCCAGGGAGTGCAGTCACGGGATGCGGTTAGGGGATGCAAACCTTCGTGGCACCGGGACCGGGGCAGTGCTTTACTGCCAGCATGTCTGAAACCCTCAAGCTGAGCCACAACGAACCGCACGACAGCAGCGTGGCAGCCCGCCTGAACTGGCTGCGCGCCGGCGTCCTCGGCGCGAACGACGGCATCGTCTCCGTGGCGGCCACGGTGGTGGGCGTGGCCGGCGTGACCAATGACCTGGCACCCATCCTGGTGGCGGGCACCGCCGCCGTGGTGGGCGGAGCGGTGTCCATGGCCCTGGGCGAATATGTTTCCGTCAGCAGCCAGAGTGACAGCCAGCGTGCCCTGATCGAAAAGGAACGCCAGGAACTCCGGGACGATCCCGACGGCGAACTGGCAGAACTCGCCCACATTTACCAGGCCAAGGGACTCAGTGAAGCCACGGCCCGGACCGTTGCCGAGGAACTGACGGCAAAGGATGCCCTGAAGGCCCACCTCTCCGCCGAGCTGAACATTGACGAAGAGGAAGTGGTCAGCCCCTGGCACGCAGCCTTCGCCTCCGCCATCGCGTTCACCGTCGGGGCCGTGCTGCCCATGCTGGCCATCATCTTCCCGCCTCAAGAGGCGCGCATCCCGGTCACGTTTGTTGCCGTCATCCTGGCGCTCGCACTGACCGGCACCATCAGCGCCAAAATCGGCGGGAGCTCCAAACGCAAGGCGACCATCCGGCTGGTGGTGGGCGGGGCGCTGGCCATGGCCTTCACGTTCGCGGTGGGAAGCCTGCTGGGCACCACCGGCATCGCATAGTCTTTTCCACACACCCGCTACCGATCAGGAGTTCCCGTGCTGGAGATCGCAGGCCTTCCGGCCCATATTCTGCTGATTCACGGCGTGGTGGTCCTGGCCCCGCTGGCGGGGCTTGCGGCAGTGGTGTTCGCGCTGCTGCGGCGGAGCAGGCGGTACCTGGCCTGGCCGCTGGGGGTCCTGGCCCTGCTGCTGGTTCCGTTGTCCATCGTCACGGCCGAGGCGGGGGAACAGCTGGAGAAGGCCAGGGGGCTGTCGCAACTGGTTGAGGAGCACGCTGACCAGGGAAGCTTCCTCCGCTACGTTACCGTGCTGTTCCTGGTGGCCGTGGCTGCCCAGATTGCCGCGGCTTTCCCGTCGGTCCTGACGCGCCGGCCCGCCTTCCGGGGCCTTCGCGGGCTCCTGGAATCCCGCTGGCTGCTCCCTGCCACGTCGGCGCTGGGCATCCTGGCGGGACTATTCCTGGTGTACCAAAGCATCGTGACCGGACACTCCGGGGCTGTGTCCGTCTGGGCCGGGACGCGCTAGCCGCGCGACCCGGGTCTCAGCGGCGCGGCCTCGAGCGTGAAGCAGGCTCCGGAAGAGGTACGACGGCGTATCGGCGGTTGGCGAGTACCGGCACCCGCCTGCACACCTGCTCCAGCCGGTCCCGGCTGAGGCGGGCCAGGATCAGGCCGGGTTCCTCACCCGCGTTGGCCACCACCACTCCGGCCGGATCCACTGCCATGGAGAAGCCGGTGGCAAGGGGGCCGCACTGGTTGGCCGCCAGGACGTAGGCCGTGTTCTCGATGGCCCGCGCCTTGGCCAGCGTGGACCAGTGGTCCTCCTTGCCCGGTCCGCGGATCCACATGGAGGGCACCAGCAGGACGTCCGCTCCCGCGTCGACGGCTGCCCGCGCACTCTCCGGAAATCGCAGGTCATAGCAGGTGAACGCGCCAAACCGGAAGCCGCCAAGGCTGAACACCAACGGTTCCTCCGCGCTGCCCGCCGAGATGCCATCGCTTTCCCGGTACCCAAACGCATCATAGAGGTGGGTCTTCCGGTAGCAGCCCCGGATGTTCCCCTGGCTGTCCAAAGCCACCAGGGTGTTGTACGGAAGACCGGTTTCCGCCCGTTCATAGGTCCCCACCACCACCGCTATCGACTGCTCCTTCGCGAACGCAGCGATGCTCCGGATGAAGGGACCGTCCAGGTCCTCCGCGACGGCCGCGATGGCAGTGGCCGCCTCGCTGGTGCCATACAGGCTGGACTCGGGGAGGACCACCAGGTCCGCCCCCGCAGCCGCGGCCTCCGCAATCAGCCGCCCGGCCGCCGTCGTATTTTTTGCCTTATCCGTGCCGGCACTGAACTGCCCTGCCGCGATGGTCATGCTCTCTGAATCCATGGCTGTCCTTCCACCCGGAGGGGTGCCCGGCGGCAATTTGCCGGCCGCTGCACAACCCCTTCCCATCAGCATCCTCCGCGCGTAGGGTAAGGCACACAACCCGCTGGTCCCCGGGCCAGTGGCGGGCTCATGCAGTTGGGCTTCTGGAGCATGCCGGAGGGACCATACGTGGGTAACAAGCCATCCAAAAACCACAGCATGCGGCGCCTGGCAGGGCTGGGCGCAGGCCTCATGGTGCTGCCGGCACTGACTTCCTGCTCGGATCTGGTTTCCCGGGGCTTCCTGCCCGGGGCCCGCGACACCACCAACAACACCGCGCTGATCACCGACCTGTGGGTCAACTCCTGGATCGCCGCGCTGGTGGTGGGCATCATCACCTGGGGGCTGATGATCTGGGTCATCGTGGCGTACCGGCGCCCGGAAGAACACCGTAGGGTTCCCCGCCCAACTGAGCTACAACCTTCCGCTGGAAGTGTTCTATCTGGCCATTCCGCTGATCGTCATCGGCGTCCTGTTCGTCTTTACGGACCGGGAACAGCGGGCCATCGATGCACGCTATCCCAACCCAGACGTCGTGATCGACGTCTTCGGCAAGCAGTGGTCCTGGGATTTCAACTACGTCAAGGAGCAGGTGCACGAGGACGCCGGACAGCAGGCGCACCTGACCGGCGACTATGGCGCCCCGGACCGGCTGCCCACCCTCTACCTTCCGGTGGGAAAGAAAGTGGAGCTGCACCTGCAGTCACGCGACGTGCAGCATTCCTTCTGGGTGGTGGATTTCCTCCAGAAACGCGACCTGTACCCGGGCCACGAACAGTACAACCCCTACATCAACATCACCCCCAACCGCATCGGCGAATACATGGGCAAGTGTGCCGAACTCTGCGGCGAATACCACTCCGAGATGCTCTTCAAGGTCCGGGTGGTAAGCCAGCAGGATTATGACAGCCACATCGCCGACCTGAAGGCCAAGGGCAACACCGGCAGCCTGGGCGAAGAGTATGTCAGGCAGCCGCTCTCAGCCCCGTCACCGCAGCCCGCGGAAGCAGCAGAGTAAAGGAGGGCACCGACATGACCACCACAGGCCAGAGAATGGGCGGAACCGCGGCCACAGCGGCACCGGCAGTGGTCCGGCGCTCCAAAGGCACCATCGTCGTCAACTGGATCACCTCAACCGACCACAAGACCATCGGGTATATGTACCTGATCTCGTCCTTCGTGTTCTTCTGCGCCGGCGGCGTGATGGCCCTGCTGATCCGCGCCGAGCTGTTCGAACCAGGCATGCAGATCCTGCAGACCAAGGAACAGTACAACCAGCTGTTCACCATGCACGGCACCATCATGCTGCTGATGTTCGCCACCCCGCTGTTCGCCGGGTTCGCCAACGTCATCATGCCGCTGCAGATCGGCGCCCCTGACGTGGCGTTTCCCCGCCTGAACGCGCTGGCGTTCTGGTTCTTCCTGTTCGGTTCCACCATTGCGGTGTCCGGGTTCATCACCCCGCAGGGCGCTGCCTCGTTCGGCTGGTTCGCCTACGCACCGCTGTCCAACACCACCTTCACCCCCGGCATCGGCGGTGACCTGTGGGTCTTCGGCCTGGCGTTGTCCGGTTTCGGCACCATCCTGGGCTCCGTCAACTTCATCACCACCATCATCTGCATGCGCGCCCCGGGGCTCACCATGTGGCGGATGCCGATCTTCACCTGGAACACGCTGGTCACCGGCATCCTGGTACTGATGGCGTTCCCGCCGCTGGCCGCCGCCCTGTTCGCTCTCGGCGCGGACCGGAAGTTCGGTGCCCACATCTTCGATCCGGACAACGGCGGCGCCATTCTCTGGCAGCATCTGTTCTGGTTCTTCGGCCACCCGGAGGTGTACATCATTGCGCTGCCGTTCTTCGGCATCGTGTCCGAGATCTTCCCGGTCTTCAGCCGCAAACCCCTGTTCGGCTACAAGGGCATCGTGTACGCCACCATTGCCATTGCGGCCCTCTCGGTGACGGTATGGGCGCACCACATGTACGTCACGGGTGCGGTGTTCCTCCCGTTCTTCGCCTTCATGACCATGCTCATCGCGGTGCCCACCGGCGTGAAGTTCTTCAACTGGATCGGCACCATGTGGGGTGGTTCGCTGACCTTCGAGACACCCATGCTGTGGAGCATGGGGTTCCTGGCCACGTTCCTCTTCGGCGGCCTCACCGGCATCATCCTGGCCTCCCCGCCCATGGACTTCCACGTCTCGGACACCTACTTCGTGGTGGCCCACTTCCACTACGTGGTGTTCGGCACCGTGGTGTTCGCCATGTTCGCCGGGTTCTACTTCTGGTGGCCCAAGTTCACCGGCACCATGCTCAATGAACGCCTGGGCAAGATCCACTTCTGGATGCTCTTCCTGGGCTTCCACGCCACGTTCCTGATCCAGCACTGGCTGGGTGTCCTGGGCATGCCCCGCCGGTACGCGGACTATATGCCGGAGGACAACTTCACCTTCATGAACCAGTTCTCCACCGTGGGCTCCTATCTCCTGGGAGCATCCCTGATCCCGTTCTTCTGGAACGTCTACATCACCTGGCGGGCCGGCAAGAAAGTCACCGTAGACGATCCCTGGGGCTTCGGCGCATCGCTGGAATGGGCCACGTCCTGCCCGCCGCCCCGGCACAATTTCACCTCGCTGCCCCGGATCCGTTCGGAGCGCCCCGCCCTGGACCTGCACCACCCGGAGTTGAGTGTCCGGCTGCACCCGCCGGCGCACGGCCCGGCGGCTGATGTCCTGGGTGCCGCGGACATCGGTGAAGACGACGTCCGCGACCCCAACCCGAACAAGTAACGGGCGCGCGGCTTCGACCAACAAGAAAATGCCGGCGCTGCCCGAATCCGGGCAGCGCCGGCATTTTTGCGCGGCAACGGCTTATTGATGCCGGGCCCTACTCCTTGTGGAGCTTGTCCTGGATGGTTCCTGCGGCCTTTTCCATCATGTTTGGCAGCTCGGTGGTGCCGTAGAAGCGGGCATCGGGGTGCGTGGGCGGGGGCATGGGGACAGTGGAGGCCGGCTGCGCGACGTAGCTGAACTGGCCCAGGCCGTCGGGTGAGGGTCCCTTGGCCCAGGAGCCTTCTGCCGCGGCCTGGCCATCGGAGAAGTTCCGGTATTCGTAGGCCACGTCCCGCATCTCCTTGTTGATGGGGAAGTTGCTGGGGACCGGGAAGTTCTCCGTGCCTTCCTCCTGCAGTTCCTTTGCGGCCGCGATCCACTGGTTCTGGTGCATGGTGTCGCGGGCCAGCAGGAAGGACAACATGTCCCGGATGCCGTGGTCATCGGTCATGTGGTAAAGCCGGGCCACCTGGAGCCGGCCCTGCATCTCGGCATTGGCGTTGGCCCAGAAGTCGGCCAGGAGGTTGCCGCTGGCGGTGATGTAGCTGCCCTGCCAGGGATTGCCCATGCTGTCCACAGGGCGCACACCTGCGCCGGCCACGATGGCGGACTGGACATCGGTTCCACCCACTACGGCGGCGATGGTGGGGTCGGACTGGACGGCGTCGTCGGTGATGCCCAGCGGCGCCTTTTCCAGCAGCTGCGCGATCATGGTGGCCAGCATTTCCACGTGGCCGAACTCTTCCGCCCCGATGCCGAACAGCATGTCCCTGTACTTGCCGGGAATGTGGGCGTTCCAGGCCTGGAATGAATACTGCATGGCCACCGTGATTTCGCCGTACTGGCCGCCGAGCACTTCCTGCAGCTTGCGGGCGTAGACGGCGTCCGGCTTGTCCGGGGTGGCCTTGTACTGAAGTTCCTGCTTGTGGAAGAAAACCATGATGTCCTCTCGGGTTCAGGTGCCGGTGGCTGGGACGGAGGTGTCCCGGAATGCCGAACTAATCAGCATACTTACTATCCTGCTGGAGTCCCGATGGTTTTTCCAGCGATTGGGCTACCTAATTGGCGGCCGGCTGTCTGCGGGCAGCACGCCGGTACAGCAGCCAGCCCGCAGCGGCCAGCACAGCACTCAGGGCCAGGAAGCCAAGGTCCCAGGCAATTGGTCCACCCAGATCGTCCCGGACGTGGTGGATGCCCAGGAGCTGGTGGTTCACCAGGCCTTCGAGCACGTTGAAGACGCCCCATCCCAGCAGCACCAGGCCACTGTGGAAGGCCCAGTCCGGGGACAGCGTGCCGCTCAGGCGGGCGCGGACGGTGCGAATTGCCGAGGCAGCCGCCAGCACCCACATGGCCGCATGGAACACACCGTCTGCGAGGGTGTTCAACTCCAGGCCGGGGACCGTCTTTGGGTTGCCGGCCGCTGTGTGGGTGAGCATGTGGTGCCACTGGAGGAGCTGGTGAAGCACGATTCCGTCCACGAAACCGCCCAGCCCCATCCCCATCAGGAACGCGGGCGCGACGGCGGCACGCGCCCCGGCAATGCCCGTGCCGGCCGCGCCGGTACTGTCGCTGGACATCCTGATCCCCCTTCACCCGGTACGCCTTTCCTTTAAGCCCCTACCCGCCGTCGTCCGCCCCAAGCGCAGCAGGCACCCTTGACCTCATCGGCTCCGGATGGAAGCCTGTGAGGATCGCGGTGGGGCCTCAAGCAACGGGGTTCGGTTCCGGCCAGCGGACGTTCCCACTGCCCGCCAACCACAGAGGCGGCAAGCATGCGAGCAATGGTGTACCGCGGCCCGTACAAGATCCGGGTCGAAGAAAAAGACATTCCCAAAATTGAGCATCCAAACGACGCCATCATCAGGGTGACCACCGGCGCGATCTGCGGCTCGGACCTGCACCTTTACCACGGCATGATGCCGGACACCCGGGTGGGCACCACTTTTGGCCACGAGTTTGCGGGGGTGGTGCACCAGGTGGGCTCCTCGGTGCAGAACCTGATCCCCGGCGACCGCGTGATGGTTCCCTTCAACGTCTACTGCGGATCCTGCTGGTTCTGCGCCCGCGGCCTCTACTCCAACTGCCACAACGTCAATCCGAACGCGACGGCGGTGGGCGGCATCTACGGCTACTCCCACACCTGCGGAGGGTACGACGGCGGCCAGGCCGAGTTCGTGCGGGTCCCGTTCGCCGACGTGGGGCCCAGCAGGATCCCGGACTGGATGGATGAAGAGGACGCAGTGCTGCTCACCGATGCCCTGCCCACCGGCTACTTCGGCGCCCAGCTGGGCGACATCGTGGAAGGCGACACGGTGGTGGTGTTCGGCGCCGGCCCCGTGGGCCTGTTCGCGGCCAAGTCAGCCTGGCTGATGGGCGCGGGCCGGGTCATCGTGGTGGACCACCTGGACTACCGGCTGGAGAAGGCCCGCAGCTTCGCGCACGCCGAAACGTTCAACTTTGCCGAGTACGACGACATCGTGGTGCACCTGAAGAAGGAGACCGACTACCTAGGTGCCGACGTCGTCATTGACGCGGTGGGGGCCGAGGCGGACGGGAACTTCCTGCAGCATGTGACCGCCAGCAAGTTCAAGCTGCAGGGCGGCTCTCCGGTGGCGCTTAACTGGGCCATCGACTCGGTCCGCAAGGGCGGAACCGTGTCCGTGGTGGGTGCCTACGGGCCCATCTTCAGTGCCGTGAAGTTCGGCGACGCGCTGAACAAGGGCCTGACGCTGCGCATGAACCAGTGCCCGGTGAAACGGCAGTGGCCGCGGCTGTTCGAGCACATCCGGAACGGCTACCTCAAACCCAACGAGCTGGTCACGCACCGGATCCCGCTGGAGCACATCGCCGAGGGCTACCACATGTTCTCGGCCAAGCTGGACAACATCATCAAGCCCCTCATCATCTCCACCACGGCCTGAAAGGGAGTGCACCATGACTGAACCGGCAACCCCTTACCGGGCACGCAAGAACACACCGCCGGAAAGCCGGGATGCCCTGCGCGCCCGCATTCCCGGTTGGGGCGTGGACCTGGACCCGAAGGACCGGCCGTCGTTCCCGCGCGAGCAGCCCGGCATAGAAACCGGTGCCCACTGGGAATTCCCTGACCGGCAGTCCGAAGCGCAGCCCCGGGAGCGGTCCATCGAGCACGCCATGCTGACACCCGTCTTCGGCACCTCGGCCCCGCTCAAGGGCGCCTCCGGTGCCATCCGCAGGTACGCCTACCGCCGATACAGCGAAGGACGGGCGGCGCACTGGCTGCTGTTGATCGCAGCGGACCGGGTGGATGCGTGGGAAAGCCACCTGAAGTCCCTGGCCACGCTGCGGCCGGACAACCCCGTCACCGAAACCGGCATCGGCAGCGAATTCTCCGGCAACGGATTCAAATCCAGGTCCGGGAAGCGGGTGGATGTGAACCACTCCTGGATGGATCCGGTAATTGTTGCGGGCCCTTGGGTACTGGCTGGACTCGGCGCTGTGGCGGTGGTGCGGGCCCTGCGCGGAAGTCGTTGAGGAGCGGGAGTAATTACGTCACACCACGTTTTCGTAATTGATGTGAACCTCGTCACTTAAAGCGCTTTCCGGCTTGGAGCTTAGGTTTGCCTACCCTACAGTTTCCTGACATAGGCACTCTTTTCCGGTGCCTCAGGACTTAGGTTCAAGCAGACTTTTTTCCCCACCGAAAGCAGCCTCAATGAAGATCCGCAACAGCGCGCTGGCCGGCATCGCACTCGCCGCCACCGCAGCTCTTGGCCTGACCGCCTGCGGCGGCGGCACCCCTGCCGGCGACAGCTCCTCCTCCGCCGCCTCCAACGGCGGCGGCTCGGGCGGGATCACGGTCTACAACGCCCAGCACGAGAGCCTCACCAAGGAATGGGTGGATGCCTTCACGGCGGAAACCGGCATCAAGGTGACCATGCGCCAGGGCTCGGACACGGAGCTGTCCAACCAGATCATCCAGGAAGGCCAGGCATCCCCCGCGGACGTCTTCCTCACCGAGAACTCCCCCGCCATGACCCAGGTGGAGAACGCTGGCCTGTTCGCCGACGTCGACAAGGACACCCTGGCCCAGGTTCCGGCCGAGTTCGCGCCGTCCACCGGAAAGTGGACGGGCATCGCCGCCCGTTCCACCGTCCTGGTGTACAACAAGACCAAGCTCACCGAGGACCAGCTCCCCAAGTCCATGCTTGACCTGGCCAACCCCGAATGGAAGGGCAAGTGGGCTGCCTCCCCCACCGGCGCTGACTTCCAGGCCATCGTCTCCGCGCTGCTGGAACTGAAGGGCGAGGCCGCCACCGAGGAGTGGCTGAAGGGCATGAAGGAGAACTCCAAGGCCTACAAGGGCAACAGCACGGCCATGAAGGCCGTCAACGCCGGTGAAGTGGATGCGGCACTGATCTACCACTACTACTACTACGGCGACCAGGCCAAGACCGGCGAGAACTCCAGCAACGTCACCCCGTACTACTTCAAGAACCAGGACCCGGGCGCCTTCCTGTCCGTCTCCGGCGGCGGCGTGCTGAAGTCCTCCAAGAACGCGGCCGCAGCACAGCAGTTCCTGAAGTTCATCACGGGCAAGAAGGGCCAGGAAGTCCTCAAGAACGGAACGTCCTTCGAGTACGCCATCGGCTCCGAGATTCCCGCCAATGACAAACTGGTTCCCATCAAGGACCTGCAGGCCCCCAAGGTTGACGCCGCCAAGCTCAACTCCGAAAAGGTCACCGATCTGATGACCCAGGCCGGACTCCTCTAATTCCGTGACCACCGATCTATCGGCTCCCGCCAGGCGGAGTACGACGACGGCGGGCAGGGGCAACAGCCCCCGCCCGCCTTTCGGCGTTTCCGCGGTGTCCGTCCTGGCGGTGCTGATCGCCCTCTTCTCCCTTGTCCCGCTGGGGTACGTGGGCTACATGACGGTGGCAACCGGGTGGGACACCGCCGTCGGCCTCATCCTGCGGCCCCGCGTGGGCGAACTGCTGCTGAACACCCTGCTCCTGATGGCCGCCACCATCCCGCTGTGCCTGCTGCTTGGCGTGGCGGGGGCGTGGCTGGTGGAACGGACCAAACTCCGCGGCCACCGGGTCTGGGCCGTGCTGCTGGCCGCTCCGCTGGCCGTCCCGGCTTTCGTGAACAGCTACGCCTGGGTTACCGCCATCCCGTCACTTGGCGGCCTGGGTTCGGGCATCCTGATCTCTACCCTGTCCTATTTCCCGCTGGTGTACATCCCCGCGGCCGCCACCCTGAGCCGGCTGGACCCGGCCATTGAACAGTCCGCAGCAGCCCTGGGGCTCGGCGCCTGGCGTACGTTCTTCCGCGTAGTCCTCCCCCAGCTCCGGATCGCCATGACCGGCGGGGCGCTGCTGGTGGGCCTGCACCTGCTGGCCGAATACGGTGCGTTCGCCATGATCCGGTTCGATACCTTCACCACCGCGATCATGACCCAGTACCAATCCACGTTCAACGGCGCAGCCGGAAACATGCTGGCCAGCGTCCTGGTGCTCTTCTGCCTGCTCCTGCTGCTGGCAGAGGTCCGCAGCCGCGGCACCGCCCGCTACGCCCGCATCGGCTCCGGGGTGCAGGGCAAGGCCCTGCGGCTCCCGCTCCACGCCTACCAGTGGCCCGCGCAGCTTTTCCTGCTGGCGCTGACCGCCCTGGCGTTCGGCCTCCCGCTGGTCTACGTCATCCGTTGGATCCTGGCCGGCGGGGCGGACATCTGGACTGCGTCCGAGTTCCTGCCGGCCCTCCTCACCACCTTCAGCTACGGGCTTGCCGGCGCCGCAGCCACCACGGTAGTGGCCTTTCCCATGGCCTACCTCGCCGTCCGGCACCCCGGCTGGTTCAGCAAGTCCCTGGAGCTGTCCAACTATGTCACCAGCTCCATGCCGGGCATCGTGGTGGCCCTGGCGTTCGTCACCGTCAGCATCCGCCTGGTGCCCGGGGTGTACCAGACCGCGGGGCTGCTGGTGGCGGCGTATGTGCTCCTGTTCATCCCGCGGGCCCTGGTCAACCTCCGGGCGGGACTGGCACAGGCCCCCAAGGAACTCGACGAGGCCGCCCAGGCGCTGGGCAAGCCGCCGCTGCTGGCCTTCATCCGCGTTACCCTGCGGCTCACCGCGCCCGCCGCTGCGGGCGGGGCAGCCCTGGTGTTCCTTGCCATCGCCAACGAACTCACCGCCACCTTGCTGCTGTCCCCCAACGGCACCAGGACCCTGGCCACCGAGTTCTGGAGCAAGAGCAGCGAAATCGACTATGCGGGTGCCGCGCCCTACGCCCTGCTGATGATCCTGCTCTCGGCCCCCATGACCTACCTCCTCTTCCAACAGTCCAAGAAAGTAGCCGGACAGTGACAGCACCATCAACCCGCAGGCTGCCCGGGCCGCGGGTGGCACCCTCCGTGGCCGCAACCACCAACAGCCACCTGCAGATCGCGGACGTCACCAAGAATTTCGGGCAGCAGGCGGTCCTGAAGGGCGTCAACCTGTCCGTGGCCAAGGGCGGAACCACCGCCATCGTGGGCCCGTCCGGCTCCGGCAAGACCACCCTCCTGCGGCTGATCGCCGGGTTTGAACATCCTGATACCGGGAGTATCTCCCTGAACGGAACGCTCGTGGCAGGTGAGGGTGCGTGGCTTCCGGCACACAAACGGCAGATCGGCTACGTGGCGCAGGACGGTGCCCTGTTTCCGCACCTCACGGTGGGCCAGAACGTTGCCTTCGGGCTGGATGCCGCCAAGCTCCAGGGCGGGCGCCGCGCCGTGGAGCCCCGCGTGGCCGAGCTCCTGGAGATGGTGTCCCTGGATGCCTCCATGGCCAAGCGCCGGCCCCACCAGCTCTCCGGCGGCCAGCAGCAGCGGGTGGCCCTGGCCCGGGCGCTGGCGCGCGAACCGGAGCTGATGCTCCTGGACGAGCCCTTCTCCGCCCTGGACGCCGGGCTCCGCGTCGCAACCCGCCGTGCCGTGGCAAAGGTCCTGGCCGAGGCCGGCGTCACCACCATCCTGGTCACGCACGACCAGGCCGAGGCCCTCTCCTTCGCCGACCAGGTGGCCGTCATGCGCGGCGGCAAGCTGGCCCAGATCGGCAACCCCTTCGTGGTGTACACCCGCCCCGCGGACCGGGCCACCGCCGAGTTCCTGGGCGACGCCGTCATCCTGGACGCCTGGCTGGAAGGGTCCCTGGCCACCTGTTCCCTGGGCGGAATCCCCGTGCGCAGGCCGCCGGCGCAGGGACGCGTGCAGTTGATGCTGCGGCCGGAACAGATCCGCATCGCCGAGGACGGCCCCATCCGCGGCGTCGTGGTGGACACCGACTACTTCGGCCCCGAAACCACGGTGCGGCTGAAGCTGAACGTCCCCCAGGAAGTGGCGGAACACACCGACCACCGGTACCCCGGCGGCGGCGAAGTGATCACCATCCGGCACTGGAACGCCTCGATCGCCCGGCCCGGCATGGAATTGTGCCTGCGGGTTGTGGGCGAAGCCGTCGCGTTCCCCATGGAGGACTGAGCTCCGGCCCCGCACCCGCAAGTGCCGACACAGAAAAAACACCGGGCGGAAACACTCCGGCAACCTCGTCACGGCAAGCTGTGCTTACGGGGATACAACAGCAGGAGGCAGCCCATTATGGAGGCACAAGGAGTACGCACCGCCCAACTCCGCATCGGCGATCAGATCGAGGCGTGGCACAGGGGAAGGCTCTTCCACCGGGGCCGGGTGACCGACGTCGTCCCCCACCTCGAACTCTTCTGGATCCTGGACGCCCGGACCGGCACGCGCAAGCTGCTGGACCCCGAGGCCCTGGAGATCCGCCACGTCGAACCGGCACCCGGGGTCAGCCCGGCCGCCATGGCCTGAGCGCCATCGCCCGGCGGGGTGTGCGCCGCCTGGGTTCTGCGGGGTGGGCTGGGAGGGCCGGTGGCCCACCGGTAGTAAGCATGCTTACAATAGTGCGACTTCCAGCCACCACTTAGGAGCACAGACCATGATTGGATTCATCATTGCGGGCCTGGTTATCGGCGCGCTGGCCCGCCTCATCAAGCCGGGCAGGCAGAACCTGGGCCTGCTGGCCACTCTGCTGCTGGGCCTTGTTGGCTCCGTTATCGGCGGCGTGGTTGCCTCGCTGCTGGGAACGGGCAATATCTTCGAACTGAATTTCCTGGGCTTCATCGTGGCCGTCATCGCCTCGGTGCTCCTGGTCGGAACCGCGGAGGCGGTTGCCGGCCGCAGGTCCGTTCGCCGCTAGTTCGGCTCAGGCGCGTTCCTGGTAGACGTCCGGAACGCCGTCGTGGTCCGAGTCCACCTGCTCCAGCTCTTCGGCTGCCCGGTACTGCCGGTTCCGGGTGCGGAGCACGGCCGTGGCCAGCAGCGCGGCGATCAGTGAGGCGGCCAGGATGCCCACCTTGGCGTGGTCGTCATGCAGGCTGCCGTGGCCGAAGCTGAGCTCTGCCACCAGCAGGGAGACGGTGAACCCGATCCCTGCCAGCAGGGCGACGCCAAACACGTCGATCCATTTGAAGGAGCTGTCCAGGCTGGCCCTGGTGGCTTTGGTCAGGATCCACGTGGTGCCCAGGATGCCGATCGGCTTGCCCAGGACCAGGCCAAGGATGATGCCCAGCGCCACCGGGTCCGACAGGGCCGAGCCCAGGCCTTCCCATCCGCCAACGGCCACGCCGGCGGAGAAGAACGCGAAGATGGGAACGGCCACGCCGGCGGAAATCGGGCGGAACCGGTGCTCGAAGATCTCGGCCAACCCGGGACCGGCTTCGGGGCCGCCGGACGCCTGCGAGCGGATCACGGGAATGGCGAACCCAAGCAGCACGCCGGCCACGGTGGCGTGGATGCCGGACGCATGCACCAGCGCCCATGTCAGGGCGCCAAGCGGCAGCAGGATCAGCCATGCGGCGGCTGCATGGCGGCCGAAGAAGCGCCGGTATTTCTGCGCCAGGAAGGTGTAGATGGCCAACGGGATGAGTGCCAGGAGCAGCGGTGCGGCCTGGAGGTCAGTGGAGTAGAAGAACGCGATGATGGTGATGGCAATCAGGTCATCCACCACGGCCAGCGTCAACAGGAAGATCCGCAGGGCGCTGGGCAGGTGGGAGCCGATGATGGCGAGCACCGCCACGGCAAAGGCAATGTCGGTTGCGGTGGGAATGGCCCAGCCGCGCAGCGTTTCCGGGCTGGCCAGGTTGACGACGGCGTAGATCACCGCCGGGACCACCACGCCGCCCACGGCGGCGGCTACGGGCACGATGGACTTGCTGATCTGCCGCAGGTCACCGGCCACGAATTCGCGTTTGAGTTCCAGGCCCACCAGGAAGAAGAAGATGGCCAGCAGGCCGTCCGCGGCCCAGGCCCCCAGGCTCAGTTCCAGATGCCACGGCTCATAGCCCACCTTGAAATCACGGAGGGCAAAGTAGCTGTCCGACGCCGGGGAGTTGGCCCAGATGAGGGCGATCACGGCAGCCGCGACCAGGAGGGCGCCACCCACGGTCTCCTTGCGGAGGATCTCCGTAATGCGCAGTGCCTCGGCGTAGCTGCCGCGTGAAAAAACGGTGGAGCCGAAAAACTTGTTCCGGCTGGGCTTGGGCGGTGTTGGCGAAGGCGTGGTGGAGTTCATGGGGCGTCCTTAATCCGGGTTCGGCAAATCCATGCCGACCAGACTTCCCGGCGCACCTGCGCTTATCTTACCGGGAACCGGCCTTACCCCGCCTTACCCGGCGCGCCGGCCTCCGGTGCGGTCCGCCCGCCCGGTCAGCTGGATGGCCCGCACGGCCCGGTCCAGGTAAATCCGCGCCTCCGGGGAATTGGCCAGCTGCACCAGCTCCGCCGCGACCACCACGAGCTTGACGTTGCGATGGCTGCTGGTGCTCACCAGCATCTGGAAGGCGTCGTCAGAGCCGAGCTTCAGCTGGCCCATCAGGATGCCCCTGGCCTGGTCGATCACAGTGCGGGTTGCGGTGGCGCCCTCCACTGCTTCCCGCGCCGTCTGCTCCGTTTCGCGCTGCAACGTCCGGCTGAGGTCCACGGTGACGCCTTCGAACGCCGCCACCGATCCGTCCGGGCCAAGGATCGCCTCGCCGGACGTCAGCACGCGCCGGGTCCTGCCGCGGGCATCAACAATCCGGTGGTACATGCAGAAGAACCCGCCCGTCATGGAAACCTGCGCCAGGATCTCTTCGCACCGCTCCCTGTCATCGGGATGCTTGTGGGCGAAGATCAGTTCCATACTGGGGACAACCTCGCCGCGCTGGTAGCCATGCAGGCGGAACATTCCGTCCGACCAATGGAACGTTGGGCCTGCAGCCCCCATCTCCACCCTGAAGATGCCGGCATCGCTTTCGCTGTCCCCGAGTGCACTCGAATAGGTATAAAGGTCGCTGAGCTCCGTCACAGGTTAACCTCCCGCGCAACGGCCAGCCCCCAGCGGGCGGGCTCTCCTCACTAATCCAAGTATGGTCTTCCCGGGCAACGGAAGGTAGTGCGGTAGGTCCTATGGCAGTCTGGGGCGAAGTAGGCTAGGGCCTCTTGACCGACATACCCCTAGGGGGTATATTGGCGGTGTTGTCAGTGACGTGGTATGTCCCGGCCGGTGCCTGCACCGGCCTTCACAGCCGTTCAACCCCAGCGCTCCTTGATTCCCTCAACGGATTGGAACTGACATGCACATCGGGAACCGCCCCCAGCTCCCCCTCGCTTCCTCCGGCTGCAGCTGCTGCACCCCTCCCGGTGCCGCGGACCAGGCCGGCACCCAGCCTGCGGGTGCCGCACACCAGCTCTCTTCCGCCGTCGGACCTTCCAACGCCGGCGCCTCCTTCCAGCGTGACTTCGGGGTGGAGGGCATGACGTGCGGGCACTGCGTCCGGTCAGTGGAAACGGCTGTGTCCGCGGTTGCGGGCGTGACCTCGGCGTCCATTGACCTGGTCCCCGGTGGCCGGTCGCGGCTCACCGTGAAGGGTTCGGCTTCGGATGCCCACGTCCGCGAGGCTGTGGCCGCCGCAGGCTACGCCCTGGCATAAGGCAGCCGCGCCCCGGCGCGGCCCCACAATTTCCGCCGGCCCGGGCATCACCGGGCAGCGATTGCCTCCAAGGAGGAACAATGCAAGACCATCACGACATGCACCACCACGGCGGCCCGCAGGACCAAGACCAGCCAACCAGCGGGACCCTGACCGAGCCCCCTGCACACGGGGCGGCACAAGCACCTGGCGCCGGACACATGGAGCACGCCGGACACGGCCAGCACGACGACGACCATACCGTCCACACCCACGGCCAGCACGCAGGGCACAGCACGGCCATGTTCAAGAACCGGTTCTGGCTGACGCTGGCCCTCGCCGTCCCGGTGGTCTATTTCAGCCCCATGATGGCCCATCTCCTGGGTTACATGCCGCCGGAATTGGAATTCCCCGGCTCCGCATGGATCCCTCCGGTCCTGGGCACGGTGATCTTCTTCTACGGCGGCCAGCCGTTCCTCAAGGGCGGCCTGCAGGAGCTGAAGGACCGCACCCCGGGCATGATGCTGCTGATCGGCATGGCCATTTCGGTGGCATTCGCCGCATCCTGGATCACCAGCCTGGGCATCGGCGGCTTCGACCTGGACTTCTGGTGGGAGCTGGCGCTGCTGGTGGCCATCATGCTGCTGGGCCACTGGATCGAAATGCGCGCCCTCGGTTCGGCGCAGGGCGCCCTTGACGCCCTCGCCGCGCTGCTGCCGGACGAAGCCGAACTCATTACGGACAGCGGTACCGAAACGGTGCCCGTGTCCCAGCTCAACCCCGGCGACCTGGTCCTGGTCCGTCCCGGCGCCCGCATGCCGGCGGACGGAACCGTGGTGGACGGGCACGCCGAGTTCGACGAGTCCATGATCACCGGGGAGTCCAAGACCGTGGCACGCGGGTCTGGCGATCCCGTCGTGGCCGGAACGGTGGCCACGGACAGCAGTGTCCGGGTACGCGTCACGGCCGTGGGCGACCAGACCGCCCTGGCCGGAATCCAGCGGCTGGTGGAAGAGGCGCAGGCGTCGTCCTCACGCGCCCAGGCTCTTGCGGACCGCGCCGCCGCTTTCCTGTTCTACTTTGCCGCCGGCGCCGGTGTCCTGACCTTCATCGCCTGGACACTGCTGGGAAGTGTTCCCGATGCCGTTACCCGCACGGTCACCGTACTGGTCATCGCCTGCCCGCACGCCCTGGGGCTGGCCATCCCCCTGGTCATCGCCATTTCCACGGAGCAGGCGGCCCGGGCCGGGGTGCTGATCAAGAACCGGATGGCGCTGGAGCGGATGCGCACCATCGACGTGGTCCTGTTCGACAAGACCGGCACCCTGACCACCGGCGAGCCGGAGCTGAAGGACGTTGCCGTGGCTGAGGGCGCCGGGCCTGACGCCGTGCTGGCCCTTGCCGCCGCCGTCGAGTCGGACAGCGAACACCCCGTGGCGCGGGCCATCGTCCGCGCCGCCAAGGCCCGGAACCTGGCCCTGCCCCCAGCCGCCGGCTTCACCTCCCTGACGGGCCGGGGCGTCCGCGCCACCGTGGACGGCCGTACGGTGCACGTGGGCGGACCCGCGCTCCTGCGCGAGCTCGGCGTCGTCGAACCCGGCACGCTGGCCGCGAGCACCCGGGCCTGGATGGACCGCGGAGCCGCCGTGCTCCACGTTGTGGACGACGGCAAGGTCCTGGGTGCCGTGAGCATGGAGGACGCAGTGCGGCCTGAGTCGCGGCAGGCGGTGTCAGCGCTGCAGCGGCGCGGCGTCAAGGTGGCCATGGTCACCGGCGACGCGCACCAGGTGGCGCAGGCCGTGGCCGCGGACCTGGACATCGACGAGGTGTTCGCCGAGGTCCTCCCCGCGGACAAGGACAAGAAGGTGGCCGAGCTGCAGGCCCGTGGCCTGAAGGTGGCCATGGTGGGCGACGGCGTCAACGACTCTCCCGCGCTGGCCCGCGCCGAGGTGGGCATCGCCATTGGCGCCGGAACCGATGTGGCGGTGGAATCCGCCGGCGTGGTGCTGGCCGGGAACGATCCGCGGGCGGTGCTGTCCATGGTGGACCTGTCCCGGGCCAGCTACCGGAAGATGTGGCAGAACCTGGTGTGGGCCACCGGCTACAACGTCCTGTCCGTGCCGCTGGCCGCAGGCGTCCTGGCCTTCGCCGGGGTGGTGCTGTCGCCCGCGGCCGGAGCGGTGCTGATGTCCGTGTCCACGATCGTGGTGGCCCTGAACGCCCAGCTGCTGCGGCGCCTGAAACTGAACCCGTCCGAGGTACGTTGAAGAATGCAGACCGGCTGGAAGGAGGCAACGTCATGACCACCCGCACCATGGCGTCCCTCCTGCGCCGGGCGTGGCTGCTGGCGGCTACCCTGGCCGTCATCGCCGGACTGCTGGGCATGCACGTGCTCACCGCCGGCCACGCCTCGCACGGCGCTGCCTCCCACGCGGCACCCGCCGGAACCACCGCCGTCGTCCATTCCACTGCTGGCGGCCATCCCTCCCATGCCGGCCACCCCGCCGCCGCCGCTTCCACCGACGCGCCCGCCCTTGTACCGGCCACCTGCGGCGACTCCTGCCCGGGGGCCAGGGAGTCCGCGGCGCCCTGCGTCCCAACGGCCCCGGGCAGCCCTGTGACCGTTGTGCCGCCGCAGGCAACCCTTGCCGTCCTGCCGCTGCTGCCCGCGGCCGGCAACCCGGGCCCTGCCTACGCTTACCTTCCGCCCAGCCCTACACCCTGCGACCTGTCCATCAGCCGAACGTAAACGGACTGCGCCAAACAACCCGGCCCAGTTCCATTACTTCCCTGAAGGACAACCATGAACACCACCATCAAGACCCTGTCCATTGCCGCTGCCCTGGCCGCCTCCCTGGGCCTCGCCGGATGCGCCGCAGATTCCGGCTCCGGCAACAGCATGCCAATGGACCACGGCAGCTCCAACCCAATGGCCAGCACCAACCCCATGGCCGGCACCATGCCAAGCGCCGGGATGATGCCCAGCGCGAATGCTGACCATAACCAGGCGGACATCATGTTTGCGCAGATGATGATCCCCCACCACGCCCAGGCGGTGGAGATGAGCGGCATCATCCTGGCCAAACCCGGCATGCCCGCAGAGGTGACCGAACTGGCCACCAGGATCAAGGCGGCCCAGGCACCGGAGATCGAGCAGATGACCGGCTGGCTCAAGGGCTGGAACGTGCCCACCATGATGAGTGACCACTCAGGACACGGCATGACCGGCATGGTGGACGGCGCCGGCATCGACAAGCTGAAGTCCGCCACCGGCACCGAGGCCGCCCGGCTGTTCCTCGAGCAGATGATCGGCCACCATGAGGGCGCCATCGACATGGCACAGCAGGAAATCAGCGCCGGCAAATTCCCCGACGCCGTGAAGCTGGGCCACGACATCGTGGACGCTCAGCAGGCGGAAATCACGCAGATGAAGCAGCTGCTGACCACGCTCTAACCGGCACGCCCGCCGGCCGGAGCATCCACACGGCGCGGCGGCGGCACCCAACTCTGGAAGCCGCCGCCGCGCCGCCGCGTGTTAAGTTGAAAGGCACGGGTCCGAACGGATCCGTGACCAGCTGGGAAAAGAGAAATCTCCTTGGACACTTCCGCACCAGTACGAATCCTCACCGTCTGCACCGGCAACATCTGCCGCTCCCCCGTGGCCGAACGGCTGCTGCAGGCAGGACTCGACCAGGCGGTGCCGGGCGGTTTCCACGTGTCCAGTGCGGGCACCCGGGCCCTGGTGGGCGAACCAATGCAGCCCATTTCCGCGGACATCGTGCGGACCTTCGGCGGCGACCCCGAAGGGTTTGCGGCCCGGCAGCTCACGTCCAGGATCCTGCGCGGGGTGGATCTGGTGCTCACCATGACCTCCGGGCACCGCGGCGAGGTCCTGCAGCTGGACGCCTCCCTGCTCAAGCGGACGTTCACCATCCGGGAATTTGCCCGGATGCTGGATGTCCTGGCCCAGCGGACCGCCGCTGCCGACGGCGGCCAGCCCGCCGCCGTCGCACCTTCCCCGGCCGCCCTGCCCGCCGGCAGCGGGTCCGACGACGACACCCGGCTGGCTGCCAACGCGGCCTTGTGGCGTGCCTTGCCGGCCCGGGCCGCCGGGGTGCGGCACCTTTCGCTCCCCGCCGACTCCGCGGACAACGACATCGTGGACCCTTACCGCCGCGCTCCCGAGGTGTACCGCGAGATGGAGGACCAGCTGGCCCCCGCGATTGTGTCCATCCTGCGCCACGCCCGCCTCAACGCCCCGGTTCCCGGGACCGTGCCACAGTCCCGGTAGCGGAACGGCGTTACCGCAGCTCGCCGGCGGGACCGGGCGGGTAGCTGCGGAACAGACTGTGGTTTTTCTGTGGATTCCCCCGATGTACGGGAAATTTCCCGATGCTAATTTTCCGAAATGGGCATCCAGGCGAAGCTTCCCAGCACCAGCCCCGGCCGAACCGCACAGCGGTCCACCCGCCGTCGGCGTCCTTTGCGGACGATACTGCTCGTGCTCCTGACGGCAGCAATCCTGGTACCCGCCGCGGCCGGTGCCTACCTCTTCAGCCTGGGCCGGGCGTACGAGTCGCAGGCAAAAATCATCAACAATCCGTTCCCGCCTGAGTCCAACCGTCCGCAGGCGCGTTCCCAAACGCCCCCCGGAGAAGCAGCCGCCGCCGCGGGAGGCAGCGAAAACGGTCCTGCAGCCGGGCCGGCCGCAGCCGCAGCACCGGAAGCAATGGACGGGAAGGCCCTGAACATCCTGGTCCTGGGCAGCGACAGCCGCGGGGCCACTGTGGATGAGGCAGTCTCGGGGAGCAACTCCGACCAGCGGGCAGACACCCTCATGCTGGTCCACATCCCGGCGGACCGTTCGAAAATCTTCTCCATCTCGTTGATGCGCGACCTTTGGGTGGACATTCCGGATCGCGGCAAAGCCAAGATCAACGCTGCCCTCGCCTACGGAGGTGTGCCCCTCATGGTGCAGACCGTGGAGGGTTTGTTTGACCAGCGAATCGACCACGTAGCGATGATCGACTTCGAGGGCTTTGTTGGCCTTACTGATGCACTTGGGGGCGTGGAGGTGAACATTGCACAGCCCTTCGTCTCAGCCCATGACAAGTTCCGGTATTCGCGGGGACCGATGCTGCTGGACGGCAAGCATGCCCTTGAATTCGTCCGGGAACGTTATGCGTTCGCCGACGGCGACTACCAGCGGGTGCGCAACCAGCAGGCCTTTGTCCGGGCACTCCTGGCAAAGAATCTAAGCCCCGAGACACTGCTTAACCCGGTAAAGGTGCACAACGTAGTCAGCTCCATGGCTCCCTTCATCAGTGTCGACAGCGGACTTAATGCTGCTGCCTTGGCGCAACTGGCCGTTGAACTGCGCGATGTGCGGGCGGACGACATGGTCATGTTTACCCTGCCCACGCTGGGGATCGGAACCTCCCTGGACGGGCAGTCCATCGTCCTGCCCGATTACAAGGCAATCAACGGCATTGGCCAGGCCCTGGCAGATGACAGTTTGGACAAGTTCATGGCGGCCAAGGTGCCAACGGGCGGACACTGATCCCACCTGACACACAACGAGGTGGAGGAGCACTATGAGTACCCCTGCGGATTCTGATCCATCCGGGCCCGGCAGCTCCGGGAACCCCGGTTCTCACCGACCCGCTTGGCTTGCGGCGTTGGGCCGCCGCCGCTGGATCGCCGCGCTGGTGGTGCTGGCACTCGTGGTGGCCGCCGGAGTGGCGGTCTTCAGCCTGAGCCGCGGGAGCAAGGAGGCGCAGCCCGCGGCCACCCAAACCCAGTCGCCCAGCGAAACCCCCACGCCCACGCCGACGCCGACTCCCTCTGAAACACCCCCGCCGGCTCCCGCTCCCCCACCGCCGCCTGCCCCGATCCCTGATCTGCCTGCCGCTCCTATGAACATCCTGGTCATCGGCAGCGACATCCGCGGCGGCACTCCCGCGCGGGACGCCGCCGCCCACACGGCCGCCACCGGCGAACCCCAGGACCAGCGGGCGGACACCCTGATGGTGGTCCACGTCCCAGCCGACCGCCGGAACCTTTACCTCATCTCCATCAACCGGGACACCTGGGTGGACATCCCTAGCGTCGGCGGCGCCAAGATCAACTCCGCACTGCAGTATGGCGGGATCGACCTGCAGACCGCCACGGTGCAGCAGCTGCTGGGAATTACCATCGACCACACCCTGATGCTCGACTTCGGCGGGTTCAAGATCCTGGTGGATGGCCTGGGCGGCATCGACGTCAACGTGCCAATACCCTTCCAGGCCAGCGTCGAGACCCAGCATGTCTTCCCCCAGGGCATGAACCACCTGGACGGACAAGCCGCCCTGGAATTTTCCCGCGAGCGCTATGCGTTCTCCGACGGCGACTTCCAGCGGGTCCGCGACCAGCAGATCATGCTCCGCGCCATCCTTGCCCGCCTCACAGCCGGCGGCGCCCTGAACGACGTCAACGCGGTGCGGTCGCTGGTCGACTTCGCCTCCTGCTGCCTCACCGTGGACAGGGGATTTGATCCCGTCCAGGCAGCGATCCTGGCCTACAGCCTGCGCAACCTGGATGTGAACGCGATTGGCGGCATGACGCTTCCGACGGCGGGCTCCGGCTTCATCGCCGGGCAGTCCGTGCTGTTTCCCGATTACGGCGGCATTGCGGCTGTGGGCGCGGCACTTCGGGAAGGCCGGATCGGGGACTTCGCCAGGCCATAGGGGCTGACACCGGAACGATAGTTTCGGGTCGTCGGGTCGTCGCCGGGGCGCCGGCCGTTATCTTCCGCCGCACCATGGGTACGCCGTTGGTAGTGTTCCTGCATTCGGCACGGCAGCTCAGCATGGTGAGGACGGGGTGATTTTTTGAAGGACAGTACTTCGAACGACGACGGCCTGACGGAGGCGGTCCAGCAGGCGGGAGCGGTGGAGCTGCTGCTGATCCGGCATGGCGAGAGCGAAGGCAACGTGGCGGCCACCGAGGCGCGTGCGGCCGGCGTGGAGGTCATCGAGGTTCCCGCCCGTGATGCGGACGTGGACCTGTCCGCTACCGGAAGGGACCAGGCCAAGGCCCTGGGTGTTGCCTTGGGCCGGATCGCTGAGGAGTTCCGCCCTGACGCCGTGGTCTCCTCCCCCTACGCGCGTGCCCGCCAGACCGCTGAGATTGCGGTGGAGACAGCCGGCTGGCCGCTGCAGGTCCGCACGGACGAGAGGCTCCGCGACCGGGAACTCGGCATCCTTGACCGGCTGACGCGGCTGGGCGTGGAGAACCGGTATCCCGAGGAATCCGAGCGCCGGGACTGGCTGGGCAAGCTGTACTACCGGCCGCCCGGCGGGGAATCCTGGGCGGATGTTGCGCTGCGCCTCCGGTCCGTCCTGGCCGAACTGAACGGCGCGGGCACGGGCCAGCGGGTGATGCTGGTGTGCCATGACGCCGTGATCATGCTGTTCCGGTATGTGCTCGAGGGGCTGAACGAGAAGGAACTGCTGGACCTTGCAGCTACCGAGGCCATCCTGAACGCCTCGGTGACCCGGTTTGTCCGCCCCTCCGGCGCTGGGCCGTGGACGCTGGAGAGCTTCAACGTGGCCGACCACTTGGCCGAGCAGGGCGTCACCGTCACCGAGCATGCGGGAGACACCAGTGTCCGGCCGCGGTGATTCTTCCGGCGCCACCCTGGTGACGCCGTCGCTCCTGCGGGAGTGGCCGCTGCCGGCACCGGGTGCGGACAAGTATTCGCGCGGCGCGGTACTGGTGGTGGGCGGTGCCCGGGCCACCCCCGGGGCCGCCCTGCTGGCCGGGACCGCTGCCCTGCGCGCGGGTGCCGGAAAGCTGACCCTGGCCGTTGCCGAATCGGTGGCCGCCCAGATGGGGGTGGCAATACCCGAATGCGGTGCAATCGGCCTCCCGGAGACTGGGCAAGGATCGGTCAAGGCTGAGCTGGAGGGCATCTCCTCCTACCTGGACCGGGCCGACGCCCTGCTGGTGGGGCCCGGTCTCGATGACCAGGACCTTGCCGGTGAGCTGCTGGAGGCGCTCCTCAAGCGCGAGCGTAAGGGTGACGCGGGCAGCAAGGAGGGCGCCGCCGTCGTCCTCGATGCCTACGCGCTGGGCGCGCTGGTGTCCCTGGAGGACCAGCTGGACCCGTGGCGCGGCCGGCTCATCCTCACGCCCAATCCCACCGAAGCCGGGATCCTGCTGGGCCGGGACGCGGACCGCCTTGAGAAGGACCTGGCCGAAATCTCGGAGAGGTTCGACGCGGTGGTCAGCTGCCAGGGGCTGATCACCCAGCCGCCCGGGCTGGCCCCGGACGAAGCGGCACTGTACAAAATCACGACGGGGTACGGCGGGCTTGGCACCTCCGGCAGCGGGGACGTACTGGCGGGAGCCATCGCCGGGCTGCGGGCCCGGGGAACCAGCAGTGCCCAGGCAGCCTGCTGGGGTACGCACCTGCATGCAGCCGCGGCCGACCGGCTGGCCAGCCGGCTGGGGCCGCTGGGGTTCCTGGCCCGCGAACTTGCCGACGAACTCCCGCCGCTGATGCTGGAACTGGGCACCTGACCACTGACCTGCACGGCCCGCGAACACGGGCGCCGGACACGCGGGTGGCCCCCGGCCGAAGCCGGGGGCCACCGTGTCGGGAGGTCAGGGCCTAAGCTGCCGGTGCGCTGTTTGGCGCTGTGGCGTGCACAGAATGGCGATTCGCCCCAAAAAAGGCAGTCAACAGAAATGGCCACCTCCCGGTCTGTCAGGCCTAGGCAGCGATCTCCTGCTTTGCCCCCTTCGTTTCAATCTCGATCTTGCGTGGCTTGGCCTTTTCGGCCACCGGGATCCGCAGCGTCAGGACGCCGGCGTCGTAGCTGGCCTTAACGTTCTCGGTATCCAGGGTGTCTCCAAGGATCAGCTGGCGGCTGAAGACGCCGCGCGGCCGCTCAGCGGCAATCAGCTCGGTGTCCTTGCCCACGGGATCGGGACGCTCCGCCCGCACCGTCAGGACGTTCCGTTCAACATCCAGGTCCACCGAGTCCGCCGAGACACCTGGCAAATCGAAGGCCACGACGAATTCCTGGTCCTCGCGCCATGCATCCATTGGCATCGCCGCCGGGCGTGCAGTGGTTCCGAGGACTTGCTGGGTAAGCCTGTCCAGCTCGCGGAACGGATCAGTTCGCATCAACATGGCTGCCCTCCTCGTAAGAGACGGTCCAACATCCACGTCAGCCGATCTATATTGGCTGACATAGATTTTTTAGCACTGGGGAAGTAGGTCTGCAAGGGGTTCAAACGGGAATTTTTGAATTTTTTTTGAGCCCTCCGGTGCCCGAATCTCCGTGTTGGCCGGGACATGCAGAAGGGGCCATCCCGCGCCTGATGCTGCGCGGGAGGCCCCTTCCGGGTGCTTCCTGGTTTGCCCGGTTCAGTCCCTGGTGGGGTCCGGGCGAAGCGGTGCGGGCCCCGGATCCGGGACCGGCAGCGGGCCCGGGGGCGCCGGCGCGGGGAACGGGTTGGGGGACGGCGGTCCGGGCGGACGCGGCTGGGTGGGATCCGGCGATGTGGGCTCCGGACCGGGTTCGGGCGGAAACGGCTCGGGTTCGTGCACTGGCGGGATGGTCATGGAACTTCCCTTCTCACGCTGGGCGGATGTGCCTTGAACTGAACAGAATACGCCTGCGGCCCTCCGGCAACTACCCTCCCCGTCCCTGTTGCTCCATCGCCTATGGTCCCTAAACGCCGGTTTTGGGAGCAATAAGTGATGGAGCATCACGACGGCGGGAGGGCGCCCACCAGCCGCAGCCATGCGCCCAGCTGGGCCGGGTCCGCCTCCCCGCAGCGGAAGCCGACGTAGCCGTCGGGGCGGACCGCGACAACGCCGCGGCCGGGGTGGCTGTCGAGGCGGTGGACGTGCAGCAGGGCACCCCTTCCGGCCACCGGCTGCAGGCCGGGCACTTCATCCAAGGCGCCGGGGCCGGCGTCGCGCTCCAGCAACAGATGGATGCCGGGCACCGCGGTCAGCTCGTGAAGGCGGGCCGCCCGCCCGTTCACTGTAACGGCGGCGTCCGGCAGCCGCTCACCGGGCCTCGGCCACCCGTCCGTGCGGGGCGTTCCGTCCCTGGAAATGGCACTGGTCCGGTAGCGCACAAAGGGCTGGGCCAACAGCCGGATTCCCCGGGAGGTGAGCCACTGCCGGCGGAGCAGCAGCGGCAGGACCGGAGCGAACGCGGGCAGGAGGCTGCGGGCCAGCCGGGCCACCGGATGCGGCGAGGCTTCGCCGAAGAAGATGACATGCGCCAGCGCCAGCACCTGCCGGGCCGCGCGCCGCCGCTCCTGCCCGTAGGTTTCCAGCAGCTCCGGCAGCGGCCTTCCTGCCGTTGAGGCGAAGCCGAGCTTCCAGCCCAGGTTGAGGCCGTCCAGGATGCCGTTGTTCATGCCCTGCCCGCCGGCCGGGGAGTGGGCATGGGCGGCGTCGCCGGCAAGGAAGAGCGGATTGCTTCCGAACGTACTGGCCAGGCGGTGTTGCAGCGGCACCTGGGCCGACCAGCGCACGTCCCGCACAGCAGCGCCCAGCCCCGACTCCCGGAGCAGGCGGGCGACTTCCTCCGGTGGAACGGGCGGACCCGGCTGGCCGTAGCTGGCCGTGGGTTGCGGCAGCGCCGGCCGGGTGGCGAGCATGCGCCAGGTGGCCCCCTCGCCCAGCGCGAAGAGGAAGGCCAGCCCGGCTCTCCCGACCGCGACATGCAGCAGCCCGGGATCCAGGCGGCCGTCCAGTTCCACATCCGCGAGGACCGCTTCCACCCGGTACGGGCCGCCGCGCCACTGGGCTCCAGTGAAACTGCGGACCGTGCTGGACTGCCCGTCACAGCCGGCCAGGAACCGGGAGCTGTGGTGCCCGGAATGGTCTTGTGCATCATTGCCGCCAGCCCCGCGCAACTGCGCATGGACCATTCCAGTACCGGACGCCAAGCCTTCCGCCAGGCTGCGCTCACGTCCCAGGCCGCGGAACTCCACGCCCCAGTCCACCGGGACGCCCCGGGCTTGCAGCGCCTGCCAGAGCACGTCCTCGACGTCGGCCTGCCGGACCAGCGTCAGGTGCGGAAAGGCGGTGTCCGGGAGGTCCGCATGGCCCATCCGGGCTTCAATGACGCGGCGGCCCAGGTGGATGCGTGCTTCGGGAGTGGTGTCGGCACGGTTAAGTAACTCGTCGGTCACGCCCAAAGGGCGGAGGCCCTCCAGGGCCCGGGCATGCAGCATCATGGCCCGGGAAGGCCGGGCCCGGTGTTCGCGCCGGTCCACCACCCTGACCGTGGCCCCATGTGCGTGGGCCTGGAGTGCTGTGGTGAGCCCGGCGGGACCGGCGCCCACCACCAAAACATCAGTGTCCGTCGTTGTGCCTGCCCTGCCCGGCATTCCCGCCCGGCCTCATCCCTGGCCCAGCAGCCGCCACCAAGCGTGATCGGGGTGGGCGGGCGACTCGATCAGGGCGGGGTTGGCGAGCAGCTCATCGCGGCGCAGCCCGGGCAGGACCTTGTAGCTGATGGACCCGGGAACGCTGACCAGTTCCAGGACCCGCCAGAGTGCCGCGGCGTATTTGCGGGCGGGCGCGGCGCCGTCCCACTCGTACAGGCCGCGGTAGGCGCCGAAGGTGTCGTGGGCGCACCAGAGCTTGGAGACAAACCCCGGGAACCCGACGAAGAGCGGGGTGTTCAGCAGGCTTTCCGCCTCGAAAAAGCGGTGCGCCCGGCCACGGACCAGGCGGAGCGTGAAGGCCACCACCAGGACGCAGGGCTCCCCGGGTTCTCGGTCGACGGCGGTCTCCCGGTACACCCGCGAGGTGCTTCCGTCTGCGAAACGCAGCACCCGGCCCACATTGCCCTTGGGCAGATGCACCTGCCTGCGGGCCAGCATGAGGCAGGACGTACCCAAGCTGCGGGCCACGGCCGGCCAGGCTTTGGCCCGGGGCGCCGGTCCGGATTCGAGGTCCATAGCTTCTCCTTTTCCTTGCACCGCCCTCCCAGCGTGGCGGGAACCACGGGCAGGGTCCCAGAGTCTTTCGCCCCTTTCCGGCCGCCCCTTCTCCCCCGGTAGCGAACGGCCTGCCGACTTGTCCGGGGTGGTCTATATATTGAATCCATGACCTCCACCTCCCTGCAGGATTCCACCGGCACCGCTATCCCGGCGCCCCCGGTTGCCAAGAAGATCCCCACCGAGCGCACCCATCACGGGGAGACTTTCGTGGACAACTACGAGTGGCTGCGGGACAAGGAGTCGGCCGAGGTCGTGGGGCACCTTCAGGCCGAAAACGCGTACCAGGAAGCCGTTACCGCGCACCAGGAGCCGCTCCGCGAGGCCATCTTCCAGGAGATCAAGGGCCGCACCCAGGAAACCGACCTTTCCGTTCCGCACCGCAAGGACGGCTGGTGGTACTTCAGCCGGTCCGCGGAGGGCAAGGAGTACGGCATCCACTGCCGGGTCAGGGTGCAGGACACCGGGGATCCCGTGGCCGACTGGACCCCGCCGGCCGTGGAAGCCGGGGTGGGGATCCGCGGTGAGGAAATCCTGCTGGACGGCAACGTGGAAGCCGAAGGCAAACCGTTCTTCTCCGTGGGCGGCACAGCCGTCACGGTTGACGGCACCCTCTACGCCTACGCCGTGGACAACTCCGGCGATGAACGCTTCACGCTTCGGATCAAGGACCTCCGCACCGGCGAACTCCTGCCTGACGTCATCGAGAACATCTTCTACGGCGTGGCGTTCTCCCCGGACGGCACGCGCCTCTTCTACACGGTGGTGGACGAGGCCTGGCGCCCGTACCAGGTGAAGGCGCACGTCCTGGGCACTCCCGTGGCCGACGACGTGGTGGTGTACCAGGAGGACGACGCCGCCATGTGGCTGGGCTTCGAGCTCTCCGCGGACCGGCGCTACCTGGTGCTGGGCATCGGGTGCTCGGAATACAGCGAAACCAGGCTGCTGCGCTTCGACGACCCCGAACAGGGCGTCACCACCGTGATTTCCCGCAACGAGCGCGTCCTATATGAGGCCGAGCCTTTCCTCCTGGAGGGCCCCAACGGCGAAAAGGCCGAGAAGATCCTGCTCACGCACAACCACGGCGCCATCAACTCCATGGTCTCGCTGGCAGACCCGGCCGAGCTGGGCAAGCCGCTGGCGGAACAGGCCTGGCAGACCGTCGTCGAACATTCCGCCGATGTCCGCGTCAACGGCGCCGGCGTCACCGCCACGCACCTCATCGTCTCCATCCGCAAGGACACCATCGAGCGCGTCCAGGTGATGGGGCTGGCCGGGCTGGGCACGCCCGCACAGCAGGCGCCCGTTGAGCCGGCGTTCGACGAGGAGCTCTACACCGCGGGGGTGGGCGGCTCGGATTATGAGGCGCCCGTGATCCGCCTGGGCTACACCTCATACTTCACGCCGTCGCGCATCTACGACTTCGTCCTCCCCACCCCGGAGCAGCCGGCCGGAGAATTGCTGCTCCGCAAGGAAAGCCCTGTGCTGGGCGGGTATGACGGCAGCGACTACGTGGCCACGCGGGAATGGGCCACGGCCGGTGACGGCACGCGCATCCCGCTGTCGGTCCTGCGGCATAAGACCGTGAAACAGGATTCGACGGCGGCCGGCCTGGTCTACGGATACGGCTCCTACGAGATGAGCATGGACCCCGGCTTTGGCATCGCACGCCTGTCCCTGCTGGACCGCGGCGTGGTGTTCGTGATCGCCCACATCCGCGGCGGCGGCGAGCTGGGCCGGCACTGGTATGAGGACGGCAAGAAGCTCACCAAGAAAAACACGTTCACCGACTTCGTGGACGCCACTGACTGGCTGGCCAGCTCGGGATGGGTGGATCCCTCCCGGATCGCTGCGCTGGGCGGTTCGGCGGGCGGGCTCCTGATGGGCGCCGTGGCGAACATGGCACCGGAAAAGTACACGGCCATCGTGGCGCAGGTGCCGTTCGTGGACCCGCTCACCAGCATTCTGGACCCGGATCTGCCGTTGTCCGCCCTGGAGTGGGAGGAGTGGGGCAACCCCATCACGGACCCCCAGGCCTACGCCTACATGAAGTCCTACTCCCCCTACGAGAACGTGCGCGAGGTGGCCTACCCCAAGATTGCTGCCGTGACGTCCTTCAACGACACCCGCGTCCTTTATGTGGAGCCGGCCAAGTGGGTGCAGGAACTGCGGAACAAGACCACCGGCACCGAGCCCATCGTCATGAAGATCGAGATGGACGGCGGCCACGGGGGCGCGTCCGGCCGGTACGTGCAGTGGCGGGAACGGGCCTGGGACTACGCGTTCATCGCCGATGCCCTGGGCGCCACCGAACTGCTGCCGGGCGCCGGCCTGAAGTAAACCCATCGATTGCTCCGTAACTGTCGTTCTCGGCCCGCCAAACGGCAGGTACGGAGCAATGGATCGGCGAACCGCGTACCCCAAAAAAGCTAACCATGCTTACTATTGTGGGGCACTTGTTTTCCGCAGGGACCAGAGGAGCGGGCATGTCATTGAGCAAGGGAACGCACGTGGAGTGGAACACTTCGCAGGGCAAGACCCACGGCCGGATCGTGGAAAAGAAGACCAGCGACTTCGACCTCGACGGCAATACGCACCGCGCCTCTGAGGATGAGCCGCAGTACGTGGTGGAATCGGAGAAGACCGGCGCCCGTGCGGCCCACAAGGCATCCGCGCTGACTGAGAAGAAGTAGCGCCGTGCCTGTCCAGCATGAGGTGGTCATCATCGGCGGCGGCAATGCCGGCATTTCGCTGGCCGCCAGGTTGCAGCGCTATGGCGTCAAGGACGTGGCCGTGATCGAACCACGGGACCACCACCTCTACCAGCCACTGTTTTCGCACATCGCAGGCGGCCGGGCCCAGGCCAAGGAAGCCGTCCGGCCCCAGCAATCGGTTGTCCCCCAGGGCGTCGCCTGGATCCGGGACGCGGCGGCGGGCGTGGACGCCGATGCCAACACGGTCGCCTTGGAGTCCGGGGCCTCGGTGGCTTACGGCCAGCTGGTGGTGTGCCCCGGGCTGCAGTATGACTGGGACGCGGTGCCGGGCCTGGCCGAGGCCGTCCACTCGCCCCATGGAGCCTCCCACTATGAGTTCGATCTTGCCCCCAAGGCCTGGACGCTGCTCAGCGGAATGACCTCCGGCACCGCGGTTTTCACGATGCCCGCCGGACCCATCAAGTGCGGCGGCGCGGCCCAGAAACCCATGTACCTTGCCTGCGACTACTGGCGTGAACAAGGGGTCCTGGACAAGATCCGGGTGGTGATGGTGCAGCCCTACCCCACGGTGTTCGGGGTTCCGGAAGTGGACCGTGAGCTGGATCGGAAGATCGCCGAGTACGGGATCGAGCTGCGGACCAACAGCGAACTGGTGTCGGTGAGCGCAGCCGGCCGCAGGGCAACCATCCGGGACAACGCCGCGAATACCACGGAGGACCTAGAATACGACGTCCTCAATGCCGTCCCGCCGCAGTCGGCCCCGGACTGGCTCAAGGCCACGGACCTGCCGGCCGGCGGCGACGCGGGCGGGTTCGTGGAGGTGGACCGGCAGACGCTCCGGCACCTCCGGTACCCCAATGTGTGGTCCCTGGGCGACGCCGCGGGCACCACCAACTCCAAGTCCGGCGGGGCGCTGCGCAAGCAGACCAAGGTGGTGGCCAAGAACCTGGTGGCAGCCCGGAAAGGCAAAGCGCTGCCGGCGAAGTACAACGGTTACTCGGTGTGCCCGTTCACGGTGTCAAGGGACACCGTGGTTTTCGCCGAATTCGACGACCGGTACCGTCCCATGCCCACCATTCCCCGGGTTCCCACCTGGAATGAAAGCAAACTGTCATGGCTCGTGGACCGGGACCTGTTTCCGAAGATCTACTGGAACCTGATCCTCAAGGGCCGGGCGTAAAACTATCGGGCGGAACTGGTCCGCCACTCATCGGCGAGGATGGCGTAGGTGAGCTCGGTGGCCCACTGTCCTTTGTAGTGCCACTTGTCGATGTGCCGCGCCTCCAGCCGCATGCCCAGCCGGACGCACAGTGACGCCGACGCCACGTTGAGCTCGTCCAGCCGGGCTTCAATCCGGTGCATGCCCAGCTCCTTGAAACCCAGGTTGAGGACGGCCCCCGCGGCCTCAGTGCCGTAGCCCTTGCCGCGGGCTCCAGGCGCCAGGGTCCACCCCACTTCGCCCTGCCCACGCCCGGGCAGCCATTTGAGCACCACTTCACCCTGCAACCCGGGCTCATCCGCCGCCTCGATGGCAAGGGCTACCCAGTCGCCTTCCTTTTCGAAGACAAAGTTGGCGTACCGGCCCACCCGTTCCATCGACTGCGTGTAGCTTTTGGCCGGGCCCGGCAGGAACCGGGCGGTCTCCGGCAACGAGTGGTAGGCGTGGAACGCGTCCAGGTCACCGCCGTCAAACCGGCGAAGGACCAGCCGTTCGGTGCGGATCGGCAGGCTGATGTGCGGCATGGACCGAGGCTAACCCATGGTTCATCGGTTGCTCCAAAAACGTCGTTTTGGGCGCCCATAAGGACCGCTACGGAGCAGTCGATGATCCGACGACGGCGGCAGTCGCCTCTGCGATGGCACGTTCCTCATCGGTGGGCACCACCAGGACGGGAATGGCGGAGGACGGCGTGGATATGACGCGAGGCTCCTTTGACCGCTCGGCGTTCAGGCCGGCGTCGAGCTCGATGCCCAGGGCGCCCAGCCGCTCCGCCACCTGTGCCCGGAACTGGTGAGAGTTCTCGCCGATGCCGGCCGTGAACACCAGCGCCTTGGCCCCGCCGACAGCCACGTGGTAGCCGCCGATGTATTTGGCCAGCCGGTACGACGCCACCGCCAGGGCCGTGGCGGCCTTCCCGTCACCTGACTCGGAGGCTTCCACCACCGAGCGCATGTCATTGTTGCCGGCCAGGCCCTTCAGCCCCGATTCCCGGTTGAGCATGGTGTCGATGTCCTCGGGTGTCCAGCCGGCGCGGCCCAGGAACACCAGGATGGAGGGGTCCAGATCGCCGGAGCGCGTGCCCATGACCAGCCCCTCGAGGGGCGTGAAGCCCATGGAAGTGTCCACTGACCGCCCGCCGCGGATGGCGGTGACGGATGCCCCGTTACCCAGGTGGGCGATGACGCCGTCGAACTCCTCGACGGGGAGGTCCAGCAGGGCGGCCGACCGGCGTGCCACGTACTCGTGCGAGGTCCCGTGGAAGCCGTAGCGGCGGATGCCGTGGTTGGTGTACAGCTCGTCCGGGACGGCGTAGCGCCAGGCGTGCTCCGGCAGCGTCCGGTGGAATGCGGTGTCGAAAACGGCCACCTGCGGCATTGTGGGCCACTTCTTGGTGATGGCCCGGATGCCCAGGACGTTGGCGGGGTTGTGCAGCGGCGCCAGCGGGTTGAGGCGTTCGATGGCCCGGGTGATTTCGTTGTCCACCAGCACGGGTTCGGCGAACCGCTCGCCGCCGTGGACCACCCGGTGCCCCACCGCGGCCAGCTCGAGGTCGCCCAGCTCCTGGTGGATGGCCGCGTCCACCTGCTCCAGCGCCTCCGCGTGGTCCCGCGGGCCCTCGATCTCGCCGTCTCCGCCGCCGCCGTTGCCCATGCCGATCTTCTCGATCAGCCCCTCGGTGAGGACCGTTCCGGCGGCCACGTCACGGACCTGGTACTTCAGGGACGACGAACCGGAGTTGATGACGAGCACGAGCATGCGGGGCCTCCTCAGCCTGGCGTCTGCAGTTCAACCCCCACTATATGTGCCGCGCCGCGCGGCTGATTCCTTGCGGATCGGGCGCGGCTGTGCCTATGGTCGGCGGACAAGGCTGGACCACGCCGAGAGGACAATTCCATGACGAACGAGCCCAATTCGATCGACGAGAACGACCCCACCAACACGGGATCCAGCAGCACCGCCCCGCTCAACGCCCAGCCGGACTCCGGCAGCAAGAATGATCCCACGGGCGTGGAGGGCGCCAACCCGGCCCTGGACGACACCGGCCACGTCAAGGCCTCGGAGACCGGGGAAGCCCCGGAGGCACCGGAGAACCGGGAGGACCTGGACCTCACGCCGCAGGGCCTCTCGGACGAAGCTGCCAAGCAGGAAGACCCGGAGAGCCTGGCCAAGCCGGACAACAGCTAAGAACACCAGCGAAAAAAGTACGACGCCGGCACTTACCAAAGTGCCGGCGTCGTACTTCGCTGCGTGGCAACTACGCCCGGGCCCCCTGCCGCTGCGCAGCCAGGTAAGCGAAAAGCCGGCGGAGACCGAACGACCATTCCGGAAGCTCCTCGCACGGGCCCACCCGGTTCACCAGGGCACCGAGGTGCCGGCTGCGGATGGTCACCAGGTCGCCGTGTTTGTGCGTGAAACCCTCCCCCGGCACGTCACGGTCCTGCGTTGGGGCGAACAGCGTCCCCGTGAAGAGCGCAAACCCGTCCGGATACTGGTGGTGCTTTCCGTAGGTTGCGGCCACAAGCTCCTCGAAGGGCCTGCTGATCCGGGCAACGCTGTTCCGGCCCTCCAGCAGGTAGCCGTCCCGGCCCTCAACGCGCAGCAGGATTTCCTCATCGCGCAGCGTTTCGAGGGTGAAAGTGCCGTCGAAGAGCCGGATCAACGGGCCCAGCGCGCTGGAGGCGTTGTTGTCCTTGGCCTTGCCCAGCAGCAGCGCACTCCTGCCTTCCACATCGCGCAGGTTCACGTCGTTGCCCAGCGTCGCGCCCACCACCTTGCCGGCTGAGGTGGCGATCAGGACCAGCTCCGGCTCGGGGTTGTTCCAGGACGAAAAGGCGGGAATCCCGATGCCCGCGCCCAGGCCCACCGAAGACAGGACGGGGGCTTTGGTGAAAACCTCCGGGTCCGGGCCGATCCCCACCTCCAGGTACTGCGACCACAGGCCTTCGGAGATCAGGACGCGTTTGGCCTCGGCGGCTTCCGGCGATCCCGGCCGCAGGGCAGAAATGCTTCCGCCCAGGGCTCGGCCCACCAGTTCCCGGACCTCGGCTGCACGTCCAGCGTCACCGGCACAGCGCTCCTCGATGACCCGCTCGATCATGCTGTCTCACGAACGTGACGCCGCAGGCCTTGATGACCTGGAGGTCCACGGGCGCCAGCAGCCTGGTCCGGGTGCTGTCACCGGCCAGGGAAGCGTTGACGACGGCGGCCGTCTCCCACCGCGCTTCCGCCAGGCTGGGATCCGCAAGGGCGGAGCGGACGGCAGCTGCCGGGTCCGGCAGCTCCAGGAGCTCCGCGACCGTTCCGGCCATCCGGTGCAGGTCATAGATGCTGCCCCCGCTGACGGCAACGACGCGCGGGCCGCCGCTCTCCACATCCCAGACCCGCCCGATCAGCAGGGCCTGGTCCGCGTCCTCGGGCAGGACTGTCTGGACTTCTTCAGTGGTTATGGCGTTCACTGCTTGTCCTCCTGGGTTGCCACGGACCCGGCGGCGGGGCCGGACGGGCGCTGCCAGACGCCGTCGACCCTTTGCGGAACCTGCCAGGGATTGTTGTCCCGCAGCGGTTCGGGCAGCCGCTGCGCCGGGAATGACTGGTACGCCACGGGCCGCAGGAAGCGGCGGATCGCCGCCGTCCCCACCGAGGTGGTGTTTGAGGTGGTGGCCGGGTAGGGCCCGCCGTGGTGCTGGGCATAGCTGACGGTGACGCCGGTGGGCCAGCCGTTCCACAGGACCCTGCCGCTGATGTCCGCCAAGCGGGCTGCGAGCGCGTCCACGTCGTCGTCAGCTTCAGCCTGCAGCGTGGTGGTCAGCTGCCCTTCCAGCAGCCCTGCCAGGTCCGGCAATTCGGATTCGTCACCGTATTCAACCACCAGGCTGGCCGGGCCGAACATCTCCTGGCGGAGCAGCTCCGGGTTCTTCCGGACGTCCGTTGCCGTGGTGAGCAGGACCGTGGGGGCCGGTTCCTCGGCAAAGTTGCCTTCCACCAGGACGTCCACGCCGCCGCTGTCCCGGAGCCGGGTGACGGCATCGGCGTAGCCGTCGTGCAGGCGGGGGCTGAGCAGCCGGGCGGGCGTGAAACCTGCCAGGGCCTGCTCCAGCTCGCGGCGGATGCCGTCAGCCTGCCCAGCGGGGACGAACAGGAGTCCGGGCTTGGTGCAGAACTGGCCCATTCCCAGGGTGAAGGAGGCAGCGTAGCCGGCAAGGATTTCCGCCCGCCGCGTTGCCCAGGCCCCGCCCGTGACGAAGACCGCGTTGATGCCGCCCAGCTCACCGAAGAACGGGATGGGTTCCGGGCGGGCAGCGATGCGGTTGAGCAGGGCCCGGCCGCCGGCGGTGGAGCCGGTGAAGCCGATGGCCTTGACCAGGGGGTGGTCAACGAGTGCCTCGCCAGCTTGCCGTCCGGTCACCATGGTGAACAGGCCCGACGGCGCCCCCGCACCTTCCAGCGCGTCGATCACCGTGCGGGCGGTCCGGGCAGCAAGCCGTGCGTGCGCGTCGTGCGCCTTGTGGACCACGGCGCAGCCCGAGGCCAGGGCCGACGCGCTGTCCCCGCCCATCACACTGAACGCAAAGGGGAAGTTGGAGGCGCCGAAAACGCCAACGACGCCGAGTGGAACGTTGCAGCGCCGAAGGTCAGGGCGCGCGCCCATGGGCCAGGCGGGGTCGCCGTGGTCGATGGTGGCGTCGAAGTGCTCACCCTGGCGGATTTCCGCTGCGAAGAGCCGCAGCTGGAACACGGTGCGCTTCAGTTCCCCTTCCAGACGAGGAGCCCCGAGGTGCGTTTCCGCTACGGCGGTCTCCACCAGCGCCGCAGCATCCTGCTCCAGGCCGGCGGCAATGGCCTCAAGCCACCCCGCGCGCCGGTCCGGATCCGCCAGGCGGGCCTGCTCGAAGGCACGGTGGGCGGCCACCACCGCGGTGTCCAGCTGCCCCACGGTGGTGGGTGCCGCGAGGACGGCCGTTGCCTCCGGGGCCGTGTTCATCGGCCGGCTCCTGCTGCCGCGGCAACGGAGCCGCCGGTGACGGCGGCCCGGTTGCCTACCTCCTGCCACCCTGCGCCGTTGGGGAATTCCCAGCGGGAACGGGAGGCGGCAAACATCTCGGCGCCGGTGCCGGGCAGTGCCGGGGCGGCATAGCGGCCGTCGATGATCCGGACGGGTTCGGCGAAGTGCTCGTGCAGGTGGTCCACGAATTCGATCATGCGGCTTTCCTGGCTGCGGGCCACCACGGCGTAGTCGAAGAAGGAGAAGTGCTGGACCAGTTCGCACAGGCCCACTCCCCCGGCGTGCGGGCAGACGGGAACGCCGAATTTGGCCGCCAGCAGCAGGATGGCGATGTTCTCGTTGACGCCGGCCACGCGGGTGGAGTCAAGCTGGAGGACGTCGATGGCGCCGGCCTGGAGGAGCTGCTTGAAGACGATGCGGCTTGCCACGGCCTCTCCGGTGGCGACCCGAACCGGGCTGACACCCCTGCGGATCTCGGCGTGGCCCAGGATGTCGTCCGTGCTGGTGGGCTCTTCAATCCAGTAGGGGTTGAATTCGGCCAGCTGGTTGACCCACTCAATGGCCTCGGACACTTCCCAGCGCTGGTTGGCGTCGATCGCGATGGGCAGGGCGCCCACGGCCTCACGGGCCAGGGCCATGCGCCGGCGGTCATCGTTGATGTCACCGCCCACTTTGAGCTTGATCATGGAAAAGCCCTCTGCCGCCGCTTCCTTGCTCAGCCGGACCAGCTTCTCGTCGCTGTAGCCGAGCCAGCCCGGGGAGGTGGTGTAGGCAGGGAAGCCGTCGGCCTTGAGGGCGGCGATCCGTTCGGTCTTGCCTTCCTGGCCGGCGCGGAGGATCTCCAGTGCTTCCTCGGGGCTGAGGGCGTCCCGGATGTGGGTGAAGTCCACCACGCTCACCAGTTCCTCGGGCGTCATCTCAGCAAGGAGGAGCCAGAGCGGCTTGTTTTCGCGGCGGGCGCGGATGTCCCACAGGGCGCTAACCAGGGCGCCGCACGCCATCTGGGTGACGCCCTTTTCGGGACCCAGCCAACGGAGCTGGGAGTCGTGGACCAGGAGCCTTGAGGCGGCGCCCAGGTCAGAGATCAGCTCGTCGATGTCGCGGCCCACCAGGAGTCGTGCGTAGGCGTCAATGGCGGACGTCAGGATCTCGTTGCCGCGGCCGCAGCTGAAGACGAAGCCATGGCCCTCGTCGCCCGCATCAGTGCGGATGACAACGTACGCGGCGGAGTAATCGGGGTCGACGTTGACCGCATCGGAACCGTCAAGTTCAAGGGATGTGGGAAAACGGACGTCCTGGGTCTTGATGGACGTAATGGAAGGCATGGATCTCAACTTTCGGATGGCAGCTGTGAGGGAAGGGAAAGATTCGATTCCTATACGAATTTCTAAAATCATATAGGACATGTGATCCAGGTCAAGCCCTTCCCGTCACTTACCTTCACCGCGAAGCGCAAAAAGCCCCGGCCTTCTACAGGCCGGGGCTGCGCCGTCGTGTGCTAGCCGGTGACAATCCGCCGCCGCGGCGGGCCGCTGTCCTCCAGCGGAGCAAGTTCACCCTCGAACGCCTGGGCAAACCTGTCGAAGGAGTTGCGGATGTGGGTGGTCATGGCCGCCTCGGCCCGCTCGGGATCGCAGGCCTCGATCGCCTCGCGCACGGCGGTGTGCTCAGCGACGGTGATGGCGCCGTCCACGTCCGCAGGGTAGAGCCTGAAGGTGTGCAGGTGGCAGTGCGTCTGGGCAAAGGCGTGCCGGACCACCGGGTTTCCGGAGGCCGCGAGGATGGTGTCGTGGAAGCGGGTGTCGTGGGCCACCAGATCCTGCCGCAGGTCCTTGCTGCGCTTCATGGCATCCCGGAAGCCCGCCAGCTCCCTTTCCAGCGTCCCTGCCGGATTGGCCAGACGGTCCACCGCCGCCGCACGCGCTGCCCAGGGTTCCACCAGGAGCCTGAACTCGAACAGCGAGCGCAGTTCCGGCAGGTCCAGGAGCGGGGTGGTGCTGTAGCCCCGGCCGGGGTTGTAGACCACCAGGTTGTCGCCCTCGAGCCGCTGGAGGACTTCACGGACGGGAGTCTGCGAGACTCCGAGGCTCCGGGCCACGGCATCAATGTTGATGCGGGTACCCGGAGCGATCCCGCCATCCAGGATGGAGGCGCGCATGGCCGTGTATACGTCGGGAACGGCCGCCTTGCCGCGCGGAACTTCGGATGGTTGACGTGGGGGCACGCTGTTACCTCTTGCACTGGGTTGGTTTTGTACTGGCTTGGACGGGCCCCGGCTGACCTTACGCCGGGTTTGGACTGCCAGTGATCGTTGGTGAGCTGCTGGGGGAATCATAAGCCACACACCGCGGCGGCTCCGATAAGGGGCTTTTCAAAGCAACACTTGATCTGGATCACAATCTCTATATGATTAACCAGATTCCTATATGATTTTGGCGCTGACATCTTCCGCGTCTCCCCCTCCCGCCCGTGCGCACCGCACCCGAAGCCATGTATATGTCGAAGGAGACCGCATGACTACGCTCGGAAGTAAGACATCCATAGCCAACCAGGCCCGGCAGCCCCGCATCATGACCCGCAAACGCTGGGTCATCATCTGGCTCGCCTTCATAGGCCTCAGCATCAACTACCTGGACCGTTCCAGCCTCAGCGTTGCCCTGCCGTTCATGGGCAAGGATTTTGAACTCACGGCCACCCAGCAGGGGCTGATCTTTGCAGCCTTCTTCTGGGCCTACGACTTCTTCCAGCTCGCCGCCGGCTGGTACGTGGACAAGGTGGGCCCCCGCCGCTCGTTCTCGCTGGCCGCCGTGTGGTGGTCCGTCTTCACCATGGTCACTGCCGCGGCCTCCAGCTTCTGGTCCCTTTTCGCGGCCCGTTTCCTCCTGGGTGTCGGCGAGAGCCCGGCGCCCAGCACGGCGGCCAAGGTGGTGGCCACCTGGTTCCCGGTCCGCGAACGCGCCTTTGCCACCAGCATCTGGGACTCCGGCTCGCGCGTCGGGGCGGTCATTGCCCTGCCGATCGTCACCCTGATCGTCGCCTTCACCTCCTGGCATGCGGTGTTCATCATCATCGGCGTCCTGGGCATTATCTGGGCCGCCGTCTGGTGGAAGTACTACCGCAGCCCGGAGGAGCACACCGGCGCCAATGCCGCCGAAGTCAGCTACATCCAGGAGGGTGGCGCCCGCGGCGTGGCCAGCGATGACGAGGGCGCGGCCAAACTCCCCTGGCGTTCGCTCTTCAAGTACCGCACCATCCTGAGCATGATGTTCGGCTTCTTCTGCCTGAACAGCGCCATCTACTTCTTCATCACGTTCTTCCCCAGCTACCTGGTCAAGGAACGCGGCTTCGACCTGCTCAAGCTGGGCTTCTTCGGCGCCATCCCCGGCATCTGCGCCGTCCTGTTCGGCTGGCTGGGCGGCTACCTTGCCGACCGTGCCGTCCGCGCCGGCTCTCCGGTCAGCAAGGTCCGTAAAACCGCCATCGCCGGTGGCCTGGCGGGCGGTTCCGTGATCATGTTTGCCGCACTGGTTCCGGAAGCCTGGATGGCGCTGGCGCTGCTGTCCGTCGCCTACTCCAGCCTCACCGTGGCGGCAACCGGCATCTGGTCACTGCCGGCGGACGTGGCCCCCAGCTCCCGCCACGTCGGCTCCATCGGCGGCCTGCAGAACTTCGCATCCAACCTGGCCGGCATCTTCACGCCCATCCTGATCGGCGTGCTGGTTGACCAGACCGGCTCCTTCGTGGCGCCGCTGGCCGTCATCGGCGCAATCTCCCTGATCGGCGCGGCCAACTACCTGTTCGTCATCGGCAAGATCGAGCCGCTGAAGGTCCCGGCAGCCGCCTAAGTATTCCCAGCCCTAAGCAAAGGGACGACGCCGGCACTCGCCAAAGTGCCGGCGTCGACCTTTGTGCGTGGTGTCCTAGGAGGCCGGCTGCGCCTGGGCCGAAACTTCGGCCTGAACGGACCCCTCGGCCGGCCCTTGGGTCTGGGCCTGCGCCTGGATGGCCGTGATGGCCACCGTGTTCACGATGTCCTCCACGGTGCAGCCGCGGGAGAGGTCGTTGACCGGCTTCCGCAGCCCCTGCAGGACGGGCCCCACGGCCACGGCCCCCGAGCTCTGCTGCACCGCCTTGTAGGTGTTGTTGCCCGTGTTCAGGTCCGGGAAAATGAATACCGTTGCCTGCCCGGCCACCGAGGAGCCCGGCATCTTGGATGCGGCGATCGAGGCGTCCACGGCGGCGTCGTACTGGATGGGGCCCTCAACCGCGAGGTCCGGGCGGCGCGTGCGCACCAGCTCGGTGGCCTGCCGCACCTCGTCCACGGCCTCCCCGGAGCCCGAGCCGCCGGTGGAATAGGAGAGCATGGCAACCCGCGGCTCCACGCCGAACTGGGCGGCGGTCTCGGCCGAGGCCAGGGCAATGTCCGCCAGCTGCTCCACATTGGGATCCGGGTTCACTGCGCAGTCGCCGTAGACCAGCACCCGGTCCGGCATGAGCATCAGGAACACCGAGGACACGATCTTTACGCCCTCGCGGGTCTTCACGAACTCCAGGGCCGGCCGGATGGTGTGTGCGGTGGTGTGGGCCGCGCCGGAGACCATGCCGTCCACCACGCCCAGCTGGACCATCATGGTGCCGAAGTAGCTCACGTCCTGCATGATTTCCAGGGCCTTGGGCAGGTCCACGCCCTTGTGCGCCCGCAGTTCGGCGTACTTTTCGGCGAATTCCAGGCGCAGCTCGGAGGTGGCCGGGTCGATGACGTTGATGCCGGACAAATCGATGCCGTTGGCGGCAGCCAGTTCCCGGATGTCGGATTCGGGGCCCAGCAGCGTCAGGTCGCAGACATCCCGGCGGTGCAGGATTTCGGCAGCACGCAGGATCCGGACGTCGGTTCCCTCCGGCAGGACCACGTGGCGGCGCTGCGCCCGGGCACGCTCGATGAGGTCGTGCAGGAACCGCAGCGGGGTCATCCGCTCTGCCCGCGGCAGGTGCAGGCGCTCCACCAGCTCGGTTTCATCAACACGGCGGGACCAGAGCCCCAGGGCGGAGGCCACCTTGCGCCGGTGGCCGGACCAGATCTCGCTGCGGACCTCGGAGACCCGGCGGGCAGTCTGGTAGGTGTCATCTTCCGTGGCGAACACCGGGAAGGGCGCCTGTGCCAGGAGCGGGTAGATGTTCGCGTCCGGGGCCAGGCCGCCGGTAAGGATGAGCGCCGAGGCCACCGGGAACTCAGGCGAGAAGGAGGATGCCAGGCAGGCCACCATCACGTCCGCCCGGTCCCCCGGCACAATCACCAGGGCGCCTTCATCGAGCACATTCAGGAAGTTGCCCACGTTCATGGCGGCCACCTTGATGTCCCTGACGTCGCGTTCCATGTCCGGAGTTCCCGCGATCTGCCGCACGCCCAGCGCCAGGGCCACCTCGCCGGTGGTGGGCCGGGCGATCTCCTCCAGTTCCGGCAGGATGTAAACAGGCCGGCCGGAGGCACCCGGCTTCAGGGCGGCCGCAATGGCGTCCAGGTCATCGGCGTCCGCCCGGTTGACCATGATGGCCAGCAGCGCGCATTTTTCGGCGGCAAGTTCCTTCCGCGCAACCTCGACGGCGGCCGCGGTCTCGGGAACGGTCCGCCCCTTGGCGCCCACCACGGCCACCACGGGTGTGGCGAGGTTGTTGGCAAGCCGGGCGTTGAGGTCGAATTCGACGGCGGAATCCTGGCCCACCAGGTCGGTGCCTTCGACGATCACCACGTCGCAGTGGCGGGCGATGTCCGCAAAGATCTCCACGCACCTGGCGTCGATCTCCGCCCGGTTTCCCTCCGCGAGCAGCGTGCGGACCTCGTCGTACGTCAGGCCGCCGCGGCACCGGTCATCCTCCAGGGCGAACCGGGACTTCATCAGCGCCACCATGGGGTCGTTCGCTGCCGAGGGCCCGTGGACCACCGGTTTAAAGAAGCCGATCCTGTCCGCGTGCCGGTGCAGCGTATCGGCCAGGCCCAGGGCTATCAGGGACTTGCCCGATCCCGGGGTGGTTGCGCTGACGTAGATGCCTTTTGCCATGGTCCGCCCTTTGCTGTGCTGGTGCCGGTCCTCCCATCCTTGCACTACCACTCCGCGAGATGGCACTTCACGGCAATGTTCGCGCCTGGGACTGCCGCCAAGTGCCATCTCGCGGGAGGGACCAGCCCTTGACACCGGACCCCCTCATGGGATTACCTAATGAACATTCGGTAAATAAAGCTGGAGGCAATGACGCATGGCTGAAGCAACACTTTCCGGGGCCACCCACCCCATCCTGGAAAACGACTACGCCTCCGAATGGATGGGAATCGAGGTCCTCGCCCTCAGCGACGGCCACGCCACCATCCGGATGACCCTCCGGCAGGAAATGCTCAACGGATTCGGCATGGCCCACGGCGGAATGATCTTCGCGTTCGGGGACACCGCCTTCGCCCTCGCGTGCAACCCCATCCACCCCGCACCCGGCGAGGAAGGCACCATCACCGTGGCCTCCGGCGTCGACATCAACTTCCTTAAGCCCGCCTTCCGCGGCCAGGTGTTGACCGCCGTCGCCGACCGCCGCTCCAGCGCCGGGCGCAGCGGCCTGTACGACATCCAGATCTTCGCCGCCGACGCCGCCGCGCCGGCCGCCGAGACCCAACCCAGTTCCCCGGGCGAGCTCATCGCCGAGTTCCGCGGACGCAGCCGCACCATCCCCAAGAAGTAGGAAAACCATGACCCTGCATGCCCCCGAAACCGCACCCGCCGGCACCGACGCCGTCCTGGACCGCGAGGAAGCCATCTCCCGGGATGAGCTCGAAGCCCTCCAGCTCAGCCGCCTGCAGCACACCGTGGCCTATGCGTATGACCGCGTGCCGCTGTACAAGCGCAAGTTCGACGACGCCGGGATCCACCCCAACGACCTGCGCGAACTCAGCGACCTGGGCAACTTCCCCTTCACCACCAAGGATGACCTGCGCGAGGAATACCCGTTCGGCATGTTCGCCGTGCCGCAGCACGAAGTAGCCCGCGTCCACGCCAGCTCGGGCACCACGGGCCGGCCCACCGTCGTCGGCTACACCAAGCAGGACCTGGCCGACTGGGCCAAGCTGGTGGCCCGCAGCTTCCGCGCTTCCGGCATCCGTCCCGGCATGAAGGTCCACAACGCCTACGGCTACGGCCTGTTCACTGGGGGCCTGGGCGCCCATGCCGGAGCCGAGGCCCTGGGCTGCACCGTCATCCCCATCTCCGGCGGCCAGACCGAGCGCCAGATCCAGCTGATCCAGGACTTCAAGCCGGACGCCATCCTGGCCACCCCCACGTACCTGCTGACCATCGCCGACGCCATGGCCCACATGGGGATCGACCCCGCCTCCACCTCCCTGAAGTATGCCGTCCTGGGCGCCGAACCATGGACCGAGGAGATGCGGCACGAGCTCGAAGTCACCATGAACATCAAGGCGTGCGACATCTACGGCCTCTCCGAAGTGATGGGCCCGGGCGTCGCCGGCGAAGCGGTGGAGACCCAGGACGGCAGCCACATCTGGGAGGACCACTTCCGCCCCGAAATTATTGACGCCTTCAACCCGGTGGTGGGCAAGGAAAACGTCCTGCGGGACGGCGAGCATGGCGAACTCGTGTTCACGTCGCTCACCAAGGAAGCCCTCCCCATCATCCGTTACCGCACCAAGGACCTCACCCGCCTGCTGCCCGGCACGGCCCGCCCCGCGCACCGGCGGATGGGACGCATCACCGGCCGCAGCGACGACATGATCATCCTGCGCGGCGTGAACGTGTTTCCGTCCCAGATCGAGGAAATCGCGCTGCGGATCCCCGAGCTCAGCCCGCACTTCCAGCTCGAACTGACCCGCCCGGAGGGCCAGCGGATGGACCAGATGACGGTCAAGATCGAGCGCCGGGACGCGGTGAGCGTTGAGCAGGGCACGACGGCGGCACGCACCTTAAAGGAGCAGATCAAGATCCACGTGGGTTCTTCCTGCACCGTGAACGTGGTGGAGCCGGGCTCGCTCGAGCGGTCCAACGGCAAGCTGCGCCGGATTTACGACCTGCGCCCGAAGGGGTAGGAGTCACTTCTCCGCGGTCGGCGGGGCGGCATCAGCGTTCGGCGCTGCCCCGCCATTCGTTTACTGCCGCTCCGGGCCGCCCGGCTCCCGTTCACTGCGCGACCTCCGGCTGGCCGCCACGGGGGCGGAACTGCGGAGCAGCAGCGCCGCTGCCAGCACGAACCAGACCGCCGGGGGCAGATTGGCGATGATCACCGGACCCCAGCCGGCCGCATTGTAGAACCCTGACGGGTCCAGGGGTCCGCCGTACATGGAGGGGACCGCGGCGGCGCACAGCAGGACCCCGGCGTAGGCGACCCACCGGGTCCAGCTTGGCAGGACTCCCGTGGCCGCGGCGGCCCATCCGGCCGCGCCCAAAAAGAGCCCGGTGATGGCAAAGGCAATGGAGCTGTTGTAGATCAGCATGTATCCCATGGTCAGCGCCCGGTTCACGGACGGATCGGGGTCCGGCGCCATGGCATCCAGTGCCAGCCCGCCCTCCAATCCATTGGCCACGAGGGTCACACCCACCCAGACGGCCATGGCAGCGACCACCAGGGACCCTGCCCAGCCATAACCGAGATCCGCCCGGCGGATGAGGTGGCCCAGCCCGGCAGCGAAGACCATCGCAGCCACGTAAAGGCACAAGTCGATCAGGACCCGGGTGAAGATAATAGTCCGGATTCGGTATGCCTCCGCCGCACCCCCGGCGCCGTCATAGATCCCCACGGCAGGGTCCTGGGCTAGATACAGTGGGAACTGGGCGGCCCAGAACACCACCATCCCGACGGCGGCCCACCCGGTGATCCGGCGAACGGCTTTGTCATCCACGGCTGGCATCCTTCCGGTCTTCGGGCGGGTGGCAGGGCTCCTGCTGCCGGCGGCTTTCCCATCAGAGTGGCCCCTGGCCAGCAGCATCAAAAGGGCCGAAGGTCCCCGCGGCGACCGGGCTGCGGCGCATTACCGAACGTTCATGAGAAAATGGCGGGTATGTCTTCCACAGATGCTCCTGCCAAGCGCGGCCGGCCCGGGTATGACCAGCAGTCGGTGCTGCTTATTGCCGTCGACGTATTTAACCGCCACGGGTACGATGCCACCTCCATGGGCATCCTGGCCGAGAACCTGGGCATCTCAAAGTCGGCCATCTACCACCACGTGCCGTCCAAGGGCGATCTCCTCAAGCTCGCCCTGGACCACGCACTGGGCGGTCTCGAGTCCATCCTGGAGCAGCCCCAGGCAACCTCGGGAGCGGCCGATGCACGGCTGGAGTTCGTGCTGCGCCAGACGGTGGCTGTACTGGTAGACCGGCTGCCCTTTGTCACGCTGCTCCTGCGCCTCCGTGGCAATACCGAGATCGAGCGCGACGCGCTGGAACGGCGGCGTGCCTTCGACCACAAGGTGGCAGCCCTGATTTCCGCCGCCCGCGACGAAGGCTCGCTCCGCCAGGACATCGACCCCCGGACGGTCTCGCGGCTCCTGTTCGGCATGATCAACTCTATTGTCGAGTGGTACAAGCCCGGCGGTTCGCTGTCACCGCAGCGCCTGGCCGACGACGTCATCACTATGGCGTTCGACGGCCTGCACGCGGACGTATAAGAGGCTCGCGGCCGGCTCCCTGGCGGCGATAATAAGGGTGCTTGGTATTTTCCCCGCTCCCCGGCTACGGTGGTAGAAAGCCAGCATCCGCAGGGAGGTACCGATGAGCCAGGCCAGCGATCTGCAGCGTTCACGCCGCCTGCGCACGGTCCTCGGCGCCGGCGCCCTCGTGGCCGCGCTGGCATTCAGCGGCTGCACCGGCACCGTAAGCCCCCCGCCCCCCAGCGGGACCTCCTCAAGCCAAGCGTCGTCGTCGGACTCTGCCAACCCGTTGCCGGCACCCTCCTCGCCCGGTTCCGCTGTACCGGTGGAAGGCGGCGGCTCCGGGACATCGCCCGGCAACCTGCCGCAGCTAGTGGAGAACCTCTCGCCGTCCGTCGTCACCATTTTTACAGAGGGAGGCCTGGGCAGCGGCGTGGTGTACTCGGCGGACGGGCTGATCCTGACCAACGAGCACGTGATCCGCGGCGCCACCAGCGTTGAGGTGGGGTTCGCCGACGGACAGCGCGTGGAAGGAACCGTAAAGGCCAGCGACGCCGTGACGGACCTTGCGCTGGTGCAGGCCAAGCGCACCGGCCTGCCGAAACCCACCTACCAAAGCGACCTGCCCAAAGTGGGCGAAGGCGCCCTGGTCCTGGGCTCCCCCCTTGGCTTTGAAAACACGGCCACCGCCGGCATCATCTCGGGCCTCCACCGCTCCATCCCCGGCTCCGCGTCCAACAGCCTTTCCCTCGTGGACCTCATCCAGACGGACGCTCCCATCAGCCCCGGCAACTCCGGTGGTGCGGTGATCAATATGCGCGGTGAGGTGATCGGCATCAGCGAGGCCTACATCCCGCCGTCGGCCGGGGCTGTATCACTTGGCTTCGCGATTCCGGCCGCCACCGCCGTGGACGTTGCTGAAGAGCTGCTGGCAAACGGCACCGCGAAGCACGCGTACCTGGGCCTCACTCCGGGCGAACTGACGGCGCAGATCGCGGACCAGCTGGGAATCCAGGAAGGGGCCGGCGTCGTGGTGCTCGCAGCGGACAGCGACGGTCCTGCCGGGCGTGCCGGGATCCGTCCGGGTGACGTCCTGCAGTCCATGGAGGGCGTGGAGCTCACCACGCCGGAGAAGCTCCTGGCGGAACTGCGCAAGCGCAACCCCGGCGACACCGTAGGCTTCAAGGTCAAGCGCGGCGATCAGAGTTTGGATATCAAGGTGGACCTTACCGACCGGCCCGCCAGCACAACCACCCGATAGGAAGGAAAAGAACATGAGCCACCCAAAGGAAGAACCCGACGCAGGATTCATCATTCCGGACCCCTCAAAGATCCGCGAGGACGTTCCCGGCGATGCCGGCGACGAGGCCAATGTGATCCGCTTCAGCGAGGAGCAGGCCCTGATCGAGGAACAGTCGCACGGCATCCGCCCTGACACTTACAGCGTCCCCTCCGGCGGCCCCACCATGGACGAGGCCCGCGGCAACATGGACCTTTCCGACCGCAGCGAAGGCGGCCGCGGCACGGGTCCCGAGGATGACAGCAGCGACGACGGCCTCCACGGCGGCGCCGAAAGCTGACGCCTTACGAAGACAAGCAGCAGGGGTGCCCCGGTCAAACCGGGGCACCCCTGCTGCTTTGTTTGGACCCGCCGCCTGCCGGTGCGCCTAGACCTGGTACTCGAGCTTGCCGCCGAGGTTCTGGTGGACGCACAGGATGTTGTGCTCCGTATCCATGAACCAGGCGCACTTCTCCGACTCCGTGGTGCAGATATGGTTCTCCGTCCGCAGCGTGGGCAGGTCGTAGTCCTGGAACATCACTCCCCTGGCTTCCATGTCCCGGACAGTCGCCTCAATGTCCGAAACTTCAAAGCTCAAGGCCGTGTGCTCGGAATGCTTGCCGTCCGCCACCGGCATCAACTGCAGCATGGGGCCGCCGTCGGTACCGAGTAATTCACTGCCGTCCTCCGCCTTGCCGCGGTGCGGGAGTCCGAGCTTTTCAGTGTAGAAAGCGCGGGCGCGGGCTGCGTCATCGACAGGCAGGATGGTTGTGGCTGTGTTCATTTTAAGGGTCATGTGGCCACCTCCTACGGGTTGAATCCTACGCCCGGGCTGCCGGAAAAGACCCTCCCCCGAACGCCCGGTTGCTCCATCACTTTTGGTCCCTAAACCGGCGTTTTAGGGCCAAAAGTGATAGAGCAACTTGGGGTTTGGGAGCGGGCTACTTCTCCACGAGGGTGAGGACGTCGTAGGTGGCCACGATCTCGTCGTCCTGGTTCGTGAGCACTGCGTCCCAGGCCACCTCGCCGTATTCATCGGTTTCCCGGGGAGTGATCTTCTTGACAGTCAGGGTCACCCGGATGGAGTCCCCTGCGGCGACGGGCGTAATGAAGCGCAGGTTCTCCAGCCCGTAGTTGGCCAGGACAGGTCCCGGTGCCGGTTCCACGAACAGTCCGGCGCCCCACGCGAGCAGGAGGTAGCCGTGGGCCACGATGCCCGGGAAGAACGGGTTGGCCTCCGCGGCCTCCTGGTTGGTGTGGGCGTAGAACGTGTCACCGGTGGAGTTGGCGAACGCCGTGATGTCCTCCAGGGTGATCTGGCGCAGGTCGGACCGGACGGCGTCGCCAATCCGCAGCGTTGCCAGCGGCTTCCGGAACGGGTGCGTCCCTTCGGTCTCCACCGTGAAGTTCCGGTCAGCGCCGGTGTGCCATACACCGGTCACGGCCGTGAGCATGTTGGGGGAACCTTGGACGGCGGTGCGCTGCATGTGGTGCATCACGGACCGGATGCCGCCCAGTTCCTCGCCGCCGCCGGCGCGGCCCGGGCCGCCGTGGACCAGGTGCGGCACCGGTGATCCGTGCCCCGTCGACGAACGGGCGTCCTCACGGTTGAGCATCAGGACGCGGCCGTGGTGGGCGGCGATACCGGTGACCAGTTCCCGGGCAACGTCCGGATCGTTGGTGCACACGGAGGCCACCAGGGAGCCGCTGCCCCGGGCGGCGAGGCGGACGGCGTCGGCGATGTCCTTGTACCCGATCACGGACGAAACGGGGCCGAAAGCCTCCAGCGAGTGGACTTCCTCCGCTTCGGGGTCCTGCCAGTTCAACAGGACCGGTGCCATGAATGCGCCGCCTTCCACCACGCCCGTGGTCCCGTCAGCGGAGGTGACCGACGGCGAATCCAGGGTTCCGTACGCAAGCTCGCCGCCGGCGTCGAGCATGGACTGCACGGCCGCGCGAACATCGTTGAGCTGCTCCACGGAGGCGAGCGCACCCATGGTGACGCCGTCGGCGCGGGGGTCGCCGAGGACGATCCGTTCTGTGATGCGCTTGCCGATGGCGGCGGACACTGCCGGGACCAGTTCCTGCGGCACGATGGCACGGCGGATGGCGGTGCACTTCTGCCCTGCCTTGGCCGTCATTTCGGTGACCACGGACTTGACGAATGCGTCGAATTCCGGGGTGCCCTCCACAGCATCCGGGCCCAGGATCGCGGCGTTGAGGGAGTCTGTTTCGGAGGTGAAACGGACGCCGCCCTGGACCACGTTGGGGTGGGACTTCAGGGACAATGCGGTGGAGGCGGATCCGGTGAAGGCCACCAGGTCGCGGTAGTCCAGGACGTCCAGCAGCCCGCGGACCGAACCGGAGACCAACTGCAGCGAGCCCTTGGGCAGGATGTTCGATTCGACAATGGCCTTAACTACGGCGGCAGCCACATAGCCGGTGGGGGAAGCAGGCTTGACGATGGTGGGCACGCCGGCGATGAAGGCGGGCGCGAACTTCTCCAGCATGCCCCACACCGGGAAGTTGAACGCGTTGATCTGCACGGCAACGCCCGGGATGCGCGTGTAGATGTGTTCGCCGGCGAAGGAGCCGTCCTTGGACAGCACTTCCATGGGTCCATCCACCACCACCTGGGAGTTGGGCAGTTCTCGCCGGCCCTTGGAGCCGAACGTGAAGAGGACGCCGATGCCGCCATCGATGTCGATCATGGAGTCCACCTTGGTGGCGCCGGTCTGGGCCGAGAAGGCGTAGAAGTGCTCGCGCCGGGCGTTCAGGTACTGCGCCAGTTCCTTGAGCTTAAGGGCCCGCTGGTGGAAGGTCAGCTTGCCCAGTTCCGCCTGGCCCGTGGTGCGCCCGTAGTTCACGACGGCGCCCAGGTCCAGCCCCTCCGTGCTCACCTTCGCCAGGACTTCCCCGGTGCTCGCATCACGGACAGGGACCGCGGAAGCCGACGAGCCGGCGTCGGGCGTCCACCATGCATCCATGATGAAGCTGGGCACTGTCTCCACGGTGTCGACCGTGGCCTGGGGAGCTGTGGCTGTGGTGGTCATCGTTGACGGTCCTTCCAACAAGGGGGCAGGCAAACAGGACAGGTCATTACTGACCGTCCGTTCGGTAATATATTCACCATACATGAAGTGCCGTGCTGCAGACTAGAAGGCCAGGACTAATTCGGCCACCCGAAGGAGAACGTATGAGCACCCCATCACCCATGGAAGCTGCGGAACATCAGCCTTCCGCGCATGAACTGTGGAAGATCACGCTCGGCGAACTGGACGAGAAAATGGGCGTGAAGATCCTGGAGGAGTCCGTGGACCGCGTGGTGGCCACCATGCCGGTGGAGGGCAACCGGCAATCGTTCGGACTGCTGCACGGCGGCGCCTCCCTTGCCGTGGGTGAGGCCGTCGGGTCCTGGGCCGCCGTCATCCACGCCAGCACCATGGGCAAGACGGCGGTGGGGGTGGACGTTTCCGCCACCCACCACCGCTCCGCCCGGGAGGGACAGCTCACCATCACGGCCACCCCCATCCACCTTGGCGGGACCCTGACCACGCACGAGGTGCTGATCACCAACGAGGCAGGCCAGCGGCTCTGCACCCTGCGCATCACCAACCTGCTGATGAAGCGCCACAAGTAGCGGCTACCGGGGCGAGGAGCGCTTCCGGCGGCGGACAAGCACCATCAGCAGGACCCCGACGGCGAGCGCGGCAACAGCGGCAATCGCCGCGGTGACCAGTCCCCCGGCCCCCGTGGCGGCAAGAGTGCCGTCCGTGATGTTCCCGGCGGGAAGCACGGACGGAGCGGCGTCGATGATGAAACTGAGCTGGGCCGGGGCGGAAGCCACACCGTCCACCGCCTGCGTCACCGCCAGGACATGGGTGCCCGCTGCCGGCCCGGCGGGGAACGGAACCTGCCAGGTTCCCCCGTCTACCAGGACCAGCGGCGCCAGGAGCAGGCCCACGGAACGGGATCCCTGTGCGGCGCCGGCGCCGGCCGGTGCGGAGGAGAGCGGCTTCCCGTCGAGGGACACCGTCACATCAGCGCCGGTCAGCCCGGTACCCGAGATCGCTCCCGGCAGGACGCCATGTTGGAGATGCTGTCCGTCGGAAAGGCTGCTTACGGCCGGCGGCGGTGGCATGACGGCGAAGGCTGCCGTGGCGGCGGGGCTGTCCGGCAGGCCGGGGTAGGACTGCACTGCCGTGACGTTCACCGTGCCGTAAGGAGCCGGGGCCTGCAGCGAAATCGACCAGCGCCCGTCATCCCCCACCAGCGCAGAGCCTGCGACGTCGCCGGAGAGCGTCACGGTGGCGCGGGGTGTCCCCGTGCCTTCCACGGCATCCAGGCTGGTCAGCGGCTGGTTGGCCGGCGTGGTGATAACCGGCGCGGGAAGGAACGATGGCGCGATGAACAGGCTCAGTGTGGCCGGACCGGAACGGCTGAATCCGTTCACGGTTTCGGCCGTAAAGGTGAACGGGCCGGGCGCTTCCGGCGCGGTGAACGACCAGTTGCCCGCGGCGTCCAAGGGGACATCGAAGGGCGGCCGCCCTGCAAAGGTGATGCGGACCTTGGATCCCGCGGCCACGGCGGAGGCGGGATCAGCCGGGACCTGGCCCGTGACGCTGGTACCGGCTTTGACCGTACTGTCCGCAGTGGCCACGAGCCCGGGCTTGTTGAGGAAGAGTTCCAGCTGGTAGCCGGGCAGCACCTTGAGCGAGTCCTCCAGGGTGGCTGCCACGGCAATGTTCAGGACCCCGTCCGAGTCGCCGGCGGAATGGGTACCCACTGCGAAGTTTCCACTGATCCAAGGGCCGCCGGAGTCGCCGCCGTTGGACTGCACGTCGTAGGAGAGGAACCCGTTGAACGCGCGGATGTCGTTAGCGTTGGCGGGGTAGTTGGGGCCGCCAACCAGGAAGATCCCCACTGCACTGATATGGCCGCAGGACCACCCCGTCCTCCATCCGGAACGGCAGACGGGCATGCCGGGCACCGGGGACGCGGTGCCGATGATCTTGGCGTCCGGGCCCGGCTGGGACGGGTCTCCGTGGGTGCTGGTGGCCGGAAGCGGATCCAGGCCCTGCGGGATGGTTCCAATGACGGCGATGTCAGTTCCCACATTGCCCGGATCGGTGACCGCTGTGTAGTCGGAGCCCGTGGGGGTGTTTGGGTCGAGCAACGGGGAGTTTCCAGGGCCGCCGAACTGGCTGAACTGGAAGCTGCCCAGGCGGCCCGCGGGCGCTCCCCCGAGCAGCAGGTCAGCTGTCTTAGCAGTGCCGTCTTCTGCGCAGTGCCCGGCGGTCAGGACAGTGGGCAGTCCCGCCGGGTCAAAGGCAGAGAAGCCCGTCGAACAGGTAAACCCGGTGTCGGACAGGTACCCGACCCCGCCGGGGACGTCCGTTTCCGGCTTGAGGGGGGCAGCGCCGTCGAGCACGACGTTGGCGTACCTCGAGACGAATTCCGCTGGCGAGATCTTGCCAGGCGCTGCGTCAGTGGACGGCGTGCCGGGTTGGTTGGAGGCAGTTCCGGGAGCGCCCTCCTGGGTTGACTGCGCGGATGCGACGCCGCCGGTCCGGATTACGAAGCTGCCGCCGGTGGTGACCACCGCCTGCAGCCCGGCCGTACCCACCTCTCGGACGTAGGCTTGGAAGAGTTGCTCCGTGCTGGCCGCCACCTGCGGGCCGGGTGCCGGAGCGGCGGGCTCTGCGGAGGGTGTCTGTTGGGGAGCGGACGACGGCGGTGGACTGGCTGGCGTGCCGGCAGGTTCAGTTGCCGGCGGCGCAGGAACGGCGGGCTCTTCAAGCGAGATACCCGGGACGGTTGCAGCCAATTTTCCGACCGCCGACTCCAGTTCGGCTCCACCGCCGGTCACAATGATCTTGTTGTCCTGGAGCCTGATGCCGGCATAGCCGGGGATGGTGCGCAGCTGTTCCGCCGCAGCCGCTGCCCGGCTGCCCAGCTCCCCCGCCGCGGCGAACTGCTCCGGCGTGAGGCCCAGGTCCCGGAGTACGGCGGCGTCAAGGTCCGCCTGGGGAAGACTGTTGTTTCCGGAGGGGCCGGCGGCGGTGCTGGCGGGACCTGGCGAAGAAGTGGCGGCGGGTTGGTTTTCGGAGCTCCCGCTCGGGTCCGTGAAGGCCCACCCAGGGGCGGCCCCGAATGCCGAGGCAGCCACTATTCCTACGGCCGCCCCCAATGCCAGGCTGCGCTTTCCGTGCCTGGATGCTGTGGCTGTTGTCATCGTGGTTCCTTCGCGTAGGCAGCTCCGGACAGCACCAGGACAGCGTCCAGTTCCGAAGCGCTGAGTCCATTTGCCAGCAGGTAATTCCGGGTGTCCAGGCCACGGACAAACGCGACCACCGCGAGCCCGCGCTGCTCCAGCAGCGGCGCAAGTTCCGGCTCAGTCAGGTACCGCTCGCGGCTGTGGGGCGGCCCGTGGGTGCGGTAGCGCTCGTTGATGGCGCGGGCTGCCTGCCGGTAGCCCGCGGCGATAGCCTCGTCGGGGTCGCCAGCCAGGTCCTGGACCATGGCGGCGACAAGTCCACTGCGGTCACGGCCGGCGGCACAGTGCAGCAGGACCTTCCCGTTGGGTGCGGCCAGGGCGATGCTCCGGAAGACGCCCACCAGCTTCTCCGGAAAGAGCCGGGCATTTTCGGCGTAGTGGGCGGGATCGTTCAGGTAAGGGCCGGTGACGGCAGTGAAGCGTGGATCATCGGGCTCCTCCGTGGGCGCCTGCACCACGTCGATACCTGCCCAGGCCGCGGCCGGCACCACGGGATCGTTGTCCCGGCGCCGCCCCTCCGCAGCGTTACGAAGGTCCACGACGGTGCGGACGCCGTCGTCGAACACCTGCTTCCAGCCTGCTTCCGTCAGCCACTCACGCCGGCCCATCCGGTAGATGCCCCCCGAAACGTGCCATGCGTTGACAGCTCCATCCCAGTCCATGGGCCTGCCAAGTTTGTTCACCCGGACAGCTAACCACACGCTCCGGAATGCCGCACGTCACAAAAGCAGGGTACCAAAAAGGGTACAAAGACCTCACGGCCGACACCGACTGGGCAATACTGTTGCGACTCCAGCTACTTCATGTGACTCATGTTCAAAGGGGAACCCAATGGGAAATGCTTCATTACGACGCCGGCTCCCGGCTTTCGCGGCCGGTCTCGCCAGCCTGGTCATGGCGTCGGGCATCGCGGCCATTCCAGCCGAAGCGGCCTCACCCAAGGTCGATTACGTCGCCTTGGGTGATTCCTATACCGCTGGCACGGGTGCCGGACCCTTCGACTTCGGCTACCCCTGTGATCGGACTCCCGGCGGTTATGTGGACGTCGTGGGAAAGACGGGGCGGGTTAATCTCGTCATGAACGCCGCGTGCCACGGAGCCGTCTTGTCCGCAACCAACCCGTTCTATGACCACTCCATACCCATCCCCACGGTGGCGGAGCAGATCCAGAACCTTCCCTCGGGAACGCTCTCGGCGGATACGGAGCTGGTAAGCATCACGGCAGGAGCCAACGACTTGGGGTTCTCCTACGTCCTGGGGCAGTGCGCGTACTACGGGTCCGTGGCTTGCTCGGATGCCCTCGCGGGCGTGGCTTCACCTTCCGTGCTTGCGAAACTCAGTTCGAACCTGGCATGGACGTACAAGGAAATCCAACAAGCTGCTCCGAATGCAACGATCGCGGTGATGGGTTATCCCCTGCTTTTTGATCCGACCAGCCAGTACGCGCCCCTTCCTGTGGAAAGCCAAATGTTGATGAATCAGGCCACGCTCCTGGTGAACTCCACCATTGCCGGTGCGGTCAGCACAGCCAACACTGTGTACTCAACCAAAGCAAAGTACGTCGATGTCACAGGCTCATTTGCCGGCCATGCCGTGAATTCGCTTGAACCATGGATCAATTTGGACCCCGTGAATTTCACCGACCCAAGGAACTTCCACCCGAACAAGGAAGGGCACCGGGCATACGCCTCGGCTCTCCTGGAGGCTGTCAAACCTTCCCAGCTGGTCACCCGCTAGTTGACGGCAACCCGTTAGTTGACGGCAACCCGTTAGCCGCGCCGGGCCAGCCGGTACTCAAGCCCGGCGCGGACGGCAGGCCATTCGTGGTCCAGGATGGAGAACACCACGGTATCCCGAAGGTTTCCGTCGCTGGTGCGTGAGTGGCTGCGAAGCACCCCGTCCTGTTTTGCACCCAGCCGGGCAATGGCCTCCCGTGACTGGTGGTTCAGCCAGTGCGTGCGGAACTCCACGGCAGGGCAGCCGATCACCTCGAAGGCGTGCCTGAGCAACAGCAGTTTGGAATCCGGGTTGGTCCCGGTCCCCTGCACCGATGCCGCGTTCCAGGTGGAGCCGATCTCCACCCGCGGCGTGGCGGCGTCGATGTTCATGTAGGTGGTCATGCCGATGATGCGGCCCGGCCCTCCCGTATCGGGGTCGGTCAGCCGGGTGGTGAACGGAAGCATGGATCCCTGCTCCTGCAGGGACAGCCGCCGCCGGATCTCCGCCGCCATGGCGTCCGGAGCCGGGACAGAGGTGTACCAAAGCTTCCAGAGCTCGCCGTCGGTGGCCGCGTCCACCAGTCCGTCGTGATGCTCCTCCGCGAGCGGCTCCAGGATTACATGGCGGCCGGTCAGGGTAAGGGGTTCAAGGAAAGTCACTCCCCCAGCCTAGGCCCGCCTATGGGGCGGGTTACGCTGGGGAAGCACCACGACGTCGAGCGAGGGAGTTATTTTGTCAGGAACCAATCCGGATCCCGAGGACGACAAGGTCACGGGCCTTGAGCCTGGCGGCGGGGTTCCGCCGGGCGAAACCCCGCCGGGAGAGGCATCGACCGCTGGCCCGCAGGGACACGATGAGCATGGCACCAGGAAGGGCACGCAGTTCCTGTGGATCGCCATTATCGGCGTCGTCGTCCTGTGCCTCCTGTACTTCATCGGCTACATTGTGGGTTTCTTCGACTAGGCAGCGCACCTAGCTGGGCCAGTCGAAGAAACCCTTGCCCGTTTTGCGGCCCAGTTCCCCGCGGGCCACCTTGTCCTTGAGGATCTGCGGGGGCGCGAACCGCTCGCCCAGGGTGGAGTGCAGGTACTCGGCGATGCCCAGGCGGACGTCCAGTCCCACGATGTCAGTGGTCTTCAGCGGCCCGGTGGGGTGCTTGTAGCCCAGCACCATAGCGGCATCGATGTCCTCCGCGGACGCCACGCCTTCCTCCACCATCCGCATGGCCTCCAGCGCGATGGCCACGCCAAGGCGTGATGATGCGAACCCGGGGGCATCATTGACGACGACGGCGGTCTTGCCGAGTGCCTCCACCCACCTTTTCGCCGCGGCGGCAAGTCCGGGAGAGGTGCGCTCGCCCAGCACCACCTCGATGAGCGTGGAAGCGGGCACGGGGTTGAAGAAATGCAGCCCCAGGAAGTTCTCCGGCCGCTTCAGCTCACGGGCCAGCCCGTTAACGGACAGCGAGGACGTGTTGGATGCGATGAAGGCGTCTTCCGCCAGCCGTTCCTCGATGCCCCGCAGCGCGGAAACTTTCAGGTCCCAGTCCTCGGGCACGGCTTCCACCACCAGCCGGCGGTCCTTGAAGGCGTCATAATCCACCCCCACGGTCAGCCGGGACACCATCTCGTCCAGGTTTGCGTCGGTCACGCCGCGCTCAATGCTCTTCGCGGCCGCGGACTCCACCCGTTCCCGGGCGGCCTCCGCCGACTGTTCGTCGCGTTCCACCACCAGCACGTCGGCACCTTTGATGAGGAAGGCGTGGGCAATGCCGGCGCCCATGCGGCCGCCGCCCAGCACGCCGACAGAAGTGGGAAGGTTGGCGGGAACTTCAACGTTGCTCATGGTCTACTTTCCGTCGACGGGGTGGCGGAGGCTGCGTTGGCCTTCTTCGCTGCGTTGCGGTCCAGGAATGCCTGCATGCGGTCGAACTTGGCCTGGGATTCGAACAGGATTCCCTGGGCCAGCTGGTCGATGAGCGGGTGGGCTTCCGCGGGGGCGTGGAACACGGACTTGGTGATCCGTACCGCCAGTGGGTCCTGCCGGCCAATCCTGTTGGCCAGGCTGTGGGCTGCATCCAGAAGGTCTGCGGGATCGTGGATTTCAGTGATGAGGTTGGCGGCACGGGCCTCGTCTGCGCCGAGGACCAGTCCGGCCAGCAGGATCTGCTTGGCCAGCGGCTCGCCCACCAGTTCTTTGAGCCGCCAGCTGGCACCGGCAGCAGCAAGGATTCCCAGGCCTGTTTCCGGGTTGCCGATGCGTACATTGGGGGTGCCGATCCGGAAGTCCGCGGCATAGGCGAGTTCGGCGCCCCCGCCCAGGCAGTAACCGTCCAGCGCAGCGATGACCGGCATCGGCAGCTTGGCGATCCGGACGAAGATGGTGGAGTTGATTCCCTGCAGGGCGTCGTCCCGGCGCCGTTCGCGCAGCTGGGCGATGTCGGCGCCGGAGGCAAAGACTCCGTCCACGCCGGCGATGATCAGCACCTTAGGGTTCTGTTCCAACGCAGCGCAGACGGTATGGAGCTCATCCACCATCTGCTGGTCAATGGCGTTCTTTACGTCGGGCCGGTTGAGCAGCACCACCACGCGGTCATCCCGCTCCTCCACGAGCAGGGCGGAAAAGTCTTCCGATGCCAGGTCTACGGCGACCCCCATCAGATCTTCTCCAACAGCATCGCGGTGCCCTGGCCAACGCCCACGCACATGGTGGCCAGGCCAATCCGGGCGTCTTCGCGTTCCATCCGGCCCAGCAGCGTGATGGCAAGCCGTGAGCCGCTGGAACCGAGCGGGTGCCCCAGGGCGATGGCTCCGCCGTCGCGGTTGACGATCTCCGGCTCCAGCCCAAGGCGCCGAATGCAGGCCAGTGACTGCGTGGCAAAGGCTTCATTAAGTTCGACGGCGGACAGGTCACCGACGCTCAGGCCGCTTCGCTTGAGCACTTTCTGGGTGGCGGGGACGGGACCGATGCCCATGATCTCGGGTTCACAGCCGGCGGAGGCGCCGTCAATGATGCGGGCCCGGGGGATGAGGCCCAGCCGCTCGATGGCCGCCTCCGAGGCAACGATGATCGCCGAGGCGCCGTCGTTGAGGGATGATGAGTTCCCCGCGGTGACCACGGATCCGCCGTGTGCCACCGGTTTGAGCCCCGCCAGAACGTCCATGCTGGTGCCGGCGCGGGGGCCCTCGTCCGTGTCCACCACGGTCTCGGACTTGCGGGACTTGACGGTCACGGGGACGATCTCGTCTTTGAAGCGGCCGGCCTGGATGGCGTCCAGGGCCAACTGGTGGGAGCGGACGGCGAAGGCGTCAGCGTCCTCGCGCGAGATGCCGTCCACCCGGGCCACTTCCTCGGCCGTTTCAGGCATGGAGTAGGTCATCTTCCCGTCGCGGGACAGTCCGCCGTGCTGGAAATGCGGGTTGGTGAACCGCCAGCCGATCGAGGTGTCGAAAATCTGGCCCGGCTTGGCAAAGGCGGCGGCGGGCTTCTCCTGGACCCAGGGTGCCCGGCTCATGGATTCAACGCCGCCGGCGATGACAATGTCCGCGGCGCCGGCCTTGATCATGTGGCTGGCCTGGATGATGGCGCTCAGGCCGGAGGCGCAAAGCCGGTTGACGGTGATCCCGGGAATGTGCAGCGGCAGCCCGGCCAGCAGGGTGGCCATCCGGGCAACGTTCCGGTTCTCCTCCCCCGCGCCGTTGGCGTTGCCGAGAATGACCTCGTCAATGCTGTCGGGATCCAAACCGGCGCGTTCCACGGCTTCCCGGACCACCAGGGCCGCAAGATCGTCCGGGCGCACGGAGGACAACGCGCCCCCGTACCTGCCCACGGGCGTTCGGACCCCGCCTACAAGGAAAGCCTGCGGACCTGCAGTTGCAGCCATGGAAACACCCTTCACGCGATAAACAGCACTGTCATCGGCGGCCGGCACAGCGGAATCATCCACTTACCGACCGTTCGTTCTGTAAATGGTACACGGGACGCCATGGGTGCGCATCCAGTTACAGGACGGTCACCCCCAGGTGCGCGGCCATGAGCGGCGCGAGGAGTCCCAGCTGGTAGTCGTCAACCACCATGCCGGCCATGCTGCCGAGTCCACTGATCCTGCGGAATTCCGTGCCCCGGAGGTCGAAGTCCTTCAGCTTGGCCCCGGCCAGGTCCAGCGTTCCCACAGTGCAGTCCACGAGCTTCACGCGGGTTGCCGCCGCGGCGCCAAGGTCAAGTTCATTGATGATGCACCCCGTGATCAGCACGTCCGCGAGCTTGGCGCCGCGGAGGTTGAGGAAGTCCAGCTTGCCGCCGTCGATCCGCACGGACTGCCAGCCGCTTTCGTACAGTTCCGCGGAACCCAGGCGGGGATTCCGGAACTCCACGTCCTGCCAGGTGCTGCGGGCGCCCTTGAAGACCGGCGCGTACAGCTCCGCCAAGACGCAGTCGCGGAACGATGCGCCGCGGAGCTGGGCCTCATTAAAGGAGGGTGCACCGAATTCGCATTCGACAAAGACAGCGCCACCCAGGTCCAGTCCATCGGCCGCCGGGCGGCTGAACCGCACGTTCTCATGACGCCCGCCGCGCCGGAGCTCGGCCTCCGGCTGGTCCTCGAGGTCCTGCAGCTCCACGGAGGAAAGCCGGGGCGGAACCACTTTGGCCGCACTCTTGCCGCGCACTCTATTCATGGCCCGAGCCTAGTGGCGGGCACCGACAAGGAACAGCGCGGGCAAGCCGGGACTTGAAATAGTAAGCAGGCTTTGCTTATCGTGAAAGGGCACGGTTGATCGACGGAAACGAAAGGAGGCCGGAACCATGGGCCTCGGAGACAAGATCAGTAACGCGGCAGAGGACCTTGGCGGCAAGGCCAAGGAAGCTGCGGGCAACGTGACCGATAACGACCGTCTGAAGGCAGAAGGCCAGGCCGATCAGGTCAAGGCAGATGCCAAGAAGGTCGGCGAAAATGTCAAGGACGAGTTCAAGCGGGACTAATTCCTTGCTGGTGCAGCCGTAGCGAACGGCGTGCTGCAGCAGCCCGACGGCGGTGGATCCACTGGATGCACCGCCGTTTCGCTGTCCGCCCGCCATCGATTGCTGAGCACCTGCCGTTTTAAGGCGTCATAACGACACATACTCAGCAATCGATGGGGGGAATTCGGGATTCACCATCCGCTGCGGGTGGGAGTGTGCCCCTTCCGGGAATCCTCCGGCATGGTCATCCCGGCGCGCAGGCCGAGCAGCCGGACCGGATGCCCCGGCTCGATTTTTGACACCAGATCGAGCGCCGTCGCCAGCACTTCTGCGGGGTCCGACGTTTCAGGGATCTTCCTCGCATAGGTCTTGGTGGTGAACGGGGCATACCGCACCTTCAGCGTCACGCCAACCACCGGCCGCCCCTCGGCAGCAACATCCTCCAGTACCCGCGCAGCCAACTCCCTGACGGCGTCGTCAATCTCTGCAGCGTCTGTGAGGTCGCGCTGGAAGGTGGTTTCACGGCTGTGGCCCCGCGCCACCCACGGCGTATCGTCCACCACGCGCGCTCCATCACCCCGCCCGAGCTGCGCATACCAGGGACCCATTTTGGGGCCGAACTCCGGGACCAGGTCATTGGGGTCCACGGCAGCGAGGGCAGCAACGGTCTTGATGCCCAGCCTGGCCAGGCGCTGCGACACCTTGGTTCCCACACCCCACAGCTCAATCGTGGGCCGGTCCCCCATCACCTCGAGCCAGTTGCCCTGCGTAAGCCGGAAGACGCCGGCAGGCTTGCCGAACCCGGTGGCAACCTTGGCGCGGACCAGGGTGTCACCAATGCCGACGCTGCAGTGGAGACGGGTTTCCGCCAGGACTGCCTGCTGAAGTTGCCGGGCCCAGGCCTCCGGATCCGTTGTCTCGATGCCAACGAATGCCTCGTCCCAGCCGAGCACCTGCACGGTGGCACCGCGCTGCGAGCGCAGCACGGCCATCACTTTCTCCGACGCCTCAAGGTACGCCTCGTGGTCCACGGGCAGGATGACCGCGTCCGGCACTTTCCGTGCGGCGATCCGCAGCGGCATTCCCGAGCCCACGCCGTAGGCCCTGGCTTCGTAGGACGCGGTGGACACCACTGCCCGCTCGGTGGGGTCGCCGCGGCCGCCCACGATCACTGGCTTGCCCGCAAGTTCAGGCCGGCGGAGCACCTCGACGGCGGCGATGAACTGGTCCAGGTCCACATGCAGCACCCAAGGTTCGCTCACATCCCCCAGTCTGCCCCGGGCCGGCGGCGCAGGCCACCCCTCCCGCGACATCCAGACAAAAGGCAGGACTTCCCCGGAACGTCCGGTTAGCCTTGCCCGATGACCATCGTTGACCTGAGCGCTGCAAGCGCCGCCGCAGGCGGCTCCCCGGGCCTGCGCGGCTACCTGGCGTTACCTGAAGGGCCTGGCCCTTTCCCCGCCGTCGTCATGATCCATGAGGTGTTCGGCCTCGATGACCAGACCCGCCGGCATGCGGACCGGCTGGCCCGGGCCGGCTACCTCACCCTGGCGCTGGACCTGTTCAGCGACGGCGGCCGGCGGCGCTGCCTGGTAGGAACCATGCGTGCCATGGCGGCGCGGACTGGCCGGCCCTTCGTTGACATCGCCACAGCGCGAAAATGGCTTGCGGAATCGGAACTGGGCAACGGCAGGACCGGGGTGATCGGCTTCTGCATGGGCGGCGGATTCGCCCTGCTGGTGGCACGGGACGGGTTCGACGCCGCCTCCGTCAACTACGGGCGGCTCCCGGGAAAGCAGCAGGAGGACCTGGTGGAAGCGCTGCGCGGAGCCTGTCCGATCGTGGCCAACTACGGCGGCGTTGACAAGTCGCTGAAGGGAGCCGCCGCGCGGCTCGAATCAGCCCTGGACCAGTTGGGCATTGAGCACAGCGTGAAGGAATTTCCTGCGGCCGGCCATTCGTTCCTCAACGATCAAGAGCTGGGCCCGGCACCCCTCCGGCCGCTGATGCGGGTGATGGGCGTGGGGCCGGACCCGGAATCTTCGCCCGAAGCCTGGCGGCGCATTGAAGACCACTTCGCCACGTACCTGAAGGGCCAATCTCCATCGAGTGCTCCGTAGCTGCCGTTTTGAACGCCCAAAACGGCAGCTACGGAGCAATCGACGGAAAACGCCGACGGCGGGCCGCCCCACCAAAAGGGGGCGGCCCGCCGTCGAACTTTGTTCCAGGAAGCGTCAGCTGAAGAGCTCGCTCTTAGGCTGGTTGTTCTTGACCTTCTGCCAGCCCAGCCACAGGACCACCGCAAAGAACGGAATGGTGCCCAGGGTCCAGAGGCCCAGGTAGAACACCTCGCCGGACTTGCTGGTCATGGTGTCGAAGCCGATCAGGACCGTGATGGCCAGCAGCCCCACCAGGCCGGCCCAGCTGGTCCACGGCGAGCCGGGCATGGCCAGGCCGGAGGTGACGCCCTTGCGCCGGCGCAGCATGATCTGGCTGGCAAAGATGGAACCCCAGCAGAAGATCACGCCGATCGAGGCGGTGTTCAGGGCCAGGTCGAACGCGTGCGAGCCGCCCAGCCAGATGTTCAGCATGATGCCCACCAGGTAGAAGGCCGCGATGGCGAGGATGGCCGCGTACGGGACGTGCCGCTTGGACATCTTTGTAAGCCACTGCGGGGCATGGCCGTTGTTGGCCATGGTGCGGAACACGCGGCCGATCGAGTACAGGCCGGAGTTGCAGGAAGACAGGGCGGCGGTGATCACGATCATGTTCATCACGTCGCCCACCCAGCCGAGGCCCATCTGGCCGAACACGGTGACGAACGGGGACGTGCCGGCCTTGTACTGGTCGGATGGCAGCAGCATGGCCAGCAGGGTCACCGAACCGACGTAGAACACCACAATGCGGAGGACGACGGCGCGGATCGCCTTGGGCACTTCACGTTCCGGGTTCTGCATCTCGCCGGCGGTGATGCCCACCAGTTCGATGCCGTTGTACGCGAAGATCACGGCGTTCAGGACCAGGACCATCACCAGGGCGCCCTTGGGGAACATTCCGCCCTCAGCGGCGAAGAGGTTGGCCACCGACGCGTGGCCGTTACCCACCTGGGCGTTGGTGACCACCATGAAGGTGCCCACGGCCAGGAAGATCAGGATGGCGCCCACCTTGAGGCAGGACGCCCAGAATTCGAACTCGCCGAAGGCCTTGACGCTGAGCAGGTTGACGGCGACCAGCAGGACCAGGGCGGCGATGGCCGAGGCTTCTACCGGGACATTGGGGAAGAAGAACTGGAAGTACAGACCGATTGCGATCAGTTCGGCGATGCCGGTCATGCCCCAGTTGATGAAGTACATCCAGCCGGAGAGGAAGGCGCCCTTCTTGCCGAACATCTCGCCGGCGTAGCTGACGAACGAGCCGGAGGTCTGGCGGTACATGATGAGTTCGCCCAGGGCACGCATGAGCAGGTAGGCGATCACGCCGGCGATGGCGTAGGAGAAGATCAGGGCGGGGCCGGTGGAGGCGAGGCGGCCGCCGGCTCCCATGAAGAGTCCGACGCCGATGGCGCCACCCATGGCGATCATGGTGACATGGCGCCTGCCCAGCGTCTTGCTGTAGCCCTCGGCACTGAGGGTGGGGTCGACTACGGCGGTGGATGGTGCCGTGCTGTTCTTTAGGTCTGTGGGGGTACTTTGAGGCACAACTGTTCCTTGTGGGTTGGGGGTTGGCCGCATCCGGACTTCGTATGATCAAGCTCACAAAATTCGGCTTTAAGTCTCTGGACCTACAAATGTGAGCGCGGGATCCTCGAACTGCCGAAGCTTCACGCGGCCTGACCATCTTACGTGACGGTGCGGGGTGGTACGTGACGCGCACTACACGCTGCCCGCCGGAGATAGGCTGGCGGCATGGCAACAGTCCACCGCTTACCGCCCAGTCCACAGCCGCAGCTGTACCGCTTTTCGCGGCTGGACTTGGCCACCCTGTGCCTCTACGTTGCCATCGCCGGTTTCTTCGCAGCCGCCGGCGACCTGCTGGCCCCGTTCCTCCGGCAGATCGCCCCGTCGCCTGCCGCCGCGTCCTATGCAGTGAACCTTTTGTTCTATGCCTCGGTGGGAATACTGGCGCTGCTGGCGGCCCGTAAGGTTGTGGTCCGCGACCTCAGGGTGCTGGCAACCCGGCCCTGGTTCACGCTCCTGATGGTCCCGGCAGCCGTAATCGCGATGATGATCCTCACCGCGGTTGTGGTGGCGGCGAACGGGCAGGTGGAGACCTCGGCAAACCAGGCGGGACTGCAGGCACTCATGCAGCAGGTCCCCGCCTGGCTCATGGTTCCACTGCTGGTGGTGGTGGGCCCGTTCGTGGAGGAATACATCTTCCGGCACCTCCTGATTGGCAAGCTCAGCAGGCGCATCAACGTTTGGATCTGCTGCGCCCTTTCCGTGGTGCTGTTCGCAGCACTTCACATCGTGGGGCAGGAAGCGGTCACCCTCACGGCCCTGCTCCCCTACCTGGCCATGGGTGCCATGCTGGTGTTCGTCTACATGTGGACCGGGAAGAACCTGATGTTCTCCTACTTCGTCCACGCCGCCAAGAACCTGCTGGCGGTGATCCTGGTCTACGCCATCCCGCCGGAACTCTTTGAGCAGATGCAGAACATCCAGGCGTAGGCGTCCTCCTTTCCCCGGCATCTTCCGCTTCGCCACGGCCGCCTCTACCGTGGACGGATGGGACTGAACATCCAGATAGTCATCGATTCCGCCCGCCCCCATGAGCTCGCCGACTGGTGGGCGGAAACCCTGCAATGGGCGGTGGAACCCCAGGACGCCGGCTTCATCCGCTCAATGGTCGACCAGGGCTTCGCCACGGAGGACCAGACCATGGTGCACCGCGGCAACCTGGTGTGGAAGGACGGCGCGGCCATCCGGCCGCCGGAGGAGATCGAGGCCAAAGCGCCCGCGCGGCGCATGCTGTTCCAGACGGCTCCCGAGGGAAAAACGGTGAAGAACCGGGTGCACTGGGACGTCAGGCTGGACGGCCGGGACAAGGACGAGGTGCGGCGCGAGCTCGAGGCCCGCGGCGCCTCCTTCCTGTGGTCCGCGCGGCAGGGCCCGCATTCCTGGCACACCATGGCCGACCCCGAGGGCAACGAGTTCTGCATCAGCTGACCCGATTACTAGACTTGGACGGTGAGCAACCAGATCCCCGCCCCGGTGTCCGACGTCTTCGACCCCACGCGCTGGCGGGTGGTCTCCGGCTTCGAGGACTTCCAGGACATGACCTACCACCGGCAGGTGGAGCGGGATGCCGACGGCGGCTGGGTGCGTGACCTGCCTACTGTCAGGATCGCGTTCAACCGGCCAGAGGTCCGCAACGCGTTCCGGCCGGGCACAGTGGACGAACTGTACCGCGCCATGGACCACGCCCGGATGACGCCCGACGTCGCCACCGTCCTGCTCACCGGCAACGGCCCTTCCCCCAAGGACGGCGGCCACTCCTTCTGCTCCGGCGGCGACCAGCGGATCCGGGGCAGGGACGGCTACCGTTATGCCGACGGCGAGACCCAGGAAACCATCGATCCCGCCCGTGCCGGCAGGCTGCACATCCTGGAAGTCCAGCGGCTCATGCGCACCATGCCCAAGGTGGTCATCGCCGTCGTCAACGGCTGGGCAGCAGGCGGCGGGCATTCCCTGCACGTCGTCGCCGACCTCACCATCGCGTCCCGGCAGCACGGCAGGTTCAAGCAAACGGATGCCACGGTGGGAAGTTTCGACGCCGGCTACGGCTCGGCGCTGCTGGCCCGGCAGGTGGGGCAGAAGACAGCCCGGGAGATTTTCTTCCTGGCCCGCGAATATTCCGCTGAGGACATGGTTCGGATGGGTGCCGTGAACGAGGCGGTGGACCACCAGCGGCTGGAGGAAGTGGCCCTTGAATACGCCGCTGACATCGCCCGCCAGTCCCCGCAGGCCATCCGCATGCTGAAGTTCGCCTTCAACCTCGCCGACGATGGCCTGGCCGGCCAGCAGGTGTTCGCCGGTGAAGCTACCCGCCTGGCATATATGACCGACGAGGCCGTGGAGGGCAAGGAGGCCTTCCTGCAAAAACGCGACCCCGACTGGTCACGCTTCCCGCACTACTTCTAAGGCAGGACGCCAATGAACAGCGAAGAAACCCCGGCCCCCGCCCCCACCGGGCCCCTGAACATCGAACCCGCCCTGAAAGCCCTCGCGGCCGCCCTCCATGGCGAGGGCCCCGCCGTCGAGCTGTCCGTGGGCCCCGACGGCCGGCTGGTTGTGGGCCACGTTGAGACCCCCGGGTGCGACGACGCCGTGGCCGTGGTCCGCACCTCAGGTTCCACCGGCACACCCAAGGCAACCCTGCTGACCGTCGAATCCCTGGCGGCCTCCTCCATGGCCACGGCCCTGCGGCTCAAGGGCGAGGGCCAGTGGCTGCTGGCGCTGCCCGTCCAGTTTGTTGCCGGTATCCAGGTGCTGGTGCGGTCCCTGTTCGCCGGCACCCGGCCCTGGGTCATGGACATGTCCGGCGGCTTCACCCCGGAGGCCTTCACCGCCGCCGCGCTGGAACTGACGGACAAGATCCGGTTCACGTCCCTGGTCCCCACCCAACTGCAGCGGCTCCTGGACGATCCCTCGCCGGACACGCTCGCCGTCCTCCGCCGCTTCAACGCCATCCTGCTGGGCGGCGCCCCCGCTCCGCCGGCCCTTCTGGCAGCTGCCCGGGACGCCGGGGTCCGGGTGGTCACCACCTACGGTTCGGCCGAAACCTCCGGCGGCTGCGTGTACGACGGCTACCCCCTGGAGGGCGTCTCGGTCCGGGTGGCCGAGGACGGCAGGATCCTGCTGGGCGGTGACACGGTGGCCGCCGGCTACATCGAGGCACCGGACGAGGAAACCGGAACCTTCTTCGAGGAGGACGGCGTGCGATGGTACCGCACCAGCGACCTCGGCGCCATTGACGACGACGGCCGGCTCACCGTGCTGGGCCGGGCGGACGACGTCATCATCACCGGCGGCGTGAAGGTCTCCGCGGGGCACGTCCAGGAGCAGTTGGAAAAGTCCGACGCCGTCGCCGCGGCTTTCGTGGCCGGGGTGCCGAGCGCGGAATGGGGCCAGGCGGTGGCGGCCTATGTGGCCCTCACCCCCGAAGCCGCTGCCCGGCACGATGACGGGTACCCCGCCGTCGTGCTCCAGCAACAGTGGCAGCAGCAGCTGGGGGTCCTGGCGCCCAAAACCGTCCTCACCGCACCGGCCCTTCCGATGCTGCTCAACGGCAAACCGGACCGGCTCGCCATGACCGCCGAACTCAGCGCCCTGCACGGGGGAAAGTAGAGTTGGACCTGCACCACCGCGGCGGGTGCGCACGTTCCGTCCTGCCGTCTTACCGAAACAACACGAGGTACTAACCGTGGCCACAGCCGCCCAATGGATCCAAGGCGCCCGACTCCGGACGCTGCCGGCAGCGATCGCGCCTGTGCTGATCGGCACTGCCGCCGCCTACGAAATGGACTCGTTCCTCCTGCCCAACGCCATCCTCGCGGCGCTGGTGGCCCTCCTGCTCCAGGTGGGCGTGAACTTTGCCAACGACTATTCGGACGGCATCCGCGGGACCGACGATGACCGGGTGGGTCCGCTGCGGCTGGTTGGCTCCGGCGTCGCGAAGCCTGAACACGTCAAGTGGGCGGCGTTCGGAACCTTCGCCCTGGCCATGGTGTTCGGCCTGGTCCTGGTGTTCCTCACCCAGGCGTGGTGGCTGATCCTGGTGGGGCTGGGCTGCGTCATGGCCGCCTGGGGCTACACCGGCGGCAAGAACCCCTACGGCTACATGGGCCTGGGCGATCTTTTCGTGTTCGTCTTTTTCGGCCTGGTGGCCACCCTGGGTACCACCTACACGCAGGCCGGCCACATTAGCCTGTCCGCGGTCATTGGCGCCATCGGCACCGGATTGATCGCCACGGCGCTGCTCATGGCCAACAATGTCCGGGACATTCCCACGGACATGCAGGCCGGGAAGAAGACCCTGGCGGTGCGGTTGGGGGACAAGCATGCCCGTGAAAGCTACGTCCTGATGCTCGCCGTCGCCATCCTGCTGGTGGTGATCCTAGCGCCGGGCCGGCCGTGGATCCTGATCGTGCTGCTGCTCATTCCGGCCTGCCTGATGCCGGCCTGGCTGATGATCAACGGCCGCAAGCGCAAGAGCCTGATTCCGGTCCTGAAGCAGACCGGCCTGATCAACCTTGGCTACAGCGTGCTGTTCTCACTGGGACTGATCCTCAGCCACGGGTTCTAGCCCTTGTGGTTGCTGCCTTTGGCGTTGTTGATGGTGATGTCCGGATTGGCGTCAAGCAGGGCGTCCTCGGCGTTGGCGTCCTGGACCTCGCCGGCGGAACGCAGCGGCTTGGCCTTCCCTGAGAATCGGTGCTGCAGGGCTGCTGCGGCGGCGTCGCGCTGCTTCTGGAAGAAGAGGTAACTGATGGCAAAGGCAATAAGCGCGGCGCAGATCACGGACATCAGCACTCCCACCTGCAGAAGCGCGAACAGGGCAAACAGGGGCACGAAGATCGCCAGCCGGATCAGGGAATATTTCAAAAAGGCCACTATTCAAGTTTAGCCGCCTCCGCCAGCGGTCCCTGCGCGTCCTGACGATAGACTTAATGGCATGCTCTTCCGTGTGGCTTTGGCCGTCGCAGTCCTCGTCATCTTCGTGTATGGCCTGGTGGACGTGATTCGCACTGAGGGCCGCCTGACCCGTGGAATTTCAAAACCGGCCTGGATCATCGTGCAGATCGTCCTGCCCGTCCTGGGTGCCATCCTGTGGCTCGTGATCGGCAGGCCGCGCGGCACGGCGCAGCCGCGCCCCAGCTACCCGCATCCCACTGCCCCCGACGATGATCCGGATTTCCTCCGCAACCTTGAGGCCCGCCGGCGCAACCAGGCCGAGGCGGAGCGCCTGAAGAAGCTCCGGGATGAGCTGGAGGCGAAAGCCAAGGAGGACGGCGGCAAAGGCCGGCGCGGCACCGATGAACACGATGCCGACGGACTGAAATAGGGCCCATGGCGTTCCACCCCGGCGGAGACGAGGGGCGCCTGCCGGCTCCCCCACCGAGGCCCGGCCTGTCCTACTCCGCGCCACCGCCCATCCCCGTCACTCCCGTGCTGCCCCGGGTTGTCAGGACGGCCCGCACGCTTTGGGTTCTCAGCTTCGTCGCTGGGCTGGCCGTCCTGCTGGGATCGTTTGTGGCCCGTGACTCCAACGTGCAGCGGCTTCGTGGGGTGGTGGCGGACATGGCGGCGGGCAGCGACGCCGAGTCGGTGGGTACCGCGGCGGAAATCGTGTTTTGGGGCAGCATTGGCGCCCTGTTGCTGGTGACCGCGCTCGAAGCAGTTTTCCTGGGCGCCGCACTGGGCCGGCGTAACTGGTCCCGCTGGGTCTTGCTGCTGCTGCTGGCCGCCCACGTTCCCGTCCTGCTCCTGGCATCGGCGTTCCTTGTTCCCAGCGGCGCCGAGGGCAGCTACGTAGTCATGCTGTGGGGCGCCGGCCTGCTCCTTGCGGCCGCCGGGATGGTATTTCTGTTCCTGCCGGCCGCCGGAGCCTGGCTGAAACGGAAGGCCGCCTGAGCCGGGAGCCTGCCTGAAGCAGGCGCCTGGCTGGAGCGTGACCCCGCCGGCTTGGGACCCGCCCTCCCTACGCCGACTGGGCCTGGCTGCCCCTGTCCGCGAAATCCGCCAGGACACCCTCGCAGCTGCGGATCACCACCCGGCACGCATCAAGGGCGGGCCTGGGAGTCAGTGGGCTTTCAGCAACCCTGCGCCAACGCGCAAGGCAGCGCCGCGCCTCGGCGGCCAGCACATCCGGGCTTGAGTCGGCCGCCAGGCCCAGCCGCAGATCCGGGGCCGTGCCGTGGCCGCCGATGATCCGTTCAGCTTCCGCCGCCAGTTCGGGGCCGAGGTCCACCCCGGTGGTCCGGAGGGCTGCCAGCAGCCGGAGCTCACGGAACTCATGCGCGTTTGCCTGCAGCCGCTCCAGGGACGCCGCCAACTGTTCCGATCCCCCGCGGGGGTGGCTGTCCAGGAGGTTTCCCACCGCAACCAGCGCGGTCCTGGCCTTGAGCGCCTCGGCCCGCGCCTGGAACTGCCGTTCCAGCACGTCCAGCAGAGGGTCCAGGCCACTGCGGCGGGCGAGTTCATGGGCCAGCGGCGTTGGTTCCGGGTATCCGTTGCGGATGAGGACCACGGCCAGCCGGATCCCGAAAAGCCCGTAGCGCGCCAGCAGTGAGGAGCGTGCTTCTTCCGTTAGTCCCTCAGGTTCCCTGGACCGGCGGAACCTGTCGGCCGAAAGCATCATCCGTTCACGTGCGTCCCGGTCCAGGGTGGCCAGCAGTTGGAGGGCCTCGAAGTCCGGCTGGCGAAGGGTACGGGCGCTCTGGGCAAGCAGTCCGGCGACGGGGACAACGCCCAGTGCCAGCTTCCGGAGGTTGGGGTCCCGGCTGTACCTTTCCGCGATGGTGCCGGCGGACAGCAGAGAGTCGATGCGGCCCGCCCCCACCTCGTCGGCCCGGGACAACACCGCGAGGGCGTTGACGGTACCCGAGCGGCCCGCCCCGGTGTCCCGGAAGGATTCAAGGAACCGGAGGTCGGACGCATGCAGGTGGCGCATCAGGTAGATGACGGCATCAGCTTCCGACGCCGAATCCTCCGGGGTCAGGAACCTTGCGGACCGCGCTGACACGTCCTGGGAGAGGGAGGCGATGCCCGGGGTGTCGATCAGCGTCATGGCCTGCAGGGCCGGGGCAGGCCATTCGACGTCGAGCCGTTCCACGTCTTCTGCCTGGACGCCGTCAAGGACAAAGACCAGGCGTCCGTCCACGCGCTTCAACGGCAGGTTCCGGGGCTCCCCGGTGGTGGGGTGAAGTGTGATGCGGGGAGTGTGCCCGTGCCGGTACCACGTGACGATCCGGGTGCATTCGCCGGTGTCAGTGGGGGCGATCTCTTCACCGATGATGGCGTTGAGGAGCGTTGACTTTCCTGCCTTCACCATGCCGGCAACGGCAATCCTCAATGGCTCCGCCAGGCGCCGCGCATAGCCGTGCAGCGCAGCAGTGGCCTGCGGGTCGCCGGCGTAAACATCCAGCGCTTCCCGGATCAGTCCAGCTGCCCCCGCGGTAGTGGACGGTGTCATCCAACCCCCGCCCCGCTGCGGGTCCCGGCGGCAATAACCTCCGCGGCTATGGCTTTAGCGGAGCGGTGCAGCGCATCCACCTTCTTGAGTTCGGCCCTGATGTCCCGGATGCGTCCTTCCTTCTCCTGGGCGTACGATGTGGCAGCCTTCTGGGCTGCGGCCACCGAATCCGACAACGACCTGTGGTACTCGTCCGCGATCTCGGTGAAGTGGTCTCGGATGGTCCGCTGAACCAGCCGGAGCCTGTCCTTCAGCTGCTTTCCCACCTGGAACGTTACGTCGTCGAGCTGGCGCCTCACCAGCGCTTTCGCTTCTCCCTGGCGGCGCTTGAGCCGCGTTTCTTTGTCCTCCCGGTAGGCCTTGCGCCCCAGCAGCAGCCCGGCGCCCACCGAGAGCGGATTGATCAGGGCCATCCCGAAAATTCCCGTCAGGAGGCCAAACATCAGGACCCCGCCGTAGGACCCGCGCATGCCGATCAGGACTTTCTGGACCGGGTTCACGCGCCCCGGATCCAGGCCCGGCATCTGGTCCACCGGGTCCAGCGCGTCCCCTGAGTCGTCCACGTGCAGAACGGGCAGTGATACTTCGTCGGCTGCGAAGTGTTCTGCCACGTGTGCGGCCAGCCATTGCGACCGCTCGCTGGTCCAGACGAAGGTGTCAGAGACGGCCGCGGCGACGCACTCTTCGAGCCATTGGGAGAATTGGGGCCAGACCGGTCCGGGATCGCCCTGGTCTATGGCCGTCTCGGCTTCCCGCTGGATCCGGCGCAGGCGGTCCCGGAGGTCGTACTCCATGTCGGCGATGAGGTCGTTGATGCCGTCACTGAGGGTCAACTGCCAGCGCGCGGACCGTTTCCGCATCTCGTCCGCCTCTGTCTTGGCCCGTTCAAGGTCTGCAAGCATCTGCGGCGTACCGGCAGGGTTTTCCAGGGCCTCAAGCTCGGACTGCAGGGACAGCCGCAGGTTGTCCGTCACGGACAGCAGGTCCTGGCTGACGGACCGGCGCTGGATGCGCTGTGCCTTGCCCACCACATCATTGCGCAGGTGGGCCACCAGGCCGGGGAAGCCGGACTCTGCGTTGAGCTCGCTGTCCTGGAGCCGTGAGGCCTCAAGGCGGAGGTCCGCGGACAATGGGAACAGCGGAATGTCTGGAGCCACCTGGTCCAGGTGTGTCCTGTCCAGTTCCTCCACCCGGCGCCATTCCGGGTAGAGGTCCGTCTTGGAGAGGACAGCCGCAACGCTGGGGGTGATCCGCATGGCCTGGCGCAGGAACCGCAGTTCCGGCTCTGTGTATTCCTGGGAGGCATCCGATACCAGCAGCATGGCGTCCGCGGTGGGCAGGGCGGTAAGGGTGGTGAGGGTGTGCGTGGAGCCCATGCCGCCCACGCCCGGGGAGTCAATGATGCTGAGGCCCCCGGTGAGGATCCGGCGGGGCAGGCAGACTTCCGCGGCCACGAGTTTCCTGCTGTTGCCCGGGTTGCCCTGCTCCGAGACGAGCGCCGGGAGCTCTGCCAGGTCGACGGGCCGGCGCTCCACGCTGCTGTCCCCGCCGTCGCCTGCAGCCTCCCCGCCAGGCTGTTCCGGCGCGGGGACCAGCACCGCGGCGGAGGCCGGGTCCCCGTAGCGGACGACGGTGGGCACCGAGGTGGCAATATCGTCGTCCACCGGACACACCGGTGCATTCACCAGGGCATTGATGAGCTTGCTTTTCCCCTGTTTGAACTCCCCCACCACAATGACCCGGATACTGGGGTCCTGCAGCCGGGCCATGGCCTGGGCCAGCCTCCTGCGCAGGTCCGCACGCTCTCCGGTGCCCACCAGCTGCAGGCCCTCTTCAACGAGCCTCACCAGCTGGCCGGCGGTCATTGGCCCCGGTGCCCTTGCCGGTCCTGCTTCTGCCACAGCGGCCCCCTTTTCCTGTGCGCCCGTCGGTACTACGGGAGCAGCCCGGCAGGAGGTCATTGCCTCCTGCCGGGCGGTTACCTCCCGGACGTAGCGTGTTGGAACCAGCGTGTTACAGCACGGTGGAGTCGTCAACCACCGAATCGTCGATGGTGGTGTCGTTATCGAGGTCGATGTCCGTGTGGCTGGAGTTATCCTCCGTGAAGTCGAGCTGGTTGTCCGCCACCACAACGCTGTCCTCCACGTTGCTCGTGGCCGAGTTGTCCTGGAAGGAGTCCTCCACCTCCACGTCGATGTCCACCGCGGTGGTATTGGAATTGTCCCGGTTGAAGGAGTCCTCCAGCACCGTCGTGGTGGAGCTGTCCTGGTTGAAGGAGTCCTCCACCTCCACCGTGTTCTGCGTGGAGTTGTCCGAGTTGTCGTTGAACGAGTCGCGGAGATCGAGGTCGGTGTCGGTGCTGACGGAGTTGTCGGAATGGTCCGAGTTGTCGGAATTGTCCGAGTTGTCGTTGAAGGAGTCGTCCAGGTCCAGGTCCGTGTTGAAGGAGTCGGCGATGTCCGTCTCCTCATTGCCGATGTTGACGTCCCCGCCTGCATGGATGGAATCGTCCGTGGACTCATCGACGGAGCGGTCGGTGTTGTAGGAATCCCTGATGTTGTTCGAGTCCTGGAGATCGGCATCGTCACCGGCGGCCACGGCGTGGTCCCCGGCTGCCACTACGGCGTCGTTGTCGAACCACTGCTCCACGTCTCCGTCCGCCCAGATGTTTTGGCTGACCGACTGGTCCGTGACGGTGTCCCGGTCGTCCACCATGGTGGTGCTGGCGGTATAGGAGAAGTGGTTTACCACGTGGTGCAGTTGCTGTACCGCGTGTGCGTGGTCGTCCTGCTCGTAATTCCTGCCGCCATGGGCGGCCCCCTGGCTTCCGCTGTGGACGGCTGATGCACCCACGGCGTGGCCCGCCGAGGCGGCTGCTCCGGCCCACACGTTGCCGGCGCCGGTGTTGTATTCGCGCTCGAACGACGGCGCGTTGACGGTGATGGGTGCATAGTCCAGGACCACGGGCATTGCAGCGTCAACGTCAGCCAGGCACACGTTCCCCAGGCCGTGTTCGGACAACGCCCTCTCCGGGTCATCCAGGAAGGCCTGGATGGCCTTGCGGTTGCCGAAGAGGTGCATCAGGAATTGAACAAGGTCATTTGCGAGTGTTGGCATATGCGTGGTCCTCACATCTTCGTTAAGTTTCGGATCATCCGGCGGAACGTGTCGGGCTGCTTCAAACCTAGGTTCGCTGCCGGAGACAGGGCATCGGGCGCATTCCCCCTACCGGTTGGATCCGCCCCGGGGCGCTCCCGCCTCCGCTGCTAGGGGCATTAGGGACTACTCCTGTTGCGGGTTCAGGTGCTGGGAGTTCTCAACGCCGAGGGCCACCCTTAAACGGGCCAGCAGGTCGGACCGGTTTTCAGCGCCAAGGCGGCGGCGGATCCGGGCAATGTGGTGTTCTGCCGTCCTGGGCGAAATGTAGATGGCTTCGCCGATCTCACGGTAGGTTTTGCCCTCAAGCACCAGCCTGGCCACTTCCTTTTCGCGTTCACTCAGACCAGAGCCGTCCGGCTGGTGCGCCCTGCCGCCGTTCTCGGCAGCGGTTCCTGTTTGAATCGCGGCCCCGGACATGCCGCCGGTCGGGCTGCCCTGCGGGTGAAGGTCCCGTGCGCAGGAGAGCAGGCGCATCATGTCCCGCCGCTCGTCGGCACGTGCGGCGGCGTGACCTGCCAGCCTTGCGCCCTCCCAGGGCATTCCAACAGCGCCGAGCAGCCTGGCCGCGCCCTCCACATCAGAGGTGCGGAAGCGGCCGGCGAGCACCGATACCCAGGCTTTTCCCGCAGTGGCCAGGACTGCGGCAAGCTGGCTGTGGGCGGAGGCCCGCGCCAGTGCCGTTGCGTGCGGGGCAAGATCGGCGGGGCTTTCATTCAGCAGCGCGGCCTGGACGCCCGCCCAATGCAGGGGAACGGCCCACAGGGCGGGTTCGCCCAGGCGGCCCAGCAGCCTCCATGCCTCTTCCAGGTAGTGCGCCACGCGCCGCGTCTCCCGCAGGCGGGCAGCAGCGATCAGCAGTTCTCCCCACGGCAGCAGGTTGTAGAGGTCCACCGAAGTATGGAGCATGGCCTCGCGGGCCCGTTCCCATGCCCTGAGGAGTTCCGGAACGTCGCCGTTCCGCCGGGCGAGACCCACCTCGAGTGCCGCGCACATGAACTCGTCCCGCGGGACCAGCGGCCAGTGGTTGACCTTGGCGGCTTCCGTGGCGGCCAGCCGGGCATCCTCGAGTTTGTCCTGCATCATGCACGCCCAGGCCTGCAGCAGCAGGAGCCTTGGTTGCGCGGCATTGCCGCCCTGCCCGGCAGCAACAGCAGCCCTGCAGACGGTTTCCGCCAGGTGCGGCTCACCGGTGTGCAAGGCCAGCAGGGCTGCCAGGGCGGCTGGCGTCTCCGGAAGCGGAAGTGATGTTCCTGCCGAGTTCAGCATGTCCGAGGCGTGGATCAGCACGGAGATGCCCTGTTGCGGCTTCTCTCCCAGGGATGCAAAGACTCCCTGGCCGGTCTGGACCAGGGTGGCGGCAAGGAGGGTGGGCGACGCTGCCGGCGCCCCGGGCTGGAAGAACGCCTCCGCACCGTCCCGGTCTCCGACTCCTATCAGGACGACGGCGGCAAGGGGCGCCGATACGCCCACCCGTTCCGGCCCCAACCAGCTGTAGACATCGGCTCCGCGTGCAAGCATCCCCCGTTGCGCCCACACGGAGGCGGCCACGTCCGCACCCCGCCGGGCATCCTGCGGTTCGGTGCTGACCAGGAGCGTGTCGATGGTGCGGGCAGCGGCATCCAGTTCACCATCGCCGGCTGCCGCCTGTGCGCGCCGTGCTGCCGTCGCCACCGGATCGGCGCCGGCCAGGAGGGCCTCCTCGTATAGCTGCGACGCGAGCCTAGGATTATGCTCCAATGCACTGTCCGCGGCCAGCTCGAGCTCAACAGCCACCCGGGCGTCAGACAGTCCTCCCCGGGCCAGCTCGCGGGCAAGGCTTCCCAGCCGCTGTCCCGTCGAGGTGAACACACCCACAAGCTCACGCTGGAGCGCGTGCACCTTGGCAATGGGTGTGGCGGCCAGCAGTGCGTGCTGCGCCGTCCCCACCACAGTGCCGTCCGGCCTCAGCAGCCCGGCGGCCTCTGCCCGGTCCACCAGGGCATCAAGGTCCTCCACCCCGCCGTTGCCGAGCTTCTGCTGCAGGTCCGCGGGAAGCGGCCCCGGCAGGGCGAAACCCACCGACAGCGCCAGCAGCAGCTCCCGCACCACGGCGTTGGTGCCCTTCAGCTGCCTGGCCATCAGCTCGGCGGCGTGCAACGGGTGCCCCTGGTCCTCCGGTCCTGCGAACGCAGCCTCCAGGTGTTCCTCCCGCTGAAACTGCACGTCCTGATACTGCACGTCCTGATGCTGCATGTCCTGAAGCTCCGCTCCGTGGATGTGCCCATCCATATCAGGCCCCCGGAGAGGTGGTCGGGGCCGTTTCCACGGCTGCTTCAACAGAAGGGGACGCGGGCTCAAGCGGTGTCTCTTGCGGCAATGACGTAGCTTCCACGGCCACCTCCGTTAGGGTCGTCGAGGGATTCGGGTCAGATGCCGGACTGGTGCTGTCCGGCGAGGTGGGCGGGGTGGTTTCCCCTGTGGGCGGATCGGTCGCCGGAGAAGTGGAGGGCTCACCCGTCCCGGGACCGGTTGGAGTCTCGGTGCCTGAACTCTGCGTGGGTTCGCCTGAACCGCCGGGCTCCTGGGTATTCGAAGGGGTCCCGGAAGGAGTGCCTGAAGCGGTGCCTGACGGAGTCCCGGAGGAGGTGTCCGAAGGGGTCCCGGAAGAGGTGTCCGAAGGGGAGGCGGGATCCACGGTAACGGCCCCGGGAACAGTCTCTGACCCGTCCGGCGTCCCACCGGAACCGGCGAGTGGATCGGGGGCGGCAACTCCGCCTGCCACGACAGGTCCGTCCGCAATGGCGCTGCTTCCCGGCCCCGGCCCTTCACCGCCGGCTGCCTGCCCGGCGGGGGGTGCGGCAGCTGCTTCCAGTCCAGGCTCTGCGGCAAGGGGTTTCCTGGCGCTGGCCTCGACGCCTGCAAAGGGGCCGGGGACCCCCGCTGCCGTTGTTGCTTCCCCGGCACCGGCCTCGGCGGCACCGGCTGCATCTTCGCCAACTGACCCGCCCGTAGTGCTGGCACCGGCCTGCGGCACGAACATGGCCGTCAGGCTGCCGAAGCCGTCCGGGCTTTGGGCGGCAGTAGCCGTGAGGACCGTCAGGAGAGCGGCGGCCGCGGCAACAGCGGTCACTCGGACGGTGGGTTTTGGAGCGTGCGCGCCCCCGGCACCGTGCCGTGCACCGCGGACGGTGCCTGGCCCTGCAGGCGCACCTGCCGCCGTCGTATATTTGCGTGACCAGCTGGGCATTGCCGGGCCGGTTGGCGCGGGTGGCATGTCAGAGAGTACGACGGCGGATGGAACCTCTGCGGCGTCCGCTTCGGTGACTGCCGCTTGGGATCCGACTGCTTCAGCTGCGGCGTGGGCAAGGACGGCCGCTACGGCGGCTCCCAGGCAGATGGAGGACTTGGGGTCGGCGTCCACGGCGATGGGCCGGTCCAGCTCCTCGGACACCACCTGGGCCACGAGGGGAATCCGGGAGGAGCCGCCGATCAACAGCACCGTGGACAGGTCTGCCGGCTCCAGGTGGAGTTGGGCCAGCGAATGCTCCAGGGCTTCCACCGTTTCCCGCACGGGCTCTTCGATCAGTGCCTCGAACTCTGAACGGACCATGCGGACCTGCTGCTGGACGCCGGGAAGCAGCACCGGAATGCTGGCTTCACTGTCCGCAGAGAGTGCTTCCTTGGCCTCCACGCATTCCCGCCGCAGCCGCGTCAGGGCCCCCAGCACCGCCGGATCGCTGGTGTCCAGGCCTTCCAGCGCGTTCCCTGTATGCGCCGCCACGTAACGGAAGACGGCGGCGTCAAAGTCGGCGCCGCCCAGGTCTTCGATGCCCTCCGGGCGCCCCAGGAGCTCAAAGCGGCTGCTGCCGCACTTCCTCAGCACGGCCGTGTCGAAGGTGCCGCCGCCGAGGTCGTACACGGCAATGGTGCTGCCTTCCTCCACCCGCACCTGGGATGCGTAGTGCAGGGCTGCGGCCTCGGGTTCGGGAAGGAGGGTCACGTTCTCCAGGCCATGTGCGGCGAGGGCATCACGGATCACTGAGAGGCGGTGGCTGCCCCAGGCTGCGGGGTGGGTCAGGAAAACGGCCGACGCCGGACCCCCCTCGCGTTCGGCGGCCCGGTCCGCCACCCAACGGGCCATGGTGGCGAAGACGTCCTCCGGCTGCAGCGCCAGGGTGCCCAGGACGAACGGGACGTCGTCGCCAATCCGGCGCTTGAATTCCCGCACTACGCGTTCGGGCGAGTCCAGTCCGCGGCGTTCCGCGGCCTCGCCAACCAGGACCGCGCCTTCCTCGGGGTAGTACACCACGGACGGCACGGAGGCTCCACGCGCACCGAGGGGCAGGCACTCGGGCACGGCGGAGGGACCGTGGTGAAATCGAACAACGGCAGCTGCCGTGAAACTGGTCCCGACGTCAACGGCGAGAGCGTAGCTCATGGGTACCTCGGAAAGCTGGTGTTTCACCTGCAAGCTTCATCACAGGGAACGTCACAAACGTAGCATTACCGAAGGACCGGGGAACACCCCTGTTGGTACATCGAATGGTTATTTACCGGGCAGTAGCCGTAACTGAGTGCCGTCACCCGTTTCGGGTTCAAAAAACCCCGGTTTTTAGGGCCGGAAGGCCCTGTTCCAAGGGCCTGATGATCCTCCCTAGAGGCCTGAGTAGGAGTGGAGCCCGTTGAAGAACTGGTTCACGATGGTGAAGTTGAAGATCACGCAGAGGTAGCCCACGATCGACAGCCACGCTGCGCGTGTTCCGGTCCAGCCGCGGGTGGCACGTGCGTGCAGGTAACCGGCGTAGACCACCCAGATCACGAAGGTCCACACTTCCTTGGTGTCCCAGCCCCAGAACCGGCCCCAGGCTTTCTCGGCCCAGATGGCACCGAACATCAGGGTGAAGGTCCAGCCGATGAAGGCGATGGCGTTGATGCGGTAGGAAAGGTTTTCCAGGCTCAGCGCGGACGGCACCAGGCGCATGAAGCCGAGCTTGTCGGCGCCGCCTGCCGCCACCGCCTTCTGCCGGTGGGACTGCACCAGCTGCAGTGCGGACATGGCAAAGGTCAGCGTGAACAGCGCCGAGGACAGCACAGCGATGGAAACGTGGATGACCAGCCAGTAGCTCTGGAGGGCGGGAACCAGGTGGCCCACCGGGGTCCAGAACGCCACCGAGGCAGCCACCAGCATGATGACCACCAGGCCCACCACGAAGGTGCCCAGGAAGCGGAGGTCGCGGCGGATCAGCGAGAGCAGGAACACGGCCGCCACCAGGAACGCGCCGGTGGTGAGGAATTCATACATGTTGCCCCACGGCACGCGGCCTGCGCCCAGTGCCCTGGTAACCACACCGGCGCCGTGGATGACGGCCGCAAGGGCGGTCACGGCTACGGCGACCCGCGCCGGAACCCGGCGCTCCGCGGCGTACTTCATGTCGCCGTCGGCCGTTACAACGCCGCCGGTTCCTGCCCGGCCAGCCTTGGCAGCGGACGACGACGGACGCTCGGCCCGGCCTGCCGGCCCGTCCAGGCGGGACTCGACACTGGATCCTTCGCGTTCCCCCGCCCCGGCAGCAACACCGGCAGCTACCGGGACCTTGGCGGCAGCACTTGCCTGGGCGGCCTTGAGGTCCACGGCGCGCAGCGCCTTGCTGCTCTTGGCCAGGTCCCAGGCGAAGGCGATGAAGGCCACGGTGTAGGTACCCGCCGCCAGCAGCATGAAGAGTTCGCTGTACTGGCCCATGGTTTCGTTGATTCCGAATGGCATTACTGGTCCTTTTCGGGCCCGGTGGGGCCTGCTGGGGTGGTGACGGGGCCTGCGGCATTGTCGGCGGAGCCTGCGACATTATCGCTTGCCCGGCTGGGAGTTCGCTGGGACTGGACATCGTCTTGAGAGGAAAGGACTTCAGAGGCAAGGTCCTGGGACGCAGTGCCTTCAGGGTCTGTGTCTTCCGGCAGCTGCCACTCGGTGGAGAACAGTTTCCGGAGGGCTGCTGCCTCTCCGGCCAGGCGGTGGTCCTCGCCGCGGGCCAGGAGTCCGTATTCCACCATGGTCCGGCCGTCCTCGGCGGTGCCCGTCCTTACCCAGACGCGACGGCGGTTGACGTACAGCGAGAGGATCAGGCCGGCCACGGCCAGCAAAGCGAAGACCAGGGCGTACGCCTGTCCGGGGTTGTGGTGGATGTCCACGCCGATGTACCGCTTCACGCCGTCGAAGCTGATGGTGCCCTTGCCGTCCGGCAGCGTGTAGGTGGAGCCCGGCGCAAGCGTGATGCCGCCGGCTGCCAGGTTCCTGGCGTTGAGCGGGGTCAGGTTCTTGACGTCCAGTTCGAAGACGTTCTGCGGGGAGCCGCTGTTCAGGCCCAGGTCCCCGTAGTAGGAGTTCAGGGTCAGCTGGGGGTTGAACAGTTCCGGGTCGGCGCTGAAAGAGACGTTCTTGTCCGTGACGAACGCGGTGGGGAGGAAGAAGCCCACGAAGCCCAGCTGGTCCGGCTGGGCATCCGGCACCTTGATGACCACGGAGGAGTAGTAGTTATCGCCCTGCAGTTTGGCCACCACCGGGCCCTGCATGGCCACGTTGCCGGCTCCGTCCCGGATGGTCACCACCGGTGCGTAGCCGTTGCCGGTGAGGTAGATGCTGGTCCCGCCCAGGGTCACGGGATCGTTGACCTTCAGGATTTCCTGCTTGGGCGGGGCGTCCGGGTTTTCCTTGGTGGTGACGGTGGCGGCGAAGTCGATGGGCTGGCCGAACTTGCCCCTGGATTCGCGGTCGAACGTGATGTTGAACTTGTCCAGCTGGAGCGAGTACGGCTGTAGCTGGCTGGACTGGAAGTTGGTGCCCGGGTTGAACTGGTCGTAGCCCACCAGGGTGTTCACGAACGTGTCGCCTTCCACCAGGATGCGCTGGCCGCTGTACCCGAACAGGCCGCCCGCGGCCACGGCCACCAGCACGCCGATCAGCGAGGTATGGAAGACGAGGTTGCCCACTTCCTTCATGAAGCCGCGCTCGGCGCCAAGGGATGGCCGGTCGCCGTCGGCGTCCCTGACCTCCACCCGGTAGCCGCGCCTCCGCAGCAGCCCTGCCGCACCGTTGATGGCGTCCGACGCCGGGATCCCGGCTCCGGCGGGGATCACCAGGGTGCCGTATTCCGGCAGCCGGGAGAGGCGCTGCGGCGTGCGCGGCGGCTGGGAGCGCATGGCCTTGTAGTGGGCGATGGCGCGCGGCACCACGCAGCCGATCAGCGAGATGAACAACAGAAGGTAGATCGCTGAGAACCAGGCCGACGAGTAGACATCATAGAGCTGCAGGGAGTCCAGCAGCTTGCCGTAGTCCGGGTGGTCCTTGATGTACTGGGTCACCACCGCCGGGTTGGCCGGCCGCTGCGGGAACAGGGAGCCGGGGACGGCGGCGACGGCGAGGAGCAGCAGCAGGAACAGCGCCGTGCGCATGCTGGTCAGCTGGGTCCAGGCCCACCGCAGCATGCCCCTGGGCCCCAGGGCCGGAAGGGCGGCCTGGGCTTTAGCCTCCGCAACGGGGGCGGATTGCTTCTTCTTTACGTTCACACGCTCGCTCATCAGATCGGCAACTTCACGTCGGTTTGGAACCAGTACTGCAGCCCTGTCACCCAGGTCCCCCAGACGCCGGTGGCCATCAGCAGCCCGAGCACCACCAGGATTCCGCCGCCGGTCCGCTGGATGGCCAGCCGGTGCTTGCGGAAGAACGCCATGACGCCCATCCCCCGGCGAAGGGCCAGCGCGATCAACAGGAACGGAATGCCCAGCCCCAGGCTGTAGACGAACGCCAGGAAGGCGCCCTTGGCCGCGGAGGATCCGCCGGAAAGGCTCAGCAGCTGGACGGCTGAATAGGTGGGGCCGATGCACGGCGCCCAGCCCAGCCCGAAGGTCAGGCCCAGCAACGGCGCCCCCCAGAGCCCGGCCGGTGGTTTGGCATGGATCTTCGCGTCCCGCTGGAGCCAGCTGAAGCCGCCCATGAAGACGATGCCCATGATGATCACCAGGACGCCCAGGAGCTGGGTGATCCACGCGTTCTGGCTGCCGGTGATCAGGGTGCCCAACTGGCCGAAGGCGCCGCCCAGCAGGACGAAGATCACCGAGAAGCCCAGGACGAACAGCCCGATCCCTGCCAGCATGCGGCCACGTTTTTGCTTTTGCAGGTCCACGCCGCTCAGGCCCGTGACGTAACCGAGGTAGCCGGGAACCAGTGGAAGGACGCAGGGGGAAAGGAAGGAAACCAGTCCGGCGAGCAGTGCCACCGGAATGGCCAGCAGGATGGAGCCGCTGAGGATGGCTTCAGCAAAGGGGCTGTTCACGGTCCCGCCCTACTCGGCCACGGCGGCGCTGATGAGGGCTTTCAGGGTGCCCTTTTCAATCTCGCCGAGGACGCGTGAGGCCACCCGTCCCTGCTTGTCCAGGACCAGGGTGGTGGGCACGGCGCCGGGCGGCACCAGGCCGGACACGGACAGCAGGACGCTGCCGTCCTTGTCGTCAAAGCTCGGGTAGGTCAGGTTAAAGGTCTTCTCGAACGCCTCCGCCGTGGGCTTTTCGTCCCGGAGGTTGACGCCGAAGAACTGGACACCCTGGTCCTTGAACTCCTGGTGCAGTTCTTCGAGCAGCGGTGCCTCCACCCGGCAGGGGGCGCAGGCGGCGAACCAGAAGTTCAGGACGCTGACCTTGCCCTGGAAGTCGGCGGGGGTTACTGCGGTGCCGTTGAAAAGCGCACCCTGGATCTGCACGGCTTCCTTGCGGTCCCCGGCCGCGAACTCGGTTACGGAGCCGTCACCCGCCACGTAGTTCTTGTTGTCCCCCGCCTTGGCCTGCTTGGCCAGCGCATCCTCCTGGGCACAGCCGGACAGGCCCAGGGTCAGTGCGGTGAGGGCCATGCCGCCGGCAGCGAGCATGCTCCGGCGCGAGGGAAGGTTGTTGCTGCTCACGGTCAGGCTCCAGGGGTGCTGGCGGCACCGGGAAGAAGGGATGCCGCGGGTTCGCTGTACTCGACCCGCAAAAGCGAGCCGTCGTCGTCGAACACCAGGGACGTAACGGATGTCAGGGTGCACTCGCGCTTGCGCGGATCGTGCCACAGGGGCCGGCCTTCGGCGCTCAGCCGGGCCGTCCAGATGGGCAGCTGGTGGCTGACCAGGATGGCCTCGGGCCCCCGGGCGCCGAAGTCGCCTGCAGCCAGTTCGATGGCCCGCAGCCGGGCGTCCTGTGCAGCGGCGGCCACCCTCGCGGCCTGCCGCTTGTACGGTTCACCCCACGACGGGCGCAGCGGGTTGACCAGCCGCGGCCAGTGGCGGGGCCGCCGGAGCTCCGCCTTGGTGACCTTCATGCCCTCGAAGTAGTTTTCGGCTTCGATGATCCGCTCATCGGTGTGGATCTGCAGGCGCAGGGCTTCCGACGTCGGCCGCGCCGTTTCCTGCGCACGGTCCAGCGGGGAGGCGGCGAGGTACGTGATGCGGGCCCCGAGTTCGGCGCGCTGCCGGAAGTGTTCTGCGAGCGTCCGGGCCATCTCCTGCCCCAGTTCGGAGAGATGGAATTCGGGAAGCCGCCCATAGAGAACGCCGTCGGGATTATGGACCTCGCCGTGGCGGAGCAGATGGACAGTGGCTTGGGGCATGTTTACCAGTTTCTCAAAGATGGCGTGCGATCCGAAATCTTCCGCACATGCTTTCTACAAACAGTAGAACTGAAGTTTTTGAAGAAATGTTCCGGAGCCGGGAACAAAACATGCAAACGCATGTTTATACTGGATGCAGCAGGTTAGTTGAGGCTTCAACAGATGAAGGTTCAACCGCGCAACCAGCCCGCATACCTATACAAGGAGCAACATCATGGCACTTCCCGCAGACGTCACCACCGGTACCTGGACCCTGGACAACTCCCACAGCGAGATCGGCTTCACGGTCCGCCACGCCGGCATCAGCAAGGTCCGCGGCCAGTTCAAGGAAGCCGCCGCCACCCTGGACCTGGCCCAGGATGTTGCCGACTCCACCATCAACGCCACCATCCAGACCGCCAGCTTCGATTCCGGCGACGTCAACCGCGACGGCCACGTCAAGGGCGAGGACTTCTTCGACGTGGAGAAGTTCCCCGAGATCTCCTTCGTGTCCAACGGCCTGGTGGCCAAGGGCAACAGCTACGAACTCACCGGCGACCTCACCATCAAGGGTGTCACCCGCCCGGTGACCCTGGAAACCGAATTCAACGGCGTTGCCGTTGATCCGTTCGGCAACACCCGCGCCGGCGTCTCCGCCGAGACCACCATCAGCCGCAAGGACTTTGGCCTCACCTGGAACGCGGTCCTGGAAGCCGGCGGCGTGCTGGTCAGCGACAAGGTTGCCATCAACCTGGAACTCGCCTTCATCGCTCCCGCAGCATAATTTCACCCCCTCAGGGGCACACCCCGGCACCAGGCCTACCCGCCTGGCGCCGGGGTCCCCTTGTTTAACGGCAACTGTTTAACGGCAACTGTTTAACGGCAACCACCTGCGCCAATAGCGGTGGAATCACCCACAACGCGGCCTGCCGGGGGTACGGTGGACTTAAGCCATGCTGGGGGGAAGGCAGAGGACCGATTCCCGGCAGCCTACCCGGATCCCAACCTGCAGAAGGAACGCCATGAGTACTCCTCCCGTCCCGCCACCCGCGCCCCAGGACCCCCATTCCGGCAACGGCCAGCCCGGGCATGACCAGTCCGGCAACCAATCCGGAGACCAGCAGCCCCGCTACGGCCAGAACGCACCCCAGTATGGCCAGAACGCCCCGCAGTACGGGCAGAACGCGCCCCAGTACGGCTCCCAGCCGCCGGCAGCGCCCCAGTACGGCCAGAATGGGCCCCAGTATGGGCAGAACCCGCCCCAGTACGGCTCCCCCTATGGCCAGAATGCGCCCCAATATGGGCAGTCGCCGTATGGCCAGTCCCCCTACGGCCAGTACCCTTCGGAGCAGCCGCAACCCGCCGGCGCCAACGGAATCCCGCAGCTGGTGAACATCTCCTTCTGGCTGCTCATCGCGTCAGCCGTCATTTTCGTCGTCGCAATGCTCACCGGCCTCAGCCAGCTGGACGACCCCGCCTACCGGCAGGCCTTTGAGCAGCAGATGGAGGCCGGCGGCGCCACCGGAGTCACCTATGACGACATCCAGGGAGTCATTGCCGGAACCCTGGTGGTGTTCGCCATCATCGGCGTGGCCCTCTACCTGCTGGTGGCCTTCTTTGTCCGGAAGGGCAAGAACTGGGCGCGCATCCTGGGCACCGTGTTCGCTGCGCTGTCAGTACTGGGCCTCTTCGGTCCCCCCAGCCTGGGCACGATCGGAACGCTCCTGGGAATCGCGGCCATCGTGCTGCTCTACCTTCCCGGGGCCGCCCCGTACTTCCGGAAGCAGCAGCCGTTCGCCAACCCGTACTCGGGCGGCTTCGGCAATCCGTACGGACGGTAGCGGTACCCGCGCTGACAGTCAGGCGGCCCGGGATGCATCGCATCCCGGGCCGCCTGCTTTAAACTGCTAGGCCGTCTGCCCAGGCGTCTGGGCCCGTTGTGCGTGGTAGGCCAGGATCTGGAGTTCGGTGGCCATGTCCACCTTGCGGAGGTTCACGCCTTCGGGAACCTGCAGCATCACGGGTGCGAAGCTCAGCACGCTGTGCACGCCTGCCGCCACCACGCGGTCGCACACCCCCTGGGCCACCGCGGCAGGAAGGGCCAGCACCACCATGTTGGCCCCCGTACGGTGCAGGACGGTTTCAAGGTCTGCCACGTCGCTGACGCGCAGCCATCCCACCTCGTTGCCCACCACCATCTGGTCGGCGTCGAAGATGGCCACCACGTCGAACCCCCGCGATTCAAAGCCGCCGTAGCGCGCCAGCGCCTTGCCCAGGTTGCCGGCGCCCACTATGGCCACTTTCCAGTCGTGGGTCAGTCCCAGGGCAGCGGCAATGTGGCGGCTGAGGTACTGCACCTCATAGCCAACACCCCTGGTCCCGTAGGACCCCACATGCGACAAGTCCTTGCGCAGTGTTGAGGAACTGACGCCTGAGGCTTCCGCCAGGGAGTCGGAGGAAACGCGCTCCACGCCCTCGGACAGCAAGGTGTTCAGGGCGCGGAGGTAAATGGTCAGCCGGGCCACGGCGGCAGGAGGTATCTGCTTGGCGATTGGGCCCGTGGCATCCGGAAGGTCCGGGACAGGCTGGGGCGTTGAACCCAGGGATGTCACCCGCACCTCCCTTGCGTCGCGTTGTGAGTCCACTCTAGGTCCCTGCCGCTCATGGCTTCAAAACCCGGGCCATCGAAAAACCGCGGCGTCCGGGCATCTGATGTCACTGCCGCCACTCCCCTACTGGGCCATGGCGCGCTGCAGCACGCGTTCCAAGCGGGCCTCGTCGATCTTCCAGAAGTCGCGCTGCACGCCGTCCACCAGCACTACGGGGATTTCCTCGGCATAACGCTCACGCAGGTCGGGCTGGTTGTCCACCTGCTCTTCGCTCCACGTCAGGCCCAATGTGGCAGTGACCCGGGCGACGGCGTCGCGCGCCTCCTCGCAAAGGTGGCAGTCAGCTTTGGTGACCAGGACGACGCGGGGTGTAGCCATGGCTTAACGGTATCGCCGTTCGTGGCGTGCCGGTGACGCCGACGGCGGCTGGCCACTGGATTGACTAGACTCGAGTCCATGCCCGAGGAGAAATACGTCGCCGTAGTCACGCGGCCGGTTGCTGCGCCGCAGCCGGGCGAGGCGGCGTTTTTCGATGTGGACAATACCTTGATGCGTGGCGCCAGCCTCTTCCATGTGGCGCGGAAGATGCACCAGCGCGGAGCCTTCACCCTGAGGCAGGCGGCTGGTATGGCCTGGCAACAGTTCAAGTTTGTGGCCCGCGGAGAGAACATGGATGACGTCCACGCCGTCCGCGACTCCGCCCTGACCCTGGCAGTGGGCATCAGCGTGGACGACATCAAGGCGCTGGGCGAAGAAGTCTACGACGAAATGATTGCGTCGCGGATCTGGCCGGGCGCCAAGGCCCTGGCCGAGCAGCACCTGAGGGTAGGCCGCCGCGTCTGGCTGGTGACGGCCACCCCCATCGAAGTGGCCACCGTGATCTCCACCCGGCTGGGACTGACCGGAGCCCTGGGAACCGTGGGCGAGGTTTCCGACGGCATGTACACGGGCAGGTTAGTGGGAGACATCCTGCACGGCTCGGCCAAGGCCGTGGCCGTCCAGGCCATCGCGGACGAGGAAGGCCTGGACCTGAAGCGCTGCTGGGCCTACAGCGATTCCTACAACGACGTTCCGCTGCTTTCGCTGGTGGGCCACCCGGTGGCCATCAACCCGGACGCCAAGCTGCGCCGCCACGCGCGTGACCACAACTGGCCGGTTTACGATTTCCGCGCCGGCCGGCGCGCCGCCACCTTTGGGCTCAAGGCGGCCACCTTCGGCGGAGCCGTTTACGGCCTTTGGAAGGGCTTCGCCCGCATCCGCGGCCCCCGCATCTAGGTAGCAGCAGATGTCGTTATGAGCCCCCATAACGACATCTGCTGCTACCTAGTTGGGCGGGGGACACAGAAATGCCCGCCGCCATGAAAGGCGACGGGCATTTCCACGCTGTTCGAAGTATGTCTACTTCTTGTTACGGCGCTGGTGACGGGTCTTGCGAAGCAGCTTGCGGTGCTTCTTCTTGGCCATACGCTTGCGACGCTTCTTAATAACTGAACCCACGAAAGTTCCTTACAAACTAGATGCAGTACCTGTCTGATGGAGAATGTCCGTGGACAGAGCTACGAACTGAACAACTGACAGATTCTTACAATGACGTAAAACGTTCCTTAACAGGGTACCGCTTATCGGGAGCGGCTCAGGACAGGCCGCCTCAGGCGGTCTCGGTGTGGCCGTCCACCACAGCACCCTTGAGGTACTGTTCAACGGCGTTTTCGGGGACCCGATAGGAGCGGCCGAAGCGCACTGCCGGCATTTCGCCGGAGTGGACCAGGCGGTAAACAGTCATTTTGGAGACTCGCATGACCTCGGCTACTTCAGCCACGGTCAGGAACTTCGCGTTGGAGAAGTTCTGTTCTGCCGACATTTCCCTATTTTCCTTTGCTGACGGATGGACAACAGTGACCCCAGGTACGTGCCAATGCGGTGTTCCGATGCTGAGCCATCCACCAACCACCTAAAAAGATACTCTAGATGTTCCTGTGGCAGATGTGAAAGTAGTGCTTCCCCTATTTCACCCCCTAATTTGACTGCCGCCGCCTCCGTGCCGATGCCGCCAGCTGCCCAAGGACGGACGCGGAAACGTCCCAGTCCATGCAGGCATCCGTGACGCTTTGCCCGTAGACCAGCTCCGACCGCCCGGCCGCATGATCCGCAACATCCAGGTTCTGCGCGCCGCCCACCAGGAAGCTTTCCAGCATCACCCCGGCCACGGCCCGCGCCGCAGCACCGCCTTCCTCCAGCTGGGCTCCGATTTCCAGGGCAACCTCGGCCTGCCGGTGGTGGCTCTTGCCGCTGTTGGCATGGCTCGCATCCACGATCAGGCGGGGGTTCAGTCCCTTGCCTGCCAGTTCAGTAGAGGCACGTTCGACGTCGGCCGCTGAGTAGTTGGGCCCCTTGCGGCCGCCGCGCAGGATCACATGGGTGTCCGGGTTTCCGGCCGTTGCCACCAGCGCCGCCCGGCCGTCGCCGTCGATCCCCAGGAAGGCTTGGGCAGCCGCCGCGGCGCCGCAGGCGTCGATGGCCACCTGAAGGCCGCCGTCGGTCCCGTTCTTGAAGCCGATGGGCATGGAGAGCCCGGACGCGAGCTGGCGATGGATCTGGCTTTCCGTGGTGCGGGCGCCGATGGCACCCCAGGAGATCAGGTCCGCCATGTACTGGGGGCTGATGGGCTCCAGGAATTCGGTGGCGGTGGGCAGGCCCAGCGCGGTGACCTGCTGCAGGAACTGCCGGGCGGTCCGGAGGCCCGTGACCATGTCGTGGCTGCCGTCAAGCCGCGGATCGTTGATCAGGCCCTTCCAGCCCACGGTGGTGCGCGGCTTTTCGAAGTAGGTCCGCATCACGATCAGCAGGTCTTCCCGGTGCTTCTCCGCCTGGCTGACCAGCCGCCGGGCGTATTCCAGGCCCGCTTTGGGGTCGTGGATGGAGCAAGGGCCAACGATGACCAGCAGGCGGTCATCCACGCCGTCCATGATGGCGCGCACTTCGTCGCGTCCGCGTTCAACGACGGCGGCCGCCCGGGCGTCCAGGGGCAGTTCCGCGAGGAGGTCGGACGGAGCGGGCAGCGGAGTGAATTCGCTGACGCGCAGGTTCGAGGTGGACGTGGTGTCGCTGGCGGTTGCTGCGGCTGTTGCGGTGCTCATGTTCGGGGTCCTGTTCCAGATGGGAAGCGGGCCCGGATTTCAGAACCCGCCGGAGAAACGGCGAAGGGCAGAGAATGATCTCTGCCCTGTTGGCTCTGAAGGAATGCTGGATGCGTGTCAGTTAGACGCGGGCCCCTCCAGAGCCAACGAAAAATACGCATACCAACGGTTAGTCATGGAAAAGACCATAAGCCCGGGCCGCCGCGGGCGCAAAATCAATGTCCGTCACATTCCGTTACCGCCGGCTTTGGAGTCCGGCCACCAGTTCTGCGTGCTTCCGGTCAGTCAGGCGGTACCAGTACATGATGCCGACCGCTGCCAGCACCAGGACGGCGGGCAGCAGTCCTGCGGCGGCCCGGACGGCCATGACCGCCGGGGCGGCCTGCTCCGCCAGGGACGAGGAATACCCGCCCCACGCCAACGCGAAGGCCACCAGCCCGCCGCCGAAGCCCATGCCCAGTTTCCGGGTTGCCGCCAGGAGCGCATAGTTGATGCCCTGGACCCTGACACCCGTCTTCCATTCGCCGTATTCCACCGTGTCCGCGATCAGGGCCCAGGTGAGGATGCTGACCGTTGCGGCGGACAACTGCGCCACGACCATTCCGGCCACTGCCGGCCAGGGCACTCCCGCGGGCGCCAGGAAAACCACCATCCCGCCTGCGGTGCCCAGCAGGCAGCCCACGGTGAAGACAGCCTTCTTGCCCCACCGGGCCACCGGGCGCGGCATCACGACGGCCAGCGCCAAGGTGATCACCACCTGCGTTGCCGCCAGTAGCGGAAAGAGATCCACCCGGCCAAGGACGTCACGCAGGTAGTAGAACTGGGCGGCCACGGTGGCGGAGTTGCCCGTCACCAACAGCACGGAGCTGAGGCACAGGACCACCAGGGGCGAGTTGACCTTGAGCGCCTCCGCGGTCTGGCGCCAACTGATCCTGGGGACGCTGCCGGCCACCTGTTCCCGGCATGCGATCCCCGTGAATACGTAGAGCGCGGAACCAATCACCGCGAAGGCCAGCGTCAGCACGGTGAAGATCTGCTGGATATCCCCGCCCCTGCCCAGGAGCGGGGCCACGAAGAACCCGAGCACTGCCCCCGTGGACAGCCCGCCGATGGTCCGGGCGCCGGCCAGCCTGGCCCGTTCCCGGGGGTCCTGGGTCATGGCCCCCACCAGGCAGCTGTAGGGAACGTTCACCAGGCTGTAGGCAAGGCAGACCAGGCCGTACGTGCAGTAGGCGTACAGGAGTTTCAGCGCTGGTTCGACGTCGGGCACATGGAACACGGCAATCCCGAGCACCAGCGGAACAAAGCCGAAGACCAGGAAGGGCCGGAACTTTCCCCAGCGGGGGCTGTGGAAACGGTCCACGATCCGGCCCGCAGCAATGTCCGTGAAGGCATTGAACACCCGCGCCACCACCAGGAGCGTGCCGGCAGCGGCGGCGCCAATGCCGGCAACATCCGTGTAGTAAACCAGCAGGAACATGTTGGCGGTACTGATGATCATGCTGTTCGCCGCGTCGCCGGCGCCGTACCCCACCACCGCGGCCCCTGTTGAGTCGCTTCATTTCTCCTTGCCTCAGGGTGAGAAACCGTTTTCTCTCCCCTGCAAGAAACCTACCCCAAAATCTTGCGGAGAAACACCAGCTGCCGGATCCAGTGGTGTTCCTGGCCGCCCTCGTGGTTGTTGAACCGGTACACCTCGATCTCCTTCTCCGCCCCGCCGGCGGAGGACGCGGACATGCCGGAGCCGTAGGCGTTGAAGCTGGCGAAGACGGTGGACGCCGGGCAGATGTCGTCCATCAGCGCCGCTGAGTACAGTGCGGGCGCGGTGGCGGAGCGCGCCAGGTTCACACCGTCGAAGTAGGCGAGGACGGCAAGCGTGGACTCGTAGCTGTCCCTGTGCCGTGCCAGGAACTGGGCGATTTCCGGGTAGGGCCCGCGCGGGGTGATGTCAATGGCGCGGGGGAAGTCCTGCAGGAAGGGGACGTCGGGCAGCGCGGCGATGACGCCGTCGAGCCTTCCTGCGGTTAGCCCTGCCGCGGCCACCACCAGCCCGCCGCCCTGGCTGACTCCTGCCAGCACCACCTTGGACGGATCGACGGCGGGGTGGGCCTGGGCGGCCTCCACCGCGCGGAAGGCATCCACATAGACCCGGCGGTAGTAATAGTCCTCCCGGCTGGCGATGCCCCGGGTCATCAGGCCGGCATGGGCAACATCGCCGGCAGAGGGGTGGGGGTCCGCCGTGTGCCCCAGCGTGCCGCCGTACCCCTGGCCGCGCGTGTCCATGATGAAATGCGCGTACCCGGCCTGCGCCCAGCGGGTGTCCTGGTTGACCAGGCCGCGGCCGCCGGAATAGCCGATGTAGTTCACCACCACCGGAAGCCGCGCGCCGGCGTCCCGGTGGGCGGGAAGGTGCAGCCAGCCTTTAACAGGTGCGCCGCCGAAGCCGGCGAAGGTGACGTCAAAGGTGTCGATCACGGTGAGGTAGTTCTCCACCGGCTCAAAGTGCGCGTCCAGCGGGAAGGCACGCGCCTCCGCAAGGGTGGCATCCCAGAATGCGGCCAGGTCCTCGGGCGGAGTGACGGCCGAGGTGTAGCTGCGCAGCTGGTCAAGGGGCAGGTCGAAGAGGGGCATCGTTGTCCTTCGGCTTTCAGTTGTTCGTAGGCCTCGCGGGGAGTTCCTCTATTTCTAGCGCACGCACCCCTGGCGCACGACGATGACATCCAGGCGCCTGGGCCCGTGCACTCCCTCGACGCGCTCCAGTTCGATGTCGGACGTGGCGCTGGGTCCGCTGATCATGGTCAGCGGACGGGTGCCGTCCAGGCGGCGGAGGGCTTCGGGCAGGATGGCAGTGATGTCCCTGGTGTGCACCACGCAGACGTGATGGTCCGGAATCAGGGAAATGGCGCGGCGGCCCTGGTCCGGGCTGCCATCGAGGATGATGGTTCCGGATTCGGCCACGGTCACCGCACTGGAGGTCACGACGGCGTCTGTTGCGTCGAGTTCCGCCACTGACCGCACGCCGTGCGCGCCGCCGTCGTACTTAATCCGCGCGGGTTCCGTCTCCCAGTCCAGCCAGGCCGGGTCAAGGCCGGCCGGGACAACATAGGAAGCCGCGCCAGCAAGCAGCCGCCGGATGGCGGCCGCGACGGCGTCTCCATCGACGACAGTGACACCGGCCTTGTAGTCTTCCAGCCGGTCAACCAGGATCTCGATGCGCTGCTGCGCGCCTGCCTCCCCGTCCAGGCGGTAGTTCCGCGGGATCTCCGGAACGGCCGGCACGTCCTTCAGTGCGGTGCGGACGGCGGCGAGGATCTGTTCACGGCTGCTCATGGTTCCTTGTGCTCCTTGGCCCACCAGTCGCGGAAAGACTGTGCCGGCGGCGCCGGGATATCCCGGCTTTGCGTCCAGCCGGCGGCAATGCCGGGCAGTTTCTTGATCTTCTTGTCCCGTCCGGCTGCGGCACGGCCCAGGGGCAGGAGCTTTTCGACGGCGGCCAGCCGGCTGCCCGAGGACAGCGCCCAGGAGGCTGCCTTGAGTCCAATGTCCAGCTGCGACGGGAAGCCGCCGCGGTGCGCATCAACGTCCTTGCCGCGCAGGTGGACCAGGATGTCCGGGATGTTGATTTTCACGGGGCAGGCGTCGTAGCAGGCGCCGCAGAGCGAGGACGCGTACGGGAGCGAACCGTTCTCTTCAGCCTCGATGCCGGTCATCAGCGGCGAGAGGATGGCGCCGATCGGTCCCGGGTAGGTGGAGCCGTAGGCGTGGCCGCCGGTCCGTTCGTACACCGGGCAGACGTTGATGCACGCGCTGCAGCGGATGCAGTGCAGGGCAGAGCGTCCCATCTCGTCGGCCAGGGCGTTGGTGCGTCCGTTGTCCAGCAGGATGACGTGGAACTTTGAGGGTCCGTCGCCTTCGGTGATGCCGGTCCACAGCGAGGTGTAGGGGTTCATCCGCTCACCGGTGGAGGACCGCGGCAGCAGCTGCAGGAAGACCTCAAGGTCGGCGAAGGTGGGCAGCAGCTTCTCGATGCCCATGACCGTGATCAGGGTTTCGGGCAGCGTCAGGCACATCCGGCCGTTGCCCTCGGACTCCACAACGCCGAGCGTTCCGGAGTCCGCGATGCCGAAGTTCGCCCCCGAGATCGCCACCTTGGCGGTCAGGAACTTCGCACGCAGGTGCGCCCGGGCGGCCATGGCAAGCAGGCGCGGTTCATCGGTCAGGCCGGGGTCCACGCCGGGCATCTCCTTGAGGAAGATGTCCCGAACCTCGGTGCGGTTCTTGTGGATGGCCGGGACCAGGATATGGCTGGGCTTATCGTGGCCCAGCTGGACGATCAGTTCAGCCAGGTCCGTCTCGAAGGCCGCGATGCCGCGCTCTTCCAGGTACTCGTTCATGCCAATTTCCTGGGTGGCCATCGACTTCACCTTGACCACTTCGTCCACGCCTTCGGCCTTGACCAGGTCATGGATGATCCGGTTGGCCTCCGCGGCGTCCTGCGCCCAGTGCACCACACCTCCACGGGCGGTGACGTTGGCTTCGAAGGCTTCCAGGAGTTCGGGCAGCCGGGCCATGACCGCGGTCTTGATGGCACTGCCCGCCTCCCGCAGTTCCTCCCAGTCGGGAAGTTCCCCGGTGACCGCCAGGCGTTTGCCGCGGATGGTGGACGTGGCGTGCTTGAGGTTCCGGCGGAGCTGGCTGTTGCCGAGCCCGCGGCGGGCCGCTGAGGGGAACTTCTCTTCGGCGAACAGATTGCCTGAGCCGGGGTGGAGGCCGGGCATGCCCAGCTGGGTGCGAGGCATCACTTCACCATTACTTTCGCCGGTGTACCGGCCGTCTCCGGCAGCACAGCCGGCTGCTGTTCCGTGCTGGCCAGGATTTCGGCCAGATGCAGGGTGGCCACAGCATCGGCCTGCCGTGAGAGGCCGCCGCCGATGTGCATCAGGCAGGAGTAGTCGCCGCCGGCGCACACGGATGCGCCGGTGCTGCGGATGTTCGCCGTTTTATCAGCCAGCATCGCGGAGGAAACGTCGGCGTTCTTTACCGAGAAGGTGCCGCCAAATCCGCAGCACTGGTCGGCTTCCGGCAGGTCCACCAGCTTCAGGCCCTTCACGCCGCGCAGCAGCCCGGCCTGCCGGTCACCGAGCTTCAGAAGGCGCATCCCGTGGCACGAGGGGTGGTAGGTCACCGTGTGCGGGAAATACGAACCCAGCTGCTCCGCCGGATTGGTGACGCCCAGGACATCCACCAGCAGTTCGGACAGTTCGTAGGTTTTCTTCCCGACGGCGGCCGCCCGCTCCTCGAGCGTGGCGTCCCCTGCGTGCCGGGCCACCATGGGGTGCTGGTGCTTCACGGAGGCGACGCAGGAGCCCGAAGGTGCCACGGCGACGTCATAGTCCCCGGATCCGAAGGCGCGGACATGATTGGCCACCACGGGGACGGCTTCCTTCAGGTAGCCGCTGTTGACGTGCATCTGCCCGCAGCAGGCCTGCCCTTGGGGAAAGACCACCTGGTGGCCCAGGCGTTCCAGGACCGCCACGGTGGCTTGTGCCGCACGTGGATACATGGCATCCACGATGCAGGTGGCGAAAAGTGCGATTTTCATGGGTTCAATTCCTGGCGGCGTTGAGGGGCAGGTCCTGCGGTTCGTAGCGGCGAAGGCTGGTTCCGGCGGCAATGATTCCGCGCAGGTCCGGCAGCCCGCCGGTGGCAGCCCCGGCGGCGCGGGCCTGGATGAGCACGTTGCCCAGGGCTGTGGCTTCGACGGGACCGGCAACGACGGGGCGCCCGGTGGCATTGGCGGTGAGCTGGCAGAGCAGGGTGTTCTGCGAGCCGCCGCCCACCACGTGCACCACGTCCACCTCGCGGTCCGCCAGGCGTTCTGCTGCGGTGATGGTTTTGGCGTATGCGGCGGCGAGGCTGTCCATGATGCAGCGGGTGATGGCTGCGGGATCGTTGGGCAGGACGTCACCTGTACGCCGTACCGCCGCCCGGATGCGCTCCGGCATATTACGCGGGGCGATGAAGTAGGGATCGTCGGCATTGACCTGGGGACCGCCCGCAGGCAATGCCGCCGCGGCGGCGAGCAGTGCGGCCAGGTCGGGTTGGAAACCCTCACTGGCCCAGGTCCGCTGGCATTCGCTCAGGAGCCACAGTCCTCCCACGTTGCGCAGGTAGCGGATAGTGCCGTCCACGCCCCGTTCATTGGTGAAGTTGGCTTCCCTGCTTGCTTCCGTCAGGACCGGATGCTGCAGTTCGAGCCCCACCAGCGACCAGGTGCCGGAGGAGATGTAGGCGAATGCGTCATCCCGGGCGGGAACGGCCACGACGGCGGAGGCAGTGTCGTGCGAGCCCACCGCCACCACTGTGGTTTCACGGGACAGGCCCAGGGTTGCGGCGATCTCCGGCAGGAGGTGTCCGTAGGCTTCCCCGGGCTGGATCAGGGGCGGAAACAGGTCCTTCCGCAGCCCCAACGCCCTGAAGAACTCGGTGGCCCACTCCCCCGCCACGGCGTCGAACAGTCCTGTGGTGGAGGCGTTGGTGGCCTCGGTCCGGCGCACCCCGGTCAGCAGGAACGCCATCAGGTCCGGGATCAGCAGCGCCTTCAGCCCGTCCAGGTGACGTTCGGTGGCCAGCTGGTAGACGGTGTTGAACTGGAGGAACTGCAGCCCCGTGGTCTGGTACTGGCGTGCCGGGTCCAATTTTTCGTGGACAGGGGCAATAGCCGCCCTGCTGCGATCGTCGCGGTAGCTGTATGGCTGTGCCACCAGCTTCCCCGATGCATCCACCAGGCCATAATCCACTGCCCAGGTGTCAATGCCGATGCTGGCGATCGTTTCACCCTGCACGGCCGCCACTGTGGCCGCAGCGCGGAGGCCGGCCAGGACCTCCGCGAACAGGGCGTCGAAGCCCCAGCGGAGGCCGCCGTCGAGCTCCACCACGCCGTTGGGGAAGCGGTGCACTGTCTCCAGTGATACCCCTGCGCCAGTAACGCGGCCCAGCATCACGCGCCCGGAGGAGGCACCGATGTCGACGGCGGCAAACACGCCGCGGGCAGGAACCGTGCTCATCGCAGGAAGGCTGCGGCCACTCCGGCGTCCACGGGGATGTGCAGGCCGGTGGTGTGGGACAGTTCGTTGCTGGTGAGGACGGCGGCGGCGTTGGCCACATGCTCGGGCAGGACTTCGCGCTTGAGCAGGGTGCGCTGGGCGTAGTACTCGCCCAGTTTCTCCTCGTCCACGCCGTACACGGCGGCGCGCTTGGCGCCCCAGCCGCCGGCGAAGATGCCGGAACCGCGGACCACGCCGTCGGGGTTGATGCCGTTGACGCGGATGCCGTGCTCGCCCAATTCCGCGGCGAGCAGGCGGACCTGGTGGGCCTGGTCCGCCTTGGTGGCGGAGTAGGCGATGTTGTTGGGGCCGGCGAACACGGAGTTCTTGGAGGAGATGTAGATGATGTCCCCGCCCAGGCCCTGCGCGATCATCACCTTCGCCGCGGCCTTGGCCACCAGGAAGGAGCCCTTGGCCATGACGTTGTGCTGCAGGTCCCAGTCCTTCTCGGTGGTTTCCAGCAGCGGCTTGGAGATGGAGAGGCCGGCGTTGTTGACCACCAGGTCCACGCCGCCGAACGCCAGCACGGCGGCGTCGATAGCCGCTGCCACCTGGGCCTCGTCCGTCACGTCGGCCTGGATGCCGATGGCGACGTCCGGGCCGCCCAGCTCCTCGGCGACCTTTTCCGCGTTCTCGAGGTTCAGGTCCGCGATGACCACGCAGGCGCCTTCCGCGGCGAGGCGGGTGGCGATGGCCTTGCCGATGCCGGAGGCCGCGCCGGTGACCAGGGCGATGCGGGTGGCGTGGGACTTGGGCTTGGGCATCCGGGCCAGCTTGGCTTCCTCCAGCGCCCAGTACTCGATCCGGAACTTCTCGGATTCCTCGATCGGGGCGTAGCTGGAGATGGCCTCGGCGCCGCGCATCACGTTGATGGCGTTGAGGTAGAACTCGCCGGCAACGCGGGCTGTCTGCTTGTTGGCGCCGAAGGAGAACATGCCGACGCCGGGGACCAGCACGATGGCCGGGTCCGCGCCGCGCAGGGCCGGGCTGTCCTGGTCCGCATGGCGGTCGTAGTAGGCCTGGTAGTCCTCGCGGTAGTCAGCGTGCAGCTCGTGCAGGCGGGCGATCGAATCCTCGATCGAGGCGTCGGCGGGCAGGTCCAGGATCAGCGGCTTGACCTTGGTGCGCAGGAAGTGGTCCGGGCAGGAGGTACCCAGGGCGCCAAGGCGCGGGTGTTCGGCGGCTTCGAGGAAGTCCAGGACGACGGCGTCATCGCTGAAGTGCCCCAGCTGCGGCTTGTCCGTGGAGGCCAGGCCGCGGATCACGGGTGCCAGGGCTGCGGCCTTGGCTTTCCGTTCGGCCTCAGGCAGTGCCCCGTAGCCGGGCAGCCTGGCTCCGAAGGGTTCTGCCTTGCCGTTGTCCTTGATGTACTTCTCGGCCTGCTCAATGATCCACAGCGAGTTCTGCTCTGCCTCTTCACTGCTGGCGCCCCACGCGGTGATGCCGTGTCCGCCCAGGATGGTGCCGATGGCCTGCGGGTTGGCGTCCTTGATCGCGGCGATGTCCAGGCCAAGCTGGAACCCGGGCCGCCGCCAGGGCACCCACACCACTTTGTTGCCGAAAATCTTGGTGGTCAGCGCCTCGCCGTCCACCGCGGTGGCAATGGCAATGCCCGAGTCCGGGTGCAGGTGGTCCACGTGCGCGGCGTCAACCAGGCCGTGCATGGCCGTGTCGATCGAGGGAGCCGCTCCGCCCTTGCCGTGCAGGCAGTAATCGAACGCGGCCACCATCTCGTCTTCACGCTCCACGCCCGGGTAGACGTTCTTCAGCGCGTTCAGGCGGTCCAGGCGCAGCACCGCCAGGTTCTCTGCCTTCAGCGTGCCCAGGTCCCCGCCGGAACCCTTGACCCAGAGCAGCTGGACGTCCTCGCCCGTGACAGGGTCCTTTTCGGTGCCCTTGGCGGAGGTGTTGCCGCCGGCGAAGTTGGTGTTCCGCTTGTCCGCACCCAGGCGGTTGGAACGGGAAATCAGGTCTTCAACAGTCTTGTTGGTCATAACTAATCAGGCGCCCCATCCGGCTTGCTGGCCGCCCACGCGGTCCTCGTTGATCTTCTTCTGGTAACCGCTGGCCTTGAAGGCGGCCAGCGGGTCCGCGGGCAGGCCGCGGGATTCACGCCACTCGGCCAGGATGGGCCGGACGTCGGTGTAGAAGGCATCGTTGAAAATGCCGTTGGCTGCCAGGACATCCCCGGCGCGCTGGGCCTCGGCCAAGGCTGCGGTGTCCACCAGCAAAGCCCGGGCGGTCATTTCCTGGACGTTCAGGACGGAGCGGATCTGGCCCGGGATCTTCTCTTCCAGGTTGTGGCACTGGTCCAGCATGAGGGCCACGCCGGAGTCCTTGCCGAAGCCGCCGCCGCGGATGACCTCGTGCATGATGCGGAAGAGCTGGAACGGGTCGGCCGCACCCACAATGAGGTCGTCGTCGGCGTAGAAGCGCGAGTTGAAATCGAAGGAACCCAGCTTGCCCAGGCGCAGCAGCTGCATCACGATGAACTCGATGTTGGTGCCCGGGGCGTGGTGGCCGGTGTCCAGGCAGACGAACGCCTTCTCGCCAAGCGCCAAGGTCTGGGCGTAGGAAGTGCCCCAGTCCGGAACATCGGTGTGGTAGAAAGCCGGCTCGAAGAACTTGTACTCGAGCACCAGGCGCTGTTCGTCGCCCAGGGCGGCGTAGATCTCCCGCAGGGACTCGGCCAACCGATCCTGGCGGCCGCGCATGTCATCCTGGCCCGGGTAGTTGGTGCCGTCCGCCAGCCAGATCTTCAAGTCCGTCGAGCCGGTCGCATGCATGATGTCGATGCAGTCCAGGTGGTGGTCGATGGCGCGGCGGCGCACGGCCTCGTTGGACGACGTCAGTGAGCCAAACTTGTACTCGTCATCCTGGAAGGTGTTGGAGTTGATGGTGCCCAGGCCCACGCCCAGGCCGGCCGCGTACTCCTTCAGTGCGGCGTAGTCGTCCACCTTGTCCCACGGAATATGCAGGGCCACGGTAGGGGCCAGTCCGGTCAGTTCGTGGACCTTGGCGGCGTCCGCCAGCTTTTCCTGCACAGTCCGCGGCGTCCCGGGTGTGCCAAACACCTTGAACCGGGTGCCTGAATTTCCATAGGCCCACGAGGGGACCTCGATGGCAAGCTCCCCGAGCCTGCCCAGCGCCGTTGCTACTTCATTCATGATGGTTCTTTCCGGTGTTTGTTGATGAGTCTGATGCGTTGTGGTGGTTGCCCCGCTGCTGGAGCCGTGCCGGTCGTGTCTGGCTATGTCAGTCAGCCCGCGGAGGACTGTGCTGCCAATTGACTGTCGAGGTTGAAGACTTCTTCCAGGACCTGGAACCCTTCGTCGGGCGCCTGGCCGGAATTTTCAAACAGGGTTGCCATCTCCGCCTGCCACCGGGCGTTGACGTCCGTGAGGGCCATGCGGGCACGGACGGCATCGAAGTCGTCGCACTCCACGTAGCCCACCAAGAGCCCGTCCGCGGCAAGGAAAAGGGAGTAGTTGTGCCAGCCTGCCCCCTCGAGGGCGTGCAGCATTTCCGGCCACACCGCTGCATGCCGGCGGCGGTATTCGTCGATCAGCGCCGGCTGGATGGAGGAACGGAAACACACCCTCATCGGGAATCCCTTCAATTTCGAAATGTTTTGAATCGTTTCATTGGTACGATTCAAAGTACTCTTGGACTTGAACAGGTGTCAAGCATTAACAAAAACTTTTGATTTCCCGCACGGAACCTACCGCGGCGGCACGTCAGCACGGAGAACCGATGAACCGCACAGCCAGTATCAAGGACGTCGCCACCCACGCGAGCGTGGCCGTGGGAACCGTATCCAACGTCCTGAACTATCCGGACCGGGTCTCGGACCGGACCAAGGAACGTGTGCTGCGCGCCATCGATGAACTGGGCTTTGTGCGCAATGACGCCGCCCGGCAACTCCGGGTGGGCCACAGCCGCACCATCGGGCTCATTGTCCTGGACGTCGGCAACCCCTTCTTCACCTCCGTGGTCCGCGCCGCCGAGGACGCCGCGGCACTGCAGGGCAGCGCCGTCCTGCTGGGCGACAGCGGCCACAATGCCAGCCGGGAGGCCAACTACATCGACCTTTTCCAGGAGCAGCGCGTCCAGGGCCTCCTGATCTCCCCGGTGGGCGATATCACGGAGCGACTGGACCTCCTCCGCGAGCGCGGAGTGCCCACGGTGCTGGTGGACCGGCTGGCTGACGAGTCCAAGTTCAGTTCCGTGGCGGTGGATGACGACGCCGGGGGGTACCTGGCTGCCCGGCACCTGCTGGACACCGGGCGCCGCCGGCTCGCGTTTGTTGGTGGCTCCACCTCCATCCGGCAGGTGGCGGACCGCCTCCAGGGGGCCCGGCGCGCCGTGGAGGAAGAGCCCAATGCCGCCCTCGAGGTGCTGGACGCGGAAGGACAGACGGTCCTGGCGGGCCGCAGCGTGGGTGACATGCTGGTGGAGCGGGGCCGGGCCGGGTTGCCGGACGGAATTTTTTGCGCCAACGACCTCCTGGCCCTGGGCGTCATGCAGTCGCTCACCATGACCCACACATTCCGGATCCCCGAGGACGTGGCCCTGATCGGATATGACGACATCGATTTTGCGGTGTCGGCCGTGGTTCCCTTGTCCTCCATCCGCCAGCCCACCGCACTGCTGGGCCGGACGGCCATCGAGCTGTTGTCCGAGGAAGTGGAGTCCCAGAACCCCACCCACCGCTCAGTGGTGTTCACACCGGAGCTGGTAGTCCGGCAGAGCACGGCCACACCCCCTGCCGGCTGACCCTTCCGACAGGGTTATTTCCCTGCCTGCTGCAGCCACTTCATGGACTCGGCGCGGGAGGTGAAGAAGCGGGTAGGGCAGGGCGGAATGTGGACGCCCAGGAAGAAGTTCGCGATGATCCGGTCCACCGGGCTTGAGCCCAGCAGTGCGATGCGGTTGGCCGCACAGGGGATGGAGAACACCGAGCGCGCCTGGATACTCACATTCTCGGTGGTGGCCATGTCCACCAGCATGGGATAGCTGCTGTCGCCGGCTATCCGGTTGACTGTCGCCATCGCCGCCTGCGCATCTTCGACTTCTATCCGGACACTGGGTTCCCAAATGAGGTGAATGACCCCGTCGGCACGCAATTCCACCGTGCCTTTGCCGCCGTCGACCGTCATGGGTTCCAATGACCCCGCCTCCCTCCAGTGGGCAGTTCCTGAACCCCTCTATCTTGCCCCAGCATGGCCAGTCCGGGGCGCACGCCGCTCCCCCACAACCACGCCTGCACCCTGGCCGGCTTGACTAGTCAGCATGCTTACTTTACCGAAAATGCGCACCAAGGTCTCAGCTTCAGTAACCGCCATTGCCCTCTCAGGCGCCATGCTCTTCGGCATGGCAGGCCCGGCGACCGCAGCGGCACCCGCGGCTCCTTCCGCCGCCTCCCAGTCATCAAAGGTTGCCAACGTAACGGGAACCATTAACCAGACCATCGACGGCGTAGGCAGCTTCGTTGGCACCTTCACACCGTCCAACTTCAGCACCAAGGACGGCCAGCTCATGGTCACCGGTTTGCTGCAGGGCACCTTCACGGACCTTGCCGGGGCTACTCAGTCCGTCGACCAGACAGTCACCACAACCGCTGCTGCTGCACCCACCACCATGGCCGGCGGCGGCGGGGCCGGCTGCGACGTGTTGAACCTGGTTCTCGGTCCCCTGCATCTGGACCTCCTGGGCCTCAACGTCGACTTGAAGCAGGTGGTCCTGGATATCACCGCCCAGACCGGAGCGGGCAACCTGGTGGGCAACCTCCTGTGCGCCATCACCGGCCTCCTGGATGGCGGAAACGGCCTGAGCGGCCTGGCCAACCTGCTGAACCGGGTCCTGGGACTGTAGTTCCCCAGCGCCTCAACAACCAGGCAGTGACAAGAGCGGGCGGCCCTTCAAGGCCGCCCGCTTTTGCGTTCCCCTGAAGGTTCCGTCCCTAAAGCTTCTCCACGACCAGGTTCCGGTAGGCAGCCTTGAGCGGCGCCATGTGGCGGAAGCCGATCCGGCCACCGGCCAGCACCTTCCCCGAGGCATCCTGCCAGTCAAAGAGGAGCAGCCCGTTGATGGAAAATGCCACCCGGGCCCCGTCCTTCACTACTTCCAGCCGGTAGAAGCCGGCGGCGTCCTCAGTGGGCGGCAACGGGTCCGCCCCCTGCGCCACGAGCTCGAAGCCCGCACTCTTGCGCAGGTTGCAGGTCCGGAAGGCACGCTCCGATGGGTACTTGTGCCGGAAATAGGAGACGTGCAGGGCGTCAATGTCGCCCGAGTGGTACTGGGGATAGTAGCCCGTCCGCGGCGCCAGGCCAGGGCTGAAGAGGTCCAGTCCGCGGTGTCCTGTAGCTGCGAAGAACAGCATGGCCAGGCCGGGTTCCTCCAGTGGCAGGAAGTCCCAGCTGATGCGGATGCCGTCCGGGAATTCCACCGGGCACCAGAACGTCCAGTGGGCGTGGTCGCCGAATTCCTGGTCATCCAGTGCGCCGGACAGTTCCAGGGCTCCCTGATGGCTTCCCATCTTTACCGGTCCTTCGGCCACCCATCCGGCCACGTCATCGGGTCCTGCCAGCGGGTTGCTGTAAAGGACGCCCGTCTCCAGGCCTGTTGCTCCCACCTAGCCGCGTCCCGCCGTCGTACTTAACTCTCTGGTCCCGGGCTCTGCGCTGGAGCCGCCGTACCCCAGGGCGCCAAGCTGCCTGGCCACCTCACCGGCAACCAATGCGGCGCCATGCTGGGAGAAATGCGTGTCGTCGGCCAGGCCCTCAGGCCAATGTGCGTGTTCCCCGGGCGCGAAGTGGCAAAAGAGCTCCCGGGACTTGTCCGGCCCCAGCCGGACGTACATGCTCCGGGTCCAGGCGTTCAGGTCCACCACCGGGACCGCTAACTCCCGGCCGAGTTCGCGGACCACCTCCGGATAGTCCTCCAGACTTTCTTCCAGCAGAGCGTCCGACGCCGGGAGGTGGCTTGGGTGCCTGCCGGCCAGGAAGTGCCGCCGCTCCACGGAGGTGCACAGCACCGGCGCGGCGCCGGCAGCACGCACCTCCGCCACCATGGTGCGCAGGTTCGCCGCGTACCCGGTGCGGGCAGCGAGATGGTGCTTTTTCTGGTCGTTGTGGCCGAATTGAAGCAGCACCACATCGGCCGGGCCTGCCTGGGCGGTCAGGTCCGCCCACAACCCCTCATGGCGGAAGGATTCGGTACTTGCCCCGCCCTTGGCGAAGTTGTGCACAGCGCCCCACCGGTAGGTGAGCGGGGCGAGGTGTGCGCCCCAGCCGCTCATAGGGAACTCCTGCGTGGGGCAGTTGGCCACGGTGGAGTCTCCGGCCAGCAGAATTTTCATGCTCAGCCTTTCACCGAGCCGATGAGCATGCCCTTGGCGAAGTGCTTCTGCAGGAACGGATAGAAGATGAGGATGGGCAGGGTGGCCACCACGATCACGGCGAACTTGATGCCCTGTTCCGGCGGGATGTAATTGGGGTCCACGTTGCCGGTGCCCAGCAGGTCGGAGGCAGCGGTGACCTGGCGGAGGTACATCTGGAGCGTCCATTTGGAGTTGTCACTGAGATAGAGCAGGGGTGACATGAAGTCGTTCCAGATGCCCACGGCGTAGAACAGGGCGAACGTGGCCAGGACGGGCTTGGACAGCGGGAGCAGGATCCGCCAGAGGATCCCGATCTCGGTGGCACCGTCCATCTTGGCCGATTCCTCAAGCTCCGCGGGGAGTTCCTGGAAGAAGTTCTTGATGATGATCAGGCTGAACGGGTTGATGGCCGCGGGCAGGATCAGCGCCCAGTAGGAGTTGAGCAGTCCCAGGTCCTTCACCAGCAGGAAGGTGGGGATCATGCCGCCGGAGAACACCATGGCGAAAACCACCAGGGACAGGATGACGTTCCTGCCCCGCAGGGTCTTCTTGGCCAGCGGGTAGGCCATGGTCACCGTGAATGCCAGCTGGACCAGGGTGCCCACCGCGGTGACCAGGATGGTGGTCACCAGGGCCCGGACGAATGCCGGTGTGGCAAAAATGTATTCGTAGGAGCCCAGGGTGAACTGTTCCGGCCAGACGAAGAAGGCCCGGCGGGTGATTTCCGCTTCAGTGGCGAAGGACCCGGCGATCACGTAGACGAACGGCAGCAGCGTGATGATGCCGATCAGGGACAGGAAGGCATAGTTGACGGCGTCGAAGACCCGGCCGCCGCGCGTGTTGTGGATCTTCATTAGAACAGTCCGCTCTGGTTGAATCGCTTGGCCAGCCAGTTGGTGCCGAAGATCAAGACAATGCCCACCAGGGACTTGAACAGGCCCACCGCGGTGGAGTAGCTGTAGGCACCCTGGGTGATGCCCACGAAGTAGACATACGTATCAAAGACATCCGCCACTTCACGGTTGAGGGCGTTGGTCATCAGGTAGATCTGTTCGAAGCCGGTGTTGAGCATCTGCCCGATCGCGAGGATCAGCATCACGATGATGGTGGACCGGATGGCGGGCAGGGTGATGTGCCAGACCCGCCGGAACCGGCCGGCGCCGTCGATGATCGCCGCTTCATACTGGTCCTGGTCCACGGTGGACAGCGCGGCGAGGAAGATGATGGTTCCCCAGCCGGTGTTCTTCCAGATTTCCTGCAGCACGATCAGTGGCCGGAACCAGTTCGGATCGGACAGGAAGTCGATGTTCGTGCCCATGACGGAGTTCAGGAAAAGGAACAGAGGGCCGAAGTCCAGGGCGAACAGCAGGAAACTCAGGGACGCCACGATGGTCCAGGACAGGAAGTGCGGTATGTACACCAAAGTCTGTACGGTGCGCTTGAGGATGGACAGCCGCACTTCGTTGAGCAGCAGCGCCATGATGATGGTCAACGGGAAGGCCACCCCCAGGTTCAGGAAGGCCAGGATCAGGGTATTGCCCAGCAGCCGGGGGAAGTCCGGGTTGGCGAAGAAGTCCTCGAAATTCCGGAATCCAACCCAGGGGCTGCCGTTCACGCCAAGGAACGGAACGTAATCCTTGAATGCGATGGACACCCCGTACATGGGCGCATAGCGGAACACCGCGAAGTACACCACACCCGGCAGGAGCAGCAGGTACAGCCACTTGTAGTGGGCGAAATGGACGGAGAACCTGCCCCCAGTCCGGGGAGCGGGCGATTTTTTGCCCACCCGCTCCCCGGCGAGGGTGTCAATGACAGGGGCTGCCATTTACTTGTTGTCCTGCCAGAGCTTGTTGATCTCTTCCTTGATCTTGTTGCCGCCGCTGGTGCCCCACAGCTTGATGGCATCCTTGAGGCCCTGCTCGTCGATCTGGCCAGCCAGGTACTTGATGCGGGCGTCGGCCACGATGTTGTCCAGCTGGGCACCCTTGGCCACGTACGTCTCAGAAACGTAAGGCGCGGCCGGGTTGTAGACGGCACTCTTCAGGTCCTCCGCCATGACTTCGGTGCGCTTGTCGAAGACCTGCTGCTCATAGTCGGAGGCCTGCTTCACCGGGTAGAACTCGTTGCCCGCAACATTCATGCCCAACTGCGCGTAGCTCTTGATGTCCGTGGTGACCGCCTTGCCCTCGGGGGTCTCCGGCTTGATGGTGGCCGCTTTCCCGTTCTCCACCGTGAAGTTCACGCCTTCGATGCCGTTGTTCAGCAGGATGGCCACGTCCTTGCCGTTCATGGTGTTCAGGAATTCCAGGACCTTGTCCAGCTCAGCCTCGCTCTTAACGCTGGCCTTGGGAATGGCCAGGAAGCCGGAGTAGCCGTCGGTGGGGTGGGCGTGGAGTTCGCCGTCGGGTCCTTCGAGGTTGCCCACGAAGCCCACCTTGTTCTGGAAGTTGTTGGGGTCCGCCTGCTTGAACAGGTTGATGAGGACGCTCACCCGGGAGTCGACGTCGACAATGATGCCGCCCTTGCCGTTGAAGAACGGCTCATTCCATTTGGTGCTGTCAAACGTGGCAAAGTCCGGATTGATGAGTTTTTCGTCCACCATCTTCTTGATGAACCGGTCCGCTTCGAGGAATTCGTCGGTTTCGAAGCTGGGGATCAGCTTCCCGTCCTTCTCGGTCCAGCGGTTGCCGGCCCCGTACCACTCCTCGATCAGGTCGTAGGGGCTGTTGGTGCCCAGTGCACCCCACTTGGGGATGGTGATGCCCCAGGTGTCGTTCTGGCCGTTGCCGTCCGGGTCCTGTTCCGTGAAGGCCTTGGCCACCTTGTACAGGTCTTCGGTGGTCTTGGGCGGCTGGAGCCCCAGCTTGTCCAGCCAGTCCTGCCGGAACATCACGGCGGCACGCATGGGGGCGCGGCCGCGGAACACACCATAGACCTTGCCGTTGACGCTGGCGTTCTTCTGGATGTCCGGGAAGGTTGTCTTGAGGTTGGGGTACTTGTCCAGCTTGTCGGTCAGGTCCCAGAAGGCACCGGCCTGCGCGTTCTTCACGAATCCGGGGGTTTTCCCTTGGATCACCATGACCTGCGGAATGTCCGAGGATGCCAGGGTGATGTTGGTCTTGTCCTCGTAGGACGCATTGGGGGCCCAGTTGATCTTGACCTGCTTGCCGGTGAGTTCTTCCAGCTTCTTCTGGACGGCGCCGTCCGCGGCGGGCGGCTGTGCCTCGAGGAACGGCGCCATGATGGACACGGAGGTGAGGTCCGCGGCCGGGGTGTCACCCCCGCTGCAGGCGGTGAGGGTCAGGGCCGTGGCGGTGACGACGGCGGCGGCCAGGGACAGTTTTCTGCGGATCATATTTTTCCACTCCACTTCGTTGGGGTACTTGGGGCTGCATGCCCCTTGGATTGAGACGTTTCATTTCTTGTTGGCCGTTCAGGCGGTGGCCACCGGGGGGGAGTCAGGCGGCGGAAGCTCCGTGAACAGCGGGGTGGAGCGCAGGTTCCGCCGCCGCCACGGATTCGTCATTGGCGGCGAAGAAGCGGTCACACAACCAGCCCGTGAGGTACAGCCAGGCTCCAACACTGAAGAACGGGATCAGGCCCGGAACGCTGCTGCTGGCATAAACCACAGCTGCGGTGACAAAGAGCAGGATGACCGTTCCCGCCAGGTGCCGCACCGCGAAACGCGAGGACATCAGCAGGTATTGCGGCACGGGCAACTCATACCGCGCATACATGGGAAACACGTAGCAGGCGGCGCCGGCCAGGAAAATTGCCGCAACAAAGATCCCTGCCGCCATCAGCTGCGGAAAGAGCCCCGGGCCCCGGGAGAAGTAGTTCCGGTTCAGGACAAGGGCCGCGGCGACGCCCATCAGCGGCAGCGAAAGCATGTTCGCCCTGAAGAAGTTGCGGAAGTAGGCGGCGGCGAAGCTTCGCAGCAGCGGAGCGCCGTCACCCGCCGCCCGTTTGCGCACAGCGATCTGGGCGGCAGCGGTGGCCGGTCCCGCCCCAAAGACCCCAAGACCCAGGAGGGTAAAGGCGATCCACAGCAGGTTCAGTCCCGCGATCCAGACGAGGGTGTCAAAAAATGAGTAGGCACGCGCACTGAAGGTCCCGGACAGCATGGCGGGGCTCCCTTCTATTCTCCATCGTTGCAGAGGCGAAGCGGAAAGTGTCCCGCATCACGCTGGTAATCGGTTTCTCGAAAATCTAGACCTCCTGCCACACGATGGTCAAGCGAAATTTTGAATCGTTACATAGCTGGACTGGGCGGGACGGTATGCCGCACACTTATTGCTGGAAAGCGCTTGCTGGAATGTTCAGGAGCAAAGAGTCGGTGCCTGCGAAGCCGGTGCCAGGGCAGAATGGAGAACCATTGGGAACGGCAACGGAAGCGCCCGGCAGTGACGCCGGAACAGCGGCCACCCCGCAACCCGCGGCCCGGGTTGCGCTGGTGGGAGTGCACGGCTTCGGCACCCACCACCTCCGGAACCTGGGGCGCCTCCAGGCCGCAGGCAGCGTTGAACTCGTTGCCGTGGCGGACCCGCAGCCGCCGGCACCCGGGGCCCTCCCGCCGTCGGCCGCTTCCTACCCGGGACTGGACCTGCTCCTGGAGGACAACCCGGACCTGGACCTGATCATTGTGGCCACGCCCATCCAGACCCATGCCCCGTTGGCCCTGGCCGCCCTCGCCACGGATGCGGAACTGTACCTGGAGAAGCCGCCCGTCGCTTCCCTGGCCGATTTCAACCGCCTCTGCGCGGCGGCTTCGGCATCCGGCCGCGGGGTGCAAATCGGATTCCAGAGCCTCGGCTCGCACGCGCTGAATGCCATCGAAGAACTGGTTGCCGCCGGCACCATCGGAACCCTGGAAGGCATCTCCGCCACCGGGCGCTGGGTCCGAGACAGGGCCTACTACAAACGCTCCCGCTGGGCCGGAAAACGGAGCATCAACGGCGTGGACGTGGTGGACGGTGTGGCCACCAACCCGCTGGCACACGCCGTGGCAACTGCCTTGCGCATTGCCGGGGCGCGCACCACCGCGGACGTTGCGTCCGTGGAGACCGAGCTGTACCGCGCCAATGACATCGAATCCGATGACACCTCCGTCATCCGGATCCGCACCGCGGCCGGGCTGCCCATTACGTGCGCCCTGACCATCTGCGCGTCGGAGTCCGTGGAGCCTTATGTAACCCTGCAGGGCTCGGCCGGCACGGCGGTGTTCCACTACACCGAGGACCGGCTCACCATCGGGACGGGGTCCGGGCACATGGAGGAAACCTACGGCCGCGACGACCTGACGGAAAACCTGCTGGCCCACCGGGCGCATGGAGTTCCGCTCACCAGCAGCCTGGTGGACAGTGGAGCCTTCATGCTGGTTCTGGAGGCCGTCAGGACAGCGCCGCTTCCTGCTCCCATCGATCCCGCACACGTCCGCTGGGAAGGCGAAGGCGACGCAGCGCATGCCGTGGTGGTGGGCATTGAGGACGCCCTGGAGCGCGCGGGCCGGCAGCATGCCACGTTCAGCGAACTGGGCCTCCCCTGGGCTGCCGCTGCCCCGGTTGCCTTCGAATTGCCCGCTTCCTGATGGCAGTGCAGGAACCGCAAGCCGGGCAGCTCCACGCGGCCAACCTCCTGACGGACGGGCTTGCGTCCTGCCTGACCGCAGCCCCCTCCCCTGTGTTCAGCTGGCAGCTGGACCTGGACCACGACGCCGATCCGGCCCTTGCCCGGCAAACGGGCTATGAGCTTGAGGTACAGGACGCCCAGGGCACGGTTTTGTGGACGTCGGGGCCGGTGGCGTCATCCTGCCAGCGCGGCATTCCATATGGCGGTTCCCGGCGTGACGACGACGCCGATTACGCTTGGCGCGTTCGTATCCGGGACGGCGCCGGAGTCACCGGTTCCTGGTCTGCCCTTCAGCCCTTCAGCACGGGCCTGACGGACAGTTCCTGGCAGGCCGGCTGGATGGGCCGGACGCCGGGTGGACGTGCTCCGCTGGAACTACTTAACGAAACGCTCCGGGTGGCAGGGTCCCCCTTCCTGCCTGTCCCCTGCCCCGGGCTCCGCAGCTTCCGGCTGGAGGCCCGGCTCCGCCCCGTGATGGGCCGCGCTGGCCTGCTCCTGCGCAGCAGCGGCCCCGGAAGCGGCCTGTTGCTGGAGCTGGGCGCCGACGGACAGGTAGCGCTCCGCCACGCTCCGGCCTGGGAGATCCCGGCCCCCGCCGCCCCGGAAACCCCGGTACTGGCGAGCGCCCATGCCGCCGGCGCTGCGTCCGGCGGGTGGCGGGACCTTGCGGTCAGCGACGACGGCAGGACCATTTGTGTGGCCGTCGACGGCCTGGAACTGCTGGCCGTTGATGAGCCGCTGGAACAGTCCGTTGGCCAAGTCGCCGCGGGCAGTATCGCCCTGCACCAGGGCCCGCGAAGCCAGGCCGAGTACGCCTCGCTGCGCATCGCGGGCACCACAGAAGGGAAACCCGGCGAACGGGAAGAACTCCTGTTGGACCACCGCTTCGATGCCGGCAGTGAACTGGCCCTGGCCTGCCTTGCGCCCTGGTCCCGGACCACGGCACACCGCCAGCCCGATGAGTGGACCCTGTTCCGGACCACCCTGAACCTCACGGGGACGGTGCGGCGGGCCCGGCTCTACGCCGCAGCCCACCACCACGCCCAGCTCTCCGTCGCGGGGACACCCTGCCTCAGCACCACCTCGTTCGGCTACCCCGGCGAAGGCTATTACGACGCCGCCGACCTCACGGAGGTCCTTACTCAACACCCCGCGGACACGCCCGTGCCGGTGACAGCCCTGCTCCATTGGTACGGCCCGGGCCAGGGCCGCGCTGCCGGTATTCCGGGCCTGCTGGTCCGGCTCACCGTGGACTACGACGACGGGCGCCGCCAGGTCCTCACGTCCGGCCCGGGTTGGACCGCCGGCGAAGCCCCGTACCGCCAGTCGGGCTACCGCAACGATGAGGGCGATCCGGTGGAGCACCTGGACGGGGAGGCTGCGGCGTCCCTTAGCGCCGCCGTTGACCTGCCGGCCGCCATCACCTCAGGCGGCCACCCGTCGTCGGACTTTCCCCGGCTGCACCCCCGCAGGACCTTCCTTTCCGGCCGGTTCATGGCGCCGCAGCAGTTCCTGACCGCCGCTGACGGGACCATGGTGGCGGACTTCGGCCAGGTCCTCCCCGGCAGGCCTGAAATTGATTTCCTGGACGGCATGCCAGGGCGCACCGTCATGCTCCGCGCCGGCTACACCCTGGACCCCGACGGCAGGGTGGACGCCGGGAAGACCGCCAGCCAGAACACTGACATGTCCTTTCCCTACACCCAAACCTCCGGGCCACAGCAGTACCGGGCCTCGGTGCATCTGGGCTTCCGCTACCTGGAGCTCCCCGGCGTGGATGCCGCGGAGGTCTCACGCGTCGGCGCCGCCACCGTCCACGCCGGCCACCCCGGCGAGGGCAGCTTCAGCAGCTCGGACCCGGTGTTGGACTCCGTGTTCGGGCTGCTCCGTGATTCTGCGCTGTATGGCGTGCAGGAGCAGTTCGTGGATACCCCCACCCGGGAAAAGGGCCAGTTCCTGGCCGACGCCGCCAACATCTCCTATGCCACCATGGCGCTGTTCGGCGAACACGCCTTCACGGCGCAGGCGCTGCGGGAGTTCGCATGGTCCGCCCGCCGTTACTGGAATGCCGGCGAGGAGAAGGGGCGCTATAACGCCGTCTATCCCAACGGTGACGGCAAGCGCGACATCCCGGATTTTTCCCTGATGCTCCCGGAGTGGGCGGAGGAGTACCACCTGCGCACGGGTGATCTTTCCCTGGTCCGGGAGCTGCTGCCGCACCTGTGCAACACAGCTGACTACGCCCTGCGCCACATTCCAGCAGAAGGCCCGACGGCGGGACTGGTCACCAACCTGGGCGGCGGCTCCGGCCCCTACCTGCACGGCATCGTGGACTGGCCGGCGCCCGGCCGGTTCGGCTACGACATGGAGTGCGCGGCCAAAACCACTGTCAATGCCCAGGCCTACTCGGCGCTGGTATCCACGGCCCGGCTCTGCGGGGCGGCAGGTGAGGAAGACGCGGCAGCCCGCTACGCCGCCGCTGCCCGTGCACTGGCAGCCGCCCTTCGCACCCGTTTGCGGGTCAACGGAGTCATGGTGGACGGGCTGCAGGCAGACGGGACGCCCAGCTCCCACGCCTCCCAGCACGCCACCTCCTTCCCACTGTCGCTGGGCATCAGCGAGCCAGCACACGCGGCTGCGGACGCTGCCAGGATTGCCGGGATGGGCATGCGCCAGGGCCCCATGACCGTGCACCGGCTGGTCCGGGCGCTGTTGGGTCAAGGGATGACGGACGCCGTGCTGGACCTGCTGACGAACAAGGATCAGCCCGGCTGGGCGCAGCTGCTGGACCGCGGCGCCACGTTCACTTGGGAGGCATGGGACCTGGCGGACGGCAGCGACTACAGCCAGTCGCACGCCTGGTCCGCCGCAGTGCTCAAGGAGATCCTGGAACACCTGCTCGGAGTCCGGTTCAGCGTGCCGGGCGGGAACGGGGTGGTGATCGAGCCGCCGCTGTGCCGGCTGGAGCACGCCCGCGGCAGCGTCCCGGTGGGCAACGGGTATGTGCAGGCCGCTTGGCGGCGCCTCGGCGGACAGGTGGAACTGGAGTGCACCATTCCACCCGGCGTTACAGCCACCGTCCGGCTGCCCGCCGGCACTTACGGGGTCAAGGGACCTGGTGCGGATGCCGCCGTCGTGCCTTCCGCTTCAGGTGACCGTCAGGCGAACGGGGCCGCCCGGGACTTCCGGGTGCACACCGGAACCTGGACGTTCACGCCCGCCTAGGCCTAAGACGCGCGCGAGATGGCATTTCGCGGCAATCCCCGATGGGATTATTGCCGCGAACTGCCATCTCACGCCGGGGAACGGTGCGTCAGGGCACGGAACTGCCAAGGCGCTGCCGCCGCCCGTGCCACCAGAGCAGCAGGCCCACCACGGCCGCGGAGAGCATACCCAGGCCGCCGGTGACCACCAGGCCGGTGCGGACGCCGAACTGTTCGGTCAGCCAGCCCGCCAGGAGTCCCCCGCAGGCATGCCCGCCCAGCAGGAGTGGAAGGTACAGCGCCATGACGCGGCCGCGGATGGCGGGCCCTGCTTCCAGCTGGACCGCCGTGGCGGCGCTGGTCAGGAACAAAAGCGTCATGATGCCCACCACCACCAGCATGGCCACGAACAGCACGAGGTTGGGCATGAGGGCGGCCACCAGCTGCGACAGCCCGAAGAGACCCGCCGCAGCCACGATGCCGCGGCGGCCCATGTTTCCCAGCCGGGCCGCAAGGAGCGCACCTGCCAGCGCCCCAAGGGCACTGACGGTGTTGAACAGCCCAAAGCCTTCCACGCCGTTGTGCCACACCCGTTCGGCGAAGGCGGCGAGGACCACGGGCCCGTTCATGCCGAAGGCGCCCAGCAGCCCGGCCAGCAGGATGAGGAGGAGCAGCCGCGGCCGCTCCCTGACGTACCGGAAACCGGCCAGTACCTGCCCGCGCCCCCGCTCCGCCGGTACACCCGGGTGCAGCTCCCGGCCACGGATGGCGGCGATCATGCCCAGCACCAGCACACCGATCAGCGCGTTGGCGGCGAAGGCGGCCGCCGGCCCCGCCTGTGCGATCAGGATGCCGCCCAGTGCCGGACCGGCCATGGCGCCCAGCTGGGACAGCGCGTTGTTGAGTCCGATGGCGGGCCGCAGGCCGGCGTCGCCCACCACTTCATTGACGAAGACCTGCCGGGTGGGCTGGTCCACCGCTGCCGTGATGCCCAGGGCGATGCAGCTGGCGTAGACCACCCACACGGTGATGGTGCCGCTCGCGGCCCACGCGGCCAGCCCCACACCGAGCAGCACGATGACGGACTGGCACACCATCATGATGCGGCGCTTGGGGAAGATGTCCACCACGAGTCCCGCGAGCGGCCCCACCACCAGCATGGGCAGGAATTGGAGGGCGACGGCGGCACCCACCGCGGCGGGGCTTCCGGTCAGCTGCAGCACCAGCCAGTCCTGGGCCAGGCGCTGCATCCAGACACCAAGGCTGCCGGCCAGCTGCATGGCCAGGAACAGCCGGTAGTTGTGCTGCTTTAAGGGGTGGTACCAGCGGGGCTGGGTGATCCCGGGACGGGTGTCCGGGGCGGACCGCGTGCGGCGGGAAGGCACAGTCAGTTGCGGTGGCGCTGGGAGCGCAGCTTCACTGCGGCCGCGGCCAGGATCAGGGTGCCGGGAACCACCACGAAAAGTGCGGCGAGCATCCAGACGAACACCACGGCACCGAACAGCGCGGCGGCGATCAGCAGGGAGCCGGTCCAGTCGCGCAGCGAGATTGCCTGGCCGGCCTGGAGGGCCCGGCGCCATGTCTCATTGCCCGTGTTTCCGGTGCCGGAGGAATCGGACCACGCCGATGCCGTGCGCAGCAGCAGGATGGCTGCTCCGGCGGCAAGGATGAGCGTGGCGGGCAGCACCACGCCGCGGCCCGGCAGCTGCCCCACCCATGCAAGCAGCAGGTTGAGGACAATCACGACGGCGGCTGCCGCCGTGGTGAGCCCCAGTTTCCAGCTGCCGGGAAGGGCAGCCTTGAACAGGTCCCAGAGGCCGCGGACGGAATCGTCCCGGCCGTTCAGGTGCCGCTCAAGGTGGGCGGTGCCGGCGGCGTAGGCGGCGGGGATGGTGACCAGCGGGATGGACAGCACCAGCACCAGCACCCCCGCCAGGAGGGTTTCGGAGAACAGGGCGAACCGGTTCACCGGGATGGGCTCGTGGCTGGATGCGGGTGTGGTGCTGTCCATTACGCTCATTTTCTGTCTCGTTTCCGCTAGCCCTTGAGGCCCTGGGTGGAGACGCCTTCAACAATGTACCGCTGGAAGATCAGGAAGAAGATCAGCACGGGCAGCAGGGCCAGGACGGACATGGCGATCATGGCGCCGTAGTCCGAGGACTGGGTCTGGTCCACGAAGAGCCGCAGTGCCAGCGGCAGCGGGTACTTGTCCGGGGTGTTCAGGTAGAGCAGCGGGCCCAGGAAGTCGTTCCAGCTCCAGATGAAGGAGAAGATCGAGGTGGAGATCAGAGCCGGCTTCATCAGCGGCAACATGATGGAACCGAAGATCCGTGCGTGTCCGGCGCCGTCGATCCTTGCCGCCTCATCCAGTTCAGCGGGCAGGCCGCGCATGAACTGGACCATGAGGAAGACGAAGAACGCGTCCGCGGCCAGGAACTTGCCGATCAGCAGCGGCACATAGGTGTCCACCAGGCCCAGCTGCTGGAACACGATGTACTGCGGGATGATCACCACGTGGAAGGGCAGCAGCAGGGTGGCGATCATCATGCCGAAGAAGACGCTGCGGCCGGGGAAGTTGATCCTGGCGAACGCGTACGCCGACACGCTTGCCGACAGGACGGTCCCCACCACCGCGCCGATGGCCAGGATCAGGGAGTTGGTGAAGAACTGCAGGGTGGACACCCCGCCGATCCCGTCCATCGCGGTGACGAAGTTGTCGAAGCTGAAGTTGTTGGACCACAGCGACGTGTTCTGGCCGCCGATCTCGGAGTTGGGCTTGAAGGACGACGCGATCATCCACAGGCCGGGGTAGAGCACAATGGCGGTCAGGGCGAGGGCCACGATGTGGAAGATGGCGCTCTTGGCCCGCTTGGTCCCGGTGGATTCGGATTTCGGGTTGTAGGCCGGGGTGGCGGCGTCGGGGGTGGACTGCGTGGGTGTTGCCATGGTTGTCATCGTGAATCACCGCTGTAGTGGACCCAGGACTTGGACGTGCGGAAGAAGATCAGCGTGATGATGCCGACCACGATGACCAGCAGCCAGGCCATGGCCGAGGCGTAGCCCATCCGGAAGTCGCTGAAGCCCCGCAGGTACAGGTAGAGGGTGTAGAAGAGGGTGGAGCCGGCAGGGCCGCCTTCACCGTTGGAAATGATGTAGGCCGACGCGAAGATCTGGAATGCGTGGATGGTTTCCATCAGCAGGTTGAAGAAGATCACTGGGGAGAGCATGGGCCAGGTGATGTTGAAGAACTTACGGACCGGGCCGGCGCCGTCCATCGATGCTGCCTCGTACAGCTCACCGGGGATCTGCTTGAGGCCGGCCAGGAAGATCACCATCGGTGCGCCGAACTGCCACACGGTGAGCAGGATGAACATGGGCATGGTCATAGACGGGTTGCCCACCCAGCCGCCCAGGTTGATCCCGAAGAAGGACAAGCCCTGGTCCACCGGGCCGGAATCGCCGAACATGGCCTTCCAGACGATGGCGATGGAGACGGAGGCACCGATCAGGGAGGGTGCGTAGAAGGCGGAGCGGTAGAAGCCCTGGCCGCGGCGCTTGCTGTTCAGCAGCATGGCCACCGCCAGTGCCGCCGCAAGCTTCAGGGGCGTACCGAAGACCACGTAGCCCACGGTCACGCCCACCGACTGCAGGAAGCGTTCGTCCTGGAACAGGGTGGTGTAGTTGTCCAGGCCGATCCACTTGGGCGGCTCGAACAGGTTGTAGTTGGTGAAGGACAGGTAGAGCGAGGAGATCATCGGCCCAACCGTGAGGGCAATGAATCCCAGCAGCCAGGGCAGCAGGAAGGTGTAGCCGGCACGGGCGTCCGTGCCCCGCTGCCGCGATTTGCGCGGCAGCGGGGACGTGGACGACGCCGAACGCCTGCTCAGAGTTGGGCTTTGAGTCACGAGTTCATTCCGTCAGTCGTGGAACCTGGATGGGAGGGCATGGCGCCGGATCAGGCGTTCTGCTTGATGAGGTCTTCGGCTTCCTTGAACCAGGCGTCGGCGGCACCGTCGATGGTGAGCTTGCCGTAGTTCATGTCCGAGGCAACGCGCTTGAAGGAGGCTTCGAGCGTGCCGAAACCGACGATGGGCGGCTCGGGGGCGTCCTTGAGGTACTTCTCGATGGACTTCTCGTAATCCACAACGAGCTTGTCGGTGCCCTCAAAGGTGGTGCCGTCGCGCTGGGTCTTGGAGGCGGGGACGCCGCGGGAGGTCTTGAAGATCTGGCCAACCTCGGGGTCGTTGACCATGAAGTCGATGAACCGTGCCGCTGCGTCCTTGTACTTGGTCTTGGCGCTGGCCACCATCAGCATGGAGGGCTTCAGGAACAGGCCCAGGTTGTCCGGGTCATCCGAGGGAACGGGGACAAGTTTCAGTTCCTTGGCGCCGCTGTCCCCAAGGTAGCCGGCCATGAAGTTGTCCCAGGTGACTTCGGTGGCAGTGGCGTTGGAGCCGAACGGCGACTTCGGGGCCAGCTGCGTCACGCGGTCCTCGGGGATGATGGCGCCGGTGCCCCGCAGGTTCGCCGTCAGGTTCCACCACTTCTTCAGGTCGTCCTTGCTGAAGCCGAGCTTGCCCTCGGAGGTGAAGGCCTGGATCTTGTTCTGGCGCAGCCAGATGTTGAACATCCACCAGACGCCCGTGTAGTCGGTACCGCCGTAGAGGGCTCCGTTGCTCTTGGTGCCCACCTGGGTCAGGAAGTCGTTGAATTCCTTGTACGTCCACTTGCCTGTGGGCTCTGCAATGCCCAGGGGTGCCAGCTTTGCGGGGTCGTAGTAGACAGCGAACGCGTTCGTGCTCGTCGGGATGCCATACTGCTTTCCCTTGATCTGCCCCGACGGCATGAGCGACTTCTCGAACGCGTCGGTGTTGATCTTCACCGTGCCCAGGTCCAGGAGCTGGTTGCGCTGGCCGTAGTCGCGCAGGTAGGACAGGTCCCACTGCATGACGTCCGGCAGGCCGCCGCCGGCAGCCTCGGTGGCGCGCTTCTGCCAGTAGCCGGCGAAGTCGGTGAAGTTGCCGTTGACCTTGATGTCCGGGTTCTTCGACTCGAAGAGGGCGATTGCCTTGCGGGTACGCTCGGCGCGGTCGTCGTTGCCCCACCAGGTGTAGTTGATGGTGACGGGTTTGTCAGCGGATCCGGTCTGGCCGGAAGAGCCTGATCCGTTTCCGCACGCGGACAGTGCTGCGGCAGATGCGGTGCCGATGGCGACGGTAGTGAGGAAATGCCTTCTGTTGATCACGGGAGCCTCCTTGCTCGATGAGTGCTTTGCCATTTTCTCGGTCTACAACGCGAGTAGTGAGCTGGCTTACACGGCTTCTGAAACGATACAATATCTGCATTCCCGAAATTGGGCAAGCGTTTTCCAAAGGTCTGATGTCAGATCGGGTTTTCGTCCCAAACAGACAAAGGAGTCCCATGACAGAGCAGGAAACCACCGGTCCGTCGAGCATCTGGACCAAGGTCCAGGGCATCGGTTTCGGTGGTGACTACAACCCTGAGCAGTGGCCGGCCAGCGTCCGTTTGGAGGACCTGGAACTGATGCAGGAAGCGGGGGTGAACTTCCTCAGCGTGGGGATCTTCTCCTGGGCGCTGCTGGAACCCTCCGAAGGGCACTACGACTTCGGGTGGCTGGACGAGGTGATGGACAACCTGGCCGGCATCGGGGTGAAGGTGGCCCTGGCCACCGCCACCGCCGCTCCCCCCGCCTGGCTGGTCCGGAAGCATCCGGAAATCCTGCCGGTCACGGCTGACGGAACCGTGCTGGGGCCGGGCTCGCGGCGGCACTACACGCCGTCGTCGGCCGTTTACCGCCGTTACGCCACCGGGATTACGCGCGCCATCGCGGAACGGTACAAGGACCACCCGGCGCTGGCACTGTGGCACGTGGACAACGAACTGGGCTGCCATGTCTCCGAGTTCTACGGGGAGGAGGATGCCGCTGCTTTCCGGGCCTGGCTGGAACGCCGGTACGGGAGCATCGATGCGCTCAATGCCTCCTGGGGAACTGCCTTCTGGTCCCAGAACTACGGCTCCTTTGATGAAATCCGGCCGCCCTCCGTTGCGCCGTCCACCCTCAATCCGGGGCAGCAGCTGGACTTCCAGCGGTTCAACTCCTGGGCGCTGATGGACTACTACCGCCAACTCGTGGCCGTCCTGCGCGAGGTAACCCCGGACATCCCCTGCACCACCAACCTGATGGCATCCAGCGCCACCAAGTCCATGGACTACTACGACTGGGCCGGGGACCTGGACGTCATCGCCAACGACCACTACCTGGTGGCCGCCGACCCCGAACGGCAGATCGAACTCGCGTTCAGCGCGGACCTCACCCGTGGCATTGCGGGCGGCGACCCGTGGATCCTGATGGAACATTCGACGTCGGCCGTCAACTGGCAGCCGCGCAACCAGCCCAAGATGCCGGGCGAGATGCTGCGCAATTCACTGGCGCACGTGGCCCGCGGGGCGGACGCCGTGATGTTCTTCCAGTGGCGGCAGAGCTTTGCCGGGTCCGAGAAGTTCCATTCGGCCATGGTGCCGCACGCTGGACGCGACACGCGCGTGTGGCGTGAGGTGGTGGAGCTGGGTGCTGCGCTGAAGCGGCTCGAGCCCGTGCGCGGTTCGCGGGTCCAGTCCCGCGCCGCGATTGCCTTTGACTACGAGGCGTGGTGGGCTGCCGAAATCGACTCCAAGCCGAGCATCGACGTGAAGTACCTGGACCTCCTGCGGGCTTTCCACCGCGCACTGTTCCTCCGCGGGATTTCCGTGGACCTGGTGCATCCCTCCGCCTCACTGGAGGGGTACGACCTGGTCCTGGTGTGCACGCTGTACTCCGTGGCTGATGATGCCGCGGCCAATATTGCCGCAGCCGCCTCCGCCGGCGCCACCGTGCTGGTGAGCTACTTCAGTGGCATTGTGGACGGGAAGGACCATGTGCGGCTGGGCGGCTACCCCGGCGCCTTCCGTGAGCTTTTGGGGGTGCGGGTTGAGGAGTTCCATCCCCTCCTTGCCGGTTCCCAGCTGAAGCTGAGCGACGGCACGCTGGCTTCGGTCTGGAGCGAGCACGTCCACCTGGCCGGCGCGGAGGCTGTGCAGTCCTTTACCGGGTACCCGCTGGAGGGCGTTCCTTCCCTCACGCGCCGCAGTGTCGGTTCCGGATCAGCTTGGTACCTGGCCACCTTCCCCGACCGGGACGGGATTGATGCTCTCCTGGACAAACTGCTGGCCGAGTCCGGGATCTCCCCCGCCGCGGCTGCCGATCCGGGCGTGGAGCTGGTGCGCCGGCTTTCCTCCGATGGGCAGAGCTACCTGTTCGCGATCAACCACACCCGGTCGGACGCTTCGGTGTCGGCCACCGGCACCGACCTGCTGACCGGCGGGACATTCTCCGGGACTGTTCCGGCAGGCGGTGTAGCCGTTATCGCGGAGGCTTAGGCACCCTGCTCCACAAGAGTCCGGGGGCGGCACCGCCCTTGGTGCCGCCTTCCCCATCCGTCCCGGGGCACTTTGGGCACGCCTTCTGCACAAATCACGACGGCGGCCGGCGGGTCCGTGTCAAAGTGCCCCGTTTCGGAGGGCCCCCTTAAACAGCTCCGCCCCGGAAGGAACATTGGTTCCTTCCGGGGCGGAGCTGCCACCCGCCGTCGGACGTCTGTGATGAGGAGGCACCATCGAGACGGTCCGGAGCCGTGTTGGCGGGGTGAGGACTATTTGCTGATGGCGGACTTCATCTCATCAGTCGCTTTCTTGCCTGCATCTTCTGGAGAGAGCCGTTCGAACAGGACTTCGGAGGTGTACCGCTTGATGATTTCCTGGATGGCTCCTGCACCCTTCGGGGGCGGTGCCGGTGCCTCGCCAAGCTCATCCTTGATCTGGTCAATGAACTTGACCACCTTGACGTCGGCCGGAGTCAGCTTCGGCTGGATGGCGGCCCGGACCTCCGAGTTGGGGTAGACACCGCGGTCAGCGAGGAGGGCCTCGCCGGCTTTGACGTTGTTGGTCAGGAAGTTGATGAACTTCGCCGTTTCCTGCGGGTGCTTGGTGCGCGAGGAGGCGGACCAGAACTGTGAGGCCTTGTACCAAAGGCCCGCATCATCGGCAGAGCCGGTCTTGGTGGGGAACCGCAGGATCTTCAGGTCCCCGCCGCTTGCCTTCTCCAGTGCCGGGGCCTGGTTGGACCACCAGAAGGCCATGCCGTTCTTGCCCGTGGCCAGTCCGCTCTGGTCAAGCGGGGCAGCCTCGGCTTCCACCACCTCGGACGCGGACGGCACCGCCTTCTTCTGGCTCAGCTGCTTCAGGAAGGCCCACCACTCGGCGATGTCGCCCGGCTCGAAGCCCAGCTTGCCGTCGGACGTGTACAGCGACTTGCCGTTCTGCCGGAGCCAAACCCCCAAGGAAGCCTCATCAGTTCCGTAGGCTGCAGCGCCATAGGTTCCCTTGGGCGACTTGGCCGTGATCTCTCCGGCGATGCGGCCAAAGTCGTCCCACGTCCACTTGCTGTCGTCCGGGAGCGGCACTCCGGCAGCCTGGAAAACGGCAGGGTTGGCCAGGATGGTGGCGGCGTTGATGCCTGCGGCGATCCCGGTCAGCCCCTTCTCGCCCTTGCCGGCGTTCAGCGCCGCTTCGTCCAGCTTGGAGGTGTCAATCTCGTACTTGGACAGGTCAAGAAGGGCACCGCGGCTGGAGTACTCCGTGATGTACTTCTCGTCCATCTGGATGATGTCCGGGGCATCATTGGCCGCTACCTGCGTGGCCAGCTTGTCCCAGTAACCGCTCCAGTCGCCGAATTCGGGCTTGACCTTGATCTTGGGGTTTTCGGCTTCGAACTGTTTGATGGCTTCCTGGGTCAGCTGGGCGCGCTTGTCGCCGCCCCACCAGGAGAAGCGAAGCTCCACGGTGCCGTCGGCGTTCTGCGGGGCTGCTCCCCCGCCACAGGCGCTGAGTGCCATGACGGCGGCGACTGCGGCGGCAACAGCGCCGGCTTTACGGGTTCGGCCAATGCGGGGTGGGTGGGTGGTGCCTGATGCGGGTGCCCCTGCAGGCTGCTTGGCAGCAGACGCAGGACGGGGAAAAAGCGGCACTGTTACTCCGATCTTCGTTGATCCAGGTGCGGGTTTATCGTGGGGACGGCGGCCGACTCCAGCAGGAGTGCTGGCCAGGAGCCGTGAAAGCGCTTTCTGGCACTAACACTACAAGTTAGTTACTTGTATTACAAGATGGTGCTGCCATGAAAATTGAGCGATTAATGAGCCGGAAAACCACGACGAACGGCCCGCCACTGGGGCGGGCCGTTCGTCTCTGAGGGTTGGCACCCGGCTTATGACATGCCGGGTCTATTTGATGCCGGTGGTGGCGATGCCCTTGATCAGGAACCGCTGCCCAAAGAGGAATACCAGGAAGACCGGCAGCAGGGACACGATGGACATGGCGAACAGCGAACCCCAGCTCGTGGCCGACTGCGAATCCACAAACGCCCGCAGCGCCACCGGAACGGTGAACATGTCCGGGTCCGTGAGGTAGATCAGGGCGCCGAAGAAGTCGTTCCAGGTCCAGATGAACGTGAAGATGGTGGTGGTGGCCAAAGCCGGCACCATCAGCGGGAGGATGACCCGCAGGAAGATCCGCGGATGGCCCGCGCCGTCGATTCGCGCCGCTTCATCGAGCTCGCGCGGGATGCCGCGGATGAACTGCACCATGAGGAACACGAAGAACGCGTCCGTGGCCAGCAGTTTGGGTACCAGCAGCGGCCAGAAGGTGTTCACCCAGCCGATCTGCGAGAACAGGATGTACTGCGGAACGATGACCACGTGGAACGGCAGCATGATGGTCAGCAGCATGATGCCGAAGAACAGCTTCTTGCCGGTGAACTGCAGCCGGGCGAAGGCGTAGGCAGCCATGGAGCAGGACACCAGGTTCCCCAGGATGGAGCCGACCACCACGATGGCCGAGTTCAGCATGTAGTGGCCAAAGGGGTGCGTCAGCGCTGACCAGCCGGAGGTGTAGTTGCTCATTTCCAGGCTGTTGAGCCAGAGGCCCGGCTCACGGAAGATCAGCTCGTTGGGACGCAGGGAGGACACCACCATCCACAGGAGCGGGTAGATCATCAACCCGCCGGCCAGGATCAGGATGCCATGCTTCATCAGCGATTTACCGCGCTGGGCCCGGCTGAAGGCCAGCGTTCCACGGGACTCGCGGACCCGGCGCTTGCGGTCGTTAGGCTTGCCGGCACCCTCGGACTTCTTCGGGGCGGGCAGCGTCTCAAGCTCAGTCGTCATAGAAAACCCAATACTTAGAAGCGATGAAGTTGATGGCGGTGAAGACGCCGATGATGAGCAGCAGCACCCACGCCATGGCTGATGCATAGCCCATGTCGAACTGGCCGAAGCCCTTTTGGTAGAGGTACAGCGTGAAGAACATTGTGGAGTCGGAGGGCCCGCCGTTGCCGCCCGAGACGATGAACGCCTGGGTGAACGACTGGAAGGAACCGATGATTTGCAGCACCAGGTTGAAGAAGATGATGGGGCTCAGCATCGGCATGGTGATCCGCCCGAACTGCTGGAGGGTGGTGGCGCCGTCCACTCTTGCAGCCTCGTAGTACATGTTGGGGATCTGCCGCAGGCCCGCCAGGAAGATAATCATGGGGGCACCGAAGGTCCAGACGTGCAGCAGGATGATCGATCCCAGTGCAGTGCCGGGGTCCGAGATCCAGCCCGGGCCCTGGATACCGAACATGGCCAGGACCTGGTTGACCAGGCCGGTGGTGCCGAAGATCTGCTTCCACAGGATGGCCACGGCAACCGAGCCGCCCAGGAGGGACGGCAAGTAGAACACCGAACGGTAGAACGGCAGGCCGCGGAGGCCCTTGTCCAGGACGAGCGCAATGAGCAGCGCCACGGCGAGCTGCAACGGCACGCCGACAAAGACATAGGTGAACGTGACCCGGAGCGAGTTGTGCAGCCGCGCGTCACTGAGCATCCGGGTGAAGTTGTCCAGCCCGGTCCATTCCGGCGGCTGCAGAAGGTTGTAGTCAGTGAAGGAAAGGTAAAGCGACATCAGCATGGGTCCGATGGTGATGGCCACCAGGCCCACCAGCCACGGGAGCAGGAAGATGTAGGCGGCCTTGTTGTCCCGCCTGTTCGCCTTCTTCTCCTCCGGGGTGGCCTTGCCCTTCTTCCGGGTGATGGAGCTGAGTTCGCTGATGGCGCTCACAGGAGCTGCTCCATCCGGGATGCCAGGGTCACTGATGCCGGCGCCAGGGCCGGACGCAGTGTCCTGGAGATGTGTTTTGCGGCCATGTGGTCTCCTTTGGTCATCGTGGCCTCCACGTTGCGGTCATCGCCAGGCGATGGGGGTCGGGCACTTCCGGCACGGTCTGTTGTCGTCTTGAGGACTACAGGATCCGGGGCCGTGGGTGCCGTTTGAATTGCGGCTCCGTACCAAAGTAAACGGTTTCTTGACTCCTGTATAGCCCTTTGTTAGTTTTTGAGAAAACGCTTTCTGTTACCGGCATCACGCCACCCCACCAACAAGCCGAGGGGCACAACCAATGAAGTTTGGTCTCAAGAAATCCGTCATGGGCGTCACCGGCATTGTTGCCGCCCTCGCCATGGCCTTGACCGGCTGCGGCAGCAGCCAGCAGGCCGGAAAAGTGGGGACGGCGGAAGACCCCGTCACCATCCGCTTTGCCTGGTGGGGCAACGATTCGAGGGCGAAAACCACTATGGAGGTTATCAAAGCCTTCGAAGCCGCAAACCCCACCATCAAGGTCCAGGGCGAAAACACCGAATACAGCTCCTACTGGGACAAGATGGCCACCCAGATTGCGGGCGGAACCACACCGGATGTCATTGCCATGAGCGGTGCCTACCCCAGCGAGTACGCCAGCCGCGGCGTTTTGCTGGACCTGGCCAAGGTCAAGGACCAGATCGACACCTCGAAGTTCGCGGAAGGCACCGTGGACCTGGGCAAGATCGACGGCAAGCAGTACACCATCACGGCAGGCGTCAACTCCATGTCCATGGTCCTGGACCCCAAGGTGTTCGAGGCCGCAGGCGTGGCGATGCCCAATGACGAGACGTGGACCTGGGACGACTACGCCAGGATCGCAGCCGAAATTACGCAAAAATCCCCAGCCGGAACCTTCGGCACCACGCCCATGTCCAACGACTCCTTCCTTGCCGTGTGGGCACGCCAGAACGGCGAGGCCCTCTACACGGATGACGGAAAGAAGATGGGCATCAGCGAGGACACGCTGGCACGGTGGTTCGAGCTCAACAAGAAGCTGATGGATACCGGCGGCGCCCCTTCCGCATCACAGACCGTGGAGGACGGCTCCGCGCAGCCGGAAATGACCCTGATGGGACAGGGAAAGCAGGGCATGAAGATCTCGTGGAGCAACCAGATGACGTCCTACTCCGGCGCTCCCCTGGTCATGGCCAAGCTGCCCGGCGAAAGCAAGCAGACCGGCGCGTGGCTGCGCTCCTCGATGGAATACGCCATCTCCTCCAAGTCCTCCCAGCCCAAGGAAGCGGCCCTGTTCATCAACTACCTGGTCAACAACATGGACGCTGCCACCAAGATCAAGAGTGACCGGGGCATGCCTGCCAACACCGAGCTGAAGGCGGGGATCACTCCACTGCTGAAGGAAACCCAGCAGAAGGAAGCGGCATACCTGGACCGCATCGCCGCCCTGAAGGTCCAGGCTCCCAAGCCGTTCCCGGCAGGATCTTCGGCCACCATGGAAGTTTTGAACCGTTACAACACGGATGTACTCTTCGGAAAGATCTCCCCGCGGGACGCAGCCAAGGGCCTGATCTCCGAGGTCAACCAAAACCTGGGCTGACCAGACCATCCGCGCGGTAACGGCCAGCATCACCATCGGAAGGAGGCCGGCACAGTGACCCCAACACCATCGATCTCAGCGGTACGGCCCAGCGCAATCGCCGGCTACGACGACTGGCCCGCCTACTTGCACAAGTATCCACGCCACCAGGCGTTCACGCAGCCGGCGCAGGAGTTCTCGGACGCTTTGGGTGTGCCTGGGGCAGGGGAACCTCCAGAAGTGACGGTGCACTGGGAGGAAACGTACGACGGCGCCACCACCTCCCAGCTCAGCTGGCAGTTGGGCTTCGGGCCGCGGACAACGGGCTGGCTGGTCCGGCCGGCCGGAAGTCCAGGACCCCTCCCGGGGGTCCTGGCGCTGCACTGCCATGGCGGAAACAAGTTCGGCGGGGCCGACCGGATGGTGGAATTACCGGACACCCACCCGTCGGCGGCGGCCGCCCGTGCAGGCCACTACGATGGCCGGGCCCTGGCCACCGACATCGCACGGCGCGGCTTCGCTGTCCTGGCCCACGACACGTTCGCCTGGGGCAGCCGCCGGTTCGACCTTTCAACTCCCCCATGGCGGACCGCGTCGGCAACAGCGGCGCGGCAGGCGCAGTGGCGGGAGGACGGCGTCGTACCCTCCGACGCGGACCAATACAACGCCGCTGCCGGCTTCCACGAAGACACCGTTGCCAAAGCCGCAGGTCTCCTGGGCACCAGCCTGGCCGGCATGGTGGCCCATGACGACCTTGCAGCGCTCGACATCCTGGCGGCCCTGCCGGACGTGGACCAGGACAGGCTCGGCTGCATCGGCTTCTCAGGCGGCGGCGGCCGGTCACTCGCCCTCTCCGTCCTCAGCCCGCGTATCCGGGCCGCCGTGGTGACCTGCATGATGACCACCTTCGAATCCCTTCTCCCTGCCTACCTGGACGCCCATTCCTGGCTGCTGCAGACGCCAGGGCTGTGGAAACTGGGCGACTGGCCGGAACTCACAGCCCGTTCAGCCGACGCCCAATTCCTGGTGCAGTACGCCCTGGCCGACGAGCTCTTTCCGGAGGACGGGATGCGCCAGGCGCACCGGATCCTGGAATCCCTGCATGACGGCACGGGCCGGTACACGGGCAGCTTCCGGCCCGGCGGTCACGTCTTCACCGCGGCCATGCAGGACGAAGCCCTTGATTTCCTGGCCAAATCGCTGGCATTCTGACCCCTTTTACAACTGCTCCCACGTCTTATAACTGCTCCCAAGGACCCACGTGACCACACAGCATTCGGCCGAATCCACACACCAGCAGACCGCTCCGACGGCCATCCCGCGGGTGGCCCTGGTGGGCGTGCACGGCTTCGGCGAGCGGCATCTTGCCAACCTGGCCCGGCTTGAACAGGCCGGCGCCCTGGAACTGGTGGCCGTCGCCGATCCCAACCCGCCGCAGCCCGGCAGCCTGGCCGCTTCGGTGGCCGTATTCCCGGACCTGGACGGACTGCTGGCCGCACAGCCGGGCGTCGACGTCGTCATCATTGCCACCCCCATCCAGACGCATGCCCCGCTGGCCATCGCCGCCCTGGCCGCCGGGATGGACGTCTACGTGGAAAAGCCGCCCGTGGCATCCCTGGCCCAGTTCGAGCAGGTCCTCGCCACTGCCCGGGAGAGTGGCCGCCTGGTCCAGGTGGGCTTCCAGAGCCTGGGATCCCACGCCCTGCCCGCCATCAGGGACACTGTAGCCGCCGGGGAGATCGGCACCGTCCTGGGCATCAGCGCCAGCGGCCAGTGGCTCCGGACCCAGGCATACTTCAAGCGCTCACGCTGGGCCGGAAAGCGCAGCCTGGACGGCGTGGATGTGGTGGACGGTGTTGCAACGAACGCCCTGGCCCACGCCGTTGCCACGGGCCTCTCCCTGGCCGGCGCACGGACCCTCGCAGACGTCGCCTCCGTGGAGACGGACCTGTACCGGGCCAACCAGACCGAAAGCGACGACACCTCCGTGCTCCGGGTCCACACCGCCCAGGGAACCACGCTGCTGTGCGCCCTCACGCTCTGCGCACCCGAACAGCTGGACCCCACCGTCACCGTGCACGGCACCCTGGGCGACATCACGCTCTCCTACACCCGGGACGAGGTGGTCGTCACTACCCCCAACGGCGAGCGCCGGGAGGCCTACGCGCGCACGGACCTGCTGGAGAACCTGCTCGAGGCCCGGGCCACCGGGGCTCCCCTGCTCTCTGCGCTGCAGGACACCGGCGCGTTCACCGCCGTGCTGGAAGCCATCCGCACCTCTCCCGCGCCGGCCCCGATCGACGGACAATACATCTCGTGGGAGGGCGGAGGCGACGACGCACATCCCGTGGTCCAGGGCATCACCGACCTGATGGCCCGCGCCGTCAAAGCGCAGGCAACCTTCGCCGAGCTCGGAGCCCCCTGGGCCCGCGCCCTGCCGCCCACCCACACGCTAACCCTGGACGGCCACCCGGTGGCGGACTACCGCGACGGCAGCCACATCCGCGCCGTCTCCTCCCCGCGCCCCTACCTGCACCCGGTCCGGACCCTTGCCGGAACCGTGGTGACGGACCACCAGCCGCTGGACCATGTGTGGCACCTGGGCGTTGGAGTGGCGCTGCAGGACGTGGACGGAGTGAATTTCTGGGGCGGCCGGACCTATACCCGGGAGGCCGGGCAGTACGTCTGGCGCCCGGACCACGGCAGCATCGCCAGCACCGGCACTGGGTCCGCACAGATGGACGCAGCCGAAGGGCACGCGGGCCGGCTCCAGGAGGTGCTCAGCTGGAACGGCCCGGACGGCACCCCCATCCTTGTGGAGGAACGCACCTGGGCATGGTCCGGCGTCGCGCCATCCATCTGGCAGCTGTCCCTCGACTTCGCGCTGTCCCCCGCGGGTGACAAGCCAGTCAGCCTGGGCAGCCCGGGATCGAACGGACGCTTCGAGGGCGGGTACGGCGGCTTCTTCTGGCGCCTTCCCCAGTGCCGGGACGCGGCAGTCTGGACGCCCGCCGGTGCCGGCGAATCACAGACCCACGGCAGCGTGACGCGCTGGCTCGCCTGGTCAGGAAAGTTCGACGGCGGACCGGCCACCTTGGTTTTCGTCGCCCCGGAAGGCTCCACTGATCCCTGGTTTGTCCGGGTGGAGGGCTACCCGGGCGTGGGCCAGTCGCTGGCGTGGGACGCCCCCGTCATTGCCCGGCCGGGCAGCCCGGTGCGGCGGAGCATCACCGTTTTTGTGGCCGACGGAATCCTGTCCACAACCGACATCGAAGATCTGATCAACCAGCAGGGGGACCCGTCATGACCCAAACAACCACCTCAGCCGTCCCCCATGGGGAAGCGCGCCTGGCGCCGGGATCAAGGACGGACCGGGCCATCAAGCGCCGGCGCGTCCTGGACATCCTGGACGGGGCCGGGCAGGACTCCCTGCTGCTCACCACCAACACCGCCCTGACCTGGTACCTGGACGGCAGCCGCGTCCACATCAGCCTGGCCGGCGATCCCATCGCCGCCCTGCTGGTGGACCGCGACGGTGACCACCTGGTCACGTTCAACAACGAAGCCGGCAGGATCGCCGCCGAGGAGCTGCCCGCCGGAGTCAACCTGCACACCGTCCCCTGGTACGGGAACCTGCACCAGGCCGCGGCCGCCGTCGGGAACGCCTCCCGCCCCCCGCTGGCGGAAGCGGACGTCACGGCGCAGCTGCGCGCCGCCCGCCAGCAGCTCCTCCCGGCCGAAACTGCCCGCTATTCCATGCTCAGCGCGGAACTGGCCGGGATCATGACCGATGTCCTGTCCGCCGCCCGCCCGGACACCACGGAGTTCGAGCTGGTCTCTGCGCTGGCCGCCCGGGTGGTGGCCGCCGGTGCGGAACCGCTGGTGCTCCTGTGCAACGGCAGCTCCCGCAGCACTTTCCGGCACCCGCTGGCAACGCATTCCCCGCTTGGCCGCCGCGCCATGGCCGTCGTATGCGCCCGCCGGGACGGCCTGGTTGCCAACATCACCCGTTGGATCCGGTTCGACGCCGGCACCCCCGAAGAGCGCGACGCCGAGGCCCGCATCGCGGCAGTGGAGGCGGACATTTTTGACGCCACCGTGCCCGGGGCCCGGCTGGACCGGATCTTCGCCGAGATCCAGGCAGCCTATGCGCGGCACGGTTTCGGTGCGGACCAGTGGGAACAGCACCACCAGGGCGGTCCGGCGGGTTACGCGGGCCGGGATCCCCGGGTCACCTCTGAGGTTACGGACACGGCTGTCCTGGACCAGGCCTTCACCTGGAACCCCTCAGGCCCGGGCGTCAAGATTGAAGACACGGTGCAGCTCACCGAGTCCGGACTTCGCGTCCTCACCGTGGACCCGCGCTGGCCGGTGGCTACGGTGAACGGGCTGGACCGGCCGGTGACCCTGCAGCTCTAGACAGACGCCCGCTCAGATACTGCACCAAAAAACGAAACGCCCGCTCAGTTATGGCCGGTAATACGGCAATAACTGAGCGGGCGTTTCGAATAAAGGGACGTTATCCGAGCGGGCGTTGCTACGGAAGCTGCAGTTCACCGTCCACGCGGCGCGGGATGCCCAGGAGGCGGTTGTCCTCGCGCAGTGCCGGGTGCAGCACTGATTCGGGGGCGTCCTGGTAGGCCACGGGGCGCTGGAACCTGCGGACCGCCGTGGCGCCCACCGAGGTGAAGAGCGAGGTGGTGGCCGGGTAGGGGCCGCCGTGCTGCTGGGCCCAGTTGACGGCTACGCCCGTGGGCCAGCCTTCGAAGAGGACGCGCCCGGCGAGTCCGGACAGCTGCTCCGCCAGGCCCGCGATGTCTTCACCGGGCTGCGCGTGCAGGGTGGCGGTCAGGCTGCCCGGGACCTTGGCCAGGACGGCGGACAGTTCGTCCTGGTCCGCGTATTCGATCAGGATGGTGGTGGGGCCAAAGCATTCCTCCAGCAGCTGCTCAGGGCGTTCCAGCACCTTGACTGCGGTGGTGGAGAACACTACCGGAGCCGCACCATTGGACGCCGCATCCTGCTCCACGGTGCCGCTGACCACATCCACGCCGTCCACTGATGCGAAGGCGCGCAGGCCGTCCGGGTAGGCTTCGGCGATCCGGGTGGTGAGCATGCCCAGGGCCGGCTTGTCCTTGCTGGCCTCCGCCACTTCCTTGGCGAACTGCGTTCCCGCCGGGATGAACACCAGGCCCGGCTTGGTGCAGAACTGGCCCGCACCAAGGGTGAAGGAGCCGGCCAGTCCGGCGGCGAGTTCCGCGGAGCGGGCCTGCAGTGCCGCTGCGGTGATGACTACGGGGTTCAGGCTCCCCAGCTCCCCGTAGAACGGGATGGGGTCGGGACGGGAGGTGGCGAGGTCGAACAGGGCACGGCCACCGGGGATGGAGCCGGTGAAGCCCACGGCTTTGATGGCGGGATCCTGCACCAGCGCCGTTCCCACTTCGCGTCCGTGGACCAGGGCGAACAGGCCTTCCGGTGCACCGGCGCCGCGGAGCGCCGCCGCCACGATTTCAGCGGTGCGCTCCGACAAGCGGAGGTGGCCCGAGTGTGCCTTGACGATCACCGAACAGCCGACGGCAAGGGCGGAGGCCGTGTCCCCGCCCGCTACCGAGAAGGCGAACGGGAAGTTGGAGGCGGAGAAGACGGCAACCGGGCCGATGGGCTTGAGGATCCTGCGCAGGTCCGGCCTTGGCGGGGTGGCAGCTGGATCGGCGTGGTCAATGATGGCCTCAAGGTACGAGCCCTCGGTGATCACGCGGGCAAACAGGCGCAGCTGGCCGGTGGTGCGGGCAACTTCACCGGTAAGGCGCGCGGCGCCCAGGCTGGTCTCGGCATCGGCGATCTCCACCAGTTCGGCAGCGTTGGCGTCCAGGGCGTCCGCCACGGCGTTCAGCCAGCCGGCGCGTTCAGCATCGGAAGCTGCGGCCGAGATCCTGGCCGCTGCTGTGGCCGCAGCGGTGAGCTCGGTTAAGGAAAGCGTTGCAGTTGTCACGTCAGGTACCCGTTCGTCGTATGGAAATTCATGGTTGCAGCGTGTCCCGGAAACGGAAGCCCAGTCCGGGCTGGTCCGCCAGGGCCACCCTGCTGTTGGTGAAGCGCACCGGCGACGGCCCGGCCAGGATCCCCAATTGTTCGAAGGAAGCCTCTTCGACGTCCTCCACCATGGTGGGTTCGGCCAGGGTCAGGGCCAGCTGCCCGGACAGTTCCGGCAGCAGGTGCGGCATGACCTTGATGCTGTTGGTCCTCGCCAGCTCAACAATCCGCCGGAACGGGGTAATCCCGCCCACGCGGATGATGTTGGGCTGGATGATGTCCACCGCCTCCGCCTCAATGAAATCGCGGAACCGGTAGATGGTGTGCAGGTTTTCGCCAAGGGCGATGGGTACGGGCGAATGCTTCCGGAGCCGGCGGTAGGCCCAGAGATCGTCCGCGCGGATGGGTTCCTCCAGCCATTCCAGCCCGAATTCGGCCAGGACATCCAGGGCCCGGAAAGTGGTGGGCAGGTCCCACCGCTGGTTGGCGTCGATCATGAGCCTGCGGTCCGCGCCCAGGACGGAGCGGACGGCGGCTACGCGTTCGCGGTCCTCGCGGATGTCCGGTTTTCCCACCTTGATCTTCACGGCCTGGTGGCCGGCGGCAACCCAGCGTTCGGTCTGCGCCACCAGCTCTTCCAGCGTGTAGTGCAGGTTCACCCCGGAGCCATAGACCTCTGCCGATTCCTGCCGCTGGCCGAGCAGGCCGGTGACCGACGTGCCGGCCCGGCGGGCCTGCAGATCCCACAGTGCCAGGTCCACGCCGGCCATGGCGATGGTGGTGAGGCCTCCGCCGCCGGCCTCGTGCAGCCGCTTCCAGAGCACATCCCACACCGCCTCGGGGGCGGCGGGCAGCCCCGAAACGAAAGGTGCGATGTCGTAGTCAAGCAGCGCCTTGACGGCCTGGGGACCGATGGTGGGCGTCCAGGAGAAACCAAAGCCCGTGCCGCCGTCGTCCGTGTGGACCTCCGTGGCAATCACGTGGTTCTCCGGCGCCTCGGCGCCCCAGCTGCGGCGCAGCGGAACCGTGAGGAGCCGTGCTGACAGGCCGGTGATGCGCGGAACAGTGCGGACGGCTTCCGCCGCCGGTGCGCTCATCAGCGCCCGGCCAGCTCGTAGCCCTTGGCCAGAATGGCTTTGAGCTCCACGAGCTGTTCCTCCGTAGGATCGACCAGCGGCGGCCGGACCGGGCCCACCGGCAGTCCACCCAGCCTCAGGCCGGCCTTGATCAGGGAAACGCCGAAGCCGGGGGTCTGATCGCGCAGGCGTACCAGGGGTGCGTAGAAGCCCTCGAGGAGGGCGTTGCGGCGGTCCTCGTCCCCTGCAGCGTAGGCGTCGTAGTAGGCCTTGGCGATCTCGGGGGCCATGGCGAACGCCGCCGAGGAGTAGAGCGGGATGCCCAGGCCGCGGTAGGCGCCCTGCGTCAGTTCGGCAGTGAGCAGGCCGTTGAAGAAGGCGAAGTCCTTCCGGCCCGTGGCCTTGACGGCGGACACGATTTCCTGGGCGAGTCCCACGTCGCCCAGGCCGTCCTTGAAACCGATGACCTTGGGGTTGGCGGCCAGCTTGGCCATTGACGCGGCAGTGAACCTGGCATTCCCGCGGTGGTACACGATGACCGGCAGGCTGCTGGCGCCGGCCACGGCCTCGATGTAGGCCACCAGTCCGTCGGTGGGACCGGTCACCAGGTACGGCGGCAGCACCAGGAGCGCGTCGGCGCCGGCTTCCTCAGCAGCCCGGGCGGCGGCAAGGGCGTGGCCCAGGGGTCCGCCGGCGCCGGCCACCACGGGGACCTGTCCGGCAACAACCTCGACGGCGGCCCGCACCACGGTGCCGACCTCCTCGATGCTGAGGGCGTGGAATTCGCCGGTGCCGCACGCGGGGAAGACACCGCCGGGCCCGAAGGGCAACCGGGAGCTGATGTGTTCCTTGAGCAGTTCCACGTCAACAGCGCCTTCGGCTGTAAACGGGGTGACGGGGAAGAAGAGTACGCCGTCGAATTTCATGATGTCTCCTTGCCTCCGCCGGCGGTAACCAGCGCGGAGGCCTCGTCGTTGAGGGTTGGATAAGACTTGAGTTCGCTCCGCCACGTGCGCTTGGGCTGCCATCCCAGCAGTTCCCGGGCTTTAGCGATGGAGAAAGCGGGGCTGGTTCCGGTGAGGCCGGCGCTGAGCGCTTCGCTTCCCGGCAGGAATTTGGGCATCAGCTCCGCCAGCGGGGCGGTGGCCAGGGCGTCGGGTGCCCCCACGAAGAAGGTTTCCCCGTTGGGAATGTCTTCCATCTTCTGCAGCAGCAGGTCCAGGAAGTCCGCCACGTCCCGGGCGTCCACATAGTTGAAGAGCGCCGGTGCTGAGAGGGCGGGGTCGGCCAGTCGTTCGGCAAGGGTGTGTCCCTGCTGGGTGGGAGCGCCTTCCCATTCCTCCGGCGAGATGACGAAGCACGGACGGAACGCCGCGTACCGGATCTTCTCCCCCTGCGCCGCGGCAAACATCTGCATGGTCTGTTCGGCGATGAGCTTGGACAGCGCGTAGGCGTGCCAGGGCTTGGGCGGGGTGCGCTCATCGAGCGGGAACGACGGCGGCAGCCACCCCGCCGGGCAGCCGTAGCCCAGGACCGTGGGGCTGCTGGCGGTGACGATTTTGCCGATTCCCAGTTCCGTTGCGGCGCTGATCACGGCGAAGGCGAGCCGGGTGTTGGTGCCGAAAATGACGTCCTCCGGCGCGCTGAACGGTACCGCGATCGCCGCAAGGTGGATGACGGCGTCGGGCTTTGCCGCCCGAAGGAGGCGCAGCGCCTCACCCGGCGCCAGGAGGTCCGCGGATTCCTGGACGACGCCGGCCGGCAGGAGTTCGGCGGGCACCGCGTCACGGTCCACCGAGACTACGTCGTGGCCCGCCTGTGCCAGCCCCGCCACCACGCTGCGGCCGAGGCGGCCGGAGCCGCCGGTAATGAATATCCTGCTCATGGTTGTTCCTCTACTTGCCGCGGCGAAGGTCGACGCCGAGGTCCAGGTCCTCGACCCGGACGGGCAGGGACGTTTCCAGGGAGCGGTTGCCGGCAATGCCCACGGACACCGAACGCAGCCCGTCCAGGTAGCCGGAGGGACGGCCCAGCGGGTCCTCGCCCGGTCCGTTGAAGAGATCCGACAGCAGCAGTTCGTCACCGCCGCCATGGCCGCCCTCGCCGTTGACGATCGGCACCTCGTACGCGGCCTCCCAGTGGCGCTGGACCACCAGGCGCTCGCCGTTGCGGCGGACGGCGTCCTCTTCCTCAACAGGGGTTGCGGACGGGTCCACGACGGTCTTTTGGTCCGTGCTGTGCAGGACGGCGGCGCGTTCCACCACCTCAAGCTCGGCGCGACCTTCGGTTCCGTTGACCACCACCCGGTAGCCTTCCCACGGGCTGTGGGCATTCAGCGAGTAGCTCAGGCGCGGGCCGCCCTGGTACTCCACCACCAGGGCCAGGTTGTCCTCGATGGTGATGCCGGCGGTGAACACATCCTGGTCGCGGCGGTAGCCGTCGTAGTGTTCGTTGTCCAGGAACAGGGCCTTGAGGCGCTCGTCCTCCCTCAGGTCAAGCGCGAAGGGGTCCTTGGCGCCGGCGGGGGCATCGGCGTCGGGCGTTCCCCGTTCCGGGCGGGGGCCAAGCCCGCGCTCGGCGGCGTTCTTGTCGCCGTAGAACTTCAGGCCACCGGACGCGAAGATCCGCTCCGGGACCTCGTCGATCCACCAGTTGACCAGGTCGAAGTGGTGCGACGCCTTGTGGATGAGCAGCCCGCCGGAGTTCTTCTTCTCCCGGTGCCAGCGGCGGAAGTAGTCCGCACCGTGGACGGTGTCCAGCACCCAGCTGAAGTCCACGGAGGTGACCTTGCCGATCACGCCGCTCTGGATGATTTCCTTGAGCGCGCTGTTGCGGGGCGAGTAGCGGTAGTTGAACGTGACCACCACGTTCCGGCCGGTCTCCTGGACGGCCTGGGTGATCCGGCGGCAGCCTTCGGCGTCGATGGTGAGGGGCTTTTCGACGACGACATCCGCGCCCGCGAAAAGGCCCTCCACGATGTAGTCGGCATGGGTGTAGTCCGGTGTGGTGACGATGATGCGGTCGATGTTGTTGGCCTGGATGAACGCCGTCAGGTCCGCGGGCTCAAATGATGCCACCGGTCCCGGCGCACCGAGTTCCTGGATGAGCTTCTGGTAAAACTCAACGCGTCCGCGGTTCACGTCGGAGAACGCCACGAGCTCGGCAGTATCGGCGTGCTTGCCGAAGATGGCGCGGATGTACATCTCGGACCGGCCGCCGGTACCGATCAGGGCGATCCGTGCCTTCCCGCCATTGGGGCTGGTGACCTGCGAAATGGTGTCCGGGGAAGCAGCTGCGGCCGACGTCGTCTCGGCTGTGTTGACCATGGGGTCCCTTTCAAAACTCATTGCCGGCCGTGGGAACGGCGGCTGTGTGATCGGCGGCGGCACTGGTAGCACCGGATGGGGAAACGTCTGAGAAAGCGTTTTCTCAGCTATCTATAGAAGTTGTATCAACCCGTCGGTCGATCCGTCAACCATTTTCCAGCTCGGAGGAAAGCGTTTTCTGAGGCTCCTCCCCGGCTATTCGCCATCGGCGCGGGAAAACAGGTGGGAAAAGCGTAGAAATCGCTTTCCTGCTCCCGTATATGCTGTCTTTCAAAGCATCTGCCATCCCCGCCCGGCTGCCGGAACACCAAGGGTTCGGTGGCGGCGCGGACGGATGGCGCAAAAGAAGGGTTCCCCATGGCCAGGAAATCGGCAAGCGGCCGGATCGGCATCGCGGATGTCGCCGTGAAGGCGGGAGTTTCCCATGCCACCGTTTCACGCGTCATGAACGGAAACTTCACCGTGGACCCGGACATTGCCGCCCGGGTCCGGGCAGCCGCAGTCGAGCTGAAGTACCAGCCCAATCCCGTGGGCCGCAGCCTGGCCCTGGGCAAAACGGACACCATCGGCATTGTGGTGCCGGACCTGGCCAACCCCACCTTCCAGGCGATCCTCCGGGGCCTGAGCAGGGCGGCAGCCCAGGACGGTTACCGCGTGCTCATCGCGGACTCATTCGAAGTGTCAAGCGAAGAGTCCATCTTGGCGGGGGAGGCGCGGCGGCGGTGTGACGGGCTGGTCCTCTGCGCCCCGCGCATGTCTGACGCGGAACTGGAGGAGATTGCACCCTCCCTGCACCCGGTGGTGCTGATCAACCGCACCACTGCCGCCCCGAATGTGCCCAGCCTGGTGGTGGACTACGGCCAGGGCGTCCAGGACATCGCGGGGCACCTGGTGGAACTGGGCCACACCCGCCTGGCTTTCCTTGCGGGACCGCACGGCAGCGCCTCCAATGAGATGCGACTCAAGGGCCTGGAAACGTTCAAGGCCGCCCACCCTGAGGTGGAGGTGACCATGCTGGAGGGCGGCTCCGACTTCGACACCGGGCACGAAGCCGTGGATGCCGTCCTGCACAGCGGGGCCACAGGCATCCTGGCCTTTAATGACCTGGTGGCGATGGGCCTCATGAGTGGCCTGCATGAGCGCGGCATGGATGTGCCCGGGGACATTTCCGTGACCGGCTTCGATGACATCCCATTCGCCAGGTACACGACGCCGGCCCTCACCACGGCCGCGGTCCCCATCACCGAACTGGGCGAGCAGGCCTGGCATCAGCTACGGGCGCTGATCCGGAAGGAAGGCCACGAAACGCCCGGCAGCCGCTACCAGCCGCGGCTGGAAGTCCGGGCCAGCACAGGGCCGGCCAAGGCGCCGCGCAGCACTGTGCACGGCTGATTCTCATCCCGCTGTATCAGAACCCAGCCCGGCCTCTTTGTAGAACCCCTCGATGTGGGCGGCCACCAGATCTGCGGCCCGGCCGCCGTCGCCGTTCCTGACGGCAGCCAGGATGGCGTGGTGCTCACTGCGCAAGCGCGAGGCCGTGGTTTCCCAGTCCGGCAGATTGGCCGTCAGTTCGGCCGCGTATCCCTGGATGGCTTCCCGGAGCGACCCCATCATGGCGCTGACCACCGTATTGCCGGCGGCGTTGGCCAGTGCCAGGTGGAACCGGACGTCAAGGGCCAGGAAATCCCCAACTGACAGGCATTCGGGGGCATCCATGGCTTCCAGGAGGGCAGCCGCGTCATTGAGTTCGGGCGCGTCCTGGGGTGCTTTCGCCGCAGCCCACGATTCCAGCAGGACCCGCGTTTCCACAATGTCCGCCACAGGCAGGTGCTGGGTGGCCACGTGCAGCCGAAGGGCAGAGCCCAGCGCGGACGTGGGGTCCGAAATCACTACCGTCCCGGAGTCGGGTCCGGACCCCACGCCGGCGCGGACCACTCCCATTGCCTCGAGAATCCGGATGGCCTCCCGGACGGAGGTGCGGGAAACCTTGAGTTGTTCAGCAAGCGTGCGCTCGGCGGGAAGCCGGCCGCCCACGGCCAACCCGCCGGCGGAGAGTTGGTCCTCGATCCAGGTCAGGACCAGCTGATGGGTGCGCATAGGCCCAATGGTAGTTGATGTGGTTGGACCACATCACCTAGAGTGTGGTTGGACCATAGGAGGAGCCATGACCCACACCATCCAGCCCAACAATCCGGAGGCTACCCCGGCGCCGGACGCCACGGACATCCCCGCAGCGCCGGCACCCGCCGGGGCTCCGTCGTCGTCCGCCCTGCCTGCCGCACTGAAGCGGCGCATTCCCAAATACTCTGACCTTGCGCCGCTGATGCAGTTCAAGAAGCCGGAGTTCAGCAGGGAGGCCCGGCTGAAGCGGGCCAGCACCATCTGGGAGTTGCGCGACATCGCCAAGCGCCGTACTCCGCAGGCACCGTTTGACTACACCGACGGCGCTGCAGAAGAGGAAATCACCCTCCGCCGCGCCCGCCAGGCCTTCCTGGACATCGAGTTCCGCCCGGGCATCCTGCGCAACGTCTCCAGCATCGACCTCAGCACGGAGATCCTGGGCAAGCCGTCACGGCTTCCCGTTGGCATTGCCCCCACCGGGTTCACCCGGATGATGCAGTCAGAGGGCGAGTACGCGGGGTCGCAGGCAGCCGAGGCAGCCGGGATCCCCTACACCCTGTCCACCATGGGCACCGCTTCCATCGAGGACGTTGCCGCAGCGGCACCGAACGGCCGCAACTGGTTCCAGCTGTACCTGTGGACGGACCGGGACCGCTCGCTGGAACTGATCGAGCGGGCAGCCAAGGCCGGCAACGACACCCTCATGGTCACCGTTGACACCGCCGTGGCCGGCGCCCGCCTCCGCGACGTCCGCAACGGCATGACCATCCCGCCCGCGCTGACCCTCAAGACGGTCCTGGACGCCTCCTACCGGCCGGCCTGGTGGTTCAACTTCCTCACGCACGAGCCGCTCACCTTTGCGTCGCTGTCCCGCTACACGGGCACTGTGGCGGACCTCATCAACTCCATGTTCGATCCCACCCTCACCTTCGAAGACCTGGACTGGCTGCGCGAAACCTGGAAAGGCAAGCTGGTGGTCAAGGGCATCCAGACCGTGGAGGATGCCCGCCGCGTGGTTGACCATGGGGCCGACGGTGTGGTGCTGTCCAACCACGGCGGCCGCCAGCTGGACCGGGCGCCCATCCCCTTCCACCTACTTCCCGAGGTCCGGCAGGCCTTTACTGCAGACAACAGCAACGCCGCCGTCATGCTGGACACCGGGATCATGAGCGGCGCGGACATCGTGGCGGCGCTGGCCCTCGGCGCCGATTTCACGCTGATCGGCCGCGCCTACCTGTACGGGCTGATGGCCGGCGGACGGGCCGGAGTGGACCGCACCCTCCAGATCCTGGAGAAGGACATGGCGCGGACCATGGCACTGCTGGGCGTCAGCAAGGTCTCAGACCTGACCCCGGACCACGTGCGCCTGCTGGCGAAGTAAGCCCTACTTCTTCCGGCCGAACTTCGGCAGGTTGGGGAGGTTGGCCAGCAGGTCCGCCGCCTTCGTGGCGGCACGGCCCACCGTGCGGCCAATCTGCTGCGGAACGCTGTCGTCACTCAACGGGGCGGCTGTGCCGCCGGGAATCACGACGGCGGGGCTCAGCTCGGCGCCCTCCCGCACCAGGACGGGCGCCGGGGCTTCCTCCCTGGCCGTCCGCGGCGCAGCAGGCCTTTCCGCGGCGGACGGGCCGGCCGCGTGGGGCAGGGAGGGGGCTGCGGCAGCGACGCCTTCCTTCAGGTGGGCGGCGACTGCAGGGTCGGGAACCGCCTGATCCGGGACTGCCAGATCATGGCCGGCCGGTGAGGCGGCGGCTTTGGCGCCAGGGCCGACGTCGAACGTCCCCAGCCAGCTGGCGATGCCCTCCAACGGCCCGCGGTTCAAGGCGTAGTAACGCTTCTGGCCCTGCGCGCGCATGCTGACCAGCTGTGCCTCACGGAGGACTTTCAGGTGCTTGGAAATGGTGGGCTGGCTCGCCGCCAGTTCCTCCACCAACTCCCCCACGGCCTTGTCTCCTGCCCTAAGGGCCACCAGGATGTCCCGCCGGGTGGATTCCGCTATGACGGCAAATACGTCGTCTGTCACCATGCCTCCCACCCTAGCGACATATGCCTCGAAAGGCATCAACTATTTCGGCCGCCCGGACAGCTAGTCGAACCAGGGGTCCAGCCCGTGCAGCGGGAACACCGACTTGCGGGTTGCCACGACGCTGCGGTCCACGGCGTCGTTGGGGTCGAAGCCCACTTCCCAGGACCGCCACCACAGCTCCACATCGTCCCCCATCAGGGCCGGAGCGTCCCTTCCAAACTTCTCTGTTACGTACTGCCGCCAGACCCCCGGCACGGGCGTTCGCAGCGGTACAGGCCGTCCGGCAGCGATGGCCACCAGATGCGTCCAGGCCCGCGGCACCACGTCCAGCACGTTGTAGCCCCCGCCGCCGGTGGCGATCCACCGTCCGCCACAGTAGCGTTCGGCCAGATGCCCGACGGCGTTCGCCGCCTCGCGCTGTCCGTCCACACTGAGATTGAGGTGCGTCAGCGGATCGTTCCGGTGTGAATCGCAGCCATGCTGGCTCACGATGACCTCGGGCTCGAAGGCTCCCACCAGTTGCGGCACCACGGCGTAGAAGGCACGCAGCCACCCGGCGTCCCCGGTACCTGCGGGCAGGGCGACATTCACCGCGGTGCCTTCCGCTGCAGGGCCGCCGATCTCGTTGGCGAACCCGGTCCCCGGAAAAAGGGTCAGCCCCGTTTCGTGCAGCGAGAGCGTGAGGACCCGGGGATCGTCCCAGAAGATGTTCTGGGTGCCGTCCCCGTGATGGGCGTCGACGTCGATATAGGCCACCTTGCGCAGGCCGCCGTCGAGCAGCTTCTGCACCGCAACGGCGGCGTCGTTGTAGATGCAGAATCCGCTGGCGCGGTCCCTGGCCGCGTGGTGCATGCCGCCGCCGAAATTGACGGCGTGAACGGCCGATCCCTCCAGGACCCGGCTGGCGGCCAGCAGGGATCCCCCGGCCAGGCGCGCCGCGGCCTCATGCATGCCGGCAAACGCGGGGTCGTCCTCAGTACCCAGCCCCCGGGACTCGTCCGGCTGGGAGGGGTCGGCACTGACCCGGCGCACCGCCGCAACGTAATCTGCCGAGTGAACGGACTGCAGTTCAGCGTCAGAGGCCACATCCGGTGCCGCGACATCAACATGGTCCAGGTCGAAGAGCCCCAGGCTGCGGGCCAGGCGGGCCGTCAGGTCCATCCGTTCCGGCGCCATGGGATGGCCCGGACCAAAGTTGTAGGCTGTCATGTCAGGACTCCACGCCACCATCGTTGGCGGCGCGGGCTGGCTGAGGCCGGGCAGGTATGTCATCAATCACAGGCTACCCGAGCCCGCGCTGCCGCCCACCGGCCATGACGCGGGCTTTAGTGGTTTACTACTGGGGGAAGCCGTTTCAACCGAGGAAAAGCCACACATGACGCAGAGCCAGTCGAGGCCCCGGACACCGGCCGCCTGGCACCCCCCGGCGCAGGAGCGGGAGGGCCTCTGGGTCCTGACGCGGCTGCGCGACTTCATCGACGACATCGCCAACACCACCCCCGCCCGGCTGGCGCTGACGGCGTTCGCCGCCGTCTGCACGGTGTTTACATTTCTGTTGTCCCTGCCGGTCTCTTCCGCTGACGGAACCCCCACGCCCATCCACCAGGCGCTCTTCACGGCGGTCTCAGCGGTGTGCGTTACGGGACTCACGGTGGTGTCGACGGCGGTCCACTGGTCCTTCTTTGGCCAACTGGTGATCCTGGTGGGCATCTTCATCGGTGGCCTGGGCACCCTGACCCTGGCGTCGTTGCTGGCATTGATGGTGAGCAAGCGGCTGGGCGTCCGGGGCAAGATCATCGCGGCGGAGTCCATGAACAACGCCGGCCGCCTGGGCGAGGTCGGCACTCTGCTGCGGATCGTCATCACCACGTCCGTGGTCATCGAGGGTGTCCTTGCCCTCGCACTGATCCCCCGGTTCCTGACGCTGGGTGAACCGTTCTGGCAGTCGGTCTGGCACGGTGTCTTCTACGGCATCTCGTCCTTCAACAACGCCGGTTTTACGCCCCACTCGGACGGCATCGTCCCCTATGAGACGGACCTTTGGATCCTCATCCCCCTCATGGTGGGAGTCTTCATGGGCAGCCTGGGGTTCCCCGTGGTGATGGTCCTGCAGCAGAACGGCCTGAACTGGAAGAAGTGGAACCTCCACACCAAGCTCACCATCCAGGTTTCCCTGATCCTCCTGGTGGCGGGCGCCTTCCTCTGGGCGCTGATGGAGTGGGACAACGCCCGGACCATCGGCTCCATGAGCGTGGGCGACAAGATCACGCACGCGCTTTTCGCGTCCGTGATGACCCGCTCAGGCGGGTTCAACCTGGTGGACCAGAACCTGATGGATTCCACCACCATGCTGCTGACCGACGCCCTGATGTTTGCCGGCGGCGGTTCCGCGTCCACGGCCGGCGGCATCAAGGTGACCACCATCGCCGTGATGTTCCTGGCCATCATCGCCGAAGCCCGCGGCGACGCCGACGTCAAGGTCTATGGCAGGACCATCCCGCAGGGCAGCATGCGGGTGGCCATCTCCGTGATCGTCGCCGGCGCCACCTTGGTGTCCGTGTCGGCTTTCCTGCTGCTGCATATCAGCGGCCAGTCCCTTGACCGCGTATTGTTCGAAACCATCTCCGCGTTTGCAACGGTGGGACTCAGCACCAACCTGAGCGCCGAGGTGCCGCCGGCCGGCGTCTACGTCCTCACGCTGCTGATGTTCGCGGGCCGCGTGGGTACCGTTACCCTCGCCGCTGCCCTGGCCCTGCGCCAGCGCAGCCAGTTGTACCACTACCCCGAAGAGAGGCCGATCATTGGCTAGTTCCACAGACGCCGCCCGGCGCCCCGCCCACAACGCTCCGGTACTGGTCATCGGGCTGGGCCGGTTCGGATCATCCACGGCCGAGCAGCTGGTGAAGCAGGGCCGGGAAGTCCTGGCCATCGAACGGGACCGGAACCTGGTGCAGAAATGGGCGCCCCTCCTGACCCACGTGGTGGAGGCCGACGCCACCAACATCGATGCGCTCCGCCAGCTCGGCGCCCAGGAGTTCAGCTCCGCCGTGGTGGGTGTGGGCACCTCCATCGAATCCTCGGTGCTGATCACCGTCAACCTGGTGGATCTCGGCATCGAGCACCTGTGGGTCAAGGCCATCACCCCGTCGCACGGCAAGATCCTGACCCGGATCGGCGCCAACCACGTGATCTACCCGGAGGCCGACGCCGGGGTCCGCGCCGCGCACCTGGTGTCCGGGCGCATGCTGGACTTCATCGAGTTCGACGACGACTTTGCCATCGTGAAGATGTACCCGCCGCGCGAAACGGTGGGATTCACCCTGGACGAGTCAAAGGTCCGGTCCAAGTACGGCGTGACCATCGTGGGCGTGAAGTCCCCCGGCGAGGACTTCACCTACGCCCGCCCCGAGACCAAGGTGTCCTCCCGCGACATGCTGATCGTCTCCGGCCACGTGGACCTGCTGGAACGGTTCGCGGCGCGCCCTTAACCCAGCTGTTTAGTGATCTCCGCTGCCCGGTTGGCTGCGGCGCGGGCCCCGGCGGCGATGATGGCAGGGATGCCCTGCTCGTCGAATGTGGCAATGGCGCGTTCGGTGGTTCCGTTGGGACTGGTCACGGCCCGGCGGAGCGCAGTGGGGTCTGCTCCCGGCTCGGCAAGCATGAGGCCGGCACCGGCCACCGTTTCGCGGGCCAGCAGCAGGGACAGCTCCCGGTCCAGGCCCAGTTCCTCCCCGGCAGATGCCATGGCCTCGGCCAGGTAGAACGCGTAGGCCGGGCCCGACCCGCTGATCGCGGAGAGCGCATCCACCTGCTCCTCAGGGACCTCCACAACGGTCCCGGCCCCCTTCAGGATCCCCTTGACCTTCTGGAGCTGCTCGGGGGTGCAGTGGGTCCCGGGCGAGACGGACACAACGCCGCGCCCCAGTTTTGCCGGCGTGTTGGGCATGGTCCTGATCACCGGCTGCCCGGCAGGCAGGGCAGCCTCCAGCTGGGCGATGGACACGGCAGCGGCCACACTGACCACCACGGTCTCGGGCGACAGGGCGGGGCTGATTTCCCGGGCCAGGTCCGTGATGCCCACGGGCTTTACGCCAAGGATGACGACGGCGGATCCCTTGGTGGCCTGCCTGTTGTTGTCAGGCTCTTCCTCACCGGCGATCGCAGTGATCCCGTGGTACCGCTCGGCCAGTTCCGAGGCGCGGCCGGCCCGGCGGACCGTGGCCACCACATCCGCCGGTTCCGTTCCGGCCTCCAGCAGGCCGCCAAGGATGGCCTCGTTCATGGATCCACAGCCAAGGAATGCGATTCGGTTGCTCATGCCTCCATCATTGCAGTTCGCACGCATTCACAGGCAACTCCCATGTTGGGCGCAGGCAGCACACAACTTGGGGTCCTAAAGTAGTTATTACCTCATTGAGGGTGCGAGTGATGCGGCAGGCATGGGGATGCCTGCCAGGGCACCGGCGGCGCGGCAACAGGTTTTCCCCCATTTTCCTGTTGCCCGCCCCGGTGCTTCCGCTTTTAACGGACCAGGCGCTGCGGGTCGTCTAAACCGCGGCTTCCACAGAGCGGGAAGCGGCCACGTGCGGTGCGGGCTCCAGCGGACCGGAAAATACCAGCTGGTCCAGGCGGCGGAGAATCAGGCCCTCACGCAGTGCCCACGGGCAGATGCGGAGCTTCTTGAACTTGAACATCTCAAGGGCGGCCTCGGCCACCAGCGCGCCGGCCAGCAGCTGATGGGCCCGTGCCTCCGAGACGCCGGGAAGGTGCAGCCGGTCCTCCGAGCTCATGGCCGAGATCCGCTGGGTCCAGATGCCCAGGTCCGAGGCGTGCAGTTCCCGTTTGACGTACGGTCCCTCCGCGCTGGGTGCGGCACCGGCGATCCGGGCCAGGGAGCGGAAGGTCTTGGAGGTGCCGGCCACCACATTGGCCCGGCCCAGGCCGTCGAATTCGCGCACGGCAGGCTTGAGCGTGGCCCTGATGTAGCGCCGCAGTTCCTTCACGCTCTTGGCGGACGGAGGATCCTCGGCGAGCCAGTCCCTGGTGAGGCGGCTGGCGCCAAGCGGCACGGAGGTGGCCACTTCGGGAAGCTCGTCCTGGCCAAAAGCCATTTCAAAAGAACCGCCGCCGATGTCCAGGTTCAGGATGGGCCCGGCGCCCCAGCCGTGCCAACGCCGCACCGCGAAGAACGTCATGGAGGCTTCTTCGCTGCCGGTGAGCTCCTGGAGGGTGACCGTGGTTTCGTGCTTGACCCGGGCCAGCACTGCGGGGCCGTTGGTGGCCTCGCGGATGGCTGACGTACAGAAAGCCAGCAGGTCCTCGGCCTTGTGCCGGGCAGCGAATTCCCACGCTTCCAGCACGAACTCGGTCAGCTCGTGCTGGCCCTCGTCGCTGATGCTGCCGTCCGGCTCAAGGTACTGGACCAAGGACAGCGGCCGCTTGTGGGACGCGAAAGGGACCGGCTGCGCGCCGGGATGGGCATCCACCAGGAGCAGGTGGACAGTATTGGAACCAATATCGAGGACGCCTAGACGCATGGGGACATTATTGCTCGTCGGCGCGCTTGAAGTCGCGCCGGATGTTGGCAACGCCTTCGGGATTGATCTCGAAGCCATAGGCGGCGCCGGGGTTGATCACCATGCCAAGTTCATCACCAAGGTTGGCGATGATGGCTGCGCCCTGCGTGCCCAGCACATTGGGTGCAGCTTCCAGGTACTGCTGGTCCACCCTGCTGGGGTGCGAGAAAACGGCGAGGACGGGGTCGCCGTCGGCGTTGGCAAGAACCAGGGGCTCCACCTGGGAGTCCATGCCCTCCACCATGTCCGAGCTGATGATGTAGACCTCGCTGTTCAGGAACGACAGGATGACGTCCACAGGGTTCGCGTCAGGCTGTCCGCCGGTGGCGAGCTTCTCTTCGAGGTCGTTGAGCGGCTGGAGGTCCGTGTGCGCAGGCTGTTCAGTCATACGACTACCCGATCACGATCCGGTGGCCGGCGCAAACGCGCCGGCCAGGGCGCTATTTCTTGGCTGTTGCCTTCTTCTTGGCCGGCGCCTTGCGGGTGGCGGTCCGCTTGACGGGGCCCTTGGCGCGTTTCTCGGCCAGCAACTCCACGGCCTGCTCCCGCGTGAGCTCCTCCAGGGAGGTGGCGCGGGGAACCGTGATGTTGGTGATGCCGTCCGTGATGTAGGGCCCGAAGCGGCCTTCCTTCACCACGATGTTCTTCTCGGACACGGGGTCCGGGCCGAACTCGGCCAGCGGCGGCACGGCCGCACGGGCGCCGCGCTGCTTGGGCTGGGAGTAGATCTCCAGCGCCTGCTCCAGGGTGATGGTGAAGATCTCCTCTTCGGAGCCGATGGACCGGGAGTCCGTCCCCTTCTTCAGGTACGGGCCGAACCGGCCGTTCTGCACGGTTATGAGGTTGCCTTCGGCGTCCTCCCCCAGGGCGCGGGGCAGGCTCATGAGCTGCAGTGCCTCGTCCAGGGTGACAGACTCAACGGTCATGGACTTGAAGAGCGACCCGGTGCGCGGCTTGGCCTTGACCGGCTTCTTGGGCGGCTTGGGCTTGCCGTTCTTGTAATACTCCACCGGCTGCTTGGCCAGTTCTTCCTCGGTCATCTCGGGGATGATCTCGGTGACGTAGGCGCCGTACCGGCCGTTCTTGGCCACGACGGTGTGCCCTGTGTGCGGGTCGGTGCCGAGGACGCGTTCCTCGGGCGCCGCCGTCTCCATGAGTTCGATGGCCTTGGCTGCCGTCAGTTCGTCCGGAGCCAGGTCCTCGGGCACGTTGGCGCGGGCCGATTCGACGATCTCGCCGGTCTTCGGGTCCACCACTGCGGCCGAGCTTTCCAGGTACGGGCCGAACTTTCCCACCCGAAGCGTGATGTCGTCCGTGATGGGGATCGAGTTGATTTCCCGGGCGTCGATCTCGCCGAGGTTGTTGACGATGCTCAGCAGGCCGGGATCAGAGTCCTCGCCGAAGTAGAAGTGCCGCAGCCAGGAGGCGCCGGCTTCCTGGCCGTTGGCGATCTTGTCCAGGTCGCCTTCCATATCGGCGGTGAACTCGTAGTCCACGTAGTCGGAGAAGTGCTGCTCCAGGAGCCGGATGACCGAGAAGGCGATCCAGCTGGGCACCAGCGCGGAACCCTGCTTCCGGACGTAGCCGCGGTCCTGGATGGTGGAAATGGTGGAGGCGTACGTGGAGGGCCGGCCAATGCCCTTCTTCTCCAGTTCCGCGGTCAGCGACGCTTCCGTGTAGCGCGGCGGCGGCGAGGTTTCGTGGCCCACGGCCTGGATGTCCGCGGCGGTGAGGGAATCGCCCTTGGCCACGTTGGGCAGGCGGCGCGCTTCGTCGGAGTCGTCATCGCCGCGCGTCTCGTCCTTGCCTTCCTCGTAGGCTGCGAGGAAGCCGGGGAACGTGATCACGGTACCGGACGCGGAGAACTCGGCGTCCCGCCCGTCGGACGCCACGGCACCCAGGCGGATGGTCGCCGTCGAACCCTTGGCATCGCCCATCTGGGACGCGACGGTGCGCTTCCAGATCAGCTCGTAGAGGCGGAACTCGTCCCCGGACAGCTGCTTGGCCACCTGGGCAGGCGTGCGGAAGGAATCACCGGCGGGGCGGATGGCCTCGTGCGCTTCCTGCGCGTTGGCGGCCTTGTTCGAGTACACGCGCGGTGACTGCGGAACGTATTCGGGGCCGTACAGCTCGGAGGCCTGCCGCCGGGCAGCGGTGATGGCTTCGTCGCTCAGCGCGGAGGAGTCCGTACGCATATAGGTGATGTAGCCGTTTTCATACAGCCGCTGGGCGATCTGCATGGTGCTCTTGGAGGAGAAGCGCAGCTTGCGGCCCGCCTCCTGCTGCAGCGTGGAGGTGGTGAACGGCGCCGCGGGACGACGGGTGTACGGCTTGGTGTCCACCGACCGGACCGTGAACGAAGCATCCTGCAGCCCGGCCGCCAGGGACGTTGCCAGGTCCTCGTTGAGGTGGGCCACGTTCCGCGACGTGAGTTCGCCGTTGTCATTGAAGTCACGGCCGGTGGCCACCTTGGCGCCGTCAACGGCGGCAAGCTTGGCCTTGAAGGAGCCGGAATCGGCGCCGAACTGGCCGGTCAGGTCCCAGTAGGAGGCCGCCTTGAAGGCCATGCGCTCACGTTCGCGGTCCACCACCATGCGGGTCACCACGGACTGCACGCGGCCGGCGGACAAGCCCCGGGCCACCTTGCGCCACAGCACGGGCGAGATTTCGTAACCGTAGAGGCGGTCCAGGACGCGGCGGGTTTCCTGGGCGTCCACCAGGTCCTGGTCCACGTCGCGCAGGTTGCCCATGGCGCGCTGGATGGCTTCCTTGGTGATTTCGCCGAACGTCATCCGGTAGACCGGGACCTTGGGCTTGAGCACTTCCAGCAGGTGCCACGCGATGGCTTCGCCCTCGCGGTCCCCATCGGTTGCGAGATAAAGTTCGTCGGCGTCCTTGAGCGCGGCCTTGAGCTCAGTCACCTTTTTCTTCTTGTCCGGGGACACCACATAGTACGGCTTGAAGTCATGATCAATGTCGACGGCGAACTTGCCCACCGAGGTCTTCTTCAGCTCGGCAGGGAGTTCGGACGGCTGCGGCAGGTCGCGGATGTGACCGATGGAGGCCTCAACGATGAAGCCCTCGCCGAGGTACTTGGCGATGGTCTTGCTCTTGGCGGGAGACTCCACAATCACGAGTTTCTTGCCGGTTTTGGCCTTGCTTGGCACGGTGCTCCTACAGAAAAAGGTTGCTGGGGCAGATGAGCCCATGTCCGCCTAGTTCACCATATTTTGGGGAATCGTGCGCATTCCTGTGGAAAAGACGGGGCTCCGTTGGGGGCACCAAGGGGCGTGGCGCGCCGCCGGGCCGGCCCCTTAAACCTCAGCCGGAACCGCTGCCGGAATGAGGAAGCCGTCGCGGACCAGGTTGGCCACGTCGGCGAGCAGCGCACCCTGGAAGGACCCGGCGTCTCCACCCAGGAGGGCCTCCAAAGCGGCGGCGATCTGCCCGGCGGTCAGGTCGCCGTCGCACGCCGACACAAAGCCTGCCAGTTCGGTGCTCATCAGATTGGTCCGGCGCAGCCCGGCGCCCTGCCGGAGCAGGATCACCCCGGGGTGTTCGGCGCCGGGGCGCTGGTGGCGCTCCTCGGTGACGTCGTCCGCCGCGAGCAGGTGCGTGCCGGCAAGGTCGTGCCCGGCCAGCCAGTCGCTGCGTTCGACGGCGGCGCCCAGGTGGGGTCCGATGGGTTGCTCGATGGGGTAGGTGATTTCCTCGAAACGGCTGATGGCGGCCCCGGCGCCGGCAGCGGGACGCCGCAGCCACACCATGCCGAATCCGATTCCCGCCACATTCCGGGAGGCGAAGTCTTCAAGGTAGGCGGCGTAGGCATCGCGGTAGTGCTGCCGGTCCCGGGACTCCGACGCGTCCTGCAGCCAGGTTTCGGCGTATTGTTCGGGGCTGACCTGCTCGCGCTGGATAAACCAGGCGTCGGTCCCCGGCCGTACCCATGACTGTGGCCGCTCGTCCCAGCTGGCACCGGCGGGAACTTCCCAGTTCCCCAGCATCTGGGCCCACCCGCCGGGTGCCAGGATGCCGGGCAGGTCCGCCACCAGGGCTGAAACGATCCCGTCGCCCGGCAGGCCGCCGTCGCGGTAGGTGAACTGGTCCGCGGCATCCTCCCCCGCACTGCGCGGGGTGATGACGAACGGCGGGTTGGAGACCACCAGCCCGAATTCCTCACCGGCCACGGGCTCCAGGAGCGAACCCAGGCGTAGGCTCACCCGGTCTTCGAGGCGGTCGGGGTCGACGGACAGCGCCTCTGCGTTAAGCAGGATGTTGAACCGGGCGTAGGCCAGGGCGCGCGCGGAAATGTCGGTGGCGGTCACATGCTGGCAGTGGTGCAGGAGGTGGAAGGCCTGGATGCCGCAGCCGGTTCCCAGGTCCAGGGCGCGCTCGGTGTGGCGGCGGACGGTGGTCTGCACCAGGGTGGTGGATGCCTGCCCGATGCCCAGGACGTGGTCGTGCCGCAGCACGCCTGCCTGCTGGTGTGCCGCGAGGTCGCTGGCCACCCAGAGCTCGGCGCCGCCGGTGCCGTCGTCATTCCTGTCCCAGCCGTACGGCCGCAGGTCCGCCTTGGCGGTGAGCAGGCCGGAGCCGGGTACGGGCTGCACCAGCCCGAGCTCAAGGAGGCCTTCAACGCCGGTGTCCGGCAGCGCGGCGTCGAGCGTTTCCCGTTCCTGGGGCTCGGCGAGCAGCCAGAGGCGGACGACGGCGGCAAGCGGGGCCACCCCGTTGTCCTCCTTCACTGCCCGCTCGGCAGCGAGCAGCGCGGGAATGATCTGGTCCCGGTTCAGTGCCGCGGAGGCCGTGGGGCCCAGCAGCCCGGCCACGCCTTCCAGCGTGTACTCGAGGCGGCGCAGGTCTGCGGCGAGCGCCGCCAGCAGGCCGGGAAGGTCGCTGCGGGGAGCATCGGGGGTGTTGCCGGCGGTGAACTCGTAAGGGGATCTAGGCACCGCTCAAGTTTAGTCCGGCGTGCCTGCGGGGTACGGTGGAGCATGCCTTCCCGCCTTGCCTTCCTTTCGCGCGCCCGCACGGCAGCTGCTGCGGTCCGCCGTCCGTTGCCGGGGACACTGCTGCCGGGGACGGTGCTTGCCGCGTTCCTCGGCCTGGCCGTGGCGGGGTGCTCGCCCGTGTCTTCGGTGGAGAACGCAGATGTGCCGAAGTGGCGGGCCACCGCCCTGCCATCGTCGCCGGCCGCTGTTGTGCTTCAGGACTCGGGCAAGATCCTCAACCGGGACCGTATCGTGCAGGAGGCCGCAAACGTTCCTGCCGGCAGCTACACGCTCACGGCTGTCTGTGACGGAGCAGGTAAGGCCTTCTTCGCGGTGTCGCTGGACGGCAGGCCCGTGGCCGAATCCGGGGCCGCGTGCAACGGCCGGCAGGAGACCAGCAAGATCAGCCTTCCCTCCGCCGGACGGGTCGAAATCAGCAGCTCCAGCGTGGACGCTCCGCTGCTCTACGCCTACCGGCTGGTGCGCACGCAATAACGCCCGTTCCGGCTATGGCCCGCCGCCCGCTGCGGGCATAAAGTCTGACTATGCCCAGTGTGCGGAGATTCTCCGCGCCCCTTTCCCAAGGGACAGCACGGGTGCCGCCGGCACCGAAGCCCCCGGCCGCCGTCGTCCTTGCGCTGGTGCTTGCGGCAGGTGCGCTGGCGGGCTGCGAATATACGTACGACGACGCCCGGGCCGGCACCGTGCAGGGCACCGCCACCATTGCCCCGGCCCCGGCCTTCACCCGGGACCCTCTGCAGCAGGACCCGGTCAGCGACGCGGAACTGGGCGACTGGGTGTCGCGGGCGCTTCCGGACAGCACCGGGCCCGTGGTCCAGGCCGATGCCGGGCTGCTTGCTGCCGCGGAGGTGCGGATCATCTCGTCACCGGTCCTGGAGACCGGAACGTACATCCTGGCCATCGCCTGCAGGAGCCAGCGCCGGGTGACCTTCACGGTGCGCACCGAGACCCTCACCCTGGTGGACCTGGGCCTGCGCTGCGGCATCAACCGTGAAAACGTCATCTACGTGTCCACGGACAGCGTCCTGACGGTCAGGGTGGAAGCCAGGACCGCGGCGAACTACGCGTTCCGGGTGTACCGGCTGGGATGATGCCCGCGTGGACCCGGCAGGCTTACGGTGGGCCGGGGGCTCAGGCTGCGGTGCAGCCTTCCGGGCAGCGCAGCGTCTCGGGGCTGGCCGCGCATTCTTCGCAGTACAGGGTGAGGGTGCGGCAGCTGGGATTGGAGCAGTTCTCGAACTTGCTGGTGGGCGCGGAGCAACGGGCGCACTCGCCAATGGTCTTGGCGTCCTCGCTGAACTCCAGGTGCATGCGCTTGTCGAAGACATAGAGCGAGCCTTCCCAAAGGCCCTGGTCCTTGAAGGCTTCCCCGTACCGGACGATGCCCCCGTCCAGCTGGTACACCTCTTTAAAGCCGCGGTTCACCATCAGCCTGGAGAGGACCTCGCAGCGGATGCCCCCGGTGCAGTAGGTCACCACCGGCTTGTCTTTCAGGGAGTCGTATTTTCCCGAGTCGAGTTCCTTGATGAAGTCGTGGGTGGTGGCGACGTCCGGGACCACAGCGTCCTTGAAGCGGCCTATCTGCGCTTCAAACGCGTTGCGGCCGTCGAAGAAGACCACATCCTCCCCGTCCTTCTTCCTGGCGTCCACGAGCTGGTGCAGTTCTTCGGGCTTCAGGTGTTTGCCGCCGCCCACCACGCCGTTGGCATCAACCTTGAGTTCTCCCGGTGCGCCGAAGGAGACGATCTCGTCCCGCACCTTCACGCTGAGCCGCGGGAAATCCTCCGCGCCGCCGTCGGACCATTTGACGTCGACTCCCCGGAACCCGGGGTACTCGCGGGTGGTCTTGACATACTGCTTAACGGCACCGATTTCCCCGCCGACCGTGGCGTTGATTCCGTCCTTGGAGATGATGATGCGCCCGGTGAGGCCCAGCTTCTCGCAGAGGGCGCGCTGCCAGAGCCGGACGGCGTCCGGATCAGCGATGGGGGTGAAGCCGTAAAAGAGCACAATTTTGTTCAAAGCCACGCATTTAAGGGTACCGGCTGCCCTGGCGGCCTGGTCCTGCTCCACAACGGCGGGAGGACAGGCCTCATTACGATTGCATAAGCACTTCCCTACCCCCTGTTGCTGGCGATCGGGCTGGAATAGTCTCTTGCCATGAGTCCGGAAACCCTGGTTGAAGACATCACTGGCCTGCTCGAGGTGTGGGTTGCGGGCTGGGCCGGGTGTCGCGGCTACCAGACCACCACCGAGGGCCGCTTCCCTGCCGCGCTCCGGTCTGATACCAGTGGTGAATGGGAAGTCTTCGCGTCAGAACCAACTGAGGACGAGTTCGCCGCGCTGGCTGCCAGGACGGCAGCATCCCCCGCCAAGGTACTGACCGTCCTCACCAACGATCCCTCCCGGTATGCTGCGCTGGCAGCCCGGCATGGGCTCAATGTCACCTCCGACTCCCAGACGATGATGATCGTGGACATGGAGACCCAGGACACTGAGGACCCCTGGCTTTCCGACGACGATCTGAGGCTGTCCACTTCCGAACAGAATGGCGTCCACTACGCCGAGGTCCGGTCCGGAGACGCCGTGGCGGCAAGCGGCCGGGTGTTCGTGGTGGGTGACACCGCGGTGTTCGACAAGATCATTACGGAGCCGGCCTTCCAGCGCAGGGGCCTGGGCAGCCTCATCATGCGCGCCCTGGCGGCCCAGGCTTCCGGGCACGATGTCCGCAGCGGCCTCCTTCTGGCGTCCAGGGACGGGCAAAAGCTCTATTCGCACCTTGGCTGGACCACCGTTGCGCGGGTCCTGATGCTCTCGGCGTCTCATGACGGATCGGATCTCTCGCTGAGCTAAGCCGCCCCGGCGGAAGTACGCCCCGTGCTGTTTTCCCGTTGGCGAACCGCGTGCCCGGCCCGCAGCACCGGATGAAAGAATGGTGGGGTGAATCCCCATGACTCCCTGATTCCTTTGCTGGGCCGCGGCCCGGAACCGGAACAGCTCCGTCATGTCCGGACCATACCGGCGCGGGAGGCAATCCACGCGCCGTGGCCCGATTGGGTGCACCCGGACATTGCCGAGGCGTACGGGTCGCTGGGCATCCGCGAGCCGTACCGGCACCAGGTGGACGCGGCCAATGCGGCGCACTCCGGGGCGCATGTGGTGGTGGCCACCGGAACCGCGTCCGGGAAGTCGCTGGCGTACCAGTTGCCGGCGCTTGACGCGATCCACCGCTCCGAACTGCGGGTGCTCGCAGACCCGGGAAAGATCCACGACGACGGCGCCGTCACCCTGTACCTGTCCCCCACCAAGGCGCTGGCCGCCGACCAGCTGAACGCCATCCGTGCCCTGAAGCTGCCCACGGTCCGGGCGGAAACCTATGACGGCGATACCGATCCGGCCGCCCGCCGCTGGATCCGGGACCACGCCAATTTCATCCTGGCCAACCCGGACATGCTGCACTTCGGCATCCTCCCCAACCACGCCTGGTGGGCCGGGTTCTTCCGCCGGCTGCGCTACGTCATAGTGGACGAGGCGCACAGCTACCGGGGTGTATTCGGGTCCCACGTGGCCAACCTGATGCGGCGGCTCCGCCGGATCTGTGCGTACTACGGGGCGGGAACCTCTTTCCCGGAACCAGTATTCATTGCGGCATCCGCCACGGCCTCCGAGCCCGATGTCTCCTTCGCACGCCTCATTGGTGCCCCGGTGAAGGCCGTATCCCAGGACTGCTCACCCCACGGGGCCACCACTGTGGCGTTTTGGGAACCGGCGCTGACCGAGGTCCGGGGCGAGAACGGGGCCAAACAGCGCCGGACGGCAGTGGCCGAGACCTCGGACCTGCTGGCCAACCTGGTGTCCGCCCGGATCCGTACCATCGCCTTCATCAAGTCCCGCCGGGGTGCCGAAACCATTTCAGCCATCACCAAGCGGCTCCTTGACGAGGTGGACCCCAGCCTGCCGCAGCGGGTGGCCGCCTACCGCTCGGGATACCTGCCGGAGGAACGCCGGGCAGTGGAGAAATCCCTGCGTTCAGGCCAGCTGCTGGGCGTCTCCAGCACATCCGCCCTGGAGCTGGGAATCGACATCTCCGGCCTCGATGCAGTCCTGGTGGCAGGCTGGCCCGGCACCAGGGCCTCGCTCTTCCAGCAGATTGGCCGGGCGGGCAGGGCAGGCCAGGACGCCATCGCCGCGTTTGTGGCCAGCGACGATCCGCTGGACACCTTCCTGGTGAACCACCCCGAGGCCATTTTCGACGTCTCGGTGGAGGCCACGGTCTTTGACCCGGCCAACCCCTACGTGCTCGGACCACACCTCTGTGCCGCGGCGGCGGAACTCCCCCTGGGACCGGCGGAGCTGGACCTTTTCGGGGGAACCGCCGAGATGCTCCTGGACCGGCTGGTGGCGCAGGGCTACCTGCGGCGGCGGCCTGCGGGCTGGTTCTGGACCCACTCCCAGAGCGCTGCGGCCATGGTCAACCTCCGGGCTGACGGCGGAGGCCCGGTCAGCATCGTCGACGCCGAGACCGGCTCCCTGCTGGGCACAATGGACTCGCCCCAGACCCATTACCAGGCACATACAGGCGCGGTGTACGTCCACCAGGGTGACACGTATGTGGTGGAGGACCTGAACGAGGACGACCACTGCGTCATGGTGCGGCGGGCAAACCCCGACTACTACACCACGGCAAGGGACGTGACCCAGATCGAGGTCCTGGACACCGTGCGGACCATGCAGTGGGGTGATGTGACCGTCCACTTCGGTGACGTGAAGGTCACCACGCAGGTTGTTTCCTTCCAGCGGAAGGCCTTGATTTCCAATGAGGTATTGGGCGAGGAGCCGCTTGAGCTGGGTGCCCGCGAACTTTTCACCAAGGCAGTGTGGTTCGTGGTGGACAACCGTTCTCTCACGGGGGCCGGCCTCATCGAAGCCCAGTTCCCCGGTGCACTGCACGCCGCGGAGCACGCCGCGATCGGGCTCCTGCCCCTCGTTGCCTCCAGCGACCGCTGGGACATCGGCGGGGTCTCCACGGCGCTGCACGCGGACACCGGGGTGCCCACCATCTTTGTGTATGACGGGCACCCCGGCGGGGCCGGCTTTGCCGAACGGGGTTTCGACAAGGCCATGGTGTGGCTGGCAGCAACCAGGGACGCCATCAAGGCCTGCGAGTGCGACTCCGGTTGCCCGTCCTGCGTGCAGTCCCCCAAGTGCGGAAACAAGAACAACCCGCTGGACAAGGCTGCCGCGGTGACCCTGCTGGACGTCCTGCTCAAGGACGCCTCCGAGACCACCCTTTTGGATGTGGAGGCCAGGAGCTGACTCCGCTCCAGGCGTCACCACTACGGCGGAGGCCCTGCCCGGGCACGGCCGGTTGCGGCACCCAGCAGCGAGCGATCCACCAGCTCGGTCCGCACCTCAACGGTCTGGCCCGCGCCCTCTGAACAGCCAAGAACCATGGCGGCGTGGCGGGCGGCCACCTCCGCGGCGACACTGCAGGGCTCACCAGTGGTGATGCCGCGGAGGGCATCGGCTGCGGCAAGGGCCGCCAGGTCCGCGGCCGCTGCCGCCCTGCTGGCCAGCACCGCCGACTGCGCCAGCAGCAGCATGACGGCCATGGCCGTCATGACCACCAGTGCCAGCCCTGCGGCCAGGACAGTCCCGGAACCGCGTTCGCGTCCATCACGAGTCCCCGGCCCGCACCTGCCCGCGGTGCGATGACTCCGCCCGACTGCGGGATGGCGCAACCCGGCGGCGGCGTACTTCAGGACCCCGACGGCGTTGCCCCGCCCCTTGACGTGATGCCGCCGTTCAGCATTGCCCATCATCTGACTGCCCGGCCGTGCGCCGGGCCGCCGACGCCACCAGTAGCACTGCCGGCACCGGTCCCCGCTGTTTCGCTCCGCGTTGCCGCACGTGCCGTGAGGGTCCAGGGGATGGATGCTCCTAATGGTCCAGGCACCCGGTCCGTAACGGTGACGTTGAACCATTCACCGTCGGCGGCGACCGACGCAGCGGCCGAACTGCCGGCCAGCGTCCTCACCGTCCGTTCCACCGCCGCCGGGTCCTCGCCCCGGGCCAGCGCCCTGGCACCGGCCCGGGCTCCCTCCTCGATGCGCAGTTGGGTCATCCCCGCGGCGGCTCCGGCCAGCAGCATGGCCAGCAGTGCGAGCACGGCCGGCAGTGCCACGGCGAACTCCGCAGTGACGGCACCCCGTGCGTTTGCACCAGAGGCTGTTGGTCCGTGGTCCCCTTTGCCGCTGGCCATACGGCCGGTCGCCTCTTCCGAGGACCTGGCTTTCAGGTTCCCGTCTCCGAAGGAACTGGCTTCGACGGGACTTGCTTCGACAGACCTGGAACCGAGGGCCCTGGAATCGAGGGCTCCAGGGAGAAGAAGCCGGGCCGGTTTAGCCGTCACGGCAGCGCCAGGGCGGTCCGGATGAGGTTAAGGAGGAAGCCACGCACCTCGTCGCTGCGAAGGATGAACACGAGCAGCCCCGCGAATCCGACTGCTGCGAGGGTGGCGATGGCATACACGGCCATTGTGTCAAGTTACTAGCTCGATAGAATGGGGAAGTGAGCAAATCCAAGGGCACCAGGGCTGCCATCTACGCACGTATCAGCCGCGACCAGCAAGGGCAGGGCTTGGGCGTGGAACGCCAGGAACAGCTCTGCCGAGAGCTCGCCAAGTCGCTCGGGCTTGAAGTCACAGAGGTCTACACCGACAACGACATTAGCGCCTACTCAGGCCGACGCCGGCCCGCCTATGAGCAGATGCTTACCGATATCCAAGCCGGGCAGCTCGACGCCGTAGTCTGCTACCACTCCGATAGGCTCATGCGTCGATCCCGTGAGCTTGAACGCTACATCGACATTTGCCGTCCCCGTGGCGTGGTCACGCACCAGGTAACCGCCGGCCTCCTGGACCTGGCAACTGCAACCGGCCAAGCCGTCGCCAAAACCGTGGCGGCATGGGCGCAGCACGAGTCAGACCACAAGGGCGAGCGGATCGCAGCGCAGAAAGCCCAAGCAGCAGCCAAGGGGAAGTTTCTAGGCGGCAGGGTGCCTTGGGGATGGCATAAGACGGCCGCGGGCATCGAAGTTGAGCCCATCGCGGCTAAGCACATTCTGGAGGGAACGCTCGCCATCATCGCGGGCAAGTCCTTGGTGGGGGTCACGAGGGCATGGGCGGACGCTGGAGCCGTCAGCCTGTCGGGAACACCCATGAACACCACACAAGTCCGTCGCGTCCTCCTGCGCCCCCGCAACGCCGGACTAATGACCTTCCACGGCGAAGTGGTTGCCGACTCATGGCCGGCCATTGTGCCCTTGGAGACGTTCCGGCAGTGCGAAGCGGTACTAACTAGCCCGGAGCGCCCGCAGCAGTCAGAGGCTAAGTTCAAGTACCTGCTAAGCGGGATCGCCAAGTGCTTTTGTGGCCGCTACATGACCGGTTTTGGGGCGGAGGGCCACAGGCGTTCCTACCGTTGCAAGATTCACCAGGAGGGCGGCAAGTACGTTCCGGGCCACGCTCACAGGGCCATGGCGAACCTTGATGACTATGTTCTGAGAATGGCCGCGGCATGGTTGGATCGGCCCGACTACAAAGCAGCCGTATTGGCCGACGCGCAATTACTCGCTGACCAGGACGCCCCCGGCGAATCGTCAGACATGGCGGAATTGATCGCACGGAAAAACTCGCTTGCCCGAATGTTTGCCCAAGGTCTTATTTCCGAAAGCCAGCTAATCGAGGGCAGTCGGGAAATTGAGCAGAAGCTAGACGCGATAAAGCAGACCGCCGCCGCGAATATTGGTAGCCGCGTTATGGCGAATTTCGCATTTGCTGAGAACGCAGGGGAATCATTCCTACAGGCCGGCATTGAGATGCAGAGGGAGCTACTCCGCAGCGCGTTCAGCATCACCCTGAAGCCGTCCGGCCCCTTCCGTGGCGAGTTCGACCCCACGACTGTGGATATGTTCCCGCTGCACATGGCCTCATAAGGCGTTGCCCATATGGGCGCTGTTTCTAGCCATATTTGGCATACGCGGGCACTTAGTATCACGATGTGACCAAGATCACATAAGCGTAGTTATCCACAGGCTGAGCAGGGGAAAGTTACCCCCGAATGCTGTTTCTGCGGTTGCTCTAACCTGTCCGGACCGGCGTCTGTAGTGTTCCGTAGCGTTCCGTAGTCGTGCATAAGCGTGATTAGTCATTTCCGTATCCAGGGCAAAGACAAAACCCCCGGTCCACATCGCAGTGCACAGGCTGTGGCTGTTTTGGGCGAATACTGCACAGGTTTTCGACCCCGCGCCAGTTGCACGAATAGACAGTTTGCCGCCAGAGTTGATTCCAGCAAGCAAAGAACCGGCCCGGTAGCTCCGACCAAAGAACTAAAAACCGGACCGGCTCAAGATCAGAGAATCTTCCTACGGATTCAAAGATCGGGCTTGCATAACTAATCCGCCAGGACGAGAAATGCAAAGGGGACAGCTCAATGGGCCATCCATCACTTAGTGTTGCAGACATAGCGAGCCACTACAACGTGAGCCGCGCAACGATTTACCGCCGCGTCAAAGACGGGACGCTGACAGCCTACAAATTGGGCAGTCGGACGATTCGTTTCGACGCCGGCGAAGTGGCCGCCGCTTTCAAGAAGTAGGCCAGGCTGTGAAGGCCGCCGCCGCTGACAAGCTCGCCGCCCACATAGCCGCCACAGTCGCCTCCTGGCCCGCGCCAACACCGGAGATGGTCCGCAAGACAACCATCCTGCTACGCGCCGCCGCCACATCTAAGGCGGTGACCAAGTGAAGCGCGAACCCTACACAGGCCCATGGATCACCCTCGCCTCTTGGGTGCACTGGGAAATAAGGCGCTACCTCCTCGAAACCGAAGCCCCCGGCCGGTACGGGACCTACAGCAAGGAGGACGCCCCATGGACCTCCTGAGCGCAATGGAAGAGTTCAACATCTCAGAAGACGACTACCAGGAACACCAGCAGGACTCTGTTCCTGTTCCTCCACCCCCTATGTCAGGAACAAGGAACAAGGTTGGATACGGGAACATAGCCGCCCTACTCGCCGGAAACCTTCCCCCGGCACCTACCCCCTCGATACTCCGCCGCGTGGACGGAATCGGCATGTTCTACGCGAACCAAGTCAACATCCTGTTTGGTGAGCCCGAGTCAGGCAAAACTTTCGTAGCCCTCGCCGCCATCGTGGAATGCCTCAATAAGGGCGGCCGCGCAGTGTTCCTCGACATGGACCACAACGGCATGGAAGGCATCGCAGCTAGGTTGCTGGATCTTGGAGCCCCGGCGCCGATCCTTGGGGACCTGGACAGGTTCCGCTACAAGGAACCCGAAGACCGGCAGGACCTCATGGAAGCTGTAGCGGACCTGAAGGCGTGGCACCCCGGCGTTGCAGTGTTGGACAGTATCGGGGAACTGATGCCAACCATGGGCCTCAGCTCCAACAGCCCGGACGACTTCACAATCGCCCATACCTCCGTCCTGAAGCCGCTAGCCATGGCAGGGGCCGCGGTCATAGCCATCGATCACGTAGCCAAGAACACCGAATCCAAAGCCCAAGGACCGACAGGGACCGCCGCTAAGTCACGGGCAGCCGGCGGGACCATGCTCCGCGTAACCGTCAAGGACGCATTCACCCCCGGCCACGGCGGAGCCGCTTACCTGAACGTCAAGAAGGACCGCCACGGCGGCCTACGCTCCAACTCCCCACGAGGCGATAAAGAGCCCCTAGGCGGGACGTTCAAGCTCTTCCCAGACGGCAACTTTGCAGTCTTCGCAGCGCAGGACGGGGAGCGGATGCCCGAAGCAGTCCCGGCCGTGGACCTAGCCGAACTTAAGGCCTTGGATCCACCGCCTACCACCGTCCGGGAAGCCAGGGAACGCCTCAATTGGGGCAATGACCGAGCTACCGCAGCCATGCGGGTATTCAAGCAGCAGGGGCAGCAATGAGCGCGTTCCTTGTTCCTGACACACAGGGTGCAGGAACAGGAACACCACTTGCTCCCCGTTCCTCAGTAACGCCACAGGAACAGGAACGGCAGCCATCGGTAGCCGCCATGGCCCTTTCAAAAGCCCAGTACATCGAACTCTGCGACACCTTCCGCGACAAGGCCCAGCAAGCCCACCAGGACGCCCGCACATGGCAGAACAGGGCGCTACTGGCCGAAGCATCATTAGCCACTCTCAGGGCCGCATACGAGCCCGCCCCATTCACTGAAAGCGAGACATAGATATGGGTTTCAACATGCCCGCCGGCGAAGACTGGATCGCCAGGCAGTTTACGGACATCAAACGCCAGATTCGGGAGCTCGCCGCAGCTAATCCCTTCGGCCCTATGGGTATCAGCCCTCAGAAGGGCGGCATGGTTGTGGAGGGCTACCAGACCGTAAACGGCCCCATGACCATCACGGGCAGCCTGGACCTCCCCGCCGGCAGCGTCCAAAACGACGCCCTCGCTAACCCCGTGCAAATCGACACAGCAAGCAACGGCATTGACGGCGAACTGATCGACACCACGGCCACAGTCCGGGCAACCCTTACCCTCACAGTCCCAGCCGGCATGACACAGTCCCAGCCGGCATGACACAAGCCATCGTCATGGCAACCGCCACGGGCATGGGCGAGAACAGCACCGCAGCCAGCGATTACCTCTACGTCTCCGCAGTCGTGGAAGGCATCAACGGCGGCGAACTCTTCACAGCCGCCCCGGCAGGCTTGGGTGCCAGCATCGCCGCGCCATTCAACACCACCCTTACCGGCCTCACGGACGGGCAGGAAATCACGGTAGGGGTAGCCACTCGCACCGGTACGGCTGATTGGGCCGCATCCACGGCGAACCAAGCCGCTATCTCCGCAACCGTCATGTACCTGCGATAGGAGCCACAATGACCGCCCAGACCCCGGAACCCATCACCCCCGCACCCGTCACCGATGTACCGGCCCCGGATGCACCGCTGACCTTCCAAGCCCCGACACCAGCAGCCCCAGGCCGGCCAAACCCCATCAGGCGCGGCATCCCATGGGGAAAACCCATCACCCCCAACAGCATCAGCACGCCGGCGCCCGCAGATCAGGCCACAGCATGATTACCCCGGCCGTGAACGTCCGCCCCATCGACAGAGCCCGCGCTATCCGAGCCATCCTCGCAGTCCGCCAAACCGACCAAATAGGGCTCAACCACGTAGCCAAAGAAGCAGCCAGCGACAGCAACCCCGAATCAGTGGCCCAGCTAGTCCTGGCACTAAGCGAAATGGCCGCCTCATTCCTCCGCGCCATCCCAGACGGCGACACCCGACTCCAGCGGATCCTGCTGGACTACGCAAAGGAAAACTGACCATGACAGACAGCCCTTGCAGCACAGCCACGGAAGACAGCTTCGCAGACAGGTGCATGGAACCAGCAGGCCCGCAGCCCTGCCAGGAATGCCCATGGCGGAAAATCAACCGCGGACGAAGCCACCCGGACCAAGCCCCCTACACAGACGACTGGCTCACAACGAAATGGCGCAGCGTCTCCCAAGACGGCAACAACTTCGCTTGCCACCTGTTCGACGCTGGAGCCCTGCACTACTCCGACGAACTCAAAGCCGCCGGATTCAAGAAACCCGCGGACATCGGCGCACGCAAAGAATGCGCCGGCATGGTCGCCATGGTAACCCGCGAACTAGAAGCCATCATCGCCAGCCCCTCATTCGAGGAATACCGGCAGGAACGCCCCTACGGCCTCACCCAGGAATCACTGGACTACTTCGCCGCCCGACTCCGGGGAGAAATACAGCCGCCCTTCAAGCCATCCGAATACATCGACATGGCCGAAATCCTCGACATGCACGACGTAGTGAAACCGGACAGCATGACCTGGACCTATGACACCACGTTCCTAAACAACCTAAACGGCCTCATCACAACACTGATGCCCGAGTACCGGGAATGCGGCTGCACAGTTTGCACCGAACACCACACAGTGCACGACATGCTGCCACTCCACACAGCCGAAGACCTGGACGTGACAGTAGACGCCGAACTGCACCCCCTACTGCACGCCATGGCAGCTACCGGGATCCGCACCACAGCCTCATGCATCGACATCCGGGAAGCCATCACCGAGCTATCCCCGGACATGCTTGGGCCGCTGATGAACCTCTCAGACCCCAACACGATCAACTACGGCCCAGTCCTCCGCCGGCAAGCCGCGTTCATCGAACTACGCAACGACACCGAACCGGAAAAGCTATTCCTCGCAGCAGCCGGGAAGACCCCCGGTCTCGACATCAACCACCAGAACTCACGCTCACAAATCATCTTCCAGCGGGAACACCTGCCCATCCTGGCAACCTTCGCCACTCTCACCGCCCAGCACCTGGCAGCCAAGCCATCACAGGCAGTCAAACCACCCGCCACCAAACGCAAACCCACCCGGAAGAAACGCAAAGGAAACCGCTGACGTGATCCAAGGACAAGGCCCCCGCCCCAAGGTCTACACCCGCCTCTGGGCATGGAAAGACGCCGACCGCAACGAAACACCCGGCGTCGGACTCTTCCGCGGCCAAGACCTCCAAGCCCACCTGACACCCGGCGAAGCCCGAACCCTCGCAGACAAACTGCACGACCTGGCCGACAGAGCCGAAGCTAACCACCAGAAGGAGACCTGCTAAATGGGCAAGCAAAAGCATGACCAGGGATGGAAGAAGCGCCAGCCCCTCAACCAGGCGGAAACCCCTGAAAGTCCCGCCAGTCTCGCCTTGGAGCTCGTCCGGCGCGGCATCGCAACCAGACAGATCCTTGACGTCCGGGGCGGATGGAAAAGCGAAAGGACCAACCAGTGATCGACAACTCATTCATTGGCAAAGCCGAGATGTACGACCAGAACCTGGAGGGCTCAGCCCGGACCTACGCCCGCAAGGCGTACATGCAAGGCCCCTACGGCATGGAACCCGCAGTTGCCGTATTCCGTGACCGCGCCCTACTGACACTACTCACCCCCGGCGACGCCATGAGAACAGCAACGCAGATCGCGGACGCGCTGCAAGAACACAACCGGCAGGCAAAACGATGACCACGACACCCTGCCGTTGCGACCTCCGAATCGTCACCCGCCAAGCACTAGAAGGCCGAGCCCACCAGTGCACCGAAGAAACACAAGCCAGCGCAGCAGCTCAACCGCCGGCCCTCAACAGTGACGCTCTCACCAGCTCGCTAACCGCCGCTCTCGGCATCACCACCACAAGCCCCACCCTCTAAAGGAGAAACCCCATGTTCGCAGAAATCCGCCGTATCGACCGCACCTTCGCCGCCCTCAGCATCGACCTGCCCAAGGAATGCCAGGACGCCTCAGCCCTCGCTAACGCCGCCCTCGCAGCCACCAACAGCCCCGCAGTCCAAGACCTGCACGACGGCATCATCTCCGGGACCATCACGCCTAAGAACATCGCCGCGAAGCTCACAGACTCCGCCATCTCAATCATGGCCGCCGAACGGATCCAGACCGCAGCGGAAGGCACACAGTCAGCCGTCAACTCCATCTACTTCGGAGCCATCAGGGCCAACGCGGACAAGCTGGTAGCAGCCCTGCGCCCCGCCTTTGATGAAGCCGCAGCCATCATCCAGACCGCGGGCAAGCACTTCGCCGCCGACGCCAATGAACGGGAGATCCTGAACGCCGGTATCGAAGCAGTCAACGCCTGGCACAACCTCGCCGCAGCCAAAGCAACGATGATGCAAATCACCAATGCCCGCGCCGTCATCGCTGAAGCCGAGAGGGACAACACCAGCGCGTACCTCCACTACATCACCGGCCAGCACACACAGGCCGAACTCTGGCAGGCAGAAGCCGAGTACACCGGAGTAGGCCACGGGCTCCACAACCTCGCACGCGCAGGCTTCACCCTCCACCTCAACACCAAGGCCGAAGCCCAGAAGCTGGCAGACACCGCACGCACCCAGACCGAACAGGCGCAAGCACGGGCCGAAGCTGCACGCATCGCAGAGAGCAAGCAGGACAGCCCCCTTGCCTTTGAGATGGCAGCACGCGCAGCACAGTAACCGGCCCGGCGACAGGTGATGCTCGCCGGCCCACAACGGCGAGCATCACCAACCCCATAGGGCCACCCGGTCACACCGGGGCGAGACCCCCCCGAAAACCCGCCGGGGAGATGAAAATAGTCCGCCGTCAGCAATTGGACTCAACAGGAAGGAGGCCAGCGGATGCCTGGCCCGAAAGCGAACCCAACTAAGCCAAATTCCCGGCATCGCAGCCCCGGCGCACGTTCCGGGCTTATCGAACTACCTGCGGAGGGCTGCACACTTCCCATCCCCTCGCTGCCAAAATCGGGCAATTGGTCCCCGGAAGATAAGAAATTGTGGCGTAATCTGTGGAAATCACCGCAGGCTAACGAGTGGGACGACAGCTTTATACCTGCTGTAGCGGCTTACGTGTGCCATGCAAGGTCCGTTTATGAGGGCTCCGCGTCAGCATGGCAGGCCCAGGAAATGCGGCACCTTGGAGGGCAGCTAGGGCTTACCCCGGCGGGGATGCTTTCGCTTGGCTGGGTAATCCGCCATGAGCAGTAGGAGACTCGCCAGGCGGGATGCTGTGGCCCCTGTTCTTGTGGGCGGGGAGGATCCTAACCGTGTGGTGCAGCAAGTGTTGCCGTCGCCCCGTGGTGAGGTCCGGGCTTGGTTCAAGGGCGGCATCTGTCGCCGGGTCAGGGTGGCTGGAGGGAAGATGTACGGCTTTGAGCGTGCGCCGGCAGTTTGGGCCGCGATCCTTGACGGTAGTTTCCGGCCTAACGACTTCCCCTAGGTGGCTGGACGAAACAGGACGGCCCCGGTATCTCTCAGGAGACGCCGGGGCCGCTTTCGTGTTTGAGTCCGTTAGAGCTTGGTTGCCGAAACGCCGGCAACCTCTGGCGAACCGACAAGCGCCGCAGATATGCGCTTGAGATAGCCGACGCAGATTAGCAACAAGCCAAGAATGTTCCCGCCCGAAAATATGAGCCCATTACCGGCACCATTGAACGCGCCAATAAAGTAGAAAATCACGCTCAGGAGGCATAGCAGGATGCCTGCCTGAATGATGTTTTCGCCCGGAAGTTTACCGTTTTTCCCCATTTTGATCCCCATGCGCTGATCTAACCACGGACTCTGATAGTAAGCAACGGTGCTTTTAGCGCGACCGTGCTAAATCAGTGCGGAAACCTCCGCCAACGCCGCGGCGATCTTCCCGGCCTCTGCGCCCTGAATGGCGTTGTCCCGGTTGCCGTCAACGTAGAACGTCACGCCGTGTTCCGCGGTCCATTGGCTTGTTACCTTCCATCCATCGCCCTGGAATGACGGGCCATCCCAGTAGCCGGCAATGTAATCCCCGAAAGTGGACTTATCGAGCGTGAACCCATTCGGCGGCATTAGGTCAACGATTGTCTTGCCCTGCGCTTCCGCGTAGTCGCCAAGATCCTGGATAGTGGCAGGCAGAGTGATTGTGTTCATGGTGAGACCCCCTATTTGTTGTGACCGCATCCCCAGCGGACGCGGTTAGCCTAACGGCTGGATGTGACATTGGTTCAAAGATGAAGCGGACCTATCGGGCTGGCTTGTCATAGTCCCTCATCCCGTCACGAAACCCGCCGCCCCCGCCTCCGTCAGCGACATTCCAACGCCCGTAGCCCGCCCAAGGTATCGGGGCAGGCTGGCGCTCAACGCGGCTGCACGGCCGTGGCAGTCGCTCCGCCCCCGGTAGGGCGGCAAAGGGAGGTCTAAACACCGGGCCGACACTGTTTAGCGTCTAGGTCAGCAGGAACGACGCAGGCGGAAGCCTGGAACCAGCCAAGGAACAGCGCCCCTTGATTGGATCCCGGCCGCCGCGCTCACTTGGAGCGAGCGGGACGGGAATTAGGCGTTTACTGCTGGCGCCGCGGGCTTTACATGCTCTAGGGCGGCTTTAGCGTCGGTCTTGGTTCGGAATCCGCCGAAGGTCACGACCCCGCAGGTATCGCAGCGGGCCGCGTAGCCCTTTTGGCTGCCGTCATGGCCGTAAGTGCCACGCTCGAATGCCACGGCTTTGTGGCCCCTCATGCCGCGGTCCCAAAGACCAGCGCCACCAGCGCGGAAGGAACGAAGAAGAAGGCCATCACGATAAGCGTGTGGAAGAGGAATTGCACTGCGCTCTGCACGGCGCGGGCTGTAGGATTATTCATGTTGCCGGTCCTGACTACTGGTAACCACGCCCCCGGAGTGTTGACGCACTCGCGGGGGTTTACCCGTATTTGAGCGGGTAACTTCACATAGTCTCTGTCTACTCCGCGGTGGCCATGCCGGCCTGTGAACCCAGCAGCCCACCGCGCCGGAGCCGGGTTCCGGTACCGCCCGAACCGGGATAGAGCTCCACGACGTTGCTGACTGCGGGGACAGAAACTTTGGGGGCAAGGGAAGAGGCGGAAGCGTACGGTGCCCTGTTGGTGCCTGGCCGGCTGCTGTCCCGTTGTCCGGGCTTCGGGCCGGATGCCGCGAGCGCGGAGGTTCCGGCGGTGTAGTGGCGGCGGTGGTGGTTGATGTACATGTGGTTTCCTTTCCGTTGTGCCGGTGCTCTTCCCGGCTGTCTTGACTCTTCCCGGCCCCGCGGGAGCGGGTAAGTGAGTGATTGGGCTAAGTGGAAAAGGTGGGCAATTCAGCCTTGTGGAGGAAGGGACCGGCGCTCATTTCCGGGCACGGCAGCTCTGTGGTCAGCCGGATGGCACCAGGGCCAGCAGGACCGGGACGACGCCAAGGCAAATGAAGGCGGGAAGGGAACACAGTCCCAGCGGAACCACCAGCTTCACGCCGAGCGAAGCGGCCCGTTTTTCCGCGGCCCTGAACCGTTCCCGCCGAAGCCGGGCGGCCTGTGCATAGAGGATTGCGGACGACGGGGCCCCCGTGAGGGCGGCGAAGCCCAGCGCATCCCGGAGTTCCAGGATTTCCGGGAGCCGTACGGCAGAGCTGCGCCACGCTGTCCCCCAGTCGGCACCGATGGCGAGCGCCGAGACCACGGGCCGCAGGGAGTCCCTGTATTGGGGCACGGCTGAGGCAGCCACCAGTTCCAGCGAACGCCCGATGCCCGCGCCGGCATCGAGCATCGCCGCGACGAGTTCGAGCATCATGGCCGTATCCTTCAGGCCAGTACTGCGCTCACCCTCCGGCCCCTCGGCGGCGGCCGCCTGCGGTGTTCCTGGTCCGGCGTGAAACAGGTGGCGGAGCCGGTGACGCGACCGGTCAGGCCCGGAACATGCAAGCCAGACAGCTGCGCCGAGCAGCAGGAACAGCGCCAGGCCCGGGGGCCAACCCGGTGTCATGGCACTCCTGCCCCTGCAGCCGAAGAAACAAGCCGGGCGGACCACGCCCTCCCGGCGGCGGTCAGCAGCACGCCGCCGAACAGCGCGGCCAGCCCCAGGGGTGTTCCCAGCAGGGTGGCCAGCGGGTCCACGCCCAAGGCGGCGCCCAGCCCAAGACCCATCGCCGGAAGCCAGGTCAGGAGGCGGACTGTGGCTTTGGGGCCGGCGAGAGCGGTCTGCCTGGCTGCGTCCGCATCGTCCTCCGCTTCCAGCTGGGCAGCGAACCTGGTCAACACGTCGGCGAGCGGGCATCCGCTGGCTTCGGCGATGTCGAAGCAGGCAGCAAGCTCAGACCAGGTCCTGGCTTCCCTGCCCCTGCGCGGGAACGCCAAGGAAACAGCACGCCGGATGGCCTCCGAAACAGGGGCTCCGGTTGCCGCAGCCGCGCGTGCGGAGGCCAGGACTGCAAGTGAACCACCTGACAGCACCGGGGACGGGAATGCCGGGTGCTGCCCCTGCCGATCATCAGGGGTTCCGTACACAGTCCACAGTTCGTCCCACAGCCGCCCCGGTGTTCGTCCGCCTTTGAGCAGCGCCGCCAACTGCTGAACCACCAGAGTCAGGCCGGGTCCACGCATTCCTGCGGTACCTCTGCCGGCCTGGCTGCCCGGAGGCCGTATCCGGTTTCTCCGGCCTCCGGGCGCCTTCGTGCTTTTGCCGCACGCTGAGCGCAACCTGGACGCGGCATTCAGGGGCGGCTTGAGGAGCAGCACCACAGCGGTGCCCAGGAGCGCACAGAGGAGGACCGTCACAGGATGTCCCCCGGGTCCATGGCCAAACGGGCCGCCAGGGCAGGCCAGCCCGGAGCCCGCGCACCTGATTCTTCAAGGGCCGGCACCACCCTCAATCCCTCCGGGCCGTCGGCAATGAGTCCTACGCACAGGACTTCCCTGCCCCGGGGCGTCCTGCCCACATGGATGACAACATCGAGGGCGCTGGCAGCCTGGAGCCGCACGGCTTCGGGTCCCAGCCCTGCGAGCGCCCCGAGGGCGTTGAGCCTGGCGGGGACTGCTGCTGCCGTATTGGCGTGGATGGTGCCTCCGCCGCCGCTGTGCCCGGTGTTCATCGCGGTGAGGAGTTCGCGGACTTCCGCGCCCCGGCATTCGCCCACCACCAGCCTGTCCGGGCGCATGCGCAATGCCTGCCGGACGAGTTCACCCAAATCCACTGCCCCGCCGCCTTCAAGGTTTCCGTGGCGTGATTCCAGGGCGACCACATGGGGATGGACAGGATTCAGTTCGGACGCGTCCTCGATCAGGACCAGCCGTTCCTCCGCCGAACACAGGCCCAGCAAAGTGGACAGCAGGGTGGTCTTCCCGGAGCCCGTGGCGCCGCTGATCAGGAAGCTCAGCCTCCGCTCCACTACTTTCTCCAGCACGGCCTGCAATCCCGGACCGAACATTCCGCCGGACCGCAGCTCCTCCATGCTGAAGACCCGCTCCCTGCGGATCCGCACGCTCAGCAGCGTCCCGGACGTGGAAACCGGCGGCAACACGGCATGGACACGGTAGCCGCCGGCAAGCCTGACATCGACACAGGGTGAACCGTCATCCAGGCGGCGGCCGCCCGCGGCGACAAGCCTGCAGGCCAGGGCCCGCAGCTGGGCCTCGCCGTCGAACAGGACGGGAACCCGCTCGATGCCGCGGCCCCGGTCCACCCAGACGGAGCCGGGAGCGTTGACGAAGATGTCCGTGACAGCCGGGTCCCGGGTAAGCTCCTGCAGCGGCCCCAGTCCGTTCAGTTCGGCGCTGATCCGCTCCACCGCGGCGAGGGAACCAGCGGTGCCCAACAGCTTGCCGGTGGCCTGGACTGCCGCCGCAACGCGTGAAGGCGTCACGGCTCCCGCCTCAGCCATCATGGACTCCCGGACGGATTCCAGCAGTCCGGAATCGACCCTCCTGGCGCCGGTTGTTTCCCTGCTGCCCACCGGGCGGGCTGCCTGGTGCGCTTCCAGGATGCGGGTGCTGCGCCGTGAACCCAGGCCTCCCGCCGCCGCTGCACTGCCCGTTTCACTGGCCGGAGCCGGCGGACTGCCCGCCGCCCGCCTCATGCCATGTCTCCCACCGTCAGGTCCTCGCCCAGCCAATCGAGCGCAGAGGCAGCGAAGCGCCGGATATTCCGGCGCTTCCCCAAGTCCAGCAGTCGGCCGGATTCCATTGCTCCCGCAACGGCGCGCAGTTCAGGTATCCGGCCCTGCACCGGCAGCCCTACAGCATCAGCGATCAGCGCACTGTCCAGGGCAGAACCGGGCCGGCCCCGGACCAGCAGGGCCGCCTCCACCGGCGGAAGCTCCTGGAGCAGGCGCACCGCCGCCACTGCCGCCTTCAGCTGGGCGGGCACCACCATCAGGATCCGGTCGCAGTCCCACGCCACCGTATGGAGCGGCTCTGCACCCCTCCCCACGTCGAGCAGGACCAGTTCATAGCCACGGCGGGCCGCGTCAAGCACACCGGCTGCTGCGGCGGCGGCGACAGGAAGGGGCTGCTCCCGTGTGGCAGGCCAGGACAGGAAGGAAAAGCCTCCCGCGACTGGCAGGGAATCCGAGAGCTGGAGGGGGTCGATGCATCCCCTGGCCTCAGCGAGATCCGGCCACCGGAGCCCGGGGTTTTCCTCGGCGGCGAGGGCCAACTCCAGGCCCCCTCCCCATGGGTCGCCGTCTATAAGCAGCACACGCACCCCCAGCCCTGCTGCCGCCTGCGCTATCCAGATGGCGGCGGTGGTGGCTCCGGCCCCGCCGCAGCCGCCCGTGATGCCAAGGACCAATCCGCCGGGGCCCGGCGACCGGGACCTGCTGAGATGGTCGGCCAGCCAGGCAGCAGCATCCGGCAGCACGGCAACACGTTCCGCCCCCAGGGCAGCGGCGAGGTGCCAGAGGCTGTCCCCCTCACCGTCGAGGCCCACCATGACCGCAGGTGCGTGCCGCCGCGGCGGCAGTTCGCGCACGTCACTGCCTACCAGGACGGCGGACGCCGCTTCCCAATAGCGTCCAGCCTCCACGGCATCGGGCACAACGCGCAGCTGCGCACCGGCCGCTGCCACGATACGCTCCACTTCGGCCCGGAGGACCCCGGAGGAGGTCACCAGCAGCACCTCGCCCGAACCGGCCGGCAGCGAACCCTCAGGCTTTGCACCATCAGGTTTTGCGTTGTCCGGCAGCCAGGCCGTGCCGGATGACGCCACCTCCGTTGGCCGCCAGGAAGTGGCGGCCTGTCCCGGTCCGGACGGGGATGCGTTCAGCTGGTGCCTGCTCATGGAGCCACTCTGCCGCGGACACCCAATCCGGTTAAGGGAACAAACTCCGTATGTGGACAACCCGCACCACGGACACCGCTGACCACACCACCTCGAGGGCAAGCCAGACCGAACGGCAGAGCACACCGAACGGCAGGGCAGAATGGAACCATGTACCTGCTGCTCGCCGCCCACCCCCACGGCGCGGCACTCCAGGAACTGACGCAGGCGGGCCACGCCCAGCCGGCCAACCCTGAACCCCGCACCGTGGCACTCAGCGGCCTTGCCGGCGTCGTGCGCGATCTGGAAGCCCGGCGCCCCGGCGGCCAGCCGCCCCGCTGGATCTGGCAGCGGACCCAGGACTGGTACCCGGCGCTGCTCGCATCCGGGGTGGAGGTGGAACGCTGCTATGACCTCACCCTTTGCGGCAACATCCTGGCCTTCTCCCAGTTCAGCGCCCACACTGACTATGCCCGGAACACGGACAGGATGCCGGTGGAGGATCCCGTGCTTCCGCCAAAGGCGCTGCAGCCACCGCGTCCCCCTGCGGACCAGGGCGCCCTGTTCGACAACCCCGCCGCGGCACCGGCATCCGGCTGGACGCTTGAGGAGATCCGGGCTGAATACGCGGCCCAGCAGGCCGCGCTGGCCGCGGTGGGCATGGCGGAAAACCGTCGGAACCGCCTCCAGCTGTTGCTCGCGGCGGAGTCCGCGGCCGCCATCGTGGCCGCGGAGATGCAGCACGCCGGCGTCCCGTGGCGCGAGGACCTGCACGAACAGATCCTGGCCAGCCATCTGGGTCCCCGCCCGCCGATGGGCCAACGCCCGGTAAAGCTGGAGGCGCTGGCGGCGGAGCTGCGCACCCTACTCAATTCACCCGGGCTGAACCCGGATTCCCCGCAGGACCTGATGCGTGCCCTGCACCGCAACGGGATCGAGGTCAAAAGCACCCGGAAGTGGGAGCTCAGGGAGTCCAGCCATCCAGCCATCGAGCCGCTGCTGGAGTACAAGAAGCTTTCCCGCCTCCATACCGCGAACGGCTGGGCCTGGCTGGATGCCTGGGTGGACGGCGGGAGGTTCCGCCCGGAGTACGTGGTGGGCGGCGTGGTGTCGGGGCGCTGGGCTTCCCGTGGCGGCGGCGCGCTGCAGATCCCCCGCCAGGTCCGCGGCGCGGTGCACGCTGACCCCGGCCACAAGCTCATCGTGGCTGATGCCTCTCAGCTGGAACCGCGCGTTTTGGCTGCCCTCGCGCAGGACTCGTCAATGGCTGAGGCGGCGCGGGACCAGGACCTGTATGCCGGGATTGCCGCCAAGGGGTTTGGCGGGGACCGGGCCAAGGCGAAGATGGCGCTGCTGGGGGCTATGTACGGGGCCACTTCCGGCGAGGCGGGCCGGCTGATGCCGCAGTTGACACGCATCTATCCGCGCGCCGTGGACTTTGTGGAACGCGCGGCACGGACTGGTGAGTCGGGCGGGACGGTGACCACCAGGCTGGGCCGCAGCAGCCCTCCGCCGTCCGGGCAGTGGTTCCTGAGCCAGCGCTCGGCCACGGCGGACGAGCAGCGGCGGGCAGAGTCGATCGCCCGGTCCCGCGGGCGCTTCACCCGGAACTTCGTGGTCCAGGGCTCGGCAGCGGACTGGGCGGCCTGCTGGCTTGCAGAATTACGACGGCGGCTGCGCGCCTTGCGGACGGCAGGAACCGGTGGCAGCGGCGGGGGTGTCCGGGCCGAGCTTGCCTTCTTCCTGCACGACGAGGTGATGGTGCACGCGCCGGCTGACGGCGTCGGCGCCTGCATCGCGGCCATCGAGGAATCAGCGAAGGCGGCGAAGGAACTGCTGTTCGGCCCCATCCCTGTGGAGTTCCCGGTGAGCATGGCCGTCGTCGACTCCTACGACCTCGCCAAATAGCCGGGCGCAAGGGCACGCTGCTGCTAAGGCTGGCAGTACCCTTGGCGACGCAAAAGTAACCTACCCGGCGGTAGCTATACTCCCCCGGTGACGGACGTTACAGTCGAAGCGGCGACTGAAGCAGACCGGTCCACACGCTGATGCAACGACGCATACCAGGGAGGTCCCCGTCCATGGCGGGAAGATTTGAAATACACCGTGCAGGCGACGAGTCGTACCGCTTGAGGCTCACCGACGCCGAGGGCAACATCGTTGCGGTGTCCCCAACCTTCAAATCCCTCAGCATGCTCCGCGACGGGATCAAGGCCATGCGCGAGAATGCCGCCACCGGGATCGTGGTGGATTTGCGCCAGCAGCAGGCCTGAAAACTAAACCCCTATCGGGTGCAGCCTGGTGCGGTCCCATGGAACGGACCAGCCGAGCTGGTCGAAGAGGCCGCTCAGGACAATGCCGGTGAATCCCCACACCACCACGCCGTTGACGGTGAAGGCAGGGCTGTCGAACGAGCGGCCTGCCCGGTGGACGGTGGCCATGACCCTGTTGTCCGGGTCCAGGAGGTCCCTGACCGGGACGCGGAACACCTGGGCGGACTCGCCGTAGTCCACCACCCGGACCGGCGACGGCGAATGCCACCACCCGAGCACGGGCGTCACCAGGAAGTTGCTGTGGGCCAGGCCCAGGTCCTGGAGCGTGCCCAGGACTTCCACCCCGCCTGCGTCCAGTCCGGTTTCCTCCTCGGCTTCCCGCAGCGCAGCCGCCACCGGTGTTTCGCCCCGGTCTATGCTGCCGCCGGGAAACGCCACCTGCCCGGGATGCGAGCCCAGGGTGCGGGCGCGCTCCAGGAGCAGGACATCCAGGTCCGCCGGCGCCAGCGGTTTGCCGGACGCTGCCGGGACATCATCAAGCACGCCGAAGAGCATCAGGACCGCTGCCCTGCGGGCACGTGCGGCATCAACGGTCAGCGCGGCCCAGCGTGGATCAGGCGGGCCGGCCGTTCCGGATTCCGCCCGCCGGACCAGGCCGGCCAGGTCTTCGCGTGCGCTCACGAAGTCCTCGTCTGGGAAGCCATCCGGATCTCCGCGGCCCGGTGCTGTTCCGACAGGTACTGCTCCAGCAGTGCCTCGCTGCCGGGTGCAAGTTCATATTTAAGGAGCTTGGCCGCCTTGCCGGGGTCGGTTTCCCCCAGCCCGTAACTGGGGCACCAGTTGGCGACCGGACAGGCCCCACAGGCGGGCTTCCGGGCATGGCAGACGCGGCGGCCGTGGAAGATCACCCGGTGGGACAGCATGGTCCAGTCCCTGCGCTCAAACAGTTCCGCCACGTCCTGTTCGATCTGCACCGGGTCCTCGGACTGGGTCCAGCCAAACCGTTTGGCGAGCCGGGCGAAGTGCGTGTCCACGGAGATGCCCGGGATGCCGAAGGCGTTGGCGAGCACCACGTTGGCGGTCTTGCGGCCCACGCCGGGCAACGTGACCAGATCCTCCATCCGCCCCGGGACTTCGCCATCAAAGTCGTCCACCAGGCGCGTACACAACGCACGGACGTTACTCGCTTTGGCGCGGAAGAACCCGGTGGGCTTGAGGATGGTTTCCAGCTCCGTGGGGTCCGCCTCAGCCAAGGCCCGGGCATTGGGCCAGCGCGCGAACAGCACCTTGGTGACCTGGTTGACCGTGACGTCGGTGGTCTGGGCGGACAGCACGGTGGCCACCAACAGTTCGAACGGGTTGCGGAAGTCCAGTTCCGCATGGGCGTACGGATACTTTTCGGCCAGGGCCCGGTGGATACGCCGTGCCCGCCGCTTCAGCGCCAGGACGGATTCGGACGAGACCACGGGCATCCCCGTGGCCTGCCCGGTCTTGCTGCGGGGCCCTGCCACCGGCGTCAGCCGCGCTCGATGTTGCTGAGGTCGCGCAGGACGCCCAGCCGCCCGTCCGTGTGCTGGACCAGGAATTCGTTGCCCCGGTCCTCAAGTGCCAGCACCCATCCGCCGGGTTCAATCACGAAGGCAGGGGCACCAGTGCGGGGGTCGTACGCGGTGCGGTGCTGGGCAACGGCGAACCAGAACGCCTCATGGATCGGTTGTCCGTCAGCCTCGTCGTGGCGGCTGGACGGATCCACCGTTGCCCCGATCGGCTGCTCGGCACGGACCTGCTGGTGCACGGCCGTGGCGGCCGGCGGTTCCCATGCCGCCTGTGGAGCGCCGGCTGCAGGGGCTGCCGCGTGCTGCGTCTCCTCCGCTGCCGGGGTTGGGCCAGGGCGGACGACGTCGGCTGCCTGGGTGGGCGGGCCAGCGTCCGTATGCGGTGTCCCGGCTTCCTGGTCGGAGACTTCGGGGGCGGTTGATACGGGGGCGGTTGGCGCGGGGGCGGAGGCGGCCGCTCCGGCAGCTGCCGCGCCGGTTCCCGCACTGGCGGTTCCTGCGGTAGCGCTCCGGGGACTCGTCACGGGGACGGCAGCGGTGGCAGGCATGTGCGCCGAACGCGCGGGCTCATGGTCGGGCCCGGAAGCTCCCGGCTGGACTGCGGAGGAACCTGCTCCTGCGCCACCGAACAGGGCACCGCCTTTGAAGCCGCCCTTTGACTGGTTGGAGCCGGACTGGTTGGAACCGGACTGGGGCTTGGGGGCTTTGGGGGTCCGCGGCTTCCGGGCCGGGACCGCGGCCTCGCGTGCCACGATGTGGGCCGGCGCTTCGGGCCGGTCCTTGAAGTCGGCCGAGAGGTACGGCAGGAAGCGGCCGAGCACGGTGGCGGCGAAGAGGATGAGCGCGCCGATCAGCCCCACCAGCAGGCTGGTGGCATATCCGCCTGCAACCGACAGGAAGAAGAAGGCCAGGGCGAAGGAGGCCACTACGGAGGCGAACTGGTCGATCGAGAGCGACCCCACCCGGATCCTGGTGGCGGGTGCAAGGCGGCGGGCGGCGAACAGTGCGCTGGCGATCAGCGGCAGGATGATGCCCAGTCCCAGGAAGAACAGGTTGTTCAGGTTCCACAGGTTGTACCTGGCGCCGAAGAGGGGAAGCAGGGATGCGACGAACAGGACCAGGGTGGCGGCGAAGACGGCCAGGTCCCGCACGGTGAACGGACCAAGCACGGCCTGGTTGGCGTTCGGGTCGATCTTTGCGGAAGCGGCCTTCTGCCCTGCAGACTGCCCCTTGGCGTCGTTGCCGGCCGGTGTTGCGTGCCCTGATCCTCCCAGGGCGGATCCGGATCCGCCGGTTTCCGCCGTGGTATCCGGGCCCGTTCGCTGGCCGTAGCTCTGCTGGTTCATTCTGCTCTCCTTAGCGTGGCGGCACCGGGCCCGGTCCGGACCCGAAAACTGTGCCGTCTTGACATGCGGTCCGGGCCCGGCAAGGCACTGTTTGCGCCCCGCCGGAGGGGTCCGAAGTGAAGTCACAATTCCATCTCAGCCTAGTCAACGGCCAAGCTGATCACTAGCTGGGGCAGGTCTCCACGCGTGCCGGGCGAGTCATGAAGACGCCATTCACCGCATAAAAAATGCCGCTCGCGGTGGTGCATGTGACGCCGCACACAGACGGTGCGCGGGAAGCATTAGGCTTGATTGCGGAACAGCTCTTTGCGGTATGCCGCCCCGGCTGAAGCCCAGTGCCGTGCGAACGGCGGGCCATGCGGCGGCGGCGTCCCGCGCGGCAAAGATCGATGAATGATGAGGTTCACATGTCCCAGGACACCCCCAGCTCCACGGCCACCGTTCCGTCCGCTTCGGCCCAGCCGGCAGGACAGGAAGGCCGCCAGGGCGACGCCTTTGAGAACCTGCTCAATGAGACCCGGGCTTTCCCGCCCTCCCCTGAATTCGCTGCCGACGCCGTTGTCACCGCAGCCGAGTACGACGAGGCGAATGCTGACCGGCCGGCATTCTGGGCCAAGAAGGCACGGGAACTGCTGACCTGGAGCAAGGACTTCACGCAGGCCCTGGACTGGTCCGATCCGCCGTTCGCCAAGTGGTTCGTGGGCGGCGAGCTCAATGCCGCCTACAACGCCCTGGACCGGCACGTCGAGGCCGGCAAAGGCGACCGCGTGGCCATTTACTTCGAGGGCGAGCCCGGCGACACCCGCACCTACACGTACGCCCAGCTGACCGAAGAAGTGAAGAAGGCAGCCAACGCTTTCGAGTCCCTGGGCGTGGCCAAGGGTGACCGGGTTGCCGTGTACCTGCCCATGATCCCGGAAGCCGTCATCACCCTGCTGGCCTGCGCACGGATTGGCGCGGTCCACTCCGTGGTCTTCGGCGGGTTCTCCGCCGATGCACTCCGGTCACGGATCGAGGACGCCGAGGCCAAGCTCGTTGTCACCGCCGACGGCACCTACCGCCGCGGCAAGCCGAGCCCGCTGAAGCCCGCCGTTGACGACGCCCTGGCCCATGACGGCCACACCGTGCAGAACGTGGTGGTGGTCAAGCGCAACGGCCAGGACGTGGACTGGAAGGAAGGCCGTGACCACTGGTGGGCGGACACGGTGGAAGCCGCCTCCCCCAAGCACACTGCCGTGGGCCACGATTCCGAGCACCCCCTGTACATCCTGTACACCTCGGGCACCACCGGGAAGCCCAAGGGCATCCTGCACACCACCGGCGGCTACCTCACCCAGACCGCCTACACCCACAGGGCCGTCTTTGACCTGCATCCGGAAACGGACGTGTACTGGTGCACAGCCGACGTCGGCTGGGTCACCGGCCATTCCTACGTCGCCTACGCGCCGCTCATCAACGGGGCCACGCAGGTCATGTACGAAGGCACCCCGGACTCCCCGCATCAGGGCCGCTGGTGGGAGATCGTGGAGAAGTACAAGGTTTCCATTCTCTACACGGCCCCCACCGCCATCCGCACCTTCATGAAGTGGGGCGCGGAGATCCCGGCGAAGTACGACCTCTCCTCCCTGCGGGTGCTGGGTTCGGTGGGCGAGCCCATCAACCCGGAGGCCTGGATGTGGTACCGCAAGGTGATCGGCGGCGACAAGGCACCCATCGTGGATACCTGGTGGCAGACCGAAACCGGCGCACAGATGATCGCCCCGCTCCCCGGCGTCACCGCCACCAAGCCCGGTTCGGCGCAGGTTCCGCTGCCCGGCATTGCCGTGGACGTCGTGGATGAGATGGGCGAATCGGTCCCCAACGGCCACGGCGGCTTCCTGGTTATCCGCGAACCGTGGCCGGCCATGCTCCGCGGCATCTGGGGGGACCCGCAGCGGTTCAAGGACACCTACTGGTCCCGCTTCGAGAACATGTACTTCGCCGGTGACGGTGCCAAGAAGGACGAAGATGGGGACATCTGGCTGCTGGGCCGCGTGGACGACGTCATGAACGTCTCCGGGCACCGGCTCTCCACCACCGAGATCGAATCCGCCCTGGTGAGCCACCCCGCCGTGGCCGAGGCCGCCGTCGTGGGCGCCACGGACGAGACCACCGGCCAGGCCGTCGTCGCGTTCGTCATCCTCCGTGGCGATGCTGTGAACAACGGTGACGCCACCGTCCAGGAATTGCGCAACCACGTGGGCAAGGAGATTGGGCCCATCGCCAAGCCCAAGAACATCCTGGTGGTGCCGGAGCTGCCCAAGACCCGGTCCGGCAAGATCATGCGCCGCCTCCTCAAGGACGTGGCCGAGGGCCGCGACCCGGGCGACGCCACCACACTCTCCGATCCCACGATCATGCAGCAGATCGCCCAGTCGTTGCGGAAATAGCGGCATCAGTAAGACGACGGCGCTGCCCAGCCTGGGCGGCGCCGTCGCCGTATGCTGGGAGCAACCCTGTTACCCGCGATGAAGGAATCCGCCCACATGCTTGCAGCTGCCCGCCACCAGGCCATTGTGGATGCTGTTCAACGCGAGCGGGTGGTGCGGGTGTCGGACCTGGCCGCGCAGCTGGGTGTCTCGCTGATGACAGTGCGGCGGGATATTGAGCAGCTTGAAGAGGGCGGGAAACTGGAACGCATCCACGGCGGTGCGAAACTTCCCGGGGATGCCAGTGCCCATGAGCCCGGTTTCGAGCTGAAGTCCACACAGCTGACGGCGGAGAAGCGGGCCATCGCGGTGGCCGCGGCGGGGCTGGTGCAGGAAGGCATGGCGGTCGGTTTGAGTGCAGGCACCACCACGTGGGCCCTGGCCCGGGAACTGACGGGTGGACCGCGCATCACCGTGGTGACCAATTCGATGCGGATTGCCGATCTCTTCCACCCCGGCGGGTCCACCGTGATCCTCATAGGCGGCGAGCGCACGCCGTCAGACGCCCTGGTAGGCCCCATCGCTACGGGCGCCCTCAAGCAGCTGCACCTTGATGTCCTGTTCCTGGGGGTCCACGGGATGGATGCAGATGCCGGGTTCACCACTCCAAACCTGCTCGAAGCCGAGACCAACCGCGCGTTTGTGGCAGCCGCACGGACGACCGTGGTGCTGGCCGACCACACCAAGTGGGGAATGCTGGGCATCAGTTCCATCGCCGCCCTGGATGACGTGGATGAGGTCATCAGCGACGCCGGACTCAGCGAGGAGGCCCGGCGGATCCTGCAGGAGCGAGCCAAGCTGCGTATAGCCGCAGTACCCATGCCAACGTAAGAATGCGCGGCGGGCAGGGCCAACCGATAGATTTGCACGCATGACTGAAGCCACCTCCACTGTCGAAGCCGGCCGCGGCACCATCCTGGTCATCAATGGCCCCAACCTGAACCTGCTGGGTACGCGGGAGCCGGAGAAGTACGGCACGTCCACCCTTACCGATGTGGAGCAGCTGGCCGTTTCCGCGGGAGAGCAGCATGGCTTTGCAGTGGAGTGCGTCCAGTCCAACCATGAAGGCGTCCTGCTGGACACCATCCACGCCGCCCGGCAGAACGCCGTCGGGATTGTCCTCAACGCCGGCGCCTTCACGCACACGTCCGTGGCACTTCGTGACGCCCTGGCCGCCGTGCAGCTCCCCGCCGTCGAAGTTCACATCACCAATGTGCACCAGCGGGAGGAATTCCGGCACCACTCCTACCTGTCGCCGGTCTGCGCGGCGGTGATTGTTGGCGCCGGGGTCTTCGGCTACAAGCTCGCCATCGACTACCTCGCCGAGGTCCTCTAGCCGGGAGGCGCTATTTCTGGATGCACTGCCCGGACGAAACGGGAGCGGACAGTGCCGGCGCCTGCTCTGCCACCGGGTCAAGGTCGTTCATGGTGATGGCGAACCCCACCTCGGCATCGGAGGTTGCCTTGGCGAAGATCACGCCGGCCACCTGGCCGTCGTTGGTGAGCAGCGGGCCGCCCGAGTTTCCCGGCTGCACATCCCCTGCCAGGCGGTAGATGTCCTCCGGCGAGGGGTTGTTTCCATAGATGTCCGGGACCAGGACTGTGGCGATGTCCTGCACCGTGGCGGGCTTGGACTGGAAAGGTCCGCCGTGCGGATATCCGGCGAACGCGGCCTGGCTGCCGCCGGGCAGGTCGCGGCTCAGCGGCAGCGGCCGGGACGGCAGGTTGTCCACGGCAAGGACCGCCAGGTCCCGCTTGGTATCGAAGTAGACCACGCGCCCGGGCATCGCGCCGCCGTCGGACATCTCCACCACCGGCTGCGACACGCCCGCGACCACGTGCGCGTTGGTCACCACGCGGTCCTGCGAAACCACGAAGCCGCTGCCGGTCTGGTTCTGCCCGCATTCGTACGCGGTGCCGGCGATCCTGAGGACCGACTGTGCCGCTTTGTTAAGCGCCGGCGTATTGGTGCTGGTGTTGGGCACCTGGACTTTCTGGCCCTGGTCCAGCCCTTCGATCAGCGTGGGGATGCCGTTGCCGATCACCGTGGAGCGCAGCTGCGCCATGGTGGCCTTGACGGGAGTGGGGGTGAGACCGTCGATAAAGCGGATCACCTTGGACTCGGCCAACTGCTGGGACACCACCGGGACGCCGAGGGAGCTGACACTGAAGGCCAGCATGGACATCACCAGGGCCGAGACCACGAGGTTCAGCGCACCGCCCACCAGCCGGTCCACCGCACGCAGGGGCCGGATCCGCACCACGCCGCGGAGCTGGCGCCCCACCATGGTGCCCAGCCCGTGCCCCAACGCCATCAGGACGACGGCGGCGGCGATGATGGCGGTAAGCCTCCATCCGGAGTCCTCGACGAAGGTGCTGACGAGGGGGACGGCAAAGAAGGCGGCAATGGCACCTGCAGCAAACCCTGCAAGGCCACCGGCCGTGACCAGGAACCCGTTGCGGAGGCCATAGATCAGGTATGACAGCAGCGCCAGGATCAGGACGATGTCCAGGACAGTCAGGCCGACCACAAAGGCTCCTTATTAACAGTTGAATTCCCATTCTAGTGGCGGACACTGACAAACTTCCGCGGCCTGCGGCGCCGTCCGGCAGACCCGCGCTCAGCTGCCGGCAGGTGTTTCGGCTGCCAAGTTCGTCACAGAACGTTGAAAATTCTGAAACAATGGCACAAGCGCCACAGCCGATACTTTTACTCAGGAGATTTCATGGACATCGAGGTACTGCGCCGAGCACCCCTTTTCGCCACGCTCGACGACGACGCATTCCGGCTTCTGACGGATGAGCTGACCGAGGTGGACCTGTCCCGGGGCGCGTCCGTGTTCCGCGAAGGCGACCAGGGTGACCAGCTGTACTTCATCGTCTCCGGCAAGGTGAAGCTCGGACGCACCTCACCTGACGGCCGCGAATCGCTCCTGGCCATCCTCGGCCCGGGTGAGCTCTTCGGCGAGATGGCGCTGTTCGACCCCAGCCCCCGCACGGCCACCGCCACCGCGGTGTCCGAAACCCGCCTGGCCGGGCTCAAGAACGAGAGCCTGAACACCCTGCTGCGCACGCGCCCCGAGGTTTCGGCCCAGCTGCTGCAGGCCCTGGCCCGCCGCCTGCGCCGCACCAACGACTCCCTCTCCGACCTGGTGTTCTCCGACGTCCCCGGCCGCGTGGCCAAGGCCCTGCTGGACCTTGCGGACCGCTTCGGCCGGCCGGCCACCGATGGCGTCCTGGTGGCACACGAGCTGACCCAGGAAGAACTGGCGCAGCTGGTGGGCGCCTCCCGCGAGACGGTCAACAAGGCCCTGGCCGAGTTCGTCCAGCGCGGCTGGCTCCGCCTCGAGGCCCGCGCCGTGGTCATCCTGGACATGCAGCGCCTCCGCCAGCGTTCCCGCTAGGACCGGGCAAAAAGTAGGACACAGCAAAAAGGCCGCCCCGAGGGGCGGCCTTTTCCGTATCTGGGTAGCGGGTTAGTTCGTGACCACGTCCAGTTCGACGACGGCCCACGACAATGCGGGAAGGCTGAGCCGGAGCTCGGACCCGCTTGCCTTGGCGCCCTGGAGCGGTTTCAGGCCCACCCGTTCCGGATTCTCCTGGTTGTTGATGGTGAAGCGGTCACCGCCCTCCGGGATTTCGAGCACCTCCGCCCTGACTACCCGCTGCGCGTCGAAGCCACGCAGGCTGACCTCCACCTCGGCGGCCTCCTCCAGTCCCCGGTTGGCCAGGAACAGGGCCACGCGGCCCGTTTCCTCGTTCCAGGTGGCGCTGACATCCACCAGGTCGGTGTCGCCGAACCGCGCGTTGGCGTACTTGTCCGAGTCCACGGACAACCGCAGGATCCGGCCCTTCGCCAGTTCGGCCATCCGGGCGAACGGGTGGAAGATGGTCTGGCGCCAGGCCGGCCCGTTCTCCTCGCTGAAGATGGGGGCAATGACATTGACCAGCTGTGCCTGGTTGGCGATTTTGACCCTGTCCCCGTGGCGGAGCAGCGAGTTGAGCAGGGTCCCGACGACGACGGCGTCCGTCACGTTGTACTTGTCCTCGATGACCCGGGGGTGCTCACGCCAGCCGGCCTTGGAGACATTGTGCGGCTGGTCTTCGGTGTCCAGGCCCCGCTGGTACCAGACGTTCCACTCGTCGAAGGACAGGTTGATGTGCTTCTTGTGCTTGCCCTTGGCCCGGACGGCGTCGGCAGTAGCGATGACCGATTCGATGAAGTAATCGGTATCCACAGCACTGGCGAGGAAGCTGCCCACGTCGCCGTCACGCTCCTGGTAGTAGGCGTGCAGTGAGACGTAGTCCACCTCCTCATAGGCGTGCGACAGGACCGTCTGCTCCCATGCACCGAAGGTGGGCATCCCGGAATTCGAACTTCCGCAGGCCACCAGTTCGATGTCGGGATCCACGAACCGCATGGCCTTGGCCGCTTCCTGGGCCAGCCGGCCGTACTCTTCGGCCGTCTTGTGGCCGATCTGCCACGGACCGTCCATCTCGTTGCCCAGGCACCAGAGCTTGATGTCGAACGGGTCCTTGTGGCCGTTCTTTGCCCGCAGGTCGGACAGGCGGGTGCCACCGGGATGGTTGGCGTATTCGACGATGGCACGGGCGGCGTCCACTCCCCTGGTGCCCAGGTTGATGGCTTCCATGATTTCGGTGCCGGCCTGCCGGGACCAGTCCACGAACTCGTGGAGGCCGAAGGCATTGGTCTCCAGCGTGTGCCAGGCACCGTCCAGCCGGCGGGGGCGGTCTTCGCGCGGGCCGATCCCGTCCTCCCAGTCATAGCCGGAGACGAAGTTGCCGCCCGGATAGCGGATGACGGTGGCGCCGAGCTCCTTGACGAGCTTGAGGACGTCCTGGCGGAAGCCGTTTTCGTCGGCCTCCGGGTGGCCCGGTTCGTAGATACCGGTGTAGACGCAGCGGCCCATGTGTTCGACGAATGAGCCAAACAGCCGGCGGGGCACGTCGGCGATGGTGAAGTCGCGGTCGAGGGTGATCCTGGCGCGGGACATGTGCAAATCTCCTTGGTTGTGCTTCGGGTCTGTGCTGGAAAAGCGAAGGCGGGAATCAGGTGCCGGCGAGTCCCGTCGTCGCAACGCCTTTTATGATCTGGCGCTGGAAGAACAGGAACACCAGGATCAGCGGCAGGGCTGCGAGCAGGGCCGACGCCATGTTCTGGGCGTACTGGATGCCGTAGGCGCTCTTGATAGTCTGCAGCCCCACGGGGAGGGTCAGGATTGAGCCGTCGTTGGTGGCGATGAAGGGCCAGAGGAAGTTGTTCCAGGCGCCAATGAACACAAAGATCGCGACGGCGGCCAGGATGGGACGGGACAGCGGCAGGATGACCTGGAGGAAGATCCGCATCCGGCTGGCGCCGTCCATCACCGCGGCCTCCTCGAGTTCACGGGGAATCTGGTCGAAGAACTTCTTGAGCACGAACACCATGGCGGGGTGGATGACCTGCGGCAGGATGATGGCCCACGACGTATCGATCATGTGCAGTGCCACCATTTGGTAGAACAACGGAATGATCAGGACCGGCGGCGGGATGATGATGGACGCGATGATCACCACCATCAGGACCTTCTTGCCGCGGAAATCGATCCGGGACAGGGCATAGGCCACCAGCGCGGAGATCACCAGGGTGATAACCGTGATGGCCGCACTGGTGTACAGGGAATTCCAGGTCCACAGCGGGATGTTGCCGTCCTGGAACACCTTTATGAACGCATCGGCGGTAAAGCCCGACGGCGGGATCCAGCTGATCTTCGGAGCGGCGGCGTCCGTCTCGCTCTTGAAAGCAGTGGCGGTTGCCCAGGCGAAAGGTACCAGCCAGAGGACGGCCAGCAGCGCGGCGACTGCCAGGACTGCGGCCCGGCCGGGGGTCATCCTGCGGCCGGTCCTGCGGCCGGCGGATGATTTGGCAGTGGCGGTGACGGGGCGGGTGAGGGTTTCGGTTGCCATGGCTATGCACTCCTGCGGCGGGTGATGAAGAACTGGATGACCGAAACAGCCACGATCAATCCAAAGAAGATGTAGGAGATGGCTGCCGAATAGCCCAGCCGGTACCCGGTGAAGCCGGTTTCGAAGATGTACTGCACCACTGGCCTCGTTGCGCCCCCGGGCCCGCCGGCGGTCATCTGGTAGACCTGGTCGAAAATCTTCAGCGAGGCCAGGATCTGGAGGAGCACGATCATCACGGTGGTGGGGGCCAGCTGCGGCAGGGTGATGGAAAAGAACTGCCGCCAGGCGCCGGCACCGTCCAGCGATGCTGCCTCGTAGTGCTGGGCCGGGATGTTCTGCATCGCAGCCAGGTACAGCAGGAAGTTGAACCCCACGGTCCACCACAGCGTGGCGATGACGATGGCCCACATCGCTACGCCGGGGTCATTCAGCCAAGCCACCTTCGGCAGCCCGATCTTCACCAAGGTGTCGTTGATGAGGCCCAACTGGGGGTTGTACATCCAGGTGAAGAACAGGGACACCACCGTGGAGGCCAGCAGGTACGGGGCAAAGTAGGAAAGCCGCCACAGCCATTGTGCAGGCAGTCCGACGTTGACCAGTGCCGCCATGATCAGGGCAACGACCACCAGTGGGATGGTGCTGATGACCGTGAAGTAGAGGGTGTTGCCCAGAGAATGCCACATGTCGGCGTCGGCGAGGGCCTCTGCATAGTTGGCGAGGCCGATGACACTGTCGTTGGCACCGGTGAGCGACTTGCCCGTCATGCTCATGTACAGCCCGTAAAGGAGGGGCCAGACGAGGAAGACCAGGAAGAACGCCAGGAACGGCGCGGCGAACGCCCAGCCGTTGAGGTTGTCCCTGCTCCCTTGGGAACGGGGCCGGGCGGACCGGGATCCCGTTCGGTTGAACTGTTTTTGGTGGGACAGCCCTGGCAGCGTGCCCGCCTGCCCCTCGCTGTCGTGGGATGTAGCTAAGGAACTCATTTGGACTCCTGTGTCGCTTGGCGGTTCACACCGGGTTGGGCCGGGAAAGCAGGGTGTTGGTGCGCCGCACGAAGGCATCCCAGCCATCAGCAGCCTTGTCGCGGCCGAGGAGTACGTTCTGCACGGTCTCGGCAAAGTAGGTCTGCCAGTCGGAGCCTGAGCCGCTGAACCAGGCCTCGGGGTCGTAGGCGATAATGTCCGCCGCGTTGGCATAGTGGATCTGGGGGGTGAGGTCGCGGTAAGCCTGGGACTGCACCACCGGCTGGTACGCAGGGATGTGGCCTGCCTCGGCCCAGGACAGGGAGCCTTTGAGGATGTCGCTGACGAATTTGTAGACATCACGGCGCTTCGCGTCGTCGACATTCAACTGACGGGGCAGCACGAAGGAATGCGAGTCGGCATAGGCCGCTGGTGTGCCGTAAAGCGTTGGAATGGTTGCTGCGTCTACCGGGATGCCTGCCTTCTTCATCGTTGGCAGTTCCCAAACGCCGCTGAACAGCATCCCCGAGCCGCCCCTGGCAAACTCTGCGATCCCTGTACTGATATCACCGCTCTGCGCCGCGATGGTGTCGTCGAAGAGCGATGCCATGAACTCCAGGGACTCCACCGCCGCTTCATTGTCCGCAACCATCGGCTTGCCGGGCGTCAGCTCCATGTCCGCGCCGTGCTGCCGGTAGAGGGTGTAGAAGAGCCGCCACATCTGGGACCCGCTGCCAAGGTAGCCAAAGGACAGCCCGTGCGCCTGGGTCACCTTCTGCATTTCCCGGGCCATGCTGAGGAATTCCTGGGGCGACTTCGCCTCCTGCAATTGCCCGTTGCTGCCAAGCAGTCCCGCCTTTCCCGCCACGTCACGGTTGTAGAACATGACAAAGGGGTGCGAATCCAGGGCGATGGAAAAGACCTTGCCGTTGTTCTGGCTCTTGTCCCAGATCCTCGGCGCGAAGTTCTGGGCCGTGACGCCGAATTCGGACAGCAGGTCCAGGTCCCACGGGTCGATCAGGCCGCCGGGCGCGTAGCCGGGAACCCGGCTGGCATGCATGATGGCCAATTGCGGCGGCCGCCCGCCGGCCGAAGCCATGGCGAGCTTGGTGTAGTAGGGCGGCCCCCAGGCAAGGACCGTGGGATGAACCTTGAACCCGGGGTTTGCGTCATTGGCCTTGCTGATCATGGCCTGCATCTTGATGCCGTCACCGCCGGACAGCAGATGCCAGAACTGAATGTCCCTGACGGCCGCTGCGGAGGCGTTCCCGCCGCACCCGGCCAGGGCCGCTGCAGCGAACACGCTGCCCACGGCCGCGGTTCCTGATAACAGCTGCCGTCTTGACAGCTGCCTGCCTTCGAAAAACTTAAACTGCTTCACCCGTCACTCCTTTGGATGGGTCCGCTGAAAGTCATTTCCGTGCCACAAACCGTTGTCGCTGCCTACCCGCAGCCACGCCCCGGAGGGTTTCAGTGTGACGCACGCCTCACATTACATCGATGTAATGACTACCGCAATGAAAAATTGTTAGCGTTCCCAAAGTGACCCGCTGCTCTCGGTTAGCTGCCGGAAGGTGTGGCACGGGGTTGAGGGTGGGAGGCCGTACTCTCCCGCTCAACGATCCGGTAGTCGATGGCCACGACCCTCTGCGGGCCCTCGCGATCGCCCATGCGTTCGGTCAGGAGGCGCAGTGCCTCCCCGGCCACCTGGCGCTTGTCGAAGGAAACAGTGGTCAGCGATGGCACTGCGTACTGAGCGTCTGCAATATCGTCGAACCCGGCCACGGCCACATCGTCCGGAACCCTGATCCCGCGTTTCCACAGCACGCTGAGTGCTCCGATGGCCATGGAGTCCGTGAAACAGAACAGGGCCTCGGGGAGCGGGTGCGAGTCAAGATAGGTTGACAGCGCTTTCGCCGCTGTGTCCGGGCTCCATTTTTCGCAGGGGATGATCAGGGAGTCGTCCCGGGCAATGCCAAGTTCTTTGAGTGCCGCATGGTAACCACGGGTGCGGAGGACGGCCGCCGCCGAGCCCCGGCCTTCCGCGGCACCCAACACTGCGATGCGCCGCCTGCCGGTCCTGCCGAGCGCCAGGGTCATGTCGCGCGCGGCCGCGACACTGTCCACCCATACGCGGTCGGCCAGTTTCTGGGACACCTCCCCCAGCAGGACCACCGGCGGGAGGGCAACCCCCACTTTGACGGCACTTTCATCCAGAACCACGGGGTTCAGGATGAGCCCGTCGATCAGGTTGGACCGCGCCCGCGACATCAGTTCGTACTCACGGGCGGGGTCGGACCCCGTCTCCTCGATCTGTACGCTCCACCCCTGCTCGTGGGCTACTTCCACCACGCTGTGCGCGATCTCGGCGGAGTACGGCGTTCCGAGGTCGGGCAAGGCCAGGGCAATGACGCCCGACCTGCCGTTGCGGAGCCCCCTGGCCGAGAGGTTGGGGACGTAGTCCAGTTCCGCCATGGCCCGCTCCACCTTGACCCTGGTGGGACCGCTGACCGGAACAATGCCGTTCATGACGTTCGAGACCGTCTTCGGCGAAACCCCTGCGAGGCGCGCTACGTCCTTGACCGTTGCGCGCAACGGCGCCCCCTTGCTCCCGGTATGGCTTTGGTGACGATTTTACTCCGGCCCGCACTCCCCCAAGCTGCACCGAGGGCGGAGCTTCAGCGTTCGCGCTGGTGGTCCCCCGCCACGGTCTTGGCGGCCTCGACTTCGAGCATGAGCCTGCCGTCTTCTTCAACCAGTGTTGGCTGGTAGACGTGCGGCTTGCGCTTGTAGCTCAGGTAGGCGATGCAGCCGTTGGCCGAGGCCATCTTCTCGAGCATGATTTCGGAGCCGGGGACCAGCAGCTCACCCAGCTGGCGGCCTACGGTGTTCTCCTGCCCCGCCTCATCGCCCAGGGCCGTGGTGTTCCGCTCCTGGATCACCTGTGCGGCGTTGACCCACCTGCCCCACACGCCCTTGCCCTCAAGCAGCGAGGGTTCCTGGCCGAGCGGAACGGTGGCGGCGAAGTAGCGGGTGTCGAACCGGCGGTGCGCAAAGTCGGGGCTGCGCCAGTTGACGAGGGACTTGAGCAGATCGGTCCGGAGGGAGAGGCCTCGCTTGCCCAGCACCTGGGCGAGCGTTTTCTCCTGCTCGGCCACCGCAATGCGTGCCCGCATCCACTCGGGGGTGGAGGTGGCCTCGACCGTGCTGGACATGTCCGGGCCCGCCAGCAGCACCCCGGTTTCTTCGAAGAGCTCACGGATGGCGCCCACCACGTGGCGCCGCGCCAGCCCGACGTCGTCCGTTCCCATCTGCTCAGCCCAATGCTGCGGTGACGGGCCCAGCCACCCCATGGCATCGTCGTCGGCCGGATCAAGGGACCCGCCGGGGAAGGCGAGGACCCCCAGCGGCGAGGAGCCGGGCCGGTAACCCAGCCACGTCTCCAGGCCGGTGGGCGAATCACGCAGGAGGACTACGGATGAGGCGTAGCGCGCTGCCCGGGGGGTGCGCTCGCCGTATTCGAGCCAGCTTTGCGCTGCCCCTTCAAGGTCCTGGGGAAGTGCAAAAAGGCGTCGCGCGAGGTGTGGCAAGGGAAGTGTCCGGTCTTAGCTGAATTCGGCGATCAGCTCGACCTCTACGGGAGAGTCGAGCGGAAGAACGGCAACGCCGACGGCGGAACGTGCGTGCTGCCCGGCCTCACCGAGGACGCGGCCCAGCAGTTCCGAGGCGCCGTTGACGACGGCGGGCTGGCCGGTGAATGTGGGATCCGATGCGACGAATCCCACAACCTTCACGATCCGGGTGATCCGGTCCAGGTCGCCGATGACGCTCTTCACGGCGGCCAGGGCATTGACGGCGCAGACGGCTGCGTAACGCTGCGCGTCCTCGGGGGAAACGGTGGGCTCGTCGGCATACCCTTCGGTACCGGCGGACACCTTGCCCGTAGCTTCGAGTTTGCCGTTAATAAACGGAAGCTGGCCCGAGGTGTAGACGTGGCTGCCGGAGACGACGGCGGGAACGTAGGAAGCCACCGGGGCGGCCACCTCCGGGAGGGTGATGCCAAGTTCCGCGAGGCGCTGTTCGACGGCGGAAACGGGCGCCGTTGCGGCGCTGGACTGGGCTTCTGCGGGGGTGCCCATGCTACTGCTTCTCCCTCTTGAGGTAGGCGACCAGGCCGTTGCCGTCAGGTCCGGGGACCACCTGGACGAGCTCCCAGCCGTCCTCCCCCCACTGGTCCAGGATCTGCTTTGTGGCGTGGATAATGAGCGGAATCGTCGCGTACTCCCATTTGGTCATGAGAGAAAGCGTAGCCCTTGCCGGTAAAGTGGAAAACATGGCGACTCGCAACAACCCCTTATTCGACACTGCCACCACACTGGGTAAGATCCTCGTTTTCCTTGGTGTGAGCGCGATTTGCGGTGTCCTCGTGGCGGGCCTGCTGGTCCCTGCCGCGGCCGTCTCCGGCAGCGCGGCAAGCGGTTCCATCGACTTCTTTGATTCCCTTCCGGCAGAGCTGAAGGTTGATCCCCCCAGCCAGACCACCCGGATCCTGGCTGCCGACGGCAGCGAGATCGCCAGCGTGTACACCGAGAACCGCACCAAGGTTCCGCTGGACCAGATTTCGCCGAACATGAAGAACGCCATCATCGCCGTTGAAGACAGCCGGTTCTACGAGCACGGCGGCGTGGACACCACCGGTATCCTCCGCGCGTTGGTGAGCACCGCCCGGGGCAACAAGCAGGGTGCGTCCACCATCACGCAGCAGTACGTCAACAACGTGCTCAACGCGAACCTCGCCGCCGCCGGCGAAGAGGACCAGATCAAGCTCAACGGCGTCAACAAGGGCGTGGGTGACAAGCTCCGCGAAATGAAGCTCGCCATCGCCCTGGAGAAGGAGTTCAGCAAGGACCAGATCCTTGAGGGCTACCTGAACATCGTGTTCTTCAACCGTGACGCCTACGGCATTGAGGCCGCTTCCCGGTACTTCTTCAGCACCACCGCCAAGGACCTCACCCTCCCGCAGGCAGCGCTCCTGGCCGGCCTGGTGAACAGCCCCTCCGCCTTCGACCCCATCACCAACCCGGAGAAGTCCAAGCAGCGCCGCGACCTGGTCCTGGGACTCATGCTGAACCAGGGCAAGATCACCCAGGCCGAACATGACGCCGCCGTGGCCACCCCGGTGGAGCCCAAGGTGACCCAGCCCAAGCAGGGCTGCGCCTACGCGGCCTCTGCCCCGTACTTCTGCGATTACATCCTGCACCTGCTCGAAAACAACCCGGCCTACGGTGCGGACGTGAAAGAGCGCCAGCGGCTGATCTACGGCGGCGGGCTCACCATCACCACCACGCTGGATCCCAACGCCCAGGCCACGGCGCAGGAGCAGGCCAATGCAGCCGCCGGCGCCAACCCTGATAAGTGGGGCGCCGCCATGGTGTCCGTGCAGCCCGGCACCGGCAAGATCATTTCGATGGCCCAGAACACCACCTTCCTGCCCGGCCAGGGCTTCGACTCACAGTTGAACTTCAACGTGGACAAGCTGGACAAGGACGGCAACGACCTCAACGGCATGGGCGGCGCGCAGCCGGGGTCCACCATGAAGCCATTCACGTTTGCCGAGTGGCTCAACGAGGGCAAGACCATGAACACCACGGTCAACGCCGCGCAGCGCGTCTATCCGATTGGCTATCCGTGGAAGAACACCTGCGGCAAGATCCAGGGCGCCTACAGCACCGCACAGAAGAACGCCGGCCTGGACGCCGCGGACGACCTCCAGAACGCAGAGCCCCAGTGGTACAGGCCGTTGACGGTCCTGGAGGGCCTCTATAACTCCATCAACACCGTGACGTTTGCTTCGGCCGCCCAGCTGGACTTCTGCGGGATCCAGAAGATTGTGGACGCCGTGGGACTGCACAGCGGCTTGCCGTCAGCGGACGGCAGCGAGCCGAATCCCAAGGTGAACATGATGACCCTTGGCAACCTGCTGGGTTCCACCCAGACCTCGCCGCTGACCATGGCCAGCGCCTTTGCCACCTTCGCGAACGACGGCAAGTACTGCGAACCCATCGCCATCACCGCCGTCACGGACGCCACCGGCAAGCAGCTCCCGGCGCAGTCCAGCAGCTGCCGTGATGCCATCAAACCTGAAGTTGCCCGTGGCGTGAACTATGCGCTGCAGGAAGTCCTGAACCGGGGTTCCGGTTCGTTGATCCAGCCCCGCATCTCCACCCGGACCAACTTCCCCATCGGCGCCAAGACCGGTACGTCGAACAACAACGGCTCCACCTGGGTTGTGGGCCACACCACGGGGCTGGCAACGGCTGCCTGGTTCGGCGATCCGTTGGGCGACCAAAGCCGTGCAGGACAGAACATCACGGTCAACGGCAAGTTCTACAAGGGCATTGACGGCTACATGATCGCCGGCCCCATGTTCTCCAGCTACATGGCCAAGATTGCCCCGGCGTACGGCACCAACCCGTTCCCGGCACCGCCGAGCAACATGATCAGCGGAACCACCACTACCGCCCCGGGAAGGACCACCCCGCAGGCTACCCAGGCCCCCGTTCCGACGGCACCGGCTCCGCAGACTCCCGCCACCCAGGCGCCGGCCCCGGCACCCACGAGCAACGGAAACGGGAATAACGGAAAGGGCAACGGCTAAGCGTCCATGAACATCGACACCCTGGCAAGCCGCGCACGTGCAATCGGGCGCGGCTTTGCCGTCACTGCAGGCGCCGGCGCAGCAGCCGGAATGGCTGCCTTCGGCTATGGACTGTGGGAGAAGAACCAGTTCGTGCTCCGCAAAGAAACGCTGGCCATCCTGCCTCCCGGCCGCGAACCATTCCGGATCCTGCACCTCAGCGACATCCATTTCGTACCGGGGCAGAACAGGAAGGCTGACTGGCTGGGGTCGCTGGCGGACCTTCAGCCGGACCTCGTGGTGAACACGGGCGACAACCTGAGCCACGTCAAGGCCGTGGACCCGCTGCTGGACGCTTTGAAGCCGCTGCTGCAATTCCCCGGCGTCTTCGTCCCCGGCTCCAACGATTACTTCGCGCCCAGCCCCAAGAATCCGGCAGCGTACCTGTTGGGGCCGTCCAAGGTGAAGCCGAAGCCGATCGCCCTCGACTGGCCGCGCCTGCGCTCGGGCTTCGGCATGAGCGGCTGGGTTGACCTCACCAACCGCAACCAGTCCCTGGTCCTCAAGGGCATGCGCTTCGATTTCTCCGGCGTTGATGATCCGCACCTGAAGCGGGAACGGTACGCCGGCTGGCCCCGCGGAACTGTCAGCCAGGATGCGAATGACCACCTCCGGGTAGCGGTCATCCACGCGCCGTACCAGCGGGTCCTGGACCACTTCACCGAAAGCGGAGCGGACCTCCTGCTGGCCGGACACACGCACGGCGGCCAGCTGTGCATCCCCGGTTACGGAGCCATCGTGTCCAACTGCGACCTTCCCACCTGGCGTGCAAAGGGCCTCAACGACTGGTCAAGCAACGGAAGCACGACGCCGGTCAACGTCTCGGGCGGCATCGGCACCTCGCGCTTCGCCCCGGTAAGGATCGCCTGCAAACCTGAAGCGGTCCTGCTGACCCTGACCTCCCCCAACTAAGTCCCCCGCATTACGGTCTGCAATAACTGGGCAAGCGGCACGCGTCGCTCAAAATCGTTGTGAACCGCCTCACGCCAATGGCATAGGGTAGTTGCTACAGGAAACTACATTCGTTTTAGAGCTTGAGAAGCGGGCATGGCCAAGCAGACTCCATTTTTCCGATCCATCAGCCGTCTTTATCCGCACGTCCGGCCCATCATCCCCAGGCTCCTGATGGGACTCCTCTGCGCCCTCCTGGCCAGCGTGGTGGCCCTGACCATCCCGCAGGTGCTGCGGGTCCTGGTGAACACGGCACTGCAGCCAGGGGGTACGCCGGATGCCGTCTGGGTTTCCGCCGCAATCATCCTGGTCCTGGGCATCGCCGAGGCGGGACTGGTGGCCCTGCGCCGGCAGTTCGTCATCAACCCCGCCACCTCCGTGGAAACCCGGATGCGGGTGTCCCTCTATGACCACCTGCAGGAACTGACCGTCTCCTTCCACGACCGGTGGGGCTCCGGCCAACTGCTGTCGCGGGCCATGACGGACCTGAACTTCCTGCGCCGCTGGATGGCCTTTGGCGCCATCATGCTGGTAGTCACCACACTGACCGTGATCATCGGCATCGTGGCCATGTTCGCCATGAGCTGGCAGCTGGCCCTGATCTTCCTGGCCGCCGCCGTTCCCATCACCATCAACAGCTTCCGGTTCCGCACCCGGTTCAGCAAGGTTGCCCGCCAAAGCCAGGACCAGGCCGGGGACCTTGCCACAACGGTAGAGGAATCCGTCCACGGCATCCGGGTGCTCAAGGCCTTCGGGCGCAGCCGGGAGGCCCTGGAAAACTTCAACGAGCAGGCGGAGGAACTGCGCCAGACGGAGATCGCAAAGGCACGGCACCAGGCAACGTTCACCATGGTGGTCACCCTGCTTCCCGAACTCGCCCTGGGAGCCGGCCTGATAGTGGGCGTGATGCTGTGCGCCAGCGGCGAGTTGAGCATCGGCGCCCTGGTGGCGTTCTTTGCCACCGCCGCAGTCATCGCCTCCCCCGTGGAATTTTCCGGCATGCTGCTGGCCATGGCACTCACGGCCAAGACCGCCGTCGACCGCCACTACGAAGTGATGGACACGCAGAACGCCATCACCAGCCCCGCACAGCCCAGCAGCCCGGGCCAACTGTCGGGGGCGCTCCGCTTCAACCACGCAACCTTCGCCTTCGAGGACGCACCGGACAAGCCGATCCTCAAGGACATCAACCTGGACATCCTGCCCGGAGAAACCATGGCCCTGGTAGGCATTACCGGCAGCGGCAAGAGTGCGCTGATCCAGCTGGTGCCCCGGCTGTACGACGTCAGCGGCGGCGCCATCACCATCGACGGCGTCGACCTCCGGGACTTCGATGTCGAGGAGCTGCGCAGGATCGTCGGTGTAGCTTTCGAGGACACCACGCTCTTCTCCAATTCCGTGCGGGACAACGTTTTGCTTGGCGCCCCGGTCCGCACGGAGGATGTCCTGGACGAGGCCCTTGACGTGGCCCAGGCACACTTCGCCTATTCCCTGCCCGAGGGCGTGGACACGCTGATCGGCGAGGAAGGCCTGAGCCTGTCCGGCGGCCAGCGGCAACGCATTGCCCTGGCACGTGCCATCGCCGCGCGTCCAAGAGTCCTGGTCCTGGACGATCCGTTATCCGCCCTGGACGTTCACACCGAAGAACTGGTGGAGGCCCGCCTCCGGGAGGTCCTGAAGGACACCACCACCCTGATCGTGGCCCACCGTCCTTCCACCGTGGCCCTCGCAGACCGGGTGGCTTTGCTGGAGGACGGACGCATCACCGCGGTCGGAACGCACACCGAGCTGCTGGCCTCCAACCAGCACTACCGTTACGTCATCGCCAGCCTGGACCGGGAGCCGCGGGACCTGGACTCCGAACTGTCGGCCCTCGAAGACCAGGCTGAGGAAGTGACCCGATGAGCACCGCAACGTTCGGCACCGCCAATGAAGACAACGCCCACCTCAGCAAGAGCGACAGCAGGGCAGTACGACGCCGGTCGCTCGCCCTGCTGCGGTCGCTGATCCGTCCGGTGCGGGTACGGTTCTGGCTGACCATCGCCATGGTGGTCCTGTCCCAGGCCGCACGGGTCGCCGGCCCCGCACTGATCGCGTTCGGGATTGACCACGCCCTGCCCGCCCTCCAGGCCGGCGACAACCTCCCGCTGGTGTTCACCGGCGTCGCCTACCTTTTGGCAGCCATTGCGACGGCGGGACTCACCGCCCTCTACGTCACCTCCACTGCGCGGCTCAGCCAGGCGATGCTGCTGGACCTGCGCGTGCGCGTCTTCCGCCACACGCAGCGGCTCAGCCTGGAGTTCCACGAAAAGTACACCTCCGGCAGGATCATCGCCCGGCAGACCTCGGACCTGGAGGCGTTGCGCGAACTTCTCGATTCGGGCGTCAGCTCCCTTGCTTCCGGCATGCTCTTCATGGCCTTTACCGCCGTCACCATCTTTGCCCTGGACTGGCGGAGCGGCTTGTTGGTGCTGGCCGCCGGCGTGCCGATGTTCTTCCTCTCCCGCTGGTACCAGAAGCACTCGCAGATCGCGTTCCGGGAATCCCGCGTGGTCTCCGCCCGGCTGATCGTGCACTTCGTGGAAACCATGACCGGCATCCGCGCGGTCAAGGCCTTCCGCAAGGAGAAGGAGAACTCGGAGCGCTACGGCAAACTCGCCGAGGACTACCGGCTGGTCACCGTCCGGTCCATCAACCTCAACGGCATCTTCCAGCCTGGCCTGGTGCTGATCGGCAACGTCTGCGTTGCCGTGGTCCTGCTGTTCGGCGGATTCCGGGTGCTGGGCGGCGAGCTGGCAGTGGGCGTGCTCCTGGCCCTCATCCTCTCCACCAAGCGGTTCTTCCAGCCCGTGGACCAGATGGCCATGTTCTACAACTCATTCCAAAGCGCCCAGGCAGCCCTGGAAAAAGTGTCCGGACTGCTCGAAGAGGTGCCCACGGTCCGGCCGCCGAAGAACCCGCTGCCCCTTCCCAGTGCCACGGGGCGCATCGACTTCAACGGCGTGGAATTCCGCTACGGCGATGGCCCATTGGTGGTGCCCCGACTGGACCTGCACATCCCGGCCGGGCAGACCGTTGCGCTGGTGGGACAGACAGGCGCCGGGAAATCCACCCTGGCCAAACTCATTGCACGCTTCTACGACGTCACCTCCGGCACCCTCACCCTGGACGGCGTGGATCTCCGCGACCTGGCTACCACCGACCTCCGCCGGAACATCGTCATGGTCACCCAGGAAGCCTTCCTGTTCAGCGGCTCGGTGGCGGACAACATAGCACTTGGCCGGCCTGAAGCATCACGCGGGGAGATCGAAGAGGCCGCCAAGGCGGTGGGCGCGCATGAGTTCATCCTGGAGCTTCCCGAAGGCTACGACACCGACGTCAACAAGCGCGGCGGCAGGGTCTCCTCCGGCCAGCGGCAGCTGATCAGCTTTGCCAGGGCGTTCCTTGCGCAACCGGCGGTGCTGATCCTGGACGAGGCCACCTCATCGCTGGATATCCCGTCGGAGCGGCTGGTGCAGGCCGGGCTGGCCCGCCTGCTTGCTGGGACGGAGGCGGCGCGCAGGACGGCCCTGATCATCGCGCACCGCCTGTCCACGGTGGAGACGGCGGACCGTGTCCTGGTGGTGCACGACGGCCGGATCGTGGAGGATGGCACGCCGGAGGAACTGATCGGCGGCGGCGGACGCTTCGCCGACCTGCACGGGGCATGGAAAGACTCGCTGGTCTGACCCGCTTCTTCGGTTCGCCGCCCGGGATTTCACATCCAGAGCCTGGATCGGCTATCCTTGTAAAGTTGCTTTTGCAGCGGATCGGGATGTAGCGCAGCTTGGTAGCGCGCTTCGTTCGGGACGAAGAGGTCGCAGGTTCAAATCCTGTCATCCCGACCATAACGAAAAGAGGGTCTCCTTGCGGAGGCCCTCTTTTTTCATCTCGATGTGGTCACGGCCATCGCCTAGCGTTTAACAGAAACAGCCCCGGAGCGCTTGCTCCGGGGCTGTCTCATCGCCTCCTGTTGCGAGGAAGCTATTTATCCGGGATCAGGCCAGTTGCCCACGTAGGTAATGGTGGCATCCTTGCTTTTGTCCTTCTTCACCTTTGCAGAGGCGGGGTCAGGCCAGTTGCCTACAGCTACCGACGTACCCGAGTTATCGGCGACGGAACCTGAAGCCAGGACGGCCGGAGCCGCCGCAGAAAAAGCCAGGGCCCCAGCCAGGGCGGCCGCGGTTGCGATCTTCTTCAACATATAAGTTCCTCAATACGAGTCGGATTCGTTACAAAGCCAGCACTGTCCTTGTTGACACACATTGTAAAATATTTTCCACAGGGACTGTCAAGCATTCGGCAGCCCAAGTGTCCAGAAGGAGGAAACGCGTGGGCAACGGGTTCGGAGAGAAACTCCGCGCGGAGCGCCTCGAGCGTGGACTGACGCAGGCCGAACTGGGCAAGGACCTGTATTCACCCAGCTACATTTCTCTGCTCGAAACCGGACGCCGGGAGCCGACGGCCGAAGTCATTGAAGAATTGGCGCGCAGGTTGGAACTCGCCCCCAAGGCGCTGGAGGCGTGGAGCCAACCGATTTCCGTAAGCGACGCCGAGTACGTGCTGGCAGGGCTCTACGCCCGCCAGGCCTGGGACCTTCGTGACTATCCATTGGCAGCAAGTCACGCTGCCACGGCCGCGAAGATTGCCCTTGAGGGGCGAAACACCAGCGCGTGGTGGAACATGACCTACATGCAGGCCGAATGCCTTATCAAGCAGGGAAACTGGCGCGACGCCCAGAAAATCATGGAGCACCTGCTCGAGCACCCCATGGCCAGGGAATCGGCCGGCCTTGCCGTTCGGGCACACCAGATGCTGGCCGGAATTTACCAGGGCCAGGGGCAGCTGAGTCTTGCGGTGGACCAGGGGATCCAGGCAGTGGACCTCTGCAAGCAGCTCCCTAAGGGCTCCACGTTGATCATCAACGCCCATCACGCACTCATTGGCGCTCTTGCAGAAAGCGGTCGGCTGGACGACGCCTGGATGTATTGCCAGGCAATGATTGACCACGTCGACGAGCTCTCAATGACCCAGCTCGCCGGCGAGGTGGCTTGGGTTGTTGGGAACGTCGCATTTATGCGGCATGACTACATGGAAGGCGTCAAGCACCACGAACGGGCAGCGCGCCTGCTCTCCCCTGCCAACGACATCGAATTGTGGGCCCGGTTCAATAAGGCGTCGGCAGCGGTTCGGCTATCCTCTGGCATCGTGGAACCGGAGACGCTTTCGTCGATCGAACGGGCTGAACTGGCATTGTCGATTGTGGGTGGGAACAAGTCGGATCAATTGGAAGTCGCCTTCATCCGTGCCCGCTGGCTGTACCTGACCGGGGATATCGTTGCCGCCGTCGAAAAATTGCGCGAGATCCATGCGGAGCGGGAGCATCTTGCCAAGCACACCGCCGGGGAGGTTTCACTGCTGCTTGGCAAGTCCCTCAAGGCCGCGGGCGATACCGACGAAGCACTGGTCCATCTTGAGGACGCCCAAAAGGCGTTCGCCGCTGCCGGCGCACAGGACCGGGTCCAGCAGGCGCTGGACGCCATCCTGGAAATCAAGCTGGCGCAGAAACGCGCTGCCGCGGCCGCCAAAGCCAGTTAAGCGAAGCCAGGTAAACCCGCAAAAGCGGGCTTACCTGGCTTCAAGGTTGGCCGAGGCTGGCCTAGGAGAACGTCTTTCCAGTGATCTTCTCGTACGCTTCGACATACCGGCCGCGGGTACGCTCCACTACCTCCGCGGGAAGCGCGGGCGGCGGGGTGTCCGAAGATTTGTCCCAACCGGACTCGGCTGACGTGAGCCAGTCCCGGACATACTGCTTGTCGTAGGAAGGCTGGGCCTGGCCCGGCTTGTAGGTGCCGGCGTCCCAGAAGCGCGAGGAATCCGGGGTCAGAACCTCATCGCCCAGGGTGATGGACCCGGAGACGGCGTCGTAGCCGAACTCCACCTTGGTATCCGCCAGGATGATGCCGCGCTCGCGGGCGACCTTTTCCGCCGTCGTGTAGATCTTCAGCGTCAACTCGCTGAGGCGGGCGGCGATGTCGTCGCCAACCAGCGCCACCACGGCGTCGTAGGTGATGTTCTCGTCGTGCTCACCGATCAGCGCCTTGGCTGACGGTGTGAAAATGGGGCGCTCGAGCCGGGACCCGTCCAGCAGGCCTTCGGGCAGCGGGATGTTGCACACCGTTCCGGAAGCCTTGTACTCCTGCAGGCCGGACCCTGTGAGGTAGCCGCGGGCGATGCACTCCACCGGGAACATGTCCAGCTTCTTGCAGATCATCGCCCGGCCCTCCACCTCGGCCGGCACGCCGTCCTCCACGGTGGAGCCGAGCACGTGATGTTCCACGCCCAGTTGGTCAAACCACCAGAGGCTCAGCTGGGTCAGGATGCGTCCCTTGTCGGGGATTTCGCTGGACAGCAGGTGGTCGTAGGCGCTGATCCGGTCGCTGGCCACCACCAGCACGCATTCCTGGCCAACGCGCTGCAGGATGGACTCGTCGGCGGGCTCGTAGAGGTCGCGCACCTTGCCGGAGTAGACGTGTGTCCAGCCGGGCAGGTCAAGGGTTTTGGTGGCGTAGCCGCGGTTCTCTGGGGTTGCAGTCATGGGTCAGGCCTTTGCTTTCACGATGGGCATGGAGCCCGTGGCGCCGTAAGGCACCTTGATTTCCCCGCGGGCGGCTTTGCGTCCGACGTCGGTGCGGAACTGCGAGCCGTCCAGCTTCACCAGCTCCACGCCGTCGTACGCTTTCTCGCGTGCCTCCACCAGGTCGCTGCCAAGGGCGACGACGGCCAGCACCCGTCCGCCGGCGGACACCACCTTGCCTTCGTCGTCCAGGGCGGTTCCGGCGTGGATGATGTGCACGCCGTCGAGTTCCTCAACCTTCTTGAGCCCGCGGATGCGGTCGCCGGTGCGGGGCTTGTCCGGGTAGTTTTCCGAGGCGATGACCACGGCGACGGCGGTTTCCCTGGCCCAGCGCAGCTCTTCTGCCTTGTCCAGTTCGCCCTTGGCGGCCGCCATCAGCAGCGCACCGAGGGGGGTCTTGAGCCGGGCGAGGACCGCCTGGGTCTCGGGGTCGCCGAAGCGGACGTTGAACTCAATGACGCGGGTGCCGCGCGAGGTAAGGGCCAGCCCGACGAACAGGACGCCTACGAACGGGGTGCCGCGGCGGGCCATTTCCTTGACGGTTGGCTGGGCTACCCGGTCAAGGACTTCCTGGACCAGGCCTTGCGGGGCCCACTCGAGCGGCGTGTAGGCGCCCATGCCGCCGGTGTTGGGCCCTTCATCGTTGTCGAAGATGCGCTTGAAATCCTGTGCGGGCGAGAGCGCCACGGTGTTCTGCCCATCGCAGAGGACAAACAGGGAAACTTCAGGGCCGTCCAGGAACTCCTCGATGACCACCGAGCCGCCGGCGTCGAAGCAGGACTGGGCGTGCGCCAGGGCTTCATCGCGGTTGCGGGTGACCACAACGCCCTTGCCGGCGGCGAGCCCATCGTCCTTCACGACGTACGGGGCACCGAAGGTGTCCAGGGCGGAGGCTGCTTCCCCGGCATTCGTGGCCACCATGGCCATCGCCGTGGGGACGCCTGCTTCCGCCATGACTTCCTTGGCGAAGGCCTTTGACGCCTCCAGCTGGGCCGCTGCCTTGCTGGGCCCAAACACGGGAATGCCGGCTTCGCGGACGGCGTCCGATACGCCCGCGGCCAGCGGAGCCTCAGGGCCCACCACCACGAGGTCCACGCCGAGCCGGGTGGCCAGTGCCGCAACCGCCTCGGGATCGTTGCCGTTGATGTTGTAGGTGGGGACCAGCTTGCTGATGCCGGCATTGCCAGGCGCCGCGTGGACCTCGGACACGTTGGGGTCGGCAAGCAGGGAGCGGACAATGGCGTGTTCGCGGCCTCCGGGGCCAATGACGAGTACCTTCACAGTGTCCAAGGGTACTTTGTGCACCCTCCCGGCTCCTAAGCTGTGTCCTCCCCCGCCCAGTCAATCCGGACCCCCGCCCGCTCCGAACCATAGACATGACAAAGCTGCGAAACAGGATTACAGGCCCCGCAACCATGGCCGCATTGGCAGGCGTGGTGGCAGCCGCCGTCGTACTTGCTGTTGCGGAGCTGACCGGGGCGTTCTTCACCGCCAGGGCTACTCCCCTGTTTGCCCTGGGGTCCACCTTCATCGATTTCACGCCGCCGGCGTTGAAGGACTTTGCGATCGCCACCTTCGGTACCAACGACAAGGCGGCGCTGTTCGTGGGCATGGGCGTGACCATCGCGGTGCTTGCCTGCATTCTGGGCGTGGTGGCCTACCGGAAATGGGCGCTGGGCGTCCTGGGCGTGCTGTTCATGGGGGCCGTGATCGTGGCCAGCGTGGTGACCCGCGCGGGGGTGGGCGCCGCGGATGCCATCCCTTCCGTGCTGGGAACCATTGCCGGGTTGGTGGTCCTGCGCCGCCTGATGGTGCCGCTGTGGGGCTTGAGGTCGTGGCCGGAGGCTCCGGCGGATACAGCGGCCGACGGCGGGGAAGAGGTTGGGAGCAACGGCACCAGCCGCCGCCGGTTCTTCGCGGCTGCCGGGATCACCGCAGTAGCCGCGGGCATTGCCGCCACCGGCGGGCGGGTGCTGGCTGCCGCCCGCAGCAATGTGGCCAAGGCAAGGGAAGCGCTGGCCTTGCCGTCCCCGGCAAAGGCCGCAGCCGTCGTACCCGCCGGGGTCCAGTCCCCCGTGCCCGGGGTTCCGCCGTGGCTGACCCCCAACGGCGATTTCTACCGGATCGATACGGCGCTGAGCGTCCCGGAAATCAATGTTGACGACTGGGAACTGCGCGTGCACGGGCTCGTGGAACAGGAGGTCACTCTGACCTTCCAGGACCTGCTCGACGCCGACCTGATCGAGTCGCATGTCACGCTCACCTGCGTCTCCAATCCCGTGGGCGGCAACCTGGCCGGCAACGCCAAGTGGCTGGGCCTGCCCATCCGTGAAGTCCTGGCGCGCGCCAAACCCAAGGGCGGGGCGGACATGGTGCTGTCGAAGTCCATCGACGGCTTCAGCGCCTCCACTCCCCTGGAGGTCCTGCAGGACGACAGGGACGCCATGCTGGCCATCGGCATGAACGGGGAGCCGCTTCCGCTGGAGCACGGCTACCCGGTACGGATGGTGGTTCCCGGGCTGTACGGGTTCGTCTCCGCCACCAAGTGGGTGGTGGACCTGGAGGTCACGCGGTTCGCGGACAGCAAGGCCTACTGGACCGAGCGGGGCTGGTCGGAGCGCGGACCCATCAAGACGATGGCACGCGTGGACGTGCCGAAATCCTTTGCGAAAGTACCGGCCGGGAAAGTCGCCGTGGGCGGTACCGCCTGGGCCCAGACGCGCGGCATCACCAAAGTGGAACTCCAGATCGACAATGGCGACTGGACGGAGGCAACCCTTTCCACCGAAGCGTCCACCGTCACCTGGCGCCAGTGGTCTTACGAGTGGGACGCCACGCCCGGCCCGCATTACATCAAGGTCCGGGCCACGGACGGGACCGGGGAGGTACAGACGGACCAGCGCGCCGATCCCGTCCCTGACGGCGCATCGGGGTGGCAGTCGGTGATGGTCACCGTGCAGTAGTCCCGTGCTGCAGTCCCGGGCATCTGCGGGGCTGGCCCATAGACTGGCTGTATGCCGCACAATCCGCATGCCACCTTCACTGTTGACTCCGCCGTCGAACTGGCCGTGATCGAACGAAGCGGCTTTGTGGAGTCGCGGCACATCGGTTCGGCCGTGCTCCTGTCCGCGGACGGTTCGGTGGTCACGGAACTCGGGGACATCAACACCCCCATCTATGCGCGGTCCACGCTCAAGCCGTTCCAGGCCCTGGCGTCCATGCAGTCAGGGGTTCCGCTGAGGGGCGCCCAGGTGGCCATCGCGTGCGGAAGCCATACCGGATCCCTGGACCACATGGATGTGGTGGCGGGCATGCTCAAGGCAGCGGGCGTCCGTGAAGACCAGCTGCAGTGCCCTGAGGCGTGGCCGCAGGATGAAACGGCCCGGAACTGGCTGGTGCGCTCGGAGAAGGGGAAGTCGCGGCTGGCGTACAACTGTTCCGGGAAGCACGCAGCCTTCCTGTGGGCCTGTACTGAGAACGGGTGGGACACGCACAGTTATCTGGAGCCGAACCATCCGTTGCAGCAGCGGGTCCGGACCGTCGTGGAGGAATACACGGGCGAGAAGATCGCGCACCTGGGGATCGACGGCTGCGGCGCCCCCGTGGCGGCTGTTTCCCTGAAGGGCCTTGCAAGGGCATACTCCCACCTGGCCAAGGCCCCCGGCGACCAGAGCTTCAGCGCCAGGGCCGCCACCATCGCCACCTCGATGCTTGACTACCCCTGGGCGGTGCAGGGCCGCGGCGAAGCCAACACCCTGGTGATGGCTGAGCTGGAGGTCATTGCCAAAATCGGGGCTGAGGGCGTCCTGGCCATGGCAACGCCCCAAGGCGTCTCCGTGGCAGTCAAGATCCTTGACGGCAATGTCCGCGCCACCTCGCTGGTGGCCCTCACCCTCCTCGCCGCGGCAGGGGCCGTGGAGATCCCGGGAGTTGCCAGCACCCTGGAGCGCGTGGTGGAACCCGTGCTCGGCGGCGGCCGCCCGGTGGGCAAGATCAGGCTGGGACCGGCAGTTTCCGCGCTCCTGGACTGACGCCCCATCCCCCAGCGACACACCGAAGGAAGATTGAACGCATGGCCGTAGCCCGCCGTCGTATTGATGTCACGGAAGGCAAAGCAGCACTGAAGGCATGGCTGGAAGCTGCCCAGCCGGCGTCGGACGCTCCCCTGCCGCGGACCGTCCTGGCCACTGCGGTCAGGTACTCATTGGAGGAGGTGACGGCGCGCGCACCGGGGAACTCCGTGGAGGTGCGCGTCCCGCCCTTTGGCGTCACCCAGTGCGTTGAGGGTCCGCGGCATACGCGCGGAACCCCGCCCAACGTGATTGAGTGCGACGCCGCCACCTGGCTTGCGATGGTGACCGGCCAGTTGGGCTGGGCGGAGGCAGTCGGGGCCGGCAAGGTGGCAGCGTCCGGCCTGCGCGCGGACCTGTCGGCCCTGCTGCCGCTGTAGCCCTACCGGTGCGGCTACCCGCGGCCGATGAAGGGCATCCCCGCCGCGGTGACCACCACGGAGCCCACGCTGGCCGAGGCCGGCATGTTGGCCATCATCAGCACCGCACGCGCAGCATCCGCCACCGGGAACATCGGCTCCACCTTGCGGCTGCCGTCCGCCTGCAGCGCCCCCGAGCCGACGCCGATGGTGTCCATGATCTCGGTGGCGGTGTTGCCGATATCGATCTGCCCGCAGGTGATGCCGTAACCGCGGCCGTCCAGTTCGATGCTCTTGGTCAGGCCGGTCATGGCGTGCTTGGTGACGGTGTAGGCCACGGTACGCGGCCGCGGTGAATGCGCGGAGATGGAGCCGTTGTTGATGATCCGCCCGCCCTGGGGTTCCTGCACCTTCATGGTCCGGACGGCAGCGGCGGCGCACAGCATGGACCCGGTCAGATTCACGGCCAAGGTGGCGTTCCAGTCCGCCAGGCTGATCTCGTCCACCCCGGCCGCCGGGCCGAACACCCCGGCGTTGTTGAACAGCACGTCCACGCGCCCCCACCGTTGGCGGGCCGCCTCGAAAAGGCGTTCGACGTCGTCGGGCCGGGTCACGTCGCAGGGAACCACCAGTGCGTCCGGGCTGCCGTCCGCTGTTTCCTTCAGCTGCGCCTCCCGGCGGCCGGCAAGTGCCACCCGGTATCCGTCGGCCAGCATCTGCCGGGCAACCTCCCGCCCGATGCCGGAGCCTGCGCCGGTGACGACGGCGACCTTTCGGATCTGATCAGGGCTGCTCATAACGTCCTCCTCGCCTGCACCGGTCATATTTGCATCCTACGCGCACACATCCATAATCTCGAATAGCAAAAATGTTTTCTCGCAATACGAAAAACATGAGCCCGATGCGTTCAAAGATGAAAAGAGGCTGACGTGGCTGCAGGAGAAGATACCTCCCATATCCTCAGCGGGTTGACTAACCAGCTGCCTGATCGTGATCCGGAAGAGACTGCCGAGTGGGTTGAGTCCCTGGACGCGTTGATCAGGGAACAGGGCACCGAGCGTGCCCAATACATCATGCGGAGCCTGCTGCAGCGCGCGGGCGCGCAGAGCGTCGGGGTGCCGATGGTGACCACCACCGATTACGTGAACACGATCCCGGTGGACCAGGAAGCCGAGTTCCCGGGCAACGAGGAGTACGAGCGCCGGTACCGGGCGTACATGCGGTGGAACGCCGCGGTCATGGTCCACCGGGCGCAGCGGCCCGATATCGGGGTCGGCGGGCACATCTCCACTTACGCCGGGGCCGCGACCCTGTACGAGGTCGGGTTCAACCACTTCTTCCGCGGCAAGGACCACCCCGGCGGCGGGGACCAGGTCTTCTTCCAGGGCCACGCCTCCCCCGGCATGTACGCCAGGGCGTTCATGGAAGGACGCCTGTCCGAGGAGGACCTGGACGGGTTCCGGCAGGAAAAGTCCCGGGCCGGCCACGCCCTGTCCTCCTACCCGCACCCGCGCCTGATGCCGCACTTCTGGGAATTCCCCACCGTGTCCATGGGCATCGGCCCGATGAACGCGATCTACCAGGCCCAGAACAACCGCTACCTGCACAACCGCGGCCTGAAAGACACCTCTGACCAGCAGGTCTGGGCGTTCCTGGGCGACGGCGAAATGGACGAGCCCGAGTCCCGCGGCCTGCTCCAGCTGGCAGCGAACGAGAACCTTGACAACCTGAACTTCGTGATCAACTGCAACCTCCAGCGCCTGGACGGGCCGGTGCGCGGCAACGGCAAGATCATGCAGGAACTCGAAGCGTTCTTCCGCGGCGCGGGCTGGAACGTGATCAAGGTCGTCTGGGGCCGGGAGTGGGATGACCTGCTCACCCGCGACACCGACGGGTCCCTGGTGAAAATCATGAACGAGACCGTCGACGGGGACTACCAGACCTACAAAGCCGAATCCGGCGGGTTCGTCCGCGAACACTTCTTCGGCAAGACCCCGCAGACCAAAGACCTCGTCGCGGACCTGACCGATGACCAGATCTGGAACCTCAAACGCGGCGGCCACGACTACCGCAAGGTCTACGCCGCCTACAAAGCAGCCACCGAATTCAAGGGCAAACCCACCGTCATCCTCGCCCACACCGTCAAGGGCTACGGCCTGGGCCCGCACTTCGAGGGCCGCAACGCGACCCACCAGATGAAGAAACTGACCCAGGATGACCTGAAGAAGTTCCGCGACCACCTCCGGATCCCCGTCACCGACGAACAGATCGAGAACGACGCCTACCGGCCGCCGTACTACCACCCCGGTAACGACGCCCCGGAAATCAAGTACATGATGGAACGCCGCGCCGCCCTCGGCGGGTCCGTGCCGGAGCGCCGGAACACCCACGCCGAAATCGCCTTGCCGGACGCGAAGTCCTACGAGGTGGCCAAGCGGGGTTCGGGCAAGCAGCAGGCCGCCACCACCATGGCCTTCGTCCGGCTCCTCAAGGACCTGATGCGGGATAAGAACTTCGGCAAGAACATCGCCCCGATCATCCCCGACGAAGCCCGCACCTTCGGCATGGATGCGTTCTTCCCGACCGCGAAGATCTACAACCCCAAGGGCCAGAACTACCTGTCCGTGGACCGGGACCTGGTCCTGGCCTACAAGGAATCCCCCGCCGGGCAGCTGATCCACCCCGGCATCAACGAAGCCGGCGCCGTCGCAGCGTTCACCGCCGCCGGAACCGCCTACGCCACCCACGGCGTACCCCTGGTCCCGGTCTACGTGTTCTACTCCATGTTCGGCTTTCAGCGCACCGGCGACGCGTTCTGGGCCGCAGCGGACCAAATGACCCGCGGCTTCATCATCGGCGCCACCGCAGGCCGGACCACCCTCACCGGCGAAGGCCTCCAGCACGCCGACGGCCACTCCCCCCTGCTGGCCTCCACCAACCCCGCCGTCATCACCTACGACCCCGCCTACGGCTACGAAATGGGGCACATCATGCGCTCGGGCCTGGAACGGATGTACGGTCCGGACTCGGACGACAAGAACCTCATGTACTACCTCACCGTGTACAACGAACCCATCATCCAGCCCGCAGAACCGGAAAACCTCGACATCGAAGGCGTCATCAAGGGCATCTACCTGCTCGCCCCGGCAAAGATCGACGGTCCCCGCACCCAGATCCTCGCCTCCGGCGTCTCCGTGCCCTGGGCCATCGACGCCCAACGCATCCTCGCCGACGACTGGAACGTCTCCGCCGACGTCTGGTCCGTCACCTCCTGGAACGAACTGCGCCGCGACGGACTCGCCGCCGAAGAAGAAGCCTTCCTCAACCCCGGCCAACCCGCCCGCACCCCCTTCGTCACCCAGCAACTCGAAGGCGCCACCGGCCCCATCGTCGCCGTGTCCGACTACATGAAAGCCGTCCCGGACCAGATCCGCCAATTCGTCCCCAACGAATTCGCCACCCTCGGCGCCGACGGCTTCGGCTTCTCCGACACCCGCGCAGCAGCCCGCCGCTACTTCAAAAACGACACCCACTCCATCGTGGTGAAAGTGCTGCAGCTTCTGGCGGCGAGGGGCGAAGTGGAGGCGGGAGCGCCGCAATACGCACTGGACCGCTACAAGCTCCTGGACGTTACGGCCGGGACCACGGGCGGGGCAGGCGGCGACGCCTGATCCCGGCACAATCCGGCAGCCGGGTCATTTCCGTGGGCAGACTGACCCGGCTCCCTTGTTTGGTTAGGGTTCAGTTATGGGCAACACGGGGCCGGACAATTCGCAGCATTGCGAGACGACGGGCATCGTCCTGGCCGCCGGTGGAGGCACCCGGCTCGGTCTGGGCCCTAAGGCGTTGCTCCCCTACCGTGGACGGCCCCTTGTGGAAATGATCGCCGGGAACCTCCTCGACGGCGGCTGCCGCGAGGTGGTGGTGGTCCTCGGAGCGGGCGCACCGGACGTGGCAGCGACGGCAGAACTGGACCGCTACCGGGTCATCGTCAACCAGGACTGGCACACGGGAATGGGCGGTTCGTTCCTGCTCGGCCACCAGGCCGCTGATCCGGGAGACCACCTACTGATCGCACTGGTGGACCAGCCCGGCCTGACGCCCGCAACGGTGGAGCGGCTGCTGGCCCGCCACCGCCCCGGACGGATCACCGCCGCCGCGTACCGCCGCCGGGACGGCCTCGACGAAGGCGGCGACGCCGAACTCCAGAGGGGTCACCCGCTGCTCATCGACGCCTCGCTGAGGGATGCGGTGTGCGCGACTGTAACGGGCGACGCCGGGGCACGCCGCTTCCTGCAGGCGCATCCGGAGCTGGTGGACGCGGTGGATTGCAGCGACCAGTCAACGGGTGAAGACGTGGATACTCCGGACCAGTTGCACCTTCTCGGCTGACACCCGCTGATCATGCCTATATGCGAAGGTACCGTTCAAGGGCATCTTCTCCGGGTGACTTTCCATGTCGAAAGAAGTCAATACTGCCAGGCCTAAGTCCCTCCGGCCAGTGTGGTGGTTCCCAGTCCTGGTGTTCGCTTTTGTAGTGCCGGCCGGCCGGAGAGGTCCAGCCGGGTGGTTCGTTCTTGCCGGCCGGGGTGGGTTTCCAACGTGTGGTGTGCCGGAGCCTGTGGTGCTTGGGGCACGGTTGTCCCAAGTTGCTGATCCCCGTGGTGCCGCCTTTGTGCCAGGCGAGGATGTGGTCGGCTTCGTTGTCCAGCGAGTTGTTGCTGCACCCAGGGAACGGGCACTTGCCGTCCCGCATCCTCAGCCAGGCCCGCATCGCTTTCGTGATTCGGTAGCTGGTCCTGCCGATCTCCAACGGCGCCCCGTCCCGCGGATCCACCAACACCCGGTGGAAAGAATCTGCCCCGTCCGCGACCAGCCGCCGGGCCATCGACGCCGGGATCGGCCCGTACCCGTCCAGGACCGCCGGCTCCTCCGTCACCCCCATCAGCGCGAACACCGGGACCGTGACCAGAACCTGCGCCCGGACCGGCGAGGACGGGAAATCTGCTGCTTCAACAGTCCCCGCGGTGCTCCCGCGGGCGTCCGTGCTGGCGAGAGTTCCGCTGCCAAGAACCGCGTCGGCAAAGATGTCTGCACGGAGCTGGGCCATGGTGCGGGACTCGTTAGGGCCCTGCATCCCCCGGGCAACAGCGGTGAGCCGGTTCCAGCCAGCCAACGCCTGGTCCGAGGGCAGGCACGCGCTGAGCCAGGCCATCCCGTCCTGGTCCGGCCGGAACTCCACCCGCCGGTCCGCCACACTCTTGGCGTGGCGCTTCTCAATCGACTCCGCGTGATGGCGTTCCCGCCAGAGCCGGGCCTTAACCTTGAACCGGTGCGCCGGCATCTGCCCCACCGGGCACCCCCTTGCCGCACCCGGTGCGTCAGGATCCAGGAAATGCGCCTCCAAGGCCGCCGCCCCCGCAGCATCAAGGCTGGCCGTCTCATCGGCCATGGCCACGGCGTCCTGCCATGAAATCACCCCGACCTGCAAAGCCTCCAGGGTCCGCGGCAACGTGACGGTTACGGCGTGGGAGGTGGCAAGGAAAGACCCCGCAGCCCGCGGACCCAGCGCCAGCACGCACCCTATCTCCGCCGCGACCGCCATCTCCTGCGCCAGCACCGGCACATCCGCCCCGCCACAGCACAGGCGCTGTCCGCGTACCGTACCGCGGCTTTCGCCTTCAGCCCAGCGATCCCCGCCTCGGCCCGCCGGGACCCAGCCAAAATATCCAGGCACCCATCCGCCAAACCGGCCAACGGATCCGCGGCCGAAAAGGGCTCCAAACCCGCCCCATCAACTTCTGCGTTGAGCACAGCGAGGGCAGCCTTGATGTCCTCAAACGCCCTCACCACTGCCGCTTTTCCCATAAACCCATCATGACAAGGGGGTCTGACAATCCGGCCTGCAAAGAGTTCAGCTCAGTCCTGCACCCCTCCCGCCAGCAACTGCTCCAGTCCCCGTTTGAAGCCAGCCCGGCCGCCGTGGGCGGGATGCCGGATTTTGGGGGCGTTCAGCCCGCAGCGCTGCAGGCTGTGCTGCGCCACGTTGCCCACTGCCACGATGGAGCTGATCCCAAAGAGCTCCGCCAGGTCCTGCCAGAAAGGTGTCCCCAGCTTTGTTTCAGAGGGCCTGGGCGTGCGGTTGGACAACGGCTTCCCTGGTTGATGGGGATGCCAGGGAAATGCGCTCCACAGCAGTGGCAGAAGCCCGACTTCCTCCAGCACCTGCCACATCACAGTGGCCGTTGGCTCTGCGGCAACTCCCGCAGCTTCGGGCGGCAGCACGTACCCCTTCCCGGGTCCAAAGAGCCCGAAGCTGTTGGCGGGGCCCTCAAAGATGGTCCGGTTGGTGAAAGGGACGCCGGTGATGCGCATGCCCCTGAATCCAGGCGCCTCCCCTACCAGCAGCACTCCGGGCCGCCGATCGAGCATTTCCTGCAGATAGATTTCCAGGTTGCGGCGGCGCAGCTCATTTGCCGGAACCGAATGGTTGAAGAAGTTGTTGGCCGCCGCTCCCGTATCCACAGCCGCAAGCCGCTCAACAAAATCGTGGACGGAGGCGGTCACCGGCGTGCTCCCAATCAGGCGGCGAACGTTACCAGCGCGGGTGGATGGACTCGCGGAAGTAGTGGTCGTAGATCCAGCGCACCCCGTCGTCGAACTCCTTGCCCACGTTGACCGTAGCCGCCGCGGCATTGGCCCGGGCCTGCTCCACATTGCGGGCACCGGGGATGACGGTGGTGACCCCATCCTGTGCGGCGATCCAGGCGATGGCCGCCTGCGCCGTTGCAGCGCCGGAAGGCACCAGCTGCTCGAACTCAGCCACGGCCTTCAGGCCCAGTTCGTAGTCCACGCCAGAGAAGGTCTCACCGACGTCGAAGGCTTCGCCCTTGCGGTTGTAGTTCCGGTGGTCGTTCTCGGCGAAGGTGGTGTCTTTCGAGTACTTCCCTGACAGCAGCCCGGAGGCGAGCGGCACGCGTGCGATGATGCCCACGCCTGCGGCCTTGGCAGCAGGAAGCACTTCATCCAGCGGCTTGAGCCGGAAGGCATTCAGGATGATCTGGACCGATGCAGTCCCCTCGTGCCGGATCGCTTCGAGGGCCTCGTCCGTCCGTTCCACGCTGACGCCGTAGTTCTTGATTGCGCCTTCGGACACCAGGGTGTCAAGGGCGTCGTACACCTCGTTGTTGCTGTAGACCGGAGTGGGCGGGCAGTGCAGCTGGACCAGGTCCAAGGTGTCCGTGCCCAGGTTCTTCCGTGACCGGTCAACCCACTGGCGGAAGTTGGCCAGGGTGTAGTTTTCCGGCCGCTGTTCCACCCGGCGGCCCATCTTGGTGGCCACCGTGACGCCCAGGCCCGGGTTGTCCGCGAGGAACTTTCCAATGGCCTGCTCGCTCTTGCCGTCGCCGTAGACATCGGCGGTGTCAAAGAGGGTCACGCCGGCCTCCACGGAGGCTGCGAGGATGGCCTGCGCCTGTGCCGGGTCAACGTTGCCCCAGTCCGCCCCGAGCTGCCAGGTACCCAGCCCCACAATGGAGACGTTCCGTCCGGTCTTGCCTAAAATCCGCTGTTCCATCCCACGACTATATGCAACGATGCAACCCGCGGTCAGATCCGCCCCGCTGCGAACTCCTCTGAGGCAGGATGTGACCCCATCGCACTAGGACGGAACGTGCTCCACCTTGGGCACCAGTCCCGCCTCTCTAAGCCCCAGGTAGATCCGGTCCCGTGCAATGGGCAGGGACGCGAAGCGAACTCCGGTGGCGTTGCGGATGGCGTTCGCGAGCGCCGGGGCCACCGGGTTGAACGGGCTTTCGCTCATGGACTTGGCCCCCAGCGGCCCCATCTTGTCGTTGGTGTCCGCGAAGTAGACCTCGCTGCGCGGCACGTCCGCAAAAGTAGGAATGTGGTACTGCCGGAGGATGTCCGTGGTGACCTTGCCGGCGTCGTCCACCACCACTTCCTCGTACAGCGTGGCACCAAGGGCCTGCGCGATCCCGCCTTCGATCTGGCCGCGGCACTGCCGCGGGTTGACCACCACCCCGGCGTCGGCTGCCTGCACGCTTTGCAGGATTTTCAGCTCGCCGGTGCCGCGGTTCACCGCCACCCGGAAGCCGTGCACGTTGAACGCGACGGAGCGCGGCGTCCCGCCCCAGCGCCCTTCGGCAGTGAGTTCGACGCCGGCTTCCGCGGCCGCCTGCGCAAGTCCCGAAAGTGCCACGGGAGTCCCGTCCACCACCAGGGAATCCCCGTCGAGGACGCACGCGGAGGCCTGGGTCTGCCGGATGCCGGCGGCGAACGCCCGGATCCGGACCGCCAGTTCCTCCGCTGCTGCGAGGGTGGCCTTGCCGGCCACCACGGTGCCGGCTGAGCCGAACGCGCCGGTGTCGTGCTCCACGAGGTCGGTGTCCGATTGGCGCACCGCCACCCGGGACGCCTGCGTGGAGAGGGCGGTGGCGGCAAGCTGGGCGTGCACCGTGGTGGTGCCGTTGCCGAATTCGGCGGTTCCGACGTCGGCCTGGTACGTCCCGTCCGTCAGGAGCCGCAGGCGGGAATGGGCAAAGTGGCCTCGCGGCGGCACAGTGTCGATCATGGACAAGGCAGCGCCTTCGCCCACCATCCAGTCCGGCCCCAGATCGTCAAGGCCCGCCTGCCGGTAGCGTTCGCTGCCGCGGTCAAGCGCATCCCGGACCAGGTCCAGGCACTGGTCCAGCCCATAGCTGCCGTAGTGGACGTCCTCCTCCGGATCGGGCTGCGTGGACAGCATGTGGTCCCCCTCGCGGACCATGTTCAGCCGGCGGAACTCGAGCGGATCCATGCCGATCCCGGCGGCCAGCTCATCCATGGCGGACTCGATGGCGAAGATCATCTGGCTCAGCCCGTACCCGCGGAAAGCACCGGCCGGCACGGTATTGGTGTACACCGAGTGCGCGTCCACTTTTTTATTGGCGCAGTTGTAGACCGCCAGCGATTCGCCGCAGCCGTGGAACATGACCCCTGGACCGTGGTTGCCGTAGGCGCCGGTGTTGGTCACCACGTCCAGCTCCAGGGCCGTCAGCTTCCCGTACTGGCTGGCCCCCGCCTTCAGCTTGATGGTGAACGGATGCCGGGTGGTGGTGGCAATGAACTGCTCGGTGCGCGTCAGTTCCAGCTGGACCGGCCGCTTCAGCTTCAGGGCCGCGAGCGCCACGAGGTCCTCGGTGAGGACTTCCTGCTTGCCGCCGAATCCACCGCCCACGCGCCCGGCCACCACGTGGACGTTGTCCTCTTCCAGGCCAAAAATCCGGCACAGGGTACGGCGGACCAGGAACGGTACCTGGCTGGACGTGCGCACCTGCAGCCGCCCCTCGGCGTCCACCGAGGCGATGGCGGCATGGGTTTCCAGCGCCACGTGCTGCACCCGCTGGGTTTGGTAGGTCTGTTCATGGATGAAGTCTGCGGCGGCGAAGCCATCGGCCACGCTTCCCAGCTCCGAATGCAGCTCCGCCACCACGTTCCGTTCAGGCCGTGCAATCCGGGAGCGGGCAGCATCCTTGTCCCCATGGACCAACGGCGCGCCGGGCAGCAGTGCGTGCTGCGGCGAGAGGACGGCCGGGAGTTCCTCATACTCCACCTGCAGGGCACGGACGCCTGCTTCCGCGGCGCCCACTGATTCCGCCACGACGGCGGCAACCCGCTGCCCGATGAATCGGACCACGTCATCGAGCACCCGGGTATCGTCGGGGTCATCCGTGAACAACTCGTGCTGGGCCGTGGAGAACAGTTGCTCGGGCGCATCCTCGGAGGTGAAGACGGCGACTACTCCGGGGACCTTCAGCGCCGCGGCCTTGTCGATGGACACCACGCGGGCATGGGCAAGTGGCGACCGCAGGATCTTGAGGTGCAGCAGGCCCTTCAGCTGCTCCTGCGGAACGTCCAGGGTGTACCGGGCCGTTCCGGTGACCACTGCCCGGCTGGCCGGTGCCGGGACGTCGTCACCCAGCCGGCCGGCTTCCGGGTCCGGCTGCCCCTCCCCGGCGATGCCGGAGCCCGGCCCCTGGGGATCAGGATGGCCGGCATCCCCGCAAACCGCGTCCGCGATGGCGCGGTAGCCGGTGCACCGGCACAGGTTGCCCTTGAGGTTCCGCGGCAGGTTCTCCTTCTGTTCATCACTGAAGGAGGCGGCAGTCATCACCATGCCGGCCGTGCAGAAGCCGCACTGGAAGCCCTGGCGCTCCAGGAACTGCTGCTGCACGGGGTGAAGCTGCCCGCCGGGGAACTTCCCGTCAGCGCCGTTGGCCGCGGCGAGCCCCTCGATAGTGGTGACGGAGTGCCCTTCTGCCCTGACCGCCGGGTAGATGCAGCTGTGGACCGGGGTACCGTCCACGTGCACGGTGCAGGCTCCACAGTCGCCGCCGTCGCAGCCCTTCTTCACCCCGAGGTTTCCCTGCTCCCGGAGGAAGGTCCGCAGGCACTGCCCTGGACGGGGCGCGGCGTCCGCGGAAGCTCCGTTGATCTCGATGGCCATGCTCAGGCCCCTTTCGAAAGAGTTGTGCGCCCGGATCCCGGCATCCCGCCGGTCCTCGGCGGCCAAAAGTCCCCGGACACAGCCAGTCCCGGCGTTCCCTGCGGCGCTGCAAGTTCGGCCCGGATTTCCTCGGCCAGCCGGTAGGTCATGTCGCGGCGCCAGGCCGGAAGCCCGTGGATGTCGTCGTGGTAAAGGTCTGCAGGGATCGCCTCATCGAGGGCCGTCGTCAACTGGTCCGCCTCAGGCAGCGCGTCGAAACGGAGCTGCATGGGCCGCTTGGTGGCGGCGGTGACCGTCAGCACCAGGGAGGTCCCGCCGTCGAGCCTTCCAATGAGCAGCACCCCGGACCTGCCCAGGTTGCTCAGCGACAGGCGGCGGAAGGCCACGCGGGCGGAAAGGGCCGACGCCGGGAGGTGGACGCTGCGGAGCAGCTCGCCTGGTGCCAGGCCGTTCCTGGCATCACCGGTGATGAAGTCCGCCACCGGGAGGGTGCGGCTGCCGCCGCCTGGCGTCAGGATGGTGGCCACGCCGTCCAGCCCGGCGCAGAGGGAGATGACCGGTCCGGCGGGCAGCGAGGTGCAGAGGTTGCCGCCCACCGTGGACATGTTCCACACCTTGAAGGAGGCCACGAAGGAGTCGCAGCATGCCCGGACCAGGTCCAGCGCGGGCCAGCCGCGGCCCGAAACATCCGGCAGGCCCGGAAGGCTGTACAGCTCGGCGATGGTGCAGGTGGCGGCGAGCTCGATGCCGTCGTCGGTCACCGTGATGGGCGTCCATCCTGCAGCGCCCAGGTCCAGGAGCCGTTTGAGCGGCTGCGGCCCGAAAGCGTAGCTGCCGTAGGAGAAAAGGACCGTCCCGCCGGCCAGCCAGGCGTCGCCGTCGCGCCATTCCGCGGGGTCGGTGGTGCGGACCACCGCCTCAATGGTGTTCATGTCCATGCGATCTCCTGCTTGTCGACGTCTGTGGGCGCCGGGGCGGGCGCGGGGTGGGAATGCGTGGGATGTTGATGGATGGCGCCGGACGTTTCCCGCAGCGGCAGGCAACTGGCCGCACGGCTGCGGGCGGCGATGATTTCGGCGGTGATGGACACCGCCACTTCCGCGGGGGTGACGGCGCCGAGGTCCAGCCCGATGGGTGAGTGCAGCTGCGCGATCCGCTCCGGCGGCACGCCTGCGCTGAGGAGTTCGGCAACCCGCTGGAGGTGGCTGCGGCGGGAGCCCATGGCGCCCACGTAGGCAAGGTCCAGGGCAAGCGCGGTTTCCAGCAGCGGGATATCGAACTTGGGATCGTGGGTTAGGACGGCGGCCACGGTTCGGTGGTCCGTCCGGCCGGCGGCCGCCTCCGACGCAACGTACCGGTGCGGCCAGTCGGCCACTACCTGGTCGGCGGCGGCGAAACGGGGCTGCCCGGCAAACGCCGGCCGGGCGTCCACGAGGGTCACGTGGTAGCCGAGCAGCTTGGCGGCCGGGACCAGCGCCGCACCGAAGTCGTTGGCGCCGAACACCAGCATCCGCGGCGGGGCGAGCCGGGACTCCACGAGGATGGCCGGCTCGCCGGAAGGCTGCCCGTCGCCTGTCCGGTCCGGAGGACAATCCCCCGGCTGGCCCAGCCGGACCAGGCCCGTGCCGCCGCTGCGCACCAGGGATTCCACGTGGGCGGCGGGTTCCCCGTGCAGCAGCGACGCCAACTCCGGAGAGACAGCCAGACGGAAGGTGGCGGGATCGGAAAGGACGACGGCGCCGCCTCCTGCGCTGCCCAGCACCCGTACCAGGGCCACGGGTTGGTCCGGGCCCGTTTCGGCGAGTCGCAGCAGGGCGGCGCGCAGCGGATGCCCTGCCTCTCCGAACCTGGCGGCAGGCACCGGCTGGATGTGGATGTCCAGCTGTCCCCCGCAGGTGAGTCCGGCGGCGAAGGCGTCGGCGGCGCTGAAGCCGAAGGTCTCAAGGCGCGTGGCGTCGTCGTCCATTGCCTCCTGGGCGAGCGTCACCACGGCGCCTTCCACGCAGCCGCCGGAGAGGCTGCCCAGCACCTCGCCGGAGTCGGTGACCAGCATGGAGGTGCCCACTGGCCGGGGCACGGAGCCGGAGGCGGCCACGACGGTGGCCACGGCGAACCGCCGGCCTTCGAGCCGGGGCATCCAGGGGCCGAGCGAAGGGATCAGGTCAAGCATGGCGGCACTCCTTCTTCCGCGCGGCGGTGGTGTCTATTGTCGGTCCTGCCGGGGGCCGGGCCAAGAGTTGACCCGGCCCCCTGGGTGGTTGGGGCAACGCTCAGCCGCCCAGCAGGTGGTTGATCGGTCCGCGCGCGAAGTACACCAGGAACCCGATGCTCACCACCCACATCAGCGGATGGATCTTCTTCGCCTTGCCGGAGGCCGCCCCGATGACGGCCCAGCTCACGAAGCCGACGCCGATGCCGTTGGCGATCGAGTAGCTCAGCGGCATGGTGACGATGGTGAGGAATGCCGGCAGGGCCACCGTGAACTTGGTGAACTTGATCTCGCGGATCTGGGCCATCATCATCGCGCCCACCACCACCAGCGCGGCGGCTGCCACCTCGAGCGGCACCACGCTGGTGAGCGGCGTGAGGAACATGGAACCGAGAAACAGCACGCCGGTGACCACTGAGGCCAGGCCGGTGCGGGCGCCTTCGCCGATGCCGGCCGCGGAGTCGATGTACACGGTGTTGGAGGAACCCGAGGTTGCCCCGCCCGCCACGGCACCGAAGCCTTCCACGATGAAGGCCGCTTTCAGTCGCGGGAAGGTGCCGTCCTTGTGGGCCACGCCGGCGCTCCGGGCCAGGCCGGTCATGGTACCCATGGCGTCGAAGAAGTTGGTGAACACCAGCGTGAACACCAGCATGGTGGCGGCCAGGCCGCCGATCCGGGCGAACGAGCCGAACAGGTCGAACTGGCCCACCAGGCCAAGGTCCGGCGCTGAAACCAGCTGGCCGGACAGGACCGGGGTGTTCAGGTGCCAGCCGCCCGGGTTGGTGGCGCTGGCCGGGCCCAGCTTCAGGATGGCTTCCACGACGGCGGCCAGCACGGTGGTGCCGACGATGCCGATGAGCAGGCCGCCCTGGACCTTGCGGGCCACCAGGATGCCCATGGCCAGGAGGCCGATGACGAACACGAGCGTGGGCACCGAGGTGATGGAGCCGCCGTCGCCCAGCTGCACAGGCGGGCCGCCCGCGGTGGGCCGGACAAAGCCGGAGTCCACGAAGCCGATGAAGGCGATGAACAGGCCGATTCCGACGGTGATGGCGGCCTTGAGTTCCTTGGGCACCGCCCGGAAGATGGCGGTCCGGGCGCCGGTGACACCGAAGAGGACAATCAGGATGCCGTTGATCACCACCAGGCCCATGGCCTCGGCCCAGGTGACTTCCTGGATCACCGAGACGGCCAGGAAGGAGTTAATGCCCAGCCCCGCGGCAAGCCCGAACGGCAGGTTGGCGATGAGGCCGAAGAGGATGGTCATGACGCCGGCGGTGAGGCCGGTGACGGCACCCACCTGCGCGGCGGACAGCCAGCCCCCGGCGACGTCGGTGGGGGCGTTGTCCGCGCTGAACCCGCCGAGGATGAGGGGGTTCAGGATGACGATGTATGCCATGGTGAAGAAGGTGACCAGGCCGCCGCGGAATTCGCGGGCAAGGGTCGAGCCGCGCCGGGTGACCTGGAAGAAGCGGTCCAGGAAGGATTCCGGCGGCTGGGGGGTCTGTGATCCCTGTGCCGAAGTGCGCGGCGTCCGCCGGGAGGTGCTGGTGGTTGGAGCCGGATGCTCCTCGTGGGAATGGTCCAGGATGGTCATCGAAGCCGCCGGGCCTAGTAGTCGATCCTGGATTCGAGCGTGTTCCAGGTGTTGAACGGCTCCAGCGGGGCCGGGGCCTGGGGATCGCCCAGTTCCAGCTTGGAGACCGGCATCAGGGAGTCCCTGTCCTGGTTTTCGAAGTATTCGTAGAAGACGGCGTCGTCGAAGCCGACGGAGGCGGCGTCGTGGCGGTCGGCTGCGTAGACAACACTCCCTACCCGGGCCCAGAGCGCGGAGGCCAGGCACATGGGGCACGGTTCGCAGCTGGTGTAGAGGGTGGCGCCGCTGAGGTCGAAGGTGCCCAGCTCGCGGCAGGCGGTGCGGATGGCGGTGACCTCGGCATGTGCGGTGGGATCATTGTCGGCGGTGACGCGGTTGACGCCGTCGAACGTTTGGCCGTCCGCCGTGACGATCATGGCGCCGAAGGGGCCCCCGCTGTTAAGGACGTTGGCCGTTGCCAGCCGGATGGAGCGGGCCAAAAATTGTTCGGCCGTGACGGTGGTACTCATGATGCGACTTCCTTTTGCCGGGAAGCCTGGTGCTGCGCAGGACCAGTAGAACCAGGTGCGAACGGTTACCAGGCTTCAGCATGTGCTGTGAAGGTTAAGTTGCGCCTGGTAGATAGCTTCCCGGGTTCGGGCGCCCGCCTTTGGCAGAATCGAGATTAGCACCGCTGTGTGGGCCACGCCATAGTTTTCTGGAAATTTAATTTCGTAATGTGAAATCCATGTTTCAGCGCCTTCACGATGGGCCCGGGCGGGCAGTCACAAAGACTCCCATTGACGCCGGCGGGGCGTTTTCCTAGGCTGATCCCACCCGTCCTGCCCCGCAGGCCGCGGGCACCTGGATCAGCAGACAGGGCCTCACTGAGCTGGATTGACAACCACCAGCGCTCAGAGAAGGACAGCCATGACGCAATCCACCGCACCCGCAACCCGTTTGTGGATCAGGAATCCGCAGGCCGCTTTCACCGCCAACACCCTCGATGCCGCAGGTGGCCTGGTGGTCAGTGGCGGCGTCATTACCGAGGTCCTGGCAGCGGGGCAGCAGCCGTCCGCGCCGTGCGATGAGGCGTTTGACGCCGGAAGCCACGTACTGCTGCCGGGCCTGATCAACACGCACCACCACTTCTACCAAACCCTGACCCGGGCCTGGGGTCCGGTGGCGAATGCGCCGTTGTTCCCGTGGCTGCAGAACCTTTATCCGGTGTGGGCCAGGCTCACGCCAAAGGACCTGGAACTTGCCGCGACCGTGGCCCTCGCCGAGCTGCTGCTCTCCGGCTGCACCACCGCTGCCGACCATCACTACCTTTTTCCCGCCGGCCTCGAGGATGCCATTGACATTGAGGTGGCGGCAGTTCGCCGGCTGGGCATGAGGGCCACGCTCACCCGGGGCTCCATGACGCTGGGAACGGACGACGGCGGCCTGCCGCCGCAGTCCACGGTGCAGGCTCCGGAGGTGGTGCTGGCTGACAGCGAGCGCCTGGTGGGCCGGTACCACGAGCGCGGGGAAGACGCGGTGATCCAGATTGCCCTGGCGCCATGCTCACCGTTCTCGGTGACGAAGGAGATCATGGCCGAAAGTGCGGCACTGGCGGAGCGGCTGGACGTCCGGCTGCACACCCACCTGGCAGAGACCCTCGACGAGGAGGACTTCTGCCGGGAGATGTTCGGGCTGCGGACGGTGGATTACCTAAACAGCGTTGGCTGGCTGACGGACCGCACCTGGCTGGGACACGGCATCCATTTCAGCGACGCGGAGATCACGCGCCTCGGTTCGGCCGGGACCGCCGTCGCGCATTGCCCCACCTCCAACATGCGGCTGGCCTCGGGTACCGCACGCGTCCTGGAACTGGAGGACGCCGGAGTGCCGGTGGGGCTGGGGGTTGACGGCTCGGCGTCGAACGATGCCTCCAACATGATCCTGGAGGCGCGGCAGGCCCTGTACCTGCAGCGCCTCCGTTATGGTGCGGACGTGCCGGTGGAGCGGGCACTCGGCTGGGCTACACGAGGCTCGGCGGCAGTATTGGGCCGGAAGGGGCTGGGCCAGCTGGCACCCGGGATGCAGGCCGACCTCGCCCTGTTCAAGCTGGACGATCTGCGCTTCTCCGGCAGCCACGATCCCATCGCCGCCCTCCTCCTGTGCGCCGCGGACCGGGCAGACCGGGTGATGGTGGCCGGGCAGTGGCGGGTAATGGACGGGCAGATCCCGGGACTGGACGTGGCGGGGTTGATTGCCGAACACTCAGCCGCGGCACGGCGCCTGGTGAGTGGCTCGCGCTGAACGGCTGACGCTTTCCCGGCCAACTGCTAGCGTGGCGCCATGACTCCGTCAAAGACGCCGGCCGAGATCCTGGACATCGAGGGTGTTGAGGTCCGGATCTCCAGCCCGGACAAGGTGGTATTCCCCCAACCGGGGCTGACCAAGCTCGACCTCGTTCAGTACTACCTGGCCGTGGCGGACGGTGCGCTGCGGGGTGCGGGCGGCCGGCCCATGGTACTTAAGCGGTTTCCCAAGGGCATCGACGCCGAGCCGTTCTTCCAGAAGCGCGTACCGGAAAACCACCCGCCCTTCGTCGACACCACCACGCTGCACTACGCGTCCGGAACTTCGGCCGAGGAAGCGGTGATCCGCGACGCCGCGGGCCTCGCCTGGGTCATCAACCTCGGCTGCCTGGACCTGAACCCGCACCCGATCCGGGCCGAGGACCTGGAGCACCCGGACGAACTCCGGGTGGACCTGGACCCCATGCCGGGCGTGGACTGGTCCCAGATCGTGGACGTGGCCTATGTGGCGCAGGAGGTCCTGGACGACGTGGGGCTGGTGGGATGGCCGAAGACCAGCGGTTCACGGGGACTGCACATCCTGGCGCGCATTGCCCCGGAGTGGTCCTACCGCGACGTCCGGCTCGCCGCCGAAACGCTGGCCCGGGAAGTGGAGAACCGGGCCCCGGGCCTCGCCACGGCACGGTGGTGGAAGGAGGAGCGCGGCGAGAGCGTGTTCGTGGACTTCAACCAGAACGCCAAGGACCGCACGGTGGCCTCCGCCTATTCCGTCAGACCCCTGCCTGACGCCCGGGTCTCTACACCGCTCACCTGGGAAGAGGTGCGCACTGCCCGGCCGGAGCAGTTCACGGTGCCCACCGTCCTGGAGCGGTTCGCGGAGATCGGCGATCCGCATGCCGGCATTGACGGCGCGGCTGGCAGGCTGGACGGCCTCCTGGCCCTTGCCGAAAAGCTGGGGCCGGCGGAGAAGGCGCCGCGCAGCGGCAACGGTTCCGGACGCCGCCAGTCGCTGATGCCGCTCATCGAGGTGGCCCGGACCAGGACCAAGCCCGAAGCGCTCGCGGCGCTCGACGAATGGAAGTCCCGCCACGCCGCCGTCGTGTCCGCCCTCCAGCCCGCCGATGTCCTGGTGGACGGGATGCGCGGGTCCAGCTCACTCTGGTACCGGGTGCGGGTGAACCTGCAGCACGTGCCCGAGGCTGAACGGCCTCCCCAGGAGGACCTCATCGCCGACTATGACCCCTGGGCCGGCAAGCAGTGGCCCGGCGGACCCGGCTCCTGACTGGCTGCTGTTTGGATCAGCGGCGGCCGAAGACCGGAAGGGCGCGGAGCCAGCGGGAAAATCCTCCGGCCCGCCGCTCATGGTCGGCGGGAATGTAGAAATCCGGGTCACTGGCTCCGAAGGGCAGGTACAACTCCTGGCCCGGCGCCGGAAATTCCACTGCCTGGTTCTGTTCCTGGGGGTTCATCTGCTCCTCCTGTTCCACATAGCGTTTCCGTATCTCGGAAAATAGTTATTGCTATATGAAAAGAATAGATTGTGGCTTGCCGGGCGTCAATGCCAGCCTGATACCGGCCTTGACGCCCGGCAGTCACAAAATGAATTTTGATCCTGTGATGTACACCACCGGCTTGCGGGGGTACGCTGTTAGGCAACTCGTGGCGCACGTCACGTAACCTGGGAGCAGCAGGCAGGGTCGTAATGAGCTGGCATCAATGGATGCCGGCTCTTTTTTGTTGGGTCGGCTCCACCGGAAACGCGCTCGAAACGCGCGCTTAATTTCAGTGATGGAACCTTGGTTCCACTTACCGGAGATTGGGAACAGACCATGAGCAGCAAGATCATCCTCGGCGAAAACCAGTACGGCAAGGCAGAAGTCCGCGTCGTCAAGATCACCAGGGACACCAACCGCCACGAGATCGAAGACCTGAACGTCACCTCGCAGCTGCGGGGCGACTTCGCCGCAGCCCACCTCGAGGGCGACAACGCCCACGTGGTGGCCACCGACACCCAGAAGAACACCATCTACGCCTTCGCCCGCGACGGCATCGGCTCACCGGAAGCGTTCCTGCTGCGCCTCGGCGAGCACTTCACCTCCAGCTTCGACTGGGTCTCCGGCGGCCGCTGGGAAGCAGAGTCCTACGGCTGGAACCGCATCCAGGCTCACGGCAGCGAACACGACCACTCGTTCGTCCGCAACGGCCAGGAAGTCCGCACCGCGGTCCTGGTCCGTGACGGCGCCACCAGCCACCTGATCTCCGGACTGAAGGACCTCACCGTCCTGAAATCCACCCAGTCCGGCTTTGTGGGCTACCCCCGGGACCGCTACACCACGCTGCCCGAGACCACCGACCGCATCCTGGCCACCGATGTCTCGGCCCGCTGGCGCTTCAAGACCGGCACCGACTTCAGCGCGCTGGACTTCAACAAGAGCTACGACGACGTCAAGGGCCTCCTGCTCGAAGGTTTCACCGAGAAGTACTCCCACGCACTGCAGCAGACCCTGTTCGACATGGGCACCAAGGTGCTGGAGGCGCACAGCGAAATCGACGAGATCAAGTTCTCCATGCCCAACAAGCACCACTTCCTGGTGGACCTCTCACCGTTCGGCCTGGACAACCCCAACGAGGTCTTCTTCGCGGCAGACCGCCCGTACGGCCTGATCGAGGCCACCGTCCAGCGCGAGGACGCTGCGGCAGCCCCGGCCGCCTGGTCCGGCATCGCCGGCTTCTGCTAAAGCACAACACCCACAGGTCCCGGCGGCCCCAGCCACATGGCTGGGCCCGTCGGGGCCACCCCCACAGCTTTCACCTTGTTAGCCAGACACCAGTTAGCCAGACGATGACGTCTGCCATGAACCAAGAAAGTCTGCCATGAACACCAAGAAGAAACTGGCCCCTGCAGCCGCCGAAAAAGGTGCACGGCCTTCCCGCCCCGAGGACCAGCGCCTCCCGATCGGAAGCATGTTTGCCTACGGCTTCCAGCACGTCCTCACCATGTACGGCGGCATCATTGCCCCTCCCCTGATCATCGGCGCAGCCGCGGGAATGAACTCCCAGGACATCGGCCTGCTCATCGCGGCCTGCCTTTTCGTGGGCGGCCTGGCCACCATCCTGCAGACCGTCGGCGTCCCCTTCTTCGGTTCGCAGCTGCCGCTGGTCCAGGGCGTCTCCTTCGCCGGAGTCTCCACCATGGTGGCCATCGTCCATGGCGGCGGGGGAATCCAGGCCGTCTTCGGTTCGGTCATCGCAGCCTCCCTGATCGGCCTGCTGATCACGCCGTTGTTCTCAAAGATCATCAGGTTCTTCCCGCCCGTGGTCACGGGCACCGTGATCACCACCATCGGCCTCACCCTGATGCCGGTTGCCGCCAACTGGGCCATGGGCGGAAACAGCAAGGCGCCCAACTACGGCAGCGTTGCGAACATCGGCCTGGCGGCAGCCACCATGGGCATTGTCCTGCTCCTGAGCAAAGTGGGCAGCGCCGCCATCTCCAGGCTGTCCATCCTGCTGGCCATGGTCCTGGGCACGCTGATCGCCTTCGTCTTCGGCATGGCGGACTTCTCCAAGGTGGGCCAGGGCGAGATTGTCGCGTTCCCCACTCCCTTCGCCTTCGGACCGCCCACGTTTGAGCTTGCCGCCATCATCTCCATGCTGATCGTCATCCTGGTCACCCTCACGGAGACCTCCGCGGACATCATCGCCGTGGGCGAGATCGTGGGCACCAAGGTGGACTCCAAGCGGATCGGCAACGGCCTGCGGGCGGACATGCTCTCCAGCGCCGTCTCCCCGCTCTTCAACTCCTTCACTCAGAGCGCGTTCGCCCAGAACGTGGGCCTGGTGGCCATCACCGGCGTCAAGAGCCGGTTCGTGGTCAGCGCCGGCGGTGTGATCCTGGTGGTCCTTGGCCTGCTGCCAGTCCTTGGCCGGGTGGTCGCAGCGGTGCCCACGCCCGTCCTCGGCGGTGCCGGCGTCGTGCTCTTCGGCACGGTGGCGGCCAGCGGCATCCGGACCCTGTCCAAGGTGGACTACAAGAACAACATGAACCTGATCGTGGTGGCCGCCTCCATCGGCTTCGGCATGATCCCCATCGCCGCCCCCGCGTTCTACGACAAGTTCCCGTCCTGGTTTGGCACCATCTTCCACTCGGGCATCAGCTCCGCCGCCGTGATGGCCATCCTCCTGAACCTGCTGTTCAACCACCTCCGGGCGGGCAACTCGGACAACCAGTCGGTGTTCGTGGCCGGCACCGAGCGGCTGGTGCGCGCGGAGGACCTCCGCTGCCTGGCCGAAGGCGACCGCTTCGAAAACGGCAGGCTCATCGACTGCGACGGCAAGGAAGTGCCCGTCAAGTCAGCCGAGAAGGCGCCGGAGCACTAGGCCCAACGCGAGATGGCAGTTCACGGCAGTGTTCCCCGGGAACATTGCTGTGAACTGCCATCTCGCGGGTTAAGCGGGTTAAGGACGACGGCGGGAGGCCGCGTCAGTGCCTCAGGTGCGGTTGAGCTCGCGGGAGATGGCCTCGGCCGCTTCGCGGAGGACGGGCACGGCCTTGTCGGCGAAGTCCTCGTCCACCCGGGAGACCGGACCGGACACGGAAATCGCACTTGGGGTGGGGGCGTTGGGCACGGCCATGGCGAAGCAGCGGACACCCAGTTCCTGCTCTTCCTCGTCGATGGAGTAACCGCGCTCGCGGATCAGCTTGAGGTCGGCCAGGAGTTCGTCCACGTCGCCGATGCTCTTGGCAGTGGGGGTGGGCATTCCGGCGCGGGCCACGATGCCGCGGACAGTGTCGTCGTCGAGCTGGGCCAGGATGGCTTTTCCGACGCCGGTGGCATGGGTATGGGCGCGCCGGCCCACCTCGGTGAACATGCGCATGGAGTGCAGCGAGGGAACCTGGGCCACGTAGATCACCATGTCCGAGTCCAGCACGGCCATGTTGGAGGTCTCCCCCAGCCGGTCCACCAGGACCTTCAGCTGCGGCTGGGCCAGGGCGCCGAGCTGTTTGTTGGCACCCTCCCCCAGCCTGATGAGCCGGGGACCCAGGGCGTAGCGCCGGTTGGGCAGCTGGCGGATGTAGCCGAGCGAGACCAGGGTGCGGAGCAGCCTGTGGATGGTGGGCAATGGCAGGTCCGTGGAGGACGAGAGCTCGCTGAGCGTCACGTCACCGCCGGCGTCGGTGATGAGCTCCAGCAGTTCGAAGACGCGCTCCACCGACTGCACCCCACCAGAGGCTTTTTCTGCCATTCCGTTGTCTCCTATGGCTCGGAATCCGACAACTCTTATCCGCATCGTGAAAAGAATTGCTTAGAACACCCAAGATACAGCACAGAGGTTTCCGCGGCGACGTGGGCCTCCGGTCGCAATCCGAGGGCTTGTGTTTCCATAGAGTAGATAATAATATCCATAATACGAAAACATTCGGTTTGAAGCAGCAACAGGCCAAGGCCCTAACAGGAGGACATTCAATGGCGAACCCGAGCCCCGGAAATTCGATCACCCTGCGCGTGGAAGCACCGTCAAGCTTCAGCGCCACCAGCGAACTGGCCGCAGCCGTGGGAGCTGCCGGCGCCGCCATCACCGCCCTGGACGTCACGGAATCCCACCACGAGACCCTGGTTGTGGACGTCACCTGCAACACCACCGACGACGCCCACGCCGCCCGCGTCAAGGACGCCCTGGACGCACTCGACGGCGTCACGGTCCAGCACGTCTCGGACCGCACCTTCCTGATGCACCTCGGCGGCAAGCTCGAGGTTGTCCCCAAAGTAGCCCTGCGGAACCGGGACGACCTCTCCCGCGCCTACACTCCCGGCGTCGCCCGCGTCTGCCTGGCCATTGCCGAGGATCCCGCGGCAGCCCGCAACCTCACGGTCAAGCGCAACACCATTGCCGTCCTCACCGACGGTTCGGCCGTCCTGGGGCTGGGCAACATCGGCCCTGCCGCCGCCCTCCCCGTGATGGAAGGCAAGGCCGCGCTGTTCAAGCAGTTCGCCAACGTGGACGCCTGGCCGGTCTGCCTGGACACCCAGGACACCGAGGAAATCATCATGATCGCCAAGGCCATGGCACCGGTCTACGGGGGCATCAACCTGGAGGACATCGCCGCCCCGCGCTGCTTCGAGATCGAGAACCGGCTGCGCGACGAGCTGGACATCCCCGTGTTCCACGATGACCAGCACGGCACCGCCATTGTCACCCTCGCCGCCCTGGTCAATGCGCTGCGCGTGGTGGACAAGAAGCTGGAGGACGTGAAGATCGTGGTTTCCGGCGTCGGCGCCGCCGGCTCCGCCATCATCCAGCTGCTCAAGGCCCAGGGTGCGCGGCACATCATCGCCGCCGGCCGCTCCGGCGCCATCCACGCAGGAGAGAAGTACGACGACGAGCACCGCAGCTGGATCGCCGCGAACACCAACGAAGAGGGCTTCTCCGGAACCCTGCACGACGCCCTCAACGGCGCCGACGTGTTTATCGGCGTCAGCGCACCGCACGTGATCGGCGAAGAACAGGTGGCCTCGATGGCGGAGAACGCCATCGTCTTTGCGATGGCTAACCCCACCCCGGAAATCGACCCCGTCATCGCGTCCAGGCATGCGGCAGTGGTGGCCACCGGCCGCAGCGACTTCCCCAACCAGATCAACAACGTGCTGGCATTCCCGGGCTTCTTCCGCGGCCTGTTGGATGCCGGAGCCTCGGACATCACGCCGGACATGCTGGTGGCCGCCGCGGAGGCCATTGCCAATCGCGTGGCTGACGATGAGCTCAATGCCAGCTACATTATCCCCAGCGTCTTCGATCCCCATGTGGCTGCCGACGTTGCCGCAGCGGTGGCCGCGGCCGCCCGGTCAGCCCGCGTTGCAACGGCTGAACCGGCCGATTCCGCAGCGGAGCCGGCACTCGCCTCCGCCTGACCGCCCGACTTCCAGCCAAAGGAAAGGACCAGAAATGGCCATCACCGTCACAGATCCCCGGCCCATCGCCCGCGCAGAGGAAATCCTCACGCCCAAGGCACTGGCCTTCATCGAAGAGCTCCACACCCGGTTCGCCGGCACCCGCAACGAGCTGCTGGCAGCCCGCGCCGCCAAGCGGCAGCGGGTGGCTGAAACCGGCAAGCTGGACTTCCTGCCGGAGACGCAGGACGTGCGCGACGGCGACTGGAAAGTTGCGCCTGCACCGGCGGCTTTGCAGGACCGCCGGGTGGAGATGACCGGGCCTGCCTCACCGGCAAAGATGGCCATCAATGCCCTGAACTCCGGCGCGAAGGTGTGGCTGGCGGACCTCGAAGACGCCAGTACTCCCACCTGGGCCAACGTCATCGATGCCATCCTGAACCTCCGTGACGCCGCCCAGGGCACCCTCAGCTACACCTCGGACGAAGGCAAGGAGTACCGGCTCCGCACCGACGCGCCGCTCGCCGTCGTGGTGGCCCGCCCCCGCGGCTGGCACATGCAGGAGAAGCACCTGCTGGTCAACGGCGAACCCGCCGTAGGTGCGCTGGTGGACTTCGGCCTGCACTTCTTCCACATCGCCAAGCAGCTGGTCCTCAACGGGCAGGGCCCGTACTACTACCTGCCCAAGATGGAGAGCCACCTCGAAGCCCGGCTGTGGAACGACGTGTTCGTCTTCGCCCAGGACTTCCTGGGACTGAACCAGGGCACCATCCGCGCCACGGTGCTGATCGAGACCATTCCGGCCGCGTTCGAAATGGACGAGATCCTGTATGAACTCCGGGACCACGCCTCCGGCCTGAACGCCGGCCGCTGGGACTACCTGTTCAGCATCATCAAGTACTTCCGTGATGCCGGCGAGGAATTCGTCCTGCCGGACCGCGCCTCCGTGGTGATGACCGCGCCCTTCATGCGCGCCTACACCGAGCTCCTGGTCAAGACCTGCCACAAGCGCGGCGCCTTCGCCATGGGCGGCATGGCTGCTGTCATCCCCAACCGCCGCCACCCCGAAGTCACCGAAGCCGCCTTCGAAAAGGTGCGCGCGGACAAGACCCGCGAGGCCAACGACGGGTTCGACGGGTCCTGGGTGGCGCACCCGGACCTGGTGCCCACCTGCCGCGAGGTTTTTGACTCGGTGCTCGGCGACAAGCCCAACCAGGTGGACAAGCAGCGCCCGGAGGTCAACGTCACGGCGGAGCAGCTGCTGGATGTCTCCTCCGCCGACGGCCAGGTCACCGAGGCCGGCCTCCGCCTGAACCTCTACGTGGCGGTTGCCTACACGGCCGTCTGGCTCTCCGGAAACGGCGCGGTAGCCATCCACAACCTGATGGAGGACGCCGCCACCGCGGAAATCTCCCGCTCGCAGGTGTGGCAGCAGATCCGCAACAAGTCCGTGCTCGCGGACACCGGCAACACCGTGACCAAGGAACTGGTGGAGCGGATCCTGGCCGAGGAGACCGAGCGGCTCCGCACCGAGTTCGGTGACGAGGCCTTCCGCCGCTACTACCAGCCGGCCAGCGAACTGATCGCGGACATCTGCCTGTCCGAGGACTACACCGACTTCCTCACCACCCCGGCCTACGAACTGGTGGGCTGAGGCATGGCAGCATCACCCAAAACGTCACTGACCGCCGGAGACGTGGCGGCCATCGACGGGCAGCTGGCCGCCACGGACCGGCTGCTGGAGCAGAACTACCCGGGCGACGACGGCTCACGCCAGCCGGTCCACACGGTGTATGTGCCCGCGGACCGGTTCACTGCGTCGTTCACTGCCGACTGGGGCGCCCAAGCGCTGGCCACGGCCAACGCCCACGGCGGCCTGGAGAAGCTCGGCGCGCTGCTGGGCCAGGACGCGGCGCTGGCGGAGGCCGTTGCCCCCCGCGTGGAAGCCAAGCTGGCCAGCGAACCGATCGAGGACCTGCGGCTGGATTTTGAGGACGGGTTCGGGGACAGGGGCGACGACGCCGAGGACGTCGCAGCGGTTGCCGCGGCATCCGCCGTGGCCGCCGCAGTCGCGGCTGGGTCAGCTCCCCCGTTCATCGGCATCCGGTTCAAGTGCTTCGAGGCGCCTACCCGGGCCCGCGGGCTGCGGACCCTGGACCTGTTCGTTTCGGGCCTGGCCGCGGCGGGCGAACTGCCCGAAGGCCTGGTCCTGACCCTACCCAAGGTGAGCACCGTGGCCCAGGTCAGGGCCATGGACTACGCCGTGTCCCGGTTGGAGGAAGTCCACTCCCTGCCCACCGGGCGGCTGCGCTTTGAGGTGCAGGTGGAGACCCCGCAGCTGATCCTGGGGCCGGAAGGAACCTCGCCGGTGGCACAGCTGCCGCACGCCGTCCCCGGGCGGATCAGCGGGCTGCACTACGGCACGTACGATTACTCCGCATCACTGCAGATTTCCGCCGAGTACCAGTCCATGGAGCACCCGGTGGCCGACTTCGCCAAGGAAGTCATGCAGCTGGCCGTGGCCGGAACCGGCATCCGGCTCTCTGACGGGTCCACCAACATCATCCCGGTGGGCGACAACGTGGAGAACGCGTGGCAGCTGCACGGCCGGCTGGTCCGGCGTTCGCTGGAGCGCGGCTTTTACCAGGGCTGGGATCTGCACCCGGCCCAGCTGCCCAGCCGGTTCGCCGCCACCTATGCCTTCTACCGGCAGGGCCTTCCGGCCGCCGCGGCCCGCCTCCGCAATTATGTGGAGCGGACCGAGGGCGGCGTGATGGACGAACCCGCCACGGCCCGCGCCCTGGCCGCCTTCGTCCTGCGCGGCGTCCAGTGCGGCGCAGTAGGTGCCGAGGAAGTCCAGGCGCTTGCCGGCGTCGGAATTCCGCAGCTCACCGGGCTGGCGCACCCGCGGCTCGCCACCACTTCCAACTCGTAGTTAAGGATCTCTCTTCATGGGCAAGTACTACTCCCCCACCGGCGGGCTGCCGCCGCAGACGCACCTGACCACCGAGCGGGCCATCGTCACCGAGGCGTACACGGTGATCCCGAAGGGCGTCATGACGGACATCGTCACGTCCAACCTGCCGGGCTTTGTGAACACGCGCTCCTGGATCATCGCCCGGCCCATCTCGGGCTTCGCCACCACGTTCTCGCAGCTGATCGTGGAGATCGGCCCCGGCGGCGGCGCGCCCAAGGCCGAGTTCGAGGCCGGGGTGGAAGGCGTCATCTTCGTGACCCGCGGCAAGGTCAACCTCACCCTCGACGGCGAGCTGCACCAGCTGGAGGAAGGCGGCTACGCCTACCTTGCGGCCGGATCGGAGTGGGGCCTGGAAAACGTTTCGGACGACGTCGTGTCCTTCCACTGGATCCGCAAGGCCTATGAGCGCCTCGAAGGGTACGAGGCCAAGTCCTTCGTCACCAATGAAAAGGACGTGGAACCCACGTCCATGCCGGACACCAACGACGTCTGGAAGACCACCCGCTTCACGGACTCCAACGACCTGGCCCACGACATGCAGGTGAACATCGTGACCTTCCAGCCGGGCGGCGTCATCCCGTTCCCGGAAACCCATGTGATGGAACACGGCCTGTACGTCCTTGAGGGCAAGGCCATGTACCTGCTGAACAACGACTGGGTTGAGGTGGAGGCCGGCGACTTCATGTGGCTGCGCGCGTTCTGCCCGCAGGCCTGCTACGCCGGCGGTCCGGGCGAATTCCGCTACCTGCTCTACAAGGACATGAACCGCCAGGTGCGCCTCACCTAAGCACCATCCGCCCAACTGGGTAGCAGTAGGTGTCGTTATGGAACCCCATAACGACACCTACTGCTACCTACATGGGTCAGCTACTTGGATGGCTCAGGCGCCCGGGTTGAGGACCACCTTGATGCAGCCGTCCTGCTTCTTCTGGAACTTCTCGTACAGGGCCGGGGCGCCCTCCAGGCCGGAGCGGTGGGTGACCAGGTCCATGACACCCAGCGGGTCGGCGTCGTCCTCTACGAGGGGCAGCAGCGTATCCGTCCAGTTGCGCACGTTGCACTGGCCCATGCGAAGTTGCAGCTGCTTGTCGAACATGGTCAGCAGCGGCAGCGGGCTGGCCGTTCCGCCGTACACACCGCTCAAGGAGACCGTCCCGCCGCGGCGCACGGCGTCGATGGAGGTATGGAGCGCGGCCAGCCGGTCAACGCCGCCGGTCTCCATCGCTTTCTGGGCGAGCTTGTCCGGCAGGAGTCCCAGCGCCTGGTGGGCGAAGCCGGCCAGCGGTGAACCGTGGGCTTCCATTCCGACGGCGTCAACCACCGCGTCCGGTCCCCTTCCGTCGGTCATCTCCCGCAGTTCGTCCGCAATGTCCTTGCTGTAGTCGAAGGTCTCCACCCCGTGCCGGGCGGCCATCTCCCGCCGTTCGGGAACGGGATCCACACCCACCACGCGGAATCCCCGCTGCACACCGATCCGGCTGGCGAATTGGCCCACCGGCCCCAGGCCGAAGACCCCGAGCGTTCCGCCGGGCGGCACGTTGGCGTACTCCACCGCCTGCCAGGCGGTGGGCAGGATGTCCGAAAGGAAAAGGTAGCGTTCGTCGGGAAGCTCCGACCCCACCTTGACTGCACCGTAGTCAGCGTGCGGAACCCGCAGGAATTCAGCCTGGCCGCCGGGAACGGACCCGTACAGCTCGGAGTAGCCAAACAGGGCCGCGCCGGACCCTTTCTCCCGCACCTGGGTGGTTTCACACTGGGACTGCAGGCCCTGCCTGCACATGTAGCAGGAACCGCAGGCGATGTTGAACGGGATCACCACGCGGTCACCCTTGCGGAGGTTGGTGACGCCGCTTCCCACTTCCTCCACAGTGCCCATCGGTTCATGGCCGATGACATCGCCCTTGTGCATATACGGCCCCAGGACCTCATAGAGGTGGAGGTCGGAGCCGCAGATGGCGGTGGAGGTGATCCGGATGATTGCATCCGTCGGTTCCTGGATCACGGGATCGGGTACTTCCTCCACGCTTACCGACCGTTTTCCCTGCCACGTCAGTGCTTTCACAGTCTCCCTTTCGCTCTGTCTTGCCCCCGGGGTCTCTCCGGAGGGCGGCCAGGACGCCCGCAGGCACCCTTTCTTCGACGCTATCGGTTTTACGCGAAAAAAGTAAGCATGCTGATGAAAACCTTGTGGCCGCCGTCGACTGCTCATAGCGTAGGAAGGGCAGGGAAGAAGACCACGTGAAAGAGGAACGCCATGTCGCTGTACCAGCCGGAACCGGTCGAAATCTCCACGCGCATGCGTCCGGGTGAATGGACGGAGGACAGCTTGGTGGAATTGGTCAACAGCTACCGCACGCGGATTGCGGAAATGGGTGCACCCGCATCAGAGGTGACCACGGACATCGAGCGGAACGACGACGGCTCGGTGAAGGTGGTGGTGTCATGGGTCAAGCCTGCCGTCGCTGGCAACGAGGAATCAGTGCCCGGCGGCCAGCCGCTCTGAATGCCGGACGCCGGGGCTGTCAGGGGTTCGGCTGGAGGGCGAGCAGCCGGCCAATGGCGCTGGAGCCGAGGTTTTCCAGCAGGTGGCGCGGCCCGTCATAGACCTCCACTGCGCCGGCCTCGCGCAGCTGGCTTGCCTGGATTCCCCCGCAGGTAACACCGATGGACGGGATTCCCAGCGCCGCTGCCGCCTTCATGTCCCACACCGCGTCGCCGACATAGACGGCATCTGCCGCGTCAACGCCCGCCGCAGCCAGGGCCGCTTCCAGGATGTCCGGCGCAGGCTTGCTTTCCTTCGCATCGTTCGCGCTGGTGGCGGCATCGATGAAGGAGTCGGCGTCCAGCACGGATCGCATCACCTGCAGGTCCCGTTCCCGCGCCGAGGATGCCAGCGCCACGGCCAGGCCGCCGGAATGGCACTGGCCCAACAGATCCTTGGCCCCGTCAAAGGCGCGGAGCGAGGGCCAGTGTGAGGCATACAGGGCGCCATGGCTGGCCATGATGTCCCCATCCTCGTCACGGTCCCGGTCCGCCGGGAGGAGGTTGTCCACCAGCCGGGCACCACCCATGCCGACGAGCTGGTGGATGGCCGCCATGGGCAAGTCGTGGCCGTACTGGCGGAACGCGCCCCACCAGGCGATGGTGTGGATATAGGACGAGTCGATCAGCGTCCCGTCTACGTCAAAGAGGACCCCCCGGCGCGTGCCGCCAGGGGGTGTCGTGGTAGCCGGCATCAGCCCACCGCTGCCCGTCGCACGTCCGGCGCCTTCTTCCGCCGGGCCGCCTCCTCCTTGGGAGAGTTGACGGTGCGGACGCGGTCGCGGATCACGGATCCAGCCCCGTCCAGGCTCTTGTCCCGAATGAGGCCCGTGCCGGCGATTTCCCGGGCCATGGCAACGCCTGCCACAGCGGCCCTCTTGGTGGGGAAGGTCACCGAAATGGCCATCAGGTTCCCGCTTCCGTCCATCATCCTGATCCGGTATCCACCATCAGGGGCGTCAACGAGTTCAAAATATCCGGCCATAACTATCACTCCTCCATCAATCACGGCGCTGTGCTTGGGAGCACTCCATGAGGTGTTAGTAAGTATACTTATCTATCCTGCGAAGGAGAAGTTACAGCCCCGGTCCGCGCCGCCTCAGCGCGAATCCGCCCCTTCCGGCGGAATGGGGGTGTCACTGCGCCGAACCGTATCCTGATGCAGCTCCAGGGCGCTAGTCACAAGGGCAAAATGGCTGAAGGCCTGCGGGGTATTGCCCAGCTGCCGCTTCGCTTTCACTGCCCATTCCTCGCTCAACAGCCCCACATCGTTGCGCAGGTCCAGCAGCCGCTCAAAGAGTTCGCGGGATTCCTCGGGGCGGCCCGCACCCAACAGCGCCTCCACCAGCCAGAACGAGCAGGCCAGGAACACGCCCTCGTCGCCCGGCAGGCCGTCGTCGCTCTGCTCCGGCCGGTACCGCAGCACAAAGCCGTCCTGGGTCAGCTCCCGCTGGATTGCCTCGATGGTCCCCACCACCTTGGGATCATCGGGCGGCAGGAAACCCACCCTGGGGATCAGCAGCAGGCTGGCGTCCAGCTCGGGACGGCCGTAGGACTGGACAAACGTGTTGCGCCCGGCGTCGAAGCCGTTGGCCATGATGTCCCGGCGGATCTGGTCCCGCAGCGACTCCCAGCGCTCAACGGGGCCCGGCAGGCCGGACTCGCGCACGCCCTTCACCATCCGGTCGGCGGCGACCCATGCCATGACCTTGGAGTGCGTGAAATGACGGCGCGGTCCCCGCATTTCCCACAGCCCGTTGTCCGGCTGGTCCCAGATGGTTTCGAGGTGTTCCATCAGCGCAACCTGCACGTCCCAGGCCTCATCCGTGTGCTTCAGCAGCGAGTTCCGCGTCAGCGCCAGGCAGTCAAGGACCTCACCCCACACGTCCAGCTGGAACTGCTCGGCCGCTGCGTTCCCGATCCGCACCGGTACCGAGTTCTCGTACCCCTTCAACCACGTCAATTCCATCTCCGGCAGCCGCCGTTCGCCGTGGATCCCGTACATGATCTGCAGGTCCGCGGGATCACCGGCCACAGCCCGGAGCAGCCAGTCCCGCCAGGCGGCGGCTTCCGCGGTGTAGCCGGCAGCCAACAGCGCCTGCAGGGTCATGGTGGCATCCCGCAGCCAGCAGTAGCGGTAGTCCCAGTTGCGCTGGCCCCCCGGCTGCTCCGGCAGTGACGTTGTGATTGCGGCCACGATGCCCCCGGTGGGGCCATAGGTCAGCGCCTTGAGCGTTATCAGGGAGCGGACCACGGCCTCCTGGTACTTCCCTTTGACAGTGCATTGCGAGGACCAGCCCCGCCAGAACGCAAAGGTGCTGTCAAGGACTGCTTCCGCTTCCACGGATACCGGGCGTCCCACATGGCTGGGCGCCCAGGTCAGCACGAACGGCACTTTCTCGCCCGCGTTGATGGTGAAGTCGCTGACCGTGTGCATGTTCTCGCCATGCAGCGGCGCCGGAGTGACCAGGTAGACGGCATCGGGGCCGGCGATCGCGTGCAGCCCGCGCTTGTCCTTGCGCACCCATGGGACGATGTGCCCGTAGTCGAACCTCATGACCAGCTCGCCGTGCATTTTGACGCTGCCGCTGATCCCTTCCACAATCCGGACGATGTCGGCCACGGAATCGCGCGGCGGCATGAAATCGGTGACGCGAACGGTTCCGTCCGGCGTCTCCCATTCGGTGTCCAGGATCAGGCTGCCGTCGCGGTAGCTCCGGCGCGTGCACGCACCGCCGCTTTCGGGCGCCAGGAGCCAGCGCCCGGAGTCCGGCGTGTCCAGCAGGGAATTGAAGCAGGCAGGGGAATCGAACCGCGGCAGGCAAAGCCAGTCGATCGAGCCTTCCTTGCTGACCAGTGCTCCGGTTTGAAGGTCGCCAACTACCGCATAATCTTCGATTCGCGCCATGACATTACCCTGCCACAGAGAGCTCCGAAGGGAAGGGGATGCCCAGGTGTAGCCTGAGGCAGATGGCAATCCACATCGGCACCTCCGGCTGGAGCTACGACCACTGGGAGAACGTCCTGTACCCGCCCGGGCTGCCCGTCCGGGACCGGCTCCAGTGCTATGTCGCCGAATTCAGCACGGTGGAACTGAACGCCAGCTTTTACCGGTGGCCCAGGGACACCACCTTCGCCGGCTGGAACAGGCGGCTGCCGCCGGGGTTCAGCATGTCAGTGAAAGCTCCGCGGGGACTCACCCACGCGCGCAAGCTGTATTCACCGGAAGTCTGGGTGGAGCGCATCGCCCGCTGCTGGCACGAACTCGGGGACAAGCGTGCAGTGCTCCTGGTCCAGCTGCCGCCCCAACTGGAGCGGGACGACGCCCGGCTGGACTACTTCCTCGCTGCCGTTCCCCCGTGGATCCGGGTAGCTGTGGAGTTCAGGCACCCCACCTGGGACTGCCCTGAGGTGTTTGCCCTCCTGGAGCGGCACCAGGCCGCCTACTGCATCATGAGCGGCGCCAACCTGCCGTGCATCCTGCGGACCACCGCCCCCTTCGCGTATGTCCGGCTGCACGGACCCGACCAGGAGCACCTGTACGGGGGCTCCTACGCCGACGCCGACCTCCACTGGTGGGCCGACCGGATCCGTGAGTGGGACGCCACGGGCATCGACGTCTACGCGTACTTCAACAACGACGGCGGCGGGAACGCCGTGCGGAACGCCCGGACCCTACGCACGATCCTTGGCAACAACGGCTGATGCCTGACGCTGCCCTGTGGCAGAGTGGTGGCATGGACACGGCCCCGCAGAACCCAGCCCAGGACACGGCACGCCCAGCCGTGCGGAACACGAAGGGCCACACCGCCCTTTCCGGAAGCCAGTTCTTCCGGCTGGCACACCGATTGTCGGACGCAGTCAACGACGTCCGGATCCAGCTCGCCAAGCGTTGGAACTTCGTGCCGCAGACCATCGCCTACCAGGGCTACGGCTCCACCACGCGGGTGCGCGTACTGGGCAGGGTACTGCTGACGCAGAAGCCACTGCCCGGAAGCAAAGCCGAGCACGCGGCCAGGAACGGCAACCAGAACGTCCGCGGGTGGCGGGCATTCACGGGGGTGCCCTTGCAGTTTTCCGACGTCGAAATCACCATCGGCGATGTGGTCACCCACGTCACGGCGGACCGGGGCGGACTGATCGACACCGAGGTGGACGTGCAGCTGTCCCCCGGCTGGCACACCGCGGTGCTGCGCGCTGAGGGAACCGACCCGGCGGAAGCGCTGATCCAGGTGATCGCCCCGGGCGTGGAGTTCGGCATCGTCTCCGACATCGACGATACCGTCATGGTCACAGCCCTCCCCCGGCCCTTCCTGGCCTTGTGGAACACCTTTGTGCTCAGCGAACGGGCGCGCATGGCCACGCCGGGAATGGCCGTGCTGCTGGACCGGCTGACCATCGAGCACCCGGAAGCCCCGGTCATCTACCTGTCCACCGGCCCCTGGAATGCCGCCCCGACCCTGGCACGGTTCCTGACCCGCAACATGTACCCCAAGGGCGCGCTGCTGCTGACCGACTGGGGACTGACGCAGGACCGCTGGTTCCGCAGCGGCCAGGACCACAAGCACCGCAACCTGGAGCGGCTTGCCCAGGAATTCCCGGATATGCGGTGGCTCCTGATCGGTGACAACGGGCAGCATGACGAGGCCATCTACTCGGCCTTTGCCACCGAAAACCCGGACAAGGTTGCTGCCATCGCCATCCGCCAGCTGTCCGTCAGCGAGTCCGTGTTCGCCGGCGGCCACTCCGAGGACGGTGACCACACCACCTCCCGGGTGCCGTGGATCTACTCGCCCGATGGCGCGGGCATCGCAAAGCAGCTCGCCATGCTGGACCTGCTCAAGGGCTGACCAGCCCTCACGACTACTGCGCTGTCCGTTACTTGGCGCCGGCACCCAAGGGTGCGCCGTCGTCGGGCAATTCACCTTCCAGTAGATCGCTTTCCAGGAGATCCGGAACCACTGCCTGCGCGATCGCCGCCCCGGCCGCAGCAGCCAGGTCGCGTTCCTCGATAAGTTCCTGGAACCAGAAATAGGAGGCCTTGGGCGTGCGCTCAAGCGTTTCGAAGTCCACGTGCAGGAGCCCGAACGGCTGGTTGTAGCCGGCGGACCATTCGAAGTTGTCCAGGAAGGACCACACGTAGTAGCCCCGCAGGTCCATGGATTCGGCCACGCCGCCGGGCGCCGTGGCGCGCAGGGCGGTTTCCAGGTGGTCGGAAATGTACTTCAGCCGGCGCTCGTCCGGGATGAACCGGGTGTTGGTGGACTTGTCCCGGACGATGATGTCCTCGAAGCTCGCCCCGCCCTCGGTAATGATCACGGGAGGCAGGTTGGGGTACCGCTCCGCCATCTCCTTCAGGGCCACTGCCATGTACTCCGGCTTGACCGGCCAGCCGTAGGCGGTGATGTCCGCTTCCGGCCAGGTTTCGACGTGGAACGGCGTTGCGCCGCTGCCCGTTGCGCTGAGGTCGCTGCCCATGGCCTCCGCCATGCTTGACGGCACCGTACCGCCGCCGGGGCCCGCTGCAACCTTGGTGGGCATGTAGTAGTTGAGCCCGTAGAAATCCAGGGGCTGGGAGATGACCGCCATGTCCTCTTCAGGGTGCTCGAAGGAGCTGAAGAACTTGGCCGCGCGGATGAGGTCCGGGTACTTGCCCGTCAGGACGGGATCGGCGTAGAGCCGGTTCTGGCCCAGGTCCATGAGCCCGGCACTGATCCTGTCCAACGGGTTGATCGAGTTCGGCACCATGGGCGAGTACACGTTGGTCATGCCGATCTCGCCCGGCACTTTTGCCGCGCGCAGGGCCTGGACGGCGAGCCCATGCCCCAGCAGCTGGTGGTGGACGGTGGGGAAGGCGCCGAGGGCCAGCTCCTTCCCCGGTGAGTGCAGGCCGAATGCGTAGCCATTGGCGCTGACGGTGGCCGGCTCGTTAATGGTCACCCAGCGTGCCACCCTGTCACCGAAAGCCTCCGCCACGAGCGCGGCATAGTCCCCCAGGCGGTAGCCCGTATCCCGGTTCATCCAGCCGCCCGCTTCATCCAGCTCCAGGGGCGTGTCCCAGTGGTAGATGGTGGCCATGGGCGAGATGCCGTTGGCCAGGAGCTCGTCCAGGAGCCGGTCGTAGAACGCCAGGCCTGCGCGGTTGGCCGGGCCGGTGCCGCCCGGCTGGATCCGCGGCCAGGAGAAGGAGAACCGGTACGAGTCAACGCCAAGCTGCTTCAGGAGCGCCACGTCCTGGGGCATCCGGTGGTAGTGGTCCGTGGCCACCACGGGACTGTGGTCCTCCACGATGGCACCGGGGCTGGCGGCGAACCTGTCCCAGCCCGCGGGTCCCCGGCCGTCCTCGTCCAGCGCCCCTTCAATCTGGAATGCTGCAGTTGCGACGCCAAGCGTGAACCCCGGAGGGATGAGCGCTGCGAGGTCCTTGGCGGAGATGTGCATTGGGTCCAGCCTTTGTGTCACGGGAGTCAGGGTACGTCTCAGGATGGCACAGCAGGGGTCCGCTGACGAGCAGCGACTCCGCCCCGGCCGGCGTCTACTGGGTACCGAAAAGGAACTCCTTGGCGTGCACCACTGCCTTGCGGAAGGCATCGTTGCGCAGGGTCACCAGATGTTCCGTATCGCCGTCGGACGGCTCAAGGTACCCGGTGAAGCCGGGCCGCAGGACCCAGATGTCCCCGGCCGGCGGGAGGTAGAACACGCCGAAGGAGCGCTGCTGCGTCTCGTCGGCGGTCCAGACCGGGACCACCGCCAGCGCAGCACCGGTGGCGGGGTTGATCCACTGCGCGCGCGGCAGCGGCTGTTCGTGCGCTTCCGGGTCCAGGAAGGGCGCCGTTCCCTCCCCCCACCGCTGCTCAAAGCGCTCAAAAAATGCAGGAATAAGGTGTGAATCGTAGCGCCGCCAGTCGCTCATGCAGTCTTCCGCCTCCTTGGCTGAATGGCCCTGCCCCTGTTCAGGACCAGGGCCCGCTTTCCCACCGCACCGGGGTGACGCGGATGGCTGGTCCGGACGGGCCGCCACTCCTGCGGACTTTCCGGACCGGAATAATGGTGGGCGCCGCTGCCGCCAGCGTCCTGTCATAGTCGGCGCGGCGAACCGGGTCACGCAGCACGTTGAATGCCTGCATGATCCGGAGAAGTTCGTCCCCCTGCCCGGAGTGGCCCGTCGTCGCAGGCGTGTCCCCCATCGTTTCCGTGACCCCGTAGGCCCGCCCGCCGTCCAGGTCCGGATGGTGGCTGCGCATGAGAGCCCGGTACGCGCGGGAGATTTCCTGCCGGCCGGCATCCCTGCCTACGCCCAGGATGGTGTAGTAGTCGGGAACTTCAGTCATCCCTGCCTCCTGTTTCGCCCGGCGCCCCTGCCGAAGGGCAGGGGCGCCCGGCACGAAAGCATGGTCCTAGCTCTTGATCTGGTGCTTTTCGCCCTGTTGCGTCTGGATCTCGATCCTGCGCGGCTTGGCCTGTTCGGCAACCGGGATCCGCAGGGTCAGGACGCCCTGGTCGTAGCTGGCCTTGATCTTCTCGCTGTCCAGGGTGTCACCGAGGATCAGCTGGCGGCTGAACACGCCACGGGGACGCTCAGAAGCCACCAGCTCCACGTTGGGCTGCGTGGGGTCCTGGCGCTCCGCCCGCACTGTCAGGACATTGCGTTCAACGTTCAGGTCAAGGGAGTCCACCTTCACACCGGGAAGGTCGAACGCCACAACGAATTCCCCGTCTTCCTGCCAGGCGTCCATGGGCATGGCGGCCGGGCGGGCGGCGGTGCCAAAGACCTGCTGCGTGAGCCGGTCCAGCTCACGGAACGGGTCCGTGCGCATCAACATCATTTCCCACTCCTTAGCTTCCAGGTGTTGGATCTGTGGCTACCCACCACCTGTTTAATCTATGGTGGTGAATATAGATTTTTTATAGCACCCGTGCGAAACTGAAGCAAGATTCCGGCGGCGCGATTTTTGGGAGAGACAATGGCAGATCCTGTTGCGGGACGAGCTGGCCGCTCCCCCGGCCCGCGGGCCCTGTACGCCATCTCGGTGGCAGCGGAGCTGACGGGAACCGGGCAGCAGAACATCAGGCTTTACGAAACCAAGGGGCTGCTGACGCCGGCACGGACAGCGGGCGGCACCCGGCAGTACAGCGATGACGATATTGCCGTGCTGTTGCGGATCGGCGAGCTCCTGCAGGAGGGGTTGAACCTGGCAGGCGTTGCCAAGGTCCTGGAGCTGGAGGCGGCCAACGTGAAGCTGCACAGGGCGCTCCAGCGGGCCAGGTCGCGGCCACAGTGAAGGCAGTATCCCTGCAGGAGTTTACTCGTGCGGCGACTCGGCCCTTGACAGCTCCCCGGTGATCGGCTCCCCCGGAATCCTGGCGGTCCGCCAGGTGTCCAGCGCGATGACGCCGCCGAGGATCAGCAGCGACAGCGAGAACGACGCAAGCGCATCCGTGGTCCAGTGATAGCCGAGGTACAGCCGGCTGACCACAGCGAGGACGATTCCGATTCCGGCCCCGATGAATCCAAACACTGCTGCCCGCGGGTTCCGGCGCCGGGAGAAGATGAGGTAGGTCCCCACCAGCAGGAAGTCGCAGGCTCCCAGGACGTGCCCGGACGGGAACGAGAACGTCTGGTCCGCACCGAACAGCATCTGGTCCACCGGCGGCCGGGAGCGCTGGACGATGTGGAGGATGATCTGCGAAATGATCACGCCGGTCAGCATGGCGGACGCGAGCAGGATGGGGCGCCAGGCGTGCTTCGCCGCGAATCCCCAGACAAGGATCACCACCAGCACGATGATGGGCAGTGCAATGGGGCCGAAGAACACCGCCAGGAAGATCATGATGGCAGTAACGGCGCCTGAACGCGTCGTGAGGAGCCAGTCATGCACGGGAACATCGGCAGCGGAAAGGCCGTCGGCCTGCACCACGCTGATCAGCGTGGCGATGAAGAGTGCCACCCCCACGACGGCCAGGATGATGGACGTCCGGTAAAGAGCGCGCCGGTCGGCAGGGTCCAGGTAGCGTTCCTCCACCACGAACTTCTCGTGGAAGGCATGCCACCTGCCCGCCCTTCGGTCAGAGACTGCGGAACCTGCTGATTTCTGCGCCAATGTGCTGCCCGTCCCTACGCCGCGGAAGATGCGTGCCGTGATGAATGCCTAGGGTGAAGATTATCCCGGCCTTCGGCCGTTCACTCCATCACGCCGTCAAAACGAGCCGGTGGTGAACTGCCAGCTCCGGCCCGCGAGCGGGTTTGCGGCCAGGTCCCGGATACCGGCAGTCCCCCCGGCAAGGGTCACGGTGTACCGGGTCTTGGCAGCCAGGGGCTCCTGCGGGTCCAGGATCCACTGGTTGGTGGTGCCGTTGCGGTAGGCCGATGCCGCCACCACGGCGCCGGTTACGGAGTTTTTCAGGGTGAACGTGGTGGTGCCCACGCCCTGGACTGCCTCGCTGAAGGTGGCGCTGATGTTGCTGCTCCTGCGGACCAGGAGGGCGTTGCTGCCCGGCGAGTAGCTGGTGACGGTGGGCGCCGGGCCGGTGGTGAACGTCCAGCTGGTGGAGGCCAGCGGGGTGCCTGCGGCATCACGGATGGCCGAGGTTCCGCCGGTCAGGGTGGCCGTGTAGCTTGCGTCCGGGGCAAGGTTTGCCGCCGGATCAAGGGTGGCGGTCATGGTGGTGGCGTTGTAGGTGACAGTGGCCGCGATGGTGCTGCCGCCAGCGTTCCTGAGCATGAAGGTCCCGGCGGACACACCCTGTACGGCGGCGCTGAAGGTGGCTGCTACGTTCGCACCGGAAGTGACCGCCGTGGCCTTGGCGGCTGGCGAAATGGACGTCACAGTGGGCGCAGGGGCAGGGGCAGGGGCAGGCGCCGCTGCACCGGTGTACAGCAGGCGGTTGGGAGTCCCCGTGGAAGCCCCGGCGATCACTCCGGGAGTGGCATTGGACACCAGGGCTGCAGCAACGTCAGCCGGAGTCAGGGCGGGGTTCTGCGACAGCATTACGGCGGCTGCTCCGGCGGTGTGCGGCGCGGCCATGGAGGTCCCGGACATGGATGCCGTGGCGGTGGTGGACGTGTAGTAGGCGGAGGTGATGCCCACGCCGGGAGCATAGAGGTCCACGCAGGACCCGAAGTTGGAGAAGGAAGCCTGCCGGTCGGCCGAGTCGCTGGCTGCGACGGTGATGGCCCCCGGGACGCGGGCGGGTGACGCGGTGCAGGCGTCCACGGCGGAGTTTCCGGCGGCAACCACGGTGGTGACGCCGTCGTTCAGGACCGCCTGGACGGCGGCGTCCACCGTGCTGCTGGCTGCCCCGCCCAGGCTGAGGTTGGCCACGGCGGGCGTGCCGGCGGCATGGTTCGCGGCGATCCAGTCCAGGCCTGCCACCACATCCGAGTTGTAGCCGGAGCCAGCGCAATCGAGCACCCTGACCGGTACCAGGGTGGCGCCCTTGGCCACGCCGTACGCGGTGCCGGCCACGGTTCCGGCCACGTGGGTTCCGTGGCCGTTGCAGTCAGTGGTCCCGTTGCCGTCCGCCACGGCGGTCCAGCCTGCCGTCACCCGGCCCCCGAAGTCGGTGTGCGATGCCAGGATCCCAGTGTCCACCACGTAGGCGGTCACACCGGCGCCGGCAGCTGCCCAGGAGTAGGAACCGGAGAGTGGAAGGGCACGTTGGTCCGTGCGGTCCAGGCCCCAGGGGGCGGGCTGCTCGGTCCCGGAAAGTTTGATGGGGGCGTCGGCCTCCACGGACAAGACCTTTCCGGATTTGGCCAGTGCCGCCGCCTGGGTGGGGGTGGCGGTGATGACAGCGCCGCGGATGGCGTGCTCGAAGGTGCGGCCGACGGCAAGGCCCTGGCCGCGCAGTCCGGCAACCTCTGCTGCGACGTCGGCGGTGGCGGCGTACTGGACGATGTAACGGCCGGCACCGGCAACAGGGGCGGGGGCAGCAGCTGCCGGCAGGGACGCCATGGAAAGGGCGACGGCGGAGAGCAGCGCCGTGAGGGCAGGCAGCGCGAGGAAACGGGTACGGATTTTGGGGTCCTTCAGGTGGCGGGAAAGGGGTGGCTGTACCAAAAGGATAGGAGCCGGAAGCACACGGCTTCCGGCTCCTTGGATGATCCTTCGCCAACCCTTGGCGGTTCCTGCGGACCGGTGACTATTCCTGGTTTTCCCCGGTAGCGGAGGCGGCTGCCACGTGGTTCCGCCAGCTGTGCTCGGGCTCGAAACCGAGCAGGCGCCGCGCCTTGTCGATGGAGAGCATCGTTTCGTGTTCACCCAGTTCCTTGGTGACCTTGACTCCGGGAAAGACCTCTGCGGCCAGGCCGGCGCTTGACCGGCTCATGACAGTGTCCGCGTTGGCGATGATGAAGGCTTCGAACCCCGGCTTGGCGTTCTCCAGCGCGCGCACTACTGCCTGCGCGCCGTCCCGGCCGTCGATGTAGCCCCACAGGTTCCATTTCCGCAGGGTGGCGTCGGCATCGAAGGAGGGGAATCTGGCGTAGTCCGCCTCGTCCATGACGTTGGAGAACCGCAGGCCCGTGATGCTCAGTTCCGGGTCCCACCGCGTCATCTCCACGGCCATCTGCTCCTCGAGGCGCTTCACCAGCGAGTAAGTGCTTTCCGGCCGCGGCGGGTATTCCTCATCCACCGGGATGTAGGGCGGGTCGATGTCGAACGGCAGGCCCAGCACGGTCTCGCTGGAGGCATACACCACCTTCTTGATGCCGGCGCGCCGTGCAGCCTGGAAAACGTTGTAGGTGGAGAGCATGTTGTTCTCGAAGGTGGCTGCGTCCGGAAGGATGCCCGGGGCGGGAATGGCACCAAGGTGCACCACGGCGTCGAACCCGTTGTGCCGGTCATCCACGCCCAGCAAGGCGTCCACTACCTCGCCGTAGTTGCGCAGGTCCACCACCAGCAGCTCCGGACTCCGGGCACCCGCCCGGTCCAGCGTGAGGACCTGGTGGCCGTCATCGACCAGCCGGCGCACCACATGCCGCCCCAGTTTTCCGCTTCCGCCTGTAACGGCAATTCTCATCACTGTTTCCTTTTGCTCGAGTGCGTTCACCGTGCGGTGTTTCGGTCAGGACCGGGGCCGCGGGGCGGCAAGGAACTGTTCGACGGCGGCGATCGCCAGGGCGGTAATCCCGCCCGCGTCCCCGCTGCCGTTGACGGACACAAGAATGCCCCGGCCCGCGTACACCGAGACTACTTCATGCGTCTGCCGGTGGTAGAGGTCCAGCCGGCGCCTGAAGACGTCGATGGTGTCATCCGTGCGCCCCTGCTCCAGGGCGCGGCGTTGCATGCGCTGTTCCAGTTCCGCGTCAGGCGCCTGGAGCTCAATGACGGCATCCAGCCCATGCCGCTGTGCCGCAAGCATGCGGTCGAGTTCCGTGGCCTGTTGCGCTGTCCGCGGATAGCCGTCCAGCAGGAACCCCTGCACCGCGTCGCGCTCGAGGAGGCGGTCCCTGACCAGCGCGTTGGTGAGGTGGTCCGGGACGAAATGGCCGTCGTCCAGGTACTTGGCGGCCTGGTTCCCCAGTTCGGTCTGCCGGGTGACGTTGCTGCGGAAAATGTCCCCCGTGGAAACGGCCGGGACCCGGAAATGCCGCGCCAGGTGTTCGGCCTGCGTTCCCTTGCCGGACCCGGGCGGGCCGATAATGAGCAGCCTGGTCATGTTCCTGTCCCTCCGCCGCCGGGCAGCCGTTGGTCCCAGGGCCAGCCCGCAGCAGTACCGGCGCCTGCTTCATTGTGCCGGTACTGCCTGGCCCCGCGCCAGCCTTCATCCCGTTCCAGGGCGGCGAATATGACGCTGTGGGCGGCCCGGGAATGTATATACTTCTGGTTATCGGTTTAGCAGCAGGCCGTTGGAAAGTTCGTCGATCCAGCGACCATCACCGGCCCCCACCCAGTTGCGGGGGTTCGCGTGTTGCCGGCTCGTTTTGACCTGAACGAATGGCACCAGAAAACCGTGGCCAGCGAGTCAACAGCAAAAACTGATACATCGATTACCGAGCACCTGCATGAACTAGTCCTCAACAGCTCCGACGTTGAGGACTTCCTTAATGAACTGGCACAAGTCTCCGCACGCAATCTCTCCGAGCCCGGCGACGAAATGCTGTGCGCCATCGCCCTTCTCCGGCAGCGCAAAGCCGCCACGGTGGCAAGCAGCAGCCAGGAGGCGAAGTCGATTGGACGGCTTGAACACAGCTTCAGCGACACCCCGGGCCTGACGGCTTCCACCGTCCAGGAGATTGTCCACGCCCCGGACCTCACCGCCGACGGCCGTTGGCCGGACTACTCCACGGCCGCCATTGCCCAAGGGGTCCGCTCCGTGGCAGCGGTTCCGTTCCGGCTTGAAGGGGAAACCAAGGCGTCCCTGCTGTTGTACTCCCGCCGCGCTCACCGGTTCGAAGGCCGGGTGCTGAAGTTCGCCGAGGATTTCGTCAGCCAGACATCGCTGGCGCTCCGCCTCGCGGTGCGGTTTGCCCATTACAGCGAAACGGCCGCGAACCTCCGGGCCACACTTGAGTCCCGCACGGTTATCGACATGGCTGTGGGCATCATCATGGCCCAGAACCGGTGCAGCCAGCAGGACGCTTTCGACATCCTGAAGACCGCTTCCAGCACCCGCAACACCAAGCTGCATGACGTGGCAGCCGCCGTGGTCAACGCCTTGGGACAGGGACCGGCACGGACGCATTACGACGGTTAGCTTTACAACTGGTGCGGCCGTCCGCAGGCGGCTTTTCCGCCGGTAGACTGGTGCCAACTTTTCGCCGGGGGGCTTGATGGAACAGCAGCGTGTTTGCCTTGTCGTGGAAGATGACGACGATATCAGCGGACTGATCGAAGTGGTCCTGTCACAGGCGGGTTTTGAGGTCAGGACCGTGGGCACGGGGGCTGGGGCCATCGCCGCCGCGGCCGATCCCGCCATTGCACTGGTGACCCTTGACCTTGGCCTGCCGGACATGGACGGGCACGTGGTGGCCCGCGCCATCCGGGAGGTCAGCAGCGCGCCCCTGCTGTTCCTGACGGCCCGTTCGGAGGGTGACGACGTTCTGGCGGGCATGGCATCGGGGGCTGCCGGCTACCTCACCAAGCCTTTCCGGCCGCGGGAGCTCAGGGAGCTCGCAGGACAGCTCGCGGCGTCGACGCCGCCGGTTTCACAGGAGCCGCACATAACGGGCAAATCCTGCTGCTAAGTTCGCCTCCTAGAAATGAGGCATGACACCTCAGCAGCGATCAGCACGAAAACCCGGACGCGTCCGCCGGGCCGTCACGGCAGGAGCGGTAGCCTTCACGCTGTCCGCCGGAGGGGCAGCCGCCTGGGCAGTTGACCGGTACGTTGTCCCGCACGTCGAGATCTCCGACGTCTCCGCCTACCAGGCCGGCCAGGCAGGCACGACGGCGGACACCTCCGCCGCCTCCAGCGGCACCGGCGGCGCGGTCACCACCGACACCACCTACGTCTCCGATTCTTCCAACATCTCGATCTCCAAGGTGACCACCGGCAGCGGCGACAGCACCGTCACCTACTACGTTGCCGACGTCGTCCTGTCCGACGCCACGGCGCTGCAGTCCGCGTTCGCCAACAACAGCTTCGGCGAAAACATCACCGAAAACACGTCCGCCATGGCAGCAGACAACAATGCCGTGTTCGCCATCAACGGCGATTACTACGGCTTCCGCGATACCGGGATCGTCATCCGCAACGGCGTGGTGTTCCGGGATGCCGGGGCGCGCCAGGGGCTGGCTTTCTACCGGGACGGGACCGTGAAGGTCTACGACGAGACCACCACCACCGCAGCCCAACTGGTGGCCGACGGTGTGTGGAACACCCTCTCCTTCGGCCCGTCCCTGCTGGATAACGGCCAGGTGGCGGCCGGGATCGAGGACGTGGAGGTGGACACCAACTTCGGCAACCATTCCATCCAGGGCGAACAGCCCCGCAGCGCCGTGGGCATCATCGACCAGAACCACCTGGTGTTCGTGGTGGTGGACGGGCGGAGCCCCGGCTACAGCGCAGGAGTCACCATGACCGGCCTGGCCGAAATCATGCAGGGCCTGGGCGCCACCACCGCGTACAACATCGACGGCGGCGGCTCCTCCACCATGTACTTCAACGGGTCCCTGGTGAACAATCCGCTGGGCCAGAACAAGGAACGCGGCACCTCCGACATCCTCTACATCGGGCAGTAGGAACAGCCATGGTCATCCTGATCCCGGCCTTCGAGCCGGACCGGCAGCTTCCCGCCCTGGTCCGTTCCATCCGCGGCACCAGGCCGGACGTACCAATCGTGGTGGTGGATGACGGCAGCGGGCCCGCCTTCCGGGACGTGTTCGACGACGTCAGGACACTTGGGTGCCACGTCATCGGCTACGCCCGCAACCGGGGAAAGGGCTTTGCCCTCAGGGCGGGATTCGGCTTCATCGTGGACAACCTGCCCGGCCGGGACGTGGTGTGCTCGGACAGCGACGGGCAGCACACCGTGGCGGACATCCTGCGGGTGGCGGACCGGCTGCTGGCCAACCGGGACGTGGAATGGGGACACTCCACCATGGTGCTGGGCGCCAGGAGCTTCACCGGGAACGTCCCGGCCAGGAGCCGCCTGGGCAACACCGCCACCGGTCTGCTCTTTGCCCTGGCCACCGGCGAGCGCATTCCGGATACCCAGACGGGCCTCCGGGGCTACCCCGCCGCAATGCTTCCCTGGCTCCGCTCAGTCCAGGGTGACCGCTACGAGTACGAGTTGAACCTGTTGCTCGAGGCACAGAACAACGGCTATTCCATCGAATCCCTCACCATCGCCACGGTCTACCTGGACCACAACTCCGGCTCGCATTTCCGGCCGTTCGCGGACTCGGCCAGGATCTATGCGCCGCTCCTGAAGTTCCTCGCCTCCTCCTTCACAGCCTTTCTGGTGGACACCGTGGTGTTTGTCCTGCTCACCGTGGCCATCGATTCCCTGCTGCTGGCGGTGGTCGGCGCCAGGGCCGTGAGCTCCGCGGTGAACTTCCTGGTCAACCGGCGGCTGGTGTTTGAGCACGGCAGGGACAGTTCGGCCGGTAAGGCGGGCGTCCGCTACTTCAGCCTGGTGGCCGTGCTGCTGGCCGCCAACTTCGGGCTTGTCTGGGCCCTTGAAGCCGCCAGGGTGCCGGCCCTTCCGGCGAAAGTCCTGGCCGAGGCCGCGCTCCTTGCCGTCAGCTTCGCCGTGCAGCAGCGCTTCCTTTTTACCCGCCGGACCGCCACGGGAGCGCCCGGCAGTTCCCGGTCCCGGACTCATATTTCCGCCTAGGGCCCGGCACAGCCCCGGCACAGTTTGGCCGGGCAATGTCTATACCAGCCCGCCGTTACCACCCGGAGAACTTCACATGAACCAGCTTCTTTTCATCACCGCGGACCTCGCAGCCATCAGCATCCTCACCTTTGCCCTGTACCTGCGCAGGCACCGCCGCCGTGACCTGGTGGTGTCCTACCTGGGCATGAACGTGGGCGTCCTGGCCGTGGCCACGGCCCTTTCCGGTTCCGCAGCAGGCCTTGGCCTTGGACTGGGGCTCTTTGGGGTCCTGTCCATCATCCGGCTGCGCTCCACGGAACTGGCCCAGCACGAGGTTGCCTACTACTTCTCCGCCCTGGCCCTGGGCCTCATCGCCGGACTGGGAATCGAACCGCTGTGGCTGACCGGATCCCTGATGGGGCTGATCCTGCTGGTGATGTTCATCGGCGACCATCCGCGGGTGCTGCCGGCCTACCGGCACCAGACAGTCATCCTGGACCGCGCCATTTCCGAAGACGGCGAACTCCGCGCCCGGCTGGAAGAGGTCCTCCACGGGAAGGTCCACTCGGCCACCATCTCAGAGCTGGACCTGGTGAACGACAAGACCATCGTGGATGTCCGGTTCGCCTACATCCCGGCCGCAGTCCCTGCCATGCCCCGCCGTGCCTACGCCGGCCCCTCCCCTGCCCAGGCACCCATCCAAGAAGCCGTCCAAGCACCCGTCCAGGCAGGTGCCGCATGAGCACCCTGGTGGACACCGCCGTCGGCCACCTCGATTTCCTGCCGTCCGTCAGCCTTGAGGAACTCAACGCCCAGGCGGCACTGCAGACGCGGGTTGACCGGAAGTATGTGGTTCCGCTCGAGGTGGCCGGCCGGCTGCTTGCGACCGTCCGCACCGGAATGCGCGTCCTGGACATGGCCGGCTCCCGCAGCTTCGCCTACGACTCCGTCTACTTCGATACCGCCGCGCTTGACAGTTACCTGCTGGCTGCACACGGCCGGCGCCGCCGCTACAAGGTCCGCACCAGGACCTATGTGGACAGCGCTTTGAGCTTCCTTGAGGTGAAAACCGAGGGATCGCGTGAGGCAACGGTCAAGGAACGCATCCCGTACAGCCTTGGCGACCGGACCCGTCTGACCCCCGAGGGCCTGGCCTACATCCGGGAAACCCTCAGCGCAGCCGGGATTAAAGTACCCGCACTGCCCCTGGAACCCGTGCTGGTAACCCGCTACGACCGGACCACGCTGTACCTGCCGGAGTCGGGCAGCCGCGCCACCATCGACACTGACGTGACCTGGCAGCGTCCGGAGCACCAGCCCTGGGTCCTGCACGGCGCCGTCATCCTGGAAACGAAGTCGGGCTCCACGGCCGGGCCCCTGGACCGGCACCTCTGGGCCGCCGGCGTCAGGCCCTCCCGGATCTCGAAATTCGCCACCGGGATGGCGGCGCTGCGTCCCGGGCTTCCCGCCAACCGCTGGAACCGGACCCTGCGCCACCTGGCGCTGCGCCCCGTTCCACCCGCCTGACCACCCACACCGACTGCCTCCTGCCTTCCCCCACACGTCAAAGGACACCCCATGAAGAAAATCCGCTCCTACCTGTCCGTCGCCGCCCTGGCCCTCTCGCTTGGTCTCGCCGGCTGCTCCACCGCCGGCACCAGCACAGGCAGCACCTCGTCCGCCGGCGGCACCTCGTCCACCGCTGCAACCGGCGCCACTGCCGCCGTCGCCCTGGATACCGTGGCGGAGGACACGCACTACGATGCCGACGACCTCACCTGGGACGCCGCCAGCGAGGGAGCCGTGACCCTGGCGGACGGCGCCAGCAGCGTTGCCGCGGGGTCGGACGCCGTGAAGGTGGACGGCGACACGGTCACCATCAGCGCCGCCGGCACCTACCGCCTCAGCGGGTCCCTGGCCAACGGCCGCATTGTGGTGGCTGCGGGCGATCAGGACACGGTCCGCATCATCCTGGACGGCGCCAGCATCTCAAGCGCGGACGGCTCACCGTTCGTGGTCCAGAGCGCCGACGAAGCCATTCTCTACCTGGCGGACGGCACCTCCAGCTCCCTGAGCGACGCCACCAACTACGCGGACCAGGGCACCGACGCGCCCAACGCCGCCCTCTACTCCAAGGCCGACCTGACCATCGCGGGCAGCGGATCCCTGAACGTGAACGGCAACTTCAACGACGGCATCTCGTCGAAAGATGGGCTGGTCCTCGCATCCGGCAACGTCACCGTGAAGGCAAAGGACGACGGCATCGTGGGCAAGGACTACGCCGTCCTGCTGGACGGGGCATACCAGGTGACCGCCGGGGACGACGGCTTCAAGTCCGACAACGACCAGGACGAGGGCCGCGGCTGGGTGCTGCTCAACGGCGGCACCCTGAACGTCTCCGCAACGGATGACGGCATCAAGGCCTACGACACGCTGACCATAGCGGGCGGGACCGCCACCGTCGCCAAATCCGATGAGGGCCTGGAGGCCCAGCACATCGTGGTCTCCGGCGGCGCCACCACGGTCACGTCCAACGACGACGGCGTGAACGCCTCGGGCGGGTCTTCCACCTCCGGCGGGGGCGGCATGGGCGGCGGAGGCATGGAGGTGGGTGACTACAGCGTGGACGTCACCGGCGGCACCCTGACCATCAATGCGCAGGGTGACGGCCTGGACTCCAACGGCAACGCCGGCATCTCGGGCGGCACCGTGGTGGTCAACGGTCCCACAGCCAACAACAACGGTGCCCTGGACGTCAACGGCGAGCTGACGGTTACCGGCGGTACCGTTGCGGCGGCCGGCAGTTCGGGCATGGCGGTGGCACCGGGCGATTCCTCCACGCAGTCAGGCGTGCAGGTGACGCTGGGGTCCCCGGTTCCGGCCGGGACCGTGATCCAGCTTGCCGATTCGGCCGGCAACGTGGTGGCCGCGTTCACCACCACCAAGGCCACGGCCTCCCTGGTCTTCTCCTCACCTGACATTGCCAAGGGCCAGCAGTACACCGTCTACACCGGCGGCACGGCCACTACGGCCGCCGGGATCGGCGCCGGCAGCCTGGACGGGGCCAAGCAGGTGGGGACGGTGACAGCCGGCCAGTACACCGCGTCCCAGGGCCCGGGCGGCGGTGGCGGGCCGCGCTGGTAGTCCCGGAAAACAGATGGCGACGGCGGGAACCCGCCGTCGCCATCCGCGTTTGCCGATCGCTACTTCGAAAGGAAACCGAGCAGGGCCTTGTTGACCTCTGCGGCGTGGGTCCACAGCAGGCCGTGCGGGGCACCCTCGATCTCCACGTACTCGGCGCCCGGCAGGACCTTGGCGAAAAGCCGGCCGGTGGAGTCGATGGGCAGGATGTTGTCCGCCGTGCCGTGCAGAATCAGTGCCGGAACGTCGATCTTCGGGATGTCGCCGCGGAAGTCCGTGATCCAGGTGGCCTGGGCGGCAACCAAGGCGGTGGCGCCCGCTCCGGCGGCCACGTTCCAGCTGGCGTTGACGGCCTCCTGGCTGAGGCGCGGGGTGCCCAGGAAGGTGTCGGAGTTGTAGAAGTTCTTGAAGAAGTCGCCCAGGAACGCGTACGGGTCAGCCGTGACCGCCTCCTTGAGGCCGTCGAACACGTCCTGCGGGACGCCGTCCGGGTTGTCATCCGTCTTGAGCAGGAACGGCTCCAGGGATCCGAGGAATGCGGCCTTTGCAACCCGGGCCGATCCGTAATTGCCCAGGTACCGGGCCACCTCACCGGTGCCCATGGAGAAGCCCACCAGCACGGCGTCACTGAGGTCCAGGGCAGTCAGGAGCGTGTTGAGGTCCGCCGCGAAGGTGTCGTAGTCATACCCTTCGGTGGTCTTGCTCGATTTCCCGAACCCGCGGCGGTCGTAGGTGATCACGCGGTAACCGGCATCCAGCAGCGCAGTGGTCTGCTTCTCCCAGGAGGCCCCGTCCAGCGGGTAGCCGTGGATCAGCACCACAGGCTGCCCCGAACCGTGGTCCTCGTAGTAGAGCTCGATGTCAGTGCTGTTCTCGGTACCTACGGTGATGAAAGCCATGGAGGCGGTCCTTTCGAGGCTGTGGAATCGGTCCGGGCCGGGCAGTGCCTGGCCCTCCAGTTCCTACTCTAGGGGGGTCCGCCATGCCGTGCGCTACCGGGAAGGCTGCGGAAGTTCGCAGGATATCCGGGGGTTGACGCCCATGTAGTTCAGTGGGCCGGCTGCGATGGTCAACGCTATGGTGCTGGCCTCGGCGCAATTCCCCGGCGCCGAGCCGAAGTAACCGCGCTGCCAGGCGGCCACGCCGCCGATGATCAGCCAGATGACGATAAGTGCTCCGAGAATCCGCATGATTCCTCCATGGCCGCGGCGGCTGTGGGATCAATTATGCGGCAAAAATGCACCTCCGGTCCCGGGTGGTTCCCGGTGCCGGAGGCGCATTTTTGTCAGGCGGTTTTGGCTAGGCCCGGGCCGCTTTGCCGGGCAGTGCCAGCTTGAAGACCTTGGCCCAGGACGACCCCACCTGCTTCAGCAGCGGGCCCGTGGTGTACTTCAGGCCGTAGCGCTGGCAGATTTCGCGGACCCTGGGCGCCACCTCGGCGTACCGGTTGGAGGGCAGGTCCGGGAAGAGGTGGTGCTCGATCTGGTGCGAGAGGTTGCCCGTCATGAGGTGCATGAACTTGGAGCCCGAGATGTTGGCCGAGCCGATCATCTGCCGCACGTACCAGTCCCCGCGGGTTTCCCCGTCAACCATCTCTTCCGTGAAGGTGTCCGTTCCTTCCGGGAAGTGGCCGCAGAAGATGACCGCGTGGGCCCACACGTTGCGGACGGCGTTGGCAGTGATGGTGCCGAACAGGGCTTGCTTGGCGGATCCGGTCAGCATGGCCACGGCGGGGGTGGCAGCGTAGTCCTTGGTGAACTGGGTGACAACCTTCTTGCCCAGCGCCTTGAGGTCCTTGAGCAGGGCCTCCTTGGACTTGGTGCCTTCCTTGTACTCGGTCAGCTCGAGGTCGTAGATGGCGATGCCCCACTCGAAGACCGGTGCCAGGATGGCGTTGAACAGCGGGTTGGCAAGGTTGATGGGCTTCCACGGCTGGTTCTCGTCCATCCGGAGGAGGTTGTATCCGACGTCGTTGTCCTTGCCCACCACGTTGGTCCAGCGGTGGTGCAGGTCGTTGTGGGTGTGCTGCCAGGACCGTGAGGGGGTGACGAAGTCCCATTCCCAGGTGGTGGAGTGGATGTCCGGGTCCCGCATCCAGTCCCACTGGCCGTGCAGGATGTTGTGGCCCAGCTCCATGTTTTCCAGGATCTTGGCCAGGCTGAGCAGGGTGGTGCCCGTGACCCAGGCGGCCTTGTTCTTGCTGACCAGCAGGGCTGCGCGGCCGGAGAGTTCCAGGCCGCGCTGGATCTTGATCATCCGGCGGATGTAGGCGGCATCCTCGGCCCCGCGCTTGCCCAGGATCTCGTCCCGGATGGCGTCGAGTTCGCGGCCAAGCTCGGCTACCTGTTCATCGCTAAGGTGCGCGGCGGCAGGCGGCCGGACGGCGGGGCTGCCGGATTCGGCCAGCTTGCCGGGCCGCGTCCGTGAGGTACCGGCGCTGGCTCCTCCGGCGGCAGTGGTCTTTGTGGGTGAGATGACAGACATACGTACTGCTCCTCAGAGTTCGAGGTTGACGGGCCCGGCGGCTGCCGAGACACACGTTTGGATCAGTTGGCCTGGTTCGCCGTGGATTTCCCCGGTCCGCAGGTCGCGGACCTGGCCGGCCAGGAGCGGTGTGAGGCAGCTGTGGCAGATGCCCATGCGGCAGCCGCTGGGCATCAGCACCCCGGCGTCCTCGCCGATATCCAGGATGGGGGTGTCGCCGTCGGCTTCCACCTCCCGGTCGGACGCTTCGAAGGTGACCAGGCCGCCGTCGTGTCCTACGCCGGCGTTGAAGGTGGTGTTGAAGCGTTCGATCATGAGGTTGCCGGCTTCCCCGGCAACGGCGACGTCGGTCCCCGGCGCCCGGGTGGTCAGCGCGGCGCGCTTCCAGAGGGCTTCGGCGTCGTCCAGGAAACTGTCGGGCCCGCAGGCGTAGGCAGCGCGGTCCTTCCAGTCGGGGCAGATCTCGTCCAGCTCCTTGGTGCTGGAGAAGTCCATGCGGCCCTGTTCTCCGGTGTACCAGTGGGCCAGCCGGAAGTTGGGGAACTGGTCGGCAAGTTCGGCCAGCTCTTCCCTGAAGAGGCTGTCACCCGGAGTGCGGGCGGAGTGGACCAGCACGACGTCGGCATCCGGGCGCCGCGGCACGAGGGTACGGATCATGGACATCACCGGAGTGATGCCGCTGCCCGCGGTGACCATCAGGAGGGGGCGGGGGTGCTCCGGGAGCACGAAGTCGCCCTGGGGCGGAGCCAGGAACAGGACGTCGCCGGGTTTGGTGGTGCGCACCAGGGTGCCGGAGACCGCGCCGACGTCGGTGACGGTGATGGCCGGGTCTTTTCCGGCCGGGGCGCTGAGCGAGTAGGAGCGCCAGTGGCGGACGCCGTCGAGTTCGACGCCGATGCGCGCCCACTGTCCTGCCAGGTGCGCCTTCCAGCCGCGTCCTGGGCGGAAGAAGATGGTGGCCGACTGGGCGGTCTCCTGGACCACCCGGGTCACCACGCCGCGCAGCTGCCTGGCTGAGTAGACGGGGTTGAACAGCGCCAGAATGTCTTCGGGCGCCAAAGGGGTAGTAAGCACTGAGGCCGCCTGGGCCAGCTGACGTAGCCGGATCATGCGTTAAAGCCTAGAGCGGTGTGAGCCATATATCTCTCTCTCCGTCATATGACCGTTCCGCAGTCACACACTAGTTGAAGGCGCGAAGCCCCCACGCCGCACTCTAAGAGTAACGGTTCGGTCTCACAATTGGTTCCCGCACCCTATCGGCGGCTCCAGCCGAGGGCGGGGGCGACGTGCTCCACGATGCTGCCCAGCAACTTGGCGTTGAACTCCACACCCAGCTGGTTGGGCACCGTCAGCAGGAGGGTGTCGGCCGCCTGCACGGCGGTATCGGCGGCCAGTTGCTCCGCCAGGAGGTCCGGCGCGCCCACGTAGCTCTTCCCGAACCTGGCGGTCAATCCGTCGATGACGCCCACCTGGTCGCGGCCGTCCCGGAGCGCACTGCCGGCGAAGTAGTAGTTGTCTTCCTCGTCCACGATGGGAAGGACGCTGCGGCTGACCGAAACACGCGGGGTGTGGGCATGGCCTGCCGCCGACCACGCATCCCTGAACAGCTGGATCTGTTCGGCCTGGAGTTCATGGAAGGGAACACCGGTGTCCTCGGTGAGCAGCGTGGAGCTCATCAGGTTCATGCCCAGTTCCGCGGCCCAGACGGCGGTCTTCCTGCTGCCGGCGCCCCACCAGATCCGTTCGGACAGGCCCGGTGACTGCGGCTGGATGGGCAGGAGGCCGGTGGCACCGCCGGCGTACCGCGGGTCCGCCTCAGCCACGCCGGCCCCCGTGATGGCCTTGCGGAACACGGCAGTGTGGCGCCGGGCCATGTCCGCGTCGGTCTCCCCCGGCTGTGGGCGGTAGCCGAAGGCTGACGCACCCTCCCTGGCGGGTTCGGGTGAACCGCGGCTGATGCCCAACTGCAGCCTGCCGCCGCTGATCAGGTCTGCCGCTGCGGCTTCCTCCGCCATGTACAGGGGATTTTCGTAGCGCATGTCGATGACGCCGGTGCCTATTTCGATGCGGCTGGTGCGGGCGGCGATGGCCGACAGGAGGGGGAAGGGCGATGCCTGCTGCCTGGCGAAGTGGTGGACGCGGAAGAATGCGCCGTCCACGCCGAGCTCTTCAGCGGCAACCGCCAGTTCGATCCCCTGGAGCAGGGCGTCCGCCGCTGTCCTGGTTCGGGAACCCTGGCCGGGGCCCCAGTGGCCGAATGAAAGGAATCCTATGCGCTCCATACTTTCCTCAACTGCATGGCCGGCGGCGGCATTCCCGGCTGGCATGATGACTGCGTGGGACATTGCGGGATCCCTGGTCTGCCTGCTGGGTGTCGCCGTGATCATGTTTGCCCCGCGGAGCGGCGGATAGGCCACGGCTAAACTGGCCCGGTGACCAACAGCGAGCAGCAGCCCGGACCGGCAGGCCCGCCCCCGCGCGGAAGAATCGCCGAACGGCTGCTGCCCGGCGGAGAGGAACCCGACCCCCGCTTCACGCTGGCCAACGAGCGAACTTTCCTGGCGTGGATCCGTACGTCGCTCGCGCTGCTGGCGGGCGGCATTGCCGTCGAGGCGTTCACGTCCGGCCTCTTCATCGAGCCTGTCCGGAAAGGCCTGGCCGTCCTCCTGCTCCTGCTGGGCATGATGCTCAGCGGTGGCGCCGCCGTGCGGTGGCTTCGGGTGGAACGGAGCATGCGCACCAAGGCCCCGCTGCCCCTGCCGCTCTTCGTGCCCCTGTTGGCCGGGGCAGGGGCGCTGGCTGCCGCCGTCGTACTGGTCTTTATCCTGTGGCGCTGAGCCGATGGCATCCCGCGCACCCAGCCACCATGGCGATCCCGGCCTGCAGCCCGAACGGACGGCCCTCGCCTGGGGCCGGACCATGCTGGCGCTGGTGACGGCGAGCGCCTTCTTCCTGCGCTGGCTTCCCACCTACGGGCCGCCCATCCTCATGCTGCCGGTGATTTCCGGGGGCGCCGCCCTCACCATTTACCTGACGCAGCGCCGCCGGTACCGGGCAAGGTCGCACGGCCTGGCAGGCGAAAGCATCGAAGCCGACCTGACTGCGGTGCTCTGGACCGCAGCCGCCGGGGTGGTCCTGGGCGGCCTGGGCATCGTGGTGGTCCTGGTCAGCTAGAACATCAGCCAGCTAGAACATCGGCAGGACGAAGCCGGCCAGCAGCGCCACCGAGCCGATCGCTGTCAGGCAGCGCCCCAGGACTGAGGCCGTCCTGCCGGCTTCCTCCGGCGTGGTGGTTTGCCATTGGGTTGGGCGCTTGGGGTGGTAGTAGATGGGCAGGGTGTCCCCCACTGCCATGTCCCTGATGTCGTAGGGGGACATGGGCGCGTTGTGCACCTGGTGCTTCCGGTCGAACCAGCGGAACCCCACCCCGGTGGAATCGGAATACACCACGGCTTCGGCCACCTCCCAGGGGTGCACGAAGCGGCGGAGGAAACCGGTGTAGAACAGCAGCCCCAGTCCGGCGGGCAGGCACAACCAGGTGAGCACTTCCAGGATGGGACCTGCCATATCGAGCGCAGTGGGCATGAAGTTGATGGTACAGCGCGGGGACTGGTGGCTTCAGCACCTGATCCGTACGCTGAAGGAGACCGGACCGAAGTAAGGGGAAAGCATGAACGATCAGGACATTTTGACGCACATCCAGGCCCTGGTGGAGGAGGAGCACTCGCTGCGCGAGGGTTCCGGGGACGGGCAGGCGCCGGACCAGGCGCGCCTGAAGTACGTGGAGGAAAGCCTGGACCAGTGCTGGGACCTGCTGCGCCAGCGCCGGGCCAAGAAGGAATCGGGCGAAAACCCGAACGACGCCGAGCCCCGCCCCATCAGCGAGGTTGAGGGCTACCGGCAGTAATGCGGATTGCAGTAGCGCAGGTCATCAGCGGCGCCGACACCGCCGCCAACCTTGAACTGGTGTGGGACTACGCCGCCCAGGCCAGCAATGCCGGCGCCCGGTTAGTGGTGTTTCCCGAGGCGACGATGCGCGCCTTTGGCCACTCGCTCAAAGACATTGCCGAGCCGCTGGACGGCCCCTGGGCCAGCGAGGTCCGCAGGATCGCAAAGGACCTGGACATCACCATCGTGGCCGGCATGTTCACTCCAGGGAAGGACGGCCGCGTCCGCAATACGCTGCTGGTCACCGGCCCCGGCGTGGAAGCGTCCTACGACAAGGTGCATCTTTTTGACGCCTTCGGCTTTACCGAGTCCAAGACGGTCGATGCAGGGGAAGGGCCGGTGACGTTTGAGCTGGACGGGACCCTATTCGGCCTGGCCACCTGCTACGACGTGCGCTTCCCGGGCCTGTTCACGGCAAACGCCAACGCCGGCGCGCGGGTGAACATCGTGTGTGCTTCCTGGGGCGCCGGTGAGGGCAAGACCGAGCAGTGGGACCTGCTGGTGCGCGCCCGGGCGCTGGACAGCACCACATATATGGTTGCCTGTGGCCAGGGTGATCCCGAAACCACTGGCGCAGGTCCCGCGGGCGCGGCTCCAACCGGAGTGGGACACAGCGCCGTTGTCACCCCCTTGGGCAAGCCGGTGGTGGCACTCGGCGGCAAGCCTGAACTCGCCGTCGTCGATATTGATCCCGCAACCGTGGATGACGTGCGGGCCACGCTGCCGGTATTGGCCAACGCCCGCAGGTTCTAACCCCGTGAGGCGCCGTTCACCGCTCTGAAACAGAAGGCAAAACAGGTACGACGGCGTTTCTCACCTTGGGCGGGCCGGGTGGCCCGTAGTGGCGGGGAATCTCCGCGGAAATTCCCGCCGCGGGAGTCTTCAGCCAGAGCCGCCGTTTACATGCCGGAAACATGGCGGATACGTGAACTTCACGTGGGAGCAGTTTGTGTAACGTGGCCGCAACTTTAAGCGGCATTGGCTGAAACACGCGGCGCCAAAAATGGGACCCGGGGGAAATGCCCCGGGGCCAAACGGGCCCTGGACCACGATCACGTTGCGAAGGGACCCACCGGTGGAAATCACTGCCCAACACGTCTGGCTGATGATTTCGGCCGCCATGGTTCTGCTGATGACCCCCGGGCTTGGCCTGTTCTACGGCGGCATGACCCGCGCCAAGGCCGCGCTGAACATGATCATGATGAGTTTCATCTCGGCAGGAATCGTGGGCGTTGTCTGGGTTCTCTGGGGTTACTCGATGACCACGGGCGACGGCTTCCTGGGGCTCTTTGGAAATCCCTTCACCAGCTTCGGCCTGCAGAACCTGATGGGTTCGCCGGACCTCATCAAGGCCGGTTACAGCGCCACGTTCGCCATCATCACCGTGGCCCTCATCAGCGGGGCCATCGCAGACCGCGCCAAGTTCAGCGCCTGGGCTCTGTTCGTGCCCGTATGGATCACGCTGATCTACTGCCCCCTCGCCTACATGGTCTGGGGTGGCGGCCTGATGAGTGCCGGCGGAGCCGTGACTGCAATCTTCGGCCAGGTGATCGACTTCGCCGGCGGCGCTGTAGTGGAGATCAGTTCAGGAACTGCCGCGCTGGTGCTGGCGGTCATCGTGGGCCAGCGCCATGGCTTCGCCAAGGACCCCAACCACCGCCCCCACAACCTGCCCTTCATCATGCTGGGCGCGGCCATCCTGTGGTTCGGCTGGTTTGGCTTCAACGGCGGCGCCGCAACCACCGTTGAACAGGCCGGCCTCATCTGGATCAACACCCTGGTGGCCCCTGCCGCAGCCATGCTCACCTGGCTCATTACCGAAAAGGTCCGCCACGGGCACCCCACCTCGCTGGGCGCCGCCTCAGGCGTTGTCGCCGGCCTGGTGGCCATCACCCCTTCCTGCGCCAACATCAGCCCGGTGGCAGCAATCGGCCTGGGCCTGGTGGCCGGAGCGGCGTGCTGTGTTTTCGTGGACCTCAAGTACCGCTTCGGCCTTGACGACTCCCTGGACGTGGTGGGTGTCCACCTGGGTGCCGGCCTCATCGGCACCCTGTCCCTGGGCTTCATCGCCCTGCCTGTGGATGGCCAGGGCGGCGGCCTCTTCTACGGCGGCGGTGTCCAGCAGCTCATTGCCCAGACAGCCGCCGTCGTCATTACCCTACTCCTGTCCGGCATTGGCACGGCAGTCATTGCCCGGATCATCAACAACACTGTGGGCTTCCGCGTCAGCCACGAGGCCGAGACCGCCGGCGTGGACCTGTCCGAGCACGCCGAGACCGCCTACGCGTTCGGCGAGATCGGAGCAGGCTTCAATCCCCTGCGCCAGGCTGCGGCCCACATCCCCACCGCTGCGGCTCCCGCAGAACGGCACGCCAAGGAAGACTCCTTCGCGTAGGTCCTAGTCCGCGAGGATCTTATACAGCGCGCGGCGGGTTTCGTCCATCTTCTCGACGGCAGCAGCACGCTGTTCCTGCGTCACGCCCGTGCGGAACTGGTGGATGGCGCCCAGGAGCTTGCCGATGCTTTGGTGGAAGTCCCTGTCAACACTGTCCGGTTCGGCGTTCCAGGCGTTCTCCATCTCCTCGGCGTGCTCCGCCACGTAGGCCCTGCCGGCGTCGGTAAGGGCAAACTCCGTGCCGCGCCCTTCGCTCAGCGCCTCGATCAGGCCCTCGTCCACCAACTGCTGCAGCGTGGGGTAAATGGATCCCGGGCTTGGCCGCCACATTCCCCCGGTCTTCGCGGCGATGGTCTTGATCAGTCCGTAACCATTGGAGGGCGCCTCCGCCAGCAGCGAGAGGATGGCTGCGCGGACGTCACCCCGGCTGGCGCGCCGGCCGCCCCGTCCAAAACCCGGACCGAAGCCGGGTCCGAAACCCGGGCCAAAACCGGGTCCAAATCCAGGTCCGAAACCGGGACCGAAGCCTGGACCCCGGTGCCCGTGGGGTCCCCGGTGGCCCCTCCCCCGCTCGAACCGCCCCTTGCCAAACTCGGGGCCAAACTCCGGGCCCGGATTCCTGTCGTCGAATATGCCTTTCATGGTGGCATGGTCCTTTCATTCCTGAAGTCGTCGCTGCTTATTCAGCGATAGTTAACGATATGTCGGTAACTATCGCTGGTCAATGGTTTTGCGTGACCAAATCCTGACCTTCCGCCCCCTGTTTCACCCCTTGGCGGGAGCGTATTCTGTTCCCACCTTCAAGGACGAGGGCTGAGGAATGGTGAAGAGGCGGAAGCGCAGGCGCGGCTTTGGTGTTTTCCTGGGACGGATCCTGGGGTTCCTTGCAGCGAGTGTCATGTGCGGCGTGCTGGTGGCCAGCCTGGTGGTCCCGGCGGTGGCAGCCGCAGGGATGGGTGTCAGTTCCTCCATTGGCTACTTCGAACGCCTGCCGGAGGAGCTGGCGGTGCAGCCGCCGTCGCAGGCTACGAAAGTCCTGACGTCCGACGGGCAGCCAATCGCAACGTTCTATGCGGAAAACCGCGTGCGCGTGCCGCTGGACCAGATGTCGCCCTTCATCAAGGACGGCATTATCGCCATCGAGGACAGCAGGTTCTACGAACACGCAGGTGTGGATCCGCAGGGGATCCTGCGGGCACTGGTGTCCAACCTGACCAAGGGCGGCGAACAGGGCGCATCGACCATCACCCAGCAGTACGTCACCAATGTCCTGAACGAGGCGCAACTTTCGCAGGACAGGCCGGACGAGGTGGTCCTGAACGGGCAGAAGACCCTCGGCGACAAACTGCGGGAGATGAAACTTGCCGTCACCCTGGAGAAGAAGTACACCAAGAACCAGATCCTCGAGGGTTACCTCAACATCGTGTTCTTCAGCAGCAATGCCTACGGAATTGAAGCCGCGGCGCGCTACTTCTTCAGCACCACAGCGAAAGACCTGACGCTTCCCCAGGCAGCCCTCCTGGCCGGGCTGGTCAACAGCCCCACCCTGTACAACCCCGCCACCAATCCGGACAAGTCCATCGTGCGCCGCAACCAGGTCCTGTCCGAGATGCTGCGCCTGAAAAAGATCACGCAGGCCCAGCACGATGAGGCCGTGGCCGCTCCCATCGAATTGAAGATCACTCCGCAGCAGCAGGGTTGCGCCAATGCGGCCATGGCGCCGTACTTCTGCGACTACATCTCACACCTGATCCTGAACAACCCCGCCTACGGTCCGACGGAGCCTGAACGTGAGCGGAGGCTGTACCGGGGCGGCCTCACCATCATCACCACCTTGGACAGCAGGCTCCAGGCGGCCGCGCAGGCCCAGGTGGACGGGACTGCAGGCGCAAATCCGGACCGGTGGGCAGCTTCGCTGGTTACCGTTCAGCCCGGCAGCGGCAAGATCCTGGCGATGGCCCAAAACACCACATTCCTTCCGCAACCCGGCAAGTTCGACACCAACCTGAACTTCAACGTGGATGCCAAGGACGCGCAGGGCAATGACCTGAACGGCGCCGGCGGATTCCAGCCGGGGTCCACCATGAAGCCCTTCACTTTCGCGGAATGGTTGAACGAGGGCAAGCCGATTACCGCCGAAGTGGACGCATCGAAGCGGGTCTACCCCCTGGGCTTCCCGTGGAAGGACAGCTGCGGCAAGGTGCTGGGAGCCTACAGCACTGCGCAGGCAAACCCTGCCCTTGGTGCTGCCGATGACCTGCAGAACGCGGAAGAGGGCTTCTACCGGCGCATGCCCGTCAACTACGGCCTCTACAACTCGATCAACACCGCCACCTTCGCCTCCGCATCCCAGCTGGACTTCTGCGGCATCCAGAAGATGGTGGATGCCGTGGGCCTGCACAGTGGCCTCGACAGCAGCCCTGTCAACATGCACCAGCTGGGCAACCTGCTGGGTGGCACCGGCGTTGCCCCCCTCACCCTTGCGAACGCGTTTGCCACTTTCGCCACGGACGGCCGCTACTGCGCACCCATCGCATTGACTGAGATCACGGATGCGGCCGGAGCGAAACTGCCTGCCCAGGCACCGGACTGCCACGACGCCGTCAAACCGGACGTGGCCCGCGGCGTCAACTCGGTGCTGCAGGATGTCCTGAAGAAGGGCTCCGGCGTCTGGATCAACCCCAAAGTGCATGACAAGGTTCCCACCGCGGCCAAGACCGGCACCTCGAACAACAACGGTTCCACCTGGGTGGTGGGATACACCACCGGCCTGGTCACCGCGTCCTTCTTCGGCGACGCGCTGGAAGGCCAAAAGCGTGCAGGACAGAACGTGACGATCAACGGCACCTTTTACCCGCGCCTTGATGGGTTCATGATCGCCGGGCCGCAGTGGGCCAACTACATGCTCAAGGTGGCACCGCTTTATCCCGCTGCCCCGTTCGCGCCGCCTCCCGCGTCGATGATCGGCCCCAACCCGAATTACAAACCCTAGGGCCAGTCACCTGCTCATCGCCGCGGCTGCGGCACCGGCGGCTGTCGCGGATGCGCCGCGCGGTTCGCGACCCGGGACAGAAGAGGCACAACCCCGGCGCCTTCCATAGGGGTGGACATCGCCGTGACCGTGGCGCCGGGGAGTGGTGGTGCGGTGGAGTGGTAGGTGTGGCCGGTTGGGGTGGTGGTCGCGACGGTGTGCCGCGGACCGACTGTCTGTTTTGCGGTCCAGCCCGGTGTTTCCTTGGTGTGGTTGCAGGCTTCGCAGAGCCCCTGGCCATTACCGGAGCTAGTGGGTCCGCCGGCGTACCACGCAATGACGTGGTCGTGGTGGCGGATGGGGGCGTCGCAGTACGGGGTGTGGCAGGTATCGTCCCGGACCTGAAGGAAGCGTTTCAATCCAGCCGGGAAGAACAGGGCCTTGGAGTCCATCGCCACCAGCTCCCCATTGCCGGGTGCGGCGTAGAGGCGGCGGACCCAGAGGCTCAGTTCGTTCTCCCCAGAGCCTGCGAGGGCGATGCCCCGGGCGACTGCTGCGGGGATGGTGCCGTAGCCGGGGAGCCGTGCGGGTTCAGCGTCGGCCTCCAGGAGCGTGCGGTCGGTCATGACGAGCTGGATCTGAACCCCGCTGATCCCGCCCGGGGTACCAGTGACGCGTTCGACGAGGGTGTCGGCCATGACCTGCCCCCGCGACCGGTCATCCCCGGCGGACCGTGCCGTGTCGGCATCCTTGGCGAGGGCGGTGTAGGCGGCCACGCCCTGGGCGACGGGCAGCAGCGCGGTCAGGTAGGTCATGGTGTCCGGGGCCGGGCGCAGGCTCACACTCCGTTCCGTGACCGCACGTGCGGCCCGCTTCGCCACCGAGGCAGGGTCCCGCCGGTACGCCCCGGCCCGGACCGCAGCCACAAGGGCCTTATCTCCCATGCCGTCCAGGGCACCGGTATCGGCCGCGAGTTCCTCATCCACCCCCGCCCGGTCCTCGACGCTGAGGCAGATGGTTTCCTTCACGACGAGCGTCACCCGCCACTCATTTAACAACCCGGCCCTGAACGCGGCGAACGTGTGCGGCATCCCGGTCACGGTTTTGGCCAGGCCCAGCGACCGTGACCCCCTGGCCGGGGACTCCCGCCGGGCCAGCGCGATCTGCGCCGCGACCCCGGCGCCCTGCTCATCGGCCGGGACCCCTGCGGCGGCCTGCTCCCGCCGCTGCTGCAGATCAAACGCCACCGCGGCATCGGCCTGGCGGGCACCGGCGAGGCACTTCAGATCCTCCAGCCCGCGCATCTGATCGATCATCCCAGCACCATCGACAGCCAGCGGAACGGAACGCAGCAGGGCCAGCACATCACCAATCGAAGGTGCAGCAGGCCGGACCGGAAGCGCGTCCCTGGGAGCCGGAGCAGCGAACGTGGAGTGCGGCGGATCAGCAGTGAACAGCGCCTGAGGTTCTGCCTCCAGTACCGCCGCCGTCCCCACAACCGCTTCCATAACCAAGGTCTTCCATCAGGGCGTGACAGTTACCGCGCACCAAAACCCGTATGTGGAAAACGGACAGTCACCCGTGAATGTACAGCCCGCTGTGAACTGTCTGAGCGGTGGAACCCCTTGTCCTAGCCCATCCCCTTCCACAGCCGCTTCCACCAGGAACGCCCCTGCTCCGGCTCGGCCGGAAGTTCCACAACCCGCGCCGCCCGCCGGCCGCGCCAGCGCTCCACTTCTTCCTCCACGTCACGGGTCTTGGTGATCACCGGCGGGCCGCCCTGCAGTTGGCGGCGGGCATCGACCACCCGCCGGTTGAAGTCCTGCAGGAGATCCCGGACCTGCTGCTCCGTGTACTGGGCGTCCAGCTTGGCATCGAGTTCAGCATCCTCGGTGCGGAGCAGGATGGCAGCCGGGCCCAGGCCGCTGATGTTCTCCCGCTGGATCAGCCCTTTGACCCACCAGTCGGGGTCGTAGGATTCGCCCAGGCCGGGGATCGGCTTGCCCGCGTACTTGAGGTTGTCGAACTTGCCGTGCGCCATGGCGTCCCGGACCAGGTATTCGGCGCGGGCGGCGTCGCTGACTTTCCTGCGCTTTTCCCGCTCCTGGGCGTCGAGGGCATCCAACGCGGCTTCCTCTTCGGCGCTGATGCCCGCGCCGCGGTATGAACGGAGCTCCGCCGCCCTCTCCAGGCGCTTCCGGAAATCCCCTGCCCCGCCGCTCATCGCTGCCACCGCCTTCCCTCGGGCTGCCTGACTTCCAGTATTTCAGCGGCGGGCTTGCTCTATCAACGCCCAAAGGTGGGCGGAGGTTGGTGACGGCAATCAGGCGTTGGCGTGCTCGGCGAGGATGCCATCGATCTGGCCCACGGCCTCCTTGAGGCCCTCTTCCATGCCCATCTGCATCACCTGCTCCAGCTGTTCCTCGGACTCAAACGTGGACAGGATGGTCATTCTGGTCCGCTCCCCCGCGGGCTCAAGGGTGACTGTGGCGTGGCTGATGCCAAATTCCCCGGTGGGATTGCCGTCGTTGTCCGCAAAGCCGTCGTTGAACTCGAGCTGGCGCGGCGCCTCGATACTGGTGAACTCCCACCAGCCGTGCGCCTTGTCCCCTTCAGGACCTGTCATGTAATAGCTGGCCTTGCCGCCCGGAACGAAGTCATGCCTGTAGAAGGTGGCCGGGTAGGTGGGTGGACCCCACCAGCGCTCCAGCTGCCGCGGGTCCTCGAAGAGCTGCCAGACGCGTTCCACGCCGGCGTCGAACTCGGCAACCAGGGTGAGGCTCAGGGCCTCGGGGTTCTTATCCGTACTGATGACTGTCATGGCAAAGCCTTCCTAACCTTCAGCGAGAATCTCTTCCATCCTGGCGGCGCGCTGCCGCCAGATCCGTTCATATTCATCGAGCAGCCGCCGGGCTTTTTCGAGTCCTTCGTGATTGCCCCGCACGATTTGCTCCCTTCCGCGTTTTTCCTTGGTGACCAAGGATGCGCGCTCCAACACCGCCACATGCTTCTGGACGGCCGCGAAGCTCATGGCGTAGAGGGCTGCCAGGCCCGAGACGGAGTACTCGCCGACAGTGGCCCGGCGGACGATGTCCCGGCGGGTGGAATCGGCGAACGCCTGGAAAAGGCGGTCCAGTTCGGTCTCACTCAGCTGATCTACAACCATTTGGTTGTAGATTAGCCCTCGCGTAGACGTGCGTCAATGGGTTCTGGTCGGCATCCATCCGGCGCCCCCGCCGCCGCCCCTGCCGGTGCCGGTATCTTGAACCCCATGAGCATTTTCCTCGCTGGCGCGGGCCCGGATCCGCTGGGATTCCCGGAAGTCTTTGACCGGTTCACGCTCAACGTCCGGGAGCATGTTGGCAGGGACCGGCAGGCACGCATTGCCGTCGCAGTGCACGTTCGCGAAGGAAACGCGGACAACCTCGTGGCGATCTATGCCGGACCCCTCCAGGCCAGGATCGATTGCGTAATAATCGCCCTGCCGCTTATTACGGGAAACCCTGCCGAGGCCGCCGCCTTGGACGAAGTGGATGCAATCGTGGTGGGCGGAGGTTTGACGCCGGCCTACTGGGAGGCCCTTCATCCTCTGGCCGCAGCCATCAGGAGAAAGGTTGTGGACAGCGCGCCGTACCTGGGGTTCTCCGCCGGTGCCATGGTGGCAGCGCAGCGCGCGCTGGTGGGCGGATACAGGATCTGCGGGGTGGAAGTGTGCGGCCAGGAGTGCTCGGAAGGCCTGGACTCAGTGGATATCCGGGAGGGCCTGGGGCTTGCCGCGTTTTCTGTGGATGTCCACGCGGCGCAGGCCGGGACGCTGAGCCGGGCGGTGGGCGCCGTGGCGGTGGGTCTGATGGAGAGGGCCGTGGCCATAGACGAAAACACGGCCATGATTCTCGCGGCCGCAGGAGACCGGGACTACGACGTCATTGGCAGCGGGAACTGCTGGGACATCCACCGAACCGGAGGGGCCGCCACCGCCGTCGTCGTCCGCTCGGCGACCTGACCGGGCCGGAACAAGACTGGCGCAAACGTACGGGCTAAGAGTCGAAGTGGGTGCGGACGCTGCCGCCGGACAGCTGCTCGATCAATTCCCTGGCAACATCCCGGAGCTTGCGGTTGCGGTTGCTGGAGACCTTGGTGAGAATTTCCATGGCTTCCTCCTGCGAGCACCGGTTCTGCGCCATGATCACGCCGCAGGCCAAATTGATGGCAGTCCTGCTCTCGAGCGCGGCCTCAAGATCTTCGGCCCGGTTTTCTATCGTGTTGATGCGCACGGAGAGTTGCATGGTGTTGTGCACCGCCCCAGCGAAACCCACTGCCTTGTCGTAGACATCCGCTGTGAACACATGTGGTTTGGTTGCGAAAAAGTTCAAGGCCGCCTTGGCATCACCCGTGATTTCGAGCGGCACGCCAAGGGAGCTGCGCACGTTGTGCTCTGCCAGCTTTTCGTTGAATTCAGGCCACCTCGGATCTTTTGCGACATCATCGATCATGATGGGAGTCATTTCCCGGAGGGCACGGACGCAAGGCCCATCGCCCAACATCTGCTCGATGTGGTCAAGTTCCACGGCACGTGCACTGCTGCCGGCTGCAGTGGTGGGCCGACGACGGAGCTTGAGGGTGACGGCGCACTCGATCGTATCGTCCGCAGCTTCGGAGACCGCGGCGGCAGCCATCTCCGAGAGCCCGGACAGGAAATCCACAATGCCCTCGGCGCCCACCAGGATTTCCTGCAGCTGGCGCACGGACTCGTTATCTGCTGACGTCGACATGGAGCAATCTTACTGTCACAACGCGCAGGCCGCATGGAGGCGTCAAAGGGTTGGCATATGCTGGAGAAATGCCCCAGCATCTCCCCCTTGACGAGCTCAGCACCGTTATCGCTCGCATCCAGGGACTGTTGTTAACGGAAGAAAAGGTGGGCACCGCGGTGAGCCTCCTGGCCCAGGCGGCCAAGGATTCAGTCCCCGGCACCATTGGCGCCGGTGTCTCCCTGCTGGATTCCAGGGGCCGCCGTACCAGCAGCGGCTACACGGACAGGGTGGTGGAACAGGCTGACGCCGCCCAGTACCGGCACGGTGAAGGCCCCTGCCTGACGGCCTGGGCAGCAGAGACTCCCGTCCTGGTCCAGGACCTCCACGACGACCCGCGCTGGCCGCTATGGCGGGATTCCGTGCGGGACCTGCCCATCCGGTCTGTGGTCAGCGCTCCATTGATAGCCGGCAAGGAAACGCTCGGCGCCATCAAGCTGTACGCGGCCACCCCATCCGCCTATGACGCGGGGAGCGTGCGGCTGCTTCAACTGTTCGCCGCACCGGCGGCCACCCTCCTGTCGCATATCCAGGGGACCGAGGCTCCGCACAAGATGACGGAGGCACTGCGAACGTCGCTCCACAGCAGGGATGTCATCAACCGCGCCTGCGGTGTCCTGATGGAACGCCGGGGCACAACGCACCAGGCGGCGCTGCAGCAGCTGATGAACCAGGCGCGGCAGGAGCGCACCACCCTGCTCAACGTCAGCGAATCCATCCTGGCCGGGACGCCGGCGTCCGGGATTTAGGCAGCGCGGATGGGTTTTGATCCACACGAACCAGAGCAGAGACGCCGGCTCCGCGCAGCCATCAGGGCAGCAGACATTTCCGTGCCTGAGCTGTGGTTGAAGTACTTTGGCATGTCCGGGGACGCAGGCGAGTACGAGGTGGAGGCCTACCTTCAGGGCCTTCTCTCGCTGCCGCCGGTCCAGCGCGACCTGCTGGCACTGGCTGCAAACGAACTCATTGACGAGCGGCCCCGGCCGCGGGCGCCGTACTCCAATGACTTCACATCCGAGCCGCGGGCCGCGGAAGGAAATGACGACGGCGGCAGCCAGCCAGGTGCCGCCGCACCCGGCCCCTAGGTTCCGGCTTCCCGCGGGAAGGACTTGAGGCCCTGTTACGAAGCCCCTGCACAGGCGTAGTGTCGAAGACAGGAGATTTCCGGACGCAGCATCCGGACATTGAATTCCGGGCCTTCCGCATCGAGAGCAGGAGGCCGACAGCCAGCAGCAACGGTCACTGGCGCAACTAGGGATCGAGGCCCTATGGCCCACAACGATGCAGTCACCGCAGCGGACGAGTACCAGGACTTACTGCTCAACACTCCGGAATTTTCAAAGTTCCTCCTGGGCCTGGCCACCATATCGGCATCGCAGCTGGGGGGTGACGGCGCTCCGGTGGAATGCACGGTCACGGTGGAGCGCGACGGTGCGCTGTCCACCTTTGCCTACAGCAGTGAAGAGGGCCGGCGGCTGGATGAGACGCAATACTCCTTTGGTACCGGCCCCTGCCTCACCGCCCTCCGGGAGCAGCACACGGTATTGATTGAGGACCTGCAGCTTGACCAGAGGTGGGCCCCGTACACCTATGCCGTTGCAAAGCTGGGCGTCCGTTCGGCCCTGGCGGTCCCCATCCACACGGATCCCCTTTCCCAGGCAGCATTGAATTGCTATGCACATACCGTCCACGCTTTCGGCCCGGACACCGTCAGGCTGGTGGAGGACCAGGCCGCGTCGATGTCCCGCATCCTTCGGCTTGCCCTGCGGCTCCACGCCCCTGAAGTCTTTCCCGCGGACCTGCGGGCAGCGCTTAAGTCACGCGCGGTGGTGGACGCGGCCGTTGCGCTGGTGATGCTCCAGGCGCGCGGCAGCCGGGATGGCGCACTGGAGCTCCTCCAGGCCGCCGCCAAGTCGGGCAACCGCCGAATCCAGGAAATTGCGCAGGAAATCGTGGCAAGGGGAAGCTTCAGCGCTGGTCCGGGTAAGGGGGAAGCATGAATGCCGAATGGACCGGGGGTCCGGACCAGTTGGCCGAAGCCGACGAGCAGCGGCATGGAGCAGCACGCCGCTTCCAGGACACCGGCGTTCCACTCCTGAAGTTGTGGACGTATTACTACGGCATCGGCGGGGACGTGGACGAGCTGTCCCTCGACGCCTACCTCAACGAAGCATTGCACCTCCCCGCGGCCCAGGTGGGACTCGTGAACACGGCCATGACCGAATTGACATGGGATGATGCCGAATGACGGACAACACGGGACCGCTGCAGGAACCTGGTGGCCTGGCCGATTCGGACTCCGAACAGTCCTTCCAGCGATTGGTCCTGGAGAGCCGCGACGTCCGTGACTTCCTCGCGGAACTGGCCGTCCGGGCAGCTTCGCGGTTGTCCGTACGGGGAAATACCATCCACAGTGGTGTGACCGTCATCCGCCGCAGGAAGCCCCAGGCCGTAGCGGCCAGCGATGCCGCGGCCAGGGTTCTTGACGAACTGCAGAACGGATTCGGCGATGGCCCCTGCCTCACGGCGCTCCGAAAACGAACCACCCTCCTGGTTCCCGATCTGGCCACCGAAAAGCGCTGGGAGCCCTACGTCCGGGCCGCCCTGGAACACGGGGTTTCGTCGATCCTTGCCGTTCCACTGGACCTTTCGGGGGATGCCGAGGCCGTGCTCAACCTCTACTCCGGCTGCAGCAACGGGTTCTCGGCCGAAGACATCAGCACAGCGGAGGCGTTCGCCCGGCAGGCCGCCGGCTCCATCCGGCTGATCCTGCGGATCACCCAGCTGAACGAAGCACGGGAAGACATGTCCGCAGCCATGCAGTCGCGCACCGTCATCGACATGGCCATCGGCGCCATCATGGCTGAAAACAGATGCACCCGGGACGAAGCCTTCAACGTCCTCACCCGGGCCTCCAGTACGCGCAACATCAAACTCAGGGACGTGGCGGCGTCGGTCATCACCTCGATCTCCGGTGAAGAGAAGATTCCCACCCATTTCAGTGAGTAGACGACTGTGTCGCCGCTCACAGGTGATGAGAATCACTCGCAATAATTCAGTGTTTTGGTTGAGTCGGTTGTTCAAGCACGGGCACTATGGATAGGCAGGGCTGGGAACATCCGCCCTTGACATCCTGGTGACGCAACGAGGCCCACCGGTGAGCACAGGCCACCGACCCTCCGAGCGCGGACAGGCCATTGACCGGACACAGTGCCGGCTTGATACAGGAAAGTACTGAACAATGACGTTTAACACTGCCGAATCCGTGACCCTGAAGATCTGGGACCGTGCCGCACTCCACGAGACCCTGGATTCCGCCGTCACCGATCTTTCGTCCCGCCACAACACCACCACCTGCCGGATCGCTGTCACCTGCAGTGGCCCCAACACCTTCACGCTGAGCCTGCGCGGCGAAGAGCCGGCACTGGTTCTCTAAGCACTCCAATACCAAAGGGAGCGGACCACGCCGGACACCACCCGGCGTCGTCCGCTTCTTTCCTGTCCTTGGAACGGCGTAGCATTCGTCAGGTACGCGCAGCAGGACGGGGAGGATATGGATACCCAGCACAAGGCCAGCCGCTTCAATCCTGGGTCCCTGGCAGTCCCGGTCATCCAGGCGCCGATGGCAGGCGGACCCTCCACCCCGCAACTCGCCGCGGCCGTCAGTGCCGCCGGCGGGCTGGGTTTCCTGGCGGCAGGCTACAAAACCGCTGCCGCCATGCGCTCCGAGATTGAAGCCATCCGGTCGCTCACGGACCGGCCCTTCGGGGTCAACCTGTTCGTCCCCCAGCCGTCGGTCATCAGCTCTGCGTCCATGCAGCAGTACGCGGCGTCCCTGGCCGCCGACGCCGAACGCTTCGGTGTCGGCCTGGGAGAGCCACGGCATGACGACGACGACTGGGACAAGAAGCTCGAGGTCCTGCTGGAGCTCGCACCGGCGGTTGTTTCGTTCACCTTCGATGTTCCCGGTTCCGGGATTGTCGAAGCGCTCCACAAACGCGGTGTTTATGTGATCGCCACGGTGACGAACCGCGGGGAAGCACTCCGGGCGCTTTCGGCAGGCGCCGATGCCCTGTGCGTCCAGGGCCCGGAAGCCGGCGGCCACCGGGGAACGTTCAACGCCGTTGCTCCGCCGCCCACGGTGCCCCTGCATGGCATCCTCGAAGAGCTGGCCGATCTTGAGGTGCCGCTCATCGCAGCAGGCGGCATTGGGACGCGGGAGGATACGCGGGCTGCGCTCGACGTCGGCGCGGCTGCGGTCCAGGCGGGAACGGCTTTCCTCTTGTCCGATGAAGCAGGAACCAAGGCGGCGCACCGTGCCGCATTGTCGCCGGCCGGGCGCTTCACCACCACCGCCGTCACCCGGGCTTTCTCCGGCCGCAATGCCCGCGGCCTCTATAACGAATTCATGCGCCGCCATGACGCGTTTGCCCCGTACGGGTACCCGGAGATCCATCACCTGACCACTCCCCTGCGCGCCGCGGCCGCAGCCGCAGGAGAGCCGGACTGGCTGAACCTGTGGGCCGGCATCAACTACCGGCATGCCAAGGAAGGCCCTGCTGCGGCGGTCCTCACAAGCCTCGCGCCGTAAGGGCGCTGCACCCCCACGAACGACGGCGGGCCGGCCCCTTTCGGAGCCGGCCCGCCGCGCGTGGGTGGTGCTTTAGAGGGTGGCGGTGTCGATCACGAAGCGGTACCGGACGTCCGAGGCGAGGACGCGCTCGTAGGCCTCGTTGATCTTCTCTGCCGGAATGACCTCGATCTCGGCGCCCAGGCCGTGCTCAGCGCAGAAGTTGAGCATTTCCTGGGTCTCGCGGATGCCGCCGATCATGGAACCGGCAAACGAGCGGCGGCCGCCGATCAGTGCGAAGGCATTGACGGGGAGCGGCTCGGCGGGGGCACCGACGTTCACCAGGGCGCCGTCGAGCTTCAGCAGGCCCAGGTAGGAGCTGATGTTGATCGAAGCGCTCACGGTGTTGATGATCAGGTCGAAGCTGCCGGCGAGGTCGCTGAAGGTGCTCTCGTCGCTGGTGGCGTAGTAGTGGTCCGCGCCAAGCTTCAGGCCGTCTTCCTGCTTCTTCAGCGACTGGGACAGGACCGTTACGTCGGCGCCCATGGCGTGGGCGAGCTTGACGGCCATGTGGCCCAGCCCGCCGAGGCCGACGACGGCGACCTTCTTGCCGGGCCCGGCGCCCCAGTGGCGCAGGGGGGAGTAGGTGGTGATGCCGGCGCACAGCAGCGGTGCGGCGACGTCGAGCTCGATGCCCTCGGGGATGGTTACCACGAAGTCCTCGGTCACCACGACGTGGGTGGAGTAGCCGCCCTGGGTGATGGTTCCATCGCGGTCAACGGCACCGTAGGTGCCAACGTTTCCCTTGAGGCAGTACTGTTCCTCGCCCTTCTGGCAGTTGACGCACTCCTTGCAGGAGTTGACCATGCAGCCAACACCAACGCGGTCGCCAACGGCGTGCTTGGTCACGGCCGTTCCCACCTCGGTGACGATGCCGGCGATTTCGTGGCCGGGAACCAGCGGGTACTGCTGCGGGCCCCAGTCGCCGCGGACGGTGTGGATGTCCGAGTGGCAGATGCCGGCGAACTTGATCTCGATCATGACGTCGTGCGGACCCACTTCGCGGCGCTCGATGGTGGTTGCCACCAGGTCCTCCGTGGCGGACGGGGATGCATAAGCCTTGACGGTAGTCATGGTTCTCCTGTGATCTGTTGGGGATTATTGAAATGCTACCGGGGTTGTTCGGATCAAACCCCGGAAAAAGTGGGGCAAACGTGGCCCTGTTGTACCTGGTCTTGGGAGTCCTACCCTTGGCGGCAGCCAGGGCCACGCCGGTGGAACTGTTGGTCAGGGGCGGAGGAGCACCTTGATGGCACGCCGTTCGTCCATGGCCTTGTACGCCTCTGCCGCCTGGTCCAGCGGGAGTTCAAGGTCAAACACCTTGCCTGGGTTGATTTCACCCCGCAGGATCAGGTCGATCAGTTCGGGGAGGTACTGCCGGACCGGAGCCGGGCCGCCGTGCAGGTGCACGTGCGAGTAAAACAGGTCCCGGCCGGGCAGCGCCACGTCGTGGGACACGCCCACGAAACCGACATGGCCGCCGGCACGGGCAGCGTGGATTGCCTGCAGCATCGATTCCTGGGTACCCACAGCCTCGATGACCGAGTGTGCTCCGAGCCCATTGGTGAGTTCCTTGATCTTCTTCACCCCTGCGTCGCCGCGCTCCGCCACGATCTCGGTGGCACCAAACTCACGGGCCAGGGCCTGCCGGTCGGCGTGCCGGGACATGGCAATGATCCGTTCGGCTCCCATCTGTTTTGCTGCCAGGACCCCCAAAAGTCCCACGGCACCGTCGCCCACTACCGCCACGGTCTTGCCGGGTCCCACCTCGGCCGCCTTGGCGGCAAACCAGCCTGTACCCAGCACGTCGGAGGCGGCAAGCAGCGACGGAACCATGCCGGCGTCGGGCATGTCAGGCGTTGCCACCAGGGTGCCGTCCGCGAGCGGGACGCGCAGGTACTCAGCCTGCGCGCCGCCCACGCCCTGCCGGTGGATGCAGCCGCTTTGGTAGCCGGAGCGGCAGATTTCGCAGGTGTTGTCCGAGGCAAAGAAGGATCCAACGACGAACTGGCCTGGCCGAACGTTCTTCACCTCAGCCCCGACTTCTTCGACCACCCCCACGTACTCGTGTCCCATCGGCACGGGCTTGGGCAGTTTGTCGGCGCCGCGGTAGGGCCACAGGTCGGACCCGCAGACACAGGCGGCAACGATCTTGATAACCGCATCCGTGAGCTGCTTGATGGCGGGCTTGTCACGGTCCTCGACGCGCACGTCTCCGGGAGCGTGCATGATGGTTGCTCGCATGCTGGGTCCTCCAAGTGGGGAAAGGCTGAAAGCGGACATTCCCATCAAACCCGGCCAGGGACCGGTTAGCGAGGGTGCTGCTGTAACTGGTTCCGGCAGAACCTCCTTAGGGTTGGACCATCCGTCGTAACGTGTTCCCTATGGATAACCGAGCCGAGGTACGACAGTTCCTGTCCTCCCGCCGTGGGCGCATCACCCCCGAGCAGGCAGGCATTGAACCGTACGGCGGACGGCGGCGCGTGCCGGGTCTGCGGCGCGAGGAAGTGGCGCGGCTTGCGGGCGTGAGCGTGGACTACTACACCCGCCTGGAACGCGGCAATCTCTCCGGCGTTTCGGACAGCGTGCTGGACGCCATTGCCGGTGCCCTGGAACTGGACCGGGCCGAGCACGACCACCTCTACGACCTGGCGCGGGCGGCCAACACGCCGGCGAGGAAGAGGGCTGCAGGCACGGGCGGTTCCCCTCCCTCGAAGGTCCGCCCGGAACTGCAGTACCTTTTGGACACCATCACCGGAGCGCCTGCCTTCATTGGCAACAACCGGCTGGACATCGTGGCCGCCAACACGCTGGGCTACGCCCTGTATTCGGACATGTACCGCAGCCCGGCACGGCCGGCCAACCACTCCCGCTTCATCTTCCTTGACCCCCGGGCCCACAACTTCTACCCGGACTGGGACCGGGCCGCCAACACCAACGTGGCCATCCTCCGCCGGGAGGCCGGGCGCAACCCGCACGACAAGGGTATCGCCGAACTCATCGGTGAACTGTCCATGCGCAGCGACGAATTCCGCACGCTCTGGGCAGCCCACAATGTCCGCCGCCACTACGCGGGGACCAAGTTCTTCCAGCACCCCGTAGTGGGCCTCCTGGAACTGAACTACCAGGTCCTGGGCCTCGAAGAGGACCCCGGGCATACCCTGACCGTCTATCCCGCCACTCCCGGCAGCGCCTCCGAGGAAGCCCTCAAGCTCCTGGCGTCCTGGGCCGTTACCGAGAACATCGTGGAGATGGCCCACGCACGCGCCTGACGGTCACCGGCCGTCCACGCACCCCAATTCCAGTCACATTAACCCCCGTTGCGGTTCGTGGCTCCGCATTGCCTGACTTGTCGCCATTGGTCCGCATTTGTCGCCCGGATGGCGCCATAAGTAGCGGCATTTCGCAGGATTTAGCGTCCATTGCGCGTTGCTGGCCAACGCCGTGGCCGCCGTGTTTAGGTGTTTCCATGGCACCGGCCAGGCCGTAAGCAGAACCCCCAAAGCACCAGCCAGAAGCACGCGCACACCGCCGCGCAGGCGGTCCCATCCACCTCCCACGCCCACCCGGGCACACACCCGGGTGCCGTCGTCGTACCCGGAATCTTTCCCCGAAAGGAACACCATGTCCTTCCCAGCACCCAAGCCCCACTCCAGTCCCGGCTCCCCTGCGTTCACCCGGCGCCGCGCCCTGGGCGCACTCCTGGCGGTTCCCGCCGCCGGCCTGCTGTCCGCCTGCGGTGGAACCGCCACCGCAGGCAGCCAACGCATCAGCCAGGCCGCCCTGGAACCATTGGCTGCCTCCGTGCCGGCCGGGACCACCATCAAAGTTGGCGATCCCAGCATCAAAGTGGCGCTGGAACTATCCGGACTGGCCAAGGACCTGGACGGCTTCACGGTGGAGTTCGCGAACATCTCCGGCGGCCCGCAGACCACCGAAGCGTTCCGGGCCAACGCCCTCGACGTGGGATCCGTGGCGGACATTCCGGCCATCCACGCCACCTGGACCGGCCTGGACGTCCGCATCATCGCCGCCGGCTACCGGCAGGACGCCGTGAACCATCCCATCTACGAGCTGGGCGTCGCACCCGGAGCCGGCATCGGCAGGCTTGAAGACCTGCGCGGCAAGAAGGTGGCGTACAGCCCGGGCCAGGCCCAGGGCGCGCTGGTCCTGCGCATCCTGGACAAGGCCGGGCTCAAGCAGGAGGACGTCAAGCTCGTGGAGCTGCCCAGCACCGGCGACGCCTATGCCACGGCCCTGGCCAGCAGGCAGGTGGACGCCGCTCCCCTGGGCGGGGTCCAGATCAAGCGCTACCTGGCCAAGTACAGGGCCGACGGCGCCACCACCCTCCGCCACGGCCTGCGCGACGATCCCAGCCTGCTCTACTCCCCCGCCAAAGTCCTTGCTGATCCCGCCAAGGCCGCCGCGCTTGCCGTCTACGTGAAGGTCTGGGGCAAGGCGCAGCGCTGGATCGAGGACCACCCCGCCGAATGGCTGGAGGGCTACTACGTCAAGGACCAGGGCCTGTCCCGCGAGGACGGCCAGTACCTGATCGACGCCACCGGCAATCGCGACCTGCCGACGGCCTGGGCCGAGGCAATCGCCAGGCACCAGGAAACCATCGACCTGCTGGCCCGGGAGCAGAAGAAGCCGCAGCTGAAGGCGGAAGACCTTTACGACACCCGGTTTGAAGCCATCGCCGGCACCGCCTTCACTTCCACCGCTAAGGCAGGTGCCGCATGAGCGCCGTCCTGGACCGTCCTGTACTGGCCCCGCACCAGGATCCGGCATTGGCCGGGGCGGCAGACGTGCGGCCCGCAGGGAAGAGGCTGGGGCCCGGACGACGGCGGCAGCTCGCCTGGGTGGGCCCGTCCGCTTTGCTGCTGCTGTGGACAGCCTCTTCCGCGACAGGGCTCCTTGACCCCAGGATCCTGTCCGAGCCGTGGACCGTGGTGGCCACCGCCGGTGAGCTCATCGCGGACGGCCGGCTCCAGGAGAACCTGGCCATTTCCGCCCAGCGCGCGGGCCTGGGACTGTTCTTCGGCATCCTGGTGGGCGCCGTGCTGGCGCTGCTGTCCGGGCTGAGCCGGGTGGGTGAGGCCCTCATTGACGGTCCGGTGCAGATCAAGCGCGCCATCCCCGGGCTGGCCCTGATTCCGCTGCTGATCCTGTGGTTCGGCATCGACGAGACCATGAAGGTCCTCACCATCACCCTGGGCGTCTTCGTCCCGGTCTACCTGCAGACGCACGCGGGGCTGCGCAGCATAGACCTGCGTTTCGTGGAACTCGGGCAGACCGTGGGGCTCAGCCGGGCCGGGTTCATCCGCAAGGTTGTCCTCCCCGGTGCGCTGCCCGGCTTCTTCCTGGGCTTGCGCTTCGCGGTCACCGGTGCCTGGGTGTCCCTGGTGGTGGTGGAGCAGATCAACGCAACCAGCGGCATCGGCTACATGATGGAGCTCGCCCGAACCTATGGCCAAACCAACATCATCGTCCTGGGCCTGGCCGTCTACGGCATCCTCGGCCTCCTCTCCGACGCCATTGTCCGCTTCATCGAACGAAAGGCCCTCTCATGGCAGCGCACCCTGGCGGGCTGACCGCCGTCGACACCCGCCAGGCCGGAACCCCTGCCGGCACGTCCGCCGCCGTTTCCGTCCGGAACCTGGTCCGCGGCTTCGGCCGCAAAGGAGTCCTGAACGGCGTGGACCTGGACATCGCCCCCGGTGAGTTCGTGGCTCTGCTGGGACCCAGCGGCTGCGGCAAAAGCACCCTGCTGCGGGCCCTCGCCGGGCTGGACCACGACGTCCGCGGCAGCGGTGTGATCACAGTCCCGGACCGCGTCTCCGTGGTGTTCCAGGACTCGCGGCTCCTGCCCTGGGACAGCGTGCTGGGCAACGTCACCCTTGGCATTCGGGAGCACGACGCCGGCACCCGGGCCCGCAAAGCCCTCGCCGAGGTGGGGCTCGCCGGACGCGAAAAAGCGTGGCCACACCAGCTGTCCGGCGGCGAACAGCAGCGCGTGGCGCTGGCCCGGTCGTTGGTCCGTGAACCCCAGCTGCTGCTGGCGGACGAACCGTTCGGCGCCCTGGACGCGCTGACCCGCATCAAAATGCACGGGCTGCTCCAGGACCTGGTGGCCGCCCACCGGCCCGCCGTCCTGCTGGTCACCCACGACGTGGACGAGGCCATCGCCCTCGCTGACCGGATCGTGGTCCTGGACCACGGCCGCATCGCCACTGTCCGCCCGGTCTCACCGGAAATCCGCTCGTCCGCCGATGCTTCCGGGCACGAGGCCCTCCGCCGCGACCTGCTGGCCGCGCTGGGTGTCTTTACTGCAGCAGGAGTCGAGCCAACCCACCCTGCTGAACCCGCCGCCGTCGGCCATTAACCCACCCCTACCCGCAAGGAGCCTTCCCATGACTGACCAGAACCCTTCCCGGCGCCAGCTGCACCTGAACGCCTTCCTCATGAGCACGGGCCATCACGAAGCCTCGTGGCGGCTGCCGGAGAGCGACCCGCATGCCGGCACCAACGTGGGGCACTACCAGCAGCTGGCCCGCACCGCCGAGCGCGGCAAGCTGGACTCCATCTTCTTCGCCGACTCCCCGGTCCTGTTCGGCGAGGTGGGCCGCCGTCCGGCCGGCAAACTCGAACCCACCGTGCTGCTCACCGCCATTGCCGGGGCCACCGAACGGATCGGCCTGATCGCCACCGCGTCCACCACCTACAACGAACCGTTCAACCTGGCCCGCCGCTTCGCCTCGGTGGACTGGGCCAGCGGCGGCCGTGCCGGCTGGAACGTGGTGACTACCGCCGGCCCGGACGCCGCCCGCAACTTTGGCGTGGATGACCAGCCTGCCCACGCCGCCCGGTACGAGCGTGCGGCCGAGTTCATCGAAGTGGCACAGAAGCTGTGGGACAGCTGGCAGGACGACGCCGTGCTGGCGGACAAGGCCGAGGGCGTGTGGGGCGATGACGGCAAGATCCGGACCATCGACCACGAGGGCAGGCACTTCAAGGTCCGCGGCCCGCTCAATGTCCCCCGCTCCCCGCAGGGGCACCCGCTGATCGTCCAGGCGGGTTCATCCGAAGACGGCAAGGACCTCGCCGCCCGCTATGCCGACGCCGTCTTCACCGCCCACCAAACCCTCGCCGACGCCCAGGAGTTCTACCGGGACCTCAAGGCCCGTACCGCCGCTGCCGGCCGTGACCCGGAGACCATCAAGATCCTGCCCGGCATTGTGCCCGTCATTGGTGCCACCGAGGCGGAAGCCCTGGAGCTGGAACGGAAACTGGACCGCCTGATCAAGCCCGAGTACGCCCGGATCCAACTGGCCAAGACGCTGCGCGTGGACCCGGAGGACCTGCCGCTGGACCGCCAACTGCCGGACAACCTGCCCAGCGAGGACGAAATCGAGGGCGCCAAGAGCCGCTACACGCTGATCGTGCAGCTGGCCCGCCGGGAGCAGCTCACCGTGCGGCAGCTGATCGGCCGTCTTGGAGGCGGCCGCGGGCACCGCACCTTTACCGGGACCCCCGTGCAGGTGGCGGACGCCATCCAGGAATGGTTCGACGGCGGCGCGGCGGACGGCTTCAACATCATGCCGCCGGTGCTCCCGTCCGGGCTGGAAACGTTTGTGGACCAGGTGGTGCCCATCCTGCAGGGGCGCGGCCTGTTCCGCACCGACTACAGTGGCCGGACCCTGCGGGAGCACTACGGCCTGCCGCGGCCGGAGAACCGGTTCAACCGGCAGGCGGCCACGGTTGCGGCGGCAGCCGTGTGATTCGGGGACTTCCGGAGGGTACTCCCTAGACTGGCAGCTGAACGTTGATGCCAGGACTGGATAAAGGAGCAGGATATGAGCGGAGTAATCGTTGTAGGTGTGGACGCCAGCCCGTCTGCACGGAAGGCCGCGGAAGTGGCGCTGGGCCTGGCTGACTCGCTGGGGGCGTCCCTTCATGTGGTGACCGCCTTTGACGTCGAGAACGCTGAAACCTTCGGGGTGGGCTCGGACAAGGTGCGGATCTCCAACGCGGACAGCTCGGAGATGGTGGCAAAGTCCCTGGGCGCATCGCATCCGGGAGTGGAAATCACCCACTTCGCTGCCCGTGGCAAGCCGGCCGATTCGCTCATCAAGGAAGCGGTCCGCCTGGATGCCCGGCTGATCGTGGTGGGAAACCGGCGGATGCGCGGCATCGGCAGGCTCCTGGGCAGCGTCGCCAACAGCGTGGCGCACAACGCCCCGTGCGATGTCTACATCGCCAACACCTACGACGACTGACCTGACTCCCGGAAAAGGGGAGCGGACGACGGCGGAACCTCCCGCCGTCGTCCGCTCCCCTTTGCGCAGTGGCCCTACTAGGCGCCGTACTCCTCATCGGTCACGTGGTCGAGCCAGGTGACCACCTCGCCGTTTTCGTCGGCCTCGTGCATGGCGACATGCGCCATGAACCGCTCGGGAGTGGCCCCGTGCCAGTGCTCCTCACCGGGCTCGATGTAGACCACGTCGCCGGGTCGGATCTCCTGGACCTCCCCGCCGCGCCGTGCCACCAGCCCGATCCCGTCCGTGACGTAGAGGGTCTGGCCCTTGGGGTGGCGGTGCCAGGCGGTCCGGGCGCCGGGGGCAAACCGGACGTGCGCGCAGCCGATGGCCGACTGCTCATCAGGGTTCCGGATGCCGTCAATCTGCACGGTTCCGGTGAACCATTCCTTGGGGCCGGCTCCTGTCTGGCCGCCGCTCTTGGTATACTTCATGTTCTCCTCCTCAGGGATGGGTTATGTGGTCTGGCGGGCCGTGGACCGGGATGTCAGGAATGACAGGACGGCGGCGATGGAAAGAATGGCCGCGGCGGCCAGGAATGTGGCCTGGTAGCCCGCAGAGTCGAACAGCACGCCCCCGAGCGTGGATCCGATGGCGATGGAAGTCTGGACCACCGCGACCATCAGGCCGCCGCCGGCTTCGGCGTCATCCGGCATCGCCTCCGCCAGCCAGCTCCACCAGCCGACGGGCGCGGCCGTGGACATCAGGCCCCAGAGGCCCAGCAAGACCACCACGGCGCCGATCCAGCCGCCGGCGGGAACGAGCGCTGCAGCAATGGCCGCCATCAGCACCGGAATGATGGCCAGCGTCCGGTACAGGCCCTTGCCCAGGAACCGGCCAATGAGCAGCGTTCCGGCGAAGCCCGCCACGCCAATCACCAGCAGGACCAGCGACACCGCGGCAACGTCCACGCGCGTCACGGTCTCCAGGAACGGGCGGATGTAGGTGAACAGGACGAACTGGCCCATGAAGAAGAACCCGCAGGCAGCCATTCCCCAGGCGACCGGCCGGCTCTTGAGCCCGGCGAAAATCCCGAGCACGCTGCCGGAAGCCCGCTTCTGGACCTTCATCGACGGCAGGCTGATCCACTGCCAGGCCAAGGCAAGCACCGCTATGGGCACCAGGCAAAAGAACGCGCCGCGCCAGCCGATGACGGAGCCAAGGTAACTTCCCAGGGGTGCGGCCAGGACCGTGGCCAGGGCGTTGCCGCCATTGAAGATCGCCAGGGCCCGCGGCACCTGGTGCGCCGGCACCAGCCGCATGGCCGTGGCTGCAGACATGGACCAGAAGCCGCCAATGACCACGCCGATGAGGGCGCGGCCCACCATGAACAGCAGATAGCCGGGCGCCATGGCCACCAGCGCCCCGGAGACCGCCATCAGCCCCGTCAGGCCCAGCAGGAGTGTTTTGCGGTTCATGCTGCCGGCCAGCGTGGAAACCGAGAGGCTGGTCAGGACGGCGAAGACACCGGAAATCGCGATCCCCTGCCCCACCATGCCTTCTGAAACCTGCAGTTCGGCGGCCATGGGCGTGAGCAGGCTGACGGGCATGAATTCGGAGGCGATCAGCGCGAAGACGCACAGCGACATCGCGAAGACTCCGCCCCAGTGGGCCGGGTGGTGCCCGCGGGCGCCTGCTTCCTGCGGCTCGCTGGAATTGATGACTGTTGTTTCGGGTGGCATGTCCTCCATCAAACCGTGCTCCCGGCACCCTAGCGAGGGCCCTGCTGAAACGGGTCTTGGCAGACCCCCCTTACGCGCCCTCGCCGCAGCGGACAACTGGGCCTCCCCCCGTCGTCCGTGTCCTGTTCCCTGTCTTCTGGTTTTCACCCACGTTGCCACGGTTTTGTATCGACGGGGGGTTGTAGGCTTGGAGAAGTTAAGCAACGGCGGCCGTTTCACATCATGCCTCTTTGAGGCTTATTGAGGCGTTGGAAAGAGCAGGACAGCGTGGCCAGAGACCGCATGATCCAGCATGATGAAACAGTCACGGAACACCTGCAGGACCTCCTGCTGGAGTCAGTCGACGTCGGGGCGCTGCTCAGCGAGCTCGCAACTGTTTCAGCCGCCACCCTCTCGGTTGACCACGAGGTGATGTGCGGAGTGACGCTGATGCGTCGAAAGAAGCCCAGCACTGTTGCGACGAGTAATTCCCGTGTTCCGGCCCTGGACGAGCTGCAGTACGGGAAGGGCGAAGGGCCCTGCCTGACGGCGCTTCGGAAACTGGCAACCATCCATGTTCCTGACGTGCGCGAAGACAGACGGTGGCCGCACTACACTGCGGCTGCCTGGGCGGAAGGCATAGGCTCCATCCTGGCCGTCCCGCTCCCGCTCGAGGGCGAAGCGAACGCCGCACTTAACGTCTACTCCGCGAAGACCCATGCCTTCAGCGGGGAAGCCATCGAAAAAGCGGAAGCGTATGCGCTGGAAGCGTCCAAATCCCTGCGCCTGGCTGTCCGGATCGCCCAGTTGGTCGATGACCGCGAGAACCTTATCGCGGCAATGGAATCAAGGACCACCATCGACGTCGCCGTCGGGGCGATCATGGCCCAAAACCGGTGCAGCCAGGAGTCGGCCATCAAGATTCTGCGCATCGCCTCCAGCTCACGCAACGTCAAGCTCCGTGATGTGGCAGCCGCCGTAGTCGCTTCGGTGGCTGATGATCCGAAAGTCCTTACGCATTTTGATGACTGACAGCAGACTTGCCTGACTGGGGGTTCCTTTTCAGGTCCTTGTCCAGTTCGCGCAGGCAGTAATCCTTGAACCAGTACCTGATGCCCTGCGGCAGCTTTGGGTAGGCCGCGGCCAGGATGCGGAACGTCCGGTGGAAGCGGCGCTCGTGCCGGTCACTCCAGGCCAGTCCGAAGTCCTTCCGCAACTGTTCCGGAAGGAGCCCGGCAGTGAGGAACCTGGCCGGGGGGATGATGGCGCGGTACCAAAGGGCGGTGTGCTTGGGAAACAGCAGGCCGCGGCCAACACGCACACCGGGGTACTCGGCCCGGAGGGTGGATATGTGCTCCGCCCAGTAGCGGCCGAACTCGGTCCGGTCCTTCGGCCACATGCCAGGCGGAAGCTGCAGGGCGGTGCCGATCCGCGCGTAGTCCCGGTACATCGCGTCGGCAGCGGCGTCGTCCAGCGGGCCGTAGATCTTTTCAATGATGGTGAGTGCGGTGTCGTAGAGCGTGGCCACCACCCAGAGCTGCAGTTCCGGATCGTAGGCGCTGTATCCGGCGGAGGCTTTATCTGCCGGACGCTGCACCGGCACGTGGGCCCGGTTGACCCTGCGGCGGACCTCGTTCACCTGCGCGTCGTTGCCATAAACAACGGCGTAGACGTAGGTGAGGGTGCCCTTGAGCCTGTTGACGGGGCGTTCGATGAACGTGCTGTGTTCCGCCACGCCCCTGCCGATGGCCGGATGGGCAAGCTGCAGCAGGATGGCTCGACCTGCCCCAGCAAGCAGGATGCCTTCCGCACGGTAATCGGAAAATTCCTGCACCATGTCAACAGGGTACCGTCACCGCAGGAGCGTGGAACCGGACCTTTGGCCCGTTGACATGGGACACCTTCGGGTCCCTGTCCGCGGCCACCTGTTGGCCGGCCGCAGCGAGGTGATCATCCTCTTGATGTCCGCGTACTCGGCCGTGCCCCGGTATTTCCTCGCCAGTTCCAGATAGGGCAGCGACGGGTCACCGGGCGTTGCGTTGTTCTCCGGGTTGTAGGATGCGCCGAACATGGCAGCATTCGGCGGCCATCGGAAAAATTGGAAGATGGGGCAGGCGTCAGGGCCGCTTGCCGCGGGGCCGGACGTAATCCCGTAGCCGGCAGCCGGGGTGCGGTAATTACCCGGCGTGGCGGCGTTTCCGCGGGTCTCGAAAACGAACTGCGGCACCACCCCGCCCTGGGCCAGTACCGGGATATCCGCTGTGTCCAGGATTTCGTAGGGGTACCGCTCGGTGCATGTGGATCCGGTGGCCATGTTGGTCCGCAGTGTCGCCATCACCTTGCCGGCCTGGTTCCGCACCTCGGCGAAGGCCCCGCCGCCCTCGGCCAGTTCCCCCGCAGGGTCCTTGACGCGCCAGGCGGCAGGGAGGTCGAACGCCATGGTGCCGTCCGCCGTCGTAGAGGTGGTCCACTCCGCCGCGGCGGTGCTGACGGGAGGATTGCCGGCGGCGGAAGGAACGTCCGACGGCGTGGGCGCGCCTGACGTCCCGGCTTCCGTTGCGGAGGGACTGGCAGGGCGGGACGACGTGGGCGAGGGCTGCGGACTTCCGTCCTGCGGGGAGCACCCGGCCAGGACTGGTGTGAACAGGACCACGGCGGCCATTAACAGTCCGGGGAAAGCTTTGCTGAGCCTGCGCACCACACCCTCCTTTGGGCCTGACGGTGACCCTTCAAGTGTGGCGCGGCATGCCCAGGCGGGGCAGGGCTAAAAGACCTGTCCCCTCCCCCGCCGGCAGCCGTGCTACCGCTCCAGTGTTACCGCTCCAGCAGGGACACGTCGCGGACGGCGCCCTTGTCCGCGGACAGGGCCATGGCAGCGTAGGCGCGCAGCGCGGCGGACACCTGGCGGTCCCGGTCCTTGGGCTTGTATCCGCCGTTGACCTCCAGCTTTTCGCGGCGTTCGGCCAGGATCTCGTCGGAGACCTCCAGCTGCAGGGAGCGCTGGGAGATGTCGATGCTGATGATGTCGCCATCCTCCACCAGGGCGATGGCACCGCCTGAAGCAGCCTCCGGGGAGATATGTCCGATGGACAGGCCGGAGGTTCCGCCGGAGAAACGGCCATCGGTGATGAGGGCGCACTTCTTGCCCAGGCCGCGGCCCTTGAGGAACGACGTGGGGTAGAGCATTTCCTGCATGCCGGGACCGCCGCGCGGGCCTTCGTAGCGGATGACCACTACGTCGCCTTCCTTGATGGTCTTGTTCAGGATCTTTTCCACGGCTTCGTCCTGGGACTCGCACACCACGGTCGGTCCGGAGAAGGTCCAGATGGACTCGTCCACGCCCGCGGTCTTCACCACGGCGCCGTCGATGGCCACGTTGCCGCGGAGCACGGCCAGGCCGCCGTCCTTGGAGTAGGCGTGCTCCACGGAGCGGATGCAGCCTTCGGCAGCGTCGGTGTCCAGGGAGGTCCATTCATTCGACTGGGAGAACGCGGTGGAGGAGCGGACGCCGCCGGGAGCGGCATGCCACAGGGCCTTCGCTTCTTCCGTGGCCTTGCCGCCGCGGATGTCCCAGTCGTCCAGCCAGCCGTCCAGGTCGGCGGAGTGCACGGAGTGGACGTCCTTGTGCAGGAGGCCGCCGCGGTTCAGCTCGCCCAGCAGTGCCGGGATGCCGCCGGCACGGTGCACATCTTCCATGTAATAGGTCTTGTTCCCGGCAACGTTCGGGGCAACCTTGGCCAGGCAGGGCACCTGGCGGGATTTGGCGTCCATCTCGGCCAGGCCGTAGTCCACGCCGGCTTCCTGGGCCGCGGCGAGCAGGTGCAGGATAGTGTTGGTGGAGCCGCCCATGGAAATGTCCAGGGCCATGGCGTTGTCGAAGGCCTTCGCGGTGGCGATGGAGCGCGGCAGGACCGACTCGTCGTCGCCGTCGTAGTAGCGCTTCACCAGCTCGACGACGGTGCGGCCGGCTTTCTCGTACAGCGCCTTCCGCGCGGTGTGGGTGGCCAGCACGGAGCCGTTGCCGGGCAGGGCCAGGCCGATGGCCTCGGCAAGGCAGTTCATGGAGTTGGCGGTGAACATGCCGGAGCAGGAGCCGCAGGTGGGGCAGGCGTTTTCTTCGATGAGGTTGATGTCAGCATCGGAGATGGACTCGTCCACCGCGTCGGCAATCGCGTTCACCAGGTCCAGGGAGCGCACGGAGCCGTCGGTCAGGGTCACGCGGCCGGCCTCCATGGGGCCGCCGGAAACGAAGACCACGGGGATGTTCAGGCGCAGCGCGGCCATGAGCATGCCGGGGGTGATCTTGTCGCAGTTGGAGATGCAGACCAGGGCGTCGGCGCAGTGGGCGTTGACCATGTATTCAACGGAGTCGGCGATCAGGTCGCGGGACGGCAGCGAATAGAGCATGCCGCTGTGCCCCATCGCAATGCCGTCGTCCACGGCGATGGTGTTGAACTCGCGCGGCACGGCGCCGGCGGCGAGGATCGCGTCGGAGACGATCCGGCCCACGGGGGCGAGGTGCGTGTGGCCGGGAACGAATTCGGTGAAGCTGTTGGCCACGGCGATGATCGGCTTGCCGATGTCAGAGTTGGCGACGCCGGAGGCGCGCAGCAGTGCGCGGGCGCCGGCCATGTTGCGGCCATGGGTGACTGTTTTAGAGCGGAGTGCAGGCATGCGTACCATCCTGTCCTGTCGCTCCCGGTCCCGGAAGACGGCGCTGCTACTAGTAGCAGGAGTACCAGAGTAATAGTATTTACGGGTGAGTGATCCCGGGCGGCGCAAAGAACTTGGCCTCTTCCTGCGGGCCCGCCGGGACCAGGCGCTGCGGGCCGATTACGGCCTGCCGCCGATCGGCCGCAGCCGCGAGCGCGGGCTCCGCCGCGAAGAGGTGGCCTTCCTGTCCGGCGTCAGCGTCACCTGGTACACCTGGCTGGAACAAGGCAGGGACATCAGCCCGTCACGCCAGGTCCTGGAGGCCATCAGCCGCGCACTGCATCTTTCCCCCACCGGCCTTGGCTATGTCCTGTCCCTGGGCGGCTACGCATCCGCCGCCCCTGCCGGCCCCGCGGCAGACACCGCCCCGCCGCATATCCAGCGGCTGATGGATGCGCTGGATCCCAATCCGTCCTTTGCCCTGTTCCCGGACTGGGGCGTGGCCGGCTGGAACAAGGCCTACGCTGCGCTGTACCCGAACATCGCCACGGTGCCGTCGGCGGACCGGAATCTGCTGTGGCTGGTGTTCACGGACCCCTATGTCCGGGACCTGCTCCCGGACTGGGACACCACCAGCAAGCGGTTCCTTGCCGAGTTCCGGGCCGAAACCGGTCAGCGGCTCGGCGACCCGGACATCCAGTACCAGGTGGAACGGCTCAAGGAAGCCAGCCCGGAGTTCCGGCAGGGCTGGGACCTCTACGACATCCTGGGCTTCGAATCCCGCGAGCGGCTCTTCCACCACCCGGCGGTGGGGGTCCTCCAGCTGGAACACCACCAGGTCTCCCCCTCTGACCGGCCAGACCTGCACATCGTGGTGTACACGCCCGCCCCGGGCAGTGACGCCGCTGTACAGATGCAGTCCCTAATGGCGGCAGCCGAATAGCCAGGCCCGCGCAGAACCGGCCTGGCTATCCAGGGTGGGGCGCAACGGGTCCTAGGCCGGTACCCCCTGCCGCACAACGGCCGGCGTGAACTTCGCACCCGCGCCCGGGAATACCGGCACGTCAATCCGCGCGTGGGTGTGGACCTCGGTGACCGTGGCCTTGGTGTGAAGCGCAATCTGTTCCATGGTGGTCACCCACATGCCGTCCATGGCCTTCACCCGCTCGATCAGCTGTTCCAGCGCCACCGCCTTGGATGGCCGGCCGGAGATGAACGGGTGGTTGGTCAGCACGAAGCAGCTGCCCTGGGAGTGGTGCGCCTCGGCTTCCAGGGTCCACATGTCCAGGACCTTGGCCGGACTTTCGATGACGCCGCTGCCCGTCACGCCGGGGTAGAACGCGTACTGCTCCCAGTCGTCAAGGGTCCAGTCCACCGGAATCTCCACGATGTCCCGGGGATCGTCCGCGGCGACGGCGAAGCGGTAGGGGGCGTCGCCGTCGAGCAGGCTGGAATCGTAGAGGAAGCCGCGGTCCGCCAGCAGCCCCGGGGAGTGCCAGTTCAGTTCCCACCAGGGCGCCCGGTAACCTACCGGCCGGACTCCCGCCACCTTGGCCAGTGCTTCCAGGCCGCGGTCAATGTAGCTTGCCTCGGTGGCGGCATCGATGCCCTGCATGGGCTCGTGCAGGTAGCCGTGGTGCGCCACCTCGTGCCCGCCGTCCACGATCCGCCGCACCACGTCCGGGTAGGACTCTGCGGTGAAGCCCGGGATGAAGAAGGTGGCCTGAATGCCCTGGCGGGCCAGGATCGCCAGGAGCCGCGGCACCGCGACCTTCGGACCGTAGGACTGGTGGCTCATCAGCGACATCCGCCGGGTGCTGGTGGGATCGTGGGCGATGGTGCAGGACTCGGCGTCCACATCGAAGGTGAAGGACGCGGCGGCCTTCACGCCGTCCGGCCAGGTGATGGGGTGCTGTGCGTCCGCGATGGCGTGCTGGTTCACGGGACATCCTTTCGGCGGGCGCAGTGCGCCCGCCAGGTGTTGAGGGAAGAGGGTGGGGTTGCTTAGAGGGCGGGGAGGGCGGGCGTGCTGTCCGCCGCCGTGCCGTCTGTTCCGGGAGCGGTATCCGCCTTCTGTGAGGCGCGGGGCTCCAGGGCCAGGTAGCGGATGTGCTGCCGCGGGCCGAGGATGGCGTACACCCCGGCGCTGGTCAGTCCGCCGGCCAGCCAGGACAGGTCCCAGCCGCCCAGGGCCACGGCGATGGGGCCCTGCATGATGGGGATCAGTCCGTACATGAACAGCCAGGTGGCGAAGATGCCGGCCAGGAGGGCAATGATGCCGGCCCAGTTGACGCCGGGCAGCCGCTTGGTGCCCACGCCGTCGAACAGGCGCTCCGGCTCACCGGGCCAGCGCTTGTCCAGCCAGAAGTAGTGCACCAGCATGATTCCGCCCCAGGCAGCCACCCAGGCCACCAGGCCGATCAGCCAGGCGTCGAGCACTGCGGCGAAGTCCTCCTGGAAGATGAAGAAGACGACGGCGGCGAGCGAGAAAACGCCGACGAACAGGTTGAGCTTGCGGCGGCTGATGGAGATGTCCAGGGCTTGGGTTGCCACGGAGAAGGTGTAGATGTTCAGGATGTTGGTGGCGATGGGGCCGTGGAGCACCATGAGCAGCACCGGCAGGGCCATGGCGCCGAAGTTCAGGACGATCAGCTTGCCGGGGTCGATTTCGCCGCTGTTGGTGGCCAGGCTGGCGCCGAGGACACCGAGCCACACGACGGGGATGAACTGGCCCAGCACGGAGGCCAGGTAGACCTTCTTCTTGGGGACGCTGGTGCTGACGAAGCGGGAGTAGTCCGCGGCGTAGGTGAACCAGGTGATGCCCCAGCCGATGCCGATGGCGGTCATGACGGCGCTCATGGCGGCGATCCGCTCCGAGCCTTCGAGGATGGCGCCGGCGGGTCCGGCGTAGCCCCAGTCGATGTCCATGCCGAACCAGGCCACGGCGGACATGACGGCCAGGATGAGGATGGTGGGCGGTACGGTCCATTTTTCGAAGGCGGCGATGGCCTTGTAGCCGAACCAGGCGATGGCAACCTGCAGGGCCATGATGAAGGTGGCGACGCCGATCTTCCAGCCGTAGTTGGGGGCGTCTGAGTCAACCCAGCCGAGGGTTCCGAAGAGCGCCATGACCAGGTCCAGGATGATCCAGGTGTTGACCGCACACCAGCCGATGACCAGCAGGGCCTGGATGGCGGCGGGCAGGTAGTTGCCGCGACGGCCGAATGCCGCGCGGGCCAGGACCATGCCGGTGGCGCCGGTCTTCTGGCCCAGGAGCACGAAGCAGCCAAAGAGCAGCATGCCGATCAGGTTGCCGAGGACCAGGACGGTGACGGTGTCCGCCAGTCCGAGTCCCAACTGGATGCCGAGTGCCCCCAGCACCCAGTTGATGGGTGCCAGGTTGGCGCCCGCCCAGATCCAGAACTGTCCGGATACCTTGCGTGTTCGTGCTGATTCAGGGATGGGCTGCAGCCAGGCTTCGTGGTCCACGACGTTGTGGTCCTGCGTGCCCTGGCCGGGTTGGCCGTGCGTGGCTGGTGAAAGCTTTTCTTGCATGGGGGCCTCCGTGAGGTGGATAAGTACCAAAAGGCTATGTGGCCCCCATCACAAGGAACAAGATACGATGTGTCGAACAGATTCTCCTACTACGTTACGGAACGTCGTGTCAGTGTTTCTTGGCGAAATACTCGCCCACCCCGCCCTTGCCGCCGCCAACCCCCTGGTCCATCCGCGGGGTGCGGCGGCCGATGCGCAGCCGGTCCGCTGGGTCCACTCCAGCGAGGTGCTGGACATCGCTCCCCTGCTCCGCGGCGGCGAACTGCTGCTCTGCGGCGGGATTACCCTGGCCACTGCCACGCCGGCCAAACGTGAAGACTACGTGCGCGAACTGGCCCAGCGCGGCATTGCAGCGCTCGCCATCGAGACCGGCGGCGCCCTGCCGGAAATCCCGGCGGACATGCTTGCCAAGGCCGAGGAATTCGGCCTTCCGGTGGTGGAGCTGCGCAAGGTGGTGCCGTTTGTGGGCGTCATGCAGGCCATCAATTCCATGCTGGTCAGCGAGTCCGTGGGGCACCTGCAGCAGGCCGACGCCGCCACGCGCGCCATGGCTGCCGAACTGGCCCACGGTGCCTCGCTCGACAAGATCCTGGGCGTGCTGGCAGGTATCACCGGTTCCGCCGTGACGCTCACCTCCCCGTGGGGAGTCACCATGGGCAGCGCGGCCCCGGAGGATTGGGAGGACGACGGCGACGCGCGGGCAGGCCGGCAGGACGCGTTTTCCGGGGTGGCCGGCGAAACAGTGGTCAGCGTGGACATCCCTGTGCGCGGGGTCCTCATGGGCCGGCTGGAGGTGCGGGTGCCGGATGCTGCGGACCTGGCCCTGGCGCAGGTGGCAGGGGAACGCGCCGTGGACATCCTGGGCCTGGCACTGCTGCAGCATACCCCTCCCGGGCTGCATGCCCTGGCCGGCGCCGAACTGATGCGGGCCGTGCTCCACTCTGCCCCCGAGTGGCGGCTGGAGCAGCTCGCGCCGGCCGCCGGCTTCCCCATTGACTCCCCCGCCGTGGTGGCGGCTATCCACGCGGCATCACCGCAGGAGCTGCGCGGCGCCGTCGAAACCTTCCTGAGCTCGCAGCGCATCCCGTGCGCTGCGTACCTGGACGACGCCGAACTGGTGGTCATGATCGGCCTGCCCTGCACGGACACTGCCGGCGAACGGCGGCAGCTCCTGGAAGCGCTCCGCGGGCTGGAAGGGGACCATGATGCGGTGATCGCCGTCGGTCCGGTAGCCGGCGGGGTGGCTGACGCTGCGTGGTCCCTGGCCGAAGCCCGCCGAACCTTGGAGGTGCGCCAGATCCGGCGCCGGAACGCCTCGACGCGCAGGCGGTTTCCGGCCCGCGGCCTGGTGGTGGTGGACGCCGACGACGCCGCCGTGGAGAGCCTCTCCCTGACCTGCCTCGACGGCTCGGCGCGCGAGGCGTTCGTCAACCGGCACCTGCGCGCAGTGTTGGAGCATGATGCGCAGCGGCAGTCCCAGCTGCTGGAGACCCTGCAGGTCTGGTTGGACTCAGGCTGCAACACGGCGCAGTCCGCGCGGGAACTGCACCTGGAGCGGCAGTCGATGCATCACAGGCTGCAGCGGATCTTCGAGCTGTGCGGCGGCGACCCGCGCGGAACGGGCCGGCTGGCGGCGCTGCACCTGGCGGCGCGGATGGCCGGGCTGCCGTAACTGGCGGCAGGGCGCTCAGCGCCTGGTCTGGTACCTGGTCAGGACCACGCCGTCGGGAAACGTCCGGGTCTCCACCAGGCTCAGCTTCACCCAGTGATCCAGGGCCGCGAAGAATGGCGTGCCGCTGCCCACCAGGACCGGATGGGTGACGGTCACGTACTCGTCGATCAGCCCGGCCCTCATGGCTGCCGCGGCGAGGGTGGCACCGCCGATGTCCATGGGGCCGCCTTCTTCCGCTTTGAGCCTGGTGATTTCAGCGACCGCGTCGCCGGTGACCAGCCGGGTGTTCCAGTCGACTGTGCGGGTGGTGGACGAGAACACCACCTTCGGCATGTCCCGCCAGCGGTGGGCGAACTCGACGTGCGCCGGTGTGACGCCAGGCTGCTGGTCGGCCGTGGGCCAATCGGAGCTCATCGTCTCCCACAATTTGCGCCCGTACAACGCCAGGCCCGTCGCCCCCACTCGGTCGGACCACCACTGGAACAGCTCGTCGCTCGGTACGCTCCACCCGAGGTCGTCGCCGGGCGCGGCAATGTAGCCGTCCAGGCTCACGTTCATGGCGAAGGCCAGTTTGCGCATGGCGTCAGTCTTCCCTGAGCCGGCAGTCGTTGTACAGAGCAGCACGGCACGGGATCATCGGGTCAGGTTGCCGGGCGGCCGCCCAGGCGGGTGGTGACCTTGGCGGCGGCGGCCACACAGGCCTCGCCCAGGCTCCCGAACTGTTCCTTCGATACCCGGAAGCGCGGTGCCGGGATCAGGACGGCACCCACCACGTCGCCGCGGTGGTCCCGGACGGGGGCGGCCACGCCCACCTCGTCCATTGACGATTCGCCGTAGTTTCCCGCCCATCCCCGTTGCGCCACATCCTGGAGCCTTGCCTCATAGGCCGCCAGTCCGGCGTCGTCCATTCCCGGGAAGGTGATGGTTCCGCTGCGCAGCAGCTCCCGCACCCGCTCCGCCGGCAGGGTGGAGAGAAACACCTGCACGGAAGCGCTCATCGCGTCCCGGTAGCGCGCGCCAAGGGGCGTGGTGTGCTTGATCTGGTGGTGGCTGGCGATCTGCTCCACGCAGATGGCCTCGTCCCCATTCCACAGCATGAGCGCACTGGTCTCCCCGGTCTGCTCGGTCAATTGCCGCAGGACCGGGTACGCCACGCGCCGTTCCTCCATCTCGGCCAGCAGCGGTCCGGCGACGGCGATAAGCCCGAGTCCCAGCCGGAACCGCTTGGTTTCCGGGTCACGTTCCACCAGGTTTTCCTGCTCGAAGGTGGCCAGGATCCGGGAGACGCTGCTCTTGTGCATGCCCACGCGGTTGGCGATTTCAGTGACGCCCAGCAGCGGTTCGTCGGCCGTGAAGGTGCGCAGGACGGCGATGGCATTGACGACGACGGAGGCGCCTTTGGCGTCCGTCCCGCCGTTGGTGCCGGTGCCGCTGCCGTTGCTGTGGGAGGTTGTTGCAGGAGTCATGGTGGACACCATCTTTCCTCATGCGCGGGTATTTGGCGGGGACGGCGGAAGCGGCGCCACGTGACCGTGGCGCCGCTTCCCGGTGCTGATGGTTAGCCCTGGATGATGTTGTGTTCCGGGCCGAACGGGAACTTGGTGATGTTCTCGACCGTGTTGTCCTCGCCGATGACCAGGATGTCGTGTTCGCGGTAGCCGCCTGCGCCGGGCAGGCCGTCCGCCACGGTGATCATGGGCTCCATGGACACCACCATGCCCGGTTCCAGCACGGTGTCGATGTCCTCACGCAGTTCCAGGCCGGCTTCGCGGCCGTAGTAGTGGCTGAGGACGCCGAAGGAGTGGCCGTAGCCGAAGGTGCGGTTGGCCAGCAGGCCATGGCTGATGTAGATCTCGTTGAGCTCGGCGGCGATGTCCTTGCAGACGGCGCCGGGCTTGATGAGTTCCAGGCCGCGCTTGTGCACCTCCACGTTGATGTTCCACAGTTCCAGGGACCGCTCGTCCGGCTGGCCCAGGAAGAGCGTGCGTTCCAGGGCGGTGTAGTAGCCGGAGGTCATGGGGAAGCAGTTGAGCGAGAGGATGTCGCCCTGCTGCAGCTTCCGGGTGGTGGCCCAGTTGTGGGCGCCGTCGGTGTTGATGCCGGACTGGAACCACACCCAGGTGTCGCGGACCTCGCGGTGCGGGAACGTGCGGGCGATCTCGTGCACCATGGCCTCGGTGCCGATCAGCGCCACCTCGTACTCGGTGATGCCCTCGCGGATGGCGTTGCGGATGGCTTCGCCGCCCAGGTCGCCGATGCGGGCGCCGTGCTTGATGACCTCGATTTCCTCGGCGGACTTGATCATGCGCTGGCGCATGGCGTCCTGCGAGACATCCAGAAGTTCTGCCCCCGGGAAGGCTGCGGCGATCTTCTCGCGGGTCAGGCCCGGGAGGAAGTCGTCCTCGACGCCCAGCCGGGAGGCCTTGACGCCGCGCTGGCGCAGAGCCTCCTGCAGGCCGAAGAAGAAGTTGTCGCGGCGCCAGTCGGTGTAGACGATGTTCTCGCCGTAGGAGGTGCGCCACGGCATGCCGGCGTCGATGTTCGCAGTGACGGTGACTGAATCGTCCGCGGTGACCACCAGGGCGTAGTTGCGGCCGAACGTGGTGTACAGGAAGTCGGAGTAGTACTTGATGCCGTGGTAGCTGGTGAGGATGACGGCGTCCAGGTCCTTGGCGGCCATGATCCGGCGGAGCCCGCCCAGGCGGCGCTCGAACTCTGCGTCGGAGAACGTGAGCTTGCCCTTGGAGCCAATGTGGAGGACCTTGAGGCGCTCGAGTTCGGCGATGGACGAGGCGTTATCGGCAGTGATAGTCACAGGGGTGGTGCCTTTCTAATGGATGCCAGCTGCTATTGGTGCAGTTGGTGTTGGTTTGCGTAGTGAGGTTGGTTTAAGGGCCTCTGGTTGCTCAGAGGTGTTTGAGGGGCTTCCGCGACGTTTCGGCGGCGAACAGCACGGCCACCAGGGATACGGCGGAGGCGGCCACCAGGTACCAGCCGGGGGCCAGCTTGCTCTGGGTCAGGCCGATCAGCAGGGTGGCCATGAAGGGCGCGGTGCCGCCGAACAGCGCGTTGGAGAGGTTGAAGCTGACGGCGAAGCCGCTGTACCGGACCTTGGTGGGGAACAGTTCGGCAAGGAAGCTGGGCAGGGTGCCGTCGTTCAGGGTGAGCATGCCGCCCAGCAGGATCTGGACCAGGACGATGACCAGGAAGTTGCCGGTGTCCAGCAGCATGAAGGCCGGGACCGTCAGGAGCATGAACAGGACGGAGGCAGTAATCAGCATGCGCTTGCGGCCGAACCGGTCTGACGCGATGCCGGTGAGGAAGATGAAGCCGATGTAGCTGGCCAGGGCGATTGTGGTGGCCAGGAAGGATTCGGTGGGCCCGAAGCCCAGTTCCTCCGACAGGTAGGTGGGCATGTAGCTGAGGATGACGTAGAAGCCGACGGCGTTGAGCAGCACCGCGCCGCAGGCGATGACCAGCTGTTTGCGGTAGGTCCGGAACATGTCCAGGGCAGGGGCTTTGGGTGCTGATTCTTCCTGGTCAGCCAGGGCGCGGAAGGCAGGGGTGTCTTCGAGCTTGGTGCGGATGTAGCGGCCTATCAGGCCCATGGGCGCCGCCAGGAGGAACGGCAGCCGCCAGCCCCACTCGTGCAGCTGTTCGGTGCTGAGCACCGAGCTGAGGAGCGCCGCGATCAGTGAGCCCAGGAGCAGGCCCGCTGCGGTGCTGGCCGGCACCACCGCGGCGTAAAGTCCGCGGCGGTTGGCCGGCGCGTATTCCACCAGGAAGGCTGAGGCACCTGCGTATTCGCCGGCTGCCGAGAACCCCTGGACCACACGGACCAGGAGCAGCAGGAGCGGAGCCAGCATGCCGATGGTGGCGTAGCCCGGGATGAGGGCGATGCAGAAGGTGGAGACGGACATGATGACGATGGACAGTGACAGTGCTTTGCGCCTGCCCAGCTTGTCGCCGATATGGCCCCAGAAGAAGCCGCCCAGGGGCCGGACGAAGAAGGAAATGGCAAAGACGCCGAAAGTTGCCAGCAGTGCGGTCTGCCGGTCCGCTTCGGGGAAGAAGACCGAGGAGATGACCGCCGCGAGGTAGCCGTACACGGCGTAGTCGAACCACTCGACGAAGTTGCCGATGAAGCTCGCGGTGACCACCCGGCGTCGTACGTCTTTGCTGGGCACCGTATTGTCCACGCCATGCCCTGCCCGGGCAGGAGCATTGTCGTCATTGGCAACGACTCCTGTGGGGGGTGAGGTTGATTCTTTACTCAATGGAACCACCAGTGAAAGTAGGAGTTGCATCTGTTGCAACGTGGTTGTTTCAAGATAGGCCGTGACGCCGACCACAGTCAATAGGTGCGGCGCAGATTTCTAGCTCACCACTGACAGGCGGTGATACCAGTCCGGGAGACTGCGCAGAGGAGACGCACCGTTTTAGTTTGTTGCGCTTGTTGCAACGTGGTTGAAACAAGTGAACCCTGCGGAAACGGGTCCTAAGACACGGGCCCAAACCCCCACCGTGCCGCATACTTTCGCCATGGACGTTGCAGCGCGTAAACCGGACCGGATCCTGCTCGCGCTGGTGGGCGTGGTGCTGGTTCTGGTAGTTGTTGCGCTGGCGGTGGTGTTCACCCGGGGAGAGCCGGCTCCGCTGGATCAGTCCAGCCCGGCCGGAGTGGTCCAGCAGTACAGCAAGGCCGTGATCGACGGCGACATTCCCACCGCCCAGTCCTTCCTCACGCCGGGTGCCCGGAGCAGTTGCCGTGGATCGTATCCAGGTGAACCCCGCCCGGCCCGCGTGGTGTTGATTTCGACGACGGAGCGCACCGATTCAGCCACCGTGAGGGTTTCGATCATCCAGTCATCCCAGGGCGGACCGTTCGGCCCGTCGGAGTATGAAATGGAGGAAGCCTTCCTGCTTCTGAAAGTGAACGGGAAATGGATGATTGACCAGCCGCCGTATCCCCTGACGGCCTGCTCCGTAGTTCCGGCCAAGCAATGACAGCGCCGGCAGCCCCAGCAGTCCACGCACCGGCCAGCGGCCTGGCAACCCTCCGCCGGCTGATCCTGTATGTCCTGCTGTTTGCTTTGGTTGTTATCACGGCGTCAGGCCTCGGCGGACTGCTGGAGCGCCTTTTCCGTACGGCGTCAGTCCTCGTCCAGGGCGACGTGGCCGGCCTGGCCCTGTCCCTGGCCTTCACGCTGATCGGCGGCCCGCTTGCGCTCCTTCTGTGGTGGTTCGTCTGGAGGCGGCTCGACGACGAGTCGGAGCGGACAGCAGCCGGCTGGGGCCTTTACCTCACGGGGATGTATGCAGTCTCCCTCATCATTGCCACCACATCCCTGCTGAACCTGGCCGCATCCTTCCTTGAATTCCAGGCAACCCAGTGGCCGTCCCCCTTGGCCAACGGCCTTGTGTGGGGAGCCATCTGGTGGTGGCACCGGTGGATGTGGAAGCACCCGCACAGATCCCCGCGGCATCTCGAAGATATCCGGGTGCTCATCGGGTGGGTCTTCGGCTTGCTGCTGGGCGCAGGCGCCGCTATTGCCGCACTGAGCTCACTGCTGGACGTCGCGATCCGCGGCTTCACCTCCACTGCCACTCTGGAACCCTGGTGGTTTCCCATCCTGCGGTCCCTCATTTGGGCAGCCGGCGGCGCGGTGGTGTGGTGGTGGCACTGGTTCAGGGAAGGCGGGCGGCGCTTCCAGACAGCACTGGTGGACGTCACCATCATCGCCGTAGGAATCTTCGTCGCCGGCATCACGGCTTTGGGCGGGCTGGGCCTCATCCTGCTTGTGCTCCTGCGGCTGGCGTTCGACCGCAGCGAGCCGCTGAACCTCCTCCTCGAACCGCTCGCCCCGGCCATCGCGGCCGCCGTCATCGGGGCCGTGGTCTGGCGGTACCACCGCACCGAGTCCGTCCACCGGTCCACCCGGACCCGCCGCGCGAGCCTGCTGGTGACGTCGGCTGTGGCACTCGCGGCAGCGGCTTCCGGCGTGGGGGTAGTGGTGAATGCCTTGCTCGCCGCAGCGGTTTCGCCGCTGGCCGGCGGCGCCACGCGCAGCCTTCTTCTGGGCGGCATCAGTTCGCTGGTGATGGGAGGCCCGGTATGGTGGCTGGCCTGGAAGCCGAGGCACCAGCCGCGGACGGCGGACGACATTCCCCCCGGCCGGCGGCTCTATCTGGTGGCGTTTTTTGGTGTCAGCGCGGTGGTGGCGCTCATTACGCTGCTGGTCATTGGCTACCGGCTGTTCGAATTCCTGCTGGGCGATGTCTCGGGTGGAAGCCTCCTGGACCGCGTCCGGGCACCACTGGGACTCCTGGTGGCCGCCGGGCTGGTGGCGGGTTACCACTTTGCTCTGTGGCGGCACGACCGGGCACTGCTTGCTGCCGCGGCCCCTGTGCACCAGCGGGTGATTGACCAGGTCACGCTGATCAGCGGCTACGCACAGGACGCCGTGGACCCGGAGGTTTTGGCGCGCGGCATCACTGATGCCACCGGCGGCGCCAAGGTGACCACCTGGCTCAGGGCGGACGACGACGGCGCCGGACTTCCGCCGTCGTCCGACCTTCCTGGCGGGGTTGACGAGGTCATCCGGCAGGTGGCAGCGGCACTGGAGGGCGTGACGGCCCGGCATGTCCTGGTGATTGCGGGGCCGGGGACGCGGCTGGAAGTGGCCCCGCTGGTCCCCGCCGGCACGGAACCCTGGAAGGCTGCGAGCGCTGCCCGCACGCCGGCTGCTTCGGGCACCGATTAACCCGATCCTCAAGATTTGCCAAGTTTATCCTGCTGGTGGATTAATCCTCTTCCTTTGGCTTTGCAGGGTGCCTAGTGTGGCACACATGCTTGCCAAGGGGGATAAATGAAAAGCACCACCGAAGGTCCTCAGGACGCCGCAAACCAGGACACGCAGCAGGTGGCAGCGCCGAATTCCATGGACTCACATGGCAAAGTTGCCGAGTGGACGTCTGACTGCCTTCTCACACTCACGAGTCCCATCCGCTTTATCCGGGCCGACTGGCCCTAAGCGGGACCACGCCGCCCGGGGGCGGGCCACCTGGACCACCGGTATGACTCAGTGGAGCCATGTGCCCAACACGGCCAGCACACTGGTCCAGGTCGTTACCCGCCGTTTCAGGCCCGCCCGGGTTCGGAAACATGTGCTTCCTGACGCTAAAAGCCAAGTGTCAGCTTGAGGCGTCCCGCTCGATTTCTTCGGCGAGGTCTTCCACCTCTTCGGGGCGGGCTTCAATACCCGCTTCCTCGAAGCGCTCCTCGAGGACGTGCGTCACATCGTCCTGGACATGGCCCAGCTGGATGTCATGGCGGACATCCTCGGCGATGCTTTCAGGCGTCTCATGGTGCTCGGTTCCGGCCACGATCTCGTCGTTGCCGTCAAAGGGGTCATTGGCGCCGCCAGCTCCGGAATCAGTCATACTCCATCGTTACCCTTCGCTGTCCGGCAGTAAACGGGCGGCAGGAGCCAACGGAAACGGACGACGGCGGGTGCCTCCCGCCGTCGTCCGTTTCCGTTGCCTGTCAGGAGACGTCCGCGAGAATCCCGTCAATCCGGGCCAGCGGGCCCGGCCAGCCGTTGCCCATGCCTTCGATGGCCTGCCTGCCCATGGGGGTCTCCAAGCGGAATCCGGCGTGTTCGTGGTGGAGGATGGTCCCGCCGTGGGCGGGCTCAAGCCGCCAGGTGATGGTGGTGTCAAGCATGCCCTCCGAGAAGAGGAAGCTGATGGATTTTCCCGGATCCATGGTGAGGACCTCGCATTGCTGGTGGCCCCACGCATCCATGTTCATGGTGAAGCGGTGGCCCACCACGGGTGCGATGTCGCCCGGCGCCCACCAGCGGGCCAGCAGTTCCGGGGTGGTCAGCGCCGCCCACACTGCCGTGGCGGGGTACGGAAAGCGGCGTTCCAGCCGGATGGCCTTCTCGGTCATGTCGGATTCTCCTCGTCGCCTAGTGCGGTTGCGCCGGGTTGGACACTCCGCTGGCCCGCCGTCCAAACCTGTAGCCGGCCCAGAAAGCGGGGACCAGCAGGCCCGCGACGGCAACGGCAAGGCCGAGCTGGGTTCCCTGGGTGACAAAGGCCGCTCCATTGGCGCTGAACGGCTGGTTGCTCAGCGGGGCGTAGGCAACCCACCCGGTGAAATCCCGGTTGAGGTAGGCGATCAGGAAACCAACAAGCACGGCAACCAGGCCAAGCAAAGGCACGACGGCGGCAGGAACCTTGCCGCGTCTGGACGCCGGGCGTTCTTCAGGTGTTGCATTCTCCCCCATGCAGGCGAGCTTAGCCGCGGACGCCTACCTGCCGGAAAGCTCGGGCCGGCAGTACTTCCGCCACTTTAGAAACATCTGCCTCTTCTATTGCCGAGAAAACGCTTTCTCGGTATGGTCCTTGTCAGCGCTCACAAGTATTCGGCGGCAAAGTGGCCCCGGACCGGGGCGCAGTTCATTCCAATGACGGAAGAGAGAACATGCGAAAAAGCAGTACGCACTTATCCATGTCTGCAGCCATCGCCGTGGCAGGAGCACTCCTCGTTGCCGGACCGGCAGGGGCTTCCCCAAACCCGGCGGCCGATCCTACCGCCCAGACCACCCAGACACCCCTTGAACGCCAGGTCCTGCCAGCAGGAAACGGCTGGGCATCCGAAGGGACGGGAACCACCGGCGGGTCGGCAGCAGAGGCCGCCAACGTTTACGACGTCTCCAGCAAGGCAGAACTGCTGGCCGCCTTCGCCGCCGGAAGCCAGGCCAAGATCATCCGGATCCACGGCAGCATCAACGCCAACACTGCGGCGGACGGCTCCCCTCTCACCTGTGAAAGCTATGCCGAAGGAACGGGCTACAGCCTTGCGCAGTACCTCCACGATTTTGACCCCGAAACCTACGGGCGGGACCAGGAGCCGGCAGGTCCACAGGAGGACGCCAGGCGCCTGGCAGCCGCCAAGCAGGCGAAGACCATCCGGTGGGATATTCCCAGCAACACCACGATCGTTGGCGCCACCCCGGACAGCAGCATCACCGGCGCAGCCCTCCGCATCAATGGTGCCGGGAACGTCATCGTCCGCAACCTCACCCTGAAGGATGCGGCGGACTGCTTCCCCGCCTGGGATCCGACTGATGGCACCGAGGGAAACTGGAACAGCGAGTACGACCTGCTGCAGGTCATCAACAAAGCCACGCACGTCTGGATTGACCACTCGGCTTTCACGGACGCCCCCAACCTGGACAGCGCCCAGCCGCTGTACTTCGGCCGCCCCTACCAGGTGCATGACGGCGCAGTGGATGTCACCAACGGCTCGGACCTGGTGACCATGTCCTACAACCGGTTCTCCGAGCACGACAAGCTGCTCCTGATCGGTTCCACCGATTCACCCACGCGCGGAGACCCCGGCAAGCTGCGGGTCACCATCCACCACAACGTCTTCCAAAATGTGGGCCAGCGCGCGCCACGCGTCCGGTTCGGCCAGGTGGATGTGTACAACAACCACTTCGAGGTGACCGAGGACAGCAAGATCCCGTACGAATACACCCTGGGCGCCGGGTTCAGCTCCCATCTCTACGCAGAGGCAAACGCCTTCACACTTCCGGCCGGCATTGACGCCGCGGACATCATCGGCCGCTACAAGGGAACGGCCATCACCACCATCGCCAACGCGGTCAACGGCAAGATCACCGACCTTCGCGCGGAGTACAACGCGGCCGCAGCCCCCGCCGACCAGCTGGCTGAGGATACGTCCTGGACCCCAACCCTGCGTACCCAGGTCCACCCGGCCCAAGCCGTGCCGGCGCTGCTCAAGGACTCCACGGGACCGGTCTTCACGGCCGGAGGCGACCTCTGATGGCTGCCATCCTGCCCAGCCGCCGCGGCGTCCTGGCGGCACTGGCACTCACCGCCGGGGCCGCGGCATTCTCAGGAACGGGCATGGCGAACGCACTCTCCCAAACGGGCCCCGACCCCACCAAGCCCCGCACCAAGCCGGTCATCTTCGTGGTGGGGGACTCGACGTCGTCGGCCTACCAGCAGTCCGAACGCCCCCGTGCCGGCTGGGGACAGGCGCTGCCGCTCCTGCTGGGCCCGCAGGCAACCGTCTTTGACTATGCATGGTCCGGCGCGTCCTCCAAGAGCTTCGCCGACGCCGGGCTGCTGGACCGGGTGCTGGCCCTGATGCAGGCGGGTGACTACCTGCTGATCTCTTTCGGCCACAACGACGAAAAAGTGGCGGACCCGGCCCGCGGAACGCTCCCCGACACCACCTTTAAGGAGTACCTGGGCCGGTACATCGACGGGGCCAGGGCGCGTGGAGGCAAGCCTGTGCTGGTCACGCCGGTGGAACGCCGCCGCTTTGATTCGTTCGGCAATGCCAAGGACTCCCACGGGGCGTATCCGCAGGCCGTCCGGGAGCTCGCCGCCGCGTCCGGGACTCCCCTGGTGGACCTCACGGCGTCCTCCAAGGCGCTGTGGCAGCAGCTGGGGCCGGAAGGAACCAAGTCGCAGTTCCTCTTCCTGGCTCCCGGTGAGCACCCGCAGTATCCGCAGGGTTCGGAGGACAACACGCATTTCCAGGCCGCCGGTGCGGTGGCCGTTGCCGGCCTGGTGGCCAGCGAACTGCAGTCCAAGGAGATCGTGCCGCCGGGCTACTTCCTGAACATCGACGCGGTCACCGACCCCCTGCTGGACATGTACTGGCCCGCCGAGCGGCCAATCGACCTTCCGGTTACGCTCGACGTCGGACCCGGCCGGACGTTCGCGACCGTTCAGTCCGCCGTCGATTCCGTCCCTGCGGGCAGCCTCCAACGGACAGTCATCAGGATCCAGCCCGGCACCTACCGGGAAGCCGTTCGGGTTCCGGCGGACAAGCCGCGGATCTCCTTCCTTGGCCAGGGCGGGCGGCCGGAGGACGTGCTGCTGGTGTTCAACAACGCATCCGGCACGCCGAAGCCCGACGGCAACGGCAACTTCGGCACCTCCGGCAGCGCGTCCGTCCGCATTGACGGGCCGGACTTCGTGGCGCGGAACCTGACCATCAGCAACGATTTCGACGAGGCCGCCAACATGGGGATGAAGGACCGCCAGGCCGTGGCGCTGCACATCACCGGGGACCGTTCGGTGCTGTCCAACGTCAGGCTGCTGGGCAACCAGGACACCCTGCTGGTCAACTCACCGGGCGCAGGCGTCCAGGCCAGGTTCTACTTCGAGGGCTGCTACGTGGAGGGCGACGTGGACTTCATCTTCGGCCGCGGAACCGCCGTCTTCAGCGGCTGCGAGATCACGTCGCTGGACCGCGGCTCCGCCACCAACAACGGTTACGTGACCGCGGGCAGCCAGGACCTGTCCATCCCGTACGGCTACCTCTTTGACCAGTGCCGGCTCATCTCGGATGCCGCGAGGGATACCGTCCATCTCGGCCGGCCGTGGCATCCCAGCGGTGACCCGAAAGCCATTGCCCAGGTGCTGGTGCGGGATTCCTGGCTGGGCGCACACATCTCCGGAACGCCGTGGACGGACATGAGCGGCTTCTCCTGGCGGGAGGCACGGTTCCACGAGTACAACAACCGCGGCCCCGGCGCGCAGGTTACCCCCGACCGTCCGCAGTTGCCCGGGGCTGAGGCGGGCAAGTACACGGTCAGGACGTACCTGCAGGGAACGGACGGGTGGGCGCCGCAGCTCGCCGGTACCAGGGCGGACTGCAGCGTGGTGCCGGCGGAGGTGGCTGCCTAGACGAGGGGATGCCCGGCTCCGGAATGAAGCCGGGCATTTCCCCTCTCCAGGGGCGGGACAGCGGGCCGGACCCGGGGTTAGGCTGGGCGGATGTTGACCATTGGAACCATCGTCCTCGGCGTCAACGACGTTGCCGCCGCCACCACGTTCTGGCAGGAAGCCATCGGCTACGTCCCCCGGGAACCCGGTGACGACACGTGGGTGACCCTTGTGCCGGCGTCGGGCCCGGGCGCGTCATTGTCCCTCATGCTCAGCGAAACCCCGGTCCAGGCCTACCCGCGGATCCATCTGGACCTGTACGCGGATGACCAGGGTGCGGAGGTGGAGCGGCTGGTATCCCTCGGAGCCAAGCACGTGGACTGGGACATGTACCCCGACGACCCCGACTTTGTGGTTTTGGAGGATCCGGACGGAAACCGGTTCTGCGTGATCGACAAGAGTCCGCAGTAGCCGCCGGGAACAAGCCCGCCGCCCAGGCCGTTGGCACCCGTACGACACGTGCCGCATTCCAAGCGGCGGCAGCGACGGAAGGAACCTCATGGTCAGGGCTATCTGGAACGGAAAAGTCATCGCCGAGTCCGCGGACACAGTGGTGGTAGAGGGCAACCACTACTTCCCGCGGGACGCCGTTAACGCCGGCTACCTGCGGGACAGTGACAAGAACACGTTCTGCCCCTGGAAGGGCCAGGCCAGCTACCACACGCTGGAAGTGGACGGCCAGCGGAACGACGCCGCCGCCTGGTACTACCCCGATCCCAAGGACAAGGCCAAGCACATCGAGGACCGTATCGCCTTCTGGCGCGGCGTCACCATCGAGGACTAGCAGGCATACAGGAAGGACGACGGCGGGTGGGAACCCGCCGTCGTCCTTCTGCGTCACTTGCTGTTGCTACCGGCGGCGGGTGGCCGGGCTAGGAGTTCCGGCCGCCCGCTGGCCTGGTCAGCGGCGATTCTTGCGGGGCTTTACAACGTTGAGTTCGCCGCTCTCATGCTTTGCTTTTTTGTCAGCGCGTTTTTCCAGGATTGACTTGCCGACTTTCTTGGCGGCGCTGCTTTTGGGGGATTTTCCGGACATCGGAATCACGCCTTTCCTTGCTTGCGTACCCGCAACGCTACGCGCTTTTATTTTTTTAGCCAGCCCTCTGAAGTACCGGAATCCCGGCTAATCTCCCTGCTGAATTGCCGGGTTTTTCGTCATCCCCTCAGCGCCAAAATTCGGTGAGCTGCTGCGCAAGCATTTCACCTTGGCGGTGCCCCGCCCGTACGGCTGCCGGGCGCAGTGAAAAGTCCATCGCGTTGGCGCCGAACATGTGCTCGGAACCGCTGTCGGGGAAGACCGTTTCCACCCTGCTCCCGCCTGCCTGCAGCTCCTCCACCTGCGCGGCGAGCTGCATGCCCCACTCCAGCGGCATCCGGGTCCTGCCGCCGAAGGGCGAGAGCACCAGGACGCGAGCGAACCCCGACGCAAGGTCCGCGTTCTCGTTGCGCCGGTAGCCGCCGTCGATATAGCGCCTGTCCCCGATCCCGTAGGCGAACCCGCTGGCACAGCTGGCGGCGACGGCGTCCACCAGATCCACGCCACTGCTGCTGTCGAACACTGCCGGCTCGCCGGTGTGGGCATCGACGACCGTGATGAGCAGTTCGTGGTGCGGCCACTCCCGGGCTGGCAGCCGTGCGGCCACCGTCTCGCGCCAGCGTGCCGTCGCGTCATAGGCGGAGGCCAGGTCCATGGCCAGCGCCCCCATCCGGCGGCGCATGTCCCCCGCGTCTTTCGATGAGGCAATGATCCTGCCCGTCCGTTCCAGATGGTCGGACACCGGCCGGGCAGGAGCGGGTCCACTGACTGATCCTGACGAAGCATTCGGGTGCCGGGGCGTGTCAAGGACCGCGGCATAGAGGTCGGGGAGCGCGGCACCGGCGATCTGCGCCGCGGCGGTGGACCCGGCCGAGGTGCCGATGACCAGGTCCGCGTCCGTCGCGTCCAGGCCGGCCTCGGCCAACCCGGCGAGGACGCCGATCAGCCAGGCATTGCCGGTTGATCCGCCGCCGCCGAGGACCAGCGCACGTCCGGATGCCTCCGTCGGGATGAGGTGCGGCGTTGAAGAAGGTGTTGAGTTCATGGGAGTCGCCTTTCGCGAATAGCGTTTTCAGCGCTCCCGGCGGCGGCTACGTCAGCCGCACGATCGTGGACTGCAGGGAGCACCCATTGCGGATACAGCATTCATGGGTCTCACCTCCTGCGGTCGGGTCACGATCACGGGAATCATGGCACAGCGGAGAAGCTGGGTGCAACAGGTAAATTTGAGGCGATGATTTCCATAGACCGGGACAGCCCCATGCGCGACGATGTCCACCTCCTGCTCAGCGAGCACCTGGCAGACATGTTTGCTACCTCGCCGGCCGAGAGCGTCCACGCCCTGGACCACTCGGCGTTGGCCGCCCCCTCGATCACGTTCTGGACGGCCCGGGAGGACGGCAACCTGCTGGGGTGCGGCGCCCTTAAGCTCCTGGACTCCCCCACCGGCCCTGCAAGGCACGGCGAGATCAAGTCGATGCGCACCACGGCAACCGCGCGGGGACGGGGCGTTGCCACCCTCATGCTCCGCCATATTCTGGACGACGCCCGTGCATGGAACCTTGAGCACGTCTACCTGGAGACGGGAACCGAGGACTACTTCGCTCCCGCACGCCGCCTCTACGCCCGGCACGGTTTCAGCGAGCGCCCGCCGTTCGCCGATTACGTGCTGGACCCCAACAGCGTCTTCATGGAGCTTCGCCTTTAGCAAGGCACATGCCCGGCACATGCGAACGACGGCGGGTGGGCACGCGCCGTCGTCCCTCCCGCGTGTGGGCGCGTACTGGTTACCCCAGCCGGGCGTTGCTGGCACACTGGGCCAATGAATGAGGCGCTCCCACCCACCCGGCGGCCCGGCATACGTGCTGCGATGTTCGTTGACTTCGATAATGTCTTCACCGGCCTGCAGGCCATCGATCCAGAGGCGGCGAAGCGTTTCGCCGAGGACCCCAAGCATTGGGCCGAGGCACTGTCAGCCGGCGACTCCGGCAAAGGCGCCCGCCGCTTCCTGATCCGCAACTGCTACCTGAACCCGACGGTGTACTCGAAGTACCGGACCTACTGGACGCGCGCCGGGTTCCGCGTGATCGACTGCCCGTCGCTGACACAGCGGGGTAAGAGCAGCACTGACATCAACCTGGTTCTTGATGCCATGGACGCGCTCTCTGGAAGCGTTGGCATCGAAGAGTTTTTTATCGCTTCTGCGGATGCTGACTTTACGTCGCTGATACAGCGGTTCCGCGCCGCCGACCGGATGACCACTGTTATCGCGGCAGGCGCCGTGGCCTTCGCGTACCGGGAGATGGCGGACCACGTTGTGGAGTCCCATGACTTCGTTGCCATCCTCAACGGCACGCCCAGCGATCCCATTCACATGGTCACCTCAGGGAATCAACGCCAGGCCCCCACTGCAGCGAAGACCAAAATCAAGGCAGCTTCGCCGGGTGTCCGGGAGGTGCTGGAGTTCATCCGTACCGCCCCGGGCCCGGTAGTCGGAGCGATGGTTGCTCACCGTGCCCTCGCCGCAGATCCTGCCCTGAAAACGGACTGGGGCGGTTTTGGACGATTTGGAACGTGGGTCTCCCAAATTGGCAAGGATATCGAGTATTCGTCGGCGCAGGGCGGCTGGGTTTGGGACGCGAAGCGGTTCTCAATCGACGATCTTCCGGCTCCGGCTGACAAGCAGCCCGGCGTCGAGGAGCAAGTCACGAGGGTAACGGATGTCCCGGCACTCTCGGCCGCCCAGTTCCGGCAAATCTTCCAGTCCATGGCAACGCGGCTCCGCGAGCATCCGGCCAACCGCACCGAGCTGTCACGGCAGGTTCGGGACGATTGCGTCAGCGCGGGCGAACCAGTGTCGCGGAACGCCGTGAGTTTCGTGCTGCAGGGCCTCTCCTACGCCGGCTTCCCGTTCAATGACGAGGCAACGGCAGCCGAACTGGCAGCTGCCTGGACACGGTACGTGGAGGAACTGTGCCGGGTTGCCTCGCTCGAGTTCGACGCCGACGAGCAGCTCGCGGTCCGGCGTTGGGCCAGCGGCGGGTTGTTGGATACCTAGACCTCCTCAGCCGAGGATTGGGAACCTTACGCCGCCTTAGGCAATTCCGGCTCCAACCGATTAGCCCGGCACCTGAGGAACGCAAACGACGGCGGGTGGGCACCCGCCGTCGTCCGCTTCTGTTTGTCGGGCAGCGGACACACAAGGGTGGCCCTGCCAGAACCCGTTTCAGCAGGGACTCCCTTAAGCGCCCGGGATGCCGTTGACTGGAGTAAGGCCGCACGGTGGTAACGGCAGGTATGACCGCAACGGACACGGGAGACATCATGCACACACGGACACTTGGGCAGGGCCTGCAGGTATCGGCGATTGGGCTTGGCTGCATGGGGATGTCGCAGAGCTACGGCCCCAACCCTGGGGACCGCCAGGCCATGATCGGGGTGCTGCGCGACGCGGTGGGGATGGGGATCAACTTCTTTGACACGGCCGAGGTATACGGCCCCTTCGTCAATGAGGAACTCGTCGGCGAGGCACTCGCGCCGGTCAGGGACGAGGTGGTTATTGCCACCAAGTTCGGGTGGCGGATCGAGGACGGCAAGTCCGTGGGGCTCGACAGCTCCCCCGCGCGTATCAAACACGTAGCTGACGAGTCACTGCGCCGGCTGCGCCTGGACACGCTTGACCTCTTCTACCAGCACCGGGTGGATCCCAATGTGCCGATCGAAGAAGTGGCAGGTGCCGTTGGTGAACTTATTCAGGCCGGAAAAGTCCGCCACTTCGGCCTGTCTGAGGCCTCGGCTGCGACCATCCGGGCCGCCCACGCCGTGTATCCGGTGACGGCGGTCCAAAGTGAGTATTCCCTGTGGACGCGTGACCCTGAGCCGGAGGTGCTGCCCACCTTGGCGGAGCTGGGCATCGGTTTCGTGCCGTTCAGCCCGCTCGGCAAGGGCTTCCTCACCGGAACCGTGGATACGTCCACTCAGTTCTCCGAGGGTGACGTCCGCGGCACGATTCCGCGGTTTTCACCTGAGAACCGCGCCGCCAATCAGGCATTAGTGGATCACGTGGCCGGACTCGCCGCCGCCAAAAACGCCACGCCAGGACAGATTGCGCTGGCGTGGCTTCTGGCACAGCAGCCGTGGATTGTGCCGATCCCCGGGACCCGCCGCCGCGAGCGCCTGGCGGAAAACGCGGCCGCGACAGCCGTGGACCTGTCCGCCGATGAAGTTGCGGACCTCAACGCAGTCGCCGCCCGGATCGGTGTGCAGGGAAACCGCTACAACGATCTGCACATGGGGCTTGTTGGGCGATAGTCCCCTGGGTGGGTAACAACTTAGGAAAGCGGACGACGGCGGGTGGGCACCCGCCGTCGTCCGCTTCCTGTTTGTTGGCATCGATTCCTCAGCCGCTGGCACTTCTAGAACTGTCCGGTGGGCCCGGTGTCCTTGACTTCGCCACGCCAGCCGCCGGTTTCGGTGCCGCGCGATTCGATGAAGTCCTTGAACTTCCGCATGTCCGCCTTCACCTGCATCTCGTCGACCTTCAGGGCTGCGCCGGCTTTTTCGGTGGCAGTTTCCGGCGCCCACTCGAAGTGGACTTGACCTTCGTGTGGTTGGCATCCAGCGGCGTGAACCTGATGATTCCAGCGTGGGACTTGCCGTCGGTGCTGCGCCAGGCGATGCGGTCGTCCGGCTCCTGGTCGACTATTTCAGTGTCGAATTCCCGCTGGACACCACCCACTTTGGTGACCCAGTGGTTGGTGGTGTCGGTGAGCTGGGTTACGGATTCCACGCCGGACATGAACTGAGGAAAGGATTCGAACTGCGTCCACTGGTTGTACGCGGTGCGCACCGGTACAGCGACGTCAACGGTCTCTTCTACGTGCTCCATCTGCTGCCTCCTAAAAACGGACGGCCGCAACAGCGGACTGGCAGGGCTTGGCATCCTGCCAGTCAGGCAGCCGCCACCCTTTCACCATAAATCCGCCGGCTACCGGGGTCCAGACCTCCACAAAGAAGCGGACGACGGCGGGCGGGAACCCGCCGTCGTCCGCTTCCGCTGGGTGACTACCCGCTGAAGGGGACCTTTTCCCAGCTCAGCACGTCTGCACCCGGGGCGCTGTTGCCCGTGACCGTGAACCGGACGTAATCGACAGCGTTGCCGGCGCCGTCCACGGTGATGCGCTGCAGGTTGTCCGCGGCCGGCGAGTCGTAGATGTCGAGCCACGGGGAGCCCGTGGCGAGGGGCTGGTCCTCGGCAAAGACGTGGCTGTCGCCGTTGACCAGGTAAACGGGAGCATCGAAATAGTTGGTTTCGTCCACGACCGCCTGCACGATCTCCCGGAAGCCGGACACGGTGTCCGGGTCGGCGGTGGCGCCGGCGAGCAGCGACGGATCGAACATGTCGGCCTGCTCCATGAGCACCACGGCCCGGTCATTGCTGCGCCTGGCGTCGGCGAAGGTTTGGTGGATCTGGGCGATGACGGCGTCCGTCCGGTGCTCCACCTCGGCGAGCTGCTCCGGTGTGGGCGCCGTCTTGCCCAGGCCGGTCCACGGCAGGAGGGAATTGTTGCTGCCCTGGACGTTCAGGACGGAGAAGGCCACCCGATTCTTGGTGAAGCGGACGTCCTCGGGAAGGCCCAGGTTCTCCTGGCTCTTCACCGGCATGGTTGCGCCGAGAGTCTTGCCTGGCTGGTTGAAGAAGACTTCCCGCAGCTTGTCCAGGCGTTCCAGTGGGTTGTAGGCGCCGTTGTTGTTCCGGTGGCAGTCCACCCACTCGTTGTCGCCGGGCGTGTAGACCAGCGGGTGGGTGAACGTGTCGAACTGGGTCCGGATGTAGGAGAAGTACTGGTCCGAGCAGACGGAGGAGCCGTTCTTGATATCGCCCACGTGTGCTACAAACTTCAGGCCCTTGTCCGCGTTGAGGTCCTGGATGCGGGATGGAAACTTGGCGATCTCGGTTTCGCCGTACGGGATGTCGCCGATGGCGGCGAAGGTGAAGGCCTCCTTGTCATCTGCTACGTTGTCGGCTGCCTGGGCAGGCTGGGCCGCAAGGAGGCCGAGTGCCAAGGCGAGTGCCGTCGTCGTGGTTTTTGTGACGGCGACGGCGGCAGGGTTGCTTTTCACGAACACGCAGTACTCCTGGTACCTCGGGGATGTCCGCCCGGCTTGGGGTGCGCGGGGCGGAAGGGTGCGTGAAAAGACTCCTGGGCGCGCCGAAACGGTTTAGGGCGTACTGATAGACGGCGGGTGAACGCAACGGGAAGGGACAAAGCGCTCGGAATATCAACGTCCGTGCCTACAGGGCGCGAGCGGCAGCGGAAAACGCGCAACCTGCCCCTCACGCTGCCGGGGGAAGCAGCGTCTTGCTGGGCCCGGGTATGGTCGCGTGACTCCTAGGCAACGAGATAGTCAACGATCAGTATCTCCAACGGGCTGCTGCTTCCGTCCGGGAGGAGACCTGGTGGCCAGAGCGTTGGTTCCCGGTCAGCTCGTTCGGCGTTGTATTGGCGGCCGGAGGGCGAAACCCAGCCGGGCGGTTCATTCGCGGCTGCCGGGCCCGGGCTCCAGCGGGTTCGATGCTTAAGCCGATGGTGCTTGGGGCACAGCTGGCCCAGGTTGCTGATCCCGGTGCTTCCGCCTCGCTCCCAGGCTCTGAGATGGTCGGCTTCGTTGTCCTGACTGTGGTTGCTGCAGCCGGGAAACGTGCACTTTCCATCGCGCATCCGCAACCACCGCTTCAGTGATTCCGGAAGCCGGTAGCTGGTCCGGCCGATTTCCAGCGGCGCCCCGTCCCGCGGGTCCACCAACACCCGGTAGAAGGAACCGGCGCCTTCCGAAACGAGTTTGCGTGCCATCGATGCCGGGATGGGTCCGTAGTTGTCAAGATCTGCGGGTTCGTCCGTGGCGCCGAAGAGGGAGAGGACCGGCACCGTGACCATGACGTCCGCTTTGAGCGACGGCCCGGCCCCGGCGTTCTTCCCTGCGGCACCAAGCAACAATCTGGCGGCCTCGTCGACCTTGATTTGGGTGAGGGTCCGCGGTTCGTCTGGTCCCTGCAGGCCACGGGCCAGGGCAGTGGCCTTGTTCCAAATGGCGCAGGCCTTGTCTGCAGGCATGTACAGCGAAACCCACGCCATCCCGTTGCGGTCCGGGGAGTATTCCATCCGTCGGTCTTCCACGGACTTCGCGTGCCTGATTTCGAGGGACTCAGGGTGGTGGCGTTCCCGCCAGGACCGGAGCTTCCGCCGGAACCGCGACGGCACGAGATCGCCTGGCGCGGCGCCACGGGCCGGGTTCGGTGCATAGGGATTGAAGAAGTGGTTCTCCAGCGCAGCGGCGGCACCTTTGTCCAGGCCTGTGGTTTCATCAACGACGGCGCAGGCGTGCGGCCACGAAATCATTCCAGCCTGCAAGGCATCCAATGCCGCCGGCAACGTTGTGGTCAGCGCGTGCGCCTCGCCCAGACAGCGCGGCTGCGGCACGTTCACCAATGGTCAGAACGCAGGCGACTTCCGCTACCAGGCTCATCTCGCGCGCCGACGACTCATACGCACTTTCTGCCGGTGCTTCCATCGCGGCTGTCGACTCTGCATACGTGGCCAGCAGCCTGACTTTTGCCGCCGCTGCAACTGCTTCGATCCGCGCCACAACCCCCAGACCGTCCAGGCACGAATCAGCAAGGTCGCCTAGCGGATCGTGATCATCCCGGTGAGCACCATCCGAATCGTGTGCAGACCGGCCAAGGACTTCAGCCAGCTCGTCCGCCAGCCCCCTTATGGACATAACGGCAGCGGCCAATCCGGCACTGCCTCTTGCGTCCACGGCCACTCCGGTTTCCATACTCAAAGCTTGGCAGGAGGGTGTGACATTTTGATTTCAGCCCACGCCGCACCGCTGCCGGCTGCCGGAACGAGGTTTACATCGCGGAAACGCAAAGCCCTGTTCGCAAACGAAATTGCAGAGTACATTAGATGCAATTGCACTTGCAGAGTGATCTGCATTACAGGACAGGCCTTTCATGAACCCCAGCGCTTTCCCGGAGCAGGCAGCCGAACAGTCCGTGGAAGTGGACGGCAACGGCTCCGGCATCAGCTCGCACGCCTGGCTCGGCGATGCCCTGCCCGACGTTCCGCTGACCAAGGCCCAAAGCCGTGTGGTGGAGGTCATCCGCCGCAACCCGCAGCTGTCCTCCTACGCGGACATAGCCGAAATCGCCCAGCGCGCTGATGTGAACAACTCCTCCGTAGTGCGCACTGCCCAGCACCTGGGCTACCGGGGCTGGCCCGACCTGCAGCGCGAACTCCGCTCCCGCTACCTGGTGATGATCTCCACCGAAGACACCCTCACCGAGCACGGCGAAACCCGCAGCCCCTTGTATGAGGCCATCAACCACGACATTGAAAACCTCCGCCTGACGCTCGACTCCAACACCCCGGAGGAAGCCGAGGCCGCCATTGCCGCGCTGGCGGCAGCCAAGTCCATTACCGTCGTCGGCATTGGCTCCTTTGCCGGACCTGCCAGCGTCATGGCCCATCTGGGGTCCACCATGGGTTATCCCATCAGCCTGGAAAGCCGCGCCGGCCCGCACCTGGCATCAAGCACCAACAGCCTCGGCCCCGGCGACGTCCTGGTGGTCATCAACATGTGGCGCTCGGTCAAGCAGATCATCATCGCCGCAGAAGCCGCCAAGCAGGCCGGTGCCACCGTCGTCGCCATCAGCGATCTGCGCCGCGGCCGCCTGGCCACGGCAGCGGACCACCTCCTGGTGGTGGCCTCCGAAGGCATCTCATTCTTCCAGTCCGTCACCGCCGCGAACTCCCTGGTTTACGGCCTGCTCGCCGGCATGGAAGCAGCGCACCCGGAGCGCAGCCGGGCCACCATCCGCCGGACCCAGCAGCTCTGGAAAGACCTGGACATCTACCTCGACTGACTTCCCTGACCAGGCAAGACCTCCCGCACAGAACCACAACAGCCACCCAGGAGTACCCCTATGAACGAGCCACAAAACCGCCGCGTCGCCGTCATCGGCCTCGGCGCCATGGGCGGAGCCATGGCCGCCACCCTGCACAAGGCAGGCTGGGATGTCACCGGCTTCGACCCCTCGGAAGCCGCCCGGAAAGCTGCCGAAGAAACAGGCATCAGCACCACAGAATCCCTGGCCAGCGTGGCCGGAACCCCCTACGCCGTCCTTTCCCTCCCCGCCGCCGGCATCGTGGAAACCACGGTGCCGCAGCTCCTGGCCAGCCCGGGAACCGTCGCCATCGTCGACACCACCACCTCAGAGCCGGCCACCAGCAAGCAGATGGCCCGGCTCGCCGAAGCCCACGGTGCCGCCTTCATTGACGCCCCCGTCTCCGGTGGCCGCGACGGCGCTGCAACCGGCACGCTCAGCGCCTTCGTGGGTGCCACGGATGCCGCCCTGAAGGCTGCCGAGCCCGTCCTGCTGGCGCTCACCGGCGGCAACTTCAGCCACATCGGCGGCCCCGGCAGCGGCAACGTGGTCAAGCTCCTCAACAACGTCCTGGCCGCCGCCAACCTCGCCTCCGTGGGCGAGGCCCTGGGCGTGGCCAAGGCGTACGGCATCGACCCCGCCACTGCAGCGGCCAGCATCAGCGGTGCCTCCGGCGGCAGCAAGGTCTCGGCCAACATGTACCCAAACTGGGTGCTCACCGGCAGCCACGATTCCGGCTTCTCCATGGGCCTGATGGCCCGGGACGCCGCCCTCGCCGTGGACGTCGCCGCCCAGATCGGCGAGAAGCCCGCGCTCCTGGCCGCCGTCGCCAGCCAGTGGCAGGACGCCCTGGCAGTGCTCGGACCAAAGGCCGACTTCACCGAGATCGCCCGCACGGTTGCTCCAGCCATCACCCCCGCCGGCGCCCCCGGCACCCCATCCGCCGTCTAACGCCTCCAGCGACAAAGCGCACCAAAGGAACAGCATCTTGAGTATCACCACAGCACCCACCTCATCCTCCGCGGCCACCGCCAGGGAAGTCCTGGACGCCGCCTTCCCGGACGGCCTCGGCGCCTTCGTTGACGGCCGCGTAACCACCGGCAGCGGTGAGAGCATCACCCTCACCGCCGCAGCCACCGGCGAACGCTTCGCCACCTACGCGGACCCCGGAGCCGAGGGTGCCAACGCCATCCTGGAAAGCGCGACGGCGGGAGCCGCCGTGTGGGGGCGGCTGAACGGTTTCGAGCGGGCCGCCATCCTGCGAAATGTCAGCCGCGCGGTGGAGCAGCACGCCGAAGAACTGGCCGTCCTCGAATCAGCCACCACTGGCAAGCCCATCCGCGACTCCCGTGCAGAAGCCGCCAAGGTAGCCGAAATGTTCGGCTACTACTCAGGCTGGGCGGACAAGCTCACCGGGCAGACCATTCCCGTCCCCGGCAACTGGCACACCTACACCGAGCGCGTGCCGTGGGGAGTCGTCGTCGCCATCACCCCCTGGAACGCCCCCCTGTTCACCGCCGGCTGGAACTCCGCCGCACCGCTCGCCGCGGGCAATGCCGTGATCGTCAAACCCAGCGAATTCACCCCCGCGTCTTCGGTCCGGCTCGCCCAGATCGCCCACGAAGCAGGGCTTCCGGCCGGCGTCTTCAACGTGGCCGCCGGCCTGGGCCAGACGGTCGGGACGGCACTGACCACGGACCGGCGCGTGGGCAAGGTCAGTTTCATCGGTTCCGTCCCCACCGGCCGCCGCGTGGCGGTGGCAGCAGCCCAGGCCGGCATCCCGGCCCTGCTGGAACTCGGCGGCAAGAGCGCCAACATCGTGTTCGCCGACGCCGACCTTGAGCGCGCCTCGGATGGTGCCATTTCCGCCATCTTCTCCGGAGCGGGCCAGTCCTGCGTGGCCGGGTCCCGCCTCCTGGTGGAGCGGAGCGTGCACGCAGAATTTGTGGAGCTGGTCGCCGCCAGGGCAGCAAAGCTCCGCGTCGGTGACCCCCTCAGCGCAGATACCGAGGTGGGCCCCATCATCACGCCGCAGCAGTTCGCCACCGTCACCGGCCTGATCGAGGAGGGAATGGACGACGGCGGCCGCCGCCTCACCGGGACCACGTTGCCGGAGGCGCTGAGCGGCTCAGCCCTGAAGGGCGGGCACTGGGTGATGCCCACGCTGCTGGACGGCGTCACTCCCCAGAACCGGCTGGAAACCACCGAGGTCTTTGGCCCGGTGGTGGGCGCGGACGCGTTTGATACTGAAGCCGAGGCCATCGCCCGCGCCAACAACACCAGCTTCGGCCTGGCCGGCGCGGTGTGGACTTCGGACGTGTCGCGCGCCCACCACGTGGCCCGCGAGGTCAAGGCCGGCACGTTCTGGATCAACTCCTACAAGACCATCCACGTGGCGGTGCCGTTCGGCGGGTTCGGCGATTCCGGCCACGGCCGTTCCTCCGGCCCGGGCGTGCTGGACGAGTACATGCAGACCAAGGCCGTCTGGGTGCCCACCCGCGCCGCCGGCTCCCCCTTCCCGTCCCTGTCCTACTAGGAGACCCATGGAAACGACTGACACAACCCCCGCGGCCGGTGCGCTGCGCACTGCCTTGGCGGACGGCGTCGAACGCTGGAAGCCAAAGGTGAAGGCGCTGGCCAAGGACATCCACGGCTACAAGGAAATCTCGTTCGAGGAGGTGAAGTCCGCCGAGGCCATCACCGCCCTGCTGGCCGAGGGCGGCTTCGAGGTGGAGCACGGCACTGCTGGGCTGCCCACCGCCTTCACGGCGACCGCAGGCAACGGGGACCTGGTGGTGGCGCTGTGCGTGGAGTACGACGCGCTGCCCGGCATCGGCCATGCCTGCGGGCACAACCTGATCGCCGGTGCGTCCGTCGCGGCAGCTTTGGCGCTGCAGCCTTACGTGGACGAACTTGGCATCACCCTCAAGGCCATCGGCACCCCCGCGGAGGAGCACGGCGGCGGCAAGGCGCTGATGCTGGAGCAGGGAGCGTTCGACGGCGTGGGGCTGGCGTTGATGGTCCACCCCGTCCAGGACGGGGTCACCTACAACCCGGCCGGCACGAGCGCGCAGGCCGTGGGACGGTACAAGGCCACGTTCACCGGCAAGGCGGCCCATGCGGCGGCCGCCCCGCACATGGGCGTGAACGCCGCGGATGCGGCCGTGCTGAGCCAGGTGGCGATCGGCCTGCTGCGCCAGCAGATCCCGTCCGACCACCGGATTGCCTGCTTTGTGGCCGAGGCCGGGCACGTCACCAACATCATCCCGGAGAAGGCCGTGGTGGAGTTCGAGTGCCGGGCCTTCACCCTGCGCGAGTTCGAGGCACTGCTGGTGCGGGTGCGCCGCTGCTTCGAAGGGGCCGCGCTGGCCACCGGAACCACGCTGGCATTCGAGGACACCGAACCTCTGTACGAGCCGCTGGTCCAGGATGACGACCTGGCAGCGCACTGGACCGCGGCGATGGACGCCTTCGGCAAGGACACTTCCCCGGCCGCCGGGCTGAGCGGCGGCTCCACGGACATGGGCAACATCTCCCAGGTCATCCCGTCCCTGCACCCATGGCTGAGCATTCCGGGTGCGGACCTTCCCATCCATTCGCATGCGTTCGCCGCCCTCGCGGACAGTCCGCAGGCGTACGGGGTGATGTTCGAGGCCGGAACCGCGCTGGCCTGGACCATCGCCGCGGCTGCCTCAACCCCCACCCAACGTCAACGCTTCACCCAAGCGGCGTACCGCCGTCGTACTTTCACCCAGGAAGGCGCATCATGAGCACTGTTAAAACAGCCCGGACGGATAAGGCCGGCACCAGGCTGACCATCCCCATCGCCGCATTGGCGTTCGTGATTGCCCTCGCCGTCCAGTTCATTGGGCAGGCGAAGATCGACCTGGGCATCGGCGCCATCATCATTTTTCCCATGGTGTGGGGCCTGATTTTGGGCCTCCTGGTGTCCATCCAGAAGTTCAAGCCGCTGGGCATTGACCTGCAGCGGGTTGCGGCGGCGCTGGTGGGCGTGGCGGTGCTGCTGCTGGTGGCGCGGTTGGCGTTCAACATCGGCCCCAGCCTGCCCACGCTTTTGAAGGCTGGCCCGGCGCTGCTGCTGCAGGAGGTGGGCCACCTGCTGGGGACCATCGTGCTGGCGCTGCCGCTGGCCGTGCTGCTGCGGATGGGCAAGGCCACCGTGGGTGCCACGTTCTCGCTGGACCGTGAGCCGTCCTTCGCCATGGTGTCCGAGAAGTACGGGCCGGACTCGGACCAGTACCGCGGCGTGCTGGCCATGTACGTGTTCGGGACGCTGTTCGGCGCCGTGTTCATCACGCTGCTGACGTCGCTGGTGGCCAACTGGAAGATCTTCGATCCGCTGGCGCTGGCCATGGGCGCCGGCGTGGGGTCCGGTTCCATGATGGCTGCGTCCGTCGCGAGCATCACCGCCGCCTACCCGGGCGACCAGGAGGCTGTCCTGGGCATGGCCGCCGTGTCCAACCTGATCACCACGGTGCTGGGTGTGTACGTGGGCATCTATGTGGCGCTGCCGCTGGCGGACAAGTTCTACCGGGTGCTGACGCGGAAGCAGGAGAGCCGGGAGGTTGTTGCTGCTGGTGCTGGCGCTGGTTCTGCTCCTGCTGAGCGGAGCACTGCCGATGTGGAGCGCGAGGCCGCGCAGGCGGAGGAGAACCGGCGGTTCCGTGAGCGGGTGGCCGAGTCTTCCGCGGCGATCAAGCTGCCGCTGTGGCTCTCACTGTCTGTGCTGACGGTGCTGGGTATTGGCACGGCGTCGATCGCCGCGAAGGGGTTCAGCCTGACCATCGTGCTGGGGTACGTGGTCCTGCTGGCGCTTGTCCTGGTGGGCATCGCGCTGGCGAAGGTGACGCGGAAGATCTCGGCGATCGTGTTCATCACCACCATCGGCGCGTACATTTCCAGCCCGTGGTTCTTTGGGGCGGAGGCGCTGAACGCGGCCGTCAAGACCGTGGACTTCCTGTCCATCGCCACCGTGATGCTGACCCTGGCCGGCCTCTCCCTGGGCAAGGACATCCCGCTGCTGAAGAACATCGGCTGGAAGATCATCCCCGTCGGGCTGGTGGCGATTACGGCGTCGTTCCTGCTGTCCACGGTGATTGCCGAGTTCGCGCTGGGGTTGTGGCACTGAGTTAGTTTGCGGGCCGCCTTTGGGGCGGGCTTGGTGGAGCGGACGACGGCGGGTGGGCACCCGGCGTCGTCCGCTTTTCATTTCAGACGCCGGATCCGGGAGGCAAACCCGATGGGGATTTTCAGCTCGCGCCTATTCTGCGGTCAGCCCGCGCCCTGGCCCTCGCGCGCCGTCTCCTCCAGAATCCTGGCCGAGGGCGCTGCGGTCATCAGTTGCCCTATCACGTCGGGGTTGTCCCACACGTCGCGGCGGAGCCCCTTCAGGAAGCCGTCCGCAGCATCCTTGGTATCGAAGTCAAGGAGTACGGCAACGTTGTTTTGCTCCTGGGTATCCCGGAAAAGCCGGACAGACCTGGCGCCGGAGGAAGCGCGGCCTGCAGGATCACTGTCGAATACCTTCTTGAAGGCCTCGTAATCCCGGACTGGATAGCTGATCTGCAAGGTGAACATCATTGTTCCTTTCCTTCGGGCTGGGTCAGGTAAAGATAGGCCTTCCCGTGTCATCCCGATAGGGCCGGAGGGCCCCGCTGCCCCGGCTGCCTTTCCATCGTCCTGCAAGGCCGGCCCAGCCGCCGTCGGGCGACAGAACGGGGCCTTGATATTGATGCCCACCGCGGCGACGAGCGGAAGCGAGCCCCTTAAACCTCCGCCACCGGCGCCGCGAACTGGGCCTCGTACAGCCTTGCGTAAGCACCGCCGGCAGCCAGCAGTGAAGCGTGCGTCCCCTGCTCCACGATCTGGCCGTTCTCCATCACCAGGATGAGGTCGGCGTCGCGGATCGTGGACAGGCGGTGCGCGATCACAAAGGACGTCCGGTCACTCCGCAAAGCACTCATCGCTTTCTGCACCAGCACCTCGGTGCGGGTGTCCACCGAGGACGTTGCCTCGTCCAAGATCAGCACCGAGGGCTGCGCCAAGAACGCCCGGGCAATCGTCAGCAGCTGCTTCTCACCCGCGGAGACATTGGCGCCTTCGTCATCCAGCACCGTGTCGTACCCCTCGGGCAGGGACTTCACGAACCGGTCCACATAGGTCGCGGTAGCCGCCTCCAGAATCTCGTCCGAAGAAGCAGTAGGCCGCCCGTACGCGATGTTGTCCCGGATGGTCCCGCCGAACAGCCACGTATCCTGCAGCACCATCCCCATCCGCGAGCGCAGGTCGTTCCGGGTCATGGTCGTGATGTCCACGCCGTCCAAAGTGATCCGGCCGGCATCCAGCTCATAGAACCGCATCATCAGGTTCACCAGCGTCGTCTTGCCGGCACCGGTCGGCCCCACAATGGCCACCGTTTGCCCCGGCTCCGCCACCAAGGACAACCCGGAAATCAGCGGCTTGTCCGGTGAATACGAGAACGAAACATCCTCAAACACCAGCCGCCCCCGCGCCGCACCATCAGGGCTCTGCAAAGCAGAACCGGCAGGATCAGGGGACTGCTCCTCCGTATCCAGCAGCTCAAACACCCGCTCGGCCGAGGCAACGCCGGACTGCAGCAGGTTGGCCATCGACCCCAGCTGCGCCAGCGGCTGGGTGAACTGCCGCGAGTACTGGATGAACGCCTGCACATCGCCCAGCTGCATCGCCCCGGACGCCACCTGCAGGCCGCCCACCACGGCAATCCCCACGTACACAAGGTTCCCAATGAACGTCATGGCGGGCATGATCAGCCCGGAAATGAACTGCGCCCCAAAGCTCGCCTCGTACAGTTCCACGTTCTTCTGTCGGAACCGCTCCCCCACCTCACGCTGCCGGCCAAACACCTTCACCAGCGCATGCCCGGTGTAGGTCTCCTCGATCTGCCCGTTCAGCTCGCCCGTGTTCTTCCACTGCTGCACGAAAAGCTTCTGCGAGCGCTTGGCAATCAGCGCCGTGATCCCCAGCGTCAGCGGAATGGTCACCAGCGCGATCAGCGCCAGCGTGGGCGAGAGGATGAACATCATCACCAGCACGCCCAGCACCGTCAGCACCGACGTCACCGCCTGGCTGATGGACTGCTGCAGGCTCTGCGAAATGTTGTCCACGTCGTTCGTCACCCGGCTGAGCAGCTCACCGCGCTGGATCGAGTCGAAGTACCGCAGCGGCAGCCGGTTGATCTTCGCCTCAATCTTCTCGCGCAGCCCGAACACGGTCCGCTGCACCACGCCGTTGAGCACATACGCAGTCCCCCACATGAACGCCGACCCCAGCACATACAGCACCAACGCCCACGTCAGCACGCTGGCCAGCGCGTCGAAATCGATCCCCATCCCAGGCGTCAGCGTCATGGCGCTGAGCATGTCCGCCTTCTGGTTCTCCCCCGCCGCCCGTAGCTGCGCAATCAGCTGTGCCTGCGTCACACCCGGCGGCAGCTGCTTGGACACCACCCCGGCGAAAATCAGGTTGGTGCCCTCGCCCAGCAGCCGCGGCCCGATCACCTGCAGCACCACGCCCGCCACGGCCATGAACAGCACCAGGATCAGCCGCGCACGCTCCGGCCGCAGGGTGGCCAGCAGCCGCTTGGCCGAGCCCTTGAAATTCATCGCCTTCTCGGCCGGGACGTTCATCCCGGCAAAGGGTCCGCCCCTTCCCGGACCGCCTGCCGGGCGGGGAATGCGTACGACGTCGGCACTTGCAGTTTTGGAGGCCGGTGCGGCTTTGGTGCCGGCCTCGCGAGTGGGCTCCGGGCTCATACCGTCTCCTCCGCTGCCAGCTGGGACGAGACAATCTCGCGGTACGTCTCGGACGCCTCCAGCAATTCATGGTGCGTTCCGTGCGCAACGATCCTGCCGTCGTCGAGCACCAAAATCCGGTCCGCGTCCACGATGCTGGACACGCGCTGGGCGATGATCACCAGCGTGGCCCCGGCGGTGCTGCGCTTCAAGGCCTGGCGCAGCCGGGCGTCGGTGCCCGTGTCCAGGGACGAGAACGAATCGTCAAAGATGTAGAGCTCGGGCCGCTTGACCAGGGCCCGGGCGATGGCCAGGCGTTGCCGCTGCCCGCCGGAGACGTTGGTGCCGCCCTGCGAGATGGCCGCGTCCAGCCCTTCCTCCATCTGCTCCACGAAGTCCCGGGCCTGCGCGATCTCCAGCGCGGTCCACAGCTCGTCCTCGGTGGCGTCCGGGTTGCCGTACAGCAGGTTGCTGCGCACCGTGCCGGAGAACAGGTACGGCCGCTGCGGCACCAGGCCAATGTGCCCCCAGAGCAGGTCCGGGTCCAGCTCGCGGATGTCCACGCCGTCGATCAGTACCGCCCCGGAGGTGACGTCGAAAAGCCGCGGCATCAGGTTCACCAGGGTGGTCTTGCCGGACCCGGTGCTGCCGATGATCGCGGTCGTCTGCCCTGCCTTCGCGGTGAAGCTGATCCCGGATAGGACGGGCTGGTCGGCACCCGGGTAGGCGAATCCGACGTCGCGCATCTCCAGCTCGCCGCGCCGCACCTTGGTACTGACAGGCTTCGCCGGCGGCCGCACGCTGGACTCGGTGCCCAGCACCTCGCCGATCCGGTCCGCGGACACCGACGCGCGCGGGATCATCACGGCCATGAAGGTGGCCATCATGACGGACATCAGGATCTGCATCAGGTAGCTCAGGAACGCGATCAGGGTGCCCACCTGCATGGACCCGTCCTCGATCCGGAACGACCCGAACCAGATCACCGCCACGCTGGAGACGTTCAGGACCAGCATCACCACGGGGAACATGAGGGCCATCAGGCGGCCGGCGCGCAGGGCAACGTCCGTGACATCGGTGTTGGCGCGGGCGAAGCGGGCCGTTTCCATGTCCTCGCGCACGAACGCCCGCACCACGCGGATGCCGGTGAGCTGCTCACGCAGGACACGGTTCACGGTGTCGATCCGGGCCTGCATCTTGCGGAACAGCGGCACCATGCGCGTGACGATCAGGCCGACGGCGATCAGTAGCACCGGGACGCACACGGCAATCAGCCAGGACAACTGGGCGTCCTGCCGGATGGCCATGATCACCCCGCCGATGCTGAGCATGGGGGCCGCGACCATCAGCGTTGCGGACATCAGCACCAGCTGCTGGACCTGCTGGACGTCGTTCGTGGACCTGGTGATCAGGCTCGGAGCGCCGAAGCGCGTGACCTCCTGCTCGGAGAACTCGCCCACCCGTTCAAAGATGGCGCCGCGCAGGTCCCGGCCCAGGCCCATGGCGGCCTTGGCGCCAAAGTACACGGCGATGACGGCGCATACGATCTGGGCCAACGTGATGAGCAGCATGAAGCTGCCCGTGGACATGATGTAGCCGGTATCACCCCTGGCCACGCCCTGGTCAATGATGTCCGCGTTCAGCGTGGGCAGGTACAGCGACGCGATGGACTGCGCCAGCTGGAAAACCACGACGGCTGCGAGCAGCGGCCGGTGCGGCCGCAGATATTCGACGAGCAACTTCCAAAGCAAGGCCGGGCTCCAACCTGACGGAGTGTCCACAAACGTGTGGTGCGAAGGTCAGTGTACGTCCGGAAACTGAGCTTTAGCCGGGCGTTTTTGCAGGAAGTTGCCCGGTTCTCTTACGGCGTACGCCTGTCCTACGCATGCCGCGCGTCGAACCGCCGCCTGTAGTCTGTGGGCGTTGTGGAAAAGGCGGCGGCGAAGTTCTGGCGCAGGGTGACGGCGTTGCCGAATCCGCAGTCGGCGGAGATCTGTTCGATGGAAAGGTCAGTGGTTTCGAGCAGCCGCCGGGCCGCGTCCAGGCGGCGGGCGCGGATCCAGGCCGCAGGCGTGGTCCCGGTTGCGGCCCGGAAGGCGCGGACAAATGTGCGGCGGCTCAGGTGCGCCTGGGCCGCGAGGCGGTCGATGGTCAGCGGCTCCCCCAGGCGGGCCAAGCTCCACTCCAGCAGACGCGAAATCGGATCGTCACTTGAACGCTGCGGCACCGGATGCTCGATGTACTGCGCCTGTCCACCCTCCCGGTGCGGAGCGATGACCAGGCTGCGGGCCACCTGGTTGGCTGCCTCCGCCCCCAGGCGGGCCCGCACAACATGCAGGCAGGCATCCAACGCGGAGGCGGTGCCGGCGGAGGTCAGCACATCACCGTGGTCGATGTAGAGGACAGACTGGTCCAGAGGGACATCCGGGTGCCGCGCGGCAAGGGAGTCAAACGCCTGCCAGTGCGTGACGGCCCGGCGCCCGGCGAGCAGACCGGCGTCGGCTACGGGGATCGCGCCAAGGCACAAACCAAGGATGGGCGCCCCGCGCCCGTGTGCCCCTTGGAGCACCTGCCGCAGCGCACCGCTCAGCATGCGCCCGTCGTCGAACCATGAAGGCACCACCACGATATCCGCTTCCTTTGCGGCCGCCGGCCCTTCCACCTCCCCCAGCCGGTATCCCTCAGCGGTGGTGATCCCGCCTTCCTGGTCGGAAAAAAGAACCGTCGTCCAGCCGGCAAGGCCCTGCCGTGCCACCTCATCGAAAACCATCTGCGGCACGGAGAGGTGGAACATCGTCACCCCGTCGAAGGCGTACACCGCGATCCTCATCTTTGCCCTTTCGTACTTTTGGCCCGAATCCATCGTACGTTCGCCTTCGTGCCACTGTTGAGCGGCGTCCCCGGCGGGAAGACTGGAACGGCCGCCAACCGGCAGCCGAATTAACCGTCAGGGAGAACCAAGACCAATGAGCAGCCCCCGCCGCGCCCTCATCCTCATCGATGTGCAGCAGCAGTACTTCAGCGGCCCCCTCGAAATCCAGTACCCGCCGCACCAGCAGTCGCTGCCCACCATTGCGAAAGCGGTGGACGCTGCCACCGCCGCCGGCATTCCGATCGCCGTGATCCAGCATTCAGCGGGTGAAGGCGCGCCGGTGTTTGCGCCGGGCACACCTGCCTTCGAGCTGCACCCCGAGATCGAACGCCGCAAAACCGGCGAATGGAAGTCGCTGGTCAAGCAGTACGGCTCGGTGTACGCCGGCACGGACCTCACCGAATGGCTGCGGAAGCACGACGTCGACACGGTCACCTTGGTGGGCTACATGACCAACAACTGCGTGCTCGCCTCGGCCGTGGAGGCAGAGTTCCTTGGCTTCAGCACCGAAGTCCTCTCCGATGCCACGGGTGCCATCAACCTCGTCAATGACGCAGGTTCCGCCGACGCAAAAACTGTGCACACCACGCTGCTCGCGCTGCTGAACTCGAACTGGGCAGCAGTAGCCGACACCGACACGTGGGCCAACGCCCTGGCCGCGCAGCAGCCACTCACCGGCAGCGACCTCGGCAGCTCCGCCGTGGCCGGCTTGGAACTGGTCCCGCAAACCTAGCCGGCATTCCGCACTTCCCGCCTGGTGTTCCCGGGGGAAGCCCGGGAACACCAGCAGCAATCGCGGCGTTGCATCCACGGGAACCAGCCCAAACGACTTTCAAGGACTGCTTAGATGATATGGATTTTCCTCGCCGGCGCCATCCTGAGTGAGGTGACAGCGTCCCTCGCCTTGAAGGCGGCCCTTGATAATCCTGTCCTCTTCATCGTGGTTGTCCTCGGTTATTCGGCGTCTTTCGCTTTCCTCGCCGGCGTCCTCCGCAAAGGTCTGGGCCTCGGCGTTGCCTACGGCATCTGGGCTGCGCTGGGCGTGACACTCACCGTGCTGCTGGCGGCCGTCATCTTCGGCGAAGCACTGACCCCGGTGATGATGATCGGCGTCGCCATGGTGATTGGCGGGGTGCTCTGCGTTGAACTCGGCTCGCACAAGGAGCCGGCGGACGAACCCGCCAAAGAAATGGTCAACTCATGATGTGGCTGCTGCTGGCCGCGGCAATCCTCACTGAAGTCACCGCCACCCTCCTCCTGCGGGTCGCCTCCACAGGTAAGCGGCGCTGGTACGCACCGGTCGCCGTCGGGTATGTCCTGGCGTTCACGCTCCTCACGCTGACCCTTGACCGGGGCATGAGCCTCGGCGTTGCCTATGGCATCTGGGCCGCCGCCGGCGTCGCACTCACTGCCCTGGCCAGCCGGGTCTTCTTCAAGGAGGCCATCACCCCCGTCATGATGCTCGGGCTCGGACTCATCATCGGCGGCGTCCTGCTCATCGAGCTGGGCGCAGGGCACTAAACGAGGCACCCAGACGTCGGGACAGTCAAGCGCCGCCTTAACCTCCGGGCTGGCCGTGAGAGCATGATAACGATCCCAAAAACGGGTGTATTGAGTCGGCAGCCGCGGACGCAGCGCTGAAACTTCCTGAGGAGGGGAACCCCGTGAGCCAACCGCCGCTTCCTCCAGCCACCATTATCGACGTCGCATTGAAGGCAGGCGTTTCGAAGTCAACCGCCGCCAGGGCACTGGCTCGGTACGGATCGGTCAGCCCGAAGACCAGGGAACGGGTGCAGAAAGCGGCGGATGAACTGGGTTACCAGCCCAACGCCCTTGCCCGCAGCATGATCACTGGGCGAACGCGGACCATTGGCGTGGTGATACCCGATGTGGGAAACCACTTCTTCGCTGTCGCGATGAGGGGAATTTCCACTGCGGCGCGCGACGCAGGCTATGAGGTCCTGTTGAGCAGTACCGAGGGCGATCTGGCGTTGGAGCGCCGCGCCGTTGAACTTCTCGCTGGTAAACGGGTAGACGGCATTGTCATTGCGCCTGTTTCCACGGAGGAAACAGAGCACTTGGAACGACTTGAGAGCCAGGGTATTGCAGTGACCTTGCTGGATCGTCCGGCCCCTAAAGTCAAGGCTGCTTCCTACATCTCGGTGAATCACGTGGAGGCTTCCAGTCTTGCCGTTAATCACCTCATCGACCTTGGACACCGCGATATCGGGATCGTCACCGAGGCGCTGATGCCGGCGGGATGGCAGGCATCTGTCCCTGAGGCGGGCAAGAAGTTGCGGCCCAGCGCGGCACGTCTCCTCGGATATGTGAATGCACTCCAGAGCGCGGGAATTCGGTACCGAGACGAATATGTGGCGCACAGCGCCTACGCAAAGGCTGCGGCCTACCAGGCTACCCGGCGGTTGATAAGGGATAACCCCGGGCTGACCGCGATCTACTGCACGGACAGTGAACTGAGCGCAGGGGCCTTCGCGGCCCTGCAGGATCTGGAGATCGCGTGCCCGAAAGATATGTCCTTGATCGGATTCGACGACCAGGAATGGGCCACTCTGGTCCGCCCCAAGCTGACGGTTGTGGACCAGCCCAGCCACCAGCTGGGGATGGCGGCCACCAACGAACTCTTGCTGGCCATAGGTGCGCCCCAGGACCGCCGCGGAGACCGGACGCTGAGCGGCCGCCTGATCCTGAGGGACTCTACCGCCAGGCCCCGCACACCATTGGCAACGGGTCGCTGAAGCTTTCTGAGGTGAGCAGGCGAAAGGCCGGGACGCGTAGTTCCGCGTCCCGGCTATCGCCAGGAATCAAGCCGTAACTGCTACCTCCGTTTTGGCAGGCGGCACCCGGTGGAGTGCAGCGGGGAGGGCGAAGATCGCCACGCAGATCGACACCACGCATGCGGCTGTGGTGTACCAGCCGAACGAGACGTTGGACCCGGTGACCGAGAAGAGCCATACGGCGACGAGTCCTGCGGTAGCTCCGATCACGGAGGTGCCGATGTTGAAGTTCAGGGCTGCAGCCGTTGCCCTCACTTCCGGTGGGAAGCTGAGCACGTAGGCCACGCTCAATGGCGCCGCGACAAGGTTGTTGATGAGGGTGAAGACGATGACCGCGGCGGTGGCCAGCAGGATGGACTTGTTGCTGATGGCGTAGAAGGCCGGCACGGTCAGGGCGACGAAGAGTCCGTATCCGGTCAGCAGTACACGCCGGGCACCGTACTTGTCCGAGAGCTGTCCACCCCAGATGCTGGTGATGGGTCCAACGAGGTAGGTCAGCATTGAGGCCAGTAGCGCCTGGGACGCCGGGAAGCCTGCGGTGATCAGAGCTGTGACGAAGTACGCCTGGATGGTGTAGGAGCCAATCCGCTGCCCGGCGCCCAGGCCGATAGCCTTCAGCATGTCTCGCCAGTACAGCCGCAACGCGGTGCGCAGCGGGGTCTGCTTGACCTTTTCGGCTGCGACTGTCCGGACCACTTCCTGGAATTCGGGGGTCTCGCTGAGGTGGTTGCGCATGTAGACACCGATGAGGGCAATGGGGATCGAGAGCAGGAAGGGGATGCGCCATCCCCATGAGGTGAAGACGTCTCCCGGCATGGCGACGCTGAGGACATAAGCCAGCCCTGCCGCAAGGAAGGAACCCACGGAAGCGGTGGAATTCAGCACCCCGGCGATGAAGTTGGGCCGGCGGCCCCGTTCATGTTCGAAGAGGAAGTTTGCCGCCGTCGTGTATTCAACGCTGGCTCCGATTCCCTGAAGGAGCCGGGAGAGCAGCAACAGAACGGGTGCTGTGACGCCAATGGCAGCGTAGGTCGGCAGGAAACCAATCCCTGCCGTCCCGATGCTCATCAGGGCGATGGTCAGGATCAGCACAAATTTCCGTCCCTTGATGTCGCCCAGCGGCCCCAGGATGATGCCACCGAGGGGGCGGATGGCGTAGGAAAGGACGACGCCGACGTACACGGCCAGGAGGGCGACGGTGGGATCGCCGGAGGGAAAGAACTGGGTGGCGATGATAGCTGCCAGGGTTCCATAGAGCGTGAAGTCGTAATATTCGACCACGTTTCCCAGCATGGTGGAGGCGAAGATCCGCCGCCGGGCTGCCGGTGCCGCCAACAGGTCGGTGTCCGGCGTCTTGTTATCAGACATGATTCTTCCTTTGGGTGAAGGCTGAGCCTCGAGGCGTCAGCGGGGGCCTTTCGGCACAGCGTCTTTGCCGGGCCGAAAGCCGACTGTTACGGGAAACAAAAATTTGCGGGCGTTTTCAGTTGAAGTGCCGGGCCGCCGGCGGGCTGCTGCGCCGCCCACCGGCGGCCCTGGCACGATTCCTGGTCAGGAACCGTCGGACTTGGTGAGGTCCTGCATCTGGTTCGGGTAGGCCTGCCGAGCGTAGGCGTCCGAGATCTTCTGTTCGGCCAGGTCGCGGGCGACTTGCTCCGCCTCCCGGAGTGCGGGTGAGCCGTATCCGCCGGCGCCGGCCGTCTCAATGGCAACCCGGTCACCTGGCTGCAGCACCGTATACCCGTGGTCGATAGGCCGTGCTTCCGGATTGAGCACTGCTTTCGCACTGGCTCCCGGCATCCCTCCGTCCAGTCCCCAGGGCTGGGACTTCTGCCGGCTGGTATCAAGCCAGAAGTGGATGTCTGGATCTTCCACCCGGACGGCGCGCCGGATGCCAAGGCCTCCCCTGTGGCGCCCCGCCCCGCCCGAGTCCTGGATCAGTTCGTAGGCTTCGATGACCAGGGGGTATTCGGCTTCAAGGCTCTCAACCGGCAGGTTGGAGGTGTTGGTCATGTGGACCTGGACGCCGTCGAGCCCGTCCTTGGTGGCCCGGGCGCCGCATCCGCCGCCGATCGTTTCCAGGTAGACGAACTCTTTGCCGGTGCGTGAGTTTTTTCCGGAGAAGTGCACGCCGGTGTTGGCTCCATTGCTCGCCGCGGTGACGCGTTCGGGCACCGCTTCGGCAAGGGCGCCGTGGATCAAGTCAACTATGCGTTGGCACGTTTCGCTGCGTCCATTGACGGCGGCTGGTTCCTGGCAGTTGATGATGGACCCTTGAGGCGCCTCGATACGGACCGGCCGGTACAGGCCGGCGTTCGGCACGATGTCGGCGTCGATGAGGCTCTTCAACGAGTAGTAGACGGATGCGTAAAGAGCCGTCCAGACAACGTTTACACTGGCCCTCACCTGTGGCGGGTTGCCGTCGAAATCGAACAGGATTTCCTCCCCGGAGACTGTAATCCGGATCTGCAGATCGAGTTCGTTGTCGAGCTCCGGGCAGTCGAATTTGTCGGTGAAGGTGTAGACGCCGTCAGGCATATTTCCGATCGCTGCCCGCGTCCGGCGTTCTGTGTAGTCCAACAGTTCGGCGGCGGCGGAGACCATGACCTCCCGGCCGTAGCGGTCACACAGGTCCTTGTATCGTTGGCAGGCCAAGCGGTTGGCTGCCTGTTGGGCCCGGAGGTCGGCCTGACGCTCGTGGGGTACCTGGCAGTTGAGCAGGATCAGGTTGAGCATTTCCTGCTGCAGGATGCCGGCCCTGATCAGGCGCACAGGCGGGATCCGCAGGCCTTCCTGGAAGATGTGGGCGTGGCCGCGGTCACCGAAGTCGGCATGGTGGGCAAGGTTGGCCGCCCAGGCGGTGAGCACGCCATCGATGAAGATGGGGGTGGCCAGGACGATATCTGGAAGGTGCGAGCCACCGCCGCTGTAGGGGTCGTTTCCGATGAAGGTGTCACCCTCGGCGATCTCTTCGAGCGGGTAGCGGGCGAGAATTCCGTCCACGATGCCCATCAATGATCCGAGATGCAGTGGCGAGCCGCCTTCGTCCTGGGCGATGCCATGTCCGCTGGCGTCGAAGAGTCCGGCGGTGCAGTCCCTGCGTTCCTTGATGTTGGTGGAGTAGGCGGCACGGACGAGGGTGCCGCCCATTTCCTCCACGATGGTTGACAGTGCGGAGCCGATGACCTCGACCAGGACAGTGTCCGGGCGGGCGGAGTCGGCTGAAACGGGCTTATTCACTGGTGCTCCTGCGGATTTCGATGACAAGGTTGCGCAGGTCGTCCACGACGCAGACGTCCGACGGCAAGAGGAGGGTGGTGGTGTCCATCTGTTCGACGACGGCGGGTCCGGCAACGCGGTGGCCGACGTCCAGCTTGGTGCGGTCATAGACCGGGCACGGGACGTAATCTGCCTTTTCGGGCAGGAAGACATCCCGGTATCCGATGATGGCGTCTTCAGGCTTGCGCCCCTCCGAGTTTGAGCGGCGCAGGTCTGCGCGCGGAACGGTGGCGATGGCCTGGACGCGGAAGGTCACGGCCTCGACCACTTCGTTCCGGGCGCTGTAGCCGTACATCCGGTCGTGGGCCCGCTGGAAGGCTTCGATCAGTGAGCTGATCGATTCCTCGTCCAGGGCACCGTCAGGGACATCGACAGGAAGTTCATAGTTCTGCCCGGCGTAGCGCATCTCGATACGGCGCAGGAGGCTTCGACGGTCCTCTCCAATGTTTTCCTCGGCGAACCAGGCGGACGCCTGCTCCGTGAGTTCGGCGAAGACCTGACTGAAGCCGCTGGACGATTCGGGAGTAACCTGCAGGATCTTGGTCCGCATGAAGTCGCTGCGGATGTCGGTCATCAACAGCCCCAGGGCGGATTGGGCGCCGGGGGTCTCCGGAACAATGATCCTGTCGATTCCCAGTTCCGTGGCCAGCCGGGACGCGTGCAGCGGACCGGCTCCTCCGAACGGCACGAGGACGTAATCACGGGGATCGTATCCGCGCTGCACAGAGATAACCCGGATGGCGCGGGCCATGTTGGCCGTGACCACGCGGATGATGCCTTGTGCAGCTTCCGGCACTGACAGGCCGAGCGGGTCTGCGATGGCCTTTATCGCCCGGTGTGAAGCCTGCGCATCGATTTTGAGCTGGCCGTTAAGCAGGTATTCAGGATTCAGGACCTGCAGAACCACATTGGCATCGGTCACAGTCGCTTCCTGGCCGTTGCCGTAGCAAGCCGGCCCGGGGAAGGCTCCGGCACTGGCGGGGCCGACACGCAGGTGGTTTCCACTGTCGATCCAGGCGATTGAACCGCCCCCGGCACCGACGGTGTGGATGTCGAGCATGGGAGAGCGGATGGGCCGGCCGTCGAGCTCCATGCTGGAGGTGACTTTGGGGGTGCCGTTCTGGACGAGCGAAACGTCCGAAGATGTTCCGCCCATATCGAAGGTGATGATGTCCGGGCTGCCTGCGGCCGCGGTGATGGCTGCGGCTCCCACCACGCCTGTACTTGGGCCTGACAGGACAAGGCGGACCGGAAGTTCTTCCGCCGTCGGGAAGGGGATGATGCCGCCGTTTGACTGTGTGACGTGCGGAAGGCACTTAAGCCCGGCGTCCGCAAGGTTACTCCGAAGCCGTGCCAGGTACTTGGCAACGACCGGTCCGACATAGGCGTTTGTCACTACCGTTGAGAGCCGCTCGAATTCACGGAATTCGGGCAGCACCTCACTGGACAGGGAGACATAGGCTTCCGGAAATTCCTCGGCGATGATACGGCCGATTTCACGCTCGTGTTCCGGGCGGACGTAGCTGTACAGAAGGCACACCGCAATTGATTCAACGCCCTTGGCCTTCAGGTCGCGGACCGCTGCCCGGACCTCATTGGGGTCCAGGCCGGTTTCCACCCGGCCATCGTGACGCACGCGTTCGGTGACCTCCACGCGCAAGTCCCTGGGAACGAACGGCTCCGGCTTATCCGCCTGGAGGTCGTACATGTGCGGCCTGCGTCCCCGGCCCAGCTCCAGCAAGTCCCGGAAGCCCTTGGTGGTGATCAATCCTGTGCGCACGCCGCGTCCAGTCAGGAGGGCGTTGGTCCCTACGGTGGTCCCATGGGCAAAGTAACTGATCTCCCCGATATTCCGCCCGCCGATCTGGTCAAGCAGTTCTTGGACTCCCTGGATGATGGCCCGGCCTGGGTCATCCGGAGTAGAGGAGACCTTGCGGACATGGACCTGTCCGGTCAATTCGTCGAACGCGCAGAGATCCGTAAATGTACCTCCGGTGTCTACACCGATTCTTAGACTCATGATTTTCTGCCTGCCTGTCGTGCGGCTGCTGTTAGGGGTCTTTGGTCCCGTAGTGAGAGAGAGTTGGGAAGGTTCCCATCGGGATCTGATATCGAGTGTGACATGAGCTGGATCACACGTCAACGCTTTTTGGGATCGTTCTCAATCGAATCGCAGAGTCACTGATTCGGGCAGTGTCGGAAAGGTCCCGCGGCACCACAGCGACCTATTGACGAGCTGACGGGCCAGCTGTAGCGTCATCACAACATCTCTTTGGGAACGTTCCCCACTAGTTGTGATATTCGAAAGGATGAGTCCTTGAAAAGGCGCACACCAGTACCGGCAGCCCTCCCTGGACCGCACGCGCTACCAGCCCCTGAAGACCTGCCGGCATGGGATGGAGTGCAAAATGTCCTCCTGCGCGTGAGGCCCGCAAACTTCGAAGCTGGCGCTGATCGCGAAACGAAGACCGGAAGCCACTGTCCGTTATCCGGAATGTGGACCGCCGAGATTGAAGGCCGAACCGTCGAAGCCTGGATCAATGAAGGCGAACTTATGCCTCCCAGTGCGGGCGCGGCGGCCACATGGACTTACAGGGGCGGACGGGCTGGGACTCCCGGTCGAAACGGAGTCAGCCGCACCGCGAACAAAAGCAACCATTCAAATTGAAGAAAGTGAGTCCCAAGAAATGACTTCCACCAGAAGTGAAACCGACGTCGCCGTCCTGGGAGGCGGCATCCTGGGCGTTTCGACGGCCGTCCATCTCCTGCGTAGCGGGGCTTCCGTGGTCCTCATTACGGAAGGTGAACTTTCCAGCGGTGCAACCGGACGTTCCCTGTCGTGGCTGAACTCTGCAGGACAGCGATCCGACGCTTATCACCACCTGCGCATGGCTGGCATTGACCGCTACCGGACGCTCTTCGCAGCGGACCCCACACGGGAATGGCTGCAGTTCCAGGGTGGCCTCTTCTGGGCACCGGCCGGGGACGCGCCGAAGGCGGAAGCCCGGCATGAGTACGAGCAATCCCATGGGTACGATTCCATCCTGATCAAACCCGAGCAAATTTCGGAACTCACCCCCGGAATCGATGACACAGCGGTCACAGACGCTGCTGTCTTCAACCCCGGAGAAGGATGGGTCAGCCTCCCGCACCTGGTGGCCTACCTTATGGAAGAGTTCCGGGCCCGCGGGGGCGAGCTGGTTACGAACTCAGGCAAATCACGGGTCCTCGCCACAGACGGAATGGCAGCAGGCGTCATAACAGAAGACGGCACCAGGTACCCCGCCGATAAAGTGGTCGTCGCCTGTGGAGCCGCTACACCCAGTGTTGTTAAAGAGCATGGCGTGTATATCGCAGACGCATCGCCTCTCTCCGCGCTCGTCATTACCGAGCCCGCGAACACTGACCTTCAAGCCGTCCTGAACACGCCCCGGGCAGCAGTTCGACCCAACCCCGGAGGCAGCCTCGCACTCGATCATTCGTGGTACGAGGAGCAGATAGTGGAAGCAGCAGACGGTACCTTTTCCATGCCGGATGAGGTGGTGAAGGAGCTGGCTGAGGAAGCCTCCCGGCTCCTGCAAGGCAATCCCCAGCTCACAGCTGCCAGCTGCAGGGTCGGTCGGAAGCCGGTACCGGGAGATGGCCAGCCGGTGTTCGGAGAATTGGAAAAACTCCCGGGTTGCTTTGTGGCTTTCTCCCACTCTGGAGCGACCGTGGGACTCATCGCCGGAGAACTGCTCTCCTTCGAAATCATCACCGGACAAAAGCACCCAATGCTGGAGACTTTCCGACCTGAACGATTCAGCCGCTGAGGCCGGGTTCCGCACGGCGTACAGCTGGCCCCACTGACAGATATTGGGCCTCCACCATCAGGGAATCAGATTGTCCGCCCGGTAGCGGTCAAACAGTGCAATGAAGGAGTCCAGCGTCCGCCGGTACCCCGTGAACCCGGCATCACGGCTCTTCCCCATGTCCGTCACCACCTCAATGCCGCGCCCCAGGTCACCGTCCGTGTGCCACCAGGACGCCACCCGGTCCAGCTCCGGTTCGCTGAGGTTGTACTTGGCAGCAAGCTGCCGCCACTCGTCTTCACGGCCCGCCATGGACTGCTCCAGGGGACGTGGCTCACCTTGGTATCCCTCCCACTCCACGCCGAAGTAGGCTGCGAGTTTCGGCCACATCCAGCGCCAGCGGAACACATCACCGTTGACGATGTTGAAAGCCTCGTTCGCGGCTGCGGGAGTGGTGGAGGCCCAGAGCATATGCTCGGCCAGCAGACCGGCATCCGTCATGTCGGTCAGCCCGTTCCATTGTGTTTCGGATCCCGGAAAGACGAACGGCTCCCCGCTGTCCCGGCAGAGGGTGGCCTGCGCGGCGAGCGTGAGGCCCATGTTCATGGCGTTGCCTACCGCATGCCCGATCACGGTGTGTGCACGGTGCACGGACCAGGTGAAGCCCTGCTGAGCCGCTGCTGCCCAAAGTTCGTCCTCCTGGGCATAGTAGAAGTTCGGCACCGGAAGCCGCGGTTCCTCCTCGTGGAAGGGTGTGTCCGGCATTTCCCCGGCAGCGTATGCCTCGAACGGTCCGAGGTAGTGCTTAAGGCCGGTCATCAGGGCAACGTGGGCCACTTCCTTTCCCCGGAGGGCTGCGAGGAGGTCACGGACCATGCCGGCGTTGACGGCGATGTTCTCTTCCTCGGTGGCCCGCCGCGACCATGCGGTGAAGTAGACGTGGGAGGGGTTCTCCGGACCAAGCACGGCGGCGAGGGAGGCAGCCGAGGTCAGGTCTGCGGAGAGCCACTTGACGCCGGGGCGCTCCACTCCGGACCTTCGGGACAAGGCAAGGACTTCCCAGCCTTCCCCAACCAAAGTATCCACCAGGGCAGACCCCGCGATTCCGGTGGCTCCGACGACGAGCGCCGTCCGCCCATTGCCCGCTGCTGTTCCTGCGCCGATGGTCATAGTGCTCCTTCTCGTGGGTGCTTGGTTGGGCCGGGATGTTAGTTCCGACGACGGCCCCCTAGCGACAAGCTGCAGCCTTAGGCAGATATTCCGCACTTATGCGGTGGCCGCTCCGGAAACGCCAGGCCAGACGCGTTCGGCGAGCGCGATGACCGGCGGCAGGGCGGGGTTGTCCGAGTCCCCGGGCCGCGCCATCCACAGGTCGACTGGCAGGGGAAGCGCTCGACGCAATGCGTTTCCTATTGTTCCTGCAGTTTTCCCGGACAAGTTCCTGCAGATTTTCCGGACAAAGAGGACCTCCCCCGGGCGGCCCCGCCTATGTTCAAATGGGAAGGTTGAACCGGCCCCCCGAGTCCGCTCCACGGCCTCGACCCGATGGAAGGAAGCACATGACCGACCGCCAGGAACACCCTCCAGTCCCCACGCCGGGTAGCGCCCAAGGCCTGGACAGCAAAGCTGAGGGCGGGTGCCCGGTGGCCCATGGCAGCGCCACCGCCCAGGGCAGTGAAAGTGAAAACCCGGCGATCGATTCCCCGCAGCCCAAGGGCCACCGGCCGCGGACCAACCAGGACTGGTGGCCCAACCAGCTGGACCTCTCCGTGCTGCACGCGCACGGCAAGGCCAGCAACCCGCTGGACCCGTCGTTCAGCTACCGTGAAGAATTCCAGAAGCTCGACGTCGAGGCCCTGAAGCGCGACATCACCGAGGTCCTGACCACGTCACAGGACTGGTGGCCGGCGGACTTCGGCCACTACGGCGGCCTGATGATCCGCATGAGCTGGCACGCGGCCGGCACCTACCGCGTCCATGACGGCCGCGGTGGAGCGGGCGACGGCGGCCAGCGGTTCGCGCCGCTGAACAGCTGGCCCGACAACGCCAACCTGGACAAGGCCCGGCGTCTGCTGTGGCCGGTCAAGCAGAAGTACGGCCAGAAGCTCTCCTGGGCCGACCTGCTGGTCCTGGCCGGCAACGTTGCCCTGGAATCCATGGGCTTCGAGACTTTCGGCTTCGCCTTTGGCCGCGAGGACGTGTGGGAGCCCGAGCAGATCTTCTGGGGCCCTGAGGACGCCTGGTTGGGCGACGAGCGCTACGTGAGCGAAGGCCAGATGTCCGAAGACGTCGGTTCCACCGAAATGGGCCTGATCTACGTCAACCCGGAAGGCCCCATGGGCAATCCCGATCCCGTGGCTGCTGCCGCCTTCATCCGCGAGACGTTCAAGCGCATGGCGATGAACGACGAAGAGACGTTCGCGCTGATCGCCGGCGGCCACACGTTCGGCAAGACCCATGGCGCCGGCCCGGCCGATGCGCACGTGGGTCCCGAACCGGAGGGTGCCAACCTTGAGGCACAGGGCCTGGGCTGGCTGAGCACCTACGGCAGCGGCAAGGGCGGCGACACCATCACCTCGGGCCTTGAGGTCACGTGGACTGACAAGCCCACGCAGTGGAGCAACCGCTTCCTGGAGATCCTGTTCGAGTACGAATGGGAACTGGTCAAGAGCCCCGGCGGCGCCCACCAGTGGGTTGCCAAGGACGCGCCCGAGATCATCCCGGACGCCCACGATCCCGCCAAGAAGCACCGCCCCACCATGCTGACCACGGACCTGTCGCTGCGCTTCGACCCCGCCTACGAGGAAATCGGCCGCCGCTTCCTCCAGAACCCGGACGAGTTCGCCCTGGCCTTCGCCAAGGCCTGGTACAAACTGCTCCATCGTGACATGGGCCCGGTTGGCCCGCACATGCTGGGTCCCTGGGTGCCGGAGGCGCAGCTGTGGCAGGACCCCGTTCCCGCCGTCGACCATGAACTGATCAATGAACAGGACGTTGCCTCCCTCAAGGCCAAACTCCTGGACTCCGGCCTGACCATCCCGCAGCTGGCAGGCACGGCCTGGGCTTCCGCCGCCACCTACCGCAAGACGGACCGGCGCGGCGGTGCCAACGGCGCCCGGATCCGGCTGGAGCCGCAGCGCAGCTGGGAAGCGAGTGAACCGGAGCAGCTGGCCACCGTGCTGCAGGCCCTTGAGCGTGTGCAGGAAGAGTTCAACTCCGCGCAGACGGGCGGCAAGAAGGTCTCCCTCGCTGACCTGATCGTCCTCGGCGGTGCCGCCGCGGTGGAAAAGGCCGCTGCCGACGCCGGCTTCCCCGTCACCGTGCCGTTCCGCCCTGGACGCACCGATGCCGCGCAGGAGCAGACCGACGTCGAATCCTTCCAGTACCTGCAGCCGAAGGCTGACGGGTTCCGCAACTACCTGCGTCCCGGCTCGAAGCTCCCGCCCGAAACCCTCCTGCTGGACAAGGCCTACATGCTGGACCTCTCCGCACCGGAGATGACGGCACTCGTGGGCGGCATGCGTGCCTTGGGCACCAACGTGGGCGGTTCCAGCCACGGCGTGCTGACGGACAAGCCGCAGGTCCTGACGAACGACTTCTTCGTCAATCTCCTGTCGCCGGGCACCAAGTGGAAGGCATCCGAGTCGGAGGAGAACGTCTACGAGATCACCGACGTCGCCACCGGTGAGCTGAAGTGGACGGCCGCCCCCGTGGACCTGGTGTTCGGCTCCAACTCGCAGCTGCGGGCCCTTGCCGAGGTCTACGCCAGCGGGGACGCCAGGGAGAAGTTCGTCAACGACTTCGTGGCCGCCTGGACCAAGGTCATGGAGCTGGACCGGTTCGACCTGAACTGACCAAGGTGAGCTGAACCGCTGTGTCAGGGCCGGCTGCAACTGCAGCCGGCCCTGACCCCTTTAAAGCGCTTAGTGTTCAGCGGGAAAGCTGACCACCACGGTGGTGCCGCCGCCGGGCGTCTCCTTCAGGCTTAGCTCTCCCCCATGCGCTTCAGCAATCCGCCGGCAGGTGGCCAGGCCCAGGCCCGACCCCTGTCCGTCGCCCTCCCGATGCAGTCTGACCAGCGGTTCCAGCACGCGCTGCCGGTCCTCCGGGGCAATCCCTTTGCCATTGTCTGCCACCAACACCGTGGTCCCGTGATAGTTGGACATGCCGCTGATCCGCACCTTAAGCTCCCGGTCCGGGCTCGGGTAATTGACTGCATTGGCCACCAGGTTCTGCAGCAGGATGCGGAGTTGGCCAGGATCAACCTGCAGCTTCAAGTCATCGCTGTCCAAAACCGAGCCAGGTCCGAACGACAGGCCCAGATCATGCGCCACTTCGCCCGCCACGGTCTGGAGTGATACACGCTGCCTCTGGATGGCTCCGCCGACACTTGAGTACTTCAGGACGTCCTGGAGCATGGCAAGCATCCGGTGGCCGCTGGCGCCGATGAGCTGAAAGTACTCAGCGGCCGGGTGGGTGCTGTCCACCCCGGGGTCATCCTCACCCATCTCCACGTAGCCCAGGATGGTGGTGAGCGGCCCGCGGAGGTCGTGGCTTACGCGGCCCGCGAACTCCGCCAGCTTGGCATTGCTTTCCCGCACTTCGTGGAGGGCGCTGTTCAGCTGCAGGGTCCGGCGCTGCAGCTCGAGCAGTTGCACGGCCTGGCGGGCCAGGATTTCCAGCATGTCCAGCTTGTCCGCGTCAGGCACCGCCGGCGAATCGGAAAATACGCACAAGGAGCCGAGCACGAACCCTGATGCGGTTTCCAAGGGTACCGAGGCGTAGAACCGCACGGCGGCGATCTCCCCGGTCACAAATGGATTCGAGGCGAAGCGCGGATCCAGGGAGGCGTCCGGAACAACAGTCCTTTCCCCTGTGAGGAAGACTTTGGCGCACATCGAGTCCTGCCGGGAACAGACGGCGGCTTCAAAACCGACGGCGGCCACCTGGCGCTGCTCGTCGGAGGTGACAACATTGATCACCCCGTAAGGGACCCCGCAGAGTTTGGCGGCCAGCTCAACGAGGTTTTGAAGGGGTTCCATTGACTGCTCGGCACCGGTGACAAGCATGCCCTCCCCGGTTGGCGATGCCAAACCGTATTCCTGCAGCAGCTGGTCCCGCCCGATCGGATCCCCGAGGGCTGCAGGTGCCATGAGAGTGCGCGCCATTGATTGTCCCCTTTCAGACCACACATTAGGGTCCCGGGCGATAGTACAGGCCAATGCCTGTTTCCCGCCGAACCCACTCCCCCGGCGCGGCCGGCAGGAAGCCCGGCACCGTAGGATCTTGTGATGGCCCAGCTCATTGCCCCAAACATCAGCTTCCACTCGTCCTGGCTTGAAGCAGCCGCGGAGTTTGCCGGCGCCCGCCAGGACGGGGCGGGCGCCGACGGCTGGTCCCTGGACGAACTCAAGGACGCCCAGGTGTTTGGCCGCTTCGTCGATGCCCTCGTCAAGGACGCCCTGCCCGAAACCGTGCGCAAGCCCGGCTTTGTGCCCTGCACCTACCTTTGGATTGTCGACGGCGGCACTTTCCTCGGCTCGCTGGCCATCAGGCACGAGTTGACGGGCTACCTCCTCAACGAAGGCGGGCACATCGGCTACAGCGTCAGGCCCAGTGCCAGGCGGCGGGGCCATGCAGCGCAAGCCCTTGCTGACGCGCTTCCCGTGGCGCGGTCACTGGGGATCGAACGGGTTCTCCTGACCTGCGACGAGGACAACGCCGGATCGCGGGCAACCATTGAGAAAACCGGTGGCCGGTATGAGGACACGCGCAACGGCAAGCGCCGCTACTGGATCAATAACCCCTAGCCGGGCGTATTCCCCGCCGCCCGTCTGCCAGACTTGCCCAGTGATTACCGAACATGCGCTGCTTCCCGTCATCCCTGGCCGCGAGGAGCAATTCGAGGCCGCGTTCCGCCAGGCCCGTCCCATCATTGCTTCGATGCCGGGCTTCGTTTCGTTGTCCCTGTCCCGATCGACCGAATCCCCTGGCACCTATTTGCTGCTGGTCGAGTGGGAGAAGCTGGAGGACCATACGGTGGGTTTTCGCGGGTCCCCGGAATACCAGCGGTGGCGGGCCCTGCTGCACCAGTTCTATGAGCCGTTCCCGGTGGTTGAGCACTTCGAACATGTGAGCTTGGCAGGCCGCTGACACGGCCCGAACATGGGGGAAGCCCCCGCGCGAGTCTGGCTCCAGCGCGGGGGCTTCTTGCTTCCCTGCCGGGGGAAATGGCGGGCAAGCAGTTACAAACTACCGGTCAGTAGGTTGGCAAAAGTGCCAAATCGGGCACCTTCGGCCAATCTTGAGCCAACCTTGAGAGGAGCCGTGGGACCTCTTCAGGAAACCTCAGTCAGCAGGCCCCGCCGTGGCATCAGGATCCTCTTCAGGTTCAAAGGTGTTGGGCTCGGCGCCATCGGATATACCCACGCCGTCCTTGCCGCCGGGGATCCCGCCGTCGGGGTTGCCCTTACGGGCCGCCGAACCTTCCTGCGGCTCATCCTCGGGCAGTGAATCAGGTGAATTGATGGACATCGCTCCTCCTTCTGTGGCTGGGCCTCCACGCTAACAGCCCCCACGGAAAAAGGCGCCGGTAAAGGGCCATCACTTTCGCAGGCAACCAGGAAACATCAAAACCTCCCAGTAATCTCCCAAATTCTCTTGACTCCGAACGTTTAGCGCTGTTACAAATCTTGTAACAGCGGCAGCATGCCAATCCCCACACCGCCACGCTTCAGGCGACCCGTTACTCAGGGCCATTTTTTGAATCGATACAACTACGCCGTTATGGACTCAGTCCACCCCCATCAAAGGAGATGAACGTGACAGCAGAACCCCCCACCTTCCGATCAAGGTTCCATAGGCGAGTGGCTCGTTCCCTCGCTGTGGCCGCGCTGGCCGCAGGCGCGGGACTCACGGTGTCCGCCCCCGCAGCCAATGCCGATCCCAGCAACTACCGCTTCGATTTCGGTGCGGGTCCAGTGGAGCAGGGCTACACCGGGGTCAGCGCAGCGGACGCGTACAGCCCGGAGAGGCGCTACGGCTTTAACACGCCCGAACACATGGTCAATGTCCCGGCAAAGGGCAGCGGTGCGGGCAGCGGTGCGGGCAGCGATGCCGTCCGTTTCCTGGAGTTCGGCACCAAGAGCAGCAATACGTTCAACGTGGATCTGAAGGAGGGCCTGTACAAAGTCACGGTCACCCTGGGCGACACCTTCCGGGCCAGCATCGCGGCTGAAGGGGTTTTCCAGGCCATGAACCTCACCGGCAACGGTGCCACGGATTCCTTTGAGATCCCGGTGACGGACGGCCAGCTGAACCTGCTGGTCACCGAGGGCAAGGTGGGAACGGCCTTCACCCTGAGCTCGCTGGAAATTGAAAAGGTGTCCCGCCACCCGGAGATGGATCCCACCATCTGGGTGGGCGGCGACTCCACAGTGGCCAACTACTACCCCTTGGAAACAAGCGTCCAGGGCGGCTGGGGCCAGATGCTCCCGCAGTTCGTGGACCGGGATGCCTTCGATATCCGGAACATGGCCACAGGCGGCCAGATCGCCCGCGGCTTCCGCAACGACGGCCAACTCGAGGCCATCCTGCAGTACATCAAGCCCGGCGACCTGTTCCTCCTCGAAATGGGCATCAACGACACCGCCGCGAAGAACACCACCACCGAAACGGAGTTCAAGGAGATCATGCGCGACATGGTCCGCCAGGTGGCCGCCACGGGCGCCACCCCCGTCCTGGTCACGCCGCAGGGCCGGGCAACCGACTTCGTGGACGGGATCCACAGTTCGGTCAACCGCTGGTACCGGCACTCCACAGCTGCCCTGGCGCAGGAGGAAGGCGTGCCGCTGGTGGACTTGAACGTCCTGTCCTCCGCTTACTTCACCGGGATCGGGCCCGACGCCACGCTCGCCCTGTTCATGACCGGCGATACCCTGCACCCCAACCGGGCAGGTGCAGCTGAACTGGCCCGCCTGGTCACCGCCGACCTCACCAGGCAGGGCCTGCTGGGCGGGGTGGCCTGACGGGACCCACAAAAGGAACCACGACGGCGATGTGCGGCACCCATGGTTTCGGAACCATGGGTGCCACGCACCGCCGTCGTCCTTTCCTGTCCTGTTTAACTGCCCGCTTCCGCGGCCCGCTGCTGCCTCAGGATGTAGCGCTGCAGCTTCCCCGACGGCGTCTTGGGCAAGTCCTTAACGAAGTGGATGCGGCGCGGGTAGGCGTGCGCGGCGAACTGTGTCTTGACCATGGTCTGGAGTTCGGCCACCAGGGCATCACTGCCGTTGGTCCCTTCCGCCAGCACGACATAGGCCTCCAGGACTTCTCCGCGCAGTTCATCGGGGGCGCCCACCACGGCAGTTTCCAGGACCGCCGGATGGGTGGCCAGGACGCTCTCCACATCGAAAGGGCCAATCCGGTATCCGGCCATGATGATCACGTCGTCATCCCGGGAGGAGAAGAAATAGTAGCCGTCCGCGTCCACCATGCCCGCGTCACCGGTCAGGTACCACTTGGCGTCGGCGCTGAACCTTTCGGCCGTCTTGTCCGGGGCGTCCCGGTAGCCCCTGAACCACATCATGGGACTTTCGGCCACGTTGACGGCAACCCTGCCCAGTTCACCCGGCCCGGCCGGTTCATCGGCGTTGTCCTTGAGGACCGCGCAGCTCCACCCCGGCAGGGGCCGGCCCATGGATCCTGGCCTGAGCTCCGTCCTGACCTCGTCATGCCAGGCGTTGATGATCATCATCCCGTGTTCGGTCTGTCCGTAGTGGTCCCGGACGGGAACGCCCAGCACCTCGCGGGCCCAGCTGATCACTTCGGGGGTCAGCGGTTCGCCGGCGGAGGAGGCACGCCGAAGCCGGAAGGGTCCCGTTCCGGCCTCTGTTTTTGCGCGCATGGTGCGGTACACCGTGGGAGCAGCCGCGAAGTTGGTGACGGAAAACCTCTCCAACACCTGGAAGCTGAGTTCCGGCGAGAATCCCGGCCGCAGCAGCAGGTTGCGCCGTCCTGCCGCCATGGGCCCCAGAATCCCGTAGTAGAGGCCATATGCCCAGCCGGGATCTGCGGCATTCCAGAAGACATCCTCTTCACTGACGTCCAGGCCCACTCCAATGTACTGGCGGAAAGCGGCCAACGCCCGGACGGGCACCGGCACTCCCTTGGGGGCGCCCGTGGTGCCGGACGTAAAGATCAGCACCAGGTCACCGTCACCTCCCACAGCTTCAGCCGCGATTCCCGGTTGCTGCCTGGCCAGGAGCGGCGCGAGCGCCAGGTCCGGCCCGGATGCTTCTGCACCGGCAACCACGACGACGGCCGTGGTTTCCTGGATCTTCGCCCGCTGGTCGGCGTCAGTGATCACAACCTTTGCGCCGGAGGCGGTGAGGCGAAGTTCGATGGCCGGCCACGCAAAGGCAGTGAACAGCGGCACATGGACAGCCCCGCGCCGCCAAATGGCCAGGAGCATGACCACCAGGTCAGCCGATTTCCCCATCAGGGTGGCCACCGCATCTCCGGGACCCACCCCCAGCTCTGCCAGGGCAGCCGCTCCCCGTTCCGAGCGCTCCCGGAGTTCGCCGTAGGTGATGTCCTCCGCGGTGAGGTCGGCGGCAACCACCGTGAAGGCAACACCGTTGGGATCGTGGCTGTCGCACAGGAGTTCGGCCGCGCAGGCATCAGGAGCACCGTAAGTGGCAAGAAGGGCATCAACGGCTGGAACCGGACGGGACATTCATTCTCCTTTGAACAATGCGATCTGGGGGCAGTGGAATAAACCTACTGCACAGTCAGCCCTTGGAACCCGGCGCCCGGATGATGCGCCGCTGCGTGGCCGCGGCGATGGCGGCCGTGCGGTTATCCACGCCGAGCTTGCCGTAGATGTGCACCAGGTGGGTCTTCACCGTGGCCTCCGAGATGAAGACCTGCTTGGCGATGGCGCGGTTGGACAGGCCGGTGGCCAGCAGTTCCAGCAGCTGCACTTCGCGCGGGGTGAGGGAGGTGCCGGGGTTGCTGATCCGCTCCATCAGCAGGGCAGCGGCACGGGGCGCCAAGGCGGTGCCGCCCGCCGCGGCCTGCAGGACGGCCTGCCGCAGCTGTTCCGGCGGCGCGTCCTTGAGCATGTAGCCGCTGGCCCCGGCCTCCACGGCGGCCAGGATGTCCGCGTCGGTGTCGTATGTGGTGAGGATGAGCACCGGCGGCGGTGCAGCGAGCTTCCGGATCTGTGCGGTGGCCGTGACCCCGTCCATCCCATCGCCCATCTGCAGGTCCATGAGGACAACATCCGGCGCCTCGCCAAGCGTCCGCAGCCGCGCCAGTTCCTTCAGCGCAGACGCGCCGTCGGCGGCCTCGGCAGCTATGGAGATGCCCTCGAATCCGGTGAGCATGGCCCGCAGCCCGGCACGGACCACGGGGTGGTCGTCCACCAGCAGGACGCGGACTTCACCCACGCGGTCTTCCGTCCAGCGGCAGCCGGATGGCCACCACGGCGCCCTCTCCCGGCGCGGATTCAACTGCCAGCGAGCCGTTCAGTGCGTTGACGCGCTCCCGCAGCGAGCGCAGCCCAAACCCACTGCCGTCCGCTGCGTCCGTGGCACCGGCCGCAGCAGCGGGATCAAAGCCCGCACCGTCGTCGTAAATGTCCATGGTCACCTCGCTGCCCAGGAAGGCAAGGGTGACGACGGCGGAGGCGGCCCGGGCGTGTTCGCGGACGTTCGCGAGGCTGGCCTGGGCCGCCCGCAGCAGGGTGACGCGGACCGGCTGGGGCAGCTCCTGCGGCTCGCCGTCCACCTCGAGCCGGCACCGCAGCGCCACCCCTGCGGCCACGGCGCCGGTCTCCGTGGTGCCGCACAGCCGGCGCAGGGCCTCCACCAGGGTGGTCCCCTCCAGCTGCGGCGAGGACAGGCCGCGGACAAAGCTTCGCGCCTCCGCAAGGTTGTCCGCGGCGGTCTGCTGCACCAGCGCCAGGCGGGCGGAAGCGGTGGCAGTATCACCGTCCGTGAGCGACTGCTCCGCCGCCCGCCCCAGGAGCACGATGCTGGACAGCCCCTGCGCCAGGGTGTCGTGGATTTCCCGGGCCAGCCGCTCGCGCTCCGCCAGCACGCCGGCCTCGTGCTGGGACCTGGCCAGTTCCTCCCGGGTGCGGCGCAGTTCGACCGCCGCACGCCGCTGGTCCTCTGCTTCCCGGTACAGGGCCGAATAGGCAAGCCCGGTAATCACCGCGAAGACCGCACCCAGCACGGGCCCCACCACGGCTGCGGCGTGGGGCACCGGAGTACCGCTGGCAGCCCACTGGGACGCGACCACCGCCACGGTCATCAGCGCGATCGCCGGCAGCGCGGCCCGCCGGGGCAGCAGGTGGAGGTGCAGGAAAAAGATGGGGAAGGCCAGCCAGGCGAAGTCGGCGCTGCCCGCGAGCAGGAACGCCCACAGTCCCGTGACCAGGCCCAGCCACAGCAGCCCGTAGCGGCGGGGGTTAAACCCGGTGCGCGCTTCGGCATGGCGTTTTTCAAGGACCGTTCCGGCCAGGTAAACAGCAGCCAGGACGACGGCGGCGGTCGCCAACAGCCAGCGCAGCGGACCCCCGGCCATCAGCATCCGGACCAGTGCCACAGCGAGCAGCACGGCGAACCCCGTATGCAGGGTGACCCGCAGGACCCGGAGGATGGCTGCCGACGAGGCATTTTCCAAGGCATTCAGCGGCCCCTTCGCCGGGATGCCGCCGGTCTTTTCCAGTGTTCGCGGCAGGGGCGTGGCAGGCATTCCCTCAGCTTATGCCGGGACCGCCCACCGGGGATCAACCGAAAGGTTGACTCCGGGATCAACCTTTCCACGCCGCCGGATCAACCGTCCCCGCGATGCCACTCGATGCCGTTCCCGGGAAAGTGGAAGGACAGAAGAAACCACCCCTGCTGAGAGAAGAAACAACGTGTTCCTGGCAATCCGCGATATCCGCTTCGCCAAAGGCCGGTTCGCCATGATGGGCGGGGTCGTAGCCCTGATCACCCTCCTGCTGGTCATGCTGTCCGGCCTGACGGCGGGCCTTGCCGAGCAGTCCACGTCCGCCATAGGCAAGCTCGGTGCGGCCGGTGCCAAACCGGTGGACACCATCGCTTTCGGCGCCCCCGGTTCGGCCACCCCCAAGGCGTCCTACACGGAAAGCTCCGTGACCGCCGCCCAGGTGGAGGGCTGGCGGAACCAGCCTGGCGTGGAGTCCGCCGAGCCGCTGGGAATTACCCAGACCCGGGCCCAGGCGGCCGGTGGCTCAGGGACGGCCAACGTGGCGGTTTTCGGTGTTTCGCCGGGCAGTTCGCTGTCGCCCGTTGACGTATCTGCCGGAACTGCCGCCCTGGGCACAACCGTTGCGGAGGCCCTGTCCGTGGGCCAGGGGGACAGGGTGTCCTTCGGAGGCGTGGAGCTTTCGGTCGCCGCCGTGGTTCCGGACCAGTGGTATGCCCACACCAGCGTGGTGTGGACGGCGCTGCCCGCGTGGGCCAAGGCTGCGCACGTGTCCGACGGCGGCCAGCTGGCTACCGTCGTCGCCGTCACCTACGGGGACGGGGCCACGGTGGACGAGGCCGCGGCCAACGCAGCTGCGCATACGGTCAGCGAGTCCCGCACGGGATCGTTCCAGGCACTGGGTTCCTTCAAGAGCGAGAACGGCTCCCTGACCCTAATGCAGGCCTTCCTGTACGGGATCTCATCCCTGGTGATCGTGGCCTTCCTGACCGTCTGGACCATCCAGCGCACCCGGGACATCGCCGTGCTGAAAGCCATGGGCGCTCCCGGTTCCTACATCCTGCGCGACGCCATGACGCAGGCCGCGATCGTCCTGCTGTCGGGCGCTGGAGTGGGTGGGGCCGTTGGCGTGGCCGCCGGTTCCCTGGCCGCCCAGGCTGCCCCGTTCCTGCTGAACGCGGGCACCACGGTGCTTCCCGTCGTCGGGATTGTTGCCCTGGGCCTGGCCGGTGCCGCCCTGGCCGTCCGCCGCGTGACCAAGGTCGATGCGCTCCTGGCGCTCGGCGGCAACTGACCCCTCACTTCCCGAAAGGAACACCCTTATGTCCTCCTCCACTCCCGCTCCCCTGAGCCTGGTCAAGGTCACCCTCGAATATCCGGACGGGGGCGGAACCACCACGGCCCTGGACCGGGTCAGCCTGACCGCCCACGCCGGGCAGCTGGTGGCGCTCGTGGGACCCTCGGGCTCCGGCAAGTCAAGCCTCCTGGCTGCCGCCGCCACCCTGGTCCGCCCCACCCGCGGGCAGGTCATCATCGACGGCACCGATACCGCCGGCCTCAAGGACCGGGAGCTCACCGCCCTTCGCCGGGACAAAGTGGGCATCATCTTCCAGCAACCCAACCTGCTGCCGTCGCTCACCGCCGTCGAACAGCTCATCATCGGCGACCACCTGCGCGGAATACCCGTCAAGGCGGCACGGGCCAAGGCAACGGAACTGCTGGACGTCGTCGGCCTCTCCGCGGGCGCCCGCAAGCTGCCGCACCAGCTCTCCGGCGGGCAGCGGCAGCGGGTGAACATCGCCCGGGCACTCATGGGCAGTCCCAAGGTGCTGCTGGTGGACGAACCCACCGCCGCCCTGGACCACGAGCGCAGCACCTCGATCATCGCCCTGCTGCGCCAGGTGACCACGCAGTTCAGGGTGGCAACGGTGATGGTCACGCATGACACCGAGTTCGTCCCGCTGACGGACGCCGTGGCCACCATGCGGGACGGACGGCTGACGGTACCGGTCCCGGCCCTTACCCCAGGTGGTGCACCGTGAACGCCGTCAGGAACCCCACAGAAGCGGTCAGCCCGGTGAGGTTGTGGTGCTCCTCGAAGGCCTCCGGAATCATGGTGTCCGCCAGCATCGCCAGGATGCCGCCGGCCGCAACGGAGGTGATGAAGGCGACCAGCTCGTCCGGCGCGTTTTCCAGCGTCACGTAGCCCAGCAGCGCGGCCAGCCCGCTCAGGACTGCGATGCCGCCCCAGAGCCCGAACACGTAACCCCTGCTCCGGCCCGCCTTCTTCATGCCGGCCGTACCGGACAGGCCTTCGGGCACGTTGGAGATGAAGACGGCCGCCAGCATTGCAGGACTCACCGCTCCCCCGGCCAGCAGGCCGACGCCCAGAACCACCGATTCCGGAACGCCGTCCAGCAGTGCGCCGACGGCTATGGCCGTACCGCTGCCGGGATCGTCCTTCTCGGAGGGCTGCTGGTCCCCGGACCGCTTTCGGTGCTTGGCGCCAGCCCGAGCCAGGAGCATGTTGGCGCCCACGTACACCACCGCACCGGCCAGGAAGCCGGCCACCGTGGGCCACAGACCGCCGCCCTTCACGGCCTCGTCCACCAGCTCAAAGGCAAGCGCGGAGATCAGCACGCCGGCGCCGAAGGCCATGATCGTGGAAACAATTTTGGACGGGATGGACCACCGCCAGGACACGGCAGCTCCCAGGACAAGGGCCGCACCGGCACCGGTGCCCCAGACAAGTGACATCAACCAAGCAGGCATACGTCTTCCGTCCCCAGTGCGGCGGAGCTGAAACAAAGGGCGGCAGTGCAGCCCGTCACCATCCACGCGCAGAATTGATGCGATCTTGAGGCAAACCTTGCGATCCCTAGACCTTACAGGTCCACGCTGAAGCCATAGGACCAAACCAGCTTGTGGGGAGCAGGGCGTCATGGGAAGCAGAACAGTGTTGGACAACGGGGTCACAACCGTGGGAGGCGTGCTGACGGACAAGCAGCCGCTGGATTTCCACGCATTGGGGCTCGCCGGTTGCATCGACCGGCTCACCGCACCCCTGCGGCAGCGCGGGACCGCGGTCCACTGGGATACTCCGCACTGGGGCGTCGAGATCCCGGCGGACTGCGCGTCCCTCCTGTACCAGTCCGCCCGCGAGGCACTCAGCAACGCGTTCAAGTTCTCGTCCGCATCCACGCTGAACATCCAGCTGGCGGCCGTTGACCATGGCATCCGCCTGGTAGTGGCCGACGACGGCACAGGCTTCGACAGCAACCTCGCCACGTGCGGGCGGCACCACGGGTACGGCCTGCGGCTCATGGCGGTGGCCGTTCAGGAAGCAGGCGGTGCGATGGACATCAATTCCACTCCCGGCCAGGGCACCAGCGTGACGGTGACGCTGCCGCTGGACTGACCCGCCGGCGCACTGTGCCGGCCCAATAGACTCGGATGCCCGCCGTTGCTGGGACGGCGGGCATCCGTATGCCGTATGAAGACAGTCCGGGAATCAGCGGGAGAGCTTGGCGGCGTCCGGCTCCAGGTCGCCGATATGGCCTGGCGCATTGGCGGCCAGGACCCTGGCCACGAAGGCCGCATACTCCTCCATGTAGTGGCTGAGGAACTTGGCGGTGGACTGGTCCTTGACCTCGCCGTCGTCCTCGAAAACCGCGGGATCGTACTTGACGTACGCCTCCGGGGCATTCAGCTGCGGGGCATCCAGGAAGCTCAGGACCGCCCGCATGGAGGACTGCATCACCGCTGTGCCGATGCTGCCCGGCGAGGCTCCGATGATGCCGGTGGGCTTGCGGGCAAAGGAGTTGGTTCCCCAGGGGCGGGAGCCCCAGTCGATGGCGTTCTTCAGGGCTCCCGGGATGGAGCGGTTGTACTCCGGGGACACGAACAGGATCCCGTCCGCGGCCTCGATGGCTTCCTTGAGGGCGCGGCCTTCGGGCGGGAAATCGGCGTCGTAGTCGTAGCTGTAAAGCGGGAGGTCCTTGATGGGGATCTCGGTGAATTCCAGGTCCTCGGGGGCGAGTTTGATCAGGGCCTTGGCCAGGGTCCGGTTGATGGAGCCGGCCGCCAGGCTGCCCACGAAGTATCCAATCTTGTACGTTGCCATGAGTGATCCTTTCCAACAGCCGGGCCGCGCCGGCTTGCTTGGTTTGGGCTGGAAATGGTGCCGTACCCAGGCCCGGTGGCAAAGAAACGGCTGCTGGTTCCCCACTGCGCCACCAGTCCAGCACAACAAGCCCGGCCGCGGCAGGTCCTTGACAGGTCAGGGAGCGGGGCGCTGAATGAGGGGTACCGTGAACACCGCCACGAGGAGCAGCCATGACCGAGAATCCCGCAAAGGACGACGACGACCGGATCCACAACCAGGCGCCTGCCGAAGGCGATCCGGGCGCGGACCCCACTGATCTCCGCGCCCACCCCCAGGACCCGGCCGAGGGGCCGGACGACGACGGGGACGCCAAAAAGTAACCCCTCCCGGCTTCCGCCTATTAACACCCCCTTGCACCCACGCCACTGGTCTACTACGTTGTAGTTCAAATCGAGAAAGCGCTTTCCCGCTTTGGTTGGGACATCTTTGCGCAGCAATCACCAGTGGAATTGGATGACATGACGGACAGCACCCTCATCAGGTGGATCGATGGACAGGCACCGGCGGAAATCAGCGGCGGGACCACGTGGGGCATGCCGTTCCCGCGCGGGACCGTGCCCGGCACGGATGCCCTGGCTGTTGCCGACAGCAGCGGCACGCCGGTCCCCAGCCAGGCCTGGCCATTGGCAACATGGCCGGACGGCTCCCTGAAGTGGGCGGGCATCGCGCTCCCGGCCACGGATACGCCGTCGGCCAGCTACCACGTGACGGCCGACGGCGGCACGGTCTTCACCGCCGGCCATCCGTCCCCGGGCGGTGGGTCCGTCACGGTAACCGAGGGTGCCGGTGCTCTCACCGTGGACACCGGGGTCCTGCAGATGGTGATCAAGCGCAGCGGATCCACCCTGTTCAGCAGCCTGTCCCGGAATGGGCGGGAAGTTGCCCGGGACGGCCGGCTGGTCAGCCTGGTGCAGGACAGCGTTGCCGAGGCCGCGGGAACGGTTGGCAGGGACGCCTTCACCGGTGGGGTCAACGCCGTGGTGCTGGAGCAAAGCGGTCCCGTGCGTGTCGTTGTGCGGCTTGAAGGCCACCACCGCGCGGACGCGCCGGAGAGCGGAAGGCGGGACTGGCTGCCGTTTGTTGTCCGCTTCTACTTCCACGCCAACGCCCGCAGCGTCCGGATGGTGCATTCGTTCGTCTGGGACGGCGACGCGGACCGTGATTTCCTGGCCGGGCTGGGCGTCCGCTTCGCCGTGCCGCTTGAGGCCGACCTGCATGACCGGCACATCCGGATCGCGGGCGCCGATGGAGGATTCCTCACCGAAGCGGTCCGGGGCCTTACCGGGCTCCGCAGGGACCCGGGAGCGGAGGTGCGGGAGGCGCAGATCGCCGGCCGCCCCACTCCGCCGGCGGATACCTGGAATCCGGAAGTCGCAAACCGCCTGCACCTGATCCCCGCCTGGGGCGACTACACCCTCAGCCAGCTCAGCGCTGATGGATTCGAGCTGCGCAAGCGCACCGCCGCCGGCCACGGGTGGGTAGGGATCTCCGGGGGCACCCGCGCCGCGGGCTTCTGCTCCCTGAGCGATACCCGCGGCGGCCTGGGTGTGGGTATCAAGAATTTCTGGCAGTCCCACCCGGGCCAGCTGGACATCCGCGGCGCGGGCACGGATGAAGCATCGTTGACCGCCTGGCTTTACTCTCCCGAGGCGCAGCCGATGGACCTGCGTTTCTACCATGACGGCTTAGGCCAGGACACGTTCGAGGAGCAGCTCGAAGGCCTGGAGATCACGTATGAGGACTACGAGCCGGGCTTCGGCAATCCCACCGGAATCGCCCGGACGCATGAGCTGACCCTGTTCGCCTACGAAGCGACCCCAACCACCGTAAGCCTCGCCGCCGACGCTGGGGCCGCCTCCACCCCCGCCCTCCTGCAGGCCACACCGGAATACCTGCACGCGGCGGGCGTCTTCGGTGACTGGGATCCGGTGGACCGCAGCACGCCGGCCCGGGCACGGCTGGAGGACCGGCTGGACTTCCTGTTCGATTTCTACGCCGGACAGGTGGAACAGCGGCGCTGGTACGGCTTCTGGAACTACGGCGACGTGATGCACACCTACGACTTTGACCGGCACGTGTGGCGGTATGACGTGGGCGGCTACGCGTGGGACAACTCGGAGCTCTCCCCGGATCTGTGGCTGTGGTATTCCTACCTGCGCTCCGGCCGGGCGGATATCTTCCGCTTTGCCGAGGCCATGACACGGCACACGGGCGAGGTGGACGTCTACCACCTGGGCCCCTGGAAGGGGCTGGGTTCCCGGCACAATGTCCAGCACTGGGGCTGCAGCGCCAAGCAGCTGCGGATCAGCACGCCCGCCTACCGCCGCTTCTACTACTACCTCACAGCGGACGAGCGCACCGGGGACCTGCTCACCGAGCTGGTGGACAGCGACCAGAACTTCCTGGGACTTGACCCGGTCCGCAAGGTCCGGCCCGACGCCGCCACCTACCGTCCCAACCGTGAAGCACTCGGCGTGGGCCTGGGGACGGACTGGGGCTCACTCGCCGCCACCTGGCTGACGGACTGGGAACGTACCGGCAACCCGCGGTCCCGGGACCGGCTGCTGGGCACCATGGCGGACATCGGCGCACTCAAGTACGGATTCCTCACGGGTGAAGCGCTGTACCACCTGGACAAGGGCCGGTTCGACACGGGCCGGGAAATGATCTCGGTTTCCCACCTCAGCGCCGTGTTCGGCCTGGTGGAGATCTGCAGCGAACTGGTGGACCTGGTGGACGATCCGGAATTCGAGCGGGCGTGGCTGCAGTACTGCCGCCTCTTCCTGGCAAGCAAGGAGGAACAGGTGGACGCCGTGGGCCAGCCGCTCGATGGGATCTACCTCACCCAGGCTCACAGCCGGTTGACGGCCTACGCGGCGGCGAAGCTGAATGATCCCGATCTGGCAGCCCGGGCGTGGCAAAGCTTTGCCGAAGGCGGCGAGCACCTGAACCACGAATCCGCCTTCACGCTCCGCAGGATCGAGCCGCCGCACGTGCTGCTACCGGTGGATGAAGCACCCACCGTCTCCACCAATGACACCGCCCAGTTCGGGCTCGCAGTCATCCAGAACCTGGCGCTGGTGGGCCAGTACCTGGATTAACGCTGCCAGCCCCCTACAAGACCGCGACGGCGGCACCCACCCGGGTGCCGCCGTCGCGGTTTTCCCATACCCGGCTGAAGTGGGGCTCTGGAAACATCCGCACCCAAAAGGTATGTTGGTAAGCATGCTGATGATTTTTCCTACTCATCAGTTCCCGGTAGCAAAGCGAAGGAGACGTTATGAGCACGAAGGTGGAAAAACGCATTCTGGTGAACGTACCGGTGAGCACCGCTTATAACCAGTGGACGCAGTTCGAGGAGTTCCCGCACTTCATGGGCGGCGTCAAGAGCGTGACCCAGCTCAGTGACGACCGACTGGAGTGGGTGGCCGAAATTGGCGGCGTCCGCAGGCAGTGGGAAGCCAAGATCCTGGAGCAGGTTCCGGACCGCAAGGTTGCCTGGGCCGCGACCGAAGGCGCCACGAACGCCGGCGCGGTGGAATTCGAGGACGTCGGAGGCGGCCAGACCTCCATCAAGCTGACCCTCGAATATGAGCCCGAAGGCCTGATCGAGAAGGTGGGCGACAAGCTCAATGTCGTGGACCGGCAGGCAGAATCAGACCTGCAGAAGTTCAAGGAATTCATCGAGGACGAAGGCTATGCCAGCGGCGCATGGCGCGGTTCCGTCAATCCCGGCGCCACGGTGGGCACGCCCGGTGTTGAGCATGCGGGCGCATCCCTCGGTGATTCCGGCAAGGCCGGTGTCTCCGGCAAGGTTGCTGCCGGCGTGGGCATCGCAGCAGCGGCGGGCGCAGCAGCGGCCATGGCTGCAAGCGGCAACAAGGGAGACACGGCGGCCGCCGATGAAACGGTAACGCCGGTGGCTCCCGGCGAGCCGGCCACCGTCACCCCGATTACGACGGACACCACCACGGACACTTCATCCACCGCGGGCGCAGTCCCGGCCGAGCCCCTCACCACCGGCGCCACCACCGGCAGCGCCTACCCGGGCACGGGGACAGCTGACACCACAACGGCAGGCACGACGTCGGCAGCCGGCTCTTCCGGCTCGGTCGCCGACCTGGATGACGGCAGGATCGGCCACCCGTTCGACCAGACCAACGGGCTGGTGGACGCCACGGGCGAGTCCGATGAAACGCTGGAGGGTGAGAACCTGAGTGCCGGCGAACGGCGCGAGGACGACCGCAACGACGGCGGCCTGCCGCCGGTCGGCGGCAACCTCGGCGGCCACTGACCCGGCTCTGCCCATAAGACAAGCGCCGCCCGCCTTCCCCCAAGGCGGGCGGCGCTTTGCCGTTATGCAGGTCGGTTTACTTGGTGTTTCCTGCGTAGAAAACAGCCGGCGCGGCCGGGGTCTGCATTCCCTCGCCGATGAAGAAGCTCGGGTGCGGAGGCTGGTTGTAGCCCACCGTTTCGCGGGCTACCGCAGTCCGGTACATGGGGTCGTGCATCAGGGTGCGGAGCCGGATCTCCGTGGGTGAGGTGGTGGTGTAAACCCGCAGTTCGGTGCTGTCCGCGGACGGGAACACCAGCTCCTCGCGCCAGTCGCCCAGCAGGTCCGCCTGAAGTGACGGGTTGCCCTTGGTGTGGTTGTTGGTGCGGGCGCCGGTGGCCGTCAGGAGCCGGTCGCTGGTTTCGGTCTCCCAGTTCCACTTGGAGACGGTGGGAACACCCACGCCTGCGTCGGCGTTGAAGTCGTGGTCAACGATTTCCCGCAGCGGGTCGCCGTCCCACCACGCCATGAAGTTGGCGGCCGGGATCTTGTCCGAAATCCGCTCACCCTTGGCGGACATCAGGAACCCGACTGGCGAGTTCCAGGCAGCGTCGCCGCCCACAGCCCAGCTTTCCGAACCGGGAAAGCGGGGGTCGATGTCGCCGGTGGCACCGCGGCCGGTGTCCTTGACGGCGGGAATGCTCCACAGCACCTCGCCCGTTGCGGCGTCACGGAAAGTGGCGCCGCGGTTGCCACTCTGGCTCATGCTTTCGTGGACGGCGAACGTCTCCAGGCCCGGGTGTGACGGATCAAGGTCGCCGGTGTGGATGGCGTCGCCGTGGCCCAGCTTGGTGTTGTAAAGCGGGGTGCCGTCGTCGTCGATGGTCATGGAGCCAAAGACGAACTCGTCCTTCCCGTCCTGGTCCACGTCCGCCACGGAGAGGTTGTGGTTGCCCTGGCCTTTGTACTCGGCGCCCGCAACGTCGGAATCGAACTTCCACCGCTTGACCAGTTTGCCGTTGACCAGGTCGTAAGTGACCAGGACGGTGCGGGTGTAGTAGCCACGGCTGAACATCATGGACGGGTGCTCGCCGTCGAGGTAGGCAACGCCTGCCAGGAAACGGTCCACGCGGTTTCCATAACTGTCGCCCCAGGCGGCAACGCTTCCGCGGGGCGGGTCATAGGGAACGGTATCCATGATGGTGCCGCTGGCGCCGTTGAACACCGTGAGGAATTCCGGCCCGGAGAGCACGTAGCCGGCACTGTTGCGGTAATCCGCGGCAGGGTCTCCGATGACCGTCCCTGCCGCATCGGTGGTGCCGTCCGCGGTCTTGAAGGCCACTTCCCCCTTGCCGTCGCCGTCAAAGTCGTAGGCCAGCATCTGCGTGTAGTGGGCCCCCGCACGGATGTTTCGGCCCAGGTCGATGCGCCACAGCTTGGTGCCGTCCATCTTGTAGGCATCGACGTATACGTTGCCGGTGTAGCCGGATTTGGAGTTGTCCTGTGCATTGGATGGGTTCCAGAGCTGGATGATTTCGTAGGCACCATCGCCGTCCAGGTCCGCCACGGTCGAATCGTTGGCCGTGTAGGTGTACGGCTTACCGTCCTTGCTGACGCCATCGGCCGGCTTGTCCAGTTTGATGGGCAGGTAGTTCTGTGCCAGCGGGCTGAACTCGGCACTGAGCTTGTCCTGCCCATTGCCGTTCCCCACCGTCTTGATGACGTACTTCGAGGCGGCCGTTCCCGCCGGGTCCACATAGGTGGTGGTGCTGCGGATGGGCTCGTCGGTGATCTGGACGCCGTCGCGGATGACATGGAAGCCCACACTGTCCTTGTCCAGGCCCAGCATCCGCCAGCCCAGGGTGACGCCCTGGTCCGTGAGCACTGCCACCGGGGCGCGGTCCAGGTTTTCCACCTGGCGCGTGGGTCCGGACACTGCCGGGGTTGCCGGGGTTGGCTGGCCTGGATCAGCAGCGGCGAACGGGACGCCGGTGAAAGCGAGAGCCGCTGCGGTGAGAGTGGCCGCGGCTGCGGCGGGTGCCTTCCAGGCCCTGCCCGCCGGGGACTTCGGGGAACACATTGAGGGGTGTGCCAAAAGAAACATCTCCTTTGATGCGGCGGCAGCTGAGTCTGCCGCACGACAGTTTTGTAACGTTTCATTCATTTGGCCAAGCATGCCCACGGGAGTAATTTCGAGGGAGTTGGTCTGCGAGGAAACGCTTTCTGCCCTTCAGGTTTATCAGCGCCTGACAAAGTCCGTCAACAGTTTGACCGAAAGTTATTGGGAGAATTTGTTCTATTGCGTTTGCTTCTACGCCCCCTGGACGCCCGCTCACTTTTGACGCCTATTGCCCAATCGCACGCTCACTCTCAACCCCTGGAGTGAGCGGGCGTTGCCTCAAAACGGGTCAAAGGTGAGCGGGCGTTGCCAGAAGACGCGCCAAAGGTGAGCGGGCGTTGATCCGCTATTTGCGTGTTGCCGCCTGCAGCAGCGGGAGGGTGCGGGTGGGCATGACCTCCACCAGGGACATGGCCGTGCTGGTGCGGACGACGCCGTCAATCGCCAGCATCGCGTTGGTGATGCGGTGCAGGTCGGCCGGGTCCTTCGCGGCCACCTTGGCGAGCAGGTCGGCGTCCCCGGTGGTGGCATGCATCTCGATGATTTCCGGGATGGTCTGCAGCGCCGCCACGGCAATGTCACTCGAGGACTGGCTGATGGAGATGGAGATGAAGGCCAGCAGCGGCAGGCCCAACGCTTCTGTCCGCACCCGCTGGCTGAAGGGCGCTAGGCTCCCGTCGTTGGCCAGGCGGCGGAGCCGGGCGTGCACGGTATTGCGCGCCACGCCCAGCGTCCTTGAGAGGGACAGCACGGTGGCCTGGGGGTCCTGGTCGAGTGTGAGGAGGATCTCTGCGTCAAGAGCATCGATGCGGTGCATACTAAGCATTTTGCCACCAGCGCCTTTCGTAAAGGCTTGATCTGTCCTCCACCAAACAGTTGTGTTGCGCAAACGTCCTTAATCCGCGCACCATGCTTCCATGACCAGCACCCTTCCCGAAGCTGCGGCACCCGAGGTCCGCGCCGCCGTCGCCCAGCTTCCCGCGTACGTGGCCGGCAAAAGCGCGCAGTCTGACCTGACCGCCGCCCTGGCCTCGAATGAAAGCCACTTCACTCCCCTGCCTTCCGTCATCGATGCCATCTCAGCCGAGGCGGGCAGGATCCACCGGTACCCCAGCATGGGTGCGGTGGAGGCAAGGGATGCCATCGCCGCCCATTTCGGTGTCAGCGCCGGGGAAATTGCCGCCGGGCCGGGAAGCTCGGGCGTGCTGCAGCAGATCATCTCCGCCGTCTGCGGGCACGGCGACGAGGTGGTGTACGCGTGGCGTTCGTTCGAGGCCTACCCCATCCTGGTGGCAGTGGCAGGCGCCGTTTCGGTCCCCGTGCCGCTGCTGGCCAATGAACACCACGACCTGGACGCCATGGCCGCGGCGATCACCGACCGAACCCGCCTGGTGATCCTGTGTTCGCCCAACAACCCCACGGGCGTGTCCATCAGTGAGGCCGCCCTGGAGGAGTTCCTCCGCTCGGTTCCGCCACGCGTGCTGGTGGTGCTGGATGAGGCCTACATCGAGTTCCAGCGCGGCCCTGGCGTCGACTCGCTCGATTTTTACCGCCGCTACCCCAACCTGTGCATCCTGCGGACCTTCTCCAAAGCCTATGGGCTGGCAGGCCTGCGGATCGGCTACGCCATAGCCCGCCCGGACATTGCGGAAGGCCTCCGCCGCACTGCCGTCCCCTTCGGTGTCAACAGGATGGCGCAGGCGGCCGCGGTTGCCTCGCTGGCGGCCGGGGACGAGGTCCTTGAGCGGACCGAGGCGGTAGCCCGGGAACGCACCAGGGCCATCGAGGCGCTTCGGAGCTACGGCTGGGATGTGCCGGCCAGCCAGGCCAACTTCTACTGGCTGCGGGCTTCAGACGATCTGCGGGTACGGCTCCTCGATGCGTTGGCAGACGCCGACATCCTGGTGCGCGGCTACGCCGTGGACGGGGTACGCATCACCCTGGCCGATGAAGCCACCAACAACCGGGTCCTGGCTGTCCTGGCCGACAGGTCGAGGTTCCTGCGCGGGGCGGGCACCGCCCAGTGAGTACCTCCACAGAAGCACCTGCTGCCGCAACCTCTGCCGGCCCAGCCCTCCACCTGGAAGGGCCGACGGCGGCACCTTCAGCGCCGCCGTCGGCCGTCCGTCATTCCGTGGTTGAGGACGTCCTGGGCATCCTGACCGGGACGTTCGCCGCGTCGCTGGGGCTGTTCCTGCTCAAGTCCAGCGGGGCGGTGACCGGCGGTACCGCCGGCCTGGCGCTGCTGCTCAGCTATTCGGCCCCGCTGCCGTTCGGCGTCCTCTTCTTTACGGTGAACCTTCCGTTCTTCGCCCTGGCGGTGTGGAAGAAGGGCTGGAACTTCGCCCTCCGCACCGGCGCCGCCATCGCCCTGGTCTCGGTGATGGCCAGCCTGCACCCTGCCGCCCTGGGATCGCTGCATATTGACCCGGTGTACGGCGTGCTGGGCGGAAACCTGCTCGCCGGCGTCGGCCTCCTGATCCTGTTCCGGCACCAGTCCAGCCTGGGCGGCTTCAACATCCTGGCCCTTTTGCTGCAGGAAAAGCTGAAATGGCGGGCCGGGTATGTGCAGATGGTGCTGGACGTAGCCATCGTCCTGGCATCGCTCATCCTCGTAACGCCACTGATGGTGCTGCTGTCCGCGGCCGGCGCCACCCTCCTGAACCTGGTCATTGCCCTGAACCACCGGCCCGGCCGCTACCTGGGAAAGTAGGCAGGCGGCCGGGCATTTATTCCCCGCAGGCGGCTGAAATATCTGCGCGGGGACCTGCGTTGGCGCCCATATGACAACAATCGGAATCATCGGTGCAGGACATATTGGAAGCCAGGTTGCACGGAAGGCCGTGGAACTGGGCTACGACGTAGTCATCAGCAACTCCCGCGGCCCGGAAACCCTCCAGGACCTGGTTTCCGAGCTGGGCCCCAAGGCCCGGGCGGCAACGGCAGCTGAAGCGGCAGCCGCCGGCGACTTCGCCGTGGTCACGGTGCCATTGAAGAACTACAAGGACGTTCCCGTGGAGCCGCTCGCGGGAAAGATTGTGATCGACACCAACAACTACTACTGGGAGCGGGACGGCAGGATCCCCGCCCTGGACAATGGTGAAGCAACCACCTCGGGCCTGCTGCAGGAGCACCTGCCCCAGTCCAAGGTGGCCAAGGGCTTCAACCACATCATGGCCAAGGACATCACCACCGACGGAACTCCGGCCGGCACCGAAAACCGGCGTGCGCTGGCCACCGCCAGCAATTACCCCGAAGCCGCGGATCTGGTGACCCGCCTCTACGACGAATTCGGCTTCGACACCGTGGACGTCGGGCCGCTGTCCGAGAGCTGGCGCGTCGAGCGGGACCGCCCCGCCTACGTGAAGCGGCAGAACGCCCTGGAGCTGAAGGACAACCTGGCCAAGGCGCCACGGACCGTCTGATCCGTCCCACTCAAAACTTTCGTCCCACCCCAAACTGGCTGGCAGTTCCCACTGCCAGCCGGTTTTGTGTTTTCGGCACTACTTCCAGGCGGGTACCAGCACCACTTCGAACGGGCTCGGCGGCTGGTTGAACTGGGCATTGACCGCAGCGAGGGTGCCCTCCCCGAACAGGGCCACGGTGGTGGGGATATTGAATGCGCCGCTCTTGATGATGTTCCTGACCTCGGCGGAGGACAGGTCACTGGAAAGATCCAGGCGCGTTATCTGGTTCAGCTGGTTCTGGACCGCCCATACGTTGTCGCCGCGCACCAGGATGCCGTCCACAAACGGTACGCTGGCGCCCTTGATCGCGGCGCTTTCCCCGGTCTTGGGGTTGACCGTGTACAGGGCTCCGTTCATGGAGTGGGCCACGATCAGCACTTTGCCGTCCTCGGATCCGGCGATGCCGTTGAGGTTGAATCCCTGCGTGAGCTCTGCCGCCGGGCCGCTCAGCTTAAGGGCCTTCACCTTGCCCAGCTCGCCGTGTTCGCCCACGGGCAGGAAGTAGAGTTCCGCCGCCGCTGAATTGGTGAACCAGGCTCCATCACCGGTGAGGGTGACGTCGTTGATGAACCCTTTGCCCAGCTGGAAGTCGGCAACGGGCTTGCCGGTTTCGGTGCTGTAAACGAACGCCTTGCCGGTGGCTCCCCCTGCCACAAACAGCAAACCGTTGCAGGTATCGGCCTTCATCCCCACGGCGGCGCGGCCGGCGGGAGCGTCGATGAAGCGGGTTACAGTGCCCTTGCGGATATCGCCGCGGAAAATGTCACCGGTAGTGAGTTCACCTGCGTAGAAAGTCTTGCCTTCCCCTGCCGCGATGCCCTCGGCGGAGGTGGCGCCGTCGAGCACTATCTCCCTGGGATCCGGCGCGGCCAGCGCCGGAAGGGCGGTGGGTAGAAGCAATGAAAATGAGGCCACGAGCCCGGCGGCGGCACGGCGGCGTACTGTTTGGCGCATGCTGGTTCCTTAGTCTGGGTCGATGCGCGCGGGGCCCATCTGCGGAAGCTCCGCACGATTGGTGCTGCCAGTTTAAGCGCCGGTAATGAGCTTGCGAAGGCATGGGGCTACCCAATCTGCTTACAATCGAAACCTCTGACCACTACTGAGGGACCCATGAAGAAATTCGCCACAGCCCTGTTTGCCGCCGGCCTCGTTGCTTCCGCCACGGCCTGCTCCGCCACGCACCAACTGTCCACCGCTGAAACCTGCGAGCGGATCCAGGCCGTTGTGTCGAACCCCGCCAACAACGCCGGCAAGACGGGCATGAACAACCTCGCCAACCAGATCCGCCCCATCCACGCGGTTGCCTCGGACGATCTCAAGCCCGCCCTGGCCTCGATCCTTGCGTACACGGACGAGCAGGCCAAGGAAAACCCTGACAAGGACAAGCTGGCCGATCTCCAGTCGGGCTACCAGGAAGCCGGCAGCACGTACAGCAAGTTCTGCGGCCAGGCCGGCGGCTAAACAATCCGTTCAAATGGGGACCGGCCGCCTATGGACAGGCGGCCGGTCCCCATTCGTGTTTCGGTCTAGAGCGTGGCCGGGTCCGTGTTGGCGCCGCACAGGATAACGGCCACACGTTCATCCTGCCGCGGCACGTAAGCGCCTGAGGTCAGCGCGGCATAGGCAGCTGCGGCGCCGTGCTCCACCACAATCCGGTAGTCGTTCCACAGCGCGGAACGCGCGGCATGGATCTGTTCGTCGGTCACCAGGACGCTTTCGACGCCGCAGCGGACCGCCACGGAGAATCCAATGTCGCCTATGCGCCGGGCACCCAGGGAGTCCGCCGCCACTCCCGATACCGCTACGTCCACCGGTTCCCCCGCCGCCAGGGCAGCGTGCAGGGTGGGGGCCGTTTCGGGCTCAACGGCCACGACTTTGGCAACGCCTTCGACGGCGGCAGCTACACCCGCCATCAGCCCGCCGCCCCCCACGGCCACCAACACGGTGTCCACGTCCGGCACCTGTTCCAGTAACTCGGAGCCAACGGTCCCGGCACCCGCGGCGATTTCCGGCTGGTCATAGGCATGGCAGTAGATGGCGCCGGTCTCCTCCGCGTACACGACGGCGGCCTGGTAGGCGGCCGCGTACTCCGCGCCGCCCTGGACCACAGTGGCGCCGATGGCCTTCAGTTTGCTGACTTTGACTGCCGGAGCTGCTTCGGGCACGAAGACGGTTGCGGGCACCCCGAGCTGCCCGGCCGCATAGGCGTTGGCCAGGCCCGCGTTTCCGCCGGACGCCACCACAACGCCCACATCCGCCCGCAATTCGCCCCGCTCCTTGCTGGCCAGGATCCGGTTGAGTGCGCCCCGTGCCTTGAACGTGCCCGTGTGCTGCATGAATTCGCATTTGAACCAGACCTGGCCCTTGACGGCGCCCGGGTCCGCCTCCATGACGGGGGTCCTGCGGATGAGGCCCGCGGTCCGCTGTGCGGCCTGGTCAACGTCGGCGCGGGTGATCATCCGTCAGACTTCGTCATCCCACGTGCCGGGCTCCTTAAGCGCGTCTTCCGGCTCGGGCTCCCGGGCCGCTTCTTCGCCGCCCACGTATGAAGCCGGGACCGTGCCGGCAGCGTGTGCCTGCTGTTCCTCCCGGATGTTCGATGCACCCGGCTGTTCCGGGTGCATGCCGGCCTGCGGCGCCTCTTTGGCTTCGTTCCTGGCCTCGTCCGGGTCGCCCGGTCCGCGAAGGTCTGCGGTGTTCTGGGGATCGTCGCTGGAAACGGTCATGGTCCTGCCTTTCACCTGGGAACTGCTGTGCAACCGGCCGGGTAACCCCGCCGGCTTCCAGCCTACGGTCTACAGGTAGTCGGCGGCGCGTTCCCGCGCGATTTCCAGCAGGGTTGAGTGGAAGGCGACCTCCGCCGGGGCGTACACCTTGTCCTGCCGCTGCGCCAGCAGCACCCTGCGCAGCGGTGCAGCCTCGCCCAGGCTCAGTACCCGCACGTCAGGGTGCTGCAGTGCCACCGCAGTCTTGGGCACCATGGCCACCCCCATCCCGACGCTCACCATCGCCTGGGCCTCCTGGTAATCGTTCGCCTGGAACGCAATCACCGGCTCGAAACCGGCGTCATGGGCGGAGCGCTGAAGCACCTCCACCACCGGGTGCGCCTCCGCCCGCACAATCCACGACTCGCTGCGAAGATCCTCCATGCTGACCTCCTCCCGGTCCGCCAGCCGGTGCCCCCGGGCCACCAGGACCACCGTGCTCTCACGGAAGACTTCCGTGACCCGGATGGCGTCGTCGTGAAAGGGATTCCAGGGGTAGTCCCAGAGCAGGCACAGCCCGGTAACCCCGGATTCGAGGTCCGCTACGAGTTCGTCGAAGCGGGCGCTGCGGAGGGACAGGCCGATTGCGGGGTAACGCTTCTTGAAGGCGCGGATGACGAGGGGCAGGAAGGATCCCGCCAGCGTTGGAAAGGTACCTACAGTCAGGGATCCGCGGTTCAGTCCAGCCAGCTGGTTCAGGTCGGACTGCGCCGCCCGCATCTGGCGCACGATCTTGCGTGCGTGGCCGGCCAGCATCTGTCCTGCTTCGGTGGGCACCACGCCACGGGAACGGCGGTTCAACAACGGCTGGCCCACCTCCTGCTCCAGCTTCCGGAGCTGCTGGGACACTGCCGATGGGCTGTACATCTTCAGCTCGGCTGCCGCGGTGATGGAGCCCTGCTCCACCACCTCCAGCAACAGGGCCAGCCGCCGGATGTCGAATAAATTGTCCTCTTCTTCGTGAAGCAACGCTTAATCCTTCCGCGGATTTGATTCATTGGCTGAACTGGGCCGTATAAAACCTGATTGCTGCCGGACTTTTCCAGCCGCGACGGCACATACCACCGCCCCTCGCCCTTTGCTCCTAGTGATTGAAGCAATGCTACAGCCCTCTTCAACTATTGAACATTGTCTTAACTTGTGATCTGGCTCATTCTCGATTCAGGCGCCAAATCGAAGATCAGGCACAAGGAGATGTGGGACGACAATGAGGTTTGAAGCGGAATGGATGCGCGGGGGCACCAGCAAATGCTGGGTCTTCGAGGCCGGGCACCTTCAGGAGGGCGGCGCCAGCCTGGATGTGCTGCTGCCGCGGCTGTACGGGAGTCCCGACTCCCGGCAGATTGACGGCGTGGGCGGGGCCACGTCCACCACCAGCAAGGCCGTGATCCTGCACCGGCCGGCCGGGGACGGTGTGGACATCGAGTTCACCTTCGCCCAGGTAGGCATCGAAGAGGCCACCGTTGACTGGGGCAGCAACTGCGGAAACTGCTCGGCAGTAGTTGGCCTGTACGCCATCGAGAAGGGGTGGGTGGTTCCGGAAGGCGACGTCACCCGCGTTGTCACGAGGAACACGAACACGGGACAAATCATCGTCCAGCGTGTGGCCACTCCGTCCGGGGAACTGCCGGACGTACCGTCGGCCCACATGCCCGGCGTACCGTTCGCGGGCCACCTGGTGGGGCTGGGTTTCCAGGACCCCGCCGGGAAGACCACCGGAGCCCTGCTTCCCACCGGCGCCGCAACCGACACCATTACTGCCGGCGGGACGCGTTGGACAGTCTCCATGGTGGATGCCGGAGCCCCGGTGGTGATGGTCCAGGCTTCTGAACTCGGCCTGGACCCGTCCCGCTACGAAACCTGGCAGTCCGGCATCGAACAACAACTCGACGTCCTGGAACAGATCCGGCGGCAGGCAGCCGTGCGGATGGGGCTGGCTCCCACCATCGCCGGTGCGGCCCGCGCCATCCCCAAGCTCGCCGTCGTCGGACCTCCCGTTGACAGGGACCCGGACTGCGATGTCAACGTCATGATGCTTTCGATGGGCAAGCCGCACCCCGCGCTGGCCATCACCGGGAGCATCGCCCTGACACTGGCCGCCCGGACGCCGGGAACCATACTGCACGCCTTTGCCGGCGACTCCCTTGGCGCCACGCTCCGCCTCCGCACCCCGGCCGGGGTGATCGAGACGTGGACCGAAGCCCACGACGGAAGCCTGCTCGTCGGCGTCGACCGCACGGCCCGCACCATTGCCACCACCATCATCCATCTCCCCGAGGTCTCCGGCAGCGCCGCCGCTGCAGCCCTCGCGGGCGCTACCCTCTGAGGAGACCGTCATGACCAAGACTGCCCAAACAGAAGAAACGCAGACCAAAGACGTACTAACCCAAATCGCGGAGCCCAAGGCAGCGCCTGTACCAGAAACGCTGGATGGGCACCCCTCGCGCGCTTCCTCCCGCCGTCGTCGTATCCTGCTGTGGGTGGTGGCCGGCCTGGCCATCCTGGGTGTGATCGCCCTCGTTGTCGGCGGCATCTTCAACCAGGGAGCCGCCACGGACCCGGAGCCGACCATGACCGCTGTCCAGATCATCCCGCTGGTGATCCTCGTGGTGATGTTCGTCGTGGCCACCAAATGGCCGTTGAACATCGGCGTGATGGGGCTCGTGGCGTCCTTCGGCGTCGGCTATTTCATGCTGGGGATGTCCGATAAGCAGATCCTTGAAGAGTTCCCTGCCAGCATCGTCCTGACCATCATCGGCGTCACGTACTTCTTCAGCATGGCCCAGCGGAACGGCACCATCGACATCATCGTCAAGGGCTGCGTTCGGATGGTCCGCGGCAAGACGCTGCTGCTGCCGTGGGTGTTCTTCCTGATCGCCGCCGCATTGACCTCGCTCGGAACGTTCTCCCCCGCCGCCATCGCACTGCTGGCACCGGCCGCCATCGGATTCGCGTACGAATCGCGCATCCACCCGGTGGTCATGGGCGCCTTCATCATCAACGGTGCACACGCCGGTGGCTTCTCCCCGCTGTCCGTGGCCGGCGTCCTGGTCCACGACATCGCGGTGAAGAATGACTTCCCGATTTCCCAGGGTGGCTTGTTCATCGCCAGCTTCGCCCTGAACCTGATCCTGTCGGTGCTGACCATCGTCCTGTTCGCCCTGATCGGCAAGCTGCGCGACGGCGCAAGCGGGCAACACGTGGACATCGATACGTCCTCCACCGGCCGCCCGCACGGCCAGCAGATCCTGACGCTGGCGCTGATCGCGGCAATGCTGGTGTGCACCCTCGGCTTCCACATGCCCATCGGCTTCGTGGCCCTTTCCGCCGGCCTGCTGCTCGCCTTCATCAACATCAAGGAACAGAAGACCTTCATCGGCGGCATCTCCTGGTCCACCGTCCTGCTGGTGGCCGGCATGATCACCTACGTGTCCCTGCTGCAGCACGTGGGCGTCATCGACACCCTGGCCGAGCAGGCCCTGGCCCTGGGCGCTCCGCTGCTGATCGCGCTGGTCCTCTGCTACGTGATCGGCGTTGGCTCCGCCTTCGCGTCGTCCACCGCCCTGCTGACCGCGTTCATCCCGCTGGCCGGCCCGCTCCTGGCCACCAGCTCGCTCAGCGCCTCCGGAACCGTGGCCGCCCTGGCCATCGCCGCCACCGTCGTCGACGTCTCCCCCTTCTCCACGGACGGTGCGCTGGTTGTGGCCAACGCACGCGACGACGACCGGCAGCGCGTCTACAAGCAGCTGATGTTCTACGCAGGCGGCGTGGTGCTGGTAGCCCCCGCCCTGGCCTGGGCATTGCTGGTGCCTACCGGCATCATGTAGGTCAGCTCTTCATCACAAGCGGCCCGTCAGCATGCGCTGGCGGGCCGCTTGGCTGTTCCCTTTATTTCCGCCCATCTCCCCTGATTCTGTTTCCCAGCTGTGAATTACGGCTTACCCGGGACGTTGCGCCCGCCCGCGGCGTTAAACGGAACGGCGGAAGGAGGCCGGATGATCATTGTGCTGACGGGAATCGACGGATCGGGGAAGTCGACGGCGGCCCGCGCCTTGGTGTCATCGGTGCGGGCGCAGGGCGGCAGGGCGCTGCTCCTGAGCAACCATGCGGGCCGGCGGGTCATGTCCCTGCTGGCCGCCAGGCTGGGAGTGCGCCTGCCCGTCCAACTGGCTGACGCCGTCGAGACCACCCTCCGGGTGGGCAACGTCCTGGTCTCGCACCTGCGCGCCGGCCGCTTCGACGGCCTGGTGGTCATGGACCGGCACCTGCACTGCCAGCTGGCGCTGCGTTCCGCCAACGGACTGCCGCGCGGGCGGTTCCTGCCCTGGCTGCTGGCCCGCCTGCCGCGGCCTGACGCCGTCGTCCACCTGGACATCGAGCCCGCCGAGGCACACCGCCGCATCATTTCGCGCGGAACGGATTCCGAGAACCTTGCCGATCTGGCCGCCTTCCAGGCCGGGTACCGGGAACTGCCGGAGTATGCGGGGTTCGTGAAAGTGGACGCCTCCGCCCCGAAAGAACAGTTGATGGCGGACCTGCTCTCGCGGCTGGCCGCCGTCGGTGTGGATAACGACTCCGCATTTTCCGGCTAGACGGATTGTCCTTAAAGAAAGGAGCGGGCCAGGACAGTTATGTCCTGGCCCGCCCCTTTCAAACGTTGCGGAGTGATGCCGCTACCGCGATGCCGTGGGAGAGGCCGACGACGAGGAGCCGCTGCCGGAGGACATCGTCGCCGACGAGGTGGACGAGGCAGTGGACGAGGCCGAGCTGCTCGGCGAGGACGTGCTAGCCGCACCGGCCGAACTGTTGGCGGTGGCGCTGGAGGTCGCGCTGCTTTCAGCCTTCTTCAACACGTCGTTGATGAGGTCCTCAAGCTCCTTCTGGTCCTGGTCGCCCAGGTCCGTGCCGCTCTTGGTGGCAACCACCAAAAGGCGGCCTTCGGCAGCGGAAACCTGCATCAGCTTCTGCTGGTCGTCGCCGCTGCGGGTGCTGACCGTGGCGAAGGTCTTTTCAGCGTCAGTGTCCGCCTTCAGCTCCTGGCTGGAGACGTCGTACTTCTGGCCCAGCGCAGAGACCGAGAATTTGGCGCACTGGTTCATCTTGCCGCTGATGTCGCTCAGCGTCTTGACGGCGTCCGGGCCCTCGCTGCCGGACTGGGCGGACAGCGTGCGCGGCTGGTTGCCTTCGGAGAGCGCCACGGCCACGTCGCCGCTTTCCACCTTGTCCAGCAGGCCGGCGGTGGCAATGTCCTTGCAGTCCTTGGGATCAATGGTTGCCGTGCTCATCAGCAGGTTGGCGATGTTACCGCCCTGGTCAACCTGTTCCTTGGAGTAGAGCTTGAGTTCGTTCCCGTCGGCATCCTTCTTGCCGGAGATGAGGTTACGGAGCTCATCCTCCGAATACACCTTGGCGTTCGCGGTCTGGGTGGGGGAAGGGGTCGGGGTTGTAGTCGTGCTTGACGGGGTGGCAGTACCGCCGCCTCCTCCCGTGCAGCCGGCCAAGGCCAGCATCGCCGCAGTCACCACTCCAAGCGCAGAAACTTTTCGCATCAGGATCAACCTCCGAAATAGACAGCATGCTTAGTAGTTCTAAGCGTAAAGGGTGAAGGGCGGGGACGGAAATAACGGAATGGTTTCAAAAACAGGCGCCGGTGACACGGGGTGGCCGCACGTCAGGCGGGGACATGACCCGGCTCCAGCGGCGGCGGGTGCGGGTGCGGGTGGAGCTGCGGGTGCCGCCAGGCGCCGCTGGCTTTCGCCTGGTGGCCAAGGCTCCGTGAGATGGCACGCGCGGCGGCGCGGACCAGCGGTACCAGCTCATGCGCCGGCGTCTGGGCATCCGGAACCACAATGGACAGCGCAGCCACCACGCCGCCGTCCGCCCCGTGGATAGGTGCGGCAACGGAGACAGTGCGGGACGGATGGTCCCGGCGGACCACAGCGACGCCGGATTGCCTTACGTTTGCCAGGACGCCGCGAAGCAGGGCCGGCGGAAGGCCGCCGGAATCCGGAACTCCGACCTGCGCTTCATAGGGTCCCGCCTGCTGGGAAATCAGTTCCTGCAGGAGGTCCGGACCGGCGCTGGCAAGCAGGACCTGCCCGACGGCGGTGGTGGGCAGGGGCATCCGGCCTCCAACCCGGTAAGCCACTTCAGTCGCGGTACGGGAGGAGAGCCTGTCGATCAGGACTGCGTCCGTGCCTTCGCGGACGGCCAGCAGCACGTGATGCCGCGTGACCTCGTAAAGGTCCTCAAGGTATGGCAGGGCGATCTGCCTCACCCCGTGGCCCCGAGGTGAGAGCGAGGCGATTTCCCAGAGGCGAACCCCCACCACATAGCGCCCGTCCTCGAGGCGCTCCAGTGCACCCCATTCGGTCAGGTGCCGCGCCAGCCGCAGTGCCGTTGCCGGGGCAAGGCCGGCCTGGCGGGACAGTTCGGACAGACTCAGGGCCCGGCGCTGCTCGGTAAACTGCGCCAGCAGGCTCAGGGCCCGCACCAGCACGGGCGTGCCGGGAAGTGCAGGTGCAGCATCGCTGGGCGCGGCTGCTGTTTGCCTGCCTGCTCCGGCCATGTCCGCCTCCATTTGTTGCCTCCATCAAGCTTGGATAACGTTGGCGCCGCCACAAAGAGGAATTTCACCCAGTGAAAAGACTGCCCACAGGGCAGGCGCCGTGGGGCGAAGCTGATGGACGTCGCGCAGGCATCCAGCCAGCGTCCCTTGACCCGATTGGAATCAATGATGAACTCCAATGCCCCCAGGAAATCCCTGGCCGGAATCTTCGTGCTGTGCTGGCTTGGCCTGCTTGCCGACGGCTATGACCTCTACGTCTACGGCGCCACCCTGCCCGCCCTGATCGGGCAGCCGCCCTTCAATGTCTCGCCTGCCGGGGCCGGGGCGGTGGGATCCCTGGCGCTGGTGGGAATGCTGCTCGGTTCACTGATCGTGGGTACCCTGACGGACCGGCTGGGCCGCCGTCGGATCTTTGTGGGCGCCCTGGCGCTCTTTTCGCTGGCCATGCTCGCCTGCGCCATGGCACCGAGCTGGGAGCTCTTCGCGGTGTTCCGCTTCATCGCCTGCTTCGGCGTGGGCGGCCTTTTGCCGACGGCGGTGGCCCTCACCAACGAGTTCGCCCCGCCCGGGAAGAAGTCGCTGGTCCTGGGCGCCGTGCTCACGGGCCCTGCGACGGGCACGGTTGCCGCCTCGCTGACGTCCCTCACTGTCCTGGAGTCCAGCGGTTTCCGCCCGGTCTACGCCATTGGAGCTGCAGGGCTGCTGATCGTTCCCTTCGCCTGGTTCCTGCTGCCGGAGTCGCCGTCGTTCCTGCGGACCCAGTTCCGCGCGGCCGAGGCGGACAGGATCGAGGCAGCCTACGGCCTGCCCCGCACCCTGGATGTCCCGGCCGCTGCCGTGCGCGTCTCCCCCACCCGCACCCTGTTCGCCCATGGCACCGCCGGAACCACTGTCCTGCTGTGGGCCATCACCATCCTGAGCCTGCTGACCATCTTTGGCGTCAGCACATGGCTGCCGCAGATTATGCGCACGGCCGGGTTCGGCGTCGGATCCTCCGTGTCATTCCTGCTGGCGTACTCGGTGGGTGCTGTGGTCGGCACTGTCCTGGCATCTGTTGCCAGCCAGAAGTTCGGGCCGCGGCCGCTGGTGGTGGTGGGCTTCGTCAGTGCAGCGGCAGCCCTGCTCCTGATGTCCACCAACCCGCCGGCCGCGCTCATGACGGTGCTGGCCGCCGTCGCAGGCTTTGGCGGCCTAGGGACGCAAAACATGATTAACGACTACATTGCCCAGTTCTACCCAGCTGCCACCCGGGCCACCGGCCTTGGCTGGGCGCTTGCCGTGGGACGCATCGGGGCCATCGCGGGGCCAACCTACGGCGCCCTGCTGGTCAGCTTCGGCGGCGGCGTGCCCGTAGCCGCCATGTCATTCGCGGCGCCCGCGCTGCTGGGTGCCGTGCTCATGCTCGCCCTCCGCGCCAGGGCCGTTCGGCGCCCCGCCTTGACCCAGGATGCGGAACTGGTGGGCTGACCCCCAGTCCGGCCACAAACGTGCCGTGGCGGCCCCCGACGGCCCCCGCCTATGGAATAATCCAAGCAGGTGGTCCGGACCGGACTTATCCAGCAGCAGGAGGGGCCCCAATTGTCCGCCACATCAAGGAGCACCGCGGGAGCGGCGGCCACCGCTATCAATAACACCCAGGTCCCCAAGCACGAGCAGCTGCGGCTGATCATACTCAAGCTCGCCAAAGAGGAACTGGAGCCGGGCGCCCGGCTGCCCAGCGAGCGGACGCTCATGGACTCCTACGGCGTCAGCCGCATCACAGTCCGCGCCGCCATCGGCCGCCTGGTCAACGAAGGCCACCTGGTCCGGGTTCCGGCGAAGGGTACCTTCGTGGTGGATTCCCCTGTGCAGTCAACGCTGCACCTGGCGTCGTTCACGCAGGAGATGGAGTCCATGGGGCACGTGCCCAGTACGGTGGTGCTGATGGCCGAGACGGGCACTGCTCCCATGGATACGGCCGAGGCGCTCAGCCTGCCGCCGGGCTCCGAGGCCATCCACTTGAAGCGCCTCCGCCTGGCAGACGGCCGGCCGGTCAGCGTGGATGACGCCTGGTACAACCCCGAGCATGCCCGCGGACTTCTGGATATCGACCTGACCGGCTCGGTTTACAAAGCCCTCGCCGCGCAGTTCGGGCACCAGATCGACAGGGCCCGGCAGAGCGTGAGGTCCGAGGGCGCCCCCGCGGATGTGGGGGCGCTCCTCGGTACCGGCACAGGGGCGCCGGTATTGGCCTTCGACCGGGTGTCCTATTCAGGCCCCCTTGCCATCGAACATTCACGCTCGTGGTACCGCTCCGACCGCTACTCCCTGAACATGGAAGTCCGGCTCTAGCACTCAGCCCTAATCGAGCGAGAACAACTCCTCACCGGCAGTGACAGTGCCGGCTCCAGTGAGCGTTGCCACGTCCGGCTTGGTATCGAGGACGACGACGGGGCTCACCATCGAGTAACCGGCGGCAAGGGCGGCGGTGGGATCGACGCGCATGACGGGAGCGCCGGCGCCGACAGTGTCGCCTTGGGCAATCAGCAGCTTAAAGCCTTCGCCTTTGAGCTTGACCGTGTCAATGCCCACATGGGTGAGGACGCCGCGCCCTGAGGACTCAACCACTACAAAGGCATGCGGCAGCAGCTTGATCACCTTTCCCGCCACCGGGGACACGACGTCGAACATCTCGCCTGCCGGCGGTTCCACTGCGGCACCGGAACCAACCATCTGGCCGGCGAAAACAGGGTCCGGGACGTCAGCAAGGGGAACTACGGTACCGGCGATGGGTGCCAGCACCACCAGGGACTGTGCCACTAGAGGAGGTCCTCGATGTCTTCGGCCAGGGTGTCGGCCTCGGGGCCAACGATGACCTGGACGGCAGTGCCGGAGGCCAGCACGCCGTGGGCTCCCGCGGCCTTCAAGGAGGCCTCGTTCACGAGGGAACCATCTTTAACCTCAGTGCGAAGGCGGGTTATGCAGGCTTCAATCTCCACGATGTTGCCGGCTCCGCCCAGTCCTTCAATGATCTTTTCTGCTTTGGACATGGTTGCCCTTTCTGACGGTGCCCGCTCGGAGCACTGCTTCCACACCGGGGCCGGCGGCCCAAGTGCGACCAATTATGGCTTCAACCACCGGCCTTTTTGAATGGCCCGGCAGGATTTCCCATTGCCTTGACAGGCGCTCGTGGGATGGATCACACTGAACTGGTCATAACCAGACAGTACCGGCTGGAACCCCTCCTTCACAAGCCCCACCCGAACCCGCAGAGGTGCAACCATGTCAACATCCGAGACCGCCGCCCTGGCTCCCGAAAAGAAGCCAAACAGGGCCTTTGCCACCCTGCAGCGCCTGGGACGCACGCTGATGCTGCCCATCGCTGTTCTTCCCGCCGCAGGCATCCTGCTGCGCATTGGCCAGGCCGACCTGCTCGGCGCCATCCCTGGATTTGAAGGCGGCGCCGCCGTCATCTCCGCAGCCGGCAATGCCGTTTTCACCTGGCTGCCGCTCATCTTTGCAGTGGGCATCGCCATCGGCTGGGCCAAGAAGGCAGATGGTTCCACTGCTTTGGCCGCCGTGGTTGGCTACATGGTGATCGACGGCGTCTTCAAGGCCATGTCCCCGCTGGTCCTGGCTGGACAGGTTGACCCGGCCGGCAAGCAGGCGATGATCAATTATGGAGTCCTCGCCGGCATTGTGGTGGGCCTGCTCTCCGCAACGCTGTGGCAGCGGTTCTATCGGACGAAACTGCCGGACTTCCTTGGCTTCTTCAGCGGCCGCCGATTGGTGCCCATCCTGACCTCCGTGTCCAGCCTGGTGGCCGGCGTCCTCCTTGCCCTGGCCTACCCGCTGTTCAACGCCGGACTTTCCGCGGTGGGCCAGGCCGTGGCCAGCAACGCTGTTGCCGGCGGCGGCATCTACGGCTTCGCCAACCGCATGCTGATCCCCGCAGGCCTGCACCACATCCTGAACTCCGGCGTTTGGTTCCTCATCGGCGACTACACCGACGCCTCGGGCCACCTGGTCCGCGGTGACCTCAACCGCTTCTTCGCCGGGGACCCCAGCGCGGGCATCTTCATGACCGGTTTCTTCCCCATCATGATGTTCGGCCTGCCTGCAGCAGCACTTGCCATCTGGCGCCACGCCAAGCCCTCGCAGAAGAAGATCGTCGGTGGCATCATGCTTTCCACCGCGCTGACGGCTTTCTTCACCGGCATCACCGAACCGCTTGAGTACTCCTTCATGTTCGTGGCCTTCCCGCTCTACATCGTCCACGCCGCCTTGACCGGAACATCCATGGCCCTGGTCAACGCGCTGGGAATCCATCACGGGTTCACGTTCTCAGCAGGCCTGATCGACTTTGTCCTCAACTTCGGCAAATCACAGAACGGCTGGCTGCTCATCCCCATAGGGCTGGGTTACGCAGTGATCTACTACTTCCTCTTCTCCTTTGTCATCAAGCGCTGGAACCTGCGCACCCCTGGCCGCGAGGACGACGAGGTCACCGTGGAGACCGACGCCGCCAAGTAGCGTCCCCCGTCCTCATCCTCATCTCCCGCAACTGCAACCGGAAGCACTCAGACCGCATGGAAATCATCATTCTGCCCACCCCTTCCGAGGTCGCCCGCGCGGCGGCCGACGCCATCGAGGACCAGGTCCGCCGCGGCCCGTCCGTCCTGGGCCTGGCCACCGGGTCAACACCGCTGGGCACCTACCAGGAACTTATCGAACGGCACCGCAGCGGCGGCCTGAGCTTCGCACAGGCCCAGGCGTTCCTGCTGGACGAGTACGTGGGACTGCCAGCCGGGCATCCGCAGTCCTACCACTCGGTCATCCGGGAGGAATTCACGGCAAGCGTGGATTTCGGCGCCGACGCGGTACATGGCCTGGACGGCATGGCGGAGGACCTGCAGTCCGAGGCGGCCGCTTATGAGGCCCGGATCGCCGCCGCGGGAGGGGTGGATATCCAGATCCTGGGCATCGGCACGGACGGGCATGTGGGCTTCAACGAGCCCATGTCCTCCCTCGCCTCCCGTACGCGGATAAAGACCCTTACCCGCCAGACGCGCCTGGACAACGCCCGCTTCTTCGACTCCGCGGACGCCGTGCCGGATCACGTCCTGACGCAGGGCCTGGGAACCATCCGGGAGGCCAGGCACCTGCTGCTGCTGGCTATGGGGGAGGCCAAGGCCGGAGCCATAGCGGCTGCCGTCGAGGGCCCGGTCGCCGCCAGCTGCCCTGCGTCCGCGCTCCAGCTGCACCCGCACGTCTCGGTCCTGGTGGATGAGGCTGCAGCCTCCCGGCTCACCCACCGCGAGTACTACCAGGACACCTTCGGCCGGAAGCCGGCATGGCAGGGACTCTGAGCTCCAGGCCGATGTCCGTGGCCGGGACCGCGCCGCAGTTGGAGCTTGCCGTGGAAGATGCCGACGGCGTCCGGCTGGCGTCCGCCGTGGGCGCGGCCCGGGTTGAACTCTGCGCCGCCCTGGCGGAGACAGAGGGCGTCACGCCAAGCATCGGCACCATCGAGCAGGCGTGCGGGCTGGGCCTTCCCGTCCACGTCCTGGTGCGTCCGCGGCCGGGCAACTTCACCTATTCGCCCAGCGAGCTTGATGTCATTGAGCGCGATGCCGCTGCGGCTTTGGGTGCCGGAGCCGCGGGCGTGGTGGTTGGTGTCCTGGCACCCGACGGCGGCCCGGATGTTCAGGCAATCCGGCGCGTCGTGGCAGCAGCGCGGGCCGTGAGGCCGGACGCCCAAGTCACGTTCCACCGCGCGTTCGACGCGGCCCTGGCCGCCGGCTTGGACCCCGCCGAGGCGCTCTCCCGGCTGGAGGAGGCCGGGGTGGACCGGGTCCTCACCAGTGGTGGTGGCCCCGACTGCGCCGCGGGACTGGAGATGCTTGGCAGGATTGTGCAGGAGGGACGCCGGAGTGCTCCCTCAGTCCAAATCATGGCAGGCGGGGGTGTCACCCTGGCGCTGGTACCGTCGCTCCTTGAAGCGGGAGTCCATGCCGTGCACACCTCGGCGCGGCCCCGGCACGGGGGCGCTGCGGGCGGCGGGGGCCGGGCCGGCGCCGCGGACCACGGCTTGGCCGCCCGCATGGCTGCCGCCGTGGCCGGCCGTGCTGCTGATGCAACCGACGAACGAAGGACAGGAAACGATGGGCAATGAACTGTTTCTTCGCGGCCGTATAGTCACGGCGTCGCTGGATATTGCGGACGGGGTGGTGGCGGTCGACGGGGGCCTGGTCACCTTCGCTGGGCCGGCGTCCACATTCCCCGGGGTACTTCCGAAGGATGCCCCTTCCGGCCAGGTTCTGCTGCCGGGCCTGGTGGACGTGCACTGCCATGGCGCCTATGGTTCGGATTTCTCCGAGGGCGATCCCGACGGCGCCGAGCGGGCTGCACGCTACCTGCACAGCCGTGGAACCACCACGCTGGTGGCCAGCCTGGTCACCGGAGAGCCCGGCCACCTCGTCCGGAACCTTGGGATGTTGCGGGAACTGGCAAGCCTGGGGCTGATTGCCGGATCGCACCTGGAGGGTCCCTTCCTTTCGGGCCAGCAGTGTGGCGCGCACGATCCCGCCCTGCTCCTGGAACCCGATCCGGATATGGTGGCCCGGATGCTGGCCGCGGCAGGGCCAACCTTGGCCTCGATGACCTTGGCGGCCGAACTGCCCGGCGCCTTGGACCTTGCTGACCTGCTGGCCGCCCGCGGCATCATTCCTTCGCTGGGGCACACCGCGGCGGACCACTCGACGGCGGCAGCCTTCCTGGCGCGCGCGGCGGCGGCTTTGGACCCGGCCGGCAATTCCACCGGGAGGCACCGCCCGACGGTAACCCACTTGTTCAATGCCATGCCTTCCCTGCACCACCGCTCCCCCGGCCCTGTCTCGGCCAGCCTCAGCGCGGCAAAAGCTGGAAAAGCAGTAGTGGAACTGATTGCCGATGGCGTGCACCTGGCCCCGGAAACCGTGAAGCTGGTGTTCGACCTTGTGGGTGCGGAGAACATCGCCCTGGTGACCGACGCGATGGCCGCCACCGGCCTGGACGACGGGCGGTACCGGCTGGGTTCCCTCTCGGTGACAGTCAGCGGAGCCGTGGCGCGCGTGGATGGCACCGGGGCCATCGCCGGTGGTACCAGCACTTTGCTGGACGTCGTCCGGACCACCGTTGCTGCTGGTGTTCCCCTGCGGGATGCGGTGACGTCCGCGACCGCCGTCCCCGCCGCCGTGCTGGGGCTTTCAGCGAAGGCAGGCGACCTGCGGCGTGGAATGCCCGCGGATGTGGTCCTGGTTGATCAGGAACTGAACCTGGCCGGGGTGCTGCGAAAGGGTGCTTGGGCCACCGCACCAAGCTAAGTGCCCCGATACCGCATGTCCCGGTCGTCCTGGGCGGGGCTTGATGCCTGGGAAACCGTGATTGTCGGACCCTCGATGGATGATGTTTCCATGGGAATCGGCAGCGGTTGTGAGGTGGTTCTGGAGGGTGTTCATGCCTCCGTTGCTGCCCTTGATGCGCTGGCTGCTGAGGACGCTTTCCTGGCTGCCGGGGTTGGTGTTGGCGCTGACGTGGATGTGTTGCAGCGGCGGTACGAGCTGCGGCTGGAACGGCTGGAAGTGACGCGCCGCCTAAAGGCACAGCTGGCGGCCGTGGAAGCCCGGGACGCGGTGGAGTGTGTTGGGTTCCAGCAGGCACTGCTCGCCCCGGACGCGCCGGTGCATGAACGCACGTATGCGGAGATGTCAGCGGTGGAGGAGATCGCCGGGGTCCTGACCATCAGCTCAGGCGCGGCCGGGGCGTTCGTGGAGCAGTCCCGCCGTGTCTGTGCCCTGCCGCCGGTGATGGACGCTTTGGCCGCCGGGGACCTGTCCTGGCAGCACGCGAAAGTTGTAGCGGACGAGACCGAAGGCCTCACCCCCGACGGTGCCGCCGCATTAGTAGCCCACTTCTTCAGCCCCGATGCCCCGGACGGCCCGCGGCGCGGCACCCGGCGAACTCGTTCCCTCCCGGCTCCGGGCGAAGGCCCGGGGCTGGCGCGAACGCCACCACCCCGAAACCCTGGAGAAACGCCACGCCAAGGGCGTGGCGGACCGGCGGATGGAATACACCCCGGACCGCGACGGCAGGGCCTGGATCTCCCTCCACCTCCCCGGGCACACCGCTTCGGCCATCTGGAACCGCACCACCGCCACCGCCCGCGGCCTCCAAGGCCCCGATGAGCCCCGCACCCTCACCCAACTCCGCCCCGACATCGCAGCATCCCTGCTCCTCGGCACCGGCAGCGCCACCGACGCAACTCAGGCCAACGGAAGCACCGGTGGGATCGGGAAAGTCCCCACCCCGCGGGCCGACGTGCTGGTCATGGTCCCGGTCTTCTCCCTCCTCGGTGTCACCGACGAACCCGCAGAACTGGACGGCCACGGCCCCATCCCGGCCTCCATGGCCCGGAAACTGGTCGCGGACGGGGCGGACTCGTTCTACCGGGTCCTGGTCGACCCCCGCGACGGGGCCCCGCTGGAGATCGGCCGCACCCGCTACCGGCTCCCGGAGACCATCAAACAATGGATCCGGATGCGCGACGGAAAATGCACCTTCCCCGGCTGCAGCAACCGCACCCCGGACAATGACACGGACCACCTCACCGCCTGGGACCACGGCGGCACCACCGGCACCAGCAACCTGGCGCAACTCTGCCCAAAGCACCACCGGCTAAAACACGCCCGGCCCTGGATCCCGGACCCCGCAACCCAAAACGGGCCGCCCGGCTGGACCTCACCCACCGGACGCCACTACAAACCCGAACACCCAGACCCCGAACCAACCCACTGGCCACCTGGCATCATGCCCGGGCAACGAAGCCTGCTGGAGGAAGCACTTCTGGAACGCCTCGTGGTTTAACCCTGCCATCTAAGGCTGGCCTGAAGCAGCAGTTACACAAATCCGGTGTGCTGTGCATGGTCGCGGACACTTGTTCGCAGACCCAGTTGCCTATGCTGCCTCGGGCCCTCCCGCAATGCGGCGACGAAGTGGGACCCGTTGAGCGCGCTCCCCGGCAGCCAGAGCCCGCAGCCGGGGCACAACCCCCATGGCCAGCGGCGGCCCGTGGCCGGGTGCCAGCAACCGGGGGCCCAGCTCCGCCAGGCGCGCAGCCGAGTCCTTTGACAGCTTCCAGTTCCACGTGGTGTACCGGGGTGGTCCGGACAGATCCGGCACCCCGAACAGGATTCCGCCGATTGAATTCAGGTTGACTGTCACAACAGCATCGCCCGTGATCAGGACGCCGTCGCTGGAGCGCCAATACGCTACATGCCCGGCGGTGTGGCCAGGGGTGGGGACGGCAGCCCACTCGGGCAGGCCAGGCACTTTCCCGTCCGCGGGAAGGCTCTGCACCACGTCGGTAATGTCGCCTGCCGCTTCGATCCGCCGGCGTGCCCGGGCCGGGAGGGACCACAGGAACCGTGCGATGAACCACCTGTCCAATGGCATGGAAAACTCAGGGATGTACCGTCCGGCAGCCATGGGCAGCTCGGCCTGGTGAACGAACACCGGGATACCCCACAGCCGCGCCAGGGTTCCGGCTGCGCCGGAGTGGTCCGGATGGATGTGGGTCAGGAGGATGGCTGCGGGGGCGTTGCCGGGTCCGAGAATTTTTTCCACCGCAGCGCGCACCGGTTCCGCGCTGCCCGCCCATCCGCAATCAACCATCACCCACGCGGGGCCGGACCTCACCAAGTAGAGATTTGAGGCCATCGGCCCGGAACCTGTGGTCATGAGGATCACTCCGGTGGCAATCTCCCGTGGTTCTGAAATCCGCATCATCTCCCTCTCACACCACCGGGTGGCGAATCAGGGTGCGCAGCTTTTCCGGTGCACTGCGCCGGGGATCACCCAGGTAAATCTCGTGGTGGCGCCCCCGGACCTTTAGTCCGGCTTCCGTGATGGCAGCGTCCAGTCGGGCAATAGTGGGACCTTCGTCCGCGTAGGGACCGATATGGAGCACTTGGGCACATCGGCCTTCTTCCCAACGTTCGAAGCGGACCAACGCCAAGCCCGGAAGGCCTTTGGGACGGGAGTCGTCCAAGGCCCGTTCCAGAAGGGCTTCATCGATAGGTTCCGGCTGGAGCATCATGGCCTGCCAGCGCCATGACTCCCGGGCAATGCCTGAGAGTCCCGTAAAGTTAGCGGCCACACCTTCCGCATTCTCCGCATAGTTCGGGTCCTCAAACCACCACAAGGCTTCCAGGGGCATTACTTTTGGCACCTCGCCGGACTGCTTCTTCAGCCCGAAGTGCGCTGCGTAGCTGACCGTAAACAGCGCCTGGACCGCCTCGGCGAACGCCGGTCCGTCAGGGTCCCCCTGACCCTGGACAAGGGCGAAGAGAAGCGGAGGGACGTCGACGAAGTCGACAGACCCCTTGCGTGTTTTATAGAGAGCCGCAACGTCCTGCCGAAGGTCACTCACCGTACATGCACTCCATTCGGCTGCCTTGGATGGAACGGCATGGAGAGCCCCACCGCGGGAAGCCAAAGCCTCCGGGGCCAAGCCAAAGCATGTATGGCCCTGACAATGTCACTCCAATGGACCTCGCCATGAAGCCAGTTTTCCTTGGTGTGGGAGCAGCCAGTAGGGCCGAATGTCCTTCGCTACCCGTCTGCCCCGGGCAGGCACACTTCCACGAGTTCCCCACTCACCCGGGTCTCGAAAACCGGCTGCCGGGAAGTGGCGGGACCGGCCTTCACTTCCCCCGTGCGCAGCGCGAAAGTGCTCCGGTGCCAAGGGCAAACCACGCAGGCTTCCCCCGCTACATCCTTGATCTTGCCTTCATGCAGCGGTCCGGACAAGTGGCTGCAGACGTCGGACAGCACGTTGACGGTGCCGCCTTCACGGTGGACCAGCAATGGAATGCCCGCCACCTCGCGCTTATGGAGGCCGCCCTCCGGCAGCTCGGTCAGCGGTGCCAGCGGATGCCAGCCGGACGGAAAACGGTGCGGGATTTCCTCGCTGTGGTTGACGCCTGCGGCCTGTCGGTACGTGAGATGCCCACCGAGGAAGCCACCGGCACTCACCGTTGCGAGCCCCAGATACGCCAGAACCTTGCCGCGGCCCTGGCCGCCCCGGGCCCGCTGGACAAGTGACGCTATGTAGAGGCCGGTCGCGGTGATATTGGCCGCCGCATGCACCAGGCCAACCCTCTGCTGCTGCGGATGCAGCTGCGTCCAGTCCGTAAGCCCGGCCAGCGCAGAAGGAATCACACTTGCGGTACCCACACCGATCAACAGCCTGGCAGCTTTCCCGCCACCTGGAACGGCATCAAGGACGCCGGCTGACAGCCAGGCGCCGATGGGGACCTGCACGGCAAGGGGGTGCACCGGGTGGCCGATGGGAACTCCATGCAGGAGGTCGCGGGCCCATTGTGGCTTGATGACCTTCTTGACGGCTTTCCGGACGCTCTTGGCCAGTGGGTCCAGCCATTCAGCTTCCTCAAGACGCGTGACAAGCTCAAGTGCAGGCAGTGGCTTCATGTGTGTCCCCTTACCCCGTTTCCGGCTACCCAGTCAATGCCCGAGAGCATAGCCCTGGATCAGGAGGGGCAACAATGGTGGGCCGAAATTCAGGTGACTAGGGTTAGAGCAGGGGTGACCCCACCACCGTGAACCGATGGCCTCCCATCTCCCCGGACAGCAGCGGCATCGCCTCGGCGATCGCGGCCCTGGTGCTGTCCAGTTCCAGCGATGCCCGGTGGGCCTGCGCCGATTCCCACAGTTCGGAGACGAAGACGGTGTCCGGCATGTCATCGTTGATCCCCACCTCATAGAGGAGGCAGCCGGCTTCCTTCATTCCGGTCTTGGGTCGCAGCAGGATGGCCACGAGGGCGTCGCGCTGGCCAGGCTTGGTTCCAAGTACTCCCACATTGGCAAATGTCATAGGGACAGTGTGCAGTACGGACCGGACAACGGTGCCGACGGACAGTCGTACTCTGGCGGGCTCTTGAAATCTATGCGCAAGTAGGGTAGGCCGCCCCCTAGCGCAGCGTTGGACACAGGCGGAGGATTGAACGACCGGATCACCACTCACAGCGAAGCGGAAGGGTCCGAAGTCGAAGCCGCCCGCATTTCCGGGCTGGCAGTTAAATGGGGCGGGCAGTGCCGCCATGCTGTATCAGTGAAAATGCTCATGATGTGACGGCTTCAAGGCTGCCCGCAAAGGTGAATCGCACCCTTGAGGAGCAACAAAAGAAATGTCCAAAATTTTAGTAAACCGCTCAACGCGGGCAAAGGTGGCCCTGGTTCCGGTTCTGTCATTAGGTATGTTCGGAGGTTTCCTGGCTCTGGCCGCACCGGCCAATGCCGAAACCAGCCGCTACGGCTGTACGGTCGACCCGCTTGATCCAGAGGACCTCCGCGGCGACAAAGTCGACTTCAGTATTAAGGTCGATTGCAACGGCGAAAAGACCGTCGAGATCCGCCAGTGGATCTATGAGGACGAACGAGGTCATCACCACGACGACCTCCTGGCGGAAAGGACGGTCAGCGTGGACTTTGACCGCCATGACGACGCAACGACTATTCACTGCTACGTGGATTTCGGCGACGACCATGGACGCCATGACTACGCGATGAATAAGCACGACGACTGTGACGATCTCAAAAAGTATGACCGCAAACATGACCGCAAGGTTGAAGAGGTCTACCAGCGCGTCCAATTCCGTGTTCAGAACCACGGCGGACACTGGTCCGACTGGACGCCATGGGAGAAGAGCGACGTAGTGGAAGTAGACCATAACGGTAAGTAGGCCTTTTACGGTCCGCTCAATCCACATACCCACTGGGGAGCCAGGGGCAAGGCCCCCTGGCTCCCCAGTGTGCCTGAACTGCTCACTCCGCGGCGCCCAGGCTTCCAGCATGGACGACGGCGCCACTCGCCGTCGTATCTTCCTTCAGCATCCAGCCCACGCGCTTGACCGTCCGCAGCATCACCGCGCTTTCCACGATCTCGATGCCGGGCACCTTCTGCTGCAGCGCCAGCTCGGCCGACATGACATCCGCCAGCGTGTGCAGCCACATGATGATCACGAAGTTGGTGGGCCCTGTGGTGGAGGCGCTCAGCCGGACATTGCTGATGGTGCGGATCCCGGCGGCAGCCGCCTCATGCTGCCCCGCCGGTACGTTGACGAACCACTGGCACGTCACCGGGAAGGACGAGTACCGCTGGGCGATTTCGCAGCGGAACGACAGAATGCCGCTTGACAGCACCCGGTTCAGCTGGCGCTGCACCGTTGCCGGATGACGGCCAAGGGAGCGGGCGATGTCGGCAGCCGTCGCACGGCCGTCCCTGGCCAGGAACGGCAGCAGGTCGAGGTGGCTTTGCGGAAGTTGTGCCGCCTGAACGGAGGCCGGACCAACCGGGGCGGCAAGCGTCCGGAGCGCGGCCAGCTGTGAACGGCTCAGGACATTCAGCCGCCAGTCGTCACCGCTGCTGTGCAGCCGCGTGCACAGGGCCACCTGGTATTTGGTGAGCCCCTCAACTGCCTTCAGGCGCCTGATGACCTTGTCGCTGAACTCCTCCAGTGACCGCGTAATCACCGTCAGCATCAGGTCGCGGTTGCTGGCCGCCTCCTCCACGGTGATGATTTCCGGAACGGCGGCCAGTTCCGCCGTGACACTGTCCCGCCGGTTCATCTCGCAGTCCACCGCCACGTAGGCCAGGAGCATCTGCTTCGGGTCGCCCGCGAGGTGCGCCGTCACCCACGCGGCGCCGCTGGCGGCAAGCCGTTCCCAGCGGGCTGCCAGCGTGGTGGCATGCACATCCAGCACCTTGGCGGCATCCGCCCAGCCGAGGCGCGGCGCGGCCTGCAGGACCTGGATCAGGGCAAGGTCATCCTCGCTGAGCTCCATTTCGCTTCCTTTGCTTATTTATGAATCCTGCCCTGAAACAGCAGATTTTGAATACTTCCTGCGCTTTCGCAACATGTGAACCACGCCACTTCAGAATAGTCCCCAAGCCCCGATGCCCATTTCCAAGGAGTGACACGTGCCCATAACCGATGACGCCAAGGACCTGCAGGAAGACCTCGCCAGGCTCCGCCACGACCTGCACCGGCAGCCGGAAATCGGCCTGCACCTCCCCCGCACCCAGGAGCGCGTCCTTCAGGCGCTGGACGGACTTCCCTACGAGATCACCCTGGGCAAGGACACGACGTCGGTCACTGCGGTCCTGCGCGGCGGGCACCCGGACGCCGGGAAGCAGGAGGCTGCAGGGGACACGACGGCCCGCCCTGCCGTCCTGCTCCGCGCCGACATGGACGGCCTCCCCGTCCAGGAAAGAACCGGTGTGGACTTCGCCTCGCAGGCCGACGGTGCCATGCACGCCTGCGGCCATGACCTGCACACCTCCATGCTCGCCGGTGCCGCCACCCTCCTTGCGGAGAAGAGGCACCAGCTGCACGGCGATGTGGTCCTCATGTTCCAGCCGGGTGAGGAAGGCTTCGACGGTGCCAGCTACATGCTGCGCGAAGGCGTCCTCGACGCTGCCGGACCCCGCGTCCAGGCGGCCTACGGTATGCACGTGTTCTCCTCGCTCGAGCCGCACGGCACCTTCTGCACCAAGCCCGGCGTCATGCTCAGCGCCTCGGACGGCCTGGAAGTCACGGTGCTTGGCGCCGGCGGCCACGGCTCGGCCCCGCATTCGGCAAAGGATCCCGTCACGGTGGCCGCGGAAATGGTGACGGCCCTGCAGGTGATGGTCACCCGGCAGTTCAACATGTTCGATCCCGTGGTCCTGTCCGTGGGTGTCCTCCACGCCGGCACCAAGCGGAACGTCATCCCGGAGTCGGCCCGCATCGAGGCCACCATCCGGACGTTCTCGGAAGCATCGCGCCTGAAGATGATGGACGCCGTGCCGCGGCTGCTCACGGGGATCGCGGCCGCGCACGGGGTGGAGGTCGCCGTCGACTACCTGCAGGAATACCCCCTCACCATCACCAACGAGGACGAAACCCACACCGCCGAAAAGGTGATCAGCGAGCTCTTCGGCGAGCGCCGCCTCTCGCGCTGGGCCACTCCCCTCAGCGGCTCGGAAGACTTCTCCCGAGTCCTCGAGGAGGTGCCCGGCACGTTCGTGGGGCTCAGCGCCGTCGCCCCGGGCGGCGATCCGGCAACCTCGCCGTTCAACCACTCACCGTACGCAACGTTCGACGACGGCGTGCTGGCTGACGGGGCCGCCCTCTATGCGGAACTCGCCATCTCCCGGCTGGCCGCACTTTCACAGCCCGCCTAAGGCCGGCACCAGCTCCACCGGTATCCCCCAGACCCAACCGACCAGGAAGAAAACCATGTCCGTTGCAGCAACCAAGGCACAGACTGGACGCATGTCCACCGCCAAAACCGTCATCGGCACCGGCATCGGCAACGCCGTTGAATGGTACGACTGGGCCATCTACGCCACGTTCACCCCCTTCATCGCCAGCCAGCTGTTCAGCAAGGCGGACCCCGCGTCGGCCGTCCTGTCCACCCTGGCGATCTTCGCCGTCGGCTTCGTCGCCCGGCCGTTCGGCGGCTTCCTCTTCGGCTGGATCGGCGACCGCGTGGGCCGAAAAACGTCGATGACCCTCGCCGTCGGCCTCGCCTCACTGGGCAGCCTGATGATCGGCGTCGCCCCCACCTTCGCCAGCGTCGGGGCATTCGCCTCCCTCATGCTGCTGGTGGCACGGCTGGTGCAGGGCCTGGCGCACGGCGGTGAGCTGCCGTCGTCGCAAACGTACCTGTCCGAGATGGCTCCCAAGGAGCACCGCGGTTTCTGGGCCACCCTGATTTACACGTCCGGGACTGTGGGCATCCTCTTCGGCACCCTGCTGGGCGCCGTCCTGAACATGAGCCTGAGCACCGAAGCGATGAACGCGTGGGGCTGGCGGATCCCGTTCCTGATCGGCGCCGCCATGGGCCTGTATGCACTGATCATGCGGTCGCGCCTGCACGAAACCGAGGCCTTTGAAGGTGAAGCCACCTCAGAACGGCGCGCCCCGATCTGGCCGCAGATCGTCCGCTACCGCAAGCAGGCGCTGCAGGTCATCGGCCTGACGGTGGGCCTGACGGTGATCTACTACATCTGGGGCGTGGTGGCACCGAGCTACGCCACCACTGCCTTGAAGATCGACCGCGGCGAGGCGCTGTGGGCAGGCGTCATTGCCAACATCGTATTCATCGCCGCCCTGCCAGTGTGGGGCAAGCTCTCGGACCGGATCGGCCGCAAGAAGGTTCTCTGGGCCGGCGCCATCGGCTCCGCCGTCATGCACTTCCCCATGACCTGGCTGCTGAAGGATTCCGCCTGGCAGCTGGCTGTCAGCATGTCCGTGATGCTCGTCTTTATTGCCGCGAGCGCCGCCATCGTCCCGGCCGTGTACGCAGAGTTGTTCCCGACGTCGATCCGCACCGTTGGCGTGGGCGTCCCGTACTCCATCTGCGTGGCAGTGTTCGGCGGCACCGCGCCCTACCTGCAGCAGTGGCTCGGGTCCTCGCTGGGTGCCCCGCAGGTGTTCAACGCCTACGCCGTGCTGCTGCTGGTGGTCAGCGCCGCGTTCGTGTTCACCATCCCCGAAACCAAGGGCAAGGACCTGACGCACTAGCCGCCCGTACTGGCAGAAGGGTCCCCGGCGCAGTTGAGCGTGCCGGGGACCTTTCTGCATTTGCGTCTGCGGGCTGCCGCCGTCAGTGTGCGCCAATCTTCAGTGCCTGCTTCACGGCCGCTTCCGCTCCCTGCTTCCAGGGGTCGCCGTGGCCCGGTAGCAGCGTGGTTGCTCCCGTGGCGGCAATGGCCTCCAGCGATTCCAGCGCCTGCCCTGTGTCCTTGGTGGCGGCGGAGGCCACGATCTGCGCACCGGCCTTTCCGGTGTAGGGGTCCAGGGTCACCAGCGCGTCGCCGGTGAGGACCACCCCCCGGTCCCGTAGGTGGAGGATGCAATGCCCGTCCGTGTGGCCCGGAGTATGGACGACGGCGGGACGGCCAGTCAGTGCATCCGCGACCCCGGTGCCCAGCGGCTGGGTCTCGGAGATGCCCTTGACGGCCAGGGCACCTGCCGCCGCCATGCTGCCGAGCCGCGGCAGCGATTTGGGGTGGGTGAACGGGTACAGGAACCTGTTCCGCTGCGGCTTGTAGCGGTAGGGATGCGCCGCCAGCCTGGCGTCCCCCTGGTGCACCAGTACTGGGATCCCCCACTGCCGGTGGGCCCGCAGCGCGAACCCCACGTGGTCGAAGTGGCCGTGCGTGAGGACCAGGGCCTTGACGTCCTGCGGGCGCCGGTTCCGTTCCTCAAGGAGCTGGGTGAGCATGGGCCACATGGTGGGCAGGCCGGCGTCCACCAGGGTCACGCCGTGGTCGTCCTCGATGACGTAGCAGTTGACGTTGGCGTGGGTGATCAGGTGAATGCCGTCTGCGACGTTGGGGATGATCATTGCCGGGGGCTCCTTCAGGTAGGCGGGCTGCTTGGTCACTGTCCCCTGGAAGTACCCAGCAACAGGGAGACTGAAGCCGCCTGCAGGCACTCGTCCTGTCCCATGTGCCCCAACCCCGGCGGTGTCGAGGGCTAGTGCCGGGGAGCGGCGATCGAAGCCCGGCGAATCAGCGGGCAGCCCAGAACGGTGGGTTGGGATCCCGTGACGGGGAGGTTGGACTTTCCTTCTATGGCATCAATCAGGTGCTCCGTGGCCCAAGCCCCCATCGCGTAGTGCGGCAGGGCCACGGTGGTCAGGCCCGGATGGAGATTGGCGGCGATCAATTCCTGGTCATCGAAGCCGACAACCGAAAGGTCGGCGGGGATGGAGAGCCGCAACTCCGCGGCAGCGCGGTAGGCTCCCATCGCCATGCGGTCGTTGTAGCAGAACAAGCCGGTGGGCGGCTCCTCCCCAGCAAGGATCCGCAGCGCCGCCTCATAGCCGCCCTGTGCATCGGAGGCCGCGGACTCGACAGGTGCCGCGTCGCCGTCGAACCCTGCTTCGGTCAGGGTGGCGCGGAAGGCCTGAAGCCGCTGGCGGGTTGAGGGTACGTCCGTGGTGTTGTTGATGAAACCGATCCGGGTATGGCCGGCCTCAAGGAGCGCTTGCACTGCAACGCGGGCACCCCCTGCTTCGTCCGGGATGACAGCGACGATGTCACCGTCGGCCGCCACGGAGTCGACCAGGATGGAGGGCACGCTGCCGAGGTTTGGCGGCAGCTCGACGCTGCGGTGGTACATGGTGGCGTAGAGGATTCCGTCCACCCGGCGCTCCAGGAGGGCCCCGACGTCGGCCTGCCGGGATTCCAGGCTGGCCGAGCCGGACGTGTTGATGACCATGAGGTTGTACCCGCGCGCCCTGGCGGCTTCATCAGCGCCCAGGATGATCCTTCCGGCATGGGGCGTGGTGGCGATGTCCTCGCTGAGCAGGCCCAGCATCCCGGTCCTTTGGGTGCGGAGGGCCTGGGCCAGGCGGTTGGGCCCATAACCCAACTGTTCCGCAGCGGACCGCACCTTATTCCGGGTTTCCTGGCTTACCCTGGCGTAAGAGACCTCGTTGAGGACGTGTGAAACGGTGGTGGCGGACACGCCGGCGGCCACGGCTACGTCCTTGATGCCAATATTCCTGTTGCTCATCTGTCTCGGACGTCCTCATGTTTGGATGCTGCCGCGGGGGTTACCAGTAGGCTACTTGCTACTTTGTCCCGCGCCTGGCGGCGCTCAGGCAGCGACCGGCAGTACCAGGAGGTACCCGGCGGGAAGGCTGCTGCTCCAGCGGCGCGGTTCGCGGACCACGAACTGCGTGGCCAGCTCCTCCGGCGTCAACAGGCTGTTGGGGACAGGCGACGGTCCCCACTGTCCGCTGCCGTACGGGTACAGCGGGTCCAGGACATGGACTCCGGTCACGGCGAAGTCGCCGAACTGCCGGGGGTCGCCGATGGATTCGAATCCGCTCATCACCCAGGCATGCCGCCCGCTCCACATGACCAGTCCCACCGGCCGGCCCGTGTCAGTGATAGCGCGGGCAGCCGTCCGCACCGCCTCGCCGTAGTCGGGAATGCTCACCACGCGGTAAGGCCCCATTCCCGATTCGGTCAGCACCTGCGCCCAGCCGAAGGGGTTGGCGCCATTGAAGGAGTCGGACGAGCGGGCGCGGGCCATCTCCCACAATTGGCCCTGCTGAGTGGAGTCGGCCCAGGTGCCGCCGCCTGTGTCATCAATGAGGTTGTGCGCCATCTGGATGCTCGCCGCCACGCACCAGTCGAAGGTGTACTGCGGAACAAAGTCCCCCTCCCGGTACAGGTTCAGGGCGAACGGCTGTGGCACTGGCGCAGGGGCCGGGGCAGCGACGGGCGCCTGGGGTGGGACCGGTGCCGGAATTGGCGTCGCGGATTCGACGGGAGCCGCGGGCGCAGCCAGGGCAGTACCCCCGGACGCGTCTTCAGGCGAACCTGCCTCAACGGAGGAACCCGCCGAGGCGGCGGGAGCGGGAGTGGCGGCTCCCTCCTGCAATCCGGCCACGGGAACGCAGGCGGTGAGGAATCCGGCCAGGGCAACGAGCCAGGCCACAAGGCGCAGGCGGGCACCGGTCATGATCGCTCGCATCCATTCCTGTTGAGCTGGCTTACCTCATACCAGTCTCCTGCCAACGACTCCCCTTGACTACCCCGCCCCGCCTTCCCTACACTTTTCATAAAGCAGAATCTAAATTCCACAAAGCGGAAACGGTAAAGAAGCCGGAAGCAAGGGAAGATAGATCAAAGCCCTCCTCGGAAGGACCTACGATGACGTACACAGTGAACTGCTCCATCCTCCTCACGGAGCTTCCCCTGCTTGAGCGCCCCGCTGCCGCAAAGGCAGCAGGCTTTGACGCCGTTGAGTTCTGGTGGCCCTTCGAAACCTCCGTTCCGGCGGACAGCGAGATCAGCAAGTTCGAGAACGCCATCACGGGCGCCGGAGTCCAGCTCACGGGCCTGAACTTCAATGCCGGCAACATGCCCGGCGGCGACCGCGGCCTGGTTTCCTGGAAGGGGCGCTGCTCCGAGTTCAAGGACAACATCGACGTCGTGGCCGGCATCGGCGAGCGCCTGGGCTGCAAGGCCTTCAACGCCCTCTACGGCAACCGGCAGGAAGAATTCACTCCGGAGGAGCAGGACGAGCTCGCCGTCAAGAATCTGGCAGCGGCGGCAGAAGGCGTGGCCCGCATCGGCGGCACCGTCCTCCTGGAACCGGTCAGCGGCGCATCCAGGTACCCCCTCCTCACCGCCGACGACGCACTCAAGGTCATCGCCCGCGTCAAGGCGGAGGCCGGCGTCGGAAACATCAAGCTCCTCGCCGACTTCTACCACCTGGCAGTCAACGGCGACGACGTCCCGGCCGTCATTGAAAAGCACGCCAAGGACTTCGGCCACATCCAGATCGCCGACAACCCCGGCCGCGGCGCCCCCGGCACCGGCACCCTCCCCCTCGGTGAATGGATCGCCCGCAGCCGCGAACTCGGCTACGAGGGCTACATCGGCCTCGAGTACAAGGAACCGCAGGAGACGGCCTTCAGCTGGGCCATCCGCCAGCGCATCTCCCAGTAATCCCCACCCGCCCAACTGAGTAGCAGTAGATGTCGTTTAGAGCCCTCAAAACGACATCTACTGCGACCTAGTTGGGTAACCCCACACAGACTTTCAGAAAGAGAACCATTATGAGCAACGTTGCAGTCATCGGACTCGGAATCATGGGCCTGCCCATGGCCATCAACCTGGTCAAGGCCGGACACAAAGTCACCGGCTTCAACCGCAGCCAGGACAAGATCGACAAGCTGGTCTCCGAAGGCGGCAAGGGCGCCTCGAGCATCGCGGACGCCGTCAAGGACGCCGACGTCGTCATCACCATGGTGCCGGACTCCCCCGACGTCGAGGGTGTAGTCAGCGGCAAGGACGGCGTCTTCGCCAACGCAAAGCAGGGCGCCCTCTGGATCGACGCCTCCAGCATCCGCCCCGACGTCGCCGTCCGCCTCGCGGCAGAGGCCAAGGAAGCAGGCATCCGCCCCCTTGACGCCCCGGTCTCCGGCGGCGAACAGGGCGCCATCGACGCCGTCCTGTCCATCATGGTCGGCGGCGAGAAGGCCGACTTTGACGCCGCCTCGGACGTCCTCAACGCCGTTGGCAAGACCATCGTCCACGTCGGCCCCTCCGGCTCCGGCCAGACCGTCAAGGCTGCAAACCAGCTGATCGTTGCCGTGAACATCGAGGTCCTCGGCGAGGCCATTGCCTTCCTCGAGGCCTACGGCGTGGACACCGACGCCGCCCTCAAGGTCCTCGGCGGCGGCCTGGCCGGCTCCAAGGTCCTGGACCAGAAGGGCCAGAAGATGCTGGACCGCAACTTCGACCCCGGCTTCCGCCTGGCCCTGCACCACAAGGACCTGGGCATCGTCACCTCCGCCGCCCGCGAAGCCAATGTCGCCATCCCGCTCGGCGCCGTCGTCGCACAGCTCGTCGCCGCCACCGTCAACCAGGGTGACGGCGCACTGGACCACTCCGGACTCTTCAAGCAGGTCCTCCAGCTCTCTGGCCGCAAGTAACCCAGGCAGCAGCTAAACCAGCCCCTCCATAACGGGGCACTTCGACACAGACACGCCGGCCGCCGTCGTCAATTACGACGGCGGCCACCCCCCAAAGTGCCCCACGACGGTTCGTGGGCGCACTTCAGCACACCCAAAAACAGACTTCCCAAGCTTTCAAGGAGCACCCCATGAGCAAGATGCGTACCGTTGATGCAGCGGTGGCCATCCTGGAAAAGGAAGGCGCCATCGAGGCGTTCGGCCTGCCAGGCGCCGCCATCAACCCCTTCTATTCCGCAATGCGTGCCCACGGCGGCATCCGCCACACCCTGGCCCGCCACGTTGAAGGCGCCAGCCACATGGCCGACGGCTTCAGCCGCGCCAAGGACGGCAACATCGGCGTCTGCATCGGCACCTCCGGCCCCGCCGGCACGGACATGATCACCGGCCTCTACGCCGCCTGGGCAGACTCCATCCCCATGCTCTGCATCACCGGCCAGGCCCCCGTGGCCAAGCTGCACAAGGAAGACTTCCAGGCCGTGGACATCGAGTCCATCGCCAAGCCCGTCACCAAGATGGCCATGACCATCCTGGAGCCCGGCCAGGTACCCGGCGCCTTCCAGAAGGCCTTCCAGCTGATGCGCTCCGGCCGCCCGGGACCGGTCCTGCTGGACCTGCCCATCGACGTGCAGCTGGCCGAGATCGAGTTCGACATCGACACCTACGAGCCCCTGCCCGTCGAAAAGCCCAAGGCCTCCCGCAAGCAGCTGGAAAAGGCCCTGGATATGCTCCTCGCCGCCAAGCACCCGCTGATCGTTGCCGGCGGCGGCATCATCAACGCCGGCGCCTCCGCCCAGCTGGTGGAACTGGCCGAGACCCTGAACGTTCCCGTCATCCCCACCCTGATGGGCTGGGGCACCATCCCGGACGACCACCAGCTCATGGCCGGCATGGTGGGCCTGCAGACCTCGCACCGCTACGGCAACGAGAACTACCTGCAGAGCGACTTCGTGATCGGCATCGGCAACCGCTGGGCCAACCGCCACACCGGCGGCCTGGAAACCTACACGGCCGGCCGGAAGTTCGTGCACATCGACATCGAGCCCACGCAGATCGGCCGCGTGTTCTCGCCGGACCTGGGCATCGCGTCCGACGCCGGTGCGGCGCTGGCCGGGCTGGTCGAGCTCGCCAAAGAGCGCAAGGCGGCAGGGTCCCTGCCGGACTACAGCGCCTGGGTTGCCGAGTGCCAGGAGCGCAAGGCCTCCCTGCACCGCAAGACGCACTTCGAGAACATCCCCATCAAGCCGCAGCGCGTGTACGAGGAGATGAACAAGTCCTTCGGCCGCGACACCACGTACGTGTCCACCATCGGCCTGTCCCAGATCGCCGGCGCGCAGATGCTGCACGTCTTCGGCCCGCGCAAGTGGATCAACGCCGGCCAGGCAGGCCCGCTGGGCTGGACGGCCCCGGCAGCCCTCGGCGTGGTGCGCGCCAACCCGGAGCAGACGGTGGTGGCTCTCTCCGGCGACTACGACTTCCAGTTCATGATCGAGGAACTGGCCGTGGGCGCGCAGTTCAACCTGCCGTACATCCACGTGGTGGTGAACAACTCCTACCTGGGCCTGATCCGCCAGTCCCAGCGCGGCTTCAACATGGAGCAGAACGTGTCCCTGGCGTTCGAAAACGTCAACAGCGCGGACTTGTCCGAAAACGCCCGCGGCTACGGCGTGGACCACCTGAAGGTGGCCGAGGGCCTGGGCTGCAAGGCCGTGCGCGTGGAGGACCCCAACGACCTCGCCGCCGCGTTCGACAAGGCCAAGGCGCTCATGGGCGAGTTCCAGGTTCCCGTGGTGGTGGAAGTGATCCTGGAAAAGGTCACCAACATCTCCATGGGCGTGGAGATCAACGCCGTGAACGAGTTCGAGGAACTGGCGGAGACCGCAGCCGACGCCCCCACCGCCATCCTGGCCCTGCAGGCATAACCATGCGCGTGGTTATCGCCCCGGACAAGTTCAAGGGATCGCTGTCCGCCCCGGAGGTCTGCAGCCACCTGGAAAAGGGCCTGCAGCGCGGTGCCGGCGGGAACCTTGAGGTGGTCCGGATTCCGGTGGCCGACGGCGGCGAGGGCACCCTTGACGCCGCCGTCGGCTCCGGCTTCACCCGCCGGAGCGCAACGGTCACCGGTCCCACCGGCCAGCCCGTGGAAGCGGACTTCGCCGTCCGGGGACATGAAGCCGTCATCGAGATGGCCACGGCGTCCGGGCTCGCGTTGGTGCCAGGCGTGCAAAACGGTGGCCGGCCGGATTCGGCAGCCGCCACCAACGCCACCAGCCTCGGGACCGGCCAGCTCATCCGCGCCGCATTGGACGCCGGCTGCCGCCGGATCATCCTCGGCGTGGGCGGCAGTGCCAACACCGACGGCGGCGCCGGGCTCCTGCAGGGGCTCGGCGCCAGGTTCCTGGACAGCAGGAACAATGAACTGCCACCGGGCGGGGCTGCGCTGGCAAACCTGCACAGCATCGATTTCACCGATTTCGAGCCCCGGCTGGTGGACACCCGCTTTGTGCTGGCATCCGACGTCGACAACCCGCTGCTGGGCGCCCAGGGCGCTGCTGCGGTTTTCGGTCCGCAAAAGGGAGCCACACAACAAGACGTCGGCATGCTCGACGCCGCCCTGGCCAGGTTTGTCGAAGTCCTCGCCAGGGAAATCGGATTCCGCGCCGTCAAGGCTGCCGAGGCTCCCGGAGCCGGGGCAGCCGGCGGCGTGGGCTACGCCGCCATCGCTGTCCTGGCCGCAACGCGGCGGCCGGGCATCGACGTCGTCCTTGAATTCACCGGGCTGGCGGACCGCCTCGCCGGCGCCGACCTGGTGATCACCGGCGAAGGCAGCCTGGACGAGCAAAGCCTGCTGGGCAAGACCCCCATGGGTGTTGCCCGCGCCGCCGCTGCCCAGGGCGTTCCCGTCATCGCCGTCTGCGGCCGGACCACCCTGGACCCCGCCGAGGCGGCTGCCGCCGGATTCGAGGACATCCACGCTTTGACGGCGCTGGAAAGCGATGTAAACAGGTGCATAGCAGAGGCAGGACCGCTGCTGGAGCAGCTGGGCACCCAGATCAGTGCGGGACTCGCGGCCAACAGGCCCGCCACCGCAAGTACCAAGGAGGACCTCCGTGTCTGAAGAACGTTTTGACCTGGTCATCCGGGGCCAGCGCATCCTCACCACCGCCGGCATCGCACCCCGTGAAGTGGGCGTCCGGAACGGCAGGATCGTGGCCATCGAACCGCTGGGCAACGGCCTGGCCGGTGCCGAAGTCATTGAACTCGCCGACGACGAAACCCTGCTGCCCGGCCTGGTGGATACCCATGTCCACGTCAACGAGCCCGGCCGCACCGAGTGGGAAGGCTTCGCCTCCGCCACCCGCGCCGCGGCAGCCGGCGGCGTGACCACCATCATCGACATGCCGCTGAACTCCGTCCCGCCCACCACCACCGTGGAAAACCTGAAGCTCAAGCGCGAGGTGGCCGAGGACCAGGCCTTCATCGACGTCGGATTCTGGGGCGGCGCCATCCCCGGCAACAAAGCGGACCTGCGCCCCCTGCATGACGAGGGCGTATTCGGCTTCAAGTGCTTCCTCCTGCACTCCGGCGTGGACGAGTTCCCGCACCTGGATGCCGACGAGATGGAGGAGGACATGGCCGAGCTGAAGTCCTTCGATTCGCTCATGATCGTCCATGCGGAGGACTCGCACGCCATTGACCGCGCCCCGCACCCCGGGGGTGACCACTACCAGACCTTCCTGGCCTCCCGCCCCCGCGGCGCCGAGAACAAGGCGATCGCCGAGGTCATCGAACGGGCCCGCTGGACCGGTGCGCGTGCGCACATCCTGCACCTCTCGTCGTCGGACGCACTGCCCATGATCGCTTCCGCAAAGCGCGACGGCGTGAAGCTCACCGTTGAAACCTGCCCGCACTACCTCACGCTGATGGCCGAGGAAATCCCGGACGGCGCCACCGCCTACAAGTGCTGCCCGCCCATCCGCGAGGCCTCCAACCGGGAACTGCTGTGGCAGGGCCTGCAGGACGGCACCATCGACTGCATCGTCTCGGACCACTCCCCCTCCACGCTGGACCTGAAGGACCTGGAAAACGGCGACTTCGCCGTGGCCTGGGGCGGAGTCTCCTCGCTGCAGCTGGGCCTGTCCCTGATCTGGACCGAAGCCCGGCACCGCGGGATCCCGCTGGAGCTGGTGGTGTCCTGGATGGCCGAGAAGCCCGCCAGCCTGGCCCGCCTCACCAACAAGGGGCAGCTGGCGCTAGGCTACGACGCGGACTTCGCCGTTTTCGCGCCGGACGAGGCGTTCGTGGTGGACGTGTCAAAGCTCAAACACAAGAACCCGATCACCCCGTACGACGGCAAAGCGCTGTCCGGTGTGGTGCGCAAGACCTTCCTCCGCGGTGCCGCAGTGGACGGCCAGACCCCAACGGGCAGGCTGATCCGCCGCGGCGGCGTCTAGGGACGCGCCATGGCAGTGGAAGTCCACCATCCAAGGACGGCGTACCGTCCACGGGTGGCCCCACCCAAAGCTGCCGCCCGCGGACTCGCCGTATGGGTGGTCCCGGCCGAAGGAACCAGCCCGGAAATCCTGCGCCACGCCGCCCAAATGGTCCTGGCAAGGGCCCTCGAAACTGCTCCGGAGGCGGAAGTCCACTGGCCTGCCGCCGGAGCCCCCACGTCCGCCGCGGAGGGAGCCGAAGCCGACTCCTCTCCGTCTCCTTCCGCGGCGGAGGCAGCCGGCCCGGCACTTTCAAAGGACGACGGCGGCACCCGCCTGCCGCCGTCGGCCGGCCCCGTCAGCCGGGTCGCCGTGGACCTCGCCGCGGACACCGTCCTGCTGGACGGCAGGCGCGTGGCCCTGACCGGAGTCGAATACAAGGTGCTGCGCTACCTGGTGACCCATCTGTCCCGGACGGTGGGCCGCGAGGAACTGCAGGAGTTCCTGGAATCGCTGGATTTTCCCGGCGCCACGGCACGATCCATCGACGTCTACGTGGGCAGGATCCGCAAGAAACTGGGCAACGCCCGCCATGCCGTGGCCACCGTGCGCGGCGGCGGATACCAGTTTGTGCCGGGTCCGCACGCAGCCGTCCGTGGACCGGCGGAATACTGCATATGACGCGCTGGTTTGTATCACTAAGCGGCAACCCGCTTCACTTGATGTTTGGCCATCACTGACCGAGTCTTACAAAGGAACGCCATGAGCCCCACCCTGACCACCAAGCTTCAGCCCGGCACCCCGGCTCCTGAATTCACCCTCCGGGACGCCCAGGGCCGGGAGACCTCCTTGGCCGACTTCCGCGGCAGGAACGTCATTGTCTACTTCTACCCGAAGGCCGCCACCCCCGGCTGCACCACCGAGGCCTGCGACTTCCGCGACAGTCTGGCATCCCTCCAGGGCAAGGGCTACGAGGTAGTCGGCATCTCCCCCGATGCCCAGGAAGCCCTCTCCGGATTTACCGGCGATTTCTCCCTGACCTTCCCGCTGCTCTCCGACCCCGACCACACTGTTGCCCTGGCCTACGGCGCGTGGGGCGAGAAGCTGGTCCACGGCGAAATCCATGAGGGCATTGTCCGCTCCACGGTTGTGGTGGACCCCGAAGGAAAAGTCACCCTGGCCCAGTACCAGGTGCAGGCCGACGGCCACGTTGCCCGCCTCAAGGAAGCCCTGGGCGTCTAGAACGCTCCATCACTTCGGCGCCATTTGACCGGACGCCCTGGCACTTCCTGCCGGGGCGTCCGGCGTTTAACCGGCCGCCTTCGCCTCTGCCGCCACCTGCGCATAGGAATCCGAGACGCGGCGGTAGACCGGCGTCAGGAAGGACAGCAGGGCGGCCGCGATCATGATGATGCCGCCCGCCAGGAAAACCAGGGCGATGCCCCGCGAGGTGCCCTCGCCCAGCAGCGGGGCCAGCCGGGCGGCACCGTCCGCGGACCGCGCATAGGGAATGATCCAGAACTGGGCAATGGGGGCGATCAGGAACGCCGTAACAGGTGCCGCAGCTGACTCGAACGCCATGGCGAAGCCGAAGACCCGTCCCTGCCGCTCCAACGGAACCACCCGCTGGATCACGGTCTGTTCGGCCGCCTCCACGAACGGAACCAGCACCAGGTACAGCCAGATTCCCAGGATGTAGAGCCACGCCCACTCCCGCAGCGTGAACACCGCACCGATTACGCCCATGGCCGCCACCGCAGCCAGCAGGGTCCGCAGTGGATTGGCGCCGAGCCCGAATTTGCCGATCAGGGCCCCGCCGATGATGAACCCGGTGGATCCCACCGCGAAGACGGCGCCCCACATCTCCACGGAGAACATTTCCAGCCCATACGGATCCATCAGGGCCATGTAGACGCCGCCGATGAAGTTGTTGAACGTGGAAAACAGGATCAGCGCGAACAGCCCCGAGATGGCCAGCACGGCAGCGAGCGAGCCCCGGAGGTCGAACCCGCCGTGTGCGTCGGTTGCCGCGGCCCGCACCTCCTCGGGCATCCGCAGGGTCAGCAGGTGGGCAAAGGCCCCCGCCGTGAGCACCAGGGCGGTGGCAATGGTCCAGCCCATGCCCAGCAGCCCCACTGATAATCCGGACAGCAGGGAGGTAACGATGAAAGTCAGCCCCTGCACCATCCCCACCAGCCCGTTGGCGTTGGCGCGGCGCTCCGGTTCGATGAGGATGGTCACGGTGGTGGAGAGGGCAATGTTCCGCAGGTTCTCCACCACGGCGCCTATCAGGATGACCAGGGTGAAGATCCAGAACCACGGGCCCCCCAGATCGAGCAGGGACGTGGCCGGCGTCAGCAGGAACATCACCCCTGACAGCACGAACATCACCAGCGTGAAACACGCAGCAAAGCGCATCACGGCCAGCTTGCGGTACCGGTCCACGAAGGTGCCGAAACTGATGCTGGAGAGGGCAATGAGCAGCATGTATGCGCCGCCCACCACGCCGGTGGCGATCACGTTGCGCGTCTCCAGGTACAGCCAGAACGTCAGGGCGAACCACAGGTAGCTGGTGGTGATGTTGGCCAGGGCGGTGTTGACCAGGATGCCGGTGAAGGTCCGGGAGCGTTCGGCTGGACTGCGCGGGGAGGTGCCGGCGGTATCCGGGTCCGCAGCAGCCTTGCCCGGTTCCTGCTGGGTCATGCGTCCCAGTGTAGTGAGGCGGCATATGTGCCAACAGGGTGGAAACTAGGCTGATGGGGAGGGCGTGTTCGCGCCGGCACATAAGGAAGGGACGGGCATGGACCACGGGACGGATCAGGAAACCCCGGACGACGGGACGGATCCCCGCCTCCTGCTGCTGTTGGACTCGGTCTTTGGGACAGGCCCCGACGCAACCCTGGAACTCACCGTAGTGGTTGACGGTGCCGTCATTTCGGGGTCGGTGGTGTCGGAGCATTCGTGGACCCAGCGGCAGAATGACCAGGTGCGGATCGGCAGCTGGGCCATCGCAGGGGTTCTCGACTCGTGGGAATCCGGGGAGGACGCAGCCGATATCCGCACTGGAGGCCAGCCACCGTACATCCATTTCCTGGGGCCAATCCTGCTTTCAGGAGGTGTCAGGGTGCCCCTCCAGGCAACCAGGGTTGATGTCCGCAAGGTCGCAGCCTGGAGCATTGGCCGGATGCCGGAAGACTAGGATGGCGGCATGGCCATTGAGGTGCACCCGGCGACAAACTTCGAGGACGTGAAGGCAGTGTTGGGACCCAAGCGGCCTGATGCCACGGTCTGCTGGTGCCTCAGCTACCGGATCCCTTCCAAACAGAACGTTGCCCTCCGTGCTGAACAGCGCGGGGAGCTGGTCCGGCAGCTGGTGGCCCAGGACCCACCGCCCGGAGTTTTGGCGTACGACGGCGGCGAACCAGTCGGGTGGGCAGCAATCCATCCACGGGCGGACACCAGTTTCGCCCGCAACCGAAAAATCCCGCACGGCGACGACCAGGACGCCTGGTCCGTGTGGTGCCTCCGTGTCCGTCCCGGCCACCGCGGCAAAGGTATCTCGCACCATCTCCTGGCCGGAGCCGTGGCCATGGCCCGCTCCCACGGAGCACGCACCATCGAGGGCTATCCCGTGGACAACAAGGGCAGCAAGGTTGACCTCACCATGGCCTACGTGGGCACCCGGAAACTGTTCGAGGACGCAGGCTTCACCAAGGCGGCGGACACCCAATCGGTGCTGAACGGCTTCCCGAGGGTACTCATGCGGTTGGAGTTGGCATGACCCGGGCAGTTTTTGAAGCTGTCCTCGCTGAACTGTCGGCGCTTGAGGACCCAAATGTGCGCGGGGCCAACCAGAAGCGCGGGGATGACCATGGCGTCAACCTCGCCCGGCTGCGGGAGATCGCCAGGCGTCTAAAGACCCAGCAGGACCTTGCCCTGGATCTCTGGGCTACCGGTGACACGGCCGCCCGGCTGCTGGCAGTGTTGATCTGCCGCCCGAAAGACTTTGGTCCGGACGAACTGGACACCATGCTCCGCGAGTCGCGCGCACCCAAACTGCAGGACTGGCTGGTGAACTATGTGCTCAAAAAGACTCCTCACGCCGAGGCACTGCGGCTCGCCTGGATGGCTGATCCCGACGAACGGGTGGCAAGTGCCGGGTGGGAGCTGACCGCCGACCGGGTGGCCAGGAAACCTGATGGACTGGATCTGCCGGGCCTCCTGGACACCATTGAAGCGCAGATGAAGGACGCTCCGGGCCGGCTGCAGTGGTCAATGAACACCACCCTCGCTCGAATCGGCATTGGACACGCGGATCTCCGGGTCCGGGCCCTGGACATCGGCGAGCGCCTGGGCGTCCTGAAGGACTACCCCACGCCGCCCAATTGCACGTCGCCGTACGCGCCTGCATGGATCAATGAGATGGTCGGCCGGCAGCAGGGGGCCTGACCGACAGTACTCCCAGGCAGTCCCGCAAGCAGGGCGAGGCTACTTCCGCCGCCAGTATTTGCCCCAGTCGACTTCCATGGCCCACAGCGCCAGAAGCAGCGCGTCCATGGTCATCAGCCCTGCCAAAAGGTACGCCCAACCCGCCAAAGCACCCACTGCAATCTCCTGACTATCCCCAGCCAATCGATTGCTGCTAAGTGTGGCACCTAGAGCGCCGGGACGGAATGCCCTCCACCCGCAGTTTTGAAAAGCACGCCCAACCTGTGGTGTGTCTCGGTCTCCAGTTTGAGCCGGCGGGTCAGTTTCTCCACGTGCCGCGACATCTCCTCTCCCACCGGGAGCCGGTCCCCCGGCCAGCTGGACGCTTCCCGCGATTCCGCGAGCGCGTGCCCCAGTTCCCTGGCCGCTGCCCGCACTTTGCGTGAGTGGAAGTAAAGGCGGAGCAATGCTTTGGCCTTGTCCGCACCGTTCCTTTTCATGTGTTCCATTGGCTTCCCCGCCTTCCGCAAGCCGTGCAGCCTCCGAGCGGCCGTCGTCGTACCGTCTCTTGTGGAAGCTGCTGTGTCCCTTCGAGTGTGACCGGCGTTCCTCAACGTCCCGGCAAGCAGATGCCAAGATTTCCGCAAGATCTGCTGAGTGACCATAAGGAGGGGCGGAAATGGACCCATACAACGGTGCTGTCAGCGACGTCACGAAAGCCGTGGAGCGCACGACATGCCCTGTGCGCCTTAATACTGTAGAAGTAGAGCTATGGTCTCTCCCCCTGAAATCCGCCGTGCCGTGGTCATTGAAGATGACCCGGACATCCGAGGGCTGCTGGTCCGCGTCCTGGTCAAGCAGGGCTTCGACGTCACCCAGGCCGGTGCAGGGTTGCCGGGCGTGGAGGAGGTCCGCCGCACCAAGCCGGACCTGGTGACTCTGGACCTGAACCTGCCGGACCTGGACGGGCTGGAGGTGTGCAAGCTCCTGCGGGAATTCTCTGACGCATTCATCGTGATGCTCACCGCCCGTGCGGACGAACTCGACAAGCTGACCGGCCTGGACAACGGCGCCGACGAATACATCAGCAAACCGTTCAGCCCCCGGGAACTGCAGTCGCGCATCAATGCCCTGTTCCGGCGCCGTCCTTCGGCTGCAGCCGAATCCGCAGCCCGGGGCGAGCTGGAACGCGCCACCGAAGTGCAGCAAAGCCTCCTGCCCAAGGAAGATATCCGGGTTGACGGTTACGACGTCGCCGGCCTCTTCCGCCCGTCCCGCAGCGTGGGCGGGGACTTCTACGACTGGTACCAGACGCCTGACGGGCTGCACCTTACCTTTGCCGATGCCATGGGCAAGGGCATGGGGGCAGCGCTGATCGCGGCAACAGTCCGGGCAGTGATGCGCTCCACCGGCCTGCGGCAGGACCTGGACGCCGGGTTCGCGGCCGCCAGCAAAGCGATCGCCGCGGACCTGGACTCCTCCAATTCCTTCGTCGCCCTGTTCCACGCCCGCCTTGACGCGGCCTCCGGCAAGGTGAGCTATGTCGACGCCGGGCACGGCCTTGCGCTGCACGTCCAGCCAAGCGGCCCGGCAGACCGCCTCCCCTCGGCGGGACCGCCGGTTGGCGCCTGGCCGGGAACCCAGTGGCCGCAGGCGGACCTGGAACTCGCCCCCGGCGATTCGCTGGTGGTGGTCAGCGACGGAGTGCTGGATGTTTTCGGGACCGTGGAGGACTTCGCCGACGCGGTGCAGCAGGCAACCCAGTCCGCAGGTTCGGCGCAGGAAGCCAGCACCTCCATCCTTGGCCTCGCCCCCGCCGAGACGGCCGAAGACGATGTCACGGTGGTTGTGGTCCGGCGCCTGCCCCTGGAGGCCGCGGCGTGACCCGTTTCTGGACCCGGCTGGTGGTTGTCCTCACCGTCCTGACCGGCCTGAACTACATCGCGTGGCGCTGGATGGCGTCCCTGAACTGGGATGCGTGGTGGATCGCCCTGCCCCTGGTGGTGGCGGAAACCTACAGCCTCATCGACGTCATGCTCTTCGGCATGACCGTGTGGAAACTGAAGATCCGCAAGGGCGCCCCCGCGCCGCCGCATGATGCGACCGTGGACGTCTTCATCACCACTTACAACGAAGACCTGGACATGGTCCTCACCACGGCGCTCGCTGCCCAGAGGATCCGGCACCCGCACAGCACCTGGATCCTGGACGACGGCGCCCGGCCCGAGCTCAAGGCCCTGGCCGAACAGCATGGCCTGGGCTACGTGACCCGCAGCGGGGACTGGACCAAGGACCTCCCCCGCCACGCCAAGGCCGGCAACCTGAACAACGCCCTCATGGTCACCCACGGCGAGTTCCTGCTGATCCTGGACGCGGACCAGATCCCCGAGCCGGACATCCTGGAGAAAACGCTGGGTTACTTCAACAACCGCCGGGTGGCCCTGGTCCAAACCCCCCAGTACTTCAGCAATGTCCCCGCCGATGATCCGCTCGGCAGCCAGGCGCCGCTGTTCTACGGCCCCATCCAGCAGGGCAAGGACGGCTGGAACGCCGCGTTCTTCTGCGGCTCCAACGCCATCCTGCGCCGCGAGGCCCTCATGCAGCTGGGCCTGGTGGGCTACGTCAAGGAAACCGAGAAGAGCATCCGCCGCGCCCTGGCCGCCTCCCGTGCAGCCATCAAGCAGGCCCGCAAGTCAGCGGACGTGGACTCACCCCTGGTGGCGGAGGTCCTGGACGAGGTGGAGGCAGCCACCCGCGAAGCCCAGGAGGAAGTGGACGCCGGCAGGCCCCTCGGCGAGGTCACGTACCGGGTCCGCCGCCGGGTGGATGCCGCCGTGCAGACCCTGGTCCAGGCCGACGTCGCCGCACTGCAGGCGGACCTCGAAGAGATCGCCGCCATGGAACTGGCCCACGTGGGCGAGTCCGGCGTCCCGGTGGTGGCTGACGACGCTGTCCAGCGCATGTCCGCCCGCGACTGGTCCCCGCTGGGCGCCCTGGAATCCGTCCAGGCCGTCCTGGATGCCCTGACGGTGGAGCGAAGCGACGAAGCCCAGCCGGTGATGCCGCTGGCCACCATCTCCGTCACCGAGGACATGGCCACCGCCATGCGCATGCACGCCATGGGCTGGGAGAGCGTCTACCACCACGAGATCCTGGCCTACGGCCTGGCGCCCGAGGACATCGCCACCATGCTCACCCAGCGCCTCCGCTGGGCGCAGGGCACCATCCAGGTGCTGCTCCGCGAAAACCCGCTGGTCCAGAAGGGCCTCAAGCTGGGCCAGCGCCTGATGTACTTCGCCACCATGTGGACCTACCTCAGCGGGTTCGCGGCGGTCATCTACTTCGCGGCCCCCATCATCTACCTGCTGCTGGGCATCCTGCCGGTCAGCAGCCTGAGCTGGGACTTCTTCAGCCGCTTCATCCCGTTCATGGTCGTCAACCAGCTGCTGTTCGCCGTGGCCGGCCGCGGCATCCCCACCTGGCGCGGGCAGCAGTACAGCCTGGCGCTGTTCCCCACCTGGATCAAGGCGTGCACGACGGCGGCCCGGAACGTCTGGTTCGGCCGTCCCCTGGGGTTTGCGGTCACCCCCAAGGCCCGGCAAAGCGGCGGACCCAGCTGGAGCCTCATCCGGCCCCAGATCGTGGTGTCCATCCTGCTGGCCGTCGCCGCCGTCGTCGGAATCATCCGCCTGGCCACGGGACTGGCGGAACCGCTGGGCACCCTGGTCAACGTTGTTTGGGTGGTCTTTGACCTGGTGGTCATGAGCATCCTGGTCCGCGCCGTGCTCTATAAGGGGTACGAACCGGCCGCAGAACCTGCAAACAGAGAGGAACCCTGATGGAGTTCAGTTACGAGGTCAAAGATTCGTACGCCGAGGTCAAGGCGGACGGTCGGCTCAACATGGTCTCCGCGCCCAAGCTGCGCGAATTCGTTACGGACGTCATTGCCGGTGGCTCCAACCGGATCGTGGTGAACCTGGAAAGCACCGCCTTCATGGACTCCTCCGGGCTGGGCGCACTGATCGGCTGCCTCAAGGCGGCCCGCCAGGCAGGCGGCGACCTCCGGATCGCCGCGGTGCAGCCACAGGTGAACATGGTCTTGAAGCTGACCAGCATGGACAAGGTCCTCACGGCCTACGCCACGGCCGAAGAGGCGTTCAGCAATGACTGAGGTCCTGGCCTCGCGCAGCTTCCGGGGGCCCGCTGCCGAGGACGCCATCGAGGCGGTCCACAACGACCTGGACAGCCTCTGGCTGGACGTTCCGTTCGTCAACGACATGGACCAGATGACGTTTACGACGGCGGTCATTGAGTCCGCGTCCAACATCGTCCAGCACGCGCAGCCCGCCGGTGACCGGGAAGTGGAGCTTGGGGTGGAGACCACCGTGGAGCCCGCGCTGCTGCAGGCCCGTGTCAGCGCCTACTACGCCAAGCCGCCGTTCGGCCCCATGGAGCCGGCCACGCCGGGCGACGACGCCGAGTCCGGCCGCGGCCTGGCACTGATCGAGGCGCTGGTCACCACGGTCACCTTCGAGCGCCAGGGCGCCACGAACACCTGGGTGTTGTCCAGGACGTCCTCCCAGGATTAGGACTCATCCGGCTGGCCGCTGGCGGCTGGGACTGCCGGTGACTGAAGCTGCGACGTCACCGCTTGACACCTCCCCGGGGCTGCTCTTGAATATTACGTATGCTGAAATAACAGTTCCATGATGCGGAAGCTTGTTCGTGGAGTTCCATGAACGGGCGCCGGGCTCTCCGGCATCCGCATAGCCGTCACCATGGATGCCAGCATGACCATCGAGGAAGACGCCAGCATGAAGCTTGCCGAATTCAACGCCGCCGGTTCCGCTGCGGCCCAGGCCACCCTCCGGCCCTGCATCGACGTCAGCCGCTGGGTGGAGGCGGTGGCGGCAGCACGGCCGTTCACCAGCCGTGACCAGCTGCTGGAGTTCGCCGCCCAGGCAGCAAATCCCTTCACTCCCGCAGAGGTTGAAGCCGCCATGGCCCACCATCCCAGGATCGGGGAACGTCCGACGGCGGCCAGCACCGAGGCGTCCATGTCACGTTCCGAGCAGGCCGGGGTGGACCCTGCGGATGCTGCGGCAGCCGAGGCCCTGGCCCGGGGGAACCGCGAGTATGAGGAGAAGTTCGGCCGGGTCTTCCTGATCCGGGCCGCCGGCCGCACCGCCCCGGAGATCCTGCAGGCCCTGAACCAGCGGCTCACCAACTCCCCCGGCGAAGAAGACACCATCGTGGCCCAGCAGCTGCGCGAGATCGCCGTACTGCGGCTTGAAGGACTGATCAGCGAATGAGCGTTTCCCACGTCACCACCCACATCCTTGACACCGGTGCCGGGCGCCCGGCGGCGGGGGTCGCCGTCGTCCTCTTGAAGAACGACGGCGGCACCTGGCGCGAGCTGGCGGCGTCCAGCACGGATGCGGACGGCCGGGCGAAGGACCTGGGGCCGGAGCAGCTGGAACCCGGGCACTACAAGCTGAACTTCGCCACGGGCAAGTACTACGCCGGACTGGGGACGGCAACGTTCTTCCCGGAGGTGGACCTGGTCTTCGAAGTCACCGGCCCCGAGCATTACCACGTGCCCCTGCTCCTGAGCCCGTTCGCCTACTCCACCTACCGCGGCAGCTAAGCGCCAACTCGCGGGCCTCAGCATCAAGCGCCTTAACCCAATGTCAAGGCCGTCACAGTTCCCGGCATAGGATCAGGAAGTATGGCTTCGAAGAGAGATCCTGAATCCGATATCGATGCCGACGGAGGCCAGTCCGGCGGGGTGCAGTCCGTGGAGCGCGCCCTGACGGTCCTGGAAATCCTGGCACGGGAGGGGCATGCCGGGGTGAGCGAGATCGCCGAGGAGATGGGGATCCATAAATCCACCGTGTCGCGGCTGATGGGGTCGCTGGTGAGCCGGGAGATGGTCCACCAAAACACGGAGCGCGGAAAGTACCAGCTCGGATTTGGCATCCTGCGCCTGGCCAGCTCCATTCCCGGGCGGCTCAGCCTGGTCCACGAGGCACGGCCCGTCCTGGAAAGCCTGGCGGAGGAATTCAAGGAAACGGTCAACCTTGCCGTCCTGCGCTCCAACTACGCGGTGAATGTGGACCAGGCCATGGGCCCCTCCACGCTGGCCACCTACGACTGGGTGGGAAGCCTGACGCCGCTGCATGCCACGTCCAGCGGAAAGGTCCTCCTGGCCGCCCTGGATGCCGGCGAAAGGGACCGCATCTTGAAGGAGACCGGGCTGGGGGCACGCACTTCCCGGACCATCACCAGCCGCAAGGAACTCGACGCACAACTGCTGGAGGTAGCCGCCAAGGGGTACGCCGTGGTGCGCGAGGAGTTCGAGATCGGCCTCAATGCAGTTGCGGTGCCCGTCTACAACCATCAGGGTGAGGTTCTTGGCGCCCTCAGCATCTCAGGCCCGGCCTTCCGCTTCGAGCCGGAGCAGACTCCGGGCCTGCTGGAGAAGCTCAAGGAAGCCGGATTCAAGGTCAGTGCCAACATGGGCTACAGGCACCGCTGAGGACGCACGCCGGCAGCGCTCAAAGATCCTCGTCGAGCCGGCTGGTGAGGATCCGGTTGGCGTTGACCTGCAGGATGTCGAGCGACTCCTGGATCAGGGGTGAGGCGATGCTGCCCCTGCGCACCGCGGCCACAATGCGGCGCGTGGGTTTTCCCTTCCCGGTGATGCGCAGCCGAACCACGTTTTCGGCACCGTGCAACGGCGCCAGCCGGGGCAATAGCCCGACGCCCAGCCCCGCACCCACGAATGCGATGTGGGTTTCCCATTCAACGGCCTCATGGGCAATCCGCGGTGTCACCCCAACTGCCGTGAACGCCGCGGTGAAGAGTGAATGGTAAGTGGAACCGGCGGCCTCCGTGATCCATGGTTCCGACGCCAGCTCTTCAAGCGTCGCTGTTCCCCGTGATGCCAGTGGATGGTCACCGGGAATGATCACGTCCAGCGGATCATCGAGCAGAACTTTCTGCTCGAAGCGCGGGTCATCCTCGCCATAACTGCCGGACTGCATTGCAACAATGACTGCTAGGTCGATTCGTTCCGCAACCAACAAGTCGAAGCAGCGGGCCGGATCAGCCTCCAGAACCTGTACCTCCAGCAGGGGGCGTGTTGAGCGCAGCGTGGCGGCCAGCGGCGCCAACAAGTGGGCGGCCGCAGAGGAGAATCCACCGAGGCCGAAGTGGGACTGCACCTGGTCGCCGGCCTCCATGGCTGCGGCGCGCAGGCTCTCCCACTCGGCAATAAGGGGATCCGTGCCGGCCACGAGAAAACGTCCTGTGGCGGTAAGCCGCAAGCCCCGGCCGTCTTTCGTCAGCAGCTGCATTCCAAGCACGCGCTGGAGCTCCCGCAATTGAGCGGAGACGGCGGAGGCAGAGTAGCCGGTAAGTTCCGCGGTGGCGCCGATAGTGCCACAGCGGGCAAACACCCGAAGAGTGATGAGCCGCGGATCGATCATGCACCTATTCTGCATGGTTATCTTCAAAATCTCGCGCTTTTGTTGCACCTCCTGTGACCCTAATCTCATGACTACAAGTACTTTGACCCTGCCGCCAGCACCCGTGGTCAACACGCAACACCCACTACCCATGCCTCCCGGGAGGAAGCCCATGACTGCTTCAGTGAACGTCCCCCTCAATTCACGCGGAAAACTCGCTGCCTCATTGCCTGCCGAGCAGCTGGCAGAGATCACCGCCCTGTTTGAGTTCCGGCGCACCGGCTACTCCCTCGATGCCCCCTTCTACACCGATCGCTCGATCTTCAACCTCGACATGGAGGCGATCTTCGGCCGGCACTGGATCTTTGCCGCCAGCACCGCCGAACTGCCGGAGCCGGGCGACTACGTCACCGTTGACTACGGGCCCTACTCCCTGATTGTGCTGCGGAACGACGACGGCGGCGTGAACGTCCTGCACAACGTGTGCCGCCACCGCGGCGCCCGCGTTCTCACCGAAGCTGCCGGGTCAACCGGAAACCTTGTCTGCGGCTACCACTCCTGGACCTATTCCCCGGAGGGCAACCTGATCCATGCCTCCGCGCCGGGGGAAACGAAGTTCGACAAGAGCTGCTTTGGCCTCAAGCGCGCCCACGGCCGCGAGGTCGCCGGCCTGATCTTCGTCTGCATTGCGGATGAACCGCCGGCAGACTTCGACGAAACCGCAAAGATCTTCGAGCCCTACCTGGCGCCCCACGATCTCTCGAAGACAAAGATCGCCTACCAGCAGAACATCATCGAAGAGGGCAACTGGAAGCTCGTCATGGAGAACAACCGTGAGTGCTACCACTGCGACGGCCACCCTGAGCTCGCCTGCTCCCTCTTCCCGACCTGGGGCCTGACGGAAGGCCTGATCCCGGCGCACCTTGAGGAGGTGTGGGACCGTAACAAGCAAGCCGAGGCCTCGCTCGAGGAGCGTTGCCGCCGCTACGGCCTTCCCTACGAGGTGGTGGAGCAGCTGGACACGCGCATCGCGGGAATCCGCATTTCACGGGAACCCCTCGATGGCGAGGGTGAATCCTTCTCCGCTGACGGGCGGAGGCTTTCCAAGAAGCTGCTCGGTGACTTGCCCGACTTCCGCCTTGGCCGCTGCTCAATGCACCTGCAGCCCAACAGCTGGTTCCATTTCCTCGGCGACCACGTCATCACGTTCGGTGTTTTCCCCATCAACGAACACCAGAGCCTGGTACGCACCACGTGGCTGGTGGCTGACGACGCCGTGGAAGGCGTCGACTACGACCTGGAGAAGCTCACCTACACCTGGAAGCAGACGAACCTGCAGGACAAGGCGTTCGTGGAGCTGTGCCAGCAGGGTGCCGGCAGCCCCGCCTATGAGCCCGGTCCCTACATGAAGAGCGAATACCAGGTGGAGGCGTTCATCAACTGGTACGTGCAGCGCGTGCAGGAGCACTTGGCATGATTGAACTCCTCACCGAAACGGCAATCCAGGAACCACAGCGAATCCGCGGTCTGGAGATGCCGTGGAACAGGGTGATGGGAAGCCCGGAGACACCCGCCCGGGCAGCCCGCGCATTGGGGCCATGGCACCCCCAGGAGTTCATGGCCGAATGCGTCGAGACCGTTCCCGAGGCCGGCGCCATGATGACCTTCGTGTTCCGCCGCTGCGACGGTGCACCCCTGGCATTCCGTGCGGGCCAGTACGTGAACGTTGCATTTCCGGTCAATGGCGAGGACCAGGAGCCGGTAGACCGCAGCTACTCGCTGTCCAGCTCACCCACCCAGCCGTGGACCTTCAGCATCACCGTCAAGTGCGACCCCACAGGACTGGTCTCGCCCTGGGTGCACGAGAACGTCAGACCCGGCACCATCCTTGAGATGCTGGGACCGGTAGGAGCCTTCCACCTGCCCGACGCGGACCGGCGGGCACGGTATCTCCTGCTTGCTGCCGGCGCAGGCATCACTCCGGTCATGTCCATGGTCCGGACCATCCACTCACTGCCCGGGCACGCCGATGTGGTGGTGCTCTACCACGGCTCGGATGCCGGCGGCTTTGCCTTCCACCGGGAACTGGCCTATATCGCCTCCGTGGACTCTCGCTTCAAGGTCCACTACTCCCTGGGCGACCGCAGCGTACCGGAGCGGTGGGAAGGGCTTAGAGGAAGGCTGACGGCGGCCATGCTCGAGGAGGTGGCCCCCGATGCCAACGGCCGCCAGGTATACGCCTGTGGTCCCGAGGGCTACCTGAACACCGCCACCGAGCTCCTCCAAAAGGTCGGCGTCGATGACACTTCCATTTACATGGAGTTCTTCTCGGGAGACCGCCAGACGCTCCTTGAATACCAGGCGGAGGTGGCGCTGGCAACGGACATTGCAGAGGAAATCGCCGAGGAAATCGCTGATTCCGCCGAGGACTACTTTGAAGGCCAGCCCGCAGCGTTCGGGCTCTACGAGCCCGGCTACGACGCCGACGGGACTCTGGAGGCCTCGGGGCTGCCGCTGGAAATCAGTGGCCCGGAAGCACCCGGCTCCGACCCCGCCGTCGACAGCCCGGGCATGGAGCCGGAAGCCGGTTCCCCGGATGCCTCAAGCTTCGACACCGTGGGAACAGGCAGCCTCACCATGTCCTTCATGCGTACCGGCATCAATGTCCGGATCGACCCCACCCAGCACATCCTCGAGGTGGCCCAGCGTGCGGGCGTCAGGATTGGCGCGAACTGCAAGGAAGGCATGTGCGGCTCCTGCAAGGTCGTCAAGCTTTCAGGGGAGGTCGAAATGAACCACCAGGGCGGGATCCGGGCGCGGGAAATCTCTGCAGGCAAGTTCCTGCCCTGCTGCTCCACGGCCCAGACGGACTTGGTGATAGACGCCTAGCACTTGTTCAACCCAGGAAGACCCATCTTCCGCCCGGCTCGGGGACGCCGGAGTACAACCTCAGCCCATGAATTCAAACCAAAGGACTTGACATGGCTTTGAACAGCGACATCCGCCCGGATGCCCAACCCCACCTTGAGCTGGAGGAGCCCAACCCCGTTTCCGCAACGGAGAACCCTCCTTCCTCCCACGAACCACATGACGTGGAGGACACCCAGCAGATCATGCAGGAACTCCGCCAGACCAAGGCCGAACACGCTGTGGCACAACGGCGGAACCGTAAACTCACCCTCGACAAGGCCACCTTTGGCATCACAGGCGTCCTGGCACTGGCCTTCGTGGCCTGGGGCTTCCTGGGCCGGGACAGCCTGGCCGCCACGTCAACAGCCGCCCTCGGCTGGGTGATGGAATACACCGGCTGGCTCTTTATGGTCCTGGCCTCGCTGTTCGTTGTTTTCGTCCTCTGGCTGGCCTTAGGCAAGTGGGGCAACATTCCCCTCGGCAAAGACGGTGAGAAGCCCGAGTTCCGGACCGTGTCATGGATTGCCATGATGTTTGCGGCCGGCATGGGCATCGGCCTCATGTTCTACGGTGTGGCCGAGCCGCTCTACCACTACATCTCCCCGCCGCCGGGAACGGTGGACGGCCGGACGCCGGCAGCCATCCAGACAGCCATGGCAACCTCCATTTTCCACTGGACCCTGCACCCCTGGGCCATGTACGCCGTCGTGGGAATCGCCATGGCCTACGGCACCTACCGCCTGGGCCGCCGGCAGCTGATCTCCGCTGCGTTTACCTCACTCTTCGGGCTCCGGGCCGTGGAAGGACCCGCCGGGAAGTTCATCAACATCCTGGCCATCTTCGCCACCCTCTTCGGCACCGCCGCATCCCTGGGCCTCGGCGCCCTCCAGATCGGCAGCGGCCTGACCTCGAACGGCTGGGTCGGGGAAATCGGCACGCCGGTCCTGGTGGCCATCGTTGCCATCCTGACGGCGTGCTTTGTGGCTTCGGCCGTTTCCGGCATCAGCAAGGGCATCCAATGGCTGTCCAACATCAACATGGTGCTGGCCGTGGTCCTGGCGCTCATCGTCTTCATTGCCGGGCCCACCCTGTTCATCCTCAACCTCATCCCTGCCGCCGTGGGTGACTACGCGAGGGACCTCGCGGAAATGTCCTCCCGCACCGAGGCGGTAGGTGATGAAGCCCTGCGCAAATGGATGTCCGGCTGGACCATCTTCTACTGGGCCTGGTGGGTCTCCTGGACACCTTTCGTGGGTATGTTCATCGCCCGCATCAGCAGGGGCCGCACCATCCGCCAGTTCGTCACGGGCGTCCTGCTGGTTCCCAGCATTGTCAGCGTCATCTGGTTCGGCATCTTTGGCGGCACGGCCTTCCACATCCAGCAGGAAGCGGACAAGGCGGGAACGCCGGGAATGGTGACCACCACCAACGGGGTCCCGAGCATCGACTTCGACGGGGCACTGTTCGACCTGGTGAAGAACATGTCCATGCCCGCCTGGCTGACCGCGGCCGTCATCGTCCTGGCCATGGTGCTGGTGGCCATCTTCTTCATCACCGGAGCCGACTCGGCGTCGATCATCATGGCCTCCCTGAGCTCCAACGGCGCCGCCGATCCCAAGCGCGGCCTGGTCATCTTCTGGGGGCTCCTCACCGGCGCCGTGGCAGCGGTCATGCTGCTGGCCGGCGGCGACGAGCCTTCGGAAGCGCTCTCCGGCCTCCAGCGCATCACCATCGTGGCGGCCCTGCCGTTCGTGCTGGTCATGCTGCTGCTGTGCTTCGCACTGGTCAAGGACCTGCGCCGCGATCCGCTCTCCCTGCGGCGCCGCCTGGCCGACTCCGTGGTGGAGCGTGCCATCCGCACAGGTGTGGACCAGCACGGCGGCGCCCAGTTCGACCTCGTTACCAAACATCAATGTGATCAGCGCTGTCCCGACGACGGCCGCTGCGCGGCTCCCTCCGCTGACACCCAAGCCCACGCAAAGAACCAGGAGTAGACCATGACCACAGTCCTTGAGGGCCGCCCCACCGCTAACGTGACGGCGGAAGCAGGCGCCATCGCCGGCGTCCGCAGCACCGACACGGCACAGTACGTCCTTACGCTTGCGTGCCCGGAGCGCCCCGGAATCGTCCGGGCCATCACCGCATTCCTCGCTGACCGCGGCTTCGACATCGTTGAACACCAGCAGTTTGATGACCACATGAGCGGCAAGCTCTACCTGCGCACGGCCTTCACCCCGGGAGACAAGGAAGTTTCCCCGGAAGGCCTCAGCGCTGAATTCGCCGCCGTTGCCGACGAATTCGGCATGGAGTTCACCATCCACGACGGCCGCCCGCAGCGCGTGCTGGTTATGGTTTCAAAGTTCGGCCACTGCCTCAACGACCTGATCTTCCGCTGGCGCGCCGGCAGCCTGGGTGCGGAGATCGCCGTCGTGGTGTCCAACCACGAGGACCTCCGTCCCATGGCGGAAGCCGCCGGCCTGCCGTTCATCCACGTCCCCGTCACCGCGGACACCAAGCCGCAGGCCGAGGCGCGCCTGCTGGAACTGGTGGAGGAGTACCAGGCAGACCTGGTGGTCCTGGCCCGCTACATGCAGGTACTCTCGGACGGCCTCAGCAAGACCCTCCGCGGCCGCGCCATCAACATCCACCATTCCTTCCTGCCGGGTTTCAAGGGCGCCAAGCCTTACCACCAGGCCTATGACCGCGGCGTGAAGCTGATCGGAGCCACCGCGCACTACGTCACCGCGGACCTGGACGAGGGCCCGATCATCGAACAGGAAGTGTTCCGCGTGGACCACAGCCTGGACCCGAACGCCCTGGTCACGGTAGGCAGGGACGCCGAATCCCAGGCGCTGTCGCGCGCAGTCAAGTGGCACTGCCAGCACCGGGTCCTGCTCAACAACACCCGCACCGTCGTCTTCCGCTAACGCCAACGCCCGCCAAGCAAAACAGGAGAAACAACACCCATGAGCGCATCACCACGCGTTGTCATTATCGGCGCCGGCATTGTCGGAACCAACCTTGCCGACGAACTCACCGCCCGCGGCTGGACCAACATCACGGTGGTGGAACAGGGCCCGCTGGAACTCGCCGGCGGCTCCACGTCGCACGCGCCGGGCCTGGTATTCCAGAACAACCAGTCACGGACCATGACCGAATTCGCCACCTACACGGTGAACAAGCTTCTGGCCCTGAGCAAGGACGGCCAGTCCTGCTTCAACCAGGTGGGCGGCCTGGAGCTGGCCACCACCCCCGAACGACTGGCCGATCTCCACCGCAAGATGGGCGTGATGACCTCCTGGGGCGTCGAAAGCCGGATCGTCGACGCCGACGAATGCGAAAAGATCTACCCCCTCCTGAACACCGGCAAGCTCACCGGCGGCCGCGAAGTCCTGGGCGGCCTGCTCATCCCCACCGACGGCCTGGCCCTGGCCGCCCGTGCGGTGCAGCTGCTGATCGAGCGCTCCACCGAGGCCGGCGTGACCTACCTCGGCTCCACCACCGTCACCGGGATCGCACAGGAGGGCGGCAAGGTGACCGGCGTCGAAACGGACAACGGACTGATCCCGGCAGACATCGTGGTGTCATGTGCGGGCTTCTGGGGCCGTGAACTCGGCAGGATGGTTGGCCTGGAAGTACCGCTGCTGCCGCTGGCCCACCAGTACGCCATCAGCACCCCGCTGCCCGAACTCCAGGGCGTCAACGAACTCCCCAATGGAGCCAGCAAGCCCATCCTGCGCTTCCAGGACAAGGACCTGTACTACCGCGAATGGGGCGACCGCATCGGTATCGGCAGCTACGCCCACCGCCCCATGCCGGTGGACATGTCCGCCCTGCCGAAGGTCTCCGCAGAGGAAATGTCGGACCACCGCATGCCCTCCCGCCTGGAGTTCACCCTGGAAGACTTCCTGCCCGCCTGGGAGGACAGCCAGGACCTGCTGCCGGCGCTCCGCAACTCGGAGATCCAGGACGGCTTCAACGGCATCTTCTCCTTCACCCCGGACGGCGGCCCGCTCATGGGCGAGGCGCCGGACCTGGAAGGCTTCTTCGTGGCCGAAGCCGTTTGGGTCACGCACTCCGCGGGTGTCGCGAAAGCCATGGCCGAGCTCCTCGTGGACGGCCGGCCGCAGACGGACCTGCACGGCTGCGAGCTCACCCGCTTCGAGAAGGTCCAGACCTCCGACGCGTACGTCAGCGAAACCTCGCAGCAGAACTTTGTGGAGATCTACGACGTGATGCACCCGCTGCAGCCCCGCGAATCCCCGCGGGACCTCCGGGTGAGCCCGTTCAACGTCCGGCAGAAGGAGCTGGGGGCGTTCTTCCTGGAGTCCGCCGGCTGGGAGCGCCCGCACTGGTTCGAGGCCAACCGCGGCCTGCTCGAAGAGCTGCCGGCCGAATGGCAGGCGCCGGAGCGCGACTCCTGGTCCGCCCTGTTCTCCTCCCCCATCTCCGCAGCCGAAGCGTGGAAGACGCGTACCGCCGTCGGACTTTACGACATGACGCCCCTGAAGCGGCTGTCCGTGGTGGGCCCGGGCGCGCAGGCTCTGCTGCACCGGCTCAGCACGGGCAACATTGCCAAGAAGCCCGGTGCCGTGACGTACTGCCTGCTGCTGGAGCACGACGGCGGCATCCGCAGTGACGTGACCGTCGCCCGTCTGGCGGAGGAGGACTTCCAGCTGGGCGTCAACAGCAACGTGGACTTTGACTACCTCCGGGTGGAGGCCCGGAAGCAGTCCGCCGCCGATCCCTCCCAGTGGGTGCATGTCACAGACATCACCGGCAGCACCTGCTGCATCGGCCTATGGGGGCCGCTGGCCCGCGAAGTGATCGGCAAGGTCAGCTCCGACGACCTGACCAACGACGGCCTGAAGTACTTCCGCACCAAGGAAATCTCGGTTGGCGGCATCCCCGTCACGGCCATGCGCCTGTCCTACGTGGGTGAGCTCGGCTGGGAGCTCTACACCACCGCGGAGTACGGGCTCAAGCTGTGGGACCTGCTGTTCGAGGCAGGCCAGGAGCACGGCATCATTGCCGCCGGCCGCGGAGCGTTCAACAGCATGCGCCTTGAGAAGGGCTACCGGCTGTGGGGCACGGACATGACGTCCGAGCACCACCCGTACCAGGCCGGTCTGGGCTTCTCGGTGGCCAAGGACAAGACCGGGTTCGTGGGGGCGGAAGCCCTGGCGGCCCTGCGGGAACAGCCCGCCGCCAAGACGCTGCGCTGCCTGACGGTCGACGACGGAACGTCCATGGTGCTGGGCAAGGAACCGGTGTACGTGGCCGGGGAAGCCGTGGGCTACGTGACCAGCGCGGCGTACGGCTACACAGTGCGCAAGCCGATCGCCTACGCCTGGCTGCCCTCTTCGGTGTCTGAAGGCGACAGCGTGGAGATCGAGTACTTCGGCAACCGCATCGCTGCCACTGTCACCGCCGAACCGCTGTTCGATCCGGGCATGGAGCGCATCCGCGGCTGAGCCGCACCATTAGGGGTGGTTGGGCCTGCTTGAGACCGGCAGGCCCAACCACCCTTCTTTGTCCCCGCGAGATGGCATTTAGCGGTAGTCCCGGCGTCGAACATCGCTGTTGAGTGTCATCTCGCGAAGGAATCCCGGAGTGTCGGCGCAGACGGACGGTAAGAAGCCGGTGTAGCCGGCAGACATCAAAGGTAAATTTGGGTAAGGAGAGAACAGCAGGCGGCGACGTGCCTGGGCAGGCAGGAGATTCTCGTGGTGGACGGCAAACTGAGCAGCACGCGGTCAGACCCGCTCATTGACGTACTCCTGGACAGTCCGGACATGAAAGTGTTCCTGGAACGGTTGGTGGAGCTTGCAAGTGCCGAGCTCGGCCAAGGCCCCGGCGGAGCGTCCTGCAGTGTGACCGTAACCAGGAACCGCAGGCCCATGACCGTCTGCAGCAGTGGTCCCGAGGCAGCCGAGATGGACGAGGTACAGTACGCCTCGAAGCAGGGCCCCTGCCTGGAAGCCATCAGGTCGGGCCACCAGATTGAGGTAGTTGACCTCCATGCCGAGACGCGATGGCCGACATATGTGGCAGCAATGGCCGAAAGCCCCATGCGGTCGGTTTTTGCTGTTCCCATCGTACTCAAAACGTCAGGTGGCGCAGCACTGAACTGTTACAGGCGGGATCCCGGCCCGGTCTCTGAGGATGTGAGGGACGCCCTGCTGGACCTGGCGGCAGCGGCGGCACAGTCGATAGCGCTCAGCGTGAGGCTGGAAACGTCCGCAGAGAAGTCCGAGGACCTTACGGCAGCCATGGAATCGCGCACCGCCATCAATCTCGCAGCCGGTGTGCTCATGGCCCAGACGGGCTGCGGCCATGAGCAGGCAATGGAGGTCCTGATCAAAGCCTCGAGCAACCGGAATGAGAAGCTGAGGGATGTTGCGCACAGCATCCTGGCCCGCTTCGACAGCACCGCCCCCACAACCCATTTCGATTCCTTGTAACTCCCGCGCCCCTGGGCGGCACCCCGCGGCCCAATGACCCGGCTACCCCGCCGGCGCCGGCTCGGGCACGGCCGCGGGCTCCGCAGCCACCGCTGCTCCGCCCCGGTGTGGTTCGAAGCGGACGAACATCGCCTTGAAGCCGGGGGTGTTGGACACGCGGGCCACGTTTTCCTTGTGGACCAGGGCGTTGGCTTCGGGGAAGTAGGCGGCGGCGCAGCCCTTGGCGGTGGGATAGGCCACCAGCCGGAACTTGTCTGCCCTGCGGTCCACGCCGCCGAAGGTGCTCACCACGTCCACCAGTTCGCGGTCCTGGAAGCCGGATTCGGCGAGGTCTTCGGGGTGGATCAGGATCACGCGGCGGCCGCCGGAGATGCCCCGGTAGCGGTCGTCCAGGCCGTAGAACGTGGTGTTGTACTGGTCGTGGCTGCGGATGGTCTGCAGCACCAGGTGCCCTGGCGGCGGCGTCAGGTACTCCAGGGGGCTGACGGTGAACCGGCCGCGGCCGATGTCGGTGGCGAAGGACCGGGTATCGCGCGGCGGGTTGGGCAGTACGAACCCGTTTTTGGTCCGGACCCGGGTGTTGAAGTCCTCGAAGCCGGGCAGGACGCGGGCAATGTGGTCGCGGATCACGTCGTAGTCCTCGGCCATGCCGCGCCAGTCCACGGGGTGGTCCGGGCCGAACGTGGCCTCGGCCATCCGGGCCACGATCACTGGCTCGGCCAGCAGGTGCTCAGACACCGGCGTCAGGCGTCCCTGGGTGGAGTGGACCACGGACATGGAGTCCTCCACGGACAGGAACTGCGCGCCGTTCGGGTGCTTGTCGTCCTTGTCCGTCCGGCCCAGGGTGGGCAGGATCAGCGAGGTGCGGCCGTGCACGATGTGCGAGCGGTTGGGCTTGGTGCTGATGTGGACGGTCAGCCCAATCCGCTGCATGCCGGCTTCCAGCGCTTCGGTGTCGGAGCAGGCAAGGGAGAAGTTGCCGCCCATCGAGACGAACACGTCCACGTCGTCGCGTTCAAACGCCTCCATGGACTCCACCGCGTCGTAGCCGTGATGCCGGGGCGACGTGATCCCGAACTCGGTATCCAGCGCTGCGAGGAGCCATTCCTTGGGTTTCTCCCAGATGCCCATGGTCCGGTCGCCCTGGACGTTGGAGTGGCCGCGGACGGGGCAGGCACCGGCGCCGGGCTTGCCGAAGTTGCCCTGCAGCAGCAGGACGTTGACCATTTCCTTGATGGTATCCACGGAGTGCGGCTGCTGCGTCACGCCCAGTGCCCAGCAGAAGATGCTGGCCTTGGATTTGATGAGCATCCCGGCCACGGTCTCAATCTGCGCACGGGTCAGGCCCGTGGCCTTCTCGGTCTCCGTCCAGTCCAGGGTGCGGCGGGCTTCGCGGTAGGCGTCGAACCCGTCCGTCTGGGCCGCAATGAAGGAATGGTCGACGACGGTCCCGGGGTTTTGTTCCTCGGCTTCCAGGAGCAGGTGGCCGAGTGCCTGGAACAGCGCAAGGTCGCCGCCCACTTTGATCTGCAGGTACTCGTCGGCAAGGGGGGTTCCGCCGCCCACCACGCCGGAGACGGTCTGTGGGTCCTTGAAGTTGAACAGGCCGGCCTCGGGCAGCGGGTTCACGGCCACCACCTTGCCGCTCTTGTCCTTGCACTCCTTCAGGGCGGAGAGCATGCGGGGGTGGTTGGTGCCGGGGTTCTGGCCGATGACGAAGATCAGTTCGGCGTCGTGAATGTCGTCCAGGGACACCGTGCCCTTGCCGATGCCGATGGTCGGATTCAGGGCCGAGCCGGAGGACTCGTGGCACATGTTGGAGCAGTCGGGCAGGTTGTTGGTGCCCAGGGACCGCGCGAACAACTGGTACAGGAACGCGGTCTCATTCGCCGTGCGGCCGGAGGTGTAGAACACGCAGCGGTCAGGGGTGGTGGCGCGGATGTGTTCACCGATCAGTTCGAACGCGTCCGCCCAGGAGATCGGCGAGTAATGCGTCTCCCCTTCGCGGATCACCACCGGCTCGGAAAGCCTGCCCTGGTTGCCCAGCCAGTACTCGGTCTTCTCCGACAGTTCCGCTATGGAGTGTGTGGCCCAGAACTCGGCGCCCACGGTGCGGAGGGTGTTCTCCTCGGCCACCGCCTTGGCGCCGTTCTCGCAGAACTCAGCTGTCTTGCGTTTCTTGTCCGATTCCGGCCAGGCGCAGCCCGGGCAGTCGAAGCCGCCGCGCTGGTTCAACCGGAGCAGCGAGTGCGCCGTGCGGGTAACCCCTGCCTGCGCCACAGCGCGTTCCAGCGCCACCATCACGGCCTTCACGCCGGCGGCCTCGGTTTTGGGCTTGTGGACCTCGAGGTTGTCCTCATTGATGTCCGCAACGGGGGCGGGCTGCTTTCCGAACTTCATTGTTCCAACTTCCTTACCGGCTTACGCTGGTCGACCTCCAGTGAAAGGCGCACCGGGTGTTCCCGGCGCGCCTTTCACTGGCACTTCAATGGCTTCCCGCTGACTACTGCGTGACCTTGGCCAGCGTTTCCTGCTCCGCGGCGATGGTGGTGCTGTCACCGTGGCCGGTGCGGACCACGGTTTCGGCCGGAAGCGTCAGCAGCCGTTCCCGGATGGACTTCAGGATGGTGGGGTAGTCGCTGTAGGACCGGCCCGTGGCACCCGGGCCGCCGTTGAACAGGGTGTCGCCGGTGAAGACGGTCCCCTCGCTTTCCAGGTAGAAGCAGGTGGATCCGGGTGAGTGGCCGGGCGTGTGGATGGCCCGCAGCGCAGCTCCGCCCACCTCGAACACGTCACCGTCAGCGTGGTAGCGGTCCGGCTGGGTGTCGGGGTACACCTGTTCCCACAGGACCAGGTCCTCCTGGTTCAGGCAGATGGGCGCCCCCAGGGCATCGGCAACCTCGCGGGCGGCGCCAATGTGGTCGTTGTGCGCGTGGGTCAGCAGGATGGCCTTGACCTTACGGCTGCGGACCTGGTTGATGATCGCGGCGGCGTCGTGGGGGGCGTCGATGATGACGCATTCCTCGTCATCGCCCACAATCCAGACGTTGTTGTCCACATCCCAGGTGCCGCCGTCGAGCGAAAACGTGCCCGAGGTGACCAGGTTCTCAATGGTGACGCTCATGCGGACGCCCCGGCAGGCTGGATCTCGACGACGGACCGCAGGACCTTGCCCTCGTGCATCCTGCCGAAGGCTTCCTCCACCTGGTCGATGCCGATGCGCTCGGACACGAACGCGTCCAGGTCCAGGTTGCCCTGCTTGTAGTGCGAGACAAGCATGGGGAAGTCGCGGGACGGCAGGCAGTCGCCGTACCAGGAGGACTTCAGCGAGCCGCCGCGGCCGAAGACGTCCAGCAGCGGCAGTTCAAGGGTCATCTCCGGCGTGGGGACGCCCACCAGGACCACGCGGCCGGCCAGGTCACGGGCATAGAAGGCCTGCTTGTAGGTTTCAGGACGGCCGACGGCGTCAATCACCACGTCCGCTCCATGGCCTCCGGTGAGGGCGCGGATGGCTTCCACGGCGTCCTCCTGGCGCGAGTTCACGCCGTGGGTGGCGCCGAGGGACGTGGCCATCCCGATCTTGTTGTCGTCGATGTCCACGGCGATGATCGTCGTCGCACCGGCCAGCCTGGCCCCCGCGATCGCCGCGATGCCCACGCCGCCGCAGCCGATCACCGCCACGGACTCACCACGCTTGACCTCACCGGTGTTGATCGCGGCGCCGATGCCCGCCATGATGCCGCAGCCCAGCAGGCCCACGGCCGCGGCGTCAACCTCCGGGTCCACCTTGGTGCACTGCCCGGCAGCCACAAGCGTCTTTTCGGCGAAGGCACCGATGCCCAACGCCGGCGAGAGCACGGTGCCGTCCTCCAGGGTCATCTTCTGGGTGGCATTGTGCGTATTGAAGCAGTACTGCGGCTGGCCCTTGGCGCAGGCCCGGCACTCGCCGCAAACGGCCCGCCAGTTCAGGATGACCCGGTCACCGGGAGCCACCGAGGTGACATCAGGGCCCACCGCGCTGACCACACCAGTGGCCTCGTGTCCCAGCAGGTAGGGGAAGTCATCGCCGATGCCGCCCTGCTTGTAGTGCAGGTCCGTGTGGCAGACACCGCAGGTGAGGATGTCCACCAGAGCCTCCCCCGGGCCCGGATCCGGCACCAGGATGGTTTCCAGCGACACCGGCGCGTTCTTCTCTTTGACTACAACTGCCTGGACTTTGTGAACCATGGTTCTTGTGTTCCTTTCCTGGATCCGGCCGGATCCCGTGAGTCGGCACCAAGTGCCAATGTAGCGGACGTGCACTCCCGGGGACCCCCGCCATCACGTTGCCCTTGCCGCACGCAATTGCGTATTGCACAACATGATGCGCATAGCGCCTACTGCGAATATGGCAGCGGCCGCCGTCGCTGTCAATAGATATATCAGTCCGCGGGCAGCTGGTCGCCAGCCGCTCGGAGCGCCATGCAGCCGCATTACGTGCTGTAAATCGCGGGCAGTAGGCTGGATGGCATGGCTTTTGAAGAATCTCCGGCCGAGCGGCGCGAAGTTAACGTCCGCCGGGCACCCAAGTACGTCCCCTTCCTGATCCTGGGGGCGCTGGTGGGTGTTGCTGCGGCCGCGGTAGTGGCTTATGCGGTGCCGGGCGATGAAACCTTCGACCCGGGCGCAGTGTTCGGGTTCTTCCTGGTGATGTTTGCCGCCGGCGGCGCAATCCTGGGCGCCGCACTGGCGCTGGTCCTGGACCGCCGGAGCCTGAAGCGGCAAGAGAAAGCCGTGGTGGAGGCCGTTCCGGATTCGGAGCCGGACACGGATCCCCAGGGTTAGCAAGTCACAAACCAGCGGCCGGAAAAGTCGTACCCCATATCGTGAGATAATCGACCAGTGGCACGCGGCGATGGAAAACTTTCCCATGATCTTCTCCCCGGCGAAAAAGGCCCGCAGGACGCTTGCGGCGTCTTCGGCGTCTGGGCCCCAGGCGAAGAAGTAGCAAAACTTACCTATTACGGGCTGTATGCACTGCAGCACCGCGGTCAGGAGTCAGCTGGCATAGCTACCAGCGACGGCAAGCGGATCAATGTCTACAAGGACATGGGCCTCGTGTCCCAGGTCTTCGACGAGACCACGCTGAACACCCTGACCGGGCACCTGGCCGTCGGCCACTGCCGCTACTCCACCACCGGCGCCAGCCACTGGGCCAACGCGCAGCCCACCCTGGGCGCCACCGCCACCGGCACGGTCGCCCTGGCCCACAACGGCAACCTGACCAACACCGCCGAGCTCAACGCCATGATCACCGAGCGCAACGGCGGCCAGCTCACCGGCGAAATGAAGCAGGGCAACACCTCGGACACCGCCCTGGTCACCGCACTTCTCGAAGGCGAGCCGGGCAAGAGCCTCGAAGAAACAGCCACGGAGCTCCTGCCCAAAATCAAGGGCGGCTTCTGCTTCGTCTTCATGGACGAAGGAACCCTCTACGCGGCCCGTGACACCTACGGAATCCGCCCGCTGGTCCTGGGCCGGCTGGAGCGCGGATGGGTTGTCGCTTCCGAGCAGTCCGCCCTGGCCACCGTGGGCGCCAGTTTCATCCGGGAGATCGAGCCGGGCGAGTTCATTGCCATCGATGAGGACGGCGTGCGGTCCAAGCGGTTCGCGGAGCCGACGCCGGCGGGTTGCGTCTTCGAATACGTCTACCTTGCGCGCCCGGACGCCGCCATTGCCGGCCGCTCGGTCTACGAGTCCCGGGTGGAGATGGGCCGCCAGCTGGCCCGCGAAAACACGCAGCAGGCGGACATCGTCATCCCCGTGCCGGAATCCGGCACCCCCGCGGCTGTTGGCTACGCCGAGGAATCCGGTATCCCCTTCGCGCACGGCTTCGTCAAGAACTCCTACGTGGGCCGTACGTTCATCCAGCCCTCCCAAACCCTGCGCCAGCTGGGCATCCGGCTCAAGCTCAACGCCCTTGAATCCGTGATCCGCGGGAAGCGCGTCGTAGTGGTGGATGACTCGATCGTCCGCGGCAACACCCAGCGCGCCATTGTGCGGATGCTCCGGGAAGCCGGCGCCGCGGCAGTGCACGTGAAGATTTCGTCCCCGCCCGTCCAGTGGCCCTGCTTCTACGGCATCGACTTCGCCTCCCGGGCCGAGCTGATTGCCAACGGCGCCACCATCGAGGAGATCTCCCAGGCCATCGGCGCGGACTCACTGGCCTACATCTCCGAGGACGGCATGATCGGTGCCACCCGGCAGCCGCGCGAACGTCTCTGCACCGCCTGCTTCACCGGCAAGTACCCCATCAAGCTCCCTGATGCGGACAAGCTGGGCAAGAACCTGCTGGAACGCACGGACCTGGGCGGGCTGAAGCCTTCCCCGTCAGCGCTTCCCGGTGAAACCGCCGCCCTGGCCGTTGACGCCACCGAGGACCCCGCGGAGAAGCCCGGAGCCACCGGCTGCGACCCGGGCCCGGACTCCGAATTCGAGAACCTGCTGACTGAAGCCGACCTTGTGCCCGACGTACCCGCCGCCACCAGCGCCGACAAGAAAGAGTCCGTATGACTTCCGCTAACACCGCCGCAGATAACTCCGGCATCACCTACGCCTCTGCAGGCGTCGACGTTGAAGCCGGGGACCGCGCCGTCGAGCTCATGAAGGATGCCGTCAAGGCAACCCATAACTCCTCGGTGATCGGCGGGGTGGGCGGCTTCGCCGGCCTCTACGACGTTTCCCGGCTGCTGACCTACAAGAAGCCGCTGCTGGCCACGTCCACGGACGGCGTGGGCACCAAGGTTGCCATTGCCCAGGCCATGGACATCCACGACACCATCGGATTCGACCTGGTGGGCATGGTGGTGGACGACATCGTGGTGGTGGGCGCCGAGCCGCTGTACATGACCGACTACATCGCCTGCGGCAAGGTGGTCCCGGAGCGCATCGCGGGCATTGTCCGCGGCATTGCCGCCGCGTGCTCCGTGGCCGGCACCGCGCTGGTGGGCGGCGAGACCGCCGAGCACCCGGGCCTGCTGGGCGAACACGAATACGACGTTGCCGGCGCAGCCACCGGCGTTGTGGAGGCCGATGCACTGCTGGGCCCGGACCGTGTCCGTGCCGGGGACGTGGTGATCGGCATGGCCTCGTCCGGCCTGCACTCCAACGGGTACTCCCTGGTCCGCCGCGTCATCAACCACGCCGGCTGGGCCCTTGACCGGCAGGTATCCGAACTCGGCCGCACCCTGGGCGAGGAGCTCCTCGAGCCTACCCGCGTCTACGCCGCCGACTGCCTGGACCTGGCCCGCACCTTCCCGGTCAGTGCCGGCGCGGCCGTTCACGGCTTCAGCCACGTCACCGGCGGCGGCCTGGCCGCAAACCTGGCCCGCGTCCTCCCCCAGGGCCTCGTGGCCACCGTGGACCGCGCCACCTGGGAACTGCCCGCCATCTTCAAGCTGGTGTCCGAACTCGGCAACGTGCCCCTGGCGGACCTGGAGCGCACCCTGAACCTCGGCGTCGGCATGGTGGCCATCGTGTCCCCCGAAGCCGCCGATGCCGCTGTTTCCCGCCTGAACGACCGCGGCCTGCCGTCCTGGATCATGGGCACCGTCACCGAGGATTCAGAGTCCATCCTGAAGTCCGGCCCGGATTACGTCCAGGGCGCCAAGGGCGTGGACGGCGGAGCAGTCCGCCTGGTCAACGCCTACGCCTAGGACCCTCCATCGAGTGCTCCGCACTTGTCGTTTTCACACCCGAAAACGACAACTGTGGAGCACTCGATGTGTTTAAGCGACTTGGATGAGGTTGAGGATTCCACCCTGGGGGTCCTCGATGGTGGCCAGTGATCCTGGAGCCGGATGGTCATCCGGCTCCACCAGCACTTCGCCCCCTGCCGCCAGGGCGGCCGCTGCCGCCTTCGCGATATCTGCCGCCCCAAAGTAAATCTGCCAGTCGGCGTCTTCGTCTTCGTCTTCGTCGGCAGGAACAATGCCGGCCACCTCACTGCCGGCAATGAGCAACGTGCAGTAGCTGCCGCCGTCGTGCTGGGGGTACTCGGTGACACCATGGCCGAAAAGCTGCTGGAAGAATCCGATGGCGGCCTGCGGCTCGGGCGTGAAGAGCTCGGCCCAGGCCAAGGCGCCGGGTTCATTGAAGAGATGGCTGCCGTAGTGGGTACCCGCCTGCCAGATCCCGGTGGTTCCGCCGCCGGGAGGGGCCAGGAAGCCCAGTACGCCGGTATCCCCCACTTTCTCGGGCCCAAACTGCACGGTACCGCCGGAATGACGGGCATCGCGGAGCAGCTCCGCGGCGTCCGGGACCGCAAAGTAGACGTTCCATTCGGCGGCAGTCCCTGCCTCCAGCTGCAAGGGATTTTGCGGCGCTATGGTGGCCACCAAGTGCCCGCGGACAAAGGCCTGAGCATAGCTGCGGCCGTCCGGTGTGGGGAAGTCCTGGTAGGTCCAGCCGAAGACCCGTCCATAGAAGTCTTTGGCGGCAGCAACATCGGGGGTCTGCAGATCCGCCCAGCAAGGCTCGCCGCTGGCGTATGTGGTCCGAACAGTCATGCGGTCAGGTTACCAACCAACACGGAAAGCCCGCTGCCCTATACCAGTAATCCGGTATGGCAGCGGGCTCCGTGAAGTAAGCGGTCACCCGAAAACGGGTATCAAAAAGGAGGTCCGCACATTCCCTGGGTCCAAACAGCAGCTACTGCAGAACCAGAATGTGCTTTCGCGCCACAGCAGCCGGGCCCGGAGGCCACAGCAGGCTTGCGACAACTAGCCGATGCGACGGTGGTCTACCTCGTCGTCATCGTCATCCAAATCATCCGCGTACTTATCCACATAAGCCGAATAGTCCGGTTCGACCGGTTCATTCGAGTAATGGCTCGTTGAACGGCTGCCCGGGCCCGTCAGCTCGCGCTGAAGTGCCGAGTAGTCAGTGTTCGGGGAGTAGTACTTAATGTCCCGAGCCTGCTTGGTAGCTTTTGCCTTTTGACGGCCGCGCCCCATGGCGTGACCCCCTTTTGTACTTGGACCGGAGGTGGTCACCTTGGCGATCGGTGAGGCCCCGGAATGTTTGGTCAATTTGTCGTACACCTAGATTACATGCTTTCGGCGGGCCCCGCTTGCCGCCTCGGGGTCCGGACGGCCGGGTGGGGTACCATGGCGCACCTCGACCCGCGGGATTCCGGCATTTTTCTTGGGTAGAGTCACTTAAGAACTGCCGATTTTGTCTGGCCTTTGGCGAGCCGCGGAACCAAACCCAGGAGGATGCGAACCCGTGAACCACCAGGACATCCCGCCCAAACCCGCCTCGCCCCCGCAGACCGGAAGCGTGCCACAGATCCAGGGCGGGACCGGCCCGGCCCCGGCTCCGGAATCCGTCACCTGGTCCCAGCCCCGCCACGATCCCGCCCCAGAAAATCACGTCAACAGGAAGCCTGCCCTGTGGAAGGCGCTTCTCGTCACCGTTATCGTCGCCGTAGCGGGCTCACTGGTGTGGCTTGCCGTCTGGCTGAATTCTTCACCCGGCAGCGAGGTGGCAAAGAATGATGCACAGGGTGTGCTGCAAACCGCCGTCACGCCGCCGGCCACTCCCCAGCCCCTTCCCCGGGAGGGTGTTGCACCCGCTGCCTACGCGATTGGTGACTGCTTCAAGGATTTCGATCCGCAGGCCCTCGCGTCCACCGTGGTGCCATGCGATACCGGCCACTCAGCCCAGCTCGTTGCGACTCTCCGCTACCCGGACAGCGCTGAGTATCCAGGGGCCGAGTCACTCAAGGCCAAAGCCCTGCAAGTCTGCCAGGCGGCGAAGCTCGGACCGGCGGCCAAGCAGTTCCAGCTCAACTACCAGCGCAGCTTCCCCAGCAGCACCAGCTGGGAATCCGGCGACCGGAGGGTGGATTGCTACGTCGCGGCCGACACCGGCAATGTGATTAACGCAAGCGTGCTGCCCTGACGGTTCACCCGCCAAGGCAGCACGGTCCGCATCACAAGGCCGGCGGCTAGTCCTTCCGCCTGACCGACAAGCCGGAGCTCGGGGCGCCAGTCATTGTGTCCACGTTGCCCTCGGTCAGTTCGCCGAAGTCCGGCGCCGTATCAACCAGCACGGTGTCACCGTCGCTGATCTCACCGGCGAGGATGGCCTTGGCCAGCCGGTCGCCGATCTCGCGCTGCACCAGGCGTCGCAGCGGCCGGGCGCCGTAGGCGGGGTCGTAGCCGGACAGCGCCAGCCACGCCTTGGCGCTGTCAGTGACATCGAGGGTGAGCCGCCGCTCGTGCAGCCTACGCCCCAGTTCGGCCACGTGCAGCTCCACGATGTGGGCCAGCTCCTCCACCGTGAGGGCGTCGAACAGCACCACTTCATCGAGCCGGTTGAGGAACTCCGGCTTGAAGGACGCGTTCACCGTGGCCATAACGGCATTGCGCTTGGCCTCGGCGTCCAGGGACTGGTCCACCAGGAACTGGCTGCCCAGGTTGGACGTGAGCACCAGGATCACGTTGCGGAAATCCACGGTGCGGCCCTGCCCGTCGGTGAGGCGGCCGTCGTCGAGCACCTGCAGGAGGATGTCGAACACCTCGGGGTGCGCCTTCTCCACTTCGTCCAGCAGCACCACCGAGTAGGGACGACGGCGGACGGCCTCGGTCAGCTGCCCGCCTTCCTCGTAGCCCACGTAGCCCGGAGGCGCACCCACGAGCCGGGCCACAGAATGCTTCTCGCCGTACTCGGACATGTCGATCCGCACCATGGCGCGTTCGTCGTCGAACAGGAAGTCCGCCAGGGCCTTGGCCAGCTCGGTCTTGCCCACGCCGGTGGGGCCCAGGAACAGGAAGGAACCGGTGGGCCGGTTGGGGTCGCTGATGCCGGCCCGGGCACGCCGGACGGCGTCTGACACAGCGGCCACTGCCTTGCTTTGGCCGATGAGCCGCCTGCCGAGCTCCTCCTCCATGTGCAGCAGCTTCTGGCTTTCGCCCTGCAGCATACGGCCGGCGGGGATGCCGGTCCAGGCGGAAATGACCTCGGCGATGTCTTCCGCCGTCACTTCCTCCGCCACCATCTGTGCAGACTTGTCCGTCACGGCAGCCTCCGCTTCGGCAGCGGCGTTCAGCTCCCGTTCCAGCGCCGGGATCTCCCCGTACAGGACCCGCGAGGCGGTCTCCAGGTCGCCCTCGCGCTGGGCCTTGTCCGCGGCGGAGCGCAGCTCATCCAGCTTGGCCTTCAGGTCACCCACCCGGTTCAGGCCGGCCTTTTCGGCCTCCCACCGGGCGTTGAGCGCGGAGAGTTCCTCTTCCTTGTCCGCCTTGTCGGCGCGGAGTGCGGCAAGCCGTTCCACGGAGGCGGCGTCGGTCTCGCCCTCCAGCGCGAGCTCTTCCATGGTGAGCCGGTCCACCTGGCGCCGCAGCTGGTCGATCTCCTCCGGCGCGGAGTCGATCTCCATGCGCAGCCGGGACGCGGCTTCGTCCACCAGGTCGATGGCCTTGTCCGGCAGCTGGCGGCCGGAAATGTAGCGGTTGGACAGGGTGGCGGCGGCCACCAGGGCGGAGTCCGCGATGGACACTTTGTGGTGCGCCTCGTAGCGCTCCTTGAGGCCGCGGAGGATGCCGATGGTGTCCTCCACGCTGGGCTCGCCCACGTACACCTGCTGGAAGCGGCGTTCCAGGGCTGCGTCCTTTTCGATGTTCTCGCGGTACTCATCAAGCGTGGTGGCACCGATCAGTCGCAGCTCGCCGCGCGCCAGCATGGGCTTGAGCATGTTGCCGGCGTCCATGGACGAATCACCGGTGGCGCCAGCCCCCACCACGGTGTGGATCTCATCGATGAAGGTGACGATCTGGCCCTCGGAGCCCTTGATTTCCTCCAGGACCGCCTTCAGCCGCTCTTCGAACTCACCGCGGTACTTGGCGCCGGCCACCATGGAGCCGAGGTCCAGGGAGATGAGGGTCTTGCCGCGCAGGCTTTCCGGAACGTCACCGGCCACCATCCGCTGCGCCAGGCCTTCCACTACTGCGGTCTTGCCCACGCCGGGTTCGCCGATGAGCACCGGGTTGTTCTTGGTGCGCCGCGAGAGGACCTGGACCACGCGCCGGATTTCGGAGTCGCGGCCGATTACGGGGTCCAGTTTGCCGGCGCGGGCCATGGCGGTGAGGTCGGTGCCGTACTTCTCGAGCGCCTGGAAGGTGTTTTCGGGGTCCGGGCTGTCCACCTTGCGGTCACCGCGGACTCCCGGCAGGGCAGCCAGGAGCGCTTCGCGGGAGGCGCCGGCGTCGCGCAGCAGGCGGGCCGCGGCATCGTTGCCGGCCGACAGGCCCACCAGGAGCACCTCGGTGGAGACAAAGGAGTCGCCCAGGCGGTCCGCTTCCTCCTTGGCATGCTGGATGGCCTGCAGGGCGGGCCGGGACAGCTGTGCCTGCTGGCTGGAGCCGCCGGAAGTGGCGGGCAGGGCCTTGATGGCGCTGCTGGCCTGGACACTGACAGCGTCCGGGTCCGCGCCGGTGGCGCGAAGCAGCGCGACGGCGACGCCCTCACGCTGGTCCATCAGCGCCTTGAGGAGGTGCGCTGGTTCCACCTGCGGGTTCCCGGCCGTCGAGGCGTTCATTGCGGCGGCGGAAAGAGCCTCCTGGCTCTTGGTGGTGAATTTGACGTCCAAAGAGAGCTCCTTTCGGGGGCTTGTTGACTAAGTTGAGTCTACTACGCTCAACTTTGGACGGCGAGGTCCAGTAGCCATGTTTGCCCAAGGCGAAATACCTGTCCAGAGCCGGAGGTCCTGCAGCGCTAGGTTCCGTACACGGAGACGGCGGCGGCCTTGACCACAAAGTGCACCTTCATGCCGGGGACAAGGCCCAGGTCCGCGGAGGCAGCCGGGGTGATGTCCGCGGCCAGGCCGCCGGCGCGGACGCGGATCTGGTCGCCGTGCGGTTCGAGGTCAGTAATGGTGACGGCGAACGAGTTCCGGGGGCTGCCGTGCGCGTCGCGCAGGAACACGGAGACGGCCGACGGCGGAAAGACGGCCACGCCGGGGCCGTCCGGCCTGGGCGGCGGGGCAGGTTCGCCGTAAGGGCTTGGCTCCGCGGCGAAGGATTCGTCATCGTGGCCGGTGATTGTGAGCCCATCACTGGTCCGCACCCCGGCACCGTCCAGGGTGCCCGGAATGAAGTTCAGTCCGGCGAGCCCGGCCGCAAAGGAACTGCGCGGCCGCTCCAGCACTGTGCGGGTCGGGCCTTCCTCAACGATCCGGCCGTCCTCCAGGATGACCACCCGGTCCGCGAGCATCAGCGCGTCCAGCACGTCATGGGTGACGATGATCGCCTGCCGTCCGGCAAGGACCCGCTTGAAGAGCCGGCGCAGCAGCGGGGCGGAGTGGATATCCAGGGCGGCCAGCGGCTCGTCGAGCAGGAGGAGCGCGGGATCGGCGGCGAGCGCCCGGGCCACGGCCACCCGCTGCGCCTGGCCGCCGGAGAGCTGGGCGGGACGCCGCGCGGCCAGGTCTCCGGCTTCGACCTCAGCCAGCCAGCGCCGCGCCCGCTCCTCCGCCGCCCGTTTGGGCATGCCGGCGCTGCGGGGGCCGAAGGAAACATTGTCCAGGGCGCTCAGATGAGGGAAGAGCAGGGGTTCCTGGGCGAGGAGGGCGGTCCCGCGGTGGTGCGGCGCCGCCCACGTGCGCTTTCCGCCGTCGAGGTCGAAGAGTGTCCTGCCGTTGAGCTGGGCCTGGCCGCTGTCCGGCCGCAGCAGGCCCGCGATACCGGCCAGCAGGGTTGATTTGCCGGCGCCGTTGCGTCCCATAACGGCCACGGTCTCGCCCGGCCGGACCGTCAGGGCCACGTCGAAATCCCGCCCGGCCAGCACTGCCCGGAAGGACAACGTCACCGGACGTCCCCTCCCGCCGGGGCCGGCGTCGTCGTCCGTTGTCCTGATCCGGCACGGTCCGCTGCCGGGCGCCGGTAGGCAAGCGCAACCACTGCCACGGCGACCGCTACGAGCACCAGGGACAGGGCGACGGCGGCGTCCGGGTCCGTTTCGCGCTGCAGGTAGATTTCCAGCGGCAGGGTCCGGGTCACCCCCTGCAGGCTGCCCGCGAAGGTCAGCGTGGCGCCGAACTCGCCCAGGCTCCGGGCGAAGGACAGGACCGCGCCGGACGCCAGCCCGGGCAGGACCAGCGGAAGCGTGACGCGCCGGAACACCGTTCCGGGCCGGGCACCCAGCGTTGCCGCCACAGCCTCGTACCGTGAGCCTGAGGTCCGCAGTGCCCCCTCAAGGCTCACCACCAGGAACGGCAGCGCAACGAACGTCTGTGCCAGGACCACCGCCGTGGTGGAGAACGCGATCTGCAGGCCGAGCACATTCAGCGTCTGCCCCAACAGCCCCTGCCGGCCGAACGTGTAGAGCAGGGCGATTCCGCCCACCACCGGGGGAAGCACCAGCGGCAAAAGCACCAGCGAGCGCAGCAGCCCCTGCAGGCGGAAGGTGTCCCGCGCCAGGACCAGGGCCAGGGGAACGCCCAGCACAATGCACAGAAGGGTGCTCGCCGCCGAGGTCCGCAGGCTCAGTCCCAGCGCAGTCAGCGACGACGAGGAGGTCACCAGCGGAAGGAATTGTGCCCAGTCCACGCGGAGCACCATAGCCAAAAGCGGGAGCACGACGACGACGGCGGCCAGGACGGCCAGCACGCGGACCCAGGCGGGGATGCCAGAGTAGGCAGGACTCGGGGTGCGCAGGCGTGCCGGCGGCGGGCCGGCTTGCTGCCGGGTCATGTGCTGCCTCCTTGACCGGCACCCGGCGGGCCGAATCCAGCCCCAGCGAGAACCTCCTGCCCTTCCGGGCCGGTCACCAGGTCCAGGAAGGCCTGGGCCGTGGCCCTGTTCCGGCTGCCGGCAACCCCGGCGATGGGGTAGATGTTCACCGCGCTTCCCGACTCCGGGAACTGGATACCCGCCGCCTTGGACCCGGCGGCCTTGATGTCCGTGCCGTAGACCAAGCCGGCGTCGGCCTCGCCGGAGGTGACCTTGCCCAGGACGTCGGTGACCGCGTTCTCCTCACTGACCGGGCTCAAGGTAACTCCGGCCGCCTCCGCCGTCCTGGCCGCGGCTGCCCCGCAGGGCACCTGCCTGGCGCAGGTGACCAGTTTGACGCCCGGCCGGGCCAGGTCCTTGAACCCGGCGATGCCCGCGGGGTTGCCCGGCGGCACCGCGATGGCAAGGGTGTTGGTGGCGAACTTCCGGGGCGCCCCCTCCGTAAGGCCGCCGTCCTGCAGCTTCTGCATGGTGGCCGCGTCCGCGGCGGCGAAGACGTCCGCGGGTGCCCCCTGGCTGATCTGGCTGGCCAGGTCCGAGGACCCGGCGAAGCTCAGGGTGACTGTAGTGCCAGGGTTTTCCGCCTCGAAAGTGCGGGCCAGCTGGGTGAAGGTGGCCTTGAGGGAGGCGGCGGCGAAAACGGTGATGGTGCCGCCTGGCTTGGCCCCGGAGCCGGCTCCCGGAACACTGCCGGTTACTGCGCAGCCGGAAAGGACGGCCGCCAGCAACAGCACGGCGGCCGTCAGGATGCGTCCCCGGATCATGCCGCGGCCCGTCCCTTCGGGGACTCGATAATGACCGTTGTTGCCTTGACCACCGCGGTGGCCACCGAGCCGGGCTCCAGGCCCAGCTCGCGGACGGCTTCGCTGCTCATCAGCGAGACCACCCGGAACGGCCCGCACTGCAGTTCCACCTGCGCCATGACCTTGTCCGTAATGACGTTGGTAACCAGGCCAACGAACCGGTTCCGCGCCGAGCTGCTGCCGCTCTTGGGGTCGTCGGGAAGCTGGGCCAGCTTCTGTGCATGCGCTGCCAGCTCGAGGCCGTCCACTGCGAGCCGCCCGGACTCGTCCCGGAGCGGCGTCAACGTTCCGTGCTCCGTCCAGCGCCGGACGGTATCGTCGCTCACGCCCAGAAAACGGGCAGCTTCAGAAACGCGAATGAGGGCCATACTCCGATTCTAATCCGCAAATGCGGCAATACGTCCGGCGTCAGCAGGTATTTGAGGATTTCGGCTGGATACGTCGTTTCCGGTCTGGGCACCAGGGGCGCCACTAGACTCCTTCCATGGCCATCTACATCGACCCGCCGCTGTGGCCTGCCCACGGAACACACTTCTCGCACCTGGTCTCGGACACGTCCCTCGACGAGCTGCATGCATTCGCCGCTGCTGCCGGGATCCCTGAGCGGGCGTTCGACGGCGACCATTACGATGTGCCGGAACGCCGCATTGAGGAGCTGGTGGCGGCCGGGGCGGTCCCGGTGGAGGGCAGGGTGCTGGTCCGCAAACTCATAGCCAGCGGACTGCGGATCCCGGCGCGACGCCGGAACAAGTCCCTGAAAGTCCCGCTGCTGACCCGCTGGGAAGCCATCATGCCCAGCCACGACGCACTCTTCCTGGACCTCCTGGACCGGTGGAGCGAACCGCACCGCCACTATCACGGCTGCACGCACCTGTTATCGGTGCTGGAGGCGCTGGACCTGCTCACCGAACCGGAAGAGGTGCCCCGGACAGTGCTGCTGGCGGCCTGGTTCCACGATGCCGTGTACCGCGGCGCGGCGGGCCAGGACGAGGACGAGTCTGCCCGGCTGGCGGAAAGCCGGCTGGCCGGAACCGGACTGCCGGAAGATGAGGTGGCGGAAGTGGCACGGCTTGTCCGCCTTACGTCGGACCACCGGCCGGAGCCAGGGGACGACGACGGCGCCCTCCTCTGCGACGCGGACCTTTCGGTCCTGGGCGGCGAACCTGAGGAGTACGCCCGCTACCTCGCCGCCGTCCGGAAAGACTACGCCCACATCGGTGACGCCGACTTCTCAGCCGGCAGGGCCGCCGTCGTGCGCCACCTGCTGGAACTGGACCCGCTCTTCCACCACCCGCGGGCCCGGGAACTGTGGCAGGACGCCGCGCACCGGAACCTGAAAGGTGAACTGGCATGAACGCTCCGGGTTCCAGCCCGCGGCACACGCACTCTGCCAATGCCGCACACCGCCAGCTCCCTTTCACGGTCAGGCTGGACTGGGGGCTGGAGGGAGCCAGGACCGTGGCATCAGGCGCCGACATCGCTGTGGTGGTGGACGTCCTTTCCTTCGGCACCTGCGTCAGCGTGGCCCTGGACCGGGGCGCTGAAATCTTCCCCTATCCCTGGCGGGATACCAGCGCCGAAGACTTCGCCGCCCACCACCAGGCCCAGCTGGCCGGCCCCCGCGGCGGCGGCGGCCTGAGCCTCTCCCCCGCCAGCTTCCGCGCTGCGGAGTCCCTGGAAAGAGTGGTCCTGCCCTCCCCCAACGGGTCGGAACTCTGCCATGCGCTGGCCGCGGACGTGCCGCTGGTCGCCGCCGTGTGCCTTCGGAACGCCGCAGCCACTTCCGACTGGGTGGCGGCGAACCTTCCGGCGGACGCGGTACTGGCAGTGGTTGCCGCCGGTGAGCGGTGGCCGGACGGCAGGCTGCGGCCTGCCGTGGAGGACCAGATTGGCGCCGGGGCGTTCATCGCCGGGCTGGCGGCCGCCGGCAGGGGCGGTTATGAAGCAGGGGACGGCAGGCACGGCTACGCGCCGGAGGCTGTGGCCGCCATGGCCGTGTTCGAATCCGCGGAACCGCGGCTGCGCGAAATGCTGCAGCAGTGTTCCAGCGGCCGTGAACTGTCCGGAGCCGGCTATGCCGAGGATGTGGACATCGCCGCCGAACTGGACCAAAGCGATTCGGTGGCCATCCTCCGGAACGGGGCGTTCCGGCCGCTGTGAGGGACCGCCGCTTTCCCGGGTTTACGGATTGCGGAACCGGATGCAAAACTGCACGGATGAGCCTGCGCATCCAAGCCCTCGCCATTGATTCCACCGACCCCCGGGTTCCTGCAGCCTTCTGGGAGGAGGCGCTCGGTTGGCGCCGCACCCATGAGGAAGACGACGAGATTGTGCTGGAACCGCCGGCGGGCAGCCCCGAAGACGGGGTGCTGCCCGACCTGCTGTTCCTCAAAGTCCCGGAGCGGAAGGAACTGAAGAACCGCCTTCACCTGGACCTCCGCCCGGAAGACCAGGACGCAGAGGTGGCCAGGCTGGAAGAACTGGGCGCCCGCCAGATCTCGGTGGGACAGGGTGCAGCGGCAACCTGGGTTGTCATGGCTGACCCGGACGGCAACGAGTTCTGCGTGCTCCGCGCCCTGCGCGCGGGCGAACCTGCCTAGCGGTAGCTGGTGACCGGGTAGTTGCTCACGAACGGCGTATTGGTGGGCACGATCTGCTTGCCCAGTGGCATGAGGGATACCGGAATGAGCTTCAGGTTGGCGATGGCCAGCGGAATACCGATGATGGTCACGGCCATGGCGAACGCGGTCACCACGTGGCCGATGGCGATCCAGATCCCGGCCACGAGCAGCCAGATCACATTGCCCAGCAGCGAGAAGACACCGGTGCCGCCCGGCTTGTCCACCACCATGCGGCCAAACGGCCACAGGGTGTAGGCGGCAATCCGGAATGAGGCAATGCCCCAGGGAATGGTGACGATCAGCAGGCAGCAAACCACGCCTGCCAGGAAATAGCCCAGGGCCAGCCAAAAGCCGCCGAAAACCAGCCAGATGATATTCAGAAGTGTCTTCATGCACCTATTGTGCCCCCAGCCGGTGCGGGACCAAGCTGGGGGACTCCCCTGATTCTTGCCCTGATCTACGGGCCTGCGTGCCGGGTGGCAGCGCCTAAACCGTGGCGGCCGCCTTTGCCGCCTGGACAAAGGCCCGGACTTTGGCCAGGTCCTTCACGCCCCGGGATGCTTCGACGCCGGAGGAAACGTCCACTCCCCAGGCATGCGCGGCCGCTGATGCCTGGCCAACATTGGCGGCATCGAGGCCGCCGGCGAGCAGCCAGTTCCGTCCCTGCAGCGCCGGCAGGGCGGCCACGGAGGCGTAGTCCCAGGATTCCCCGGAACCCGGCACGGCGGCGTCAATCAGGAGCAGGTCCTCGCCCCAGTCTTCGAACTCATCCTGGCCGGCCCCCATGGCGACGGCCCTGATCAGCTTCATGCCGGCGTCGTGCACTGTTGCCACGTCCGTACGCGACCGCGCGCCGTGCAGCTGGATCCATTCCAGGCCCGCGGCCCGGGCGATCGCGATGGCATCCGCCACCGGCTCGTCCCGGAAGACCCCGATCGGGGAAACGCCGCTGGGGACCGCTGCCAGCAGGGAGGCAGCCTGCGACGGCGAGACAACCCGGGGGCTGGCCGTGAGCACAAATCCCACGGCATCCGCGCCGGCATCCACCGCTTCGCGCACCGATTCGGGGGTGCTGAGACCACACACTTTGACGAACATTCCCGGCTCCTTCAGGCTGTTTTCGTGATGACCCCCCGCAGGAGAGTAGCAGGCACAGGGCACGCGCTGCGACGCGTGACCACCGCGGCGAACTAGGCTGGGCTGATGCAGATCATCCGCTTCGCTGACCTCAAGGCCGAACCATGGCGCAACGGCGGCGGCGTGACCAGGGAAATCGCACGCAAGGGCACCGACGACGGCGGCTGGGACTGGCGGGTGAGCATCGCGGACGTCGCCAAGGCGGGGGACTTTTCCGCGTTCCCCGGCATGGAGCGGGTCCTGACGGTCATTGAAGGAGAACTGCTGCTGCTTACCGTGGACGGCGCGGAACAGCCCCTGGAAAAGTACCGGCCCTTCAGGTTCGACGGCGGCGCGGCCACCGCGGCCAAGCTGCCCACCGGCGACATCCGGGACCTCAACGTCATCACCCGCACGGCCGCCTGCAAGGGCTACACCTCCATCATTGAGCTGTCCAAAAAGCGCGCCCACCCCGTCTTTGAGGGGCAGCTTGGGGTGCTGCTGCAGGGACAGGCGAAGGTCAGCGAAAGCGGGTCCGAGCCGCTGGAGCTGGGCCGGTACGACTCCGTGGTGGGTTCCGACGCCGATTCCCCCGAGATCCTGGGCCGTGGCTTCCTGGCCGTGGTGTCGATCGACCCGGTCACAGCAAAGGGCTGAACCCCTCCACCGGGACGACGGTCCCCCGCCGGCGCGCCTCCTCGGCCGCGAAAACCACTGAATGGCTGACCAGCGATTCCGCCAGCCCCGACACCACACCCGACCAGTCACCGCGGGCGAGTGCGCTGACCCAGGCTTGAACAAGTCCCCGGTCGCCGCCTTCATGCTTTTCACCCGCCACGGTGGAAGCAGCAGCGGGGACCGTGTAGTCGGTGCTCGTGCCGGTCAGGAAGTCGTGGACCGAGACACTGCCTGCCTCAACGGAGATCTCACCGTGACTCCCGAAGATCCTGGTGCGCCGCGGGCCTGCGGCGGTGAAGGCAGTGGCGGTGAAGGCGGCCGTTGTGCCGTCTTCGTACTCAATGTTCACCACCTGGTGGTCCACTACGTCGTTGCCTCCGCCGTAGACGCAGCGACCGTAGGGCCCGCTTTCCAGTGCCTGCCACAGCGATTCGCGGGTGCCGCCCGGGTCCACGACGTCGGTAAAGTAGGCCCGTGCCGGGTCCGCCGCGGCACCGTCCGGAGGGCGGCCCGGCCCGTAGATCCGCAGGGCGGAATAGGGGCAACCGGGCTCCGCCGGACAGTCCGTGCAGCGCCGTGACGCGCCATCCGGCGCCTCCTCCGGCCGGAAATGCGAGAGCCTGCCAAAGGAGGACACCCGCACGGGCCGGCTTCCAATGATGAAGGAAAGCCAGTCGACGTCGTGGGTGCACTTGGCCAGCAGGAAGGGGCTGGATTCTTCCTCCCGTCGCCAGTTCCCGCGCACGTACGAGTGCGCAAAATGCCAGAAACCCACAGGCTCCAAATGCTGGACCGAGATGATCCGGCCTACGGCCCCTTCAGCGAGGAGCTGCCGCAGAAGCGCCGTCAGCGGGGTGTAGCGCAGGACGTGGCAGACGGCTGCCCTGATCCCCGCTTCCTGCTGGAGGCGGGCCAACTCCGCGCAGCCGGCCGGATCGGGGGCGATGGGCTTCTCCAGCAGGACGGGGTAGCCATGGGCTGCCGCGGCGGCGAACGGCCTTCCGTGTTCGCGGTCGGGGGTGGCAATGATGATGCCGTCCGCCGGCAGCCGGGTGCGGAGCATGGTCTGCCAATCCTCGAAAACACCCGCGGCCGGCACGCCAAGCTCCGCCGCGAGGGTTTCGCGCAGCGGCCGGCGCGGCTCCGCGATCCCCACCACCACGGCGAGGCCGGTATCCACTGCAAGCCGGGCATAGGCGGAGCCCCGTGCACCGGCGCCGGCAATGAGGAGGCGCACAGGTGCTTTGGGCAGCAGAGCGGACGACGGCGGTGCCTCCACGGGTCAGCGGGCGTCGGTAGCGTCTGGGTCGGCGAGCCATTCCAGCGCGACGGCCGCCGTCCAGGACTGGTCCATGCTGCCCAGCGGCTCCCCCGTAAACGGCTCGTAGTACTCGGCGAAGTGGCCTTCCATCAACTGGGCAAGGGACGCTTCACGCAGCCGCCGGTACCGTTCCTCGTCGCCGCGCCGGCGCAGGCAGCCCGCCAGGTACCAGTTCATCACCGGCCAGACCGGTCCCCGCCAGTATTGCCGCGGTTTGAGGCCCTCATAGGTGGTAGAGGTTGATGCCGGGAGCGGGAAGGCCAGTCGCGGGTCTCCCGTCCAGTCCGGCCCCTCGAAGATCTCCAGCTGCCGCCGCAGCAGGGCGTTGTCAGCCGTGGAGATCAGCGGGGCGAAGCCGGCCATCGTGGGCAGCCCGATCCAAACACCTGCCAGCACATCCCGGTCCCGCGCAAGCCCTGTGTGTTCATCAACCGTGGCGTCCACGCCTTCCCGGAACTCCTGTGCCCACTCCCGCAAGCGCGGCGCGTCCCCGCGCAGGCCGATATGTTCCGCCAGCACGGCCAGGTCCTCGTTGGCCGCCGCGAAGATCGCCGACATGAAGACGTCCTTGACCTGGAAATCCATCACGCCGGGCAGCCGTGCGTCGTCGAACCGGACGTCGGCCATCTGCTGCACCAGCCAGAGGTAGCGGCTGTATTCCTCGTCGCTGGGCCGCTGGCTCAGGTCGGTGACCTTCAGTGTGTCGGTCCGGACAAAGGGCTCCATTTTCCCGGGTCGGACCCTGGAGTAAGGTCCGTCGAACCTTGGCGAGTTGTCCATCCCGGGACTCCCAGCCATGGTAGATGGTGAGCAGGCCCGAGCCGTCGCCGCCGCGGCTGCTGCGGAGCCAGGCGTGCCAGCGGATCCACTGCGGCAGCGTCCGCCGGGTAAAGTCCTCGGCAAGCGTGGCATCCTCGCCGCCGGCCGCCGTCGCGCGTTCCACGATGCGGCGCAGCAGCGTCGCATGCACAGGCGGCTGGCAAATGCCGCTGGACTGCACTCCCTCGGGTGACGCTCCCCGGGTTCCCCACCGCTCCACGTCCGGGAAATAGCCGGGGACGTCGGAGAAGACAATGTGCGGAATCATCCCGCTCGTCCACTGCGCCGCCAGAAGGTGGTCCAGCTCCTGCAGCGCCCGGGCCACGCTCATAGTGGACAGGCCGGTGGCCACGAACGCAGCATCCCAGCTCCACATGTGCGGGTAGAGATTCGGTGCGGCGGTGACCATCGTGCCCAGGTCATTCCCGGCCAGGACATCCCTGGCCCGCTGCCGCATCTCCCCAAGGTCTCGAAGCGGAAACCCGTATGCGTCCGCTTCTGCGCTCACGCCGTCAGTCCCAACTGGGTTTCCGTATCGAAGAAGCGGAGGGCGCTTTGCTCGAAGCGCAGCCCCACCGTCTCCCCTGCGGAAACCTTGTCCGTGGAGGGGACCTGGACCTTAACGCTCTGGCCACCCAGGTCCACCGTCAGCAAGGTGGCGTGCCCCAGCGGCTCCACCACTTCCACGGCGGCATCCAGGGACCCCTCCGAGCCGCGCGGGGCCAGGGCAATATTCTCCGCCCGGATCCCGACCATGACCGGGGTGCCACCCGTGCGCGCCGCTGCCCTGGCCAGGAATTCGGGCGCCGCGATGCTCTGGCCGCCAACTTCCAGGGCACCCTGCTGGGTGATGCGGCCGTCAAGGAAATTCATGGGCGGCGAGCCGATGAAGCCGCCCACGAAACGGTCTGCCGGCTCCTCGTACACCGTGATCGGATGGCCCAGCTGGGCGATCTGGCCCTTCTTCATCACCGCAACCCGGTCGGAGAGGCTCATCGCCTCCACCTGGTCGTGGGTGACGTACAGCGTGGTGGAGCCAAGCTGCTGGACAATCTTCTTCAGCTCGGCGCGGAAGTCGAGGCGAAGGAGGGCATCAAGGTTGGACAGCGGCTCATCCATGAGCAGCACATCGGCGTCCATGACGATGGCCCGGGCGACGGCGACGCGTTGCCGCTGCCCGCCGGAGAGGTTGGCCGGGTAGCGGTCCAGGTACGGGCTGAGCTGCAGCAGGTCCGCGGCCCAGGCCACCTTCCGCTCCAGTTCCTCCCGCGGGACCTTCTTCATCATCAGCCCGAACCCGATGTTGGTCCGGACATTCCTGTGCGGGAAGACGGCGTAGGACTGGAACACCATGGAAAGGTTGCGGTCCTGCGGCGGCAGGTAGGTCACGTCCCTCCCGCCGATGGAGATGCTCCCCTGGTCCGGGAAGTCCAGGCCGGCCACCATGCGCAGCAGGGTGGTCTTTCCGCACCCGGAAGGACCCAGCAGCACCATGAACTCGCCCTCCGCAACCTCGAGGGAGACGTTGTTGGTGGCCAGCTCGGTGCTGCCCGGGTAGGTCTTGTGCAGACCCTTGATGGAGATGTCAGCCATGGGACGGCCTCTCTGGGACGCAATCAGCGGATGGTGGAGCCCCACATGTTGGTGAGGTAGCGGCGCATGAAGAAGATGAAGACCAGGGCCGGGACCACCAGCAGGAAGCCGCCGGCGAAGCGGTAGGCGAGCGGCGATTCGGCGAGGGAACTGAGGACCTGGGCGGGGAGTGTTCGCTGGTTCAGGGTCAGGATCGACGCGCCCAGGACTTCGTTCCAGGACATGACGAACGTGAAGATCGAGGCCGCGGCGATGCCGGGGATGGCCATGGGCAGGACCACTTTGAGGAAGGCCTGCACCGGGCTGCAGCCGAAGATCCTGGCCGCTTCCTCCACGTCGCGCGGAACACCGAGGAACACCGAGGCGGTAATCAGGATGGTGGTGGGCAGGGCCAGTGCGCTGTGGAGCAGGACGACGGCGAGGACGCTGTCGTAGAGCCCCGTCTGCAGGAAGAGCTGGGCCAGCGGCACGGACAGCACGACGATGGGCAGGGCGCGGGTGAACAGCAGGAACAACTGGTAGGGCTCCCTGCCGCGGAAGGCGAAACGTGCCACGGCGTACCCTGCGGGAACACCGATAAGCAGCGACAGCACAAGGGTGAACACGCCCACCTGGACGGAGTTGATCAGGCCGCCCAGGATGCCGGTGGACTGCAGGAATGTCTGCATGGTCTCGGTGGAGAAGTTGTCCGGGATGAAGCTGAGCGGAAACTTCTGCAGCGACTGCCTGCTGGACATCGCGGCCAGCGCGATCAGGTAGATCGGCAGTGCCATGAAGAGGGTGATCAGGATGCAGGCCACTTGGAGGAGCACCCGGTTGCGGCGCCGCCGCGCCAGCGGCCTGCGGTCCACGCCGGGTTCAGGCCAGGTGGTCCCGGCATCTGTCCTGGACGTTGTTGCGTGGCTCATCGTGCCGCCTCCGTCTGGTCCCTCAGGAGTTTCAGGTAGCCCACTGCCGTGACCATGGACACGGCCATGACCACCAGGGCCAGCGCGGATGCCACGTTGGGGTCCTGCAGGCCCGTGTACCAGCGGTAGGTTTCGCCCACCACCAGCGGAAAGTTCTGGCCGGTGAGGGCAAGGGCCACGGCGAAGGTCTGGAAGGCCAGGATGGTCCTCAGGATCAAGGCTGTTTGGAGGCTGGGGCGCAGCAGCGGCAGGGTCACGTGCCACAGCCGGTTCCAGAAGCTGGCCCCGAAGACGCCGGCGGCTTCCTCGTAATCCTTGGGGATGGACTGCAGGCCGGCCACGACGATCACGAACACCAGCGACGTGGCCCGCCAGACCTCCGCGATCAGCACGGCACCGAACATGGACGGGTAGTTGTCATAGGCGAGCCAGGAGACGGGCTGCAGGCCCAGGGACGCCAGGAGCGAGTTGAGGTAGCCGCGGTCCGTGAAGACGGTCAGCCACACCAGGCCGGCTGCGAGGTCGCTGACTGCCAGCGGGATGGCCCAGATGTAGAAGTAGGCAGACGCCCCCCGCGGCTTGGCCCTGATAAGCAGGGCCATCGCCAGCGCCAGGACAAACTGGATGGGGATCATCACCACGATGAGCAGGAGGGTGTTGCCCACCGAGGACCAGAAGTACGGGTCCTGGGACAACCTGGTGAAGTTCGCCGTCGTCAGGCCTTCGGGGCCGCCGAACGCCTGCAGGACGCCGCTGACCATCGGCCAGCCGAAGAGCAGCGTCATGAACACGATTGACGGGGCGATCAGCAGCAGCGCCGCGGAACTCCCCCTTCTCCTGGGCGCACGGACTCTTGGGCCGGGAGGGGGAACGTGCGGCCTGGCTGCCGCCGGCGCATCCGGGGCGGCCATCACGCGACCTTGCAGGGCGACGTCTTGGGATCCGGTGCCCAGCACGGGACGTTCAGGCTGTCCATGATCTTGGCCAGTTCCGCCCCCTGCCGGTCCAGCGTGGCCTTGACGTCCGCGTTATTCAGGCAGATCTCCTGGAAGCAGTTCTTGAACAGCTGGGAGACCTGGGGGTCCTTATCGCCCAGGCCCACCGGCGGCAGGGCGAGCAGGGCGTCGGAGGCCTCCTGCTGCGCCTTGACTGCCTTGGCTTCAAGGGCCACGCCGCCGGGGAGGTCGCCGCCGATGTCCGTCTTCACCACAGGGAAGAAGGAGTTGGATTTCAGTGTCTCAATCTGCGCCTCGGGCTTGGACAGCGACTTGATGAGCTCGAAGGCCTTGTCCTTCTCAGGCGAACCCTTCGGCACCGCCATACCGCCCACGATCAGGAGGTAGCCCCTGCCCTTGGGCCCGGACGGCGCCGGAACCATCTGCCAGTCGTCCGGCTTGTCCTTCACGGCCGTAATGAGGCGCGCCACGTGGTCCCAGGCCACCATGACCTCGCCATTGGCCAGGGGCTCCTGCATGAAGTCGTAATTCGTGGAGGCCGGATTCGTGTTGGCCCAGAGCTCCCTCATGTACGTCCAGGCGCTGACGGCATCCTGGTTGCGGAAGGTGGTGATTTGCCCGCCCGTGAAGCTGGGAAGCAGGAAGCCCTGGTAGAAGCGGTGGTGCAGTCCCTTGGGGCCGGCCGGCAAGCCGAAGACGGGCCGGCCGCTGGCATCCTTGGCCGCCTTTGCCCACTCCAGGTACTGGTTGTACGTGAGCTTGTTGACGTCGGCTCCCGAGGGCAGCCACTGCAGCGCCTTCTTGTTGACCGCCAGCACGTACGTGGCCTGGATCCAGGGGATGTACCGGGGAACATCGGTGCCGAGTTTGGCCAGCTCAGCCACGTCCTTGGAGTAGCCGGCCGAGGACAGGTCGTTCATCAGCGAGCTGAGGTCCTCCAGCTGCGAGGCGAAGGGGGCGAGGTCGCCGTGGAGCCCACCTGCGATCCCCACCTCCACTTTCCCCGCGGCGAGCTGGGACTTCAGGGTGGTGTTGAAAACGCCCGTATCAACGGGGTTGTAGGCAACGCTGATGTCCCCCGCGAACTTCTTGAGCGTTGCCTCGTACTTCTGGCGTTCCTCCACCGGGGAGAACTGCGTTGAGAGGAAGCTGACGGATCCCTTGCCGCCGCTTCCGCTGGTATTCACCCCGCAGGCTGCAAGCACCGGGCCGGCCGCCAACACCGTGAGGCCCCCCTTCAACAATGCTCGCCGACTGACGTCATGCTGGGCGGTAACGGACATTAGAGCCTCCTGGGGTGAAGGACTGCTAGGTTTTTTGTCTGATGATCGATCATAATTGTGTGATACAGATCACGTCAATGCTGAGGGGCCAGTCCCTGTGCCCGCAGTGGACGGATCAAACGCATTGGGAAAGGAAGCCGGCCGCATGACGGACCAGAGGACGCTGGTGGGAGAAGTTGCCCAGCCGCCGGCGGGCCCCGCCACCAGCGCCGGGCACCTTCTCCAGCTCCTGCGCTCCAACGCCTCCGGGTACCGCCGGGCCGATCTGCTGGAGATCACCGGAATGGCGCGTTCCACCCTTTACGAGCGGCTCGACGCGCTTTTCGCGGCCGGGCTTGTCTACGAATCCACTCCCCTGCGCGCACAGCGTGGCAGGCCGCCCCGCTCCCTCCGTTTCGACGACCGCAACAAGCTGGTGCTGTGCCTGGAAATCGGCCATACGCACGCCGGAATCCATCTCCTGTCGCTGGGCAGGGAGGTAGTGGCCTCTGCCCGTATCCCCGTGGAGATCGGGGACGCCCAGGAGGTGGTGGTGGGCCAGGTGGTCGGCGAGGCGCTGCGGCTGCTCGACGGCCGGCAGCCGGTAGGAGCAGGAGTTGGGTTGCCGGCTCCGGTTGACCCACTCCACCGCCTGGGGCTGGAGCGGACCGTCCTTGCCCACTGGGACCTGCAGCTGTTGCAGGAGGCGATGGAATCCATGCTTGACTGCCCGGTCCTGCTGGAGAACGACGCCCGGTCCATGGCGGTGGGTGAGGTCCGGGGCCCCCTCGACTCCCTGATCGCGGTGAAGGTCAGCACCGGGATCGGCTCCGGGATCATTGTCCGGGGTTCGCTGGTGCGCGGCGCCCACGGCGCCGCCGGGGACATCGGGCATGTGCGCATCCCGGAGGCCGCCGGTTGCCGGTGCCGCTGCGGCCGGGACGGCTGCCTGGCGGCGGTGGCTTCCGGGCGCGCGCTGCTGGCCGCCCCGCAATTTGCGCATTACGGCACACTGAGGCGGTTCGTTGACGCTGCCGACGGCGACCCGGACGTACAGGCCGCAATTGCGGCGGCCGGAAGGGTGCTGGGACGGGCCCTCGCCGCGATGGTGGGCACGCTGAACCCCGGCCGGGTGGCGGTGGGCGGCCTGGTGGGAGTGCTCCCCGGCTTCCTGCAGGCATGCCGGCAGCAAATCCTCACGGACGCCTTCGAACCTTCCCTGGTGGATCTGGAGATCGTCCCGGCGGACAGCCGCAAGGCCACCGCGGTGGGCCTGTGCCGGCTCGTGGAGGAAAGCCTCTACGCGCCGGAGCGGGTGGAACAGCTGCTGGCCCGGCACGGCGGCTGAGCACGCCGCTGGGCACGCCGCCCACTGTGACTGGTGAGGTTGGGCACCAAGGTGGCCGCCGCCGTCGCGCCTTGCTACCTTGGAATCCAAGGCTCCATCCCGAGCCTCCGGACGACGGTTCAGTACCCGGCACGCGACAAGACTGGCCAAAGGATCTGGTCATGTCCTGGTTAATCCTCATTCTTTCCGGCGCGCTGGAGGCCGTCTGGGCAGCCGCCCTGCACCGTGCTTCCAAGGCTTCCGGGCGCCGGCGGTTGGCCCCTGCAGCCCTGTTCCTGGTGGCCGTTGCCGCGAGCACCGGCGGCCTGGCCGTGGCGATGCAGTCCATTCCCACCGGCACGGCCTACGCGGTATGGGTAGGGGTGGGCGTGGTCCTGACCTCCGCCTACGCAATGGCTACCAGGGTGGAACGTCCGACGGCGGCGCGCCTGCTGCTGCTGTCCGGCATCGCCGCGTGCGTGGTTGGCCTCAAGGTGGTGGCGTGACAATGAAACGTTCGCTTCCCTGGCTGGTGCTCCTGGCCTCCGCTGTCCTGGAGGCAGTCTGGGCGACGGCCCTGGGCCTGTCCGACGGTTTCAGCAGGCCGCTGCCCACGATTGTCTTCGCCGTCACCGCCACCCTGAGCATGCTGGGCCTGGGCATGTCCATCCGGAGCATTCCGCTGGGCACCGCCTACGCCATCTGGGTGGGCATCGGTGCCGCGTTGACGGTGGGCTGGGCCATGGCTACCGGAGTGGAACCATTTAGCGTTGTGAAGCTGCTGTTCATTGCCGGCATCGTGGGCTGCGCCGCCGGCCTCAAGGCGCTGCCTGCGATGGACGCGGCGCCTGCCCGCACCAGTGACTAGGCTTTTGCCATGGACTCCCCCGAGATCACCGATGCCCTGGACGCGCTGCGGCGCCGGGTGGCACCTGGAACGCGCACCATCCTGGGCATCGCCGGGGCGCCGGGCTCCGGGAAGTCCACCTTTGCCGCCTGGCTGCAGAAGCAGTTCACTCCGGGGACGTCGGTTGTGGTCCCCATGGACGGCTTCCACCTGGGCAACGCGATTATTGAGGGAACCCCTCTGCGGCAGCGGAAAGGCGCCATTGATACGTTCGACTCCGGCGGCTACCTTTCGCTGCTGCGGCGCCTGGCGCGCCGGGACGAGGCCGTGGTCTACGCACCGGAGTTCCGCCGCGCCATTGACGAGCCGGTGGCCGCCTCCATCGCCGTCCCGGCTGACGTCCCGCTGGTGATCACGGAAGGCAACTACCTGCTGGCGGACCAGGAACCGTGGAAAGAGATCCGGGCGCAACTGGACGAGGTGTGGTTCCTGGAAACGCCGCCCGCCCTGCGGCTGCAGCGGCTGGTGGACCGCCATGTGTCATTCGGGATGGACCGGGACGCCGCCGTGGCCTGGGCCAATGGACCCGATGAAGCAAATGCCCGCCTGATCCAGGCCACGCGCCCGGCCGCGGACCGCATCATCCCCTGGCTTTAGCCAAACTTTTTGAAAATCAAGGAAACGAACAGGAGCACCATGGCAAACACGTCCACTAATCCCGGTGGCACTGTCCAACTCGGCGACGGCCTGGCCGTCAGCCCCCTGGGTTTCGGGGGCATGGCCCTCACCCCGGTGTACGGCGAGGTTGACCCTGCCGAGGCACTGCGGACCCTGCACCATGCCGTCGATGCCGGCATGAGCTTCATCGACACCGCGGACATCTACGGCGGCGGCAGCAACGAGGAACTGATTTCACAGCTGCTCAAGGACCGGCGGGATGAGGTCCAGCTGGCCACCAAGTTCGCCCTGGTGGGCACGCCAACTGACGGTTACACGGACATCCGCGGCGACGCTGAGTATGTTCGGCAGGCCGTGGACCGGAGCCTGCAACGGCTGGGCACCGACGTCATCGACCTCTACTACATGCACCGCCGCGACGTCCGCGTCCCCATCGAGGAAACCGTGGGCGCCATGGCCGAGCTGGTCAAGCAGGGCAAGGTCAGGCATCTGGGCCTGTCCGAAGTGACGGCGCAGGAACTGCAGGACGCGGCAGCGGTCCACCCGATCGCGGCGGTCCAGAGCGAGTGGTCCATCTGGAGCCGGGACGTGGAACGCCATGTTGTTCCCGCCGCCGCAGCCCTGGGCGTGGGCTTTGTCCCCTACTCCCCGCTGGGCCGGGGCTTCCTCACCGGAACCGTTGACACCGCAAGCCTGGGCGAGAAGGACTTCCGGCGGAACATCCCCCGCTTTGCCCCGGACGCCGCAAGCGCCAACCAGGCGGTGGTGGACGCCGTCCGGTCCGTGGCGGACCAACTCGGCGCCACCCCCGCGCAGGTGGCCCTTGCCTGGCTGCCCGCCCAGGGAAAGCTGCTCGGCCTGCCGGTCGTTCCCATTCCCGGCACCCGCAAGGCCGAACGGATCGACGAAAACCTTGGCGCGCTTGCCTTGGACCTGACCCCGGCGCACCTGGAGGCGCTCGACGCAGCGTCCGACGCCGTCGTCGGCTCCCGTTCCGCGGACCCCAAATGGGTGTCCGAGGGCCGGGAATAACCGCCTTCTTTGAGAGCCCGCATACCCTGACCTGACCGCCACCCCAAGGAGCCCCATGCCTGCCATCGTCCATTTCGAAGTACAGATTGACCCCGCGCACCGCGACGACGCCGCCAAGTACCTGTCCGAGACCCTTGCGGCCACCCGCGCCTGGCCTGGCAACCAAGGCATTGAAGCGCTGGTGGATGACGCCGACCCCTGCCACATCCTGGTGGTGGAAACCTGGGCCACCGCCCAGGACCATGCCGACTACGCTGCCTGGCGGACCACGCCGGAAGGCAAGAGCACCCTGCACGAGATCCTGGCCGCGCCGCCGTCCAAGCAGGTCTACTCCACCACCCTGCCGCTGGAGCTGTAGCCCGTGCCTGACTCACTTCGGTACGACCTGCCGGCCCTGACCATCCGCAGCATCTCCGTCAGCGCAATGGACAACAATGTGTACCTCCTGACGGCCAAGGAGAGCGGTGCACAGCTGTTGATCGACGCCGCGGACGACCTGCCTGCCATCCGGCAGCTGCTGGCGGACGGGGCAGCGGACGCGTCGGCAGCGCCGCACGTGGCGCTGATCGCCACGACGCACCAGCACTGGGACCACGTCCGCGCGCTGAAGGAGCTGGTGGAAGCAACGGGGGCGCCGACAGCAGCCGGGGCGGACGACGCCGACGCGCTGCCGGTTGCGGTGGACCGGCGGCTTGGGCACGGGGACAAGGTGGCCGTGGACGGCTTTGAGGTCACGGCCATCCACCTGCGGGGGCACACTCCGGGCTCGATCGCGTTTGTCTACGAGGATCCGGACGGGCCTGCGCACATTTTCTCCGGTGACTCGCTGTTCCCGGGCGGGGTGGGCAACACGCAGAAGGACCCCGGAAGGTTCAACCAGCTCCTGTCCGACGTCACGGAGCGGCTCTTCGGCGCCTACCCGGACACTGCCGTCGTGCATCCCGGACATGGCAAGCCCACCACCCTGGGTGCCGAGCGGCCGCACCTGGAGGAGTGGCGCGCCCGCGGCTGGTAGGCGGTTAAACGCATCGAGTGCTCCGTAGTTGTCGTTATGATGCGTCTAAACGACAACTACGGAGCACTCGATGTTGGGGCCGTTGGGGGCCGGTGGGTGGGCCCACGCCGGCAGGGTTCCCTGGCCGAGCTTGCGAGGCGAGGGGGCCGGTGGGTGGGCCCACGCCGGCAGGGTTCCCTGGCCGAGCTTGCGAGGCGAGGGGGCCGGTGGGTGGGCCCACGCCGGCAGGGTTCCCTGGCCGAGCTTGCGAGGCGAGGGGGCCGGTGGGTGGGCCCACGCCGGCAGGGTTCCCTGGCCGAGCTTGCGAGGCGAGGGGGCCGGTGGGTGGGCCCACGCCGGCAGGGTTCCCTGGCCGAGCTTGCGAGGCGAGGGGGCCGGTGGGGATTAGCGGCTGCGGCGTTCGTTCGACGCCGGGGCGGACGCGCGGCGGGGGCCGCTGCGGGCGGGACGGCCCGAACCGCCGTTGCCGGAGGCGCCGCTGCCCGAACCGTAAGACCCACCGGAGGTTCCGCCGGTGTTGGAGGACCAGACGGCCTTGCTGCCGCCGGCTGCTCCTGCACCCGCAGAGCGCTGGCCCGATGCCCCTGCTGCTGCGCGCTGGCCGGTTGCGGGGCGTCCACTGCGCTGGCCGCCGCCGGAGGCCGGGCGTCCGCCGGAGGCGGGGCGGCCGGTGCCGCCGCGGGGGGCGGCACTGCGGGTGATCCGGGAATCACCGCGGCCCTCAGCTGCACGTCCGTCCGAACCGCGGCCGGCGGATGAGCGGCCACCTGCTGCGGGGACATCGTTGCGGTGGGTGCCGGCAGCGGTGCCGCGGCCGCGGGCGTTGCGGCGGGCAGCGGCTGCTGCCACGGCGCGGTCCTCGTTCTGCTCTGCATTGCGGTCGAAGGCTGCGCGGGCTTCCGTGCGTCCTTCGAAGGCGACAGCCCGGCGCTCGGCGCGGGGAACATCGGTGCGGGCAGGCTCGGCCGAAACCTTGCCGCGTCCACCACGTCCGCCGCGGCCACCGGCAGACGGTGCAGCCTGGCGGCGTGCACGCTTGCGCTCGGCGTTGGCACCCGTCGAGGTGCCGCCACCCTGCCTGGGGGCCTTGGCGGCCATCAGTGCGGCGCGGGTGCGGGGGTCCACCTTGTCGGCGATTTCGCCCACCAGGTCAGCCACGATCGGGGAGTTGGCGGAGACGCGCTCAAAGTTCACGTCAACGCCGGCAGCCTTCATGAGCTTCTTCACGTCGGCCTGCTGCTCGGGCAGCGTCAGGGTGACAACGGTGCCGTCCGATCCGGCACGCGCGGTGCGGCCGGAGCGGTGCAGGTATGCCTTGTGCTCGGTGGGCGGGTCCACGTGGATAACCAGTTCGACGTCGTCGACGTGCACACCTCGGGCGGCGACGTCGGTGGCCACCAGGACGCGGACGTCACCGTTGGAGAATTCGGCGAGGTTGCGGTCACGGGCGTTCTGCGACAGGTTGCCGTGCAGGTCCACGGCGGGGATCCCGGCATCGGTCAGGGTCTTGGCCAGCTTGCGGGCGTGGTGCTTGGTCCGCATGAACAGGACGCGCCGGCCGGCGCCGGAGGCGAGCTCCACGATCAGCTGCTTCTTGACGGTCTGGTCGTTGACCACCAGGACGTGGTGCTCCATGGTGGTCACCGCGGCCTGCGGATCGTCCACGGAGTGGGTGAGCGGGTTGGACAGGTAGCGCTGGACGATCTTGTCCACGCCGTTGTCCAGGGTGGCAGAGAAGAGCAGGCGCTGGCCCTGGCTGGGGGTCATGTCCATGAGCTTCTTGACCACGGGGAGGAAGCCGAGGTCGGCCATGTGGTCAGCCTCGTCCAGGACGGTGATCTCCACGGCCTCGAGGGTGAGGATGCGCTGGCGGATCAGGTCCTCCAGGCGGCCGGGGCAGGCGATGACGATGTCGACGCCGGCCCGCAGCGCCTTCTCCTGGCGCGCCTGGGAGATGCCGCCGTAAATCACGGTGGTGTTCAGGCCGGCGGCCTTGGCCAGCGGCTCGATGGTGGCGTTGATCTGGGTTGCCAGTTCACGGGTGGGTGCCAGGACCAGGCCCATGGGGCGGCCGGGCTTGCGGAAGTACTTGGCTTCCCGCTCAGCGAGTCGTGCTACAAGCGGGATGGCGAAAGCAATGGTCTTACCGGATCCTGTCCGGCCGCGGCCCAGGACGTCGCGACCGGACAGCGTGTCCGGAAGGGTCTTGACCTGGATGGGGAACGGTTCAACGATTCCCTGGGCGGAGAGGGTGTCTGCAAGGGCCTTGGGAGTACCGAGGGCAGCAAAAGTAGTCATGTAGTTTTTTACGGTCTTTCTGGCGGTATCCGGGCGGATATCGGCCCCCGATGCCGGTTGGACCAGGGGTTTCGCCGAAGAAAAGTCAGGTGATCAAACCGGGCGCTGTAAATAGGACAGCCGGCCGGGACCAAATGGAACGCGTTCATCGACGCAGGATGTGCCTCTCACATGAAGAAAGCCCACTCCCTGGAAAAGGATCTCCAGTCAGGAGCAGGCGGCATCACTGCACATCAAGTTCCTCCAGTCTAGCATCCCGCGGCCCATCCCCCGTCCCGGGCGTTGCCTTCGAGTCCATGGCGGGGCAGTGTTGAGGCATGAGCGAACAGCCGGGGCAGCGCCAGGACAGGCACCAGAGTGAGGCACGCCAACACCACGCGGACGACGGCGGCGGGGCGCCGGAGGGGGTTGGCGGCGGCATCGATCCCGCTGCGGTCTGGGACGAGCGGTACAGCAGCAGGGCACGGCTTTGGAGCGGGAAGCCGAACCCGCAGCTGGTCCGCGAGGCCGGCGGCCTGCGCCCGGGAAAGGCGCTGGAACTGGGATGCGGCGAAGGCGCGGACGCCATCTGGCTTGCCCAGCAAGGCTGGTCCGTGACCGCCGTCGACGTTTCCGCTGTTGCCCTGGAGCGGGCGCATTCCCACGAGCTGGCCGAACTGGCCCGGGAAAGCGTGCGCGCGTCCAACGGGGACATCGGCAGCCGGATCAGCTGGCAACTGGCGGACCTGACGCAGTGGCAACCGGGTACTTCCTATGACCTGGTGACCTCCCAGTTCCTGCACTCCCAGGAACTGGACTGGCGGGTCCCGCTGCGCACGGCCGCCGCAGCCGTCAAGCCCGGCGGAACCCTGCTGGTGGTGGGCCACCACCCGGACCGGCTGCCGCCCTGGGGCAACGACCACCACAACCACCGGGAGATGTTCTACACCGGTGACGACCTGGTCCGTGAACTGGGGCTAGACGGGTCCGGATGGCAGATCGAGGTCCTCACCAGCCGGGAGCGGCCGGCGACCGGGCCGGACGGGCAGGAAGCGACCATTGCGGACGTCGTCCTGCGCGCCACCCGCCTGCCCCTAGTCCGGTAACGTCCTCCTGGCGGTGACCCGCGGTGCTACCAGCGTCGCAGCGACGCCAATGGCGGCAGTGAAGGCGAAGACGCCTGCGAAGGACTGGACCGCCGTCGTAAAGGCCGCGAAGACAATCCCGGTGGTGGCCAGCGACAACGCCCCGCCGAGGGAGTCCGAGATGGACATGGCGGAGCTGTTGAAGCCTTCGTTCTCCTTGGTGGACAACGCCAGGGTCATCACGCTCAGGCGCGGGTAGAGCAGGCCCATGCCGCCGCCGGCCAGGACCCAGCCGGCGATGGCGACGGCGGCCGGCCAGTGCAGCGCGGTGGTGGCCAGGGCCAGGAGAACAGCTGCCAGAACCATGAGCGATCCCACCTGGACGGCGCGCAGGTCCGGCAGCCTGGCACCCAGCCGGCCCTGCACGGCGGCGGCACCGGCCCAGGCCAGCGCACCACCGGTGAGGGTCAGGCCGGCCAGGGTGGGCGGGAACGCGTACCGGTCGATCAGGAGGTACGGCAGGTAGACCTCCGCGCCGAAGAACGATGCCGACGCCAGCCCCCGCGCCAGGATCACGCTGGGCAGTCCGTGGCGGGCGGTGAGGGTCCCGGCGGGCACCAGCGGCCGGACCGCCACGAGGGCCAGGACGACGGCGGCGCACGCCAGGAGCGCCGCGGCGGCGGGAAAGGCGGGGATGCGGACGTCCGCGGAGAGGTTCAGGCCCAGCACGGCGAGCGCGGCCAGCGCCGCCCACGCCAGGCGGCCAAGGGCCCACGGCGGGACAGTTTCCTTCGGGCGGCCAGCCTTCTCCAACCCGTCCGCGGCGCCCGGTTCATCGGTTTCCCGCAGTACCGGCGCGATCATCGCCAGCGCGGGAATGACCAGGCCCACCACGCCCAGGAACACCCAGTGCCAGCTGAAGACCTGGGCCACGACGCCGGCTGCGAAGGGCCCCACCAGCGACGGGATCACCCAGGCGGCGGAGAACGCAGCGAAGATTTTGGGGTGCAGGGGCCCGGGAAAGAACCGCGCCACCAGCACGTACAGCGCCACGGTGAGGGCGCCGCCGCCGAGCCCCTGGACCAGACGGCCGGCCACCAGCATGGGCATGGAAACCGAGGTGCCGGCGATCAGGAGTCCGGCCACGAACAGTGCCACGGAGGCGTACAGCGGCATGGCCGGGCCGCGGCGGTCAGACCAGTTCCCGGCCCCCACCATCCCGATCACGCCGGTGGCCATTGGCCCCGCGAAGGCCAGGGCGTAGAGGCTTGCGCCGTTCAGCTCCCGGCTGACCAGGGGCATGATGGTGGTCACGGCCAGGGATTCGAACGCGGCCAGGAACACCAGGGCGCAGGTGCCCAGGGTTACCCAGAAATACGGGGGCCGGAAGATCCCGGTAGCGGGGTGGGCGGCCGGAAGGGTGGAGTCCCGCACAGCGTTTCCTAGCCCACGTACCGGTTCCGGCCGGACCGGTAGCCGAAGACCGCCGCGAGAAGGCCCACCACCATGAACAGGACTCCGGCGGGAACGAAGGACCCGGTGGCCTGGTGCAGCTGGCCCACCATCAGCGTCCCTGTGGAGCCCACCCCGTAGCCGACGCCCTGCATCATGCCGGAAAGGTGGGCGGCGGTGTGCCCGTCGCGGGTGCGGAGCATGATCAAGGTCAGCGCGCAGGCAGTGAGGCTGCCCTGCCCCAGCCCGAGCAGCCCGGCCCACACCCAGATCAGATCCAGCGGGCCCAGGATGCTCAGCACAAATCCGCCGCCGGTCATCAGGGCGACCACCGTGTTGATGGCGCGCTGGTCCCGGAAACGCGCCGCCAGGGCCGGCGCGAACAGGGAACCCAACATCTGCAGCACGATGCATACGGCAACGATGAGGCCCGCCGTCGCCCCGTCCACACCCCGTTCGCGAAGGATGGGTGCCAACCAGGCGAAACCGCTGAAGGACATCATGGCCTGCAGCACCATGAAGATGGTTACCTGCCAGGCAACGGAGGAGCGCCACACGTTCACCCCGTCCCGGACCGCCTGGTGCCGGACACTCCCCTGCCGGACAGCGACGGGAAGGAACAGGAGAAGGACGACGGCGGCAGGCAGCGCCCAGACCCACAGTGCCTTGGTCCACTCCCCCGTTGCCGTGTAGACCGGGTAGGTAAAGCCGGCACCGAGCGCGGCGGAGGCGCAGATGGCGGTGGTGTAGAGGCCGCCCATGAGTCCCAGCCGGTGCGGGAAGTCGCGCTTGACCAGGCCCGGCAGAAGCACGTTGCATAGCGCGATGGCGGCGCCGCAGGCTGCGGTGCCGACCAGGAGGGCAGGCAGGTGGCCGGCACCTGGGCCGGAACCGGTGCCCACCGGCCGCAGCAGCAGCCCCGCGGTCAACAGCGCCATGGCGCCCAGCAGCACCCGCTCCGCACCGAACCGGCGGGCCAGGACCGGGGCGAGCGGCGCGAACACACCCAGCAGCGTGACGGGCACTGTGGTGAGCACCACTATGGACCAGCCGGGCAGTGCTGCCTGGGAGGTCACCTCCGGGAGGACCGCGGAAAGGCTGGAAAAGACGCTGCGCAGGTTCAGGCCGATCAGGACAAGGCACACGCCGAGGTAGGCAAGGGCACGGCGGCTGCCCACCCGGGTTGGTTCCGCAGGCGGCAGTTCATCGATTTCGGCATCCACCAGGGTGCCGGGTTCCACCAGGCTGCTGCCGGTCCGGGACCGTCCCGGTCCGTCCCCGGAGGAGGGTCCCCGCCGCCGCTTCCCTGCTTCGGCATTCGTTGCGTCCGTCATGCGCCCATTCTTGCAGGAGTGGTCCGCCGGTCTGCGGGAGAGCGCGGCCGGGAAGTTTTCCACATACGGCGCAAAGCACCTTCCGGCGCCCTCTTGCAGCTTCGTACGTTGTAAGCAGCCGCGGCCCGGCAGAGGGCCGCACTAATCAACGGGAGCACCATGGAAACCACACCGCCACCGGAATCACGCCCCGCGCCGCCGCAAACCATTTCCAAGAGCGCATTTCCGGCCGGGACCAGCCCACCTCCTGTCCTTCAGGGGCACCCTGGCCACCCCCCGGGCGTGCCCGGCAACAACCCACCTGGCAACAACGTGCCCGGCAACGAAGGCCCCGGGAACAAAGGAACAAACAGCCTGGTCCTGGCGATCCTTGCCCCTGCAAGCATGATCCTCACCGCACCTGCTTCCGTGTTCGCCATGTTGATGACGTACTCGGATGACGGCTCCTCGAGCAGGCGATGGGTGACTCCCCTGGTGCTGTTCAGCCTGCCTGTCCTGTTTGCGTCGCTGGCGCTGAGGCTGGCACTGCCTGCCCTCAAGGGGTCTCCGCGGAAATCAGGCAACTGGACTGCGGCGGCCGTTGCCCTCTGTATCTGCGGCCTGGTCTTCGCCCTGGCGCTGGGTCCGGCGCTGGACAACCTGGGGCTGTTCTGACCCCTCCGGTCCCCGGCCCGTACCGCGGCGCTATTCTGGAAGGGATGAGCGAATCCCCTGAAAACCCCCAGCAGCCGCATGTTCCCAGGCCTGTCACACCCGGCACCCAGGCCTCCTTCGGCACTTACGGCGGCCGTCCTGTCAGCTTCGTGCGCCGCGGCACTCGGCTGCAGGGCCGGCGGCAGGCCGCCTGGGCCGAACACGCCGAACGGTGGGCCGTCAACGTGCCACGGCACGTGGCCAACACCTCGGTCCACCCCGACTACACCTTCGACGCCGCGGCGGAGTTCGGGCGTGAGGCCCCGCTCATCGTCGAGATCGGTTCGGGCCTTGGCGACGCCATCTGCCATGCGGCGGAACAGAATCCCGACACCAATTTCCTGGCCGTGGAGGTCTACACCCCGGGGCTGGCCAACACCATCATCAAGATCAACAGCCGCGGCCTGGACAATGTCCGCGTGGTGGAGGCCAATGCCCCGGAGGTACTGGCCACCATGCTGCCCGAAGGCTCGGTCAGCGAACTTTGGGTCTTCTTCCCCGATCCCTGGCACAAATCGCGGCACCACAAGCGCCGCCTCATCCAGCCCGAGTTTGCCGGGCTGGCAGCACGGGCGCTGAAGCCTGGCGGCCTGTTCCGGATCGCCACCGACTGGTCCAACTATGCGGTCCACGTCCGGGACGTCTTGGCGGGCTCACCGGACTTCGAAAACCTCCACACCGGCGAGCGCCGCGGACCCGAAAGCCCGTTGACCCAGGTGTGGCAGTCCGGCGTTGAATCGGTGGTGGGCGGCGCCCCCGTCCGTGAGGGACGTGCACCGGTGAGCACGGAGCACACCGGCCCCAACGAAGGCGTGGATGAAACGGGCGGCTGGGCACCCCGCTTCGAGGGCAGGATCCGGACCAGCTTCGAGGCGAAGGCCCACGAGGCGGGCCGGCTCATCTTCGATCTCTGCTACCGCCGCCGCTGAACCGTGCCTCTGACGCGTGCCGCTGACTGGCGCCGCGCGGCGGTCAGGCCACGCTGATCGAGGCAACAATCTCCTTCAGCATCCCCAGCCGGGGTTCCGCCTGCGGGTTCAGGTAGGGCCAGATGACCACCACACCAATGAACCGTCCGCTTTCCCACACACCCACTGTGGCTGCCACCTTGGGCGGGCCGTCGTCGTCGCCATATCCAACAACCACCGCATACGCGGCCTTGCCGGGCAGGTTCAGCTCACCCTCCGCCAGGAGGGTGCCGCCGCGTTCCTCGAGGTAGAAGCCTGACATCAGGTGGGCCCAGCCGTTGGCCTGCGGCGCATCCTGCACCGAAGTGTCGTCCTTGATCACGGTCACCAGGACCCCGCCCAGCAGGCCGTACTGCTCGCTGTTGGGCCCGGCCGTGGAGTCGTCCAGGACCTGGGTGTGCTCGGGGAAGTCTGCGGTGAAGCCCAGCGGGGATTCGATGTGCACTGACATTGGTTTCAGAGCCTCTCGAGCTTGGTGTCGTTGGGGACTTTATAGTACGTGGACACGTTGCTGGTGGCTTGGTTCTCGGTCTTGACCTCCACCTCGCCCACCTTGACGTCGAACCCTGCCTCGTTCGTTGCGGTCACCACGGAATTCACCTGCACGGTGGCCGAGCCGGCCTCGTACAGCCGGGCTGCGTCGCGGGCGGCGCCGGCCTCATTGCCCAGGGCGATGTTGCGCAAATAGCTGTCGATGACGGGCCGGTTTTCCGGTGAGTAGTCCACAGCAATCTTCACCGTGCCCTGGATTCCGGCCGTCACCGTGGAATCGAACTTCGCGGCCTCGGACTTCACCCCCGAGGTCACGCCCTGGGCCACGGTGCCGTCCATGGACACGGAGACGGAATCGATGTTGTTGCCCTTGTCCAGGTTGACCTGCAGCCCGCCCTTGCCGGAGGCTTCGAACACGCGGCCGTCCAGGTTGAGCTTGCCCTGCGCGGAGATCTCCCCGCTGGCAGTGGAGGTCCCGTCCGTCAGGTTCCGCTCGTAGGCAAGGTCAAGCTTGGCCCCGCCGGATGCTGTCCCGGACTCGGCCGAGGCATCGAGCGAGAACGTTCCCTTGGCTTTGTCCGTCTGCCCGGTGGAACCGTTGTCCTCCGCGGCATCGTTAATGGTGTCCAGGATGTATCCGGGCGGGTTGCCGGCCACGTCCTTGATCTCGCCGATGCTGTCCGGCGGAAGGTCTTGGTACATCTGTTTGCGGGCTGCCATGGCTTCCTCCACGCTGGCGAAGGTGTACTCGCGGGAGACCTCCCCCGTCAGCGTCGCTCCTGCGGTTCCAGTGGTGTCATTGACGCCCAGGCCCATGTTTCCGTACACCTTCATGGTGGCGGAGCCGTCAGCGTTCTCCACCACTTCGGTCCCCACCTCGGCGCCGCCATGAACCCAGGCGACCCGGGCCTCGATGGAGGCCTTGCCCGTCTCCGAGTAAACCGGGATGTCCGCCTTGGCCAGTTCCTGCAGGTGCTGCTTGGCCAGCTGCTGTGCGGCCGCGGGAATGCCGCCATCCATGCGCATCAGGTCCTCGGCGAACGGACCGTCGCTGCCTTCACCCTCAATCAGGTATTTCCGGTCGGCATCGGAGAGGCCGGCCCACCATTTTGCCTGCTCGTCCGGGCTGGCATCAACCATCCGGTCCAGCCCGGACTCCAGCTCCCGGCGGTGTTCAGCGGCTGCCCTGGCTGCCTCGGCCTTTTCCTTGAGCCACTCCCTGGCCTGGGCGGCCAGCGAGGCCAGCCGGTCCCAGCTGCTGCTGCCGGAACCGCCGGCGCCGGCGGTGGACGCTTTTTCCTGCTCATCGGCATGCTTCAGCAGGATTTTTGAGTTCTCCCGCAGGCTCGCCACCACTTTGTCCAGGCTGGGCCGGTGGCTGCTGCTCCACTCCTGGCGGAAGCGTTCCCCGTCCCGGCCCTTCCACGGCGCCGACTGGATCTGGCTGTGCAGCGAACCGGCCCGGCTGCTGAGCAGCGACGCTGCCTGGTCCGCCGCTTTGGCCAACGCCCGCAACTGGCTGACGTCTGCGCCGTAAAAAGTCATGGTTTCCCCCGGGAAAGAGTGCGATGGCTGTCAATCACTGGTGCTTATGGTTGCACAGCTGCCGGAACCCGGCGATGGGGATCCCTCCCCATCGCCGGCATCCGGTACCACCGTGGCTTTCGTGCCAGTTCCTCAAAGCACCGCCGGCCGGCTGTTCGGGATCCCTCCGACGTGCGACGATTGCGCTGTAAGAAGGGCACGCACAGCAGCGCACAACGCGCCTGTCCGAAGGAACAACAATTAAAGAAGAACTGAAACAGGCCGTGGACAAGGCCGAGGACGTCACCAATTCACGCGTCCTTGAGGTCTTTGCCCGGTCCGGATTCGCGGCCAGCGGCATCCTGCACCTGCTGGTGGGTGCCATTTCCATCCGCCTGGCCATGGGCGGCACGGGCCACGCCGATTTCAGTGGCGCGGTGGCGGAGCTGGCCACCATGCCCGTTGGGCCCTTCCTGCTGTGGGGCAGCTTCGCGGCGTGCGCGGCACTCTCGCTCTGGCAGGCGGGCGATGCCATCTTCGACTTCAACCACCAGGCCACAAAGAAGAAGATCAAAAACAAGGCCAAGGCCGCGCTGCAGGCGATCGTCTACGCCGTCCTGGCCCTGACCCTGTGGCATTTCGCCATGGGCACCGGCTCGGGTGACGACAACCGGAAGGCCGCCAGCGACTTCACCATCTCCATGATGGAGGCCCCGGGCGGGGTTGCGCTGCTCGTCCTGATCGGACTGGCAGTGGCAGTCACGGGCGTGGTGTACGGCATCCGCGGACCGAAGAAATCGTTCGAGAAGCAGTTGCGGATGCCTGCCCCCGGCCCGGCCAGGAAAGCGGTAACAGCCCTGGGAGTGGCGGGCTACCTGGCCAAGGGAACGGTGCTGCTGCTGGCCGGGCTGCTCATCGCCATCGCCACCCTCAAGGAGCACCCGGAGGATTCCACCGGCCTGGATGGCGGCCTGCGGGCGCTCCGTGACCAGCCGCTGGGACCCTGGCTCCTGGCTGCGGTGGGAGCCGGGCTGGTCTGCTACGGCGCGTACATGATCATGCGTGCGCGGCTGGCCAAAATGACCAGGTAGCCGCCGGCGGCGTGGTTAGGTTGAGCCATGCCCCAGGTACGTGCCGAACGTGTGATCCGCATCGACCCGGAGACGGCTTTTGCCTTCTCCCAGACCACCGGGGACTTCCGGCTCAAGTGGGACCCCTTCATTTCCGCCCAGGGCTTCCTTGACGGGGCGCAGGCGCCGGGAAAAGGCGTCCGCACCCGCACCAGGTCGCGGCTTGGCCTGCGCATGGTGAGCCAGTACGTCTCGTACGCGCCGCCACGCAACGTGGGCATGACCATGGTGTCCGGGCCATGGTTCTTCGCCAACTTTGGCGGTGGGTGGCGTTTCAGCCCGGACGACGCCGGCACCCGGGCAGTCTGGAAATACACCTTTGCATGCCGCCCGGCTGTGCTGCGGCCCGTCATGGAGCGGATCGGCAGCTGGCTGCTGGGCTACGAGATCGAACGGCGGATCGAGGCCTTCGCCCGCGCCTGTGAGGACGAGACCCTGGTGGCGGAGTTCAGGGCGCTCAACCCCTAAGGGACGGTGATGACCGCCACGGAGCGCTGGGTGCCGTCGCGCAGTTCCACGCTGGAGATGCTCCCCAGCTGGAGGGGCGTGGCCCCGGTGACCTTGACCTTTCCGCTGGGGGTGGCCGTCCAGGCGCAGGCCCGGTCCTCTCCGCCGGCACGGTCGCGCACCCACAGGGATAGGGTCCCTTCCGCGGGCAGGCTGCTGCCGCTCACCGCAAGCTCGGTTCCCCACGTCTTCCGGGCCATGTCGATGTTGACCTGCAGCCCTCCTCCTGAGGCCACCGAGTAGGTGGCGTCTGGCTGAGGCGGCCTGGCCAGCAGGGGGCCAGCCGCCAGTCCCACGGCCAGGCACGCAGCGGCAAGGGCCCCTGCCAGCGCCGCCCACCGCCGTCGCACTGTCCTGCGCCGGCGGGCCAGTTCGTCAAAAAGGCGCCCCGGGACACTGGCGTCCGGGGCGTCGCTGCCGCCGGGAACGGCGGTCAGCGCCACGGCGTCGGGCACGGGAAGGGAGTCCAGGAGCATGGGTACCTTTTCCAGCTCCGCCAGTTCCTTCCGGCAGGCACCGCAGTCCTGGAGATGCGCCTCGAAGAGGGTGAGGTCGGCGGGATCGAGACCGCCCAGGATGTAGGCCCCCAGCAGGTGGTGCGCGTTGGTGTTCACCGTTCCACCCCCATTTCATCCAGGATGGTGCGCAGTGCACGAAGCGCGTAGAACGCGCGGGACTTGACCGTTCCGCTGGGGATATTGAGCTGGACTGCTGCCTCATTGACCGTGAACCGGCGGTAATGCAGTGCCACCAGGACATCCCGGTGTTCCTTGCTCAGCCGCAGCAGTGCTTCCTCCATCAGGACCCGGTTGAGCATCCCGTCAACCCGGCCCATCACCTCTGCGGGATCGGTCAGGCTGTCCTCCAGCGCCTCGGGCGGGCGGCGCTGGCTCCGGCGGTAGTTGTCGATCATGATGTTCCTGGCCGTGCGGTACAGATAACTGCGGAAGCTGCCGTTGATGTCCGGGGCGTGCTGCCAGACGCGAAGCACGGTTTCCTGCACCACGTCCTCGGCCAGCTGCGGATCCCGCGTGGCGCTGAGCACGAACCGGCGCAGCGCACTCCCGTGTTCACGGTAGATGGCCTCCACCACGTCGTCATCGAGCGGCATGCCACTCCTCCCGTCCCCGGTCCTGCACACAGCGTGGAACGCCAACCGCATCCTGCGCTCCCGGCTGTTACGACGTCCGGAAGCAGGAAACGGTTCAATCGCGGAGTTCCACAGCGCACCTGTGAACCATTCTTTACCGGGAAGCGTCGTAGGGGTTAGCGTCCGGTGATTCGACGCCGGGTGCCTGCTCGAAGCATCAGCAATTACACCAACCGGGAAAGTCCAGCCAAGGAGCACACCATGAAACACCATGTCGGGCCAGGCCTTGCCATCCTGGCCCTGGCGGCGGCCCTCTCCGCCTGCGGCACCAGCACAGGCACCACCCCTGCGGGCACCAGCGCGGCGCCGGGTGCCGCCAGCACCGCCTCCGGCAGTGCGTCCGGCGCGGCTTCTTCGGCCAGCACCGCCTCAGCCCCCGCGTCATCAACGCAGCCAGGCGCCGCGGTCGACGTTAAAACGGCGTCCTCGTCCGCAGGCAACATTGTGGTGGATGCGAAGGGAATGAGCCTCTACTTCTTCACCAAGGACACCAAGGACTCCGGCACCAGCGCCTGCACCGGCTCCTGCCTGGTCCAATGGCCCCCGTTGACCACCACGTCGGGGTCACCCGCGGCCGATGGCGTGACCGGGAAGCTGGGGACCATCAACACCCCCGACGGGAAGAAGCAGGTGACACTGAACGGCATGCCCCTCTACTACTACGTCAAGGACACCAAGCCCGGGGACGTCCTGGGCCAGGGCGTCGGGGGCGTCTGGTACCTGTCGGACCCGTCCGGTGCGATGATCAAGCCGGCCGGCCAGGGCTACTAGGCCTGGCAGCCGCCCGCCCTACTTCAGGGGAACGTCCGGCACTTTGCCGGGGAGCGGGACTTCCGTGGGGACTGGAACGGGCAGTTTGGAGCCTTGTTCCAGGCCCTTCCTGACGTCCTCCGGAACATTGGCGGGCAGTGACGGTTCGGCGGGTGCCTCCGCCGGTTTCCGGGCGGCAGCATCATGGCTGGGAGTGTTGTCCGGCCGGGCAGGAGTGGCCGACGGCGCCGCTCCGGCGGGTGCCGAAGCCGGAGCCGGTGCCGGCGGGACGGCGTCCGGGCCGCCGGTTGCCGTCGGCTGCGGCACCGCGGGCCGGGGCGCAGGCACCTGCGGGGCGTCGGAGCGCGCCGGCGCCGCACTGGATCCAGTCACGAACGAGGTGACGGCGTGGTTCAGCTGGCTGAAGGATTCGCGGAATCCCTGGTCGGAGGCGGCGGCAACAGCGCCGCCGGCCGCGAGCGACGCGGCCACCGACAAGGTGGTGAGCGTGATGCGGCGCCTGGCCTTCCGGCGTGCGGCGAGTTCATCGGCCGGCCGGCCGGTGGGAAGCGCGGCGGTGGCAGCGGGTTCGACGGCGGGAAGCACTGCGGTGGACGTCCCTGCCATCAACGCCGCGACTTCGGCGGAAGGCTCAGGGGTCTCTGCTGCCAGGGCGCCCAGGTTGACCAGGGCGTGACGGAGCTGGCCGTCGTCGTCCATGCCTGCCTCGAGCAGGAGCTGGTCGATGGCCCCTTCGTTGCGGGATCCTGCGGTGTCACTCATGATTCGCCTGGTTTCTTTTGAGTGTTTGGGCCTTGAGGTTCTGCAGGGCGCGGCGCTGGAGCTGCTTGATGGCTCCGGCGCTCTTGCCCATGATGGCGGCCACCTGGTCGATGGACAGGTCCGCCACGACGCGCAGGGCCAGGACCTCCTGGTGTTCGTCGCTGAGGCCTTCGAGCATCGCGGCGGCGCCCCCGGTCAGTTCCACGGCATGGTCCTCCGCGGACGGGGAGGTGCGGCCGTCCTGCTGGGGGTCGTACGGTGTCAGCTGCGGCCTGCGCTCCAGCCGGCGGTAGTGGTCCACCATCCGGGCATGGGCGATGGAAAAGATGAGGGACTTCGCGCCCGCCAGGCCCCCGGTGAGGGTGCCGATCCTGGGATAGAAGGCCAGGAAGACATCCTGGGTGACGGCTTCGGGATCATCCAGTCCCCGTGCCCTGAGATAGCCCTGCACGGGGCCCGCGAAGGTTCGATAGGCAGCGGCGAACAACGCGGCCGGATCCGTTCCGGCTGCGTCGTCGAATATGTCGATCTCTTCTTGGGCCAAAGTGTCTAGCACCAGCGGCTCCTCCATCCCGGGATCCGGCCTGCGCCTTGTCCCGGTCTCCGGTGCGGACTGTCAGTCCCCGCGGTCTTCCAGCTGCCTCGTTGCATGCCTGGCAGGGGTGCGCCTCCACTGGTGTGCGCCCCCGGCCGGCTGCCTGGACTGCGGCCGCAGCCGGGGCGGCGGCCGCAGTCCAGACTAGCCAATATGCCTTAGCGGGTGGAAACCGACGGTGCGTGCACGGTGTTGCCGCCGGCGGCGGGAACGGCAGGAACGGCAGGAACGGTGGTTTCGCCGTCGACGCCCGGGACGGCCGGAACGGCAGGAACGGCGGGAACGGACGGAACCTCAGGCTTTTCAACCTCAACGGCAGCCGAACCCTTGGTTTCGGCGCCGGCCTTGGCAGCGGCATCGGCCTTGGCCAGAACGTCGGTGCAGTAGCTCTCGATGTTCGCGTCACCCTGGGCTGCGATGGACAGCGAGGAGAACGCCTTGGAGGAAGCGTTCACGCCGCCGTGGGTGTAGGCGGTGCAGAGGCCCAGGGCTGCCGGACCGGCGGCGTCAACAGCGGTGTTGGCTGCTGCGGAAGCCGTTGCGTCGGCGGTGACCTCTTCGTCGGAGGCGTCAGCGGCGGCGGAAGCGGAGCCGGAGGCCTTGGCGGCGGCATCGGCGGTCTCCAGGGCGCCGGCCACAGCTTCAGTGGCCGTGGGGGCGGGGGTGGCCTGCGCGTCAGCGGCTGCTTCGGCCGCCAGCTTGGGGGCAGGAGCGCCGAAGAGTTCGTGGGCGGTCTGCTGGGCCTGGGTGGGAAGGACGCCCGAGACGGCTGCGGCGCCGGTTCCTCCTACGGCCAGGGTTCCGGCGGCCAGGACTCCGGCGGCGACTTTGCTGGTGGCAAGAACGGTGAACACAGACATCTAACTTCTCCAAACCTAGACAACTCATCAGAGTGGGTCCGCCGTGCGGACCCATCACGGACTACATCGCCTGCCGTTGCGGAAAGGTTACGGGCGGCTGGAATTTTCCTTTTCCGCGCCCAAATCGCCGGAAACCCTTCGGGATCGCCGGTCCGTTCCGGCTATTTCGCAGCGCTCCGGCGTTCCCCGGAAGCAGCGGCTCCGGCAGCGGTGCCGGCGCGGGTTGAGGGCAGCTGGGAGGGCACCCGGCATGGGCCTGCCGCCGGGCGAACTAAGATGGATCAGATAACCACCCACCGGACCCGGCCCCGCCGTGACCTGCCGAAAGTAGCGCGTACATGCCATCCCAACCGGACGAAAGTGCGGAACTGGCAATACAGACACCCGCCATCAACGACCGCTCGCTGGCGGCGGGCTTGGCGTATGCCATGGCCAGCAGGGTCTCGGGCATATCGTTCGACGGCGGCACGGGGCTCATGCTGGGAAAGGTCCGGGGTGGCGCGGAGGTTCCTTATTCCACCACGGCCAAGCTGGTCCGGAAGGGCGGCGGCTGGAGCTGCACGGTGGGCGTGTGCAGCTGCCCGGTCCGCAAGGACTGCAAGCACGTGGCGGCCCTGCTCTTCGCGGCGGAGGACAACCCGGCCATCCGGGTGCAGCTGCTGTCGCCGTCCACCTCCACGCAGGTGTCCCGCGCCCCTTCGGCGGCGCTCTCCGACTGGGAGCAGGCCCTCAGCCCGCTGATCTCCCAGCCAGGTTCCGCCCCGTCCACCAGCGGGGTTCCCCTGGCCCTGCAGTTCGAGGTGGAGGAACCGCCGCCGCATTTCTCCTACACCGGCCGCCGGGACCCGGTGCGCGGCGTGCGGCAGCTCAAGGTGCGGCCCGTGATCATGGGGGCCAAGGGCAAGTGGATCCGCGGCGACGTTTCCTGGAATACCCTGAGCTACCTGAACTTCCGGCGCGAATCGAACCAGGCGCATGTGGAATGGCTGCAGGAGTTCCTTGCCGGCCACTCCTCCTCCGCCAGCCGGATGCACAACTCCGCGGGTTTGTGGCTGAGCCTGAACTCCTATGCGGGCAGGAACCTGTGGGGCCTGCTGTCCGATGCCACGAAGATCGGGCTTGCCCTGGTCCACTCGCGCGGCACCGAACCGGTCCGGATCGCCGAAGCCCCTGCCGCCGTCGGGCTTTCCCTGAGCCGGTACGGCACCCCGGTGGCCGACGCTGCGGATGCCGGCACCCCCGCCACAGCAGAGGCGTCCGACGGCGGCCTGGAGCTTTCGCCCACCATCACCGTGGAGGGGGCTGAGGTTGATCCGGCGTCCGTGGGCACCATCGGCCGGCCCGCGCACGGCCTGTTCTTTACCTCCGGCGAAGCAGCCCTGCCCGGCGTTCCCGACCCCAACGGCACCATCACCCTGGCACCCCTGGAAAACGGGCTGAGCGAAGAGCTGCTGGCGTTCGTCACCGCAGCCAGCACCCTGCACATTCCTGCCAGGGACGAGTCAAAGTTCCTCACCGGCTTCTACCCGAAGCTGAAGCAGACGGCCCGGGTCACGGCGCGCGACGAGTCCGTGGAACTGCCCGAACTGGCCGTCCCCACGCTGTCGCTGCTGGCCAACTACGGGGCGGACCACCGGGTGCGGCTGCACTGGGAGTGGCACTACAAGACCGGCAAGCTGGTCACCGCGCAGCCGTTGTGGCGGCACCCCGGCGATGCCGGCTACCGCGACGACACAGCGGAATCCCGCATCCTGGAGGGCATTGGCCGGCCGTGGGACGTGGTGCCGGCCCTGGGCGAATCCGCCACCGGCGGCTGGGGCACCCCCCGGCTGGCCGCCTCTGCCGAACTGAGCGGCCTGGACACGCTGGCGTTCACGGAGGAAGTGCTGCCCCGGCTGCGCGAAGCCCGGGACGTGGACGTGGAGACGGTGGGCGAGATCGCCGACTACCGCGAGGCCGAGGAGGCACCGGTGGTGTCCATCTCCACCAAGGCCACCGAACAGCGCGACTGGTTCGACCTGGGCATCCAGATTTCCCTGGAAGGCCAGCCCGTTTCCTTCGCCGCCGTGTTCTCCGCGCTCGCCGCCGGACAGACCAAGATGCTCCTGCCCAGCGGCGCCTACTTCTCCCTGGACCTGCCGGAGCTTCACCAGTTGCGGGCCCTGATCGAGGAAGCCAGGTCCCTTCAGGACAACAAGGACGCGCCGCTGCAGATCAGCCGGTTCCAGGCCGGGCTGTGGGACGAGCTGGCGCAGCTGGGGATCGTTGACGAACAGGCTGCGGCCTGGCGGTCCGCGGTGGGCGGCCTCCTGGAGGGCGGCACGGACGGGCTGCCGCTGCCGGCCTCCCTCAACGCAGAACTGCGCCCCTACCAGCTGGAGGGCTACAACTGGCTCAGCTTCCTGTACAAGCACGGGCTGGGCGGGATCCTGGCCGACGACATGGGCCTGGGCAAGACCGTGCAGGCACTGGCGCTCATGTGCGCGGCGAAGGAACTGGCTCTTGAAGCCGCGGCGGCACTGGAAAGGTCCGACGACGGTGCTGCCGCCACCAGTGTTGTGGACGGCGCAAACCAGCCCGCCGCCGTCGCGCCCTTCCTGGTGGTGGCGCCCACCAGCGTGGTGGGCAACTGGGCGGCCGAAGCCGCGCGCTTTGCTCCTGGCCTTACCGTCCGCACGGTTGGCGAGACCTTTGCCAAGAGCGGGCGGGAGGTAGCGGATTCGCTCGGCGGGGCCGACATCGTCATCACCTCCTATGCCCTGTTCCGCATCGATTACGAGTCCTATGCCTCCCGTACCTGGTCCGGGCTGGTGCTGGATGAGGCGCAGTTCGTGAAGAACCACCAGTCCAAGGCGTACCAGTGCGCGCGGAAGCTGCCGGCGGCGTTCAAGCTGGCCATCACCGGTACTCCGCTGGAAAACAACCTCATGGAATTCTGGGCGCTGACGTCCATCGTGGCTCCGGGCCTGTTTTCCAGCCCCAAGCGCTTCGCCGAGTACTACCAGAAGCCGGTGGAGAAGAACGGCGACAAGGGGCAGCTGCAGAAGCTCCGACGCCGGGTCCGGCCGCTGATGATACGGCGCACCAAGGACCAGGTGATCAAGGACCTGCCGCCCAAGCAGGAGCAGGTCCTCGAGGTGGTGCTGAACCCGCGGCACCAGAAGGTGTACCAGACGCACCTGCAGCGGGAGCGGCAGAAGATCCTGGGGCTGATCGAGGACGTCAACAAGAACCGGTTCACCATTTTCCAGTCGCTGACGCTGCTGCGGCAGCTGAGCCTGGACGTGTCCCTGGTGGATCCGGCACTGTCCGCCGTGCGGTCCAGCAAACTGGATGTTCTATTCGAGCAGCTCGAGGACCTGGTGGCCGAGGGGCACCGCGCCCTGATCTTCAGCCAGTTCACCGGGTTCCTGGGCAAGGTCCGGGAGCGGCTGGACGAGGAGGACATCGAGTACTGCTACCTCGACGGCAGCACCCGCAACCGCGCCGACGTGGTCAGCGAATTCAAGAACGGCAGCGCGCCGGTGTTCCTGATCTCGCTGAAGGCCGGCGGGTTCGGACTTAACCTCACGGAGGCCGACTACGTGTTCCTGCTTGATCCGTGGTGGAACCCGGCGTCCGAGGCGCAGGCCGTGGACCGCACGCACCGGATTGGGCAGGCCCGGAACGTCATGGTGTACCGGCTGGTGGCCAAGGACACCATCGAGGAAAAGGTCATGGCGCTGAAGACCCGGAAGTCCCAGCTGTTCGCGGACGTCATGGAAGGCGACGCCCTGGCCGGTGGCGCCATCACGGCCGAGGACCTGGCAGGGCTGTTCAAGGAGTAGGCCTCCCCCGGTTTGGACCTATGCTGGTCTCCAACACGAAACTACAACGTTGGAGAAGAGATGACGCAGCAGCACGCCGCCGGTGAGGTCCTTGCATCTTCAGCCCTGGCCTTGGCTCCCCTGCGCCCCGACGCCTTCACCGTCCCCTACCGCGATCCCGTATGGGACGGCCCCACCGACCCCATCCTCGTTGCCGACCACCTCAAGGGTGAGTGGGTCCTGTTCTACACCCAGCGCCGCGCCACCGCTCCGGGATTGACGGGGGTCGAATGGGTGCACGGAACCGGCATCGGCGTCGCCAGGTCTTCCGACGGCGGCGCCACCTGGCGCTACCAAGGCACCGCTGAGGGACTCATCCCGCCGGGAACGGAACTGCCCGCAACCCTCTGGGCGCCCGACGTCGTCCGCATTGGAGACCGTTGGATCATGTATCTCACGGTCCTGGGCGGCCGGCGGACGGACTGGACCGGCACGGCGGAAATCGTCCAGTTCGCCAGCCATGACCTGGAAACGTGGGAGTACCTTGGCCGCACCAACCTGGACTCAGCGCGGGTGATCGATGCCGCCGTTGCCCGCTGCGGGGACGGCCGCTACCGGCTCTGGTACAAGGACGAGTCCCGGGATTCGAACACGTACTGCGCGGTCAGTGACACCCCGGACGATCCATCGTCCTGGAAGCTGGAAGGCGTCGCCATCCCGGGGCGGCCGCACGAAGGGCCCAAGGTCTTCCGGCTCGGCGGCTGGTACTGGATGATCGTGGACGAGTGGCGCGGCCAGGCCGTTTACCGCTCCCCCGATGCAACCGGCAACTGGGTCCGGCAGGAGCACCTTGGCGGGCTGATCCTTACGGCGCCGGAGAGCGTGGACGGAAGGGCCGTCGTCGGGCGCCATGCTGACGTGGTGCCCCTTCCGGACAGGGGGCCCCGGTAAAATGTCCGACGGCGGTACGCAGCGTGCGCTGCTGGTGTACTTCACCCATCCTTACTGGGGCGGTGAGGACATCGACATGATGGCGCCGGACCCGCGCACCCGCCTCAGCCACGTGCGGGCCGCGGTACTGGAAGTGGTCGGTGGAAACCTGGTCTGCACGGAACAGTAGCCACTCCAATGACGGACACAACGAAGGGCCAAACCCCGGAACTATAAGCCGGCTGGTGCCGGCACCGGTCCGAGGTTTGGCCCTGATTCGTGAGCTGGGGCTAGACCCGCTGCGGCGAGCCCAGTTCCACCGGATCCTCGTCCGTCAGGTACGCCAGCTCGGAGTGGGCTGCGAGGTCGATGCCGCGCAGTTCGTCCTCGGGCTTGATGCGCAGGCCGATGGTCTTGTCCAGGATCTTTGCCAGGACCCAGGTGATGCCGAAGGAGTAGACCAGCACCGTGATGGTGGCCAGGGCCTGGACCCCCAGCAGTTCGAAACCGCCGCCGTAGAAGAGGCCGGTAATGGCGTTGGGTGCCGCGTCCGTGGCGAAGAGGCCGATCAGCAGGGTGCCCAGGATGCCGCCCACGAGGTGGACGCCGACGACGTCGAGGGAATCGTCGAAGCCGAGCCGGAACTTCAGTTCGATGGCCAGGGAGCAGACAGCCCCGGCGATGGCACCGATGGCCACAGCGCCCAGCGGGCTGACGGCACCACAGGCGGGCGTGATGGCCACGAGTGCGGAGATCAGGCCGGATGCGGCGCCCATGCTGGTGGCTGCGCCGTGGCGGACCCGCTCCACCAGGGCCCATGCGAGCAGGCCGGCGGACGCTGCTACTGCAGTGTTCAGGAAGACCACCGACGCCGACTGGCCGGCGGAGAGTGCGGAACCGGCGTTGAAGCCGAACCAGCCAACCCACAGCAGGCCTGCGCCCACCAGGACCAGCGGCCGGCTGTGCGGCTTGGCGTGTTCCACCTTGGGCCAGCCGGAGCTCTTGCCCAGGACCAGGGCAAGGGCAAGGGCGGCCGCGCCGGCATTCATGTGGACCGCGGTGCCGCCGGCGAAGTCAATGGCCTTGATGCCGTTGGCGATCCAGCCGCCCATGGCGCTGCCGTCCGCGGAATCGAATGCGAACACCCAGTGCGCAATGGGGAAGTAGACAACGGTGGCCCAGATGCCGGCGAACAGCATCCAGGCGCCGAACTTCATCCGCCCGGCCGCGGCACCGGCAACCAGGGCCGTGGTGACGCAGGCGAAGAACAGCTGGAACGCGGCGAACAGGATGACCGGGATGGATGCCGAATCATCGGCCGCCAGCAGCTGGCCCATGCCGGGAAACTCGGTGACGTCACCGATCAGCCCCAGCCCCCCAACAGAGTTGCCGAACGCCATCGAATACCCGAACAGGGCCCACAGGACGGCCACCAGACTGGCGCCGCCGAAGCACATCATCATCATGTTCAGAATCCGGCGCGACCCCACCATGCCCCCGTAAAACAGGGCCAGGGCGGGGATCATCATGCAAACCAGCGCCGAGCTGGCCAAAATCCAAGCGACATTTCCCGAATCCATGGGAAACCCCTTTCAAGATGCGAAGAGAGAACGGTAGGTTGCCGTCAGAGCCGCTCCGTGGGAGGGACGTGGACGGAGGGGCCACGTTCAGCGGAGGGGCGGCTGGTGCCGTCTGGTTCCAACTGTATGGCCGCTGTTTTGGGGTGGGTTTCCGGTGTGTTAAATGATCGTTTCGGTCATCCGCCACCGAGTTTCAGGCGTCCCACTGCACCAAGGTGCAGGAGTGCGTCACGCACGGCATGCTTTGAGGGAGCGGACGACGGCGGGAGGCCGGATTTTCGCGGCACCGGCACCAAAGGTGGGTCGAAAGCATGCGCTGCGTGACGCCGTCGACCGGCTGCTCCATATTGCCGGACGGAAGCGACGGCTAGGCTGAAAGCCATTGGGCGGAAGGTTGCTTCGACCGGTACCGGCCACTGTCAAAACCCGGCACGAAAGGAAGCACCCCTTTGAACAACCAGCAGCCCATCGACCGGCAGGCAGCCACACCCGGAGACGAACCGCGGGAACTGCGGGTTGGCGTGGTCGGCATAGGCTGGGCCGGCCAACAGCACCTGAAAGCCTATTCGGAGCTGGACGGGGTCCGCATCGTGTCGCTGGCGGGAATGGAACAGGAACTCCGCGACTCCCTGCAGGCCGAGTACGCCATTCCCAACGGCTTTCCCGGGTGGGAAGAGATGCTGGACCACGGCGGCCTCGACGCGATCAGCGTGGCAGTGCCCACCTTCCTGCACGCCCCCATCGCCGTCGCGGCCCTGGAACGGGGCATCCATGTGCTGAGCGAGAAGCCCATCGCGCGCAACGCCGTCGAGGGCAAGGCCATGGTGGACGCAGCCCGCAAGGCCGGACGCGTCCTGGACGTGGCCTTCAACCACCGCCGCCGCGGCGACATCCAGGCGCTCAAGGAAGTGATCGATGCCGGCGGGCTGGGCAGGCCCTATTACGCCAAGGCGTCCTGGCTGCGCCGCTCCGGCATCCCCACCCTGGGCAGCTGGTTCACGAATCCGGAGCTCGCCGGCGGCGGACCGCTGGCGGACATTGGCGTGCACGCGTTGGACTACGCCCTGCACCTCCTCGGCGAACCGAAGGTGGTGGCGGTCTCCGCCGCGACGCACTCGGAGCTGGGCCCCCAGGGCAGGGGCGGCGGAAGCCGGTATTCTGCCCAGGCCACCAGCCATGCGTTCGAGGTGGAGGACTTCGCGTCAGCGTTCCTCCGGCTTGAAGGCGGCGGGACGCTGCTCCTCGAGGCCGGCTGGGCCACCTACCGGGAAACGGACGACCTGCTCGACTTCACCGTCTACGGCACCGACGGCGGCGCAGAACTGAAGGTGAAGGGCGCACCGTTCCCGCCGGTAGGCCAGCTAAGGGTCTTCACGGACAAGGAGGGCGAATCCGCCGATTACGTGCCGACCGTGCTGCCGGGCCGGGCGCATGACGCAGTGGTGGAAGACTTCGTAACGGCGGTGCGCGGCGGCGAAGCAGTGTGGGCCGGGCACGACGGCTCCCTGGCCCTGTACCGTGCACAAATCATTGACGCGTGCTACCAGTCCGCGCTGGAGCAGAGGGAGGTTCGACTCTAATGAACGGCAAACTGAGGATCCGGGTGTGGAACGAGGGCGTCCACGAGGCCATCAACGAGCCCTCCCACATCGGGGAGATCTATCCTGACGGCATCCACGGCGCCATCGCCGCGGGCCTTCGCTCCTACCTTCCGGATGCAGACATCACGACGGCGGTCCTGGACACCGACGACGAACACGGCCTTGACGAGGAGGTGCTCGCTGAAACGGACGTCCTGCTGTGGTGGGGCCATATGGCCCATGCCGAGGTGAGCGAGGCCGTCGTCGAACGCGTCCACCGGCACGTGCTCGGCGGAATGGGCCTGATCGTGCTCCATTCCGGACACTTCGCGAAGATCTTCACCAAGCTCCTGGGCACCAGCTGCTCGCTGGCCTGGCGCAATGACGGCGAGCGCGAGCTGGTGTGGACCGTCAAGCCATCGCACCCCATCGCCGAGGGCGTGGACAGCCCCATCGTCATCCCCGAGCAGGAGATGTACGGGGAACTGTTCGACATCCCGGACCCGGACGACCTGATCTTCATCAGCTCGTTCGCGGGCGGGGAGGTGTTCCGCTCCGGCGTCACCTTCACCCGCGGCAAGGGCCGCATTTTCTACTTCAGCCCCGGCGACCAGGAGTACCCGGTGTACCACCACCCGCAGATCCAGCGGGTGCTGGCCAACGGCGTGAAGTGGGCCGCGCAGCCGGGGCTGCACCGTTCAGCCCCTGAAGTGACCAACCCTGCCCGGGAGTGGTTCGAGGAGTAAATGCGTCATTGACATCGGGTCCCGCCGGGAGCACATTGGGATCGTCGCGCACGCGGTTCGGCAGGTTCTGGACGGGCACACCCTCCCTGGCGGACCATCTCCCGGCGCCGCCCAGCCCGCCGGATGAATTAGCAACCACTCCTTACCGGGAGCCAGAAATGCCTGCAGTAACGGTCACGAACCTCGAAGCCAAATCCTTCAACGAACCTGACGAGAAGCGCCGCCCACCCAAGACCGAGGTTGATGTGGTCAACATTGGCGGCGCAACCCTGGGCCGGTTCACTTTCGAACCCGGCTGGCGCTGGTCTGAAACCGTCAAGACCGTTGTCAAGACGGACAGCTGCCAGAACAACCACCTGGGATTCTGCACCTCCGGCACCCTGACGGTGCAGCTCAACGACGGAACGCAGCAGACCATCCATGCCGGCGACGCCTATTCCATCCCGGCCGGGCACGACGCCTGGGTGGAAAACGACGAAACATTCGTCGGCTATGAGGTCATGAGTGCAGCCGAGTACGCCAAGCCCGCCTGATTACGTGGAAGACCAAGGCGAACCAGCAGGAAGGGAGGCCCGCCAGGACCTCCCTTTCCTGTGCCGGCAGCCCTACGGTTGAGGGGAATACAACGATCGGAGAGCAATGAAAGTCACCGTCATCGGCGGCAGCGGCCACATCGGTTCGTTCCTGGTCCCGCGGCTGGTCCGCGCCGGCCACGAGGTCACCACCATCAGCCGCGGCACCAGCAAGCCCTACATCGACTCGCCGGAATGGCGGCAGGTCCACCAGGTCACTGCAGACCGGCAGGCGGAAGACCGGGACGGCACATTCGGGGACCGGGTGGCCGGGCTGAAGCCGGACGCGGTGGTGGACCTGGTCTGCTTCACCCTCGAATCTGCGGCGTCACTGGTGCACCGCCTGCGCGGCGAGGTGGGGCACCTGCTGCACTGCGGCTCCATCTGGCGCTACGGGCAAAGCCTGAAGCTGCCCATCCGGGAAGGTTCTGATTCAGCGGCCGAGCCCTTTGGAGAGTACGGCGTCCAGAAGAACCGGATCGCGGTGATGCTGCAGGAGGAGACCGCCAGCGGCGGCCTGGCAACCACCTCGCTGCATCCCGGCCACATCGTCGGACCGGGATGGTACCCCATCGGCCCGCTCGGAAACCTGGACCCCGCCGTCTGGCAGGCACTCTCCGCCGGCCAGCCCCTTCGGATCCCCGGCACCGGCGCGGAACTGATGCACCACGTGCACGCCGATGACGTCGCCCAGGCTTTCGAAAAGGCCATTGAGCAGCGCGAGGCGGCCGCCGGCGAGGACTTCAACATCGTCGCTCCAACGGCGCTCACGGTCCGCGGCTATGCCGACATCGCGGCCGCCTGGTTCGGGCACGCCGCCGTCCTGGAGACGGTCAGCTGGGACCGTTTCCGCGAAAACACCTCCCGCGAGTACGCCGACTCCAGCTGGGGACACCTTTACCGCAGCCACTGCTTCAGCCTTGAGAAGGCCGCGTCCGTGCTGGGCTACGCGCCGCGGTACGAACCGGAGCAGGCCGTCTTCGAATCCATCCAGTGGCTGGTGGAGCAGGGCCGGCTGCACGTCGCCCGCCCCCTGGGAGTCCCCGCTGGTTGAGGCTGCCTAGGCATGCACCCGCCGGAGCCGTGACACCAGCGAGGCGGCCAGCAGGGCAGTAACCAGTTCCAGCGCGATCACCAGCAGCAGTTCCGAGGCGCCGTTTGCATGGGCAATGGACGACGGCGGCTGCGCACCATGCGCGTGTCCGGCACCGCCACCGCCAAGCAGCAGGAACCCGTGGAGGGCAGCCATGGCCACCGCGGCAACGGTGACCTGGTGCAGGGCGCCCAAGCGGCTGTACCGCCAGATGTGTACCGCGCAGGGTAGGCAGACGGCGGCAAGCGCCAGCATGAGCACGCTCAGCCAAACACCGTGGCGGCCGGCCGCGGCCAGCCACAGGTGCGCAGCGCAGCCTGCGGCGGTGACCACGGCGACCAGCCGGGAATGCAGGACCGGACCCTTGGCACCGGGCCGTCCTGCCGCCGTCGTACTCCGTGCCCCGGCGGCGACCAGACTAGTGGCAGGAGCCACCGCTGCCGCCCTCGGTGTGGCAGGCCGCGACCTGCTTGTTGGGATTGGCCGGAACATCCAGGACGGGGCTGCGGTCGAAGAAGCCCTCGGGGCGGAGCTTGAAGCCCACAGTGTCCACCGGCATGATGGGCCAGTCCTCCACCCGCGGGAAGTGGGTCAGGCCAAAGGTGTGCCACACCACGATGTCCTGGCCGTCGATGTCCCGGTCCTGCGCCACGTAGGCCGGCAGGCCCGCTCCCCCGGCATGCTGGTTCACGAAGTCGCCCGTGGGGTAGCGCTCGTCCTCGGCGTGGCGGGTCACCCAGAGGTCTTTCGTGGCGAACGCAGCGCGGCGCGCAATGGACGAGTCCGGGTCCGCGAGCAGCGTGGGCTGGTTGGAGGAATGCAGCTTGTAGCCCACGGGCTCGCCCAGCCGGTTGCGGGATTCGGGGTTGGAGATGATCCAGGTCCGGCCGGCCCGGGCGTCGGCTTCCCTGACGCCTTCCGATTCGCGGGAAAGCAGCGTGCGCTTGCGGGAGAAGGCGTTGCCGCGCTCATTGCCGGGACCCATCGCCTGGCGGACCACCTCCTCTTCCTCCACCCGGTTGGTGAACCCGTCGACGGCCATGTCCAGCCGGGCGCTGAAGAGGTGCTGGTGGAACGGGGCGCCCAAGCCGGGGGCCAGCTGCGAGATGTTCTCCGAGCCGCCCTCCGGAAAGGCTGATGTAAAGACGATTCCGGTGGCCTTGGCCTCGAATTCGATGGTGCCATCCAGGTAGAGGTACCAGTAGAAGCCGTAATCGTAGTTGCCGATGGTGGTGAAGAAGGAGATGACCAGGCGGCGGTTGCGGCGGGTGTAGGTAACGCCGCTCCACAGATCCGAGTGCTTGGACAGAATGCTCCAGTCCTCCTCGTGCATGCAGATCCCGTTGCGGATTTCCCGGGGGTTGCCGAACGCGTCGGAAATGACCGGGCTGAGGTACGTGATGTCGCCCAGGCAGTCGCAGCCCAGTTCCAGTGAGTTGGCGTACTGGCCCACCAGGTATTCGCCGGTGTCGAAGTAGTTCTGCCAGGACCGGATGGGTGACGGGTCACCGTAGGGGACCACCATTTCGGCGATCGAGGCGCGGTTGATGATGGGCCGCACCCGGTCCCCGTCGCGGAAGCCGAGGTTGTGCAGGACCACGCCTTCGCGGACATCGAAACCGACGTCCACGCTCCACTTTTCCCACTCCACATGGTTGCCGCCCGTCACGGTGAAGCTGGGCCCCTCCGGCTGGGTGATGCTGATGGGTTTCTGGGTGGTCCGCAGCGGCCCGGTCAGTTCCGGGTCCGTGTAGTTGCCGTGCTCGGCCGGGATGGGCATAACGCCCAGGTCGATCACCTGGGTGACCTCCTTGCTGACCACGTCCACGTAGGCCACCAATCCGTCCACGGGGTGCGCCCACGCGCTGTCTTCCGGGAACTCCTGCACGAACGCCAGCCCACGCAGGATCCGCCGGCCCTTCTCTTCTGCATATTCGAAGACACCGGCGGAGAGCGGGGCAACCCGGACCTTTTCGACGGCGAGTCCGCGGTCCGCGAGCGCCTTGAGCCAGCGGCCATCGGTGGCCAGGAGGGCTTCCACTACCTCGAATTCCTCCTCCAGCACCGGCAGTTCGCCCGTCACCGCTGTATCCAGTTCGACGGCGGAGTCCACCCTTCGGTGCGTGACGGAGACAAGGACATCGTGCGGGGCCGCGCCGGAGACGTCGTGGATGAACACCCGGAAACGGCGGTCCGCCGCCTCCGGATCCGAGCCGCGGGGCGGATCCTGCAGGCCCAGGTAGGCAATCCGGTGCTGCGGGCCCAGGCGCCCTGCCTCCTGCAGGATGGACCGCACCTGCAGGATTTCGGCTTCGGTTGCCAGCCCGAAGGCGGAGGCAGTTTCAGTTGGAGCAAGCGTCATGGGTGAACCTTTGTCCGGACCGTTTCCGGTCACTGGGATTTATTTTCTATAGTTGTAGAGAATAAACGTACGTAACATGGCTCACAAGAGTCAGGACCAAAATATTTTCCGGGGAGTGGCCGCGGTGCCAAAGATTGTTGACCATGACGAGCGGCGCCTGGAACTGGTGGATGCCACCTGGCGGATCATTGCGCGGCAGGGACTGGAAGGCGCCACCATGCGTGAGATCGCCATGGAAGCTGGCTTTGCCAACGGAGCCCTGAAGCCCTACTTCCCCACCAAGGACACGTTGCTGGAGTTCGCCTTCGGCCACGTCTTCAACCGCACCAATCAGCGCATCGCCGAGGTCACCAGGGGCAAGTCCGGCCTGGCAGCCCTGCGGGCCTTTTGCCTTGAAGTACTCCCCTTGGACGAGGAACGCATCAACGAGGCACGGATCGTCATCCCGTTCTGGCAGAGGGCGGTGAATGACGTCCAGAAGGCCGGGATCCACCAGCGTTCGATGGACGAATGGCTGGCCGCCATCCGCCGCTTCCTGCAGGAGGCGAGGGACAGCGGAGACGTGACAGCCGCCGTCGACAACCATGTCCTGGCCGGCCAACTGTTGAACATGTTGCTGGGTGCGCAGATAGAAGCGGCGCTTGCGCCGGAAGGCCGCACCGACTTCGGCCACGCGGCGCAGCTGGAGGGGTACCTGGCACTGCTGGGCAAAAATCCTGCCGGCAAATAAGCGCCCTACTCGAAAGTATGCTTACTATTGAGGGGTCAGGTTCTGGTTCACGCCGGAGCGAGCACGAACTGTTAGGAGCATCTCCATGGGTTTGGATGACAAGATCGGCAACGCAGCAGAGAAGCTCGGCGGCAAGGGCAAGGAAGCTGCCGGAAACGCCACGGGCGATGAGAGCCTGAAGGCCGAAGGCCAGACGGACCAGTCGAAGTCGGACCTCAAGCAGGCCGGCGAGCACGTCAAGGACGCCTTCAAGAAGGACTAGTCGACGCTCGCATAATGGGTGCAGCTCCAGCCGGAGTTGCACCCATTGTCGTATTCAGGGCCGCTGCTCCCCCGCGTTGCCGGCCTGCACATTGCCGTGCATGTCCCGCAGTTCCTGCAGCAACCTCAGTTGTTCGGCGTTGATGTTCATGAGCATCTCGATGTGCGCCGCGGCGCGAACGTCCGTTTCGTAGTCATGCTGCGCCATGGCCGAGGCGATGGCGTCCTGGCGCTTGGCCGCGATCAACAGGATAGCCCCCTGCAGCCCGGCCAGCATGGACAGGAAAAGGTTCAGGAGGATGTAGGGATAGGGATCCCACGCACTGGCGGCGAGGACGTAGCTGTTCAGCGCAGCCCACGCTGCCATGAACGCCAGGAAGATGCCCACGAAGGGCCAGCTGCCCATCCCGTTCCGGAGGGTGTCCGCGGCCCTCTCACCGGGAGTGAGGCCTTCCTGGTGCCGCCGGTGCCAGTTGCTTCTGATGTCCGTCATGGCCCCAGACTATGTCCTGGGTGAGGAGCCGCGCGGCTAGTGGATAAGCCCTGACACGAGGTTGATGGTGGTGGCCAGCACGATCGCGCCAAGAAGGTAGGACAGCAGGGCCTGCCGCAGCACGGTGGCACGGATGGCGTTGGTCTTGAGGTTGGTGTCGGATACCTGGAAGGTCATCCCCACGGTAAAGGCCAGGTAGGCAAAATCCGCGTACCTGGGAGGGCTCTCCTCGTTGAAGTCGATGCCGGCCCCATTCCGGTAGTAAATGGCGGCATACCTCAGGGTGAACAGGGTGTGGACCAGGAACCAGGACAGGGCAATGCTGCCCAGGGCCATGGCCACGGTTGCGTCCTTGCTGTAGCCCTGGGCATTGGAAGCATCCGCCAGGATCAGCCCCACGCCCGCAAAACTGGCCACCGTGGCCGTGAGGACCAGCGCGTCCGAAGAGACCCGGCCCGGATCCTCCCGCAATGCGTGCGCAGCGGTAGCCGCGGGGCCGAGACGCCCAATGACGAGCCAGACCCACAGCAGGTACGTAACCGACGCCGCGGCCCAGCCAAGTGCCGGCGCGTAGGCCCAGTTGCCCAGGAAACCCCACCAGCAGGGCGGCAGCCAGGCCGACGCCGGCCATCACCAGCAGGCGGAGCCGTGATTGGTGCGCGGGGGAATCGAAGTTCCGGCCGGGGCCCGAGGGGACGGCCTGCATGGGATTCATGGCCAGATCATGGCACGCCCGTCTTGGGCTTTGCTGGAAGAGAGGACTTCTTATTTTCGACAACCGTTGAAAAAAGACGGTCGGGGGACTAACCTGAACTCACTGTGTCCCATGACACATCGGGGGGATCGTCGAGTTGCATTCCGTTACGAGGAAAATCCATGCCAGCAACAGCTCCAACCCGGGCATCGTCCCGGCAGGCACCCCAGGACCTCACCTCCAGGGTGGCCGGTTCCTTCGACCACTGGAAGCACCTGGTGGCCGAATCCTTCGTGCCCCTCACGGCACGGACCAATGACGTGGAGGGCTTCCAGGGACGGATGCGTTCGCGCGTGCTGGACCGGATGTCCATCGTCGAAGTCACCGCCACTTCGCATGAGGTGCACCGCACGCCGGCCTTGATCGCCCAGGCCCACGAGCGCTACTTCAAGCTGAACCTGCAGCTGGAAGGAACCGGCCTGCTGGTCCAGGACAACAGGGAAGCCGTGCTCCAGCCCGGGGACCTGGCCATCTACGACACCAACCGGCCTTACACCCTGGCGTTTGAGGACCAGACCCGGATCATGGTGCTCATGTTCCCCTGCGACGCCCTGTCGCTGCCTGCGGATTATGTGGGCCAGCTTGCCGCGGTGCGGATGGGCAGCGGGGGCCTCAGCGGGATTGTGGGCCAGTTCATCCGGGAGCTGTCGGCAAACCTGGATGTCCTGAACGGCCCCAGCGGATCCAGGCTCGCCACCAACGCACTGGACCTGGTATCCACCATGCTGCATGCGGAAATGGACATTTCGCCGGACAGGATGAAGCCACAGGCACTCCTGGCTGTATCGATCCGCGAGTATATCGAGGCCAACCTGTCCGATCCGCTGCTGTCGCCGGCAGGCATCGCCGCCGCCCATTTCATCTCCACGCGGCACCTGCACAACGTCTTCCACGAGTCAGGCAGCACCGTTGCCGGCTTCATCCGGAGCCAGCGACTGGACGGTGCCCGCCGCGACCTGCGCGATCCGCTGCATGCCGGAAAGTCCGTAGGGGCCGTGGCCGCCGCCTGGGGATTCCTGGACGCCGCCCACTTCAGCCGGACGTTCCGCGACGCTTTTGGCGTCTCCCCCACCCAGTGGCGCCGCGCGGGCTAAATCAGGCCCTGCGCCAGCATGGCATCTGCCACCTTGACGAAACCGCCGATGTTGGCGCCGAGCACATAGTTGCCCGGCTCGCCGTATTCCTCGGCTGTTGCCGCGCACCGGTGGTGGATGCCCACCATGATGTCCGTCAGCCGCGCCTCGGTGTGTTCGAAGGTCCAGGAGTCCCGGCTGGCGTTTTGCTGCATCTCCAAGGCCGAGGTGGCCACCCCTCCCGCGTTCGCCGCCTTGCCGGGCCCGAACAGCACCCCCGCTTGCTGGAACACCGAGACGGCGTCGCGCGTGCAGGGCATGTTGGCACCTTCACCGACGGCCACCAGGCCGCCGCGGACCAGCCGGGCGGCAGCACCGCCGTCGAGCTCATTCTGCGTGGCACACGGCAGGGCCACGGAAGCATCCACGTCCCAGACCGAGCCGCCGTCCACGTACGCAACGCCGCCCCGCCGTTCGGCGTAGTCCTTCAAGCGCGCCCGCTGCACCTCTTTCACCTCGCGGAGCAGGGCAACGTCGATGCCCGCCTCGTCCACGACGTAGCCGGAGGAATCCGAGCAAGCCACCACGGTGGCGCCGAGTGCCTGCGCCTTGGCGATGGCGTTGATGGCCACATTCCCGGAGCCGGACACCACCACGCGCTGGCCGTCAAAAGACGTCCCCCGGGTCCGCAGCATCTGCTCGGTGAAGATCACGGTGCCGAATCCTGTCGCTTCGGGCCGCACCAGGGACCCGCCCCAGGAGATGCCCTTGCCTGTGAGGACCCCGGATTCGTATCGGTTGGTGATCCGCTTGTACTGGCCAAAGAGGTAGCCGATCTCGCGTCCGCCCACGCCGATGTCGCCGGCGGGGACGTCGGTGTATTCACCGATGTGGCGGTAAAGCTCGGTCATGAAGGACTGGCAGAACCGCATGACCTCCGCGTCACTGCGCCCGCGGGGATCGAAGTCCGCACCGCCCTTGCCGCCGCCGATGGGCATGCCGGTCAGGGCATTCTTGAAGATCTGCTCGAAACCGAGGAACTTGACGATGCCCAGGTACACGGACGGGTGGAAGCGGAGGCCGCCCTTGTAGGGCCCCAGGGCGGAGTTGAACTCCACCCGGAAGCCGCGGTTGATCCGCACCCGGCCGGAGTCGTCGGTCCATGGGACCCGGAAGATGATCTGGCGCTCCGGCTCGCAGAGCCGCTCCAGGATGGCGGCTTCAAGGAATTCGGGGTGGCGGTCATGCACGGGGCCGAGGCTTTCGAAGACCTCAACCACCGCCTGGTGGAATTCCACTTCGCCGGGGTTCCGCGCCAGGACGGTGTCCCTAATGGCTTCCAGCCGTGCATCCATAAATTCGTTCCTCACCGTGGAGCCGGGGTGGGAGCGGGCGCCAGGCAGGCAACGTCGCCCCCGTTAGGTTTACACTTCAACCTATCCGATTGCGACTGGGCGCCGTTAGCCCGCTGCTACCGCGTGCACTAATCTCCGTATTGTGACAGTTATTTTCCGCTTTGTGAGATTAACCCCGCCGGTACGTACAGTCGGGACGCCCTGATGCCGTACGCCTGCCTCCTCCTCTCCGGCGCCGCGCTGCTGGTCAACGGCCTCGCCACCCTTGGGCACCTTCCCCGCCGCGACGCCGCTGTGTTCAGCCTGGTGGTCGGAGGCACCCAGCTGGCGCTCGGCGTCGTCCATGTCTCCACAGCCGGGAACGCCCCGGCGGCGCTCCTGACGGCGGCGGGCATGTTCCTGTTCGGGGTGACGTACCTGTACTCAGGGCTGGACCTGCTGCTGGCACTCGGTGGCCGCGGCCTGGGCTGGTTCTGCGGGATGGTGGCCTTCTGCGGGGTGCTGCTGGCAGCCGCCTGGCTGGGCCCGGACCCGCTGCTGGCGGTTCTGTGGCTGTGCTGGTCGGTGCTGTGGGCGCTGTTGTTTGCCGGCATGGCCCTCGGCGCAGCGCGGCTCGAACCGTTCACGGGCTGGGCGTTGGTACTGACCAGCCAGGCGTCGGCCACGGTTCCGGCCGTTCTTGGCCTGGCCGGGCTCTGGCCCCATTCCCCCACCGCGGCGGCGCTGGCCGCCCTGTTCCTGGCCGCCCTATTCCTGGCCGCCCTGTTCATGGCGGCACGGACACTGGCCCGGCGCGGAGGCAATGTTCCGAGCCGGGCCCGTGCCCAAGGGACCCTGCCTGCTAGGTGAGCGCGTGGCCCAGGGTGGCAACGTGATGGCGGCGCTGGATTGCCGACTCCACCAGCACGCCGGCCAGGAAGACCACGGGGACTGCCACCAGGAGGGCCACGGCGGTCTCCGCGCTGCCGCCAATGAGGGCCGTGAAGTTGCTGACCACCAGGTAGAGGACCCAGGCCAGCAGGATCACAGCCAGGATGGGGGCCACCCGGGTTTGCCAGAGGAGCGCACCCGCACGTTCCCGCCGGAAGAATGCGACGACGGCCGCCGAGCACAGCATGTACAGCACCAGCAGCGCCGCCACGGCCAGGCCGCTGAACCAGGAGAACAGGGTCAGCACCGGATCCAGCGCCAGGATGGCGAAGGGCACCACCAGCACGACGGCGGTGGCGGACTGCACCCAGGCAGCCACCGCAGGTGCCCGGTGCCGGTTGGTCCGGGCGAGGACGGCGGGCATGGAACCGCGCAGCGCCAGGGAGTGCAGGTAGCGGTTGATGCCGTTGTGAAACGCGATGATCCCGGCGAGCAGCGAGGTGACCAGGAGGATCCCGGCCACGATGCCGGCCCAGGGGCCGAACAGTTCCACCAGCGGACCCATGACGAAGGAGGTGGCGTCCCCTGATTCCAGCGCGGCGCCGGCGGCACCCATCACCTGCGAGGGCCCGTAGTAGCTGACCAGCATCCAGGAGATGAAGGCGAAGAACACCGAGATCACGCCGACGGAGAGGTAGGTTGCCCGGGCCACGGTACGGTGCGGATCCTTGGCTTCGGCGGAGTAGATGGCCGTCGATTCGAACCCGAACATGGAGGCCACCGCGAACATGATGGCAACACCGGGAGCTCCTGCGCCGATGGCTTCCGGGGAGAAGGACGCGGCAACGCTGATGCCCTCCGGGCCGCCGCCGTGGAACAGCACGGTGAACCCGAACATCAGGAGGATGGCCACCTCGAGGCCCACCAGGACGGCCAGGACGCGGGCGCCGAGTTCGATGTTGAGGGAGCCCAGCACCTGGACCCCGGCCATGGTGGCCAGGGACAGCAGCCACCAGGGAAGCTCGAGTCCGGCAGAAGCCAGGAGCCCGGAGAAGGCTGCACCGTAGAGGCCGTACATGGCGGCCTGGACGGTGCTGTAGGCCAGCAGGGCCAGCCACGCCGCGCCGGCGCCGGTCCTCCTGCCGAACGCTGCCGTCACATAGGCATAAAAGGCGCCGTTGGCCTGGATCTTCCGGCTCATGGCCACAAAGCCCACGGCGAAGATCACGATGACGATGCCGACAATCAGGTAGGCGCCCGGGGCTCCGGCGCCGTTGCCCAGCGCTGCCGCGAGCGGTGCCGCGCCCACGATCCCTGTCAGGGGCGCCTGGGCGGACAGGACGAAGAACAGGATGCCCAGCACGCCGATGCTGCCGGCGCGGAGGGCCGTGGAATGCTCCTTGGCCGGAGCGTCAGTGGTCCGGGTCTCGGAATTCGAAATACTCATTGGATCCTTCTTAACGGTCATGAGCTCGGGAAAATTGCTGTGGGATCCAGCTTGGCAGCGGCCCGCGCTGCCGCTTTGTCCACCAGCGATCAGTTGTTGTGTGTCAGCGCAGTGCCGGTGCGGCCCGCAATATTCGACGCCGCCGCCGATGCGGCTTCCATGCCGCTCTCGATGGCGCCGTCAATGAAGCCGCCCCATCCATTGGCAATGTCCGAACCGGCAAAGAGCACGTTTCCGTGCCCCGCCTGGAGTGCTGCCAGGTGGTTGGCCAGGAAGCCTGTCCGGTGCATCGGCCATGTTTCCCCCGCCAATGGATCGGCCACCCAGTCATGTGTGGCCACGTCCCGCACCTCGGCGTCGGGCACCAGCCTTGCCAGCTGCGCCTGCACTGCCGCGGCATCCGCGGCGTCGATCTTCGAAGCGTCCGGGCCGAAGCCAACGACGATCGTGTCGCCGTCGAGCACGTATTCCGCTTGGAAGAAATTCAGCGGCCAGTCCGCGTTCCCCAAGGCTACGAAGGGTGCATGTTCTCCCCGGAGCCGGATCCACACCTTAACACCCCTGGATACCTGCCCGCCGTTTGCTCCTTCTGCCTGGGCCGGGGTCAGCGGTGGCTCGAAGTCGACGGCGCCCAGGACATGGAGCGGGACGGTGACGATTGCAGTCCTGGCGGTAATAGTCCGGCCGTCAGCGCTGCGGACGGTGACCGTGCCGCCGTCGTCGCTGATCCGTGACACCACGAAACCGAAGTCGACGGCGGTCCGCGCGTCCCGGAGGATGGCCTCGGCCAGTGCCGCGGTGCCGCCCTGGATCTTGTACGTGGCGCAGGCTTCAAAGTTGACCGCCCAGTCACCGTTGGTCAGGGCCACCCAGCGCAGGGCCTGGGTCAGTGCGGCGTCGTCCAGGGGCCCGTTGAAGTTCAGGGCCCAGAAGGACTCGAGGATGTCCCGTGCGGCACCGGCGGGGAACTGCTCCCGGATGCGGTCCTGGACGGATACGTGGTCGATGCCTTTGAAGTCATCGTTAGCCAAGGGGGTGAAGGGTTGGGGGAAGTAGCGGCGTGACTCCTTGACCAACTCGCTGTTGTAGCTGCCAATCAGGTCCAGAAGCTCGCCGGGGGCACCTTCCCGGCGGCCGCCGTCGGCCCACCAAAAGGCACACTGCGGCTCCGGGCTTGCTACAGTGCCGATGCCATACCGCTTCAGCTCAGCCCAGACGTACGGCTGGGTCCAGTGCACCCACGTTCCGCCGATCTCCAGGTCCCGGCCCAGCCGGTGGTCCAGCCAGGTCCTGCCGCCGATGCGGTCCCGGGCTTCCACAATGTGCGCCTTCAACCCCTGCCCGGTGAGCTCCCGGGCAGCGGTGAGGCCGGCAAATCCAGCACCCACCACCACGACGTCCAGGGTGGTGTTCGTTGACGTGCTGTGTTCCTGATCCATGGGCCGCACTTAGCTGTAGACGAAAAATTCGACGGTGGGTGCCAGCACGGCCCAACGGGTGCGGGCGCCTTTGTTGAAGGACGCCGCGCCCCCGGCCGTGAGTTCATACACGTCGCCGCCTTCCACCTCGATGCGGAGGTGGCCGTCGATGATGTGGATGGTTTCGTCGGCTTCGATGACCAGGTCGAAGGGCTCGGGGGCCTCCGTGGGATCGACGTGCCAGTAACCGCAGGCGAGGGCCGGCCGGCCGCCCTCGCCAAAGCGGCGGATCCATTGGACCTGGCCCAGCTCGAAGGGCTCGTTCTTGCCGGGGTCGAGGAACGACGACGTAGTGAAGGCGGGAGTTGTTGCCATGGTTTGCTCCAGGGGGAAGGGCCGGCGGCTGCCGGAAATCAGTGTTAGCGACGCTGATGCTGTGACTGGCATCACGGCGTGGAAGCAATCTAAGCAATTGCTTAGTTTTAAGTCAAGAGGCGGCGCTGGTTCTGTTGACGCTGGCTAGAATCGTCGTCATGACGCCTTCCGCCACCCGCAGTGCTTCCCCCTCCAAATACGGCACAGGCCGCGAAGCATTGCTCCGGGCCGTCGTGGACGTGGTGGCGCAGAAGGGCCTGCGCGGAATGACGTACCGTGCCGTCGCCGAGGCAGCGGGCGTGAACAACAGCCTGGTGGCTCATCATTTCGGGTCCAGGGATGCACTGATTGCCGCGGCACTGCAGTGGGCTTCCGAGCAGTCCATCGCCGCGTCCCGGCTGCGCGAAGCGGCGGAGCAGGAAGGCTCATTCACCGAGGCGCTGTTGGAACTCCTGCTTGAAGATCCGGGGCTGCAGGCGTTCCAATACGAGATGATCCTGGAAGCACGGCGGCGGCCCGAACTGGCCGGACCCGTGGCCCAGCTGTACGAGAGCTACGTCGACGCCTTGACCGAGGGGCTCCAGGCTTTTGGCGTCCAGGGCGAGGTGCGTGTGGTTGCCCGCTCGCTCTTCGCCGCCCTGGATGGACTTGTGCTGCAGTACCTGGCGGGTGTGGGACGGGACGAGATTGCTGCAGCCCTTGAGGAGGTGCACCAGGTGGTGCTCCTCCGGCGCGGAACCTAGCGCCACCCATTGGGCGGGCACAACAAAGCGCGGCCGGCCGCCCCGGACGGGGCAGCCAGCCGCGCTGGCAGTATTTAGTTGGATCCGCTTACCGAAGCACCACGGTACGGTTGCCCTGCAGGATGACCCGGCCCTCGCAGTGCCACTTGACGGCGTTGGAGAGGGCTTTGCATTCGGTGTCGCGGCCGGCGGCCACCAGGTCCTCCGGCCCGTACGTGTGGTCCACCTCCACCACCTGCTGGGCGATGATCGGCCCCTCGTCCAGCTCTGCGTTGACGTAGTGTGCCGTGGCGCCCACGGTCTTGACACCGCGCGCGTAGGCCTGGTGGTAGGGCTTGGCACCCTTGAAGCTGGGCAGGAACGAGTGGTGGATGTTGATGGCCCGTCCGTCCAGCTGCCGGGTCAGGTCGTCGCTGAGTACCTGCATGTAGCGGGCCAGCACCACCAGTTCCACGTCCAGCCCGTCCACCAGTTCCAGAAGTTTCGCCTCGGCCTCGGGCTTGGTGCCGGCCGTGACCGGAATGTGGTGGAACGGAATCCCGTGCCACTCCACCAGGGCCTGGTGGTCCCGGTGATTGGACACCACCGCCACCACGTCAATGGGCAGTTCGCCGATCCGGGCCCGGAACAGCAGGTCGTTGAGGCAGTGCCCGAATTTGGACACCATGATCAGCACCTTGCGCTTGGAGCCCTGGCGTTCCAGCTGCCACCGCATGCCGAACTTCCCGGCAACGGGGGCAAACGAGGACCGCAGGAGCTCCAGCGTGGATTCGTCCCCCTCGGAGACGAAGTGCACGCGCATGAAGAAGTGGCCCTCGGAGCGCTCGCCGAACTGCTTGTTGTCGATGATGTCGCAGCCGTGTTCCAACAGGAAGCCGGAGACGGCGTGCACGATGCCGGGCCCTTCCGGGCAGTCAAGGGTCAGGACGTGCTCCACGGTGGTGGGCGCTTTGGTTGCGGGGAGATGGGTTTCAGTAACAGTCATGGCTCAGCACTCGATTACATTCACGGCGAGGCCTCCTCGGGAGGTTTCCTTGTACTTGGTTTTCATGTCGGCTCCGGTGTCGCGCATGGTCTTGATGGCCTTGTCCAGCGAGACCTTGTGGCTGCCGTCCCCGTGCAGGGCCAGCCGGGCCGCGTTGATCGCCTTCACGCTGGCGATCGCGTTCCGTTCGATGCACGGGATCTGCACCAGGCCGCCCACGGGATCGCAGGTCAAGCCCAGGTTGTGCTCGATCCCCACCTCCGCGGCGTTCTCCACCTGCGCGGGCGTTCCGCCGAGCACTTCGCAGAGCCCGGCCGCCGCCATGGAACAGGCGGAGCCCACCTCACCCTGGCAGCCCACTTCGGCGCCGGAGATGGAGGCGTTCGTTTTGAAGAGGATTCCGACGGCGGCCGCCGCCAGCAGGAAGCGGACCACGCCGTCGTCGTCCGCTCCCGGAACAAACTTGATGTAGTAGTGCAGCACGGCCGGCACGATCCCGGCCGCCCCGTTGGTGGGCGCGGTGACGATCCGGCCGCCCGCGGCGTTTTCCTCGTTCACGGCGAGCGCGAACAGGTTGACCCATTCCATCGCCAGCAGCGGGTCCGCTGGAGCCTGGACGGGCGACGGCGCTGCTGCCGCGGCTTCGGCGCTTGCCGCCGAGGCCGTCAGGGTGCGGAACAGTGACGGCGCCCGTCGGGTGACGTTCAGGCCGCCCGGGAGGATGCCTTCGGCGTTGCAGCCGTTCTCCACGCATTCGCGCATGACCGCCCACAGGCCCAGCAGTTTCTCCCGCAGTTCCGCTTCGCTGTGCCAGGTGAGCTCGTTGGCCAGCATGACGTCGGAGATGGACATGCCCTCCCGGCCGCAGATCTGCAGCAGCTCGTCGGCGGTGGAGAACGGGTAGGGCAGGACAGTGTCGTCCGGCACCACCTTGTCAGCGCCCGCCGCGTCCCCGTCCACCACGAAGCCGCCCCCAATGGAATAGAAGCTCCGTTCGCTCACTACGGCTCCGGTGTGGTCAAGCGCGCGGAAGGTCATGCCGTTGGGGTGCGCGGGGAGGGACTTGCGCCGGTGGAGCACCACGTCCTCTTCCCAGTTGAAATCCACCCGGTGGGAGCCGGCGATATGCAGCTCGGCGTTCAGCGCGGCGGCCGCCACCTGGTCGTCCGCGGTGAAGGTGTTCACCGTTTCGGGTTCCAGGCCCTGCAGCCCCAGGACCACTGCCTTGTCCGAGCCGTGGCCGCGTCCGGTGGCGCCCAGGGAACCGAAAAGTTCCGACTGGACGCGCACCGTGGAGGCCAGCTGCCCGTCGCCTTTCAGCCCGTCCGCGAAGAGCTTTGCCGCCCGCATCGGGCCCACCGTGTGTGACGATGAGGGCCCGATGCCGACGGAAAACAGGTCCAGGACGCTCAGCGCCATCAGGGGACCTCGGGTGAGGCGTACTCCCGCATGGCGTCCAGCAGCCACCGGCCCAGGAACTCGGCGAAGGATGCCCGGGGGAAGATCCGGAAGGAATCCTCACCGGTCTTCCACAGGATGGCGGGGATGTTGGCGATCTCGGTGGAGAAGGCGGTGCCGGCCTTGAACACCCTGGGGTGCAGGTCCAGCGAGCAGCCTTTTTCCAGGACGCCGCGGGCCCGGGGGCCGCTCAGTTCGAACGTGGTCCGGTTGGCGGAAAGGTCCACCACCTGGCCCGCGTCGCCGCCCAGGGCGTCCCGGAGTGCGGGGATCAGGCCGCCGCCCAGGGACTCGTGCGCCTCGGTGGGTGCCACCACCAGGAATTCGCCCGGCCCCAGCCAGAGGACGGAGGTGTCACCGTTGCCGGCCACGGCACCGGATGAGGCGGGAAGGCCGCCGGTGACCGCGGCGAGGCGGTTAGCAGTGTCCGATCCAGCCGTGGCCCGGAGCCCCACCATGGTGAGGAAGGGCAGCTCGGAAAGCTCAACGGTGCCGGCAAGGGAGCCGGCTGCGAACGCTTCGGCGAGCTGTTTGGCAGGGCTGACTCGGGCTTCGAGGTTCTTGTCTGCGGCGGTCTTTGCGGCGGTGGGGGATGCTGCTGTTTCAGCCATCTTTACGGGTCCCTTCAGGGTCAAAAAGCACTGTTTCTGCAACAACCACGTCAACCAGCTGGTCGCCGGCGGCGGCCACCAGGGTTTCGCCGATGCGGTTGCGGCCGTTCTTGATCAGGGCCAGGCCGAAGGACCTGCCCAGGGCTGCACTGTGGTAGCTGGAGGTGACGAAGCCTTCCATCGGCACCGGCCCGTAGGCGGGGTTCGTGGAGCGGCCCTTTTCCACCAGCTGGGTGCCTTCGGGGAGCCGGAGCGTGCCGTCGACGGGCAGGACGCTGACCAGGTGCTTGCGGTCCTCGCGCTGGGCGTCGGCGCGGGCGTAGGAGCGCTTGCCGATGAAGTCCTTGGCCTTGGAGACGATCCACTCCATGCCCGCGTCCTGCGGGGTGACGGTGCCGTCCGTGTCCTGCCCGACGATCGGGTAGCCCTTTTCGGCGCGGAGCACGTGCATGGTTTCCGTGCCGTAGGGGGTGATGTTGAATTCGGCGCCGGCGGCAGCCACGGCTTCCCAGGTGTTCAGTCCGTACCAGGCCGGGATGTTGATTTCGTAGGCCAGCTCACCGGAGAACGAGATCCGGCAAATCCGGGCGCGGACGCCGGAGGCCAAGGTGGTTTCGCGGAAGGTCATGAACGGGAACGCCTCCGCATCCAGCCCGCCGTTGGCTGCCAGTTCCGGGGCAACCTTGGCGATGACCTCGCGGGACTTGGGCCCGACGACGGCAATGGTGCTCCACTGCTCCGTCACCGAGGTGCACTGCACGTCCAGCTCCGGCCACTCGGTCTGGAGCCATTCCTCCAGCCAGTCCAGGACCTTCGCGGCACCGCCGGTGGTGGTGGTCATGAAGTAGGTGTCGTCGTCCACGCGGAGGGTCACGCCGTCGTCGAAAATCATCCCGTCCGGCGTGCACATGACGCCGTAGCGCGCCGAACCCGGGGCGAGCTTCTTGAACGCGTTGGTGTAGACCCGGTTCAGGAACTCCCCCGCGTCCTTTCCGCGGATCTCGATCTTGCCGAGAGTGGTGGCGTCCATGAAACCCACGGACTCGCGGACGGCGGCGCATTCGCGCAGCACGGCAGCGTCCATGTCCTCCCCGTCCTGCGGGTAGAACCAGGGGCGCTTCCACTGTCCAACGTCCTCGAACAGGGCGCCCTTGGCCACGTGCCAGGGATGGATCGAGGTGATGCGGGCGGGGTCGAACAGCTCCCCGCGCTGGCGTCCGGCCAGCGCCGCGAAGGCCACCGGGGTGAACGGTGCACGGTAGGTGGTGGTGCCGATGTCCCCGATGCCGCGGGACGCCTCGCCGGCCGTGCGGAGTGCGGCCGCAATGACGCCGATCGCGTTGACGCCGGAGGTCTTGCCCTGGTCGTTGGCGGTGCTGATGGAGGTGTACCGCTTGATGTGCTCCACGGAGCGCATGCCGGCCCCGGTGGAACGCAGCACGTCGGCCACGGACTGGTCGCGCTGGAAGTCCACGAAGTGGTGGTGCCAGTCCTCCGGGGTACCGTTCTCCCCCGGCACCAGCCACAGCTGGCGGGTGGGGGCGGCTGCCTTCGGTGCGGCGAGCGGGGAAGGCTCGACGGCGGACGCGAAGCCCGCGGCGATGGCGGCTTTTGCGCCGGCGGAGATTCCCTCGGCAAGGCAGTCGGCGGTGGCGAAGGAGCCGCGGCCGGAGCCGATGGTCTGCTGGTTGGGAACTTCGGTGCTGGGCACGAAGGCCGCCAGTTCGTCGTCCCAGCGCAGCTTGCCCTGCCGCTGGGAGTGCAGGTGGACCAGCGGGCTCCAGCCGCCGGACACAGCCAGCAGGTCGCAGCCGATCTGCTCGACGCCCGAGGTGATTTCGCCGTCGTCGTTAATGCTGCGGACGGTGACACCGTCCAGCCGGCCTGCGGCATCGGCGGAGGTGTTGGCCACGGCGCTGCCGATCAGCACCCGGATCCCGGATTCGACGGCGGCAGTTGCCGCGGTGGTCAGCGCAGGACGGGCGTCCACCACGGCGGCAACCTTGACGCCTGCGGCAGCGAGGTCAGCTGCCACGGCGTAGGCGCTGTCGTTGGTGGTGCTGATGACCACGCGCTTTCCGGCGGCCACTGCGTAGCGGTTGAGGTACGTGCGGACGGCCGAGGCCAGCATGATCCCGGGGCGGTCGTTGTTCTCGAACACCAGGGGACGTTCGTGGGCGCCGGGGGCCAGGACCACCTGGTTGGCACGGATGTGCCAAATCCGCTGGCGGGACACGCCGGGGGCGGCGGGGGTGGTGAGGTGGTCGGTGCGGTTCTGGACGGCGATGACGTAGTTGGCGTCGTAGGCGCCGAAGGCGGTGGTGCGGTTCAGGACGGTTGATTCCGCGCCGGACACGAGTTCCGCTTCAACGTCAGCCACCCACTCCAGGGCCGGCTTGCCCTCGATGGTCTCGGCCAGGCCGGGAACGGTGGAGCCGGAGAGCAGGGAACCGCCGAGTTCGGGCTGGTCGTCCAGGAGCATGACCCGGGCACCGGTGCGGACGGCTTCGCGGGCCGCGGCAAGGCCGGCGGGGCCGCCGCCGATCACCAGGACGTCGGTGTGGACGTATTTCTTGTCGTACTCGGCGCGGTCATCCTCCGGGTCCAGCTTGCCCAGGCCGTTGAGCAGGGTGGCCTGCAGCCCGTCCACCAGTGAGACGGTGGTGGCGGGAAGCATGGATTCGGCCACGTGGCCGGGGAACCGGGCCTCCACGCGGACCAGGGCGTTGGCTTCCTCCACGCCGGCGGACATGATGCCGCGGGGCCGGTCCTCGTAGAGGGAGTTGCCGGCGGCGATGCGGCCGTTGGCCAGCAGGGCCGAGGCCAGGGTGTCACCGGGGTGGCCGGTGAACTCATCGCCGTCGAGAGTGAATCGCCAGGAGATGGTGCGGTCGATGCGGCCGCCGGTTGCCAGGCGGGCGTTCTGGGAAGTCACTTGGTCGCTCCTTCCGGGGCGGTGCGGGGGCTGAGGGGGGTGGTGCTCGCCGGGCCGGTGCTTGCGGTGCCGGTGTCGGCGGCCGCGGGAACTGGTGCGGCTGGCCGCGGCACTCCCATCGGGTAGACGGCCTGGATGTCATAGGTCACGGTGTCGCGGAGCATGTTGAACCACTGGCGGCAGCCGGTGCTGTGGACCCAGCGCTCGGCGAAGATGCCCTTGGGGTTCTCGCGGTAGAAGAGGTAGCGGGACCATTCGGTGTCGCTCAGCTCGTTCGGGTTCTCCGGGTACGGCACGTGGGCCTGGCCACCGTAGTGGAATTCGGTTTCGTCCCGCGGGCCGCAGTTGGGGCATGGGATCAGCAGCATATGCGTTAGTCCTTTTCTGGTGGCGGCGGCTAGTGGGCCACGGCGGCGGCGCCGTGTTCGTCGATCAGGGCGCCGGTCTCGAAGCGCTCCAGCGAGAACGGCTTGTTCAGCGCGTGCGGGGCGCCGGTGGCGATGGTGTGCGCGAAGGTCAGGCCGGCGGCAGGGGTGCCCTTGAACCCGCCGGTTCCCCAGCCGCAGTTCACGAACATGTTCTCCACCGGGGTCAGGCCCACGATCGGGGAGGCGTCCAGGGTGGTGTCCACGATCCCGCCCCAGGTCCGGAGCACGTGGGCCCGGGCGAAGATGGGGAAGAGCTCGACGGCGGCCGCCATCTGCTGCTCGATCACGTGGAAGGAGCCGCGCTGGCCGTAGCCGTTGTAGGAGTCGACGCCGGCGCCCATGACCAGTTCGCCCTTGTGGGCCTGGGAGACGTAGACGTGGACGTGGTTGGACATGACCACCGTGGGGTGGACGGGCTCATGCAGTTCGGACACCAGGGCCTGCAGCGGGTGGGACTGGATGGGGAGCTGGAAGCCGGCCATCTCGGCCAGGACTGAGCTGTGGCCCGCGGCGCAGAGGCCCACCTTTTCGGTGTTGATGGTGCCGCGGTTGGTCTTGACACCCACCACGCGGTCACCGTCCTTGAGGAAGCCGGTCACCTCGCAGTTCTGGATGATGTCCACGCCCATTTCGTCGCACTTGCGGGCGAAGGCCCAGGCCACGTGGTCGTGCTTCGCGATGCCGGCGCGCGGCTGGTAGGTGGCGCCCATGACGGGGTAGCGGATGTTGTCGCGGATGTTCAGGATGGGGCACAGTTCCTTGACCTGCTGCGGGTCCAGCCATTCCGCGTCCACGCCGTTGAGCTTGTTGGCGCCCACGCGGCGGATGCTTTCGCGGACGTCGCCCAGGGTGTGGGCCAGGTTCATCACGCCGCGCTGGCTGAACAGGAAGTCGTATTCGAGTTCCTCCGGCAGGATCTCCCAGAGCTTGAGGGCGTGCTCGTAGATGGCCGCGCTCTCGTCCCAGAGGTAGTTGGAGCGGATGATGGTGGTGTTGCGGGCCATGTTTCCACCGGCCAGCCAGCCCTTTTCGAGAACCGCGATGTTGGTCATTCCGTGGTTCTTGGCCAGGAAGTAGGCGGTGGCCAGGCCATGCCCGCCGCCGCCCACGATCACGGCGTCATAAGAGGACTTGGGTTCCGGGTTCCGCCAGAGGAAGTCCGGGTGCTCGGGGAGGAGATCTGCGCTCACTGGGCTGCTCCAATCAGGTCTGCTTCAGCTTCGGCCAGGCCGGCGTCGGCGGAGAGGTGCGGGTAAAGGGGGAACTGGCCGGCCAGGGCCGTCACGCGGTTGCGGAGTTCGACGGCGGTGTCCCCGGGCAGGGTGCCCGTGCCGGCTGAGGCGATCAGCGCCGTCGCGATAATGTCTGCAACCTCGGTGAACTCGGCGGCGCCGAAGCCGCGGGCGGCGAGGGCCGGAGTGCCGATCCGAAGGCCGGAGGAGACCATCGGCGGGCGGGGATCGAACGGTACGGCGTTGCGGTTGACGGTGATGCCGATCCGGTGGAGGGCATCCTCGCCCTGCTGGCCGTCGAGTTCGGAGTGGCGAAGGTCCACCAGGACCAGGTGGACGTCGGTGCCACCGTTCACCACGGAGATGCCGGCGGCCTGGACGTCTTCCTGGAGGAGTCGCTCAGCCAGCAGCTTGGCGCCCTGCAGGACGCGTTCCTGGCGTTCCTTGAATTCAGGGGCTGCGGCGAGCTTGAAGGCCACAGCCTTGGCCGCGATGACATGCTCCAGCGGACCGCCCTGCTGGCCGGGGAACACTGCGCTGTTGATCTTCTTGGCGTATTCCTCCTTGGCCAGGATGACGCCGCCGCGGGGTCCGCCCAGGGTCTTGTGGGTGGTGGTGGTGACCACGTCCGCGTACGGGACGGGGTTGGGGTGCAGGCCCGCGGCGACGAGGCCGGCGAAGTGGGCCATGTCCACCATGAGGTAGGCGCCCACGAGGTCGGCGATGCGGCGGAATTCGGCGAAGTCCAGCTGGCGGGAGTAGGCGGACCAGCCGGCCACGATCAGCTTGGGCTTGTGTTCCAGGGCCAGGGCTTCCACCTCGGCCATGTCCACGCGGAGGTCGGATTCGCGGACGTGGTACGGAACCACGTTGTAGAGCTTGCCGGAGAAGTTGATCTTCATGCCGTGGGTGAGGTGGCCGCCGTGGGCCAGCGAGAGGCCGAGGATGGTGTCGCCCGGGTTCAGCAGCGCGAACATGGCGGCGGCGTTGGCCTGCGCGCCGGAGTGCGGCTGCACGTTGGCGAACTCGGCGCCGAACAGCGCCTTCACGCGGTCAATGGCGAGCTGCTCGATCACATCGACGTGCTCGCAGCCGCCGTAGTAGCGCTTGCCCGGGTAGCCCTCGGCGTACTTATTGGTCAGCACCGAGCCCTGGGCTTCCATCACGGAGGACGGAGCGAAGTTCTCCGAGGCAATCATTTCCAGGGTGGACTGCTGGCGGTGCAGTTCCTGTGCCACAGCGGCGGCGACGTCGGCGTCGACAGTGGCGAGCGAGGCGTTCAGTACGTCCTGCATTGTTCTCCTTTTGGGCCCTTCGGAGTTACTGATCCATAACTGATCTGTAACTGATATATTAGAACTGACGCAATAGTATGTTGTAGATCACGTGGCAGTCAATAGCTACCTTGGGAGAGCCCGGATGAGCGTAATGACAGAAAACCAGCTGGCCGGAGAAGGCGAGCTTTCGCTGGCCGAGCAGGCCTACCGGCACCTACGGGACCGGCTGATCATGCTCGACATCCGGCCCGGCGAGGCGATCAACGACGGCAGGCTCGCCGCCGAACTCGGGATCGGCCGCACGCCGGTCCGTGAAGCGCTGAAGCGCCTGGAAGGCGACCACCTCGTGGTGTCGTACCCCCGCCGCGGAACGTTCGCCACCGTCGTCGACATCACTGAACTTGCGGACGTGTCGGAGCTGCGCGAGTCGCTGGAACCGTTGGCCGCGCGCCGGGCCGCCAAGCTGGCCACCCCTGCCCTCCGCAAGGAAATCAGGGACACCGCGGCGGCTATTGCGGACATGGGCGACGAGGACGATCCCTATGACCTCATGCGGTACGACATCAAGGTCCACCGACTGATCTACCGGGCCGCCGCCAACACGCACCTTGAGGACGTCCTGATCCGGTACGACAACCTGGCCACCCGCATCTGGTGCATGGTGCTGGAAAAGGTGCCGTCCGTGGCGGCGCACATCGCCGAGCACGTGGAACTGCTGGAAGCAGTGGCCGACGGCGATTCGGAGCGCGCGGGCAAGCTCGCCCTTGAGCACGTAACCAGCTTCGAACAGGCCATCCGCAGCGTGCTGTAGGCCCCAACCGGGCCGTGGGGTCAGGAAGGGACGGCACGCGGGATGAACGCCGAAGGCTCGCGCCTGATCCTAATCAATGCCGACTCGATGGCACCCTTGACTACAGCCTCCGCCCCGAGGGTGCTTGCCACGAGCTCTGGAAGCGGCAAACCGGAGTCCATGGGCAGCAGGCTGCGGGCATGCTCCAGGACAGGTTCGATGGCCCGTGAGATCGCGCCGGCGATGACGACGCGTTCAATATCGAGAAGACTGGAAAGCACTGCCGCGATCCGCGCCAGGCGCACGCCGAGCCGGGCAATGATTTCCTGGGCAAACGGGTCTCCTCCGCGGGCAGCCTGGAAGACATCCTCCGCATTGATGTCCCCCTCTGGTATTTGCCGCAGCGTCGTGGCGCCGTCGTAGGAATGGACGCCCGCACGCGCCCACTTCCGCGCAAGCGCTCCGAACCCGTCCCAGCCTCCCTCATCAGGCACGAACTTGCTGCCGAGCGCATCCAGGAACCGCATCTCGCCGGCACCGCCCTGCCGGCCGCGCAGCAGGCGCCCATCGACAATCAGGCCGGCACCAAACCGCTCTCCCGACAGCAATGTGGCCACGTTGGCTGACGGCTCGTTTGCCTGCTCGGCGACTGCGGCGAGATTGGCATCGTTCTCGATGATGACCTTGCCCCAAAGGTGCCCGCCGAATCCGGAATTCATCAACTGCCAGAATTCCCCCTCCTCTGGAGACTGGCCGTTCGCGTCGATCGGAGCCGGCACGCCGACGGCCGTCAGCAGGACATCATCCGGGGTGCGTGAAACATCCTCAAGCGTCAGGCGGATCAGTTCCCGTGCGCTCGCGACCCGGCCCGAGCGTCCCAGCATGTGCGAATCAATGCCCTGGCGGCGCTTGCCCAGCTCGCGTCCGCGCAAGTCGGCAACGATGGCTGTGTAGTAGCCCTCCCCGGCGTCCAGGCCCACCACCACACCGGCAGCTTCGCGCAACTGGTACCGCCGCGCAGGCCTGCCCTTGAGCCTGCCGGCGTCCGCGCTCCCGTCGTTGAATTCCTCCAGCCAGCCGGCGTCAACCAGGCCGTCACAAACCCCAAGCACTGTGGCACGCGTCAGCCCGGTTGCCGCCATGGCCGCCGCCGCCGTGAACACCTGTTCCTGCAGGGCAAAGCGCAACAGCGCCTCCGAGTTGATCTGGCGTAACAGTTGGGTCGAGCTCGCCGTAATTCCGTCCACCCCTTGACGATAGACCCTTCGTCCCCCATCCTCATTTAGGACCTAAATATAAGATCCATATAAATTCGCCGAGAGCCCATGAGGAGCCGATGTTGCCACCTTTGCCGCCCGCCGGGAGACGACTCTCCCGGCGTACTTTCCTTACTGCTGCCGGAGGTGCTCTCACCGCTTTCGGACTGGCCGGCTGCGCCCCGGCCGGAACTGCACCGACCATCACGTTCCACCAGTCAAAGCCGGAGGCAGTTCCGTACTTCCGGGATCTGGCCGTGAAGTTCACCGCCTCCCAGGACCGGGTCCGCGTCCTGCACGACATGGCCACGAATCTCTCTGCCAGCTTCGTCCGCAGCAGTCCCCCGGATCTCGGATGCCTCAACTACAACCTGGAGATGGCCCGGTTCATGGAGCGCGGGGCGCTCTCTGATCTTTCCGACCTCCCGGCAGCGGCTTCGATCCGGGAGGACGTCCTCGACCTCACCAACTGGTACCCAAGCTATCCGGGCCGCACGAGTGTGATCCCCTATTCGGTCATGGCGGCCTCCGTGATCTACAACCGCCGCATCTTCGAAGAGAATGGGCTGGCCGTCCCTGGAACCTGGGATGAACTGATCGAGGTATGCGAGCGGCTCAAGGCAGCCGGCATCACGCCGATCTACGGCACTTTCCGTGATCCCTGGACCGTGGCGCAGGGTTTGTTCGACTACACAGTGGGCGGAATGATCAACGTGCGTGACTTCTATAAGTCAATGCACGCCGCTGGCGCGAATGTGGGACCGGATTCGGAAGTGTCGTTCCAGAAGACGCTGCTTGAGCCGGTGAAGCGCATGGTCGAGCTGACCAAGTACGTCAATCCCGATGCCGCGAGCCGCGGTTACGGAGACGGCAATACCGCCATGGCGCAGGGCCAGGCCGCCATGTACTTCCAGGGACCGTGGGCCTTCGGGGAGATCGAGAAGGCCGGCAAGGACCTGGATCTCGGAACCTTCCCGCTGCCCATGACCGGTGACCCCGCCGATCTGAAGGTCCGGGTCAACATCGACCTCTCGCTCTGGGTACCTGAGGTGGCCAACGGGCAGCAGGGAGCCCGCGACTTTCTTCAATACCTCATGCAGCCGGAGATCCAGAACCCTTACAACGCCAAATTCCTGGGTTTCGGCACCACCAAAGATGCACCGCCGGTAACCGACCCCCGCATCGTTGAGATGCAGAAGTACTACGACGAAGGCCGCTTCTACATGGGTGCCTCGCAGTTCATTCCGAACTCCATCCCGGCTGCGAACTACATCCAGTCGATCATTGGCGGCGCCGACGCCGAGGGCACGCTGCGCAGGATGGACGCCGACTGGGCGCGCCTGGCGTTCCGGGCATAAGCAAACTTTTCGATTCACAGCATGAAACGAGGACCATCCATGTCATCAATGACGAGACCTTCCATCAGGGCGGAGGTGACGCCACCACCGGCAACCACAGCGGCAAGGGCAGGCAGGAGCCGCGTCGATCCGCTCTACTACCTCTTCCTGTTGCCCTCCCTGGTGATCTTCACGCTCGCCGTCACGCTGCCTGCCGTGCTCGGGTTCATCTACAGCTTCACGAACTCCGTGGGCTTCGGTGACTTCGAGTTCATCGGCGTCCGGAACTTCATCGCGGTGTTCCGCGATGAAGGCGTCCTGGGCGCTTACGGCTTCACACTCACCTTTTCGCTCGTCACGGTCACCGTCGTGAACGCCGTGGCCTTCCTCCTGGCCCTGGGCCTCACGTCCCGCGTACGGTTCCGCGCTGCGCTTCGCACTGTATTCGTCATCCCGATGGTGATCTCAGGCATCGTCATCGCCTTCGTTTTCCAGTACCTCTTCTCGAACTCGCTGCCCCTGTTCGGCCAAAGCACCGGCATAGAGCCGCTGGCCACCAGCCTCCTGGCCAACCCCAACCTCGCATGGCTTGCGATCGTCTTCGTCACGGCCTGGCAGTCCATTCCGAGTGCCATGCTGATCTACATCGCGGGGCTCCTCACGGTCCCTCCCGAGGTTTACGAGGCGAGTTCCATCGACGGGGCATCGCCCTGGCAGAACCTGCGGCACATCACCCTGCCGCTCATTGCCGGATATGCCGTGATCAATACGGTCCTCGGCTTCAAGAACTACCTCAACGCCTACGACATCATCATCGGCCTTACCGACGGCGGTCCAGGCGTCGCCACTCGAAGCGTCGCCATGTCGATCTTCCGCGGCTTCGAAGGCGGCGACTATGCCTACCAGATGGCCAATGCCGTGATCTTTTTCCTCATCAGCATCGTCATCGCACTCATCCAGCTTCGCTTCACCCGTGGCAAAGGAGGGATCGCAGCATGAGCAGCGCACCCAGCACCATTCCGGCAACATCGGTAACGGCCGGGAAGGGACAGCAGGTCCCTGCCGGCCCGGAACGTACCCAGTGGCCCGCCACCATCATCCTCATCGTTTGCACGCTCAGTGTGCTCGTCCCGCTGTATGTCACCATCAGCATGGCATTCAAAACCACTGGCCAAGCCGTGGACGGCAACGCCTTCTCACTGCCAAGCCCGCTGACCTTCGACAGCTTTGCGCAGGCGTGGACGCTCACGAACTTCCCCCGCGGCTTCGGGATTTCCGTGTTCGTGTCAGTAATCGCCGTTGCCGGCGAAATCATCGTTTCGGCCCTGGCGGCCTACGCCATCGTCCGCAACTGGGACCGGCGGCTCTTCCGCTGGTCCTTCTTCTACCTGCTGGCGGCGATGTTCATCCCGTTCCCGGTGGTGGCGCTGCCGCAGATCCAGCTCACCGGCCTCGTCGGCCTCGATAACCCACTGGGCGTGGCCATCCTGCACATCGTTTTTGCCCTGGCATTCAACACCATGCTGTTCACTGCTTTCCTGCGCTCGATCCCTTTGGAGTTGGAGGAAAGCATGCGAATGGACGGCGCCGGAACCTGGCAGGTGTTTTGGAAGCTCATCTTCCCCCTGATCGGACCCATGAGCGCAACTGTGGGCATCTTCGCCTTCATCGCCTCATGGAACGACTTCATGATGCCCTCACTCATCATTTCCGACCCGGAACTGCAGACCATCCCGGTGCTGCAAAAGATCTTCCAGACGCAGTTCAGCAACAGCTACAACGTTGCCTTCGCCTCTTATCTGATGGCCATGGCCCCGGCCATCATCGTCTACCTGTTTACCCAGCGCTGGGTGATGTCCGGCCTCACCCAGGGCGCAGTCAAGTGAGTCCGGCACCGGGACAGGCATTCACGGAACCGAAGGAACCAGCCATCCCCGCCATCGCCGAACCCTCGGCCGGACCGGATTGCCTGATCGGAATCGACATCGGCGGAACATGGATCAAAGGGGCCATCGTCAACCTGGGCAATGGCACCCCTGTCGGCAGGGTCCACCGCCTGAGGACACCTGCCGGCGGCAGGGTTGACGAGGTGGCAGAAACACTGGACCAGCTCGTCCACGAGCTCGAAGACGAAAGCCCGGGGCACGGGGACGGCCCTGTCGGCATCGCTGTTCCCTCGATAATCCAGCGCGGAGTTGCCAGGTCCGCAGCGAACATGGATGAAGGCTGGATCGGGCTCGATGTCCAGTCCTACCTTCGGTCACGGCTTGGCCGGCCTGTTTGCGTGGTGAACGACGCTGATGCCGCCGGCATGGCAGAGGTCCGTTACGGCGCGGGCAGGCGTAACCACGGCGTTGTCCTGGTCCTGACCCTGGGGACAGGCATCGGATCGGCGCTCATCGTCGACGGCAGGCTGGTGCCCAACGTCGAGCTGGGCCATCTGGAGGTGGGCGGCCGCAAGGCAGAATCCCGGGCATCGGCCGTGGTCCGCGAAACTGAAGGCCTCAGCTGGCCGGAGTATGCCGGCAGGCTGCAACGGTACCTGGCCCACGTGGAGTTCCTCTTCTCGCCCGACCTGATCATCATTGGCGGCGGAATTTCGGCCTGCAGCAATGAGTACATCCCGCCCCTCGCGCTGCGCACCCCGGTCCTTCCCGCCGGCTTGGAGAACTCCGCAGGCGTCGTGGGCGCCGCCCTGCAGGCCTACGCTTCGGCGGTGGACGTGGGCGGCGAAAGTGACGTGCGATACTTCGGTACAGATGCCGCCGGATGGGCCGGCAGCGGGCGGAAGGGGCTGTTGCATGCAGGAAACCGTTAATGAGGACGAAGAGGCGCGCCAGGCAGTGCTCGCAACACTGACACGGGAGCGGGACCTCGGCCTCAAGGCGGATCCGGATTTTGACCGGCGGCTTGAGGAGCACTTCCCCACGCTTCGTAGTCTGTTCCACTCGCTCTACGGGGCCCGGCAGGACTGGCTGGAGCAGCTGTCCGCGCTGGTGGTCCAGTGTGCACGGTCGTGGCAGGAGCGCTCCCCGGAGCTGAAGGCCCTGGACGCCGAACGCGAGGAGACACCGGACTGGTTCCAGTCCAACGGCATGCTGGGCGGCGTCTGCTACGTGGACCGCTACGCCGAAAGCCTGGAAGGAGTGCGCAGCCGCATTCCCTACTTCAAGGAACTGGGCCTCACCTACCTGCACCTGATGCCGCTGTTCCTGGCGCCCGAACCGCACTCGGACGGCGGCTACGCCGTGTCGAGCTACCGGGAGGTCAACCCGAAACTGGGCACCATGGAGCAGCTGCGCTCCCTCGCGGCGGAAATGCGCGCCAACGGGATCAGCCTGGTGGTGGACTTCATCTTCAACCACACCTCGGACGAACATGGGTGGGCGCGGAAGGCTGCGGCGGGCGATCCGGAGTACAGCGATTACTACTGGATCTTCCCTGACCGGACCATGCCGGACGCCTTCGAGGCGGACGTGCGCGAAATTTTCCCCGAGAACCACGCCGGATCCTTCATCCAGATGGACGACGGCCGGTGGGTCTGGGCCACGTTCCACACCTACCAGTGGGACCTGAACTACTCCAATCCGGAGGTCTTCCGGGCCATGGCGGCCGAGATGCTGTTCCTGGCCAACCAGGGCGTGGACATCCTGCGCATGGATGCGGTGGCCTTCATCTGGAAGCAGCTGGGCACCCCCTGCGAGAACCTTCCCCAGGCCCACACGCTGCTCCGCGCCTTCAACGCGGTCTGCCGGCTGGCAGCACCGTCACTGCTGTTCAAGTCCGAGGCCATCGTGCACCCGGACGAGGTGGCGCTGTACATCGACCCCGCAGAGTGCCAGCTTTCCTACAATCCCCTGCAGATGGCCCTGATCTGGGAGTCGCTGGCCACCCGGGACGTTTCCCTCTTGTCCCAGGCGTTGGAACGCCGGCACAACATCCCGGACGGCACGGCCTGGGTGAACTACGTCCGCAGCCATGACGATATCGGCTGGACCTTCGCCGATGAGGACGCGGCAGAACTGGGCATCAACGGCTTTGACCACCGCCGTTTCCTGAACTCCTTCTACGTCAACCGGTTCCCCGGCAGCTTCGCCCGCGGCGTCCCCTTCCAGGACAACCCCAAGACGGGTGACTGCCGGATTTCAGGCACGACGGCGTCCCTGTGCGGCATGGAGGTGGACCCGGCTGAGGCGGTGGAACGGATCCTCCTGGCCCATTCGGTGCCGTTCAGCACCGGCGGCATCCCGCTGCTGTACCTGGGCGACGAAGTGGGCCAGGTCAACGACTACTCCTACGCGTCCGAGCCTGGCCACGAGGAGGACAGCCGATGGGTGCACCGGCCGCACTTCCCCGCCGAACAGTACGCACGCCGCGACGATCCCACCACCCCGGAAGGCGCGGTCTACGCCGGACTGAAACGGATGATCGAGGTCCGGGCCGGCACCCCGGAACTGGCCGGAACCACGCTGGTGGATTTCCGCACGAACAACCGCTCGGTGCTCGCCTACCAGCGCCCGGGCGATATCGAAGGCGCCGGCACTGTCCTTGCCCTCGCCAACTTCGGCGACTCAGCCCAGACCCTCCCTGCGGAAACCTTCGCCGGTTTCGCTGCCGCCGCCGTCGACCTTCTCTCCGAAGCCACCCTGCAGCTGGACGACGGCGTCACCCTCCTCCCCCGGCAGTACCTCTGGCTGCGCGTCACCCCCGCCTAACCCGCGCCTCCCCAACTAGGTAGCAGCAGGTGTCGGTTTCGGGGCCCAAAACAGCATCTGCTGCTACTCAGTTGGGCGGGCGGGGGCGGGACATGAAACCATACGGATCATGGCCTCCAAGATTGCGTACCAGGGTGAGCCCGGCGCCAACTCCAATATCGCGTGTCAGCAGATGTTCCCGGACATGGAAAGCGTGCCGTGCGCCAGCTTCGAGGATGCCTTTGAGCTGGTCACTACCGGCGAAGCCGATCTGGCCATGATCCCCATCGAGAACTCCATCGCCGGCCGGGTGGCGGACATCCACATCCTGCTGCCGCAGTCCAACCTGCAGATCGTGGGCGAGTACTTCCTGCCCATCCACTTCGAGCTGCTGGGAATCCCGGGCAGCACCATCGAGGGCGCCACCGAGGTGCACAGCCACATCCATGCCCTGGGCCAGTGCCGGAAGCTGATCCGCGAACATGGCCTGAAGCCGGTCATCGCCGGCGACACCGCCGGATCGGCCCGGGAAGTGGCCGAGTGGAACGACCCCCGCAAGCTCTCCCTGGCTCCCCCGCTGGCCGCCCAGATCTATGGCCTTGACGTCCTGGCCTCACGCGTGGAGGACGACCCCTCCAACACCACCCGCTTCGTGGTCCTGGCCCGGGAAACAGCGCTGCCGGCCAGGGACGAACTTCCCGGGCCGGCGGTCACCAGCTTCGTTTTCCGCGTCCGCAACGTCCCCTCCGCCCTGTACAAAGCGCTGGGCGGGTTCGCCACGAACGGCGTGAACATGACCCGCCTGGAGAGCTACATGGTGGGCAACGAGTTTGCGGCCACCATGTTCATGGCCGACGTCGAAGGCCACCCCGAGGACCTGCCGCTGAGGCTGGCCCTCGAGGAACTGGACTTCTTCACCACCGAAGTGCGGATCCTCGGCGTGTACCCCGCGGCAGAGTACAGAACGGCTGACTACCGGGCGGCAGCCACCGCCTGACGCGGCTGCGCGGGTGCCGCCTTGGCGAGGGGCTTGAGCAGCGGCCCGAAGAACGCACCGAGCTCCGCCGTTGCCGTCAACGGCAGGACGTTGGCCACGTACTGGTCCGGCCGGACCACCACCACGGCGCCGGCACGGTCGATGCCGCGCAGCTCGAAGATGTCCGCAGTGGGATCCGTTGCATACACCTTTTCGTAGTCCGTGAGCTTGAACGGGCCCACCTGCGGCTTGAACACGGCAGGAACGGCGTTGATGTCGACGGCGGTGTGCGGCTGCTGGTAGATGACCTTCAGGTCGAACCACGCGTCCGGGTCGGCACCGGCAGGCGTGGCAGCCAGCGGAGATTCGGGTGCGTTAACAAACCATTCGGCAAGCTTGTCCGTGGTGGAGTCCGTGCCGGGCAGGGCCTGGTCCGCGAAGACGTAGATCCGCCACCGGCCGTCAGCCGTGGCGTGGTGGCCCAGGTGGATGGGGTTGGTGTCACCCACGCGGACGGCGGGTGCGGACTTGAACCGCTTGCCCACGGGGAAGCCGGTGGCAAGGCCCTGGTGGTCCGCCGATCCGATAATCAGGGACGGCGCGTACTGGGTCATGAAACCTGCGGGGAACTCGGCGGTCTGCACATAGAAGTCCTCGAGGTCGGAGGGGTGCTCGAACTCCTCCGGCTTCTTGGCCATCATGGTGGACCACTCCTTGTCGAAGTCGATCAGGTTCTTGGCCACCACCTGCCGCTCCTCCGAGTAGGTGGCCAGCAGGCTTTCCGGGCTCCGGCCCTCCAGCACGTGCCCCAGCTTCCACGCGATGTTGAACCCGTCCTGCATGGACACGTTCATCCCCTGCCCGGCCTTGGCGCTGTGGGTGTGGCAGGCGTCGCCGGTGATGAACACGCGCGGGGTGCGGGTGCCGCGCTCCGCCGGCAGGACGTCGTCGAACCTGTCCGTGAGGCGGTGGCCCACCTCGTACACGCTGTGCCATGCCACGTTCCGTACATCCAGGGTGTACGGGTGCAGGATCTCGTTGGCCTTGGTAATGATCTGCTCGATGCTGGTGTTGCGGACGTCGTGGTGGGTGGCAGGATCCACTTCGCCCAGGTCCACGTACATGCGGAACAGGTAGCCACCTTCCCGCGGAATCAGCAGGATGCTGCCCTTTTCGGCCTGGATGGCGCATTTGGTGCGGATGTCGGGGAAGTCGGTGACGGCCAGGACGTCCATGACGCCCCAGGCATGGTTGGCCTGGTCTCCCGCCAGCGTGCAGCCGATGGCCGTACGCACTTTGCTCCGGGCTCCGTCGGCCCCCACCACGTACTTTGCACGGACCGTGCGCTCCTGGCCCTCGTTGGGTCCGGCGGTGTGGAGCAGCGTCACGGTGACCGGGTAGTCGCCCTCGGTGCCGACCGTGAGGCCCTGGAAGTCATAGCCGTAGTCGGGCCTGAGGCGGGTGGGCGAGTTGGCGGCAAACTCGGCAAAGTAGTCCAGCACCCGCGCCTGGTTGACGATCAGGTGCGGGAACTCGCTGATCCCCGTCTCGTCATCCACGGCACGGGCGGCGCGGATGATGTTCGCGTGGTTTGCGGGGTCCGGCTTCCAAAACGCCATCTCCGTGATGCGGTAGGCCTCGGCGATGATCCGCTCAGCGAATCCGAAGGCCTGGAAGGTTTCGACGCTGCGCGCCTGGATCCCGTCAGCCTGGCCGATAGCGAGGCGGCCCGGACGGCGGTCAATGATCCGGGTGGAGACATTCGGGAACATGGACAGCTGCGCGGCGGCGAGCATCCCGGCGGGGCCGGTGCCGACGATGAGCACGTCCACTTCCTCCGGGAGCTCCTCGGGGCGGTTAAGGCCGACGCCGTCCGCCGGCTGGACGCGCGGGTCACCGGATACATATCCGTGGTGGTGGAACTGCACGGGCTTTCCTCACTTCTTCGTGGATGAGTCGCAAAGTATGTTCTATATCAGAACAAGAGATTCGATAATCGAAAACTATAAACTTGGTTTCCACTGTACGCCGGATGTGACGGGGACGACAAGTGGCTTACGAAGTGCCGTGAGACCGCCGGAAAACCAGGGGTTGACGGAAGCCGGAAATCTATGGATAGTGATCGTATACGATTTCGTACCTGATGAGGAGACGCATTGGAGCAGGTCAACGGCGACACACTGGCAGCAGCACGCAAGGTGATCGCAGTGCACATCAACTACCCCAGCCGGGCTGCCCAGCGCGGCCGCACTCCGGCGCAGCCGTCCTACTTCCTCAAGCCTTCCAGCTCACTTGCGCTCAGCGGAAGCCACCTCGAGCGCCCGGCCGGCTGCGAACTGCTCGGCTACGAAGGCGAGATCGCGCTCATCATCGGCAAGGCCGCGCGCCGGGTTGGCATCGACGATGCCTGGAGCCACGTTGCCGCCGTCACGGCCAGCAATGACCTCGGCGTGTACGACCTGCGCTGGGCGGACAAGGGCTCCAACCTCCGGTCCAAAGGCGGCGACGGGTTCACCCCCGTGGGCCCGGCACTGATTCCGGCAGACGCCGTCGACCCTTCCCAGCTCCGGATCCGCACCTGGCACAACGGGGACCTGGTCCAGGACGACACCACCGGGGACCTGCTCTTCCCGTTCGCCCGGCTCGTCGCGGACCTGTCCCAGCTGCTCACGCTCGAGGAAGGTGACATCATCCTCACCGGCACCCCGGCCGGTGCCTCCGTGGCCAAACCCGGCGACGTTCTGGAGGTTGAAGTGGGCACCCTGCACGGCAACCTCACCACCGGCCGGCTGGTCACCACCGTTGAGCAAGGCACGACGGCGTTCGCTGACTTTGGTGCCCAGCCCAAGGTCGATGACCTGCAGCGGGAGGAGGCCTACGGGTCCCGCGAAGCTGCTGGGCTCCCCGCGCCCAAGCCCGCCCTCTCCGCCGAGTTGAAGGCGAAGCTGGAAAGCGTCGCCACGGCCACCCTGTCCTCGCAAATGCGCAAGCGCGGCCTTAATAACGTCAGCATCGACGGGCTGCAGGCCACCCGGCCGGACCGCCGCGTGGTGGGTTTGGCCCGGACCCTGCGCTACGTGCCCAACCGCGAAGACCTGTTCAAGACGCACGGCGGCGGTTTCAACGCCCAAAAGCGTGCCATCGACTCCGTCAACGAGGGCGAAATCCTGGTCATGGAAGCCCGCGGTGAGAAGGGCACCGGCACCGTGGGTGACATCCTGGCCCTGCGCGCCCAGGTCCGCGGCGCCGCTGCCATCATCACCGACGGCGGCGTCCGCGACTACACCGCGGTGGCCGGCCTGGAGATGCCCACCTACTACGCCAACCCGCACCCCGCCGTGCTGGGCCGCCGCCACATCCCCTGGGACACGGACATCACCATCGCCTGCGGAGGTGCCACCGTCCAGCCCGGCGACATCATCGTGGCCGACTCCGACGGCATCCTGGTGATCCCGCCGGCCATCGCCGAAGAACTCGTCGATGACTGCATCCAGCAGGAAAAGGAAGAAACCTTCATCTTCGAGATGGTCAAGCAGGGCAACAGCGTGGACGGCCTCTACCCGATGAACGCCGAATGGCAGGCGAAATACAAGGAATGGGCTGGCAATAATGACTGAGACCATGCCTGACCTCTCTGAGGCCACTCCCGGCAGCAAGTCGGAACAGGCGTACCAGGCCGTCAAGGCACGCATCGTGGAGGGCACCTACACTCCCGGTTACCGCCTGGTCCTGGGCGCCATCGCCAAGGACCTCGGCTTCAGCGTGGTGCCGGTCAGGGAAGCGATCCGCAGGCTGGAAGCCGAAGGCCTGGTGACGTTCGAGCGCAACGTCGGCGCCACCGTGGCGGGCATCGACCCCACCGAATACCTCTACACCATGCAGACCCTCAGCATCGTGGAGGGTGCCGCTACAGCGCTCTCCGCACCGCTGATCGACAGCCAGTCCATCGCCCGGGCCCGGGCGGTGAACCAGGAGATGCGCGAGTGCCTGGAGCACTTCGACCCGGTGCGCTTCACCCAGCTCAACCAGGACTTCCACAGCGTCCTGTTCGAGCACTGCCCCAACCCGCACATCCTGGACCTTGTCCACCGCGGCTGGAATCGGCTGGCCGCGCTCCGCTCTTCCACCTTCCGCTTCGTCCCCGGCAGGGCCCGCGACTCCGTGGAGGAACACGAAAACCTGCTCCACCTTATCGAGACCGGCGCGGATGCAGACGACATCGAGAAAGCGGCCCGCCGGCACCGCACCGCAACCCTGGACGCTTACCTCGCCCAAACCAACTAGTACGCAAAGACCACTTGTACGGACAGAACCCAGTTAGGACTTCAACGATGACGACCTCGGTAGAAACCACCAAGCACTATGTTCCGGATGACCTGCCCACCCACATCCAGCACTACATTAACGGCCAGTTCGTGGACTCCGTCTCCGGCAGGACCTTCGATGTCCTGGACCCGGTCTCCAACCGGAACTACGCCACCGCCGCGGCCGGCCAAAAAGAGGACATCGACCTCGCCGTCGCCGCCGCCCGCGAAGCGTTCGTGAACGGCCCCTGGCCCAGGATGAAGCCCCGCGAACGTGCCCGGGTGCTGAACAAAATCGCCGACGCCGTCGAGGCCCAGGAAGCCCGGCTCGCTGAACTGGAAACCTTCGACACCGGCCTGCCCATCACCCAGGCCAAGGGCCAGGCCCTCAGGGCGGCTGAGAACTTCCGGTTCTTCGCGGACCTGATCGTTGCCCAGTTCGATGACGCCATGAAGGTCCCGGGCTCGCAGATCAACTACGTGAACCGCAAGCCCATCGGCGTCGCCGGCCTGATCACGCCGTGGAACACCCCGTTCATGCTGGAGTCCTGGAAGCTCGCCCCGGCCCTGGCCACCGGCAACACCGTGGTCCTCAAGCCCGCCGAGTTCACCCCGCTCTCCGCCTCGCTCTGGGCCACCATTTTCAAGGATGCCGGCCTGCCCGACGGCGTTTTCAACCTGGTCAACGGCCTGGGCGAGGAAGCCGGCGACGCGCTGGTCAAGCACCCGGACGTTCCGCTGATCTCCTTCACGGGCGAGACCACCACGGGCCAGACGATCTTCCGCAACGCGGCCGCCAACCTCAAGGGCCTGTCCATGGAGCTCGGCGGCAAGTCGCCCTGCGTGGTGTTCGCCGACGCCGACCTCGACGCCGCGATCGACTCCGCACTCTTCGGTGTCTTCTCCCTCAACGGCGAGCGCTGCACCGCCGGCTCCCGCATCCTCGTTGAACGCGCCATCTATGACGAGTTCTGCGAAAAGTACGCCGCCCGGGCCAAGAGCATCGTGGTGGGTGACCCGCACGATCCGAAGACCGAAGTGGGCGCCCTGGTCCACCCGGAACACTACGAAAAGGTCGCATCCTACGTGGAGATCGGCAAGTCCGAAGGCCGGCTCCTGGCCGGCGGCGGACGGCCGGAAGGCCTCCCTGAAGGCAACTACATCGCACCCACGGTGTTTGCCGACGTCGCCCCCGACGCCCGGATCTTCCAGGAGGAGATCTTCGGGCCCGTCGTTGCCATCACCCCGTTCGAGAACGACGACGAAGCCCTCGCCCTGGCCAACAACACCAAGTACGGCCTGGCCGCCTACATCTGGACCCAGAACCTGACCCGGGCGCACAACTTCTCGCAGAATGTGGAGGCCGGCATGGTGTGGCTGAACAGCCACAACGTCCGCGACCTCCGGACCCCGTTCGGCGGCGTCAAAGCCTCCGGCCTGGGCCATGAGGGCGGCTACCGCTCCATCGACTTCTACACCGACCAGCAGGCCGTGCACATCACGCTCGGCAGCGTCCACACCCCCAAGTTCGGCAGCATCGAAGACTCCGCCGCCAACGAGGGCTAACCCCTTACTTCCTGAAGAACCTGCTCAAAGAAGAGAGACCATCATGACCAACTTCGTTCCCACCCCCACCGTCCCAGCACCGGACATTGTCCGCTGCGCCTACATGGAGATCGTGGTCACCGACCTCGCCAGGTCCCGCGAGTTCTACGTGGACGTCCTGGGCCTGCACGTCACCGAGGAAGACGAGAACAACATCTACCTCCGCTCCCTGGAGGAGTTCATCCACCACAACCTGGTCCTCCGCAAGGGCCCGGTCGCTGCCGTCGCGGCCTTCGCCTACCGCGTGAAGTCCCCCGCCGAGGTGGACGCCGCCGAGGCCTACTACCGCGAGCTGGGCTGCCGGGTGGAGCGCCGCAAGGAAGGCTTCACCAAGGGCATCGGCGACTCCGTCCGCGTGGAGGACCCGCTGGGCTTCCCCTACGAGTTCTTCTACGACGTGGAGCACGTGGAGCGCCTCACCCAGCGCTACGACCTCTACTCCGCCGGCGAACTGGTCCGCCTGGACCACTTCAACCAGGTCACCCCCGACGTCCCCAAGGGCCGCAAGTACCTGGAAGACCTGGGCTTCCGCGTCTCCGAGGACATCAAGGATGCCGACGGCGTCACGTACGCCGCGTGGATGCACCGCAAGCAGACCGTGCACGACACCGCCCTTACCGGCGGCAACGGCCCGCGCATGCACCACGTCGCGTTCGCCACCCACGAGAAGCACAACATCATCCAGATCTGCGACAAGATGGGCGCCCTGCGCATCAGCGACCGGATCGAACGCGGCCCCGGCCGGCACGGCGTGTCCAACGCGTTCTACCTCTACATCCTGGACCCGGACGGCCACAGGATCGAGATCTACACCCAGGACTACTACACCGGCGACCCCGACAACCCCACCATCACCTGGGACGTCCACGACAACCAGCGCCGCGACTGGTGGGGCAACCCCGTGGTCCCGTCCTGGTACACCGAGGCCTCCCTGGTCCTGGACCTGGACGGCAATCCGCAGCCGGTCATCGTCCGTGAGGAAAAGTCCGAGATGGCGGTGACGGTTGGCGCCGACGGCTTTTCCTACACCCGCAAGGAAGGCTCCGCCGAAGGCGACCGGACCGGCTTCAAACTGGGAGTGCAGGTCTAGGAGATGCTGGAGCCGAAGACGATTGAGGCCATCGCGGACGAGCTGGTGGAGGCCGGCCGCACCCGCACCCCCGTCCCCCGCCTGACCACCCGCTACCCAGACATGACCGTGGAGGACTCCTACGCCGTGCAGCAGCTGTGGCGGCGCCGGAACGAGGACGCCGGCCGGACCCTGGTGGGGCGCAAGATCGGCCTCACGTCCAAGGCCATGCAGGCCGCCACAGGCATCACCGAACCGGATTACGGTGCCATCTTTGACGACATGGTGCTGGAGACCGGCTGCTCCGTGGAGTGGGACCGGTACACGCATCCGCGGGTGGAGGTGGAACTCGCCTTCGTCCTGAAGGACGGGCTCAAGGGCCCCGGCGTGACCATCTTCGATGTCCTGAAGGCCACCGACTACGTGGTTCCGGCCCTGGAGATCCTGGATTCCAGGATCGAGATGGAGGGCCGGACCATCGTGGACACCATCTCGGACAACGCGGCCATGGGCGCCATGGTGATCGGCGGCAATCCCGTGAAGCCGGACGCCGTGGACCTCCGCTGGGTCTCCGCCATCCTGTACAAGAACCAGACCGTGGAGGAGACCGGCGTGGCAGCCGGAGTCCTGGACCACCCTGCCAACGGGGTGCACTGGCTGGCCAACAAGATCGCCGCCCACGGGGACTCGCTGAAGGCCGGCGACATCATCCTGGCCGGATCCTTCACCCGTCCCATGTGGGTGTACAAAGGCGATACTGTCCACGCAGACTACGGACCCCTGGGGAGCGTCACATGCCGTTTCGAGTAGAGGACACCTTCCGGTCCGCCCTGGCTGCCCAAAAGGGTGAAGCAGGCCGGCCGCTGGCCGGAATGTGGGTGTGCTCCGGGAGCCCGCTGATCGCCGAGCTCTGCGCAGGGTCCGGCCTGGACTGGCTCCTGGTGGATGCCGAACACAGCCCCAACGGGCTCGAATCCATCCTGGCCCAACTCCAGGCCATCCACGGCTACCCAGTCCATACCGTGGTCCGGCCGCCGGTCAACGACACCGTGGTGATCAAGCAGTACCTGGACCTGGGCGTGCAGAACCTGTTGATCCCCATGGTGAACTCCGTGGCGGAAGCCGAGGCTGCGGTTGCGGCCACCCGCTACCCGCCGCAGGGCGTCCGCGGCGTCGGCTCGGCCTTGGCCCGCGCCGCCCGGTGGAACCGCGTCCCCGATTACCTGGCCCGGGCCAATGAGACCATTAGCGTCACCGTCCAAATCGAGTCGACGGCGGCCGTCGAGGCAGTGGAGGACATCCTCAAGGTCGACGGCGTGGACGCCATCTTCGTCGGCCCGTCCGACCTCGCAGCCTCCATGGGCCTGCTGGGACAGCAGGAACACCCCGAGGTGCGCGCCGCCGTCGAACACTGCCTGTCCGCTGCCAAGGCGGCCGGCAAGCCTGCAGGCGTCAATGCCTTCGCCCCGGACACCGCCCGGCATTATCTGGACAACGGCGCCGGCTTCATCCTGGTGGGCGCCGACGTCGCCCTCCTGGCCCGCGGCTCCGAAGCCCTCGCCGCGCAATACATCCCGCAGGCCGACGGCGGCACAACCGCCAGCTACTGACCTTCCCCTTCCCAAAGGACTTCTTCCATGACAGTTACTTCTGCGCTTTCCCCTGCCATTTCACCGGAGCGTGAAGCATCGTTGCTGGCTTCCGTGCCCACCGGCCTGCTGATCGGAGGGCAATGGCGGGAGGCGTCCGACGGCGGCACGTTCGATGTGCACGACCCCGCCACCGGAGAGGTGCTCGCCACCCTCGCCTCCGCCACGAGCGATGACGCTGTTGCGGCGTTGGACGCCGCCGACGCCGTCCAGGCCTCCTGGGCCATGACTGCACCCCGCGTGCGGGCGGAGATCCTGCGCCGGGCCTTCGACCTGGTCACCGAACGGGCCGAGGATTTCGCGCTGCTGATGACCCTGGAAATGGGCAAGCCGCTGGCCGAAGCCCGGGGCGAGGTCACCTACGGTGCCGAGTTCCTTCGCTGGTTCGCCGAGGAAACCGTCCGGGACTACGGCCGCTACCTCACCACCCCGGAGGGCAGGAACAAGATCCTGGTCCAGCACAAGCCGGTGGGACCGTGCCTGCTGATCACCCCCTGGAACTTCCCGCTGGCGATGGCCACCCGCAAGGTCGCCCCCGCCGTCGCCGCCGGCTGCACCATGGTCCTGAAACCCGCCAAGCTCACCCCGCTCACGGCCCAGTACTTCGCGCAGACCATGCTCGACGCCGGCCTGCCCGCGGGCGTCCTGAACGTCGTCGCATCCTCATCCGCCTCCGGGATCTCAGGGCCCCTGCTGAAGGACTCCCGGCTGCGGAAGGTTTCCTTCACCGGCTCCACCCCAGTGGGCAAACGCCTGATGGCAGACGCCGCCCAGAACGTCCTGCGCACCTCCATGGAACTCGGCGGAAACGCACCGTTCATCGTGTTCGAAGACGCCGACCTCGATGCCGCCGTCGAAGGCGCAATGGCTGCGAAGATGCGGAACATGGGCGAGGCCTGCACCGCCGCCAACCGGTTCCTGGTCCACGAATCCGTCGCCTCCGAATTCACCGCCAAGTTCGCAGCCGCAATGGGCGCCCTGGCCACCGGCCGCGGCACCGACCCGGCCACCCAAGTCGGCCCGCTCATCGACGCCGGCGCAAGGGACGACGTCCACGCCCTGGTGTCTGCCGCCGTCGACGCCGGAGCCACCGCCGTCACCGGCGGAACCCCCGTGGGCGGGCCCGGCTACTTCTACCAGCCCACCGTCCTGGCCAACGTCCCCAACGACGCCGGGATCCTGGGCCAGGAGATCTTCGGACCCGTCGCCCCGGTCACCACGTTTACTACCGAGGCAGACGCCATCCGGCTCGCCAACAACACCGAGTACGGCCTTGCCTCCTACCTCTACAGCCGGGACTTCAACCGCCTGCTCCGGGTGGCGGAACAGATCGAGTTCGGCATGGTCGGCTTCAACGCCGGCGTCATCTCCAACGCCGCAGCGCCCTTCGGCGGCGTCAAGCACTCCGGCCTGGGCCGCGAAGGCGGAACCGAAGGCATCGCCGAATACACCACCACCCAATACATCGGCATCGCCGACCCCTACGCCGGCTGACAGATTGGCCGGACTGGCCCAGTTTGAGCCGCAGGACCCCGGAAACACCGGGGTCCTGCGGTGTTTGATGCCCCAAAACCGGGCCAGTTTGGCACGGCGTTCGCTCCCGGACAAGGGCTCTGCGCACAAACACAAGAGCCCGGGGCAGGCCGGCACCCAGACTGGGGAGTAACCCGCTACGCCGACCGGCTGGCGTCCTTGCTACTCGAAGTGGAGTATCCCTTGGAAACCTACGATGCACTCCTCGCGTCCATTTCCCCCGCGGCCGGCACCGGCCGGACCATCTTTGACCCCGCTACGGGTGAGGCTGTGGGCGAAGCACCCGTCCACGGCCTTGAATACCTTGAGTCTGCCGTCGCAGCTGCCGTCGCCGCCCAGCCCGCCTGGGCTGCCCTGGGCCACGACGCCCGGTCCGCCGCGCTCCTGAAGGCAGCCGACGCCGTCGAACGCTCCGCAGAGGAACTGGCCCAGCTGCTCTCCCGTGAGCAGGGAAAACCCCTGAACGGCCCCAATGCCCGTTTCGAAGTGGGTGCCTGCGTCGCCTGGCTCCGCGCCACCGCCGGCCTGCCGCTGGAGCCCGAAACCATCGTGGACGACGGCGAAACCCGCGCCGAACTGCACTACCGGCCCATCGGCGTCGTGGGGGCGATCGGACCGTGGAACTGGCCCATGATGATCGCCGTCTGGCAGCTGGCCCCGGCCTTACGCATGGGCAACGCCGTGGTGGTCAAGCCGTCCGGCAACACCCCCCTGAGCGTCCTGGCACTGGTCAAGGTCCTCAACGAGGAACTCCCCGAGGGCATCCTGTCCGTGGTTTCCTGCGGCCGGGAGGTCGGCGCCCGGCTCACCGACCATCCCGCGATCGGCAAGATCATGTTCACAGGTTCCACCGCCGGCGGCCGGGCCATCATCAAGTCCTCCGCCGACACCGTCAAGCGGCTCACCCTGGAACTGGGCGGCAACGACGCCGGCATCGTCCTGCCCGACGCCGATCCGAAAGCCATCGCCACGGACATCTTCTGGGGCGCATTCCTCAACACCGGCCAGACCTGCGCAGCGCTCAAGCGCCTCTACGTCCACGATGACATCTACGACGCCGTCTGCGAGGAGCTCGTGGCGGTCGCCCGGCAGATGCCCATGGGCAACGGCCTGGACGAGGACAACGTGCTGGGTCCGCTGCAGAACAAGGCACAGTACGACGTCGTGGCGAACCTCGTGGAGGCGGCCAAGGCTTCCGGGGCGCGCGTCCTGCTGGGCGGGAACCCGGATACCAGCCAGCCTGGTTTCTTCTACCCCACAACCCTGGTGGCGGACATCGACAACGGCAACCCGCTGGTAGCCGAGGAACAGTTCGGCCCCGCCCTGCCGATCATCCGCTACAGCAGCATCGACGAAGCGGTGGAGAAGGCCAATGGGCTCGACGTGGGGCTGGGCGCCTCGGTGTGGTCCCCCAACCTGGCTGCAGCCCGCGAGGTCGCGGCCCGTATCCAGGCCGGCACGGTCTGGATCAACCGGCACGGCGCCGTGGACCCGCGCATCCCCTTCGGCGGGGCCAAGCAGTCCGGCTACGGCGTCGAATTCGGCGTCGAAGGCCTCAAGGCCCTGGGCGTACCGCAGGTCATCAACGGCTGAGTCGTTACCCCATGGCCGGGGCGGTGGACGTCCTGCCGGCGAACTGCCGGCGGGCCCACCGGGCGAGCTTCTTGCCCTTGCCCTTCCACCAGTTGTCCTCGTCCTGGTTGTGGTGGAACCGGAAGACAATGGCAACCAGGACAAACATGCCCATCACCACGTCCACCCAGGAGGACACCACCAGGGCGATGAAGACGGTCATGGCATTGGCCACGATCGACGGGATTGCCAGGGTACGGAAGACGGTACTGGCCACGTAGCGCCGGTGCGACCGCGGGACGGACAACTCACGGACCATGTCGAAACACACGCAGACCACAACAATGGTCTGCCCGATGGCCAGCAGGATCTGCCCCGGCATGGAACTGCTGAACGCGGCCACGGATTCCATTCCCGGGCTCATGGCCGGATCCTGATTGAAGCTTTGCTGAGATCTGTAAACACGGAAAAACCCCCAGAACTTGCAGAACCACCGCCGCTGATCCGGCGATGGTTCCATTCAAGTTCCAGGGGGCTTTTCCGTCACGAGTAGCGGGTACTCATATTCGTGATGGCTTGCCGGGAATCGGTACTTATTGCCCGAGCGCCCGCGGCCGCCACAGCATGACCGCCTGGGACCGGGGCCGGGGGCGCTGGCCGCGGGCCAGGCTCACCACGTCGCCCGCCGCACCGGCCGCGAAGATGCGCGAATCCACAGAGCGCGGCCGCCGCGCGAGTTCCTCGGTAAGTTCGGCGATCCGGCTTTGGAGGGCTGCCACCTGGTTTTCGAGTTCCAGGATGCGCTTGATCCCCTCCAGTGACACGCCTTCCTGGGACAGCCGCTGCACTTCCCGCAGCATGTTCACGTCACGCTGCGAGTAGCGCCGGGACTTTCCAGGGGCACGGCTGGGTTTGACGATCCCCAGCCTGTCGTACTGCCTCAGCGTCTGCGGGTGCATGTCCGCCAGCTCGGCCGCCACCGAAATCACGAAGATCGGCTGGTCAGCATTGATGTCCACGCCTCACCTCCGTGCCTAGAGCCGGGCCTTGGCTGCGAGGCCCTCGCGAACATCCGCCGACGACGTTGCCTCGGCGAACGCCTTGACCGCAGCCTCGGCTTCCTTGTTGAGGTTCTTGGGAACCGCGACGTCGATGGTCACCAGCAGGTCGCCGGTGGCCTTGGAGGTCTTGACGCCTTTGCCCTTCACCCGGAGGGTGCGGCCGGACGGCGTGCCCGCCGGAACACGCACCTTGACCTTGTCGCCGTCGATCGTGGGCACCTCGATGTCCGCGCCCAAAGCAGCCTCCGGGAAGGTGACGGGGACGTGGATCCGGAGGTTGTCGCCGTCGCGCGTGTAGAACTGGTGCGGCTGGACAGCGACGGTCACTACCAGGTCACCGTTACCGGCAGCACCGGGCTGGCCCTTGCCGCGCACACGGACCTTCTGGCCGTCCTTGATGCCGGCGGGAACCCGGACATCGATCACTTCGCCGCTGGGTTCACGCAGGCCGATGGTGGTGCCGCGGATGGAGCCGGCGAAGGAAATGCTGGTGGAAGCGGTCCGGTCGGCACCCTTCTGCGGGGTGCGCTGGAACCCGGGGGCTCCGCCGAAGCCGCCAAAGAGGTCCGCGAACTCGGGCGGAATGCCGCCCGCGGAGGGGTTGAACCCGCCGGCGTGGCGTCCGGTGTTGCCGGTGAACAGTCCGCCGAACATGTCCTCGAAGCCGCCGTTCGTGGCACCTGCGCCGCCCGGGGCAAACCGTGCCCCGCTGCCCATGGCCCGGATGGCGTCATACTGCTGGCGCTCGTCCGGGTCCGAAAGCACCGAATAAGCCTCGGAGATGTCCTTGAACTTCTTCTCGGAAGCAGAGTTCCCCGCATTCGTATCAGGGTGGTGCTGCCGCGCAAGCTTCCGGTAGGCCTTCTTGATGTCGGCATCGGAAGCGTCCTTGGCAACACCAAGGATCTTGTAAAAGTCCTTGTCCACCCAATCCTGGCTAGCCAATGGCGTTTCCTTTCAAGAATCTGTGCCGAGATGACAGTTCGCGCCAATGTTCCGTGGAATCACTGCCGCGAACTGTCATCTCGATGGGGGTAATGCTACGCAGGGACAGCGACGATGACCTGGGCTGCGCGGAGGACCCGGTCGCCTGACTTGTAGCCTGAGCGGAGGACTTGGCTGACGGTGTCAACCTCGATGTCCTCGCCGGGCTGCTGGATCAGGGCCTCGTGGATCGTGGGATCGAACTCCACGCCGGTCTCATCGATGCGGACCAGGCCGTAGGTCTTCAGCGCGTTCTCCAGTTTGGTGGCGATCGCGGCGAAGGGACCGTCGGTGAGGTCGCCGTGCTGCCGGGCGGCGTCGACGTCGTCCAGGACCGGGAGCAGGGAGTTCAGGACGCCGATGACGGCCATTTCCCCTGCCACGGCGCGGTCGCGTTCAACGCGCTTGCGGTAGTTGACGTACTCAGCCTGGAGGCGGAGCAGGTCGTTGCGCAGCTCGGCTGCCTCGGCGTTGCCGGCAGACCCTGCGGGCGCACCCTGGGCCACGGATTCCTCGGCCGGCACGTCCACGCCGTTGAGAATCTCCTCGGCCTGGGCCAGCGCGTCGCCGTCGGAATCTGCTGCCCCGGCCTGGGAACCGGCCCCGGGGGCGGACTGGCCGCCCTCCGGGTGCCGGGCCTGCCCGGTCACCGGGTCAACCTTGCGGTTGTCCCGGATGACCGGCTCCTGGCCGTTGCCCTGCGTGTTCTGCTGGCTTGCGGATGTGTTGTGCTCTTCCTCGTTACCGTGGTGCGGCATGGGTTACTTCTTCGCTTCGTCTTCGTCGATGATCTCGGCGTCGACGATGTCTTCGTCGGAGGAACCTGCCGAAGCACCTGCGGCACCTTCAGCACCTGCAGCGCCTGCGCCGTCCGGTGAACCGGGCTGGGCGTAGATGGCTTCGCCGAGCTTGGTCTGGGAAGCCTGCAGCTTCTCGAACGCGGACTTCACGGCTGCGTCGTCGGTGCCTTCGAGGGCCTTCTTGAGGCTGTCGACATCGCCCTGGACCTCGGTCTTGACCTCTTCGGGAAGCTTGTCCGCGTTGTCGGCGATCAGCTTGTCCACGGAGTAGGCGAGCTGCTCGGCGGTGTTGCGGGTGTCGGTTGCCTCGCGGCGGGCCTTGTCCTCGGCTGCGTGCTCCTCGGCGTCACGGACCATGCGGTCAATGTCTTCCTTGGAGAGGCTGGAGCCACCGGTGATGGTCATGGACTGTTCCTTGCCGGTGCCCTTGTCCTTCGCGGAGACGTGGACGATGCCGTTGGCGTCGATGTCGAAGGTGACCTCGATCTGCGGGATGCCGCGCGGGGCCGGGGCGATGCCGGTCAGCTCGAATGTGCCCAGCGGCTTGTTGTCGCGGGTGAACTCGCGCTCGCCCTGGAAGACCTGGATGGCCACGGACGGCTGGTTGTCATCCGCCGTGGTGAAGGTCTCGGACCGCTTGGTGGGGATGGCGGTGTTGCGCTCGATCAGGTGCGTCATCACGCCACCCTTGGTTTCAATGCCGAGGGACAGCGGGGTGACGTCGATCAGGAGGACGTCCTTGCGCTCACCCTTCAGCACACCGGCCTGCAGGGCTGCACCAACGGCCACAACCTCATCCGGGTTCACGCCCTTGTTCGGCTCCTTGCCGCCGGCGAGTTCCTTGACCAGGTCGTACACGGCGGGCATACGGGTGGAGCCACCAACGAGGACGATGTGGTTGATGTCGGAGAGCTTGATGCCGGCTTCCTTGATCACATCGTGGAACGGCTTCTTGGTGCGCTCCAGCAGGTCCTTGGTGAGGTCCTGGAACTTGGCGCGGGTCAGCTGCTCGTCCAGGTGGACCGGGCCGTCGGGGGTGACGGACAGGTACTGGAGCGAGACGTTGGTGCTGGTGGAGGAGGAGAGTTCCTTCTTGGCCTGCTCAGCGGCTTCGCGGAGGCGCTGCAGGGCGATCTTGTCCTTGGACAGGTCGATGCCCTTGACCTTGAGCTGGTTCAGCAGGTAGTCAACGACGCGCTGGTCCCAGTCGTCGCCGCCCAGGCGGTTGTCACCGGCGGTGGCGCGGACCTGGATGGTGGAGAAGTTGTCTTCGTCCTTGCCGACTTCCAGCAGGGAGACGTCGAAGGTACCGCCACCAAGGTCGAAGACCAGGATGAGTTCGTCTTCCTTGCCCTTGTCCAGGCCGTAGGCCAGGGCTGCGGCGGTGGGCTCGTTGACGATGCGCAGGACGTTCAGGCCTGCGATTTCGCCGGCTTCCTTGGTGGCCTGGCGCTCGGCGTCGTTGAAGTAGGCCGGGACGGTGATGACGGCGTCGGTGACCTTTTCACCCAGGTAGGACTCGGCGTCGTTCTTCAGCTTCATGAGGATACGGGCGGAGATTTCCTGCGGGGTGTACTTCTTGGCGTCGATGTCCACCTTCCAGTCGGTGCCCATGTGGCGCTTGACCGATGCGATGGTGCGCTCGATGTTGTTGACGGCCTGGCGCTTGGCGATCTCGCCAACCAGGACCTCGCCGGACTTGGAGAATGCAACGACCGACGGCGTGGTGCGGCCACCCTCAGCGTTGGCAATAACGGTGGGCTCGCCACCTTCGAGAACGGAGACGACGGAGTTGGTGGTTCCGAGGTCAATACCTACTGCACGTGACATGTGTTGCTTCCTTCTTTCCTTGGAAACTGGTTGGCGCCCTAAGCATTGAGCGTTCTGCACTCAACTCTACTCAGGGCGCCAACGATGTCAATCCAAAGTTGAGTGTGGTCCGCTCAACTCTGGAGGCCATGTCAGGCATTTAGTTCGATATTCCTTGAATTTCCGGGCTTCCTCGCGCAGGATTACGACGGCGACCCAGGGTTTCGCTTTAGGAGAACGTTCCGCCGGGCTGCTTAGCGCTCCGTATCCCGGTCGCCGTGGAGCGGGCCGCGCTCTTCCGCCGTCGTTTGGACCTGGCGATCGGTAAGTCCTTCACGGATGGACTCCTCCGTGCGGCGGCCCGCAGTGCCGGCATCGCCGTAGTCGCCTTCCTCGTACTCGCCGTCAGCAACGTCGCGTTCAGCTACGTCGCGTTCGGCAACGTCGCGTTCGGGCTCGTTGACCGCGCCGGCATCGCCGTAGTCACCGTCCACGTACTGCCCGCCGTCCTCCACGCCCGAAGCATGGGTTCCAGCTGTTCCGGCAGCGCCGTAATCGCCCTCCGGATATTGCTCACCCAACTCCCCGGCCGGCCTTTCCACGGCCCCGGCGTCGCCGTAGTCGCCGTCCACGTACTGCCCGCCCTCGCCTTCCAGTCCGGGGGCGCTGCTGCCCTTGCGGGGTTCCTCGGCTGCAATTTCAGGGTTCTCAGTCATGGTGCATCTCTCCTTCGAGGCTCCGCGTCCATGCGGGCGCACTGGCAGTCTATCGACGGCCCGGGCGCATCAACAGGGCTTCGCCAGCACTTATCGGGAGGCCCCAACCGGCAGGCCGGCGACGCCTGCCAGCACGGCGAGGTGATGGTCGAAGAGCTCCGCGGGAGCCCTGAACGTGTCCGGCCCGTACTGGTTGAACACCTCGAAGCTGACCGCACCGGAGAGGGAACCCCACACCAGGACACCCCGCGCCACGAGCTCGTCCGGGAGGTCCAGGCCGTATTCCGAGCGGATGGCGGTCAGGTCGGCGGCCAGGGTTGGCGGCAGTTGCGGGGAGCCTTCGGCCGGAAGCGACAACTGGCCAGCCCGGGAAGCCGCGTCCAAGATACTGATGAGGCTGACGATGACCCTCGTGCCGGGACCCGTGGTGCGCTCGGCAGGGGCGCTGTAGCCGGGAACGGGGCTGCCGAAAAGGAGCGCGTAGCTGGCGGGCTCGCGCACGGCCCATTCCCGGACAGCCCTGCCCAGCGCCAGGAAGCGGGCACCATGGTCACCTTCCGGAGCCTGGGCGACGGCCGCGTCCACTTCGTCCCCGAGCTCGCCGAAGGCGTCGATCAGCAACAGGGTCAGCAGCTCGTCGCGGCTCTCCACGTAACGGTAGACGGCGGAGGACACCACCCCCAGGTCCCTCGCCACTGCGCGCAGGGAGAGCGCGGCCGCACCGTGCGTGGCCAGGTGCCGGCGGCCCAGGCGGACGATGTCCGCCACGGTTTGCGTCCTTGCCCGCTGCCGGGGCGTGAGCGGGCGGTCAAGGCCGGCGGCTGTTTCCTGAGCTTCAGTCACCGATCCAGCATGCCACAACCGAGAGCGCCAGAATCGAAAGAGAGCACCGCTCTTGACTTCACCAAGGCGCAGCCCCATGCTGTTCCTGAGAGCAGTGCTCTCAGAAAACTGGAACGAGGAGGACAAGTGGCACATGCGTATGTAGTGACGGGAGCTGGACCGGTGGGGTGGACGGTGGCCGAACAGCTGGCAGACCGGGGGCGGCAGGTGCGCGTCCTTACCCGCTCGGGCAGCGGACCCCGGCACCCGCTGATTGAGCGGGTTGCCGGGGATGCAAAGGACCCGGACATCCTGCGCACTGCCTTTGCAGGCGCCAAGGCCGTCTTCCACTGTATCCACGGGTCGGCCTACACCGCCTCGGCATGGCAGGCGGAACTGCCCGCCGCCGAGAAGGCAGTCCTGGCCGCCGCGCAGGAAGCAGGCGCCGTCGTCGTATTCCCCGAAAGCCTCTACTCCTACTCGGAGCCGGACCGCGTGATGACGGAAGACAGTCCCCGCATGGCTGCCGGCGGCAAGCGCGGCGTGCGGACTGAACTGCTTCGGGCCCGTGCGGCCGCAGCCGCTCCTGCCCTGAGCGTGGTGGCGGGCGACTTCTTTGGGCCCCGCGTCCGGATGGCACACGGCGGCGAGCGCATGGTGGTGCCGATCCTGGCAGGGAAGAATGTCAGCGTCATCGGCAGCTCCCGCCAGCCGCACTCGTTCACGTACGTCCCGGACCTGGCCAGGGCAATGATCGCCGCGGCAGACAGGCCCTCCGCCTGGAACACCGTGTGGCACGCACCCACAGGCCCGGCGCTCACCCAGACGGAACTGGCCCATGCCTTCGCCGCAGCGGCGGGACGAACAGCTCCCAAAGTGCGTGTCCTGCCCGGCTGGACGCTCCGCGCGGCAGGCCTTGTCTCAGCCGATGCCCGCGAACTGGCCGAGATGCTGTACCAGTTCGAGCGGCCGTTCATCATGGACTCGGCCGCGTCGCAGGCAGCCCTCGACGTCAGCCCCACCCCGCTGGAAACGGCTGCTGCCGCCACCGTGGACTGGTGGCGGCAGCAGGGGTAGTGCTTGATGCGTACGGGTGGTGGAGGTGCCGGGGTTAGCGGCTGGGAACCTCTTCCAGGGGTTCGACGCCGGGTTCCCGCGGCCGTACAGGGCTCGGGCCGTCCGTGCGTCCCAGCTTGCTGGGCCACCAGATCTTCGGTCCGATGTCGTAGGCCAGGGCCGGCACCAGCAGCGAGCGCACCAGGACGGTGTCCAGCAGCACGCCGAACGCCACAATGAACGCCAGCTGGACCAGGAACATGATGGGAATGACGCCCAGCGCCGCGAACGTGGCGGCGAGCACCACGCCTGCGGAGGTGATGACACCGCCGGTCACCACCAGGCCGCGGAGAATGCCGGGCCGGGTGCCGTGCTTGAGGGATTCCTCCCGGACCCGGCTCATCAGGAAGATGTTGTAGTCCACGCCCAGGGCCACCAGGAACACGAAGCCGAACAGCGGCACTGTGGCATCGGCGCCGGGGAAGCCAAAGATGTTGTTGAAGACGAAGGCCGACACGCCAAGCGCCGCCGCGTAGGAAAGCACCACGGAGAGCACCAGCAGGACCGGCGCCACGATGGAGCGCAGCAGCAGCATCAGGATGAAGAGGATCACCACCAGGACCACGGGGATGATGACCACCAGGTCATGCTGGGCGGTGGTGTTGGTGTCGAGTGCGGTGGCGGTGACGCCGCCCACCAGGGCCCCGGGGTCAACGGCCTTCACCCCGGCGCGAAGGGCCTGGACGGTTTCCTCCGCTTCCAGCGAGTCGGCAGCGTCATTGAGGGTGGCGTTGATGATCACCCTTCCCTCCCGGATGTCCGGGGCGCTGGGAGCGCCGGGGGCTCCGGTGATGGGCACACTGCCCGGGCCCAGCAGGTAAGCCTCGCCCACGCCGTCGTCCGCTTTCACGCGGTCCAGCACCTCGGCTGCCTTGGCCTGGTCGGCAATGACGACGGCGGGGCTGCCGCTGCCGGCGTCGAAGTGGCGGGCCAGCGCGTCCTGGCCGTCAACGGCGTTGGAGGCGGTGAGGATGACGTCGGTCTGCGGCACACCGTTGGCCTTCAGCTGGAACAGGCCACCTGCCGCAACCAGCAGCAGGAGAACCGAGGCCACCCAGACGGTCCTGGGCCGCCGTGCCACCAGCGAACCGGTGGCACGCCACAGCCCCTTCTGGCCTTCCAGGCCCGTGACCAGCTCGGGTTCACGCTGGTCTGCGGGGAGGAGTTTGGGGCGGAACGGCCAGAAGGCGGCACGGCCCAGCAGTGCCATCAGCGCTGGAAGCAGGGTCAGCGCGGCGAACAGGGCACAGAGGATGCCTGCGGCAGCCACTGGGCCCAGGGCCTTGTTCGAGTTCAGGTCGGAGAAGAGCAGGCACAGCAGTGCAATGATCACGGTGGCGCCGGAGGCCAGGATGGGCTCGAAGGAGGCCTTCCATGCGGTGAGGACGGCGGCCGTGCGGTTGGTGGTGTGGGTGAGCGCTTCCCGGAAGCGAGCCACGAACAGCAGGGCGTAGTCCGTGGCCGCGCCGATCACCAGGATGGAGAGGATGCCCTGGCTTTGGCCGTTGAGCTGGATCCAGCCGGCCTTGGCCATGCCGAACACCAGCAGGATTGCCGCGCAAAGGGCAAACACGGATGTCAGCAGCACCATGATGGGCAGCAGGAGGGACCGGTAGACAATGAGGAGGATCACGAACACGGCGGACAGGGCAACCAGCAGGAGGATGCCGTCAATGCCGCCGAAGGCTGCGGTGAGGTCGGCTGCGAGGCCGGCTGGGCCCGTCACGAAGGTCTGCGCGCCCTCCGGTGCTGCTTCCGTCACCGTTTCGCGGAGTTCCTTGACCGCGTCCTTGACCTCAATGGAGGACCCGACCGGGACCACGAACTGGACTGCCTTGGCGTCCTTGGATGGAATCGGGCCGATCACCGTACTGCCCAGCTTGAGCTCTTCAAGGCTGGCCTTGAGCCTGGCCAGTTCCCCCAGCTGCGCGGGAGTGAAAGCCTCGTTCTTCTCGATGACGATGATGCCCGGAACCTCGTCCGAGTCACGGAACTTTGCCTGCCAGTCCTGGGCCTCGGTGGCCTCGGCGCTGGCGGGCAGGAACGACGCCTGGTCGTTGGAGGACACCTCCTCCAGCCGGCCGAATGTGGGGCCGCCAACCCCGGCCACTCCCAGCCAGGTCAGCACCAGGACGGCAGGGACCAGCCAGCGCAGCCAGAAAGGGACTCGCTCGTTGGCAACTTTTGTGCGGTTCATGGCGCCTTCCATCAATACGCGGGTGGAGTAGTATTTGTTCCAGCATAGATTATCTCCATGATAGACATAAGTGGCCGCCAAGCTTTTTTCAGCTGCTGAAGACGTAAGCGGGACCTGCAGTAATATCCGTCAGTACGGCCGGACGGAAACGTTCGCGTGGAACAAGGAATGCAGGGAGGTGGACATGGCAGGGAAAACTTCGCCTGAAGCGGCCCCGGGTCCGCTCGCCGGCGCGCCCGAAGGTCCCCCTCACCCGCTGCTGCGCCTTCTGCAGGAGTTCACCATGGAGGCCAACCGCTACGTGGATGTTGCCGGCGGCCGGAAGGACATGCACCGCACTGACATGAATGCCCTGGCCGTCATCATGCGCCACACGGCCGCCGGCAGCGTGGTAACGCCCGGGGTCCTGCGCAAGGAGCTGAACCTGAGTTCCCCGGCCACCACCGCCCTGATCGACCGACTGGACAAGTCGGGGCACATCGTGCGCGAACGGAACAGCGCGGACCGGCGGCAGGTCCAGCTGAAGATGACTCCCAAGGCGTTCCGGGAGGGCGGGGCCGTCTTCGCTCCCCTGGCGCAGCATATGGGCAGCGCCATGGCCGCCTTCTCGGAAGAGGAGCTGGAAACCGTCACGCGCTTCATGACGGCGATGGTGGAAGCCACGGTGGCGGCCCGCGGCGAATCCGGCCCTGCTTAGACTGCGCTGCCGCGGAGGAAGGGCCGTTTTGGGTTTGCCAAAACGGCCCTTCCTGTTTGCCTCCGGGGAAAGTGGCTGCGGGTTATGGTGCCTTGGGCCGAAGCGCCACCAGCCAGCCGGCCCATTCGCGGGCTGCGCTGAAGTTCCACGTCTTCGCCCCACTGGCTCCAGCGGCGGCCTGGATACCATCGGCGACCTCGAAGCGGCGTGCCCCCGCTTCCACTGCCTGTGACATTCCCGCCGGGGAAGTGAGTGTCACGGAGCTGGAGTTGACGCTCATGCATCCGACGAGCATGGCGTTCGCGGCCGTGGTAGTCACCGCGGGGATGGTTCCCGAGGAGGCTGCCGCGCCGGATCCCGTGGTGGCGGCGGCGTCGGGTCCTGAGGTGCCGGTATATCTCGCGATGCCTCCCCCGCTGGTCGTCGAAGAGGTGGTCCATGCGTAATCCGCCGGCTCAGACGCCGTGGCCACCTTGTAGTAGCCGTAGACCTTGGGATTCGCGATATTGGTCACCGACGCCAGCACGGTCCACCCGGCGGGCACACCTGCCGCGGCAATGGTGCCTCCAGTGAGGGACACGCAGCCCACCAGCAGGTCACCCTGCGCCACGTTGGCCGGCTTGGGGATCCTGAGGGTGGTGGTTGCCGTGGTGTTCACGGCCTGACTGACCGACTGGCGGACGATGGCGCTGCCGCCGCCACCCGGGTCGCCGGAGGTGACGCTCCAGGCCTGTGTGGCTGCGGTACCGTCCGTGTTGCCGGCGGCGTCGGTGGCCCAGACATTGAAGCTGTGGGATGCGATTGACAGTCCGGAGTACGTCTGGGGCGAGGTACAGGCGGCACGCGCGGCGCCGTCCAGGCTGCACTGGAAGGTTGAATTGGCTTCACTCGAGGTGAATGCGAAGGACGCACTGGTGGACGTCGACGTCGCAGGCGGACCCGAGGTGATGGTTGTCTCGGGCGGCGTGGTGTCCCCCGGCGGAGGCGGGGTGGATGTCCCGGCCCCGATCTTGCGTGGGTCGTAGGCCGGATCGACGAGCAGAGCCGGCGAATAGGCGGCCGCGATGGACTGCCAGGGCACCGCCTTAAAATTCTGGCGGACCTCGTTTGAAGTGTCCTGGGTGACGAAGAAGCCCTGGGGGAAGGGGACCACCGACGCCAAAATTGGTGACGTCTATCCCGTCCATGCCGGTGACAGCATCGATCCCGTTGCCTGCCGGAATGGCGAAGGCGCCCAGTGGCCGGTTGTCATCCCGGGTATAGACGTGGAACCGGTTGGAGCCCTGGCTCGCGGCCAGCAGGTACCCGGTGCCCCCGCTCCCGTAGTAAATGCTGATGCCCTTGATGTCCTGGACGATTTCACCGCCGTTCTCGGTGGTGCTGACAACCCTTGTCCCTGCGGTCGCGTCGCCGGGTTCGGCCCCGTAACGCCAGATTCCGCCGATGTCCTCCTGCGCAATATAGAGCCGTTTCATCTCATCATCGGCCACCAGGCCCTCGGTGTGGGCGGGACCGCTCACCGTCCAACTGCGCACGAGCTTGCCGGTGACGGATCCCGTGGAGCCGTCAAGTTCCCACTGCTCCACCTTGCCGACATCCGTAACATACGCGTAGTACTTGCCGGTGTCCGGGGAATGGTAGAAGGAGAACCCACGGGGCGTCGTGATGCTGGAGGTGGGCAAGAAGCTGCCGGCCTTCGTCAGCGAGCCGTCAGAACCATTGACTTTGTAGAAGTCCAGGCTCCGTTCCCGGTTCGAGACACCGACCAAGCCGACGCGGCTGTTGCCGAGAGGGAAGTTGTAGCGGACGTCCACATTGTTCATGCGCCCGTCGGGGTAGTAGAACAACTGCCGTCCGGACAGGTCGTAAACGACGAGACCGTGTCCGTCCCTGCTCTTGTCCGTGCCGATGATGGTGCTCTTCGACGGGTCGGTGGGATGGATCCAGATGGCGGCGTCGTCGGCCGCATCCGGCGTTCCCGGTATTGGAGCCGTTTCAACGGTCGCGGGCACCTGCGCCACGGCCGCGTTTGCCGGCTGGGCGCCGAGTCCCACGAGCAGCCCGGAGAGTAAACCTCCCACCGTCATTACCGCAGCAAACCTCGATTTGAGTGTCACGTCTGGCCTCCCAAAGCATGTTGCCGCAACCAACCGGCGGCAATGACGGTGTAGTGGAACGTCCAGCGAGGTCAGGTGCCCGCCGCCGGCTGGAGGGCTCATCGTATTCCCGGCCGCGGGCAGGGGGGTACGGGGATCACACCCATAGCTGCGGGCCCGCCTTCGGGGTTCGCTGCAGGACGCGGACCTTGGAGTCCACTCGTCCCATCGTGGTTGGGGGTAGCGTTTGGTTATGAGTGCGCAGCAGCCTGAAGACGACGTTTACACGCACGGCCACCACGAATCCGTGGTCCGCGCCCATGCCGCCAGGACCGCCGAAAATTCCGCGGCGTTCGTCCTTCCGCACCTCACTCCCGGCTCGACACTGCTGGACGTCGGCTGCGGCCCCGGCACCATCACCTGCGACTTTGCCGCCTTGGTGAGTCCCGGGAAGGTTACAGGCCTGGACCGCTCGCCGGACATCATCGCCCAGGCGCAGGCCCTCGCCGTCGAGCGGGAAGTACCCAACGTGGAATTCGTTGCCGGCAACATCTACGATCTCGACTTTGCGGACGAAACGTTCGACGTCGTCCACGCCCACCAGGTGCTCCAGCACCTGACCGACCCCGTTGAGGCGCTGCGTGAAATGCGGCGCGTCGCCAAGCCCGGCGGCATCGTGGCAGTGCGCGACGCCGACTTCCACGGCATGAGCTGGTACCCCGCCATCCCCGAGCTTGACGAGTGGATGGACCTCTACCAGCGCATTGCACGCCGGAACGGAGCAGAGCCCGACGCCGGGCGGCGATTGGTCAGCTGGGCTCAGGCCGCGGGATTCACCGACGTTGCCCCCAGCAGCAGCAACTGGCTTTATGCCACGGCCCAGCAGCGCCGCTGGCTGGCGCGCGTCTGGGGTGAGCGGGTGCTGCACTCGGCCTTCGCGGAACAGGCGCTGGAGTACGGGTTCGCGAACCCGGCCGACCTTGCCCGGATTTCTGCCGGCTGGCACCGCTGGGGCTCCACCGACGACGGCTGGTTCCTGATCCCGAACGGGGAGGTCATCGCCAGGGCGTAGTTCCTGGTTGTCCACATAGCGGCATAGGGCGGGGTTTGCGCCAGAGCCGAACGAATATCGTCGGTCCATGGATTACTACGGTGACAACGAATACTGGGCTGAGCCTTACACGGTTGAGGCTGACCAACTAGACTTGGTCAATGTGGGGCAGTACAACGTTCAAGAGGCAAAAACGCGTTTGTCCGAATTGTTGAACCAGGTGGAGAACGGCGAGGACGTGGTAATCGCCAAGGCCGGGAGGCCCGTTGCCAGGCTGGTAAAAATTGAGCGCCCGCAGAAACGGGAGCTGGGCTTCCTGGGCCCCCTGCATGTTCCGGACGAGTTCTACGCCCCCTGGAGCGATGGGGACATGGGGGCAATGGACTAATGCGGCTCCTGCTGGACACCCACGTCTTCCTGTGGGCAGTCGCCGAACCCAAACGGCTCTCGGGCAAGGCCCGGAATTCCATCAGCAAACTGGACAACCAGGTTTACGTCTCGGCGGTGACCGCCTACGAACTGTCCTACAAGCACCGCCAAGGCAAGCTGCCATCGGGCACGGCGATCATCACAAGCTTTGGGCGGCAGGTTGCCCACCTCTACGCTTCCGAACTGGCTGTCTCTTCACCCCATGCGCTGGCAGCGGGACAACTGGACTGGGACCACAAGGATCCGTTCGACCGGATGATTGCCGCCCAGGCAATGGTGGAGGGACTTACGCTGGTCACCGCCGATGAGGACCTCCAAGCGTTTGGGCCGGTGGCAACCCTCTGGTAGCAGGGGCACTAAACTTGGTTGGTGCAATTCTCTCTCTGGCTGGCCCTGGCGGGCGCAGGCGCCCTGATCAGCTTCACCCCCGGTGCCGGGGCCATCAACACCATGAGCAACTCGCTGAACGCGGGCTTCCGCCGGTCGATCTGGGGAATCCTGGGCCAGCAGGCAGCGCTGGTGGTGCACGTGCTGATCGTGGCCCTGGGTGTTGGCGTCCTGGTGGCCAGTTCACCCCTTGCCTTCAACGTGATCCGCTATGCCGGCGCCGCCTACCTGGTGTACCTGGGCATCCGCCAGTTCCTGAGCAAGCCCACGGCGGCCCAGGAGCAGGCCGCCACCCTCCGCAACGAACCCGCCTGGTCCATCTTCCGGCGCGGGTTCTGGGTCAACCTCCTGAACCCGAAGGCGATCGTGTTCTTCCTCGCCTTCACCCCCCAGTTCATCCGGCCCGATCAACCGCTGTTCACCCAGTACGCCGTGCTGACGGCCACCATTGTTGCCATCGACATCCTGGTGATGTGGTTCTTCTTTGCGGCAGCCGCGAGGTCATTCCAACGGTTCACCAACACAGAGCGTGGCCAAAGGGTCCTCAGCAGGGTGTTCGGCGTGCTGTTCGTGGCCGTGGGTATCCTGCTGGCCCTGATCCACTGAAAGAGGCGCTTCCCAAAGAGGGCACCAACGTGACCCGTACCCATTCCGGGGTTAGTAATGCATCTTTACAAAGCCGTAAACCATTGTGAACACGCGGCTAGCCAAGAGTGATCGGAAGCGCGCATGCTTAGGGGCATGAACTCAGCGTCGAGCGCATATCGCGTCATCACCGTCTGCACGGGCAACATCTGCCGGTCCCCCATGGCCGAGCTTATGCTCAAGGCAGCGCTTGAACGCGAGGGCCTTGACCGCCTGGTGGAGGTGGATTCGGCAGGCATTACCGGTTACGAGGCAGGCCGCGCCATCGATCCCCGCGCCGCCCGCCGGCTCGCCGCAACCCAACTCACCTCCGAAGACCACGTGGCCCGGGAGTGGGAGCCCGGCTGGTTCCGCGAGCGCGACCTGATCCTGGCCCTGGACATCGACCACTACGCCTGGCTCAGCGAGGCGGCGCCGGACCAGGAATCCCTGGACAAGATCCGGATGCTCCGCAGTTTCGATCCCAGCATGGCGGAGCGCGACCGGCTGGACCAGGGCATCGAGGACCCCTGGTACGGCGGTCATGCGGATTTCGACGCCGTCTGGCACCAGATCCACGCGGCCCTGCCGGGACTCGTACAGCACATCAAGTCCGCAGTCCTGCAAAACACCCAGCTTCAGCCGCACTAGCCGCAGCGAAACCAATCGGTGCAGGCCCCAAGCGAACGCCCCGCTGAAAACGGTACGCTCTAGTCCATGAGCCCAGCCCCCGTCATTATCGCCGTCGACGGGCGCTCCGGCGCAGGGAAGACCACCCTCGCCGTCGAGCTGGCGGCCCGGCTCCGCGCCCACCACAAGGTCTCGCTGTTCCACCTTGAGGACATTTACCCTGGCTGGGACGGCCTGGCTGCCGGCGTCGAACGTTATGTCTCCACAGTCCTCACCCCGCTGAGCCGAGGCCAGGCAGCGTCGTGGACCAGCTGGGACTGGGAGAACCACTACGACGGCGACACCCGGGTGACGCTTCCGGCGGAGATCGTCATTGTGGAGGGGGTAGGGGCCGCCGCGGAAGCGGCCCGTCCCATGCTGGACGCCGTGATCTGGACGGAATCCCCTGACGATGACCGGCGGACCCGGGCACTGGACCGCGACGGTGCAACGTATGAACCGTACTGGGACCTGTGGGCCGCCCAGGAGGAGGAATGGCTGGGCCGCGATAACGTGCCCGGCCACGCGGACCTTCGCGTCCGGAACCTCGCCGATGGCGCAGCCCCGACGGAAATTTTGCAGCTGCTCCCCTGCCTCCCCGCCCTGGCTCCGGTCCTCGCCCCCGAACTGTCGGCCCGCCGCGGCCTCCGTCTTCGGGCCGAACGCATGGAGGCCGTCCCGGATGCACCGGCCCTGTTCCATTCACTGTATGGCCGCTCCGGCAATGCCGTGTGGCTGGACTCCTCCAACGCGGGCACGGAACCTGGCGCTGCGGATCCCGCGCAGCGGACTGCCGCCGCGCGCAGCCGGTTCAGCATCATGGCTGACGACGGTGGCACGTTCGGGCAGTGCGTCACGCACCGAGGGGGCGTGAGCCGGATCAGCGCAGGCTCGTCCACCGCCAGCGTTCCCGGCCCCTTTTTCCGCTGGCTGGACACGGTCTGGGGCCGCCGCGCGGTGCGGACCCCGGAGGGCTACCCCGGCGAATTCACCCTTGGCTGGCTGGGCTGCCTGGGGTACGAACTCAAACGTGAAACCGGCGGCGCCGACCTTTCCGCACCCACCCCGGACGCCGCTTTGATCTTCGCTGGCAGGGCTGTGGTCCTGGACCATGCCGAGGGTACCACCTGGATCCTGGCGCTCGAGGCACCGGACGCGGACGAGTGGCTGGCGCATGCCCGGTCCGCCGTGGAAGCCGCGGTGGAGCGGACGGCGCAAGCCGGCGGCAGCCCCGGCGTCGCACCCCCTGCCCCGCCCACTTTCCGCAGCCGGGACACGGGCGTGCGGTACCGGGAGAAGATCACCGCCGCCCAGTATCAGATCGCCCAGGGAAATACCTACGAGGTGTGCCTGACCACCACGCTCGAAGCCAGGATCCCGGCCGGCTCCCTGGATCCGTGGGCCACGTACCTGGCGCTCCGCCGCAGGAACCCGGCTCCCTTCGCGAGCTACCTCCGGCTGGGAGACCTTGCCGTGGCCAGCACCTCGCCGGAGCGGTTCCTCAAGATAGGGTCCGACGGCGGCATGCGCGCCGAGCCGATCAAGGGCACCCGCCGCCGGGCTGCGGACCCGCAGGAGGACAGCCGGCTGCGCACGGACCTGGCCACTTCCTTGAAGGACCGGGCCGAGAACATCATGATCGTGGACCTGCTGCGCAACGACCTCAGCCACTTTGCCATCCCAGGCTCCGTCACGGTCAGCCGGCTCTGCGCCATCGAGAGCTACGCCACCGTCCACCAGATGGTCAGCACCATCGACGCGCACCTCCTCCCCGGGGCGCCGCGGGCAGAGGCGGTGGCAGCCTGCTTCCCTGCCGGCTCCATGACCGGCGCCCCCAAGATCAGCACCATGGCCATCCTCGACCAGCTGGAGGCAGGGGCCAGGGGCCTCTATTCGGGAACCATCGGCTACTTCTCGCTGAACGCGGCGGCGGACCTCGCCGTCGCCATCCGGACCCTGGTGATCAGTGCGGCCGGCGACGGAACCGCGGAACTCTCACTGGGCGTCGGCGGTGCCATCACCTCTGATTCCGATCCCGACGACGAGTATGAAGAGATCCGGACCAAGGCCTACGGGGTCCTTTCCACGCTGGGTGCGGAGTTTCCGGACGACTGAGAGGTTTCACCACTCCCGGGAAAACGGTTTAGGAGGACGCCGCCGCGGGTAGGGAGCTGAGCGTCAGCTGAACCGCTCAAGCAATGCGGCGGGATACCCAAGCGCCCACACGAGTGAGGTTTGCCGCGTGACGGACCCGTCTCATCCCCACAACACCAGCAAGCAGGCACCGCGAAGCGTCAAGTACATTCTCATGCTTGGCGCCCTGGCCGCCCTTCCGGCGATCACCACGGACATGTACCTGCCCTCGCTGCCTGCTGTGGAAGCCGATCTCCACACCACCCAGACCGCCGCCCAACTGACACTGTCCGGAACCCTTGTGGGGGCCGGTGTCGGCCAGCTGGTGATCGGCCCGTTCTCGGACCGGTTCGGCCGAAGGCTGCCCCTGGTCATCGGGATCTCGCTGCACGTGGCCATCTCGCTGCTGTGCTCCCTGACGCCGAACATCGAAACCCTGACCGGGCTGCGCGTACTTCAGGGCTTCTTCAACGCGGCCGCCGCCGTGGTGGCGCTCGCCGTCATCCGCGACCGCTTCGTTGGTTCCGCCGCTGCCCAGCTGCTCTCCCGGCTGATGCTGGTGATTGGCGTGGCGCCGCTCCTGGCGCCTACTGTGGGCCAGGCGATCGCCGGCGCCTGGAACTGGCGGGCTGTCTTCTACGCCCTGGCGCTGATCGGGGTGGTCCTGGTGGCAATCGTCTGGCGGTTCATGCCGGAGACGCTGCCGGAGGACAGCCGCAGTCCGGGCAATCCCAGGCATGTGGCAAACGCGTACTGGTCGCTGCTGCGGGACAGACATTTCATGGCGCTTGCCGTTATTCCCGGGCTGGGGCTGGCCCTGATCATGAGCTACGTGGTGGGGTCCCCCTTTGTCTTCCAGAACGAATACGGCCTCACCGCCCAGCAGTTCGCCCTGGTCTTTGCCCTTAACGGCGCCGCGCTGGTCCTATCCGCGCAGCTCAACGCCGCCCTGGTCCGGAAGTTCCCACCGGTCCGCCTCCTGCGCACCGCCCTCCTGGTCCAGTTGTGCCTTGCCCTGGTGCTGCTCGTGGTGGTGGCCACGGGTGCCGGTGGCGCGTTTGGCCTGGTGGCCGCCCTGTGGCTGGTCCTGTCGGCCCAGGGAATGGTCCCGGCAAACGCCTCTGTTTTGGCCCTGCACAATTACGGCCATATGGCGGGAACGGCGGCTGCGGTCATCGGCGCCCTGCAGTCGGGGGTGGCCGGCCTGGTGAGTCCCCTGGTGGGGGTCCTGGGCGGAAATTCGCTGTCGATGGCCGGCGTTATGATCGGCAGCTGCGCCCTGGCGGTGATGGTGCTTGCCCTGGGGACTCCCGCCTACCGGAAGGGCGGCTGGGCGGAGCATGCCGGGCGCGACGACGGCCAGCGGGTCAGCGCGGACGAATAGTTGGCTGCGGGGCCGGCTTCTTGCACCGTGCCTATTGAACCGTGGCCGTCAGCCGGGCCACGTTGTCCACATACCGTGCAGCGAGCGGCCTGTTGAGCCAGTCCGCCAGCTTCAGCTCGTGGGAAATGTCCCGGTAGGTGTCCTCCACCGCCCGCATCTTGTTCACGATGTCCTCGCCCAAAAGCATCACCGACACCTCCAGGTTCAGCGAGAACGACCGCATGTCCATGTTGCTGGAGCCCAGGACGGCCACTTCGTCGTCGATGGTGAAATGCTTGGCGTGCAGCACGAACGGCGCTTTGTACAGGTAGATCCGCACGCCGGCTTCGAGGAGCGCCTCATAGTAGGACCGCTGCGCGTGGTGGACCAGGAACTGGTCGCCCTTCTCGGACACGAACAGCTCCACGTCCACGCCGCGCTGCGCCGCGGTGGTGATGGCGTAGAGCAGTGAATCGTCGGGAACGAAGTAGGGGCTGCAAATGGAGATCCGGTGCTGCGCGGAGTAGATGAGCGTGTTGAAGAGCCGGAGGTTGTTTTCGGTGATGAACCCGGGGCCGCTGGGCACCACCTGGGCCGTAACGTTGCCGGGTTCGGGGTTCGACGGGAGCTGCAGCTGGTGCTCCAGGGACTCGTCGGTCTCGGTCAGCCAGTCAGTGGCAAAGACGACGTTCAGGGTGGTCACGATGGGGCCGCGGAGGCACGCCATCAGTTCCACCCATTCGCGGCCCGCCTTGCGGTGCCGCGGGTTGTTATAGGAAGGCTCGATCAGGTTCTGCGAGCCCGTGAACGCGACTTCGCCGTCCACCACCAGGATCTTGCGGTGGTTCCGCAGGTCCGGCCGGCGCCACTGGCCGTGGATGGGCAGCAGCGGCAGCATCCGCTTCCACTGGATCTTGCCGGCCTTGAGGCGCTTGAGCAGCTTCCGGTAGCCCTTGATGCGCAGCGTTCCGATGTGGTCGAAGAGGAGCCGCACTTCCACGCCGCGTTCGGCGGCCTCCTCAAGGGCGGTGAGCAGGTCGTTGGTGACATGGTCAGAGCTCATGATGTAGAACTCCGCATTGACGAATTTCTTCGCCTTCCGGACGGCGTTCGTCATGTCCAGGATGGAGTCCGGGTAGCCGGGGATGAGCTCGACGGAATTGTTGTCCACCATGGGCAGCGAACCCAGGGTGCGGTTGAGCTCAGCGGCGGACTTCACCCACTCCGGGCCCGGATAGTCGCTTTCGGCATCCGCGAGGGCGGTGATGCCGGCCCGCACCCGCTCATTGACTTGCTGCTGCTGCGCGCGGCGGCGGCTGGAGAGCTGGAAGTTGCCGAACAGCAGGAACAGCACAATGCCCACGAACGGGATGAAGAAGATCCCCAGCAGCCAGGCCATGGCGGTGGTGGGCCGCCTGTTGCCGGGGATGATGCCCAGCGCCAGGACCCTGATGACAAGGTCCGCGAAGCCCAGGAGCACTACAACCCATGTCGGCGCGGTGCCGGCAAGCGAAAAAGGCCACAACACGTCAATAACTCCCGGGGAAATTGGGCTCCCGGAGGACGGTTTCCGCCCGGGGCACTCTGCCCAGCTTATCCGCGGCACCGCACTAAGCTGGTGCCATGAGCTCTCCAGCCCCCGTGGTTCTCGTTTTCCTTGACCCTGCCTACCCCGACGGCAGGGAGGCCGATGCCTCCAAGCCCCAGCTGCTGGTCACGGACCTTGGCGTCACGCGCGGCGACGGCGTCTTCGAAACCATGCTGGCAGTCGGCGGGACGGTACGGAAAATGCAGGCGCACCTGGATCGGCTTGCCGGATCTGCAACTGCGCTGGACCTGGACATCCCGGACCAGGACGCATGGCGGCGTGCCATTGCGGCTGCCGTGGCCCGGCATCGGTCGGAGAACGCGCCGGCAGACCCTTCGGCAGATGAACTGGTGGTCAAACTGGTGGTGACCCGCGGCGTGGAGGGCGCGCCCACCCCCACCGCCTGGGTCCAGGCCTCGCCGGCCGGTACTGCCGGCCGCCGGCAGCGGGAAACGGGCATCGACGTCATCCTCCTTGACCGGGGCTACGACAGTGACGTGGCCGAACGGGCGCCCTGGCTGCTCCTGGGGGCCAAGACGCTCTCCTACGCCGTCAACATGGCGGCGCTGCGCCACGCGCACAAGCAGGGCGCCGACGACGTCATTTTCACGTCATCTGATGGTCGCGTCCTGGAAGGGCCCACGTCCACGGTGCTGCTGGCGCATGTGGAAAAGTCCGACGACGGCACAACAGTCAAGCGCCTCATCACGCCGCAGCTGGACAGCGGCATCCTGCCCGGAACCTCCCAGGGTGCGCTCTTCGCTGCAGCCAAGGCGGCAGGCTGGGAACTGGGCTATGGCCCGCTGGAGCCCCGGGACCTCCTGGACGCGGACGCGGTCTGGCTGATCTCCAGCGTCCGGCTGCTGGCACCCGTGAACCGGATCGATGGCAAGGAGATCGGCACCCCGTCTGTCCAAAAGGAACTGACCACTGAATTGAACGGGCTCTTCGCCGGGATCCACTAGGCCCCGACAGGCCGCGGCCGGCCCTTTTCCCCTCCTTGCATCACCCGTAAGGTGTGCACCATGGACTCGCAAAAGCTGCCGATCGAAAATCTGTCCTTTGACGACTGCTGGGATCTCCTTGCCAATGACATCGTGGGCAGGCTGGCCATTGTGGTGGACGGACATCCGGAGATCTTTCCCGTGAATTACGTTGTCCACCTGCGCAGCATCGTGTTCCGCACGGCACCCGGGTCCAAGCTCTGGGGCGCCAGGATGGAGCGGCCCGCCGCACTGGAAATCGACGGCTATGATCCCGCCACCGAACTGGCCTGGAGCGTGGTGGTGCGGGGCGATACCGAGATCGTCGAGGACCAGGCCGTCAAGGATGCCGTGGACGGCCTGGGCCTGGAGCCCTGGCAGCCGGGCGAAAAGGCAAACTACGTCAGGCTGAACGCCAAGGCACTGACCGGACGCAGGTTCCAGGTGAACCGGCCGGACGTCTGGAACACCCGCGCGCAGGACCGGCGCCGGGCGTCATTCGAATAGCGCCGCTGCCATAACCCGCGCCTTTGGCGCGGACGCTGCTGTCACGCGCTGGAACCTGCCACCTGCCGCGAGAGCTGCGTTTCCAGCCCGGACAGCAGGATGGTGAGTCCCTGGTCAAGCTCCCTGGCGCCGTCGTACTCTGCCAATGCCGGCGCCAGGGCACGGAGCCGGGGGAATTCCTTTGCGGGCAGGCGGTGGAGCCCCAGGCGCAGCAGTACTTCGTTCTCTTCCGGGTCCACCACGTACTCCTGCAGTTCGTTCAGGATGTGCCCGTAGAGGAAGCCGTAGTAGGCGCGGTAGACATGGAGCGCATCCGCCGGTTCGAATCCTGCCGCCGCGAGCAGGGTCAGGATCTGTTCCAGCGGCCGCAGCGTGCCCAGCGGGCGCAGCCCCAGCGGCGTGGACAGGGGCCGGGTCACCAGCAGGGGGACAACGTTGGGATGCTCGAGCGCCAGCATCCGCAGGTCATGGGCAATGTTCCGCAGCTGGGCTTTCCAGTCCGGGTCCTCGGGATGCACCGGGAGCTGGTCAAGGACCAGCTCCGAAACCCCGTCCAGGAGCGCGGCCCGGTTCTCGGCGTAGCGGTAGAGGCTCATGGGGTCCCGGCCAAGCTCCTGCCCCAGGCGCCGCATGGTCAACGCGTCCAGCCCTTCTGCATCAACCAGTTCGAGGGCCTTGGCCAGCACGGTTTCCCTGCTCAACCTTGCCTTGACAGGTGTGCGGCCTGAAGCACGCGGGGCATCCATGGCGTTGTCCTAGCTGTGGAGGTGGTGTCCCGAATAAATCGAGACGGTTGCATCACTTGTAGTCTACTAGTACAGTCTACATCGTAGACAGGCGCTGACAACGCTGAGGCCCACTGCATTTCAGGGGGACTCAACCTATAAATCCGATGGCCACGTGCAGGACATTGGGTTTTGCTGCTGTAGCCGAACGGCGGCGCCGAGCACTTAGCGAAGGGGAGCCATCATGGCACATTCGCAGTTCGATCTCTTTCTCAACGAAGCCACCTACCCCGACCACGCCTCAGGTTCCAGCCTGGACCGTGACCGCCTCTACGGGCTGTACACCAGCTGGTGCTTCATCAACCAGCAGTCGCCCGGCACCGAGGACAGCTTCTGGTCAGCCATGAAGCACCGGATTTCGCCCCGCCGCAACGGCCTTCGCATGAAGGGTCCTGCCGCTGCCGACTACATCCTTACCAGCTACCCCGGACTGGTCTGAGCCCTCCCGGTTTTAGCACAAGGCCACCGGACAACCAGTGGTACCTGATTAAATGCTGTGGCACACCGTGCCGCAGCATTTTTCATGCCCGCCCTGGCTGGAAACAGGGCGGCAGCCCGGGCTGGCCCGGCGCTAGGTAGGGATGATCCGGAACAGGAACCTGGTGCGGACCATCACCCAGAGCAGCGCCAGGACCACGGCGTAGGCGGCGGTGTTCAGGAAGATGCTTTGCTGCTGCAGCGCCGGAATATTGGCCACGACGGCGATCAGCACCACGTGCATGATGAACACGTAAAGCGTGGCCCGGCCCAGCGGAACCAGGAACCAGCCCAGGAGCCGCTCCACCGGTTTCCAGTAGGCGCTGAGGAACGCGTAGGACGCCACCACCAGGACCAGGACGTTGAGCAGGCGGCCCGGGGCCAGGTATGTGCGGGAGAAGAAGGCGTCGTACATGGCCCGGTAGGAGGCGTCCGGCAGGAGCGCCAGGCGGACATCGTAGCTGTTGGCCAGGTACGGGTTGCCCCAGGACAGGAAGGCCAGCGCGAATGCGGCCGCGGTGCACGCAACTACCGCCCAAGTGTGCCGGGACAGCCACGCCGTGATGCTGCGCCGGTGGTAACCCGCAACCAGCCCGAGCACGAACAGCACCTGCCACACCAGCAGCGGGAAGGAGTCCTCGAACTGCGAGGGCAGGATCCGGAACCGGGTCACGGCCCCCACCGCATATACGCTGAGCGTCGCAACCAGCACCCAGATGGCCTTGCCGCGGTTCAGCGCCGCGAGGATCAGCGGACTGGCCAGCAAAAGCACCACATAGAGCCCCATGACATTGAACTGCCAGGGCCCGAACTGCAGCAGCACGATGGCCGGGAGCACCTGGGGCGGGACGGGGAACTGGAACAGCGATGACATGCCGGCGTACAGGTCATAGGTCCGGCCGGATCCGGTATGCCCGGCTCCACCGGTTCCCTGGTCAACGAATGTGGTCAGGGCCTCGGTATGGAAGAACGGGAGCAGGGACAGGAGGAAGACGCCGATCAGAACAGCCAGTGCCGTCAGGTAGAGCTTGCCGGCGCGGCGCGTGGTGAGGTCCACTACCCGTCCGAAGTCCTCCTTGGCCTTGGGCCCGTACACCATGCCCACCACCAGGCCGGAGAACAGGACGAACAGTTCCGCGCCGGACACGAAGCCCACGGCCTCCTGGGTGAGCAGCTGGAACAGCGAGGCCATGCCCAGGTGGTTCACCACCACAAAGACGATGGCCACTCCGCGCAGCAGATCCACGCGCGAATCCCGGGTGGAGGGATCCCGGTAGCTCCAGGCCGTGGCAGCGTCGATCCGGCGGGGAATCTGCCACAGGGCCGCCAGGAGGATCACCATGGCGGCAGCGACAGACCAGGCGGCGGCCCCCGGGAGGGTGTTGGCCCTGACGTACGTGCTTCCTGAGGCCACGTCGGAGACGGGACCGGTAACGATTGGTGCTGCCTTCAGTCTCTCCAGGGCCGCTTTGGCGATCTCCGGCTGTCCCGTAAGCAGCCAGCTGATGCTTGCCACGCCGGTATCCCTGGTGCTGGTGCGCTCGTCCCAGACCACGGCGGCAGTCCCGGCAAAACCGGAGGACGTGGCAGTTGTTACCACCTGGTCCCACCAGCCGGTTTTGATCTCCGCCTCGGACGCCCCGCCCGAGGCCGGGCTGTAGAAGGCCGCGGTCTGAAGCAGGAAGGGCTTCCTGTGCCCTTCCGAATAGGTGCCGTAGAAGTTCTCATTGCCGGAATCCGTCAGCATCTCCTGGAGTTCGCCGGCCCGCGGCGCGGTGTTGACGGCGGCACCTCCGGCGGTGTCATCGTGATAAGCAGCCAGCCCCACCCAGTCCACGGCGTCATCGCCCGGGTAGTACGGCGCGTAGGCGCTGTCGCTTCCGTCCCAGGCCCCGTCACCGTTCGTGTCCAGGAGGGTAAAGCCCTCGCTTCCCGGCTGCGGCGCATCCCGGTTGCGGTCGAAGGGGTAGTCCTTGCCCAGGTAAGGCGCCCACACCATGGCGGCCGGGCCGCCGTCGTACTTCCTGAACGCTGCCGCAACCGCCTGGAAGGCCTCACGGTAGGCGGCAGGCTGTTGGCCCCAGGACACCCAGCTTGAGTTCATGTCCGGGGCAAACCGGATCAGCAGCTGCCCCTTGAAGCCGGCGGCGAGGCCGCGCACCTGCTTGGCGAACGCTTCTGCCTCGGGTGCGCCGAGCTGATCCAGCGGCACCGATGGCTTTACCGTGAGCAGGGCGTGGGTGCCTTCGGCTCCGGCCTGCTGAAGGAAGCCATCGATGTCATTCCGTTCGGAATCGCGGTACGGAATGGTGATGTCGTGGCCGAAGACGGCCGGGCGGGCGCCCAGCCTGCCGCTGAAGCCTGCGGCGGTGTCCTCGCCCCATTCGAGCACGGCACCAAGCCAGGGCTTTCCCTTCTCCGGTGCAGCCTCCGCCGCATGCGACGGAGCAGCGGCCAGCAGGACCATGAGCCCAATGAGGGCCGCGGCCAGAAACGCGCAGATCGGGTGCCGATGGTTCCGGCGGGTTGCGGCGTGGTGGTGCGATGTGACTGCACGCATGGTGAGAAGCCCCCCGGTACTCATTGCCCTGATGACGCCGGCGGCGCCCCGGTAAGAACTTTATCGGCCCGGCGGCTGCTGACAGCGCGCGGCAGGCGGCCCACCTGCGGTGATGTCCGCCGTCGGACCGTCCCCGGGCGCTGCAACTTCCCTCGGCGCAGCTCAATTACGGAACATGACGACGGCGGCCGTGCGGCCCGGCGCGGCAGGTGTTACGTTTTTGGGGAGTAATGAGTACCGGTGTGAAGCCCTGACTGGCCGGTCGGCAACCCTCCCTTTCGCGGCGGGGTGCCTCAGGTGAGTACTCGGCATATCGACCGATTCGAGCTGCAAGCGTGAAAGAAGGAGATCCGTCGTGTCCGACGCACCCGCCCCTGACGAAAAATTGTCCTACCGCCTGATCACAGGCCCGGACGACCGCTCCTTCTGCGAACGGATCTCGGCTGCGCTGGCTGACGGTTACGTCCTGCACGGCAGCCCGGCAGCCACCTTCAACGGCAGCAGTGTCATCGTGGCGCAGGCAGTGGTCCTTCCGGCAGCAATCGCCTCCGCCGACGCAGCGGTGGCCACCGCGGTGGATCAGCTGGACGCAGACTTTGAGGGCGAGTTCGACGGCGAGGGCCACGCATGAGCTACGCGGGAGATCTCACGCCCCAGGAAGCATGGGCAAAGCTGGAGCAGGGAGCCATCCTGGTGGACGTCCGCACCGAGGGCGAATGGGCCCACATCGGCATCCCGGACACCAAGGCCACGGACAACGATCCCCTCTTCATCCAGTGGACCTTCCCCGGCGGCATCCCCAACCCAGACTTCGTGAAGGACCTCAAGGAGCAGGCGCCGGAGGACCCGTCCGCTGAACTGGTGTTCCTGTGCCGGTCCGGCGCCCGTTCGGTTGCCGCTGCCACCGCCGCCACACAGGCCGGTTTCACCTCCTACAACGTGCTGGAGGGCTTTGAAGGCGAGCCGGACCGCTACGGTGAGCGCACCGTCAACGGCTGGAAGAACCGCGGCCTGCCCACCAACCTCGGAAAGAACTAAGTGAGCTTCAATCAAGACGCCCCGGGATGGAGCCCTGACACCCAGGCTGTCCGCGGCGGGCTGGACCGCACCAACTTCCAGGAAACGTCCGAGGCCATCTTCCTGAACTCCGGCTTCGTCTACGAATCCGCTGCAGCAGCTGAACGGGCCTTCACCGGCGAGGACGAGCGCTTTGTCTATTCGCGCTACGGCAACCCTTCCGTGGCCACGTTCCAGGAGCGGCTGCGCCTGCTGGAAGGCACCGAAGCGTGCTTTGCGACGGCGTCGGGCATGTCCGCGGTGTTCACCGCCCTGGGTGCCCTGCTGGCTGCCGGGGACCGGGTGGTGGCCGCCCGTTCGCTCTTCGGGTCCTGCTTTGTGATCCTGAACGAGATCCTCCCGCGGTGGGGCGTGGAGACCGTCTTCGTGGATGGTCCGGACCTGGACCAGTGGCGCGAGGCCCTCTCCCAGCCCACTACCGCCGTCTTCTTCGAATCCCCGTCCAACCCCATGCAGGAGATCGTGGACATCGCCGCGGTCAGCGAGCTTGCGCACGCCGCCGGGGCCACCGTGGTGGCGGACAACGTCTTTGCCACTCCCCTGCTGCAGCGCTGCGGCGACCTGGGCGCGGACGTGATCGTCTACTCGGGAACTAAGCACATCGACGGCCAGGGCAGGGTGATGGGCGGCGCCATCCTGGGCACGAAGGAGTTCATCGACGGCCCGGTGAAGCAGCTGATGCGCCACACCGGGCCGGCACTCTCCGCGTTCAACGCCTGGGTTCTCACTAAGGGCCTGGAGACCATGAGCCTGCGGGTAAGCCATTCCGCTGCCACCGCCCTGCGGCTCGCGGAGTGGCTGGAGGAACAGCCCGCCGTGAGCTGGGTGAAGTATCCGCTGCTCAAATCCCACCCTCAGTATGAGCTGGCCGCAAGGCAGATGAGCGCCGGCGGTACCGTCCTCACCCTTGAGCTCGCCTCCACCGGCGGGCGCTCCGGCAAGGAAGCGGCCTTCGCGCTGCTGGACGGGCTGCGGATCATTGACATCTCCAACAACCTCGGCGATTCCAAGTCCCTGATCACGCACCCTGCCACCACCACGCACCGCGCCATGGGGCCGGAGGGACGTGCCGCCATTGGCCTCACTGACGGTGTGGTCCGGCTTTCCGTGGGCCTTGAGGATGTTGACGATTTGATCGGCGACCTGGAACAGGCCCTGAAGCAGGTCTAGCCGGGCCGGGAATGGTCCGTCCCGATTTCCAGCTGGACCTGCACACTGTCACCGTCCTTGAGGTGCGCCTTGTCCCTGATTTCCTTTTTGACGGGGAGCAGGTAGGACGCGCTTTTGCTGTCGCGGAACAGCGACGTCTGCCACGCGTGGCCGTCCACCTTGGCCTGCACTTTAATGGAGCCGAATGCCTTGCTGGCCCCTGCCGTTAGAGCGCGGATGTCATCCGCCACCTCTGGCGGCAGGGTCAGGAAGTGCCAGCCGGCTTCGCCTGGGTACAGCCGGAGTTCGGTTTTGAAGGAATACGACGGCGTCACGCGCCGAGTATGGCACGCCGCCCCCGCACGTGCCACAGATTTCGCCGCTGCAGCTATGAGACGGGCACAAGTTTCAGGGCCTTTCCAGACGGCGGGCTTCGCGCCCTCATATTGTCAGACCCCCGTTGGAAGATGCTCTTATGGGAATCAGCAGCGGTGGCGGGGTGGTTTTGGAGGGCGTTCATGCCTCCGTTGCCGCCCTCGACGCGCTTGCTGCTGAGGATAATTTCCTGGCCGCCGGGGTTGGTGCTGACGTAGACGTTTTGCAGCGGCGGTACGAGCTCCGGCTGGAACGGCTGGAGGTGGTGAAGCGGCTGGAGGCGCAGCTCGCCGCGGTCAAGGCACGCGATGCTGCGGAGTGCGTTGGGTTCCAGCACGCGATGCTTGCCCCGGACGCGCCGGTGCACGAACGCACCTACGTAGAGATGTCAGCGGTGGAGGAGATCGCCGGGGTCCTGACCATCAGTTCCGGAGCGGCCGGGGCGTTCGTGGAGCAGTCCCGGCAGGTGTGTTCCCTGCCGCCGCTGATGGACGCGCTGTCTGCGGGTGCCTTGTCCTGGCAGCACGCGAAAGTTGTAGCGGACGAGACCGAAGGCCTCACCCCGGACAGTGCCGCCGCATTAGTAGCCCACTTCTTCAGCCCCGATGCCCCCAACCCGGCCCGCGGCGCGGCGCCCGGCCAACTGGTGCCGTCCCGGTTCCGGGTGAGGGTCCGCGGCTGGCGGGAACGCCACCACCCCGAAAGCCTGCAGAAGCGCCACGCGAAGGGTGTGGCGGACCGGCGGATGGAATACACTCCGGACCGGGACGGCATGGCCTGGATCTCCCTCCGCCTCCCCGGCGACACCGCGTGCGCCATCTGGAACCGCACCACCGCCACCGCCCGCGGCCTCCAAGGCCCCAACGAACCCCGCACCCTCACCCAGCTCCGCCCCGACATCGCAGCATCCCTGCTCCTCGGCACCGGAACCACTGCGGGCCAGGCCAACGGAAGCACCGCCACCGCTGACACCGCCGCGGGCTCCGGAAGCGCGCCGGGTGCAGGCAGCCCGACCGGCTCGGCGGGCCTCACCCAGATAGGCAAGGTCCCCACCCCGCGGGCCGACGTGCTGGTCATGGTGCCGGTGTTCTCCCTGCTCAGTGTCACGGACGAACCCGCAGAACTGGACGGCCTGGGCCCGATCCCGGCATCGATGGCACGCAAACTCGTCGCGGACGGGGCGGAGTCGTTCTACCGGGTCCTGGTCGACCCCCGGGACGGGGCGCCCTTGGAGATCGGCCGCACCCGCTACCGGCTCACGGAAACCATCAAACAGTGGATCCGGATGCGCGACGGTAAATGCACTTTCCCCGGCTGCAGCAATCGCACCCCGGACAACGACACCGACCACCTCACCGCCTGGGAACACGGTGGCAGAACAGACGTCCGGAACCTGGGACAACTCTGCCCCAAACATCACCGGCTCAAGCACGCCCGGCCCTGGATCCCCGATCCGGCCACCCGAAACGAACCACCGGGCTGGACCTCACCAACAGGCCGCCACTACAACCCCGAACACCCCGACCCCGAACCAACCCACTGGCCACCTGGAACCCTGCCGGGGCAACGAAGCATCCTGGAGGAAGCACTTATTGAGCTCCTGGCTATGTAGGAGCTGGCGAAGGGATACGGCCTGCGGCTTCTGCCGGCTGTCCCTCAGGACTGGCGGACGCGCAGCAATTCGGGCGTGGCCTCCACATCTGCAAGATCCAGGGCATCGCGCATTGTGACGTGGACGGCCTGCCGGACCACCGCGCCGAAGCCCATGTCCTCCGGAGGCGGGCCTGCCAAGGCCTTTTCCCGGGCGCGGCGCTGCTCGGCGGCTCCTGTTCCGCGGGCGATGATGTCCTCCACGCCCTGCCGGGCCAGGGCCAGCTCGCCCTGTTCAGCCAGGACGGGAGCCAGGTAGTCCACCAGGGAGCGCACCACGTCCGCGGCCGGCGCGGGTCGGAAGTTGCCGAAATCCAGGAGTTCACCACTGAGGCCGGCGCTGCTGGCCTGCCAGGAGGCCATCCGTAAAAGGACAGTGGGAACCGGCGCGGGGTCCACGCCGTCCCGCCATTCCCTGCTGGCGGATTCCACGAGCGCCCGGACCAGCACGGCAATGAGCGCGGCGTCCTCGGCACGAAGGCAGACATCCGCCACGCGGACCTCCACCGTGGGATGGTTGCGGGAAAGCCGCGCGTCGAAATACAGCATGCCCTCATCGAGCATGACGCCGCTCTCCAGCAGCCGGGTTACCACGCGCCGGTACGCAGCGTAGGTGCCATAAATACCGGCAGGTCCTGCCGTGGGCCATCGGTTCCAGGCCTGCGTGCGGTAGCTTTCGAAGCCGGTGGGAACGCCGTTCCAGAAGGGCGAATTGGCGCTTAGGGCCGTCAGCACTGCCAGCTTGTCCCGGATCCGGTCCAAAACCGCCACGCCCTCTTCAGGCGATTCGATAAAGGTGTGCACGTGGAAACCGCAGGTCAACTGTTCCTGGGCGGTGAGGCCAAAGCGCTCCAGCATCCTTGCGTAGCGCGGGTCAGGAGTGGTGTGGGTGGTGGACGCCATCGGCGAGGTGGCGAGTGCCGCCACCCGGGCGCCGTGTCTCCTGGCGGACTGATCAGCCAGGGAGCGGCCAGCGCGGATCTGTTCGAGCAGGCTCCGGTATTCCAGGCACGGCCGGGTCTGCGTCTCGATCTGCTCAAGCTTCAGCTCGGCACTCAAACCCATCTCGTCGTCGTAATCCGCCTGCTTTCCCGTGTGGTGGACCTCCGGGTCCACGGGAAGATCGTCGGCTGCAACGTGGTGGTTGGCCAGGAGGGCGTCGGCCAAGGCAAGGGGCTCCCCGGACTCCGGATCAACGATCAGGAGTTCTTCCTCCACGCCAAAAGTACGCATACCAACATTCTGCGATACTTGCCCGGCATTGAAAGGCCACCAGCGGTTCATGACGAACCGTGAATCCTAGTCCTGGAAGTACTCCACCTTGGCGCCGATGGTGTTCAGGCGCTCGGCCAGGTCCTCGTAGCCACGCTCGATCACGTAGATGTTCCGCAGCTCGGACACGCCCCGCGCGGCGAGCATAGCCAGCAGCAGGCAGGCGGCCGGACGCAGCGCAGGCGGGCAGCCCACCTCGGCGGCGCGCCACTTGGTGGGCCCGTTGACGTAGATCCGGTGCGGATCCAGGAGCTGCACCTGCGCCCCAAGCCGGTTCAGCTCCGTCAGGTAGATCGCCCGGTTCTCGTACACCCAGTCATGGATCATCGTCTGGCCCTGCGCGTTCGCGGCGATGACCGCGAAGAACGGCAGGTTGTCGATGTTCAGCCCGGGGAACGGCATGGGGTGGATCTTGTCCTCCGGGGCACGCAGCATGGAGGGCTTGGTGGTGACATCCACCAGCCTGGTGCGGCCGTTGCGTGCCATGTACTCACCGGAGATTTCCAGCTCCTGCCCCATTTGGCCCAAGGTGGCCAACTCAATCTCCATGAATTCGATGGGCACCCGGCGCACCGTGACCTCGGAGTTGGTGACGATGCCGGCAGTGATGAGGCTCATGGCCTCGATAGGGTCCTCGGACGGGAAGTACTCAATCTCGGCGTCGATTTCGGGCCGGCCGGTGATCTTCAGGGTGGTGGTGCCCACGCCCTCGATGGTGACGCCGAGCATCTGCAGGTAGAAGCACAGATCCTGCACCATGTAGTTGGGGCTCGCATTCCGGATCACGGTGGTACCGGGCCGGTGCGCCGCAGCCATGATGGCGTTCTCGGTAACGGTGTCCCCGCGTTCGGTAAGGACGAAGGAGCGGTCGCGGGTATCGGCAGGAGGCGCCTGGACGGTGTAGAAACCTGAAGTGGCCTCCACCGAAAGGCCAAACTGGCGCAATGCCTGCATGTGCGGTTCCACGGTGCGGGTGCCAAGGTCGCAGCCGCCGGCGTACGGCAGCCGGTACTCCCGCGACTCATCCAGGAGTGGACCCAGCAGCATGATGACGCTGCGGGTCCTGCGGGCCGCGTCAACGTCCATCGCATCCAGGTCCAGGACGGCGGGACGGCGCAGGCGCAGGTCGGTGTCGTTGAGCCAGGTGCACTCCACGCCGATGCTGGTCAACACTTCGACGATGCGGTTAACTTCCTCGATCCGGGCCAGCCGGCGGAGCACGGTGGTGCCGCGGTTGATCAGGCTGGCGCAGAGCAGGGCCACGCCGGCATTCTTGCTGCTGTTGACGTCCACGGCGCCGGACAGCGTGTGGCCGCCCTCTACGCGGAGATGCGTCATTTGCGGTTTGCCGACGTTGACAATGCTGCGGTCGAAGATGGTTTCCAGCCTCTGGATCATCTTCAGGCTCAGGTTCTGCTTGCCCTGTTCCATCCGGGCGACGGCGCTTTGGCTGGTGCCGAGTTCGGCGGCCAGCTGGCCCTGGGTCCAGCCCTTCTCGGTGCGGGCGTCCCTCAACATGGCGGCAACGTGCTCAGCGGTTTCCTGCGTCATAACCAAAAATATATCATAAATGAGTTATCACAGCCGCTGTCCCGCCTCGAGCGGTGCCAACGGAAAGCCTTTACCCGTTACATGCGATACACATCACCAGTAGGGTAACCGCCAACCTCAGCTGCCCAGCCACACCATGTTCCATGTTCCGGCAGCCAGCGCCGCAAATAGGGCAAGTCCGGCCACCAGGACACCGCCGGCTACCACCCCAAGATCCAGCGTGCTGAACGTGGATTCCCGGGCCCAGGTCCGTTGGCCACCGCCGAAACCCCGGGCTTCCATGGTCACGGCGAGCCGGGACGCGCGGCGGACGGCCTGTACCAGAAGCCCAAAGCTCTGCCCCAGGGTCGCTTTCACGCGCTGGCCCAGGCTGCCGCGGGAACCCACACCGCGTGCACGGCGCGCCATCCCGATGGTCTGCCACTCCTCGGCCATCAGCCCCACCAGGCGCATCGCGGCGAGCGTTCCCAGGACGAACCGGTGCGGCAGTCGTGCCTTCTGCGCCAGCGCGTCCGCAAGGTCGGTGGGGTCCGTGCAGCTCATCAGCAGCACCGCCGGAAGGGCGATGGCAAAGCCGCGCAGCATGAAGCCGACGCCCAGCTGCAGGGAACCTTCGCTCATGGTCCAGATGCCGGCGTCGAGCAGGATCCTGCCGCTGTCCGGCGCCAGGATGGACGTGCTCCAGCCGCCCACGGCGGCGGCAATGATCAGGGGCCAGCCGCGCTGCCACAGCAGGGACAGGGTGAGCCCGGCCAGGGGGAACAGCAGGAGCTCGAAAACCAGGGCCACGGATGCCGACACCCAGTCGATGGACAGCGCCAGGACCGCGGTGATGAGCAGGACGGCCGCGAACTTGCTTAGTGGATTGGCGCGGGCCAGGAGGGCATGGTTGCCGGCAAGGGTGAGTTGCTGCCTCATGGTGCCACCGCTTCCGCCGCAGCCATCCGCAGTTCGGTCCCGCCCAATGCTTCGGTGAACTCGGCGTCATGCGTCACGGAGACCACCGCGGTGCCGGCATCCAAAAGTTCGGACAGGAATGAGGCCAGCTCGGCCCAGGTGTTGGCGTCCTGCCCGAACGTGGGCTCGTCCAGGACCAGGACCTGTGGGCTGGCGGCAAGGACGGTGGCTACGGACAGCCGCCGTTTCTCGCCGCCGGAGAGCGTATAGGGGTTGGCGTCCACCAGGTGGGTGAGCCGCAGCCGTTCCAGCAGTTCGTCCACCCGGTCCTCGCCGTGGCCCAGGTGCCGGGGGCCGAACAGCAGCTCATCCAGCACCTTGCCGGTCACGAACTGGTGCTCCGGCTCCTGGAACACCGTCCCCACGCGCGAAATCAATTGCTCGGCCTTCCACCGGTACGGGTCAATGCCGGCCCCGCGGCTGAGGTCCAGGGTGGCTGACACTTTTCCGGAGACCGGCTCCAGCAGCCCGGCCAGGGTCAGCGCGAACGTGGACTTGCCGGCACCGTTGGGACCTGTAACGGCGAGCGCCTGCCCGGCCCGGACCTGCGCGGCCAGGCCTTCCTGGACCGGTACCGGCGGGATCTTCCGGAAGCCCTTGCGGCGGGGACGTTCGCGGGAAACACCCAGCTGTTCGGCGGCCAGCAGCAGGTTTCCCGTGCCCGGCGCCGGGACAAGGGCGCGGGCGCGGGTTGCCGGCACGTAGCCGGGGACCCACACACCGGCTGCGGCGAGCATGGCCCGCGCCTCCGTGAGCACCCGGTCCGGCGGCCCATCCAGGAGCACGGCAGGATTGGCGCCGGAGCCCGGCTGCAGGACCACGATCCGGTCCACCAGGTCCTTCCACACGGAAACCCGGTGTTCCACCACCACCAGTGTGGCCCCGGTCTTGTCCAGGCAGCGCGCCACGGCGTCGCGGACTTCCAGCACGCCGTCCGGGTCCAGGTTGGCGGTTGGCTCATCCAGCAGGATCAGGCCCGGGCGCATGGCCAGGATCCCGGCCAGCGCCAGGCGCTGCTTTTGCCCGCCGGACAGGGCCGACGTCGGGTGGTCCAGCGGGAGGTGGGAGAGTCCGACGTCGGCAAGCGCCTCGTGCACCCGCGCCCAGATGTCCTCCCGCGGCACCGCAAGGTTCTCGGCACCGAAGGCGGCGTCGTCCCCCACGCGCGACAGGACCACCTGCGTCTCGGGGTCCTGCTGCATGAGTCCGGCACGCCCGCGCTGGGCGCGGGGCACGGCGCCGTCAACCAGCAGCGAACCCGACTCGTCGGCATCCCCCGCCTCGCCGCCGTCGTCGTTAATGTCCCCCAGCACCCCGGCGAGCGCATGCAGGAGCGTGGACTTGCCGGCGCCCGAGGGGCCGAGCAGGAGCACCCGCTCCCCCGGGCTGATGTCCAGGTCAAGGGCATGGACGGCGGGCTTTGCCCTGCCGGCATGCCGCCAGCCCCAGCCGCGGGCGGTGACAGCGGCAGGGCGGACCGCCGTGCCCTGGGCCATTGCCATCAGGAGAAGACAGGCTCCGTGGCAGCCTTGCGCGAGGCGAAGGAGCTCAGCACTCCTGTACGTGCCAGGCCGCGCGTGGCCACCCAGGACAGGGCACCGGCAATGACTGCTCCGGAAATCATGCAGAAGACGATGTAGGCCAGCTTGTCACCGCCGGAGTAGGCGATGTTCCAGCCCCACGGCGCAAAGGAGTCGTTCAGGCCGCAGAAGAGGCCTGCTGCCGCACCTGCCAGCAGGGATACGGGCAGGTTGAACTTGCGGTAGACGAAGATGGCGAAGATGATTTCCGCACCGAGGCCCTGGACGAAGCCGGAGAAGAGGACCGAGGCGCCGTACTGGGAGCCCATGAGGAGTTCCCCGGTGGCGGCCACGGTCTCGCAGAACAGTGCGGCCCCCGGCTTGCGGATGATCAGCATGCCCAGCACGCCCGGAATCATCCATCCGCCGGCGATGATGCCGGTCAGGGGCGGGTAGGCGGCGTTCATCGGCACGGACACTGCCGCCGCACCTTGGGACCAGGCCCAGAAAATAACGCCGCCGGCGATGGCCACCAGCGCGGCGACGACGATGTCCACGACGCGCCAGGACTTACTGGTGGTCTTCTTGATTGCTGCAGTGCTCATTGGAATCCTCCTGGGAAACAGGAGGGGAAAGTGGACCCGGCTGATGGCCCGATGCCGTGCAGCCGCGACACTTTGAGAACTCGACTCCCTTGCGCCGGTACTAACCGGATCAGGTTCGAGGGTCTGCGGCTGTCCGCACTCTCAGCGCCCACCTGCGGTGCCCGGCGGATGCCAGGATGCCCGACGGCGGCGCTCCCCTGTCGTTTGTAGTGTTGCTTTTTGTTGGGTAAGGCTTTTGATTGCCCTTCCGGGCGTGGTCAAGTTTACACCGGGCGGGGGTAGATTGAAGGCCATGAGCGCCATTCCACCGGATGTGACCGGGTTCGATCCTGATTCCCCCGACGCCCAGCCTGAGGGGTCGGTGGAGGCACTGGTTGCCCGGGTCGAGGCGGAGGTCCGGGAGCTCCACTTCCCCGGCTTTTCGGCGGATGACGCGCTGAACCTGGGCCTGCTCCTGGTGGAACTGGGCAAGGAGCGGTCGCTTCCCATCGCGATCGACATCACCAAGGGTGAGCAGGTCCTGTTCCACGTCGCGCTTCCCGGCGCCACTCCTGACAACGGGCACTGGATCCGGGCCAAGCAGCGCACTGCCGCCCGGTACGAGGTGCCGTCCCTTTTGGTGGGGCTGCGGGGCCGGCTGGGCGGCGGCCGGATCGAGGACAACGCCTGGTTCGACCAGTCCCGGTACGCAGCCCACGGCGGCTCCTTTCCCATTTATGTCACCGGCGTGGGCGCGGTGGCCACAGTCACGGTCTCCGGATTGCCGCAGCTCCAGGACCATGACCTGGTGGTGGAGGCGCTGCGGGACATCCTGGGGTCGGCCCTGTCTGACTGAACGCTGTCTGACTGACCGCTGTCCGGCTTGCTGCTGGGGGACCAGCGAACCTGCCTATAGACAAAGACTGCTTAGCTTTTATTAGTAATCATGCTTACTATATTGTTCCCCCGGGTTTCGAGGAGGACAGGGCATGGCAGTCACCATGGGCGGTCCCGCGTTCGTTCCCGTCACCAGCGCCGCAGACCAAGGAGCACCATGAGAATCCCGGAAACCAGAGGCCCCCTCAGCAGCGCCCTGTTCGAGGTCCTGGCGCAGGCTCCGGACTCCTCCGGGACGGAACTGGACGCCCTGTACCGCCTGGCGGCAGGGCAGGTGTCCGGCACCGCTGACATTATTGGCGACGAGGACATCCAGCTGGCCCTCTTCTGCCTCTACGAACTCCATTACTCCGGGCTGGACGGCGTCTCCGACCACTGGGAGTGGGAGCCCGCGCTAATCAAGGTCCGGCAGCTGCTCGAGGAACCGTTTGAGGTTGCCCTCCGCGCCGCCGCACAGCAGGCCGCTGGAACGCTCGAACTGCCCGCAGGCGGTCCAATGACAAGTGACCAGGTGGCCGATGTCCTGTTCGGCCTCGCCGGCATGGACACCGGCCCCAGCGTCTCCCGCTACGTCGCCCGGAAGGCAACCCTGGAGCAGCTCAGGGAGTTCCTGGTCCATAAATCCATGTACCAGCTGAAGGAAGCCGACCCTCACACGTGGGCCATCCCGCGCCTCAGCGGACGGCCCAAAGCGGCCCTGGTGGAAATCCAGGCGGACGAATACGGCGGCGGCCGCCCCGAGCGGATGCACAGCGCGCTGTTCGCCCGGACCATGCGCGGCCTGGGCCTCGATGACAGCTACGGCGCCTACGTCGATGCCGTTCCCGCCGTCTCCCTCGCATCGGTAAACCTCATGTCCCTTTGCGGACTGAACCGGCGGCTCCGCGGCGCCATCACCGGCCACCTGGCAATCTACGAAATGACCTCCTCCCAGCCCAACCGGTTCTACGGCAACGGTTTCCGGCGGCACGGCTTCGGCGCGGACGTCACGCACTACTTCGACGAGCACGTGGAGGCCGACGCCGTCCACGAGCAGATCGCCGGCCGCGACCTCGCCGGCGGCCTCGTCGAAGCCGAGCCGGAACTCCTGGCGGACGTCCTGTTCGGGGCGACGGCGGTCATGGCCATCGACGGCCGGCTCTCCGCCCACCTCCTGTCCTCGTGGGAAGCCGGGACATCATCGCTGCGGGCGGCCGTGCCGGCGGCAGCATGACGGCCGGCCCGACAGTGTCCCAGGGCCGGCGCGCCTGCTTGGCCGGGGCGGAGTACATCCTTCCCCTGCGCTGGAGTGAGGACTCCGGCTTGGCTGACCTTTCGGACTACCTCCGGCGCCTCGTGGCCTGGATCCCGGTCACCGTGGTGGACGGCTCCGCCCCCAGCCTCTTCGAACGCCACCGCGCGGCGTTCCCCGCCGCGGTGCGCCACCTCTGCCCGGACCCCGATGGTTCCCCGGACCAGAACGCTTTCCCGGACCGCCCCGGCGTCGGGTGCGGCGCCCACAACGGAAAGGTGGCCGGCGTGATGACGGGAGTGCGCGCCTCCAGGGCGGAGTTCCTTGTCATTGCCGACGACGACGTCCGCTACACGCGCGAGGCCCTCGCCGCCGTCGTCCATCACCTCGGATCGGCCCACGTGGTGCGGCCGCAGAACTACTTCGACCCCTCCCCGTGGCACGCCTGGTGGGACACGGCCAGGACGCTGCTCAACCGCGCCTGGTCCGCCGACTATCCCGGAACGCTGGGAGTCCGCCGCAGTGCGCTCGTGGCCACCGGCGGCTATGCGGGAGTCCTGTTCGAAAACCTGGAGCTCATCCGCACCATCAGGGCCGCGGGCGGAACGGAACGGATCCTGCCCGGCCTGTTCGTGGCCCGGCAGCCGCCAACTGCCCGGCACTTCCTGCGCCAACGCATACGGCAGGCGTACGACGATTTTGCCCAGCCGCGGCGGCTTGCCGCCGAACTTGCCCTGCTCCCGGCCGTCCTCGGGGCAGCACTTCTTCCTGCCCGGGCAAGGCGGACCGCCCTCCTGGGGCTGGCCGGGGCGGCCATCGCCTGGGCGGAAATTGGACGACGCCGGAACAACGGGACCGCCGTCTTTCCCGCCCCGGCAGCCTGGTTTGCGCCGCTCTGGGCACTGGAGCGGGCCGTCTGCGTCTGGCTGGCAGCCGCCTCCAGGCTGGCGGGCGGGATCCCCTACGCGGGCAGCAGGATCAGCACGGCGGCGCACTCGGAGGCAGAACTCCGGCGGCGCCATGCCGGAAAGCTCGGCCGGGCACCCGGCAACCAGGAAGCAACGATGAAAGCGGTGCAGGGATGAACCCCGGACAGCATGGAACAGAAGTCCACATGGACCAGGAAGCAGCCAGCTCCATCGTGGTGTGCCCGGACGGGCCCCTGATTATCAGGGGCGAGTTTGAGATCGTCACCCCGTCCGGGGACGCCGTGCCCCGCGACCGGAAGACCGTTGCCTTGTGCCGCTGCGGGGCCTCGGCCATCAAGCCGTACTGCGACGGCACGCACAAGATGATCAAGTTCCGCACCGAGCCGCCCGCCGGTTAGTCCAACAGGCTGTTAGTCCAATAAGCCGCCTGCAGCACGCCACGCCCTTGCCCGGACCGGCACGGGGGTACGGCTAGGCTGGAGGCAGTCCGTTTTCCGCCCGCAAGGAGTAATAGGAATGAACCTTTTCATCAAGCTGCTCGGGACCGGGGTGAGCCTGGGTGCAGGCCTGGTCGGTACCAAGCTCGTCAACACCATCTGGGAAAAGACCACCGGGCAGAAGGCCCCCACCGGCAAGAACGAGGACGTCCCCACCAGCCTGCGTTCGGCATTGACCTTCGCGCTGATCTCCGCGTCGGTGAGCGCCATCATCCAGGTCCTGGCCAACCGCGGCACCCAGCGTGCCATCACCAGGTTCGCCAAGACGCAGGACATCGTCTAGCGTCAAGCGCTACCGGCCGCCGTCGGGGCTGTCCTTCCGGGCAGCCTCGGCGGCGGCTTTTTGCACCACAGCCTCCAGCTCGTCGGCCGTGAGCAGTTCCCGGTGCAGGTGCTTGGTGCGGTACCCGGCGCGGCCCACCATGTGCGCGGACACCGGAACGGTGAGCAGCTGGAAGATCCAGGCCACCGCCAGGACCGGCCACACCCACCACGTCCGCATCTGCAGCCCAATGGCCGCCAGCAGCAGGAACAGGCCCAGGACCTGCGGTTTGGTGGCCGCGTGCATGCGGCTCAGCAGGTCCGGGAAGCGGAGCAGGCCAATGGCCGCACCCAGGGACAGGAGTGCCCCCGCCACCATGAACACGGCGGACACGGTGTCGATCCAGCCGTCGGGACCGGACAGGTCAGGATTCATCAGGCTTCACCCTTCGGTCCGCCACGAAACGGGCCACGGTCACGGATCCGATGAAACCGATGATGGAAATGGCCACCACCAGCATGAGGTTGTTCAGGTGCCGGTTCACGGCCATGTCGATGCACAGGGCCCCGGCCAGGATGGCCAGCAGCACATCGGCCGCCAGCACCCGGTCCAACAGCGACGGGCCACGGGAGATCCGCAGGATGGCGCCGGCCGCGGCAAGCGAGAAGATGACGGCTGTAACAGCCAGGACAACGTGCATCATGCGGCGGCCTCCATTCGGACGGCTTCGAGTTCCTCAGGGCTGCCCATGATGCGGATCAGGCCGGCTTCGATGGACCGCACTTCGTTCCGCAGGCCCTCCACGTCCTCCTCGGAGGTGATGTTGAGCGCGTGCAGGTACAGGGTGGATGTGGAGCGGTCCACCTCCACCACCAGGGAACCCGGGATCAGGGAGATCACGTGGCCGGTGGCGGTGACGATCAGGTCCTGGTGGCTGCGCAGCTTCACCGCGACGACGGCGTTGGTCACCTTGGGGCCGCGGACGGTGGCCAGGTACAGGACCTGGGCGCTGGCCACCGCCACCTTGCCCACGAACGCCAGCGCAAAGGGCACGGCGTGGAGGATATTGAAGCGGCCGCTGAGCTCCACCGGCGGAAGGTAGAAGAGCCGGGCCACGCCCACTGCCAGCAGGGCCCCGAACAGGAGGTTTCCGGGGCTGAAATCCTGCCACAGGGCGCCCCAGACAATCACCAGCCAGACCAGGAGAGGCAGCTCCTGGCGCAGGGAAATGCGTTTGCGGCTCATCGCACTCCTCCCACGGCAGGTGTGGCCGGGATGGGAACATCACTGCCCAGGACCGCCTGGATGTACGGGGTCCGGTCCAGCATGTCCCGCGCGGCCCGGTCCGAAAGCCCGAACAGCGGCCCGGCAAAGACGGTCAGGGCAACGCCGAGCACCACCAGGCCCAGGGTAGAGCCCACCATGGTGCGCGGCAGGAGCGTCACGGTGCTGCTGAGCTTGGCACCCGGTCCGGCCACCCTGGCCGCCGGGTGGGCAAGCAGCACCGGATCCGGATGTTCCGCGTCCGTGGGCCGGCGCCAGAACGCACGGTTCCACACCCGGGCGATGGCCAGCAGCGTCAGGAGGCTGGTCACCACGCCGCCGATCACCAGCGCGTAGGCCAGCGGAGTACCCAGCTCGATGCCCGCCTGCATCAGCCCCACCTTGCCCAGGAACCCCGAGAACGGAGGGATGCCGGCCAGGTTCATGCCGGGGACAAAGAAGAGCAGCGCCAGCAGGGGCGACAGTTTGGCCAGGCCGCCCAGCCGGTCCACGGACGAGCTGCCGCCGCGCCGCTCGATCAGGCCCGTGACCAGGAAGAGGCTGGTCTGGATGGTGATGTGGTGGGCCACATAGAACACTGCAGCGGCCAGCCCGGCAACGGAGGACATGGCCAGCCCGAACACCATGTAGCCGATATGGCTGACCAGGGTGAACGACAGGAGCCGCTTGATGTCGCTTTGGGCCAGGGCGCCCAGGATGCCCACCACCATGGTCAGCAGCGCGGCCACCATCAAAGGGGTGTTCAGGGTGTCCCCCGGGAACAGCAGGGTTTCGGTCCGGACCATGGCGTACACGCCCACCTTGGTGAGCAGCCCCGCGAACACTGCGGTGACGGGTGCCGGCGCCGTGGGGTAGGAGTCAGGGAGCCAGAAGGACAGCGGGAAGACGGCAGCCTTGATGCCGAACGCCACGAGCAGCATGACGTGCAGCATGGTCTTGGTGCCCTGGTCCAGTTCGCCCAGCTTGATGGCCAGGTCCGCCATGTTGACCGTTCCGGTGGCTCCGTAGACCATGGCGATGGAGATCAGGAACAGCACCGAGGACACCACGGACACCACCACGTAGGTGACGCCCGCCCGGATGCGCGGGCCGGTGCCGCCCAGGGTCATCAGCACGTAGCTGGCGGTCAGCAGGATCTCGAAGCCGACGTAAAGGTTGAACAGGTCCCCGGACAGGAACGCGTTGGACACCCCGGCCACCAGGATCAGGTAGGTGGGGTGGAAGATCGAGACCGGCGCGTCGTGGTCACCGTCGGCCATGCCCTGCCCCGTGGCGTACACCAGCACGGCCAGGCTGATCGCGGAGGACACCACTAGCATCAGGGATGAGAACTGGTCCACCACCATGACGATCCCCCACGGCGGCAGCCAGCCGCCGATGGTCACCGCTGCGGTCCCGCCGTTCCACGCCGACGCCAGCAGGAGGCATTCCAGGGCCAGGGTCAGCGAGAGCAGGGCGATGCTGACCGTGCGCTGGGCCCGGGTGTGCCGGATCAGCAGGAAGGTCAGGGCGGCGCCCAGGATGGGAAGTACGACGGCGAGCGGGGCAAAGCTTGCGATGTTCACTTTCCGCCTCCTTCCGGGCTGGCGTCGATGTTGAGTGAGCCGGGCTTTTCCTCCGCGGCGGCATGTTCGGCGGGCATCTCCCGGCCGCCGGCCACGACGGTGGCCACCGGCTGGCCCGTTTCCGGGCCCCCATTCCCGCCGGACGTTGCGTGGTTTGAGACGTCCCGGCCGTCCGATCCCAGCATGGTGAGCGGGAACTCGGAGGTTTCCGCCGGCACTTCCGCGTCATCCTCGGCGTCGAAGCTGGGGGTTGCCGCCACGCGGCGGTCTTCCAGGTCGTCCTGGATGTCGTCCTGCCGCGCCAGCACCCAGGTGCGGTAGATGATGCCAAGCATGAACGCCGTGACGGCGAAGGAGATGACGATCGAGGTCAGGATCAGGGCCTGCGGCAGCGGATCGTTGTAGTCCTGTGCGGGCGTGTCCTTGGCGAACAACGGCGCCAGGCCCGCGTATCCCCCGGTGGCCAGGATCAGGAGGTTGGTGGCGTTGGCCAGGAGCATCAGCCCCAGCAGCACCCGGGTGAGGCTGCGTTCCAGGATCAGGTAGATGCCGCAGGCATACAGGGCGCCCATGACGATCAGCAGGGTCAGGTTGACGCTCATGCGTGGCCCTTTGCGGTGGTCTCGGCGGGCACGGTGTGGGCCGGCATGGTCTGGGCCGGGACGGTGTCCGGCTCCAGCGGCGGTTCAGGATCGCGTTCCGCTTCCAGTTCCGGCTGTACCGGACGGTCCTCCTCCGGCTCGTCCGGGTGCGCGGCCGCGGCGGACCGCTCCTCCATGTGCTCGTCGATCTCGGCGCCGAGGCTGCGGAGCACGTCAAGCACCAGGCCCACCACCACGATGTACACGCCGATGTCGAAGATGGTGGAGGTGACGAATTTGATGTCGCCGAAGACGGGCAGCCACACCTGGATGATGGCGGACTGGAACACCTGCCCGCCCAGCAGCAGGGGCACCACCCCGGACACGGCAGCCAGGGCCAGGCCCGTGCCCAGCAGCGCACCGGCGCTCAGCGGCGCGGCCTCCCGCAGTTCGAACCGTCCGCCCGCCAGGTAGCGGATGGTCAGCGCCAGCCCGGCGGTAAGGCCGCCGGCGAAACCGCCGCCCGGCAGGTTGTGCCCGGCCAGCAGCAGGTAGAGCGAGAAGATGATCATCGAGTGGAAGATCAGCCGGGTGACCACTTCGAAGATGATGGAGCGCCGTTCGGGGGCGAGGGTCCGGCCGGCCACGATCCATGGATCGCGGGCGGCGGCTGCGAACTTCCGGCTGATGGCCAGGGCCGCGCCGTCGCGGGAGCCGGGATCCACGCCGTGGTGCCGCCCCACCGTGCCTTCGGCAACGGAGGCGGAGGTCTGGAGGCGGTCGCCGCGGCCGCGGATGAAGATCAGGCTGGCCACGCCGGTGGCGGCGAGCGCCAGGACGCTGATCTCGCCGAAGGTGTCCCAGGCGCGGATGTCCACCAGGGTCACGTTGACCACGTTGAGGCCACCGCCGCCCTCGTAGGCAAGCTGCGGGAACTGCAGTGACACCGGAATGGCGGTCCGGGCGCCCATCGCGAAGATCGCCGCAAACACCATGGTCACGCCGAATCCCAGGCCGATGATGACCCGCACCACCCGGTATTTGCCGCCCGTGCGGTCCCGCAGTTCGGGCGGCAGGCTGCGCATGGCCAGGACGAACGCCACCAGGATGATGGTTTCCACCAGCATCTGGGTCAAAGCCAGGTCCGGTGCGCCCTGCAGGGCGAACACCAGCGCGATGCCGTAGCCGGTCACGGACACCATCAGCACGGCAAGGAATCGTTTGTTCGCCCTGACGGCGGCCAGGGCGCCGATCACGATGCCCACGCCCGCCACGAGCTGAAGCGGGGAGTTCGGGTCCACTAGGTAGACGTCCCGCGGCAGGGCGTTGCCGCCCAGGAGGATGGCCGTCAGCGGCAGGACGAACGCCACGCTGAGGATCACCGCAAGGTAGAAATACAGTGAACCGCGCTGGGTCCGGCCTGTAATCCACACCGCAACGTCGTCCAGGGCGCCGATGGTCAGCTGGTAGCCGCGGTCGCCGTCCACCCAGGCCGGAACCAGGGACTGGACACGGGCCACCGCGTTGCGGCCAAAGTACATCGCCGCACCCAGCACGAAGGTGACCGCCGTCAGCCCAAGGGCCGGGGTCAGCCCGTGCCACAACGCAAGGTGGCCCGCCTGCTCGGCCGGAGTGCCGGCGTCGGGCGCTGTGGAAGCGAACAATGCCGCGTACGGCTGGATCCAGGCGTCCACCGGCACCGGCCAGAGCCCGTAGGCGATGGTCAGGACGCTGAGGACCGCAGGCGCGGCGAGGAAGGAGGGCGTAATCGCTTTGAAAGGGGTGGGGTCGACGCCGGGCTTGGCGGCGAACGCACCCCACATGAAGCGGGCGCTGTAGGCGAAGGTCAGGATGGATCCCACCACCAGCCCGGCCAGGACCACCATGCCCCACGGTCCGGAGTGCGGGTCCGCAGCATGGTGGACGAACGCTTCCAGCACGGATTCCTTGGCGACGAAGCCGCCCAGCAGCGGAACGCCCGCCATGGAGGCGGCGCCGATACCGGCCACGATGCCCAGCGCACGGGAGGAACGGAAGACGCCGGACAGTTTACGTACGTCGCGGGTCCCGGACTGGTGGTCGATGATGCCCACCACCAGGAAGAGGGTGGCCTTGAACAGGCCGTGGGCCAGCAGCATGGCCAAGCCCGCCAGCGCGGCGTCGGGCGTGCCCAGGCCCACCACCATGGTGAGGAAGCCCAGCTGGCTGACGGTGCCGTACGCCAGGATCAGCTTGATGTCGGTCTGCCGCAGTGCCCGGTACCCGCCCACCAGCATGGTGGCCAGGCCCAGCCCCAGGACCACAGGCTGCCAGTACGCTGTCTCCGAGAACCCCGGGGCGAGCCGCGCCACCAGGTAAATGCCTGCCTTCACCATCGCCGCGGCATGCAGGTAGGCGCTGACAGGAGTGGGCGCAGCCATGGCGCCGGGGAGCCAGAAGTGGAACGGCACCAGCGCGGACTTTGTGATGGCACCCACCAGGATCAGGACGACGGCGGCGCCCACCATGCTGCCGGACGTCCCGGAAACCAGCGCGGGGGCCTGTTCCAGGATTCCGGAGATACGGTACGTGCCGGCGGCGTAGCCCAGCATGATCAGGCCCACCAGCATGGCCAGGCCGCCGGCGGTGGTGACCATCAGTGCCTGGAGGGCGGAACGGCGGGCGGCCAGCCGGGTCCGGGCAAAGCCGATCAGCAGGTAGGAAAGAATGGTGGTCAGTTCCCAGAAGATGAACAGCAGCAGCAGGTCATCCGCCACCACCAGCCCGAACATGGCACCGGCGAACGCCAGCAGTTGGGCGCCAAACCCGCCCAGGTCCTGGTCTTCCCTTTTGAAGTACCTGGCGCAGTAGACCAGCACCAGGGCGCCGACGCCGAGCACCAGCAGGGACATGACCCACGCCAGCGCGTCCATGCGGAAGGCGAATTCCAGGTGGAGGCTGGGGATCCAGTCGAAGGCTTCGGTGACGGCCCCGGACCCTGAGTAGATGGGGTTGTGCTGGAACAACAGCCAGCCGAAGGAAACCCCCGGAACAGCGGCCAGCGCGTAGAAGGCGTTGCGGCCCCACAGCCTGAAGAGGAAGGGCGCGAGGACAGCCACCGAAAAGTGCACGGCAAGGACTGTGATCACTGTATTCTCCGCAACGTCAGGAATTCGATTGTCAAAAGTTGGAGCAGGCGGCAAAAAGTAAGGTCCGGGAGGGTTCAGTTTACCAAGGGCCGTCAGGTATCCTGCCTCTTCCATGGCTCAAGGGCAGGCGGAATCCCCGCCACCACGGGCCCGTCGTCCCAAGGGTGTTCGCCACAGGCGGATACGATGCATCCTATGAACAGCGCCAGCGCTCCGGGAGCAATGCAGCCCGCCTCGGAACTCGAAACCGGACCCGGGAAATCCAGCAAGGGCCGGGTGCTGGCCTGGGCTTCCTGGGACTGGGGCTCGGCGGCCTTCAACGCCGTGATGACCACATTCGTGTTCACCGTCTACCTGACGTCCAACGCTTTCGGCGGCGAGGACAACGCTTCGGCGGTCCTGGGCGCGGCACTGGCCGTTGCCGGGTTTGCCATCGCGCTGCTGGCGCCGGTCACCGGCCAGCGCTCCGATGCGGGCGGCCGGCGGAAGCTGTGGCTGGGGGTGAACTCGGCCGCCGTCGCCATCCTTACGGCCCTGTGCTTCTTCGTGTTTCCGCACCCGGAATTCCTGCTCCTGGGGGTATCGCTGATCGCGCTGGGCAACGTGTTCTTCGAATTCGCCGGCGTCAACTACAACGCCATGCTGGCCCAGGTCTCCACGCCGCACAACATCGGAAAAGTCAGCGGCTTCGGCTGGGGCGCGGGCTACCTCGGCGGCATCGTGGCCCTCCTGATCGTCCTGCAGCTGTTCGTGCAGCCGGCCTTCGACTGGTTCGGCGCGTCCACCCAGGACAGCCTCAACATCCGGCTGGTGGCCGTCTTCTCCGCCCTGTGGTTCCTCGTCTTCGCCCTCCCGGTCCTGTTTGCCGTCCCCGAGCTGCCCCGGTCCGCCCAGGCCGCCCGGCTCGGGTTCTTCGCCAGCTACGGACTGTTGTTCCGGCGGATCAAGGCGATCTACGCCACCAGCCCGCACACCATCTACTTCCTGCTGGCCAGTGCCGTGTTCCGCGACGGCCTCGCCGCCGTCTTCACGTTTGGCGGCATCATCGCAGCCGGCACTTTCGGCTTTGCCCTCTCCCAGGTCATCTTCTTCGCCATCTTCGGGAACGTGGTGGCGGCAGTGGGTGCGATGATCGGTGGCTTCCTCGATGACAAGGTTGGCCCCAAAGCCGTGATCACCGGTTCCCTGGTGGGGCTGCTGATCGCCGGAACGGCCATCCTGGCCCTGGGTAACGGGAACTATGTCTTCTTCGGCATGCAATGGGCCGGCAGCACCACATTCTGGGTGTTCGGGCTCTTCCTCTGCCTGTTCGTCGGGCCTGCCCAATCCGCGTCCCGCGCCTACCTGGCCCGGCTCGCGCCGCATGGCGAATCCGGCGAACTGTTTGGCCTTTATGCCACCACGGGCCGCGCCGTCAGCTTCCTGGCCCCGGCCCTGTTCACGCTCTGCATCACGGTGGCAACGCCGCTGGTGCCCGCCGGGCAGGCACAGCGGTGGGGCATCCTCGGCATCATGGTGGTCCTTCTGGCCGGGCTCCTGGTGCTGCTGCCGGTGAAGTCCCCGGAGAAGGCACCCATCGCGGTGGTCCCCGCCAGCTGAAAACACCCTCCGGGTCCTCTGCCAAGGCCCGGCCAAGGGTTGCCAGGCAGACTAGGCTGGACGTATGAACGTGGACGAAACCAACCTTCCCGGCCTGGGCCGCAGGAAGGATTTCATGACCGCTTCCGGACGCCGCATCGGCGTCGTCGAGCGGCGGGAAGGCCAGACGGAACTGATCGTTTCCACCTGGGACGATCCCGATACCTGCCAGGCTTCCATTCCGCTCACCAGTGATGAAGCCGCCACACTTGGCAACCTCCTGGGCGGCACGCACCTGGCCATGAAGCTCACGGAGGAACACAAAGACGTTCCGGGCATCGTCACCCGGCAGTTCTCCATTGCCGCGGATTCCCCGTTCCAGAACCAGCCCATGGGCAAGGCGTGCATCCGCACCCGGTGCGGCGTATCCATCGTGGCCATCATGCGCGAAGGCGAGGTGCTGCCTTCGCCCGGGCCCGACGTCGTGCTGCACCCCGGTGACCTGCTCGTGGCGGTTGGCACCCAGGAAGGCCTCGACTCAGCGGCCGATATCCTGCGCCACGGTTAGTTCGCATGGACCCGTTGGCCCTGACCCTCATTGAACTGGGGGCCGTTGTGTTCTGCCTGGGCCTGCTGGCCAGGCTGGCCGGACGGATCGGAATGTCGCCCATCCCGCTCTACCTGCTGGGCGGGCTGGCTTTTGGCGCCGGCGGGATCGTCAAGCTCGAAGGCATGCATGAGTTCGCACATCTCTCCGGCGAGATCGGCGTCATCCTGCTGCTGCTTATGCTCGGACTGGAATATACCGCGTCCGAGCTTTTCACCGGCCTGCGCCGGTCCTGGCAGGCCGGCGTCCTGGACCTGGTCCTGAATTTCCTGCCAGGCGCCGGGCTTGCCCTGCTCCTGGGCTGGGGCGGCGTGGGGGCCATGGTGATGGGCGGCGTCACGTACATTTCCTCGTCAGGCATCGCCGCCAAGGTCATTACCGACCTCGGGCGGCTTGGTAACCGCGAGACTCCGGTGGTCCTGTCCATCCTGGTCTTCGAGGACCTGGCCATGGCCGTCTACCTGCCCATCCTCACTGCCACGCTCGCGGGCGTGAGCTTCCTGGGCGGGCTCACCACGGTGGGAATCGCCCTGGCCGTGGTCAGCCTGGTGCTCATGGTGGCGCTGCGGCACGGACACCACGTCTCCAAGGCCGTGCACAGCGAGAACTCCGAGGTCTTCCTGCTCAACGTCCTCGGGGCCGCCCTGCTGGTGGCGGGGGCCGCGTCAGCCATGCAGGTTTCAGCCGCGGTGGGGGCCTTCATGCTGGGCATCGCCATCTCGGGCGCCACGGCCCACAACGCCACCCGGATCCTTGAGCCGCTGCGGGACCTGTTTGCCGCCATCTTCTTCGTGGCCTTCGGGCTCAACACCGACCCCTCATCCATTCCCCCGGTCCTCGGCTGGGCCCTGGTCCTGGCGGCAGCCACCACGGCCACCAAAATGGCCACCGGGATCTGGGCCGCCAAGCGCGCCGGCATCGCCAGGCCTGGCCGGTTCCGCGCAGGCGCCGCGCTCGTTGCCCGCGGCGAATTCTCCATCGTGATCGCCGGCCTGGCCGTTGCTTCGGGAGTGGTCCCGCATGAGCTCGCGGCGTTGGCCACAGCGTACGTGCTGCTGATGGCGGTACTGGGCCCGCTTGCCGCGCGCTACGTGGAAGCGCTGGCCAGGCCGTTCCTCCGCAGGCCGGCCGTCGCCCCACAGCTCTAGGCACACCAGCGCTCCGGGCTGCTGTGGCCTGACTGCGTACTGCTCTGGCTAAATGCTGGTGCGGTGGAAGTTCAGGTGGCTGCGGCTGGCGGTAGGACCGCGCTGGCCCTGGTACCGGTTGCCGTACTCGCCCTGGCCGTAGGGGTACTCCGCAGCCGAGCTCAGCCGAAAGAAGCAGAGCTGCCCGATCTTCATGCCCGGCCACAGCTTGATGGGCAGGGTGGCCATGTTGGACAGCTCGAGGGTGACGTGGCCGGAAAAGCCGGGGTCGATAAAGCCGGCGGTGGAGTGCGTCAGCAGGCCGAGCCTACCGAGTGATGATTTGCCTTCCAGGCGGGCCGCGATGTCATCCGGCAGCGTCACGGTTTCATAGGTGGAACCCAGGACGAACTCCCCCGGGTGCAGGATGAAGGCTTCGTCCTGCTCCACTTCCACCAGCCGCGTCAGCTCAGGCTGCTCCTGCGCCGGATCAATGTGTGCGTACTTGTGGTTGTCGAACAACCGGAAGAATTTGTCGATCCGGACATCCACGGACGACGGCTGGACCATCGCGGGATCAAACGGTTCCAGCACGATCCGCTGGGAATCAATTTCGGCACGAATGTCGCGGTCAGAGATCAGCACCGTCCCAAATTACCGTATCGGTTATCCACAGCCACATTTCCCCGTTGTTGCTGTGGCCTTGTGGGGCTAATGTTGCGAATGATAGCCGCCGGAATGGTCTCCCGGAGGCGTAACAGAGCTGGGGATGTTTGTGAATAAATTTGTGGCGCCCTCTTTTATTGGCGTGCTCTGCGCGTGGGCACTGGTCTCTTCGTCAGTTGCGGTGCCTCCCGCGCCGCTGCAGTTGGGCCAGGCAGGAGCAGCGGGCATCTCCCTGGCGGCTCCCATCGTGCACGACGCCGGGACATCCGCCCAGAGGGACGGCACCGCCGGGAGCCTCACCCCCGCCGTGGACCCGGACATCCGGGTCGCTTCACCCCTGCCGAATGTCATCGCCGCGCCCACTGCAACTTCCGCGCCCACTGCAACCGCCGGCACAGCTTCACCTTCCACGGCTGAGCCCGCGGCCGCCACGGAATCGGCACCGGCGCCGGTGCCCTCCGTCGTTTCGCCGGAGCCGGCCCCCCAAACAGTTTCGCTCCCCCCACTGTGGGCGCCGGACCAGGAACTGGCTTCGCCTCCCGCCACCAGGCTGGCGTCCCCGGAATCCGCCACCGCGCTTCCCTCCACGGAGGCACTGGTCCCGGACTCCAACGCAGCGGCCATCCTTACCGTGTTCACCAGGATCAACGAGTACCGGGTGGCCAACGGCCTGAACAAGGTCAAGTACCATCCCACGGTGGCCGGCCTGTCGCAGGAATGGTCGAACAACATCGCCAGCCGCGAGGTAATCGAGCACCGGGCAAGCTTCTGGACCGATCCCCGCGCCCTCAGCCCCAATAACGGCGCCGGCGAGGTCATCGCCATCCGTACCGACCGCGACGCCGCCCAGCTGGTGGAATGGTGGAAGGGATCGCCCGGCCACAACGCCATGCTCCTGGACCCGCGTTTCAACGTGATGGGTGCTGGAATCTCCTACACCAACTCCACCTACCAGATCTGGGGCGTGGTGAACTTCTTCGGCTACACCACGCTGCCGGCGGGCACCCTCGATTCCCCGGGCGGCGCAGGATCCGGCGGCGCCTTCCCGGCACCGCCGCCAAGCCTGTGCGACGCCCCGGTCAAACACATGCCGCCCACCCTCAACCTCACCGCCGCGGCGATCACCGGCCCGGCAGACCTCGTCTCGGTTGACTCCGCCGGGCAGCTGCTGGACAGGGCATCCACCGGGCCCCGCACCTATGCCGCGGCCAAGGTGATCGGTTCGGGCTTCAGCGGAGCCAAGGAAGTCTTCGTCACCGACTGGGACCGTGACGGCACATATGACGTCCTGACCCAGTGGACCGGCGGTGACCTGACACTGCACCGCGGCAACTCCGGCGGCGGGTTCCAGGCCGCCATCACTCTCGGCAGGGGCGGATGGAACACGCTGACCCTGGCGGTTGGCGGCTGGTGCGCCAACAACCGGATGCCCCAGATCCTGGCCCTGGACGGCGCCGGGAACCTGTTCCTCTACGCCAACAAGGGCACGGGTGATATCGCGGAGCGTGCCACCGTTGCCGCCGGCGTCTACGCTTCCCGCCTCGCCATGGTGGACTACGACGCCGATGGCTTCCAGGACCTGCTGGGACTGAAGGGCGACGGAAGCGTGCAGCTCTACCGCGGGTGGGGCACCACCGCCCTCCGCGCGGAGGCGCGGCCTACCGTGGCCACCGGCTGGACGGATGTCACCGGAATCAAGGCGCTGCGCAATGTCACCGGGCTGAACTCCACGGGTATAGCACTCCGCCGGGCCAACGATGCCGTGCAGTACTGGGACCTGACCGGGGGAAGCCTGGCCTCGGCGTCGGCCATTGCCGGGCCCTGGACCGGGCAGCGGCTGGCCCAGTAAGCCGGGGATGCCGGCGGCGCTTAGATGACCGGTTGAAGTTCCAGCACGTGCTTCAGCCGGTCCAGTTGGGCCACATCCGCGCTGACCCGGCGCTGCAGCATTCCGTTCAGGAATCCAAACCTGCTGAGGAAACCGAAGCGGCCCTCGCGTTTGGCTTCCATGGCGAACCGGACCCGCGTCCCGGCGTCCTCGGTGCTCAGGTAGTAACCGCCCCAGCGGGTGGCAGGCCCGGAAACAACATGGAACTGGATTTCTGCACCTGGCCGGACATTGGTGACTTCCAGGTCCGCGGGGATGCTCAGGCCGGAGCGCCCGGCCACCATTTTGCGGTAGACGGCACCGGCGGCTTCGGCCGGGCCCTGCACGAGCTTTACGCTGCGGACATCGTTCCGCCAGGCGGGGAGATTGGTGGCGTCAAGGAGGTACTGGTAGACGGCCATGGCGTCGCGCTCTATGAGGACCTCGTATTCTGCGATTGCCATGAAGATATTTCCTGTGGTTGACGTCGGCTGCCGCAATAGCTGCCTCCCCCAATGCGGCCGCTACCCGGATCAGGTTAGCCAGCGCTCAACGGCCAAACCTAGCCGGCAGCGCCGACGTTATTGAAGAGTTACTGGATGACGTTATGCGTGCCGGGACACGGTACCCGCCGCCTGCCGGGTTGGCGGGGAGCCCCGAGATCTGCGCTAAGCTAAGTTCTGCCCCGCGCGAGTGGCGGCACTGCGGCTGTAGCTCAATGGTAGAGCGCTAGCTTCCCAAGCTTGATACGCGGGTTCGATTCCCGTCAGCCGCTCTCATCTCCCGCTTCCCATAAAGGGCAGCCTCCCCCGGAGCCCATTAGGTGCACGGGTGTAGTGTCGGTAGCCAGGAACCTTTTCGGTTCCGCTACAGGAGCAATCATGGCTGATAAGTCCCCGCGTCAAACGGCATCAAAAAAGTCCGGAAAGTCCATCAAGGAAAAGCGCGCAGACAAGAAGGCCGCCGCGGCGCCGGCCAGCTCCCTGGACACCACGTCCAGCAAGGCCGCTAAAAAGAAGTGAGCGGCCAACAGACCCAGCTGCGCCTGGGCGTCCTGGCCTCGACGCGGAAACCGGACGAGCGCCGTGTTCCCATCCACCCGCTGCACTTCGAGCGGATTGAACCCGGACTGCGGCAGCGCATCATCCTGGAGCAGGGCTATGGCGAACGCTTCGGCGTCCCGGACAGCCACCTCTCACCTTTGGTGGGACGAATGGCGGCCAGGGAAGAGCTGTTGGCCGCGGCCGACGTCGTGCTCCTGCCCAAACCCCAGCCGGAAGACCTTGCCGACATGCGCGACGGGCAGGTCCTCTGGGGGTGGCCGCACTGCGTCCAGGACCGGGCCATCACCCAGCTCGCCATCGACAAGAAGCTCACCCTCATCGCATTCGAGGCGATGAACCACTGGGCCAGCGACGGCGGGTTCGGCCTGCACGTGTTCCACAAGAACAACGAGCTCGCTGGATACTGCTCAGTCCTGCATGCGCTGGCACTGACCGGCTCCACGGGAGACTACGGACGCCGCCTGAGCGCCGTCGTGATCGGCTTTGGTGCCACGGCGCGCGGTGCCGTGACGGCTCTGAATGCGCACGGCATCCACGACGTCCAGGTGCTCACCAACCGCGGCGTGGCCGCGGTGGGCGCACCCATCCATTCGGTGAACATCGTGCAGTTTGACCACGACGCCGAGGCCCCCTTCCTGAGCCAGGTCATCACGGAGCGTGGCCGGGTTCCCCTGGCGCCGTTCCTGGCCGAGAGCGACATCGTGGTCAACTGCACCCTGCAGGACCCGAACAATCCCCTGACGTACCTGCGGACAGAGGACCTCACGGCGTTCCGCCCGGGCAGCCTCATCATCGATGTCTCCTGCGACGACGGCATGGGATTCAGCTGGGCCCGGTCCACCACGTTCGCCGATCCCATGTTCACGGTGGGTGAGCACATCAACTACTACGCGGTGGACCACAGCCCCTCCTACCTCTGGAACTCTTCCAGCTGGGAGATCAGCCAGGCCCTGCAGCCGTTCCTCGAAACCGTGATGGCCGGCCCGGCCGCGTGGGAAGGCAACGACACCATTGCGCGGGCCATCGAGATCCGTGACGGTGTCATCCGCAATGACGCCGTCCTCCAGTTCCAGGAGCGGGGCCCGGAGTATCCGCACCGGCCGCTCCACCTGGCAACCCTCTAGGCACCGCAAGCACGGCGCCTGGGCACCTGGCTACCTGGGCACCAGCTGCCCAGGCTGCCAGAGCCGCTAGGCTCCTGCCCGGCTGACGATCCTGACCGGCTGGCCGCCCTTCAGATCCATCCGGAGCTTCAATCCGCCCTTCCGCGCCAGGATGACGCCCACCGTCAGGGCCGCCAGCGCGGGAACGCCGCCGGAGACCAGCAGCGCAACGTGGGGATCGGCATGTTCGGCGATCCAGCCCAGCATGGGGCCGCCCAGGGCCTGGCCGCCGATCAGCACCATGATGTACAGGCTCATCACCCGCCCGCGGATGCCCATGTTGGAACTGACCTGCACCAGCTGGTTGGAGCCGGTGAGGAACATCAGGCACCAAAAACCAGACAGCACCATGACGGCGCCAAACCACACCATGGACGGGGCCAGAACTGCAAGGCAGAGCATCAGGCCGTACATTCCGGCGCAGAACACCACGGACCGCAGGCGGAGCTGCCGACGGCGGGTGGACGCCACGGCGCCGGACAACGCGCCCAGTGCCACCAGGGCATTGAGGAGCCCGTACCCGCCGGCGCCGACCTTGAAGACGTGGTCCGCGAAGGCGGCCAGAAGCACCGGCAGGCTCATGGCGAAGACAGAGATGAAGCCGGCCATGAGCCACGGCCAGTAGATGGTGGGCTTGCTCAAGGCATAGCGCAGCCCCTCGCGGAGCATGCCCTTGGTCTTGGGCGCGGGGGCGCTGACATACAGCTGGTCCTTGCGCAGGATCAGGAGCATCACCACGGTGGAGCAGCAGGCCACCGCGTTGGCGGCAAAGGCCCAGCCGGCCCCCACGGCGGTGAGGAGCAGCCCGGCAAGCGCAGGGCCGATCAGGCCGCCCAGCTGGAAGGTGGTGGAGTTGACGCTGATGGCATTCCGCAAATACCGGGGGCCAACGAGCTCGTTCACGAACACCTGGCGGGCCGGCTGGTCAAGGACTGTCACCAGGCCCAGGACCAGCGCGATGGCGTAGACATGCCACACCATGATGGCGCCGGTCAGGGCCAGGGTGGCCAGTGTTGCGGCCAGGATGGCGGCCATGCCCTGGCAAAGGATGAGAATCTTCCGCTTGGCGAACCGGTCAGCGATCATGCCACCCCATGGCCCCAGCAGCAGCGAGGGCAGGAACTGCAGCGCCACGGTAATGCCCACAGCGGTCACGGATCCCGAGAGCTGCAGCACCAGCCAGTCCTGGGCGATCCGCTGCATCCAGATGGCGATGACGGCGATGAAGTGGCCGGCGGCGAAGATCCGGAAGTTGGGCACTTTCAGGGAGATGAAGGTGTGCTTCCAGGGGAGCCGCTCCGCGACGACGGGAAGTGGCTGGGTCTGGCTGTCCGGCGGCGCTGAGCCCGCCGCGTCGATGACTGGCTGGGAGACGGAGGCCGACGAAGGCGGTGGGGGTGCCACAGGAGTGTCCTCAAAATTGCGGGCGGTCTGGGATGCCCTTAACGCTAGGCTGGCGGAGCGGATTATGGAGGCGTATGGTCCCTATAACTCGTATTGCAAAACGCAATGACCTATCAGAGCGGAAGGCCGGGGAGCCAACCATGTTCGAGCCAGCCCAGCTGCGTTCCTTCCTCGCGGTGGCGGACACCCTCAGCTTCACCAAGGCCGCCGAGCGGCTGGGGCTGGCGCAGCCCACCATCAGCCAGCACATCCGCAAGCTCGAAGCGGCAGCCAAGCGCAGCCTGATCACCCGGGACACCCGGGACGTCCGGCTCACCGACAACGGCGATGCGATGGCAGGCTTTGCCCGGAACATACTGTCCGCGCATGACGCCGCCGCCCGCTACTTCTCCGGCTCCGCGATGCGGGGACGGCTGCGGTTCGGCACCGCGGATGACCTCGCCATCACCGGGCTGCCCCGGATCCTGCGAGAATTCCGGCAGATCTACCCCCAGATCAACCTGGAACTGGACTGTGGGGCAGAGCGATCAGCTGTACCGCAAGCTCAACGCCGGCCAGCTGGACCTGGTGTTCGTGAAATGGGTGGCCGGGGCCAAGGACGGCACCGTGGTCCAGCATGACTCGTTCTCCTGGGTGGGGCTGGAGCAGACAGTGCTGGAGCCGGGGACGCCTGTGCCCCTGATCGCCTACCCGGCTCCCAGCCTCAGCAGGAAACTGGCCATCGATGCGCTGGAAGCCAACGGCAGGACCTGGCGGATCACCTGCACCACCCGCCAGATCAGCGGCGTGCTCGCCGCGGTTCGCGCCGGCATCGGCGTGGCCGTCATGCCCACGTCGCTGGTGCCCGAGGATCTGAAGATCATCACCCGGCGCTTCGACCTTCCCGCCGTCGGGGACGTCGACTTCACCCTGATCCGCAACCCGCTGGCGAACGCCGAAGTCATCGATGCCCTCACCCAATCGATCGTGGGCCGGACCATTAACCGCCAAACTTAACCCCCCGCCGTCGCAATTTCCAGCATTTAGGGGAGTTAGGGGGCCCGTGTCCATTGATAGGGGAAGTGGCATCCCCTATGCTGATCTCCAAGGTCAAGCAGCAGGCCAGTTCACCCAAAACAAGTGCGCATCCGCATGCCGGAACGCCGCCCTTGGGACAGGCAGCCAATGACGACAGCCAGGAACACCCATCTCAGTTCTGCGCACGCGCGCCCGCACTCCACAGCACGGCCGTCCACCCGCCAGAACACCCTCGGAACCGGACACGCCTCCGTAGACTCCGGATACGTGGGAAAACCCACCTGCGACAAATGCCGTACCGATGAATTCGTCTACCTTGAGTCGTACATTCCGCCCACGTACCGCCGTGACGGAACAGTGGCCACACTGGGCGAAGTGGCCTACACCTGCACCCGCTGTGAGGAATTCTCAGCCCACAGCGTCCCCGTTACCTGGACGCCGCCCGGCTGGTATCTGGGCTAAAACCACCTGGTCTCCGGGCTGAAGCGATAAGGCCGGGCAACCACCATCAGGTGGCTGCCCGGCCTTTTTAGCGCCGGGAACTTATCCCGGACGGCTCAATCCCGTACTGATCAGATTAGCGCGTCCGACAGGTGGTTCGGGGTGCCGAACCGGTGTGCGGTGATGCTGACGGCCTGTTCGTGCAGGAACGGCAGCAGTTCCACGCGTCCTGCCTCGGTGACGGCGTGGGCGTAGATGGCCAGGTCGGGCCTTCCGCCTGTGGCCTCGGCCAGCGCCGAGGCGTCGCCGCCGATCAGTCGGATGCGGGCTCCGGACAGCTTGCCCGCGGAGGCGAGGTGTCCCGCCGACGCCAGCCAGCCGGCGTCGGACTCCACCGTCACTTCGATGTCCTGTGCGGTGAGCACGGAGCGCAGCTGGGCGGGAAGTTCAACGGCGGAGGACACGGTGAGTGCGGATCCCGCCACAACACCGGCGGCCACAGTCCGGACGAGGTGGGCCAGCGGTTCGCCTTCGGACAGCCGGATGGTGACCGGCAGGCTGCGGTAGCGGAAAATATTGCGCTCGGCGCTCAGCCCGGAAACGTCCTTTGCCGTGCCGAACTCCCCAGCCCAGGCTTCCGCGTCGGAGGCCAGCGCACGCTGGACCGACTCAAGCTCAGTCGGCTGCAGGGCGGAGCTCGCCGCGTTGAGGATGCGGCTGACGGCCGGGTGCGTGACCGGGGCCGTGGCGGTGCTGGCCGCGGGGGTCCAGTCGCCCAGGCCGGCCAGGTAGTTGGGGCCGCCCGCCTTGGTGCCGGCGCCGACGGCGGACTTCTTCCAGCCGCCGAACGGCTGGCGCTGCACGATGGCGCCGGTGATGCCGCGGTTCACGTAGAGGTTGCCGGCCTGGATGCCGTCCAGCCAGATGCCCAGTTCCTCGGAGTTGAGGGAGTGCAGGCCGGCAGTGAGGCCGTACTCAATCTGGTTCTGGATGGCGATGGCCTCTTCCAGCGTGTCCGCGGTCATGACGCCCAGGACCGGCCCGAAGAACTCGGTCAAGTGGAAGTAGGAACCGCGCTTGACCCCATAGCGCACGCCCGGGCTCCAGAGACGGCCGGTGTCGTCCAGCTTCTTCGGTTCCACCGCCCAGTTCTCGCCGTCACCCAGGGTGGTGAGGGCGTTGAGGAGCTTGCCGTTGGCGGGCTCAATGATGGGCCCCATCTGGCTGGTGGGATCCTCCGGGTAGCCCACCTTCAGCGAGGTGACGGCGTCGATGAGCTGGTTGTGGAACCGCTTGGACTTGGCCACGGAACCCACCAGGATCACCAGTGAGGCCGCGGAGCACTTCTGGCCGGCGTGGCCGAACGCGGAGTAGGCCACGTCCTTCGCCGCCAGGTCCAGGTCGGCGCTGGGGGTCACAATGATGGCGTTCTTGCCGCTGGTTTCGGCCAGCAGCGGCAGGTCCTTGCGGAAGGACCGGAACAGTTCGGCGGTCTCGTAGCCGCCGGTGAGGATCACGCGGTCCACCGCCGGGTGGCTGATCAGCTGCTTGCCGAGCTCCCGCTCCCCCAGCTGCACCATGGTCAGCACGCCCTTGGGCACGCCGGCTTCCCACAGCGCCTCCACCATGACGGCGCCGCTGCGTGCGGCCTGCTTGGCGGGCTTGATCACGACGGCGGAGCCGGCGGCGAGTGCCGCAAGGGTGGACCCTGCCGGGATGGCCACCGGGAAGTTCCATGGCGGGGTGACAACGGTGAGCTTGGCTGGAACGAACGTGGCGCCGTCGACCTCGTCCAGCTTCCGGGCGGACTCCGCGTAGTAGTGGGCGAAGTCCACTGCTTCGCTGACTTCCGGATCGCCCTGGTCAATCGTCTTGCCGGTCTCGCTGGCCATGACCTCCAGGAGGTCGGCCCTGCGGGCTTCCAGGATCTCGCCGGCCCTGTGCAGGATTTCGGCACGCTCGGCGCCGGACATGGCACCCCAGGCCTTGCCCTTGTCCAGGGCATTGGCGATGGCGGAGTTGAGGGTTTCTTCGTCGTTAATGAACGCGGGCCTTCACCGAGGCGTTGCCCAGCGTCGACGTCGCGACGCGTTCCAGGATGGCGCGTCCCCAGGTGCGGTTGGCCGGCAGCGCGGGATCGGTGTCCGCGGTGTTCCGGAAACCGTTGTGCGGCATGGCCTCCGGGGGAAGGTTCCGGTCCTGGCGGCGGTTGGGCAGCGGAACGCTGTTATCCAGGGCTTCAAGGGAGGCGAGGAAGCGCTGCTTCTCGCGCTCGAACAGGCCTTCATTCTCGCTAAGTTCGAACACGGCGGACATGAAGTTGTCCTGGCTGGCCCCCTCTTCAAGGCGGCGGATCAGGTAGGCGATGGCGACGTCGAACTCGGACGGGTGCACCACGGGGGTGTAGAGCAGGAGGGAGCCCACGTCCTTCTTGACGGCCTCCGCCTGGCCTTGCGCCATGCCCAGCAGCATCTCGAACTCGATGCCGGATTCCACGCCGCGCTGCTTGGCCAGGAGCCAGGCGAAGGCGATGTCGAACAGGTTGTGGCCGGCAACGCCGATGCGGATGTTCTTGATCCGCTCAGGGTGCAGTGAGTAGTTGATGACGCTCTTGTAGCTGGTGTCCGAGTCCTGCTTGGAGCCCCAGGTGGCCAGCGGCCAGTCATGCAGCGAGGACTCCACCTGCTCCATGGGCAGGTTGGCGCCCTTGACCACGCGGACCTTGATGCCTGCGCCGCCGTTGGCACGGCGTTCAGCGGCCCAGTCCTGCAGGCGGATCATGGCGGACAGGGCATCCGGAAGGTAGGCCTGGAGCACGATACCGGCCTCAAGGTCTTTGAACTCGGGCTTGTCCAGGATCCTGGTGAAGACCGCGATGGTCATGTCCAGGTCCTTGTACTCCTCCATGTCCAGGTTGATGAACTTGGCTTTCTTACCCGGACCGGCGAAGGAGTTGGCACGCTGGAAGAGCGGGGTGAGCTTTTCGACGACGTGTTCCACGGCTTCGTCGAAGGCCCAGGCCGAGTGCGGGGCAACGGTGGAGGAGACCTTGATGGAGACGTAGTCGACGTCGGGGCGGGCCAGCAGGGTGTGGGTGCCTTCGAGCCGGCGGGAGGCCTCGTGCTCACCCAGGACTGCCTCGCCCAGGAGGTTGACGTTGAGCTTGATGCCGTCCTTGCGGATCTTGGCGATGGCCGGGCCCAGTTTGGCGTCGGTGGCGTCAACGATCAGGTGTCCCACCATCTCGCGGAGCACCTTGCGGGCGATGGGGATGACCACCTGCGGCATCACCGGGGCCATGGTGCCGCCGAGTGCTACGGCGCTGCGCATGTACCAGGGCAGGAAGGCCGGAACCTTCGGGGCCAGGGCGGCCAGGTTGCGGGCTGCCACGTTCAGGTCCTCGGGGCGGACCACGCCGTCCACGAAGCCAACGGTGAATTCCAGGCCGTTGGGGTCCTTCAGGACGCCGGCGAGCTGCTGGGCGGAGGCGTCCACCGGGACCTTGGCGGCCTCGGTGAGCCAGCGCCGGACCAGGGCCACTGCGTCATTGGCGAGGGTCTTTGCCTGGGGGACGTCGACGTCAACGGTCTGCTGTGCGGTACCGGCGGAAACTGCTGGTTCCATTGCAACGTGGGTCATGGTTTTTCCCGATCTTTCTGGCTTTGGGAGGAGGTCTTTCCACCAGTATGAGCTTCCGCTCACATAAGATAAAGCGATCTTTTCCAACCAATACAGGTTAGGAAAACTGATCTATTTTTCGGGTCTGCCAGGCTCCGTTAAACACGAAGCGGCAAGCCCGGCCCCTCCCGTTGCTCCATCACTTTTGGTTCCTAAAACGGTGGCGGATTCAAGTGGTGGTCGCAACACGTCCTATGCGGCTGATTCTTCCAGAATTTGCTGGAGGACTTGTGCGGGTGTCTTCCAGCCGAGGGTTTTGCGTAGGCGGCCGTTGAGTCCGGCGGCGGCGTAGTCGAGGTCTTCGGGCGTGACTTTGGTGAGGTCCATGCCTTTGGGGAAGTACTGGCGCAGGAGTCCGTTGGTGTTCTCATTCGTGCCGCGTTGCCAGGGTGAGTGGGGGTCGCAGAAGTAGACGTCCGCTCCGGTGGCGATCCTGACGCGTTCATGAATGCCGACCATCTCCGCGCCCTGGTCCCAGGTCAGGGACCGGCGCAGCTGAGCCGGCAGCGTAGGCAGGGTTTCCTCGATAGCGGCCAGTACCTGCTCGCCGGTGTGCCCGTTGGGCAGGTGCAGGAGCATCACGAAGCGGCTGCTGCGTTCCACGAGTGTTCCGATCGCCCCGGTGCCGGGGGTACCGATGATCAGATCGCCCTCCCAGTGTCCGGGAACAGCCCGGTCATCGGCCTCCGCGGGGCGTTCGCTGATCAGTAACTCTTTCGGGACCCGGGGCTTTCGGTTCCCGGCCCGCCGGTTCGGTTGGCGCACGGCCCGGCCCGTCCGCAGGGCAGCGGTGAGCTCGGCCTTCAGCCCGCCGCGGCCTTGGATATAGATGCACTGATAGATCGTCTCGGGGCTGATGCGCATGCTTTCATCATCGGGGAAATCGATCCGCAGCCGGGCGCTGATCTGTTCGGGGGATAACCGTTCCCGGGCCGTCAGCATCCCGGCAACGTAGAGTGCCAAGGCCTCGTTAACGGCCAGCTTCCGGGTCTTGGGCCTGCGTGCCAGCTTCTGCGCCCGATTCTGCGCCGAGGACGCCAGATAAGGGCGTTGGCCACCGTTGCGGATGTTGCGGCCCAGTTCCCTGCTGATCGACGAGGGGCTCCGGCCCAAACGCCGGCCGATCTCACGCACCCCACACCCGGCCGCCCGCCAGACCGCAATCAGCTCGCGTTCACGGAAGGACAAGTACCGCCGGCAGGCAGGCCTAATTGCAGGATTCACCCCACCATGCTGACGGACGATCACCCGGGCCGCTGACGGAGAAAGACCGGCAGCCTCCGCGGCCAACTCATCAGACGCTCCAGAAGACCTCGCCTCCCAGAAAACCCGAACCACCTCACGCAACACCTCAGGCCGACCAAAACCCATGACAACACCCCAATCACTCAGGTGTTGCAACGACCCCTTGAACCAGCCGGTTGTTTAGGGACCAAAAGTGATAGAGCAACCGGTATTAAGGGGCCGGGCTTGCCGCGCGCTCCGGGGAAACGCCGCCAAAAGTGAGCGGGCGTCGGGAGGGAGGGTTATGCCAGGGGGCGGTGCAGTTCCGCGAGTTCCTGGTGCCGGGGGCTGTTGGGGTTCATCAGGGAGTGCTTACGGCCGTAGCCGAAGTAGATGACCAGGCCAATGACCAGCCACACCCCGAACCGCAGCCAGGTTTCCCAGTGCAGCTGCAGCATCAGGAAGGCCGAGGCCAGGACACCGAAGGCCGGGACCACGGGCATCAGCGGCAGGCGGAACGTGCGCGGCGCGTCGGGGCGCTTGTAGCGGAAGATGATCACGGACAGGCAGACGACGACGAACGCGGCCAGGATGCCGATGTTGGTCAGGTCCGCGACTGCCTTGATGGGGAAGACACCTGCCAGGAAGGCGGAGGCGATGCCGCCGATCCAGGTGACGCGCTGCGGGGTGCCGTGCCGGTCGGTCTTGGAGAACCAGCCGGGAAGCAGGCCGTCACGGCTCATGGAGAACCAGACGCGGGTGACGCCCAGCAGGAAGGTGAGCATCACGGTGAGGATGGAGAGCACGGCGAACACGGAGATGATGGTTGCGATGACGGGCAGGCCAACCGAGGTGAAGGCGGAGGCGAAGCCTGCCTTGGGGTCGATGTCCTTGTAGTTCTGCATGCCGGTGAGGACAAGCGTGGCGGCAACGTAGAGCAGCATGGCGATGATGAGCGAGAGCACGATGGCCTTGGGCATGTGCTTCTTGCCGTCCTTGGCTTCCTCGGCCGCGGTGCTCATTGCGTCGTAACCGAAGACTGCGAAGAAGACCGTGGCGGAGCCGGCAACTACTGGGCCGAAGCCGCTGGGCATGAACGGGTTGTAGTTGTTGGTGTCGATGTAGAACACGCCGAGGCCGATGATGAAGAGGATCAGGATCACCTTGATGGCCACGGCGACGAGCTCAAACCGGCCGAAGGCCTTGGTGCCGCGGGAGAGGATCCAGGTCACCAGCAGGCAGACCAAAATGGCGGGGATGTTGACGATGCCGCCCTTGCCCTCGTCCGCGGTGGAGGTCATCCAGGTGGGCAAATGGATGCCGATGCCGGACAGGAAGGCGTCCAGGTAGCCGGAGATGCCGATGGCCACCACGGCCACAATGGCGATGTATTCCAGCAGCAGGTCCCAGCCGATAAACCAGCCGATCACCTCGCCAAGCGCCACGTAGCCGTAGGTGTAGGCAGAGCCGGCGCGCGGGATCATGCCCGCGAACTCTGCGTAGGACAGGGCTGCGGCCGCTGAGGCCAGGCCTGCAATAAGGAAGGAAATCAATACCGCGGGCCCCACCCCGGGTGTGCTTTCGCTGCCGGCGGCCACCAGTCCAGCAAGGGAAAAGATGCCGACGCCGATAATTCCGCCAACGCCGATGGCGGTGAGCTGCCACAGCCCAAGGGACTTGAACAGTCCGCTGTGCTTGTTTTCTTCTTCGATGTCATCGATGGGCTTACGCCGCATGATCGATTGGCTCAAATCTTTACTGCTCATCAGGGACTCCTGCTCGGGGGTGCGACCCCGCCGCGGCACGCCAAGGAAACTGGCTGTGACGGGGGTAACTCGGTTTCAACAGTATGCGTGCGCGGTTGCGTTAGATAAAGTGGCTACTTCTAACCTATATTCGTTAGTTTCAGTTAGGAATCCGCCATGCTTGACGTTCGCAGGCTCCGGCTGCTCCGGGAGTTAAGCATCCGGGGGACGCTGGCCGAGGTGGCTGAGGCACTGCAGTACAGCCCGTCGTCGGTATCGCAGCAGCTGGCCCTCCTGGAGAAGGAGGTGGGCGTGGAACTGCTCCGGAAGACGGGGCGGCGGGTGCAGCTGACGCCCCAGGCCGAGGTGCTGGTGGCGCACACGGCACAGCTGCTCGAAACCATGGAGCAGGCGGAGGCGGACCTGGCCGCGTCCCTGACCACCGTCACCGGAACGGTGCGGATCGCCGTGTTCCAGTCCGCGGCGCTGGCCCTGATGCCGGACACCCTCACCCGCATGGCCGCCACCTATCCCGAAGTCCGGATCGAAATGATCCAGCGTGAGCCCGAGACGGCGCTGCATGAGACGTGGGCCCGCGACTTCGACCTGGTGATTGCCGAGCAGTATCCCGGGCACGCTGCGCCGCGCTACCCCGAGCTGGACCGGGTCAAGCTGACCACCGACGCCATCCGGCTTGCCGTTCCCCCGGCGTCCGACGACGGTCCCGCCATCCGTTCGCTGGCGGACACGGCGGAGCTCGCCTGGGTCATGGAACCTAGGGGTGCGGCGTCGCGCCACTGGGCGGAGCAGGCATGCCGCAGCGCCGGCTTCGAGCCGGACGTGCGCTTTGAAACCGCCGACCTGCAGGCCCAGGCCAGACTGATCGAGTCCGGCAATGCCGTGGCCCTGATGCCGGACCTGGTGTGGACCGGCCGCGGCACAACGGCCCAGCTGCTGGAGCTTCCCGGCACGCCGCACCGCACCATCTTCACCTCGGTCCGCCGCTCCAGCGCCCAGCGCCCCGCCATCCTGGCCGCCCGGGAGACCCTCGCTGCGGCCGCCGCCGCAGTGGCAAGGGACGACGCCGGGTGACCGGCCGCCGTCGTACGCGTCCCAACCTGCGCCGTCACGCAGCACTTCGCTGTGCAGGCGCGCCCCCTGCGCACGGAGGTCCAGCGTCGCTGGGCAGGCGTGCACGTGAAAGGCGTTGTGTTTCCTGCGTCACTGCAGGTAAAGGGCCGCAGGTCTAGACTGGAGCCGTTATGAATCGAACAATGTTCAAGTCCAAAATCCACCGGGCCACCGTCACGCACGCCGACCTGCATTATGTAGGGTCGGTCACCGTGGACCTTGACCTGCTCGAGGCCGCCGACATCCTGCCCGGCGAGCTGGTGTCCATCGTGGACGTCACCAACGGCGCCCGGCTTGAGACCTACACCATCGCCGGTGAGCGCGGTTCCGGCGTGATCGGCATTAACGGTGCAGCGGCGCACCTCATGCACGAGAACGACATTGTCATCCTCATTACCTACGCGCAGATGACCAGTGAAGAGGCCAAGGAGTATGAGCCCCGCGTGGTCCACGTGGACGCAAACAACCGGATCATCCAGCTGGGCAACGATCCCGCAGAGGGCCTCACTCCCGGCATGATGCGCCCCCCTTTCGCGCTTAACAACGCCACCCTGTAACCGGAGCGTGCGTCCCGGTCCTGACCTCCGCTGTGCCCAAAAGGCTGATCCTTGCTAGGGGTGCTGGCGGGGTTCTTCGTGGTCTGGTGCATCATCCTGGTGGGATGGTTCGTGGGCCGGCGGAGAATCCTCGGCGATAACGCCCGCCCTGTACTCAGCGGCCTGACATTCTTCGTCGCCAGCCCCGCACTGCTTTTCGAAACCCTCAGCAAGGCCCGCCTGCAGGAAGTGTTCGCCGAGCCGCTGCTGGTCACGGCGGTGGGTGCGATCGTAACGGCCGCCATCTTCTTTGCCCTCGCCAGGTTCTGGCTGAAGCGGGCCTTCCCTGAATCGCTGATGTCCGCCATGTCCGCATCCTTGGCAAACTCGGCGAACCTTGGTATTCCCATTGCGGTATATGTCCTGGGTGACGCCAGCTATGTGGCGCCGTTGCTGATCTTCCAGCTGGCGTTCTTCACGCCGATGTTCCTGATGATCCTGGACTCGTGTACCAGCTCGCACCGCACCACCGCCCTGGGGTTTTTCCTGATGATCCTGCGGAACCCCATGATCGTCGGCTCAGGCCTGGGGCTGTTGGTGGCCGGCACCGGCTTCCAGGTTCCGGCGCTGGTCATGGAGCCCATCCACCTTATTGGCGGTGCCGCGATCCCTGCCATGCTGATCGCGTTCGGCATGAGCCTGAACGGCACACGCCCACTGCAGGCTTCCGCGGGCCGGCGCGTGGACACGCTGCTGGCGAGCGGCTTCAAGCTGGCGGTTCAGCCGGCCCTTGCCTATGTCTTCGCGCGCTTCGCGCTGGGGATGGACGGGCACGCACTGTTTGCGGTGGTGGTCACGTCGGCCCTGCCCACCGCCCAGAACGTTTTCGTGGCCGCCAGCCGTTACCAGACCGGGCTTACCGTGGCCAAGGACACCGTGCTGATCACCACCGTGGTGGCAGTACCGGCGATGATCGGCGTCGCGCTCTTGCTGGCGTAAGGCTGCTTTACAACGTGACCACAACCGCAGCTTGGAGGGCTGATGAACACTGTTCTTGACACCGTGGTGATCGGCGGCGGCGCCATGGGCTCTGCGGCCGCATGGGCCTTGTCGCGCCGGGGCCGGCAGGTGACGCTGGTGGAGCAGTTCGGTCCCGGCCACAAGATTGGGGCGTCCCACGGGGCAACCCGGAACCTGAACCCCGGCTACCACCGGCCGGAGTACGTGGCGATGCTCGCCGAGGGGCTTGCCCTGTGGGACGAACTGGAGCAGGAAAGCGGTACGCAACTGCTGGCGCGCACCGGAATCGTCAACCACGGCCCGGGCGGGGACCTTCGGAAGGTTTCCGAAGCCCTGACCGCTGCCGGGATCCGCGCCGAATTCCTGGACCCGGCGGAGGCGCATGAACGGTGGCGCGGCATCCGCTTCGACCAGCAGGTCCTGCATATGCCCGACGGCGGCCAGCTCAACCCGGAGGCGGCGCTGCCGGCTTTCCAGCGGCTGGCCGCCGCCCGGGGCGCGGAGATCAGGCACCACACCAAGGTGGTGGACTTCGAGGTGTTCGACGACGGCGTGCGGCTGACGCTGGAATCGGCTGCGGGCACCGAGGTGGTCACGGCAGCGCAGGCGGTAGTGACGGCGGGCGGCTGGACGGAGAGGCTGCTGGAGATGGCTTCCGGCAGGGGTTCAGACCGGGAGGCTGCCGCGATCCGGATTCCCCGGCTCAGGGTCACGCAGGAGCAGCCGGCGCATTTCCGGGTGGCGGACGCCGGCGCAGTGTGGCCCGGCTTCAACCACTACCCGGGCCAGGACTACCGGGGCTGGTACTCCCCCGTCTACGGCATGCAGACCCCGGGCGAGGGCATCAAGGCCGGCTGGCACGGGGTGGGTCCCGTGGTGGATCCGGACCACCGCGATTTCCGGCCCGAACCGACCCAGCTCGCAGCCCTGCAGGATTACGCGCGGCAGTGGCTGCCGGGAGTGGACCCCGATGACCTGGAGGCCATCAGCTGCACCTACACCACCACGCCTGACGAGGACTTCATCCTGGACCGGGTGGGGCCCATGGTGATCGGCGCCGGTTTCTCCGGGCACGGCTTCAAGTTCACGCCGGTGGTGGGACGGATCCTGGCCGATCTTGCCACGGGGACCCGGCCCGCGCCGTCGATCTTCCGCGCGTCCCGCCAGGCACCCTAACCGGCACGGCCCTCCGGGCTGGGCACGGATTCCTCCACGGGTTCCGCCGAATCCGCCGCAGGTTCCCCAGTTTCCGCCGCCGGTTCCGCCGTTTCCGCCTTGACCGCGGGCATGGCCAGCACTGCCGCGACGGTCAGCAGTCCGGCCACCAGCGCTGCCAGGAACACCGCCCCGGACGCGGAGATTACGGTGGCGGGGTCTCCTTCGCCGCCGCTGCTGCCGCCGTAGATGGAGTTGGCCACGGCACCGAACACGGCCACGCCCAGGGCACTGCCGATGGAGCGGGCAAACATGTTGGTGCTGGTCACCACGCCGCGCTCGTGCCAGGGCACGCTGGACTGGGCGGCGATCAGGGTGGGGGTGGCCAGCAGGCCCAGGCCGAGCCCGACGACGAAGCAGCTGATGGCGATCAGCGCCACGTTGGGTGCGGCCGCGGTCAGTGACAGGATCAGCAGGCCCACCACGGAGATGGCGATGCCGATCAGGGCGGTGGACTTGAAGCCGATCCGCAGGTAGAACTTGCCGGCCTGCGAGGCGCTGAGCGGCCAGCCGAGGGTCAGGGCCGCAAGGGCCAGGCCTGCCACCAGGGGTGAGGAGGACAGTGCCCCTTCAAGGAAGGTGGGCACGTAGGAGGTCAGGCCGATCATCACCGTGCCAACCCCGAAGGACACCAGCGCGGTGGTGCCCAGCAGGCGCCGCGAAACCACCCAGGAGGGCAGGATGGGTTCGGCCGCCCGCCGCTCCACCAGGAGGAACGCGGCCAGCAGGACTGCGCCCACCGCGAAGACGCCAATGCTGACGGGCGAGTTCCATGCCCAGGCCTGGCCGCCCTGGAGTGCGCCGAGAATGAGCAGGCCAAGCGAGCCGGCCAGGAGCACGGCGCCGGCGTAGTCCACCTTGTGCTTTGCCCGTTCCACGTTTTCGTGGAGGGTGCGCACCAGCATCCAGCCGGCCAGCAGGCAGAGCGGGACGTTGACCAGGAAGATTCCGCGCCAGATGCCCAGCGCAGAGAATACGCCGCCCAGGCTGGGGCCCACTACCGAGGAAACAGCCCACACGCTGGCCAGGTAGCCCTGGACCTTGGCGCGCTCCTGGAGGGTATAGATGTCGCCCGCGATGGTGATGGACACCGGCAGCACCGCGCCGGCACCCAGTCCCTGCAGGGCGCGGAAGGCAATCAGGGAGGGCATGCTCCAGGCCAGCCCGCAGAGCACGGAGCCCAGCAGGAACAGGCCGATGCCGGTCAGGATGATGGGCTTGCGGCCCGCCATGTCCGAGAGCTTGCCGTAGATGGGCACGGTCACGGCCTGTGCCAGCAGGTAGGCGGAAAAGAGCCAGGGGAAGGATGAGAAGCCGCCCACGTCACGGACGATCGACGGCACGGCCGTGGCCACGATGGTGGAGTCGATGGCCACGAGTCCGGTGGACAGCATGAGGGCGATGAGGATGGGCCCGCGGTCGGACCGGAAGCCTACGCCTTCCTTTGCGTTCGCTTGTGCCTTCGCCATCTCAGACCCGGACCAGTCCGGCGGCCTCGGCCAGCAGCTCGACGGACCGCAGCCGCTCCTGGGTTCCCGGGCTCTGGTGCGCCACGATGAGTTCGTCGGCGTCGGCGTGCTTTCCGAAGCTGTCCAGGTAGTCGATGACCGCGTCGGGCGTCCCCACCGCGGAGTACGTCATCATCTGTGCCATGTGGCGTCCCTGCGGCGAGTCGAGGATCATGTCCGCCTCGTCGTCGGTGAATTCGCGGGTGCCCCCGCCGAAGAAAAGGGAGACGCGGGCACGCTTGGTGGCCTGCAACATGTCCTGCGCCTCGGCGGCGGAATCAGCGGCGATCACGTTAACGCCGGCGATCACATGCGGGGCGTCCAGCTGGGCGGAGGGCTTGAACTCGCGACGGTAGATTGCCACGGCCTCCTGCAGTGCGGCCGGGGCAAAGTGTGATGCAAAGGCGTAGGGCAGGCCCAGCTGCGCAGCCAGGCGGGCACCGAACAGTGACGAGCCCAGGATGTACAGCGGCACGTTGGTCCCCTTGCCCGGGGTGGCCTCGACGCCCTGAATGCGGGTGGGGCCGGTCAGGTAGCCCTGCAGTTCAAGGACATCCTGCGGGAAGCTGTCGGCGGACATGGGGTCCCGGCGCAGCGCGCGCATGGTGTTCTGGTCGCTGCCCGGTGCTCGGCCCAAGCCCAGGTCGATCCGGCCGGGGTGCAGGGTTTCCAGGGTGCCGAACTGCTCGGCGATGGTCAGCGGGGAGTGGTTGGGCAGCATGACGCCACCGGCCCCGAGCCGGATGCTTTCGGTGTGCGCGGCAACGTGGGCGATCAGCACGCTGGTGGCGGAGGAGGCGATGGAGGACATGTTGTGGTGCTCCGCGTACCAGACCCGCCGGTATCCCAGCTTCTCGGCGCTCTGCGCCATGGCCACACTGCCCGCGAAGCTCTCCGCCGCCGTCTGGCCTTTGCCGATGGTTGCCAGGTCAAGGATGGAGAGGGGAAGAGTCACGTCAGGTGCCGGCCTTTCAAAAAAGTTTCGTAGGGCGCGCCGGCCGGATTACGGCGGGCACTTGAGGCATAACGACGGCGGCGCCCGGCTTATTTCTGTGATGGGCGGAATACTCAGCACACTGATGAGGTTGCCGCCCCTATGAGCCATGATTCAACGAAGCAGCTGGAACTGTCCGCAACGATTGACCTCAAGGATCTGGGAACCGTGCACCGGCTCGGTTTTGGTGCCATGCGCATCGTCGGTGACGGTGTCTGGGGTGAGCCCGCAGACCGGCAGGCCGCCCTGGCCGTGGTGCGCCGCGCCGTCGAACTCGGCGTGGATTTCATCGACACCGCCGATTCCTATGGCCCCAACATCAGCGAGGAAATCATCGCCGAGGCCCTCCACCCCTACAAGGATGGGCTGAAGATCGCCACCAAGGTGGGCTTCACCCGCACCGGGCCCAACAAGTGGGTTCCGGTTGGCCGGCCGGAATACCTGCGCCAGCAGACCGAACTGAGCCTGCGCAAGCTAAAGGTGGACACGCTGGACCTGCTGCAGCTGCACCGGATCGATCCCAAGGTGGACGCCGAGGAGCAGTTCGGAGTGCTGCGCGAGTTGCAGGACGAAGGAAAGGTCCGCGCCCTGGGCCTGTCCCAGGTGAGCGTGGCGGAACTCGAAGCCGCTGGCAAGCACTTCACCGTGTCCACCGTCCAGAACCGGTACAACCTGACGGACCGCAGCTCCGAAGACGTGCTGCGCTACTCGGAGGAAAACGGCATCGGCTTCATTCCGTGGGCACCGATTTCCGCCGGCGAGCTGGCCCAGCCGGGAGGCCCACTGGACGAAGCCGCCAAGCGCTTGGGCGCCACCACTTCCCAGGTGGCCCTGGCCTGGCTGCTGCGCCGCTCCCCCGTCATGATGCCCATTCCGGGCACCGGCTCCGTACAGCACCTTGAAGAGAACATGGCTGCTGCGGACATCACGCTCGACGACGACACGTACGCCGAGCTTGAAGCAGCCGGCAAGTAAAGACTTAGAGACAGGAGCTACAGCATGGCAAACATTCTGATGGTTGTATCGGCCGCCGATTCCCTCACCATGAAGGACGGCAGCCAACACCCCACGGGCTACTGGGCGGAGGAACTGGTGGTGTCCCACCAGACCCTGACCGAGGCCGGCAACACGGTGCACATCGCAACTCCCGGCGGGAAGAAGCCCACCGTGGATCAGGTTAGCCTGGTTGCCGAGTCCGCAGGCGGCGAGGAACGCGCGCAGGGCTTCCGGGACTACCTGGAAAAGATCGACGGCGAGCTGGCGCACCCGCTGGTCCTTGCCGACGTCGACGTTGCCGCCTATGACGCCGTGGTGATGCCCGGCGGCCACGGCCCCATGGCCGACCTCTACAAGGACGCCGACCTGGGCCGCCTGCTGGTGGCCGCGAACAGGGACGGCAAGGTCATTGCTCCGTTCTGCCACGGCCCGGCGGGCCTGCTGAGTGCAACGGACGACGACGGCACTTTCGCTTTCGAGGGCCGGCGCCTGACCGTCTTCACCAACGAGGAGGAGCTGGGTGGCGGGACTGGCGAGAACACCCCGTGGCTGGTTGAGGACGCGCTCAAGGAGAAGGGCGCCGTGATCGAGAACTCTGCCGCCTGGTCCTCCAACGTGGTCCGCGACGACAACCTCATCACGGGACAGAACCCGCAGTCCAGCGAGGATGTGGCCAAGGAAGTCCTGGCTGCACTCAGCTGAGTAAGGCCGGATTTTTAGCAACAGCAGAGGGGACCAGTTCGCAATGAACTGGTCCCCTCCTTGCGGCGCGCGTCATTGGGCGCCGGTCTCATGAGGTCAGGCGCAGCCACCGTTAGCAATGGTCGGATCGATGGCCGTGATCTGGTCCTGCACCTTTGCCAGCTGAAGCTGGAGGTTGCCCACCACGGTCCTCTGCGCCTCCACGGCGTCCTTTTTAGCGCCCTTCTGGGCTTGCAGTTCCCGGAGCTTTGTCTGTGCTGCCGTGAGCTGTCCGTCGAGGGTTGTCAGCTGCGACTGCAAGGACGAGAGGTTTGCCTCCGCGGCGCTGATTTCTCCGTTGAGCTTGTCGAGCAGGGCCAGCAGCGGGCTCACTTGGTTCTGCAGGCCCAGGATCTCGCCTTCTTTCGTAGTGATCTGACCGTTCAGGATCTTGAGTTGCGCTACGAGGCTGTCGCTAATTTGGTTTAGTGAGCTAATTTCAGTTGTCTTTTCGGAAACTGCTTTGTTGGCATCGTCGACGGCCTTCTGGAGCGCGGGGAGCTGCTCCTGTAGTCCTGCCAGCTCTGTCGTCTTGGCACCCACGGCAGCAGCTGCATCTTCCTGCGCTTTTTGCGCTTCGGCCAAGGCAGGCCGGAGAGCTTCGAGGACCTCTCGCTGCTCCGTGATCTTTGCCTGGGCTTCGGAGACATTCCCTGCCAGTACCGGCAGTGCCGCTTCGAGATCTGCCACCACCTTCTCCTGGGCGGCTACTTCGTCCGCCGCCGACGTAGCAGCGCTTTGAAGGGCTGAAAGCCCATTCTGCAGGGTGGTCAGCTCCGCTTGCTTGGTAGCCACCGCGCCATTCGCCTGGTTGACCGCATCCTGCAGCCCAGTCACTTGGCCCTTGAGGGTAGCAATCTCGGCTTCCTTAGAAGCGACTGCGGCGTTTGCAGCGGTCAGCACGTCCTGGAGGGGCTTAGCCTTCAATTGCAGGGCATTGCTTTCCTGCTGCTTTGCCAGCAACTGGTCGTTGAGGCTGTTGACCTGGCTCTGCAATTTTGTCAGGTCACCCTGGAGCGCGGAGATGCTGGCGTTCTTGTCGCTGATTTGGGCGTCAACGGTTTTCAGGTCGGCTTGGGCCTTGTCGCGCAGCGCGATCAGGTCGCGCTTCTTCTGCGAGTTGCCGTTGATGTCATCGATCTGTTTGTTCAGGTCTGCGATCTGCTTTGTCAGGGCGTCTTTTTGCGCCGTGAGCGTGGCCAGTTCGTTCTGGGCGTTGGTAATCTCGGCCTGCTTTGCCGTAACCGCAGCTTTTGCGGCGGCAATTTTGCCCTGCAGAACGGTGATTTCGGCGTTGACGGCGGCGATCTTGTCGGCGTTATCGGTAACGGCTTTGGCCGCTGCCGCAGCAGCGGTTTGGAGGGTCCCCAGGTCTGCCTGGGCTGTTTTGATCTCGGCATTCTTGGCGTCGAGGGCTTCCTTGGCCGCGGAGGCTGTGGAGTTCAGGGCCGAGAGCTGGGTCTCGGCAGCAGAGATCTGTTCCTTCTTTGCCGTGAAAGCGGCGTCCGCGGCGGCGGCGTCCCGTTGCAGCCCGGATAGCGTCTGACTCGCGGCGTCGACCAGAGCCTGCTGGGCCTCCAGTTCTGCTGTCGCGGTGGTTCCTGCTGCCTGAAGTACCTTCAGCTGGTTTTCGGCGTCCGTGACTGCCTGCCCGGCCGCGGTAACGGCGTCGGCGGCCTTCGCTGCCTTGGTATTCAGAGCAGCGAGGTCGATTTGGGCCTGCTGAATTTCGGCGTTCTTGGCAGCAACGGCGGAGGCTGCCTGGTCCGCTGCCTGCTCCAGCGGAACAAGGTCTGCCTTGGCATCCTCAAGGGACTGGGTATTCGCGTCCTGCTGTGCCTTAAGGTCAGCAAGCGTGCTCTTCAGTTTCGCGGATTCAGACTGCGCCGTTGCCAGTTCCTCCTGCAGCGGCGCCAGCTCGCTTGCAGCCTTTGCCTGCTGGCTCTGCAGGGCGGCGAGGTCAGCTTCCGCAGCGGTCACGGCAGCGCCCAGATCACCCTGCCTAGAGAGCAGCCCGTCCACCTCGGCCTGCGCAGCGTCGATGTCATTGGCAAGTTGCGTCTCCTGGGCCGTAAGGCTGTCCAGTTCCTGCTGTGCTGCCGCAACCTGGGCGGTGAGAGAATCTTTGGAGGTTTGGAGCTTGGCGTTGTCAGTCTGCAGCGCAGCGATCGCATCGGCGTTCTTCTTGGCGGCGGCCTTGAGGAGGTTCTCCTGGACAGCACCGCGGTGCGCCAGCTGGTTCACCACACCGTTGCACATCCCTGTGGTGGGCGTCGTCGCGGCAACGGCAGGCTGGACCAGTACCATGCTGGTGGCAAGCAGGCCGGGCAGGACTACGGCGGCAGCAAGACGCCGGGAAAGTCGGGACTTGGATGGGGAAGTGTGCATGCGAGCTCCTGAAAAGACCAATGAAACGGCCCACTCTGGCCGCTTGATGGCTCAACCGTAAGTTCCGGCACCCAGGGAGAACACGCGTAATCACCACTTGTCTTTTTCGCCCGAGTACTCGTTTTCTCATGAATCCGTGACAGGCCGCCACTTGCAGATCCACTGTCGTTTTCAAAAGCCAGCTGCACAAACTTCCTCTGAAAGCCAAGGTTTGTGCAGGCGACTCGTGACCGCGGGGTGTCCGGCAGTGATCCTACGTAATGACATAGCAACGGTCTCTATGCCCGTCTTTCCACTCCCTCAGGACGCGCCTGTTAGCGTGTTCAGTTGTGGAACCACTTGAACCTGAGCGCCGTGTCATCGAGGTCGCAGAGGCCTTAGCGCGAACCCTCGGGGATAGCGTCAACCACACCGTCGCCGCGGCCGCGATGGATATTGACGGGAACATCCATCAGGCAGTGAACGTCTACCACTTCAGCGGCGGCCCGTGCGCCGAACTGGTCGCCCTGGGCGTTGCGGCAAGCGCAGGGGCGAAACAACTGCTCACGATTGCAGCGGCTGGCGACAGGGGGCGCGGTCTTATCCCCCCGTGCGGACGATGCCGGCAGGTGCTCCTTGATCACCATCCCGACATACTGGTCGCAGTGCCGGCAGAATCCGGTCCGGTTGTCCGGCCCGTTCGCAAACTCCTGCCTGACACCTACTTCTTCCCAGATGCCAATGGGCGACGAATTGTTCGATTCAACAAGCGGTATCACGACGCCGTGATGTCAGGCGAGAAGACTACGACCATCCGCTGGGATGACCCGATCGCGGTGGGACCTGCGACATTCGTCTTCGAGGACCACCCTGATTTTGCCCACGCGGAGGGCGAGATCCTCTCAGTGGAACGGATCCGTTTGATCGACCTCGACGCCGATCACGCTGCCGGCCTCCAGTCGCACTACCCCTCCATGCCCCAAGATGCCGAGCTGGCGCATGTCACCTTTCGACTCAGCCCGTCCTAGTGCCTGGGCGGCCGGGTGCCCCTCTCCAGCATTCATGTGGCTATGCAGCGAGGATGATTTGGGGAGGCTCGTCAGAAGGCCCCTCGAACAAAGCCTTCTTGGAGGTACCCACCTGATGTACCGAGTACCTCCTTTGCGAGAGCTACGAGATTCTGTGGGTCGCGTTTCGGGCCTCTCGCCCATGCCAGCAGGCGTACGGCCAAGTCATGGTCACTCTGGGCAAGCCTGCGAATGACCCATTTACCGGCGCCGAGCCAGTTCCCGTTCTCGAGGAGCAACAGACCGGCCGCCTCACGGAGGACCTCTGCAGTCAGTATGAAATTTTCCGCCGCCGACTCACTGCCTTCGAGGTCGTCTACAAGAGCGCTGAGGTTGTAGCGACGGGAATCTCGTTCTTGGTCTGTAAGCGGTTCAGGCCCTCGGGCTAGCTCAGCTTGAGCTCCGGCCTGCCAAGCAGCACCGCTTCCGTCGTCCGTAAGAAGCAGGCCACTCGCGCATAACGCTGCTATCACCGGTCGACGATCCTGGGCTTCCTTGCGGTACCAGAACTAGGGCTCTCCGGTGTGTGTACGAAGATTTCTACCAGCCAGCTCCGGTATCGGGTGGTCTGGGCGTAGTTGGAGTGACCGTTCGGATACAGCAGTGCGATGTCGAGATCCGAGGTCGAAGTTGCTGTTCCGGCCGCGGCGCTTCCGCCGAGAATCGAGGCACATGCCTTAGGGTGGTTTTCCTCCACGAAGGCTTGGGCGACGTTCCAGATGCTTTTTTGGTCCACATATCCAGAGTCATCGGCGAGAGGTATGTCCATAGCTCCAGTGTTTCAGCCCGAACGCATTATGACCGTCGAGAAGGAGCAAACCAGCATGGACTGGATCTTTCCCGTGGAGCATCCTTCAACAGCGAGCGGTTACTCGGTATAGCCGCTTGCTTGGCGCAGGTCGACGGTTAGAGCTCGGGAATTGTTTATCTGTCCAACCGCCTCAGGCTTGCTCGGAATCTGTCCCCAGGGGCGGACGAGGCCGTCTCCTTGATATCGAGGAATGAGGTGAACATGCAGGTGAAGCACGTCCTGCCATGCCGCCTCGCCGCTGCTCTGAATCAGGGTCAGTCCTTGGGGATTCAGCTGTCGCTTGAGGATGCTGGCAACGCTCCAGACGCCTCGCATTGGGGCTGAAAATTCATCACCTCCCACATCGAACACGTTGACCGCGTGTATGCGTGGCACGACCAAGGTGTGCCCTCGAGTCGCTGGGGCGGTATCAAGAAAAGCCACGACGTCATTGTCGGCAAAGAAAATTTGGTCCCCCGGATCGCGCTTCACGATGCCGCAGAACAGACAATCGTCCCGGCCGGATTCTTGAACTTCTGGTCCCATGCTCCATGTGTACACGACTGGAACGTGTGCCGTTAGCCGATCCGCCGACAGCCGCCATCCTGGCTCGGATAGCCCCGTTTCCGGGGTGCCCGGATTCTAGTATGACCCGCCGGTGAAGTTGCCCCTTAGACGTGCCCTGAGCCATCAATGCCAGCAGATGTGCAGAGGACTTCTGACATCTGTGCAGTCAGCTTCTGAAATCGACATCCACCGGCCCCGGCCCGGCCCAAATGTGACCGCCGCGGTCCTCGGGTTAACCGCCGTTACTCCCTGTATCCCAGGGTTTCGGGCGCTTTGATTCCCGTTCCGGGGCTGCCGGATAGTTGCTGCAACGCGCACCTTCCGTTGCATCCCCGCCACCCTTCCAAGGAGGAACCATGGCCTTCAAACCCAAGCCGGCCGCCGTCGTCGCCCTGGCCGTCTCAGCCCTGCTGGGACTGGCTGCCTGCTCAAATCCCGGCGCCTCGGCGGCGACAGCACCGTCGTCGTCCGCCACCAACTCCAGCGGCAAGACCTTCAACCTGTCCCCTCAGCAGGACCGCTTCAAGGTGACCAAGGATGACGCCGCAGCAGCCCTGGTGCCGGAGGCCATCAAAGCGGACGGCAAGCTCACGGTGGTGACCACCGGCGGCACGGCGCCGCTCAGCCTGTTCGCCACGGACAACAAGACGCTCATTGGCAGCGAGGTGGACATCGCGTACGCGGTGGGCGGGGCGCTGGGGCTCGACGTGGAGGTCCTGCCCGTGGCGTGGGCCGACTGGCCGCTGGGCATCGAGTCGTCCAAGTACGAGGCCGTCCTCTCCAACGTGACCGTCACCGAGGCGCGGAAGGAAAAGTTCGATTTCGCCAGCTACCGCAACGACCTGCTGGGCTTCTACGCCAAGAGCGGCTCCAGCATCGGGGAGATCAAGGAAGCCAAGGACGTGGCCGGCCGGAAAATCATCGTGGGCTCCGGCACGAACCAGGAAGCCATTTTGGTGCGCTGGGACGAGGAGAACAAGAAGAACGGTTTGGCGCCGGTCGAGTTCCAGTATTACGACGACGACTCGGCCTCGAGCCTGGCCCTTCAGTCAGGCCGTGCGGACCTGACGTTCGGACCCAACGCGGCTGCCGCCTACAAGGCGGCGCAGGACGGGAAGACGAAGCAGGTGGGCACGCTGAACGGCGGCTGGCCCCTGACCGCGCAGATCGCGTTTACCACCAAGAAGGGCAACGGCCTGGCGGTCGCCGCCCAGGCCGCGCTGAACCACCTGATCGACGACGGCACCTATGCCAAGATCCTGGACCGCTGGGGCCTCTCCTCCGAGGCCATCCAGAAGTCCGAACTGAACCCGGCGGGCCTGCCCAAGAAGTAGGCGGCCTGCCGACGAAGGAATCCCCACCGGGTGTGCGCTGGTTGAAGTGCGCCCGGTGGGGATTCTTCTGTGTCAGCGCGGGTCCGGCTCCACTACCCACGCCAACCGGTGCAGGAACGTGGCGGTCCTGCTCCGGACCGCCGTCCAGACGAGGGCCAGCAGCGAAGGCCTGGCAATGATTTGCGGGGCATTGGGCTGAGCGCTCCGGCCTCTGCCGACAGCACCTACAAATAGCAGGGCCATGAGACTTGCGCTTTCCATCGATCTCCAAAGCTGTAAGACAAAATCCTGATGCACAAGCAAGGTGCCCCGCCAACGACGGCTTCAAACACCAAATCAATAGCAGGCTGCCCGGTCCCGCCGGAAGTGCGCTCCCGGCCGGTTAGGCAATAGTCTGGCCAGATGGGGACCAGTGCCGTGAACTCCGGCGAACAGACCGACAGACAGACCCGCATTCTCGAAGCGGCGATGGATCTGCTGTCCCGGCACGGCATTTCCGGTGTCAGCATGCGGGCCGTGGCACGGGAAGCCGGCGTGGCCCTGGGCCTGGTCAACTACTACTACGACGACAAGACCACACTGATCCGGGCAGCCCTGCGCCGGGTGGATGAGCATGACCTTCTGCTCGTGGCCCCGGACCCGTCGTCGCCCCCGGATGAACAGCTGCGCAAGGCCCTCCGGCGCGTGGCCGCCACCGACCTGCTGACCACCCGCTACCTGTCCCTGCGCCTGCACCTCTGGGCCCTTGCCCAGGCGGACGAGGACTACGCGCAGATCAACGCCGCGGCCTTCGACCGGTACATCGACGGGCTCGCAGCGCTGGTGTCCAGCGCCAAACCCGAGCTGCCCTGGGAGGCATGCAGGGAGCGGGCGGCGGACATCGTGGTCATCCAGAACGGCATGTGGCTGACGGCGCTGCTCGGCGTGGACAAGGCCTCCATCCAGAGAAGCATCGAGCGCACGGAGCAGATCGCTTTCGCCTGAAACAGCTGCCGCAGGGCAACGGTAGCGCCATCAAAGTCATTGAACAAGTGTTCAAGAAATGTATTGAACACTCGTTCAACGTGCGTTACTGTCCTTCCTATGACTTACGCCACACCGGTTCGGGATGCAGCCCCAACCGAAGAAACTGAGACAGCTTCCTCCCTGTTCATCAACGGCGTTTGGGAGCCGGCGGCATCCGGCGCTGTGCGCCGGATCCACAACCCGGCAGACGGCGAGCTCGTGGCCACGGTCTCCGAGGCCGGCCGCGAAGACGCCGAACGCGCCATTGCAGCGGCCCGCGCGGCCTTCGACTCCGGCGTCTGGTCCTCCGTCCCGGCCCCCGAGCGCGGGTCCTTCCTCCTGAAGGTCGCGGCGGGGCTTCGCGAACGCCGTGAAAAGTTCGCCCGGGCCGAGTCCCTGGACACCGGCAAGCGGATGATCGAAAGCCGCATCGACATGGACGACATCGCCGCCTGCTTTGAATACTTTGGCAGGCTGGCCGGGCAGCAGGCCGGCCGGATGGTGGACGCCGGGGACCCCGGGGTCGTGAGCAGGATCGTCTACGAACCCGTCGGCGTCTGCGGCCTGATCACGCCGTGGAACTACCCCCTGCTTCAGGCGGCGTGGAAGATCGCCCCCGCTCTGGCCGCCGGGTGCACCTTCGTCCTCAAGCCTTCCGAGCTGACGCCGTCCACCAGCATCCTGGCCATGCAGCTGCTGCAGGACCTCGGCCTGCCGGACGGGGTGGCCAACCTCGTCACGGGCCCCGGCGCCCAGGCGGGCGCACCGCTCTCGGAACATCCCGACGTCGACCTCGTCTCCTTCACCGGCGGACTGGAAACCGGGAAGCGCATCGCCGCTGCCGCCGCCGGCACCGTCAAGAAGGTGGCGCTGGAGCTGGGCGGCAAGAACCCCAATGTGGTGTTCGCCGACGCTGACTTCGATGCCGCCGTGGACAATGCCCTCAACGGCGCCTTCGTCCATTCCGGCCAGGTCTGCTCGGCGGGCGCCCGGCTGCTGGTGGAGGAATCCATCGCCGAACGCTTCGTGGCCGAGCTGGTCCGCCGCGCTGAGGCAATCCGGCTCGGCGGCCCCTTCGACGACGCCGCCGAAACCGGCCCGCTGATCTCCGCCGCCCACCGCGACAAGGTCCACGCCTACGTCCAGCGCGGGATCCAGGAAGGCGCGCGGCTCCGCACCGGCGGCGCGGCACCTTCCGGGGCGAAGTACGACGCCGGGTTCTACTACCAGCCCACCATCCTGGACCAGGTGCAGCGCGGCATGTCCGTGGTCACCGACGAGGCGTTCGGCCCCGTGGTGACCGTGGAAACCTTCCGCACCGAGGACGAGGCCGTGGCCACCGCCAACGACACCATCTACGGGCTCGCCGGGGCGGTGTGGACCCAGGACGCCGGGAAGGCCCAGCGCGTGGCATCCCGGCTGCGGCACGGCACCATCTGGATCAACGACTACCACCCCTACCTCCCGCAGGCCGAGTGGGGCGGCTTCGGCCAGTCCGGCGTGGGCCGCGAGCTGGGGCCCACCGGCCTGGCGGAGTACCAGGAAGCAAAGCACATCTACCAGAACACCAACCCCCAGGTGACCGGCTGGTTCGCTGACCACGGCAAGGAGAACTAGATGCACTTCGACAACATCGAGGACCTCAGCGGGCGCTCGTTCGATTACCTGGTCATCGGCGGCGGATCCGCCGGCGCGGCAGTGGCCGCACGCTTGAGCGAGGACCCGGACGTCACCGTGGCCCTGGTGGAGGCAGGCCCGGATGACCGCAACATCCCGGAAATCCTGCAGCTGGACCGCTGGATGGAGCTGCTGGAGTCCGGCTACGACTGGGACTACCCGGTGGAACCGCAGGAAAACGGCAACTCCTTCATGCGCCACGCCCGCGCCAAGGTCATGGGCGGCTGCTCCAGCCACAACTCCTGCATCGCCTTCTGGGCACCGCGGGAGGACCTGGACGAGTGGGAGTCCAAGTACGGAGCCGCCGGCTGGAATGCCGACGCTGCCTGGCCGCTGTACAAGCGGCTGGAAACCAACGAGGACGCCGGCCCGGACGCACCGCACCACGGGGACTCCGGCCCCGTGCACCTGATGAACGTGCCCCCGGCGGATCCTGCCGGCGTCGCGCTTCTGGACGCCTGCGAACAGGCCGGGATTCCCCGCGCCAGGTTCAACACCGGCAAAACGGTGGTCAACGGCGCCAATTTCTTCCAGATAAACCGCCGGGCGGACGGCACGCGCGCCTCCAGCTCCGTGTCCTACATCCACCCGATCATGGAACGCGAAAACTTCACCCTGCTGACCGGCCTCCGCGCCCGCCAGCTGGTGTTCGACGCGGACAAGCGCTGCACCGGCGTGGACGTAGTGGACTCGGCGTTCGGCCGCACCCACCGGCTCACCGCGCGGCAGGAGGTGGTCCTGTCCACCGGCGCCATCGACTCCCCCAAGCTGCTCATGCTGTCCGGGATCGGCCCGGCCGCCCACCTGGCCCGGCACGGCATCGAGGTCCTGGTGGACTCTCCCGGCGTGGGCGAGCACCTGCAGGACCACCCCGAAGGCGTGGTCCAGTTCGAGGCCAAACAGCCCATGGTGCAGACCTCAACGCAGTGGTGGGAGATCGGGATCTTCACGCCCACCGAAGACGGCCTGGACCGCCCCGACCTGATGATGCACTACGGCTCCGTCCCGTTCGACATGAACACCCTGCGGCACGGCTACCCCACCACGGAGAACGGCTTCAGCCTTACCCCGAACGTCACCCACGCCCGCTCCCGCGGCACCGTCCGGCTGCGCAGCCGCGACTTCCGCGACAAGCCCATGGTGGACCCCCGCTACTTCACGGACCCCGAAGGCCATGACATGCGCGTCATGGTGGCCGGCATCCGGAAGGCCCGCGAAATCGCCGCCCAGCCCGCCATGGCGGAATGGACCGGCCGCGAACTCTCGCCCGGCGTCGACGCGCAGACGGACGAGGAACTCCAGGACTACATCCGCAAGACCCACAACACCGTCTACCACCCGGTAGGCACCGTCCGCATGGGCCCGGCCGACGACGACATGTCGCCGCTGGACCCCCAACTGCGGGTCAAGGGCGTCACCGGCCTCCGCGTCGCCGATGCGTCCGTCATGCCCGAACACATCACCGTCAACCCCAACATCACCGTCATGATGATCGGCGAGCGCTGCGCCGATCTGATCCATGCCGACCACCTTCGCGCCGACCAGCCAGGAGAAACGTCGACGGCGGAACTTGAGCTCAGCGCGTCGCTCGCCTGAGCGGCAGTACCCCGGGCCCACCAGGCCTCCCCCAAGAACAACCACCGCCCGCAACCCCAGCGGGCAAACCCGGCCGCGTCCACAAGACGGCGTCAGGCCACACCCTCCCCCGACCTTCCCCTCATCACAGGTCGGCCGGTCCCCATCGTGCTTTTCTGATCTAGGAGTCCATATTGGAACCCAGCAAGAGTATTGATTCAAGCGGCATGGACGAATTCGGCTACACCCAGACCCTCGACCGGAGCATCGGCAAGTTTGCCAGCTTCGCCGCAGGCGTCAGCTACATCTCCATCCTCACCGGTGTTTTCCAACTGTTCTACTTTGGTTTTTCCATGGCCGGCCCGGCATACGCCTGGTCCTGGCCCCTCGTCTTCGCCGGCCAGCTGATGGTGGCGCTGTGTTTTGCCGAACTGGCCGGCCGCTACCCCGTGGCCGGGTCCGTATACAACTGGGCCAAACGGCTCGCATCCGGGACCACCGCCTGGCTGGCCGGCTGGCTGCTGATGCTGTCCAGCATCATGGCGCTGGGAGCCGTGGCTCTGGCCCTGCAGCTGACGCTGCCGCAGCTCTGGTCCGGCTTCCAGTTCGTTGGTGACGGCACCGGCCCCTATGACTTCGCCATGAACGGCGTGGTGCTGGCCACCATCATGATCACCATCTCCACCCTCATCAACGCGTTCGGCGTGAAGCTCATGACCCGGATCAACAGCATCGGCGTCTTCGTGGAACTGATCGCGGCCGTGCTGCTCATCCTCGCACTGGGCTGGCACGTGGTGCGGGGGCCCGAGGTCTTCTTCGACACCACGGGCTTCGGGGAAGGCAATGACCTGGGCTTCTTCGGCGTCTTCCTCATCGGTGCCATGGCTTCCGGCTACGTGATGTACGGCTTTGACACCGCCAGCTCCCTGGGCGAGGAAACGAAGGATCCCAAGCGCACGGCGCCCAAGGCCATCCTGCGGGCCGTCACGGCCTCGTTCGTCCTGGGCGGCCTGATCCTGCTGTTCGGCATCCTGGCCGCACCTGACCTGACCGACCCCAAGGTGGGATCTGCCGACGGCGGCCTGCAGCACATCGTGCTCTCCGTCCTTGGCGGGCCTTTCGGCAAGGCTTTCCTGCTGTGCATCGTGGTGGCCGTGGTGGTCTGCACGCTGGCGGTCCACGCGGCAGCCATCCGCATGGTGTTTGCCATGGCCCGGGACAACAACCTGCCGTTCAGCCGTCAGCTCGGCAAGGTGGACCCTGTCCGCAGGACCCCCACCGTCGCGGCCATCGTGGTGGGCGTCCTGGCCGTCGTCCCGCTGCTCATCAACGTCATGCAGCCGGCCATCTTCACCATCCTGTCCAGCATCAGCATCGTGCTGATCTACCTGTCCTACCTCCTGGTCACGGTTCCCATGCTGCGCAACCGCTTCCTGAAGAAGTGGCCCCTGGCGCACGACGGCTCCGAACCCGGTTTCAGCATGGGCAAGTGGGGGCTTCCCGTAAACATCCTGGCGGTCCTGTGGGGCGGTGCCATGACCCTGAACCTGATCTGGCCCCGCCCCGAGATCTACAACTCGGTGCCGCCTTTTGAGTGGTACCTGCAGTGGGGCGGCGTGATGTTCGTAGCCGCCGTGGTCATAGGCGGGACCCTGCTCTACCGCCTCAAGATCCGCCACCAGACGGGGGTGCTGGCCGAGCACGCCGCGGCCGTCGCCGCCCACCCGTCGTCAGGTGCCGGACGGCACCAGGCAACTCACGACGTCCGGCAGGATGCTCTGGCGGCCGAAGGGGCCCTGGCAACAGAATCCGCATAACACCGCACGCAACAAGGGCCGACGGCGGCACTCACCCGAGTGCCGCCGTCGGCCTTTTGGGGTCTGAAGACACTGTTCCAAGCACAACGCTCACCGGCCCAGGCGTGCCAGCTCCTCCCCCATCCCCTGCGCAAACACATCGCCTGGGACATTCGAGGCATCGAAGTGGATGCCGCAACACAGGTTGCCGGCGTAGGAGACGGCAGCGACACCGAGCCGCACGTTGCCGGCAAGCACCGCAACCGGCCAGAGCGCGGTGACCGGAGCCCCCGCGAGGAGAAAGGCTCCTTTCGGACCCGGCACGTTGGTGACGAACCCGCCCACCAGATGCTGCCTTCTGGCGAGGCGGTCCATGACGCGCGCGCCGATCGGGCCGCGCATGAACTCCAGGGTGCCCTGGTCCCTCGCCCGCAGCTTCTCGTCACGCGTCTGGGCTGCGATGAGCCGCAAGCGCTCATCCGGGTCCGGCTCGCCGAGTGGCAGCCGCCAGCATGACTCCCACCTGGTTCCCGGCAGTCCCGCGGCGCCGCAGAGCCACCGGTTCCGAGACGGGCAACCAAGCCGGAACCGGTTCACCGGCCGCCAACAAAGCCGCCCGGAACCCAGCCGCGGACGCAGCGAGCAGTGCATCGTTGACGGTGGCACCCCGCGGGCGCGCCGCCGTCTCAAGGGCTTCGATTTCTGTCCGCAGGAAAGCGACGCCATGGTGGGCGCTACGCTCACCGAGCAACACCGTGCGACCCACGCCGTGGCCCCATAAAGTTTTGCGGATGCGGCTAATCCCCGTACCAAGGCGACGAAGTGTGCTGCGCGGATCGTTCCGGGGATGCTGTCGGGAAGCCTCCGCCAGCCCGCGCATAGACGGCTGGTTTGATGGGCTCACCAGCGGTTCGCCGGGATCGAAAAGCCGCTGCACGATGACCGCCGCCGTCATCCCGTCGGCCACCGCGTGATGGATCCGCAGCACGACGCCGAGACCTCCGGCTGTGGCACCCGGTACCACCAGGATCTCCCACAACGGACGGTCCCCTGCCAGCGGCTGCCCCATAAGTTCGGCGCACCTGTCCTGAAGTCCTGTGAGGCCATCCACGGGCTCTACGGCGCGGATGTGGTGTTCGAGGTCGGGAATGGTTTCATTCCAGTAGTGTCGGCGGCCTGCCCGGGCGGCGATTTTGCGGAGCGCCGGCAGCTGCGCAATCCGTTCACGGAGGACCGCCCTCAGCGCTGTGATGTCCGCTGTGCCGTCCGGAGCCAGGAAGCCGCCGGGTGCGAGCAGCGCAGCGACGAGGAACACGTTGACCTGGCCGGCGTGGTCGAGCACCAGGTTCGCCTCATCAGCAGGGGCCAGCCGTTGGGTCGCTGGGCGCATGTCTCGAGAGTAGCCGTGAAACAGCCGGACTGTCAGTGGTCTGATGGAGACCTGGCGTCATACAAGGGGACGGCCTCCTGCTCCGGGCGGGCAACGCCCTACCCTTGACAGGTGACTTTGACTAAGATTCGTACCGCCGCCGCAGGCTCGCTCGCCGCCGCCGGTCTCCTGATTGCCCTCGCCGGCTGTTCCACGCCGGCCGCCAACCAGCCCAGTGCCTCCGCCTCCCCGGCATCCGCTTCATCCGGCGCTGCATCCAGCACTGCCTCATCCAGCGCCGCAAGCGAGCCCTGCGCGGGCGTGAAGGTCGTCGTCGATTCGGGCGCCCTGAAGCAGGCTGCCGCTAGCACCTCCACCTGCGTGTCCGTGGACGGACCCACCGTGGCATCCAAGGTGCTCGACGAGGCAAAGATCAAGACCGAGGGCACCACGCAGTACCCCAACGAAATCGTGTGCCGCGCGAACGGTGTGCCCGCCGCCGACTTCGACATCAAGCACAAGGACGGTACCTACCGCGAGGAATGCAAGGGCATGCCCGCCGCCTTCGCCTACTGGGGCCTGTGGGTCAAGCCCGCCTCCGGTGAATGGGCCTACGCCCAGGATGGCCTGGGCACCTTGAAGGTGAACCCCGGTGAGAGCCTGGAACTGCTCTTCACGGTCGACGGCGAGCCGGCCGCCCCCGCGGCATGACCTTCCGGCCCGCGCCGTTGCGCGCAGCGGCAGTCCTCGCCGCTGTGTTCATCGCGGCGCGGGTCGTCTACCGCGTCCTTTTCAACGGGGCAGGCACCGGGAGCCCCATCCTGCTCGACTTGCCGCCGCTGCGGCTTCCCGCCCCCTATGCCCATGTGGTGTTCCTCGGCCCGGTCACCGGGCCCGGGCTGTGGGCGGCAGTCCTGTCCGCCCTGCCCATTGCTGCAACGATCCTCGGCTTCGGCCTGCTCAACGCCTGGGTGGATGTGTCCCGCGGCTTCGTCCGGCTGGCCCGCGGCGGCCCCCTGCAGGGCGTGGCCCGGATGCTGGTGGTGGCGTGGGCGGCGCTTCCGGCATTGGCCGAGGCCGTGGCCTCCGTGCGCCTCGCTTTCCGCTTGCGGGGCGAGCGTTTTGGGCCCCGCGCCCTGGTGCCCGTGCTGGAGCGCACCCTGGAGCACGCCGGCCGGGTCGCCGCGGCCTTGGAGCTGCGCGGCTTTGGGAGCCGTGGGGCGCAGACGCAAGAGTTCGACGGCGGCGCACCGCTTGTGGTCCGGGACGCCCGGTTCCGGATTGGGGACACCTGCATCAACGCCGACGCGTTTGCGCCCCCGGGTGGCTCGGTCACCGTGGTCACCGGGCCGACAGGCTCCGGCAAGTCCACCGTCCTGCGGGGCATCGCGGGCCTGCTCTCCCACGTTGACGGTGGAGAGGTTTCCGGGACTGTGTGCGTGGGCGGACTGGACCGTGCTGCTGCGCCGCCGCGTGATACGGCCCGCCTTGTCGGCGTCGTCCTCCAGAACCCCCGCGCCGCCTTCGCCACCTCCCTTGTCCGCGACGAAATTGGCCTGGCCCTTGAGCTGCGTGGCGCGCCCGCTGCCGCCACGAGGGCGCGGGTGGTTGAGGTGGCGGAGCGCATCGGGGTGTCCGGGCTGCTGGACCGGAACGTCAGCACCCTCTCGGCCGGTGAGTCGACGCTCGTAGCCATTGCCGCCGCCGTCGTGGATTCTCCTGCCCTGCTCCTGGCCGACGAACCCCTGGCAGACCTTGACGCCACCGCACGCGCACGCGTCATCACCGTGCTCAATGCCCTGGCCCGCGAGGAGGGGGCCTGCGTCATCGTGGCGGAGCACCGGGCCGAAGCACTCGCCCCCATTGCCGGTGCGTGGTGGACCATCGACGGCAAGGCCCTGGTACCGGGTGCTGCCCCGTCCGCGGCTCCTGCCCATCCCGAAGCCGGTCCCGCCCGGGAGGTGCCGGACTCCGCGCCGGTGCTCACCGCGGAAAACCTCGGGGTGCACCGCAAGGGCAAGCCGCTGGTGCGCGACGCGTCCCTGGCCCTGCACCGCGGCGAAGTGGTGGCCCTGGTAGGGCCAAACGGTGCCGGGAAGTCGTCCTTCCTGGTGGCACTGGCCCTGGGCGACGGAGCTGTTGAAGGCAAGGTTGACGGCGGCAGGGTTGCCCTAGTGCCGGACGCCTCGGACGACCTCTTCACCAGGGATACCGTTTCCGGCGAGCTCCGCGCGGCCGAGCGACGCCTGGCGCGGGGAAGAAGCAGCCAGGCGCCCGCACCCGGTTTCGCAGCGTCACGCCTGGCCCGGCTGCGGGGAGGCGTTCAGATTCCCATTGGCCACGAACATCCCCGGGACCTCTCTGCCGGCGAGCGCAGGATCCTTGCCATCGCGCTGCAGACCATGGACCGCCCGCAGGTCCTGCTGATCGATGAGCCCACCCGCGGCCTGGACCCCGCAGCGCGGGCAGCAGTCTCGGCGGCGCTGCGGGCAGCGGCGGACGACGGCGCAGCAGTGCTGATCGCCACCCACGACCTCGAGTTCGCCCGCGGCCTGGGCGCCCGGATCCTGCCGATGCGGGACGGTGTAGCGCCGGCCGCCGAGCCAGTCATTAGCCCCGAGCCGTTTGTCCTCCCACCCCGCGCGGCAGCAACGAGGGCTCAGCCTGCCACCCTCAACGAGCAGGCTGACCCCCGGGATACCATGAACCCCCGCCGCCTCCGAATGCCGCGAGCGCTCGAACTGGCAGTCCTGGCCGCCGCAAACCTGCTGGCCTTCGCGGCGTTCTGCTGGCCGCTGCTCGCCGCGGCCCTCCCCCAGGACGCCACGGCTGCCCTGCCCTATGCGGCGTTGGCCATCGCACCCGTGGCGGCGGTCGCCGTCGTGGTGTCCCTGGACGGATCGGTGCGGTCGGCTCATACCGTGGCGCTGCTCGGCGTGCTGGCCGCCGTCGGTTCCGCTGTCCGGGTGGCGAGTACCGGCGTCGGGGGTGTGGAGGCCGTCTTTATCCTGCTGATCCTGGCCGGCCGGGCGTTCGGTGCGCGTTTCGGCCTGCTTCTCGGCGCGGCCACCATTGCCGTCTCCAGCGTGCTGTGGGGCGGCGTTGGGCCGTGGACGCCGTTCCAGATCTTTGCGTGTGCATGGGTGGGCGCGGGGGCCGGACTGCTCCCCCGCCGGGTGCGTGGCAGGGCGGAACTGTGGATGCTGGCCGGCTACGGCGTGGTGGCGTCGTACCTGTTCGGGCTGCTGACCAACCTGTGGTTCTGGCCCTTCGCCGTGGGGGCCGGGACCGGCATCTCCTACGTGCCGGGCGCTCCGCTGGCCACCAACCTCAGCAGCTTCCTGCTCTATTCGCTGCTGACCTCGACGGCGGGCTGGGACACCCTGCGCGCCGCCACCACGATGATCGGAATCGCCGTGGTGGGCCGGGCCATCCTCGCCGCGTTGCGGCGGGTGAAGCCGGTCTCCAGCACTGGCGGGCAGGCCTTGAAGGCCCAGTCCACCCACGTCAGGGACCCGCTGCAACTCAGGGCCTGAGAACCCCGCCTAAACATTTAGGCATCGATCGGCCGGATTTGCATCATCAGCCCGAAGAGGTCCGGGAGACCGTGCTCTTCACTGATTTGACCATTGGTGAATCGATAGATGTTCATTGCCTGCGTTTGGACCGGTTTGCCTGTTGCAGGTACGCCGAGGAAGTCTTCTTGGTGTGTGCCACGCAGGACGAATCGTGCCGCTACCGTGTTTCCCTCAATAATGGTTTCCTCCAGGGACCACTGGACGTCGGGAAACGCTTGTCGCATTATCCCGATGATCTTGAGGTAGCCGCTTGGACCCTGCACCGGCTCTGGCAGGAAGGGCACATGGAACGTTGCCGACGGTGAGATGATCTCACCACCAATCCTTTCGTCGGCTGAATTGATGAATTCGACGAAACGATCCATGCGTTCACGGAGTTCTTCAGTCATTTACTTGCTTCCTTCACGTCTTAGTGGCTGTCGGTACGCCGCTGGATAGCGACGAGTAGAGGATGACCTCGGATTCCCCCAAGCGCGTCAGGCCGGTTTCTCTGCCGCCGCCAAGCGGCTGGCATTTCGTAGCCGGCTCAGCAGGTCGACGAGTTCATCTGTGTTCTCCTGGCTAAGCACAGGATTCAGCCGCAGAGTCAGCTCGGCTTCAACAGTCTTCCTGGCCCGTTCCAGCAGCATTCGACCATCGGCCGTCAACTCGATGAGGGAGGACCTGCGATCGAGTGGGTTATTCCTCCGACGGCAATGTCCGGCCTTTTCAATCCGGTCAATGAGTTTGCTCGTGCCTCCGACGGTAATCGCAAGAGCCGAGGCAACATCGAAAACCCGGCACGCACCTAGGCGATCGATGACCGCCATCGGTTCAAACCTGCTCATCGGGAGGCCGTGCTCCTTGCGGAGACTGCCATCGAGCGCGTCCCACAACTCAGTTTCCAATCGAGTCAGTTCGCTGAAAAGAGGGTACAGAGGCGAGGTTCCGATGCCCTTGTTCATAACAGAGAGTTTACTACTTTGTTTCCATGGAATCTAATTCTCAGGAATCTACTCCTGCGATGACACTTTTGACTCCGCCCAAGACGGCAGTGGAACTGCAATGACCATCCGTGAGAGCCAGCGGCCGATCATGCATCTATTCCGCAGGGTTATCTTCAAAATCTCGCGCTTTTGTTGCACCTCTTGTGACCCTAGTCTCATCACTACAAGCTCTTCGATCATGAGAGGCATGAAGGGCTGTCCCATACCCGTGAAGGGTGCTTCGGTGGCCTGAAACCTGGGGAGGTATCCCTATCGAAGCACCGCTCTCGGGCAATGGGGCAGCGCCTGCAACGTTGCAGGACCAGTGCAAGGCCATCCAAATGGAGGGCCCGGCACCAACTACCCCTACCAAAAGGAGTGTCCATGTCAGGAAACAGAGCCGTTGCCTACAAAGAACCCGGCGTCGTCGAAATCATCACCACCGACTACCCCACGTTCGAACTCAAGGATGGGCCTGGCGTCAATCCTGCCAATGTGGGCCGAAAAGTACCCCACGGCGCCATCCTGCGCACGGTGACCACCAATATCTGCGGCTCGGACCAGCACATGGTCAGGGGCCGGACCACGGCCCCTAAGGACCTCGTCCTTGGACATGAAATCACCGGCGAAGTGGTGGAGGTCGGTCCGGACGTTGAGTTCATCAAGGTGGGAGACATTGTCTCCGTACCTTTCAACATCTCCTGTGGCCGTTGCCGGAACTGCAAGGAGCGCAAGACGGGCATCTGCCTGAACGTCAACCCGGACCGCCCGGGCAGCGCCTATGGTTATGTGGATATGGGCGGCTGGGTGGGCGGCCAAGCCGAATACGTGCTGGTCCCCTATGCCGACTGGAATCTGCTCAGGTTCCCGGACCGTGACCAGGCCCTGGAAAAGATCATGGACCTGACAATGCTTTCCGATATCTTCCCCACAGGCTTTCACGGCGCCGTTACCGCCGGAGTGGGCGTCGGATCCACCGTCTACATCGCCGGCGCCGGCCCGGTGGGCCTCGCGGCCGCCGTCGGCGCGCAGTTGCTCGGTGCAGCCGTCGTGATCGTTGGTGACATGAATGAAGACCGCCTGGCTCAAGCCCGTTCCTTCGGCTGCGAAACGGTGAACGTCACCAAGGGCGGTCCGAAGGACCAGATCGAGCAAATCCTTGGCGTCCCCGAGGTGGATTGCGGCGTTGACGCCGTGGGGTTCGAAGCCCGCGGCCATGGCAAGGACGCCTCCCACGAGGCCCCCGCCACCGTGCTGAACTCACTCATGGATATCACCGCCGCAGGCGGCGCCCTTGGCATTCCCGGCCTGTATGTCACCGGCGACCCTGGTGGAATTGACGAGGCCGCAAAGCACGGCTCCCTGTCGCTGTCCCTCGGCACCGGATGGGCAAAGTCCCTGTCGTTTACCACCGGACAGTGCCCCGTCATGTCGTACAACCGCCAGCTGATGATGGCCATCCTGCACGATAAGGTCCAGATCGCCAAGGCAGTAAACGCCACAGCGATCCCCCTTGAGGATGCACCGCGCGGTTACGCCGAATTCGACGCCGGTTCGGCAACGAAGTTCGTGCTGAATCCGAACGGATACGTCGCGGCGTAGAACCACAGCAACCCGCCCGGTGGCACGGGCTTCAGGGCCCGTGCCACCGGCGCGCATCCACTCTCCAAAAATCAGCAAAGGCAATGAGATGACCCTTCTTACCGACCAAGAATCAATCCTCCGCCTTAGCAGCAACGGGCAGGAGCATGTCGACATCCGGCTCGAAGCATCGAGTCCGGTGACCGTTCGGCTGCAGCTTGATGGTGGCTGCAATTGCCAGAACGGTACTGAAAATCGCCCGGGTTCGTACGTTGACAGCGACTTCGGCGTCCGCTGACAGTGGCTGCACAGGCCATCCGGCATCAGCCCTAAGGCCTAAGCCGTAAGCCCTAAGCCCTAAGCCCTAAGCCCCGGATCAGGTTCCAATTCCCAGGTGTGCTCCGCCTGCCACATCGAGGGATACGCCGGTGATGTAGCGGTTGTCGGGGTCGGCAAGGAAAAGGATGGCACGGGCGACTTCGTCTGGTTCGGCGAACCGGCGCATTGGAAGCTGGGCAGCGCGCTTGGCCCGGTTCGCGGCTGCATCCGGGCCGGAGTCGTTGGCGAATTGTGCCCACATGGGAGTGTTTACGGGGCCGGGCGCGATGGCGTTGACCGAGATGCCGTTCGGGCCGAGCAGTTCGGCGAACGACCACATGATGTGCAACACGGCGAGTTTGCTTGCGTTGTAGGGCAAGTAGTTGAGGCGGGCTTCTTTGGCTGCAACGGAGGAGAGGATCACGATGGCGCCGGCCGTTCCGGTTCCAATCATTGATTGCGCGGTTTCGCGGACCATGGTGAAGGTTCCGGAACCGTTGATCCGCATGATGGAGTCGAATTCTTCGGTCGTTGTTTTCATGATGTCCGGCGTGGCACCCAGGACTCCAGCTGCGTGGACGAGAGCGTCGATTCGCCCGAACTTGGTGGTGACGTCCGCGACGACTGTGGCGCATTGTTCTTCGGAGGTGATGTCGAGCGGGAAGAAGCCGGCGAGTTCCTGGCCCTCCTTTGGGCCGCGGTCGGCACCTATGACGAGTGCCCCTTCGGCTGTGAGTGCCTCGACGACTGCATTACCGATTCCGCCGCTTGATCCGGTCACCAGAACGACTTGGTCTTTGAGGCTCATCTGGTTTCTCCGCTTATCTGTCGCTGCCCTGCGGCTGGCTGGTGGGCTGCTCGTTTCATCTTTCCAGCTCCTTACTTGAGGTTTTATGGGGGTGAGCCGTCACTCCGGGCGCGGGCCAGGGTGGTGCACCTGCCCGTGCTGCCTAGCTGTTGCCGCTAACGGCGTGGCTTGCCCATTGCCGGCCTTCTTGTTCTTGTGTGGGCAGTCCGGAGGCGGCGAGGACCTGGTCAAGCAGCCGCTGCGTGTGGACGGCTTCGCGACCGGAGGTCAGTGGCTGTTCCCTGTCGGCGACCCGGTCCAGGAAGTGGTGGACGGCGGCGGAGAATCCGAGTGTGTCGGTCGCCGTTGCCCAGCCGTACGCCTCAGAGCTGAGCTCCCGTGAGGTTGTGACTCCCTTGACGGTGGTCGAGACGGTCTCCGGTGCCCTGACTTCCACGGTCTTGCCATCGCCGTAGGCGTCGAGTTTCTCATTCCAGGCACCTGCTGTCCGGGCAGCCACCAGCACTCCAGTGTTGCCGGTGCTGAAGCGAATCATGGCTGCGACGCCGTCTTCTTCCCAGGGGTCATCACCGGCTGCGTGCGCGGCAACGTCCACGGGTTCGCCGCCGCAGTACCAGCGGAGCAGGTCAACCATGTGGATGGCGTTCTCGAACGTTGCACGGTATTCGGATCCGGGCCGGTTCTTCTGCGCGACGCAGAAGGTGGCGCCTTTTGTGCCGAACAGCTCACGGCCGGCGGCATAGACGGGTGCGTAGCGGCGGTTGAAATCCACCATCAGGATGCGGCCGCGCTCGTCGGCCAGGTCCGCCAAACGTTCTGCTTCCTCGGTTGCCGGGGCAAGAGGTTTTTCGCAAAACACATCGACGTCGTTGTTGAGGCACAACTGGACCGCGTGCGCGTGTTCGGACCGGGGTGTGAGAACGAAGACGGCATCCAGGTCCTGCGCGTCCAGCATGTCCTCCACTGACCGGTAGGCGGCGCCGAACCCCCAGCGCCGTACCAGGTTGCCCGGGTCCTCGCGGCGGGATACCAGGGCTGCGAGCTCGACATCATCGCGCTGGACAAGTGTGGGTAGCTGGGCGATGGTGGCGATATTTCCTGCGCCGATGACGCCGACGCGGAGGCGCTGCCCGGTCATCGGGCATTCTCCATTTCAGCCAGATCAGTGAGCATTCCGCGCAGTGCGGTCACGGATTCCCGGAATCCGTCCTCGGGGGTGGGGAGGTCTTGCGGGTGCCAGCGGTACTCATACTCGATACTCAGCAGGTCATCGTAGCCGTGGCGCAGCAGCGCAGCGAGGATCTGGGGCCAGGGAAGAACGCCGGTGCCGATGACCCTTGATCGGACGGCGCGCTCGGACGCGTCGACGCGGGCTGTCTCCGTGGCACGGAAGGCTGCGTTCGGATCGGTGAACACGAGGTCCTTCACGTGCACGTGACCGATCAGGTCGCCCTGGACGGCAAAGGCTTCCTCGAACGTCTCGTCATGGGTGAAGGTGAGGTTGGCCTGGTCGTAGAGAACACGAACGGCCGGGTGGGCAACCTCCCGGACGAGCGCAGCGGTTTCTGCCGCGGTCTGGGTCATGGTGCCGAAGTGGTTCTCCACACACAGCCGCACGCCAGCCTGTTCAGCCTCGGGTGCCAGGGTCTGCAGGGCCTCCCGCAGTTTCGCCCATCGCCGGTCACGATCGGTGTCACCCGGATGCCACGCTCCCGCGTACACACGCACCCGGTCGGCGCCCAGCAGGTGGGCGGTCTCGATTGCGCCGCGGAATTCGTCAACTCCCCCGCGCCACTGACTCTCGTCAAGGGAGTTGATGGCCGTGGTGTAGGGCGTGAGGCCAAGAATCGGAAGGCCCTCGCCGTCTGCTGCCGTCAGTGCCTCCATGGCGGCGCGCCGGTCCCCCAGCGGCAACCCTGAGGTGTAGCCGTCCTGGTAGATGATTTCGGCGGCATCAAGCCCTGCGTCCCGGAAGAGCTTTAGCGCTTGGGGAACCGTATGGCGCGGAGTGCCTAGTGTGTGACCTGCAAGCCTCATTGTTGATTGTCCTTCCTGGAAGTGTGTTGTGTTGCCGTCCAGTCCGCTGGACCGACGAGCCTGGGTGGGGATGCGACGCGGGATCGGTCGACGATCTCCATCAGCAGGCCCCAAGGGGTGATGAAGTAGGTCCAGCGGTTGCCGGCTACCCGCGGGCTGTCGCCGGCGACTTCTTTGCGCTCCCCGAGCACGCGGACGCCCGGGGTTTCCTGCAGTACGGCGATCGCTTCGTCAACGTCGTCCACGACGAAGCACAGGTGGTGTCCGCCCGCGTCGCAATGCCGTGGCGGGGTCTCGCGCCGCTTAGCGCTGCTCCATTCGAACAGCTCAATGTTCAGGTTCGGGGGCAGGCGGAGCATGGCGAGCGTGAGTTTCGCATCTGCCGGGACGTCGAAGTTTGTGGGCATGAATTCCTCGTCAGGCCCACGTTCGGAGCGGTACAGTTCCTCGGCCCCGAGCACGTCGACGAAGAACCGGATACCCTCCTCGAGGTAGGGGACGGTCAAGCCGATGTGGTCCGTATGCCGGAGCCCCGGCAAACGCCGCAGTGTGCCTGCTGTGGCATCGTTCCTTTGCGCGGTCATTTGCGCGGTCCTGCGGTGGAGGCACGGACAAGAAGCTCAGGTTCGAGGACGATGTGGTCCACGGAACCGTCCGCGTTCTGCTTCTCGGCCAGCTCAATGGCGAGGTGTCCCATGTCGGAGATGGGCTGCCGGATGGTGGTCAGGGCCGGGTTGAAACGGGCCCCCAAAGCCAGGCCGTCGAAACCGATGACCGACACGTCCTCGGGTACACGCACGCCGCTTCGACCGAGGGCCGAGATGACCGCAAAGGCCACCATGTCATTCGCCGCGATGATGGCCGTCGGCGGATTCTCCATCTCGAGGAAATGCTCTGCCCCACGCGTACCCGCATCCAGATCCGACCCGCTGTCCAGCACAACAGGTGCACTGCCGCTCTCGGCAGACAGCTCCAGATACGCGTCCATCCGGTCCTGGGCGGTGTGCGTACCGGCGATGCCGGAAACATAGCCAATGGAAGTGTGCCCCAGAGAATGCAGATGATCCAGCGCCAACATGATTCCGCGGCGGCTGTCAACGGTGACCGTCGGAACTGCATCGTCGCCTTCAACCCGGTCGATCACGACCACCTTATGGCCGAAATCGAAGCGCTTCAGCGCCTCGGTATCGACCTTCGTGGAGGGCGCGACGATGCCGAAGGGGGCATACATGGCCTGCATGGCGACGAAGTATCCCTCAGTTTTGGCGGGGTCCCCATTGGTGACGCAGAGCAGCAGCTGGTAGCCGCGCTCATCCGCCGCCTGCGTCATCGTCTTGGCCAGTTCTGCAAAGAACGGGTTGGTGATGTCAGGGACGATCAGAGGGATGAAGGTGCTGGTCTTTCGGCGGAGTGCCTGGGCAAGTGGACTCATCGTATAGCCAAGTCCCTCGGCGACCCGGAGGATGTGCTCGCGGGTTTCGCTTTTCACCGCTTCCGGCCGGGAGAATGCCCGGGAAACCGTTGAGCGGTGGACGCCGGCCGCCTTCGCGACAACGTCAATACTTAGGTCAGCCATCTTCTTTTCCTCCGCGCTGGTCGTCATACGCCTGCCAGATCGGGCGCATCACATCTTCGAGCTGGGCCAATGTTGGCAGCCCCTTGAATCCATCTTCCAGTGTCTGAGCGACACGGCGCACGAACGGATCATAGAGAGGGTCACTGTCCACGTCGATCACGGCAGACTCGGTTGTCCCGTCCAACGCTGTGAACGTGGCCGAACCGTCCGAGTTGACGGAGGCGAATCCCGCCCTGCCCGCCGACGTGTAACTGCAGTAACGCTTCAACGGTGAACCCGGGAAGGCGTACCCCACTTCCACAATGGCTTCAGACCCGCTCGGGGTGGTGATGATGAGGCTGGCATGGTCCTCGACGGCCCCGCCGTGCAGCGCCGTGGAGAGCCGTGATTCGACACTCGCCGCTGACTCGTCACAGGCCTGCAGGAACAGGTCGACGAAATGGGGTCCAAGGTTTGCCAGGCACCCTCCCCCTGCGGTGGCAGGGTCCAGCATCCAAGAGTTGCCGTTAGCCAGGTAACGGGAAGGCGGACCGGCAATGAAGGAGATCCTCTGGTACGTTGGCCGGCCAGCCTTGGCCAGCCAACGGTCCGTCGGACCACCCCGCTGGACCAGCGGGACGGTGACCGGGACGCCGGCTGCATCAGCAGCCTTGCGCACCTGCGAAAGTTCCGCCAGGGACGTTCCCAGCGGCTTCTCCACCACAATCGGAATGCCACGCTCGATCAGGGCAAGACACTTTTCGGCCATTCCATCGTGCGGGCCGAAAACATAGGCGAGCCCCAGCTCCGGCAGATCGATCAGGCTCCGCCAGTCCGCATCAACGGGAGCGGCCCAAGTCTTTGCCAGTCCCTGAACGAGTGACCCGTTCTCGTCACTGATGCCGACGACTTGGTGTTCTTCGCCGATTGCCCGGGCATACAGCGGAACGTGCCAGTGTGAAGCACCAAGAATGATCGTGCGTGTTTTACTCACCCTGACAGCTCCTTTGCTAAGTATGGGTCTTGCTGTCCGACGCAACATGAGATCGATTGCTGAGATCGGTTGCAATAACAGTATGGATGGTGGGAAAGTTTGTCAACGACGTTCAACAGTGGCCCAGGCAACAACTCGCTTGGGCCCCAAGAAAGGCACACATGTACAAGAAACTCCGTACCCTGCAGACCATCAACGAACTCGGCGCCGTGCTCATCGTCCGCCTGGAGAACGCGGAAGTGGCAGAACGCGTTGCGGAAGCTGCCATTGCCGGAGGCTTCCGCGCCATTGAAATCACGCTTTCGATTCCGGGCGCCGTCGAGGTAATCCGCCGGCTCTCCGCCAGGCATGGGGCCAATGGAGTGGCGATCGGCGCCGGAACGGTGTTGGACGAGCACTCGGCCTACGAGTGCATCCGCGCCGGAGCTGAATTCCTGGTCAGTCCCCAGCTGAATCCGGCAATGATCCGGACAGCAAACCGGTACCAGATACCGACCATCAGCGGAGCCTACACACCGACCGAACTTGTTAACTCCGCCGAGGCGGGCGCCGACATCCTCAAGCTCTTCCCCACCGAGGCCGGCGGCATCCCCTACGCCAAATCCGTGCTCGCCCCGCTTGCTCACCTGCCGATCATGCCGGCAGGCGGGGTAACCGTGCAGAACGTAGGCGAATGGTTTGCGGCGGGCGTAGCAGGTGTCGCCGTCGGCAGCTACGTGACAAAAGCATGGCAGCCCGACGGCGACTTTACCCGCGTCACCAAAGCCGCCGAGGAGTTCCTGTCAGCAGTGGCAGAGGCCCGACGATGACGATCCCCACCGTCTTTATTGTTATTGGCCCGGCCGGCTCCGGGAAAACGACGGTCGCGCAGAAAACAGCAAAAGAACACAACGCGGCATACCTGGACAAGGACCGCGTATGCGGACGCTTCGTCGAGTTCGCGCTGAAGGCAACCGGACACGACCCCACCGACCGGGAATCCAACGACTACTACCGCGACAACCTGCTTCCCCTCGAGTACGAAACACTCATGGACGTCGCCGGGGCGAACCTGCGCCTGGGGCGCTCCGTCGTGCTCGATGCCCCTTTCGGAGCCTACTTCGACGAACCGGATTTTCTGACGCGCGCGGCAGAAAAGTTCCATTGGCCACCTTCTGAAACCACGGTGGTGCGGGTGAGGGTTCCCGAGGACCTTCTGCGGGACCGGATCACCCGCCGCGGCCTGGAACGGGACCAGTGGAAACTTTCCCACTGGGATGAGTACTGGTCCATCTACGGGTGTTTGGAATGCGCGTGGTCCGGAGTGCGGTACCTGGACTTCAACAACGAGACACCCCTTCCGGCAGAGGGGTAATCGCTCCACCGCTGCACCCACTGCCGCAAAGCGGTTGCCCCTCCTAGAGGGGCCACACCGGAATCTGCGACGCGGCTCACAAAAAAACGTTGACAAGTCTGTTCTGTCGTCCGTAATCTGATTGCAACCGATCTCAGCAACCGATCTCAGCAACCGATCTTATTGGTTTTGCTGATCCGCCAAGGCGGTAACGGCAGCTGCAGCCGGAGCATTGATCGCCCCGGCTCAACCCCTAACCCCTCCTCAGCAAACGTGAAAGTATGGAGAGTTCAATGAAGACCTCAAAAGATGCGCTCGGCAGCTCGGGCCCTTCGGAATTTCCGGAAGTGCCGGAGCCACGTAGGCGCTCCGTCAACATGGTGGCAGGCACGATCGGCCATTTCGTGGAGTGGTACGACTGGTACATCTACGGGCTGCTGGCAGCAGTATTCTCATCGCAGATTTTCCCCGGCGACTCCCCATTCGCGTCCCTGGTCGCAGCACTGCTGACGTACGCAATCGGGTTTGTCGTCCGCCCGCTCAGCGGGATCATCATTTCACCACTGGCCGACCGTTTCGGCCGCAGGCTCGTCCTAACGCTCTCCATCTCCGGAATGGCGCTCGGCGCTTTGATCATCGGTCTCACGCCGTCATTTGCGACGATCGGGTACGCGGCGCCAGTTCTTTTCCTGGTTGCACGCATCCTTCAAGGCATCTCGGCCGGCAGTGAGCAGCAGAGCGCTATCGCCTTCATGGTCGAACACGCTCCCGCGAACCGTCGTGGCCTGTTTGGCTCGTTCTCCAATATGGCAAGCGGCCTGGCGACCCTCGCCGCGACCGGTGCCGCCGCGATCGTGACCTCCTCTTTTGCTCCCGCCGACCTCGCCGCCTGGGGTTGGCGCATCCCGTTCCTCATAGGCGGTGTCCTTGGCGTAGTCGGGCTTATCCTGCGGGCTCGCTCTGATGAGACCCCTGAGTTTGAGGCGACTGCCCTTGTCGACCAAAAGTCCGCGGCGGCGCGCCTGATGGACCTGCTGCGCGAACACCCGAAGGCTCTGCTGCAGGCAGCCGCGCTGTCTGCTCCGGCCGTGGCCTACTACACCTGGGCCACCTTCCTTCCCACCTATGCCAAGCTGACCACCGGCCGGGACCTGTCCTCCACTCTTGCCGGGAGCGTTATCGGGCTGGCCTTGCTCGTGGTCATCGTGCCGGTCTGCGGATACCTTTCCGACCGGCTCGGCCGACGCAAGATCTTCCCGATCATCGGTGCCATCGGCATGATCGTGCTCTTCTACCCACTGCTTCTGCTGCTGAACCAGCCAGGCTTCGGCGTGTACGTTCTGGTCTCAGCGTCGGGATGGGTGGTTCTTGGAATCTGGCAGTCGGTCTATCCGACAATCCAGGCCGAGCTGTTCCCGGCCTCTGTCCGGGTCTCCGGAATCGGCTTTGCACACCAGATCGTGATCGCCGTCTTCGGAGGCACCGCACCACTGATTGCCGCTGCATTCGTCGGCGCCGGACAGCCCATGTTCGTCGCGTACTACATGATCGCCATTGTCGCCCTCTCCCTCATCGCCTACTTCACGCTTCCGGAAACTGGCAGCAAGGGCCCGCGTGCCACCGTCGCCCCGGCAGACCGCGAAGTGCTGGAGGGAGAGCACCTGCTCTTCGAGACTCCACACGGCGGGATCCAGGCGCACAATTCCAAGCCATAGGCGTCCTTCTGGTGCCCTCGTAACCCTGCAGCGCCCCCGCACTTCGGGGATCGCCCTCGACCAAGACCTGGTCGAGGGCGATCCCATGCCCGGCCAAAGACCGGCTTCACCTCACACCTTGAAGTACTTCGCCTCAGGGTGGTGGAAAACGAATGCGTCGGTGGACTGTTCGGGGTGCAGCATCAGCTCGTCGCTGAGGACCACACCCATCCGCTCCGGCTTCAGCAACTCCGTCACCTTGCGGCGGTCCTCCATGTCGGGGCAGGCGGGGTAGCCCAGCGAGAACCGCGCACCGCGGTAGTCGAGCTTGAAATACCCTGCCGTGTCCTTCGGCTCCTCGGCCGCGAAGCCCAGCTCCTTCCGGATCCGCGCATGCCAGAACTCGGCGAGCGCCTCGGTGAGCTGCATGACCAGGCCGTTGAGCTCGTAGTAGTCGCGGTACTGGTTGGCCGCGAACATCTTGGACGTGAACTCTTCGATCTTCGAACCGGCGGTGACCAGCTGCACCGGCAGCACATCAATCTGTCCCGATTCGCGCGGCTTCACGAAGTCCGCCAGGCACAGGTGCCGGTCGCGGCGCTGTCGCGGGAAGTCGAACCGCAGGCGGTCGGTGCCGATCGGACCGCCTGAACCACCATCGGGGGCGAGCAGGCCCGCCTGGCCCAGGACGCCGTCGTGATCCTCGCCGTGGTGGAGGACCACCACCTGCTCCCCCTCGGAAACCACCGGGAAGTAGCCGTAGGCGACGGACGCGTCCAGCATCCCCTCGCCCAGGATGCGGTCCAGCCAGTACCGCAGGCGCGGCCGGCCCTCGCGTTCCACCAGTTCCTCGTAGGAGGCGCCGTCCTCGCCGCGGCCGGGCTTCAGCCCCCACTGGCCCATGAAGGTGGCGCGCTCGTCGAGGAACGCGGAGTAGTCGTGGAGCGAGACGCCGCGGACGATGCGCGTGCCCCAGAACGGCGGCACGGGCACGGGGTTGTCGGTGGCGACGTCGGACCGGCCGGGCATGGCCTCCGGCTCGGTCACCGTGAACTTCGCACCCCCCTTGTGGATGCGCTTCTTCAAAGGCGGCAGGCCGACGTCGTCCGGCGACTCGCCGCGGGCAACGCGCACCAGCGGTTCCATGAGGGAAAGGCCCTCGAAGGCGTCCTTGGCGTACCGGACCACGCCGTCGAACTGCTCCGCCAGGTCCTGCTCCACGTAGGCGCGGGTCAGGGCGGCACCGCCCAGGATCACGGGCCACTTCTTGGCCAGGCCGCGGGACTGCAGCTCAGCGAGGTTTTCCTTCATCACCACGGTGGACTTCACCAGCAGGCCGGACATGCCGATCACGTCCGCGTTGTGCTCCTCGGCGGCGGCGATGATCTCGGCGATGCCCTGCTTGATGCCGATGTTGATGACCTTGTAGCCGTTGTTGGTGAGGATGATGTCCACCAGGTTCTTGCCGATGTCATGCACGTCGCCGCGCACGGTGGCGATCACCATGGTGCCCTTGCCGGAGGAATCGGACTTCTCCATGTGCGGCTCGAGCAGGGCCACGGCGTTCTTCATGACCTCGGCGGACTGCAGCACGAACGGCAGCTGCATCTCGCCGGCGCCGAAGCGCTCACCCACCACCTTCATGCCCTCGAGCAGGTGGTCGTTGATGATGCCCAGCGGGCTCATGCCCTCGCTGCGGGCCAAGTCCAGGTCCGCTTCGAGGCCCTTACCTTCGCCGTCGATGATGCGCCGCTCAAGGCGTGCGCCCGTGGGCAGCGCGGCGAGTTCGGCGGCGCGCTGGTCCTTGAGGGCAGCAGTGTCGACGCCGGCGAACATGTCCAGCATGCTGGCCAGGGGGTCGTACGTGACGTTGCCGTCGGCGTCGTATTCGCGGCGGTCCCAGACGAGGTCCAGCGCCACTTTGCGCTGCTCTTCAGGGAGTGAGGCGAGCGGGACGATCTTGGCGGCGTCGATGATGCCGCTGGTCAGGCCGGCCTGGACGGCCTCGTGCAGGAACACGGAGTTCAGGACGACGCGCGCTGCCGGGTTCAGGCCGAAGGAGACGTTCGAGACGCCGAGCGTGGTGTTGATGCCGGGGTATTTCGTGGTGATCTGGCGGATGGCCTCGATGGTTTCGATGCCGTCGCGGCGGGTTTCCTCCTGGCCGGTGGCGACGGGGAAGGTGAGGCAGTCGACGATGATGTCCTCGACGCGCATGCCCCATTCGCCCACCAAGGCGTCGACGAGGCGGGAGGCGATGGCCACCTTGCCCTCGGTGGTGCGGGCCTGGCCCTGTTCGTCGATGGTCAGGGCGATCACGGCGGTGCCGTGTTCCTTGACCAGAGGCATGATGCGGGCGAAGCGGCTGTTGGGGCCGTCGCCGTCCTCGTAGTTGACGGAGTTGACCACCGGGCGGCCGCCGATGAGTTCCAGGCCGGCCTGCAGGACGGGCGGCTCGGTGGAGTCGATGACCAGCGGGAGAGTGGAGGCGGACGCGAAGCGGCTCACCACCTCTTTGATGTCCGCGACGCCGTCGCGGCCCACGTAGTCGATGCAGACGTCCAGCAGGTGGGCGCCGACGCGGATCTGTTCGCGGGCGATGTCCACGCAGTCGTCCCAGCGCTCTTCGAGCATCGCCTGGCGGAACGCCTTGGAACCGTTGGCGTTGGTGCGCTCACCGATGGCCAGGTACGCGGACTCCTGGTCGAAGTTCACGTGCTGGTAAAGGGAGGCGACGCCGGCTTCGCGTTCTTCGGGGAGGCGGGCGGGGGCGTTTTGTGCCGTGGTGGCCACGGCCTTGGTGCGGAAGGGAGCAAGACGTTCGACGACGGCGGCCATGTGTTCCGGCGTCGTACCGCAGCAGCCGCCCACCAGGCCCAGGCCGAATTCGCGCACGAACTGTTCGTGCGCCGTGGCGAGTTCGGTGGGTGAGAGCGGGTAGTGCGCGCCGTTGGCGCCGAGGACGGGCAGGCCGGCGTTGGGCATGCAGGCGATGGCGACCGAGGATTGCTTGGAGAGGTGGCGGAGGTGCTCGCTCATCTCGTCCGGGCCGGTGGCGCAGTTCAGGCCGATGGCGTCGACGCCGAGCGGCTCGAGTGCGGTGAGTGCGGCGCCGATTTCGGAGCCCATGAGCATGGTTCCGGTGGTTTCGACCGTTACCTCGACGAAGATGGGGAGCCGGATGCCACGGTCCACGATGGCCTGCTTGCAGCCGTTGACGGCGGCTTTGGTCTGCAGGAGGTCCTGGCTGGTTTCGATGAGGAAGGCGTCTGCGCCGCCGTCGATGAGGCCTTGGGCCTGGAGGGCGAAGGTCTGCTTGAGGTAGTCGTAGCTGGTGTGGCCCAGGCTGGGGAGCTTGGTGCCGGGGCCCATGGAGCCGAGGACCCAGCGCATGCGTCCGTCTGTTTCTTCTGCGGCTTCCGCGCGTTCGCGGGCGATCTTGGCGCCTTTTCTTGCCAGCTCCTCGATGCGGTCGTCGATGCCGTAGTCGGACAGGTTGGACCAGTTGGCGCCGAAGGTGTTGGTTTCGACGGCGTCGATGCCGGTGGCGAAGTAGGCGTCGTGGATGTCCGCGATGACGTCCGGGCGGGTGTCGTTGAGGATCTCGTTGCAGCCCTCGAGGTTCTGGAAGTCCGTGTCCAGCTGCAGGTCCCGGCCCTGGAGCATGGTGCCCATGGCGCCGTCGGCAATGACGACGCGGTGGTTCACGCCGTCCAGCAGCTCCTGCGAGCGGGCCGGGCGGGGGACGGACTCAGTATCCAGTGCAAAACGGGGCATCTAATCAGGTTACGTGCGGGGGCCGGAACGTTGCGCTGTGTGTCCGTGTACTACGAAGGCAGTTGGGTTGGTGGGCAGTTGGGTCAGTCCGCGCCCTGGTCCTAGCGGGCGAATGTCCGATCCGAGAATACGAGGTCCTTGCATTGGCGGGAATCAAGTCGGCAACTTTAGGTCGAGCACCAGAGCCATCCGTGGTCGTCATCAACGTGTGCAGGGCGAGCAATCCTGCCAACTCCAGTAATTTTCCTTCACTCCTTGGACGTTATGTAGGGTGGCTCATGAAAGAGGCGTACGCACACCGGCATTACTCGTCGCGCAGAAAAAAATGATTGAAGTGCATACCGAGCGAAAGGGAAGTGTTCCACTGTTCGCTAATGAATTGCACGAACGTTAACGGCAAGACTGAGCAATTTGTTACTACTGATGCTAGGAGTCCCAATGGCTGGCTACAACAAGCCGAAGACAAAGCTTCATCGTGAGTTTCTATACCTAAACCACGAAACTGTCATCAACTCCCTATCGGCGGTAGAAGCTGGGAAGATTGACGAAATAATCCAAAAGGCTTCCGAGGCCCGTGAAGGTGGGCTGGAAGGGACAATTGGTTATGGACCGCTCAAGGCGTCGGGCGGAAAAAAGAAGTCCGCCGACATTCACGAGGAGATGGTCAGAACACGCACGATTTTTTCGTCCTTCGATGCTTGGTACAAGTATCTTCACGCAGCCGGGGCATTCGGCACGCTTGATAACTGGGATGAAGAGATCCGTGAGGAGATCGGAATTGGGGACACTGTCGAATTCACGGCCCGCGTCTCCCTAGCACCCTTGCACCGCGTCTTTTCTACCTTTATTGCCTTCTCAAATGAGGCCGGTAACCCTGACTCGGCACTAAAGCGTCCAACAGCCGAAATCGCGAACCTTAAAAAGACAGCGAGAATGATGGCCGGATGGATGCGTGGAAAGAGTGAAACACGCATGCAACTTGTACAGATTGCGCCCTTCGGAATTCAACATCCTCGGATTATGGCTGGCCTAGATGAAGCATTCTTGATCGCTGGGGCTCAAGGGATCGAGGGCGAGTTCACCGTCATTGGGCAGATAGAGGCCCTGCTCGAAGAGGATGAGAACTACCTGGCAATAAGGGTTATACGCGACAGCCCCCCTACGGCCTTGGAAGCCGACGTTTTGACCAAGGGCATGAAGAACATGATTGAACCTGCGAAGGCTCTGGGAGTTGAGATGTCGGAGGAGGATTTCCTCTTCAACGCGCCGACAGTAATTCTTCACCCGATCGCGATTTTCCGCTAGCCGGAAGGCGGTGCGTCAGAGGCTCGCCCCCTTCCTTGAGTAGGAATAAAATCCAAGGCTGCATAAAGCTACGTTTCGTCGTCGACCAGTGACTGTGGCAATCGCCTTTTCCTGACTGTGGCACGGCGTTTGCACTCAGGAGGTCACCACAGGTCGGCAAGTATGGCCCAGAAACGCTCATCATTGTCAGCCCTCGCAGCCTTGACGCCCGTTCAAGGCACGATGCATAAGTTCGTTTGGCCATCAAGAACGAAATGATCAGGTCCCCAAACTCTGAGCGCGAGGCCATCGAGGAGCAAGCGAAGCAGGCCAAAATTGAATCGAAACGAGCCGACCTACAGACAAGAGTGGCTTGAGCTCGAACGGGCTGAGAACATGCGTCGTCATGATGCCGCTGGCATGGCTTCAAGACATGCAGCAAGAATCCATGTGGCATTTCTCGGTTTCAGCGCTGCCGTTCTACTCGCTTCGGTGCTTACGCTATTGCTACCCCCAACCCTCCCCTCATTCCCGCTTGGCTGAGAACAATCAGCCCACTGTGCCTTATTCTTGCCACGATTGGGGGATTCATCACTCTGTTTTTCGGGGCTAGCGTCAGGGTTCTGCGGAGCTATTGCGACAGGCGGTTGCGGCGAAGCTGGAAAAGACTTACTTGCGACGGGCAGGTCTGGAACAGCTTGAGCGATCTCCTTGAGAGCCGCAGGTAGCGTGCGGGTCCGCAAGGCGCCGTCGGTGAAGGCGCCTGCGGCGAAACGCGTCGATGGCTCGTCCAGTCCGGCCAGTTGGATGAGCCAATCGCCGAATCTGGTCCACCCTGCCCTGCAGGCCGTTCCTGCTCATTCCTGACCGCCATTTTGAAGCTTGGTCAGGTCGCGCGGCTGCATAAGGTGCCCTAAAACGCCAAAGCTAGTTGCTACCTGGAGGCTGGCGATAGTCGAAGAGCTGGCCGCCGAAGTCAAACGAGAAATCGGCGACGCCAAATTGCATGCCTTCTGACAGATCGAGAACCTGTATGCCGTTGCTCGTCGTAATGAAAGCGCTTGCCTCGTTACCGATCTTTGGTCCTAAGGCGAAGAGCTCTTGGTGCTCGGCACGATGCCCCTCAGTCATCGCTCTTTGGAACTCTTGAGGAACATAAACAAAGCTGTCACCGATGAACCCCAAGGCCGAGTGAATGTTGGCCTCGTTCAAGACGCGGGCAACCCTAGGCGTAAGACCAGGAGTCGCCGTAATCAAGACGACCGAACCGAGGTGGAGAAGGTGGAACCAGTGCACTTCACTGTCGTTCGTAGACGCGCTCACTGCTCGATACAGGTCGGACTGAACAGTCACTAAGTGTTCTTTCGTCCAAACGACATAAGTTGAGTAACCATCAGGGATGAGGGTTCCTTGTCGTATGGCTTGGCGATGGCTAGGCGGTATCTGCAGCTTTGGATGGAGCTCACTCGAAAGGGCGGCGAAAACGACCGCCCAGTGGGCGATTTTGCGGAACTCGTGGGGAGATGGAGCATATTCTCCACTTACGAGTCGGCTAAAAGCAGTCTCAGCGGCGAGCTCAATGTTATTCATCCAGTTGTTGTTGCAGTCTTCGCACAGAGAGGTGACCTTGGTTTCGCGTATATCGCCGCCGTGCTTGATGGCTCGAACGATACCCGGATGGCTAACGCTGGAATCAGATAGAAACACGCCCCCAGTCGCGTCCTCGATGGTTTTGCGGAAACCCTTCTGAAAGAGGTGAGCACGTGTGAGCGGTTTGTCCGCAAAGCAGTAAAAGCACTCCGCCATTGATGTCCCATTCCCTCCACCGCTGCGGTTCCTATGGTGCGAGTGGCAATTGCGTGTTCGGACTAGTTTGATAGGTCGCCATCATAGAACATCCACCCCAAAGCTGGCCCCAGCTTGCCCGCCATATCGGTCAGGATCTGGACGTAGTCCTCGTGGTCGAAGCTGAAGGGCAGCGCGAACGCCACCTCATCCACTTCCTGGAAGCCTGCGTGCGCGTACAGCTGCTCGGCGATCTCCTCGCTGCTGCCAATCAGATCCCGGGCGAACATCATGCCCCTCGGCCCCTGCGGAGCAGCTGTCCGTGGAGTGCGTTCGTCCACATACCGCTGATACTTCTCCCGCTGCGAGGCAGTCGCCGAGTCAGTAGGGATCACGACCAGGCCCTGCGAAACCCGCGCCCCAGCATGTCCGGCGGCAGCAGCCGCTTCGCGGTACGCCCGGATCTGCGACTGCTGGACCAGGGCGAAGTCCGGCTCCTGGTCCTTGTCCGGAAAGATCACGCTGCTGGACAGCAGGTTGAAGCCGTTCGAACCGGCCCAGACAGCTGACTTAGTGCTGCCCGCCCCGTACCAAAGGCGGTCCCGCAGGCCGGGCGAGTGCGGTTCCACGCGGTTGGAGAACTCCTCCACCACCCCTTGCTTGCCGGAGAATTCCCGCACCGGCTCCCCTGCCACCAACCGCGCAAACCGCTCCACGCGGGCGTAGCTGAAGTCCTCCGCGTCCGCGGTATCCGGGTACAGCTCGTGCTTCACCGTGTCGTACTGCATCGGTTCGCCCACGCTCACCCCGGGATTGATGCGCCCTCCGGCGAGCAGGTCCACGGTGGCCAGGTCCTCCGCCAGGCGCAACGGATTCTCCCAGCCCAACGGGGTCACCGCGGTGCCCAGCTCGATCCGCGAGGTGCGCTGGCTGGCAGCGGCCATCACCGCCACCGGGGAAGAGATTCCGAACTGCAGGTGCCGGTGACGCAGCCAGGCACTGTCGAACCCCAGCCGCTCCCCCAGCTCAATGATCTGCAGCGTGGACTCGTGGCCCGCGGCCGGATTGGCCGGATCGAAAAGGCCAATGGTCAGGAACCCCAGCTTGCGCAGGGGACGTGTGGGATGCGGCATCGGCTTCCTTCAAAGCGGCGGACGTGGCTGGTTTCAGACTAGGCGGAAGCCCCTTAATTGAACCAGCAATCATTGACGCACATGACGGCATTGTGGTTAGGCTCGCCTCGAGCAGGCGACGGCGCCGCCACGGGAGGAAGATATGTCATTGCAGGAAATCGAGTTCACGTCCGCCAACGGCCGCGACACCATCCAGGCGTGGGTCTACGAACCAATCGGTGCACCCAAGGCGATCGTGCAGCTGATCCACGGGCTGGGCGAGCACTCCCGCCGCTACCTCCACCTCATCTCCACCCTGGTGGACGCGGGGTTCATTGTGGTGGCAGGCGACCACTCCGGGCACGGGCGCACGGCAATGCAGCAGGGCACCTGGGGTGACGCCGGCGAGGATGCCGCCAGCGTAGTGGTTGCGGATGAGGTCACCCTCCGGGCCAAGGCCCGGGAAGCACTCCCCCAGCTCCCGTACGTGGTGTTCGGCCACAGCTGGGGATCGATGATCGCCCGGGGCATGGCCGTCAATCCTGATGCACAGCTTTCCGGCCTGATCCTCTGCGGAATCGCCGCCCAAATGCGGGGCATCGAGACAATGATCAACCGGCCCGAACTCGCCCGGCTTGCCGCCGGCGAGTGCGGCGCCGATCCCGCGCCCGAGGAACTGGTGGGCCAGTTGTTCGACGGTTTCCTGGGCCGCGTTGGTGAAGGTGCCGGCCCCACCGCCTGGGTGGCGCTGGACGTTGACGTCGTTGCCGACCACGGCAGGGACCCGTTCAACAACTTCGGCGCACCCCTGAGCGCGCGGTTTCTGCAGGGCTTTGTGGACCTCTACGACCAGGTCAACTCCGACGACTGGTACAAACAGCTCCCCGCGGACCTTCCCGTCCTGATCCTCGCTGGCGACCAGGACCCCGTGACCAACTACGGCGAAGGGGCCTACCATGTGGCAAACCGCCTGGCTGATTCGGGCCACGCGGACGTCCGCACCCGCGTCTTCCCCGGCGTTCGCCACGAGGTGCACAACGAGCCCACCACCCGCGCCGAAACGGAGCGCGAGACGGTCGAGTTCATCCAGCGGGTCTCGCACGAACGGCAGGCATCCCCCGCACCGTCAGCTATAGCCTGACGGTCCCAGAGGAAAGCACCTCGTAAGGAAGGGTCGACGACGGCACCCGCCTCGCCGCCGTCGTCGTCCCTTTCAGCGAAGCCGGCCAGCGGCGGCCGGCTCCGTGGGCTGCTAGGCGGCGTCCTCTGCGATGTCCTCCGCCCATAAGTCCGGGTTGTCCTCCTGGAACGCACGCATCATCTCCACGCACCGAGGATCATCCAGGACCACCACCTCAACACCGCGTGAGCGCAAAAGGTCGAACTCGCCGTCGAACGTGCGCGCCTCCCCCACCACCACCCGGGGGATCTTGAACTGGATGATGGTTCCCGTGCACATGGCACACGGGGCCAGCGTGGTGTAGAGCGTGGTGTCCCGGTAGCTCTTCTGCCGGCCGGCCGCGCGAAGGGCAGACATCTCCCCGTGTGCTATGGGGTCGCCGTTCTGGACGCGTTCGTTGTGGCCGCTCGCGATGACCACGCCGTCACGGGCCAGTGCTGCCCCAATCGGGATGCCACCCTCTTTGAGGCTCTTTTGGGCGGCCTGGTACGCGGCTTCGAAGGCAGGGTCCAAGGCCGCTGGTGTAGCGGCAGTCGCCTGAGATTCGTCAATCATGCGGCCATTCTCGCACGCGGCCGCTTAGGTCAAATGGCGGGTTCCTTTGTCACGTGTGGTGTAACGAGAAAACACCACACATCAAGCAAATGGAAAAAGGGTAGGCCACCTCGTTGACATCACCTTTGTTGGAGCGACATGCTCAAACTCTGAATCATGTCTAGGCCTGTCGGGCTTAACAAGGACCCCCGCCACTTACGCGGATTGAAGTGGTGAGCCGGTATCTCCGTAACCACATATCCATCGCTCGGGTGGTGCACATGCTCGGACACAGAAAGCCATCCTTACTGGTATTCCTGGCGGCCACTGCCCTCTTTGCAGGTGGTTGCAGCTCATCGCCCACGCAAGGTGGGGAAGTAACGTCCGCTCCGGTAGTTACTGCCACCCCGGACGTAACGTCCGCTCCGGTACTTACTGCCACCCCGGAAGTAACAACCAGCATCGCGGAGCCGGCACCCTCGGCTCAAGAACCCAGTACTGGGGCTACAGAACCATTCCCCACTTTTGAGCAGAGTGAACAAGCCAGTACCAGGAGCCCGCAGGCAAGCGCGGAAGGGAGACCCATCAAGGCTACTGTCCAGGCCACCGCGACAGATGAGGCCTTTCCGGAGGACGACAAGTCCAGTGAGGGAGTGCCCGAATTCTCCTCCGATTCGTGCCTGCAGTCAGAAGCCCAAGGCTGCCTGGGGACAGTGGATGAGGCTCCGCTGGGGGCAGCACCACCACAAAGTGAAGTAACAGGAACGGTTTACCCCTATACCGTGACGAGTTACGTGGAGTGGATTATTACTAAGCTGCATACGATGTGGACCGAGTGGTTTGTCCAAAATGATTTCGAGGCCCCGCAGGTTTACTACAGAATTATCCAGCAGGATGAAACGCCTTATGTGATGTCATGCCCCGGGGGTCCGGCCTCAGTACCGCATGACTATCCCAATGCCTTTTACTGCTCGTCCGATCCGTATGTCGATCTGAGAGGTACAACCGAGGACGGATTGATCATTCTCCCGGTAACAGCCCTGCAGCGCATGTGGACCGGTGAGGTGCTGGGCCGAACGAGCAAGCAAGCCGGGGATTTTGCTGCTGCGATCATCGTCGCCCACGAATACGGGCACAGCGTGCAGGACGAACTGGCCATCCAGTGGGAGAAGTACTATCCCGGGGAAGTACTTGAGTTCACGGGCTCCAACAAAGAAGCGATCGCCGACTGCTTCGCTGGGGTCTGGATGAATACCGCCTACTATGACGGAACTCTCGAACCCGGAGATTTTGAGGAGGGTGTGGCGGCTCTCAACGCAGTCGGGGCAACCCAGCCGGGATCATCACACCCCACTTCAACGCAGAGGGAAGCCGCCTTGAAGTTGGGCTACAACAGCGGAGATCCGATGCAGTGCGTCGACGGTTACTGGAAGTAGCCGCCACCACGGATTCACCGGAGCCCAAACAGAGGTTCAGCCTTACGTCTGGAGATTCACACCAACGCTGATCGCTCCAGCAGTTTCCGGATCCGCTCCACCGTTGTGTCGATGCCTCCCGTTGACTCGATCATCACACCTGATTCGTCGTCCTGCAGCTCCTCCAGGGTTTCCAGCTGGGAGGTGAGCAGGGACGCCGGCATGAAGTGTCCGGGGCGCTGCGTGAGCCGGTCCTGCAGTGCGGTCCTGCCGGCCTGCAGCAGGATGAACGTGGTGGCAGGCGCAGCTGTCCGGATGGCATCCCGGTAGCTGCGCTTCAAGGCTGAGCAGGCAACAATGGTTGCGTTGTCGCTGGCGGACAGCTGGGTACCCACGAGGTGCAGCCACGGCCACCGGTCCTCATCGGTGAGGGGGACGCCTGAGGCCATCTTCTTGACGTTGGCTTCAGGATGCAGGGTGTCGCCGTCAATGAACTGGGCGCCGAGCTGGGTGGCGAGCGCTTGGCCCACCGAGGATTTCCCTGCACCGGAGACGCCCATCACCACGATGCTCTGGGGCATTACAGGGCGCCTTGGTGTTCGGTACCGGCGGGGATGGGGGTCAGGCGGGTGACCTCGACGGGTTCTGCCAGGAGTCCTTCGAGTGAGGCGTTGAGCCGCTTGACGGCGTCGCCGGCGCCGTGTGCGTCCAGCAGCTCGGCGCTCTCCCATTTCTCGATCATGATGATCTGGCCGTTCGGCGCGTCATGGATGGCGTACAGGAGGCATCCGGGTTCTTCGTGGACCTCGGCGATGGCGGGCTTGAGGGCCGCGACAACCTGGTCGCGGGCGCCGTCGTTGGGCGTGAAGACTGCTGTGACGACGATGGTCATGATGGTTCCTTTGCTCGATTACTGGTGATGCTCAAGTAGATGCCTGTATGGTCCAGGTCCCCGAGTCCCTCGGTGACCATTGTTTCGAATGCTGATTTCAGCGTATTGGCAACGGGCAGCGCGAGTCCGGCATCTGCGGCCGCGTCCGTGACAAACCGCAGGTCTTTGAGCTGGTTCTTGGCCGAACCGCCGCCGTCGAAGTCCCCGGTGATCCAGCGGCCGCCCTTCTGTTGCAGCACCTCGGAGTTGGCCAGACCGCCCTTGAGGACCGCCTGCACCTTTTCAAGATCCAAACCTGATGCCTTTGCCAGCGCCATCGACTCGGACAGGGCGGTAACCGTCGCCGCCACCACGATCTGGTTGCAGGCCTTCACGACGGCACCGGCCCCGGCCTCCCCGAACCACATGATCGTGGAGCTGTATAGCCCGAACAGCGGTGTGAGCCGCTGGACCACGCCCTGGGGCCCGCCGGCCATAATGCTCAGGCGCCCCTGCTCTGCCCCGATAGTCCCGCCGCTGAGCGGTGCGTCAACGACCACCACCCCGTATCGGGACTTGCAGCGGGCGGCAAAGGCGGCGACCGCCGTGGGCGACACGGTGCCGTGGATGACCAGGACGGGTTCACTCACGCCTGCCCGCGCCCACCCGGCGAGCAGGCCGTCGTCGCCCTCCAGGAGTGCTTCCACCTGGGGCAGGTCCGGCAGCACGGTGAGGACAACATCCGCTGCGGCGTCGGCCGGCCGCGGGGCTACTGTCCCGCCGTCGATGGCTTCGGCTTTACTGACCGTGCGGTTCCACAGGGTCAGGGGCACCCCGCCGTCGATGATGTTCCGGGCAATCGGGGCTCCCATGGGGCCGGTGCCGAGCAGGGAGACGGAGACGCCGGGATCGAGGGGTGAGGACGGTTGGGTTTCTGTCATGGATTAGAAGGGGATCAGGCCGGCGAGGGCGGGAAGGAAGGTGCTGAACCAGGGCACGGCGGCGAGGACGAGGAGGCCGACGAACACGGCCACCAGGTACGGCCAGAAGTGCTTGAGGCTGTTTTCCACGGTTTCCCGGGCGGTGGCGCAGGCGACGTAGAAGCCAACCCCTGCGGGCGGGGCGAAGGAGCCGATGCCCATGGAGATGATGAGGACCATGGCGTACTGCACGGGGTTGACGCCGAAGTCGGTGGCGATCGGCAGCAGCAGCGGGGCGAAGATGAGTACCGCGGGCAGGCCTTCGAGCAGCTGGCCCATGATGATCAGCAGCACCACGGTGAAAAGCATGAACAGGATGGGGGAGTCACCCAGCCCGGACATCAGGTCGTGGATCTGCTGCGAGACGCCCGCCAGGGCGAGGGTCTGGGCCAGGGGCGACGCCGCGGCGATGATGAACAGCACCATGCCCGCCGTCGTGGTTGTTTCGCGCAGGGTGTCACCGAGCAGGCGCCGGCTGCCGCGGCGGTAGGCGGCGGCGAGCACGAAGGCGTAGGCGACGGCGACCGAGGAAACTTCCGTGGGGGTGGCGAATCCGCTGAGGATCCCGACCACCATGCCCACGGGGAGCAGGAGCGTGGGCAGGGCGAAGAAGGTGGCTGAGCCCCGGGCCCGCCACGTGGCCTTGGCGCTGGGCACCCCGCCCTGCTTGCGCGCCCTCAGGAACACCATTGCCATGACCACCAGGGCGAGGAAGGCTGCCGGCACGAAGCCTGCGAGGAACAGGGTGGTAGTTGAGATGGTGGTGATGGAGCCCAGGATGAGCAGGACGATGCTGGGCGGGATGGTCTCACCCATGATGGCCGACGCCGACAGCACGGCCACCACTTCGCCCCGCGGGTATTTGCGCTCTTCGAGCATGCCGCGCATGGTGGTGCCAACGGCTGCGACGTCGGCGACTTTGGAGCCGGAGATGCCGGAGAAGATGTACATGGTGACCACCACCACCTGCAGCAGCCCGCCGCGAAGGTGGCCGATCAGCGCATCGACGAGCTTGGCCAGCGGCAGGGTGAGGCCGGCCGAGTTCATGACCGTGCCGGCCAGGATGAAGAACGGGATGGCCAGCAGGACGAATCCCTTGGCTCCGGATGCCATGCCGATGGGGATCGCGCTCACGTCGGAGATGCCGCCCAGGTACAGGTAGATTCCTGAGGCCAGGGCCAGGACAAACGCAATGGGCAGGCCCAGGAACAGCAGGGCAAACAGGGCCACGAGGACCACCAGAAGCAGGACGTTCGGGGAGGCGTAGTAGAACAGCGGCGGGGAGACAAGGACGACGACGACCAGGGCCGCCGCTATTCCGGCACCAACCAGGGCGGGTCGCCAGGCCTCGCGCCGGAGTTTGACCAGGGCAAACCAGGCGATGAGGACCATGCCCACCGTGAAGGGCATATTGACCCAAAAAACGGGGAGTTGCAGGATGGGTGTCTTCTCCTCGATCTGCTGAACGAGGGTGGGCACGAACAGCGCAAGCGCGCCGGCGCTCATGACAAAGACGAGCCAGTCCACAAGCGCTGCGAGGTACGGCTTCCATGTTGCGGGCAGGCGCATGATGAGCGCCTGGACGGACATGTGTGCGCCCTTCGGATAGGCGATGGCGCCACCGATGAAGGCAATGGTCAGCAGGGCGATCTCGGACACCTCCTGTGTCCAAAGAACTGAATCCCCGGTGATGACGCGGACGGTGATGTTCAGGAGGATCACCACGAGCTCCGCGAGAATCGCCGCTCCCACAATCCATTCGAGGGTCTTGTCGAGCCATGCAGCACCGCTCCAGCCGGAGGGCACGTGGTCGTGATGGAGGATTTCCTCCGCTTCGAGGGGAAGGACTTCCTCGTAGTCCTGGGGAGCAACGGTGGGTTTCATGGTTTTCCAGACTGTCGACATTGAGAGCGGGATTCTTTATGGGGAGTGGAGGGTCAGTGCGGGTGAGAGCCCTGCAGTGGGCTCCCACCCGTCCTAGTTATTTCTTGCCGGCGAAGGCGATGGCCTGGTCGAAGAATTCCTTGCCGATGAGCTTGGAGAACTCCGGGTAGAGGCTTTGGGAAGCGGCCTTGAACTCGGCGAGTCCCGACGCGCTGAGCTCGTTGGCCTTCATGCCCTTGGCTGCCAGTTCATCCAGTTGCTTCTTGGACTGTTCCTCGTCATAACCTGTTTTGAAGGTTGCCGTTTCCTCGGAAGCGGTGGTGAGGGCCTTCTTCTGGTCATCCGTCAGTGAATCCCACTTCTTTGATGACAGGGCCAGCACCCAGGCGTCGTTGATGTGGTTGGTCATGGAGACGTATTTCTGCACCTCGGAGAACTTGTTCGTCCACGGAACCTCAATCGGGTTTTCCTGGCCGTCGATGGTTCCGGTCTGCAGGCCGGTGAAGACTTCCGAGAAGGCCATGGTGGTGGGGCTTGCGCCCAGCTTGCCGAAGAAGTCGGTCCACAAGGTGTTGCCCGGCACGCGGATCTTCAGCCCCTTCAGGTCCGAAGGCTGTTCGATCGGGCGCACGGAGTTGGTGATCTCCCGGCCGGTCCGGGTCAGGAAGGAGAGCGCCACGGTGTCCTTCGCCGCCAGCTTCTCCTTCAGGACCTTTCCAGGTTCCCCGGCGAGGAACTTTGCCTCTTCCTTGGTGTCCGCGAAGAGGTACGGGATGCTGATGCCGTTCATCTCCGGCACCACCGAGGCGTAGACGGAGGTGGACAGAATGAGTCCGTCAAGCGATCCGCCTTGCAGCCGCGTCACGGCGGCATTCTGGTCACCGCTGAAGCTCGTGCCGTTGGGCACCACGGTGACCTGGACGGAACCGTTGGAGGTCTTCTTGACCTGGTCGGCGAAGTGCTGGGCGGTAACGCCGACAGAAGACGTCAGCGGATCGGGGATGGAGAGCTGGATCTTGGCCACCGGGCCGCTTTGGCCGGCTGGAGCTCCGCCTGCACAGCCGGTCAGCAGCGCTGCTGCCAGGCTGGTTGCCAGTACCCCGGTGATGGCGCGGGTCTTGAGGTTCATTCGATGCCTTTCTTCATTGGAAGGATGCGGTGCTGCGCGGCAGACACGGCGGTCTGCTGTTGCAGCGGGTGTGGCTTGAAGCCAGGGGAACTCGTTCAGGAGACGGTGACGGGGGTGGCGATCAGCGCTTCCGTTTCGCGGCGGAGCTCCAGTGCCTGCGACAGGGAGTCATCAATGATGACATCGTCCCAACCAACGATGGCCCCCTTGGGCACATCGTTGCGCAGCTCCACGTGGTGGGCCAGGGCGACGGGGAGGGCTCCGGTTGCCACCGAGTGCTTGGCCGAAACCAGCTTGCCCCAGACGGTGAAGCCGCCTTCGCCGTCAAGGAATTCTCCGGCCTTGAGGTCTTTCTTGGCGGTGGCCACCACGTCGCCGTAGAAACCGACCGGCCCGCCGGTGGGGATGCCGCGAAGGGCTGCGTTGGCGATGGACATGTTCAGTTCGAGGCCCACGTAGTGGTACGGGCGGTACAGGGCGGCGTACTGGCCGGTGGGGTCCGGGTGCCAGGGGTATTCGTTGAAGCAGCCGGAAACATAGTCGTTGGTCGCCTTGACCACGACGAAGACGCCTTCCTGGGTGTTGTAAGGGATCCAGCTGCCGTCGCGGTTGACGCTGGACATGACGTCCACGCTTCCTTCGTGGGCGAGGGAACCACCGACGGCGGCCGGGCGGCAGATGGTGGCGATCTCTTCAACGTTGCCGGGGGTGAAGCTCAGGCCGGAATCGGAGGGGGCGAGGCCGGCGCCGTTGGCCACCGCTGCCATTTCGATGGCGGCCTTGGTCCCGTCCCGGAACGAGGTGTGCATGTAGGGGTTGAGCTGGCCGGAGTCCGTCAGTTCCTTGGAGAACTCCCAGTTTTCCCAGACGTTGTCCGGGTTCATCTCGTGGTAGTGCTCCAGGTATTTGGCACCCTTGCCGGCGCAGACCACGTCAAAGCCGCTGGTGCGGGCCCAGTCGACAAGTTCCATGATGAGGGCTGGCTGGTCCCCGTAGGCCATGGAGTAGACAACGCCTGCTTCCTCGGCACGCTTGGCCAGGGCGGGGCCGGCAAGGGCATCAGCCTCGACGGTGACCATGATGATGTGCTTCTTGGTTTCGATCGCCTTCAGGGCGTGTTTGATGCCGATGATCGGGTTGCCGGTGGCCTCGACGATGACGTCGATGTCGACGTCGAACAGTTCGTCGGCGTTGGCAACGATGGCCGTGGAGCGGTCCTTCAGCGCCGTAGCGATATCCGGAGCCACCTGGGAGGCAGGCCAATCCACCAGCTCGAAGGCCCCCTGGGCCCGCTTGACGTTGATGTCCGCGATGGCGACGACGTGGATGCCGGGAATGTTGTTGGCCTGCGCCAAGTACATGGTCCCGTAGCGGCCGGCGCCGATCAGCCCGACGCGGATGGGACGGGACTGCTGCTCACGGTCGCTGAGGAGTTTATGAAGGTTCACGGGATCTCTCTAACGGTGCTTGGCGAAAGAAAGCACCTCCGGCAGGCCGGACGGCACAACTTCTTTGTCGCATTTTGTAAGGAAAACTTTCCGGAGTGGAACCGGTTCCACTTTTGTACCAGCCGCTGATAAGCTGTGTCAACGATCACCTTCCTGGCCGGGCGTAATGAAGCGAACGGGCAGGAAGGAATGGCGTAAGTAATGACAATTGGGGGTCTTGTGTCTCAAGGAGGAGCGGTGCGCAAAGCGCCTACTATTCGCGATGTAGCGGCGGCTGCGGGAGTGTCGGTCTCTGTGGTCTCACGGGTCCTGAATCCCGATTCCGGCCCCGTGGCACCTGTGAAAAGGCAGGAGGTCCTGAGGGTCATTGATGAATTGGGTTACCGGCCCAGGGCGGCCGCGCGTGAACTCAGCGCGGGGCATGCCCTCACCATCGGCCTGGTGGTCACCGATCTCTCCAACCCGTTTTTCGCCCGCCTGGCGGACAGGATTGTGTGGGAGGCACGCAGCCATGGTGTCCAGGTGGTGTTGATGACCACGCAGGAGGATCCGCACCTGGAGGCGGACTCCCTGGACACGTTGCTGGACCGCTCCGTGAGTGGCGTCATTGCCACTCCTACCGGGGGCAACATCGAAAAGTGGCGGCGCCTGCGGGACCTCGGCGTCAACGTGGTCTTCATTGACCGCGCCATCGAAGAGCTCGAAGATGTGGACGTTGTCAGCATTGAAAACTTCGACTCCGCGGAACGCTCCACCGAGCACCTCATCAACCTGGGCCATACCCGGATCGGGCTGATTACCGGCCCGCTCACCACCTCCACCGGAAGTGCCAGGCTGAATGGCTACAAGGCCGCGCACCAGAACGCATCCCTGCCCGTAGACCCCACGCTGATACGTGACGTGCCTTTCCGTGGGGACGCCGGCGGCGGCGCCGTCGGATCACTGCTTGCGATGCGTCAGCCGCCAACCGCGCTTATCGTTGCCAACACGGCACAGGTGCAAAGTTCAGTCCGCAGGCTGGTTCAAATGGGCATCGACATTCCCGATGAGCTATCCCTCATCGTCTTTGACGACAATCCCTGGACCGAGCTGACCACTCCCCCACTGAGCGTCATCCGCCAGCCGCTGGACATGCTTGCCGTCCACGCCATCGAGCTGGTGCTCGGGCGGATGCACGGGAAGCTGCCGGACGGGGCGCGCCGCATCGAGGTCAAAGCCGACTACCTGCCGCGCAACAGCTGCGCGCCCCTCATCCTGTCAGGCGCCCACTGAAAACGCCCATCCGGCTGAACGCTCAGCACTGGCCGTTCCCTTCTTGCAGCCGTGTCAGGTCGGACTATGCCGGCAAGAAGAGCCCGGGCTGAGGGTAGGTTAGCCAGGCCGTTTGGTGGCTTTCAAGCATCCTGCCTGGGTCATCGCGTGAAGGGCTTGAAGTTGGCGGGGTGCAAGTCGTATCTCGTAGCCGGAATCCTTGTCTATGAGGGTTCTTTCCTCTAACCCGTCCTGGGCAAGCCAGGCTATTGCGCCGTCTGCTGTAGCGGCCTCGATCCGGCCGTACCGGTAGAGTGCGCCGTCGAGTCGGACTTCAACTTCTGCCCCTGCTAACTTTGCCCATTCGTGGAAGGGGTAGGAAGCCAAGGGACCAACGTGTGGAATGTGCGTCATGACTGTTGGACCCTGGATTCGGATCCCAATACTTCCCTGGGAGGGCTGCTGCCGTTGATTCTTTGCCTGATTTGTCGGGTACCGCCTTTCATGCGGTCGTGATGCCTGGTGCGGGGCGCCCCTGTCAGGGCATCACCATAGAATTGGGGCATGGCAGCAGACAATTTGCAGGGGCCGCCGCCGCTTCTGGTTCTGGCGAAGATAAGTGACATTCTGGATTCCTTTTCGCTTGCGCGTCCTGAATTGACGCTGGCTCAGATTCGGGAGTCAACCGGCCTTCCCACCTCCACAGTTCAGCGGCTGGTGGGCAACCTCGTGGCTCATGGCTTCCTCGACAGGGTCGATGACAGGTACAGGGTCGGTGTGAAGATGTCATTCTGGGCAGCGCCCGCATCCCATGGGGTCGAGCTCATAGAGATCATCAAGCCGGTCCTTCAGGAGCTCCGGGACAGGTTGGGCGAGACCGTCTGCTTTTTCCAGACCTCCATGGATTACAGGGTGTGTGTGGCCATGGCGGAAACCCGCCATATGCTTCGCCGCGACATGGCCGTGGGCAGAATTCTGCCCTTGCACGCCGGATCGGCTGGCAGGGTTCTACTGGCATGGGACGCTGAGGTTGCCGACAGGGTTTTGTCTGCCCGGTTGGATCAGCTCACGGAAAGCACCATCACCGACACAGGGTCCCTCAAGGCGGCGATTAAGCAGACGCGTGCTGACGGGTACGCGCTCACTACCGGTGAACGCGAGTCCGGGGCGAGTGGGTTGTCAGCACCGGTGTTCAACCCACAGGCGGACCTTGTTGGGGCACTGACCATCATGGGTCCCACGCTGCGGATGCCGTTGGAGGTGTGCGAGCAATGGGTCGATGATCTGCTGGAGGCGGCAGAACGGATCACCCGGATGATCGGTGGGCGCCTGCCGTCCGCCGACGCCCGTCCGCAGGCCTTGAAGGTCAGCTCGGCATAACCCACTGGAATGCCGCTGCTTTGGAGCGGGCACCCAGTGCTGACTTGGACCTGTTGTCCTCCTGCAGTTCGCCGGTGATTGATTCGCCCAGCCGGACGAGGTCAGCGAAGTTCTGCGGGTTCAGCCAATCCGGGCGGAGGCCGAAGAGCAAGTCCTCCGTGGACGTATTCCCGGATGCGCCGGGGGCAAACGGGCAGCCGCCCAGGCCCCCGAGCGCCCCGTCGATGGTGGTGGCGCCGGCGTCAAGTGCCGCTATCGCGTTGGCGACCCCCATCCCCCAGGTGTCGTGTCCATGAAAAACCACACCCAGGTCAGGGACGGCGGCGGTGACCTTGCCTATCAGGGCGCTCACTTGATCTGGCACCGCATGTCCCAGGGTGTCACAGATGACGACGTCGCTGACGCCGTTAGCCCTCGGATCTTCCACGAGCTTCAGTACCCGGTCAGGGCTGATGTCACCTTCAAAGGGACAGGTGAAGGAAGTGGCCAGGCACAACTGGAGGGTGGTGCCTGCTTCACGGGCATAATCCAGCGCCTCGGGCAGAGCTGCCATGCTCGCCTCAGTCGAGCGGCCGATGTTGGCTTGGTTATGGGCGTCCGAGACGCTGAGGCAGTACTGCATGTTCACGGCTCCCGCGGCGGCCGCCTTCTGAACGTGACGGGGTGTGGCTACCCAGATCCAGCATTTCTGGAGTTCTTCGGCGGTCAGGGCGCCGATGAGTTCCAGGGTGTTGGCCATCGGTGGCACCAGGTCCGGCCGGGCCATTGACCCGATTTCAATGGCGGGCACCCCTGCCGCGAGCAGGGCGCGGACGATGCCAGCTTTCCGTTCGGTGGAGAGCATCCCGCCCGTGAGCTGCAGACCGTCCCGAAGGGTCACGTCCCTGAGCTGAAAATCATTCCTGGTGTTCATACCGTTTCCATTTCCATTTTGGCCATCAGGCATTCCGCCTGCTCCGCGGTCTTTCCAAGTACCCGTTCCAGCACATCCCTGGTGTCCGCGCCAAGGTCCGGGCCGAGGTTCCTGATGGGCAATGATGCTCCCCCGATGACGGGGATGATGCCGGGGAACCCGACGTTGGAGAGCGTTTCATTCCCCGTGGAGACATCGAATCTCTGGATCATGTTCCTCGCCGCGTACTGGTCATCGGCGACGATGTCCGCAGCGGTGTAAATGGGACCAGCCGGCACACCTGCAGAGTCGAGGACAGCAAGGGCTTCCTTGGTCGTCTGGTTCTTAGCCCACTGACCGATGGCGGCATCGAGTTCATCGCGCCGCTCCCATCGGTCCGCGTTTGTCTGCAGCCCAGCGTCACTGCCCAAGTCCGGGCGGCCGATGACATCCATGTAGCGCTTGAAAATGGCGTCGCCGTTGCCAGCGACGACGATACTTCCGTCAAGGCACAGGTACGCGTTCGACGGGGCAATTCCTTCCATCCGGCCCCCGGTCCGCTGGCGATTGATGCCGAAGGCAGTGTGGTCAGGAATCAGTGACTCGGTGACCGAGAGCATGGCTTCGTTCAGGGCGACATCCATCATGCGGTGGTTCAGAGGAATTGGGGTCTTTCCGCGTTTGACCTCGCGTTCGAACAGTGACATGACCGAGCCAAAGGCTGCGTAAAGCCCGGCGATGGTATCGCCGATGGAAACCCCCACCCGGACAGGAGGACGGTCCGGGTCGCCGACAAGTTCGCGGAAGCCTCCGAACGCCTCGGCGACAGCGGCGAACCCCGGACGGGCCGCCATGGGCCCCGTCTGTCCGAACGCCGAAATCCGCGTCAGGATCAGGTCAGGGTTCGCTTCGTTCAGCACTTCCGGTCCCAAGCCCCACTTCTCCAGCGTGCCGGGACGGAAGTTTTCCAGCACAATGTCCGATGCCGCTGCCAGTTCCAGGACCAGCTGGCGTCCTTCCTCGGTCCGCAGGTCGATCACAACTGATTTCTTGTTCCGGTTGATCGTCCGGTAAAGCATCGAGGTATCCCCCGCGTAAAGCCGCCAATTCCGAAGCTCATCGCCGGTACGGGGCCGTTCAACCTTGATGACTTCCGCTCCGAAATCGGCCAGCATCCGCCCTGCTGTGGGCGCGGCAATGTAGTTGCCCAGTTCCAGGACCCGAACACCCTGGAGCGGGGCCACGGCGGTGTTGATCGTCATTATCGTGTGTTCCTTCTTAGATGAAGATGCTGAGTACGAGGGTGAAGCCGAGGGCGACCACGGATGCCACGGAGACGCCCAAGGTGCAGCTCTTCAATGTTCCACGGGTCGTTTGTCCAAGCATGGATTGCAGCAGCCAGAACGTGTTGGACGTGACGTGGACAATGAAGAGCGAGCCTGCGCCGGCGGCCAGTGCCAGCAGGACGGGATTAATTCCCAACGCCGGGGCGATCGGGGCGAGCAATCCGGCTGCCGTAATGGCCGAAATCGATACTGAACCGACAGCAATATGGAGCACTGCAGCTATGGCCCACACGACCAGGAGCGGGGCGAACGAAGATGCAGTGAAGTACTTCCCCAGGATTTCTCCCATTCCGCTCGTCGCGACCATTGCAGCGAGAGAGCCGCCGGCCCCGGTCAGGATCAGGATCTGCCCGGATTCCTTGAAGCCGTTGGCGACAGCGGCCTCGACCCGCTTGGTGCCGATGGTCAGTCGTGCCACCAGGCTGGTTCCCAGGAGGCCGATCAGCAGGGCCACCACCGGTGTCGACAGGAAACCGGTGATCTCCGTGGTGATGCCAGCCATCTTGAGAAAGGCGCCGGATGCGATCAGCACCAGGGAAAGGAGCATGGGACCGAACATGACCAGGAGGCCCAGCTCGCGGGACTTCTTGGATGCCGGAGTGCGCACGTCATGGGGCAGCAGGCCAACTCTGCTCGAAGGTGACCCGCCTCCGGTGCCGGTGCTCTGGAGGGAGTGAGAATTTTCGGGCTGAGCTGCCTGACCGTGCTCATGCAGGTGGGTATGGGTGTGGACAACCATGCCGTCGGTGTCTTCCAATACCGGCGATTCCGCAACAGCCTGTTCTTCGTCAGTCTCTGTCTTCCAGAGGCCGCGGTGGATGAAGAAGTTCATGATGATGATCGACACGACGATCGTGGGAATGATGACCAGAAGGCCGAAGATGAGCATTTCGCCCAGCGGCACCTGGAGGAGACCGGCCAGCGCAACGGTGGCGACACCGGGCACCATGAGCACAATGCCGCATTCCAAGCTGATGGCCATGGCCGTCGCTATTTTCGCGGTACCGTACTTGCCCAGCTTCGGAGCGATCCTGCGTGCCAGCGGCGCGCTCATCACCAACAGGACATCAAGGAAAATCGACTGCAATAGTGTGCCGATAGTCAGGCCGAGAGCATAGGGCACCCCTTTCGGGCCAAAGACATGAAGCAGTTTGTCAACAAGCTTGGAGATGGCCCCCATCTCATTGAGGATCGCGCCCATCAGAACGCCCCAGGCAATGAGCAGTCCGACCTTGGTCATGATGTCGCCGAACCCGGTCATCAAGGTCTTCGTAGTGTCGGCAGCCCCCAGGCCGGTAAGGAGCCCCAAGACGGCCGCGCCGATAACCAGCGACATTGCCGGGTTGAGGCGGAGTCGAAGGATCATTACGACGATGCCAACGATCACCGCCCCAGTGATGCTAAGTGTTTGCCAATCTTCCATGAGAAATCCTCCATTGGATCCACGCAGGCTGTAAGAACGTAAGGTGAGTCACACGCCTATAATATGAGCATGAACTCATATTGTGAGTCAAGGCGTTCTCTGAGTACTACGGGCCCCAACGACTGCCTGCCTAGGATGTTGAGCCACTTTCTATGGCGAGCACCGTTTCAGTCGATGTAACTGGAGGTGGGAGATAGTTGCCCAGCAGTATCGCGCGTCGAGACGGGCTGCCGGAACTGGAAGTTGCCCAGCGACCACAAAGGAGGTGTGGCGGGGGTTTGTGCACGTTTTGACTGTTCAGGAAGCTGTTGCGACCGCACTAGGAACAGCTTGAAACTTTTGGCTGCCTAGGGTCGCTCAGGCCGCAGTGCCGAGCTGTTTTAGGAGATGGCGGACGCCCGTCGTTCCGCTTGAAGTCGGGGGTGGGGATTTGAAGTTCGGGGAAGAGTTACAGGACCTTGGCTTGCATCGAGGTCAAAGCCGACTACCTGCCGCGCAACAGCTGCGCACCCCTCATCCTGTCAAACGCCCACTGAGTTCCGGGTCGGGGAGGTGTTCGTTGCGCGGTTCCGGTCCAGGATCAGCGCGAGGGCGATTCCGAACATCCAGACGTCCTTTGCCAGCGCGGTGCCTTGCTGGCTCGGCCGGATCCCGTCCTCCAGGGTCATCTCGGGAATCCTTCGATACATGGTCAGGAGGGATCCGGAGAAGAGTCCCAGGCCCAGCCCGGCCAGGCGGCTCGGCACGAACGGCGCCAGGAGCGTTGCGCCCAGTGTCATCTCGGCGTAGCTGAGCAGCTTTCCAAACGTTTCGGGCTCCATCCAGGCCAGCTGCGGGTACACCTTGGCCCCCATGCCCTGCATTTGGGCGGCGCTGTCCTTGTCCAGGTTCCGCTTGCTGTAGCCGGCGTTAAGAATGAATGCTCCGGTGGCCAAGCGGAGGGGAATATGGCTCAGTTTCATCATTAAAGTTTAGTCCTGCACCTCCGGCCTGGCCTAGGAACTACACCCACTGCTCCCACACCGTCAGCTGCAGCCTGACGGTCCCAAACGAAGCACCCCCGAAAGGGTCGACGACGGCACCCGCCTCGCCGCCGTCGTCGTCCCTTCCAGCAAACCCGGCTCTTTCGGCGAAACCAGCCCACTGCATCAGGCCCCGACCGCCTCGGCAGCCGTGTCCGCAGTCCGCACGGGCGTCTCCAGCCCCAAGTGCTCGCGCAGCGTGTTGCCGCGGTATTCAGTGGGGTACACGCCACGTTCCTGCAGCTCGGGCACCAGGTGATTCACGATGTCGTCCAGGCCGGTGGGGATCAGCCACGGCGAAATGTTGAACCCGTCCACAGCCCCCACCCGGGCGTACTCGGCCAGCTGGTCCGCCACAGCCGTGTAGGAGCCGGTGAAAGTGGCATCGATCCGCGCGGTCTTCGAGGTGACGAACTGCCGGATGGACAGCCCCTTGTCCTTGGCCTCGGCCCGCCACTGGTCTGCCAGCTGCCGCGCTTTGGCACCGTGGAAACCGCTGCCGCGGGTTTCGGACGTTTCCTCCACCACGGGGTCGATCTCCGGCAGCGGCCCGTCCGGATCGTACGCGGACAGCTCGCGGCCCCAGAACTGCTCCAGGTAGGCGACGGCCTGCTGCGGGCCGATCTGCAGGCTGCGCACCCATTCCTTCTTTTCCGCCGCCTCGGCATCAGTGGGGGCCAGGATGAACTCGCTGGCCGGCATGATCTGCACGGCATTCGCGCCGCGGCCCGCCGCCAATGAACGCTCCACCAGGTCCTTCCGGAACTCCACGGCATCGTCGAACTTGGGGTGCGCGGAGAAGATCACGTCCGCCTGTCGGGCCGCGAAATTGCGGCCCTCCGGCGAGTCGCCGGCCTGGAACAGCACCGGCCGGTACTGGGCGCTGCGCGGCAGGCGCGGTGTCACGTCCACCGTGTAGTGCTGGCCCTCATGGAGCACCCGCCGGGCAGGACCGGCCAGGGTCTCCCACGAGTCCCAGATCCGCTTGGCCGTCTCCACGAAGACTTCCGCATGCTTGTAGCGGTCGGCGTGGTCCAGGTAGCCGCCGCGGCGGAAGTTGGCGCCGGTCCAGGCGTTGTCCGTGGTCACGATGTTCCATGCGGCACGCCCACCCGAGATCAGGTCCAGCGACGCGAGCCGGTGGGCCAGGTCTGCGGGATCGTTGTAGGTGGTGTTCTGGGTGGCCACCAGCCCGATGTTCGTGGTGACGGAGGCGAGTGCGGCGAGCATGGTCTGCGCGTCCGGCCGACCCACCACGTCCAGCGCATGCGGCCGGCCCAGGTGCTCCCGGAGGCGGAGCCCCTCCCCGAGGAAGAACGCGGCAAACAGTCCCCGCTCGGCGGTCTGGGCGATCCACCGGAAGGATTCGAAGTCCGTCTGCGAGCCTGATTCCGCCGCCTTCCAGATGGTGCCGGAGTTGACGCCCTGGAAGAAGACACCGAACTGGATCTGGCCGGACGGTTTGAATTCGGACGGCACAAAGGCGTCGGATTTAGCACGGCTGTGCTGTGTCATGGTTTTCCCCTTATTTTCCGGCGCCGGCGGGCGCCGTGAAGGCGGGTGCGGCAGCAGTGGTTGCATAGCGGCTGGCCGGGCGCGGAAGCCCCAGCAGGTCGCGGAAGGTGCCGTCCTGCACAACCGGACGGAGAACGCCGCGGCGGCGCAGTTCCGGCAGGACCAGGCGGGCCAGCTCTTCCAGGTCAACAAGGAGCGACGCCGGATGCAGGCGCACGCCGTCGGCTTCAGTCAGAAGGTCCGCCAGGAAGTCGGTGAGACCGGCTGCCGGCCCGGTGTAGACGGCACGGCCGGAATCAGAGCCAGCCCAACGCGCGGCCGCAGCCTGCCCGCGGGCGTCCAGGACGACGTCGAGCTCGGTGATCACTGAAACAGACGCACCCACCCGGGCGCGCACCTCGCCGACCTCGGCCGCCAGCAGTTCCGCGGTGGGCGCGGACACCAACACGGCGTCCACTGCGTCCGCCGAAACCTCGCCAATCAGCGACGCGTGAACCAGCACCGGCAGCTGACCCTGCAGCGGCCGCGGAATAATGGACGGCCCCTTCACGGAATACACAGGACCGGCAAACCCGGCCGGCGTCTCAAAATCGGCGTAATGCAGCTTATCCACGTCGATGTACCGGCCGGTGGCCACATCGCGGATCACGGCGTCGTCCTCCCAGGAGTCCCACAGCCGCCGGGAGACCTCGATGGATGCGGCAGCTTCCTGGCCCAAGGCGTCACCGGTCACGGAAGCCCGTCCGACGGCGGCAGCAGCCTCGGGCGATTCGGCCGCCGTCACGATCCACCCGGCCCGGCCGCCGGACACGTAGTCCAGGCTGGCCAGTTGGGTGGAGACGTGGAACGGCTCCGTGTAGACGGTGTCCACCTCAGGGACCAGGGCGATGGTGCGCGTGACGGGTCCGGCGAAGGCCGCCCGCTGCAGCGCGTTGGCCCGGCCGGGAGCGGGCACGTCGGTGAACGTGGCGGCGTGGAAGCCGGCGGACTCCGCTGCCAGCACGGCCCGGGTGATGTCCGCGCCGTCCCAGCCGGCGCCGTCGAGCTCAATGGCAAGGAAGCCCTGCGTGTGTGAAGAGGTGCTCACTGCTGGTCCTGACGCTCGTAGGGAATCTTCTCGCCGGCCTCGATGGCCACGGGCAGCCGGTTCTCGGCCGGCGGCAGCGGGCAGGTGGCCAGGTCCGTATAAGCGCACGGCAGGTTCACCGCCCGGTTGAAGTCCAGCAGCACCGAACCGTCCTCGTCGGGCACCACCGAGAGCGACCGGTTGGCCGCGTACGTGGTCTTGCCGGAAGTCTGGTCCGTAAACAACACGGACAGCGAGCCGGGGGCGTGGCCGTTGAACGCGGTCAGCGCCAGCTCCCGGCCGGCCAGCTTGAAGCGGATCTCGCCCGGTGCCTCGTAGACATGCTGGATGCCTTCGACGGCGGCACCCACCGTGGTGGGCCGTGGCGCCTCGAAGGGCACAAACGTCCCGCGCACGGCGTAGGCCGCATCCGGCGAGTAGGCCGGGGTGCCCTGGTACGCCTGCAGGAGCGGGTTCTCCGGATGGCGGGGCCGCACGGTGTATTCGCCGCCGCGCTTGGCCAGCTCAATAACGCTGTCCCCGGACACCAGGTTGATGCCGCCGCGTTCCTTGATCGGGCCGAGCTCAACGGCATCACCGGACGCAGTGTTCAGTTCCCTGCCGTCCAGTTGCAGGCTCTCGCCCGGCTCCAAAACCACGCGGACGACGTCGGCCTCCACACTCCACGTGCCCGGCGCACCGTCCAGCCGCGCGGGTTCGCTGCCCAGCCAGTGCAGGTGGGTCACCGCCAGGAAACCGTGCGGGTGGGCCCGGTGCTGCTCGTGGGCGGCGTGCCATTCCTGCCAGTCGGCGTCGAAGGACTCGAGGGCGGTGTCAGTGTGTATTGCGTTCATGATGCCTTCCCTGACGGCGCAGCAGACGAGGTGGCCTGCGTGGCCGCGAAGTTTTCCTCGGTGATGGTCTTGGATTCCGGCAGGGCTTCCTCGGACAGGCTCCAGCGTTCCAGGACCTTTCCGTAGGAGCCGTCCTTGATGACGGAGTTGAGGGCCTCGGAAATCACCGGGGCCAGGCCGTTGCCGCGCAGGGTCGTGGCGGCCACCAGGGTTTCGGACGGCCAACCGGCGTTGACCTTGCCCACCACTTTGAGGTCGTCCCGGGTGTTCTCGCGGTACACGGTGGACGGATAGGGGGCGATGTTCAGGTCCGTGCGGCCGGAGGACAGCGCCAGGATGGTGTCGGCGTCGGACGAGTAGTACTGCAGCGTGGCCGGTGCCTTGCCCTTGGACTCGAGTTCCTTGTTCCAGGCCAGCAGGATCTTCTCCTGGTTGGTCCCGGACCCCACGGACACTTTCAGGCCGGAGATGTCGTCCGCGCCCTTGATGTCATACGTGGCCGATTTCTTCGCCTCAAAACCCATGTACGCGGCGCGGTAGCTGGCGAAGTCGAACAACTTCACCCGGTCCTTGTTCACGCCCACGTTGGAGAACACGGCCTCGAAGTCGCCGGACTGGGTCTTCAGCGGCCAGTTCTCCCAGGACGTGACCTGGACGTCCAGCTCCAGGCCCAACTTGTCCGCCACCAGCTGGGCGATGTCCAGCGTCGGAGCCGATCGGGGTCTTGTCATCCGTGGCGTGGAAGGACAGCGGGATGGAGCCGGCCGTGGTGGCCACGGTCAGCTTGCCGTCCTTGCCGATCAGCGCGGGGACCTTGGCGGCGAGCGCCGCATCCTTCTCACCCCGGATCCGCTGCTGGTCCGGCGAGGTGTTGTAAACGACGCCGTTGCGGCCCGCCGTCGACTGCGCACCTCCGGTGGGGTTGCCGGCAGCTGATGCACCGGGGTCGGCGCACCCGGCGAGCGCGGCGGTGCCGAGGAGGACGACGGCGGGAAGCACGGCGAGTGCGCGGCTGCGGCGCGGGCCGCGGGTTGGGATAGCCATGGGGTGGTCCTTAGATGTTGAAGGCCGGTTCCAGCACCTTGGAGAAGAAGCTCCGGGTGCGCGGTTCCTGGGGGTTGCTGAAAAGGTCCTTGGGGGTGCCCTGTTCCACGATCTGGCCCTGGTCCATGAACACCACGGTGTCCGCCACGTCGCGGGCGAAGCCCATCTCGTGCGTGACGATGATCAGCGTGGTGCCGGACGTAGCGAGTTCGCGGATCACGTCCAGCACCTCGTTGACCAGCTCGGGGTCAAGGGCGGAGGTGGGTTCGTCGAACAGCAGGATCTTGGGGTCCAGGGCCAGGGCGCGGGCGATGGCGACGCGCTGCTGCTGGCCGCCGGAGAGCTGGCGCGGGTAGGCGTCCGCCCGGTCCTTGAGGCCCACGCGGTCCAGGAGTTCCAGGCCGCGGCGGCGGGCTTCCTCCTTTGAACGGCGCGCCTTGCCGGGCTGGAGGGCAACGACGGGTGCTTCGGCCACGTTTTCCAGTGCGGTGAGATGCGGGAACAGGTTGAAGTTCTGGAACACCATGCCGATTTCGGTCCGCTGCTTCAGGATCTCCTTCTCGCGCAGCTCGTGCAGCCGGTCGCCGCGGATTTCATACCCCACCAGCTGCCCGTCGATGGTGATGTGCCCGCCGTCCACCTTTTCCAGGTGGTTGATGGTGCGCAGGAGGGTGGACTTGCCGGAGCCGGAGGGGCCAACGATCACGGCCACACCACCCGGCTCAACAGTCAGGCTGACGCCTTTGAGGACTTCGGTGGCGCCGAAGGACTTGCGCACGCCGGTGATTTCCACCAAGCCGCGGGTGACTGTCGGAGCTGAAAGGGTTGCAGTCATCAGAAGTTCCTCCGGTTGGGGACCGCCGCGTGGGTGGCGAAGAATTTACGGGCCTTCTGCAGGGGCGTCAGCGGCAGGTTCCGCACCGCGCCCTTGGAGTAGTGCCGTTCGATGTAGTACTGGAAGACGCTCAGCACGGAAGTGATCACGATGTACCAGAGCGTGGCCACCAAAAGCAGCGGCAGGACCTGCTGCGTGCGGTTGTAGATGACCTGGACCGTGTAGAACAGCTCGGAGTAGGCCAGGACGTAGACGATCGAGGTGCCCTTGACCAGGCCGATGATCTCGTTGAACGCCGTGGGCAGGATGGCCCGCATGGCCTGCGGCAGCACGATCCTGGTGGAGCGGCGCCAGGCCGGGATGCCCAGCGCGGCCGCGGCCTCCAGCTGGCCCTGGTCCACGGACAGGATGCCGCCGCGGATGATCTCGGCCGAGTACGCGGCCTGGTTCAGGGTCAGTCCCAGCACTGCTGCCGCAAACTGGCTGATCAGTGTGGTGGTCTGCACCTCGAAGAACCGGACATCGGTGAACGGGATGCCCAGGCTGATCTTCTCGTACAGGTAGCCCAGGTTGTACCAAAGGAGCATCTGGACCAGCAGCGGCGTGGACCGGAAGATCCAGGAGAACGTCCAGGACACCGAGACCAGCAACGGCGACGCGGAGAGCCGCATCAGCGCCAGGATGAAACCGAGCACGAACCCCAGGACTCCCGAAATCGCCGTCAGCTTCAGGGTCTCCACCAGGCCGTTGACCACGGACTGGGCGGTGAACCACTGCGCCACCACGCCCCACTCCCAGCGCGGGTTGGTGGCCAGGGACCACGCCACGGCAAGGACACCAAGCGCGACGACGGCAGTCCCCACCCAGCGCCACGGATGCCTGGCTGCCACCACCCGGTAGGACGAGTAGTCCGCCGGGATCCGCTGCCCGGGAGCAGCTCCGTCTGGTGGCGCTGCCGGCGGCACTGCGGGTGGCACTGCCTCAGCCTGGTCCGGCTGCGGCTGGACCGGTTGCGGCTGCTTTGACTGCGCCACCCTGGTTGCTGAACTCACGGGGCCACCTCACTTCTCATTCCTGGACTGAAGCCGGTTGCCCGGCGTCGGGGCGGCTGGCCCCGGTTGCTGGCTGCAAATCTAGGACCGGCCGGAACGGACCAGCAAGGCGGCGGGTTGCAATACTTCACGGGGCTTCGCACAGCGTCATGAGTCGGTTTTTTGCGTCTTTTAACCCGCTGTGACGCGGGGTTAACGGCCGTGACCAGGCGCTCGACCGCCGTCGTCACGGCTGCCTAGCATGGGCACTCCGACGGCCAGTCCCACGCCGTCCCTGCACACCAAGCACCCGTCAGGAGAGCCCATGCCAGCCACCATCCCGGCCATCGTCTTCATCGGCGGCGGCCCGCGCACGGCAGGTGTGCTGGAACGGATCGCCGCCAACCGGCCGGAGGTCTTCGCCGGGCCGCTGCAGGTCCATGTGGTGGAGCCGCACATCCCGGGGTCCGGCCGCATCTGGCGGTACGACCAGGACCCGGGGCTCCTCCTGAACTCGATGGCCGCGGACATCACCATGTTCACGGACGGGTCGGTGGACTGCGAGGGGCCCGCCGTACCGGGACCTGGGCTGGCCGAGTGGGCCGCCGGCGTCCTGGACGCCTCCATCATCGATGTTCCGGACTTCCCGCAGCCGCTGTGGGACCAGCTGCGGGCCTTGACCGGCACCAGCTTTCCCACCCGCCAGCTGCAGAGCCAGTACCTGGAATGGTTCTTCCGCCGCACCGCCAGGTCCCTTGGCCGCAGCGTGATGGTCCACCGGAGCACCGCCGTCGGCATAACCGAGCTGCCATCCGGGGGCCATGAGGTTGTACTGGCCAACGGCCGCACCCTGCACGCGGACATCGTGGTGACCGCCCTGGGCCACACAGACTCCCGCCCGGACGCCGTCTCCGCCGGCTTCACGGACTTCGCCGCCCGGCACGGCGGGTACCACGCGGCACCCAGCTACACCACCGACGTCGACTACTCCCCCATCGCGCCCGGGCAGGACGTGATCGTGGCCGGGATGGGCCTGGCATTCGTTGACCTGCTGGTCCTCCTCATGGAAGGACGCGGCGGCAGATTCCAGGAGACGTCCGACGGCGGGCTGCGCTACCTTCCGTCCGGACGGGAACCGGTGCTGTGGGCAGGGTCGCGGCGGGGCGTGCCGTACCACTCCAAGATCTCCGCGGCCCTGCGCGGGCAGGTGCCGGGGCCGCTGCAGTTCTTCACCAAAGCCGCGGTGGACACCTTGCTGCAGCAGCACGGCGAGCTGGACTTCCGCGAGCACCTCTGGCCCCTGATCGCCAAGGAGGCCGGGCACTACTACTACCGGGAGCTGCTGACCGGGAGCCGGGAACGCGCCGCCATGGGCTGGGACGGGTTTTCCGCTGCCTATGCCGGACTGGACTGGTACAGCGCTGAGCGTGCGGATCTGGTTGCCGCTGCCGTCCCGGATTCCAGCCTGCACCTGGACCTGGAGCGGCTGGACCGTCCCTTCGAGGGCCGCCGCTTTGCCAGCCACCAGGACGTGCAGGAAGCCGTGGCCCATTACATCGAGAATGACCTGGCGCTCCGGGACAGCCCGGACCACCCCGAGACCCTTGCGCTGTTCCTGGCCCTGCTGCACGTATACATGGAGGTGGGGCGGGTGGTCCCGCCCGAGCGGCTGAACGCCCGCTCGCAGCAGGTCATCCACGGCTGGTGGCACGGCTTCTTCAGCTTCGTGGACTCCGGCCCGCCGCCCCACCGGCTCCGCCAGATGCTCGCCCTCCACCGGGCGGGCCTGCTGCAGTTCCTGGGCCCGGGCCTGCAGGTTTCCGCTGACGAAACCACCGGGCTCTTTGTTGCTTCCTCCACGCAGTCGGAGGTGACAGTCACGGCCGCGGCCCTGATTGAGGCGCGCCTGCCGTCCACGTCGGTGGCCCGCTCGCTTAACCCCGTGCTCGCCTCGCTGTACGGGAGCGGCCTGGGCAGCGAGCAGCAGCTGCTGACCTCGGACGGCATCCACTCCACCGGAAAACTCCTGGTCTCCCCGCAGCACCAGCTGGTGGGGGCCGACGGAAAGCCCCGGCCTGCCCTCTTTGGCATCGGCCCTGGAACGTCCGGTTGGGGCGCAGGCGCCTTTGCCCGGCCCAACACCAACGCTGCACCGTTCCGTGAGAACGATGCCCTGGCCCGGACCATCCTCGCCGCTGCCCGGGACCTGGCCCACACGCCTACCCCTCTAACTTCAGACTCAGTAACTTCAGAACCAGCAACTCCAGAACCAGCCGCCGTCGGAAAGAACTGAAACATGACCGCAGGACCGCACCTTCGTCCCAGGCCGCTTGATCCCGCCAGCCTGGTGGTCCTCAGCCTGCCCATGCACGATCCGCGGGTCCGGCCACTCCTGGACGAGCTCGCCGTCGAATACGACACCCGCTACGGGGACCTGTTCGGCCGCTCCGCTGCGGCCGAGGAACTGAACCGCTACCCGGCGGCGGAATTCGAGGAACCGCACGGAGCCCTCCTGGTGGTGCAGGAGGAAGGCGAGTCGATCGCCGGCGGCGCGTTCCGCCGTTACGACGAAACCACCGCCGAACTGAAACGGATCTGGACGCACTCTGCGCACCGCCGTCGTGGTTTGGCCCGGCTGGTGCTGGCCGAGCTGGAAACCCTGGCTGCCACCCGCGGCTACACCAGGCTGTACCTCACCACCGGCCCGCGGCAGCCCGAAGCCAGGCACCTCTATCTCAGCACCGGCTATGAGGCGCAGTTCGATCTCGACGCCGACCCCGAAACCATCGGGCCGCTGGCCTTCACCAAGGAACTGGCCACCGCGCCGAAGGACTGACCACTGCTCCGGCCGGGTACCGCCCGATCCGGGGCCGCCGCCGCTAAGCTGGCGCCATGGCCACCAAAACCACAGCAGAGAAGCTTGCCACCATCCAGAAGGGCTACACGCTGGAAGGCTCCACGATTGAGCTGGGCGCCGCCATCGTCGACGGCGAGCTCCACAAGGACGCGCCGGTGCGGCTGCCGCTGGCCATGATGAACCGGCACGGCCTGGTGGCGGGTGCCACCGGTACGGGCAAGACCGTCACCCTGCACATGATGGCCGAGCAGCTGTCCACCGCCGGCGTCCCCGTCTTCCTGGCCGACATCAAAGGCGACCTCTCCGGCCTGGCGACTGCCGCCGTCGGCAGTGACAAACTCACCGCCCGCACCCAAAGCATCGGCCAGCCGTGGCAGGGCAGGACGTTCCCCGTGGAGTTCCTGGCGCTGGGCGGTGACGGCAACGGCGTCCCGGTCCGCGCCACGGTGACCTCGTTCGGGCCCATCCTGCTCTCGCGCATCATGGAACTGAACGACACGCAGGAATCGAGCCTGCAGCTGGTGTTCTACTTCGCGGACAAGAACGGCCTGGAGCTGATCGACCTCAAGGACCTCCGAGCCGTCATCCAGTTCCTCACCTCGGACGAAGGCAAGGACCAGCTCGAGGAACTTGGCGGCCTGTCCAAAGCGACCGCGGGCGTGATCCTGCGCGAGATCGTGACCCTGGAGGCGCAGGGGCTGGAGAAGTTCTTCGGCGAGCCGGAGTTCGATACCGCCGAGCTGCTGCGCACCGCCCCGGACGGCCGCGGCGTGGTCACCTGCCTGGAGCTGCCCACCCTGCAGACCAAGCCCATGCTGTTCTCCACCTTCCTGATGTGGCTGCTGGCTGACTTGTTCGAGGACCTGCCCGAGGCCGGGGACCTGGACAAGCCCAAGCTGGTGTTCTTCCTGGATGAGGCCCACCTGCTGTTCAACGGCGCATCCAAGGCTTTCCTGGAGGCGATCACCACCACCGTCCGGCTGATCCGGTCCAAGGGCGTGGGCATCTTCTTCGTCACCCAGACGCCCAAGGATGTCCCCGCGGACGTCCTGGGCCAGCTGGCCAACCGCGTGCAGCATGCCCTGCGCGCCTTCACCCCCGAGGACGCCAAGGCGCTCAAGGCCACGGTGTCCACCTTTCCGCTCAGCGACTATGACCTCGAAGAGACCCTGACGTCCGCAGGCATCGGCGAGGCCGTCATCACCGTCATGAACGAAAAAGGTGCACCCACGCCGGTGGCCCTCACCCGGCTCCGCGCTCCCGAGTCGCTCATGGGTCCCAGCGACGAGGCCCTTGTCCGCAGCACGGTGGCAGGCTCCGCCCTGCTGGGCAAATACGGAACCGCAGTGGACAACCCGTCCGCGTACGAGAAGCTCAGCGGCAAGGCTGCTGCGCCCACCGGCCCGGCGGCTGGGTCTCCTGCCGGCGCGCCTGAGTCGCCCGGCGCGTACGACGTGGATGCCGAAGCCCGGCGGATCGAGGAGGAGATCCTGGGCCGGCCCAGCAGCAGGCCTGCGCCGGCCCCGGCACCGGTGGATCCGGAACCCCAGTACGGCGGGCCGGATTACGGCGAGCCGGCGTCCAAGCCTCGGGCAAAGGCCCCGCGTGCACCCCGGACACGTCAGCCGCGGGAGCCGCAGCCGCAGCCCGGCGGCATGATGGGTGACCTTGGCGGAGTACTCGGCGGGGCCTTGGGCGGCGGGCTGAAGAGCATGGCGCGGTCCATGGGCACGCAACTGGGGCGCGAACTGCTCCGCGGAGTGTTTGGCACGTCCTCCCGGCGCCGCCGCCGCTGACGCTGCCGCTCCTGGCCCCTGCCGCCCCACCCCGCACTTCATCTCTCTGCACCGGGGGGTGTCCCGGGACCTGCCCAAGGTTCCCGTTGACGCTGTTCCGGCGGCCCGCCGTCGGGCGTTAACCCGCCGTTGCCGGGCAGATTAGGGGGACCCCAACTTTAGTGTGTGTCCGCACTGCCGTTACTGTAAGGAACGTGCAGATGAGTCAAGCGTTGGTGAGGATCGCGGCCGGATGGCTGCTGGGCCTCATGCTTGCCGTCGCCGCAGCCGTCGTGGCCATCAACGTGGTGAACAATACCGTGGCCAGTCCCCAACAGCCGGTCAGGGAGTATCTGGATGCCCTGAAAAGCGGTGACGGGGGGCGTGCGCTGGGGCTCCTGAAGGCCGCCGTTCCGCCGAGCAACGCCGCCATGCTCGATGGCCCCGGGTTGCAGACGTCAGCTTCCCGCGTCGCCAATGTGGCCATCGGCGACCCCGAGGAACGCCCGAACAACCAGGTGATGGTACCGCTCGAGTACACCATTGACGGCAGCCGCCTGCACACGGAATTCCTGCTGCAGAAGACCGGCACCGAGTGGCTGTTCTTCAACACCTGGGCGTTCGTCCCGTCCCGGCTGCCCACCGTCGACATCACTGTGGTCAACGGCAGCGAAGCCACTGTCAACGGCGTCCCGGTCAACATGCCCAACGGCCGCAACTCCTTCGCCGTGTTCTACCCCGGTGAGTACGAGGCCTCCCTCGACGGACAGTACTTCTCGGCACCGGCCACCCGCGCCACCGTCACTTCCAAGGACACCCCGGTGGCGCCGCTGAACCTGCTGACCCAGGCCACGGACAAGCTGAAGAACGATGTTGCGGCCAAGATCCGGGAATTCCTGGACACCTGCGCGGCGGAGGCCGTCAAGGAACAGAAGCTCCAGCCGGACTGCCCCTTCTACTACACCAGCAACAACAGGGTCCAGGACGGCAGCATCAAGTGGACCGTGACCGAATACCCCGGTGTATCGGTGGAGCCGTTCGACGGCCGCTGGGTGGTGGCACCCCTGGACGGCAAGGCCAAGGTGGAGGCGCTCCAGCAGAACTCGTTCACCGGGGCCTGGTACCCCCTGGACCAGGAGGTGGACTTCAGCTTCACCACCCGCCTGGACGTCACCGGCGACACCGTCAAGGTCACCCCGATGCTGAGCTTCTAGCCCCTGCTGCCAGTCCGCGTCACGCCAGGCACGCTTTCAGCGGTGCAGCATGCCGCCGCCCTTGATTTTCCAGGGTTCCGGCAACTCGGATGGCGTGAAAACCCGCTCCGGGTGACGCCTCCGGGCAGCTACCGCCGCCGTTTCAGGACGGCAAGCACCTGCTCCACCATCTCCTGCGGCCGGAACACCACGTCGGCGTAGTAGTAGCGGAGTGCCGTGTAACCCTGCAGGACCGACTCATTGTTCCGGCGATGGTCCTTTTGAACCTGTTTCCACTCCGCGTGATGCCTCCCGTCCAGTTCCACCACCAGCCAGCCGTCCAGCAGCAGATCCACATACCCCACCCGCTCCAGGTACACCTGCGGCTGCACCTGGATCCCTGCCTTACGGAAGTATGTCCGCGCCAAGGTCTCGAGGAGCGAATCCGCCCCACTGTCCACCCAGTCCAGGACCGCCCTGGCCCTTCCGTTCCGATGTCCCGGTAAGCGCTGGCGCAGGAAATCCACAGTCATGTCGCCGCGGGCTACGGCGCACTCCACCATCACCAACGACTCCGCGAACGGCAGGCATCGCAGCGCATGAATCAGCACATCTGCCAGGGCGGCCACCGGTTGAAGCGGGGAAGGCGGCAGGAGAAGTCCGCCGTGGTGGACGGCCTCGCCACAGACAGCGTCCTGGCGGCGATGGTAAACGTGCCACCTTCCGTCAGAGGGCAGCGACCAAAGGCTGTAAGAAGCCGCGGCGCTGGAACACGTCAGCAGCTCCCGGTTCCGCAGCACGGCAACCAAGTCCGGAGGCGCCGTCGGAAGCGCATAAAGCCCTCGGTCCGGTTGCAGCACCCCGGCCCGCACCGCGCGGCGAAGCGCGGCGTCATCCACTCCCAATCTTGCCAAGGCAGGCCTCCGCGCGGCTCCACCGCAGACTTCCAAGGCTTTGAGGGCATCCATGCGCCCATGCTGCCCGGCTCCAAAAGGTGACTGACAGCCTGGTTCGGGCCTATGTGGACAGCAGAGAACTCAGCTCGCGTCACGCCAAGCACGCTTTCAGTGCCCTCGGACACCGAAAACCCCGGAATTCCGCGGTTGCCGTCACGCCGGAAACGCGAAAGGCTGCTTCCCGTGACGCAGGGTCACAAGGAAGCAGCCTCTCAGCACAGCGGCCGGCCGGGTCAGTCCATGCCGCGCAGGTCCAGGACCAGTTCGGTGTCGCCGTCGGCCTGCAGGACCACGGGGATCCCCCAGTCCTGCTGGTACAGGTGGCAGGCGGCGTGGTCCGGGATCTCGCCGTCCTCGGTTTCGGGGCCGTCGCAGGCCGCGGCCCGGGCGGTAATGTGCAGCACACCCTCGGGCACGTCCGGGGACAGCTCCAGGCTGCGCAGCAGTCCCACGGAGGTCCCACCGCCGGACACCAGCAGCTCCGGCGGGGTGGAGGAGATCTTCAGCTGGGTGGGGTCGCCCCAGCGGTCATCGAGCTTCTGCCCGGTGGGCGCGGTGAAGCGGACGGTGAGATCCAGCGGTCCGGGAGCCACGGGGCTCTTGGGCCGGTGGGTCTGGGACGCGCCCTCATCCACCTGCTGCGCTTCCTTGGGGATGGGAACGTAGACCAGCTGGTGCTTGTTCGCCTCCACCACCACCAGCAGCGGCTCGGAGCCGGCTGACTGTGTGTGGTCAACAATGACGTCCGAGGGCTCTGCCAGGCCGCGGGCCAGGGTGGACACCGTGCCGGACGCGGGATCGTAGCGGCGCACCGCCCCGTTGTAGGTGTCCGCGATCGCCACGGAGCCGTCCGGCAGGACGGTCACTCCGAGCGGGTGCTGCAGGCGCGCCTCGGCGGCGCGGCCGTCGCGGAAGCCGAAATCGAACAGTCCCTTGCCCACCGCAGACTCCACGGTGATAGTGCCGCCATCGGCGATGACCAGCTTGCGCAGGGCGGAGGTTTCGGAGTCCGCCACCCAGATGTTGCCGTCGGCATCCTCGGCCAGGCCGGACGACTGGGCGAACCAGGCCTCATGGGCGGGCCCGTCGAGCAGGCCTTCCAGCCCGTTGCCGGCAATGATGGCCACCGCGCCCGTAATGGGATCGAAGCTGAAAATCTGGTGGGTGCCGGCCATCGCCACCACCACCGCGTTCAGCTTGCGAGACCACACCACGTCCCACGGCGAGCTCAGGGCAACCTCCAGCGGATCGCTGCCCAGGGCACCGCTGAACCCAGCGCCTTCCTCGTCCACGCGTGCCGGGCCGGTTTCCAGCAGGCGCTGAATGCCGTTGCCGGCCAGGGTGGAGGCCTTTCCGTCCGTGAGAGAGAGTCCCCGGAGGCGGTGGTTGACCGAGTCGGCTATGACGACGTCGTATCCCGCCTTGGCTGCCACATCTTCCGGGAGCAGGACCAGGCCCTGGGGTTCGTTGAACTGGGCACTGGCGGTGTCCCCCGCGGCAGGACCATCGGCATAGCCCTTGATGCCGGAACCGAAGGTGGCCAGGACGGTCTGGAAGTCGGTGCCCAGCTCCACCAGCCGGTGGTGGCCGGTGTCGGTGACCAGCCAGGAACCCTTCCCGGCACCGTTGGAGGCTGCTGCACCTGCGGATGTGCCGTCGTCGGACGTTCCAGCCGATGCCGCGGAACCTCGGCCCTCCGGCAGGAACAAAGCCTTGCCGGGGAAGCGGAGGGTGCCGGAGGTCGCCTCCGGCGCCACGTACGGGCCGGAGCCGCGGTGCAGGGTGCCCTTGGCCTCGTGTTCCGCGATGAGCTCGGGGATCAGCACGGCGAGCCCGTCCGCGTGGCCCTCGCCGGAGAGGTGCGCCACGATGTAGCCCTCGGGGTCGATGACCACCAGGGTGGGCCAAGCGCGGGCGGTGTAGGCCTTCCAGGTGTCCAGCTCCGGATCGTCCAGCACGGGGTGGTGGATCTCGTACCGCTCCACGGCCGCGGCCAGCGCCACCGGATCGGCTTCGTGCTCGAACTTGGGCGAGTGGACCCCCACGGTGACCAGGACGTCCGAGTACTGCTCTTCCAGCGGGCGCAGCTCATCCAGGACGTGCAGGCAGTTGATGCAGCAGAAGGTCCAGAAATCGAGCAGCACGATCTTGCCGCGCAGGGCCTCGAGGTCCAGGCTTTTGCCGCCGGTGTTCAACCAGTTGCGGCCCACCAGTTCGGAGGCCCGGACCCGGGCATGCGTGCGTACGGTTTCGCTCATCAGCGTCCTTCCAGCTTGTTGCGTTCAGCCAGCTTGGCGTCGCGTTCGGCCAATTTGGCAAACATATCGTTGTAAGCGGTCAGATCGGCGTCATTATTCCTGTCCGCCGCCCGGTCCACCCGTTTGGTCTCCCGCTGGTCGGACCTGGACCACATGATGGCGACGCCGATCGCCACCAACAGCGTGGGCACCTCGCCGATGCCCCAGGCCACCGCTCCGCCGGTCTGCTGGTCAACGAGGGCCGACGGTCCCCACGCGCGGCCAAGGTTGCCAAAGTAGTCCGCGGCCAGCAGCCCGGTGCCGCCCATGATGGAGACGCCGAAGAAAGCGTGGAAGCCCATGGTGGCCAGCAGCAGGAGCAGCCGCATGGGGTAGGGCGCACGGAGCGGCAGGGGGTCGGTGCCGATCATGCTCAGCACGAAGATGTATCCGGTGAGCAGGAAGTGCAGGTTCATCAGTTCGTGGCCCACATGCTCGCGCATGGCGAAGCCGAACAGGTCCGAGTAGTAGAAGAGCACGATCGAGCCGGCGAAGTTCGCGGCCGCGAACAGCGGGTGGGTGACCAGCTGCGAGAACTTCGAGTGCACGAAGACCAGGAGCCATTCCCGCATGCCGCGTGAGCCGTCGCCGCGGGCGGGCAGCGCGCGCAGGGCAAGGGTCACCGGGGCGCCCAGCACCAGGAAGATCGGGGCAACCATGGTCAGGGCCATGTGGTCCACCATGTGCGCAGAGAACAGGACGCGGCCATAGACCGACGGCGGCCCGGACGTGATGTAGGTCAGGACCACCAGGCCGATGACCCAGTTCAGGGACCGGAACCACTGCCAGGAGTCGCCGCGGCGGCGGACCTTGGCCACGCCCAGGAAGTAGGTCACCAGGCCGAAGAGGGCCACGCCCACCCAGAGCCAGTCCAGGCGCCATTCGGTCAGCCAGCGTTCGGGCGTCAGTTCCGGGGGCAGGTCGTAGCCGCTGAGGATGAAGGCGGGCGAGGCATTGGGCGCCGGTTCGGTGGGCTGGGGCGGAGCAGAGCGGCCCAGGGCCACGGCGATGCCGGAGGTGGCACCCATGATCAGCAGTTCGGCCAGCACCAGCTGCCAGAGGACCCGTCGTGAAGACAGGGTGGAGCCCTTGCGGCCCAGCTGTGGGATGACCCACTGGCGGTGCATGAAGCCGATGCCGCCCAGCACTACCGCAGCTGCGCTCTTGGCCAGGATCAGCTGTCCGTAGGCGGAGCCGAAGAGATCGGCCCAGCTGGTGACCCGGATGCTCGCGTTGATAATGCCCGAGGCGAAGACCAGCACGAATGCGAACCCGGCCAGGGCGGAGAACCGCCGGAGCGTGGGTTCGGTGATGTCCGTGGCTGCCCCGGCCTTGGTCCCAGTGAGGATCCCGGACAGCAGGGCCAGGATGATGATGCCGCCCACCCAGGTGCTCACGCCCACCAGGTGCAGGCCGAGCGAGTTGATGGCGCCCTCATGGTCCGAAGAGCTGGATGAGTGGCCGATCAGGGCCGTGGGGACCAGGCCGATGAGGGCCAGGATGAGGGTCAGGGCCAGGCCGCCCAGGGACCGGACGCCGAACATCGCCGTGGTCACCACTGCCGCGATGATGATGACGGCAAGCCAGGCCCGGCCCGTTTCGATGTCCGTCATGAAGTACACCAGGGCCTGGGTGAACGCCGGGTCGCCGGACAGCCCCTGCCCCGCAACATCGGCGTAGGTGAGCACCAGGACTGAGATGGCGGACAGGGTCCACACGGCACCTGCGACGGCGGCCACAGCGAGGACGCGGGTGAAGGCGGGATGTTCTGGGGCAACGCTGCCTGGCGCTTCCCGGTCACGGCCACGGGCGTTAAGGCCTTTGGGAAGAATGCCGACGGCGAAGATCAGGCCACCGACGACCGTCGCCAGCGAGACGTTATGGACAGCCTTGCTGATGGGCAGGCCCCAACGCACCAGTGCGCCGGGATCGGCCACGCTGCGGGCCGCCGCAGCGCCGGAAAAGACCAGTGCTGCTGCGAGGCCCAGGAAGAGTGCTGCCAGGCCTGCAAGCTGCCAGGGTACCGGAATCCCCCGGCTTCCGGCGTCCCGGACCGCAGCTCCCTTGCCAGGATCGGACTGGGGCGCGGTGGAACGTGGTTTTGCGGCAGAAGACACCATTCCATTGTCCGCTACGCCTGCCCGGGCCGCGAATCCGGGAGCGGGCTGTTAAAGCGAAGGAGCGGCAACCCAGGGGGTTGCCGCTCCTCGTTCCAGCCGGCTGCGTGCCGGACGGGACAAGCCTTACTTCTTGGAGACTGCAGCCTTCAGCTTGGAGCCGGCGGTCAGCTTAACGCTGTGGCCTGCTGCAATCTGGATGGTTTCGCCGGTCTGCGGGTTGCGGCCGGTGCGGGCTGCACGGTCGGTGCGCTCCACGGCGAGCCAGCCCGGGATGGTGATCTTCTCGCCCGCGGCGACAGAAGTCTCGAAAACCTCGAACAGTGCATCGAGGACGGAGTTGACGGCAGCCTGGCTGGTGCCGGCCTTGCCTGCTACCTCTGCAACAAGTTCACTACGGTTCTTAGCCATTTATGTCCTCCTGGACGATTCTGATTCTGAAGCCTGCACGCGGCATGCGTACAAGCCACTGTCCGAAAACTTACCAGCTTGGGCGCTTCCGGTCCGCAAATTCCGCGTGTTTCCGCGAGTTTTTGAGGTTAATCACCGGTTCCCGGGGCCATTTTCAGCCGTTGGCGGAAGCCTTTGAGCTTCCCGGCGGGTTTGCCCGGGTGGTCCTACAGGTCCTGGGTTGTTAAATGTGGGAGGCCCCAACCGTGTGCTGGTTGGGGCCTCGACCTAATGTGTGTCCGGCGGTGACCTACTCTCCCACACCCTCCCGGGTGCAGTACCATCGGCGCTGTGGGTCTTAGCTTCCGGGTTCGGAATGGGACCGGGCGTTTCCCCCACGCTATGACCGCCGTAACCCTTTGTCCGCACACCTTGGTGGGTGTGGGAAAACTGTGTGGTTACAACATTGTGGTGTTGTTATTCAATTGTGTTGGTTCCTGCCAAAACCCTGGTGTTGGGGGTTGTTGGTTGGGAACCACATAGTGGACGCAAGCAGAGTGTGTATGTATCTGTGTGGTGTAAGTTGTTGGCCTATTAGTACCGGTCAGCTTCACGAGTCGTTAGTCCTCGCTTCCACATCCGGCCTATCAACCCAGTGGTCTGGCTGGGGGCCTCTCACACATAAATGTGTATGGAAATCTCATCTTGAAGCGAGCTTCCCGCTTAGATGCTTTCAGCGGTTATCCCATCCGAACGTAGCTAATCAGCGGTGCACTTGGCAGTACAACTGACACACCAGAGGTTCGTCCGTCCCGGTCCTCTCGTACTAAGGACAGCCCTTCTCAAATTTCCTGCGCGCGCAGCGGATAGGGACCGAACTGTCTCACGACGTTCTAAACCCAGCTCGCGTACCGCTTTAATGGGCGAACAGCCCAACCCTTGGGACCTACTCCAGCCCCAGGATGCGACGAGCCGACATCGAGGTGCCAAACCATGCCGTCGATATGGACTCTTGGGCAAGATCAGCCTGTTATCCCCGAGGTACCTTTTATCCGTTGAGCGACGGCCATTCCACAATGTACCGCCGGATCACTAGTCCCGACTTTCGTCCCTGCTCGAGATGTCTCTCTCACAGTCAAGCTCCCTTGTGCACTTACACTCGACACCTGATTGCCAACCAGGCTGAGGGAACCTTTGGGCGCCTCCGTTACTTTTTAGGAGGCAACCGCCCCAGTTAAACTACCCATCAGGCACTGTCCCTGACCCGGATTACGGGCCGAAGTTAGATGTCCAAAGTGACCAGAGTGGTATTTCAACGATGACTCCACCCGAACTGGCGTCCGGGCTTCAACGTCTCCCACCTATCCTACACAAGCCACTCCGAACACCAATACCAAACTATAGTAAAGGTCTCGGGGTCTTTCCGTCCTGCTGCGCGTAACGAGCATCTTTACTCGTACTGCAATTTCGCCGAGTTTATGGTTGAGACAGCGGGGAAGTCGTTACTCCATTCGTGCAGGTCGGAACTTACCCGACAAGGAATTTCGCTACCTTAGGATGGTTATAGTTACCACCGCCGTTTACTGGGGCTTAAATTCTCAGCTTCGCCTTGCGGCTAACCGGTCCTCTTAACCTTCCAGCACCGGGCAGGAGTCAGTCCGTATACATCGTCTTGCGACTTCGCACGGACCTGTGTTTTTAGTAAACAGTCGCTTCCCCCTGGTCTCTGCGGCCCCGATCCCCTCCAGAACGCAAGGTTCTTTCAAGGTTGGGGCCCCCCTTCTCCCGAAGTTACGGGGGCATTTTGCCGAGTTCCTTAACCATAATTCTCTCGATCGCCTTGGTATTCTCTACCTGATCACCTGTGTCGGTTTGGGGTACGGGCGGCTAAAACCTCGCGTCGATGCTTTTCTCGGCAGCATAGGATCACCAAATCCCCCCAAAAGGGGGTCCCATCAGATCTCAGGCTTCGTGAGTGGCGGATTTGCCTACCACTCGCCCTACATCCTTAGACCGGGACAACCATCGCCCGGCTCGGCTACCTTCCTGCGTCACACCTGTTAATACGCTTGCCTCCCGGGATCAGGTCCTGCGCTCCACCAAAACCCTCACACCACAAGGGTGATCGGGCAGGTATCGGGCAGTTAGTATCCCCCGCTCAGCATGGGCGGTTTTTCGCCGGTACGGGAATATCAACCCGTTGTCCATCGACTACGCCTGTCGGCCTCGCCTTAGGTCCCGACTTACCCAGGGCAGATTAGCTTGACCCTGGAACCCTTGATCATTCGGCGGACGGGTTTCTCACCCGTCTTTCGCTACTCATGCCTGCATTCTCACTCGTGTAGGCTCCACCGCTGGTTTACACCGCGACTTCACCGCCCACACGACGCTCCCCTACCCATCCACACGCCTGAACCACAAGGGCTTAGCTAAAATGTGAATGCCACAACTTCGGCGGTGTACTTGAGCCCCGCTACATTGTCGGCGCGGAATCACTTGACCAGTGAGCTATTACGCACTCTTTTAAGGGTGGCTGCTTCTAAGCCAACCTCCTGGTTGTCTGGGCAACTCCACATCCTTTCCCACTTAGCACACGCTTAGGGGCCTTAGTTGGTGGTCTGGGCTGTTTCCCTCTCGACTATGAAGCTTATCCCCCACAGTCTCACTGCTGCGCTCTCACTTACCGGCATTCGGAGTTTGGCTGACGTCAGTAACCTTGTAGGGCCCATTAGCCATCCAGTAGCTCTACCTCCAGCAAGAAACACGCAACGCTGCACCTAAATGCATTTCGGGGAGAACCAGCTATCACGAAGTTTGATTGGCCTTTCACCCCTACCCACAGCTCATCCCCTCCATTTTCAACTGAAGTGGGTTCGGTCCTCCACGACGTCTTACCGTCGCTTCAACCTGGCCATGGGTAGATCACTTCGCTTCGGGTCTAGATCACGCCACTGCAACGCCCTATTCAGACTCGCTTTCGCTACGGCTGCCCCACACGGGTTAACCTCGCGACGTAACACTAACTCGCAGGCTCATTCTTCAAAAGGCACGCCGTCACAACTACAAAGGCTGCTCCGACGGATTGTAAGCACACGGTTTCAGGTACTGTTTCACTCCCCTCCCGGGGTACTTTTCACCTTTCCCTCACGGTACTGGTCCGCTATCGGTCATTAGGGAGTATTTAGGCTTATCAGGTGGTCCTGACAGATTCGCACGGGATTTCTCGGGCCCCGTACTACTTGGGATACTCTCACAGGCGGTACAAACACATTACGGTTACGGGACTAACACCCTCTCTGGCCGGCCTTTCAAAACCGTTCACCTATGCGCGCACATCACACCCCACCAGCCCGGCAGAACTGGTATGGAAAGTCCCACAACCCCGACCATGCAACGCCCGCCGGCTATCACACATGGAACGGTTTAGCCTGATCCGCGTTCGCTCGCCACTACTAACGGAATCACTATTGTTTTCTCTTCCTGCGGGTACTGAGATGTTTCACTTCCCCGCGTTCCCCCCACGCACCCTATGTGTTCAGGTACGGGTCACCAAGTCACTCGCGCGCTCAGCGGGGTTTCCCCATTCGGACACCCTGGGATCACAGTCCGGTTATCGACTCCCCCAGGCTTATCGCAGATTCCTACGTCCTTCTTCGGCTCCTAATGCCAAGGCATCCACCGTGTGCTCTTAAAAACTTGACCACAAAGATCAAAAACATTTTTCGAGAGAACCACGAAAACCAACCACGCTCCCAACACCCCACAAAGAGGCATCAACAACGCAGCCAGATCCAGGTTCATTATCTTGGAAATTGCTTCTTATACAAGATGCTCGCGTCCACTATGTAGTTCTCAAACAACAACCCCACACCACACACCCCACACACAACCCCCAAAAGGGAGCCAGCATGCGTGAAGGCGTCATGGCAGGGAAACCAGAAACAAACAAACCCACGGGAAACCCCGTGGTCCTGTTGCCTCAGGACCCAACAGTGTGCCAAACACTACCCACCCCGCACCCCACCCACCGTTCCAGAACCATCACTGGCTCGTACTAGGACAAGAAGGAAACAACGCGGCCGCTATTTGCTGATATTCCACCCATGAGCACCCGCCGCAGAACTTGCGTCTGCGCAACGGGCTTTGCTTCCTGACAAACCCACCACACTCATATACATGAGGCAGGGTGTTTGTAGGTGCTCCTTAGAAAGGAGGTGATCCAGCCGCACCTTCCGGTACGGCTACCTTGTTACGACTTAGTCCCAATCGCCAGTCCCACCTTCGACAGCTCCCTCCCACAAGGGGTTAGGCCACCGGCTTCGGGTGTTACCAACTTTCGTGACTTGACGGGCGGTGTGTACAAGGCCCGGGAACGTATTCACCGCAGCGTTGCTGATCTGCGATTACTAGCGACTCCGACTTCATGGGGTCGAGTTGCAGACCCCAATCCGAACTGAGACCGGCTTTTTGGGATTAGCTCCACCTCACAGTATCGCAACCCTTTGTACCGGCCATTGTAGCATGCGTGAAGCCCAAGACATAAGGGGCATGATGATTTGACGTCGTCCCCACCTTCCTCCGAGTTGACCCCGGCAGTCTCCTATGAGTCCCCACCATCACGTGCTGGCAACATAGAACGAGGGTTGCGCTCGTTGCGGGACTTAACCCAACATCTCACGACACGAGCTGACGACAACCATGCACCACCTGTAAACCAGCCCCAAAGGGGAAACCACATTTCTGCGGCGGTCCGGTTCATGTCAAGCCTTGGTAAGGTTCTTCGCGTTGCATCGAATTAATCCGCATGCTCCGCCGCTTGTGCGGGCCCCCGTCAATTCCTTTGAGTTTTAGCCTTGCGGCCGTACTCCCCAGGCGGGGCACTTAATGCGTTAGCTACGGCGCGGAAAACGTGGAATGTCCCCCACACCTAGTGCCCAACGTTTACGGCATGGACTACCAGGGTATCTAATCCTGTTCGCTCCCCATGCTTTCGCTCCTCAGCGTCAGTTAATGCCCAGAGACCTGCCTTCGCCATCGGTGTTCCTCCTGATATCTGCGCATTTCACCGCTACACCAGGAATTCCAGTCTCCCCTACATCACTCTAGTCTGCCCGTACCCACCGCAGATCCGGAGTTGAGCCCCGGACTTTCACGGCAGACGCGACAAACCGCCTACGAGCTCTTTACGCCCAATAATTCCGGATAACGCTTGCGCCCTACGTATTACCGCGGCTGCTGGCACGTAGTTAGCCGGCGCTTCTTCTGCAGGTACCGTCACTCTCGCTTCTTCCCTACTGAAAGAGGTTTACAACCCGAAGGCCGTCATCCCTCACGCGGCGTCGCTGCATCAGGCTTGCGCCCATTGTGCAATATTCCCCACTGCTGCCTCCCGTAGGAGTCTGGGCCGTGTCTCAGTCCCAGTGTGGCCGGTCACCCTCTCAGGCCGGCTACCCGTCGTCGCCTTGGTAGGCCATTACCCCACCAACAAGCTGATAGGCCGCGAGTCCATCCAAAACCACAAAAGCTTTCCACCAACCACCATGCGATAGTCGGTCATATCCGGTATTAGACCCAGTTTCCCAGGCTTATCCCAGAGTCAAGGGCAGGTTACTCACGTGTTACTCACCCGTTCGCCACTAATCCAGGAGCAAGCTCCCTTCATCGTTCGACTTGCATGTGTTAAGCACGCCGCCAGCGTTCATCCTGAGCCAGGATCAAACTCTCCGTTGAAGTAAAACAGACACAACCACAACCACCGGAAATAACGGCGGAAACGGCTGCACAAAATTTGAAACCAGCTAAAAACACCAAACCACACCACAGGGGCGGCACGGCTTGGCAAATTCAACCAATTTATAAAAAATCGGTATCAACAAACTTGGCACACTATTGAGTTCTCAAACAACAGACACACCCGGCACCACCCAAACCCTCGTTCAGGATCGCTCCGGAGCAACTTTCCAAACTTACCCGGTTTCATCGAGCTTCGCAAATCAGCGTTTCCGCGATCTTCTTCACTCTGAAACCGGCCCCACCCACGTCCGGCACGCCAAGAAGCGAACCATTTTCAGGCTGTCTGGTAAGGGGTTTGGCCGCTATCTTTCCGCTTCAGCGGCGGCGACTCAGAAAACAATACCCGCACACAACCCCCACCGCAAATCGACCCCTAGGAGGCTCCCGTACCCCCAAAAATTCCGGAATTTCAGGGCTTTTCGGGGTGCCGTCAGGCCGATTTCCCATGCCAGGGCGGGTTTGCTGCTTCTATGGAGTGGCTCACATCTGGCAAGGAGCCAAAGGAGGCTATCCCAGCACCGTCAGGACCACCTCGAAGTCGGCCTGCCGGGGCTTGAGCCGGTATGGCTCCAGAACGCCGGGCCCACAGGCCGCGGTGCCAACACCCCTCATGGCGTGGTCCACGTAGATGTAGCTCCGCCCGTCCGGTACCAGATCCGGCCTGTGCGTGGCGGCATCCAGGGCCTGCATGCTGTAGGGCCGCACCGTCAGGGCAAAGGGTTCGCCGGAAATGCGCAGATCCCTGCCCCCGGTCTGCAGGACAGCAAACCGTACCCCCGACCGGGCTCCCGATTCCTGCGGACGGACATAGTCCACATCCAGTTCGCCGAGGGGAAGTTCAAACCACCCCGTCCGCGCACCCTGGCCCGTATCCGGGTAACTCTGGTGCGGGCCCTGTCCGAACCACTGCACGTTGGAGGTCGGTGAGCCCAGCACCAGCTCCAGTCCGATCCGCGCCCACTCCACCTCGAAGCCGGCGTTGACCCACTCCCCTACCGGCCGGACCTGGGTCCGCAGGGCCAGGGAGCCGGAACTGCTGGTCCACACGTAGTCCACCAGCAGGCCAAACTGCTTGTCCGCTGCGCCCATGCGCGTGCTGACCCGGAGGTGCTCACCGCCGTCGCGCGAGGACTCCGCACGGATGCCCAGCAGCCGGGGGTGCAGCCGGTCGAGTCCCGCATCCTTCCACTGGGTAGCGAGGGGCCGTTCGTCCGGACCTCCCCATTCCCGGCCAAGGTCGTTGTCGGTCGGGGGCCACCAGAGGACCAGGCCGAACTTTTCCACGGGAAGTCCGTCAATGGACGCTGGCATTCCGGTGGCCCGGTTGAACACCGCGGTCCCCAGCCGGAGTTCGTCATCCCCGGCCTCCACCAGGTCCTCGGCCGGCACCTCCGCGCCTGGAGAGGCGACATGGACAGCCTGCCCCCAGGCAACTTCGTGGCCGGCTGCCGCCCAGCCGGTGTCCATGGCCAGAACAGCGCTGACGGTGAGCACCGCCCTCTGGTCCTGCGGCAGTTTCGCCACGTACCCGGCAACCTCCGCCGGCAGCTGAACTGCAGCCGTCGACTGCGCCGCCAGCGGCGCAACAGCCACCGTTCCCTGCAGCCGCGTGCCGCCGTCGTCCTCCACCTTGTACTGAAAGCGGTAGGCAGAGGTATCCGCGAAGTCCTGCCCGTTCCCCACGATGAAACTGTCCCATTTCGCCGAAACGTCGATGTGCAGCGGCTCAATCACCTTCTTGAAATCCAGCAGGCCGGGGCGGGGTTTCCGGTTGGCGTCCACCAGCCCGTCCGTGACGAAGTTGCCGTCGTGCACTTCCTCGCCAAAGTCCCCGCCGTAGGCGAAGTGCTCGCCGCCGCCGGGCGAGGGAACAAGGATCCCGTGCTCCAGCCACTCCCAGACGAAGCCGCCCATCAGCCGCGGATACTTCTCGAAGAGGACCTGGTATTCGCTCATGCCGCCCGGCCCGTTTCCCATCGCGTGGACGTATTCGCACAGCACGAACGGCATGGCACGGCGCCGCGCATCCAGTTCCGCGTCCTCGAGCGGTGGCTCGATGCCCTGCCCGATGAGTGCCGTCTCGGCCTGGCTGGCATACATCCGGGAGTAGACATCCACGTCCGGTGAGGACCAGTCGCCCTCATAGTGGATGGGGCGGGAGGGGTCGCGGTCCTTGGTCCAGCGCGACATCGCCGCAAGGTTCCGGCCGGTGCCCGCCTCATTGCCCAGGGACCACATGATCACCGAAGGATGGTTCTTGTCGCGCTCAACGGTGCGCCGCATCCGGTCCAGCAGGGCCTCCTGCCACTGCGGATCATCGCTGGGGTTCTGTGCCCAGCCGGCGCTGTGGAAGCCATGCGTCTCGAGGTCGCATTCAAGGACCACGTAAAAGCCGAGCTGGTCTGCCAGTGCCAGGAATTCCGGGTGCGGCGGGTAGTGGGAGGTCCGGATGGCATTGATGTTGTGCTGCTTCATCAGGCGCAGCTCCGCCTCCACCACGTCCCGCGGCACCACACGGCCCAGCCTGGGATGGTGCTCGTGTCGGTTCACTCCCCGGAGCAGGATCCGGCGGCCGTTGACCTTGAACTGGGCGTCCTCGATGACAATGCTGCGGAAACCCAGCTGCAGGGCAACAGACTCACCAAGGGTGCTCACCGTTGCGTTGTAGAGTCGCGGGATCTCGGCAGACCATGGCTCCACGGCGGAGATATGGTGTTCCATGCCCGCAGGCAGTTCGAGGCCAAGTTCCGGAACGCGCACGACGGCGTCAATCGCCTTCCCCGCCCGGCTCACCTCCACACGGAGTGTGCCTTCGCCCGTTCCCGGGTCATAGCCGGCGTGGACGAAGACATCATCGATGCCGTCCTGCGGCCGGGCCTGCAGGGTGACGTCCCGGAAGATGCCCGGCAGCCACCACATGTCCTGGTCCTCCACGTAGCTCGCAGCAGAGAACTGGGCCACCCGCACGGCCAGTGTATTGGCTCCTTCCACCAGGATGCCGGAGACGTCGAATTCGTGGGCCAGCCGGCTCCCGCGGGTGGTCCCGAGCTCCACTCCGTTCAGCCACACGGTCCCGGCCGAGTCGATTCCATCGAAGCGCAGCAGGGCCCGCGGAACGAACTCGGGGCCGGCGTCGAAGGTCACCAGGTGGTCACCGATGGGGTTGGCGTCCGGCGCATGGGGCGGTTCCACCGCAAAGGGGAACTGGACGTTGGTGTAGGCAGGCGAGCCGTGCCCGTGCATGTTCCAGCTGGACGGGACGGGCAAGGGGGTGAAGCCGGAGAGGTCCCTTCCGTCCTGCCATCCGTCATTGGGGGCCGTCCGGATTCCCGGGCTCAGGCGGAACCGCCATTCCCCGTTGAGTGAGAGCCGGGGTGCATCCGACTCCAGGTAAGCCCGCGCCGGAAGTGCTCCCCGGCCGGGTCCCAGGGAGGCCAACTCAGCGACATCGGCCGCGGCAAGATCGAGGCTGCGGGAGGAGCTTGCGGCTGTCGGGGCGGACAGGGGGCCGCGGGTTGCGGCGGGGGTGTGGCCTGGCATGGATTTTCCTAGCGGGGAGAATTTGTTGAGGCGGTGCGTGAACGTTCACGTACCAGGGCAAAAGCCTATGCGCTTACTCACGATTTGGGTAGGGGTCAGGCTGATTGCCTAAGGATCAGCTGATGCCGCAGGGTCAGATGGGCCTCGGGACTGCGGTCCGGGATGGCGCCCGTGAGCAAACCATCCAGGAGGCCGACGGCGGCGCGGCCCACTGCGCGCAGGTCCAGGGAGAGGGTGGTCAACTCAGGCGTAACCAGTTCTCCGAGGGGAATCCCGTCCATGCCGATGACGGCACAGTCGCCAGGGACGGATCTGCCTGACTCCTGTAGTGCCTTCAACGCGCCGGCTGCCATCAGGTCGTTGAAGGCCAGAATGCCGTCAGGATGTTCATCCCCCGCGATGAGGAGGGCCACTGCCGACTTTGCCCCCGCGGCGGATGGGTGCGCCTGGAAGCGGGCAAGGTGGATGCTTGTCTCGGCCGCTACGGCAGCTGCAGCCGCGCTCCGGCTGCCGGACGGACCGCCCTGGTCCGAGTCCAGGAAGACAATGCTCCGGCACCCACGGGAAACAAGATGGCTGAGGGCGAGCCGGGCTGCGTGGTGGTAGTCAAAGGAGATCCCGCCGGCGGTATCCGCGTCCGGCGAGTCAAGGGCGACGACGGGGCGCCGGCCCATCAGTGCCTGCGCCTCGTCCGGATGGGGCACAAGGTATCCGATCAATGCATCAACCTGGGGCGCAAGCCGGGCGGCAGCGTCCGCCGCGCTGCCGGTTCCATGCCCGTAGTCATCCACCACCACATTCCAGCCCCGCTCCGTGGCAGCCTCCACCACACTCGACGCGAAGGCGGGGAAGTAAGGGTTGGTGAGGTCCGGGATGGCGAGGCCCACGGAGATCCGCGCACCCTGGACAAGGCCTTTCGCGAAGCGGCTGGGGCTGTAGCCCATCTCAGCAGCGAGTTTCTGGACCCGTTCCCGTGTCCCGGCGCTGATGCCTGCCATGTCATTCATGGCCCGGGTAACGGTCTGGCGTGACACGCCTGCTGCGGCCGCAACGTCCAGGATAGTGGCACGCCGGCCCCTGGCGCTCGGGGTAAGGGGGGTCATAAACCGTAAGTCTAGGCGGTGTTAAATCCGGGTGCTTTGTTAAATGTGGGAGGCCCCAACCATGTGCTGGTTGGGGCCTCGACCTAATGGTTGTCCGGCGGTGACCTACTCTCCCACACCCTCCCGGGTGCAGTACCATCGGCGCTGTGGGTCTTAGCTTCCGGGTTCGGAATGGGACCGGGCGTTTCCCCCACGCTATGACCGCCGTAACCCTTTGTCCGCACACCTTGGTGGGTGTGGGAAAACTGTGTGGTTACAACATTGTGGTGTTGTTATTCAATTGTGTTGGTTCCTGCCAAAACCCTGGTGTTGGGGGTTGTTGGTTGGGAACCACATAGTGGACGCAAGCAGAGTGTGTATGTATCTGTGTGGTGTAAGTTGTTGGCCTATTAGTACCGGTCAGCTTCACGAGTCGTTAGTCCTCGCTTCCACATCCGGCCTATCAACCCAGTGGTCTGGCTGGGGGCCTCTCACACATAAATGTGTATGGAAATCTCATCTTGAAGCGAGCTTCCCGCTTAGATGCTTTCAGCGGTTATCCCATCCGAACGTAGCTAATCAGCGGTGCACTTGGCAGTACAACTGACACACCAGAGGTTCGTCCGTCCCGGTCCTCTCGTACTAAGGACAGCCCTTCTCAAATTTCCTGCGCGCGCAGCGGATAGGGACCGAACTGTCTCACGACGTTCTAAACCCAGCTCGCGTACCGCTTTAATGGGCGAACAGCCCAACCCTTGGGACCTACTCCAGCCCCAGGATGCGACGAGCCGACATCGAGGTGCCAAACCATGCCGTCGATATGGACTCTTGGGCAAGATCAGCCTGTTATCCCCGAGGTACCTTTTATCCGTTGAGCGACGGCCATTCCACAATGTACCGCCGGATCACTAGTCCCGACTTTCGTCCCTGCTCGAGATGTCTCTCTCACAGTCAAGCTCCCTTGTGCACTTACACTCGACACCTGATTGCCAACCAGGCTGAGGGAACCTTTGGGCGCCTCCGTTACTTTTTAGGAGGCAACCGCCCCAGTTAAACTACCCATCAGGCACTGTCCCTGACCCGGATTACGGGCCGAAGTTAGATGTCCAAAGTGACCAGAGTGGTATTTCAACGATGACTCCACCCGAACTGGCGTCCGGGCTTCAACGTCTCCCACCTATCCTACACAAGCCACTCCGAACACCAATACCAAACTATAGTAAAGGTCTCGGGGTCTTTCCGTCCTGCTGCGCGTAACGAGCATCTTTACTCGTACTGCAATTTCGCCGAGTTTATGGTTGAGACAGCGGGGAAGTCGTTACTCCATTCGTGCAGGTCGGAACTTACCCGACAAGGAATTTCGCTACCTTAGGATGGTTATAGTTACCACCGCCGTTTACTGGGGCTTAAATTCTCAGCTTCGCCTTGCGGCTAACCGGTCCTCTTAACCTTCCAGCACCGGGCAGGAGTCAGTCCGTATACATCGTCTTGCGACTTCGCACGGACCTGTGTTTTTAGTAAACAGTCGCTTCCCCCTGGTCTCTGCGGCCCCGATCCCCTCCAGAACGCAAGGTTCTTTCAAGGTTGGGGCCCCCCTTCTCCCGAAGTTACGGGGGCATTTTGCCGAGTTCCTTAACCATAATTCTCTCGATCGCCTTGGTATTCTCTACCTGATCACCTGTGTCGGTTTGGGGTACGGGCGGCTAAAACCTCGCGTCGATGCTTTTCTCGGCAGCATAGGATCACCAAATCCCCCCAAAAGGGGGTCCCATCAGATCTCAGGCTTCGTGAGTGGCGGATTTGCCTACCACTCGCCCTACATCCTTAGACCGGGACAACCATCGCCCGGCTCGGCTACCTTCCTGCGTCACACCTGTTAATACGCTTGCCTCCCGGGATCAGGTCCTGCGCTCCACCAAAACCCTCACACCACAAGGGTGATCGGGCAGGTATCGGGCAGTTAGTATCCCCCGCTCAGCATGGGCGGTTTTTCGCCGGTACGGGAATATCAACCCGTTGTCCATCGACTACGCCTGTCGGCCTCGCCTTAGGTCCCGACTTACCCAGGGCAGATTAGCTTGACCCTGGAACCCTTGATCATTCGGCGGACGGGTTTCTCACCCGTCTTTCGCTACTCATGCCTGCATTCTCACTCGTGTAGGCTCCACCGCTGGTTTACACCGCGACTTCACCGCCCACACGACGCTCCCCTACCCATCCACACGCCTGAACCACAAGGGCTTAGCTAAAATGTGAATGCCACAACTTCGGCGGTGTACTTGAGCCCCGCTACATTGTCGGCGCGGAATCACTTGACCAGTGAGCTATTACGCACTCTTTTAAGGGTGGCTGCTTCTAAGCCAACCTCCTGGTTGTCTGGGCAACTCCACATCCTTTCCCACTTAGCACACGCTTAGGGGCCTTAGTTGGTGGTCTGGGCTGTTTCCCTCTCGACTATGAAGCTTATCCCCCACAGTCTCACTGCTGCGCTCTCACTTACCGGCATTCGGAGTTTGGCTGACGTCAGTAACCTTGTAGGGCCCATTAGCCATCCAGTAGCTCTACCTCCAGCAAGAAACACGCAACGCTGCACCTAAATGCATTTCGGGGAGAACCAGCTATCACGAAGTTTGATTGGCCTTTCACCCCTACCCACAGCTCATCCCCTCCATTTTCAACTGAAGTGGGTTCGGTCCTCCACGACGTCTTACCGTCGCTTCAACCTGGCCATGGGTAGATCACTTCGCTTCGGGTCTAGATCACGCCACTGCAACGCCCTATTCAGACTCGCTTTCGCTACGGCTGCCCCACACGGGTTAACCTCGCGACGTAACACTAACTCGCAGGCTCATTCTTCAAAAGGCACGCCGTCACCAGAATCAGACTGGCTCCGACGGATTGTAAGCACACGGTTTCAGGTACTGTTTCACTCCCCTCCCGGGGTACTTTTCACCTTTCCCTCACGGTACTGGTCCGCTATCGGTCATTAGGGAGTATTTAGGCTTATCAGGTGGTCCTGACAGATTCGCACGGGATTTCTCGGGCCCCGTACTACTTGGGATACTCTCACAGGCGGTACAAACACATTACGGTTACGGGACTAACACCCTCTCTGGCCGGCCTTTCAAAACCGTTCACCTATGCGCGCACATCACACCCCACCAGCCCGGCAGAACTGGTATGGAAAGTCCCACAACCCCGACCATGCAACGCCCGCCGGCTATCACACATGGAACGGTTTAGCCTGATCCGCGTTCGCTCGCCACTACTAACGGAATCACTATTGTTTTCTCTTCCTGCGGGTACTGAGATGTTTCACTTCCCCGCGTTCCCCCCACGCACCCTATGTGTTCAGGTACGGGTCACCAAGTCACTCGCGCGCTCAGCGGGGTTTCCCCATTCGGACACCCTGGGATCACAGTCCGGTTATCGACTCCCCCAGGCTTATCGCAGATTCCTACGTCCTTCTTCGGCTCCTAATGCCAAGGCATCCACCGTGTGCTCTTAAAAACTTGACCACAAAGATCAAAAACTAATTTCGAGAGAACCACGAAAACCAACCACGCTCCCAACACCCCACAAAGAGGCATCAACAACGCAGCCAGATCCAGGTTCATTTATCTTGGAAATTGCTTCTTATACAAGATGCTCGCGTCCACTATGTAGTTCTCAAACAACAACCCCACACCACACACCCCACACACAACCCCCAAAAAAGGGAGCCAGCATGCGTGGAGGCGTCATGGCAGGGAAACCAGAAACAAACAAACCCACGGGAAACCCCGTGGTCCTGTTGCCTCAGGACCCAACAGTGTGCCAAACACTAAACCACCCCGCACCCCACCCACCGTTCCAGAACCATCACTGGTCCGTACTAGGACAAGAAGGAAACAACGCGGCCGCTATTTGCTGATATTCCACCCATGAGCACCCGCCGCAGAACTTGCGTCTGCGCAACGGGCTTTGCTTCCTGACAAACCCACCACACTCACATACATGAGGCAGGGTGTTTGTAGGTGCTCCTTAGAAAGGAGGTGATCCAGCCGCACCTTCCGGTACGGCTACCTTGTTACGACTTAGTCCCAATCGCCAGTCCCACCTTCGACAGCTCCCTCCCACAAGGGGTTAGGCCACCGGCTTCGGGTGTTACCAACTTTCGTGACTTGACGGGCGGTGTGTACAAGGCCCGGGAACGTATTCACCGCAGCGTTGCTGATCTGCGATTACTAGCGACTCCGACTTCATGGGGTCGAGTTGCAGACCCCAATCCGAACTGAGACCGGCTTTTTGGGATTAGCTCCACCTCACAGTATCGCAACCCTTTGTACCGGCCATTGTAGCATGCGTGAAGCCCAAGACATAAGGGGCATGATGATTTGACGTCGTCCCCACCTTCCTCCGAGTTGACCCCGGCAGTCTCCTATGAGTCCCCACCATCACGTGCTGGCAACATAGAACGAGGGTTGCGCTCGTTGCGGGACTTAACCCAACATCTCACGACACGAGCTGACGACAACCATGCACCACCTGTAAACCAGCCCCAAAGGGGAAACCACATTTCTGCGGCGGTCCGGTTCATGTCAAGCCTTGGTAAGGTTCTTCGCGTTGCATCGAATTAATCCGCATGCTCCGCCGCTTGTGCGGGCCCCCGTCAATTCCTTTGAGTTTTAGCCTTGCGGCCGTACTCCCCAGGCGGGGCACTTAATGCGTTAGCTACGGCGCGGAAAACGTGGAATGTCCCCCACACCTAGTGCCCAACGTTTACGGCATGGACTACCAGGGTATCTAATCCTGTTCGCTCCCCATGCTTTCGCTCCTCAGCGTCAGTTAATGCCCAGAGACCTGCCTTCGCCATCGGTGTTCCTCCTGATATCTGCGCATTTCACCGCTACACCAGGAATTCCAGTCTCCCCTACATCACTCTAGTCTGCCCGTACCCACCGCAGATCCGGAGTTGAGCCCCGGACTTTCACGGCAGACGCGACAAACCGCCTACGAGCTCTTTACGCCCAATAATTCCGGATAACGCTTGCGCCCTACGTATTACCGCGGCTGCTGGCACGTAGTTAGCCGGCGCTTCTTCTGCAGGTACCGTCACTTACGCTTCTTCCCTACTGAAAGAGGTTTACAACCCGAAGGCCGTCATCCCTCACGCGGCGTCGCTGCATCAGGCTTGCGCCCATTGTGCAATATTCCCCACTGCTGCCTCCCGTAGGAGTCTGGGCCGTGTCTCAGTCCCAGTGTGGCCGGTCACCCTCTCAGGCCGGCTACCCGTCGTCGCCTTGGTAGGCCATTACCCCACCAACAAGCTGATAGGCCGCGAGTCCATCCAAAACCACAAAAGCTTTCCACCAACCACCATGCGATAGTCGGTCATATCCGGTATTAGACCCAGTTTCCCAGGCTTATCCCAGAGTCAAGGGCAGGTTACTCACGTGTTACTCACCCGTTCGCCACTAATCCAGGAGCAAGCTCCCTTCATCGTTCGACTTGCATGTGTTAAGCACGCCGCCAGCGTTCATCCTGAGCCAGGATCAAACTCTCCGTTGAAGTAAAACAGACACAACCACAACCACCGGAAATAACGGCGGAAACGGCTGCACAAAATTTGAAACCAGCTAAAAACACCAAACCACACCACAGGGGCGGCACGGCTTGGCAAATTCAACCAATTTATAAAAAATCGGTATCAACAAACTTGGCACACTATTGAGTTCTCAAACAACAGACACACCCGGCACCACCCAAACATTCCGTTCAGGATCGCTCCGGAGCAACTTTCCAAACTTACCCG